>CAWBUH010000009.1:0-136665 GCA_963791935.1 Terriglobia bacterium | reverse complement strand
TTCTAATCTACTTCACTCATTACCAAAAACGGCCTTGCCTACGCATCGGCACCGTTCCGTAAACGCTTCGGAGACTCGATTGGTAATAGCCCTTCGTGCGAAACCTCTTCCCGGCCGGCCTCCGGCGCCGCAGAATTGTTCCCCCGATTCGAATCAACACTTCATCAACATGCCAGCGTCTGCCTACCCTTGGTCTGTGCCGTCGCAACCTGCGGGTGTACTCGGGACCCAATTTGGCGCACCATAACAGGATCGCCTCGTAGCTGACCGTGACGCCTCGCGAGGCAAGCATCTCTTCAATGTCCCGGGAGGACAAGGCGAACCGGTAGTAGAGCCACCCCGCATACTCGATCACCTCTGGCGGAAACCGATGCCAGTTATAGGACGGAACAGACACACTTCAGTATCCGGCAACTGACCTACCTAAGTTGTCAATACCCGCCGGGATGCTTGCCGGAATCTCGAATCTAAAGGTTCCTGGGAGTTTAGCCGAAGAGGTATCCGTAGGCTTTCTGCCCCAAGAAGATAGCGGCTGAAGGCACAAAGAAGGGAATAGGGCAAGAAAGTGAAAAGAACGGCGTGCATATTTTTAGCAGTAGCGCTTGCGTGTTCTGGTGCGGAGAACAGGCAGCAAAAGAAGATCTCCGCGGATGCCGTATCCGTTGAGGGTCAATCGATGCAGCAGGTTATTGTGCAGTGGAACACTTCTGTCGGAGAACTGACCTCTGCCAAGATCACGGACCTCGGCGGTCAGGTGATCGCAGAATACCATTCAGTCCGCCAGGGTGTGTATCTCATCCCCAGTGCAGCATTGGCTGGTAGCAGCAGATCCCCTCGTCAAGTATGTATCGGGCGATCGTCATGTAAAGAAGAAGCTTGCGACAACGGCGGCAACGATTAATGCTCCCCAGGTCTGGAGTGCGGGGTTCACCGGCACCGGGATCGGCGTAGCGGTCCTGGATAGCGGAATCAATCAGGACGACAATCTCGGGGTAAAACCAGACAAGACGATCACATACGTAAACGATTTCACTCAGTACGCCTACGACTCAAAAGGAAACCGGACACCAAGCTTTGGTTTGGATTGGTACGGGCACGGCCAGCACATTGCTGGAATTATTGCGTCGAGCGGCAAAGCCTCAAGTTGCGGCAGCTGTTCCAAAACCATGATTGGAATTGCGCCAGGTGCAACTCTCGTCGATTTAAAGGTTCTTGACGCCACGGGCGAAGGAACGGACAGCCAAGTCATCGCGGCCATCGATCAGGCAATATCGCTGCGGGACAAGTACAACATTCGGGTGATGAATCTCTCGCTTGGGCGGCCCGTTTACGAGAGCTATACGCAGGATCCTTTATGCCAGGCGGTGGAAGCTGCTTGGAAGGCCGGCATCGTGGTTGTAGTCGCCGCAGGAAACGAGGGCCGGGACAATTCAGCCAACAATCGGGGATACGGGACGATTCTTTCGCCGGGAAACGATCCTTTTGTGATCACGGTAGGCGCCATGAAGACGATGAATTCAAATGACCGGTCCGATGATCTGATTGCGAGCTACAGTTCAAAAGGACCTTCGGCGATCGATCATGTCGTGAAACCGGACATTTTAGCGCCCGGCAATCTCATCATTTCGCTGCTTGCGCAACACGGAAGGTTGGCGTTGGCGAACCCCAAGAGTGCCATACCAAAGTCTTCAATTCAGGGTGGTGGCCAGCCCAGCAAAGCACCCGCCTCGCAGAGCATTCCCGCCGATATTACGAAAGAGCCGCCGTCAGTGAATTTCGGGGGCGGCTACTCAAACAACTACTACACCCTAAGCGGAACGAGCATGGCGGCGGCTGTGGTCAGCGGAGCCGTAGCTGATCTACTCCATGCCTATCCCAACCTAACCCCAGATCAAGTGAAGATTGTGCTGATGCAAACAGGTAGTAAGACATTCCCCGCTTCGAGCAGCGTTTCCGACGATCAGGGCAATACTTACACCTCGTACTACGACATGTTCACGGTCGGGGCGGGATATCTCGATCTCCAAGCTGCTCTGAAAGCTGCACCCAATTCTCCTGCTTCAGGCAATTCTCTCTCCCCAACGAGTACATACGATACAGACTCAGGGAATGTCTACGTCTTGTTTGATCCACAGTCGGCCTGGGCTGCGCAACCCGTTTCTTCAAACAGAAGTATGTGGGGAGCCAGTAACGTTTGGAATTCCTCCGTGTTGACCGGAACCCGGTCTATGTGGGGCGCCAGATCGATGTGGGGAGCTTCCGCAGATACGGCTTCAAAAAGCCTCTGGGGGGAGCGGTCCATGTGGGGTGCCTCCTCCGACCAGAGCGCGAGCACACTCGACTCGGCTACAAGCATTCAGTTGAGCGGAGAGAATTAGGATCATCCCGTGAGCGTCTTCTTCGAGCCTGACGCCACCGATACGAGCAGGCATGGGATGTAATCCTGACAGAGGCAGATCCAATATCGCAATTCATCGAAGATCTCCTTCTGCTGGCACGAGCGGATTCAGAAAATCAGCAGCGGCAGGCGGAGCTGATGGACGCGGCGGCTGTGCTCCAGGAAAGGTGCAATTAATTGGCAATAGATTTCGGATCATTTTTCGGAGTTGCCAGCCCTGGAGTACCGTTGGTTGTTATCTCCCGCACCGAAATGATTGGCGACTTTGCGCGCGCTCCTGATCAAGCCGATATATTCAGTGTGACGGCCGATGTGTAGAGTTAAGTTCTCCAGACTAGCGCAGCGCCGTCACTTGCTAAGGCCGGGATTCAGGTTGATCTCGAAACCTTCAGTACTGGACTTAGTGACTAATCGGGAATAAATCCAGAAGTTCACTACCCATCGGAGCGAAATGCAATCAGGTCGATTGATAACCGAAGCCTTTTAGGATTGTCCACCCTATTTGTCTTAAACCGCGGCGTAGCTCAGCAGAGATACACGGTCAGCGATCTCGGCACCCCGAGATCAAAACCACATGACAATGATGCAGAAGACACCTTTGAAGCCACGTCTTCCAACGCTGATTCAAGATCGTCTTTCGCGCCTTTGTAGGCGAATACCTCCGCCTCGCAGCCGCTCTTCCCGTCTTCAGTTCGTCACCTGGACCCTCCTGCGTGCCTGAGAAACCTAATGCGGGGCTACACCCATTGCCTTCTCTTCCGCTATCAAGGCCGATAAACAGCACCGGCCTTGGGCTCTGATTGAACTTTGGGCCGATAAAGGTTGCGCAAAATCCCTTAGGATTAACGCAGCCTGTGCAGCGACCGGGGGAGAGCTTGCCCGCTTCTGGCCCGAAGTCACTCGTCCCTAGGGCCGCATTCACTTTGCGGGCGCTTACGCGGCTCCGATGGATGGGGGCAGGAAGCGACTATGGATCATCGCCTGATTCCATCGGATATAATTCGGGTCGAGACGATTTGACTCTGATGCTGAAAATGTCACGCCCGCTGTGAAACATTCTCAGTTCGATATGGTTCGTCTGCTACTCGATCTTGGCGCAGATGTCGATGAACGAGTTCTGCTCGCAGGACTCGAAGAGCCAACCGAAAGCTGGGGACTGCCGCTGTGGCATGCCGCGCTTTCTGGCGACCTTGCAATCAAGCGGCTGCTGCTCGATCGCGGCGCTGACCCCAATGCAAACGTCTACGCCTCGGGCTGGCCGCTCCGTAAACGCCTGGAATCATGCGGATCCTTCCGTTAAGCTGCTGCTTCTCGAGCGTGGCGCGAAGCCGCAGCCTTATATGATCTCGGAAGCACACGATGTCGAGCGAGCACGGAACCTGCTCGCCGCCGATCCGACCGAGGAATTGGCCAGCGAGCTACTCTGGTCCGCCGCAGATCATGGCTGCCCCGCGATTGTCGAATCGGCATTGCCCTATCTCTCCTGGAAGCCTGCTGATTCGCGCTGGCACTGGGTTCTCATCCAACCGATTCGCGGCGCCGGCGCAGACTCCGCGCACAACCAGGGCCATTTCCAAAGCCTCGCAACGCTTCTCCGCCATGGCATCGACCCTAACGTCTCGCGCTTCGGTCAGACCGCGCTGCACTTCACCGCCGCACGCCAGAGCGGGCTCAGCGGCACTGATCGCGCCCGCTTTGCGTCCCTCCTCCTCGAGCGTGGCGCCCGCCTCGACCTCCGCGATGAACTGCTCCGTTCGACTCCCGCCGGCGCTGCCGCTGTCGGCCCGTTCGCTATCTGAACAACGTCGTTGAGCAGGACCACCGTGCGATCAAACGCCGGGTCCGAGACACGCAGCGTTTCCGAGCGTTTCACTCGGCGTGGCGAACCGTTCAAGGTATCGAGACGGTGAACATGATTCGCAAGGGACAAATCAGATGGCTAGCGAGGGATGACATCGCCGGGCAGGTTGCATTCATCTCAGGCCTGTTCGGCCTTGCTTCCGCAGCCTGACTGACCCGCAAGAACTTCACATCGCGCTTCCGATCTCACGTTTGCAACACTGCTGGCGAAAGCGTAGTTGACGCGCGTCAGCTTGGTTGACGCAACCTCGCCGGATTGAAGCACTCGGTCTTTCACGAAAACGTACGCGATGATTTCGTTCTTTGGATGCCGTAACTCAGCCGGATGCAAAACAGAACACAAGACAAGGCAGAAAAGAGCGGCTCGCATTGTGGGTATGATATCGATCGCTCGCCTTCACCTGCTGTACAGCGGGCATGCCGAACACTGAGACAAAAAACACAACCCAGCGCATCGAGCGGTTCCGTCGCAGCGATTAGGTAGCCGCTTATCTAACAACCTCCGGAGTTTCTGTGCCTTCCTGTTGCGAACAGCTTTACTCAACGAACATGTGTCCGGGCTCGAGCACGGGCGACGAGATATCAACGGGACGATCGGCCCCGTTCACGGTCCCATGCCAGACACTTCCGCCGAACGTCGTGACATACACCGCGGCCTTATCGGCCGGATCTGCGATGACGCGGTGCCCCCATTTGAAGTTGAAGCCGGGGATGCGCGTCCAGTGTTCGGCGCGGTCCTTAGATTGCCACGCAGACGATTCGAAACCCGCTGCGTAAAGGAGCTTCGGATTGCGCGAGTCTATCGTCACGTCATAAATGTGCTGGTCTCTGCCGAGCACCTGTCGCCAGCTATTTCCGCCATCGTCCGATACGTAAATACCGCCGCCTTCACCATGTACGCCGGCCGCGCGCGCCCAGGAAGAAAGGTACAAGCGGCGAGGAGAATCCGGATCGATTGCCAACCCGCTCGGCGCGTTCACACCTTCCGGCATGCGTACAGGTGTCCAGCTCTGTGCGCCATCTGTCGAGCGGTAAATCGCGCCATCGCCATCATTTCCGATACTGCCGTCGTCCGACCGCCGCGCCAGCGTAAGGTACAGCGTTCCATCGGCGTCCTGCGCCAAACGCCAGGCGAAGGGTTGCTTTTGCGCGATGCCGTTGTTCATCTGCGTCCACGTGTGCCCGTCATCCGTGCTCTTGTAGACGCCACGTCCGAACGCCGCAACATACAGCACCCTTCTGTTCGGCGGGCTCTTGCGGTCGAGCAGAATGTGGGTTGCCGCGGTCTCCTCCATGCCGGCGTTCGAGGCCTTCCAGGTCTTACCGCCGTCGTCACTGCGGCAAACGCCGCCCTTGTACCTTAGAACGGACGCTCGCCGCCACATCTTCGGACGCGGCAGATCGTGTGTATCGCTATTTGTGCTCCACACACGGCCAGGAATATCGGGGTCAAAGACCATCCAATACGTTGTGTTGACCCATCGTTGTGGCACTCCCGCAGTGGAGCTGAGCCACGATCTGCCGTTATCTTCGCTCCGGAAGAGCCCAATATCTGTGTAGGTAATGAACTGACGCCGACGGTCGAATGGATCGAAATGAATTCCATAGCTCGTGGTTACGTCAAGACCGGTGCTGGCCCATGACGTCGGCGATACTCTATGCGAGTAAACTGCCGTCCAAGTAAGTCCGCCGTCGGCCGTTCTCATCGTCCGGCCGAAGTCGGTACCAAAGCAGAGATTTGGGTCATCGTCCCTAAGGCCGAGCATCAGCGGATTTTCCCCCCACCCGGGACCAAAACGCGCAGTAACCCATGCGTCGTGTATGTTGGACGCCGGCAGGTGGCTTTCCTTCCACACCAGATGCCAGCGACGACCGTAGTCGTCTGTCTTAGCGACGCCCTGCCACGTCGCGCCATCCAGTTCAAGCTTGTTGAACGACAGGTAAGCCACGGCCGGATGTCGGAGGCTGGTAGCGATCGCTCGCACCTTTGCGCCTCTGCCGGGCAACAAGCATTTCTGCCACGTAGCGCCGAGATCTCGAGAAACAAACGCCTGCTGGCCCGAGGTGCCGTACAAAACTTGCTTGCCGGCGCCTTCAAACCCGGCTGAAAGACCGGTAAACGTGACCTCCGCGGGTGCCGGGAACCTGCGAACGCCGGAAGCGCGTCGCGAATAGATCGAACGCTCGCAGCCCAAAACGATTTCTTCTTCTCCTTGCTTTCCATTGGGATCGACCCAGATATGGATGGCCGGCTCTTGCAAGCTCAATTCTCGTTGCCAGGTGTCTCCGGAGTCGCGTGACACGAACAGGGCGTTCTTGGAAGCCTTTGCGGCAGCTACATATAGCGTGCTCGAATCCTGACGACCGATCGCCAGTGCAGTTATCGTGCCCAGTGGATCCGGTTCAGCCCTGATGTTCTCTTCCGCATGGTCGGAAGCCATTTCAATTGCCCGAATGTTTGACGCCTTTGGGTAAACGAGCGCCCAGGTTGCGCCGCTGTCGGTACTCCGCCATAGCACGGTCGTAGCGGCGTAAATGACGCGCGGATCATTCGGATCAAAAACGAAAAACTCCACCCGGCCCCTGAGATTGAACATGCGCCACGATTTCCCGCCGTCATGTGTGATGTACGCGCCCGTCATGTCACAGGACACTAAGACGGTATTCGGATCATGAGGGCTGATTGTCGGGTTGAACTGCGCTCCACCTCCCCCTGGACCGATCACCTGGAAATTCCCAGGACGCTCCGCAAAGCATCCGCAACACAACACAAAAAAAGCGGCGAAATATCGCATCGGAAAAAACCAAAACTCCTTGAAGCAATTGAGGGATCAATCGACCAATCAACCTGAGGAGAGCGAACGGGTTGTCAAGTTTGCTTTCAATCAGCGACGTTGATGTACAAACCGATCTGATATTGGTAGCGTCCTTATGGACGGCGAGACGGTGCGCCGTTGACCGTTCGTGAACGGCTCCATAAGCGAGGGGAGGGGCTTCGTGCCTCAATGATTTGATGGCGACCTCAATAGCACGTCTGACCTCATCGTCCGTCATGAATCGCCAATTGTACAAGTAGGCCAGTTCCCAGGATGGCATCGGTTGGTACAAGCAGGACCCGCGTGTCCAAAGATGCAGAAAAATCGAGAGTGGAACATCCTCAAACCCGAAGTGTGCGTGCACTCAGGACAGCTATCGATTTATAGCCAAAGGGCGAGGCATCGATCTAAACGGGTAAATCGCCGGGCTGCGAGTAATCTCAAACAGTGGGTCTTTGGGTCACCCTTTTAACGAGCTCGGCATTAGGCGGACTGATTTCAGCTTCCGTGACGGTTTGGTTTGCTCCAACGCGCGGGCACTTGTTTTGGAAAAGGCAGAAGCTGCGAGAAGAGCGCCTGGCATTTGTGCAAAGAGTTCTAGCATTTCCAGCTGATACATCGAGCACACCTTCGGAGCTCGTCAATCTCTTACAGCTACCGGAAGTTTTGTTCGACCGAGCAGAGACTAGGTCGGCTGCAGTAAAGTATTCAGATTCACTTGCGCATATGGCGGCCCTGAATGATCCTAAGTTTGCCAACCTCATGCCTCATGACCTCCGAAAAACAAGGGCCACTGTCAAACTTGGAATGATTGACAGACGCATCGATTTTTTAGCGTACGGATACGGGGAAGCACTGGAGAGGCCGCCTGAAAGAGTAAAGAGTGCGCTCGTCTCCAGAACCCCAAGCACCCGTTACAAAGAATCTCAAGACGAACTTCTTCGCTGGGTGGAGATGAAGGAAGCAGACTTACAGAACGAGGATAAAGCAACGGAGGAATAGCCGGCCCAAACACGGCGGACTAAAATCAGGACGCATCGGGGAACCTTTACCTTCCGCCAATAATCGCAACTGGACTAACCAATCCATTTCCCCCTGCAGCGCACCTAGCTTTCCGCCAGTGAAAGCTTTAGGTTCCCCTGAGCCCAATCACACCATCGGAAACACCTGCGCCTTATCACCGGTTGCTAGGACTAAGGTAGGCTTGCGGCTGGCTCCTTTCGTGCAGAAACACAAAATGGCATCACCTGGACCTGCCTGCGCACGGGCAGGGGTGGGGGTGGTAGTTCACTCCACACTCTGCTTTTCAGATTGTACGTACTCAAGCTTGACATCGGACGGTTTACCGCAATTGAAGCAGTGAAATTGCGGCTGTGGCCCTTCCAAAATTCGTTTCAGGAGAGCAGGTTCCCAGTATTGTGTTGTCAGATATCCGCAACGAGGGCACTCCCAGGGAAACTTGCGTCTTGTGTTCGGTTGTTCCATGACAGCCACGACAAGATCCTGACGGAGCGATTCAGCCACGATCAGAATCATACCGGCATGACACTTCAGTCTGTTCCGGGCTACAGTCCTCTTCTCTCGCCGGATCTTCGACCGCCGCTCGGGGAGGTCAAGGGGGGAGCCTGGTAAGGCTCCGTTGCTGGCTCACCGGACCAGCAGAACGATGCGATTGCGTTTCCGAAACCGATCGATGCCGAGGCACTGCTGCATATCGATGAAGCTGGCGAATCGGCCACGCGTAGATTGTGCTCGATCATCTGGTCCACGGGGTCGCCGGCTTTCGCCATTAGCATCACTGGCCGCGGGCCGCCCAGGCGGGGTATCAAGCTAGGAAGCCATTACACCCGTCTGGTCAGCAGCGGACGAGATTGTTCGATAGAGAGCATCCGGCGCCAAATCTGCGCCATTAGGCCAGCAAACGGCCCCAAATTCGTCAACCCGAACTTGAGAAAAGAGCGCCCGATCGCGGAGAGGCTCAAACATCGGGCCGAAAAGCCGGGAACACAGATCGATCGTCCCGATCGTGCCGTCGCTGAACGCGACATCGAGCGTGTAACCTCTACCCGCGTTGACGGTGGTAATACGAATCATCTTCTTCATCAATCCAGCGGCCGAATTGGTTGGAGCGGTTCGTGCTCTTGTCCCTTAATCCAATTGTCGCGCAATTCTTGCCTGTGAAGCTCTGCCCATTCCAAGACGAGTCCCAGCGCTCGCCGTGGAAGGCCGCCCTCGATCAATTCCGAGCTCTCGATGGCTATCTTCGCTCGTGCTCACCGTATATGGCATGGAAGTGGGGTGGTGGATGGTCGTCGAAGTACATGCGAACGACGATCCCGAAGAAGATACTCAGTGTCGGCACAAATTGTATTTTGCTCGGTCGTTTGCTCGGGATCTCGGAGCATCTATTTATGCCAGCGTCACTCATGCCCGAGCAGGTAGCCGCTCTCATTCTACTCGCCAGATGTTGCATATCCGCTCCGCGATCAGTTCCGCCAATCGCTCGAGGTCCTCCCGATTGAGAGTCATCGGCGATTCAGGTGCGTCCCCTTTCGTTTCTGGCGCGACTACATCGAGGCCCGTGAGTTCGCGTTTCAAACCCGAGATCAGCAAGTCCACATCGGGATCGCTTTCGCGGAGCGCTTCAATTCTCTGGATGCCGTGACAGACTGTGGAGTGGTCGCGGCCGTTATAGAAACGTCCGATGATCGTTGTGGTCCAGCGGCCTACGTGCTTGGCCAGGTACATCGCCACTTGCCGATTGAAACAGGCAGGCTGCGAGTTGCCCAAGCCTCGCGTCGGACCCAAGCGGGCGGACACAGCGGCATCGATTTGAGCCAGCGAAATACGGCCGCCGGAAGCAGGCTCTGGTGCAAAGGATGGTGACGCCATCGTTAGGCTCCTTTCGCGGCCAAAGCCACAGCGGGCCGAATCAGCATGTAGTCCCCATCGGAGCTGATCTGCGCCGGGCACGCCGGCCACAGGGTGCGCACCAAATCTAACCAGCGGTCGAGCCGCTCGCGAAACTTGCGCGGACGGGCGTAATCGGCACTCCCGAGTTGGCCAGCCAAGCCGAAATCGCCGAAGATCGGCACTTGTTCCTGCCTCTTGGCGGTGAAACAGCGGTAAGACAGCCACATAAACAAATCCAACGCCGCCGGTGAGGACGACAGCGCCTTGGTCGCCTCGAGATCAGTCGGGACGGAGTGCGTTGTGACCTCCCGAAAAAACTCGTCGCTTAACACGATTTCGTTTTCAAAGCCGCCCGGCAGCATCTCCTGATGTGGATCGCGCGAGTACCAGATCCGCGCCTCGCGCATGAAGTTGAATCGTGCCTGGTGTATCATCGCTGCCCTTTCACGCTGCGTGTCCGTACCAAAAAAGATCGTTGCCCCAAACACTCGCTGAAAGGCCGCAATCAAGCGGCGGTACTGAGATCCGCCCTGCTGCATCCCGAATATGTCCAGCATTTCGGCGGCGCTCCGGAAGGTGATGGTCTGTTTCTGCTGTCGCACTGCCAAGGTCGCGAGGAAAATGGGAACCAACCGATCTTGACCCCAGGGAACGCCGTAATGCGGGTGTCCGGTGACCTGTAGGAGAAACTGGCCGTTCCGGCGCTCGTGCATCAGAATGCCTTTAGCCGGGCGCTTGATCGGCAGCCCGCAGAGGACGAACGGGCGCGAGGCGAATCCCAGATTCTGGGTTGCGCCTTCCCGGTTCAGCCGCACAAGCTGAATCGCTTCCGCCTGCCGGAGTTTTCGTTTCGAAACCAGCAGGTCGCCCGGCAGACTGCGAGAGATGCTCTTCACCGACTCGAAACGGCCGGATCTACGATCTATTTTGGCGATGTCTTTTACAGACACGAATCGCGGGCGCGATCCTTTGTTTGTGCCACTAATGTGCCACTCGTGCCTAACGAACCCACCCGATGGCACACGATGTTCCACTGCAAGTTGTTGGAAACGCGTCCCACCAAGTCGGATGCCTAGCTTGAGGTGCTAGCGGGTAACACCGTGGGGGTTCAAGTCCCCCTCTCCGCACCATACACAAAACAATTTACTCTTCTGGATTTGTGCCACAAGGTTCTGTTCGCGCAAAAATGGCGTCTGACCAGAGTCGTCTTGCCGGTGCCGGTTGCGCCGTGCCTGAACGGTGGGGCGGATAAACGTGGATCCCGTTGGCACCTTACGGCAGGAGTAGTTTACAGTCATCGTTGTCTTTGCCCATGCTTGTCAGCGGCTGTAAGGCCTACAAGTTTTGCGCAAGCTGTCTTTCTACATTTCTACGTTCGACTAATCGTGTCCCTTCTAGCTCTATGCTCCGTGAAGGGCGCCATTGGGAGCGCAGCGGTCCTGCTCCAATTAGGTGGCGTGCACGCCCCAGCATTGATCTAAGGAGCTGTTCAATAGCTCAACACCGGTCGGTAAGTGGATCACTGAGACAAGGAACCAACCATCGGTTAGAACTCTAGCCGGCGACACCGAAAAGAATCAACTCGCGCAGAACTCCACTTGCAAATGCGTAGGGAGTCCCCCTTGGAAGTTCCAACGAACTTTCCTCGCACCAGATAAAGGCCTGGAGGTTTTTGTCGCGAAGCAGTTCTGTATGGCGCGCTTCACGACTGGATCGACTTTACATTCGTACTCAAACCCTCTCCCTTCGGTATTTTGGCGGACCATGATGGATACACAACCTTCTACGCACACACTCGAACGAACCTCAGCGGTATCGTCGAGTCCCATTGCTTCGAGGCTTCAAAACTGTTCAGGATTATGAGCGGCCGCGTAGGTAGACTAGCAGGCTTTTTCTCTATGGGCATCCAGTCAGTAGTGACCGAACGAGCAAACGCAGCCTTGCCGAAAGCTCACGCGATGAGTATCAATGGGATGAGGGCGAGGGCTCGATAAAACAGTGCCAGAAACTGCGTTTAGAAAACGCGGCCCACTCCAAACCACCACTTGCGATGATCGTTGTTACCAAAGCTGGCTCCAAAGAAGACAGGCCCAAGAGCCGTCTTGACCAGCAGTGCGACAGAGCCGTCAAGCGGCAAAGAAGGCGAGGCAATCGGACTCGCGTAGACCTTGCCGATCTCGAAGAAAGTCAACGCATAAAGGCCTTGACCAATGAACGGATTGAGCCGGAGTAACTCTCTTTCATAGCCGCCCTGAAACAGGAAATATTGATTACCAAGCAGTTCGTTCGTTCCATAAGCACCCAGGCGGTTCGGGCCACCAAGCGTCAGAAGCTGGGTGTTCAAGCGAAGGGTGTCGGTGCCGAAGGTAGTACCGCCAGAGGCCGTGACAAAGGCCGAGCCTCGATTATCGATCAGATGGAAGTAGCTCAGTTGCATTTGCGCTTCCGGGTAACCGCTTCCCACACTGCTGGCGCCGTACCATCGTACCGACGAAAGGACATTGGTGCCCTTCCGGGGAACCGTCGCGTCGTCCAGGCCGTAGAACCGAAACTCTGCTTTGCTGACAGGAGCTCTTTCAGAATCATTGGGAGTGATCGGCAGCCCTATCTTCAGCTTTGTGTTGAACCAAGTCAGGTCTTGGCCGACTCGAAACTCGGCTCGAGGGCCGAAGGTATACCCCGCATCGACACCGAATCCATTACGAATGACATTGAACCTGGACAGAGTCTGCGATTGATAATAGACGTCTAGTTGGCTCTTGGTGCTGTAAACATGCGGAGCCAAGAACCACTTACTCGACTCGGTAAGCGGCCGGTAGTACTCGGATTGCAATCCATAACTGGTGCCGAAAGAGCCATCGATGCGCCATTCTGAGCGAAAGCCGCCCAGATTAAGAAACGTGACACGAGCGCCCATTCCGAACCTGACGTCATCCGGATCGCTTCCATCGATCGTAAGGCCAAGATTCAAGAACGGAGGAGACCAGGACTTCTCGGAAGCTCGAATCAGCAGCCCGGATTGGCCGTCCCGTTGCACGGTTGAATAGTTCAGAGTGCTGAACACACCAAGCCCCATGAGGCGGCTGAGCGACTTATCGATCTGGTCGCCGCTAATTGGTTGGCCAACTTGTGATTGAAACTCTTTTTCGATGGCTTTCGCATTCGAGGCGGAAGTGTCGGACACCTGGACGAAGGCAGGCACCGGAACAACGCGCTTGATCCGAGAACGCCGGTGGTCTATATATTGCTGCCAAACATCATCGCTGACGGATAGCCTGCTCAACAGTTTGCTTTTTTGTTCCGCCGCTTCAAAGCCGCGCGGCACGATGTCGGAACCCAGCGTAAATGAAGAACTTGTGAATTCGTGAAGATCCACGTTTAGCAGTAGGTCGGCATTTTTCATGCTATTCAGTTCGTTAGCGGCAACCATGATTGCGACATTCCGGCCAGCCACGGAGAGCAGGTTGTTGGACTTCGCGGCAGCATTCCCGGTGTCCAGATAGACGGCGATTACGATGTCGGCGCCCATCTCACGTCCCACATCTACGGGCAAATTGTCGAGTGCTGCGCCGTCAGTATAGGTATGTCCGCCGATGGTTACGGGCGAGAACACAGCAGGAATGGACATGGTGGCACGAAGAGCAAGTGCGAGTGATCCGCTGTCAAATACCTTCTTCTTGCCTTCCGTCATGTCGGTTGCGACGCAGCGGAACGGGGTGGGCAGTTCATCGAAGCTGGCGAGCGATCCATACGGCAATGCAATTCTGTCGAGCACAGCCCCCACATGTGCGCCGCTATTGAGACCCGTAGGAAGCTCCAGTCCTTGCCGAAGTCCGAACTCGAGCCGATTGGGATAGGCCAAACGATCTTCTTTACGCCGGAAACTGAGATCAGAAAATGGAGTCTGGCCGGCGAGAATTACGTCCCAATCGAGGCTTTCCGTGAGACCGCGGATCTCAGCAGCGTCGTTTCCAGTAGCGTAAAGACCAGCGACCAGACCGCCCATGCTGGTACCGGCGATGTAATCGACTGGAATGTGATGCTTCTCGAGCCAATCGATGACGCCGATGTGGGCAAAGCCGAGAGCGCCGCCGCCTTCTAAAACAAGTGCGACTCTGGGACGTTTGATGATCTCCGACTGCGCGCAGCACACAGGTGGGAGAAGCAGTGCTGTCCATGCAAGGGCAAGCAGGAGTCGCAGCAACAAAGTGGTCTGGCTTCTTTCTGGCGGATTGCCCTTGTAAGACGAGTCCACATTGTAGCGATTCTATTTTGATGTGGTTCGGCTTACAACGTGGTGAAAAGACTGTAGCCCGCGTCTACGGAACGTTCTGTTGCCTACGTTTCGGGTCGCTCAGAAGAGATCATGAGACTCTTCAAAGTCCGCGGTTTTTCAGCAGCGTCTCGAGAGTGTTCGGATGCCTCCACGGAGTCGCACGAATCGTGGAGGCAAAGCGTTCGCCGGGCTGCAGCACCCGGTGCGTATTGGCTGCGACCGCTTCCGAAAGTGTGACCGGACAACTCGTCCACGGTTCGATCGCGGCTAGATAATATCCGCGCCAACCGCCATAACTCAGCCAAAGCCAGAGATAGGGACACTTGTCGAGCGGAAATTCGACTAGCACTCCCGTCCGCCGCTGTGGAAATTCGACCGCATACCAGCCCGCAGCAAGATCCGTAACATAGTGGCCCGCAGCGTTTTCTCCCGGAGCCGGGATCAGGCTCATGTTGGTTTCGCCCGCAGCTGTCTTCAAATAGGGCCAGCCGTATCTCTGCCCGGGTTCACCCAACAGCGGCCGGTTCGCCTGCCCAACCAGCGCCATTTTCCCGGGGATCTGAATAAGGCAGCCAGGCTCGATCGCAAACGCAGGATGCGTTCCCCAAATAAAATCGAGCGGGAGAAAGCCGGTATGCTCGATTGAGAATTCCATCTCGAGGGTCGGCCCGCAGAGCCGCAGAGTTTTCTGCGCACGAATCGGACTGATAGGCCCGCACGCGCTTAGGGTAATGCCCGGCTGCACGCCCGCTTCCTGCTTTGCTATAACATCCCACTGCACAGAACGCAGCTCGCCCAGATTGGGATAGCTTTCCCCGTTGTGCACACAGGCCTCGCATGTAGGGAATCCGTCGTCCCAGCCGCCGCACCAATAGTTGTCGAAATTGGCATCGACTGAATACTCTTGCAATCCGATGCGCGGATTCCGCCACAAAAAGTTCTGTCCTGTTTCGCAGTCGATCAGGTCGAGCAACTTCGCGCCTACCGATGGCACCACCGAGACTTCTAGCAGGCTAGTTCGCAGCCACTCGACCGCAGGCGCGTATCTCATCGCCCTTCCAGCGCCACTTCCGATGACCCGCGATGCTTCACGCGAACGATGTAGTCGTGGCCTACCTCTTCGAGCAGGTAGCCTTCTTGCTTCAAGTCTTGCCTCTCGGCCAAGGTTGCAGCGCCCACCGTAACCTTCCTGGGCTTGAAGTTCAGGCGAAGAAGTGTCGTCCCTTCTTGATCAAAAGTCTGGAACGCGACTCGCTGCGGCCCATAACTCACCTTCTGGATCACCGATGACGAATGCAAGATGTGGTTTTCGCCGATCGGAGCGAGGTTGGGCAGTGCCCCCATCGTCCAATTGAAGTGGCGCAAGTAGTCGGCATAGCCATCGCTGAACCAGTACGGCGCGTGATAATCTATGCCGCAGCATGCTACCCGGCCATCTGATCGCGCAAAATACGTGGCGTAGTTCATCGAGCGGAAGGCATCTTCGCGTGCTTGGCTATCACCCGTTTTTTCCGCATACATGGCGTTGATCGCTGCCCAGCGGCCGCCGTGGCTCCCCTGTCCGGCGCGCGAGCAGCATCCGCGGCCATCCGGCGTGCCCTGTTCGTCAATGGCCCAAGCACCGAGAAATGGCCCTCGGCCAAACCGCCGCCTGACCCAATCGATCAGATGCCCTACATGGCTCACCCACTCCGGATCCACCGCCGACGGGTCCTCGCGGCTCATGATGTAGTACGCAGTCATGTCGGGCAGAAATTGATTTACGTTGGTCGGCCGCCGCGGTACGTCTTCGAAGAACCCGCTCCACTTGTCCCAAGCCTCGCTGTTGGTACTCAACGGGTAATGCATTACCCAGTGCCAGGCCACGTCGCGCGCGTTCCGATAGGCGGGTGCATTCTCGGTCTTCAGGCGAATCAGCTCATCGAAGAGCCGCATCGAGGAGGCCACATCGCCGCCATATTCTTCCAGCGCGAGCGTCTCTCCCGTTTTCGCGTCAATGCGGAAAGCCCAGGGAGTGTGATCAGCGTCACCCGGCCGAATATTCTTGGCCAGCGCGTCGGCGCATCGGATCGCCGCGTCCAGGTACTTGCGATTGCCCGTCATCTCGTAATAGAGCGCATAGCCTGTTCCTAACTGACCCACTTTGTCGCTCTCTATACCGCCATAGAAGGAATTTGGCAGGTTCTGAATGCAATGTCCGTATTCGGGGTCGTCGTCGCAAGCTGTTGCGAAAGGCACACTCGCCCACTTCCAATCGCCGGGTGTCGTGCCATGCGCTAGCTGGTAATCGAGCATCTCACCCACGACGCGCACCGCTTCCGCATCGCCAGAATAGGGAAACCAGCCCACAAGCCCGTCGACAAACGCCGCGTACACCATGGCCGGATTGTGTTGCCAATTCAGGCCTTGCAAGGTGTCACTGTCGTAAACCGAGTTGATCAGGTAAATTTTCAAACCCGTTTTGTGCCGTGTATCAGTCGGCACGCGATGCTCGATGAAATCCCAGCCGAGCCGAAGCACCTGGTCATAGCCTCGGTTATGCTCGGGCTCGAACCACGCCAGCAGCTTGCCTTCTTTATCGAGCACGGGTGCATGGAACGGCACTTGTGCATTCACGTACCACTTCGTCTGTGCGTGGAGGCAACAGGCGGAAAGGAGCAGGATTGCTAGGGCAGAAGTTCTGTCGGACAGCATCTGAAACATCATATGTTTCGCAGATCGTCTCGTCAACGAAATTCGCAGAGGAGAATCTTCGCGGTCTGGACATAAGATTGGAAGGGTACATTGATGCAACAACGCAGTTTCCGGAATGGCAGGCTCAGTGAGCAGGTACTCCAGGAAATGCAACGGTTAATCAGCGAAGACTATCCCGCCCCGGGCTCCCGTCTTCCGAAGGAAGCTGAACTCGCCGAAAAGTTTCAGGTCAGCCGGATCGTCGTTCGCGAAGCAATGAAGATTCTCGAAGACCGTGGCATGGTCGAGATTCGGGCAGGCCGCGGAACCCTTACCGTTGCGCCCAAACCGGACCGGGTCAAAGAGTCTCTGCTTCTTCTCTTTCGGGATCAGCCTATGCCCACCGTCGAGGACATGGAGTCCATGCTCGAACTCCGGCAAGTGCTCGAGGAGACCAGCGCGAATCTAGCGGCCGTACGCGCAACCGAGCAAGATCTGCATGAAATCGAAGAAGCTCTGAACGGCATGGAAGAGGATGGCCGCGATCTAAAACAGACGATCGAGGCCGACTTACGGTTTCACAGGGCGGTGATGCGTGCTGCTCATAATCCGTATCTCGAGCTTGTGCTAGACCCCGTTATGTCAGCCTTCCTGCAACAGATCAAGCTCACCAACTTTCATACCGGGATCGATCTACACCGCCATATATTCGACGAGATCAAGGCGCATAATCCGATCGGTGCGCGTCAGGCAGTCAGGCGGCTCCTGAAGCACACGCTCCGAGATTTACGTCGGGCTCTGAAAGAGTTCCGCGCACCGTAACCCGGGTATTCCGTTCGCGGTCGTCGGTTGAGACCGTCCTTTTAGTCCCTGCCTTCCTTTGTCACGTCGACGCAGAAACAGCTTGACTGACTGAAGCTTAAAACATATGATGTTGGGGAATTCGCATAGGGAGGATCTATGTTCCAGCGTTACTTTTTTCGTTTGCCAGCAAACTTCGCTTTGCACGAGTGGCGCCTCGCAGTCGCAATCGTGCTCCTCCTCGCTATGCGCTTCCCTGTCGCAGCGCAAATCAACACGGGCAAGATCGCCGGCATCGTCACCGACTCCGGAGGGGCTGTCATTTCCGGTGCAACCGTCCGAGCCATTAACCAAGAGACAAATATCGCGACTACGGCGCCCAGCCAAGACGGCGGCAGCTATCTAATCAACTTCTTAATTCCGGGCCAATACCGCGTGGAAGCAGAGGTGGCCGGTTTCCAACGCGCTATCGAGAACAGTGTGGAGATTACTGCCGGCGGAACAGCGCGAATCGACTTCACGATGCAAGTTGGCGAAGTCCGTCAGTCCATTGAGGTTCAGGCGCATCCAAACACCGTCAATACTGAAAGCGCCGAATTGAGTCAGACCTTCGGCTACAAAGCGCTTGACCAATTGCCCAACCTTGATCGCAATCCGCTCTATCAAATGAACCTGATGCCGGGTGCAAATAACGGTGCGGGCAGCGGCAACTACGGATCGAACGGCGGCGAAAACGGCTCGGCAGTCGGACTAACTCGCCCACAGCTTAGCTCGCTAGGTGGCGTGGATGCCAACGCGAACGGTGTCTATATCGAGGGCATTTACAATCGGGAGCCGCAGAACGCCTACATCGGCGTTGTTCCGCCGATCGAAGGTATCCAGGAAGTGCAGGTTTACGCCGGTAAATACGATGCCGAATATGGCTTTTCGGGCAGCGCCGTCATCAATGTAGTTACGAAGTCCGGCACTAACGACCTTCACGGTTCAGCATTCGAATATCTCCGAAATAATGCAACCGACGCGAATAACTATTTCGCAGCGGAATCCACGCCTTTCCGGCGCAATCAGTTTGGAGGTGCGATCGGCGGCCCGATTCGCAAAAACAAACTCTTCTTCTTTGCCGATTACCAGGGCACTCTGTTTCGCACCAGCAACACCGAATTCACCAGCGCTCCCACTGACAAGATGTATCAGGGCGACTTCTCCGAGCTCTACACGCTCGACAAGCCCGCGGGAGAACCGAATTATGGGCAGCTGTACGATCCGTTTTCGAGGCGTTTTGATTCCAGCGGCAACATCATTTCACAGTCTCCGTTTGTCGGCAATATCATCCCTGCGAGCCGCTTCGATCCCGCCGCGTCCAAAATGAATGCCGACCGGGTCTTCGGTGTGGCAAACCTCCCGGGGCTGACCAACAATCTCCGGTACCTCTACCGCAACACGCAGGATGCCCACCAAGCGGATGCCCGTATCGATTTCAATCAATCCGAGAAACATCGCTGGCTTTATCGTTACTCGGTGCTGGACGCCACCAATGGCAACTCGACCGATATCAATCAATTTTTTCAGGATGGCCAAGCTAATTCGCAGAGCTTCAATCAGAACATGCAGCTCACCCTTCTGAGCACGTTAAGCGCCTCGCAAGCAAATGAAGCCCGCATCGGCTACAACCGGAGCAATGTAAAGACGAATAGCAATTCCATGGACAAGGCCTGGAACAACTTCTATGGCATTCCCAACGGCAATCTTGGTGATCCTACAACCATTGGCGTTTTCGAGACTTCGCTCAATCCTATACAGAACTTCGCCAGTCCGGATTGGGTTGGTTACATTGTCAGCAATGCCATCTCTTTGACCGATAACTACACCTGGGTCAAGGGCCGCCACACGATAAAGGTGGGAGCCAACCTTAACCACATCGCCGACGTTTCGGCCGACACGATTGGCGGAGACGACCCACGCGGCTCTATTTCCTTTGATCAATCGATGACATCATTCGACGGCGTTGCTCCGCCTTTCGCCTATCCTAGCTTCCTCCTCGGCACCATGACCAGCAGTGCGCGCGCCCGTTTTGTAAACGGAGTGCCGTATCAGACGTTCTGGCAAAACGCATTTTATGCGCAGGACGATTTCAAAGTTCTGCCTTCATTGACACTGAACATTGGCTTTCGCTATGAGCTGACAACACGTCCAATTGAGCGCTACAACCGTCAATCCAATTGGGACACCAGAACGAACCAGCTGGTTGTTGCTTCAAGCAGCGACCGCAGCCCTGCGCTGAATCTCGATAAGGGCGATCTCGGCCCACGCGTGGGTCTTGCCTGGTCGCCCGATAAAGGAAAGACCAGCTTCCGGGCCGGATTTGGCATCTCCTATTGGCAAGCCTACTGGACCGGACCACTCACAATTCTTGGCTTAGGCTATCCAAACTACGCCAAACAGCAGTTATTGTCTTCCAACAATCTGACGCCGGATCTGTTATTGTCACGGGACGGCATCCCGGTTGCCAGCGCCGTTCATGATGCTTCCGGTGCTCTGGTAATTCCCGAAAACGCGGTAATTCGGGGCACGAACTACAAATGGAGAAGCCAGGAGGTCGCGCAGACCTCGATCAACATCCAACGTGAGCTCCTCCGCGGCGTTCTGCTGGATGTCGGTTATCTCAGTGTTCGCGGACTACATAACAATCACACGACGAACATTAATCAAGCCACTCCGCAGCCTCTCGGCACCGATTACAATCTGGCGCGGCCGCTTGCGTCGGAATATCCTCAGCTGGGCGACATTCCGGTCCAGTACTCGGTTGCCAGCAGCTGGTATGACGCGCTGACGGCGCGCTTCGCTGCCCAGCTCGGCCGAGGAATCACGGTCAATGCCAGCTATGCTCATGCGCGAAACTTCGCGAACGGTAATAACATCAACCAGTCCGACCTCAATCAGTATTACGGCCCGACCACGCAGGACATTGCGCATCTCTTTAGTGCACAGTTTACTTATGAGGTGCCTGTTGGTCGCGGCCGGCAGTTTCTCTCCAATACCAATCGCTGGGTCGACGCCATTTTAGGCGGCTGGCAATATTCGGGCTTTCTGACCATTCGCAGCGGTTTGCGTTTCGACGTAAGGTCCGGTGTCAGCCTGCTCAACAACGGACAAACTAACCGCCCCAATCGCACTTGCAACGGGTCCATATCGAATCCCGGTGTAAATATGTGGTTCGACCCAAGCTGCTTCAGCGACGACTTGGTTCCGGATACGTATGGCAACGCCGGCATCAACCCCCTGCATACCGACGGCCTGCAGCAGCTTGATTCTTCGCTCTTCAAGACGTTCAGAGTTACAGAGCGCTTCAATCTTCAAGTGCGCGCGGACGCGTTTAACACCTTCAACCACCCTAATTTCTCAGCGCCCGACGCCACGGTGGGAGACCCGAGCATCGGTCAAATCTTCTCCACATCGGTAGACAATCGCCGGATGCAATTCGGTATGCGTCTCTTCTTCTAGTTTCCAAGGAGAAATGGCAAGAGATGAATTTTCCAAACTGCAGGCCACCCCATGCGATTGCTTGAAAGGGTATCCGTCGTTACTGGCGCGGGCGCCGGTATCGGAAGAGCCATCGCGCGTGCTTTCGCCGCCGAGGGTTCGGCTGTCGTAGTGGCCGATCTTAACTCCGGCGCAGCTGCCGAAACTGTTGCCTTAATTGAGCAAGGCGGTGGCCGCGGCAAAGCAGTGATGACGGATGTTGCCTCTCCCGAATCTGTGCGGGATCTGTGTGAAGTGGTTCTGCGTGAGTATGGTGCTGTCCATGTGCTCATGAACAACGCTGCCATCCAGGTGAACAAGAAGATCGAAGACACTACCTGGGACGAATGGAGCCGCCAGATGGCAGTTAACGTGGGCGGCGTCTTTTTGTGCTCCCGCGCTTTCCTACCTGCGCTTCGCACGACTAAAGGCACGATCATCAACATGTCTTCCGTGAACGGCACTTTTGTCGAGCCGATGTGCGCTGGTTATTGCGCGACCAAAGCCGCTATCCTCGGCTTCACCAAGGCGCTCGCTATTGATCACGGGGGAGAAGGCATTCGGGTCAACGCTATTTGCCCGGGCTATATCGATGCCGGTTTAGCTGAAGGATACTTCCTTGCGCAGCCCGATCCCGAGTTGGCCCGACAACAGGCGGGTAAGCTTCACGCGCTTCGTCGTATCGGCAAACCCGAGGAGGTTGCGCGAGTGGCCGCTTTCCTCGCGAGCGACGAGGCATCGTTCATGACAGGGGCGGCCGTCTCCGTTGACGGAGGCTTCAGCTCCGGCTTGCCGCCAGCCGATTGAATTCAACTATGCAACTCACAGAACGGCAGCGCACGCTGCTGCATCGCACGTTCATCGACTATCACGCGACTTCGGAGTTTTTACAAAATCCGTTAGTCATCGAACGCGCCGAGGGCTTATATTACTGGGATTCGCAAGGAAAGCGCTACTTTGACGCCATTGGGGGCATCTTCGTTGCCAGCTTGGGCCACCGCCATCCGCGAGTCATGCAAGCCATGCGTGACCAGATGGAGAAGATTACTTTTGCTCCGCCTCTCAGCAGCGTGACGAACGTTATGCTCGACTTCATCGAGAAGGTAGGGGACGTTGCGCCGGGCAATCTGAAGTTCGTCAAGCCGTTGAGCGGCGGTTCGGAAGCGGTCGAATGCGCCCTAAAGTTCACCCGTCAATATTTCAAGCAAAGTGGACGCCCCGGTAAATATAAGTTCATCAGCCGGTACTATGCGTATCACGGCGGCACGTTCGGCGGCATGGGTGCCAGCGGTAACGGCGCTCGCAAATCAAAGTTCGAGCCGCAGATGGATGGCTTCCTTAAAGTCTTCCCGCCCAGCTTTTACCGAGACCGGTTCCCCACTTGGGAAGAAGCCAATCGCTTCGCGGCGCGCTCGGTGGAAGATGTCATTCTGCAGGAAGACCCGGACACTGTGGCCGGCGTACTCGTCGAGCCGATTGGCAACACTGGCGGGATCATCACGCCGACCGACGAATATTTCCGCATCTTGCGCGAGATCTGCCATAAGTATGACGTTCTACTGATCTTCGATGAAGTGATTACCGGATTCGGTAAGACCGGCAATATGTTCGCCGCGCAGACGTTCGGTGTTACTCCCGACATTATCTGCACCGGCAAGGGCATCTCGAGCGGCGCCATCCCGTTAGGTGCAATGATTGCACGGGAAGATATGGCTGATGCCTTCGAAGGAGCGCCGGAAGAGGGACTCCATTTTGCACACGGTCACACCTTTGCTGGAAATCCGCTTGCCTGCGCCGTCGGTTTGGCTGTTTTGCAGGAGATTCTAGATCAGGATCTGTGCACGAAGGCCGAGCGGCTGGGCGGATACCTGCGACAAAAGCTTTCCTGTCTCAAGAAGTACGGAGTCGTCCGCGAAGTTCGGGGCAAGGGTACTTTGCTTGGCGTCGAGCTCGTGAAAGACACCCGAACCATGGAGCCGTTTGCAGCGTTAGGCAAAGAGTTGAAGAAGACCGCTATCGCGCGCGGCATCGTGTTGCGCGTAGATCCGACCTGGTTTGCCGTAGCTCCGCCGCTTATCGCGGAGGAGGGAGACATTGATGAAATGGTGAGCCTCATCGATCTAAGCCTGCGCGATGCGCTCGCAAAGGTAGGCCGTGAATGAATCCGAAGCTGCGCGATTGGCTCCTGCTACTCGCTTGCAATCTGATCTGGGCCAGCCAGTTCGTGATGGTGAAGCTGGTTCAGGAGCAGATGGGTCCTCTTTTTGCGGTCACCTTCCCGATCGCGCTCTCGACTCTGTTGCTGATTCTGCTGATCCGGAGGGAGCCGAAGAGCTCCATCACTCGGCGCGATGTGGGCAACTTCGTCCTGCTCGGAATTCTCGGCCAGCTCTTTGCACAACTCTTTATCACGTGGGGTGTCCGCTTCGCTCCCGCCTCGAATGCCGCACTCATCACCCTCGTAATGCCTGTGTCGACGGCCGTCATGGCTCATTTGTTTCTCGGTGAGCACATGTCGCGCATGCGATGGATCAGTTTTGGCCTGGCCATTCTCGGTGTTCTCATCTGTTCCGGAGTCGATTGGAACGGCGTAAACTTTGGCCGGACGTATCTGCTGGGGAACCTGCTGATCTTCGTGAGTGTATTAGGGAGTGCTTTCTACAACGCCTACAGCAAGAAGGCTCTTGAGCGCCACTCTCCGCTCCGCGTGCTGCTGTATAGCTATTACGCCCTGCTCGTTGTGTTGCTCCCCGTCACGGTGGCCGCTGAACCGGCCGGCTTTCTGAATCTGCCACGCTATTCGCTCACCGTCTGGATTGGCCTGGCTATCTTGGCCATCTTCCAATATTTCTTATCGATGGTTCTTTTCCTGAATGTTCTGACGCGGCTCGATGCCACACAAGCCGCGCTCTCGAATTATTTGATCCCCTTCTTCGGCGTCCTGATCGCAGCGGTCATCTTGCATGAGCGCCTTACCGGGTTTATGATCGCGGGCGGTCTGCTGGCCCTCGCAAGCACTCTCCTGATTACCGTGTGGGACGACGCGCCTCCCGTGAATCAGGATGCGAAAACCGCGACCTACTCCGGGGCGTAAACGATCTGAGAGGCCAACTAAGAGTATGAAAGCCCTGACCGTATTCGTCGGAGGTGGCCTGATGGTCGCTACCTCGATTTTGTCTGCGCCGTCTGGATCACCTCGTGCAGAGGTGATCGGCTATCACCCTGCTCGTCTTGATCGCAGCGGACGCATCCTGCCGTGGTACACCGACGATCGCGGCAAAGCTTACGATCACATTCTTAATCTTGTCTGGTTTTACTGGCATCACATCCCACCCTACTGGGATCAGCCGGTCGGGAAACCGTCACTAGGAGCGATCGATCTTCCCAAGTACATGGTGTTTCGCACTCTCGAAACGGCTGGCATCGGCGGCGATCAATTCGCGATGATGCTCTCGTCCTGGGCTCTCTACTATCAGTACAGCGGTGATCCGGAAGTCTTGAAGAACATGCGGTATCAGGCGGACACCTACCTCGATCACAGCTTATCGCCTGCAACCGCTTCCTGGCCGAACTTGCCGTTTCCGGGCAACACCGAGCGCAAACTTCTGTACGACGGCGATATCGTCCTCGGCCCCGGCATCACGCAGCCGGATAAAGCGGGTTCATTCGCTGCGGAGCTGGTTACGCTCTATAAGATCACCGGGGATCGCAAATACCTCAACGCTGCCGTCACCATCGCAGACGTACTCGCGAGCAAGACGCAGGCCGGTGACGAATCACATTCGCCGCTTCCCTTTAAAGTCGTAGCGGCGACCGGTGAGGTCAAATCGGGTTACACCACAAATTGGACGGGCACACTGCGCCTGTTCCAATCGCTTGACGAGCTCAAAGCAGGCAACACGCAAGCGTACTCAACATCTTTCAACACTCTGCTTTCATGGCTCAAGCAGTATCCGATCCACAACAATCGCTGGGGTCCGTTCTTCGAAGACATTCCCGGCTGGTCCGATACCGAAATCAATGCCGGGACGCTCGCCTGGTTCTTGATGGAGAACAAGTCGTGGGATCCGGACTGGAAAACCGATGTTCGCCGCATGCAGGATTGGGTAATCGCAACTCTCGGCAATCATTCACTCGATCGTCTAGGAGTGACCACCATCAATGAACAGACCGCCTACAAGGTGCCCGGCCAAAGCCATTCTTCACGGCACGCCTCGGTCGAGCTTCGCTATGCGGCCGAGACTGGCAACGCCGCCAACAAGGAGATGGCTGCTCGCCAGCTCGATTGGTCGACCTACGCTGTAGATGACGATGGCAAGAACAAATATCCCGACCCGAAAACCTATGAGATCTGGTGGACGGACGGCTATGGAGATTACGCCCGGCACTATCTTCGCGCGATGGCTGATGCCCCCGAGTTAGCTCCCCGTGATCAGAATCACTTGCTACGCACTTCCTCTATCGTGCGGAGTATTCAGTACGAGCCCAGGCATATTCGTTACACGAAATTTGACGCCCGCTCGCACGATCTGCTTAAAATCGGCGCTGGCCGCCCAGTGTCGGTAGACGGTGGAAGCATGGAGTGGAACTCCGCAAACCGCGTTTTGCAAATCGAAGCCACAAGCCCGTCGGTGACGATCACGCTCGAATAGGAACGACTCCATGAAATATAGTTTGCTGGCGCTTTGCGCCGCTGCACTTGTCTCGTCTGCTGCAACGCCGCAACCGGTGATACTCGGCAGTCATGAGGCAAAATACGGCGCGGATGGTTCACTTCTTCCCTGGACTTCCTGGAAAGACACGGTCGATCGGGAGATGAACTGGTATCTGCACGCTCCGATTGAGCATGGTTATCCGAGCTTCGTCTCGATGACGTTTATGGACGACCGATATCAGCCGGAGGGCGACCGCACCAGTTTCATTCCATCCATGCAGAATGGCATGGGAATCATCTCTTATCTGAAGTATTACCAATTCACAGGCGAAAAGAATCCGCAGGTCCTCGCCTTTGCTCGTTACATGGGCGACTACTTAGTAAAAGAATCTCTTACGCCGAACACAGGCAAGTATCCCCGCTTTACCCGTTCGACGGGGTCGCGCGCCCAATTTCCCCTTCCGCCCGACAGCGGCTCGCAGGACGATCAACCGTACGAGATTCAGCCCGATAAAGGCGGCATCGCCGGGTACGCTTTGGCTCTGCTATACAAGCAGACCAACGACCAGCATTACCTCGATCAGGCGTTGCAAAACGCTCGCGTGCTGGCTGCGAACATGCGTCCGGGTGATGCCACTCACTCTCCCTGGCCGTTCCGCGCCGATTATAGAACCGGTGCGGCTCGCGGTGACATATCCGGCAACATGGTGTTCAACTTACGGTTATTCGATTGGCTCATGGCTAACGGCTATCCCGAGTTTCAGCAGCCGCGGACTGCGCTCTGGTCCTGGATCCGGGATACGCAAATACCTAGTGCCAGCAAGGATGGAACCCTTTTCGTCGAGTTTTTCGAAGACCATCATTCTCAGAAAAATCGCACTGCCTGGGCACCGCTCGCCCTGGCTCGGTATCTGGTCGAGCGCAAGGACGCGCTGGATCCTGACTGGGCAGCGCATGCAAAACTCTTGATCGAGTTTGTGGGTACAACCTTTACCAGCATCCATGAGGGTGTTGCTCTCTGTGGTGAACAGGATGAAGATCGAGATCCATGGGGCGGTATCAACACCACGTATGGCGCTGTTCTCGCTCTCTACTCGGCCGCGACTGGCTTACCAGAATACAAACGGATCGCTCAGCAGGCACTCACCTTTTCGCTCTACGCAGTAGACGACGATGGCTGCCCACGTGACTCCGTTCTCAAAGGGAAACGAGGCGGGTGGCAAGAGGATGCTCATACCGACAAGATTCACAACATTATCGATGCGATGTTGGCTTTTCCGCAATGGGCGAAATAGCCATCTTGGCGCAGAGTTGTCGTTTCTGAGATCTCGTAACTGGGCTAATTAGCCGGCCACAAGCGCAGCGATCAAATCCAACGGAAGTTGGTTCCGTGCACAACTAGCCGGACAGCGCCCGACCACACACGGAACAACGATTTTGGTTGACTGACGCCAATTTGTCTATTACCATTTGGTTATGCAACCAATGGGTTATGGAACGGCAGCTTCCGGCCTTGACGCAACCTTTGCAGCACTAGCTGACCCCACTCGTCGCGCCATCCTGGCGAGGCTGGCGTCGGGGGATGCTTCGGTAACGGAATTGGCTGAACCGTTCGCTATAACCCAACCGGCAATCTCAAAACATCTGAAGGTGTTGATGCGCGCAGGGCTGATCTCGCGCGACCGCGACGCACAGCGGCGGCTCAGCCGGCTTGAGGCGAAGCCGCTGGCGGAAGCCACGCAATGGCTGGAGCAGTATCGCCAATTTTGGGACGCTTCGTTCGCCAGACTCGACAATTTGCTTGTCGAACTGAAAGCAGCGCCCCAACTACCGAAAAATCGACGAGCAAAGAACGGCAAAGGAGAGTTATGAAGTATCCAGATAGTTTTCAAGTCACTACACCCACGGACCGCGAAATTGAGATCACCCGCGAATTTGAGGCTCCGCGCCAAATGGTCTTCGATGCTTTTACGAAGCCTGAACTGGTGCGGCGTTGGCTGCTCGGCCCACCTGGATGGACCATGCCCGTGTGTGAGATCGATCTAAGGGTTGGTGGCAGATACCGCTATGTCTGGCGGAAGGACGGCGCGAAAGACATGGGTATCGCTGGGGAATTCCGGGAAGTCGAAGCCCCACGGAGACTCATCGCCACCGAGAGATTCGATGATGCCTGGTATGCGGGCGAAGCTTTGAACACGACTACCTTCGTGGAGGCTGATGGCATTACAAAAGCAACAATCGTCGTGCGATATGAGTCGCAGGAAGCGCGCGATACGGCGCGAAGGTCAGGAATGGAGTACGGCATGAAGGCCGGATACGATCGGTTGGAAGAATTGTTAACTTCGAGGCCTTCAGTGATTACAGTTCCGGAAATCACCGAAACCCAGGCGCGGATCGCAGCCATCATTCACCTGACGATCCCTCGTGATCAGATCCGAAAAGAGATGCCGGCAGCGATTCACGAAATCGTGAAGACTCTTGCCGACCAAGGCCTCGCTCCGGCGGGACCACTCTTTGCGCACCACCTGACAACTGCGGCGGATAGATTCGATTTCGAAGTAGGATTTCCGGTTTCCACTTCCGTGCAAGCGGCGGGCCGGGTGAAAGCTGGTGAGTTGCCCGGTGGCCGGATTGTGCGGGCGATTTTCTGTGGGGCGTACGAAGGCCTCTTCGGCGCATGGCGGGAGTTCGGCGAATGGGCAAAGCGGGAGGGACACACGGGTCGGGGAGATATCTGGGAGATCTACGTTGCAGGGCCGGAGTCGAGTCCCGATCCGAACAACTGGAAAACGGAACTCTGCCTTCCCCTCAGGGTCAGCCGTCCTTAGCGCCGAAGATGAATGGGTGCCGGACCTCAGGTTATTGATGAAGTCTTATTCCGTTTACACCAGAGCCAGCCGATTGTTCACTGCCCCCAAGCCCACACTTCTAAACCGACCATCACCGAGCGTCCCGGCATATCCACCCCGCTCACTTCCTGGTACCGCGTGTTCGTCACATTGGCAAGTTCGAAGTAAGGATGAAAGTGTGAGTGCGTCCACCCGACATTCACATCCCACAGCGCGTAAGCATTCTGTCGATATCGACCCAGTACGCCGACCCGTGTGCGGGCAATGAAGCCGCTTTTCGAGAGAATTCGCCAAGCGGCCACAGCTTCATTTACTGGATAGTCAAAAAGATACTTCGATTGATCTCCCGCGGCAAGCGCTTGCGACCCGTGTAACGCGGTGTACTGCAGCGAGGCCTGCTGCCCGTGCGGTAACAGGCCGGCTACGCCCGATTCAAAACCCACAAAGCGAAGCCGGTCGAAGTTGGTCGCTACCCACGGATCCGATGGCGAAGTGCGCACATAATCTATGCCGTTTTTCTGCTCACGATCGAAAAGAGTGGCAAACGCTCGCCAATTTGTTCGGAAATAGGCATCCGCTCCAGCCTCGTAATTCATCGCTTCCTCCGGCTTCAAATCGGAATTTCCAACATTACCAGGATCGTGATAGTAGAGATCGGTGTAGGTGGGCCTGCGAAAGGCGCGGCTCATGGACGCACGCAATTTGACGCTCCCAGCCAGCCAGTAGCGGCCGCTCACAGTCGGTACGAAGAACGTTTGCTTATGCCCAAAAAACTCCTCCCGAGCGCCGGACGTGAAGGAGAAGCGTCGCTGCGAATGGAGATCCAAAACCCCGTAGCCGGCACCTTGCCGCCGATAATGCCGTCCGAGGTTGGTGCTTTCAATGCTGTCGTAAATGCCCTCAGCTCCATAAGAAAGTCGCATTGATCGCGTCAGATCGTCGTGCCGTCGTAACGTGGTGTCCCACGCTTCATCCGAATGCCGGTTCGCGTACAGATCGGGGTAGTCGCGAAAGAGCTCGAACAAATCTGTATGGCGCCGGAAAGAAAACGTGAACTGTGTCTTCTCGCCAATGTCTTGCGAGAGAGCGGCGTACCAGGCCTTGGTCCGCTCCCACGAGTTGTAATCACCGTAAAACCCGTTCGCTCCAAACGGCCGATCTAAGCCCGATAAGAAAAGCCGCGTCGTCCCGTAGCGGGTGCGAACGAGCGTTTCTGATGAGGCCACCAGATTCCGGTATTCGCGATCATCCTCAAACCCGCTCGAGAGCTCGCGTTCGAACGAGAACTGTTGCGAGATCGTCGAATTCCCTACCGAGAATCGCCCGCTTTGCGTATTTGCGCCGAAGCTTCCGCCGGCGGCTCGCAGAACCAGTTCAGGGCCGGGATCGACACGTGTTAAGACATTCACCACCCCGCCGATAGCATCCGAGCCGTACAGCGTTGATCCCGTGCCGCGCAGAATCTCGATATGTCCCACGGCATCGAGCGGAACAGGCAAATCAAAGTTGTGGTGCCCGCTCTGCACATCATTGACTCGCAGTCCGTTCAAGAGCACAAGCGTCTGGCCGAAAGTTCCGCCACGGATCGAGATGTCCCCCTGCACACCAGGCGAGCGCTGCTGCAAGTCGACTGAGGCATCGAGTTGCAGCAGATTCTGCCAACCGTTGAACAAAATCTGCTTGTTGGCCGGAATATCGAATACATCGACCGAGCGATCCGACTCTTCGAGCGGTAGCGGGGTTGCTACGCCGGTGACCACAACAGTTTGATTCAGCGGGGCAGGCGCGGTCTTGCTTTGGCACCATAACAGCACCGCACCAAGGCACCCGAGGAAGAGGAACCGTTTCAATCGGTAATCACCGCCACCCCGGCGGACCGGTGAAGAGTTTGAAAGCTGCTCAAAGCAGCGACGCCTTTACCCGCGCGATCACCTCTAACGCGCCCCCGAGGAAATGCCAGATCATTTCTATGGCGCGCACTCACGGCTTTTCTGTCGAAGGTAATCTCCACCACGATTCGGCGGTTCCACATAGACGACTTATCTATCACGCGCGATTTCCGTATTCCTGCTTCAACTTGCCGGAAGCCTGTTGGAAAGGATCAACGAAGTCTGGCGGGTTTCAGCGTCCAGCCTTGCAGACGCGCGAGTGCCATCAGCTCTTCCGGAGCAAACCCCTCGGGATGGATGGGCCAGTTGAACGACGCACGTGCATCGGTCGCGAAATACTTGTCAAGCCGTATCTGGCCTGTCTTTACATGCACCGGTCCTGGCGTCAGGACGTGTGCTGCCAGGGTTGCCGCAAAGTCGCCGAGCGATAGCGTCTTCGATCCAACGAACACCTCGTTCGGCAATCGCGCGTTTTTCTCGATAAACGCCTTCACGCTCTCGACAGCCTCCTCATACAGGTAGTCCGGAATCACTTCTTCGGTCAGATTGGTTCTTCCATCGGCTGCCGGCCCATCTACATATCGCACTGGCATGTTCAGCAATTCGAGGAGAATATCCGCAGCGGATAAATCGCCGGAGCTGGTCGACAGAAAGTCGATGCCCTGTGCGAAGTGCTGCGCCAGTTCTTGCTTCTTCACTTGAGGCGCCATCGGATTCGCATAGACGCGTAGCAGATCGTTCGCGGTGATAAACACTACATCCGGCGTTTGTTTGGCATGTGCTACATAGCGGTGTAGTATTCCGAAACAACGCTCCGCCTCCTCATGGGTTCTGCGCTTTGGCGGAACCCATTGATTCCGAGGCCGTGAAGCTCCATGGGCGAAATTAGCGGCATCCCAGAATTCTGTGTGCACGAACTCGGTCGGATGATAGTAGATGCTGATCAAGCCTCCACCCTTTGCCGCGAGCGCATTGGCTGCGTCATCGAACTCGCGAAAGGCCTGCTCTTCCGTTCCCTCATGGTCAAGCGGCGCGCGAAGCTGATAGCGACCCACGTTGTACACGTACAACAGGCCGCCGTACCAAATCGGTTGCTCTCCAAATCCCACCTGTGTTCCTCCATCGAGATACACAGGCACTCCCATGCGCCGCAAAGCCAAGTTCGATTGCGGTGCATAGGACGATCCGGGCTGTCCGTAGCAAATCGGCCTCACTCCAAAGATACGTTCCAGATCTTCCAGTCCCGGGCGCTGCATACGCTCGAACTCGTCTGCTCCCTCCAGCAGACCAAGATGTTGAAGAGCCAGCGCGGGTACCGGCTGAATACTGTGCCAGTTCGAGTGATAGCCGATGGTGTGCCGGCCGAGCGCGTTGATCACGTCCAATCGCCCCCTTGCTTCGAGTACGCGCGCTTTTTCGCCCACTACTTTGAAGGTGGCGCGCACACCCTGAGCAGTTAGATCATTGGCAATACGAAGGGCTGCGTCGTCGGCAATCGGGTCCACATAGTCTTCCGTGTCGAACCACAACACGACATAGGTTGTGGCGCGGCTCATCGCAAGTGGAGCGGCTAAAAACAGCAGGACAAAACATTGGGTCAGCGCACGCGCGAGCATTGTCACCCTCCTCCATTCAAACGGCTAATCCGCTTCGCCAAAAATCTGATTTCCCTTGGCGTGACAGGAAGCCCGAGGCTGCCGCATTCGAAATCGTTGACAGGAAATCCGGCTAGGTGTACGCTTTGAGAAACCTTTTGTGTGGCTTGCAAGAAAGTATTCTAAACTCTTCCCTTCGCTGCCGCCAGCTTTTTCCACGTAACGCCCGGAGCCATGCGTCTCCGCCACCCTTCTGCTAAGGAGAATTCGCCAAATGGGACCTGTCGATTTACGAAAAGCAGCCTCTTCCTCCAGGCTCGCCAATTGCACTGGAAGGCTTGCTGCTTGTTTTGCGCTCAGCCTGCTAGTGCTCTGTTCCGCTCGTCCTGCTTCCGCACAGTCCGCCGGCAACATCTCGGGCTTTGTCAAGGACGCTAGCGGGGCGGCACTTCCGAATGCGACCGTCACGGCCGTTATGGCCGAACAGAAGACCAGCCGAACCGCTCAGACCAATGGCGAAGGCTTCTACAGCTTTGTCGGCCTTCTGCCCGGGCATTACGAGCTCTCTTTTGGGTCGAAAGGGTTTGCCACACAAGTACGTTCCGGTCTGCAAGTCACGGTCAGTCAGGATCTTCGTGTCGATGCCGATCTGACGATTGGCTCCGTCCAGACGAAGGTCGACGTCGGCACCGCCGCGCCACTGGTGGATACAGTTTCGTCGACGCTTTCCGGCCTGATCGACGACCGGCGCGTGGTCGATCTTCCTCTCAATGGTCGCAATATTATGGGCCTGGCTGCGATTCTTCCGGGCGTCAGCAATGTCAGTGCTCCTCAGTCGATGGGCGATGCGCGCGGTGGTCCAACCATGGATGTGAACGGTGGCCGTCCGAATATGAATCTGTTTACGCTCGACGGCGGTTACTTCAACAACTCGTCGCGCAACACCGGAATCAATTATCCGCCGCCCGACGCCATTCAGGAAGTTCGTATCCTCACGCAGAACTTCAATGCCGAATATGGACACAGCCCGGGTTCTCAGGTTGAGGTGCTCTCAAAGGCGGGCACCAACGACTTTCATGGCGCGGCATGGGAATTTCTTCGCAACAACGCGCTCAATGCGCGAGACTTCTTTGCACCCAGTGTTCCCGCCGAGCGTCAGAATCAGTTTGGCGGCGCTGCAGGCGGTCCTATCCGCAAAAACAAGCTCTTCATCTTCGGCTCTTATGAGGGTCTGCGAAATCACCAGGAAGCAGAAAGTAAAGTAGCCACCGTGCCCTCCGCCGCAGAGCGAAATGGAAATTTCACTGGCCTTGGCCTCTCGCTCACAAATCCCAACAATCCGCTCACAGGCAACGGTATGACCGATTCGTCTGGCCGTCCTTGTGTCTCGAACAACGTTATCGCTCCGGGCTGTATCAGTCCTGTCGCTCTCAAGCTCCTGCAATACATTCCGCAATCGGCCTCCGGGCAGGTTGTCTCTCTGGGTTCAAGTCCGATCACCCAAAATCTCGGCGAGGTGCGTGTCGATTGGAACCAGAACGATCGCCATCACATTTTCGGCCACTATTACCAGAATGAGAACAACAGCACCGACCCTTTCGCCGGAGGCAATCTCCCCGGATATATCAATACGGGTTTCACAGTGGCAAGCAAGAACGGCACGATCAACGACACATACTCGTTGTCGCCGAACCTCATCAATCAAGCCATTTTCTCTGTTCTTAACAGCAGTTCTGACGAGCAGAACAATAAAACTATCGACCCGAGCAGCCTCAACATCAATCTGCCCCAGTACTTGCCAAACGGCGGGTTGACGATTAATATCGGCGGCGGCGGCAGCCTTGTCTCGCTGGGGACGAGCACGCCTACGACTTTTTCGGGATTGAACTACCAGGCACGTGATAACTTGACCTGGATCAAGGGTCGGCACAGTTTCAAGTTCGGCTTCGATTCTCTGTTCCTGAACTTTCACCAGATCTTTATCGAAGCGCCCAGCATGACCTTCGACGGCACCCGCAGCGGCGATCCGGTGGCGGACTTCATGCTCGGCGCGTTCGATAACACCAACATCGCTTTCGGCGTGCGCAACACGAATGCCTATACGACCTTCAATTCGTTTTACGCGCAGGACGAATTCAAAATCAATCCGCGCTTCACGCTCACCCTCGGCTTGCGCTACGAGCCATTTCTGCCGTGGGTCGAGAAGAACAATCTCATCGATACGGTGCGCGTTGGCCAGCAGTCGACCAGGGTGCCTGACGCACCTCCCGGCATCGTATTTCCGGGCGATAAAGGCATTACTCGCGGCCTGAACTCTCCGGATCTAAATAACTTTGCGCCGCGCATCGGTCTCGCATGGGATGTCTTCGGCACGGGAAAGACTAGCGTGCGTGCCGGTTACGGTTGGTTCTACGAGAGCATTAACGCCGACTCGATCGCGCAGGAAAATCCGCCGTTCGCCGGTTTTCTGGCAGCATCGGGCGGCAATGCGCTTGACCCGTTTGGTTCCGTGGGCCTGACTGCCCCGCCGGTAGCGCCGAGTGGGCAGTTCGGTTGCACAAAGATTGCTACCTATCCCGGCTATAGCTGCCCGCTTTTCCCATTGCCTATCTCGGGCGTGTTCACAGCTTCCAACCTGGTCGCTCCTTACATCCAGGAATGGACCTTTTCCATTCAGCACCAGCTCACCTCGAGCACAATGATCGAGGCGTCGTATGCCGGTAAGATCGGAACGAAAATCGAAGCTCTCCGTACCTATAACCCGGCGCGTTTTATCAACGACCCGGCCACGGGTGCACCTCCGTCCGAAGCGAATGCGGCTGATCGCGTCATCTATGAACCCGGGATTCTTGGTCCTCAGGAGTATCTGCTTGGCAACGATTTTCGAAGTTGGTACCACAGTTTGCAAGTCCAGGTCACCAAACGCTTCAGCCAGGGGCTCTCTGTTATCGGCTCCTATACGCTGGCGAAATCGATTGACAGCAGTTCGACGGATAATCTCGGCGCGCAAGTCGCTAATCCGTTCAACCTGCACCAGGAGGTTGGTCGCTCCGATTGGGATCGGCGTCACTCCTTCGTTGCTTCGTGGCTCTATTCACCTTCCTTTCATCTCTCAAATCGCTGGGCCAACAGCATTCTCGGCGGCTGGACCTTCACGGCGATTCAGAGTGTCCAGAGCGGTTTACCCATAACTTTCTGGCAAGGCCAGGATGTGGCGCTCGATGGGACGCAGAACAGCCAGCAGCACGCGCAGCTTGCGAATGGCGCTACCCGCAGCACGATCGTGCTCGATCACCCGAACCGCAATTCCTTCGTCAACGACTTTTTCAATGCTGCCGCTTTCGTCAACCCCAACGAGGTGCCAGCAGGCACGTACGGCAATTCCGGACGCGGACTCATCAGCGGTCCTGCATTCGTCAACACTGATTTTTCCGTTTTGCGCAACATACGGCTGCGCGAACGAACCAGCCTTCAGTTCCGCGCAGAGATGTTCAACCTCTTTAACCAGGTCAACTTTGCGCTGCCTAATTCTTACGCCAACTCCGCGGTCGTAAATCCTGACGGGACACTTGCTAACGGGGGCGCCTTCGGCCGGATTCAATCCACGGTCTCCGGTACGGGACGACAGATCCAATTCGCGCTGAAGCTTCTGTGGTAGCTCGCCGTCTGATTAGAATTGTGGCGGCTGCGGCTCTGGTTTCAGGCGCTCTGTTCCACCCGCTGCGTGCGGTTGCGCAAAGTGCCACGCTTGACCATTTGTTGGAACAGCAAGAGAAAGATCCGCAGAATGCTCTCCTCTGTGAACAAATCGGCGTTGCCTACACACGGCTCAACGATCTCGCGGAAGCGGCAGTTTACTTTCGCAAAGCCGTCAACATCGACGGCTCTCGTCTTTCGGCTCGCAAGAATCTTGCCACCGTGCTTTGGTTCCTTGGTGAAAAGAAGGAATCGATTACCCTCTTCGAATCGCTCGAAAGGGCGATTCCCGCGGATCCAGTGCCGCAGCTCTATTTAGCTCTGAACGCTTACGAGAACAAGGACGCAGAGTCCGCCGCTTCTCACTTCGAGCGTGCCGGCACGAGCGCCACCGCAAATCCCGAAACGCTGCCGCTCGTTATCGAAACATTCCTGGCGTCTCACCGCGCTGAAGCGGCCCGCCCACTGCTCGAAGCTCGCATCGCTTCCGGAGTTCACGACGCGCAGACCTATCGGTGGTTGGGCGCCGCCTATGACCAGCTTCAACAGCCTGACAAGGCTTTAGCTGCCTTCTCAACGGCGGTTAAGGCCGAACCGATATCGGATGACAACTACATCGCTGTGGCCAGCTTTTCGCTTGATCACGGCAACCCTGCTTATGCTCGCAAAGTACTCCAGGAAGGCCTTGGACAGCTTCCGAAGTCCCCGAAACTTCTGCTTGAAATGGGCTTAGCATGGGCCATGCAGGGTGATTTTGAACGAGCGCGCCCGTGGTTCGAAAGCGCAAACTCCGCGCAACCAGGCTGGCCGCTTCCACTGCTCGCCTTGGGCGTTACCGATCTGCAGACCGGAAAAGCCGCGGCCGCCGCTGACTGCTTCCGCACAGCAAAGGAGCTTGCGCCTGATGACTACCGCTGCTTCTATCTTCATGCGATCGCATTAAAACGCTCTCATTCCGAAAGCAATGTGGAGGCACGTGAAGCAGAGACACTTGATCTTCACCGGGCGATTGAACTCGCGCCGCACGTTGCGAAAGTCCGCGTCGCGTTGGCTGAAGCCGAACTCGCCGGGGGTGCTGTAGCCGGTGCGGAAGCGCAGCTCCGCCAGGCGATTGAGGTTGATCCCAACGAGCCATCTTCCTTCTATCGCCTCGCACTGCTCTATCGCCGCGGAGGCAAAACCGCCGAAGCAGCGCGCCTCCTTCGAACCTTCGAGCAGCTCAAGAATAAGTCCCATGCCGAAGAGAACGAATTTGTCTTGTTGCTTAAAACTCCAGAGAAGGATGGTCTCTGAACTCACCTGTGATCGGTGCCACTCAAAACGTTTCTGATAAATCGGCCTTGACCGGGTATCTTGATTACCGGTCCGCGGCGGCAACACTCGTGACTTCGAGGAGTACGTTGCAAGCCTTTCCCCTTGTTCTTCTTCTCTGCCTGACAAGTCTGACGCTACAGGCGGAAACGATCTCGCCGTTGTTTGGGCGCGGCTACACGGTGCTGCCTGCCCCGCAGCGCGTGCAGTTGGCCCCGCACGATTTCGCATTCACGGCCGGCTACCGTCTCTCGCTCGGTTCCGGGGTCGCGGGCTCCGACATGGCCGTGCAAAGCCTGACCGGCCTGCTTGCCGAGCGTTTCCATCTCCAGCTATCCGGAGGCGCCAATACTCATAGCCTTCATCTCGCCATTGCACCGAACACCGTTCATCCGGATGCTGTTACCGACAGCGACAAAGCGTCTGTCGCTGAGCAAGCCTACCGCCTCGAACTCACACCCGATCGCATTGCCATTACCGGCAACAGCGCCATCGGCCTCTTCTATGGCGTTCAGACCTTCGTGCAATTGCTCAAGCCGCAAAACAACACTCTGTGGCTTCCGGAAAGCACTATCGAAGACTGGCCCGATCTCAGTCTTCGAATCATCTACTGGGACGATGCGCACCACCTTGAGCATCTCGACGTCCTCAAAGCCGCTCTCAAGCAGGCGTCCTTCTACAAGATCAATGGCTTCTCCATTAAGCTGGAAGGCCACTTCCAGTACGCCCACGCCGCGCCGATCGTTGAACCGTACGCACTCACGCCGGCCGAACTGCAGGAACTCACCGACTACGGTCTGCGATACCACGTCCAGGTCATTCCGTACCTGGACGCGCCCGCTCATGTTGCCTTCATCCTCAAACACCCCGAGTACGCCGCCCTACGCGAGTATCCCGACAGCAACTACGAGTTCTGCTCCACCAACCCGGAAACCTTCCACCAACTTGAAGGCATGTTCGACGACCTGCTGGCGGCCAACAAAGGCGGCAAGTACTTCGTTCTCTCGACCGACGAGCCCTACTACATTGGTCTCGCCCACAACTCGCAATGCCAGGAAGCCGAGCGCGCCCAACAGCTCGGCAGTGTCGGCAAGCTCTTCGCCGAGTTCGTCACGAAAACTGCCGGCTACCTGCACGATCGCGGCCGCACCGTCATCTTCTGGGGCGAGTTCCCCATGAAGCCTGACGACATCGGGTCATTCCCGAAATACATGGTTAACGGTGAAGTTTACGGTCCAGACTTCGATCCGAAATTCAAAGCCCACGGTTTTCGTCAGCTGCTCTTCACTTCAACGGTCGGCTGGAAGGAATATCTCTTTCCCAATTACTACCTGCTTCCTCAAGCGGAACATCAGGCTGGACCGAGCGGCGGCACGTACGAACCAGTTACGCAGGGGCCCGGCGTGGTTGACGACATGTACGACTTCATCTCTTTCAACGCCGCACGTCAACGAGCAAATCTTATCGGAAGTTTCATTGCAGGCTGGGCGGATGTGGGTCTGCATCCCGAAACGATGTGGCTCGGCTACACTACCGGGTCGGCGGCAGTATGGCACCCGGGTGCCCCTGGGTCCCGGGAGTTGATGAGCACGTTCTACAAACTGTTCTACGGCCCGGGCGCATCAGACATCGGCCGCCTGTATCAGCTCATGAGTGAGCAGGCACAATTCTGGAAGGAGAGTTGGGATGTGAAAGCATCCTCCGCGCGTACACCTTACTGGGGCGATTGGAACATTATTTACACCGTCCCGCACCCCGCCTCCGATCAAACATTGCCGTCTCTGCCCGTGCCTCAATTGCCTCAGCTTACGTTGACCTCCGATTGGCAAGTCCAAAATCTACAGCGGCTCAAAATGGCGGGTAGATTTTTCGCTGCCAACGACGAACTGCTCGACCTTCTCAACGGCAATCTTGCACGCGTCCAGTTTCAGCAGTACAATCTGCAGATTTTTCTCACCATCGCAAGGCTCTACCGGCAGAACCTTGATTTGCTTTCCTCAATGGCCAGGATCGAAGGCAGCCTGCGGGCTGCTTCGGAAGCCGCTGCAACGAATGAGAGCGTTCGCGCAATTTCAGCCCTGGATCAGGCGCTCGACATCGCGCAGAACATCCGTCACGAGCGCAATACCGCCCTCGCCGACACTGCCGGCACATGGTATGAACAGTGGTTTCCTCGCGTGGCTGAAGCGAATGGCCGCAATTCCTCGACAGGGTCGACGACGTAAAAGATCACCTGCCTGTTCGGACGGTCGACCTCAGTTATCTGGTCTATCGCGAGCTGCTTTATCCGTTTGACGATTGGGCACGCGCCACGCTCGCGACGCGAAACAGCTACGCCGAAACGCATCATCTACCTGCGCGAGCCTTCAACCTTGATTGGAAAAACACCGAGGGACCAACCGAATGAGTTGTAAGATTCCGCTTCTTCTCTGCCTGACAAGTCTGACGCTACAGGCGGAAACGATCTCGCCGTTGTTTGGGCGCGGCTACACGGTGCTGCCTGCCCCGCAGCGCGTGCAGTTGGCCCCGCACGATTTCGCATTCACGGCCGGCTACCGTCTCTCGCTCGGTTCCGGGGTCGCGGGCTCCGACATGGCCGTGCAAAGCCTGACCGGCCTGCTTGCCGAGCGTTTCCATCTCCAGCTATCCGGAGGCGCCAATACTCATAGCCTTCATCTCGCCATTGCACCGAACACCGTTCATCCGGATGCTGTTACCGACAGCGACAAAGCGTCTGTCGCTGAGCAAGCCTACCGCCTCGAACTCACACCCGATCGCATTGCCATTACCGGCAACAGCGCCATCGGCCTCTTCTATGGCGTTCAGACCTTCGTGCAATTGCTCAAGCCGCAAAACAACACTCTGTGGCTTCCGGAAAGCACTATCGAAGACTGGCCCGATCTCAGTCTTCGAATCATCTACTGGGACGATGCGCACCACCTTGAGCATCTCGACGTCCTCAAAGCCGCTCTCAAGCAGGCGTCCTTCTACAAGATCAATGGCTTCTCCATTAAGCTGGAAGGCCACTTCCAGTACGCCCACGCCGCGCCGATCGTTGAACCGTACGCACTCACGCCGGCCGAACTGCAGGAACTCACCGACTACGGTCTGCGATACCACGTCCAGGTCATTCCGTACCTGGACGCGCCCGCTCATGTTGCCTTCATCCTCAAACACCCCGAGTACGCCGCCCTACGCGAGTATCCCGACAGCAACTACGAGTTCTGCTCCACCAACCCGGAAACCTTCCACCAACTTGAAGGCATGTTCGACGACCTGCTGGCGGCCAACAAAGGCGGCAAGTACTTCGTTCTCTCGACCGACGAGCCCTACTACATTGGTCTCGCCCACAACTCACAATGCCAGGAAGCCGAGCGCGCCCAACAGCTCGGCAGTGTCGGCAAGCTCTTCGCCGAGTTCGTCACGAAAACTGCCGGCTACCTGCACGATCGCGGCCGCACCGTCATCTTCTGGGGCGAGTTCCCCATGAAGCCTGACGACATCGGGTCGCTTCCGTCTCACCTCATCAATGGCGAGTTATACGGTCCGCAGTTCGATCCCGTCTTCCGCGCTCGCGGTATCCGGCAGATGGTCTACACGTCCACAGTCGCCGAAGAGCAGCTTTTTCCACGCTACTTTGCCGGCCCAACTGGAGCCGGCCGCTTAGCTGAGATGTTTCAACAGGCCGCCTTCACTTCACTCGACAGCCTCTCTTCAACCCGCCCCGACAGCGCTCAACCAAACCAGGCTGATCTCACCGGTATCTTTGTTGCTGGATGGGCGGATCCCGGCTTACATCCCGAAACCATGTGGCTCGGTTATGCCGCCGGCATCGCGCCCTCCTGGCATCGCGCGACGCCCACTCCATCCGAATCTGCCGCCAGCTTCTATCGACTCTTCTATGGTCCGCAATCCACCGGCATCGGCCGCCTGTATCAGCTCATGTGCGAACAGGCTGATACCTGGGAGACGACGTGGCAACTCGGTCCGTCTTCCGCACGCACTCCCATCTGGGGCAATTCGTTCGGCATTTTCGATCCGCCCAAGCCTGCTCACGATCAGTTCCTCCCGCCCCTTCCCGTCCCCTCGGGTGATCTGCTTCACCTCTCCTTCGATTGGCGGGCTGCAAATGCCGAGCTGGTTGAACGCGCCGGCAATGCTCTAGCGCAGAACGACGAACTTCTGGACCGGCTTTACGCCGCCCTGGCCCAGGTTCAGTTCAACCGCTACAATCTCGCTGTCTATCTCTCCATCGCCCGCCTTTATCGCCAGAATCTAGTGATGATCCAGGATCTCGGACGCATCTCCGATGCGCTGCATGCTGCCGGGCTGGCCGCCGCTAAACCGGATCCGCCCAAAGCCTTAGCCGAACTGGATCGAGCTCTCAACATTGCTCAGAATATCTGGCAGGCTCGCAACCAGGCGCTGCAGAATGCAACGGACACATGGTATAAATCCTGGTTTCCTCGTGTTGCCGAAGCCAATGGCCGCAAGTACCTCGATAAGGTAGATGATGTCAAGGATCACCAACCGATGCGCACCATCGACATGAGCTATCTGGTGTATCGCGAGCTCCACTACCCGCTAGATGTTTGGGCTACCGACATTCTCTCGATCCGCAATCGATACGCTGAGGCTCATCAACTTCCTTCTCTCACGAGCAAGTGGAATTGGAAAGACACGGGAGCAAGTGCCGCCAGTGAGCGCGTTGCCGACGAATCCGATAACTGAGCCGGGGTGGCGTGCCGCCTTAGCTAGGCTATCGGCTCGCGAAAGAGCGTGTCATCCTGGGGGACACGCGTTTAATTATGCCTATCACTCGTCGACATTTCCTGCATAGTAGCGGCGTCGCCGCGTCCGGTCTTGCCCTGACCGAAGCCGCTGCCGCGGCTTCTCAAGAGCCTGCCAAAGCAGTCTCGCCGAACGATCACGTCCAAATCGGTTGCATCGGCTTCGGCATCATGGGCCAGGGCGATATGCACACGGAATCGGCTCTGCCTGGCGTGAAGATCGTCGCTGTTTCCGATGTTTATGATGGTCGCCGTACGCTTGCCCAGGAACGTTACGGACGAGACGTTTTCACCACGCGTGACTATCGCGAGTTACTCGCGCGGCCCGATATCGACGGGGTTATTGTTGCCACCCCCGACCATTGGCATGCGCGCATCGCTGTTGACGCCATGCACGCAGGCAAAGATGTTTATTGCCAGAAGCCAATGGTTCGCGAAGTGCCGGACGGCCACAAGGTTATCGAGGCGCAAAAGCAGACCGGGCGAATTCTCCAGGTTGGCAGTCAACGCGTGAGTTCGATTCTCTATGCCAAAGCCAAGGAACTCGTCAAAAGCGGCGCGATCGGCCAGATCCACCTGATCGAGGCTTATATAAATCGCAACTCATCGCTTGGCGCCTGGCAGTACACCGTTCCACCTGACGCCTCCACGGACACCATCGACTGGAATCAATTTCTCGGAAGTGCGCCCAAATGTCCTTTCGACCCGGTGCGCCTGTTCCGGTGGCGAAACTATCGAGCTTATGGAACCGGCATACCAGGCGATCTCTTTGTCCATCTCTTTACCGGCATTCACTTCGTTATGGACAGCACAGGTCCCGACCGCATTGCAGCCACCGGTGGCCTTTACTAATGGAAAGACGGCCGTGACGTGCCGGATCTGATGACCGGCCTGTATAGCTATCCGGAGACACCGTCCCATCCGGGCTTTCAGATCAACTTCAGCGTGAACTTCGAAGCGGGTAGCGGCGAAGGCGCGGATTCGCAGGCCTTCCGCTTCATTGGCACGGAAGGCGTTCTCAATCTCTCGGTGGGCAACTCGCTATCCATTTCCAAACGTCCTCGCGAACTCGATCCTGGGACAACCGCCGCCACCTTTTCCAAGAAAATCGAGGAGCAGGTTCTTGCCGAGCACAGTGCGAAGTATCCGCCACGTCCGGAAACGGCCGAGTCTATGGGTTCGGAGGCGCTTGAGACGTACTTTCTGCCCGAGAGGCTACTCCGAGCAGGTGGCGCATCACGAAACTTTCCAACGTGCGATTCGCACTCGAACGCCCGTGATTGAAGACGCAGTTTTCGGTCTTGCGAGCAGCCGGCCCCGCACTGATGTCGAACGTCTCTTACTTCGAACGGCGAATGGTTTCCTGGGATCCGGTTAACATGCGCATGCTGTAACGGATTTCATCCACACCGCTATGGACAACAGCAGAAGAAATTTCATCGGAGCAGGATTGGTGATGGCCGGGGCGGCAGCCTGCTCGCAGGCATCATCCTCACCGAAGCGACCACGGCTGGGCTTAGTCGTTCAGGTGAATCAGAGAAACACTCCGGAAAAGGCACTGGCGGCGCTCAAACGCCTCGGCTTCTCGACCTGCCAACTGTCTGTTGGGATGGCTCCGCCTGAGCTAGCTCTTCCCATTCGCAATGCCGCCGCGAAATACGATGTGACGGTCACCGCCCTGATGACGCTCGGTGGGGGCCGGATGGTGTGGACTCTGCGTGACGGTCCAAAGACTATTGGGATTATCCCTCCGAGCACTCGTGCAGAACGAGTAGCCGCGCTAAAGCGTGCTTCCACCTTAGCCAAGGCTTGTGGTGTAAAAGCAGTTCACACGCATTGCGGCTTCATACCGGAAGACCCAAATGAGCCGCTCTATGCCGAGTCTGTCCAGGTGATCAAAGAAGTGGCGACCCATCTCCGCAACAATGGCCAGACCTTCCTTATGGAAACGGGGCAGGAAACGCCGATCACATTGAAGCGCACGATCGACGATGTCGGAATGGATAATCTAGCCGTCAATCTAGACGTGGCTAACCTCATCCTGTATGGCAAGGGCGAACCGGTGGGAGCGCTGGACGTCCTTGGAAGCCATGTTCGAGGCTTGCACGCAAAAGACGGCAATTATCCGCAGGATGCTTACGGTCTGGGTCAGGAAGTTCCCATCGGCAAAGGCCGCGTTCGTTTTCCTGAAGTCTTTGGAGCACTCCATCGGCTGAACTATGATGGGCCGATTACGATCGAGCGCGAAACATCCGGTCCGGAGCAGGAGCGCGACATCGCCGCCTCGAAAGTCTACCTTGAGCAACTCATAGAGAAAGCGTGGAACTAGTCAATTTGGACGGCTCGACACCGAGCCTGTCAGATACGAACAAACCAGCGGCGCCGGTACATGACATAGCTGACGAGGTACATGAGGGCAGTGAACGCCAGCGCCCAAAGCAACGAGGCATTCAGGGGAGACGCTAGCGGGACGAAGAACTTGTTGTAGATCACCTGATGCAGCGAGGTGCCGTCCAGCAACTCCGAAAGGAACTCCGAGGCAACATAGACCACAATCGCGTTCATGCCCGTGATCACAAATGGTTTCAAATACCTGCTCGCGTGGCGCTCATCGACAATCCAGATCAGTGCTGCAATAAAAACGAAATCGAGACCAGCCATGAAAGTCGCGAACGAATCGGTCCAAAGCTTCTTATTGATTGGTAACCAAACATTCCAAACCAGACCGGTGGCAAGCAGACATGCGCCGATTAGAATAAGCCGATTCCTGCGAACTGCCATCGCCAAATCGAGGCGAAGGATATGGCCGGCCATCACGCCCAGAAGCGTGGTGGCTATAGCTGGTAAGGTGCTAACGATGCCTTCCGGATCCCAAGTGCGCGTAGAGCGGTAATTGTGGGTACCCAATACAAGTCGGTCTATGTAGTGGGCAAAATTACCTTCCACGCTTAAATCGCCGGCGCCATAGCCCGGTACAGGAATGCGCGTCATCATCACCCAATACAGAGCAAACAGCAGCAGAATGAAAGCGATCTGGGTGCGAACTCCTGTATAGAGGTAGATCAGCGACACGATGAAGTAACAGATGGCGATGCGCTGTAAAACGCCGAGCAGTCTCTGGTGGGAGATGTTCATGGTCGGATAAACGTAGATGAGCAGTCCAAGAACATAGAGGATTGCTGTTCGACGAAGGATCTTGGGTAAGAGCTGAGCAGGCGAGTGTCCGAAGCTCAGCTTCTTGCTCAAAGACAGAGTAATGGCAACTCCGACGATCCACAGAAAGGACGGAAAGACGCAATCGGTCAGTGTCCAGCCGTGCCATTGCGAGTGTTGCAGCTGGCTATACGAAACAGAACCACCGGCGTTGTTCACCAGGACCATGAAAAGGATGGTGATCCCGCGGAAGACATCGAGCGACAGCAAGCGCTGTTCGGGTTTGGCAGAGTATCCGGCTGACATAGGTGACAAGTCATTCAGCATAGCCTTCGCGCCTCCAGTTGCTGCCCGAAACAATTCTCCTACCGGCTTACAGCAAGCTTTTGGGGGAGAACGTAACCCTCAGCCGGCGGAGACGTTTCTTTGCCACCCGTCCAAGGCCCAGAATCAGCAACAAATCGATCGAGAGTAACTGAATGAACCTGAGTTCCGATCTTCTCTTGAGCGACGACGAAAGGACGAAACACGTATACCCAGTACCGCTGGCGCCCATCCCTACTTTCCGATCAACAGGCTGAACACGGGCAGTTCTTTCCATTTGCCGACCGAGCGTTCCCTGTGGATTTCCCCTTAGAATGAGGGCGACCCGGAAGAGCCGCTTTCACGCTCCGTGCCGAGCATGAGAAGAGCCTCCGATAACGGAGTGTGATGAGCCGAATCTACAATCATTCGAAGTCGCGTCTTTTTCTTCTGTCTTTCATGTGTTCGTTCGCTGCCCTGAACGCTCAGGCGCAGGAGCGAGGTTCGATCTCGGGCACGATCACAGATCCGAGCGGAGCAGCCGTTGCGGGCGTGGCGGTCTCCGTCACAGACGCGCGTACCAACGTTGTTCGGACGGCGAGCACCAACTCCACTGGAGCTTACAAGGTGGCAGATCTGGTTCCCGATCCCTACACGGTCACTGCCGAGGCAAAAGGATTCAAACGGACGCAGCGTTCAGCTTTTACGCTGGACGTTGCGCAGGCCGCTCAAGTAGACCTGCAACTGCAGGTCGGCGACGTAACGCAATCGGTTTCGGTGGAGGCTGCGCCTCCGCTGCTTGCGACCACCGACGCCACCGTGGGCCAGGTGATCGGTCCGGTCATGATGAGTCAATTGCCACTCAATGACAGGAACTATCTACAGCTCGCACTGTTGAGCCCTGGCACCGGGACTTACGGGAAGAGCAGCTTCTACAACTCCGCACTCACCGACAACGCGGGCTCAGTGATCTCCGGCAGCGCCGGCGAGGATAGAAACGCATTCTCACTGGACGGCGCTGACATTAAGTCCTACCTGATCAACGGCTCATTTGTTCCCTCGATCGAGGCTGTTCAAGAATTTAAGATTGAAACGACGCCGTACTCAGCCGAGTTGGGCACCAGTCCCGGCGCGCAGATCATTCTAATGACCAAGAATGGCACCAACCAGCTGCACGGCTCGGTCTATGAATTCGTGCGCAATGATTACTTCGATGCCAAAAACTACTTCGACAATCCGGATCAGCGCATCCCGGAACTGCGCAAAAATCAGTTCGGTGCAACCCTAGGGGGACCGATTGTGAAAGATAAGCTTTTCTACTTCGGGGATTACGAAGGCAATCTCCAGCGCATAGGACAAACATTTTTCGGCACTGTTCCGACTCTCCTGCAACGACAGGGGGACTTCTCAGAGGTTGGCTCGAACGTGTTCAATCCGTTCACCACGCTCCCTTGCGCAACGTGCTCGAGCGGCTTCCAAAGAGCGCAGTTCCCGGGCAATCGTATTCCGTCGGGACTCGTGAATCCGGTGAGCTCTGCCTATTTGCAGCAATTTTTCCCGCTGCCGACCACGAGCGGGCTGGTCAACAATTACGCAGCCAACGACGTGGATCGCGTAAACCGGCAGCAGTTCAACATTCGGGTTGATTACTCCAGGCCGAAAGATTCGATTTTCGGGCGTGTGAGTTTCAATAACTCGACACTCTCGCTTGCCAGGGGAACCTTCAATTCAGGCGCCCTTCCGGGATTTGGTGACAACGACGTTATCAATACCAGAAACTTCGTTTTGGCGGACGATCACACCTTCAATCCGTCCACCGTGCTCGATCTTCGCGTCTCCTTTTTCCGCCAGTACTTTCAGCTTCTCCCGAAGACCGTTGGTGACAACTTCAACCAGGCGAACAACGTGGAAGGCGTGCTCGGAAACGAGCCGTTTAACTCCGGGATTTCCGGACTGTCCAATCCCGGTTCGAACCCCTATGCCCCTGAGTTTCGCGCCGACAATCAATTTGAGTATTCGGGAAAGCTCACTAAGCTGATTGCGAATCATACCTTGACTATGGGGCTGAATTACGCTCGTTGGCAGGTCTTCATGGACGCTGCCCCCAGCTTTCCGCAAGGGCAGTTCAACTTTGATGGAACCCTAACAGCCAATCCGAACGCGCCCGGCAGCACAGGGAACTCGTTCGCGGACTTTCTCCTGGGCTACCCTGCCTCGGCACAAGTGCAATCGGGCGATAGCGGAGGTTATCTGTTTCGCAACAACACCCGATGGTTCTTCAACGATGAATGGCGAGTCAGGTCCGGGCTGACGCTGAATCTGGGACTTCGTTGGGAGTACGACGGCCCGTTCTACGAGAAGTACAACCGGCTTTCGAATTTCGACCCGAGCACAGGACAACTGATTGTGGCCGGAAGGGATGGCGTGAGTCGAACCGCAAACGTCCGCCCGGATTGGAATAACTTCGCCCCGAGATTCGGATTTGCTTACTCGCCTTTCGGGCACAAGTCCACCGTTATACGAGGCGGTTATGGCATCTTCTATGACGTTCTGCAGGAAAACAACACCGAGCAAACACGCACTAATCCACCGTTTTCGCTGTTTCCGTTTTACTTCCTGAACAGCTCGCTGACCGCGTTTCCGACCGTTCCGCTGCAAAACGTATTCGGCGCGTCGTCCGCTGCCAGTCCCCCTGCCCCCAGCATTGAAGCCTTCGACACGAACCTCCGTATCGGCTATCAGCAACAGGCCTCGTTCGGCGTGCAAGAGCAGATCGGGTCAACATTGCTGATAGAAGCAGACTATAACTGGCAGAAGAATACAAAATTTGCTGCATTCCGTAACATCGATTCGCCGCTGCAGCACGGAACGTTTCTACTTCCCTACCCGGATTACAGCTACATAAACTACCTGACGAACATCCAATTTGGCAATTACAATGCACTGCTTCTTAAAGCAGAAAAGCGCTTCTCTGCCGGGCTTTCGTTGATTACCTCATATACCTGGTCGAAGAACCTCGACAACATCTCCACCGGCGATGCGGCATCGGCTCCGGGCGATCCCGGTTTCCAGAATCAATACTGTTTCCGCTGCGATTACGGACCTTCCGCTTCAGACTTTCGGCACCGCTTCGTGCAAAGCATCGTCTACGACATCCCGTCGTTTCATTCGCAACGCGTGTTGAATGCGATTGCGGGTGGTTGGGAGATTTCAGGCATCTTCACGTACCAAGGGGGTTTTCCGGTGACGCCTCTGATCAGCGGAGATAACAGCCAAACGTTGACCTATGCCGACAGACCCGATGTGGTCCCAGGGGCGGCGAAATATCTGCCGGGCAACCACGATCCGGCACAGTGGTTCAATCCTGCAGCGTTTCAACTCGCGCCACTTGGCCAATTCGGTAACGCGGGCAAAGGAATCCTGCGGGGGCCGAACCTGATCGATCTCGATTGCGCGCTGCTGAAGAACTTCAAATTGGCCGAGCGCTACAATCTCCAGGTACGTGGCGAGGTATTTAACATCGCTAATCATCCGAACTTCGCGGGCCCGAACAGCTACATCAACACGACGTCTGCCGGAACGATCAGTTCCACCACAACAACTTCGAGACAAATACAGCTCGGCGCGAAGTTTACCTTTTGAGGAAATTGGCTCTCCATCATGGTTGTAGACGTACACAGTCATTACTTTCGCGATCCTGCCCATTTCACGCCTGACTTCGTCCTGCAGGCGAAGAAGGGCAGGAAAATAGATCTGACCGTGCGCTGGCCTGAGTACGCGGCCGGCGCCACCGGGGCCGCTAAAACAATCGTGTTCGGAGGCAAAGCCCGTTTATCAGGTCTATGGGTTCCTGACCATGAAGTCGCACAATATGTGGGAGAGCAGCCCGAGCGGCTGATCGGCTTCATGGCGCTTGATCCTACGCAGCCCGGCTGGCGGGAGGAGCTTGAAGAAGGCCACAAGAATCTCCGTTTGAAAGGCATCAAGCTGATGCCTATGTATGCAGGCTTTTCGCCTAATGATCGCGAGCTCGATTACCTGTGGCAATACGCTTCCCAGAATGGCTTACCGGTTCTTTGCCATACCGGCACCACGTTCATTCGGCAGGCACCCCTGAAACATACCTTGCCTATTCTGATCGACGACGTCGCTATCCGTTTCCCGGATGTCAGGATCATCATGGCTCATCTCTCGCACCCATACGAAGGCGAATGCGTAGTGACCATTCGCAAGCACCCGAACGTATATGCCGATTGCTCGGCGCTCCATTACAGGCCATTCCAGCTGTATCATTCGCTCATGCTCTTGCAAGAGTATGGCGTGTGGAATAAGCTTCTGTTCGGGAGCGACTACCCGTTCACCACCGTGGACGCCAGCTTACAAGGAATGCGTGACCTCAATCAAATGCTCGAAGGCACTGCCCTGCCCCGGTTAGATACCGAAGCAATGGAGCAAATGTTTCATCGGGACACGTTGTCCTTGCTCGGACTCGCTTAGCAGCGGTCTAATACCTCACCGAGATATCGTAGTGGGTCTGGTTGGGCTTTTCCAACTTCACCCACTCGTTCTTCACGTCAAAATCAAGCCATTCCTTACCGTTCACCATGACGCTCCTGATTGGCTTCTTCTCGGGATGACGCAGCCGGACATAAACTAAGCCAAGCTTACCGGACGAAGCGAGGTCGACTTTGGCAGAGATTGTGTTCGCATTGATATGGCTGATGATCTGCAAAGAGACATCGCCGAAGACAGTCGGGAGCTTTTCCACTTCGATCTGCTTACCGTCGGCGAGCCAAGGGCGTGGGGTAGCTTGCCCTATGAGGAGTGTCTGGTCATCGACTTCGCGGACGAGCATATGGCGCAGCAGCTCGAACCAGGAGCCGTCGGTGCTCGGCGGGCCGAAATACTGCCCATGCATCCACCTGTGTTCCACAGGTTCAAAGACTGTGTGACTGAAAGCGCAGGCCATCTGGCTGTAGAAGGTCCGAATCGCAGCTGCTGCATCGTCGCGGTACAGATAAGCGAGCCCTTGCGGCGCATAAACCGGCTCATTGGCGGCACCCCATCCCTTGAGAAACAGATTGTCTTCGTGGTCATTCAGAAGAAAATCCGCAAGTCTCCCATCAGAAGGGAGCGCCTTCAAACGAAGGAGATGCAAGGGGCCGGTGTCCACGTCCGTCGGATACCAGATCTCCATCAATCGCCGCGGAGTCTTTGCATCAGAAGGAACGTAGGGCTGCCACGTGTGATCGCGCAGTTGAACCAGCGGGGCCTTTGTCGTTGCCTCTTCAAACCCGGTCTCGGTGGCAGCAAGAAGCTTCTGCGCTTCGTCGCGTGCCTCTTGCGCATGCGAGTCGCCTATCTCGCGGAGTGCTGTTGCAAAGCGCTCCAAGCCCGCGTACATATACGCCTGATTGATGGCCCATATGCCTTCGCCCGTACCGTCGTTGAGTGGGCCATCTACAAGGCCTCCAAACTGATCTCGGGACCGCGCCTGTTTTGACTCGCTCTCGCACCAGTCTAATGCTTTGAGCGCATAGGGCAGCAATGCTTCAAAGCCCTTTCGGTCGTGCGAGAGGAGATAATACTGAGCCGAGGCGTACAGCATCGAAGGCGTATACATGGTCCAGTTCGCAAAGCCGCTTACATGGCCGTTGGCGTCTTGATTCAGCCGGAACTCCTGTAGCAGGTTCTCGAGCGCCACCGAGAAGTATCCGCGTAGTTCAAAGAGCATGTAATCGACATAGATAGACTGCACTCCGGGCCACGGAATGCCTGTTTGAGCATACGCAAAGTTGGAATAGGGGAGATCGATGACGAGATTGTCACCCGAGCCGTCGTGCCGCCGCGGTAAACGCAGAGCATGCCACAGAGATGCGTGCAGCAGATCGTTCACTTCCGCTTCAGGCACTCTGATCTGTGTGCCTCGGCCAAGCCATCCGTTCCAGAAACGCTCGGTCTCCGCTCTTGCGGCTACGTAATCAATCTTTGCGAATGTGTCTAGTTCATCGGATTCCAAGACGGGCGAAGGCAGCTTCACTACAAACTCGTGTGACTCCTTGGCACCCAGGTGTTCGGCGACCACTAGATCACTGCGTACGCTGCCTGGTACGCGCTTATCTTCGTTTTCATAATCCAGCGTCTCGTGCCACTCCGGTTGCTCATCAATGCCCTGGATGGCAAGCACTGCGCCCTTACGCGCTCGTTCGCGAAGTGCCACCCCGTTGAAGATCTTGACAGTCTCAAGATTCGCGCCGGTCTCTATGACGTTAAGCTGGCGGCGATGCGTCATGCTCACCGGAACCGTACGTGGAGCGTCTCCCAGGTTAGTTACCCGCACCTTCTGGAGAAGCACCATCTTGATCTCGCCCCGGCGCTCGCTCGGCGGTCCGTTCAAAGGGTAGGCAAACTGCTCCACTTCATAGCGAATACCTTCATCTTCAATAGTCGTGGTCACAATCGGCAGACCTTTGTCGAGGCGTTGCGAACGCCAGCTTCTTAATCACGCCCTGCTCCAGATCGCCAAATCCGAACCAGAACCGAAAGTGATCGGGGTTGCCATAATCATTCCGCACGCCGGATGCGCGATCAACGCCGAATTTGGGTATGCTGCTATCCCAGGCAAGACAGATAATGTGCCCTGGCGCGGGTTGGTGCGGATGTACGTACTGCGGGGTACCCATATCGGCCCATTTGGCCGTGAACTCCTGGTACGTGGCTTCGGGCTCAGAGGCGGTCTGCTCCAGGATGCGTTTCCCAGCGAAGGCCTGCAGCTTCGCCACGTGATCAGCGAATGAGACCGGCTGATCGGCAAGAGTCAGAAAGGTGTGATACGCAGGAATCCAAATCGCTTTCGCTTGCAAAAGCTGGTTTGCCGTGACGGTGAAGCCACTCGGGTGATCTCTTCCAAACAGGATTCTGGCAGCACCCGGAAGACTTGCGTCCCCATTGTCGTTCGAAAGCCGCCGGGCCGTGTCGGCGTCGCTATGCGAGATCAGGTCGGCCCACATGACATGCATCGGCGCCGGGGAGACCCGCGAATCGTCGTACGCAATCGTAAAGCTGGCGGAGGCTGTCGTTCCACCCCCAGCCGTTCCGCTCCATGGCTTCAGATTCGTGGGACGAACGCCGGAAAGCTGGCCGCCCCAGTCGATTTTAGAGGAAGGAGATCCCGGCAGAATACGGATGTAGAAAGCATCAGCTTGCTTGGCCTGCTCACCGACGGAAATCCGCACGCGCAGTTGTGCGCCTGCCAGCGCAGATGCGGCAATAGCACAAATCACGGCACTTGAAACAACACGCCAGATCATTCCCGACATTCTAATTGTTGCCGGCCCACTCGGAATGCCCGGCGCGTGAGTACTCGGAAGAAAGGTCCAGGATTTTGAACGGCCCGAAGCCGGGGGTTTGCTCGTTCAGCATGCTGCACAGTCTTTCGCCGAGCGATTGCAGCACAGAAGAACTGCGTATTAGCATCGGTGCAAGACTCTTCCTTATCGGTGGTGAAAATGAGCGCAACACGGCTTCTTCTATTTCTTTTCGTTTTAGGAAGTCTTGCATTCGGTGATCAAACAGCATCGATTCTCGGACGCGTCACTGATCCGAGCGGCGCTGCTGTTTCAGGGGCCAGTGTCAAGGCTACGAATGATGCAACGGGTTTCGAGCGCTCGACAGTCAGCACGGCGACAGGCGACTTCGAACTCACCCTTCTCCCGATTACCGGACGATACACGCTGTCGGTTAGTAGTCAGGGCTTTGAGACACAACAAATCTCAGGCATACCGCTTCAAGTCGATCAGAGTGCGCGCTTCGATGTCGGTCTCAAGCTGGGCAGCGTTCTGCAGACTGTGACTGCGCAAGCGGAAGCGCCCGTTGTCAACACAGATACGGCGTCCATTGGACAGGTCATCACAAATCGCACGATTCTCGAGCTTCCTTTGAACGGGCGCAACTTCGCCCAATTGGCTACCTTGACGGCCTCGGCCGTGGTCGGTCCGCCGAATGGCTCTCCCACCGGCTTCACAACTATTTCCGTGAGCGGCGGACATGCGGGGAAAACAGAGTTTCTGCTCGATGGCATCACAAACCAGGAGCAGTTGTTTGACGGGATTCAGTTTACGCCATCCGTTGACGCCATTCAGGAATTCAAAGTTCAGGCTAACGCCTTCTCCGCGGAGTACGGCCGCGGTGACGCCATCATTAACGGCACGATCAAGGCTGGAACTAACGAGTTCCACGGAGACCTCTACGATTTCCTCCGGAACAGCGCTCTGGATGCCAAAAACTTCTTCAACACCGGCGATAAAGCGAAGCTAGAACAGAATCAATTTGGTGCAACGATCGGTGGACCGATCAAGCACAATCGGACCTTCTTTTTTGCCGCTTATGAGGGCACTCGCGTAAGCCAAGGCAACAGTTCAAACACCGTTGTGCCAACTGCGGCGCAACGCTCCGGCGACTTTTCGGGTCTGCTGGCTTCAGGGGTCCAATTGAAGAATCCAACCACCGGAGCCCTCTTCGTCAACAATCAAATTCCTGCTTCGCTGATCGATCCGTCGACGGCCTATTTTCTCCAGTTCATTCCGTTGCCCAACACCGCGCAAGGCACTTTCTATTACAACGCCCCATTCACATCCAATATCAATCAGGGCAATATCAGAGTCGATCACCGGTTTAGCGATTCTGATTCGCTGTTCGGGCGGTACTCCATCAACAACATCGACCAAGACAATCCGGGGTCATTTCCGCAGGTGGGCGCTCGCAGCGTGAGCCTTCGCACTCACAATGCCGTACTGGACGAAACCCATATATTCAGCCCAACGCTGATCAACGACTTTCGCCTGGGCTACGCGCGCATGTATCGCACCGATGCGCCGCAGGGACTGGGCACCAACTATACAGTGCAATCGGGCCTTGGCGGTTTTGCGGAAACGACGGCAAATTTCCCGGGCTTCCCAAGCCTGAACATCACAGGATATGGAGGCATTTCCGGCAACGACTTTTCGCCACTCACAAATCCAACCAACACCTACGAAATCATCGACTCGGTAACCGCCATCAAAGGCGCACACTCTATCAAGTTTGGCTTCGATCTCCGCCAGGCGCGATTGTACTCGACGAATGCCGCCCATTCGAGGGGTGATTTTAACTTTGGCGGCAGCTACACCGGCGATGGCTTCGCAGATTTTTTGACCGGGTATCCGAGTTCCGGCAACCGCGACTTTCCGCGCAATCTATTTGGGGAGACGATCAACAACTATCATTTCTACGTACAGGACGATTACAAAGTCAGCAGCCGTCTGACCCTGAACCTTGGCTTGCGGTATGAGTTGAACCCACAACCGGACTACTTCCAGAACCAGAGTTCATGGTTCAATCCGGCCACAGGCCTGATCGCCGTCTCGCTCTATAAGGGTTCGCCAAATCTGGTTACGCAGCAGGTCGCTAAGTATGCCTACCCGCAATTTCAGCAATTCTTTACCACTCCAAAGCAGGCCGGGGTTCCCAACGGGCTGCTATATAACCAGTACGACAATTGGGCGCCACGGATCGGCTTGGCTTATCGACCAACCGACGATAACAGGACCGTCATTCGAGCCGGCTTCGGTATCTTTTACCTGCTGCAGTCGGGCAACAACACGGTTTCGCAACCGATCCTGAATCTTCCGTTCATTGTCGACGAATCCGTTGCTCAGCCTGCGGTAAATGGTTTCCCGACGGCACGAGCCGAGAATCTGTTTCAGCCATTCAGCAGCAATTCGGCCTTCAATACACCGTATCTCGCAACTTTCGACCCGCACAATCGGGTACCGTACCTCGATGAATGGAATGTGGCAATTCAACGGGAGCTAATGCCTAACATGGCGCTCGAAGTTGCCTATGTCGGGAGTAAAGGCACGCACCTGGAGAATCTATATCCATTCAACGTGCCCTCTTTGAATCCGAACGACAACCGGCCTTATCAGGAGCGTCTCCCGTTCCCGGCCTTCTCGTCCGGAACGATGCTGTCAAACTCGAACAACAGCACATACCACTCGCTGCAGGTCAAGCTGGAAAAGAGATATTCCAATGGCCTGTCGTTCCTCGCATCGTACGCCTGGCAGAAGTCGCTGGATGGAACGAGTAACGATCAGAACGGGAATGGCGCTGATAACCCGTTCGACCTGCACACGATGAAGGGGCCTTCCGACTACGACATCACGCATCGTTTTGTGTTCAGTTACGGCTATGAGCTTCCGTTCGGACGCGGTAAGGCCTTCGGAGGCAGCATCCCTCGTTTCCTCGATCAGTTCGTTGGAGGGTGGCAACTCGCCGGGATCACGAGCTTTCAGACCGGCTTTCCCTACACTCCCCAGCTTGGCGCGAGTGATCCTGCAAACGTGAACTATGCTTATGGGCGCCGGCCGGATGTTGTCGGAACAGGATCACTGTCGAACCCTAGCATCAATCAGTGGTTCAACATCAACGACTTCGTCGTGCCGCAGCCCTTCACTATCGGTAATGCAGGCCGAAACATCCTACGTGGTCCAAAATTCCAGAACTGGGATATGTCGCTGCTCAAAAACTTTCACTTTTCTGAGCGCCGTTATCTCGAGTTCCGCGCCGAGTTCTTCAACGTCTTCAATCATCCCAATTTCATGCTCCCGAACTCCAATATTGAAGACAAGATTCACGGGGGTCAAATCACCAGTGCTTACGACCCCCGCATCATGCAGTTCGCTCTCAAGCTATATTTTTGAGCGGGCATGAAGATCACCGCCGTTGAGCTGTTCGTCCTCCACTCGGCCGGAGTTTATGAAACTCCCAAAGGTGCCGAGGAAGCATCCGGACCAACGTATCTGGGCATTGTAAAGGTCTCGACGGATGCCGGCCTCGTCGGCTATTCCGACATTGAGACCGCACCAACGATCGCCAAGGCCGCTATCGATGCGCCTCGCTGGAGTGAAGCCGGCATGGAATGTTTCGACGGCTTGGCATCGCTCCTGATCGGTGAAAATCCTTTAGAGATGGAGCGTCTCTGGTACAAGATGTACCGGGGCAGCATCTACTATGGGCGTCGCGGCGTCGCGATCCAGGCCATCTCAGCGATCGACATTGCTCTCTGGGATATCGCGGGCAAAGCCTACGGCGTGCCTGTGCATATCTTGTTGGGAGCCCGCTGGCACACTAAAATTCGAGCGTACGCGAGCACGTTGTTTCGGCCCCGCCCGGAAGATATGGCCGAGGCGGCCAAGGCGTACGTTGATCAAGGGTTCACCGCAGTCAAGTTCGGCTGGGGCGTCTTCGGGAGCGAGCGCAAGCGCGACATTCAATTGGTGGAGGCGGCCCGACGAGCAATCGGCGATGATCGCGACCTGTTGATCGATACCGGCTGGTTCGTTGAACGTACACCCAAAGAAGCAATCCAACTCGTTCGTGCGCTGGAGCCGTTCAATCCCTTCTTCGTGGAAGAGCTGCTGCATCCGGAGAACTACGCCGGCTACCGGGAGGTAGCTACTGCAGTAGATACTTTGATCGCATGCGGTGAGCAGGAAGCTACTGAATGGGGATTCGAGCGTCTGATCAACGAAGGAGGAGTAGACGTTTTACAGCCCGACTTGACACGCTGTGGAGGCTTCACGGTGGCGCGCAAAATTATTCACATGGCGGAGCGTGCGAACCGGCTCGTCATCCCGCATTCCTGGTGCTCCGATTTGTTGACGGCCGCTTCCCTGCACCTGAACGCGTTCCAGCGGCGCGCGGTCTTCATCGAATTCAACACGTCCCAAGGGCCGTTGAGCCGCGACATCGCCCGCAACCCGTTGCGGCTCGAGGACGGCTATCTGCGGGTTCCGGAAGGGCCCGGTCTCGGCATCGAAGTAGACGAAGCCGTGATTGAGCGCTATCGGTTCAAGTAGGCCGCCTCTTTCCTAGTTATCGTCGTCCTTCCCTTTTTGAGCAAGTTCCCAGAAGTAGATCCCGTAGGGTTCGAGCGTTACCACCTGCTCCGTGTTGCCTGCTCTCACCAGGACATCGGGAGCAGGTTTCAAACGAATATTCTCGTCGTCGCTCGGCGCCAGCGCGTCCAAGTGCTCAACTGCGGCAGAAAGTTGCGCAGGTGCCCCGTTGAGACGCACTCGCGCCTGTACCGGTTCACGAGAGTAGTTCCAGAAGAGTAGTGAGTACTTCCTGATACTGGAATCCCAGGTGGCAAAGCCATGAACCCGTTTGTCTGTGGAGGAGATCTCTAGCCGCTGTCCCGTCAAACGGCCCAGCAACAGGAACGTGAAATAGGCAGGGCGAACGTGATTCTGGTAATCGAAGAGGCCATCGTACTGCGGCTTTCGATTCCACCACCAGGCCATGTCGGCCGCCCCACGAGACGACATAAAGGTTGTGAATTGGCTCAGCTCAACGTGATAGTCGCGAATGTGATAGTAACAGGAGTAATCCAGGCCGGCGTCGAACATCTGCCAGGCGGTTTCGGCAACAAAGGCCGGTTGAAAACGCGGATCTACCTCACCGTTCCGCAACGACATGTTCCATTCATCAAGGATGGTCTCCGGGTGAAGATCCGGAAATTCCCGAAGCTGCTCCTTCTTGCGCTCGATAGTCGCGCGAATGCGCGTTGGGCTGTCGTTGTAGATATGCCAAGAGACGAAATCAAGCGGAAGATGGTCTCGGGCGACGGTGCGCAGCAGCTCTGGAAATAACGGCGAGTCGGGATCGGCTAGCGCAGGCCCTCCCACTCTCGCATGCGTGTTTGCTTTCCGAATAGCGGCCGCAGTGTGCTGGTAATAGCGGGCATATCCTTCAGGCGTGAACTTGTAGGGGCAGCCACCCATTTCACCGATGTCGGGCTCGTTCGCAATCTCCCAGTAGTAGTCGATACCGGGATGCCGCTGCTCATAGTGCTCCACCATTGCTGTGATGAGTTTTTCCCACAGCGAGTAATCAGTGGGATCGGTGATGGTTTCGTCCACTTTGGGATAGAGCAAGGCCGGTTTAAAGTCGATATTCATCAGCGGAATGGCATTTGCCGCAACAATCGAATCCACGGAGCGATCGAGGGCGGTCCAGTTGTACCGGTCGGCTGCCGGCATCAGGTTGAAGTATTCCTGAATGAAGAGCCGGATAAGCCGTGGATGGAGCGCTCGCACCTCTGGAATCCGGCTTTCAAAAATGGAGTCGGCTGAGAGCCCGCCCTGACCTAGGGAAAAATGGCTGATATTCATTGGTGCGCCGGGCTTACCAAGATTGACGCTCAGCGTCACATCCTGGGCGGAGCAAATGCACGAAGCGATGAACAGAGAGAACTGCAGACTGCGACGCATAACGCGTCTAGGCTAACAAGGATTTCGAGCCCGCGCCGTTCTTTCCAATCCGGCTGTTCAGCCCTCTGTATGCTTCGCCCGTGCCGTTTGGAGGCTATCGCCTGTGCTGATTTATGCTTGAGGCTTAAGACTCATAGGGCACTCTCGAGCTGAATGCGTTCCGGCCATATCTACATACTGCTTTCGTTGCTCAGTTATAGCTCGCTCGGAATCTTGCACAAAGTTGCAGAAGTGCGAAAATGCCGGCCTCTTCCGATCAGTCTTCTGATGTGTGGCTGGTGTCTGCTCGCGCTCTTCGTTGCCGGATCCATAGCTGGCAGAAGCTTATCTGCGCCGGCCGGCGTATTGGGGCTGGCCTTGCCGGTAGGCATCTGTGCGGGCATCGCCATCCTAGCCTTGCAGAGCGCCTTGAGTCTGGGCGACATCTCGACTAGCTGGTTGGCCGTTAACCTCTCCGCCGGTATTCCCACTCTCCTTTCGATCATCTTGTACAAGGAGCCGATCACCTGGTTGAAGGTCTTAGCTTTGGTCGCGATGGCGTTCTCGATGATTCTGCTTTGGAAAGATGCACAGACGAGCCGGCATACAAGGTACTCTGCTCTGGAGACGTCTTCTGAATAAGCAGGGAAGCCGCTGGTTCCAGCTGATGCTGCTGGCCTGTGTAACAAACGGCCTTGGCGCATTCGGGTTGAAGGTCCTCGCCGAGCGTGGATTTACGGATCGGTACGAGTTCCAATATTTGTTTTTCTGGTATTCGGGATGGTTGCTATTCAGTTTGGCCGTGCTATTTTTTAGGCCGTTCAAACCGTACCTTCGTGAAGTCTTCATAGCGCTTGCCATGGGCCTTTGCAGCCTCACCGGTCAATTCTTTACAGGGCTGGCGCTGGCACGCAATGTGGCCGGGCACGTTGCTTTCTCAATTAGCACTGGAGGAACGCTGTTTCTCGTGGCGCTTGCCGGAGTCGTCCTGTTTCGCGAGAAAGTGGGGCCGTATGGAATCGCCGGCCTCGTGCTCGGAATTCTATCGATCGTCGTTCTCAGTCTCACCTAGAAAATTATGCAGCGACTAGCCAACAAAGTTGCCATCGTAACGGGTGCCGCAAATGGCATCGGCAGAGCCATTAGCGAGCGGTTCGCCGCGGAAGGCGCGTTTGTGCTCGTAACGGATGTTGAGACCAACGCCGGCGAGCAGGTGGTGGAAGGGATCGTGGAGCGCGGAGGCGAGGCGCAGTTCCTGAAAGTCGATGTCACGTCCGAGGCTGACGTTCAAGCAGCCACGCAGAGAGCAGGCGATCATTCTGGACGCATCGACATTCTCTGCAACAACGCGGCATACCTTGGGCAGTTTCACGCAGTGTTGGAATCGACTGCCGCCGAGTGGGAACGCTGCATCCAGGTCTCCCTGATGGGAACCCATAGCTTTACAAAAGCTGTCCTGCCCTACATGGTGCGCCAGCGTTACGGCTCCATCGTGAATATAGTTTCCATCCAGGCATTGGCGGCTTGCATGACCTCCGTTGCTTACACGGCAACGAAGGCGGCGCTTCTTGGCTACACTCTCAGCGCGGCCTATGATTACGGGCCGCACAACGTGCGCGTCAACTCTCTGTGCCCGGGACCGATACAGACACGCATTTCACCTTCGGCCGGCGATCCGCACTATCGCTGGCAGTGCGAGCAAACTATGTTGGGCCGCGTCGGCTCCGCCCAGGAAGTTGCCTATGCCGCAGCATTCCTCGCTTCCGATGAAGCCTCTTACATCACGGGCGCGACTCTACCCGTAGACGGCGGCTGGACCGCAAAGTAGCGGGCTTACAGAACGCCGTACTTGTCGTACACGTCGCGCAGGTACGCGCCGTTCATGAGCTCTTGCCGGCTGTGATTCTCCCTGTGGATTTTTTCGAGTGCCATATCGACAACCTTAGTCACGACCGCAGCAGGAACAATGACGACGCCGTCATAATCAGCAAACAGCAGATCGCCGGGGTGCGCGATGACCCCTCCGCACTCAACGGGAACGTTGTAGTCGATCACCAGACCCCGTCCCTTCGAGTCGACAGGCTTGATACCAGCTGCAAATACCGGAAATCCGAGTTCGTCGATCTTCTTCACATCACGAACGAGCCCGTCTATCACGGCACCCCGGGCCCCTCGTGCCCGAGCGGCGGTCGAGAGCAGTTCACCCCAAGGGGCGTTCAGACCCGAGTAAGACGTAGAGACGACGACGACTTCGCCCGGTAAAATACTGTCAACGGCTTCGATCTCTTTCGCGTATGGCTCACTTGGAACGTGTGACACATCAACACACGAGATGGTCCGCACCCAACCGGCAAATTTGATGTCCGGGAAGAGCGGCCGCAAGCGCTGATGCATGGCTTGATGCCGATATCCAAGGTCGTCAAGTGCATCGCAGACGACCGCCGTGTAGAGTTGACTCTCCACCTTTTCAAACAAAGCGATATCGGAATCGTTCGCCGGCATACGCGTGGATGGGGCGGAAGGCTTCATGGTTGTAAGATTAGCCGGAAACGAAAGACCGATCCAGGTAAGATGTTCGCCGCCATTGCTTAGCGTTCAGGCAATCGAACAATCTCGCGTGCTTCGATATCGTCCGCGACCACATATAACGTCACTCCTCGGCTCGTTAACGCCGGCGCATGCATCATCATGACCACTCCGGCTCTCGAACTTCTAATCTCGAGTGGATCGCGATCGTACTCGGCAAAGTCGTGAAGGTACCCGATTACGGTATTTTCGGCTACTGAAGCACCTAACTCGACCGCGGGTTCCCAAATACCGTCTCGTGGAGCAGGCACGTAAGCGTCAAGGTGACGCGCCGAAACAAGACGGGGCCCATTCGCCCCTGCCCCTCGTATTCGTTGTACTGGCTCGTCGAGATGGCCGTAATGGCGAAGGAGGTTTTTTATGCCTTCGTAAGCGTGAAGGACCCCGGTCCGGCTAACAGCTTCCCCGAATCCAAATTCGCCGCCGATGGTGATCTTGCCCTCCGCTTCAGCTTCATCGGAGAGTAGACCAGACGCCATGTCGCTCGAATAGACGAAGACGAAAGGCGTATCGAAAAGTTTTGCAGCGGCGACCATCTCGCTACGCTGATCGGGATCGGCCACCGAGTGTATGGATGTGCAGAGAGCGAAGCCGCCCTCCAGGCCGCCCGAGTGGAGATCGGCTACGATGCGCACTCGCGGAAAGATGTGCGATTTCACAAAGTGCGCGATCCGATAGGAAATCGTACCGTTCACATTGCCTGGAAAAGCGCGATTCATGTTGACGTTGTCCAGGGGCGATACTCGTGTGTTCGCGGCTGCCGCGCTTGCACTGAGCTGCGGAATCAGGATCAAACGCCCGGACAACTTCTCGGGATCCAGGCTGTGGCACAGGCGCTTAACGGCAATCTGTCCTTCCCACTCATTGCCGTGAGTGCCACCGAAGGCGGCAATACCGTTGCTCGAACCCGGCGAAGAGGGCTTTCGCAATCCGTTAATCACCGTAACCGGAACGAGCGAGAATCCCCAGGATGAATCGAGATGAAAGGCGACGTCATAGTGTCGCTTACCCGGCGTATCCCAATCGATCTGATCGAAGCTGTAAATGAGTGTCTTGGGCACTAATACACGCCCTGCATTCTCTGCAAGCGCCTGGAATCACCCCAAGTATTAGTCGGTGTTCGCAAGCACGTCGGCTTTGGAAAACCAGAAACGTTTCGGTTCCTGGTTGCTGTGCCTCTTGGCCTGATCATTGTAGTGCGGCGACGATGGGTCCTGAGACTCTCCGTACGGCAGCAGAGTCCAAATCTGTTTCGGCTCCGTCTCGACAACAATCATCAAGTGCCCCCAGCCGTCATTGCAGTGGATCGTCCCGTCATCTTGCTCGACTCCCTCATCGGGGTGAAGCACGTTGAAGATTGACTCCCCGCCAAGTGGGAAACTTCCGTTTCGTACAACCACATTGATTTTTCCCCATGCCACTTGCGCCGTACCGTAACGCGCTTTGAGAGTTTGCACTGCCCTCTGTAATGCGTCCAGTGCACGCTTCTGCTCAGCTGGCGACTGAATGTCGATCAGCTGTTTGCGCTCGTATTTTGTGAATCGGCTAAATGATTCTTCGGAAAACAGCTGCCGGTATGCTTCTACCCAGAAGTGGATGTAGGTATAGGCTATCGATTCTTTGGTCGAACTGCCATCCCAATGAGCGATTGCGTCAAGGGCCTGGTGGATCTCGCCCGTTTGCGCCTTCGCATCGGCTATGGCGGCATTGGTTAACAACGGAATAATGACATCCGAAGGCATGATGTGGGTATCGAAACTCAGCTTGAACATGTCCTCCAGCGTGAACTTTCTCTGGGTTCCCAAGATGTCGAAAAGCCGTTCGCCGCGAGTATTCAGTGCTTCCTCACCGGCGTTCGCCCGTGGTTGTGCGTGCAAATAATATGGCGCTGGATCCAACGGCTTCAATCCCGAGTTGCGCGTGCATACCCAAGGCGGATTGTTACAGTTCTGCAGAAAGCCTGACGAAGGATTGAGCAATTGCGGGTACTTTTCGAATGGGAGATAGGCGCCCCATTCTGTTCGCCGCTCCCAGCCCGGGACAGGTTTACTCCAATCGAGAGAGGGGTTGCGCTCTGCCACGTTTCCGTTGTGAACCCAGTAGATATTTGTGCGATCCGTGTAAAGAAAGTTCCAGCGCGGGATAAGCTGCCTTGCCAATGCCGTCTTAAATTGCTCGAGGTTTCCGGCCTTCATCACTCCATACAGCCCCGTCGCGTAGTTCACGCCATCAAAGTTAGGCAGTTTCACCGAATAGGCATGATGTGTTTCACGATCGAACTTTACGATCGGGCCGTGGCTCGTGTAGTAGCACGGCAGGGTAATAGTTTCGGTTCCCTTCCGCCCTTTGATACGGAAGGTTTCGTACTCTACTCGGATTGGCTCCCACTTGCCTTCGTACAAGTATTGGAGCTGATTTTCTGGATTAATCTTCTCTATGTAAACGTCTGATATGTTTGGCTCGTTCCAGGTCGCCGACCAGGTAATCCGATCGTTCCAACCCATCAGGAACATCGGGCTGCCAAACCAACTGATACCTGCGGCGTCCAGCTTGCCGGGCGTGATCAGGTGTGCTTCGTAGTTTTGGAAGCGGTTTGCCCACGGCATGTGAGTGTGCTCTACATGCATGACATGGCCGTTTTCCGAGCGTGATCCTTCAATGGCCCACTGATTCGACCCGAACGTCGGAAATTCGTAAGTCTTTTCAGTAATCTTGTTGAGTGCGTCGTTGATGCTGTAGAAGCGCATGTACTGGCTGCGTTCAAGTGCTTCGACGTCCTCCGCCGTAATGGGCGTGATCCAAGCCGGTATGCTCGCGTGCTTTTCGGCGATATATTGATTAACTCCGCGAGCGAAGCCATCGAGAATCTTGTATGTCGCCGGTTCAATCTGATCGCGATGCGCAATCACTGCCTTTTTTGTCCGGAGCAGGCGCTGCATGTAGTCTCCGCCCCACCGATACTCGTAGGGGATGAACTGCAGGTAGCCGTCGCCTAAAGCGTTGATACCCTGCGTCTCGGTCCGCCTCCCCTGCGCATCACGATACTGGAGCATCATGTCTTCCAAGTGATCTTGCGCCTGAGCGTAACCGTAGCCGAAGAAGGTCGCCGCTTCGTTTTCACCCACTATGTGAGGAACGCCGTACTGGTCGCGGTAAATTGTCACCTGCGAGGCGAGTTGATCGGAATGAACTGCTGCCGTGGCCGCAACTGTAGAAACCGCGAGCAGAAGCAGCCAGAGCGTTCCAGTAGCGGATAGGCGGCGCATTGAGAATCTAAAGTATAGAAGGCGTCGCTGCATCCGAGAGCCGGGCGAAATGGCCCGATGAGCTTTTGTGTTCAGGGTGTTGAACGGCCCTCTTTGCTGTGTCCGGAAGCACTTCAGCTCGGAAGGCTCGCATCCGGTACGTTAGGACAACGTGACCAGCAACCAGCACGCTACAGCGGCTCCCACCCAGCTCCGAGCCGGTGCCCTCAAGTTTCCTGCCGTGTTGATGCAAGGTATCACGCACATCGCTCCGGCAGTCGGCCTCATCTTGAGCATCCAATACATCACATCGCTCGCCGGAGTCGTTGCGCCTTTGGCTTATGCGGTTGCCGTGCTCATTGTGCTGGCCCTCGGTATCTCCCTGGCACAACTGGCACGCCATTTACCGTCGGCGGGCGGCTACTACACTTACGTCAGCCGCACTGTCGGTCCGCGTGCCGGGTTCGTGATTTCATGGCTTTACCTGCTCTACGATCCCACTGCCACCGCCATCAATATCGCGTTTATGGGAATCTTTTTCGAAAGAGCAATGCTCAGCGAGTATGGGCTCCACTTCCCCTGGTGGCTTTTCTTTCTGATAACGGTCGCACTGCTCACGTTTGTGGTCTACCGCGGTATCGCCCCCTCCACAAACCTGATGGCAGCCTTTGGTATTGCGGAGGTGATCATAGTACTCGCGCTCGCGTGTTGGAGCCTCTTCAAACCTGGCCCAGGCGGCGTCAACCTGCACTCCTACGCACCCAACCAGGCCTCCTCGGCGGGTGGATTGGCGTTAGCAGTTGTTTTCTCAATCTTCTCTGTGGCGGGCTTCGACGGTGTTGTGCCCCTTGCTGAAGAGAGCGAAAATCCCCGCCGGAACTTACCGCGCAGCATTATCGCGTCCATTGTGCTCACAGGCGCGTTCTACATTTTCTGTTCCTGGGCCGTGCTTATTGGTTGGGGAACTCAGCATGTGGATGCCTTCAGCAAGACGTTAGAGAATCCGTGTTTCATCCTGGCAAGAAGGTTTTGGGGTAAAGCCTGGATCCTGGTGATGATTGCCGTTCTCAATTCCGTGTTTGCTGTATCTATTGCAAGTACTAACGCTGCAACGCGCGTTCTGTTTGCGCTCGGAAGGTCCGGCCTGTTGCCACGGGCACTTGCCTTTGTGCATCCACGAACTCTTACCCCGGCAAATGCGATCTGGTTTCAGACACTCATTACGCTGGGGGTCGGTTTAGGTCTCGGCTTCTGGCTGGGACCAGATCAGGAGTTCTACTTCATGGGCACCGTGATTACACTCTGCCTTGTCATCATCTACTCAGTCGCGAATTACGGAGTCTTTCGTTTCTACCGGGGGGAGCGACGGTCCGAGTTCAAGCTTTGGCAGCATGCAATCTGCCCTTTCGTTTCATCGCTGGCCATGTTATGCGTTGCGTTTGAAGCAATGTACTCTCTTCCTCCGCCGCCCACCCGCTATGGACCGGTTCTGGTGCTCGTCTGGATCGCCTTCGGCTACGCTGTTCTGCTGTACTACCGCCGTTCGGGCAAGGAGCAGCAGATCCTGCATGCCGGGGGCGAAATCCACGAGGTGACAAGCGCCGTTCCTGACCACTAGCCTCTCCTCGCCAGCTGGAAATCGTTCAGCCCGCTGAACGACCCGGCCTCATAGCGAGTTGTCTCAGCCACTTATCCCATCGCAGAGCATTCCGTTTTTGCTATCGTCATGGAAATCCCTGGGAGGCCATATGGAAGAAGTTTCGAAGTCTCATGTTCCGTCTTTAGAACGAGGGCTAGCGATCCTGGAAATCCTGGCGCAATCACGCGCTGGTTTATCTCTCTCGCAGGTCACCCGACATCTCGCGCTCCCCAAGAGCTCGGTCCACTGCCTGTTGCGGACCTTTGAAAGCACCGGGTATGTATACAAGGATGGCCCCTCCAGCAAGTACCGTGTGAGCCTGGCGATCTGTGATTTGGCACGCCAAGCCTTACAAGGCATCAGCCTGCGAGATCAGGCGAGACAGCACTTGCGGCGTCTTTCCGAACAAACGGGATTAACCGTTCATATGGCCGTTCTCGAACAAGGCGCCTGTGTGTTGATCGAGAAGGTGACACCGCCTGGCGTTTCACGCACCTGCACGTGGATCGGAAAGCAGCTCGCGCTCCACTGCACCGCCCTGGGAAAGGCATTGCTCGCGCACATACCCGAAGCCGATGCCGAGCAACTCATTGCAGATCAGGGACTCATCCGGTATAACGACAACACAATCTGCTCCATTCGCCACCTAAAGCAGGAACTCGAACTGATTCGTAGCCGTGGTTACGCGCTCGATGATGAGGAGGAGGAGATCGGAGTGCGTTGTCTGGGTGCTCCCATCTTTAACGCGAATAACGACGCCATCGCTGCTTTGAGCGTTGTCGGAAATGCCGCGCAGATTCCGGGCGAGAATTTCTTGCAACTGCACCAGAACGTGCAGGAAGCCGCGAAGAAGGTCAGCGATCAGATGCGTAGCGCTCAGCTTGAGGCAGGGATTTCGCTTCCCGAGCGGCTCGGTCACCAGAACTGGCATCGTGCGGCACTTAGCGCGGTCAGACAGTAGTTAGTTCGCGCACCCACCTGTCAAAAGGCGGCAGCCCGGGCCCGGAACCGAGATCGAAGACGCTTGCTCGAGTCATCCGGTACGTGGCCGGAATACTACCCCGGGCTTGGCACTAAGCTTCTTGCGCCGAGATCTTGCTCAGGCGTTTGTTCCACCATCGACGGTCAAGTTCGCGCCGGTGATGTAAGAAGACTCTGGACCGGCCACAAAGGCTACGAGCGCAGCAACCTCCTCCGCGGTCCCATAACGGTTCAAGCCGGTCGCAGCTTTCTGAGGCGTCGCCCAATCCCCGGAAGCCGGATTAAGATCCGTGTCAATTGGACCGGGCTGCACATTGTTTACCGTGATGCCGCGTCCCCCAACTTCCCTCGAGAGACTCTGTGAGAACATTTTTACCGCTCCTTTGGTGGCGGCATAGGCGGCCAATCCAGGAGTCAGATTGCGCTCCCCGACGCATGAACCTATCATGATGATTCGCCCGTTATCGTTCATATGCTGCAAGGCAGCCTTGGTCGTAAACAGAACACCGCGAACATTGATGTCTATGACTCGGTTCATCTCCTCGAGCGTTGTCTCTTCAAACGGTTTGGGTATGGCAGTACCGGCATTGTTAACCAGCACATCTAACTTGCCTAGCGTAGATACCGCCTCTTCAACGGCGCCGTGTGCGGCATTTGCGTCCGCCGCATCCGCCTGAATTGCCACTGCCCTGCCCCCAGCCGCCTGAATAGAGTCGATGACGGCAGAGGCGGAACGGGCATCCTTGGCGTAAGTAATGGCGACACTTGCACCCTCGGCCGCCAGCCGTTTTGCTATCGCGGCGCCGATGCCACGGGATCCTCCGGTTACCAGTGCAACTTTTCCTTGTAGTGAGCGCGGCATGTATTCTCCTTGAACCACAGCTTCGTTATGCGCCTGCTGTATGGCTGGATCCCTGTCACTGCCATCGCAATTAGTGGGATCATCTCCATTGTAGAAGGCAGGTTCGCATCTGACCAATGCTTTCTTCACTCGCCTGCCATGCCTCTAAGGCATGCTTAGAATATGGAACTTCGTCACCTGCGCTACTTAGTCGCAATCGCCGAAGCGGGAAGTCTCACCATCGCGGCTGACAAAACGCTACACACCACGCAACCGTCCCTGAGCCGTCAGATCCGCGACCTTGAGGACGAAGTGGGGACGGCTCTTTTCATTCGCAAACCTCGTGGCATTGAACTAACATCAGCCGGCAAAGCATTTTTGGATCATGCACGGCTTGCGTTAGGTCAGGCAGACGCCGCTGTCGAAGCTGCGCGCCGAGCGGTGAGGCCTAACCGACCGACGTTCTCGATAGGGTTTCTGACGGGGCAGGAGATTGAGTGGCTCCCTAGAGTGATGCGCATCCTGCGAGATAGATCACCCGATATCGAGATCAAGATCTCGAGCCAAACGTCACGAGATCTGGCAGGTGCTTTACTCATAGGCCAGTTGGACATCGCTTTTTTGAGGACGGAGGTGAAGGCGCCTGAACTCACCTACAAAGTAGTAGAAAGCGAGCCTTTCGTCGTTATTCTGCCACGCGATCACCGTCTGGCAGCAAAGGGAACTATCCATCCCAGAGAAATCGCACGAGAGAAGGTCCTCATTTCGACAGCACCTGCGTTGCGAGTGGTGGTAGATAGGTATTTCCGCAGATGCGGGATCGACATTCACCCAGAACACGAGGTCGATAATTTAGCCATGGCAATGTCATTGATCGCATCAACAGGGTGCATTTCGCTGCTGCCGGCGTACGCCCAGAACTTTCTGCTGGCATCTGTCACAAGTCGCCCGTTGGCTGGAAATGCGCCGAGAGTGAATCTCGCAGTTGGGTTTAACAGGAAAAATCCGTCGCCCACTCTGAAGCTCTTCCTCTCCAGGCTCGATCAACTCAGTCCACAATCAACTGCCGATCGGGCTTCGATTCATACTTGATGTTCGTTCGGATGCTCCTTCCGGACGTCGTAGCAAAGCTCGACCATGCCGCTCTTATACGCGTTTACTTCCCGGAGATGGAGGGCGATGTCGCGCTGGAGTCCATTGAAAAACGAGATCCCATCCGCAATCAATACCGGCATGATCGAATAACGCACTTCGTCTGCCAGCCCGAGCCGAAGGCACGAGCCAACCACTGAACCACCGCCGACGAACCAGATACTACGAAAGCGAGGTCTCAGTCTTTCATTTACTAGGAGCGCGAGATCCCCAGAGTAAGTTTCAACGGAACTCCGTCCAGTTGGAAGACTGCGGCTGGTCAGGACAAACGTTGGTGTGTCACCGTAAGCCCATCCGAAGCCCTTTGCCTCAAAACTTAGCGCGGTTTCATAAGTCCGCGAGCCCATGACATAACAATCGATCTTAGCGAGAAACTCTTTAATCAGCTCGGGACCGACACTCTTTCCGTTCTCGAACACATCCGTAGTTTCGAGCCAGTCGACGGTTCCATTTCTTCTCGCGATAAAGCCATCCAGGCTCGCCACCATATGGATGGTTACGCGCGATTCTATCTGCGCCATACGGGAACCTGTAGCGACGTGGGCATTACTCAATTTAGCCTCAGGCGCCTACCGTAATGAGGGCTATTCACTTCGCAGGCACTCCCCGGGCGCTACACGGCTGGCTCGAATGGAAGGCACGCACGAGGCCAGGAGTCCCACTCCAGTCAGCAGTACAAAAACGACACCCAACGTCACCGGATCGTACCAAGGTACTCCCCAAATCTGGCTTGCGATGAGGCGCGAAAACACGAGGGTTAGCAGGATGCCCGCGGCAGCGCCATAAAAGACAAACCGCAGCGTCGATGTCAGAACATAGGATCGAATATCGCTTGCCGTAGCACCGAGCGCCATTCGAATTCCGATGTCTCGGCGCTGCTGCGTAACGCTGTAGGAGACCACGCCGTAAACGCCGACGCTAGCCAAAATCAGTCCGACCGTCGCAATCACTGCAAGCAAAATCATAAAGAAGCGCGGCTGTGAATACTGGCTTCGATCGAGAAAGTGCTCCATCGACCCGGTATACTGCGGGATCACAATCCGTCCGCTTAACGCTAGAACTTTGGCAGTCAAATCGGAAGTCATATCCTCCGGCGTATGGAGAGTTCTCAGGAACACAACATATCCGCCAAATCCAGTCACGCTGTAAGGGAAATAGGCCTCTGGTGTCACTGTCTCGCGGATTCCTTCATTTCTGATGTCCGAAATTACGCCCACGATTTCAAACCAAGGATTTGCAATAGGCTCGGGGGCTGTCTTCAGAGCCGAGAGCAGAAGGCGTTCTCCAAGCGGACTACGGCGACCGAAGTATTTCGTTGCCATCGTACGATTGATTACCACCACTTGGCGTTTGGCCGCTTCATCCTCCTGCGTCAGCAGCCGTCCGCTAATCAGACGCGCACCCAGCGTCGGAAACAAGCGCCAACTGCATCCAGCCAAGTGGCCGTTCCAGTGCTCGTTATGTACAGCGCCGCCAACATCGAATTGCGTGTTCAGCGCCCCATAGGGTGGAAGTTCTGTAGAGACCGCGGCCGAGACGACCTGTTTGTCTGATTCGACCTGGCGCAATAACTCCCGGAGAAATCGCACCTGAGCTGCTGTAGTGGTGTATTGCTGGGCGGGAAGATTGAGGCGGCTGGTCAGAAGATGGTCGGTCCGTATTCCAATTTCGGCCTGCCGTTGTTTTACGAAGCTGCGCATCAGCAGTCCGGACGTTGTGAGAAGTACCAGCGCAATGGCGATCTCGCCGACGATCAGCAGACGACGCAGACGGCCCCCTTTGAAACCACTGTTGCCGCGTGTGCCAGCTTTCAGAGTTTCGTTTACGTCACGCCGTGAAGCCGTGAGGGCCGGCGTGAGTCCAAATAGAATTCCGGTCGCCACCGCGATCACAATAGTGGCTAACAGAACAGGCGCGTTCACTGAGATATCCGCCTCATCCGGAAATGTCCAAATGGGGAGCAATGCCAATAACCCCCGAAGGCAACCAGAGGCGAATAGACACCCTACTGCCGCACCGGCAAATGCCAGAATCAGACTCTCCACTAACAGTTGCCGGATAATTCGCCCTCTTCCGGAACCGAGAGCCAGGCGGATGGCCAACTCTTTCTCTCTCGCAGTCGCCTTCGCCAGCAGCAGATTCGACACATTCGCACAAGCAATCAGCAGCAGCAAGCCGACCGCGGCAAGTAAAAGGTAAAGCGTGTGCTCGTAGCTGTTGATAGTTTCCTGAATCAGATTCTGTAATCGAACGGTAAACCGGGTCGGGAATTGTGCTGGATAGACCTTCGCCAATCGACGATCGAGGGCGGTGATCTCAGCTTCCGCACTTCCCACGGCCACGCCGGACCGGAGATGGCCGTACATGACAACCTGATGGTCTTTGTCGGAGCGATCGAGCAGAAGCGGCCGCCACAAGTTGCCGGCCCACCAGGAAAATCGCTCGGGCATGACGCCAACCAACGTTGTCGGCGTGCCGTTCAGCTCGAACATCTTCCCAATGATGGCTGTGTCAGAGTTGAAATCCTGTCTCCAGACTCGATAGTTCAGGACGAACACTGGCGGAGCACCGGGAACTGCGTCCCGCGGGAGCAAGCCTCGTCCAAGCAGCGCAGGCATGCCCAAAACCTGAAAAGCGTTTCCTGTGAGTCTATCCGCGTCGTATTCCTTCAGACGCCCAGAGTCTTTCAAGAGCACGCTCTCCTCGGTCACGCCGATCCAATCGGCGAATACGCGATTCTGTTCCTGGAAATCCAGGAACACGGGAATGCTCATTCCGTTCGCAATCCGTGAAGTACCTAGCTCTCGAACTTCTGGACAGACGATGTGCTGGCCATCACGGTACGGATACGGGTTGAGCACAACGTTGTAGATTACGCTAAAAATCGCCGTCGTTGAGCCAACACCGAGCGCCAGCGCCAGCATTGCGGCGAGAAAGAACCATTTATCTCTGAGGATGGTGAGCGAACCGACGCGGATATCTTGCCAGAACCCTATCATGGACATTCTTCAGCACTCGGGTCGCCTTCTTAACCACCTCGATCAGCTCAACCTTTGCTGCGGTTTGCCGGGTATGGGGGGAATCTATTGTCCAGTTACGGGAAGAATCGTGGCTCTTCTGGGACAGCCAGATCAAAATTCAAAAGCATCGGCACAAGGAAGACCAGGCATTTCCAGCGGCATTCCGGATCTGAAGTCTATGCCTGAGGCCAAACCCTCACAATAGGACATGGCGACCGCATTCACCGACCCCTCGGCTCAACTTGACTTTCCGGCTTTCCGACCCGAAATGGCCTTCCCGCCCTTGACTGATGCCATGATCGAAACGATCGGCGCCTACGCGTCCGGTTTTACTGAGCCCGCAGGTACAACGCTTTTCGCGCGCGGCGAACGCGATACCGACTTGTTTGTAATCCTCGAAGGCAACGTCACCGTCTACACAGGCGACGAGCACAATACGAACGAAACGGTGAGAGATCTCGGGCCTCATCAGTTCACGGGCGAGTTGAACATGCTGAACGATCAGCCAACGCTTGTCAGCGCTCGCACAACTCTTCCGAGCGTTTTGCTCCGTGTGACCCGCGGCAATCTAAAACGTCTGATGCGGGCCGAAGGCGAGATCGCAAACTTGATTCTGCAGGCATTCATCTGGCGCCGCATTGGTCTGGCTTCCCAGGCTAAAGTCGGCGTGACACTGGTAGGCCATGAGGGCGAGGCCGAAACGCTCAAGCTCCAGCGCTTTCTCAGGCGTAATGGCTATCCCCATCATGTGGCCTCCGTTGAAACCTACGAAAGCTCCTCGCCACTGAGTTTGCGAGAAGCGGACACCTGGCCCGCGGTGGTCTTCAGCGACGGTCGATCGCTCCATCGTCCCAAGGTTTCTCAACTTGCTGACGAGCTCGGTATTTCTGAGTTGCCGGACAAGAGCACCGTCTATGACGTGGCTGTGGTCGGGGCAGGTCCTGCCGGTCTCGCCGCCGCCGTCTATGCTTCTTCAGAGGGTCTGTCTACCGTCGTCATCGAAGGGATTGCACCGGGAGGACAGGCGGGAACAAGTTCAAAAATAGAAAATTATCTTGGCTTTCCGACTGGCATCTCGGGTCAAAGACTCGCGAACCGTGCCTTTGTGCAAGCCTTGAAGTTCGGCGTGCGGTTTGCCGTTTCCCGCGAAGCCCTTACCCTTGAATTCGATCAAGATGCTCACAGGATCACGCTTGAAGAGGACATCTCTTTGTGCTCGCGAGCGGTTGTTATCGCCACCGGCGCGCAATACCGCAAACTGCCGCTCGAGAACTTTGACAAATTCGAAAATCAGGGGATCTATTACGCAGCCACCGGCATGGAGACGGCTTACTGTCACGACAAAGAAGTCGTTGTCGTCGGGGGTGGCAACTCCGCCGGACAAGCTGCTCTCTTTCTCGCGCAAACCGCCGCCCACGTCTATATCATGGTTCGCGGCAAATCACTGGCAGCCACCATGTCGCAATATCTTCTCTCTCGAATAGAAGAATCAAGGCACATCACAATCCTGACCGAGACCGAGATCGTCTCGCTGGAAGGCAGAACCCATCTGGAACATGTAACGTGGATGAATCGACGGGACGGATCAGAGACAACTAAGGCCATCCAGGACCTATTCGTGATGATCGGCGCGCAACCTAACACGTCGTGGCTCAAAGGTATTGTTGCTTTGGATGAGAAGGGCTTTGTGATTACGGGCGGCCCGCAAGGGTTCGATGGCACTCCGTATGCGACCAGCACTGCCGGCATTTTCGCCGTGGGCGATGTGAGATCCGCCTCCGTCAAGCGAGTGGCTTCTGCTGTGGGCGAAGGTTCCGTCGTCATCTCAGACGTCCACCGCTACCTGATGCTCCACAAGGAGGCACTTACAGCTCATGGTTAACTATCCGGATTGGCTTATCAGACGCTAGACGAAAGGCGATTGCATGTTTACTGGATTTCTATTCTGGCCTTGGTTTACGGGCCTCCTCTTTCTTGTTGCCGGTTTGTTTGCCATACGAAGAGATATCGCGAGGGCGGCCGGTATCGACAGACTCGTCAGCCTGGGTCCGATTTTCTTCGCCTCTCCTCTGGCCGTCTTCGGTGCGGAGCATCTGGTGGGCGCCCGTTTTGTGATGCAGATGATTCCCGCCTGGATGCCGGGTAGACTCTTCTGGGCCTACTTCGTTGGCCTTGCCTTAATTGCCGGCGCCGTAAGCTTCACATTCGGCCGGTACGTGCGTCTGTCGGGAAGGCTTCTGGGGGTGATGATCCTGCTGTTCGTCGTTCTCATTCACCTACCCAATACAGTGGCACATCCGCGGGACCGCTTTGCGTGGACTGTTATGCTGCGCGATCTCTCTTTCGGGCTTGCCGCGTGGGCCTACGCTTATAGCCGCTCCTGGAACGGCGAGCGCTCCGATCGGATGGTTGCTTTGGCGCGCTTTGGCATCGGGATCACGCTTTTGTTTTTCGCGTTTGAGCACTTCCTGCACCCCACCTTTGCACCGGGAGTTCCCCTCCAAAAGGCAGCTCCTCCTTGGCTTCTCGCGCCATCTTTGTGGGGCTACTCAGTTGGTGCCGTCCTGCTGGCGGGGAGTGCGGTCATTCTTGGAACCAAGAGAGCAAATTTAGGTGCGGCTGTAGTGGGCTTGCTGATGGTAGTGCTAACCATCGTTGTTTACTCACCTTTGCTGGCTGTTGCCAAACAGGGATCGGAAATCAATGAGGCGGTCAACTATATCGCAGATACGCTCCTGTTTGGCGGGGCATTGCTGCTATTGGCGCAGGCACTGAGCCGGGGTACGCATCCGAACCTTCCTCTTGCACGGTCATCCGGATCTGGCACAGATCACGCCGGGGGCGACGAAGCCGTTTTAGGAAGAACATAACGGTGGCATTTGAGGTCCCTCCGCAGCTTGCGGCAATCTGCCGCCAAACCCCCGAGCGCGCTGCTTGGCTCAGCGAAGTACCCGGTATCGTTCGAGACCTCGAGCGCCGATGGTCGTTGGCGTTCGGTGCCCCATTCATCAACAAAGACGCGAGCTGTGCCTGGGTAGCACCCGTTACGCTCGCAAACGGCACGCGTGGAGTATTTAAGCTCGGGATGCCGCACATGGAAGCGGAACATGAGATTCAAGGGTTGCGCTTCTGGGACGGGGATCCAACCGTGCGGCTTCTCAAAGCAGACGATGAACTCGGAGCCATGCTTCTGGAGCGTTGTGAGCCAGGAACGTCCTTACGCGCATTGCCGGACTGCAAACAGGATGTGGTCATCGCAACGCTTCTGCGTCGCCTCTGGCGTTTGCCACCCGACTCTCACCCGTTTCGGCATTTGTCTGTCTTAACAGGGTATTGGAGTGAGGAGACTCTAGCCGATGTAGAACACTGGCCAGATGACGGTCTGGTTCGCGCCGGTCTGCAACTCTTCCGAGATCTACCTCGAGCTGGGACCTGTGAGGATGTACTGCTCGCGACCGATCTGCACGCCGGTAATGTCTTGCGAGCGGAACGAGAGCCTTGGCTGGTTATCGACCCCAAGCCGTTTGTAGGCGATCCGGCTTATGATGCAACGCAGCATCTATTCAATTGTGAGTCAAGACTGCGCTCGGACCCAAGTGGAACTATCTGTCGTGTGGCGGATCTTCTGGGAGTGGATCGAGAACGCGTTAAGCTCTGGACGTTTGCCCGGGCGGCGGCTGAGCCACGAGAACAGTGGAACGAGGAGTCCATGTCTCTCGCCAGAACACTGGCTTTATAGCGATTTCGCCCCCCCACTTGACAGCCTAGTGGGCTGTGACGTATTGTTCAAAGCGGGTGCACTAGGATGTCAAGTGAAAAAGCCGACCGCATTGCGCTTCTACAGGGTACGCTCGACCTTATCGTTCTGAGGACGCTTCAGACGATGGGCTCGCAGCACTCTTACGCGATTACTACACGTTTACAGCAGGTCTCTGAAGATCTGTTATGCCTGAACCAAGGAACTCTCTACCCCGCATTGATTCGCCTGGAACAGCAGGGCAAAATCAAAGGCGCTTGGGGCAAGACCGAGAGTAATCGCGACGCTAAGTTTTACTCGCTCACCAAAGAGGGCGAAAAGACCCTTAAGCAGGAGGCGTTGCGCTGGCGACAGATGGCCGGATTGGTCGAGAGATTGTTGTCTGAAGGAGCTTGATCGATGCGCCGATTCTTCACACGAGTAATCAGCCTCTTCCGGGTAAGACATGCTGAAGACGAATTGCGGCGCGAGATCGAATCGCATCTACGGATTCTGCAAGATGACTTCGAGAAGGCCGGGCTCTCACCAGACGAGGCGAAACTGGCGGCTAGGCGTAGCTATGGGAACGTGGAGTCCGTAAAGGAACTGCACCGCGAAATACGCTCCTACCTGTGGATCGAGAACTTCTGCAAGGATGTCGGGTACGGCTGGCGAAGTCTTCTCAAAACTCCGGGGTTCACTGCTGTTGCGACGATTGCTCTCGCTCTGGGAATCGGGGCGAATACCGCGATTTTCGGTGTGGTAAATGCGGTGGTTTTGCAGCCTCTAACGTATCGGGACGCAGATCGCCTGGTCACCATATTGCATAACGGAACCGGGCCTGTTGCCACAGCTAATTACGTGGATTGGCGCGACCAGAGTCACGCGTTTGAGGCGATGGGCGCGGCCGATTACTGGAGTCCGAATATCAGCAGTCATGATCGTTCCGATACCCGGCCCGCGGAGCATCTATTGGGATTGAAAGTCACGCAAAACTTGTTGCCGATGCTGGGCGTTGAACCACTACTAGGTCGCTTGTTCGGCAAGGGAGAAGATCGCGAAGGGTCAAACCACGAGGTCGTCTTGAGTTATCCGTTATGGCAACGGCGCTTCAGCGGCGATCGCGAGGTACTGGGGCGACAGGTCAGATTGGAAGGAGAGGCTTATACCGTCATCGGCGTAATGCCACCCGGATTCAAATTCGCACCGTTCTGGGCAACGCACGCAGAGTTATGGGCGCCGGCGACGCTCGAGACGACTATGCATCAGAGAGGTGGCAACCATCTCCGCGTATTTGCGCGTCTTAAGCCAAATGTGACTCTAGCTCAGGCCCGGGCTGACATGGCCACGGTGACTAGCCGTTTGGAGAAAGAATATCCTGCTTCCAACCGCAATGTAGTAGTACGGCCGCTGAAGGAGAACGTTGTCGGCAATGTGGAAACGCCGTTGCTGATGATGCTTGGTGCGGCGGGCTTTGTCCTTTTAATCGCTTGCGCCAATGTTGCGCATCTGATGCTCGCGCGTACCACTGATCGCCAGACGGAGATTGCCGTCCGAGCGGCGTTGGGAGCGAGCAAGCTTCGATTGGTGGCTCAGTTCCTTACCGAGAGCTTATTGTTGGCCGGCCTCGGTGCCGCGACAGGCTTGCTCTTCGCGTTCGCCGGAATGAAAGCTCTTGTTTCGTTGGCTCCAGCTGAGGTGCCGAGGTTAGAACTGGTCGCAATCCATACGCCTGTTCTGGTGTTCCTGATCTGTGTTACTGGCGTGGCTACTGTCGCATTCGGCTTGGCTCCGATGATGCAGGCGGTCGGCCGAGCAATCTCAGTGAGGCATTGAAAGAGGGGAAACGAGGGGATTCGAGCGGAAAACGCCGTAACCGGTCTGCGCGGCTTTCTGGTGGCATCCGAGTTTGCCTTAGCATTCACGTTGCTAATTGGAGCGGGATTGATGGTTCGGAGTTTTTACGCGCTGCAGTCTGTGGAGACAGGATTTAATCCGCATAATGTGTTGACGATGGTTGTCTCTGTGGCGGGAACAAGCGAAGCGGAAGCAGGCCAACGCGGGGAATTCTACCCGGCCATGCTTGCAAAGTTGAAGGCACTGCCAGGGGTTGAATCTGTCGGCGGCATCAATCATCTACCTATCGCCGGCGATCTGTGGGATCGAAACTTGGAGATCGATGGCCGTCCCAAACCGCGGCCCGGTGAAGCGCTCAACGCGGTCTATAGGATCGTCATGCCCGGCTACTTCGAAACGATGCGGCTCCCGCTAGTGAAAGGCCGTGCAATCACATATGACGACAGCCTGAAAGCGCCGGCAGTGATCCTCATCAACAAACGGGCGGCCGAGAGGTTTTGGCCGGCCGAAAATCCGATCGGCAAACGACTCCGATTCCTCAGCGGCGCAGACGGTGAGCAGCCGAGCTGGCTAACGGTTGTCGGAGTGACAGCCAATGCTCGATTGGATGATATGGTTTCGCCTCCTTATCCGGAGGTGTACGTACCCGCGCTGCAAAATCCTGAGTTTATGGGCGAGGGATCAGGCCTGTTACGCGCGCACATGATGTACATCACGGTAGTGCTTCGCACTCACCAGGATCTAGCCGGCATCGTTCCGCAGGTGCGTCAGGCTGTCCAGTCGTTCGATCGCGGGTTGCCGATATCTCAGATTCAAACGATGGATGATGCGGTTGAGCTCGCCACCGCGCAGCCGCGTTTTGAGATGTGGCTGCTAGCAGCGTTTGGAGCGCTCGCCATGATCTTAGCGGCGGTTGGCATTTACGGAGTCATGAATTACGCGGTGTCACAGCGAACCCGCGAGATCGGCATTCGAATGTCGCTGGGAGCCGGTCGGAGCGAAATTCTGCAAATGGTGATCTCGCAAGGAATGAAACAGGCAATCGCAGGCATTCTGACCGGCATAGCAGCCGCCGTGCTCCTGTCAAGATTAATGGTTCAGATGCTCTTTGGGGTACAGCCGACCGATCCATTTACCTTTCTCGGAGTATCGGCCGTTCTTACATTGACGGCCTTGGCGGCGATAGCGATTCCCGCGCGCAGGGCTCTCCGCGTAGAACCGGTGGTCGCACTACGAAGCGAGTAGCTTCGAACCTGACATCGGCGGGTGAAACTGGATAGCATGAGGTGGCAGCTACGCCGAACTGCTAAGGATATGAGCGGTGCTCCAGGCAATCTCATCGATGCGCAGGTCCATCAAGCTGCTGCGCGAATTCTGCGGCATGCGCAAACTGCCGTTTACAGAGGACGAGTTCCGGATCAACGAGAACAACATCACGCCCTACATGCGTTGAGTTCATCGCGAACCCGGCGACGATCAGGCTAATTAGCTGACTCAGCCTGGTTCGATTGGCGCAGGCCCTCGGTCGACGGAACAAAGTAATAGGCACCACTAATCGGCTGCGTGTAGCGCGTAAGCGCATCCCGCACTCCGGTGCGCAGGCCGGCCATGCTCTCCAACATAGTCGAGAGCCGCTGCTGTTCGGCGCTGAATCCGACGAACATCGTTCCGTGATCGGTGACCGTGCCGTACGGCATGTTCCGGCGAAATATCTTTCCGTACTTATCTTGATCGGTACTCGCCACGTGCGAGTCGGCCGGCTTATCGCTGAGCTCGACGCTGTCCAGTTTCCGGCGCCCCATGATTTGCTCCTGCTGATCGACTGGAAGGATCTCCCAGGCAGCCGTGTCGTGTTTCCACTTCTGCAGCAAAAGGATGCTTCCGCCTTCGCCTGGATGTCCCTCAGCGATAAGCGCCGCCTCCGCCGCCTCGATGAGACTAGGGTTTTCTGAACCGTCTATGAAGCCGGTCAGGTCGCGATCGTGCCGGTATGGCCAGCTCGACGTCTCCTCGGCGACCGAGGCCAGCGCCTTGACGGCGAAAATGGCCTGGTGTGCGACATCGAAGACTACGTCGTAAGCACTTCCTGAAAGCCACAATACGGCGTCGTGCTGGGCAGCCGGCATCACGAACCCGTCGTTCCCGGTGATGGCGGTGTTGAATCCGGTTACACCTGTAGGCGCCCGGTCGGGAGCGACTTGCTGCCACAACTCCGGCCGGAACCCTGCCACTAAGTTGACTCCGCCGATCGTGGTCCGCGGCTCGCGCAGAGCGGAGAGCGCAGCCACCAGATCTTTTCCAAAACGTTGATCCAATACATCAAACTCAAGATACGCGTGCGACGCGGTTCCCAAGGCGAATATGCCGGCTTGCGGAGTCTTCATCAACCGTAGAATAACGGCTCACGCTATCTGTTTGGATAAGCAACACAGCGCCTGCATTAACGTGTTTCTTCCGCTCTCGCAGATACACGGTCTTCATAAGCCCATTTCGAACCGTATTTCGCGGATCGAACAGTTGGCCGCTCTCCTGCTGTGCCGAACGTAGACGGAGGGTTCCGGTGATTTACAACATGGACGAATGCTATCTGGAAGCTTTGCGAGCACGCGACCCCGCAGCCGAAGAACATTTAGTGTGTACCTTAAGCAGACACTTGAAAACCAGCCTGCGTAAACGCTTCCGTTCGACGGAAATTGTCGAGGACGCAATGCAAGAAACTTTGCTGCGGGTGTTGGTCTACTTCCGTTCCGGCAAGACATTGCGAGCGGCGTCGAATCTACAAAGTTTTGCCAAAGCCGTCTCCTTGTACGTTTCCTTCGAAATGCTCCGGGATAAGGCTTACAGGAACACCACCACAGATAACGGGCCGGAATCAGTAGACCAGCTGCCTAATCCGGAAGCTCATGTTATCTCCGACCAGCAGAAACAGCTTGTTATGCGAGCGCTGTGTAACGTCGATGGAAAAGATGCTTACTTATTGCGTCGCATTTATCTGGAAGACGCAGATAAAGACCAAGTCTGCCGGGAATTGAACGTCAGCCGCGGCTATCTTCGCGTTCTGCTCCATCGCGCCAAGCTTCGGTTTAAAAGCGCCGTCCAAGTAATGGAGCAACACACCTATCGTGCAAGTGCCGGTACCCCGCCCGCCCGAGCAGAATTGCATGCGCCCTTGCAGTGGAAGGCGAGTTGACACTTTTTCGGCGGATGGGCTGACGAAAGGGCTTTGGCGTGAATGCCAAGCGTGGTCTCTAAGCGCACGAACGATACGATCTAATCTCTTATTGTTTTCTGCCGACCGCGCTGCCCAATGCCTTACTCCCCTGCCAACCTGCCCACAACAAACCGTGTCCTTTATCTACTCTTGTTGCTGTATGCCGGAATCGCGGGCATCTATGAAGTTGCTAACTCAGTGTCGACAACGATCGGTGTTTTCAATCTCCGCGGCCAGGTACAGGCGCCATTCCAACTCTATGGCAATCTGATCCAGAGCGCGGAAACGGCAGCCGTGCATGCCGGGATTGTCAAGGGCGACACCGTGCTTGCCATCAATCGACTGCGTTTCAACGGCCAAGCGCTTTGGCAGCGTATTCGCTGGTACGCCCGACCCGGTGACACAGTTTCCGTTCTCGTTCAGAAGCCGGATAAGACGACACTCACGGCAACCATCCCTTTGGAGGGCTACCCAAAAGGCTGGTCGGTAGAGGATCCTCCAATCCCCAGAACGCTACCCGGCGCCCTCCTCACACTATTCGTAGTTCTTGTCATTCCGCTTTTCTGCGTAGCGCTCGGCATTTGGGTCGCCCTTGCCCGGCCATTCGATCCCAATGCCTGGTTCATTCTCATTCTCCTTACCTATCCGCAGGGCCTCAATCCTGGAGCATATCGATGGTGGGTTCCCGCTTGGCTGCCGCTCCGGCTGTTCTGGCATCTGTTCATTCAGTTTCTGGTTCCTGCCGCTTTATTTCTTCTCGGTTTGCTTTTTCCGGAACGTTCCCGGCTCGACAAAGCGCTCCCCTGGTTGAAGTGGTTTGCCGTCGCATTCACCGCGTTGATCGTTACGGCGGCGTTTGTGTCGGAATACAACGTTTGGTACGACCTCTCCCTGCTTCCTCACGTCGATACCATCGACCTGGTTATCAACCCACTCTACGTGTGGTCTTCCCTCTTCTACGTTGTCTTGTACTGGGTTTTGCTGTTCGATCAGCTGCGGGCCTCTAGCTCGCCGGATGCGCGGCGCCGCTTGCAAGTGCTGCTTGCAGGTTCGATCGTGGGTCTCGGCAGCATTCTGGTGATCTTTGGACTACTGCCTTACCTGGGAATTGCCGATCCAAACGAACATCGTTGGCTTCTTTTCCTTGGGCTGGTACTAATGCTTTTCTACCCGCTGACACTCGCCTACGTGGTGATTGTTCAGCGGGCAATGGATGTTCGCATTCTCTTGCGCATGGGTAGCAAGTACCTGCTCGCCAGCGCTACTTTGATGGTTTTCCGTATCGTGGGAATAGCCTGCCTGATCTGGCTGGTCGCTATTCCTCTGTTTACCCATCGGCACACGCTACCCTTTCAGGTTTTCTGGGGCGCGGCGCTCGTCCTTTTTGGCTATCTATTTCTGAGCAAGAGGTCGCCGGCCGACCTTCTGCAAAGGTGGATCGATCGCAAGTTCTTCCGCGAAGCGTACGACGCGGAGATGACGCTCAGCCAGCTTGCAAGAACCGCCCAAACGATTTCCGACCCGGCGGCCTTGATCCAAACTGTTTCCGAGCGCATCTCGGATGTCCTCCACATCGACCGATTGACGGTCCTGCTCTGCAGAAACGGCAGCTTCGAGCCTTCTTACGCCATCGGTCCAGCCCTTGACGCGCCAGTTCGCGTCCTTGAAAGGGCGCGAACGTCGACGCCAATCTTCAACAGCGCTAACGACGGCCGCACCCCAGATCCGCAGACACCAGAACTGCTGCTCCCGCTACCCGGGCGTACGCAGCTGTTAGGGGCAATGGTGCTCGGTCCCAAACGCTCGGAGGAACCATTCACGCCCTCCGATCTGCGCTTACTCGAGTCAGTGAGTGTACAGACGGGCCTCGGTCTCGAACTGAGTCAGACGGCTGCATCGCTCGCGGCTGCCGCGGTCGAGCAGGCAAACATCGCCCGTGAATTGGAAGTCGCTCGCGAAGTGCAGGAGCGGCTCTTTCCCCAGCGTCTACCGGCTATCCACGGGCTTAGTATTGCCGGCTTGTGCCGTACAGTCTTTGGTGTAGGAGGCGATTACTACGACGCCTTCGAATTCGGCGAGGGTTGCCTCGGATTGGCGATCGGCGACGTCTCAGGCAAAGGCATTTCGGCCGCACTGCTGATGGCAAGCCTGCGTGCCTGTCTTCGTACCATGACTCGCACAACCTCGTGCGAACTCACGCACTTGATGTCACATCTGAACCGCCTGATTTATGAAGCTTCTGCCATCAGTCGCTACGCGACTTTCTTCTTCGGTATTTTCGATCCGGCGGCAAACGAATTTCATTACGTCAATGCCGGCCACAACCCGCCCGTTCTGCTCCGCAAGTCACCGAACGGCAGCTATCAATCGATCCGGCTCGATTGTGGCGGACCAGTAATCGGGCTCTTGCCGGAAGCATCTTACGAGCAAGGCTCCCTCTCGGTTCACCCCGGCGATCTGTTGCTCGCTTACACGGACGGTGTCAGCGAAGCGATGAACTCCGCTGAAGAAGAATGGGGCGAAGAAGCTATGATTTTAGCCGCCCAACAAGCTTGGGACGGGACCACTGAAGAGCTTGTGAAAACCATCTTCGCGGCCGCCGATGCTTTTGCCGACGGTGCCTCGCAGCACGACGACATGACGGTTCTGCTGATGAAATGTTCGCCCCATGTTTGAGCCGTTGCGTAAGCCCACGCTGCTGCTATCGTCGAAGTGTGGCGTACTTCATCGTCATGCTATTCGCTCTTCTGGTGCCCTTCGCTTGCCGCGCATCCGATAGCGGCTGGACCCTGGCCAGCAGCCCTCATTTTCAGGTTTACTCCCAGCTCGGCGAACGCGACGGGCAGTCCCTCGCCTTGACTCTCGAGCAGCTGCGAACGTTCTTTCTGACATCGGGCGCACTCGGAGTTCATGTCACTCTCGAAAGCGACCGTGACCGCCCGGTTCGAGTACTCCAGTTTGCCACGACTCCTGCCTATGCTTCTTTCCGCCCTCGTGCTACGGCCGATGCCTTCTTCCTCGGCTCGGAAGCGGTCGATTACATCGTGCTTGCACCCGCTGGACCGAATCGTTTTCACACCCTGGCGCATGAATACGCTCACCTTATCCTGCACTCAGCCGGCCTTCATCTTCCTCCCTGGTTTGCTGAAGGGCTCGCGGAGGTCTTCTCGAGCGTCGACATCACCGAGCGTGCATCGCTCATCGGAGGCGACCTTCCGGCCCGCTCGCAAGCACTTCGCCATCACACCCTCATCCCACTCGAGAAGCTACTTACGATGGACGAGGACGACCCTCTTCGTTCGCGCCGTGAGGACGCCTCCGTCTTCTACGCCGAAAGCTGGGAGCTCACGCGCATGCTTCTTTTCGCGCCGCAGTACAGCCCCAGAGCAAGAGCGCTCTGGAACGCCTTCAACTCAGGGGTGATCGAACTGCCGGCGCTTGCGGCGTTGTATGGGCGTTCCGGCAGCGTGCTTGAAGACGACTTTCGGGCCTGGATCGATGTGCCCAAACCGCTCATGCCGTTACCCGGCATTCCCGCCGGGAACCAGCGTGTGCGCGCCTCGAACGTTAGCCAGGCCGACTTTGATTCTGTTTTAGCAGCGCTTGTACTCGCCTCGGGCGATCTCGACCGCGCTCAGGCCGTTTATCGAGCCTTGCAGACCGAGCGCACTTCCGACCCTGCTGCGGCCGCGGCCCTTGGTTCCATAGCTCTGCGAAAGCACGATGAAGTCAAGGCAATTCTCGAGTGGAAGCGCGCTTTTGACCTCGGCGTAAGAGATCCCGTGCTCTGCTATCAGTACGCAAGCTTGCTCGAAGGTGCGCATGCCCCAGAGGAGCAGATCGCAGCGGCCCTGCGGCGCGCCATCGAACTGAAACCCAACTACGACGATGCACGTTTCAAACTGGGATTGCTTGAAAGCGGCCGCGGCAACTACACAGCAGCGCTCGAGCAGCTACGCGCTATGGGATCGGTGCCCCGCGCACGTGCCTACTCCTACTGGCTCGCCATCGCCTCCGCGCTTCTCGAAACCGATCAGAGATCGTCGGCCAAAGCCGCCGCACAGAAGGCCATCGCATTCGCGGCTACGCCAGATCAGCGGGAAGCGGCAGCCTTATCCGAGCTCGATACCGAAACTGACGTTACGGTCCAGTTCGCGCGCGATAGTCAAGGCAATCTGCATGTGGTCACCAGTCGTAAGCCCCACGGAGCAACGAACTGGAATCCCTTCATCGAACTTGGCGACCAGATTCGAACGCTCACGGGCCGGATACGCAAGGTCGAATGCAACGCCGGCGCGATCACGGGGTTCGAGATCGGCGATACCTCGCCGACAGTTCGCGTTTCCCTGCCCGATCCCTCTCACGCACTGATCGAAGGCGGTAAGCCGGAGTTTTACTGTGGGGCGGAAGACGGCAGGAAAGTGAGAATTGAATACGCAGCTAAACCGGCCCAGGATGGTACCTGGGGTATTCTGCGCGGCATGCACTTCGAACCCATAACGAACAACTAGCTTTCGGTGTTCGGAAAGATTCAACGCCGATACGAAATCTTGAACGCCAACGGGTATCCGCTGCTTGCCTGCGCCGGCCAATCGAGCTCGAGTCCATCCGCATTCCGAACCCAGTGCACGGTCGCGTCCGAGCCTAGGAGACGCACTCCGGCTACCTTGAGGTCGCCATATTTCGAGTTCTGCTGCAGCGCCTTAATGGCGAGGTGTCCTTTCGCAGGCGCTGCGAGCGCAATCGCGTACAAGGCATCGTTTTTGGCCGTGAAACGGATATCCTGGCTCGAATAGGCTTGTGTTGCCGTGTCGTGGAAAGCGCCGCCGGCAACCTTCGTTGGGCCCTCGCCATAAACTTTCCAGGGCCGTGTACCGTAAATTGCCTCGCCATTCGTGTCCAGCCATTTGCCCATGCTGAGCAAGATTTGCTGAGCTTGCTCCGGAATGGTGCCGTCCGGCTTAGGTCCAATGTTGAGTAACAGCGATCCGTTCTTACTGACAATGTCGACCAGTTGTTGAATCAAAGACTCCGGCGAGCGGAACGTATCGTTATTGATGTAACCCCAGGACTTTATGCTGACCGAAGTATCCGTTTGCCAGAACAGGCTGCGCGAGGCATCCAGCTGGCCGCGCTCGATATCCAGCACGGCCACGCCTTCGGGGAAGGCGGTGTACTTGTAATTGATCACCGCTGAGGAATTTCGCTTGGCAGCATCGTTGTAATAGAAGGCTGCCAGGCGCTGCAGGTAAGGCTCGAACTCTTTTGTGTTGATCCACCAGTCGAACCAAAGGACTTCAGGATTGTACTTGGTGATAATCTCGGCCGTGCGCGCCAGCCAGTCATTCAGGTAAGCCGTATCCGGGTGGGCCGCCCACTCCTGGTGATTCCGGTCGGTGACGCCGGCGTGGGCCGGTCCGTAAAAGGCAGCGTACTTCGGATCCTGCACATCGGATGGAAATTCTCGTCCGCCATTCATGAAAAAGTAGTGTTCAGCGCGATGACTCGACACTCCGAAGTGCAGACCCTGTGCACGAACCGCCTGGCCGAGTTCTCCGACGATATCGCGCTTTGGACCCATGCGCGCCGCTGTCCAATCGGACAACTCGGAGCCATACATGGCAAAGCCATCATGATGCTCACCAACCGGCACCACGTACTTAGCGCCTGACTTTCGGAATAAATCAGCCCACGCCCGCGCTTCGAATTGCGCCGCGTGGAATTGCGGAATGAAATCTTTGTACCCGAACTTAGTCTGTGGTCCGTAAGTCGCAGTCTGGTGCTGGAACTCCTTCGAACCCTGAATGTACATCTGGCGCGGATACCATTCGCTTCCGAACGACGGTACCGCGTATACACCCCAGTGAATGAAGATTCCGAACTTCGCATCCTCATACCAGGCAGGCACCTGATACCGCTTCAGCGAATCCCAGTTCGGCCGAAACGAACCCTGGTTTGCTTCTTTGTCTACTTGCGCCAGAACCGCTGTTCGCCGGACGTCGAACTTGCGCAGGGACTTTTGCCATATCAGGTCGTTCGCATCAGGTGTTTGGGCGTCCGCAAACACTATTGCAAGAATCGGCAGGAGGACTCTGCATCGCTTCAGCATGTTCAGAAAAGTCATTCGAGTTTGGTAGCGAGTATACCCGATTGGGCCGTCTTCGCCCGAGTAACTCAACCTCTTTGCCGCTTTAAGGTTATATTTTGAAGACGCTTTCCATCCGTGAATAAGATGCACACTCAACGCACTCTGTTTGTTGCCGCGCTTCTGCTCGCCGCATCTACTCCTCTGTTCTCGCAGACCTCTGGCGGGACCGTGCGCTACGAGCTGAAGATGAACGAGCTAAAGACTGTGTATGGAGTGTTTCCGCCGGTTATGCACGTCAAGCCGGGCGAAACCATTGAAACGACTACCGTGGATGCGGACGGTAAAGCAGCCGAGGCCGCCGGTTACAAAGTGAACGGTCCGAACCCGCTCACCGGGCCCTTCTATATAGATGGCGCCGAACCGGGAGACACGCTGAAAGTGAAGTTCGTCGCGATCGATGTGAATGCCCCAGAAGGCTTCGGCAGCGCCGGACCTGGCTTTGGCGCTTTGAACAGCAGTAAATATACGCCCGTGTTGGGCGGTCCGGTTCCGAAGACCGAGTGGATCTATCCGGTGGATAAGGCTGCGCAGGTAGCTACGTTTCACGCCAAAGATTCCAGCTTTTCCGTCAAGATTCCACTTCATCCCTTTCTTGGATGCGTGGGCGTTGCACCAGCCGATGGCGAGAGCCGCAGCTCTATTGTGCCGGCGGAGTTTGGAGGCAACATGGACGCTCCCGAGGCGAGCGTCGGCAACACGCTTTACCTGCCGGTGAACGTACCGGGGGCCCTGCTCTCTTTTGGCGACGGTCACGCGGCAATGGGCGACGGCGAAGTAGACGGAACAGCCATCGAGATTTCAATGAAAGTTCGCATTGAGGTAGATCTTGTTAAGAAACAGAAGATCGATTGGCCACGCTTCGAAAATGAGAACTACATCATGGCCGTTGGTATATATCGCCCGCTGGACGATGCTCTACGAATCGCCTTTACGGAGTTGATTCATTGGATACACGAAAGCTATGGGCTTTCTGAGATGGACGCCTACGAGCTGCTCTCGAAAGTAGCGGAGATTCATTTGGACGAGATGGTAGACCCGAACTATGTGGTGGTTGCCAAGGTGAACAAGAGATTCCTGCCCCTACCCAGGGCACGTTGAGTTATCGCACGAACGAGCGCTTTCCGGCCGATAGGGCAATTGAGCGACGTTCACCCAGAAATTCATCACGGATTGTATCTTGGTGAAGAACTCCTGCAGATCTCCGGGCTTTCTGACGAAAGCATTTGCGCCGGCTTGGTAGGCCGGATTCGGATGAACTGTACCGCTTAAAACGACGATGGGCAGAAGGGGAGCAAGCCTGCGGGCGGTGCGCAGGAACTCAGTGGCGGTTTGAGTATTGGTTCCGAAATCTGATAGGAGCAGGTCGAAAGCATCTGTTGCCAGCAGTCGTTCAGCATGGGCGGGCATCTCGGTTAGGGTGATTTGGCACCTGTAACTGCAATTGCGAAACGCCTCCTGGATAAGACGCGCATCAGCTGGATTGTCTTCAAGCACCAAAATCGAATAGAGTCGGTCTACCATCGAATCCCAAGAACTTACGCTCGATTGTAACCAAGGAATCACTCGTTTGGGCAAGCTTATCTGCTATTCGAAAGTACTTCAACTACTAATCTCCAGATAAGCAGAGTAATAGGGCGCGATAATGTGACGGCATGGACCCGGCCTCGCAGTCAGACTCTCATTCGGCGCTCCGTCTCCTCAACGAAACGGTGATCCAGTGTGTCCGCTGCCCGCGTCTGGTCGCGCACCGCGAAGAGATTGGCCGCATTCAAAGACGCGCCTATCGCGGAGAGCAGTATTGGAGCCGGCCGGTAACCGGGTTCGGAGATGTCCAGGCGCGACTGCTCATTGTCGGACTCGCCCCGGGAGCGCACGGCGCCAATCGGACCGGCCGCATGTTCACCGGCGATCGCTCAGGAGAGTTCCTCTACCGTGCACTAGCGGAAACTGGATTTGCGAATCGACCCGAAAGCCTCCGGCGCGATGACGGACTCGAACTGACCGACGCCTATATCACCGCATCCGCCCGGTGCGTGCCTCCGGACAACAAGCCTGCTCGCGAGGAGATTGCGGCTTGCCGTTCGTACCTGGTCCGGGAACTCGAGATTCTGAGCCGCGTTCAAATCGTGGTAGCGTTGGGCGGAATCGCGCTCGATGCTTACCTCGCAGTCTTACAAACCCAAGGGAAGATCCGCTCCCGCGCGTCTTATCCCTTCGCTCACGGACGCCACTATCTGCCCACCAATGATGGCCCAGCCGTGCTCGCCTGCTACCATCCCAGCCAGCAAAATACGTCGACCAAGCGACTCACGGCGGCCATGCTTCGGGACCTTTTCTTGGAAGCCAGACGGCTCCTCGATGACTCTGCGTCGCACTCCTACCCAGCGGTCGTAGGCGGAGCTGGAGGATTGCGGTAAGTCGCTCCATTCGGATAACCCGCTGGCATGTAAGCACCTGGGCGGAGCGCACCTCCACTTTCAAGAACTCTTCGCCCCTCGTCGCTCAAGAGTACATACAGGCCAAATATGCCAAGCGCCGTACCGAGAGGGATGTGGAATAAGTGAAGTGCTGAAACGATGATCATCAAAACCCTCGACCAAGGCCGGTAGTGCAGCAGTCCCCAGCCGCCGATGATCGCAGGCAGACTTAGTACGAAGAAGAAGATAGCAATGCACAATCCGACGACTGCAATAACCGGCGCCGCCACAGCAGCGTCACCGTAATCGGATCCGCCCGAGGAGGCCGACCGCAAAGACGCAGTTACAAACGCCGCGATCGTTCCCATGGTAAATAATGCCGCCAGACCAAACAGAGCTGTCAGGCAGCCCATGATGATGTTCAGGATTCCGAGTAGCCGGATGTTTTCGCGCATTGTGCCCTTTCCCTAATTACTGCGGTCATTCTATATAACGAGTGATTCAGTCTCTATGTTCCGGAGACAGACAAGCTTAAACACGCTAAACTAATATCGTTGGTCTACAGCAACCCGTGAGAAGTAAGTTGCCCGTTTTGGGTGTACTAGGAATAGCGCAGCTTCTCTTTCTTGCGCAGCCCGCGCTGGGCGCCAAGCTGTCAGACGGGCTGGACGATACGTTCGCCGGCATCTATCGGCTTTCCCCCTTCGATTGGGCCCTGCTGATTCCTTACTTCGGAATTCTGCTGTTTCTTTCCGTGTACGGATTGCACCGTTATGAAACCGTGCGGCGGTACATGAAGTATGGGAAGAACCTGGCCAAGGTAGCTCCCGGCCGATTTGATCGGCTCCCCCGAGTTACGATTCAGCTGCCTCTTTATAACGAACGTTTCGTGGTAGAGCGGCTGCTCGAAGAGGCAACGCGCATCGAATACCCGCGAGAACTTTTGCAGATACAGGTGCTTGATGACTCTACCGACGAGACGCACGCCTTTACTGAGCGCCTTTGCAATGAGTACAAGGCGGCAGGCATCCCGATCGAGTATCTTCACCGGACGAACCGGCATGGCTTCAAGGCCGGTGCGTTGCAGCAAGGAATGGCGAGCGCGACGGGTGAGTTTATCGCTATCTTTGATGCTGATTTCACCCCCCCACACGATTTCCTGACGCGAACAATCGATTTCTTTGCCGATCCTGAAGTAGGCATGGTCCAGACTCGCTGGAGCTATCTCAACAAGGAGTACAGCATCCTGACGCAGGTGGAAGCCATGCTGCTTGATGGGCATTTTGTGCTCGAGCACGGCGCGCGCTGCGGTTCGGGCCTTTTCTTCAACTTCAACGGCACGGCGGGCATTCTACGGAAACGCATGATCGAAGACGCGGGCGGCTGGCAGCACGAAACGCTTACTGAAGATTCCGATCTTAGCTATCGTGCGCAGTTGAAGGGGTGGCGTTTCGTCTATGTGCCCTCGGTAGATTGCCCCTCTGAGCTGCCGGTTGAGACATACGGCTTCCAGGTACAACAGGCGCGCTGGGCTAAGGGCCTTACACAGGTTGCCATCAAGCTCTTGCCCCGTGTCCTTAAGGCCGACCTGCCACTGAAGGTCAAAATCGAGGCCTTCATGCACTTGACCCCGAATATCTCCTATCCGTTGATGATCGTGGTCTCGATGTTAATGCTTCCCGTGATGATTGTTCGCTTCTACATGGGTGTCTTCCAGATGGTGCTGGTAGATATGCCGCTGATCATCGCTTCTTTCTGGTCGATATCCGCCTTCTACCTCTATGCCCAACGCGAGCTCTATCCCAAGAGCTGGTGGAAGTCGATCGCGTTCATGCCAATGCTGATGGCGGCAGGCGTCGCGCTCACCGTAAGCAACAGCAAGGGTGTTATTGAAGCTCTGCTTGGCATCCAAACAAGTTTTGCCCGCACCGCCAAGTACGCAATCGGCTCAAATAAGGTGAAAATCCAGGCGCCGGCTTATCGAAGACGGAGCGGATGGCTGCCCTATATCGAACTTGCCTTGGGAAGCTACTTTGCTTACATGGTGGATTTCGCCGTGCGCACTACGAACTTTTTCGCGGTACCGTTCCTGTTGTTGTTTGTATGCGGCTACTATTGGGCCGGCTTTTCTACTCTTTTCGAAGAGTATCGAAGCAAACTGCAGTGGCAGCGATCGCGCAAGCTGGCCGAGACTCGCTGATACACAAAACTCCAGCTGTTTAAATAGGAGTTTCTATGAAGCTCCAGAGCTACACCATCACCCAAGGTAAAGATCGGGCCCCGGCGCGATCGTATCTGAAATCGATCGGCTTCAGCGACGCCGATCTAAAGAAGCCCATCATTGGAATCGCGAATACCTGGATCGGAACGATGCCATGCAACTTCAATCTTCGGGAACTGGCCGTCGACGTCGCACGCGGCATCCGCGAAGCGGGTGGCACTCCCATGGAATTCAACACCATTGCCATTAGCGACGGGATCACGATGGGGACCGAGGGCATGAAAACGTCCCTTGTAAGCCGTGAGGTAATCGCGGACTCTATCGAACTGGTTGCGCGGGGACATATGTTCGACGGCTTGGTGGCGCTCGTCGCCTGCGACAAGACCATACCCGGGGCGGCCATGGCGCTCTTACGCTTGAATGTGCCAAGTGTCGTTCTCTACGGCGGGACCATTCTGCCAGGTAGACATAACGGTAAAGACATAACGATCCAGGACGTCTTCGAAGCAGTCGGAGCGAATGCCGCCGGCAAGATGAGTGACGATGAACTGCTGGCGATTGAAAACGCGGCGTGCCCCGGCCCAGGCGCATGCGGCGGCCAGTACACGGCGAATACGATGGCAACCGTGATGGAAGTGATCGGTCTCTCGCCCATGGGCCTGAACGCAATTCCGCAGGTGGATTCGAGGAAGCACGACGCGGCGCGGCAATGTGGCGAGATCGTCATGAACGCGGTAAGGACCAATCTTCGCCCGCGCGATATCGTCACCCGCCAGGCAATCGAGAATGCGATTGCCAGCGTAGCGGCCTCGGGCGGATCCACCAATGCAGTGCTTCACCTGCTGGCCTTTGCGCGGGAAGCGGGCGTCGAACTCACGATCGACGATTTTCAGGAGCTCAGCGACAAAGTTCCGCTGTTGGCGGATCTGAAGCCGGCGGGCCGATATACTGCCGCTGATGTCGATAAAGCGGGTGGTATTCCCGTGATCTCGAAGCGCCTCAACGATGGTGGATTCGTGCATTCGGGCGCTATAACAATCACCGGCAAGACGTTTGGCGAGGCGGTGCAGGACACCAGGGAGACGCCTGGGCAGGATGTGATTCGGCAGCTCGATAATCCGATCAAGAAGTCGGGCGGGATCGTCATTCTAAAAGGTTCACTCGCCCCGCAGGGCTCGGTGATCAAAGTCACCGGATTGAATCGCACGCGCCAGACCGGACCGGCCCGGGTCTTCGAGACCGAAGAGGGCGCCATGCACGCCGTGCTCGGCGGGCAGATCAAGGCGGGTGACGTGGTCGTGATTCGCTACGAAGGACCGCGTGGCGGCCCGGGCATGCGCGAAATGCTGGGCGTAACCAGCGCAATTGTGGGCGAAGGCCTGTCGGAGAGCGTCGCGTTGGTGACTGATGGGCGCTTCAGCGGAGCAACGCGCGGCTTCATGGTGGGCCATGTTGCGCCGGAAGCGGCGGTTGGCGGCCCGATAGCGGCAGTTTGCGAAGGCGATCCGATTACGATCGATATCGAAAAACGCGAGATTTCGCTCGACATCTCACACGAAGAGCTGCACGCCCGCTTGGCCCGGTTTTCCCACCCGGCGCCGAAGTATACTTCGGGCGTGATGGCAAAGTACGCCGCGCTCGTGGGCTCGGCCGCAGACGGAGCCGTCACCACGCAGCTTGCTTTGTAGGGTGCCAATGCCGCTCAGTCCGGCTTCGTTCGACGCTTATCTTCAAGACGCCTCCGGCTACAAAGGCGAGGCCTCGGACGTCTTTCTGCCCGCGGATGCTGAGGAAGCTCGCGCTATTGTTCGCCAGGCAGCGTCTGGGCGTATTCCCGTCACTGTGGCCGGCGCCGGGACGGGACTTACCGGTGCGCGCGTCCCTCATGGTGGTTTTGTCTTGTCTCTCGAACGGCTCCGCAGCCTCACGGTCGGCAATGGCCGAGCGCATTGCGGAGCCGGCGTTCTCCTAAATGATCTTCATCAGGCGGCCGCGGCCACACACCAATTTTTTGGACCTAATCCCACTGAGGGCGCAGCTTCGATTGGCGGAATCGTAAGCACCAATGCGGGAGGCGCGCGTAGTTTCCGATATCGTTCCGTGCGGCATCACGTGCTCGCGGTCGAAATGATCACCGCCGATGGAGAGCTGAAGCGTTTCGAAAAGGGCGAGCAGGTCAATTTCGCTTTCCAGCCAGTGCACCTTCCTGCCACCACTAAGAACTCGGCCGGCTACTACTTACAGCCGGAGCTTGACTGGGTGGACCTGCTGGCCGGCAGCGAAGGCACCCTCGGCGTTATCACTGCCGTTGACTTGCAGCTCCTCCCGGAGCCATCGGCCATCCTGAGCGGTGTCGTTTTCTTTACCGGCGAGGAGCTCGCGCTCGACGCTGTTGAAGCTTGGCGCTCAACCAAAGAATTGCGCCTGCTCGAGTTTCTGGACGCGCCGGCGCTCGAAATCTTACGGCCTCGCTATGCAGAGATCCCTGCCAACGCCGTAAGCGCTCTGCTCATCGAGCAAAACCTGATCTCCGAAGAAGACCAGGAGCTTGATCTCTGGGCCGACCGGCTCGGAAGCGAGCATGCGTTGGAAGAAGCCTCCTGGTTCGGTTTTCGGCAAGCCGATCACACGCGATTTCGCGAGCTTAGGCACGCTCTTCCCACCATCGTGACCGACCGGGTTCGGCGCAATGGCTTTCCTAAGTTCAGCACCGACTTTGCGGTTCCGCTCAGCCGCCATCGCGAGTTACATGCCTTTTACCGGAAGCGCTGCGATGAGGTCCTTCCGGGTAAGTACACGATCTTCGGTCACGTCGGCGACGCGAACAACCATATAAATCTCCTGCCCGAGACGCCTTCGGAAGCCAGGGCAGGCGAAGAGCTGATGCATGAGTTCGCGAAGTTAGTGATCACCTTGGGCGGTACAGTGGCTGCGGAACACGGAATCGGTAAAACTAAAACCGATTTGCTTGCCATGATGTATTCGCCGGCCGAGATAGACTCAATGCGCGCCGTGAAACGTCATCTCGATCCTGCCTGGCTCCTTGGTCAGGGAAACTTGTTTAGCATGTAACTACCGGTGCTGATTAAGTACCAATTGAACTTATGCGGGCGTTGATACAGAGAGTCTCGGAAGCGAGCGTATCTGTTGAGGACGAGATTGTAGGTCAAATTGGCCCTGGCCTTTGTGTCTACCTTGGTGTCGGTCAGAGCGACACCGCCGCAGACGCCGAGAAACTTGCGGCCAAGGTGACGAATCTGCGAGTCTTTCCCGATGAAGAGGGTAAGATGAATCGCAGTTTGATCGAAATTTCAGGCGAGCTCCTGGTAATTTCACAATTCACCTTATACGGGGATACTAGCCGAGGTAATCGCCCGTCATACACACAAGCAGCTGAGCCTGAAAAGGCAATCGAACTTTACCAAGCATTCATTAATCACTGCCGCGATCGCTGCCGCTTTGTAGCAAGCGGCCGCTTCCGCGCTCATATGCGAGTACGTTCAACCAACGATGGGCCAGTAACACTGATGTGTCATGCAGGAGAAATGCCGAGTAATTAGCGAACAAATCTCAAGATGTGTTACTAAGTAATAAGCATGGCTAAATCAAACGCGTCTCCGAGTAGAGAGATCTTAGAGGCCGCACTGCACGGTTTAGAGGCGCAAAGAAGCAAATTAGACGAACAAATTGCTGAAGTTCGAAGCCTGATGGGAGCGGGCCGTCCTGGCCGCCCTGGACGGCCTCCGAAAGCTACCGCTGGCGAAGCACCAGCAGGCGCTACCCGGAAACGGCGAAGTCTCACTCCTGAGGCGCGGAAAAGGATAGCGGCAGCGCAGAAAAAGCGCTGGGCTGCGTTCCGGAAAAATCAGGAGTAAGCTGTTGCTGCCGCCTGCAATCCGTTAGGCATGCGGGCCGTGTAATTTCCATGATTTTGGGAATCGGTACGGATCTGGCAGAGGTCCACCGGATCAAGGACAGCGTATCGCGTTTTGGCGATCGCTTCCTAAATCGCATCTACACCGTCCGCGAACGCGAGTACGCCATGGCGAAAGCAAACGCGGCTGAGCGTTTGGCGGCGCGCTTTGCTGCCAAAGAAGCTGGCATGAAGGCGATCGGCACTGGTTGGAGCAGGGGTGTTACATGGAAGGACTTCGAAGTAGTCAACGAGCCGTCAGGAAGGCCCACTCTCAAACTTAGCGGAGTTGCCCTGGAAATCGCCGGCTCAATCGGAGTTGCGCGTATCTCGCTTTCACTGACTCACACGCAGTCAATGTCGCTCGCAGTAGTTATTTTAGAAGACGGGAAGTAAAAGAGAGGAAACTCTACCGCGATCGGCTTTCACTTGCAGCCGTACTTACTGAACGCGGACGGAGCTGAGCTTCTTCCAGATGTTTCGTTTCACCGTAGGTGAAAATCATGCGGTGGATAACAGTGATGTTGCCCAGCACGGCAATCACCCAAAGCACCGGAGCCATTCGATCAAAAAGTGCTCCGATAATCAAAAGCACAATGCGCTCCGGTCGTTCAAGAAAGCCAACCTTGCAAGTCGGGATGATATTTTCTGACCGGGTTCGGGTGTAGCTGATCATTACGGAAGCCGTCATGACGATTGCCGTCAGAACTACATAGGACGACCGATTGATCGATCCGTAGTAGACAAGCAATCCGACCAGCAAAGCCAAATCTGAGTACCGATCCAGAACCGAGTCGAAGAACCCGCCGAACCGCGTCACTTGATTCGTCTCGCGAGCCACTCTCCCATCTACCATGTCGAACAGCCCGGCAAAGATGATCACGATCCCGGCCGTACGAAAATTACCGGAGGCAAGAAAAGCGGCCGCCAGGATGTTGATAAGCAAGCCTAGAAATGTCAATACATTCGGGTTGATGCGCGAGAGCGCAAGCCCGCGTACAAGCAACCGAATTACCTTATTCGCACTAAGACCGATAGCCCGCGTGTAAGTCATTTACACCTGTTTCTCGGATGCGGCAGCATCATGCATCGTTATTAAGCTCAACACTTCCATCTCGCGAACACCATCCGGAATCTGAATCTTCACAGAATCGCCAACCCGCTTGCCAAGCAAACCTCGTCCAATTGGCGAACTGGTCGAAATCTTTCCATTCGCCGCATCAGCCTGTTCGCTCGTCACCAAGTCATAGGCGTGTTCTTCGTCCTTTGTGATATCAAGGACAACTACGTGCGAGCCCAAACCGATACGATCGCGCGGAATTTTCGAGAAATCGATCATAGAGTAGTCGCGCAGCCTGCTCTGGAGGTGCCCCAGGCGGGCATTCACGAAGGCCTGCCGCTCTTTGGCCGCATGGTACTCGGCATTCTCACTTAGATCGCCGTGTGCCCGGGCCCGTAAAATTTCCTTCGGTAACTCATTGCGCAGCTCGTACTCGAGGGCGGTAATCTCGTCCTGCAGTTTCTTTTTGAGATCCTCCATAACTTGCTTCGTTCATTATAAAGAACGGTTTGCGCAAACAGCTCTCCCGGGTAAGCGGAGACTGGCTTTTCGAGCCTGCTCGACATAGGCTAAGTCACACTGTTACAATCACGTATGGAGGGTAAGCGGACACAATTGGCCACTAAACCAGCATTCGCAACTGGGGCGCAAGTCGAACATGGAAAGTTCGGACTTGGCTCGGTCCTTTCCTGCAATGAAGATTACCTGGTCATCCGATTCGATGATCACGGCGAGAAAAAGTTTGTCACTTCGATGGTATTGCCGTCGTTGAAAAAGAGTGACCGGCAGCCGCCGGTTGAGAAACGTCGAGCCACCCGGAAGAAGGCTGTCGCCCCGGCAGCCACCGGCGCCTGACCGCACTAATCTGTTCAAACTCCTTCTTGCCATGAAGGTAGCTGTCATCGTTTTCCCGGGAAGTAACTGCGACCACGACGCGTGGTATGCAGTCTCGCAGAATTTGCATCAGAAAGCTGAGTTCGTCTGGCACGATTCGAGTTCGCTCGGCGGTGCAGATGCGGTGATTCTGCCGGGCGGGTTTTCCTACGGAGATTACCTGCGCTGCGGCGCGATCGCCAAATTCTCACCCGTCATGAACGCTGTTAAGAAATTTGCCGCTGATGGCGGCCCGGTGCTCGGCATCTGCAACGGATTCCAAGTGCTGACCGAGGCCGGGCTGCTGCCGGGCGCTCTGGTCAGGAACGCCGAACTCAAGTTTGTATGCAAAACTGTGCCGTTGGAAGTAACCTCGGTCGATTCGCCCTTTACCCGACAAGCTACTGCTGGCCAAATCTTACGGCTGCCGGTAGCTCACGGCGAGGGCTGCTACACGGCCGATGAGAAAACACTCGACGAACTCGAGGCAGAGGATCGCGTGCCACTTCGGTATAAAGAAAATTGCAATGGTTCCCTGCGCGCCATCGCAGCAGTTTTGAATCGAGGTCGAAACGTAATGGGAATGATGCCACACCCGGAACGTGCCGCCGATCCGCTTCTGGGCTCGACTGACGGGCTGGTTATTCTCGATTCACTCGTTCAGGTGGGCCTCCTTTCATCCCGGACATGAGCGGGATAACAGCCGATTTAATAGCAGCTCATCAGCTCTCGCCCGCCGAGTACGACAGGATTCTCGAATTACTCGGCCGCGAGCCCAGCTTTACCGAGCTCGGAATCTTCAGCGTCATGTGGAGCGAGCACTGTTCGTACAAGAGTACGCGTGTTCACCTGAAAAAGCTGCCCACCGAAAGCGCAAGAGTGCTGCAAGGTCCGGGCGAGAACGCCGGCATTATCGACATTGGAAACGGCGTCGCCATTGCATTCAAGATTGAATCGCATAATCACCCGAGCTTCATAGAGCCGTTCCAGGGAGCCGCAACGGGCGTGGGCGGCATTCTGCGCGATATCTTCACTATGGGTGCGCGTCCTATCGCGGTAATGGATTCGATCCGGTTTGGCCGGCTCGACCAGGGTGCGACTGTTCCACGCAACCGCCGCATTTTGGAAGGCGTTGTCGCCGGGATTGCTCATTACGGCAACTGCTTCGGCGTTCCGACCGTTGGCGGCGAGTGTGTTTTCGAAGAGAGTTACGAAGGCAATCCGCTGGTGAACGTTTTCGCCCTCGGCGTCTTTCGTCACGACGAAATCTTCTACGGCACGGCGAGCGGCGTCGGAAACCCGGTTATCTACGTTGGTGCGAAAACCGGCCGCGACGGCATCCACGGCGCCTCCATGGCCTCGGCCGAGTTTACGGAAGAGTCCAAGCAGAAACGCCCCAACGTGCAGGTCGGCGATCCGTTCATGGAAAAGCTGCTGCTCGAGGCGTGTCTCGAAGCAATGAAGACCGGCGCCATCGTCGGGATTCAGGATATGGGCGCGGCGGGCCTGACTTCCTCCACCTGCGAGATGGGGAGCCGCGCAGGCACCGGTATCGAGATTGATCTCGATCGTGTGCCGCAACGTGAAAAAGGCATGAGTCCCTACGAGATGATGCTCTCCGAATCGCAGGAACGCATGCTGATCGTGGCTGAGCGCGGACGCGAGGAAGAAGTTTATCGAGTTTTCCGAAAGTGGGGCTTGGATGCAGCCGAGATCGGGACAGTAACCGATGACGGCATCCTGCGCGTAAAGCAGGGCGGCGCAATTTTCGCCGAGATCCCGAATCGTGCACTGGCCGATGAAGCTCCGAAGTACCATCGCCCTTACACGAAGCCGTTGCGTACCGCTCCCTTGCAAGGCCCGGAGATCCACAGTTTAGATTTGGCAGGAGACTTGCGGCGGCTCTTAAGCTCGGGCGATCTTTGCTCGAAACGTTGGATTTGGGAGCAGTACGATCATCAAGTCCGGACCAACACCCTCGCCGGGCCGGGTGCTGAAGCAGCGGTAGTCCGCATCAAAGAAACCAACACTTCAGTCGCGATGTCGCTCGACGGCAATGGCCGCTATTGTGCGCTCGACTCCCGTGAGGGAACAAAGTTGATCGTGGCCGAGTGCTGCCGGAATCTATCCACTGTCGGGGCTCTTCCGATTGCCACAACCAACAATCTAAATTTCGGAAATCCAGAGCGCCCTGAGATTATGGCCCAAATCGTCGAGTCGATCGAAGGCCTGGCAGAGGCGTGCCGCTTCTTCGATGTACCAGTGACGGGCGGCAATGTCAGTCTTTACAACGAGACGCTCGGCACTCCCATCTTCCCTACTCCCGTGGTTGGTATTGTGGGCACTCTCGAGACAGCCCCACCGATCCCGATTGCTTTCCAGAACGCTGGGTCCACCATCGTTTTGCTGGGCGGCGTAGGCAGCGCGGACTCGGAACACTTCGGCGGAACTCAGTATGCAAAGGTGATCCTCGATGCACTTTGGGGCAAGCCGCCTTTTCTCGACATGGCGTACGAGAAGCGAGTGCAGACCGCGGTGCGCGAACTCGTCCGAGAAAGGGCCGTCCAGTCGGCTCACGATCTGGGCGAGGGCGGTTTGGCGGTAGCTATAGCGGAGTGCTGCTTCGGCAACTTAAAGATGGGCGCAGACATCAAACTGGTGTCGGGCCTGCCGGATGAGCTGCTGCTGTTTCATGAGGGCCCTTCGCGGATTCTGCTCTCCACCGCAGACCCGGAGCGCGTTCTCGGCGTAGCCGCGAAATATAATGTCGAAGCCGTGAAAATCGGCGTTACACTCGAAGCGAGAGTTCTCATTCATCATAACGATCGATTGTTGATAGACAGCCATGTCGACGAGCTATCCGAATGCTGGGCCAGAGCTCTTGAACACCTCCTCCAAACCCCCGTGCCGGTGACTCAAAATGTTTAATTCGGAAGAGGAAGTTGAATTGGATGAGCGAGACGATAGTGCGTTCGACAAGCTGCATGAAGAGTGCGGTGTCTTCGCGCTATGCGGGCATCCGGAAGCCGCCAACATCGCCTATCTTGGGCTGTATGCGCTCCAGCATCGCGGGCAGGAAAGCGCTGGCATTGCGGTTAGCGACGGCCGAAAGATCCACAGCGTTCGCAAGATGGGGCATGTGGCCGAAATATTTACGCCCGACGTGCTCAACCAGTTTCCCGGCAGCCTCGCCATTGGCCATACGCGCTATTCTACCGCCGGCGATACCAGTCTGCGCAATGCCCAGCCGCTCTCGGTTGCTTGTTCCAAAGGGCAAGTCGCTGTCGCGCACAATGGCAATCTGACTAACGCCATCGAACTGCGGCGCGAGCTCGAAGAAGACGGTTCCATCTTTCAATCCACCAGCGATACCGAAGTGGTTCTTCACTTGGTGGCACGTTCTCGGGAACGCACTCTAGCCGGTGCGCTGCGCGACGCGCTGCTGCAGATCGAGGGCGCTTTTTCGCTGGTTTTTCTGGCGCAGGACCGCGTGATTGTGGCGCGCGATCCCCATGGCTTCCGCCCGCTCGCCATGGGGCAGCTCGAGTTGCCGGATGGGCAGACCGTCATTGTGTTCGCCTCCGAAACCTGTGCCTTCGATCTCATCAATGCCACTTACACCGGAGATGTGGAACCGGGCGAGATGGTCATCGTAGGTCCTGATGGAATCACGCGAGAGTATTACACGCGCCCGGAAACCCCGGCGCACTGCTCCTTCGAACACGTCTACTTCTCGCGGCCCGATTCCGTTGTCTTCGGTAAGCCGGTGGCCGAGTCTCGCGAGCGAATGGGCCGCCTCCTGGCGCGGGAGCATCCGGTGGATGCCGACGTTATCGTTCCTGTCCCTGATTCAGGTGTAGTAGCGGCTATCGGATACGCTTCGGAATCAGGCATTCCGTACCGTCAGGCGTTGATCCGCAACCATTATGTCGGGCGCACTTTCATTGAGCCTTCGCAAGCGATTCGCGACTTCGGAGTAAAGCTGAAGCTGAACCCGATTCGGCACCTGCTGGAAGGAAAACGCGTGGTGCTGGTAGACGATTCGATGGTGCGCGGTACCACCAGCCGCAAGATCGTCCGTATGGTGCGCAGCGCCGGGGCGCGCGAAGTGCACCTCCGCATCTCGTGCCCGCCTACCATCTCGCCCTGTTACTACGGCGTAGACACACCATCGCGCGACGAGCTCATCGCGGCTAATAACAACCTCGAACAAATTCGAGAGTATGTGGAAGCGGACTCCCTTGCGTACTTGTCGCTTGACTCCTTACGCGAGTCAGTGCGTGATTCCGAGCAGCATTTCTGCTACTCCTGTTACACCGGTCATTACCCGACACTGATTCAAATCGATGAGGTCATAGTGGCAAAGTCGGGCTGCTGCTAAGCTGCAGAGTTATGCGAAAGGCAATCATCGGCAGTCAGCTTGTCGAGCAGCGCACGGCGGGCGATTGGCTCGACCTCGAGCAGATGGCTCGCGTCGAGGTTACTTCCGAAGATCCCGCTTACCCGATCGAAGCCGCGCTCACTCCGGATTCAAGCCAAGGCTGGCGTGCCTCGGAAAGCGGTGAACAATGCATCCGGATCTTCTTTGATGCACCGCTAACGCTTCATCGCATTCAACTCGTTTTCCGCGAAACAGAGCACGAACGAACGCAAGAGTTCACCGTCAGATGGACGCCCGCTTCAGGCGGAGATTCCATCGAAGTTGCGCGGCAGCAATGGAATTTCAGTCCCGCCGGTTCTACCGTCGAGACCGAAAACTTCAACGTAAATCTCGCAGCCGTCGCATCCCTTGAACTTAATATCCGCCCTGATATCGGCCACAAACCTGCCGTTGCCAGTTTGGCGGCGCTGCGCTTAAGCTAGCTAAGCTGGCTGCCGCTCTAATACAATTGCAGCGGCATGTCCATTCGCTGGAATGGTTGGTTGGCTCTCTTCCTGCTCGGCGCAAATGCCGCCGTTGCAGCTCCCCTGATCACATCTGTCGAACCGCCTAACTGGTGGGCCGGTCATTCCCTCAATCCCGTTCGGGTCTTGATTCACGGGAGCGGTCTGGCTGGTGCAGCTGTGGCCGCGCCCGCGGGCCTAACGCCCGGCGCAGTCTCTATCAGCGCTAATGGCGCCTATCTCTTCGTCGATGTCACGATCGCGCCCGGAACAAAGCCCGGCAATTATCCGCTTCAGATAAGAACGGCAGCAGGCTCGGCGGTGGCGCCTTTTCGCTTAGAAGAGCCCCTGCCAGACACGAACCGCTTTCAGGGTTTCTCGCCCGACGATGTGATCTACCTGATCATGCCCGATCGTTTTGCCAATGGAGATACATCAAACGACGATCCCGCTGTCTCTCGCGGGCTCTTTGGACGCCAAAACAGCCACTTCTATCACGGCGGTGACTTGCAGGGACTTATTGACCACCTGCCCTATCTGAAAGAACTCGGCGTCACGGCCCTGTGGCTCACGCCGCTCTACAACAACAACGATCACCTCGGCAGCGATCCCTCACATTCGGCTACGAATACAAGCGATTACCACGGCTACGGAGCTGTCGACTACTATGCCGTCGAGGAACACTTCGGCAATCTGAACTTACTGCGCGCTCTGGTGGATGCCGCGCATAAGATCGGCATCAAAGTCATTCAGGATCAGGTTGCCAACCATGTAGGCCCCGCTCACCCTTGGGTTCACGACCCTCCAACGCCTACCTGGTTCAACGGAACCTTGGCTCATCACTTGAAGGAGACATTCAATGTCTGGAATTTGATCGATCCTCATGCGTCTGACAATCTTGTCCAACCAGTCCTCAATGGCTGGTTTGCAGACGTACTTCCCGACTTGAATCAAGCCGACCCGGAAGTAGCGAAGTATGAAATTCAGAATGCCCTTTGGTGGATCGGCGTCGCAGGGTTCGACGGCGTTCGTCAGGATACTCTGCCTTACGTGCCGCGCACGTTTTGGGCGCAATGGTCGGCTGCACTGAAGCGGCAGTATCCGCATTTGAGGGTTGTCGGCGAAGTGCTCGATCCCAATCCGGCCATCACCTCCTTCTTTCAGGCGGGATCCAGAGATTCGAAGGGAGTGGACACCGGCATCGACACGCTGTTTGATTATCCGGTCTACTTCAGCCTGCGCGAAGCGTTCACGCACGACATGAAACTCGAGCCGCTCATCAAGGCAATCGCGAACGATCGTTTGTATCCTGACCCCGCTTCGCTTGTCACAATCCTCGGGGATCATGATGTGGCGAGATTCATGAACGAGCCTGGCGCGTCAATCGAAGGTCTAAAGCTCGCCTTCGCTTTCTTACTAACTGCGCGCGGTACGCCGGTCATCTACTACGGTGACGAGCTTGGAATGCAAGGTGGAGAAGATCCGGATAATCGCCGGGACTTTCCTGGCGGCTGGAGAGGAGATTCCCAGGATGCCTTTAGAGCTTCCGGCCGTACTCCGCAGCAATCCGCCATGTTTGACCACGTCAAGAAGCTGCTCGCAATGCGCGCTCAATCTTCGCCTCTGCGCCGTGGCGAGATGATCAGCCTCTTCGAGTCCTCACAGATGTGGGTCTATGCGCGGCGTGACGGGACCGGCACTGTGGTCGTCGCTATAAACAGCAGCGGCCAACCCGCTGATGCCGCCTTTCACTTGCCGGCCGCGGAAGGTATCTTCAGGAATTTGCTCGAGGCTACAGCCGAGCTAACTGTCTCGGGCAATACGGCCACCGTGCACCTTGCGGCCCGCTCGGCCGCTATTTACGATCTCACGAATGGAAAGACATGAAACCACGGCTCAACTTCTGGCAAATCTGGAACATGAGCTTCGGCTTCCTCGGTATCCAGTTCGGGTGGACGCTGCAGATGAACAATATGAGCGCCATCTATGAATATCTCGGGGCTCAGCCTGCGCAGCTTCCTCTCCTCTGGCTCGCTGCTCCGTTAACTGGGCTGTTGGTGCAGCCCATTATCGGGCATTGGAGTGACAATACCTGGGGACGGCTCGGGCGCCGCCGTCCCTTCTTCCTGACGGGAGCCATTCTGAGTTCGATCGCTTTGGTGCTAATGCCAAGTGCGGGCACAATCTGGATGGCAGCTGGTCTACTCTGGATTCTCGACGCTTCAATCAACATCAGCATGGAGCCTTTTCGCGCCTTCGTCGCGGACATGCTGCCGCAGGAACAGCGCCCGCGCGGTTTTGCCATGCAGAGTTTCTTTATTGGAATCGGCAGCGTTGCCGCTTCGTACCTGCCGCTGCTCTTAAGCTATTGGCTGCCCGCATCTGGAAGCGTCGCGCATGTTATACCGCAGATTGTTCGCGTCTCGTTCTGGATCGGCGCGTTTGCCTTTATAGGCGCGGTTCTCTTGACCGTGACCACAACGAAAGAGTACCCGCCGAGCGCACACGAAACCGCCAGACTCAAAAGTGCGAAGGCGTTCGATGCCCGTGAGCTGTTCGATGCAATTCGATCGATGCCGCCGACCATGCGCCGGCTCGCGCTAGTTCAGCTGGCCAGCTGGCTAGGCCTCTTCTGCATTTTTCTCTACTTTGCAGTAGCCGTGGCGCATAACGTTTTTGGCGCGAAGACCACCGCCGAACCTGCTTACACTCAAGGTGTCATCTGGGCAGGCTACTGTTCTGGCGTTTACAACGCAGTCTGTTTCCTCGTCTCTCCCTTTCTACCTGCCATGGCAGCTCGCCTTGGCCGTCGTGCCACTCATTGCCTCTGCTTGCTGGCCGGCGCCGCAGGACTTCTTTCAATCGCGCTGATCCACGACAAGTGGCTTCTCTTTCTGCCCATGATCGGCGTCGGTATTGCCTGGGCGAGCATCTTGTCCATGCCCTATGCCATTCTGTCCTCGGCGATTCCCTCCAGCCGCATGGGGATCTACATGGGCATTTTTAATTTCTTCATCGTCATTCCGGAGATTTTATCGGCACTGTTCTTCGGGCGCATCATGTCCAGTCTTTTTGGAAATGATCGTATGATGGCGATCGTGCTGGGCGGCGTCTGCTTCTTGGTAGCTGCGTTATTGACGCTGAGAGTTAGGGAAGTGATAGTCCAAGATGAGTCGCTCGCGCCCGTCCTGACCCAGCTCGAAGAACTTCGATCGTAACCGGCATGCGGACCCCGAAGCGCGGCAGCCGATGACTCCGCATCTAAGGAATGGTCTTCTGTTCGAGCGCCGGAGAGCTTACCTTGGCCGGTTCCAGCTCGTTCGCGATCAGTTCCCGCAAATGGTCCGTCAGCGCACCACGATCTTTTAACGTCATGCGCGTCGTATCGATAGGCGCCAGGATTTTCAGGGTCACTGAGCCGGCTTTCACCACACCGCCTCCGAACGGCAAAACCTCACGCGTGCCAATCATCACCGCCGGCACCACCGGAACACCGGCACGGATCGCAATGTAGGCACCACCTTCTTTGAAGGGGCGAAGTACGCCATCGTGCGAGCGCCCGCCTTCCGGAAAGATAAGCAGCGAAACTGCCTTGTCGCGAATCGCTTCCGCTGCGAGCTGCATGCTCTTGACTGCCCCGCGAGGATCCTCGCGCGGCACTCGAATGTGCCCGGCCCGGCTCAGGTGCGTCCCGAGCAGGGGAATTTGGAAAAGACCCCGTTTCGCCAGAAATCGAAACTGTACGGGGATGTTTGCGAGCGCGACCGGCGTGTCCATGTAACTCAGATGATTTGAGACGAAAACATAGCTTCGGGCAGGGTCGATGAGCTCAAGTCCTTCGACATTCACGCGTACTCCGCTCACGCGTAGCAGAGCTCTGGCCCACGCCTGCGCTACCCGATGCTGGGCAATACCGTTGCGCGCCTTATCGAGGAACGAGAGAATCAGGCTGACGGTCCCGTATAACAGCGTCGCCAGGATAATTGCAGGGTCGGCGATCAGTGCGCCGCGCAGCCAGGACATGCAGGCTTTATTTTACGAGAGGGTCGCTCGAAGGCTTTCCGTGCACCGCGGCGCCTTAGAGTTCCTTTGACCGCGACTCTTGACCTGCTGCCAGGAACTCGGCCCAGCCCTGTTTCCCAAGCCGGTACTCTTTTGAGTCCGTACAGCGGAAACCACCGTGTTCTTTCGACCAGGAGTAACGGTGTACGATCACCTGCTTCTCTTCATTCGTAGTGCAACCCGTTTGGATGAGATTGAATGAGTTTGCTTCGCCCTTATTACGGTCGGAGATGGCGGTTCCAGCCTGCACAAATGCCATCGCATGGCCTTCCAGTTTGTAGCGATTACTCGTGCTGCCAGTAGAGCTTAAGTGAACATGTCCGGCAAGCAGGATATCGACCACCGGTGCCAGGCGAGTTACCGCCCGGCGAGAATGTCCGATCAGCAGATGCGGATTTGAGGGCTCCGGCAGATCGAATGGATGATGAGTAACCAGAACCCGAATCAGACCCGCTGGAAACTTCGAAAAGAGCGTAACCAGTTCATCTAGCTGAGAATCAGTGATCTTGCCGCCCTTAACCGGAAAGAGGTGAGCACTGTCGGCTCCCACGATCGCAATCTCCTGGTCGACAAAAGCCGGTTCGCGCTCTTCGGTGATGAAGCGATGATACTTTTCAAGCCCCTCGGTCACGCGGCGCAACAAATTGTAAAAAGGCAGGTCATGATTGCCGGGCACGATGATCTGCGGCTGGGGCAGAGTATCCAGAAACTTGCGCGCACTCAAGAATTCGGCGTCCGTTGCATGCTCGACAAGATCGCCCGAGACAACCACGACATCCGGCTTAAGCTCTGTCAGGGTCTGGCTGAGCGATCGGGCGAGAAGCGCATCGTTGTAACCGAAATGTAAATCAGAGATGTGAGCGATGACGCGCATCAGTTTTCGGAATGGTCGGTTAACTGAGTCGGCCAAGGTACCACGGTGCGCAGCGCTCCGGGCAAGCATTTATAATTCAGCGGAGTTTCCATGCGCGCCATTTCTCCATCGATCCCCACCCCGATGTGTCGCCGCTTGGACTCGATGGTGAGTTCCGAGGCCGGGAAGATATCGAATATAGATTCCCGGGGCGCCCGACCGAGCACCAGGCCCACCACCATTCGTAGTAAGCGCCACCGGCTACAAGAGCGCATCACATAGACCCACAGCTTGCCGCGGTCCAGACTGCTCCGGCTGCCTAACGCAAGCCCCTCCATCCGGTGTTCATTGTTGCCGACGAGTACGAATGGCGTTCTCAATGTCCGCTTTCGCCCTTCAACGGTCAGCGAAACAGTCAGGTGAGGCAAGCGCCAAAAGACTTTCCAGACCGAGGCCACTATGGCAATGAAGCGGCCCAGACGAGAACGGCCGAAGCCATGGCGCTCCCAGGCTTCTCGCGCCGTCCGGTAATTGGGGAAGAGACCGAGGACGGAATTGTTGATGAAAATCCGGCCGTTTACCGACGCTGCATCCACCGTGATCACGCGTCCATGCACCGCCAGGTGAGCGGCTTCGTCGGCTTCGAGCGGGATCTCCAGATCGCGGGCGAAGTGGTTCAGGGTTCCCGCGGGGATCACACCAAGCGCCGTTGGTTGGTAGATCAAAGCGGAAGCCGCAGCGTTGATCGTGCCATCACCACCTGCCGCAATCAGCACGTCCGCGCCGCTCGCCACGATTCCCCTGCTCTCTTCCACTATGTCCATCCCGCGCTCGACCTGCCGGACGTCTACCTGCGATCCGTCACCGGCCAAAATCGCTTCCACCGACAGCCGCGCCTTATCGGAATCACTCCAACCGGAAGAACTATTCCAGAGCAGGGTCAGTGAACGTTGCTGTACCGTATTCATACTTGTCGCCAGTAAGACGAGAATGGCCGGAGGAAGTGACGCATTGCAAACGGATGGCTGTGTGAATTATGGTTACAGCCGCTACCGGTGGATCAGTAACTTTCGCGCTTCGCCCACCAGGTAAAGTGAACCGGTGAAGAAAATAGCTGCATCGCGCGGCGCGAGCCGGGTCTCCTCGATCGCTTCGCGCACACTGCCGATAACGGTCACGTCTGCCCGATCGGTCATCTGGAGTAGGGCTTCGGGACGCAGCGCCCGCGCCATGTCGGGCACCGTCAAAATCAGCTTTGTCGCCAGTGGAAACAGTTCCTCCGTCACCTCTTCGACCGCTTTATCGCGCATCGCGCCATACACCAGCCAGATGGGGCGTCCGGCGAAAAACTCGCGGAGGTACTGTGCCAGAACCTTAGCGCCTGCCGGGTTGTGAGCGCCATCCAAAAAAGTGTCGGGATCTTGCGAAACGAGTTCAAGCCGGCCTGGCCAGCGTACCTGCCGCAGCCCTGCCGCGATTGCCCGTTGCGTAACACCCAGCTCGCGAGCACTGAGGATGGCCGCTTTGGCATTCTCGATCTGATGCCTGCCCGGTAAGGAACATTGGTAGTGCAGGCCGCTGATATCGAAGCTCGAGGCGTTTGCATTGACAGATACGTTTTGAACGTCCAACTCAGCCGTCCGGATGATTCTGCAGCCAAGCTCTTCGGCGCGCCTGGCGATCACGCCCTCCGCCGCGTTCTCCTGCGGCATCATCACAACGGGAACGCCGCCTTTTAAGATTCCCGCTTTTTCGCCTGCGATCGACTCTAAGGTATTGCCCAAGAACGCCTCGTGGTCGAAGGAGACGGGAGTGATAACGCACAACTCGGGCGCGATCACGTTTGTTGCATCGAGCCTTCCGCCGAGACCTACTTCGATGACGCTGATTTGTGTGCGGTCGCGGAATACCAGGAGTGCCATGGCCGTCACGGTCTCAAAGTAAGAAGGATGCGCGTCGATCTCTCCTGTCCGCACAAGCGACTCAGCGGCACTGTGCACAGTGTTGAAAGCCGCGGCGAATGCTTCGGCGCTGATCTCTTCACCATCGATCTGAATGCGTTCCGTGGGTTCGATTAAATGAGGAGAAGTGTACAGACCGGTCCGCAAGCCCGCCTGACAAAGAATGCTGGCGATCATGGCCGCGGTTGAGCCTTTGCCGTTCGTCCCTGCGATGTGGATGAAACGCTGATCTTTCTGCGGATCGCCAAGCGCCCTGAGCAGACTCTGCATCCGTTCAAGTCCAAACTTTGCTCCAGCTTTGAGTTCGTTCCCGAGCGAGTAGAGGTAGCGAACGGAATCGGGATAGCTCATTCAGTAACTATCATCGGCTCTCCGCCGTCGTTGCTCGCGCCCGGTAATAGACGTAACACCAACGAGCAAGTAAAGAGAGAAGAACTAACCCGCCCCCCAGCTTCAATTCGAAGCCCCAAACGGATCGGACATCCGCCGTCGGTAGGAAAGAAAATACGATTGCAAGAGCCGAGACTGCGAATCCACAAATAGCGGGAACCCTCTGCCCAAACTTCCAGGCTGCCGCAAAAAGATATAAGAAAGGGATGAAGAGCGAGATGACCGTCATGTCTACCATTACCTGGTACGCTCCTCGAAAAGTCTCGCCCAGCTGGCTGATGATCAGGAGCACAGCTGAGCCGATACCCAATACCAGTATCGAAACCGAGGGCGTAGCGTAGCGCGGGTGAAGCCTGCCGAATGCCGCCGGAAGGAAATGCCCAATGCCCAGCACGAAAGGAAGGCGGGCGCAGGCGCCTACGTAGGTTCCAAGCTGGCCCCCTACGCTGAGCAAAATGCCGGTCCCAATGGCCAGCGGCAACCAGGGCCACCGAAGAACCGTCGCGGCTTGTTGGCTTACCTGCGCTAGACCGGTGACGGTGCTGATCCGCTCTGGCGGCATGATGATCAGGAGCGAGCTCGTCGTGCAAACGTAGAACCCGACCACGAGCGCCGCACTGATCCAAGTCGCACGGAAAACACTTCGCCTCGGATTTCGGATCTCACCGGAAAGAATCGGACTGAGTTCCAGGCCGGTCATAGCCATGGCTAACTGAGACCAGAAATTCAGTTTGTCCGTGTCCAACTTCGGGATGAGGTCAAAATGCGTTGCCGAACCTTTAGTGAGCAGGACTGCCATCGCGCCGACTACTAAGAGTCCGGCTATGAAGTAGCCGCCGATCGCTCCAAAATTGTCGAGCCATTTCGCCACTCCCAGACCCAGATAGTTCGCAAAAATCGTGACGCTGAGTAGAACCAGCGCGCAAGGGAGAACGTACCGGGGATTTTCGGCTAGATCTGCCAAACGAACGCTAAATGAGTAAGTGATCATGCCAACCATCGAGACCAGAACGCCGGGAATCCAGAATAGATTGTTGAGATAGTAGAACCAGCCGCAGGAAAACGCATGCCATGGGCCGAACGCTTCTCGTGTCCAGATATAAAGGCCGCCTTCTTGTGGAAAGCGCCGGGACAGGTTAGCCACAACGAAAGCGCAAGGAACAAGAAAAAACGCGGCCGCAAGCAGCCATAGAACGATTGCACCGGGCCCTACGTGAGCCGCAACGCCGATCCAACGAGTACTAATCAAAGCAGCTAAATTAAATAAAACTAAGTCCCGTAAGCCTAACTCCCGCCGCAGGTGTATTAGTTGGTCACTCATCGCTCAGATGTTTCTCCGGCAAAGAAATAAGTCATTGTTGATTTCTCGTCCATCCACTTAGAAGACGATTCTCGTACCTTTACGCAGAACCGGATTGTATCGGAGGAGAAAAGAATACAAATGAAACTTAAATTTGCTGTAGGCCTGGCCGCGCTTTCGCTAATGAGCTTAGGCGCCATTGCCCAGGACAATATGCCGATGGTCGGTGGCGCCGCCATGTATCCGACGAAAGACATTGTCGACAACGCTGTCAACTCGAAGGATCACACAACCCTCGTAGCCGCCGTCAAAGCGGCCGGTCTTGTGGACACGCTCAAGGGAGACGGGCCGTTCACGGTGTTTGCTCCCACTAATGAGGCATTTGCGAAACTGCCGGCTGGTACCGTGGATACCCTGCTAAAGCCTGAGAATCAGGACCAGCTCAAGAAAGTACTCACCTATCATGTGGTAGCCGGCCGTGTCACTTCAAAGAAGCTGGTTGGCATGATCAAGCAGGCTGGCGGACAAGCCCAGTTGAAGACCGTGGAGGGCGGCACCATAACCGCTATGCTCGAAGGCAGCAACGTCGTATTAAAGGATGAAAAGGGCGGAACTGCCACCGTAACGCAAGCTGACGTAATGCAGAAGAATGGCGTCATTCATGTAGTCGATTCCGTTCTCTTGCCGAACTAACACCTTCTTAGCTTTTCTTTTAGCCGGGATGCTAGCGTCCCGGCTTTCGTTTTTGTCCGGCTAACATCGGCTCGATTACTCTATACACATCTCCCGCTACTACCTTGTTTCCCTCGCCGTTCGGATGAATACCATCCGGCTGCATTAACTCCGGATGTTGATACACATTCGACAACAGAAACGGAATCAGGCGGAGATGATACTTCGCGGCGAGCTGCGGAAACATCGCGGTAAACGGCCGTACATACTCGGGACCGTAGTTGGGCGGCAGAGTAATACCCAGTAGTGCGACCGGAATCTTCACCTCGCGTAGCCGTGTGATCATGCGTTCCAGGTTCGCGCGCGTGGAGTCGATCGGAATGCCGCGCAGCCCGTCGTTCCCTCCAAACTCTAGGACCACTAAGACAGGATGCTCCGCGATAACGTTTTCGATGCGGGCCGATCCGTCGGTTGTTGTATCTCCGCTGACGCCTTGATTATCAACCCGCAAGTCAAATCCGTTTTGATCGAGCAAGTCTTGCAGATTATCGGGATAGCTTCTTCCTGCGACTCCGGCGGTCAAGCTGTCTCCAAAGGTGACGATCGTCCGCCGTGCATCGTTCTCGGGTGACGGGCGGGCCGGAGCGGGAGCGGGCTCAATTGCGGAACCGCCGGCGCGTTCCGAACGTTCTTCCTTTGTAGGGGTTCTGGTCTGCGATCCACATGAAGTTGAAATGCCTGCCGCTGCCAGGCAAGCTGCCAGAATAAAAAGGAAAGGCCTTCTTCTCGTCACAATCCTAAGATTGACATGCGTTCCCTGGGACAGAACTCTATCGAAGTCGCCGGACTCTCGAAGACAATAAACAATGGTTCGAACCGCGTCGAAATATTGCGGAATGTCAGCTTCGTCATTCCGCGAACTCAGTTCGTCGCCATTATGGGTGCATCCGGCAGCGGTAAGAGCACTCTTCTCGGCCTGATGGCGGGACTCGATACAGTCACCTCCGGGCGCATTCTGGTGGATGATACCGAGATCCAGGATCTCCGTGAAGATGCACTTGCCCAGCTCCGTGGCCGAAAGATCGGCTTCGTCTTTCAGTCCTATCAGCTCGTGCCCACTCTCACCGCCGAAGAGAACGTGCTGCTACCGGCAGAACTGACCGGGTACAGCGGCGACGCAGAAAAACGGGCGAGAGAGTTGCTGAAGCGAGTCGGTTTGGAGAACCGGATGCACCACTATCCGGTTCAGCTATCGGGCGGGGAGCAACAGCGGGTCGCGTTGGCGCGCGCGTTCATCACCCGGCCACCAATCCTGATGGCGGACGAGCCGACAGGAAATCTCGATTCAGCCAACGGACAGCAGGTGCTCGACCTTCTCCTGCAGATGAACCGGGAAGAGGAAACCACACTTGTTCTGGTAACGCATGATAGCCGCCTCGCCGAGTACGCCGATCGCGTGATCACATTGCAAGACGGTCGAATTCTGAGCGACACGCTGACGGCCAGCGCCGTCGAGGTATGAGCGCTCGACTCGCTGAACCGCAAGCTCTTCCGAGAACTCGGTTCGGACTACGCACTGCTTCCAAGATTGGCTGGCGGGAGCTCCGGGCTGCTCCGGCCAAGTTCACTTTTGTCGTTCTCGCTGTTGCTGTCGGGGTAGCTGCCCTGAGCGGGGTGAAAGGATTCGGTTATGCCTTCCGCGGCATGCTGTTGCGCAATGCCAAGCAGCTGATCGCGGCCGACCTCCAGGCTCAGACCTGGGATGTACTCGATGCCTCACAAGTCTCAAGGATTGAAACCATCGGAGCAGCTAATGGCAAAGTAACGCGTGTCACTGAGACCGTTTCGATGTCGGCTTCTAGAGACCAGCACACGCCGCAAATGGTCTCCGTCAAAAGCGTCGATCCTGCTGCTTACCCCTTCTACGGCAAGATCGGTTTGCAACCCAGCCAGCCTCTCGCTCAACTACTCGCTGCGGATAGTTCGGCCGTTGTCACGCCTGAGCTAGAGATGCGGATGAAGGTAAAACCGGGCGATACCATCCGGCTCGGCGGCAAGGATTTCACTATTACCGGAACCGTCACTTCGGAGCCCGACCGGCTGGCCTCTGGTTTTGGTCCTGGCATGAGAGTTTTGCTGAGCCGCTCCGGTCTCGAGCGAAGCGGGCTCGTGCAGTTCGGAAGCCGGGCAGCGCAGCGTTTCCTTTTTAAACTCGGGCCGGGTGCAGATCTCGATGGCATCAAGGATCAGATCAAGAACACGGTTCACCGAGTCTTCCTCAGTGACTATCGCGAAGGTAGCCCGGTTGTTGGCAAAGCGCTCGATAACACAACAACATTCCTGAGCCTTATCAGTCTGATCGCCTTGATTGTCGGCTCACTCGGCGTTGCCATGGCTATGTATTCTCACTTGCAGCAGCATATGGACACGATCGCCGTGATGAAAGCTATGGGCGCGCGGGCGGGCCAGATCATGCAGATCTATCTTCTCCAGACGCTATGGCTTGGCATCGCGGGCGGCGTGCTTGGAGTGGCTGTCGGAGCACTAGTCCAGAAGTCTTTTCCATGGCTGATCCAACGCGTATTCGCGTTGTTGCCCGAGGTTCCGTGGGATTGGTCCTTTAGCTTGCAGGGGATGAGCCTCGGGGTCTTGGCGACTTTACTTTTTACCCTTCCACCGCTACTCAGCGTGCGTAACGTGCGCCCGAGTCTGGTTCTGCGACGCAACATGAGCGACGCTTCCGAAGAAAGCCGGACACACTGGCGCGACAAGGTTCCGAGTTGGGCCGGCGTGGCGATCATCCTGTTCGGGTTCTACGGCATCGCTGTGTGGCTGAGCGGTTCGTGGCGAATGGGCGGCTATTTCATGGCCGGTTTACTAACCAGTATTCTCCTGCTGGCCGCGATCGCCTCCCTTTTGTTGCTCTTGATGCGCTTGATCGTCCGGTCTGCCGGTCGCAGCCTGCCTTCCTCCTTGCGGCACGGTCTCGCTAACCTCTATCGCCCCGGAAATCAGGCCCGCTCGGTTTTGGTCGCGCTCGGTATTGGCGTGATGTTTACGCTGACTACCTACCTACTGCAGAGAACTGTGCTTCACGAAGTGACGAGCGAAGGGCCTGGCCGCCAAGGTAATCTTTTTCTGCTCGACGTTCGGGATTCGGGTGGGGTGAGCAAATTGGTCGAAGCGCAACCTGGGGTTGAAGGGAAAGTACAGCTCGTCGGCTACATCGTAGCCCGAATGCTGGGGAACAACGGTGTTCCCACCGGCAATCTTAAGTTGAGCAAAGAGCGCAGGGACGACCTGCAAACCATTCGGATCACCACCGCCGGCAAGCTTCCGGACGGTATATCGATCCGCAAAGGCAGTTGGTGGCAGCCCGATTCTACTGAACCGGTGATTGCCGTCTCGGAGCAAGCCCAGCGCGATTTTGGTCTGCAACTCGGGGATCGCCTGCAGTTTCAGATGGCCGGCCGGACAATTACTTCACCTCTGGTGGCCATCTTCCGCCGTGATCAACGCGCGGCCGTGCGATACGACCTTGTCTTCCCGCAGCGCGCGCTCGGGTCGCTTCCGGTGGTCTACTACGGTGCGGTACACGTTGACCCGCCAAGGATCCCTGCCATCGAAGAAGCGCTGTTTGAAAACTACCCGACCGTGACCGTAATGAATCTTGCGGACGTGCTAACACGTATTCAGGAGGCGGTTGATCAGGTGGCGCTGGTCATACGCTTCCTGGCTGGTTTTGCGATCCTGGCCGGTGTTGTTATTCTTTCGTCCAGCATCGCCGGTACACGCTACCGGCGACTGCGCGAGGTCGCGATCCTCAAAGCACTCGGAGCGACTCGCCGCCGTATCATGAGCATCTTTTCGGTCGAGTTCTCGGTACTCGGCGCGGTAGCAGGTCTGGTAGGCGGCATCCTCGCCAACTTATTCACCGGAATCATCGCCGACCGCTTTATCAATACGCATTTCGACTTTGAGTGGCTCGCACTGCTGGCGGCAGTCATCGGAACAGCTTTGCTGGCAAATATAGCCGGATGGCTGGCCAGTACAAAGATTCTCGATCAGCGTCCGCTTGAAGTCCTGCGGACCGAGTAGTCTTCGATTCGGGGCGCTGCCGCCCATTGCGCTGAATCTTTGGGCCCCGCTTCCAATCTATACGGGTATGGCGAATGCAAAAAAAGTGGCCCTGATCACCGGCGGCAACAAAGGTCTGGGATACGAGATGGCAAAACAGCTGGCTCAACAAGGAGTCACAGTCGTTGTGGCAGCGCGCGACCAGGCCAAAGGCGAAGCCGCCGCTGAGAAACTCAGGCATGAGGGGCTGGACGTTCGGTCTCTTAAGCTGGACGTCACGGATCAGAGCGGCTATGCCGACGCAATCGCCTTTCTGGAAAAGAACTTCGGCAAATTGGACATTCTTATCAACAATGCCGGTATCTCTGTTGACGGTTTCCAAGGTACAAGCGTTAGTGCCACCACGGCAAAATCCCTACGCGACACCTTCGAAACCAACTTCTTTGCTCCCATTGCGCTGACGCAAGCGCTACTCCCGTTGCTCAAGAAGAGCGCGGCCGGCAGGATCGTGAACATGTCGAGCATTCTCGGCTCCCAAGCTTTGCATGCCGACCCGCGCAGCCCGATTTACAACTTCAAAGCGCTCTCTTACGATTCGTCCAAAGCTGCCTTAAATGCGTTCACCATTCACCTGGCGCACGAGCTGAAAGGCACTAAAATCAAGGTGAACTCAGCGCATCCTGGCTGGGTGAAGACTGATATGGGAACAGACGCTGCGCCGATGGAATTACCGGAAGGCGCTAAGACCGGAGTGTCGCTGGCGCTGCTGGATGAGAGCGGACCAACGGGCGGCTTCTTCCATCAGGGCGAAGTGCTGCCCTGGTAAGGCGATTTATTCACGGCCTAGGCGGCAACCGAAAACGGATGTACTTTATTGCGGCCCTTCGCAGTTGACCATCCAAACGACTCCGAATTTGTCGGTTAACATGCCGAAAGCTTCCGCCCAGTAGGTCTTCTGGAGCGGCATGGTTACAGAGCCACCGTTTGTTAGATTTGCAAACAGTTGTTTTGCCCGCTCCGGGTCTTTCAATCCCAAAGCCAGGCTGATATTTCCGCCGCCTGCAGCTGGATCCGGCCTCATGTCGTCGCTCATCATGATCCTGGTAGCTCCGACTTGAATACTGCTGTGCATGATGTTCTCCGCAGGCCCCATGTTCGACATTGGCGATTCACCCACGGTCTGAATGAATAAAACTTCGGCGTCCAAAGCAGTCCTGTAAAATTCGATGGCTTCCCGGCAGTTGCCCTTGAAGGTGATATACGGACTCAGTTCCAGCATCGTTTCTCCTTTGTCATTAACAGTCACAGAAGTCACAAAAAGCTCAACTCAGCAAGTTTACTGCCTACCAATCAGATACAACGGGGCCGGCATCTCTCGGCTGCAAAGCATCGCTCAGAAGCGAAATACTTTGGGCGATGAACAAACTGGATCTGACCCGTAGCCTTGCCCGGCAATTGCATCGTTCGCAAGCTAAGGCGGCGGACGAAGTTGACTCTCTCGTTCACCGGCTGCTGAAAGAGCTGAGGCCTTCGGAAAAGCCTCGAAAGGCTGCCTCGTCCAGGAGAGGCCGTGACTCGTAGCGTTCGCTCGAAGGCGCTGCTTCAACTGATCGACCACTATCTCCGGGAAGGCGCCGCCATTGAAATCGATGGACTTGGCAGTTTCAAGTTAGACAGAGCAAACAAGGTAGCCTTCCAGCCGAATGGCCGCACCCGAGTGTTTTTGGCCTATGCCGAGGAGGATCGCGTGGCCGTTAAGCGCCTCTACCTGGCGCTGCAGAAAGCCGGCTTTGAACCGTGGATGGATCAGGAAAAACTCTTACCCGGGCAGAACTGGGCGCGCGCCATTGAACGGGCTATCGATCTATCAGAGTTTTTTGTTAGCTGCTTTTCGCGGCAGTCCGCGACCAAGCGCGGGCACTTTCAATGCGAGTTGTCTTATGCGCTGAGCGTCGCTTCCTCCGTTCCGACGGAGAGCATCTTCCTCTTGCCGGTGCGCTTAGACGAGTGCCAGATACCGCGGGATATCGCGAAGAAAGTGCATCACGTCGATCTGTTTCCAGACTGGGATCGCGGCGTAGGTGAACTGCTCAAAGCCATGTGGCATCAGACGCTCGAGAGCAACAGAAACTCAACTCAAAATCGTTAGCTTTTGTTTCCCAGCTTCTTCTTGGCTTCGCGTCCGAGCTTCGTATCGGGAGCCAGATCGACAACCTTTTGTAGCGCTATCCGGGCAGCCTCTTTGTTTTGAAGTTTGTCCTCTACCTCGGCTACTTTGAAAAACGCTTCGGCTGAGCTCGGATTGTACCTGGTAGCCCACTCATAGCGCTTGAGTGCCGCCCGCATCTTTCCTTTGTGCCAGTAGTAATTCCCTACCCTGATATTGCGTTCCGACTCAAGCGGATTGAGCACGAACTTCTCGGGGGCGACCGTCTCGTCCTCTTCAGGCAGATTTGACTCGTCCGGTACGTTTTGCGTAGGCGGAGCAGAGGGCTGTTGAGCGACAGCTGAAGTCGCTGAGATAAATGCGCCGAGCAGAAGGAACAGGCGCAATCTACGTGTCACAATCAAATTATAAGCTGCCAAAAATGGAAGACGCCAGGAGCGTATTAAAGCAAAAAGTAGCGCAGCTTCCTCTCGAACCGGGCGTTTACCTCTACAAGGACGGACAGGGGAAAGTTCTTTATGTCGGTAAGGCCAAAAACCTGCGAAGCCGGGTCCGAAGTTATTTCAACGAAGACCGGCTAGCCGACGCAAAGACAGGAAGCCTGATCGCGGAAGCACGCGATATCGACTTCATCGAGGTCGATAACAACAAGGAAGCGCTCGCCCTCGAAAACAATCTCATCAAGCAGTATCAACCGCGCTTCAACATTCTGCTGCGCGACGACAAAACATTTCCTTATGTCAAGCTCACGAACGAGAAGTATCCGCGCGTGTACGTGACGCGTCGTATCTTCAAAGACGGAGCAGGTTACTACGGACCATATTTTCCGGGTAATTTAGCGCACCGGCTAGTGCATTTCATTCACCGGCACTTCAAGGTTCCGTCCTGCAAGCTCGACCTCAACAAGAAGTACACGCATCCCTGCCTGGAGTATCACATTCATCGCTGCCTCGGCCCGTGCACTCCGGGGCTGACGACTGACGAGGCGTACAAGGCTGCGGTGCGGGATGTCCGCTTGTTTCTGGAAGGACGGCATCGCGACCTGGCGGATGAACTGGAAAAGCGGATGCAAGCCGCGGCGGAAGATATGCGCTTCGAAGAGGCGGCGAGCCTGCGCAACCTGATGTCGACCGTGCGCGAGATGGAGCAGAAGCAGAAAATGGCTGCGGCGGAAGGTGACGACATCGACATTTTCGCTTATCACGCCGAGCCCCCACTGGTGGCGGTGAATCTCTTTCATTTGCGGCGCGGCAGGATTGTCGATCGCCGGGAGTTCTTCTGGGAAGATCAGCACGATTTTCATCCGTCAGAGTTCTTTGGCGCACTACTCAAGCAGGTTTACCTCAACAGCGCTTATATCCCCGGCATCATGCACGTGCCTGCTGACTTTGAAGAACGAGAAGAACTCGAAGAGTTTCTGAGCGAACGGCGTGGCCGGCGGGTCGAAATTGTGACTCCGCAGCGTGGATCGAAGAAGGCCATGCTGGCGCTTGTGGAGACGAACGCCAAGCATAGTTTCGACCAGCGTTTTCGGGTGATGAAACCGTCGTCGGACTCGATCAAAGTTGCCCTGCAAGATGCCTTGAACCTTCCCGAGCCGCCGCGACGCATAGAGTGCTTCGATATCTCGCACATTCAGGGGACCGACAAGGTCGCCAGCATGGTGGTTTGGGAAGACGGGAAGATGAAGAAGGCAGATTACCGCAAATTCATCATCAGGACCGTAGTGGGCAACGATGATTTCGCTTCGATGCGCGAAGTGATTACGCGACGCTACTCAAAGCTGCAGCAAGAGCAACTGCCATTCCCTAGTCTGGTGCTGGTTGACGGGGGTCTGGGGCAGCTGCATGCCGCGGCCGAGGCTCTCGAGGCGATTGGCATTACGTATCAGCCGCTGGCATCGATCGCTAAACGCGAGGAATGGATCTACGTCTACGGCCAGGAAGACGAGCCGATCATTCTCGACAAATTCTCACCGATGTTGCATCTGGTGCAGTCGATTCGTGACGAAGCGCACCGCTTCGCCGTCACTTTTCACCGGACAAGGCGAAACGCCCAGCGACTCACTTCGGAGCTGCATGAGGTGCCTGGGATAGGTCCGAAGACCGTTGAAAAGCTGCTGCGTACTTTAGGAAGTCTGGAGCGGGTGCGGCAAACGCCAAAGGAAGAGTTGATCAGAGTTGTCGGCGCGACTGCGGCCAATAAGCTGATCGCACACTTCAATAACGACCTGACGCGGTCGCCTTTCGTGCAGATCGAAGGGCAGCTAGAGACGACTAAGCAGGCCGGCTAGCAAGGCAGTACGATCGGCAATACGGTCGATCAAGATGCTTTCGTTTACTGCGTGAGCGCCCTCGCCAACCCCGCCCAAGCCATCGAGCGTAGGCACCCCTAAGGCAGCGGTGAAATTTCCGTCGGATCCGCCGCCGGTGGACGACTCTTCGAGATCCATTCCCATCTCGGCCCCGATCTGCTTTGCTTTGGAGAAGAGTGCAACCCCCGCTTTGCTGCGCTCCATCGGCGGACGATTCAGGCCGCCCTCCACCTGGATTTCACATCGTTTGTCAAACGGGCGAAGAGTGCGGAATTTGCGGTCGATGGCGCCCGCATCTTTCAAGCGCCTGACGCGGACATCGACGTCGACAATAGCTTCGGCTGCGGTGACATTCGTGCGGGTGCCGCCGCTGATCACGCCCGGATTGACGGTGACTCCGCTTTCGAGATCGGTGAAGTTTGCCATTCGATCGATCTGACGCGCAAGTTCGACGATAGCGCTGGCACCGCTGCTGAAATCGATGCCGGCGTGCGCGGCCCGGCCTTTCACGGTTACGCGATAACCGGCGATTCCCTTTCGTGCCGTTTTCAGCCGTCCAGTCAAAGCAGAGCCGGGTTCAAGCACCAGAACGCAGCTGCTCTTCTTCGCCTCGGCTTCAGTCAGGGAACGCGAGTGCCTGCTGCCGACCTCTTCGTCGGAAACGATAAGCATGGCGACTTTTCGCTTCACTGGGATGTCGAGGTCCCGTAAAGCCCGGGCTGCATAAATGAAAAAAACAATACCGGACTTCATGTCCAGTACACCGGGTCCCCAAAGCCGGCCTTTTGCGCGCCGGTAGGGCATCGATTGCAAAGTACCCAGCGGCCAGACGGTATCGGAGTGACCGACCCCGAGTATCTGCCCGTCCTTTCCCTGTCCGGGAAGCCTAAATTCAAGACGCAGATGCCTTCCGTATTTGTCCGATTTGATCAATTTGGGAACAGCTATGTCGCGGGCGTGTTCGATGATTAGATCAACGTAGCGGTTTACATGCTTTGGCGAATCACTTGGGGATTCGCACTCGACCATCTGTTCTATGGCACCGATGATCTCTTCTTTCCTGCTTTTCGCGTAACGGAGAAGCGGCTGCATTTGACTGTTATAATAACGGCTTCCCACCTATCCATGCCATCGCTTGACATTCAAGAGATCAGTGCGGAATTACCGCATCGCTACCCCATGCTGATGGTGGATCGCATTCTCGAGATCACGCCCGAATCGATAATCGGGATCAAGAATGTGACGGTGAATGAGCCGCATTTCGCGGGGCACTTCCCCGGATTTCCGGTGATGCCGGGAGTTTTAATCATCGAGGCTATGGCCCAGATCGGGGGCATCCTGGTGGGCAGCGTGGCGCCGCATGTACGCGGCAAGATCATGTTTCTGGCGTCTGTCGACGAGGCTAAGTTCCGCAGGCCTGTGGTGCCAGGCGATCAACTGCGGATTGAGGTGAGTATTCTGCGCCTTAAGCACAGTGTTGCCAAGATGCGTGGAGTGGCAACAGTGGATGGTCAAGCAGTAGCGGAAGCAACTCTGATGTGCAAGCTCACAGACCGGGAAGCAGTCTGAAGGTCAGTGGCGATTCATCCGAGCGCAATCGTCGATCCCGACGCAAACATCTCTCGTGAAGCTGAAGTAGGACCGTTCTGCGTAATCGGCAGTGGTGTTACGGTGGGTGCGCGCACGCGACTGGTGGCAAACGTCTATCTGGAAGGCAAGCTGACGATCGGCAAGGACAATCTCTTCTATCCTTACTGCGCGTGCGGAGTTGCGCCGCAGGACAAGAAGTACAAGGGCGAGCCCTCAGAGACGCGCATTGGAGATCGCAACACGATTCGCGAGTTTGTGACGATTAACCGCGGTACCGAAGGCGGCGGAATGATCACCTCGATCGGCGATGGCAATCTGCTGATGGCGTATGTGCATGTGGCGCACGATGTGCGGATCGGGAACCACACCATTCTGGCAAACGGAGTGACCTTTGCCGGACATGTGACGGTAGAAGATTTCGCCAATATCGGCGGGCTCTGCGCGATACACCAGTTCTGCCGGATCGGCAGGCATGCGATGGTGGGCAGCAACAGCGTAGTGAAGCAGGATGTGATGCCCTATTCGATCACCGCAACCGAGCACAAGGCGGAAGTGTTTGGCGCAAACAAAGTGGGACTAGAGCGGAGCGGATATACCGCGGAAGCGATCGAACCTTTGCAGAATGCCTTCCGGATTCTGACTCGCGCTGGATTGAATACCACGCAAGCTCTTACGCGCATCGAGGAAGAAGTGCCACCCACACAGGAAATGGCGGAACTGCTGGAATTCATCCGCAGCTCGCAACGCGGCTTTGTGAAGTGAGGCGGCGGCTGTGAAATACGGGATGATCGCGGGCAATGGCCGCTTCCCGCTGCTCGCGCTCAAAACCGCTCAGCGCGAAGGCCACGAAGTAGCAGTGATCGCGATCGAGAATGAAGCAGATGCAGAGCTGCAGAGCCTAGCGGCATCGTTCCACTGGGTCAATATCGGGCAACTCGGAAAGCTGATCGAGCTACTGAAGCACGAGAATGTCACGGAAGTGATGATGACCGGACAAGTGAAGCACGTGAGCTTGTTCTCGGGCATAGTGCCGGACTGGAAACTGGTGAAGCTGCTGGCGTCGTTGAAGGAGAAGAACACTGCGGCCTTAATTGGCGGCATACAGCGCGTGCTGCGAGACGAAGGCATCGAGCTGGTGGATTCGACGCGGCTGCTAAAACCGCTACTGGCACCGACAGGAGTTCTCACAAAGCGCAAGCCGACAAAAGAGGAAGAGGATGATATCCGATACGGGCGGCGGGTAGCATCCGCTTTGGCAGCGACAGATGTGGGGCAGAGTGTGGCGATCAGCGAGCGGGCCTGCGTCGCAGCCGAAGCCATGGAAGGTACGGATGCTATGTTGCGGCGCGCAGCCTCGCTGGTGAATGGCCGTGCGCTGCGTCTGGTGAAGGCTTCGAACGGCCGGGCTCATTTATTGTTCGATGTTCCGGTGGCCGGCCTGACGACGATCGACACAATGATCGAGACAGGCACAACCGCGCTGGCGATGGATGCGGGTCGGACTTTACTGCTCGACAAAACGGCCATGGTGAGGCGAGCGAACGAAGCAGGCATAAGCATGGTGGCGTTCGAACCACTCGAGAACGTGCAGTGAACGGAGCCACTCAAATTGCGGTGGTGGGAGCCGGCGCATTTGGGCGCAACCATGCGCGGGTTCTAAGCCGGATAGCCGACGTGGAGATAGCGGCGGTTGTCGACATCGATAAAGAACGAGCAAAGCAACTGGCAAATGAGTACGGGACGCAGGCCTTTGCTCGAGTGGATGAGCTTCCGGCAGGGATAGACGCCGCTATCGTGGCTACGCCAACCGTCACGCATGAAGCGGTGGCCGGGTTGCTGCTGGGCTCCGGCATAGATGTACTGATCGAAAAGCCGATAGCGGACTCGGCGAAGGCCGGCGAGCGTCTGACGCGGCTGGCGGAAGAGAACGGGCAAATCCTGCAAGTGGGGCATCTGGAAAGGTTCAATCCAGCGGTGGAGGAATTGAGCCGGGAGTGCACGGTACCGCTTTTCTTTGAGGTGCACCGGTTAAGCGTATTCACGCCGCGAAGCCTGGACGTGGACGTGGTGCTCGACTTGATGATTCACGACCTCGACATCGTGCTGAGCCTGATGGGCGAGATGCCGAAGGAGATTCGGGCGGCGGGTATTTCCGTGCTCTCGCCCAAGGTAGACATCGCAAACGTGCGTCTGGCCTTTGCGGGGGGATGTGTGGCGAACTTAACGGCCAGCCGCGTCTCGACGGAGCAGGTGCGAAAGCTGCGCCTGTTTCAGCCTGGCGAATATTTGTCGGTCGATTACCAGCGCCAGGATTTGAGCCGTCTGCGCATATTACCGAACGAACTCGAGATTGGGTTTGAGCAGCTCGCCGTGAATCGGGGCGAACCGTTGGAGCTCGAACTGATTGCATTCATTGACACGGTGAGGCGGCGGTCGAAGCCTAAAGTGGACGGCTGGCAGGCAACGAAAGCGCTGCGGGTTGCCGAGGAGATCCTTGTTACGATTGAAGAGCACGCGCAAATCGTCTCCAAGACCATTCGAAGCCGCAGATGAGCTGAACCTACTCCTTGAGTGGCCAGATCAGCGCTCGCGACCCCAGTGGGCTGCTATCTTTGCCGTTTCGATCGCGCTGCATATCTTCCTGTTCCTGGTTGGCACGCGTGTGCCCAGTCTGATTGGCTCGCGTCACGCGCCTTCCCGAGAAATAATCTTAAGGCGTATACCGCTTTACCTGCCGCGAGACGTAATGACGCAACGGGCACCCAACCGGCAAAAGGTCACGAAACAGATCGATCTGGCGGATCTGCAAGAAGCGAAGCCGCGGGCGGCAAGACGATTTGAACCACCGAAGCAGGTGCTCGCCCGATCCGCGGGACCGAGCCGGGCTTTGCCCCAGCCGCCGGCAGTTTCCGTGAACCAGAGTGCACCGGGCCCTGCCCTGCAGGCCGCCATGCCCGCGCCGGCGCCGCAGCAGGCAACTCAGGCGGCAGGTCCATTCCAGAATATTGATGCGGCCCCGCCCACGAACCCTCATCCCAAGCTGGCACCGCCGAAGGCGACGGTCGAGGCGGCCATTAACGGCCTAGCCCAAACTCCGAACAGCCGCCAGCTTTCCATTAGCGATGACGGCCCGGACGAGAGCGTGCCCGGCAGCCCCGGATCGATGGGGCAAGCGCCGGCCCAGCATGCGGCAGTCGAGCTGCAGAGCGACCCAGGCGGGGCGGACTTCCGAGCTTACCTGCGGACGATATTGACGATTGTGCGCGCGAACTGGCGGCGGGTAGTGCCGGAAAGCGCCAGGATGGGGATGTTGCGCGGCCGCACGGTGGTGGAGTTTTCGATCGACCGCAGCGGCACCATTCCAAAGCTCGTCATGAGTGACAGTTCGGGGTCGGAGCCGCTCGATCGGGCAGCGATAGCAGGGATGAGCATGTCGAACCCGCTGCCTCCCCTGCCGGCCGACTTCAAGGGCTTTCAAGTGCGCCTAGCTTTTACGTTCGCCTACAACATGCCGGCCAAGTAGCGAATGATTGGCTTCCGGACAGCAGTGATTCTCTATGCGGTGCTGGCGCTGGCCGCTGTGCTTTCACTCAAGGGCAGCGCGCGGATTTTGGCCCTGATCATTGTGGGCGGACTGGCGGCGAAGTCCTACGTGCACTTCCTGCGACAGAAGCGACGCGAGTAAACTTTAAACGCTACAGATCTTGAAAGCTTCGTCGAGGCTGTGAATAGGGGGTTTGTCCACCGGCACAAACTCGTGAGACAAGAATCCCTGGTAGCCGGTGTCGGCGATTGCCTTGGCCACCGCGTGCCAGTTCACTTCCTGCGTGTCGTCGAGCTCGTGCCGGCCTGGATTGCCGCCGGTGTGGAAATGGCCGAAGAAAGCGATGTTTTCACGGATGGTGCGGATCAGGTCGCCTTCCATGATCTGCATGTGATAGATGTCGAACAGCAGTTTCACGCGCTCCGAGTTGACGCGCTTCATGAGCTCGATGCCCCAGGCAGAGTGATCGGCCATGTAGTCTTTGTGGTCGACTTTGCTATTCAGCAGCTCGAGATTGATAGTGACGCTTTTCTCTTCAGCGTACGCTTTGATTTTGTTGAGGCCCACAGCGCAGTTCTGAAGCCCTTCGGCGTCGGGCAGGCCGCCGCGGTTGCCGGAAAAGGTAATAACATTCGGCACTTTGGCTGCGGAAGCAAGCGTGATGTCGTTTTTCAGACTTGCCAGAACGCGATCGTGATTTTCCAGGCGATTCAAGCCGATCGGGATCGTGTTGGGATCGGTGCCGGAGGTCATGGACGGAACCAACCCGTGCTTTTGGACAATTGCGTACTGATCAGGCGTAACAAGATCGATGCCTTTGAGACCGATGCGAACGGCTTCCTTGCAAAGCTCATCGAGGGTAAACCACTTCTGATAAGTCCAATAAGAAACACCTTGCTTCAAACGGCCGCCTCCCGTGTCGGGCGCAGAGATGGCTGGCCGAGCAAGAACTGCAGCACCGGCCGCCACTGCGGATTTCAGGGCTCTTCTACGATTCATCGCGAAAGCATGGTATCAGACGAAGCGCGCGCGGCGGCGTTTCTTCCCCACGACTTACTATGAGGCTGGTCGCGGCTGATTGCCCCATGGCTGCTGTTTGTTCTCAGCTTTGGCAGGTAGCGCCTTCTGTAGTTAGCGACATGATAGGTGCCGGATGATTAGCTACGACTCAAACTCGATCATTTCGCCGCGTGTGCTGTCGAGCTTTGTTATACGTGGAAGCTCTACGGCCGCCCCCTCGTTTGCCGCTGACCGGTAGATTGCCTCGATGATCGTTTGGTCCTGTAGTCCCTCTTCACCTCCAGTAAACGGTTTTTTCCCTCGTCGCAAGCGCTGGGCGAAGTCATCCATCTCGACGGCAAATTGATTTTGCGGTGAGTAGCGTCGCTCTTCGAGTGCGTTTGCTTTACCGACTTTATGGCCAAGCTGCAGGGTCAAATTGTTATAGCCGAACGCAGGATCAGCTCCAAACCACGCATCAGAAGACATGATGCGCAGATGCCGGTTCTCGTGAAAGCTGTAACCGGCAGCTCCGGAAGCGAATATGCCGGACGGAAATTGCAGACCGAACGTGCACACATCCTCCACTTCACGGAACCGTGGATCGTTGTTCGGCTTCGTGATCTGTCCGGTGACTTGGTACGGTTCTTCACCCGTAAGATAGCGGAAGGCGTTCAAACAGTAAAGGCCCACATCCGGCAGTGATCCGCCGCCGGCCATACTTTTAATTTGTCTCCATTGTCCGTTCGGGGCATCGTTCTGCCCGTTGACAGCGGAGATAAAACGCACGCCTCCAAACTGCTGGCTACGCGTCATCTTGATGAGCTCACGATGCAGATGGTTGTACTGCATGCGATAAGCAATCATCAGTTCCCGACCGGCCTTGTGGCATGCGTCAATCATCTGCTGGCATTCCGCTCGCGAAGTAGCCATCGGCTTTTCACACAAGACGTGTTTACCGGCAGCCGCGGCGCGAACCGTGTATTCAGCGTGCATGGCATTTGGCAGCACAATATAAACGATCTCGATTTCCGGATTGTTCTTGATCTCGTCAAATGTCTTGTAGCTGTAAAGATTCTTGTCCGGAACGCCGTACTTTGCGGCCACCGTACGCGCTTTCGTCTCATCGCCGCTGATGAGGGCAACGGGTCGGACATGTTTTGCTTCCGCGAATCCGGGTAAGATCTGCTCCATCGTGAGATGGCCGATACCTACAACAGCAACGCCCATGCGTTTTGAGACAGGTTCGGGGTTCGGAACCGCACCCGAGCTCTCCGTCGGATTGTGCAACGGCGGAAGCTGAAGCTCTTCGCCGTGCACCTCGCCCCGGAGTGTAGAAGGTTCTTGCTCCGTTTGTGCCGAAGTCATAAGAGCGGCTCCAGCCGCCATTGCAGATGTTCGCATGAGATCACGTCTAGTGGATGCCATCTTTTGATCAGACGAAGGCGTTCTTCCGGTGGGTATCTGCGGAATTTACGGGCGCAGGGTTAAGAGCCCAGCAAGCAACGCTAAGGCTCCATCGTTTTAAAGCGCGGAGTGCGCTTGTCCACCTTACCTGCCCGCCATTACTGGGGTTGCGCGGGAGCCGATTCGACCAGCTTCTTGGCAGAGCGGCCGCGGGAGCTTCTCTGCCAGTTGTCGACATCGGAGGCCGGCAGCCAAGGGGGCAACTTCAGCATGAAGTGCTTCGCCAGAGCGGAGACGAAAGGTTCGTAGGTGGCGCGGAAGGCGGATAGTTTCTCCTCGGCGGAAGACTCATCGCTGAAGACGAGTCCGGTGTCGAAGAGTTCTTGACGCATCTGCTGAAAATCAGCGGACGGCAAACGCTCACCCTCGCCGGGTCCGGTTCGCAGATGGAAAACGCGGCAGAGCTCAACGAGAGCGAGTCGTCCCATGGCGAATGTCATGCGCGCGGCGAAGGTTTTGATTCCGGCAAAGCCAGTCAACAGCAAAGCGCAGCAATCCATGACGGAGGTGATGGCCGAAAGCCAGCTCTGGTTATCGTGCTGCGACCGATAGTAACTGAGCATCGGGTACGAGAGGTGACTCTCCACCAACACGGCGCACCACTGTTCCCAATCGTGCAGAAAGGAGTACAGCTCTTCCACAGCTTCGCCTTCGGCGTGACGGCACAGCAGGCTGGTAGCAGTGGGCGGGGAGCCGGCACGGGCATCGAGCTTCAGGACCTGCGATTCGCGGCTCGAGAACAGTTGATAGAGGACCGGAAGGTAACCAATCGTGACGGCGATGAAAGCGAGACCAATACCGGCTTCAAAGACGGCGATGCCCTTTGAGAGATGCGTTGTAGGCAACACGTCGCCATAACCGACGGTGAAGAAGCTGGTTCCGCTAAAGTAGATTGCGCTGAGCAGACCCAAAGGATGCGGAGCAGACCGGTTCTGGATGGCCCATTGCACAAGCCCGAGGCCCAGGATCAAAGCGCAGGCCCAGGAAGACAGCAGGAGCACCATCGAGAGGGGGCCGTAGAGACTAAGGAAACTATCTCTGAAACTGGTTGCCCGCGTGCGACGCGCGATTCCCGACCACACTTTCCAGGTAGCGACAAAGAAGATTCGAACAAAGCGCAAGCTTCGGCGAACGCGGCGAGGAAGGAGCATGACCTCGAAGGCCTCGCTTCCAACAAGCACAACAAGCAAGAGTCCAGCGAAGCCGAGAAGCCACTGCATGAATTGATCAGGGTTTCAAAGCGGGAGCACGACCGGCGGATCGAAGACGATCGAGAAGCCTGGTTCCGACCTGGGCAGTAACGAAGCCGCATAGGACAGCCTCTGCGGCATTCACGGCCGACTTCCCGGCCTTCGCCGGTGGTTGCTGCTCAGCTTTCCGATTACCTGCCACCTTACCTATCTGACTCACTACTGCTTGAAACTGGTTCGTGGCAAGTGAACCTATAAAGCCGCCCACGGCAGCGGTCCAAATGTTCGTCCAGATGCGTTCCCCCTTTTGAGTTTGCCATTTTGTCTTCTCGGACTACACCGGCAGTCAGTTCCATCCCAGATAGGATGCAGCGCCGATTGCACTCAGGCCAGCTACAACCCGAAGATTCGCGAGTGAAGTCGACTCTAGCGAACTTTGCAGGAACGCTACTTGGTTTTGATATCAGGCGGCGGAGGGATGTTGCGGTTCTTCAGCCATTCGATGCTGATATTTTGAACCGTCTTGGGGTGAGGGAGATCGCGCATGTCGGGCATGAAGATCTGCAACCCGGCTTGCGGAGTCATGCGGGTGTATCCGTTAACAAGCTGCTCCTGGTAGTTGGCCAGATCGAGATCGAACCAGGGATCCTTTGAGATGTCGATCATGATGAGATCGACGTGGTGCATAGTGAGCTTGCCGAAATCGATAGTGCCATCTCGAAGACGGATGAAGTTACGCCATTGCTCGACGCGCGTGACATCGGTCTTGGCATCGCCATAGATCTCTTCGAGATCCGGATTCACGACACGTATCTGGGTAAGCTGGCCACGGATGTGCGGCGGCGGCAGAAGGGTCTGCGTATCGAGAAAGATATCGTTGCCGGTGACTTGAATACCCGCCATACCAGCCGGGTGAAACAGGTCAGAGAGACCGACATGAAAGTCGCCTAAGAGCGCTTTGAATGGGATTTTCAAGACATTGAGCTTCTCGACATGAATCTGGATGCGATTGTCGGGTATTGCCGAAATGACGCCATCGAGCTGAATGGGAAGCGGAATGATTTTGTGCAGAGTGCCGGTGAGCTTGACGTGATTTCCATCACCAGAGAGAGTGATGTTTTTCAGCGGAGAATTAGCGAAGCTACTGGAATTCAGGAAGTTACTGATGTCGCCGATATTGGCGCGAAGGACACCGGTTTTGATGTCGAGAAAGAAAGAATCGGGATCGTCGAAAGAAGGATTGACGTTGCGATGAGCGCGCGCCATGTTGCCGCGCAGCCAGCGAACATAGACTCGGAAGCTCGGACCCTTGCGCAGCAGCAGGTTATGCGCGGAGATTTCGGTAGGGGCGCTATCGGAAGACGAGTTGGCAGGGACAGCGGCAACAGGCGTGGCAGCCTGGGAAGTAGCGGGGGCGGACCTAACCGGAGTTTTCGACCAGCGTAAACGCCAGACTAGCAGCAGCAGCACGAGAACAAGTGCCGACACAAGAAGGAGAACGCGGGCGCGCATGACAGAACCATGGTAGGGGAGAAGACTTTTCACGCGGCGCCGGCAAGCTTGTTCGTTACGCCCCGGAGGAATAAGCAGCGAGTCAGGCCGGCAAATTGTGAGAAGACGCGTTAGCCAGTGGAGCGGCAAAGACGATGACGTGACCGCCGGGCTCTATGACTCCAACTTCGCGCATGCCATAGAAGGTTTGCCGTTCCGGCATGGTGATCGAGTAACCGTCCAAGCGAGCGAGGGTGCCGGGCCAATCCTCAACCTCGATGAAGAGCCATGAGCGGGCGGCCGAGGTACCAGCAAAAAGTTCCGGGACGTCTTTTTCGACGCTTTCGAGGGTCTGCAACATGAGTTCGGTTTGATCGCGGACGAGGATGACGAAGCCGAGATGCTCGCCCTCGAGCACTTCGACCGTCTTCGTAAATCCCATACGGCCGACCCAGAAAGGCAGGGAGGTTTCGATGGAAGCCACGAGCAACACAGGCGTAATTTTCATGGGTACAACGTAGCAAGGACAAGCCAGTGCAGAATAGGAGAAAAGGGACAATCCGCGGATCACAGAGAGCCGGCCCAGCGATGCCCAAGTACAGAGAGTACAAGCCGCCTGCCCGCCTGGCCACTGGAGTGGATTGTTTCTGGATGTGGCGTCAGGATTTAGGGGCTGAAGGACTGGTGCGGGTTGTCCCGGATGCCTGCGCCGACATCATTTACACCCGTACGGGCAGCAGCGCGAGGCTGTACTTCGTTGGCGTAATGACCCATTTCGAAGATTTCAGGCAAGCGGCCGGGATGTGCTCAGTCGGAGTACGGCTTCGACCGGGCATGTGGCGAGCGGTGGCGGGAGCGGAGACAGATACGCTGGTGGATCAGATTGTTCCTCTAGAAGCTGTCTGGGGGAAACGAGCGAGAGACTTACTGGCTGCGCTGGAAGGAGCGAAGGAGCCAGCTGAGTATATTGAGCTGTTAGGACAGACCTTGCCGGTTCCGAGTTCACGGTGTCCAGTTCAGCGAGCCATCGAATCGATCGAACAATCGCAAGGACAGTTGGCTATGGATGAGGCAGCACTCGCGGCCGGACTGAGTACGCGTCAGTTTCGAAGACGGTGCTGCCAAATGACCGGCTTAGGGCCGAAGACTTTGGCCCGCATTCTACGCTTTCAAGCGGCCGTGAGACTCGCTCCGAAGATGAAGAGACGGCAGGCGGAACTCGCGGCCCAATGCGGCTATGCAGATGAATCGCACCTGATTGCGGAGCACAGGGAGTTCTCCGGCCGGACGCCGCGAGAGAGTGCCAGCTTGCTAGAGGCTTAGGCAGTCTGACTGTGCTGCCGATCTACCCGGGTTTGCAGATAAAGCAAGCCATCTTGCACGGACGTTCGTTGTTCGATGATCAAGGTGCGCAGATCCGAATTCAGTTCCTGGGCGAGAGCGTGATCGTAATGGCTGAGCGAGCCTGAGTCGCCAGCGATGCATTCGCGGATGATCTCTTTATCGTCTTTCGAGTGCAGGTGCGGCTCGGTGGAACGGAGACGCTGCTCCAAGTCGACCCAGCCTTTGTGCAGGATTCCGCCTTCGTGCATGTCAAGGATCGGCTTATCGCCCATCTGCTGGATGGCTTTGCCCAGTTCGGCGGCGAACCGCTCCCGATCGGCAGACGCCTGAGCGAGCCAGTTGGCGAGATCGGAGTTATGGACACCCTTAGCGGCTTTTGCGAAACCTTCGGCGGCATCGTTGCAAGTGGCCACGAGATCGTGAAGGGCTTTTAACGTTTTCTTGTCGGTAGTCATTACTCATAGTGTAGAGAGCGACATGCGCCGGGAATTCAACTGGCGGTATAGCCTGATCTTGTGAGCAAAGAGAAGGACGCAGAAGAGTTAAGCATCGAGGGGCGCCTGGTTCGCGTTACGCATCCGGAAAAGCTTTATTTTTCCAAGCAGGTCAAGCTTTCGAAACTCGATCTGGTCCGCTACTACCTGGCGATTGCACCTGGGGCGCTGGCGGGCATTCGGGATCGTCCGATCGTTCTGAAGCGATTTGTGAACGGCGCCGAAGCAAGAGGCTTTCTATCAGAAACGCGCACCGACGGAGCGGCCACTCTGGCTGCGCACGGTCACGCTGGCTTTTCCATCGGGGCGGACGGCGGAGGAGATGGTGGTGGATGATGCGGCAGGGCTGGCGTGGATTGTCAATCTGGGCTGCATCGAGTTGCACCCGCACCCGGTGCGCTCAACAGATCTGGAGCATCCGGACGAACTGCGGGTTGACCTTGATCCGGGTCCGGGAGTGGCTTGGGAAGACGTGCGCACGGTCGCGCTCGAAGTGAAGTCATTTCTGGAAGAAGTGGGGCTTTGCGGCTGGCCGAAGACGAGCGGATCGCGGGGCATGCATGTGAATGTACGAATTGAGCCGCGCTGGAGTTTTACAGAAGTACGACGCGCCGCGCTGGCGTTGTCGCGTGCGATTGAGAAACGCGTGCCAACACTGGCGAGTTCGAAGTGGTGGAAAGAGGAGCGCCATGGCGTGTTTCTCGATTACAACCAGAACGCGAAGGACCGCACAACGTGTTCGGCCTATTCAGTGCGTCCTCTTCCGGACGCTCGCGTCTCGACGCCGCTGCATTGGAGCGAGGTGGCAGACAGCGATCCGGCCGAGTTTACGGTGCTGACGGTTCCGAAGCGGTTCGCTGAAATCGGCGATCCGCATGCAGGGATGGACGGAGCAGCAGGTTCGCTCGAACAACTGCTGGAACTCGCAACAAGGGACGAGGCAGCGGGGTTGGGAGATGCGCCGTGGCCTCCGCACTTCCGAAAGATGGAAGGCGAGGGGAAACGCGTGATGCCGTCGAAAGCAAAAGCTGCCGCAAGGCCAAAGCGCGAGAAGATGCCGCTGCTGGTGGTGGCGTGCTCGGCCGATAAAAGTCTTGCCCTAGAGGGCTTAGGCAGATGGAAAGCAAGACATGCCGAGGCAGCTCAGCACTTAGCAGCCGATGACGTGCTTGTGGATTCCATGCGGGGCCGGTCGTCTACCTGGACGCGAGTTCGAGTGAATCTCCGTCACGTACCGGAGGAGATCAGGCCGGCCCAAGAGACGCCCGACCCGGATGACGATCCGACTCGTGTTTGGCGGACTGAGCGGGGCGCAAGTCGCGTTCCTAAGCCAAGAAAGACCAAAGAGGCTTAGAGCTTTACCGGGCCCGGCGGAAGATTTCGAGAAGCTCCTGCGGCGGGACCACTTCCAGCTGCTCGTAGGTACAGTCAGTTGGCTTCTTATCGGAACGCCAGCGCCTGAACTGCGCGACGTGACGGAAGCGGTCGCCCTGCATGTGGTCGTAAGCGACTTCGACCACCAGTTCCGGGCGCACAGCCTCCCATGAAAGATCTTTGCCTCCGCTCCAGCGGCTCTTACCGCCCGGCATACGTTTTCCGGCTTCAGCGGGCAAGGAATCGGCTTGGGCCCAATTCTTCCAGGGGTGGTTGAGGAGCGCGTTTTCGCGATAGCCTGAAAGGAACTCAGCCAATTCAGCGCGCTTTTCAACGGAGAAGCTGGAGCACACGCCCACGTGCTGCAAGACGCCGGACGCGTTATAGAGGCCGAGCAAGAGTGAGCCAACGGTCTGGTCGCCCTGCTTGTGCCAGCGGAACCCGGCAACGACGCAATCGCAGTCACGCTCGTGTTTTACCTTGAGCATGACGCGCTTATTCGGTTCATAGAGACCGGAGACAGGCTTGGCCATGACTCCGTCGAGACCCGCGCCTTCGAAGCGACGAAACCAATCAGCGGCGACTTTCAAATCCGTACTCGCTGGCGTGAGGTGGATGGGCGGGGCCACGGAAGAGAGTAGTGTTTCGAGAGTCTGGCGGCGCGACTGGAAGGCTTCCGTGCGCAGATCGCGATCACCTTCGCTAAGCAAGTCAAAAAACACAAGGGAGGCGGGACTCTGTTGGGACAGAAGACGCACTCGGGAGGCTGCCGGGTGAACCCTAAGCTGCAGCTCGTCGAAATCCAGACCTTTGTTCTTGACGATGACGATCTCGCCGTCGAGCACGCATCTGCGAGGCAACGCAGAACTTAGCGGCTCGAGCAGATCGGGGAAATAGCGATTCAGCGACTTTTCGTCGCGGCTTTGAATAAGGATCTCATCACCGTCGCGAAAGATAAGTGCCCGGAATCCATCCCATTTGGGCTCAAAGATCCAGGCGCCCACAGTCGGAAGCTCATCGACCCGCTTAGCAAGCATGGGCAGAACGGGCGGGTTCACGGGAAGATTCACGAGCTCATGTTATCCCGAGAGCAGGAGTTGTTGGTTAAGAATGACATTGATTGCGGCTGACAAGGTGTTTCTGCTTTCTCCTGCAAAGGCCGGCGGACCACGCTACGAAATGCTGGTCCGGAAAGAAGCCAATTTCGACCTGGCAACCAAACTGCGGCGGGGTACGGCGACGATTGGAGAGATTTACAGCTTTATCAGCGGTCTGTATTTTCGCGGCAAGATGGTCTATACGGAAGCATTTCACACTAAGTTGGCGAGAGTGCCATCGAGACTGGTGATCGTTCCGGGAGTGGGCTTGATTCCTCCTGAAACAATTGTGGAGATTACCCAGCTGCGTGCCATTGCAGAGGTGGCGGTGGACGAATCGAACTTAGCCTACCGACTTCCATTGCTGGAGGCAGCGAGAGCGGTGGATCAACATGCGGGTTTGGAATGTTCGTATGTGCTGCTCGGCAGTGTTGCCAGCGGTAAATACACCGAGCCGCTACTTGAAGTTTTCGGAGAGCGGCTTCTATTCCCTGCTGATTTCGTGGGACGGGGCGATATGAGCCGCGGAGGTTTAATGCTCCGATCGGCAGGGATAGGGGTTGAACTGCCCTACATTGCTGTTCACGACGGAAAACGGCGCGGGATACGACCACCCAAATTAGAAAAATTACGGAACTGATGCGGCATTTCGGCAACGAGTGCCATCATCGCTTTTCTTTATTGCTAGTATCGGGGTGCTTACTCGATTTTTGGGGGTTTACAGTTTTGTCGCGGCAAGTAGTTTTGTCATTTTCAATTAGTTCATTATTGTTGTTTTCGCTTGCGTCTTCCGCAGCAGGCCAGAGTTCCCGGCATGCGGTAAAAGGCACAGAGTATCTGGCTCTTGGAGATTCGTTAGCTTTTGGATATAACCCGCTGATTCAACCGCCGGATCTTTCGAAATACATCGGATATCCAAGCCTGGTTTCTCGGCTGCTTCATCTCAAAGTTGCAAATGCGTCTTGCCCTGGGGAGACGAGCGGAACATTCGCGGGCACCTCGTCTATTTATCTGCCCGGCTTCAATTGCGTGCCGCTTCAGAAGAGCGGCCTGTTTGTTCCCTATGACGGCGCGACTTCGCAGCTGGCTTACGCCGTGAGATATCTTCAAAACAATCCAAACACAAAGCTCGTGACGCTGAACATCGGCGAGAACGATCTTGGTGTTTTGCAAGCTTCCTGTACGGCAGCCACGCCGAATGATCCGGCGGCGATTGCTGCCTGCGAGCTGGCGGGCTTGCCGGCAGTGCTGAGCACCTTCGGCCAAAACCTCACGCTCATTTACAGCGAATTGCGAGCAACCGGGTATACCGGTACGATTGTTGCGCTTAACGGGTTCGCCTTCAATTATCGAGACACGTTGCAAGTCGGAGCGCTGATGGCGCTGAATCAGGTTATTTCCCAGGTCAGCGCCGCTTTCGATGTGACCGTGGCGGATACATTCGGCAGCTTTCAAATTGTGACGAGTGCCTCAAACGGCGATGCTTGTCAGGCGAGCTTGCTGGTGCGGTTCAACAACGGAACGTGCGACACGCATCCCTCTGTCGCCGGGCAGACGGTGTTAGCGGCGAGCGTTCTGGCGGCGGTAGAGTTGAAGGCGTTCAGCGGTAGCGGCCGATAATTCCGACCAGTATTCTAGAATCGAAGAAGCCGCCATTGAGGGCGCGTAGCTCAGTTGGTTAGAGCGCCTGCTTCACACGCAGGAGGT
>CAWBUH010000008.1:0-152073 GCA_963791935.1 Terriglobia bacterium | reverse complement strand
GGATGTGTTTACCAATCCTAAATTCTGTCACTTTCCGAGTTGTGCCTGGATCACGGGAAACCCGTTGATTGGACGGGCGAGCCGAGAGAGATTACGGTTATTGTTTCCAATTGACCGATGGCAGACCAATTGCCAACAATCTAGCCTTGGCTGCACGACTGGTATAGGAAGACGGAGTGGAATAACGAGATTGAGCGTCAATTTGAATCTCGTCTTGGAAGAAGTCGCAAACGCATTCAAAAGATCAGCACCTTCGAATCCAGGGCCATATCCTAATTAACTCTGAGGACTTGCAACTTCGTCTGGTTGGGGAGTCGCCCACAAGGCGCTTCATTCGTGACTTTCCAACAAGTACACCCCGACTTCCAGATCGCCCTCTCGCTAGAGCTATGTCCCGGAAAAGGCGCAGGGGAATAGCTCGCATCCGCAGATCGTGGGATAAATTAGCTGGTCAATCCACAATTTGAATCAGCGGAAGACACCCTCAATGCTTAAACAAAGAACGGCGGGACTCCTTCTCGCGGGTCTCACTGTCTTTTTGGTTCGTGTCTTTGCTGCCGAGGGGCGTGATTATTCGAAAGAACCCTTTGTCATTCAAGACATGGGAACAAAGGTGAGCTTCGCCGCGGACGGTGCACGAGACTGGCGGCAAGTTCTCTCTGTGCGGCTTCAATCGGAGGCGGCGGTACGGCAGTTCGGAGTCCTGAGCTTTGCTTACAGCTCCGAAAGCGAAAAAACGGAGATCGAGTATGTTCGCGTCAAGAAGGCCGACGGTTCGGTCATCGAGACGCCAGCCGGAGCTTTCCTCGATGTGCCCGGCCAAGTTTCTTCAGTAGCGCCGATGTATACAGACACGCGGCAGAAACAAGTTCCGGTCAAGGCGCTCGGGGTGGGTGATGTTCTGGAGTACGCCGTGCACTCCACTGCATCAAAGCCGGAGGTTGCCGGCCAGTTCTGGTACTCACAACCCTTCATAAACGACAGCGTTGTTTTAAAGCAGTCGCTCGAAGTACGCGTTCTGAAGGACAGATATGTTCAAGTAGCCAGTCCAACGCTGAAGCCGGAAGTGCATGACGATGGCGCCCAGCGGGTGTACTTGTGGACCCATGCTCAGCTTAATCCGGCGCAGGCCAGCGACCAGAAGGTGTCGCCCGCAAAGGCTGACGTTCTGAAGGTTGAACTCACCTCATTCCGCACTTGGGATGAGGTTGGCAAATGGTGGCAGGCACTGGCCGCGCCGCAGATGACCGTAACACCCGAGCTGGCAGCGAAGGCGAAGGAGCTGACGGCGGGCTTGACCACAGAAGCTGAGAAGGAACGCGCGATCTACGAGTTCGTAGCGCTCAGGTTCCGCTACATATCCATCTCGCTCGGAGCGGGCAGATACAGGCCGCATAGTGCCGCCGAGGTGCTGGCAAATCAATATGGCGATTGTAAGGACAAACATGTTCTATTCGCCACGCTGCTGAAGGCGGCGGGTATCGAAGCGGTACCCGCGTTGATTGGCGAAGGGATGGAGCTTCGTCCGGACCTTCCGTCGCCCGCGCAGTTCAATCATGTGATCACCGCAATCCCCAAAGACGGCGGGTATGTCTGGGCGGACACTACTGCCGAGGTGGCGCCATTCGGCATGTTGCAGCAGAGCCTGCGGGACGAGCAGGCTCTGATCATCCCCGCCGCAGGCAAAGCTGCCTTAATGAGGACGCCCATGGATCCGCCTTTCCTCTCATCTGAACGGATCAACATAAAGGGTTCAATAGCGCCGGACGGAACGCTGACAGGCCACTTCGAGCTGGACCTTACGGGCGATAGTGCGTTAGTTTTTCGCAGCGGATTCCGGCAGTTAGCCCCGGCGCAGTGGCAGGCGCTAGCGCAGCAGATCTCGTATTCGCTCAGCTATGCCGGTGAGGTCAGCGACGTCGGGGTGGAGAATCTCGAACAGGTTGAAAAGGCGTTTCACTTGAGCTACGAATACAGGCGCAAGGATTTCCCGGATTGGAAAGGGCAAAAACTCGCGACAGCACTTCCGCCGCTGAGCTTCGGTCCAGGAGCCGAGGCGGAAAAGCCGAAGGAGCCTTTCTGGGCCGGTGCTTCGGGCACGCTCTCGTATCGCTCATCGGTCGAGCTTCCTAAAGGATCCGCAGCCGCGGTGCCGCCCGATGTCGTTTTGCATAGTGGCTTCGCGGACTATTCCGCCCATTATTCCTTCAAAGACGGTGCGTTCCGCTCAGAACGTGAGATGACCATCAAGAAGCCTAAGATTGGCGGGGAACAGTGGGCTGAGTATCAGGCTTTCACCAAGAGTTTGCAGGCAGATCAATCAACGCTCGCTTCGATAACGGAGGGCGACAAGGCCGAGCGACTAACGGCGGCGGAGAGTAATCCGGAAGCGGCGGAATTGGTGGCCCGGGCTCTGTTGGCGGGAGAAGCCGGAAAGTTGCAAGAGGCCCAGGGATTATTGCAGCGAGCAGGGCAGCTGAACGATAAAGAGCCTGTGCTTTGGGCCATCTTCTCGCGAGTCGCCATGAGCTCGGGAAACGGAGAGCAGGCGATCACCTACGCACGAAAGGAAGTGGAGCTGCATCCAGACGAACTTCTTGGGAAAGCTCAGCTCGCGAGCGCGCTGCAATATATGGGGCGAACCGGCGATGCGATTGCGGTCCTGCAACAAAGTCTCGCAAAGGACCAGGCGGATGGAGATCTGGCGATCCAAATCGCGGGACTGCTTCTCGAGCAGCAACGACTTGCCGAGGTGCTTGTCGTGCTGGAGAAGCCGATCGCCGCCGCTCCGCGAAGATATGATCTGCAAGTTGCCCGTATCAGCGCACTACTGCGGGGCGAGAACGTGGCACAAGGTTTGAAAGAAGCGCAGGCCATTGCCAATGCGCTTACCGATGCGCGGCAGCTTAACAAACTGGCGCACGAGCTGACCGGTTCAACGGGCGGGATCGAGCTCGCACGGGAACTGGCGCAGCGAGCGGTGGACGCGCTGGAGCAGAACTGCGCAAGCATCAATCTGGATCATCTTGAGCGGAAGGATTTAGGTTCAGTGGTTGAGCTAGCGACCGGTTGGGACACCTTGGGTTGGGTTCTCTTCAAGGCGAACGATCTTACATCGGCGCAACGGTATATCGAGGCCGGGTGGCGCCTCGGCCAGCGCGCGGCTGCAGCCGATCATCTCGGGGAGATCTACGCGCGAAAGGATTTGCACTCCCGAGCGCTTCGCATGTGGCAGCTTGCTTTAGCGTCAGACAAGACGGACCGAAATGCTCAACTCCAGCTGCAATTGGCGGGGCTTTCGCATCCAGAGCTTTTGAACAAGGCGCAGGGTCTTAAGAGACCCATGTCTGCGGGCGAGCAACTTTCCAAAATGAGAAGCATCCCGCTTCCGGCGCTCCCCAGGCAGAATGCCAGTGCCGAGGTGTTTCTGTTGCAGTCCAGGACCGGCGTGGAAGACGTTAGATTTATCAACGGATCGAATCCGGTGAACGACGCTGACGCTGCAATCCGGGCGGCAAAGCCGACCTTCGAATTCCCTGATGAAGGTCCTGAAAAGATTGTCAGGCGCGCGATTTTTTATTGCTCAGTATTCACAGACCCGAGCTGCAGTCTTACCTTGCTGCTGCCCTCGGCTACTAAGCTGGAGCCGATTCAGGAAGAAGCGAAGGGAATACCCGCGATCAACGGGATTAAAGCTACGTCGCCAGTTCAGGAAGAAGCGAAGGGACATTCCTGCGATCCACGGGATCAAAGGCACACCGCCCATTCTTGTGTTGAAAGTCGAACCGCATTACACGCAGGCTGCCATCGACGCCAAGACGGAAGGAACGGTGGTGCTGAGCCTGTTGGTTGACAGCCAAGGTATTCCGCGAAGCATCGCAGTAAAGCATTCATTGGGGAATGGACTGGATGAGCGAGCGGTCGAGTGCGTTTCGAAATGGAGATTCAAGCCGGGGAGCAAGGACGGAACGCCGGTAATCACGAGCGCAACTGTGGAGGTGAGCTTCAGGCTGCGGCCTGACCGCAGATAGAGGATTTGGGAGCGGAGTAGCAGGGCAGCGCAACCAGCGGAGGTGAAGTGAGAGGCTACCGCGGACTGGGCGATCGGGTAGCGACGCCTCTTGAACGGAACCGACTTCGTATTAACAGTTCAGCAACCACAAGGTTTGGGACCCAGCAAAGCCAGGAGACCGTAATGTACGACTGCCGGAAAGACCAGTGGAGCACAAAAAGCAAGACGGGCAAATAGCATCGCAATGTCACTGCCGCCAGGGTCAACGCAAAGTTGCGAATCATCCAATTGCGGTGTGCCGGGATATGTTGTTTTCTCGCCATGCGGTAAGCCTGCAAGCCGCTGAAAAACCACAGAACAGCCAACGTCCCGAACCCAAGGTGAGTGGCCATTCCTTCCTCGGAAACGGTCGCCATAGCAAAACCAGCTACCGAACCTAAACCCACCTCAATTAAGTAGAATCGTCCCAGCCACCGGTGGAAGTTGAGCGCTCGCGCACGCAACCTCTCCGAGAACTGCCAAGGCCCCGCGAGAAGTGCGCCCAGGCCCCCGGCGATATGTAATCGTAACGGGACGATGTATCGGGAGAAATGCCCGTCGCGAGGCGTCGAGAAGAGGTATTGCGTCGAGTAAATTGAGACGCCTACACAGGACAGCAGCATGAACCACCAAAGCCCTTTGACCAGTCGACGATAACCTATCGAGCTGATTGCTAGGAGAGAAGAGGATTGAACAGCTTCAGCCACTGACTAATTCCGTTAGACCTGCCGATTGGGAGTACGTGCCGAGCGCACGGTTTGTTCCCAATGTAGCTTAGGTTTGCGGGCCCGTGTGGCGGGCTGAGTAAGGCTTCATCGACAGTTGTGACACGCGGGTTAGTGACGCTTCCTTGCCTAACCGAGGAACTGGAGGCTATCGCTAGTCGCGCGATAGCCTCCTGCTGGGGGAATTAGGCAACTAACTTGAACTTCTTGCGAAGAAGCCAGACGGCGGGGATGCCGAGGGCGAGGAGGGCGATGCTGGAAGGCTCCGGCGTAGCGGAGGTTAAAGGCGAAACGGTTGCCGTACCGATGGTGGCACCGACGAGATTGGGCACACCAAATACCGTGACGAGTTCCCCTGCGAGCGCGGAATCGACTGTGAGCGAATTGCCGGCTCCGATATCGAACAGAGGGACGTTCATCAGAGGCGCACCCGAATTCACAATGACTTCGGAGGTAAGTTTAGCGGTATTCAGGTCGATGACATAGTTTTGCGTAGTCACGGTGGTACCTACGCCGGACGGGGTGGAGACACCTGTAAGAGTCAGTCCGCCGGAATGATCAATGATGCCAGTGCTCGTGTCACCGCCGGTGATCGGGAAGTTGACGGTGGCCACACCGCCGGGAGTCGTCAGCATAGTTGGGGCGACGGTCCCGATAGTGAACAGCGACTGAAGTAGCGAGAGTGTGCTGCTGCTAAGGCTTACGGTGGTGACGCCGCCGGTAATTGGCGTCGCGTTCAGCATGGATGAAAGAGCAAAAACGCCGCAAGCCGCGGTAAGCGTCTTGCGGAGGGACGATGAAAACAACTTAGTTCGAGTCATGTATGATGAGTTCCTTTTCAGATCGCAAAGCCAGGTAGGCCCGGACCCGAGAGTTGGAGATACGGCCAGAGCTTAGAGATGTAAGAAATTTTCTGAGTCGATTAAAATTTTGGCCCCAATGAAAACGCGCACAGCTTACTTTAGTGTCGGGAATTTGTGCCGAGACCTCAAGTCTACGAGTAGCTGGAAGACAGTAACGACGCGTTACTCTGAAAGGTGAATGGAGCTACCGGAACCCGTTCCTGATTTAGCGCGCCAGAAGCTCGAGGCCGTTCGGGAGATCCTTCTTGTGCTGCACAAAGCGCTGCTTGACTCGGAGCGAACTTCCTACGAGATTGTGCACGGTCCGATCGCTTCTCCAGGGGCATTCCTGCAGATGTTGATCAACGATGGCCGCTTTGCCTGGCTGCGGCCGGTGACTACGCTACTGGTGCAGATTGACGAGACGTTAGCTGCCAAAAAGCCGCCTGCCACAACAAAAGACTTCGAGCGGCTGATTGCCGATACGCGTGCTTTACTGTCACCGTCGCGCGAGACAAACGGATTCTGGAAGTTCTATGCGAGCGCGGTGGAGCGGGACCCGGGCGTAGCGGTGCATCACGAGAACCTGGAAAAGCAGCTGAGCTAGGCGGAACGTATTCCGGCTAACGATAGGCAGGAACACCGGTGACTTTTTCGCCGATGACCAGCGTATGAATATGGTCGGTACCCTCGTAAGTTTTAACGGACTCCAGATTGCACATATGGCGCATGATGGGGTACTCGTCCATGATGCCGTTCGCGCCGAGCAGATCGCGGCTGAGGCGGGCACATTCGAGGGCGATGGCAACGTTATTGCGCTTCAACATAGAGATGTGCGCTGCTTCCATCTTGCCGGCGTCCTTCAACTTGGCAACCTGTAAAGCAAGCAGCTGCGCTTTGGTGATTTCGGTGATCATCCAGGCAAGCTTTTCCTGCACGAGCTGGTGGCCTGCCAGAGGCCGGTCGTCGAATTGCTTGCGGGTGAGAGAGTATGCGCGGGCCGCTTCGTAACAGTCCATAGCGGCGCCAATGACGCCCCAGCCGATGCCGAAACGGGCCTGCGAGAGGCACCCGAGAGCAGCTTTCAGGCCTTTGGCGCACGGCAGCAGGTTCCGTTCCGGAATAGCGCAATCGGAGAAGTGGAGGCTGGAGGTAACGGAAGCGCGCATGGAGAGCTTGCCGTGGATATCGCTGGTGGAAAAGCCTTGCGTGCCGCGTTCGACAAGAAAACCTCGGATGCCCTCGGGAGTGCGTGCCCAAACGACGGCGACATCGGCAACAGAGCCGTTTGTGATCCAGGTTTTCTCGCCGTTTAGAATCCACGAATTGCCGCGCTTTTCTGCGGTGGCCAGCATGCCGGAAGGATTTGAGCCGAAGCCCGGCTCGGTGAGCCCGAAGCAGCCGATTGCTTCGCCCGATTGCAACCTGGGAAGCCACTGTTGCTTCTGCTCTTCCGAACCATAGGTGTAGATCGGATACATGACGAGAGCGCCCTGTACGCTGACGAAACTGCGCAATCCAGAATCGCCGCGTTCGATCTCCTGCATGATGAGACCGTACTCGATGTTGTTCATGCCGGCGCAGCCATAGCCGTCGAGATTAGCGCCGAAGAATCCGAGATCGCCCATTTCGCGGATGAGGTGCTTCGGGAGCGTGCCGGAATTGTAGGCATCGCGGATAACGGGGAGCACGCGGTCGTCAACGAACTGGCGCGCAGTCTGGCGCACCAACAGCTCCTGTTCGCTCAACAGAGAGTCGAACTGAAGGTAATCAACACCGGGGAAACGGGCCATAAAGGGTACATTCCCACTGTAGCGTGCAAACCGGCGAGCGGGGCACGAAGGTTATCTAGACTCAAGAGATGAGATCAGCTCTTCTGTTCTTTTCGCTTGCCCTGCAGATCGTCGCAGCCGTGTCGCCGGATTTTTCAGCACGGCGCGAGAAGCTTCGCAAGGAGCTGCCGGACGGAGTGCTGGTACTCTTCGGCAACAAGGAGAGCGAGGATCTGCATGAGGGGTTCTTTCAAGAACCAAATTTCTTATTATTTAACCGGCTGGGAAGAGCCCGGAGCGATCCTGGTATTGACTCCGGAGCCGGAGAAAGACGCGCCAGGAGCAGCCGCGAGAGCGAGACTTCCCAGAGAGATCCTCTTTGTTCCGCAGCGATCGCTGAGCCAGGAAAAGTGGACCGGACGCAAGCTGGGACCGGACGATGCAACAGTGCGGGAGGCAACGGGCTTTGCGGCGGTGATGCCGGCCGAACAATTCGAGAGCCAGTTAAGAAAGCTGCTCGAGCTTTATCCGGGGCTGTACGCGCTCGAGACTGATCCGGCGGCGGCGGTGTTGAAACATCTGGCGCCGCTCAGGACAGTGAAGGACGCGAGGATGAACATTGCGCGCCTGCGCATGGAGAAGTCGCCGAGCGAGATTGCGGCGATCCAAAAGGCGACGGATGCATCGATCGATGCGCACCTGGCGGCATGGAAGGCGATTGCGCCGGGCAAATACGAATACCAGATTGCGGCCGTGATGGTGGGAACGTACATGGCGGAAGGGTGCCGGCGAAGTGCTTACGCCCCCATTGTGGGATCGGGGCCAAATTCGACCACGCTGCATTATTCGCAGAACTCGCGCCGGATGGATGCCGGCGAAGTGGTGGTGATGGATGTGGCAGGTGAATGCGCAGATTATGCAAGCGACATCACGCGTACCGTGCCGGCGAACGGGAAGTTCACGGCGCGGCAGCGGGAGATTTACGACGTGGTGCTGGGGGCGCAGAAAGCGGCCATTGCGGCAGTGAAGCCGGGCATGATGATCGGCCGGCGGCAGGGAACAAGCAGCCTGTACCAGATTGCCTACGACTACATCAACACGCATGGCAAGGACGCGCACGGAGAGCCGCTGGGCAAGTACTTCATCCACGGGCTCTCGCACCACGTGGGGCTGGACGTGCACGATGCGGCTGACTACGCTGAGCCGTTGAAGGCCGGGATGGTCATTACGATTGAGCCGGGGATCTACATACCCGAAGAAAATCTGGGCGTGCGGATTGAGGACGTCGTATTGGTGACGGAAACGGGATCGAGGGTGATGAGCGGGGCGTTGACGACCGACCCGGGAGAGATCGAGCGGGCCGTGTCCAAAGGCCGTTAAGCAGCCGTCCTGTTCGAGAATTTCGATCTGCGCCGGGGACTACCCTGTTTGCTCTGGCAAAAATCTTTTCGAGGTGTATTGCCGGTTGCGATTCCGATCGGATTGCTTGCGCTGGCTTCAGTGGGGCGCGCCCAGGCGGTGGGAGATCGCGAGTTAAATGAAGCCTATGCGGCTCTGACGATTAAGGATTACGACCGGGCGGTCACACAGTTTCAGAAAGGCCTGGCACTTGAGCCCGGGAACGCAAAAGCCCACAAGGACCTGGCCTATACGCTCCTGAAAACGGGGGAGAACGCCGAGGCGCGCGATGAATTTGAACGCGCGATGCAGCTGGACAAAAGAGACGAGACAGCCGCGCTCGAGTATGCCTTCCTGGCGTACGAGACAAAGAAGCCGATCGAGGCGCGACGGATGTTCGACAAGCTCCGGCACTCGAAAAACGCCTCGACGCGAGCCACGGCACAACAGGCGTTCGCGAATATCGATAAGCCGCTCGAGAGTGGCATTGCGCGATGGCAGGAAGCGCTCAGGCGGGCGCCCGATCCGAGAGCTCCGGCAACGTTCAGCGCGCATTGGGAGCTGGGGCAACTGGCTGAGCTGCGAGACGAGCTCACGCTCGCGGCCGAACAGTATGAGATCTGCAGAGAGTTGAAGCCACAGCTTGCGGAAGTCCTGCTGATACTGGCGCGGCTATGGGGAGAGCTGAACCAAGTGGAGCAGTCCCGGGCGGTGTTGCTGGCGGCATCGCGTTCGCGTGACTCGCGCACCGCGGAGCTGGCACTCGAGCAACTAGGGACGCGGTATCCCTATCCTTACGAATTTGTAGCTGCGTTGAAGATCGATCCGAGGAACTCTGTTTTGCGCAAGGAGCTGGCGTATCTGTACCTCGCGATGCAGAAGGAGCCGGAGGCGATCGAGCAGTTCGAGGCGGTACTGGCGATGGATCCAGCGGATGAGGCGACGCGCAAGCAGCTGGATCTGCTGCGCGGGTTGAAGACGCGTCCGGTGGCGGCGGCAGCGGTAAAGCCGGTGCAATCGAATGCCAGTGCGAAAGTGAGTGCCAAAGAGATGGGCAAAAAGAGCCTGGCACTCGGGTATCTGAACGATGCGGTGAAGTACCTGCAGCAAGCGCATGAGCAGGATCCGGATGATGCAGAGATCGACCTGCTGCTGGGGCGAGCCTACAACCAGCAGAAGCACGACGACGAAGCAATCGAGTGGTTTGATCGAGCGAGACGGACGGGCGATTTGTTCGTGGCCAGCGAGGCCTCGCGGGCGTACCACAACCTGCGAGGCGACACGCTCCCGCAGACGACGATCTGGACACTGCCGATGTATTCGTCGCGCTGGAAAGATGTGTTCAGCTATGGGCAGATCAAGCGAACGCTGCCGCTGCCCTTTCTCGGGCGAACCAACAAGTACGTTTCGGTTTACCTGTCGATGAGATTCGCAGGCGATGTACGGAGCACTATGCCGGCGCACGTGATCGCGCCGCAATACCTTTCGGAGAGCTCGTTCATCTTCGGCGGGGGTGTTGCGACCAAGACGTGGCACCACATTACGGCTTGGGGAGAGGCAGGGGAAGCGGTGAATTACCTGCCTTTCCGGCGCGATATCGGCACGGCGATTCCGGACTATCGCGGCGGACTCAATTATGCGAAGGGCTTCGGGCACTTGTTGGGCAGCAAAAGTTCGGGGCTCTTTTTCGAGAGTGTAGAGGATGCCGAGTATATACATCGCTTCAATAAAGACTGGCTGTTCTACTCGCAGAATCGTGGCGGAAGGACGTTCCGATTTGGGGATGGCGTCTCGGCGCAAGCAGTTTTCAATGTGAACTACGTGCGCGATGTGAAGCGCGAGTATTGGGCAAATACGTTAGAGATCGGCCCAGGATTGAGGCTGCGTCTACCGTGGATGCCGCCGAACATGTATTTCTCGGCCGATCTGCTGCATGGGTATTACACGACAACGTCGCCCAAGCCGAATTACAACGACGTTCGAGTAAGCGTCTGGTACGCGGTAACGAAGTGAAGAACAGAGTCTTCGTGCTCGCGCTGGCGCTGCAGGCAATTTGCGCCGGCGGACATGCAACCACCTTTCAGCTACGCGGCGGGGCGGACGCTAAAGCATGGACGGCCATACTCGGCGCAGTGGGAATAACGGAAGATGCGGGACAGGAACCCGCAATCATCATTGCGGGAAGGCGCACTGACCGTGAGGATCTGGCGGCGCTAGCGCAGAATCACATCCTGATTGTGGAGGGGACTCCAGCGGCAGCGACGAAGATTGGGATTGCCGCCACGCCGGAACAGGTGGCGGTGCGGCAGATCTCGGACGTGCACGCTCCGAAGATGCAGATCATCTGGGAACAGCCGGTGACGGTAGCGGCGGCGGAACTAACCGGCGGCTTCGAAGTATTTGCGGCAGAGAAGTGGAAGAACGTACCAGTCCTGGCGGGGAAACGCACTGCGCACGGGGCTATTTTATGGCTGGCTGCCACGCCCGGTCCGAATGGATACGAGAGATTCCCCTACGTGCTGCAAGCACTGGTGGATCTGGGTTGGACCGCGCCCGCCCGGAGTACGACACTGTGGGCGTTCTTCGATTCTGCTTACCGGATTCGCGCCGATCCCGACTATCTGGCAAAACGTTGGAGACGTACGGGGATCAGTGTTTTGCATGTTGCTGCATGGCACAACATGGAGCCCGATCCGACGCAAGATGGGTATCTAAGAAGCCTAATCGAGGCATGTCATCGAAACGCCATTTCCGTTTATGCCTGGTTGGAGCTGCCACACGTGAGCGAGAAGTTTTGGGCCGCTCATCCAGCGTGGCGCGAAAAGACAGCAGTGGGACAAGATGCCCAACTTGACTGGCGCAAGCTGATGAATCTGCAAAACCCAGAGTGCCGGCAAGCGATCGGTGAAACGGTGGGTGCCATGCTCGCACGCTTCGATTGGGATGGGGTGAACCTGGCGGAGTTGTATTTCGAGTCGCTGGAAGGGGCGGCGAATCCGGCGCGCTTTACGCCTATGAATGATGACGTACGACGAGAGTTCGGGCAAGCGGGCGGTTTCGATCCGAAGCTGCTGTTCGAGCCTGGATCGGCCTACGCGGCGGATAAACATCCGGAGGCGCTGCGAAAGTTTCTCGACTACCGGGCGGAGCTGGCGTCGCGCATGCAGCGGGAGTGGCTGGAAGTAATCGACAAGTCACGGGTTGCAAAGCCCTATCTCGATGTAGCACTCACGCATATCGACGACCGCTTCGAGCCGGGGATCCGCGATGAATTGGGCGCCGACGTGGCACGCGTGCTGCCGCTGGTACAGGCGAGGAAAAACACGCTGTTGGTGGAAGACCCGGCGACTCTTTGGGCGCTGGGACCAGACCGGTATGCGAAACTTGCCGGGAAATACCGGGAGCTGACTTCGGATAAGAAACGGCTGGCGGTGGATATCAACGTGGTGGAGCGATACCAGGATGTCTATCCCACGAAGAAACAGACGGGCGTGGAGTTTTTTGAACTGCTGCATCAGGCGGCCGTTTCGTTCGGACGCGTGGCCTTGTACTTTGAAAACTCGCTCGAGAAGCAGGATTTGGCACTACTGCCGGTAGCAGCTTCGGATGCGAGCGTAGTGCAGCGCGGCCCGGACAAGATTGAAGTTCAGGCGAGCGAAGCAACACGTGTCACCTGGCAGGGAGCGGCCGAAGTGGATGGCCGGGCCTGGCCGATTGGAGATGGAGATTCCGTTTTGATACCGGGCGGGAAGCACCGGCTTGCGGTAGCAACGGAGAAGGCAGCGATCACTGTGCAGGACTTCAACGGAGAGATACATTCAGCGGCCAGCGGTAAAGCACGGGTCGACATCTCTTATGAGAGCCGAACGCGAGCGATTGCGGTGCTGAGAGAACCTATTTCGAAGGTGGAGATCGACGGCGAGCCTTACCGTCCGCCAAGCGTGGAAGCCGACGGCAGATCCGTTATGCTGCCGTCGGGCCAGCATGTTGTGTCGTTTGTGCGGTGATGTTGCTGGGTGTTGGGTCCGTGTGGCGACGATCAGGCTGATGAGAACAACCGCTCCGTTTAGTCGCGGCTCAGAAGACTGATCGCGGCTCAGAAAGCGATCGTGCTGAGAAGAACGACCGCTCCTTTTAGTCGCGGCTCAGACTAGAACTGGAAGTGCAGGCCGAACTGCATCTGGCGCATACTGACCTGAATACCGGTAATCTGGCCGGCGCTGCCGCCTGAATCGATCGTGCTGTTGGGATTACGCAGGTTTACGTGATTGAAAACGTTGAAAGCGTCGGCGCGTAGCTCGAGCTTGTAGCGCTCACCGAGCAACAGATTCTTCGAGAGAGACACATCCGATTCCGAAAGCCGAGGTCCGCGCAGCGAGTTGCGGCCGGCAGTTCCCTGGCGGAAAGGCTGCTGCGGTGCAGTGAACGCCGCAACATTGAACCATTGGTTCGCATTCGGATTGTGGACAGCTAGGATCGCCGATGACGTCGGCCCGGACCTGATCGAAGTCAGTGTTGAGCAAGCGGAGCGTTGGAGACAGTTGGGGTGAAAGGCAGCCCAGAGCCGAAGGTATGAACTCCGCTGAGGCGCCAGCCGCCGAGAATTGCATCGGCGATCAAATTACCGCCTAGTTTAAAGCGGCGATTGCGGCCGAAGGGCAGATCGAGATTGTGGGTGAAGGTGACAACATGCTCGCGATCCCAGGACGCAGGGCCGTAGTCGCTGGCACGGTCATAGGTATTTGCAGGCGTATTTCCGCCTGCCTTCGTCCCTGATAATCGAGAACCTTGGACCAGGTATAGGTCAAGAGAAAATCGAGGCCGCGCGAAAACTGCTTCTGAAGCTTGGTCTGCAGCGAGTTGTAATTCGAATTGGAGCAGTTGCAGTACTGATAGAGACCTTGTTCGAGCCCGAAAGAGTTGTAGAACGGACGCCGAGGATTGAAATCGCCCGGACCGGGAACCGCCTGGTTGCGGTTGATGAGCCTCGAAGAGATGCCGACCGACGTTGCCGACGTAAGCGACTTCGAGCGCGAGGGACGACGTCAGCTGCTGCTGCACGGCGAAGTTCCAGAATTGGACCGAAGGGATGCGGTACGCATTCAGTGGGTCAGTGAAGTAATTGATTCCGATCCCATTCGGCAGGTGATAGCGTCCATTGCGTGCCTACGGGCGGGTTCTCAGGCGCGGGCGGTCCGTTCACCAAATTGAACGGCGCCGTATATGGGTTGGTCTGATTGACGCTTTGGGGATTGGTAATGGGCGGATTGTAATCGGCACCTTGGCCGAAGACGGAGCCGAGGCCGCCGGGGTTGGTGCTGCTGCCCGTAACCGGCGCGAATCACTGTTTTCTGAGTGGCCTGGTAAGCGAATCCGATGCGGGGAGCAAAGCCCAGATTGTAGGGCTTCACGCCCAGATTCCTGGGGACATCGCCAATGCCCGCTACAGAACTTCACCGGTAGCCGGATCGAAACTGCCCGCGCCGCCCGGCTTGGCAGCAACCTGCGGAAGGTAATTCTCGCAGCGCAGACCGATGTTCAGAGTCAACTTGGGAGTGATGCGCCAGGAATCCTGCGCGAAGAAGAAGAGCCGGGTTTCGCGCAGGCCGGGATAGTAGTCGTAAGCCGTGTAATAGCGGCCGAAAGTTGGAAGGGAGACCGAGCAGATAGGAGCCGAGCGCCGATCCGGTAGAAGCAACTCCGTTAGCGAGTTGATCGGTATTGGCCTCGCCGGTCTCGGAAGCATTGAAGCTGATTTCACCGGAACGGTGGCTATCGCTCGGAATACGCTGCTGCTGGGCACGCCGGATATCGGCGCCGAACTTGATCGTGTGATCGCCCGCGATCTTGGTCCAATTGTTCACCCACTGAAAGTGATTTTCTGTTTCCTTCAATGGGCAATTGCAAGAGTTGATCCCGAGCGCGTATCCGAAGTCGAAGCCGCCGTTGCCGTTGATGTAAATCGCAGGTGAACCGCTAGTTTCGGGCGATCCGGTATTGAGTCCTGGTATGCCGGCGTCGAGAGCGGGCGTGGTGCCGACGTCGTTGGGCTGAACGCGAATGCGATAGCGGAAGAACCCAAAGCGCATGTCGGTGACCAGAGTCGGGCTGAAGGTGTGATCAAGGCCGAGGGCAAGGCTCTGGTTGCGATCAATGGAATCACCCGCGAAATTGAAGGCGGTCGGACCGCCGCCGGCATCGCCGAACGCGGCCGGAGAATAGTTATTGAAGTTCGCCAGAGTGTAACGGCCGAAGATATGAGTTTTGGAACTGAGATTGTAGTCGACGCGCCCGTCGTACTGGTCGCTGTCGAAGCGCTGCACATTCCCGGTGATGTAGTTGTTAAAAACATCACTGCCGTTATTGGGCAGTGGCAGGAGCGGAAAGTAGTCTCTGCATGGGCCCGGCCACCGGGATAATGTTGCGGCCGGCCGTTCACGGTGTAAGCCGCGTCCGGAGCCATCCGGAGCGCCGGTATTCGGATTGAAAACTAATCCGTCGCGCGCGGCAATGGTCCCGCCTTCAGTGGTGGGCACAAGGTACGGATTCGCGCACGGGCCGGATGAAACAGTGCCATCATTGCAGATATAGGAGCCAAGCAGCGCGCTCAGGTCGCCGTTGCGCTCAGCAGCGGTTGGAACGGTGGTCAGGATAGAGCCTCCGTTGCGGCGGCGAGTGCCCTGATAATCAAAGAAGCCGAACATCTTATCTTTTATGATCGGCGCGCCGATCGACCCACCAAACTGGTTCTAGCGCATCGGCGGATTCAGCTGCGTAAACGGGTTGGTGGCGTTTGTTAGGTCATTGCGCAGGTACTCAAACAGCGACCCGTGGAATTGGTTGGTGCCGGACTTAGTGGTGGCCTGAATGAGCGCGCCTGAGGCAGCCCCGAACTCCGCATCGTAGTTGCTGGTCCAGACCTTGAACTCCTGGAGCGAGTCGATGCTTGGGTTGACGACGGCGATGCCCAGAATGGCGCTGTTGTTTTCCGTGCCGTCGAGAAGAAAGCCATTGGCTGGTAGAAGAATTGCCCGTTGACGTTGACCTGGATGCCGCCCTTGCGGATTCTCGCTGGCAGCATGCTGATAGCTCTGAGTTCAGCAGAGCGCCGGGCACGATCAACAGGAGATTCGTCACGTTGCGATCGAGCACGGGAAGCTGCTGGACCTCCTTGCCAGTCAAAGTCGTAGCGATCTCAGCGCGATCAGTGGTGAGCAGCGGAGTAGCGTCGGTGACTTCCACGCTCGTCTGCACGTTGGCGGGGGAAAGCTTCACATCGAGCGAAGTAGTCGCATCGACCTGAACCGTGGCAGTTGCGGTGTAGGTGCCGAAGCCTGCGCTGGTCACTTTCACTTCATAGCGGCCGCCTAGCAGGTGAGTCTGCGAGAAGTTTCCGTCGTTATTGCTTTGCACGTTGTACACGGTGCCGCGATCGAGGTCGGTGATGACGACGGAAGCGTTAGGAACGGTGGCGCCGGTCGGGTCTAGAACGGTCCCGCCGATGTTACCGGAGACGGCCTGTGCAAACACGGCCGAAGTAGTGAGCAGAGCTAGCGCGGCAAAACGCCGCAAAGTCCAAAGCATAAAGAGCAAACCCCTTGAGATAACCGCAGTCTAGCGGACTTAGATTAAGCCGTCAATCAAATGAAACAATCTACTCGTTCCAGCCTTCGTGCTGCTGCCAATCCAGAATTTTGAAGTGCGGATACGGCCAGTAGTATTCACCGTAATGAGGAGCGGGGGCATCGCGCTGTAGCTTGCTGTAAGGCACAATGTGAGCCTGCTCATGATTTCCGTCTTGTGATTGGTAATACCAGGAAGCTTCCTGGCTCAACATGGCAACGTGCCCAGAAGTATAAAACTGAAATTTCTCGTACTGGTAAGGCGCATGTTTCTGGGGGCCCGGACCATATGAGCCATCGACAAGTAATTGGGTAGTTGCGGGAAGCTCCTTTGCCTGAAGCAGCTGCTGCATAGCCTTTACGACCAGCCAATTATTTGTTCTGTGATCGACATGGCGCTCATCGGGATGCCCGGTGATGATGAGGGCGGGCTGGTACTTGAGGATGAAATCGTGGGCCGCCTTTAGAACGGCGTCGCGGGCGTACGCGAGATTGGGAACGGCAGAGTTGCCATAGGGAGAATGTTCACTGGCGAGAAGCACGGAAAGGTAAGGGTCGGTGCTTTTCGGATGCCGCCAGATCTGTTCCAGGCCGCCGTCCGGGAGGCCGAGAAAAAAGACATTCTCGTCCGAAACACCGAGATGCTGCAGGGAAGCGCGCGACTCATTCATGCGAACTTCGCCGAACTCCATGGCACGAGAGGCGTCGCAGGAGTGCATGAAGTATTGATCGCATCCGCCAGCATCGCCGCTGGTGAAGTAGACGATGTGTAAAGGAATGTTGTTTTCGACAGCCGCACGAATGATCTCCGGATGGGCTGTATCGTCGTCCTGGTGTGCACAGAAGATCAGGATGGATTTGGGCAGATCGTTCACCGTGAAATCGAGGCGGCGGGCGGCCACAGTCAGACCCTTGCTCACCACAGCCGCTTCAAGCGTGTAGAGGCCCGGCCCGAGCGGTTGAGCGGTTACGTGATGATCGCCATCGAGGTTCCCAGTCAACATACGATTTTCTAAGCTCTTACCTTCCCGATCAAGGATGCGGATCCGAGCGGAAGCCTGCTCCATGCCGGTAGACGGCTTGATCGAAAAGGTGAACGAGGGAGAGCTTCCGGTTGGAAACATAGTGTGGCTCTCGTCGAAGCTGATGACATCGGAGACATACGAAGCGGGATAGAAGTTCCGATACGATTCGGACGCGGGAAGCGCTTTCAGATCGCGGTAGAGATATAGAAACGGATACTGCCTAGCGGCGGACGGCTTGAGCGGAGCCGTAACCGCCGGGAGAGCGAAGGCAAGATCATAGACATGATCCGGTTGTTCGCTATCGCGAATGACAGCTGAAAAGTAGACGTTCGTTTGTTCATCGCCACGGGTCTGTACGACAGCAGCTTTGAGGGGGCGCAGCTCCTTTTCGGCTCCCGGCTCGAGGGAAAGAGACGTGGCGGCGATCGTCTTCCAGCCTGGAGGTTCGTCCGCGGCACGTGCGATCCAGGGATAGCTGTAACCGCTAATCTCGACCTGGAGATGATCGAGACGCCGGTCGGAGATGTTCTTCACCAGGATGCGCGGATTGACGGGATCGCCCGCGGTGTAGAACGTTTTATCGAGATCGAAGGCGATTACCTTTGCAAGCTGACGATGCACCGCGAAGCTCCCGGCATTGGGAATAGATTTGCCATCAGGCAAGGTGAGATCAATCAGGTAGCGCCCGGTTTGAGCGCTCGACGGAATGCTCCAAAGCGGCTGATAATCGGTACCGTGCAACTGGATATTGCTGGCGATAGGCTTTGTTTCACCCGCATAACGGACCGAAGCAGTTGCATTGAGCGGATTCACACCGCGCACCAACACGGAACTGCCGACGTTGTAATTGGTGTTATCGGTGACGAGATTACTGCCTGCAGCGTCCGGGGGAGCAGGATAAAGCCGGCAGGAACAAACGAGCGCGCAGAAGAGCAGCTTCCAATGCATGTTCTCTTACTGTAAGCGACACGGGGCTGAATTAGGAAGGCGAAGAAGAAAGAATCTTGTCAGCGGTAACTAAGTGGCCGCCCTGTGTCTGGAACTGTTCTAGTACTAAGCGTTCCTCAGCCGCGTGCAAACTCTTGATCGCGTCGGTAACGAGCTCGACACGTACATTTCGCGCGAGAAGACCCATGGCGGCGGATCGCACACAGTACTCGGTGACCAAGCCATAGACGACGAAGCGCTCGGGTTGGAAGGTAGCGAGCAGGCGGTGCACTTCGGGTCGAGCGAAAAAGTCGATCGTGTCCTTTTCGAAGAGAACTTGCAGAGAGGACGGACGAGGCAGGAGCGTTCCTGAGAACTTCTGGTGACCGTAGGTCCCGCGCACGCAGTGCGGCTTCCAAAGCTCGAACTCAGGATCATTCTCTGAGTGGGTGTCGATGCTCGAGACGATTTGAATGTGATGAGCTGCAGCAAATGTTGTTAGAGCGGCAAGCGAAGAGGCGATACGTTCGGCGCCCGGAACATACAACGCGCCTGCAGGCGAGAGGAAGTCGAGTTGCGTATCGACGTCGAAGAAGACGGTTCTCATGACTGATGCTGGTGGCGAATACTTTCAGTCAGCTCAGAGAGGCGCGTGCTTACTCGAACTTCATAGGGCACCGGCCGGTCGATCGACAGCAGTGCGCCAGGCAACGCGGCGAGACTCTCGGCAGCGCACGAGCGTGCCTGCACGACGGAAGGCAGCGCATCGAGCAACTCGCCCTGCGAAATGACTGGTTGCAAGAGGGGGCGGCTGCCAAAATCGGAACTGCACTCGGTTTGAAGAGCGAGCAGGTCATGATCGGCGAAGCGGTAAATTTGCTTAGCGCCGGGCCGAGTGGCCTTTTCATCGCTGAACTTGGCCGTGTACTTGAGCTCGCTCCCGGTTCTTAGTTCAACCAGCTTATAGATCGCCGAAAGCGACGGAGCATCCGCGGATGTGGCGAGCTGAGTACCGATTCCAAAAGCATCGATGGCGGCACCGGCACGGATGAGCTCAGAGAGCCGATGCTCATCGAGATCATTCGAAGCGAAGATCTTCGCGGACTGGAGACCGGCGTGATCGAGCGTTTCACGGACATGCCTCGAGAGAGGAACCAGGTCGCCGCTATCGAGACGAACGCCCCACAGCGGCTGACCCACGTCAGCGACCAGCCGCGCGCCGGCCAGTGTATCGTAAGTGTCGATCAGGAAAACGGTGTTCTGACCCAGGAGCTTTTGCAGAGCGACGAACGATTGCTTCTCGTCAGAAAATGCCATGGTCCAAGAGTGCGCAGCGGTGCCGGAAAGAGGGATGCCGAAGCGCTTTCCACTCTCGACATTGCTGGTACCCGAGCATCCGCCGATGAACGCTGCTCGTGCGGCCAGAACTCCCGCGTCCGGGCCATGCGCGCGGCGGCTACCGAACTCGACCACGGGGCGGCCGTCCGCCGCGGTCACACAACGGGCGGCTTTGGACGCAATCGAGGTCTGAAACGCAAAGGTCGAAAGTAGATATGTTTCAACAAGCTGGGCTTGAATCAGCGGCGCGCGTATTATCGCCAGCGGCTCGTTGGCAAAGACGGGAGTGCCTTCAGGAACGGCGAAGAGATCTCCGGTGAACCGGAGCTGCAGCAGGTAGTCAAAAAACTCAGCGGACGCGTTGTGAAATTGCGGGAGAGTCTGGAGGAAAGCGATGTCGTCGGCGAGGAAGCGAAGACTCAGGAGATACTCGACGGCCTGGGCGAGCCCGGCCGCGAGCAGATAGTTCCGCCCTTCGGGAAGGCGTCGAATGGAAAGCTCAAAAGTGGCGACCTGGTCGGCTTTTCCAGAGGCGAAGTAACCCGCCGCCATGGTGAATTCGTAAAGATCGGCTTTCAGAGCAGACATTGAGACGCTATTCAGACCGCTTCCCGACGGTCACGGCCCGGAAAGCGCTAATGCTTCTGAGCGGACGCCTTCATGGAGTTACTTGCCTCCAGCATATCGTTGACGGGCTTCGCATCTATTTGATAGAGCCCGGCTTCACCTTCGCGGCGAGCCAGAAAGCCGTCGGTGTTCTTAGCGAATTCGACTTTCTCGGTGCGCTTCCCGTCGTTCGAAACGACGGTCAGGGTGGCGGTAGGGGAACCAAACGCCGCAGTGCTGATAAACTTCGCGGCGGACAGATCGCGAATCTTATCGATGAACGACTGAACGGTGCCAGGATCCTGTACCTTGCCATCGATTTTCCAATCGGTACCGCTGCGGGCCAGCGATTTTTCACCGGAGCCCGATTGCAGGGTGATTTTAGTGGGGTCGCTGAAGCCGAAATCAAAGATCTTCTTGTTGCGAAAATCTTCGAGTGGCTTGTCGATGGCCTTACCGGTATCGGAGGCGATCTTAAAGACGCCAGGCACGACGCTGCTCCTGGCGAAGTAATCATCTTTGCTCTTGCGTAGTTCGAGAGTCTGGGTGCCGGATGCGTCAGACACTTTGACGGTGGTTCCCGGGGAGCTAGAGGCAAAGGCAGCGGCAGCTTTCTTGGCGTCGTCGGCAGAACCCGAAACGTCCATCTTCGCTTCCCCAAGCTTACGTACGAGCTCTTCTACCTGGAAACTATCTGCCCGATAAGGCTGCGGCTTGAGGATCTGCCACTCGTTCTGGTTGTTTTTGCCAAACTCGATAGCGGACTTGGCGGAGGCCAGATCGATGCGTGTCAGCTTGTTTGTGTCGAAGGTGAGAAGGCGCTTATCACGCAGGTCGTTGAACGATTTATCGAGGGAGCTCTTAACGGACGATGCCACGGCGTAAACTTTCGGTTTGCCGTCGACTTGAGCGTAGACGAGCGAACCTGCAGGCACGTCATCGCCAAAGGTAATTGCGTCAGACTTGCCGTTAGCAAGATGGACGGTCACAACGAGACTGGGGGCGTTCAGGCCGTAGTTTGCAAGATTGCGCGCGTCTTCTTCGACGATGCTATCGGCACTAACGGGGCTTAGAGCAGAAAGGAGACTGGTGGCCGTATCATTATCGGCATTCCAGGACTGGGGCGCTGTCAGGACCCATTTGCCCGATTGGCGTTGGAGGGTGATGAGCGTGCCATCCTTCCTCTTCAGATCAACCGACTGGATCTGTTTTTCGGGTATATCGACCAGCTTGGTGGTGCTGGTGGCCGTGCTCGCGCTGCTTGACGGAGGATGCTGCTTGGAGTACCAAACAGCACCGCTAAGAGCTGCAAGAAGGACGGCCGCTATCAGGAGATTACGCGGCTTCATACTTATCTGCGCTTAAGGAAGATCGCAACGCCTCCGGCAATGATCAAAAGAGGAAGGAAGATCAGATCGACGTAGGCAAAGCCGTTCATCTGACGCTGCGTGACGTTCAGGCGCCGATCCTCCGCCTCTTTCGGACGGATGGAGATGAGATCTTCATCGGACGAGAGCCAGTTGATCGTGTTGAGGGCGAGATCGCGGTTGGCTTGGAAGCCGATCATGCCATTACCAATAAAGCCAGAACTGCCAACGACAACAAAACGGCCCGAGCTGTTGGGTTTGCCGGTGTTGTATGTGCCGGCCACGCCAAGGACGAACGGCCCCTTCTTATTGCTTGGATCGGCTGGATCGATCGCATTCGAATTCAGCTTCTCGGTGGCGATAGATCGATCGGTAGTGGAGAACAGTTTCTGATTGGTGACCTTATCCGTGTTCTTGATCTGCAGAGACCGCGCGATCGGAAAACCGGTGAAATTGTTTTTCAGGTCATTGACGATGGGATGTGATTCATAGGCGCTGATGAGAGGAATTTCGGCGCCGAAGCCGAAGAGTTGGCCCATCGTATTCTGCTCGAGAACGAGATCCTTGTCTTCGGTAACGCCCCAGCTCTGAAGAAGATTGACGAGGCCGGCATTTTCGGCTATGTGCTCCTTAGCAACATCGAGCGGCGGGTCAAGGAGGATCAGGGCGCGACCGCCATTTTCAACGTAGCTCTTGATGGCGGAGACTTCATTCGCGGTATAGTCGGCGCCGGGACCCGCGATAACGAGAACGTTGCAGTCTGTGGGAACGGCCGTCTTATCGAGCAGAGTAACGGGTTGCGACTGGTAGTTATCGCGTTCGAGCAGTGTTTTGAACTGCGAGAGACCGTTGCTATCTGTCGCGTCGAGCGCATGCTCCTGTGATCCGCTGACAAAACACACCTTGCGAACGCCCTTCAAATCTTTGAGGAAGGCACCGGTAATGCCTTCTTCGGTGAGAGCCTTGGCTTCTTCGCGGCGAGGGCCAAGTTCGACGTAAGCGGTACCGGCATAGCGCAGTCCGTAAGCGCGAGCCACGGTTGGCTGCTTCTGATAGTCGATGTACTGGATGCGGACCTTCGAGGAGAGATTGGAGTAGCGATCGAGTATGCCTCGGGCCTGTGCAAAGCCGCTTGCCTTATCGATGTAAGTGATGGTGGCGTTCTGCTTGAGACCCTTGATGACTCGTTGCGTCTCTTGCGAGAGTGTAAACCGCTTGTTGCTGGTGGTGTCGTAGGTCTTGTTGTAACGGTTCGCGAGCCAGTTAGCGAGCACCAGAGCGGCGATCACGACCAGGGTGTAAAGCGAAGCAGTAGCGCCGAAACGCGCTTGCCGCGCGGCGACGGTGTTCTTATGCGGAACAGCTTCAATGACGGTTGAATCTGCCATTATGCTCTCCACCGTAAGGACTCAAGTGAGCGCGAGGTTAGAAACAGGCCGAGGAAAATCATGGAGCAGTAGTAAATCAAATCCTTGGAATCGATGACGCCGCGCGAAAAGCTCTCCATATGACTGACGATCGAGAGATAGTTCAGTACCTGAACAGCGTCGGAGTTGCCGAAGGAGGTGGTCCAGTTGAGGATCCACAGAACGAGAGACAGCGAAAATCCGACTGCGCCCGCGACGATCTGATTGCGGGTGAGAGTAGAGATGAACGTTCCGAAGGCCAACAAGCAGGCGCCTTGCAGCAGGATGCCGAAGAAGCCGGTCGCCACAGGCTTCCAATCGGGATTGCCATAGATAAACAGAAACGAAAAATCCAGCAGGAGAACAGCCAACAGCGCCGCATACATGATGACGGCGGAGAGCCACTTGCCGATGACAATTTCGAGGTCGTGAACGGGAGACGTGGCCAACAGCTCGATCGTGCCCTGGCGCTTCTCTTCCGCAAACAAACGCATGCTGATCAGGGGAATCAGGAAGAGACCCACTACGGCGATGTTCGAGAAGAGCGGCGCGATCACCTGCTCGTTCAGGTTCATCGGAAACGACTGACCGCCCATCTGGCTCTCGAGCCCGGCGCGAACAAAACTGGCGCTAATGATGTAGGTGAAAACGCCGCTTAGAAACAGCAAAGATGCCCAGAAGCACCCAGGCGATCGGGGAAACGAAATAGGAGTAGAGTTCCCGGCGGCAGATGGTCCAGATATTTCTCATTCAGCGGCTCCTACGGGGACTGGGTCGGGGCTGGCAGCGGGGTGAGTGCCTGTCAGCTGGAGGAAGACCTCTTCGAGGGTCAGGGTGGAAGACTTCAATTCAACCAGATCCCAGCCGGCATGGACGACGGCCCGCGCGATGTCGGCACGGGCGTTGCGGCCCTGGAGGCTTTCCACTTCGAACACCAGACGACGGCCGGACGTAACACGATCGAGCACCCTGCTTACGCCGGGAACCTGCTCGAGACGCTCGTGGACGGCTAATGGATCGATGTCGGACGTGTTCTCGATCTGCAGCTGTGTGGCGCTGCCAACGCTGGCACGATTCTTGAGGCTTTCGACTGAGTCGGTGGCGACCACGCGACCCTTATCGATGATGATGACCTTCTCGCAAACAGCTTCCACTTCAGGAAGGATGTGCGTGCTGAGAATGATGGTGTGCTCACCCGAAAGGCTCTTGATCAGCTCGCGCGTCTCGTTGATCTGCTTCGGATCGAGACCCGATGTGGGCTCGTCGAGGATCAGGACATCGGGATTGTGGATGATGGCCTGGGCCAGACCGACGCGCTGACGATAGCCTTTTGACAGTTTCGAAATCAGCTTCGATCTGACATCAGCGACGGCGCAGCGTTCCATCACCTGCTCGGTGCGGCTCTTAATGTCGCGGCTAGGCATGTTTTTCAGGCGCGCGACAAAGGCTAGGTAATCCTCGACGCTCATCTCCGGGTAAACAGGAGGCGTTTCGGGTAGATAGCCAATGTGCTTCTTGACTTCGAACGGCTGCTCGAAGACGTCGAAATTCGCCACAGTCGCTTTGCCGGCCGTGGGCGGCATGAAGCAAGTGAGAATGCGCATCGTGGTCGTCTTCCCCGCGCCGTTAGGCCCGAGGAATCCGACGATGTCACCCTTATCGACAGAGAACGAGATATTGTTGACCGCAACGTGGCGGGCGTATCTCTTAGATAAACCTTCAACCTGGATCATATGGTTAAGACAAACAGACCGTGCTCAACGAAGATGTGAGCCGGTCGTCAGGCGCAGCAGCGCTATGGAAAACACCAGCATAATATAAACCGCAATCCATGCTACCGTTCAGACGGCCGAGCTCGGAGATAGTTAGATCAACTGAGCGAATGTTACTGATTTCCGAAGCCCATGATATTGAACCCGGCATCGACATATAGTATGTTCCCGGTAACGCCGCGACCGAGATGGCTGGCGAGAAACACGGCAGCATCTCCTACTTCGGCGGGATCCGTATTTCTGCGCAGGGGAGCAACGGCGGACGCACCCTCAAGCATCTTAGAGAAATCTTTGACGCCGCGGGCAGAGGTGGTCTTGATGGGACCCGCCGAAATCGCGTTTACCCGAATGCCGCCCGGCCCCAGGTCGCTCGCAAGATAGCGAACGGAAGCTTCGAGTGCGGCTTTAGCCACGCCCATCACATTATAGTTAGACATCACGCGCTGGGATCCGAGATAGGTCAGAGTTGTAATAGAGCCGCCTTTCGTCATGAGCGGAGCGAGCGCGCGAGAAACGGCAACAAGGGAATAGGCACTTACTTCCTGAGCGAGCACGAATCCGTCACGGCTGGTCTGCAGAAAGGGACGGCTGAGGTCTTCTTTGTTGGCGAAAGCGATGCTGTGAACGACCGTGTCAACGACCGGCGCCTTCTGCTGAAGTTCAGCCACTAACTTCTCGAGTTCGTCGGGCTTTGTAACATCGCAGGGAAAGACTTCGGTGGCCTTGATCTCCGCCGCTAGTTCTTCGACTGTCTGCCGCTGACGTTCACCCTGGTAAGTAAGTAGGAGAGAAGCACCTTCGCGGACAAAGGCGGAAGCTATAGCGTAAGCGATGCTCCACTTATTCGCCAGTCCCAAAACGACGGCGGTTTTTCCGGAAAGAAGCTGCGACATGGAAGTGTCATTGTAACGTGGCGAAGGAGGCCGCTGATGACCTTAGCCCTGATGGCGAGAGTGCTTCCGGCTTCCGAGTTACGCCCCATGAGGAAAACGAGAACAGCGTTCAATTGGCAGCGCGCAGCGAAGGCGCTTCTCATGCTGCTGCTCGTGATGGCCGCGGCAAATCTTTCGTCGGGCGCACAGAGCAGCGAAGAAACGATCGCGAACGAGTTCCGAGCCGGACAGGAGGCAGCAGCGAAGCGGCAGTTCGCCGTCGCTATCCAGAATTTTCGGGCCGTTCTCAAGCTCGATCCCAGTTTGGCGGAAGCGCGCGCCAATCTGGGTCTGATGTACTACTCGCTCGGCGAGTTTGACGAAGCAGGCGCAGAACTTTCGAAAGCTATCAGGACCGCGCCCGAACTGCTGCCCGCCCAGTTGTTCCTGGGATTGAGTCTTTTGAATGGGGGAAGACCGGCGCAGGCGATTGCGCCGCTAAAAAAGGCATTGCAACTGGATGCGCGCAACGCCGAGGCTGCTCGCGCGCTCCTGCTTTGCTACCTGGCGACGAGCAATTATGCGGCAGTCCTGGAACAGCTAGAGGAACTGCTGCACGGGCCGGCAAACGAGGATGATCTATACACCGCGGGCGAGACTTACCTCGAGATGGGTCGACGCTTCACATCGCGCATGGCGCAGCAGTACCGGTCGTCGGCCTGGGCCCAGCGGCTCGCGGGAGATCTGGCTGCCGATCGCGCTGATTGGCCTGCAGCGATCGAGTCTTATCGGAAGGCGCTCGCAGCCGATCCGTCGATGGGCGGTGTTCACGCGGCACTGGCTCTGGCGCTGCGAGCGAGCGGGAAGGCGGCCGAAGCGCTGACCGAGGATGCACAGGAAAAAGAAACGCAGATTGCTGCGTCAGAAACTGCGGAAAAAGATCTCTTGCGAGGCAACGCTGCGCTTCGCGATCTACTCGCCCGGCCGGCGACCGCAGCGAGTGTCTACCGCCTGATTCGATTGACTACCAGGCTCGGCAACGGATATTTCGCCAGGCTCTCGGCAGCGTTCCCGGAGTCGGCGCGCACTCACGAACTGATGGGCCAGATCCATCGCCTGCGTCAGGATTTTCGAGCTGCGCTGAACGAGTTCGATGCCGCGTTGCAGACCCGGCCGGAAGAAGCAGAGCTGCACCGTTATGCAGGAGAGATGCTGCTGCTGCTGGACAAAGACCATGATGCGGAAGGGGAGCTGCGACAGGCGGAAGAACTGGGCCCGGGGAACGGAGAAACGGCCTACCTGCTGGCTCAGCTGGCGTTGAAAGAAAAAGATACAGCAGCCGCGATAATCCGGCTTCGGCAAGCAGAGGCGCGGAATCCGGGGCTACTGGAAGTGCACGCATTGCTAGGGACGGCCTACATGCACGCGGGCAAGATCGCGGAAGCGATCCCTGAACTGGAGCGGGCGCAGGCGATTGACTATCATGGCGATCTGAATTTCCAGCTGTTTAAGGCGTACCGGGCAAAAGGCCAGACCGCGGCAGCTGAGAAAGCATTGGCGCGCTCGAAAGAGTTGCGGAAGAGCAGCCTTGCATCCGCCGTGACAAAAATCAGCGGTGAGAGTGCAGCGGCTTCAAACGCGCCGGAAAATGTCGGCGAGCGCTAGCTGGATCGGGCCGGCAGTAATGGCGTCACCTGCTCTGCGGGGCTCCAGATCTTCGGGGAAATATTCCCAGGCAGTTTTGCGCTCCGGGTCGATGACCCAGCAGTAGGGGACGCCCCACCCGTGGTACTCCTCGCATTTACCGAAAAGCTTTCCGACGCGATCCGGAGGCGAAACAATCTCGATGCACAACAGAACCGGATTACCGGGGCCCGGGTAGCGTCCCGGAATCGGCTTTGCAAGCTCGTCCACCGCTATGTCCGGTACATAGAACTGGGTCTCGCGAAGGCGGGTCGTCAGCTCCGGCAGCGGGTAGAGCGTCTCGTCATAACGCTCACCAATCAACCGCGTGAGGTTCGCCTGTACCTGACTATGCTTTTTTGTTCCCATCGATTTCGGGAAGAGGACGCCATCGATGTACTCGCAAACGGGCTTTTCACCACCGTCTACAAATCGGGCGATGTACTCTTCTACGGGCATCAGTGACGTGCTAGGGATCGCTGCCATGTTGGCCTGTCACCTCAATCACCATTATGCAGATTTAGGCGCTCCCCAGCACTGGGGGCTTCCGCCGGCGAAGGAGGATCTCCGCCGCAAGATTGCCGGACGATGATCGAAAAATCGAGTAGGATTTCGCGGCCCGCGAGGTCGGGTTTTTCAAGCCGCTGCAACATGGCGGTGATGGCAGCCGCTCCAATCTCGGCACAGGGCTGGTGAACGGTTGTCAGCGGGACCGGCAGAAGGCTGGCGTACTTGACGTCATCGAAGCCGACAACGCGCAGATCGGAAGGGATCTGCAGGCCGATGGATAAAGCGCTGCGCATCAGTTGCCCGGCGGTAAAATCGTTGGCGCAAACTATGCCCTCCGGGCGCGCGGTTTCGACAAAGTGGCGGAAAGCCGGAAGGCTTGCAGGATCCATCCCGGCGACCAGTTCGGGAGATGGAACGATGCCGTTACACCAGAGAGCTTCGCGGTAGCCTGCAATCCGGGCGCCGACCGTGGGAGCCGATCCAGGGCGGTGAACAAACGCCACGCGCCGGCAGCCCGAGCGGATGACCCGTTCCGTAATCTGATAACCGGCCCGCACGTTGTCGATGCCAATCAGATCATAATGGCTGCGCTGCGGAAAGCTATAAATGCAGCGATCGAGCAGCACGACGGGAATACCTGCGCGATCGAAACTCTGGGCAATTTCGACGTTGACCTGATCCTTATGCTGGGTTAATTCGACCGGGGCGAAGAAGACTCCGGAGACCTTGCGCGAGATGAAGTACTTGCACAACTCGAGCGCCTGCTGTTCCTTGCTGGTAGCGGAGGCAGGAACATTCCCCCATAGGAGAGCCTGTCGGGCAGATTCGCCGGCATGAGCCATACCCCGGCATACGGGTTCGAAAATTTCACCGTCGCCGAGATCGGCGATGAGCAGGCCGAACTCGTGCGGCTCAATCTCGGCCGGTGTGCAGACGAAGGTTCCCGAGCCGGCTTTGCGTTGGACCAAACCCTCCAATTCGAGATCACGAAGAGCCCTGATGACGGTCAGGCGAGAGGTTTCGAATTGAGCGGCGAATTCGGAGTCAGGGGGAAGCCGGTCGCCGGGGCCGTACTGGCGGGAGACCAGCGCGCCGCGGATCCCCTCGCGGACCTGGCGGTATTTCGGCAGAGTCTTGGCGAACTCCGGGCTGTTGGCAAGCTGCATTGCCTTGGTTATATGAAGCGGCTTATCTCGGGCTTTCAAGCTTGTATATATAGGATCGAGCTAAAGCCAACGCGCCCCAGAGAACCGTGTTATCCCCTAAGGCAGCCGGCACGACATCGACTGCAGCTTTCGACCAGGAAGTGATTTGGCGCCCCAGTTCTTCGCGGAGCGGCTCGAATAATGCGTTTCCCGCCTTACTGATCCCTCCGCCAATTACGATCCGCGCCGGATTTAACAGCATAATGCATGTCTTTAGTCCCTGCGCGAGGGGGCGAACGTAGTTTCTGGCAAACTCAGGACGGCTGAAGAGTTCAGCGGCAGGGGCTCCGTAGTCCTTTTCGAGCCAAATGCCGGCACAAAGACGTTCCAGGCAGCCGCGCGCACCACAGAAGCATTCGGGTCCATCCGGCTGAACGGTGCAATGGCCGATTTCGCAGGCGAAAGAGTTGTGACCGTGGTAGAGACCGGTTTCCGTTAGCAAGCCGCCGCCGATACCGGTAGAGATGGTCATGTAGAAGAGCGGGCGGAAACCGCGGCCCGCGCCATAGTAGCCCTCGCCCAGTGCGCCGACCATCGTGTCGCGGTCCATGATGCTGTCGACACCGAGGCGTGCTTTGAGCACCCCCACCAGATCGAAGCTATCCCAGCCAGGAACGTGAGTGGAGCAGACAACTCTTTGCGCCGGGAAATCGACCGGACCGCCGAAACCGACCCCGCAACCGGTTATTTCGTATTGCTTGAGCCAGGGCGAGGCGAGCGACTCGATACCCTCGACCATCCAGGCCGGACCGCCGCTCCGGTCGGTGGGCAGACTGGCCCGGCAGATCAGCTGCTCATCTTCAAAAACACCCACCGTGAGCTTCGTGCCGCCGATATCGATGGCTAGTGTGTGCATACCGGTGTAATTACCTGTATCATAAACGGACATTGATTAGCTATACAAGGCGCGAGAATTTGTTTGACAGCTTCCGAGGCGAATGATATATCTGCTGTTAATATCATGTCTTCGCTTCGTGGCATCGGACGGCGTTCTCTTTCCTTTGTCTTACTGATTCTGGCGTATACGACCGTGAGTTGGGGGCAAACGGGGAGTCTCTCAGGAAGTGTGCGGGACGCAAGCGAATCGCCTATTGCGAATGCAACGGTGACGCTCACGCAGCCTGCGACCGGATTCAACCGGACAGCGCAGACCAATGAGACCGGCTTATTCACTTTCACTTACCTGCAGCCGGGCGTTTACAACGTGGCGGCAAGTTCACCGGGTTTGGCGCCGCAAACTCGGGAGGGAGTTCGGCTGGAAGTAGCCCAGACTGTGCGCCTTGACTTCGCGCTCCAGGTGGGATCAACGCAACAGAGGATCGAGGTGAATGCCAGCGCTGACCTGATACAGCCGGATACCTCGTCTCTGGGTACCGTGATCAATGAAAGATCTGTAAACGAACTGCCATTGAACGGTAGAAATCCGCTGGCGCTGGTAGCGCTTGTGCCGGGCGTGGTGCCGCAAGGCCAATCGCAACAAAACGCAGCGGGCACTAACAATTCCGCTTATGGGAATTTTCAGATCGGCGGCGGCGTTACGAACCAGAGCGCCTTTGTACTGGACGGAATTTCCTTGATAGTTCCCTTTGGGCACGCAGTGGAGCTTATCCCTTCGCAGGAGATGGTTCAGGAGTTTAAGGTTCAGACGAACAACCTATCGCCGGATCTGGGCGAGTTTTCAGGCGGGGTTGTCAATTTGACGAGCAAGGGCGGATCGAACGCGCTGCATGGGGAAGGCTATGAGTTTCTGCGCAACAAAGTTTTGAACGCAAACAATTTTTTCAATAACCGCTCCGGCGTGCCGACTGGAGCGTTCACGCAAAACCAGTTTGGCGGGACGCTCGGCGGCCCAGTGGTGATTCCGCACGTTTACAACGGACACGACAAAACATTCTTCTTCACGAACTATGAAGGCTTCCGGCTGCGCCAGGGACAGCCGCTGCTCCTGTCGGTGCCGACACAAGCAGAACGGAGCGGTGACTTTCGCGGGCTGACCGATTCGAACGGCAATCCTCTGAATATCTACAATCCGTTTTCGACGAACACGATTTCTCCCCGCCAACAGGTGCAATGCAATGGAGTGTTGAATGTAATCTGCCCGAGCCAGATCAATCCGGTTTCACAGAAGCTGCTTTCGTTGTGGGGACTGCCGAATATCCCGGGCGCCCTCAATTCGCCAGTGAATAACTGGGCAGGGAATGCCAGCTCCGGCGGCAACACGGATCAGGGGACGGCGCGCCTGGACCAGTATGTCAGTGAGAAGCAGCGCATTTTTCTCCGCTACACGTACTGGAAAGATACCGATCTGGCGGTGGATCCGTTCGGCAACGGGACCTATGCCGGCGGCATCGGGACGCCGGAGTGGTACAGCACGCATCACATATCGCTGGCGGACACCTACACGTTCTCGCCGACAACGATTGGGGATTTCCGGGTTGGCGTGATGCGATTTTCGTACATGCGCAGTCCTGAAACCGCAGGTTTGGACCTGACGACGATTGGCTGGCCCTCGTTCCTGAATACACAAATTCCGTCGGCGGTGCGAACGCTGCCAAATATCTGCGTGAGTGAGTTTAATGAGTTCTGCGGTGGAAACACGGGAAGCGTGCTGGACTCATTCGACACCAATTATGAGATCAACCCGAGCCTGACGACAGTGCAGGGCAAGCATACGCTGAAATTCGGGATGCAGCTTCGGGTGTCGCGCCAGAACTACATACAGACGAACAACGGCACGGGCGGTTATAACTTCGACAGCGGATACACGTCCGCGGTTCCGCTGCAATCGGGCGGCGGCAGCGGATTTGCGTCGTTCCTGTTCGGAGCTGTGCAGAACGGGTCGGTGCAGGAGCCGGCGGCGACGGCCAGCCAGCTCATTTATCGCGCCTTTTACCTGGGCGACACGTACAAAGTAACGGACAAGCTTACGCTGAATATCGGACTGCGATATGAGATTACGGGACCGTGGTCGGAGCGCTACAACCGCATCAGCTATTGGGATCAAAACGCGCTCAATCCAGTGGGGCAGCAGGTTGGCCTGGGAACATTCGGCAAGGTGGGCCTGGTTGCGACGCCCGCTCATCCGGACCGGACGGCTGTGGCGACAAATTACAACGAGCTGTCGCCCAGGGTCGGGCTTGCGTATCAACTGACACCAAAAACCGTCATCCGAACGGGCTATGGAATTGTGTGGCTGCCGATTGACGTCAACCTGAACTCCGCGCCGGACCACGATGCCATCAATGCGATTACCGATAGTATGATCACGTCGAATAACGGCAACGTTTCGCCGTACAACGTGCTCTCGAACCCGTTTCCGAATGGCATTACGCCACCACCGCAGCGCAGCCCCGGTTATCAGCAGGCGCTCTATGGCCAGAGCGTGCTGACCCAGTCACCGGACAATCTGCTCGGGTATACGCAGCAATGGAACTTCGACATTCAGCGGCAGCTTACGAGCAAGGCGCTGGTAGATATCGCTTACGCCGGGGCGAAAGGGACGCATCTGCCGCTGCAGAACTACGATACGAATTACTTGACGGTGCAGCAGCTTTCGCTGGGTACCTCGTTGACCGAATCGGTGCCGAACCCGTACTACGGCAAAGTGCCGAGCACAAGCCCGCTCGATACGCCGACCATCGCGCGAGGCAGGCTGCTGCTGCCGAACCCGGCGTACGGCAACATTCAGTTTGCGAGCCAGGGGATGGCTGATTCGAGTTATAACTCTTTGCAGGCTAAGTTCGAGAGCCGATTCGGAGCAGGCGGCACGCTGCTGGCGGCATATACCTACTCGAAGCTGATCAGCAATGCCGAAGGGCTTACGCCGTGGCTGGAATCGAACTGGCAGGCGGGATTTCAGTATTGGGGAAACCTGAAGAACGAGCGATCGCTGGCGACGTTCGATGTTCCGCAACGGCTGGTGGTCAGCTACGTCTTGGATCTACCGGTCGGGCGCGGCAAGAAGTATCTGTCAAACGTACACGGCGTGACGAACGCGCTTGTGTCCGGTTGGGGCATCGACGGTATTCTGACCCTGCAACGCGGAACGCCTCTGTATTTGGGAACGGTGAATAACCTGACGGGTAACTACGATGGTGGATCGCGACCTAACTTCGACAAGGCTGCGTGCCCGCATGGCGCGGGCGTGAGCGGATCGCGAGAAAGCCGCCTGAATGAGTGGTTCAATCCGAGCTGCTTTTCGCTGCCGGCGCCTTTTACTTACGGAAATGTCGGCCGGACGCTGAATTTGAGAAACGACGGAGTTCACAATTTGGATTTCGCATTGTTTAAGAGAACAGATTTCGGACCGGAAGGCCGTATCCGTTTCGAGTTAAGGGCCGAAGCGTTCAATCTGCTCAACACGCCTCAGTTCGGTTATCCAAACATGACGATAGGGCAACCCGGACAAACGGGAGTGGTCAGTAATCAGGCGAACAATCCGCGGTTGATTCAGTTTGGATCGAAGCTTGTGTTCTGAGCATCGGCGATGATCCCGACCGGAGTGCGGAAGGCGCTCTCACGCTGGTTGTGGATCGTGGCTGTGCCCGCGCTTTCACTGGCGCAGGCTGACGGACCGCAAGCTTGGCCCAGCGATGCCGGGCGCTTCCGGATTCACATGATCGGCAATGCCCACATCGATCCGGTTTGGTTATGGCCGTGGGCGGAAGGCTTCTCGGTAGTGCAAAGTACCTTCAGGTCGGCGCTCGAGCGAATGAACGAGACACCGGGCTTTGCATTCACGGCTAGTTCGGCACAGTTTTACGATTGGGTCTCGAAGAATGATCCAGCGCTACTGGCTCGAATTCGGCAGCGTGTAGCAGAAGGCAGATGGGACCCGGTAGGCGGCTGGTGGGTGGAGCCGGATGTCAATATGCCGAGCGGCGAAGCGCTGATGCGGCAGGGGCTTTACGGACAGCTCACCTTCCATAGATTGCTAGGGCGTTACGCGACGGTGGCTTACAATCCCGATTCGTTTGGACACCCTAGATCGCTGCCACAAATCCTCAAGGCGCAAGGAATGAACAATTATGTGTTCATGCGCCCCAAGCCGGAAGAGAAGACACTGCCGGGAAGGCTGTTCTGGTGGGAATCAGGGGACGGAACTCGTGTGCTGGCATACCGGATTCCGTTCGAATACGGCGAGGACCGATCGGTACGTAAACGCGTTTGGGATATCGCGTCTGAGATGGAGCAAGACCCGATGAAGGCGCGCATGGCGTTTTACGGAGCGGGCGATCACGGCGGCGGTGCGACCAAAGAAAATCTCCGGTCGATCGGTGAAGTGCAAACGGAACCCGGCGCTCCGAAGATATTCTTCAGTACTCCAACGCGTTATTTCGCAGAGGTTCGCAAAGAGCCACTCGGGGGGCTGCCGGTGGTGAAGGATGATCTGCAGCACCATTCGGTAGGCTGCTATACGGCTGAATCAGAAATAAAGAAATCGAATCGGAGCTCGGAGACAGCGCTTGGGGATGCCGAAAAGTTGGCCGCTATCGGATCCGTTGCGTGGGGTGCGGATTATCCCAAAACGGACTTTACAGAAGCGTGGAAGAAGGTGCTGTTTCTTCAATTTCACGATAGCCTGGCGGGGACGGCCCTTCCGGAACACTACGCGACGACGGCGCGCGAGGGCTATGGATATGCAATGTCGGTAGCGCACTCCGCGCTGTATGAGGCGGCCCAGAAGCTCGCCTGGCAGATTCCGGCTGAGGATCCCGAATCGCAGTACCTGGTGGCGTTCAATCTTCAACCGCGGCCGGTAACGAAGAATGTCGAGTACGATCTTGAGTGGCCCGGCAACTCTCCGGGAGTGATTGAAGACGAGCAAGGGAAACCGCTGGTACATCAGTGGACGCGGGCCACCACCGAAGTGCGCGAGCGGAAACGCTTAGTTGTTCAAGTGGAGCTGCCTGCTTTTGGCTACCGGCAAATCCGCATCAGAAAAGGCGGCGCGCCCACAAGGAGCGAGTATCGGGTGCATGCCGAGGGGCGCAGCGTCGAGAATGAACACCTGCGGCTCACTTTCGATGCAGACGGATCGATGAGCCTATTTGACAAAGACGCCGGACGGCAAGTGTTCACCGAGCCAGCTCGGGAAGGCGGTGCCCGCGCGATTGTGTATGACGACCCGAGCGATACCTGGAGCCATGATGTCCGGGCGTATGACAAGCAAATTGGAAGTTTTGGAAACGCGGGCGTGGAGGTAATGGAAGACGGCCCATTGCGCGCGCGCCTGCGGGTCCGGACCAGTTACGGAAGCTCAACTCTTCAGACAGACTGGCTGCTGTACGCGGGCAGCCGCACGGTTGAGGCGCAAGTGTCGCTCGACTGGCATGAGCATCTTCGAATGGTGAAATTCTCTTACCCGGTGAGCGTTCCTGGGCCACGCACTACTTACGAGATTGCGTACGGCAACATTGTGCGGGACTCAAACGGCGACGAAAATCCCGGCCAGAGATGGATCGACATAAGTGGCGATGCGCCTAAAGGCGATTATGGCTTTGCCGTAATTAACGACGCGAAGTACGGGTACAGTTCGCTCGGCAACGATTTACAAGTTTCGATCGTGAGAGGCGCTGCCTTTGCTAATCACAAGCCGCAGGTGCTAGACCCGAAGCTGGATCACTTGTGGCAGGATCAGGGTGTGCAAACATTCCGCATGCTGCTCGTGCCGCACTCGCATGGGTGGCGGGAAGCGGCGCTCCCCGTCAAAACGGAGGAGTTCCTGTCACAACCACCGATCATCTATCAGGGCATTCACCCGGGTACTCTAGCGCAAGCAGGCTCCTTTCTAGCGATAGATGCGACCAACGTGATTGTGTCTGCGATCAAGAAATCGGAAGTGGGCAACGACTTGATTGTGCGCTGCTACGAGACCAATGGCGAGCAGACCACCGCAAACATCGACTTGCGTTATTCAAAGCGGCACTGGTCAGGCGTATTCAAGCCGTATGAGATCAAGACGCTCAGGATCAGCGAGGGCGCGGAATCTGTCAAGGAAGTGAATGCGCTCGAGAACTGATGCCTGATTCTGACGAGCCAATATCGCGCCGTGGATTTCTGCAGGCAGGTGTAGCGGGTGCGGCGGCCTCGGCACCGCTAGGGCAGCCTCCGGCTGCGGACGAAGAAGCTAAACCGCTGAACCTCCGTTCTAAGCCGCGACAATTGAGCCAAAACCTCTTCGTGCTGGAGGACACCTGCAACGTTTACCTGATTAAGAGCGGCACGCGCGGGATCCTGATTGATTTCGGTTCGGGGGCGATACTCGAGCATTTGGCCAGCCTCGAGGTCCGCTCGGTCGACTGGATTTTACACACGCATCATCATCGCGATCAGGCGCAGGGCGACGAGAAGGCGGTAGAAGGACGCATTCCGATCGCAGTTCCCGAACACGAACGGGATTACTTTACAGACGCCGAGAACTTCTGGCGCAATCGCCGGGTGTTCGAGTTGTACTACGTTCGAAACGACTTCTTCTCTTTAACGCGCAATGTTCCAGTGGCGGCACTGCTGCGCGACTACGAGACTTTTCACTGGGGTGAGTTCGAGATTGTTGTGCAGCCCGCGCCGGGACACACGCCTGGTTCGATTGCTTTGATGGCTCAAATCGATGGCCGGAAGGTTGCCTTTACAGGCGACTTGATGCACTCGCCAGGCAAGGTTCAAACACTCTACGATTTGCAGTACTACTATGGCGAGCACGAAGGCGCGGACCTCTCGGCTTACTCGCTTTCGGAGTTGATCAAGCTTGCGCCTGACATGGTCTGTCCATCGCACGGGAAGGAGATGCATGACCCGGTCGCGGGCATGGAACAGCTTGTAACAAGACTGAATGATTGGTTTGGCTACTGGAAGTCATTTGGCGGAAGTCTCGGCCAGGAACCGCGCCAGCTTACCAAGCATGTGATTGCACACTACCAGAGGATGTCCTCTTTCTACGCGATCATCAGCGATAGCGGGAAGGCGCTGTTCCTCGATTACGGCGGACCGAGCTGGAATTCTTTCTACGCGTTCAAGGACGCGGTGGGGACTTATGGACGCTTTCGATTCGTGGCGCACAGCATCGATCATCTGCGAGCGAATTACGGATTGAAGTCGATCGATGTAGCCATTCCGAGCCACATGCATGACGATCATCTGAACGGGTTTCCGTATCTGGCGCGGCATCACGGGACAAAGATCTGGTGCTTCGAGAATTTCGCCAAAATTCTTGCCGAGCCCGGTGCACAAAACCTGGGCTGTACTTTGGGCGAGCCGATTCACGTGGACCGGGTGCTTCGCGATCGTGAGACTTTCCGCTGGGAAGAGTTTGAGTTCACGGCTGTGCACTCACCGGGACACACCAACTTTCAGATGGCACTGTTTGCGACCATCGACGGGCTGCGGATTGCATTCACCGGCGATGCTTTTTTTCACGATGCAGACCGGCCCTTCGAGATCCGGCACAATCTGATTTATCGCAACCGGGTGAAGACCGGCGATTACATCAAATCGATCGAAAATATAATCGAGTTTCAGCCACAGGTAATTGCGCCGGGGCATGGGGAGCCGTTTCTAGTGGACCTCGACATGGCGCGGCACTTCAAGACGAAACTCGAAAAGCAGGATGCGTTTTTCCGCACGCTGATAGCCGATCCGGACACTGACATGGGACTGGACCCGTCGTGGGTAGAGTTGTCGCCTTACCAATCGCGTGTGAAGCCGGGCGAAACGAAGCAGTTCGAGGTTCGGGCGCGCAATCACCGGCAGCGCGCGATCGAGCTGGAAGTCGCGCTGGTGCTGCCCGGGGTTGGCATTGCAAACCGGGCAACACAAAGCTGCGAGTCGAGGGCGGGCAGCAAGGACAAACCGCGGTGGCAATCACGATTCCGCGTGAGTTTCGAGCAGCTTATCCCCGAATCGCCATCGCGGCCGACGTAATGGTGGATGGCAAGTATCTGGGGCAGATTGCGGAAGCGGTGATCGAGGTCGACGCTCCGGAGCGGCCTGCGGCGGCACTGACTGCAGCAGGATTTTAGCGAGTCTGAGTCAGGCGATTGTATTTGCGCAGAACCGCGACCAACTTATCGTGCGGCAGACCGATCACTTCGTGGCCATCGATGCCCACCATGGTTTTTGCTCCCACCATGGCGTTGACGATTGCTTCTTCGGTGGCCTGAACAGTTGCCTCAAATACCGGATCGAGCGAGTCGTTACCTAACATCTTGACCTCGCTAACGCCTTCACCTTTAACCCCGCGATTAGCGATTGAGAAAGCCAGGAAAAGGTCACCCGAGCCGTTACCGGAAATCGAGCCGGTGCGGCCCAGCCCCAGTGTGGCGCGCCGCGCGAGGCGCTTCAGCTGCGACGAGACCAGGGGGGCATCGGTAGCCACGATGATAATGATGGAGCCTACGTCCTGACCGAGCCACGGCTGGTTGGTCGCATAAGGAACTTTGTCCGTGATTTCCTGACCGACCGGCGCACCAGCGATGCGCAGGAGCGCGCGCCGGCCGCAGTTACACTGCACAAGAACCCCGACGGTGTAGCCGCCGAGCTTTGCATCCAGTTTGCGGGACGAGGTGCCAATGCCACCCTTGAAGCCGTAGCAAATCATACCGGTGCCGCCGCCGACAGCCCCTTCGGGAACTCTTCCGCCCTGAGCGGAATCGAGTGCGTGGAACGCGTCGTTATCGGTGACGTGGAAGCCGTTGATGTCGTTGAGGTAACCGTCCCACGTTTCGGCAACGATCGGCAGCGACCATAAAGTATTGAACAGCTGGTTACTGGTTTGCTTTTTCACTTGCCATTTGATTACGGCGTCTCGCACAGTACCGACACTGTGGGTATTGGTAATCAGAATGGGGCTCTCGGCGAAGCCGGACTCCTCGACCCAGGCGGTACCGGTCATCTCGCCGTTGCCATTTTGCGAAAAGTAACCAGCAAACACCGGGAGCGGGTCTTCTTTTCCACGAGGCAGAATGGCGGTGACACCGGTACGCACTGGCCCCATACCCTGCCGGAGCTTCCCCTCGCCCGAGATCAGAGTGGTGTGGCCGACTTCCACGCCCGGCACGTCGGTGATTGCGTTATTTGCACCCGGTGCTCCGTCGAACGGCACGCCGAGATCGCGCGCCCGCTGCGGTGACTGGGCATTTGCGACAGATTCCGAAAGGCAGAGTAAGAGGCCGGTATAGAGCACGATCTTCCGCGAGAGCATTGGAGGAATTGTATATGAGCATTTGCGTTCAAGGTGAATTTCAATTAAGACTGCGCCTCGGGCAGCTTGCTTGCTAGACGCTATTGGGCGAACGCAGCTAGATTCGTGAGCGGGAAGATAGGCTAGAAGGCGGCTTGTGAAGGAAATCGAGATTTCAACCGCGGCTACGGCAGACATCCGGGAACTAGCGCGGCTGTTCGACGCTTACCGCGTTTTCTATGGGCAGTCATCCGACCTCGCAGCGTCCGGGCTTTACGTGGCAGAGGAGGTCGGGACGGGCAAGACGCAATTTTTGCTGGCGCGCGACCCTGCCGGGGCAGTGCTCGGCTTTGTCCACCTGATTCCAGGTACGAACACGCTGCTGATGCGGCCGATGTGGTATCTGGAGGATCTATTCGTGGATCCGCCGGAGCGGCGGAATGGGGTGGCGCAAGCGCTCATGCAAGCAGCAGAGCACTTTGCGCGGGAGAACTGCGCCGAGCGGCTTACGTTAGCGACGGCGAAGGATAACTTTGCTGCCCAGGCGCTTTACGCTAAGCTCGGCTACGAGCGCGAAGAACATTTCCGGTATTATCACCGAGTTCTTCGTTGACAGATCACGCCTGTTCAGACTTCATGGCGAGCAGCTCATGCACTGCGCGATGCGCTTCGTTGATGGCCGCATCGGTGTAGGCGGTAGCAGCGGAATCGGTATTCGCAATGGCAATTCGGCCGAAGGGCTGTCTTCCGATTACATGCGGGCGTTCCGCTTCGGGCCAATCGGGATCGAACAGCGGATTATACTCATACCCGTAGCCGTGCGGCCAGCGATTGACGGTAATCGCCGTTATGTCGTGCGCCGGATCGAAGCCACCCTCGTGCAGCGTACGTGCCAGTTGATCGCGTATGTTGCGTTCAAAAGTTTCAAAGCTGGTGGTGAGCAACTCTGTTCGCCCCGCGCGGTGCTGATCGCGGACCGGCAAACCCGGTTTGCAAGGAGTCCGGTATAGCCGGAGAAGCATGGGTTCTTCAGGCGAGCGGGGACTTCTGTAGGTGCCGATATCGACCGTGGCGTTCAGGCTGACGGACGGATGATAGCAACCCGGGGCGTAGACACTGCTGATGCCGAGCTTCTGGAACGCGATCCAGTTGCGGATGGCAACTGTCGTGTAAACAAGCGGCACCTTCACCAGATAATGGAGAGCTTCTTTCTGGGGGGCGGGCAGATCCGGGCAGAGATGCGGGATCATGGTGTTCCAGCAGGCGAGCACGCAGCCTTTGGCGCGAACGGTGAAGAGCTGCTTGCCTTGCACGTAGGCGATTTCCGTGCCGGAAGGCTGAAGATTCTGCGCTCGCACCACGGTGCTGTTTAGCCGGATGCGGATGGCAGAACCTGGCTGATCAAGCTTCTCGTATTGCGCTTCGGCAGTGACGATGTCTTCAGCTGAGTGGCCGGGCATCGCTTCGGGAATCAAATTGCGGACAAGGAGCCGCGCGATCGAAGCATTGCCATCGGGGAAACGAAACTGATAGGAGCCGCCGTTGGCATAGCCGGCGCCCGAGTAGCTCATATTGGGCGCAGAGCCGGGTTCGAGCTTAAGGCCAGCGAAGCCGGGCAGGCCGATTGCCCAGCAATCGAGGGCTGGTTCCGCATCGATGCCGACGCCCCACTCGCCTTGCGTGCGAGGTTGATAGAACGAGATCACACCGGGATCGGCCTTGACGACATGCAGCAGGAAATCGCGATAACTCATCTTCGAGAGACGTGCTTTTTTCTCGGCGGAGGAGAGCCCGGGCAGGTAATCGGTGCGTCCCTCCTGGATGCGCGCGATGTCGCGCCGCACGGCCGGCGAGAGGGGAGCCCTCTCGAGAAAGGGTCCCCAGCGCAGCCCGGTGCCGAGTACACCTTCGTCTTCGTCGCTGCTGGGCAAACCCGCGAGCAACTTGTCGGAGCCAAACGTTTCGCGATCGAAGAAAACTCCCGCCTGCAAGCCGAGTGAGCGGTAGTAGTCGCCGTGAGCGAATTGCTTTTGGAAGCGCGGCGGATCGATACCCAGATTCTTTAGCAGGCCATCCGCGACAGCGCTGTAAGGCGTGGGACTATCGATGCGGAACGTGCCGCCGTTCATCAACTGGAGCTTGCCGCCGAGATGAAACTCATTGCGCCGGGCATGTCCACCGACATCATCGTGATTTTCAAGGATCAGAATGCGAGCTGATCGTCCTACCTGCTCCCGGTAGAAATGAGCAGCCGATAAACCGCTGATGCCGCCGCCGACTATCACGAGATCGTAAGTCTCGCCCGTATCAATGGGCTTAGCGGCGTGGCTCCAGAATGTTCCATCACGCAGCGCATGCGCTGTCTCGTAAGATCCGGGCTGGCTGCCGCGCATCCCGACGCGCTCAGGGGGATCGGTCGAGTGAGCGGATTCGCTCTTCAGATTTCCGGGGATGGCCGCTGCGCCAACCGCGACAGCCATGCCATTCATGAAATCGCGCCGGCTGATGGCACGGTTCATGCCTAAGTAGCGATCGCCAAGATCGGTCATAAAACTAAGGCCGCCTCAGATTGCCAGGGGCCCAGGCTAGGCCGAGTTGAGTGCCGCGTTCGAGAAGATGCCAACACCTATTATTGAGGATGGCATGAATTCCAAAGACCGCAATCTCGGAATGCACAGACGCATTACACGGCGTGATTTCCTCGACGGCATTGCGTTAACCACGGGCGCGCTGCTTTCCCCTGTTGCGCTGCATTCGGCCGAAGCGGATGTGCCGGATCCGGAGAAAGCGGCCGGCTACTATCCGCCAGCACTCACCGGGATGCGCGGGGATCATGACGAGATCTATCGTACGCCGCACTCGGTTCGAGATGGTTCGTTCTGGAAGAACGCAGGCCCTGCTACAGGCACCGGCGAAGAGTACGATCTCGCCATTGTGGGGGGCGGCATCAGCGGATTGGCCGCGGCTCACTTTTACCGAAAGGCCACCGGGCAAAACAGCCGCATTCTGATCCTAGACAATCACGACGACTTCGGCGGCCACGCCAAGCGCAACGAATTTCACCAAACCGGGCGAACGCTGCTAGGCTACGGCGGCACGTTTTCCATCGAGAGCCCTTCACCCTATAGCGCGGTGGCGCGGGGGTTGGTGGAGGAGCTTGGCATTGACGTTCCCTCGTTTTCGAAGCTGATTGATCGAAAGATCTACTCCTCGCGCGGGCTTCGTCCAGGGCTGTTCTTCGACAAAGAAACGTTCGGCGCGGATAAGCTGGTGGTTTCGCCGCTGTCGGATTCCGATGAGGATACGCCGCTGGGCGAAGACTCCGAAGCACGCTGGAAGGAATTTTTCAGAGCCGCTCCGATCGCTGATCAGGCGAAGCACGATGTGCGGCGGCTTTACCAAGAGAAGAAGGACTACCTGCCGGGGCTCTCTTCAGCTGAGAAGAAGGCCCGCATGGCGCGCATGAGTTATGCGAAGTTCCTGCTGGAGTGCGTTCAAGTTCACCCCGATGTCGTGAAGCTTCTGCAGGCGCGGCCGTACAGTCTGTTCGGGGTGGGCATCGACGCTGTTTCGGCACAGGATGCGTGGGGGCTGGATTTTCCTGGATTCGGCGGCATGAAACTCGACCCGCAGCCCGGCATAGGCCAGAATCACGACGCGATCCGCACGCCAGAAGCCGAAGATTACTTCTTTCACTTCCCTGACGGCAACTCGTCGATTGCCCGGATGCTTGTTCGTAAACTTATTCCCGACGCAATTCCCGGCCACAGCGCGACGGATATCGTCAGTGCGCGCGCCAATTACAGCAAGCTGGACCGCAGAGAGGCGAACACGCGCATCCGGCTGAACAGCACGGTGGTTCGGGTGGCGCACACCGGTGATGCCGCTTCGGCGAAGCAGGTCGAGATTACATATATGCGGATGGGCAAGCTGCAAACGGTGCGCGCCAAAAACTGCGTACTAGCCTGTTGGCATGTGATGATTCCTTATATTTGCAGCGAGCTGCCGCAGACACAGAAAACGGCGTTGTCGTTTGCCGTGAAAGTGCCGCTGGTTTACACCAACGTGGTGATTCGCAATTGGAACGCCTTTCAGAAGCTCGGGGTGAATGCCGTGTATGCGCCCGGAAGTTTCCACGACGAGATGGCGCTCGACCTTCCGGTGAGCGTCGGGGAGTATCGGTTTCCGCGCGATCCCGATCAATCGATAGTTGTTCATATGCAGCGCGTGCCTTGTCATCCGGGGCTGCCGGCTCGGGATCAGCACCGGGCGGGACGCCAAAATCTATTCGAGACATCTTTCGAGACGTTCGAGCGGAACATCCGGGACCAGATGGCGCGTACGCTGAGCGCGGGCGGATTTGACCCGGCGCGCGATATAGCGGCGATTACAGTGAATCGCTGGCCACACGGCTACGCCTATCAGTACAACTCGCTTTGGGACAAGTTCTGGCTCGACGGTGAACCTGGGCCCTGCGTGATTGCGCGTCAGCCATTCGGTAGGATTGCTATTGCCAACTCCGATGCCGGCGCTTACGCCTATACTGACTGCGCAATCGACCACGGTTATCGCGCTGTGAACGAATTGCTGAAGCGCGCATGATTGCCGTGCTACGAACGTTCAGTTGTCTGACTCTGGTTGCATGCTCGTGGGCGAGTCTCGCCGAGGCTTCGCCGCAGGGGCAGAGCTGGTCGATCGGTAATGATCAGATCCAACGGGGCATTTCCTATTCCAACGAGAACGGGCTTCGCACCGATACGCTCATTTACAAACCGACAGGCCGGGATTTCACAAAGTACAGCCGTGAACACGACAACGTGTCGGACGAGTTTGGGTTTCAGGCGAACGGGACACCGTACACGGGCGCGCACTCGTTCACGCTCGACCGCGCCGATAGCTCCGTTATGCAGGGCGGCCGACAATTGCGAGTGGAACTGAGCAGCCGCGACGGGCGGTTGAAAGTATCAGTCATTTACCAGGTTTTCGAAGGGCAGGCCGCGATTCGGAAATGGATCACCGTGCGCAATGCGTGGCAAGAGCCGCTGTATCTGAAGGGCATGCATTTCGAAGCACTGGCCGCCGGTCCTGGCGATCCGGCGGAGTTGCAGGTTTCGGCTGGTTATGGAGCGATCCCGCAGGCTCTCTTTTTTACAGGCCGCGTTTCGGATGCCTGCATCTTCGTTCGTAACTCGGCCACCGGCGAAGGCATGGCAATCATTAATGAAGCGCCTGGCTACCTGAAGCGGACGGAAGTCGGCTCGGGCTGGAGCGAGGCTTTTCAGGTGATGTACGACACGGATCTTTTTCCGTTTGGCCGCACACTCCGGCCGGGCGAGAGTTTCGAATCAGCCAAGAGTTCGCTTGTTCTATTCCGTGACGGCGAGGGCTTCGAAGACTCACGCTGGTCTGTGCCGGGGTATGTGTCGCGAATCATTGCGCGGCGACACGGAACGGCGAATCCGCCGTGGCTGTACAACACCTGGGAGCCTTTCGAGCGGCACATCGATCAGGCGACAGTAGCCGAGCTGGCACCCGCGGCGAAGGCAATGGGTATCGGCGTTTTCACGATTGACGATGGATGGCAGACGGAGTACGGCGAGAACGCGGTGGATGCCGGACGCTTTCCGAAGGGCATGCCGGGCATCAAGTCTGTCTTAGATAGCGAGGGACTCAAGCTGGGCCTATGGGTGCCGCTCGCAGCCATCAGCACCAAGACGCCGGAGTATACAGGACATCCCGAATGGGCGTGCCGCGATGAAGCGGGCGCGTTCAAATCAACCAACACGGCTTCCGGGCTGAGTGCGGTTATGTGCCTGGGTAGCGACTACCGCGATGCGGCCCTGCGGCGTCTCGATCAGCTCATCAACAGTTATCATCCGGCCTACATCAAAGTGGATCTGACTACTGTTTTCAATGCATACGGCGAGGCACCAGGCTGTTATGCGAAAGGCCATTATCATCGCGATTGGGCGGAGTCATTGACGCGGATTTACGAGGGGCTGGAGTACATCGGGCAGGAGCTCTACAAGCGCCATCCCGAGGTGATGGTCGACTATACGTTCGAGCTGTGGGGAGAAAAGCATTTGATCGATGCGGGGCTGCTGGGTTCGGCCGATCTGGATTGGTTGAGCAATATCGAGGATCGTACACCGAGTGCCGGCGGGGCGCTGCAGGCGCGCACGCTGCTGTATCAACGAGCACCTTCGATTCCGGTAGAAACGTTACTCATCGGTAACCTGCACGCGGCGACGGCTCCGATTGAAGAACGATTTGCGGTGGCGATCGGTTCGGGGCCAATCTTTTTGGGAGATCTCCGCAAGCTGAGCGAAGGCGACCGGCGATGGTATGGGGAGAAGACGGCCTGGTATAAAGAGCTGCGCGGGCGCTCTTCGCTGCTCGACTCGTTTTTCCCATTGGGTGAATGGCGCCAGCCCGGCACCGGTTCCTGGGACGGATTCGCTCGGCTGAGCCGCGTCTCGGACGGCATTATCGTGCTGTTCAAAAACAGCAGCCAGACGAACGAGGTGCAAGTGAAGCTCCCCGGGCCGCCGAAGGCTGAGTACGAGGCGCGCTCCGTTATTACCGGCGCAGCGCTGGGGCGTGTAACTTCAGCCGAGCTCTCGAAAGGCTGGCAGGCACGGTTTGCTCCGGATCACGCGACCGAGATTATCGAACTACGGCGAAAGCGCTAAGTCGCAAGCGCCCGAAGTGCTTCTGGAAGGGGGAAGCTTCAATTTATGCGCAGTGCCTGCGCGGTGGTAAAGCCTTCTCCCGCCAGCGGCAAACGAGGCCGCGTTCGGGAATTCCAGGTTCGGATATTCTCTTGTTATGCCTTCATCCCTGTCGTCGCAGGAAGTCTCGGCGATTACCCGTAAGCTGAATTACGGCACGTGGCGATTTCAGAAAAACTGGGCGCCGCTTCACATCGTTGACGCAGAAGGTTGTTTTTTTGTCGATGGCAGTGGCAAACGCTACCTTGATTTTTCGTCGCAGCTCATGTGCGTCAACCTGGGGCACAAAAACGCAGCCGTGATCAATGCGATTGAGCAGCAGGCGCGCACGCTGCCGTACATTGCTCCGGGCTATGCGACCGATGTGCGGGTGGAATTGAGCCAGCTCTTACTGGATGTTTTGCCACAAGGCCTTGAGAAGTTCTTCTTTACGACATCAGGCACGGAGGCAAACGAAGCCGCGATAAAGATTGCGCGGATGTTTACCGGGAAGACGAAGATCTTGGCGCGCTATCGTTCCTACCACGGATCGACCATGGCCTCGATCGCCGCGACGGGCGATATGCGACGCTGGCCAGTGGAACCGGGCGCTAAGGGGCAGGGTGTGATCTTCGGCCCTGAGGTGAACTGCTACAAGTGTCCGATACGGCATCACTACCCGGAGTGCGATATCGCCTGTGCCGATTATCTCGAGCACATGATCGAGAACGAGAGCGATGTAGCGGCTGTTCTGGTAGAGCCGGTGGTTGGGACGAATGGTGTTCTGGTGCCGCCGCCCGAGTACTTCCCGCGCCTGCGAAGGATTTGCGACCGTTATAACGTGCTGCTGATTGCGGATGAAGTGATGAGCGGCTGGGGCCGTACCGGCAAGTGGTTCGCAATGGACCATTGGGGCGTGCAGCCAGACATTCTGGTGACTGCGAAGGGCATTACGTCGGCTTATGTGCCGCTGGGGTTGTGTGCGACGACGCAGCGCATTGCGGAACATTTTGAAGATCACATGTTTGCGCACGGACATACTTATGAGGCGCATCCGATGACGCTCGCGCCGGCGATTGCAACCATCCGGGAGATGCAGCGGCTAGATCTGGTGGAGCGTTCGCGGGAAATAGGGGAGTATCTCGGAGCGCAGCTGGCAGGACTGAAAGACAAGCACCCATCGGTGGGCGATGTGCGCGGATTAGGCCTGTTCTGGGCAGTGGAACTCGTCAAGAATCGCGCGACGAAAAAACCTCTGAATACGAAAGAAGAAAAGATTGCGGGTCAGCCGCTGGTGGTCGACAAAGTTGCCGCGGAGATGCTGAAAGCGGGTGTCGCGATCAATCCCTGGGTCAGCCACTTTGTGATTGCGCCGCCTTTGATCATTGAAAAATCGGAGATCGACTTTGCTGTTTCGGTATTCGATCGGGCATTGCAAATCGCGGATGGATACGTCGAGGGATAATGGCTAATTTTCAAGACACGACTGCAGTCATCAATCCGGCGACAGCTGAAATCCTGGAGACGGTGGCCCTCGCATCGGCTGAGGACGTAGGGAGAACCGTTGAAGCGAGCGCAGCCGCATTTCCCGCTTGGCGTGAGACACCGCCACCGGATCGAATTCAGTATCTATTCAAGTTCAAACAGCTTCTCGAACAGCATTTTGACGAAATAGCCCGGATAACGACGCTCGAGAACGGCAAGACGCTGGCGGAATCGAAAGCGGAGCTGCGACGCGGCGTGGAGAACGTGGAAGTCGCTTGCGGCATTCCAACGCTGATGCAGGGCTACAATCTGGAAGACGTTGCGCGCGGAATCGACGAGATCATGATTCGGCAGCCGCTGGGAGTAGTGGCGGCAATCACGCCGTTTAACTTCCCGGCGATGATTCCGCTCTGGTTCCTGCCATACGCGATTGCGTGTGGCAATACATTTATCCTGAAGCCCTCGGAGCGGGTTCCACTGACTGCTCGGAAGCTTTTTGACTTACTTGCGCAAACAGGATTGCCGGCAGGTGTGGCGAGTCTGGTGATTGGCGCGAAGCCGGCGGTGGACGCTCTGCTGCAGCATCCGCAGGTGCGAGCGATCAGTTTCGTCGGATCGACGCCGGTAGCTCGATATATTTACGCGGAGGGGTCGGCACACGGCAAGCGCGTGCAATGCCAGGGCGGGGCAAAGAATCACGTCGTTATCATGCCCGATGCGGACATGCAAACGAGCGCCCAGATTGTGAGCGACAGCGCTTTCGGATGTGCGGGACAGCGCTGCCTGGCGGTCTCGGTTGCGGTAACAGTCGGCGATGCCGCTAAGCCATTCAACGACGCGGTTCTGAATATCGCATCGAAGCTCAAGGTTGGCAACGGACTGGATGAAGGCGTGCAGATGGGCCCGGTGATTTCATCGGCCAGCAAGTCGCGCATCGAGAAGCTGGTTGATAGCGGCCTCGTTGCCGGAGCGAAGGCGGTTCTGAACGGCTCCAGACAAGACGGCGAAGGCTATTTTCTAAAGCCGACGATCCTCGAGAACGTGCAACCACAGAACGAGCTGACGACGACGGAGGTCTTTGGTCCTGTGCTGACGCTCGACAAAGCGGAAGATCTCGATGGAGCGATTGAGATTCTCTCGCGCAGTTCGTTCGGCAATGCGGCGTCGATCTTCACAGCGAGCGGCGCGGCGGCGCGCAAGTTTCGTTACCAGGTGCAGACCGGCAATGTTGGAGTGAACATTGGCGTGGCGGCTCCCATGGCGTATTTCCCCTTCAGCGGATGGAAGGACAGCTTTCTCGGTGTACTGCATGGGCAGGGGCGCGACGCGGTAGAATTCTACACCGACAAGAAGGTTGTGATTGAGCGTTGGCCGAAAGAATGGTCGCGCAAGTTTTAGCTGCTCGTTAAAAGGTCAAAGGAGTATTGACCCAGATCAGCACTGCTTCGGTCTTCGACGGATTAAACCAGCGGTGGCCGAGGTTGCTCTCGAACCAGAAGCTGTCGCCGGGCTTGAGTGTGTGGCACTCCCATTCGTCGAGCCAGATTTCGAGCTCGCCTTCGAGCATGTAGATGAACTCTTCGCCGGCATGCGAGTAGGAGCCATCGCTGCCTGATCTTGGGGGGACGCGAAAGATCATGCACTCGAGCATCTTGGTGCCGATCGACAATAGTTCAATACAAACGCCGGATTCGGTAGTGAGTGTTCGCCTTTGATCGGGGCGGATCAAACGCCGGGCGTGCTGCGGCATGTCAAAGAACTCGAGTACCGTCGTGTTGTAGGCGGCCGCAAGGCGCTGCAGCGTTGCGACGGACGGGTTTGCCTTCGAGAGTTCGATGGCGCTCAGAAAGCCGGGTGAGATGCGGGCGCGATTGGCTGCTTCTACGATGCCGAGCTTGAGCCGCTGTCTCATCTGGCGAAGCTTGCCGCCGATTTCCGGGCTGCCATTGCCACTCGGAACAGCCGGGGCCGCTGCAGGCGCGCTTTTCCCGAGTGCCTGTTTGATGCTGGGAACGCTAAGCTTTTTTACATCGCGAAGATATTTGATGCGTTTCAAGAGCGCGAGCAGCTCCGAGCTGTAGAGACGATACTTACCGGTGCTGCGGGCGGGGTTGATTAGACCGACGTTCTCCCAGAGACGCAGAGTGGAGGCGCTGATGCCGAGTATACGAGCGGTCTGCCCTACTGTCAGGAAGCCGATGCGAGACGGCCGTCTGGCGGCACTCTTACGCGGCTGTCGCGAGGCTGGCTTCATTGATTTCGCGTCTTCGAAGTTTGTACCACAGCGCGATAGTGACGAGAGAAAAGCCGAAGATCAAGGTCGAGACGGCATTGATCTCAGGAGTGATCCCGCGCCTCAGCCGCGACCAGATCTCCAGGGGAAGCGTGTTCTCGCGGCCTACGAGAAAGAAGCTGACGGCGATCTCGTCAAACGACAGAGTGAATATGAGAAGCGCGGCGGCGACAATCGACAGCTTCAGATTGGGAACGGTGATGCGCCAGAAAGTTCGCCACTCGCCCGCGCCGAGATCTCGGGAGGCTTCTTCCTGAGCACGATCGAATTTTTGCAGCCCGGCGGAGATCTCTGTTACAGCGATAGAGATCAGCGCCGTGCCATGACCGATCGCAATGGTGAGCAACCCAAGCTTAGCGCCGGCGGTTACGAAGAGGATGAGCAGGGAAAGGCCGGTGATGATGCCGGGCAGGATGAGGGGAAGCAAGACGAGTCTTCGGAAGATCGACTTGCCGGGAAAGGCAACGCGGTCGAGAGCGAGCGCGGCAGGCACGCCGAACAAAAGCGCGATGATGACGGCGGCTCGCCGCCACCAGAATGCTATTGGTAACCGATGCCCAGAGCTCGTCGTCGTCGAACAGAAGTCGGTACCAATGCAGTGTCCAGTCGCGGGGTGGAAAGCCGCCTACGCTCGCGCCGTTGAACGAGTAAACGATCAGAACCAGAATCGGCAGATAGAGAAACGAAAAGACAAGTGCTGCGTGGATGTTTAGCCAGTTAAAGCGTGAGCGATTGCGCATGCTTATGTTCTGCCAAAGCGCAGGCGCTGCTCCAATCGCTCGGCGCCCGCGATAAGAGCTATCACCAGAATGAGCATGCAGAGCGAGATGGCCGCACCGAGAGGCCAATCGTAAGCAGCGCCGAACAGACTGACGACAATGTTCGAGATCATGATGCCGTTCGGGCCCCCAATAAGGATCGGAGCCAGAAAATCTCCCAGGCTCAATACAAAGGCGAAGGTTGCGCCTGCTATCACGCCGGGAAGAGCAAGCGGGAAGATCACGGTCCAGAAGATACGTAGGGAAGACGCGCCCAGATCCTCGGCAGCTTCCACCAGCGGGCGCGCGATGTGCTCAAGCGAGGCGTAGATGGGCAGGAAAGCGAAGGGGGTGTAAATGTGAGTCAGAGTCAGGATCACAGCGAACGGACTGTAGAGCAGAAAAGCAACCGGATGATGCGCGATACCCAGGAAAGAAAGGCCGGCATTCAGAACGCCATCGCTGCCGAGGACCGTTTTCCAGGCGTAGGCGCGGACCAGATAGCTCACCCAGAGAGGAATCACGACGAGTTGATAGAGCAAGTTCTTGCGGTGCCCGGCGCGGAATGAGACAAAGTACGCGAGTGGAAAGCCGAGCAGGAGAGCCAGCGCAGTCACGGCAGCCGCAATGCGGGCGGAGCGCAGCAGAACTTGCAGGTACACGTGATTCTTGACCAGCTCAGCGTAATTGTGAAAACTCCAGTGATGGATAATCGTCTGACTGCGAACTTCCCAGAAGCTGAAACAGAAGAGGAAGAGATAGGGCGCGAGCAGAAAAATCGTCACCCAGACCAGAGGCGGAATGGTTGTCGCGCGGCCATAAGCTCGAGAGTACATACAGCTTTTACTCCGAGAGAAGGATCAGGTGCTCGGGCAGAATTTCCAGCACGGGCTGATCGAAGCGCGCAGCACCATTCGGGACACGAACGTTAAGCAACAGCCCTTCGCCACAATTTACTTCGATCATTTCGCTCGCACCGGAGAAACGCGTGCTTGTTACGGCGCCGCTGAGCCGAATGGCGCCGGGCAGGGCAGGATCCGCCTGCCCGCAGATTTTCACATGCTCGGGGCGCAGCGAGATGGTTGCCTGGGACGCCGGGACCGGGCACTCCCACGCAAGTGCGCCAACCCGCGCCATTCCATCCCTGACCGATGCGTTAAGCAGGTTCGTCTGCCCAACGAAGGTAGCGGAGTACCGCGTTTTCGGGGCTTGTCATAGAGCTCTCGGGGAGCGCCGATTTGTTCGATGCTGCCCTGCCGGAGAAGAGCAATGCGATCGGAGAGCGTCATCGCTTCTTCCTGATCGTGCGTGACAAAGACGAACGAGATGCCGACCTCGCGCTGCAGATTCTTCAGCTCCAATTGCATTTGGCGGCGCAGATTCGCATCGAGAGCCGAGAGCGGCTCATCGAGCAGCAGCATACGAGGGCGGTTGATCAGCGCTCTGGCGAGAGCAACGCGCTGCTGCTGCCCGCCGCTGAGCTGCGCAGGCTTTCGCTGCGCGAACTGGGCCATGTTCATCTGCTCGAGCGCCACATCTACGCGCGATACGACCTCTGACCCAGGCGTTCCTTTAGCACGAAGTCCATAAGCTACGTTTTCGAAAACGGAAAGGTGCGGAAACAGAGCGTAGTGCTGGAAGACCGTGTTGACGCTGCGGCGATTGGGCGGAAGTTTGTCGAAACGCTGGCCGGCCATCCAGACCTCACCCGAATCGGGCCGCTCGAAACCAGCGAGAATCCGCAGCAGAGTGGTTTTGCCGGAGCCGCTCTCGCCCAGAATGGTGAGAAACTCGCCTTCGGCCACATCGAACGTGATGCCATTCAGGACACGCGCTGAACCGAAACTCTTCGAAATTTGACGAATCGATAAGAGCGGCGGACCTGATTCGCTCTGCGGCCCAGGGACGGTCATGGCGATGCTTTGACTTCGTTCCAGACCTGGTTGTATTTATCACGGCGGGGAACGTTTTGCCAGAAATAGATGCGCTTCTGGTAAGCGGCTAGATCGTCGAGGTGCAAATTCTTCTTCTCATCGGCTGTGAGAAACTGCGCCACGGCAGGATTGACCGGCAGATATCCCGTAACCGCGCTGACGAGTTTCTGATTCTGAGCTTCAATCAAATACTCGAGAAGCTCGTGAGCAAGCTCCTTATGAGTGCTGCCCGCTGTAATCATGAGGTGATCGATCCAGCCCGTTGTGTTTTCCTTTGGAATGACCTCCGCGATCGGGAAGTGACGGGCTCGCAGCTGGTTGGTCATCAACGGCCAGCCCATCGCGATTTGAACTTCGTGGCCCTCGAAGAGATTGGTTAATTCACCGCCGGTCGACCACATCTTGCGGATATTCGGCTTGAGCTCTATCAATTTCGCCTTCACTTTTTCGAGCTGCGCGTCGGTGAGATTGTAGAGCGCGCTTGGGTCGGGCTTGTCGTATCCGAGGACCTGCGCCGCCATGTAAACTGTCGAAAGATCATCCCAAACCGAGACTTTGCCACGCAAATCAGGCCGCCACAGTACGCTCCAGCTGTCGGGAGGCGAGTGAAAAGCAGACGAATCGTACAGCAGCGGATTGGGACCCCATTGGAACGGCACACCGAAGACCTTGCCCTGAGACTTCACGAGCGGCAGGGTGGTGAGGGCCGGCATGAGCTGGCCGTAGCTCGGGATCTTATCGAGCTCGAGGGGCGCGGCGAGCCCGGCTGAAGCGATCATGGTGGCGACGTCGCTCGAAGGCGAAATTACGTCGTAGTTGCTGGCGCTTCCGCCGCGAAGCTTGGCTACCAGCTCATCACTCGAGCCCATGTAGGAGGCATTGATCTTGCAGCCGCATTTGGCCTCGAAGCCGCGGATGAAAGAAGGATCAGCGTACCCTTCCCAAACAAGCAGGCCAAGAGCAGGCACGCTCTTCTTGCAACCGGCAAGCGCCGCAAAGACTCCTAGACAGAGTGCGAGAGCGATTCGTCTCACGCGACCGCTACCGGAACGTCCAGGTCGGCAGGCGTCGTCTCCGCCTGGGTGACATGGGTCAAGGCGGCCTCGATTACATCGAAAGCCTCACGCATCTCGTCGTCACTGATCACGAGCGGCATCAGAAGACGAATGATGTTGCCATATGTGCCGGCGGTGACGAGGATGACGCCATGTTCATAGCAGTAACGGGTGATCTTCTTCGTCAATTCGGAATCGGGTGTCCGGGAGCCATCGGCAGCGACGATCTCCATAGCCTGCATGGCGCCGAGACCACGCACGTCACCGATCTGCCCTAGTCCTCTCTGCCAGGCCAGCGCGCGCGCCCTGAAAAGCTCGCCGAGCTCCATGGCTCGAGCGTTCAGGCCGCCTTCTTCGATAGCACGAATGGCGGCCAAAGCTGCTTCACAGGAGAGCGGGTTGCCGCCGAAGGTACCGCCGAGAGAGCCGGGCCCGGTGTTGTCCATGATCTCTTGTTTACCAGTGACGGCGGCAATCGGGAGTCCGCCGCCGAGGCTCTTGGCACTTAACAAGAGATCAGGCTCAACGCCGTAGTGCTCACAAGCGAAGAACTTCCCGGTGCGCCCGAAACCAGTTTGTACTTCATCGGCGATCAGCAGGATGCCGTAGCGGTCGCAGATCTCCCGAACGATGGCCAGCCATTCCTGGGGAGGCGCGACGAAGCCGCCTTCCCCGAGCACTGGCTCAGCAATGATCGCGGCTACAGATTCTGCCGCGACGACGCGTTTGAAGGTGTCTTCCAAATGTCGAGCGCAATGTACTTTGCAATCCGGATATTTCAGGTTGTACGAGCAGCGGTAACAGTAGGCGTAAGGAACGCGGTAAATATCCGTCGCGAACGGCTCAAACCCGGCCTTGTAAGGGTGAGTCTTGCTGGTTAGTGAAAGAGTCAGCAGCGTGCGGCCGTGAAATGCATCCTCGAAGCAAATGACGGCCGGACGCTTGGTGTAAGCACGGGCAATCTTGATGGCATTCTCGACTGCTTCGGCTCCAGTGTTGACGAGCAGCGTTTTTTTAGGCGACGAGCCGGGAGCTAATTCGTTCAGCTTCTCTGCCAGGGCGACATAACTTTCGTACGGCGTAACCATGAAGCAGGTGTGGAGGAAGCGATCGACCTGTTTATGCAAAGCGTCAACGACACCAGGAGCACAGTGCCCCACGTTGAGACAGCCGATCCCGCCGGCCAGATCCAGGAAGCGATTGCCATCGACATCTTCGATCGAAGCGCCTTCGGCACTTTGCACAAAGAGAGGCGTGGTTTGCGATACTCCACGCGCAACCGAGTGAGCGGCGCGTTCGGCCAGACGACGGGAGTTGGGGCCCGGGACTTCTGTTTTAAGTTGAATTACGCTCATCAGTACCACCCGATCGGCTGCTCGCTGAGGTTGATGTGAACTTGCTTGGTCTCGAGATATTCTTCGATTCCCCACGGCCCCAGCTCCTTGCCGAAGCCGGATTGCTTGTAGCCGCCCCATGGCGCCTCAACATAGGTCGGCTGCATGTGATTGACCCAAACGATACCGGCGCGCACAGCTTTGACGACGCGTAAGGCGCGGAAGATATCACGGGACCACACGGCTGCCGCCAATCCGTAGGGAGTATCGTTCGCGATACGGATTGCGTCTTTCTCACCATCGAAGGGAATCACCGCAGCCACAGGTCCGAATACCTCCTCGCGCGCGATACGAGAGCTGTTGTCGACATCGGCAAAAACCGTCGGCGCGACATAATATCCCTTGCCGAAACCAGCGGCGCGGCCACCGCCTGCCACCAGCTTTGCTTCGCCTTTACCGATTTCCTGATATTCGCGAACACGATCGTACTGCTCTTTGCTGACAACCGGACCCATCTTGGTTTCGCGATCGAGCGGCGCACCGAGCTTGATGCTGTTCGTCTTCTCCGCCAGCGCTTCGACGAACTTGCTGTAGATCGGTTTTTCGACGAGAATACGGCTGCCGGCGGAACAAACTTCGCCCTGATTGATGAAGACACCGAAAAGAGCGCCGTCGATCGCAGCCTCAAAATCAGCATCAGCGAAGAAAATGTTCGGAGACTTGCCGCCGAGTTCGAGCGTGACACGCTTGATGGACTCGGCCGCGGAACGCAGAATAATTTTGCCGACCGAAGCGCTTCCGGTGAAGGCGATTTTGTCAACATCGGGATGCGCCACAATCGGTGCGCCCGCAGACTCGCCGAAACCGGTGACGATGTTGATCACGCCTGGCGGAAAGCCGATTTCTTCGAGCCAGCCAGCCATCTCGAGCACGGTAAGCGGAGTTTGTTCAGCCGGTTTCAGAACGCAGGTGCAGCCCGCCGCCAGAGCAGGCGCTAGTTTCCAGGCAGCCATGAGCAGCGGGTAATTCCAGGGGATGATCTGCCCGGCGACGCCGACCGGCTCGCGCAAGGAGAGGCTGAGCGCATTGTCGGGAACAGGATTCACGTGGCCCAGAACCTTCGTGGCGAGACCGCCGTAGTATTCGAAGCAGGTGGCGGTATCGTTCACGTCGAATTCGGCTTCGACAATGGGCTTGCCGGTGTTTCGCGACTCGAGTTCGGCCAGCATAGCGGATTCTTTACGGATGCGGTCGGAAAGCTTGAAGAGCAGACGTCCCCGCTCCTGAGCCGTCATCTGCGGCCAGGGTCCGGAATCAAAGGCAGCGCGGGCAGCCTTGGCGGCGCGATCAACATCGGAAGCATCTGCATCCGGCACTTCCGCAATGATTTCTTCGGTGGAAGGATCGTAGACCGGGAACCAGGAGCCGCGCTTTGCCTCGACACGTTCACCGTTGATGTACATTCGATAGCGGTTCATAGGATCTATTTGCACCAGATTGTCTTTACGTTGACGAACTCGCGAATGCCGGGGGCACTGAGTTCGCGCCCGTAGCCGGATCGCTTGACGCCGCCAAAGGGAAGCCGGGGATCGGAGGCAACAGGCGCATTCACAAAGACCTGCCCTGCCTCGATGCCGTCGATGAAACGTTCAACCTCAGTCGAATCGTTGGTCCAGACGCTCGAGCCCAGACCGAAGGGCGAATCGTTCGCCAGATCGATCGCTTCCTCGGCGTCTTTGACGCGGAAGAGCATAGCGACGGGACCGAAAAACTCTTCATGGAAGATGGGCGAGTCGCGGCGAACGTTAGCCAGCACGGTGGGCATGTAGTAGAAGCCTTGACCATCGCGTTTATGGCCGCCCGTCAGAACAGAAGCGCCGGACTGCCGTGCGCGAACGACTTGCTCGTCCAGATCTTCGCGAATTTTGGATGTGGCCAGAGGACCGACGTCAGTGGACGGGTCAAAAGGATCGCCCAAGCGAAGACTCTCCATGCCGCGCACGAACTCCTCCTCGAACTCCTGGTAAACGGCATCGGCAACAATGAAGCGCTTGGCCGCGATACAGGACTGCCCGTTGTTAATTGTCCGGGCACTCACGGCCGCGGCGGCGGTTGACTTCAGATCGGCGCTGGGCATGACGATGAAGGGATCACTGCCGCCGAGCTCGAGAACAGTTTTCTTGATTTGTTTGCCGGCCCGGCTCGCCACAGCCCTGCCCGCGGGCTCGCTTCCGGTAAGCGTTGCAGCAACCACGCGCTCGTCATCGAGGAGGCCTTCCACCTGATTCGATTCGACCAGCAGAGTTTGGAAGATTCCAGGCGCAAAACCCGCGCGAGTCAAAATATCTTCGATCGCCAGAGCGCATTGAGGAACATTGGAGGCGTGCTTCAGAAGCCCTACGTTGCCCGCCAGCAGCGCCGGAGCAGCGAAGCGAAACACCTGCCAGAAGGGAAAATTCCAGGGCATGATGGCAAGCACCGGGCCGAGCGGCTGATAGCGTACGAAGCTCCGGGCGGCGTTTGTCTGAATCACTTCGTCGGCCAGATGCCCGGCGCCGTGTTCGGCGTAGTAGCGGCAACCGGTCGCGCACTTCTGCGCTTCAGCGATCGCGCTCTTGAGCGTCTTGCCCATCTCGGAGGTCATGAGGCGGCCAAACTCTTCGCATTCCTTCTCGAGGATTTCGGCGGCGCGGATTAGTTTAGCGGCGCGCTCGCTGTAGGATGTCCCACGATTTTCCTGGAACGCGCTCCAGGCGAGACTGAGCTTGGTGTCGATCTCCGCCGCAGTCAACGGCTCGAACTTCTTTTGGACTTCGCCCGTGGCGGGATTGGTAGATGCGATTGCCATTGTGTGTCAAGCCTCAACAGGGACAGGCGCCACGGCAGGTCTCCGGCGCGAATAGAAAAGAAACAAGCCTGCCGCGAGTGCCAAAAACAGAGCGCAGGTTACAACCATTTTTACTTCGAAGCGCCAGACCGAATCGACAGCATGCGATGGAACAAAGGCAACGATCATGCCGAGAGCGGTGGTAATGAGCCCGCTGACGGCGGCAAACCGGACCCGGCCCGGCTTAAAGAAGCCCGGCGCTGCCTGCCGATCGAATGCCACTCTTGCGAGCGAAGCATAGAGATAAAGATAAGAAATCATCTGTAGCACAACGGCGAGATCGAGCAGTGTCACATAGGCTTCTTTGACGGTCGTCTTGCCGGCGAAGCTCATCAGAATCAGTAACGAAGAGAGGGCCGCAATGCCGATAAGAGCGATGTGCGGCGTTCCAAACTTCGGATGCACTTTGGCGAAGGGCTTCGGGAGATAGCGATCGAGACCCGATACGAACAGGATGCGGGCAGAACCGCTGAGCCAGGCTGAGACCGCGCCCAAGATAGACACGGCCATTAGAATCGCTACCGGAAGAAGGATCCACTCTACGCCTAACCGGCCGGCCATTTTGTCGACACCCTGCACGACGCCTTGCAGCACCTTGACGTCTTTTTGTGGGACGGCGAGGAGCACGGCCAAGGTCGCGCCAACGTATTGAACACCGCAAAGCACGCCGGCGAAAGCGACGCTGCGAGGAACACTCCGCTTCGGGTCGCGAATCTCGTCACCCATCACGGGGCCGAGTTCCAGGCCAACCAGCCCGAAGCAGACCACGCCGAAGGCAGATATTGTGCTCCAATCCAAATGCCGCAGCTGAAAAGCGCTGAGCGGGATCATGAACCCGAAGCGAGCGACCGTTACGATACCCAGAACAATAAGAATGATGGCGGCGATCAGAGTGCCGAATCCGCCTGCATTATTGACCCACTTGCCCACGCCGAGGCCGCGTATGTTGGCGAGTGCAATCAGCCAGAGCATGCCGATCGTGACTACAGCGAAAAAGATTGGATTCTCTGTCATGCGCGACGCAGCCGGGCCTCCGGTGTAGGTGATCACTCCCACCAGATAGAAGAGCAGTGTCGGGATGAAAAACATGTTCGTCGTCCAGTAACACCAGCCGCATAAGAAGCCGTGGAGATCGCCGAAGCTCTCTTTCGTCCAGAGATAGAGACCTCCTTCGGAAGGCAGCCGGTGCGAAAGTTCGATGACCCCGATTCCCTGCGGAAGGAAAAAAAATAGCAGCGCCAGCAGCCAGAGCCATAGCGTGGTGGGACCGCTCGCGGCCACCACGGGCAAAACGTTCAGGTTCGCGACCGCCACAACTGCGAGCCAGGTCAGATCCCACACGCCGAGCGCCCGCTTCAGATGAGGAGCAGGCGCGGCAGAGACGGCTGAGCTGAGATCGGCCGGCATCGGGATCAGGAGGCGTGCGTGCCGAGCGGACCGACCGTCATGCGCTCTTCCTGCGCAGCTGCCAGGGCGGGAGCGATTTCGGCGAAGACCTGCAGATGCTCGTCGATGTCTTTCGCCGTGTGCTGGACAGAGATGGTCCACTGCTCATCCCACCAGTAAGGTTGAGCGAGGATCCCGCGGTTCACCATGGCAAACCAGTAGTGGGTCCAGACGTCTTCGTCGACGTGATACCAGTCGCGGTAATTGCGGACGCGCTGCGGATAGAACATGAGCGCGCCGTTGGCACCCGCTCCGTCTGCATAGGCGATCAGGCCGACCTTCTTGATCGTTTGCTCATAGCCATCGACCAGCTTCTTGTTGAGGCCGCTGACATGATCGAATGCTTCACGCGTCAGCACGTGCTTGAAACTAGAGATGCCGGCCGCCATGACGACCGGATTCGTGTTGTACGTTCCGGCATGAAACATTTTCTGCTTGGCGATGACGTCCATCACTTCGCGGCTGGCGGCGAACGCGGCTAGAGAGAAACCGCCGCCAATCGACTTGCCCAGGCAGACGATATCAGGCTGGACATCGAAGTACTCGCAGGCACCGCCATAGGCGAGTTTGCCACCGGTCTTGACCTCGTCCATGATGAAGAGAGCGCCATGCCGTTTGCAGATGTCGCGCAGACCCTGCAGATAACCATCATCGGGCATGCAGAAGGCAATGTTCATCATGATGGGCTCGACGATGACGGCGGCGATCTGATCAGGATTTTCGTCGAACAACCGCTCGACGGCAGGCAGATTATTGAAAGGCGCGACAAGCGTAGCGTCGGAAGTGCCGCGCAGGACGCCGAGGCTCGAGATGACGGGCGTGGGGTGATTCGGGTCGCCGAACTGGCCTTCCTTCGGCTTGACGCTGACTGAGACAGCATCATGGCCGCCGTGATAGCCGCCCTCCATCTTCAGCACTTTGCTACGGCCGGTAACCGATCGGGCCAAGCGGAAGGAGTGCATGGTGACTTCCGAACCGCTGTTTCCGAAGCGCACCATTTCGACTGGAAAGCGCGCGCAGATTTCATCCGCCAACTCGAGTTCCAGGCCATGCGGCATGCCGAAGAGCGTACCCAGCTGGAGACGTTCTTCAACCGCCTTCATCACATCGGGGTGGCAGTGGCCGGCGAACAATGCGCCATAGCAGAGATTGTGGTCGAGGTACTCGTTGCCATCGAGATCGTGGAGACGACTGCCTTTCGCATCACGCACAAATAGCGGATATGGCGGATAGAAACGGTAGTTACTGCCGACTCCGAGCGGCACGCGGCTGCTCGATCGCTCATGGGCTTCACGAGACTTGGGGGTGCGCTTCTCGTAGGTCTCGAGCTCCTTCTGAAGTGCTGCGTACATCGGTAAGATTTCCTTTGGGAATCGTCAAGTTTGCTTACGGCCGGGCACAAACGGGAGAGCACCTGTAAGCTGTAAGGTTCTCAAAATTATAGCGACCGCATTCGAGGAAGCGCAAGATCGCCCGCAGGTGCTACACTCCTTCAACCGTGAGTCGCGCGTTCACCGATCAGCGAGACCAAGCTGAAGTAGCATCGTTCGGGCTGAAGAAGAACGGGCTTTCCGCGATGGAGACGCTCGCGCAATCGATCTCGAGCGTGGCGCCAACGGCAGGGCCGACGGTGCTGATTCCGCTGGTTTTCGCGTCGGCCGGCAATGGCACCTGGCTTTCGTATCTGCTGGCGACTGGGGCGGTCCTGCTGGTCGCACTGAACGTCAGCAGCTTCGCCTCGTACTCGGCATCACCGGGCTCGCTCTATGCCTATGCGAGTTCAGTTTCGCGCGGCGCCGTGGGGCAGCTAGCTGCGTGGGGGCTGCTGATGGCGTATATCGGGACCGCTTCGGCAGTGACGGGCGGCTTCGCAAATTATGCAAATGTTTTGCTGAAATCCTCCCTCGGGTTGACTGTTCCACCGCTGCTTCTGGCGGCTTCGGCAACCGTAATTGCAACCGTGATTGCCTATCGGGACGTAAAGATCTCTGCGCGCGTCATGTTGTGGTTCGAAGCGATATCCGTTGCTCTGATTCTGCTTGTCATCGTGACGACGCTTGCCAGAGTCGGCGTTCATCTCGACCCCGATCAGTTTAAATTGCGAGGCGCTTCCTCGGGCGGCATCCGGCTCGGATTGATTTTGGCGATATTCAGCTTCGTCGGGTTTGAGAGTGCCACCGCGCTGGGCGAAGAGGCGCGGGACCCTTTGCGCACGATACCGCGGGCCGTTATCCTGAGCGCTCTCTTTGCCGGTTTCTTTTTTGTCTTCTGCGCTTACGCCGAGGTGCTGGGGTTCAAGGAGGCACATCAGAGCCTGGGGCAAGCAACGTCGCCGCTGCACGTCCTGGCGGGGCGCGTGGGATTGGCCGCATTTGGCCCGGTGATCGATATCGGGGCCGCTTTGAGTTTCTTCGCCTGTGCCATGTCGTGCATTACGGCTGGCGCCAGGGTGGTCCTGCTCATGTCGCGCGAACGGCTGCTGCCGAAGAGCTGGGCAACCGTACACTTGAAGAACCGGACGCCCGCGAAAGCTGTGGTGTTTGTCGGCGCGGCTTCGGTGGTCGGTCCAGCGATATTGTTTGCGCGCGGCGCGACCGGGTTCGATGTCAACGGGCTGATGGGCTCACTGGCGACCTACGGCTTTATCGTTGCTTACCTGCTTGTTTGTGTGGCAATGCCCATTCATCTGCGGCGCGAAGGACACCTGACCGCAAAGGCGATGCTTATCTCGGGGGCGGCGGTTCTCGCGATGATGGCGGCCTTGATCGGGAGCCTGTATCCGCTGCCGCCAACCGAGTATCTGTTCCTGGCGGGCTTGTTTGCGGTGTACTTGCTGGGCGGATTTGTGTGGTCGCTGCAGGTTGGGCGGCGAAGTAATAGGGTTTGACGAAAGAGGAGCGTTGTTCTGCATTCTCCTTACTTGTCCGGCCACCGAAGATAGCTTCGGTACGAATAGGTCTTGCGCCCACTTCCCTTGCCGCTTATAATTTTGGAAACCTTACACACTACATGCGGGGTTGCGGGCGCACTAGAGCTTCGGTACTTGCGGTCAAGTTTCCCCTGTCGTGAACGGAATAGTCAGCCGCAGTTGCTCAGTCGGTCCGCAACGAATTTCGAGGAGTCTTCGTGCTGATATCTAAACTGAGCCGGTTCGCTTTTTGCTCTTCGCTTGCGCTGCTCCTAGGAGCCGGCCAACTTTTCTGCCAGACGACCGGGGATGTACGTGGGCTGGTAGTCGATCCGTCGGGAGCGGTTGTTTCGGGGGCCAAGATTACTGCCGTGCTGAAGGGCGAAGGCACGGAACGTCATGCCGCAACCGATGCCACAGGGCAGTTCACTGTGCCCACTCTGCCGGTCGGGTCCTATACGATTCGGGTGCAGGCGCCCGGCTTCAAGACCTTCGAGCAGAGCGATGTGGCAGTTGATATCGGGCGTGTGGCGCAGATCAACGCCTCGCTCGAGCTTGGGCAGTCGACACAAATTGTAACGGCGGAGGCCTCGGCGCCGCTGGTAGAGACAACGAGCACGCAACTGGGCGCGGTGATGAACTCGACCTCCGTCGTGAACCTGCCGCTGAACACGCGCGATACGTATCAGCTGCTTCAGCTGCAGCCGGGAGTGCAGTCGCAGACCGGGTACGATCTTTTTGCCGGTAGTGAAGAGGCGGGAACCGTATCTGTGAATGGCGGGCGAGGCCGATCGAACAACTACAACGTGAACGGCGGCGACGCGAACGATCAATTCTTAAACGCACCGGCCATACAGCCATCACCCGATGCCATCGAAGAGTTTCGCGTTTTAACTAATACGTTCGATGCCGAGTTCGGCAGAAATTCGGGATCGGTTGTGAACGTGGTGACGAAGGGCGGGACAAATGAATTTCACGGCGATGTCTACGAGTTCTTCCGGAACCGGAAGCTGAACGCAAGGGGCTTCTTCGACACCGAGCTTTCGAAATTCAATCAGAACCAGTACGGGGGAGTGTTGGGCGGCCCCATCGTGAAGAACCGCACTTTTTTCTTTGTCAGCGCCGAAGAGCGGCAGATCCGGCAGGGTGTTTCGTCGGACCTGGTGACGGTTCCAAGCCTCGCCAATCGTACCGGGGATTTGTCCGACAACGGCGTGTTCACCGGTACTTTGAGCGACGATAATCTGGCATCGATATTGAACGCGCGTCCGGGCTGCGCTTCGGCTGTGGCGGCCGGCGGAGGCAGTGCGATAGCGGCAAACACGCCCTGGGCTTCTATCTTTCCTGCTAGCAAGATTCCAAGACCGTGTTTCGATGGAACGGCTGCCGATCTTCTGAACAAGTATGTTCCGCTGGCGAATATCGGGTCGAACACGCTGCAGACAGTGCCCGTCCGATCAGAGGACGCAATTCAATGGACCGCCCGGGTAGATCATCGTTTCAACGACAGGCACCAGCTGAACGCTTATGTATTTTATGACGACAGCGCTGTTATCAATCCATTCGCCAGGTTTCAGGCAGCTGGGGCGAACGTACCGGGATTCGGATCAGCCTACGATATTCGTTACCAGCAATACAACTTAACCGAGACGTGGGCCGTTAATCCGACCACCGTGAATGAAGCGCACATGACGTACTTCCGGGAAGGGCAGCTCGGCTACAATCATCCGCAGCGCACCGGGGCCGTGCAGAGTTTCTGCGGGACCGTGCCGTCCGCTAACTGCTTCAGCGATCCCAACAACCCGGCCTTGGGGATTCATCCGGGCTTGCCGGCCAATCGTGAAGGACTTCCTTACATCGGGCTCAGTGGCGGGTTCTCCATCGGCAACGATGCGGAGGGCGAACTGCCGCAGATCGGTAACAGCTTCAGCTGGACCGACAACCTGAGTAAGGTGGTGGGCAATCACAGCATGAAGTTCGGCGTGGATGTGCGGCGAATGCGCTTCGATCAAACGCTGTATTACAACGTCAATGGCAGTTACTCGTTTACCAATGGCGGCCAGAACGATCTAGGTAGTGTTTTCGCCGACTACTTACTGGGGCTGCCTAATTCTTACTCGCAGGGCTCAGCACAAAACGAGAATGTGCGGAACACGGCAGTCTATTTGTTTGCGCAAGACAGCTGGAAAATCCGGCCCAGTCTGACGTTGAACTACGGCCTGCGATGGGAGCTCAACACGCCGTTGGCCGATATCGGCAAACATGTGCAGACCTTCCATCCGGGCCAGGAAACAAGTATCTACCCCTGCCAGCTTGACGCCAGTAACCCGCTTGTGGCGGCCTTCGGGACGACAGACTGCAGCCCCGGCAGCGCCGGCGAATCAGTAAACCCGTATGGACTTGTATTTCCCGGCGACAAAGGCGTGCCTGACTCACTTACTAACACTTATTACAAGTCATTCGCGCCCCGCATCGGTCTGGCTTATAGTCCGTCTGGCGACTCGGGTTGGAAGCACGCTCTTTTCGGGTCATCCGGCAAGTCGAGTATCCGTATGGGTTGGGGAATGTTTTACAACCCCATCGAGCAGCTGGTGCTGGAGCAATTTAGCGCTGAGCCGCCTTTTGGGGGCAGCGCCTTCTACTCAAGTCCGCTCTTCAATACTCCGTTTGAAGGGCAGGACGGCACCATCTTTCCCAACCCTTTCAATGGCATCCTCAATCCGCCGCGAGGACAACCAATCGACTGGTCTTCGTTTCGTCCGATTCTCCTCTTTGGACAGTTGAAGCCCGATCTCAGGACTCAGTATTCGGAGCAGTATAACTTCACACTGCAACGTCAGCTGCCCGGGGATGTGTTGCTCCAGGCGGGCTACGTAGGTTCGCAAGGACACCGGCTATTGGCCTCGCATGATTTGAACTATGGCCAGGCTCAGCCCTGTCTCGATCTAAATGCGCTCTCAAATTTGACAGGCGATACGGGGCTCGCGTGCGGCTCTTTCAGCGCCGACAATGCCTATACGGTTCAAGCAAACGAGATCCCTGCGGGATTTACTCTCCATCTACCCTATGGTCCGCAGGCGACAGTTACCGGACCAAATCCGAATCCAATCACGCTGGTTGGCCTGCGAAAATATTCGTCCCCACTCTGCAATCCCATGACCGGCACGGGCTGTCCGCCGGATGCAGTGCCCGTATTCTCTAATATCTTCTCCGAAGATACGATCGCAAACTCTAACTACAACTCTCTTCAGATCAGTGCAGAGAAGCGGATGTCGAAGGGACTGCAGTTTCAGGCTGCTTATACCTGGAGTAAGTCGATAGACAACGCCTCGAGCTTTGAAAATGAGCTGAACCCGCTTAATTACCGGTTGAGCAGGTCTCTCTCTTACTTCGATGCACCGCATCGATTTGTCTTTAGCTACTATTACCAATTTCCGAAGCTGGCAATTCATGGATTCGCGGATAAGATTCTAAACGGCTGGAACACATCGGGCATTTTGACCTTCCAGTCTGGATTCCCGATCCCGATTACATCCTCAGCCGACAATGAACTGCAATCGAGCAGCTTTTTTCAGTCGGCTGGAGAGCCCGATAGAGTGGGACCTTTTAAAACTATCGATCCGAGGAATCCGCTGAACGTCGCCTTTGATACCTCAGCGTTTCAGCTGCCTACGCAGCCCGGAGTTCTGGGAAACTCCGCGCGCACGGTATGCTGCGGCCCCGGTATCAATAACCTCGACTTCAGCCTGCTGAAGGATACGACTTTAACGGAGCGATACCGGCTGGAGTTTCGCGCCGAGTTCTTCAACATCGCCAACCATGCGCAGTTTACAACCGTAGACGGGAACATCTCGGACGGGTACGTACAGGACGGCGGGACATTCGGCAAGGTGCTGCGCGCCCGCGATCCGCGCTTAATTCAGTTTGCGCTCAAACTGCTTTTCTGATCCCGGTGTCGTCTCGAAAGCGAACAGGGGCGCGTCGAATCTTAGTGTGCGCCTTGTTCACTTTGGGCTAGGACTCTCTACCCGCCTTGATAAATTGGCGAGCCAGTCACTTGTCTTTCGCATCCTCCGTAAGATCGATTGCCAGTACGACCGCAAGGATCAAGACGTCATCTTCTCCTGCCGCTGTCTCCACTCCGTAAGTGTCAGTCAGAGCAACCCACTGCTTAGATACGGTGGCAATCACCGTCCCATTGCGCTCGATCGAAAAGTTGTGCTCAAAGAGGCTGCCCGTGATTTCCAAATCGTCCGGTCCCGGAATATCGACAATAAAGCGATCGACGAACGGACTGATCAATCTCTTGCGCACCGTTGCCGCTTCCTCTCCGTGGCGCGTGATGTGGAACTTGGGAGTCAGTGAGATGATCTGCTTATTCACGGTCGCCAGCTCATTGCCGGCGAGATCCATCAAGACGAGCGTGTGATGTAGAGAGAAGATCTTCCCTTTCACTTGCAAGATGGGCGCCCCCTGCTCGTTCTGGATGACGGAATCTTCAGTGAGTCGAAAGAATTTCTCGCGGATGATGTAACGCATACGAATGGTGACCGGGTAAGCGACCCCGTTCATCCTACCGCATGCGGGCCGAATTGGTCAGCATGGATAATTTGTTGAGTATGCTCATGCGAATGCGAAGCGCAATCGTCGCCGGGTTGCTCGTCTGTACCGCTCCTGCCTTCGGGGCTGGTAAGTGGATCCGCGGCAGTATCGATGATTCCGCGATTTATCCAGGCACGACAAACCCGTTTCAGGTCTATCTGCCGGATGCGTATGACGGTACGAAGCCCGCTTGCCTGATGCTGAAACTCGATAGCATTGGTGAGTACGAAGCGCAAGTGATCGAGCGCCTTGTTCATGCAAAAGAGCTGCCGGTGATGATTGCCGTTGGCATCTCACCCGGGAGCATTGCCCGTAACGGACAAGTGATTCGGTATAACCGCTCGTTTGAATTCGATGGCATGAACGACGACTTTCCGAACTATGTCCTCAACGAACTGATTCCCCGGATCGAGCGGCAGGGCGTGCGGATCTCCCATGAAGCCAAAGATCGTATGGTGATGGGCGCGAGCACGGGCGGAATAGGTTCCTGGACGTTGGCGTGGCGCCGTCCGGACCAGTTCAGCAGAGTTTATTCGGAATGCGGCACCTTCGTCTCGATGCGCGGCGGGCACGAGTATCCGGCATTGATTCGCAAAACCGAACCGAAACCCATTCGTGTTTTTCTGGAGGACGGAACCGAAGACGTCTGGAATGGTCTGTTTGGATCCTGGTACGAAGCGAATCTGCTCATGTTGTCGGCTCTCGAGTTCGCCGGGTATGATGTGAACCATTCGTGGAGCGTGCATGGACATGACGCGGGCCCGGGCCAAGCCATGTTGCCGGAGGTCTTGCGTTGGCTATGGCGCGGCTATCCAGCACCGGTGACCGCCGGTGTCTCGAAGAACAGCACGTTAGTAGAGGTTACGGCTCCGGGGTCCGGCTGGGAGGCTTTGCCCGAGCCGCGCGAGACGTTACCGCTTGGCTTGGCGGTAGACCCGTCCGACAAACTAACAGTCGATAACGGTAAAATCGCGTTCGGTCCGGACGGCAGGCTCTACCACTCTTCCGGGCAGATCTTGGTTCGGGAAGACGGTAGCGTGTACGAAAGCTCCGGCGGTCTTGTCACAAGGACTCTCAACGGTAACAGGCAGGTGCTCGAATCTTCGCTTCCAAAGGCTTCGGGAATTGCGTTCTCTCCGGACAAGAAGCTATTCTTCGTTGCCGACAGAGATTCGAGATGGATTTACAGCTACGTGGTTGAAGCTGATGGTTCCATCAAGGACCGGCAGCGATTTTACTGGCTGCACACGACGGATGTTCCGGATAACAGCGGCGCTCAGGATCTGGCTACCGACGCGCACGGCAATCTCTACGTGGCGACTAACATGGGGATTCAGATCTGCGATCAAAACGGGCGTGTTCGAGCGATACTCCCGCTGCCTGCGCCGAGCCAGCCGGTACGCGCATTGGCCATTTCGAAGGAATATCTGTTCGCAACGGATGGAGAACACGTTTTTCGGAGAAAGATCAAGGTTCAGGGCACGCCGCAATGGTCGCAGCCCATGTCGTACGAACGCATTGGCCCAGGATGACCGCTACCGGACAAAGATCACGCAGCAAGCCAGAGCTTCTGAGCAAGAGCCGGTATCGTCGCCTGCGACTCGGCTATTGCTGGGTCCGAAGTACATGGGCAATGGATAGCCGGCGCGCTGAACGGACGACTCAGTTTCAGCGATGGAGTAGATTACACGGCAAGAGATTATGCAGCCTTTTACGATTCAGTTCGCAACTTAAACACGAAGAACCCAATTACAACTACCAAACCGGCAGCAAAGCAGGTCCACTCAAAGACGCCGAAGGGCCGCAAAGGGTATCCCTTCCTCAAACCCAACTCTCGAAAGAGAGCGGGAAGCAGGAACAGCACGATGGCAATGCCCAGCGGATAACGCTGGTTCGCCGCGCTGGTGACCGCGCACGAGGAATTTGCGGCTAGCAGAAAAATAATCGCCCGAAGATAATTTCGCCTGCGGGGCGAATTCATTTTCACAGATTTCATGGATGTTTCCCAACAGAAAGGGTCCGTGATCTGGATTGGACAACTTGTGCTGTCTTGGTCCCTTTAGTCGGCTGTAGGCAAGGCTCGGTGCAATACTCCGAATAAGTCAGATACTTTGGTCGCCTCAGTTTGGAAGGAGAAGCTTGGCGTCCAGCGTGAAAGACCTCGGCCTTACCGAGTAGCTTAAGGGAAGACCGGCAGCAGTCTTCGGCCTAGTTCCATTTGTGTTTTCCACAACAAAGAATCCGGGGTCAGGATTCGAAAAGAACTCACGATGAAGGAGATCAAGGCACTTCCTCACTTCACTTTTCGGAACAGCAACCCTGACCGAGTAGGGTGATTCTTCATTCGGAACTATAAACGCCGGTAAGCCCTGTAAAGCCGTCGTTAGTCTATCCAAAACTGCTCTTCTATCTGAGATTCGGCCCACCAACGTGAGTAAGGCTTGTCCACTTCGAACACGCACGTCAAGACCGTTGTCCGGTGCGGGCGCGTCTTCAGGGATCTTCGACTCCTCATTAACAGCAATGTAGACAGCTCGCTCGGATGAGCACAAGACGGTCGCGGCCGAGCTGTGTTCCCTGCAAAAGGCGATGAAGGGCTCCAGACTGTCTTCGCGATTGATAGCGCGAACTTCCAGAAGAGTGATATTGTTCTTGACCGCGATAGATTTGACCAGAGTCGAACGGTCGATCATGCTGCTATGGATAGTGGTGCCTTCGCGCGCTGGGAAGAAAGCATTTCGAATGACGATTGGGATGCGCAATCTCTGCGCAGGCACCATCGTCTCGGGATGTAAGATCGTTGTCCCCGCATTCGCCAGTTCGGTTGCTTCCTCATAAGAGAGCGTTTTCACCTGGTGACCTCCCTTGCGCAGGCGTGGATCACAAGTGAGCATGCCATTTACGTCTTTCCAGACTTGGATCTCGTCCGAGTTCAGCGCTGCGCCAACGATGGAAGCTGTTAGATCAGAACCGCCGCGACCAAGGGTAGTGGTACGCCCATCTTCCGTGCTACCCATGAAGCCCCCGAGTACGACCAGGCCTTGTTGCGCGGCGACCGGCACGGCCCAGCGAATGCGCGCATAAGTTTCCCAATAAAGGGGTTGTGCATTGGTGAACTCGTCATTTGTCAGCATGAGCTTTCTCATGTCCAGATGGGATGTGTTTCCACAACGTTCTTCTAAAACTGCGGCCAGTAAGCGGCTGGAGAGTTGCTCTCCAAGGCTAACGGTCCAGTCCTGCAATTCTGGGTTGAAAACACGCTCTCCCTCGGAGAGTTCAACCATTCGGACCTGTAAGTCGCGAAAGATGATCCGCATGAACTCATGCATCGGGCTTAGTTGCCCGCCGTGAAGGATCTGCTCACTTACAGCAAAATGGTGATTCTTTAGCTTTTCCTGAAGCTTCCAAACGGAGTAGCTATCGGATCTGCGGGCCGCAGCCAGCATCTCCAGCAGAGTATCCGTTGTCCGCCCTATCGCGGACGTCACTATCACAGGTTGACGACTGATTTCTGAGCGGACGATTTCCACTACTCGGCCGATCGAAGTAGCGGACGCGAGGGACACGCCGCCAAACTTCATGACAATCACGAATGGTTCCTCTTTCAAGGTCGACTGCTTTGCGGTTCGGTGCACGGCAGTCATTGAGAGCACAGATGCTGTCGGAGCAAGCGATAGATATGACGGAGGACGACAAAACCCACTTGCACCGCATTTTCCTGATGTGTGTTGCTAATTTGAGTTTCATTGACTCGACGTCAGCTAGGCGACCTAACATCAATCTAGTTCTAGAAACCTTAAGGGCGCATAAAGAACGACTAGCAATTGAGCGCTTAGCTCACGATTCAATGCCAGGGAGCAGCCACGGGAGCCGAGAACGCGGATCGCGGGATTGGCACAGGTCGGGACGCGGCTCCTGAAGCAGGTCGCAATAATCAGATTGAGATACCCCCTGCCCTGGAAGAGCACCGCTAAAAGTGCCATGTGGCCAAATCTGAAAGACTCACCCGAAGTAGCTACCTCATTCAGAAACCGAGTGGAAGAGAGTTTGACCTAGTCCACAGCACTCCCTGGTGTACTCATGCAAGCGAAGACAGAATCCAAAACGGTATTCATCGGCGGCCAGCCGGTAAATGTCAGCTACGAGCGGCCAACGGGGAAGGTGTCAATCACCATCGCTCCACACTCGCCACTGGCGGGGGAGCTATGGACCCAGTTAATCACCGGTGCCCATGTGTGGGTCGCTCAGCTTCGGTTCGACCTCTTCTCCTGTCGCGACGTGCTTCACGATAGCGGCGGTGCCATTACGGTAGAGATCGATTGTCCCGAGAACCAGGACGCAGTGCTTCGCAAGCTGCCCTATCTTTTCGAAAGACTCACCTGCCACAATACGCTCTCGAGAGCCGAAGAGCCTAGGGCAGTCGATGTAATTCTTCCTACACTATAGAGGCGGGAGTAAATGGCGTTTCTGCTCCTCGGAACTTCAAAGCGAACCAGAGCGGAACGGCTAAAATCCCCGGGGGCCTACTGTACTGTCTCTCTGATGGGGAAGAACGGTGAGCGGCACTCGATTGAGACCGATGCAATCAGCCTGTTCGGCGCGCTCCGTACACGTTGATGTAAGTGAGATTAGGCCCAATCCGCACGATCGGTTCCCCTACCGAGATTGAAAGGAATCGATAAGTGCAAGACGCCACCCGTAGAATTGCGATCAGTTGATAGCTGATAGAGGTGTTTTGTCGGCCCTTTTTTAAGCGTCACACAAAGGCGAATGGCAAGAGAGCGGATTCTGATCGTTGAGGATGAAGGCCTTATTGCGGAAGATATCCGCTGGCAATTACTACGGCTGAATTATGAGGTCGTTGGCATGGCCAGGTCAGGAGAGAAAGCACTTGCTTTAGCAGAAGCACTCCGGCCGGATCTTGTACTGATGGACATAACGCTTGCCGGATCGATGAACGGGTTTGAAGCGGGCCGCTTGCTCGAGCAGTCACAAGGTTTGACCGTTACCTATGTGACCTCCAATCCCGAGGCAAGTCAGCTGGCCCACTCGATCCCGAAACCGTTTACAAAGGCAACATTGGCGTCCGGAGTTGCTCATGCTCTTGCCAGCCGATCTAACCTCTGAGACCTTCATAAGTACTGAAGCAATACGCCGCGCCGGGTCTGTCGAACGTCGAGGACATGCTCCAGCCGGCTGTGCAGACTCGGGAGTTCGGAATCAGTGTGCATTCCGAGAACGGCAATTGTTGTTTAGCACAAAGTGACACTAGAGGAGGAGCGTTTCGGCAAGTAATGATGGTCTCGCAGTAGCCTGCTCCGGCTGATTCGGGCCAGAGCAGGCTGCTAGTAACCAAGTCAACTCATTAGGCGGGGTGGCTGCTAGAGGTGTGTAGATTGCCGTTGACGCCCATAGGGAAGAAACCGCCACTAGTAGCGTTCGCCGCGTTGTAAGCCAAGTAGAGGACCTGACCCGGGGTGCGAATAGCGCTCAAGCCAGTGTGCGGATCGAGCGAGAAAAAAGCAGTCCCGGAAGGAGGCGGAACAATATCAACGCTATCTAACATGCTGCTGGGAATAGCCAGACGAGCTATCTGAAGACGAATATTAGCAACATGCTCGGCTTCGGCGGCCAAAATTCTGGCGGCCGTCCCGATGTAAGGGCTGTTAGTAACGGCGGGAAGCTGGGCGGCGCCCCCGTAAGCAGAAACACCGATATCCTCAAAGATCCGGGCAAGCGTCAGAAACTGGAGCTCGTTAGCGAAGCCAATCCCGAGCGCCCCTAAATTAATTTCCGGCTTTGCAATCGGAGTCACACCGGCACCGGACAAGGCAGTTCTCAGCAGGGTGACGTGATTGCGCTCGTCATTTCCGATTTGGCGCGCCACAGATCCGGTGAATATCGAGTTGTTCGCAAAGTTGACCTGGTGACCGCCGCTGGTCGGCCCCGACTGTCCGGATCCGCTAATGCCAATCCCGAGCTGTTCAATATTCTTGCCCAACGTCGCAATCGAATAGAACTCGGCCTCGAGATATTCAAGATTAAGAGCGAACTGCAACACATCAACGACTGTCGGCGAAGTCGGATCAGCACTCAGAGTTGCCCCCGTGGCAAGAGCTGCCCCAGCGGCGGCACTTGCCAGACCAATCTTCTTTAGTAGGCTGCGCCGGTTTGGCGACTTCTCAAATACTTCGGTAAGGATGTTTTCTTGGGCCATAAATCTTTCTCCAGAAGGAATATACGTTGATCTTTCGTGGTTAGTATGGAGCGGTCCTCACGTTCGTTTGGTGAAGAACGCTCAACAACTTATAGAGCGATATGATCTCGGATCATTGGGCGCAGAGAAGCCCGCCGGCGGCGTGCGATTAACGCGACAACACCCAGAACAGGAAGTACGAGCCAAAGAGTACCCGGTTCTGGAGTGGCTGCCGAGGAAGATGCGTTGATGTTGAGGGAGTATTCGCCGTTGCGTGCAAACCCCTGAGAATCCGTGAAGGACGTTCCGCCGGGACCGCTGAAGAATCTGTAAAACTGATCCGGCGTGGTGCTTCCGAAGCCAGTAAACGCAGCAGAGACTTGATTGTTCACGTCCGTCAAGATGACGTAGTAAGTGCCGGCCGCTACCGAGGCGTCAGAAACGTAACCATCACCTCTCCATCCATTGGCTGGATCAGGATTGGCGATGGGGGAAGTGGATCCATTTTCGAAGGCAACTGCAAAGCCCGTGGTATCGAACAGCGTAATATTGGGCTGAAATCCGCCGGACGTGGTTGTAGATCCGTCAAGGTTAGTACCTCCTCCGTAGGAGGTTGTATAAATAGTGACCGCAGAAGGAGCAGTCAGAGTAAGACTCTCCACTACGACTGATCCAGGCGTGCCAGATTCGGCATCTAGTGCGCCAGCACAGGTGGCAGGCACCGTCACCATTCCAGTACAGGCGGCTGCACTTGCATAATTGGGTGCTAGTACGACCGCACAAGCTACCAGTAAGAGCCCTGCTCTGGCTTTCAATTTCATTTATTTCTCCCGTGGTTGATTTCTCGATCTTGTTCGAGCTTGCTACCGTTCTTCTGTACGATGCGCCGGCCTAACCGGATGGGGAGACAACGAACTATTGGTACTACTGGTTGCAGAAAGTACCAAGCGAGCATGCAGGTTGAGGGTTGGTCAGGCTGCGGCAGTCACCAGGGCTGGAGTGAAGTGTGGCATAACTCTCGATGCCAATACGGAATGCAATTCACGACTTTTAGCGCCGGCGCGACGGGACGACACCGTCTGACTAAGGAGTACGTTCGGGAACACTGCCAAACCTCAAGCTTGCTGCGGCCCTCAGCTGTTCCAAAGAAAATTGTGGAGGAGGCACCTTGAGCGAAGACCAAGGCGCCCGAGCAACCGGGCGATGCGTCCGCCCTTTCTGCCTATGAATGGATTGTGGATTGGAATGGCAGATTCCTCAAGGCCGATTACTATCGATGCCGCACAGCACGTCCTCTTAGTCGATTTAGTAAGTGCAGAGAAGAATCAGTCGCTGCGCAATAGCGGTTCACCAATCTGCAACCATCCGTTTAAGAGTTCGATAATGCGCGGGCTAAAGCGGATATTCATTATCTATTTAGTCGCGGACCAGACCTTTTGCGCTCGGGCGATTTTGTCAACGCAGCTTGGACTCTTCCGCCAATTTGGTGCAAGTTCATCATTTGCGAAATGGCCCGAACAACATAGACCTGAGATGTTCTAAGCTCAATTTGCAATGGCACTTCCCCCGAGCCATTCGCAAGCAGTGCTTCCCAATGCTCGTTCCCTGGCTTTGGATCGGATCCGACGGGATGAGCAGGGCTTCGTCATTGAAGTCAGCGCCCAGCAGATACCGCGGTGCCCGGATTGTGGCAAGCGGTCGTATTCTTTGCATAGCCATTACCAACGGCACTTGCAGGATCTTCCCTGGCAAGGATTAGCGGTCCGATTTCGATTGAAAGCTCGTCGATTCGAATGCCGGAAACCGGCTTGTTCTCGGAAGATCTTCGTGGAATGACTGCCCCAGGTTGCCGCCGTGTACGGTCGGCAAACCGACCGCCTTCAAGAGATTGTTCGTTGTGTGGGGTTTGTGGCCGGCGGCTTACCCGGATCTCGTCTCTTGGCAAGCCTAGCAATCACAATCAGTGACGACACCGTTTTGCGCTTCGTGAAATTGTCGTCGGTAACAGCGGCGAAACCGCAAAGACGCTTACCGCTAGCTAGTTCCCCGCTCGGGGTCGTGTGTCACTACTTAGCCGCAGCCGCAGGCACCGTTGGGCTTAGCCATCCCCACCTCTCCGCCTGCCGCTTCTAGTTTTGGGAGGCGTGTAGTCCGAACTAGTTAGCTGCTTGCTTTTCCCTTTGCGGCGAAACTCTCGCTCAAGCCACCAGGATGAAAGTGCCATTCCAGCAAATTGCACCGTCTCTATAAAAAAGAACAGTGTCGCAATAAGAGTGACGGTTCCGAGTAGCGGCCACAGTTGATACAGCGGCATGCCTTTTAAGATAGTTGTCAGTAGAAGAATGCACAGCACCGTACCGTTGAAGCTGTACGATGAAGTAGAAATTGTCCTCTTCGCATCCTCCGAAGCTTGGGTCTCGTAATCCGCCGTTGGATGCACCTATTTACAGCCGCCGAAATTCGATCCCGACGCCGAATCGCTGACCGACACACAGGCTTTGGGCTCGGGTTTAGTTGCGTTAGTCCATTCCAGAAAATCTGCATCCAGCCGGTATAAGTCGATGTCCTCGTGCCACCTTGAACACATCTCCCAGGAGTTGCTGACTGCCCTCCCTGTACCCGGCTATGTGATTGCATAAACGTCCGTTTCCGCAGCGACTCTGACGCTAGGCTGCATGATGTCCTCTGATTGGGTTGAACCTATGCAACCCGGCGAAACTGCAAGGCTTCAAGAGGCCGATTATCTCTGAAGCGCAGCAGTTCTAGCTTACAAGGATCAGGTAAGCAGCCATACCAACGCCCATAGCAGCAAGGAGTATTCCGAGTATGACGGCGTTCCTTGAGACACGACCTGCTATCCACGTTCCCGAACTCAGCTCATGGATTAACTGGAAGTGGCGGACCACAGCGCTGACATTGACGACCACACCTAAGCCAACCAGTGCGATGCCAGACCAAACCGAAAGACCATTGGTGTGAGCAGGAAGGTGAGATTTTTCTGCGCTGATTTGCCGTAAGAATAGACCGAAGCGACTGACCGCAAAACCCACGCCCATTAACCCAAGTCCCGTGCGCAGCCAAGCAAGAAATGTTCTTTCGGCTGCAAAGTAAACGCGTGGATCCTGTTCTGCAGCTTTCTCCATAGGCGAATTGTAGCCGGAATGCGCTGCGAGTACTTCTGCATCGGACCCGGGACTGTTATCAAATGGCCCTAGCGCTTTAAAGAGTCCAAAGTACCCAAAGGACCGGATTTCTTCTACCTTCCGGCACGTTTAACCTGAGGGCGGGCGCTTCTCAATCGGCAGGTCCTAGGAAACAGATGTCACTTAAGTCGCTCGTCAATGGCTTTATATCCGGTATCGGTGTCGTTAAGGGTGACAAGGATGGATCTAAGCAGTACAACAGCGGCGTTTTCACTTCAAACGAATCGGACGGAAGAATTGCTGTAATAGCTTTCACGCTAAGTAAGGAGCTCGGTCTAACGCTCGAAATGATTGCGGAGAGACAGGATTGGAGGCTTCTTTGGTCGGAATCCTGGACAGAAGTCCTCCGCGGCGTCGAGCGTCGGATAACTGACGTGGTGTTGCTAGACGAGAACCAGTTGGGGACTGACTGGAGAAATGCCCTTCAGATGCTCCTCAATCCGGTCGATCAGTGCTGCGTTGTTCTAATCATGTCCGGAGCACACCACATTCCACGAAGATTTCATTCAAGAAGGTGGGTTCAAGACATTGTCCACTCCTATATGTGAACCTGAGGTCGTTGAAGTTGTGCAATCTGCTTTGGAGTTTTGGACGAACTGGATCCGGCGAGCCCGCCGCTACTCCTGATATGGCCCTTGTTCTCGTACACCGGATCGATAATGCTGCGTCAAAGGTGCTCCAGGGTGTGTCTTCGCCTCTCGCCGTTTCTGCTGGAATAACTCTGCGGGGCTTTAGCGTTTATGAAGCAAACGAAGTCGAGACGACTTCTGAATGGAGGTCTCGTGCCGCCCGAACATCGGCGGCACTCTTGTTGAAGGCGTGAGAATGACACACCCTCGTCCTCAAGTACGCCTCCTGTTATGGATTGGCTTCGGCGGGCTGCTTGCGTTATTGAGCTTCACCGGGCTCAGTGCGCTTTCGGTTATTCGCGAAGTGCAAATTCGGAACGAAAGTATCCGGACTGATTACGTGGCGCGCGCGCGGGTACTGGAGCAACTGCGGTCAGACATCTACCTTTCGGGGACTTATGTCCGCGATTTCCTGCTGGAGAACGATAGCGACAAAGCGGAAGCCTACCGCAAAGAGTTTTCCGGAACCCGACAGCGTATTCAGCAAGCCATACAGCAGTACGGAAGCATCCGCCACCCTGGCGAGGCTGCGGCTTTCGATTCTCTTGTAAGGGGGACGACTGCTTATTTCCATGCCCTTCAACCGGCGCTAGAATGGGGCGCCCAACAGCGGAGAATGCTGGGGCGTGCGTTTATGCGCGATGAAGTGCTACGTCGCCGCGTAGCCATGATCAGTCTAGCCAACAAAGTGGGCGAAGTGAATCAGAGTCAATTGAATGCTGGAAACAACCAGGTGCAACAGCTGTTTGTACAGTCCCGGCGGGAACTGGTTACGCTATTTATGCTCACGCTCTCTCTCGGAATTCTGCTGGCCGCTTTGAGCATGCGGCGCATGTTGAAGCTCGAAGAACAAGCGCAGCACCAGTATCGCGACGCCGAACAGGCCCGGCGCGAAGCTCAGGAACTTTCGGCCAAGCTCGTAGATGCGCAAGAGGAAGAGAGGCGAAAGGTAGCACGCGAGTTACATGACGAGATTGGCCAGTCTATGTCAGCGCTCCTTGTTGGTATCGGCAATCTCGCGAAACTCTTGCCGGGGGAAGTGGACGCAAGCGTTCGAGATCAGATGCAGGTTATGCGAACGCTTGCCGAAAAGAGCGTCTCGGCCATCCGTAACATGTCTCTTCTCTTGCGACCTTCGATGTTGGACGACCTTGGTCTGATTCCGGCATTGCAGTGGCAGGCGAGAGAAGTCTCCCGCGCTACGGGAATGCGCGTCAGTGTCATAGCGGAAGACATTCCAGACGAACTGCCGGACGATTACAGAACTTCCATCTACCGGATTGTTCAAGAGGCACTTCACAACTGTCAACGCCACGCGGAGGCTCAACGAGTTCGCATCCAACTGCGGCAAACACCGGGCAAGTTGTCGCTTTCCGTTCAGGATGATGGTCGCGGATTTCAGCCGCAAGATAAAGGCTTAGGTCTGCTAGGCATGGAAGAACGCGTCCATCGCCTTGGCGGCCGCTTTTCGATCAGCTCCGAGGAAGGCGGCGGCACCCTACTGGCAATTGAGCTTCCTGGGACGTTCGGCGAAACGCCAACTACTTGAGCAAGGAGAGTGCATTTGTGTCACGAGTTCGCATTGTGATCGCCGACGACCATACTGTGATGCGCAGCGGCTTGCGGCTGTTGCTAGAACGAGAGCAAGACTTCGTAGTGGTAGGGGAGGCGGCCGACGGCCGCGCAGCAACCGAAATAGTGGAGCAGCACTCGCCCGATGTTGTCGTTCTCGATATAGCCATGCCGAATCTTAACGGCATCGAAGCGGCAGCCCGCATAGCCACCGCACGTCCGAAAACCGCCATTGTCATACTCAGCATGCACTCAGATGAAACTTACGTTCTGCGTGCTCTTAAAGTTGGCGCGCGGGGATATCTATTGAAAGACTCCGCCGAGAGTGATTTGATCGCCGCCATCCGAACCGTGGTCACTGGAAGAACATTCTTTTCACCGGCCATCAGCAACATGTTGGTCGAGGACTATATACGGGCGATCCGCGAGAGAGGAGTCGAGGACAGCTATGAACTGCTGACCTCGCGTGAGCGTGAATTGTTGCAGTTAGTTGCCGAGGGAAAGACAACAAAGGAGATTGCGACAAGCCTGGGGCTTAGCGCTTCGACAGTCGATACTCACCGGAGCAACATCATGCGGAAGTTGAATGTAAATTCGTTAGCCGAGCTGGTGCTGTATGCGATGCGAAAGGGAATTATTCACTAGATCTATCGGCGGAACGACTCTTCCAGAAGCTCAGGGCCAACCCCCCGATGCGGCGAAGTTCATCGGGACGGATCGGCTTCGCCACAATATCGAAGCCGCCCTGCTTGACGATCTCCTCGAAAAGATATTCATCCAGGACAGAAGAAGCGAGGATGATGCACGGTGCCGGGCTGCGCTGAGCGAGGCTATGAACTACCGACCGCCAGTCATTCTCGGTCAAATCACGATCCAGAATAATGAGAGCAGTGTTTGGTTTGGCAGAAATCCTCGACGCTTCGGGGATTGTATCGACTACGGTAAGATCCCACCCATTGCTTCTGGCGAAATCCGCCACTGCGGCCTGGTCCTGGGCGCTTTCCATAATGGCGAGCATTTCAGGTGAGCCTCGGGAAGCTTTGACCTCCCGGGTTTCGTGGCGTTGAGATCGCAGCGGCCACATAGCCATCTCTCAGGGGACGAGTCCGGCCTGATAGTTGAGGATGCTCAACTGAGCGGCGTAATCGTACTGTGCACGAGCTCGGGCCAGTTCCGCAGAGGTGTACTGAAGCTGCGATTGACTCAGCTCGACAATCGCAGAAAGGCCCAGGTTATAACGAGCTTGCGACAAATCGAGAGCCAGCCTGGCTTGATCCAGGAGCTGCTGCGTAAGCCCGAGTTTCTCGAAGGCATTTGTAGCGTCAAGCCAGGCCACACGAACATCCCGCCGGATTGTGAGTTCAAGATTTTGAACGCTCTTCTGTTCGGCAGCGGACCTGGATGCAGCCTCGAATTGACGTGCCCGGAAAAGACCGCCATTGAAGATCGGCACCGTAACGTTCATGCCGATCGCTCCATATCGCCCCGGTATCTGAGCCTCGCCCGCTGGCACATAGCCGGCTGTTCCGAGCAGATCGATGGTCGGGCGAGTAAGACGCCGCTCAGCTTCAGCTAATTTTTGAGACGCTTGAAACTGAAGCCGGCTTTGAATAAGCTCCGGCCGCTTTTGCAGCGCTTGTTGAACGAAGGTCGCGGAATCTCCGGGGGGACTCGTGATAGTCGGTGGGTCAGTAAGCTCGAAGCGGGTGTCATCCGGCATAACCAGTAATTGCGACAACTCGGCCTCTGCCGATCGAACATTGTTTTCGGCGTTTGAGAGGAGCAGCCTGGCATCGGCGACATTCACATTGGCGAAGCTGAGGTCGAGAGACGATTTCAGCTTGCTCTGAAATAGCGCGTTTACCTGGTCTGCTACATCCTGCCTTGCCTTTACCGTTTCACGCGCAACCGATAGCAAGGCGCGATTACGCAGAACGGCAAAATACGCAGCGTCTGTTCGTAGAAGAAGGTCGGCTCTTGAGTAGTTGATGCCCTCGTGCTGTGCTTGCGCGTTCAGTGAAGCAGATTGTATGAAACTCCTGGTTCTTCCGAAATCCGTGACTAGCTGATTTGCCGTTAAGCCAGTCCCTACCCGGTCATAGACCACGGGGTTGTTCAACGCTCCTGCGGCTAGGCGGCTGCCCGAGTCTGCGCCTACCGCCGTGATGCTTCCCTGCAGGGTCGGATAGTAAGCTGCCCGAAACTCACGCGTTATCTCGTCGTACGCCCGTGCCACGAACTCCGCCTGAGCGATTTGAGGATTGTTCTTTAACGCCAATTGCTCCGCTTGTTCCAAGGTCAGCCGCATGGCGCCTGAGCCAGCAGTAGCCGGAGTCGGGACCTGTGTACCCGCGACTGCTGGAGTCGCCTGCTCCGCTTGACCCGTCAGGGCCGAGATGGTGTTTAGTGCGATAAACGCCAGCGCCGCCGGCAGAGAAAAAGACTTTGTGCTCATCCGTGTGACACCGCACCTGTCAAGGCCACAGCAGAACGATTCCGATACACAAGATAAAAGCCGGCCGGCACAAGAAATACAGTAAGCAATACCGAGAGGGTCAGACCGCCGAGCAAAGCGCGCGCCAGAGGCGCATAAGACTCGCTCCCCTCTCCCAATTTGAGGGCCATGGGAAGCAAACCAATGATGGTGGCAAGGGAAGTCATCAACACGGGGCGGAGGCGAACCCGGCACGACGTCGTGATTGCATCCGCGACACTCTTGCCCTGATGCAGCAGTTGATGGGCAAACTCCACAATTAAAATGCTGTTCGAGAGAGCGATACCCGCGAGCATGACAATTCCCATCAGAGACATTACGTTCAGCGTTGTCTTACTAAGCAGCAGCGTAATGAGCACTCCGGTAATGCCTGGTGGAAGCGCAAGCATGATGATGAACGGGTCAATAAAGGAGCGGAACTGGGCGACGAGGATGAGGTATAGCAAGACCACCGCAAGGATCAAGCCTAAGGCAAAACTCTTGAAGGAAGCTCGCATAGCCTGAACTAGTCCGCGAAGAGTGATATCCACGCCCGGCGGCAAATTGGTTGCCGCCGTAATCTGATCGATCCTGCTAGCAATACGCCCGAGATCCTCGCCAAGAGGACGCACGTAAACGTCGATGGTCCGCCTGATCTGGTAGTGATCCACCTCCGTCGGAGATCCGAAGCGCTTGATCGAGCTCACCATGTCCAGTCGCGTAGACGCTGGCAGATTCGGCCCTCTCAGCGGAATCGACCTTACGTCAGCGAGGGACTGAATCTGTTGGGTCGGGTATTGCACCGTTAGCATGTAATTGTTCCCGTTCTTTGGATCAACCCAGTAGCTGGGGGCAATCATCTGATTTGAAGTCAGGGAAGTGATAACGTTGTCGACTACTTCTTGCTGTGTTAAGCCGAGTTCAGCCGCGCGTGTACGGTCTATGTCTAGCTGGAGCGCAGGGTAGTCGATGTCCTGCGGGATAAAGGCATCTGCCACATTGGGGATTCTGGCGATTTTGCGCTGTAGATCGATGGCAACAGCGTAAGCCGCTTGCAGGTTTGATCCAGCCACCTGAACATCAATCGGGGCCGGCATGCCGCTGTTTAAGACGGCATCTACTATTCCGCCGCTCTGGAAGAATTCCATCATTTCCGGAAAGTGATGCTCGAGATTGTTCTTCACCCGCGCCATGTATTCGTAACTGCCGATTTCATGGCCATCCGCGAGCGCCACCTGGACTGTGGCCGTATGCATGCCAGAGTTCTGTGAGTAGATCGCTGAAAAGTCCGGCACCGATCCAATGTTGGAAACAATCATTTTCAGGTCGCTGGGTTTGACAGTTTGACGGATCATTTCTTCGACACGCTTCACCTCCGCTTCCGTGATGTCGATTCTGGTTCCTGGAGGCGCCTTAAGATTGATCAGAAACTGACCTGCATCGGTGCGCGGAAAAAAGGAAAGATCAAGGGCTGGGTACAGGACAAGTGAAACTACAAAAACACAGCCAAAAGCCACAAGCGTAAAACCCGGCCTTTGCAACACTCGCTTAACCAGAACGTCATAGCCGCCGAGGAATCGTTCGAAGTGTCCGTTGAACCAGACGTTGAATCGGACGCCCAAGCTTGCTCTTTTGGGTGCGATGTAACCGGTGTCATGGCCAGCCGACGGCGTCTCGTGCTCGCCGGCGTGCTTAATGAATCGGGCGCAGAAGAGCGGGACCACGGTCATCGCTACGGCGTAAGAAGCGAACAAAGAAATTGCAACTGCCAGGGCGAGTGCCGAGAACAGGAACTTACTCACCCCGTACAAGAACGTCACGGGAAAGAACACAACAACGGTAGTCAGGGTTGCCGCGAGTACCGGCAGAGCGACTTCCCGTCCACCCTCCTCGGCCGCTACTTCCGGCGGTTCGCCTAACTCGAGATGCCGGAAGATGTTTTCGAGAACCACCACGGAGTTATCGATTAGCCGCGAGAATGCCAGCGCCAGGCCGCCAAGCACCATGCTGTTCACTGAGCTTCCTCCGAGCTGCAGGATGATGAATGTCGCGAGCGCGGAAAGCGGTATGGAAAAGAAGACGGCAATAGTCGCGCGGAAACTGCCCAGAAAAACCAAAATCATCAATGAGGTGAGGAATAGCCCCATGCCACCTTCGTGCAGGAGCGTCTCGATCGCAGTCTTAACGAATCGCGACTGGTCGAAAACGACGTTAGTGACTAACTGCTTCGGGATATCGAATAAGTGCCTGATTGTGTCGCGCACGCCGTTGACAACGGCAATCGTATTCGTGTCTCCGCCTTGTTTCAACACGGGCACATAAACCGAGCGCTGCCCATCCACTCGAACCACGTTGGTTTGAATCTGATACGAATCCTTCGCCGTTGCGACATCGCTTACGCGCACTGTGTTCATTCCCACTGTTTTTATGGGCATATTGGCGAGATCGGCAATCGAACTCACCTGTGCGTTCGTATAGATGTTGTAGTCGAGTGTGCCGATTTGCACATCGCCCGCAGGAAGAATTAAATTCGAAGAGTTGATGGTTCGGACCAGGTCCATTGGGCTCAGCTGATACGCCTCAAGCTTGTTCGGATCGGCGTAGACCATGATTTGCCTATAGCGACCGCCGAACGGTTGCGGGACGGAGGCTCCCGGTACGCTGGCAAGCTGGTTTCGCACATTGAACTGAGCTTGATCACGTAGCTGCGTTTCATTCATTCCCTGGCCCTTGAACGTCACAAGACAAACGGGCTGACTGGAAGCATCCATCTTCAGAACAACGGGCGGCAGAGTTCCAGGCGGGAGTCTCCGCAACTGAGCCATGGCCAAGTTCGATACTGTCGTTACAGCTGCATTCGGATCTGTTCCCGGCTGAAAGTAAACTTTGATGACGCTGACACCTGTGAGCGACCTGGATTCGATGTGCTCGATGCCGCTACCCAAAGTGAAGAAGCGCTCAAAGGGCAGCGTGATGTTGGTCTCGATCTGCTGAGGAGGCATGCCGTTATAAAAGGTCGCTACCGCGACCACCGGAATGTTCATGGAAGGGAACATGTCGACGGGCATCCGCACGAGCGCCGCACCGCCGACTACTGCGATCACGAGGCACAGAACAACAATGAAGTAGGGATTCCTGACAGCAAACTTTGACATCTAGGAATCGGCCTTGGGTTGACTGATGTTCACAATTTGAGGATTCACCTTGTCTCCGCTCTTCAGCCCGGCTCGTCCTCCCACAACAACTAGGTCTCCTTCCTTCAATCCGGATGAGATCTCTACCCGCGTGGAGGTCTCTAAACCCAATTTCACCGGGACAATCTCCACAATTCCGCCGCCGCTGATTCTGTAAACTTGCCGGTCGGCGCTTGTCAGATCAACTGCCGCAACCGGGATTGACAGAACGTTCGTCTTTGACTCAAGTTGCAGATCTACCTCGGCGTACATGCCGGGTATCAGCAATAAGGAAGGGTTTGGAACGTCCACTTCGGTCTCCATCGTGCGCGTGGCAGTGCTCACTTTTTCACTAAATCTTGCTACTTTGCCAACGAAGGAACGGTTTAGTGACGACACATGCACTTCCACCTGTTGTCCTAGTTGAATATGCGAAACAGCCGATTCGGGAACAGGCAAGAGTAACCGGAGAAGGTTATTTTGCGAAAGCCGGACTACGGGCATCGCCTGGCTTTGGGAAGCCGTGCCCGCCTGGATCATCGACCCTTGATTGGCGTATCGCATAGTGATCACGCCGTTAAACGGAGCGGTCACCCGGGTGTAATTGAACAGGGTCTTGTATCTGGACTGATCAGCGCGGCTGACTTGAGTTTGCTGCTCCGCCGCCATCAGGTTCGATTGCGCCGCCGAAACCTGCGCTTCTCCGACTAGATCTTTACTTCTTGCATCGTCGATTTCTTGCTGCGCGACTAGCCCGGGCTTTGTTTTCGAGACATCGAGTAGCCGCTGATAAGAAAGGTGCGCGATTTCGTGACCCGCTTGTGCGCGCTGTACATCATCCTTGGCGCGTTTGATCTCTGCATCGCTCAATTGGACGGTAGCGGCGGCTTTCGTTAAGTCATCCTGCATCTCGGGAACTTCGAGGACTGCTAAGACTTGACCTGCTCGTACGCGATCTCCAATATCGACGTTGATGTTTTTGACAAAGCCGGCTACTTTGGACATCACGTCAATTTCTTGGTAGGGGGTGAATTCTGCTGTCAGCGCGAGTGTATGGGAGAGACTCGCCCGAGCTGCCTTTTCAACAGCTACAGCTGGTGCCGCGGTTTCCGTCCGAGCTTCACTCTTTGCGGAACTTGGCCCGGAACAGGAGCCCAAGGCCACGGAAAGGATAGTCGCAAGGAGAGCTGCTAGCAATCGGTCAGAACACATGTGATGCGCACTCCTTTCATGCTATGGATTCAAGATCACTCACCGAAATCCCTATAGTTAGGTATTTTGTTCACTCAGAATCGCTAGTACGGATCCTAAAAGCTGTGGAAAGCGAGTAGCCAACATTCCCAGCAATGCCAAAACGAACATAGGGCATACGATTCTATGCGATCCCGATGGCTTATTAAGTTCCGCCCATCGGACTAATACCCACTCCAGTAGCTTTGTCAGCAAACCGGCGGCAAGTCCAGTCAAAATCCCAATGCCCACCACGGACAACCAGAACCGGGGAGCAGAAGGCTGACCCAGAGACGCCGGGATCGCGTCAGCGTATTTGTTTATCGCTGCTATTCAGGTTCGGCCATCCGGATTATCGCCACGGGGAAGAGCCACTCTCAGCCTTCGGGCATTCTACGAAGACCTCGATGACGAAGGAGTGGTGGATCACATATGTTCCGAAGTTTGGGTCATGCTGTTCGGGTTGCTGCCGACCCCTCGAATCTTTGGCGCGCGCCATCAGTTCGTAACGCCCTGACCGCTGGGGAACCCGCCAGACGTATTGAAAACGTCGCCAGGCGAAACGCACTGGTGCATCAATAAGGCCGGCTGATTCCCATGACACTCCTCCATCTGTAGACACTTCCACCTCGTTCACGTCCGCATCGCCGGACCAGCAGGCACCGAGGATCGTATATAGTTGCCCGCCGGGTACAACTTCGTAGGTACGAGGCCGCGCAATCTGCGATTTGACCGCCATTTCGGCCAGCGGCACTCTCACGGGCTTCCCATCAATTTGACCCCAGTACGCGTAGTCGGAGGTTTGCCAGTAGCCCTCAAATTTTTCTCGCACCGCGTGGATCCCGGTCAGCCATTTGACTGAAGCCATTCCGTAGTGCCCAGGCACAATCAGCCTCACCGGATACCCGTGATCTTGGGACAGGTCCTGGGCATTCATCTGATAGGCCACCAGCACTTCGGAAGAAAGTGCTTTCGCTCGGGATAGGCTTCTGGCATACGAGACCGGTTGTGGGGGAATCGGCTTTTCCTTGGGTCTGCCGCGGTCCGCACCCTCAAAGACGATCTCTGTGGCATCGTCGGAAAGGCCGGCCTTGTCGAGTAGGTGTCGTAGCCGAACTCCGGTCCATTCGGCATTGCCGACAGCTCCTAGCTGCCATTGCGTACCTTCCACTTGCGGAACAAGAAAGATCCGGCTGTTGCCTGCGCACTCCAGCGTAGCGACCCGCGTTTCCGATGGCATACGACGAAGGTCCTCGTACCGCAAGGAAAGTGGAGTAGCAACAGCTCCGTCCACCTTAAGCTCGTAAGACGCCGTCTCGAGAATCGGCGCCTTGAAGTGGCTCCGAATATAAAACAGGTTGCTCGGCGTCAAAAAGCTTTCCAACTGGTCGAAAGGGTATTCGAAGTTCACCGGCTCTCGCTGGCGGATAACCATGCCGACATTTTTCGCGCTCGGAGGAGGACCGACAACTGTTGATTCGATAGACGACATGGGCTGGTGCTCCGTTCGTGTGATCTTATCGTGCCTCATAAGACTGCTCCTATATCTCTGCCTCTCTGGTAATCGGGTGATCGAATTGCATCACGGAGGGTTTCCCCGTTGCGCAACATAGAGAGTATTCGCTTCGGCGTCGATAGCGTAGGCATCTACGTTCTTTAGCGTCTTTGCGTTCTCAACGGACGGGGCGTTGGCCAAGTTAAGGACGGTCAGACTTTGGCTTGCATCGGGAGCTCCGCTCGCCACCACGACATGGTCACTCACCGGTCGGATTTGGAATGGGCTTGTCACTGCTCAACGCCAGCGTGTTTAGCTCGCGCGGCTCCGACGAATGGGAAACATTATAGATCGAGAGTGTTCCATTTGCCGAGGCGACGTAGAGAAAGAGACCGCGAGTGATCCGGGCCGACCCGCCCACAAACATAGGAAACAGCGACCAATGTGCGTGGGCCATAAAGAATTCATCGCCGAACCAATAAAGCAGAGGATTGGCCGCTTTCTTGATCGCCGGAACATAAATCTCCGCATCATCCGCGCCCAGGTGATATCCATGCACCAGGACGGCAAGTGCCGTGGTGAGGCAGAGCTTGAAAAAGATCCTCAAAATAGCACGTCAAAGTCGGCCGTCAACAATGCCGTGCTATTGCCATGAACGGATCGCATAAGACCATACGAGACGTCGTCGTGCGGAGAAAGTCTTGCTCATAGTAGTTGCTGCGGGAACGCGCTGCGGCCCTGATGATTTCATGCTTCTAAGCCAGAGGCGTGCGGTTATGGTCCCTTCAGAACGTGCTGATCGCTCCGACGGCATCGATCTCGATTGGCACCGCATCGTTGACCCGCAAGAAGAGTGTACTTGGGTTTTTCATACCCCACTGCACATAAGGAACGCTAAAGTCAGCCGTTGCAGTAAGCCGAGGCCCATCGATATTGGCTTTAACGTTCATCGTTAATTCATGGCTAACGCCGTGGATCGTGAAAACTCCGTGCAGCTTAAATTCGGAGTGACCGGACAAATCAACTCTCCCATCGATGCGGTCCGGCGTAAACGTAATCTGCGGATACAGACTTGCTTCGAGTATGTTCCTACTCATCCGGCTATCTCGCGCATGACTCCCACTATCGCCGCTAGCCCCGTTCACAATGAGTGTGCCTCCGGCCTTGCAAGACGTGGGATCTAACCATAATTCGCCTTTTGTCAACTGAAACGTTCCGTGCACTGTATGAAGCACGTCCCCCAATGTGAAATTCACCTTCGTGACCTGAGTATCCAACCGCACTTGCGTGTGTTGCGCAAAAAGGGAAGTAGCGGCCAGGAGGAGAAGCAAACATCTCATGCTGCCACTATCTCCCAGCCTAGTTGCGCTGCGGCCCCCGCGAAGCGGACCCAGTTAGATCTGCCTACATGCATTGCGAGTATTTCGGCAAACAGTCAAGGCCGGGCAGTAAATGCGTTCATGGTGCGCCTCTGAAGGAACTTCGATCGATCCATCAACAGCATGAAATCGGCCATGAACCGAGGGCGGCGGGACAAGCGCCGGTGCGCTGATTCGTATAGTGAGAGATTCCCCTGTGTCAGCGTTTCCGTAAGCGCCACCGCCTGCCTGAATGCCAGACAGAGTCCCTCGCCGGTGATTGGATCGACGTTCCCCGATGCATCCCCGATCAGGGCGGTGTTGCCACAGGTGGCAAGGACCTTAGACACGTCGAAGTACGAGAGGTTTGTCTCCACGTCGGCCCTTAGGCGACTGAACTTGCAGGTCAGGGGCTTTCCAGGATCTCTTTTTGAGAGCCGATACTCACAGTCTACGTACAAATTGCGGGCTTTGACCCAGTTATCTAGCCAGAAGAGCCGTTCTGCTTGGGCGAATTCTTCATCAGCGGCCGAAGTATCTTGTGCAAAGACAGTGGAGGCTAAGCTGACAAGGCCATGGATAACGAGAGCTCCGCACAAAGCGGGTTTAGCCCACAAAATTGCCATTCACCTACACGAGTCCGATTTTGTCGAAATTCGGACACACGAAGTAGTTACAGCAATAAGCATTTCCACAGAGCACCACGCCGACTACAGGGTTTATCTTCTACAGGTTCGTTACAGGGAAGGCAACAAGGAAAGCCGCCCCGAAACTGTCGTGTTGCCTGCCCCGAAACTGTCGAATCGCAAATAACTCAGCTCCTTATTAGGTGGAAGCGCCCCAAAACCGTCGCGGATTTTTTAACTTTCCACAGCAACTGTGGAATATGCGGAGACACGTCAGCAAGTCATTTTTCACAGGTCATGCCCGAAATTGTCAAGTTTTGGACTCTTTTTGTCGGTGAGAGGGGCAATACGCGCTTTGAGAATGCAACCCGAACACAACGCGGTGGCGGACGGCGACGAGTTCATACCACTTCTGGGCCCTGCGGAGGTTGCAAAGTGGTTAGGGGTCTCAGTGCATGGGTCCGAGACGATGCGACGCGGAAGTCCCCTCGGCTTCCCGCTGTCAAAGCGGGGAAGCTTCTCCGTCCCGTCGACGTGAAGGGATTTATCAAGCACTATTGGCGCAGCGGCGATCTGGAGAACTATCGTGACTGAGTGTCATTCGCAGGCCGTACCCGCTCTCCGCGTAAATCGGCGCCGTGATCGCGGCGCGGCCAGAACGGAACCCTCCAAATCATCGGAAAGACGAGCAAGAACTGGAAAAGGGCACTACTGGGTATACGAGACGCTGCCCGATGGCTCCGAAGTCCGCAGGCATAAAGCCGTAGTGATCGGGCCCAAGGCCAATATGACTCGGCAGCAGGCTAAAGATGCGCTTCGGCAGATCATCGTGAGGACCTCCGACCTAAAGCGGCCAGAAGCAACGAAGCCCATGACCTTCGGTCAGTTCTGGCGTGAACGATTCCTGCCTATGTGCCAAGGCAAGTGGAAGGTTTCTTCACGGCAGACTCAAATCGACAACATCGAGCGGTACTGTGTTGAACTGCTCGAGAGTATCCCCCTCGTTGAAATCGAAACGTTTCAGCTTCAGATGATCACGAACCGGCTGGCACAACGGTACTCAAAGAGTGTCGTCTCAAAGTTCTTAATCTGGAGAAACGAATCCACAATCGATGGACAGATCTACCCCACGTTGAAGACAAAAGATTCCAAGGGCTTCGTAGCTCTTCCATCCTCCTACGTGCAGCGCTGGATGAGTGGCGGACTGTCCAGAACCCCTCCTCAGAGCTGGGCTTTATTTTCCCGAATGCGCACGGCGGCGTATATCGCCTCGACAATTATCGAGCAGACGTCTTAAGACCAGCGCTGAAACGGGTTGCAGACGAAAACAGAATCACGGGCATTGAATCCGAGCATATCGTCGCACTTGTGGAACTCACCCAAGCCAGTACGGCGGGGTGAGGTAGGTGCAGGCTCACCTGCGGCATGCTCGTGCAACAACGACATTAGATATCTACATCCAGGAGATCCCTGCAGCAGTTCGCACGGCACTAGAGAAACTTGACACCATCCTTACAGGTGCACGTAGTGAGGCAGGCAAGTAAGGGCGAATCGCTTTTCTCATCTTCTGATCACAGAGCGAGAAAATAGTCCGAGAGGACTGAACTATAAGTGATTGAGCTAAAAGAGGTCATATGGTGGGCGGTCACAGGATCGAACTGTGGACCTCCTGCTTGTAAGGCAGGCGCTCTAACCGGCTGAGCTAACCGCCCGCTACGTCGATTCCGATTTTACTATGGTGCCACGCCCTCTACGTCTTAGGACTACGTCGCTCTAAGCGGACCTTAGGTATTCCCACGAGCGGCACGAGGTATTCGGATAGAGAAGCGCGCTGTTCTCTGTCTATGCGAGCAGGGGCACGCATGCGGCAAAATCTTCCATACTCGCGTACATACAAGGAAAAGGAAGATTAATCGCGCCGCGCGTAACGGTCTAACTGAATAGTCCTTCTATAGGGCGTGGTGCATCTCATTAGCGCCAACTACGAAGGTGTCTAAAGGTTTCCTATTGATTGTTGCGGGATCTCCGAGTAGTACCAGTACGGCAGAATCTCATTGAGAGTAGTCGAGCGTTCCCGGGACTTAGGTGACTAAGTCTGAGAATGGCGGGCCGTTGATCGGATAGCTCAACAGAATAACGTAATCCGGAAGGCGTAACTCGATATCAGGATAAGTGTAGCTTGAGAACCGATATAAGCAATAAGAAGCACGTTATAAAGCGATTTTACTTTGTTAGTCGTTGTTTGCTCTTCCTTTACATTGTTGTATCGGCTTCTGCCGATACAGGTGTAGTCGTGTATGGAAGCAAGGGAATGGATCAGCGTAGAACCGCCTCTGGTCACATTTCCTTGGTTGTGACCGACCTCTGCGCGAGTGGAATAGACCAGGTTCGCCAATGCAATGCGGGTGAGGCACCGGGTGTTATTGTCACTGCGTATTCAAACCTCGCTTCGGATTACGGGAAAGCGGTATTTGTGGTGCCTCTACTCGATCACTTTGTAGCGACAAAGAATCCGGATCTTATTCCGGTTCTAAGTAGCGGTGCATCTCTGCGATCGGCGCAGATCGATTACTGGCGAAAGTACTTGCGGCCTTACTTCCCACCGATGACCCAGGAGCGTTACTTAGAGCTCCGCGCCGAGATGGAGCGCTTCGATGCAGGCCGAACCATGCGGCGCTTCATAAGCATGGAGTTTCTTGGAGCCTTGTTTGGCGGCCATAAGGTTCAAGATCCCACCGAGCCTCTGGCTCTGATCGATCCAGTTACTCGGGAGCTGGTGCCAAATGGTCGGTGGCGGGAAGCTATCGGTACTGAGCAGATGAGAAGTGCTTTGCTTTTAACCGCTCCGGCTTCGGTGGATCAGGAAATGCGGTTGGTCGACTATCTCAACGGCCCGGAATCTAGAAACTTCAACGTCATGTCGGAGAACTGCTCGGATTTCATCGAGGGCGCACTGCTAGCTGTGTATGGCGAAGAAGGACTGCGGTTCCGTCCCCGTTCTCTCGCTATAGCGGATGCCTGGATCACAAGCCCGATTTCGGTGGCCACTGGATTTGTTTCTTACGCGAAAAACAACTCCATTCCTCTAAGAGTGGTGTTCCTGCCAATCACAGCCGGAACCAGGCGGTCCCATTTCGCTGTGAATAGCATCAGCCGAGGAGCGCTTATTCCCGATCCCAGCCAAGGCATGATCGCTTTTGGCGTGAAGACGTCCGTCAATGTGCTTAATCCGTTGCTCGGTCTAACTACCTTCGCGGTCGATCAGTTATCCAGGTTCGTCAATTTGCCGCGTCTGATACATGATTGCAGCAGCGGCGATGTACTTGATTTAGGGACAAACTCCGCCCCGTGTGCAGCCGGCGGCTTCGACAAACGCGACCGGGTGCGCGTGTTCGGGACGCCCTCCTGTTGGAAACAGAAGGCTGATGCGTTCCGTGAACTTGCTTCACAGGCTTTGGAGATTGGTCTCTTCGACGTCGACGAAACAAAGTTGCTCCTAAAGCGCGGCCAGCCGTTTCTTTTCGCTCGCTTGTACGAGCATCCCGTGACGAATAAAAGCCTGGATCAACCGCTCTTATCGGGAATGCAACCGTGCCTTCAGCATGGCTGCCCAGACGAAGCCTCACTTGAGAAGCCCTCCCCGGCTGTTCACCAAGCGGACTTCTCAGTGCCGGGGCGTCCCCAGATACGTGTCATGGCTGACTCGAGTGAGCCGGCCCTGCGCGAGACGGCATTCAAGCTAATGGCGTCCGTCATCAACTTCGATCTATCGTCTGAGCCGACCGAACGCCGGACCGTGCAGGCCTTCGATAATGACTGGAGCCTCTTCATGCATGTAGCCGATCGAAACCATCTTTCGGTAACAAGATGGGCTGCCGATCCTAGCCTGGAGGCATGCTCTTGCAATAACTTCGATTCCGGCGTAGAGCACCAGGATGCCCTGCAACAGGCGAGGAACTTCCCGCAGCGGGTGATGCGTGCCGAACGAGACTTGGTAACCGGCCCGGTACGCTGATTTGCTTCCAGCCCAGCAAAAAGGCGTGACGAACCGCAAACGGCGATAAATCTCCCGAAGGCCGATAACCCTCCTGAAAAGAAGATACAATCTTCATCAAAAGGACCTCCTCATGCTTTATCCACGTGTGCTTCGTCCGTGGTTGCTGGCCTTCACCGTTGCCGTAACGACCTCCGCGCAGGCTGTTATCTCTACTCATTCGGGCGTGATCAATTTTACCGAGGGCCCGGTCTTCCTGGACGACCAGCCGCTTAGTTCCAGTTTTGGCACTTTCCCGACTATAAAGGAAGGTTCAGTGTTCCGGACTGGCGAGGGCCGCGCTGAAATTCTGCTTACTCCGGGTGTGTTCCTGCGGATTGATCAGGAAAGCGCGATTCGCATGGTTTCAAGCGCACTCGACAACACCTCGGTAGAGTTTCAACGAGGCACCATGATCCTTGATTCGAATGACGCGCCGGCTGACGCCAAACCAGTCGTAATCACGTACAAGAATTTCAAAATGCGGTTTGTGAAGCCGGGTGTGTACCGAGTCGACGCGGAACCAGGAGTGTTCGAGACCTACACCGGTGAGGCTGAAATCACTGAGAATGGGCAAGCGCCGAAGACGATCGACGAGTCTCACCAGTTCTTCTTCAATATCGGCATGGAGACGAAAAAATATGGTGAGGGTGCCGTGGATACATTTTCGGAATGGGCCAGGAACCGAGCCGAAACAATTACTGCGGACAACCAGGCAGCTACGCAGAGTCTGGCCGACCCAAGCGCCGCTCCGGGCGGCATCTTCGCTGATCCAGGTGCGAACTCGGGCAGCATCTATACTGCTCCAGTCCCTTCTTTTGGGTTCCCGGGTATTGGTACTTACGGCGGCTACGGCACCTACGGAAATTACGGCGCTTTCGGCGGGCTCCCGGGTTTTTATGGCAATCCGTTTATGGATCCTTATGGACCTTTTAATAACCCGTTCTTTGGAAGGCCGTACCCGCTGGTCGTTTACGTTTCACCGCGCCCCGTACGGGCTTATCCCATTCCGCCACGCGGACCCGGTTATCCGGTGCTTTCGTCCACCCGCACAGCAGTTCCTCGTTGGAGTCCAACGCCCCTTTTCCCGCCGCGCTATCCTGCGTCCTCTATGCAAAGCGGATTCAGCCGCACGCCAGTCGGCCACGTAGGAACGCGTTATCCAACTGTTGGCGTACGAACGCCGGCTTATGGACATGTGAGCGTCGCGGCACCGCGCGCAACTGTCCCAGCCGGCCCTCGCCCCCTGGCGGTCGGTCCGGTGCATCGTTAATCTCTCTGAACTTGCGCTATTGAAGCGCGGCGTAGTAACCTAGCCGCCAGCGCACTTTAAGTGCCGGCAGTCCCGATTGCGCCCGGACGTCTACTTTGACCCGTCGATACCTGCCGTCCTTGCTGTGATTGATGGGCGAGTACGCAAGAATGTACTGGTTTCGCAATTCGATCCCTATCCTGGTCGCGATCGCCGGCAGGTCGCGTGGCGACGTAGCAGAGAAAGCGCGTCCGCCGGTCTGCTCAGAAAGTTCGGAAAGAAGTTTAGGCCCCGAGATTTCAGCGGCGGTCAACAGCGAGAGCGGAAAGCGATCGAAAACACCCATCGAATAAACTTCCACATCCGCCTGGCGCACCAGATCTTTGATCTCAGCGGCCGTGTAGCGGCTGTGGTTGTCTCCGCCGTCAGAAATGATCAGCAGTGCTTTGCGCGGGTTCTTGGACTTCTTCATCTCGCTAACGCCCAGATGCACCGCGTCGAGCAGCGCCGTCAAGCCTTGCGATTGTACATTTGAGAGCTTGTCTTCAATCGCCGCCGGGGTAGCGGGAAACTCTGCCGCCACCTCCGCCTTATCGCCAAACTCAATCAGGCACGCTTCATCGCCGGGCTTCATTGTCTTCAACAATTGAGCGACCGCTTCCCGCGAAAGGGACATCTTATCCGCCATGCTGCCGCTGACATCGACCAACAAGCCCACTGAGAGCGGCGCATCTTCTCCGGCGAACTGCGTCACCTTCTGCTCGACCCCGTCTTCATAGAGCGCAAAGTCCTTCTTTTCGAGACCGAGAACGAAGTGATTGGCGGCATCGGTGACTGAGGCCGGTATGACAACTAAGGTGGAGTCGACGCGGATGTCTGCCTGAGAGCGCGCCTGCCCGCTTGAAAGGATCAACAGCAAACAAAATAAAGGAGCAGGAGCAATGCGCGGGCGCATAGAATGATTCTCGCGCTTCGAATCCGCGCGCTGACTTACTTGAGGCACATGGCGGTCAGGGTGACGTAATAAGGCGTGTCATTAAATGCACGCGACCCCAAGCGCCCGAATTCAATGTGCGAGAAGTGTGGCTTCAAAGCGCTCGCAAGACTTTCCTGATTGAAGAAGTTGACGTGCGTCGATTCGAGCAGGTGCCAGGGAACACTGCCATGCCGGAAGCCAAGCGGAATAGCCGTTGCATCGGGGACAGTGATCAGCACCTTTCGAATCGCGATACGCGCGATTTCCGCCAGCGCAGTCCGGTAATCCGGAATATGTTCGAGCACCTCCGAGCACACCACCGACTCGAAACTACGATCAGCAAAAGGAGCAGGGAAGGAGCCGTCGTACAGCGTAATGGATTGCAGCTTTTCGGCCGGAACAAACGCACGGATCATCGGGGAATCGAGCTCGAGGCCATGAGCTTCGATACCTGCCGTCTGAAATTCATCGAGGAGTGCGCCCTGTCCGCAGCCGAAATCCAGCACCGGACCTCGCAGCTGTTTTGCGAGTTCGGCAACATGAGGATGAACCTTGCTGTTCGGCGGCCCCGAGCCGTAGATCTGATCGCGATGCAGAACTTCAGGCGAGTCGAAAAGAGATCTGTAATCCGGATTGACGAACTGCGAGTCGAGTTGATAATGCAGCGCTACGTCGGGCGCCAGCTGCAGGGTGAGCGTTTTTACGCGCTGGTGCGTCCTTGATTCGGGGACAAGGTAATTGAACTCCAGGCCGGTCTGGTTCAACAGCGATGTCGACTCAGACAGCACATCCGGACGGCGGAACCGGAAGGACTGCAGAAACGGGATGGCCTCTCCATCCAGCAATACAGCGGGCAACTTGCCTTCGGCAAACCCAGCGGTCGACCAGCCAATCAGACGAATGATTCCGCTTGGATCGACTTGCAGGTAATCGAGGAAAGCTCCTGGGATCGCCCGGGCGATATCGAAGGTGCTGGCTTGCATCTCAGCGGAGAAAACGCGGCGGATCGCGGCCCGTGTTCTAGCTGCCATCACAGCGAGCGCGTTCTTTGCGATCAACTAGCCAAAGTAACACTAGCCCCCGACCAACTGCGCATAGAGGCTGCGGGCCACACCGACATCGGTTGTTCCCCGCACGATGGCGCGGCCATCCGGGAAAAAGGTAAGACTGTACTTCGGAAGCGCGATCCGCAATGCAAACTCGTTCACCCGAACCTCGCCTAGCGGGCGTAATCTTGACGCGAGCTGCGCCAGGTCAAGCGGCCGGCTCGAATCGTGCAGCTGAACCGCATTGCGCCCGCAGAGGCTGACTGGCACGCTGCGAAGGCCTTCGAGGAATCGGAACTGGCGGCCGGCACACACCGGACAATTTGGATCCTGCGCACCGGCGCTGATTTGCCGCGCGTTGCCCTGCCAAACGTCGAGGGTCTGGATGCGGCACTCGAAGTCCGGCCATCCCACAAGCAGGCGCAGCGCGAGAGCGACTTGCAGAGCGGCGACTGAGGCCGTAGTGGGGGCGATGACGCCGTTTACATCGCAAGTCGGCTGACTTCCGGCGGGCATCTCCGGATAAACGCAGGCGAAGCAGGGGCCGCGCCCGGGTACTACCGGCATAACGACTCCGTAACTCCCGATGGCGGCGCCATAGATCCAGGGGATACCGCGCTTCACGCAGAGATCATTCAGCAGATAGCGCGTCTCGAAATTGTCGGTTCCATCGAGGACAAGGTCGCAACCGTGGAGCAGTTCCTCTGCGTTCGATGGCGTGACATCGCGAACCAGAACTTCCAGCTCCACATGTCGATTCAATTGGCGCAGCCGGTTAGCCGCGGCCACTGCTTTGGGCGTCTCGTTTGCGGCATCCATCTCGTCGAACAACCACTGGCGCTGCAGGTTTGTGCTGTCTACGTAGTCGCGATCGATAAGACGCAACCGGCCCACCCCGGCGCGGGCGAGCGCTTCTGCCTGAAAGCTGCCAAGCGCGCCACAGCCCACGATGCAAACAAACGAACCGCGGATATTTTCCTGGCCTGTCTCGCCGATCGGCTCGAACCGGATCTGCCGGGAGTAGCGCTCCTTCTCATCCGGCGACATATACGACGATGCTAACAGCCGGAGGGAAGCTCGGCTTACAGTACAAGAAGCGATCCGAGTAACGCTATGAGACTGCGTACGGCCAAGGATAGACTCAAAATCGAGCACAGCATTATCGACGGTTTGCGTCCTGTTCTCGAGCGCCTGCTGCGCCAGAACTCAATGATCCGGTCTGTGATCCCCGGGGTCATTCGGCCGGTTCGCGACGCCAAGGGCGAGCCCACCATACGGGTTACTGTGCCGACCACCAACGGCTGGAAGGCGATCGCGCTGAGCGCCGGTGCGCGCCAGGAGCTGTTCATCAGCACCTCTTTATCGCAGGAAGAAGTGGAAGAGCTGATTCGGGCCGCGCTTCATACTAAGTAGCAGAGGGATGAAGCGGCTTCCTGTACTGTGCCTGGCGGGTCTGTTGACAACCTTTGTCGCGAGCCTGCCGGCAGGGCAGGTCACGTTCAATGCGGATGTGGCGCCGCTTGTCTACGCCCACTGCGCGCCCTGCCATCATGCGGGCGGCGTAGGACCGTTTCCTCTGCTGACTTATGCCGATGTCAGTAAACACGCGGCGCAGATCGTTGCCGTCACGGGCCGCCGCTACATGCCGCCGTGGCCGCCGGAGCGCGGTATTGCGGAATTCGCAGGAGATCGCAGTCTGAGCGATGCGGAGATTCGGCTGCTGGCCGATTGGGTAGCGCAAGGCAAGCCGGAAGGAGACCGCGGTGCGGGGCCTGTGCCGCCTCACTTCGACACTTCCTGGCAGATGGGAAAGCCGGACCTTATTTTGCAGATGCCAAAGCCGTATCGCTTGCCCGCCGAAGGAAGCGATGTTTTTCGTAACTTCATCGTGCCCTCGGGGTTGGCTGAAACGAAATATGTGCGGGGGCTCGAGCTGCATTTGACGAACCAGCGGGTGGTTCATCACGCGAACGTGGTTCTCGACCGCACCCAATCGCTTCGCCGGCACGACGGCGAAGATGGCCAGCCGGGCTTCCCCGGCATGGACGTGACCACAGAAGCGGCGCCGGATACGTTCGATCCCGACTCGCATTTCCTGTTCTGGAAGCCGGCCACCGTGCTGCGGCCTGAGCCCGAAGACATGAGCTGGCGCCTGGATCCCGGTACCGACCTGGTGCTCAACCTGCACCTTCAGCCGACCGGCAAAGAAGAATTAGTCCAAGCCGAGATCGGGCTCTACTTCTCCTCCAAGCCGCCGACCCGCTTCCCGATGCTGCTGCAACTCGAACACGATGGCGCGATTCAGATTCCACCTGGCGCACGCGATTTCTCCATTCACGATTCGCTTAAGCTGCCTGTTGACGTGGAGTTGCTTGCCATTTATCCACACGCGCACTATCTGGGCAAAACGATCGAGGCGTGGGCAACACTGCCCGACGGTACGCGCCGGACGCTCATCCGCATCCCGGATTGGGACATCAACTGGCAAGCCGAATACGAATACGCTCATCCGGTTCCGCTGCCGAAAGGGACGGTGGTCAGCATGCGGATCTCCTATGACAACTCCGCCGACAATCCCCGTAATCCGAACCATCCGCCCAGGCTGGTCAAGACCGGTAATCGAAGCCGGGACGAGATGGGTCATGTCTGGCTGCAAGTGCTGCCCAAGCCGGACGGGCGCGGCGGCGAGGATCCCCGCTTTGCCTTGCAAGAGGCGACGATGCGCCGACGGCTGGAGAAGTACCCGGCCGATTTCGTAGCGCACTATAACCTGGGCGCGCTCCAACAAACGCGCGGCAAGCTGGATGAGGCGCTTGCCAGTTATCGGGCTGCCTTGCGGGTAGAACCCGGGAATGCAACAGCCCGTAACAGCATGGCCGCCGTTCTAATGGCGGAAGATCACTTCCCCCAAGCGATTTCTGAACTTCGTACGATATTGGCTGCCGATCCCGGATACCTGAACGCTCGTTATAACCTGGCCCGGTCGCTCGCGGCAACCGGAGATCTGGCCGGCGCGGCTGCTGAGTACCGGCGATTTCTCGCCAAAAGTCCTGATGACCCGGCGGCTCTCTCCGGTTTAGGAACGATTCTATTCAAGCAAAACAACGTTCGGGAAGCGCTCGTCTGTTTTCGCAAGGCTGCACAGGGTGAGCCGAACGATGCGGACCTGCAGGCAAATCTGGGAACTTTGCTCGCCATCACCGGCGATCTTCCGGCGGCCGCGCAGGCCTTCGAGCAGGCGCTGCGAGTGGACCCGAATCACGAAGCCGCTAAAGCAAATCTGGCAAAAGTGCGCGCTGAATTAGCGTCACGGAACTAAGCCGGTCCGCCGCGTTGCCGCATGAAGGGCGAAGTAGGATCACCGGTAGTGACGACCCGGATGAAGTGATCTGTAAACTTGAGCGCCGGATGGAGCTCTACATAGGGCATGTGGCAGCCAACGCAGTCGCCGTTCTTCCTAATGTCTGCGTGAATAAGCCGGCCGGGTTGACCGTCGTGACACGTCCGGCACTTGTCATTGTAGAAGGCGGGATCGTTGCGGCGGGCGTCTTCATGCGCGGGATGGCACGTTGTGCAAGCAAGTCTCCCTGAAGTAAAGCAGCGGCTCTTTGAAAGCCGCAATGGCTGGAAACGGACGTTCTCAGCTTGTCCGTCGTCGACCGGTGCTTTCAGGCGATGGCAATTCCCGCAGAAGCGAACTTGTTCCATGGCGGAGAGCTTACCGGGATTGACGGGTTTGCCGTTTCCTTTTGCATGCTCGGAGGCGCCCGGATGGCACCGCTCGCATTGAACGCCGGGGATGACCGGCTCCAGGGTGCGCGTGATCGCAGTCGCGTGGCAACCAATACAGGACTGCAGATCACGGGAATTTTGATGCCTGCCGAGCGCGGCGGCGGCACTCGGTGAGGCGCCGGGAGGCTGGCCGATCGTGATGCCATATTGATGCAGCTGGGGAAAGTAGCTTACGCGGGACTCAAGAATGCCGTTGGAAGCTCGCACCAGTGGGGTGATCCCCTGAGCTCCGGCGCCCAGCACCCATTCAATGACGCCGGCGGCTTGTTCGCTGCCGCGCCCGGCATTTACCTCAATCCCTCTCGGCGACCGCCCGTAGGAGAGTTGATAACCGGTATCCGATTCGCGCAAAGGCTGCTCAGGCAGATTGCGGGCAAAGTCGCTGCTGAGTGCAGGCACCATGGCGTGAGCCATCCGGGTTCGTTCGTGCAGCTTCGTCTCGGCGGGGTGACAGCCGGCACATTCTCCACCGGCCGCCTGTAAGACACTCATCGCGAGGGCGGCGATCAGGATCACTGCGGCGGCTGGTGGAGAGCTTTCCATCGTTCGAGGACCGTGCGGCCCTCCTCTTTCTTTCCCTCGAGCATAAGTGTCTGGCCAAGTAGATAAGTAGCGGAGGCGTTATTCGGGTCGAGGATCAGGGCACGGCGCAGAATGCCTTCCGCATTACCGTAGCTGGCGGTCTTGAAGTAGCACTTGCCGAGCAGAATAAATGGGCCGCTGAAGTCCGGATTGAGCCACACGGCGCGCTGCAGGTCGGGGATGGCCGCCGCGTAGTTCTCCTGGCGGGTATAGGCATCGCCGCGGCGGTACCAGGCCATCGAGTAGTTTGGATCGAGAGCCAGTTCTTTCGTCAACAGCTCGACCGCCTCAGCGAGCCTCCCGCGATATAGCGCGATCTCGCCCAGCAGAAAACGCGCCTGCGGCAAGCCAGCATCGAGCTCTAACGCTTTCGTGATTTCCTTAGCTGCCTCTGCTTCATATTCCTTCTTCAGCATCATCTGTCCGGCCAATAAGTGACCCGCGGCAGACTCGGGCGGCACGGCGAACAGGCGGGCAAAGGCAGCCCTCGAATCATCCAGGCGCCTGGTCTGCAGGTAGGCGTATCCCAGCATGTAATTCGCTTCGTTGACCGACGTCACGCGTTCCAGCCAGGGGATGGCTTTGGGAGCCTGCGAAAGCTGGAAATAGCTTTGCCCAATTAGCAGGGATGATTCTTTGAAGGCAGCCGACTCAGGATTCTCTGTCTTAGCGGCTTCTTCGAAAGCGGGAATAGCGTCGGCATAATTCTTCTGGGCGTACAGTTCCAGACCCCGCTGATGAGCGCTGTTCGTGGCAGCCGCGACAGCAAAAGCAAGCTTTACCAGGGCGCGGAACATATTGAAAAGTATAGATCCCGGTCAAAAGTCATACAGGATTTCATAATTAGGTGCTTTCGAGTTAAGAGCGAGCTAACTCGGCAGAAATATCTGCCAAAGAGTACAACTTTAGAGCTACAAAAGCCTGCATTTCGACTACACTACTTTCAGACGTTAGTCTTCGCCACGCGTGCGCATTCGGCGCCGCCGGTAGGGGTTTTAGTTTTACTTCCAAGGAGAAGTCATGGGTTATTTTCGCAAGGGTTACTCGTTTTTCATTTGTGCTGTACTCGCTCTGTTTGCCATGGCAGGGGGTGCACAGGCGCAGCAGATCTTCGGTAGTATTTCTGGAACTGTTACCGATCCAAGCGGGTCAGCTGTCGCAAACGCCAAGGTCACTATTACTGACATAACAAAGGGAGCTTCGTTCGATGTTATGACGAATGACTCGGGTCAGTATTCGAAAGGCCAACTGATCCCTGATCAATACAAGGTCTCGATTGAGGCGGCCGGTTTTCAGAAAGTAGTCTCGAATGAGCTGGCGGTGCAAGTCGATCAGGCGACGCAGTTCAATGCGGCCATGCAGGTCGGTAATGTGAACCAGACAGTGGAAGTTACGGCGGCAGCTCCGTTATTGCAGACGGATCGCGCCGACGTGGCACAGACATTCACCGCGGCGCAGATTGCAAGTCTGCCGAGCATCGGTCGTAATTTGCAGGCATTCACCTTGTTGAATCCCGGCACGGTGGCACTCGGCTGGCAGCATGCGGCGGATGAGAACCCACAGGGCAGCGTTCAAATGGTTGTGAACGGACAGCTGTTCGACAGCACTGGCTATTACCTGGACGGAACTATTAATCAGGATCCGATCCTCGGCATTATCGTCATCAACCCTACATTCGACTCAGTCAGCGAAGTCAAACAGGCGAATCAAGATTACGACGCAGAGTTTGGGTACACGTCGGCTGGTGTGAATACTTACTCGACCAAGTCGGGCACTAACTCTCTCCATGGCGATGCGTTCGAATATCTGTATGTCAATACCCCGGGATTCCAGGATTTTGCGCGCAACCCGTTCAGTGAAAACAACGGCCAGGGCTCTCCTACTACTCGCCAGAACCAGTTTGGCGGCTCTATCGGCGGCAGGATTATCAAAGATAAGTTATTCTTCTTTGGCGACGCGCAGCTAAACCGGCAGTCCATCGGCGGCTCGCTGCTTACTACCGTACCTACCGCGCAAGAACGCGGCATCGGGCAGCCCGGTGGGCAGGCAAACTTCGGTGACTGGCTGGCGGTGCAGACGGGTTCCGCTAATTACCAGATTTATGACCCTACGACGGGCAGTCCCACTACCGGAGTGGGACGAACTCCATTCGCTGGCAACATCATCCCGGCTAGCCGATTAAGTCCCCAGGCCGTCGCTCTTCTGAATTATTTCCCACTGCCGAATACCCCAGGTACGATCGTGAACGGCGTGGCTGCTCCCTACAATAACTATGAAAATAGCGGAGCTCTGAAGAACAACGGCAACCTTTGGAACACTCGTTGGGATTACTACTTGAACGAGAAGAACACGTTCTTCGGGCGCTACAGCTACGCAACCTTTGACTTGTCCGCGCCAGGTGTCTTTGGAGACGTTGCCGGCGGTCAGGCATTCAACAACACCAACTATGCCGGTAGCTCATCGACTTTCAACGAGAGCATTGCGGCGGGGTGGACTCATACCGCCAATGCGACACTCATAAACGAGTTGCGCTTCGGCTACATGCGGTATCACGTGACCGACGTACCGAATGGTTACGGGACACAACCTGCTACCGCTGCTGGAATCCCGGGTCTGAATCTGGACAACACCTTTACGTCCGGTCTGCCCTACTTTGAATTAGACAACCCAGCTGGGCCTACCACCAGCATTGGATACGCCCTCGGCAACAACACGCACTGTAACTGCCCGTTGGATCAATTGGAGCGACAGTATCAGTTTGTTGACAACGTTACTAAGATCCGCGGCAATCACAACTTCAAATTCGGGGCGGATGTACGCTATGCACTGAATCTGCGCGTGCCAAGCGATAGTCACCGGGCAGGCGAGTCTACTTTCTATAACAACTACACCGGTGAAGTTCTTACGGCCGGAGCAAATCCCGTAGGCGGCAATGCAACTGCCAGTTTCCTTTTGGGCGGAGTCGGAAGGTTTCAGCGATATGTCAGCTCGAGTACTGACGCCCAGGAACGCCAAAAGCGTATGTTCTGGTACGGCCAGGATGAGTGGCACATAAACCAGAAACTCACATTCACGTATGGGCTTCGCTGGGAGTGGGTGTTCCCCGAAACTGTTAACGCAGCTGGAAACGGTGCTGAACTGAATGTGAACACCGGAAACATGGAGGTCTTCGGTGTGGGCCTCACGTCGAACCATGGTTACCAGAGCATGAACTGGAAGAATTTCGCTCCGCGCGTTAGCCTCGCCTATCAAATCACCCCCAGGACAGTTGTTCGTGCTGGGTACGGCTGGAGCTATAGCCTGGGAACGTTTGGGAACAATTTCGGCCACAATGTCACGCAGAATCCACCGGTCCTGTTGAACCAGCAGCTCACCCAGAGTTCAAATGGTGGCTGTCCTACCAACTTTTGCGATGTGTTCAACCTGGCTCAAGGGCCACCTGCTCCTCCTACAGCGAATTATCAGCCCGGCCCGGACGGTAAGTTCAAATGGCCCGGAACCGACGTGAGTGCGTTTACTCGACCCGGAACCTTGACCATGCCAGTCGTTTACGCGTATAACTTCACTGTGCAGCGGCAGCTTACCAATAAAGTAGTTGTTTCTGGCGGTTACGTCGGCAACTCCGGGCGGCACATGATCCTAGGTACGGATGAGAACATTAACCTCAACACGCAGTATTTCCTGCCCGGATCCTCCTCCAGCAACCAAGGCCTGTATCCGTTCAATGGACTTCTTGGGCCTCGCTACAATTATGGCTGGACTGCCGGCGTGAACGATTTTTGTAACTGTGCGAATAGCCAATACAACTCTTTGCAGGTGTTGGCCAAGGTGAATGCAGCAGCCGGCTACACTCTGCAGGGCAACTATACCTATCAAGACGTGAAGAGCGATGGCTTTGGCGGAAACGAACAGTACGCGTTCTTATACAATCGTAAGCTTGGGTACGGCACTAACAGCTTCATGCCTCATAACCAATTAGTTCTGGCCCAAAACTACGATATTCCGTTCGGTCGGGGTCGTAAATTTGGAGCAAACACCAACCGCTTTGTCGATGCTGTGCTCGGCGGCTGGAATATCAGCGGTATCACAACCTTCTATTCTGGTATCCCCTTCATGCCTACGATTGACAACTATGGTCCAGGCGGAGGACAGCCATATACTGGACCGAACAACCGTCCGGATGTAGGCAATGGAGGTTTTTATCCCTCACATCAGGACCGGAACCAGTGGATCAATCCGATTGGTACCGGGTTTACCTTCCCGGCGGCGAATACTTTCGGGAACTTCCCGGTGAATGGGCTTTACGGACCTCACTTCATCAATCAGGATGCTTCGCTGATGAAGAACTTTTCCATCACCGAGCGTCTCCGGTTCCAGTTGCGTGTGGATACAACCAACTCGTTCAATCATACGAACCTGGGTTTGCCCAACGCGGATCTTCAATCTGGGAGCGTAGGTCAAATTACTGGAACCGCACAAGGCGGCAACTATAATATGCGTCGCATCCAATACTCCGGTACGGTCAGCTGGTAATTCGCTAACCTAAGTCCTAACCACAAACGGCCGGATGAGCTCCACAGCTCTTCCGGCCGTTTACTTTCTAACTGGTCTTACTAGGAGTCGGCAGAGCCGTTTCTATGCTCCGCTCTGTCCTTCCACGACCTTAAGGACCTGGTTTGCCTTCACACCCGCGAGCTTGTCCACCTGTCCGCTCAGCCAGTGAATCTCGATATCCGCCTTAGCCGCTCTTTTCAGTCCAAAGTGCACGCGCAGATCGCTCTGCGAGATGTAGCTTCCCCCACTGCGCACCTCGTCCATTTGCCGGTGCTCGCCCTCGGGCGTGCAGTACACCCGGGCTCCGATGCCGGAACGATTCGATTTAGTCCCGATCAGCTTCACCTTCAACCAGTTGTTCTTGAGTGAACTGTCGCAGCGCAGCAGCTGCGGAACATCGTTCACACAGTTCACCGCGACATCGAGATCGCCGTCATTATCGAAATCTCCGATCGCGCAGCCGCGCCCCGGCACCGGCTCCAGGATGCCCGGCCCTCCTTCGAGTGATACATCCTCAAACTTCCCGTTGCCCAAATTGTGATAAAGCACCTTGCGCTCCCGGTAGCCTGACTCGCTGGCTTTCTCTTTTACCTCCGGGTAAACGTGTCCGTTGCAGGTCAAGATATCGGGCCAGCCATCGTTGTCGAAATCGAGGAATGTCGCGCCCCAACCCAGGAAGCGCGTGTTGCGGCCGAGCCCCGACTGAAACGTCACGTCTTCGAAATTGCCGCCGCCCAGGTTGCGATAAAGGCTCGAGGTATCGCCGGCAAAGTTCGTTTTAACAATGTCAAGCTTGCCGTTGCCATAAACATCGGCTGCCGAAACACCCATCCCCGCCTGTGTCTTGCCATCGGAGCCGAAAGCCACGCCCCATTCGAGCGCCACATCGGTGAAGGTGCCGTCGTGATTGTTCTTCAGCAGTGCGGAGGGCGAGGAATCGTCCGCCACATAGATATCCGGCCAGCCGTCTTCATCGAAGTCGCCAACCAGCACGCCCAATCCGTAAGTACCTTGCTTCTTTAGGATCCCGGCCTTCTCTGAGACGTCGGTGAACGTGCCATCGCCATTGTTGTGGAAGAGAATGTCTTTTCCGCCTTGCAGGCCGGGCGGTCCGCAGGCGACAACCAAGCCTTCGTACAGACATGGGCCGCTCTCGGGCAGCGGCGCGGTTTTCGGATCGAAGTCGATGTAATTTGCGACGTACAAATCCAGGTGTCCATCGCGGTCGTAATCAAGGAACGCGCACCCGGTGTTCCATCTCTTCAGGCCGGTCGTCGTGCGGGTGGTCACGCCTGCCTGCACGGCCACGTCTGTGAATGTTCCATTGCCGTTATTGCGCCAGAGCGCGCAGTCGCCCCAGTAGGAAACGAACAGATCCACGTGCCCGTCGTTGTTGTAATCGCCGGCACACACACCCTGTCCCCAGCCGGTGCGTCCGACGCCAGCCTTTACGGTAACGTCGGTGAAGGTGCCGTCGCGATTGTTCTTATAAAGGCGGCTGACGGGTTCCGACCCCTTCGGAAAAGTCGTCTCGAAGCGTGTGCCGTTGACGAAGAAGAGATCGAGCCAGCCGTCGTCGTCGTAATCGACGAACGCCACGCCGCAGCCGGTTGTTTCGAGCAGATACTTGTTGCGGCTTTCGGCGCCAAACACTGTTTTCGCATGCAGGCCGGCTTCACGGGCCACGTTTACGAACTGAACACCCAGCGGCGTCGCGCCAAGAAGCTGGTCGATCGAAAAGACCGGCAGACTCGCGCAAAGCGACTTTACGAACGATCGGCGGGAACGCATATTAGCGCGGCTGCCCGGACTTCGGCTGCTGCTCCATCGTGATCGGCTTCATCGCCGTTCCGCCGCGCATGCCTTGCTCTAAGGTATTCGCCAGCTGGGATTCATTTTCCCGCTTGATGCGAGTGCCCGTAGCAAATGCTTCTTCACTGCCCGCCTTGTCGCCCTTCTGGCGCAGGATTTGGCCGATCGTATTGAATGGTCCCGGCGTGGTCGGATCAAGCCGGATCGATTCTCTTAACTCGGCCAGCGCTCCATCGAGATCGCCGCTCTGCTTCAACGCAATTCCGAGCATGTAATGCGCTTCGGCGTATTCGGGCGTAATCCTGATGGCGGCCCGCATCTCCTCCGCCAACGCCTCAAAATCCCCGAGTTGCCAGTCGACTAAGCCCAGCGAATAATGCGCCAAGGCCAGACTTGGATCCAGCCGGATCGCCTCGCGGAACTCTTTCTGAGCCGCTTCCAGCTGGTCCTGACTTTTGAGCGCGATACCCAGATCGTAGTGGGCCGCCGGCGATTGCGGATCATTGGCGAGCAACCCGCGATAAGCCTTCTCAGCCTCAGCAAAATCGCCTTTTTTCAGGTGCGCGTAGCCGATGTTCATGATGGCGCTCGCGTCCTTGGGATTGTGCTCGAGGATCTTCTGAGATTCTGCGATGGCGCGATCAGCCTGCCGCGTATTCACCAGCAGAAACGCATAGGTGTTCCGGATGTTGTCGTTTGCAGGATCGAGCGCAGACGCTTTGCCGAAGGCTTCCACCGCGCAGGCAAGATCTTCCACCCGCTGGCAGGCCGTGCCTAAACGGTACTGATATTCGAAGCTCTCGGGATTGAGTTTTGCGGCCGCGCGCAGCTCATTCAGCCCGCGTTCCCGCTGCTCGGCATTCCAAAGCGCCACTCCCAGATGGTAATGGGCCGGAGGGTAGTCATCGCGCAGCTTGATCGCTTTCTCAAAATGAGAGACAGCATCGTCGGAGCGTTCGAGGACCGCGTACAGGAATCCTATCCGGTCTTCCGATTCGGCCGAAGCGGGGGTGGATTGTGCCGCTTGCGCCAGGGTTTCGAGAGCCGAAGACTTGTCACCGCTGCGGATGAGCTGTTCGGCTTGGGTAGCTAAATCGGAGGGCGATTCCGCCGCCGCGGCCGCACCAAGCAACAGCGTGGCAAGACAGATGTAGCCAACCTTCAATCCACCTTGATTATACGAGCGGGCCAGCTGCGCAGGCTCGCCTAGACGGTCCGCACCATGTGATCCGGGCAGGTGAGCTGGGTCATGGCGAAAAGCCTCTCGGGCAGATCGAGGCCATGCTTCGCCAGGAAAGGAACGATCGAGTAGAAGCGCTCCTGGAGCCGGCGATGCGGATAGGTCAGATCCACCAGGTAGTTAGCATCGCGAGCGCTGCGCTCGTCTCGAAGCAGCGTCTCCCGCGCTGTCTTTCTACTCAGTCGCTGCAGCTGGTAAAGCATCTTGGCTCCGCTCTTGCCTGCGGCCGCCTCCAGTGTTGGATCGAACCTCTTCAAATCTGCTTTAAGCGAAGCGATTGTGTTCGACATGGTCGATTCGAGCGCCGCGAATTTGGCACCCAGATCCTGCGGGACAAGCTGAGCCGCCATTTTGCTTTTGACTTTGTCCTGCTGATCGAGAAGGTCCTGAAAACTCAGCCTGTACCGAGCGATCAGCTTCTCCGCTCGGCCGTCGAGCAGGGTAAAGCTGTTGCGCGGAAAGATCACGGGCATGCAGCCGAGGAGTTTATGGTACAGAACCTGGCTTTGCGCCATATAGGCGATCTCGGCGGGGCCGCCGATATAGGCGACAGTCGGGAGCAGAAAATCCTGCATCACAGGACGCAGCAGCGCGTTCGGTGACAGCCGGTGGGCCTCCGCCTGCAGTTCATCTGCACTATAAGTCCGGTCTTTCGCCGCGAACTTGCCTTCTCTCCATCGCAGAGCACTACGATTGCCCTCGCCTAACAGGAAAAGGAGCGACGATGCGTCGTCCAGGTGTACCTGCGAATGGTAGCCGCGTGCTGCTAACTCGCGATCTCGCGCTTTGAGTCCCTCGAGCAGCTCCGGCACCCGGGCCGCAGTCTCCGCCAGGAACGGCCGCGCGATCGCTCGAATCGCGGGCGCCAGCGGATCCAGAAACAGCAGCCCAAAATCCTTCAGAATGTCGCGCAGCAGAGTTTTAAATCCCGTCGTGAAGGTTGCGCCCGGAGTGTAAGCACGCTTAACACATTCCAGGACTTCCTCCGCAAATGGCAGGTCGCCCAAGGCTGCTCGAATCTCAGGAAGCGGCAGCTCTCCCGTTTCCACTTCCCCTACCGGACCGCCGTTCGCTACCGGGCTGCTGACGCCAATCTTACCTGGAGCCGCATTTCCACCGAATAGCCAGACATGATCGACCTCCGCCAGATCATGGTCCTCCGAGGCGAGCCAGAAAACGGGTACCGCCGGAATCCCGTTTGCCTTCAGTTCCCGAGCGACCTTGACGGCCGTTAAAGCTTTGAACACGGTGTACGAAGGACCGGTTAATAAGCCAACCTGCTGGCCTGTGACTACCGCCACAGCATCTGGCCGGGCTAGCTCATCGAGTTCCGGAGAGGAGCCGTTCTGCTCACGCAACGCCTCAACCATCTGGGCTCGTCTGGAAGCCGGATATTTTAGCTGCTTCGCCGCCGCCGCAAATGACTCGGGGTCTGCAAAGTTATGATCGTAGAGGTCCTTTACGCTGGGAAAGTTATAAAGGAAGTCGGCAAAGAGCTTGCTCGTGCCTGGGATGAGATCTTGGCGGACACACGAAGGCTCCATAGGTTAAATGCGCATTTAGAGGATGAGTGCCTGTCCGTCAAAGTTACCAAACTTTGTTCCGAGGGCAGAATGAAGGAAGGCGCCAATGAACGAACAGGAATTTAGTACTCAATCTGACGCAGCGCTGGAGTCGCTGAACCGCAAACTGCTGGCGGCTTCCGACCGGTACAATTTTGAACCTGACTTCAACTCCGGGGCTCTCTCGATTGAGTTCGAAGAGCCAAAGGCCCGCTTCGTGGTGAGCCCAAATTCACCGGTTCGTCAAATCTGGATTTCCGCTCATTCGAAGAGTTTTAAGCTCGATTGGAGCCCGGACAGAAAAGCGTTCGTGTTGCCGGAAACGGGTAAGACTCTGGACGAGGTAATCTCGTCCGCGATTAGCCTCCAGGTCGGCGAGGAAGTGAGCATCTAACCGCCGTGGCTGGCGTGTATTTTTCTTACCCGTTCTGCGCACAGAAGTGCAGCTTCTGTAATTTTGCTTCCAATGTTGGATCGAAGGGCGAGCGCGACAGCTACCACGCTGCTTTGCTTGCGGAAGTGCGGTCGCACGAGTGGTCGTGGCGGCCGGAGACGGTTTACTTCGGCGGCGGTACACCGAGCTTGATGCCGCCTGAACTGCTTGCAGACCTTATACAGTCGTTGCCAGTGGACCATATTGGGGAATCGACGCTGGAGTGCGCGCCTGGGACTGTTACAGCGCCGCTAGCCCAGGCGTGGCGCGACTGCGGCATCAATCGGGTGAGCCTGGGTGTGCAGTCTTTTGTCCAAGCTGAGCTGTCTTTAACGGGGCGCCGGCACAGCGCCGCGGTCGTCGAGAGTGATCTGGAAACTCTTCGCGCGGCCGGTATTTCTAACGTCAGCATCGACCTGATTGCCGGCCTGCCCGAGCAGACGCGCGCATCATGGGAAGAGTCGCTCAACTGGCTCGAGCGGCTGCGGGTGCCACATGCTTCCATCTATGTTTTTGAAGCGGACGACGAAAGCCGGCTCGGCAAAGAACTGCTGCTCGGCGGAGTTCGTTACGGGGCAGCCCGCATGCCTTCCGACGACCTGGTTGCCGAACTGTACGAGTGCGCTGTGGCCCGTTTGGCTCAGATTGGGCTCGACCGCTACGAGATCTCCAACTTTGCCTGCGACGGCTTTGCTTCGCGTCACAATTTGAAGTATTGGCAGTTAGAGCCTTACATCGGCTTTGGGCTTGATGCTCATTCGTTCGATGGCACGAGCCGCTGGAGTAATCCGGACACCCTGGGTGAATACTTGGATCGCGTTGAAGACCGGATCGAGCGCATAGCAACCGACAGTTCCGAAGAGCATTTCTTTGTTGGTCTGCGATTGACGAATGGTATTGAACCAACGCCCGCGGAATGGCAGCGTTTTGAGCAGCCCATCGCCAAATGGATGAAGGCCGGGATGCTGAAACGCGAAGGTTCGCACCTGCGCCTGTCGCCACAAGGCGTGCTGCTCTCGAACGAGATCTTTGAGGAGTTTGTCGCTTGATCGATCTGCGCAGCGATACCGTCACGCGGCCCAGCGCCGCCATGCGCCGGGCAATGGCCGAAGCCGAAGTGGGCGATGACGTTTATCGCGAGGACCCGGCGGTCAACCGGCTGGAAGCACGTGCGGCAGAGATCTTCGGCAAAGAAGCCGCGCTTTTTGTACCCACCGGGACCATGGGCAATACCATTGCTCTCAAGCTGCACACCGAGCACGGGGAAGAGATTCTGTGTGAAGCCCGTTCGCACATTCTCGATTGGGAGCTGTCGATGGCAGCCTGGTTTGCCGGGTGTCTCATACGTTCGGTCGAGACTGAGGACGGCATTCTGACGTGGCCGCGGATCGAAGGGTCGCTGCGCCGTTTCGGACCGCATAATGCGCCGACGACTTTGATCTCGATCGAGAACACCCACAATATGGGAGGCGGTACGGTTTACCCGCTCGTGACCATCGATGAGATCTGCGCAAAGGCCCATGGCCGCGGATTGAAGGTTCACATGGATGGCGCACGCATCTTCAATGCGGCGGTTGCGACGGATACCCCGGTCGCCCGTATCGCTCGCGACGTGGATTCCGTCATGTTCTGCCTCTCAAAAGGACTAGGTGCTCCGGTCGGTTCCCTGCTGGTCGGTGCTAAGGATGCGATGGCCCGCGGGCGGCTGTACCGGAAGCGTCTGGGCGGGGGCATGCGGCAGGCCGGTGTTCTTGCGGCGGCAGGTCTGATTGCGCTCGAAGAATCGCCCTCGCGCTTGGGGTATGATCACGCCAACGCTCGTTACCTCGCCGAGCAACTGGCGGCGCTGCCGGGCATCGGGATCGATCCCGGCACGGTTCGCACTAACATCGTCATCTTCGACATCGCAAAGCTCGAGATCGCTACTGCTGATTTCAGCGACGGGCTCGAACGGCGCGGAGTTCTGGCTAACGGCATCGATGAGCATCGTATGCGTCTGGTTACTCACTGCGATGTTTCTCGCGAGGATTGCGAGCGGGCGGCCGAAGCTCTGCGCGAGGTCGTCCTGAACAGATCCGCAATATCTATTGCTGTCTGATACTATTTCTCGGTGCTCATCCTTTCGGCCATCCTGGCCATTTTCGTCTATGGCCTGATTGCGCCCATTCTTGGAGCGCTGCTTCCGACTTACGGGCTCTCCACTCTGCAGCAGGGTTCACTTGCTACTCTGCAGGCGCTTGGCTTGGTTGTCGCCTCGCTTTCGGCGGGTCCGTTCATAGACATTCGAGGGAATAAGCTTGCGCTAGTAACAGGTCTTGCTTTGATTGTGGCCTCGCTCGCCGCCGCGCCGAATGCCGGTGGTTATAACGGCCTGCTGGTGGTGTATTTCATTCTTGGTTTTGGCGGGGGCATCGTCGTTACTGGCTCGAATGCGCTGGCGGGAGCAGTCGATCCTGCACGGCGCGGGTCGGTGCTGAACTTCCTGAACTTGTTCTTCGGATTGGGCAGCATCATTACTACATATGTAGCCAGTGCGAAGATTGATCCCGCAGTTGTTTGTTATCTCATCGCAGGGCTGGCTGCGGTTGCGCTCGTCGTGAATGCGATTACCAGCATGCCCTCGCCCACTGGAAAGGCCAGCTTTCATTTAAGTGAAGTGCCCCCCTTGCTGGGTAATCCGAAGCTGCTGCTGCTCTCGCTGTTTCTATTCCTCTATGTCGCTTGCGAGGTCGGCGTCTGGAATTGGCTCAAAACTTATCTGGTCGATACGGTCCACTTCGATCAAGCTTCAGCCGGGCACGTCGTCAGCTACGGATTTGCCTTCGGCATTCTGCTGGGGCGAGTGGTCGTATCACGCATTCTAATTAAGGTTCCGGCTTTGACGGTGACACTGGTCGTTTCTGCCCTCATGGCCATTACTACTTATGCCATGTTGAATCTGGGATCAACGGGCGCAATCACTGCGGCCGTCTTTTGCGCCGGTCTAAGCATGGCCCCCGTTTTTCCAACCACTCTGGCGCTGGCCCAGGATGCTTTCCCGCGCGGCACCGCTACCGCTATGAGCATCGTCATCACGTTCGGCTGGATCGGTCTGGCCGTGAGTTCGCCCATCATCGGCGCGCTATCCGCGGGCGGTACTTACCAGACGCGGCCTGATGCTGATACCGGCCTTCTCCGTTTTGATGGTGTTAGTAAACCTGGTACTCCGGCCGACGATGCGGCGCGCTGTAACTGTCTAGTATTTTCGGCCTGATTGCAATACACTTTGTAGAAGTTAGCTGGCTAGCGCAGCTGAGGAGAGATCGTATGGCATTTTGTCCAAATTGTGGAACACAAGCAACCGGAACCTTCTGTCCGAATTGCGGCGCCAATGTGGGGGCCGCCGCCGGCAGCGCTGCGGGTGCCGGTACGGGAAGCAGCTACGTTCCACCGGGCTCGCCCTCCTCGGTGCAGGCGCCCGGGCTGACTGAGAATGTAGCGAGCGCGCTCTGCTACCTCTTTGGTTTGATAACCGGGATTATTTTTCTGGTGCTCGCCCCTTACAACCAGAACAAAACCGTTCGCTTTCACGCTTTTCAGGCGATATTTGGCCATATCGCGCTGATCATTCTGGGCATCGTGCTCTCGATCGTCTTCGGGATGATTGCGGTTGCCACACACGGTTTTGGACTTCCGCTGTTCCCACTGTTCTGGCTGCTCGTACTGATCTTGTGGCTGTACATGATGTACTCCGCCTACAACAATAAGAAAGTCAAGCTCCCCGTAATAGGCGATCTGGCAGAGAAACAGGCGTAAACCGAATTAGAAAGCCGCGCGTCTGATACTGGAGACGTGGTAGTTCGCGGCTTCTTTCTTACACTCCTGCTTGCGCTGCATATTGGCGCAGCGACAGTTCCAACAGACATCACTCCGCGCATCGGCTCGGTTGAGATCTACGGTGCCCGCAAGGTGTCGCTCGAAAAGATCAAAACGGCACTGGGTGCCAAGCCGGGCGATATTCCGCCTTCGCGCGAGGATGCGGAAGACCGAATCGACAAACTATCGGGGGTTCTTGGGTCCCGCATCGAAGCTACCTGCTGTGACGATCACAAACTCATTCTCTACATAGGTATCGAAGAACGTGATTCACCGCGCATCGAATTCCACCCGGCTCCCGGCGGCGATGTAAAGCTGCCCGCGTTTTTGTCTGCTGCCTACACGGCCTTTCTCGACGAGGTTGCCGGAAGCCTGCGCGGGCGCAATGCCGATGAAGACCTGACACAGGGCTATTCGCTCATGGCAGACCCTGATGCCCGTAATCTGCAGCAGTCTTTTGTGCCGGCCGTGGCGGCTAATCTTGCCCTGGTCGATCGAACCGTCCGCGAGTCTTCCGACCCCGAGGAGCGTGCCGCTGCTGCTTATCTGTTGCAGTATGGCCCGCGTGGGCCCCGCACCACAAAGGTAATCACAGACGGCTTACAGTACGCGTTGCGCGATAGCGACGACAGCGTACGCCACAACGCTATGCAGGCTCTGAGAGCCGTAGCCGTGGGAGCCAAGCTTCATCCCGAACAGGAGGTACATCTTGAGCCAACCTGGTTTGTCGAGTTACTGAATTCGGTGGTCTGGTCAGATCGGCGCGGCGCTAGCGAGGTCTTGGTCGATTTAACGGATTCGCGCGATGCGGAGATGTTAGCTCTGTTGCGCGAGCGAGCGCTGCCTTCGGTAGTAGAAATGGCGCGCTGGCACGATCTGGAGCATGCCTTACCCGCTTTCATCCTGGCCGGGCGTATGGCCGGCTATGACGAGGCGTCGATCAAGCGCGAATGGCTCAGCGGAGATCACGAGGCGCTGCTGAAGAAAGCGCAGAAATCCGCCGGAAAGCATTCAAGCTTCCATCAGGTCGCTACCAGATAGTTCCAGTCGCTGCGTTTGGCCGCGTTTACTCGCCCAGCGTTTGCGATAGGAGTGCTCCCGGTGCGTGACCGTTAGGCTGCTGTTTAAATACCTGCGTCTCGCAGGTACAACAGTCGCTACACTTGCGGCAGCGATCGCATAGGTGATTGCTGCAGGCGTCTTTCGTGCAGAAAACACAGATATCGCGCGATACTTCGCCGCAAATCGAGCAGGTGAACGTGGTTACTTCCATGAATCCAGGCCAGGTACTACTTCCGCGTTCTCCTTGAGCCGGGCGCGGGCTCTTTGCTGATCATACCGCGGCAACGCTGCGCTTCCTCATCGGCAATCTTGAAGTTCTGCTCCGTGCTCGTGGCGAGATTGCGTATATATTCACGAAATCTTTCGCGGTTATTGAAGTTACGCGCCAGCAACTGGCTGAGCCTGTCCGCCGTAGCTCGCTCTGCGTACTTTTTTACGCCGTCTTCAAGTGCGCGCGTCGTGACATCGAGCGCCTCAAGCCGAAAATAATCGTCTAAAGAAAGCGAGAGACTTTCGGTCTTCTGAGACAGCTGACTAGTGGTCGAGATGACATCATTCGCCTGCCGCCCGGCCGTCTGCCATTGCAGCACGTATGTACTGGGAGCGCCCTTCTGCTCGGCCCACTGCTGCGGTTTGAGGCTGTCCAGCAGCATCTTGAGTTGACTGGTATCCTGGCTGAGCTGCGTCAGAATGGTCCGGACGTCCCATGGATTTTCGATTCCGGCTACAGCCGGCTGCTGCGCCATGCAGCACGTCACGACGACCAAGAGCGCGGCGGCTCCTAAGGCTGCTTTTATTACCATGCCGCGACGAGATGGGAAGGAAGGGCCTCGGCGAGGACTCTGTTGCCCTCGATCACATCGCCATTGTGCGAACCTGAATGCCCCGGCGTCACCGCTACCCAGATATCATGCAGTGAACGCACGGTATACCGATAGAGCGATCCCCGATCGACTCGCCGCGACACCGGTTCATCCGGCCGAACAAGGATTGCGTCCACCGCTCGAACAAGCGTAGCCTCACCCCTGGGTAGTTTCGTGTGCTGCACTCGTACTTCGCCCTCGAGCACATCCAGGCGTAGCGTGTTGTCTTCATCCAGCGCGAGCGCCACGGTCGCGGGGCTGTTTGCGCCGATGACTGCGCAGGGCGTAAAGATTCTCTGCTGAGGCTGGCTTATCGTGGGTTCTAGATGTACGCGGACCCGGCCCGCCATAAAGTCGAGCAGGTCGCCGGCGCTAGCCGTATTTTGCCGAAACACAATCCGCGAATTGCTGAAAATGTCGAAGTTCGCACCGCCGGCAACTGTGAAGCGTGCGTAACCGTCGTTGCCGGTGGAGATCACCTGTGACACTCCGACTCGCTCGCCCGCGCTGACGGCCCAGGGCTCCCGGTCGCGCACTCGTGAAACTTTTCCGGTTACCGCCACTGCGTGTGCTTCAAAGGGCTGCATGGCTAGATGATCCAGCGGTGAGTTTTGCCCTGCTTTCGAGCAAGCTGCCGCGGAGCCGAGCAAAAGCGCAAAGGAAAGAGTTCGCATATAGCCGTCCGCCCCGACCGGCTCTCTCATTTTTCCATAAGCCGGCGGGCGAGCGCGAACGGAACCAGTCTAAACGGATCGCTTCGGGAAAGCTTCGGTCTTGACGATCCCGCTGCCTTCCCGGATCGTAATCAGGTGATCGGCAGGCACATTCGCGAAATGCTCAGTCCCGCCATTTGGCCAGCGCACATCGAGCGACGCCTTCTCGGTTGCACCCAGACCGAAATGCAGGCGCTGGTCGTTCACCGAATAGTAACTGGCCTGGCTGAGCACTTCCTGCACCTGCACCTTCGTGCCGTAGTGTGCAGTCACGCGCGCGCCAATGGCGCTCCGGTTCGATTTCGTGCCAATCAACTTAACCTTCACCCAGTGACTGTCGCCGCTCTTCACATCGTTCCGCAGCAGCGACGGCGGCTCGTTCAGATTCATGATCAGCACGTCGACATCGCCGTCGTTATCGAAGTCTCCGAAGGCGCAGCCGCGGCTAGCGTGCGGCGCGGCCACTCCCGGACCGGCCTGATCCAGCAGCTCTTCGAATTTGCCATTCCTCAGGTTCCGGAACACAATCCGCGGGCTCTTGAACGGATAGTTAGGAAGGACCTTCTCGATCTCCGGATACACGCTGCCGGTAACCCAGAACAGATCCGGATAGCCGTCGTTATCGAGATCGAACATGCCCGCGCCCCAACTGATGAAGCGCGTCTCAACACCCAGGCCGGCCGAGTTCGTGACGTCTTCGAAATTGCCCTTGCCGTCGTTGCGATACAGCACCGCCGTGTCATCCGCGAAGTGCGTCTTCAAGGATGTCGAGATTGCCGTCGAGATTGTAATCGCCGATGCCCAAGCCCCATGCCGGCCTGCTCCATGCCGTCTTCGTTCAGAGCTACGCCGGTTTCGAGCCCGACGTCGGTGAACGTGCCGTCATGGTTGTTTTTGAACAGAAAAGCTAGGAGTCGAATCGCACGCGACGTAGATATCCGGCCAGCCGTCGTTGTCAAAATCGGCCGCTGCGGTCGTCATGCAGTAACTGCCCTTTGCCTTAGCCACTCCAGATTTAACGCTCACGTCAGTGAACGTGCCGTCGCCGTTGTTGTGATAAAGCAGTCACGTCCCCGGGCGGCAAGCCGCGCGGGCCGCAGTTTACGGGAATGCCTTTCCAGTTGCAGAACGCACTCTCGCCAGGTTTGGGTACCCGGCTGCATATCGAACTCCAGGTAGTTGGAGACCACCAGATCCAGCTGGCCGTCGCGGTCGTAGTCGATGAAATGTGCAGCCCGCTCCCCAGCGCGTCCCTTCGTGCAGCAAGTCCCGCTTCTCTCGGTGACGTCGGTAAACGTGCCATCGCCGTTGTTGTGATACAGCATGTTCTGGCCCGTAGTAGGTGATGAACAGGTCGTCGAAGCCGTCGTTGTTGTAGTCGCCGACGGTGACGGCGACTGCCCAGCCTGTTTTCTGTCAGACCCGCTTTCTCGGTGATATCTGTGAATGTGCCGTCGCGATTGTTTTTGTAGAGGCGGTTGGTTGCGTCCGCCGGCGGAGCACCGTCGAAGCGCGTGCCGCTAAGCGTGAAGATATCCAGCCAGCCGTCGTTATCGTAGTCGATGAAGGCACATCCGCAGCCGACCGTCTCGACGATGATAAGTCTTCTGATCTTCCGGCCCGTAGACCAGCGGCGCGTGCAAACCGGCCTGCGCGGCGATATCGGTAAAACACGCATTGAAGGGTAGCCCGGATGCCTTTCCGCGCGGCTGAGCTTTTACGGCGCGCGAAGATACGCCCTGGCCAAACACATGCAGAGCGGGCACGCCGAGGAGGCCGATCATTCCACGCCGGGTTAAATCTCTGTACTTCAAATCTGCAGTTTAGCAACGCGGGCGCGAGCGGCAGGCGCCAGAAAGATGTTACTGGGCCACGGTTGCTTTCGCCTGTTCGAACGCCTTTGAGACAAGCGCTTTCGCCTCCTCCTGGATTCTCCGGAGGTGCTCCCTGCCAAGAAAGCTCTCGGCATAGATCTTGTAAACGTTTTCGGTGCCGGAAGGCCGTGCCGCAAACCAGCCGTTCTTGGTGATTACTTTTAGGCCGCCGATGGACGCACCGTTTGCCGGCGCGGTGGTCAGCATCGCCTCAATTTTCTCGCCCGCCAGCTCCTTCGCGGAAACCTGCTCGGGAGAGAGCTTCGGCAGAATCGCTTTCTCGTCCGGTGTAGCCGGCGCGTCGATGCGCTCGTAAACCGGGTCGCCGAATTTTTCGGTGAGTTCGCGATAGCGCTCGCCCGGATCCTTCTCAAGTTTCGCCGTGATCTCGGCCGATAGCAGTCCCATAATCAGCCCGTCTTTGTCGGTGCTCCAGGCGCCGCCGTCTGCGCTCGCAGGAACGATGCGCCCGCGCTTTCTTCGCCGCCGAAGCCAAGCGATCCATCGAGCAGGCCATCGACAAACCATTTGAATCCGACCGGAACTTCGTTCAGCTTGCGCGGCAGATCCGCCGCTACGCGGTCGATGATGCTGCTGCTGACAAGAGTTTTACCGACCCCGGCATCGGCCCTCCACTGCGGCCGGTTGCGGAACAGGTAGTCAATGGCCACGGCCAGGTAGTGATTCGGATTCAGCAGTCCCGCCGTCGGCGTCACAATCCCGTGGCGGTCGTGATCGGTGTCACAGGCAAAGGCAACGTCGAAGCGATCCTTCAGTCGCAATCAGGCCCGGCCATGGCGTAAGGTGACGAGCAATCCATGCGGATCTTGCCATCCCAGTCGAGGCGTCATGAACCGGAAAGTCGGGTCGATCGTGCGTATTGACGACGGTGAGCTTGAGCCGGTAGCGTTCGCCGATTCGGGGCCAGTACGCAACGCCGGCGCCGCCTAGCGGATCGACTCCCAGATTTAAGTCCGCTTGGCCGATGGCTTCGAAATCGATGACTGAAGCAAGACCATCGACGTAGTTCGAGACGTAATCGTAACGTTGCGTGGTGCTGGCCCGCATCGCGCGTTCCACCGGGATGCGATGAACGCCGGCCAGCTTCTTCGCGAGCAGATCATTCGCATGATTTTCGATCCACTTGGTTGCGGTCGTGTCGGCCGGTCCGCCCGACGGTGGATTGTATTTGAAACCGCCATCTTCGGGCGGATTGTGCGAAGGCGTGATGACAATGCCGTCCGCGAGCCCGTCACTGCGATTCTCGTTGTAGGTCAGGATGGCGTGCGAAAGTGCCGGGAGTGGGCGTGTAGCCGCCGCCTCGTCGATCATGATTTCGACATCATTCGCCGCCAGCACTTCGAGCGCTGTAAGAAAGGCAGGTTCGGACAGGGCGTGTGTATCCAGCCCCAGAAACAGCGGTCCACTGACGCCAAGTTGTTTTCGATACGCGCAGATGGCCTGTGTGATGGCCAGAATATGATTTTCGTTGAAGCTTCCCGTGAATGACGAACCCCGATGGCCGGAGGTTCCGAAAGCCACCCGCTGCGTCTTGTCGCCCGGCGTCGGGCTTGATCGTGTAGTAGCTGGCGATCAGCCGGGGAACGTTCACGAGTTGACTGGGATCTGCGGGCTTTCCCGCGCGCGGGTCAATAGCCATGCTGACTCCTCTGCCGTATGCCTGCTGTCTGATGCGGCAGCGGACACCCGGTTACCTTCCTATGGAAGATATCAGGAGCGAGCGCTAGCCTTCTCACTCCGCAAAGCTAAATCCGGCTGATGCGCCAACCCAGTCCAGATCCTGATTGAAATCCACGCCCATCATTTTGCCGCGTCCCAGTGCGCAGCAGCGTCGTGATCGGCTTCATCTCGCCGTCCCAGATATACATGATGCGGATCTCGACTTTGGTAGGTCCGCTCGGAGTGTCGATGGTTGGAACGAATTCCATCTTGCGCTGCAGGATGTACTCGCGCCGCAGCTCCCCGGGTATCGCGCGTATCTCGTCCGCTGTGGGTCCGATCTTCACGCCCAGTCCCGGCGAAAGAATATAAGGGCTTCAAAACGTAGTCGTCCAGGTTCGCCGGAAACTCCGGCAGATCGCTCAGGAACCAAGTTTCGGGCACGCTACTCGTGCTGAAGCCACGGTAGAGAAAACTTGCTGATCCGGAAGAACCAGTTGGGATGTCCTGCCCATTCAACGGCCACATCGTCGCGTGAACTGGAACTCTGAAGTGATGTTCTTGCGGATCAGTTCATCGGCGATCACGCGATTGTAAATGCGCTTGATCTCGACATCCTTCAGATAAAGCTTGCGCCCGCGTTTCTTAACCTCCCGGATGTCCGGCAATCTTCATGCCCGAGCAGCTTCTGCGTTACCAAGAAGTCCGGCAGGGTTTTTTGTTGATAAGGATCTATCTCGAGCAAAACCACCTGCTCGGGATCGTGCCCGTTCAAGATGGCCTTGGTCAGCGATTCTCGAAAGCTCGCGTCGTGCAGACCGCCCAGAAACGTACTCAACCCGGGATTTCGCTCGCATAACCCATACACACGCTCGATATTCGTGAGCCATCGCAATCTGAAACGCGTAGATGGAAGGGAACGCCTGGATTTCCACCAGCTTCGGCTCGAGCTCTCCAGTTGCGCTTCGGACGAGTCCGAAATCTGCTTGCAAAAAGAGCGGATGCTGATTCCCGTTCGGGGCCCGGAAACGTTCCGGCACAGCTTGGCGCGAGGCGTCCAGGTAAGCGCGATTACCCGCTAGCTGCGCGTAAAGCTCCTGCCCGTAACGGACCATGCGATCGAGCAGCGGTCGCGGAAGAAACACCGGAGTCTCGCAGACGCGAAATGTCACCTGCGTTCCGGCTGCCTCATCAAGCTTGCGGAGAAGCTCGCCGTACAGCTCCGGCTTCCACTGCCGGTTGAACTCGCTGCGCAGATCGGGAATCACGGGAGCATCGCCCGCTTAGACCAGAAATGTGCCGCCGGCCATGATCTGCTGGTCGTCGGCCCAGATGTCGAAGTGCGTGCCGACAACGTCGATGTGCGTCGAAGACCTCCAGGGCGCGCCGGTGTGCGCTCCATAAGGATCGCCGAAGGCCATGTGTATGCCGGGAATTTTTTCGTCCTGGAGTATGTTTCCCACAATGCGCGTACAGGCAAGATTGGTGCCGATTGCAAATTCGCCCACCCGGTCGCTGTTTGGATCGCGATGCGTATACTCCCAAAACTCGCTCTCGAGCTGCTTGTTCTCGGATGCGCGCGCTCGTCAGGCGATTGTTGTTGATCTCGAGCGTCAGCGGCGTGGCGCGGAGATCGCCAAACTTCGCGCAGAGATAATCGCCTACTACGCCGTCCACAACATAAATTGCCGTTTACTTCCAGCGGTGAAGTGAATGTCTCGCCGCCTGGCAGATTTCCCCACTTCTCACGGCTGATGATCCCGCTGGTTTTGATCCATTTATAGTCGCGGCGTCAGCTCCGCGCGAATATCGGTGCCGGCCGGCGTAGTGGCGCGAATGCATTTGGCGCCTTTGACTATGTTCATCACGCGCAGAGTGAGCTCGTCCACTTTGTCGAAATCGGCTCGCATGCCCTCGAGCATGATTTTCTTCTCGATATTCACCATGTGGGCGTGCCGCAGCCCTTTGCGATTCACCGACTTCGCACATCTGCATGCGCGTTTTCAACTCGTTGGCTTGCGCTTGCACCGCATAAATACTGACGTGGCTCGTCTCCATGTCGTCCAGGATCACTTGCGGCATGTCGTCAGAGGCCGCGGCGGCAAGATCTTCGAGAACGAAGCTGCTGTAGGCGACAGCCGCACCCTTCCAGTTCGCGGGCGAGACTGGCAGCGATTTCCCGGCAGCTTCGATCGGTGATCAAAGTAACTTTTTCGTCCGGCTGGACCTTCAGACAGACAAAGACCGCATTGTGAGCACCCGGCGTCAACTCGGGATCGAAGGGAAGCGCGGCTCAGGTTTGTGCTCATACTCCGGCGCTTGCTCCCGCGAGCTCCTGGCTAAGACCGGCTTCGGTTTCGTAAACGATGTAATCCACTACTTTCGTCAAATCCCCTGTTTCCTGAAAAATTCGCAGCTGGCGATCGGCTCCCGTGCCATGCTCGAGAATCCGGTGAATGTAGTTTATTTCGTTGCGCGAACCAAGCTCGTCAACCACGTCGTCTACGAAATGCAGGTACTCGTAGATCAGTTCTCGTACCGGCACCTCCGTCTCCTTCCCGAAATCGATCATCTTGCCTTCGATGCCGTAGCGCGCCGCGCGCCACTTGTTCTCCATCAGCAGCGACGCTGCCATAGAGACGAAAACTCTGGTTTGCCGAATGCAGCTTCCAGAGCTTAGCCACCGTCGCCTGGATCAAAGCAGCAATCGCAATAGTTTCGTCAGCCCGCATCGGAACATCACAGATGCGAAATTCGAGCGTCGGAAAATGCGGATGGGGGCGCATATCCCACCAGATTTTTTTCGCATTATCGATGCAGTTCGTCTTTACTAAGAGATTGACAAAACGCTCGTACTCGCCATAACTCGCGAAATGGTCAGGGATATTCGTACGCGGAAACTTGTCGAACACTTTGCATCGGTAAGATTTGAGGCCCGTATCCATGCCAAGCCAAAAAGGAGAGTTAGTCGAGAGCGCCAGGATGTGCGGCAAAAAGTAGCGGGCGGCATTCATCAGATGAATTGCAGTTTCTTGATCTTCAACGCCGACGTGCACGTGCAACCCGAAGATAAGGTTCGCGCGCGCCACCATCTTCAGATCCTCCACAATGATCTGATACCGCTCATCCGGGTAGATATCCTGCTTGCGCCAGTCCGCAAACGGATGTGTGCCGGCACGCCGCCAGCCGCAGACCCGTTCTTCTTCGCCAGTTCGACAATCTCCGCGCGCAGGCACTTTACTTCGCGCCCGGCCTCCTTGATATCCTGGCAAATACCGGTACCGACTTCGACCACCGACTGATGCATCTCGGCCTTTACTGCTTCCTTCAGCAGCGTCTTGCCCTGCGAGATGATCTCGGCATCGATATGCGAGCGGAGGTCGCGCGTCTCCGGGTCGATCGTCTGATATTCTTCCTCGATACCCAAGGTAAAGCTCGGTCTCATGGTCGTGCTCCTTTCGCGGCCAGGGCTGTTCTAGCTACTGCGCCGCTGCTCCGGCCAGCGCCGCTCAGAAAGTGGCCCCAGTGATATTGAATTTCGGGCCGCTCGTCGCTCAGCGCCTTATCAATCGCCATTTGAGCCACGTTTTCGACGACCCAATCGAAATTGGCCTCGCCGACCGAATGCACATCGGCATCCGGCGCAGGATTGAGGAAGTCGATGGCGTACGGTATGCCGTTCTGCACCGCGAATTCGACCGTATTGAAGTCGTATCCGAGCGCGCGGCACAGCGTCAGGCAGTCTTGCACCAGCCGCGGGTAAAGCGGATGCTCAGTGGGATCGTTGTCTTTCGAGTATCGAAGATGATGAGGCTGCTTGGGATCGTATTTCATCACACGCACTTTCTCCTGGCCGACCACGTAGCAGCGGAAATACTCATCAAACTCGACCGCCGATTGCAGCGTCATGCAGAGCGTACCTGTCTGGTCGTAAGCCTCGAAGAACTCCGTCGGCGAGTGAACCTTGTACACGTGTTTCCAGCCGCCGCCGCTGAATGGCTTCAGAAAGGCCGGGAACCTGATGTAGTCGAAAACTTCTTCCCAGTTCAGCGGGAACTCCAGGTTGCGCATGGATTGCACGGTTGTTCCCGGCGGGTGAGATTTATGCGGCAGAACCACCGTGTTCGGAACAGCCACGCCAATCTTGCTCGCCAGAGCGTAGTTAAAAAACTTGTCGTCGGCGCTCCACCAGAACGGGTTGTTGATGACTAGCGTTCCGCTCAAGACAGCGTTCTTCAGGTAAGCGCGATAAAACTCCATGTCCTGCGAGATGCGGTCGATAATCACCCGGTAGCCGCTCGGCTCGGCCATCTTGATGCCGCCGATCCGTACGTGCTCTGCTTGCACGCCGGCCATGTTCTTACTGTTTATCCTGTCAACCAGCGCGGAAGGAAAAGTGTTTTCCATCCCGTAGATGATCCCTATCTTTCTCATTGTTAGATCTTCCTTCTTCGTACAGAGCGAATCGAGCGACCCAGTTGCCCCGATTTAGAAAAATTTTAGCGCCATGCGCTGCCATAGCGGCCAATCGTGTTGTTCGCCGCCTGTCCAGACGTCAAGCCAGTGAGGGATGCCCCGCCTGCCGAGGATCTCGGCCATCCGAAAATTCTCGCCCAGGCAAATGTCCCAGTCCCCCGCTGCAAGCACCAGCCGCATTCGGGAGTAGTGGTCCAGGAACCAGCCGTTTTCCGTGTTCGGCAGATAATCAACCGGGTTATTGAAGTAGAAGTCGCTGTCGTAGTAGCCGTCCATAAACGGCTTCATATCAAAGGCCCCACTCATGCAAATGCAGGCGGAACTCACATCGGGATGCCGCATGGCGAAGTTAAGCGCATGATAAGCCCCCAGGCTGCAGCCCGTCGTGGCAATCTGCTGCGCCCCGCTTGAGCCTTTCATCAGAGGCACAACTTCGAATAACACGTAATCTTCGTAAGCAATATGACGCCTGACGCGATCATGCGGATGAAGGCCGCGGTTATACCAGCTTTCGGAATCTACACTGTCCACGCAGAAAACCTGTATGTCGCCGGCCTCGATCTTCTGTGCAAGCGAGTGGATCATACCCGCGTTTTCGTACTCGAAGAATCTTCCTCGCGAGGTCGGGAATACGAGCACGGGCACTCCCGCATGACCGTACGAGAGCAGTTCCATGTGACGTCCCAGCCTGTGGCTGTACCAGTTGTGATAATCGCGGCGCATTGTCGGGAAAGGCTTGGCTGCCGGTGTGGATCCTTATATCCTACTAGTGAGCCGATTACTTGGAACAAATGGCATTAATTGCCGTTGAACCCATATTGAGTTAACAGCATCTAAGCGATTAGAACAACAGAAGGGGTGTTGGCCAAGGTGACGGAACTTGCTTCCGTTCACGTCTCGGCCTCGCGAGTAGCAGAGGACGCCACTTGGGTCCAGTTAAATCCTTGAAGAGACTATTTCAAACGGCATTTCTTTCGATACTGGGTTGCTTGGTTATTACTGACCTGCGCGCTTCCACCGGAGATCCAGCTGGTGATTCAGGTCCATCCAATCAGATTATTGGCCGGTACCTGAGTGCCACGCAGGTCCACGACGATTCCTTTCGTGGAGAGTCAATGGAAGTGGAGATCAATGCTTCCGTCCCGAAATTGCGAGAGAGTGGGCGGCTACGAGCGCTTCGAGTGATGTCGCGCTTCGGCAGGATCAGTTACCGCGTGCTCGGGTTTCAGGGCAGCAACACGGTAAAAAGTCAGATAATAGCGCGTTACCTGCAGGCAGAAGAGCAGTCGCAGGGTGATGCGCGGCTAGCGATTACCCCGGCTAACTACCGGTTCAAGTTGAAGGGCAGGCGCGCCACGGATTCACGGCAGGATGTTTACGTCTTCGGGTTGGCGCCTCGGAAATCAAGCGTTGGACTTTTCCGGGGCGAAATCTGGCTGGATGCGGCTACCTACCTGCCTGTTCTTGAAAAAGGGCGGCTTGCGAAAAGTCCCAGCCTGTTTTTCAAGCGAGTTGATTTCGAGCGGGAGTTCTCGATTCAAGACGGTAAAGCTGTTCCGCACTCGATGAACAGCACAATCAGTACGCGAATCGTAGGCAAGGTCGAGCTGAATGTGAATTACTCGAAGTACACAAGTTCGGAGGGGGATCGAGACAGCGGCGTTTCCGGGACGCTTACTACGCTTTCCTCCCAATAGCCACTCGCAGGTGTATTCTTACCGCCTGTCCACCGGAGAAGCCTCTCGCTGTCTGCCGGGTTGAGTGCAGCAGCTAAGACAAAGTAAAATAAAGATTAACCCTCAGGGAGTCCATGAAAACGCTTTTCTTGAATCCGCCTTCTTTTGAAGGCTTCGATGGTGGGGCAAGTTCGCGCTGGCCGGCTGCTCGCGAAATCGAGTCTTACTGGTATCCGGTCTGGCTCTGCTATCCAGCGGGTTTGATCCCGGACAGCAAGGTTGTTGACGCCCCGCCACACAAGATCACGATCGATCAGACAGTCGCCATGGCATCCGACTACGAGCTGTTGGTCCTCTTTACATCGACTCCCGGCTTCAACGTCGACGTGAAAATCGCCGAGATGATGAAGGATCGCAATCCAGATTTGAAGGTTGCCTTTGTCGGTCCTCCGGTGACGGTTGAACCGGAGAAGAGTTTAAATGCGTCGAAGGCGATCGACTTTGTAGTTAAGCGTGAGTTCGATTACGCAATCCGCGACTTCGCTTTTGGTAAGCCGCTCGAGGAAATTCCTGGCGTTGTTTTCCGGAAGGACGGCGGTTTTCAGCACAACCCCGAGGCTCCGCCGATCGAAGACCTCGATGCGCTTCCGTGGGCCACGAAAGTGTATAAGCGCGATTTGGATTTCAAGCGCTACAACGTTCCCTTTCTGCTAAATCCGTTTATCTCGTTCTACACGACACGAGGCTGCCCGGCACAGTGCACCTTTTGCCTCTGGCCTCAGACGCACTCCGGACATCGCTGGCGGTTGCGTTCTTCTGACGACATCGTAAATGAATGCCGTTATGCCCTTGAAAATTTCCCGGGCCTGAAGGAAATCTTCTTCGATGACGATACTTTCAATTACCAGAAAGCTCGCACGATTGAGCTCTGTTCAAAGCTGAAGGCGCTCAACTTCACCTGGAGCTGTACTTCTCGCGTCACCACCGACTACGACACCCTCAAAGCAATGAAAGAGGCGGGATGCCGGCTGCTGATTGTTGGCTACGAGTCGGGCGATGGCCAGATCCTCAAGAACATTAAGAAGGGCGCCACCATCGACATGGCGCGCCGCTTTACGGCGAACTGCAAGAAGCTGGGTCTTATCATCCACGGCGACTTCATCGTTGGGCTGCCTGGCGAAACTCGCGAGACAATCCGCAAAAGTATCGATTTCGCGAAGGAGCTCGACGTCGAGACCATCCAGGTCTCGATCGGCCATCCGTTCCCCGGCACCGAGTTCTACGATCACGTCAAGAAGAACGGCCTCATCACGATCGATGAAGTGATGACCGATGACGTGGGCCACCAGTTGCCCAATTACACCTACGAAGGGCTTGATCGCGGAGAGCTTGTCGAGTGGGTCGAGCGGTTCTACGGTGAGTTTTACTTCCGTCCAAAGGTTGCTTTCCGTCTCGTCAGAAAAGCAATTTTCCATAACGACGAGCGGCGTCGGCTCTACAAAGAGGCACGCGAATATTTGGCCCTGCGCGCCAAGCGTAAGATCTTCGTGGCCGAACAGCGCGAACAAAAAGAGCGGCGTCATGCCGTGGTGAGCGCCGGAGATTAATCGTCTGGGCGGCATAGCTCAAGCTGCTGCCAGCGGGGAAGATCTGCAGGCGTACAAACGTTCGCCCTTCAGGACTCTGCTTCTGGTTCTCGCGGTCGTGCTCCTTCAGTCGGTAGGCGATCTGTCGCTCGCCTTTGGTATGAAGCATGTCAGCGAACACGTTGGCCTGAACCCGGCGGAGTATGTTCGTGCAATGTTCAATCCGTTTGTGGCCCTGGGGATCGCCTTGCTAATCCTCTGGCTGCTGACTCGCATGGCGCTCTTGAGTTGGGCGGACCTGAGCTATGTTCTGCCGCTTACCGCGATCGGGTACGTCTTAGCGGCGGTGCTTGGGAAGGTGTTTCTCAACGAGGCAGTTACCAGCGCGCGCTGGCTCGGCACATTCTTGATCTTTGCCGGTGTGGCGGTCGTTGGCACGACCTCGCAAAAATCAGATCCGTCGTCCGGAGCTTCCGGCGCATGAGATGGCTTTTGGTTTCAATCATCGTAGCCTCGACGGTTTCAGGCGATGTCCTCCAGAGCCGCGAGATGAAGCTCGGGGGTGAGCAGGGTGTGAACGCGCGTGGTCTTGCTCGTTTGCTGCGTATGGTGCTTTCGCGCCGCTATCTGCTGCTTGCCATTGGCTGTATGGCCGTATCGTTCTTCGCGTTCATGGCTCTCGTGCAAAATGCACCGCTCAGCTTCGCGGTTCCCGCATCGGCCGCTACCTTTGTGCTCGAAACCGTGCTCGCCAAACTCGTTCTGAAAGAAGCTGTCGGAGTCCGAAGAGCCGCTGGCGCGTTACTGGTCCTCGGTGGAGTGGTGCTGCTCGCGCGCTAACCTCGCCACCCCTCCGTGCGCTTCTTATCGCTTCTTTTTCTCGCTCCTATCGCCTATCAGAGTCTTGCCATCGTGGCAGTCTGGAACCACTTCCGGCGCCGGGCTCTCGAAAGAAAATCTTCCGAGCAGCCCTACCAGCCGGCTGTTTCCGTGCTCAAGCCGCTCCGCGGCACTGACCCGAATATCCTGGATGCTTTCACGTCCCAGGCCACTCAGGATTACCCGCAGTTCGAGCTTCTGTTCGGCGTAGCTGACGCCAACGACCCTGCGGCGGAGCAAGTCCGCCGATTGCAACAACGGTTTCCGCAGCTTTCCATCCGGCTGCTTGTAGGCCAGGATGCTTTGATGAATGGCAAGGTCGGCGTCCTGGCCAATCTTGCCCGGCATGCGCAATTTCCTGTCTGGGTGGTTAACGATAGCGATATCGCAGTCACGCCCGAGTACTTGTCCCGGGTGGTGGCGCCGCTTCGGAATACATCGGTCGGCCTTGTGACGTGTCTCTACCGCGCTCGCGCCCACGAGCTTCCGGCGCTCTGGGAGTCACTTGGCGTGGCCACCGACTTCATGCCCAGTACTCTGGTTGCACAGCTTATCGGGGTACGGGAATTCGGCCTGGGATCGACGCTGGCGTTTCGGGCCGCCGATCTCGAAAGCGCGGGCGGCTTTGCAGCCATCGGTGACTACCTGGCGGACGATTATCAACTCGCCAAGCGCATTGTCGCTTCAGGCAAACGCGCGCTGGTTTCGACTTACACGGTCGAAACTTCACTCGGCGACACCACCTGGAGCGGAAGTTGGCAGCATCAGCTGCGCTGGGCACGAACCATCCGTGCTTCGAAAGGCGGTGGCTTTGCCGGTCTCCCCATTGCGCAGGCCGGCCTCTGGATCGCGATCGCGCTCGCCGCGGGTCTCGGCAAGGTAGCGGGAGTGCTGCTTCTGCTGCGGCTTCTGTCCGCGCTGAGCGGGGCGGCGGTCGTGGCCAGTTCACCTGCGCTCAAATTTTTCTGGTTATCCCCGCTTTGGGACTTGTACTCGTTTGCAGTTTGGCTTACGTCCTATGGCGGACGCGAGGTTCGATGGCGCGATCGTGTGCTCACGGTCGACAAACAAGGCCGAATCCGGAAGGAGTAGGCTCAGCGCTAAAGCGAAGATCGCGCATGTTAGTCTAATGTCTTTCGTAGGACGGTTTTCGCGGTCGCCGCGATCAGTTCTGTCGAATAGCAAACGGGAGTTACTTTATCCATGTTTTCGAATTTGAAAGGCGTCGCCCTTGGTGCCTTGGGCGTGCTCTTGCTCGCGAGTGCGGGGCAGGGGCAAACTGCTGCGCCTGCTAAAGTCGCGATCATCAATGCTCAAAAGGCTGTAGCAGACACGCAGGAGATGAAGAAAGCGCAGGCAACGCTTGAAGCAAAGTATCGCCCGCGCCAGCAGGCGATTGAAGCGATTCAGCGCGACCTGCAGACTCTACAGCAACAGCTGAGCTCGCCGAACATGACGCCCGACAGGGAAGCGCAGCTTCGGCAGAGCGCCACGGAAAAGCAGAAGCAGCTGCAGCGCCTAGGAGAGGATCTGCAAGGCGACGTGAATGCCGAGCGGCAGGATATTCTGGGCAGAGCGGGGCGCCAGATGACGGAAGTGATTCGCAAGTTGGCCGAGCAGCGAGGTCTGGATGTGATCGTTGACATTACCAACACGCTGTATTTCAGGCCCACTTTGGAACTGACGGCCGACGCGACTGCCGCTTACGACAAAGCGTATCCAGCGCAGTAACGGGTAAGTATGGGAAGCTACCTGCAACACTACGGAGCCGGAGAAGAACGCCGGAATCGTACGATCTGGCGGATCATCCTTGGCGCGATCGGGTTGCTTCTCATACTGTGCATTCTCTATTTTCTTCTGCACAACTACCGCGAGAAGCAGGTCGTGGACCGCTTTCTTACTCGGGTGAACGCGCACGATTACGCGAGCGCCTATGCGGATTGGGGCTGCACCACCGCCTCGCCGTGCCGCAATTACGATTACAAGCGCTTCATGGAGGATTGGGGTCCGGCCAAGAAGACCAGCTCACCCTGGAAGATTGCCTCCGTTGACGGCTGCAATGCTTTCGTGACGGTGAACGTGCAAGCTGAGGGAGCGGAGTTGGAGTCGCTGGGTGTAGTACGCGGCTCGAAGACGCTCATGTATGCACCCGCGCCCGAGTGCCAGGAGCCGCAGTGGCGCTGGAAGCAGTTCTTCAGCCGCTTATTCGGCGGAAAAATCTAGGGCCGAACGACCTGGTTCATCGCAGCGGCACGACTGTCAGCTGTAGCTGCATCTTGCGCTTGGATGCCGGATCGTCGGATGAGAACAAGACCGTTGGCTGCTTCAACGGCAACAGAACGGTGGATTGCCAGCGATTCGTCCGGATGATGGGCGTCGAGGGTGGCGGATTTTTGTCTCCATGATTTTCTACCACGCTACTGATCTCCGCCTCTAGTATTAAGGTCACCTGATCGCCTACTTGCTCCATGTCGCGGCAATCGATGTTGACGCCGACGTGTATTTGCTGGACTTGTGTGCTCGTTCCGAACGATGAAGTGAAAGGTACTTCTTCGCCTGTACGAATTGAGCCCCGCTCGGTGCCGCCGCCGCCGCGCAAAATCAGGAAATACGATCGGCTGTTGATCACGCGGTCGCTCTCCACTTCCCGCACTACAAAACTCAGCTGATAAAACCTCTTGGGGGTGCCCTCCCCCGTTTGCGCAAGCGCGGCCTGCTTGTCTGGCGTTTGATCGTTGTTTTGCGCCCGGCATTGCAGGCTCAGCAGTCCGGCCAGCGCCAGAACCATCATTTTCAGCATCGTGTTGTCTCCTAAAAGTCCGATTATTCGAGCGGCTTGATCTCGATCGCACTAATTTCGAGCGGCTCGATCGGGCCACCGACCTGCATCAGCTCGCGCGGAATCTTCCTGACTTCGCCTTTAGCCAACTGGAGCAAAGCCGCTTCTTCGCTGCCTATCGGAGAAGGCGTGGGAAACCTCGCCAACTTCGGTTCTGCCGCGCTCTTCGCCCTGCGAGGTTTGCGCGCGGGGGGCGGAATAATTACCAAATCGCGAGCGGGCATTGGCAGGGCTGCGAGTACTCCCTCTTGCTCCACCCGAGGCGGCATTGCGCTCCCTGGGAGCGGGTGAACCGTCATGTTCGGAACTTGAAACCAGAGCAGGCCGCAACACAAGGTCGCCGCTGCCGCGATTGTTATGGCCAGCCATCTTGCCGGCCACTCCCGAATTTTCGCCCCGGAAACATGAGCCAGAACTCGTCGCTCCAGCCCCTCTCGCGGAGCCGTTTCGCCGTAAGTTGTGAGCGCTGCATCCAGCGCCTCGTCGAGGTGATCCCGTCCCGGTTCAGGCATGATTGCGTCCTTCCATGCTCGCCAATTTTCTTTTTAAGAGAGCGCGCGCTTCGGCCAGGAGCCGGCGAACCGTGCCCTCGGGCAGATTCATTACGACTGCGATTTGGGAAGCTGTCATCTCGCCCGTTGACGATAAAGCCAGCGGCCCGCGCAGCTTCTCCGGCAGCGTGTCAATCAGCCGGTGAATGGTTTTGCTCTGCTCGGTGTCGATAGCCGCTCGTTCGGGGTCATTCTCCGCAGAGGCAGGTTCGCGCAGCTCGGCTGCGGTGCCGGCGCGCGCGACAGCTGTCCGGGTCGAGGCCAGACGCCAGGCCACTCTTGCCAGATACGCTTTTTCGTCTTCGATCTTCCGCCACGCACCCGTTCGGAAGAGCTTCAAGAACGTCTCTTGCACAATGTCCTCGGCGTCTTCGACATTGCGCAGCACCGCGTAGGCAATCCGAAATACAAAGCGCGACTGGCGCTCGACCAGCAGCACGAAGAGCGCATCCGGCTCTCCGGCGGCCTCGCCCTTCAACAAGCCGTCCCACTCAACCGCCGCTGTTCTGGACACAAGCTCCACATTCATGCCGCACGTACACCAGCTAAGACCGTGCAAAACTTGGCTCCGTTCAGTTATTTCACTAAGCCGCGTGAGGCTCTCTGGCGATGGCTTAGGTCTCCGCAGATCGCGGCAGCCCCGCTGGAGAGCTGCAGAGCGAAAATGATTTATTTCCCGATCACGGCCTGCCACTCAGCCCGATTCGCAATTCGTTCGCTCAACGGCACATCCCACGGCTTGAGCCAGACAATATCTAAATCAGAATTGCGAACAGCGCTGCCATAGAGCAACTTAATCGTAGTGACCTTCGGGAAAGAGAACCTCGATTTATGCGCTACTGGGTGCGACGGTAAGGGCCACCATTTTGAACGGATCGACACACCAGTTTGATGTCCAAGAACAACAAAGAGTTCCGGGCCTGTATCGGCGGCAGCGAGCACTCGCCCAGAGACCCCGGTAATCGTTCAGCCGCGCGGCGCCGAAAACAAACTTCGATTCACTAATGCTGTGTCGGTTCTGCCAGATCGGGATTGTAGGCCGGCAGTGTATCGCCTTCTCTGGCAATCCATGTGTAGATGGTAGGCAGGACGTAGATGCTGAGAATCAGCGTTGCGCTCAGACCGCCAACGATCACGATCGCAAACGGCTTCTGCGAATCGGACCCGATGCCTGTTGAGATTGCCGCCGGCAGCAAGCCGAGCGTCGCCACCAGCATCGTCATCATGATCGGCCGCAGCCTCAGCACTGCTCCCTCAATGGCCGCTTCGTGAATGCCGTAGCCGCGCGCGCGGAGCTGATTGATGTACTCGATCATGATGACCCCCGTTTCCACCGCCACGCCGAACAACGCCAGCGTTCCGATACCCGATGAAACGCTGAAGTGCGTGCCCGTAAAATAGAGCGCAAATATCGCGCCGATCGGTGAGAGAGCCAGACTGACCATTGCCAGTCCAGCCCATTTAAATGAGGTGAACATGGAGTAGAGCAGGAAGAAGATGCCCGCCACCGTAATGGGCACAATTAACGCCAGCCGCGCATTGGCCCGCTTTGCGCTTGCGTATTCGCCGGCCCACTCGAGATAGTATCCGGGCGGAAGCTTTACTTTTCGGCCGACTTCTTGAATTGCTTGTTCCACCGTGCTGCCCAGATCGCGGCCCCGCACGCTGTACTTGATGGCCACGTAGCGCGAGTTGTTTTCGCGATAAATCTGCGAAGCTCCGTCGCGCATTTGTATGTCGGAAACTTCGTCCAGCGAAACGCGCTCGCCGCTGGGAGCGAGCAGCCGAATACCCCGGATCGCGTCCACAGTTGACCGGAAAGAGGGTAGATAGCGAATCGTCAGATCGTAGCGTTCTTCGCCTTTCAGGACCTGACCCACGGCTTTGCCCCCGACATCGGTCTCGATCGCGTCCTGCACGTCCGATACGTTCAACCCGTAGCGATCGGCCCGATCGCGGTCCACATTCACGTTCAGATTAGGCTGCCCGATCACGCGAAATAACCCGAGATCCTGCACGCCTTGGATGCCTTCCATCACGCGCACAATCTCGTCGCCCTTGCCTTCCAGCTCTTTCAAATCGGTGCCGAAGATCTTGATCGCGAGTTCACCTTTTACGCCGCTTACGGCCTCTTCCATGTTGTCTGCAATCGGCTGCGAGAAGTTCCAAAGCGCCCCGGGGATCTTTTCGACCTCACGCCCCATGGCTAAAATCAGCTCGTCCTTGTTCTGGTGAAAGAGAGAGCGCCACTCGGCCTTCGGTTTTAGATCGACAAAGTACTCAGTATTCGAAAACAGCGATGGATCCGTACCGTCATCCGGCCGGCCAATCTGGCTGATCACCTGCTTTACCTCCGGAAAGCTGGCGAAGATCCGGCGTGCGCGCTCCATCACGCGGCCGCCCTCTTCCGGACCAGTGCTCGGCGCCAGCGTGCCGCGCGCCCAGATCGCGCCTTCATCTAAATGCGGCAAAAACTCCGATCCGATCGCGCCCGTCGCCATCAATCCGACAGCGAGCACGAGTAATGCGCAGGCAACCCCCAGTACGATAAGCCTGCGTGGCATGGCGCTCATCGACCATTCCAGCGACCGGCGGTAGCCGCGAATCAGCAGCGCCAGAACCGGGTTATGCCACTCTCTCGTATTCGGCCGGAAGAGTAGCAGCGAAAGAACAGGCAGAATCGAAAGCGAGAACAGCAGGGCGCCGAGTAGCGCGAACGCTACCGTCAATGCCATGGGGCGGAACAGCCGGCCTTCCACATGCTGCAGCGTAAAGATCGGCAGGTAGGCAGTGATGATGATGGCGCGCGCGAAAAACACCGGCCGCTGTACTTCATGCACCGCTTCGCGGATCAACTCCATCAGCGTCCGCTCGCTGCGCCCCTGGCTGCTGATATGGCGCAGAATATTTTCGACCACAACCACCGAGCCGTCCACCACCATGCCGAAATCGAGCGCCCCGAGCGAAAGCAGGTTCGCGGGCACCTTGTCCAGATCAAGGCAGATCGAGGCGAACAGTAGCGCAAACGGAATGGTCAGCACGACAATGATCGCTGAACGAATATTCCCGAGGAACAAGAACAAGATCACTGACACCAGCAGAATGCCTTCGGTCAGGTTGTGCATCACCGTGTGGGTAGTGAAGTGCACCAGATCGCTGCGATCGAGAAACGGAACTATGGTTACGCCGGGTGGCAGAAAGTGCTTATTCAAATCGTCCACTTTCGCGTGAAGCGCGGTCAGCATCGCGTCCCCGTTCGCACCTTTGCGAAGCAGCACGATGCCCTCCACCACATCGCCGTTGTCGAGAATCGTCCCGTTTTTCTGCTGCATGGCATGGCCGATGTGGCCCAGCCGGATTTTCGCGCCCTGCGTCACCATTGAAATATTGCTGACCAGCAGAGGTGTCCCGTTCTGTGTCTTCAGGACTGTTTTTTCGATGTCATGAATGTTGTTATAGAGACCCAGCGCCCGGACATTCACCTGCTGCTCGCCCGTTTGTATGAAGCTCCCCCCGGCATTGACATTGTTGTTTGAGATTGCCTGCTCTACCTGGCTGATACCGAGACCATATGAGATCAATCGGTCGGGATCGACACGCACCTGGTACTCGCGGGTTGTGCCGCCGAAGCTCGAGACATCAACCACGTCCGGCACGGACTTGAGCTGCTTTTCGATGACCCAATCTTCCAGAGACTTAAGCTCCATCAAGTCGTAGCGTGGATTCGTGCTTTTCAGCGTGAACCAGTAGAGCTGGCCGACGGGGCTGTAATCGGGCCCGATGTTCGGCTGCAGATTCGCCGGCAGCGTCACGCCCTGGATCCGCTCCAGAACCTTTTGTCGATTCAGGTCGTTGTTCGATTCATCATCGAAAATCATCGTCACCACCGACAAGCCGAACTCCGAGATGGAGCGCAGGTTCGAAAGATGCGGTATGCCGCTCAACTGCACTTCTATCGGAATCGTGACCTGCTGTTCTACTTCTTCACCGGCGCGCCCCGGCCATTGCGTGATGATCTGAACGTAGTTGTTGGCCACATCGGGGTACGCTTCCACCGGCAGATTCTTGAACGAGATCGCCCCCCATCCAAGCAGCAGCAGGCCCACCACCAAAACAAGAAATCTATTGCGGAGAGAGTAATCGACGAATGCACGAATCATTGAAAAAACCTCAGGCGGATCGCTCCGTTACTGCTCGCCCTCCGCCGATAATGCCAGCGCATCGTTCACCACCTGCTGGCCAGGCGAAATGCCAGAGACAATGTCCTGCTTTCCGTCTGTGACCTTCCCGCCGTTCACTTGCGTGCGCCGGAACTGCGCGTTGCCGGACGGCACAAATAACCAGTCGCGATCGTGCAAGTGCAGAACTGCGGAGCTCGGAACAGTCGCTAACAGCCGGCCATGCTGGCCATAGAAAGTCGCTGTGACAAACATTCCGGAGCGCATCATGCCCGGATTCGGCAGCACAATGCGAACGGGAGCAGTGCGAACCGTTGCGTCCAAAACTTTGCCGATGTTGCTGATGCGCCCGCGAAACGGCTTGCCGGGATAAGCATTCAACTCGACATTCGCCATGTCCCCTACGCGCACGTTCGGCAGATCGTTCTCATACACGTTGCACACCACCCACACCGTGGAAAGGTTGGCGATCGTGAATAAATTGGACTGATTATCAGCACCATGCACGATGCTGGTAGAAACAACGTTTTGTTCAACGACGGTTCCACTCACGGGAGCGGTCACATTGATCACGGGATCGGGGTTGTTGGGATCGGCGCCCAGCGTGCGCAGCGCCTGCTCTCCCACCCGCACCGCTACCCTGGCCTTCTCTTCGGTGCCCTCTGCCACCTGCAGGTCATTCAACGAAATCGCGCCGTGCGAGTAAAGGAGCTGGGCCCGCTCCAACTGCTTGCGCGCCAGTTCTTCATCGGCCTTCGCCTGCAGATAAGTCTGGGAGGCGGTGCCAATGTCGTTGCTCAATATCTTGAGCATCAGTTGTCCTTGATGCACGTCGTCGCCAAGCTTGACGTAGATGCCCACCACGCGGCCGGCCGCCAGAGTCACAATCGGAACCGACTTTTCGATATCGGGGTTGATCACGCCCGTCGCGTGAATTTCGGGCAGCTCTTCGCGCTGTCCGGCGGCAACCAGTTTGAATCGCCCGGCATTACTGACTTTGACGATGTTCAAATCCGGCTGTTCGACAATTTGAGCCTGGGGAGGTGCCGCCGCCGCCGGATCGATCTTTTCTTTTGATCCGCAGCTTACTAGCGCCGCCGCCGCCACAAAGCCGGCAGCCCGCAAGACAGCTTGACAGGAAATTCTTTTCATCGGATCACCTCGCGTCCCACCGAGAAGTTCACTTGATTTGCGGCGGAAAAATAAGCGCCGACAAGATTCACATAATTCAACTGCGTGTCCCTGTATTCCCTCTGCGCATCGAGGAACTCGATAAGCGAGGCAGCCCCGTGTTCATAGGCGTATGAAACGGTGGCGCGAATCTCTCCGGCCTCTTGCAGGTATCTGGCTTTGTATGGCCGCAACAGTGTCACCGTGTTTTCGAGAGTTGCGTAAGCTGAATCCACATCGTGGACCGCTGTCACGCTCGACGCGTCCAGTAGCTTCTGAGTGCGGTTTATATCGAGCTGTGTGCGCAGCTTCTCGCCCTGGTTTCGATCGAAGATCCGAAACGGGATGTTCACACTGAAACCTACGTACGTGTTTAGCGGCGGAGGTTGATGCGAGCCATCGATCCCGAAGGTCGGATCCGATGAGCCGTTTGCTACCGCCAGCCGGTAATCCGTACGGGCCTTTTCAAGCGTATGAGTTGCTTCTTGAAGATCGGGTCGCATCTCCAAAGCGATCCGGCGAAGTTCCTCGAGCGTCGAGACCGGCTCTGTATATTCGAACGTCTCCTGGACGTCGAACGTCTCCACCGGGGCCGTGCTTCGTACCAAGGCCAGCAGATCGATCTTCGCGGTGCGTAAATTCACTGCCGCGCTCTGGAGATCGGATTCATATTGGACGCGTTGCAGTTCCACTCTTTGGAAATCGACTTTCGCGATCGCGCCTGCTTTGAAGCGCTCCTGGTTGATCGCAATTTCCTTGTCGTAGTACTCCAGATTTTCTTTCGCGACGCTCATCACGGCTTTAGCCTGCAGAACGCGCACGAAGGAATCGCGCAGATTGAACATGAGATTTCGTTCCAGGTCGGCCTGCGTCGAGATTGCGATCGCAGTCCCGTTTTTTGCGCTTAGCAGACGCAGTTCTCGTTTATGCTGCCGCTCGTGCAAATAGTTGATGCTGCCGTACGCATACGATTGAGCAATCGGACGGAATGGACTGCCGCTGAAGGGCGTCAGCTGATCCCATCCAAAGTTCAGGTCGGGGTTCGGCCGCAAATAGGCTGTAATCTCGTCAGCACGCGACTCATCGATATTAATTTTTCCTGCCAGCAGGGCGGGGTTATTCGCCCTGAATGCCGCCTGAGTCTCCTGCCACGTAAGGGGCTGCGGGTTGGCAGACTGGGCCATCAATCCGGCAACTGAAAGCAGGAGACCGAGGCAGAAACGCCAAGCGTGGCGCTCCATTTGTCCTCCTCGGGTTGATTCTTAAATTGAGCTCGGGACGAGGGGAGCAAACGGCGGCGAACGACCGATGCGAAAAGGTGTGCTGCGATCCACAAGCACACTCACCGGAGCCAGCACGAGCGAAACGAAAAACAGGGTGAAGGACACTTCGGTCGCGGTGCAGGCAACCGGAGTATCCATCGCTTCGTAAAGCCGGATCAAGGCATCCGAAGAACTCTTCTTAGCTGGCTCGTGGCGGTTCCCTTGAGTCTGCTGGAGATCCATATGACGGATCCGCAGCACATCGTCCGTAGCGGAGATGTACGGGAACAGCGCTGCCATGATCATTGCTACGCCGCACACATGCAGCCACGCGGGAGCATGGTGCAAGCCGCTTCGATTGCGGCGAACACGCAGCGTATTGGCCAGCGCAAGCGCACCCAGCACAAGCCAAATCAGATTAAGCGCTGTCTCGAATTGCACTCAGTTTTACCGTAACACGTTCTTCCACTGCTCTAAGTCACGGGGAAGAGGCGCAAAATCTCCCGATAGAGCACGAAATCCCAGTGGTTGAACCGACGTATCGCCTCGGCTGTGGCTGGATCAGGCTCGCTCTGGCTGCCAAGTCGTCCGACGTTTACCGGCTGCAGGGCTCCGCTTTCATGCCACCCGTACCGCTCTTGCAGTGCTCGGTAAGACGCGGCGGACGATTCCTGATGACCCACCAGGCCGAAGCGCGTGCGGATATTCGTAAGAGCCTGCTGGCAGTGGTCGGCTGTCAGCGTGCCGGCACGAAAAATATTTCCGTCGACACCGCCGATGTATCGCACCAGCGCATTATCGAGATCGAGCGTGACGCTTTTTTCGAATGCTTCGATCAGGCTCATAGGCTGCCCGTCGCGGCCCGCCATCAGGTCCGGTTGTGTTTCCCGCAAATACGCATATTGCGACCACACACGTGCGGCAGGCTCGCGTACGATCGTTACGTACTCCGCTTGTTGCGGCAGAGCCTCGTGCACTCCGAACTGATAATGCCCGAGTATGAGCCGGAAAGCCCGGCGCTGCTCAAGCGGAAGAGCTCGCAGATCGGGGATTGGGAAGCCAGTCTCGCCCGGATAAAGATACGCGATCTCCGATTCCAGGAAGTTCGGCACGATGGCATCGCGAAATGCCGTGCCGGCTGTCTTTGGAATGTGCAGGAAGAGAACCGTCGGGCGTTCCCGCCGTTTCGGTACCGCCGGAGCGTAGATATTGAGAGGAGAGCCTGCCAGCGGAGTTCCATCCGCCAGACAGGCGTACACGGAGACTTCGCGATCGTTCTGGAAGTGCTCAGCCAGGTCGACATAGAAGCCGTGATTTCCGGCGCACCCCATGGAGGCCGCCACGTCCGGGCGATAATAAACCGCTTTGACCGAGGCTGCCGGATGTTTGTCGACCAGGATCGTGACCGTAACTGGTTCTCCCGGATGGTCTGCGTCGAAGGCCCAGCCCCAAAGCTCTCCGTTTCGAAGTCCGTCGAGATTGCCGAAGATCCCCAAGGGCCTTGTCTTCACGCGGATCTCGGTTGAGAACCAACGCTCCGCTGCATGCGAGATCATGGCGAGCGCGGTAAATGCCACTCCTACACGCAGAGTGTGGCCATCGAGGTTTAACGCCCACACTGGCGGAAGATAGAAAAGGTCGAAGGTAAGCGTCGCGGCGAGGGCCGTGAATAGACCGGCCAGCAAGCCGAAGAACGCTGCGCAGAATACCACGGCAAACGCAAACAAGAGTGCCGCGGCGGATCCGAGTATCAACTGGCCTGCTACCGTAATCAACAGTGCCGCCACAATCGCGGCGGGAACTAAGAAAAATCGGCTTCCGCTCCGGCGGAGCGGCGCGAGCTCGTTCAGAATGGGAAGCCCGATGCGGGCCAGCTTCACGTTCATGAGCGCCGGCCACTCATTTGATCGAAGCGTCGAAAATACCGGTTTCCACCGTGCTTCCGTGTTTCATCTGTACGAAGATCCGATAACGCCCGAGGGAAGGGAATCCATAGGGAAAGCTGACCTCGTTCGGGAGCGCCGTCTCGCTGTGGTTCATGCCTGGCATGTTCATGTCGCCCATATCCATACTTTCGGAGTTGCTTGGCGCGCTTCCAGTCGCCTGACTTTGTGCCAATTCGAGAGCAGCCATCGACACCGAGCCATTTGGATGGACATGCGCGAATGCGGATCCGTCGGTTTTGACAAATGCCGCATGCCCCAGCATCCCCATATAGAATTTCATGTCGCGCGGCATGGTGCCATCCCCTTTTGTGAGCCGGAAACGAAAGAGCACCGGCTTACGCGCTTGCAGTTCGCCGGCGGATTGAACCCAGGTCATCCGGTAACCATCGGGAAGAGCAAAACTGGTCGAGTTTCCCGCGGCGCTGTTCCATGGTGACGAAGTGCCGGCAGCGTCGTCGCCGGCCAAAGGACGGCCATTAACCGGCCGCGGAAGATCGATGCCCGCCACCAGCGTTTCCGGGAATCCGTTGGCGTGAACCACATCTCCATAAAGCTTGTAGTTCCCCGCCGGCATGCTGGGCAATGGCAGCCGGAAAACGCCCGAGCCCGCTAGCTCCGGGTGTAGATGATAAACGACGTCCATTCCCGGTTGGCGGATTGCATAGAGGTGCATCAGGTGGCCATGGTCGGGGACAAAGTCGTCCACCGAGCGCGTAAAAAGCGACCGCCAGTAGGGGCCCTCCAGCCAGCCCGGATCGTGCAAGGTAAGCGTGAGAACTTGCGGTCCCGCTATGCTCGCTGTCATGCTGAGCGGCTTGTAAACTTCTTGCCCGTAGGAGACAGCTTCGCTGTTCCACCAGCGTTCTCCAAACCAAAGCACCGCGATGACAATCGCAAGCGCAACCGACATCGCAATCCTGCCGGCGCGGACCCGGCTTTTATCCGGAGCCACGCCTGGCGCGAGGCGAGATTCCCGCACCGAAGCGCCTGCCATGGCAACAACTCCGCCAACAAGAAATAAACTGAGGACCGAGAGCACTGCACCGAGACCGAGTTGCATGCGCTTGGTCGTGCGCGCAGCCGAGGGTACCGGAACAGCAAGTTGCCCCCGGCCTTTCGACCCGTCGACTGAAACTCGAACCTGCCAGGACCCGGGAGCCATCAGCCAGAGTGTTCCTGTGAAAAGCTGCGGGTCCTGCTTCGACACCGTTAGCCTGTCAGGTACCGGCGCAAACTTCGCCCCAGGTCCGGTCATCGGCAATGGCACCGCATCCACCCGCGTTAAACCCGTGATGGCTGACCGGATTTCCAGCTCCGCCACTCCGGGGATAACAGCCGGCGGTCGAATTGTTACGAAAAGCTGATATGGTCCGGCTTTGCCATCGAGGTAGATGTCTGAGCTTCCAATGTGAGCGGAAGCTGCGGAGGCTAGACTCATCGCCAGCAGAACCACGCCGAGCGCGGTACGTGAGCAACGAATGGTTTTTCGCTCCTTGATCATTGCTAACGCTGGATCGATCGCAGCCATCCTCCGCGGGACAGTCCGAAGCGAAAGCTCAGGGTTCCGAATACAATCGCGAGCGCGATCATGCTTGAGAAGTGCGCCGCCCTGTCACCCCATAGCAAGTTCTGGGCCTCATGCGAAGTCGGTGGCATACCGTACCAGAGGTAGGTAGTACCGAAGAAGGCGTTGCGCGAAGCAGGGCTCATCAGAAAATCGGCGAACGGCCACTGGACCGCAAGCAGAACGAAAACAAACACAAGGGCACTGACGGCTGCCAGCCGCCAGGCGATCCTGTTCGAGATGTCCTTGTCGATCACCCGGCGCCACAGAAGGTCGAGCATAAAGGCGGGCGCAATCAACAACAGGGGAAACTCCTCCGGTATGAAGTGCGTCACGTGCTGATACACCGGCCCGAGCTTCGGCTCCGCCGGGAAAAGCGGAAGCACAAGCACCAGCCCGATTTTGAAAAGCGTATACAGCGCGGCGGTCAGAGTAGCGGCGAACGGGAGGCCGGTTGCACGGGCCGCAACGGTTAGCACGAGCGGGACAAAGATGGCCAGAATCGCATAAGGCCGGCCAGTATGCAGCAGCGCTCTGCCCGTGTATTCCATCAGCATGGTCAGCATCATGATCAACGCGATGCCGCAGCTATAAATCAGAAGCGCCGCCGATCTCTTGCGCGTGATGCCGGAAGTGCGGTTCATGTGCCCGGCGATTAAGACAATCGTGCCCAGCAGCACCGCATAAACGCCGATGAAGAGCACAATATGCGGCGGGCTGATGATCTTTACATCCAGCCCGTACGCATCGTGCCACCAGTTGTCGAACGGCGCGGAGGTGAGCATCGTAATTCCGCCCCAGGAAGCGATAAAGGCCCCGAGCGGCGCGCGGAATCCCCAGATGTGAACCGACGCTGGCGCAAGCGGCGACACTCGCGCGAAAGTCGTCGAAAGAACGATATATCCGAAGGCGACCCCCGCCAGCACCCCGCACAGATAAATCGCCATGTGAGCGGGCGTCCAGAAAGTATCGCGACCGATGGACATGTGCCACGAGATATCCCAATTGGCCCCGATCGCAACCGATGTGATTGCCAACACGGCGCACCAGATGTACCAGGGAATCGATGCGACTGAACCGGAAGCTGCACGTTGCGCAAGTTTCCCGGAAGGGTGAACAGCGGCTATCGATGCATGAACACTGGCCAATGAAAACCTCCGCTATCCAACCTTTTAGTATGGACCCCTCCGCAACCAATCTCCGACTCGAGTTCAGGACCCGTTTAGCACCAGTACCCTTCGAAGAGTCAATCAAAAGAAAGCAAACGTAACCAAGAGCAAGAAATAGTGCTTTGAATTCACAGGTTAGGCAAGGTAAGATAACACGCGAGGGGCTGCTCCCCGTCTGATCCTTGCATCGATGGAACGCGCATACTGAATGGCAAAGGCTAATCCGCACCGCCTCCACGCTGAAGAGCGGCGCCGCGAGATCTTGAGTGTTCTTGCCAGGAATGGCCGCATCACGGTCGAAGAAGTCGTCAGGCGTTTTGACGTGTCGGCGGTAACGGCACGCAACGATCTTGATTCGCTTTCCGCCAGCGGTAATCTGATTCGTTCCCACGGCGGCGGAATCCGGCCGCTGACCGCCGCTCCGGAGCATCCGCTCAAAGTACGCGAAGGCATGCACCACGAAGAAAAGGTGCGCATCGCACAAGCGGCCTTACGCTTCATTCGTCCTCTGCAGACCGTCATCCTCTGCACCGGATCGACTTCCGCCGAACTGGCCGGGCAGATTCGGCGCGCCTGTCCCGAGAACATCACCGTCATCACGTATGCCCTGAACATCGCCGCTGTTCTCGCCGACGTGCCCAACATTTCGCTTGTAATGCTGGGCGGATTACTTCGCCATCCTTCGACCGCCTTTGTCGGGCCGCATGCCGAGCATATGCTGCACTCGCTTCACGCCGACCATTGCTTTATGAGCACAGTGGGACTTGATATCGATGTCGGATTAACCACCCTAGACATTATGGAAGCCCAGCTCAACCAGAAGATGATTGCCTCCGCGGCTCAGATCACCGTGCTGGCCGACTCGAGCAAATTCGGCCACCGCAGCCTTTCGCTGATCGCCGATTTTCGAGCCGTGCATCGTCTCATCACAGATACCGGAGCACCGCCCGCGCAAGTTGAAACGCTCTCCGGGCGAGGCGTAGAAGTAGTGCTCGCCTAGTATAGAAATGCTAAATGGGCCTATGGAGAAGCGTAGAACTAATTCCAATTTGCGTATTGTTGTCTTTCCTTTCTTTGTAGTTTCTTTTTCCTTGACAGCCTCTTAATCCCCGCCTTACAATCGCCTCAAACCTATCAAAACTGGTAGGACTGTGAGCTCTTTTGCTCGCGGAAGGAGTTGTCTCTACATGATCAAAGCTTCAGGTCTTACTCGCGTATTCAAGTTGTTCAGTCATCTTTTTCTACTTGCCCTGGTCCTCACGTCGGCGCTGGCTTTACGCGCGCAAGAGGTCACTGCCGCCATCAACGGGGTCGTTACCGATCCGTCGGGAGCCGCCGTTGCTGGCGCCAAAGTTACGGCGAAAGATCTCGATCGCGGCTCGAGCTTTCCGACCACCGCCGACGGTAGCGGGTTCTATAACCTGCCCCGCCTTCCGGTCGGGCGCTATGAAGTACGCGTGGAGAATGCGGGCTTTCAGGCTGCCGTCAAGCCGGAAGTCGTGCTGCAGCTCAATCAGAATGCAAAGATCGATTTCGCGCTGCAGGTCGGCAATGTCAACCAAACAGTCGAGGTCACAACCGATGCGCCGATCTTACAGACTCAGGCCACGCAACTTGGCACTGTGCTCGACGCTAAAACAAATGCACAGCTACCGCTCGCGACTCGCAACTATGTTCAGTTAACTTTGCTCGCCCCCGGTACGGTCACAACCGATCCCTCTTCCTTTACTGGTGCACAGTCTAGTTTCGGCCTCGACGAGCTGGTCCTTGGTCTTGAAGTAGTAGTAGACGTTTCCGAACGGGGACGTCGGCCACCCGGGCGATGTCCGCGAGCGTTGTCTTCTCGACCCCCTGCTCGTGCAGTACCTGGGTCGCGGCGGCCGCCAGCCGCGCACGCTTGCCGGGTTTCGATCCTGTTGAGCGGCCGTGGCCGTCCTTCACTGAGTCAGTCATCTCAATCATGAGTGTAGACAACCGGGGTGCAACGGGCTAGATTCCGAGTTAGTTAGCCGACTAACTCACTCTCAGCTGCTCATTGGCTCGGGGTGAGATACGACAAGGAGCTGGACATGATCGCAGTAACCGGAGCAACGGGGAACGTCGGACGGCCGCTGGTGCGGGCACTCGTCGAGTCGGGTGAGCAGGTGGACGGTGATCTCTTCAGGGCAGGCCGCCGGGGTGGACCTGCCTGAAGGCGTGCAATACCGGCAGGCCGACGTTGCCGAACCTGAGAGCCTCAGGCCGGTGCTCGCCGGAGCCGACTCTCTCTACCTCCTCGCCAACGGGGATGATCCCCACGGGATCCTCGATGTGGCCAAGGCCGGCGGGGTGCGGCGAGTGGTCCTGGTGTCCTCACAGGGCGCCGGCACGCGGCCGGACATCTACCGTCAGCCCAGGATGTTCGAGGATGCCGTTAGGGAATCGGGCCTGGACTGGACGATTCTGCGACCCGGCGGCTTCTACACCAACACGTTCATGTGGGCCGAGTCGGTCCGCACCGAGCGGACGGCCGCGGCGCCGTTCGGGATGTTGGACTGCCGTTCATCGACCCGGCCGATATCGCCGAGGTCGCGGCCACGGTTCTGCGCACCGACGGGCATGCCGGTCACGTCTACGAACTCACCGGGCCGGTGCCGGTCTCACCTCGCCAACGGGCTCAGGCGATCGGTGAGGCGTTGGGGGAACCAGTGCGTTTCGTCGAGCAGACCCGCGACACGGCCAGGACTCAAATGCTCCACTTCATGCCCGAACCGGTGGTGGAGAGCACCCTCACCATTTTGGGCGAGCCGTCGGCTCCCGAACTGCGGGTGAGCCCATCCGTAAAGACGGGTACCAGGCCGGCCGCCCCGCACCTTCGCCGACTGGGCAGAGCGGAACATCGCCGCGTTCCGATGACCGTGAAGGTGTTCTCAGATGCCGCCCTGCTCCCCGGCCGGGGAGCTGGAGCGGTGCTTTCGGGGGGCCGTCTGCCGCGTTGAAGGCGCCCGTGAGCGGGGTATGGAGCTGCAGGTCGGAGTCGTTGAGGAGAACTTGAGGGGTGCACTAAAGCCAGTACGGTGGTCGGCATGGTCACCGTCCGTCGACCCGTCGTCGACCTGCTGTCCCGATACCGTCCCCAGGACCCGGTCGAGGCCGCCGACGTAACGCGGGTGCGCGCGCTGGCCGAGACGGTGGAGGACCCGTGGGTGCGCTCGATTCCGCTGCACACGACGGCATCCGCCCTCATCGTGCATCCGGCGAGTGGGCGGGTGCTGCTGCGCTGGCACCAGCGGCAACAGGGATGGCTGCAGGTCGGCGGGCACGGCGACCCGGGTGAGACGGAGCCGATCGCCGTCGCACTGCGGGAAAGCCAGGAGGAGACCGGGCTGACCGACCTCGCTCCATGGCCGGACGCCGGCCTCGTGCATGTGGTGATCGTGGGTGTCCCCGCCAACGAGCACGAACCAGGCCCACGAACACGCCGACCTGCGATTCGTGCTGGCCACGGCCGACCCTGACACGGCGAGGCCGGAACGATCCGACGCGCCACTGCGCTGGCTGACCATGTCCGAGGCCCGCGAAGTCACCGGGGAGGACAATGTCCAAGTCACACTGTCACGGATAGAGAGCCTTCTTTGACGGCGAGCCGTCAGCATGAATGTCAGTGGTGAGCTCAAGGGGCTGTGATGGACGAAACCGACCTTTCCGGGGATGTGGCCGCGCTCGATGAGCCGGCCTTCACCACCTTGGTCGAGCGCCATCGCCGGGAGCTGCATGTGCACTGCTACCGGATGCTCGGCTCCTTCGACGAGGCGGAAGACCTGGTGCAGGAGGTCTTCCTGCGGGCATGGCGACGCCGGGACGGATTCCAGGGCCGCTCCTCGCTGCGAACATGGTTGTATCGAATCGCGACCAATGCCTGCCTCGACAGGCTCAAGAGCCATGCGCGGCGGCCCGTAACGCAAAGCTCGTCCATCGACGAAATGCCATGGTTGACGCCCTATCCGGATCGGCTGCTCGACGAGGTCGCGCCATCGGAAACCCAGCCGGACGCGCTGGTGGTGGCGAAGGAAACAATCGAGCTGGCCTTCCTGGCCGCCATTCAGTTGCTGCCGGCCCGGCAGCGGGCGGTGTTGATCCTGCGCGAGGTGTTGCACTACTCGGCAGCGGAGTCCGCGGATCTGCTCGACGCGACTGTGCCGGCGATCAACAGTGCCCTTCAGCGGGCCAAGGCGACGCTGAGCCAGCGGTGGCCGAAGGGACGGCTTGACTGGGCCGCGGCCGCGGATCCGAGCGATCAGGAGCAGGGCCTACTGAACCGCTACATGCAGGCCCATGAGCGACTCGACGCCAATGCCATCATCGACGTGCTGCTCGAAGACGCCAGACTGTCCATTTCCCCAGGGGTCGAGCGCTGGGACGGCCGCGAGACGATCGGCGCCGCCCTCAAGTCCGGCATGGGATCGCTCGGCACATGGCCGTGCATGCCCATCTGGGTGAACCGGCAGCCCGCGGTCGGTGGCTACCTACTGCGGCCGGGCGACGACACGTATCGGGCGTTCGGCCTGTCCGTCTTGCAGATACGCGAAGGACGCATCGCCGAGATCGCCGCATTCGAACGACCGGACCTGTTCCCGGCCTTCGGTTTGCCACTGACGCTCTAACGGGCCGGAGGGCGCGTTCAGGCAGGTATTCATGAGTGAGACAACCGCAGGTCACGGCGGAGTGCCAGCTTGGTGCAGCGCTCATGTGTTTTTGACATTCGTCAGGACGCACTCCTCCGAAAGGACCACCGATGGCCTCTCGTTCCCGTCTTCTTCGCCGGTCCATCCCCCTTGCGCTCACGCTCGGGGCAGTACTCGCCCAGGCCGGCGTCTCTAACGCCGCCACTGCTGCTTCGGGCGTAAAAGTGCCCGCCGGATTCTCGGTGCATGTGGTGGCGTCCGCGCCCAAAGGGGCGAGCCAACCGGACGACATCACGCGGCTTGGCAACCACTTGTTCGTTGGATATCAGAACGGCGTCGGCGCCAAGGGTGAGCCCGCACCCGGCGGCAACAAGAAGAGCCTCAATCATGTGGAGTTCACACTGGCGGGCAAGGTGCTCGGGTCGTGGAAGGTGACCGGCAAGGTCGACGGCCTCGGCGCCGACCCTGCCCACCAGCGGATCATCGCCACCGTGAATGAGGACGGCAACAGCAGCCTCTACACGATCAGGCCGGGCCGCCATGCCGAGGTGGCGCGCTACACCTACGGCCCGAAGCCGCTCCCACACGGCGGCGGCACCGACAGCGTGGTGGCACGCGGAAACACCGTCCTCATCACCGCCTCAGCCCCCGCCCCCGACGCGAACGGCAAGACCTACAGCAAGGCCGCCCTGTACTCGGTCAAGCTGTCCGGCCACACCGCAAAATGGACGGCAGTCTTCTACGACAACGCCCGCGCGAGGGACGCCGTCACTGGCAAAGTCACCAAGCTGAACCTCTCCGACGCCGACTCCACCGAAAACGTGCCGCTCTCGGTCCATCGCTTCGGCGGCGACTTCCTGCTCGACAGCCCCGGCGACAAGCAGCTCGTCTTCATCTCCGGCCTCGGCGGTCGCAAGGCCAAGGCCGCCGCGACCGTGCTGCAACCTCCCCACCCAGGTAGATGACACCGCCTTCGCCCCCAGGTGGGCCAGCACCCTCTATGTGGTCGACTCTGGCACCGGCAAGATCCTCTCGAATTCCGCGGCCCCTTCACCCCTGGTGAGGCACTGACAGCAGTCCCCAACGACTCCGACAAGCTGGCTCGCACCCTCGGCCTGCTCAATCTGAAGACCGGCGCGATCAAGGCCTTCGGTACCGGAATCGCCAACCCCAAGGGCCTCCTGTTCATCGGCTGACCTGGGCCGATTCGAGGTTGTGACGGTGGTGCCCGACATCCCGCAGGGTTGTCGGGCACCATTTCTCTCCCGGCAATAGCCAGGTTCGGCTGGCATCCCGATCTCGATCGCCACGGGCATGGTCTGGGCGCTCGGCGTCCGCCTGGTGTGCGAGCAACTCATCCACTGGACCGGACCTGAGACGGTCAAACAGCCGCACGCTGGTCGCCGATCCAGATCGCGATGAGCGCCGTATTAGCGAGGGCCGCTACGGTCCAGTGCGACCTCTGGACTGACCCCGGGGGTGCTGATTGTTGGAGGATGTGGATGACCAACGCGAGGCTTCTCCAGTTGCGTACCAGGGTGGTGCCTGCCGTCCTGGCAGTGATCACTCTCGCCGCCGTGTCGAGCACAATCGCCGCGAGTCCGGCCAGCGCGGCCGCCGTCACGCCGGCCGCGACCACCAATGGCCACACATGTGACAACTTCGGGATTGTTTACCGGGGTTACAAAGCTGCGGAGTGCGCGGACATTCTCTTTAGCATCTACCCTACCTCGGAAGCGGCCACGGGCGAAGGTGAAGCATTCTGCCAAGTCGCCACGACCGGGACGATTGTCCAGTGTAAGGGCATTTCGCAATACGTCTACTTCAACAATCGATCGACCGGGGAGACACGCTGGGCGTCCAGACAATGCGGTAGCTACGGCGGCTACCAGGCATGCCCCACCGGCAGGTTCTACACCTATTCTCCTTCTTTTGCCCCACCATGCGGCTTAATGCAGGCCGAGGTAGTAACCACGATAGCCCTGCCAGTGGACGGTACTGCAACTAGCTCCGGTTGGCACACCGACGAATATCAGTTTTGCTAGCTTCGGGACCCGGAGGCGACCGTTTCGTGGTCGCCTGCGCCTTGGTAGCCCTTGTCGGCCAGCACGATCAACCCAGACTCCGCCAGGGCCCGCACGATGCCCCAGATCCGGGCGGCCTTCAGATCGTGCACGCGGCCAGGCAATGCGCCCGACACCCATAAGACCGTGCCGTTCGGAGACCTGCAGCTTCATGCCCATGGTGATGAGGCATCGCGCATATCCTGCGAGCCCTGATCCGGCTTCGTTGGCGGTCAGGTGACCAGGATGCCCCACTAGTCTCAAGCGTCGGCTCCCCGGCGCCCCTGTTCACTCGACTCGTCGGTAAGCAGCCGGTTATCACGTTCGTCACTCTCGGCGAGCTGACCCAATGGGCAGAGCTTCAGCATTGGGGCCGCCATATCGCGACGGTGGCAGAGGCGGGCCTGTCGACAGACATCCGCGTTCACGATCTGCGCCACACAGGCAACACCTTCGCCGCCGAGACCGGTGCCTCGCTCGCCGAACTCATGAACCGGATGGGCCACTCCTCGACCCGTGCGGCGATGATCTACCTGCACACCCGTGACGAGCGTGACCGGGAGATCGCCTCGACCATGGACAAGATGGTCAAGCGGGAGCTGAAGCGCTCACAGCCGAATGCTAAGAAGGCAAACCAGACGGAGTGTCGGGGGGCTCCGGGGGTCGCCCCCCGGACAGAGCACCGCAAACGGCTCGCGCTTTCCGCGAGCACAGTTCGCCCGAGAGCGGGTGACGGGAATCGAACCCGCGCCGTCAGCTTGGGAATCGTAGGGATCTGGCCCTCCATAGCCGCTGACCTGGCCTGCGATGTGATCGCTAGTGACCCCTGTTGACCCCTGATCACCGGGGCTAATCGCACGACGATCACCTGCTGCCTGGTCGTTCTGCACACGGCGCGCCCGACGACCACGGGCACATCGAGCCTCGCTTATGTGCTGATCTCTGATCCGTAGGGGTCACGGCGGATGGCAGGCCGAGGCCGCCCCGTACAAGATCGAGGATCTGCCGTCCACCGCGCTGCGGACCTTCGAGGTGATCAGGGACTCGGCCCGCCAGGCGCTGTCGGAGACCCGCCGGATGGTCGGCCTGCTCCGGGAGGACGACGAGGCCGCCGAACGGAGCCCGCAGCCGAGCCTGGACCGCCTCGATGAACTGATCGAGGCGGCCCGGCAGTCGGGGCTCGCCGTCGAGTCGCAGATCATCGGCATCCCCGAGCCGATCGATGCCGGAGTGGACGTGTCGGCCTACCGCATCGCGCAGGAGGCCCTCAGCAACGCCGCCCGCTACGCTCCCGGTGCCCACGTCAGGATCGAGATCCGCTACGGCCCGTCGTCACTGACGGTCGCCGTCACCGACGACGGTGCCGCGGAGGGGGTCGCGTCCGAGCCTGGCGGTGGGCACGGCCTGGTCGGCATGCGGGAACGGGTGGCGATGGTCGGCGGCACCCTGTCGACCGGTCCTCGCGAGGGCGACGGCTTCACCATAACCGCCCACCTCCCTTATCTGTGACCGTGATACGCGACTTCATGCGGACAGAACGCGCCAATATGCGGACAGGGGGCGCCAAGGAATCGGGAATTATGGACAGCAGTCACGTGAGCTCAGTAGCGTCCCTCCACCGTACCGATGAACACCGGGATGCAGATCGGTGTCAATATTCTTAAGGAGTCGGCAACAATGAGGATCCGGAGAAGTATCTCACTGCTGGGCGTCGCGGCGACCGCACTTGCGGGGGTCGCTTTCGCGTCCGGCACCGCCAGCGCCTCGTCCGGCGGCGGCTGTGGCATCACGGAGTACCCTGGCATCGTCGCCTGTGTCAGCGCCAGCGGGGGTAACGTCAACTATGACGCGTATATCCCCACCAATTGCTCGACTGTCAGCCTCACGATATACGACGACAGCAAACGTAGGGGTGACACCGTCTACCCTCGGTGCGGTCATGGACACGTGGGTCCATTCTCCGTGGCGGGCATCAACGGCGACAATTACCACGCGTCTGTGTCGATTAATGGGCAGTACAATGCATGGAGTTTTGAGCTGCATTTCTCTAATTAGT
>CAWBUH010000007.1:0-178574 GCA_963791935.1 Terriglobia bacterium | reverse complement strand
TGGCTGCCGGCTGCCGCGACCTCCAGCGCCCGCTTCGCCATAGTCTGGCCGCGAACATCGCTGAAGTCGGGCAGCGTGTCGTGCGCCGTTTCGGGGCCGCTCAAATCGGGTGCTACCGCCGTGAAGCCCTCCGGCGCGTTTAAAAACTGAACGACTTCTGCCAAATGCCTAAGTCCGAATACCTGAACACCATCTGCCACGGCAGCTTCCGCCGCGTTCTCAATTGGCAACAGCAGATTCCGGATGCCCCGGCGCGCGGCACACACGGCAATAGACAGAGCCCCTCTCACCGGGCGCAAACTGCCATCGAGCGACAGCTCCCCGATCAGCATGTGATCGTCCATCTTTGCTACCGTGCCCATGGCACCTAGAATCGCGGTGGCCATCGGGAGGTCGAATCCCGCTCCTTCCTTGCGCAGGTTGGCGGGCGCCAGATTGATTGTGACCGACTTGCTCGGATAACCGAAACCGGAGTTCAGCAGCGCCGATTTAATCCGCTCCCGGCTCTCCTTAACCGCTGCGTCAGGCATACCCACGGTGACAAAATCCCGGTTTGTGCCGGCCGGATACATATCCACTTCCACATCGATCAGGTGCGCATCGATGCCCTGAATAGCTGCACTGAATGTCCGGAAGAGTGCCAAGAAGGCTAGTAGCGATCCGGCAGATACCTTCTCAATTGTGCCGGGCTGTACGCGTCGAGTAGTTGGGCGCGGTCTGCGCTTCGCCCGTGAGCCACTTCTCCGTTTCCTGCGAAATGATCGATTCGACGCGAGTCGCCAGCAGCGAGTATGGATTACTGGTCTTTGCGTACGGCCCGATGCGGCAGAGGAAACGATACTTCTCGTGTTTTAACGTCTCCGCGGCGGTACGATAACTGGCCCAGTTTGCCTGGTAGTGATTGAGTTGCTGGATGCCTTCGATCACAGCAATCAGCACACCGAGTGCCGCTGCAATCCTTGTCCCGTATGGAATGCTCGAAGTGGTGAGGACAGGAATCACGGCCGCCGATGCAATCGTGAGGGTCTTCATCACTTTGTACAGACTCCGGTTCAGAACGCTCCGGCGATCGTACCAGTGGATCTCGCAATCGATCCTCTCGAGCGTCATTCGCCCCCGCGCCTCAACCAGTTCCCGGGTTCTCGCTAACCTCTCCTTCCGCGTCAAACGGGGTGCTGTTTTGTTCGCTGATTTCGGCAAAGAAGGATTCCGGGTTGCCCAACGAGTTTGACCTTCTTTGCGCCAGGCGAACTTTCTCCATTCTCCGTAAACTGCTGATCTGCTGCCTGAACCAGCATTCTCAGGTCTCGTGATGGGTGCTGATCAGCTGCGCCGGCCGCGGAACGTTCCTCCGCCTACGAGCCCCAGGTCGAGCACCACTGCGATCACCAGGAAAATCAGCTGTGTGCTTCCGATGTGGCCTCCATACGCCCCGAGCAGATAGGCATACACGATCAACGTAAGCGGGAGAAAGACGAATCCAAGCAGCAGAACAGTAAAATTATTGTGCAGTGCCGAAAAGAAGGTGCTAAACAGCCATAACAAAACAATAGCGACTCGAGGAAACGCGAGAACCAGAATGGCGAGCAGGCACGGCATTGACCCAGATTACGCGAACCGGGAAGCTACTGCCAGTATTGCCACTGCGCATAGCTGATGACATAAGCACTGAGCACTGCGTTCGTCACAGCATGCATCAAAATGCAGCTCGAGACGGATTTCGTGCGTATCATCCAGGCGTTATAAATAAGACCGGTTATCAACCCGACATCCCAGTACGGGCCGTGCTCGGATGCGAATAGGATGGCAGTGATCCAGAACGAAAAAGGCGTATACGCACCCAGCGGAACCTTCTGGAAATCGGCATTGATCAGCCAGCGCATCAACCAGCCCCGCCAAAACAGCTCCTCAACAACCGGCACAATGACGATCGCACGCAACGTTCGCCAGCTCAGCATCCAGGGATTTTGAAGCGCCTCCGCGCCCAGCGATGAATGCAAGTGGCCCACAATCGCGTTCGAGAAAAGAATGGTTTTCCTGTACCCGGGAAAGGCGAGATCGGGAGCGATCCACAGCACAAAAACTGCCGCCCCAATTGCGATCGTGGTCAATGGATACCGTGGCGCAATCGATAGCTCGGGCGGCCAGCAGACCACGCAAACGACGGCTAGAAGAACAAGCCGGAACAGCGCTGCCAAGGTCGAATTAAACGGGGGGATGGCGCCCAACGTTATCAGGGCGAGAAAGATGACGAACGGCGCAATGTAGCGGAGGGAGGTAGAACTGTCGCGCGAGTTCCACTCCGGGCGCAGCCCCAACCTGGATGCTAAGCTCAGCCGATCTGCCCTACAAACGAACGAATCTGGTCCTGCTGCTGAGGCGGCGCAACTTTCATTGCCTTTTCCGCTTCGTCCCGTGCTGCCTGCTTGTCACCTTGCTTCAACAATGCCATAGCCAGGTGGAAACGAAAGGTCGGATTCTGGGGCGCATCCTGTACGACCTTCCTGAATATCTGCAGAGCCTCTGTGTTGAGATGCTTTTGATAGTAAACATACCCGAGCGTGTCTGAAACGTCAGGGCTGTTAGGCACCTGTTTTTGCGCCTTCGTGGCCAGAGTCATGGCTTGATCGAGGTTGGTGCCCGAATCAGCGTTCAAGAAAGCGAGATTATTTAACGCCAGCGTATTCTGCGGATCGATCCCGAGAACTTTGTTGTAGTTGACCGACGCTTCACTTTTCTTATTCATGGCTTCTTGTAGCAGCGCCTCGTTCAGGTAGGCGGCCGCGCTTCGCGGGTTGACGGTTGACGCTTGCGCAAACGACGCCAGCGCGGCATCGAGCTGACCCACGTTTCTCTGTAACTGACCCAGCCGGATCCAGGCATCTTCCGATTGCGGTGATGCTTTCAGAACCTCTCTGATGTTGGCAATGGCCGTATTGGTCAGGTCTTTCGCGCGAGTTGGATCGGTCTTACCCACCAGGTTCGCAGCCGCGGCCTGAAAATTGGCCAATTGAGAACGTAAACCAATGTCCTTTGGATTTTTATCCGCTAGATCTTGCACGCCGGCCACCGCTTCGTTTACGTGGCCCTGGACCATCTTGATCGTTTGAAGACCGATATAGCCGCGATTATCTGGCGGCTTCGAGCCCCAGACCCTGTCAAATTGTTCCTTGGCCTTGTCAAAAGCACGCTGCTGCATGTAGATCGAAGCCAGCTGGATACGGGCATCATTCACCTGAGGGTAATTAGCTACCAAGGTCTCCAGCTCAGCTTGTCCCTTATCTGTGCGCCCTGAACCGATAAGGGCTCGGGCGTGAATGAAGAGCGCTTCAGGGTTACCGGGTTCGGCCGACAGTACCGTTTCGGCCTGCTCGATCGCCCGGCTATTATCGCCGCGGTCGCCATAAATCTTCGCCGCTAAGATGCGCGCCGGCAGAAGCTTCCCATTCTTCTGAACAGCTTCAAGCGTTTCGGCCAATGCGCCATCCACGTTGTTCAACCCGTAGTAGCCTTTCGCCAAATCGAGATGCAGCACAGCGTTATTCGGATTTTTCTGCACCAGGTTCTTTAACTCGGCCACCGATTGCTTCAGGTCGGCAACGGTTCCCCGCTGCAGAAGCAGCGAAGCATAAACCTCGTTGGCAGTGACGTCCTTCGGGTTCTTTGCCGCTACCTCTTTCGCCAGTCTCATGGCTTCTTCGCGCTTGCCCGTCATCTGGTTCACAGCCACGATGCGCTCCTGATAAGGCACGGCCTGCTTGGGATTCTCTTGCACGCCAGCCTTGTACTGCTGAAATGCCTCGTCATACTTCTTCGCCCGTACGTAGTAATCGCCGAGAAGCTGACGCGCGGCGGGAAAAGCCTTCTTGTCGTCGAGAAGCTTGCGCATAAACTTCTCTCCCTCCGGGTAGCGATTCGTCGCTAACAAGAAATTACTCAGATTGATGTAGCCTGTGGCATTCATCGGATCGTTCGCCACCCTGTCGCGAAGCACGGCTTCCGCCTTCGGAGTGTTGTTAGCGCGGCTATAGAACATAAGCAGGAAGTCGTAGCCTGGGCCCCAGGTTTTATCACTCGCAAGCATGTCTTGCACGAGAGCTACTGCCTGATCAGGATGCTGCGCAGTGAGCAACGTTTGCGCGTACCAACCCACTAGCTCGCGCGAATGCGGCTTGAGCTGATTTGCCTGCCGAAAGCAATCGAGCGCCTTGGGAATATTCTTGTCCGCTAGCGCTACCAGGCCTTGCAGGCGAAGACTTTCGAAGGAGCCCGGTGAATGCGCTGCTACCTTCGAGCTCAACGCGCGCACGTCTTCGAGCATCGACTTGTACTTGTTCGGATCCGACGAATAGATCGCCAGGTAGATCTCGGAAAGCTTGATGGCGGCGTCTTTGTTGTCCGGCTTCAGATCAAGCGCCCGGCGAAGGAAGTTGACCGATTGCAAAGGTTGATGATCGTCGATCAGATTCAACCCTTCACGGTAATAAGCCTCTGCGTTGGTCCGGTCTTTAGCAATGACCTTCTGGTACAGGATAGAGGCTTCCTTGTACTTTTTGTTAGCGTGATACTTGTTTGCCGTAGCAAGCAGCCTCTCGGGGCTTTGCATGCACCCCGACGAAAACAAGAGAGCGGATATAGAAGCTAAGGCGAATACGAACTTCATGCGAGTGGTTGCCAATCTAAATTGTAGGAAATACGAGCAGCCTATTCAAATATGGAGGTGCAGCGAGGAAGCCACATGTTGCCCTGCAATCGCCGTTTACCGGGTTTCAGCCCATTCCTGGCTATAATCAGCCATAAATGCGATTCCTTAGCGCCCTCTGCGCTCTTAGCCTCTCTCTGCTCTCAGTACAAGGAGCAGAGACGCAAACGGCAAAAGCCCGCGCCCCCCGAACAACCAGACCCAAGCCCGCCCCGGAACCGGCTCTGCCCCCCGTTGCGCTGCCCGAAGAGCCAGGAAAATATGCCATCATCTACACCTCCATGGGCAACATCGTCTGTCGTTTGTTCGACAAAGAAGCTCCCAAGACGGTAGCCAATTTCGTCGGGTTAGCTAAAGGCACAAAAACGTGGACCAATCCCGTGAATGGGAAGGCAATGCATACGGCTTTGTACTCGGGAACTACTTTCCATCGAGTCATTCCGGGCTTCATGATTCAGGGAGGCGATCCCGAAGGAACAGGTCAAGGCAGCCCCGGTTACAAGTTCGATGATGAGATCGACCCAAATCGTCATTTCGATAAAGCCGGTATCCTGGCTATGGCCAACTCCGGCCCGAACACCAATGGTTGTCAGTTCTTTATTACTGTAGGGCCTGCTGAGCACCTGGACGGACATTACTCGATCTTCGGCGAAGTGGTCTCGGGGCAGGACGTGGCCGATTCTATCTCGAACGTTCCGCGCGACGAATCGAACGACATGCCGAACACACCGGTGAAGATCACGCGCATTGTTGTGAAAGACGTAGCTCCCGCCAAAGCTGCTCCCGCCACTGCGACCCACTAAGGGCGAAGAGCGCGCAGCTGATGCAGTCACAGACTGCCGATGAATATCGGCACTAAAGACATCAGCGATTTGCAGCACTTAGCGCGTTTCAGAAGCAAGCGTCGGCTTTATCTGTTGGCCAGGTTGAGTCTCAACCGATACCCGACCAGGAGATACAACGATGCGCATTTCCCTTGCAGTTTTCGGCTTTCTTTTGACCAGCTGGCTTGCTTCGGCTCAAAGCAACTTCGCGGTAACCGGAGCGGCGATTCCGGCCGCCTTGCTTCAGCAGAATTATGGGCGAGTCCCCAAAGGCATTACAGGTTTTGACCTGAACATCTGCAATACGAGTGCCACGAAGCAGTCCATTGTGAGCAGCCAGATTTATCAGGCGCTAGCGGAGTCAAATCCGGGCCTACAGCCGATCGGCCGTCAGATGATGCTGGCCGCCATTCTTCACAACCAAAACCGCAGCATTGCAACGTTGCTGCCTATCGTTCTCAATTCCATTACCGGCGTGCTCTCGATTTTGGGCTCGACCAAATACAACCCGCCTACCGGACTCGTGGCAGGAGTAGCCCTGGGTACGATCTCCGTACAGCAGATCTTCGGAAATTTCAAGCCGCTACTCTCGGCCGACCAGGTCGCGAAGTTTGAAGACCAGGTCTTGGAACCGGCGTTGGTGTTGGATAGCGGGTCATGCCTGGAGCGCACGGTATTCGCTACGGTCACGGCCGTGCCGGCCAAAAGCCGCCCTCTGAATTTCCGGGTTAAATAGGCGTGCAGTCGAAGCGCTGTTGCCAAACTTTCTTGCACATGGCAGAGTGGCAATTTGCATAGCTACTCGCAACGCGCATCCTGGTCGTTCGTTCCCAATAAACTAAGCCGCCTTCTGGAAGACAAACGGAATTGCGGTGCCAAGATCCTGGACTTGACGGTTTCAAATCCCACCGTAGTTCTTTCCTATCCGAATGCAGCAGTGCAGCAGGCACTCTCCGCTGGCGCCGAACTCCGTTACGCACCGGATCCTTTCGGTATCGCTGCTGCCAGGACGACGGTCTCGGACTTTTATCGCCAGCGCGGGTTTGAAGTTTCGCCAACGCGAATCGCTTTGACGGCCAGCACAAGCGAGGCCTACAGTCTGCTTTTCAAATTGCTCTGCGACCCTGGCGACGAGGTTTTGATTCCGGCGCCTTCCTATCCGCTCTTCCACTATCTCGCCGCGCTCGAGAGCGTGCGGATAGTTACTTACCCGTTGCGATACGACGGTAGCTGGTCAATTGACTTCCGAAGCCTGCGTGAGCAGATCTCGCCGCGGTGCCGCGCGATCGTGATCGTCAATCCGAACAACCCGACGGGTTCGTTCCTCAAGAACTGGGAGCGGGATCAGCTTTTGGAGATTGCTCTCGAGAGCCAATTGGCCGTCATAGCGGACGAGGTCTTCATGGACTACTCGATAACCGCCGACCCGCAGGGCTTGCGGACACTGATTGATGCGGATATGCCGCTCAGCTTTTCTTTGAACGGGCTTTCGAAAAGCGCCTGCATGCCGCAGATGAAACTCGCCTGGATTGTGATCAATGCCGCCGGCCCGGAACTGGAAGCTGCACGCGAGCGCCTGGAGATCATCCTCGACACCTATCTTTCCGTCAACACGCCCGTGCAGTTAGCTCTGCCTGAACTGCTGGAGATTGGTGCTCAATTGCGCGCGGCGGTCTTAGCGCGAACACACACCAATCTGGGCACTGCTTTCGATGTTCTAAACGCGAGTGCCGCGACTGTCTTGCACACCGAGGGCGGGTGGTCTTGCATCATTCAGCTCCCACGCATCATGGACGAAGAAGAGTGGGTCACGCGCCTCCTGGACCAGGAGAACGTTCTGCTTCAACCGGGATTCTTCTTCGACATGCCATCGGAAGCCTTCGCCGTTGCCAGTCTGATCACAGAGCCGGAAACTTTCAGGGAAGGCCTCGCAAGACTGCACCGTCTAGTGACCGAAGTCACTCGACACTGAATGGCCGCTTGGTCTCGTACTGCTGGTTGGCAAGCAGGTCTTTCACCGTCAATAGAATCGTGTACCCTCCTCGCAAGCTCGTCTTTCCGATGTTCAGGTCCACTTCCCCGGGAACAAACTGCGCCGGGTAAAAGCTGGTTGAATCGAAGTTAGCTGCCTGCGGTTCCTGAATGAACGGCTTACCGCGGGGATCAAGAACACTCACCGAGTAAGCGACGCGGTATCGATTGTCCGGCCCAATCCGAAATCCGAAGATTTTGAAACGTACGTACACGGTGTCGCCGGGTTGATAGGCGGGGACATCGAGACTTTCAGTGTCGTTCTCTGAGCGCAGAAAGCGGAAATCGGAGACTGCGATCGAGGATGCGGGTTCCAGATGGACACCGCCGATCGAGAACGGGAAATCCTGCGACGCCTCCGTCTTGCCAAACGCATCTCGTATGGTCGCGTGAATATGAAAAGTCCCTGCCGCCACAAACGAAGGAAGCAGGAATGCAGCGCGCCGCTTGGGCACCCAATTCTTATCCTCAGGGCTGAGTTCGCTCTCGATATCAGCCTCCGTTGCAGCGGTCAGGGCGCGGCCTTTTTCGTCCTGAGGAATCAATTCGTAGTGCAGCGAGATCTTCCTGGTCTCGCCCCGATTCTCCTGATGTACGGTGAAGCCTGCTATCTGGAAGGTAAAGTAAACGTAATCGCCGGGAAGGAAATTGTAGGTGAGGGGCGCGAACGGCGCATCCTCAGAGGACGAGACCCCCGCATTTATGATTGCGAGAGACGATTCGGCGGCATGGGCCGAAGCGGGATACGAAAGCACGGCCGCCAGGACGGGAAAGAAAACGACTTTGAGGGTTTGCAGGGCATCGAATCGAGGCAATTGCTTAGCCAGCGAGAACGTCAAAACCCGAGCGTAGGACGACCACGATTGAAGCATTTAACTAGAAACCTGAAAGCAGCCATCGCGCTTCTGGCGCTAGCCATCCCCAATTTAGCTCAGTCGGTTCATCCCGTAACCGGGCGTGAGATCGCGCCCGTAATGAGTGCAGACGGGGCGGAGTGGCTGGATCGAGAGACTCGCGCGCGTGAGGAGCGCCCTGAAAAGGCGATCGCCGCGCTGGGCCTGAAACCTGGGATGACGGTGGGTGATGTAGGGGCGGGCACGGGCTACTATTCAACGCGGCTCGCCAAAGCCGTTGCACCAGGTGGGCTTGTTTACGCCAACGATATCCAGCCGGCGATGCTCGAGAGGCTCAAAGCGAAAGCGCAGGCCGAGCATCTGACGAACATCATTCCAGTACTCGGCACCGACTCTGATCCCAAGCTGCCCGCCGGCAAACTGGATTTGGTATTGCTGGTCGACGTCTACCACGAGTTCTCTCATCCGCAGCAGATGCTCGATCGCCTTCACGACTCACTAAAACCGGGGGGCGAGCTGGTATTCCTCGAGTTTCGAAAAGAAGATGCTTCGGTCCCGATCCGGCCGGAACACAAGATGAGCGTCGCCACGGTGAAAGCTGAAGTCCTGCCGCAAGGGTACGAGTTTGAAAAGGTCGTGGACACTCTGCCCTGGCAGCACATCATCTTCTTTCGCAGGCCGCTTCGGTAGAGGCTCACGCGGAATGGGCCGAGCATGCATTCGGTTAGCTGTCACAATATGAAAGCAGCACCAGAATCGCGTGATTGCCACGAATAGCGCCACCGAAGCTTCCATCAGCCGGTATATCGATTTCACTCGCGAACATTGGAGAGCTTTGCGCGCCAATACGCCGCTGCTTCTGAGCGAGGATGAACTCTTGTCCTTGCGCGGCATCAGCGAGCAGGTCTCAATCGGTGAAGTTGAGGACATCTTTGTCCCGCTTTCGCGCTTGTTGAATTTGCACGTGGCCGCAAGGGAACACCTCTACCAGGCGAGACGCGAGTTCTTGGGGCATGAAGCGCCTCGGAAGGTCACCTACATAATTGGGCTTGCTGGCAGCGTGGCTGTCGGCAAGAGCACCTTCTCGCGCGTCCTCCGCGCGTGCCTGGCGCAATGGCCCGGGCATAAACGAGTAGCTCTCGTCGCTACCGATGGCTTTCTTTTTCCCAACCAGATTCTGGAGTCACGCGGTCTCATGCGCCGGAAGGGTTTCCCCGAGAGCTACGACCAGCGGCGCCTACTTCGTTTTCTGGCCGATATCAAAGCCGGCGTGCCGAGGGTCTGCGCCCCGGTTTATTCTCATCTTCGCTATGACATCGTTCCCGGTGCGGCGCAGGATGTCGAGCAACCGGACATCTTGATTCTCGAGGGATTAAATGTACTTCAATCTCCCGAAACGCCGCGTGACGCGTCGAGAATGTTTGTCTCGGACTTCTTCGACTTCTCGATTTACCTGGACGCCGAGGAGCAGATTGTAGAGCGCTGGTATATCGATCGTTTTCTGCTTCTGCGCGAGACCGTTTTCAAGAACGAGTTCTCGTACTTCCATCGCTATGCTTCACTATCGGAGGCGGCAGCGATCGATACGGCACGCCACATCTGGCATGAGATCAATCTGGCGAATCTGCGTGAAAATATTCAGCCAACTCGCGAGCGCGCCAACCTGATTTTAGAGAAAAGCGACAATCATCGCGTAGAGAAGATTAGACTTCGTTCGGTCTGAACGGTTGGTGGACCTGGACGGGTTCGAACCGTCGACCTCTTCCATGCCATGGAAGCGCGCTCCCAACTGCGCCACAGGCCCATCTGCGACGATTTACGTCCCGAGAATAGCACAGCCAGGTACCAGCTTCCGGAAAAAAACCGGAGGAAAAAGTACTCTTACTTTTACCCTCAAAAGCTCTTGACTCACGCCCGGTTAGGGCGCACAATCAGACGGTCGGATCTTAAGGCTGCATCAGTCATGATGAGGCCTGACACCAAGCATGAACAACGTCGTTTACCAGACTTCTGCTCCTCGGGAAGATTTTCCCCACGAGGACGATGGCGTAAAAATCCATCACAGATCAGGTGCTACTCCTGTCGACTTAGACGAACTCGCACATGAGTTGCGGCAACCGCTCAGCACCATCGAATCTCTCGCCTACTATCTCGAGATGACCGCTGCAGATGATCAGATCTGTCGTCATCTCGAAAAGATTCGCTTGATGGTGACACGAGCCAATCGCATTCTCGATCACGCCTGCTAACTCCTCTTTCAAACTGATTTATTCAGACACTTCAAGCGCCTCAACGCGCCGTTGAAGCTGTTTTAAATCATCCCGCATACCGGAGATCTTTCTGACATTTGCCAGGCCTTTCAAGTGCTCCTTGAGAGGTCTGGCGGGAATGCCCCACACCGGCTCGTCCGCGCTGACTTTCTGAAAGCTGAGCACGCCGCTCTTCGAACCCACCATGGCGTTCGCTTCGATCTTTGCCTTTTCACCCGCGCCCACCTGCCCACCGATCACAGCGTAGTCGTCAACAGTTACTCCCCCGGCAAAGCCCGTTTGAGCAGCAATGACAACATGTCTACCGATGTTGCAGTTATGTCCGATATGAACTAGATTGTCCAGCTTGCTGCCGCTGCCAATCCGGGTCACGCCTAACGCAGCTCTGTCAACACAGCTGTTGGCGCCAATCTCTACATCGTCCTCGATAACGACCTTACCGACTTGTGGAAACTTTTGGTAGTGATCGCGTGCGCGAACGAAGCCGAAACCATCTGCTCCGATCACACAACCTGCATGGAGAAGCACCCGCGATCCGATCTCGACGCCGTTATACAGCGTCACGTGAGAATGCACGATAGTCTGTTGACCAATGCGGACGCGATCTCCTATGTGGGCGCCATTGCCGATAACACAACCGCTTGCGATTTCAGCGTTGCTGCCGATAACCACATACGCTCCAATGTGACAATCCTTCGCAACACGCGCGCTCTCGGCAATAACGGCACTCGGGTGAATGGCGGGCAAAAGCGGCGGCGTGGCATACAGACTCGCGAGCACTCGCGCGAATGCGGCGCGCGGCCCCGCCACTCTGATGATCGAGCGCTCGCCGGCCGCCGCAAAGGAAAGCGCGACAATCAGGCAACCAGCGCTTGAACGCGCGGCCTTCGATTCCGCTTTCGGCGTCGGTTCAGCGAAACAAACCTCATCCTCCCCGGCCAATTCGAGCGTGTTCGCTCCACGGATGATCCTGCTTTGATCGCCTTCCGCAGTCCCTTCGCACAGGCGCGCAATCTCAGCTACAGTCAGAGCAGGCATGCCACATACTTAACATGAATGGCGGTCGATCCCTCGGCATATGTGTCCCCAACGGCGCGCGTTCATCCCGACGCAGCCATCGGGCCCGGTGCTCGCGTTGGCGAATTCTGCATCGTCGAGCAGAACGTTGTCGTCGGAGCCCGCTGTCTGCTCGAGCCGTACGTGTTCGTGAAGCGCTGGACCACCTTGGGCGAGGACAACCGGATTTCTGCCGGCACGGTTCTTGGTTCAGATCCGCTTGACAAGAAGTTCGAAGGAAAACGAAGCTATCTCAAGATCGGTCGCGACAATCGTATCCGGGAGCATTACACCATCTCTCGCGGAACTCAGCCGGAATCTGAGACCAGCATCGGCGACAGCAATTACATCATGACGGCCGGCCACATCGCCCACAATTGCCGGTTGGGCAATAACATCGTGGTCGCAAGCTGCGCTCTCATCGCCGGGTTTGCCGATATCGAAGACCAGGCTTTCATCTCCGGTGGAGTGGTAGTGCATCAATATTCAAAGATAGGACGATTGGCAATGGTCGGCGGCAATACGCGAGTGAACAGCGATTTACCGCCGTTCTTTCTCTATTCTGATTTCAATGTCGCGGCGAAAGGGGTAAATATCGTCGGGTTGAAGCGTGCGGGATTCACAGCCGAAGAGGTTCGCGACATCAAGGCCGCGTATCGCATTCTCTATCGCTCGGGTCTGAAGCAGCAGGAAGCGCTGGCGCGTATTGAAGCGGAGATTCCGTCAAGGTATGCCAAAGAGATCGTCGAGTTCGTCCGGAAAAGCGAACGCGGCATCTGCCATGCCAGCTCAAAAGCCAATCTTGAATAGAACCTGAAAGATTACTTTTCGCGCACGCGCGCAATCTGGGTGTGGCTTAGCGTCGCCGCGTATTGGGAAATGCCCTTGAGTAGAGATTCAGCGATTTTCTGACGCTGATCATCGCGCTTCAGCAAACGCTCGTCGTGCGGATTAGAGACGAAGCCAATTTCCGCCAGGATCGAAGGCATGCTCGCTCCAATCAAGACGACAAACGGAGCATGCCGCACGCCTCGATCACGAGAACGCGGGTTCATTTTGAGGGAGGAAGCCACAAGTGACGACTGCACTTTCTGAGCGAACTCGCGCGATTCCTCCAGCTTGTTCTGGAGCACGGCCTTATGCAAAAGATCGTTGAGATCGGATATAGAACTCGTGGAAGTGGCGTTCTCCCGGGTTGCCAGATCGAGTCCCGCCTTGTCGGAACTCAAATTGAAGTAGAAAGTCTCAACACCCGCCGCGCTCGGCTCCGGCGATGAGTTGGCATGAATGGAAATAAACAGATCGACCCTCTCGCTATTGGCGATCTTCGTCCGTTGCTCGAGGGGGATGAACACATCGCCTGAACGCGTATACACGACCTCTGCTCCGAGCTGCTGTGTAATGAGCTTCCCAAGGCGCAGCGCGACATCCAACACAAGGTCCTTCTCCATCAGGCCATTCGGTCCGATGGTGCCCGTGTCGTGCCCACCGTGTCCCGCATCGATTAATACGCGGCCGAGCTTCAAATCAAGTACGCGCACCAGCGATCGATCGCCGCTGCTATCGCGGGCCGCAGGCGTGATCACCCCGCCCAGCGTTGGCGTCTTTACCGGCGGGGGCGCTATTTCGTGTGATGCCAAAACGGGAGTGGGAGGGGGCAGTTCGGCCACTTTGATCGCCGCCAGCGGTGGAGTCGAAACTAGCGGGATTGGCGGATGAGTCGTACCGGAGCCGTTCAGCGAAACGGCCGCTGTTTGCGAGACCTGTTCCTGGGACGGCTCTGCCTGATGCACGTTCGGAACGCTCGATTGGAGCACCGAACCCGACACTTCGGGCTTGCGGTCCCTATCATTCCCGGTAACCGTGCTTCGTGCAACCAAGGATGCATCCGCTCGATGCTTGTTCTGCGCTATCGAGACTGTCGGCTTCGCCTGCCCTTTAGGGCGAAACTCGATCATCAGGCGGTCGGGGTTCACCAGCTGCGACGAGATCACTTCGGCCTGCGTCTCCAGATCGAAAACAATGCGGGTCTTGCGCGGGCTTACTTCGGCCACTCTAATCTGTTTGATCAGACGATCGTTCACGGTGATGGCCTGAAACTTGCTTTTGGCCACCGCCGGCCGACGCGTCCCGGTTAAATCGAAGTACACCCGGGCTGGCTTATCGATCTGATCGGAGAAAAGCTGGTATTCTCCTTCGGTCTGTATCGCAACCCGGGTAACATCGCCGAACGACCAAAAGCGTATGGCCTGCACGCGGGCTGAGGGTATAGCTGCCGCATAAGAATCCGAACCGGCGCACAAAGATGAAGCTAAAATTAGTGCGAGATTGATGCGGTTAAGGCGAGACATCGGAGACAATTCGCAACGATAGCTGGCCAGGCGCATGCAAGAAAACGACAAAAGACCCGCAGTTTGTTCTTTGATTATAGCGGCTAATCGAGCTTCCCAGTGCAATAATCGGACATGCGTGCCGCTGGTTTCGTGCTGGTTGGAGGACAAAGCTCACGCATGCGCCACGACAAAGCGAGGCTGCCGGTTGGCTCGCAGCTGCTTGTCGAAGACATCGCAGCCAAGGTAAAAGGCGCAGCGGGCAGTGTTGCGCTCGTCGGGCAATCGCAGCGTTACCGCGACTTGGGTCTGGAGTGTTTCGATGACCGGCGAATTTCTTCGGGCCCGATAGCCGGTATCGAAGCGGCGTTGCTTTCCGGGCGAGGCGAGCTAAACCTTATCGTTGCTTGCGACATGCCCGATCTTGACGGAGCTTTGCTTCGCGATCTGATTGATACAGCCCGAACTCGCGACAGCCTCTGTGTTGTGTCTCGCGACGCTGCCGGTCAATCGCATCCCCTCTGCGCGGTCTGGAAGCCTGCGAGTCTTCCCCATGTCCAGCGAGCTTTAGACAGCGGACAACTGAAAGTCTTCGATCTGCTCGCTACGCTCGACGTTCACTACATGCAGGCAAGTCATGCCATGCCCAATGTCAATACTCCCGGCGAATGGTTAGCGTGGCGCGCGAAAGATCAGCAAAGGGCAGCTTCGCTTAGCTGATGCCGGAAGAGGAGTTCCCTCACTACATTGAGTTCAGGAACGTCAATAAGACGTTCGACCATCCGGTATTGAAGGACGTCAGCTTTTACGTCGATAGCGGGCAGACGCTTGCCATTATCGGTCGCAGCGGGGTTGGCAAATCGGTCAGTCTCGGCCACATCATGGGCTTTTTGAAGCCGGATAGCGGCCAGGTAATCGTGGCCAACACAGACATTACGAATATGTCGGAAGAGCAGCTGCGGCAGATTCGCCGCAAAGTCACCATGGTATTTCAATCGGGAGCGCTGTTCGATTCGCTGACAGTCGGAGAGAATATTGAGTTTTCCCTCGAGACAAGGGAAGGCTACGACGAGAACAGCAAGCACGAGATAGTCTGCGATCTCCTGAAGACAGTAGATTTGTTGGATTACAAAGACGCTTACCCGAACGACCTCGCAACAGGCTACAAACGCGCTGTGGCGATTGCCCGCGCTCTCGCCTCTCAACCCCAATGCATTCTTTACGATGAGCCGACCACGATGGTTGACCCTATCATGTCGGACCATTTGAGCAACATGATGTTGCGGCTGAAGAAAGATTTGAAGTTAACGGCCGTCGTCGTAACGCATGACTTGGACCTGATGCGCAAGGTCGCTGATTCGGTGATGTTTCTCTACAAGGGCGAGGCGACCTATTTCGGCCGCGTGGATCAACTCGAAACCTGCACGAATCCGCATGTGAAGCAATTTCTCGCGATGGACCGTGTCGAAATTGTCGGCAAGATCGAAGATATTTAGCGCTTCGAGAAGCGCTGCATCAGTGCCGACCATTTTCGCTTGAGCCATCCTGCTTGCGGCAGCTTGCTTGCAAGATTCCGCGTGTCGAGGCCGCGTGCACTCTCGGAACTGCCTCGCTCTCCGGGCCGGTAATCCTCTGTTCCCGCCAAGTGAACGCGCACGCCGTCGAAGCGGTAACATCGGCGCCGGAATTTGCCATCGTCGTCTTTTGTAATCAGGTAAAACGCACGGCCCAAGCCGCCAGGATCTGGGGAATCGACGTGCACGGGAAAGTAGCCTTCCACATCGCGCTGGCGGTAGGAAGTCTCATATCGGTGACGGCGCCGGTTCCAGAGAAACACTCGCCAGGAATCGAAGTCGGGCACTTCAGCAGCAGCCGATGTGGTCCATAGCCAACTGTGCTTTTTGCCTTTCTCCTCGTCTTCTACCGTCCCTAGCTCGAAGAAAGAAGTAATGTGCTTGCCTTCGGCATACTGCGCCACCTCGTCAGGAATCGACATCATCAAGTTGCGCGCAAGCACCCATCCGATCGCGCCGTCTTTCGTTCGAACGAGCGTCCAATCTTCCAGGACGACCCGTTTCTTGGGATCGTTGGCCGCGGCAGTCGCAGATTGCTTGCTCTTATCAGGCGAACCCTCGCGCGGCCCCTCAGTGCTCTCAGCGGGCGCCTGAGCCGCACCCCATAGGGACGTCCAGTTGACGGGCGGCTTGGGTGCAGGCGGCAAGGGGGGCGGCGGCAGCCCCGCTTTGGCACGTCTGGAATTCTTCTGCTTGCGCGCTGGAGCACGCGATCGCTCTAGCATCAGAGAGGGTCGGGGCAGCGGAGCAACTTTGGGTGAAACCCGATGACCAAGAATTATGAGCGCTCCCCCTTCGGGGACTTGCGCGAAGGCTGGCGACCTTCGGCTCGGGTCTAAGTGAATGTTCAACGTCTCGTAAGCCGTCGCTGAACCTTCGGGCGGCAGTCGCCGCGCCTGCTCTCTTTCACGAGTGATCCGCTGCATATCTTCCGGACTCAACAAGTCGAGAGAATCGATCCAGCCTTCCGCGCCTTTGCTCGTGCGCACTTTCACATAGCGCCGCCGCACATCGATAAGGCTCACTCGATCGCCATGTTTCAGCACCGTGGCGGTCGTGTTCTTCTGATTCAGCTGCGACCGTAGATTTACCGAAAGGGGCGCAATATAGGCTTGCGCAAGAGTTTCTTCGGGCGCCTTGTTGCAGCCGATCGTACCGGCAAGAAAGAGAAAAACGAGGAATGGCCTGGGGCCCTTGAGCCCATCCCTGGCGGCCACAGAACAGCGCAGAAGCTTATTCCCTCAGGGCAGCAAACGGGCGAGTTCTTTTAAGATGCACCGGTCCATCACCACCGGAATGCCGGCCGCCTCTGCCTTGGCAGCGCCTTCGTGGCTCACGACACCTTCTTGCATCCATACGCAGCGTGCCCCCTTTTCGATCGCTTCGTCTACCACTTCCGGGACTCTCGCCGGCCGGCGAAAGATGTTGACGATATCAATCGGATCGGGCACGTCCTTCAGGGAAGCATATGCCCGCTCCCCGAGAACTTCGCTCTCTTGCGGGTTCACAGGAATGATACGAAAGCCTTGCCGTTGCAGAAAGCGCGACACGCCGAAACTGGCGCGCGCCGGATTACTCGACAAGCCGACGACGGCCACTGTCTTGGATGTCTTAAGCAGTTCGGCGATGTCGCTGTCCACCATCAAGCTTTTATACTCGCACGCTTCTCAGTACCTGCGCCCTCCGGCGCCATATTCATCAGCTTGCGAAAACGCGCGACTTCGGCGTTCGTCAAAGTTCGATAACTACCAGGTTTTAGAGTACCCAGATCCAGGAAGCCGATCTTCACACGCTTCAGCTTCTCCACCAGCCTGTTGAAGTGCTTAAACATGATCCGTATCTGGTTTTGCCTGCCCTCTATCAGCCGCACCTCGTACCAGGGATTTACGGTTTTGCGTATCAGCTTGAGGCCGGCTGGCGCTGTACGGCGCCCATGCATGGGAATGCCTCTGCGAAACTCCTCTTCCTGCTCCGGAGTGAGCGCGCCGTTCACTTTCACCAGGTAGGTCTTGGTGACGTGGCTGCGCGGAGACATCAGTTCGTTAGCGAAATCTCCATCATTTGTGAGCAGCAGCAAACCTTCACTGGCGTAATCCAGCCGCCCAACGGGATAAATGCGTTCGCCCAGGCCTTTGAAGAAACTCATAACGGTCTGGCGGCCCTGCGGGTCGCTCACCGTTGTCACGCAATCCTTTGGTTTGTTAAGAGCAAAGTATAAAAAGTGTTTGGGCGGGCTGAGAACCCGTCCGTCCACTTTCACTCGATCTGTTTCCAGATCCGCCTTCGAACCGAGCTCGGTGACGGTCTTACCGTTCACTGAAACGCGGCCGGCAGTAATCAGATCTTCCGCTTTGCGACGGCTGGCAACACCGGCGTGCGCAAGAATTTTCTGTAATCGTTCTTCAGCCATCTTGCTTCTCTTCCTCCGCCGGCTCTTGTGACGAAAGGGGTAGCGGCTCAGAAGCAGGAGAGTCCGTTTGAGATGGCACGTCTGGCGAAGGCGGAGTCACCTCGCTCTTCTCCTCCCCCTCGTCCAGCGCAAATCGGCCCAGTTCTTCGAACTCTTTCAAGGTAGGAAGCTCAGAGAGCGAGTTCAAGCCGAATTGCACGAGAAACTCGCGCGTAGTCTTGTACATCACCGGCTTGCCAAGCACTTCTTTGCGCCCCGCCGCTGCAATCAACTTACGATCCAGCAGCGTCTTGAGAACGCTCGCACCCTGCACGCCTCGTATTTCCATGATCTCCGGAGCCGTGACGGGCTGCTTATAAGCCACCACGGCCAACGTTTCGAGCGCCGCCAGCGACAGCTTCAATGGCGGCTGAAGCTTGTGCACGAAACTCCGTATCTGCTCGTGATGCTCCGGCTTGGTTGACATCTTGTAACCGCCTGCGAGCTCACGAATTGACAATCCGCGGTCCGGCGCCGAGTACTCTGCCACGAGCGCTTCCAGGATCTCCTTTACACGCTCCTGCGGCTGCTGCAGCGCGGCGGCGATCTGGTCGATGGTGAGAGGCTCATCCGTTATATAGATAGCCGCCTCGATCACTGCCTTTAATTCAACCGAGGAGTCCAGCGCTGGCACTTCCTCAACAACGGCGTCCGCAATCAGCGTGAATTCTTCGCTTGCGGGCGGCTCGGCTACAGGCTCTTCGGGCGTCTCTGACGCGTGTTCGATTTCCACTTCAGTGATAATCCTGTTCCACGGTAGCGAACTCATCTGCCGTGGCGTCAATCGATTCAAAGCCCGAACCGCGCCGCAAACCGATGTCACCGAACGCCTCGCCCTGCGTAAGCTCAACGCTCTGCCGCTTCACAAGTTCAAGAATCGCCAGGAACAGGCATATCATTGCTCGGCGGCTGCGCTGGCGTTCAAACAAACGGGTGGCCGAGAGCGGCTCGTTCGAACGAGCGCGCACCAGTTGCTGCCGCAGAAAAACGATCATCTCCGGAACGCTGACCGACTCTCTGCCAATTTCGTAAATAGGCCGATGTTTGGCGCGATCAAGCACGCCTTGAAACGTCTTCACAAGATCGAAGATCGTGACCGCCAGCCCCGGACCCTCATCCTCGGCAAGAAATGTTTCGATCTGCGGGTTCGACCAGATTGCCTCTTCCACGATTCGTTTCTGCTGTAGCATTTCGGCAGCATTTTTGAAACGCTCATGCTCCACCAGCCGCTGCACCAGTTCCAGCCGCGGATCCTCCTCCGGTGACAGGCGTTCGAGCTCCGGATCTCTCGGCAGCAGCGTGCGGCTCTTGATGTGAATGAGCGTCGCCGCCATGTAAACGAAATCGGAGCTCAACTCAATATCGAGCGCCATCGCTTTCTGCATGTAGTCGAGATACTGCGCCGTGATCTGAGAAATCGGAATATCGTAGATATCGATCTGCTGCTTACGAATTAGGTCGAGCAACAAGTCGAGCGGCCCTTCGTACTGCTCGAGATGGAAGTTGAAGGGCGTCGCCACTAGTTCACAGTAACATGCAAAACAGCCTCTTCAGGGCCGGTTTTGCGCGCTACTGAACGGGCGCAAGGGTGTTGATTGTGAGCGGCCGCTTGGCTTCATACGCCGCGATCGCTTCCTCTTGTTTGAGGATAAAGCCCAGCTCGTCGACGCCTTCGAGCATGCAGAATTTCGCGAACTGATCTACCGCAAACTTTACTGCCGTACCATCCGGCAGAGTAAGTTCCTGGCTCGCGAGATCGATCTTAATCGTAGTTGAAGGGTCGCGTTCTACTGCGGCGAATATTGCCTTATGAAAGTCGGGTGCGACGACAATCGGCAGCAGGGAATTCTTCAGTGCGTTACCGCGAAAGATGTCTGCGAACGACGTGCTGATCACCGCGCGAAACCCATACTGGGTCAGCGCCCACGGGGCATGTTCGCGCGAGCTCCCGCATCCGAAGTTGTCGCCTGCCAGCAGGATCTTTGCCGCCTGCCCTTCAGGCCGGTTCAGAATGAAATCAGCTTTCGGCTCGCCCGCTTCGTCGTAGCGCCAGTCAAAGAACAGCTGTCTGTCGAGGCCGGCTTTCGAGATCGTCTTCAAAAATCGCGCCGGAATGATCTGGTCGGTGTCGATGTTGTCGATCGCGAGCGGGGCCAGGCGACTAGTGAAAGTTGTGAATTTTTCCATGCAGGTTCCCTTAGAGCATCGTCCGGACGTCTGTCACAACGCCCGTAACAGCGCTCGCCGCTGCGGTCAGCGGACTAGCTAGAAAGGTCCGGCCTCCCTTGCCCTGCCGCCCTTCGAAGTTTCGGTTGCTGGTTGACACGCTGTACTCGCCCGGCTGTAACTGGTCGCCGTTCATCGCTATGCACATGGAGCATCCGGCCTCGCGCCAATCCGCGCCCGCTTCTTTGAAAATCTTGTCGAGCCCCTCGGCCTGCGCCTGCTCTTTGATCTGCTGTGAGCCCGGCACTACCATTACGCGCACGTTTGAATTGATCTTTCGGCCCTTGAAGATCTGCGCCGCGGCCCGCAGATCGGAGATGCGCGAATTTGTGCAGCTCCCAATAAAAACGACGTTTACGGGATGTCCAAGCAGTGGTTTGCCAGAGGGCAGATCCATATAGCGAAGCGCCTTGCCGAGCGAATCGCGCTCCACCGGATCGCTGATGCGGCTCGGATCAGGAACCGCCCCCGTGATCGGAATGCCCATCCCCGGATTCGTTCCAAACGTAATCATCGGTTCGAGCGCGCCGGCGTCAATATCGATGCTCATATCAAAACGCGCGCCGCCGTCGGTCGGCAACTGACGCCAGGCAGTAAGCGCTCTCTCCCAATCGGCGCCTCTCGGCGCGTACGGGCGCCCGGCGATGTACTGATACGTCGTGTCGTCCGGCGCGATCATCCCGGCACGTGCGCCGCCTTCGATCGACATGTTGCAGATCGTCATGCGCTCCTCCATAGAGAGCGCCCGGATCGCTTCCCCGGCGTATTCGAACACACATCCGGTACCGCCACCGATGCCGATTCTCGAGATCAGGTTGAGAATGATGTCTTTCGCACCGACACCGTCCTTCAGCCTTCCGTTCACGCGCACTTCGTAGGTCTTCGACCGTGTCTGCAGCAGGCATTGGGTCGCCAGCACATGCTCGACCTGGCTCGTACCGATCCCGAATGCCAAGGCGCCAAATGCACCGTGCGTCGCCGTGTGACTGTCGCCGCAAACCACCGTCATGCCCGGCTGCGTTAAGCCTTGCTCGGGCCCGATGATATGCACAATGCCTTGTTTGCTACTGTGCGGCCCATAGAAAGGAATGCCGAACTCCTGGCAGTTCTGCTCGAATTGGGTAATCTGTGCGCCGGCGACCTGATCCAGAATCGGTAGGTTGCGGTCGTGAGTCGGAATGCTGTGATCGGTCGTGCCCATCGTCAGATCGGGCCTCCGGACCTTGATGCCGCGCTCGCGCAGGCCGGAGAAAGCCTGCGGCGAAGTGACTTCGTGCACCAGATGCAGATCGATGTAGAGCAGCGCGGGCACTCCTTCGCGCTCAGCTACTACGTGGTTGTCCCAAACTTTTTCGATGATCGTGCGCGGGACTTGCGGCCCGCCATTTGGCTGTGACATATTGCTTGTGTTTTCGGCCTTTGCGGCCTTCTAATTTGCCTGATTCTGCGATAAAGCAAATGCGCCTGCCAGTTCCTGGCAAACCGCATCGCCCACCTCGCTCGTACTCGCGGCCTTTTGCGCCGGCTTCAAATCTGCCGTCACCCGGCCGCTATTGAGCACTCGTTCCACCGACGCATGAACCGCCTGCGCCTCCGTACTCAATCCGAAGCTGTATTCGAGCATGGCCGCCACCGAGCCGATCGCGCCCAGCGGATTCGCTTTATTCTGTCCCGCTATGGTCGGCGCAGATCCATGCACCGGCTCGTATAAACCAACCCAGGCACCGGAAGGGCGCTTGGCCCCAATCGACGCCGACGGGAGCATCCCGATTGAACCGGCCAGCACTGCCGCCTCATCACTCAGGATATCGCCAAACAGATTCTCCGTCAGAACCACATCGAAGCTCTTCGGAGTGAGCACCAGCTGCATCGCGCAGCTATCCACCAGCATGTGGTCGAGCTCCACATCGGGATAAGTCGCCGCGATCTCCGACACCACACGGCGCCAGAGCTGCGAATTTTCCAGTACATTCGACTTGTCTACGCTCGTTACTTTCTTGCGCCGCTTGCGGGCGAGCTGGAAGGCCAGATGCGTGATGCGCTCGATCTCGGGCCGCGTATAAACCATCGTGTTCACGGCACGCTCTTCCGCACCGGCGCCGGAGATCCCGCGCGGCGTCCCATAATAAAGACCGCCCGTCAGCTCGCGCACAATGATCAGATCCGTGCCATCCACCAGCTCGTTCTTAAGCGGAGACGAATCGATAAGCGCGCGATGCGATCGCACCGGACGCAGATTTCCATATACACCCAATGCCTTCCGGATGCCCAGCAGGCCGCGTTCAGGCCGCTTATCCGGAGGCGCATTATCGAACTCGGGAAGACCGACCGCTCCCATCAGAGTGGCGTCGGCTTCGCTGGCTAATTCTCTGGTCCGCTCGGGAAACGGATCGCCAGTTTCTTTGATCGCAATGCCGCCCAGCAGGCCTTCCGTCAGCGTGACCTGGTGGCCAAAGTTTGCCGCCACCGTCTGCAGCACCTTCGACGCTTCTCTGGTCACTTCAACGCCGATGCCGTCACCCGGCAACAGCAGAACTCGTAAATGCATCCCTCAGCCTTCCGCCGTAATTGCTACCGGCGCGCGCTCCGGGGCGCCGCTACCGATGACAAGCTCGATCAACATCACAATCTCGTCGTTGCGCAAACCCTTCTTGTTATCGGCCATCTGCGTGAACCGATGATATACCTCTTCCAGCTCTTCGCGCGAAAGCGTAAAGCCCAGATCCTCCGTGCGCTGCCGCAATGCGTGACGTCCGCTATGCTTGCCCAGCACGATACGGGTTGCAGGCACGCCAACGCTCGCCGGAGAGATGATCTCGTACGTACTCGGCTCCTTTAGATACCCGTCCTGGTGAATCCCCGCTTCATGAGCGAATGCATTTTCACCAACAATCGCTTTATTTGGCTGCGGCCCGAAAGTAATGAACTTGGTGAGCGTCTGGCTCGCATGGAACAGCTTCTCCGCATTAATCTTGGTCTCGAACGGCAGCCGGTCGTGCCGCGTTTTGATCGCCATTACGACTTCTTCCAAGGCGGCATTCCCGGCACGCTCGCCGATGCCGTTGATCGTGCACTCAATCTGCCGCGCGCCCGCTTTCAGCGCAGCCAGCGAATTCGCCACCGCCAGCCCGAGATCATCATGGCAGTGGACGCTGACAATTGCTCGATCCCCTAGAGCCTTCACAACTCTGCCGATGATCTCCGCATATTCATCAGGGGTCGAGTAGCCCACTGTATCCGGCAAATTCACGGTTCGGGCTCCGGCTTCCACCACCGCCTTGCTCACTTGCTCCAGATAGTCCGGATCCGTGCGCGTTGCATCTTCCGCCGAGAACTCAACATCGTCGGTATAGCTGCGCGCCAAAGCAACCGCCGCCACGGCCTCATCTAATACTTGCTGCCTCGACTTGCGCAGTTTGAACTTCAAATGTATGTCGCTCGTCGCGATGAATGTATGAATGCGGGGACGCTTCGCATGTTCGAGCGCCTTCGCGGCGCGTTCGACGTCGAGCGTACACGAGCGCGCAAGCGCCGCCACCTGGACCCAGGGAAACTGCCGGCTTACGGCATCCACCGCTTCAAAGTCTCCGGCCGACGCAATGGGAAAACCAGCTTCGAGAATATCCACGCCGAGATCCACCAGCGCCGTCGCCGTTGTTAGCTTCTCTAATGTCGTCATGCTGCAACCCGGCGATTGTTCGCCATCGCGCAGCGTCGTATCGAAGATATAGACCCGGCTCATCTTAACTCCAGTTTGGGCAACTTTTCCTTATGCTAAATTAATGCCACTGATTACGCAAATTTATAGTGTTTGCAATTCGTATTAGCTATAATCATGTCATAAACGCCTTAGTCGGAGGGCGTCATGGAACTATATCCTTTAAAGGTCTTCCTCACGGTAGCGACCGAGCGGAGCTTTTCCCGCGCGGGCGAAAAACTGCTACGCACCCAACCCGCTATCTCAATAGCCATTCAGCGGCTCGAGAGTGACCTAAAGGAAAAATTGATCGACCGCTCAGGTCGTGAGTTGTTGCTCACGGATGCCGGCCGCGTTGTACTGGAGTATGCACGTCGCTTCCAGCACTTGGAAGCCGATCTGGAAAACTCATTACGTGAGTTGAAAGACAATTACGCGGGCCGCCTTTCCATCGGTGCGAACGAATCGATGTCGCTCTATCTGATCGAGCTCATCGAACGCTATCGCCGGATCTTCCCGAAAGTAAAGATACAGGTACGGCGTTCAGAGTCGAGTAAGATTCCATCGCAGCTGCTCGATGGAGAGCTGGAACTAGGCGTGATCAGTTACGAACCGGCCGACGATCATCTGCTTTCCGAGGTGATTTACACCGACCGCTTGACGTTGATTGTTTCCCCGCAGCATCGTTTTTCAAATCGCCCCGAAGTGTCGATCACTGAGCTCGACATGGAGACTTTCATCGCGCACAACGTGCTTTCTCCATATCGGGAGGCGGTCTTAAGAGAGTTCCAGCGCTACAAGGTTCCCATCAACATGGACGTCGAGATGCCGACTGTTGAAACTATCCGTCGGCTCGTGCAAGACAACGAAGGCGTCGCCTTTTTGCCGCGCATGTGCGTCGAACAGGAGCTCCGGCAGAATCTCCTGCGCGAAGTGAAGGTCAAAGAGCTGAACCTCGAGCGTAAGATCCGGCTCGTCTATCCGGGCCGGCGCGCGCTCAGCCACGCCGCGAAGGCATTTCTCGAAGTAGTGAAACGCGCCAGCGCAGAGCCGGAGATCATTCAGGAATCGGCTTGAGCCAGCCTGGAAGCTCGTCTCCTAATCTGTCCATCGCGGTTGCGGGTGCGGGCATCATTGGCCTGTCTCTCGCTTGGCGTTTGGCACAGGACGGCTTTAGCGTTACGGTTTTCGATAGCGGCGCTATCGGTGCAGAAGCGAGCTGGGCCGGTGCCGGCATGCTTGCCCCCGGAGGCGAAATCGATGCCCCCTCTACTCTTGCCGCTTTAGCCATAGAGTCGCGGCGCATCTATCCTGCTTTCGTCCGCGAACTGGAAGAGGCAACGGAGCTCGCCATCGACTTTCAGGAATGCGGAGCGCTGGAACTTGCTTACACTCCTGATGAATGGAGCGAGCTGCAGGAGAAGGCGCGGAGACAAGCCGAGCTCGGCGTCGAGTCAAAGGTCATTACGGCGGAAAGGCTCAAGGCTTTCTGGCCGCGTGTCAACGGCGAGAATGTGGCTGGCGCTCTGTTCTATCCGGGCGATGCCATTGTCAATCCGCGTGAGCTGGTGGCGGCTCTTCTCGTGGCGTGCCGGCAGCTAGGAGTTGAGGTTGCAGAACGCTGCGCCGTCCGGGCGGCGGACATCTCGGAAACGAGCGTTGTTCTGGAGACCGCTCGCAGCGCCAGCCATTTCGATGCCCTCGTGATCGCTGCCGGGGCATGGAGCAGTTCCATCCGAGTAAGCGGCGTAGCACCGCTGCCGTCTGCGGAGCCCGTAAAAGGCCATCTCATCGGCTACCAGCAGCCCGATCAGACCTGCAATACAATCGTCCGCCACCGGCATACCTACCTGCTTCAGCGCGCAAACGGTCTCCTGATCGCTGGCGCTTCTGTCGAACATGTTGGCTGGAACCGCACAATCGACGATGCCATTGTCACGTCCCTCGCGCAGCGAGCCTCCCTCGTCCTGCCGCATCTGGCCGAGACGACGCTCTCAGAAAGTTGGATCGGCTTTCGTCCGGCCAGCGACGATCTGCACCTCGAAGCCTGGCATTCGAAGCGGTTGTACCTGGCATACGGGCACTATCGCAACGGCATCCTGCTTAGTCCGATCACCGCTCAGACACTGTCGCGTCTGGTCAGCGCCAATTTGCGAACGCGCTAGAGCGCTTTTGCTGCATTTCCTGAATCAGTTGGCCCACTCGAGACCGCCGCTTCATGAGCGCTTCGAGCATCTGCTCCAAAGCTTCCTCATCATCCTCCACCCAATGCCTTGGAATCTCCTTCCATGCGGAATCGACAACTTCAACCGGGAAGTTCTCAACCATCGCTAGCCAGGGTTGGAACGAATCGAGCGATTGCACGCTATCGTAAACGGATGTGCGGAAGTAAAGTCCCTGCAGCGGGGAATCGCGGAACTCCCAGACCGGCCCATTGAAGGCATAGCCATGGTCGATCATCTGCGCGAAGAACCCGACTCGTGCCGGGGTCTCGCCCCGCAGCGGCGTCCAGGTCTTAGCGCGTGCGCGAAAGAAAACGGCCTGCCGCGAATCGGTGTTTCCCACCCACTTGTCGAAGATCAGCGTTCCCAGGAAATCGACTCTGTTTTCGATCTTCCCCAATAGCTTGTCCGGAAGAAAATCGAAGATCGCTACACGTTCCGGATGGACGGCAAGCCGTGAGCCGAAGTGAATTCCGGGCGGAATCGTTTCCCGGCGCGAACCGACAGAAAGGTAAAGCTCGGGGTTAGCGCGGATGAACTCCGGCGTGAGCTCGATCAGCGCTGTATGCGGAACGTGTATTTGCAGATACCGCAGGAAAGAACACGAGAGCCACTCGTTGACAAGAATGCGCCGGTGCTGCGGATTGTTCGTAAACTTCACTACGTAAAACGAACCATCGTCGCCTTCCATCAAATGAGCTTGTGCTCCGCCGCGCATTTTGCGAATCAGCTTGCGCGCGCGGACCGGCATCGTGATCTCTGGCTGGCTACTGCGGTCGAGTACCGGTCGAGCCAGGTGCGAAAATCAGGCTAGCTCTTATCATGCAGAAAGATTTAGTAGACAATATGGCAGACGATAACACCGAGAAGGCTCCCACCAGTAACCCGGACGAAGTAGCGCTCGAGCTCATGAAGTTCATCACCGTCACAACCGGATACGGAAAGGGCACACCGACCACCGGCTTCGGCGGCAAGGGTCCGCGTTCGGCGGAAGAATATGCAGAATCGCTTTTGGAACTTTTCGAACGGTGCCGAACAGTTGTTCGCAAGGGCGCTAAGTCGTAAACTTGGCGCCCGTCTGTCCGCCTTGGGGCGTGCCTCTTAGCGCCTCTTCTTAGCAGGCGTATTTGAAGCGCGTCTGGCGGACGTCGATTTTCTGGAAACCGTCTTGGTCTTTGAAGCTGCCTTTTTCGGGGCAGCTTTTTTGACGGCTGTTTTCTTGACGGCTGTTTTCTTAGGCGCAGCCTTCTTGGGTGCAAGCTTCTTGGGCGCCGCTTTTTTCGGAGCCGCTTTCTTTGTGGCGGCTTTCTTCAAAGGAGCTCGAGCAGGCGCCGTTTTCGTTGTGGTCTTCTTGGCGGCTTTCTTCGGAGCAGCTTTCTTCGCCGAAGGTCGAGGAGCAGATTTCGCGGCCTTCGCGGCCGGTGCCTCTTTCTTTGCGGACGCGACCGGAGTTTTGACAGCCTTCTTAGACGATCTCTTCGGGGCCGCCTTCCTGGCCGGCTCGCTATCTTTCATGTCCAGGTCGTCGATGTCTTCGTCTGCGGTAGACGCCGTTTTGGCCGCCACCGGTGCTTCTTCAGGATCAGCTTGCGATTCGGTGCTCTTAGCAGCAGCCTTCGCATGGGCGCTCTCGGCCTTCGAGGTGGAGGAATGAGAAGCGGCGTTTCTCATCGCAACCGGAGCTTCAGTCAGCTCCTCTTCGTGGTCGTCATCATCATCGCCGTTGTACTCGCGCTTTTCAGACTCAAGTTCGACATGCTCATCTTCGTAGTCGAAATCGTCTTCCTCTTCATCGGCATTCAACCAGTACGCCAGACTCACTTGCAGCTCCTTCCGCAATCCTTACTATGCACCCAGACGAGACGAGAAGCAAAACATTTCACAGTTTTGCGCAAGCCATTTCGCACTTTGGAAAAGAATTTAGCGGGCTAAGCGAGCAGTCCGGACAGCGGCTTTGCGGCGGAGAACCTGTGGTGAGATCCTGCGTGAAGCCGCCACATGCGACCCGCGCAAAACTCCCGCACGTGAACGGGTGCGGCTGCGGGTGAATCGCGAAGCACGCCGCGCAGGAGGATCCTCCCGGTATACAGCTGGAATGAGAAGTATGTCGCCGGCCTCGAGCGAATCGGCTGATCGATTGACTGCGACGATCCGGCCTGCAGGTAGGTGATACGTCTTGGCGATCGCCTCGAGCGTATCGCCTGTTTCCACATGATGCAAACGCCAGGCATTCCGGTTGGCCTGGGGTACAGCCTCAATACCGGCTACCGCCGAGTCGGCCGTCCCTTTTGGGATGTGCACCCGAAATCCTGCCGGCACAACTTTTTTGAGCAACGATGGGTTCAAATCGCGAATCGCAGAGACCGGCTGCAAGGAGGCGTCCGCGATCAGATCCAGACTGGTCGCAGCGGTGAGCTGAATGGAGTCATACTCGAGCGGCTGATCGACGCTGATGTTCTCCAGGCCATAATCTTTCGGGTTCTTCGCCATGATCGTCATCGCCACGATGATCGGCACATAATTAGCGGTTTCCCTCGGCAAAGCATGACGCTTCAGAAGCTCCCAATAATCTGCATACCCCGTTCGCTCAACGGCCCGGTCTACCGCTCCCTCACCGCAGTTATACGCCGCTAGTGCCAGGTACCAATCACCATAACGAGCATGCAAAAACTTCAAGTACTTTGCTGCCGCCCGCGTGGCCTTCTCGGGGTCCAGACGCTCATCGAAAGTCGCCGTGCGCACCAGATCGTAGCGCGAGCCCGTACCGGCAATGAACTGCCACATGCCGACCGCGCTCTTGTTCGAAACAGCTCTCGGGAGGAATCCCGATTCCGCCTGTGCCAGGTACACCAGTTCTTGAGGCACTCCCTCTTCGCTGAAAATCTTTTCGATCATGGGCCGATATTGACCAGCCCGCTTGAAGCCCGCCAGAAGAATACTGCGGCCGCGGTCGGTCGAGAAGAAGTGCACATAACTCAGCACCGGATCGGATAGCTCAAGAGGGATACCGGAGGCTGTCTGATCCAACTCCGTTTTCAGCTTCGGCGCCAGCGTCTGATCTACCGGGAAAGTCATGTGACTGACTTCATCGATGGGCGCTTTGTCGAAGGTGACTGCCGCTTCATCCTGCTGCCCGGCCCCAAGCTTCTCGATATCGAAGCGGTAAATGACGTCGCACATCTCGTCCAAACGCCGCTCGACTCTTTGCCGGTCCGGAAGCGAATCGGGTGCCGAGAGCAGCAGGCTGATCGCTGCATCGAACTCCCTGCGCGAGCCGGCCGTGTTGCCCTGAAAGTAGAACTGCCGGCCGGCATCGAAGTGGGTGTCTGCCTTTTTGAGCAGATCGTCAGTGAGGTTGGAATGAGAAGGGTCGGCCTTCTTTGCCGCGAGGGCCGCTTCAGGCCCAATCAGCGCTCCATCTATTCCGGAGCTCGCATCTTTGTCTCCGACGCCGCCCTGTAGAACGGCCCCCGATAGGACAGTCAGGATTGCGAAACCGGAAAGAAGGTTTTTTATTCGAGACATCATCGATAAGTGACGCTTATATCTTAATTTAACTGCAACGGAAGTGTCACTGTATCCCAGGACGATTCCGGGGTCAAGCAAAAATCCACTTCCGTTTTATCAAGCGTAATTGACGTCCCGAGCCAACCGTACGTCCCCGAACGGGGCTAGCCCCCGTACCGCCTAACGGGTTGGTACCGGAGCCCCTGCCCTGCTAGTGATGATTCTGTCGATCATGCCATACTCCAGCGCTGCATCCGGCTCGAGAATATAGTCGCGATCTACGTCGCGCGCGATCTTCTCCACTGGCTGTCCCGTGGCGTCGGCCAGTATCTCGTTAAGCGATTGCCTCATGCGCAGGATTTCCCGAGCATATATGTCAATATCGGCCGCTTGGCCGCCCAGCCCGCTCATGGACGGTTGGTGGATCAGGATACGCGAATTCGGAAGGCTGAACCGTTTGCCTCTGGTGCCGCAGGCGAGCAATACGGCTGCCATTGAGGCCGCCTGTCCCAGGCAGTACGTCACGATATCCGGCTCCACGAGCCGCATGGTGTCTAAAATAGCCAGTCCTGCTGTGATCGAACCGCCAGGCGAGTTGATATAGAGGGAGATGTCGCGCTCCGGGTCTTCCGCCGCCAGAAATAACATCTGGGCCATAATTAGGTTCGCCACGTTGTCATCAATCGGCGTACCCAGAAAAATAATATTCTCTTTTAATAAACGGGAGTAGATGTCGTAAGCGCGTTCGCCTCGCGAAGTCTGCTCGACAACCATCGGCACGAGTACTGAGTTGTGCATCCAAGCTCCTTTAAATGCAACGCCTTGCGTAATTCCATGAAACACCTGGCGGCACAATCCTATTATAGGACCGACTTACCGCGACCCTTGCCGACTTCGCATGCGGCACATCACAGAGTTCATTTCCCTGCCATATTAGGAATGCGTGACTCACTTGTCCCGGCTACTATCCTGCAGGTTCGCTTCTTTACCGCTGAGAGAAGTTTCTCCTTTCGGAGCCTAACGTTTTGCGCCTGAGCAGACGATCAGTTTCTAGCAAGGCATTGCGTCAGAAGGTATGAAGGTTCTTGTGGCAGACGACAGCGCGACCTCCCGGGCTATGCTCCGGTCGTCTCTATCCCATTGGGGGTATGAGGTCATCATGGCTGAACATGGCGAACAGGCATGGGACATCCTCGCCCAGCCCGATGCCCCGGCCGATGGCGATTCTGGACTGGGTCATGCCACATATGACAGGCCCCGAAGTCTGCCGTCGCGTTCGCGAAATGCATCGGGAGCCTTACACTTACATCCTCTTGTTGACCTCCAAGAACACCAAGGGCGAGACCGTAGAGGGTCTCGAAGCAGGCGCCGACGACTATATTGTCAAGCCCTTCGATCAGCATGAGTTACAGGTTCGATTGCGGGTCGGTAAACGCATCATCGATTTGCAAATGGAGCTTCTCCAGGCACGGGAAGAACTGCGAGACCGGGCCAACAAAGACTTATTGACGATGCTGCCCAATCGGCCGGCCATTTCGATGGCCCTTGAGCAGGAAGTCGCGCGCTGCCACCGGGACCGCCGAAACGTCGGCATCATCCTGCTGGATATCGATCATTTCAAGAAGATCAACGACACCCATGGCCATTTCGCCGGCGACGCAGTTCTTGAGGGAATCGGCCTCTCGGCTCCGCGGCAACATGCGACCCTACGACCAGCGTCGGCCGGTATGGCGGCGAAGAATTCCTGGTCGTGCTACCGAATTGCGATCTGGAGCAGGCGGCCAATCAAGCCGAACGAATGCGCCAGCGCCTGCAGCGGCAGCACAATGATGGTGGATGGCGTGGAGATCCGCGTCTCAGCCAGCTTCGGCGTCACTGTCTCGGACGGCTCGGAAAGCAGCCCGGATCTCTTCGTCAGAGTGGCCGACGAAGCTCTCTATCGAGCGAAGGCAAGCGGCCGGAATTGCGTGATCAGCTTGTCGGTTGAGGATTCGCGCTCTTGGCCGACCGGCCTGATACCCCAGCCGTTGTTATACTGTGTTCTGTTGCGCCCGTAGCTCAGCTGGATAGAGCGTCTGGCTACGAACCAGAAGGCCGGCAGTTCGAATCTGTCCGGGCGCACCAGCTTCCAAAAGCCTCCTCACGCCAGAACCCGCCACGCAGGTTTTCACGGTCTCAGGATCGCTTAGCTATCGCTTCCAGGACGCGAGAAGGAACGAGAGCTACTCGTACTTGGGTGGTTCGAGTGTCCGGGTCCCGTCCTGGCGCACGTACTCGACGTGACCTGTGTCCTGTTCTCCGTCATCGCAGAAGATCACGTACCCGCTGTAACCCTGGTCCAGAGTTTCCTGTGTAACGTTCCTGATACGACTATGCCTCTTCTTGCCGAAGATGCTTTTAAATTTACTTATAAGTTCGCGTAGCAAGGGCGTCTCGGGATTTGTTTATTTCCGCTCGTCGGCTTGCCGGGATGGTTGAGAAGCTAATAGCCCGAGTAGCCCTGCGCCAGAAGCTCTTCGGTGATATTCTCGCCCCCGGCTTTTTTGGGTAGGCCTCGATGAGTTCTCGGTACTTGGCTTGTCCTGCTTCGCGGGTGTTTCCGCCGATGAATTCTCCGAAGGTGAAGTTTGTCTGAATGGCGCCATCTCCTTGCGAATGCTCTACATTGTTGCTGAGGAAAGCCACTGAGTCAAATGCGGACTCCCGTGCCGCCCTCCTTGCAAGAAAACTATGATTCTAAGTACCTGAAACTGCGAGTACAAAGTTCGGCATTGTGCTGCCAAACCGCTAGTCCTTGTCCTGTTGCTGGAGCTTCCTGTTAAATCAGTGAAGCGAAAGCGCGCAGTTAGATGTTCAAGGCCATAACTTTTTCTTTTTTTCTTCTTCAATCACGGCTCCTATGCGAGCCGATTCCATTCAGATCTTTCATGATCGCGCGCAATGGGTAGCGGCTGTTGAAGCCCATGATGCCCACGACAAGATCACGACTGAGCACTTCAATCACAACAAGATCGATACACCTGGACTGACAATGCAATCAATCTCGGACGATCCTCGTTATCCCCAAGTCTTAGCGACGCCTGACCAGGAGTATCTGACCGGACCAGTCGGCGCAGTGGTCGATGGGAAATGGTCTTCACGGGTGCAGAGCGGAACAATCTACGACCGGCACGACCACATCACGCTTCCCGGCGCAATGGACGCTATCGGCGGCGATTTTGTGATTCCTTGGTCGGGCTATGAGAGCGGACTGGCGGTTTCCAGCGGCTCGATTACCGGATTCTCTGATGATCAATTGATGCGCGAAGGCTTTGCCTGCGGCGGGATCACAACGTTTGGGCTTGGCCAAATCATCTATGAGCCTCCCTGCCCAGATAAACACCCGCTCTTTACCCAGGGGTTCTTCGGCCTGATTGACCTCACGGGTAATTTCTCAACGCTGGATGTTACGAGCGTTTGGCGTGGAAATCCCATGGTTGACGGCCATTATCACGGCGGCACCCCTTATACCTTCGACAATCTCTCGTTTCAAGATCCATCCAGCGCCACACCGGAACCCGCAACGCTCAGCTTCTTAGGGTTGGGTTTGTTTGCGCTCGCAGTGGTGAAGAGGAAACGTGGTTAAGCTACTCCCGGTTTTGCTTTTGTGCGCCTGCGCGCTGCACGCCGATACCATCGCGGTTTTCACCAATCGCGCTGCTTGGACCGAAGCAGTTGAGGCGCACGATAGTCAAGACCGGATCCTAACTGAGCATTTCAGCCACGACAAAATCCACACCGGCGTTACGCTCGAGTCGCTCTCGTCTTTCCCGGATTACAATGGCGGCCAGCTTATCGGACCGCCCGGCGCGGTCACGAATAACGAATGGTCAAGCTTTGTCCACGACGGACTTGCAGGTCCCCGGTACGATCTCCTGACGTTCCCGGAACCCGTCGATGCGTTTGGCGGCACCTTCGCGTTCCCTTGGAACAGCGCTAAAGACGGCCTATTCTTTACAATTAATGGCTCGACCGAGTTCATCCAACGCTCCGGTGCGGCCTGCAACTCGCAGTATCTCGGAGAGAATTGGCCGCCGTGTCCAAAACATCACCCCTCCGTCACCTATGGATTCTTTGGGTGGATTGACTACTCGGCCACCTTCCGCGATGTCCAGCTGTCGTTCCTAGACCGAGACGCTCCCGGGCCCGTCGGCCACGGAGGCGAGGGGATCTCTTACACCCTCGACAACCTCTCGTTTGAAGATCCACCCAGCCAAACGCCCGAACCGGCCACCTGGGCGCTGGCCCTTGCGGGTCTCCTCGCACTTTTATGCGCGCGGCGAACTAGACGCAAGGCGTTTGCAAACGCGGCCAACTAACAACTAATTCAAAGTTCGACGGCAACTCACTGTCCAACCCGAGCCGGCCGCAAATCCTTAAAGATATCGCAGCAACTAAACTCTGCGGCTCGCTGAGCTCTGCACGACAATGTAGAGTCATGAAGATGAACAGCGCGGCCGTCCTTGTTGGGATTTTTCTCTTCCTGCCGGTACTCGGGCAAACACCGCCCGGACCCAACCAAGCCGGCAGCTATGGGCCTTGGCTTGCCGACCGAGTCTTAGGCGATGGTCCGGCACGCTTATCGTTTCGAACCGGCAAATGGAAAAGCGTCGATGAGTGGCGGCAGGCGGCGCGCAAGCGAGCCCTCGAATGCATCGCGCCGGTTGATCTCGGCGGCCCACCTGTTGTCACCGTCACGAGCCGAACCACATACGACGGCTTAGACATAGAATTTCTCACCTGGCAGTTGCCGGCAGGCCCGAAAACAGAGGCTGTGTTCCTGAAGCCGTCAGGCGCGCGCGGACCGCTGCCCGGGATTCTTGCGCTCCATGACCATGGCGGGAACAAGTTCCTCGGCTGGCGCAAGATCGTTCGAACCGACGCGACTCCCTGGATCATTCAAAGCAAACACCAGGCCAATTATTACGGCGGTGTTGGGTGGGCCAACGAGATCGCCAAGCGAGGATACGCGGTCCTGGTCCACGATACGTTTCCGTTCGGAAGCCGCCGGGTTCTGGTGAAGGACGTGCCTCCATCCATCCGGGCGGGTGGCGTTGATCCGTCTAGCGACGATCTCGAAGGCATCGCGAAATACAACACCTTCGCCGCAGCCCACGAGCATGTCATGGAAAAAAGTCTTCTGTCCGCCGGAACTACCTGGCCGGGCGTTTATCTGGTCGAAGACCAGCGCGCGCTCGACGTTCTTGTCAGCCGCCCGGATGTAGATGCAAAGCGCATTGGCTGCGCGGGACTTTCTGGCGGAGGGATGCGAACCGTTTTTTTAGCTGGGATGGATGATCGCATCAAAGTCGCCGTTACGGTCGGCTTTCTCACTACGTGGCGGCGACTTTCTGCTCAACCGCGCCTTCACTCATACCTGGATGACCTACGTCCCGCTGCTGCCTAAAGACTTAGACTTTCCAGAGATCCTGGCCTTACGCGCACCTTTAGCCACAATGGTGCTCAACTCGAGGCAGGATCCGCTGTACACCCTGCCGGAAATGCAGCGCGCAGACTCGATGGTGGCCGACACCTTCAAACGAGCGAATGCTTCCGACCGCTATAAAGCTATCTACTATGAGGGCGGCCATAAGTTCGACCTCCCCATGCAAGCAGATGCATTCGCTTGGTTTGATCGCTTCTTGAAAGCCGCCCCCGCGTCACGCTGACGCGAATATTCCTAGTGAAGGTGATTGAACAGAAACCAGAGGAGAATCAGCCCGCCGGGAATGCCCAAAATCCACGCAAAAAGATATTTCATATAAGTGCCCTCGCCCGCTAGTAAGCAACTTCGCGTCCACTCGGCGTTGCTGAGCCAGGACAGTAACTTACGGGTTGGAACTTAGGCCATCGCCCTGCCGAAACGACCAGGTCCCGGTAAATTTTCCTAAGCGAGACGCCCAGCGGAGCACGCCTTGATTACGTCTTCATTCTGGCCATGAAATAAAGTCCCGCCAGCGAAAAGATCACGTCCGGAGACCACGCGGCCATAGCTGCCGGCAGTTGGTTCAGGTCGCCGATCTGTTCAAAGAGCGTACTGATCGTCCAGTAAGCCAAAGCGATTCCAAAGCTGATGCCGACACCCGTCATCGCACCTCTGTTTCCGGCCACAAAAGCAAAAGGAATACTCAGTAACGCCATGATCAAGGCGAAGAGCGGCACGGCGAATTTCTTGTAGTACTGAACTTGTAGTGGAACCGTGTTCATGCCACTGATCTGCAGCTCGCGTATGTAGCTACCCAGTTCCTCGAAGTTCATTTCCTTGTATTCTTTTTCTTCTTTAGCGAACCAGGAAGGCGGTTCAGAGAACTCCGGGAAAACCGCGGATTTGACCATAGAACTGCCGGTAATCGTCGCCTTGTGGCCCGCTCGTCTGAGTCAAGCCGTTTTCAAAACGCCAGCGGCCCGCTCCCTTGTCCCAAATCGGCGCGATCCGCCGAGACCTGGCGCTCGATGCGGAATGTCGCCGGATCCAGCTCGTACACATTCACGCTCGTCATCAAAGCCTTATGGGGATCAAGAAAACGGAAGTTATAAATGCGCGATTGCTCTCCGAAGACCCACTGCCTGTCTGCTCTCAAATAAGTCGCAGGCGTCTTCTTTCTGATCTGCGCGCGCAGCATCTCCTGCCGGCGGTTTGCCTCGGGGATATAGTAATGGTCAAACAAAAACAGCAGCCCGCTTACGGCTAAACTGGCCGCCAGAACCGGCACGGCTAGCCGGTGCACGCTCACACCTCCCGCCTTGAAGGCGGTAACTTCGTTGTACTTCGTAAGAATGCCGAAACAGATCAGCGAAGCAACCAGCGTTCCAATGGGAGTCAGCTGATAAATCAGGCTCGGCGCAAGATGCCAAAGATAATCGAGCATGGTGGACATGCTGATGTCGTTCTTGATCATGTCGCCTAAGAGTTCGAAGAAGGTAAAGATCTCAATCAGCGAAACAAGCGAAACAAGTAAGATCGCCAGATAAAAGATGAACCCGTTCAGAACGTATGCATCGATCAAAAGCGGCCGCAGCCCAAAGCGGCGCATACCGCCGACGCGAATCTGCTTTTGTCCAGGTTGCGGACGGATCCGTTCGAACCTGCGCGCAATTCTTTTGCCCAGACTCTTGAACCAGGCAGTAAAATCACGATCGCCAGGCTTCTCGAGCCTTGTCGCAAGCGCTATGCCCGCGATCAGAAACACCGCATCCGGCGTCCAGACCGCAACCGGTACCGGCAGGCTTCCTTTCTTTGCTAGCCCGATCAGCGTAATGAAGCCGAGATAGTACAGGAAGGCCAATGCGACGGTCATCACAAAGGCGGCCGACTTGCCTCCCTTGCGCGACGAGATTCCGAGCGGCACTCCAACCAGCGATAGAAGAATACAGGCCAGCGGCAAAGCGAAACGCTGGTGCAGCTCAATCGCCGCATCAACATACTCTTCGCGAGAGAGATCGTGGCGGCGATACACGCGCTTATACAGCGGGCCCGTATCCATTTCCTGCACTGTCTTGTTTACCTGCAGCTCTTCCTGTTTCTGGGCCTGGAGCGTCTCTACCTGCGTAGGCGCTATCGTGGTCACGACTTTGCCTTCTTTGTCCCGCTCCGAAGATCGGAAATTCCGCATATCGAGGATGATGCGGTTGTTTGCCGCATCAGGATGCGGTATCGCCTCCTCCGCCACGATTATGCGAGGACCGGCGCCGCGATTCTTTCCCTGCCGCTCGAGTTCGTCACCCGGCGTCACGTCCGCAATAAACACCTGGTGCCAGTAAATCTGTTGGCCGACAGCGCTCACGTTTGCCACGTAGAGCACAATATTCGGAAACTGCTCGTCAAAGATTCGCGACTCGATGTTTCCCGTGAGCTGTGCCGCCGCAAAGTTCTTCGCGACTTTAGATTCCAGGTGCAGCGAAAGCGGCGTCAACCAAAGGGAGGCAAGCGCTGTCAGTATCAGGGCAGCCGATGCAAAGGCAAGCACCGGTCGCAAGACAGTCGCGCTCGAGACACCCGAGGCGCGCATGGCCGTGATCTCGCTGTCGGCCGACATCCGGCTCAAGCCAATCAAAACTCCGACCAGCACACCCAGGGGCAGCGCGAAGGGCAGAGTCGATGGCAGCGCGTACAGCAGCAGTCTGGCGACCACCTCGGGAGGCGCCGAGGTTTTAACCAAGAGAGATGAGAGCCGCTCGATTGTCCGCAAAAACAGAACAAAAACAAACAGCAAAGTGCCGAGCAGCGCACTCGTAAACACTTCTCGAAATATGGCCCGGCTTAGGATACGCATATGACCATTGCTTTTCGAACGCAGCCGGGACTGAGGCGGAACAACTGCTTCAAGAATAACAATCTCGCCCTTTCCGGCATCGAACGCAGGTGAGCCTCCGTCTCGGTTTTCCCGTAAAAGTTCTCGGCACGCCGGGCCTCAAGAGTAACGATACCCGGCGCTGGCAGTCCAACCCCCATCTCCGCGTCTCGCTCGAATATCTCGGCCAGATTTTCGACTACCTGCAGGCAAAATCGATCCGCATGTACCGCATGGCTTCAGACCTTGCGCCGTATGCTACTCATCCGGATCTCAGCCAATTCCACAATCAGGTCCAAGAGTGCCATCGGGAGCTGAAACAGATTGGACGCCGCGCCGGGGAACTTGACCTGCGCTTGTCTTTTCACCCGTCTCAATTCATCGTCCTGAACAGCCCGGAACCAGCGCTGCGCGACAGGAGTATTTGGGACCTTCGCATTCAGGCCGAGATCCTCGACCGCATGGAGCTTGGCCCGGAGGCAGTGATGGTGATCCACGTCGGCGGTCTCTACGGTGACACCGCTAGCGGGATCGACCGCTGGTGCCGAACCTGGGAAATGCTGCCGGAACGGGTGCGGGCGCGGCTGGTTCTCGAACATGACGACCTTCGCTACAGCGCTGCCGACGTGTTGGCCATTCATCAGCGGACTGGCGTTCGGCTGATCTTCGATCTGCAGCACTTCTGGTGCCTCAACCCGGAAGGCTTGGAGCTCAAGCCCACTCTTGAAAAATACCTGCGCACCTGGCCTTTGAAGGTTCGCCCGAAGATCCACATTTCCTCACCTCGCACAGAGATGCGCGAAGTGAAGAGGAAGGATCGTAAGACAGGCAAGAAGAAAGTTGTTCTGCAAGCTCCCGTCTGGACGGGTCACGCCGACTTCGTTCATCCATGGGAGTTCATTAGCTTCTTTCGGTCCTTGCCTGAGATGCAAGCCGACGTGATGCTCGAGGCAAAAACGAAAGATCTAGCGGTTCTCCGGCTCCGGCAGGACCTTCTCCGCTATGCCCCCGACGTGGCACAGCGTTTCGGCTTGTCCAAAGTTGAAGCGGCTGAAGACGTGCCGGAGGAGATTGAACTCGACCAGGCGCAGCTGGCCGCAGAGGCCTGAACGGCTTCAAGCTTCTGTTCGAGAAGCTAACTTCCGCAGACTCTCGGTGAAGGGCGCACGCGCCAAGCCGCGTTCCGTGATAATCGCCGACACATACCGGTTCGGCGTTACATCGAAGGCAGGATTGGCTACCATGATTCCTTCCGGTGCAATGCTCACGCCTTGCATATGCGTCACTTCCCTTGAAGCGCGTTCCTCAATCGGAATGCGATCTCCGGAATCGAGCGTCAGGTCCAGGGTCGAAATCGGAGCCGCGACATAGAACGGGATGCCGTTTTCTTTGGCCAGCACCGCGACCCCGTACGTTCCGATCTTGTTAGCGACGTCTCCGTTGGCGGCGATCCGGTCAGCCCCCACCACTACGCATCCGATCCGTCCACTCTTAAGAAAGTGGCCGGCCATGTTGTCGGTGATCAGCGTGGTCTCTATGCCCTCGCGCTGCAGCTCCCACGCCGTCAGACGCGCACCCTGCAGAAAGGGCCGGGTCTCGTCGGCGAAAACATCAATCTTCTTGCCTGATTCCACCGCCGCCCTGATCACGCCGAGCGCCGTTCCATAGCCGGCGGTTGCTAAAGCTCCCGCGTTGCAATGCGTCAGGACCGTCTTGCCATCCGGAACCAGTACCGCGCCATTCTTCCCGATTGCTTCGTTGATGGCGATGTCCTCTTCGCGAATCGCTTTCGCTTCCGCAATCATCCACTCGCGCACTTCTTCCAGCCCAAGATGCCGGACGGACAAGTAAACGCGTCGCATCCGGTCTATGGCCCAGAAAAGATTCACCGCCGTGGGCCGTGTCTTTGCCAGCGTGTCGCAAATAACCGGCATCTCGGCATCAGGATCGCTCGCATGTAAAACGCCCAGTGCCACACCCATCGCAGCGGCAACACCGATCGCCGGAGCCCCGCGGATCACCATGTTTCGAATCGCGTCCGCCACTTCAATGTAGCTGCGGCAGGTGACGAACGCCTCTTCAAGCGGCAGACGCGTCTGGTCGATCATCACCACGCCGTCGAGAGTCCACTCGATCGTTTCCACTTTGCTCCTCACCAGAACAGGGGCGTCAGCCATTTGTCTAAATATCCTTTCCAAAAGCGAGGCCGATCACGGAAACCGCGTTGAAACAGCCATGCATCACCATCGACGGAATGATCGAGCCGGTGCGCGCCCGCAGCCAACCGAACACCGCTCCCGCCAGCGAAATGAAGAGCGCATACTGCCAAACCCACGAATACTCGAACCCGTGGAGCGCGCCAAACGCCGCAGCTGTAATGACAATGCCTGCGATCGTTCCGAACGTGCGTGAAAACAACGGCTGCAGAAACCCGCGGAAAAAAAGTTCTTCGAAGAGCGGCGCCAGCACCACGGCCACCAGGGCAAAGAACACAAACATCAAACGAGTGCTGGTCAACTTCTCGAAAGGCGAGGGGATTTTCGGTGTCTTAAGCAAAGCGCCCAGCAAAGAGAGCACAATGGCGAGCAGAACGCCGCCCCCTGCCGCCCAGCCCAGATTGAACCCACTCCGCCGCCAGCCGAGAGAAGAGAAAACAGGCTTTCGATAACGCAATCCAAGCGTGAGCCGGAAGCTGGCATACAGGCCCGCGTAGAACACGATTTGCACGGGAAGCGCCAGCGGGGTCGGATCAGTGCGCAGCTTGGGGTACGGGATCGCCAGCATCGCGACTCCAAAAACAAGCATCGCGCTGAATGCAAACAGCAGCCCCACTACCAGCGCCAGGTCCGCATAACTCCAGAAGGGTTCGCTCGCCGGCAAAGCGGCGGCAGGCGGCTCGACGAACTCCGGCGTATCCGGAGTTCCGCTCTCGATCTCTTCAGGCAGCATGATGGTGCGCCTTCATCATTTTCCGCAGCGCCTCCGCCGTGTGACTCCGGGTGCTGTGAAGTAAGTCCTCAGGCGTGCCGGTTGCCACGATCTGCCCGCCTGCCTCTCCACCCTCCGGCCCCAGGTCGATCACGTAGTCGGCGCTCTTAATCACGTCCAGGTGATGCTCGATCACGAGCACAGTGTTCCCCAAATCCACCAATCTCTGCAGCACATCGAGTAAGTGCCGCACGTCTTCGAAGTGCAGTCCCGTCGTAGGCTCGTCCAGCAGATAGAAAGTCTTCCCCGTCTGCCGCTTACTCAATTCTTTGGCGAGTTTGATGCGCTGCGCTTCGCCTCCTGAAAGCGTAGTGGACGATTGGCCCAGATGCAGATAGCCGAGTCCCACCTCCGCCAGCGTCTTCAGTTTGGCATGGATCTGCGGGATGTTCGACAGAATCTCGAGCGCCTCGTCTACGGTCGATTCGAGCAGATCCGCGATGCTCTTACCGCGATATTTCACCTGCAAAGTCTCCGCATTGTAGCGCCGCCCGCGGCACACGTCGCAGGTTACGTAGACGTCCGGCAGGAAGTTCATTTCGATGCGCTTCAGTCCATCGCCCTGGCAGGCTTCGCATCGGCCGCCCTTTACGTTGAAGCTGAAGCGCCCGGCTTTGTAGCCGCTGGCGCGAGCTTCCGGCAGCATGGCGTAAATATCACGAATCGGCCCGAACACTCCCGTGTAAGTCGCCGGGTTCGAGCGCGGAGTACGGCCGATGGGCGCTTGATCGATCTCAATCACCTTGTCAATATTCGCCAGCCCAAGAATCGCCTCGTGCGCCCCCGGTTCCTGGCTCGACCCGTACACCTCTTTCGCCAATGCCCGGTAAAGAATGTCGTGCACCAGGGTGGATTTGCCGCTGCCTGAAACGCCGGTGACCACGGTAAGCGTCCCCAGCGGGAAATCGACATCGAGCCCTTTCAGATTGTGCTCGGTGGCGCCTTTCACGGTAAGAGTGAGCCCGTTTCCACGCCGTCGAACAAGCGGCGTCGGAATGAAAACGTTTCCGGAAAGATACTCGCCCGTCAGCGATTGCGGTGTTTGCCTGATCTGGTCCGGACTGCCTTGCGCCATCAGCTCTCCGCCCAGCCGTCCTGCCCGCGGACCCAGATCAATTACGTAATCCGCGCGCTCGATCGTTTCGGCATCATGCTCCACTACCAGCACCGTGTTGCCCAGGTCGCGCAGATGATGCAGCGTGTCAAGCAGCCGGTCGTTGTCTCGCGGATGCAGCCCGATCGATGGTTCATCCAGCACGTACAACACTCCGCGCAGCTTCGAACCGATTTGCGTCGCCAGCCGGATGCGCTGCGCCTCGCCGCCGGAAAGAGTCGCCGACGAGCGATCAAGGCTCAAGTAATCAAGTCCGACCGCGCACAGGAATTGCAGCCGGTTTTTGATCTCTTCCCTGACGCGTCCTACAACCTGCAGCTCACGATCAGTGAAGACCCACTTCTCTACCAGCGGCATAGCGCGCGCGATGGGCATGGCCGTCAGATCGGCAATCGAGAGCCCCTTCACTTGCACCGCCAGACTGGCAGGCTTCAATCGCCGCCCTTTGCATTCTGGACAAAGCGTGGGAGACATGTAGTCCATCAGCCACTCGCGGTAGCCTTCGCTCGACCGCGCATAATTCTCATCGAGAGTCTTTAGTATGCCCGCGTGCTCGCTATTGCCGTGCACCAGCAGATTCCTCGTCTTTTTCGGAAGCGATTCGAAAGGTGTCGCCAGGTCGATTCCGCACTCCTCCGCCATCTCGGTCAGCGCCGTCGTCATGTAAGACGAGCTGGAACCCGGGCCCAAACCGCCATCCAGCAGCGGCTTCGAAGGATCGCAGATCACTTTCACCGGGTCGAAAGCCCACGTGCTGCCTACTCCTTTGCAGGTCGCGCACGCCCCGTACGGGCTGTTGAAAGAGAAAGAACGCGGCTCCAACTGCGGAATGCTGGTGCCGTCATTCGGACAAGCCAGCTTTTCCGAATACAACTTCTCTGGCCCGTCGACCGCAGCGACGATAACCAGCCCATCCGCCCACTTGAGAGCGGTCTGAATCGAACTTTCCAGACGCTGCTCGATCCCGGGCTTCACAACCAGCCGATCGATCACCACTTCAATCGTGTGGTTCTTGCGCTTTTCGAGCTTTATCGGCTCATCTAACGTCCGCAACTCCCCATCGATGCGCGCCCGGAAGCCGCCCTTCGCAATCGCTTCGAGCTCTTTCTTGTACTCTCCTTTTCGGCCTCTCGCAATGGGCGCGAGAATCATGATCCGCTCACCCTGATGCAAGCTAAACACCTGTTCGAGAATTTGCGTCGGCGACTGGCGCGTGATCTCGGCTCCGCAGATCGGACAATGCGGCACTCCGGCGGAGGCGAATAGCAGCCGCAGGTAATCGTAAATCTCGGTGACTGTCCCGACGGTCGAGCGTGGGCTCCGCGAAGTCGTTTTCTGCTCAATCGAAATAGCCGGGCTTAATCCATTGATGGAATCCACCTCCGGCCGCTCCATCTGGTCCAGAAATTGCCGCGCATACGGCGACAGCGTCTCCACATACCGGCGCTGGCCCTCCGCATAGATCGTGTCGAAGGCAAGCGAGCTCTTGCCCGATCCGCTGAGGCCCGTAATCACGGTGAACGTGTTGCGTGGAATCTCGACGTTGATATTTTTTAGGTTGTGCTGGCGTGCGCCATGCACGGAAATGCGATCCAACATGAAGGGGAGCTACTTCCATTGTCCTTTAGCGCGTTTTCGATCTCGCTAAGATAGCGGTGCGGCCTTCTGCCAGCGCCATCCGGCGGAATCCGTACTCCCCGATATGGCGAAGAACTTTCAAGATCTGACCGAACGCGAAATCCTCGCACTGGCTGTCTCACTCGAGGAAGAAGACGGCCGGATCTACGGCGAATTTGCCGAGGAACTTCGCGAAACTTACCCTTCTACGGCCCGCGTACTGGAAGAAATGCAGGCCGAAGAATCCGGCCACCGCGCCAGTTTGATCGAGCTCTATCGAAACCGCTTCGGAGATCGCCTGCCGCTCATCCGCCGTCAGGATGTGAAAGGGTTCGTTTCGCGCCAGCCCGTCTGGCTCATCAAGCCGATCGGCCCGAACGCCGTTCGCAAAGCCATCGAATCCATGGAGGGCGAGACTCGCCGCTTCTACTCGCTCGCGCTACAGAAAACAACCGATGCCTCTACCCGCAAGCTTCTTGGCGATCTGGCCGAAGCCGAAGCGAAACACAGTGCCGCGGCCGAAGCGATGGAGGAACGTCACATCACGCCCGCCGTGCGAGCCGGGGAGACAGAGGCCGCTCGCCGCGTGTTCCTGCTCCAGTTCGTTCAGCCGGGACTCGCCGGGTTGATGGACGGCTCTGTTTCTACCCTTGCTCCCCTGTTTGCAGCCGCTTTTGCTACCCACAAAACACATGACGCTTTCCTGGTCGGGCTGGCCGCTTCGGTCGGCGCCGGAATTTCCATGGCCTTCGCCGAGGGGCTCTCAGACGATGGCGCGCTCACCGGGCGCGGCCGGCCCCTGGTTCGCGGTTGCGTTACCGGCGCAATGACGTTCGTCGGCGGCATCGGTCACACGCTTCCTTATCTGATAAGCGATTTTCAAAACGCCACCGCCGTTGCCATTGCCGTGGTTGTGGTCGAACTCGGCGTCATCAGTTGGGTGCGCCAGCATTACATGGATACCCCGCTGCTGCGTGCCGCTCTGCAGGTGATCGTCGGCGGCGTCACGGTGTTCATCGCAGGTATTTTGATCGGCAAGTCTTAAGGCAAAATGACGAACTTAATCGAGTACAACGACGCAAGCCCCGAGGTGCGCGCCATTTATGACGACATCAAAACAACCAGGAAGATTGACGATGTCAACAACTTCTGGAAAGCCATCGCCCGTGACCCCGCCACGCTACGCCGCACCTGGGAGAGCCTCAAGCAGATCATGGCGCCGGGCGGGGCACTCGATCCGCTCACCAAAGAACTGATCTATATCGCCGTCAGCACGACCAACCAGTGCAGCTACTGCGTTGCCTCCCACAGCGTTTCGGCCCGCAAAAAGGGAATGACCGACGAGATGTTCGGGGAGCTGATGGCGATTATCGGTATGGCGAACGAGACAAATGCACTCGTGGCGGGTTATCGCGTGGAGTTGGACGAGCAATTTAAGTAGGTCAGGCGCGATCCGTCGAGCCTCACTCAGTCAATATGTTGTTAGCCGACGTAGTCGAAACGTCTCGCCGCGTAGGTGCGACAAGCAAACGCCTCGAGAAGATTGATCTGCTCGCAACCTTGCTTCGACGGCTCGTTCGGGAAGAGATCGGAATCGCTACAGCCTATCTCTCCGGCATAACACCGCAAGGCCGTATCGGAATCGGCTACGCAACCCTTCGCGCCGCCGCTGGGCCAGCCGTCGAAACCGGCGGGATTGAGTTGCTCGAAGTAAATAGCATCCTCGACGAACTCATGCAGGTGAGTGGATCGGGTTCCGAAGCGCGCAAGCGCGATCTGCTGGCCCGCTTCTTTAGCCGGGCGACCCGGGAAGAGCAGCAGTTTCTCTCCGGTTTACTGGTTGGCGAAATCCGGCAGGGTGCGCTCGAAGGCATCATGCTCGAAGCTCTCGCTAAGGCCTCGGGCGTTAGTGTCGACCGGATCCGCCGGGCGGCCATGATGGGCGGCGGGTCAGCCAGCGTGGCACGCGCCGTCATGGAACTGGGCGAAGCCGGGCTCTCGCAGTTCGATATCCAACTGTTTACCCCAGTGCAGCCGATGCTGGCGCAAACCGCCGAGGATGTCGCCGAGGCACTCGGCGAATTGGGCGAAGCTGCTCTCGAATACAAGTTCGATGGCGCTCGCGTGCAGGCTCATAAATCGGGCGATCAGGTTGTCATCTATTCGCGCGGCTCCAATGACGTCACCGCTGCAGTGCCCGAGATCGCGCAGGCCGTACGTGCGTTGCCGGCCGCTCAACTCATCCTCGATGGCGAAGTCCTCAGCCTCGACGCCAATAACCGCCCGCAGCCTTTTCAAGTCTCGATGCGCCGTTTCGGCCGCAAACTGAATGTGGATCAGCTGCTGACCGAGCTGCCTATGACTCCGTTCTGGTTCGACCTCCTGTATCTCAACGGCCAGTCAGTTGTCGATGAGGCTCAATCCAGGCGCTTCGAGGAGCTGCGAAGCCTCGCCCCGGAAAATAATCTCGTCCCGCACCTCTTTACGGCCGATGCCGCTTTAGCGGAAGAGTTCCTGCATGGTGCGCTCTCTCGCGGGCACGAGGGCGTCATGGCAAAGGCTCGCGATTCGACCTACGCGGCAGGTTCGCGCGGCCAAAGCTGGTTGAAGATCAAGCAGGCCCGCACCCTCGATCTCGTTATCCTTGCGGCCGAGTGGGGCAACGGACGCCGGCAGGGCTGGCTCAGCAACCTCCACCTCGGCGCTCGCGATACACACAAGGGCGGCTTCGCCATGTTAGGCAAGACGTTCAAAGGGTTGACTGACGAAATGCTCGCCTGGCAAACCGCCGAGTTTCAGAAGATTGAACTGGCGCGCGATAAGTACGCCGTTTATCTCGAGCCGAAAATTGTCGCCGAGATCGCCTTCAACGAAATCCAGATCAGCTCCCGCTACCCGAGTGGCTTGGCTCTTCGATTTGCGCGTGTCAAGCGCTATCGTCCCGACAAAACTGCCGCCGAGTCCGACACATTTGAGACAGTTCAAAAGCTCGCTGGCTTGACGGTCGCTTGAAATTCTCTCTTGTTCTCCGCACCGATCTCGGTTACGGTGAGTAGAAGAACAAAAGGCGAATGAACACCAATCTCGCACTGAATTTCGAAGAGGCCGCCGCGCCGCAGGATACCCTTTCCCTTCAATCGCAGTCCGCTGTTCCGGCCCTGATTACGCGCTTCGAAAAATCGATGCTGGAAGATGGCTCGCCCATCCGCGCCATCCGGCACCAGCCCGCCAAGGTCGCCAGATTCGGCAGCTTTCCCGAACGCCTCACTCCGAAACTCCGGCAGGCGCTGCAGGCCCGCGGCATCGATCATTTATACGAACACCAGTCCGCCGCCATCGAACACTCTCTGGCCGGCAGGAACGTCGCTGTTGTCACGCCCACCGCCAGCGGCAAGACTCTTTGCTACAACCTGCCTGTCGTTCAGTCGATTTTCGAAAATTCAAGCGCTCGCGCCGTTTATCTCTTCCCGACCAAGGCGCTGGCCGAAGATCAACGCCTCGAACTTCAGCGCCTCAACGATTCGATAGGCGGTCCCATCTCTTGTCACACCTACGACGGCGACACGCCACAAGACGCACGCCGCTCGATCCGCGATAAAGCAAACGTCGTTCTCACCAATCCGGACATGCTGCACACCGGCATCCTTCCGCACCACACCAAATGGGCGAAGCTCTTCGAAAATCTCGAATACTTCGTCATCGACGAGTTGCACTACTATCGCGGCGTTTACGGCAGCCATCTGGCCAATGTCCTGCGCCGCCTGGCGCGCATCTGCGATTTCTACGGCTCGAAGCCGAAATTTATCTGCTGCTCCGCCACCATCGCGAATCCCAAAGAGCTTGCCGAGTCCATCACCGGCCAATCTTTCGAGCTCGTTTCCGAGAATGGCGCGCCGTCCGGCGATAGATATTTTGTCTTCTACAATCCGCCTGTGGTGAACCGTCAGCTCGGCATCCGCCGCAGTTACCTCCATGAATCTCGCCGCATCGCACTCGAACTGATCCGGCAAAACGGTCAGACTCTGGTCTTCACCAATAACCGGCTCGCCACCGAAGTTCTCACTACCTATTTGAAAGATGCCTGCTCGCAGCTGCCTTTTTCGCACGAAGCCATCCGCGGCTATCGTGGCGGGTATCTGCCAAAAGAGCGGCGTAAGATCGAGAGTGGTCTGAGGAGCGGCGACATACGAGCCGTCGTCTCTACCAACGCCCTCGAGCTCGGGGTCGATATCGGCTCGCTCGATAACGTGGTCCTCGCCGGCTATCCCGGCAACATCGCTTCCACCTGGCAGCGGGCCGGACGCGCGGGCCGGCGCACTTCCTCCTCGCTCGCGGTATTGGTGGCCTCCAGCGCGCCGCTCGATCAGTACATCGTCGAGCACCCCGACTACTTCTTCGGCGCTTCACCGGAAGAAGCTCACATCAATGCCGATAACCTCGAGATCCTTCTCAGTCACCTCAAGTGCGCTGCCTTCGAGCTTCCCATTCGCGAAGGCGAGCGATTTGGGAATCCCGACCTCTCGAAACTCTGCCGTTTTCTCGAAGAGGATCTGCGCCTCTTGCATCACTCGGCCGATTGCTGGCACTGGGTAAGCGATAGTTACCCGGCCGATTCTGTCAGTCTGCGCGCCGTGTCAAGCGACAACTTCCTCATCGTCGACATCACCGATGACCACCGGATTATCGGCGAAGTCGATTTCCCTTCAGCGCTGACTACGCTGCACGAAAAAGCGATTTATCTGCACGACGCGCGCCAGTTTCAGGTCGAAAAGTTGGACTTCGATGGACGTAAGGCTTTCGTTCGCCAGGTCGATTCAGACTACTTCACTGACGCGATCGTCTACACGCAAGTCAGCGAGCTCGCCAATTTCGAAACCTCGCCGCTTCCGGATAGCGGGAACGCCGACGCTGCTCATGGCGAGGTGCGGGTGAAGCGCCAGGTAGTTGGCTTCAAGAAAATCAAGTTTTACACGCTCGAAAATGTCGGAGCCGGGATCCTGTCTTTACCGGAGCAGGAAATGCACACCACTGCTTTTTGGCTGCACTTTCGCACCGGCTTCTTCGATGCTTTTCAGGACTTGTCGCGCTCCGATTTGCAGGATGCTTTGCACGGCCTGGGCAACATCTTAAAAACGATCGGTTCGGTGCTGCTGCTCAGCGATCCGCGTGATCTCGCCGTGGCCGTCCTCGACGACTCTGCCCAGGACAGCACCGTATTTGAACCGGAGGTTGTTCTCTACGACAACTATCCGGGCGGTATCGGCCAGAGCGATCCGCTCTTCCGGCGCAAGCAGGAGCTCTTGCAAGCCGCGCTCGATCTCGCCGTCGGCTGCCGCTGCGAAGGCGGTTGCCCGAGCTGTGTCGGACCGCACAATGAAATCGGCATGCGCGGCAAAGAAGCAGCCATCAGGATCTTACAAAAATTGTTGGATACGGCCGCAGCCTAGCCGGACGCTTTGCTTTTCTCGGCGTCTTCCGGGAACACCGCATAGCCGGCCGGCGGCGGATAAAGCATCTTCAGAACATTTAAGCGCTTGCGTAGATAACGGCTGGGCAGCTGCCTTGGGCCGGTCTCCACATCGATGTCGCAGCAAATCCCATGCAGGTAGAGTGTGAGCGTATCTATAAAGGATTGGCGCACATAATCGGCAAAGAGCGTGCTCTCGCGTTTAACGTTCGTTTGCCGCCGGAGTAGCGTCTGTTTCGCCTGCCAGCTATCGTCATCCACTTCGCCGTGAACGCCCGCCGTTAGCTCGTCGCGAATCAGCAGCTTGTAAGCTGTTGCCGCTTCCACTGACCAGTGCTCCAGTACGAGTGCCGCTATCCGCCGGTAGAGCCGGTAGTGATATTCGGCCACGTCCTGCTCCTTCAGAGCGAACACCAGCACCGTCTCGTCTTCGAAGCTGACCTGCGAGGCCCAGGATTGATGACCGTCGGCGGGGCGCTCCGCCACCACAAAGTCGGCCGCTCTCTCGGAGCCCCTGCGCTTCTTCCGGCTTGTTTGGAGAACACCCTTCTCGAGCGAACGCTCCAGGTAAGGCACCAGCAGAATTGACACTCTGGGGAGCATCGCCGCTAAGGCAGCAGGCAATGCCGCGATTGGTTCTTCCAGGTATTCCTTAACCACTTCCTCGCTCATCGGCACGGAAGCGCAGAAATAGCCGAAGGTGTTGCTCAGGGGAATCACTTCGCTCCTGAACTTTTCCGCGAACTGCCCGACGCTCACTCGCACCAAGCTGCTTGGAGCCGGAACGGCAGGAGTCGGCTCTCGTTGACTGGACATCTACGTTTTCGACCTCGATTCTAGCAGAGCGAACCTGGGGGGAGGCGCACCCCGAGCCATATATCGATGCTAGACAGCCGCTGCTAAAATCGAGGAAACACGCGTGCAATTCCTAGTGTCCGCAGGCGAAGCCTCAGGCGACATGTACGCTGCGGGCGTGGTAAATCACCTTTCCCGCGCGCTTCCCGAGCTTCGATTCTACGGCTGCGCTGGCCCGCGGCTCCAGGCAGCAGGCGTCCATCCCGTCATCGATGCTTCGAAACTCGCGGTCGTCGGCCTCGCTGAAGTCGTCGGAAGCCTTCCCGGAATCTATCGCGAGTATCGATCCCTCATTCGCTACGTCGAACGGCATCCGCCGGTGGCGGCCCTGCTCACCGATAGCCCCGACTTTCATCTCCGTCTCGCGCGCCACCTGAAGCGTCTCGGGATTCCGGTTTTCTACCTGGTTGCTCCACAGGTCTGGGCTTGGCGCCAGAGCCGTGTCAACATAATCCGCCGCCGGGTCGACAAGCTCTTTTGTCTTTTCCCCTTCGAAGAGCCCTGGTTTCGCGAGCGCGGCGTCAACGCCGACTATATAGGTCATCCACTCGCAAAAATTGTTCGTACCCAGGTTGCGCGTCGCGAATTCTTTATGAAGCATGATCTTCCTGCCGAAAAGCAGCTGGTTGTCCTGCTCCCGGGCAGCCGCGCCGGAGAAGCCTGCCGCCACATGCCGGTTCTTCTCGAAACAGTGGCTACCCTCCGCGCTCAGTCATCCCTGTCCTTTATTCTGGCCACGCCCAAAGGGTTTGCGACACACGCCGCTTTACAAAGTTTTCGGGAACCCCTGAGCGCCTTATCCATCAAAGTAATTACAGGCGAGACATGGGATTGTATTGGGCATGCCGATCTGGCATTGGCGGCAAGCGGTACGGTAACGATCGAGGCCGCTGTACTCGGTACCCCCATGGTGACGTTTTATAAGGTAAACCCGCTCAGCTGGCACGCTGGGCGTCGCCTGGTTAAAGTTCCCTTCTTATCAATGGTCAACCTAGTCGCCGGCCGCCGGATTGTCCCTGAGTTCATCCAGCAGGATATGACTGCGCTCAACATATCCGGCGCGGCGCGGGAGCTGTTGAGCGAGACGGGAACTGCTGAGCGCATGCGGACAGATCTGGCCGAGGTGCGTCTCGCTTTAAGCAGCGATTGCGATCCTCTGGAAAGGGCCGCTGCCGCCATCGCGTCCGCTATTCACGCACCCTCAGCCCAGTCCGAGCGTGGCTGGCGGCTGCCATCGGGAGACAATAAGTAAAGATGAAGCGCATTCTCTCTTGCGTAATCCTCTTTTGTGCGTCGGCCGGCATTGGCTGGCCGCAGGAGAAGCGCGCGGGCATTCAAGTCCAGAAGTACACAATCGAGGCAGAGGTCAATCCCCGCACGCAATCGATCTCGGCCACCGCGAAGATTGACTTCACTCCGCTGGAAAATACCAACGATGCAGTCTTCGAGCTGAACAATGCCCTTACCGTTTCGAAGGCGGTCGACGCAGCTGGCAAGCCTCTCGCGACTTCCCGCAATGCGCAGGACTTCACCTTGCACATCAGTTTTCCCGCTGGCTTGCAGAAGAGTCAACCTTCCCAGATCTCAGTCGCGTACGATGGCAAGCTGACCGGCAACGAAGATTCCCCCGTCCCTGGCATAAAGTTCGCAGGTCTTCATCCCGACTACGGTTATCTCCTCTATCCCGCCCGTTGGTTTCCAGTCAGTAATTACACGATTAACCGCTTTGCTGCGGATCTCAAGATCACCGCTCCATCGGAGTACAACGTGATCGCCAGCGGCGATTCAAAAACGGATGCAGCGAAGAACGGCGGAACGACTTACACTTTCCACTACGAGAAAGCCAGTTTCCCTGGCAGCGTCGCCCTCGTTAAGGGAGAGGGCACTCGGGTCAGCTCACAAGGCATTACGACGCGCATCTTCTTCCACCCGGCGCATGCCGCCAACGCTCAAGCCTACGGGGAAGAAACCGGCAAGATCATGGGCTTTCTCACTTCCGAGTACGGCCTTGCGCCGCAAGCTAATCTGACACTCGTCGAGACGGAGTCTGGCGCCGTTAACGGGTACTCAGCCCCGGGCGTTCTCTTTTTTGCGCCGGGCGCGATCTCGAAACAAGTCAACGTTCGCGTTTTGACGAACCAGCTTTCGCGCCAGTGGTGGGGAGTCTTGGTTTCCCCCACCAATCGTAACCATCTTTGGCTCGATAACGGCCCGGCGCGTTACTCAGAGCTCTTGTACATGGAGCACACCACCGGGTCTGGGGCTGCGGAAGCCGAAATCAAAAATACCTATGTTGAAGCGCTCACCGTACGCGATCCGCCCGTGCTGCAAGCAGCCAGGCTGGAGGATTACTCGCCCGAATACTGGGCCTTGACTGCTGCCAAAGGCGCAGCAATTCTGAACATGCTCCGCAGCGTAATCGGCGATGCCAATTTCAAAAAAGGTCTGCATAGCTTTCTGGACAAGTACAACTGGCAATCCGCCAATACCGAGGATTTCCGGAAAGTAATGGAGCAAGTCTCGGGACAGGATCTCCGTTACTTCTTCGTTCAATGGCTTGAGTCGAGCGGTTCGCCGGAGTTCAAGCTCGAATACACGGTGTTCCGCACTCAGCAAGGCTTCCGCGTGGTGGGCAAGATCAATCAGGATTTGGACACCTTTCGCATGCCCGTAGCGCTGCGTATTGAAACCGAGGGCAATCCTGAAAACAAGGTCATCGAAGTAACCGGGACGTCTTCCGAATTCAGCGTTGATACGTTCGGCAAGCCGCGTAAGCTCACGCTTGATCCTAATCACGTCCTGCTCCGGCTTGATCCTAGTACGCAAATCGCGGTGGCGATCCGCCGGGGCGAGCAATTCGTAGAGATCAACGATTTTGCCAATGCTCTCAAGGAGTACCAGCGCGCGCTCGACGTCCACAAGAATAGTTCGCTCGCTCATTACCGGATTGCCGAGCTCTTTTTCAAGCAGAACAACTTTCAATCTGCCGCCAACGAATTCCGCGCTGCTATCAACGGTGATCTCGACCCCAAGTGGACCGAGGTATGGTCGCACGTGAACCTCGGTAAGATCTTCGACGTCACCGGCCAGCGTGATCGCGCAGTGAACGAGTACAAGCTAGCCGTGCGGACACGCGACAATTCTGGTGGCGCGCAGGAAGAAGCCGGGCGCTATATGACCCACCCGTACGAGCAGAAGAACTCGGAGATTTAAGTCGCTCATCCGCAGCGTTTCCGCGCCGCAACCGCCCTGGGAGCAGTTCTTGCTTGTTCTGAGCCGTGACCGCCAGGGAGCGATTGTCTCGCTGCCTTCGAGAAATCCTATCCCCTTACGAGTCCTACCGCCCAAAATTTTTGAATCCAACTTGCCGCGGCTCCCACTACCACTTTGTATCTTGAGCGCGTTCTTGTTGATCGACTTCGATGAGCTTCGGGCGAATGATAATCTGAAGATGCCAGGAATGAGGCGATATTGGACGATAAGTTGAAAGAGTTGATGCAGGAACTAGGAAATGCGATCAACGAGTCCCTTTCCGATTCGGATCGCATCGCAGGCGCCATTGGCGAGATCAAACGCGCGGGTTATGACGTATTCCTGGTGCTTGAAGCCACAATTGGCTTCAACAAAAGAGATGAAGAAGGGGAAAGTGAGTCCGATGAGCGCGTCGGTTCACACCCGGTCAGAGTCGATTCGAACGGCAAGATCCGGTTGACCTCGCAAGATCAGAAGTTCCTTCGTGCGCTGAAGATCTCGGTCGAAGAAGAGACGAAGTAGACCGCTTAGCCTGCCAGTTCGCGGTAGACCCGGTAAGTCTTCTCGCTCGCCTCCTCCCATGTGTACTCTGCAGCCCTGATGCGGCCTTTGTGGACCAACTCTTTCCGTAACTCCTGATCCGTCGCCAGCCGATTGAGCGCGCTTGCGATCTCGTCCGTCTCGTGCGGATCGACTAACAGAGCCGCATCATGCGCGATCTCGGCCAGCGCAGATGTTCGGGAAGTCACCACCGGGATTCCCGCCGCCATCGCCTCTAAAACTGGAATACCAAAGCCCTCATCGAGCGATGGAAACGCGAACAGCGATGCTCGTGCCAAGAGACTTTTTAAGCGATGTTGAGGCAGATATCCCGTTACTTCAATCCGGTCCCGGCTTTTGCTCGCGGCGATGCGGTCCAATATTTGTTGCGCCCGGTACCCGGTGGTCGCGCCAGCTAGCACCAATCGCCATGGCGCCGACATCGACTCGAAAGCTTCCACCAGAGCCGTCACGTTCTTGCGCGCCTGTATTGCTCCAACGAATAAAACCAACGGTTCGCGCTCCGCATCTCGCGGAAGATCGGCCGGCAGAACTACTCCATGAGGTATCACGCGGATTCTTTGTTCCTCTACGAGAAGCAGTTCTCGCAGCTGCCTCGCGGTAAAGTTCGAAACCGCAATGATCAGGTCGGAGCGTTCGACTGCCCTTCGTGCCTGCTCGCTGAACCGTTTCCGGAATGCGGGTGTGGAATAGTCGCCAGTCAGCACGAAGAGATCATGAAACGTGGAGATCACTCGCTTCGCTGGCCGGCGGTCCACTCTCTGGTTCAAAGCGTGAAAGACATCTGCTCGGAAAGTCGGGAAAGGCGGCAGCAGAAGTGCGCGGCTGACATTGGGCATCGAAGGTAACGCAGCCTGTCTGTACTGTTTGCTGCGGTAGCAATGGATAAAGTGGTCGCCCGGATATCCCGCTGCCAATCGCCCGAGAAGCTGTTGCGAGTAGACCGCAATCCCTGAAGGTTCAGGAGTGGCGCTGTACGTGGCATCGAGTGCAATGCGCAACTCTCAGTTTTACAGGCCGTAATCTTTCAGCTTGCGGTACAACGTGGTCCTGCCGATTTCAAGCATATGCGCCGCCAGCGTGCGATCGCCTTTGGTACATTCAAGCGCTTCGAGAATCGCTCTCTTCTCGACGTCGGCTAAAGGGATCACCGTGGATTGCGGGCGGGAGCCGTTGCTCTGTGCCGGCGAAATCGCCGCCGGGTCGGCTGATCGAGAAATGTCCTGCTCCAGCTTCCGATTTACGGCTGTTGTCGGCATATCGCCCACGCTCAGCCATGGGCCGCTGTTCATCGCAACCATCTGCTGAATCATGTGCTCTAGCTCGCGCACGTTCCCCGGCCAGTCATGCTCCTCTAGAGCGGCCATCGTATCGGTGGCCAGACGATGGCCGTTTCCATACCTCGCGAGAAAATGTTCCGCCAGTACGGGTATATCTTCGCGCCTTTCACGCAAGGGCGCCAGCCTTACCTTCATCACGTTCAGGCGATAGAAGAGGTCTTGCCGGAAGCGATTCGCTTTTACTTCCGCCGCGAGGTCGCGGTTCGTAGCCGCGATTACCCGGAAGTTAGAGCTCCGTTGAGACAAGCCGCCTACCGCCCGAAATTCCTTTTCCTGCAGTACGCGCAAAAGCTTCATCTGCATCTCGAGTGGCAGTTCCCCGATCTCGTCGAGAAAAGCAGTGCCTCCGTTCGCGGCATCCAGCAGCCCGAGCTTCTGTGTATGCGCGCCGGTGAAGGCGCCTTTCGCATACCCAAACAATTCACTCTCCATCAGCGGGCCAACGAGCGACGAGCAATCGACCACCACAAAATGACCCTGCCCTTGCACGTTGTGAATGGCGCGCGCGACCACCTCTTTGCCCGTCCCTGTTTCGCCCAGGATCAGTACTGGAAATCGCGACCGGCCCATGCGCGAGATCAAACGGTGAACCTGCCTCATCTGCGGCGAGTTGCCGATCAATGTTGATAAAGGGGGAAATTCAGAGGCGAGTTGCGGTTGCACGTTATGAATGGGGCAGGGAGGAAGCTTCTCCTTAACTAGTGCCGCTGAGATTAGTAAAATCTCGCCTCCGCCATTCCGGGCTTCCCGCCCGGCACTCGGCTCGCCGCCTTACCCGCTTGTCTGCGCTCGCTCCGGCACAAAACGCTTTACGGCGTTACTTCATTCGGCCTGCGCCGGTGTGTTTACTACTGTTTCGTCCAATCGCACGACGAACACGCCCTTATTTTCTGCCCCAAGTACAACCGCGAGTTGCTGAGCCGCTTCAACACTCGACTCTTTTCCCACCAGCACTCTCCAAATCGGAGTGGGCGCTTGCTTCACTGCCAGTCTCGCGTTGCCAAATCGTTGCGCATACTGCTGGCGAAGCTGTTCCGCGCTCTCGCGATTTGAAAATGCGCCGGTCTGCACCGCATAGAAGTCGTTCGCGGGAACATCATGGGGCGCGGCTATGACTTCGAGTCGAACCGTCCCAATCCCCGGCCCTAAAAGTCCGATCGATCTCGCCGCCGCCTTTGAGAGATCGATGATCCGGCCATCAACAAACGGACCTCGATCGATCACTCGCACGTTTACGGTTTCGCGGTTTGAGAGATTGGTGACTTTCAGCCAGGTGTTGAAGGGAAGCAGGCGATGCGCCGCGACGAGCGTCTCCATATCGTAGATCTCTCCATCCGCCGCACGCCGTCCGTGGAACGGAATTCCATACCAGCTCGCAACTCCCGTCTCGGTATAACCAGTTACCGGAGCATTCTGATTCGGAGGCGGAGTCGGGGGAACGCTGCTCATTTTCCGGTGTCTTCGGGAGCATCCCGCCAACGACAGCAATACCGCCAGCATCAGTGCCACAAGCGTAACCACTATCCGCTTCATCTCACTTGCAGGGTAAAACAAATTCCTCTACCTACGTTTTTCAGTTTCCACTTTGTCCCCCGGCCACTCCCTTCGGATCTCCTCCTCGATTTTTTTCTTGACTTCTCTTGCGAACAATCTTATATATGAATCACGCTGCGATCTGTAATAGATTGCAAATTTACGTTTAGGGAGAATCATCTCGATGAAGAACGCAACTAAGAAAGCTGCTTCTAAGAAGGCAACTAAAAAAGCCCCAGCAAAGAAGAAGAAGTAAATCACCTCCCGCGCTAGCGGGATCAACCACGCCCCCGGCTCTGCTGGGGGCGTTTTTATTTTGGGTCACCGACATCTTCCCCTCAAAAAGAAAAAGGCACCGGCCGCAGCCGATGCCCTCTTCCCTACCCCCCGGGTTTGAAACCTAAGGCAGTGTGTACCGCAAATTAATCCAGTACATGTTTGTATGGGCCGCCGACGGAGCTCCCGTCGCAAGAGACCATGGATTGCGTGTCAGGTACGAATACTGCGTTATCAGAGAAAGCGCACCGTAGTTTTCGTTCTTCCACAGAGTTTGGACGATGCCTATCGTCCCTTCTTGGATTGCTCGGTTCTGGCTGTTCGGCGCTCCCTTGAATCCGTACCCTACATAAACCGGCTTAGCCAGCGTGCTTCCTGCCGCGGTCGAATCGAAAATCTGATCCCGTCCGATGAAGATACCGCCGTAGTAGCCATAGAAGAGTGTCTTCTTCTTGATGGTGGCTTCAAAGCCATCCACTGTCGAATAGGAGTGAATCGGCGAGATCGAGCCGTCCGCGCGAATCACTGCATCTGGCGCCTGAGCAAAGATGTATCGGCCGTTGCCGGACCCAAAGAAGGTATTGGCAATCAGGCGGAATCCTTTTGCGACTTCTAAATTCGCATTCACTTCTCCCGATGCTGCGGTCGCAGTAGAAGTGCTGTAAGTCACCGGCTTCCCGAAAGGTGCTGCAAATTTAAAGCTGCGCACCAGGCCCGCTGCTTCGACGTGCATCAGCTTGCTGCCGACATGTGCGTCGTAAGCTCCCTTGAACACGATGTCGGGGTGAAGGTTGGGAGCGGAATAGCTCGTTCCTGCGCCGTTGTTGAACTGAGTGCTGGCAGCTGTCGCGTAAGCGGCTGGGACAACCGCCAACCCCGATCCGTTTGCCCCGCCAAGGTACTGCTCCGGATTTTCAAGCGAAACACCGAATGCAAGATTTGCGTTCGGGTGCGCGATAAATCTGAACTGCGTCTGGCGCGCCCAGACCAGGCCCGCCTGATAATTCGTATCCATGTCCTGGGTGTAGAAGATGTCGCTGGGCAATGGAGAGAGTCCCTTGCGGTTGGGCGTCATCAAGCTCCAGTCCTGTCCGCCCAGAAACTCGAAGCCATTCTTCTGAATATCAACAAACACGTTGCGCATGCGGAAAGTATCGGAGTTGCTGGTTACAAACACGGTTGTCGGTTGATTGCCAAGGAAATCAGCTTCGAAGTAGCCGAGCACCTTCGCGCCCATTACCTCTGAGTCGACACGAAAGCCGATCCGCGAGTTCTGCGTCGAAAAATTGGTTTCTGAAAGATGGCTGGTGGCGGAAGTGTTGTAAGGAACGCTGCCGAAGTTCGATCCGATACCGCTGCCGAGATTGCTCGAGCGCCCGAAGAACGTGGCGTCGACAAAACCTAGCGGCGTGAACGTCGTATTCCCGATGCTGATGGAAAGTTTCGAAGGTGGCGTCGTCGTCGTGTGCTGGCCCGCTCGCGTCGCTCTTGTACTCGTAACCAGAGGCCGCATCCCACCCACTGCCGGGATGACCTGAACCGGTGGTGCGCCGGCATTCGTCGAACTCGCCGTCACCACCTTAGTACCATCCGCGGTTGCAGTGGTGCTTGTTTGCTGCGCGCTCGCAGCTATCGACCGCTCCAGCAGCTTCTGCTGTTCACTGACGGCCTGCTCAAGCCGTCTGATCTGCTCTTCCTGCTGCGTGATTCTTTCACGCAGCTGCTTTAAGTCTTCGGTACTTGCCGCTGCCGTCACCGGCTGGCTCATGGTCAGTGCGGGTGCGGTAGCTGCCGTTTGTGCGATCCCAAGTTGGGCGGCCAGCACCGTCGCGCACAGTGCACTCACGATGGATCTTCTATTCATAATCTCCCTGAAAACTAGGACTTATGGGCGCTAAGAGTTTGAGGCGCAGATATGCGGAAGCACACCTGAAGCGAGAACTCAGTCCCCGAAATTCAACCTAAGTTACCGAAGCTCTGTTACAGAGCAATTAAGATCGGGTGACGAATAGACACCTAGAGCACTGGAGAAAGTAACAGGCGTTTGGACGCAGTGGCGGCACTTTGAAGAGTTGTGAGGTGCGATAACGCTGCTGCTCGACCCGCTTTTAGGCCACGCTGCCTCCCGCGATTCACTCGTTACACTAAAGGTTGACCCGCATGCCCGAACGCCCGTTCGTTCACCTTCACTGTCACACCGATTACTCGCTCCTGGATGGCGCCTGCGATGTAAAAAAGCTGATCAATGTCGTTAAACGGCAGGAGATGCCCGCCGTCGCCATGACCGATCACGGCAACCTGTTCGGTGCCGTCGAATTTTATAACGAGGCCTCTCACGAGGGGATCCACCCGATCATCGGTTGCGAAGTGTACGTGTCCCAGCAGGGCCACAAGACGCGCTCTGACTCCGATCGCTACAATCACCTCGTTCTTCTCTGCGAGAACCAGGAGGGTTATAAGAACCTGATTCAGCTGGTGTCGACCGGCTATCTCGAAGGCTTCTACTACAAACCGCGCGTCGACAAGGATCTTCTCGCCCGTCACTCCAAAGGGCTGATCGCTTTGTCGGCCTGCCTGCGCGGCGATGTCAACGAAACCCTTCTGGCCGATCGTTACGAAGATGCTCGCCGCCTATCGAACGAATACTGCGATCTCTTTGGAGCAAATAACTTCTTCCTGGAGTTGCAAGACCATGGGCTCGACCAGGACAAGCAGGTTCTTCCGCTTATCAATCGACTCTCTGCCGATACGGGGATCCCGCTTGTTGCCACGAACGACGCTCATTACCTGGCACACGACGACGTTCGCGCGCATGAGATTCTGCTCTGCATCCAGACCGGAAAGACGATGTCCGATGCGAACCGCATGCGTTTCAGCACGCCTGACTTCTACGTCAAATCGCGCTCCGAGATGCTGGCGCGCTTCGGCGAAGTCGAGCATGCGCTCGATCGAACCTGGGATATTGCCCAGCGTTGCCACGTAAAGCTCGAGAAGGTTAAGGATCCTTTCCCGCGCTTCGATGTTCCGGCTACGCACAATGCCGATACCTACTTTGCACTGATTGCTCGCGATGGCTTCGAGAAGCGGCGCCCGCGCCTGGAAGCGCTTCATCGCGATGGCCGGCTCAAACATCCGGTGCCCGTCTACATCGAACGCCTCGAGCGCGAGATCGGGATGATCCAGCAGATGAAGTTTTCGGGATACTTCCTCATCGTCTGGGATTTCATCCAGTTCGCCAAGAAGCGCGGCATTCCCGTCGGCCCGGGCCGCGGTTCCGCCGCCGGCAGCCTGGTCGGCTATGCCATGGAGATCACCGACGTCGATCCGCTCGAGTACGGTCTCCTCTTCGAACGCTTCCTGAACCCCGAGCGGGTCAGCATGCCCGATATTGATATCGACTTCTGCACCAAGGGCCGCGGCGAAGTCATTCAATACGTCACCGAGAAGTACGGCCGCGAACAAGTAGCGCAAATCATTACGTTCGGCACACTCGCAGCCAAGGCGGCTATCAAAGATGTCGGCCGCGTGCTTGATATGAGCTTCGCCGATGTGGACCGCATCTCGAAGCTCGTCCCTAAGCAGCTGAACATAAAGCTCGAGAAAGCGATTGAGGATCCTGAGCTAAAAGAGGCTGCTGCCCGCGACCCGCGAGTCAAGGAAGTCCTCGACGTTAGCCTTCGCCTCGAAGGCGTTTGCCGCAACGCCGGCATGCACGCGGCCGGAGTCGTCATCTCCTCGGTTCCCTTGCGCGAGCTGGTACCGCTCTACGTCACCAACAAGCACGAAATAGTAACTCAGTACGACATGGTCGGCCTTGAGAAGCTCGGTCTCCTTAAGATGGACTTCCTCGGACTGACAACCCTGACCATTATCGAAGAGGCTCTGAAGCTGATCAGGAAGTACTGCGGCGAAACGGTCGTAGTGGAAGACTTGCCGCTCGATGACCCCGAAACCTACGCAAAGATCTTCAGCAACGGCTTCACCAGCGGTGTCTTTCAGTTTGAATCGCCGGGCATGCAGGACATTCTGCGGCGCTACCAGCCCAATCGCATCGAAGACCTCTGCGCCTTAAATGCACTTTACCGCCCCGGCCCCATACAGGGCGGTATGATTCCCGACTTTATCGATCGCAAGCACGGACGCAAGCCGATCGTCTATGATCTCCCCGAGTTAGAAGAGCTGCTCTCGGAGACTTACGGCGTCATCCTCTATCAAGAGCAAGTGATGCAGATCTCGAACAAGATCGCCGGCTACTCGCTCGGTGATGCCGACATTCTCCGCCGCGCCATGGGGAAAAAGAACCTGACGGAGATGGCTCAGCAGCGCGAACGATTCGTCTCCGGCGCTGCCGCCCGCGGTTTTCCCGCAAAGAAAACAGCAAAGATTTTCGACCTGATGGAGCAGTTTGCCGGCTACGGCTTCAACAAGTCGCATTCCGCCGCTTACGCTTATCTGGCCTACGTCACTGCTTACCTGAAGGCTCACTACTCGGTCGAGTTCATGTCTGCCCTGCTCACCTCCGAATCGGGCAATATGGATAAGACCGTCAAGTACATCAACGAGTGCCGCGAAATGCAGATTCGCGTGCTACCGCCCGATGTCAATCAAAGCGATCTGAACTTTACGCCCGCCGGTGAGGCTATCCGGTTCGGATTAGGTGCGGTGAAGAACGTCGGACAGGGTGCGGTCGAGGCGATCGCCAAAGCTCGCGAAGAGGGCGGCCCTTTCAAGTCCATCTACGATTTTTGTGAACGTGTCAGCCTCGCCTCTATCAATCGTCGGGTAATCGAAAGTTTAATTCGAGCCGGAGCACTTGATTCATTCGGAGGGAATCGCGCTCAGCTCACCGAGGCGATCGACCGCGCCCTCGAGACCGGTTTGCGAGTCTCGCGTGATCGCGAGCGCGGCCAGCACGGGCTCTTCGGAATGCTGGCGGAAGAGACGGTGCTTGAGTATCCGCTCGCCAAATTACCGGATTGGACAATGGAACAAAAACTCGCCGGTGAGAAAGAAGTTCTCGGCATTTATGTATCCGGCCACCCTCTCGATCGCTGGAAAGATAAGGTATCCGATCTCGCTACGCACTTCACTGATAAGCTCGAGAGTCTTGAAAAGAATACTGAAGTGAAGCTGTGTGCGATTCTTACCGGTATCGTGCGGAAAACAAATCGCGAAGGGAAATACTGGGCCGCTTTGAAAGTCGATGACGGCAGGGGCACGGCCGACGCCATGGTCTTCGCTCCAAAGTACGAAGATTTGTTGCCGGCCATCAAAGAGGACACTGCTGTTTTTCTTCGGGCTTCGGTGCTACCGGAGGAAAGTGGTCCGCCTAAGCTTTCTATTCAGGAAATGGTTCGGCTGGAGGACGCGCGCGTCGATCTACCCTCGCTCATTTCCATTCGCATGTGGCTGAAAGATGAAACAGCGAGCGAAAGAGTCACAGCATTAAGTGAACTTTTCGTCCGTAAGCGGGGCGAGACCGATGTTCGCCTCCGGCTCGAGAAGGCCCGCGACTTCTCTGTCGTACTCGACGTGCCGAGCACCAAAGTGCGGCCCGATCGCGAGTTTCGCGCCGAAGTAGAGAAGATCTGCGGCCCTGAGTCGATGGAAGTGCTCGCGAGTTGATTATGGCTGACGACGAATTTCCCGCCACCGCTCCCATCGATCTCGAAATCGAGGAGATCGCGCCGGCCGCGACCAACCCTAGCTGGCAGCGCGTTCAGCTGGCTCGCCACCCCAAGCGCCCCCATTCCCTCGACTACATTCAAAGTCTTATAACCAGCTTCGAGGAACTGCACGGCGACCGGTTCTTTGGCGACGACAAATCGATTGTCGCCGGCATGGGCTTCTTCGAAGGCAGGCCCGTGATGATTATCGGGCAGCAGAAAGGGCGCGATACCAAAGAGAAGCTTTTGCGCAACTTTGGCATGCCTAAACCGGAGGGCTATCGCAAGGCGCTGCGCGTCATGCAGCTTGCCGCTAAGTTTCACCATCCTGTTATCACGCTCATCGATACGCCCGGTGCATATCCGGGGATCGACGCCGAAGAGCGTGGTCAGGCAGAAGCCATCGCCTTTAATCTGCGCGAGATGTCTCGTCTAAAGACCGCCGTCATCGCCGTCATTATCGGCGAAGGGGGCAGCGGCGGAGCACTTGGGTTAGGAGTCGCTAACCGCGTCTATATGCTTGAGAACGCTTATTACAGCGTGATCTCGCCGGAAAGCTGTGCGGCCATCATTTATCGTGATTCGGGGAAAGCGCCTGAGGCTGCTGCAGCTTTACGGATGACAGCCGATGATCTTCTCGGCATGAAGCTGATAGACGGCATCGTCCCCGAACCGGAGGGCGGCGCTCATCTTGATCACGACGCCGCGATTGCCGCCCTTCGTGAGACGCTCAAACGCGCGTTATCGGAGCTCACCGGCTTATCAGCTGAACAGCTTATCGACGAGCGTTATAACAAATTCCGGGAGATGGGCAACTTCTTCGACGAGGCTCACCTTTGAAAATTGGCTTTCTGGTCGTTGCTTTTGTTCTGGCTTTTCTTTTCCTGATTGCTTACTCAACCATTCACGGCGCACGCTTTCGAGTAAACGTCTGCATGGCCTACGCCGGGCGGTCCGCTTGTAGAACGGTGTCGGCGAAAAGCGAAGAGGCTGCGCTGCGCTCCGCTTCTGAAAACGCCTGCGCTGATATCGCGTCGGGAGTAACCGACACGATCAAATGCGAAAAAACCGATCCACAGAGCGTTCGCTGGCTGCAGCGGCCCTCGAAGTAAACCCGCCTTGAGGAAGGTGGATGGTCGATTAAGGTTTTAGACCAGCTATCTTGACTCGCACTCGGTAGAGACTCGAGCTGGCGGTGATGAACAGCGATTTTGAATCGTCGTCGCCCCAAGCTAAATTGCCCGCCTTCTCAGGCAGCAAAATCGTTCCGATGTGCTTGCCTTCCGGAGAAAAGATCCAGAGTCCGCCTGGTCCGGTGCTGTAGAGATTTCCCGAGCGATCCACTTTCATTCCGTCGGGAGCACCTTCTCTCGGATCGGAACTGGCATCAGCAATGAGCTTCGCCGCGGTGAGGGAGCCGTCGGGCTGTACCTGGTACCGCATCCATTTTCTGGCGCCGGAGTCATTCACATAAAGCGTTTTCTCGTCAGGCGAAAAGGCAAGGCCGTTCGGTCTCGGCAGGTCCGTAATCAGTAGCTGCAGCTTCGAGTTGTCCGGCGGCGCGCCGGCAGCGTGACTGGCTGCGCCCGGAAGCCGGTACACTCCGTTAACACTCTGCTCTTTCTCGGGATCCTTGTCGCCCTGCGTGCGCAATCCGTAGGGAGGGTCTGTGAAGTAGAGGGTTCCATCGGATTTGTAAACCAGGTCGTTCGGGCTATTCAACCGCTTGCCCCCGAAAGAATCTGCCAGAACGGTGATTTGGCCCTTAGCATTGATCGTTTCGAGGCGCCATACACTCCGCCTGGCATGCCCGGCAACGGTCAAACGCCCCTGGTGATCGAGCGTCATGCCGTTAGAGCCCGGCTCAGGGCCACCATAGGGTGTGGAACCCGTGTAGCCGCTAGGCCGCATGAAAACAGAGGCGCCCTCGTGAGGCGCCCACTTCATGATCGAGTTGCTCGGAATTTCGGCGAAGAGCAGATATCCAGCCTTAATCCAGACCGGACCTTCGGTCCACTTATAGCCGCTCGCGAGCTTTTCAAGCTTTGCCTCTGGCGAAAGCAACGCATCGAAGCTGGGGTCAAGTCGCTCCAGCTTCACCTGCTCTTGTGCGCCCGATTCCTGCGCCGTCATACCGAACACCACCAATCCTGCTGCACAGCAGCCTGCAATGTATCTACCCAGTGCCACGGCAGCATTGTATTACGTGAGCTTCCGTGTCTTCGGCTGACGCGCTAACTATTTACTTCGAGGAACCGCCCTTGGCTTGCTTGCTAAGGTCCTGAACCATTGTTAAATGCTCCTGCAGAACCGGAAGTGTCGTGCTGGCAAACTGCTTCAGATTAGGGTCGCTTCCGTTCTGCGCTTCGTTCTGAAACTCGCTCACATCCTGCTTGTGATCTTTCAACTGATCCTTGATGTAAGCCTTATCGAAATCAGCGCCAGATAGCTTTGGAGAGCTTATCGACACGCGCCTGGTGCTTCGGATCAAGCGCAGTAGGAACTTCCATGTTGGATTTAGTTGCAATCTCTTTCAGCTGGTCGTTTGCCTTGGTGTGATCGTCGACCATCTTTTGACCAAACTGCTTGACACCATCGCTTGCTCCTTTTTGAGTGGCAAGCTTTCCAAGTTCTACTTCAGTGAGGCCGCCCACGGCAGCATTCATCGCAAACTTCTTGTCGTCGACTTTCGAGCTTGCGCCCTCGGGGCCGTTTCCGGCGTTCGGATTGTGCATGTCCGCCGAGGACGGCCGAGCGGCAGGCGGTGGTCCGCCCTGACCGGGTGACTGCGCCAGAGCGGCAGTGCCGCTCAATACGCCCAAGCTGCTCAAAGCCAGAGTACCTATAAGAATTCTTCGCATTTGCGTTTTCCTCTCCACTCGTAAGAGTCAGGAGGAGGGGCAGTAGGTTTCAAACCAACAAAAAGGGCACAGCACCGAGAGCGGCGCCGTGCCCTTAAGCAATGTTGTGAGCTACTGTTAATTCTTCGAGATTTCGACGTTGATGGTCTTCGGTTTTGCTACTTCTTTCTTCGGCAGCGTAACCGTGAGAACACCATTCTTGTAGTCGGCTTTAACGTTGTCTCCATCGACCGTATCGGGAAGGCTGAAAGCCCGTACAAAGGAACCATACGAACGCTCGATCCGGTGATATCCCTTTGACCGCCTTTCTGCTCCTCGAACTTCCGCTCGCCCTTCAGGGTTAGAGTTCCATTCTCAAGCTGAATCCCAACGTTTTTCGGATCGATATCCGGCAGGTCGGCTTTCAGAATCAACTCGTTCTCGGTCTCGCTGATATCAACGGCGGGAGACCAGGGCCGGGAAGCTGGCTCGCTAAAAAGCCTGGAGAGGGAATCCTGAAAAACGCGAAGCCCAGTCGGAAAATCCTCTACTTCGCTCTGAAACGGGCTGTATTTGATCATCGGCATTGTTCTTTACCTCCTATCGGGTACAACTCAATCATATGATGTGAGTGGTATCTTTGTCAAGTAATTTGCGTCTTGCCCCTAATATTTTTCTCGGAGTCGACTCTTTGTAGCTTCTCGCTAGCCGGAGTCATCTTTCCTGGCGTATGCCGATCCTTAAAGAGGGCGACCCCGCCCCAGAAGTCTCGCTCAGCACTGATGCCGGGGAGCCGTTCCAGCTCAGTTCGTTGCACGGCAAAAACGTCGTGTTGTATTTCTACCCCAAAGCGGATACGCCGGGTTGCACGAAGGAGGCCTGCGATTTCCGGCTTAATTCCGAGAGGTTTTCAAAGGCGAATACCGTAATTGTGGGTGTCTCGCCCGACCAGTCAAACGCGCAAGCCAAGTTCAAGGACGAAATTCGACCTGCCATTTACCTTGCTGGCCGATTCCGAGCACAAGGCGGCGGAAGAATACGGCGTCTGGAAAGAGAAGAGCATGTACGGGAAAAAGTTCATGGGAGTGGACCGAACGACTTTCGTGATCGACCCCGAAGGCAAGATTAAGAAGATCTTCCCCAAGGTGAAAGTTGAAGGCCATGCCGAGGAAGTGCTGGCTGCCATTGGTTAACGCATCATATGTAAGTGAGTGATCGTAGCGGGCGGCATTATCCGGTTCGGCCGGTGCTTGGAGTGGGCGCGCTGATCTTTGAGGACGACCGAGTTCTGCTAGTCGAGCGAGGGCAGCCGCCACTTGATGGGTACTGGTCGCTGCCCGGCGGCGGCGTCGAAACGGGCGAACGGCTGGAAGATGCTCTCGTTCGCGAAGTGCTCGAAGAAACCGGACTGCACGTAACAGCGGACTCGCTGGCCACGGTTTTTGAGCGCATTATGCCGGATGAATCCAGCCGCTGCGAATACCATTACGTTCTGATCGACTTCTACTGCACAATTGAAGGAGGCGATCTGCGAGCGGGCGACGATTCGCGCAATGTGCGCTGGGTTGGAGTTGGCGACCTCGACGATCTGCCTTTGACAGCGGGCACACGCGAGGTAATTGAATCGTGCAGCCAGCATCGCTCGATACACCCGTTTGTGACTCGCCCCTAAATATGTCTTTCAGCAGCACCGACCTGCTTCAATTTGACGAGTTGCGTGAAGTGCTTGCCTCCTACAGCGGAAGCGAAGCAGGCCGGGAGATTGTGCGCAGTCTCGAGCCGCATAGCCAGCTCGAGGTACTCCAGGAACGATTTAGCGGAAGCCGGGGAAGCGATCCTTTATCTGCGTGAAGTATCCGGGCCGCAGGCAGCTTCCGGGGCTTCCCTGATCCGGCTGCGATTCGATCGCCTACCGCCGCATCGAAACGCCGGTACGCATTTTGAAGGTGGAGGGAGCTTCGCTCGATGGCCGGCAGATACAGGATCTCTTCGCGACGCTGGCGGTAGCGGGCGAGTATCGTGGCGCTTTTACAAAAGACAGCGACACGCTTTCCGCGACTGGCCATGCGATCGAGCAAGCTGGCCGACTTGCGCGAACTAGCGCGGCAATACGGACGCGTTTTCCTGCCGGACGGAAGCCTGGCGGATGACGCAAGCGTGGCACTCGGGCGCATCCGGCGCGACATCGGACGCCAGCAGAAGAGCATTGAAGAATCGCTCGAACGGTTCCTGCGCGCGCACCGGACGGACGGCACTTTGCAGGAAGACTTTGTGACGATCCGCGAGGACCGCTACGTGGTGCCGATTGTGGCTGGGCATAAGGGACGCGTAGATGGTGTCATCCACGGCTCGAGCGGGACCGGACGGACGCTGTTTGTCGAACCGCTGGAAACGATCAGTCTGAACAATCAGCTCGTACGATTGCGCGAAGACGAACTTCGTGAAATCGAGCGCATCCTGGCCGAGATCACCAATAAGCTTCGCGAGCACGCCGAAGAGATTTCCGCAAACCGCGGAAGGCTTGGCGGAGCTCGATTGCATTTTCGCGAAAGCTGCGTTTGCGCGCGACTACGATGCGGTAATTCCGCGCTTCAGCACGGGCGAGCGGAAGCTTGTGCTGCGCGACGCGAGGCATCCGCTGCTCGAGGCGGTTCTCCGCAAGCAGCGTAAGCCGATTGTGCCTATTTCGTTCGACCTCAATGAGGAGAGGCGCTGCCTCTTAATCAGCGGCCCGAATACGGGCGGGAAAACCGTCACGATGAAGACCACCGGATTGCTGGCATTGATGGCGCACGCCGCTCTTCCGGTACCCTGCAGCGAAGCCGAGTTTCCGCTGCTCGATGACGTGCTGGCTGACATTGGCGATACGCAGTCGATCGCGGAAAGTCTCAGCAGCTTTTCGGGACATTTGCTGCATGTGAAGCAGATGCTGGAGCGCGTGACGCCGGACAGCCTGGTGTTGCTCGATGAACTCGGGCGCGCAACGGATCCGGAGGAGGGCGGCGCACTCGGCGTCGCGATGCTCGACGAGTTTCGGAAATCGGGTGCGTTTTGCCTGGCATCGACGCACTTGCTGCCGTTGAAGCTGTACGGCACGAGGACGCCGGGGGTCTTGAATGCGTCGATGGGTTTCGACGAAGCGACGCTGCAGCCAACTTACCGGCTAAAGCTGGGAGTGCCTGGCAAGTCGGCAGGACTCGATATCGCGACTCGGCTGGAGCTGCCGCCGGAAGTGTTGTCGCATGCGCGTTCGGTGATGCCGCGGCTGCAAGCCGACTTCGAAAACCTGCTGAGCGAATTGCACCGGCAGGTGGAAGAGAACTCCCGGCGGGCCCGGGAGTTGGAAGAGGCAACGACGCAGCTTAGGCAGCGGCAGGCTTCGCTCGAAGCGGAGGCGGTCCGGCGGGAAGCAGCAGCGCCAGCGTGAGTGGGAGAGGAAGTCGGATGCGATTGTGGCCGATTTCGAGGCGCGGGCGCAATCGATGATGGACCGGGTAACCGAGACGGCAGGGCAGCGCAAAGCGGCCGAACAGACCCAGCGGCTGATTGCGAAGACGCGTCGCGAGTTCCGCGAGGAGGCAGCGGAGGCTATGGCACCTCCACCGGAGCTAGCCAAAGAGGTTGTAGCGCCCAGCGGCGGTCATCGAAGAGGGTTCGCGGGTTCGATTGAAAGACGTTCGCGAGATAGCCACCGTACGCCGGCTGCTGAAGAACGGTTTGCTCGAGGTGGAGGCAGGCTTCTTGAAGATGCAGATACCGCGCGAGGACGTGACGGAGGTTCTGGCGAAGGATATTACCGAACGAACTCGAATGCCCAAGAATGTGCGGCTCGAAACCGGACCCCGACATGATGTAAGCTACCGCGAGATTAACGTAATCGGGCAGCGCGTAGAAGAGGCTCTGGAGCAAGTAGATAAATTTTTGGACTCGGCGGCACTGGCGTCGGTGGATCGGGTGCGCGTCATTCACGGACATGGGATGGGTGTGCTGAAGCGTGCGGTCAACGAATATTTAGGAACGAACCCACACGTGAGCCGTTTCTATCCGGCGACTCCGTCCGAAGGGGGAGCAGGAGCGACGGTAGTGGAGCTTCGGGATTGAAAAACTGCTAAGCTCGAACTATGTACCGATACTTGATAGGAATGGCGGGCATCATGGCACTGCTCTTTAGTCCGGCGAGTTATCGGGACACGATCCACCAATGGCAGCTCGAGCGCGATGCGAAGCTGCGGAAGCCGGATAGCTGGCTGACGTTAGTTGGCCTGTACTGGCTGAAACTGGGGGTGAATACGGTGGGGTCGGGGACCCAAAACGATCTGGTGCTGCCAAAGGGCTCGGCTGCGGAGCACGCAGGTGAGTTCCGGCTGGAGGGCGATCGGATCTCATTTCGCGGAGCGGATGGAACCTCACGCGAAGTGTCGTATGACGAAGAGAAACCGGATCCGGTACGCAGCGGAACAACGATCCTTATGGTGATCAAACGAGGCGACCGGTTTGCGATTCGAGCGAAGGACAGCGCGAGCCCGGTGCTCAAGAATTTTCGAGGGCTGAAGTATTTTCCGACAGCTCCCGCTTTTCGTTTTGAGGCCAAATTTATCCCGGATCCGAAGAAGATTCCGATCCTGAATATCCTGGGACAGACGGAGATGCAGGAGAGCCCAGGGCTAGTGGAGTTTTCCTACCGAGGCCACGCCTACCAACTGCGGCCGATCGTGGAAGACAATACGCTGTTCTTTTTGTTTAAAGATTCGACCAACAAGACGCAGACTTACCAAGCAGGGCGGATGCTGAATACACCGATGCCCGAGAACAACAAGGTAGATCTCGATTTCAATCGCGCATACAACCCGCCGTGCACTTTCACTCCGTACGCAACGTGCCCGCTGCCGCCGAAGCAGAACACGCTGCCGTTTGCAGTGGAGGCAGGCGAGCTTCGGTACGGCGATCATGCGGAACGAGAGATTGTCGAAGCTCCGGAACCGTAGCCGAAAGGCCTGGCATGCATGCCGGGCCGCTGAAAGAATGCGCGGCGGGACTGCTCGAAGCTACGGAAACTCGCTGCCAGCAGAATGCCTAAGGTTTGCATGGTTGTCGGCAGTAGGGCGAACGGCCCAAACTGGTCGATCTTTATATTCAGCACACGACTGACCTGATCGGCAATATGAGTTGGATGGACCACAATCACGCGATCTTCGGCGGACCAAGCGTAATCCGATCGTGCTAGAAGTGCGTCGAGGAACTCTGATAGCGGCCTGTCTCGAATGGTGACTTGACGCGCTTCTTCACACAGTTTATGCGGTTTATTCGTCTCGAGAACAATTCCAATCGGGATGTGCCTCTCACTTCCGAACTTGCTCAAGGCAAGGAGAATCGAGGAGTCAACGGATATGGAGATGCGTTGCCTCTGCACATCGGCAGATGGCACATCCTGCGCTTTAAGAGAGGAGATTGTAAACAGACATATCGCCAACTTAACTTTGACCATCTAGAGCTTGCTTCTCTGAATGGCGATCACTGGTGATGGAATGACATGCCACCAAGTCCGCATGCTCTAAAGTACAATTCGTCAGCCGAACTACCGGAGAGTCAACCCGTTTGTTGCGTTTGAATCGCGCGTTGCCGCCGAACGCAAGGTATTGCGGACCTGAATTCTTGTGGAACGCACCTCGGCTTGAGCGGCTTCACTAAAGTTTTGATTGGCTCGCAGTACGAAAGAATATTGCGCAAGCAAAACTCCGAGCGTCGGATCGTCCGGCCCGAAATTCTGTTCTCTGATGGCGACCGCTTTTTTCAGGAGAGGCTCTGCTTCCGCGAAGCGCTTCTGCCTGCAGTAGAGGGTGGCTAAATTTCCGGCGAGCAAGCCGGTGTTGACGTGGTCTTTCCCCAGTTGCAGTTCATTGATGCGAAGAGATCTACTCAGGAAAGTTTCCGCTTCCCCGAAGTGGCGCTGTTGAAAGGCGAGCGCCCCCAGGTTGTTCAGGTCGACCGCTGTTTTGGGAGCGTCGGGCCCTAACACGTCCTCATCAATTTTCAACGCACTCTCGTACAGCTCTTTTGCTTTGCGAAATTTCTTGCGATCCCGATAGACAGCAGCCAAGTTAATGAGACCGGAAGCGACTTCCGGATGCTGCCGGCCGACAGCTTTTTCAAACGTTGCGATTGACCGATTCAGCAGCTCGGTGGCGGACTGCCAGTCACCACGACGATTTCTGGCTTCGGCCAGATTCGCCCAGACGGCAGCCACCGACAGGCTATTGGCGCCTGAGGCACTCTGCAGAATTTGTGCAGCCTGCGAGAGATAAGCTTCGGCCAGATCGTCTTTCCCGAGCGCCAGACTGATTCGTCCGAGCGTATTTAACGCGTCGCCTGAGATGGCGTGCCGAGGCCACGCCGCCTGCGGAATCGCGGTGAGTGCCTGGTTGGCTAACTGCCGTGATGCGTCGTACCTTCCTTGCGCAAACAGAATCAACGCAAGATCGTTGGTGGCTTCAGCGATGGCCACTGCATCTGCCTGGGTACTCTTCCGCAGCGCAAGACTACGCCGCGCAAACTCTTCTGCTTGAGCAAGCTTGCCCTGGGCCGAATACAAGAGTGTCAAGCCACGAAGCGCGCCGCCAGTGTGCGACTCTCCGGTTAAGCCGTCTTCTGAGTACTCGATCGCTTGCTTATAAAGCGGCTCGGCTTCGCCGTAACGAGCCTCCAGCCGGTAAACGGCCGCGAGGTTCGTGCAGATGGTCGCCAATTGGCTTCGGTTCACTGCCTTCTCAGATTTTCCGAGTTCGAGAGCCTTCTTGAAATAGGGCTCTGCCTGGCGGTAATGATCCGATTCAAAAAGAACACTGCCACGATTGTTCCAGTCCTGCGCCGAACCGTGCTCGGCTTCGTTCGCGAAGCCATTCGAACCAAGCGCAAGACCAAGAAGCATTGTTAAAAGCTTTCTCACGATTCATGTTTGCCTCGATTGAACGGGAAGCAAAAAGTATCGAGCGGTAAGCTTACCGTGTCATCCTCTCGTGCCCGACAGCAAGTTGTTCAGAACCTGTACTGCAGCTGCACTTGCAGAAGACGAGGGTCGCGCGCCAACTGGACTTGCCCGAAATTCTGAGAGCTGATATCGTTGACGCCGCTCGAATTTCCCGGATTGTAGAACTGCGTGTGATTGAAGAGATTGAAGGCGTCGCCGCGGATGACCAGCGAGTGTTTCTCAGTGAGCCGAATATCCTTCCAGAGAGAAAGATCACTGTTCAGCAGGCCGGGCCCATGAAAGACATTACGCCCCAGGTTGCCGTATCTACCCGCGCCGAGCGCGGCTGAACCACCCGATCCGATGCGGCGGAAGTTGGGATTACCGGCTCCATCGGGAGTTCCACCACCGGTACCATCGAAATAAGGATTCTGAATGCCGAACTGATTCGAGCGAGGGTCGTAGAACTTTACTTTTCCTCCGATGTAGTCAGGGCGATCATCACCTGCCCCGGTAAGCGAACGATCTCCGCTATCTGTGATGTCGAACGGCAGGCCCGTTTGCAAGGTGATTACCGTTGAGACGTTGAACCCGCCGATGAGATGGCCCAACCATCCTCGCTGATCTTTGAAGAAAGGCAGCGCATAGATCAGAGTGCCGATGTAGCGATGCCTCACGTCGGTATCGCAGTTGCCACGATCGTACTTCGCGTCGAACGGATTTGAGTTCACTCGCAAGCCGGACCCGGTGTCGATGCAGTGCGACCAGGTATAGGCGTTGGTGACTGTCAGACCGTACGAGAGGCGTTTCTCCAAGCTGAGCTGCAGGCTGTTGTAAGACGACGTAGCGTCGGTGAGCTGATCGGTGATGCCGTTAAAGACGGCTCCTCCATAGGCAGGGCTCTGCGGATTGTTGATGTTGTAGATGCCACGCTGCGGATCGTCGGCAGTGGTCGCGGTGGGCGTGTATAGCCCCGGATTGATATCGCGGCGATTGAGCAGCTTTCTTCCCTGGCTGCCGACATAAGCAGCATCTGCCAACCAGTCCTTGGCTAATTGATACTGCACCTGGAAATCGTATTGAAACGCGTAAGGGGTGGCAAACTTCGGATCCATGAACGTGAAGGCGACGGGAGCAACGGAAGTGAAGTCGAAGGGCTGTCCCGGTTTAACGGGCTTGAATGGAAAAGGATTCTGCGCGAGCGGTGTGGTGGAAGTCGCATAGGGATTCGTCATGTCAGTCACTCCCAAGGCCGTCACCTGAGCGCCGTAAGGAGCCGCCCCCAGAAATTGAAGCGTCAACTCGCTTTCCGGCACGTTATAGAACATGCCAAAACCGCCACGGATGCTGAGATTGCCGGTTCCGGTCGGGTCCCAGGCGAAACCGAAGCGCGGGCCGAAGTTATTTTTATCCGGGCTATAGGTGGAGCGCGTGATTCCCTTGTCGCCGGGGAAGACCAAACCCACTGGAGCGGTTGGAAAGACACTCGACTGCTGCCCGAATCGGAAGGTGCTTACCCGATCGCGAAGCTCGGTGAGCGGCGCTGCATAGTCGTAGCGTATCCCGAGATTGAGCGTGAGATTGCGCGAGATCCGGAAATCGTCCTGCACATAACCGCTGAAAAACTTATCGCGGTAACCTTGCCGGTTGGCATTCGATTGATCATAGAAGCCGGATATGTAGCCGTTGGCGAAATCATTGAGCGCGGCCTCACTATTCCCGCCAAGGCCGGGAATGACGGGGACGAGACCGGCGTTAGTTGCGTCGCCCGAGAACGCAAGGTATCCGTTGTTGATGAAGTCGAAGATCTGATTTTGCTCGTAGGCGCGGAACTCCGCGCCGAACTTAAACGAGTGGCGACCGTGAACCCAGCTCACGCTGTCGAGATACTGCCAGTTGTTATCGCGGCGCGCCTGCGGGCCCTGGAATGTATTGCCAAGCGTGATGGCGTTGATCGTGATGTAGGGCGGTCCGGCGGCGGACGGATCATCAGGATGGATACCGGTAAAGCCGAGGCTGGCCGGAGTAGTCCGGTTGGCAGGAACAACGCCCGGCTGGTCTCGCCGGTGAAAAGCAGCGGTGGCCTGGTTGATCAAGAACGGGCTAAAGCTGTGCGTATCGTGTAGAGCGACGTTATGGTAGGTGACCAAATCAAGTTCACCGAAGCCGGGTACGGTCGGTCCGGAGAATGAAAAGGGTGCGTTGTCGGTAGACCTCTCGGTGAAGTAGGAAACCGAAAGGTTGTTGAAATCAGAAAATCGATGGTCGATTTTCATGACCCCTTGATCCCGGGTGAGCGAATCGACGGGTGCACTGAAGAGAGTGTTTCCGCTGGATGCGCGGGGCGTGATGTTGACGATGGCTTTGGCCGCGGCGGTACCGTTGGCCAGAATAGCGGCGCGCTCGGAATCCGAGAATACGGCGCCTGATTCGGAAACCCCGTACACACGCCGGAACCCGAGGTAGGACGCAAAGAAGAACGTCCTGTTCCTGATGACTGGGCCGCCCAGGTTCGCATCGAAATCGTTCAAGTTATATTTCGGCTTGGGCGTTCCTACCGCGTTGAGGAAGAAGTTATTCGAGTTCAGAACGCGATTGCGGAAAATCTCGGTGGCTCCGCCGTGGAAGGTGTTGGTGCCGGATTTGATGGTGGATTCAATGACGGCACCGGAGTTTCGTCCGTACTCCGCCTCCATGGGTCCGGTGACCACGCGAAATTCGCCCAGGGCGTTAGGAGAAATGACATTGACGGCGTCGGGCACATTGACGGCCAGGTCGTTCGAATCAGCTCCATCGAGAATGAAGTTATTCGCCTGCGAGCGCTGTCCGTTTACTTCGAAGTCGCCGATGACGGCGCCAGGCGTTTGGCCTGCACCTAAGGTGGTGGTGACACCGGGCTGCAAGGCAATCAATGACAACGCATTCCGGCCGCCGTTGCCCGAGAGAATGGGCAGGGTCGCAATGTCTGTTATGGATCGGCCGAGTTGCGAATCCTGGGTGTTGACCTGCGGCGCGGTGGTGTCCACGTCTATGCTTTGAGTGACCTGGCCGATCTGAAGCGACACATCGATGCGAAGATTGCTTGCGACGACCAGGCGCTGTGAGGCGACTCTGGTGACAGCAAAGCCGGGTGCTTCCACAGTCACGGAGTACATGCCCGGCGGCAAACCAACAAACTGATAGGCGCCGTCAGCCTTGGTAGACGTCTTGGTTTCTATATTCGTGCCGACATTCGCGGCTGTGACATTCGCGCCGGCAACTGCGCCCCCCGCCGGATCGACAACGACGCCGGCGATGATGCCCGAGGCTTCCTGGCACCAAGCGGAAATTGCAACCAGCATACTCACGATGCCCCAGCCCAGCCATTTCATTTCAACCCTCCCCTGAAAGCGCCGGTCAGGGCGCAGTTACCGTCGTGAGGGAAGTCTAGCCAGAAGTCCCGGTAGAACGGGAGTAAGGACGAGGGCTTTACGGTATCTCTTTACCGTAAAAACTAAATCAAGCCGACTTGCTTAAGCAGTAGCTGGAAGCGTGGATCCGGGTGAAGCGCATCCCACGCCGGGTGAATTTTGAGACCGGTTACGGATAACTCGTGAGCATCCACGGCGAGTTGTAGCCGCCCCAAGGCCAGATCGAACTCGCCAAGGCCGAGATGAATTAGAGCAAAGGTAGAGTTTCCGACGTACTGCCTCTCAGACAAAGCGTGCAGAGACTGGAGGAGAGCTTGCGCCTGGTCGCGGTGTCCGGCAAGCCCGAGCGTCTGCCCCAATGCACCGAGAATTTTTGGGAAGTCGCCGGCGATGGAGCGCGCCATTTCGTACATCTCAATCGCCTTCTCGTACTCGCGCGTTTGAGTATACAGACGACCGAGGGAGCTCCAGGCCATATAGAACCAGCGGTCATGTTCCAGCAACTCCTCAAATCGCCGCCGGGCATCGTCGAGATTGCCAGCGACCATCGACAAGTACGCTCTGCCTTCGAGCTTGATGCTGGAGAGCGGATCGAGCGCGATCGCCTGATCCAGTTCAGACGTTGCCTCCTCGACGCGGCCTAACTTAACCAGGTAATCGCTGGCGTACCAGTGATGAGCTGTCGCATAGCCAGGGTTCAGGGCGATGGATTGCCGGTAGAGCTCTTCCGCCTTTCGCCATTTCCATTCGTAGCCTCGCACGAAAGCAAGACAGGTAAACGGTTCGGCCAGAGTCGGGTTCAAAGCGATGGCAGTTTCGGCAGCTTTCTCGGCGGCCAGCATAGCGCTTGTGGGCTCAACGATTCCATAGGTCGCAATCAAAGCATGGGCATCCGCCAGCCCGGCCCAAGCCAGACCTGACTGTTCATCGGCGGCGGTGGCCTGCTCGAAGTAGCGAACAGCCGTCTGCAAGCCTTCGGGACTGCGTTTATTCAGATGAAAACGCCCTTTCAGGTATAGCGTTTGCGCTTCGGCGTCAGGCCGGCGAGACACGATGGCCGGTCCGGTATCGCCAGCGGCATTCATGCGAAGCTTGCCCACGATCGCTTCGGCAATCTCCTGTTCAATCAGCAGCAAATCGGAAGCCGAACGATCCCATGCCTCAGACCAAAGGTAATGCTCGTCGGCGGCATCGATGAGCTGTGCCGTCATGCGCAGACGTTCACCGAAACGGCGCACGCTGCCCCGGAGAATACTCTCGACGCGCAAGCGGGTGCGGATAGCAGCGATATCCTGTTCCTGCCCTTTCATGCGCAAAGCGGAAGGCCAGGCGACCACATGCAAGCCTTTTACGCGAGTGAGCACGTGAATCAGTTCTTCGGTGAGACCGTCGCTGAAGTACTCCAATTCAGGGTCACCATTCAAGTTTGTGAATGGCAGTACGGCAATCGTTCTTTCGATGGCCGAGGCGGGCTTGGCCAGCGATGGCGGGCTCCGGAACCGGAAAACAGCGGAGTATGCACCCGTGGGCAATTCGATGAGGATAGCCGAATCGCGGCCTTCTGTCTGGTGCCATTGCTGAAGCTTTGCCCGGAGGCGCCGAGCTTCGACTCGAACAACGGGATCGATTCGTGGATCGAAGGATGGACCTCGATCGAACACCTCCACGCCGAGTATGTACTCCTTCATGCGTGTTGATTCACCGCTCAAAGCCGTTTCGACGGAGAGCTGAAGAAACCGGCACAGGCGATCGGAACGTTTGAAGAGATCGCTCGAGAGGATGCGTTTCAAATGCTGCCGCACTAACTCGTCCGGAACGGGCGGCTCGTTCACAATTGGTTCAGGCACGTCTAATCTGAGCTTTGCTCCCCCCAAGTCGTGGACCAAGCGAGTCGGCCACACGCGTGTTTTTCTGATTGTCCTTCACGCGCTCAAGACGAAGCCGCGCAGGATGCGGAGCGATCGATGAGCTAAAGCGGCGCGGTAGACTGCGGGTCGTGACGGTGAAGGCGGGAGAGATGGACAGGGGCAAGCGCCTGGATACTTTTCTGCACGAGCGACTGCCGGAGTTCAGCCGCGCGCGACTGCAATCCTGGATCAAGGAAGGGAGAGTTCTGCTGGGGGCAGAGAGTACGCGGGCTTCACAGGTACTGCGCGGCGGGGAGGAGCTGGTGGTAGAACCGGCCGGATTGACTCCGTTACGAGCCGAGCCGGAAGATCTGCCACTCGAGATTCTGTACGAAGACGCGGAAGTGATCGTGGTGAACAAGCGGGCCGGGATGGTGGTGCATGCGGGGGCCGGGCACGACCGGGGCACGCTGGTGAACGCGCTACTGCATCACTTCGGATCTCTTTCTTCAGTGAATGGGGATCTGCGTCCGGGGATCGTTCACCGGCTGGACCGGGACACAAGCGGCGTGCTGGTGGTAGCGCGGACTGACCGGGCGCATCAGGAGCTGGCGCGACAGTTTCAGAGCCGGGAGGTGGAGAAATCTTATCTGGCGCTGGTGCATGGCGAGATGAAGCCGAAGCAGGGCTCAATCACGACGCCGATCGCCCGTGATCCGGTGCGGAGAACACGCATGACAACGCAGCTCGGGACGGGGCGAACGGCGTTTACCGAGTACCAGGTGTTAGAGGAGTTCGGAGGGTTCAGCTACTTAGCGGTTCGCATCGGAACGGGGCGCACGCATCAGATTCGGGTTCACCTGGCGAGCCTGCGGCATCCGATTGCGGGCGACCGTCTGTATGGCGCGCCGGCCACGCCGGGGCCTCGATCGCTTCTTCCTGCATGCCGAGCGGCTGCGCTTTCAGCTGCCGGCGACGAAGGAATGGCCGGCAGTGGATAGCCCGCTGCCGGAGGATCTGGCGAAGTTTCTCGAAAACCTACGGGCGCGCGGCGGCTATAGAATGGATTCATCCCGATGAAGTTTGCCGTTGTAACTCTCGCGCTAACCGCTACGTCAGCGTTTTGTTTCTTAGGCGCGCTCGAGGCGAGGCAGCAGACGGGCACGAGCCCGGTCCGATTCGGACGGAAGTCACGCGGGTCAACATGCTGTTCACTGTGACCGACAAGAAGGGCCGGTTTGTCACGGACCTGGGCAAGAACGACTTCCAAGTTTTCGAGAACAAGAAGCCGCAAGAGATTCTGGAGTTCACGGCGGAGACCGACCTGCCTTTGCGGCTGGCCATGCTGATGGACACCAGCAACAGTATTCGCGACCGTTTTCGGTTCCAGCAGGAGGCCGCCACAAACTTCGTCAATAGCGTGATGCGCACGCAGGACAAGGCAGTCGTGGTCAGTTTCGATTCCTCGGCGGAGCTGGTGGCCGACTTGACGACGACACGCACCTGCTCGAGAACGCAATGCGCGGTTACGCCCGGGCGGCGGCACGGCGCTTTACGATGCGATTTATTTTGCCTGCAAAGAAAAGTTGATGCTAGATCAGCCAATGTATAAATTCCGCCGCGCCATGGTGATCCTGAGCGATGGCGAAGATAATGACAGCCGATACAGCCGCGACCAGGCGCTGGAGATGGCGCAACGAGCCGATACGGTGATCTACACGATTTCGACCAACATCAGCCACATTGAGACCGACGGCGACAAGATCATGCATTACTTCGCAGACCAGACGGGCGGAGCTTCTTTTTTCCCCTTTGAAGCGAAAGATCTGAACCAGTCTTTTGAGAACGTCGCGAACGAGCTCCGACACCAATACAATCTTTTCTACCGGCCCGAACCGCTGAATAATGACGGCAAGTTCCACCAGGTCGCGATCAAGGTGAAAGGCCGGAGAGATCTGCTGGTGCGAGCCCGCAAGGGTTACTACGCACGCAAGGAAAGTACGTAGGCGAGAGCGCCGTACATCGACGTCCGGCACGGACCGGACGGCCCGGATCACTCGACCAAACAAGACCGCCGCAAACAAGTCCAGGGTGTTATGTTTCGGCTATAATAGGGTATTCCCATGGAAGAAAAAGACCGCAGCCGTGCCCTGACCCTGACGTTGGGCCAGATCGAGAAACAGTTTGGGAAGGGCTCCATTCTGCGGCTCGGCGCGAAGGAAGCGATCGTTCCGGTGACGGTGATTTCGAGCGGATCGATCTCAGTGGATTACGCGCTGGGTGTCGGGGGCTTTCCGCGCGGGCGCATCTGTGAGATCTTCGGTCCGGAGTCTTCGGGCAAAACGACAATTGCGCTGCAGGTAGTGGCTGAGGCGCAAAAAATGGGCGGCATGGCTGCCTTTATCGATGTTGAGCATGCGCTCGATCCGATTTATGCCAAGAAGCTCGGGGTGGATGTAGATAACCTGCTCGTTTCGCAGCCTGATTTTGCGGAACAGGCGCTCGAGATTACAGCAGCGCTGATTACGTCGGGCTCGATCGATGTGCTGGTAGTGGATTCGGTAGCGGCGCTGGTTCCGAAGGCCGAGTTAGACGGCGAAATGGGCGATTCGCACATGGGCGTGCAGGCGCGCCTGATGTCGCAGGCGATGCGCAAGCTGACGGGGATTGTTTCGAAGTCGAATACCTGCCTGATTTTCATTAATCAAATTCGCGAGAAGATCGGCGTGATGTTCGGCAGCCCGGAGACGACGACGGGCGGACGCGCGCTGAAGTTTTATTCGTCGGTGCGGGCGGACATACGGCGCATTGCGGCCATCAAGGATGGCGAAACGGTGACCGGCAATCGCACGAAGGTGAAGATTGTGAAGAACAAAGTCGCGGCGCCATTTCGCGAAGCGGAGTTCGACATTATCTACGGCGAAGGAGTCTCGCGCGAGGGAGATCTGCTCGACCTCGGGGTGACGAATAACGCGGTGGAGAAGAGCGGCTCCTGGTACAGCTATAAGGGCGAGCGCATCGGGCAAGGCCGCGAGAATGCCCGACAATTTCTGAAAGACAATCCGGACGTGATGGCGCGGCTGGATATCGAAGTCCGGAAGATGCTTGGATTGAGCAAGGGAACCGAGCCCGAGAAGGACACTGCTTCCCCGGCGCCCACTCCGATCGACACTGCCAAGCCAGCTGCAGCAGGGCGCGCCGGCCGATAGTCACTCAGGGCGTAGCTGGACTCGTCTCCAGATACTTGACACGCTCAAACTGCTGGCGGGCTAGTTCCGGTTGGCCGAGTTTCTGATAAGTCTTCGCCAGCTGATAATAGGCCGGCTCTTCGAGCGGATTGATTTCGATTGCCCGAAGCAGCGATGCGACGGCTTCTTTGTAGCGCGCGAGTGCGAAGTAAGTCTTGCCGCGAAGATAGAAAATTTCGGCGTCGGACGGTGTTTCTTTTCCGGCTAAAGAGAGTTGCTCGAGGACAAGAGGATAATCAGGCGCAGTTTGCTTGAGCATGGCCCTTGCCAGGAGAGTGTGGATCATTGGGTAATCGGGCCGGTGGCGCTGAATCACCTGCAGAGCTTCCAGTTCATCCTGGGAACGGCCGGGCTTTCGGGTGCGGTCGAGAAGATCGGCTGCCTCACCGTAGCGCTGCATCTGAGCGAAGAGATCGGCCAAGGCAAGATACGAGTTTTCACGAGACGGATCGAGTTCGAGGGAACGCTTCAGATACGTAATGGCGTTTTCGGTTTGGCCAAGACTTTCGTAACTCAAACCGGCGATGCCGGCCGCCGAGGCTCGAATCTCGTTTGGGGCGCTGCGATCCTGTTCCACCGCAACCGCGTGCTCGATAGCATCGTTATCGGCGCCAGCGGCATTCTCAAGCCCTGCCAGCTGCGTTCGCAAAGCAGCGTTACCTGCGCCGGCGGCGTGCTCGGAACGCAGCGCTTCCGCCATCGACAACAGAAGAAGATCCTTACCGGCAAGAAATCTGGCGAGCGAGGAATGAGTTTCGACATCCTGCGGAAAGCGCTCGGCCAGTTCTCTGAGATTGGCTTTCAGGCTGTCGATATCGCCGAGGGAGAAGTTCACCCGGACCTGCATGACAAGAGGAAGAGGCGTGGCAGGCTGAAGCTTGTCGGCCGCTTGCAGGGATGCGCGCGCTTTCACGGGATCGCCTGCGGCAGCCTGGGCGAGACCGAGACCATACAGGCCGCGAGCGTTATCGGGAAGGAGGCACACGGCCTGCCCGTAGAGATCGACGGCCTGCTGAAACTGCCGCGCATGCATAGCGCTTTCGGCCTGGCTATCGAGCTGCTTGAAGCGGGCGATTTTATCGGGCGCAGGCAGATCTTGCGCGCAACTGGCGATCAAGAGCGCGACGTGAATCCAATTAGCGAACATGGCACGTCAGCGGCGCGCACCAGTTGAGCTCGTAGGCATCTTTGCGAGCCGGGTCGCGGTGAAGGGGCTGCTCATGGCCGGCCCGATCGGAAGCACGGCTCATCAGAATATAGTCACCGGGTTTGGCGTTCCACGAGTAAGTCCATCTTACCCATCCAAAACCGTTCCGGGCGGGCTCGAGATGCGCGGGCGTCCAAGTCTTGCCGTTATCAGTGGTGAGAAGAACTTTGTCGATTGCACCTGTTCCCGTCCAGGCGAAACCCCAGACAAGGTGGCGAGCTGCAGGCAGGCGCACGTCCTTACCGGGCCAGGCGATGGCTGACTTGACTTGTAGCGCACTCAAGCGAGTAACTTGATCTTTGCCGGCCGCCGGAGTTACTCGATTGTATAAGCGATCCATCCCGCTTGCCTGAAAAGCAGTGGCACGATCTTCGGGGCCGAGCACGACGACGCGGCGCAACCACTTAACGGAATCCATTCCATACCAGCCGGGAAAGAGCGCGCGGGCAGGAAAGCCGTTTTTGGCCGGAAGAACCGTTTCGTTGAGCTTATAAGCAATCAGACTCGAGGGCTCGAGGCATTTAGACAAGGGCAGCAGTTGAGAATACGGACCGGGCTGAGTTCCGGGCATTAGTACGCCGGCGTCGGCTCCCTCGAATAGAAGAGCCGTGGCATCCCCGAGCGGTTTGGCCCGCGCCAACAACTCAGCAATGGGGACACCTTCCCACACGGCGTTACTGACGGCCGAACCTCCGGCCGCATTGCCGGCACACTCGAGCACAGCTTCCAACTTCGCGCTCGGCAGCTCAACCAGATCACTGTAATCCAGCCGGTAGGGATGCTCGACGCGGCCCTCGATCCGGAGCTGCCACGTTTCGAGCAGCGGGCTAGGCGGCTCGAAGTGATCCCGGACGAAGAAGCGCTTCGGCGGCGTAAGCGTACCGTCGAGAGATCTTAGCGGGTAAGACAGATTCTCCGGCCCGGAATCGGCTAGGGCCGGAAGACCGGCAAGCGCTGAACCGGATAAGAAAAGTAAGTGTCGCCTGGTCACTAAAAAACGAGCTTGAGCGCCCCTTGAATAATTCGAGGATCGCGAGCTGTTGTGATTTGTCCGAAGTTGCTATCGGCCAGCGTGGTATCAGGATTGTTGAATTGCGCATGATTCAGAACGTTGAAAAATTCCGCCCGGAACTGAAGACTGAGCCGCTCTCCGATGGTAAAGACTTTGTGAGCAGCAAAGTCGATGTTAAATGTTCCAGGGCCGATCAGGATGTTGCGTCCGGCGTTGCCGAAGGTGTTGGGCAACGGCGCGCCAAAGGCGCTTGTCGTGAACCACTGAGCCAGTTTGGCGTCAGTTGAGCCTTGCGTGTAATGCGGCGTCGCGAGCACCTGGGCCTGATCGTTGCCAACCTCCGGAAGGCTGAATGAGTAATCGCCGCCGGACTTGATGTTCAGAGGGAATCCGCTCTGCCAATTGAGGATGGCGGAGGTTTCCCATCCGCCGAGAACAGCTTTCGCGACGCGTTGCTTGGGCGAAGGCAGCTGCCACAAGTAGTTCAGGACGAAGCGATGAGGGACATTGAAATCGGAGACGCCGCGATAGGCGCGCACGTTGTACGGATTGATCACATTGATGCCGCAAAGGTCGGTTTGATAAGACACCTCGTCGATGCTTCGCGACCAGGTGTAATTGGCACTTACGGTGACGCCGTGCGAGAAGCGCTTATCTACTTGGACCTGCAGCGAATTGTAGATGGAGTTGCCGTTTGAAGAGTCCTGCGTGATCTGCTGATACTGCTGATAGGGGCGTCTCGCCTGCTCGTTGTCGCCGGTAGCGTCGGGACTTGGAAGCGGAGCATTGACATCGGTGTTGTAGGCGAGATGCGTTCCTTTTGAAGCGACATAGCCCACTCGAAGAAGAACGTCTTTGGCAACCTGATGCTCGACAGTGAGGTTCCAATTCATGACGGTAGCGGGATGCCAGTTCGGCTGATAAGAAACGGCGAGAGACAGCGGGATCGGAAAGGCCACATCGTGAGGCGGAATGAAGGGCGCATACTGCCCGGGAAAGGGATTGGGGGTTGCTCCATACGGATTCATGAAGGACGTTCCGATGAACTGGTACTGCGGACTCCAGGGAGCGCTATCGACCATGTTGTTGAAGGCTTCGACGAAGGGCGGCTGATAGAAGGTTCCCCATCCGCCGCGGATGGTGGTTGTTCCTTTGCCGCCGATGTTGTAAGCGAAGCCGAAGCGCGGGCCGAGCAGAGCCCAACTGGACTTGAAGCCGCCGGCAGGGCAACCGGGATCACCAGCGAAGAGATACCCTCCGGGAGCGTTTGGAAATTTCTGCGATTGACGGCCGGGCAAGAAGCACTCCGTTCGCCCGAGCGTATCGCCATAGGGCACGAAGGGATCCCAGCGAAGCCCGAGATTGAGAACCAGGTTGCGCGCTGCCCGGTAGTTGTCCTGCACGAAGAGGCTGCCGAGGTTGGCGCGGCGGGCAGAGTATTCACCACCGCCCTGTACAAATTTGCGAGCGTACCCAAGTACGAAATCGGAGAGCGCGTTGCCGCTGTAATTGGTGGTGCTAAAGGTGAAAGCGCCGTTCTGGCGATAGGTATTAATGAGATCGACGTTCTCGCGGAGGAAATCGCCGCCAAACGCCAGCTCGTGAGTGCCGATGACCCAGTGGACGCTATCGGAGACGTGATAATCCTGGCGGTTGATATGCGTGGGATGGCCGGAATCAACGGTGAAGTAACCGGAAACGGAGAGCGACAGTTCGGGAGGAGTGGTGCTTGAGATCGGAATGCCGAGGCTCGAGTAACCGAACGGAGCGCCGCTCGTGACGGTACCGTAGTTCCGGTTGTAAGAAAAGATGACGCTGTTTAGCAGCTTAGGCGTGATGGTGTACGTGTCGCTAGCGGAGGCGCCCTGATCGAAGAGATCTAAGCCGCGGTTGGAAGCGAGTATGTTTTGACTGCCGATGACTGCATCTTTGCCGTATCGGGAATAGAAGTAGCGGCCGTAGATGCGGTGCTTGTTGAGATCGTAGTCAGCACGAGTAAGAAACTGATTTTCGTGCTGGTTATTGGGATTGCTGTAGTAAGTGACGCCGTTAGCGGCGGTGGGCACGGGCAGCAAGCTGAGCACTTTCACACTGGCCGGTGCAAAGCTCGCAGTGGGAATCTGGTTATTCGCAAAGGGCACGCCCGTGAAGGGATCGACGAGCTGGCTGTCTATGGCGGAGAAATCGCCGCTACGCTCGGCGAGCGTTGGCACGGTGGCTGAGTTGGCCTGGGTCACATTGCGCGACTGAGTGCCCTGATAAGAGCCAAAGAAAAATAGCTTATTTTTGATGACTGGGCCGCCTAAGCTTCCGCCGAACTGATTGCGTTTCAGCTGATCGGCCCGGGCCGCGAAGAAGTTGCGAGCGTTCAGGTCTCCGTTGCGGATGAAGTCAAAGGCGGAGCCATGAAACTCGTTCGTCCCAGAGCGGGTAACAACGTTGACGATGGCGCCGGACCCGCGTCCATATTCGGCGCTGTAGCTGTTGGTCTGGACACTGAACTCCTCGAGCGCGTCCGGATTCGGAAACGGATTGTTGACGTTAGTGTAGGGATCTTCGTTGCTGCCGCCATCGAGATTGTAGTTGACCATGTCGGTACGCGCGCCATTCGCGCTGACGGCCTGAGCACCGGGATAGGAAGTACTTTGCACAGCATCGGAGCAGGAGCCGTAGTTGCCGGCCGTGGTGTCGGCCGTTCCAGGCGTAAGCAGGACGAGAGCAGCGGCGTTACGTCCATTGAGGGGAAGCTCGACGATTTTCTGCTGACCGACGACCTGACTGAGAGCGCCCGATTGGGTTTGCACCATTTCGGAGTTGGCCTGGACGGTAACGGTTTGGCTGGAACTACCGAGCTCAAGCCGAACGGGAACGGCCGCGGACTCATCGGTTCTCACTTCGATGCCACGCTGTTCGAAACGCCGGAAGCCGTTCGACTCGACGGTGAGGACGTAGGAGCCGACCGGCAGCAGCGGAAAGATGTAGCCACCATCGTGCGCGGTACTGGTCTCGCGAGACAGACCCGTATTAATATTGGCAGCGGTGATTTTCGCACCGATGATAGGGGCGCCGCTTGGATCGGATACACCTCCGGCAATGGTTCCCGTAGGATCGGCCGCCCAAAGGAACGGACACAAGCAGAGCAGACAAGCAACCAGCTTTGTACACATACAGGTACACTTCTCTCCCGAGACTAATTTTCATCAGTGTGGATCTCATCGATGAAATTGTCAAGGCATTTCTGGAAAGGTCGGCTTGGAATACAGAAAGGTTTCTTTGAACTGTGCCGCGCGCGTGTGTATAATTCCACCATGCCTTACGCAGATTGCCTGCATGCGTTTCGTGCCGGAAATGCCCAGGTGGAAGTTTACCCGTCAGCGGATGAGTGCGGAGCGGCTGCCGCCGAAGCCGCAGCGCAGATCATTGCGCAAGCCGTGAAGGAGAGCGGGGTAGCGCGCGTTATCGGAGCCACCGGAAATTCGCAGATCCCGGTTGTCGACGCGCTGGTAAAGAAGCCGCTGAGATGGGAAAAGGTAGAGCTGTTCCACATGGATGAATATGTGGGTATCGGCGCCGATCACCCGGCAAGCTTTCGACGTTGGATCAAAGAACGTTTTGCGGACAAGGTGCATCCTCGAGAAACCTACTATCTGGTGGGCGACGCGGCTGATTTGGCAGGTGAGATGGAACGGTACACGCAGCTGCTGAGTGCGGGGCCGATCGATCTGGCGTTTGTCGGTTTCGGTGAGAACGGGCACATCGCGTTCAACGATCCTCACGTGGCGGATTTCAACGATCCACTAATGGTGAAAGAGATCACGCTCGATGCAGCTTGCCGAAGACAACAAGCGGGAGAGGGACATTTTCCGGATGTCGAGTCCGTACCGAACGAAGCTATGACGATCACCTGCACGGGACTCTTTCGGGCGAAAGCATGGGTCTGCTGCGTACCGGACGCCCGTAAAGCGATTGCGGTGAGGAATGCACTCGAGGGGGCGATTGAAGAGGCCTGCCCAGCATCACTGGTTCGAAGGCATCCCGGAGCGCAGGTTTTTCTAGACAGGGCATCGGCGGCGCTGGTTTCGAACGCCTAAAACTGCCATGATTCGAGCCGGTGTTTTGTTTTGCGCGCTGACGGTGACAATGGCAGCGGCCGCGCCAGTGGAGCTGAAGCGTTCGCAGCACGAGATTGCTGTCGTAATCGGGGGTAAGCCGTTCACGACCTATTTCTTTGACCCGGCGATTGCCAAACCGTATCTGATGCCACTAAGGACTGCTTCGGGGGCGGTTGTGACGAGAGCTTTTCCGGTGCGGAACGATGTGTCGGGAGGCGATCCGAAGGCCGATTCTTTCGAGCCGCATCAGCGACCGCTCTACTTCGGGCACGGCGACATTGACGGACTCGACTTCTGGCAGGAAGAAGTATTTGACAAATTTTATACGGACCACGGGCACCAGGCATATGGCCACGTTGTGCTGAAAGGGACGCCCGAGGCGGACACGGAAGGCAGTTCGGCACGCATACGCGCGAAGTTCACGCTGAACGATCCGGCGAACCGGGTGATTGGGGAAGAAGAGCAGACGTTTGTGTTCAGTGGTGATGACAAGCTGCGCATCATCGATTGCGAAATCGTTCTGAGGGCAACGGCTGGGCCGCTCGATATCGGGGATACGAAAGAAGGCACGTTCGCGATCCGGCTGGCGCCCGAATTGAGCAAGCCGCTCGGACACATGGTGAACTCCGAAGGCGGCGAAGGCGAAAAGGCGATCTGGGGAAAGGCTGCGGACTGGGTAGACTACTCAGGAATGGTCGCGGGGAAAGCGGGCGGTGTGGCGATCTTCGATTCTCCGAAGAGTTTCCGGCATCCGACGACCTGGCACGCGCGGGCTTACGGTTTGTTTGCGGCGAATCCGTTCGGGCTGCGCGAATTTACGAGTGACCCAAACAAGGACGGCAGCTGGGCGGTTCCCGAAGGCAAGACCGTGACCTTTCGGTATCGCGTGGTGATCCACGAGGGAGACTTCGCGCCGGAACAAATCAAACAAGCTTACAGTGAATACGCTGCGCGGGAGCGCTGACGTTTGGAGCTGCCGCGCGGGCCATTCAGCCGAGACCGGCGGCGATGGTGGATTGTCTGGACGCTGTTCGGCTCGACAGCAATCAACTACGTCAACCGGCAAACTCTCTCGGTGCTTGCGCCGGTAATTTCAAAGCAATTCCACCTGAGCCATAGCGAGCTCGCAAACATTTTCGGCTCCTTTCAGTTTGCTTATGCGGGGACGTGGCTGATCGGGGGAATTTTCCTCGACTATGCGGGCACGCGGCTAGGGCTGACCATTGCGGTGATCTGGTGGTCGATCGTCAGCATGCTGACGAGCTTCGCCAATTCCGCATTCTCGTTTGGAGCGCTCCGGTTTCTGCTCGGTATCGGAGAAGGTTTCAACTGGCCGGGGGCAAGTAAAGCGGTGGCGGAGTTCTTTCCGCCGGCGGAACGCAGCGTGGCAGTAGCGATCTTCGACAGCGGATCGAGCGTGGGCGGCGCAATCGCGGCAGTTTCGATTCCGTGGATTGCCCTGCGCTTCGGATGGCGCTACTCGTTCGTGTTCTCCGGGCTGCTTGGGTTTTTCTGGCTGGCGGCGTGGCTGTGGGTGTACCCGAAAAAGCGGCCTGTGGAAGACAGTGTGGAGCAGGCACCGCGTCCGCGCGCAATAAAAGCATGGCTGCCGCTATTAGTGCGGCGCGAGACATGGGCCATTGTGATTGGGCGCTCGCTAACGGACCCGATCTGGTGGTTCTATGTATTCTGGCTGCCCCAGTATTTGAGCGACACGCGAGGATTCAGCCTAAAACAAATTGCCGCATTTGCGTGGATTCCGTTCGTGGCCGCGGACCTGGGCAACTTTGCCGGCGGACTTACGTCGGGCGCGCTGGTGAAGCGAGGTATGCCGGTACTGAGAGCGCGGAAGTGGGTGTGCGTAGTGAGTTGTCTCCCGATGCTGGCCGGCATTCCGGCGGTGATGACCGGGCACCCGTTTTCATCGCTGGCGCTGATCTGTGTTGCGCTGTTTGGGTATGCGAGCTGGTCGACGATGGGGTTGACGCTGCCGTCCGATTTATTCCCGCCAGAACTGGTGGCGACAGTCACCGGATTAAGCGGACTTGGTGCGGGCCTAGCAGGAACAGGATTTACGCTGCTGGTGGGAACACTGGTGGACCGCTTCTCGTATTTTCCCGCGTTCGTGGCGGCAGCAACAGCACCGCTATTAGCGACGGTGGCGGTGGTGGGATTGGCGAGGAAAGGAAGAGAGTGAGGTCGTCAGCCGGTACAATCCGTTGAGGTGTGGCATGCGGCTGAAACCCTTTTTGCTCGACGAGTGGCTGGACACATATGAGCACAGCGTCGAATTTAATCTAGCTGCGAGTACGGGACCTCCGTGGACTCTGAACGAGCTTCTCAGTCTTGCGACTGACGAGGAACGCGAGCGATTTCACAAACACAAGGTTGTCTACGGCCGGCCGGCCGGCGGCGAAAACCTGCGCTCGGCGATTGCCGAAATGCATGGGGTCCCTTCGGAGGCTGTACAAATCGTCACGGGCGCGTCAGAGGCTTTGCTGATTCTCATGTGGATGGCTGCCAAGCCGGGAGCCAACGTCATCCTGCCTCAACCTGGTTTTACGACGTTTTCTGCATTGCCTGAATCGCTAGGTACAGAAACCCGCTACTACTCAATTCGCAAGGAGAACGGGTTTTGCTTCGATCTCGAAGAGATCAAGAGGCTGGCCGATCGCAATACGAAGCTGATCCTGATAAACAGTCCTCACAATCCGACGGGAGCCGTTATCAGCGATGCCGAGCTCGATGAGCTGCACGAGTTCACAGCATCCCGTGAGATTCAACTGATCAGTGACGAGGTTTATCATCCTGTTTTCCATGGAGAGTTCGCCCGATCGGCCTCGCGCCTGCCGCAGGCGACGGTCATCCACGATTTCTCGAAAGCATTCCCCGTCTCCGGGATCCGCACCGGCTGGATGATCGAGCGCGATCCACGGCGCCGCAAAGAGTACTGGACTGCGCGCTCCTACTTCTCCATTTCGAATAATTCGTCGGGCGAAATTCTGGCTGAAATTGCGATGCGCCGGCGCGACATTGTGCTCGCCAGAACACAGAAGATTGCGGCAGAGAATCTTCGCCGGCTGGCCAGCTTCTTTGCGGAGCACGGTGAGACGATTGGCTGGATTCCTCCTCGCGGCGGCATGACCGCTTTTCCTTGGCTGCTGAGCGGAGAGGATAGTCGAGAGTTTTGCCGGGCTGCAGCCGCGCGAGGGATCGTGCTTGCCCCGGGAGACTGCTTCGACGCGCCGGCGCACTTTCGCCTGGGCTTTGCGGCAATCACAGACAAATTTCCTGACGCCCTGGACCGCCTGGGGGAAGTCGTCAAGAGTTGGTCTACTGTGAAGTCAAAAGCCTGCGCGCTTTGATGAGAGTCGTAGACAGAACCTGCTTGCCGAGCTGATATCTCTCGAAGCTCGATCGCGGCCTTCCGAATAGTTACCGGCGAATGGACGAAGCAGATTCGGCGCCGGCGAGGATTCGATACCGGCTTGCCCGGACATCTTCGTCTTTGGCCTGCTGCTTTGCTTCAGCTAAGCGTTTGACAAGATCTTCAGCGAGTGCGGTCTTACCCGCTTTTCTGGCAGCCGTCAGCAGGTGGTACAAGGCTGGCTGGTTCCGAGGATCGTCGGCCAACGCTGCTTGAAAGGCGCGGATTGCTACCTCATTCTGTCCGGCTTGCAAATAAAGCACGCCGAGTAGATCCTGTGCCAGGGTGAAATGAGAATTCAGCGAGACGGCACGAGAGGCGGCTTCTAGCGCCTCCGCAAAGGCCGGGGTTCGCGGCCGAACACCCTGGCGGCGCAGTGTTTCAGCTTTCAAATACTGAAGGAATGGATCGTCGGGATGCCGATGGATTTCAGTTTCCGTTGTGGCCAGAGATTGATCGAGCTTACTCTCCTGCATCTGCGAAAGACCTTTTGCCATGGAGCCGAAGCTGTGGACGGGGTCCAGGCGCTCCCCGGTATCGAAATCTTTGACAGCGCTCTCGTAATCGCCCATTTGCACGTAAACAATTCCTCGAGCGACATAGAGTCGCGCATTGTTTGGAATTTCTTTCAAGCCCGTATTGATGAAATCAAGAGCCACCTGATAGGAGCGGTGATCAAGGCACAGACTGACGAAGTCAATGTAGAGATCCACGTCCCGAGGATCTTGCAAGATCGCTGCGCGAAGGTCCTCTACGGCTCTGGGTGTGTTGCCGAGCATTTCGTAAGCGGCAGACGATAGACGGAGAAGAGCGGAGTGCGGCAACTCGGTCGTGCCACCGATGCGCTGCAGCGTTTGCAAGCTTTCCTGTGGGTCTTTATTGATCAAGCAGACTAACGCAAGGTTGTATTTGGCCTGATCACTCGAGGGCTCGATAACTGTGATTCGTTCGAAAACAGAGGCCGCATGGGCAACATCCCCTGTCTTTACCAAGCATCGTCCGTATTGGTTCAGGGCCGAAGTCTGAGAACTAATCACCTGCTGGCTTTGCTGGTAATTCGCGATAACCGCCTGGCAGTTGCCGGCCTGATAGCTTAGCGCTGCAAGCATGGCGTGAGCAATCTGATCGTCGGGCTTTAAAGCGATAATCCTCGTCAGTGTCTGGGCCGCTTGCGGCTTGCGCTCTCTATATTCGATCTGCGCCTTGGCCTCAAGGGCGGGAAGGTAATCGGCCGATGATGCTAACGCGCTTTCAAAGACTGCGAGTGCTTCGTCTTCACGGCCTAATCCTTCCAACGCGAGCCCTTCGAAAGTCTGCAATTTTACATCGTTCGGCTCAGACGTAAGACGCTGACGGGTCAGCTGCAGGGCTGTCTGAAAATCTCTCGCCTTCAGGGCTGCGATGATTCCGGTAAGATCTGCGTCTGCGCTAAAAACGGACGCGACCACGCAGAACAATGCTGCTAAAAGCCGAATCGCGAACCGGCTAAAAAAATAATCGAGCTGCAAACTGAAACCAGCGCGGCTGCAGCTGAGAGGTTGAGCGGCCAAAAGTTCCATCCGCCAGGTTTGAGTCAATCGCGCCCAAGTTTACATGATTCAGAACGTTGAAAGCCTCGGCGCGGAGCTGCAGCTTGAGGTGTTCCAAAAGGGGTATGTCTTTCAGGAGGGCGGCGTCCACTTCCGCGAAACCCGGGTTTCGGAATCGATTCACCTTCTGGTCGCCTTCTAACCCCAGATTGGGTGTCGGAAACGAGGATGTTCCGAAGAGGCCATTCAAATACGTTTGCCGGTTTGCATTCACGTTGTAGGTTGCGACATTCGGATAATCAAAGTTATCGCCATCCGCGTTGAAGTCGCCGCTTCCCGGCGAATACCCGACGATCTGTCCAGAGCTATTTCGCAACGGGGAAAACGAAGCACCCGTATACACGGTAAACGGAGTTCCACTTTGCAGGATTGTGGTTCCACTTAAGGTCCACCCCTTTGTAACTCCACTCAAAAAACGCGATCCGCCACTAATCCCCGGGAATTCATAGCTCCAGGATAAGGAAAGTCTGTTTGGCGCATCCCAGCTGGACGGCCCCCAATATTGATGAAGGTTTGTTGCCGTGGGATAGACCCCCGCATCATCGTAGGAGCGCGAATGTGTGTAAGAGGCGTTGAAATATCCATGCGAGAGGAAGCGACCGCGAGTGGCGACATAGATGGCGTTATAGCTGCTCTCGGCGCCATTAGTCGCATACGTAATCGGTCCAAAGCTGGGATTGAGGCGGGTAGGAACGGTGCAGTTGCATTGAATCAGATCCCCAGAGAATCGGTTGATGTCGATGCCATACGAGGTAGCAGTGGTTTGCGAACTACCTGTCACCAAGTTAGTGGATTGTTGTCCGATGTAACCGACGCTCGCGACCAGGTTCTTCCCCAGACTATGTTCAAGACTCGCTGTGTAAGTGTATGTATTGGCCGCACTGAGATTCACGTCATTTGCACCGACCGTCAGCTGTGCGCCTACTAAGCCGCCGCGACTGTCGAGCGTTCCGGGCGGCAGTGCCGGATAAGTGAATCCAAATGGGTACGTGTTGCTTGATCCGAGCGAAAAGACGGGCGGCGTACTGGTGCCGGAGTAGAAGGTCGGCGAAATCCAGCCTGGCGGGTTGCCCTTTAAGTTGTTTTCTGCGTTACCCAGCGTCAGCCAATCATGGTAAACACCGAATCCGCCGCGTACGACCCATTTACTCTGGCCAGTGATATCCCACGCAATGCCGAAACGAGGGCTCCACACATTCGAGATCGAATGGTTGAAAACGTTACTACGCTGGGCATAGAACCCATTTGCGATTCGTTCGTTCTCGGTCAGTCCGGCGCCAAGCTGAAAGTTAGAAAGAATCTGACCCTTAATGCCGTACGGATTGCCATCATCGTCCCAGCGCAAGCCGTAGTTGATCGTCAGCCGGCTATTCGCCTTCCAGGTGTCTTGAAAAAACAAGCCGGCGGTTGTGGAAGCGAAAAAGTAGTTGCCGGGAGCCGATTGCCCGGTGAGCGGATTGTAGGCCAAGCTGGACTCTGTGTACGGTTTATCCTGCACCAGGTCCACTATGTTGTTAAAGGAAAAGTTCGGCAGCGAATATGGCCCCTGAAAGTAGACAATGTCTTCACCATGCCAGCCTTCATATCCGGCCTCAAACGTATGAGACCCGCGGACATGGCGCAGTACGTCCCGCCAATGGTAACTGTGCTGAATGAAGTCGCCGAGTGCGAAGCCGTCCCCGAAGCCGCTGCCCAAACCCGTAACACTGACCGATGGGACTGTAAACGTTCCTGAAGATGGCGAGACGCCTTCAACGTTCAGGTAACCAAAGACCGCTTCATTGATCGTGCTCGGACTAAATGTGTGCGCCTCGTTCACTTGTATCGAATCGGTGTGATAGTTGCTGGTTGTGGTGAACGCAGGCCGGATGTTTGGACCTCCCGTGTCCAAATGCGTTTTGAAGTAGGTGCCGTACAGGCGATCCTTTCCAAAATACTTGTCCAGACGCAGGTTGTATTGGTACGCATTGCGGTAGTTCGTTGAAGAGAAGATCGCATTGTCGGTAACAGGCAGGCTACAGGGAATGAAAGCGGCGGCGGCCGTCCCACAGGTTCCGGGGAACAGTTGAGAGGCCGTTTTTGCAACACCGGTGCGTGAACCGGCGGTAGGTTGATAGGTGGTGAACAGCTGTGTTCCGAGCGTATTTGGAAAATTACTCTGCGCCCAGTTCACAAACGCCGGATCTTCCACCGTGGTTAGAGAGCCACCCGAGGTTGACTGCCACAAAGGCTCAATGGCGAAAAAGCCAAAGAACTGATGGTGAGGGATGATGGGCCCTCCTATATTCGCGGACATATTGTTGGTGTGAAACGGCAGATAGTTATGGACGAACTCAGTACCGGCCCAAAGCTGTTGCGACGTGAAGTAGTCACTCACCAATCCGTGGTAAGAATCAGTGCCAGACTTGGTCGTCATCATCATCTGGATGCCGCTCGCACGGCCGTATTCGACCGAGAAGGTATTTGCCTGGATTGAAGTTTCCTGAATGGAATCGGGGTTCGGCGTCAGGTTCAGAACGCCGGGGCGGATGAAGCTAGTGATGTCGAGCCCGTCCACAACGAACATGTTGCCGACGCTGCCCCGGCCGTTGGCGCTCGCGTCGACCTGTAACTCAGTACCGAAGTTATCGACTGCCGAGCCAGGACTGCCTCCGGCGGCTGTCCCCAAACCGGTTACGCCGGGCGCCATAGTGACCAAGTTGACCAAATTACGACCGGAGAGCGGGAGCGTCTGAACGGCTTGGTTAGTAAGGGTTAGCTCGGTTCTCGTCTCGGCGGTATTCAAGATGGGGGCTTCCCCCGTGACCTCGACGTTTTGCGTCTGGCTGACCAAGGAGAGGGAGATCGGAACGTTCAGTGTCTGGCCGGTCTCAACAGAAAACGAGACCTTCTGCGGAGCAAAGCCTGCGGCTACAGCGGAGATCGTGTAAGACGCGGGCGGAAGGCTGACAAACCGGTAAGTCCCGGAGTCATCGGAGGTCGATTTCTGCGAAACACCGGTTACGGAATTGAGCAGAGTGACTTCGGCCTTGGGAACGCCACCGCCACTAGGATCCTGAACGACTCCTTGAACGCCTCCTGAGAATTGCGCAAAAGACGGACCTCCAAAGACGACGACCAATAGAGCGGCGGCTGCCGATCGAGAGCGAGTAGACATCATGGTCCTCCCAAGGCCCGAGCAATTGGTCGCTTGGGCTCAGTTTCAAACTAAAGAAGACACTAATCTATAATTTATAATCTGTCAAGAAGCAGTATTCGACAGGTCTCTAACAATGAGGGAGCAGGATGGGCTAATGCTTGGGTAGGGGAGTTGGTGCTACTCGGGATGACTCGGAGCAGCGACACCAAAGCCCGGACGATCGCCATTGACGGCGGGGGCGAGTGGTGAACTCTCTTCGAGGGGACGGGCGGGCATCAAAGTCTTTTCGTTAAGGTGAACTTCGTAGTGCGCGTTCCAATAGTTGACGGTGTGAGACAGGTAAGCTTCGCGCGCCTTCGCAGGATCACCGGATAGCAGCCCGGCGAGAATGCCCTTATGCTGCTCCGCTGCGGCCTGGTTCTCGGCCGGCAACCGGTTACCGCGGTCCAGGACGGAAAACACAAATAACCGGAGCGAAACAGTCTCCAGACAACGACTCAGATGCTCGTTGTCAGCCATATCCCAAATTCGCCGGTGGAGTGCGACATCAGCGTCATGGAAAGCGGCCATATTACCTTCGTTGGCACTGGCAACCAGGCTTTCCACAAAGGAGGTCAGCTCTGCAGCCGATTGTGCATCCATTCGCTCCGCAGCGCGCTCGATAGCTAAAACCTCAAGCGGCAGCCGGACCTCGAGCAGTTTTCGATAGTCATTTGTATTGAGCTGGCTTACATACGTCCCGCGGTACGAGTTCTTCGATACCATTCCCTGAAACTCAAGTTCTTTCAATGCCTCGCGGAGAGTAGGCTGGCCAATTCCCAAGAAGGAGGACCATTGTTGCTCGATGATGCGGTCGCCTGGTTTGAGTTGGCCCGCCATAATCGCGTCGCGAATGGCTTGAGCAGCCGCTTCTGGCGCACGGCGAAACTTCAGCCGGGAAGTTTTTTCCTTCCACCACTCAGGGGTTGACCGGCTCATACCCAATTATTGTAGCGGCCAGAGAGCCGTTATAAATACAGAGTAACGATCATTGACACCCCTGGGCCGGTACTTATAGATTATAGATTGTGTTGCTGATTGCAGTGACAAGTATTCCGTACGAGGGGTGAGTTGTGGAACATTCGCGACGTCATTTCATCAAGGGCCTATCGGCCGGCGCGGCTTCGATAGCCGCATCGCAGCAGCTCCCGGCTAGAGCCGACGCTTCCCAGTCTGTCGAATCGGGGACGATTGCGCTTCACCGACTGACCCCCATATCTGCACGAGAAGTCAGAATCAACGATGAATTTTGGTCCCCTAAGCTAAAAACCTGGCAGGAAGTGACGATTCGGGATTGCTTTCGGAAGTTTGAAAACGATCGTGGAGGGGCGCTCAACAATTTCGATAAGGTGCGGGACGGGCAGCGCGGCGGCCATGCCGGACCGCCCTGGTACGACGGGCTGATTTATGAAATGATCCGGGGCTCGGCCGACTTCCTGCTGATTCATCCTGATCCGGAGTTGGAAGCGCAGCTGGATGGGTATATCGCACGCATCGCGGCAGCGGCAGCAAAGAGTCCGAACGGTTATGTGAACACTTACACGCAATTGGATGAGCCGGGCCATGAGTGGGGCTTACACGGCGGACTGCAGATATGGCAGCACGAAATTTACAACGCCGGCGCATTGGTCGATGCGGGAATTCATTACTACCGGGCCACTGGTAAGACTGTGCTCTTGACGACGGGTGTCCGGTTTGCCAATTACATGGCGGATCTGATGGGGCCCGCACCCAAGAAAAACATAGTGCCGTGTCACCCGCTTCCCGAAGAGGCGTTGGTGAAGCTGTACGTGCTGTTCCAGGAAGAACCGGCTTTGAAGCAGAAGCTGGCGGTTCCCGTAAACGATCGAAGCTATTTATCTCTAGCCGAGTTCTGGATTGAGAACAGGGGCCATAACATCGGCAAACCGGATTGGGAGAAAGACCGCCATGCGGCTGAGCTCTTTGTCCGCGAGCAGAAGTACGGTGACGGGCGACCGTCTTGGGGCATGTACGCACAAGACGACAAACCAGTTTTCGAACAAGAAACGCTTCACGGGCACGCCGTTCGCGCAACGCTGCTGTGCGCCGGCATCGTAGCGGCCGCCGAAGTGAACGGGCGTGAAGACTACATTACGACCGCCAACCGACTTTGGGAAAACATGGTGTACAAGCGAATGCACATCACCGGTGGCGTGGGGGCCTATGCGGAGGAGGAGAAGTTCGGCCCCGATTACGTTCTCCCGAATGATGCCTATCTGGAAACGTGCGCGGCGGTGGGCGCCTCCTTTTTTCATCGCAATATGAGTGTTGCTTTCGGCCAAGCGCGTTACGCCGATCAACTCGAACGAGCTCTCTATAACGGCGCTCTCTCGGGCGTTTCCTTAAAGGGCGACTCCTATTTCTATATGAACCCGCTCGAGGCCGGTGAGGATCGCACACGTTGGACCTGGCATGACTGTCCATGCTGCCCGCCCATGTTCCTAAAGCTGATGGGCGCGATGCCGGGATATATCTACTCGACTGACGCGGACAGCCTTTACGTCAACTTGTTTGTATCCAGTGAGGCGTCAACGAAGCTGCAGGAGCGGCACCTTTCGGTGAAGCAGAGTTCCCGCTACCCGTGGGAAGGCAAGGTGAAAATCACGGTTAGCCCCGAAGCTCCCCAGCTATTCAATCTGATGGTGAGAATTCCGGAGTGGTGCCGCCGGCCGACCTTGACGGTAAATGGAGAACGCGTCGCGAGCACCAGCCAAACCCGCGGCTATACCCAGATCCGACGTACCTGGAGGAAGGGTGACACTGTCGAGCTGGAGATGCCGATGCCAGTGGAGCCAACCAAGGCACACCCGTTAGTGGAAGCCGATGCCGGTAAGGTTGCACTCACGCGCGGGCCGATCGTGTATTGTTTGGAATCGGCGGATAACGGAGACGCTGTGCGGCGGCTGGCAATCGACACAAAGCAAAGCTTCGAAAGCCACTACAGGCCGGAGCTGCTGAATGGAGTCACGGTCATAACAGGGAACGCCCACGTTATGAATGCTCCGGTTTGGAAAGACTCACTGTACGCATCGACGCGCGAACTCCCGCCCAATACTTCCGCCCGGCTCACTGCCGTACCTTATTACGCGAATGCAAACCGGGGTCCGGTGAAGATGACGGTGTGGTTGCCGGAATCAAGTTAGGCGGATAGTTAATGAGCTTGCCTGGCACCGCAGCCGAGTTAATGGCGGGCAGCCCCACGCTGAACCCGCGCCTAGTTCGCAGCACGTTTGTGGCGGGCATCGCGGGCCTGTTATTTGGTTTTGATACGGCCGTGATTGCGGGCACTACGCAAGCACTCTCGAAGCTTTACCATTTGACGCCGGCCTCGCTTGGTTTGACGGTGGCAATCGCACTTTGGGGAACAATCATAGGCGCCCTGGCAGCCGGCATTCCCGGCGATCGTTATGGCCGGCGCGACAGTCTGCGCGGACTGGCGGTTCTGTTCCTTATCTCCGCAGTGGGTTGTGCGTTTGCGTGGAACTGGTTGTCTTTTGTCAGCTTTCGCTTCATCGCTGGATTAGCGATTGGGGGGTCTTCCGTGCTCGGGCCGATGTATATAGCCGAGATCGCGCCGGCCCAATGGCGCGGGCGGCTGGTAGCTTTCTTTCAACTGAGCATTGTGTTCGGCATCATGGTCGCTTATTTCTCCAATTACCTCATCGGCACTTTCTCGCTTGGAGAAGTCGAGTGGCGGTGGAAGCTCGGTGTGTCGGCAATTCCCGCGATCGTTCTGTTTTTCGCGCTCTTCTTTATTCCGCGTAGTCCGCGGTGGCTTGCTCAAAAGGGGCGCCTCACCGAAGCGAGAGAAGTATTGCAGCTGATCGGTGAACAGAATGCTCACGCGGAACTGGATGACATTGTGGCATCGGTAAGCGGCGAGAACTCTGCGGGCAAGGAGCGACTGTTTTCCAGAAAGTTCCGCTTCCCGCTCTTCCTGGCCGTGACGGTCGCCCTGTTCAACCAGCTTGCCGGTATCAATTCGATCCTTTACTATCTCAACGACATTTTTGCGCGGGCTGGATTCGACAAGATATCAGGCGATCTGCAGGCGATTGGAATCGGTGCGACGAATTTTATTTTCACGATCGCCGCCATGTTTGTTATCGACAAGGTGGGCCGCCGAACTCTTTTGCTCGTTGGCTCGATCGGAACGTGCGTTTGCCTGGCGATCGTAGCGGCAATGTTTCTGACTGGAAAACATGAACAGCTTGTGATTTGGCCGCTGATCGGGTACATCGCATCGTTCGCTTTCTCACAAGGGGCTGTCATCTGGGTGTACATCAGCGAGGTGTTCCCCAATCGGGTTCGCGCTTCGGGACAGAGCCTCGGCAGCATGACCCATTGGGTGGCAACGGCCTTGTTATCGGGTATTTTCCCAGTACTGGCCATGCATTCGGCGGCGCTACCGTTCGCCTTTTTTGCGACCATGATGGCACTTCAGTTCGTGATCGTCCTGTTATATTTCCCCGAAACAAAGGGCATCACGCTCGAAGACATGGAGCATCAGCTAGGCATTTCGTGACACTCGCATTTGAAATGAGCCACCGCGCGCGATGATCACGCCAGGGGACGGAAAGGACTTCGAGTGAACGTCTCGTTATTGGGGAAAGTGGCAGTGGTGACCGGCGCATCCTCGGGTATTGGACTGGCGGTTTGCGAGGCATTTCTGGAGGCGGATGCGGCAGGCGTGATTGCTGTGTTCCGGCGGAAAGAGGTTCCTGCTGAACTCCATGCCGTCGCGGCGAAGTTCGACCGCAAACTCACGATCGTGCATGGTGATGTGGCAGAAGAGTCTACTGCCGAGAATTTCGTGGCTGCCGCTTTGGAACAGTTTGGAAAGCTGGACGTAGTTGTGAGCAATGCCGCCGTCAGCGTGGTGAAGCCGCTTCATGAGCACACGGCCGAAGAGTGGGACTATGTTCTGAACTCGAACGTTAAAGCACTGTTCTGGACGGCGCGCCACGTGATCCCGGTCTTTCAGCGGCAGCGGCAAGGCCTGATTCTGGTGAGCGGCTCCATTTCGGGCGAGGTGGGCATACCTACGCAGGGCGCCTATGCGCCTTCGAAGGGAGCGCTTCACCAAATGACGCGCCAGATGGCTGTTGAATATGCCCGGGATGGCATTCGCGTGAATACGATTGCCTGTGGAACCGTAGATACGCCCATCGTGCATAATTCCGCGAAAGCATCCGGAGATCCGGAAGCTTACTGGGATATGCTTCGGCGCAACCATCCACTCGGGAGGATCGCCACTGCGCGGGAGGTTGCCTCGTTTTATACGTACATGGCCAGTGATCATGCCACATTTTTTACAGGTTCGATCCTGATGATGGACGGCGGATTCACAGCCCAGTAAGGACAAACGACTTCATGCAAATGATGCTAGCGGCCAGATACCTGGGGCCGCATCGAATCGAGCCGGTGCAGGTGCCGGTACCGGAGATAGGCGATAAAGAGGCCCTGGTTAGGGTGGACGCTTGCGGATTCTGCGGTTCCGATATCGGCATTGTTTCCGGTCTGCATCCGCGCGCCAAGGAACCGCTAACCGTTGGGCATGAATTGTGCGGGAAGATAGCGGCGATCGGAACGCCGAGCAGTGATTTCAAATGCGGCGACTTGGTTACTTTGAATCCGTTGATCTCCTGCGGCCAATGTTATGTGTGCCGAACCGGCAACCCGCACGTTTGCCGCACGCTGCGTCTGTACGGCTTTGACACCGACGGGGGCATGGCTGAATACGTCAAAGTTCCGGTCGAAAGCCTAATCAGGCTTCCCGATTCCCTGCCTCCCGAATTAGGCGCGCTTATCGAGCCTCTCGCCGTGGCGGTGCACGGTGTTTCTCGCGCCTCTCGCGAGGGAGCGCGGCTGGTGGTTGTGATGGGTGCAGGACCTATCGGGCTTCTAACCTCCCTGGTGGCTCGGGCGCAGGGTATCGAGCACGTGGTTATCAGTGATGTCCTTCCCTCGCGGATTCGGTTGGCAGCCGGGCTAGGCTTAACGGCGGTGACTGCGGGCGACGAATTGAAACACCGTGTCGGCGAAATGAGTTCGGGGGAGGGCGCCGACATCGTGTTCGAGTGTGCTGCGGTCGCGGCGAGCGCACTTGCTATGACTTCTTTGGTGCGACCCCGGGGTGTGATTGTAAATCTGGGCGTCTTCAAAAAGCCGGTTCCGGTCGATATGCAGGCCGTCAATTTCAAGGAACTCACGCTAGTCGGCTCCCGAGTTTATACAAGAGAGGATTTCGTAGAGGCGGTTCGTCTGGCGTCCGTTTTGCCGCTAGGTTCGATTGTCACCCATTCGTTTCCGTTGAGCGAGGTTCAATCCGCCTACGCGTGCTTTGAACGTGGCGAAGGGGTGTGTAAGGTTATGGTTGTACCGAATGCCGGCCATTGAGGCCGTGCACGGAGCGTCAACTCAGTTCGACAGTCTCACGCGCCCGCAGTGTCGTCGCAGGCGGTCGACTAGCTAATCTGGACGGCCGGGTATGCCTCGATGTACGGCTCTCCATTACAGCCGAAGTAGGCCACCGTTCGCTCGGCAAAGTCCACTTCGTACCGGACCACGCCCGCGCGCCACGCCGCCGCCAGGAAGTCCGGGAACGTGCTCTTCCCAGCTTGGTCTTGCCGTAGAGCGGCAACGAGGGCCGATTGATCAAAAGTAGCAACATCCACGCTGCCCGACACCAGGGGTTGACCCTGGATCACAACGGGCCCGAGAGTCGTCAAGAACAAGCTCTGACAGGCGGGCAGAGACCAGATATTTCGAAGAACACCGGCGCATCTGAGACTCTCAGCGAGATACGGAAAGCCGCCAACGCTCGGCCGGTTTGCGGCCGCCCTCTCCATTGCTTTATTCAGGTTTTCGATTGCTTTGCTCATGAGATTTCCTGTTAACTGAGTCCCTGCGTTCCCAATTATCAGTCATCTGCAGCCAGCGCTTCATCGCTGGTACTTCCTCTTAACAGTACCTTCCAGAGCACATTGAGCTGCAGCTTCGGTAGATGTCAACACAATGTGCAAGCGGCGTAACTCGGCAGGACCCAGACACTCGGCGAAACGTCTCTGAGCGGCGGCCCAAAGACTATAACTTTGTCTGAGTTTCCGCATACCTTTGGTCGAAGCGCGCAGAAGGCGTTCGCGGCGGTCTGCCCCGGTATCGAAAACGAGAAGACCCGCCTTTTCGAGAGGTATCAAATTTCGAGTTAGCGTTGTGCGATCCATTCCAAGTTTCGCAGCCAAAGCGCTCGCCACGCAGATGCAATATAAGTGGCAACTCACGTTGCTGTGGGGTCTCCTTGTCGGATCCGCTACCGGGGTTACCGCGGTGGTGTTAGCCGTTGTCGTGGCGAACCGCTGGTTTGAGCAGAGGCGCGGACTTGTGCTGGGATTGCTCTCGGCAGCCAATGCCACTGGGCAACTTGTTTTTCTGCCAATCATGGCGCGCTCCATTGAGGTCTGGGGATGGCGCAGCGCGGCCCTGGCCGTAGCTGGGCTTTGCGCAGTGGTGTTCCTGCTGGCGGCACTCTTTATGCGGGATCGGCCAGAGGACAAGGGGTTGAAAGCTTACGGCCGGCAGGCGAACGAGGCCGGTGCGGATAAGACATCGCATCCCCTGGAGCCCCCCTGCGCTGAAACTAGCGGTTCGTTCACCTGCCTTTTGGGTGTTGGCCGGTAGCTTCTTTATGTGCGGGGCGAGCACGAACGGACTCGTGGGAACAAACCTCATTCCGGCATGTCACGACTTTGGGATACCGGAGGTGCGTGCTGCGGGACTTCTCGCAATGATGGGAATCTTCGATATCGTGGGACAACCGCTTCGGGCTGGTTGACCGACAGGCTTTCAAGCCGATATCTTCTTTTCGCTTACTATTCGTTACGCGGTGTATCGCTGATGTTTCTTCCTCACACTCTGGAGACAGGGGGAAGTCACGTAAACTGTTTCGCTGTTTTTTACGGGCTGGACTGGATCGCCACCGTTCCACCAACGGTTCGCCTGACCACGAATGCGTTCGGCCGTGAGAATACCGGGTTCGTTTATGGATGGATTGGAGCAGCGCATCAACTCGGCGCCTCCCTGGCAGCATTGATCGCGGGGCCCTCCGAACGAGTCTGGGAAATTATCGACCATCGTTCTGGGGTATTGGGGCCCTCGTGTTTCCTGACAAGCTTTGTATTTCTCTGCTTCCGAGACGCGATAGTGGAAAGACCGAAAGCCGTAATGGCCGTTGCGCCTGTAACGTCGGGCTAAGGGGTGAACGGATTCGTGCAGCCCAGCATGCACCCGCGACACGCTCCAGCCTTGCCGAACAGGTGCATTTGTGGTCCCTTCAGGACGACTCAGTTCACTGAGATGGCCGAATACAGCTAGTGTTCAGAGTTGTGAAGCCACGAACGGAGACGAGAGGGAGCATCGTTTCAATGATGAGAAGTTTCAACGTTCTGCGCTTTATCGGATGAGGCCAACTCAGGTCGTTTTCTGGCCCCGCCAAAGTTTCGTTGTGTCTTTAGGGAGATCTTTGTGTTTCCAAGTTTCAATGAATTCAAACACGTTGTATACCAGAAGGTCCGTTCTTTCGCGTGCAGCAACTTCAGCATCGTGGTGCCGGCGCTCTTCCTGCTCGTTTCGCCGATGGTGGCAGAAACGATTTTCACCGACACCACTCCGGGAGCGGTGCCCAGTTTGATTCTCGGAGCCGGTACTTACCAGATCGTTGCAACCGGCGGAGCAGGAGGCAACTCGAACCGAGCCAGCGGCGGGCGAGGCGCGGTGATTGAGGGAACTTTTACTCTTACCGGGACCGAGACGCTCAGCATGCTGGTTGGCGGTAGAGGCGGAGACGCTAACGGAGGCGGCGGTGGAGGCGGCGGAGGAACCTTCGTTTTTGGCCCAAGCAACGTGCTTTGGATAATCGCCGGTGCGGGCGGCGGGGCTGGATCGGACAACGGGCTCAATGGCGGGAACGGTACAGCCAGTGTTACCGGCGGCGGTGCTGGCGGCAAGGGGGGCGGCGATGCCTATGGCGGTCCTGGCGGTGGCGCCGGCGGAGGCGGGCGTATTGACAACGGTGGCAATGGGCAGACAGGCGGCGGACCGTTCGGTAGCGGCGGCGGTTTTCCCGGCGGCAATGGCGGTTTCTCTTTCAGCAACGGTGCAGCCGGAGGAGGAGGCGCCAACATAGGCGGAGACGGGTTCGGTAACGGTGGTAACGGCGGACTCGGCGGCGGTGGTGGCGGCGGCGCCGTGGCGGGAGGCGGCGGTGGCGGTGGTGGCTACTCGGGTGGCAATGGCGGGGCCGACGTGAACGGCGATCAGTTCGGGCTTGGAGGCGGCGGCGGTGGCAGTTCGTTTAATGCGCTCGCGAACCCGAGCTATAGCATTGCCACGTCCGGTGGCGATGGCTCGGTTTTGATCGACCTATTGCCGGCCGGGGAGCCTCCACCTTCGGTGCCAGAACCGGCCGGTCTCACTGCGCTGGGCGTTAGTCTTCTCGGGCTAAGCTTCATCATCAGGCAAGTGCGACAGAGGCGATCGGGGAGCAGGCTTGCTTAAACGCTAGATCGCGATCGAGCGCCCGTATGATCTCGAAGCTCATCTGCAAGAGAATGACTTTAGCAAAAAAGGGAAAAGCCCCCTCCCCGTTATGGGAGAGAGGGCCATGGCAAACAACCGGTGCGATTTAGTCGTCGTCGTCGGCTTTAGTGGGCGCTGCTTTAGTGAACTCACTCGGGGGCCGCACCGTGGTTTCGCCTGGATAGGGTCGTTTGAAACCGGTGGACATGTACCAGTTGAAGTGATTGACCGTGTCCGGGTCTTCGGCGTCGGGCTTGGTCAGTTTGCCGGCAAAGACCTCAGCCTTCTTTTTGAGCCAAGCCGCCTCGAGAGCGGCGAGTTCGGCTTTGCTCCTGGGCGTAGCGGGAACGAGCGCAGCGGCGGAAACAGTTGCTCTCACGGGAACCGCTTTTGCGACAGCCGGGGGAGGAGCCTCAGCGGCGCTAGCTTGCTTGATGGCGCTCGCACTCGCTGCGACGCCCTGGTTGAGCGGGATCTGGTTCGGCGCATGGTTCCAAGGATCGAAATTGTGCACGGGCACCTTGCCTTTGATGAAGGCTGTTCTCATCGGTGACGCCACGAGATCGAATTGGTTCATGGGAGGAAGACCGAGGATCTGCTCGATCGTGCGGGTCATATTGACCTGTGTGTAGTAGGTATGGTCGGCAGGCCCGTGCTGCACAACATAAGGACTGATGATGTAGCCGGGGCTGCGATGGCCGTCGATGTGATCGACCCCATTTTGCGCGTCGTCTTCCTCGATGAAGATGGCCGACGAAGACCATACGTTGGTGTGGCTAATGTAGTCGACAATGCGCCCGATCGCTAAGTCGTTATCGGCCTGTTGAGCGACTGGGGTCGGCGGGCCGCCGGTGTGGTCGTCCATCACCCAGAGGATGCTCAGCGCGGGCACTGTACCGGCTTTGACGTCATCCCGGAAATCCTGCAGCCAGACATCCACACGGAACTGATCGGGGATGCCCAGGTCGAATTGCGGGAAGTTCTTGATCAAGTGTTGATAGACGGCGGGAACAGAGGACTGAGCCTGGACCGTATTTTGGTAGTACAGCGTCCTTTCCTGCCCGGACTCGAAGCGCTTCGTATCCGCGAAGAACTGGCTCCAGGTGGGCTCGGCGGTGGACCCGTTCGGCTGAAGGAAGGTATCGTTTTCGACGTATTCTCCGTAGATTTTGACAGGCAGACCCGCAGCGGCTGCTTCCGAAAACAGGAATCCCTTTTTCTGATAAGCGAGCGCATCGCCGGCATTGCCGCCGGGGTAACTGCGAACCCAATCCGGCGACTGAATGTCATCGGCGTAGGGCGCCAGCGCTTCGGTGATCCACTGGTGACCGTCGGCCGACTGGCGGCTGGGATCGTAGAAGTTGTCGAAAAGCGGGAAGCGCTTCACCAACTTGTGCGCGTTGGGCGTTACATTACCGCCAAACACGGCGAGCGAGGGATCGCCATCACCGGCCGGCACATCGCCGAGGACTTGATCGTAGGTACGGTTTTCGCGAATGATCAGGAACACATGCTTGATCAGCGAGGGATCGCCAATCTTTTCCGGGATCGCCCGGGGCGCGGCTTCCTGAGCACCGCCGCCAGCGGACATGATGTTCTGGGTCAGATCCCAGTGATTGTTCTCGAAGACCTGCCTGGTCATGGCGTCTAAAGTCGCGCTGCTCGGCAGGGGAACGAGGCTGACGGTGCCGTTGTCCTGGTGAGTGTTATAGCCGGTGACGTTGTAATCGGTCTCGAAGGAATAACGCGCCCCGATGCCTTTGTCGTTGGCGACGATGAGCACCTTATCGGCTTCGTCGAGCACGACGGAACTCGGCGCGTAAGCTACCGGGATCATACCCAGGACGGGTTCGGTTGCATCCTTCTTGAGGCTGACGACGGCGATTGCGTTGGCGTTATAGAGCGCTACATAGGCCACGCCTTTAGCGGCATCGACAGCAATCGAATTCGGAGCGGCGCCATACGCTGCCTGGTCGTCGCCAGGCACTCGGATCGGCAGTCCCAGGTCGATGGTCCGATCGACTTCGTTCCTGGCGGTATCGATGACGGAGATGGTGTCGCTGTAAGTATTAGCGACCAGCAGGTCTTTACCGTGGAACGCCATGCCCGTCGGATGCAGACCGGTCGGAATGGTAGCGGTAACCCGCATAGTGGTGAGATCCACCACAGAAACGGTACCGGTGATCGCTGCGCCCGTTACCGGGTCGGCCACGATTTCGGTGCCAGCCGACCAGATCTGGAAGTCGCCTTCGGTAGCGATCCGGCCACCTTCGTTGCTGACATAGGCAGTCTTGCCATCTTTGCTGATGACGACACTGTGCGGCGCGTTCCCGACGCGGATCTGTTCACCCTGTCTGGGGGGTCTCGCGGTGAGGTCGATCTTGGCGAGCGTGTCGTTCTGGTTCAGCAGAGCGTAGGCGCTTCGGCCATCACTCGAGACGGCGACGCCGCCAGGATAAGAAGTGCTTGGAGTATAGAAGGTGCCGCAGGGTACGGCATAAGCGCCCGGAGGGCTGTTCGGAAAACAGCTAATGAAGGAATTGTTGGGCGGCACGCTCACCTGAGCCTGATCTTCGAGCAAGCCCTCTTCAGAAACATTGGCGATGGTGACGTTGCTGCTGTCCTGGCTGAACACCAGGTACTTACCGTCGGCGGAATAGGTAATCCCGCTATAGCTGCCGCTTGAATCCTGTCCGGAAGTAATGTATTGCTGCAGGACGATGCCGGTTCTGGTATCGATGACTTCGACGGCCTCCGACGCGCCCATGGTGAGAACGGCGGCGGTGTGACTACGAATGGCGGGATTCAGCGCGATGGCCTTGGCGCGCACTCGAATGCCGAGATCGACCTGGTTGCCGGCCGGTGTGATGACCTGCCCGCTGCTGACGACCCACGAGCCATTCGGTTGCGGTCCAGTGACATAAGTTGGGAACGGCACGGACTGACTGGCCAGGAAAGCCGGAACGCTCAGCCCGGTGGCGAGCAAACCGGCCAGCGGACGCAGTCTGCTCATCCCCGGTTTATTTTGAGCGTCTGGAGACTTCGCCCGACGCTCTTTTCGGGACTTCTTTCGGAACATGTATTGGTTGTTCTCCCCTTTGAAACTCTTCATTCCGCAGGCCGGAGGGCGGCGGAACACGTAGCAGGTACAAGTTATGTTTAGCGCCGGGAAGGGGACGGCAAGATGACGCGAGAATTACAGTTTCGTCATGTTGGGCAAGAGCGCGGGAAGACTCAAGGTGACCCGGGTTCCCTTCCCCTGTTTGCTCGAGATCTCGACGTTGCCGCCGTGTAGCGAGGCAATGCTTTGCACGATGGCGAGCCCTAAGCCCGTGCCACCAGAGATGGCATTGAAACTTCCGCTCGCTGAAAAGCGCGGCGTCATTTGAGACCGTGAGGCATCTACACGGAAAAAGCGCTCGAATACCCTGGGCAGCGCATCTGAAGGGATGCCCACACCGGTATCGGAGACCTCGATGTGAAGGTCAGAAGAGTTCATCCGGACGCTCATCCGGATGGACCCCCCGGACGGTGTGTGCGCCACGGCATTCGAGACAAGATTGCTGAGTGCGCGCTGCATCAGCGACTGATCCAGAGCGGCGACTACCGGTTCAGCGGGGCAGGTCGTGATCAGCGAAACGCCGGCATCGGCCGCAGAGGCTTCGTAGTACTCGCGCACACGGGTGAGCAGCTGTTCGACGTCGATCCTCTCCCGACGGAGGAGCGCTAAAGGACTCTCGGCGCGGGCGAGGAAGAGCAGATCTCCGATGAGATTGGAGAGCCGTACAGACTCTTCCAGACACGACCCGAGTACATCACGGTATTCCTCAACCGTTCGCGCACGCGCTAAAGCGACTTCGGCTTCGCCGCGAATGTTGTTAACCGGTGTGCGGAGATCATGAGCGATGTCGGCCGAGAATCGTGAGACGCGTTCGAAGGACTCTTCGAGGCGATCGAGCATGTTGTTGAAGGTAGCGGCCAAGGATGCGAGTTCAAACGGGTATCCGTCGGGGCAGATGCGGTCACGGAGATTTGACGAGCTGATGCGGCGAGCGGTGGCGGCCATAGCCTCGACGGGGCGAATTCCCTGGCGTGCGATCCGGTATCCGACAAAAGGCAGGAAAGCGCAAGCGGCCACAAGGATGGCGAGGAACCAGCGGCGATAGCCCGCCAGGAGCTCTTTTTCCTGAGAGACGTCGACAGCGATCTGAATTATGTCCTGCGAAGCGGCTCGCGGGCCTACGGGCGCGATTCCGACGGCGACTCGAAAGGAGTGTCCGCGCTTGCCCGTCATTTCAAACGCGGACTTACGATTCGCCAGCGCTTTGCTGGTGAGCTGCGCAAGGTTGAGCTGCTCCGCCATGCCGGGCGTTGCCATAAGAAGCATGTGGTGCCCGTCGAGCAGGCGAATATAGAAACGCTGATACTCCCGGGCGGAGGTTTCCAGTTCGATCTCCTCCTGCAAGGCATTCCAGTCGGCGGGACGCTCACGCAGGAGGGTGCGCACTACATTAAGCTTGTCCTGCATAAACAGCGTGCTGCTCTTCTCGAGCTGCACGAGGAGAACGAGGTAGAGGCCGGCGGTCGCAAGAAGGATGAACGCGAATCCGGCAAGCGCGTAAGCAGCCGCCAGCCGGAAGGCGAGAGTTTCCCAATAGCGCCGAAGCCGCGCGAGTTTATCGCTCGGTTTCCATGACATAACCGGCGCCGCGAACAGTGTGGATCAGTTTCAGTGAAAAAGGCTCGTCTACTTTGCTGCGCAGACGCCGCATATTCACATCGACGACATTCGTATCGCTATCGAAATTCATGTCCCAAACCGCTTCAGCGATTAAGGTACGCGACAGAACCTCTCCGGCATGCCGGGCCAGGAGGGAGAGCAGCAGGAATTCTTTGGCAGTCAGATGCACTCTTTGTCCAGCGCGCGTGACGCGCTGGCGCAAGGTATCGATTTCGAGATCGGCCAAGCAGATTGTCTCCTGCTGCCGGGGCGACGCCCGGCGTAGCAGCGAGCGCACACGTGCCAGCAATTCGGAGAAGGCGAAAGGCTTGACCAGGTAATCGTCAGCACCGAGCTCGAAGCCTCGTACGCGTTCGTGGACGGCGTCGAGCGCAGTGAGAAGAAGCACCGGAGCCTGACGTTTTGCCTGACGCAAACGGCTGAGGACCTGCCAGCCATTCATTTCCGGAAGCATCACGTCGAGGATGATGGCGTCGAATTCAACTTCGACGGCGAGGTGGAGACCGTCGAGACCATCCTTGGCAGTGTCGACCACAAAACCCGATTCACCCAATCCCTTCTTGAGGAATTTAGCCGTTTTCACTTCGTCTTCTATGACAAGAATTCGCATACGCAGTCGGGATGCCTAATTCGCGGACACTCCTAACGATTGGGACGGACGGTCGCCCGGACCACCACTCAGATTACAGATCTTCTGTAACGGGCTTATGACAATCGCACAAATAGAGTTACTGCGGAGCCTCGGATGACTTCGAGGATTGTTCGAGAAGGTTGTCCTGGTCATCCAGCAGGGCTCGCAATGGTCCCAGCCAGGGCTCGTAGCGACGCCAGCGCGCGACCGAAGTGCGATAGATCGGCTGGCGGGTCTGCCACTTGCTGGGCGTTCTTACTACCCGGGGATTGCATTCGGGGCGCAGGCAAGAATCATGCCAAGCCAAACCGCAAGCGGCCACGATGCGCCTGATGACTGGCTCGGGCGCGCTCGCGAGCTCTTCGTAATCGACCTCAATGAAGCGATCGTCCGGCAGTACCTTCCGCCAATGTTCGATAAGACGCCGGTAATCGCGGAAGTAGGCGACCAATTCGGCGCCCCCGGTCGGAAACGCCAAGCCAGGATGGAAATGCGTTTGATGAATCGACAGAGCCGTATCGACGGCAGCGCGGCGGCAGTGAATGATGGTCGCGCGCGGGAAGGCCAGGTGAATCAGGCCGGCCCAGATAAAGTTGAACGGCATCTTGTCTGTGACTCGCGCCGCCTTTGGTGAGATCGCACGCAGCACGCTGAGATACTCCGCCGCAGCCCTGGCAAGAAACGGCTTGCCGCAACCGGCCGTGCCCACGGCGACCTGCTCGCCGAGGGGTGCAGATTCCAAGCGGTGCCACGCGGCCCCGCGCTCGTTCCAGAAGTTCAGCTCTCCGCCATCGGCGACTTCGGGGTGCATGGAGACGATCTGCTCCAGGAGCGTTGTGCCAGACCGAGGCATGCCGATGATCAGCACCGGGGTGGGATCGGGATTGCCGCACTCGACCGCGCGCGCCATCAGTTCGGGCGTGCAGCGGGCGATTATACGGTCGATCTCGATGGAAAAGGCTGCCGGGTTAAAGGACATGGAGCCGCGGCGCACGGCATCGGCCGCATCGAGATGCTCCATCGCCAAGCCGTAATCACCAAGATCCTCTGCCGCCTTACCGATAGCGAGGTGAAGGCGGTGGAGTTGCGCTGCTTCGAGGCCCGGAGTTTCGAGAGCCCTGAGCATTGTTGGCAGGAGCCCTTCGTCGCGATCGCTTGCGATGGGACGACAGCGGACCAGATCGTAGTAGCTTCCGGCCAGCAGGGGTGCAAGCGCAATTGCACATTCGAAAGATTCACGGGCTTCGTCGAAACGGCCGGATTCAGAGAGTAAAGTACCCAGCAGATCGTACGCCATCGCATTTCCGGGATCAAGGGCCACGGTCTTGCGAAGTACCTGTTCTGCTTCCGTGTTGCGATCTTCGGTGAGCAGCGCCCGAGCTTTACCGAGGCGGCCGAAGGGGGACTTGCCTCCAGTGGCGGCCGCTCGCCGAAAACAGCCGATCGCCTCAGTCAGATGGCCGAGTGTATAAACGAGGGCGCCGGCCCGGAACCATGCCTCGGCGAGGGATGGCTGCAGTTCGGTGGCGCGGTCGTACGCAACGAGGGCCGCATGAATATCGCCGCGCTTTTCTAACGCGACCCCCAGATGAAAATGTGCATCGGCGTAGCTCGGGTCGGCGGCGATGGCGCGGTTAAAAGCGGGGATCGCCTGCGATACGTGGCCGACCTCGAGACAAGCGAGGCCGAGATCGTGCTGAATGGTGGAATCGGAAGGCTTGAGCAGCGCCGCTTCCCGCAACGGCGCGATCGCATCGGCAGGTTGTCCCGCTTTGAGCAACTGAGCGGCCCAGGCGAGCAGAGCCGCTACCTGCTGACGCGGGGCTGGATGAGCAGACATGCCTAGAAGACTATCTTCGCGGAAAGCTGGAGTTCACGAGGTGTACCTCGACCTGCTGCATAAGGACTGATGGTGCTGGTAATCACACCGAAATTAGAATTCGGAGTCAAAATACCTGCTCCGTTCACGGAACCAAGATCTGCATTCGGCGCTCCATATTGACCCCGGTTGAAGACATTGAACAGATCGCCCCGAAAGCGAATGGAAAGCCGCTCAGTGATCGTGACGAATTTCGAAAGGCCCAAATCGAGCTGCGAAATACCCGGCGCGCGAAATGCATTTCGTCCCAAATTGCCGAAGGTGCCCGCAGCAGGAGCCGCAAAAGCGGCCGGATTGATCCAGTTGTTGACAGTTGAACCGCCTGCGGGAGTTAACGAAACGCCCGGCACAAGATCGGGACGCATGGAGCCGCTGATGGCGAATTTTCCCGGGACTGCCTTACTGACGCGATCGACAGTAATGTTAACGGGCAAGCCGCTCTGGGTAGTGCCGATAGCGCTTACTTCGAAGTTACCGAGGAGGGAGCGCCACAAGCCTGGCGAGCTCAAAAACCGTTTGCCGCCACCGAACGGAAGTTGATAGACAGTTGAGAGATTGAACAGTTGACGAATGTCGAAGTCGCTATTCCCTTTGTCGCAAGCACGGCAGAAGGAATTCTGCGGCACATCGGAATCGCCACCGCCGATACTTCCGTCGTTAATCGAATGGGACCACATGTAATTCGACGTGACGAGAAACCCGTTTGAGAAGGTGCGGTTGACATTCAGTTGCAACGCGTGGAAGGTGGTGTTGCCGACGTCGCCGCGCCAGGTAACGGCGCCGAACCGCGGATAAGGAACCTGCCCGGTGACCGGGTCGGCCAAGTTGGTGTAGGTGGTCGTCAGTACGTCGGTACCTTTGTTACCCAGGTAGCTGACCGTGCCCAGGATCTTGAAAGGAAGCGATTCCTGCAGGGACAAGGTCCAGGCGGCTACGTACATATCTTTTCGATTCCGATCGAGGGCGCGAGGAGAGATGACGCCAAGGCCGCCGTCTTGCGCGTAAGCCAGATACGGATCAAGCGGGTAAGAGAGGCCGCGAAAGACGGGATTTGCGGCGTTGAAGGAGTAACTCGCGACGGTGTTAGAGATGGGCAGGTTCTGATCGTCGACTTGGCCGTCGGTGTGATACAGACCGGCACCGACGCGAAGCACCGTACCGCCGCGAGCCCAGGCAACACCGACGCGCGGATCCACGTCGTTGTAGCGAGGATTGAAATAAGAATAGCTACGCGGACAGTAGCCGCCGCAAGTATTGAAGTCGAACGGAACGGCATTGTGATCCAACGCGGCAAGCGCATTGAAGATGTTGTATCGAACACCGGCGTTGACCGTCAGGCTTTTGGAGACTTTCCATTCATCTTCGGCGTACACGAAGTACTCGGTCTTTCGCTGCCGAACGAGCGGCAGGATCGACTTATAGGTGGCCGTGTTGATCTGATTGAGCACAAAAGCGGAGAGAGAGCTGTAGTTCAGCGTTCCGCTACTGGATGAGCCCTGATTGATGAAATAGCGCTTCGCTTCAAACCCGAATTTCAGCGTGTGACCGCCCCGGGACCAAGAGAGGTCGTCGGCAAAGCTAATGAGCTTGGAAGGATTATCGGAGGTGGTATTCCCGGCGAGCGAACTCAAGCCGGAGACGCTTACCGTGTAGGGCAGAGGAGCAAATTTTCCGGAGTGGTACTGATCCTGGTTGAAACCGAACTTGAATTCGTTGACTACCGTGGGAGTAAACACGTTGAGCAGTTCGGCAACGCCATTGTTGAATTTCGTATCGAATCTGGTGAGAGCAATTAGGTTCCCGGTGGGAGTTGTGGCAGTTGCGTCGTCGGTGTTGTAGCGAAGGAAAGCGGTCGTCTTATCCGAGAAACGATAGTCGAGCCGGATCATACCCGAATCTTCGTTGTCGATGGACCGCCCGTTCGCGTTGTAGTTCCAAACGTCGCTTTTCGAAGTGGGCGACGTTCCGGCCGGGAAAGCGTTCAGCAGTGGAACCAGTGCCGGAGAGGCGGCAGATGTCCGGGCGATCAAGGCGGGGCTTGGCACCAGTCCAATCTGTGTTCCATCGAGCCGCTGGCGCAAACCTTCGTAATTGGCGTAGAAGAAAAGCTTGCTCTTCAAAATCGGGCCGCCCACCGAGCCTCCAAACTGGTTCAGCAGAAATGGATTCGGAGAGCGCTTGTCGAAAGGTGAGCGCGCTTCGATGTCGTTGTTGCGGAAATAATCAAAGGCGCTGCCGTGGAAGTCGTTCGTGCCAGAAGGCGAGACGACAGAGACCTGCGCGCCGGCAGTTCCACCCTCCACGTCGGCGCCGAAGGTTTGAGTCTTGACATCGAACTCTTCGATCGATTCGAGAGGAATTGTCAAGCGTACGTATTCGCGCTGTTCCTGGTTGTACACAGCAGTGGCGTCGACGCCATCGAGGGTCAGGTTGTTGTCGTCCAGTCCATGCCCGGCGAAACGAATGGTGCGCTGATCTCCGGCGCCAGCGTCGGTTGCGCCTGGTACCAGCGTGGTCAACGTTGCCCAGTTGCGCCCGTTGATCGGCAGTGCCTCCACCTGTTTCAGTTCGATAGGCGCACCGATGGTTGCGTCGACTTTGTCAAGCTGCACGGTGGACTCATTGACGGTGGCCTGCTCGGCCTTGCCCACCACTTCCAAGACGGCATCCAAGGTGCGTGTCTGGCCGACCACTTGTTTTACGTCTTTGACCAATAGATTTGCGAAACCGGCTTTCGTGAATTCGAGGCGAAAGACGCCAACCGGCAAATCCGCCATGGCGTAGATGCCCTGCGCGCTGGCTTGCGCGGTCCGCTGTAATCCGGTTGCGACTTCGGTAGCGATCACTTGCGCGCCGGGCACGCGCGCGCCCTGCGTATCGGTAACGGTACCGCTGATAGACGACCGCGCAACTTGGGAAAGGGCGGGATCGGGAACCAGACTCAGCAAAAATACGCACGACATCCATCGCAGAAATGCAGAACTCATTTTGTTAGTTACCGTCGGTAGAGTACACCGCCAACACTACTTTTTGATGAAACGCGGCACGCAAATTTCATTTGTGCTTCGAACAAGCGGCAGGGAATCTGGGCAGTGCTGACGGGCCATTACTGGTTGCCGCTGCGCTCGCAGGCTGCCGAACACTGCTCTGCAAAAACTACTGGCCAGCAGCGAGATTTACTCGCAACCATTTGGCGATATGAGCAAGCGCGGCATCGGATTGAGGAAAGCGAGCGACAGTGCCCGGATGAACCGGGAAGTTGTGATGCATATCGGGAGAGTGCAGGTGGGTTATGGACACGCCGGCTGCCGCAAGCTTCTTGACATAGGCGAGCCCCTCATCGCGCAGGACGTCGTACTCGGCGGTAGCGATCAGCGTGGGTGGAAGCGCGGGCATGCGGGCGAGCTGCAGCGGCGACGCAGCGGGATCATGGGGCGAGATACCGGGCGCATACTGCTGCCAGAACCAGCGCATCGAGTTGGCCTCGAGTCCATATCCGGTGGCGTTTTCCGTATAGGAAGGATGACCGGCGACAGGATGATCTACAACCGGATAGAGGAGCAGCAGAGCGCGCAACCGGAGAGCAGCGGAACTGTTGCAAAGCTGATTCGCGACAACGGCGGCCAAATTTGCACCAGCGCTATCGCCGCCAAGCGCCAGCCGCGCGGCATCGCCGCCCCACTCCCCCGCGTGACCGGCAGCCCAGTCAAAGGCGGTACGGGTATCTTCGAGAGCGGCCGGGTAAGGATGCTCAGGCGCCAACCGGTATTCGACCGAGGCAATGATGACGTTGGCTGCTCCGCTCAGGAGGCGACAGAAAGGATCGTGGGTCTCAATAGAACCAAAGACCCAACCGCCGCCATGGAGGTAGACAAGCACTGGGAAGAGAGCGGCCCCGCTCTGCGGCGGCAGGTAAAGACGAACGGTGAGTGTGCCGGCGATGACGATGTCGCGCGTCGAGACTTGATTTGGCAAATTCGGGATGGACTCACGGCTTGCAAGCGCTTTCAGCATGAGCGCCCGACCGGCCGGCACGCGCTCCCGATCGGGCATCTGCGCGAGATCGCGCGAGGCTGCCGCCCCTGCATCTAAGAAGCGCCGCAGGGCACCGTCAATCGGCTTTCGTTCAATCATGGAATCTCCTCGAACTCAAATTTGCAACCACGATGCAGCTGTCACACTCTAGTTTCACAGTGAAGATTGCAACCTATAACGTCAACTCCATTCGTAAGCGACTACCGATTGTGCTCGAGTGGCTGCGGGAACACAAGCCGGATGTGATGTGCCTGCAGGAGACGAAGGTGCAAGATCAAGACTTTCCAGTGGACGCTCTGCGGGAAGCCGGGTATCACGCGAGCTATCGCGGCATGAAGAGTTTTAACGGCGTGGCGACGCTCACGCGCAAAGTGCCCGAACAGGTGCTGCATGGGATGCACGATGGCCCGGACAACGAAGACTGCCGGTTGCTGCAGACGGTGGTGGACGGCATACCGGTGATTAACGCGTATGTGCCGCAGGGCCAAAACATCGCAACCGACAAGTACACTTTCAAGCTGGTTTGGTTTCGACGCATCAAGCGCTACTTCGAGCAGTATCTCGATCCCGCTAAACCGGCCATCTGGCTAGGTGATTTAAACGTTGCTCCCGAGCCGATTGATGTTTACCATCCGGAGCGCCGCGTGAATGATCCGGATTTTCACGTGGACGCAAGGAATGCATTTGAGGAAGCAATGAACTGGGGCTGGGTTGATGTTTTCCGCAGCCGCTATCCCGAACGTGTGCAATACACTTACTGGGATTATTTTCGGAACGCGTTCAAGAATAATTGGGGCTGGCGCATCGATCACATCCTGGCGACAGGGCCGCTCGCCCAGAGATGCCGCCAGATTGAGGTAGATCTGGAGCCCCGGAAGGCGAACGACCCCTCCGATCACACGGTGGTGTGGGCCGATTTCGATGGGCAGTAGGCGCTAGTTTAAGACGTGAAGCAGAGGAGCTTGCGGCGGCTCCGGATTCTTTCCAGCCCGGCGCCGGCCATAGCGGAGCGAAGCCCGGAAAATGGCTCCTACGGGAATGACACCTCCCAGTTTGTGAGCGGCCACGGCAGCCAAACCCATGGAGGCAACACAGCCGCACTGGCCGCAATCCGGATTGCCGCCGAACTGACAAGGAGTGATTTTCGTTTTCAGATCAGCGGAGATGGTCTGAGTAGTTTGGGCAAAGACGCATTCACTGGGATCGTGGGGCGGAGTCGCAATCTGTTTGATCAACCCTTCGGGCATGTCGAGCTTGGGGTATTTTTTACGAAGCTCGAGTAAGTCGGCCATAGCATCGAGCCGCTGCCCGGGGGTCAAGATTTCCGGAAGCACTTCGCCGATTTGAGGCGTGAAGATGCTGAACCAAACTTTATTGATCTCGGGCCGGGGGGTCCAGAAGGCGAGGAATTCATCGAGGTATCCGGGCCTGGTCATCATCTGGCTAGTGATGGTGCTGTGGATGGTGATCTTCTGACCAGCTATGTTTTTCAGGATGCGCTCGTAGGTCGCAGGCTTGCGACGCTCATCGTGCTCGGGCTGCAAACCATCGATCGAGACGACCACGTTGAAGCGAGCAAGGGTCGCCCAGGATGGGGCGAGAGGCCGAAACGCGCTAGTGACAATCTGCACGTGAACGCCGCGGTCGAGCAGTAAAGGGACGAGTGATTCGAGCTCACGATAGCGGACGAGCGGATCGCCACCCACTATCGAGAGGTGTAATGGCTTGAGACGATCGACAACCTCAAGTACGCCATCGATCAAGTGCTGCCCCTTGCGATCGTTGAGTTCGCGCAGTGTGACCCCGCCGCCGAGGTGAGCGTCTTCGTAGGCGTAGCAACCAGGGCACCGCAACGGACACTCGCGCGTGATCTCGATGGAGAGCGAGGGGCGCTCACCTTTTAGAATTTTGCTCCAGGCTTGGAGTATTTCGGAAGTTTGCACGGATTATCTATCTTCCCTCTTTAGGATGCGCGGACGTCTGTTTTAAATGCAATGTGGCGGAGCGCTCCTCTTTTTTTTGAATCTGATACCTTTTGCCAATGACAACCCGGCGCGAATGGATTATGGTTGCGGCTAGTCTGGCGACCCTGCAAAGGACGCGCGCTGCCGAGTTATCGGGCTTCTACTATCGCGATTATTCCAAGTGTCTACCTGATTATGTCAGTCGTCTTGCAAGATCCGCTTACGAGCGGCGCGCGGGCGAGCTCGCGCTGCTGACCAATACAGCTGCAATTGCGAAACGCCAGGCATGGGCGCGGCAGAGCTTCTGGACCATAACGGGCGGTGAGCCGGAACGCTCGCCGTTGAATTCCCGTACAACGGGCAGGTTCGAGCGGGATGGATACCTGCTCGAAAAAGTTGTGTACGAGAGCCGGCCCGGGGTTTTTGTGACTGCGAACCTATACGTTCCGAAAACGGGAAAGCCGCCTTATCCGGCGACTCTTTTTCAAATGGGGCACTCCGGTTTAGGAAAAGCGTACGCACCGTACCAGAAGTGCTGCCAGAGCCTGGCCCGACTTGGCTACGTTGTGCTGGCATTCGATCCAATGGGCCAAGGCGAACGAATCGGGTACCCGGATGAATCGGGCGTGAACACCAAGCTCGAATCGATTGATGAAGAGCACAGCATTCCTGGCCGGCAGATGATGCTGCTTGGCGACACGGCGAGCCGCTATCAGGTGTGGGACGCGATTCGGAGCCTGGATTATCTGGCCGGGCATTCGCTCGTTGACCCTCAGCGGCTGGCTTCGGTTGGCCAGTCGGGCGGAGCGACAGTGACAATGATGCTGGGCTGTGTGGACGACCGCTTAAGTGCGGCGGCGGTTTCCTCAGGGAACACAGAGGATGTAGCTGTACCGGCATTCAACGCGCCGGGATCGACTGATGACGCCGAGCAGGATTTCATCGGTTCAGGCCTTATCGGATTCGATCGCTGCGATCTGCTTTACCCGATGGCACCGAAACCGCTGCTGCTGCAGGTCAGCTCACATGATTTCTTTGGAACTTACTCGCCGGAGTATCTGGAAGAGAGCCGCCGCGAGTACCAGAAGCTTGCCGCGGTGTACGGCGTACTGGGAAAGCCGGAGTCTCTGGAATGGAAAAGTACGCCCTTGCCGCACGGGTTAACGTATGAGCTGCGGCTTGAGATCTACAATTTTTTTGAGCGGCGGCTGAAGAAGTCAGACAAGCATATCGAGTCTGAGCCGGCGGTTACTCTGGACGAGCCGAAAGTACTGTGGGCTGGCGCGAGCGGCAATGTTGCGCGGGATTTTGGCAGCTTGCGGCCGTTCGATTCGATCAAACGGAGCGCAGCGAACCTGCGGCGCAATGAAGAGCATGGCGCATGGCGCAGAATGCTGCGACTCGAGCAGCCTGCAACCGGATTGCGGCTGCGGCAGCTGGCTTCCTCGAAGCTAAAGGGCACGCGGGTCATTGCGACGGAAGTAAATACTAGCCGGGAGATCTGGATCCCAGCATGGCTTTTCCTGCCCGACAAACCAGACCCGAACTCCCGCGCGCTGATCGTTCTAAACGATCGAGGGCGTAATGCCGAGGAGTTGGAAGACGGCGCGTATCACCGGCTCGCGAGCAACGGCCAGATCGTGCTGGCAGCGGACGTACGCGGCATAGGCGATACCAGGCCGGAAGTGGGACGCGGCAATCCAGGCTATACGATTTCGCATGACTCCGAGGAAGATTTTGCCTGGGCGTCACTCATTCTTGGTGAACCGATGCTGGCCGGGCGAATCAACGATGTGCTCGCCCTGACACGGGCACTCAAGAACGAGCCGGAAGCAGCCCGCCATCCGATTACGCTAGCCGCACGCGGCCGTCTGAGCGTGCCCTCACTATTTGCGTTTGCGGCTTCGACCGATCTGGAGTCGTTGTATCTTTCGGGCGGACTGGTTTCCTTTCAGAATCTACTCGAGACGGAGCAATACAAGGAGACTCTGGCGAATTTCAGCTGGGATCTTTATCGTTACGTAGATCTCCCGGCGGTGGCCGCCGAAGCGACACCGAGGCGCGTGCATTTAGCAGGAGCCGTGGATGCAACGGGGACAGTTATGGCGACAGATGCGGTGAAGCGCATTTATAACTCCGCCAACGTCACGATTTCAGAAGCTGCGCCCTGGGACGAGCAATCGCTCGGGACCGCGTAGCGGTTAAACCGATTCGGGAATAACAAAGGGCGCACGGTAGCCCCGCTCTTCATCGCGCAGAAGCTTAGCCGCTTCTTTATCGCCGACCACTTCTTGGGTATCGGGATCGAAGTTGATGGAGCGGCCCAGCCGATAAGAAGCATTGGCAAGATGCACGAGAGCGCACGAGATATGGCCCTCCTCAATGGGTGCATTGAGTGCGGCTTTTTTGCGGCTGACGACGCAATCGATGAAGTTCTGAAAGTGATCTCGCTCAGTGCCGCCGCTGACTGCCTGCTGCTCGTCCTGATCGCGGCCAAGCCAGGCACGATAGGTAGTGGCGTCTTCGTCGCCGGTGGCGAGATAGCCATTTGAACCGTAGAAGATATTGCCGATCGTATTGTGGACGCCGGCGGTAGGTCCGAGCTTGGCTTTACCGACTGTCTTCTTAGGCTCAGGGCTGCCGAGGGAGGCAGTCCCGATATCGGCCTCGTGGTTGGCGATCCAATGCCGCACTTCGAACGAGATCATCTTCGGTTTGCCGCCAGGCTGCTTGTACTCGAAGGCGCAATTCAGCGTGTTCGGCGTCTCCTGATCGTCGACGAACATGAAATGACCGCCGATGGCACTGACCTTGTTCGGGAACCCGAGCCCCATACCCCAGCGCGCGACATCCATTTGATGAACGCCCTGGTTGCCGAGATCGCCATTGCCGTAGTCCCAGAACCAGTGCCAGTTGTAGTGAAAACGATTCTTGGTAAAGACATGCTTCGGGGCCGGACCGGTCCAGAGGTCGTAATCGACTCCGGCGGGAACTTCCTGCGGCGTTTGGATGCCGATCGTGTCGCGCCACTTAAAGCAGAGGCCGCGCGACATGTACAGGTCACCAATGAGACCGCCGCGCATTTTCTCTACCGCCTCGCGCACAGCTTTCGCGGAACGAATCTGAGTACCGTGCTGGACGATGCGGTTGTGCTGCTTGGACGCTGCAACGAGCTGTTTGCCCTCCCATAGATTGTGAGAGCAAGGCTTTTCGACATAGACGTCTTTGCCGGCCTGACAGGCCCAGATCGCCATCAGCGAATGCCAATGATTGGGAGTTGCTATCGAGACCGCGTCGATGGATTTGTCATCGAGAAGCTTGCGAACATCTTTGTACGTGACCGGCTTCGGGAGACCCATTTTCGCCATCTGAGCCAGCCGCTGATTCAGCACGTTGTCATCGATGTCGCAAAGGGCTGCAATTTGCACGTTCTTCAGCTGCGAGTAGTTATGCAGATGATCGTTGCCACGGCCGTGCAGACCACAAATGGCGACACGTACACGATCATTCGCGCCTAATATCTGTTGCGGATTCACGGCCGCGGCCGTTCCGAGCGCAGCCAGACCAAGCGAACTACCGCTGATGAAGTCGCGTCGATTAAGTTCTTCCTTCACTTGGACCTCCTCAGGTCAGAAACTGCAGTGTTTGATCGATCAGCTTTTTCGTTCCGGCGAAAGGGTCGCCCGCTTCGGTTTCAAACTCCATCGAGAAGTAGCCGCGATAGGCGCTGGCGGAAGCGATCGAGAACATTTTTTTGATGTCGACCGGGTGGGCTTCGCCTTTCCCGGACCAGGCAATATCTTTCACATGCGCCATGTTGAAGGCGTGCTTGAAGAGTTCGGCGACGGCACGCTCGTTATAGGCGGCGTCGTGACCAGGCAGCGAGTTTCCGAAATCGGGCAGCGCGCGGAGGTACGGATTGTTTACCTTTTCGATCACATGAACGATGAAGAAAGGATCCTCGGAGAGCGGATCATCGTTCTCCAGATTGATGACGACCCCTCTCTTCGCCCCGTGATCTGCGAGTTCTGCGAGGCTTTGCGCAGTGACATCGACGCCTGGGGCCCCGGTCTTGCCGGCGTTGAGGTGCTGCCTGACGCTGGGCGAGCCGATGTTCTGAGCAACATCGATCCATTTCCGGCCAAAATCGACGGATGCTTTTCGCACGGATGCGTCTGCCGAGCAGAAATTGCGTCCTGGCAAGCCAAGATCGACGATGTGCGATTGCGACTTGGCGAGCGCCGCCCGAAAGCGATCGAAGTAGGCGGGTTCGGCGGAAGCAAAGTGGCTGCTCAACGGATTGATGTTGTGAATGCCAAACTTTTCCGCGATCATGGCGGGGAACTGAAGGATATCCATGCCGGGAAGATCGGGCTTACGATCGCGGTTGTTCGGGCTATTGATATAAGCGCGGAATGGGTAGGAAGTGACAGACAGGCGCTCGATCGGTTTGACCGGGAAATCAAGACGCGGTGCGGCCGCCTGCACTGCCGAGCCGCTGAGAATAGAGGCTGCCGAAACGGAGGTCAGGAAACCACGACGGGAAAGGTGCAAAGAGAAAGTCTTTCTAACTTAAACTTGAGTCCAACATAAAGATTTCAGGCTGTCAAGAAAATATCTCTCCGTCCGGCTGGAAAGGCTGGCAGGAATGAGCCAGAAGGAGTGGTGACAGGACGATTTGGCGTGTAGACTGAGTGTTGGCCAGTCGGAAGAAATCTTTCCGGGCCACTAGGCGAGTGAAGAAGAAGCCGTCCTTTAATCAGTTGGCCAAGGCTGCCAACGTAAGCCCGGCGACCGTGTCGCGAGTCGCAAAAGGGCAAACAAATGTCGATCCCGCCATTCGTGCGCGGGTTTATCGAGTGGCAGAAGGCCTGGGCATCGATCTGGAGCGTAAGCGCAACGAGAGATCGAACATCGTGGGCTTCATGCTGGCGAATCGAGATCTGCTGCACAACTTTCAGGCGCGCATTTTGTTCGGCTCGGAGGCCTACTGCGCTTCTCAGGATCGAGAACTGCTGTTCATGTCGTTTCGGTATTCCGCGACGGTTCCACCTAAAGAATTGCACCTTCCGAGGGTGCTGACGCAGGGCGGCATCGTACGGGCGATGATTCTGGGCGGCACTCACTCAGCGAACATGCTGACGGCTCTTCGGGAGCGAAGAATTCCGTTCGCAGTTTTGGGAAATAACGTATTGGGCGAGTGGGACGCGAGAGAGTTCGATGCCGTGTACTCGGACGACGTGGCCGGTGCCTTCGACCTGACTAACCAGCTAATCGGAGATGGCCATCGGAACATCTGGTTCATCGGTGATGTGGAACTGCCCTGGTATGCGCGGTGCGCGGAGGGCTACCGCCAGAGTATGCTCGCAGCCGGGCTACAGCCGAGAGTCAGCGAGATTCATTCGGACGATCACCAGCTCGGCTATCTGGCGATGAGATCGATTCTGACCCGTCATGAGCCGGTAACGGCCGTATTTGCTGGCTCCGATCAGATTGCGCGGGGTGTTTACGAAGCTGTACGCCAATCGGGACTCAGCGTACCCGCGGACATCAGCGTGGCGGGATTTAATGATAGTGAAGGCGCGCTGATGGACCCGCCGCTTACCAGCGTGCGCGAGTTTCCCGAAGAGTTAGGCAAGCACCTGGCGGAGTTCGTCGTGCGACGGATTCAAAAGCCGGATCGAGAGCCGCAGCAGCTCACCATTCCGACAAAAGTAATTCTGCGTTCGTCGACCCGGGCCATCAAGTAAGCAGCAGAGCCGCCCCCAAAAGCGTAGGAACGGCTTACCGCACGTGGACTGTAGTTTAAACTCCGGCGCGGCGTCGATGCCCGCTATCGAGATAAACCTCGGCACGTGTTTGAATGAGCGGGTCGTCGGATGGCTCGATTCCGGGCACACGCGGTACAGGATCGAAGATGAGATGTCTTTGCTCTTCCTGATTGTCGGGCAGAATCGAGTGAAGCTCGACGGTCCCAAACTCCACCTCACGCCGATCGGCCGGCCAATGCACGGTCGAGTTGTCGGTTCTGTCTTCCCCGTTGGCTACCTGGACATAAATTCGGATTCGTAAAGGTCCGGTCCGGAGCTTTGCAGTAAGGTCGTCAAAAAGGAAATCGGAAGTTTGGGCAGCTGCCTCGGCATCCGTGAGATAAGCCGGATCGCCTTCGGGACGAATGCGGTAACGCCCGAAAGTGACGGTGTGATCCGCGTTAGTAAATTTATAAGCATTCACTGCGAAGTACGACTCTTTCACGAAGCTGACCGGGATCGGCTTCGGCTTCATTACGAACTCGAGAGCACTTGGATGCGCCTTCAGAAATTGTTGCAGCGGTGTAGGCTCGGCGGTGCCGGGGCCGCTGGCGGCAATGGCGCGCAGGAACTCGACGAACCCTTGGGCTGTCTCGGTCGGGAAGCCGTCTACAGAGTGAGCCACGATGTCGGTATGGGAGTGCTCCGCGAGATGAAAGCGGATCACGCAGCCGCGCGGGCTGGCGCCTTCGAGCGAATTATCGGGAATGTTCGGGATGCCGGCGAAGTCAGAGAATCTGACAGTAACGGGCGTGCTGGGACGAGTGATGTGAGGCGCGTTGGTCAGAGATTGGGCTTGCGGAGCCGGTGTGAAGACCCCTCCCACCAACAAGCCTTTGGCGTGAGCCGGACGGAAGCCAAGGTGCACTCCGTTGACTTCGCGCAGCGCCAGGACTGTATCACGGCCGAGTTCGCTCACCGCACTTTCTTTCGTTTGACTCATGTGCGTCTACCTTTCTTAAATTGAAACGTGGCTTGCCAGATTCTCTGATAGAAGTACTGGCTTCAGATCAACTCATTATGATGCCTGCCGAAAAACCACAAACTGAAAGCTGATTTCGACACCGTCTGGGCAGCGGGTGCAGCGGCTTCAACACGGTACTCTAATCGAGATGGCTGTTCCTTTGCAGAACCAGAATGTATTAGTGGTGGGAGCATCGAGCGGGATTGGGAGTGACGTCGTCCGCCTGTTTGCACGGGAGGGAGCGAATGTAGCGGCCGCAGCGCGCCGGCTAGACCGGTTAGAAAAGCTGCGCGACGAATTAGCCGGGGAAAAGAAACCGATCGCAATCTTCGAAGCTGATGCATCGAAGAGCGAAGAAATGGATAGGCTTGGGCGAGATGTTTTGGGCAAATTCGGAAGCCTCGACATTCTGGTCTACGCCGCAGGAACGAACACCCCCGATCGAGCGATGACACGTTTGACTCCCGAGATCTGGAGTACGCTTATCGAAACTAATTTGAACGGCGCCTACTTCATAACGCAGGCCGTGCTGCCGCGGATGCGGGCGGCGAAAGCGGGACATCTGATCTACATTGCCTCGATTTCCGGACTGCTGGCCGATGTTTCCGGGGCCGCTTACCAGGCTTCCAAACGGGGGCTCGTCGGTATGGCGCATGCGATTCGGGTGGAAGAGAAAGAAAACGGCATTCGCACATGCGCCGTCTGTCCAGGTTTGGTGGATACGGAGCTGATCGAAAAGCGTCCGGTAAAACCATCGGCGGATACGCTCAGCAAGGCTTTGAAACCGAACGATGTGGCGGAACTGGTGCTCGCGATCGCAAAGATGCCGGCGCATGTGACGATACCGGAGATACAGATGATGCCGACGGTTCTTTAGCCAGCATTGCGGCGATGAAAATCACCCGGCTTACAACCGCAGTTGTCGAATCCAACTTCGATTGGACGTTCGTCAAGATCGAGAGTGATGAAAAGCTGGCAGGTTATGGCGAGGCTTTTTTTGGACCGGGCCTGACGGGCATCATCCAGGAATATGCGGGGATCCTGATTGGCGAAGACCCGACTTCGATTGACCGCATTCTGCGGCGGTTGCGGCAGACCTCTGCCTACATGCTGCCAGGGCTGGCCATGCAGGCGATCGGCGGGATTGAAACAGCGCTGCTGGATCTGATCGGCAAGACGTATCGGATGCCGGTGTGGCAGATTCTAGGCGGCAAGTATCGCGACACGATCACGATGTATGGAGATTGCCACGGCGGCGAGGCGCTTGAAAGCATCAGCAGCCTGCTTTGCGCGAGAACTCCGCATTGGGCCCGCGCTGCCGATGGGCCTGAGCTGCAGGGTCTTGTGAGTCTGAAGCATCACGGCTGGGATGCCAATAAACGCGAGTTCGCCACGCCGGAATCTTACGGCAGGGCGGCGGCAGAGATGATCGGGCGCGGGTTCAAGACTTTGAAGTTCGACGTCGACGTTCCTACGCCTTACGAGAGCGACGAGTACAACCGGCATCTCAGTTCGGCGGAGATCGACTTTGCCTCGTCGTTGATTCGTCATGTGCGGAAGACGGTTGACCCAGAAATTGAAATCGCCGTCGATTGCCACTGGAACTACGATATTCAGAGCGCGGTGCAGATGGCGCGTGCGCTCGAAGATCTGCAGCTGATCTGGCTGGAAGATCCAGTTCCGCCGGACAATATCCGCTCGATTGGCGAAGTTCAGCGTTCGACCAGAACACCCGTAGCAACCGGCGAGAACAATCACTTTCGCATCGACTTCGAGAGACTGATACTCGAGGCGGGGCTGCGCATCCTTACGCCGGACGTACAGAAACTGGGTATCTGGGAAGGGCGCAAGCTGGCGGATCTGGCGGACATGCATCACGTGAACATTGCATGGCATAACATCAGCAGCCCGATAGGCACAATGGCCGGTGTTCACCTGTGCGCGGCGACGCCGAACTTTCTTGCGCTCGAGTGGCATGCGGCGAGCGTTCCGTTCTTCGACGACCTAGCCAAGGATTCCGCGGGCCCACTGATTATCGACGGAAAGATTCCCGTTCCGAATGCGCCAGGGCTTGGGATCAGCCTTGATGAGAGTGTGGCGTATCGCTATCGCAAGCCGGGTGAACCTTTCTTTGAGTGAGTTGGATATTGAAGACACGCCGGCACTCGCCGGCTATCTCCGGCAACGCGGCTTGCTTCGAGATGCCGAGACACCCGTAATCCGAAACTTAGAAGGCGGCGTTTCGAATCGCGTGGTGCTGGTTAAGCCGGAAGCCGGGAAGCCGCTGGTCCTAAAGCAGGCGCTGGCAAAACTGCGCGTCCAGGCAGAATGGTTCTGCACGCCGGCGCGTATTGAGCGCGAAGCTGCGGCTCTGGAGGCATTAGCCGAGCTTGCTCCGGCGGGCACCGTTCCTGCACTTGTGTTTCAAGACTTGCAGCAACATCTGCTAGGGATGGAGGAGGTTCCGGAGCCTCACCGAAACTGGAAAGAGCTTTTGCTTGCGGGCACAGTGCGGCCGGATCATGTGGAACAGTTCGGGCGCCTGCTTGGCACAATCCATCGCAAATCCATGGAACGGGCGGCGCAGCTAAAGATCGCCTTCGAGGATCGCTCGTTCTTTGAGGCGCTGCGGCTCGAGCCGTATTACCGCTACACGGCAGCGCAAGTCCCAGATGCTGCACCTTTCCTGGACCGGCTGATCGCCGATACGCTCGCGCTGCGGATGGCGCTGGTACACGGAGATTACAGCCCGAAAAACGTTCTGATCCATGAAGGAAGGCTGGTGCTGCTGGACTTTGAAGTCGTGCATTTCGGCGATCCGGCTTTTGACATCGGCTTCTCGATGGCTCATTTCCTGAGCAAGGCGCACCACTTATCAGAGCACCGGGCAGACTTTGCGGCAGCAGCGGCGGATTATTGGACAGCGTATGGAGAATCTGCTGAATATGATCGGGCTGCAATGTCTGAAGTGGGGCCGAGAGCGGTTCGTCACTCGCTGGCCTGCTGCCTGGCTCGCGTGGCGGGCCGATCGCCGCTCGAGTATCTGACTGCAGCGGAGCGAAGCAGGCAACTGGCGATCGTTCTCGAACTCATGAAAGACGCGCCGACGAGCATTCCCGACCTTGTGCGAGAGTTTACGAGCAGGCTACCTTGCCGATCATTGAACGCGTAAGCGCGCTGGAGATTCTCGACAGCCGCGGCCGGCCAACGGTGAAAGCTAGCTGCCAATTCGCGAGCGGTCCGACTTGCTGGGCTTCCGTGCCGTCGGGAGCATCGACCGGAGAAGCCGAAGCCCATGAGCTGCGCGATGGCGATCCGGCGAGGTACGGCGGATTGGGGTGCAAGCTCGCAGTAGCTAATGTGAATGGCGAAATTAACGGCGAGTTGGCCGGGCGAGAGTTCGCAGACCAGGCGAGCTGCGATGCAAGGCTGCAAGAGCTCGACGGGACACGGAACAAGTCCAGGCTGGGAGCGAACGCAATTCTGGCGGTATCGCTGGCATTCGCCCGGTCGATGGCAACGGCGCACGGGGCACCGCTATGGCGGTATTTTGCGGACCTGGTTGGCGTAACACCTAAGACAATGCCGCGACTGACGGTCAATCTTTTCAGCGGAGGCAGACACGCGGGAGGCCAGGTTGCCATGCAAGACGTGCTGCTTGTTCCGACGAGCGCCACGTCGATCGATGAATCGCTCGCGATGACGTACGACGTTTATAGAGCCGCCGCCGGGCTTGCCCTAGAGCGCTATGGCATGCGGCTGTTGCGGGCCGATGAAGGCGGTCTCGCGCCGCCATTTGGCTCATCGGAAGAGATGATTGCGGCAGCGGTCGAGGCAATTGAAAGAGCGGGGTACGACGCGGGAAAGCAGTTCTCGCTCGCGATCGACGTAGCGTCGAGCGAGTTCTACTCGCGCGAGAGATATGAACTAGACCAGGATGTTCTGACTTCGCAGCAGATGATCGAGCGACTCGAAGATTGGGTGAAGCTTTATCCAATTGTGAGCGTGGAAGACGGGCTAGCGGAAAACGATTGGGAGAACTGGCCGAGGCTGAACCGAGCCATCGGGAGTAAGGCACTCGTGCTGGGTGACGATCTGCTGTGCACAAACGGCGAGCGCATCCGCCGGGCCATCGAACTAAATGCGGCGAACGCGCTCCTGCTGAAGGTAAACCAAGTAGGCACGCTGAGTGAGGCAGCGGCGGCGTACAAGCTTGCTCGCTCCGCAGGATGGGCAGTCACGATTAGTGTGAGGAGCGGCGAGACCGAAGACGATTGGGCAGCGGACCTGGCAGCCGGCTGGCAGGGAGATCAGTTCAAAAACGGGTCGATCACCCAATCGGAGCGGCTGGCGAAATATAATCGGCTGCTGGCACTGGAAGCCGAACTGAGATGGCCGGTCACAAAATGGCCTAATCAGGCTTAACGCGCTGCTATGAAGATCACCAAGCTCGAGACAATCCGGATCAGTGAATTTCCGCAGCTTATCTGGCTTCACGTTCATACCGATGAGGGCCTGACGGGGTTAGGAGAAACGTTCCGGAACGCGGCTGCAGTTGAGGCTTACCTACATGAGGAGATCGCTCCGATACTGATAGGGCGGGAAGCGCTGGCGATCGACGCGATCGCGCGCGATCTGGTTCCGTACCTGGGCTTTCGCTCCACCGGCGTTGAGATGCGCGCCGCTTCTGCGGTCGACGTGGCTTTGTGGGACCTGTTCGGAAAGTCTGTCAACAAACCTGTCGTTCAGATGCTGGGCGGATGGACGCGCCAGCAGATTCGCACTTACAATACCTGCGCCGGTGCTCAATACATGCGGAAAGCCGAAACGCAATCGACGCGCAACTGGGGGATCGACGCGGGATCCGAACGGCATGCGGTGTCAGGCTTCGACGACCTCAATGACTTCCTGACACGAGCCGATGATCTAGCTGAATCGCTGCTGGCCGAGGGGATCACAGCGATGAAGATCTGGCCTTTTGACATCGCAGCCGAAAAATCCGACGGCCATTTCATTTCAAGCGAGGACTTGAAGGCAGCGCTTGTACCGTTTGAGAAGATCCGGCGGCGGGTTGGCGACCGGATGGACGTCATGGTGGAGTTTCATTCGATGTGGCAGCTCGGGCCCGCAATCAAGATCGCGAAGGCGCTGGCTCCGTATGGCACTTTCTGGCACGAAGATCCGATCAAGATGAACAGCCTCGCGAGCCTGAAGCGGTACGCGACCGCTTCGGAAGCACCAGTCTGCGCGTCGGAGACGCTCGGTACGCGCTGGGCGTTTCGCGATCTTCTTGAAACCGATGCAGCGGGTATTGTCATGTTCGATGTCGGATGGTGCGGAGGTCTTATCGGAGGCGCGCAAGATCTCCGCCATGGCAGAGGCCTGGCATCTGCCCGTGGCGCCGCACGACTGCACGGGTCCGGTGGTCTACATGGCCTCGACTCACCTTTCGCTGAATGCACCGAATGCCCTTATTCAGGAATCGGTTCGCGCCTTCTATAAAGGCTGGTATCCGGCAGTGGTCACGGCAGTGCCGATCGTGACAGAGGGCTTCGTGTCAGTGCCGGCCGCACCCGGGCTCGGCTGCGAGTTACGGGACGGACATCGATAGCCGGTTCAACGTAAACCGAAGAGTTTCCGGCTAGAGAATCAGTGGTGTGCTTCGAGCCAGACGACCGTGCCGCGTTCGAAACCTGGAACACGCACGTGCGCTTTGCCGGCGATATTCTCAACGGGCAGCTCTGAGACTTCGCCGAGAAAAGGAAGCACGTAGGCACGAGCTCCGGGAGCAGCAACGAAGTCAATTGAAGTGCCGGTCTCGGCGTCGGGCAGCAGCTTGCGCTTCGCCACTAGTCCTTTGAGATTCAGCAGGTAGACATGCGGCATACCGTGGACGAGCGCGGTCTGAGACACAACGAAAGGCGAGGAGTGAATCGACACAGTGGTCTCAGGCGGAAGCAGCCGTGAAAGCGCCGCCAGCTGAGGATCCAGTTCACCGGACGAGGCAGTTTCGGCAGCCGCTCCGAAATGCTTTTCGAGCGTGTGCTGAAACGTGGAGAGCTGGCCATTGAAATCAATGGAGCGCACACCGCGATGCGTCAAATCACGAAGGCTTTGCTGCTCGTCGCCAGATATTTTCGATTGGAACGGGATGATGATTTCGTGCCCCCGGAAGCTTGCGAGCGTGCGCGGAGTAAGCACCTGGAACTCGCGATGTGAAAGCAGCATTAAATTCATGGCAGCTTTAAACTCCAGCACGAACTCGTCCGGATAGTAGTTGCGGGTTTGCGGAGAGAAGTAGACGCCAATCGGGGAGATCGGTTCGCGCCCGTCGTAGAAAGAATGCTCGTGCCTGGCGATCCAGCCGAAGACGTCTTTGCGGACAGCACTGTTGTTCGAGCCTGACATCACATGCCCCTGAGCGTCCCAGCTATTTGCGCCCGCTATCAGCTGCGATGCGAAAAGCGTTTTCATTGCGTCGGGGATATTGACGTCCTTTTCGCCATCCCAGGAGTAGTTCAGCATCCAGGTTGCCTTGGGGCCGGCGAAGGAGCGGAAGGTGAAAATCCCGACCATTTCATCCAGCCAATTGAAAGCAGTGCGGGACGCGCCCATGGCGTCAGAGAGACCCTGATATTCGTGCGTGACCACGTCGACCACGTTATAGAGCTGGTAAACATCTGCGCCGACTCGCGGCACGGGGTTCTCAATACCAGGAAAGATTTCGGCGATTGTCAGGCATTTCGGGTTCGCCGATTTCACGCTGCGGTCGATATCGTGCATGAAATTGGTGATGGTCGCGATGCGGAAGTCGACCCATTTGCGGAACTGCGGGTCGGACGGATCGCCTAAACGTATCTGAAGCGCGTCGATACCGGTTTCGCGCCGAAACGCTTCGACAGTGTAACGGTCGAAGCTCGCCCAGGTGTTCTCCCACTTGTCGAAGTGCGTCATCCAATACGGAATGTCGACGTACACACCATCGATTCCGGTAGCGGCGATCTGACGCACGAGCTCCATGTACCGGGTGCGCCACTCCGGAGCGTAAGGCGAGATCCAGACGTCCTCGTCGCCTTTGGCTATCCAGAAGGCGGTGCCGCCGCCGAACACGGCAGGTTTGCCGGCGCGATCACGCTGCACCCAGTCGGGATGATCTTTGAAGAAGCTGTGAGGAGCCTGGTCGGCCTTGGCGGTGATGCATTCCAATCCCGCGATGTAGACGAAGGCTTTGTTACCGACCCGATGAGCGGCTTCGGCGGCTTCGCGGATGGCAGCCAGCTTGTCTTTGGGATCGAGAAAACTTTCGTAGCGCCCTGGAATGTCGTTGTCCACCTCAATGCCGAAAACATTTGTCTCTTGAGACTCGGCAATGATGGCCGGAACGCTCTGGCGCGAAAGACTATGTCCGGCGATGCGGACATAGTGGCTCCAATCCTGAGTCTGAGCCGGAAGGCCGGCGATTGAGAACGTCGACCAGAGAACTGCACAGGCCGTTCTATTGATGAAGCGCATTTTTAAAACTCGAAGCGCGCAACCAGCTGCATGCGGCGCGGAGCGAAGCCGGGCGCGAGCGAATTGACAACGCCGAACTGCGAATTACCGAAGGCATTGACCGGCAAACCGAAGCGCGTGCGATTGAAGACGTTGAAGGCTTCCATGCGGATTTGCAATCTCATCGATTCGCGGATCGAAAACTCTTTGCGCAGAGCAGCATCGACGTTGCGAATGCCATCGAGGCGCAGGCTTTCGAAGTACCGGGGCGCGTTGCCGAGCTGCTGATCGCCAGGGTCGGCAAAACAGTTCACGTTGATGATGGGAGCGCCCGTTGCGCCCGCCTGGTGATAAGAGATACCGGTGCCGGGGTTGGGACACGTGACGTCGGGCCGCTGGTTGCCGTCCGCCAAACGCGGCAGGCTCATACCGATGGGAATGGGCTGACCGCTCTGGATCGTGTAGGTAGTGCCGAGCGACCAGCCGCCGATAGCACCGTCGAGGATGCGGTTCATGTGAGAACCGATCAGCAAGCCGCGTCCTACGGGCAGCACAATCGAGGCGACTGCAGCGAGCCTGTGAGTGGCATCGTTGCCGCTAATGCCGTACTCGCCCCGCAAGCGATCCAATGTTTGCGGAGCGCCATAGCTGTAGTAACCGATCCAGCTGTTCGCGCCCGAGGAACTGTCGTCGGTGTAGCGCGAGAGAGTGTAATTGCCTTGGAAGGTGAGGTATTTGCCGTCGCGTTTGGCAAAGCTCAGCTGCAGCGAGTCGTAACGTGAGGTGGCGGCGAGCCGCGGCAGACCGTCGAATTCGCCATCGAACTGCGGATAGGGGCGCAGGGTATTCAGCAGCGGAATGGTTGGGTTGTTGTAGATCGAATCAGGTTCGTTGAACCTGGCGCCCGGCCCGGAAAACAGCGGCTGGAAAGGATTAGGGACAAGCGACGAAAGCTCATCGGAGGTGTATTGGCTGCGAACATCGGTGTTGATGAAATTCCGATTGCGGGTGAAGCCCCAACTGCCCCAGGGAAGGTGTGTGCTGCGGTTTGCCGAGTAGTCGGCGGAAACGACCACGCTCCACGGCAGAAGGCGCTGCACTCCGGCGCTCCACTGATAGATTTCGGCGTTCCGATTGGTTTCGAAGCTCAGATCGCTCGGGTTCGAAAAACCCCAGAGCGCGAGGGGCCCGTACTCTGTTCCTTGCGGAGCAGGCAGACCGGTGGGAAACGGGTTCCCAAGCGTGGCGTACTGCGTCTGGTAACCGTCGAGCGAAAACCGTATGGGCTCATTCTTCGAAAACGCGGGCCCGGCATATTGAAAATTGGTCGCTATGTTCATGCCGTAGTAAATGCCCGCACCGCCCCGGATCACAGTTTTGGTATTGGGTGCATAGGCGAACCCGAGGCGCGGGGCAAAGTTGTTGCCGTCAATAGGAATGTGTCGAAGACCGGAAGTGGGAAAGATGGTGGTGCCAAGCAGCGGTTCCGAAGCGAAAGGCAAACCGGGAACGACGATTCCGCTGTTGCCCTCGAAGTTGCTGAACTGTGCCCGGTTATAGCGCTCCGTGTAAGGAGTGCTCCATTCGTAGCGCAGACCGAGGTTGACGGTGAACTTCGGAGAGACCTTCCAATCGTCCTGGCCGTAGAAGCCGGTTTCAATCGACTTGTCTGCAATACGGGGCCGTACGGTAATGCCGGAGTTATTGTCGCCATAACCGAGAAGCAGGCTGGCGATCGAGTTCCCGGAGGTGACATCGCCCGCGTTCGGATCGTTAGCAGACGTGATTTGCGAAAAGTGAAAAGTGCCGGTAGCCGAATCGGGCTGCCCGAAATTGTTGTAGAAGAGGCGCTGCTCGCCACCAAACTTTAGTGAATGAGCGCCGCGCACCCAGCTCACGCTGCCGGAGTAGTTGAAGAGCGTGTGGGCGAAGGCGGTATCGACACAGCACTGGGTAAAGAGGCCGGCATAGGGCCCATCGTCCATGGTGATGGAGGGCATGCGAGTGAGGCCGTTCGCAACAAGGACGGATGGGAAGCCGACCGTACTTAAGCTCGGATAGTCGGACTTGCCGGGGGCTTCAACGCGGTCCGCGCCGCCGCGCAGTTGTAGGAGCAGAGTGGGGCTGATCGTCCAGCTATAATCCGCTCCGATGTTGTGAACCGTCGTAAGAAAGTGAACGCCGTCGTTCCAATCGGAGTCGCCGAAGACTGCGGGCGTGTCTTGAGTGCTGTTGAGGCGACTGTAGCGCAGAGAGGCGCGCTGCTTAGCGGTGAACTGCTGATCGACCTTGGCGTCGAGCTGGTAGCCCTTCGACGTGTTGAGCACATTTGTCCGAAAGTTATTGGTGCCAAGCAGAGGATCGCCGGCGAGATTTGCTTGTGGATAGAGGGCCAGAACCTTCAGCCCGATCGGATCGAGCCTGCTGGCCGGAATCACATTAGCGACGCCATTGCTCGAGAACTGAGTTCTTGCGCCGGGCGGACCGGATGTTGGATCGTAGATCACGTTCGGCACAATGTTTCCATCCTGGTCGGCGGTGTAGGTTTGAGAGAAATCACCCATTCGTTCGGCCGCCGTGGGAACGGTGGTGACAATCTGGATGGGCGAGGCATCTTTCACTCGTTCGAGGTCAAACAGGAAGAAGGTTTTTTCCTTCCTGATAGGACCGTTGATCATGCCGCCATAATCGTCGTGCTTGTGGTTGGGACGAGGCAGACCAGCGGCATTGCTGAAGAAGTCGTTCGAATCGAGACCGGAACGCTGTCCAAACCACCAACCGCTGCCATGAAATCGATTTCCTCCCTGGCGCATGAGGACGTTCAGCACGGTACCGCCGTTGTTGCCGTACTCGGCGGAGAACGTGTTGTTCGAAACTTTGAACTCCTGGATTACTTCGACGGAGGGCTGGTAGTAAACATTGGTGTTTCCGCCCTCGCCTTGTTCGGGCGCGGTAGTTGGAGTGCCGTCGAGCCGGATCTCGGCCGTGGCATTACGCTGCCCGTTAGAGACAAAGTTTGTGCCGGAAGGATAGCTGTCGGCAGGACCGGAGCCGGGCGATTCGGTGACACCGCCGGAGAGGAATACAAGCGGGAAGTAGCTGCGCCCGTAGAGAGGGATTTCACGCGTGGTGTTGCCCGAGATGGTTGTGCCGAGAGTAGCGCCGCCAGTATCAAGGACCGGCGCGGCCTCAGTAACGCTAATTGACAAAGTAACGTTAGCAAGCCGAAGTACGACGTTGATGACGGCCTGCTGGCTAACCGCAAGGGTGATGTCTTTGGTTTCGGCGTTCTCAAAGCCCACCTGCTCTGCGACAAGATTGAACTTGCCTGGACGGAGACCGTTGAGCGTGTAGACGCCGCGGGCGTTCGTTTTCGCGGAGGTAACGATGCCTGTAGCGATATCGGTAAGCCTGATCTGGGCGCCACTGACGAGGGCACCCGCAGGATCGGTGACCGTGCCACGAATTTGGGCTTCGAAACCAGACTGAGCGTAGAGCGTCAAGCCAACTGACAAGAAAAACACAAGCCCAAGCAGAGCCGCTACGGACACTTTCTTCGAAACGGACATCCTCTCACCCCTTTCCAGCGTGCTCACTAAAGCGACAGAGCCGGAACAATACTGTGTCCGCATCTTAATCGACCTCGTCTTTCGTTGTCAATCGTTTCCTTATGACTTTTTGCGAGTGAGGCCATACCTGCGCAGCTAGGTGGCCTGGCTCTTTCGATGTGAAACGTGCGATACTCCGAAACCATGAACCGAGTGGCGCTTTTTTTGAGCGGAGTGATTGTTCTGACGGTGACGGCTGCAGAGGCGCAGGCGCCTCCCACGAGTCTGCTGCTGAAGGACTACGATCCCGTTTCGATTTACAAGATACCAGTGACTGAGATCAAGAAGGCCAGATTTCCAGTTATCGATATGCACTCGCACGCGTATGCGAAAACCGATGCCGAAATCCAGCAGTGGATCAAGAACATGGATCGCGCAGGTATCGAGAAGACAATCATACTTACGGAGATGACGGGGCCCGAGTTCGACGAAGTCTACCGCCGGTATGCGAAATATCCGAATCGCTTTGAAGTCTGGTGCGGGTTGTTGTTTGCCGGGTATGACAAACCCGGGTACACGGAGGCGGCGGTAAAAGAACTGATTCGATGCCATCGCCTAGGGGCCAAAGGAGTAGGCGAACTGCATGACAAGGGTCAGGGCATGGCATACGGGAAGACTTTCGCGTTTGGGATGCATCCGGACGACAAGAGGCTAGCTCCGGTATTTGCGAAATGCGGCGAACTTGGATTGGCGGTAAGCATTCACGTCGCTGACCCGATCTGGATGTACCAGAAGATGGATCGCCACAACGACGGGTTGATGAATGCCTGGGAGTGGCGGTTGGATAACCAGCCAAAAATTGTGGATTTACCCGGCATGGTGCAGCACCTGGAAGAACTCGTGAAGCAGCAGACCCGGACGACCTTTATTGCCTGCCACCTGGTGAATCTAGACTACGATCTGGGGCACTTAGCGGCTGTACTCGACCGGCACCCCAATTTGTATGCAGACATCTCTGCACGCTATTCAGAAACGGCGGCAACGCCACGCGCGGCCGCGGCTTTTTATGCGAGCCATTCCGGCCGGCTGGTCTACGGGACAGACATGGGGCTGGATGAGCCGATGTATCAGACGACGTTTCGGATTCTAGAGAGCAACGACGAGCACTTCTATTCGCATCTGTTCGGTTATCACTGGTATCTGAACGGCTTCCATCTACCCGAAGCGGTGTTGAAGAACGTGTATCAAACCAACGCAGCGCAAATTCTAAGTAGCCGGGACAAGCAAGCGCATTAACGAGCTTCTCGGGCCACAATCAGCAGCGAGTGTTTGAAGTTAACGTTCAGCGAGGCCGCAGGTCCATCCACCACGCCAAGCTCCTGGCCGTTGACGTAGTCGGTAACGCGATATCGCTTGCCGGCGAGGCCGCGCAATGACACTTTGCCCTTCCATTCCGGCGCGAAGAAGGCGTAGTAGAGAGCATCGTCCTTCTTGATGCAATGCGCTTCCGGCTTATCGAAGCCGATGTCGTAGAGACCGCCCTGATACTCGCCGGCCGAGAGCAGATTCTGCTTATAGATGTTCACCCACTTGGCCCAGGTCTGTTCTTTAGCGGGCGTCAAGACGAGCTTGGCGGTTGCGAGCTCGCCACGCGGCGCATTCTTATCATCGGGAGGCCAGCGATATTGGGTACCGATCACTCCGCCGACGCCGACGGTGGATGCGAAATCGGCTCCTCCGTCGCTGAGTTCCACGTGGTCTCCGAAGTAAGGCAGCGTATCGCCCATCAGAGCCTTCAGAGTTTTGCCTTTGGAACGAACCTGCCAGGAACTGCCCGGGTCGGATGCGACGGTCATGTTGTAGTACGGCATCGAGAAGAATGAGTAAGAGGTGCCGCAGGGACAAAGCTCGATGAGGGCGCCGGGGTTGACGGAGTGAGCGGCATCGGAGATGGCTTTGAAGAAGAGCGGCAGCTGCTGAACGGAATCGAGCTGGCTTTGATGATGATGAGCAGGATTGGTGCACTGCGGGACGGCATTCAGAAACTGCCCGTCGAGTTTCAAGCCGTCAAAGCCCCAGACCTTGAAAATCTTTTCGGTGAGTTGTTGATGGTAACGCACCACAGCGGGATCGGCAGGGCACAGATAGAACGCATTCCACCAGCTGATTTTCCTTTTGGAGCCGTGGGCATCGAGCAGCAGCCAATCCGGATGATTGCGGAACACGTCGCTGTCTGGAACGGCGGCGAGAGGCGCCCACCAGAGCTGGGCCTTCATGCCGCTTTGATGAATTTTGTCGACGAGCGCGCGGATATCGGCATCGCCACGAGGGAACTTCTTGGGATCGGGCTGCCAGTCGCCAGTATTGGTTTGCCATCCGTCGTCCATGGTGGTCCAACGGAAGCCGAGTTTTTTTGCTTCGGGTAGAGCGTTTTCGATTTGCCGCGGCTGAAAACCGCGCCCAAAGCCCCAAGCGCACCAGATCGGGCCAAGAGCTTCGGCGGACGGATTTTCGAAGCGCATGCCTTTAGCGATCATGAGCCGGCGATAGTCACGCAGCACGTTGAAGTAGTCGCCGGTATGGACGGCGACAAACGTTTCGAAGGTTTTGAACGACTGCCCCTGAGCGAGAGTCTGCTTGCGCTGGTATTCGACCGCGACGGTTGCATGGTCAGATGAGGGCATGGCAACCGGCTCGGAGACAAGCTCGGGCACCGGTTCGTCGTGGCCGACGGCAATACCAACGTCGGGGCGCCAGACATCGATCACCGGAGTGCCGCCGCCGTAATCGTCAGCGTTCATGCCCAGATAGTTCTGCTGATTGAAACCTGCCTTGAGCGGAACAACCCAATCGGGACGCGGCTCGTATGATCCGCTTTCGAGGGACCAGAAGGCGGCGCCACCTTTCGTTTCACCGGCTTGAATCGTGTGTGCCTGATTGCGCCATCCCTCGACCTGTATCGCCCGCGAACCCGCGTTTCGATACCGGACATTGACAAAGAGCATGGAGGGGAAGCTCGGGAAGGAATCGACCGTCTCCTCTTTTTCGAGGGTGCCCGCAGCAGCGCGGACGGTGAGACGTTTGCCCTGCCCCCGCGCATCAGAGATGGACGACTCGTTGTGGTCTCTGACGGTGAACTGTTCGATGCGGCGGCCGTCGACAACAACGGTTTCGGAGGCAGTGAAGGGACCGAGGGGCTGTTGTTTGCCCTTCAATTCAGCCACGACCCGAGTTCGGGTAGCGTCATCGAATTCGAGAGAGATGTTGGTGTTCCGCGCAATGGCAACAGGCTGTGCGCCCGGGGCCGCGGAAGCACCGGAAGCCGCAGCAAAGACGATAAACGTGGCGAAGTAACTAATCAGCTTGACTCTCGATTGCAAGTAGACCCTCTTTCCCTCTGGCTTTCGAATATTATCGTTGCATAAACTATAGTCCGATGACGCGAAAACAGCCGGTTCTCCTCGCCGACGAAAGACGGCGCGCGATTCTGAAGATCCTCAGGAAGGAAGGCCGCTTGTCTGTAGAAGACCTGGTGGGGCGGTTCAAGGTCTCGGCGGTAACTCTGCGCTCGGATCTCGGCCATCTGGCCGGCCAGGGTCACCTGATCCGATCTTATGGCGGGGCGATTCTTCAGGAGGCCGGCGAAGACTTCCCGATTAGCGTGAAGCAATCCATCAATCACGTGGAAAAGGGACGCATTGCGCAAGCCGCCGCGCAGTTGATCGAGCCGAAGCAGACGATCATTCTCGATTCGGGCACGACCTCGGCGGAACTAGCGAAGGCGATCAAGCGGAGGCAGATCAGCGGGCTTACGGTCATCACGCATGCCTTGAATATTGCGCAGGAATTTATCAACTCACCGCAAATCTCGGTGATCGTAATTGGCGGCTTGATGCGGCACGTGGCTGCGTCGCTGGTGGGTCCGCAGGCTGAGCGGATGCTGCGGGATTTAGGAGCAAACCACTTCTTCCTTGGCATAGACGGTCTTACGGCAGAGTTGGACCTGACGACGCCTGACCTGCTCGAAGCGCAGCTGAATACATTGATGATGCAATCGGCGGCAGAGACAACGTTGATCGCCGACGCCAGCAAATTTGGACGGCGAAGCCTTTCATCCATCGGCAACGTACAGCAGGTCCGGCGAGTGATCACCGACAGCAGGGCGAATGAAGAGATCGTCGAATCGATTCGGGCCAAAGGTGTGGAGGTGGTGATTACCTGAAAGCGAAATTCTTAGGAGTTTGCGTTGACGCTTTCGAGTGCTTGCGATATTCTCTGGTTTGAAATTGGCAGCTTCAGAAAACATTACAATCAGCGAGATCCGGCAACAGCCGGCGCTGTGGCCGACGACTCTGGAACGGGTCGGGAAGGCAAAGGCCGGTTGGGAGCCATTGCTATCGCGCTACGCAGTGACGACAGGCGCAGGGACGTCGGCTTATGCAGCTGCGGCGATCGCGCAGGCTTCGGGCAGGGCGAGGGTTATTGCGACAACCGATCTCCTGACAGCCAACAGAGAGGAACTAGCGCAACTACCGCGGGAATTCAGTAACAACGGCCTGGCGATTTCGCTGGCACGCTCGGGAAATAGTCCGGAGAGTGTGGGAGTGGTTGAGCGATTGGGACATTTGTTTCCAGCTCTACGCCACCTGGCGATTACCTGTAATGGCGAAGGACGGTTGGCCCACTTAGATGGCGTCCACGCAATCGTCCTGGACCCGCGCACGAACGATCAAAGCCTGGTGATGACCAGCTCGTTTTCAAATCTGACGTTAGCGGGATTGCTGTTGTTCCACTTTGACCAGCTGGCAGGCGCGCTGGCGGATTGTTGCCGCCGGACTAGCGAAGGGATGGGGCGTCTGGAAAGAATCGCGGAAGACGTTGCCTCTGCCGAAACCAGCCGGGTGGTTGTTTTGGGAAGTGGCGCATTGCGGCCGCTGGCTTCGGAAGCGGCGCTGAAGATCCTCGAGATAACAGGCGGGAAAGTTTTGGCTATGCCGGAATCCTACCTGGGTCTGCGGCATGGCCCGATGAGTTTCCTGAGAGAAGATTCGCTGGTGCTAGGCATCGTCTCGTCGGATCCTTTGAAACGGCGCTACGAAGAGGACCTCTTAGCGGAGTTGAAAGGCAAAAAGCTAGGCAGAATCGTGGCGATCGCACCGGCCGATTTCGGGACGGACTCGGTGAGCCAACATGTTCCGCCGATGGCGCCCGAGCTGCCGGATTTCTTGCGGACGCCATTTGAGGTGGTCTTCGCGCAGCTTCTGGCCTATCACATGAGCCTGCGCATGGGGATGAATCCCGACCAGCCGAGTCCGGACGGCGTGATCACGCGAGTGGTGCAGAGTTTTCGCATTCACCGGGATGACGCCGAGCCCCTGCAATGAGTTCTGTTCCGCGCGGCATTGCCGTAGTGGCGCATAGCGGCGGTCCAACGCCCGTAATCAACGCGAGCCTGCTGGGTCTGCTGGAGGAAGCAGGAAAACACACGGAGATTTCAGAACTCTATGGAGCGCGTTTTGGAATTGATGGAATTTTAAACGAAGAATTTCTGGATCTCTACCGGCAACCGCATGAGCTCATGATGCAGATCGGGCGAACGCCTTCGTCGGCGCTCGGCTCTTCACGCCGCGAGAACTCGGCCGGAGATCTAGGCCGGGTGCTGGAGGTTTTTCGAAGCCGCAATGTCAGATTCTTTTTCTATAACGGCGGCAACGGATCCATGGGTACGGCGCATCAGATTGCGTCGCTGGCGCGCGAGGAGGGATACGAACTGCAGGTCATCGGGATACCCAAAACGATCGATAATGACCTGATCGAGACTGATCACACGCCCGGGTATGCATCGGTGGCACGGTTCTTCGCCACTGCGGTTCGTGACATTGATGCCGATAACCGGGCGCTTCCGAAGCAAGTGGAAGTGATCGAGGTGTTGGGCCGAAATGCCGGCTGGCTCGTGGCGGCAACTTCGCTGGCACGCGCGGAGCCGGGCGATGCACCGCACTTGATTTATCTGCCTGAACGCCATTTACCGCTCGACCAGTTGCTCGAGGATGTGGAGCGCGTCTATTCGCGACTGAACCGCTGTGTGCTTGCGGTTTGCGAGGGACAGCTCGATGGAGAGGGAGAGCCGTTCGGCGCGGATGTACGCGGCGGATCGAGAGGCGCGCTTGCCATGAATCTCGGGCACCGGCTGGCGATGCTGATTTCGCAGCATCTCAAAATCCGAGCGCGCAGCGAGAAGCCGGGGCTTTTGGGACGAGCTAGTTCATTGACGATCTCGGATACGGATTGGGAAGAGGCTTACCTGTGTGGCAGTGCCGCAGTCTCGGCCGCGGTACAGGGCAAAGGCGGCGTGATGATTACGCTCGTTCGCGAAGAGGCGGAGCAGTACTCGGTGCGCACTGGCCTGGCAAAGCTGGAGCAGGTCGCGTTTGTCGAGCGCCTGGTGCCGGAAGAATGGCGCAACGAGAAGAGCAACGACATTCTACCCGGGTTCCTTGAATACGCGCGGCCGTTTCTGGGAGAGCTAGCGCGGCATCCGCGGTTAGGATAGTTTGCGGCGGATGCGGGAAGGTTAGCCGCGCGAGAAAGGGAAGCCGCTGAGCATCGGCCACTGTTGTGCCATGGGCCGACCGAAAGGGGATCCCGTGCACGACTGCGATCCGATATCTTAAGAAGACCAAAGCTTTCGAAACGAAAGGAGATCCGGCATGGCGATTTCATTCGAGGTGAATGGCCAACGCAAGTCGGTTGACGTGGACGGGCAGACCCCGCTCTTATGGGTCCTGCGCGACACGCTCAATATGACGGGCACAAAGTATGGCTGCGGCATTGCTGCTTGCGGCGCGTGCACGGTGCACGTTGAGGGCGAGCAGGTGCGCTCCTGTTCGTATCCGGTAGCTTCGGTGGCAGGTAAGAAGGTCACGACCATTGAAGGTTTGTCGCCCGATCGAAGCCATCCCTTGCAACAGGCCTGGATTGAACACCAGGTGCCGCAATGCGGCTACTGCCAGTCGGGACAGATCATGACGGCAGTAGCGTTTCTGAAGAAGAACCCCAAGCCGACCGCGGCGGATGTAGATGCGGCGATGTCGAACAACATCTGCCGGTGCGGTACGCAGCAACGCATCAGGACAGCGATTCTGAAAGCAGCAGACGTGATGAATGGAAAGGGCGCCGCATGAAAGCGATTGAAGAAACATCGACAGTCTCACGCCGGACGCTGTTCAAGACGGCCGCGGCCAGCGCAGCGCTGGTGATCGGCTTCGAAGTACCGGCAGTCTTAAAGGGTCAACCGGCGCCGAAGCAAGCTCCCGTGAATCCGCTGCGGGCGTGGCTCAAGGTGGAGAGCGATGGGAAGGTAACGATACTCTGCTCGAAATCGGAGATGGGGCAAGGCATCTCGACGGCGCTGCCGATGGTTCTGGCCGATGAGCTGGGGGTGGACTGGCAGAGCGTCAAGGTAGAACAAGCCCCGACAAGCTCGGCGCTTTACGGCGATCAAGGTACTGGTGGAAGCGGCAGCGTGGCGGGGATGTGGGTACCGCTACGGCAGGCCGGGGCAGCGGCGCGGCAGATGCTGGTCGCGGCGGCGGCACAGCAATGGGGTGTAGATCCCGCGAAGTGCTCGGCCGGGCATGGCAGGGTATCTTACGAAGGCAAGTCTCTCAGTTATGGAGAACTGGTCGAGAGCGCGGCCAAGCTGCCGCTTCCGGCGACTGACAAGCTCCAGCTCAAGAAGCCGAGCGAATTTCAGATCATCGGCAAGTCTGTAGCGCGCAAAGACACTCCGTTGAAAACCGACGGAAGCGCGATTTTTGGCCTGGATGTCCGGGTTCCCGGAATGCTGTATGCGATGGTGGAGCGCTGTCCGGCGTTTGGCGGTAAAGCAAAGAGCTTTAACGCGGATGAAGCCAAAGCGGTGCCGGGCGTGCATGATGTATTCCTGATCGATGCGGTGCCGGTAGGCGTTCATTCGTGGGGCGGAGTGGCGATCGTCGCGGACACAACGTATACGGCGATGAAGGCGCGGAAGAAGTTGAAGGTCGATTGGGATTTCGGCCCGCATGCGAATGAAAGCAGCGAGAGTCTGCGCAAGGATTTCCGGCGCATTGTCGATTCACCAATGAAAACGGTGATTAACCGGGGCAGCGCCGAAGCCGCGCTGAATGGCGCAGCGACCAATAAGAAGGTCGAAGCGGATTACGAGCTGCCGTTTCAAGCACACGCCACGATGGAGCCGATGAACTGCACGATGCATATCACGGCGGACGGGGCGGAAGCCTGGGCGCCGGTGCAATCGCCGGATTGGGTGCTACAGGTGATCGCGCAGGTAACAAAGCTGCCGCCGGAGAAGATCAAGGTACACACGACCTTCATGGGCGGAGGCTTCGGGCGCAGGTATCAAGCCGATTTCGCGATGGAAGCGGCGCAGATTGCGGCGAAGGTCGGCAAGCCGGTGCAACTAGTCTGGTCGCGCGAAGACGATATGACGCACGACTTTTACCGGCCTGCCTCTTATCACCGGTTGAGCGGCGCGGTCGATCCCGGGGGCGAGATCACGGCGTGGCGGCATCGCAGCACCTCGACGCCAATTTCGGAATGGTGGGATCCGAAGGCTGCACCTGAATCCTCGGAGCTCGGGATGACGATGCAGATGCCGTACCTGGCGAAGAACTACAAGCTCGAATACATGCCCGCGGCGTCGGGTGTGCCCAGAGCGTGGTGGCGATCAGTAGAAGCATCGACGATCGCCTTTGTAGTGGAGAGCTTCGTGGACGAACTGGCGCATGCGGCAGGAGTGGATCCGTACGAGTTTCGGATGCAGAAGCTCGAGGGCAAGCGGAAGATCAATAACCCGGCGGACGCGAATCAGGTTCCGCTTGAGACGGCACGGCTGGCCGGCGTTTTGAAGATGGCGGCGGAGAAAGGCGACTGGGGCAAGCCGGTTCCGAGCGGGGTGGGCCGCGGCATCGCATGCCATTACTGCTTCAACAGCTATGCAGCGAATGTGGTGGAGGTCAAGGTGGACAAAGGCCTTGTCCGGGTGACCAAAGTCGTTTCGGCAGTCGACATTGGAACGGCCATCAATCCCGATGGTGTGAGCGCGCAGGTAGAAAGCGCCGTGATTTACGGGCTGACCGCGGCGCTCAAGAGCCAGATTACGATTCTGAACGGGCGCGCAGTGCAGAGCAACTTCAACAAGTTCTCGACGCTGCAGATGAATGAGGCGCCGATCGTGCAGGTCCACATTGTGCCGAGTGAACTGGCTCCAACGGGGATCGGTGAACCGGGTCTGGCGCCGGTGGCGCCGGCGATGGCAAATGCCGTTTTTGCATTGACAGGCAAAAGACTCCGTCGGTTGCCGTTACAGGCGAGCGATCTGGCGTAGGGACCGCTCCCTCTGGTCGCGGCTCGGTTAGGAGCGGGTTGGAGTAGGAGCGGCTTGGTTGAACCGTGTCGCGGCTCACCTTGCTGGGCGCAATCCTAGAAATCTTACTTGTATGAAGTAGCGCTTAGTGGTATGGCTTAGATCAGGAGTTTTCCTAAGATGCCGCCTGCAATGCCGCTCGGCCAGGATGTCAGAACAACTGATCTTGAGTATCTCCAGGCAGCGTACAGCGCGGCGCTTCAGCTATACAAAGCAGAAGCGGACAAGCTTTGCCATATGCTGTGGGTCTGCCGTGACCATCGGACCACATGCGTTGAGCAGCTTGAGCTAATGGCGCAAAGAGATCGCGAGATCGATGCGCACGCCGAGTATTACCGGACCCGTAAGCGACTCTTACATGCCGCCCAGCTAAGTTCGACGAACAAGCGATACTACCGATTGTTCAGCCGGGCAGGGGCAGGCCCCGCTGCATAGTACAATAGGGATCTATGGCAATCCCGAATGTAAAGCGCTTTCGGCCTTTTTGCCCGACTTGCAACGAGAGTTACACGCTTATGGCAGTGCTGCCGACCGGAACGGACGTCGACTCCTATCTAAAAGATGCGGTTAGTCGTCACGACCACAAGGCATACCAAGAAGCTAAACAGCAGCAATTTAAAGTTCGTGTCGGTCAGCAGAAGCAGAAGAAAGCTAAGTAGCAGATCAGTACAGTCCGATTTGTCAGGCTCGCAACACCTTGCTTACGAAGGTTTGCGGGCCTGAACTGCTTTTAGGGCCTTGGCGGCGGCGTAAGCAACGTTGGGATCTATATCTTTCGCGAGCGCGTCCAGGGTGGGGATCACCTCCGGAGTCGCAGCAGTCGCATAAGCCGAACAGAGCGCGACCTTCTGCTCTCTATCCATATCGGGCATCATCTTGTTCAAGGAGGCTCGCACATCGTCCCGAGTCACCAGTTCCGCAAGATAGGCCGAAGCCAGCTCGGAATGGCTTTTCGTTCGCAAGTTCTCCACCAGGTAAGGAAGAGGGTCGAACTCAGTGACGTCTGACTTACCCTCATTGACCATGGCAAAGGCAGCGGCCAGGTGGATGCGCCAGTTTACTTCACCCTCGTCGTAGGCCTGCTGGAGAAGGGGAAAGTCTTCCGGCTCGCGCACGCGACCAAGGCCTTCGAGAGCACTAGCACGAAGCTCGACATCGCGATCGCGCGCGTATTGAAGAAAGGTGGCACGATCGCTGGCTACGCCAAAGGTAGCGAGCGCCTTCAGCGCGGCTCGCCGGATGCGGGCATCACGGGCATTCTGAAGAGCGGAGCGAACATCGGGAGCGGCGGACACAGTTCGCAAGCGGGTGACGGTTTCAAGAGCGGTGGCCTGAATACGCGCATCGAGATCCCGGGTGAGGAAAGCCGCTTCAGATCCAGCGCCCGGATCTTGGATTTTCTGCAGAGCGACCAAACTTTCGAAGATCAGGTCGCTATCTTTTGCGTGGAGGGCTTGCACCAGTACGGGTACAGCAAGTCGATCGCGCAAGATGCCGGAAGCGAGAGCAGCATTCGCGCGGCTATCAGAGCTCGCTCCGCCGCCGACTAAATCGCTTAAGACCTGAGCGGCATCGGGCCGGATAACGACATCGGCTTCGACGATTTGATCGTTGCGAGAGGAGAAGAAGCTCTTCATCGATTTCACCCCGCGCGAAAGCGAGCCAGTGAGCCCGCTTCTGGCGACATAGCCTGGCAGGTAGACATTCACAATGCCATCGGTTGCTCGAATCTGGACTTCGGCATCGTTGTCGTGGGCAGCTTTCACCAGCAGATCCAGCGATTCAGGGCCGCCGACTCTGACGATTGCCTTGACAGCTTCAATGCGGATGTCCAGGTTCGAATCGGCCAGGTAGGGCGAAAGGGCCGGCAAGACCGTTGCATTCTTCTTCCCGAGATTGCGGATGCGCAGGATCCGTTGATTAACGTTGAATTTATCTTCGCTCTGAGCGGAGGCGAGCAGGGAAAGGAGCAGGCCGCAGACAGCGTAGCGGCGAAGGAGTTTCAACATACGCGAAGCTAAAAGCTAGCGTACAACTTCAACGGTAGTCTTATGCGGAATCAAACCAGCTTCGAAACCTAGATCGAGCAGCTTCTGCGCGGCTTTCGGCACGATTTCCCCACCATCGACGGTATGGTGATTGACATACATGCCTACGAATTGCTCGGCCAGAGCCGGATCGAGATCGCGCGCAAACTGCATGGCGTAATTGAGCGCTTCTTCGCGGTGATCGAGCGAATACTGGATGCTTTCGCGCATCATCCGGGAGGTCTCGAGCTTGACGTCTTCCGCCAGATTGCGCCGGAGCGCATTGGCGCCGAGCGGTAAAGGCAGTCCGTAGTTGGTTCCAAACCACTTCCCGAGATCGATTACGCTGTGGAGGCCGCCATGACCGTAGGTGAGCTGGCCTTCATGGATGATAAGGCCGGCATCGACTTCGTGATTTTTCACGGCTTCGAGGATCTTGTCAAAGGGAATGACCACTTGCTCGAAATCCGGCTGGAAAAGCTTCAGGGTAAGAAAAGCGGTGGTCATGGTACCCGGGATGGCGATCTTTTTGCCTTTGAGATCCTCAGGCGCCATGCGCTTGGCGCTGACGACAACGGGGCCATAACCATCACCTACACTCGAGCCGCTCGACAACAGAACATATTTGTCGGCGACATAAGGATAGGCGTGGTACGAGATCGCGGTGAGTTCGTAAAGACCATCGAGGGCTTTCCGGTTAAGCGATTCAATATCCTCGAGAACATGCCGGAAAGAGAGGGACCGGGACCTTACTTTTTTGGTCGCCAACCCGTAGAACATGAAGGCGTCGTCCGAGTCCGGACTGTGGGCACAGACGATTTCCATCAAGCTCATTGAGTGTATTGGGATAGCGGGAAACCTCAGTGTAACAGGAGAGTTAGCCCGCGGCACAGACGGAACGGAAAGCTTTCAGAGGCTCACTGAGGCTTTCCAAAGCCTCCTCAAGCAGGGCTAATTCGTCGACGCAAAGCGCCCGATTGTGAGCCTTGGCAGCCATTTCCAGGCCTTGCGCCTGCTCCCGTGCACGGTGAGCATGAAGACTTCCGAGTGAACCCTTCAAGGTATGGGTAACGCGGGAGAGGCGGTCGAAATCATCGTGAGCCAGGGCCTCACGCATGGCGGGGACCTCCTCGGCGCATTCTGTGAAAAACAGGTCGATGATCTCAACCATCAGCTCCGCCTCGTGACCGCACTGCTCTTCGAAGGCCGCGGGCTCAAAATCGAGGAGATCCGAACGCGGTGAAGCGGCGGAGGAGCCGCCCGGAACGGCCTGCGAATGTGCCTGCAGCACCTCGGGAAGCGAAGCAGGATCGAAGTTTGGGGGCAGCACACAATCCACGTGCGCCGCATTCTCGACAGCTTCGGGGAACGCGAGGATAGCCGTCCGCACACCAGCGCGCTTACCCTGCCCGGTCTCAAGCGCCCGGAGATGGCTGCTGAAACGCTCGATGGCATCCGCAGTCTGGGGAGAAGCGAGCAACACGGTCTCAAAGTTCTGCAGCGAAAGAGCCTCGGCGGCCTCTTCGAGGCTAGCCAATGAAATGGCAAAGTGACCGGCGGAGGAGAATTGCGCGGTCAGCTCGTCAGCACGCTGTCCGTCAGGCTCAATTACCAGAATTCGCAGACTATCCAACTGCCCCCCAGAATATCCGGCCAGCAACTTTACGGGTCGAGCCGTCTCTTCTACTTTGTCATGTTATATACTTTTCGTTTAGTGGGGGTGTGCCTTCCCTAGTCTCTCGACTCGCACCGTCATAATTAAGCCAAACTCAGGGCCGAGTGCCCTGCCTACTTTTCTCAACAGAGCCTCTGCGGGGGCTTTTAACCTTGTTTTTCCGGACGATTGCAGATTGTGCGAAGAACCTCTTCGCGGTGTATCGCGCATACCGGTCTGCCCGACCTGCCTTTCGCTGCCTCAACCTCTCCAATCCGAGTACTTCTGCGCTGCCTGCCGCACTCCCTTCGTGGATTCCTATCCACTTGACGAGAGAGGGCTGTGTAGCATCTGCCGAGAGAGCTTGATCAATTTTGACGCGGCTTACTCTTTCGGCAGTTTCGAAGGTCCCCTCCAGCAGTTAGTACATCTTTTTAAATACGGAAAAGTCGAGACGCTGGCGGGACCGCTAAGCCGTTTACTGATGAGAGCACTGCCGCGGGACGTACGCTTCGATCAGGTAATGGCGATGCCGATGCATTGGCGTAAGAAGTGGGAGCGGGGCTTCAACCAAGCGGAGCTACTCGCGGCGCCGGTGGCCAGCATGATGGGGCTGAAGCTGTCGCCCAACTTACGGCGGGTGCGCTATACGAAAGCGCAAGCAAGCTTAGATAGCCGAAAGCGGAGTGAGAATCTCAAGGGATCTTTTTGCGTGAAGCGGCCAGCGCAGGTTTCCGGGAAGCGAATCCTGCTGATTGATGATGTTTTCACAACCGGCGCAAGCGCACGTGCGGCTGCCGGAGAACTTAAGAGCGTGGGCGCGGCGCACGTATCGGTATTGACGCTGGCAAGAGTGGACCGGCGGCAGCAGTTTCAGGATTCGTCGGCTGAGCTTGCTGCTGAGCGACGGGCGTCTGCCGTACTGACCGGCACAGGGCCGAATTAGCGAAGCGCGATTCTCAAGATCTGTCCCGAGCAAGGCAGGCAGCTTGAACAAGTGGGGGAGGGTTTCTAACGATGGCTAGTCCTGACCGACTACATAGGCCCGTTCTCGTCCTGAACGCGAGCTATGAGCCGATCAACATTTGCGCGGCAAGGCGGGCGGTGATCCTGATTCTGAAGGGTGTCGCCTCAGCGGAAGAAGTGGCTCCGGCTCAGATTCATTCCGCGCGGCGCACGTTGGGAGTTCCGTCGGTGATCCGGCTGCTTGAATATCGCAGGATCCCGCACCAGACGCGAGCGCTATCGCGCAAGAACATCTTAATGCGCGATCGGTACACATGCCAGTACTGCCATAAGACGCTTCCTTCGGGAGAGATGACGCTCGATCACGTGATCCCGAGGTCGCGCGCCGGCGAGACAACCTGGGAGAACCTGGTGGCTTGTTGTCATCCCTGCAATAACCGGAAGGGAAGCCGCACGCCGGAAGAAGCGGGTATGCGGCTGCTGCGTCCACCGCGGCCGTTCAGTCTGCATACCAGCCGGCATCTGATGCGCCTTCTGGGGCGAAGCGACGATCAGTGGCGCAAGTATCTTTTTTACTCGGATTAGAGCAGCACGCCGCCTTCTAGAAGTTTTGCCTGCGGAAGGTTGCGCGCGCTTCGAAAATTGTGGATAGAATCATAGGCTAATCGCGTGCCTATGTTTGGGAAACCGATCCTGTTTGTTCTGGCCATCGGCGCTCTTCCGATGGCTGCGCAGCTTCCGCTTACTCCCGAAGCCGCTTCCGCATTCCGGCAAATGGAAGAGGGCAAATCCTCGGGTCTACTGGCCTGCCACTTGGAGCCCATAAAACCGTTCCTCGATTTCTCGTTCCGCTTTGCGGTCGGTTATGTAGCCCGCTGCCCACTCAAGCAGTTTGGCGGCAACGCCGGCTCGATATCTACGATGTTGCACGTCAGGCGGGAGGGGCTCGACCCGGTGTCGTTCGGTCAGTCGCTCCCCATACCTTCGATGCCGCACGAGCTGCACAACCAGATTGATTTGAAACGCCTTCGCGAGGACCTGGAGTTCAGCGGAAGCTTCTCGGCGGGCGAGGGTCGTTACGAGATCGATCTCGCCATGGTTGACGGGCAGGGACGCCGATTCCGAAAGAGCTGGCGGGCGGAGGCTTTTGCGCACGGCGAAGAGAGGCAAGCGAGAGTGGCGATGCCGCCGGGTGCGGTTGCGCCTGCCTCGATTCCACCCTGGAGCGGCACATCGTCCGACGGGACCGGGCTGCATCTTACTGTGCTGCTGGATGCGGCGCCACTGAATCCGCGTTCGGTAAAGCTGCATTCGTGGGATCGCGGATTTCTGCTCGGTTCTCTCTCTTCGTTGCTGCGGCAATTTCCGCTTGCCTCGGTGCGGCTGGTTGCGTTCAATCTCGATCAGCAGCGCGAGTTGTTTCGTGAAGAAGAATTCGACCGGCTCAGCCTGCGGCGGCTAGCTGAGACACTCAACAGTTTGGAGCTAGGCAGCGTTTCGTACCAAACCTTGCAGCGACAGGAAGGTTGGGCCGAGTTACTGGCGAAGCTGGTACATACTGAAGCCTCAACGCCCAAGCGCGCCGATGCCGTAGTTTTCCTCGGGCCGACGAATCGGATCGACACAAAGGCGGCATGGCTAACTGGCGGGACGGATTCCCTTCCCTTGTTCTACTTCGAGTTTTGTCCCTGGAGAGGCCACGAGTTTCCCGACGCCATCGAGCATTTGACGAACGCAAGCAGCGGAACGACTTTCAGGCTGCACTCGCCGGGCGAGTTGGCCGACGCTATTGCGAAACTCCAGAAGAAACTGCTGCCGGGCGGAGTGGTGCCGGTTCAGATGGCAGCAGGGCGGGATTAAACGGGAAGTGGTACAGGCGAATGGCTAGTGAGTACGAATCTCCGTTCGGAACTTAAACTTGCGTCCAATTCGCCGATAGATCGTATGGAATCATCGCTAGTGAGCCACTTTATTCTAGAAGCGAGTCATCGCCGCGGGAGGCGCAGTTAACGATCTATGGTGCTGAATGGTTTCGATCACCGCTTCAATCCGCTGTCCCTGCTCCCACTTTTGACTGCTGCACTCGAGATCTGCCCTCAGGCTTTCGCCTTGCGTATTTCCACTCGTGACTGGGCGAGTAATTTCGGGAGGCGCCCTCCTCATAACGTGCGCATGATGGCAATATTCACCGTTTTCAAGAGGGGGCACTTGCGGCGAAGAAATTTCCGCTGGCGTCCTGGAGGTGAACACGCGGAGAGCATGGCAACTCCCTGCTCGGTGAAGGCGTAAGGGAGATAACGGCGACCGCCGCGCCCGATGTTTGAGATCGCAAATTGCGATGTCAAAGAATTCTCTTCCTCCTGATATAGCCTGAACATGAAATCTTCCGGAAAGCGTTCCCGGTCCGCCGGACAGCCTCGTTCAGCCGTCGCGTTTCGCACTTCATACAGAGCAGCCAAATCCGCATCAATCAGAACTTTGTGGCCGCGAATGAGAAATATGCGGCTTTAAGCAACGGAACAGGAGCGATCTCGAGACTGGACATTGCTTTGCCTGAGTATTAGTGCCCAATTTGCGCTTCTTCTCTTTAGATCAGAGAATGTGAGATCAAGAACGATTGTTCCCGATTTGCGTCTGCGTGGCAATTGGGCGTTTCGTCGATCCACAATGCCGATTGTTTCCGGCACATCGCGTCGTAGTCTGCTGGTTGATCGGCAAGGCAGGATTAGAGTACGTAATCAACCTGAAGCTTCTTTTGCGGGCGCTGCGCGCGCTACGATGGCGGTATCGTGAAGCGCCGGTTCGTTGTTGCTGCCGCGGCGGTAATTTTCCTGATCCTGCTGGGATTGATGGTCCTGCAAGGCTCGTTCAGCTTTTCATTTGGCCCATCGGACATTCATGAAACGATCATTCTTTCAGCCGTCTCCGCGCTCATCTTTATACTCGCGGTCACGCTTGCGTTCATGCTCTTCCGGACCGGGGTCAAGCTTTACATGGACCGGCAGAAGCAGCGGGACGGCTCTCGCCTCCGGTCACGACTGCTGCTGGGCGCGCTCGCTCTCACGCTGGCACCCACGCTCTTTTCCGCCTTTTTCAATTACTTCGTTCTGAATCGAACACTGAATAAATGGTTCACTGCGCCGGCGCGCGGCATTGAGATGAACTTAAAAGATCTGGACAAATCGTATCGCGATGAGGCGCAGAAACGAGTCCAGGCGGAGGCTAACTGGATTGCCTTGCTCGAGCAGACGCAAGAGACTGCCAGGACGGGACGAGTGGATGCTGAGTTTTTCAAAGTGCTCTGCCAAAGGGCAGGCATCCGGCAGTTGATCCTGGTACCTGAATCGGGAGTGCCAGTACTCCTCTACCAGCTGTTTGAGAAAACCGGCAACTCGATGATCCAGGCCGAGGCTGACGTTATTGACGGCAGCCGGACACTCGGGAAGATCAATCTGACCGCCGCTCTTGCGATGGACCCGAGCGAAAAAGAAACGGCCATTCAGCGCTTCATGGACCAGCAGAAGCATCTGGGCAGCCACAGGAAGTTCTATGAGGACACCTATTTCCTGCTGATTTGCCTGTTAACGCTGTTCGTTTTGTTTTTTGCGACGTGGTCGGCCCAGGTTCTTTCGCGACAAATCAGCACACCGATTTCAGCGCTTCTCGAGGCAGCGCAAGAGGTCAGACGAGGCGATCTCTCCTACCGGGTGCAAGTAAGTGCGATCGACGAGCTGGCGACGCTAGTGCGGGCGTTCAATGCGATGACGAGTGAACTGGAAGGCAATGCGCGCGAGTTAGAAGCGCGACGCCAGTTTACGGAGGCGATACTCGAGAGCATCCCAACGGGCGTCATCTCAATATCACCGGACGAGCGGATCGAACGGGTGAACCGGGCATTAGGCGGAATTTTTCCCGACTACACCGTGACGAATGCGCGGAAGCTCGACGACTTTTTTGCGCCGGACGAACTCGCTGAAATCCGTTACGTCATCAATCGAGCGCGTAGAACAGGCACAGCTGCCTGCCAGTTGGATATCAATCGCCGCTCGGCGGTGCTGCACCTGGCAGTTACCGTGGCTTCACTCGAGGCGCATCGCGGGTTCGTCATGGTGTTAGAGGACACAAGCGATTTGCTGCGGGCGCAAAAGGCGGCGGCGTGGCAGGAAGTAGCGCAGCGAATTGCACACGAGATCAAGAATCCGCTCACGCCTATATCGCTTTCGGCCGACCGGATTGCGCGTTTGCTGCGGCGGCTACCGGTTCCGCCGGACTCACGAGCCATTCTCGAAGAGTGTACGCAGACGATTCAGGGGGAAGTGCAGAGCGTCAAGTCGCTGGTAGATGAGTTCTCGCGCTTCTCACGATTCCCGGCAGCGCAGCCCACGCCCACGGACCTAAATGAAGTAGTCGAGAGTGCATTAGCCGTTTTCGCCGGAAGGCTGGACGGTATCGCTGTTTCGACCAATCTCCAGAAAGGTATGCCCCCGATCCTGATCGACCGCGAACAGATCAGGCGCGTGATCGTGAATCTGGTGGATAATGCCGCCGAGGCAATGAAGGATTCGCTGGTACGACGCCTGCACGTGGCGACTGCCCTGCGCTCGAACGACACAGTTGAACTCTCGGTTTCCGATACCGGATGCGGCGTGAGCGCGGCGGACAAGGAGAAGCTTTTCCTGCCCTACTTTTCGACGAAGGGGCGCGGCACGGGCCTGGGTCTGGCAATTGTGAGCCACATCGTGACGGAGCATCAGGCCCGAGTGCGACTGGAAGATAATCGTCCGGCCGGCACGCGTTTTATTGTGGAGTTCAACTCGCCCCTCGCGCCGGTGAATGGCGCCCTGCTCGAAGCAGACCAAACGAATCCAGCTATCGTGAAGGTGTAACGGAACCGTTCACGAAAGATGCCTGGCAGCGAAGCGAAAGTTCTTATTGTCGATGACGAGGCGAATATTCGCCAGTCGCTGCGCGGCGTACTGACCGACGAGAACTACGATTGCGCGGCTTCGGGGAGTGGAGAGGCGTGCCTGGAGGCGCTGGAACGGGACACCTACGATGCGGTGCTGCTGGATATCTGGCTGCCGGGAATGGACGGGCTGGCGACGCTCGCGCGCATTCAGCAGATCCCGGTTGAGACACGTCCGGCGGTGATCATGATTTCCGGGCACGGGAATATCGAGACAGCGGTGAAGGCTACAAAGTTAGGCGCCTTCGACTTTGTGGAGAAGCCGCTGACGATTGAGAAAGTCAGCGTCGCCTTAAAGAATGCAGTGCAGCAGCGACGGATGAATCGCGAGATACATCGGCTGCGCGAAGACACCGCAACCCCTGAGATCATCGGTGAAAGCGTGGCAGTAAAGGCGCTTCGCCAGCAATTGAAGCTGATGGCGGGCACGAACGGCCGGGTATTGATTTACGGCGAGAGCGGCACAGGGAAGGAGTTGGTGGCGCGCGCTTTACATAGGATGAGTGCCCGGGCGGAAGGTCCGTTCGTGGAAGTGAACTGCGCGGCGATTCCGGAGGACTTAATCGAGAGCGAACTGTTCGGCCACCGGCGAAGCAATCTGAACGGAACAGCAGACCACAAGATAGGCAAGCTCGAGAAGGCGCATGGCGGCACGTTCTTTTTAGACGAAGTCGGGGACATGAGCCTGAAGACGCAGGCCAAGATGCTGCGCGCACTGGACGAGCATCGATTTGAGCCGATCGGAGCGCCGCAATTCATCCAGGCAGATGCGCGCGTAGTCGCCGCGACGAATAAGAATCTGGAGAAGGAAATCGAACGCGGTAACTTCCGGGAAGATCTCTTCTACCGGTTGAACGTGATCCCATTTACCGTTCCGCCGCTGCGCGACCGGGCGGAAGATGTGCCGCTACTCGGCGCACACTTTCTGAGCGAGTTCGCAACGGCCTATGGCCGCAAGCCGAAAGAGCTCAGCGAAGATGCAATCGATGCTTTGATGAAGTATCACTGGCCCGGGAACGTGAGGGAGCTGCGGAACCTGATGGAGCGGATCGTTATTCTGCACGGCCAGCGGCGAATAGAGGCGCGGCATCTGCCGCTTGATACGGCTCGCAAAGGACAGCCCGGGAAAGCAAGCGACGGATCGGGTAGTCTGCACGAAGTGAAAGAAGCGGCCGAGCGGGACTACATTCTACGGAAACTGGACGAGACCAACGGGAACGTCACGCGCGCCGCGGAGTTGCTGGGCCTGGAGCGCAGTCACCTCTACCGGAAGATGAAGGCGCTCGGCATTGCGTCCAAGGATTGAAGACAGCAGGAGTAAGTTTCTCCGGCTGTAAGGTCCCGCAGAGCATCCTAATAGGCGCATGCCGGTAGAGCCCGAAAGAATCTCGAAGCTGAATGAGGCGGCTGATCGCCCCAATGCGGAGTACGTGCTGTATTGGGCACAGATGAACAGGCGGGTCGACGCCAATCACGGCCTGCTGTACGCCGCCGAAATAGCGAATCGATACAAGCTGCCGGTCCTTTTCTATGAGGCATTGACGTGCACGTATGACTATGCGAACGACCGGCTGCACACGTTCGTTCTGGGAGCCGTGCCGGAAACAGCCAGGCGGTTAGCGAAAGCAGGGATCGGCTACGTCTTCTACCTGCGGCGCACCAAGGCTTCCCGCAACGACACTTTCTACGAGTTAGCTGGCAAAGCAGCAGCGGTAGTTACCGATGACTATCCGACCTTTATCGCGCGCCAGCATAACTCACGAGTGCCGCAAAAACTCGCGGTGTCTTATTACGCAGTTGATTCCAGCTGCGTGGTGCCGATGTCGCAGATACCGGCGCGACAATTCGGGGCTTATACGATACGGCCGAAGATCAAGAAAGTGCTCGCGAACTACCTGACCAGTCCTGATAAGCTGCACGTGAAGCAGCGCTTTCCGGAGCGGACGTTTGACTTTCAGACAGAGGTTACCGAGCAGAACATTACTGAATTAGTAGCTTCCTGCGAGATCGATCACTCTGTCGCGCCCTCAATCGCGTTCGAAGGAGGGCGGCTCGTCGCGGAAAAGCTTCTTCATCATTTTTTGACAGCGAATTTGCAGCGGTATGCCGACGGACGTAACGAACCGGCAGAGCATGCAACGTCTCACATGAGCCCCTATTTACACTTCGGGCAGATTTCTTCGCTCGAGATCGCTTTAACAACGCAGGAATATGCTCGCAAGAATAACCTCGTGGCGGACGCATATCTCGAAGAGTTAATTGTTCGAAGAGAGCTAGCGTTCAACTATGCAAGGTTTGTGGATATTCCAGGCGACCTCAAAACGTTGCCTGACTGGTGCCGTAAAAACATGGAGCAACATGCGGGCGACAAACGGGAAAGGCTCTACTCCCCCGAGCAGCTGAAGCAGGGCACGACTTACGATGAGCTTTGGAATGCGACCCAGAAGGAGATGCTGATTCGGGGGAAGATTCACGGGTACTATCGCATGTACTGGGGCAAAAAGATCATTGAGTGGACGAAGGATTATCAGGAAGCGGCCGACGTCATGATTGAGATTCACGATCGCTGGGCGCTTGACGGACGCGACCCGAATACTTACACCAATATATTGTGGTGCTTCGGCTTGCATGATCGGGCTTGGCCCTCGCGACCGATTTTTGGGAAGATGCGCTACATGTCGCTGGAGGGCATGAAGCGTAAGACCGATACTGAAGCATACATACGAGAGATCCAGGAACTCGAGAGAACCGGGAAGGATATCGCTAAAGCTGTTTAGCAAATCTTCGCATGACCTACTTAGTAACTGGCGCGACGGGATTTATCGGTAAGAAGTTAGTCAATCATCTGCTGAATCGGGGTGACGCGGTGTACTACATGGCGCGCCGGCAAAGCAGTGAGCTTCCGTCGCAAGCGGCATTTCATCCATGGCGACCGGGCGAGAAGCCGGAGTTAAATGCTCTCTCACGTATCGACGCAATTTTCCATTTAGTCGGAGAGCCTATTGCGCAGCGCTGGTCGGCGGAAGTAAAGAAGCGGATCTACGAAAGCCGCGTTCTCGGAACTCGCAATCTCGTCTCCGCAATCGGGCAGCTGACACACAAGCCCTCGGTGCTGATTTCGGCTTCGGCCATCGGCTACTACGGAGATCGCGGAAGCGAGATCCTCACCGAAGAGCAACGCCCGGGAACGGATTTCCTGGCTGAGGTTTGCCGGGATTGGGAGCGTGAAGCGATGCGAGCGCGTGAAGTCGGCTTACGGGTCGCGCCCATCCGGATCGCTACTGTGTTGGGACGTGAAGGAGGAGCCCTCAAGGAGATGCTGACGCCATTTCGGCTGGGACTGGGGGGCCGGTTCGGAAGCGGAAAGCAGTGGGTCTCCTGGATACATGTAGACGATCTGGTGCGAATGTTTTCGTTTGTGGCCGACACAACTAGCGTGGCGGGGGTGCTGAATGGCAGCAGTCCGCAACCGGTGACGAATTTAGAGTTCACGAAGGCATTGGGAGCAGCGCTGCATCGCCCGACCGTTTTTCCGGTTCCGAAGATTGCGATGAAAGCTCTACTAGGGGAAATGGCAGAGTTTCTCTTTACAAGTTTGCGGGTCATTCCTCAGGCGGCCGAAAGAGCAGGCTTTTCTTTCGAGCACCCGGAGATCAACGAAGCAATAAGGACGATTGTTTAAGCACGGGCAGGGGTCCGGTCGGCTCGCTTCAAAAGCTCCGATAGTTCGATGGAAGCCTTGTCTTCAGTACCCTTCGTGAACGCCGGACCAACCGCAACCGCCTCGTTGTGATCCTCAAACCAGGCGACGAACGAGGACCGGTCGGAGCCATTGAGCCGCTGCAAATTAATCCAGGTGTACCAGGCACCCATGTCAGCATCGACCAGCGAGCCGGCCGGATCAGTGGAGACTTGCGGATTTCCGGCAAGCAGTTCATTCATCGGCGCCTCTCGCTGTCGGGGAGTAAAGCGGGCAACCACGGTAAGCGGTTTAGCCCGCCGAAGCGCTTCGCGGGCGGCCCACTGAACGAATGTCGTGCTGTAAATCTGGGTGCCAGAACCCTCGGTGAGGAGGCTCAGCTGAAAACGTTGGAGCACCTCGTCACCATTGCCGCCGGCGATTCCGAGATCTTCTGGTGTCACCTCGGCGAGCATTGTGCGAAGTGCTTCGGAAGACATTCGTGTTTCGAAAGCCTGGCGCATTTTGCGGGTCAGAGCAAGGCGCGTTTCCGACAACTTGCTGTAAGAAATGACCGAGATGGCCGCGGTCTGAATGGGAGTTTGTCCGCCATCGATAAACCAGTGGCCGTAGGAGAGCGGCACGGAAGCAGAGCGCGATGCGAGAAGCTGCGAGATGTCTGTTAACCCAGAACTCGCTTTCACCTGTTTGAAGTAGGTCCCTTCGCGGCGCAGCTTTCGAAAAAGCGGGTAGCTGTTATTGGTCACGCCTTGACCCGCCACGACAACGGCCAGACGCGGCGCGGCAGGCTGCTCCTCAGGATGAGACTTTCTGAAGTGCTGCATGTAGCGTTCCGAAGCAGAGCGGAACGTGTCCATCTGAGCAGTGGCCCACAGGTGAGCAGACAACTGTTCCAGAAACTGGCCCGGCTTGTTCACCCAGTCATAAGATTCAAGGGCGTTTGTAAGCCGCAGGCCGGTGAAAGGAGCCATCTCTTGAGATCGCTCTGCTGCAGGCAGCGCTCCAAGGTAGCTAAGCTGCGAGAGTAATTCCTGACGTTCGGCAGGAAACTTGAAATCGAGTGAGATCGTTTCCTTCAGGAGGAAGGGAACGAAGGCGGGCGGCAACTCCTGCAGAAGAGGAAGATGGTCAATTGCCGTTTTTCGCGCAAGAGGCTTATAGGCGGCGAAATCTTCGGCCTTGAGCTGGCGCGTCATCACAGTTCAAGCGACCTCGCGTAAAACAGAGCCCTGGCAAAAGCGCGGTGAAAAGCCGAAGCGCGCGCCGAGAGTCGGGACCAAGTCGATGGAACTAACAGGCCGGTCGACGATTACATTCTCACGAATACCTGGGCCCATGGCGAGCATCCAGGTGGTGCGGGAGACGGCGTCTCCGGTGCGATGATGCTGAAATCCGTTGCCGCCGGGGCTGAGGTCGGAGTCTCGTCCGAAGTCCGGCAGGATGAAGAGCGCAGTGTTGCCGGCGTACTCAGGCTCGGCCTGAATAGCGCGCCAGATCTCGGCACAGAGCGAATCGGAGCGGCGGATTGCATCAACGTAGAGCGAGAAGGCGCCGGAGTGGGCGACGTCGATATCGTGCAGGGTAATCCAGAGCAGGCTGGGCGACAACTTACGCATCAATTGCTTGGCGATGTAGACCGATAGTTCGTCGGGACTGGCGAGATTGCGCGCGTGCGACCGGAAGTCGCTCACCGAAAATTGAAGCATGCCGGCGAGCTCATGCAGATCGATGCCGCTACCGCCCTCGAGGGGCGCCGACAGCGGCGACTCATAGTTGTCGCGCAGAAGATGCTCGTAGCTGGTGCTGTTCTCTGCGAGAGCCGTGTTTAAGAGGCGCTTGGGGAGGATGACACCGGCGCCGAGACCTTTGCCGTAAGAGCGATGGCCGCTCTCGCCGATGCGATTGAAGCCGTTGCTCGGCGCGACGACCCAGGTATCAGTCACCGGGCGCTTCAAATCCTGGCGGAAATATTCGAAAATTGTCGGATAATCGGGCGGAACGGCTGCAAAGTTGTTGAAGCTTTCGTAGACGCCGGTAGCGAGACTGGCGGTCGCGACGTAGTGTCCGAGTATGCCGCGATTAACAACTCGCGTGAAGAAAGTGGCGCGGGGGATCAACTCCTGCAGAAGGTGCGGGATGTTTGCCTGTCCATCTTCGCCGAAAGTTTCATCGTCACGCGAGCCGCCTCCGAACGTGACAACAACCGCTTTAGGAGCACGCGCCGCAGCGCGGAGAGGCTTAGGCGACGCAAGGCTAAAGAGGCTAGTGCCGAGCGTTGCACCGGTCGCCCTGCGCAGGAAGTCGCGCCGGCTTTGCGAGATAGCTCTGGCTATGTCCGCCTGGCTGCTTGCCTTGTTAAAGAAATCCACTCCCGGGTCCTGCTAGGACTACTTTATCGCGAGGCGCTACCGTCGGTTCCGTCGGGATTCGCCGAATGTTACCTTCAGGTGTAAGTCATTCTGCATGGGGAACAATCTCGCTCTGAATCTGGATGACTATCGGGTGGCTACCGATGGCCTGCTGACTCCAGCGCTTACAATTTATCCGGCTCTCGTACGCCACAATATCGAACGCATGATTTCACTCTTAGGCGAGGAGCCGGGACGTTGGCGGCCGCACCTCAAGACGGTGAAGCTCGAATCGATGATCCGGCTGCTTGTAGAAGCGGGCGTTACGTCGGCAAAATGCGCGACCACGCTTGAGCTACAGGTAGCCTGCCGGGCAGGCATGCGCGATGTGCTGGTTGCTTACGCCCACACCGGCCAGAATGCGAAGCGTATCGCCTCCATTGCGGCGAGTTATCCGGAGGTTCGCATATCGGCTGTAGTGGATAGCCTCGAGCACATTCAAAATTGGCTTGGCACGACCGTCGATCTATTTATCGATATCAACACGGGCATGAATCGCACCGGTATCGAGGCCGGTTCGCTCCAGGAAATCATCAAGGTCGCCAGCGCCATTCAGGATGGGGGGCAGAAATTTCGGGGCCTGCACTATTATGACGGCCATGCCACCGAAGAAGATCTGGAGCTTCGCAAGCAGAAAGCGAACCTGCGTTACGACCAGCTGGAATCGATTGTCTCGGCGATGGAAAGTGCGGGAATTGCCGTTGGGGAAGTGATCACATCCGGCACACCGGCTCTGCCGTGCGCGCTCTCGAACCGGCATCTCTGGGATACATCGTTCAGCCACCAGGTTTCACCCGGAACGATTGTCTACAACGATTCGAGCAGTCTCCGGCAACTGCCGGCAGAGTTTGGGTTCAAACCCGCCGTGCTGGTGGTGAGCCGCGTGGTCAGCCATCCGCGACCGGGAATCATCACCTGCGACGCGGGACACAAGGCCGTTTCGGTGGATAGCGGCGTGCCGAACTGCACCGTGCTGGGCCGACCAGAGTTCACAGGTTCTAAACCGAGCGAGGAGCATCTCCCCTTTGAGGTACCCGTCGACTCGCCAGAGGCTGCCATCGGCAGCACTCTGTATCTACTTCCCAGGCATGTGTGCCCGACGGTGAACAATTTCGACTACGCGGCGCTGGTGGAAGGCGGGCAGATCGTGGCCGTAGAGCCAGTGAGTGCGAGGGGCCACGAGGGTCCTTTTAGCGAAGGCTATAAAATGCCTTTGGCGACCAAAACTTCGTCGAGTTCCTGATCGGTAGGAACCGAGAGAACCTGGCCCCCAATGTCCAAAGTCGGCTTCTTCTCTTTGCCGCCGTTCTGCTCGGCTACCCATTTAGCGGATTTCCGATCTTTGTCAATGTCGATGTATTGGAAATCAACACCCTCGTCTCTCAGGTGCTTCATTGTGTTCTGAGTCATGCCGCACCAGTCGGCGCCGTAAACGATAACTTTGTTCATTTTGTCCTCGCTATTGGAAGGAATTGTTTGGGGGAGAGTTTCGAACTGAATTCGAGCTTACGCACGAGGTCCACCGGACGACTTGGTATCGTAACTTCACGTGCCTTGTCATATTCGAGAACAGAAAAGCACTTTTCCTGCATCTGATCGCATGATGACGGTCGTTGCAGCTACGGACCCCAAATAACTCTGATTTAGCGGATCGCATCAGAGCCGTCACGCAACCCACCAGGAGAAAAACATGATCGCAAACGCTATGAGCATGAGTGATAACGAGTATTTAGACCAGGAAGCCTGGCTCATGAGATCGACCGATCCAGACGGACTGACGGACGAACTCGCCGATGATGACATTGACGATCTGGACGTTGACGACGAGGATGAAGCGCTCGACGATGAGGATGCGCTTGACGAGGAAGATGACGAAGATGATGACGATGAAGATGACGACGATGAGGAGCTAGACGAGGAAGAAGAGGCGTAACCATCGCCATTTGGGGTTTCCCCAACCATCGTTGAGCGTTTGTAAACAGACCGGATAGCGCGGTTCGTTCCCGGAGCCCGCTATCCGGTGACTGCATCAGGCGCTTTTTGGCGGCCAGGACAGCTGTCCGCCATGTCTGAGCGCCAGATTCCCGATGTGACCTGCGCGGGCAGCCGCCACTCCTGCTTCGACCGGCGCATTGGGTTCTTTGCGGGTCTTTAAGCACTCGAAGAAGTTTTCCATGTGGGAGATCGTTCCGTCCTTGAAGCTGCGCTCGGTCAGGACAGGATTTCCCTTTTCGACACCCTCTCGATAGATGGAGAACCCGCTGCGGTCAAGTTTCACAGCACCTTCGGTACCACGGAACTCAAGGCCGCCGTCATCGACGGACGAGACCATGGTTCCTTCGTAGCCAACCTCGAAACCGCCGTAGCGGAAACCGGCTTGCACGGTATCGGGACAGTCCCACTCCTCGAAATGATAGCGGTCGCCCAGCATTTGAGCGACGCTCGGCTGGGTACTTTTCATTGCCCAATGAACGACGTCGATCCAGTGGGTAAAGAGATCGGTCATGGCGCCGCCGCCAAAATCCCAGAACCAGCGCCAGCGGCGGAACTTCTCCTCGCTGAAAGGCTGGTCGGGAGCGGAGCCGAGCCAGCGCTTCCAATCGAGAAGTTGAGGATCAATGGTGGTTGTGGGCCAGTCTCGCTGGTAATTCTGATACCAGTAAGTGCGGACCTGGGTGACGCGTCCGATGTTTCCGCCTTGGATGAGTTCGACGGCGCTCTGAAAGTGACGCCAGCTTCTCTGCTGCATTCCACACTGCAGGATGTGCTTGGAAGAACGCACCGCCCGAGTGAGCGCATCGCCTTCCTCGACCGTATGGGTGACGGGCTTTTCCAGGTAAACGTCCTTACCGGCCGCCAAGGCGTCCGTTGCGATGCGTACGTGCCAGTGGTCCGGAGCCGCAATCAGCACGGCGTCGAGCTGCTTATCGAGCACCTCGTGATAATCGATGTGAGTGGTGGCGGCGCCTTTGGTACGCTCTCCAATCTCATCGCGATGCGGGCCGTACACGTCGGCCGCTGCGACCAGCTGATAGGGCCCCGCCTTGTCGGCCGCATGCAACAGGCTCTTCATGCGCTCGCCGGCTCCTATAACACCTAGCCGGAGAGTCTCATTGGCTCCCACGACCCTGGTTGCGGCTACAGCGGTAATTCCGCTCGCCATGAGAAAGCTGCGCCGATTTGTTCTGGATTGCATGCTTCAGCTGTTATATCAATCGGCTCGCGACGGATCACGAGGTGAGCGTAATGAGGCTTCCACGCCACTTACTCTTAAGCGGGACCGGAGCGCACCAGGACAGAAGCGGAGAACATGAATAACTACAAAGAGAGCCCAATGCGCGACCGGTTGCGGGATCTCGAATTGCCGCTTTCGGTGGCGCTTGGCCGCGCAACGATGCCGGTCCAGGAGGTTCTGAAGATTACCTCCGGCTCAACCATCGAACTCGACCGCAATGTCGGCGACTATGTTGAACTTGTGGTACAGGGCGTGGTGGTAGCGCGCGGCGAGATCGTGTCCATCAAAGGTAACTACGGCGTGCGGATCAAAGAAATTATCAGCCAGCAGGATCGCATAGCTCTTCACAAAGAAGATTGAGAAGAAGGCGATCAACCCACCCGATTGGTGAGTGTACCGATGGGCGGAATGGTAATGCTGATCTCGTCGCCGTGCTCGAGCGAGAAGGAATCGGGCGGGACGATGCCGGTGCCGGTGAGCAGGAAGCTTCCGTGGGGGAAGCTGTTGTCGCGGTAAAGAAATGCGGCGAGCGTGTGGGGCTCGCGTTTTAAGGCTTCGAGACTGGTGGCGCCTTCGAATGCCAGCTGCTGGCCGCGGCGGATTTCAAGCCGGATTTCTGTGGTTTTCGGCAGCGCCTCTTTTGTAATCAGGATGCAAGGTCCGAGCGCGCAACTCCGGTCGTAGACTTTGGCCTGCGGCAGGTACAGTGGATTCTCACCTTCGATATCGCGGGAGCTCATATCGTTCCCAATGGTATAGCCGGTGATCACGCCGCCGGAAGAAATCAGCAGCGTGAGCTCGGGCTCAGGGACGGACCATTTCGCGTCGCTGCGAATGGCAACGCTTTCATTTGGACCAGCTACCCGGTGGGGCGAAGCTTTGAAGAAAAGCTCTGGACGATCGGCACTGTAAACGCGATCGTAGAAGTCGCCTCCACCCGAGATTTTAGATTCCTCCATACGCGCATCCCGGCTGCGGTAGTACGTCACTCCGGCAGCCCAGACTTCCTGCTGACCGATTGGGGCAAGGGGTCGCTTCAGGGCGGAGGAGTCAAGGATCGGCGCCGGACCGAGCTTGTCGCCAAGGAACTCGTACAGATCATCACGGCTGAGCAGTGCGTCCCAGTCCTCCTGGAGTAGGCCATGCAGATTGCCGTCGCATTCCAGGATTGCGCCTTGCAGGGTGCGGTAGAGCTTCATGATTCGAGCTACATAAGATTAGCGCAGATGGAAGGCCGGAGCATGAATAGCCGGAGGCGGCCAGGAAGGCCGGGCGTGCAGCTCCGCTCACGTACCATACGAAGAGGCTTTCTTCCTTCGTCTGATGTCCGCTACTTTCAAGCTTTCTCGATGGGTTCGCTTCGCGATTGGGGCGGCGCTGATCGCCGGTGTGATTTACTCGGCCGACCTGGCTGAACGGGATGTCAACGCCATGCCGGTGGACGCCGACCGGGGAACGGCGGGACTAGCGCGATGGCTGCGCGCCCTCGAAACGAGGGCGAGCATGTTGATGATCATCGCTCATCCCGATGACGAAGACGGCGGGATGCTGGTGTCGCAAACCAGAGGCCTGGGTGCGCGCGCGGCGGTGCTCACGCTCACCCGGGGCGAAGGCGGCCAGAACGCGATGTCGCCTGACTTTTCCGATGCGCTCGGCCTGCTCAGGACACAGGAACTGCTGCAGGCGGACCGGTTCTACGGAGTAGATCAATACTGGGGCACGGTGATCGACTACGGCTTTTCGAAAACCCGTGAAGAGGCGCTCGCCAAGTGGGGCTACGAACGAGTGCTGGCGGACGCGGTCCGGGTAGTGCGGATGACGCGCCCGCTGGTGATCACGTCGTTGTTCAACGGCGCGCCTACCGACGGCCACGGGCAACATCAGGTATCGGGGCAAATGGCGCAGGAGGTGTTCCTGGCGGCTGGAGATCCTAATCGCTTTCCCGAACAGATCCGGGAAGGCCTCAGGCCATGGAAACCTTGGAAGGTTTATGCTCGCGTGCCTTTCTTTGCGCCGAAGAAAGACAACACGATCTACGATTACGCCACCGATAAATACGTTCCTCTTCGCTTCTACGACTACGTGGCGAAGAAATGGAGCGACCACATTCCGTCGACCGATCTGGAGATCCCGGAAGGCACGCTGCAGCCGGAATCCGGTTTGACGTTTCTGCAAATCGCGAGAGAAGGCTGGGGTCTTCAGAAATCACAGAATGGCGGAGCAACCGTTCCGCCGCCGGGTTTGTACTCGGCGCCGTACCATCGCTACGCATCGCGCGTTGCCACGGGATCGCGTGAAAAGACGTTTTATGACGGTATCGATATATCGCTCTCCTCGATAGCTTCACTCACAACCGGAGGCGACAAGCAGTTCCTGCAGGATGGCCTGACAGTGGTTGCCCAGTGCGTAGAGACCGCGGTAGATCAGTACCGGCCAAGCCATCCCGCGAGTATCGGACCGGCGCTCGCGCAGGGCTTGAAAATCACACGAGAGCTAGGGGCCCGAGTTCGCGCCAGTTCGCTGAGCGAACCCGGCAAGAGCGATGTGCTCTTTGAGCTCGAGCGAAAGACAGAGCAGTTTGAGAAAGCGTTGAACTTGGCGCTCGGACTCTCGTTCGAAGCAACCGTCCTGCCGGACAAGGAAGCGACCGGTCCCTTCGCCGCGTTCGGCACACAAACTACTTTCACGATCGCGATCCCCGGGCAGAGCTTCAAAGTAGGCACTCACCTGCTGAACAGCAGCCCGGAGACGGTGAAAGTGGAAGCGATCCGATTGAAGCCTTCGGGCGGCGAAAGCTGGAAGATCTCTGACGAAATTTCCGGCGAAGCCGATTTAAAGGCTAGTCAGGATTTGCGGCATACCTTCGCGGTGACCGTGCCCGCCAATGCGGCGCTGGTACGGCCCTACTTCTGGCGTCCGAACCAGGAACAGCCTTACTACGATATTGCCGACGAGCGTTTCCGGAATCGGTCGCTTGCGCCGTATCCTCTGTGGGCAACGGCCCGGGTTGCGTTCCACGGGGTTGATTGGGAGATGGAGCGGGTAGTCAACACGAACGCCCGGATTGAAAACGTGGGCAATGTGCAGGATCCCCTGATTACAGGGCCCGCTATTTCGGTCTCGGTGTCACCGGCCGCGGGAGCGGTCCCGCTGGTTACGACCTCGTTCGCATTCACTTGCACGCTGCACAGCAATGTAAAAGGCCCGGCTAAGGGAACGCTTCGCTTACGCCTGCCGAAGGGCTGGACCGCGCAACCGGCAGAGTATCCGTTTGCGTTCAGCCGCGACGGCGAGGAGGAAAGCCTTGGCTTCCAGATTTCGCCAGGCAAGGTCGAGCAGAAGCAATATGAGATTCGTGCGGTGGCCGAGTACGGCGGCAAAACTTACGTCGAAGGCTACCGGATGGCTGGGTATGCGGGGTTGCGGCCCTATCCGTATTACCGGCCGGCGACTTACCAGGCGACCGGGGTGGATGTGAAAACGGCTCCGGATTTACGAGTCGGTTACTTCGCCGGTACAGGCGACGAGGTGCCACGCGCTTTGGCGGACCTTGGTCTCCGGGTGCAAACGCTATCGGGTGAAGATCTCGCCAATGCAGATCTGAATGGGTTAAGCGCGATTGTGCTGGGAGTGCGCGCTTATTCGCGTCCGGAGCTTCGAGCTGCCAATAAGCGTCTCCTGAATTACGTCAAAGCCGGAGGCGTACTCATAGTGCAGTACAACCTGCAGGCGCTGGATGAGGATTACGGGCCGTATGCGTTCTCACTGGGATCGAACCCGCAGAAGGTGGTGGACGAGAACTCCCAAGTCAAACTGCTCGAAGCGGGCAGCCCGGCCCTCAGCTGGCCGAACAAGATCACCGAAGCCGACTTCAGCGGCTGGCTGGAGGAGCGCGGGCATGGCTTTATGAAGACATGGGATGAGAAGCATTATCAGGCGCTAGTGGAGACGCACGATCCGGATCAGGATCCGCAGCGTGGAGGGCTGCTGCTGGCTCGCTACGGCGAGGGCTACTATGTCTATGACGCGCTTGCGCTTTACCGTCAGCTACCCTCCGGGGTGCCGGGCGCGTATCGCATCCTGGCCAACCTGGTCAGTCTTCGAAAAAACCCGTCGCGAAACTAAATCGGTCGTAGCTTCGAATCTATTAGCGAGGATCGATAATCCATTCGAGTAAGCATTTATGCGCAAACGATATCTGACCGTGCTTCTTTCCACTCTTCTATTCGGGTCCTGCGGCTTTGGGGCTTCGGGCCAGCATTTTCCGGAACCGGCGGTCGACGTACCGGCAGCGGCGAGCTCAGGAACGCAGACGGCCGTTCTAGCGGGTGGCTGCTTCTGGGGCGTGGAGGGCGTGTTTGAACGGATCAAAGGCGTTAAGAAGGTTGTATCTGGGTTCGCGGGCGGTGAAAAGTCGACCGCACATTACGAAGTAGTGAGTAGTGGACGAACGGGTCATGCGGAGTCGGTAGCCATCACGTTCGATCCTTCGCAGATCACCTATGGTCAGCTTTTGATGGTCTACTTCTCAGTCGCTCACGATCCCACGGAACTGAATCGCCAGGGTCCTGACACCGGAACACAATATCGTTCAGCGATTTTTTATTCGGACGAGGAACAGAAGAAAGTAGCCGAGGCTTACATCAAGCAGTTGAATGCTGCCGGCATCTACTCGCGCCCGATTGTGACGCAAGTTGTACCGCTCAAGGGCTTTTACGCCGCCGAAGCGTACCATCAACACTTTCTCGACAACAACATGACGTATCCCTACATCGTGTACAACGATTTGCCGAAAATTGCAGCGTTGAAGAAGCAGTTCCCGCAGCTCTGCCGCCGGTAGAGAGCGTAGAGTATTTATTGCTTAGCCGCGGCGGCGCTGGGCGGCGTTTCGGTATTGATCTCAAGTATACGGACGGGCCGGGGCGTGCGATCGAACTGGCTGATCTTGCGGATGTCGCTTAGCTTGTCTTTGTAGCGCGCCTGCACTTCATAGTCGATCACGAAGCTCAGTTCTTCGAAGTGATAGCGCCCGTCTTTCTTAGTGAAGAAGCTGGTTTTCTGCTTGGTCCGGGTATCGGTGAGAGTGACCATGGCGCCTTCGAGCACCTGCCCGGTCTCGTCGGTTACCTGGCCCGTCACAATGCGCGCGGTGGGCGTTTTTTCTTTCTTCGGGGATTTCTGATTCCCGAAGCTGGCGTTATCAGCCGGGCGGGAAAGATTGGGATCGGGCGGCGGCTGCTGCTGAGCAAAAGAGAGAACGGCCAGACTCAGGGCAGTCAACAGCGCGGTTACCGAAAGCTTCGTCGCAAATCTCATCTGAACGTGCTCGTTCAATCGTAGCAACGAACAGAGAGGCGAAACGGCCGCGTGAGTTTCGCTTCTAACAGGCGTGAAACTAGCGGCGCCGACGATCAGCTTGCTCCTGCTTTGGCCATTCGCCCCGGCATACTTTGCCCAGAGCGGAAGCGCCGAAGAAACGATCACGATCGACGCCGCTGCGCCAAGCCGACCATTCCCTCATTTTTGGGAACAAATGTTCGGGTCGGGCCGAGCGAATTTAACTCTGCGGGAAAGCTACCGCGAAGATCTGCGCGCCGTTAAAGAGGTCACCGGATTCCAGTACGTCCGCTTTCACGCGATTCTGCACGATGAGAACGGCGTCTACGACCAAGACGAGCACGGCAACCCGCTGTACAACTTCAACTATGTCGATCAGATTTATGACGGGCTGTTGGAGAACGGAGTTAAGCCCTTTGTAGAAATCAGCTTTATGCCTCGCAAATTGGCCGCGAACCTGGCGCCGCATCCTTTCTGGTACAAGCCGCTACCATCTCCGCCGAACGATCCGGCAAAATGGAGCGCGCTGATCGAGGCTTTTACGAAACACCTGCTGGACCGGTACGGCAAAGATGAAGTGGAGCAATGGTACTTCGAAGTCTGGAACGAGCCGAATATCGACTTCTGGAATGGCGAGCCGAAGCAGGCGAGTTATTTTGCGCTATACGACGAAACTGCAAGAGCGGTAAAGCGAGTGGATGCAAAGCTCCGGATTGGTGGTCCGGCCACAGCGCAAGCGGCGTGGGTGGACGCTTTTATTGCTCATGCCAAGCAGAGCAATGTGCCGTTCGATTTCGTCTCTACTCACGTATACGGCAACGAAGATTCAAAGGACGTTTTTGGGCGCCGGCTTCCAATAACGCGCCGCGACATGGTGGCGCGATCAGCGAAGAAAGTATATGACCAGGTGAAAGCATCGGCAGCGCCGGACACGCCGATAATCTGGTCGGAGTACAACGCCACCTACATGAACCAGCCGGAGGTGACGGATAGCGCCTTCATGGGACCGTGGCTCGCCAATAACATTCGCGAGTGCGATGGGCTGGTGACGCTGATGTCGTACTGGTCTTTATCTGATGTCTTCGAAGAACAAGGCATCAATAAGACGCCTTTCTACGGCGGCTATGGATTGATTGCGGCAAACCACATCCGGAAGGCGGCGTTTCAAGTGTTTGATCTGCTGCATAGTCTGGGAGATCGCCGCGTGACTGTCGGGTCGGAGAACGCGCTGGTTACCAAGCGCGGCGATGGAACGATGGTGATCGCGTTATGGAATTATGCAGAGCCCGGCGAATCTGTGCAGCCGAAAACGTTCCACCTCGCGGCAAAAGGAATCACCACTGGTTCTTATCGAATGCGATACGTTGGGCCGGGACACGGATCGGCGCTCGAAGCCTGGCGGGAAGCGGGCGCGCCGGCGTCTCCGACGAAGGTGCAAAGCAAAAAAATAAACGAAGCATCCGCTATACCTGCCGCCGAGATTTTCCCAATCGGCAAACCAGTGGTACTAGGCTCAGAGACTCTGGCTGTGATCGAGCTTAAGTGATCGGAGCCCTAGGCGTGCAGCAGATCGCTTATCGTAAGGAACGTATAGCCTTGATCTTTTAGCACGGGCACGATCTTACGCAGAGCAGCGAGCGTTTCGGAAGTGTCCGGCTTCTTCTGCAGTTCACGGCCGTCATGGAGGCAGATGATTCCGCCCGGCGTGGAACCGCGGAGAACATGCCGCTTGATTCTTTCGGCGGGCCAGCGCCAGTCGTTTCCAATCACCGTCCAAAGGACGCTCAGGAGCGACAACTTACGCTGTACAGCGCGCATGCCAGCCCAGCGAAATCCATAGGGCGGCCGCATCACGATGGGCGCCAACCCCGTCTCGAAGGTAATGATTTTCTGCGCCTCGGTGAACTCGCGCTCAATAAACTCTGAGGATTTAAACAGCAATTTGGGATGGGAGTAAGTGTGATTTCCCAGCTGATGGCCGGCCGCCGCCACCTGCCCCGCGATGTGAGGCAACCTTTTTACATTGGCACCGCATTGAAAGAATGTCGCCCAGATCTTCTCTCGATTGAGATATTCGAGAATTTCGAGTGTCCCTTCACTAGGTCCATCGTCAAAGGTGAGGGCCACAGTTCGCTGGCGTCCGGGACCTCGATATACGGATGGCCCAAATAACTGGGAGGTCTTGGAGACACTTCCATACGCGGCCGCCGCAGAGAGGCCACCCATAACCGCTCCGGCCGTAACACCTGTTAGCGTTAAAGCTCGCATTATACGTCCCCTAGACTAACACCTGAAAACAAGGCAATAAGTACTGTACCGGGAAAACAGTATTTATCCGGTCAGTTTTTCCGCAGCCGGGGCCGACGCTTGATAATCCCTTCGGACAATCTCAACGTAGGACCTCATCAATTGGTCGACTCGTTCGCGGCTTTCTGATTTTACAATAAGCCCAATATGATGTGGCTTACGGAGACGCCAGACAAGCTCCGGTTCTTTCAAACTCGATGTGTCCGGCCACTCCTGCTTCGCCAGGGAAACCAGAAGTCCCGCGTAATTCTTTTGCACTTCCGGCAGCTCATAACCGCCATTTCGAGCAGCCGCTACTTCCACTTTAGCCCACTCAGCCCATAAATTAAGCCCGCTTGCCTGCTCGACCAGATCCGAAATGTGAGCACCGCCAACGCGAGCCGAAGTTTCCAAGAAGTAAAAGGAGCCATCGGCATGGGCGCGGATAAATTCAGTGTGGGACGCCCCATCGGATAGCTGAAATGCTTGCAGTACCCGCTCGTTTATTCCGAGCAGTGTTTTGGCGGGCTCGCTTTCGCTATCCAGGATTTGCGTTGTAAATACGCCTCCGTCGGTGGTGAGTTCCAGCGGCGGCGTCCCGTACTCGCTCGCCACTGCATAAATCATTTTGCCGCGAAACCAGAGTGAATCGACGTGGAAGATGGTACCGGGAACAAAACGCTCGAGCAGAAAGAAAGACTGCTCGTCACCTAAGCTATGAATTCGATCCCAAACCTCTTGCGCGTGATGATATTTTTTGATTCCGAGTGCGCCGGCCATCAGGCGCGGCTTCAGCACCCAAGCGGCGGGCACACGATCCAGGAACTCAGCGATGCGGCTGTAGTTAAAGACACCTGAGAAATCCGGGACGCGTATCCCGCTCTCGGCAGCACGCATGCGCATGGCGAGCTTGTCACGGAAATACCGGGTTGCGGTTTCGCCCAGCCCGGGAAGACGCAGATGCTCTCGTAGCAGAGACGCCTTCTCGACGTCGAAATCATCAAGAGCTATGATGCGATCGATCTCGACCGTGCGGGCCAGATAGCTGATGCCCTTCAGCATATGTTCGAGATTCCATTCGTGCTCGACGTCTTGCATATAGAAGACATCGTCGAGGCTTTCGAGGGGCCACTCGGCTTTCTCTTTGAGGCTTTGGGAGGTAACCAGATAAACCCGGCAACCCTGCCGCTTCAACTCTTGCAAAGCGGGATGGCCTTTCTCGTAGCTGGCGAGGCACAGAAAGGTTAGAGGCGAGGAGGTGCTAGTCGAATCAGCGGAGCCCATAAAGTCTGATCTAAAAAGTGATCTAATAGTAAAACTGCGGGCCTCGACGTAGAAGCCGAATCGTCGATCCCGTAACTATAACGCGCCGCACTGCGAAGAATCATTGGATGCCGACGCTCAAGCTGAAACACCTGTTTGCGATCCGCTGGTTTCATTGGATCAATTTCCCGCTGCTCGCCCTGATGATCTGGAGCGGAATGCTCATTTACTGGGCTTATGCACCGTATCACATTGGCCCGATCCAATTTTTCCCGCCCTGGTTCTATAAGGCTCTGCATGTAGATCATCGGCTGGCCGAAGGGATGGCTCTGCACTTTACTTTGATGTGGCTGTTTGTCATAAACGGGATTGCCTACGTTGCGTATACGCTGGCTTTCAGGCGAGTGGCGGTATCTGGTGCCGAGGTCCTGGACGGCTTTCCGCGACGCATGGCAGGTGGCTCTGCACGACCTTCATCTTGCGAAAGAAGCGCCCCCACAGGAGAAATACAATGCAGCGCAGCAGATTTCATACACCGGGATCATCGTTATGGGAGTCGGCTCGCTTCTCACCGGCCTCGCCATATACAAGCCGGCTCAGCTGAGCTGGCTGGCTGCGCTGATGGGCGGTTATTCCATGGCGAGACTGATTCACTTCATCCTTACAGCCGGATATGTCGCGTTTTTCTTCGTGCATGTCGCGCAGGTCGCGCTGGCCGGTTGGAACAACTTCCGCAGCATGGTCATCGGATACGAGCTGGTAAATGACAAACGACAACCGTCACTCTGAATTGGTTCTTCCGCCTGGAGGGCTCGAGAAAGAGCTGGGACGGCGCTCCCGCCGCGGGTTTTTGGCGGGAGGGATAGCAGCGGTCGCTGGTTTTGCCGGTTATGAGTGGCTTACCAAAGCAGGCTGGGAGGACGGTGTTCCGTGGCCACAACGCCGGGCGCTTGATCTTAACCAAAAGATCGCCCACGCTTATCTGAGCGACAAGCATTTGATGCCGACTTATCCAGGCGAACGAGGTAACGTTCCTGAAGCCGAACGGCGATGTCGGGATAGATTCAGACCTGGACGCCAGTGCATGGCGGTTGCATGTTTCGGCGCAGGGCGTCCCGCCTTTGCAACTAAAGCTCTCCGACATCAAGTCGTTGCCCAAGGTGGAGATGATTACACGCTTCTGCTGCATCGAAGGCTGGAGCGTGGTGACTTCGTGGGGCGGCGCCAGGTTCTCCGACTTCACGCGAAAGTTTTATCCTCCGGGCAATCCGCTTCCGCATTACGTGTACATGTCTACGCCCGACGAAGATTATTACGTTGGCCTCGATATGAAGAGCGCCATGCATCCGCAGACTCTGCTCGCGTATGAACACAATGGCAAGCCACTGACGGAAGATCACGGCGCCCCTCTGCGGCTGGTGATCCCGGTGAAATACGGCGTCAAGAACATAAAGCGGATCGGCTCGATTCAGTACACCAACAGCAAGGCCAGCTGATTACTGGGCAGAACAGGGATACGATTGGTTTGCAGGTCTATAATCTTTGCCCGACGCACCTTTATACTGCGGAACCTCCGGTTTTGCCTATGCGAGCTGGAAGCCGGATTTCTATCCCGAGAAGCTGGCAAGCAGTAAATTTCTTGAGCACTTACGCTTCGACGGCTGAATGCCGTTGAAGTGAATTACACCTACCGCCGCATTGCTTCAGCGGCTACGTTCGAGAAATGGATCACACACACGCCGGACGGCTTTCTGTTTCTGCCGAAAGCGCACATGAAGATCACGCATTCGCTGAAGCTTGAAGGCGCCGAAGAGTTCACGCGTGTGTTTCTGGAATCGCTTGAGCCGCTGCGCGCGGCCGGGCGCCTTGGTCCGATTCTCTTTCAGCTCCCGCCATCCTTGAAAATCGAGGTTGAGCGGCTGGCGACTTTTTTGAGCGGTTTACCGCGCGGCGTACAGGTTGCCTTTGAGTTCCGCAACGCGACCTGGTTCGACGACAGCGTCTACCAGGTCCTGAGGAACAACAAGGCCGGGCTGTGTATTGCAGAGAATGAGAACATCGAGACGCCGCATGTATTAACGGCTGATTTCGTGTATCTCCGTCTGCGCAAACCTGATTACAGCGAATCGGAGCTCGAGAGCATCAATTACCGGGTTAGTCAGTATCGCGCAAATGGCTATCCCACTTACGCGATTTTCAAGCACGAAGAGACGCCGGCCGGGGCTCTCAATGCCGAGAAGCTCTTACAGGAACAAGCCATCCCGAGATGAGAAGGGATCGCCGCGGCGATCCCTTGTCCGGACACTTCTTCCACTCAGAAATTGTACTTAAGAGCAAATTGAATGTTGCGCTCGCCCTGCGCACTGGTGATCTGACCAAGCGTAGATCCGATACCGACACTCGGGGCATTCAAGATCGGGGTGTTAGTGAAGTTGATCGCTTCGGCGCGGAACTCCAGATTCTGGTGTTCAGTGATAGCGAAGAGCTTAGTCAAGCTGAGATCGGCGTTGTGTAATCCCGGCCCGCGAATTGTTCCGATACCGCAAGTGCCAAACTGCCCTGGCGTCTCGTTCGTGTAGGAAGCCGGATCGAACCATTGGTAACCGTTCAAAGTCCCGCTGCCCGGACTGACATTACGGGATCCGAAGACATGGCCGGGAGCGACGCAATTGGCGAGCTGAGAGGGATTGTTGGTGCCACTGACATCGGAACTGGAATCGATGGTATACGGGAATCCTCCGCGCCAGTTCACGATGGCATTGATGGCCCAATCGCCGGCCACTGCATTGACGAACTTATTGACGTTTCCGCCGAACTTGCGCCCTCGTCCGAAAGGCAGATCGTAAGTTACAAAGCCGTTGAGGCCATGAGTCACATCGTAGTAACACGGACCGTAGTTCCGCCGAGCGTTGTAGGTATCTTGCCAGTAGTACCAATTCCCAACTGCCTGCCCATAGCCGCCGTAGTAACCGACAGCGTCTGAAAGGCATTTAGACCAGGTGTAATTCGCTTGGAATTCGAGACCGCTGCTAAGCCGCTTCTGAACAGAGACTTGGAGAGCGTTGTAGTTCTGAACTCCGTTGGTGTTGGTGAGCTTGGCGTTACCGAGTTGGCTCAATAACGCGGTGTTGCCACTGAGATAGCCCGGAACATTCGTGCCGTCGGCAAGCTTCTGAAGCTGTGAAGCCCAGATCGGAACGACCAAGTGATTATTATTTTGTCCGACATAAGCAACCTGCGCGGTGAGCGAGTTGCCAAACTGGTGCTGCACGGAGAAGTTCCACTGGTGGGAAACAGCGGGCCGGAAGTTCGGATCCCACAGGCGAATGGATGTTCCTTTGTAGTTGATGTTGTTCGGATCATCGACGCCGAAGATCGTGTAGCCCTGCGCAAGCGTGGAAGGCGTCTCGGTCGGCGTATAGTTTACGTTGTGCTCCGAGCCGAAAGGCGGGTTCAAGGTCAGACGGAGATTGGTTCCCGTGCCCTCGAGAAAGTTCGAGAGCGTATACGCTGCACGGATCACCGTATTATGGTTCAGGCTATAAGCCAATCCGACACGCGGCTGAAAATTAGTGATTCCGTTGTACTGCTTGTACAGCGCCTCACTGTTTCCATTCTGGCCTGCGAGCTGAAGCTGCCCGGTGATCTCATCGAAGTTCGCCTGCCGGTTATGAACTTCTACCCACGGGGTGTGCAGTTCCCAGCGCAGACCAAGATTCAAAGTAAGGTTGGGAGTTACACGCCAGTCATCCTGGAAGAAAGCGCCATAAGTGGTGGAGCGCTGGCCCCAATCCCCTTCAGTGATACCGCGCTGGACGTTACTCGGAAGACCAATCATGAAATCGGCTTCAGGAGAAGCAACGGAGTTGGCAAGCGGCGATTGAGTATATTGCCCGTTGAAACCGAATTGCCCGGCGATGCCCGCGTTTCCCGAGTAGTACGTGTTGATTCTGTCGCGAAAAGCCTGAAAGCCCACACGCATGGTGTGCGTACCGCGCGTGATGATAGCCGTGTCTTCGCCTTGCACGACCGTGTCGGCGAAGGACTGAAGTACGTAGCTATTGCCGAAACCGCTGGCATAACCTCCGGTGAAGACCATAGCGGGGAGAATGTCGCTCGGAACATCGGGGATGCCAACGCTTGCGGCGGTGATTCCGGTTCCCGAAAGGGTTCCGGTAATGATGGGACTGTAATTGACTCCGGCCCGAAGCTCGTTGACGAAGCTCGGACTGAACGACCGGGTGTAGTCGATCACGCCGTTATACAGCGGGTAAACGTTGGCTGAGTTGTAAAGCAGGGGAATGCTGTTCGTGACCGGGTTCTCGATGTGCGACTGCGAGTAGCGCGCGAAGAGATGATCCTTATCGGAAACGTTCCAATCGATGCGGGCATCGCCCTGATCCTGATTTGTATAGCTGTGCGTTGTATTCACCGCGTTGTTGGTGAGATTGCCGTTGATGGGTTGCGGATATAGCGCGGAGTTCACGATGGCCACGGCTTGTGGGCTCAACAGACCGGCGGCGGCGAGATTGTTGCCGGGAATTGGCTGCTTGTTGGTGGGGTTGTAGAGCTGGACGGGCGTAGGAAGCGACAAAAGCTGCGAGAAGTCACCAGCCCGCTCGGCGGTTGTCAGTACCGAAAATGCGCCGCTGGTAGAGGGTTGATCGAAGCGGGAGCCTTGGTAATCGGCGAAGAAGAACAGCTTGTCTTTGATAATCTTGCCGCCCAGCGAGCCGCCGAACTCATTCCAGCGCAGCAGAGGCTTGGCCAAGCCGTTGAAGTTGTTGGCCCAGTTGTTGGCATTCAGCTTGTCGTTCCGGAAAAACTCAAACGCGTCGCCGTGATAGGCATTGGCGCCACCCTTGATGCTGACGCTGATGATGCCGCCCATGAAGTTACCGAACTCAGCGGAAGCGTTCTGGGTAATCATGTTGAATTCCTGAATGGCGTCCACACTGGGCGTGTAGCCAACCGCGTTTTCGGAAATCTGGTTGTTATCCATGCCATCCAGAAGAAAATTATCGGTCTGTTCGCGGTTGCCGTTAACCAGCGGCCGACCGCCGTTGA
>CAWBUH010000006.1:0-633786 GCA_963791935.1 Terriglobia bacterium | reverse complement strand
ACAACGTGCTGATGATCGGTCCGCCGGGATCGGGGAAGACGATGCTTGCTAAACGCTTCGCGGGCATTCTCCCGAAATTGACATTCCGCGAGGCGCTCGAAGCGACTCAGATTCACGGCGTAGCGGGAGTGCTGCCGTCCGGCATCGGCATTCTGAAGAGCAGGCCCTTTCGCGCTCCGCATCACACCATCTCGGATGCAGGGCTGATTGGTGGAGGGAGCGGAAATGCACGGCCGGGCGAGGTCAGCCTGGCACATCAGGGCGTGTTGTTTCTTGACGAGCTGCCCGAGTTTCCGAGAGGTGTTCTTGAACAATTGAGACAGCCGCTCGAAGAAGGATCGGTAACTCTCTCGCGCAGCAACGGCACGCTCACTTTCCCCGCGCGCTTCATGCTGGTTGCGGCTATGAATCCATGTCCGTGCGGCTTTTACGGAGATAACGCCCGCGAATGCCGCTGCACGCCCGGGATCATTCAACGTTATCTGGCCCGGGTCAGCGGGCCTTTGCTCGACCGTATCGATCTTCATATCGAAGTGCCGGCAGTGGCTTACAAAGAGCTTCGCAGCAAGACTGACGGCGTGACGTCTTCGGAAATCAGAGGCCGTGTCGAGGCGGCCCGGGAAACACAGCGCCAGCGCGGCTTTTACAATGCGCAAATCCCCCCGGCACAACTTCGGATCCTCTGCGCGCTGGACCCGAGCGGTGAGCGGACTCTCGAAATGGCGGTGCGGCGCATGAATCTTTCGGCTCGTGCGCACGACCGCATCTTGCGCGTCGCCCGGACGGTGGCGGATCTCGATCACTCGGAAGCAGTCTGCGCCAAGCATCTGGCCGAAGCGGTGCAGTTCAGAAATCTGGATCGGAACTACTGGAACTGATTGTTGCCGCCTTGATCGAGGCGATCAACTTCAAACTACTCCCAGTTGGGCTGTTCGCGCGTGCTCGCTAGCCGTACGTGGCCGTTTTATGCAAAACGCAGAAGCGAGTCACCGGCGCCGTTGTTTTATTTAACTCCTGTATTTTCGCGCCAAGTCTTTGCATGATCGAAGTTTGGCCCCCCATTGATTTGGGAGGAGACGTTGCTGGCCTCCAAACGCAAGCCCTGCGTGTTGCGCTGTTGGCTAGAACGTATGCGCTCAGCGATTTTACCCATTCTACTTCTGCTCGGTTCCGTTGCTGTTCGAGGGCAGGGGACATCGATCGATCTTGCCTCTCAAGCCAAGAACCCTGATTTCTCGGGGTTTCCGTTTACGCGTCCCGTGACGGTTGGGTCCGTACTGCCGGCCGCGTGCCAGCTTGGACAGATGTTTTATAACACTGCCGCCGTTAGTGGATTGAACCTGTATGGCTGCACCGGGCCTAATCTGTGGACGCAGCTGGTCGGACAAGCGGGCTCGGTTGGACCGCAGGGGCCGGCTGGTCCGCAAGGCCCACAGGGTCCGACGGGAATCGCTGGTCCAGTCGGACCGCAGGGAGCGGTAGGACCGCAAGGAGCAGCGGGGCCGACAGGCGCTCCGGGCCCACAAGGAATCGCAGGTGCAACCGGACCGGCCGGTGCAGCCGGTCTGCAGGGAGCGACGGGTACGAGTGGCAATACGGTGCTGTACGGGTCAGGAGCTCCGTCCAGCGGTACCGGCGTCGTCGAAAACTTTTATATCGATACTGTTGCGAAGATGCTGTACGGGCCGCGTTCGGCAAGCTCGTGGCCCGCGGGCACAAGCCTGGTCGGCCCACAAGGTGCCACTGGTCCGCAGGGCTCGGCTGGAGCTCAAGGCGCAATCGGCCCGGCGGGAGCAACGGGTACAGCCGGGGCGCAAGGTCCGCAGGGGCTGACCGGTGCAGCAGGACCCGCTGGAGCAACAGGACCGGCTGGTGCAACAGGACCGGCTGGTGCAACAGGACCGGCAGGAGCAACAGGACCGGCAGGAGCAACAGGCGCGCAGGGAATTCAAGGGGTATCCGGGAACACCATCTGGAACGGAACCACCGCACCCTCGGCTGGCTTGGGGCAGAACGGCGATTTTTACCTGAATACCGCGACGAGTCTGCTCTACGGCCCGAAGGCCAGCGGCACGTGGCCGGGAACCGGGACGGCTCTGGTCGGTCCGCAGGGGTTGACCGGCGCAACAGGCGCAGCCGGGGCACAAGGTCCGCAGGGTTTGACCGGCAAACAGGCGCAACAGGTGCCGCGGGCCCAGCTGGAGCTACTGGACCGCAAGGCATACAAGGCGCACAGGGAATTCCGGGTTTATCCGGGAACACCATTTGGAACGGAACAAACACACCGTCGGCCGGTCTGGGACAGGATGGTGATTTTTACCTTAACACCGCGACGAGTTTGCTCTACGGGCCAAAAGCAAGCGGCACGTGGCCGGGAACCGGGACGGCTCTGGTTGGACCGCAAGGTATACAAGGTGCAGCGGGACCGGCCGGCGCTGCCGGACCTGCGGGACCAACGGGTCCCACCGGAGCGACGGGTGCAACCGGGGCGCAAGGACCGCAAGGTTTAACCGGCTCCACGGGGCCAGTTGGAGCCACTGGACCGCAAGGCATACAAGGCGCAACGGGACCGGCCGGCGCTGCCGGCACAACCTGGACTCCTAAGCCGCCCTACTATTACAACGGCACCAGCTACTTCATTGCGGCAACCGGTCAGCAGACGGCGGCCGTGTTGCCGGCTAATATCACGGGTCTGGCCACGCTCGCAAATACGCCCACAGTTTCCTTCGGATCGCCAACCGCAAACGGGCCTACTTTAACCGCCGGAACGAACGGAGATCTGTTAGCCGCCGACCCGACGAATCTTGGCAGCTACTATTACGGCAAGGCGGCGACCACTTCGGTTGAAGCGGAGTTTGTCTCTGAAGGCGCAACCACCAGCCCGGGGATTCCAGGGATCTACGTCTGGGACACAAACGGCGGTGTAATTTGGGCCTTCGCCCCACGAGCTGACGGAAGCAACGCCATCATCAGTTACGCCTACACGGGCTCAAGCGCGCCAGGAACGGCTTCCGGCAAGAAGGCCCTCTTCCACGTGCCGCCAGGCGTAAATGGCCTCAAGATCGTCAATGTTTCGGGCAATCTGCACTTTTACTTTTCCCTGAACGGCGGAATCACGTGGATAGACTACTACTCGAGCGGTGGATCGACCGCAGTTATCGGAAGCGCCGGAGTTATGTGGAAAGCGGGTTACGCTGACTTTCTAAATATCGCAATCAACTAAGGGCCCTACCTTAGCGCGCGGAAAAAGCAGGCTGCCGTAACATTCCGACTGCGGCATCCTGCCCTGCAAGCGGGAATTCGAAATACAGCAGCTCCTGTCGGGATCGCGCATCACGCATTCCGTTCAGATATAACTTGTCACCCGGCTCAGTTCTGGCTTCGAAGTAGAGAAATCCGTTTGCCGAGTCTCCCGGCGCGAGCATCTTCGCCGAGAAGGCGCGTTCCACGATGGATAAATTGTTGAACGGATTTTTCTTCTTGGGCAGTGGCAACGGAAGTGGAGCTTTGGGATTTTGCGAGGGTCTCCTCCCCGGAGTCGCCAAGCCGAGGAGCGCTTCCGGACCTACGGAAGGTGCGTGACGGCCATCGGTCGCCACCAAGCTGACTTCTAATTGACGCAGGTCCAGAGCCTGGTCTCGTTTGTTTTCGATAACTATCAAGACGGGCAGAATGCCGTACTTGCCGAAGTCGATCTTCTTTCCAAAAGCGGCTGTAACAAGCTCATCGTTATCGTAAGTTTTGGCGCCCACTGTCACCTTTTCGGATTGCTGATGTGAGTACTCGCTGGCCGGACCTGCCTGGAACGGCTTGTCAGCAGCAGTTGCGGTAACAGCCAGAAAGATGGCAGCCAACGATATACTCGAAATCACGAATCGCATTACAGGAATCAAGCTCGCTCTGTTCCTTTACCGTTTAATTCAGCTAGTTCTACTTCCGTTTCTGGTTCTGTACTTCCTGGCAAGGCTCATTCGAGAACGGTCTTACCGGGCCCGCTTCCGCGAGCGTCTCGGATTCCTGCCCCAATCTTTCACTCGGACGAAAGCGGGATCGATCTGGTTCCACGCCGTCTCTGTCGGCGAAGTAGCTTCAGCGCTTCCGCTACTCCGTATTCTACGGGCAGAACAGCCCTCCGTGCCTCTCTATCTTTCTACCGCGACCGTTGCCGGAAGAAGAGCCGCGGCCAGCCAAGCCTCAGCCCTGGTGGACGGGATTTTTTATAGCCCGATCGATTTCGTCTTCTGCATTCGGAGAGTTCTGCGTCGCATCAGACCAGCGCTCCTGGTCGTGCTTGAGACCGAGATTTGGCCCAACCTTTACAACGAGACGAAGCGCTCCGGCGCTCGCCTGGCCATCGTGAACGGACGCATTTCAACCCGGACTTGGCCGCGCTATCGCCTGCTGACCCGCTGGCTGTCTCCGATTTTAAAGCTGCCGGACCTCATATTCGCGCAGAGTGCCGAAGACTGCGACCGGTATGCCCGATTAGGCGCATCGATTCAGAAACTATCCACTGCCCCGAATCTTAAGTACGAAGCCTCGCTGGCTGCGCCGCTCGTTGAGATAAACACCTTTGGCGCCCGTCAGATCTGGGTCGCGGCCAGTACGGTCGGCCCGAACGATCGCGGGAACTTGAAGAAGCACAACGTGGATGAAGACCAGGTGGTGCTGCGGGCGTTTCAAGAACTCGCGGCCGAATCGCCGGAGCTCCTGCTGATCCTCGCGCCCAGGCAGCCGGACCGCTTTGAAGCTGTCGCGCAAGAACTGGAAGCACGGAACATCAGCTTTGTGAAGCGCAGTGCGGCAAAGCTCGATCGCTCACTCTCTCTACGGCTTCCCGGCGTGTTGCTGCTAGACACGCTCGGGGAACTGGCGGGCGTTTATCGTTATGCTCAGGTTGCCTTCGTAGGCGGCTCGCTCGCACCGCGCGGCGGACACAATATCCTCGAGCCTGCCGCAGCCGGCGTGCCGATCATCGTAGGTCCGCACATGGAGAACTTTGCGGCGATCGCGCAAGATTTCTTGCAAGCCGGCGCGCTGGTTCAGATTAACGGCGATGACGATCTTCTGCCTGCCGTGAAAGAACTATTTCAAAACTCCGGCAAGGCTGAACGTCTTCGGAGTAACGCGCTCCGGCTGATTGAGGCTCGCCGAGGAGCTGTGGAACAGACAGCCGAGCGGCTGTGGCTGTTGTACTATTGCGCCGCTTACCGGGAAACGCGAAGCTTTCTCGTGCGCTCGATCTTTACTTTCCTCGCGGTTCTTTGGAAGGAAGGAGGGGTGCTGAAACGGTACAGCTCCGAACACGCTGCTCTGACGCTGGCTCCCTTACCGGTACCGGTCGTGAGCATTGGCGGCATTACCATAGGCGGTTCAGGAAAGACACCTTTCACCACCTACCTGGCCCGCCAGCTAAAAGCGCGAGGCTATCAAACGGCCATTCTTACGCGGGGATACCGCCGCCGTTCACCTGCCCAGAGCCTGGTTCTTGCGCCGGGAACACAGATTCCTTCCGCGGCCACAGGGGACGAAGCGCAGATCTTCCTTCGTATGGGCGACGCTCCAATCGGCATCGGTTCCGATCGGTATCAAACGGCGAAGATTTTGTTGCGCCAATTTCCGCTGACGGATGTATTGCTTCTCGATGATGGATTTCAGCACTCGCGCCTGCAGCGCGACTTCGACCTCGTCGTGATCGATGGTCTGGATGCCTTCGGGGGAGAAGAGGTGGTTCCGCTCGGCCGCCTGCGCGAGCCCTTAACGGCGCTCGCCCGGGCGAGCGCTTTCGTTGTGACTCGAGCGGAGGAGCCGCTACGATTTCGCGCCGTAAAAGAGCGCTTGACCGAGCTGCATCCCGGCGCGCCCGTTTTTCGCACGCGCCTCATTCCCGGCGCTTGGCGGGACTGCCGTAACGGCAACTTGATCTCGTCTCTCAAAGGCCGGCGATTGGGAGCATTCTGCGGTCTCGGCAATCCCCAGAGCTTTTGGAGAACACTCGAATCCCTCGGCCTGAACGTGGTTTTTCGCTGGACATTCCCGGATCACCACGCCTATAAGCCATTCGAATTGCAGCGAGTGGCGCACCAGGCACGAATGCACGGAGCAGAGATCCTGGTGACGACTGAGAAAGACCGCAATAATTGCCCCACTCAGCTCTTTCAAGCGATCGCGCCATTCGACCTGGCGTGGCTTGAGATTGAGCTCGAGCTCGAAGACCAGAACCGGTTTCTGGATCTGCTCGAACAACTCCTGGTTAGGGCTCCTTCCCGGCATTTTGCTCGCTGAGGCGTGCAGCCGGGTCTCGCCCATCATCTGCTATCGTGGCGGTTTTACGCCTACATGCGATTCTCAACGCTCGATATTCCGTGCGAACGGTTCACTCTCGATAACGGCTTGAACGTTGTCGTCCACGAAGATCATAAAACTCCGATTGTTGCTCTGAACATCTGGTATCACGTCGGCTCGAAGAACGAAAAGCCCGGCAAGACCGGTTTTGCTCACCTGTTTGAACATTTGATGTTCGGCGGAAGCGAGCATATGAAAGGCAGCTACATCGAGGCCATGGAACGCATTGGGGCGACCGACCTCAATGGAACCACCAGCGAAGACCGCACGAATTATTTCGAAAATGTTCCTACGGCGGCGCTCGATTATGCGCTGTTTGCCGAGTCGGACCGGATGGGGCACTTCTACAACACGATCAACCAGGACATTCTCGATCTGCAGCGTGGAGTTGTCCAGAACGAAAAGCGGCAAGGCGAAAACCAGCCTTACGCAGTTGTGGAAGACCTGGTGGTAAAGGCGACGTATCCCGCCGGACACCCGTACGCGCACACGGTAATCGGCTCGATGGAAGATCTCGATTCTGCCTCGCTCGACGATGTGCGCGAATGGTTCAAGACTTACTACACGCCTTCGAACGCAGTGCTGGTGCTGGCGGGCGACGTAACAGCCGAGCAGGCGCGCGAGAAAGCGGAGCGCTATTTCGGCAATATTCCGCCCGGACCGCCGGTTGCCCATCAGCGTGCTTGGGTTGAAAAAATGTCGGGAGAGCGCCGCGAGACCGCGCAGGATCGGGTCCCGCAACCGAGGATTTACAAGATCTGGAATGTACCGGGTTACGGCACTCTAGCGGCCGACCATCTTCGCCTAACGGCGGGCATTCTCTCGAACGGACGCAACTCGCGGCTCTACAAGCGTCTTGTTTACGAAGATCAGATTGCTACGCAGGTCGCGGCTTATCTCGATGAACGTGAGATCGGCAGTCAGTTCGTAGTCGTCGCTACCGCGAAGCAAGATGTAGATCTCAAGCGAGTCGAATTGGCGGTAGATGAGGAGTTGACGCGTTTTCTCGAAGATGGGCCGACCGCCCGCGAGCTCGAGCGCATGAAGACACAAGCGTACGCCGGTTTCGTTCGGGGCGTTGAGCGTATTGGGGGCTTTGGCGGGAAGTCAGACATTCTGGCTACCAGTCAGACCTACGCGGGCGATCCGAATGCTTATAAGCGACGGCTCGAGAACATTGAGCAGGCCTCGGGCGCCCATCTTCTGGAGACGGCACGCGCCTGGATATCCGATGGCGTCTACGCTTTGGAGGTTCTGCCATTTCAGGCAACGGCTCGGACCACGGCGCCGGCTGCCGACCGAACCGTGATTCCGGAGTTGGGAACACCCGATGAGCTTAAGCTGCCGGCTGTGCAGGAAGACAGGTTGAGCAATGGACTGCGGCTGCTTCTGGCCGAGCGCCACGAGATACCGGTGGTGAACTTCTGGATGGATCTCAATGCGGGGTTCGCAGCCGACCAGGCGGTACTTCCGGGAACTGCCCGGCTCACATCGGCGCTTCTCACCTGCGGCACCGGTAAACGCACGGCACTCGAGATTAGCGATGAACTCCAGATGCTCGGCGCTCAGCTGAATAGCGGATGCAATCTCGATACGTCGACGGTCTTTGTCTCGGCGCTGAAGCCGACGCTCGATGAGGCGCTCGATCTGTATGCGGATGTGCTGCTGAATCCGGTTTTCCCGGAGACCGATTTCCACCGCCAGCAGCAGCTTCAGTTAGCGGCCATCGCGAACGAGAAGGTAACTCCACTGCAGATGGCACTCCGCGCGTTACCGCCTCTTCTGTTTGGGGAAGGGCACGCATACGGTGTTCCCCTGACAGGTTCCGGGACCGAAGAGAGCGTTAAGAAACTTACCCGGGATGACACGGTGAACTTTCACGCGCGCTGGTTTAAGCCCAATAACGCCACTTTAGTGGTCGTCGGCGATACTACGCTTGCCGAGATCAAACCTAAACTGGAAAGCTTATTCAGCGGTTGGCAGGCGGCCGACGTACCACCGAAGCAATTGAGCCACGTCGGGCGCCCGGCAAAGCCCGTGATCTACCTGGTGGATAAGCCGGGAGCTCTGCAGTCGGTGGTCGTAGCCGGCACAATTGCTCCGCCTGCCAAGGATGAAACAGAAGTGGTTCTTGAAACGATGAACAATGTCTTCGGCGGAACTTTCGGAGCACGCCTCAACATGAATCTGCGGGAAGACAAACACTGGTCCTACGGAGCAGGCTCGGTGCTGTACGCCGCTCGAGCGCAGAGGCCCTTTCTCGCGTACGCCTCGGTGCAGGGTGACAAAACGGCCGATGCGATTCGGGAGATGGGCGCCGAACTCTCCGGTATGGGAGGCGGAAGGCCGGTCTCGGATGAAGAGCTGGAAAAGGTAAAGCAGCAGCAGATTCTGGAACTGCCCGGAGCGCATGAAACGATGAATGCCGTAGGAAGCTTGCTGGGCGATCTGTTGCAGTCGGGGCTGCCACTCAATTTCTACGACAGCTACGTGCAGCGAGTGACTGCGCTGACGACTTCAGAAATCGAGAGCAATGCAAGAGCGCTGCTGTCGCCGGAGCAGATGATCTGGATGGTGGTGGGAGACCGGTCGGCTATCGAGCAATCGCTACGCGACCTGCAGATCGGCGAAATTGTTCCTACCTCGGTGTAGGGGCAAACGATGATTCCGGAAATCGAAGTGGGCCTCTGATTGAGGCCCACTTCTACTCCAATGCTTCTGGCTCGATCGCGGCCTGCTCGCCGGCGGCTTTCTTCTCCATGAATTTTTTCACCCACGCCTCCCAGCTCTTGCCGGCTGCCGTGTCGCGTCCGCTGAAGACCAGGTTCGCGATATCTGAAAACGGAATGCTCTGGCGCGGGCTGCCATCGGCGGGCAGGATTCGAACCATAGACCGCTGTAAAGTATCGCCTTGTCTCCGGTCATAGATATAGCCGGCCACCACTGCGCCGTTCCTGCGCGTAATCGTGACATCGCCCCGGTAGTCGAAGGCCTTCTCCAGCGCCGACCTGATTTCTTCTTCGCTTGCCAGCTCCGGGATCCAGCCTTGCAAACGCTCGTGGGCAAAGCCCGGGCTAACTTCAAGCTCGTCTGGCTGCGGAATCTGCTCCACTAGGCCCGCGTTTCTCCGGCGGCCTTGATGTTCACCAGCGGAGTGTAGGAGTGAACCGGTTTATGCGGCTCGTTGAGAAGAGCTTTGGCATCCTCATCCTTATATCGGTTGAAGAGCGTGGATTTCGCAAGGGCAAAAAAGCCCTTCAGCGATCCAAAACCGTAGCTCACCGCAGACGCTTCGTAGCCGCTGTGGACCATGCAGTTAGCGCATTTCGGATTGCCGGATTCCGTGCCGTAGTTCGACCACTCGGTTTCAGCAAGCAATTCCTGGAAGCTGTCGGCATATCCATCCTGCAGCAAGTAACAAGGTTTCTGCCAACCGAAAACGTTATAGGTCGGCATTCCCCAGGGAGTGCACGTGAAATGGCGCTTGCCCATGAGGAATTCGCCGAATAGCGACGACATATTAAATTTCCAGGTGGGCTTGCGGTTTGAAAGGATGGCCCGGAAAAGTCTGCGCGTACGGGCGCGGCCGAGAAAATGCTGCTGGTCAGGCGCTTTGTCGTAGGAATAGCCGGGCGAAAGCATCATGCTCTCAACGCCGACTTCCATCATGTCGTCGAAAAAAGCGCGAACGCTGTTGGGATCGGCGCCATCGAAGAGCGTCGTATTGGTGGTTACACGGAATCCGCGGGCGAGGGCTGCTCTTATGCCTTTTATGGCAATGTCGTAGCCGCCCTCACGGCAAACCGAAAAATCGTGATGCTCGCGCTGGCCATCGACGTGGACCGAAAAGCTCAAATACTTACTCGGAGTGAAGAGATGAAGTTTCTCTTCGAGCAGCAGTGCGTTGGTGCACAGATAGATGTACTTCTTGCGGGCTACCAGGCCTTCCACGATTTCTTTGATCTGTGGATGCATGAGCGGCTCACCGCCCGGAATCGCGACCGTTGGGGCGCCGCACTCGTCCACTGCGCGAAAGCACTCTTCCGGACTAAGTTGGCGCTTCAAAACATGGGCGGGATACTGGATCTTCCCGCACCCTGCGCAGGCCAGATTGCAGCGGAAGAGCGGCTCGAGCATGAGAACAAAGGGATACTGCTTGCGGCCGGCCAGCCGCTGGCGAAGCACGTAGCTCGCCGTTGTCCACATTTGAGAAGCGGGAACACTCATATAAATTTTGTTCACTCGGCAATGCGGAAAACATTCGCTTTGCCGGGGTGCAACTCCTTTATCGTAGCCGATCGAAGCAGTTAACCGGTTACTCTAGCAGGGTTTTTGCCCGCTGCCGTTGTTATAATTCGCGTATAAGTCTTTTTATGGGAACTACAGGTCTCGCCGACCCAACTACGGCTATCGCTGAGGTCCCGGTGAGCGGGGCTACGAAGAAAATCATTCTTTTGAAGCCGCGCGGCTTTTGTGCGGGCGTGGTGCGGGCCATTGATGTGGTTCGGATTGCTATCGACCTCTACGGGGCTCCGATCTATGTGCGGAAAGAGATTGTGCACAACCGCCACGTGGTTGACGAACTGCGAAGCGCGGGTGCAATCTTTGTCGAAGAGCTGAGCGAAGTGCCCGAGGGCGCCCGGGTGATCTTTAGCGCACATGGTGTTTCACCGGCTGTTAGAACGGAAGCGAAGGAACGCCGTCTGCAGGTAATTGACGCTACCTGCCCGCTGGTCACAAAGGTGCATCTCGAAGCGGTACGGTTTGCCAAGCAGGGTTACACGATCGTACTGATCGGCCATCGCGATCACGACGAAGTGATCGGAACTCTGGGCGAGGCTCCGGAGAGCACTTTCCTTGTCTCGGATGTGGAGGATGTGGATCGGCTCCAGATTCAGAATCCGGACCGGGTCGTCTATCTTACCCAGACCACACTTTCTCTGGACGAGACGCTCGATATCGTGCAGCGCCTGAAGGAGCGGTTTCCCCGCATCATCGGCCCGAAAACGCAGGATATCTGCTATGCAACCGAGAACCGTCAGCTGGCGGTGAAGGCTGTTGCGCCGCTCTGCCAGGCGTTACTGGTGGTCGGATCGAGAAACAGCTCGAACTCGAGGCGGCTGGTTGAGGTTTGCGAAAAGGCAGGCGTGCCGGCTTACCTGCTTGACGATTGCAGCGAGGTGAAGCCATCCATGCTGGAAGGCGTGGATACGGTGGCGCTGACCGCCGGTGCCTCGGCGCCGGAACATCTGGTGCAGCAGTTGATAGATCATTTGAAGTCCAACGGATACAGTGATCTGGAAGAGGCGGAGATAAAGGAAGAGGACGTACGGTTTACCCTTCCCGCGGATCTCGAGAGCTTCAAGCCGCGCCTTCATTTTGGGCGCTCTTAGGCGACGAACGATTTGTTTAAACGATGAAGTCTAGTGTTCAAACAGGAGAATATCTCAGCTTAGCGGCCGCGCACGCCGGTGAACGATCGGCTGTCGCGTTGCTCAAAGGGCAGGCTGCGGAAGGCTTCTGGTGGGCCGATCTTCGGGCTGATACCACGCTCGAATCGGATTACATCCTGATGGAGCTTTGGCTGAATCCGCCCGTCGAGGGTGTGTGGAATCCGCCTACGCGTGCCAAGGTCAATCGCGCAGTCGAATCGATCCTGGCGCGACAGCTTCCGGACGGTGGGTTCAATATCTACTTGAACGGGCCATCGGAAGTAAACGCTTCAATTAAGGCTTATTTCGCGTTAAAAGTGGCGGGAATGGATGCTTCCGATGCGCGCATGGAGCGTTTAAGGAACCGCATTCTGGAACTGGGCGGGCTGCAGGCCTCCAACAGCTACGTTCGCACGAATCTTAGCCTGTTCAACCTCTTCCCGCGGGACGCGTGCCCTTCGATCCCGCCCGAGATAGTCCTGCTGCCGTTCAATTTCATCTACCAGATGTCTTCGTGGACGCGCACGATTGTTCTTTCTCTTTCCATCGTTCACGCGGCCAACCCGGGACGTCCCGTGCCGGCCGGGTTTACGCTTGACGAGCTTTTTGTGCCCGGCGCCCCCATGCTGGCCGAACGGCATGACAAGCTCTTTAGCTGGCGGACATTTTTCTTAACCATCGACCGGCTTCTGAAACGTTGGGAGAAGTTCGGTTTGCACTTCATTCGCGAGCACGCTATCAAAGAATGCGGCAAGTGGATGATTGAACATTTCGAAGCATCCGATGGGCTCGGGGCCATTTACCCGTCGATGCAATACGCCATCATGGCGCTCGATGTCCTCGGTTACGCGCCGGACCATCCGCTTCGCATTGAAGCCGAAAAGCATTTTAGTTACCTGATGGTCGATGACGAACGCGGCTTCTACATGCAGCCTTGCTTCTCGCCCGTTTGGGACACGGCCATTGCGGCCTTTGCTCTGGCGGAAAGCGGGAACGTTCCCCCGGATGCGCTCACGCGCGCTGCCGACTGGCTGATCTCGAAAGAGATTCGGCGTAAGGGCGACTGGTCAGTGAAGCGCCCCAAGGCCAATCCTTCTGGCTGGGCATTCGAGTTCAATAACGACTTCTATCCCGACGTCGACGATACGGCCATGGTCTTACTCGCTTTGCAGAAGGCGCAGGGTTCCGATGAGAAGGCGCAGCGCGAGTGCGTTCAGCGCGCCGTTGATTGGCTGCTTGTGATGCAAGGTAAAGACGGGGGCTGGGCGGCCTTCGACGTCGATAACAACTGGACCATCCTGAGCCATGTGCCCTTCGCCGATCACAATGCGATGCTCGATCCTTCCTGCCCGGACATCACGGGACGGGTACTGGAGGCGCTGCTGGGTTGCGGGCTCTCGAGCGATCACCCGGCTATCAAGAAAGGTGTTCAGTACCTGCTACGCGTGCAGGAAGCGGATGGCAGCTGGTATGGGCGCTGGGGGGTAAATTATCTCTATGGCACCTTCCTCGCGCTGCGCGGTTTGCGTGCGGCGGGGGTTGACGAGAATGAGCCAAGCATTCAGCGCGGCATAGAATTCGTTCGCGCATACCAGAACCGCGATGGCGGCTGGGGCGAAAGCTGTTCGAGCTACGATGAGGGCCGGTTTATCGCGAATCCCAGCACTCCGTCGCAGACGGCATGGGCCATTTTAGCTTTGCTTGCGGGAGGAGATATTCGCAGCGAGAGCCTGCACAACGGAGTCGATTACCTAAGCCGGACGCAGCGCAAGGATGGCTGCTGGGACGAGGACTACTGTACCGGCACCGGGTTCCCTCGCGTCTTCTATCTCACCTATACCGATTACCGTAATTCGTTCCCCTTGCTCGCGCTTTCCGCTTACCAGAAAGCGATGATGCGGCCAACCGAAAAAGTGCAGACCAATCGGCCGGTGCGTAACGGCGTGCTCCGCGAAGAACGGACCGTCAGTGCCGCCTATGCCCGCAATATGCAACCTCAGCAGCAGAGGACGGCGATCACCTCCGCCTTCGCGCCGCTACCGGATGGACCGTCGAATCTTCTCGCCGAAAACGGCGGATGATCGCTTCCGCACTGAATTGCCTCTGAAAAGTGTCCTACGCCTCCGCGCCTCCTACGCTGGTGACCGGCGCCACCGGATTCATTGGCTGGCACCTGGCGCGACTCCTGACAGAGCGCGGCCATCGCGTGCGGGCTCTCTGCCGGCCAACTAGTCGAATTCGCGAGCTTGCGGTCGAGCGGGTGGAAGGCGATTTGCGCGATCCTTCTTCGCTCGACAAAGCGGTTGCGGGCTGCCGTGTCATTTTCCATGTTGCGGCCGACTACCGGCTGTGGGCGCGCCATCCGCAGGAAATTTACAAGTCGAATGTTGAAGGGTCACGCAACGTTTTCGAAGCAGCCAGCCGGGCAGGTGTGGAGCGAATTGTTTACACGAGTACTGTCGGCTGTATCGGTCTGCCGGTAAATGGGATCGGCAACGAAAACACTCCGGTCACAATCGACGATATGAGCGGCCATTACAAGCGCTCGAAGTGGCTTGCAGAGCAAATCGCGCTCGAGAGGGCACGTGCCGGTGAGCCGATTATAATCGTGAATCCTACCGCTCCGGTAGGCGATCATGACTGGCGCCCTACGCCCACGGGGGAGATCATTCTCAACTTTCTGCGCAACAAACTTCCTGCTTACGTCGATACCGGTTTGAACCTTATTGATGTTCGCGATGTTGCGGAGGGTCACCTTCTGGCCGCTGAACGGGGTTGCCCGGGCGAGCGCTACATTCTGGGGTGTCAAAATCTCACGCTGCAGCAGATCTTCAATCGGCTTGGAGCGATGTCGGGCAAGACCGCGCCTACGAGGCGCATTCCTTACGCAGTAGCGTACCTGGCGGGTTTGGGTAGCACGGCTTGGGCAAACATTACGGGCAGGGAACCGGTTGCCCCGCTAGAAGGGGTTCGCATGGCACGTTACAAGATGTTTGTGAGTCACGCAAAGGCTGCGGAGAAGCTTGGCTTTTCGCCCGGCCCGGTGGATGCTGCTCTTGATCGTGCTATTGGCTGGTTTCGTGCAAACGGCTACTGCTAAGCGTGTACGGCACCGAGCAGTGAAAGTCGAACGCACATACCGGAAAACGCTCCTCTAATGGCAATATTACTGGTCGCCTCGCAAGCCTTCGAACTAAAACCGGTGGCCGGGATGCTCACTGGGCTTCGCAAGCTGAAATGGCCGCTCGATTATGCCTATGAAGGCATTTGGGAGAGCCGCCGCATCCTGCTGGCAGCCAATGGCCTTGGCCCTAAACTGTCAGCACACGCAGTCGAGATGGCAGTGCGCGCCGCCATGTCGGCGGAACTTTCCTCCTCGCGGCTGGAGGCTGTGATCAGTACTGGTTTGTGTGGCGCGTTGGATCCAAACCTCCGCGAGGGCCAGATCATCGTCGCGAGTGAGATTCTTTCGCCCTCAAACGGCGAACGCTACCCGTGTGCAGAAGTGGCCGGAACTAGTGAGTTTATAAGTGGGCCGATTCTATCGCAGGACGCAGTCGCTAATAATCCTAAACAAAAACAATTACTACGGAACAGCGGAGCCCTGGCTGTGGAAATGGAGGCGGCCGGCGTAGCTGCCCGCACAAATCGAGCCGGATTGCCCTTTGCGTGCATCAAAATCGTATCCGATCGGGCGGACGAGTCTTTTCCTCTCGACTTGAATAGCATGCGAACGCAGGAGGGGCGTATCGATCGTGGGAAAATCATCTTACACGCTCTCGCGCATCCGAAGTCTATTCCGTCCCTGTTTCGTTGGAAACGACGAGCAGAAGATGCGGCTGCAGAGTTAGGGGAGTTTCTTGTCGGCTGTAGAATCGTTACAGAACCAGCTGGAGCTGGATCCGGAGCAGATCAAAATTAGGCCCGCCGCCACTATGCAAGCAGCGGTTTATACCGGAAACGGTCGCGTGGAAGTGGCGTCTGTACCGGTTCCTCGCATTGACGCCGGCGAGGTGTTGATTCGGGTCGAAAGCTGTGGAATCTGCCACACCGATTTGAAGAAGATCGAGTATGGCCTGCTTGCCCCGCCCCGTATCTATGGCCACGAGACGGCCGGTGTGGTTGTTGCGAGCGGGGAAGGCGTAAGGAAGTTCGCTCCTGACGATCGAGTCATAGTCTTTCATCACGTTCCGTGCGGTACCTGTTTTTATTGCCAGCGCAAGCTTTATGCCCAATGCGCGCTCTACAAGAAAGTGGGAGTCACTGCAGGTTACGAGCCGGCCGGAGGCGGATTTGCTCAGTACGTGCGCGCTATGGATTGGATCGTCGAGCGCGGCATGGAACACATCCCTCAGCATGTGTCTTTCGATCAAGCTTGCTGGGTGGAGCCGGTGAATACCTGCTTGAAAGCAGTTAGGCTCCTCGGCACCGTTCCCGGAGATATCGTTGCCGTGCTGGGTCAAGGCCCAATCGGGCTCATTTTCACGATGCTGCTGGCCGAGAACGGCGCTCAAGTTTTCGCAACTGATGGAATTGGCTTCCGTCGCGACCTCTCGGAAAGCTTTGGAGCCCAAGCTTTTGATCCACGAGACATAGCTCTCGAAAGATCGATCCGTAATGCGACCGATGGACGAGGCGCTGATGCCGTAGTCCTGGCGACCAATGCCAAGAATCTGGTGGAACAAGCTATCCGGATTTCGCGTCCAGGAGCAAAGATTCTACTTTTCGCTCAGACTGCTGCCGCCGAACGCTTGGAGTGTTCGGGTGCGGATATCTGTGTTGGCGAGAGAGTTTTGTTTGGTTCGTATAGCGCAGATATCGATATGCAGGCTGAATCAGCTCGCCTCGTATTTAGCGGCGTTCTGCCGCTTGAGCGTCTTATTTCGCACCGGCTTCCCCTTCATGAGATCAGTCGCGGAATTGAGATTGCGCAGCGCCCTTCCGCGGACTCACTCAAAGTTGTGATCCATCCACAAGATCGGAACTGATGGCAGCCACTCTTCAGCGACTGACTACCGCGTTCCCCTTCCGGGATCTGCAATCGCGCATGCAGGCAGCTGTGCTTTACGGCAGAGAAGATGTGCGCCTCGAAGAGGTTCCTGTTCCTTCCTGCGGTCCTGGTGAGCTGCTGGTGAAAGTTCGAACGGCACTTACCTGCGGCACCGATGTGAAGGTCTACCGGCGCGGATACCACGCGCGCATGATTCAGCCGCCCGCGCTTTTCGGCCACGAAATGGCCGGCGACATAGTCGCAATGGGCGACGATGTGGGCTCTTTCCGTGTGGGCCAACGCGTAGTAGCAGCAAATTCCGCGCCCTGTGATCAATGCTTCTTCTGCCGCCACGAGCAGCCGAATCTCTGCGAGGATCTGCTGTTCAACAACGGCGCTTACGCGGAGTACATTCGGATTCCCGAGCGCATTGTTCGTAAGAACACGTATATCATTCCTGACGCGGTTTCCTATAAGGATGCTGCGTTAGCCGAGCCATTGGCCTGCGCGCTGCGCGGCTTGAGCGAAAGTAAATTTCAGCCCGGCGATACGGTCGCGATCATGGGTCTCGGTCCGATTGGGCTGATGTTTGTCCGCCTGGCGCGCTGGGTTTACGGCGCTCGCGTGATTGCGATTGCCCGGCGGATTGAACAAGTCGATCGAGCCATGCTCCTCGGCGCTGACGAGGGCGTGCTGATCAGCAGAAACGTGGATTTGAACAAAGACACTGGGCTGGTCTCGGAAGTGAAGGCTCGCACCGGCGGGCGCGGCGCCGATGTGGTAATCGAAGCTATCGGGCGGCCTGAAGCCTGGGAGCTGGCCACTCTTCTGGTGAGAAAGGGCGGCGTCATCAACTTTTTCGGCGGCTGTCCGAACGGCGCCAAAGTCGGTCTCGACACCTCCCTCCTTCACTACGGTGAAATTACCTGTAAAGCGAGCTTTCATCACACGCCCGCGCACATTCGCAGATCGCTGGAACTGATCGCGGAAGGTAAAGTGAACGCCTCGCACCTGGTAAATCATGAGCAGCCGCTGAGCGAACTGCCGCGTGTTCTGCATGACCTGGCCCACCACCGCAATGGTCAGGTAAAAACTGCCATCATCCCTTAAGAGCCAGACCGACCTTTGACCGTTGCTCAGCTGCAGCCCAAAGACTATATCCAACAGATAGGTCTTGAGACAACAGGCTGCTCACCAGCCGATGCGCTTGCCTATACCCGCTGGCTTGCTACGCATCACTACGAGAATTTTCAGGTTGTTAGCTTTCTCCTGCCGAAGCGGCTGAGGCAGGATTTCTACAACGTCTACGCGTTCTGCCGCTGGGCTGACGATATTGGCGATGAGCTAGGCGATCCGAGTGAAAGCCTGCGCCTGCTTGGCTGGTGGAGGGACGGACTGCACGCAATGTATAGCGGACAGGCCTCTCATCCGGTGTTTCTGGCTTTGCGCGAGACGGTTGGGCGGTACGATATTCCGGCCGAGCCTTTCGACCGGCTCATTCGAGCATTCGAGCAGGATCAGACGGTCACTCGGTACAGGAATTTCGATGAAGTTTTCGCGTACTGCGAGAACTCGGCTAACCCAGTGGGCCACCTTGTTCTTTATCTCTGCGGCTACCGCGATCGTGAGCGCCAGCTTCTTTCCGATGCCACCTGCACGGCCCTCCAGCTGGCGAACTTCTGGCAGGACATCACGGTCGACCTCCTGAAAGATCGGGTTTACCTGCCGCTTGACCTGCTGGCCAAGCATGGTTATACGCTCAAGGAGCTTTTCGCGCGCGACTGTAATCACGCCTTTCGCTGCGTAATGGGGGAGGCGGTCGATGTGGCCGAAGATCTCTTCCGCCGCGGCCTTCCGCTCGTCAAGATGGTAGATCGCCGGCTCTCTCTGGATCTCGATCTGTTCAGCCACGGCGGCCTGCGCATCTTGCAGAAGATCCGCCTCGAAGGATACGACGTTCTAAAGCAGCGGCCCGCTATTTCAAAAGCGGAAAGGGCTGGTATTCTTATCCAGTGCCTCAGGCGTATGCTGCCGTTCTAGAATGCCTCCCGCTGTAATCAAGAGAGCCAACCCGATGAGTGCCGCCGTGAAGGCAGTGTCTCTTGAAGATTCGTATCGCTACTGCCGGACAATCGCGAAAGAACGTGCCAAGAACTTCTATTATTCTTTCCTTTTGCTCGAGAAGCCGCAGCGCGATGCAATGTGCGCTATCTACGCCTTCATGCGGCAGTGCGACGATCTGAGCGACAGTCCTTCTTCCGACAACAAAGCGGCGATCAAAATGAGCATCGCGGACTGGCGCCTGTATCTCGACCGCGCTCTTCGCGGAGAGTTCGGGGACAGCCCGATCTGGCCCGCTTTTGCGAATTCGGTTGAGCGCTTCAACATTCCGCACCGTTATTTCCACGAGATGATCGACGGTATTTTGTCGGATCTGGATCCGCTCGAAATGGAAACCTTCGAGCAGCTCTATCGCTACTGCTACCAGGTTGCGTCAGTGGTGGGCCTGACGGTGGTTCACATCTTTGGTTTTCACTCGCCCAAAGCCCTGATGCTGGCCGAGAAGTGCGGTGTCGCGTTTCAGTTGACCAACATCCTGCGCGATGTGCGTGAAGATGCGAGCATGCAGCGTGTCTACATTCCCAAGCAGGATTTAGAACGTTTCGGGGTTCCTCCCGAGCAGCTGGTCTCAGGAGTGGAGGACGATCGCTTTCGTGAGCTCATGCGTTTCGAAGCCGCCCGCGCCCGATCTTTCTACAATGATTCTGCCCCACTCATCGATTTGATAGAGCCGAAGAGCCGCCGGTCTCTTTGGGCGCTTCGCGCCATCTACCTGCGACTGCTTTCGAAGATAGAAGCCAAGAATTACTCTGTCCTGAGCCGGCGCATTGGCGTCGCGAAGCCCGTGAAAATCGGCCTCCTGCTCAGCGCATTCTTCCCTAAGTAAGCGGCCCATAGAGCCAGCCCTGCATATTAGCCTGCTGTCCCGCTCCGCAGCGTCTGGATCGCCTGTTCCGCCGTGTACGTGAGTATCCACTCCGAACCGGGCCCATCGACCGTAACTGCTGCGTTGGCCGCCGGAATCATCCAGCACTGGCCTGCTTCGAAGTGCTCGCCGCCAATTGAACCAGAGCCCTTCAAGCAAACGAACAGCAGGTATACCGGAGAGCCCTGAGCAACGTGCAGCGGCTCACTAAGCCGCAGGCGTTCGATCCGGAAATAGGAATTTTCAAGTAGCTGATCTCGCCAGGGTGCGAGCGAAACCGTCTCGGGTTCGTGCTCGTGCGGGCCAAGGTGCGAAACTTTCATCCCATGCTCCAGATGCAGTTCCCGAGGCCTTCCGTAATCGTACAAGCGGTAGGTGAGGTCCGAATTTTCCTGAATTTCGCAGATCGTAACGCCAGCTCCAATCGCATGGACCGTACCGGCCGGCGTGAAAATGATGTCTCCTGCTTTGACGCGCCGCCAATCGAGCAACTGCTCGATCTCACCGCTCTCGGAAGACTCCTTCAGTCTCTCCGGCGAAATACGCTCACGAAAGCCAACTGCCACCTCACCAGCGGGCTCGGCTTCAATCACATACCAGGCTTCGGTTTTACCCAGGCTTTGATGATGAATTTGCGCATAAGCGTCGTCCGGATGGACCTGTACTGATAGCCGTTCGGAGGTAAATAGAAACTTTACGAGTAAAGGACAGGCGCCCGGGTGATCGGGATCCGCCGCCGATCCGAGAAGTTCCCGGTGTTTTTCCAGTAGCTCGCCTAATGAAATTCCAAAAGCAGTAGAGTTATCCTGAAAAGTGAACCAGGCCTCGCCGATACGTTGTCTTTGGCGAGATTCGTTCCGCAGCTCATTTGAGAAGTACGGTGCGAGGTCATCGCGCCCCCAGGGGCGCTCACGAAATATCGGGAAAAGGCGGATCGGGCGATCCAAAACGAGTGCCATAGAAGACTTGTTGAGAATATGAGGCGGTCTTCTCCACACTTTATCGTAAGAATCCACGAAGCCGGCTAATTTCCCGGGGAGGCAACCATGTTTTTGGCTGTTGGCGCTATTTTGTTCACAGCAGTTTCAGTTGCTATTGCAGCTCGCTTACGCGAAGCCCGGATAAACGTTCAGGATTTTATCGACTCGGTCGACCAGAATCCTCCCGTGCCGTTTCCTACCGAGGCCCACGTCCCGAGCGCCGCTTCTTTTCAGTTTGTGCACCCGGCTAGTTCGCCTGCTGGCGAGGCCATGTTTACTGAGTCTCTTCTCGCCCTAAGTAAAGTTGGCTTACGAGCTCGGAGTGGTTCTCCAGCACCTGCGCCCGTCGAAGCTTCATCGTTGGAGTCAGTTCACCACGATCGATCGAAAACTCGCGATCAAGCACTTTAAACCGGCGGATTTTCTCAAAGTCCGCCAGTTGCTTGTTCACCCTGTTGACGGCAGCGTGAACCGCTTTATCAACCAACTCGGCGGACTTGCCGTCCACTGCGCCATTCGCTTTGCTTACCTGAAGCTCTTCCACCTGGGCGGCGTTGAGCGTCAACAGGGCGGTGACATAGGGCTTACGATCTCCCACCAGGAGGATTTGGTTCACCAGCGGCTCTACCTTGAATAAGTTTTCAATACGTGCCGGGTAAATCTTCTTGCCGTTCGAGGAAACGATGAGTTCCTTTTTCCGGCCTGTGATGTACCAGAAACCCTCAGCATCTACTTCTGCGATATCACCGGTCGAGAACCAGCCGTCTTCACTTAAAACGGAACGCGTGGCAGCCTCGTCCCCGTAGTACCCGTTAAATAGGCACGGACTCTTGACACGCAGTTCGCCATCCTCGGCCAACTGCGCTTCGACCCCAGGCAGTAACTTCCCGATACTTCCTGGCCTTGGCCGATCTAGTGGGTTGAAACAGAGAATGCCAGCCTCTGTCAGCCCGTAGCCTTCTATGAGCGGCATTCCGATTGCCCCGAAAAACTCCGCCAGATCCTTGCCAAGCGGTGCCGCCCCGGAAGCTGCGATTCGAAGACGACCACCCAGCTTTTCCCGGATTTTAGAGAACACCAGCCGGTCGGCAATCTTCAAAGCCCGCGAGAGCCAGACCGGCAGCGGCTTACCCGCTTGCCTGTACTTTGCCCCTTCCAAACCAAGCCCGAGCGCGCCATGAAACAACTTGCGTGCCAATGCCGGGCGCTTTTTCAACTCGGTCAGAATCGTTGCGTACATGCGCTCCCATACTCGGGGCGGCGCCAAAAAGACCGTGGGGCGAATCGTCTTCAGCTCGACCGGTAGCCTCGCCAGGCTTTCGGAAAAGTGAACCGGCGTCCCCATGCGCATGGGAACCAGTTCGAGGACAATCCGCTGGGCAATGTGCGCTGAGGGAAGGAAAACCAGGGCTGAGTCTTCGGGCCCGAGAGGCAATACCTCGGGTGCCATATCGATATTGGCCAGAATAGCCGCGTGGCTGGTCAGCCCCATTTTGGGTTGGCCGGTGGCGCCGGAGGTGAGATAGAGGATGGCTGGATCGGAAGGCGAGATCTCCTCAACCAACCGGGTAGCGGCCTCGGGATCGCGCTCGAGCACCTCACGGGCGCGCCTCCGCAGCGAATCGAGAGCTATTGCGCCCTCGGCCTCTCCTGTCATCAGAATCACGTGTTCCGGCCAGGGCACGTTTTGCGCGTCAGCCGCGGCCTTCAGCGCATCTTTCGCTTTTGCGTCTTCGAGAAACAAGAAGCGCGGCTGCACGGATTGAAGATTGTTTGCCAGGTCCGCCATAGGATAAGCGGTGTAGAGCGCGGCAGAGACGCCGCCCGCCCCCATAATGCCCAAATCGACGAGATAGAACTCGGCGCGAGTCTCTGATAAGACACAAACCGGTTCGCCCTTTTGTAGCCCGAGCGACTGTAGCCCGAGCGCGATTTCTCGCGAGCTGCGCAGCCACTCGTTCCACGAGGTTGTTCGATACCCTCTTCCTGTCTTGCCGCCGGTGGGCTGGTAGAGCGCGATGGCGTCACCGAACCGCGTGGCTGTTTGCTCGAGTACGGTGAACACCGTGCGACCAGGCATGGCCAGAATTTTAGCAGCCGCTGGCGCCTCGCTACAGACGCTATTTGTTGGCGATCACGGTGCGACAATCGAGGTTTGCCGGTGACTGAAACTAATAGCTCCGCCAAGCGCCCTGACGAGCTTGGAAATCGCCATCCGCTGGCCTATCGCGAAGAAGCTTTCCTGCAGAGCCCGGATTCCCGCCCGCTCCGGATTCTCTCCGAATACCTTTGGCCGCTAGCGCATTTTCAAGAAGAGAAGATCAACGATACGATCGTTTTCTTTGGGTCGGCCCGCATTGAAGAGCAGGGCCAGCTAAGCCGTTATTACGCCGAAGCGCGTGAGCTTGCCCGGATTACAACCGAGTGGGCCAGCTCGGTTTCTGTGCCTGACGGTCGCGGCGAGCCCGTGCATCGCTTTGTTGTCTGTTCGGGAGGCGGCCCCGGCATCATGGAAGCGGCGAATCGCGGCGCTAGCGACGCCGGCGGTAAGACCATCGGCCTGAACATCGGTCTCCCCTTCGAGCAGCGTCCTAACCCGTACATCACGCCTGAGCTTTCGTTCGAGTTCCACTACTTCTTCATGCGCAAGTTCTGGTTTGCGTACCTGGCTAAAGCCCTGGTGGTTTTCCCGGGCGGGTTTGGCACCCTCGATGAACTGATGGAAATCCTGACTTTGGCTCAGACGAAGAAACTCGAAAGCAAGATCCTCATCGTGCTTTACGGTTCCGAATTCTGGCACGAGATTCTGAATTTTGACGCTTTGATCAAATACGGCATGATCTCGGAATCGGACCTGAGTCTGTTCCGCTTCGCCGATACACCGAAGCAAGCTCTCGAGCTACTCCAGGAAGGTTTAACTCATTACTATCTGGAGCCCGAAAAGATACTGACGCACCAGTCGGACGAATCGCCGGAGATCGCCCGCACGCGGACCTCTTAGGGCGGGCCGCTTATTTGCCGGCCCAGTGGTCGCATGCCGGTAGTGGCGCAGGAACGGCCATTTGGTCTGAGTCTTTATTCCAATCCGGCAGTTTTGGCGCGTTGTTGTGATCCGCACTCCTGGCCTTAAACCCAAGGAGCGGGATCGAGCACTGTCCCGGTGTATTTGCTACGAGAGCCTGTTTCTTCAAACTCAACTCAGGATTGCCAGCAAGCGCCTGGCGCAGCGCTTTCTCTAAATCATCCTTTGGCAGCTTGTTCAGCTTGGGGGGAAGAATCCTGGGCATTGTCTGCCCGTCCAGTTCAACTACCGCCTCGTGGCTTAGCGACGGCAGCGGCACTTCCGGGATAGTAGCCGCCGACAGCAGCGCTGCCGTGGAGGCTACTAGGGCAAAGCGGAATGGCATCGTGAACGCCCTCCTGCGTGTCAGATTAGCGGGTTAGACGTGCCGCGTCCCGTATGGTTAGCGAGAAAATGGCCAGCAAAACCCGCCTCGACCCGCGAAACTTACTTGCGCGTTGGCCAGTCAGATGAACTGGAGACAGTTGCGTGGCAGAAGAACAAACAGACATACAGAAACTTGCAGCAATAATGAAGGGCATTAAATTCGCAATGTTAACGACCGTCGAGGACGACGGCTCGCTGCATAGCCGGCCCATGACGACCCAAGAAGTGGAATTCGACGGGGACCTCTGGTTTTTCACGCGCGCGGATACTCCGAAAGTCTGGGAAGCGGGCCACCATCGTCAGGTTAATGTGAGCTTTTCCGATAGCGATAAAAACAAGTTCGTCTCCGCGTCCGGTTCGGCGACGCTGGTGCGCGACAGGGCCAAGATGGAAGAACTCTGGAAGCCGGCTTATAAGATCTTTTTCCCGCAGGGGCTGGAAGACCCCGAGATCGCGCTTCTGAAAGTGTCGGTCTCTAAAGCCGAGTATTGGGATTCTTCGCCCACGTCGATCGGGCGTGCCTTCGATTTTGCCCGGGCATATCTCACCAAAGACGTTAGCAAGCTGGGTGATCACGCCAAAGTGGAAGTACGCTAGGCGTCTCTTCAGGCCGCAAGTCCGCCGGTTGCGCATGCTCCGTTAAGATGGTCAGGCATGCGCTACGTGACCTTTGAAATCGGCGGACAATCCCACCCCGGAGTGATCTCCGGAGACTCTGTGATTGACCTTTCGTCAGCTGGATTTGCAACTCTGCTGGAGTACATACAGAAAGGCAATGTAGGTCATGCCGAATCTGATGATCCTGCTTCCGGATCGGCCCCCGGCGCAAAGTATCCGCTGGCCAGCGTGAAGCTGCTGGCGCCCCTTCCTCAACCGCGCAAATTCATTTGCGTTGGTTTGAATTACCTCGACCATGCGAAGGAAACGGGCGCGGAAGTCCCGAAAGTACCGACGATCTTCAACAAGTTCGCGACGGCCGTAATTGGGCCGGGCGACAACATCGTGCTTCCGAAAGTATCAAAGAGTCCCGATTACGAAGCCGAGCTGGCGTTTGTCATTGGCCGGGGCGGGAGGCGGATCGCCGCTGAGAATTGGGCCGATCACGTTTTCGGATACACCATTGTCAACGACGTTTCGGCGCGCGATTATCAGCTCGCCACAAGCCAATGGCTGATGGGGAAGACGTTCGACACGTTTGCTCCATTGGGCCCGTGCATCGTCAGTGCGGATGAGATTGCGGATCCGCACAATCTCGACATTGAGTTGTCGATTGGAGGCGAGGTTCTGCAGAAATCCAACACGCGTGAGCTCATTTTCAAAATTCCTGACCTGATCGCTTTTCTCTCGAGCGTGTTCACGCTCGAGCCCGGCGATATTGTCTCTACGGGGACTCCCGCCGGTGTTGGCTTCACGCGTAAACCGCCGCGCTTCCTGCGGGCAGGCGAAGAGGTGGTGGTCAAAATTGCAGGGATCGGCGAGCTGCGCAATCCGGTTGTGGCGGAAGACTAGAAACAATAGAGGTATGCCGCCGTTTACTCTCGGCCTGCTCGCGGAGAAGCTCAACTGCGAAGTGGCGGGCGACTCAGATATCGAGATCACTGGCGTCTCGACGTTAGAAAAAGCCGGCCCGGGAGAGATTACGTTTCTCGCGAACGCGAAGTATGCGGGCCAGGCAAAACAGACCCGCGCCTCTGCCGTGATTGCTTCCGTGCCTCTTCGCCACCCGAGCGCAGCCACGCTTATCTCCGGTAATCCGTATCTCGATTTCGCACGGGCCTTGGCCCTTTTCTATCAGGCGCCCAAGCCAGCAGTAGGTATTCATCCGAGCGCCGTCGTTGCTCCGGGCGCCACACTCGGCTCAAATGCTTCGGTCGGCGCCTACGCTGTTGTTGGCGAGAGAACATCCATCGGCGCCAATGCAGTTCTTTATCCGCATGCGGTTATCTACGAGGGCTGTGTCATTGGGGACGACTTCACTGCGCATGCGCATGTCTCTGTACGAGAATTTTGCGTTATTGGCAATCGCGTCACGCTGCATAATGGCGTTGTCATCGGAGGCGATGGCTTCGGCTTCGCGAAGGCTGGCGACGGCCGGCAGCACAAAATTGTTCAGTCTGGTATCACCGTCCTCGAAGACGATGTCGAAGTGCAGACGCTTACCTCCATCGATCGCGCAACTCTCGGCGAAACCCGTGTGAAGCGCGGTGCGAAGATCGACAGCCTCTGCCAGATTGGCCATGCCTGCACCATTGGCGAAGACAACATCATTTGCGGGCAGACTGGTCTGGCGGGCAGCACCATTCTTGAAGAGAACGTAATCATGGCTGGGCAAACAGGTTCAGCCGGGCACATCACCGTACATCGCAACGCGATCGTTTGGGCGCAATCCGGGATCGGCCGCGATGTTCCGGAAGGCGCGATCGTGAGCGGCTCGCCGGCTTTCGATGCAGGCGATTGGCTGCGGGCCACCAGTGCCTACGCTAAACTCCCCGAGCTGATGAAAACCGTGCGCGCGCTCGAGCGGCGAGTGGCCGAACTCGAACGCGGAGAACGGTCCGAGGCCGGGCCGGCCGTGTAATCATGTTGCATGCGCCGGAGCCTGCTTCCCTTTTTGCTGCTCGCCCTTGCTGGTTTTGCTGCGGATACCATGCCGCCGGCGGCCGACCAGCAACTCGCGCGTGACATTTACCAACAGCTCATCGAAATCAAATCCGGGTACACAACCGGCGCCACTACTCCCGTGGCCGAGGCGGTCGCCGCGCGTCTGAAGGCGGAGGGTTTCCCGGATTCAGACATCTTTCTGGGCGGACCTGTTGCCGCAAAAGGGAACATCGTGGTTCGATACCACGGGGCTGGAACGCGCAAGCCGCTTTTGCTGCTGGCCCACACCGACGTTGTCGAGGCAAAGCGCGAAGACTGGACCACCGATCCTTTCGTCTTCACCGAGCGTGACGGCTTTTTCTATGGGCGCGGTACCGCTGATGACAAAGCGCAAGCCGCTATCTGGATCGCCAATCTCATCCGCTTCAAACGCCAGAATTTCAAGCCGGACCGCGACATCATTGTCGCGCTTACCGCCGATGAAGAAGGCGGCGGCCCCTACAACGGCGTAGATTGGCTTATCAAAAATCACAAGGATCTTATCGATGCCGAGTATGCACTTAACGAAGGTGGATTCGGAGAAGAGCTGAACGGCAAGAAGATCTCGAACGACGTGCAGCTGAGTGAGAAGTACGTCATTAATTTCCGGCTGGAGGTGCACAACAAAGGCGGCCACAGCTCCATGCCGGTTCCCGATAACGCGATTTATCATCTGGCGGGGGCGCTGGAGCGCTTGGCTGGCTTCGGTTTTCCCCTGAAAACGAACGATGTTACGCGCGCTTACTTTTCGCAAATGGCAAAGATCGAGACAGGCTCGATTCGCGGGGATCTCGCGAACGTTGCCAAAGGTTCAGATGATGCCATGCGGCGAGTTGCCGCCGCTTCGCCCTCCTGGAACTCAATGCTCCGCACCACCTGTGTGGCCACGCAGCTCGAAGGTGGTCACGCAAAAAATGCATTGCCGCAGCTTGCCGCCGCAAACGTGAACTGCCGGGCTCTGCCGGAAGATTCTTTAGAGTCTGTGCAAAGTACGTTGACGAAAATAGTCGCCGACGATCAGGTCGGCATCAAAGTCGTGGGAGAGGTGGACCGCGGCCCTGCGTCTCCGCTGAATCCGGAGCTTATGCGCACCATTGCAAGCGTGACCGATACTGTTTGGCCCAACGTGCCCGTTTTGCCGGTGATGCTGGTAGGCGCAACCGATGGGCTGTATCTACGAACGGCCGGTATCCCGACTTACGGCGTCCAGGGTCTGTTCGGCGACCGGAACGATCACCGTGCCCACGGGCGCGACGAGAGAATGTCGGTTAAGTCTTTCTACGAAGGCCAGACATTCTTATACGATCTTGTGAAGGCGCTTTCGTCTCCGAAGGCCTGATTCTTTATGCGACTGATTGTCGGCATTACCGGAGCTTCCGGCGCAATCTTCGGTATTCGCATTCTTGAAGCGCTCCGGGTGCTCGATGTCGAGGCGCATCTCATCATGAGCCGCTGGTCTCGTGTGACGATTGCGCGTGAAACCGACTACTCAGTCGAGGCAGTTGAAAAGCTCGCGGCCGCTGTCTATCACCAGGACAATCAAGCTGCTCCCGTCTCTAGCGGATCCTTCCGCACCGACGGAATGGTCGTCGCACCCTGCAGCATGAAAACACTGGCCGCAATCAGAGCCGGGTTTGGCGATACGCTGATCTGCCGCGCCGCCGACGTGCTGCTTAAGGAGCGCCGCAAGCTGGTTCTGCTGGCCCGCGAAAGTCCGTTCAGCGAGATACATCTCGAAAATATGCTTTCTCTGGCGCGCATGGGTGTGACGATCTTTCCGCCCGTTCCTGCTTTCTACAACCGGCCGCAAAGCGTGATCGAACTGGTCGACTACATCGTCGGGCGAGTGCTCGATCAGTTCGGCCTCGAGATGCCGGGGCTCGCTCGTTGGGAAGGCTTTCGCACAAATCTGGAGTGAACTTATGCCGTCGCCCAAGCCTGATAAGTCGTTCATCTGGCTGGGTAAGTATCTCTCCATGGCGCTTACCTTGCCGGCTTCCGTTGCGGCCGGTTACATACTCGGCTCGGTCGCAGACCGCTGGCTGCACTTCCCATTTCTCCGAGTGATCGGCATCATACTGGGGATGGCGGCGGGCTTGATGCAGATATTTCGTGAGTTATCCAGAGAAAGCAAACGCCCATGACTGAGAGCATGCTGATGGCAACGTTAAAGTCCATCTACCGCCTCACTCTGATCTTCGGCGCGGCTGGGGCGATTGCCTTCGCAGTAACTTCGGGTTGGGGCGCAGGGAGCGGCTTCGCACTCGGGGCCTTGTGCTCGTTCGGCAACCTGTGGCTGTTCGATTTTCTAAGCCGAAGCATTGCTCCCGGTGACGCTTCCCGGAAGCCCTGGCAGGCGGGGGTCTACATCATCCGCTACATCCTTCTACTGGGAATCGGCTATGCTATCGTCAAAACGTTGGGCGTCAGCCCGTTTGCGTTCGTGCTGGGTCTTCTCGCGAGCGCCGCTGCTACGCTGACCTCCATCATTCTCGAGCTAATCGGTAATTTTTTCGGGGCTCGAACTCGTACTGAATGACGCACGAACTTTGGATTACCGGTCTCTTTAACCGCTTTCTGGCGGGCCCGGCGAATGCCGTTCTTAACGCGGTTAACCATCCGGCGAAGGACGCCGCAAATCCATGGAGCGACTGGATGGTCTGCGAGATCGCCGTCGTTCTGCTGATGATCGCTCTCTTCGGCTATTTGCGGGCGCGCCTTTCCGTCGATAAACCCGGGAAGCTGCAGCACATCTTCGAGGTCATCTACGAGTTCATCTCTGCACAGGCACAGGAAGTCGTCGGGCACGATCACGGACCGCGCTATCTGGCGTTCTTCGGCACGATCTTCATCTTCATCTTGTTCATGAATCTGATTGGCCTTGTTCCCGGCTTCGACTCGCCCACGATGTTTCCGAACGTTCCTTTAGGTCTGGCCGTCGTGACGTTTTTCTTCTACCATTTTGCCGGCATCCGCGAGCATGGCGGGGGCTATATCAAGCAGTTTTTAGGACCCATGATTGCACTGGCGCCGCTCATCCTTCTTATCGAAATCATTAGTCATTTCGCCCGGCCCCTGTCGCTTACCGTCCGTCTTTACGCGAATATGTTCGCCGGTGAGCAGGTCTATCTAACGTTCGTCTCGCTGACGAAACTTATCATCCCGGTCATTTTCATTGGCCTGCATACTTTCGTTTCGTTCCTGCAGGCATACATATTTATGGTGCTCGCGATGGTCTACGTAGGTGGAGCCGTTTCGCACGAGCATTAGGCATCATCGGCTTTCAGCGTGAGCGCCCGGCGTCCCAACGCACGGTGTCGAACCACCTCCTGAAAGCAATATTCATAGGAGAGAAATACTTGAAGAACAAACTATTCCTGCTCGCGGTCACGCTGATGGCCTTAGCGAGCCCGATCTTTGCACAGGGTGACGCAGCTTCCGGTAATGCCGGAGATGCAAATCGACGCGCAGCAGCTTACATCGCCATGGGTATCGCTTCTGGCCTCTGCGGGCTTGGCCAAGGCCGGGCAACCGCTTCCGCAGCCGAAGCAATGGCTCGTAATCCTGCAGCCGTAGCCGCTATCCGCTTCGCACTCATCTTCGGCTTGGTGCTGATCGAATCGCTTGCTCTCTATACGCTCGTGATTACCTTTATTGCCCGGTAACTGCATGTTGCTTTCGGGCCCGCCAGTCTCGCTAGGCTGACGGGCCCTTAGGACGTCTATGAAACTTGGCGGCATCTTCACCGCGCTCACGACTTCGTTCGACCACGCAGGCAATCTCTACAAAGCCAAGGTCCTTCACAATGTCGATAAGCTCAATTCGATTGCTCTGAGCGGCTATGTGGTTTGCGGTTCGACTGGCGAAACCCCGCTGCTCAGTGTCGACGAGCGCCTTGAACTAATGTCGTGGGTCAAGGAAGCGAGCGCCCCCGGAAAGACACTAATTGCGGGTGTCGGGGCCGAGAGCGTGAAAGAAACCGTTCGCTTGGCTAACTGCGCGGCCGACCTTGGCTATGACGCCGCTCTTGTTCTTACACCGTTTTACTATCCCAATCAGATGCATCGCGCGGATACGCAGGCGCTCTTCTTCCGCTCGGTTGCTGATCGCTCTAAGTTGCCGGTACTGATTTATAACATTCCGCAAGTAACCGGCTATCATCTGCCGGTCGACACCATTGCCGAGCTCTCCCACCACCCGAATATTTTGGGAATGAAAGATAGTTCGGGGAACATGGACAAGCTGCGGGAAGCGCTTGCAGCCGTGAAACCGGGTTTTCAGATTGTGACTGGCGCGGGCCTGAGTATCTGGGACGCACTGCAGCTTGGAGCTTCAGGAGCGGTTCTCGGGATTGCTAACGCTCTACCTTACGCGTGCGTAACAATCTGGGAGGCGTTCCGAACCCGTCAGCCTGAAGCCGGAATAGACTGGCAGGCCCGCATCGCTCCGGCCTCGCGCATTGTTGCCGGCCCCCTCGGACTCCCCGCGCTCAAGTACGCCATGGACTTAAATGGCTACTATGGCGGGCCGCCGCGCTTGCCCTTCTTACCGCCATCCACTGCGGCAAAGCTTGAAATCGAGGACGCTTTTGAAGGCCTTCGGGGATAGGCACCCGGGTCTGAAACGGATGTTATACTTCCCTTGCGATATCTGGATCGCTCTCCGAGAAGTATATGACCAAAGCCGATAGCACCAGGCCCTTTGCTCTTCTGACGGGCGCTGCTGGGTTCCTCGGAGCGCATGTACTTAGGGAGTTAGTAAAGCTTGACGAGTTATCGGTAATTGTTCTCGACGACTTATCCGGCGGGTTCGAAGAAAACCTCCTGCCGGGAATCACGTTCGTCAAAGGGAGCATAACAGACGCTGCGCTCCTCGAGGCGTTATTTACTAAGTACCGGTTTAAGTACGTGTATCATCTCGCCGCTTATGCGGCTGAGGGTTTGTCGCACTTTATCCGACGTTTCAATTACAGCAATAACCTGATCGGAAGTGTGAACCTCATCAACGAGGCAGTGAAGGCTGATACTGAGTGCTTTGTCTTCACCAGCTCGATTGCCGTCTATGGCGCCATTGAACCGCCGATGGTGGAAAGCAAGGCGCCGCATCCGGAAGATCCATATGGCATCGCCAAGCTGGCTGTTGAATTAGATCTGCGTGCGGCTCACGAGATGTTTGGTTTGAACTACGTTGTCTTTAGGCCGCACAACGTCTATGGCGAGTACCAGAACCTGGCTGATCCGTATCGCAACGTGATCGGCATCTTCATGAAACAGATACTGGAGGCAAATCCCATGACCATCTTCGGAGATGGTTCGCAGCAGCGCGCCTTCAGCTATGTCGGAGATATTGCGCCGTCAATTGCTCGTTCACCTTTTGTCCAGGCTGCTCAGAATGAGATTTTCAACATCGGCGCGGATCAGCCCTATTCGGTGAACGAATTGGCCGAACATGTGGCAAGAGCAATGGGGAAGCCTGGTCACCCCGTGAAACATTTGCCGGCGCGCAACGAAGTGCTGCACGCTTTCAGCGATCACTCCAAGGCTCGGGCAGCCTTCGAACTTGGCGCTGCGACGAGTCTTGAAGAAGGCCTCCGTAAGATGGCGTCGTGGGCGCGAACCGTGAAACTCAGACCAATGCAGGGATTCACCGACATCGAAGTCACTAAGAATATGCCCCCAAGCTGGCTTCGCTATCAATTACAACCTGCCTGATGTCGAGTTCTTCTTTCCCCTCTAAGAAGTCCATACACGTTTTCACATCAGACTCTCTTCCGTTTCCGGGCTGCCCGCGAACAGCTGGCGGTAACCGCAGCATGCAGATCATCTCGGCATTGCGGAAAGCCGGTCATCGAGTCACCTTCAGCATGCCTCTTGAGAACTTTCTCGGCAAGAAGAATGCCGAGAAGGTCTTACCTCAACTTACTTCCGAAGAGATCTGGAGCTCGGCCAATTTCTCCCATCCTGATGTCGTCCTGAATCGGTTGCAGCCGGATATCGCGATACATTGCAACATCAATACCTTCCAGGCCGTTGCCCGGTACCGGAGAGAGATCGTTCAGATAATCGATTGCTACGGGCCGCTGCAGTTCGAAGGCTTGCTTCTGGAAGCTAGCGATCACGAAGCCGCGAAACGGGACGGGCCGCTTCTGGAAACACGCTGCCGCGGAATGGTTGAGCAGATCCGCCAGACGGACTACCTTCTTACTGTCTCCGATCGGCAGAAGTACTTTTGGTCAGCCTATTGCACCATGGCAGGCTTCAGCTTCGATGAGTTGAATGTACTGGTGTGCCCTGCCGCCTTCGAGGTGCCTGCGGTTCAGCGGCAAACCGCCCCGGAGTTGACGGTTGTTTACTCCGGCGGATTCTACCCGTGGCAAACGCCGGATCGCTTCCTGTTCATAGCTGCTGCCCTTCTTGACTCTATTCCTGGCGCTACTTTGCATATCTTTGGCGGCCCTCACACCGGCATGCCGAACGAGCTTAGCGTCCGGAAGATGCTAGACCAGCTACAACAATTTCGCTCTGTAAAGTATCATGGCTACCGTCCGATCGAGGAGTTAACAGCCACTCTCTCGACTGCCTGGTGTGCGCTCGAGCTGATGGAGCGCAACATAGAACGGGAGCTAGCGATAACAGGCAGGACAGTCGAGTTTCTATCCACCGGTACGCCTGTTATTTACAACGATTACTCCAGTCTCTCGGCTTTAATTACTAAGTACGAGGCCGGCTGGACAGTTGCAGCAGAAACTGCCGAGCGGGAACTAAGAGAGATTTTCGGCGAGCTTCTGAAGCAAGGGCCCAGTCTTGTCAACGAGCTCTCAGTCAACGCGCGGCGGCTGGCGGCCGCGGAGTTTCGTCCTGAGCAGTGTATGGCGCCGCTAATTTCGCTTTGCGAAAGTGACTTACAAAAGCGAAGTAAGAAACGTTCCGCGCTGGCGCATCAGAACAGCAAGCCAAGCGCTTCTCTGGGTCGGGTTCTGGCCATCTCGCCTTCTAACGGAGCCCTCAGAGAACTGCGTATCAGTAATCCCCTTCGCGCGCTCGAGCGTCAGCGGGTCATTGCTGGGTCCAGGAATAGCGATATCTGGCTCAACGGACTGCAAAACGATCAGACAACTTACGACGCCGTGATTGTACAGCGCTCCATTCCGGAACCGATCTTTCAGGCCTTACATAACCTGCAAATCCCTTTCCTGCTGGACGTAGACGATAACCTGCTGGCGCGAGCTTCTTATCGCGCGCACGAGCCGCTGGAAGTAGATCTGATACCAGGCTTGCAATACTGCCGAGCCCTCAGCGTTCCTAATCCCAGACTTGCCCGCGCGCTTGAGAGATACGCCGGGCTTCCTCTGGCGTCTAAAACGTATATAACTCCGAATGCGCTCCCTTTTCCAACTAACTTCGGGGATCGCCAACTTAGGCAGCCCTCCCAGCTCATCTGGATACAGAGCGATATTGCGGCCCTTTCGAATAGCCGGGAAGCAGTCGTGCGGGCGGTTGAAGAGTTTTCGGCCAGGCATTCGCTGCCCATCCTGTTAATAGGTCCGAATGTACTGGAGCGGCCGCAGTTCCGGCATCAGATCGTGGCGGGTGAGATCGATTTTACCGCTAACCTGCAGATGCTCGAATTTTCGCCCACTAGCATTGGCATCGCGCCGCTCGAGACAGACGCGGATTCGCAGACGCTCGACTTCATCGCTGGTAAATCGGATCTCAAAATGCTGCTGTTCGGCGGCTATGGTCATCCCGCGGTATACAGTGCCGCAACGCCCTACACGGATTCAGGTTTACAGAAGTATCTGCCGCTTGTAACGAATACTTACTCCGATTGGTCGCAAGCTCTCGACTATCAATTCCGGGAAGGATGGAAACTGATGAGTGAAGCAGCCGCCAACATTCAGGCAGAACGCCACATCGATGTCGTTGCGAGGGAAAGTTGGTCGGCCGCTTTTGCCGCCTGTGTATTGGAGACTCCGGTCCGCGGTGCAGATTTGTACAGGGCTTACCAAGAAGCCTCTTCGCAAGAAGCCGGCTTCGGCGCGCACCTCCCCTCAGTGGAGGCCGCCGTCGTAGAGCCTTACAGAAGATTGATAGAACGGCTTTCCCAGGAGAGTGCGCAGAGTTCTGCCGTCCTCAGCAAGCAGATTGAGACTCTGCAGGGCGAAATCGAGCAGCTTCAGTCAACGCGCTCCGACGGAGAGAGGCTCAGGCAGACGATTCAGGCCTTACAGAACGAGACTGAGACCTACCATCGAATCTTGTCTGCCATGTTGAGCTCGCGATCCTGGAAGATGACTGCTCCGCTGCGCAAGCTCACAGGAAAGCTCAAAGGGTAATCGGCCAAATCGCGGTTGCCGCTAAATGCCTTCGTCGATTAACGTAAAGCGCTATTGACTGATGGCTCGTCAGACAAAGAGTTCGCCTGCTCCCCAATCTCTCGCGTAATTTGCTTCAGAAGCTGAAGCCTTCGGCCGTTCCAGTCTTCACGGGAGAACTCTTCGGGCTCGCCTTTACGAAGCGTAACGTAAAACTCGCATCCGCTCGTCGGAAAGCTCTGCTCAATCCGGAATGGAAATACGCCTAGGTTCGCGAGTTCCAAAGCAATCAAAGCAAAACTGGAAGGCGTATAGATGGTCCCGTGGTAATCCGAATAGGATCCGGCTAAATCTTCGCTCGCATTGTCAAAGGCTTGTTTTGCCTCCGTCAAACCGGTGTGAATGAATCGAAAATGGCCGGTCGGCCGGGCTTCCCAAGCGATTTGCTCACTCTCTAAAACGTTATAAGCAATGCTGTCGAAGGCGGTCTTCTTGGTGTGCCGCGACCTGCTTTGGTACTGAGCCTGTAGCAAGTCGCCCGTCGTGCTGATCGGCTTGAAGAAGTCAAAGGTAAATCGTTTGTCGGGCACTACTAGCGAGAGCAACCCGTGCTCTCTAAGTAGCGCCGCGGCAGATTGATAAAACCCGATCGGATTTGGAATGTGTTCGATAACGTGGCTCGCGATGATTGCATCAAAGGTGCCGTGTTGGGACTGCGGGACGGCAAGCTCCACCGGGCCGCCTTTCCAAAGGAAGTCAACCGGTTCGATTTTGTCTACCGGATGTTCCGGATACTTGAGGCGAAGCTGCTCCTGCGTGGCGTGGTCAAGAGAGAAGCTATTCCACCCTGACGCCCTTGAAGCGAGGGGGCGAAATGCCGGGCCGATTTCGAGTATTTTCATGTCGCGCCGGATCAGCCACAACGCCTTCTCTTCGCGAGTAGCATCCACCCGCGTCACTTTATGCGGCGATCCTGAAAGGTGCTGGTGGCCTGTGCTGGTAACAGCTATCACGTCGCCAACTTCCAGTTCACGTCCGAGATCGACCTCGAAACCGAGATCCTTTCGCGTGAAATGGCGGAGATCAGGGCGAATAATACGTCTTCGAACGCCCATAACGGGGCTGTCATTTACATCGATTCGCAGTTCAACCGGATTCCCTCTATCGTCAGCTGCCCACCCTTGAATATGGCGCGCTGTTACAACATCCAAAAAACCTGTCATCTGATTCCGTCATCCAGGATAAAAGATTTAAGTTGCTGCTCGCCATGTGAAGCACACCTTTAGGTGCCCCGCTATACTCTACAGAAATGGGCTTGTTGCACGGGTTCCCCACATTTAGTTCCGACCATGAATTCGTCTGAACTGAGAACGATTTACGACCACAGATTCAAATCTCATGTCTCCTACCGGAACCAGATTTGGAAGGTGCTGGTCTCGAATTTCTTCTCCCGCTTCGTTCAGCCTGACGCTCATCTGCTCGACCTCGGCTGCGGCTTTGGAGAATTCGTCAACCATGTCGTCTGTCAAAAAAAGTACGCCATGGATCTCAACCCGCGAGCGAAGGAGTACTTGCAACCGGACGTCGAATTCATAGAGCAGGACTGCTCTGCTCCGTGGCCGCTACCCGACGGATCGCTCGACGTAGTCTTCACCAGCAACTTCTTTGAACACCTGCTCTCGAAGCAAGCGTTAGGCGACACCCTGGCGCAAGTGATGCGCTGTCTGAAGCCGGGTGGACGGCTCATCGCAATGGGTCCGAATATTCGTTTCATTGGCGGCGCCTACTGGGACTTCTGGGATCACCATCTTGCACTAACCGAGTCTTCGCTCGCCGAGGTATTACGGATACAAGGCTTTCAGGTCGAACGAGTCGTCGACCGCTTTCTGCCATATACGATGGTGAACCGCCGCGCGATTCCCTCCACATTGGTATCCGCGTATCTGCGGCTTCCCCTGTTGTGGAAGCTGTTCGGCAAGCAGTTTCTCATTCTGTCTAAGAAGCCGTTCTGATGCCGCCGCTTGGAGCCATTCAAGACCGTCCTGCCAGTCAGTCTTCAGGCATTGCACTCTGGAACCGGCAGTCCTTTAGCAAACCGTCTCGATACTTAGGCTGGTTGATTCTTTGTCTCGGCATTTATGCCGCGTCGCATATGGCCGTTCTGGTCCGCCATTCCTTCTCGCCCATCATCGAATTCGATCAATGGGAAGTGGTGAACAGCGTGATGCAGTCAAATGGGCATCTCTCTCCAGCACAGCTGTGGGCCCAGCACAACGAGCACCGTATTCCCTTTGGCAGATTAGCCTGCTACGCCGACCTGAGATGGTTCGGCGGCCGAAACGTCTCGCTCTTGATCGAGAACTACCTCATTCAGGCACTTGCTTCGTTGCTGTTTGCCTTCATGCTGCGGCGCTTCGGGAACTTAAGTCGACCGGCGTACTTGACCGTCACAGGCTTTGCAGTATTCTGCTTCTTCTCGCCGGGGCAGATCGATAATTTCGTTCAAGGTTTCCAGATCACATTCCTTCTGTGCCTCTTCACGGCATGCTTGGCCTTCGCGGCCATGATCCTCCACGCGTATTCCGAATTGGGCGGCAAGGTACATTCCTTCTCTGGACCGCTCCTTGTTTCTTTAGCCTCCGCGGCAGTGTCGGAATTCAGTTTGTCGAGCGGCTTGCTTGTTTGGCCAATCCTGATTGCGCTCAGCTTCGCCTTGAAGCTTGCAGGCCGCGCTAAGCTCGCCACCGGCATCACAGCGGGTTTTGCGACCTCCGCGTACTTCTGGCGTTATCAATTTCCGCATCACGAAACCGGTCCGCTTTTTGGCCTGCGGCATCCGCTTGAAGTCGCTAAATACGTCATTCATTATCTTGCCGCGCCCTGGACTAACGCTCGCCTGCAGACGGCTTGGCCCACTTATTGGGTAGATGAGATCGGCAAATCAAACTGGCCCACAATCAATAATTCACTCACTGTCCTTGCGTTAGCTCTCATCGCGCTTGGTCTAGGCAGGTTTCTGATTGGGAGCAGCAAGGATAGGCGGCTTAACTTCTTCCTCTACGCGAACATTCTGTTCGTGATCGGGACGGCGACCTTGACGGCGCTCGGCCGCCTTCAATCGGGTCTTGCCCAGGCATCTTCAACCCGTTATCAATCGGTATCTCTGATCTTCTGGGTTTCATTTGCCGCTCTTGCCGTTCAGTGGGTCGATGCCCGGAGACACTCGGCGAAGCTGATTGCGGCGCAGGTTCTCATCCTCGCGGCACTCGTGAACAGCGTCTCGCATTTTGCCACTTATCGCCACATCGCGCGTGCGCGGCAGGCAGCGTTGCGGAATGCGTATGCCTCGTTGGCCCGCGACCCCTCAGACGAGCAAGCGTTGCGAGCACTTTATTTAGCACCCGCCCTGGTACCGCGCTGGTATCAATATTTGCGTGCGAACGGATGGGGTCCTCGTGATGCGGATCTCGGATTCTCAACAGGCTGGACAGATTTGTCGTGCCCTTCGGCTCTTTGCCAGCACTCTGTGCAGGGATATACATTGGCCTCGCCAGCCCGCTGCGAGGGCGTTTTCGATGCGCTAACGGTCGTTCCGGGAGGACACGGGTTGCTCATTGCTAGAGGCTGGGCTTGGGAGCCGGAATGGGCCAGTCCCCCCCGCAAGGTGCTGGTTGTGCTTTCGACCGGCGAGGTCCTTGCCCAAACCTCCACTGGTTTGTCGCGTCCGGATGTTCCCGTCAATGTGCCGGGTGTAACGGGCAAGAACACTGGCTGGAGGCTTAAATTCCAGGCACCGGAACATGGCACATTCCGTGCTTTCGCGGTACTCCACGATTCCCAATCGGTCTGCCCGTTGAGCAATCAGGTTAATCGTTAGGCTGGCCACAGCCAACGCGAGAAAATCTCCTCCTTGCCTCTACTTCAGAGAGGGTAATGGCTTATGCCGAGGAGTACACCCACAATCTATGCTCAAATTTTCTTATTTGCGTGACGTTCGGCTTTCGGGTTTGATTCGCCGCAGTTCCCGTTTAGCGAGATGCGCAACCCTGCCGATTCTAGGAGCGTTGATCTCCTTTTCTCATGCTTGGGCGTCGCCGCCGACGACCAGCGACTACGGCGATGTCGGTGACATCCGGGTTCAGGGCGACTTTGACGGTGACGGCAAGCTGGACTTTGCGTTCTGGCGCCCTTCCACCGGTACGTGGTACATCCGCACGGCCGCCGATCCAACTACTCTCATCACAACGCATTACGGTCAGGCAGGCGATATCCCTGTACCTGCCGACTACGACGCAGACGGTAAGACCGACATCGCCGTCTGGCGCCCTTCGGACGGTACCTGGTACATCACGCCGTCCGACCTCCAAGATCCTTATCCGGTGCAATGGGGCCTTCCCGGTGACATTCCAGTAGTCGGGATCACTGGTGTATACGGGTCCGTTGAAGCTGATCTAGTAGTATGGCGTCCCTCTAATGGCACCTGGTACATCACTGCCTTCGGTGGACCAACTCAGGAGACACCAAAGATCATTCAGTGGGGACTTCAGGGCGATGTTCCGATCGGTACATTCTCAACAGGCGGTAACTCCGACCTGGTCGTCTGGAGACCTTCGGATGGAAAATGGTATCGGAATTCTTTGGCCCTCGATGCGCCGTCCAGCACTCAATGGGGTCTCCCCGGAGATATGCCGATCGCAGGCGATTATGATGCCGACGGGATGGTCGACTACGCTGTGTGGCGACCGTCAAACCAGCAACTCTACATTATGCCCAGCGCCACCCCGTCAGCTACATACACGCAGCAGGTAACCACCCCGCTGAATGTTCTCGCCACCAAGTTCACCGTATCAACAGAAGGTGCGGGCGTGTTCATTTATGTGCCTGGCGACTTCGACGGCGACGGCAAGCTCGATTTTGCTCTCTGGCACCCGGCCGATGGATTCTGGTATATCGTGCCGAGCACAATCGGATCTCCCTTCTTAATTCCTTGGGGGCAGCCAGGCGACGTTCCGATGGCATTCGCGGAAGCAAACGCCAATGATGATCTCGCGATCTGGCGTCCGTCTGACGGCACCTGGTACTTTAAAAACCCGCAGGGCGGCCCTACCTCCCACATTCAGTGGGGGCTACCGGGCGACATGCCGGCTCTCGGTCAGACACTTGGCGACCCGCAGCCATTCCTGGCTGTATGGCGGCCTTCGGAAGGGAACTGGTACATTCAACCGACTGCCGGGGCCGTTAGTTCCGACCCCTACACAGTGCAATGGGGCCTGCCGGGCGATGTTCCAGTGCTTGGCGACTACGATCACGATGGTACTTCGGATCTCGCCGTCTTTCGTTCCTCGGAGGGTCAGTGGTACATCAAGCCGAGCGCAACGCCGAACACACCGGTCGTTAAGCATTGGGGTATGGCTGGGGACGTTCCAGTTGCCGGCGATTTCAACGGCGACGCGTTGATCGATTTTGCCGTGTTCCGGCCATCGGACCAGAACTGGTACTTCATCATGACTGGCTCCCAGAACACTAACGTGAAAATGCCGTGGACATTGAGCGCTTCGGCTTCCCTCGTGAACCAGACTCCCCTGACGCCCTTCCTTGGCTTCGATCTTCCCTAGTTGCTCGGAGAGGATGTTAGCGGTAAGTCACCCTTGAGTCCCCACTGCACCGTCATCGGTGCAGTGGACCCAGACGGAGAGATATACCACGTGCCGTTCGTTGGCCGCCAGACTGCAGGCTCAGCTTTTCCATCGCCGTCGTAGTCGCCAGGGACCGGCACGTCTCCGGATATCCCCAACTGTTTTGCATAAGTGGCTGCTCCATCGCTTGGAACGATGTACCACGTCCCGTTCGAAGGCCGGAAAACCGCTGCCTCAGTTTTGCCGTCGCCAGCATAGTCGGCCGGAGCCGGAATGTCGCCAGAACGTCCCAATAATTTCGTAGAAGAGGCCGCCCCAGTAACCGGAAGGATGTACCAGGTGCCGTTCGAAGGCCGATAAACCGCGAGATCCGCTTTCCCGTCGCCGTCATAGTCGCTTGCCACTGGTATGTCCGAGGGAAGTCCCCACGCTTTTGCATAGACCGTCGAGTTGCTGCTCAGAAGCACGTACCAAGTGCCGTTCGAAGGCCGGTAAAGGGCGAGATCCGCTTTGCCGTCGCCATCATAGTCGCGTGCCACGGGGATGTCTCCGGGCAACCCGAATTGCTTGGTGTAGGGCACGGACGTGCTGTTCGGAAGGATGTACCAAGTGCCGTTCGAAGGCCGATAAACCGCCGCCTCGATTTTGCCGTCGCCATCGTAATCGGCCGGAGCCGGAATGTCCCCTGCCATCCCCCACGCTACTGCTCGCGAGCTGCTCCCGTTATTCGTGTACCAGGTTCCGTTCGTTGCCCGCCACACTGAAGGATTCGTCTTGGCGTTTCCCGTTCCTCTGAGGCTTATCGTCTGCCCGTTACCCGCCATGCCCCCCGAGATCGTCAGAGTGGCGGTGCGCAATCCCAGCGCTTTCGGAGAGAAACTGACCGAAATTGAGCACTTCCCGCCTGCTGCCAACATGCTGCCGCAGTTCGTAGCCGAGGTGAAGTCGGCTGCGTTCGCTCCGGAGACGGACATCCCCGAAATGTTGAGCGGGCCGGAACCCGAGTTGGAAAGCGCGATCGTCTGCGGTGAGCCTGGACCGCCCACGCTCCTGCTTCCGAACTGTAAAGCCGTGGAACCGAAAGCCGCCTTTGGCGTGCCGCCGCCAGTCCCAGTTATTGACGTCATCTGCGGTGAGTTCGCGACACTGTCGAAAACGATGATGCCAGCCGTTCGAACGCCAGCGGCGGAGGGGGAGAATGTCACTGAGATTGAGCAGTTAGCACCCGGCAGCAGCACGGCTTGGCAGGTGGTCGCTGCTCTGAAATCCGCACTATTCACACCGCTTACCTGCATCCCATAAACGCTGAGCGGCGCGGAGCCACTGTTCGCCAGAGTCACTGTCTGGGCGCTTGACGAGCTTCCGATCGCCTGCGTTCCGAACGTCAGAGCGGCTGTGCTGATCGAAGCTTGCGGTACTGCGCCACTCGCGCCGGTTCCGCTCATTGCGAGGCTTTGCAAAGAGCCGGCCGCGTTGGCCGAGTTGCTGGTGACGGTTAAGCTACCGGCCAGCAGACCCGTTGTTGCCGGCACAAACTGAACCGCGATCGCGCAGCTTCCGCCCGCTGCGACCACGCTCGTTGAGGTGCAATCGAAACCGTAGCTCTGCTGCGAAAAATTTGCCGGCAGCGCTAGACCTGTCAGACTGAGCGGCTGATTACCAATGTTCATTGCGGAAAGCACCTGAGCGGCGCTCGCCTGGCCCACGAAAGTAGTGGGGAACGAAATCGGCGTGCTGCCATCGAACGCTACTTTGCGGACTGCGTTATTCGTGTAGTCGGCAATGAGAAGATTGCCCTTCGAATCGAGAGCTAAACCGGACGGGTCATTCAGCCCCGCAGCCTTGGGAACACCGCCATCACCCGAGTATCTGTGTGCCCCACTGCCTGCGATCGTGGAAATGATGCCTGTTGTGGCGCTTACCTGCCGGACCACACTGTTGCCCTGGTCCGCTATGTAGATATTGCCGGCCCAGTCAACACGCACGCTGGAAGGATGCTTTAGAGCCGCTCGAAGTGCCAGGCCCAGATCGCCAGTGTAGCCGTACGTTCCGCTCCCCGCCACAATCGTTATCACCCCGGACGTCGCGTCCACCTTGCGCACAACGTTGTTCCCGCTATCGCCAATGTAGAGATTGCCAGCGCCGTCGAGGCCAATCGCCACCGGGCTGGCAAGCCTTGCGCCCGTGGCTGCGCCGCCGTCTCCCAACCCATCCGTACCCGCGTTGGTTCCGCCGCCCGCCACAACACTGATGATTCCCGTTGCCGCCGTGACCTTGCGAATTAACCCGTTATAGGTATCAGCGATGTAAAGATTTCCCCCGCCGTCCACTGCGATGTCGCTAGGGCCATATAAAAGCGCATTCGTCGCTAACCCGCCGTCGCCGAGGCCGTTCGCCCCTGAGGCTGTTGCGCCGCCGCCGGCTACCGTGCTGATCTGCTGATTCGCGGCACTTACTTTTCGAATGACATTGTTGCCCAGATCAGCAATATAGAGATTTCCCGCTCCATCCAGCGCCAGGGCGCTTGGGGTGTTCAAGGTCGCGCGCAGCGCCAGGCCACCGTCTCCGGTGTAGCCAACCAACCCGCTACCCGCTACCGTCGTGATGGTTCCGCTTGTGGCCGCGACTTTCCGGACAACTTGATTCACCGAGTCGGCGATGTAGATGTTTCCGAAATTGTCTACCGCGATGCTCTGCGGGTTTCTCATCGTGGCCACGCTTGCTTGCGCTGCATCTCCGGAGTAGCCCCATGTCCCAGTCCCTGCCACCGTCGAAATCACACCGGGATAAATCGCCAGTTGCGGTCCGAGTCCGCTGCCGAAAATCAAAGTTGTCGCGAGAACGTTGCCCGATCTGTCTTTTGCGAGCACTGCGTCCTGCCGCATCCCGGGCACACGCGGCAGAAAGCTCACCGCCACTGCGCAGCTGATGTAGCCCGAGCCGTTACAGGTAGCCGATGCGATCGTAAAGTCTGCGCCATAGCTCAACGAAAATGCCGGCGTAGAATTTCCGCTAAACACAAATCCCAGTGTCTGTGTGTTGGGTGAAGATCCCTTGGATGGAAGTTGTCCAAAGTTTTGCGCCGAGGGCGAACTTACGAGTGTTTGGCCCTGTGCATTGAAGCACAAAGCGAACAGGCCCGTGTAAGCCGCTAAGGTCGCCGCTAAATCTCTGATGGTAGACATGAACTCGCTTTCCGTGCGGGTTGACCGCTCGATGAGCTGGGGCGCTCACGAGTCCTATCGGCTCAATAACGGTACAGCTTTACAGGATTCTCAGAAAAACTTTACAGCCCGGCTATAGGACGAATCTGACGTCCTTCAGCCAGGCCGTTGCTCACGTAGTGAAGCAGAGGATTGATTTTGTTCTCCGCCACATCTGCGTACTGGCTGAGGTACCAGGCGCCGTCGAAACCTGGTCCAGGATTTCTGCCCTCTGCCGCTCCGGACTGCAAGTAATGTACAACGGGGTCGATGCCCGATACCAGCACGTCGGGATAATGCCTCAGGTACCACTCCGGATCAAAAAGACCAGAGTTCAACAACAACATGGCCTCCGCCCCGAGTTCGGGGTTTACTCGCGGTCCTCTTCCGAGCGGGAACCCTGAGAGGCGCCGGACCGCGCGCGAGAGCCAGCGAAGCGGCGCGGTGACTCGCCAGCTCGCCGATGCCAACATAGCGTTCCGATCATTGATTAACGATCTCTGTTCGAGTTGGATCTTCGCGAACTGACCCCCGACCGCGCTTCGCTCTTCTAGGTTTTTCTGAGAGTCTGCCGCCAGATTTTTCCAGTGAACTGCTTCTTGCTCGGCGCGGGTGCGGCGCTCCGCTTCTAAACGAACCACTGCCTCCAGCTCCTGGCGCAGCGAGATCTCGCGGGCGACTCTCTTCTGAAGGTTGGAACTCGTGGTTTTAAACTCGGCAAGCTCAGCGTTCGCTTTCCCAAGCTCCGTCTCCAGCTCCGTTACCTTCTTTGCTGTGGTCTGAACTTGCGATTCCCGGTCTGCCATTCTTGCGGCCATATCGCGCTCACGCCAGTCAATCACCCAGCGTTCACCCAAAAATGCAAACCTTTCGCGAATGGTTGCGATCGGCTCCGGCTTGCTTAACGAACACAGCTGCCGAATCGGTTCCGGCACATCTTGTCCAACCGCCAATACGCCCAAGCCCCAGTGGTGCAAGAATTCAAAGGAAGGGTAAACCTGCTGGAGCTCGCGCCAGAATCGCCAGACGCCAAAGTCCCCCCCACGCTCGTTCGTGTCGTGAAACAAAACCACGGCCCGCTCCGAAAGCTTTGGTCGCCAGGTCTCGAAATCGTGCTTTACCGCTTCATACGTGTGAAGGCCGTCGATATGCAGCAAATCAATCGAACCGCCGACGAACTTATGGGAGGCCTCATCGAACGTACTCCTGACGAGAGTAGAAAAGGCAGCATACCGGGCATCGTGAAACACTCGTAGCTCAGCTAATACCTGGTCGCCATAGAAGCCGGCGTGCTCATCGCCCCTCCAGCTGTCAACGGCGAAGCAGCGAGTCTCCAGCCGCTCCCGCACAACTGATTCGCAGAAAGCCGAATAGGAAACTCCCGTGTGAGTGCCGAGCTCCACGAATAGCTTAGGCTTGACAACTCTGCATAGCCACTGCGCGAATGGCACATGGCCCCACCAGGCACTCTCTGCCCCCACCCGTTCTGCCCGGCGAAATGCAGGATCTAAACTCGGATCGCACAGTGCGCTGAGCGAGTGCTCATCAATTTCACAAGCAAGATCGTCGCGAGCGGGTTCTGTCAAGTGATAAGCCTCGTGGCTCCTCCAGCATCCCTGGTGTCAAATCCAGAAGCGCCCTCACCAGAAGATAGCAAAGCAGGGCAAAAGGTAGCGGTTCGCCGGAGTGATCTGGAACTGTAGGTAGGTCTGAAGCTGGCTCCCCGACATGGATTCGAACCACGATTAACGGCTCCAAAGGCCGCTGTCCTACCGTTAGACGATCGGGGAAGGAACGATCTTTCGATCGCTGCTCCTCAGTTTACCAATTGGAGGCCTGTTCCCCGCCTGTCACCAATCCGCGTAGATTGTTCCATCGAGCGCCGTTTTGTCCGACCCGCTTTTGACATCGAAGATACCCGGCGTCCCGGTGCTTCCGCTGACCGGTGTGTCCTCCATGACCGTCTTCCAAGTCTGGTCCGTCCCGGTAATTGGATCTTGTGGAATCTGCCGCAGATAGCCCTCCGACACTAAAGCCTGCAGTGTCTCGGGAGCCTTCTGCTTGTCGATCGTGTATTCGTCGATCATCGTACGAAGGGTGAACAAGTTATTCCGCAGAACACTTTCCTTCGCCCGTATAATCGACTTCTGGTAAATCGGCAGAGCTATCGCGAGCAGCACCGAGATGATCGCCATTACAACCATCAGCTCGATGAGGGTGAACCCTCGCTGTGCGCGTCTCGCCCAGTCCTTTAACGCTACAGACTTACTCACGCTCACCATTCCGTGTAAGGCGTACCGTCGCTCGCCTTGTCGCCCGTTTTGGAGAACACATCGAACACATTCTGGCCGCCCCACGAACTGGAGGTTGGCTCGTCCTGCATGCTGCGTCGGCCCCAGTCCGTGTCGCCGGTCATCGGATCTTTTGGAATGTGCCGCAGGAACCGCATTTTGCCGGACTGGTTATTTCCGCTCAGCGTGTTTGTCAGCTTTACGCCGTTCACCAGAATTTCTAGCGTCGGCGGATAACAGTACGCATCGGGACCGCTCGGCTGGAGCTTGCCCGCATCACACATGTCCTTGTACTTATCGATTGCGTGCCGCATTTCCGTAAGACTGTTCAACAATGCCTTTTCCCGCTGGCGCCGTACCTGGTAGCGCGCCATTGGCACCGCCATCGTCGTCAAGATCATCAGGATACTGAAAGCGACAATCAGCTCAACGAGCGTCAGACCAGCCTGCCCCTTCCGCCTCCGCTCGAGCCCCCGTTGCGCGCTGCTTCTAGAAACCAAACTTCGCTTCCTTATCGATGTGGCTGATCCGCTGGCCCAGCAGTTTGCGGCTGCGGTTGCGCGGCTGGGGAGTTCATAACAGGCACGGTAGCCGCCGCCGGCTGGTTCGGAGCGGGGACGTTTAGCGGCACCGCGCCCGGCGGTATCTGGTTGGGAACTGCGCGGCTTGCCGGGCCGTTTACCGTTCCCGGCGGAACGCTGGTACCCGGCGCAGGCAGCGTCACTTGTACGGCCTGCCCGCCGCGTCCAACTCGTGGCACGCGCTCCGTTCCCGCGTAGACGCCCTGGCCCGCTATATCGCCCGGTTCGGGCGCCCGTGAAATGTGTGGGATCACGGCAATCAATATTTCGTCGTCGTTATCCTGCTTTACCTTCTGTCCAAACAGATATCCAAGCAAAGGTATGTTCGTCAAGCCCGGAATCCCTTTCAGAACGTTCGAATTCGTCCGCTGGGATAATCCCCCGAGCAGACTTACTTCCCCATCTTTCATTCGAACATTCGCCTCATTGATCTGCTGCCCGATCTCAGGCTCATCAATGCCTCCGATAGAGATCGTGTTCACCACATTCGATAGCTCAACACGAATGTGCATGCTGATATCTTCGGTGCCATTCACATGCGGCTCCAGGTCTACCAGCGTTCCGACTTCCACCTGTTGGAATTGTGTCGTCGCATAAGGAATCGATCCCGGGGTAGCGACGGCTGAATTCAGCGATCCGGAAACATAAGGGATCTTCGATCCGATCTTCAGAGACGCCTTGCCGCCATCAGTCGCTCTTAGCTGCGGGCGCTGCAGAACACGAGTCGAATTGTCGCTCAATAGAGCACTTACCACGCTGCTCGGAAAGGTAGTGGAATAATCCGCGCTCGAAAAGCGGCCGGCCTGCGCTAAAGTGATCTGGTTGGAAGCGGTTGTGGCCGGAGTGGTAGTACCCGTGCCTGTATTGCCCGTCCCCGTTGTCGTCACCGGAGCCGCTAGGCGCGGCGTATAGTTGAACGGAACACTTAGGCCCCCGCCCGATAGCAGATTGCCCAGCGTCACCGTTTTGTCTTTATTGATTTCCATGATGATGATGTCCATCACCACCTCTGCCTTCGGCTTGTCCAGATCGTGGACCAGTTTCTCCACCAGCGAAATCGTGTCCGGAGATCCGCGCGCAATAATCGCGCCCTGGCTGGCCACTTGGAAAAGGTTTGAAGTCAGCTTTGCACCCGTACGAACGCCGTTAAAAATATCGGTGAATTCGTTCGGCGTGCTCGCATTCTGGATATAGAAAACTTTAACGACTTCGTCCTGGTACTCCTGCCGCTTCTGCTCGCCTTCTTGGGTGACGAAGATCGCGTTCCTGCTTATCGGCTTCCAAAACGTATGCGTCACAAGCGCTACGTAGTTCAGTGCCTCTTCCAGCGTCACGCTGTTTAGATCGAGGTTGAAGTTTTTGCCGTTTCCGCCGCCGCCGCCGGTAGGGTCAAGGCCCGAAGGATCAAGCAGCAGGTTAATACCCGCATACTTGCAAACACTCTCGTACAGTACCCGGGCCGGCTGGTTATTTACCTTCAAGTTGCTGATCTGGTTATTGATAGGCCGAAGCGTAGGCGGACCTTCGAGCGAATTTATCCGCCGTTCCACTTCCTGGCGCGCGCGTTCTGCGGGAGTCAGGATCGGTGTTCCGGCCGGATTCTTCGCACGCTCCTTCAGCATTGCGGTCGTAGCCCGAATCTCCTGCAGCGCGATCTGCGAGCTGGGATCTGCCAGAAATGCTTTTTGAAACAGCAGCAGCGCCTGGTCCAATTTTTGCGCCTTTTGTAGCTGCCGCCCCTCGGCGAGCCGCTCTTGGGCAGCTTTGCTATGAATCCGTTGATCCCAAAGCAGGTAGCCCGAATCTCTCGGGTCAGTTCCCAGCGCCTCGTCATACAGACTGACGGCCGTATCCCAGTCCTTGTCGGCCTCGGCCTTTTGGGCCTGCTTGAAAAGCTTGTCGCCCTTCTTGGTGTGCGCTCCTAGATTTCCGGCAAAGGCCAGCAAAATACCAGTGGCTACTACGCGTCCCCAAAAACCGCTTGCTGATAAGAGCGGCTTTGTGCCAGTCTGCGCACCACGGCGCCTTTTCTGAGCCGCGACCGTTAGGGAGCGGCTTTCTGTTAACGACTTGTACAAATTTCCACCTTATAAACGCCCGCACACCAGGCGTGCCGCCAAAGAAAAGCAGTCATCCCCCCACTATGTTCCTCTCGTGTTCGAAATGGAAGACGCTCCGGTACCCCCGGGCGTGCAGAGTCTCTTGCCCGCACTGGGCGACACTAGCTATAGACACTAGCAATAGAAGACGAACCCATTGTCTCAGCAAAGCGACATCAAGATCTTGAGCGACAACCGCTCTGCCGGACACAATTACCATCTCCTTGATCGGTTTGAGGCCGGCCTGGTACTAACTGGCACAGAAGTGAAAGCGGCTAAAACCGGCAAAATTCAGCTCAAAGAGAGCTACGCCGAGGTCAAAGAAGACGAAGCCTGGCTGATGAACGCGCACATTAGCGAATATTCACATGGCAATCTCATGAATCATGCCCCCGCGCGCAAACGCAAGCTGCTGCTCCATCGTTCGGAGATTGAGAAGCTGCGCGCCGAAACGCGCGAAAAAGGCCTGACCATCGTGCCCACTAAGCTCTATCTCAAAGCGGGCCGCATTAAAGTCGAAATCGCGGTAGGCAAGGGCAAACAGTTCCACGACAAGCGCGAGTCCATCAAAGCAAAAGAAATGCAGGCCGAGGCGAAAGCCGAGATGGCCCGTCGTTCACGGCAATAATCAACAATTCAGATTGAAAACACAACCCAACATGCAGATTTCCCTTGAGAATTCCCCCGCCGAACATTTGATTGCAGACGCTTTGGCCTTTATTTGCTTCGAGGCCGAAGAGCTGCCTGAGCAGAAAGGCGAGGCACCGGTTGTCAGCGGCCCGGCTGTTCCTGACCCGGAGCTTGCCGCCCAGGGCGGCTGGCTGGCGGAGCTTCGGTCGAGCGGCGAATTCACGGGCAAGCTCTACGAACTTGCGATTCTTCATCGCCCGCAAGGCGTCTCGGCCAAGCGCCTGGTTGTTATCGGCGGCGGCAAGCGCGAGAAATTCTCTACCGTTGAGCTGCGCCGCATAGCGGGCGTCCTGGTACGCGCTCTCAAGGGAAAAGGGGTTCGCTCGATCGCCCTCCAGTTGGAGGCTTCGGCCGGCGCGGATCCTGTCTCGGCAGCTGTGGAGGGCGCGGTACTCGGTGGCTGGGAGTCCGATAGGTACAAATCGGATCCGAAGAAAACCAGCAAGCGGATCGATGAGTTCACGGTTTCTGTCTCAGGGGAAAACCGGCACGAATTGGAGTCCGCGGCGCAACACGGCCGCATCATCGCGGAGGCCCAGAACTTCACGCGCGATCTGGTGAACGATCCTCCCAATAAACTCACGCCCGAAGTTCTTGCTGAGGCAGGCAAGACCACTGCGGCCGAGTTCGGCCTCGAATTCAAAGCTCTCGATCGGGAAGCCATGGCCAGCCTCGGCATGGGTGCTTTGCTTGGTGTAGCGCAAGGCAGTAGCAGCCCTCCTTTCCTGATCACCCTCGAGTACCGTCCTTCGCGAACCGAAGGGCAAGACCATTTAGTGCTAATCGGCAAGGGCGTCACTTTCGATACTGGCGGTATTTCCATCAAGCCCAGCGACGGCATGGAAAAAATGAAGGGCGATATGGCCGGAGCGGCCGCTGTGATTGGGGCCATGCGGGCCATCGCGCAGCTGAAGCCTTCCATTCCGGTCACCGGCTATGCGCCGCTAGTTGAAAACATGCTCAGCGGCAACGCCCAGCGTCCCGGTGATATCGTGACCGCTCTTTCGGGAAAGACAGTGGAGGTTCTCAATACCGACGCCGAAGGCCGGCTGATCCTCGCCGACGCCCTCACCTACGCCAATCGCAACGGAGCCACGCATGTCGTCGATATCGCCACGCTGACCGGAGCCATCGGAGTCGCTCTCGGCCACTACAACTTCGGCGCTTTCACCAACAACCAGGAGTTCCTCGAACGGTACCTGAGCGCGGCACGGGCGGCCGGCGAAAAAGCGTGGCAGATGCCGATGGACGACGACTACAAAGAGTATCTGAAGTCGGCCTTCGCGGATTTGCCGAACATCGGCGGCCGCTACGGAGGCTCGATCACCGCTGCCTGGTTCCTTCGCGAGTTCGCCGACCCGACGCCGTGGATACACCTCGACATCGCGGCAACTGCCTGGCTTGACGAAGCTAAAGCGTGGCTCTCAAAAGGCGCCACCGGAGTCGCTGTCCGCTCCCTCGTGCAGCTCGCGCTCGATTGGAATTCAAAACACTGACTCCAAGCATGCGCCTGTCTTCCTAGCTTTCAAAGTGTGCTCCGGAGTACTCGAAGGCTTCGGACTATATACTCGGAAAGCGACAAATATTCCGTTCGGAGATCGTCACCATGCAGCTTCGCGTTCTGGCGTTTGTGCTTGCCGGCGGCAAGGGAACCAGGCTTTATCCTTTAACCAAAGAACGGGCTAAGCCCGCAGTGCCGTTCGGCGGCAGATACCGGATCGTCGATTTCGTCCTGAGTAATCTGGTCAACTCCGGTATCTACTCCATCTACGTTCTGATCCAGTTCAAAAGCCAGTCTCTGCTCCAGCATCTGCGCGAAGGCTGGGAGGTGAGCGGTCTTCTCAAAAATAACTTCATCATCCCCGTTCCCGCCCAGATGAGATCCGCTCAGGAAGATTGGTATCGCGGCACCGCCGATGCCATTAACCAGAACATCAATCTCATCCAGCAGGCCGATCCGCACGTAGTGGCGATCTTTGGCGCTGATCACATCTACCGCATGAACATCCGGCAGATGATCGAGTACCACGTCGAAAAACGTGCCGGCGTAACTGTCGCCGCGATCCCGGTTGAAAAGCAGTACGCTACCGAATTCGGCGTCATCGAAACCACACCCGGCGGTAACATCATCGGCTTTCACGAGAAAAGAGCCGACGCCCCCACCATGCCCAACGATCCGGAGCGGGTCTACGCGTCGATGGGTAATTACATCTTTTCGACCGACGTTCTGCTCCGCGAACTGCACGCCGATAGCAAGAACGAAAACAGCTCGCATGATTTCGGGAAAGACATCCTGCCGTCACTCATCGGGCGGGCCGACATGTACTCCTACGATTTCAATACCAACGTCATTCCGGGAGATCCCATCGGCTCGCCGCAATACTGGCGCGATGTGGGAACCCTCGACGCCTACTACGAAGCGAGCATGGATCTGCGAGCTGTGTCTCCCGAATTGAACCTGTACAACCGCCAGTGGCCTCTGCGTACCGCTGGGTACTTCGATGCGCCGGCCAAGTTCGTGTTCGATGAAGAAGGGCGGCGCGGCATGGCAGTCGATTCGATCGTCGCCGGAAGCTCTATCATCTCGGGCGGTTTCGTCAAATGCTCGATACTGGGCCGTAGCGTCCGAATTCACACCGGCGCGAACGTGCAGGAATCCGTCATCTTCGATAACTGCGACGTTGGGCGTCACTGTAAGATCCGCCGCGCAATCCTAGACAAAAACGTAAAGATCCCGCCCGGCACGGAGATCGGCTATGATCTCGACGAAGATCGAAAGCGGTACTACGTCACCGAGAGCGGCATCGTCGTGATTGAGGGCCACCAGTCGACGGTGGATATCGCGACCTTACAGGTTTGAAGCGCGTGGCTCTTGCCTAATCGACAGCGCCAGCCCGACTGCCACTACGACCGCGCAGCCGATCACGTTGTACCAGAGAAACGAAACGCGGGTGAACGCCGCCACCGAGAAAATGGCTGCCTCGCCCGCTAAGACACCCGCGAACGCTGCCGTTCCCCCCACCCGCTTACAAAAAAAGGCCAGCACGAATACACCCAGCAACCCCCCATAGAACAGCGACCCGACAATATTCACTCGTTCTATCAATGCCCCGAAACCGCGCGCCCCGAGTGACGCAAATGCCACCGCGTAGGCTCCCCAGAAAACCGTGAAGCACCGCGACGCGAACAGGTAATGCTGGTCTGGCCGGTCCCGAACCAGGAATCGCCGGTAGATATCAACCACCGAAACCGTCGCAAGCGAATTTATTTCTCCTGAAGTCGATCCCATCGAGGCTGAAAAGATGACGCCAATCACCAGACCCACCAGACCGATCGGCAGATACGTTTTGACGAACGAAAGAAAGATGTAGTTGGTGTCGTCGTACTTCGCTCCCCCGTGCATCCTGCCCACGATCCGCAGAGCCTCTTGGCGCGTGCTCTGGAACTGTTTTTGCGAGAAGTTGAAGTCGGCCAGCGCCTGCTTTGTCTCGCGTGCCGGGCGGCCGCGCTCTGCCAATATCTTGTTGGCTGCTTCCCGCCGCTTCTCAAACGCCAACCGGTACTGTTGCTCTGCCGGTTCCCAACTCGCCAGCTGCGAAGCCTTCTCGGCCTCGAGTGGTTGAAAGACCATCGGCGGCTGCACGAAAAGAGACAGCACAAAAACCATCGTCCCGATGAAGAGAATGAAAAGCTGCATCGGAATCTTAACCACCGCATTGAACAGCAGACTCAGCCGGCTTTGCGCGATCGAACTGCCTGTTAAATAGCGCTGCACCTGGCTCTGATCACAGCCGAAGTACGCCAGCGCCAGAAAGGCGCCTCCAATCAACCCGCTCCAAAGGTTGTAACGGTCGCTCAGATCCCATCGAAGATCGACGATATTCAGCCGGCCCGCCGCGCCCGCCAGATGAATTGCGCTCGCGAACGATACCGAAGCCGGCATCGCATGTACCACTACCACCAGACTCACCACCAACGCAATGAAGATCATCGTCATCTGCTGCACGTCGGCCCAGGTAAGCGCTTTGATCCCGCCTGTCGCCGTGTAGACGACCACCAAAGTGCCGATCAGCACCGTAATCAAGCGATCGGACCAACCGAGCACGCCGGCCAGCGCCACCGCCGGCGCATAAAGTCCGATACCGGCCGCCAAGCCGCGTTGTATCAGAAAAACAATGCTGACTAGTGCGCGCGTCTTCGCGTCGAATCGATTCTCCAGATACTCGTAAGCGGTGTAAACATTGGCGCGGTGAAAAACCGGCACCGCCGTGGCGCAGAGAATCACCATCGCGAGCGGCAGGCCGAAGTAAAATTCGACGAATCGCATGCCGTCCACATACGCCTGTCCGGTGGTCGAAATGAAAGTGATCGCGCTTGCCTGCGTTGCGAGGATCGAGAGACCCATGGCGTACCACGGCATACTTTTCCCCGCGAGCAGATACTTGCTGACCGTGTTGCTGCCTCGGCCCCGGTAAAGGCCATAACTTACCAGCGAAATCAGCCAGGCGAAGAAAACTACCCAGTCCAGTGGCCTCATGCGAGCGCGCTCTTGAGCGTCCGTACCGCCTCGCGCCGCACAATACCCCCGACCGATCGCGGAACGCGCGCAGCCCGCCCTACGTGCACTTCAAACAGGCCGGGCTCCCGGCGTAAGTCTGCCAGAATTTGCGCATCGAGCCCCGCCACCAGCAGAATCTTGATCGCGGGCGAAGCCGCGCGCTGCCAGTCATTCAGCCGCTTTTTTCTTTGGGGCCAACTTCCGTTTCCCCCGCTCGTCAGTATTCGGTCAACCTGCGGTACGTGCTTAAGCTCTTCGATCGCTGCCAATGGATCGGTCACCTCGTCGAAAGCGCGGTGAAACGTCACACGGCACTTTGGCGCAGCCGCTAGGATCGCTCGCATTGCCTCCGCATCCACGCGCCGGTTCTTGACGAAGCCCGCCACAATGCCATCGAGTGGAAGCCCGGCAAACTCAGCCACCGTCTTTTGCATTCTGCTTAATGCTTCTGCCCCGCCGGCCGACATTGTTGCTTCCTCGCGCACCATCGCTCTTATAGGTATCCGTACGGCGGCCAGCAGATTCGCCGCCAGATTTAAGTCAGGTGTCAATCCGCCCGCGTCCAGTTGCCGCACCAGCTCCAGCCGGTTCGCTCCGCCCGCTTCGGCTTCGATCCCTTCGGCGACAGAGGTCACGATCACTTCGAGGAGAGTCGCCATCTTCGGTCTGCCGCATTCTAACGCGCGCGGGTGCACTACGGCGCAAATGCCTTCGTGAGCGCCCATAGCACTGTAATGAGCACGAACGTGTAGATCAGCACGGCACTGTAAACCTTTTTCCAGCTTCCAAGAAGAGGCGGCGGCTCATCCTCGCTCTCGAGCGGCCCGGAAGCGGCATTGTGGCGGCGCTGTCGCAAGAGGAACGGTAACACGTATGATCCGATACACTGAAAACCGTGGGAAATCAGGCAGCATCACGCCAGGGCACAAATGTGCTTATCGTTGACGACGAAGAGTCGCAGCGTGCGCCTTTGGCGTCCCTGATTTCCGCCTGGGGTTTCAACGTGGAAACCGCAGCCGACGGCCAGGAAGCTCTCGAAAAGCTTGCCAGCTTTAACGCCAACGTCATCGTCACTGACCTGATGATGCCGCGCATGGACGGTTTCGAACTGATGCGCCGCTTGGGCAGCGATGGCAATATGCCTCTCGCAATCGTCCTCACCGCCTTCGGGAACATCGAAACGGCCATTCAGACCATTCACGATCTCGGCGCCTTCTGGTTCCTCGAAAAGCCGATCCAGCCGGCAGCCTTGCGGGTCCTGCTCGAGCGCGCCGCCTCTCAAAGTCAGCTGGCCGAAGAGACTGAGCGCCTCCAGAGGCAGCTTGCTAACACCGGTGTTCTGGTCGATATGGTGGGCACATCCCCCTCCATGCAGCAGGTCTTCAACGTGATCCAGCAGGTCGCGCCCAGCAAGGCTGCTGTGCTCGTAGTCGGTGAAAGTGGCACCGGTAAAGAGCTGGTCGCGCGTGCTATCCATCAGCTCAGCCCCCGTCGCGCCGGCCCGTTCGTGGCTATCAACTGTGCCGCTATGCCGGAAACGCTCATGGAAAGTGAGCTATTCGGACACGAGAAAGGTGCCTTCACGGGCGCCCTCGAGCGGCGCGCGGGTTGCTTTGAGCTGGCCCAGCACGGAACTCTGCTGCTCGACGAACTGGTCGAAATGCCATCTGGCACGCAAGCCAAGCTGCTACGGGTGCTCGAAGACTCGCGCGTTCGCCGGCTCGGCAGTAAGAGCGAGATCTCGGTCGATGTGCGCGTCATCGCCGCCACCAATCGCAACCTGGACGAATCTTTGCGCAAAGGCGATCTGCGTGAAGATCTCTACTATCGGTTAAACGTTTTTCAGATTGCGCTGCCTCCCCTGCGCGCCCGCCCGGGCGATCTTCCCGTCCTGATCGAAACCTTAATTGCGCATTTGAATCGGAAGCATTCCTGCAATGTGACGCATGTCACTCCGGACGTCATGGAAGCTTTTCGCAAGTACAATTGGCCAGGTAATGTGCGAGAACTGCGCAACGTGCTCGAGCGCGCCGTCATCGTGGCGGGCGAGGGCGTCATTCAAATGGCTCATCTGCCGTACGACTTTGGCGTCTCGGTAGGTTCGCGGCCGCCGGCGCAGGTCTTCGAGCCCGAAAGCGTCCGGTTAGGTGTTGGCACGACCGTCAGCGAAGCCGAAAAAGCGCTCATCCTCCTCACTCTGCAGCACACGAAGAACAACAAGACGCGAGCTGCCGAAATTCTCGGCATCAGCTTGAAAACTCTCTTTAATAAACTGAAAGAGTACGGCGGCGCGGATGCGAGCGAGGCCGGGGCCTGATGACCGCGACTGCCGAACTCAAAAAAACACCGCTCTTCGAAGCCCACCTCGCTTCAAAAGCTCGCATGGTCGATTTCGGAGGCTGGAACATGCCTGTCCAGTACTCGAGCATTCTCGACGAGCATAACGCCGTTCGCACGGCCGTCGGGCTTTTCGATGTGAGTCATATGGGTGAAATCGACGTGCGCGGTCCCGAAGCCCGTGCGCTTGTCGATCATGTAACAACCAACAACGTCGCCAGGTTGAAGGCCGGGCAGGCTCACTACTCGGCGCTGCTCTACGAGCACGGCGGCTTTGTCGACGACATCCTGGTGCATAAAGTGGCTGACGACCATTTCTTCATCTGCGTGAATGCGTCGAATCAGGACAAAGACTTCGAGCACATCCGCGAACATAACCACTTCGACGCCGAACCTGAATTCACCAGCGAACGCTATGCCCAGCTGGCGATCCAGGGCCCGAAAGCGCTGTCCACTCTCCAGAAACTCACCTCTGCGGATCTAAGCCAGATCAAATATTATTGGTTTCTGGACGACTCGGTCGCGGGCACGCCTGCACGGATCGCGCGCACCGGCTACACCGGTGAAGACGGCTTTGAAATTTACACCTCGCCTGATCAGGCGGCGCGTCTCTGGGCGGCCATCCTTGAAGCGGGTCAAGAGTTCGGTATAAGGCCATGCGGCCTTGGCGCGCGGAACACGCTTCGCCTCGAAGCGAAGATGGCGCTCTACGGGCACGAGCTCACCGCATCGACTAATCCCTTTGAAGCCGACCTGGGCTGGATCGTCAAAATGGATAAGGGTGATTTCATCGGCCGCAGTGCGCTCGAGAAAAGTCTTCACCATGGCCTCACACGCAAGCTGGCGGGCTTTGAAATGCGAGATCGCGGCATCGGGCGCGATGGCTACGAGATCTCGATTGACGGTCAGCCTGCCGGCTGGGTCACGAGCGGCGGACCTTCGCCTACGCTGAACAAGAACATCGGGCTTTGTTACCTGCCGGTCGATAAAGCCGTCCCCGGAGCGCCCCTGCAGATCTCCATTCGCAACACGCCGGTGCCGGCAGAGGTTGTTCCGACTCCTTTCTACAAACGAGCGAAGTCATGAATTATCCAGAGACTTATAAATACACCAAAGAGCATGAGTGGGTGCTCATCGAAGGGGATCGCGGAACCATCGGGATTACAGACCACGCGCAGCACGAATTGGGCGACATCGTATTTGTCGATCTTCCCAAGCCCGGCAGCAGCGTGACGAAAGGTCAGACTTTCGGGTCTGTCGAATCCGTAAAAGCCGTTTCCGATATTTACGCCCCAGTTTCGGGGGAGGTCACCGAAGCCAACGAGCTGCTCTCCCAAAGTCCCGAGCGCCTGAACGAGGATCCGCAAGGCGAGGCTTGGCTAATCAAAATCAAGTTCCCGAAACTCGAGCCGGACGAAATTAATGCGCTTATGTCGGCTGCGGATTATCAAAAATATGTGGGGGCGGAGTAGCGTTCGCCCGAACCAGGAATAAGATTAGTTGCGATATTTACCGAAGTCAGATGCCGAGCGTCGGGAGATGCTTGCCGCGATCGGATTAAAAACTGAAGATGACTTGATCTCCTATCTGCCGCCCGATGTCCGGTTTGATGCGGAGCTTCGTATCGAGCAGGGCAAGAGCGAGTACGAGATCGTCGATTATTTTAAGGCTCAGGCCGCAAGAAACGCCAACGGCTATGCGAGCTTCCTTGGTGCGGGTGTGTACCGCCATTACCGGCCGGTGCTGGTCGATAGCGTAGTGTCGCGTGGCGAGTTTCTGACCTCCTACACTCCTTATCAAGCCGAGATTTCGCAAGGCACACTCACCAGCATCTTTGAATTTCAGACGATGGTCTGCCAGTTGACCGGTATGGATGTGGCAAACGCATCGATGTATGACGGTTCCTCAGCCGTACCGGAAGCGGCCATGATGGCCGTGCGCATCACGCGCCGCGACAAAGTGCTTGTTGCGCGCACGGTGCATCCCGAGTATCGCGAAGTGTTGCGCACCTACACGCAGCATCAGGGCATACCGATTGAAGAGCTCGCCTACACCAGGCATGGGCGGCTCGACCTGGACGATCTGAAAGGCAAACTCAACGATCAAGTGGCCGCCGTTATCGTTCAGACTCCAAACTTCTTTGGATTACTGGAGCAGGTCGACGAGCTTGCTTCCGCCATTGCCTCGAGCGGCGCGCTGCTGATTGTTGTTTTCACTGAGGCAGTGGCCCTCGGTTTGATTCGTCCTCCCGCAGAAGCCGATATCGTTGTCGGCGAGTTGCAGAGTTTCGCTATTTCGCCAAGTTATGGCGGGCCGTACGCGGGCATCATCGCCGCCCGCGAAAAATACATCCGTCAACTGCCCGGGCGTCTGGCCGGCGAGACCACCGACGCTGCCGGGAACCGGGCCTTTTGCCTGACGTTAGCTACTCGCGAACAGCATATCCGGCGCGAGAAGGCCACCTCCAACATCTGTACCAATCAAGCTCTGCTCGCTCTCATGGCAACCGTCTTTATGTCGGTCTACGGCAAGCAGGGATTGCGAGAGCTTGCCCATCAAAATCTTTCGAAGGCCCACTACCTGGCCCAACAGCTGCCCCGCGCTTTCGATACGCCATTTTTCAATGAGTTCGTCGTGCGTACAAACGGCCGTTCACCCGACGACATCAACCGCGCGTTGCTCGACCAGAAAATCATCGGTGGTCTGCCGCTGGCGCGTTTCTATCCCGAACTGAGTGATTGCATGCTGCTCTGCGCCACCGAAATGAGCACTCGGAAAGATATGGACGCAGTGGCTGCTGCGTTCGCCTCCCCCGTGCAGTAAGTACTTCGCCCATGATCAAGAAAGTTTCAAAACACATCGTTCAAAACGAGCCGCTTCTGTTCGAGCTCAGTTCTCCCGGTAAGATCGGCTATCAATTGCCGGCGCTGGACGTACCGGCGGCCGACCCCGATGAAGCTCTGGGCGCGGAAAATGTTCGCCACGAAATCGAAGATTTCCCGGAGGTGAGCGAGTTCGAGGTACTGCGTCACTTCACTCGGCTGTCCACTTGGAATTTTGCGATCGATCTGGGCATGTACCCGCTCGGCTCCTGCACCATGAAATACAATCCGCGTGTCAACGAGCTCGTTGCGCGCACCGAGGGCCTTGCTTGGGCTCATCCGTACCAACCGGAAGAGTTGTCGCAGGGCTGCATGGAAGTGATCGCTGCGCTTGAGCAGGCGCTCGCGGAGATTACTGGCATGCATGCCGTCACGCTGCAGCCCGCTGCTGGGGCGCACGGCGAATTCACCGGAATCCTGATGATTCGGGCGTTGCTCGAATCGCGCGGCAATCCTCGCAAGAAAATTCTGGTTCCTGATTCCGCGCACGGCACCAATCCTGCCACTGCCATGGCAGTCGGCTATGCAGTCGAGAACATTAAATCCAACGAGCGCGGCATGGTCGATCTTGAAGTGCTCGAGCGCGTAGTCAATGAGGACGTCGCTGGGCTGATGATCACCAACCCCAACACCGTCGGCGTCTTTGAAGAGAACATCCGCAAAATCTGCGGCATCATGCACGAGAAGGGCGCGCTCGTCTATATGGATGGCGCTAATATGAACGCGCTTGTCGGTGTGGCGCGGCCCGGGGACTTCGGCATCGACGTCATGCACCTCAACCTGCACAAAACCTTCTCGACTCCGCATGGCGGCGGCGGACCTGGTGCGGGAGCCGTAGCCGTGGCTGAAGTGCTAACTCCGTTTCTGCCTTCCCCGCGTCTCAAGCGCGCGGGCGATCAATGGCAATGGAACTACGATCTGCCCCAATCCATCGGCCGCGTCCGCGCCTTCTACGGCAATCACGGCGTTCTGGTCCGGGCGCTCGCCTACATCATGGCGCATGGCGGCAAAGGCCTGCGCCGCGCCACTCTCGATGCACTGCTCAATGCCAATTATCTCCGTAAGCTACTCGAGCCTTACTACGAGCTTGCCTACAAAGCACCGACCATGCACGAGTGCGTTTTCAGCGATGATCGCCAAGCTAAAAAAGGCGTTCGCACCGGTGACATCGCCAAGCGCTTGATCGACTACGGCTTCCATCCCTACACCGTCAGCTTTCCGCTGATTGTGCGCGGCGCCTTGATGATCGAACCCACTGAGACTGAGCCGAAGCGCGAGCTCGATCTATTCGTTGATGCCATGATCTCCATCGCGAAAGAAGTGGAGTCGGATCCGGATCTAGTCCTGAAAGCGCCGCACTCAACGCGCACGCCCCGAGTCGATGAGGTAACCGCCGCGCGTAAGCCGATCGTTCGCTGGAAGCCTGTTTCGACCGCTAGCCTCGCAGCCGATTAGCAGCCGCCAGAACGCTTTCGACTTTCAAGTCCGCTAGCGGATCGCGTTGTACGACCGTTACGTTGCTGCCCCGCGGCGCCCACTGTGCCGGATCGGTTGGCCCGAAGATCGCCAGCGTTTGTACCCCCAATGCCGCCGCCAAGTGCGTGATCCCCGAATCGTTTCCGATATACAGCCGTGCTCCGCGCAGCCAGGCAGCCAGTTCTCCCAGATCTTCGAACCGATGCGCGCCGTCGAGTTCCTCTTCCGGTCCCGCCGTCCACTCTACTCGGCAGTGCAGCCTGTGCGCCAGTTCATAGTACGAAGGCAGCGGCCAGTTCTTCTTTTTGCTACCGGAGAAAGGATGAATCACAACTGTGCCTCGCTCGCCCGATCCTGGCATCTCGATCCTCGGGTTGGTATCCTTCGCGCCTGTCTGCTGGTTGAAGAACGTAATCGCGTGACCCGCGTAATCTGTTGGCGGCAAAGCTTGCAGAAACTCGCACTGGACGCGAGTCGTCGCTAATGCATCACGAAACTCTGCGCGGCTCGCTCCGTACCAGCTCACGATCGAATCGAAGCTCTCAAGGCGCGCCCGAAGACCTGGCGTGAGAGCGTCATCCACGACGCCCACCAGTTCGATGCCGGTGGAGGCAATCGAGTGCACCGCAGACGCAAACCGGATCAACGGTATAACTCGTGATGGCACCCAAACCTCCGTGTAGCCTGTTGCCAGGTGCTCCATCGCAGGCAGCGAAAGTAAGCAATCCCCGATTGCGCCCGGGCGAATAATCAGCCGCCGCACTTGTCTAAAAGCCGTAGAGCGTGCGCGCGTTCTCCCGCATCACGAGATGACTGAGCTGTATGGCTCGCTCCTTCGTAATCTCGTTATCCTGCAGCATGCCCGTCAGCGCCAAGCCAAGCGCCTGCCGGCCCACTTGCGAGCCAATCCACGCCGTTTCCTCCCAGCCAATCGTCTCCGAAAACGGACTCGCATCTGAACCGTACAGAACCTTCTCTGGTGCAGCCTCCAGATACAGCCGGATCGCACGCGCCGCCTCCGCCGGATAAGCCAGATAACTGAACGCCGAGAAGTCAACAAAAACGTTCGGCTTCAAAATGAGAGCCGCTGCTTCGCGCGCAAACGGCCACGAGCCATGAAGCATTACAAACTTCGTGTGCCGCAGCGTCGGGTCGTTGAACAGCGGCTCCATTGCAAACGGATTCGCGTTCGCATCGCGAAAATAGCTGCCTGCGCCAATCGAACTATGAATATGAACCGGTAGGTTCAACCGCCCCGCCTGATGCGCAATAAACCGGAACGTGTAATCTTGCAGGATCTTGTACTCTTCCGCGGTCGGTTCCGACGATTGTGCGTAGATTGAGTACACCCGCTCGGCACTCTCCCTCTGCGGATCGCTGATCTGCAAGTCGCGCAAGTAAGCAAGTTCGAACTTTACCGCCACTGCACCCTTCGAGCGCCAGTTCTCGAGCATGTGCGAGACGAACGTCAGGTAGTCATCCAGATTTGGCGGTAAGCGTCTTAGTTGCGCGCTTCGCATGCACTCCGAGAGTAGCCGCTCCTCTGCTTCGAAAAAGGCTTTGTGCTCCGGATCCTTCGCTTTACTTGCGTTGTTATTTAGCGGGAACAGGAACATGTCCGCAAACGGCACCCACTTGAAGCGATCTGCGGCTAGCCCGTTTCCCATCGCGATCCTGTTCGCCAGCATGATGTCCGTGTTCGTTTGATTCAGCACCCATGCCGGATAAAGATCGCCCTTCTGCTTCTGAACGCCCCGCTTAAGCGCTTGCAGGCTCGCCACGTGCTCCTTACTCGCGTCTGAGTAGCTGTATTTGAAAAGCGCCCGCCAAGCCTGAGTGAAGTAAGGGCTGCCTTCGTGAAATGGGGCCGGCAATGCAAGATCCTGGATGGCATCTGCAGGCAAAGCATCAAAATTCCGATCGAGTTGTCCGGGAGGAACTACCGCCTGTGGATGGGCATGATTGTCGATCGCATGGATCTGCCGCAGCTCTGCTTCAATTCCGCTATCGACATAGAGTCGTGACGAGGGCGAAGGCTGGCAGGAAGAAAGGATCAGAGCCGCGCTCGCAAGAAGCCACATCCCGCGATAAGCGAACTGCACGCGCCTACTCAATCGTGACGGGCACATGCACTTCCAGTGACGCCGGCCGGAAGCACATCTCGCTGTTGCACGCCTGATATCGAAGCTTGCCAACCATCGGACCGGGTCCAGGAGTAGCGCCCGCAGCTGCCTTGAACTTCGTTACGATTTTGAACTTTCCCGTAAAAACCGCCAAGCGCTGACTGCCCACCGAGATCTCTTCAGGCTCTGGATAAGTTACCTCCTGAGCCTCCAGCGGACCGCTCGTCCAGGTTAGCTTGAAAGGGATCAGGAACTCGTCTTTCGGCTTGTCGCTGTTCACGTGAAGGCCGGGCAGAATCGATACATCAAGCGTCTGAACGACAACGCTCCCTCGCTTTACCGCCACCGGTTCGGCCGGATGAACAACGACTTTATTTTGCTGAGCTGAGCAGAAGAGCGGGGCTAGCAGACAACATGCGATTTGACGCACTCTCCGCTTTCTCGTCGAGAAGACTTCGAATTTCACTTTCGTATTCATCCTTCCCGATTAACCCGACATGTGCAGGAAAAGCAAGCTTTCCCTCACGATCAATGATAAACGTCGTCGGCAGTGCGTCGAGCCCGCCGTAGAGTTGACTCACCGAATCGTCGCCCAGCAGGACCCGGTAGTTGATCTTGTGTTCAGCCAGATACGGCTTCACGGATGTCCACCCATCTTCGTCCATCGAAACCCCGACTACCTCAAAGCCCTTCGACTTATACTGCTGCTCGAACTGTTGGAACCACGGAATCTCAATCTTGCAGGGTCCGCACCACGTCGCCCAGAAATTCAGCAGGACAACCTTGCCCCGGTAGTCCGCCAGCGATACTTTGCTTCCACTCGCATCAGTCAGTTTGAAACCAGGCGCGGGCTTCCGATCCGTGTGTGGCTTAGCGGCCGCCTGCACGCTGCTCGACATCGATTTCGACTCCGAGCACGAAGTGAGAAAGGCAAGCCCGACGATGGGCAGGCATAACAAAACTCGGCGAAAATGATGTGACATCTAAACTACTAGTTTAGCGCTCGCTAAATTCCGGGGATAACCGATCAGCACGCGCGAGGTTCTGAGAATGTCGCTGCAAACCAGGCCGTCCGTGCGATCTGCCAGCGCTTGGCAAGCTTCCACCCGGCGCGCTGGTCCTGCCTGGCGTAGACCCAGGCTCCCGTATCACAGAAACTCTCGCAGACGTACTCGCGCCAAAGCCGGCCCTTCCGCTTTTCGCGTCCCGTCAACTGGAGTGCTTCTTTCTTTACCGCTGCGGATTCGCCTAATTCGCCCCGCGCGCCGGCTTCGAACTCCGCGTTCAAAACGCTTTCGAACTGCCGTCTCGCGCCATTTCCTAAACGCGGCCACACAAAGTGAAAAACTTCGTGCGCAAGAATCGCGCTTAATCGATTTGTGTCCGCGAGCAGCGCATCTTCGAGCACAATTTGCCGTTTGCGAATGAAGGCTGCCGCATGTACCGCGACGCCTCTCTCCGGACAACCGGAAAGAAGCTTGCCCCGGTAGGTGGTCAGTTCAGGCCTGAAGCGAAGACTAATAGCCGGGCCTGGGAGCTCGGGTAAGCGAGAGACAGTCGCAAGAATCAGCTTGCGGGTGTGACGGCTAGTTCGGGCTCGGGCGTTACTGCTTAACTGGAGGCGCACTCGAGTGCGTGGCGGAGGGCGCCGGCCGTTGCAGAGATGGAATCGAGGATGCACCGGGTGTCGATGCCGTGAAGAAGTCAGGATCCTGCACCTGAATCTTGTACTTGTCCACCTGCTGTTTCACAGCCGCTTGATTGCGCTCGTTCTGCAGCTTCTGTACGATCTCCGGCCGGGCTTGATCAAGTGTCAGCTTATTCCGGCTGTCGAGTTTGATAATCACCAAACCGGTAGGGATCCGAATTGGCTCGGAAACCTGCCCTGCCTGTAGCTTCTCTATGGCCGTCCTGAGTTCTGCCGGAAGCTGAGGATCGGTAGCGCTGAACGTACCGAGCTCCCCGCCGCGCGATGCCGCCTGCTGATTGTCGGAATCGGTTCGTGCCAGCGCCGCAAAGTCGCCGCCGGCCTTCAGCTTCTTCTCGAGGTCATTTGCCTTTTCACGTGCCTGCTCTTCGGTCCGGTTGCTCGCCGTGCTCGAAGCTGGAGTGCCCGGAGCATTGAAACTTACAAAGATGCCGCTGATCTTGATGCGGTCGAATTCCGACTGGTGCGAGTTGTAGTACTGTGCAGCGTCGGGTGCCGGGCCGCTCGCCGTAGTCGCGATCTTGTTCAGATAGGCCTGCGTCAGGATTCCGTCGCGGTTGAGCTGAAGCTGTTCCTTCACCGGCGATTGCTGGTCCAGATTCATCTTCACTGCCTGCTCAGCCAACTGGCGGCTCATGTAAAGCTGCTGCAGCACATCCGGCAATTTGGCTTCGTAGCGCTTCAACTGGTCCGCCGGAATCGCTTTCAGCATGTTGACCGCTTCTTTGGCGGTAATCTGCTTGCCATCTATCGTAGCCACCACTTTGCTCGGGTCCTGCTGAGCAACTGCGTCCGGACCTCTGGCCTTCAACTGGCTCGTGGTACCGGAGGAAGCCGCAGGGGCCTGTGGTGAAGAAGAAGCTGGAGGGGTGCTTTGCCCGCAGGCAATGCCGGCGCAAAAAACGCCTGCTAGAAGTGAACTACGTTTCATCAATGTCGATTCGCTCTTACTCTAGCACGCAAAGCTGGTGACTTTGCCTGCCCTCCTGAGGGCAAAAGAGAGGAACCGACCGAGGCGAATCTACTCGACTACGCTGGCCTTCTTGAGGTTTGCGGCTGCCTTCGCTTTGGCGCTCGCGCTGATCTGGATATTATTGACCACCTGCGTTGCCCCGGCAGTCCTGGCCATGCGGGTTGCCGAGCCTTTGTGCTGCACCACGTTGGTCGTTCCTTCCCAGGTCACTACTCCATGCTGGACGTGAAACTTAAAGCCATCCTTACCGATCTTGGACTTCGCGAGTTTCGTTCGGATCGCCGCATCGATCTGCGCGTCCGTATGCGGCACGGCATGCGCGGCTGTGCTGGTCGCCGTTTTCGAGCTTGCCCGTAAGCTGCCCGGCATGAAAAGCATCAGGCCGAAGATCGGAAGAAGTAGTAGACCAAATAAGCGCTGCATAGTGTCGAGCCCCGTTTGGGGCTTATCCCAAGACGTAGTGGCCGTGCAGCGGCATTTCTCGCCACTTTTGCTCACGTTACGCTCGTATTTGCATTTCCTGAGAAACATCCGCCCCGGCCTCCTCTCGCTTCAACTGCTGGTGCTTTTCCTGCTCGTCTACCCCGCCGTTTCAGCAACTTTCCGCGATAACGATCAGGCCATTATCTTGAGCAGCAGCTGGCAGCTCGCCCGGCATCAAGCCCACTTCTTCCACGCGACCTTTTACAATTTCGACAAACAATGGGCCGCGTTCCTCGGCTTGAGTGTCCTTTATAGAATCTTCCCGCGCGTCGATCCGGTGCTCGCCCCGAACGTGATGCTCGTCTGCCTTGCCTCGCTCGCCTGGCTTTCGCTTGCATTCCGAACCGGCCGCTCGCACAACGCGCCTCTGCCTCTCCTCTTGCCCATCCTCCTCTCGCCCGTGCTGATCCTCTATATGCCGTTCTTCGGAACCGGGTGGCTTTCGCTCGCCTTTCTCCTGCTCGCCTTTTTCTTCTTAGGAAGCGTCAGCTCACATTTCGGCCGGGGTGCAGCCGTTGTCGCCCTGGCGTTGGCGGCTGCCTGCCGCGGCGATGTTGCGCTTGCTGTTCCGGCTCTGGCGCTCTCGCAGATGTCACGCGGCCGCATAGCCGGCTTGCTTCGACGTCCTTTGCCATGGTTCCTCGCCGCTGCCGCCGTGCTCCCGGTTTTCGCAGGGAAGTGGATGGCGGGATCGAGAATCGACGACACCAATCCGCTGTCATTCGACCTTCGGTCCTACCTGGTCTTCGTGTTCTTCGGCCTGAGTCCGGCTGTCCTAGGCCTGCTTTTGATCGTTGTCGCTCTGTTTGTCGGGTTGAGTCTGCGCCGCCGCCGGTTTCGGCTGTTCTATGCCGCGGTCGCGCTCACGCCGCTGCTTCCGCTCGCTTTCTACTCGCTTCAGATGTACACGCTGCGTTACTTCTTCCTGACAACCGCCAGCGTGCTCTTCGTAGTTTCCAGCCGCCGTTCCGTCTGGCTCTACAGATCTTTCGTAGGCCGCCGCCCCTCAGCGTGGCGAAAATCTGCAGCGGCGCTTACCGCCTTAACGATCCTGCCGTGGCTCGTCGGCTTGCATTGGCCGGTTCTTGACGAACCCCGGCTCACTGCTTCGAACCCGACCCGATTTCCCACCGGCGACGGACATTTTCCGATGGGCGCTTACCTCGGTTTCGCCTGGCAGGCGCTCTTTGTCGATCACGAGGCCATCGATCACAACCAGAAAATCTGGCTCGCCGCCCGTTCCGTCCCTTACCAAAGCTGCCCCGACGGGACAGTTCCGTTTCTCTATACGCCCATGTCGAACTTCCTCGAGTTCGCCATTCGCCTGCAGAACAAAACGCCGCGCCCCATCGACTATCTGGCTCAATCTCCTTGCGGATTGGCTTATGTCGATGTCCGCTCCATCTTTCGCGGCTATCGTCCCACTCCACGCGACGGCCCGCTCCTCCAAAAGCGGATCACTTTCTCTTCCACGGTGGACAACGGGCAGTTGATCGCGACCATCCACTCCCGTCAGCCGCGCTCTCTGGAAGCGCAGCTGCTCGAAGAGCTCCGGCACGCATTCGGCACGCGTGACGTTGAAGTTTTTCTGGGGAACTCGTTGCGCATTCCGGTTGAACCCGGCCGCAAGTACGCTGTCTTCTCCGAGCAGCCATGCGGGCCGAACGGTGCAACAAGCCTGATTCAGTCCACCTGGACCGGCGATTCAGAAGAGAGAAGGGAAGCAACGTGTCCGGGTCCGCTCAGCGGCTGGGCCCGCACCGTGCTCCCCCCTTACATGGGTATGTAGAGGCTCAGAGTGCTTTTAGATCAGCACTTCGCCAACCGAGCCGCGACCAGAGGGAGCGGTCTGTCACTCTGGTCGCGCCTTTTCTAACTACACCCGCTCGTGCCGCCGCAATTCTCGCACTTGTAACACGAGCCATTGCGCGTCATCATGCTGCCGCACTCGGAGCACATCGGCGCATCCGCCACCACGCTCGCATCGAATGGAAGCGCCGCTTGCGGTTCCGGAACTGTCGGCCGAAGCTTCAGGCTCTCTCCCGCTTCACTTGCTTCCGTAATACCCAGGAAGCGCGCGCCCAGCCAGCGGAATATGTAGTCGATAATCGACTTCGCATATGGCACCTGCTGATTGCCGGTCCAGCCGCTTGGCTCAAAACGCACGTGGCTGAATTTGTCGACAAAGAACTTCAGCGGAACCCCGTACTGCAGGCCGTAGCTGATCGATGTCGCGAGCGTATCCATCAGGCCCGAGATCGTCGAACCTTCTTTCGCCATCGAGATGAAAACTTCACCCGGCGTTCCGTCTTCATACAGGCCGACAGTGATGTACCCTTCGTGCCCGCCGATCGAAAACTTGTGAGTGAGCGATTGGCGTTCGTCGGGAAGCTTGCGCCGCACCGGCCGGTAAACAATCTTCTCGATCGTCTGGGGTGCCGCTGCGGTACTCGTAACCGCCTTCTTCTCGCCCTTGCCGGTCCCGGAACTCAGCGGCTGCACACGCTTCGATCCGTCACGGTAAATCGCTACCGCTTTGAGCCCCAGCTTCCAGCTCTCCGTGTAGGCTTCCATCACGTCTTCCACGGTAGATTCTTCCGGCATATTGATCGTCTTCGAGATAGCGCCGGAGATGAACGGCTGTGCCGCCGCCATCATGCGCACGTGCCCCATGTAATGAATCGAGCGCACCCCGTTTTGCGGACGGAAGCTGCAATCGAATACCGCCAGGTGCTCCGGCTTCAGCTCCGGTGCCCCCTCGATTGTGCCGGTCGAGTCGATGTGGCCCACAATCGCTTCGGCCTGCTCGGCGGTGTAGCCCAGCTTGATTAGCGCCTGTGGAACCGTGTTGTTGACAATCTTGATCACGCCGCCGCCGACCAGCTTTTTGTATTTAACTAACGCCAGATCGGGTTCAATGCCGGTCGTATCGCAATCCATCATGAAGCCGATCGTGCCGGTAGGCGCCAGCACCGTGACTTGCGCGTTGCGAAAGCCGTTCTTCGAACCCGCTTCGTACGCCTGCCGCCAGCACTCTTCCGCTGCCGCAAACATCGAGGCTGGAACCTGCTTTCCATCGATCTGATTCACCGCATTCCAGTGCATGCGGATCACATCGATAAACGGCTCGGCATTCTCTTCGAACCCGGAACAGGGCCCGACCGCACCCGCAATCCGCGCACTGGTCAGATAAGATTGGCCGCACATGATCGCCGTGATCGCCGCGGCAAAGCTGCGCCCTTTGTCGCTGTCATAGGGTAGGCCGAGCGACATCAACATCGCGCCCAAATTCGCGTAGCCGAGACCCAGCGGCCGGAAATCATGCGAGTTCTTCGCAATCTTCTCGGTCGGGTAAGAAGCGTTGTCCACCAGGATTTCCTGCGCCAGGATCACCGTGTCCACCGCATGCCGGAACGCCTGCACATCGAAGCTGCCGTCCGCTCCCACGAACTTCATCAGATTCAGCGAGGCCAGGTTGCAAGCCGAATCGTCCAGGAACATGTACTCCGAGCAGGGATTCGAAGCGTTGATCCGCGCCGTCTTCTTCGACGTATGCCACCGGTTGATTGTCGTATCGAACTGCATGCCAGGGTCGCCGCACTGGTGAGTTGCCTGGGCAATCTGGCGCATCACCTCGCGCGCCTTATACCGGTTAACGGGCTGGCCGCCCACCACGCTCCGTGTCCACCATTCCCCGTCATCCACTACCGCCTGCATGAACTCGTCGCTCGCACGAACCGAGTTGTTGGCGTTCTGGAAAAAAATGGAGCCGTACGCATCCCCGTCGAGCGAAGAGTCATAGCCGGCATCGATTAGCGTGTGTGCTTTCTTCTCTTCCTTCGCCTTACACCAGATGAACTTCTCGATGTCCGGGTGATCGGAGTTCAGGATCACCATCTTTGCCGCCCGTCGCGTCTTGCCGCCCGACTTAATCACACCCGCAAACGCGTCAAAGCCTTTCATGAAGCTGAGCGGCCCCGAAGCGCGGCCTCCGCCCCATAAATGCGCATCCTCTTCGCGGATCGCCGACAAATTCGTGCCTGTACCCGAGCCCCACTTGAACAGCATGCCTTCCGTCTTTGCCAGATCGAGAATCGATTCGAGCGTGTCGCCTACCGAATTGATGAAGCACGCCGAGCACTGCGGATGGTTCTCTCCCGGAAGCAGCTTCTTTACTGTCTGACTGGACTCATCGAAATAGAACCCGTAGCCGCGCGATTCGCGCACTCCAACGTTGAACCACACAGGCGAGTTAAAGCACGCCTTCTGCGTCAGCATCAAATGGGCGAGCTCGTTCCGGAAATTCTCGCCATCCTCACTGGTCTTGAAGTAGTTGCCCTGTAGGCCCCAGTCCGCAATCGTGTCGACTACGCGATGCACCAGTTGGCCTACGCTCGATTCCCGCTCCGGCGAGCCCATCCGTCCATGAAAATACTTACTAACCACTATGTTGGTTGCCGTCTGCGACCAGTCGGCAGGCACTTCCACATCGCGCTGCTCGAAAATGACCGATCCCTTGTCGTTGCCGATCGTCGCGGTCCGGAGTTCCCAGTCGACCTGATCGTACGGGGTAACACCCGGCTCGAGCTTCGTTGTAAAAAAGCGAGGGAACGACACGCCCGTGCGTTCTTCTCGAAGTAGCGAATGATTTTTGCGTCCGTTCAGCACGGCAGCGGCAGGAGTAAGCATAGGTTTTCTTTCGCGGGGAGGAGAATGAATCCAGCAGATTCATTCGACAGAGTTATTGAACCTCAATTCTGAGGGGGCGTCAATACCACCATGCCCCTTTATCTTGTGGATAAGATGTGAAGAAGCACTACATAAAGTGTAGAGTTGCACCCAAACCCGCCGAAATGCTTCTGTAACAACGGCTTAGCTTAAACCAACTTTATCCCAAGTCTCTCGGCCTAGTACTCTCTCAAATTTAGGGGTACTACGCCAGCCCGACCGTGGGGCTCGGCTCGAAACACCGTAAGCCGAAACGCGACTAACCTCATGTTCACAAGCTTCAATGTTAGACGGGTCTCACGGCATATTGTTAGAACGAAAATGCCCGGTAAACGTTCGGGTTTCGCATGAGTGCGGGCGGAGACGAAGCTTCTCAGCACTGCCGGGCAGAGAAGTACAAGCAGAGTTCCGCACCCGCCAGTCCCGACTCACAGGAACCATCTACTCCGGATTCATCCCGATCGCCATAAAGCCACTATCCAGAGTGGTTTTTACTTGCAAGCGTCTCGTGGAATTTCGTAAAATGCATACTCAATGCAACTTCCTCCCACGGCTACGCATCTGTGCTTGTGTTAAGCAGTCACGAGCCTTCTTTGTGGGTCTTTCGCGATGTCTTCAAGCGGGTGGTTCGAGCCTCTCGCCTTCAGAATTCTTAATCGCCCACAAAGTCCGCCCGACAAGCCCATTTTGAGATATGGCTTGGTGTCTGCCCAGAGTTGGAGTACAGAAAGATGCCAGAGATCAATACCAAAGAATTCAGAAAAATTCTGGAAGCAAAAAAGAAGGAGCTGTTGGCGGGCGGATCTGATCGGGAAGAGATTCTTATCGAGAACGCGGCCGAAGATTTCGATCGCTTACAGCAGCAGCTGAATCGCGAAGTCGCTATCCGCAATCTTGACCGCGAGTCCAAGCTCCTCAAAGAGGTGCAGGCTGCTCTCAACCGAATTGAGGATGGCTCATTCGGTACTTGTCTTCGCTGCGATGAACCTATCCCGGAGAAGAGGCTTAAGGCTCTTCCCTGGGCTGCCTACTGCGTTGCTTGCCAGGAAACAATTGACCGCATGCGGGCAGCCGGCGAGTCGGTCGACGACGGCTCAGAAGTTTCAGAGCTCGCGGCAGCCTAGGCAGCGCTGCGGCCTCATGGCAGAGTCACTCGAACTTACTCCCGGGCAAGCCCAAAGCCTCTCCGCCAATGGCAGAGCTGTACTGATTGATGTGCGCGAGCCGGATGAGTTTGCTATCTCGCATCTCGCCGGCTCCCGCCTTTTGCCAATGCAGTCAATACCGGCGGAGCTCCAGCAATTAGAAGCTCTGTCGGATGACCACGAGCTACTCGTTCTTTGTCACCACGGTGTACGAAGTCTGCAAGTTGTGAGCTGGCTGCGAGCCCACGGTATAGAAAACTGCTTCAGCGTCGCGGGCGGTATCGATCGCTGGAGCCGAGAGCTCGATCCTTCACTCCCTCGCTATTGAGCTTGCTACTTATCCGGCTCTAGCTTCTTCGTTACTTTCAGGTTCAATCGGATCACTGAGTGGCTGGCAAAAACGCTCACCATCTTGGTCTTGCTCGTCATCCCCCTCGCTTCCGCCCGAACCTGGTAGCTGATATCTCTGCTCAATCCGTAGAACTGATACCGTCCATTATTTTGCGCGATATACGAACGAACCTGCAGCGTCTTCGTATCTTTCAACAGCACAATTGCGCCAGGAATGAACGTGCCGTTTGCATCGAGCACAGTCCCCTCAATCGATCGAGTTGTGCCTGAATTTGGCCCGGCAATCGGTGGCTGGATTTGAAGAGGTGCTGCACCGCCACTGATGCTTAGCAGCATTGCCAGGGCACTCCAGCGGCAAAACCTCACTGCATCGTGGAGCAATGATAGCTGCACGCGCGATTACCGCCAGTCCTCTGCCTCTTCTTCCTCTTCGTCTTCAGCTTCTTCCTCGTCGTCATCATCGAACTCGAAGTCTTCGGCATCCGCCGCCTTCTCGTCCTCTGATTCCAGCTCTACCGGGTTCACGCTTGCCACCGTGAGGGAGGCGCCGCACTCATCGCACGAGAGAACATCACCTTCATCCAGCTCCTCTTCCTCTACGTCGATAGAGGCGTCACATTTAGGGCAGTTGACCATGACTGAATCCTTTTTTCAATCCGAACGTTTGTTGGTTCACGCGCGAGCGCGTCGGGCAGCAGCACTCATATAGGCACTCATACATATGTCCCGATGGATCAAGGCTGCTTACCTACGGTTACACCGTTCAAATGCTGGTCGTAGTTCTCGAGCTCTTCTGGAGACACGGTGACCAGGGTTTTATCCATGTCTTCGGATGTCTCGATCATGTACTTCAGGTGCGCTGCCGCAAGCCGCATACAGTACGGATCAGAAAGCTTTCTACCTTTGCTCGCAGTGAGCGAAAGTAGCGCTGGGTGAGGAAGCGCTATGACTTTCTCCTCGGTGGGACCATCCTGTGGGGTAACGAAAAACTTAACGTCCACCGTGTCCGCATGACGGATGGAAATACCAGTTTGGAGCCATCGAAACTGCACTTTCCACGTGCGCCCAAACGGATCCGGCCCCGCCTCAAACAGTCGGCTCCCGTCTTTCATCACCCCGATGCTAGCATGCAACAGCAGCTAGCCGGAGTGTTGCAGAGTCAGATGCTTGTCGAGCGCTGCCCGACAAGCGAAAGCAGCTCGCTGCGGGTCTCTTTGCTTTCCCGAAATGCACCAAGCATGGCGCTTGTTGTGGCGCCGGAATGCTGCTTTTCCACGCCTCTCATCATCATGCAGAAGTGCCGCGCCTCGCAGATTACGGCTACACCGCGCGGATCCAGTAGTTCCTGGATCTTGTGAGCAACCTGTTGGGTCAAGCGCTCCTGGATTTGCAGCCTTCTTGCGAAGACATCCACGATGCGCGGAATTTTACTCAGCCCGATTACTTTAGAGCCGGGCAGGTACGCCACATGCATTTTGCCGAAAAAGGGCAGCATATGGTGCTCGCACATGCTGAAGAACTCGATGTCGCGTACTACGACGATCTCGTCATAATTCACCTCGAAGAGAGCGCCGTTTACAATCTTGTCGATATCGGCCGTGTAACCGCTCGTAAGGTACTTCAGCGCTTTTTCGACCCGCACCGGCGTATTCAGCAGACCATCGCGGGTTGCATCTTCACCCAGCAGCTTGATGATCGCTTCTGTGTGCGCGGCGATGGATTCTGAGTCAGGCTTGCGCGGAAGCTCAATCAGTGAGCCTTTCCGGCCCGCGGCAGATGTTCCGGTCGCGATCTTCCCGCTCGTTCTCTCCCCTAACTGGGATGTTTTTGCCTTAGGCATTTGCTATCACGCTTTCATAATTTGACTCGGAAGAACGCTTGCTTGCCCTCCGCGCCATTCGCAGCTCGAATCCATTGCGCCCGGTCTCTTGCACATGAATACTTGCCAGTCGCACCCCCGAATCTACTCCAAACCAGGCCGGCCATTTCTCTTCGAGGATGCTCCCGATCACGACAGCCAGGTTTTCGGTAGTAGCCACTAACTCCCTGAACTCTGATACATCCTGATTCAGGTTGCGATACGCCAGCCGCGAGAGCACGTGCGTTTCTAGCAAGCCGTCGAGCTCTCTTATAGGAACGATCAAGCCCGTTCTCTCATCAACTTGGCCGTCAACTGTCACACTCAGCACGTAATTGTGCCCGTGTCCAAACGGGTTGTTGCACTTTCCAAAGGTCTGCGCGTTCGCTTCATCACTGAGAGCCGCCGAGTGCAGCCTGTGTGACGCCGCAAAGGCGTACCTGCGGGTGAGCGTGATCAAGCCGCTTCCTCCCGCACAATATCCACGAAGCAATCCGAAGTCTCAAAGAGACGCACGCGATACAGGCTGCAAGCCGCCTCCTGGAACCGGCCTTCTACTCTCGCCCAGATCTCTCTAGCAACGTTTGCAGTAGTGGGAACTACTCGATCGAACGGCGGCACTTCAAAATTCAAGAAGCGATGGTCCATCGGCTCAACCACTTCCTCTTCGAGGATGTCCTTCACCCGCTTTAAATCGATCACCATCCCCGTTACCGGGTCCGGCTCGCCTTCGAGTGTTACTTCCAGGATGTAATTGTGCCCGTGCCCGTTCGGATTCGCCTCATCTCCGAACAACTCACGATTTTGCGAGTCGCTCCACTCTGGAATCCGGCAAACATGCGAAGCGGAAAACTCTGCCCTGCGGGTCACGAACATCTTACAGTCGTTTGATGCCGGATGGTTCCCGTTAGATACTGATAATTGTTCCCCCGCATACTAGGAGTATTGTGGCAACCGGCAGCGTAGAACCTATTTCCGCCGTCAAAACCGAGGCTCATCCCGAACCTCCACGGCTTCTCAACACGAACAACATTCTTGGTGCACTGCTCGGCTTGCTGACTGTCGCTCTTCTCGGACTGATCTTCTTCAGCCTGCGCGACACGTCCGCAAAAGAAGGAGGAGAAGCTCCGCCGTTCAGCATCGTTACCGATAGCGGCAAACACATCACTCCCCAAGCGTTTGGCGGTAAAGTGCTCGTCCTGAACTTCTGGGCGACCTGGTGCGCTCCTTGTATTGAAGAAATTCCGTCCCTCAACGAAATGCAGCGGCGCTTCGCCAAATCCGGTGTTGTTGTCGTGGCCATCAGCACCGACAAGAGTCAGGACAAATACCGCTCTTTTCTGCGGCGCATCCCCGTGTCCTTCGATACCATGCGCGATCCGAACTCCGATATCAGCGCGCAATACGGAACCTTTCAATATCCGGAAACCTACATCATCAAAGACGGCAAGATCCTGCGCAAGTTCGCCAACGCCGAGAACTGGGTCAGCGACGATCTGACCCAGTACATTCAAGGTCTCCTGTAGCGAGTCCCGGGTCAGAATGCCGGCCGCCGACTCCCACCTCATCGCCAGCCTGGAGGCAACGCTGGGCAAAAATGCCGTACTCTCGACAGCAAGCGATCTGAAGCTGTACGAATATGATGGCGGCGTCGACAAGGCGCCACCTGATGTCGTTGTTTTTCCGCGCACAACCGAAAATGTCGTGGCGCTGGTCCAGCTAGCCGCCAAACACCATCTGCCCATAGTCGGTCGCGGTGCCGGAACCGGTCTCAGTGGCGGAGCTATTGCTCGTGCCGGCGGCATGATGATCTCCTTCGCCCGCATGAACCGGATTCTTGCTATCGATATCCCGAACGAACGCGCGCTCGTTCAGCCCGGCGTCGTGAATCTCGATATCACGCTTGCAGTCCAGCCCTTTGGGTACTTCTTCGCTCCCGATCCATCTAGCCAGCGCGCCTGCACCATTGGCGGGAATGTTGCCGAGAATGCCGGCGGACCTCACACTCTCGCGCATGGGGTAACAACCAACCACGTCACGAGTATCGAAGCGGTCTTATACGACGGAACGGTGATTGAAGTGGGAGCCGAATCGCAGGGCGCACCCGGTTACGATCTCGCGGGCTTGCTCACCGGCTCGGAAGGTACCATGGCGCTCATCACCAAAATTGGCGTTCGCCTGATGCGCGCGCCTGAAGCTGTCCGGACCATGCTCGCCATCTACAACTCTGTGGCCGAAGCCGGCAACACCGTTGCCGAACTCACCGCGCAGGGTATTATTCCGGTCGCGCTCGAGATGCTCGATGGGCCTATGTTGCGCATGGTTGAAGCCGCCACACACGCCGGCTATCCGACCGATGCCGCAGCCGTGCTGCTCATCGAAGTCGAAGGCTTGCTCGAGTCCGTGGAAGAAGATTCCGGCCGTATCGAAAAGGTTTGTCAGGCCTGCGGCGCGCGCAGCTTCCGGGTTGCCCAATCCGCCGAAGAACGGGCTCTGCTCTGGAAAGGGCGTAAGAATGCCTTCGGCGCGATCGGCCGCGTGACCCCCACCTACTACGTGCAGGATGGCGTCGTCCCGCGAACCCAGATCGCACGTACTCTGCAGGCGATTGAAGAGATCGGCCGGCGTCACGGCATCGCGATCAGCAACGTCTTTCATGCAGGCGACGGCAATATGCATCCCATTCTTCCCTTCGACCCGCGTGCCCCAGGTGAACTCGAACGCGCGCAGCGGGCCGGTGAAGAGATCCTCGATTTCTGCATCTCTGTCGGAGGCTCGATCTCAGGCGAACACGGCGTGGGCATGGAAAAGATGGAGCTCATGGCTCATCAATTCCCGGAAGAGACCTTGCAATTAATACAGCGGCTCAAGTCGCTCTTCGACCCGCACTGCACGTTCAATCCAGGCAAACTGCTGCCGACCGGTAAAGGCTGCATGGAGATCCGTCAGCATCCGAGCCTGGTGCTTTAATACCCCAATCGCTCCTGCTCCGGCGTCCAATTCATTGTGTCGCGGCTGCGAAATCTGGTGATCGTTCTCGGTGACCAGCTCAATCATCAGTCCTCCGCTTTCGATGGCTTTGCGCCTTCTTCGGATCTGGTCTGGATGGCCGAAGTTCAGGGCGAATCCACCTATGTGCCTTCGCATAAAGTCCGTATCGCCTACTTCCTCTCGGCCATGCGGCACTTCGCCGAAGAACTTCGCGCTGGCGGTTATCCGCTCGAATATCGGCGGTTGGACGCGGCGGATAATCGCGGTGAGCTCGAAGCCGAGCTGACCTCGGCGATTACGCGATTGAAGCCGGAGCGGCTGGTGATCGCCGAACCGGGCGAGTACCGCGTCGAGGCGATGTTGAAGCGCGTCGCGCAACAGAGTAACGTGCCGCTCGATGTTCTGCCCGACCGCACCTTCTATTGTTCCCGGGAAGAGTTCCGAATCTGGGCGAAGAAGCATCCGCAGCTGCGCCTGGAATTCTTCTATCGCGACATGCGCAAAAAATCCGGCGTGCTTATGGAGCGAGGGCAGCCCGTAGGCGGCCAGTGGAACTACGATCCCGAAAATCGCAAAAGCTTCGGCAAATCCGGGCCCGGCCTGCTGCTTCCGGCTCCGCACGCGTTTCTGCCGGACGCGATCACGCGTGAAGTGATCGAACTCGTCAACACAACTTTTCCCAACCACCCCGGAACGCTCGAGCACTTCGCTCTTCCGGTCACCGCGGCCGAAGCGAAACTGGCGCTCGAAGACTTCGTTACCAATCGTCTGCCTGACTTCGGCTCCTATCAGGACGCCATGTGGACCGACGAGCCGTTTCTCTATCACTCCCGCGTCTCGGCCACCATGAACCTCAAGCTTCTCGATCCGCATGCCGTAGTCATGGCTGTCGCCGATGCGTACGAACGCGGTCATGCTCCGCTTGCCGCCGTCGAAGGATACATCCGGCAGATCATCGGCTGGCGTGAATATGTGCGTGGCGTCTACTGGACATTCATGCCCGAGTACATTCACCGCAACGCTCTCGAAGCGCACGAGAAGCTCCCCGATTTTTACTGGGACGGCAACACCGAGATGAACTGTCTGCATCAGGCCCTCGGACAGACACTCGCCTACGGCTACGCGCACCACATTCATCGCCTCATGGTCACCGGTCTCTTCTCCCTGCTGTTTGGCGTAGACCCCGTCGAGATTCACAAATGGTATCTGGCGATCTACTGGGACGCGGTCGAGTGGGTTGAAATGCCGAATGTGCTCGGCATGTCTCAATTCGCGGACGGCGGCCTGATGGCGTCGAAGCCTTACATTGCTTCCGGCAAATACATCCATCGCATGAGCAACTACTGCGAAGGCTGCCGCTACAATCCTGATGAAGCGGTGGGAAAAGATGCCTGTCCGTTCACCACTCTCTACTGGGACTTCCTTATGCGCCACGAACAAATGCTGCAAGCCAACGCTCGCATGCGCATGCAGGTTCGCAACTTGGTTCGCCTGGATGCGGGGAAGAGGCAAGCGATCCGCGAACAGGCGCAAACCCTGCGGGCGAGCACGCCCAAGGGTCGTTACTAGGCTCGAGTTCTGGAACGGCGGAAGCGAGCCGGCGCGCTCCGATCCGCCTCCCACATTTTCTCGACCGTGCTGGTCAAAGGCCCCAGTCGCGCCACTCGTGTGGCTGTCGCTGCGTAGGTCTCAACCGGCTCTCCTCGGAAGCACGCCGCCAGTTCCTCGGGAAGCCCGCACGCAATGTCGTATCCACGCGCGAACGGAGAAAACGCGGGCAGCACCAGACACGAACGGCTCACCAGGAAGACCGGCAGTTTTTGTGATGCACCTGCTGCGTCTCGAATACCCAGGCACGGATGCAGATGGCCCAGCACCAGCGTCTGCGTCTCCGAAACCGGTGCGGCTTCCAGGCGATCACCGTGAATGGCTGTTACGGAATCGTTCGACCACCATTCGCGCTGCTCCATCGGTAGATTCGCAAACTCGCGCGCAAACGCCCGATCGTGATTGCCGCGCACCGCCGTCAATGCGGCGCGCTGGCTGAGCTCCCGCAAGGTAGCTTCAATCCACTCACGCTCCTCGACCCCCGGGCGAGGCGCATGCACCAGATCTCCGAGGAATACCGCATGCGCGGGCTCGAGATCGTCAAACAGCGCGAAGAGCTTCTCGCGTGTACGGAAGTCGGCCAGCGGCCCAAGCTCTCCCCGCCGGCGCTGGGCCCAGCCGTAGCCGAGATGCACGTCCGCGATCACGACGGTTCGGCTTTCAGGCAGCCACAGCGCAGCCGAAGGATGGGCACAAAGACCAGGAAGCAGAGGAACAGTGGAGGCCAACACTCATTTTGCCAAGGCAAAGTTGAGCGAGTGAGCTACGGTGAGAAGAATGCAGCGGATCGCAATCGACATGGACGAAGTCGCAGCCGACACCATGGCGCACTACTTGAAGCTCTACAACGCGGAGTTCAAGCTCAACCTCACGAAAGAGCACTTTTACGGCAAACGGGTATTCGAGGTGATCGACCGCGCTCACGTCCCCAGAGCGCGCGAGTATTTCCAGACCGAGGGCTTCTTTGCAGACATTCCGGTAATGGACGGCAGCCCCGAAGTCGTTCGCGATCTGATGACCCGCTACGAAGTCTTTATCACCACGGCTGCCATGGACGTGCCATGCTCTTTCACAGCCAAGTTTCAGTGGCTGCAGAAACACTTCCCATTTATTCCGCCAAGCAACGTTGTCTTCTGCGGCGATAAAAGCATCGTCTCGGCGGACTACATGATCGATGACGACCCGCGACACTTTCAGCGTTTCGGCGGCGAAGGAATACTCTACACGGCCCCGCATAACGTGCACGACACGAAATTCAGGCGTGTCGACGATTGGGGACAGATCCGCGAGTTGTTTCTGAGTTAATCGAGGCCGCGGATCTCGAAGCCCGAGTCGCGCATCCCTTGCACGATTTCCTCGCGAAGAGCCGTGCCTTCGGCGCTCGTCAAGGTGTGGTCAAGCGCGCCGAGCTCCAGATGATAAGAAACACTTTTATAACCTTCCGGCAGCGGCGGCCCGGCATACTGGCGCACGAAATCTATACTCGCCAAGTTGCTGCCCGCCAAAGCCGACAGGCGTTCTTCAATGACACCCACGGGCGTTCGAGCCTCGGCTACCGCCGACACGTCGAATCCGCTAGTGGGATATCTGCGTAAGGGCGAATACTTCGTTTCCTGCCGCGCGACCTCGAGACAGGCACTCAGATCGGCATCGAGAAAGACAGCTTTACCCTCCAGACCTTCTTGTACGAGCAGCGATGGATGCAGCTCGAACAGCCGGCCGACGTGAACGCCGCGCCAATGGATCTCCGCCGTGCGCGCCGGATGTTCGTAAGCGTTTGTCTCCGCGGCTGCACTGAACCGCGCTTGCGGGAACACGCACTCTGACACGCGCTTCATCTCGAAGAACGTCTCCTCGTCGGATTGTGCCTCGTAGAGCACGGCTGCCGCATGCGTAATCTCGCGCGGCAGTTGAGCGCCCGGCACCGGATGAATCTCACTCCCGATCTCAAACAGCCGGACTTCGGCGTAGCGCCGCGCATTGCCGAGTACATTCTTGTACAAGCCCGGAATCAGACTGCGTCGAAGATGTGTCAGTTCCGAGGCGACCGGGTTCCGCACGCCGATGTGATCCCCCAGACTTAGTTGAAAGCGCTCCGCATCTGCCGCGGTGAGAAACGAATAGTTCTGCGCCTCCGAAAAGCCTTGCCCGGCGAAGTCGCGACGAACCCGGCGCAGATACGCGCGCATCGGATTCGACGGCGGCGGCACACACTGCACCAATGGCGCAACCGGAACGATCTCGCCATAACCTATCATTCGCCCGACTTCCTCCACCAGATCGTCCTTCAGGCCGACATCCTTGGTGGCGCGCCAGGTTGGGACCGTAACGGTGAGCACCGCCGGAGCACTCTGCATAACTCCGAAGCCGAGCGCGCGAAGAATCTCCGAGACCTGCTCCTCGTGCAATGGCATCCCGAGCTTGCGGACGACAAAGCTCAACGGCAGCTCAATCAGCTTTTCGCGAGCCACCTCGCCGCGCGCATCCGTCACTCCACCGGAGACACGAATATCAGGGCAGACTTCACGCAGTAAGCTGATGGCACGCGCCAATCCCCGCAGCGTGTTTTCGGGATCCAGCGATTTCTCGAAGCGCATCGAAGCATCGGTGCGAATCTTGTGCCGCGCCGAAGTCGACCGTATGCTCGCTGCCTGGAAGTTTGCGCTTTCGAGCACAATGCGTCTCGTTGTCTCGGAGATTGCGCTATCCGCGCCTCCAATTACTCCCGCTAAAGCCACAGGCCCGGCGGCATCGGCAATCACCAGATCCGATTCACTCAGCTCGTAAGTCTCGCCGTTCAGCGCGCGCAGTTGCTCGCCTCGGCGCGCCAGTCGAACGAAGATGGTGGCACCGGAAAGCTTATCTCGATCGAAAGCATGCATCGGCTGCGGAAGCTCGGCCAGCACGTAATTCGTCACATCTACAATTCCATTGATGCTGCTAAGCCCTACGCTCTCGAGGCGGCTCTGCAAGCCGATTGGCGAAGAAGCAACGGACGCATTCTCGAAGGCCAGCGCGCTGTACCGGGAACAAAAGGCATAGTCAGCGATCTCGACTTTGATTTCCGGTTCCCCGGTTGCAGGTAGAAGCGTGAGATCTACCGGATCGAGCAGCTTGTTCTTCGTAATGGCCGCCACTTCGCGAGCCATCCCGTAGTGGCCCCACAAATCGGGGCGGTGCGTCAGACTCTTGTTGTCGATCTCGATGATCCAGTCGCGCGCTCCCTCGACCGGCTCGACTCCCTCGCACTCGGCGGTCTTCATGGTGATCAGCCGCTCGAGATCCAGGGGGTCCGTGGCCAGGCCGGGGACAAGCTCGCGGATCCATCCGTATGAAAACTTCAAGCTAGATTGTCTCCGATCGGATCAGAATTGCGTGAGGAAGCGAAGATCTCCGCCGTGTATCTGGCGAATATCGTCGATCCCGAAGCGCATCATGGCCAGGCGCGTCAGGCCAAGCCCAAAGGCAAAGCCGCCCCACTCGTCCGGATCGATGCCGCTCATACGCAGCACATTTGGGTGCACCAGCCCGCACGGAAGGAGCTCTACCCAGCCGCTCTGTTTACACACCGGGCAGCCCGCGCCATTGCAAATCAGGCATTGAATGTCGAGTTCGAAGCCCGGCTCGACAAACGGAAAGTATCCGGGACGAAGCCGGACTGTGCGCATCGCGGCGGAAAACGCTGCTCAGCAGAGTCCTCATGAAATAGATCAGATTAGCCACCGAAACATCGCGATCGACCATCATGCCTTCGAGCTGATAGAAAGTATGGTCGTGCGAAGCGTCCACTTCTTCGTTGCGGAACGTGCGGCCGGGTGCGATCATGCGCAGCGGCGGACCGAGCTTTCGCATGCCGCGGACCTGGACCGGCGATGTGTGCGTGCGCAGCAGAGCGCCGTTCGATAACCAGAACGTATCCTGCATGTCACGCGCGGGATGAGTGGGCGGGATGTTCAGCGCATCGAAATTGTTCTCCTCGGTCTCGACCTCCGGTCCGTCTAGAACCGCAAACCCGAGCGATGTGAAGAGGTCTTCGATCTCTTCCTGAATTTGAGTAATCGGATGCAGGCTGCCCGGACGTACGCCAGGGGCGGGAAGCGTGACATCGATCCACTCTCGCGCGAGACGTTCTGCCAGAGCGCTTCTGTCGAAACGCTGCTTCTTCGATTCGTACTCACTTTCGAGATCCTGCTTGACAGAGTTGAGCAGCTTGCCGAGCCGCGCTCGATCTTCCGGCGTGAGCTTCCCGAACTCTTTGCTGATGGCAGCCAGCGTCCCTTTTCGCCCCAGCGCCTGGACGCGCGACTCTTCCAGCTCGGCGATGCCGCTGGCGGACGCAAAGGCGGCCAATGTCGACCGGCGCAGTTCTTCTAGTTGCGAATCAAGCATGGGACCGAGACAGGCAGCGGCTATTATTGCAGCTGCGCACCCGACTCTTCCAGCAGCATCGTCACCGGTCCGTGGCCATGCACCATTGCCATATCGAGCGGAGATCTGATTATTGTCGGCCCGGGCCTGCACGTCGGCGCCATGCGCCAGCAAAAGCTGAGCCATCTCGAGGCTGCCCATCTGGGCAGCGGAATGGAGCGCACTCCAGCCACCACTCTGACGAGCATTCGGATCGGCGCCATTTTCAAGCAGCAGCTTCATCGTGGCCAGACTTCGCCCGGCGGCGGCGGCATGCAAAGGGGTATTTGCCATGCTGATTTGTCGAGCGGACATCGACTGCCGTGCCCCGGTTGAGAAGTCCTTTCACCAGTTCCGGGTGACCAAAAAAGGCAGCCAGGTGCAGCGGTGTCCAGCCATCCGGGCTGTAGCTTTCCAGGAACGTTGGATCGCGATCGACTTCCTCCAGCACCACTTCGGTTAATCCGGCGGCGCAGGCATCGAACCTGTCTAGCTTCGGCTTCAGGCTCAGCAGAAAATCTGCGACGTCATTGTGCCGGTAATATTTCGCCAGCAGGAAGGCAGTCTGGCCGGCTTCGTTCGGCATGTCGAGCAATGATGGGTCGGCAGCGAGGGCGGCACGCACGCCATTCAGGTCACCCTGCTTCACCTGATCGTGAAAAGTTTTCAGGTCCTCCATGTCGTTCTTCAGGCGGCGGGCAGGAATACCTGTTCCGCTTTGGTCAGTTCCCAATCCAGATGGTTGATATAGAACAGCAAAATTTCACGCGGATACTTGCCGGAAAACTGCTTCGAACACACGCGCTCTGCCAGCCCTCGGTCAAATAATCGTTCCGGCTTCAGATCCTTATCGAAGAATCCCTGCTCGTTCGGGATCTTGAGAAAGTCGAGCACATCGACGATCATGTCGAGATGCGACAGCAGAAAAACCTGCGAGAGATCGGTTGCGAAATCTTCTTCACCTGCTTCAATGCGAGCCCAAAACTTCGGTTCGGCTTTGCGAAGAGCTTCCGAATTCAGCTTGTATTAAGCGCGCACGCAATTTGAATCGCTCGTAGACCTGATACGTCCTGAGCTTGCCAATCGAAATGCCACGGACGAGGTGGTGAAAAACGCCGGGACCAAGCGCCGTAAAGACGCCACACATCTGCATCAGTCGTCAAGAGTATCACAGGCAAGTTTGTGATTCTGAAGGAAATTAGTTGATCTGCGGTACAATCGGGAGTTTTGAAGTTTGGGCTAGTAAAGCCATGAGTAATCTAATTGTGCTCGGGGCACAATGGGGCGATGAAGGCAAAGGCAAAATCGTCGATCTGCTCTCCGAAAAATTTGATGCCGTAGCGCGCTACCAGGGCGGCCATAATGCCGGGCACACTGTTTTCATCGGGAGTCAGAAGTTTGTTCTGAAACTGATCCCGAGCGGCATTTTGCGCCCGGGCGTGCTGGCGGTCATCGGGAATGGCGTGGTGATCGATCCGGCGGCCCTGCTCGAGGAGATTGCGGGGCTCGAAGCGGCGGGCGTCGATGTGAGGTCGCAGCTGAAAATCAGTAACCGCGCGCACGTCATTTTCCCGTTTCACCGGACGATCGAGAAAATTTCAGAGAGCCGCCAGACCGCATGCCGATCGGCACGACCTCGCGCGGGATCGGCCCCTGCTACGAAGACAAAATCGCTCGCCGCGGCATCCGCATTGGCGGACCTGGTGGATATCGATTTCCCCAACTTCTACCGCGCTCTGGCGGAAGACAAGCAGCTCATTGCGGACGCGTTTCAGATAGCCGACCCGGGAGACTTCGACGAGATCCTCGAGCAGTACCAGCCGTTCTGCAGACCAGATCCGGCCGCTGGCCTGCGAAACGTCGCATCTGCTCAATCAGCATGATCAGCGATGGGAAGAGCATCCTGTTCGAAGGCGCGCAGGGCACCATGCTCGACATCGATTTCGGAACGTATCCGTTTGTCACGAGCTCGAGCGCGGCGGCAGGAGGAGCTTGCACGGGAACCGGCGTGGCCCCGACCAAGATCGACGGCATCGTCGGGGTTTCGAAGGCATACATCACGCGCGTCGGCGCGGGTCCGTTTCCGTCTGAAGATCTCACGGAGGTAGGCGAAGAGATTCGGCGCGCGGGGCAACGAATTTGGTTCCGTCACAGGCCGGCCGCGGCGCTGCGGCTGGTTCGACGTGCCGCTGCTGCGCTACACGGCGGAAGTGAATGGCTTCGACAGCCTGATCATCACAAAGCTCGACGTGCTCGACGACCTCGACGAGATTCCGGTGTGCGTCGCTTACGAAGTTGATGGCGATCGGTATCACGCACATGCCGGCGAGCACCCGCCGCATGGAAGCGATCAAGCCCATTTTCGAAACGCTTGCCGGGCTGGAAGACTTCGACGCAGGGCATGGCCTGTATAGACGAACTGCCTCAAGCGGCGCAGCAGTACCTTGCCTTCATAGCAGAGAAGACGGGTGTTGAGATCGGTTCGGTCTCGAACGGCCCCGAGCGGAACGAGACGATGATCGTGGCCGGATCGAAGCTCGAGCAGCTATTGCAGGGAACGAAAATGCGCGCTAACGCTGCCCGGCCCGAGCAGCGCTAGCCTTTAGCGGAAGCAGCAGCCCCGGCCGCCTTCTTGCGGCGTGCCGCCGGTTTGACAGTCTGGCTATCCTTCGACCAACGGCCGAGGCGGTAAGTCCGGGAGTAGCCGGACGACCGGTTTGCGATGGTAACGGTAATTGCGCCGCCGCCATCGCATTCGTACGTTTCTTCGATGTGCTGCAAGGGCGCAGTGTGGGAAAAGCCAACGGCCATCCCGGTCAGATCAGTCGATTGCTGAAGACTCGGATCGAACGGGAATCGGATCTCATCCCAAACCGTGACCTCGCCATTGGGCACACCGTCCTCCGTGCGATGGCTGCACTCGAGGAATCGGAAGTGGCCGATGTTGTGCACCGGAGAATACTCGCGCTTGATGGTGAGCGCGGGCTCGCCGGGCGGAGGAAGCGGAACTCCCTTTTCAAACAGAGGATCGAAGATGATGCGCGAACCGCGGTCAGCTTCACGCCAAACGCCGAAGTAGCGCGAAAGCAGATCGCTGAGCTTATAGGAATCGGGCTGCCCGGCCTGAATGGCGAGGCCGATGGCTGTGGCCGAGCGAGCGTAAGCGGAGCGGCGAACGCGCCTTCCGAAACGCTCCCGCAGCGCACGCGCGACCAGCGGAAGCTCGCTGCCGCCGCCTGTGATGTACAGCGCTTCGAACTCGCCGCTCTCGCCTGCGAGCAGATCTTCGGCGACGCTGATCGTTTCGTCAACGAGTGGACGGGCAGCCTCGTAAAACTCGGCCACCGAAACCTGAACTGCGCCCCATTCGGGGTTGGCGTGCTCGAGGTCGATTGACAGACGGCGGGAATTCGGGTTCAGCGATTCTTTCTTCACGCGGCATTCATCGAGCAGACGGAACCAGGCGGCCGCCGGCAACCTGTCACGCTCGGCCTCGCTCACCTCCGCCGCCTCAAGGGCGAGATCGGCCAGAATGTGATCGAAGTCGTCGCCGCCAATAGTGGGGATGCCTTCCGAGGCGATCACGTGATGAATATTCTCGTCGAGCGCGACGAGAGAGGCATCGAACGTGCCGCCACCGAGGTCATAGACCAGGATGGTCTCTTGACTCGCTTTGCCCTGACGCTGGCGATGGCCGAACTCGATACTCGCCGCACTCGGCTCGTTGAGAACGCCGAGAATGCGAATGCCCGCGGAACGAAAGGCATCGACCGTGAGGAAGCGCTGGTTGCTGTTGGCATGAGCGGGCACGCCCAGCATGATTTCAATCGGCTCGCCGGGCTTCAGCCTCAGGTTCGAACCCTCACGCAGGCTATTGCAGAGGGCGCCGGCGAAACCGTGCAGCAGGTCAATTAATTTCACCTTCATCTCGCCTAAATCGAGAATCGTTCCCGGGCCGGCATCCTCCAGCAGGCGTTTGATGGACCGGATGACTGTCCACGAGTCATCGGCCTGCAGCTCCCAGGCCTGCCAACCGTACCGCCGCTCGTCGCCACGCACAGCAACCAAGGTCGGGAACCAATCGGACGAGGTGCCATCGGGCGCTTCGAACGAAACTAAAGGGTAATTCCCCCGGTCTGCCGCGGCAATAACGGTACGGTTTGTTCCAAAATCTACTCCCAACTTCATCATTGACAGTTTAGCGACGGACGCGGAAAGGTACTTGTAATACCACTGTCACGAGACATTCGCTAGGCAGGATAAGTTAGAATGAAACGCTGCAAGTTAGGTAAAGGAGCTTTGAATGGCGCTTACTGCGAAGGTTCGTAAGGTTGGGGACGTTTCTATCGTCGATCTCAACGGAAAAATTACTCTCGGCGAGAACACCGGGATTCTGCGCGACGAATTGCGGTCGCTGCTGTCTCAAGGGACGAAAAACATCGTGCTCAATATGTCCGAAGTCGGGTATGTAGATAGCGCCGGGCTGGGTGAGTTGGTGGGCGCTTATACGACCGCCACGAATCAGGGTGGGGCGCTGAAGCTGCTTCATCTGCAGGGGAAAATGAAAGATCTGATGCAGATTACCAAACTGCACACGATTTTTCCTGCCTTCGATGACGAGAAGGCGGCCGTAGCGAGTTTCGGCGCTACCGCCACTGCCTAAAGTCCTAACGCCGGGGTTTCTGGCGGTAGTCCGCCAGACCCCACATCTGGACAATGGTGCACATCTCGAATAGACGAGATCGCGCCCTTGGCCCGATTCTCTCCTCCAGAGTGTCGTGGATCAGGTACTTCGAAGCCGCGCCCGGAGGAGCCTTTTCAATGGATGTGCCTCCCATATCGGGATCGGGGAAGTTGGTGGTGGCGATGAACGGCTTCCGGTTGTTGCAGCGGTAGGTAATGATCGAGGTGACGGTGTCTTCCACCCAATCGGTCACCCGGTGAGCTCCCAGGTCGTCAAGCAGAAGAACTTCCGCATCCAAGGCTGTCTGGTAAGCCTCGCGGTTGCTCATTCCCATTTTCTCGTTGTAACCGGATCGGATCCGCTCGAGCAGGTTCTGATAGTCGAAGAAGATGCCGCCGTGGCCGCGCGCGATGATTTCGCGCAGCACTGCGACGGCCAGATGAGTTTTCCCAACCCCTTGAGAGCCGACGAGCAACAACCCCAACTTGTCTTTTAAGACGGGGAAATTATTGGCGTACGCCTTGATGGGGAGCATGGCCCGCTGCAACTGGCGGGAAGCCATCGGATTCTCGTGCGGCAGATAGAAGTTGTCGAACGAGGCATTGCGATAGTTCTCCGGAACCTGCGAGCTCGCTTCAATCGCTTTGGCTTCAGTCTCGGCAACGCACTCGCAGCGGTTAGCCGCAGAGATATCGCCCTGTTCCACCACCAGCCAGCCCGTGCCGCCGCAATACTTACAATCCCGGTTTGCCATTTAGTTACGAGAGCTACTCGATGAGCATGAGTTTCTCGCCTGCAACAACGGTAGCGCCCTCGGCGACATAGATCTTTCCGGCGACGCCTTCCCGCTGCGCTTTTACTTCGTTTTGCATCTTCATCGCTTCGACTACGAGCAGACTTTGCCCGGCGGCAACGGCGGCTCCGTGCTCGACGAGGATCTTGACGACTTTGCCGGGCATTTGAGCGCGGATTTCGACTGGACCCGAAGCAGCGTGCTGGCGGGCATCCGAAGGACGATCGCGCGGGTCGACGACTTCCACCGAGTAGCGACTGTGGCCAACCGTGATCTCGAGCGCACTGCCCTGCCGCAGGACATGCGTGGTGAAACTCGCAGCGCCGAGCAAAACGGAGAAGACGCCCGGTGCGATCTCGGCAATCGATGCTTTGCCTTCGGCTTCGATGGCTCCGTGCAGAGTGAAGACCGCCTCGCCGTGTTCGATCTGCAGCTCGAGCAGGCTTTCGGCTCCGTCGAGCGTGACGCGGCGCTTCAGTTTACGGCCGGTGCTCATCGCAGCAGGCTCTCAATGCCGGCAGAGCGCCAGCGGCTATTTTCGACCATGGGCTGCCCGTTGCCGGATCCTTGAGGAGCGGTTCCCTGTGAAGCGCAGGCGGCGGCGAGGATGGCCGCGATGAGCCGAGACTGAGACCCGGCCAGCGAAGGCGGAGGCTGAGCCAGCAGGTACTCGACAAAGCCTGTGTCGAGATCGCCTGCCTGCCAACGTTCATCGGCCGCGAGCCGGCTGAAGAGCGGAAGGTTGGTTGTGATGCCGACGACGCGGAACTCCTCGACGGCGCGCCGCATACGTTCGATCGCGCCAGCGCGAGTATCCGCCCACACGGAGAGCTTGGCCAGCAGCGGATCGTATTCGATTGGTACATTCCAGCCTGCGTAGACGCCGCCATCGACCCGAACGCCCGGGCCCGATGGCTCGATGTACTGGGCGATCGTGCCAGGGCTGGGAAAGAAGTTGTTGGCTGGATCTTCGGCATAGACACGGCACTCGATGGCGGAACCGGTCCAGCGAACATCTTCCTGTCGGATGGTGAGCCGCTCGCCGGCCGCGATGCGGATCTGCCACTCGACAAGATCGATGCCCGTGACCCATTCCGTGACGGGATGCTCGACCTGCAGGCGGGTATTCATCTCGAGGAAGTAGAAGTTGCCTTGCTGGTCAGCGAGGAACTCGAGCGTTCCGGCATTGAAGTAATTGGCGGCCCTGGCGATTTTGAGCGCAGCCTCCCCGATTTGCTCGCGCAGCTCGGGGCGAGCCAGGATGAGAGGCGACGGAGACTCCTCAACGATCTTCTGGTGGCGGCGCTGGATGGAGCATTCCCGCTCGCCGAGATGGATTAGATGGCCGTGCTCGTCGCCGAGAACTTGAATCTCGATGTGACGGGGGCGCTCGATGAGCTTCTCGAGATAGATCTCTCCGGAGCCGAAGGCCCGCTCAGCTTCGCTGGCAGCGGAACGCATAGCGGCCAGCAGGTCGGTTTCAAAATCAACCCGGCGCATGCCCTTGCCGCCACCGCCAGCGGACGCTTTGAGCAGAACCGGGTAGCCGATAGCGGCAGCGGTGGCGCGGGCCTGCTCGGCGCCGGAGATGGCCGATTCGGTACCGGGCACAACGGGAGCGCCAGCGGCGATGGCAGCGCTGCGGGCGGCGGTCTTAGAGCCCATCTGCTCGATGGTGCGCCAGTCGGGACCGATAAACTTGATGCCCTGTTCCCCGCAGGCGCGGGCAAAGGAGGCGTTCTCGCTGAGAAAGCCGTAGCCGGGATGAATGGCCTCTGCGCCGGTGAGCCGGGCAGCTTCCAGGATTCGCTGCTGGGACAGATAGCTTGCAGACGAAGCGGCCGGGCCGATGCAAACGGCTTCGTCCGCCATCTGGACATGAAGAGAGCGGCGATCGGCCTCAGAGAAGACGGCGACGCTCGCGATTTGCATCTCGCGCAGAGCGCGGATGACGCGGACGGCGATTTCGCCGCGATTGGCAACGAGTATCTTTCCGAACGACTTCATTGACATTACCGAACGAACTCGTTCTTAGGGCCATCGTAATCGACCGACACGAGGAACAAGCCGCAAGCCGGGACGGCGGGACCCGGAAGGATGCCGGAGGCGGGCTTAAGCCTGGCCAGCAGATCGGCCTGACTGAGATTCCCTTTTCCGACCTCGAGCAGGACTCCGACGATGTTTCGCACCATGTGCTTGAGAAAACCGGAGCCGGTCACGGTATAAGCCAGAATATTCTCCTCGCGAGCGCAAGCAGATCCGAAGATAGTCCGACGCCTCGAACCGGCGACGGCATCTGTCTTGTCGCAGGCGGCAAAGGAAGTGAAATCGTGCTCGCCCTCCAGGAGAGGCGCTGCTTCGGCGATGGCGGCTTCGTTCAAAGGGTAGGGAAGATGATAGACAAAGTGGCGGAGGAAGGGCGAACAGACCTCGTCGCGATAGATCCGGTACTGGTAGGTCTTCCGGCGAGCGTGGAAGCGGGGATGGAAGTCTGGGTTCGTTTCGCTAATTTTCGAGATGCGGACGGAGGAAGGCAACAGGCGGTTGACGGCGCGACGGAAATTATCGGGCGGGATCGGGTTATCGAGCGCCACGGCTGCTACCTGCGCCAAGGCATGGACGCCAGCATCGGTACGACCTGAGCCGAGGACCTGAACGGGCTTCTCTTCGATGGTTCCGATTACGTCCTGCAGAATGCCCTGCACGGTGGGGAGGCCGGGTTGAACCTGCCAACCGTGAAAATCGGTTCCGTCGTAGGCGACTTCGAAACGGAGAATTCTCATTCAGGGGTGTGGGTTCGTTTTTGCGAAGAGACCGCTCCCTGCCGGTCGCGGCCCGGAAAGGCGTGGCTCGGAGAGAAGTGGGTGCGTTTCAACGAAGAGACCGCTCCCTGCCGCTCGCGGCTCAGAAAGGCGCGAATCGGAGAGATGCGAGTCGGAGAGATGCGGCGCGGAGAGACGTAGGTTCCTTTTAGCGAAAATACCGGTCCCGGAAAGATGTGGCGCGGAAAGATGGGCGGATCGATGCTCACGTTTAGTTTCGGCGGGAGCCAGGCTTCGACACCGGCACGCCTTGGCGGCAGAGCGGGCAATCCTCGGGGGCGTAGGCGACAGGATTGAGAGTTTCAAGGGCGACGCGGGGCAGCCCCAGGTCAACCCGGCCGTTACTGCGATCGATGATGGACCCGGCGGCCACCACCTGAGCGCCGAGAGACTGAAGAACGCGAATGACATCGGCCGTGCTGCCGCCGGTAGTGATTACGTCTTCGATCACGACAACCGGTTCATCGGGCTCGACCGAAAAGCCGCGGCGGAGATTCATTTCGTTCGTCGCCGGGTCGCGTTCGGTGAAGAGGGACCGTGTATTCAGAGCACGCGCCACCTCGTGGCCGATGACGATGCCGCCGATGGCAGGTGAGACCACAGCTGAGGGCCTTTTCTGAGATAGCAGCGGTTGCAGCCGCGAGGCCAACTCACGGCCGAAACGCTCGGCGTAAGGCGGATACGCGAGAACCTTGGCGCATTGCAGGTACTCTTCGCTGTGAAGGCCGCTAGTCAGGCGGAAATGACCGTGCAGATAAGCGCCAGTTTGTTCGAACAACTGCATGACGGACGGTTCCATTCAGCCGAAAGCATAGCAGGGCGCGCCTCTCCTGAAGCGATTCGTGTCGTCCCAAAAGCGGACAATCGTAATTGCTTTTCCATTTGGGTGCAAGCCGGATGCGCTTATAAATGAACTAGTTGGAACCAAGGCACGAGTTGGGCACCGCCGTGCTTTGCTGCGATACCATGAGGATTCGAGAAATAAGCGGGAACTCGGCCGGATGGAGCCGCGTTCTCATTAGCACTGGCTTACGAGTGCTGGGTGATGGTGGTCGGCGCGCCTGATCGATCGAAGAGATGCGACCGGTTGCGAGTCATGAAGGTTCCAAAAACGAATTGATGAGACGATTGAAAGCTTTCCTGTCCTCACTGTGCATTTCTCTGATGTTCAATGGGATGCTGCCGGCTCAGACGGCGATACGAATCGATCCGCCGAGAGGGGGGCTCGGGTGGTTGACGCGGCCTTATCAAAGGCCTGAAATCCCGCCGATCAATTTGGCCAACTCCGACAGGCTGGAGGCGCTCGTGCGGGCCGGCAACCTGTACCTTTCCGCGCAGGACGTGATGGCATTGGCGCTCGAGAATAATCTCGACATCGAGATTCAGCGCTATGGGCCGCTGCTGACGAAAGAGGTCAGCTTGCGCGCTCAGGGCGGCGGGTTGCTGCGAGACGTGGGCGTTAGCGTGGCACAGGGACCGACTAGCGTAAGCACGACAGGGGTGAGCTTGAATGCGAGCGGCGCCACGGCTTCGGCGGCCACCAGTGCCAGCGGCGGAGTTTTGACGCAGATTGGTCCCGCGATCCCCAACCTGGATCCAAGCCTGAGTTTCTATTCGAACTTCGGCCACTTCACCAGCCCGTTCAGCAATACATTCCTCACAGGAACTACGGCTTTGATTACGCAGCAGAGGCAATATCAGACCTCGTACAGCCAGTACACGGACTTCGGCTTATTCGGGCAGCTCACTTACGGAAGTACGTACGACAAATACAACAGCAAGGCTTACGATGTGAATCCGTATAGCTCGGCATACCTGGATCTCACAGTGACGCAGAACCTGCTGCTGGGTTTCGGCAGAGCGGTGCTGGGACGCAATATCAAAGTTTCGAAGAACAACGAAAAGGCTTCAGCGCTGCAGTTCAAACAGCAGGTGATCACGACCGTCTCGTCGATCCTGAATCTGTACTGGGATCTGGTCAGCTTCAATCAGGATGTAAAGGCGAGAAAAGACGAGCTTGCGACGGCGCAGGCGTTGTATGAAGACAACAAAAAGCAGGTGCAGATCGGCACGCTGGCTCCGATTGAGGTGACAAGGGCGGAATCGCAGGTTTACTCGAGCCAGCAGGACCTTCTCATCTCGCAGACCAATCTTCTGCAGCAGGAAACTGTTCTGAAGAACGCTTTGAGCCGCAACGGCGTGGCGAATCCGCTCTTGGCGGAGGTGCGCATTGTGCCGCTCGACACCATTCAGGTGCCCGAGAAAGACGAGATGAAGCCGCTGGACGAACTGGTGAAAGAGGCCATGGGGCGGCGAACGGAGATTCTGACGCAGAACATCAACATCGACAGCCAGAAGATCAATCTGGTGGCGGTGAAAAACGAATTGAAGCCAACTCTGCAGGTTTTCGCAGACCTGACGAATCGCGGTTTGTCGGGAGACGCGGTGGCGGGAGCGGGCACGGATCCGTTCATTGTGGGCGGCTACAGCAACGTACTAGGGCAGATCTTCCGACGGAATTACCCGAGTTACTCGGCCGGATTATCGTTAAACATTCCGCTGCGCAATCGCGCGGCTCAATCGGACTATGCGACGACGGCTCTGGGGCTGCGGCAACAGGAGCTTCAATTACAGAAGCAGACGAATCAAGTTCGAGTGGATGTGCAGAATGCGGTGATCGGCTTGCGGCAGGCGCGCGTCAGGTACGAATCGGCGGTAAAGGCGCGGATTCTGCAACAGCAGACGCTCGATGCGGACAAGAAGAAGTACACGCTCGGCGCATCGACCGTGTTTCAGGTGGTGCAGGACCAGCAAACATTGGCAGCCGCCGAGAGCACAGAGACGCAGTCGCTCGCGAACTACAGCCACGCCAGAATATCGTTTGACCAGGCGCTGGGAACGACGCTCGATGTGAATCATATCTCGCTGGAAGAAGCGGAGTCGGGGCACGTGGCACGCCGCTCGGTGCTGCCGGCGAATTTACCGGCCGCGGAGCCGAGGCAATGAGGCAGCTCGTTGCTTTGGCCTGCGTGGCGATGACCGCGTGGGGGCAGCAGGTGATTGCGCCGCAGAAGCCGACAGGATTTATCGTCGTGCGGCCGTATGAGGCGGTAAGCGTGCCGCCTGCCCGTTTGCGCAATACGAGAAGGCTGCAGGATCTGCTGCGCGCCGGTAAGATCTATCTGACTTCGCAGGATGCGGTGGCGCTGGCTTTAGAAAACGATATCGATTTAGAGATCGATCGCTACAACCCGCTGCTCGGCGTATGGAACCTTGAACGCGCGCAGGCAGGAGGCGCGCTCCCAGGTGTGCCGAGCGGTACAAGCCAAGCGGCACAGGTAGCGAGCGGACAGGGCGTGGCGGGCAGCCAGTCGGCGGCCGGGGTGAGCTCGGGCGGCAACAACTCGAGCAATGGCAACGCAGTCGGCGCGACGATTACGCAGATCGGTTCGGTGACGCCGGTGCTCGATCCCGTTTTCCAGCACACGCAGTCGTACAGCCACGTTTCGACACCGTCATCCAACACCAGGCAGACGGGGACGACGAACTGGATTCAGGGCAAACACAATTACACCGAGAGCATCAGCCAGGGCCTGATCACCGGCGGCGATGTCACCTTGACTTACAACGACTCTTACCTGCAAGAGAACGTGCCGTCAGATATTCTGAATCCGACAAACGGCACGACGCTGCAGATCCAAGTGCGGCACAACCTGCTGGCAGGATTCGGTGTGGCGCTCAACAGCCGCAGCATTACCGTTCAGAAACTCAACTTAAAGATCGACGATTACACTCTGCAGACCGAAGTGCTGGGCGCAGTGGCGAACGTGTTGAATCTGTACTACGGGCTGGCTGCCGAGTATGAGGATGTCCGCGCCAAGCGGACGGCGGTGGATGTTGCGGCGCAGTTTTTCGAGAACAACAAGAAGCAGGTTCAGATCGGAACGATGGCGCCGATTGACGTGACCACCGCGGAAGCGCAGGTGGCCTCGAGTCAGCAGGATCTGGTGGTGGCGGAGACAACGCTCGCTCAGCAGCAAGTGCAGTTGAAGAACGTGCTTAGCCGCAACGGGCTCGCCGATCCGCTGATTGCCGAAGCGGAGATTGTGCCGCTTGACCGAATTGTAGTGCCTGAGAAAGATGAGCTGCCGCCGATGAAGCAACTGGTGGCGACGGCTCTGGCGAACCGGGCTGACCTAAAGGGTGAACAGCTCAATCTGCAGAACCTTCAAACTAACGCGCTGAATACATCGAACGGGGTTCTTCCACAGCTGGTAGGAATCGTTTCGGCGAGCACGCAAGGTCTTTCGGGAGCGCCGCAGGTTGTTCCGCTGGAAGGCGCCGCGGGACTGACGGGCGGGACGGGCGTGATCCCGCCTGGAATTATCAAATGCCCGCCGGGAATCGGCAGCCCCGGGCAGTTTTGCGAGGTGCCGGACAAGTATTTCCAGGGTGGCATTGGAACGGCCTTAGGACAGATGATCAGGCGCAATTTTCCTTCGCAGAACGGCGGAGTGTTCTTCTCTGCGTATGGCAGAAACCGGCAGGCACAGGCAGACTACGCGATTGACCAGTTATCGATGCGGCAATCGGAGCTGCAAACGAAGAAGGATATCAACCAGGTCGCAGTGGATGTCTCGAATCAATCGATCGGACTGCAGCAGGCCCGTGTGCGGTATCAAGCGGCGGTGAGGAACCGGGTTCTTCAGCAGCAGCTGCTGGATGCGGAACAGAAGAAGTTTGCTCTGGGAGCATCGACCACTTTCCTGGTGGTGCAGCAGCAGCGGGATCTGGCGACTGCACAATCAACGGAGGTGGCGGCGCTTGTCAGCTACAGCAATGCGCGGGTGGCGCTCGATCAGACACTCGGGACGACGCTGCATGCGAACAACGTCTCTTTGGAAGAAGCGCGGGCCGGACAAGTGGGGAGAAACTCGGTGCTGCCGGAACATCTGCCGGAGCAGCGGTAAGAAATTTCTAGTTCGACACGGTAAAAGGTTCAGATGCTTCTTTACGGAACGACGTAAATAGAAGTAAATACTGGAGCGGATGTTTGGCATTGAGAATGCTAGTTCTTTGCGCGTAATGATGACTCGCTCAGGGAAGAAAAGGTTGTTCCGCTAGCATCCCCCTCAGCACTAAGCCCAACCCATAACAACTCTTCTGTAAACCCCTTACAACCCGCCCAACCGGCTTCCCTGAGCAGTCATTCAACACGCAAGAGCGACCCCGAAACAAGACCGATCCTGATTACAAGATGTTGATCGCCCTAGCGGCGAGGATCGCGATGGTAGCGAGTGAGATCAGGCTTTGGATCATCATCAGGAGCTTGGCCCAGGGTGACAAGACAGGCACGTCGGTAGGTGAGAAGGCCGTACTGGTGTTGAAGGCGAGGAAAAGATAATCGACGAAACCGGGCTTCCACGGCCCCTCGTGCGAGGCCATCTGCGGCGGCAGAACCATCTGCGGAAAGAGAAACGCGCCGTCGGTATGGAACTCGCGGCGATCGCGCAGATGAGGGCCGCCCGCATCGAGACGCCAGTACCAGGACGCAAACACCAGCACATTCGTCGCCCAGAGAGCGACTGCGGAACGAAGTAGTTCGTTGGGCGCCTCGCGCTTGGCGGGCAATCCGGAGATCAGCATCCCGAGCGACCAGATCATGGAAAGCGTGAGTGCCGCTGAGAGCAAAAGCCCAAAGATAAAGTTGAGTTTGGGGCGGCCGTACCTGCGCGCCGCAAGAGTCGGAATCAAGAGCAGCGAAACGACGACCAGGAGAAGCCAGCTGGGTCCGGCGGTCAGGCGTTCGGGAAGAGTGAGATAAAGTCCGGCAGTACCAAAAAGAGCAACAATAGCCGGCCATCGAGCAGCGGCAGGCATCTTAGATTTGGGAGGCTCGGGGATCTGTGTTGTAGCCACGTGTGGACGAGTTTACGACGGCGGCTACAATTTCTCTCAAGCATGACGCAACTGCAAATTATCCAGGTGGGTGAGCCGGTATTGCGGCAGGTGGCCCGCGATCTGGATGTGAAAGAGATTCGACGGCGCGAAATCCAGCAGCTGATTGAAGGCATGCGCGAGGCGATGCGCAAAGCGCCTGGCGTGGGACTGGCGGCGCCGCAGGTGGGAGTATCGCTGCGGATTGCCGTGATAGAGGACAAGCCCGAATACACGAAGGAGGTTTCGGCGGAGGTGCTGAAAGAGCGGGACCGGCGGCCCGTGCCCTTTCACGTAATCATCAATCCGAAGATCACGACCAAAGACGAGGGAGCGGTCGACTTTTTTGAAGGATGCCTGAGCCTGCCCGGCTATACGGCATTGGTGCCGCGGGCCCGCTCAGTGAAGGTGAACTGCCTTGATCACAAAGGAGACGCGAAGGTAATCGAAGCGTCGGGCTGGTATGCGAGGATTCTGCAGCATGAGATCGATCATCTGGAGGGCAGTATCTATATAGACCGGATGCACTCGCGCACGTTCATGGGCCTGGAGAATTTCAGCAAGCATTGGAAAGACAAGCCGATGGCGGAGTGGCAGCAGCTGGCGAGAGCCAAGTGAGCAATCGCTACTACAGCGGGCCATCGTCGGATCACTTCGACGGCGAACGCTTCTTTCATCCCGGGCTCCCGGCTTCGGACAAAACTCTGCTCGACGTTCTACGCTGGCGATTCAAAGGCGAGAGATCGAAGTGGCCGGCGAGTGTTCCTGGCCGGGCAACCGTTCGTCCGCCGGAGACGGTTGACGGCCTCGAGATCACATTGGTCGGTCACTCTTCGCTGCTCATCCAGGTGGCGGGTACAAATCTGCTGGTCGATCCGGTGTGGTCCGAACGGGCGAGCCCGCTTCGCTGGGCCGGCCCGCGCCGGCATAACGCGCCGGCTATCCGGCTGGAAGAGCTACCGCGGATCGATGCGGTCTTGCTCAGCCACAATCACTACGACCATCTCGACAACACGACGCTCGCGCGGCTCTGGCGGGATCATCGGGCGCACATGATCACACCTCTAGGAAACGAGGTGATTGTTCGTGCGGCGACTCCGCAGGCCGAAGTCGAGAGCGGCGACTGGTGGGACAGCTTCGCGCTAGCGAATGGGATGCGTGTGACGATCGTGCCCTCGTATCACTGGTCGTCGCGGGGTTTGGGCGACCGGCGCATGGCTCTCTGGGGCGGCTTTATGCTTGAGACACCGTTGGGCCTGATTTACTGCGCGGGAGACACTGCTTACCGCGATGGGGCGATCTTTCGCGAGATTGGAAAGCGCTTCGAAGCGCCGATAGTGGCGGTGCTTCCAATCGGCGCATATGCCCCGAGGTGGTTCATGCAAACCCAGCATGCGGATCCAGAAGAGGCGCTGCAGATTGCAATGGATGTCGGGACAAAGCAAGTGCTGGGAGTGCATTGGGGTACGTTTCCATTGACCGATGAGCCTTACGATGAGCCAGAGAAACGACTGGCGGAGGCCGTTCGCGCGCACTCGAGCAAGGGCCTGAAGGCAATGGCGATGCATGCGGGCGATACGTGGAGGCTGGGCGGATAAGCGCGGGCACCGGGCCAGGCGGAACTACCTTCGAACCAAGCCATTGCTCTCGCACGACGGGAACTGACGAGCGGTAAATGAAATTGGGAGCTCAACTTCAGCCGGTCGCCGAGAGTAAGTTCAGTAAACTGTGACCGCATGGCTCGTGTGCTGCTTACTACCGATCTCTTCCGGCGGCCGAGCGCATCGCGAAGGGCACCGGGCCCAAAAGCCGAACGACGCCGAAACTCTCGTGCCAGGCTCGATATCAGTCTTTTGGCACTGGTGATCGGGGCGGCGATTGTGTATCTTTCGTTTGGGATTCACTCGCGTTATACCTTCAGCTTCCAATCGCCTCTGCTTGTCCATTTGCAGTCGCCACTGGTCGTAAGCCGGCGCATTAAAACCGAGAATGCTCTTCAGGCGCAGCGGGACCAGCATCACAATTTAACCGCTTACCAGCAGTACGCCTGCCAGAAATTTGGACCGGACTGCCGTGTTGCGCTCGCCATCCAGCGGGCCGAAAACCCCCAGGGCAGATGCGAGACTTATCATTACAACTCCGATGGGACGCTCGACTGGGGATATTTCCAGATCAACACGGTACATCTGAAGCGGCCGGGTTTGAACCTGCGCGATCTGCTCGATTGCAAGGCAAACATCGATTTCGCTTATCAGCTTTACCGGGAGAAACGCGGCTTCACCGCGTGGAGTACTTACAACAGCGGCGCTTACCGGCGCACGCTGCAGAGCATTAAGTAAACCGATCTACACTAAGTTCAAATGCGCTTTGCCTGCCAGAGCGGCTGCACGAAATGCTGTCAGACCCGTGGCTTTGTTTATTTGAGCGAAGAGGATCTGGTGCGTGCGGCAGCGTTTGTCGGCATGGCGACGAGTGACTTCGAAGCGAAGTACGTCATCCGTTACCAGCAGGTTCTTCGCTTTCGCAAGCCGCTCGACGCGCAGTGCCACTTTCTTACATCCGAGGGCTGTTCGATCCACCCGGCGAAACCGACGCAGTGCCGCCTATATCCTTTCTGGCCCGAGTTCGTCGAAACGCAAGCCGCTTGGAAGGAAGAAGGACGGCGCTGCCCCGGTATTGGCCAGGGTGATCTGATTCAAGTTTCGGCAGCACGGAGCGAAGCGAAAGAGATGACGGATGCTTATCCGTGGATGTATCGGAGGCTCAAATGATTGATCCCGACCGAACGCTGTCCGCGCGGCCCGTACTTGCTTGACCGACTGGACAGAGCCTGTGAACTGGCGATTGCGGCTCTTGAGCGCGAGCGCTGTTCCGGCTACGCGGAATCCACGCATCGCATGAGGTTCGCCGGTTTCGGCCCGGAGCCGCTGGCTTACGAAGGACGTGTTTTCCAAACTGCCTTGATTGGCTGCGCGCTGTTGCTGGCTGCTGAGAAAGGATTTGCGTGCAACCGCGCCGGTATCGAATCAGACATTGCGGAGCTGGGGGAGATGCGCTGCCGCGATGTGCGGGGCGGCTGGCGCTACTTCCCGCAGTTCGCCGAACTTCCGCCCGATGCAGACGACCTCGCCCAAGTAGCGCAGTTGTTGCTCGTGGCGAAGTCGCCGCGATTTGAGGAGTTGTGCGGAGACGCGATGGACCTGCTGCTCGAGCGCGTGCAGCCAGATGGGTCGCTGCAAACCTGGATTATCGATCCGAAGGATGCGAGCCCGCTTTCGCGCAAGCTGGCTGATTTGGTGGAAAGAGTCTGGGGCAATAGCGTGGATCTGGAAGTAGTAGCGAATGTAATGCACGCACTGTCGCTGCGCGGCGACCAGCGCGCACGCGAGTTCGCCGGGCGAATGGCTTCTTTTCTCATCGCGAAGCAGGATAACGCGGGCACATGGGCCACTACCTGGTACTGCGGCCCGTACTATGGGCTCTTTGCCTGCGCTCGAGCAATGGCGGAATACTTTCCAGCGAGTCCAGCGCTTGGAAGAGCAGCGCGCTACCTCGGCACGACACAAAATGGTGACGGCGGCTGGGGTGAACCAACATCAAACGCGACCGACACCGCTTTAGCTTTGAGTGCGGCGGCAGTGTTGCTGAATAGCCATGACGTTCCAGGTGAGGCGGCGGTCAAACGCGGCGTGGAGCATCTGATCGGCCAGCAACGCGAGACAGGCCTTTGGCCCGCAAGCCCGTTCATTCGCGCGGACCCGTTGCGCGCGCAGCCGCAACGCGCCGGCCAGACCTGGTTTACTTATCAAAGCGAAGCGATGACAACCGCTTTGTGCCTGCAGAGTTTGTGTGCCGCGCGACGCATGATAGAGCAGCCGGTGAATCTTGACCTCACCCCGGCGGCTGGTATAAAGTCGAAGCTCATCCGGGATTTATGAAACTCCAAAGTGGCACGTGGATCGGGACCTTGTTGACCGTTGGAAACCGGGCTATTCAGGTGACAGTAACTCTTCAGGTGAGCGATAACGGTTCGGTAAGCGGCAAATTGTCGGCGGCAGGCGGGTTGCATGACCAGACCGGACCGGCCGATCGAGCTTTCAGCAAGGGAAGTTATTCGGCATCGGGTAACGTGCACCTTGAATATGGTTCGAATGATCTCGACAGAGGATCTTTTGACGGGCGCTTTGAATCGCCCGATGGCAAAACAGGAGTTCTATGGGCGACGGCTGTTTTTCACCGGAATGGGCGCGTCGGTACAGGGACTCTTGTGCTGATACATGCCGATAGCGGCGAACACGTAGCCGACCGGGGTGTCTGGGGTGATGGTTAGGCCTGAACAGCCGGGGTAACCGGATTGCTCAGCGCATCACCTGTTCGCCGTGAGCTTTTGTCAGCGCTTTCAGAACGCCAAGTACGGCCAGCTAACGTTAACGACAACTTTGTAAGACACCGCATCGAGCTCATCGGAGAAGCTTTGCGTGAGAAGCTCGCAGTTTCTCTCTCCCCGGAGCTCACTCCGCCTTCGGAAGCAGTGTTGCTCGGATGGGGATTCGCGATCACGGAGTTTTTGACTGCGCCGACTCTTATCGCGGGCTTGAACCGGGCGCAGATCTGCTCGCTGGGTGGCCTGGTGAACCTGATAGTGGTGGCGTCCGATCGTCTGCTGGATAGCGGCCACGGGATAGAGCCCCCGACGAATTCGACAGCCGAGAGCGGTTCGCCACTGCAGCAGTTACAATCCCGGTATTTCTCTTCTTTAGCTGCTTTGAATCTGGAAGAGCCGCTTTCCCGAATGACCGCGCGGGCTATTCCACTGATGTATGAAGCCGAGATCGCGACCACGCGCCAAGAGGGCTGCTTGCCGCACAAGTTGTGGCTGCGGAAGTGTTGTCTGCCGTTTGTGGTCATGGCGCTTCCCGCTTGCGGTAAATCTTCGCTGGAGGGGCGAGAGCTTTCCTTTCGGTACCTGAACTGGCTCTATCGAGTGGGGCGCTTCTTAGGCGCGGTGGACGATGCCACTGACTACTCTGACGACGTCGAAGCAACCCGGCCGAATTACTTCAACGAAAGTAAGCGCACCCGACCCGCCGCAATGCAAAGGATCGCAGGTTGGGGCTTCGAAGTGCTGAGGGAGTGGGACCGCTTTGTCCCAAGAACCTGCGAATCCGAAATCAGCCGCGAGACGTTTCTGCATACAGTATGGGGATGGTAGTCGCGGCGACTGCAGCCAATGAACAGCTCCAATCTGAAGAGGCCGTTTACCTGGTTTGCTCTTACGTCGGCGCTGGTGGTTCTCTCGCTGATTGCGTGCGCGATCGGGGGAGCGATCCACAATCGCGGCACCCCGGTAATCCTGGGATGGGAGGCGAAGCCGCGCGGAGATTCCTGGATTGTCACGGTAGTTGACGACCAGGGCCCAGCAGGCGGCAAGCTCAAGCCGGGCGACCAGATTGTCACGATCGACGGTTCGGATCGAGCTGCCCGCTTCGGTCCGCCGTGGCTCTTACGCGCGGCGGCTGTTTATCGGATCGATGTTCGCCGTAACGAAACGATCCTGCAGTTCAGCCTTACTCCCTGGAGAAGGCCGCAAGACTCCTGGCGAAATACCTGCTACCTGATCCTGGCGATCGTGAACTTCGCGGTGGCTGTCTGGATCGGCCTTGCCCGCCCGGATTATCAGCCAGCGCAAGTCGCTTTCTTTTTGTTTCTCGCGACGGCGAGAGCGATGGCGTACTTCGCTTTAACCGAGTGGCAGCTTCCGCTTTTCGGACCACTGCTCTGGATCGAGGCGCTGGCAAGTTCCAGGATCTGGGAGCCGCTCGGCTGGGCCGTGGCCTACGATTTCGCACTGCGCTTTCCGGAGCCGCTGCCGCAGCCACGCTTTCTGCGGCTCCTGCGGATTCTCTTTTATTTGTCGGGCGAGCTGCTTTGGGTGACCGCTTTTCTGCCGGCGCTGGCCGACTTGCTGGACCTTTCGACGCGCTCCGGACTGCTGCCGCCGCCGTTTCCGCTGACGCAAGTAGACCTCTGGCGACCGCTGGCGGCGAATGCGCTGGGAGCAATTGTTCTTCTGTCTGCCGTGCCGGTTCTGATACGAAATTACCGAGTACTGCCAGATCCTGATTCGCGCCGCCGTTTGCGCTGGATTGCTTTCGGAATCATTCTGGCGGGCGGTCCATTGATTGCGGGGATACCGATTCTGGCCGTGCTGTATCTTCTCGGCAAGGCAAAAGGCTTCGACAGCGTTCAATCGCTGCTGAACAACGCTTCGCTATTCTCCGCGCTCGCTCCCGTCACCTTTGCGTACGCGATTGTTAAGCACCGGGTGCTCGGCCTACGGCTGGTTATTCGCAAAGGCTTTCAATACCTGCTGGCGACAAATGTGTTGCGAGTGATTCTGTGGCTGCCAGTGATAGCGATCGTGCTGGATTTGGCGATGCATCCGGACAACCAAGTGCGCGATTTGGTTTTGAACCGGGCGTGGTGGCTCTACCTGTTGCTGATTGTCAGTGCGGCGGTAAGCCTGCGTTACCGTAACGGCCTGCAGCTGTGGGTAGATCGAAAATTCTTTCGGTCTGCTTACGAAGAGGAAGCAATTCTCTCGGAGCTCATCGACCAGATGCAGGAGTGCGAGAACGCAGATGCCGTAGCGTACCGGGTGGCGGAAAAGATCCAGGCAAATCTGCAGCCGTCGAGCGTCTCGGTCCTGTACCGGCGAGGCAGCAACGGGCCGTTCACGCTTGGCTACCCGCCCGGGCAACCGATCGGGCTGCAGTTCCGCGGGATTTTTAACGAACAGGTGCAAGATGCATTGCAGGCGCATCGTTCAGCCCGGACCTTCACCGAGATTGCAGACATGCTGGAGGAGCGCGAATCGATTTCGACCGACCCGCTTCGCAATATGCTGCTGACACCGGTAAACAGCGCGCGCGGCGAACTGATGGGCGTGGTGCTGCTGGGCGAAAGGAAGTCGGAGCAACCGTATTCGCCGCGTGACCGGAAGCTGCTGCAAGCGATTGCGACTCAGATGGGGCTGGTGCTGGAGATGCTTTCACTAAAGGAGCAGGTGCGCGAAGAAGGGCGTGTGCGGGTGGAGGTTTTAGGCCGGCTCGATCAGGAAGCGATTCAACTGGTGCTGGAGTGTCCGGTTTGTGGAACGTGCTACTCGAGTCCCTCTACACATTGCGAGAAGGAGGGCGCAAAGCTAAGCCTGACCTTGCCGATTGAGCGCATCATCGACGACAAGTACCGGCTTGAGAAGAGAATCGGCGCGGGCGGGATGGGCGCCGTGTACGCTGCTTCCGATCTGAGGCTTGAACGGACAGTCGCGATCAAGATCATGACGGGACGTTTGTTCGGCAATAACGTGGCGCTGCGCCGCTTCGAACGCGAGGCGCGCGCCGCAGCACGGCTGCAGCATCCGAACATCGTGGCCATCTATGATTTCGGCTCCCTTCGCGGTGGAGGCGCTTATCTTGTGATGCAGCGGATTGCGGGGCGATCGTGGCGCGCCGAAACGATACGCAGCGGTCAGATCAGGCCATCGCGAGCGGCTCTATGGGTCGATCAACTCTGCCAGGCCATGGCTTGCGCGCACGCGAGCGGCGTGGTTCATCGCGATCTGAAACCGGAGAATGTGCTTGTGTCGGCGGCCGACGATGAATCCGAAAGGATCACCGTGCTCGATTTCGGCATTGCGAAACTGTACAGCTTTGAAGACAGGTCGGAACCCGAGCTGACTTCAGTGGATCGCGTGATTGGCACTTACGGATACATGTCACCGGAGCAGCGCAGCGGGGGGACGGTGGACGCGCGCTCCGATATTTATTCGATCGGGGTAATGACGGTAGAAACGCTGAGCAACATAAGGCCGCCGGTGACCGGAGCCTCGCAAGAATGGATACGGGAGGCGCTTCGCTGGCCGCGTGAAACGCCGGTTACGGAACGCCTTCTACAACTTCTCGGCCGGTCGCTGGCCGATGTTCCTGGGCAACGCATCAGTGCGGTGGAGGATCTTCAGCGGGAGCTGATCTCGCTGCTGGCCGAATGCCCGCCGCCACTTTCGGCGACTGGCTCCGGCGCAGGCAGCGCGAGTACGGTCACCATGCCCTAAAAAGACATGGCCCCCACGTTAGAACGAGAGCCGCATCCCTAATTCAATTACACGTGGATCGTAGGTGGATGTTACTTTGCCGAAGTTCTGATCGTTGAACCCGGTGTTCACGTTATGGAACTGGGTGTGATTGAAGGTATTGAAAGTGTCGACGTGGAAGGCCAGGTTCGTGCCTTCTCTGATGGGGAGACGGAAATTCTTGAAGAGTGAAAGGTTCCAGTTTCCGCGGCCCGGACCAACGATGGATCCGCGCGCGGTGTCTCCGAATGAAAGAAGAGCTGGCGCGGTAAAGGCGGCCGTATTGAACCATTGATTCAGCGTCTGCGGTCCGCTGACTTTACCGACGATGTCGGGCCGCGCGGTTGCGCCGCCGCCGAGGCCCAAGTTGTCAACCGAGAGGGTAGGAGTCAGAGGCGTACCGGTTTGAAGGGTGGTGATGCCGGAGATTTCCCAGCCGCCCAGGGCAGTGCGGGTGAGCGCGTGATTCGATTTCGCAAAGAAGGGAAATTCATACACGTAGTTGGCGATGAAGATGTGACGCCGGTCGAGGTCGCTCGGGCCGCGGTCGAATCTGCGATCGAACGGGTTCGAGATTTGTGAGAAGTCGCCGCTCAGGTAATCGATGGAATGCGAATAGGTGTAAGCGAGCTGCCCGGTGAAGCCGTGTTTATTCTCGGCGCGCAAGCTGAGCTGAAGCGAGTGGTAGTTGGAAGTGGTGGCGGTTTCGCCAAGCGTGATATTGCCGATGCCGCGGAAGGGGCGATCGAGATTGGGATTGTAGTTCCCGGCCGCGATCGCCGCGCGATTCGGATCGTTCAGCGGAACCGGATTAACTTCGCGATTGTCGCGCTGATGGAAGGCCTGATTGCCGACATAGGATGCCGAGACTACGCCGCCCTGAAACAACTGATGCTGGATGCCGAAGTTCCAGTCGTTGGTAGTGGGCAGCTTGTAATCGGAGTAGGCGAGAGCAGTAAAGCTGGCAGGGAAAATCGGCACGGCAGCCCGCTGCCCGTTGAGTGCGCTGATGCTGGGATTGGAAAAGTATACGCTTGTGACCTGCGGGCTAAAGGAGAAGGGCGGATTCGGCCCGGTGTTGTAAACATCGTTGCCCTGGATGCGTTCGTAGAAGGTGCCGAAGCCGCCCCGGACAATGGTCTTGCTCTGACCGGTTAAGTCATAAGCGAATCCGACTCTGGGCCCGACGCTTCCGTAAGTATTTTGGACGAGGCCGCGGGGGATGCCATTCTTGCCGGCTAGCCCGACACCATTCAGATAGAAAGGAGTGCTCGAGAGCGGTACTCCGGGAACGGTGGCGAATCCGGGGCCGTTTGTATTGAGGCTGCCATCCGGATTAAATTGTGCCGCGTCGGCCGGATTGTAGAGATTGGGATAGAAGTTCGACATGCGGTCTTGCACGTCATAGGCATGCGGCACGATCTCATCGCGCAGGGCCAGGTTGATGGTCAACCGGCTGGTGGCGCGCCAGTTGTCGGTGGCGTAGACGGAGGCAGTCGTGGTTCGCCAATGCCCGCGGTCTTCGAGCGCCAGTTCGCTATAGGTCTTGGTGTATCCGAGCAGCATGTCGGCGACGGCGTTGCCGGTGAAGGATCCATCGAAGGTGAAGTGCCCCTGCGTGTCGCCAAAGATGTCCTGGTTTTTGTGGTAGCGCATGAACTGGCCGCCGAATTTGAAGCTATGCGAACCCTTGGTCCAGGAAACGTCATCACGCACCTGATTATCGGAAGCGGCGTTGTACCAGGGCCACGAAGCGGGATCGTAGTTCACGCCATAGGAGCCGCCGAGCGAAATGGTGGGCAGCCGGTCGAGAGGTTGGTCGGAAAGAATTCCTTCGCATTCCAACCGGAGGGCTTTGCATACACGCCGACCGGAGTGAGAGTAATCGTATTGCCGTTGTAGTTGTAAGCGACTTCATTGACCAGCGTGGGGCTGATCAGATAAGTCATCTTGACCACGGCGCTCCAGGACGGGTTCTTGAAGTTCGTTCCGAGGGTGGGGTAAGTGGAGCTGCTCCAGAGCGACGTCGCTGTCTGGTAATCCGTTCCGTCGTGAATGTAGTGGCCCATGACGGAGAGCTTGCTTGTGAAGTAATGGTCGATGCGGAGGATGGTTTCAGGAACATCGATCGGCACGCCTCTTGACCCGGAGAAGTTGTTCGCGCCGGCATTCGGCAGCGGCATGGCGCCGGAGTTGAAAAACAAAGTGGCGTTGGGATCGATGAGCGAAGAGGGAATCACATTGCCGGGGAAGGGCTTTCCGGGCGTGAGGCCGAGTGCGGCAAAGCGGGCCTGCTGGGCGGGGTCACCGGTTTGCGGGACCAGGATCGGGGCGCTGAGCGCACTGAAGTCGCCACTGCGCTGCGCCTGCGGAACAGCGGCCGCGAAGACCTGACTCCCCTGGACGATTTTGCGCCATTCCTGATTGACGAAGAAGAATGTCTTGTTCCGATCTTTGTTGTAGATCTTCGGAATGAAGACAGGGCCGCCAATATTGAAGCCGAAGATGTTGTAGCGAAGCTCCGGTTTGGGCGAGCCGTTCAGATTCGCGAAGTAGTTATTGGCGTCCATGGCATCGTTGCGGAAGTATTCATAGGCCGAGCCGTGGAAATCCTTTGCCCCGGATTTCAGAGCCATGTTCATCTGGCCGCCGGTTCCAATGCCGAAATCGGCGCTTGAGTTGGCAGTCAAGGTCTTGAATTCCGAGAGAGCGTCTACCGAAGGCATAACGGTCATGCAGCCGCCGCAGCCGCGGTCGTAATTCTCACCGCCGTCGATCATCCAGATGTTGTGCTCGGCGCGCTTGCCGTTGAAACTGATGCCGCTGCTGCTGCCGACCGAGATGGGGAGGTTGAAATCGGGTAGATCGGCTGATGCGCCGGGAGTGAGAGTCGCAAGCGAGACGATGTTCCTGCCGTTAATGGCAAGTTGGCTCATCTGTTTACCGGAGATGAGATCGCTGATTTCGCTCGAATCGGATTGCACTTCGACCGCCGACGCCTCGACGGTGACTGTCTCTTGCGCGGCCCCGACCTGCATGGCGGCGTCGACCCGGATGGTATCGTTCACGTTCAGCACAATCCCGGTCTGTTCATAAGCCTTAAAACCGGGAGCTTCGGCGCGAAGCGAATAACGACCAATGTTTAACTCAGCGAACTGGTAGCTTCCAGTTGAGTTGGTTTGGGCTCTGCGAGTCTGGCCGGTGGCGGCGTCGATCACGGTGACCTGCGCGCCGGGAATAACGGATCCGGAAGGATCGGTGATGGTTCCGGTAATAGTCGCCTTTTCCTGACCGATTAGAAGCGAGCTGCTGAATAAGAAGCAGAACGCGAACAAATACGAGCGGATTTGCAAACGAAACATGGTTGCCTCCCCTTAAAAAACGGCTTTAGAGTGAAATGAGTATACATGAAATCGATTAAGCCGCAATATGCGAGTGCGGCTTAGCGCAAGGGGCTACAGTGCTGGGAAAAGGCAAGTCCTGTTAAACTAGGAATCTGATTCTCGCTTTAGACTTAAGCCGCGCGATTGCGGGTCTGCCTTCCGGTTTGCGTTTCTCGGCGCCTTGTGTGGTTCTATTAGCGAGTTGAACTTCGACAGGAGTGCCAATCCTCAAATGAAATACATTTTCACGTCTGAATCAGTGACCGAAGGTCATCCCGATAAGATCGCCGACCAAGTTTCCGATGCCATACTCGATGCGGTTCTGCGCGACGATCCCACTGGACGAGTAGCTTGCGAGACGTTAGTGACCACAGGTATCTGCGTGGTGGCCGGTGAGATTACAACCAAGACCTACGTCGATGTGCCGCGCCTGGTACGAGGAGTCATCAATCGCATTGGTTATAACGATGCGGCTTTCGGCTTCGATTGCAAAACCTGCGCAGTAGTGAATATGATTCAGGCGCAATCGCCTGACATTGCAATGGGCGTGGACACGGGCGGAGCGGGCGATCAGGGGCTGATGTTCGGCTACGCTTGCGACGAAACGGCGGAGCTGATGCCGCTGCCGATCATGCTGGCGCACAGGCTAGTAAAACAATTGAGCGACTCGCGCCGCTCGGGTGAGATCCCGTATCTGCGGCCCGATGGCAAGAGCCAGGTGAGTGTCGAATACATAGACGGTAAGCCGAAGCGGATCGATGCCGTGGTGGTCTCGACGCAGCACGCGGACGAAGCGACCAATGCCGAGATACAGGAAGACATCCGGAAATATGTGATCAATCCGGTAATCCCGGCGGAGATGATCGACTCGCAGACTAAATTCCACATCAACCCGACGGGCCGTTTTGTGATCGGCGGGCCGCACGGCGACACCGGGCTCACGGGTCGTAAGATTATTGTCGATACGTATGGCGGTATGGGGCGGCATGGCGGCGGCGCGTTCTCGGGTAAAGATCCGACGAAGGTGGATCGTTCGGCTTGCTACATGGCGCGGTACGTGGCGAAGAATATTGTCGCTTCGGGGCTTGCCTCGCGGGCGGAGGTTCAGCTTGCGTATGCGATCGGCGTGGCCGAGCCGGTATCCATCATGGTGAACACATTCGGCACCGGCAAAGTGGAAGATGGACGTCTGGCCGAGATCGTGCGCGAGAATTTCTCGCTCACGCCGGCGGGCATGATCGAGCACCTCAACCTGAGGCGGCCTATCTATCAGAAGACGGCAGCGTTTGGTCACTTTGGCCGCACCGAAGAGAGCTTTACCTGGGAAGCGACCGACAAAGCGGAAGCGATTCGCGAAGCCGCCCAGCTTTCCACCGCCGCGGTATAGGCCAAGGCTTCCGACGTCCGCCGGGAGTACCGGGCAACAATTCATAAGGAAATAAAGTGGCAACAGCAGAAGCAACAGATTGCAAGCGTTCGCTTGAGATCGAGATCCCGCTTGAAGAAGTGGAGCGTGCCAAGGAACGGGTCACCAATTCTCTGAAGGAGAGAGTGCGGCTGCCCGGGTTCCGGCCCGGGAAAGCTCCGCTGAGTATGATCCAGTCTCGTTTCGAAAGCGAGATCCGCAGCGAAGTTCTCGAGATGCTTCTCCCGCAGGCGTTCCGCGAGCGCGTGGAGAAGGACGCGCTCAAAGTAGTGGGGGCGCCCGACATCACGGATCTTAAATTTGAAGCGGGGCAGCCGATTCGTTTCAAAGCCGATTTCGAAGTCGCGCCGGAGATCGAAATAGGCGAGTATCGCGGCTTGCCCGTGAAGTACGAAGAGCCGACGGTCAGCGAGGACGAAGTCGCTAAGCGCCTGGACTCCATGCGCGAGGGCAAGGCCGAGTATCCGAATCTGGATCCGCGGGCGATTGAGAACGGCGACTACGTGCTGGTGCATTTGAAGTCGCTCTCCGGGCTGGCCGAGCCGATCGACCAGGATGTGCAGATACAGGTTGGCGGCGAAGAAACGCTACCCGCCTTTAACGAGGCGTTGATTGGCGTCGCGCCGGAGACCCCGCTTGAGCTGGAGGTGACCTATCCGGACGATTATGGGCAGGAGCGCCTGGCCGGCAAGACTGTCAAGTTCGAAATCACGCCCAAGTTTGTCCGCAAGAAAGAGCTGCCAGAGCTGGACGATGAGTTCGCGCGGGATTTAGGCGATTATCAGACGCTCGATGAGCTGCGGGAGGCGGTCCGAAAGGCGATCTTCCAGGAGAAGCAGTATGTGGCCCAACAGGAAGCGAAAGAGCAGCTGATCGACCGGCTGGTGGAGAGCAACACGTTCCCGGTGCCGGAAGCGTATGTCGACCGGCAGATTGAGAACCAGGTGAAGATGCAGCTGCGGAATCTGGCGGGGGAGGGAATCGACCCGAGCCAACTCAAGCTGGATTGGCAGAAGGTGAAGGAATCGCAGCACGACAAGGCTTTGCGTAACGTGCGAGCCTCGCTGCTACTCGAGAAGATCGGGGAGCGGGAAGGGATCGGGGCGGCTAAAGAGGAAGTGGACCGGGAAGTGCAGAGGATAGCCCGGCAGGAGAGAGAGGCGGTGGCGGTGACCCGGGCCAGACTTGAAAAAGATGGTACGCTCGGACGTATAGCAGGTCACATCCAAACCGAGAAGACGATTCACTTTCTGTTTGAGCAGGCGCAAAAGCAGGCCTGAAAGAGTCGAAATTCAAACACTTAAAAGCAGCCTTATGTTGATATACTGGGATTGCAAACTCCGATCAGGGCCAGGGATCTCTCGATCTTGAGTTGTTTAGGAGACCAGCTTGAAGCGCGCCGGATCTGACGATTCCCTTCGCTGTTCGTTCTGCCATAAAAGCCAAGATGTTGTTGGTAAGCTGATTTCCTCTCCGAGCGAGTATCCGAGAGCGTACATCTGCGACGAGTGCATTGCGGTCTGCAACTCAATTATTGAGGATGACCGGCACGAGCAGAGCTATGGTACGCCCGGCAAACTGCCTCGGCCGCTGGAGCTTAAAGAATATCTTGACCAGTACGTCATTGGGCAGGAAGCGACCAAGAAGAAGCTTGCGGTGGCGGTTTACAACCACTACAAGCGCATCCAGATGAACAAGCAGCGGGGGAGCGAAGTTGAACTTTCAAAGTCGAACATCCTGCTGATTGGCCCGACGGGTACGGGCAAAACGTTGCTAGCTCAGACGCTAGCGCGAATTCTGGACGTTCCGTTCGCGATTGTGGACGCTACTACGCTTACGGAAGCCGGCTACGTTGGCGAGGATGTTGAAAACATAATCCTGCGGCTTTTGCAAAATGCGGACTGGGATGTGCCACGCGCCCAGACCGGGATTATCTACATTGACGAGATCGATAAGATCGGCCGCAAAGATGAGAATCCCTCGATTACGCGCGACGTATCGGGCGAGGGTGTGCAGCAGGCTTTGCTCAAGATTCTCGAGGGGACTGTCGCGAACGTTCCGCCCCAGGGCGGCCGCAAGCATCCGCATCAGGAGTTTACTCCGGTGGATACTACGAACATTCTGTTTATCTGTGGCGGAGCCTTCATCGGTCTCGAGAAGGTGATTGCCCGCAGAGTGGGGACTAAATCGATCGGGTTTGTGCCACCCGACGAGAAGGACTCGGTCCGACGGCCGAACCCGGTCCGGCGGGATGTCGACCTGCTGGCCCAGTGCCAGCCGGTGGATCTGATCAAGTACGGATTTATTCCTGAGTTTATAGGCCGTATGCCGGTAACGGCGGTGCTGGAGGATCTGTCGAAGGAAGCGCTGGTGCAGATCCTGACCAAGCCGAAGAACGCGATTATCCGGCAGTACCAAAAGCTATTTGAGTTCGAGAATGTTAAGCTCAAATTTAGCGAGGACGCCCTGGAGTCCGTTGCGCAGCTTGCAATGGAACGCAAAGTGGGTGCACGCGGACTGCGGATGATCCTGGAAGATCTGATGCTGGATCTGATGTACTATCTCCCGACATTTAAGAAAGTTCGCGAGTTTGTAGTCACTAAGGAGATGGTGCTCTCGCAGAAGATCAACATGGCTGTGCTCGAAAAGGCGGGCTAGCCAGCCATCCTTACCCCCGAGAGCCTGTAGATCTACTCCTAAAAGCAGCTTCAGTACGAAACTGCCCCGTCTTTTCCGGTCCCGGAGTTCATGGGACAATCCGCCTAGAAGGTCATAATGATAACGACAAAAGACAAAACGGACACCAAGCGGCTGCCGATGATGCCGATTCGGGATGTCGTCATATTTCCGTTCATGATGACTCCCTTCGTGGTAGGTCGAGAATCAAGTGTCCGTGCGCTCGAAGAAGCGCTGCTGGCCGACAAGAAGATTTTTCTGGCGACCCAGCATGATGCGTCGGTAGATGAGCCGCGTCCGGATGAGATCTATTCGGTTGGGACGGTAGCAAACATTGTTCAGAGCCTGAAGCAGCCGGATGGAAACATCAAGGTCCTGGTGGAAGGCGTCGAGCGCGGCAAAATCATCTCGGTCAGCGAAGAAGAAGGCTATTTCCGGGCAGTGGTGAAGACGGCCTCATTCAAAGTTGAGCCGGGCCCACAACTCGAAGCGCTGACATCGCGTGTAACCACGCTTTTCGAACAGTACGTCAAGCTGAGCCAGAATCTGAACTACGAGACGATGATCGCGGCCATCCGGGTGGATGACCCGGGCAAGCTGGCGGACACGGTCGGGGCAAATCTGCAGCTCACAATTGAAGAGCGGCAGGAACTGCTCGAAATTTTCGATCCTATCGACCGGTTGACCCGAGTGGCGGATCTGCTCGATATCGAGATTGAGAAGTTGAATGTCGATCGCACGATCCAGGGCCGGGTAAAGCGGCAGATGGAGCGGGCGCAAAAAGAGTATTACCTCAACGAGAAGATCAAAGCGATTCAGAAAGAACTCGGTCGCGGCGAAAAGAGCGAAATCGACGAGCTGAAGAAGAAGATCGACACGGCCGGGATGACCAAGGATGCGCATGAGAAGGCGATGGCCGAACTGCGCCGCCTGGAAGGCATGCCGCCGATGTCAGCCGAGTCGACTGTCTCACGCAACTACCTCGATTGGCTGCTGGCGGTTCCGTGGAAGAAAAAAACCAAAGAGATCCGAGATCTGCGGTACGCGCGCCAAGTGCTGGAAAGCGATCACTACGGTCTGGAGAAGATCAAGGAGCGCATTCTTGAGTTCCTGTCGGTGCGGCGTCTGGTGCAGAACCCGAAAGGCTCAATTCTGTGCTTTGTCGGACCTCCCGGCGTCGGCAAGACATCGCTTGGCATGTCCATCGCGAAGGCAACCGGGCGTAAGTTCGTCAGGCTCTCGCTTGGCGGCGTGCGCGACGAGGCTGAAATTCGCGGGCACCGGCGTACTTATATCGGGGCTCTGCCCGGCCAGCTGATTCAGATGATGAAAAAGGCCGGCACAAAGAACCCGATCGTGATGCTGGATGAAGTCGACAAGATGTCGATGGATTTTCGGGGCGACCCGTCGGCTGCGCTGCTTGAAGTGCTCGATCCGGAACAGAATTACATGTTCATGGATCATTACCTGGACGTGGAGTATGACCTCAGCCAGGTGTTCTTCATAGCGACCGCGAATGTGCTGCACACGATTCCGCCCGCCTTGCAGGATCGCATGGAAGTGATCCGGCTTTCGGGGTACACGGAGCTCGAAAAACTCGAAATTGCGAAACGCTTTCTCGTTTCGAAACAGCGTAAGGACAGCGGTGTAGGCGAAGATCAGCTGCAGTTCACGGACGAAGGCTTGCAGACCTTAATCACCTCGTATACCCGGGAGGCCGGAGTGCGAAACCTGGAGCGCGAAGTCGGCAATCTGTGCCGCAAAGTGGCCCGCAAGGTGGTAGAGGCGCAGGTGATTCCAGGGGACGAAGCCGCCCCGGTAAACGGCGAGGCGATTGAGGTGATCGAAGAGGAAGCGGCAGCGCCGGTGGAAGAAGCGGAGCCGGTGAAGAAGAGCAAGAAGAAGTCCAAGAAGGAAGAGGCGCCATTAATCCCGATCGAACGGGTGACGATCAATCCGCAAACCATCACGGAGATGCTTGGACCGGCCAAGTTCCGGGACATGGATCTGGACAAGCAGAACGAAATCGGAGCGACAACCGGGTTGGCTTGGACCGAGGTTGGCGGCTCTATCCTCACGACCGAAGCGACGGTGATGGAGGGCCGGGGCAAGCTGACGACCACGGGAAAACTCGGCGATGTGATGCAAGAGTCCGCGCAGGCGGCTATGAGTTACGTCCGGTCGCGAGCGCAATACCTGGGTTTGCCGAAAGACTTCTACCGGCACCTGGATATTCACGTGCATGTTCCCGAAGGGGCGATTCCGAAAGACGGACCTTCGGCCGGCATCACGATTGCGACGAGTATCTGCAGCGCGCTGACCGGCATTCCGGTTCGCTGCGACATGGCAATGACCGGTGAGATTACGGTTCGAGGGCGCGTGCTGCCGATCGGCGGTCTGAAGGAAAAGCTCTTAGCGGCCCACCGGCACGGCATTCGGGAAGTGGTGATACCGAAGGAGAACGAGCGAGACCTGGTGGATATTCCCGAGAATATTCGCAAGGAAATGAAGCTGCACTTTACTTTCTCGATGGATGAAGTGTTGAAGCTTGCCTTAGAGCGGGAAATTGTGGCTTTACCGCTGGCGCCGGCAGCCACGGCGGCTGAGTTAGCGGGCCGACCGGAAGATAATTTTACCCATTGATTCCAGGATCGGTGTTAGTCAGTCCCAGAGTATCCGGATAGAACGTGGCAACAACTGCATCGCCGGGAAAACTGATTGTGAGCGCAGCACATAGCTCACAGTTCCCGGCGGAGACCGGTTCAGGGTCTCCGGTTGAGATAGCGTTTCTAGGGCGAAGTAATGTAGGGAAATCGAGCCTGCTGAACCGGCTCGCCAGGCAACCCGGGCTGGCGTTTACCAGCTCGCGGCCGGGCTGTACACAGCTAATCAACTTCTTCCGGATTGAAGATGACGTTTGTTTTGTGGACCTGCCGGGATATGGCTACGCGCAAGTTTCGCTTGAAGAGCGCGATAGCTGGAAGGGTCTGATTGAAAGCTACCTGGCGGAGCGGCAAAGCCTTGCCTTGTCGTTCCTGCTCATCGATGCCAGGCGCGGCTGGATGGACATGGATCTGGAACTGAAAGCATGGCTTGAGTTCCGCAACCGTCGATATCAAGTGATTGTCACAAAGATCGACAAGCTGAAAAGCAACAACCAATTGAAAGCAGGATTAGCATCCATCCAGGCGAAAGTTCCGGATGGAGAGCTCATTCCATTCTCGGCCATTGACGGCCGGGGAGTGAGGGAAATTTGGCAAACCATCTCGAAGATCAAGAACAGGTAGTAACTCCCGCGGCGACCACCGAAGGTAAGCCCACCGAGAAGCCAGTAGACACGAACGGCGACGGCAAATTGGCCGGCCAGGCGCAGGAAGCAAAGCCCGCCGAGGCGGCCGAGACGAAAACTGCCGAGCCGCGCCAGGAAAAAACGGTTCACCGAGCACGGTCGCATAGCGACGGCAAAGCAAACGGAAAACCAGCGGGTGAGGGCACCCGTAAGGCTGCTACGGAAACAAGAGCCGCCGCTGCCGAGCCGCGCCCCGTTGCGGAGCCCCGCCCGGTTGAGCAATCGCAGCCCGCGCCCGACGGGAAACCGGCCGACGAAAGCAGCTCTGTTCAGACTGCTCCGGTTGCTACTCCTCAACAGGATGCACCGACACCCCAAGCGGCACAGAGTGCTCCGGCAGCGATAACCAGCCAGCAGCCGCCGCAACAGCAGACTGCCCAAGCATCCGCTCAGCCGCAGCCGCAACAACAAGCTACTCAGGGGTCTGCTCAGCAGCCACCGCACCCGCCACATCCGGCGGCCCAACGGCAGGCAACGCCTCCGCAGATTACTCCACCGCAGATCACGCCACCACCGCAGATTACTCCACCGGCGGCTTCGACGCAGCCGTCGAATGCTGCGCCGCAACCGGCTTCGCAGCAGCAATCTGGCCAGCAGCCAGGCGGCTTCCAACGCCGTGGGCGCCATTCGATCGGCAACACCGGGGCACAGGGGCAACGCAATGGAGCAACCACGCTCGACCTGGTTGAGCTGAAAGATATGCGCATCGAGGCGCTCAATCAGATTGCGAAAGATCTGGGCGTGGCGGGTGCGGCCGGGCTGCGAAAGCAGGAGCTGATTTTTAAAATCCTGCAAACGCAGGCAGAGAAAAGCGGCCTGATTTTTTCGGAAGGCGTGCTGGAGTGCCTGCCGGACGGCTTCGGATTTTTACGCGCGCCCGAGTATAACTATCTGCCCGGTCCGGATGACGTATACGTCTCGCCTTCGCAGATCCGGCGCTTCGATCTCCGAACCGGCGATACGGTTTCGGGACAGATCCGCCCGCCCAAAGAAGGCGAACGCTATTTCGCGCTGATCAAGGTAGACGCGATCAACTTTGAGCCACCGGAAGAATCGCGCAACAAGATTTTCTTCGACAATCTGACTCCGCTCTATCCGGATCAGCGGTTGAAGCTCGAGACGGCCCGGGATAACTTCTCGGGACGCGTGATGGATCTGCTGACTCCGATCGGCAAAGGCCAGCGCGGGTTGATTGTGGCTCCGCCACGCACCGGTAAAACGATGCTGCTGCAGAACATCGCGAACTCGATCACGACAAATCATCCTGAGATCAACCTGATCGTGCTGCTGATCGACGAGCGCCCGGAAGAAGTCACCGATATGCAGCGTTCGGTGCGAGGCGAAGTGATCAGCTCGACCTTCGATGAACCGGCCGCGCGCCACGTCCAGGTGGCCGAGATGGTGATTGAAAAAGCCAAGCGGCTGATTGAACATAAGCGGGACGTTGTGATTCTGCTCGATTCGATTACGCGTCTTGCGCGCGCTTACAATACCGTGGTTCCGCCCTCCGGAAAAGTACTCTCGGGCGGCGTGGATTCGAACGCCCTGCAGCGTCCGAAGCGGTTTTTCGGAGCCGCGCGAAATATCGAAGAAGGTGGTTCGCTCACCATTGTGGCGACCGCGCTGGTAGATACGGGCAGCCGTATGGATGACGTGATTTTCGAAGAGTTCAAGGGAACCGGCAACATGGAGATCCTGCTGGACCGCAAACTGGTGGACAAACGGGTCTTCCCGGCGATCGATATCAATCGCAGCGGCACGCGTAAAGAAGAGTTGCTGATGCCGCGCGAGGAGCTGAACCGGGTTTGGATCTTGCGCAAGGTGTTAAATCCGCTCTCGCCGGTGGAATCGATGGAGCTGCTTATCGATAAGCTCGGGAAGACTCGCAGCAATGCAGAATTCCTGGCTGCCATGAGCGGCTGATTCGCGCGCCGCCTTTCCTGATTAATGGGCCGCATTCGAATTCTCTCCGACAACGTCGCAAATAAAATCGCGGCGGGAGAGGTAGTAGAGCGGCCCGCTTCCGTTGCAAAAGAACTGCTCGAGAACTCTCTCGACGCAGGTGCGACTGAGATCCGCATCGATGCTGAGAATGCCGGACGCCGCCTGCTTCGCGTGGCCGACAACGGAATGCGGCATGCTGCGTGACGATGCGCTGCTGGCATTCGAGAGGCACGCCACGAGCAAGCTAAGCGATGCCAAAGATCTGCTGGCCATTGCGACGCTCGGGTTTCGCGGCGAGGCGCTGCCCTCCATTGCCTCCGTAAGCCGGCTGCTGCTGGAAACGCGATCACAGGACGAGCAGACCGGTAGCGCAGTGGAGCTGGCCGGCGGCAAGCTTTTCCGGTGCGATGAAATTGCGCGGCCGGCCGGGACTACGATCACTGTACGCGACCTCTTTTTCAATGTGCCCGCTCGCAAGAAATTCCTGCGCTCCGATCAGACGGAGTTAGCGCACATTGGTTCGCTCGTGACTCACTACAGCCTGGGGCATGCTAACAAGCGGTTTGAGCTGCACCATGAGAGCCGCACATTGCTATCTGTGGCGCCCGTCAACACAGTGCGTGAGCGGGCGTTCCAGGTGTTTGGCGCCGAAACGATCGAAGACTTACTGGAGATTCCACCCAGCGAGTTCGAGCTCCGCCTTCCTCCCCGCTACGTTTACTCCAATGGCGGAGACGAGCAGGCAGACAGGCCGGAAGAAGAGCCGGCGGCGTTTGTGCTCGAAGGACTGATCTCCGGTCCGCATGTACAGAAGCTGAATCGCAATGCTGTTTTTCTGTTTGTAAACGGACGCCTGGTGCGGGATAGAGTTCTACTGCACGCGATCACGGCCGCTTATCACAACCTGATGCCGGCAGGTTGCTTCCCATTTGCGCTGCTGTTTCTGAACTGCGACGCAGGCGAGGTTGACGTAAACGTGCATCCTTCGAAGACGGAGGTGCGGTTCCGTCACGGCTCGGCCGTTCACGATTTCGTTCGTGATGCAATTCGCGAGAAGTTGATGGCCAGCCGGCCCGTTTCGAGTCTGCCGTATCCGGTTTCGCCGCCCGCTGACCAGTCACACACCCGTGGCGCCCACGCTGCCGAGCCGAGCTTTACTCAGCAGGCCGCGGTTCTGCCGCTCTCTGAGTTTTCGGCTATGACCGAAGCCGAAATGGGCGCTACAGACGTGGCGCAAGAGCGAGAGACTCTGGCTTTCGAGCCCAGCCATGCGGGTGAGGATGAGCTGCCGGAGATCACAATGGCCCCGCCGCTTGCGCAGCACACGCCGGCGACCGAATTTCAGGCCACGTCGGCGGCACGGCAGCCCGCATTGCGAACTGTTCCCGATACTCACCGGGGTCTCGACAACTTGCCCCCAGGCTGGGACCGCGTCGATTCTTATGCTGCCTTGCCTGACTTGCGTTCACTCGGGCAATTACACGAGAGCTTTATTGTGGCTGCCGGGCGCGATGGCTTATGGATTATCGACCAGCACGTTGCGCACGAGCGGATCCTATTTGAGCAGGTACTTCGGCAGCGCGCGAGGGGCGGGGCCGAAATTCAGCACCTGCTGATGCCGGTGGTGCTGCAGCTTACGCCGACGCAGCAGTTCGAGTATGCGCGCATTGCGGAGGAACTGAATCAGAACGGTTTCGAGACGGAGCCTTTTGGCCAGCGCACGATAGCGATCAAAGCCGCGCCCGCCGGCATCGGGCCACAGGACATTGAGACGATCGTGTTGGAAATCCTGGCGGTGGCGGAAAATGAACTGCGATCGGCTTCGCTCGACGAGATTCGACGCACTCTGTGCGCCACGATTGCCTGTCGCGCCGCGATCAAGATCAACACCAAACTAGAGCCGAAGAAGATTGAGTGGCTGCTGCGGGCGCTGGCGGAATGCGAATATCCGATGACCTGCCCGCATGGCCGGCCTATCGCATTGCGATATAGCACGCGAGACATCCTGAAGAGTTTTCACCGGATTTGAACGGTGTTACTCCCACTCGATCGTGCCGGGAGGTTTGTGTGTCAGATCGTAAAAGACGGCTGAGACGTTCGGCAAGTCCAGCAGACGCCGTGTCAGTTCAGCAAGCTTGCCGGACTCGATCAAAACGACATCGGCGGTCATGCCATCAACGGAATTGATGGGCCGCAGGACGACGGATTCTCTGACGTCATCGCTGCCGACGGGCAGCAAGACAACCGGAAACTGCCAGACCTTCTCTTCGAATCCGGTGTCTAGGCAGAACTCACGCACAATTGCGTCGGCCTCACGCAGAGTGTCTAAGCGCTTCTTCGTGATCGTCGAGGCGAAGACCTGCATGGAGCCGATGGGAACGCTGGCGCCACAGACCGCCACCACCCGATTGATATCGGAACGTTCGTTCGTGAGCGCAGGCGCCAGCTCTTCGATCTGCTCCGATGACGGCAGCTGATCGAGCGCAAACACTTGGCGATAGCTGCGCGCATCCCCTTGCACACCGACTGACCGCACGGGCAGCAAGAAGCCACCGCTTGTTTCAGTGACAGGAGCGGTTTCTGCGGAGCAGAGACATCGGATCGCCAAGCCAGGCCCTGGAAAGGGATGCCGCCAAAGGTACTTTGCGGGAATGCCCAGCTCTCTGCCGATCGCACGAACTTCGTCTTTGTAGAAAGACGTCAAGGGCTCAATAATGCGCCCCGAGTTGATGAGAGCTTGAATGCCGGCCACCCGATTGTGGTGAGTCTTGATGAGGTCGGCCTTTTTTGTTCCGCCTGATTCAATCGTGTCGGGGTAAATGGTGCCTTGGCCCAGAATCCAATGGCCGTCCAAGAAGTGCTCAGTGGCTAGAATTCTTTCCTGCACTTTGACAAATTGCTCGCCGATGGCGTGACGCTTCGCTTCAGGATCGGTCAAGCCGTCGAGCGCCGTGAGGAATTCCGCTTCTGCGGAGTCGATCAGGAAGTCTTTTGCCCCGAGTTCCGAAAACAACGAACCTACGAAGGCAGTTTCTTCCCTGCGCATCAGACCGGTATCGACATAGATGCCAAAGACGCGCTCGGGCCCAAGCGCGCGCAAGCAAAGCGTATAGGCAACGGTAGAATCTACGCCGCCGCTTACGAAAAAGAAGACGCTACGCTCGCCCACGGTGGCTTGAATCTGGCTTTCGATTTGCGGAAGCTGCTGAGAGATGTCCCAATCCCGCCGGGCACCGCAGATATCGAACACGAAATTCTCCAGCACGCGCTGACCGGCATGCGTGTGGACAACTTCGGGGTGGAACTGTATGCCGAAAAGCTTGCGCGCGGGATCGGACATAGCGGCAATACCGGAGACGCCGCTCGAAGCCGTGACTCGGAACCCTTGCGGCACAGCGGCGACGGAATCGAAATGGCTCATCCAGATCTGCGACCCGGTGACGCCTTTCCAGAGAGCGTCTTCCGCCGTGACGGTGAGGTGTGCGATGCCGTACTCGCCGCGCACGCCCCGGCTGACCTCGCCGCCGAGATGACGCGCGATCAGCTGATGCCCGTAGCAAATCCCGAGAACCGGCAAGCCGGATGAAAGTATCTGCCGGTCAATGTCGGGGCAATCCTGCTGGTATACGCTCGACGGGCCGCCAGAGATGATAATTCCCCTGCGATTGTGTAAGTCTTCGGCCGGAGTCTCGCTCGGCTGCACATCAGCGTAGACACCCAGATCGCGAATGCGACGGGCGATGAGATGAGTGTACTGGCCACCGGTATCGAGGACCGTGATCTGCGGACAAGCGGCGGGCGACGACCAAGTGGTGGATTGGACGGAACCGGTGGCTGGCAAGATTTTTGAGAGTGAACTTCCTATCGCAGGCTCGCTCGCTGCTTTTCAAAGCGGGCTTTGGATTGCGCCAGCAGACTGGCCGCCTTTGGGACAGCCTCGATTGCCTTCTTTACTTCCGGATCCTGCTCGACGCCGACCCGCTGGGAATCTTCGAAGCTGAATGCTGTGACGTACATCTGCGCGCGCAACTGATCGCGCATCCAATCGTGATCATGGGTCCAATCAGCTTCAGAGAACTGAACGCCGGCTTTCAGCAAGTAGTCGTGCAGCCCTTCTACGACGCTTTCATCAGGCGTCCAACCCTTGGGGAGCTGTGTCGTGTGACTCGCGAAGTAAGAGGCGGTGAAGTTAAAGAACGCGTCTTTGCGCAAGGTAGCGAGTTGGAGGGCGTCCGGCTTCGGCACTTCGAACTTTTCGTCAGGAGTGATTCCCCCGCCGCCATAGACGACGCGACCCAGATCGGTTTGCTTGACGTCATTCGGGTCTTTCGTCTCGCCACGTTTGCCGTAGTAGTAATCGAGGAAAGAGATGTTCGAATAGTCACGCTGAATGAGCCGGCCGCTAGGTGTGTAGTAATGCTGAGTAGTAAGCGCGAGCCCGGTGTTATCGCTAAGCGTGTAGACGGTTTGAACGAGACCCTTACCAAACGTGGTATCGCCCATAATCCAGGCGCGGTCGTGATCCTGCAGGGCGCCGGCCACGATTTCGGCGGCGGAGGCAGAGTAGCGGTTCACAAGCACGACGATCGGGTAATTTTCGCCATACTGGCTGCCGCGCGCGAGGTACGGCTTCTCGGTATAGGCGCGTCCCTTGTGCGAGACCACTACCTGGCCGTGATCGAGCCAGTGACCCGCAACCGCAACGCCTTCCTGCAATAACCCGCCAGGATTCTCGCGCAGGTCCAGGATCAGGCCCTTGATGTTGCCCTCGCCGAGTGCCTTCAGATTGTCTTCGACTTCTTTGCCGGTCGTCTCAGTGAACTGCTCGACCCGCATGTATGCGATGCCCGGCTTGACGAAGAACGCTTTCCAGACGCTGTTGCGCGGAATCTCGTCACGGACCAGGTTGAAAGTCAGAGGCTGCGAGGAGCCCTCGCGCGAAACCTTCACTTGCACCTTCGTTCCTTTTGGTCCCTTTAGCATTTCGGCGATCTCGCTTGTGTTGAGGGTATCTACTCGCTTGTCGTTCACCTCTGTCAGCATGTCGCCGGGACGAATGCCAGCCCGATAAGCGGGAGTGCCCCCGAACGGATGAACCACCATCGGCTTACCCGTGCGGGGCTGAGCGCCGATGAGCATGCCGATGCCGTAGTACATGCCGTGCTGTTCTTCACGCAAACCGGCGAATTCTTTGGGATCAAAGAAATTCGAGTGCGGATCGAGGGTGCGCAACATGCCGGGGATCGCGCCGCGATAGATACTTTTGTCTGGCGTGAGTTTATCGGAGTAATTCTGATCGACCAGATCGTAGAGCTTGGTGAACGATTGAATGCTGGCCTTAAGATCCTCGTCTGAGACAGTGGCCGCTCGCTCGGAAGCCTGCGATGCAGCCGCAACTGGCCTTGCACCGGGTCCAAACAACCCGCCAAGCACGGCGCATATCGCCAAGAACAGGGGTACAAAAAAAAGATAACGCCGCTGAGACAAAAGGGACCTCCGGGGTCTGTCTTCAGTATAGACGTCCGAAACGGGATTTTAACTTGCTGCGCGAACGCGCTTTATCGGGCTAGTTTCGCTGCGAGCGGCCTTTTTCGGGACCTCGTCGAGGCGTCTGGCCTGGTCGCTGACACAAACCAGGAACATCGGCTGGCGTGCGTTCTTCAGGAGATCGATGATGCGATCCTGCTGATCTTCAAGAAAGATAGACTTGCCGTCGGTGAGGAGATGCAGCTTTGATTCGTTTCCGAGGACGTCGGCCAGGCGGCGACCCATTTCGCGCTGCAGAAAGCGCAGCACTCGGCGAATCTTCTGAAGCGAGAAGCCCTTCCGGCGAAGTTCCGCGATGACGGTAATCTCGATTACCTCTTCAGCCAGATAGATCCGCTTGTGACCTTCATGCCGGGGCGAAACAACCTTTCGTTCGTCCCACCATTGCAGCTGCCGGAGACTGACCTGGGCGATGCGAGCCACGTCGGTACTCGTGTAGGTTCGCGCTGGCACGCTTAAATCAGGACGAAGTCTCCGTGTTTTGAACATGAACCCCAGTTTGCGTTTTCGACTGTCTCGGCACTCAAGATTGTACTAGAGTTCGGCCTAGTGTCAAGACCTCAGAAAACGCCCTAGCCGCCGCCCACGAACTCGACGATTTCCAGGTGCGCTCCGTCGAAGACCGAAACTCCCGTCCAATCCCTTTTTCGAACGATTGATTTGTTCAGTTCAACGGCGATTCGATCGGAAGGGATCTTCAGCCAGTCGAGCAGGCTCGAAACACAAACATCCACGGGAACGCTGCGCGACTCTCCATTGATAAAGACCGTCATCATCTTGGTATCGAGCTCGGTGGTCATGCCTACGTGATTATATGAATTTTCCTGGTTGGTACTCTGTGAGTAAAGTTGTTATGCCTACCAACTACGCCGAAACCTGGTTTCCGGTTCTGATACAGATCATCATTGCTATCGGCGTAGCTGGAGCCATGATCGGGTTTTCAGCGCTGCTCGGGAAACGGGTGCGGAACGCGGTTAAATCTTCTCCGTATGAATCGGGGATGAAGGCAGTCGGCAATGCCCGCGAGCGCTTCTCAGTTAAGTTCTATCTAGTAGCGATGGTTTTCATCCTGTTTGATATGGAAGCGATTTTTCTCTATCCATGGGCGGTTGTTTATCGTCAGTTCAAGCTATTCGCTTTTCTCGAAATGCTGTTGTTCGTGGTTTTGGTTCTCAGCGGCTACTTCTACATCTTGAAAAAGGGTGTTCTGGACTGGTCATCGGCCGAGCGACGTCTACAGGAAGCTGCGAGCGGGGCGAAGCGTGCTGCCTGAAGTTATCGCGAGCGACCCAATAGCGGTTGCGATCGAACAGCAAATTCCCGGAGCGATTACCGACGCCAAGATAGAGCCGGACGGCCCGGTGTTTTACGTCGATCCGGCGCAGATTGTAGCTGTCTGCGAGTATCTGAAGCTCACTGCAAATTTCGAACAATTGGCCGGGATCACAGCGGTCGACTGGTGGCCGAGAGTGCCGCGCTTCGATGCCGTGTATTTTTTGCATTCATATAGCCGGAAAGCACGAGTGCGCTTGATGGTGCGGTTGGCGGAGGGCGAAGCTCTTGACTCACTTTGTTTCGTGTATCGCGGCGCCAACTGGTATGAGCGCGAAGTATTCGATTTATTCGGAATATCGTTTCGCAATCATCCCAACCTCGAAAGAATCATGATGCCGGCGGATTGGGAAGGGCATCCGCTACGGAAAGATTATCCGATACACGGCCACAAGTACTCGTACCAGGATGAATAGCTCTTCGAAAGTGCTCCTATAGGAAACATTGATGGAGAAAGAAGATTACGCCCGGGTTGCCTCTCTCGATCCGGAGCATGAGCTCGAAGTAGAAGATCCGTCCAGAACGGAGTACTCCGGCACGCGGCCGAGCGCAGCCCGGCGCATGACTCTGAACATGGGTCCGCAGCATCCGTCGACCCACGGTGTGCTGCGAGTCGTGCTGGAACTGGATGGCGAGACGATCCTGAGTGCGCGGCCGGAGATCGGGTACCTGCATACTGGCATCGAAAAGCAGTTTGAATCGAAGAAGTATCAGCAGGGAATACCGCTGAGCGATCGGGTGGATTACCTTTCGAACCTGATCAACAATCTTTGTTACTCGCTCGCGGTGGAGAGGCTGCTTGGACTGGAAATCCCGCCGTTTGCCCAGTGGATGCGAGTGATGCTGTGCGAATTGCAACGCATCTCGAGCCATTTGGTATGGCTTGGCACGCATGCGCTCGATATTGGCGCGATGAGCGTTTACTTCTACTGCATGCGCGAGCGGGAGGAGATCTTAAAGCTTTTCGAGATGTTCTCCGGGCAGCGGATGATGACCAGCTACATCCGCATCGGCGGCCTGGCTCTGGAGCCACCTCGCGGCTGGGAAAAGAAAGTGGCGGCACTTGTGGAGCGCCTGGCGCGCGGTATCGATGAGTACCAGAACCTGCTGGCTTCGAATCCGATCTGGCTGAATCGCACCAAGAATGTGGGCACGCTGCCGATCGACTTGATGTACGATCTCGGCGTCTCGGGCCCGTTCCTGCGAGCTGCGGGGTTGAAAATCGATATACGCAAAGACTGCCCTTACAGCAGCTACGAGAAGTTCGATTTTGAAGTTCCGACGCGAACCGCTAACGATGTGTATGCCCGCTTCGAGGTGCGCATGGAAGAGATGCGGCAGAGCGTGCGGATTGTCAGGCAGGCTCTAGCGGGGATGCCATCGGGACCATGGCAGGCAGATGCCCCGCATATTGTGCTGCCGGATCGGGAAAAGATGAAGACCGAAATGGAGTCGCTCATCTATCACTTCAAGATCGTCACGGAAGGGTTTCGCGTGCCGGAAGGTTCGGTGTATCAGACGGTCGAATCTCCGCGCGGCGAACTGGGCTACTACGTCGTGAGCGACGGCACAGCGAATCCGCACAGAGTGTTTATGCGCACGCCGAGCTTCGGAAATCTTCAGGCGCTGGGCGCCATGCTCGAAGGCGTGGTGATCTCCGATTCGATCGCGGCCATGGGAAGCATGGATTTCGTGCTGGGGGACGTTGATCGCTAGCATGACTTTTTCGCCTGAACTCGAAGCCCGTTTCGCAAAACTGCTGAAGAGCTACCCCGAGGGCCGGCAGCGTTCGGCTGTGGTGCCGATGCTGCTGTATGGGCAGGACGAAGTCGGTAGTGTCACGCAAGAGCTGGTGGAAGAGGTGGCGCGCCGGTGTGGTGTAACGCCGCTGCAAGTGGATGAAGTGATCGGCTATTACTCGATGCTCCACCGCAAGCCGCTTGGAAAATACCATGTTCAGGTGTGTACGAACATTGCCTGCCAGGCAGTGGGCGCTGAACAGCTGATGGAGCACGCCCATCGCTCTTTGGGGCTGGCAAACAAGCAGGTCTCAAAAGACGGGCTGATCTCGCTTGAAGAAGTGGAATGCATGGGCGCCTGTTCTTGGGCACCGGCCATTCAGATCAATTACGATTTTCACCATTTTGTTACTTCCGAGAGATTCGACCAGCTGATGGCTGCCCTGCGTGATGGCAGCTACAGCCGGAAGGCTTCCTGAAGTTTTGACAGCTTAAGAAACACGATGCGCTACAACGAACCGAGTCCGCTAGAAGTCAGAGTTATTTCGCAACGCTTCGATCTGCCGAACTCCGCATCCATCGAAACATATCTCGCCAACGAAGGGTACGTCGCGATCAAGAAGGTGGTCGGGATGACACCGGAAGCGATCATCGAGGAGCTAAAAGCGTCATCGCTGCGCGGTCGTGGCGGCGCCGGTTTCCCGACCGGGATGAAGTGGAGCTTCGTGCCCCGAACCACTGGCAAACCGACTTACGTGATCTGCAACTCGGATGAGAGTGAGCCAGGCACCTGTAAAGACCGGCTGCTGATGGAAAACGATCCGCACCAGTTGATCGAAGGCATGCTGATTGCGGGCTGGACGATCAAATCGAACAAGGGCTATATCTTCATCCGGGGTGAGTACCGCTATCTGATCGACATCGTCGATCGGGCGATTGAGGAAGCGTACGCGCGCGGATATCTGGGGAAGAATATTCTCGGCTCCGGTTGGGATTTCGATCTGTACACGCATACGGGTGCTGGAGCGTATGAGTGCGGGGAAGAATCGGCACTGCTCGAATCGCTGGAAGGGAAACGCGGTATACCGCGTCTGAAGCCACCCTTTCCCGCAGTGGTGGGGGCCTTTCAATCGCCGACGATTCTGAACAATTGTGAGACGTTCTCGCATGTCCCCGTGATTTTCCGGAACGGCGGCGCCTGGTATGCGGAGCTGGGAACGCCGAAGAACGGCGGCACGCGACTGACGTGCGTTTCGGGCCACGTGAATAAGCCGGGAGTTTACGAGCTGCCGATGGGATTTCCGATGATGCGCCTGATCAACGAGGTGTGCGGCGGAGTGCGGAACGGCAAGAAGTTGAAAGCGGTGATTCCGGGCGGCTCCTCTTCGCCGGTGCTGAAGGCGGACGAATGCGACATCCCGTACGACTTCGATTCACTGGCAAAAGCGAAAACAATGGCGGGCTCGGGCGGCCTGGTCATCCTGGATGAAGATACCGATATTGTTGCGGTTGCGCTGCGCACGATCAAGTTTTACGCGCATGAAAGCTGCGGCTGGTGCATTCCTTGCCGTGAAGGCACAACGTGGTTGAAGAAACTGCTGGCTCGCTTCCACCAAGGCGACGGAGTCGAAAGCGACATCGACCTGATCGGGGAGCTGGCGGACAACATGCTTGGGCGAACGTTCTGTGCGCTGGGCGATGCGGCAGCGATGCCCACGACTGGTTTTATTACAAAGTTCAGGGGCGAGTTCGAGGAGCATTTGCGAAAGTCAAAGGCCAGCCTACCGGGGGTGCCGGCAAATAATCTCACCATGCTCAACACCACGCCAGGCGTAGTGGCAACGCGCGGTCTTTAAGTTCTATGCCTGATCCAGTCAAGTTTACGATCGACGGCCAGGAAGTGCAGGCTCCCGCCGGCACGCTGCTAATCAATGCGGCGAAAGAGGCGGGCATCTCCATTCCGGCTTTTTGTTATTACGACAATCTTTCGCTGCAGGCAGCTTGCCGCATGTGCCTGGTGGAAGTTGAAAAGACTCCCAAGCTGCAGGTGGCTTGTACGCTGCCGGTTGCGGAAGGAATGGTGGTGCACACAGATTCGCCACAGGTGCAGAAGGCGCGTAAGGGCACGCTGGAGTTTCTGCTGACGAATCATCCGCTCGATTGTCCTGTGTGCGACAAAGGCGGTGAGTGCGAACTGCAGGATATGGTCTTTCGCTATGGAGCGGGAGAGAGCCGCTTTCGCGAAGCCAAGATCCACGTGGAAGAAAAGCAGTGGTCGCCGATCGTGTTTTACGATGCACCGCGATGCATCCTTTGCTACCGGTGCGTTCGGATCTGCGGCGAGGGTTTGGGTGTTAATGCGCTTGGTGTCGGGAACCGCGGCGCCGCCGCCGAGATTGTTCCGAACCGGGGCGATCATCTCGAGTGCGATGAGTGCGGAGCTTGCATCGATATCTGTCCAGTGGGAGCGCTGACCTCTGGCACTTACCGGTACAAAACCCGCCCCTGGGAGATGGACCACGTGGCGACTGTCTGCACGCATTGTTCGAATGGCTGCAAGACAACTCTCGGCGTCCGCAACGGTGAGATCATGCGGGCAAATAACCGCGATCGTTCGGGCCTGAATGGGGAGTTCCTGTGTGTCAAAGGCCGGTACGCGTTTGATTTCAACGAGCATCCAGACCGTTTGACGGCTCCGCTCGTGAGGACCGACGGAGTGTTGAAGCCGGTCTCCTGGGCGATTGCGCTGGCTACGGTGGCGAACAAATTCACGACGCTGCGCGCCAGGCACGCGAAGTTCGGAGTCATCGGTTCAAACCACACGACCAACGAAGAGAATTACCTGCTGCAGAAGTTCGCGCGCTCGGTTCTTGGCACGTCGAATATCGATCATCACCGGACCGGCGACGTGGCCACTCTGATCGACGCTTTGCATGGCCACGGGAACGCTCTGGCGACCACCGCCGATCTTTTCAAGACCAAGGCGGCACTGGTGATTGCGAGCGACCTAGCGCAGGAGCAGCCGCTGATCGCTTACCAGCTCCGTTCGAACTGGCGGCTGAACAAAGCGCATGTTTATTCCGTTACGCCGGGCCCGGTCCGAGAGGATAACTATGCGACGACGGCGCGCGCGGAAACCGGCGGCGAGTTCGGTGTTCTCGAAAGCTGGCGGGAACAGCTGGCGAAAGAGCCCGAGCTGGTAATTCTGTTCGGTAGCGCGATCAAAGGTGAAGCGATCCGGCAGCTTGTTGCGTTTGGCGACTCGCTCGGAATACCGGTGAAGTACGTTTGTCTGCTTGAGTATTCTAACTCGCGCGGCGCTTCGGATATGGGCGTCTTACCGGATCTGCTGCCCGGCTACCGGCCGGTAAGCGAGGCGGGTCTGGAAGCGGGGCTGAACTACGATCAGATCCTTGCCGATCCGAATCTCGAGGCGCTCTGGGTGGTGGGGTCGAACCCGCTTTCCCGGCAGGGGCTGGCAGCGAAGAGTGCTTTCACTGTCGTGCAGGATCTGTTCCTCACGGAAACGGCGCGCCGCGCCGATGTGGTCCTGCCCGCTGCGTCCGCTTATGAGAAGAACGGCACCGTCACCAACGTGTGCGGTGATGTGCAGAAGCTCTCACGCGGTCCGAAGACGATGGGCGCGAAATCAGATCTCGAGATTATCGGCTTACTTGCCCGTGAGATGCGCGCCGATATCGGAGTGCCTAAACCCGATGCGATTTTTGCGGAGATCCGGGAGGCTGTGCACGGTTACAGCCTGCCGCTCGGTGTGGTGGAAACGGGCGGGGCAGCGGCCACCGCTCCTGTGAACGGCCGGGTAGCGTTCGAACCTCATCCCGAGCTGATTCGACCGGCCGGAAACACGCTTTTCACTTCTGGTACCCTGGGCCGTTATTCGAAGATGTTGAACGCAGTGATCGAGAGGCCGGGCGCTCTTTACAATGACCCGAGCCTGGAAGTGATCACTAAGCCGGGCAGCGTTCAAACGGAGACCGTGAGCCGCAAAGAATGAACTTCTTCCTGGTTAGCCTGATCAAGATCGCGATCGTCTTCGGCGTCTTCATGACGACGCTCGCCTACTTGCAATGGATCGAGAGGAAAGTACTCGGGCACATTCAGGCGCGCACGGGACCGTTGCGCGTCGGGCCGCACGGCCTGATGCAGCCGATGGCCGACGTTTTTAAACTGCTGACCAAAGAGGATCTGCTGCCGCCGTACGCGAACCGTTTTTTCTATATCCTGGCGCCGTTCATCGCGGTGTGTCTGGCGCTGATCTCGATCTCGATCATTCCGTTCGGCCCGGAGGTGAACATTCTGGGTGTCCGAACATTCATGCAGGTCAGCGATGTCAACGTCGGGATTCTGTTTGTGCTGGCGATCAGTTCCGTGAGTGTTTATGGAATTGCGCTCGCAGGCTGGTCTTCCAACAACAAATATTCGTTGATAGGCGGGCTCCGCAGCAGTGCGCAGATGATCAGTTATGAACTGCCTTTGACGCTTGCGATTGTGGCGCCGCTACTGCTGGCCAATCACCTGAGCTTTCGGGCGATAACGGACGGGCAGGCAGGCTACTATCTCGGCTTCATCCCGCGCTGGAATATTTTCCAGATGCCGTTCCCGCAGATTATCGGGTTCCTGGTCTTCATGATCGCGGGATTTGCGGAAACCAACCGCGTACCTTTCGATCTACCTGAAGCAGAGAACGAACTTGTGGCGGGTTTCCATACCGAGTACAGCAGTATGAAGTTTGCGTGCTTCTTCATGTCGGAGTACGCCAACATGGTGACTATTTCGTGCGTGGCGACGCTGCTCTTTCTGGGCGGATGGCACCCGTTGTTTCCTGCTCCGTACTCCAACTGGATTCCAACGCTTCTGTTCGTGTGCGGCCGCGCTTATTTTCTTCCTGCAAGCACTGCGGCCGGCGCGTAGAGCCGACCGTATCACGATGCCGCTCTTCGGGGTCGCCGCACTAGGACTCGCGCTGCTTTGGGCCATACCGTTCTTACAGCCGATTCTGGTACCGGTGTTCTGGTTCGCTAGCAAAGCCGGCTTCATTCTCTTTACTTACATCTGGGTGCGCGGTACGTTGCCTCGCTTCCGTTATGACCAGCTGATGCATTTTGCCTGGACGTTTCTGTTTCCGCTCGCGCTGATTAACCTGCTTGTCACCGCCTTCTGCGTGGCGGTGTTTTAGCTCGAAGCTCGCATGGATACGATACTCTTCATCATTTTCTCGATTGTCGCGGTAGTCTGCGCCTTCAATCTGGTTTTGCAGAAGCATCCGATTGCCAGTGCGCTTTCGCTGATCGGCGTAATGGGATCGCTGGCCGTTCTCTACCTGATGCTGGGTGCTGAGTTCATCGCCATGGCGCAGATGATCGTCTACGGCGGCGCAGTGATGGTGCTCTTCATTTTCGTCATTATGCTTTTGAACGCCGGAGTTGAGAAATCGAGCAACAAGTCGTGGTTCGCGCAGATTGCAGGGTTTCCACTGCTGCTTGCCTTTGTCGGCGTGATGGGGTTTGTGATTCGTGCCGCTCTTCCCCGCATGCGGAATGTTGAGTTCGGCAGCTGGGTAGGCGGTACCGCCGAACACGTGGGGCAGCTTTTGTTTACGCGTTACCTGCTGCCTTTTGAAGTGATCTCGGTGCTGATTCTGATTGCCATTTTGGGCGCTGTCGTCTTAGCGCAACGGGAGATCGAATAGATGGGTCATGTTCCGGTTTCCTGGTATCTGGTGCTGAGCGTTATCCTGTTTGCTCTTGGATGCGCCGGCTTTGTGTACCGCAAAAGCGTTATCACGGTTTTCATGTCTATCGAGCTGATGCTCAACGCGGTGAATTTGAGTTTCATTTCTTTCTCGTACGAGCGCCACAGCATCGATGGGCACCTGTACTCTTTCTTCGTGATGGTAGTTGCTGCCGCCGAAGCTGCGGTCGGGCTGGCCATCATTCTCACGATTTTCAAAAATCGCGGCACGCTTCAGATCGATGAAGTCGATTCGATGAAGCTCTGAGATCCCATCCGAAAATGACTCTCTGGCTCATACCCTTTTTCCCGCTGCTCGGCTTTCTGATAAACGGCCTTTTCGGCCGCCGCCTTTCTAAGCCAGTAACCAACCTGGTTGCGATCGGATCCGTCGCGCTGTCGTTTTTGTATGTCCTTTTTGTGCTCGCCAGGCTGTGGCCGCTAGATACCGTGTTTTCCCAGCATTACTTCGACTGGATCCAGAGCGGCTTCCTGCAAATTGGCTTCGACATGATGGTGGACCGGCTTACCGCCATGATGTTGCTGATCGTGACCGGCGTGGGCTTGTTGATTCATATCTACTCGATCGGTTACATGGCGCACGAAGAAGGCTACGCGCGCTTCTTCAGCTATCTGAACCTGTTCATGTTCTTTATGCTCACGCTGGTTCTCGCCTCGAACCTGCTGGTGGTGTTTGTGGGCTGGGAGGGCGTGGGCCTGTGCAGTTACCTGCTGGTCGGGTTCTATTTTCGCGAGACCTTTGCAAGCAACGCAGCGAACAAGGCATTCATCGTGAATCGCATCGGTGATTTCGGCTTCATGCTTGGAATGCTGTTGACGGTGGTTACCTTTCGAACCCTGGATTTCGGGAAAATCGCAGCTGCCGTTTCGGCCATGCCGGTCGGAACGTCGGCGGCTGCCATAACGGCTATCGCGCTGCTGCTATTTGTCGGCGCAACCGGCAAGTCCGCCCAGATTCCTCTCTACGTCTGGCTGCCCGATGCGATGGCCGGTCCTACACCGGTCTCGGCGCTGATCCATGCGGCCACCATGGTGACGGCCGGCGTTTACATGGTTGCGCGCATGTCGTTCCTCTACGATCACGCGCCTTCGGCGATGAACGTTGTGGCCGTTATCGGTTTAGTGACGGCTGTGTTCGCCGCCACGATCGGAGTGGCGCAAACCGATATCAAGAAGGTGTTTGCCTACTCGACGGTTTCGCAGCTTGGATATATGTTCCTAGGTGCCGGGGTTGGCGCCTACTCGGCCAGTATGTTCCATGTGATGACGCATGCCTTTTTCAAAGCGCTGCTTTTTCTGGGGGCGGGCAGCGTCATCCACGGCCTTGGCGGCGAGCAGGATCTACGGCATATGGGTGGTCTGCGAAAGTATATGCCGGTGACCTTTGTCACTCTGGGTGTGGCCAGCCTTGCTATATCGGGTGTTCCGCCTCTGGCGGGTTTCTTCAGTAAAGATGCAATTCTGTCGGCGGCTTACGAGCATGCGCCGTGGATGTTCTGGGTGGGCGCGATTACGGCCGGCATTACGGCTTTTTATGTTTTTCGTGCTTACTTCCTGGCGTTCTTCGGCGAGTACCGGGGCCATCATCATCCGCACGAATCGCCGGCTTCGATGACGCTGCCGCTGATTGTTCTGGCCGTACTGTCGGCTGTTGGCGGCTTCATCAATATTCCGAGGTGGCTCTCGCCCACCCACTCGCTAGCCGAGCATGAGAACACGACCGCGATGGTGATCTCGGCCTCGTTCGGTATCCTCGGCATCCTGGTCGCGCTTTATCTATACGTGCTGCAACCAAGGATGGCGGAGTCTTTGAGAGTAGCGGCGGGTCCGGTATACACGCTGGTCGCAAACAAATATTATGTCGACGAAATTTACTCGCGGGTGATCGTCCGGCCGCTTGAAGCAATTTCGCGGGTGATCCTCTGGCGAGGCGTGGATGAGAGCCTAATCGATTCAGGATTAGTAAACGGACTCGGGAGGATTGTGCGCGGTTGGGGCTCGCTCTTCCGGCGATTGCAATCCGGCAGCATACGCAATTACGCTACCTGGGTACTGGCCGGCTCGCTGCTTGTCATTTTCGTTCTGAGCTTATACGGGGGTACCTGGTGAACCTGCTCGCGCTCACGCTGCTCCTGCCGCTAGTCGCGTTTTTCCTTGTCCTGTTTCTACCCCGTAACTCGCGTCTGCCCTTCTATGTGGCACTCGGCGCTACCAGCCTCACATTCCTCGTCTCGCTAGGCCTTATCGCGCCTGTGCTGGCCGACGGAGGCCGCTTCAGTTCTTCGGTGAACGAGATCTGGACGAGCGTGCCGGGGATGCAGATCCGGTTTCATCTCGGGCTGGACGGAATCAACCTATGGCTTGTCGTTTTGACCACGCTCCTCCTTCCGATTGGAGTGTGGGTGGCCGACTCGATGATCAAGGATCGCCAGAAGAACTTTTTCGCGCTGCTGCTGCTGTTCGAGTTCGGCCTAATTGGAGTGTTCACGGCGCTCGACTTGTTCGTCTTTTACGTTTTCTGGGAAGTCGCTCTGGTTCCCATGTACCTGATGGTTGGGTCCTGGGGAAGCGGCCTGCGCGGGCCCGCCGCCGTCAAGTTTTTTGTGTATACGATGATGGGCTCGGTGCTGATGCTGGGCTCTATTCTGTACCTGCATAGCCAGACCGGCACCTTCGACTATGTCGAGATTATGAACGGCATGAACAATGGAACGTTCACACTCTCGCCGGCCCAGCAGCTGATTCTTTTCCTCGGGTTCTTCGCGGCATTTGCCGTGAAGGTACCAATCTTTCCGTTCCATACCTGGCTTCCCAATACTTATACGCAGGCTCCCATGCCGGCTACTTTCCTGCTAGCCGCGGTGATGTCGAAGATGGGCGCCTATGGGCTGATTCGTTTCTGTCTGACTCTTACGCCGGCCGGGGCGCATCGCTGCGCGGGCTGGGTTGTCACGCTCGCCATTATCGGCATCATTTATGGTGCTTTACTCGCGCTGATTCAGACCAACATCAAGCGGCTGATTGCGTATTCTTCACTGAGCCATCTCGGGTTTGTCGTGCTCGGAATCTTCTCCTTCCGGCAGCAAGGGGCAGACGGAGCCGTGTACCAGATGATTGCGCATGGGGTCTCAACGGGCGCGCTGTTCCTGCTCGCGGGTTATATGGAGCAACGGCGCGGCTCGATGGAGATCGCCGACTTCGGCGGGATCGCGAATGTCGCCCCGAAGCTCGCGACCGTTTTCATGATTGCGCTTCTCGCGAGCATCGGTCTTCCCACGCTTTCGAATTTCATCGGTGAGTTTTTGGTGTTGCAAGGCGCCGCCCTGGCGCGGTTCTCGTGGGCAGTCTGGGCTGCGGTTGGCGTTATCCTTTCCGCGGCATACATGCTGTGGATGTATCAGCGCGCATTTCTAGGCAAGAGGGATGGGACAGCGGCGCCTTTTGCCGATATCAACGGGCGTGAGCTGATGCCGCTGATTCCGCTGGTTTTGCTGATGGTCTGGCTGGGTACGTACACCCAGTCCTTCATGCCTCCGATCAGCAAGGCCACATCTCACCTGCTGGACCAGACGAACATGAATAATCAATACCGGGTGCTGGCATCGCCTACGAGAGAGGTGGCCGATGTTCGATAAGTTCGTCCCCAGCGGGATTGAATACCTGCGCTTTCTGCCGGAGATACTGCTCAGTGTCTTTGGAATCGCGATCATGGTTCTCGAGGCGGTGATGCGCCCGGCGGCTAAGCGAACGGTTCTTGGCGGGCTCGCGCTAGTCGGCCTCGGCCTCGCTTTTCTCGCCAACTTATGGGCGGCGGCGCACGGTGGTCCGGCCTTCTCGAACATGATCGTGATCGACGATTACGCTTCATTCTTTCGAGCGCTTGTGCTGGTGGTCGGCTTTCTTTGCGTGCTGGCTTCGTTCAGCTATATGCAGCGGGAAAACGCGCAGACCGGCGAGTATTTCGCGCTCATTCTCTTCTCGATTGTCGGGCAGTGCGTGCTGGCTAGCGCGACCGACCTCATCATGGTTTTCATCGGGCTCGAGATCTCCTCGATTGCGACTTATATTCTGGCCGGCTTCCTGCGTGACGATCGGCGCAACAACGAATCTGCTCTGAAGTATTTTCTGCTCGGTTCGTTCGCGACGGCTTTTCTGCTGTACGGCATTGCCTGGACCTACGGTCTGACTGGCTCGACGAATCTCGATGCAATCCGGCGCGCTCTCGACACGGGCAGCCAGACTTCGCTACTTGCCGGGCTGGCGGCCGGTCTTCTCTTTGTGGGCTTCGCTTTCAAAGTGTCAGTCGTGCCGTTTCAGATGTGGGCTCCCGACGTGTACCAAGGAGCCGCTGCGCCGGTTAGCGCTTTCATGTCGGCTGGACCCAAAGCCGCTGCATTCGCGATTTTCTTCCGAGTCTTCATGACCGCGTTCCGTCCGCTGAACGGGCGCTGGATCTGGCTGGTCTGGGGTTGCGCTCTGGCGACAATGCTGGTGGGTAACTTCGCGGCTCTTCTGCAGACGAATGTGAAGCGTCTACTCGGGTACAGCTCTATCGCACATGCCGGGTATGTGATGGTGGCCCTGGCGGCCAGTTCGCAGATCGGCGTGGCAGCAGCGATGTTTTATCTGGCGTCCTACGCGTTAATGAATATAGGAGCTTTTGCAGTTATCAGCCACATAGCCGCCCGGCATGAACGCTATGTCAAGATCGAGGATCTCGCCGGATTGGGCCGCAGGGAACCGGCTACCGCAGCGTTGCTCGCTATTTTTGTTTTCTCGCTGATCGGAGTGCCGCTGACCGGTGGATTCTTCGGCAAATTCTATGTCTTTCAGGCAGCGTTGAACTCGCACCTGGTGTGGCTGACCGCTATTGGGTTAATCAATAGCGCCATCGCCGCGTATTACTATTTGAAGATCGTCGTCGCAATCTACATGCACGAACCGAACGCCGCCGCTGAAAAGCTGGCGCCGCCTTCGATGAGCCTGCAGGTTGCCATGTGGGCCAGCGCAGCGGGCGTGATGATCTTGGGTATTTTCCCCGGCACGCTGCTTTCATTTGCCTCGTCGTCAGCGGCACTACTCCGATAAGCTACAGCTGTGCCTGTAGCCGCGGCCGTTTCAGTGCAGCAATATCTCGAGTCGAGCTATCGTCCCGACTGCGAGTACATTGACGGCGAACTGTTGGAGCGAAATGTAGGTGAGTGGGACCATAGCCGGCTGCAGATGCTCCTGAGCCGCTATCTGTCGAACCGTGAGAAGCAATGGGGCATTCTGGTGGTGGTCGAGCAGCGCGTGCAAGTCAAGCGGACTCGCTTTCGCGTGCCTGACGTTTCGGTATTGGTTGGACCGGCTCCAGCCGACCCGATCTTAGTGGAACCGCCTTTCCTTTGTATCGAGATTCTCTCTCCCAGTGATCGAGTTGAAGAGATGCAGGATCGTATCGACGACTATCTTGCATTCGGTGTCCAATAAGTCTGGTTGATCCATCCGCGAACCAAGCGGGCATTCGTGCACACAATCTCGGGTATTCAAAAGGTGGATGACGGTCGATTGAGTACCAGCAATCCGCGGATCGAAGTGGATCTTTCTCAAATCGAGTAAAGCGGTTTAGAACAACCGGGTTAACTCGCGTATCGTCTCCACACGGCGGAGCTTCGGATGATTATCCGGCAAGGCAGCCTGTTCCAAACTCCACGTCCGGGCGTGTGGGACAAAGACCGCATTCAAGCCAGCGCTGAGTGCGGGACAAATGTCCGACTTCGGCGAGTTGCCAACCATCCAGGTGCGTTCCGCGACGAAGCCGCGTTCGCGCGTTAATTGGCGGTACGCGTGCTCATTTTTCTCCTTTACTATTGCCGCATGCTCGAAGTAGTGCGCCAGGCCAGACCGGTCGATTTTCATCTGCTGCTCTTCCGGATCGCCCTTCGTAAAAACGGAGAGTGTGTGACGATCTGCCAATTCAGCGATGGTTTCTTCCACGCCATCTAACAATTCGAGGGGCTGTTCGAGAATGGCGTGCGCAAAATCCATTACGACCTGCAGGTCCTTGTCTGAAATGTGGCGCTCAGCCAGTTTTTGATAACAGGCAGCGAGATTGCGCGCGAAATTTCGAGACCCATAGCCATGTATCTGGGAATTTACGATTTCAATTTCATCGAGCACGGCCCGGATCTCGCCTGGAGTCATCGCCGAGTGACTCAGATACGAGCAGAACTGGGCGAAAGCCTGTTCGAAGTAGATATTGTTCTCCCACAGCGTATCGTCCGCGTCGAAGATCAGCGATTGGCGGTTCACGTTCCGAATAGCTACATGACCTTGACGTGGCCATTCTGCGGGCCCACCCGCTTGGCGAGCGCCATGCGCTCCTGTCGCAGCAGGTAATCGGGGATGATCTTGACCAGAAACTCGAGCCTTTCGATTTCCGAGCGCAGGCAGAGTACGGTCTGGCGCTTGTCGAGATCATAAATCAACTGAGCGAGCTGAAAGCTTAGCCGCGATCGATCAAAGCCTGGTTCTTCGTTGACATCGGGCCGTTCCAACTGGAGTAAGCGCCGATAGGCGGCGCCGGCTTTCCGGCTCAGTTCAGCAGGCACGTCGGAGGCATCGTCATCGTTGAAGTAATCAACTTCGGCGCGCAAGTATGACTTCTCCCGGTCCAGTGCCGAAATCTCAAATCGCCTTTGACCGATCGCTAACAAGTCGAGCCGCCCATCGTTGTAACGGTTCACAACCCGGTCGATCCTGGCTGAACATCCAATGTTGACAATGCCTTCTTCTTTGGCGAGAACCACTCCAAACTCACCCTCGGCGACGAGAATGTCGTTCATCATTTCTTTGTATCGCTCTTCGAAGATGTGAAGAGGCAGGGGAGTGGCTGGTAGCAGCACGAAAGATAAAGGGAAGAGAGGTAGAAGCTGCTGGCCCATGACCTTATTATCGGTGTTATGAAACGACCAGGCTGGCGGGGGAGCAATTTAGTTCGGCGTTATACTGTGGTCTACTTTGCCTGACTAAAATTATGCAGGCTAATTAAAGCGATGACGCTAAAGCTGAAGCGTACTCCTGGTTTGTATCTTGTGGGCTTCATGTGCAGTGGAAAGACCACGGTGGGCCGCGCTCTCTCGGAGGAGCTTGGGTGGTGCTTTGTAGACGTCGATCACGAGATCGAAGCGAGAGAAGGGAAACCGATTCGCGAGATCTTTCGACAGCATGGCGAGGCGACATTCCGAGACATCGAGACGGCAACGCTCAAGCAGCATGTTTCCAAAGTAGAATCGGGCCATCCGTGCGTGCTCGCGCTCGGAGGGGGTACTTTCGTGCAGCCGAAGAACTGGGAACTGATCGAGAATAACGGTGTCACCGTGTGGCTTGACTGCACTTTGGAAACAGTGCTGCAGCGACTAGGTGACGATGCGACGCGTCCGCTTGCGGCCGATCGCAACGGACTCGTGCAGCTCTATGGCGATCGCCGGCCGCTGTATGGCAGAGCAGATTTTCGCCTCGAAGTCGATTCGGACGACATCTCCGCGATCGTTCGCAAGATTTTGCAGCTGCCAATTTTTTGAAGCGTTCGAAGATAGCCGAAGCGCAACTCCGGCGCGATGCGCTCTCGATCTTCGGCGCGGCAGTTGAAGCAGCGGAGGCGGGCAACGCCGTTCGCAACCACTTGGCGCTGCATGCAAAACATATTCAGGCCAGAGGAGTGCGGCTGGGGGCGAAAGACTTCGATCGAGTGTTCCTGGTGGCCGCCGGCAAGGCCGCTGTTCCCATGGCGCTGGCGATCGAAGAAATCCTTGGCCGCGTTCTCAATGCGGGACTGGTTATTACTAAGCACGGCCATACCGGCGGTGCTCGCCGGTTGCGATCCCGGGTGTGGGAAGCCGCCCATCCCATACCGGACTCGGCCGGCCAAGAGGCGGCGAAGGCGATTGAAGAGTTGCTTCGTCAACTCAACGCGCGGGATTTGCTTTTACTCGCTGTCTCGGGCGGCGCCTCCGCCCTTCTTCCCGCCCCGGCGTCTCCGCTTACCTTGGCCGCTAAACAGGAGACGACAGACCTGTTATTGCACGCGGGCGCGAACATCCATCAATTGAATACCGTGCGAAAGCACTTGTCGTTTCTCAAAGGAGGCCGGCTGGCGAGTCTCGCGCACCCCGCGACCGTTCTGGCTCTTCTACTATCGGACGTGGTGGGCGACTCGATTGGCACAATCGGCTCCGGTCTTGCGGCACCAGATCCGACAAGCTTTGCGGACGCGCTGACGGTGGTTCACAGTTTGGGACTGCTGGATCGTGTGCCGGTTGAAGTTCGCTCGCATCTCGAGAGCGGGGCATCGGGCAGGATCGCGGAGACTCCCAAGCCTGGCGATCCGATCTTCGACAATGTTCACAATCTGGTAATCGGCAGCAATCGCCTGGCGCTGACGGCAGCCGCCCGGAGAGCAAGAGAGCTCGGATACCGGACGTTGATTCTCTCGAGCAGTCTCGAAGGAGAGACCCGCGAAGTGGCTCGCACTCACGCGCAGATTCTACGGGAGATTGCAGCGTCGGGAAATCCTATTAAACCGCCTGCCTGTATTCTCTCGGGCGGCGAGACCACAGTAACCGTGCGCGGACCCGGGAAGGGCGGCCGCAATCAGGAGTTTGCTCTGGCTGCCGCACTCGGGATCGCGGGCCTGAAGAACGTGACAGTGCTGAGTGCGGGCACCGATGGAACGGACGGTCCGACTGACGCAGCCGGGGCCTTTTCTACTGGTTCTACGATCGAGCGGGCGCAGGAATTGGAGTTGAGCGCTGCCGATAGCCTGGCGCACAATGACTCTTACCCGTTCTTCGATGCGCTGGACGACCTGATCCGCACCGGTCCAACCGGCACAAACGTGATGGACGTTCACGTGATGCTCGCAGTCTAGCTGGCGCTTGAATCGCCAATCGCCAACTCGAAGAAGCTGAGCGAATTGTCACCCTGCCGGAGGACGCGCGTTTGCCTGAGTGGGCCATAGCGTTCCTCCAGCTTTAAACGCGACGTGTGCTGCGCGATCACCAACGCAGAGCGAGCCTCGGCAGCAGCGAGCAGAGAATCGCGATATTCATTCACCTGCTCGTACGGCGGGTCGATGAAAACGATATCGGCGGTATGTGTCAGCAGCAGGCTTGCGGCACGGCCGCGCAGGACATCAACATCTTCTTCGATGCCCAGCGAACGGAGATTCTCGCGAATGACTGCCAGCGCCGCGGGGCTGCGCTCGATCAAGGTTACGCGCCCCGCTCCCCGGCTCAGAGCTTCAAGACCTACGGCTCCGCTTCCTGCATAGGCATCAACGAAAACCGCGCCTTCGATTCGCGCGGCCAACACATTGAACAACGCCTCTCGCAAGCGGTCGGGAGTCGGCCGGACGGCAAGGCCGGGGACGCTCTTGAGCCGGCGGCTCCGAAGCCGTCCCGCAATAATGCGCATGATCGTCAGCCCACCAGCACGAAGCCGTAGCGCCGCTGCCAGTTTTCCTGTACATAGCGGTTGACGGCGCGCACCTCGGCGGTATCTTTGCTGTCGATGAGACGGCGTGCCTGGTCGCGAGCACTCTCGAGAATATCGCCATCACGCATCAGATCAGCCAGGCGCAGACCGGGAATGCCCGACTGCTTTGTCCCAAAGAACTCGCCCGGACCACGCAGCTTCATGTCCATCTCCGCGATGTAGAACCCGTCATTCGATTCCACCAGCGTTCGGATTCGCTCCCGCGCGATGTCGCTCAGCTTGCCGGTGACGAGGATGCAGTAGCTCTGGTGCGAGCCCCGCCCGACTCTTCCTCTCAACTGGTGAAGCTGCGCCAGCCCAAACCGCTCGGCATCCTCAATGACGATCACCGACGCATTCGGGACATCGACTCCCACCTCGATCACGGTCGTTGCCACAAGAATCTGCGTCTCTCCGCGCTCGAAGCTCCGCATCGCGGCAACCTTCTCGTCCGCCGCTAACTTACCGTGCAACAGCGCTACTTTGAGGTTCGGGAAAACGGCCTTAGAGAGATGAAGATACATCTTCTCCGCCGCCTTGGCCGCCGCCGACTGCTCGGTCTCTTCGACAATCGGGTAAACGACGTAGGCCTGCCGTCCGCTGGCTACCTGCTGTGCGAGGAAGCTGTAGACACCTTCGACGTTCGAGTTGGGCACATGCTTAGTCACGATGGGTCTGCGCCCGGGCGGCAGTTCATCAATGGAAGAAACATCGAGGTCGCCGTAGATTGTCAGCGCGAGTGTACGCGGAATGGGGGTTGCGGTCATCACGAGCACATCGGGAGGCTGCGCGCCCTTCTTCGCCAACTCCTGACGCTGCCGTACACCGAACCGGTGTTGCTCATCGATAATCGCGAGCCCCAGCCTGGCGAAGATCACATCCTCCTCGAGCAGCGCGTGAGTGCCGACAACCACCTGCGCCCGCCCGTCGGCGATAGAGGCCTTACTGTGCTGTTTCTCCTTCGCGCTATGCGAACCCACCAGCGAGGCGACATGGTAGCCGGCTTTGCTCATCAGCTTTTCGAAATATCCGAAATGCTGGTTCGCCAGGATCTCGGTTGGCGCAAGAACTGCGACCTGGTAGCCGTTTTCGATCGCAATGACTGCTGCCTGGGCTGCGACAATCGTTTTCCCGCTCCCCACGTCCCCCTGCAGCAGCCGGCTCATAGGCTGGCCGGACTTCATGTCGTTCGCAATCTCCTGCATCACACGCCGCTGCGCGGCAGTCGGCTTGAAGGGAAGCAGGTGCAGGATCTTCTTGCGAGTGGATGCTTCCAGATGAAACGTGATGCCGGTAGCCTTACGCGACTTTGCCTGCTTCAGAGCCAGGCCGCATTCGAGCCAGAAGAACTCGTCGAAGATCAAGCGCACCTGCGCGGGTGTGCGAAACGCGTTTAACAGCTCAAGCGGAGTGTCAGGCGGCGGATTGTGAACGCTGCGAATGGCACTTGCCAAGTCGGGGAGATGAATACGTTCGCGGACGCTCTCGGGCAGAGCGTCTTCGGGCAACTCAGCATGTTTCAGAATGCGATCGATGAGGCTGCGAAAGACACGCGCCGATACTTTTCCGGCCGCTTCGTAAACGGCTACGATTCTGCCGCTATGAAGAGTCTCTTCCCAGGCATCCTCGCTCGAAAGTACCTCAACCTCGGGCTGCACCATCAAGCGAGACGCGTTGCCCCGATCAAGTTCGACTTTGCCAAAGAGAGACACCCGCGTTCCCGGCAGGAGGCTGTCTCGGTAGCGCTCTCCGTGAAACCAGCGACCCTGCAGTGCCTCGCCGCTTGCGTCCTCGAAAGTCGCTTCGAACAAACCGAGAGACCGGCTCCGGAATCCGGAGAGTTTGGCGCTGACAACCGATGCCGTTACAGCGGCTTTTTCGCCGGGTGCAAGCTCGGCAATCGTCTTAACGTTCGTGCGATCTTCATATCGAAAGGGCGCGTAGTACAGCAGGTCGGCAACGGTCGCCAGTCCTTTCGCGGCGAGCATCTCGGCCCGCGCCGGACCTATACCTTTCACGTACTGCAGAGGGGTCTCAAGGTCCAATTACCTAGACTAGCGTCTGCTGCTGGAGGTAAGAGAGAAGTGTTAGCAGATCAGGCGGCGGCCCGCGATCAGACCTTGACTACCATGGCTTGGTCGCCCGGCAGCTCGATGACAGGTTCAGGCCGGTCGCGAAAGAATTCCGTGATGGCATCATGCGGGCCCTTGCAGCTATTGAAATCGTGCGAAAGAATGATGCCGCCCGGGAGCAGGCGATCGTAGAAAAACTCGAGCACGCTGCGCGTACTGGCATACAGATCGACATCGGCGTGCACGAAAGAGAAGCGATCTTCTTTGACCGGCTCCGCCGTTTGCGGAAAGAAGCCCTGATGGAAGTGAATGCTCGGCTTCGATCCAACATAAGCCTTCACTTCGTCGAGCGGACAAGCGAACTGACCTTTTTCAAACTGACCGTTGCGGAACTCGGTGTCGGTAGCAGCCGGTTCGGGCAGACCTTCGAAAGTATCGAACAGATGCAGGGGACGGAGCGGATCGGCTTCGTGCATCAATCTGGCGGAGGCTCCGCGATAGACGCCGATTTCAGCCATGGAGCCACCGAGTTTCGCGGTCGCCCGTACGAGTGAAAAAAGCTGGCTTGCTTCGAGTGGCGTCAAAAGCATCTCGCGGCGTTCCTTCGCCCGGCGAACCGCCTTAAAGGCTTCTATCCGATCCGGCTGCCGGTAGGAAGCGATCCCAAAGCCTAATCCCGCCGCGGTGTTGTGGAGGGCGTGCCAGGAAGATAAGCGAAGGGCTTTAAGCATACTTCAAATTTTACCCGCGAGGCTGATGGCGCTGCGAGCGATGTCCTCCGGCGGTAGCTCTGGGAAGCCGATTAGTTCTTCATCAAAGCGACCGACGTGGGCGTGGCCTCGCCGGATTTGCGCACCGTGATGTTTCCCCGGCCCGTCATCAGATCCAGATTCGGACCTTCGCCGACTGCGCCCTCCAGCCGTGCGCCCCGACCGGAGGTTTGTTCCCGGAGAGCGGCTCCAAACTCGTTCTCGACCTGGCCATGATCCGTGGTGGCTTTCAAGGCAAACGCTGCTCCCTGCGGAAGAGAAGCTTCTATGTTGCCGGAGGCGGTATGTACGGCGATCTTGCCCAGCGGAAGGCGCGCCGGCTTCAGATCGACATCGCCGCGGTCTACCGAAATGTCGAGGGCGTCGCTTACGCCTTCTACGCTCACGTCAGTGGAATGAGCGCTCAGCTTGAGAGGTCCGATTGCGTCCTGGATGCTCAAACTGCCCCGGTCGAGCCGTACCTCACCCGGAATCTGCTTCAACTGGAGGTCCGTGTGGAAATTCTGTACGCGGGCCGGCATGCTTAACGCACGCAGCGAAACGGTGCCGGTGTAATCGCCGTTGACACTGACGAGGCCTTCTATTTTGCTGAGTTCGACATCGGAGCCGTGACCGCGCACATCGACCGAACCTTTCACGTTAGTGCAGCGGATGACATCGCTGCGCCGCGTTTCAACGGTGACGTTGCCGCCCAGATCCTGCAAGCGCACTCCGGCATTACCGCTTCGCAGCGCGATGTCACCCGCCAGAGATGAGATTTCAAAGTCCCCGGTTGTGCCATCTGCCTCGACGCTTGTGCCTTTCGGCACGGTGAGCTCGAGGTCGGTCGTCACCGATGTCCGGTAGAGCGCGCGGGACTGATTGCAGCGGATCCTCACATTTTTGCCATCGACGACGACTTCTACCGGCGTTTCGGCATTCGTGCGATTGGCGGAATCATCCTTGAAGGCGTGCACTGTTTTGTGGCCGCCCAGAGTCAGAATTGCGCCATCGGTACCGGTAATCTTGGCATCGCCCCGGAAGTTCTCCAATATCAGGTGAGGAGCGCTGCCGACAGCTTTCTGCATGCCGTCTAAAGAGTACTCGTGTTCTTCGCCGAGCGCATTGTCGAAGCCCCGGCCCCAATCGGTATGCCGCCACCAGCCGTCCTGGCCATGGATGTGAAACAAGCTCAGTCCGAGCAACGAGATCAAGACGACTACCAACCAAGCTCCGCCCGAAACGCCATTGGTCGGGATCGGCGCTCCGCGAAGGGCGCGGAAAGAAACCTCTGCAAGCGCTACGACACCCCAGAGGATCAGCAAATACGGCCAGTACTCGGCGATCCAATCCGCTATCGCGAACTGTGGAGAGATGGCGTGGAGGAGAAACAGGACACCGACCGCGATGATGATGAGCGGTCCGGTGATTGAGCCTTTCGGTCTCATATTCCGGCTCCTGCCGACGGGGGCGGCGGCGGCCCGGGCTGGGTGAAGCCGTGAGCAGTGCCAGCGGCCGGATTGCGAGGCGGATAGGCTGGGGGCACGCCCGCCGGAACAAATGGCTGAGGCTCCGCGAGCACCCGTTCGAGAAGCTTCATGACGCCCAGAACGATGATGAGCAGCGGCCAGCTTCGCCCGAAGCTTAGCGATCCCGATTGATGCAGGGCAAATAAACAGCCGACGGTAATCAGAAGAATAGGACCGCGCGCGGCTTGCGCGAACTGCGCTCCCCGGTTATTCATGGCGGCTCCCCATCAGATCACTGCGTACGCCAGCGGCGCGCGCCTCGGCGGCCGCCCGAGCATCGGGAAACGGCGGTTCAACAGGCGGCGTCCCCGCGTTCTGAGCGCTTACTCGCGAGTAAAGCATATAGGCGCCCACCAGGATCAGAAGCACCGGCCAGAAGCGTGCAATTTGCTGGAAATCGACCAGGTTCAATGAGTTGAGGAGATATAGAACACCAATGGCAATAAGGACAATCGGCCCGACGGGCGCCCGCCCGAAATGCCGGTCCTGGGGCAGAATGCTCGACCACTCGTCCGGCGCCAGGCCCAGCTCGCGTTTCTTAGCGGTGTGGTAGGCCTCAAACGGCATGTAGAAGGAAAAAGCGGCCAGCAGAATGCCGATGAGCGGCTGCATGGATCCCGCCGAATTGTCGACCATTGTCACGAGAAGCCCGAAGACCAAGGCGTGGACCAACCCTTTGAGGTATTGCGCGTTGTAGATGGCCCCCACGCCGGGAATAAAGCCCAAGATGAAGGCGAGCCCGGGCGAAGTGCGAACGGGCGATGCAGCGGAGACCGAGGCTGCGGGCGCCGGCTGGAAGTACGGATTAGCGGCTCCAGCGGCTGCTGCAGGATCGGCTCCCGGCGGGGGAGGATAGGCAGCGACGGGCGCGTGATCCTGGCAGAAAACAGTTCCTTCGGCGGGCCGCTGGCATACTGCGCAAAGCGAGCGTCCGCAGCTCCGGCAAAAGGCGACGGCCGGCGTATCCGGATGTAGATAGCAGTTCATTACTTAGTCCCCTGGTCCGACGAGTGGCTCGAAGAACCTTTTTGATAATTCGATCTGTCCTGCGGCTGAGCGTTAGCCGGCGGCTTGTTTGCGGGCTGGCCGTTGGTACCCCCCCGCGCCGGGCGATCGCTCACTTCGCCCTGATCCTGCAGGTCCTTAAGATGCGTTTCAATCTCGTACACGACCCGCAGATTGTCGTAGTACTTCAAAACCTGGTCTTTTGCACGAAGCGCCTTGTTTTCGACGCCGCCCCACACTCTTACCGGGTTCAGGTCCGCCGCCTGAATGTGCTGCACCTGCACGCTATTGCAGCGCACGAGCATGGAGAAGGATAAGATCGTCATCGCCATGCCCATAGCCAGACGAGGCTGCAGAATAGGCAGAAACCACTTGTTCGCCAGGCGCCGACTGAGGCCCTCCCGTTCGAACGGCTCGCGCGCACGGCTGGAGGGCGCCAGATAAGCGATGCGTGTAATCAGCTCCGAGGGAGGAGTTATCTCGGCTGCCTGAGCCAAAATGCTCAAGCCTCCATTCACCTCCGCCATAAATTCCCTGCACGACGAGGCAACCGGCCACATGCGCATCGACAGCTGCACGTTCGGCATTCGACAGAGTGCCGTCGATGTAGTCGGCCAGAATGCTTTCAAAATCCGTGCAGATCATACTACTTCTTTCAAGGGAGAAGCCCTAGACTGTCACCTTGTTTCGGCGCAATGCTTTAGCCAGCTCTGCCCGCCCGCGATTCAACCGGGATTTTACCGTTCCTTCAGGCACGCTTAACACGCGTGCAATCTCTCGATACTCCATCTCCTGCAGGTCACGCAGGATTACCGCCTCGCGCAGTTCGGGCGACAGCTTCTGCAGCGCCGCCTGTAGCAGTTCTCCCGCCTCTCGGCCGGCCAACATTCCGTCGGTTCGAGAATGCTGCCCGGTCTTCTCTTCCAGAACCGTCAGCTTATCCTCAATCGCATCCGTTACCCGCTCGTGCTTAGTGCGGCGGTAATGATCGACCAGCAGATTCCTGGTCAACCGAGTCAGCCAGACCGAAAAAGAACCTTCACCGGCCCGGAAGCTCCCTAGCGTCCGGAAAATCCTCAGAAACACGTCTTGCGTCAGATCCTGCGCTTCGCTGCCACTATTGGTGAAGCGATAGCAGATGGCATAAACGCGCTTGGTGTGCATCTGAACGAGCTCCTCCCAGGCACCCTGCTCACCGCCCAGGCATCGCTCGATCAAATTTGCTTCGGCATCCAAAAGTTCAGTGGCCCTCGCCAGCATGGTTCCTACGCGCTCCACCGAACGGGTGGAGAGTGCACTCGGGGTAAGCCTTGTATAAGGCGCAAACCTCGCCTTCTTTCCAAACGAGTTTAGCGAAATGTGGGCGGTTGCTGCGGCGGACATCGCTCTCCAAGGTAAGCTCGCGGTTCGATAACTACCTTGGGGGTGTCTCGAGCCGGTTTAGCTTTCCACTCCTAACGCGCCAATTACGCGCTCAGTACTGTTAACGAATGTCAAGGTCGGAAAGTTCAACCCGCCTAGCGCTTCTTTAGCTCGTACGGGCTCGTGATTTCGGCGGCCAGTAGTGTAAATTCAAACAGTTGCGACAGGAATCTGAGTCATGACGTGCCCGTTTTGCAGCCATCGCGAAGACAAGGTAATCGATTCCAGAGAGAGCAAGGAGGGAGACTCGATCCGGCGGCGCCGTCAGTGCCTGGCCTGTGATCGCCGCTTTACCACCTACGAACGTTGCGACGAAGTGCCCTTCATGGTCATCAAAAAGGACGGGAGACGGGAGAATTTCGATCGGCAGAAGGTTTTAAGCGGCTTATTGAGAGCCTGCGAGAAACGGCCGGTCAGCATGGGCGCTTTAGCCGATCTGGTGAACGAGGTGGAATCGGAGCTGTACGAAAGGCCGGACCGAGAACTTTCCACAATCATCATAGGAGAAAGGCTAATGAGCCGCCTCCGGACGCTCGATAAGATCGCCTATGTGCGGTTTGCCTCAGTATACCGGGACTTTCAGGATGTAGAAGAGTTTTTCCGGGAGCTGAGTGAAGTTTCGCTCCAGCGAAAGGCTTGAGTGCTGGCATTCCGGACGCGGTCCGAGGCGTTTCAGTGTTATTTCAAAGTGCACGTATGTTTTGTGTAACCAATCATTTTGCCGATCATCTTCTAGATAAAGTTCTTAACTTTTTCCCCAGGATCGGGTACAATCATGTCTCGCAATCGTCAAATAAGAGAGAGTTGCCTGTCGCCCCTCCCGAGGCGGTCTTGTCCGGTGTGCCGGGCGGTCCGGAGCTCGATCCCAGCACAAAGTTCATTTCGAAAAGGAGATACGACTGCTTAGAGGATTGGTTTGGCCTAGAGGCGGGGTTGAAGTGCCGTTGGTGGGCCCAATGTTCCTAATGGACAGTATTTGCAGGTGCGGTGAAGAGGTTGGTGGTTTGCAGGTAGAGGTGATGAGGTAAGTGGATCAATTCGAAGATCAATATTCAGCCGAGACGCGTGAGCCGCTAGGGCTCCCGTTCGACGAAGAGTCGAACTTTTTTCATCCTGAGGAAGTCCAGGATGAAGAGTTTCATGGCGCTCAGCAGGTCGAAGAGTCGATATATACGGATGACCCGGTCAGGGTGTACCTGCGTGAGATGGGTTCTGTTCCCCTGCTTACTCGCGAGGGCGAGGTTACGCTGGCGCGCAAGATGGAGCGCGGCAAGCTTCGCATGCAGAAGGCGATCAGCCGGTCACCGCTCATTCAGGGTATGGTGTTTGAGTTTTCTGAACTCATCCGCAAGGGCACCGAAGATGTCGATAGTTATGTAGATTTCGGTCCTTCCGATATCGAAGAGGGCAGCCCGGCCGATTTGAAGCGGCGCAGCGAGATGGCTGAGCTGTTTTTTCAGTACATAGCGGCCGATAAGAAGCTGCAGCAGACAACCGAGAAAGCTGCGGCTGTTCCCGCGATCAATAAGAAGCTGCGTAGGAAGTGGCAGGGCAAAGTTGCGCGCAGCATGGTTGAATTGTCGCGCGCGCTGCGAGGCATTCCGTTCAACTTAGCTCGCTGGAAAGAGTTTGTCCGGGCGATCGAGGCCACAGCGGACGAGATGTTCCTGCTCGATGCCGAAATCAAGAAGCTCGAGGCCCGCAATATAGCCTCTGCCCAGCTCCGGGTGAAAGAGCTGAAGAAAGAGCTCAAGAAGAAGGAAGGCGAACTCGGTGCGAGCCTGCCCGACCTTCGTCACAGCCTTTCGGTTATCCGTCATGGTGAGATCGAAGCCGAGCGGGCTAAGAAAGATCTAGTTGAGGCCAATCTCCGGCTGGTTGTCTCGGTAGCGAAGAAGTATGTAAACCGCGGCCTTCACCTGCTCGATTTGATCCAGGAAGGCAACATCGGTCTGATGCGCGCCGCCGACAAGTTTGAGTACCGGCGAGGCTATAAGTTCTCTACCTACGCAACCTGGTGGATTCGTCAAGCTATTACGCGGGCCATTGCCGATCAGTCCCGCACCATCCGCATTCCCGTTCACATGAACGAGAGCATGAACAAGTTCCTTCGGGCGACTCGCGAGCTTGAAAAGGAACTCGGGCGCGTTCCGACGAATGAAGAGATCAGCCGGCGCATGGATATACCGGTTGAGAAAGTACAGAAGCTGAAAACGATCTCGCGCGATCCCGTGTCGCTCGAAACCCCGGTCGGGCGTGACGGAGAGTCGGCGTTGGGCGATCTCATCGAAGATCGTTGGGTCGGTTCGCCTGTCGATGCGGTGATTGATTCGAATGTACGTGACGAGACGGCCAACATCCTCAAAACTCTTTCTCCCAAGGAAGAGAAGGTGATCAGGCTCCGTTTCGGTATTGGCTGCGAGCGCGAACATACGCTCGAAGAGATCGGCCAGGAATTCGATGTCACTCGCGAACGCATTCGTCAGATTGAAGCAAAAGCTCTTCGTCAGCTGCGCTCGCCTGAACGGGCGCGCCATCTCCGCGCTCTCCTAGCTGCCCGGTAAACCAGCGTGCGGACCAGTAACGGTCCGCACTGCTCCTTTTGTCCTGCCATCCAAAGAACACAACCCCCCCATCGTTCCCTAGTTGTTTTCCCGAAAATGTCACGTGGCTGAAGCGTCAGCGGCTCCCTTGAAAGGGAGATCTGGGCCTATCTGTAGGTACTTTCCTGTATTTCCTGCTATGACAAAGCTCCGTTTCTTGGAAGCTCGGCACCCTCAATCTTCTGCAATGTGTAAGTCGTGTTTCGAAAAGCAGCCCTACCCTAAGCGAAAGCAACGAGTTAAGGGGCAGCTGCCGGATGGTTATACAATTGCGTTAAGGTCCCTGAAGACTAATCTGTAACTACGAGCCCGACTGCCGTTCGGCGTCAGGGCTCAGAGGGAAATGTACATGAATTTTCTAAAGTCTCGTCTGTCAATACTGTTGGTACTGACAGTCCTGAGCGCACCGCTGTTTGCACAGCTTACAAGTGGAAACGTAACTGGTACGGTTTTTGATCCGTCTGGGGCGACCGTCCCGGGGGCAACTGTTACCGCCTTGAATGAGGCAACCGGCGTAACCAAGACCACGACGTCATCGTCCGCCGGCGAGTATCGCTTTGAAAACCTTTTAATCGGAAGATATACGATCGCGGTCGAGGCGTCCGGCTTTGGAAAGTCGGAGACGAAAGGCCTTGATGTACAGCTGAACCAGACGCTTACACGTAACGTGACATTGAACGTCGGGCAAGCCGCCACGACAGTCGAGGTTACGGAGACGGGCGCTGCAGCGATTGACACGACAACTGCGCAGGTGCAAACCACCTTTGGCGCGAAAGAGTTGGCCGATCTGCCTTCGGCCAGCGGCGGCCAGAATGGCTCGGGCGTGATCAATCTGTCTTTGCTCGCGGCAGGCGTTACCAGCAGCGGAGGATCCGGTTATGGCACGGGCCCCTCAGTGGGTGGCCAGCGTCCGACCAACAATAACTTCACTATCGAAGGAATCGACATTAACAGCCTCTCGGTTACGGGCCCGGTCGTAACGGTTCCGAACGACGCAGTGGCTGAATTCAGCATGCTCCAGAATCAGTTCTCGCCGGATTTCGGGCATTCGTCCGGCGGCCAGTTCAACCAGGTGGTCAAGAGCGGAACGAACCAGTTCCACGGGATGGCTTACGAATACTTCGAAAACCGCAATCTCGATGCAGCTGACAATCTGGACGCAGTGCTTGGCACTCCGCTTCATCCGCGGTTCGATAACAATCGGTTTGGTGGCAATTTCGGCGGTCCGATCATTCGTAACAAGCTCTTCTTTTTTGGCGACTATGAGTACAATCCCGTCGGGCAGGTTGCCTCCACCGGGTACTTTGCCCCAACGGCTGCCGGCTATAGCACCCTGGCTGGACTCCCCGGCATTAATCAGAACAATCTCGCACAATTTCAGAAGTACCTGGGAGTTGGAGGTGCGGCGGTGGATCCTTCGACGCTGCCGAATGGGTCTCCTGTCTTGGTCGCTCCTGGGCCTGGCAGCAATCAGAGCCTTGGGACTGGCGTATTTTCGCCAACCGGCAGCGGAGCGATCTCGATTCCCGTCGGAACTATCTCTTCGTCACTACCGAATTTCTTCAATCAGGAATACGGTGTTGCCTCGATCGACTACAACATTTCCGATAAAGATTCTCTACGAGGCCGCTTCATCCTGAACCGAGTAGGTACGGAAGATGCCACCGGCTTTCCGGCGGTGTTCTTCGGAGTTCAACCGACAAACAGCTACGTTGCCACGATGTCGGAGTACCACACGTTTACGCCTACGCTCGTCAATGAATTCCGGCTCGGCTACAACCGCCAGAATCAGACTTTCCCGGTATTCGGGAATCAGGCGTTTCCGGGTCTGGACCAGTTTCCAAACATCAATGTGTATGAGCTGAATGCGGGGTATGGTCCTGACCCCAACGCGCCTCAGTTCACGATTCAGAACCTCTACCAGCTGACGGACAATGTCACGTGGACAAAGGGCAAACACAGTCTGAAGTTTGGATTTGATGGCTGGAGCGCGATTTCTCCGTCGAGCTTCACACAGCGAGCACGCGGCGACTACGAGTGGAGCTTCTTGTCCGATTATCTTTACGACACGATCCCGGATGGACTTGCTCAGCGTGGACTCGGGAACGTTATTTACTACCAGAACCAGCAGCTGCTGGGAGCGTACATCAACGACAACTGGAAGCTTACTCCGAACTTCACGATCAATCTTGGAGTTCGGTATGAGTACTTGACCATACCGCTCGGGGAAAATACCCAGAAACTCAATGCGAGCGCGAGCGTTCCGGGCGTGCTTACGTTCAACAATCCTAAAGCTCAGACCAAGAATTTCATGCCTCGAATCGGCTTGGCTTACTCGCCGGGAACGAGCGGAAAGACCTCCATCCGAGCCGGATTCGGGTTTAGCTACGATGTGCTCTACGACAATCTGGGGACGCTCAGCCTTCCTCCCCAACTGGCCACGACCGCGGATGTCACTGGCAACTCGGGTACCGGGTTCCTAGCAGGCGGGGCGATCCTGCCGAATGCGTCGGTGGCGATTCCCGAAGGAGCCGATGCACGAGCGGTGACTTCAGGGTATATACCCGATCAGAAGCGTCCCGAAGCCATCAATTGGAATTTCGGGATTCAGCATGAATTTGGCGGAAAGTATGTTTTCGAAACCCGGTACGTGGGTACACGGGGCTTGTTCCTACCAGTTCAGCAGCAGCTCAATATTCAGTCGGTAGTGAATGGATCGAACGCGCTGCCGGTCTACATGGCGCGTCCCAGCCAGGCTACTTTGGATTCGCTAAGCAGCAATTTGAGTGATTTGCAGGCAGCCTATGACGCGGGTGGGAAGTTCCTGCCCTCTTTTGCCAACGCCGGCTTTACCAATCCCATTACGGCGTTCATGCCGCGTGGCAACTCCATCTATCACGGCTGGTCGAATGAGCTGTCGCGACGGTTTACGAACGGTCTGCAGTTCCGTGGATCGTATACCTGGAGCCATAACATCGATGACTCGACTGACGCCCTCAACTCGACGACTCTCTCCCCCCGCCGTCCGATGGATTCACAGAATCTGCGTTTAGAGCGGGCGACGTCGCTTCTGGATCGGCGGCACCGCGCGGTGATAACCATGATTTACGACGTACCTTATTTCAAGAACAGAAACTGGTTCATGAAAAATCTGATCGGGAACTGGGAGATCGCACCCGTTTACACCTATCAATCAGGCCAGCCAGCGACAGCACAAAGCGCAGTTGATTCCAACCTGAACGGCGATAGCGCGCCGGATCGGGTAATGGTCAATTCTCTCGGCGATCCGAATATCGGCAGTACCGCGAGCAAGCTCACCAACAGCGCGGGGCAGACAGTCGCCTATCTAGCGGATAATCCGAACGCCGGGTACGTTGTTTCGCCAAAGGGCACGCTCCCGGATGCGGCGCGCAACACGCTTCGTCTTCGTCCGACCGATGACATCGATCTTTCGGTGGTGAAGAGATTCAGCTTAACGGAGCGCTTCCGCCTCGAGCTTTCCGCTCGCGCCTTCAACATCTTCAACCATCCGCAGTATGTGGGCGGATTCTTGAATGACGTGTTTCCGTTTGGGTTCGGCGCTGGTACGTCGGGAGGAGACTTAGCGCGAACGACTCTTGAGCCTGGCTCAACTAACTTTCAGCAGTACAGCCAGGGCTTCTCGAGCAATCCGCGCCAGATGCAGCTTGCTTTAAAGCTGATCTTCTAGCAACTAACGCAGAACCGATAAGGACGAAAGGGAGGCTTCGGCCTCCCTTTTTCTTTTGATTCCTGAAGTAGGCCACCCGGATATCCGGTAATACGGAGAGGCATAGTCCTAAAATCGGGCACTTTGTCCCATTTTTGGGCATTTGGAACATTGGTCCGGCAATTGCAACAAGGACCCGTCTTAGCGGTCTGTCTCACACCAGAGGTTTTCGATCGACTGGGGATTCTAACTAATGAACAAACTCCGATCACTTTTGCCGGCCCTGTTCGCCATTCTCCTGAGCGCATACCCGCTATGCGCGCAAACTATCACCACTGGCGATATTACCGGTAGCGTCAAAGATCCTACCGGCGCCATTGTGCCTAATGCTGCTGTTCAGTTGAAAAACACCGATACGGGCGAAGTACGCAGCCAAACGGTAAACGGATCGGGCGACTATCGTTTTTCCACTCTGAAGCCCGGCAACTATCAAATCTCGGCTTCCCTTTCGGGGCTGAAATCGGAGACCGATGCCATCCTCGTCACGATCGGCCAAGTCGCCAGCCTCGACTTAGTGGTAAAACCGAACGCTTCGCAAGAAATCGTCGAAGTAACGGATGCAGTGCCGTTGATTCAATCGGACAACGCTAACCTGGCGACTACTTTTGACACGCACCAGCTCGAGAATCTGCCCGCTCCGGGTAACGATATGACCGCATATGCGTTCACCGCACCGGGGGTCACGGTGAGCACCGGCGGAGGCTATGGCAGCTTCTCCGCTTTCGGGCTTCCCGGCGTTTCGAACCTGTTCACGATCAATGGCAACGACAACATGGATCCGTACTTGAACCTGAATAATTCGGGGGCAAGCAATTTGACTTTGGGCTCCAATGAAATCTCGGAAGCCGCAGTCGTCATCAACGGCTATACCGGGCAGTATGGCCGGCAGGCAGGCGCCAACGTCAACTACGTGACCAAATCAGGGACGAACGAGTTCCATGGCAATGCGGCTTGGTTTTACAACGGCCGCGTGATGAATGCCAATGACTGGTTCAACAATGCTACGGGCACTGCCCGTCCGTTCTCAATCTCGAATGAGTGGGCGGATTCCATTGGGGGACCCGTGTTGAAGAACAAGCTGTTCTTCTTTGTCGATAATGAAGGCCTACGTTATGTACTGGCAGGCGGCGGCCCGGTCTACGTCCCGACCCAAGCCTTCTCTCAGTACGTGCTCGGCAACCTGGCGGCGAAGAATCCGGCTGCGCTGCCGTTCTACCAGACCGCCCTGAACCTCTATGCCGGGTCGTCCGGTACCTCGCGAGCCAAGCCGGTAACTCTGACCGACGATCCGAACGGTACCTATGGCTGCGGCGATTTCGCCGGGGCTGCCGGTTTCGGCACGGCAGGGACGCCCTGTGCGGCTACGTTTCGGAGCACGGTAAACAATCTCAATACGGAGTGGCTGCTGGCGGCGCGCGGCGATTACAACGTCAGTTCGCGCGACCACATCTACTTCCGCTATAACACCGATCACGGCGTTCAGGCGACCGGCACCGATGCGATCAATCCGGCTTTCAACGCCAACAGCGTGCAGCCCTCTTATGGCGGCCAGTTCGGGTATACGCGTGTGATCAGTTCGACGATGGTCAACCAGCTGCTGCTTTCGGCCACGTACTACACCGCGATCTTTGGACCACCCGATCTCAGCGCGGCTTTAAAGGTATTCCCAACCACCTTCGCTTTTGCCGATGGCCTCTACACCAATCTGGGGGGTACCGATTACAATTACCCTTCGGGTCGCAAGGTACGGCAGTGGCAGCTGGTGGACGACTATTCCATCACTCACGGTAGCCACACCATCAAGTTCGGCGCCAATGTCCGCAAGAACTTCATCAGCACGTATGCCTATGGCGCCAATACTAGCGGAACGCTCACGTTCAACTCCATGACCGATTTTGTAAACGGGGCGTTCTCTTCCGATACCGGCACTGGTTCGAGCTACTCGCAGGCGTTCTCTAATGTAGGGGCGGAGAGCCTTACTATGACCAGCCTCGGCTTCTATGGCCAGGATGAATGGAAAGTCCGGCCGAACCTCACTTTGACCATGGCGGTGCGGTTCGATCGCAATAGCAATATCGGTTGCAAAGCAGGCTGTTTCAACGAGCTCGCGAGCCAGCCGTTCGGCCAGCTTACTCACGACGCGACAGTGCCCTACAACTCTGCCATCCGGACCGGTCTTAAGCAGGCTTTCCCCGATGTTGAGCCGGTAGTTGTGGCGCCGCGCGTCGGCTTCGCTTACAATCCAACGCCGTCCACGGTAATACGCGGCGGCTTCGGCATCTTCTCCGATCTCTATCAGGGCCTGATTGCGGATCGACTGATTACCAATGCACCGGCAGTTTCCTCTTTTACTACAACCGACGGCTTAGTGGCGCTGAATAATCCCAATAGCGTTTTTTCGGCAGTCGCCAACTCCAATGCGGCTTTGCAGAGTGGTTTTGCGAGTGGCGCAACGGTGGCGCAGCTGAAAGCTACCGTGCCGGGCTTCAAGGCGCCTAACTTCAACACAGTGGCTAACAAGCTCTACAATCCCAAGTACTACGAGTGGAACTTCGAGCTGCAGAAAGGCTTCGGCAAGGCCTCTGTTTTCTCGTTGAACTACGTCGGCAACAAGGGCTACAACGAAGCCAATCAGACGCTATTTGCCAATCAGTACTCGGCAAACGGCTTTCAGGGGCTGCCTACCCGTGCTCCGGACTCCCGCTTCGGAGAAATCAGGCAGCTGAACAACAATGGCTTTTCTAACTACAACGGTCTGGTAACCGCGGTTCAATGGCGAATGGCTTCTTCGTTTTCAGGAAGCTTTTCGTACACCTGGTCACACGCGCTCGACACCTGTTCTAACGCCTGTCTGGAGCCGTTCAACGCTCTTACGGCAGTAAGCCTGCGCTACCAGGTGAGCCCGCTCGGGTTACGAACCCTCAATTACGGCAGCGCGGATTATGACGTTCGCCATTCGTTGAATGCCAACTACGTATATTCTTTGCCGGGCTCTCACTTCGGAAATCGATTAGTGAGGGGCACGCTGGGCGGTTGGACGGTAGCGGGCACATTCTTCTTTCACAGCGGCTATCCCTTCAGTGTGGTCAATAGCGGCGTGCGCGGAGCAGCCGGGGTAGCGAACGCGTCCGGCATTGCCACCCAACCATTCCTGGCTGACTACATCGGAGGCCTTTCGAATCCGAGCTGCACCACGCCGAATACCGCCTGCATACCCTCAAGCGCTTTCGCCCCTGCCAGTTCGCAGTTGGACTATGGTAATCTCGCCCGGAACTCTTTCCGGGGTCCGGGGTACTTCGACACGGACATGAATGTGAATAAGGTTTTCTCCATCCACGAACGATATAAGCTGCTCGTGGGAGCGTTCTTCTTCAACATTCTGAACCATCCGAACTTCGACTTGCCAGTGAACAACGTCGCTCTGGACAACTTCGGGACGATTACCTCTACGGTTTCCGCCCCGACTAGCGCGTACGGGTCGTTCCAGGGTTCTGCCGTTTCCGGCCGCGTGATCCAGACTCAGGTCAAGTTCACCTTCTAACGCCTTCCCCGCACCGCTACGAGGCTCGGTACCATCTAAGTATCGGGCCTCATTTGTTTTGGGGCCGCGCTCCCCAGGGAGCCGAAGATGCAGAGATGAGGTCGCGCTCCGTAGGGAGCCGAGGATTCAGAGGATGAGGCCGCGCTCTTCAGCGGGCCGAAGACTAAACATGATCGCCGCCCCCACACTTGCCGAAGAGATTGCCGATCTCAAGACCAGGCGCAATGCCACGATCCTGGCCCATCACTATCAGGAGGCCGAGATCCAGGAAGTCGCGGACCACATCGGCGACAGTCTCGAGCTGGCCCGCATTGCGCAGCGTTTTGAAGGCGAGGTAATTGTCTTTTGCGGGGTCCGGTTCATGGCCGAGACGGCAAAGGTTCTTAACCCGGAACGCATCGTTACTCTTCCTGATATTCATGCGGGCTGCAGCCTGGTCGACAGCTGTCCCGCCGGAGGCGTACGGGCTTTCCGGCGCAAGCACCCGGATCATGTGGTCGTCAGCTACATCAATACGTCGGTGGAAGTTAAGGCGGAGAGCGACATTCTGTGCACTTCGCGCAATGCTGTTGCAATCGTCAATTCCATCCCGGCCGAGCGCCCGATTTTATTTCTGCCGGATATCAACCTCGGCAATTACGTGAAAAAACAGACTGGCCGCGAGAACATGCAGATCTGGCAGGGTGCCTGTATCGTACATGCAACGTTTCCTGCTCGCCGGCTGGCTGCGGCTCGTGCGGAGCACCCGACGGCGCTGGTAGCGGCACACCCGGAGTGTCCGGCCGAAGTGCTTCGCATGTCGGATTTCATCGGTTCGACCTCTGCCATCATCGATTGGTGCACGGCGCAGAACGCGGATGAGTTTATAGTGATGACGGAGAGCGGTGTCCGGTATTCACTCGAAAAGCTCAGCCCGGGCAAGAAGTTCTACTTCGTCGCGAACGAAAACTGCAACTGCAGCGAATGCCCCTACATGAAGATGAACACGCTCGAAAAATTGCGGGATTGCCTCGACACTCTTCAGCCGCGCATTGAACTTTCACCTGAGCTGATTGAGCGGGCGAGTCTGCCCATAGAGCGCATGCTCGCAGTACGATGACCGGGCTTCTTACCCAAATCGCACCTGTCACCGATACCTTCGGGCGAGTGCATTCCGACTTGCGCATCAGCGTCACCGATCGCTGTAACATTCGCTGCTTCTACTGCATGCCGGAGAAGGGCGCCACGTTTCAGCCTGTCTCTCAGCTGCTTAGTTTCGATCAAATTGTTCGCTTCGTCCAAACGGCGGTCCCGCTTGGCTTTCGCAAGATTCGCCTGACGGGCGGCGAACCGCTGCTACGTCCCAACCTGCCGGATCTCATCGCGCAGCTGACCGCGATTCCGCAGATCCGGGACCTGGCGCTCACGACCAATGCGGTGCTGCTTTCGAAACTTGCACAGCCGCTTTTTGATGCCGGATTGCGCCGCCTGAACATTCATTTGGATACTCTGGACCGCGAGCGCTTTCATAAGATCACTCGCCGCGATGATCTGAGCCGTGTGCTGGATGGGATCGATGCCGCTTTCGCCGCGGGTTTTCAATCCATCAAGCTGAACGCCGTGGCGATGAAAGGCCTTTCCGAGCCCGATCTGATTCCGCTGGTGCGTTTCGCTCGCGAGCGTAGGATGGAGATTCGTTTTATCGAATTCATGCCGCTCGATGCACAGCAGATCTGGTCGCTCGACCATGTGCTCACGGCGGATCAAATGATAGGGACGCTCAGTGCGGAGTTCGGTCAGCTGACTCCCGTGCCCGATGCCGATCCTCGCGCACCCGCGACGGAATATCGCTTTGCGAACGGAGATCGGGTCGGTTTCATCGCTTCTGTCAGCCGCCCATTCTGCATGAACTGCAACCGCTTGCGCCTGACGGCCGATGGCAAACTGCGTTACTGCCTGTTTGCCCGGGAGGAAACAAATATCCGCCCGCTGCTTGAGGCGGATCCCGCGGAACTCGAATCCGCTATCCGCTCAACTGTGTGGCGGAAATGGGCCGGGCACGAGATTAACGCCGCGTCGTTTGTCCCGCCGCAACGCCCGATGTATTCCATCGGCGGCTAAATCTTCGAGCGGCAGCTAGCTGCGGCGTCCCCCATTGAGTACGCGCAACAAGATATTCAAAGTTGCGACAAAGATGTTAAACACGCCTGCAAATAGCATGAGGGCGCCCGGGATGGGACTGTCGGCGAAAGGCGATTGGAGAACGCTACTGGTGGAGTACACCAGAATGCAGACGCCCAGCACCCCCACGGCGACGCTGATGAGGATTCCGATGACACCGATGTGCAGAAAGCTGTTGAGGATAACCGCGCCGATGATCGCGAAGAAGATGCCGGCCATCAAGCCGCGCGGCGCGGAAAACGTCCGGCCGGAGGCCATCACCGAGAGCGTTACACCGACGAAGACGCAGGCGGTAATTCCTAGTGCCACCACAATGAGCACGGGCGCAATACTGCGTGCGACCCAAAGCAGCGGTGAGATCGCAATGCCCGAAAGAAACCCATCACCCACCAAAGCGCTGATGCCAAGCACTGGATTATGCCTTACGGCGATGGCAATACGAGGCACTGCGTTCAAGAGCACAATCGCCACAATCCACCCAATCCATCCGGAAAAGAAGCGGGCCAGGGTCTCTGAAGTAGCGCCGATATAGCCGCCGGCTAACGCGCTAAACACACTGAGGCCAAATAGCAGATAGGTCTGCTTGATGACGGACGCGCGCTCGCCCACTAAAGGGGTGGTTCCGGTAAGCTTTTCCCAAGCTGAGGTTTGTGGCTGGTAGGCGTTCATCGGGTGCTCCTACCTCAGGATAACTTCACATTTTCCCTGCGCCTTCGGCCGGTTCGCAATCGTAAAATGCCGGTCGGATATCGAAGCGCTCCTCGTACGCCTTGCTGAGTGCTCTTTCAAAGCCGGCGGCTGCTTCCGGCGCAACCAGATTCACGGTGCAGCCTCCGAAACCTCCACCAGTCATGCGCGAACCATAGACACCGGGCAGTCTGAGCGCTGTATCCACCAGGAAATCGATCTCGTCGCAGGTGATCTCGTAGTCGTATTGCATGCTGCGATGCGAGGCGACAAAGAGCTTTCCCATCTGTGCAAGGTCTCCGGCGCGCGCCGCATCGCCAAGATCGAGCACCCGCTGCGTATCGGAGACGACGTGCCTGGCACGCCGCCGCGGGACGTCGGGTAAACGGTCTTCAATCTGTTTGAAGAGTGCGGGAGAGACATCGCGCAGAGTTTTCACTTCCGGATGGCTCTGCTGAATCGCAGCCACGGCAGCCTGGCACTCCGCCACTCGATTCCGGTAGGCTGACGTTCCCAGCTCGTGCTTAACGAGCGAGTTCACGGCAATGATTCGCACCGATGACGGCAACTTGACGTACTCGTGCGTAAGGCTCCGGCAATCGATCTGGATAGCGGCGCCCTTGCGTCCGAAGACGGAGGCGTACTGGTCCATGATGCCGCACGGCATGCCGACAAACTGCGTCTCGGCGCGCTGTCCCAGCAGCGCCAGGTCGACCGGCGGCATAGTGCGCAAGCCAAGAAAGGCGAGAGCCGTCGAGATCTCAATGGCGGCGGAGGAGCTTAAGCCGGAACCCGACGGAACTTCGCTCGCAACAAATAAGTCGCATGGTTCAAGAGGGAAGCCGGCTAAGGTGAGTTCGTGCGCGACACCCAGCACGTAGTCGCTCCAGGCGCCCGATCGCACGGCTTCGGAGATTTCGCTCACCGGCAACGAAAACTCGGCTCCCATATCGCGGGAATAGACGCGCAGTTTCCCGTGCGAGGCTGGCGCAATCGCGACATAACACGCCATCTCGAGCGCGATCGGAAAGACGTAGCCCAAATTGTAATCGGTGTGTTCCCCGATCAGGTTGACTCGTCCCGGCGCGCGATAGAGCTGCGGTTTTTTTTCGGACCCGAACTGCGCCTCGAAAAGCCTTACGATTTCGCCCGGAACGAGAGCCAAAGCAGGATACCTCCAAATACAAACAGCGTTGTCCCGCACCATAAGTTGACGTTGACTCCGGAGTCGAGCGGGGCGCGCACCTCGGGATTAACCAGCCCGTACACAAGCAAGATAAAGCCAAGCAGCCCAAAGAGAAGACCTGTTGGCCGGCGAAGATCGTCCATGTTGATTTACCAGAAAATAATGTTCATGATTACGAGCACCGCCATTACGACAATGGCCAGCGGCCCGGGCCGTCTGTACCAGGGCGTGTTCGCATCACTAGGAACAGCGGTCGCGGTAGCGCCGAAAACCAGGTTGTGCAGCTCCGGCTCTGTTTTCGGCGTAGTCACGAGACTGACCAGGAAAGTGACTCCGAAGCATACGGCGAAGGCGATGATTGCGATCCAAAAGTTCTGCGCCATAGCCGACGGAAATTCGTGAAGGTTGCCGATCCAGCCTCCCTTGCCTTCCGCTACGGTCAAGCCGAGCGTTGCGCCACCGCCGATCAATCCGGTGAGCAGACCCCAGAAAGCACCGTTGGCCGTAGTGCGCTTCCAGAACATGCCGAGGACGAAGGTAGCGAAAAGCGGAGCATTGACGAAAGCAAACACCAGCTGCAGAAAATCCATGATGTTGTTGAAGGCGGTAGCGAGATAGGCAGTTCCGATAGACAACGCCACTCCGACCACGGTAGTTACTCGACCCACCCAGAGGTAGTGACTATCGGGGGCATTGCGCCGGAAGTAGCTTTGATAAATGTCGTACGTGAAGACCGTATTGAATGCTGTCACGTTGCCGGCCATACCCGACATGAACGAGGCCATCAGCGCGGTTAACCCGATCCCGAGCATTCCAGATGGATAGAACTGAGCCATGAGAGTGGTGAGCACCAGGTCGTAGTTGTAGCCGCCGCCTGGCTTTGGCGGAAGCGTATAGCCGCTCGACATGTGCATGAGCGCCACGGCAGCCACGCCGGGCAGAATCACCACAAAGGGCATTAACAGTTTCGGGAAAGCGGCGAATAAAGGAGTCTGCCGCGCTCCGGCCATGCTGTCAGCTGCCATAGCCCGCTGCATGACGAGAAAGTTCGTGCACCAGTAACCGAACGAAAGCGCGAAGCCCAGTCCGAAGAAGAGTCCGAACAGTTCGACTCCGAGCGGATTTTCTTTTGCGTGCGCCGCGTATCGCCAGGTGTGCGTCATCACCGGCTCGAGGTGCGCTTTCATGCCACTCCAACCGCCGGCCTTGGCGACCGCCAGAATCGAGAGCGGCGCAAAGCCCAGCACGATCAGGAAGAACTGAACAACCTCGTTATAGATCGCGCTGGTTAAGCCGCCAAGCAGTGTATAGGCGAGCACGATGGCAGCCGAGAGCAGCACGGAATTGGTAAAGCTCCATCCCAGCACCAGCTCGAACAGCAGGCCGAGCGCATACATACTGATGCCTGACGAAAAGATCGTCATGATCGCGAAGGTAATCGCGTTCAAGCCGCGCGTCTTTTCGTCGAAGCGCAGCTTGAGGTACTCCGGCACGCTGCGCGCCCGGCTGCCGTAATAGAACGGCATCATGAATACGCCGACAAATACCATCGCCGGCACTGCGCCCAACCAATAGAAGTGAGCTGTCATGAGGCCATATTTGGCCCCGGACGCGCACATCCCAATCATTTCCTGAGCGCCGAGATTTGCTGCGATAAATGCAAGACTGGTGATCCAGACAGGGACGGAGTGGCCGGATGTGAGGAAATCTTCGCTGGTGGAGATCTTCCGCTTGGCCATCCAGCCGATACCTAGAACAAATAGAAAATAAACGATGAGACTTACGTAGTCGATGGCTCTGAGTGTCAAGGGGCGGTCCGTCCCGGGAGAATTGTATCGCAGGGTGAATTTACAACATTGGTACAAATGAAGATCCCGGTCTGGCTCAAGTAGGCGTACAATGAAGCCACGGATCTGCTGGGGTACGCCAGGGTGTAAGGATGGTGACACAGTTTAGCAACCGGCAGCGTGGGAGCTGCGTCAAACTTTAGGGATAGTAGGGTGCCCGACGGGGCAAAGGAGTCCAAACTATGAAACGCGTTTCGGCGGCGGCCGCGAAGATCCTGACCGGGTTCTTTGTTACGGCCGTATGTGCGTTGCCACAGGGCTACACGATTTCGGCGAAGCCTGGGGCGGTTAATTTCGTTGAAGGGAATGCCTATGTAAATGGCAGTCCTGTCTCGGCGCAGAACTTGAAGGCTACGTTCTTGAACGCCAACGACGAGCTTTCCACGAAAGACGGTAAGGCGGAGGTTCTTCTTACTCCCGGCGTATTTCTTCGGGTTGGAGCAAATACTGCCGTCCGTATGATCTCTCCCTCGCTCACCGATACTCGCCTGGAGATCGAATCCGGCGAGGCGATGGTGGAAGCGGATGACATTGTTAAAGACAACCGAATCACGGTGGTTGCGGCCGGGGCCACAGCCTCCATCGAGCGTAACGGGCTTTATCGCTTTAATGCCGGTGACGTGCCCGCGGTGGCGGTGCTCGAAGGCAAGCTTCAGCTCTTAAACGGTGACCGGAAGACCGATATCAACAAAGGCCATGAAGTTTTCCTGAGCGAAGGCCTGAAATCTTCGAAGTTCGACACCAAGAAGGGTGACGACCTATACGCCTGGAGCAATGTTCGTTCCGAGTACAATGCAGCTTCCAGCTACCAGGCTGCCCGCGATGTGAACTCCGGTAACTATGGCGGTGTTTGGGGCAACTACGGCTACGGCGGCTGGTCGAGCCCTGGCTGGTTCTGGAACTCCGGCTTCAATAGCTGGGCTTGGCTACCTGGCAATGCCGCTTACTTCAGCCCGTTTGGATATGGTTTCTACGGGCCAGGCATGATCGGCTATGCACCCGTTATTTACGCTCCGCTGAACGGCGGCGGCTATTACAACGGCAGAACGGTGGCGAGTGGCGGAGGTACTTCGGCCAGGAGAGCACCGGTGGCTGTTCCTGTTAATCCGGCCAGCCCGCCTGCAGTCGGTGTGAACGCCAATTCGCTGGCATCTGTCCAGGCGGCACGCACTCAGGCCGCCCGCACTTTCTCTTCGACCGGGTACCGAACGATGAACGGCGGCGCCATCTCTGCTAGCCGAGCCACAGCGATGGTGGGCGGCGGTAACGGCGGCCGGGCTGCTGCACCTGCGGCTTCGTCGGGCGGCTTTTCCGGTGGTGGCCGGGCGGCGGCCTCGAGCGTCTCTGCTCCGTCCAGCATGGGCGGTTCCCGGGGTGCCAGCGCGCCGGCTGCTCACAAGTAAGCCAGCAATACACTTCGAGTGGAAGGCCCGGGGCTCAGGCTCCGGGCTTTTTCTTTTGGGCGGATCATAATAAGCGGATGGCTTACCTTCTCAAGTCCGAGCCGGACGCCTATTCTTTTTCCGATCTGCAGAGAGATGGGGAAACTATCTGGGATGGCGTGACCAACCCGGCAGCAGTGAAGCATCTGCGCGAGATGAAGCACGGCGACGCCCTTGTGATTTATCACACCGGCGACGAACGCCAGGCAGTCGGCACGGCGTCTGTGGTCAGTGTGGATAGCGCTGATCCCAAAACTCCTCAGGTCCGTATCAAAGCAGGCAAGCCGCTCGCTGAGACGCGCACTCTGGCCTCCATCAAGGAACAAAAACTCTTCGCCGATTCGCCGCTGGTGAAGCAGGGCCGTCTTTCGGTGGTGCCGCTTACGAGCGACCAGTACAAGTGGTTGACGAAAGGTTGAAGATGCCGGCGATCAGCCGTTAGCGGCCCGCCGGCGTTTCGGGTGCGCCTGCTTTTCGGGCTGCTGCGTGCTTATGTCGGTTACGGCTGCTTTAGCGGCCGGCTTCCGCTGCGGTAGTTCGCCCAGGCTCTTTTGAAGCGCCTGCATCAGATCGATAACGGGCGCCCGCTTCTGCGGCGAGATCTCCTGTACGGTCTGCCCGTCCCGCTTGGCCTCAAGCATCTGCTTCATGCGTTCCTGGTATTCGTCGTGATACTTAGCCGGATCGAAATCCGTGGCAAGTCCCTCTACCAGCTTTTCGGCGAGCGCGACTTCCTGCGGCTTCACGTTGACGCTGGTGTCACGGCGAAACTCCGGCACTTCCCGTACTTCCTCCGGGTAGAACATGGTGTGGAGCAGCAGGCCGTCGGCATGCGGGCGAATGACGACTGTAAATTCCCGCTGATGCATGGCGATCTTCGCCATCGCGCTATAGCCGGATTTGCGCATGGTCTCGAGCAGCAAGTGATACGCCTTTTTGCCTGCTTCTTCCGGCACCATGAAATACGAAGCGTCGAAATAAATAGGATCGATCCCTTCGGCTTTTACAAACTCGAGGATCTCCATGTTATCGCTGGAAGGCGGCGCCACATTTTTGATGTCCTCGTCGCCTACGATGACAAATTGCCCCTTCTCGATTTCGTACCCTTTGACTAACTCGCTGCGTTCGACAACGCGCTCGCAGTGCGGGCAGAAGGTCTGCTGTTTGATGCGGTTTCCACAAACACCGTGGACCTGGTTGAAGCTGACCCGTTCGGTCCGCGCTGCCGCAAAAAGGCGAACCGGAATCGTAATCAGGCCGAAAGTGATGTACCCCTTCCAAACTGTCGCAGCCACGGCACTCTCCTGTAGAAACAATAGCTTGCTGCTATGTCGTTTGCAACCGGGTACTTAGCACCCCCGTACCCTGGATGAGGGTATGAAGGTATTCCTCTACTTCATTGGCAAGCCACGCGACGCTCATGCAAACGCGATCGCTGCCGAGTTTATCAAGCGCAGCACGCGCTATGCGCCTTGCGAGATGCGGGAGATTGCTCCGGCGCGTTTCGACCTCTTCAGCCGCCACACGACGGCACGGAAGATCTTTCTCGACCCCGACGGACGCAGCGCGAATTCAGCCGATTTCATCAAGCTCGTGGCGGACGCGGAGAGTGAAGGACGAGACCTGCTCTTTCTGGTTGGAGGCCACGACGGCCTTCCGCCCGAGTGGAAGCCGCGGGCCGATCTCCTGCTCTCGCTGTCGCCCATGACCTTCCCGCACGAGCTCGCGCGCGCGATGCTGGCCGAACAGCTTTACCGTGCGTTCACTACCTTGCGGGGCCATCCCTACCCGCGCTAGGCGGCCGCTATTTGCGCGCCGTAAGCGCAAACAGCGCCGATGCGTGCGGCTCCAAATCAGCCTTCAGCCTGTCTCTCTGCCCGAGATCTTTCCGCTCCCACACATCGCGGACCTGAAACGCCGCGGCGCTCAAGCCGAGCGGCTGTAGAGGATAGTCGAACGATTGCCGAGTATTCGTGAGGTTGAAAAGCGCCACGTAGGTTGCCTGGCGTTTAGAATCCTTTGCCATCCAAACAACCTTCCGGCCATCGCTGCTCCCCTGATGCCCACCGATGGAATGCTGGTCCACTGCAATGACTTCATCGTTCGTTAGCAGCGACTCAGTCCATGGATCAAGCTTGGTCAAATTACCGCCAATGATGAGAGGGGAGCGGAGCATCGACCACAGCGTGATTAGTGTCCTCTGTTCGTCATGCGTGAGAGCGGTCTGCCTCGGCTTTCCATTTCCCGGCCGCGGACCGATAAAGCCGATAGGCAGCATGTCGGCATCTGGCCAGTGTCCTTCTTTGGCATAAGCTGCCCAGTCGGCGGCACGCTTGAACTGGCCGAGTAATCCCTGTGACCAGCTCTGCGAGGGGACCTGATCCCAGTGATCCCAAAAGTCGTCTGAGATGCGCCACATCTCCGTATGCTGGGCGGCATCGGCCGCCTTTTCGAGCGGTGTTGGCCCGGGCGACAAACTCAGCACGATCGGCCTTCCCGTTTTGCGCAGCGCATCGCTGAACATCCGGATCTCGTCATCCAAATATGGGCGCGAGATGCAATCGATCTTGACGAAGTCGACGCCCCAGCCGGCATAGAGCACCCCGAGCGAATCGTAGTAAGCCTGTCCCGCCGCGTTTGGCTTTAAGCCGTAGTTATCGGCATTCCAGGCGCATGTGTCAGATTTATTAGCCGCGTCGGAAGCTTTAAACGACGAACCTGCAATGGGAAGATTTCTTTCGACGGCCTGGCGCGGAATGCCCCGGATGATGTGTATGCCGAACTTCATCTTGTGCTGATGGGTCCAATCGGCGAGCGCTTTGAACCCGGCTCCATCCGCAGCGCTCGGGAAGCGATGCAGCGCCGGCAGGTAGCGCCCGTTTGCGTCGAGTGTGAAGCGAAACGTTCCCGCCTTGCCCTCCGGATTTGGCAGGTACCAGCCTTCGTCAACCACCGCGTACTGCCAGCCGTGCCGGAGCAGCTTTTCCTCCATGGACCCGGCATTTTGTTTGAACTCGCTCTCGGTCACAGACAAACCATACGAGTCCCAGCTGTTCCATCCCATTGGCGGCGCCGGCGCAATCGTGGCGTTTTGACTCTGTGCCGCGAGCCCGGGAAGAGCCGTCCAGATTGCCAGAATGGCCCCGATTTGTGCCGGTCCGGCGGTTTGTTTCTTCATCTCGGGAGAAGTTTACATCAGGGTTAATGTCTGAACTGGTGATGAAAAGAGAGTTGTAACTCGGGTGTCACGCAGCGTTAACGCGCAACCGGGACGCTAGCGTTATGCAGGCCAGGCAATTGCCATTTGAGATTGCTCCGTCATCGCTCTTTTCGCCATCAGTGCGCCAGCTGCTAAAGCCGTTCGACCCCGTGCTGACCCGCTTGTTCTTCCGGGAAGGCATGCTGCGAACTATTCCGGAGGCGCGCGGCGATGGCATGAGCGCGCTGCGCTTCGCACACGAGCTGTTGGGCAATCTGGATATCAGTTACCGCGTCCCCGAAAGCGAGCTCGACCGCATCCCTCGAACCGGGCCCGCTCTTGTGGTGGCGAACCATCCATTTGGTCTGCTCGAAGGTCTGCTGCTGCTCAGTCTGCTTGAGAAAGTCCGCGACGATTACCGGATCGTGGCGAATGGGATTCTGCACAGTTTCCCGCCGCTGCGCGAGCGCGTCATTTTCGTTAATCCGTTCGAAGAACATGCTTCGCGTCACGAGAATGGAACCCGCCTGCGCGCTTCTCTCGAATGGCTGCGAAAGGGAGGTCTGCTTGTGACGTTCCCGGCCGGTGAAGTATCCCACCTGAACTGGGACGAGCGCTCGGTAGTGGATTCGAGATGGAACACTGCAGCCGCGCGATTGGCACGCAAGCTTGGCTGCCCGACAGTTCCGCTTTACTTCGACGGTGCAAACAGTCACCGGTTTCAGATGGCCGGGACCGTTCATCCGCGACTTCGGACCCTGAATCTGCTGAATGAATTGCTGAATAAGAGGCATCACAAAATCCAAATCCGCGTTGGTAAGGCCATCGCAGCGAGCACACTTAAAGAGTTCTCCGACGCCGAACTAGCTACCGAATACCTTCGCGCGCGCACGTACTTGCTGCGCCCGTCTTCCGCCGGGCGCGGCTTTGCCCCGTTTCGTTTCACTTCGCCGGCCAAGCAGGCCTCTGTCGGGACTTGCGTACCGGCTGACTTGATGGCGAAAGAACTTGCGCAGCTGCCCGCTGATCGGGTTCTCGCAAAGAATGGGGAGTTCAGTGTTTATTTCGCATCGGCCGGTGAGATTCCAAACACGCTGCGAGAAATCGGGCGCTGCCGTGAACTGACCTACCGCGCAGTGGGCGAGGGCACGGGCCGGCCGCTCGATCTAGATAGATTTGACAGCTACTACCATCACATCGTGCTCTGGCACGCTTCTGATTTGCGCGTGGCGGGCGCTTACCGCTTGGCGGCTACGCCGGACATCCTACCCACTCGCGGCATCGGCGGACTTTACTCAAGCACGCTCTTCCACTACGACCCGGAGTACTTCCGGCGCATCGGGCCGGCGCTTGAACTCGGCCGTTCCTTTATTTGCCGCGAGTACCAGAAGAAGTATGCGCCGCTTCTGCTGCTCTGGAAAGGCATCGCTCGCTATGTTGTCGATCGCCCTGAGTGTGCGGTCCTCTTCGGCGCGGTCAGTGTGAGCCGGGATTACCACTCGTTGTCGCGTACTCTGATCGTCGATTTCCTGAAGGGACCGAGCGCCAGCAGCGGGTGCGGCACCATTCGCCCGCGGCACGCTTTCCACCCCGATGCGCCCGTGCCCAAGCATGTCCGGCAACTCGGCCGCTTGCTGCCTACGGTCGAGGAGCTTTCGGCCTCCATTGGAGACCTGGAATCGGACGGGAAGGGCCTTCCGATTCTGATCAAGCAATATTTAAAGATTGGCGGGCAGCTGATCGGATGTAATGTCGACCCGAAGTTCTCGGATGCGCTGGATGTCCTGGTAATGGCCGATCTGCGCACGGCCTCGGGCCCGATGCTTGAGCGCTTAATGAGCCGTTCGGGCGCGGAATCGTTCCGTAATTATCATCGAGACCGGCCTGCCTGCGCACCTGCGCCGTTCGCCGCGAATAACTAAGCGGCTGAAATCGCTTCCGCGCTCGGCTGGTATAAACTTTCACTTGCTGCTCACACTGCGTGGCATTCAGAAGAGTTTCGGCGGGATTCGGGCGCTTCGCGATGGCAACCTCGAGGTGCGCGCTGGTGAAGTCCATCTGCTGATGGGCGAAAACGGCGCCGGCAAGTCGACGCTGATGCGCATTGTCGCCGGCATGCACGGTCGCGACGGTGGTGAAATGCTGTGGCGTGGCGAGTCCGTCTCGTTTAAGAATCCGTCCGAAGCTACTTCGCAGGGCATAGCGATGGTGCATCAGGAGTCGCTTCTGGCACCGCACCTCACGGTGGCTGAGAACATTTTCCTTGGCCGCGAAGTGACTACTAAAGCCGGGTGGGTCCGTCGTCGAGTGATTGTCGAGCGGGCTGCGTCTCTCATTGCGGGCAATGGGTTTCACCTGGATGCCGAGGCTCAAGTGCAGCAGTTAAGCCCGGCAGGCCGGCAGCTGGTGGAGATCTGCCGGGCCATTGCGCAAGGCTCCAGTCTTCTGATTTTCGATGAGCCCACGTCGTCGCTTTCCGAGACTGAAACCCGCGAAGTCTTCCGTATTGTGCGCCAGCTTCGAGAGCGTAATGTCGGGGTGATTTACATCACTCACCGGCTGGAAGAACTGCGCTCGCTTGGTGATCGCGTCACGGTTCTGCGCGATGGCGCGACGGTATACACGGGCGCTCTGGCGGACCTCTCGCGAGAAGAACTTATTCAGCAAATGGTGGGACGCGCCGTGAACGCTATCTACAGCCGAGAGCCAGTTCCGCCAGGTGACGTTTTACTGCAAGTAAAAAATCTATCGCGCGCCTGGCTGCGCGATATCGATCTTGAGATTCGAGCAGGTGAAATTGTGGGCTTGGCGGGGCTGATGGGCGCTGGACGTACGGAGCTCTGCCGTATCTTGTTCGGCATCGATCGCCCGGAAACAGGCACGGTGGTTGTCGGCGGCAAGAGCATTGCCTTTCGTTCCCCGCAGGACGCCGTAGCGGCGGGTGTGGCGCTTATTCCCGAAGACCGGCAGCGCAACGGCCTGGCTCTCAAACTGCCGATCGCCTACAACATGACCTTACCCGATCTGGGCCGCTACGCGCCGTGGGGCGTTATCAACAAAAAGCGGGAAGTGCGTGCTTCGGAAGATTATCGGGAACGTTTGCGCCTGAAGTGCGATTCGACCGCGCAGTTGGTGGGACGAATGAGCGGCGGTAATCAGCAAAAAGTCGTCATTGCGAAGTGGATGGCGCGCGGGGCGCGCGTATTTCTGTTCGATGAGCCGACGCGCGGCATCGACATTGGAGCCAAGCAGGATGTGTTCGAACAAATGGATCAGCTGGCGCGTTCCGGGGCCGCTGTCCTCATGGTGAGCTCCGAGCTGCCAGAGCTGGTGCAAGTGGCCGATCGCATCGTGGTGATGCGCGAAGGCAGGCTCAGTGGAGAACTGCCGCGCGGCTCCACTCAGGAGCAGATTATGCGGCTCGCCGCCCCGTCGGGAGTGACGTCGACGGCGGAGCTGGTCCGATGAAGCGCATCCAGCGGCTGCTGCCGTTTCTCACGCTCATCCTTTTGTGCATCGCGCTCACCATTGCGACTCCGCACTTTCTTACCGCTATAAATCTGGCGAGCGTGGCGCGGCAGACCGCGGTCATCAACATTCTGGCGCTTGGCATGACGCTGGTGATTATCAGCGGCGGCATAGATTTATCAATCGGCTCGATACTCGGTGTGGCAGGGTTGTTCGGCACGATGGCCATCAAGGCAGGGCAGCCAATCCCGATCGCTATTGCAGCCGGTATCGGCTCGGGCCTGCTGTGCGGCCTCCTGAATGGTCTGATGATCACGCGCCTGAAGATTGCGCCGTTCATCGTCACGCTCGGCACGCTCGGTGCGTTCCGTGGATTGGCGCTGGTCGTTTCGAAAGGCCTTCCGGTACATGAAATCCCGACGGGCTTTTCGGCTCTGGGCGCGGGCAGTTTGTTCGGCATCCCGTTTTCGCTGTGGGTGGTTGCCCTGTGCGCGCTGGGCATGCATTTCCTGCTTGAGAATACGCGACTAGGGCGCTACGCTTTTGCGATTGGCAGCAACTCGAGCGCTGCCTTTTACGCCGGTGTACCTATCAATTCGGTGTTGACTGCGGTTTATGCAATTGCCGGTCTTCTTGCCGGACTGGCAGGCATGGTGGAAGCATCGCGTCTTATGACGGGCCAGCCGACTGCAGGGCAAGGTTATGAGTTGCAGGCGATTGCAGCGGTGGTTATTGGGGGTGGGAGCTTGCAGGGCGGGGAAGGCAGCATTGTGGGGACTTTGATTGGCGCCTTTATCATGGGTCTCCTCTCGAATGGCAGCGACCTGCTCGGCATCAATCCGTATTGGCAGCAAGTTACGATTGGCGCCGTGATCATTGCGGCGGTTGGTTTCGACGAACTGCGCAAGCGAAAATTCGCGTCTGCCTAGTGGTTTCTCCAGCGAAACTCTCGCACAGTGCCAGAGTCCATCACCTGAGGAACAATATGTCGGCATTAGAAGAATTGTTAGTGGAACAAATGCGGGATCTGCTGCACGCGGAGGGACAGCTGGTAAAAGCGTTTCCCAAAATGGCGAAGGCAGCGCACAATCCCAAGCTGAAAGAGTCTATCCAGAACCATTTGGAAGAGACTAAGAATCAAGTCGAGCGGCTGAAAGAGGCGTTCGAATTGTTGGGCAGCAAGGCGAGAGCGAAACCTTGCGCGGCTATGCAGGGCCTGGTGCAAGAGGGTCTGGAGACCATCGAAGAGGGTAAAGAGAAGGAAGAGACCATCGCCGATATTGCTCTGATCGCTTCCGCTCAGAAGATCGAGCACTATGAGATCTCGGGTTACGGAACGCTGCGTTCCATCGCGGATCAGCTTGGCAACAAGAAACTATCGAAGCTACTCGCACAGACTCTCGCCGAAGAGGAGAAGGCGGATCAGCGGCTGACTTCTGTCACGGGCCCAATTATTGAAGAGGCTAATCAGGAGCCAGTCGAAGAAGAGGAACTCGAAGAAGTGTAGTCGCAGTTCAGGAGGCCACCTCGAGCAAAAACTTTCTGTTCCGGGTGTCTTTACTCTGCCCGGAGCGCCTGCATCGGATCGACGGCAGCCGCGCGCCGGGCGGGAAATACGCAGGCCGCCGCTCCGACACACAGCAGGATCAAGGCCGAGCCGGCTGTAAGGAATGGATCGTATGGGCTTGTTTGAAACAGCATGCTGGTTACAACGTGAGCCATGTTCAAGGCGAATATTAGTCCGCCGGCTATTCCAATGATTACCGGCAGCAATCCATCTCTGAAGAACCAGCTGATATACGTCAGCGATCTGTGCTCCCAACGCGAGACGCAGCCCAATTTCGCGGCTTCGCTGGACAACAGAATAGGAGACGATTCCGTACACTCCAAGGCTCGCCAGAAATAACGCACTCGCGGCAAAAAAGAGAAGTAGCTGCATTTCGAATCGTTGGTTTGCAACGGAATCCGTGACGATATTACCGAGGGCACGTACAGTGGGAACCGGTACACTACGATCGATATCCCTGACCGTTTGTCGAATCTCGGCAGCGACAGTTGCGGGATTCTCTCGAGTCCTGACAATCAGTCCCGCAGAGTTGTCGCAGCGAAACCAATACGGTACATAAATCAGCATCGGATCGGGCTTGGCCAATGAGATCGTTCGTGCATCCGCAACAACGCCAACGACTGTAAATGGCTGCTCATCGGTGGCACCACCGCGTTGGAATCGCTTTCCGACAGGATCTCTTCCGGGCCACAGCGCCTTTGCAGTTTTACTCGACACGAGTGCGACATTCTTTCCCCAGTCGGAGTTGCCAAAAAAACGACCCGAAAGCAAAGGAAGCTGGATCGAAGAGAAGTAATCCGGGCTTGTCCAGCGAAAGCTTTCGATAGGAAGTTGCGAGAGAGGACGGCGGTCACCAGGCACCTGCGCCATGTCGCCCCAGCTATCGCCCGTTAAAGGCAAAACACTGGTAATAGCGGCATGCTTTACGCCCGGGAGACGTTGAAGCTTTTCCACGACCTGCTTGAAGAACTCAGTGCGGTGTTCGGACGTTGAATACTGCTGCGATGGCAAGTTCAACATGGCGGTGATGGAGTGTTCGACAGTAAAGCCTCGATCCACGCGCATCAGCTTCATCAGACTGACCGTTAGCAATCCCGTCATAAACACCAGCGCGACGCTGACCGCGACTTCAACGCCCACTAACAAGCGGCGTGCGCGCCGGGTTCCGCGTGACTCACTAGCCAGGCGAGTTTCACTGTGGAGGACGGATTGCGGAGCCGTACGGGAGACCATAAATAGCGGAGCTGCTCCCGCGAGGATGGTGGCAAGAAAGCAGGCGACAACCGCACAAAGAGCGCTGGCCCAATCGAGGTGCAAGGCGCCCCGAAAATCGAGTGCGGGAGGAAGATAGCGCTGGATTACCGGTACTGCCACTGACGCTAGCAGCAACCCAAGCGCGCCACCAACGGGCGCAAGGACCACCATTTCCCGAAGAGCCATCTGCAGCAATTCTTTACGGCTGGCTCCCAGAGCCGCGGCAATTGCCAGCTGCTTTCTTTGCCCGACAGCTCGCGTCAAGAGCAGATTGGCAATGTTCACGCACCCCACGAGCAGCAGACCGAAGACCGCACCGAGCAGCATGATCAACGGGCGCCGATCACTGCCCACCAAAGCCTCCTGATAAGGCGTAAGAGCGATACTCAGCGAAGATTTTTCATTCGCCGGCAGATGATCTGAGACCAGGCGTTGAAGTTGGTTCAGCTCTTTCCTGGCAGTGGCTAAGGACACTTTCGAGCGGAGGCGCGCCAGGCCGAAATAGTTCAGATCGCCCATCTCCTCGGCCAACTGCTCTTTGGAGAAGGAAAGAGGTGTAATCGCACCGAGAGGAACCGGCCTGTTCCGGTCGCCGAATGAGGCGACGTTTTGCACGGCGGGCATGTGGAACGATTCCGGCATGATGCCAATTACGGTGTACGGAAATCCATCCAACGTAATGGTTTTGCCGACAATGGCGGGATCGGATTTGAATTGATTACGCCATAGATCGAACAGCAGGACGACAACACGATGCTGCCCGGGTATGGCTTCGGAATCGTTGAACGCTCTTCCGATCCTTGGCTGCACCTGCAGAACCTGAAAAACACCGGCGGTTGCGTTCAATATGCTGATCTGGAGCGGACGGTCGCCGACGCCCAGCGGTACGGAGTATTGGCGCATGGCAGCCATTGCGTTGAAGCTGCCTTGGTAGCGCTGCCAAAATGCAAAGTGGTTAGCACTCACGGGCAGAGTGGGATAAACATTATTCCACTCGGCGACCTTTTCCTCAATGGTGAGCAGCTGTTCCGCATGAGCAAACGGCAGCGGCTTCAGCAGCACGTCGTAGACAAACGTGAACATCGCCGTGGTTGCGCCGATCCCGAGCGCCAGGGTTAGCAACACGGTGATGGCAAAGCCTGGAGACTTTCGTAATTGGCGCAGGCCGAGCTGGAGATTCTTCAAGGGTGGATTCCTACCAAGTGCTGTCCTCTGCAACTTTCGACCCGAACGCAATCGCTCCGAAGTCTCGCAGCGCGGTTGATCCTGGATCGTTCTACACCGCAATTGTGACGTTTTCGGGAAGCGGCTGTCCGGGCACGGACACTTCATTCAGCGCCCGTGGATGATCACGCCGAGGTTCAGTCGCCCAATCCGTGCTTCACTGCGAAACGCACCAGCTCTCCGGTGCTGTGCAGATTTAGCTTTTCCATGATCTTCCCGCGGTGCGAATCCACTGTGTACACGCTTAAGTTGAGCTTATTCGCAACTTCCTTGTTCGTCTTGCCTTCCGCTATCAGTTGCAGTACCTCGCGCTCGCGATTGGTCAGCAGATCCACCGGATCAGTCACATTCTGCCGGTAGTCGCTTAGCAACGCGCCTGAAACCGCTGGACTGATATAGCCGTCGCCGCGCGCTACCGATCGCACGGCATTAAGCAATTCCGTATCGATAACATCCTTCAACAAGTAGCCTCGCGCACCGGCTTTCAAGATCTCGCGCACATAAACCGGCTCCTTGTGCATGCTCAGAACGAGGATACGCAGACGCCCGTTGGCCGCCATCATCTGCTTAGTGGCTTCGATGCCGTTCAGCTCCGGCATGGCCACGTCGAGAAGAACGACATCGGGATGCAGCTTGCCAGCCAGCTCGACCGCTTCGCGCCCGTTCGAAGCTTCGCCAATTACCTCCAGGTCTCCACTCGAGGAGAGAATCAGCTTCAGACCCTGACGCACGATCGTGTGATCGTCGGCTAGCAGGATTTTTACAGTGGCTCCAGGAGTGCTCATGTGATCGTTAGTCTCTTACTTCAAGTGGCGAGGGCGCCTTCAGGGCACGTGACATTGATAGTGAAGCCTTTTCCCGGATCAGACTTGATCACCAACTCGCCGCCGCAGCCGCGAGCCCGAGTCTTCATCCCGGCCAGCCCGAGTCCGCGGCTCTCATTAGCGGCCTCTTGGATCTGCCAGCCTCGACCATTGTCTTTCACACTTAGAGTCAGCTCACCCCGATTGACGTGCAGTTCCATGTCGACGGACGTAGCTCCGGCGTGGCGTGCAATATTTGTCAGTGCTTCCTGCGCGATACGGAAAAGATGTGTCTCGGCTTCATCCCGCAGCCTGAGCGCCCCGAAATTGCTTGCGTAGGCCACATGAATTCCCGTACGCTGCCCAAATCTCTCCGCCAAAGCGCGTAGCGCTGCATCGAGACCAAAATCATCGAGAACCGTCGGACGCAGCAGCTGCGACATCTCCCGCACATCGTGGATTGCATTGTCTACGAGCGTCATGCAATCGTCCACTCGAGCCGGTTCCGGACTATCTCGCAGGGCGGAGAGGTTGGCCTTCACCGCCGTAAGAGCCTGCCCGAGCTCGTCATGCAATTCGTGAGAGAAGCGGCGAGCTATGTTCTCCTGTGACTCCAGAAAAGCGTACTGCAAGCGCGACAGATCGCTCGCCTGCGTCTCTAGACGTTTGAACAGAGCGGTCGAGGCACGCACCGCCCAGGTCGCGCACAACAGAGACAGTCCCACGCAGATGGCAAACAGCCACACCGTCCAGCGCAGCAGGCCGTGTCCGGCCTGATAAATACTCTCTCGCAGTAGTTCGGCTTGTTCGTAGGCCGTTTCCAGTGCGGTGCTCATCTGAGTCCGGTTCTGCTCGAGCTGGTCCAATATCTCTTCACGCCGCACGAGGTCTTTCTTACTTGCGAGCTCTCTCCACCGCTTGTTCAGCTCCAGCTGGTCTCGCTGGATATCGTCGATTGCGTCCTTGGCGCGTGCCTGTCTGGCGGCAAACGTCCCGGTGATGCTGTTGATTTGATGGATGCTGCGGCTCGCGACCAGCAGGGCCGATAGAAGGAGCAGCGCGAACAGGCACAGCCCGAGCAGTAGCATTCGCTGCCAATGGGTCCGCGTAACAAGTTCTGTCTCCTGCACGCTGACGATTGTTTCATTAACGGGTTCGGTTGGCCATCCCGTAAATCCGGGATGCAATTTCACCTGTTCGGCCGATAGTCGAGAACCCTAAAAGGGGTCAAAGTAAGACTGTGAGCGGCCACAAAGCTGAAGGCGAGCGGAGACGGGAAAAGAAATCAGAATGAACAATCACCGTCGAGTGCGAGCAGAGGCTTCAAAGATTCGCCGCCACTGTTTGAAGGAGAAAACAACCATGAAAAAGCTATTCACATCCACCATCCTGACTTTGGCCGCGGTTCCATTTCTGATGGCCGCACCGGCCGCAGCTAAGAAGACTCAGAATCAGCCCGCTGCCTCCAGCCAAACGAAAGTCGCGGTCACCAAGAAGGCTCACAAAAAGCATGTCGCAAAAAAGAGCCCGGTAAAAGCGACGGCCGAGACACCAGCGGCAGCAGCGACAAAGTAACACGCTTCCATTAAAAAATCTTGGCCCGGGCGTCAAGCGCTCGGGCCTTTTTTCGTGAACGGCTGTGCTGGCTCTTCCGGCGCCGGTGATTTCTGTTCTGCAACGCCGGCCTAGCGCCTTAGGTATTGGTCAGATTTGTCGAGCCAATCCTGGCGGGGGGGCGTGAAAAGATCGATGTCGACCGTGTCTTCGAGCGCGACAGCCGTGTGGGGCGCGTTCGGCGGAATGCATAGGAACTCGCCCGCGCGCAACATGATTCGTTCTCCGCTGACGGTGAACTCCATTGCGCCCGATTCAACATAGGACACCTGCTCGTTATGGTGATGGTGCATCGGAACTACGCAACCCTTCTTTAGCAGCACGCGCGCCACCATGATCTGATCGCCTACCACCAGTTGCCTGTCGAGAAGCGGGTTCAGGTTTTCGACGGGCAGTTTATCCCATTGCACGAGCTTAGCTTTTGCTGTTACTGGCGCGCTTGCTTCGACTTCTTGGCTCATATCCACCTCGTAAGTACCCAACTATAGCCCCTTGTACATGCCGCCATCCACCAGGATTGTCTGGCCGGTGATAAAAGAGGCGCGTTCGGAAGCGAGCCACACAATTGTGTCGGCCACCTCCTCGGGCTTGCCCAGCCGGCTCAGCGGAATTTCATCGATCCAGGTCTGCTCGATTTGCTGCTGCGTCTTTCCGGCATCAGCCGCACGCCTTGCCGAGACTTCATTCAACCGGTCGGTTGCGGTATAGCCCGGAGCAACGTTATTGACCAGAATGCCGTCCTTCGCAAACTCGTTTGCAAGACTGCGCACTAATCCCATCACGCCCGTCCGGATAGCGTTCGAAAGAATGAGCTGCGGCTGTGGTTGCTTCACCGTGATTGAGCTGATGGTGACGATGCGGCCCCAGCGGCAGCGCTGCATGATGGGGATTACCGCTCGCGCCAGAGTTGCTGCGCTTCGGAGATTCAGCCGAAACGCGTCGTCCCAATCTTCGTCCGTTGTTTCAAGAAAGCTCTTAGCGGGCGGACCTCCCGCATTGGTCACGCAAATATCCAAACGACCGAAGAGGCGGGCCGTTTCGTTGACGAACTCCTCTGTGGCTGCTCCGTCGCGCACGTCGAGCTCCGCGGCGTAAACCTCAACCCCGAACCCGTGCCGGATCTCAGCTGCCAGCGTGTCAAGGGTTTGCTTATTCCGGGCGCAGATCGCGAGCTTTGCACCTTCGGCGGCAAATGCCAGAGCCGTTGCCCGGCCCAGCCCCTGACTTGCACCCGTAATGAGTGCCGTGCGATTTTTCAGGCCGGTTTCCATACGAGCTATCGGGCCCAGAGTTGCGCAGCGCTCTCGATTCGCCGGACGGCTTCGGCTAGATTCTCGAAAGAATTGGCGTAGCTCAATCGCAGAAAACCGTTCCCGCAGTCGCCAAAAGCGGCGCCATCCAGGCACGCGACGCCCGCCTGCTCCAGCAGAATCTCTTCCATTCGCTTGGAGGTAAGCCCCGTTCCTTTCACGTTGACGAATGCATAGAATGCCCCGCTCGGCATCGAACAGCGAAATCCCGGGATCCGATTGAGCGCGGGGCAGAACATGTCACGGCGGCGCCGGAACTCGCGCACCATGTTGTCGACATCAGTTTGCGGCCCGCTCAGACCGGTCATTGCGGCGCGCTGGACGAAGGTGGCCGCGCAGGTATTTGAATTCGCCATTAGCCGGTTTACCGGATCAACCAGCCACTCCGGCATTACGCCATAACCCATTCGCCAACCCGTCATCGAGTAGCTTTTCGAGAAGCCGTCCATGATGATTGTCTTCTCGAGCATCCCCGGGACGCTCGCGATCGAGAAGGGCTTGGTGTCGTAACAGATCCGCGTATAAATCTCGTCGGAAAGAATCATCAGGTCGCGATCCCGCACTATCTCCGCCAGCTGCCGGATATCCTGCTCGGGAATAACTCCGCCCGTCGGATTCTGCGGAGAATTTAGAATGATGAGCCTGGTACGATCGCTGATTTTGTCTCTGATGAAATCGAGATCGAGAGTAAACCCCTGGTCTTCGCGCAGCGGGACCGGCACCGGAGTGGCGTCTAGAAAGCGAATCATCGAGCGGTAAATCGGAAAACCGGGATCCGGGTATAAGACCTCATCGCCAGCCTCGATTAAGGCCAGCATCGGGAAGAAGATCATCGGTTTGGCCCCGGGGACAGCGCAGACGTGTTTTGCTCCAACCTCGATGCCCCTGGTGCGGGATACATAGCTCGCCACAGCTTGGCGGAACTCCGGTAAGCCTTGCGGCGGTCCGTAGTGCGTCCAGCCTTCGTCGAGAGCCCTCTTGGCCGCTTCGGTGATATGAGCCGGGGTGTCGAAATCCGGTTCGCCGATCTCCAGATGGATGATGTCGCGTCCTTTTGCTTCAAGGGCGCGCGCTCGCAGCAACACGTCGAACGCCGATTCCATGACAAGGCGGCTCACTCGCCCGGCAAGTCTCATCTTTCAAGTTTGCCCGATGAGTGAGGAAGAAGTTTACTCTGCGCGTAATGCGTCGGCCGGGTTCACTGAAGCCGCTCGCCTGGCGGGTAGAAAGCTGGCGGCCATGGAGGCGACTGCCAGTATGCCTGCTACGACGACGAGACTCGGCAAATCCCAAGAACTGACGCCGAACAGCAGCTTGCGCCCGAGCGTCGCGCCGGCAACTGACCCCGCGGCCCCGATAGCAATTCCTAAGGCGGCCAGCGATCCCGCTTCACGCAAGATCATCCGGTACACCGAACTATGCTGTGCGCCCAATGCCATGCGCACGCCGATCTCGCGTGTTCGCTGACTTACCGAATAGGCGATGACGCCGTAAAGCCCCACCGTTCCCAACAGCAGCGCAAAGGCGGCGAACGCTCCGACCAGCCACGCCGCCGAGCGACGCAAGTAGGCCGGCATGGAATTATTCATGCGCTCTTCTACCGTCGCTTCCCCTCGGATACCAACGTCGGAATGGAGGCGCCGGATAGCGGGACCGAGGGCAGGCAGCACACTCTCCGGGTTCTGAGAGGTGCGCACAAGCACGGAAAAGTAACTGGAAGGATCCTGATTGAAGGGATGATACTCGGCCGGCCAGATTTCGGAATCGAGCGCGCCTTCCCGAATATTGTCAACGACACCGATGATTGTCTTGATGGATTTCGGGCTCAGATCTGTATCTCCGATCTGCTTGCCGACCGGATCCTCACCGGCGAAATACTTCCGCGCCAGGGCATCGTTGATGATCACCACGGCTGGCTTCGATTCGTTTTCGGCATCGCTAAAGTAGCGGCCACGCAGCAGCCGGGCGCCGATTGTCCGGAAGAAATCCGAGCTCACATCGCGTTCATTCACTTCGATATGCTTGCCGTCATAGGGTTTGCCCACAAAGCGAATCCAGTCAGTATTTCCGTTGAAGCTGACCGGTAATACCGTAGTCAGTGCAGCCGATTGCACACCTGGCAGGAGCTTTAGGCTGTTGATGACGTCTCGTCCGAGCGCAGTACTTTGCTCCGGTGTGCGGTACGTTTTCTCGGGAGACGCCACTTCGACCGTTGCCAAATGATCTGCTTGAAACCCTACATCGACGCGCAGCAATCGATACAGACTTTTCCCAAACAACGCGGCTCCCACGAGCAGCACCATAGCAGTGGCAAGCTCCACAACAACCATTCGCGACCCAATTCTGCGCCAAGCTCTTCCTGCCGAACCGCGACTGCCTTCCGCTAATCCGTCACCCAGCTTGGCGAATGAAAAATGGAGCAACGGCGCCGCCGTAAACAAGGCAAGTGCTACACACGCCAACACGCCGATATAGGCCACCACGTGCGTATTCAAACCGAGTTGGAGGAGAAAAGGCATTCCGTCGATCATGTCCGCCGGGATAAGTCTCGTGAGGCCCTGTGTTGTCCATTTCGCGAGCAGCAGGCCAATCAGGCTGGCAAGAAGAACGAGTGCTAGTGCCTCCGTTCCACACTGGCTCATCAAGCGCTGAGCCGAAGCTCCGAGCGCGCGGCGTACCGCCATTTCCCGCCGCCGGCTTTCGGAGCGGAGCAAAATCAGATTCGCTACATTCGCATAGGCAATCAAAAGTAACAATGCCGCACCGGACATAAGCACGGTCAGAATCGGGCGGAAATCTCCGGCGATCGCTTCAGACAGGGGCAGCACATTTGCACCCTGGCCGCGATTCGATTCGGGGTACTGCCGTTCCAGTTGCTGCGCAATCACGGTCAGGTTGGCGAGAGCGCTTTGGAGGGAAACGCCCTCCTTCAGGCGTCCGACGGCATACAGGTTGTGACAGCTTCGCCGTTTGGTACAAGGACCGCTCGGGTCGAGGGTCGTCCAGAAGTCCACCTTTCCTAATGGCGCGAAGTGGAAGGCCTCGGGCAAAACGCCCGCGATTGTGTACTCATCGGCACTTAGCCTGACTCTCTTCCCTAACACGTTCTTGCTGGCGCCAAAACTCTGCTGCCAAATGGAGTAGCTCAGCAAGATCAGGTGGCTTTGTCCCGCGGAATCTTCACTTTCGGTGAAGTCCCGCCCCAGCAGCGGACGCACGCCGAGCGTCTGGAAAAAACCGCTGCTCACCAGTCCGGCCCGCACCGGGGTTGTTCCGGCGTGCGTGCTTAGCAGGAAGCCAGATCCCGTAAAAGCCTCCAAAGAACGAAACCCGGTGTTGTAGCGACGCCAGTCCTGAAAATCGAGATACGACAGATTATTCACAGGGAACGACTCTGAACGCTCCGCCACTTCCACCAACGTCTCCGGATGCGGGTACGGAATTGGTTGGATCAGCGCTGCATCAACGAAGGCGAAGATTGCGGTACTTGCCGCCATCCCGAAAGCCATCACCAGCAGCGCGGTCAATGCGTAAGCCGGGTGGTTCAGCAGTTGGCGGGCGCTAAAGCGAAGGTCGGAGATAAGGTTTTCGAGGAACGGCACCGTGCTTCTGTCGCGATATGCTTCGCTTGCCGACACGAGCCCTCCGGTTTCCAAGAACGCCTTTCGCCGAGCCTCTTCCTCCGTCATGCCGGCGCGCAGATTGTCCGCTATGTTCATCTGCAGGTGACTGTCGAACTCTTCCGCTATTTCCCGATTGCGGCGATCTTTGCCGAACAGGCCGGAGAGCCTCATTAGCCAAACCCGGAGCATCATCATGCCGGATCTCCATCTGGCTCGAGGAACCGCCCGAGGATGGCTGTTGTCTGCGCCCAGTCGCGCGCCTCTCGCTCGAGCTGCTTGCGGCCCGCGCGAGTGAGCTTGTAGAACTTTGCCCTGCGGTTATTCTCGGAGACGCCCCACTCCGACGCAATAGAACCTTCTTGCTCCAGCTTCAGCAGCGCTGGATATAAGGTTCCATAATTGAGCGTCAGCAAGTTGCCGCTAGTCTGCTCGATGCGGCGGGCGATGCCATAACCGTGCAGCGCCCCCATCGTATCCAGAGTTTTCAAAACCATCAAGGCCAGCGTGCCCTGCCAGACGTCGACTTTTTCCATATGGGGATCCCAGATGATTGTTCCACGATCCGTATTGGATTGCAATAGGAGGTGCAGGCCGACTAGAACGTAAAGCCGATTCTGGCAATCACTGTTCGCGGCTGTAGATAATGCGTGCCGGTGAAGGTAGACAGAAAGTTGTACAACGAAACGGCGTTGGTGATGTTCTCTACTTGAATGGCCGCGGTGATTCGCTGGCGGCCTTCGCTGTGCAGGAGATTATCGGTGCCTAAACTCAGGTTGAAGATATTCCGGGGTTTCACCCGATCCGGGTTGTGATCATCGTCTTCTGCGCCGGCTTGCGGTAAGGTGAGCCGGGTCGACTTACCGACATTGCAAGTCGATAAAGGACTGAACGGATTTGCCAGTGTTGCAGCCACTCCATCGCACGACAGACCGATATCCACCTGCTGAGAAGGCGTGAGCCCGAGCGCGTCCGAGACATCGGCCACGCCGCTGACGACCAGTCCGCTGTCATACCGCCAGCTTAGGTCGACGTATTCGGCATTCTTGTTGATCTGGTACCGTCCCAGGATCGTGGACTGAAAAGCCTGGTCATGGTCAATTCGAAATACGCCGCCCGGAACAGCCGACGTGTTGAGCAGCCCTCCCGATTGGCCGGGGAAGTAGCGCGCCCTTGTGTGGCCGAAAGTGTAATAACCGGTGAAGCCGTGAATGTTCGTCGTACTAACTCGGCCGGTAACACCATCGAGCTTCGATTTGTACCAGGCGATGGGGAAGGTGATGGTCGTGTTCTGCAGGATGCTGAAGTCGTATGCATTGCGCGTGTACTTCCAGAAATAGTCGGCGTCGACCAGCAGATATTTTCCGATCGCCTGCTGAAAGCCTGCGTTGTACTGATTCCGAATACCAGGATGAATCGCGGGTGTCTCGTTTACACCCAACACCGCCAGGGCGACTCCGTTGCTCAATCCCGAGGCGCTCGAAAGAAGTAAGTTCTCGTTAAACGGCGTTTCATAGGTATGCGAGTAAGCGGCGCGCAGAACCGTGTTCGTTCTCTTGATGTTGTAAGCCAACCCGGCTCTGGGCTCGGGCTGGCTGCCTGACGTGAGTCCATAGTAAAGGTCCCCGCGCAAGCCGAGGCTCAAGATGAAATTACCGAACGTGATCGCATCCTGCCCATAGAAGCCGTACTGGTTGATGTTTTTCTTCGCACGATACTGGAACAGATTGCCGCCGCGCGAGAGATCGAACGGGATCAATCCGGGCTGCAGATTCGGGTTTGCCGAATAGCCAAGAGCTTCGCAGGTGTTCGGATCGAGTGACTGTCGAAGTCGTGATGGGATTATCGTTACTGTCATTGCAGACTGCGTTAAAGGTCGGATCGGTGATGCCGAATCCGAACTGCTCTACCAATCGCGTCTGCTTCAGATCGATACCCAACTTGATATTCTGGCGACCTTTGGTTACGGCAAGGTCACCGCGAATGCCGTAGTTCAGCAGACTGCGATCCTGGCTCTGCGTGGACGGCGTATCTTCAAACGGGTTCCCGCTCGGATAATAGTGAAACTGATCCTTGCGAATGTAAGGATTTACGGTGAGCAGGGTGTGCGAATTGAAGGTGTGTTGATATCCCGGTGCGATGTTCCAGGTAAATACACGCTGGCGCTGATCCTGCGAGAGCTGGTCGTAGCTGTTCGGGATTTGAATCCAGTTTCGGGCGACGTAGGCGTTCAGATGGAACACATCGGCTGAGCCGATCTGCCGGTCGAAGCGGTCGAAGATTGTGCCGTTATTGCCGATGTCGTGAAATGCCGAGAACTCCGGAGTATCGAGGAAACGTCCGCTTCTGGTTCCATCGACCGCGAGGAAATTGCCCGTTTTCTCGTTTCCGAATCCATAGGAGGCGTCCCCCCCGAGAGATCCAAAACTTCCGTAGAATGCGTCGGCGCTGCCGAATTGCCGCATCGCTCCCAGACCCGATTTCGTTGTGATCTGATCGATGAGGCTCGACTTGTCTCCAAACTCCGCGTCCGGCGCGCCAGTGATGATCTCCATGCTTTGGATCGCGCTCGTTGGCAGCTGGGTGGAAAAGACCTTGCTCTGCTGATCGCTGATCGGCTGGCCATCGATCACGAACGTCACCTGCGCGTGATCACCGAGAGGATGGAAGAAGCCGTTTCCATCGGCTGCAACGCCACCCGTACTGTAGGTGATGGCCTGGCTCAATCCTCCGCCCGGATCGAAGGTGGGCAATTTTGCGAGCTGGCTGCTATCCACGTCAACGTGAGCCGTTGGGTTGACTTCAATCAGATCGGTGCCGGCGGACTCGACGTTTACCGTCGTTGCAGCCGAGCCGAGCACCAGCTTGGCAGAAATCTGGATCGGCAGCGAGTTGCGAATAGTGACATCCTGCTCGAAGGGACTGAAGCCGCTCGCCGTGATCGCGAAATGATAAGAGTTTGGAGGGATATTGCCGAGCCGGTACGCTCCTTGCGCATCGGACTTCGCGGTCTGGGTGTAGCCACTCACCGGGTTCAGCAGCGTTACCGCTGCATTCGGCACCTTCGCTCCCGAGGGGTCGCTGACCGAACCAGTAATGGTTCCGGCATTGCCGAGCGATTGGCCATGCATCCGGCCACCCGGAGCCACGAGCAAAGCGAGCAGCAGACAAGCCGAAAACCAGCGTGGCTTCACATCGGAGAATCGCTTCTGCAGAGTGACAGTTTTGTACATGGGTTTGATACTCCATGAAAAACGATCGTCTCCGGAAGCGTAATAAGATTCTCACCGGAAAACTGTAAAGGGAAATGAGCGGGCTGAAAAGTGGCATGAGCGGACAAGGCTGCTGAGGCAAACGTGATGGCGGGTCTACCAGTTCAGAACTTCGCGGACGGTTTTCGCCTGCCGCTTGCTCACGATAAATTCCTGACCGTTATTCAGAGTTAAAAGCCATCGCTGGCTTGTGATCATGCTCATTTTGCGGATCTGTTCGATGTTGACGAGCGCATTGCGATGAATCCGCCGGAAGGTGCTGCCGCTGTTTCGAAGCCGTTCCTCGATTGCACGGAGATTCTGGATTGCCGCATACCGCTGCTTCGCCGTGACGATCCACGTCACTTCGCCGTCTGCTTGAAACGCGAACACCTCGCTGGCGTTGAGCAGAAAATACTCTTCACCGAGCTTGCCCACAATTTTGCGGAGTTTCGCAGGCGGCGGTTCTGTGGCCGGCGCCAGTTCCTGCAGTTGTGCCAGGCTCTGTGCTGCCTGAACCGGGTCCCGTGCAATCCTTCCGGCGCGTTCAAGGGCTTGGCCGAGCCTCTGCTGACTGACGGGCTTGAGCAAGTAGTCGATAGCCCCAGCTTCGAAGGCCCGGATGGCGTGTTGATCGTAGGCTGTCACCATCACGATGGCCGGAAGATGCCCGCTATTCAAATGCCTGATCAACTCAAAGCCATTCATGACCGGCATTTGGATATCCAGGAAGACAACATCGGGCTTCGTCGAAGATATTTTCAGCAGGGCCGCTTCGCCGTTCTCCGCCTCGCCCACGACTTCTACCCAATCGAAGAGTTCCAGCTCTTCCCGCAGAACCTTCCGGGCAACCGGCTCATCGTCGACGATCAGAGCACGCATTAAACAGTCAGCTTACAAGCGGCGGGGGGACTCGGCCATCTCTGCCACTGCGATGCTTGAGGGCCGCGTCGCGCGGAATAGTAAATGCGACTCTCGTGCCTTCTTCGCCCGAGTCTATCTCCAGATCCGCTGCCGGTCCGTAACACAGCGCGAGTCGCCGTCTCACGTTCTCCAGTCCTACGCCTGCCCGGCGCGGATTTCCTCCGCTTTCCTGTTTAAACCCGGAGCCCGTATCCGTTACCGATATGCGGACACCGCCCGCGACTTGCTCCGCCTTTACGCACACGCGGCCGCCGGCACTATTCGCGGCGACTCCATGCTTCACCGCATTCTCAACTAGCGGCTGAATCGACAAAACCGGTATCGTCGCCGATTTGACCGCTTCACTAATCTGCATCTCCGTCTGCAGCCGGTCGCCTAGCCGCAGCGCTTCAATCTCGAGGTAAGCTTGCACGATCCGCAGCTCTTCTGAAAGCTGAATCATGGCCCGGTCACTCTGCAGCAAGTAACGAAAGATGTCCGCCAGGTTGAGCACCATACGGCGCGCTTCAAACGATTTACGATCGATCGTACCGTACAGCGTGTTGAGGGCGTTAAACAGAAAGTGCGGATTGATCTGCGCCTGCAGTGCCCGAAGTTCGGCCTGCGTTACCAGCCGCTTCAGTTCTTCGGCGCGGAAACGCTCAACTTGCTCGACAATGGCAGAGCCCAGCCGCCGCAGGTCGTCAAAATCTCCGCTCAGATATCTGCGTCCACCGCGGCGCATTCCTCCTACCAGAAACTTGTTCTCGCCGCTCGAAAAGCGAAGAGGAATCTGCGCCTCAGCATGAAACTTTGCGTTCTCTGCGCCGGCATGCGCCCATTCGCTAGGCAGCACGGAGGGCTTCTCGCCCCGACGGCTTGTGTTGGCGGGCTCATCCGAGATGACGAAGCGTTCTGCACGCGTATGGCGCGCCACTTCCTGAGCAGCGCGCGCAAGCAGCTCACGCTCGGACCCCACAGAGACTGCGATCGCGGCGATCCGGCTTACCGACATATCGATATTCGAGCGGCTAAAAATTCGGCGAGTTACCAAACCCTGCAGCGCGCTCCTTAAGTAAGCAAAGAAAATCAGCGACACGCAAAGCATCACGAGTGCGATGCCCAGGACGAAAGTGCTCGGACGATGCGCCTCGAAAAGTCGGAGTTTCTGGATTGTTGCGAGCACGGCGCCTACGTAGACGGCCGCCAAGGCCAGATTTACTAGAAATCGAACGAAGGTGTCGAGCAGCAGGAAGCGGTAGTCCTGCAGGAGAATGATAAGCGCCACCGGAATCCCGATGTGATGCCAGGTAATCTCTGCCGCCCAGGGAACGCTGACGTGTTCATATCCAAAATGAAGGAACGAACCGGCAAATAACAGGAGAGATCCGAATAAAATCCAATCTGATTGTCCGGCCGGTTCCTCGGCGGGATGTGCTCGCCGCAGCAGAAACGCAATCGACGTTAGCAAGCCGAAGCCCACTGCGATCAGGAGTAGAGCCGCCTGATGGAGAACTTGAATCGGAAACAAGACTTCGCTGAAGTGCAGGGCCGTAGCAACACCGCTCACCATGTATCCGGCGAGCACGATGCGGCTATGTTTGCCGCGCAGGACGACCTGTAGTAACACAGCGGGCAGAAGTGTCAGGGTGGCGAAGCTGGCAGTGACGACAAGGCGAACGCCTAAAGAAGTTCCGTCACCTGACCCCAGAGCCACTAAGGAACCCGCATTCCATCCCAAGGCAAGCAGAGCCGCAAGCAGCGGTAACTTCGGTTGGTCTACGCCGCGAGAGCGCCAGTCCCGAATCAGCAGCAGGAGGATTAAGCCAAAAGCGAGCAGCCCGGCTGTGTGCCCGATGCTGTTGATCAGTATCGGATCACTCCAACTGACGTTCGTCAGCATCTCTTGATCGGCATGTCCCCACGATACTTCAGGATTCGTGATTTCAGACAGACCGCATCCGGATTCGTTGTATCCAAAAAGCAAAACGGGAGCTTTGCGGCTCCCGTTTCGTCGTGTCGATCGTGTTCGACCCTGGGTTTGTGACTAGTTGGTCCCCTTCTCATCGGGGTACTTGCATTATAGCTTCGTCGTCAGCTGGTCTTTTCCGCAATCGACTTCCCCTGCACAAACTGCAGCAGGTAATCGGGGCCGCCCGCCTTTGAATCCGTCCCCGACATGTTGAAGCCGCCAAAAGGATGGGCGCCGACCATAGCGCCCGTGCACTTCCGGTTGATGTACAGGTTTCCTACGAAGAACTGCCGCTTCGCCTTCTCGATCTTGCCTGGGTTCGTGGTAAAGACTGCTCCCGTGAGACCGTACTCCGAATCGTTAGCAAACTTGAGTGCTTCGTCAAAATTCTTGGCTTTGGTCACGGCAAGAACGGGTCCGAAGATCTCTTCCTGAAAGATTCGGGCGCTCGGCTTGATATCGGCAATCACGGTGGGCTTGATGAAGTAGCCTTCGCCCTCAGCCGGTGCGCCTCCGGTAATCAGGCGGCCCTCTTTTTTGCCGGTCTCAATGTAATGCAAGATGTTGTCTTTGGCGCGTTCATTGATCACCGGGCCCATATAGTTTTCGATTTGATCGGGCGAGCCGATCGTGAGCGCTTCCGCCCTCACCTTCAACTTCTCGACAAACTGGTCGTACACCGCCTCGTCGACGATCGCCCTCGAGCAGGCTGAGCACTTCTGGCCCTGATAGCCGAAGGCTGAATACAGTACGCCAAGCACCGCCTGGTCGAGATCGCATTCGCGATCGACCACAATCGCGTCCTTGCCGCCCATCTCGGCTACTACTCGCTTGATCCAGAGTTGGCCTTTGGGTGTTCTGGCCGCAAGCTCATTGATATGCAGCCCCACATCGCGCGACCCGGTAAAGGAAACGAAGCGAGTTCTCGGATGCGAGACGAGCGTGTCGCCGATGGTCGCCCCGCTGCCTGTCAGCAGCGAAAAAGCCTGGGCCGGAATGCCTGCTTCGAGCATCGCCTCGGCGAACTTTGCCGCAATTGTCGGGGTGTCACTCGATGGCTTGATCACGACCGTGTTGCCGGTGACAAGCGCCGCCGTTGTCATGCCGAGGAGTATCGCCAGTGGGAAATTCCACGGCGGAATCACCACTCCGACTCCCAGCGGGACGTACACCAGCTCATCACGCTCGCCCGAGAGTTGAACCAGTTCATCCGGTTGGGAGAGCTTCAGAGCCTGGCGCGCATAAAATTCGCAAAAATCGATCGCCTCCGAGACATCCGCTTCCGCCTCGGCCCAGGTCTTGCCGGCCTCCAGAACCAGCCATGCATCAAATTCGTATTTGCGGTCGCGAATAACTTCTGCCAGCCGCAAAAGGTGCTCCGCCCGCTGCTCAAAAGAGACTGCGGCCCAGGTCGGGAAGTATGCGTAAGCCGCTTCTACTGCATCGCGCGCATCCTGTTCCGAGCCTTTCTGATGCACCCCCACGACCTCTGACGGCTTGGCCGGGTTGAGGCTCTTGAGCTTTTCAGCCGACCGCCGCCGATCGCCAGCAATCAAAAGATCGTACTCTTTCCCAAGCTCCGCACGCACCTTCTCTAGCGCGGTGCGGATAATCGCCGCCCCGTCGGGCGTTGTGAAATCCAGGTACGGCTCGTTTCTGAATGGAGTGACCTGTCGCGGGGAAGCGGGAGTAGCTACAGACATCATTTACCTCTTCGATGCAGTTCCGAGAGCGTTAGATCCGGTCCTCAATATTCTTCTCGGCGATGCTACGACCACGCTCGAACAGCTCTGCCGTCTCTTCGGCCAGCTCGCGGCCCCGCTCATACAACTCGCGTCCACGCGACACAATGTCGTGGCCCGAATCTAACAGGCTCTTGCGCCCCTTTTCCGCCTGGTGGGCCAGTTTGCGCCTTGTCTTTGCTCCCGAGGAAGGAGCTACCAGCAAGGCCACCGCTGCTCCGAGTAGCGCTCCGCCTACCAGCCACGCAACCACCGCTCCCTTGTTATCGCGTTCCATATTTATCCTCCGTAATCATTCTATGCACCGCGCGCGAAATCGATGCGCAAGCAGATCAGCGGTAAGTTGTGAACTCGACCCGGGTGCCGTCGGTGCGAAAAGTGATAAGCCCGCGCTGGTCGGTCCGAAAGATGGACGCATTCGCTTCTTTCAAACGTGCCAGGACATCGGGGTGAGGGTGGTGGAACTGATTTTTATAGCCGTCCGAAATCAGGGCAAACTGTGGATGAAGCTCGCTCAGAAACTCAGCGGAAGAGGACGTCTTGCTGCCATGATGACCGACCTTCAGGATGGTGACAGGGTGGAGAACGCCGCTCTGCAGCATGTCGTACTCGGCTGCCCGTTCGGCGTCGCCGGTGAGCAGAATGCTGCGCTGCTTGTATCTGATTTCAAGCACGAGCGAGTCGTTGTTCGACGCCTTGTCGGAAGGAATGTAATCGGGCGCGGGATAGAGAACGCGTACCTGCACTCCGCCGATCGTCTGCTCGGGAACCGCGCGTGTGAGCGCACGGATTCTCACGCGTGACTTCTTTGCGTGCTGCTCGACGTTCTTCCACTCCGCGCTTTCCGGCTCCGCGCCGATCCAAAGTTCCCTGGGTTGAAAATCATCGAGGATTGCGGGCAGGCCGCCCATATGATCCGAGTGCCCGTGGGTGAGCACCGCGTAATCGAGATGACGGATCCGGCGGCTCCAAAGGTAGGGGGCTACGACATCTTCGCCGATATCGATCTGCGGCTTGCGCGCCATGCGCTCAGCGCCGGGAAAGCCCCCGGCATCGACCAGCATGGTTTCGCCATCGGGGAAAGCGATGAGGAGGCTGTCTCCCTGGCTCACGTCGATGGCAGACAACTCGAGAATGCCCGGCCGGAGCGCAGGCGGCCAGGGTTGCCAGCAGATAGCGGCAAAAAGACCGAGCGAACAGGCCAGCGCCGGCGCAATGAAGGGCCGTCTCCGGCGGATGACATACCCGAGCAGGAGTAGCGAAAGCCCGAACGCGAGGCTAAGCCAAAGCGGAAGAGCCGCCAGCCGCCAGTTGGGCTCGAAGCCGGCGTGCCAGCCTGCCACCCACTCGGCCATAACCAGCAACTGCTTGGTGAAAAAGGCAAGCACGTGCAGGCCGGTGAGTATCGAAGCGAACCCTAGCGGCACAACGAGTGAGAGCAGGGGAATGATGACGATGTTGGCGGAAAGACCGGTGATCGAGAGCCGGTGAAAGTAGCTGACCATCGGCAGTGCCAGTCCGAACTGAACGCAGGCCGAAACGAGAACCGCATCGGCCATGAACACGGCGAGCTTCGCGGCAGAGGTCACCGCGAAATCGCAAACTTTCGCCGAGAGCTTCGTCCAAACCTGAAGCGTTCTGGAAAGAAGGCGGAATTCGACCCGCCACTGAGCGACACGAGTTGTGAGCTGGGGATCGTAGCGCAGTTGATCGAACCGCTCGACTGATTGTCTGACTGGTTCGGTCCAGCGCTCCATGAGGGGGATTGCGAAGGCGGCAATTGCCGCCGCCGAGAGAAACGACAACTGAAAGCTTGGATCGAACAGTTCATCCGGCGCAAACAGCAGATAGAGTATGCCGACCGCGGAAAGAATGTTCAGAATGCGTGTTCGGCGGAAGAGATAGCTGGCGATGAGAAAGAGCGTGAATCCGCCCGCGGCCCGCACCACGGGAGAGCTTAGCCCGGAGATGAAGGCGTAAAACCAACTGGCAGCGGTGGCCACACCGAGCGCGGGAATGCGCCGGAAGCGCAGCAGCTTCAAGAGAACGAGCAGAGAAAAGGCAAGCACGGAAACGTGTTGCCCGGAGATCACCAGCGCGTGGTAGGTGCCAGTGACGCGAAAGTCCGACGTCCAGCGCCGATCGACTCCGGTGGTTTCTCCGAGCAGAGTCGCCTGGAGGAGGGCGACCGTGTGCGGGTCGTCCGGGTAGAGCGAGCGCAGCCTTTCAAGAGCCCAGGTACGCACCACATAAAGCCAGCCGATCGCTTGCGACCCGCAGCGTCCCGTCTGCACATGAATTTCCTCCGGCCCCGCGACGGAACCGCTCCAGTAAATGTGCTGCCCGGCGAGATAACCCTGGTAATCGAAAGCATCGGGGTTCTGGAAGTTGCGCGGCGTTCGGACCTTGGCCGCTACCTCAACCTTCTGTCCATAATCGAGCGGCATGCTGGCGCCGGTCTTCAGGTTCACCGAAAGGCGCACGGCTGCCCGTCGAGTCAGATTCAGCGTGAACTGCTCGCGCCCAGGCGAGAACACGGGTGGATTAGTCACGCACCCGCTTAGCAGGACTGTCTCTCCGTCTTCGGTGTTGAGCCGCGGCGGCGGTCCCTGACGGTGTTCAACCTGGGTTGCCATTCCGAGCACCATCAGGCCAATCATGATGGCCGCCAGCCGGAGTCTTGGGTTGGCCCAATGACAGACAGCGAAAACAAGGCCCGCGATAACGGCCGGGATCGCCAGATCGATTCGCTTGAAAAAGATGAAGTGTGCGATCAGGATGCCTGTTGCGAGCGCCGCCAGCGGCAAGAGTAAAGGTTCTCGGCGCACCATAAAATAGGTGCAAGTAGCGGCCGGATAGCTCTCGCTTGCAGAGGGGTTCTACTTTCCTCTTGACATCAAAATGAAACTGGGTTCATACTAAAGAAAAGTTAATTAATCATGCAAACGGGTCGGAATTCTTCGAGCGTTTGTGCCTCAGAATTTGTAAGACCCTTCTGAATCTCGATTTTTCGTTTTAAGACTTCTCCTCCAACCAAACCACTAGGCTGATCGGTAAAACGGTCAGCCACCTTTTTGGCTACTCACCTGATGCAGTGATCGTGCTTCTACGGCCGTTGAATTCTGTATTGCCCTGCCAACACTAATTGAGGTAATCTGTTGACACTGTGGCTCTACGGGTCCTCAAAATGGCTGGCGTCTTACGGTGGATCCGGCATGGCGTCGCTTCCTTCTTCACGCTTGATCCGGTGTATCCGATCATTCATTAACTGCTCTTCTAGCCCAATCTAAAGGCTTGAACGCCACGCTACCTCCCTTGGCCGGTCGAGGCACTTTAGCGGGACGCCGTTTCCTGCTGCCCTTCGTTCTGTCGCTGCTGATTCTGATCCCCTGTTTCTGGCATCGCCGCATCGAAGCAGGCGATCTGGGCAGCCATCTCTACAATGCATGGCTTGTCACCCTGGTCGAAAAGGGGCAGGTGCCCGATCTTTATGTGGCGCCTCAATGGCACAATGTCGCGGTCGACATTCTGCTGACAAACTTCGGCAGATGGTTTGGCTTTCGGGCCGCGGAGAAGATCGTGATGTCTGTTTGCGTGCTGGTCTTCTTCTGGGGCGCGTTTGGGTTGATCTCTTCCGTTTCGAAACAGCGCCCCTGGTTTCTGACTCCCGCGCTCGCGATGATTGCCTACGGGTACACGCTTGAGATGGGATTTCTCAACTACTACCTCTCGCTGGGCCTGGCATTCGTTGCCCTATCGCTCGCCATGCAACGCACCCGTTCCGGCTGGATCGGCGCGGCTTTCCTCGCCGTCCTGGTGTTTCTGGCACACCCGGTCGGATTGCTGATGCTGGCGGGCATGGCTGCTTATTTCGAAGTCGCGCGCGTGACTCGCGGCTGGGTCCGATGGTTGCCGCCGGCAGTTGCGTTGAGCTCTGTACTGGGGCTTTCCTTCTGGCTGGCGCATTTTCGGGTGGCCGTGTATGAGACCAAGATTTTTTACCTCTTCAACGGCGCCGACCAGGTGATGCTGTTCGGAAAGCGCTACATGATGCTCTTTTTCCTGCTGGCGGCTTTTCTCGGGTTCGCAATGGTCCGGGGGCTGAAACAGGCGTGGCTGAGTGAACGGCGCAGCCTGGTGCGCGCTCCTTTTGAACTTTGGCTCGTGATGCTATTGGCCGCCGCCGCTATTCCGGAACTGATTTTTCTCCCGCAGTATCCAGCTCCGCTGGCGCTCTTTGTTTCGCGGGGCACTTGTCTTTCCGCTGTGTTTCTGCTTTGCATGCTCGGGGCGCTGAAGCCGCAGATCTGGCACCTGGCCGGCTTCCTGATCTTTGCCGCGCTCTTCTTCTCCTGGCTGTACCAGGACACGGGCGAACTAAACGCCATGGAAGCACAGGCGGAGCGTCTGGTTGACCAGCTTCCCTTCGGTACCCGCGTGGTCGGTACCATGGGACCGCCGCCTGGCTCTCGCATCGTCTTCATTGAGCATATGCTTGACCGGGCTTGCATTGGGCGCTGTTTCACGTACGCCGACTATGAGCCGCCTTCCGGCCAGTTCCGCATTCGGGTTCGCCCCGGTGCCCGCTGGATGATCGATTCGGCGGAATCTGTGGGCCAGATCGAGTTCGGCCAGTATGTGGTCAAGCCCCGAGACCTGCCGCTAAAACAGGTGTATCAGTGCCGTGTTGAAGATCTGCAGAAGCTTTGTGTGCGCGACCTGAGGGCGGGCGAGAAGAACTGCCCGGATTGCAACAATCCGTTCTACTGGCTGCTGCATGCGAGCCCGAAATGATATTCTGAACCTGACCCGGCGTTCATTCGTGCTTGCCTCGAGTCTCGTATTCCGGTTGACAGGCTGGGGTAGGCATGCGTACACTGGGAAGGTTTGGCGAGTTGATTCTTCGGCCTCCGCGCTACCGTGCTTGAAGAGACAGCCTGTAAGTAATGGCAGGTGGTTCTCCCATAGGCATCCGGCCGGAAGTCGGGCCCCGCTGTTGGAGCAGTAAGCCGTTTAGGTGACATTGGATCTGGCATGGGCCGTTACCCGAAGTAGTTACCCTCGCGGTTCGGGGCTGGTGAATACGCTATATCAGCTCCAGTTGTACTGTTGCAGCCGGCCATCTTTTTGATTGGTTCGTGCCTGCGAGATTGACCCAAGTTTTTTCAAGCGTCTGCACCCGGATGTGGGCGCGTGTTCTGTTGAGAGATCGATTGCGCGCAGGATTGCCGATTCCGGTGATCTGTCGCGCTGCTGCAAGGAGATGCGGAATCGCGCAGTGTGCTTACGGGCCGCTGTGCTTTCAAGAGTTGAAGCATGCCGACGTTCAATCAACTTGTGCGCAAAGGCCGCAGGCCAACCCGATATAAGACTGCCAGCCCGGCTCTGCAGGCCTGTCCGCAGCGCCGCGGCGTTTGCACGCGTGTTTACACGACCACTCCGAAGAAGCCGAACTCGGCGCTGCGCAAAGTGGCCCGCGTGCGGCTGACCAACGGAATTGAAGTGACCACCTATATCCCGGGCGTCGGCCACAACCTGCAGGAGCACTCGATTGTGCTGATCCGCGGCGGCCGTGTGAAGGATCTGCCGGGCGTGCGCTATCACGTGGTGCGCGGAACGCTCGATACCGCCGGTGTTGCGAACCGCAAGCAGAGCCGTTCGAAGTACGGAGCCAAGCGCCCGAAAGGCGGAGCTGCCGCCGCGCCGACCAAGGGCAAGAAGTAAAGATCAGGCGAGACGCTGAAGCAAAAGGAAATCGAGAGCATGCCGCGTAGACGACGACCTGAACCGCGAGAATGATTCCCGATCCGCTGTACAACTCGACCCTGGTCGAGAAGTTCGTCAATTCCATGATGTGGGACGGCAAGAAGACGACCGCGCAGAAGATTTTCTATCAAGCGATGGACAAGCTGCGCGAGCGCTCCGGCGACGATCCGCTGAAGGCTTTCAAGAAGGCGGTCGAGAACGCCAAGCCGCTGCTGGAAGTGAAGACGCGGCGCGTGGGCGGCGCGAACTATCAGGTGCCGGTCGAAGTTCCGCAGAATCGCCGGACCAGCCTGGCGATGCGCTGGATCATTGACGAATGCCCGCTCCCGTCCCGATAAGAGCATGGCCGAGAAGCTGGCCAACGAATTGAACGACGCCGCGAATATGCGCGGCGGAGCGGTGAAGAAGAAGGACGATGTGCACCGCATGGCGGAAGCCAACAAGGCTTTCGCGCATTATCGCTGGTAGTTGTGTTTGATTAGAAGTTTTTGGACTGAATTACTATGGCACGCACTGTACCGCTCGAGAAAATGCGCAATATCGGCATCATGGCTCACATCGATGCCGGTAAGACCACTACGACCGAACGCATCCTGTACTACACCGGCCGTACGCACAAGATCGGTGAAGTGCATGAAGGCACCGCCACCATGGACTGGATGGCGCAGGAGCAGGAGCGCGGCATCACGATCACGTCCGCCGCGACCACCTGCCAGTGGCGCGATATCACGATCAACATCATCGACACGCCGGGCCACGTGGATTTCACGGCCGAAGTGGAGCGCAGCCTGCGCGTGCTCGATGGCGCTTGCGCGGTGTTCGATGCGGTCGCCGGCGTGCAGCCGCAATCGGAAACGGTGTGGCGTCAGGCCGACAAGTACGGCGTTCCGCGCATCTGCTTCATCAACAAGATGGACCGCGTCGGCGCGGATTTCTACCGCTCGGTCGAGACCATTGTCGACCGGCTGAGTGCGCGTCCGGTGCCGATTCAGTTGCCGGTCGGCGCCGAAGATCAGTTCAAGGGCGTCGTCGATCTGGTCACGATGAAGGCGCGCATCTGGCGCGACGAAACGCTGGGCGCGAAGTACGACGATGTCGAGATTCCGGCGGATCTGCTCGAGAAGGCCAAGGAATATCGCGACAAGCTGATCGAAGCGGTTTCCGAGTACGAGCGACGATGTGCTGTTGGAGAAGTTCGTCGAAGGGCAGGCCGATCACGGAAGCCGAGCTGAATGGCCGGCATTCGCAAGGCGACGATCGCGCAGAAGATTTTCCCGGTGATCTGCGGCTCTTCGTTCAAGAACAAGGGCGTTCAGAACCTGCTCGATGCGGTGTGCGATTATCTGCCTTCGCCGCTCGATATTCCTCCGGTGAAGGGTCATGACGTCGACGATCCGGAAGAGTTGATCGAGCGCAAGGCCGAGCGATGCCGAGCCGTTCTCGGCGCTGGTCTTCAAGATCATGACCGATCCGTTTGTCGGTCAGCTGGCTTCATCCGGGTCTACTCGGGCAAGCTGAACGCGGGCGAGTCGATCTACAACGTCACCAAGGGCCGGCGCGAGCGCGTCGGCCGCCTGGTGAAGATGCACGCCAACAAGCGCGAAGAGATTCAGGAAGTCTGGCGGGCGATATCTGCGCGGCGGTCGGTCTGAAGCAGGTCGTCACGGGCGACACGATCTGCGACGAAGACAAGCCCGGTCCTGCTCGAATCGATCGATTTCCCGGCGCCGGTGATTCAGCTCGCGATCGAGCCGAAGACCAAGGCCGACCAGGAAAAGCTGGGCGTGGCGATTCACAAGCTGGCGACGGAAGATCCGACTCTGCATGTTTCGACCGATCCGGAAACCGGCCAGACGATTCTCGCCGGCATGGGCGAGCTGCATCTGGAAATCATCGTCGACCGCATGCAGCGCGAGTTCAACGTGGGCGCGAACGTCGGCAAGCCGCAGGTGGCGTATCGCGAGACGATCCGCCAGCATGCCGAAGCACGATTACACGCACAAGAAGCAGACCGGCGGCAGCGGCCAGTATGCGCGCGTCAAGCTGCGCGTCGAGCCGAATCCGGAGAAGGACTTCGAGTTCGAGAACGAAGTGACGGGCGGCAACATTCCGAAGGAATTCATTCCGGCGATCGAGAAGGGCGTGGTGGAAGCGCTCGAAGGCGGCATTCTGGCCGGCTATCCGCTGAACAACATCAAGGTGACGGTGTTCGACGGCGATTATCACGATGTCGATTCGTCGGAAATGGCGTTCAAGATCTGCGCTTCGATCTGCTTCAAGGAAGCGGCGGGCAAGGCCAAGCCGGTGCTGCTCGAGCCGGTGATGCGGGTGGAAGTGACGGTGCCGGAAGAGTACATGGGTTCGGTCAACGGCGATCTGATTTCGCGGCGCGGCCGGCTCGAAGGCACCGAGATCGCGGGCGGCACGCACATCATCAAGGCGATGGTGCCGCTGTCGGAAATGTTCGGCTACGCGACCGAGCTGCGTTCGCGCACGCAAGGCCGCGGCAGCTTTACCATGCACTTCGGGCAGTACGAAGAAGTGCCGAAGAACCTGGCGGAAGAAATTATCAACCGCAACAAAGGCGGAATCGCAACCAAGTTAAGACGAGCAGTGAGGACGACACCATGGCGAAAGAGAAATTTGACCGCAGCAAGCCGCACGTAAACATCGGGACGATCGGGCACATCGATCACGGCAAGACGACGCTGACGGCGGCGATCACCAAGACGCTGTCGAAGCACAATCCGAAGAACAAGTTCCGGAGTTTCGATTCGATCGACAATGCGCCGGAAGAAAAGGCGCGCGGGATCACGATCGCGGTGGCGCACGTGGAGTACGAGACGGCGAACCGGCACTATGCGCACGTGGATTGCCCGGGTCACGCCGATTACATCAAGAACATGATCACCGGCGCGGCGCAGATGGACGGCGCGATTCTGGTGGTGGCGGCCACCGACGGCCCGATGCCGCAGACGCGCGAGCACATTCTGCTGGCCCGCCAGGTGGGCGTGCCGTACATCGTGGTCGCCTTGAACAAGGTCGACATGGTGGACGATCCGGAGCTGCTCGAGCTGGTGGAGCTGGAAGTGCGCGAGCTGCTTCGAAGCTATCAGTTTCCGGGCGACGATCTGCCGGTGGTGCGGGTGAGCGCGCTGGGGCGTTGAACGGCGAAGCGAAGTGGGAAGCAGACGGTCGACGAGCTGATGGCGAAGGTGGATAACTACATTCCGCTGCCGGAGCGCGCGATCGACAAGCCGTTCATGATGCCGATCGAAGACATTTTCTCGATCCAGGGCCGCGGCACGGTGGTGACGGGGCGCATCGAGCGCGGGATCTGCAAGGTCGGCGAGGAAATGGAGATCGTCGGTTTCCGGGACACGCGCAAGACGGTGGTAACGGGCGTCGAGATGTTCAAGAAGCTGCTCGACGAAGGGCGGGCGGGCGACAACGTGGGCCTGCTGCTGCGCGGCATCGAAAAGAACGATGTGGAGCGCGGGCAGGTGATTGCGAAGCCGGGCTCGATCAAGGGCTTCAAGAAGTTCAAGGGCGAAGTGTACGTGCTGTCGAAGGAAGAAGGCGGGCGGCACACGCCGTTCTTCAATGGCTACCGTCCGCAGTTCTACTTCCGGACCACGGACGTGACGGGCGTGGCGAAGCTGCCGGAAGGCATGGAGATGGTGATGCCGGGCGACAACGTGCAGATCGAAGTCGAGCTGATTACGCCGGTCGCGATGGATAAGGGCCTGCGGTTTGCGATTCGCGAAGGCGGACGGACGGTGGGCGCCGGTACCGTGACGGAGATCCTGAGCTAGCAGAAGGGCGCACGACGAGCTAAGCGAGCCGCGACCAGAGGGGAGCGGCTCGATGGATGAGTCGGCCGGAGAAATAGACGAGAACAGATGAAAGAACGCATTCGCATTCGACTGAAAGCTTACGATCACCGGATCCTGGACCAATCGACTGGAGATATTGTCGATACCGCCAAGCGAACCGGAGCGTCGGTTGCGGGGCCGATTCCGCTGCCGACGCTGAAGAATCGCTACACGGTTCTGCGGTCGCCGCACGTCGATAAGAAATCGCGGGAACAGTTTGAAATCCGAACCCATAAGCGCCTGCTCGATATTCTCGAGCCGACGCAGGAAACCGTGGATGCGTTGATGAAGCTCGATCTGCCGGCCGGTGTGGATGTCGAGATCAAGGCGTTCGGCAAAGGAAGTAAGGAAGGATGAGCCCGCGCTTGTCAGCCAGGCGAAGGTTCAATAACAAGGAAATAGGATTGGCATGAGTCCAGGAATTCTCGGCAAAAAAATCGGCATGACGCAGGTGTTCACGCCGGAGGGACAAGTGGTCCCGGTCACGCTCGTGAAAGCGGGCCCGTGTGTGGTGACGCAGCGCAAGACGCCGGCAACGGACGGCTACGATGCCGTGCAGCTTGGGTTGGTGGAATACGCCAAGAAGCCGAATCAAGCCGATGGCGCAGCATTTGGCGAAGTCAGGCGCGGAAGGCGTGCGATTCCTGCGGGAATTTCACTTAGGGCAGGGTACAGGCGACCTGAAGCAGGGCGACCGAGTGCTGGCCGAAGAGTTCAAGCCGAGGGACGTGGTCGATGTCATTGGCACGAGCAAGGGCCGCGGCTTTGCGGGCGTAGTGAAGCGGCATCATTTCCGGGGCGGCGATGCCACCCACGGGTCGATGTTTCACCGCGCGCCGGGTTCGATTGGCGGATCTAGCTTTTCCGTCGCGCGTGTTTCCGGGCATGAGCATGGGCGGCCAGATGGGGAACGAGCAGGTGACGGTGCGCAACCTCGAAATCGTGAGCGTCGATACCGACGATAACGTGATTGCCGTCAAGGGCGCGATTCCGGGGCCGAACGGCGGCTACGTTATCGTGCGCCGGGCGAGGCGCTAAGGGCGAAGGCAAGGAACAGAAAAGATGCCGAGTGTAGATATTGTGGATCTGAATAACGCTGCCGTGGGCTCGCTCGAGCTCTCAGACGCGGTATTTGGCGCCGAAGTGAATGAAGCGCTGCTCTACGAAGCGGTCCGGCAGTATACGGCTGCCCGGCGCTCGGGGACGGCGGCGACCAAGACCCGCCATGAAGTATCCGGCTCGGGCAAAAAGCTCTGGAAGCAAAAAGGAACCGGCCGCGCGCGTATGGGTTCGATCCGCTCGCCATTGTGGCGGCATGGCGGCACGACGCATGGTCCGCAACCGCGCAGCTACGAGTACAAACTGCCGCGCAAAATGATGCTGGGAGCATTGCGCTCGGCGCTATCGGCAAAGCTGCGCGATGGCGAACTGCGCGTGGTGCGTGCGTTTGAGCTGCCGAACGGCAAGACCAAGAGCATGGTGGGGGTGCTCGCGAAGCTTGAGGCAAAGCAGACCGTGCTGCTGGTCGAGACGGCGGAGAACGTGAATCTCGATCGCGCTTCGCGCAACCTGCAAGGGGTCAAGCTGGTGCCGACCAAGGATGTGAGCGTGTACGATCTGCTGCGTCATAAGCAGGTGCTGCTGACCGAGAGCGCCGCCGTGAAATTATCAGAGGCTTTAGGGAAATGAACGTATACGATGTGATTCGCCGGCCACTGATCACCGAAAAAGGCCATACCAAGCGCGAAGAAGAGCGAACGCTGTGCTTCGAAGTGCATCCGGAAGCCAATAAGATTCAGATCAAACAGGCCGTCGAGACGGTATTTCGAGTGAAGGTGACCGACGTCCGGACGAGTAATACGGCGGGCAAGCTGCGGCGGCGCGGCCGGTTCTCTGGCTACGCCTCGGACTGGAAGAAAGCGTATGTGCGGCTGGCGGCCGGGCAGAAGATTCCGGAGTACGCGGAGATTTAACGATGCCGATCAAAAGTTTCAAACCAACGACGCCGACGCGGCGCTTCCAGACGTATCTCACGCGGGAAGACATTACGAAGGACCGGCCGGAGAAGTCGCTGGTGGAAGGCAAGAAGCGGACCGGCGGGCGCGACTCGCGTGGCCGCATTTCGAGCCGCTTCATTGGCGGCGGCGCCAAGCAGGCCTACCGGCTGATCGATTTTAAGCGCGACAAGCACGGTGTGCCGGCGAAAGTGGCTTCCATCGAGTACGACCCGAACCGGTCGGCGCGCATTGCGCTGCTGCACTACACCGATGGCGAGAAGCGTTACATCATCTGCCCGGTGGGTCTCGAAGTCGGGCGTACCGTAGCTTCGGGGCCGGAAGCGGACATCCTGATCGGTAACGCGCTCCCGATTAAAAACATTCCGGCCGGTACGGTAGTCCACAATATCGAGCTACGGCCGGGTAAGGGCGGCCAGATGGCTCGTTCGGCAGGAGCGCAGGCGCAGCTGGTTTCGAAAGAAGCAGGCGTGGCGCTGCTCAAGCTGCCCTCGGGTGAGACGCGGCGGGTGCCGGTCGAGTGCATGGCAACGGTCGGGCAGGTGGGCAACGTCGAGCATGAGAACGTGTCACTCGGCAAAGCGGGGCGGTCGCGCTGGCTGGGCAGAATGCCGCATAACCGCGGTGTAACGATGAACCCGGTCGATCACCCGCACGGTGGCGGCGAAGGCAAGACATCCGGCGGACGGCATCCTGTGACGCCATGGGGCAAGCCGACGCGGGGCTTTAAAACAAGGAACAACAAGAGAACGGATCGTTCCATTGTGACCAGAAAGGCAAAGAAGCGCTAAATGAGCCGCTCCATTCTTGAACCGCGCACGACGGGCAGCGGAACGCCCTGTGCGCTCACACGCGATCGTAAGGAGAAGAGCCACTCATGAGCCGCTCGCTTAAAAAAGGACCGTTTACGGACGACCATCTCATTAAGAAGGTCGAAGCCCTGACTAACAATAATCAGCGGACGGTGGTGCGCACCTGGTCGCGCCGCTCGACGATTGTGCCGGATTTTATCGGGCACACGCTGGCCGTGCATAACGGCAAGAAGTTCATCCCGGTCTACGTCACCGAAAATATGGTGGGCCATAAGTTGGGCGAGTTTTCGCCCACGCGAACCTTTAAGGGTCATGCGGCCAAGTCAAACGAAAAGGCGGCGCGGTAGACAGCCATGGATCAGAAAGAAAACGTCTCGAAGGCGGAAGCGCGCTACCTGCGTGTGTCGCCGCAGAAGGCGCGGCTGGTGATCGACATGATCCGCGGACGCCAGGCAGGCGACGCGATTCACATCCTGAGTGCGGTGAATAAGCGGATTGCGCCGGCGGTCGAGAAGGTATTGCGGTCGGCGATTGCAAACGCGGAAAACAGCTCGAACGAGATCGATGTCGATCGCCTGTTTGTGAGCGAGGCGTATGTGAATGAAGGTCCGCGTCAGAAGCGGATCCGGCCGGCCCCGATGGGTCGTGCTTTTCGGTATCAGCGGCGGATGTCGCACATTGTGGTCAAGCTCGGCGAACGCGAAGCCGAAGCGGAAGAGGAATAGCGGGAGATATGGGTCAGAAAGTACATCCGTACGGGTTTCGCCTCGGCGTCACGAAGACCTGGCGTTCGCGCTGGTTTGCCAAGCAGGACTACTCGAAGCTGCTGCACGAAGATCTGGAGCTGAAGGAGTCGCTGCTCGCCCGGTTGAAAGCGGCCGGCGTGAGTTCGATCGAAGTGGACCGGCCGGGCAACAAGCTGCGCATTACGATTCGCACCTCGCGTCCCGGGATCATCATCGGGCGCAAGGGCGCCGAGATCGAGAAGCTCAAGGGCGATCTGGCGAAAAAGACCAAGCGGGAAGTGTTTATCGATATTCAGGAAGTCCATCGTCCTGAGCTCGATGCGCAGCTGGTCTCCGAGTCGATTGCGCTGCAGCTTGAGAAGCGCGTGGCTTTCCGGCGCGCGATGCGGAAAGCGGTAGATTCGGCGCTACGCTTCGGCTGCAAAGGCATTAAGGTGCGAGTATCGGGCCGTTTGAACGGTGCCGAAATCGCGCGCAGTGAATGGTATCTGCAGGGGCAGCTTCCACTGCACACCCTGCGTGCCGATATCGATTACGGGTTTAGCCAGGCGTACACAACGTATGGAGTCATTGGCGTCAAGGTTTGGGTGTATAAAGGCGAAGTAATCGAGGGCGGAAATCGCCGCAACTCGCTGCGCAATGAAGGGGAGCCGCGCCGGCGTCCGCGTCGCGACGATCGGGATCGTCGGCCGCCTACGCAGGTAGTCGAAGGGGGCGGGCCGGTGATTCAGCCAACACCCGGAGACTTGCCGAAGCCGGCTTCGTCCCCGATCATTCCGCCGCTCTCGGCTCCACAGGCTCCTTCCTGGAAACAGGGGCAGCCCGCGACCGGCGTCGTGACCGAGCAGCAGCCGCAGCCTGCGGCTTCGAATGTTGAGGAAACAGAGAAGCCGGTCGAGTAGCCTCGCCCGGAACACGATAGAAGGAAATTACCGCTATGTTAATGCCGAAGAAAGTTAAGTTCCGAAAACAGCAGCGCGGCCGCATGACCGGCAAAGCGTGGCGCGGCTCGTCGCTCGCCTTCGGAGAGTTCGGCCTGAAAGCGCTCAGCTGCGGCTGGGTGTCGAATCGGCAGATCGAAGCGGCCCGCATTGCGATGACGCGTTTCATCAAGCGCGGCGGCAAGGTGTGGATCCGGGTTTTTCCGGACAAGCCGATTACCAAGAAGCCGCCTGAGACTCGTATGGGAAAAGGCAAGGGCGCCCCGGAGGCCTGGGTGGCGGTGATCCGTCCCGGCAAGATGCTGTTCGAGATGGAAGGCGTGCCGGTCGATGTGGCGACGCAGGCCATGCGGCTGGCGGCAGCAAAGATCTCGGTGCCGACGAAGTTTGTCGCGCGGGCGCAGGTGACGGAAAGCGCCAAGGCGAGCTAGGAACGGGAAGCGATGAAAGCAGACAAGATTCGAAACATGAATGCGGGCGAAATGGAACGCCAGCTTCAGGATGCGCAAGAGCAGCTGTTCCGGCTCCGGTTTCAGATGGGCATGGGACAGAGCGAAGGGCTGAAGAAGTACCGCGTGCTGCGTAAAGACCGGGCTCGTCTGCTAACCGTCCTGAACGAAACAAAGGGCGGGGCGGCACAGGCGGAGACGAATCCGGCGCCGGTCGCGGCCTCAGGCAAGAGAAAGAAGTAGAAGGGTTTCAGGAAGAGAAGCGATGGCGGAAGCAGCAGCAGCAGGGCAGACCGAACACCAGCAGGGCCACAAGAACGAAAAGGTCGGGGAAGTGATCTCGACCAAGATGGCGAAGACGATCGTCGTCGAAGTGACGCGCCGCGTGCCGCATCCGGTCTATAAGCGGATCGTCAGTAAGCGCAAGAAGTTTTACGCGCACGATGAAGAAGAAAGCGCTCATGTAGGCGATGTGGTGCGCATTGTGGAGTGCCGGCCCGTGAGCCGGTTGAAGCGCTGGCAACTTGGCACGGTGTTGCGCCGGGCGGTGCTGGTCGGGGTAGAACACCCGGCGCTCGAGACAAGCGCGGATACGCGTGTTAAGAAGACGATCAAAAAGAAGTAATTGAACGCGCCAGGCTCACGAGGGCGGCGCCAGGGTTTGAGGAGAAAGTAAGCCATGATTGGGATGCGAACCATGTTGGAGGTGGCCGATAACAGCGGCGCACGCAAGTTGCAGTGCATCTTGCCGCGCGGCGGCGATCTCGGGCTTCGCGCAGGGTTGGGCGATGTGATTACGGCTAGCGTGAAAGAAGCCGCGCCCGATTCGAACATTAAAAAGGGCAAAGTGGTGCGCTGCGTGGTGGTGCGAATGCGCAAGGAAACGCGCCGCAAAGATGGAACTTATATTCGCTTCGATTCGAACGCGGCAGTGCTCATCAATGAGGTGGGCGAGCCGGTGGGAACGCGCGTTTTCGGGCCGGTGGCCCGCGAGCTGCGCGACAAGCGCTTCATGAAGATCGTTTCGCTTGCCCCGGAGGTGATTTAGTTTATGCCCAAGATTGCTTACCAGCGACGGCAGGAGCGGGGCGAGCGGACGCCTACGCGCATGAAGATCAAGAAAGACGATATGGTGCGGGTGATCGCCGGACGAGACAAGGGTAAAACTGGCAAGGTACTCGAGGTCGACCGGTTCGCACGCAAGGTCACGGTGGATGGCGTGATGATCGTCAAGCGGCATACCCGGCCGAATCCGTCAAAGCAGATTAAGGGTGGAATGGCTGAAAAGCCGATGCCGGTCGATGTCTCGAACGTGATGCTACTCACGGCCGGCGGCATTCCGACGCGTGTCGGCTACAAGCTCGATACGGTGGGCGGCAAAGTGCGTCGGACCCGCATCGCCCGTAAGAGCGGCGATCCGATCGAGAAGAAGTAGCGCGGCCACGAGGGATGTGAACCGAGCCGCGACCAGAGGGAGCGGTAGTCCAGGAACAAGGCCGTTTGGAATCGGCCGCAAGAAGGAAATTGTTGAGTAAACGAAATGGCTAAGGAAACCGACAAGAAAACTGGTGGAGGCGCGAAGCCCACGACCGGTGGCGACAAGAAACCGGGCGGCGGTGGTGGCGACAAGAAATCCCGTGCCCCGAAGAGCAGCGGCACCGGCAGCACGGCTCCGGAGATCCAGGCCGGCTCGCCCCGTTCCCAGAGCGGTAAAGCACGGCTGCGCGAACACTACAGCAAGAATGTGGTGCCGGCCTTGACTAAGGATTTCAATTACGCGAACCCCATGGCTGTGCCGAAGATTGAGAAGGTCTCCATCAACATCGGGCTGGGCGAAGCGACCGGTAATAGCAAGTTGATGGATGGCGCGGTGAATGAGCTGGCGGCGATCGCCGGGCAGAAGCCGGTCGTCACGAAAGCCAAAAAATCGATTGCGGCTTTCAAGCTGCGTGAAGGCATGGCGATTGGCTGCATGGTGACGCTGCGCGGCGACCGGATGTACGAGTTTCTCGATCGGTTTATGAATGTGGCCTTGCCACGGGTGCGTGATTTTCGTGGTATTTCGTCGAAATCGTTTGACGGCCGCGGCAACTATACGCTCGGGTTGAAAGATCAGCTGATCTTTCCCGAGATTGATTACAACAAGGTGGAGAAGACTAAAGGCATGAACATCTCCATCACGACCACCGCAAAAACGGACGCCGAAGGATTGGCCCTGCTCCGGCAAATGGGTATGCCCTTCCGTCAATAGGGCGCTGACTGGATTCAAGAATGGCAACTACTGCAAAGATCGCGAAAGAAGTAAAGAAGCTCGAGTCGAATGCGGCTGCGCGCAAAGAGGGGAAGGTCATCAAGTTTCCCACCCGTCTGCGCAACCGGTGCAAGAACTGCGGGCGCCCGCGCGGGTTTCTGCGCAAGTTTTCGTTGTGCCGGATCTGTTTCCGCAAATTTGCGCTGGCGGGCGAGATACCCGGCGTAACGAAGGCGAGCTGGTAAGGCCTTTGTCCGGACGAAAGGTATAGAAATGACATCAGACCCCATTGCCGATATGTTGACGCGGGTGCGCAATGCGCTCATCGCGCGCCACCCGAAGGTCGATGTGCCGGCCTCCCGGCTGAAGAACGAATTGGCCCGCATCCTCAAAGAGGAAGGCTACATTCTGAACTACAAGCTGACTGAAGAAGGTTCTAAGAAATATATCCGGCTGTACTTGAAGTACACGCCGGCGAATCTGCCGGTTATCTCGCGCATTGAGCGGGTGTCCCGTCCCGGGTGCCGGGTCTATGTCGGCAGTAAAGAGATTCCGCGCATTCTTGGCGGCCTCGGAGTGAACGTGCTGACTACGCCGAAGGGTGTCATGACGGGACACTCGGCGCGCAAGGAAGGCGTTGGCGGCGAAGTTCTGTGCCAAATCTGGTAAGCGACGAAAGCTTTTCATCGAGTAAAGAAGAATGTCACGAGTAGGAAAAAAGCCCATTCCCCTGCCGCAAGGGGTAAAGATTCAGATCGGCGACCAGATTCAGGTCGAAGGGCCGAAAGGCAAGCTGACTGTGCCGATTCCAACCGGTGTACGGATCGAGCAGAAAGACGGTCATCTGGAAGTGGTCCGGGACAGCGATAAGTATGCCGCGCTGCACGGGTTGACCCGCGCTTTGACTGCCAATGCCGTGCAGGGAGTTTCGTCCGGCTGGACGCGCGAGCTGGATATTGTCGGCACCGGTTACCGGGCCGATGTGAAAGGCCAGGTAGCCACCTTCATCCTCGGCTATTCGCATCCGATCGAGATGATTTTGCCGAAAGGCGTCGATCTCAAGGTCGACAAACAGACGCATCTGGTTTTGAGCGGCTTCGACCGGCAGGTGGTGGGGCACATTGCCTCGCAGATCCGGGCCCTTCGGCCGCCCGATCCGTACAAGAATAAGGGCGTCCGGTACACGGGCGAAGCGCTGCGCAAGAAGGCCGGTAAGACCGGAGCGGGAGGAAAGTAAGTGGCTCGAGATTCACGGCGGGAGATACGCACCCGCATTCACAAACGGATTCGCAGCCGCGTGGAGGGTACGCCCGAGCGTCCGCGCCTGGCTGTCTTCCGTAGTGTCAACCATATCTATGCTCAAGTGATTGACGACGGGCAGGGACATACCATCGTGGCTGCCGGCTCTACCGAAAAAGATCTGCGCGGTAAGGGTGGGAACGTCGAGGGCGCCAAACTGATTGGGAAAGCCGTGGCCGAACGAGCCAAGGAGAAAGGCATCAACAAGGTTGTCTTTGATCGCGGTGGTTATTTGTACCACGGACGTGTCAAAGCTCTTGCGGATGCGGCCCGCGAAGCGGGTCTGGAGTTTTAAACGAGATGCCGGTAAATGGAAACCCGAAGCGTATTGACTCGCATAACCTGAACCTGAAGGAACAGGTGGTGAGCATCAATCGCGTAACGAAAGTGGTGAAGGGCGGTAAGAATATGAGTTTCTCGGCGCTCGTTGTGGTGGGCGATCCGGGTGCTCGTGTTGTCGGGTATGGCACCGGGAAGGCGAAAGAAGTGCCGTCTGCGATTAAGAAGGGTATTGAAGCCGCCAAGAAGAACCTGCGGAAGGTGAACGTTCTCGAAACGACGATTCGGCATCCGGTTTTGGGGCGCTTCGGGAGTGGACTCGTGCTGCTCAAGCCGGCTCCGGCCGGAACGGGTGTGATTGCGGGTGGTCCGGTGCGCGCCGTGATCCAGGCAGTCGGGATCCCGAATGTGCTGACCAAGTCGATCGGCTCGCATAATGCGCACAACGTCGTGAAAGCGACCATCGATGCGCTCGAGCAGCTCTGTGACAAAACGGCGATTGCCGACATGCGCGGGCTGCCGATCGAGAAACTCTCCTAGCGAGACGAAAACAGGAAGCGGCGTTACATGGCAACTGAAGGAAAAATTAAAATTAAGCTGGTGCGCAGCGTGATCTGCACACCGCAGCGGCATAAAGATATTGTGAAGTCTCTTGGGCTTCACAAGATCAACCGAACCGTTGAGCGGCCCGACACGCCGGCGTTTCGCGGCATGGTCAAGAAGGTGCCGCACCTGCTTGAAATCGTGACAGACTAGGGATCTCCAGATGAATTTAAGTGATTTGCATCCCCCGCAGGGACAGAAGCAGAAGAAGCGGCGTCTCGGTCAAGGCATGGGCACCGGGCGCGGCAAATACTCGGGACGCGGCGCGAAGGGTGCCAAGTCAATCTCGGGCTATAGCAAGATGCGCGGTTTTGAGGGCGGCCAGATGCCGCTTCACCGACGTCTACCAAAGCGCGGCTTTACCAACATCTTTCACAAGGAATTTGCGGTGATTAACGTTGGCGCGCTCGACAAGCTAGAAGGCGATACGTTCACCCCCGAGTCGCTAGTGGCGAGCGGCGTTGTGAAGAAGCTCAAGGCTGGTCTTAAGATTCTCGGGCACGGCGAACTGACGCGCAAGATCCAGGTGGGCGCCCATGTGTTCTCAAAGTCGGCCCTTGAGAAGATACAGCAGGCGGGCGGCAGCGCGGATGTGCTGGCGAAAAGGCCAGCTACGCCGGACGCTGAAGGTAAGCCCGCAACAGAATAGAAGTGGCAGCCGTCCCGCTCGTGCGTGGGATGGCGGATTGAGACATGCAAAAGTTTTTTGAAGCTCTCGCCAATGTGTTCCGGATTCCGGATCTGAGGAAACGTGTCCTCTTCACTCTGGGTATTCTGGCGGTCTACCGAGTGGGCGCTTACATTCCAACGCCCGGAATCGATACGAACCGTTTTCAGGATTATTTCACCCGGAATGCTGCCGGCGGTTTCCTCGGATATTTCGATCTTTTCAGCGGCGGCATGCTCCGCCGCATGACGATCTTTGCGCTGGGAATTACGCCTTATATCACCTCGTCGATCATCCTGCAATTGCTCACCGTCGTGATCCCGACGCTCGACAAACTGCAGAAAGAGGGTGAGCTTGGGCGCCGCAAGATTACGCAGTGGACGCGTTACCTGACCGTTGCCCTCGCTATCGTCCAATCGGTTGGTATCGCCTTTGCGTTGCAAAATTCAGATGGCAACTTCGTTCTGAATCCCGGGCTTCGTTTTCATCTTTATGACGACTCTGACCTTTACGGCCGGGTCGGCATTCATCATGTGGCTTGGCGAGCAGATCACCGATCGCGGGATTGGCAACGGTATGTCGCTGATCATCTTTGTCGGTATCATTGTCGGGCTGCCGCGCGCCATTGGGAATATCTACACCAATACTTTCGTCACGCACCAGTGGCCTGTGCTGCAGATGATGATCATCATCGTTTTGATGGTGGCGGTGGTGGCGTTTATTGTGCTGGTCGAGCGCGGTGAACGCCGGATTCCGGTACAGTACGCCAAGCGTGTTATCGGGCGGCGCATGATGGGCGGTCAATCCACTCACCTGCCGCTCAAAGTGAACGCGGGCGGTGTGATTCCGATCATCTTCGCCTCTTCCTTGCTCGCGCTCCCGGCCACCGCGATGCAGTTTTCCGATTGTCAAAAACAGTCCGTGGCTCGGCAGCATGCTCGGCGCGCTCGGCGGTGCGGAGCCGACCTATTATCTGGTCTACGTTCTCCTCATCGTTTTCTTCTGCTTCTTCTATATTTCAATCATCTTCAATCCGAGCGAAGCGGCGGATAACATGCGCAAGTATGGCGGCTTCATTCCGGGGATCCGTCCCGGCAAGAATACGGCCGAGTACATGGATAAGATCCTGTCGAAGATCACTGTCGTGGGTGGCCTCTATCTTGGACTCTTGCGATCATTCCGACGATCATGATCCAGGGCATCCGGCTGCAGCATCTTCCGCTGGTCGGGCAACTTCATTGACGCTTACTTTCCGCGCTGGCTGCTGGATGGCTTAGGCGTGAACTTCTTCTTCGGCGGAACGTCGCTTCTCATCGTGGTGGGTGTGGCCATGGATACCGTGAACCAGATCGAAGCCCAGCTAATTATGCGCCACTACGATGGCTTTACGCCTCGTTCGGGTCGGATTCGGGGAAGGCGCTAAAGGCGCTCGGGAGAGTCAGGCCGCAATTTTGTCTGTGGAAATCAATCGTAGCTCTGCTGCTCCGGCGGTGATTCTGTTCGGATCTCCCGGCTCCGGCAAAGGCACCCAGGCGAAGTTGCTGCGCCGATTGTCTGGATGGCCCCCATATCTCAACCGGCGACATGCTGCGCACCCACATCCTGCGCCAGGACGAGATCGGCCAGCAAGCTGAGCGCTTGCTGAAATCGGGCAAGCTGGTGCCGGACGAGCTGGTCAACCGGCTGGTCGAACAACGTCTGGCGGAGCCGGATGCGTGCGGTGGCATGATTCTCGATGGTTACCCGCGCACACTCAACCAAGCCGGTGTGGTGCTTGAGCTGCTCGGTAAGAGCGGATTTCGGGCAGTTGTGGTACATTTAGTGGTTGACTACGAGAAAATCGTAGCTCGTCTTAGTGGTCGGCTGCAGTGTCCGGTTTGCGGAACTCTGTATAACCTGACTACGAATCCTCCGAAGAAACCGGGAGTGTGTGATCTGGATGGTTCGCTTCTCGTGACGCGCCAGGACGATCAGGCATCCGTTATTCGTGAGAGGCTCGAGCAGTACGATCGGCAGACTGTGCCGATCCTGAATTTTTTTCGGGAATCCGGTGTTCCGATGTTTGAAGTAGAAGCCAGCGGTCTTAAGCCGGACGAGATCATGGCCAGAATTTGCGGTTCGCTTGCCGGGTTTGGCCTTGTTCGTTCTGAAATCGAGAGCGGCGAGGAAACACGGGTTGCTGATCGTGATGATAATTCCGCGGGAGCGGGCGTGCAGGCGGGTCTGAGGCAGTGATTGTCCGGCGGAATGGCGCCGAACTCGAGAAACTCAGGCGCAGTGGGTTGTTGGTTTACCGGATTCTCAATGATCTGCGGGGGATGGTTGAGGAAGGCGTGACGACGCGCGACCTGGAAGCCGCTACCGAGAAGATGATTGCGGACGCGGGAGCGAAACCGGCGTTCAAAGGGTATTACTCGCAGGCTGCGGGAACCAAATTCCCGTATGCGCTGTGTGCTTCGGTCAATGATGAGGTGGTCCACGGCATGCCGTCGGAGCGGCGCAGGTTGAAGGCGGGCGACATCATCTCGCTCGATACCGGCGTCCAGTTGGAAGGATATTACGGCGACTCCGCGATCACGGTCCCGGTTGGCGAAGTGAACGATTCGGTGAAGCGGCTGTTAAAGATCACTGAGGAGAGTTTAGAGTTGGCGATCGGACAGGTACGCAATGGCAACCGGCTGTTCGATGTATCCGGCACGGTTGAGAAATACGTGACTTCCAACGGTTTCTCGGTTGTACGCGAGTTTGTGGGACACGGAATCGGGACTTCGTTGCACGAAGAGCCGCAGATTCCGAATTATGTGGACCGGCGGGGCGAGAATCCCCGCTTGAAGCCCGGTATGGTGCTTGCGATCGAGCCCATGGTGAATGCCGGCAAGCCCGATACGAAGGTGCTGCGGGACAAGTGGACGGCGGTCGCAAAAGACGGGTCGTATTCGGCTCATTTCGAGCACATGGTCGCGGTGACGGAAAACGGGCCATGGGTCCTGACGCGGCCGTGAATGGAAGCGTCGAAGGCAAAGGCCGAACGAACGGCCGAAGGGATTGTCGTCGAGTTGCTGCCAAGCGCGCTTGTGCGCGTGCGGTTGGAAGGCGAGCATCAGTTGCTGGCTCACCTGCCGGCTTCGCGGCTCTCGAATTTTGTGCGTCTGAGGGTAGGAGATCGGGTACGGGTCGCTGTTTCTGCCCAGGACAGGACACGTGGGTCTAGAGGTTTTGGAGGCCGATTCTCAGCGAGCCGAAGAAGGTTGAGGATGAGCCCGCAGTTCAAGAGCGAGGCGCAGATCCTGGGATGGAGCTAGTCGTATGAAGGTACGAGCGTCGGTTAAGAAATTGTGTGATAAGTGCAAGGTGATTCATCGCGACGGAGTAGTCCGCGTCATCTGCACCAACCCGAAACATAAGCAGCGGCAAGGATAGGCAAGGCAGAGTAAATATGGCGCGTATTGCAGGCATCGATTTACCGGCGCGGAAGCGCTCGGCAATTGGGCTCACTTACATCTATGGCATTGGCCGGACCCGGGCGTTGTCGCTTCTTTTTCGGGCGAAGGTAGATCCGGAGAAGAAGATCGGCGACCTTACGGAAGAAGAGGTCAACCACCTCCGCAACCTCATTGAGGGCGAGGGTGCAATCGAAGGCGACCTGCGCAAGGAAACCTCGATGAACATTAAGCGCCTGATGGAGATGGGCGCCTATCGCGGCTTGCGTCATCGTCGCGGCCTGCCTGCACGCGGCCAGCGTACTCATACAAACGCCCGCACGCGCAAGGGTCCCCGCAAGGGCACTGTCGCGAACAAAAAGAAAGCTACTGGCAAGACCTAAGGTCGGAGAACCCCACGCATGGCGAAGGCACCCGCAAAATCAACCAAGAAGAAGTCGTTCAAGAAGAAAGAGAAGAGCAACGTTCCATTTGGGACGGTTCACGTGCAGGCATCGTTCAATAACACGATCGTCACGTTTACAGATCCGCTCGGCAACGTGCTCGCCTGGTCAAGTTCGGGATCGCTCGGGTTCCGCGGCTCGCGCAAGGGTACCCCTTTTGCCGCGCAGCAGGCTTCTCTGACCGCCGCGAACAAGGCCAAAGAGTCTGGTCTCCGTACCGTGGAAGTGCGCGTAGCCGGTCCGGGTTCTGGGCGCGAATCGGCGGTACGCGCTCTTTCGACGGCCGGTATTGAGGTCCGCTCCATCAAAGACGTGACCCCGATCCCGCACAACGGTTGCCGCCCGCCCAAAAAGCGGCGTGTTTGATTTTTTCAGTCGGATAGCAGTTTTCGATTCGACACGAGTTTTATTTAGTAGTTTAAGCGGGACGAAGGCCTGTCGGCCGTAAACCGCACCTGACAGGCGCTACCAAGTGGCGCTATTTGGAGGTCATTGATTGGCACGTTATAGTGGCCCCGTCTGTCGGCTCTGCCGGCGTGAGGGGATGAAGTTATTTTTAAAGGGCGAGCGCTGTCACACTGAAAAGTGCGCCATTGAAAAGCGCAACTTCGCGCCCGGGCAGCACGGCAAAGACAAGAAAGCCAAGATCGTGGGCTACGGTCTGCAGCTGCGCGAGAAGCAGAAGGCACGCCGCTATTACCGCATCCTTGAAGGTCAGTTCCGGAACCTTTACGAGAAGGCGGTGAATCAAAAGGGTATTACCGGCGAGCTCATGCTTGCCATGCTGGAAAAGCGTCTCGATAACGTTCTTTACCGCATGGGAGTAGCTACCAGCCGGGCACAAGGCCGCCAGGTTGTCCGCCACGGCCATGTCACCGTGAATGGCAAAAAGGTCAACATTCCTTCCTACACGGTTCGCCCCGGTGATGTGGTCGAGATCCGCGAGAGCAGCCGGAATAATTCCAGCATTCTTGCGGCGCGCGATGCCACTGCCCACACCCCCAGCCCGGCGTGGCTGGAAGTTGACCGCGATGCTCTTCGAGCCCGTATTCTGCAGCAGCCGAAGCGCGAAGAGTTGGTGCAAATCCAGTTGAACGAGCAGCTCATCGTCGAGCTGTACTCGAAGTAAGCGACTCGAGAGAGGTAAGATATATGTTTAAAGGATTTCAGAAGCCAAAGCGTTTAGTCGCCAATACCGAATCGCTCACCGAGCGTTTCGGCCAGTTCACCGCGCAACCGTTCGAGCGCGGATTCGGATCCACCATCGGCACCGGCCTGCGCCGCGTGCTGCTGAGCTCGATTGAGGGCGCCGCCATTACGGGCGTACGCATCGAAGGCGTTTCGCACGAGTTCAGCCCCATTCCGGGCGTGGTCGAAGACGCCACCGACATCATCCTCAACCTGAAGCAGGTTCCGTTCAAGATGATGGGCGAAGGCATGAAGCATCGCCCGCCTGCATGTCGAAGCGCCGGGCGAGGTCATGAGCAGCCAGATCGAAACCGACGCCGATGTCGAAGTGCTCGATCGCAACCTGCACATCGCGACGGTCGGCGAAGGCGGCAAGCTCGATATCGAGATGCGGATCAAGAGCGGCCGCGGCTATGTGTCCGCCGACCGCAACTACGACGAAGACCTGCCGATCGGCTACATCCCGATCGACTCGGTTCACTCGCCCGTTCGCAAAGTAAATTACAGCGTCGAAGCGGCTCGTCTTGGTCAGAACACCGACTACGACAAGCTCACGATCGAAGTCTGGACCAACGGCGCAATCTCGCCGCAGGACGCGGTCGGTCAGGCGGCCAAGCTCCTCAAAGATCACATGACGATCTTCATCAACTTCGAAGAAACTGCCGAAGTGGCGGAAGAGCCGGCAGAGCGCGCTATCAACCAGATGAACGAAGTGCTGAATCGCTCGGTCGAAGAGCTCGAGCTCAGTGTTCGTTCATACAACTGCCTGAAGAACGCGAATATCCAGACCATCGGCGATCTGGTGCAGAAGTCTGAATCCGAAATGCTGCGGACGAAGAACTTCGGTCGCAAGTCTCTAAACGAAATCAAGGAAATCCTGTCCGGTCTCGGTCTCTCGTTCGGCATGAAGTTCGATGGCCAAGGCCGGCTGGTGGGCTGCGCGCCCGCTGCTTCGCCTTCCGATTACGGCAACGACAATTACGCTGGACTGGACGAATAAACATGCGTCATCGCAAAGCTGGAGTTAAGCTCAAGCGGAATATCAGCGCTCGCCGGGCGCTGCTTCGCGGCTTGGTGACGAACGTCATTGAGGAAGAGCGCATCACGACGACCGTTCCCAAAGCCAAGGCAGCGCGCCCCCTGGTGGAAAAAATGATCACGCTCGCGAAAGACGACACGCTGCATGCGCGCCGACAGGCGGCTGCTTTTCTCGTCAAGCCCGAAGCGGTGGATAAGCTGTTCGAGAAGCTCGGGCCGCGTTTCAATCAGCGCAATGGCGGCTACACCCGCATTGTGAAGATTGGCTGGCGTAAGGGCGACGGGGCAGAGACCGCGAAGCTCGAACTCGTCGGTTCGGAACTCGTTAAACGTGCGGCCGATCGCGCGGCTCGTCGCGAAGAACGCCTGAAACAGGCACGCGGCGAAGACGAAGCCGAATAAGAAACCCGACCCTCAACACTATCTGCGGCGTCTCTTCCTGTGTTTTTCCACCGGAACGGACGCCGTTTCTTTTTCTTGTCCTGTTGGTCCGATCTTGCTCAAGATCCGATCGTGAATCCAGTGCTCGTCCCACCACTCTTTCGAATCGATCTGGATGCCGGCGATCATCATGCTGAAGTGCACGTGATCGCCGAACGCCATTCCGGTGGCTCCGCTAATCCCGATCTGTTGCTCTTTTCCAACCCTGTCTCCGGTCTTGACCAGGATTTTGCTCATGTGCCCGTAGAGGCTCTGCAGCGAATAGCCGTGGTCGATCACCACGCAATTGCCATAGAGCCCCAGCCGATCCGCAAAAATGACTTTGCCTGAGTTAGCTGCCTTCACCGGGCTATTTGCAGTCTGCGCCAGGTCGTAGCCGAGGTGCACCTGTTCGTCGATCTTACGGCCGTTGTAGATGTAGCTTCGTCTGTCTGCGAAGAAGGATTCGCGCGCGCCTTTCACCGGTACGAAAGGACCGGCCCAAAGAATCTTATGCTCGGTGTTGTTTCGCATGTCATAGATCTGCTGCGAGTTGGCACGGCGCATTTCGCGATTGAGTCTTACGAATCGGTCGACCAGGCTGCCCTTGCCGTCAGGGTCGAGCTCACCTACAACTTTCTGTAGGTTTTTGTCAGTCACGTTGATGGTGCTCTCACGGAATTTCTTGGGAAATGTTTTAACCCAGAAGGTCGTGCTGACTTCCGTGCCGGCTCCGTTCCGGGCATACGCTGCGGGTGTCGTTTCGGGCGAAACGTCCCAAGGATAAGGGAAAAGCGAGAAGCGATGAGAGCTCGAATCGGGTTCACCCGGCATTGCAAACGAACCGGCCGAATAATTTGCAACATGCACGCCTGCCTCGGTCCAACTGCCGCCTAAGTCGAGCGTCACTAGTTCCGCACCGCCCTGATTGATGTAGTGCTGAAAACCATCCGCGACAATCGTCGGCGGGCGCAGCACTACCTGCACATTTTGTGTCAGCTCGGAAGTGGCTCCACGGAGATCGTTCGAACTGGCTCGAACAATTAGTTTGGCGGATCCTTCCTGCAGGAAGGGAGCTTGCTTTTTGCCAGCTGAAAAGGTGTAAGCTCCGACGCGTTGCTTGGTTTTCGTCTTGTCTTGATAGACGGTCTGACTCTGCCCGTTCTGCTCGAGAGTGGCACTGAAAGCTTTCACGCCGTGCGGCGCATCCACTTCGATGGCAATCGGCGTCGACATGCCGATCGCCGCGATCGGCTTCGCTGGTTTTACCTTTGTCTCCGCTCCAGAGACTCCAGATCAAAATAACAATGATCAGGACAAAGACGGTAAGCCCGCCCAATATTCGTTTACGCCATCAAACTCAGTTGCATTTAAGTCTTTAGAACGCGCCGCCCTTCGATGCGATAGTTTCCCTTGAGCAACCAGGAGATTGCTTCCGGATAGATTCGGTGTTCCTCAGCCAGAATGCGGGCCGAGAGAGTCTCGACCGTATCGCCATCGAGCACGGAAACGGGCGCTTGTTGCACAATAGGGCCCGCTATCCAGATTTTCATCCACCAGATGGACGGTACAGCCGGTAACTTTCACCCCGTGCATCAGGGCTTGATACTGCGCATCGAGTCCAGGAAAGGCAGGCAGCAGCGAAGGATGGATATTCAGGATGCGCTCGGGAAACCGGGCCACAAAGCCGCCCGTCAAAAAACGCATGTAGCCCGCCAGGCAGACCCAATCGATCCGTGGTGGTTTAGAGATCTGCCACTTGTACATCGAAGGCAGACCGTTCCACACCGCGCGACGGAATAGCCGCGCAGGGCAGGCCGAGTTCCCGTGCGCGCGCGAGACCCGGGGCGTCCGGCTTGTTGGAGAAGACCACGCCGATTTCGCATGCAGGGTCTTGTCGAAAACGCGCCGCGCAATTGCCTCGAAGTTGGAGCCGCGCCCCGACAGCAGTATGCCGAGACGGGGCAGGGTAGCTGCGCTCACAGATATTGGACCCGGGGTTGTTTGCGCGACGTTGTTCCACGACGCGCCCGATCCGGGTAGAGCAGGCTCGCGCAGTCTCCTCCGCGATTTGGGCCATGCTTCCCGAATTTCTTGTCCGCGACGACGAGTACCATGCCGACGCCGAGATTGAAGGTGCGGCGGGATCGTCCTCCGGAATGTTGCCGAGCCGCTGCAACAGATCGAAGATGGCTGCGTGGGCCAGGATCGAGGTCGATTTCGAGCGGCCAGTCCGTCGGCAGGATGCGCGGAAGATTGTCTGTCAAGCCGCCGCCGGTAATGTGGGCCGCTCCCTTTAGCAGCTTTGGCTTTGTGCAGCGCCGGAAGAGGCTTCAGATAGGATTCGGTGCACTTTTAACAATTCGTCGGCGAGCTGCCCGCAGCTCCGGAATTTGGCTCTGGGCTTGTAGCCGGCAGTTTCGAACAGCAGCTTGCGGGCGAGCGAATAACCGTTGGTGTGCAGACCTTGGAAGGCAAGTCCAAGCAGCACGTCGCCGGCTGAATCGATTCCGCCGGTGAGCATGCTTTCCGTTCAACCGCGCCCACGATGAAGCCTGCGAGATCGTATTCGCCGGCGCGATACATGCCCGGCATCTCGGCCGTTTCGCCGCCGATCAACGCGCATCTGTTCGCTTGCAGCCGCGAGCAATGCCCGCAGATCTACCGCCGCACACCTCGGCATCGAGCTTGCCGACCGCGAAATAATCGAGAAAGAAGAGCGGCTTCGCGCCTTGCACCGCAATGTCGTTGACGCAATGGTTGACCAGATCTTCGCCGATGGTGTTGTGCCGGCCTGTGGCGAAGGCCAGCTTAAGTTTGGTGCCGACGCCATCGGCGGAGCTGACCAGTACCGGGTCGCGCCACCCCTTCAGGCGAGAAACCCGCGCCGAAGCTGCCGATGGACGTAAGAACACGGCTGTTGAAAGTCTTGGGGCGTGACGCTTGATCAGGGCGACGGCGCGATCCGCCTCGTCGATGTTGACTCCGGCATCGCGGTAGGTAGTTTTCTTCGCCACGCTCTTGGAAGAATCAGTTTAGCGGATCGGCGGAACTTTTCGGCATCTCGCGACATGACAGGACCAGACGAGCGATACGCAGAAGATGACCAGCGATGAAGCGTTAATCCTGAATTTTCAGGACGGCTCCCGGGAGGCCCTCGAAGAGCTTTTCGAGCGGTATCGCGAGCCGCTCCACGGCTTCTCTATCGCCGGCTTGCCAGCCGCGAGCGGGCCGAAGACCTAACCCAGGACACCTTTGTCGTTGTGATGAGAAGCGTAAGCCGCTACGAGCCGCGCGCCTCGGTTCGGACCTATCTGTATGGGATCGCTCTCAAGCTGGTTCTTGCAGAACGCCGCCGCCCGAAGACGCACTCGCTCGGCAAGGACGTGAACGAGCCCGCAGCCAAAGAGGAAATCGAGCCGGGTCTGTTCGTCAGAGACGCTCTGGAGATGCTGGAAACAACCGAGCGGGAGATCCTGATGCTGCGTGAATATGAACAGCTGAGTTATGAAGAGATTGGCGCACTGCTGGGTGTACCGGTTAATACGGTTCGCTCGCGCCTGTTCCGCGCACGGATGGCCTTGAAGCGTCAATTGGAACCGGTGCTGGCAGGCCGCGTGCGGCGCGAGGAGGAATCATGCAGCTAAATGCTCATCCGGTGGTGGAAGAGGAGGTATGGCCTACCCGATGGCGAACTTCCGGTCAGAAGGGCGCAGGAGGTGTCTTCTTCATCTGTCAGGATGCCGGGAGTGTCAATCTGTTGCCGCGGATCTGCAAAGCGTCTGGCGAGTCGCTCGTGAGTGGCAGGTGCCACCGCCGACAGATCGCCTGCGCTTACGGGTGGAAAGCGGTGAGGAGAGTAGCCCTCGGCGAAATTCCACGATGTGGCAAGGGTTGGTTGGCCGCTGGCAAACGCGACGGCTCGCTTGGGTGGGCGGAAGCTTTGTTCTAGTGGCAGCGATGGCAGCACTGGTAGTCTTCCGGCCTGTGCAGAGGGATCAAATGGCGCGGAGGCAATTCCATTTGCAGCAATATGCGCAGTTGCAGACAGCAACAGACTTTCTGGAGAACTCGCGTGACATGGTGGCCGCTCCGAGCCGTGCGACGGTCCCGCCCTCGGCCGCGTCCTCATCTGGCACGCTCATTGTCCGCACCGCTGAGATCAGTCTCACGACGGATCGCTTCGATCCGATTCGGGCGGACATCGAGCGTCTGGCGGCTCTTCATGGCGGCTACGTCGCTACGCTCTCGTCGGCAAGCGCGAGTGGTCAAGCTCGTTCTTTCAATGCAACCTTGCGCGTGCCAGCCGCGCAGCTGGACCGGCTGCTGGCAGGCGTGCGCGCTCTAGGTCACCTAGATGCTGAATCTCAACATGGCGATGACGTGACTCGCGAATCGGTAGACCTCCAAGCCCGGCTTACCAATTTGCGCGAGACAGAGCAACGGCTCATTGCCATCCTGCGCGACAGAACTGGAAAATTGGCCGACGTGCTGGCGGTCGAGCAGCAGATCTGACACGACACGCGGCCAGATCGAGGCTTCGGAAGCGGAGCAGAAGAGCCTGGCCAACCGCGTCGCGTTTGCGACAGTGCAGCTCACGGTTGCGGAGCTGTATCAGCGTCGCCTCGAGCCGGACCGAGGCATCGTCACACGTTTTAAGAACGCGGCCATTGCGGGCTATCAGCTGGTGCTGGATTTCTTTACGGCAGTGTTTTTGTTTGTGCTGGCGTACGGGCCAATCCTGGTGGTGCTTGCGGCGCTTCTGTTCTGGCCTGTCCGGAAGGCGTGGAGGGCTCGGCGCGTGTGAAAGGGGGCAGACCTTTCGGTCTGCCCAGCCTCAAGTTAGGCCTGAGGGTAAACGAGATTGACGTTGTACCCGCCGCCCGAATCCTGGTAAAGATCGGGAGCAGGAAGAGGTTCCGGGACAAGAGTGACCTGCCGGTTTTCGTGTTTGGAGTCCGCCTTCTGACGGCGAACCAAGTCTCTAAGGATCTGTCGAGGAGTCGACGATTCCTTTCGGGTTTGGTTTTGTCTCATGGCGGGAAAGTAGCAAGACAATTGGGCAAACGGGCACTCCCGGCGGCCCCTCGGAATCTCAGTCCGCAACGTTAAGTCTCTGGGGGCACGTAAATTGCGGTCGATCTGAAACGCGATCGCCCGCCGGTCAGAAGCTGTGACCACCGGTCTTCGTCGTTGCGCACGCGAGAGAATAGAATCATCCGAAGCTGGTGCGGAATGCCGCCAATTCCGGTGCTCGCGTCCCCTATCCCTCATGTGGCTTGTTCTCACTGCAGCCGGTCTGGCGTTCGATTCAATCCGAGCCCATAAGCTGCGCAGCTTTTTGACCCTGCTCGGCGTAATCGTGGGGGTGGCCAGTGTCATTCTGGTGGGCGCCGCCATCGATGGTCTCGGCGTCTATGCCGAGCAGATCACGTCCAAGGCATTCGGGACCAACAGCTTCCTGGTAGCGCAGATCGCATCCGTAAGCCGCCTGAACGGACGGCAAGTCGCAGACAAGCTGAAGCACAACAAGCGGATCCGGGTTGATGATCTTAAATTCCTGCGCACGGTGACGGGTGATGAGGTGCTCTACAGCCCGTATCAGCAGCGCGTCGAAGACGTGAAGGCGGAGAATCAAGTCTTCGAAGCAGCCAATGTGATCGGGGTCGCCGCCGACATGCCGCAGATCCGCGATATTCCCGTCGCGCTAGGGCGTTTCTTTTCCGATGCTGAGGAGAAGCGGCGCAGCCCGGTAGCCGTCATAGGCGACGATGTACGCAGGCTTTTTTTCGAGAATCGTAATCCGCTCGGGCTGACGGTCAAAGTCTCCGGGGTTGATCTCACGGTAGTCGGAGTGTTGGAGCGCCAGGGTTCATCCTTCGGCCAGAGTCTCGACAACCCGGTTTACATACCGACAACTCTCTACCAGTCGCTCTTCGGAGGCTCGAAGAGCATGGTGATCTTCGGAAGGGCCAAGCCGGGTTCCGGCCTGACGCTGGATGGAGCGCTCGATGTGATGCGGGGAGCGCTTCGCAGCCGTTTCCATACCGTCCCTGGTAAGGACGATAATTTCGATACCCTCACGCCCGATTCCGTCCGGTCGTTTACTGGCCAGATTCTCGGCGTAATCGCGGCTGTCGTCGTTCCGGTGACAAGCATCTCGCTGCTGGTGGGCGGCATCGTGATTATGAACATCATGCTGGTGAGCGTGACAGAGCGCACCCGTGAGATTGGAATCCGCAAGAGCCTGGGCGCGAGAAAGGCCGATATCATGCTGCAGTTCCTCACCGAGTCGTTGATCCTGTCGCTCTCGGGCGGCGCGCTCGGAGTCGCCGCCGGAGCTATGGCGGCGCTGCTCATCGGAGCGATCTCGGGCGCCACGCTGTCCATTACGGCGCCTTACGTCGTCATTTCGATCTTCGTTTCGAGCGCTGTAGGGATTGTGGCAGGCTGGTACCCGGCCAAGCGCGCCGCCAGCCTGGATCCGGTAGAAGCGTTGCGCGCCGAATGAGGCTTACGTGAACATCAACGCCAAAGCTACTTTCGCGATGGCTCTTGACGCGATTGCGAGTCATAAACTTCGTTCCGGGCTGACCATACTCGGCATCGTGATTGGCATCACGACGGTGGTCACAGTAGCATCTCTGCTGACGGGATTGAATAGCTCGATCGTCGACTTCTTTCAGGAATTCGGTCCCGATAGTATTTTCGTCAGCCGGCTTAGCGGGGATCCGAGCGGCGCGAATGCTCCTCCGAAAGAACGAAAGCGCCGCCCCATCCGGCCCGAGTATGCGGAATACCTAAAGACAACCGTGCACTCAATCGACGACGTTGCGCTCAGCGTGTACATCATTCCGCCTGCCGGCCGCGTGATGACGGCCAAAGTGCCCGGATACCAGTCCGACAACCTGAACGTCTCGGGCGTGACGCCTAACCTGTACAACATTTCGCCGCGGGCGGTGGCGCAGGGCCGGATCTTCACCGATACCGAGGCGCGCCGCGGAGCACGGGTGGTGGTTCTCGGCTCCAGCCTGGCAGACGCGCTTTTTCCAGCGCAAGATGGCGTGGGCCGCACTGCATCGATCGATGGTGTCGAGTATCAGGTGCTCGGAGTGTTTGCTAAAGCAAAAGGCGGTTTCTTTGGCGAGAACGGGCTCGACCGGCAAGTGATCATGCCGCTTGCCACGGCGCGCCTGCGCTATCCGGAGTCGGATAACTTCTTTCTCACTTCGAAAGCCAGGGCCGGGCAGCGCGCGGATGCCGTCGAGGAAATAAGAGATGCACTGCGGCGAATCCGGCATGTTCCTCCCGGTAAGGCCGATGACTTCGCGCTCAGCACGCCCGATTCGATCATCGAGAACTTCAATAAGATTACCGGTATGATCCTGCTGATCTCGATTGCGATCTCGGGTGTCGGTTTGCTGGTTGGCGGCATCGGAGTGATGAACATCATGCTGGTAAGCGTCACCGAGCGAACGCGGGAGATCGGAGTTCGCAAGGCGGTTGGAGCGCGCCGCGGCGATATAGTCACGCAGTTTCTGATCGAGGCAACCACTCTCTCGGGGGTGGGAGGTTTGATCGGCGTTCTCTTTGCCGTTCTTGTGACGCTTGCCATCAGTGTGCTTGTCCCTGCTCTCCACACGGTGGTTTCGACGCTGGCAATCTTTACTGGCTTCACCGTTTCGGTTGCGATCGGAGTATTCTTCGGAGTGTGGCCGGCCGTAAAGGCTTCGCGGCTCGATCCGGTGGATGCGCTCCGCTATGAGTAGCGCCGCCGCTTCTCCGTCAGCCTGGCGACGAGCGGCATCCAATTACCGGAATGCCTGAGGGGAATGAGTTACATCGCTGGGCTGAGCGCCACAAAGCACTGTTTCTGGGCCGCACCCTTACTGTTGAAGCTCCGAACGGACGCTTTGCAGAAGGAGCGAGCCTGCTCAATCGCCGCAAGCTGCGCTCCGTTGATGCTTATGGGAAACACCTTTTCTACGACTTCGGTCTGAACCGGCAGCTGCACATTCACCTCGGCCTTTATGGCAAATTTCGTGAAGGAGAGATGCCGTATCCGGAGACCAAAGGCGCACTTCGCCTGCGCATCTCGACCCGGCAGCACTGGCTTGAACTTCGGGGACCCACCGCGTGCGACGTGCTCGATGGCGCGACCCGCTTGAAGCTTGTTAGCCGCATCGGTCCCGATCCCCTGCGCGAAGATGCTGATGCTCAGCAGGCAATTGAGAAGATGCTCAAGAGCCGTGCGCCCGTGGGCGCGTTGCTGATGAACCAAGCCGTCATCAGCGGCATCGGAAATATCTATCGGGCTGAACTGTTATTCCGCGCCGGGTTGAGTCCGTTCCGCCCGGGAAACAGCGTTTCTCGCCAAGATTTTGTGGCGCTTTGGCGTGAAGCTAAGGCACTCATGCACGATGGAATGGTCGATCGGCGCATCGTCACAACTCGCCCTGCCGATCGTCCGCACCCGAAAGGAAAAGCACGGCGAGGAGAGACGCACTACGTGTACCGGCGGCACAAATTGCCCTGCTTCCTTTGCGGAACCGCTATACAACTGCAGGAGTTCGTGGGACGCAAACTATACTGGTGCCCGACATGCCAGGCGTCGCCTGAAGGAAACTGCTGATCCTCGTCAGCGGGTGGAGCTCATGAGAATAGGGCCTCGAGGTAAAAAACAGAAATGTTAAGTTTACTTCAGTTTTGGAGATGGCCAGTGGCGCAGCGCCATCTATTCAGGTAAGCTAACGAACGAACTCCGCTCGACGTCGTTCGTCCGGGGAACGGGCTTCCGCTTTCCGGAAACTTGTTGTGTGCCTGAATTGGCCAGTAAGGAACTATGAAGATTCGCGTTCTGGTCCTCTGCCTTTCGCTCTTGCCGGCGCTATCAGCTAGCGTAGGGCCAGCGCCCCAGCCTAGGCTCGAGGTCCGCCTGCAGGATCACGTCACCAGCTACTCTTCTCCTGTTGGGACTCAGTTCCGATGCGTCGTGATTCGGGAATTTCGAGTAGGCGAGAATTTTATTCCCCAGGGAAGCACAGTTATTGGAACAGTTCGCAAGCAACGACCCGTCGGGATCGGAATAGTACGAGAGCGGGCGAGCCTGGAATTGAGTTTCGACCGGCTCGAAACACCGGACGGCGAAGTTTATCCTTTCTCCGCCACGCTGGCTTCCATTGATAACGCGCGAGAGGATGTCACTGCAACCGGAAAAATAAAGGGCGTGCTGGCGGCAAGCAATCCCGGTAACTTCGTAAACGGGTTCTGGATGCGTCCGTCTTTCGGCCTTGTCTACCGCTCCATGCTGGGTCTGACGGGAGCCAGTAATCAGGTGTGGTTGAAGTATTCGATGGGTCCTGCGGGCGCGGCAGGCCTGTTTGTTGTCCGGTGCCTGATTCTGCCTTTCCCCGAACCAGAGATCCATTTGACACCGGGCACGGATATGAAATTGACCGTCAAGCTGCCCATGCCCGTAATCGTGTATCAACCGCCAGATCCAGCCACAGAACTTAACGCCTGGAAAGCGCCGACTGAGGAGCCCCAACTGCAGCCTGTGTCGGAGCGGGAAATGACGACCACACGTACTCCTGCAAGAGTGACAACGAATGTATCCGTCTGGATGCGAGACAAGTTGGGCGAGATTTCTTATGCCAATGGGCAGACAGCGCCCGATCTGATGAATGTCGTTATGCTGGGCTCCCGGCAGCAGATTACATCGTCCTTCAGCAATGCAGGCTGGTCAATTGCCGATCAGCGCTCGCTAACCAACTCCTCCCGCGTTTACCGGGCTTTTAGCAATATGCGAAACTACTCCGCCGCGCCCGTCTCCAAGCTTCTTTTTCACGGGTCAGAACCCGATCTGATTTTTGAGAAGTCTTTCAATACCGTCGCCCAGCGGCATCACATCCGATTGTGGAATGGCGGCTCGTTAGATGGTCAGGAGGTTTGGCTGGGCGCTGCTACGCATGACACTGGTCTCGCTTTCAAACTGAAATCGATGACGTTCACTCACAAAATCGACAAGAATATCGACGGCGAGCGCGACAAGATTTCCACTGACCTGACATTTGCTGGCTGCGCCGAACCGCCCGTTTTGCTCGACGGCCCAGCTTCTTCTAAGACCACCCGTGTAAATACCGATGGACGCGTGGCAGTACTGACAACTGCATCGTGCGAGGCCCGCGACGATTTCGGAGAGGAGCCACGGCCGCCGGGGACGAAACTGACACGCCTGACGCGGCGCGTGGTGCTCGAAGCACGAAACTATCTTCTTCGAGATAACGCATATTACTGGGGCTATCGCGTTATTCGCAGCCGCTTCGCCCCCGGTTCTGTAACCGAATAAAGAAGGCAAGAAGAAGTGTGCTTGCTCTGTTAAACTGGACTGGTCTTTGCAGTCATCTATTTCCATCGCCCTCCTGCTGGTTTCAGACTTTGGTTTCTAGAGTAACCCTACAAAGACAATCCACTTCGAATTAGGAATTACATGACTAACATTTTTGTTGGGAATCTCAGTTTCAAAACCACTCAGGAAGACCTAATGGCCGCGTTTTCGCAATACGGCAATGTCGAGCGAGTCAACATAGTAACGGATCGCGACAGCGGCCAACCACGCGGTTTCGCTTTCGTAGAGATGACGGAGAGGCGTGACGCCGAGACTGCCATTTCGCAACTGAATGGCGCTGAGCTCAATGGACGGGCGATGAACGTCAATGAAGCGCGGCCCAAGCCGCAGGGCGGACCGTCAGGAGGCTTTGGTAACCGTGGCGGGCGTGGCGGCGGAGGCGGCGGCGGCCGGGGCGGCGACAGCTCTCGTGGACGTGGTGGTCCTCGTTGGTAACGTTTTTACCTCGCTAAATTTCGTATAAAAGTGAGCGCTGCAGGGTCTACCCCGGGCGCTCACTTTTTTGATTTCGAGCTAGGCTTCCAAAAAGCTTCGGCAGAAATGGACAAGTTCCCAGGAGAAAAGATCGGAAAGCGACCTCGCGCCTATGTGCATGGCAAGAAGCGACTCGAATACTTTCGGGTGCCTGGCGAGAGTGGCTATGGCTCTCCGTCGAAAACGCGGATGGCGATCCAGACTCAGCAATAGGGCACCCATCATCTGCGGTCTTCGGCTGAGCGCGGCGTGCTCGGCCCCATAGTTTTCGAGCCGGCCCGCTTTAAGTGCATCGGCTAAAGACAGGGCCTGCTTGAAAGACAGACAAAGGCCCTCACCGGTGATGGCATCAACCGACCCCGAAGCATCGCCGATCAGCGCCACGTTGTCGTTATAGACTTGGCGGAGTGTGCGTGATACCGACACGGCGCCCCGCTCGTGAGTGACAGGTTCGGCATGGCGCAGCCGCTGCTGCAGGGTGGGAAAGTACGACAGCGCATCATCGAGCCTGATCTTAGGGTCGCGGGACATGGCAACCACACAGACTTCGTTCGCCGCAATCGGCGTGACATAGACCTGACAAGTCGACGCCCAGTGTAGATCCATGTAAGCCGACCACGGAGCCAGCCGGAAGTGGCGGCGAAAACCATAACGCCGCCCCTCGCGCACCGTCTCGTCGAGCCCACAAGTGCGGCGGACTTTGGAAGTCCCGCCATCTGCGGCGACCACAAAGTTTGACTCGATCGCGCAGCCGTCTACCGAAGCGCGCGTGCCGTCAAAATCGATCTGCTTGGCACCCCAGATGCAAGTTACTCCGAGCTCGGCAGCACGGCGGACGAGCAGTTCATGAAGGACAACCCGCCGCAAGGCGAAGCCCGAGCCATTCGGGAAATCGGCGGCTACTTGAGACTGAGCATCGCAAAAGCGGATGCCGCGGAAGCGGGCTCCAACGCCGGCCGGAACGGTCACGCCGAGACGGCTTAAAACAGCAACGCTGTCGGGCATCAGGCCCTCGCCGCATGCCTTGTCAATTGGTGGAAGTGCGTGGTCAACCACCGTGACTCGAATATTCGCCTGGCTGATTGCAATCGCGGCCGCAAGCCCGGCCGGACCGCCGCCGACGATACACACGCTCGATACTGGCACCGCTCGCATGCTTTTAGATTTGAGTCTATCGGACCCCGGCCTTAGAGTGTCGCTGCGCCGATAAGCGTTATGCCCAGCGCATAGGCTGCAAACATGACACCGATGAGACGGAGCGTTCCCGAATCTGCTCCGCGAAACTCGCGCCAGACAAATACACCCCAGAGAGCCGCGATCAGAGTTGCTCCCTGGCCAAGCGCGTAGGAGATAGCCGGACCTGCCACACCTGAGGCGACAATATTCAGGCCAAGAGCGACCATCCAGATTGCACCGCCCAGGATACCTGGTAAGTGCAGCCCTGGCCGCGCTCGCGTGTAGTCTGTCAGGCGAGATCCGCGACTGCGCATGAACCAGCCATTGATGGGCACACTGCTGAGTAAAACGCCGAATCCGAAAAAGAGTAAAGCGGTGTAGGGCGTTAACATGCCCGGCCGGATCGGTTCTGAGTTGAATGCAGGCGAGATGGAGCGCATCAGCTGTGGATAGAAGAAGCCCATTAGCAAGCCCGCGACAATCGCGAAGATCAGCCCGGAGCTCTTGCGGGACGTGCGTTCGCGAGGCATGCGGTTATGGGCAAGCGCTGAGACGATCATTGCGACCAGAATCAACAGAACGCCGCTGATGAGCAGCACCGCGTTTCCTTGCGGGGATTGCAGATAACTGGCAGCGGTGCCGATTACGAGCGCCAGGCCGATACCAACGGGAAACGCGACAGCCATGCCTGCGGCGTCAATGGCGGCGACCAGCAGGATGTTCGCCAAATTGAACAGCGCGCCGGCCAGGAAGGCCTTTCCCTCCGCACCTAAAGATGCATGCGCGAGGTTCGCCGCTGCCGAACTTCCCGCGGCGCCCGTGCTGCCGAGCAAAAAACAGAACAGGATCCCGGTGAGAGCAACGCCGATTGAATAATCCCAGTAAAAGAGCTCGAATGGCCAGCGGTCTCGCCCGGCGAGCTTCTGAGTATTCGCCCAGGAGCCCCAGCCGATCATCGTCAACCCGCAAAGTGCGATCGCCATGCCAGAACTATGAACCGTGAACATAATTTAGTGAGTGGAGCCAGAAGAACGGAGGAAGTGAACGACTTCTTGGCGGCTAGGAATCGAACTGATCGCGCCGGCCTTTGTCACGGAGAGCGCAGCGGCTGCATTCGCAAACGTGAGGGCATTCATCAATGCAGACCCATCGGCGAGCGAGGCTGCGAGGGCGCCGTTGAACGTGTCTCCTGCCGCGGTCGTGTCGATGACGGGTACTTGAAACCCAGGAATCGGTTGAGCGGTTTCGCCATTCTTCACGAAGCAGCCGGCCGCGCCCAGCTTGATGATCACCGTTTCTGCGCCGAGGGCCCGTAATTCCTGCGCAGCAACTTGGGCTTCGGCCATCGTTTCGGGAGGCGTTGTACGGTCGAGCAAGAAGGCGGCCTCCGTCTGGTTGGGAGTCAGAATCGAGACCGATCGCAGCAGGTCGCCGGGCAGGTTCGAAGCGGGAGCAGGATCGAGAATGGTGATGACGCCACGCGCATGCGCGGCATGGAGCGCCGCGTGAACCGCCTCCATCGGTATTTCCAACTGACATAACAAGAAGTCTCCGATATGTAGCTTCTCAACTGCGCTCAATGCAAACTCGACTGATACTTTTCCATTCGCAGCGGGAGAGATCACGATCACGTTTTCGCCGCTTGGAAGAACGAGAATGGTCGCGCTCCCGGAAGCGCTCTCCGATGCTTCAACCAGGTCAGTGTTCACGCCGGCCCCGCGTAGCTCTTGAATCAATCGCGGACCGAAGACGTCCTTGCCTACCATCCCGGCCATGGCGACTTGCCCGCCAAGCAACGCGGCCGCACAAGCTTGATTGGCGCCCTTGCCGCCGACGAAAATCTGAAGATCTTCACCGCGGAGAGTTTCACCGGGTTGGGGTAATCGAGGAACGCGCTCGACGAGATCAATATTCAGGCTGCCAAGAACCAGGATCTGCTTCACTCAGCATCCACCACGCAACGGAATCCGAGCGTGCCAGCACGATCATAGCTGGGAGCCATCAACAGTAACTTCCCGTGCTGGTCATTGCGATACGCTTCGGGAAAATACCAGATTGATCCCTGCGGTTGATAGTTGTTTCCGCCGCGGAGGATGGCGCCGCGCGTATGCTCATCTGCGTACTCGTCGGTCCATTGCCAGATGTTGCCCACCAGGTCCATCACTCCGAAGGGGCTCGCTCCGGCAGGATGAGCGTCGACATTGTCGGGTGCCTTCAATGTGCGTTCCCTAGACGGCTGTGTAACAGCCGCTGCCTGCCACTCGTTCCCCCAGGGATAAATTCGACCATCGGTTCCCTGTGCTGCAAACTGCCATTCCCACTCGTGTGGAAGCCGCTTGCCGGCCCAGGCTGCATAAGCGCGGGCGTCTTCCTGCGAAACCCAGGTCACGGGCTTGCTCGCATACCCCGCGGGAAAGGCGCCACCATCCGTCCAATCCCGTAAGAAGTTGGCGGCGTCTTTTGGACGGTAATGCGAGGCATCGAGAAACTTTTTGAACTCGGCGTTCGTGACCGGGAACTTGTCGATGTAGAAAGGCTTGATTTGCATCCGGTGCTCATGAAAACGCCGCGGCATGTTTTCCCACGGATATTGGACATCGACCCCAATATCATCGAAGCCTTCGATTTCGATACCCTGCACTTTGAAGACGTAATTGCCGCCGGGAATCTTCACCATGTTTTCGGGCGCGTTCGCCGCAAGTTTCGTTGCAGGTATCTCGACTACTTGTTGCGGCAAGGTTTCCCATTTGCTCGAGTAGCTCGCCAGCGGCTTGGCAGCTATTGTCTTCATCCTTTCCAGCATTTCCCGGAACTGAGCTGAGGGCTCGCCGTGCGTTGCCAGAATAGCTCCGAAACCGTGCGCCTCCAGAGGGAAAGCAAGCGTTGCATTGTCAGCGCCGTCCCGCTCGGGATTCAACTCCGCGCCGTGATACAGATCGAAGTATCGGACGCCCTCTTCAAGGGGAACGGACATCTGCCTTCCGTCGATATCGTATTCGTTTCGGTTGACAATGGTCCAGGCTGTCTCGTTGCCGAGCGGCCAGCGGCTGGCGTAAACACCGTATCGATGCATTGCGTAGAGCGGTTCCCAGTCGGCACTGATGAGAAAAGGCGCGATTGCACGTTCGATTGTGGCTACGCGCCTGGTCGCTTCGCCATCACGTGGCGTGATTCCGTTCCAGATGCCCCAAACGTTTTCCCAGCTTTCCCAGCCTTCACCATTGAAGAACGCGTACTGAAGGTCGTCGGTCTTGCTGCGGTTCCACCGGTCGGAGATGTTCACCATGTGACGCGTTTCGAGCCAGCGATACCGGTCGATGCCGGGCACAAAGGCCATCTTTTCGCCATATTGTCCCCAGGTCATAACGTTCCAGGCAAGCGCCTCGTCGGACGGACCACCCTCCGGTTCGAAAGCGAGCGGGTGCCCGGTCTTGTCCGCGGCTTGCGAGAACGCAAGCGGAACACCATCCTGTGTATCCCCGTTGATGCCATCTGCGCCGATTTCTTTCATGAGCTCGGCGATCGCCTGGGGCCAGGGTTTGCCCGGATCGCGGGTGCCTTGATCCCACATCATCATCGGAAACAACACGCGCACATTGCGCCGGTGAAAATCAGCGATCATCTGCTTCACGCCCGCAATCCCGCCCGGCATTGCGCGAATCATGTCATGTTGATTGCGATCGTCGATGCCCATATTCGGATAGGTGGGCCAGATCAGGACAGCATCGATTCCGCCATAGCGCTTTTGCAGATCATCGAGATATCTGTCGACCGTGTACTTGCCCGTGGCGGGATCGAAGAAATACCGATCGTGCACCATCATCTGCGGCTGCATAAAGCTCGATTGGGTCCACTTCAGCGCGGGCTCATCGTATCTTGCTCCGTTGTAACCGATACGTATCCGGCGTTCATATCTCCAGTGCTGGATGTCCTTGAGCCAATCCTGTAGCTCTGTTGCCGAGCAGCCTTCGCTGGAGTTCCCGGTCCAGGCGGCCTTGAGCGTCAAGCATTCGGGCGTCAGGATCAGTTGGCCCTTGGGAGAGTAGTGACTATCTTGCGCCAGAGCAAATGCGCAGCTGAATAGAAGTAGGAAGATTGAGCTTTTGGGAAAAGGGTGGATCACGTCACCTTCAGCGAAGCGTTTGAACGCATCACCAGAGTTTATACCGTGTACCGACCGGCTTCGAGTACCTGCCTAGCGATTGAGCGGCTCAGGGCGACCGAATTTGCCGGCTCATGTTTTGAAAACCGGCGCACAATTGCCAGCTGAGTACGCAGCATGTCACCCTCCGCCACAGCAGCTATGATTTTCCGGACTGCATTCTCAACCACGCGCATTGCCTTCGAAGCATAGAAGCGCGTCATCGCAATCGCGTTCTTTGCGTTCAGCTCGCCCTTACCCGCCACCAGCCTCTCGGCACGCAACAGGCACGATTCCAACGCGTAAACTTCAATGATGCAATCGGCCAAGGCGCCCATGATCTCCTGCTGATCCTGCAGATCCTGCGGATGCCTCTGCGCTGCTGCACCAGCAGCAAACACGCTGAGCTTTTTGGCATCCGTCAGCATCCGGCGCTCTGCGGCGAGCGGGCCTTCGTCGGTTTCACCGGCAAAGCCCGGCGGTTCCAGCATCTCGTCGGTGATCTTTTTAATGGCCGCTAACAACGGTAGCTGCCCTGACATCGCGCGCTTCATCAGCCACCCGGTGATGATAATGCGATTGATCTCGTTCGTTCCTTCGAAGATGCGGTTGATGCGAGCATCACGATAAGCCGCAGCCGCCGGATATTCTTCTACGTAACCGTAGCCGGCGAAAATCTGGACGACGTGATCGACCACCATGTCGAGCATTTCCGAGCCCCAGACTTTCAGAATGGAGCACTCGACCGCGTACTCCTCAATGCGCTTCTGGATCTCTCTGGAAGCGCCTGCGGCGTGCTGATTCACGTCCGCCAGCGCTGCGTCGATCATACCGATGGTCCGATAGGTCAGCGATTCGCCTACGTAGATGCCGGTGGCGCACTCCGCCAGCTTCTCTTGTATGAGGCCGAACTCGCCGATGGATTTCCCAAACGCCTTTCGCTCCTTGGCGTACTCGATCCCATGCAGCAGAGAGGTTCGTGCTCCTCCCACACAGGCTGCCCCAAGCTTGAAGCGGCCGATGTTGAGGATGTTGAAAGCGATGTGGTGCCCTTTGCCGGCTTCTCCCAGGAGATTGCCGGACGGCACTTTGCAATCGTTCAGGATAAGCGGGCAAGTGGATGAACCCCGAATACCGAGCTTGTGTTCCTCGGCTCCAATCGATAAGCCCGGCGCATTTCGCTCCACCAGAAACGCCGAGAACTTCTCGCCGTCGATTTTTGCGAAAACCGTGAAAAGATCCGCGAACCCGCAATTGCTGATCCACATCTTTTCGCCATTGAGAACGTACTCCTTGCCATCTGCCGAGAGCACTGCGCGGGTACGGACGTTCATCGCATCCGAACCTGACGATGCTTCCGAAAGTGCGTACGCCGCTACCCACTCGCCGCCGGCCAGCTTAGGAAGATATCTAGTCTTCTGCTCTTCGGTTCCATACCAGACCAGCGGCAGTGTGCCGATTCCTGTATGCGCTCCGAATGCAACCGAGAAGCTCGCGTTCCTGCTCATCGATTCGGCAATCAGCGCTGACGTGACCTTGTCCATCTCAAGTCCGCCATACGCTTCGGGCACGTCGACAGCGAGCAACCCAAGCTCGCCCGCCTTGCGCAGCAAGCCCTTGGTCACATCGAAATGCTTGGCTTCGATCTCGCCCGACGCGGGAAGAACTTCGTTCTTCGAAAAATCGGCCGCTGTCCTCGCGATGTGTTTCTGCTCTTCCGTGAAATCCTCGGGCGTGAAGATTTCATCGGGCTGCAGATCTTCGATCAGAAAGCTGCCGCCTTTCGCGTTTTTTGCTTTTGCCGAAACACTCGCGGTCAGCATACCCATAGTTTCCGTTTCGCTCAGTTTAAACTTTCGAAGATCCCGGCAGCGCCCATGCCACCGCCAACGCACATCGTCACCATGCCGTACCTTCCCCCGCGACGGCGCAGCTCGTGCAGCAGGGTTGCCGTTAGCTTCGCGCCCGTGCAGCCCAGCGGATGACCAAGCGCAATGGCACCGCCATTGACATTCAACTTGCCACGATCAAGACCAAGAGTTTTGATCACCGCCAGTGATTGCGCGGCGAATGCTTCATTGAGCTCAATCAACTCAATTTGGTCGAGGCTCAAGCCTGCCAGTTTGAGCGCTTTGGGAATCGCATAAACCGGCCCCACGCCCATCTCTTCCGGCAAACATCCTGCGTAGGCGAATGAAAGGAAACGGGCCATCGGCTTGATGCCAAGTGTCTCGGCGCGCTCTTCGGACATAACGAGGACCGCGGCTGCACCGTCGGATGTCTGGGAAGAATTGCCAGCGGTCACACTCCCGCTGGCGTGGAAGGCGGGTTTCAGTTTCGCGAGCGCCTCGATCGAAGTATCCGAACGCGGGCCCTCGTCCACGGTAAAGTCTGTTTCGCTGGTTCTCAGCCGCGACTTCTCGTCAGGCACGCTGACTTTCACGGAAACGGGAACTATCTCTTCAGAAAAACGGCTTGCGCTCTGCGCCGCCAAGGCTCGTTGATGACTCGCAAAGGCGAACTCGTCTGCTTCTTCCCGAGAGATGCCGTAGTGCCGCGCAACTCTTTCGGCGGTTAGTCCCATGGACGTGTAGGACTCCGGGTGATGCTCTTCCAGCCACGGATTGATAGAAACTTTGTTACCGCCCATGGGTATCATCGACATCGATTCCGTGCCGCCGGCGATGATCACCTCCGCGCCTCCGCCGCGAATGCGTTCCGCCGCGAGTGCAATCGTCTGCAGGCCTGAAGCGCAGAAACGATTCACCGTCATGGCCGCGGAAGTAACCGGCAACCCCGCCCGCAATGCCGCAATTCGCGCAACGTTCATGCCCTGTTCCGCTTCCGGCATCGCGCACCCAAAGATCACATCATCGATCTCGCCGGTGCTCAATTGCGGCACTCGTTCGAGAGAACCTCTGATCGCAATCGCCGCCAGATCGTCGGGTCTGGTGCCTCGCAGCTTACCCCTGGGCGCCTTACCCACTGCCGTGCGAACGGCACTGACAATCACGGCGTTTCGCATATTAGTTCCTCAGTGGCTTACCTGTCTTTAGTGTATGGGCAATCCGCTCCGCCGTCTTTTTCTCTCCGCATAACGAGAGAAATGCCTGGCGTTCCAGGTCCAGCAAATACTGCTCGGTAACCGGAGTTCCGGGTGTTACCTTTCCGCCGCACAAAGCGTGCGCGAGCCAGTTGGCAATTTTCACGTCATGATCGCTGATGTATTCACCTTCGCGCATCAGACGGACTCCCATTTTCAGCGAAGCCAGTGCATTCTCTCCCGGCGCGGGTATGTCCGTGCGCGGAAGGGGCGCAGCATACCCGGCGTCGGACATTTCGCGTGCGCGCGCTTTTGCGTCTTCGAGCAGCCGTTCGCGATTCATCGTAACCGCATCAGACGCTGTCAGGAAGCCCATTCCGCGCGCCTCGCCTGCCGATGTCGAGACCTTGGCCAGGGCTATCGTCTCGAAGTACTTGCGTAGACCGTCGAGCAACTCGACGGAATCGCTACGCTCTCCTGGACTCAACGCAGCTGCGGTAGCTGTGATTCGGCGCACCACTTCTTTACAGCCGCCGCCTGCCGGAATCAGACCCACACCGCTTTCGACCAACCCCATGTAAAGCTCCGCGTGTGCCTGCAAAGCCGCGCCGTGCAGCGCTACCTCAGCTCCGCCGCCCAGACACAAGCCGAAAGGCGCAATGACAACCGGTCGCGGGCAAAACCGGATCGTCTGGGTCATTCGCTGAAACGACCGGATCATGGCGTCGATCTCGTCCCACTCCGCTTCCTGAATCGCCAGCAGCAACTGCAACAGGTTAGCTCCGGCAGAGAAGGCCTCGCCCTCGTTTGCGATGACAAATGCGGCAAAGTTCGCCACTGTCTCGCTGTTCGCATTCAGCGACTGAGTTACCAGCGAAATGATGTCGCCACCGATCGCATTCATTTTGGAGTGGAACTCGATACAGGCAACGTTGTCCCCCAGGTCGATCAACGAAGCCCCCGCGTTCTTCCTGATTACGCCGTTCGACTTTCTCAGAGGCGCGAGGCTCGACAGTGCCGAAGCCTTTCCGAGGGTCCGGTACTCGCCAGCCGGAACATCGAAAAACTCGCGGCCGGACCCACCGTCGCGATACCAGCTCGTGTATCCCCGAGTAAGAAGTTCTTCGGCCGCCGGCGCAATCGTCATTCCTGCGGCGCGCATCTTTGCCAGTGTTTCAGGCACACCGGCCGCGTCCCACATTTCGAACGGGCCCAGTTCCCAGTTGAAGCCAGTCCTCATGGCGCGATCAATATCGACGATGCTGTCTGCGATTTCACCAATGCGATACGCCGCGTAGTTCCACAACTCGGGCAAGATCTGCCAATAGAAAGCCGCGGCCTGATCCTTCTTGGGATCACTCGACAGCACTAGCTTGAGCCGCTCGGGCAGCGCTTCGGTATTCTTCGCCAAATCCAAAGCAGGGAATTTCGCGCGCTCCGACGGACGATACTCGAGCGTCTTCCAATCTAGCCCGAGCCGGGCCTCTTCACCGCGCTCATCTTTTGTTTTCTTATAGAAGCCCTGACGCGTCTTGTCGCCTAACCAGTTCCGCCCCACCATTCGGGCCACGAAATCCGGCAACAGCAAATCGCTTCGCTCGTCCTTGACGCGCTCTGAAAAATTGGCAGCTACACCCGCCAGCACATCGACGCCCACCAGGTCGCTCAATCGAAAGGTACCCATCTTCGGCCAGCCCAGAATGGAACCAGTCAAAGCATCCACCTGCTCGATTGTCAGATCCATGGCCTGCATCACCCGGATCGCATTCATCAGCGCAAACGTTCCGATTCGATTTCCGATAAAATTCGGCGTGTCCTTGGCAAACACGACCGTCTTCCCGAGTCTTTTATCCGCGAAGGCAGCGATGTTTGCGACAGCGGCGAGGTCAGTCTCTGGAGTCGGAATAATCTCCACCAGCCGCATGTAACGCGGAGGGTTAAAGAAGTGAGTTCCGAACCAGTACCGCCGGAATTCCTGATCCATTTCTTGCGCGATCTGATTGATCGGCAGGCCGCTTGTGTTCGTCGTAACAACGGCATCGGCGCGCCGGTAGGGGCTGATCTTCTCGAGCAGAGCACGCTTGATCTCAAGCTTTTCGCTTACCGCTTCGATAATCCAATCGCAATCACGGAGCAGCGCCAGGTCGTCTTCGAAATTGCCTGGAGTAACCAGTTTTGCCGCTTCCGGACCAAAGAATGCCGGCGGCTTCGCGCTCTTCAGAGATTCCAGGGCAGCGCTCGCAAGCCGATTCCGCGCGGCTTTATCCTGGGCCGGGCACTGCCCGCAGGAACGATATCCAGCAGGATTACCGGCACACCTGCGTTTGCAACATGCGCGGCGATTCGAGACCCCATATTGCCGGCTCCGAGCACAGCCACTTTTCGGATCGGAATCGATTTGGCCCCGGCCGACGATTGCATACAAGTAGATTCACTTGATATCTTACTCGTCAGTAAGACAAACGCCGAACCGCAAAGTAAAAGACGAACGGCTGCCGCTTGCGCGTGCTTATCACTGGGAGAGAACCCGCCCCGGGCAAGTCTTCCTCACACAACCGATTAATGGAACTGCGCGTGATTGGACCTGGAGCGATGCCATGTCCGAAGCCCGCCGTGTTGCCGCTTATTTAGAGAGCCAAGGCTGGCCGTCGGGTTCGCGCATTGTCATCCTGTCGAGAAATTGTGCCTGGTGGGTGATGGCCGAGCTCGCTATATGGATGGCTGGTCATGTGACGGTTCCGATCTATACGTCGCTTACCGTCGAATCGGCGCGCCGCTTGCTCGAACACTGCGACCCGGCAGCTTGCTTTCTCGGTCCAGTGGATAACGCCGATCTCGTCAGCGCTGCCATCCCGCCCGCTGTTCATTGCATCCGTTTTCCCAATGCGCTGCCTGGTGACGCTGTCGAGTGGGACACGATTGTCAGCCAGTCCAAACCCGCGCCTGGCAATCCACTGCGAGCGGCCGATGATTTGGCGACTATCATTTACACCTCCGGGACAACGGGCACTCCGAAAGGCGTTATGCACGCTTTCAGTTCGTTCCCGTACTTCGCGAAGGCCGTAACGCAAGTAGCTGGCGCGAACGAACGCCACCGCATTCTTTCTTACTTGCCGCTGGCGCACATTGCCGAACGCGCACTCGTTGAAACGGCCGGGATCTACGAAGGCTGGCAGCTGTTCTTCTGCGAAAGCACGGCGACCTTCCCTGTGGATCTTCGGCGCGCACGACCCACTATCTTCTTTTCCGTTCCACGTCTTTATGCAAAGTTTCGCAGCGGCGTACTGGAGAAGATCACAGCGCGTAAGTTGAATCTGCTTTTGGCCGTTCCATTTCTGCGCCGCTTCGTTCGTAAGCGTATTCTGCGCGAGCTCGGTTTGGATAACGTCCGGTTTGCGGCTTCAGGATCTGCGGCGCTGCCAATTGAGCTATTGCTCTGGTTCCGCAAGCTCGGCCTTCCGCTATCGGAGGGTTATGGAACAACCGAGGCCGGCATCACTCACACGGCCCCCGGTGGGAGAAGCCGCCCTGGCTATGTCGGACGTAATGCTCCCGGCGTCCGAACTAAGATCTCGCCGGCCGGCGAAGTATTAGTGAAGAGCCCAATGAATATGCTCGGCTATTACCGGGACGCGCAAGGTACGAAGGAGGCTTTTACAAAAGACGGCTTTATCCGCACAGGAGATTTGGGCACGATCGCTTGGGGTGGCTGGCTCAAGATCACAGGCCGAATCAAGGAGCAGTTCAAAACGAGTAAAGGGAAATATGTTTCGCCGGCGACCATCGAAACGATGCTCGTCACCCACAGAGCGGTCGAGACCTGCCTGGTGATGGGAGCAGAACTCGACGCTCCATTCGCAATCTTGGTGCTATCGTCCGCCGCTCTGAATGCTATCGCCGATCGCGAGCAGCGTGCCCTTCTGGAGGACTCGCTCAATAAACTGCTGGAGAGTACTAACGCGAAACTTGCGCCGCATGAGCGGTTGAAGTTCTTGGTTTTGACTGAAGCGAAGTGGTCCATTGAAAAAGGCTTTCTTACGCCGACGTTGAAACTGAAACGCGCGGTACTAGAAGCTCACTACGCACGCTTTATTCCCGAGTGGAGTGCCCGAAGCACGAAGCTGGTCTGGCATTAATTGGCGGGGAGCTGAGCTCTTCTTTTTGCGATACAATGCCCCGGTCTGTAACACAAATGAAAAAGACCCTCGTTGGACTGCTTTTCGTTTGCCCTTTGTTGCTGCCTGGCATTGCCGCCGGCCAACAGGATTACGTCGGGCGCTTCGATCTTTATAACGGCTTTACCTGGTTCGACAGCCCGAGCGCGAAATTACAGGAGCGCGGCTATCATCTGCAAGCCGGCGTCAACATGCGGAGTTGGCTGGCACTTGGCTTCGACTACTCGGTTGTTAGCGGCACTCTGACCTTGACTCCGAGCCTGTTAAAGCCCGCCTTGGCGACTCAAATCGACACGCAACTCGCACAACTCGAAGCGCTCGGCGTAATCCCCACCGATTACCAGCTTGCTGTCCGCACCGGCTCGACAACGCAGACCTTTGCGGCAGGTCCGCAGTTAGAGTACCGCCATTTCAAGAGCGTGACCCTATTTGTCCGGCCTTCCATAGGAGCGATTTATGAATCAGCCACGCCGCATGCCGGTGATCCGGTGGCAACGGCAATCGTTGCGCAGCTTGCGCCTTCGGGCAAGAAAACGGACTGGGAAGCGTTTTACGGCTTCGGCGGCGGAGCGGATCTGAACTTTCACAAATATTACGCGCTACGGCTGCAAGCCGATTTCGTCCACAACCAGCTGTTCTCGGATATTCTGAAAAGCTCACGCAATACGGTGCGCCTCTCGATCGGCCCCGATTTTCACTTCGGCCGCAATATCCTGCGCTAGTCCGTGCTGGTTGTTTACTTGTCCCGCGGGGTGATGTCGCCTATCGGCAGATCCCAATGTGCAAGTAAAATTTCGAAGCGGCGCTGCTCTTCACGCTTATACGTCTCCTGATCCGGCCAAAGCTGCTTGATGAAGGCGCTCTCATCGGGATTGCTGGTGGTCGCTAGAGTGGAGTTTTTGAAGCGAATCGTTACCCGATAATCCCAGCGGGCTTCTTCTGTCATGTGATTGGCCGGCGTCTCGATCTTCACCGCAACCATACGCCCGCTCTCGACAGTTTTCTTCAGCAGCGGATAGTGATTCTTCAAGAACAGCTGGAGGAACTCCTGCTGATGACCCCACTGTACTTTGTAATAGTATTCGATCGAATAAGGCTGATCGGGAGCGCCCTGGGGCGGCGCTCCCTGCGAGAACAACGGCTGAGCGATGGCGAAAAATGCCAACGCGAACAGGGGGGTCTTCATTCGCTAGAACGTAATACGTCCCACCAGTTGTACGTTCCGGGGCTGGGAAACAGTTCCGTTCCACGTTCCGAATTTTGAATTGGACGGGTCGTTGTTGAACGGAATGCAATCCCCGAAAGCCTGACCATCACAAGTAAAGTAGTGATTGTTGAAAACGTTGAATGCTTCCGCGCGAATTTCGAGATTCAGGCGCTCTTTGATAGCGAACTTCTTCGAGAGCGACACGTTCGTATCGCGATAAGGAGATCCGCGAACACCGCTAACTCGGGGACCGGCTCCCAGATAAGTTCCGCTGGCGAACGATGAAGCCGGTTCGAAGGCGGCTGCGTTATAGAGCGGCTTATTCACATCTAAGCTTCCATAGGATTGAGTCAGGACATTGACGCCGGGTAGCATCGCAGGAATGCACTGTGCCTGGAACTGATTGGGAACGCCGCAAACTGTCGAGTCCCGGAAATAAAGAGGCATACCGGAAACCAGCTTGATGCTCGAAGAAATCGTCCAGCCTCCGACAATCTGACCAATGAGACCGCGATTGCCCAGCCAATGTTTTCCGGGTCCGAAAGGAAGGTCGTAAACGCTCAATAGTGAGAACGTGTGGGTGATGTCGTCAGGGGAAAGCGAATGGTTGCGGCTTCCCTGGAAAGGATTAATTACCCCACCGATGCCGCCGTAGCCCGCCGTAGCCTGCGTAGTGGAGGACGCATCCGTGAGAAGTTTAGAGAAAGTGTAGTTGGCTCCCATGTAGAAACCTCCAGCAAATTGCTTTTCAATCTTTGTCTGGAACGAATGGTACTGCGAGGTGCCTTCATTCTCGTTCTCTCCGAAAAGCGCTCCGCAGTACTGCGGAAATTGCACCAGCGCTTGCCCTACCGTCGGTTTGCAAGTGCCCTTGCTGGTCAGGTCCTGCGCCCAGTTCGCGTATGGGGCATTCACGCCATTAAGAGAAGCCTGCCCCGGTTGAAAGACCGCATTCAAGACATTCGGCGTCAGGCCCAAGAGCGAAGGGTTGAGCACATTCAACGGCTGCAGCTGAGAGGGTAAGTGGGTGCCTTGATTTGCCACGTAAGCCACGCTCGCCACAGCGCTGTTGCCGAGTTTGTGCTCAATAGTAAGGTTCCACTGCTGGGTATAAGAAAGGTGATTTGCGTAGGTCGGGCGGTAGTTCGGTCCGCTGGTGCCGTTATCGGCGGTCGGGCTGATGTTCGGGGCTTTGTTATAAGCCGGGAAGCCGTTATCCAAATAGAATGCCGGCTCGTAACCGCTCTGTGAATTGCCAAAATTCAGAGAAGGATTAAAGCCGTCGAGCGACATACCGCCGCCCCAACCAGGATAAAAAGCCTGCGTGTAAAACATTCCGTAGCCGGCGCGCACAACCGTTTTGTCGTTGACTCTGTAAGCAACGCCCAAGCGCGGGGCGATTGCACTATTGAACGGATCTTCCGGGTAACGCACGCCGGCGCTGGCGGGCCCCCATTTGTTACCCGCAAATGCCAGGCTGCCGGGCAAATTGCCGGCGCCGGGATTTGGCGCAAAGCTGAAGAACGACATCTGATCGCTCGTCTCAAATGTGGGGGTGAACTTATCCCAGCGCAAGCCGTAGTTCAGAGTGAGCCTGGGTGTGATCTTCCAGGTATCGCCAAGATGCAGGGAGTACGCCCGCTGCTCAGCTCCGTACTTGGCAATGTTGTAGACGCTCAGGTTACCGTTATCGACCGCGCCAATCAGCATGCTGGCGAAGGGATTGCCGCTGTCGATGCCGGGTACGCCGGTCGATTTGGCATTGAAACCCACTGTTCCTGACTGATTGTTATTGTTCCGGAAAACCTGCTGCAGGTGGCGAAATTCACCACCGAACTTTATAGTGTGGGCTCCATGCACCCAGGTGATCAGCTCGTTACCGATGTAGGACGGTCGTGTTGACTTGTTCAGATAACCCGGCCCCTGTGTGTTCCCCCAACTTGCGAAATTTGTAATTCCGTTCCCGCTGAAATTCGCCGCCGGCGATGCATTGTACGAAGCAGCGTTGGGAATTTGCGGCAGCAATGAGGGGTCCTGTCCCGATACGGAGCCATACCCTTCATTGCGGTTCACATAGCCGATCGCGAAATGGCTAAGCAGCGTCGGAGTGAAGATATGATCCCAGTTGAAGCGGCTCACCCACGCATCTTCCGGCTTCGCTGGGCTGGAGGTGCAAAGCTGCACCGGCAGCGCGCACTGCTCGTTCGGCTGCGTTTGTTGGCGCCAGATCGTTACGAAGAAGTGATCTTTCTCGCCCCAGTAGTGATCGATCTTATACAGGAAGTGGTCTACGTTCGAGAGAATGCCATCTGGAACAGGATTGGACAGGTAATTGTTGTAAGCTCCTGGGCCGGTCGGCGTGGGAAGATACTTCATCCACTGCAGAGCGAGCGGGCTTTGCTGGGATAGGGGAATCCTATTGCCGGGGAATTGAACACGGTTCACAACTCCATTCGTAATGGTTTCCTTTGTCGGATCGTAAATCGGCGAGCCCAAATCGGAGAAGTCTCCCGTGCGTTCCTGGAGGGACGGAATCGAAACTACCGGGCGAGTTGTGCCGCCCAGGCTGCGCAGATATTCTTGATCGTGGAAGAAGTATGTTTTGTGTTTGGATCCCCAGATAAATGGCAAGAAGCCAATCTTCACGGGTCCGCCGATGAAGCCGCCGAATTCGTTCTCGTTATCTTTCGGACGCGCGTCCCCGGCCGGCCGTTGATTTGTGAATTGCAGCGCGTTCAGGCTCTTGTTGCGAAAGTATTCGAAGCCGCCGCCGTGGAAAGTATCAGTACCGCTTCTGGTGGTAACAATGATCTCGCCGCCAGTCGTAGTACCGTACTCAGGCTCGTAGCTCGAAGTAAGCACGCGCACTTCGCTCACCATGTCGGGCGTGGTCGGAAAGTCGAAGAAAGATACCATGCCGCTCTGCGACATCGTCCCTTCCTGCATGCTGACTCCATCCATCACCGCTTCGTCGCCCATCTTCAAGCCGCCGTTGATGCGCGCATTAAAGGCCTGCGGGCTGGTCCCTGTATTTACACCGGGCAGGAAGGAGATAAACTGCACCGCATTGCGCGGCGTGCCGCCCGCTACCAGCAGCGGCAACTGGTTCACGATCTGCGGCGGAACACCTTCCTGTTTTGACCCGTTATCGTAGTTCAATTGAGCCGCGTCCGCCGTCACTTCTACCTTGGTCGACGCATCTCCAATATCCAAGCCCGCATCAATCCGGGCCGATTGATTGGCCAGCAGCTGGATGCTCCGCTGCACGTAGGTGCGAAATCCTTTTGCCGCGATGCTCAGATCGTAGGACCCCGGTGCCAGGTTCGGGAAGGAGAACCGCCCGTCGTTGTCGGTTCGGACCGTCGTGCCCTGCGCACGCTCAGCCGCAGTGACGGTAACTTCTGCCTGCGGCACCGATGCACCGGACTTATCGGTCACCTGACCGTCGAGGTTCGCATTCTGACTCTGTGCGAACAGCGATATCGTAGTAAACAGCAGCGCCAATAGCGAACTGCACAGCCGACGTGGCATTTTTTCTCCTTGGTAGTCGCGGAATAATGGAGCACAGCCAAAGCAAGCTCCCCGATTGGCACCTTTTATATCACAATGCGAGCTGCACTAGATGCCCCATACTATGGCAAGAGTACTAGTGAGGCTCTTCGTTTACTTACTTCTGGCTGTTGTTTGCTTCGGATCGCAAAGTGATCTCGAGCAGCTAACGCTTTCGATCCAGGAGCTGCTGACCAGAGATAACTTGACCGATGCCTCGCGCCGAATTGCCGAGGCTTTGCAGCAGTATCCAAATGAAGGTGGCCTGTTCAATCTGCGCGGGATCGTACACGCAAGGCGTGATGAACTAGAGGCTGCCCGGAAGGATTTTGAAACGTCGGTACGCCTCACGCCCAGCTTGGTTCCTGGTTGGCAGAATCTGGCGCGCTCCTGTCAGATCGAAGGCGAACGAAACAAGCCGGCCTTGGCTTGCTCAATTCACGCTTGGCAACAAGTTGCGCATCTGAAAGCAAACGATAGCGAAGCGAATGGCGCCCTGGGACTGCTTCTTGAGCGCGAGGGCCACTTCAAGGAATCACTGGCTGCTCTTGCCAAGCTTCCGGAGGCGGACGCTTCGCAGACCGGCAGCCTGCTGCTGCAATGCATGGATCGGGCGGCTCTCGGGCAACGAGAGGCGGCTCAAAGATTAGCGGCCGAGCTGGCCAGCCGTCCCGACTTCACGGAATCGGACTTCTTAGCCGGAGTCGCGAGATTCGACTCGCCTGAAAATGCCGCTACGATGGTGACGCTTGCCGAAGGACTGGATTCCCGGCAAGCGGCGGGTTTGGAGAGCCTCAAAAATCTGGCCGTCGGGTACGAGCGGCTATCGCGTATGCCAGAAGCGCGTAAAACCCTTGAGCGGGTGGCCATTCTTGATCCGCAGAACACGGCGCATTTGCTGGAACTGGCCCGCATCGCAGATAAGAGCGGCGACCATGAAGGCGCACTGGGATATCTGGCGCACGCACGCGATCTAGCTCCCGGCAATGCGCAGATTCACTTCTTGTTCGCGATGGTTGCCACCGAGTTGAACTTGGCGGCGGAGGCCCGAGAGTCACTGAAGAAGGCACTAGCCCTTGAGCCAGACAATCCCGCCTATAACTATGGGATGGGCTATGTAATTCTGAGCACGCGAGACGCCGCCTCCGCTGCGGATTACTTCGCGAAGTTCGTGCGTGCCAGGCCGGGCGAGGCGAGGGGTCATTACGCATTGGGCATTGCGTACTTCGTTTCGGGCGATTACGCAAAAGCTAAGGCGGAAATGCAGCGTGTCGAAAACGATTCCAAGACTGCCGGCGGAGCTGCCTATTTTCTAGGGCGTATTGCCCGGCTGGAAGACAATCTCGATGAGGCGACTCATTACCTGCTCAAATCGATTCAGTTGATGCCGGCCTTTGCTGAATCGCACACCGAGTTAGGACGCGTACATCTAGTCAAGGGAGATAGCAAGTTAGCACGACTGGAGTTCGAGCGAGCGCTTCAACTCGACCCGAAGAGTTTCCAGGCAAACACGCAGATGCTAGCGCTGTATCGCAGGATGCACGATCCTCGTGCTGAACAGCAGTCAGCCTTGGTGAAGGAGCTTGATGAAGAGCGTTCTAAACGTGCGGAACTGATGCTGCGCTCAGTTGAATTCAGGCCCTGAGTCGATGCTGGCCCGGCAGATTTTTGTGGTGGTTATCGCAGCCGCTCTTTTGTGCGCTCAAACAACGGATATCTTCTCGCGAGTGCGCCACATGTTCGCCGAATCCGGCGAGGGAGATGTCGCAGCAAGCGACTTAGCGAAGAAGAATTATGATCACGTTCAGAAGATGCTGGCTGGCGTTCACGCCGTCGGGGATCCTGCTCGTGTGGAATTACTTGCGGTAGAGGGCGCGGTCGCCTTTCTCGCCGCTAAGCCGAAAGACTCGGCTGAATACTTCGAGAAAGCTGCCGCTCTTGGGCCGCTATCGGATACCGACTCATTCACCCGGGCGATGGCCCTCGTGAATCTGGGTGAGGAAAACCGGGCGGTGCTTGTGCTTACAGAACTTGCCGCAAAGCATCCGGATCAGGCCCTTTACGTGTACTGGCTGGGCAAAATCGACTACGGCCAGCGGCGGTATCTGGAAGCAATCACCAAGCTGAAGCGGGCGCTTGCACTTGACCCGAATTCAGTCCGTGCCTGGAATAGCCTAGGACTCGCTTTCGACATGCAGGGCGAATCGGAAGAAGCGCTACGAGCACTGCAGAAAGCGGCGAAGTTAAATGAAGAGCAGCCTCACCCTTCACCGTGGCCGCCACACGATTTGGGCTTCCTCCTGCTTCGAATGGAGCGCTTCGAAGAGGCTGAAATTGCGCTCCGCGAATCGCTGCATTACGAGCCGGCCCTGGCGCAGAGCCACTATCACCTGGGACGCGTGCTGGAAAAGCAGGGCCGGGACGCCGAAGCGATCCGTGAGTACGAGACGGCAGTCGCCGACGATCCTGCTTCCAGTGACGCATGTTACTCGCTCGCGCTTCTTTATCGAAAAGAGCACCACAACCGGGAAGCAGACGCGATGTTCACGCAGTACAAACAGCGCAGGCAGGCGGCCTTTTCTCCCAGTCCCAACCAATAAACTACGGATTGATACGGACGACCACGGCTCCGTGGCTCGGAACCGCAGCTGAATAGTTGCCGGCATGGTCGGATGTCTTGCCGGCCCAGAGATCACGCACCGAAGCCTTCAGCGACTCGGGGTATCCGATATTTATCCAAGACACCGAGATTTGCTGTTCGGAACTGCCTCGATTCAACAACGCCACCGCGCGGCCTCCATCGCTGAGTTCCTTTGACCAGACTTCAAGATCGCCTGTCTTCTTTACGCGGCGGCCCTGTATACCGAGCGGATCCTGATCGATCGCAATCAGATCCTTGTTGGTGAGGATGGCTTGCACCTCCGGCTTCATTGAGCTTAGGTCGTTTCCCGCCATCAGTGGCGCCGCGAGAATGCACCAGAGGCTGAAGTGAGCGCGCTCTTCCGTATCGCTCAGGCCGCCGTTGCCCACTTCGAGCATGTCGGGGTCGTTCCAATGACCAGGCCCCGCGTAGCTCTCCAGGCCGTTCACCTCATCAAGGATCTGAACAACGCCGAGGCCGCCCCACTTTTCACTGCCGCTCCACTTGTTGACGATGTCGCCCGTCGTCCGCCAGAGATTTCCCACATCTTTCGCCCACAACCATGGCTTCGTCGAACCCCACTCGCACAAGCTAAAGACAATCGGCCTGCCGGCCTTTGCGAGAGCATCGCGCATGATCGAGTAGGATGCCTCGGAGTTCTGGGTGCCGTGATTGCACCAGTCATATTTTAGATAGTCAACGCCCCAGGCGGCATACTGGCGCGCGTCCTGGAACTCGTAGCCGCGGCCGCCCGGACGATTTTGGCACGTTCCCGTGCCGGCGTCTGAGTAGATGCCGAACTTCAATCCTTTCGAGTGAACGTAGTCTGCCACTGCCTTGATTCCGCCGGCAAATCTCTGCGGATCCGCTAGAATGTTGCCCTCTTTATCGCGTCCCACCTGCCAGCAGTCGTCAATGACAACATACTCGTAGCCCGCATCTTTTAGCCGGCTGCTGACCATCGCATCAGCCGCGCCTCGGATGATCTTTTCATCGACGTTGCAGCCGAACTTATTCCAGCTGTTCCATCCCATGGGTGGTGTTTTCGCCAGACCGTTCTCTAACGCAAAGGCAGGCACCGTCGCCGACAAAGCAAAGGAGAAAAGGTAGAGAAGGCTCTTGAAGAATCCTGTTCGCATGAATATGGAATATAACAGGGGGTCGCAACAGCCCTATGCTTGATGCTTGAGCGGTTTCAGCAATTCTGTGTGGGAAAGCCCGGACGGATTTATCTTCAGGCAGGCACTGACACCGGAAGCGCAAGCGGTGATCGCGCCTCAGTCCCGGTTCCTGCCGTGGCTGGTAGATAAATTGCCCGTGAGCGTTCCTGTCCCCGAGTTGCTGGACGATCACGTACTCAGGTACCGCAAGCTGCCGGGTGTGGTTTTAAGTCCGGAGTTCGTCGAGAAGCAAGGTCCGGAAAGAATCAGCAGGCAGATTGCCGAGCTGATAGCTGCGCTCCAGGCGCTGCCGGTCGAGGAGTGTATCGACGTTGGAATCACGCCGGAGCGCCGGACCGATGTTTTGCTTCGCGCGCTGGACCGAACTCTTCCTGCGCTCTCGCAGCGCGCTAGAAAAGATGTGAAATCCTGGCGCGATCAGTTTACTGTTCAGGAGTGTGCGGCCGTGCTGATTCATGGCGATCTCTGGTATGAAAATATCCTGGTAGATCCGGTAGCGGGCCGTATCTCAGCGGTGCTTGACTTTGACACCATGAGCATTGGTGATCCTGCCTGGGATCTGGCCACCCAACTGCACTTGGGCGAAAAGTTTGCGCGCCTTGTTTGGGAGAGGATGCCTCATCCCCGGGAGGATCTATGGACCCGGGCACGATCGCTGTTTCAACTCCGCTGCTTCGAAGGTCTTGACCTCGCGATTCGACGGAAGGATGAAGTGGAGTTCGACGAAAGCATAGCGAAGCTGCGCAGCGCGGGAGTGCTCAGCCACATGGGTTGAGGACCCCCGCTGGGAGCAGCCGCTCAGGGACCGGTAAAGGACGTGACCGGAGGCTGATAGAACATCGGCGAGGTAGCGTTCAAATCCCAGGGCTGTTGAACGGATGCGTAATTGGAGCCGCTCAACAGGAAATAGCCTTGTTGATTCGATGGCCGCCAAATCGAGAAGTCGGCTTTCCCATCCCCATCGTAGTCACCGAACACCGGAACGTCGCCGCGTGCGCCCCATTGCTTGACGTAGGGCGTAAGAGAATTGTCGATCCGCTTGTTCGGGTTGACATACCAGTTGCCTTCAGACGGGCGCCAAACTGCAAAATCGGTAAGAGATCCGCCCGTGTAATCGCCGGCTACGGGAATATCGCCCGGCAAGCCCCATTGCACGGTGTAGGGTGCAGAACCCTGAACTGGTCTGATGTACCAGTTTCCTTCCGACGGCCGCCAAACTGCGAAGTCTGCTTGACCAGGAATGTCAAACTCGCCCGATACGGGGAAGTCGCCCGGCAAGCCCCACTGCAGGCTGTATCCATTAGTGGTGCTGTTCGGAGCAGCAGCCGTGCTGCTCGGAACAACGTACCAGGTGCCATTGGAAGGCCGCCAAACCGCGACATCGGTTTTCTTGTCGCCGTCGTAGTAACCCGGCATCGGGACATCACCGCGTGCGCCCCATTGCATGGTGTAGGGTGTGCCCGTACTGCTCGGAACGATGTACCAGATGCTATTGGATAAGGACCATAGCGCGAAGTCGGCAAGTCCGTCACCATCGAAGTCTCCCTTTACGTACATGTACACGCCTCGGCCTTGGCCTCCAACACTGAGCTTGGTTGGGAGCACGTCGAAGGCGGAATTCAGCTGCTGTGTGTAAGGCGATCCCGGATGGCTGCTGGGTCGGACATACAGGTTGCCGTTCGAAGGCCGCCAGACTGCAAAGTCCAATAATCCGTCGTTGTCGTAATCGCCAGGCACGGGCACATCACCCGGCAAACCCCACTGTGTCCCGCTGGGGGAAGAACCGTAGGTGTACCAGACGCCGGTCGAGGGCCGCCAGACTATCAGTTGCGACGCTCCGTTTCGAGTAGCAGCGCCCGCGAATGGAATATCGCCTGGGAGGCCCCATTGCACCGGGCTCTGGTGATCTTGCGTGGGGCCAAGAAGCGTCGTGATGTACCAGGTTCCATTGGAAGGACGCCAGACGGCCAGGTCGCTTTCGCCGCGACCATACGCATTTTGAACGCCTGCTACCGGGATGTCGCCGGGCAAACCCCACGGCACGTTGATAGGAGATCCACCACTGCCCGGCTGAATGTACCAGGTGCCGTTCGAAGGACGCCAGACGGTGTAATCGGTTATTCCGTCCCCGTCGTAGTCGGCAGGCATCGGGATATCGCCGGCTTGTCCCCAGCGCTTCGTGACCAGGGTAGTCGGATCGTTGGATGTGCGGACGTACCAAGTTCCATTCGAGGGGCGCCAGAAAACGTCATCCAGTTTGCCGTCGCCGTCGAAGTCGCCCTGAGAACGAATGTCGCCGGGCGTTCCCCGATTGGTCTCTGCTGTCACTGTGCCGGGAGGAGTGCCTGAAGGGGTGGAAGTACTGGCAAAGGTCCAGGTGAGAATTTTTTGGCTGGCAGACAGGCCGCCAGTGCCGCCAGTGAAGCCGAGGAACGCATTATTGCTCCCGATGACAGATGGAATGTTCACCGGCCAGCTCTTGGAAAAGCTGGAGTTGGTCACGAAATCAGTGATTGTCATGGCGAGCGTGGTGCCGTCGTACGTCAGGTGGACGGTCATCGAATCGCCGCTGACAAGATTGATCCCGCTGTCCGAGAGATCGGTCGCTGGAACGGTAGGCGAAGCACCGTTCAGATAGAGCCCGGTTGAGTTACTCCCCTCGCCCGCATTGTTGAAAAAGTCAAACTTCACCGCCACGCTGTTCGGGATACCCGCCTTGCCCTCCGCGGTGCTAGCCCCGTAACCGAGACCCCCTCCGGTAGCGCCAATCGCTCTCGGCGTACTGGATTGAATCGTGAAAGTAAAACCATCTGCCGACGCGCTTGACAGCTGGAAGTTGAAGTCGGTGGTGAAACTCTGAATATTGAATGCCCTGTTGGTAAAGGCGGTGCCAGCCTCTCTGGTGCCGCCATCGGTGAGTTGCAACCGCGAATCATCTAACCGGGTGCTGCCGTTGAAGGTCATTGAGCTGATTGCGGTGCTGAACCCGTTGCTAAAGTCAACGCCGGTACTCCCGCCTTGAGCGTTGTACAAGGCGGTGCTCAGCGGGCTGTCACTCAGTCCGGGTGCACTGGCAATGGCTTTGATGGCCGTGCTAGTCGTGATCGAGATCGGGCCCGTGTAAAGAATTGAGGCTTCAGACGGTGTGCTCCCGTCCGTCGTATAGAAAATGCTGGCGCCCGGTGTATTGTCGGTGATCGAAACAGTTAGACTTCCGCTAAACGACTCGCTTCCCGGGCTAATCTGGGGAGCGGCCGCCTGCGCCTGTTGACCGCCGAGAAGGCCATAGACGCTGATTTGTTTCTGGGCTCCGACATAAACCTTGCCATTGACTACGGTCGGTACTGCGTATTTGATGGCGCTCCCCGGATTGTCGCGCGAGGAGTTCTGGTTGCTCGTGTATAAGGTTCTTGCCACGTTTGCGGCATCGTGTGCGTGCAACACAGCGGGGCCGTTCGATCCGTACGCATCTGTCTGGAGAGCCCAAACGATTCCGTTTGAAGCCCCGTTAGCAGAAACGACTGGCGTCGCGCCCGGGTATCCAAAGTTCTCGCTCGATATGGATACAGGCTGATTGGATAAATGTCCGTTGCTGAGCGTGAACATTCTCAGGTGATCGTCTACGCCCCAGAAGTACAGATTGTTGTTCCAATATGCAGGCGAGCTATAGGAGCTCTCGGCTAAGCCTCCAACCTCTTGAACAATTCTGTCAGTGTTGTTATAACCGCCTAGATTGTCACGATCTATGACATAGATCACTTGGGATTTTCCGGTCTGTACCAGCAGGTGGGTGTGAGAGCCCGATGTCTGATCGGGTAGGAGGACCGTGCCCCCGGCGCCGAAATCCTCGTCTGACTGATCGAGCGATAGCTGATTCGATGGCGTAAAGGCATCTGAGACAGTCGGAACACCACCGTTTAGATCCAGGCGCAACTCGTCATCTCCAAAATCCATGTTGCTGCCATACGGTGTTGATGCATTGTAAGTGCCGTTTCCGGTAGCCACGAACATTCGTCCGAATGGAGCATTCACCGGATCGATCACATCCGCGGCAACGCCTGCGCCAGACATCCAGATTCCCGAGCCGATCCCGTTAGGCGTTGTGCAAAGCGCTCCTGTCTGGTTCAAAGTTCCTGCGGCATAAGACAGGATCCAGCCATGCCACGGTCCGTTGTCTCCGTGCGCGCCAAAAGCGATGTAGACGATGCCATTGAGAAGAAGCAGACCAGGACGGTTATGAGACCACTTGGGATCAAACTGCAGAACGCCCCCGGAACTGCCATTTCCGGTGCCCGGCACCGAGGCCTGCAGCACCACGGGTCCATTGAACTTTTCGTTGCCGGTAGTCACGTCCAAAGCATGGAGGCGCTGAACGAAAGTGCCGTTTTCGACGGTCTTTCCCACGACGTAAATCGTTCCTGAGTTGGCATCGATAACCGGCGTTCCGGTAATGCCGATTTCGGGAACGATATCGCTACTACCGATATCGTTAGCTGTTACCGTTCGTGCTCCTGGCGCTGCTCCGTGAGCGGTATCGAGCAGCGAGGCCTTCCAAAGCGGTGTCGCGTTCGCTCCGCTGTTTGTATCGGCATCGAACGCGTAGACGCTGTCGTGCTCCGTGGCAACGAATACCGCGTTGTGGTTTCCTTTTCCGGGGATGGCCAAGTTCGGTAAATACAAGGGCTGCGCATAAACAAAGCCGTCCACCGAAAGAGAAAACAATTTGCCGAAGCTGTCCGAATTTACATTTGCCGGCGTAAGTATGGTCTCGTTTGTGTTTTGCCCGGTACGACCGATATCGTTATGCTGCATAAGAACGGACTGGGAATAGGCACACAATGCACTTAAAAATGTGGCAGCAAGTAAGCGGGGCCGCGCAGCAGCCAATCCTATCGCGGCAATTCGAGTCAGGCGGCACATACCTGCCACCGCTTTATTTCGCTCTTCGCAAATCAAGCCAAAAAATAATTGCGAGAAGCGCGCTCCGGATTTATTAATAGGGTATTTAGGAAACATTCAAGATACGTTATAGCCATGGTAAATGCATTCTGCGACTAAATGCACGTATCTCAAGGTACGGTAAGTCCTTGTACTCTATACCCATAAAGGTGTTAAAGAGGGGAGATTTATGGGTAAAACTCAGCTTTTGGACCCTGGAGGGGTGCCGGATTAGCCGGGCGTAGCTTCGATATAGGTACGGGGTTGTCTGGTATAAGATGCCAGACTTGTCCTGAATAAGTAGTAGTCAAAGCTAACTAATATAAATTGTTGATATTGGCAGATCGTCGCGCTTAATTTGCCACTTATATTGCTTGCTCGGGAATTTTTACCACTTACTCCTGTAGAACCTGCAGACCGTATCCGCGCCGCTTAGATTCTCATTTAAGCGGCAGGCAAGAGATAAGTCATGGCGATATATTCCCAGGCAAAGTACGGGATATGCGAACCCCAAACCTAATTAGCTTTTCACGCGACCGGCCGAAAATGACAAATCAGATGTTTAAGAGGAAGGGGATTCAATCGTAATAGCGGCCGCTCCAAATACGCCGCCCAGATACCCTAGACGGGATGGAAGGATCTGCACACCGCGCCGATCCCAGACTGGCACCAAAGGGCCGAGCTCTCGGCGCAAAGTCTCAATCAAAAGCGGGTTATCTACCGTAAGACCACCCGAAAGAAATAGTGCTTGGAGATCTAACAGGCACACCAGAGATGCGCATCCTCTTGCCAGATGCCGCGCCAGCATCCGGACCGCTTCGCATGCTTGCGCATCCTGTTCGCCAGCGGACCGGATTACCTGATCTGGCGAGGTGTAGCCATGGCCGGCATAGCGCATCAGCGCTGCGGCGTTGGTGTAAACCTCAAGACAACCAACTCGCCCGCAGGTACAAGGTATGCCATCTGGAACTAGCGGGATATGTCCAAGCGCGTTGGCGAAATAGTGCGGCCCACGGTTCAGCTTGCCCCTGACGTAACAGCCCCCGCCAACGCCAGTTCCTAAAGTGATTACAGCAAAATCCGTGAGATCGCGAGCGGAACCGAAGCGCTTCTCGGCTACCGCGAGGGCGTTGGCATCGTTCTCCAAACTCACCGGTAAATCGCAGAACCTTTGGATCTCCTCCGCAACGGGAGTTCCCGTCCATCCGGGCAGGTTCTCGGTTGCATACGCAATGCTGCCTTGCCTCGCGTCTACCCAACCGGCGGTTGCGACACCAACCTTGCTGATCTGCCAACCCTTCTCGTTTGCTTCCCTGAGAGCTTGCTGTACGGCACTTTTCAGTAGAGCAAGAAGACCGGTGCGTCCGGCTTGAACGGGCGTTGGCAACGTCGAGTGGTAAAGCATTCGGCCGACTGAGGAAACGATGCCGAACTTCAGATTTGTTCCGCCAAGATCCAGGCCAATGATGAACTGCTCTGTGCTCCGCCTGAAAAACTCCGCCTGAATCGCGCCGGCGAACCCGCGGGTAATCTCGCGCGGCCTGGTGATCGCGGTACCGATCACAACCGCGAATGCGCCTTCAGCAATGGCGGACCGCGCTTCAGCCAGAGTTTGAATTCTGCCTTCCGCGATCACGGGTACAGGGCAGACACTGATGAGCTTTCGAAGAAATTCCACATCGAAGTAAGTGAAAGCGGCTGTTTCCTCCGTGTAACCGCGAAGAGTGGGAAGAACCGCATCAGCACCGGCGGCAACCGCGGCTTCTGCTTCCTCTATCGTTGCGATATCGGCGAGCGCTGCGGTTCCTGTCGCCTGCCGAATAGCGGCCAGCCGATCGAGAGCGCCCGCTGCCTGCCCGCGTCTCGTGCAGTCAAAGGCGACCATCTCTGCCCCGGCGTCCACCAGCGACCTTGCCGCTTGAAGTGTTGGAGTGATCAGAACACGGCCGTCCGGCGCTACCTCTTTCTGGATGCCGATGATCGGCACATCCACCGCGGCACGGATCGCGCTGACGTCCTCAGGGCTGTTGGCCCGAATGCCCGCTGCGCCTCCGGCAACAGCGGCTCGCGCAAACCTGGCCATCAGGGAAGGCTCACGGAACACATCTCCGGCCCCTGCCTGGCAGGAGACGATCAGTTTACCCCGCAGCTCTTCGAGACGTTTCGTTATCAAACTCCAATCCTCGTCGAGATCGCACAGAGACAAATGGCGCCGAGCAGCATGATTATTCCCGAGCGCATGTAGCCTTTTGAAAGAGAGGGAGCTTGGCGCCATTCGCCAAGCAAGTAACCTACAATGTTCGCCACTACCAATCCCACTGCCAAGCTTAAGGGCCAGCCTACCGACGTGCCGAGCCGCCCGAGCCGTGGTGTGGCGGCGCCGTAGATGAATATGCTGCCGCCCCAAAGTAGTCCCATCAGCGCGCTCAAAGTCCAGGGCCAAACAGGTTTGCCGGTGACCAGAAGCCTTCCGGTCTGGTGCTTGCGCATCAGCATTGCACAGTAGATGAGATTTGGAACCGCCCCGGCGCCCAGCATCAAGAGCCAAATGCAGTTGGTTGCGGCGAAGCGGCTTTGGCCTAAAGCGACCCCGGCATCGGCGATGGGAAGCGCGAGCGTATAGCCAATATTGAATATGGCCGACATGATGCCCGAGATAATTGCGAAAATGTAGCCGGCTCCTGTGTTGCTCGAGGCGGGTAAGCGCTCTTGCCGTTCTTCGTCGCGCAACCGGCCGCCTTTTCCACACAGGAAAACTCCAATGATGAACGTGGCTACTCCGCCGAAAAGCGTCAGTTCTTTGCGACCAATGTCGAAGTGGCCGGTCATTACGAGAGGCACGAGCGATCCGAGAGCCGAGCTTAATCCGATCACCAAAGTATTCGCGACGGAAACTCCCAGGCGATCAACACTACGACCGAAACAAATCGCGCCGAAGCCCCACAAAAATCCGAACACCAAGGCAGAGCGAAGCGCATTCGGCGGCGAGGCTGCATAGATCCGCGGCCAGCCGGCCACACCAAACTCAACCAGAGCCGCCGGCATGAGCAAACACGCCACCAGAATAAAGCCAAACCAGGTGTTCTCCCATTTCCATTGAGTTCTAATTTTCATGGGAGCGCTGAACAGCCCGTTAGCAACACCAGACAGCACAGCCAGCAGCATTCCACTGTAGATCATTACGCTCCGTTCGCATTCGATGTAACCACGGACTGTTGACAGAGTAGCGCACGCATGCTACAAACATCTAGACCACTTGTATAGACAAGCCTCGTCAAGCACCCTGATAGATATGCCCGCTCCTACGCCCACGCTGGCCCGGTGGCAATCCGTGCGACCTGACAAGAACAAATCGGTACCGGCTTACGCGCAGATCGCCGAAAACCTGCAGTCGTTAGTAAAGAGCGGCGTACTGCCTCCCGGATCCCCGCTGCCTGCCGAGCGCGTCTTGTGTGACGAGTTTGGCGTGAGCAGAATGACTCTGCGCCAAGCCTTTGGAATCCTGGAGCGGGAAGGCTTACTCGAGTCCCACCGTGGGCGTGGAACCTTTGTCGCTCGGAATCGATTACGGAAGCAGCAGCAGGAACTCCGCAGCTTCACGGAAGAGATATTGGCGCGGGGCGGCGTCCCTCAATCCAGGCTCTTGTCTTTCAAAACCGTTGCGCCCGATGCAATCGCAATGAAATTCTTCGATCTCACCGAAGGCGAGTCGGTGTTTGAAATTCGCCGCCTGCGGCTTAGCGATAAAGTGCCTATTGCGGTCGAGACTGTGCGAATTCCTCAGCGCCTTTGTCCTGGTCTTGAACAGTTCGATATTGTGAAACACTCCCTTTACGCCGTGCTGGAACAGAACTACGGAATCATACCCGAAGCCTGCATGGAGGAGATCTCCGCTGAACTGGCCACGGCGGCGGATCGTAAGTTACTCGGGCTTACCGGGAGCGCTGCCGTGCTCGCGGTAAATCGTCGAACGCACACGGATGCAGGGCAGGCGCTGGAATTGACGAGAGCAATTTATAGAGGCGACTTATACAGCGCGATCGTACACTCACTGCGGCGAAAGCGTTCCGCCGAAGGATAGCGGCAGAGACTTCGGGTGTGACGAATTCCGGGAAATGACCTCAGTCGATCAGGCGAACCTAAAGCTCACCCTTCTTGCAAGACTCAACTATCCGCTCACTCGATCGCATTGCCAGCGCCATGATGGTCAGGGTCGGATTCTGATTGCCGGCCGTGACAAATACTGCCGCATCATGCAAGAACAAATTGGGAACATCGTGCGTCCGGTTCCAACGATCGACCACCGATGTTTTCGGATCATTCCCCATGCGCGCTGTCCCAACGTAATGGATTGAGGCGCCCGGTTGGAAGGGCTTCGGATGCCGGGAAGGGAGCATTTCTGCGCCTGCTTTTTTGAGGATTTCCGTCCCGACTTCAAGAAAATCTTTGAACATGGCATGCTCATTGTCGCGCCACTTGAAGTGAAACCGCACACCGGGAATACCGGCATCGTCTTGTAAGTTCGTATCCACTTCCATGCGGTTGTCGAAGTGAGGCGCAACTTCTCCCTGCATCAGCACGGATACTTCGGCCGGATAGTACTGGCGAACTCTCTTCTTCCATTCCTGACCAAAACCAGGAATATTCAGACCCACCAGTGTTGTGTCGGGGATGCCGCCGGTGGGGTAGATCTGATAGCCGCGAATGAACTTGTTCCCGCGCCAGTTCCGTGTCAGGTCGGGGATGAAAATGTTCGACCCATTGCTGTCTTCGTTTACGATGGGTCTTCCCATCAGCTGGGGCAGATATCCGCCCACTGCTCCATATAAATGCTCTGAGAGATAGTGCCCGACGCGCCCGCTCGAGTTTGCTACTCCGGAGTTAAGCAGTATCTGTGTGGACTCGAGACAACCAGCGCCCAAGACGAATGCACGCGCACGAACGTCCCGGTACGTTCGGTCGTTTACGTCCCAGTAATGGACGGAGCGGATGCGGTTGTCTTTCCCTAGCTGAAGAGAACGAACACGTGCATTTGTCAACAAGGTCAGCTTGCCCGTCCGTTGTGCTTTCTGGACGAACACGCGCATTGAATCGAACTTAGACCCGCTATCACAACCCTGCCAGCACGGTCCGCAGTGATGGCATTTCGGGCGTCCGCGGTAGTCCACCGGCAGGATTGCTTTCGGTATGGGCAAGACTTTCAAGCCCCGGTTTGGCAGAGACTCAGCAGCCTTGGTCAGCTCCACCTCGGCGCAGTTTGGTTTTTGCTGGCCGAGCCCCTTGTTTGGTTGAAAAGCACCCGCGCCGCCTCCGGTGCTTGTCACGCCGATCAGTTCCTCCACGCGGTCATAGTACGGCGCGACCTCCTCGTACGTAATTGGCCATCGGGCGTCGTAATCGTCTCGCGGCTGAAATTCGTCAGGAGAAAAGCGCGGCGTTACCCCGGCCCAAAAAAGTGATTTCCCACCCACTGCCCGTACGCGAATCCATTCAAACCCGTCGTCGCCCTCGGCCGCGTAAGGCTCCTTCTTTGGGTCAGCGAAGAAGTGCGCGGCGGCGAGCCACTCTTCCATGTAGTCGCCACGCAAACCGCGATACGGCAGGTTCCACCGGCGCACGCGGTGAATCGGAAACTCGCCGGGACTTCGCAGTGGACCCGCTTCGAGCATCACTACATTCAGCCCTTGCTGCGTTAAGACGTGAGCCGTCATGCCGCCCGAAGCGCCGGATCCGATAATTGCGACGTCGTAGACAGGTTGGGGACGAACTATCTCAAACAAAGATCAGGCTTCCTTTGGCTGTCGGAGGATTGGGTGCCAATCTTCTGGCGCATGATGGCTTGAGTGAGTGCAGCCCTTGAAATCCATCAGGAAAGTCAGACCCTTGTAGCCCAGCTCTTGATTGATGCCGGCAGCCGATGTATAGAATCCCTCCGTAACCACAGCTTTCAAAATGACGAAGAACGTCTCATCGTCGCTCGCGGGTGCAAACTCCTGCAGAGCCTGTTTCTCGAGAAACGAATGGACCTCGGCCGCGCTCTTTCCGGCAGTGGCCGCGCGGTAACGTGCCAATCCGGTGGACCAGGTCTTCTGAACCTGCGGATCTGCGTGGAGCAGGACAAAATCGATGTACTCGTCGACCTTGGCTCCCTCTGCGCCGGGTGAACGCTCGTCAGCCGGAATCAGCTGCGCCATCAGCAGCCGGAGCGTCTCCTTCTGGTCCTCTTTGAAGAAGACGAAATTGTAAGGAGTAGCTTCGTGGGCCGGCTCAGAAGAGTGGCTGTGCTCCTGTGCACGCAGGACAGCGGCTTGCCACAAGGCCGCTGTGGCGAGCACAAACTCTCTCCTGGAGGTCGGATGGCCCTGTTTGGCGTGGTACTTCAAAAGCTGAGCTCTAGGGAAAACTGGATCAATCGAGGTGACGATGCTCCGGTTATTTGCCCGAAGTTCAAGTCGCCCAGCCCCGTGTCGACGGAAGTGAAAGAGGGGTGGTTCAGAATGTTGAAGAACTCGCTGCGGAACTTCAGATTCGCTCGCTCGGTAACCGAGAAGTTCTTCGACAACCCAAAATCCCAGTTGATCGTTCCTGGCCCGCGAACTACGCTGTTCCCCGAGTTCCCGAAAGTGCCGATTAGCGGGGTGGCGAAGGCAGCCGTATTGAACCATTGAAACAGGGTCTTCGGTCCGCTTGGATTAGCAATCAGGTCCGGCCGCTCGAGCCCGCCTCCGATTCCTTCATTGTCGGTGGGCAGTGTCACGGTCAGCGGAAAGCCGGATTGAATGTTTGCGATTCCAGAAGCCTCCCATCCACCTAGAACCGCGTGTTTTATACCTTTGCTGTTTTGAAAGGCTGGTATGTCCCACACATAATTCACCGTGAGCACCTGCGGGACGTCGAAGCTGGCCAGTCCTTTCTCGGCGCGAATGTTTCGCGAATCCTGGGGGGTGCTCCAGGCGCTCGAATTATCGGTCAGCGTTTTCGAATATGTGTACGAGGCCTGGAACTCGATGCCTTTGCTCAGCCGGTGGTTAGCCGAAACCTGGAGAGAGTTGTAGTTCGAATTGAATCTGCTCTCGTAGGCCGTAATTGTCGAAAAGCCGGGGAAGGGTCTTACGGCATCAGGAGAGATATTGCCCAAGGCCACGTCCACGTTTGGATATGGCTGGTTCAGATTCGTTGCGCCTAACAGATGGGTGCCCTTCGTTCCCACATACGCGACCGAGAGAGCCGTATTGAAACCGATGTCTCGTTGTACGCTGAACGACCATTTCTGCACTTGCGGGTACTTCCATGGCGGTTCGGCCGCGCTCAAAGCCGATGGATAAAGAGCTCCTGTGGTTCCACCCGGATTGCTGAGCGTCGTGCCGAAGATGTTCACTGAGCTGTTGAATGGAGGATTGAAGCCGCCAAACTGGCTGAACGAACCCCACCTGTCATAAAAAATTCCGTAGCCGGCCCGAACAGACATCTTGCCCGAATTGGTTGGATCCCATGCTAATCCGATACGCGGCGCAAACACATTCTTATGCGAGGGGAACAGCGCGCGCCCGTACGGGGAATTCTTTCCTGCGACGATCACGCCATTCAGAGGATTGCCGGTGCCAGGAATCAGGCTGCCGTCCGGATTAACTATCGGCGCCTGCGCAGGGTTATACAGAGCCGGATCGAAGGAGCCAAAAAGGTTGGTGAGCTCGTACTCGGGCTGGTAATACTCATAGCGGACGCCAGCCGTCAGCGTCACATTCGGCAACAACTTCCATTGATCTTGCACATAGGGCTCAACGTTATGCCAACGGTACTTCCCGAAAGGATCAAGTGCCGTTTCGGTGTAGTTATACGCTCGGCCTGTGAGCAGATCGGCCAGCGCGTCGCCCGTGTACTGGCCGTTAAAAGTGAACGTACCATTGGTGTTGTTGCTCGACGGGTTCGCCAGTTCGCTCTTTCCCTCCCGTGTGTAGACGATTCCAAACTGCACCTGATGAGGCCCGTGGATCCAGGTGTTGTTGCTCTCAAACGGCATGCTGTACGAGTAGTTATGGAAGAACCACTGTTCCACGATTCCGGCGTAGCCCTGGCCCAAGTTAAGGCTTGGAATCCGATTCAATTCGTTTAGCGGGAACAGCTCCGGGATGCCCAGCCCAGGAGCGTTACACCGGCACGATTGAGGACCGTTCTGCAGATATTTATCGTTGTCGCGATAGATGCCCCACACGAATTCTGAAATAAAGTTCGGTTTCGGCGAATAGGTGACATTGAAAGCGATCTGGTAAATCGGGTACACCTGGCTGGAAGAACCGACGTTCGGAAGTGGATTCTCACCAAATAGCCCGTACGGATTCTGCAGCGTGACATTGTCCTGCGTGAGGCGTACATATGTTGTTAACTTGTCGCTCGGATGATAGTCCAGACGCAGCGACTCTTCGCGCCAGCGCGTCGAGTCCGGTAGCGACGATACAAAGTTGAACGAGCCATTGTGGAACCCGGGCGTTGGTTGCGGATAGTAGTACTTTAAGAGCAGCTGTGCATTCGGATCCAGCTGGGCCGGCGTAATCACGTTGTTCGGATACGGAACCCCATTCGGGTCTGTGATAATTTTCGGATTCGGGCCTGCAAGCAGGGCGCTGAAGTCTCCCGCTCGCTCTGCCGGTGTTGGAACAACGGCCAGTCTCGTTCCTCCGCTCTGAATAATTCGCCGCCACTCCTCTGACCAGAAGAAGAACAGCTTGTCTTTTTTGATCGGTCCCCCGACGTCATAACCGAAATCGTTGTAGCGGTTTTCCGGAACAGACGACGCAAAGAAATTACGCGCATTCAGAGCATCGTTGCGAAAGAACTCAAAGGCGTTTCCATGGAACTGATTGGTGCCGGACCGAGAGATCAGGTTCACCTGTCCGCCGGCCGACCGCCCCGTCACGGCTTCATAAGAGTTGTTCTCTATCCTGAACTCGCTGACCGCAAAAAGGTTCGGAGTGACAAACGCGTTGCCTCCAAAAGTATCCAGATTGCGAATACCGTCGATCATCAGGTTGTTTTCATCCGAGCGCACTCCGTTCAGGCTGAAGCTGACTGATGAATTTGAGCCAAAACCGGGTGTCTGATTGATCGATGAGGAGACACCGGGCTCGAGCAGCACAAGCTGAGTAAACAACCTGTTCGTTAAAGGCAGATCGTTCATTTGCTTGTATGTGACCGTGTTACCTTCGCTCGCCGTCACGGTGTTGATGGCCACAGGAGCTGTCGAAACCGTTACCTCTTGGCTTATCTGCCCGATCGTCAGCGGAATTGTGAACTTGACCGGCGATGCTGCTTCGATCTGGAACTCGGTCTGGCGGTACGCTTTGAAGCCCGGCCGGGTCACTTCGAGCGTGTATCGTCCCACCGGAACAATCGCGAAGCTGAACTCTCCGGACGTGCTGCTATGCGCATTCAAGACTTGCCCGTTCGCGAGGTTCGATAGGATCACATCGGCATCCGGAACTGCTGCCCCGCTCTGATCCATGATTGTCCCCTGAACAGAACCGGTGCTCGAGACCTGCGCCTTTAACCCGGAGACAGCTGCCCCGAGCGAGGCAATCAGAGTGAATATAAATACGCTCGCTCGCCGACTGCAATTCATGTGTACCCCCTGATCGCGTCCGCAGCTTTCAACCTGCTCGGGATGTCTTTTTCCCTGAGAGATTCGGACTTGAGTAAACGTCTAGACCAATGATCTAGACCTTTTTAGCACCAGTCAAAGGCAGTGTCAATGGATATCTTGATGTGGAGCACCGCCCCTAGCTCAGAGAGACGAGTCTGCATGGCTCTCGCACCGGGTTAACATTGTTTTCTCATATGGGCTGCGCACTATTCCGCCTGTGCCGAGTGTTTTTACTGTTCACTGTTTTCCTGCAGGATTTCGCCGTTGCGCAGCCGATGCCGTGGCTCTCCTCGTTTCAGGCTGCTGTCGATCAGTTGGGACAAGGTGATCCGGCGAATGCGCTGGCCCAGTTCAATTTGCTCTGGAAAGCTTACCCGCATGACGTTCAGCTCGCCACCTCCATCGGCGGAGTGCTGGATGCGGCTGCTCATCACGACCAGGCGACTGTCTGGTACCAACGGGCGCTTGCGCTCAGCCCGGATTTCCCGGCTGCGCTGGAAAATCTGGCGATGAACTACGCTGTCCGTGGAAAGCTAAGCGAAGCCGCCGCACTGCTGGAACGCAGGCTTCGACAGCAACCTGAAAGCGGTAAAGCGGCTTATAACCTGGGCCTGCTTCTTCTGAAACTACGACGCTACAGCGAAGCCGCATCCATCCTGAAGAAGGCCGAAGCTGCCGCCGGTCATCCGCCTCTGGAACAGATTTACCTGGCGCAGGCGACAGCCGCTTTCCATTTGGCCCATTATCCGGAAGCCGTTGCCGTTCTTCAGAAATGCGGCAAGCCCGATAGCGCCTCCGTGTTTCAACTTCTGGGGTCCGCACTGGCCCTGGCGGGCGATCTTCCCGCCGCCATAAAAGCGCTGCAGGAAGGCATTGCGGCTTACCCAGAGAATCCGGACCTTTATTTCCGCTTGGCCATGGTGTTTACGGAAGGCCGTAGAGATAACGATGCCGAGGCGGTTCTTCGCCAAGCCTCCGAACAGATGCCGAGCTCGCCGCTAATCGAGTATGGCCGCGCGGTGCTCTATGAGATGACAGGTCGCGATGAAGATGCGATTCGATGGGCGAAGCAATCGGTCGGTACGCTTGACAACCAGCCTGAAGCTTGGGGGCTGCTCGGTACACTTTACGAACGCACGGGCGCCACGGAAGAGGCACTGGAGGCGTACCGGAAAGCTTTAACTCATTTCAATGGACCGTATCTCGGGACCAAGTACGCGGAACTGCTGATTCGGCTTCAGCGTTACTCGGACGCAGCAAACGAGCTGCAAAAATTGCACGCCACTTTCCCCGACGATCCGTTGGTGAGCCGCGCTTTCGGTAAGCTGTACCGAGCGGAAGGGAAAGAAAATCTGGCCGAGAGCTTTCTGCGCCGGTCCATCCGCCTCGACGGTACGGATCCGCAGGTACACTATGCTCTGGCTCAGATCCTTCACCATCAAGGCCGGACCGCGGAGGAGAAATTAGAGGTCCAAGCTTTCAAGAACTCCAAGGAGAAGGCTGAGACCGTGCGGCTGCTGGAGCTTGTCACCGGGCCGTAGACCGCGGTTTACTCGCTCAACGCACGTGAGACCTGCCGTGCCGCTTCGCCTCTGCAAGCGGTCGGCTATGCGTGGGTCGTCAGGCATTAGGCTTATGAAATGAAGTGGATCGCCTCGGTCGCTGGGCTGGGTTGGCTGTTTATGCAGAGTCCGCGGGCGGTTGATCTGCGAGTTGCGGTGTCTCCTGCCCGTCCGTTTATTGAGCAGCGCGGAAAGGAGCAACGTGTCAACTTCGACCTGCTGGTCCAAAATGGCAGCACGGTGAGCTACGACCTGATTGCGATCAGAGTTTCCGTATTCGATCGCGCGGGGCGGCTTGAATTGAAGCGTGAGCTCAATGAAAATGGTCGTCCGCCGGCACTGAACGTCGTCGGTGACCGGCAGCTACGGCCGGGCGGCGTGATCGACGTGTATCAGCCATTCTATGAGTTTGGACCAGAGATCGAACTAGGGCGCATGCACTTGGAATGCTTATTCAACGAGACAGGACATGTAGCGCCATCGGTGCCGTTATCGGCGGACGCCACAGTTTCTGTCGATGTCGCGCCGCAGGACTATGCGCCTGACGCGTTTCTGCCCCCATTGCGGGGTTTGGTGGTGGTGCAGGATGGCCATGACTATTTTTCGCATCATCGGCGGTATAACCTGGCGGCCAGATTTCGAGCGGATCCGCTTTCAGCCGTTTCAGCGAACCTTTATGCTTACGACTTCATGGAAACGACACCGGCTGGCGCGCTCTTCGAGAAGAGTCCCGCAGCCAAGGAAAACTGGTTCAGTTATGGACAAGCAATCTTTGCGCCGGAGGGTGGAAAGGTAATCACAGCAGTATCGGATGTGGAAGAGAACACTTTCGAAACGACGTTCGATGGCGGTTCAGGCGCGGGCGTGACGACGCAAGCGAAAGTTCCCGCTGTGATGGAGGCAAAAGATCCGAATGGGTTCGGAAATTATGTAGAGCTAAAGCATCCGGACGGCCGCGTTAGCTGGCTTTTACATATGCAACCGCACTCTGCAACAGTTCATGCCGGGGAACAGGTCGTAGCCGGGCAGTTACTCGGGAAAGTGGGCTTTTCAGGAGACTCCCTGTTTCCTCATTTGCACTACAACGTCACGAGGGGCGCAGCTTATCCTTCGCAGGGGGTGCCAACTTATTTCCGGAATTTCATTCGCGTGTTAGGCTCGCGCCGAGTGCCTGTAAGCCGCGGCGAGCTGGATTCGGGTGATTTGTTCCGCGAATCGGCTGCCTTGTTTAGGTCCAGGTGACCCGCTGCACGCTTGCAGGAATTTTCAGCTCGAAGTAGATACTCATTTGGGGAGCATTCATGAAGCGAGTGTGTGAAGTCGGTACAACTGTGGTTGTTTTTGTTCTCGGGCTGCTAGCCGTACTGAGCTCGAAGCCAGCATTGTCGCAGGAGGTAAGCAACTCGGACGCCTACACCTGGAACAATCGCCCGCCTGATGCGCGATTTAAGGCCGACATTCTCGTAGTTGTCGCGCATCCTGATGACGAAGTCATGGTGGGCGCCTATCTGGCGCGTGAAATCTACGAACACAACAAGCAAGTGGCAGTGGTATTCGAAACTCGCGGCGATGGCGGAAATAACGAAGTAGGCCCTGAACAGGCTGCGGCGTTAGGTGACCTTCGCCAGATCGAAGGGCGGCGAGCGCTGGCGTCCTTAGGCATTTCGAACGTCTGGTTTCTTAGCGGACATGACACGGCGAGCCAGAATGTCTTGACCTCCCTCGAACATTGCGTTCATGGTCTCTGCTTAGACCAGTTGGTCCGCGTCGTTCGAATCACGCGGCCGTCGGTCATATTGACTTGGCTGCCGGATTTCACAACCGGCGAGAATCACGCGGATCATCAGGCTGCTGGCGTGCTGGCAACCGAAGCCTTCGATCTGGCGGGAGATCCGACCGCCTTTCCTGAGCAGGTCTCCCCCGCTACGTATCCGGATAAGACTATGAATCTAACAGAGGGCCTTCGACCTTGGCAGCCGGAGAAACTCTATTACTTCCACAACCCCACGCACAATATCTTCGAGGGGCGAGGCCCGCAGTATTCGTCCCAAGAGATCTCTCCCTCGCACCACATCAGCTATGCACTGATGGCGGCCAAGGAGAATACTTACCATGTGACCCAGGGCGGAGGAAAAGTTCAGAGTGAAATCGACAACCACACACTGGAGAGTTCATCAGGTGAAATCGCGAAAATCATCAGCGGTCCCGTCCGGTTCATTTTCGGCAAGTCTCTTGTGCCTTCAAAGGCCACCGACGATGTTTTTGCTAACGTGGTGCCCGACGGCATCCCTTACCAGCCTCACCCGGGTTATAGCGTCCCCCATTACTCACAGCCTGCCGTTGAGATAGGCGACCCATGGAGCTACTATCACAGGTTCTGGCAAGCCCACGGGCTTGACCATTTAGCCGGCATCGTTACGCCGGAACTTTCGGTTCACGTGAGCCGAGAATTTCTGATACCACTGGTCATCTACAATCCCCTGAACTCGCCGATTTCCGTGAATTTTTCCGTACGGGCGCCGAAGGGCTTTGATGTTTCTCCTCTTGCGTCTGCGTCCGTTCCTGCGCACGGCCAGTACTATGCCCGCGTTCAGGCCACTGCGCCCGCTGATAAGTTGCCCGGCTCGCAGCAATTTACAATCTCTGCCGAGTATGGAGGCAAGAACATAGGAACGGTGCCGCTGCGCGTCGAGCTTTCCACCGGCTGGGTTGCACCTCAGTAAGTTTCCGTTTATGGTAGAGCTCACCTCGCTGGACGCGTTGCTTCTTTGATCCTGGAATGTTCTACTGAACTGAACTGCCCGAGTGAGCGGAAGGCCAAACCCGGATACGGCAAATGAAAATCGCTATGCTTCTGGTCCTTGCGCTCAGCGCGATGAATGCCTCGGCCGCCGAAGTCACATTCTCGAAGGACATTGCTCCGATCCTCTACAAGAAGTGCGTCGGCTGTCATCACCCCGGCGACATTGCGCCCATGTCCCTGCTGACCTACCAAATTGCACGTCCCTGGGCGAGCGCCATTCGTCAGGCGGTGCTTACCAGACGCATGCCGCCCTGGCATGCTGATCCCCGGTATGGGCATTTCCAAAATGATCCGAGCCTCACCCAAGCAGAACTCGATCTGATCCGTACCTGGGCGGAGCAAGGCGCAAAAGAAGGTAACCCGAGCGATCTTCCCGCCGCGCCTGCGTTCGTAGAGGGTTGGCGAATCGGCAGACCTGACGCCGTTTTCTCGATGGCGGCCGATTACACGATTACGGCGAACGCCACGGACGACTACCAGAACTTCACTGTTCCAACCAACTTCAAAGAGGACGTTTGGATCACAGCTGTTGAGTTGAAGCCGGGCAACCGCCGCGTCGTTCATCACGCTCACGTGTACGTAGCTCCGCCAAAGTTGCCGCAGGCCGGAGCTGGTTCCGCACCTTCGTTATTCGATCGGCTCACCTTCAAGGAGGGTAGCGTGCGGCACATTCGCCCGGGTGTTCTGGTAATAGACGACGCTTGCCGGGAGCTTGGTGAGGGCGGGCTTCCTGATCAGAAGTTCCACGAAGAAGCCGAAGAGCTGGCAACATTCGTTCCTGGACGCGCACCTGAGGTTTATCCAGCGGGCTATGCGCGGCTAATCCCGGCCGGCTCGACAATCACGTTTCAGATTCACTATGCCAAGGGCACCGGGCGAGAGGAGAAGGATCGCTCGAGCGTAGGCTTCATTTTTGCCAAGGATCCTCCAAAGAAGGTCCTACGCCGCTTGGACATGGATGCTTATCTGTTTCAGATACCCGCTGGCGCATCGAATCATGAGGTTACTTTCTGCTACGACTTTAAACAGAACGCCCGCCTCCTCGCGTTCACCCCTCACATGCACTTTCGCGGTAAAGATATGAAATGGGAACTGATGCGCCCCGACGCCGTCAAAGAGACCCTCCTCGCCATCCCGCGATATGACTTCAACTGGCAGATTGAATATAAACTGAGGGATCCGATCGATGCGCCCAAAGGAAGCCGCCTGATCGTCACGGCGCATTTCGATAACTCCGTTAACAATCCGTCCAATCCTGATGCCACGAAGACGGTCCGCTGGGGAGAGCCCACTTCCGAAGAGATGGCCGCTTCCTGGGTGCTCTACGATCTCCCCGACGAAGGTCCGCCTCAGTTCCGCCCGCTGACTACCGGAGTGGATTCATCTTCTGTGCGATAACCACTTCGCCGCGAGCGACCGAGATAGACACCTGTCCATGGGATTCCTTCGATCCCAAGACATCCAAACAAGCTTTCCCGAAGCACTGCTAAGAAGTATCAGCCAGACTGTGAACGACTTACCAACTAGTTGGAGTTGAGTCCGAACTCAGCACCCTTCGTTTCAGTGGCTTAAGGACCGCCAGCTAACGAAAGAGTCGACTTTTTCTGGCGGAGAGAGTGGGATTCGAACCCACGTTAGAGTTTCCCCTAAACACGCTTTCCAAGCGTGCGCCTTCAACCACTCGGCCATCTCTCCTGGGAGTTTGCGGCTGCTCTTTTTGACCTGCGCCGGATGAGCGCGCAGGCATTTGGAGATCAGCCTCTCAAAACGCTCTCAGTCTAGCATCCAGTTCGGGCGCTTAGGCGAGATCGAATTTCTCTTGATGCAGTGACGAGTCGCTGTTCACCAGCACCGGCCGGCCAAGGATTTCCTCGAGCTCTTCCAGATATTGGTTACTGCTTGCTTTCAGAACCTTCGCCACATCGGGATGCACCCGCAGCACGACATCCTTCCCCTCGATGGCCCGTGCGATCTTCTGTGCTTCCGTCAAGATTTCGCTGATTACCGTCTGTACGCTCTTCACGTAGCCTGCGCCCTCGCAATGCGTGCAAGGCGAGCACAGCGTCCGTTCCAGGCTTTGCTTCACGCGCTTTCGCGTAATTGCCACCAGACCGAAATCGTTGAATTGCAGAATTTTGTAAGGCGCTTTATCGGCGCGCATCGCCTCTTCCAGAGCCTGCATCACCTTCTGCCGGTTCTTTCGCTCGTCCATGTCGATGAAATCGACTACGATGATCCCGCCCAGATCGCGCAGACGTATCTGCCGGACGATTTCTTTGATCGCCTCGGTGTTTGTCTTGACGATCGTGTCTTCCAGCCGGTTCGACTTGCCTACGTACTTGCCGGTGTTGATATCGATCGCCACCAGCGCCTCGGTTTGATTGATCACGATGTAGCCGCCTGATTTCAGCCAGACCTTGGGCCGCAGCGCCTTCTCGAGCTCCTGCGTGATATTGAAGGCGTCAAAAATCGGTGCGGACCGCGTGTACATCTTCACCCGGCTCACAAACGCGGGCTGAAAGCGCTGCATGAAAGTGAGCACGCTTTCGTACAAATCTTCGTTGTCGACCCAAATCGCTTTAAACTCGTCAGTCACCTGATCGCGCAAGATACGCTGCACGATATCGAGATCGTAGTGCAATAGTGCCGGGGCAGGTTTCTTCTCAGCCTTCTGGCGAATGTCCAGCCACAGGCTGTAGAGGAAATTCATGTCGGCGGCGATCTCCTCTTCAGGCACTCCTTCGCCCGCCGTGCGCACAATGAAGCCGCCGGTGGTCCCGGCGCGATGAGTCTGTAAAATGCGTTTCAGCCGCTGCCGCTCTTCGTCGCTTGCCACTTTACGCGAGACGCCCAGGTGACTGACGCTCGGCATGAACACGACAAAGCGGCCCGGCAAGGCGATGTGCGAGGTGATGCGAGCGCCCTTCTGTCCGAGGGGCTCCTTGGCGATCTGCACAATAATTTCCTGGCCCGGTTTTAGCAGGTCGGAGATGGAGGGATATGCCCGCTCCACCTTGACTACTGTTTCGTCCTCGACCGGCCGCCGTGTCTCTATGCGCGGCTCAATCCGCGGCTCAGGCGCGAGTGCTGCGCCCGCGCTGGCAACCGGATTTGTCGTCTCTGGTTTCCTCGGCTCAATCGAACCATCTTGCGCCGGACCCTGTGACTGCGGGCCGAACCGATTGCCGCCTCTACGCCGTCTTGTGCGGCGCGAAAGACGGTGCATGTAGCGCCCGCCTTGCTCCCGTACGCTCGCTGTTTGAGCTGGTCCTTCTGCGTCAGCCGGCTTGCTCGAGTCTTCCTCAAGTGGGAGCTCGCTCTCTTCGGCTTCGGTCTCGGCTTCGTTATCCGCGCGCTCCTCGGCCAGCTCCGGCATGTTGTCCAACACCGGTTCGTCGAGGCCCGTCAGTCCCTCTTTGATCGCCAGCACTTCAAATTCGTCTAGGGCAATTGGCTGCCTGTCCAACACGGGCGAATCACTTGGCTCGTGCTCAGCGCCACTTGTGAGGAACCCTGATTCGGCAGCCTGCAAATGGCTCCACGACGAGGATGGCTGCGATTCAAACGCACTTGCCTGCGGCCGCTCATCGCTAGGCGCTGCGGAACGCTCACCTTCTTCTTCCGCCGGAAAATCTTCTGTCACTGCAGCGATCTTCTCGTCGACTGCAGCCGGGGATGGATCCTCATGATGCGAAAGGATCCGGTCAGTGAACGCGATCTCCTCAGCTTCTGCTTCGAGATCCTCTTCTTCCTCTGCAGTCTCCTCAGGCCCTGTCTCAGTCTCCGCGCCAGCATCTCCGTAACCGGTGTCCGGCTCATCCTCGTTCGGCTGCGATTCCTCCTGCGGCGCCGCTCCCGCTGCGCTGACAGTTGCCGGAGCCGACCGGTATTTGGCCAGCGATTCACCTGGCAGCACGATCACTCCTGCGCTCTCTTCGGCTTCCGCTACCGGAGTCGTATATGGCCGAACTTCCGCGGCGGGTTGACTCTCGCGAGCGCCCGGTTGCGCGTATTTGTTTTCGGGAAACCCTCGGCCCCGCTGCCGCCGTCGGCGCGATCTCCTCCCACGCTGGTCTCCGTATCGGCCGCGGTCTTCTCCCGCTGGCTCGCTTGCCTGGCTCAGGGGCGCTCCACTCACGGCTCCAGGTTCGGAGAAAACTGTGCCGCCCTCCAGCATCTCTGGCGGCTCAACGTCCTCCGCCAGTTCGGCTAGCGCCATCGGGAGCTTTGCCGCCTCAGCTGTCGCTGCAATCGGTCGCTCTACCTCCCGATGTTCAAAGTCCCGTCGTTCAGGATGGCTGCTTTCACGATTGCTGCTTTCACGATTGCTGTTTTCGCGATTGCCGTTTCGATCACGCCGGTCGCCTCTTTCAGCTCGTTCCACACGCTCGTTTCGAACCGGCTTCTCATCGGAAACCGTATCGATATCTTCGTTCTCCTCGAAGAAATCCGTAACGTATAGAAAGGTATCTCTCTCGAGCCCGAGATCGACAAAGGCCGATTGCATCCCCGGAAGTACGCGCGTCACTCGGCCCTTGTGAATGCTTCCCGCGAGCGAGTATTCGTTCGCGCGCTGGAAGTACACCTCCACAAGTTGATCCTCTTCGAGGATCGCTACCTTCGTCTCGTGGCGATTGGAGCCAATCACCAATTCCTTACTCATTGATCACCGCCTCATATCAGGCTGATCATGGGACTGAAAAGAACTCCAGAATTGCGCCGCGCTTAAACAATTTCAACGAAGAAACTGTGTAGTAAATCGGTTGCCGCACGCGGATGGAGTCTTACTCACATAACATCCACGCTTGGAATGCGTTTTCACATCGTCCAACAATTAGCGAAAACTCGCTTGCAATCTAAACTCTTCTTCCCGTCAGCCCGACTTCTTCTTATTAGTCGAACGGCCCTTTTGAAGGGCCAACTCAGTTAACAAACCTTCGAAGCCTGACGCTATTTACCAAACCTAACATCAGGAAAATCGACCACGTATTAGAGCCCCCGGAACTCATCAGGGGAAGCGGGATTCCAGTAATAGGCATGCGCCCCACCACCATACCCACATTCACTAATACGTGAAATAACAACAACGCAGCCACACCCATACAGATGAACAACCCTGCCCGGTCGGTGGCCGTCTGCGCATTCTGCACCACTTGCATGATTAGCAGGAAATACAAAACCAGGGCAATAACAATGCCCACGAACCCGTGCTCTTCTGCGAACGAAGAAAAGATAAAATCTGTGTGCGGCACCGGCAGGAAACCCAGATGCGTCTGCGAGCTCTCCTTAGCTCCACGGCCCCACATGCCGCCATTTCCAACAGCGATTCTCGACTGGATCACTTGAAAGCCCGTCCCCTTCGGATCGCGGTCAGGATAGATAAAGCTGACCAGCCGATCCTTCTGGTAAGGCTTAAGAAAATGATACCCGATGGGCAAAGTTACTAGCAGAACCCCGGCGATTATCAGGATGTATTTCCAGCGCACGCCAGCCATCAGCACGCCACAGATCAAGATCGGCAAGTATGTCAGGGACGTGCCCAGATCCGGCTCTTTCATTACCAGCGCCATGGGCACCGCAATGTAAGCGGCCAGCTTTGCCAGATCCTTCCATTCCAGAATCTCGGTCTTGAGATCGGTCAGATACTTCGCCACCAGCAAAATAAGTACGATCTTGACGAACTCCGACGTCTGCAGCGTAAATCCGCCAAGTTTGATCCAGCGCGTCGAGCCGAATACCTTGTTGCCGGCAAAAGCCGTGGCCAGCAGCAGCACCACCGCGCCTATATATAGGTAGAAAACCCGCCCGAGCAGTGCGTGATAATCGATACTCGCGGCGACCCACATCATCAACAAGCCAGTTCCCACCCAGAAGATCTGCTTCCACCAGGCATCCTGCCACTTTGTTCCGGCTGTAGCGCTATAGATCTGAAGAACACCTAACGTGCAAAGCACCAGTGTTACGGCAATCAACGGCCAGTCAAGGTCTCGGAACCAGCGATACAGACCCACTAGTGAAGCATTCCTGCTGCGCCCGTAAACCCGGCGCTCAAGGAAGCTGTCAAAGTAAAAAGCTGCCTTGTAGCCGTCGGCAACGTCCCGGCAGTTTGTAGGGGCATCGCTCCGCCGCGCGCTTTTTTGTCGAAGTACGCCTTGATCACATCGCGCACAATCGGTACCGCGTTGTAACTCTCTTGGCCGTTCTCAAACAGCGCCACCACGGCAATTTCGGGCTTGTCCATCGGCGCGAATCCCACGAACCAGACGTTATTCGCTAACGCACTGCGCATCTTGGCGCCCTTGGTTAACTCCGTAGCCGCCACCTGCGCCGTGCCTGTCTTCCCGCAGACTTTCACTTGTGGCAAGTATGCGGCCCGTCCGGTTCCGCCTTCGTTCACCACGCCATACATACCCGAAATAACCTGCTTCAAATTATCCGGGTTGAAGTTTCCTTCGCGTAGCAGAACCGCCTTCTGATCGCGCACCAGATGCGGCTTGTACCATTCACCACCGACTCCTAACCCACCCAGCGCAGACACGATCTGCAGCGGCGACACCGTCACCGCACCTTGCCCGATCGCCACCGAAATCGTCTCGCCCGCATACCATTTCTGCCTCGATAAGCGCATCTTCCACTTGGTGGAAGGCATCGTTCCCTGCGTCTCATTCGGCAGATCGACTCCTGTTTTCCGCCCGATCCCAGCCAGGTCGGCGTAGTGCGCAATCTTGTCGATGCCCAACCGGTTGCCGACATTGTAGAAATAAACATCGCACGATTGCGAGATCGCCCGATGGAGCGAGATAGTCCCGTGCCCGCGCTTAATGTGACAGGCAAAATAGTGCCCGTAGAATGAAGCTCCGCCCGGACAGTGAAACTCGGTCTCGTCGTCGATTACGCCTGATTCGAGTCCGGCAATGGCCATGATCGGTTTGAAGGTAGAGCCAGGCGCTAGCTGCGCCTGAATCGCGCGATTGAGCAGCGGCTTATGCGGATCGTTCGCGATCGCGTTCCAATCGTTGCGGCTGATTCTGCCGGTGAACTTGTTCGCGTCGAAGGTCGGTCGGCTCACCATCGCGAGAATCTCGCCATTCTGCGGATTAAGAGCCACCACCGAACCGCGCTTGTCCTGCATAGACAATTCAGCGACCGCTTCCAGGTCCAAATCGATTGTCGTTCGCAGATCCTTGCCGGGCACCGCCTCCTGCGCATTCTCCATCTGGCGCTCGCGGCCCATGTTGTCCACCAGCACCCGCTGCTGTCCGTCAACCCCGCGCAGGCTCGAGTCATACTGCCGCTCAAGTCCGTCCTTGCCAATGATGTCGCCCTGATGATAGTCAATGAACTGCGGCGCGTTCAGCTCAGCCTCACTGATTTCGCCTACGTAGCCCGTTACGTGCGCCGCAAAACCGTCCTGCGGATACTGCCGCCGCCACGCCCGCACGACCTGCATCTCGGGAAAGGCGCTTGCATCCTGATGCGATTCCACCCAGGCCATCTCGTCAGGCGATAGCTGGTCTTTAATGATGATCTGCGGCGTTGAAGACATCCGTCTTATTCGTGCCGTCAGATCGGCTGGATCGATGCTCAGTGCGGCTGCGATTGTATGCAGGTGTTCTGGCTTGATCTGATCACGATTTAGCAGCAGCGCGTAGGAAGCCTTGTTGTCTACGATGACGCGCCCGTCACGATCGAGGATTTTTCCGCGCCCGGCCAGTATCGGCGTGCTCTTTATCCGGTTTCGTTCTGCCGCCTCGCTGTAGACATCCGGATTCTGCACCTGCAATCTCCAGAAGCCCGAAACCAGAAACACAAAGACAGCTACGGTCAGATACTGAAAAATCGCAATCTTTCCCGATGCAATCTTCGGATCGTCGCGCAGAAGCCGTTCAGGACCGATCTGCTCGTCCCGTTCGCGCTCACTCTCGATCAATGCCACTATAGTGTCCGGATTTACTGGGCCAGTAGGCCTACTTCGTATTCTACCGGGTTCCCGGCCTGTCAGACATTCAGGCCGCGCAAATAGGGTACGCTCGCCCTCATCAAGTCCAAATCCATCTCGACAAAATAGTTCTGCAGTCCGCCCGTCTTCGCAGCCGTGAAGATCTTGTGCCAGTCGAGCGTTCCTTGCCCCACGGCAGTGATCTTCTTCGTCTTTGCCGACCAGCCCTGCACATGCATCGAGAAGAACCGGCCCGGGTACTTCGTGAAATACTCGGCAGCGTCGTACCCGTCGCTAATTGTCGATACCTGAAACTGCATCTTCACCAGCTTCGGATCGAGCAGTTCCAGCAGCACGTCGTATGTCCGCTTGCCATCTACCCTCGTTAGCTCGAAATCCTCGTTGTGCAATCCCTGCTGAAGCCCAGCCCTGGCCGACTGCTCTGCCATGTCGTTGTACTCATCTGCGGCACGTTTCACATCGTCCATCGTCGGCTTTTTTGGACCATCGAGACTCGGCACCAACATCTGCGTCAGGCCGATATCCTTCGCCCAGGCGATCCTGCCTGGAAGATTCTTCCTTAGCTCGTTGATATCGAAATGCGAGCTTTCGCACTTCAGATTCATGTCGCCCAACATCTTCTGGAACTCGTTGCCTTTGTATTTGGCAAAGCCGGCAAACCCAGAGTCCGCGTATCCGACCGGTGAGCATAACTCGATATTCTGAAAACCGGCATCGGCCAGCTTCTTGAGCGTCCCGGGGATGTCCTTCGCCAGCATCTCCCTTACCGGATACGTCTGGCAGCCGATCGGAAACCCGAGCGGATCTGCACCGAGTCTCGATACGTTGTCAAGAACCCCGGCCGCTGCAGCTCCTATGGCGAAGCTCTTGAAAAATTCTCTCCTTGATCCGTTGGGCATTCTGGTCCTAAGCCTCTATACTCTTCGCTTACTGCAGTTCCGCCGTCAGCGTTGCGCCGCCCATCTGCGGCATGGTCGCAGCAATCTTCACCGGGCTGCGCGTGTCTTTCGCAATCCAGTAAGTCACCCTTTCGGCCGCATCATCCGGATTCGTAATCTCGACTCGAAAGCTATCGAAACTCCCGGCCGGCACCGTCACTTTCTCGGATCCTTTCACGTTCAATCGCAGTAGCTTCACTTTCTGCTTCTGGAGATCGAAGTTCCGGTAATTTGCCGAGTAGCCGTCCTTCAGCCCCAGACAGCCGATCACAAACGGAGCGCCCGCCGCTTCTGCGAACGCGGGTCCTCCCAGATCGACCGAGATCGGTTGATCCTTTCCATTCATCGTCATCTTGCCGGTTACCTTCGAGCCCGCATACGTGGTCTCTACCGACATCGGCCCCTGCTTTACCGTGCGGCTGCGAATCAACAGGCTTCCTTTATCGACCACGGCTGTATCGACGGCTTCGCCCATTGGCGCCTTCATGGTATCGACAAAGATCCATCCGGCATCGCCCGCTTTGATCTCCGTCGCGAGATCCATCGTCATGGTTTGCGTGCCGGCCGCAATCTTCGCGCTGTAGCGGTATGTGCCGGCTTTCGGCTCCATCTCCGGCTTGGGCGTTTCAATCGCACTCGCGTTCAGCTTCTTCGCGAGCACCACCGTCTTTGGATCCACCGAGATCTCTTTCAGCCGCGTCGCTACGTCCGGCGTCATGCCTTCCTGGTAGCGCGCATCCAGATACTTGGCCATGAACTTCTCCGCTTCCGCAAAGAGCGCCAGGTTGTTCACCGGCCGGGCGAATCCATGTCCTTCGTCGTCCGCCACCAGATACTCTACCGGGAATCCGCGATCGCGTAATGCAATCACAATCTGGTCCGACTCGGCTTTGTTCACTCGCGGATCGTTTGCACCCTGCACCACCATCAGCGGCGTCTTGATCTTGTCAGCCGAGTTGAGCGGCGACTGCTTTTCCAGCTGCGCCTTTCCCTCCGGAGTATTGGGATTGCCCATACGCTCGTAGAAAATCTTGCGAGCCGCTTCCCAATAAGGCGGGATCGATCCGAGAAGCGTAATCAGATTGGAAGGCGCCACGATCGCCACCGCCGCTGCATACACATCCGGTGTGAAGGCGACCCCTGCCAGAGTGGCGTACCCGCCGTACGAACCGCCGATGATGCCCACCCGCTTCGGATTCGCGATTCCCTCTGCTACCAGGTACTTCACGCCCCAGGTGATGTCATCCTGCATCTTCTGGCCCCATTCCTTGTTACCCGCATCGAGAAACTTCTTTCCGTATCCGGTGGATCCGCGAAAGTTCATCGAGAGCACCGCGTAGCCGCGATTCGCCCAGAACTGAGCCAGGGTGTTGAAGCCCCACTCGTCGCGCCCCCAAGGTCCGCCGTGTGGAAACATTAGCGCCGGCAGGTTCTTCGCATCCACACCGCTCGGCAACGTCAGGTAGGCGGGGATCTCCAGACCGTCGGAAGACTTGTACCGTACCGGCTTCATGGTCGCTAGTTGATCCCGGGGAATGTTCTCGCGAATCCGATATTCAAGCGTCAGCTTCTTTGCGCCGCGATCGAACAGGTACGTTTCGCCCGGCTCGGTATCCGAATTTGCAGTAATTAGATAGCGGGTCTCATCCTTTGTGTGCGAGGTAAAGTTGATCTCTTTCCCGGGCAGCTGCCTTTTCAGCCATTCGTAGTCTGCTTCGTACGCTTTGTCTTTCCAATAAATCTTCCGCTTCTCATCCACGTAAACCGTAGCGATGAGCGCATCGCTTACTTCCGAGAACATGGGCTCATTCAGGTCAACTCGCCCTTGCGGGTCTTTCTCAACCAGTTCGTCTTTCTGTGTCTGCGGATTAAACAGCTTCAGCGCGACCAGGTCATTCTCCGGGCCTTTGTTGCTGATCATGTACACATGCTGCCCGTCTTTGTGGAACTGGATGGGCGCGCAGGTTTCCATCACGCCGCACGAATACACCTTCGTGAACTTGTCCCCGTCCACGCGCATCACTTCGGTATCACCGTTGTCAGCCGAACGCGTCGCCAACCGCAGCTGATCCTTCAGATCGAACACCCAGCCGGTGATCCGGTCCATATTCTTGCGAAGAAGCTTGCGCTTCCCGGTCGCAATGGTCACTTCATACAGGTCATGCCAGGCTTTGTCACGATCGTTCAGCCCGACGTAGATAATATCCGGCTTACTTCTCGGCACCGCGAAGATCTCCGCGCGAGCACCCTTGGCATCAGTCAGATTGCGCGCTTCCGGAACTTCCGTGCCCGCAGCCGGCATCGCCGACGGACTCACGGCGTAAACGTTATAGTTCTCGTCGCCTGCTTTGTCCTGAACGAATAAGATGTACTTGCTGTCGCGGCTCCAGAAGAAAGCCGGGATGGGCCGCGTTTTATCTGCTGTCAGAGGCCGCGCGGCAGTGAACGGCTCCTCCGTTTTCTTCACCCAGACATTCCGCGTCTTGTTCAGCGGCTTTGAAAACGCAATGTACTGTCCATCCGGCGAGATTTGCGCGCTCGAAATCTCCGGGTCGCCGAAGAAGAGCGTTCGGTCCAGTAGTGGTGGCAGTGCGGCTTCAGAAACACTCGCGCCCAGCGCACAGAGCAGGAAACACAGGCCGAATCTCATATCAAAAGAACTATAACCTAGAAACAGTCCTTGCGTATCACTACGGTTCCTCGGCTAAGGTATTAGAAATGCCAGATGTGCTCTTACAGCCTCTAGCTGTACCCGCAGAAACGCGCACCCGGAATCTCTCCGCCCTCCACGTCAAGGCACTCGACGGCGTTCGTGGCCTTGCGGTCTTGATGGTGATTCTCTATCACATGGAGTACCTTGCGCCGCGCTCAAGCCTATGGGCCAAAGCACTGCTCGCTCCATTGCGCATTGGCTGGGCCGGGGTCGATTTATTCTTCGTTCTCTCCGGCTTTCTGATCACCGGCATTCTGCTCGACACCCGGGAATCACCCAACTACTTCCGCTCGTTTTATGCCAGGCGGGCGCTGCGAATTTTTCCGCTTTACTATCTTGTTCTTTCCGGGATCTTGGTTCTTGCCCACTTCACGAGCACTTTGAATTACGTGCTTCCGGTTTCGCACGACAGATTCTTCTACTTTGTCTACCTGAATAACTGGTGGCCTTTTCTCCGCGATACCTGGCACGGCAATATCCTCGGCCACTTCTGGAGTCTGGCTGTGGAAGAACAGTTTTACCTGCTGTGGTCGCTATGTGTCTTCGCAATTGCCCGAAGGCACATCAGGCTCGCTGCCCTCTGCGGAATCGCAGGAGCGCTTGTTATCCGATGTGCACTTTTCCTGCATGGAGGAACCACGCGAGACGTTATCGAGAACACGTTTTCGCGCATGGACGCGCTTCTTGTCGGGCGCCTACCTCGCCTCGTTGGTACGCGATCCGGAGTTTCTTGCACGGATCAAGCCGCACGTCTATAGAATCGGAGCCGCCTCCGCAGCCGGTGCCTTGCTGATCTTTTATGTCTTGCGCAGCGAAGCCCTGCTCGACACTGTTGGCTTGTCGCTCCTCGCGTTCGCTTTCGGAGCGCTTGTTCTAAGAGCCTTCGGAACCGTCTCGCAGCCGCATCTCTGGCTGCAGCGGATCTTTTGCGCCGGGCCACTCACTACTCTCGGCAAATACAGCTATGGAATGTACGTCTATCACGTGCCCTTGCTGCACGCCATTCGGTCGTTCGCCAACCATGCCGGCGTAGGCCCCGAGAGAAGCCTTAGTCTTGCTCTGCTGTTCATGCTGGTCGTGCTGGCGGTGACCTTCCTTATCGCAAAGGTCAGCTTCGACCTGTTCGAGATCCGCTTTCTCCAGCTAAAGAAATACTTTCACGCCTGAACAAATCAGCGCTCTGGGATTTCGCTCTCCGAGGTAAAGGGAGATGCCGGCAAGCCTGCCGCGTTGAACAGATTCGCATTCGGCACGCTCTCCCACCCGTATCGCACATACTTGGGCCGCCCTACCGTGGCGGAGGTAACCAGAACGCTTCCGCCGTCGAGGCTAGCCGTCGCGCTGACAAATTTCCGATCATCGCCTGCAACTTCAAAACCTGCCAGTGGGCCGCCCTTTGCCGACAAACCGCCCGAAGCATCGTCGAACCAAACCCGAATCGAATGGTCTTCGGTGCTCACTCGTCGGAAGAGCGGTCCGGAGTACTCGATTTTCTCTCCATATGCGAGCGCGCGCGCCGCCAGAGCCAGCCTCGCTCCCACGCTCTGTTTGTCAGAGGGATGCACATTGCCCGGATCGCCCACGTCAATCGTCACTGCCATGCCGGTGTTCACTATCGAAAGCGTTCGCCTCTGCGCCTCGCGAATCGCCGGCCAGTTCTCAGAATGTCCCGCCTTGAAGCTGGAAATTTGCACGAAGAGGAATGGAAAATTTCCTTCCTGCCAGTGTGTTCTCCAATCCGCAATCAAAGCCGGAAACACTTTTTCATACAAGGGTGCCCGCGCCGGCCCGCTGTTTGATTCCCCCTGATACCAGATCACTCCTTTAATGGCGTAGGGAACCGCCGGTGCCACCATTGCGTTGAACAGTCCTGCCGGCGCCCACGATTCCTGATCCGGATGCCAGGAATGCTTAGGGGCTGGCTGATGCGCGCTCCTGGCCGCGGCATCTTCCCGTTTCTCGAGCTCGATGACCGAAGCGGCATCCGCCTCTTCGTCGATCATCTCCGCGCGTGCGGCAAAAACCGGCATCAGCGAAGCATCCGAAGATAGTCCGTTCAGGCTCATCCATGCTTCTGCCGGCGTACCGCCCCAGGTTGAATCGATCAGCCCAATCGCCACGTGCTCTCTGGCTGCAATCTCCCGCCCGAAGAAGTACGCCACCGCGGAGAAAGTTGCGGCACTCTCCGGAGTGCAGGCGGTCCACCCGCGCTCGCTGTCGAAATCCGCAAGCGGCACATCCGACGCCTTACGCCGGACCAGAAACAGCCGCATCTGCGAGTTGTTGGCGCCACTGATCTCTTGTGCGGCATTGATCACCACCGCGGATCCGGGGAATCCGCTCAGCGGCATTTCCATATTCGACTGGCCCGATGCGAACCAGACGTCCCCCATCAGCAGATCCTCAAGCACGATTTTGTTTTGGCCGGTCACCGTGATCTGTATCGGACCGCCCGCCGGCTGCGGCGGCAGGTAAAGGCTCCAACGCCCGAACCTGTCCCCCGTAGTCGACCTTGTCACGCCGTTCAAAACCGCCGACACATTCTCGCCAACATCCGACCAGCCCCAGAGATGCACTGGTTCGTCCCTCTGCAGTACCATGTGGCTGCCCAGCAGTTTGGGGAGCCGCACCTCGCCTCTCGCGGCCGGGACGCAAAGCGGGAGAACAATTGCAATCAGCGCCTTAGTCGCTCTTCGAGTATTCATCGTCGTCGCCTCAGCTCAATTTAATCGTGTGCAGGATTCGGGAAAACGTTGGTCGCATCCTCTCGAAATCCGGGGTCGGCGACACGAACACAAAGTACCGAAGTGTGCCGTCGTTCTGCGGAAAGGCAACGATCCAGTCGTGTTCACCTTTGCCATTGTTCCCCGAGGTGCTGTTGCACTCGACACTGTGCCCGGCCACTCCGTTCACCGTTATGTCGGTATGTGCCCCGGGAACCAGCCCCGGATTATCGTGCACGATGTTGCTGATTAAGCCGTCGAGCGCCGTCTCGATATCGGTTTGCCCTTGCGGCTGATAGCGGTCCGTCAGCACTCCATAGATCACATTCCCGGCCCCGCCTTCGGCAGACTGGGCAATGCCGCCGGAGGGGGCAAGCATCGCCGAAGTCTGAGTTCCATATCCCTGCCAGCTCGCCGGAACGTTCATCGTAAAACCGGCGCCGCGGAACGTCTTCCAGGCAGCCGAGCCTTCCAGATCGCTAGCTGCCGGCGGAGCACTTTGCGCCGGAGGCTGGTTCACGCTGTAGCCAACCGTCTGATTCGGGCTCTGCCCTTTCCACGCGCCAGACGCAACCTCTTTCGAACTGTAAGCCCGCATGTTGGCCACTTCCTGATGAACGCTCGTGAAAGCCGGTGTTGTCGTCACATACTTCGAGCGCGGCACCAGGGAGGCGATCTCCTTATCCACATACTCGGTTCGATTGCCCGGGTTTGGATGATCGCTCAGGAACTGCGAACCGCCGGCGCCGTACTTCGTTTGCAGAGTCTCGAAAAACTGCGACATCCCATGCGGATCGTAGCCGGCATCGTACGCGATCCCCACTCCCAGCAGATCGGCTTCCCGCTCTGCCCCGCGCGACATTTTGAGAAAGCCCAACCCCGCCGTCATCCCGATTCCCTCGCCCGCAAGCTGTCCCGCCGTACCGCCTAACAGCACACCTGCCGCCACTTGGCCCAGCCCGGCGATCAAGCCAACTCGCTGCTGCTTTACCGCATTACACACCGAGTGCTGCAGCACCACGTGCGAAATTTCATGTCCCATCACGCCCGCCAGCTGCGCTTCATTTGCCGCCGCTTGAATCGTTCCCAAGTTAACGAAAACAGATCCGCCCGGTAGCGCAAACGCATTGATTTCCGATACGTTCGCAACGTGAAAATTGTATGGCCACTTGTAACCGGGCGCCTGCGCGGCCAGCTTCGCGCCCACCCGCTGTACATACTGCGTGACCGGATTCGAATCGGGCAGTACCGGCATTTGCTTATAGATCTGCTGCACGGCTTTCTGTCCTAGTTGAATCTGCTGCTCCGGCGAATAGCCGTTCTTGCACGGCGCGATCTCGACCCGTGCAAACGCAACTTGCGCCACACCCAGAAACAAAATGGCAGAGAAAAGCGAACCGTAGCTTTTGACTTTATCGGACATATTCCAACCCTATAGAGAGAAGAACACACACCTCTATCACGCGCAAGGACGCGCTTCGCCAGGGCCGCCTCGTTTTCGATTCTCAGTACAATCCAGCGATGGCCATCGCGCTCGATTTCACCGGAAAAACCGTCGCCGTTACCGGAGGTGCAAACGGTATCGGCTTAGCGGTTGCGCAGCTTATGGCGCGCGCCGGCGCAGCGGTCTGGATTCTAGACTTGCCCGGTGAGCAGCCGCACGAAGTTGCCGCATCGATCGGCGCCCGGGCGTGTCCCATTGATGTCGCAGATCCCGATTCAATCCAGTCCGCTTTCTCGTGTGTGGGAAAGCCCGATGTTGTGGTAGCTAATGCCGGAATCGGCGTTAAAGAAGCTCTATTCGGGACCACGACCGAGCTTTGGGATCGCACGGTCGCGGTCAACTTGAGCGGAGTCTTTCACACCGTGCGGATTGCCGCCGAAAGTATGAAACACGCTCGCACCGGATCGATAGTGCTCACTGCCTCAACGAATTCCTATGATGGCGAACCTGAACTGATTGCCTATAACGCCACCAAGGCCGGCCTGCTCGGCATCCTTCACACCGCCGCCAACGAGCTCGGGCCGTACGGAATTCGAGTGAATGCAGTCTGCCCAGGCCTCATTCAAACTCGCCTCACTGCCTCCAGCTTTTCAGAGCCGCAAATACTCTCCGATTACTTCAAGCACATCCCGCTTGGCCGTGGTGGCCAGGCCGAAGAAGTTGCGCGCGCCGTACTCTTCCTTGCCTCTGATCTCGCTTCCTACATCACTGGTGCGTCGCTGCTCGTCGACGGCGGCCAGCTCGCTTCAAAGTTCGGCACCTGGGGGCAGGCGGGTGATGTCTTTGAACAAGGACGCTGGCTCCGAAGAGACGCGCCCTAGCACGCTAGGAGAGATTCGATCCTGCGCTGTCCGATCGCGTGGGATGGTGCTCTACGTTGCGCATCAATCGTTCCCGCCAGGCTGCTTCGGCTTGCACGTCATAATCGGACCGTGCCCCGCTGGTTGCCAGTGCGAGTTCTTTGAGCGGCGCTTTGGGCGTACGATCGGCATAGAGCAGCCCGTTCGCTTCTTGATACGTATCCGTAAATTGCGTGTAGCAGAATCCGGCCAGCGCCGGCAGCGCTCGTACTGTCTCGAGCAGCGCCTTGTAGCGTGCGAGTAGTTCAGCAGGCGTCTCGGACCGTGAATATCCCCAAGCCTCCTTGCCGTTCTTAGAGAAAGCAATCCCGCCGAACTCCGTCAGAACAATCGGCTGGCTCGGATGCGCCTTGCCGTCCACCAGTAGCATTCGGCCGCCCGGCCGCTCCCGTTTGAACAGTCGCGCTTCAATCTCCTGCAAGCCGTAGCGAGTGCCGATTCGCTCGGGCGCATCGTCATAATCGTGGATCCCGATGATGTCCGTCGCCACACTCTCCCAGCCATCATTGCCGACCACCGGTCGAGTCGGATCAAGCGTCTTCGTTAAGTGGTAAAGCGCCTGAACATAGTGGCGTTGCGCTGGACTGTCCGGTAGATCGGGCACGCCCCACGACTCATTAAACGGCACCCAGGCAACAATGCAGGGGTGGCTGGCATCCCGCTCGAGCACTTCCACCCACTCGCGCGTTAGCCGCTCAATTGACTTGTGTGTGTAGCGGTACGCGCTCGGCATCTCTTCCCAAACCAGCAAACCGAGCCGGTCGGCCCAGTACAGATAGCGCGGATCTTCAATTTTCTGGTGCTTGCGCACACCGTTGAAGCCGAGTTCTTTGGCCAGCAGCACGTCACGTAGCAGAGCCTGATCATTTGGCGCTGTTAATCCGCTCTCGGGCCAATAGCCCTGATCGAGAACGAGCCGCAAGCTAAGCGGCCGGCCATTCAAAATAAACCGGTCACCCTGGATTGAGATGACTCGCAGCGCCGTATAACTCTTCACTTGATCGACGATCTTCCGATGCCGGTCTCGCAGTTGAAGCTCCACCTCGATGATCGTGGGCGATGACGGGCTCCACAGCAGCGTGTTTCGATAGTCGTCGATGCCCGGATCCGAGAGCGCAATCCGCCGGTTCACTTCGCCCGAGATCACCGAATATGTATCCTCGGCCAGGATCTGGTTTTCGACGCTCAGGCGGACCAGCAGATCAAGCTGCCCTTTGAGAGATCCTCCGATGCGCGCTTCCATTCCGATTTCCCAGCGCTCCAGGTTCGAAGTCCAAAGAATCGTGTCGATGAAAGCTTCCGGAACGACCTCGAGCCAGACGGTTTGCCAGATGCCCGTGGTTCGGGGATACCAGATCGAGTGCGGTTCGAGTTTCCAGTCTTGCTTCCCGCGTGGCTTGGCAAGATCATCCGGGTTGTCCTCCGCCCGGACTACGATTTCCTGCACTCCCTCGCCGCGTAAAGCTGATGTCACGTCCGCGCGGAACGGAGTGTAGCCGCCCTCGTGCGAACAGACTCTGGTTCCGTTCACCCAGACGACGGCCGCATAATCCACCGCCCCGAAATGCACGAAAAGCCTCTTCCCGGACGGCAGCTCCGGAGTGTTGAAATTGCGCCGGTACCAGACGACGCTGTGGAAACCTGGGTCATTCACTCCACTGGCGCTTGTCTCAGGGCTGAACGGAACAGTGATCGACTTATCCCATTGCACGTCCTGCAGATCGTGAACGGCCCCTTCACGATCAATCGAGAAATCCCATGTCCCATCAAGCGAAATCCAGCCTTCTCTCTGAAGTAACGGCCGCGGATGGGAAACAGCGTTGCCCGGGACCTTTAGACGATGTGAATTGCTCAAACGGTCGCCCGATCTCCGGCGGGCAGCGTGCCTCGGCTGTTGTCTTGATACATAGCGTTTGTCTCTTCCCTAAAGTTACCGTTCGAGAGTTCAGACAGCAAACAAATTGCTCGAGTAACTTGCAAGGAAGCATCGCTCGCCCTCTACCGCATACTTCATCTAGGGATCGATTCACGAAGGCTTTGCACAACAGTAAGGCTGGATACTCGAACCGCCGCTGTCTGATCTGATATTTTCGGGAAGGGCCTGCTGCTTACTTGAGGCCTCAAAGAAACTCCGAGGTACTCTCTTATGCGAAATCCTAACCCGCGGCTCGTCCCCGCAGTCGTGTTCTCGACGCTTGGTTCGATTCTGCTCGCCGGGCTGATCCTTGCCCGGCCCGACGAGTCGAATGTCAAAAACGTCATCACCGGACAGGCTGCTTTTCACAGCTACAAGGATGAGAAGCCCGGTATTTTTCGCAAGATCACCGTTGCTGATTTGCCCCAACCCTTCGCAACTAAGGGCGCCTCTAACGGACCGGATGTGGTGGCGAAGCCTGCCGATGCCTGGCCGCAAGCTCCGCGCGGGTTCAAAGTAGAGCTTTACGCCGACCAGTTGGCCGGCCCCCGCGAGATCCGCCGCGCCCCGAACGGAGATTTGTTTGTCGCCGAGACTGATGCAAGCACCGTAGAGGTCTATCGCGGCATCACGAGCGACGGCAAGCCCCAGCAGAAATCTCTCTTCGCCAGCGGCCTGAAGGGCAATTTCGGCATCGCGTTTTATCCGCCCGGCAATAATCCCCAGTGGATCTACATCGGCAATACCGATTCCGTAGTGCGTCTTCCTTATCGCAACGGAGACTTGAAGGCGACTGGTCCCGCGCAAACCATCATTCCCGAACTTCCCACCGGCGGGCACTCCACTCGGGATGTTGTTTTCTCGCCGGATGGCACGAAGCTTTTCGTCGCGGTTGGCTCGCGTTCGAATGTCGACGACCCGGATACACACCCGAAGGAGTTTCACCGCGCCAACATCCTCGAATACACACCCGAAGGCAAGTTCGTCAAGGTGTATGCCGCCGGTATTCGCAACCCTGTTGGTATCGCCATCAACCCCATCACCAATCAGCTCTGGTGTTCGGTGAACGAGCGCGATATGCTCGGCGATAATCTGGTCCCCGATTACATCACTTCTGTCAAGGAAGATGGCTTTTACGGCTGGCCCTGGTATTACATGGGCAATCACCATGATCCCCGCTTACCGGGCAAACACCCCGAAATGGCTGACAAGGTGATTGTGCCCGATGTTCTCTTGCAGCCGCACAACGCTTCGCTCGAGCTGACTTTCTATGACGGCAAACAATTTCCGAAAGAATATCTGGGCGATATCTTCGCTGGTGAGCACGGGTCTTGGAATAAGGCCGATCGCGCCGGCTACGAAGTGGTGCGCATCCCCCTGGTCAACGGCCACGCCAGTGGTGAACACGAAGACTTCCTGACAGGCTTTGTAACGGACGATGGCCGCGTATGGGGGCGCCCGGTTGGTGTTGCGACCGCCCCTGACGGGTCTCTGCTCGTGACCGACGATGGCTATAAGGCAATCTGGCGCGTCAGCTATACCGGCGGGCAAGCAAGCGCTAGCGCTCGTTAAGAGCCGCGTCTTGCGCTTCCGCCCGAAGTGGTCCGGAGCGCTCTTTGTAATCCTCTGCGCCTACACTCTGACTACCGGCGACGGTAGCGCGATTCCCTCGCACCTCGTCTCCGGAGCCCTTCTGCTGCTGGCCGCGATCTACTTTCCCACTCGGGGCAGGGAATACGGTAAGTTTCAGTTTCCTTGTCTCTGTCTTCTCGGGATGAGTGCTTATGGCGTAGTGCAAACGCTTTTTTACCCTCAGAAGATCGTTGCGTCGGGCTGGGCTGGCGTGCTGTTTTGGTTCACTGCGGCAGCCATCACCTGTGTGGCTGCACAAGTTTTCCGGGAGCCGGGGGAGGCGAATCGCTTCCGCCACTTGTTCATCGTTTTCGGTACTGCCGTTTGTGTGCTCGATCTGCTCGAACAGGCCTCACAAACTGATAAATACTTCTGGTTCATACCGAGCCGCTATAGCACTGTATTTGGGCCCTTCGCCTACTGGAACAATTTCGCCGAGTTCGTTGAACTGCTCCTGCCCGTTACTCTCTGGCGCGGCCTCGGCAGCCGCCATCCCTCTGCGCCCTATCTTGTTTGCGGCGCTATCCAGATCGCCGCTGTTGTCGCTTCCGGCTCGCGTGCCGGAACAGTGCTCGTGTGCCTCGAGTTGCTGGCAGTGATCGGCCTCGCGTATGGGCGCAACCGCAATCGGGTGCTTCTCCTGGGAGCGGCGCTCGCCCTGCTTCTTACCGCTGTGTTCGTGTATAGTGCCGGCTCTGGCCTGCTGCTTGCCAAGCTACAGGCTCATGATCAACTTGCAGTCCGTCGCAACATTGACCGCTCATCACTCGCCATGATCCAGGCCCGTCCGCTCACTGGATGGGGCCTCGGTACCTATGTGCCGGTTTATCGCATGTTCGCCCGCTACGATGACGGCACCTACGTGAACCGCGCTCACAACGACTGGCTCGAATGGGCTGCCGAAGGCGGAGTTTTCTTTGCCGGTGCTATGCTCGCAATCCTGCTCTGGACCATACGGCCGGCCATACGCTCAGGCTGGGGATTGGGCATGCTCGCAATCTGTCTCCATGCCCTTGTCGACTACCCGTTCGCGCGCTTCGGAGTATGCGGCTGGTACTTCTGTCTGCTCGGCATGCTGGCCGCCCGCCCGCGGACGGCCATTCCCTTAACGAATGCCAAACACGTTGAATAGGATGAACAGTGCGAATGAAAAGATCGAAGCGCCGAGCAGCACGCAAACCGGCAGGGTCAATACCCAGGCAAGGATGATGTTGCGCAACGTCGCTGCCTGCAGGCCCGAACGGTTAGCAGCCATCGTGCCCGCCACACCCGATGAGAGCACATGTGTCGTACTCACCGGGAGCCCATAATGATCGGCGAGACCGATGGTAGCCATCGCAACCAGTTCCGCCGAAGCCCCCTGACCGTAGTTCAGATGCTCCTTGCCGATCTTCTCCCCAACCGTTACCACGATGCGCTTCCAGCCAATCATTGTGCCGAACCCAAGGAAGCACGCCACTGCCACCTTCACCCAATCCGGTATGTACTTGGTCTCTTTATCGAGCCGCTTGTCGTATGCGTTCAGATCTTTAATCTGACCAGGGTCGGTAATTTTCTTGCTCTTGATGAATTTCCCGATAGATGAGCTCATCAGGTAAATGTTGCTGCGGAAAGCCCGGCGCTGTTCAAGCGCCATGTCAGAGTAGCCCTTGCGTCCTTTCAGGTCTTCGTGAATCTGGTGGTTCAACCCGGCAGCCGCGTTGAACGTCTTTGCGGTTGCGGTGCCCTTATTCTTGAGATAGTCTGACAGCTCGTCTGTCGCTTCCTTTCCTTGCAGCGGCGCCGGACCGAGCTTTTCAAGGATGGGCGCGACTTTCTCGGAGCTCTGCACAATCGATTGAATGTCCGAAGGCTTTGTAGCGGGGTTTAGCGCATACTGCGCGGGAAGGATCCCAACCAGAATCAACACAACCAGTCCCATACCCTTCTGTCCATCGTTTGAGCCGTGAAAGAAGCTCACGCCGGTACAGGTCAGTGTCAGCAGTCCTCGGATCCACAGCGGTGGCGGTTTATTTCCCTCTGGCGGTTTGTATAACTCCGGCCGTCTCACAAAATACTTCAGCAGAAGCAGCAGCAATCCGGCTCCGAAGAACCCCATGATCGGCGAGACCAGTAGCGAAGAGAAAACTTCCTGCGCTTTGCCCCAGTTCACGCCTTCACCAAAGACATGTCCGGGGCTCATCAGCGAGTTTGCCAGCCCCACGCCCATAATCGCCCCAATCAGGGTGTGCGAGCTCGAAGCCGGAAGTCCGAGATACCATGTCCCCAGATTCCAGATCATTGCCGAAATCAACAACGAAAACACCATCGCAAAACCAGCGCCCGAACCGACATTGAGCACCAGCTCAATCGGCAGCAGCGCCACAATGCTGAAGGCCACCGCGCCCGAAGAGGTCAGCACTCCAATCAAATTCCACAAGCCCGACCACACAACCGCCACGGTTGGTTTCAGTGTGTGGGTATAAATAACAGTCGCTACCGCGTTCGCTGTGTCGTGAAAACCGTTGACCATCTCGAAGCCAAAAGCCAGGCCCAACGCAAGCAGAAGGAAAATAGCGGTGCTGACCGATACGGTCTCGCCAAAAAGATGCAAGAGTTCTCCTTTGAAAGACGAGCATTATTCAATGCTCAAGTCCGTTAGGATAGGGAACTTGCGTTACAGGAACATGAAATGGAGCGAGTTTCGAACGTTTGCGAGTACCAGTCCAAAAATTACGGGAGGATGATACGGGGCTCTTCCGGTACCGCCGCTTCGGGCTCCCCGGCCTCAACGATGAAGTCCTCGGGATGAAGACTGGGCTGCGACCCGTAACGATTTGCGAAAGTCTTGGTGAACTCCGCACCCAGGAAGAAAATCTGTCCTGAATAATAAACCCATATAATCAACACCACAATGGAGGCAAAGGCTCCATAGCTCGAAGCGATACTGGCTTTGCCGAGGTACAGCCCGAGCAGGAATTTGCCCAACTCGAACAGGAGCGATGTCACGGCCCCTCCTAGCAGGACGTCGTACCATTCGATCGGCACATCGGGCATGATCTTGTAAAGCGCTGCGAATAATCCGCTGATCACCAACCAGGACACGGAAGCATTCAACACATGCCAGACCGCTTCATGTGCCGGGATGACTGTGGCCGAGAGTGCCCCGATGGCCGCGATCCAGGTACTGACGGCCAGCGAAACTACCAACAGAAAACCAATCGACAGCACGATCGCGAATGAGAACAGGCGCTCCTTGATATAGCGCGTAACTCTGTGCTTCACGCCGCTCCACTCGCGAGTCGGAGCCTCCCAAATCGTATTCAGTGCATCGCGCAGTTCGATCATTACGCCCGAAGCGCCAAACAGCAGGGTTATCACGCCGGCCACCGTGGCAAACACACCGTGTGCCTTGTTCCGCGAGCCCTCCAGCAAAGCCTGCGTCGCCTTCGCGCCTTCCGTCCCTACCAGCATGCGCACCTGGTTGACAATGTCGCGCTGTGCCGCCGTATGCCCGAACACCATTCCGACAATCGCAACTACGACGAGCAGCAAGGGCGTCAGCGAAAGGAGCGTGTAAAACGCCAGTGCCGCTCCCAGGCGAGGCGCTTTGTGTTTGCCCCAGGATTCGAAACTTTCGGTAAGCAGCAGCCAGATATCCGGCCATCGAAAAGACAACAACCGTTTGCGATACCGGCGTACACCCGCGCCGGGCTCCAGGATTCGATTCTCCGTCCTGCCTCGCGCTGCTTTCAGGTCATTACTCACGAGTATGTAACCTATTGTCCTATCGCCACTTCCTGCGTTGGCGGCTGCTGTCGCTCGCGCGCCCTCTTCTTTTGTCCGCCAGATGCGCGAAAATCAGTAAACATGATCGATACTCCTGTAGCTCCCCGCGTCAAGGTGGCGCCCACGCCGCCTATGCCCAGCTTTGCCAACTTTGAGGAGGAGCGCCGGCACCGGAAACAACGACTGGCCGGAGCGTTCCGTCTCTTTTCTAAGTTCGGCTTCAATGAAGGCGTCGCCGGACACATTACTGCGCGCGACCCCGAGCGCACCGAATGCTTCTGGGTCAACCCCTTCGGCATGCACTTCTCGCAAATACGCGTCTCCGACCTGGTGCTTGTCAACGAGCACGGCGAGGTCGTCGAAGGCAGCCGGCCCATCAACGAAGCAGCGTTCGCCATACACTCGCGCGTTCACTCCACTCGCCCCGATGTCGTTGCCGCCGCACACGCGCACTCTCTTTACGGAAAAACTTGGTCGTCCCTTGGGCGGCTGCTCGACCCGATCACCCAGGACGCCTGCGCTTTCTACGACGATTGCGGACTCTTCGCTGCATACACCGGCGTGGTCTACGATACCTCCGAAGGCGAGCGCATTGCAGAAACGCTCGGCGGCAAGAAGGCCGTCATTTTGCAGAACCACGGCCTGCTCACGGTTGGCGAGACCGTCGATGAAGCCGCCTGGTGGTTCATCTCCATGGACCGCTGCTGCCAATCGCAGATGCTCGCCGAAACCGTTGGCAAACCAATCAGCATCGCGCGCGAAAGCGCCCTCGTTGCCCATCAGCAGGTAGGAGCGCCGCGCATTGGCTGGTTCCAGTTTCAACCGTTGTGGGACATGATCGTCCGTGAGCAGCCGGATTTCTTCGATTAATTGTTCAACCGCGCCCGATGTACGGCATCTTCGTTGCCATCACCGTCATAAACTGCACGTTTGCTTCTAACGGCAAATCGGCCATATAGAGCACGGCGTCCGCTACGTGCTGCACGTCCATCATCGGCTCCGTCGTGCCCGCCCGCTCAGCCATCTCCGTTCTCGCATTGCCGATGTCGATCTGGCCGCACGCGATATCGTACGCGCGGCCATCGAGCGAAATACTTTTGGTCAGTCCTGTGATCGCGTGTTTCGTTGCTGTATAAGCGGCGGAGTTCGCGCGTGGCGCATGCGCTGATATGGAACCGTTGTTAATGATCCGGCCGCCCCGTGGATCCTGCTCCTTCATCATCCTTATTGCTTCCTGCGCGCATAAGAAAGCGCCGGTCAGATTAACTGCCACTACCTCGTTCCATTGCTCAAAGGTAAGATCCTCGGTCGGCGTCGCCGGCACGTTTACGCCCGCGTTGTTAAATAGCAGGTCCAGCCGTCCGAAAGTTTCCTTCGTGCGCGCAAATAGCTCCCGGACCGAATCCGGCTGGCTGACATCCGCGGCAACCGCCAGCATCTGCACGCGCGCATCTCCCAGCGCCGCCGTCTGCTCCAGTTCCGCTAATCGCCTTCCCGTTAACACCACCGCGTAACCTGCCCTTTGCAGGGTCAAGCTCACCGCTCTCCCGATTCCTCTACTCGCGCCCGTTACCAGCGCGACTCTGCCGCTCGTCTGCATGATTATTCCCGATGCCTGCGTGACTCTCTCTGGTACATACTGAATCTTCCAACATTTATGCCCTTCTTGACCACTCGCCGCAGCCTCCTCACTTCCGCCGCCTCCTTTGCGATTGCCCCTATATTGCGCGGCATGTCCGTACCTAAAATCAAAGATGTCTCAGTCATCGCCACCGAACCTTCAGGCGTCCGCCTAGTCGTTGTCAAAATTCAAACCGACCAGGATGGACTCTATGGTTACGGTTGCGCCACCTTTACCCAGCGCGCCGATCTCGTCGTCGAAGCCGTCAATCGTTATCTGAAGCCGTTCCTCCTCGGTCGGCCTGCCGACGCTATCGAAGATCTCTGGCAGGCGATGTACAACTCTTCTTATTGGCGGAATGGACCCGTTCTGAACAACGCTATCAGTGGCGTCGATCAAGCTCTGTGGGACATTAAGGGCCGCCAGGCCGGCATGCCTGTCTATGAACTGCTCGGCGGCAAGTGCCGGCAGGGAGCAATGATCTATTCCCACGCGTCGGGCTCCGAAATTGCCGAAACTCTCGACCAGGCCCGCAAAATCATGGCCCGCGGAATCAAAGCAGTGCGGCTTCAGGTCGGAATTCCCGGCATGGCCGCCTATGGGGCCGGCTATCTGGCCAAACGCGCCGCCGCCAACGCCGAGCCGCCTGACGAAATGTTCGAACCCGGTCCCTACGTTCGCCGCACACTGCAGTTGTTCGAAGCGGGTCGCAAAGAGCTCGGGCCGGAAATCGAGCTACTTCACGATGTGCACGAACGCGTGCCCCCTCGCCTTGCCGTTCAGTTCGCCAAAGACATGGAGCAGTTCCGTCTCTTCTTTCTCGAGGACGCGCTCTCACCCGAAAACATCGACTACTTCCGCCAAATACGCGCCAATTGTGCCACTCCGCTCGCCATGGGTGAGCTCTTCAATAGCCCTCACGAATGGAACGATCTGATTCGTTCGAGTGTCATCGACTACATTCGGCTGCACGTTTCGCAAGCCGGGGGCTTGACGCCCTGCCGCAAGATCGCCGCCATGGCCGAAGCCTTCCAGGTAAAAACCGCGTGGCACGGACCGGGCGACGTTTCGCCGGTCGGGCACTGCGCCAATCTCACGCTCGATCTCATCTGCCCCAATTTCGGCATTCAGGAGTGGTCGTTTCCAGATGACCGTCTGCAGGAAGTCTTCACCGGCTATCCGGTGGTAAAAGAAGGCTACGCGTACGCCAACGAAAAACCCGGCTGGGGCATCGAGATTAACGAGAAGGCTGCAGCTAAATACCCGTTTGGCACGGAGTCCGAGGCGCGCAAGAAACTGAATGGCGGTTGGGGCGTGGTCCGTCGCGCTGACGGCTCCGTGATCAATCAATAAGCTCGCGCCGCTTGCTCACTGCCGGCAAGGCGAAACAATACTGGTTTGCACTCCCCTGCTTTCGGCCGGAAAGAAGATACAGCGAAGGATCGCTTCCGAAACCTGATCGCTCGTGAGTTGCTCCTTATTGCTCCTGAACGGCGCGTCCCTGTTCGCATTCAGCACATAGGTCCAGGTCTTGCAAGCTCCCATCGTGCAAACAACACGAACTTCAGGTGGCGCAAACGTGACATCGATAATCGCGTCGTGGTACGGCGGCCGCGACTTTACCGAGATACGCAGGTGGTAATCGTCCGCCTCGTAAATTTCGGCTGATCCGCCGTAGTGAACGTTGTAGCTCTTTGTTGCCGATTCCAACGACGTGCGAAGATCTCGCCAGATCACATGTCGCTGCTCTTCCACGAACTGTTCGCCGATGGCTTTTCGCTTAACCCAATCCAGGTCCATTGAACAGGTCCCCTGAAGAAGACTATCACCGTTTGAGGGAACCCGGCACGCCACAGGCCAGGCGAGTCCGGCCGGCCCCAACTCGGCTTGCTACGCACGGCGCCTGTCGGACTAGAGTGGTGGGATGTCTTCCCTGAATCGCAGAAGCTTCCTTGCGCTTACGGGAGCCGCCGGGTTCTCCGGGGCCCTCAGCTCAAACGCCAAGGCTGCCGGCCAAGGTGACTTTACCTTTCTGTTTCTGACCGATACGCATTTGCAACCGGAGCTGAATGCCTCCCAAGGCTGCAGCCAGTGCTTCAGCAAGGCGCGCCGTATTCGAAGCGATTTCGCGATTCAGGGAGGCGATCACATCTTCGACGCCCTGGCCGTCGGCCCGCAGCGCGCCACCAGCCTGTTCGATCTTTACGGAGAGACAGAGCAGACCTTAGGCATGAAGCTGCATCACACGCTCGGCAACCACGATTGCTTTGGAGTCTATCCGGGCAGTGGCGTCTCCCCGGACCATCCCCTCTACGGCAAGCGGATGTTCGAAAATCGCTTCGGCCGGACTTACTATTCGTTCGATCACAAGGGCGTGCATTTCATCGTGCTGGATTCGATCGGAATTACAGACGATCGGGCTTACGAAGGGCGGGTCGACGATGCTCAACTTCAGTGGCTGGCGGCGGACCTCCGGGCATTGCAGGCCGGTGCGCCCGTCATCGTGTCCGTGCATATTCCGCTCGTGACCGCTTTCAGCTCTTACCTGCCGCCTCCTCCGCCCGCCAAAGGCCCCGAGCACCACGGCTTGACCGTCGCTAATGCGTATCAGGTGATTTCATTGTTCGAAGGACACAACGTGCTTGGCGTTCTGCAGGGGCACACGCATATCAACGAAACGGTGACCTGGAAGGGCGTGCCTTACATCACGAGCGGCGCCGTTTCCGGCAACTGGTGGCACGGAACGCGCATGGGCACGCCAGAGGGCTTTACCGTTGTCCGCGTCGAGGGTGGCAAACTTTCCACCTACTACGAATCTTACGGATTCAAGAGCGTGGCGCCGCAAAATACGTAGGCGTCGTTCGCCTCACACCAAAAGCGCTTCTTCCTGATAAACGTTCCGGGCCAGCTCAGCTGTCTGTTGCTGGCTGAGCGCTTCCCTCAACTTCGGAAATTCGATCTCTTCCTCTTGCCGCGCATGCGGTTCGATTTCGTCCCGCAGCGCCCTCACGTTCGAGATCCAGGATGGGCCTTCGCTCATCGACCGCTGCAGTTCGAAGAGATGAATCTTCATGCTCGCGTGCTCCTGGTACAGCTTCTCCGTCGCCTCCGCCCGGTCGGTATCATCGTGCAGCAACGGATAGATGATGTCCTCTTCAGCCAGCGCGTGCTTTCCGATAGTGCGCTTAAAGCGGACGAACAGCAGCATGCGCTTGGCGGTCGCCTCCGCGGGCGTCTTCTCCATCTCATCTAGCAGCGAAAGCAGTTCGCGATGCTCTCTGATCAGCCCTTCGAACGGGTCGCGGCCCATGGCGTGGCGCACCGCCCCGCTGGTTCTTCCAAACAGCACGGGAAGCACTCGGCCCAGTAGCATCCCTCCCGCGGCTCCCACTGCGATCCATGTCCAAGCCCGGGAAGAACCCGATCCTCCGCTTACCGATACGCTCACTTGATTTACCTCACTGTGATCTGAACACTCTCGGCCGCCGTTCACAACTGCCAGAAAATCCAGCCTCCCTCCGTGGCCTCGCGGAAAATGTAACGTCGCTTCGCGAATTCTCTTGCCTCTTGTTGCTTCCGTCCGGCAGAAGTGATAAACAATGACTCAGCTCAATTTCATATGCTCCTAGCAGAGTTGAACCGATTCGCCCCGGAAGGGAGCCTCCCTTGTCTTCACGCTTCCAACAACTAGGCCTTCAATCTCTGGCGGTCGTCGCGGGTGCCTGTCTCTGGCTGGCCTCGCCGGTCCGGATCCTCGCCCAGAACACTAACGCGTCGCTGGGCGGAGTCGTCCGGGATTCGAGCGGCGCCGTCGTTCCAGGCGCGCAACTCGACCTTACAGCCGAGCAGACCAATACTCATCAAAAATCCACCACCGGTAAGGACGGGCTGTATCGCTTCGCCAATCTTCAGGCCGGAAACTACAAGCTCAACGTGAGCGCAAAAGGATTTCATCAGTTCTTGCAGCAGGGAATCGTCCTGGCGCTGAACGACACCGCGACCCTCGATGTCGCTCTGACCGTCGGAGTCTCCACCCAGACCGTGGAGGTGAATGCGGCGGCTTCTCCCATCAATCACGAAGACGCCGAGCATAAAGGCGAGATCAGTCCAGATGTCTTAAAAGATCTGCCCTTGAATGTCTCCGGCAGTTCTCGTTCAGCGGCTTCCTTTGTCGTGGTGCTGCCGGGCGTGAATACCGGGGCGGGGAACAATCCTTTCGAGACGCGCATAAACGGCGGCATGAAGATGGGGGATGAAGCGGCTCTCGATGGCGCCTCCATGCAGGAGGGATTGATGAGCCAGAGCGGCGTGGTCGCCCTGCATAGCGACTACCCCATCTCGCCCGAAGCCATCAGCGAAATCAGCGTACTAAGCTCCACCTACGATCCTCAATACGGCACCACCACATCCGGCGTCATCACCGCCGTGACGAAGGCCGGCACGAGCGAATTCCACGGCGACTTGCGTGAATACCTGCACAACACCGCGCTGAATGCCACTCAATTTGGTGCGCCGAATAAGCCGAAGGACATCGAAAATCAGTTCGGCGGCAGCGTCGGCGGCCCCATCAAAATACCCGGCATCTGGTCCGGCAAGAATAAGGCGTTCTTCTTCCTCAACGTGGAGCGCTGGACCATCCGCGGAGGAACTGTCTATCCGGTCGACAGTATTCCTTCAGTAAAGGAGCGAGGCGGCGATTTTACCGACTGGGTCGATTCACAAGGCAATCAGATACCGATTTACGATCCGGCAACCACGCGCACCAACCCTGCCTATGATCCTAACCAGCCCGTCAGCGGTCAAAATTTGCCTTACCTCCGCAATCAGTTCATGGGTTGCGACGGCCGCCATCCGAACGTCATCTGCCAGAACGATCCTCGCCTGGTCAACTCACTCGCTAAGCAATGGTTCGGGTATCTTCCCACGCCCACCTTCTCTGGCGCTCTGAACAACTATGTTTCTCCTGTTCCGATCTCCGACATCAGCGGCGCCGGGACCGATCATCGCCAGAACTACGACATCCGCATTGACGATTACCTCGGTCAGAAAGATCACGTCGCGGTCACGCTCCACTATCACGACACCGTCTTTGCCAAAGTGTCCACTCTGCCGCGTCCTATCAGCAACGACACGTATCTTCTGCCCGATGGCGGCGAGATCGGTCCCTGGGTGAACCGCCTGAACTGGGATCACACCTTCTCGCCGAACATCCTGAATAACCTGAATTACGGCTACCTCGACTTTCGGGGCAGCGAAATATCAGCCGATGCTTCCTACGTCAATAAGCTGCCCCAGATCTCCGGCGCCGCCGAGTACAAGGCTCCGCCACAGATCAATTTCGGCGATGGCTTCCTATCCATGGGCAGCGACGTTCTCCACCACGAGTCACGACCCACCAGTATCGTGAACGATATCCTCTCGTGGTCGCATGGCACTCATACCTTCAAATTCGGCGGTGAACTCCGGACTCTGCAGAATAATCTGCGCAATGACAACAACGGTTCAGGAACCTTCAATTTTTCGGATTTGAACACCGGCCTGCTCGGCATCAACAGCGGTAGCTCGGTCGCGAGTTTTTTGCTCGGCTATGTCGATAACGCAAGCGTCAGCTTCAACAACGTCAATACGCTCTACGCGCGCGGGAAGCTCTTTGCCTTGCACGTCGGCGATACCTGGCGTGCCACCAGCAAGCTCAGCGTCACCTATGGCCTGCGCTGGGATGTCAGCACTCCCTCTATAGAGAAGTACGACAACTTTTCTTTCCTCGATCCGGCCGGCGCCAACCCCGGCGCAGGCGGGCGGCCCGGCCGCCTGGCATTTGCCGGTTCCAAGTGGGGCGATGCCAGCTACGGCGCCGAACATCCCGAGAAGACTTACTACCACGCTTTCTCGCCCGCGCCTCGGCATTGCTTACTCGCTCACGCCGAAAACGGTCATACGCACCGGCTACGGCATCTTCTACAGCCAGGCGTTCTATCCCGGCTGGAACGGCGGCATCGCGCAGGACGGTTTCAACACCACACCCACTCTGTCGAGCAGCATGGGCGGCCTGACTTCGGCCATGATCCTCAGCCAGGGCTTCCCATCGAACATTCCGAAAACGCCAGTCATCAGCTCATCCTTCCTGAACGGGCAGAATGGTCCCACTTACCGCCCCTCTGAGGCCAATCGTTTGCCGTACGCACAGCAGTGGAATTTCACAGTCGATCACCAGTTCACGAACAATTTCTACGTCAGTGCCGCTTACGTGGCCAACAAAGGCACCCGCCTTCTTTCCGACATTGCGCCGATCAATACGCTCAACCCCAGCTATCTGTCTCTTGGGCAGCAGCTCTACGATCAATTCCAGCCCGGCCAGGCCGTTCTCGACGGAGTCTCAGAGCCGTACGCCGGGTGGACAGAACAGATGCAGGCCTGCGCTCCAACCGTCGCTCAGGCTTTGTTGCCTTTTCCTCAATACTGCGGACCGCTGGCGGGTCTGAACGAAAATGCCGGCAATTCGACCTATCACTCTCTTCAGCTGAAGGCCGAACATCGCTTCTCGAACGGTCTCTGGCTCTTATCGTCTTACACGTTCTCGAAGCTTCTCACCGATTCCGATTACATTCAGAACTCAGCACTCGCGAACGGAAATTTGGGTGCAGCCGGAGTCATCTCCCCCTACCAGCGCCAGCGAAATAAGTCTCTCTCCGTCGATGATGTCCCTCATACCTTCAACTTCTCCACCCTCTACGAGCTGCCCGTAGGCAAGGGCCAGCGCTTTCTGAACAGAGCCGGTATGATCGATAAAGTTCTGGGCGGATGGCAGCTGTCGACTCTGGTAAAAATCTCCTCCGGCACTCCCTTCTTCTTTCGCTCGAGCAATTGCAACGTTCCTTCGCAGTTGGATGTCGGCTGCATACCTTCGCAGATCGCGGGTGTCGATCCCTTCCTGCAGGACCCGAACAACTTCGATCCCGGTAAGGGCCCCCTACTCAACAGGGCGGCTTTTCAGGATCCCAACTCGTTCAATTTCACCTTCGGTGATGGCCCGCGCATCAGCGGTCTTCGCGGACCTCGGTTTGAAAATCAGGACTTCAGCATCATCAAGAACATGCGGATTACCGAGCGAGTCGGCCTTCGCTTCCAGGCCGAGTTCTTCAACATCTGGAACCAGCACATTTTTGTTTGCGAAACTCGTTGCTTCGGCTCGACCGCTTTCGATAACGACGTTGCGAGCCCCACATTCGGCCAATGGAACGGAAACGTCAGCACTCCCAGAAATATCCAGTTCGCGCTGAAGCTTCTGTTCTAAAGCCCGTTCTCATCCTGCGGATTGCTGCCCTGGCCGCCATCTTCTGCGGCTCTGTGATTTCGCAAAGCGAAACTTCGCAAACCCGCTTGCTTGCAGAGGCAAGGCAGATGATCAGTGCCGGCCGCCTGGACGATGCCAGCCGCGTGCTCGCCGATGCCATCCGTCGCTATCCGCGCTCCGGTGACCTCTACAATCTACTGGGGATTATCGCGGCTGAACAAAATAAGCCCGCTGCGGCGAAGGCCGCTTTCTTGCAAGCCATCGAGCGTTCTCCGGCCTTGGTTCCCGCGCTCTTGAATCTGGCGCGTATCTACTATGCGGAGCGGTCGCCCGATGCTGCCATCGAAACTTATGTCCGGGCGTTGAAGGTCGACGGCCAGCTCGAAGAGGCTCACGCCAATCTGAGCGCACTGTTCCTCGACCAAGGAAAGTATGCGGCCGCGCTGCTAAATTTAGCTGCCCTGCCGCCCGCCCTGGCAGAGCAGGATCGCTTTCGTGCCTTGCGATGCGCTGCCCTGGCTGGTTCAGGCAAGCTGTCTCAGGCCACGCAAGCCGCTGACCGGATCTCTGGCGCTGCCACCGAAGCCGACGTCAGCCTCGCCGCTTTCGTGCTGGCCAAGCTTCATCGAGATGCGCTCGTCGTCAATATGCTCGATCCTGTCGTGCGGAAAGGTTGTTCCAAAGAGCTGCGCGGCCTGCTCGCTTCTGCCTGCGCGCAAACCGGCGATCTCGCCCGTGCCTTTACGCTCTTTGAGTCGATCGCCGCCGAGGACCCACGCAGCATCCAGCCGCTTGAAGATGCCGCCCGTGTAGCCTACCGGCGGAAAGACTACGAAACCGCGGCGGCATATCTGCTTCGCGCTCTCAAAATAGAACCCGGGAATGCGGAGCTCCGATTCTTCCAGGGAATCGTCTGCATCGATCTCAACCTTCCCGGCGACGCCCTGCAGTCTCTCGAAGAAGCCGTTCGCCTCAACCCCGGTAATGCCGCCTACAACTACGCTCTCGGCGTAGCCGCGCTCGCCGGCGGGCAAGCTGATTCGGCCGTCACTCACTTTGAACGGTACTTGGCGCTGCGTCCGGCCGATCCTCACGGGCGCTTGGCTCTTGGTACGGCTGAGTTCGAGGCCAGCAACTTCGATCGTGCGCGTCGTGAATTGTCGCCCTTGCTGGCCAATCCCGCTACTGCCCCCGGAGCCCACTACGTCCTCGGAAAGATCTGCCGGCGGGAAGCCAATTTCGAAGCGGCTGCGGCTCACTTCTCGGCCGCGCTCAAGCTCGAGCCGCAAAACGCGCTGCTCTCCGCTCAACTGGCCGACGTCCTGCTCCGCGAAAACAAATTCACCGATGCCCGCCGCGCTCTCGACAAAGCCCTCGCTCTCGACCCCGACAATTACCTTGCCAACGAGAGCCTTCTCCTGCTGCTTCGCAAGCAGAAAGATCCCGGCGCCAGCCAGCAGGCGGAGCGCTTCGCCGCGCTCACCCGGAAGGCCTCCGATGATCGAGCTCTGCTGCTCCGTCATATTCAGCTCGAGCCTTGACCATGCCGGCGAGTATTCCTGCCGTCCGCCTGCCATCCTGTTGCCTATGTCTCCTGTGCCTCTTGGCCCTTGCGGTGCGCTCCCAAACCGGGCCGGGAGGTTCCTCCACTACTGCCGACATCTCGCCCGATCTCTCCCTCCGCACTCTTCTCCGCCATGAAATTGGAGAGCGGGAAGCGGCCCTGATCGAGTCCGCCATCGACTCGAAGGGTTATGGGAACGCCGAAGAGGCGCTCGCCAAACGCATTCAGACCAGTGCCCATTCCGCGGTTCTGCTGCAAGTCCTCGGCAGCATTCTTTTTCGCGATGCCAAATATCTTCCCTCGGCCATCGCCTTCAAGAAAGCCGAACAATACGGAGCACTTCCTGAAAAAGCCCGCTTCACCCTGGCAATGGACTATGTGGAGCTGAAGCGGAACACCTGGGCGCACGACGAGCTCGCGCGTCTCGAAAAAGCTCAGCCGCTTGCGCCGCTGTACCCTTACTGGCAGGGCCGCGTCGCCTATGACGACCAGCAGTTCGCCGCTGCCCGGACCAGCTTCCGGAAATCAGTCGCGCTTGATCCGTCGTTTGTTCGAGCCTATGACGGTCTCGGTCTGTGCGAAGAAGCGCTCGGCCAGGAAAGTGCCGCAGAGGAAAACTATCGGCGGGCAAACTTTCTCAATCGCCGGCAGGGGAGCCGCTTCGCCTGGCCCCCGCTCGATTACGGAATCTTGCTGCGCAAGCAGTCGCGCTACCCCGAAGCCAAAGCTCTGCTCAAAGAGGCTTCTCACATCGATCCCGTTCTCGCGAAAGCCTATTACGAGCTGGGCAGACTCGAAGAAAGCACCGCCCAGTGGACTTCCGCTATAACGAATCTTCAAACGGCCGCAGCCCTCGACCCGCACGATGCCGCCTCAGTCTATGCGCTGGCCCGTCTGTATCAAACCACCGGCAGGAAAGAATTGGCCGCCGCAGCCCTGGAGCGTTTTCGTCTTCTGAAAGCTCAGTTGTCGGGCGATCGCTGAACCGCTCCCGCCGGGTCTTCTCTTTAGACAGTGCAAATCTCGATCGCCTGGGCGAGTTTCTTGAGTGGATCACTCACCGGCGTGTATTCGTGCGAGATCACGCCGCTGAAACCGCTATCGGCGATCGCCTGCGCCACAGCGTGGTAATTCAGTTCCTGTGTCCCGTCGATTTCGTGCCGCCCCGGGTTGCCGCCCGTATGGAAATGCGCGATGTACTGCAGGTTGTCGCGAATGGTTCGAATCACGTCGCCTTCCATGATCTGCATGTGGTAAATGTCATACAGCAATTTCACGCGCGGCGAGTTCACCTGCTTCATCACCCCAACGCCCCAGGCCGTGTGATCGCACATATAATCCTTGTGATTCACTTTGCTGTTGAGGAGCTCCAGGCAGATCGTCACCTGCTTCGCTTCTGCCTGGGCCTTTACCTTGTTCAGAAAGAGCACGGCATTGGCAGCGCCTTCCTCATCCGGCATGCCGCGCCGGTTGCCCGAAAGCGTAATCACATTGGGACATCCGCCTGCCGCTGCCAGGTCGATGATCTCCCGCGTCGTCTTCTCGAGCCGGTCGTGATTTTCCTGCCGGTTGATGCCGTCCGGTATCGTGCCCGCGTACGGAGGCGGCGTCATCGTCGGAACCAGTCCATGCTTTTTCAGCGTCGGCCAGTCCTTCGGATCGATCAAATCGAAGCCATAGATGCCCAGCTTCGCCGCCTCCCGGCACATGTCGTCGAGGCTCATCTCCACACCTTTGAAAACGCCCTTGGTAACGCCTTGTTTTAAGCGGCCCGAGCGCCCCGGGGCGGTATCCTGCGCAAACACAAGCGTGCTGGCCGATAAGGCCGGGATGAACGATCTGCGAGTCATTGCAGCAATGATTGTACTGCCCGGATGAGCCCGCGCTTTTCAGTACGCGTTCGCGGTCAGGTCATATAAGCCGGCCTGCCCGATCTTCACCGTAATGCTCTGTGCGTTTGTCGTCGGCGAGACCACTAGGCCAGGGTTGAACTGCGTCACGTTCGAAGGGCACACTGCTGTTAGGAAAATGGTCCCGTCCGCAATATCGTTTGTGATCGCATAAACAGGACCGGGCCCCGAGTAGCCGTACGTTATATTGATGCTCCCACCATTGACTGTCAGACCGGAGACCTGTATCCGGAAAGCCAGCACATAGGTGTGGCCCGCAACGGCCGAGACGTTTGTGTAGTTGTAAGAGTAGCGTTGGCCGGCCGCGGTAGCCGGCGCAAATACCACCTGCATCCAGTTTCCCGCCAGGCAGGCATCTCCGCTGACGGTTGTTACGGCCGGCGGTGCGGTCGATCCATAACCCGCCGTCCAGTATGGCGTGCTCAGGAAAAGGGCGTTCTGAATCAGATTCTCGGGGTCGTTCGGCTGCCATTCGATCTGATTCGGGGCGAAGACAGACAGGCAGCCGGTCACTAATTGGCTGTCGAAGTACTGGCCCATCGCGACCGCCGCCGCGCGGGAGGGATGGACATGGTCTCCGAGATCATATCCGGCTTTATACGCTCCCGTCGCCGGATCCGCCAATAGGGTCCAGAAATCAACGAACACCGCGCTGTTCGCGGCGCAGACTTTCTTGATCGTTGCGTTAAAGGTTTGTGCGTTCAGAATCGCAGCGGCGAAGTCCGACCTTGGGGGGATGCCGATGCAGATCGGCTGAATGCCGTTCTGAAGCGCTGCATTGAGGAGCGCTTGATAGGTGTTGGTCTCTGTCTGTAGCTGGAAACTGGTGAAGGGAGTTGACGGCAGGTCATTTGTCCCGCACGCAATCGCCACTTTCGAAGGAGTATACGGAACCACGTCCGTGTTGAACCGCGCTAGGACCTGCCCACAGCTGTTGCCGGGAATGCCTGCATTGTAAAGCTGCTTGATACGGCCTTTTGACAGAAAGACCGCTTGCGCTGTCCATCCCCAGGAGTAAGTATTGCTCCCGGTCGATTGCGTGGCATCTCCAAAAGCGGTGATCGAGTCTCCCAGCCAGACAGTCGTTTGGCTGGGTCGGATCAACCAGTTCGCGGACGGGGTTTGCCCGTAGGCCGGTATCAGCGTACCGCCGATTACGGGTATAAGACTGAGCATCTGCATCCAAGTCGTCATAATTTGCCTTGTTGTTCAAGAAAGGGGTCGAAGAGCGATTCTTGGTACGAATTCCTGCTTACCTTTCCCAAGCCCCCGCGTCTTACACAGCGTGGTTCAGAATACAAACCGTAGGCGGCTCCTCCTGGAAGAGGAAATTGCTTGGCGGTTTTGGATTGCACCTAAGCAACTGAATCAGTCCACAGAATTTCCACAAGAACCGTGCAGCAAGGGCTTGCAAGAGGTTGAATTGATGGTATTCTGGTCGAGTCGCTGCAGTCGTTAAGAGGAACAGCGAACCGGTTAGAGCGGGCGTTCAAATTTTTAAGAAAACCGCTTGCTTCGATCGAGTTAGTTTGATAAGTTAGCTGATGGGCGGCGATGTTGAAGCCGCAACGGGCAGTACCAAGGTGATCGGAAATCGAGTGGATGCTTCCGAAGCGAAGTTCCTCGATACGGACTCCATAGCAGTTTTCAAGCAGTCCTGAAGTAACCCCAAAGCTACCGTAAATTAGGGTTTATCCCGACAGTTTTGGATGAGCATCTTCCGTTCCGATAAAGTCGGGCGGTCCGGTGTAATCCGAACGGCTTTCGAGGCCGGCAGCTGTTAGGCTTTGCGGATCTCTGATCCGTATTCGCTTGATGGTTTGCGCAGATCATTGAAAATCTGGTTGGACGCAATTGAAGTAATTCGTCAGACTTTTGAGTAAAAGCTGGAGCGAATCAGCGTTCTGGTTGGAAAATAGGCTGAGCGTAACTGCAGGCCATGGTTTTTCGATCAGGACCGACTCGAAACAAAACAAGATCAAACGAGAGTTTGATCCCGGCTCAGAATCAACGCTGGCGGCGCGCTTAACACATGCAAGTCGAGCGAGAAAGTGGAGCAATCCATGAGTAAAGCGGCGTACGGGTGAGTAACACGTGGGTAATCTACCTCTTAGTGGGGAATAACCCTGGGAAACCGGGGCTAATACCGCATAAGCCTGCAAAGGGAAAGCAGCAATGCGCTGAGAGAGGAGCCCGCGGCCGATTAGCTAGTTGGTGAGGTAATGGCTCACCAAGGCGGTGATCGGTAGCCGGCCTGAGAGGGCACACGGCCACACTGGCACTGAAACACGGGCCAGACTCCTACGGGAGGCAGCAGTGGGGAATCTTGCACAATGGAGGAAACTCTGATGCAGCGACGCCGCGTGAGCGATGAAGCCCCTCGGGGTGTAAAGCTCTTTCGGCAGGGACGATAATGACGGTACCTGAAGAAGAAGCTGCGGCTAACTACGTGCCAGCAGCCGCGGTAATACGTAGGCAGCGAGCGTTGTTCGGAATTACTGGGCGTAAAGAGTGTGTAGGCGGTGCTCTAAGTTCGGTGTGAAATCTCCTGGCTTAACTGGGAGGGTGCGCCGGAAACTGGAGTGCTCGAACGTGGGAGAGGAAAGCGGAATTCCTGGTGTAGCGGTGAAATGCGTAGATATCAGGAGGAACACCTGCGGTGTAGACGGCTTTCTGGACCATTGTTGACGCTGAGACACGAAAGCGTGGGTAGCAAACAGGATTAGATACCCTGGTAGTCCACGCCCTAAACGATGCATACTTGGTGTCGGCCATTCAGTTGGTCGGTGCCGGAGCTAACGCGTTAAGTATGCCGCCTGGGGAGTACGGTCGCAAGGCTGAAACTCAAAGGAATTGACGGGGGCCCGCACAAGCGGTGGAGCATGTGGTTTAATTCGACGCAACGCGAAGAACCTTACCTGGGCTCGAACGGCTTCAGATCGGTGGTAGAAATATCGCCCTTCCCGCAAGGGACTGGAGTCGAGGTGCTGCATGGCTGTCGTCAGCTCGTGTCGTGAGATGTTGGGTTAAGTCCCGCAACGAGCGCAACCCTTGTCCTGTGTTGCTAACCCCTTAAAAGGTGCACTCTCAGGAGACCGCCAGCGATAAGTTGGAGGAAGGTGGGGATGACGTCAAGTCATCATGGCCTTTATGTCCAGGGCTACACACGTGCTACAATGGACGGTACAAAGCGCTGCGAACCCGCGAGGGGAAGCTAATCGCAAAAAACCGTTCTCAGTTCGGATTGCAGGCTGCAACTCGCCTGCATGAAGCTGGAATCGCTAGTAATGGCGTATCAGAACGATGCCGTGAATACGTTCCCGGGCCTTGTACACACCGCCCGTCACATCACGAAAGTGGATTGTACTAGAAGCCTGCATGCTAACCCGCAAGGGAGGCAGCGGTCCAAGGTATGATTCATGATTGGGGTGAAGTCGTAACAAGGTAGCCGTAGGAGAACCTGCGGCTGGATCACCTCCTTTCTAAGAGAGACAGTGGCTGGAGCTACTGAATGGGTTCGTTTCGACGAATCCAGAGTAAGTGGCAGCCTTTCCAGTCCATTTAGCGAGATTGCTTCGGCAGTCTCTGCTCCAGAATCTCCACTCAATTAGTTTGATTCGCTTCATGTCGGCAATGCTGGTCATTGTCGGCGGCGTCCAATCGGCCTCGATTATTTCTTGCTCTGAGGGGGCCTGTAGCTCAGTTGGTTAGAGCGCACCCCTGATAAGGGTGAGGTCAGTAGTTCGACTCTACCAGGCCCACCATGTCAGGATCGTGGTTCTCAACTTTAGGGGCTGTAGCTCAGTTGGGAGAGCGCCTGATTTGCATTCAGGAGGTCGCCGGTTCGATCCCGACCAGCTCCACCAACTTCTACTCTCGGCATCCCAAAAGGTGGAAGCTGAAATACAGAAGTAAACGTCCAATCAAATGGGTGTTTACTTCTGCGGTTCAGCGGAATGCTGAATAGCAGGTAAAGGTTCTTTGAAAATTGAATAGTTATTGACGGGCAACTACAAGTTGCAAACGCTGTCACGAAACCAATATGTGACGGCAGCGCCGTTTACGTCAGGACCGAGCTGTGACCCGTTAGGGAGGCGGTTTGGAAGAGGCGTAAATGAGAGAGAGATACTCAGCTGGTTGGCTTCGTTCCCTCAAAAAGAGCGAAAGCGATCAGCCGTAGAGTTAATTTTATGGTCAAGCTACTAAGAGCATGCGTGTGGATGCCTTGGCGCAAGTAGGCGATGAAGGACGTGGCTAGCTGCGATAAGCCTCGGGGAGATGCAAGCAATCTATAATCCGGGGATGTCCGAATGGGGAAACCCAAGCCAGGTAACTGGCTTACCTTCTGGTGAATACATAGCCGGACTGGAGCGAACGGGGGGAAGTGAACCATCTCAGTACCCCTAGGAAGAGAAAACAACAGTGATTCCGATAGTAGTGGCGAGCGAACTCGGAACAGCCTAAACCGTGCGATTCGAAAGGAGAGCGGGGGGTTGCAGGACCACAAAGAATAAGAGTTGCGTTCGGGGAGCGAAGTCTCGAGGCGGTCTCTTATTCTAACGAGGTTATAAGAAAGCGTTACGAGAACGGTTTGGAAAGGCCGGCCAAAGAAGGTGACAGCCCTGTATCTTAAAATGCAATCTTAGCTTCAAGTGGCTCCTAAGTACCGCGGGACACGAGAAACCCTGTGGGAATCTGCCGGGACCATCCGGCAAGGCTAAATACTCACTTGCGACCGATAGTGAACTAGTACCGTGAGGGAAAGGTGAAAAGAACCCCTGTGAGGGGAGTGAAATAGTACCTGAAACCGCATGCCTACAAGCAGTGGGAGGACTATGGCCGCAAGGGCAATGTCTGACCTCGTGCCTATTGAATAATGAGCTGGCTAGTTAGTCTCAGTGGCAAGGTTAAGCGTAAGCGAGCCGTAGCGAAAGCGAGTCTGAATAGGGCGTTCAGTCGCTGGGATTAGACGCGAAGCGGGATGATCTACCCTTGGCCAGGATGAAATCCGTGTAACAGCGGATGGAGGTCCGAACCAGTGTTGGTTGAAAACAGCTTGGATGAGCTGAGGGTAGGGGTGAAAGGCTAATCAAATTCCGTGATAGCTCGTTCTCTCCGAAATAGCTTTAGGGCTAGCCTCGTATGGTCCGTCTTGGTGGTAGAGAACTGATTGAACTAGGGGCCTTTCCAGGTTACCGAATTCAGCCAAACTGCGAATGCCAAGAACGAGTAATACGGGAGTCAGACGGTCAGGGCTAAGCTTGATCGTCGAAAGGGAAAGAGCCCAGACCATCAACTAAGGTCCCCAAGTACATGCTAAGTGGGAAAGGAAGTCGAGTTCCTCAGACAGCCAGGAGGTTGGCTTAGAAGCAGCCATCCTTTAAAGAAAGCGTAATAGCTCACTGGTCGAGGGATTCGGTGCCGACAATCCAACGGGGCTCAAGCATGTCACCGAAGTTATGGACTCAATGGAGTGGTAGGAGAGCGTTCTTAGCGAAATGAAGGTGTACCGTAAGGAGTGCTGGATTGCTAGGAAGTGACTCTGCCAGCATAAGTAGCGAAAAGCCAGGTGAGAACCCTGGCCGCCGTAAGTCTAAGGATTCCTGAGAAAGGTTAATCCGCTCAGGGTTAGTCGGGGCCTAAGGTGAGGCCGAAAGGCGTAACTGATGGACACACGGTTAATATTCCGTGACTACGATTGTTCGATAAAGACCGATGGGGGGACGCACCACAAAGGTTCATCTGCGAGAAGGGTCAAAGATGGAGCGAGTGAAATCCGGATTGGCAAATCCGCCGGGTCGTGTGCCAGGAAAATCCTCTAAGGAGAGCAATCGTACCCGTACCACAAACCGACACAGGTGGACGAGATGAGTATTCTAAGGCGCTCGGGTGATGGAGTTGCGAAGGAACTAGGCAAATTAACCCCGTAACTTCGGGAGAAGGGGTGCCCACTTCGGTGGGCCGCAGTGAAACGCGTCAGGCGACTGTTTAACAAAAACACAGGTCTCTGCAAAGTCTAAAACGACGTATAGGGGCTGACGCCTGCCCGGTGCCGGAAGGTTAAAAGGAGAGGTTAGCCGCAAGGCGAAGCTTTGAATTGAAGCCCCGGTGAACGGCGGCCGTAACTATAACGGTCCTAAGGTAGCGAAATTCCTTGTCGGGTAAGTTCCGACCTGCACGAATGGCGTAACGATCTGACGACTGTCGGCGCGCTCCGCCCGGCGAACTTGTGGTTCCGGTGAAGACGCCGGATGCCCGCCACTAGACGGAAAGACCCCGTGCACCTTTACTATACCTTTGCAATGAACTATGGTGCGATCTGCGCAGCATAGGTGGGAGGCTTTGAACTCAGGCTCTTGGGCTTGAGGGAGCCAACGGTGAGATACCACCCTGATCGTACTGTGGTTCTAACCTACTCCCGTAATCCGGGAGAGGGACATTGCAAGGCGGGTAGTTTGACTGGGGCGGTCGCCTCCTAAATTGTAACGGAGGCGCTCGAAGCTTGGTTCACTCTGTTTGGAAATCAGAGGGCGAGTGCAAAGGCATAAACCAGGTTGACTGCGAGACCTACAAGTCAAGCAGGTGGGAAACCAGGACTTAGTGATCCGGTGGTTCTGTATGGAAGGGCCATCGCTCAACGGATAAAAGGTACGCCGGGGATAACAGGCTGATCGGAGTCAAGAGTTCATATCGACGCTCCGGTTTGGCACCTCGATGTCGGTTCATCGCATCCTGGGGGTGTAGAAGCTCCCAAGGGTTAGGCTGTTCGCCTATTAAAGCGGTACGTGAACTGGGTTCAGAACGTCGCGAGACAGTTCGGTCCCTATCTGTGGTGGGCGCAGGAGATTTGAGGGGGCTTGCCCTTAGTACGAGAGGACCGGGGTGAACAGACCTCTTGTGATTCAGTTGTCACACCCGTGGCACAGCTGAGTAGCGAAGTCTGGTCAGGATAAGTGCTGAATGCATATAAGTACGAAACCTTCCCTAAGATGAGATCTCCCTGAAGAGCCGTGAAAGACGATCACGTTGATAGGACGGATGTGTAAGCGCAGTAATGCGTTGAGCTTACCGTTACTAATAGCTCGTTCGGCTTGACCATAAAATTTACTCTGCGGTTTAGGCGCTGCAACATAAATAGTTGCAACCCGTCAATAACTATTCAAGAACTTTACCCCAAAAGTTTTGCCCGCTCGCCTTAAACAGCGGGCACCCACTTTCGGGTGATCTCAGCGAGAGGGTTCCACCCGTTCCCATCCCGAACACGGAAGTTAAGCCTCTCAGCCCCGATGGTACTGCATGCGCGAGTGTGTGGGAGAGTAGGAAGTCGCCCGATTAATTAAGATAGACCCCGACCGTATCAAAACGGTCGGGGTTTTCTCTATTCTAGACATGGATCTGTCAAAAATTATCTCCGAGTTGCAGGCCGAGAAGCTTCGGCTCGATATCGGCGATTACTTCGCCTCGAGCGCATTTCGGCTTTCGGGACAAAGTCGCGCCGGCACCTTTCCCACTCACCTGAATCTGTTTCGGTGGAACAATCCGACCCGAGAGCCGAGCCGCCTGAGATGCATCCTGAGCCGCGGCCTTGAACCGGCATTGAGCCGGCCTTGCTCAGCTGATTGTCATGTAACGCATTCCCGCCCGGGTCAGCTTGTCCCGGTCCAGCGCATGCCTTCCGTCCAGGATGAAGGGATTCCGCATCTTCTTCGCACAGACTCCCACTCCAGATCCCGGTACTCGCTCCACTCTGTCACCAGCACTAACGCGTCACATCCTTCCGCCACTTCATGCGCCTCCGCGCAAAGCTGCACTGCCATCCGCGCCATGCTCTCGGCCAAAGCGCCTAGCGGCAATTGGATCATGAGCTTTCACTCGCACGCCACGATCGATCAGTTTCTGCGCGATCTCAATCGCCGGCGCCTCGCGCAGATCGTCGGTGTTTGGCTTAAAAGCTAGCCCGAGCAGCCCGATCGTGCGGCCCTTCAGAATCTTGAGCTCCTGCAACAGCTTCTCCACTACCCGGTCCCGCTGCCGCGAGTTGACCGTACGCGCCGATTCGACAATCGGCATATGCAGCCCATACTCGCCTGCCGTTGCAATCAAGGCGGCAGTGTCTTTGCCGAAACAAGATCCGCCCCAGCCCATGCCCGCATTCAGAAACCGCGGGCCGATTCGCGAGTCGAGACCGATCCCGCGCGCCACCTCCGAAATATTGGCACCCACGCGCTCCGCCAGCAGCCCAACCTCGTTGATGAAGCTGATCTTTAAAGCCAGAAAGGCGTTGGCAGCGTACTTGATCAGCTCCGCCGAAGCCAAATCTGTCGAAAGCAGCGGCACCGCTCCTACCGACTCCGGCCGTTCCAGATAGGTAGGCGCCGAGAACGTCTGATCGAGAATCGGCCGGTATAGCGAGTACAGCACCTCCAGCGCCCGCGGCTCATCCGCCCCAATCACGATCCGATCCGGATACAGGCTGTCATGCAGAGCCGTGCCTTCGCGCAGAAACTCCGGGTTCGACGCGACCGCGAAGTCCGCGTATGAGCCGTTTGGCCGCTGCTGTATGGCAATCCCGCAGTAGTGACCCCACCCAATTTCCGCTGCCGATCGGTACGGTCGACTTGTTCACCACCACCGTGAATCGCTTGCTTCCGTTCTGCCCAATCGAACGCGCCGCCTGCGAGAGAAACTCGAGATTGGGAGCGCCGGAAGGCGTCGGTGGCGTCCCCACCGCGATAAACACCACATCGGCTTCCGGAATCGCTTCTGCATAGCAGCTGGTGAACGACAGGTTATGTCTCGCCTCTTCCAGTAGCTCCTTCAAGTAGGGTTCGTAAATCGGAATGTGGCCCGACTTCAACGCTTCAATCTTCGCTTCGTCTGTGTCCAGGCATGAAACTGTGTGTCCGATAAAGGCCAGGCACACGCCCGTTGTCAGGCCTACATACCCTGTCCCGATAATTGCAACTCGCATACGAAAAACCCCGCAAAACCGACAGTTTCCAAACCTCGGTAATGTCGTATCATACCCCACGGCCGCGGCTCCGGGACCCTTCTGCGGGCTATCCTTGCAGTCGTTGTCGCGCTGGCCCTCGTGCGAGAATTCTAAGGTGCTTGAGGTGATTCGTACGGGGGCGACTGCTGCAAAAGCGAAGGTCGCGATCTTCGATTTCGACGGAACTTTGTCCCTGATCCGATCCGGCTGGATCGATGTTATGGTTCCTCTGTGCGTTTCGCAGTTGCGTGCTTTGAACACGGGCGAGTCCGAGTCGGTGCTGCGGTCTGTCGTTGAGGATTTCGTCTGGCGGCTCACCGGCAAAGAAACCATCTATCAGATGATGGCGCTGGCCGATGCTATTCGTCAGCGCGGCGGACACCCACTCGAGCCCATAACCTACAAGCAGCTTTACCTGGATGCGCTCTGGCTTAAGATTCGGGACCGGGTCGAGGGTCTTCGGTCCGGTTCGGCTTCTCCCAGTCACTATCTGGTTCCGGGAGCTCTCGAACTGCTTCGCGAGCTTACGTCTCGCGGCCTGCGGCTGTTCTTAGCCAGCGGCACCGATGATGCGAATGTGAAGGAGGAAGCCTCGCTCCTAGGTGTCGCACCGTACTTCGAAGGACGGATCTACGGGGCGCGGGATGACCTCAAAAGTTTCTCGAAAGCTATCCTCGTGCAGCAGATCCTGTCTGAGACCGGCGGAGTGAAAGCTGAGGAATTGATTGTATTTGGAGACGGTTTTGTGGAAATCGAAGAGGTAAAGAAGGTCGGCGGAGTAGCTGTCGGTGTTGCAACGGCCGAGCCCGAATGTCTGACCATCGATACCTGGAAACGGAACCGGCTGGTAGAAGCCGGGGCCGATTTCATCGTTCCTAATTTTCTAAATGCGGAGCATCTTTGGCTCTCGCTTTGTGCCGCACCCGTCCTCGTGTAGAAATAGTTAAGAACGTTACGTATTCCTCGCGTAACCTTATGGCCTAAGATCCATCTTTTTATTAGAATGAAATGCAGGGAGACGTAACTTGTCATCTGAAGCTCTAATGATAAATCCCGAAACCCACCATCCCGTCATTCACGACGCGGACCAGCGGCCCAAAGTTTTGCTCGCAGACGATCATCACCTGATCCTCGACGCCCTGCGAGCTATGATGAGCGACGACTTCAACGTGGCTACTGTCGATAACAGCGAGTCGTTCCTCGAAGCTGTCTCGAACTTTAAGCCCGATGTCGCTATTCTCGACATCAACATGCCAGGTACGGATGGCTTTATCACGGCTAAGAAGGTATTAGACCGTACCCCAGATCTTCCCATCGTCTTTTTGTCAATGTACGCCGAGCCTCGATTTCTTGATCAGGCAGCGCAGGTAGGTGCAAAAGCATATTTATCCAAAGTTGCCCCGGCGCAAGAGCTGATTTCCGCTATCCACGCAGTGCTCGAAGGGGAAACTCTTCTGTCATCCGTTCCTCGCGATACAAGCGCCTCCGCGTCGAAAGCTGGCCTTACGGCCCGCCAGCGTGAAGTGCTTCGGCTGATTGCGCTCGGTAGCAGTGCCAAAGATATTGCGAATCAGCTCAATATTTCCGTACGGACTGCGGAGTTTCACCGGGCCGCTATTATGCAGCGCCTTGGTCTCCACTCGACTGCCCAGATGACCCGTTACGCAATCGCTAATAGCATTGCTTAAGGGCTCTCCCACCCTCCTTCCAATACTCGGCCTTCTTTTCTTCACCTGCTCGCGCCCGGCGCGCGCAGACGAGGCCCCGAGCGGTAATTACCTGGATCGCGGCTCGGCTCGGATGCTTGCCTCTGCCGATACGCAATTTGCTTTGCAGGCGGTTCAGGAAAGTCTCGCAGCGATACAGCTCGGCAAGCTTGCCTCTGCTAAGGCCAATGATCCGGCCGTACGTTCATTCGGAGCAGATATGGCCGCGAAGAATGCGAAGGCGGATGCGCAATTGAGAGACATTGCCCGAACAGAGCGCATGACACTGCCGGATCTCGCCTCCTCGAGCGGGCAGGCCTTGTACTTAAAACTGACCCGGTCACCGGCCGCCGCCTTCGATAAGTCTTATGTTTCCCATCTGCTGAAAGCACTGCGGAAGCGTGTGAAAGCATCTGCGAAGGAAGCTGCTAAAGGCGACGATCCGCTCATTGCGAACTTCGCAGCCCGTGAACTGCCGGCTTTAGAGCAAGACCTGATTCAGTTGAAATCGCTTCAGCCTAGGGTCGCCCGCCTGAACCGGAATTAATGTTCCGAACTTATCATTGAGCATATTGCCGACCGTTTTGGCACGTCTTATACAGTGGCAACACAAGGGGGAGCCGCATATGCAAGCACTGAAGAAATCAATCGCCGTACTTTCTTTAACTTTTGGAATGACTTTCGGCGCGGTGGCATCGTTACAAGCCGCCCCAAATGGGTGGCAATATGATGACCGAAGCCGGTATGGTGGCGACCGTTATGGTGACATTCGAGGTCTGATCGATCGCACGCAAGCGGACCTGCACGCGGCATCACGCAGCGGCCGCAATCGGGGGGACGACCGCAGCCGATATGAGAATGCGCAAAGGCATCTCTCGACTTTCGACCGGCACATCACGAAGGGCCACTTCGACAAGGGACAGCTCGATGACGCGATCTCCGACGTCAAAAATATTCTGGACAAGAACACCCTTCGTCCTGAAGACCGCGACAACTTAGGCCGGGATATTCAAGATCTCAGAGCCGCGCGCGAACGCCGCTACTAGGTGTCACGCGCTTACGTCGACCGGCGAGCGGGCACTCTCGCCCGCTTCCGGCCTTACACCGGCCAGTCCCAGTTGCGCCGCTGCGGCTTTCATCGCCTCCAGACAGAGGCCGATGTGGTCGTCTAAAGCGACTCCGAGCTCCTGCGCTCCGCTTCTGATATCGTCCCGGTTCACGTTCCGCGCGAACCCCTTGTCCTTCATTTTGCGTTTTACGGACGCTATGTCTACTTCGAACACGCTCTTGCCCGGCTTCACATACGAGCAAGCCGAGATGAAGCCCGAAAGTTCGTCGCAGGCAAAAAGCGTCTTCTCAAGCAGCGACATGCGCGGCACTCCGCTGTAGTCAGCGTGTGAAAGGACAGCCCGGCGAATCTCCTCTTCAACGCCGCGCTCCTTAAGAATCGCCTCACCTTTCATGGGGTGGTCAGGCGCTGACGGGTGGATCTCCCAGTCGAAGTCGTGCAGCAGCGCCGTCACTGCCCAGCGCTCCGAGTCTTCACCGAATTTGCGAGCATAGGCGACCAAGCACGCCTCCACGCCCAGCATGTGGCGGCGCAAGCTCTCGCTCTGGACAAACTCGCAAACCAGGCTCCAGGCCTCGTCTCGCGTCATGCTTCTTCGATTTTTACAGACAAGAGCTTGTCGCCCTGCTTGACCGCGTCAACCACATCTTGCCCGGAACGCACCTGCCCGAAAACGGTGTGCTTGCCGTTTAACCAGTCGGTCGCAATGTGCGTGATGAAGAATTGGCTCCCGTTCGTGTTCGGGCCCGCGTTCGCCATAGAAAGCGAACCTACCTGGTGCTTGCGTGTGTTCCCCTTCGTTTCATCCTCGAACTTGTAACCTGGGCCTCCCGTACCAGTGCCGGTCGGGTCTCCGCCCTGAACCATGAAGTCCGCGATCACGCGGTGAAATACCGTGCCGTCATAAAATCCGTCGCGCGCCAGGAAGACAAAGTTATTCACGGTCTTAGGCGCATCTTTCGGGAAAAGATCGACGACGATTGTTCCTCGCGAGGTTTCCAATGCCGCCGTATAAACCTTTGCAGGATCGATCGACATGGAAGGCGGTGCTGCATATGTTTTGCTCATCTCGTCCCAGTGTAGGCCAGATAGCGCCTACTCTTCCGCGCTCCGCTGGGCAGGGGGACAGATATAAGGAACCTTGCGCCAATTGCCGGCTTCTAAGATGGCAGCGTTACCTTATGCCGTCTTGTCTGCTTCGCTGTGCCGGAGGTCTGCTGCTGCTTTGTGCCCGCGATCTTCCGTCGCAAGATCTCAATCCGCCACCTATCGTCCTCCCTCAGCAACCAGCTGCGCCTGCAGGCAAACGCTATTCGGTTTCCGGCTCTGTGTTCAACTCGGTGAACAACGAGCCCGTTCGCCGTGCCTTGGTTCAGGTCAACAGCGGAAACGAGCAGCACTCCGCCTTTACGGGCAGCGACGGACGGTTTCAGATGGACGGCATTCCCGAAGGCACCGCGATGGTCTCGGCGCAGCGGCCCGGTTACTTTGACCCGCGCTTCCTGCCCAACCGAAGCGGCATGCCTGTTCCCTCGTACACCGTTGGATCGGGCGGCAACGACTTTCGCGTGCCGCTTACACCCGAATCCGGTATTACGGGGACTGTACTCGACGCAGACGGCGAGCCCATCGAGAATGTACAAGTCCAGTTACTCGCCCAGCAGATGGTGAATGGACGCAAGCAGTGGCAGAATCGAGGTGCCGCTTCAACCGATGAGCAGGGCTCCTATTCCATTGGGGAGCTGATGCCGGGTTCCGTCGTGGTTTGCACGGCGGCTCAAAGCGCAACGCCCATGGCTGCTGCCAATGCGGAAAGTTTCCCGCCGAAGTGTTTCCCCGACAGTCCGGATGTTCAATCGGCGCAGATCATCGATGTTCAGCCTGGTCAGCAGGCGCGCGCCGATTTCAAGCTGATCTCCGCACCTGCTTTCACAGTCAGCGGGATCGTGGCTGGAATCGTGCCCGGGATGGGTATAGGTGCCTGGGTCGAAGGTCCAGAAGGGATGCAGATGCAGGTGGCTCACGGTGGCGTCGATCCGTCCACTGGGCGATTTATGATCCGCTCGGTCCCAAACGGCTCCTGGAACATTCATTTCCAAGGTGGCGACCGCAAAGGTAACTTACTGGAAGCGATCGAGCCTGTAACTGTGAGCGGCGCCGATGTCCGCGGACGCCGCGTTGTCCTACAGCCCGGCGCGGACATTCCGATCGAGATCGTTCGTGCCAGCGCGGAACAGGCATCGCCGGCGAACCAGGAGGGAACGCAGCCGCAGCCTCCTAACGGAGCGGCGCAAACGCCTCAGGTGCAGGTTCATCTCACTCCCGTGACGGGTGCGATGAATGGGCAGCAGTACTATTCTTCGCAGCTGCCGAATGAGGATGGCACGTTTGATCCAGCGGCTCCCGCCGCCGTGCGCAGCGTTCCGCCCGGGTCGTACCAGGTGGGCGCACAGGTCATGGGGCAGGGCTGCGTAAGCTCTGTGTCGTCAGGCAGCATGGACCTCTCTCGCCAGCCGCTGATTGTTTCCGCCGGCTCTGCGCCTCCCGCGATCTCAGTCACTCTTCGAAACGATTGCGCAAGCATCGACATCACTCTTCACACGGACGTTTCCGGCAGCAGTGCATACGTACTTGTTCTCGCCGATGCGCCTCATTCGGAGCCGCAGATTCTTAGCATCCAAACCAATGGCGGGAGCGTAACCGTTAGCAATCTGAGTCCAGGGTCCTATCGTGTGTATGCGGTCGAGGACGTACAAAGTCTCGAGTACACCAATCCGGAGGCACTGCGCAATCTTCCTTCGCAATCGCTCAGCCTGGAGCCAAATGGGAAAGCAGCATTGACCCTGGAATTACCCGCGCGAGGTAGCAGCCGGTGAGGGATCGCTTCTCACGGCTCACTCTCCTGGCCATCTTGGGAACGACCATTTCTGCGGGCCAGACACCAGAGCCGCCGATGCCGAAGGGCAAGACTTTCGTTATAAGCGGCACGGTAGTGCGAGAAGGTACGGGCCAGCCGCTTAAACGAGTGAACGTCACCATTACCGATACCGAGCGTCGCGAGAAACGTGCTTCGCTCGCGACTTCTGCCGACGGGCGTTTTACCTTCACCGATGTCCCGAAAGGCAAGTACAGCCTGTTTGCCGAAACGCACGGTATTGTGCGGAGCTATCAGCAGGATGATGCGTTCTCGACCGCGATCGCCGTCGGTCCGTCTCTCGATTCCGAGCACATTGTGTTTCCGCTTCCTGCCGCGACCCGTATCAGCGTCAAGATAGTCGACGAAGAAAACGAAGGAGTGCGGGCGGCGCAAGTCTGGCTTTTTCGCAGACACATCTCGGGCGGATGGCCGCAAGTCCAACTGATTTCGCAAACCAACACAGACCACGCCGGTATCGCACGCTTTGCTCACCTCGAAGCCGGGACCTACTATGTAGGCGCGGGCGGCCGTCCCTGGTATGCGCAGGAGAACGCCATACACCAGATGGGCAACGCGCCGCCGGTTCGTCCTCCCTCCGAGTATGACGTCGCTTATCCGGTCACCTACTATCCCGGAACGCAGGATCCCGATGCCGCTTCGCCGGTTGTCATCGCAAACGGAGACTCAAAGGAACTGCAGATCGCTTTCCGCCCGGTACCAGCCGTTCACATTTCCGTGGCCGACCCGCACGAGCAGAATCAGGAGCAAAACGGAGCTCAACAGAGCATTCAAAATATTGAAGCGATCGGTCCTGGAGGCATTCCGCTATTCAGCGCGAGCGGGCCTGGCGGCGTCGCCCCGGGCCGCTATCGTGTCGTCATGACGCGCTTCACCCCCGGCCAGCAGCCCAATGGAGCAGGTTCCGGGAGTCTTACAGTCAACGCGACCGCCGACATGGAGTTAAATCTGGCAGACTTCCCGCATACCCAAATATCCGGGCGCCTATCGATAGACGGTGGCGACGGCGATCCGTCCTCCGGCCCTGCCATCTGGTTCGGACAGCCTGGTAATGGTCAGCACATGGCTTGTGAGCCGCAGGAGAACGGAGCGTTTCGCTGCCTGGGCGGCAATCCAGGCGGTGGATTTGGAGATATAGCGAGCGGGCGGTATGAACTGCAGCTGGCCAACACGGAGGAGTTCTATCTAAAGTCGCTCGACGTAAAAGGCGCGGCGTTTACGGGCGGCATGCTCGATGTGCACGAGGGAGCGACGATCAATCTCTCGGTGGTTGTCGCTCGAGGTGTCACTATCTTCGAGGGCGTGGCGGTGCGCGGCGATCGCGCCGTATCCGGCGCGATGATCCTGCTGGTGCCGCAGACTTTGGAGCAAGGGGTCGGGATTCCGCGCGATCAAAGCGACAGCGACGGAACCTTCAAACTTCACGGTGTTCATCCCGGAAAGTATTGGCTGCTTGCCATCGACCAGGGTCACGATCTTGAATATCACAATCCCAAAGTGCTCCAGCCCTATTTAGCGGCCGCGAAGCCGATCGAGATTTCAGCCGCGGGCAGCGATCCCGTCCAAGTGGCCGTGCAGAAACGCCACTAGGGGAATAGAGTGCAGTGACCACGCGCAGGCTCGGTTTGCAAGCTGCCGCGTGCTCGTTGCAGGGGCTTGTTCGTCAGCAATTGTTCCAGAATTTCTCCTCCGTTACACTAGGGTGTTTGAGTCTCGTTGTTTTTGCACCCCGCCGTTTGTGCCTGCGCTGAAACCCGCATTGGACAAGCAACGTCAGGGGTGTGTTCCTCACAATGAGTTTTGATTTTGTAGGCGGCAGGGAAAGGATTTGCTTTTAGAAATGATTCATCACAGGCCTGGACGCCTGGGCATGTTTGCATTGGCGCTCTGCCTGAGTGCCAGCTTTGTTGCTCCTTCCCTGCGCGCGCAAACTCCGCAGCAGAACCCTCCGCAGCAGCAACCGCAGCAGCCGCCTACGAAACCTGCTAATCCGTTTGAGAATGTCCCCGAAGCTCCCCAAAAGCCGGCTCCACAAAACCCAGCTCCCCAAAACCCGAGCGGCGTCCAGGAGGCGAAGCCTGCGACCATCGCCGAAAACGTCATTGAAGAAGTGCAGTTCCGGGGCCAGCGTAAAGTGCCTCAGGACACCTTGCGTGCCCTGATCACAACCAAGAAGGGCGATGTGTTGGACCAGGAGGCGATCCATCGCGACTTCATCCAGCTTTGGAACACGGGCCGGTTCGACGACATGCGCGTCGAGACCGAGAAGGGACCCGAGGGCGGCATCGTTCTTCGTTTCGTAGTCACTGAACGCCGCACGGTGCATGTGATCGACTACACCGGAAATAAGTCCATCACCAAATCCGAGATCCTCGACCGTTTCAAAGAGCGGCACGTGAGCCTGTCGCCCGAATCGCAGTTCGATCCCGGCAAAGTGCAGCGCGCCAAGAACGTGCTAGCCGAATACGAAGCCGAGCGCGGACATCAGTACGCGACCGTTACGCCGCAGATTCGCCAGGTGCCTCCGGGCGGCGTCGATGTGATCTTCGCAATCGATGAAGGGCCGAAAGTCAAGGTGGGCAACATCATCATCGAAGGCAACAAAGCGTTCAGCTCGAAGGATGTAATTCGCGCCATGAAAAACCTCAAGCCGATCGGATTGCCCCACTCGATACTTTTTGAGAATCTCTTCGCGCGCACCTACGATTCAACCAAGCTCGATGAAGATTCCGATCGCATTCGAGTCTTCTATCAGGGCCGGGGATATTTTCAAGCTCGCGTCATCAACCATTCGGAAAAGGTTTACGACGTAGTCGGAAAGGGAATCAAGATCCCGCTCTTCCGGCCCGGCAAACCCGGCAAGCATGTCGACATCACGATGACGGTTTCAGAAGGTGACAAGTACTACCTGCGCAACTTCAATTTTGTTGGCATGAAACTCTTCCGCACCCCTGATCTGATTGCTCGTAGTGTTTTCCGCATGGCGCCCGGCGACGTCTTCTCCACGGAGAAGCTGCAGAAGGGTCTCGAGGAAATCCGTAAACTGTACGGCAACTTCGGCTACATCGATTTCGTACCGTCGCCTGATCCTGAAGTCGTTCCCGGCAAGAATCAAGTCGATCTCACCATCGATGTCGATGAAGGCCACCAGTTCTTCGTCCGCCGCATAGACTTTCAGGGCAACACAACGACGCGCGACAAGGTCATCCGCCGCGAGATGCTCATCGACGAAGGCGATCTCTACAGCCGGCAATTATTCGATACCAGCATTCTGCGTCTAAACCAGCTCGGCTACTTCGAAGCGTTGAAGCCGGAAGACGCGGCCGATATCAAACGCGATACCAGAACCAATACCGTCGATTTGCTCATTAAGTTGAAGGAGCGCGGCAAGAACTCAGTTCAATTGAATGGCGGCGTTTCGGGCATTTCAGGAAGCTTCATCGGCTTCTCCTATTCAACCAACAACTTTCTCGGTCTCGGCGAGACGCTGAGCTTGAGTGCACAGGTGGGCACACTGCTCGATAACGTCACCTTTGGTTTTACGGAACCTTACCTGTTCGATAAACCGGTGCAGGCGGGATTCACGATTTTCTATCAGCGCTACCGCTTCGATCAGGGCCGCCAGGCATCGCTGCTGGCCGGTACGAATCTGCTTTCCTACTACAACTCGCTGCCCCAGGGGGATCTTCTTAATTACACGACTAACGGAAGAGGCTTCACAACGTTCTTGAGCTACAACTTGCGCCGAAGTTTTGCGCGGGTGGGGCTCTCCTACAGTTTCAGCGATCAAACGGTAGTGCCCGTGGCTGGAAGCGGGGCGGCCGATTACTTTCAGTTCGTGAACTTCCAGGGCATCACCGGCCCGAGTGCCACGTTGCATGGCATTAAGAGCAGCACGGTGACTCCCACGTATGCCTACAACACGGTGAACCATCCGATCACGCCCACCCGTGGTTTGCGCATCAACGCGAGCTTCGGATTTACCGGCGCGGCCATCGGCGGCAATGTGAATACTCTGCAGCCCTCGCTTGATGTGGCTTATTTCCGGCGCGGAATTTTCAAGAGCAACGTCATGGGTTTCCATTTGGCGACTCGGTTCATCAGCGGCTTCGGTGGAAGAGTGCCGCCTCCTTACAGCCGCTACTACATGGGCGGCGAAGATGACGTCCGCGGCTTCGACATCTACAGCATTAGCCCGATTGCTTACATTCCAACCACCTATGCTGCCTCCATCTACAACAATGATGGAAGTATCCGCTACCAGCGGGTCATCAACTCTGACGGCAGCGTCGGTTTCTCGCCGGTGACGAAAACCGTCCCTGTGTATCAACTGATCCTGCCGGGCGGCGACACGTACGGCGTATTTAACTACGAATACCGGATTCCGATTGTCGGCCCGGTGGTGCTTGCTCCGTTCCTCGATATTGGGGTGGACCGGCTCACCCTTCCAAGCCAGCTTCAATTGAACCCGGATCGCGTCACGCAGCTGAATGCGCTGTTCCCGCAGGCAGACTTCAATGCCAGGGCAGTGATTGCTCCCGACACGCAGAAGCCTCGAGCGTCCGTCGGCCTGGAACTCCAGGTACTCATGCCAGTTGTGAATGCGCCTTTTCGATTGTACTGGGCGTATAATTTGAGTGTTGTCAATACGAATCTGCAGGCTCCGCTCGTAGCGGACCGTTCTTTCTTCCCGAACGATTTTTCCTACCGGAGTGCGCTGAACGCGCTCGGTGTGGCAATTCCGTACGATGAGAAACGGCACACATTCCGCTTTTCGATAGGGCGAACCTTCTAGGCGGGCCTCACATCAGCGATTAGCAGCAGAGTTTTTTGCAGGGAAGGAATAGAAGTAAATGTTGAAGAAAAGCTTAATAGGCGCGGCCGCTTGCGTATGTCTGGCGATGGGTGCCAGCGCGCAGCAGACTGCCGTCAAAGTAGGGACCATTAGTGTGCAGGGTGCCATCATCGGCACCAAGGACGGGCAGAAGGCCTCGCAGGAGCTTGAAAGCAAGGTTCAGCCGAAGCGGAAGGATTTTGAGACTCGCCAGAACGAGCTCGCTCAGCTGCAAGATCAGCTGAATAAGGGCGGCGCGGTGATGAATGACGAGAAGCGCAACCAGCTTACACGCGATGTTGACGAGAAGAAGAAGCGCCTCGAACGCGACATGCAGGACGCGAACGAGTCGTTGCAAGCCGAACAGCAGCGGGTGTTGCAGGGTCTGGGGCAGCGGGTAATGGCTGTTATCGAGAAGTACGCGAAAGATAACGGCTACACGATGATCCTCGATACCAGCAATCCGAACACGCCGATACTCTGGGCTTCGAGCGGTGTCGACATCACACAGGATATCGTCCAGCTTTACGACAAGACGTCGTCGAATGGTGGTCCGGCAGCTACTCCTGGCGTGACGCCTAAGACCGGCGGTGCAGCTCCGAAAACAAGCGGCAGCCCGTCTGCTTCGGCGCCGATGCCTGGAACTCCCCGTTAAACTCACTCACTCAGGCGCGTGGCTTTAAGCCACGCGCCTGGAAGTTTTATTCGCAAGGCTTACTCCTCCCGCACGCCCAAAACGCTCAAACACTCCGTGCGTATTCGTGCGCGCTTCCAGGCGATTCAAAATGACCAGGTTGAGAGTTCCTGGAAGAAGCTGGGCCGGTCCGGACAGTGAGCATTCCTAAGCTGATAGGGAGTGTAGCCGCGCTTTCCTAAGCCGTTAAGGAGAACCCCGGCCCATCCGCAATGGATATCCGCGACTTCGTACCCTAGAACTAAGTGGAAATCCTCCGGGCCACGCCAGCTCAGGCCGCAGACGCGTCGGTATTGCTGGACGAATACTATCTCGATGCCGGAGTTCTTCAGCGAGACACTCCGGAGACGGTGCATCAATTGCTGAGTAGCCCCGACGGCGGTTTGTGGCTTGCTTACGTAGAAGGCGTGCCGGCCGGGTGCGTTGTGCTGCGCCCGCTTGAAAGCATAGAGCAAGCCGGAGAATGCAAACGCCTCTATGTGCGCCCGCAGTTTCGACGGCGAGGCATTGCCGAAGGATTGCTGGACGCGATGGAAATTTACGCTAGAAGCTTGTCCTGGGGAATTGTTTACCTGGATAGCAAGGACGATCTTCGGGCAGCAATCGCGCTTTATCTGCACCGAGGGTATCAGCGCTGTGAACGATACAACGATAATCCGCAAGCGACGGTGTTCTTGCGAAAATCTCTAGTGTGATTTCGACAGCCGGCATCAAGACTGCGAGCGAGGCCGAGATGGAGTTGCTCGAACAGTATCTGCCAACCGGCAGCATGCCCGAGACGCACCGCGTACGCCTGAGATGGCAGCAGGAGGGGCAAGGGGTGTATCTCCTGGCCTGGCAGGACGACCGGCCGGCGGGGCATTTATTTTTGCACTTCCAACGTCCCCTGGAGCATGCCTCGTTGTGGTCATTGCCCGAATCCGCTTACGTGGAGGCACTGGCAACCTCCATTGACCGGCAGCGTCAGGGCATAGCCACGGCGCTCATGTGGAACGCCGAAGACTTCGCCAGGCAGCATGGGGCCCAGAACATCGGGTTGTCTGTAGGAGTCGATAATATTCCAGCCCAGGCCCTCTACCGGAAGCTTGGGTACCAGCCGAGCGGCATCCCGGCTTACTGTGTTACCTGGGAGTACGTGGACGAGAAAACAGGCCAGATCGGACAAGAGGGTGAACTGTGCGAGTTCTGGTGGAAGCCGCTCGCGTGAGGGTCAGCGCGCACGGTTCGCGTGCAAAGTGGAACGCAGCCAGCTGACGAGTTTGGGCTGGTAGAACTGCCACTCGGGGTGTAAGACCCAGTTCTCCATACCGTGGGGCGCATTGGGCAAGAGAATCATCTCGTGCGGCACGCCGGAGGCTTTCAGCTGCTTTTCATAGGCGAGAGTCCCAGGGTAAAGTTCGTCTGCGGTCCCTTGCAGCAGAAGCAGGGGAGGCATGCCGGGATGGACGTGAGCCAGAGGCGAGTAGCGGCTGAGCAGGGGCAGATCCCAAGGTCCGAAAACGCGGTCGAGCATCGGCTTCGATTCGGGATCCTTCGCCCAGGGTACGAAATCGTAAACGCCGTAAAAGGAAACGACCGCTTGCACGTCACACCCGGAGCAGGCTTCGGAAGCAACTTGCGCCACCAGCTGGCCGCCGGCGGACTCGCCCAGAATGGCGATCGCGTTCGGATCGATACCGAAACGGCGGGCGTGAGCGCGAACATACCGGATGGCGTTCCTTACATCTTCGAGCTGCTCCGCATTGCGCACGTACGGTGTCAGCCGGTAATCGATCGAGAACCAGGCCATATCGGTCCCCGAGAGCAGCGAAAGCACGGGCGAGACGTAAGTGGATTTGTCACCGGCCTCCCAACCTCCGCCATGCACGACAATGACAGCGGGGCGGGGCGTGGAAGATGCGGGCAGATGCGCATCCATCGTGAGCGGAAGACCGCCCGGGCGAGCGTAGACAATTTCCGGCCAGAGACCCTTACGGCCGTTGCGCAGGGTGGCCACGAACTCTTCTTTCCACTCCCATTCGGCCGGATGCCAGTTTTCGAGATTGTGAATGCCGTGCGGGATTGATGCAAAGCGGCACTTTGCCCAAGTGCGGCAAGCGCTTTCAATCGGGGCCGGATTGGAATCTGTGTCATCCGTGCCGTGAAAAAGAACCACCGGGATGCGCGGATCCGGCATGCCGGCCACGGCCTTGGATGAGCCAAAGCCGATGACGCTTTCGAAGCCGCCTTGTGCCGCGAGCTGGAGAGCAAGCGCGACGCCCGAGTCTTCCCCAATGAGCAAAATGCGCCCTTGAGCCGTATAGCGTTGGTTGATGAACGATACGGCCGACCGGAGGTCGGAAACAGTCTGGTAGTCAGGGGAGAACCAGGCGAAACCGGCCCTGGCCAGGAGCGGAAACAGCTGGTTGACGTGCGTCGATCTGCTGCCGGAGCTGCCGTGAATCACGAGCGCGGCGGGAAGGTGTGTGCCCGGCGGTGCGTATGCGTCCAGAGTCAGTCCGCTACGGTATTCGATGCCGGACTGAACCCCCACTAGCAGAGGGCTGTTCGTTTCCGGTGTGTCCCGCGCGGGCGACACTTCTGCAGACGCGACCGAAACCACAACCAGTAGCAGCGGGAGCGAACGAAGGAAGAGAAACACGCGCTCAATCTAGCAGAAGGCCCCAAAACCTGTGCGAAGCAATGAGTATTCATTGCGGGTTTTTGAGTATTAGGTTAATCTACCAGTACTGTATTTGCGTCATGAAACAGACAAGCTTGCGATGCACGGTGTGCCTGATCTCCATCGCCCTGTGTCTGGCCGGCTATGGGCGCGACTCACAGCAGGATCATCTCTCCGAAACAGCGAAGCAGGCGCTTGCGGCGCGGCAGTGGGACGAGGCAGCGCGAGCGTTGGAGCAGCTACTGCCGTTGGCGCCCGACGTAGCGGAGGTGCACGCCAATCTCGGACTTGCCTATTTCTTCGGGGGCAAAGCAACGGAGGCTCTGGCCAGTTTTGAACGGGCCCGCAGGCTGAATCCGAAGCTGCCGGATGTGGATGCGATGATTGCGCTTTCCAAGGCTGAGCTGGGCCGCTGCGGTGAAGCGATTGCGGGTTTAAACAGCGCCTTCGATCACCCGCCCGATGCCGATATAGGAAGGCTCAGCGGCTTACATCTTCTGCGCTGCTTGGCCGAACTCAAGCAGCCGGAGAAGGAAATGCAAATCGGAGAAAAGCTGAACGAGCGGTTCCCCAACGATCCTGAGATCCTTTACCAGCTCTCGCGTGTGCATGCGGAGCGTTCATCGGAGCTGATGTCGAACTTACTTCGGGTCGCCCCTGATTCGGCATGGATGCAGTATGCCAATGCACAGGTGCAGGAGAGTTTAGACCGGCCGGAGGCCGCGGCGCAAGAGTATCGTAATGCGCTCAAGAGTAATCCCAGGATGGCTGGAGTGCATTACAAGCTCGGGCGGCTCATTCTGAGTGGCTCGCGCACGCCCGATTCGCTCGCGCAAGCCAAGAGCGAATTTGAGCAGGAGCTTGCGGTGGCGGGCAACAACGCCGATGCCGAATACGAGTTAGGCGAGATCGACCGGGAACAGGCCAGGCCCGAAGCAGCGATTGCTCGCTTCGGCAGCGCTGTTCGCTTGCAACCCGATTTTGTAGAGGCGCAGATCGCCTTGGCGAAAACACTGCTGGAACAGGGACGCGCGGCCGAGGCACTGCCGCGTTTGCAAAGGGCTGCGCAAGTTGAGCCTCGGAACAAAGTGCCGCATTACCTGCTCGGCACCGCCTATAAAGCGCTTGGGCAAGCGGACCGGGCGAACCAGGAGTTCGCAGCTTACAAGCAATTAGATTCCAGCCATTCCTCTGCTTCGTCGCAGAGCGCGGAGCCGGACCGCAACTAGCAATACAAGTACGCATTCTGATGAGGAGGGCACGCCGTGTCCAGAGTAAGCGTTCTATTTATTTCATTAGGTTTGTCGCTTAGCGTCGCAGGGTTGGGCCAAGCTATTTTTGGAACGATCACCGGCACGGTATCCGATCCATCCGGGGCGATCGTTCCCGGCGCGCGGGTGTCGACCCACGATGCCGATCGTGGTGTGGATTATGTAACGACAGCGAACAATAGTGGCAATTTCACGCAGACACATCTGCTGCCCGGCCACTATGAGATCCAGATTTCGGCGCCGGGGTTTGGCGACTACAAATCGAGTGCCATTGTGCAGGTGGACTCAATTACGCGAGTAAACGCATTGATGCAGATCGGCGGCAGCAGCCAGACCGTAAGCGTGTCGGCAGAAACCCCGCTGCTTAAAACGGACCGAGCGGATGTCAGCACCACACTGAGCGCAAGCCAGCTCGGGAAGCTGCCGATTCTCGATCGGAACGTCACTTCATTGCTGGTCGCTCTGCCGGGAGCGGGGCTTTCGCCATCCTCCGGTTCTTCGAGCGCCGAGAATCAGGAACGGGATCAGCAGACTCCGGTAAACGGGCAGCTTTCCTACTCGAATGGCTTCCTGCTTGATGGGACAGAGAACCACAGCAACATTCTGGGGCTCTCGGTCATCGTTCCGAATCCGGATGCGATGGAGGAATTCAAGGTGACGTCGAGCAACTACGACGCCCGGTTTGGAAACGCTTCCGGCGCTCTCATGGAAGCGGCCACTAAATCGGGAACCAATCAGCTGCACGGATCGGCGTTTGAGTACTTGCGCAACGACTTTTTCAATGCCGCCGATCCTTTCACGGGCATCAACGCACCCATTCGATGGAATCAGTTTGGCGGATCGTTCGGGAACCCGATTATCAAAAACAAACTCTTCACGTTCTTCGCTTATCAGGGTACGCGGCGCAGCTTGAGCGGGGCGTTACTGACGAGCGTGCCAACGGCAGCGGAGCGCACTGGTGATTTATCCGCTCTGCTCGGCAGCTATATATGCGCCGACGGTTCCACGTCGGCGGCGGGGTGCGCGAACCCGGCGTACGTGCCCACTACGGAGGGCAGGCAAACTCCAGCCAGGGCCGGCATGGTCTTCAATCCCGCGTCCGGCAATGCGGATGGAAGCGGACGCCAGGCTTTCTCGTCAGGCGGGCGGGTGAATGTAATCACGCCGGCTGCGCCGATGACTACGCTGCTCGGCTATGTCCCTTCTCCGAATTTCGGGACAGTCGGACAGATCTTCAACAACTACGCGACTACGGTACCTGAAACGTCCAACTCCGACCAATATGACGGGCGCGTCGATTACAATCTCAGCGACAAGCACCACATCTTCGGGCGCTATAGCCTGGCCGACTTCGTACTGCATGGCCCGGGAGCATTCGGCGCAGAGGCGGGCGGTCCTGCTCCGTATAGTTTTGCCGGGAATTCGCTAGCGCGCAATCAGAGTCTGGCGATCGGCTACACCTACAGCATTACGCCGACGCTCATCGCGGACTTCCGTTTTGGATTCTATCGATACCGCGTGCATAACTTGCCGAATGGCTACGGGACGACCCCGGCGCTTGATGCGGGGCTCGTAGGACTCAATCGCGGCGGAGCCGATACGTCAGGCATGCCGGCCTTCTATGTGAATGGGGACGGCGGATTTAGTCTTGGGTACTCGCTCGGGGTGAACGGTTGCAACTGTCCGCTCGATGAAACAGAGAATCAGTTCCAATGGGTAAGCAACTGGACCAAGCAATCGGGTAATCACACCATCGAGTGGGGGGCCGACATACGCCGCGCCCAGCAGAAGCGCATCGATAGCAGTACGCACCGCGCCGGCGAAGTCAGCTTTTCCGATTCGCAGACGGGCAGTCTCGATGTCGATACGCTGGCCAACGGAAACGCGACAACCGGTACCGGGCTCGCTTCATTTCTGCTCGGCTATCCGACATCGTTTGTACAGCAGAATACCGGTCCGGGGCTCTATCCTGCTCTGCGTCAGACCCGGCTCTTCTTCTTTGCGCAGGATGCCTGGCGTGTCACTCCGAAGCTGACGATTACTTATGGGCTTCGCTATGAAAATTACCTGCCGCAGGTTGCCGCGAAGCCGGGCAGCGCCGGCACGTTCGATCCTGCTACCGGGGAGGCGCTCGTTGCGGGCTTCGGAGATGTACCGCGCAATATGGGGATCAAGCCCTATAACCTGGGCTTCGCTCCTCGCGTTGGCATCGCCTACCAGGCCGCACCGACTTGGGTGATCCGCAGCGGTTTCGGCAGGAGTTTCAATGCCGCCGGCGTAGGTGCTGTCTGGGCGCAGAACCCTGAGATCGATCCGCCTGTTCAGTTTGTGCAGAACCTAAGCCCCTCGAATCAATACAGCACGGCCATCCCCACCTTTCTCACCACTGGTCCGCCTCCGGCGACGATTCCCCCGTTCACCTCAGGACGATTTCCGCTGCCTCCAGGCGTTTCGGTGTACTTCTTCTTCGACCCTTTAAGTTCGTACCGTATTCCGCTTTCGGACTCCTGGAACTTCTCGGTGCAGCATCAGCTCGCACCGAGCTTGACGCTGGATGTGGCTTACGTTGGCAACGTGGGGCGACACTTATTCTTAAATCTCAATCGGAATCAGGCGGTGCCCGGCCCCGGTGATTTCACTTCGCGCCGGCCGTTCGCAAAGTTCGGAGACACGCAGGCTATTTACAGTGTCTGCAACTGCGATAACTCGAACTACAACAGCCTGCAAGTCAAAGCGCAAAAGAGACTCTCCCATGGACTTGATTTTCTGGTGGCGTATACGTGGTCGAAGGCGATCGATAATGGCGAGGGCGGGTATGGCTTTTCGAATAACTACGACGTGAAAGGCGATCATGGGCCAGCCACGTTTGATCGTACGCATGCAGTCACCTTTCTCCATAACTGGGAACTGCCGTTCGGCAAGGGGCGCAAGCTTCTCGGCCACGCCAATAAACTTGTCGACGGAGTGGCAGGAGGTTGGCGGTTGAGCGGCGTCAGCACGTTGTATTCGGGCGTGGCATTCAGCCCCACTATTTCGAATGCTCCGAGCGTAAACGCTGATTTCAATTTCTTCCGCCCCGATCTCGCGGGCGATCCTCGGGTCTCCGATCCAAACGCGAGCTTATGGTTTAACCCTGCTGCCTACACTGCTCCGCAGCAGCCGTATCGGAATGGAAACGCAGGCAAGGGTTCGCTTCGCGGTCCGGCCTCCTATGTCTTCAACCTGGCCCTGGCGAAAGCGTTCATGATTACTGAAAATAAATCGCTCGAACTGCGCTGGGAGAACTTCAACGCATTCAATCATGTCAACCTCGCATTGCCCAGCACACAGATTGACGTTTCCGGGGCGGGGGAGATTACTTCGACGGCGAGTCCCATGCGGCAGATGCAACTTGGACTGCATTTTCGGTTCTAAAAGCCATGAACCCCGCGTTGAGCAAAGCCTTCCAGAGGTTAGAACGGGAGAAGCAGGCTTTGCTCTCGGCCGTAGCGAGTGAATGCGCAGAGGCAATGAGCAGAAGGCCCGAGCCGGGCTGCTGGTCTCGAGCGGAGGTGCTGGATCATTTGGCTAAGGTGGAAGAGGCTTGCGTCAATAGTGTGCAGGCGAATCTGAAGCACAGCCGTCCGGTCCGGCTGCAGCATCGGCTGAAGGCCTTGATGGTCAATGGTGTGATGCGGACGCCTCTGCGCGTCAAGGTGCCGGCCTCAGCTAAAGGGGTGCTGCCGGCCGCCGCAGCTGATGTAGGCGTAGTGCGCGAACAATGGAGCGAGGTCCGACGGAGATTGGCAGAACTGCTCAACCGGCTGCCACCTGAAAAGATGCGTTGCGGCGTCTTCCGGCATCCCGTAGCCGGATGGATGACCATCTTTGGCGCGCTGGCATTTCTCTCTGCCCACTTGCAGCATCATCGCTATCAGTTAAATCGCCTGAAGCGCGCGACAGCGGAGATCTAGACCCCCTTCGCGTTTCTTATTCGTTACAGTAGGCAGTGATGACCTGCCCGAACTGTGGACTGGCGAATCCGGATAGTGCAAAATTCTGTTCGAACTGCGGGACTACTCTCGGCAGCGGCGGTACCTCGGCCGGCGCTTTTGGGGGCCAGCCCGAGTATCAGGCTCCACCGAGCTATGGAGCGCCAGGCCCGTACCAGCCCCCTGTTTCGACGACCGGCGGTAATGCAATTGCGAAAAAAATCGGACTGGGATGCCTGATTGCGCTTGCGATCGTGATGCTGTTCGGGCTTTCGTGTACGCGCGCTTGCTTCGGAGGAAGACACAGGCGCTCGTACGTTTTGCGCCGTGTTTCCGCAGCGCCGGCACGGCACGGTAACTTAGTGGTGAATGGTCAAAAATGTTCTGGGGACTGCGCTGCAGACCTGCTGCACGGATCCGTTAACCGGGTTTTATCGCGACGGCAAGTGCAATACCGGGCCCGATGATCTGGGCAAGCACACCGTTTGCGTTCTGGTCAGCGATGAATTCTTACGCCATCAGGCTTCGATTGGAAATGATCTGATCACGCCTCGCCCGCAGTTTGGCTTTCCGGGGCTGAAGGCAGGCGATCAGTGGTGCGTTTGCGTGGAGCTATGGAAAGCGTCCTACGATGCGGGGATTGTCGGTGCCGCGCGCCTGGAAGCCACACATGAGAAAGCGCTCGAGACCGTTTCCCTGGAGATGCTGCTGGGCAGCGCGAACTTAGATAAGTCGCGCGCGAATTAGGGAAGCTCAGCCGCCTGCGCTCAAGGTCGAAACGGGAGGCAGTTGTGCATCGGGCAGGTAGCCTACGAACTCTTTCAGCAGCACGTTTCCTTTGTACTCGGTCTCCTGATGGATGCCGACCTTCGAAGAATAGTAGACCGCTGCCGTCGTGTACTTAAGCTGTTCGAAGAACTTCTCATGCTCGCCCTTGCCTCGACGGCCGCTGTCTCCTTCGGCTTCGCCCTTCTCCGACTTCTTGGCCTCTTCGTCTTTCGACATTTGCTGCAGGATGGCCACCTGCTGGTCTTTCGAGAGCTTGACGAACGGCTTGCCATGCGCCGCGCTTGAGAGCTGATTGACCCCGGCGAGACCCTTCTGCCAGGAAGTCTTATCCTCGGGCAGAAACGCTTCGGCCGTACTTTTGTCGATGTACGCGGCGACACCGGCACCATGAGCGCCAGGGGAGTGATCGTCAGCCGGAATGATCAACTCGGTCAGCGTGTCGAGCAGGAGAAACTCGTCCTTCGTGAAGAAGAGCGGGGCGCCGGAGTTCGCAGCGGGCAGCGCCAGAGGCGCCGCAAACGCAGCCGCCGAAAATAGCTTGATGACGTCGCGTCGGTTAAGACTCGAACTCATGCCAGTTCTCCCTTCTTGATCTGATCCGCTAAATGATCACAGGATCGCCAGCAGAGAGCCATGATGGTCCAGGTAGGATTCTGTGCGGTGGCACTCACGTGAGTGCTGCCATCGACCACCAGGAGATTTTTCACGTCGTGGCACTGCTGGAACTGAATTCACCACCGAAGTCTTCGGATCGTTGCCCATGCGGGAAGTGCCAAGCTCGTGTATCGACCAGCCTTCGGTCAGCATTTTATCGGAGGAAGAAAGGACTTCGAACTTGGCAGCTTCGAACATCTCGCGGCCGGAGCGCGCCATGTCTTCGCACATCTTGCGTTCGTTCTCGCCGAACTTGTAGTTAAATTTCAGAACCGGAATGCCCCAGGCGTCCTTCACGTTCGGATCGATCTCGACTTGGTTTTCGTACCGCGCGAGAACTTCCCCGAAGCCGCCCATATCGATGGTGGCGCCGGCCATACGCCGCACATTCTTCTTGTACTCTTCCCCGAAGCCGGGCGTATCGTAAGCGCTGCCGGGCGTCATGCCGCAGCCGCTGCCCCCTTCGAAGCCATAGCCGCGCAGAAAACCGGCCTTGCCGCTTCCATCGTGGTTCTGGTAGCGCGGAATGTAAAAGCCGCCTGGCTTTCCATCATCAATAGTCCGCGCTTTGCCCACCAGATCGGGCATGAAACCCGCAATCGAGGGCCCCATCACGTGCTCGCAAAAATTGTGCCCGACGTGACCGCTGGAGTTGCCGATTCCGTTAGGGTACGTGGTCGATTTTGAGAGCAGCATCAGGCGGGCTGATTCCAGTGTGGACGCCGCCAGAATCACCGTCTTCGCTTTTACCTGGTAACTCTTGTGCGTTTCACTATCGATGAAAGAGACACCGGTGGCCTTTCCGGTGTCTTTGTCGACCGTGATCTCATGCACGGTCGAGTTCGGGCGCATGGTCAGATTGCCGGTGTCGTAAGCGGGACGAATCAGGCCGGTCGGCGAATCGAAGGCGGCGTGAATGTCGCATCCGCCCACGTGCCGGTTACAGGCGCCGCGTCCATAACAGCGGCTCCGATACTTGTTGTGCTTCAGTCCATCGGTAGTGACACCGGCGCGATACGGCGTCAAAATCCGATTCATGCCCTTGATGGTGTTGCGCAGGTGAAGCTCAGAGTAGGTCAGCCGGATGGGACGCTGGAATTTTCCATCCGGCATCCACGGCGAATTCTCAGGAAAGCCAGAGACACCCAGGTAATCATCGACCCTGTCGTAATACGGTTTAACGTCCGCGTAGGAGATCGGCCAGTTCTCGCCGTAGCCGTCATGATCCTTCGCTTTGAAGTCGTAATCGGACAAGCGCAGCGCAAGACGGCCCCAGATGTTCGTCTTTCCGCCGACGGCCCGTGCGCGCACCCAGGCATACTGGGTGCCGGTGTACGGATTCTGTTTCTCGTCGACCACCAGCGTCTTGCTATAGTCGGTGCCACTCCATCCCTGAACGTAAGAGGTCACCTTCTTGTAAGGCGATTTCTCGTCGGCGTAGGGAAGGGAACGGAATTTGTACTCGGCAGCAGTAATGGCGTGGTAATCGGGCGGCATCTGCCCGCGGCGGGGATGATCGTAAGGCCATTCCATCGAGTGCAGGATCTTACTTGTGTCCTGATACTTTCCCGCTTCGAGCAGGAGTACTTTCAGGCCGTGAGACGTAAGAACGTGGACGGCCATTCCGCCCGCTGCGCCGGAGCCGATCACGACGGCGTCATACGTGGTAGTCAGGTCAACTTCTGGGTTGGAGGCTGGGAATTGGACGAGCATGGGCCTTGTTAATCAAATTGTAGAACTTTGTTCGTGAAAGCGCTCGCCCGCCGCAAGACTCGCCCGTGATTGGCGAATGTGCCGCTAGATCTACGGAGAGCTTTGGGGCGGCGGGCCCCAAGCTTCGGCATGACACGATAATCGTTGTCTGCGGCAGGTGAGTGCCGCCGAGCCAAATGCCGATTGTCAATATCGCGTTCATAGCCGTCGTAGTCGTAGCGCTCGCTCTTGCGGCGCTGAATCTTTACGTTGCGTTGTTCGGCCCCGATCTTCCATACCAGGTGCAGGACCCGCCGGACGTGCCGCTCGATTCCCAGTATTTCCGCGATCTGCTGGCGTCTCTTACGCAGGCACAGCTTCTTTCCGGTAACAAGCTCGACGTGTTCACGAGCGGCGACCAGTTCTATGAAGCCGAACTCGAGTGCATTCGTGCTGCACGGAAAACGATCAATTTAGAAGCCTACATATTTCACAAAGGAAAGATTGCCAGCCGATTCATCGAGGCTCTGATCGACAGGGCGCGTGCCGGGGTGGCCGTGAAGCTGACGCTCGATTACATTGGCAGCTTCAGCACCTTTCGAAGCTACTTCACGGAGTTTGCGAAGGCAGGCGGCCGAATCGAGTGGTACCACTCGCTGCGACCCGATCTGATTCCACAGTTGAACAATCGCACGCACCGCGAACTCCTGATAGTGGACGGTCGAGTGGCATTCATCGGCGGAGCGGGCGTCGCGGATCAGTGGTACACGGGAGAAAAAGGTAACCCGCGTTGGCGAGACACTGTGCTTCGGATGGAAGGCCCGCTAGTGGCTAGCTTGCAGTCGGTATTTGCGCAGAACTGGCTGCGAGTGTCAGGCGAAATTCTCACCGGGTGCGAGCAGTTTCAATTTCCCGCTGGCGAAGGCGACCTGCCGGGGCTGGTGGTGAGCAGTACACCGGCTGCGGGATCGACACCGGCGCGCATTTTGTTTCAGATGCTGATAGCCTGCGCTAAAAAGCAGATCTACATCAGCACGCCTTATTTCCTGCCCGACCGCAGCGCTCGCCAGGCGATCATCGCGGCGGTGCGCGATCGTGGAGTAGACGTCAAGATACTTACGCCCGGCAAAAAATCCGACCAGTTCATGACACGGGCCTCAAGCCGCGCGTTGTATGGGAGGCTCTTGAAGGAAGGAGTGGCCATCTACGAATATGAACCGACCATGATCCATGTGAAAGCGATGATGATCGACGGCTGCTGGGTAGTGGCCGGGTCGACGAATTTCGATTACCGCTCGTTCGATATCAATGACGAGGTCAATCTTGCCGTAATTGACTCCGGGCTGACCAGGCGCTTCATAACGATTTCGAACGCGATCTCGAGCAAAGCCAGGCGATCAGCTATGAGACGTGGCGGAGCAAAATGCGCTACCGGTTTGGCGACAAGCTTCTGGGACTGCTGGAACGGCAGGAATGAATCGTTTTCGGGTAGCAACCTACAACATTCACAAGTGCCGGGGCATGGATTGGAAAGTGCGGCCGGAGCGGATACTTGCGGTTCTGGAAGAGATCGATGCCGATCTTGTGGCTTTGCAGGAAACGTTCGGTCCACAAGTGGAGTTCCTTGCGGAAGCGACGAGCTTGTTCCCTGCCTTCGGGCCGACAGGCCGCCTGCAGGCAGCAGAGTATGGGAACGCTGTGCTGAGCCGCTTCCCGATCTCGCGTGTCCAAAACTACGACCTCACGGTATCCGGCAGAGAGCCGCGCCGCTGCTTGCGGACCGATTTGGATATACCGGAATGGCAAGCCTTATCGTTCTTCTCCGTTCACCTTGGTACTTCGTACTTCGAGCGGCGTCGCCAGGCAGAAAAGCTGTTGTCGGGGGCTGTTTTCGAGCAGTCGCAAGCCGGCCAGGTGCGATTGATAGCCGGCGATTTCAATGAGTGGACTCGCGGCCTGACTACCCGCCTGCTGAGCCGCCATTTCAAGAGCGGAGATGCAAGAGTGCACCTCGGGGGCCGGGGAAAAACTTATCCGGGGTTGGCGCCAGTCTGGCATCTTGATCACATTTATTACGATCACGCTTTGCATCTGGCGAATATGCGTTTGCACAAAACACCGCGCTCGTTGATGGCGTCCGATCACCTGCCGCTAGTGGCAGAGTTCGAGGTTGGTTGAGTTAGCGCCGGCTTAGGTCCAATAAAGAATTCGCGCAGACGGAAGATGCTCGGCAATGGCGGCCTCGATGTAGCGCCGCATCTGGCCCATGCGATCTGCCGGGTAGACGTACTTAAAGGAACCGAACTTATTACGCTTGCGGGCGCGTTCGGTCTCATCCATCTCGAGTGGCGTGCGGGGATACCAGCTGAGCAGAACTTCCTTGGAACCGGGAGTAAAGCGGTGTGTGATGAGTTCGGCGGTAAGGTCGAGCGTAGGAACGCCTTCAAGAACAATCGCAACCTGGCGAAACAGCTCCGTGTAGGCATTCTCCCAATCGGGAATGTGCATGATGGGGGCGACCGTCAGGCCAATGGGATAGCCGGCCAGAGCCATCCGGCGCATAGCACCTAAGCGCAACGCCAACGTGGGCGTGCCGCCTTCGAACCTGCGCGCCACCTCGGCTGCGTTGACAGAGAAGCGAACACGAGTACGGCCGTTATGCGGCAGCCCGAGTAGCGGCTCAACGTTGTCGAATTTGGTCGTCCAGCGTAGTTGAACCGGCGCATTCCAGGCGCCAAAGAAACGAATCGACTCGGCCAGCGAACCGGTTAGATGCTCTAGCGCGAGCGGATCCGTGTAGCAGGAAGCTTCGAACGTGGTCCCTTCCGACTGACGGGCTTTCGAACTGGACGTAACGCTTCCCTGTCCCAGATAGTTTTGAAGATTGGTCAGGATCTGATCCAGATTCGGGTAAACGCGGGTAATGGGAGGACCGGGCAGGGAGCCAGCGAGATAGCAATACTGGCAATGCGCCGGACATCCTTTGGCCAAGTGAAATTGCCAATCGGCACTCGGCGGAATCGGCTGGAGTTTCAGGCTGCTCGCCGGCGGCAGAACGATTGCGAGCGTGGACTTGGCTTGCGCATAAACTTGACCTTCTGAGCCGCTTAGACTGGGAAGCCGGTCGCTCTCCAGGAAGGTTACGTCGGCACCGCGAAGGGAGGCTCGTGAGGCGATCTCGTGCGCACGCGGGAACTCTCGGGCCGTCTTTGTTACAAAAACATGCTTCGGTGCCCAGAGGCGAGGCGTGAAGCCGGCTACTTCATCTGAGGCTGAAAAATTCGGCGCGATTGCCGCCATACTCTGTTTGATGCTTAACGGCGACCTGTCAATTAGAAATGTTTTCGGCGATTCCGGGTCCAGTGTAGAGAAGGATATTCACAATAAGCATGAGTGACGTTACAGATGTACTTAACGAATTAATTGAGACGAGCAAAGACGGACAAGAAGGATTTAAAACTTCGGCTGAGAAAGTTAAGGATCCTTCGCTGAAGACACTGTTTTCGAAATATTCGACAGAACGCGCCAGCTACGTGCAGGAGCTGCAGGCAGCAGTCAGCAAGCTTGGCGGCAAGCCGGCGGAGAGCGGTCATATTGCGGCAGGTCTGCATCGCGGCTGGATCAACCTCAAAGAAGCTTTAGCGAAGGATGAGGATACGGCCGTGGTCAACGAGGCTGAATCTGGCGAAGATGCCGCAAAGAAGGCGTATTCAGAAGCACTTCAGAAGACTCTTCCGGCGGACGTCAAAGCGCTGGTAGAGAGGCAGTATCAAGGCGTTCTCGCGGCTCACAACGTGGTTCGCGATCTGAAGCACAGCCGTCAGTAGCCTGGTCGTTTGCCTCCGTCGTATCTTGGCCAGCCGGCGAAACTAGTCGTCCACGTCTTTGGCTGCCTTGGGTTGCACAATCCGCACGATTTCTCCTTCCACCAGAGAATCAGGCGGGTTTGCAACCACGGAGGCGTTTTCCGATAAGCCCGCGACAATCTCAATTGTATTGCCGAAGTCGCGGCCCGGAGTGACCGTTAGAAGGTGCACCTTGTTTCCGTCTCCCACAACTGGCACCCGCAGACCCTGTGCTCGGAATACTAAAGATGTCGGAGGTATTAGCAGCGCTGGTTCTTGGGATTTGATCTTGAAATGGATTTTTGCGTAAGCCCCCGGCATCAGCAGGCCTGTCTTATTCACAATGTCGACTTCCACCAGAAGTGTGCGCGTTGTCAAATCGAATGAGCGCGCAGTGCGGGCCAGCGTGCCTTGGAAGCGGCGTTCGGGCAGCTCGGGCAAAGTGAGGTCCGCCGTCATTCCGGGCACCGTCTCGTGCGAATACTTTTGGGGCACTTGCACAAAGACGCGCAGCCGATCGATAGCCGCTATATGGAATAACTCGCGATTGGGACCGCCGCTCGACCCGGCGTCTATCAATTGCCCGATATCGGTGTTGCGGGCCGTTACTACGCCGTCGAACGGGGCGATTATCTTCTCAAACTCAACCAGCTGCTGCAACCTTTGCACATTGGCCTGCGCAGCCTTCACGGTCGCGTTCCGTGCAGCTGCAGCTCCTACTGCGTTATCCACTTCCTGGCGTGCTACCGAGTCGGTCTTAAACAGATCGGTGTAGCGCGTTGCGGTAATCTGCGCCAGCTGCAAGTTTGCCTGCTCGGTCTTCAGATCTTCCTCGGCTTGCTGTAGCTGCCGATTTATCTCCGGGCTCTCGATGTCAGCAAGGAGCTGGCCTTTCTTGACGCGGGCTCCGATATCGAAATACCAGTGCCTGACATAGCCGCTGGTTCGGGCGTAAAGCGGGGCATCGATGAAAGCCTGAATATTGCCAGGCAGCACCACTTCTTCGGCAGGCGCAGACCGGGTCGGATGAATCACGCTGACAGCAGGCTGAGCAACGCGATCGGTCTGCTCGCGCAGTGCCTGACGGGCGCGTAGGCGGGGCACAATGCCAAGCCCTACCAGAGCCGCCACCACCGCCAGGACCACCAGCAAGCCAACGGCTGTACGAACCCTTCGCATAGACTACGCTGCTCTCCGGCGGGCATGTACCAGGCTGAAAAACGCAGGTACGAAGAAGAGCGTGGCGACCGTCGCGAACGAAAGGCCCCCAATTACGGCACGTCCCAAGGGAGCATTTTGCTCTCCGCCCTCGCCCATCCCGAGTGACATGGGAAGCATGCCTATCATCATGGCGAGTGCCGTCATTAAGACCGGCCGAAAACGCGTGAACCCGGCCAGCAGCGCCGCTTCGGCGGGCGTATCCATATCGGGCAACTGCTCTTTGGCAAAGCTCACAACCAGGATGCTGTTAGCGGTGGCTACACCCATGCACATGATAGAGCCCGTAAGCGCTGGAACACTGATTCGAGTATGCGTGAGAAACAAGAACCACACAATTCCCGCCAGCGCAGCCGGAAGAGCCGAAATGATGATGAACGGGTCGAGCCAGGATTGAAAATTAATCACGATCAGCATGTAAACCAGGACGATCGAGAAGATCAGGCCGGCGAGGAGCCCGATGAAAGAAGATCGCATGGTCTGTATCTGGCCGCGCACAACAACCCTCGAGCCGCGCGGAAGCGAGCCGCGATTGCGAGCGATGATGGAATCGATCTGGCGGGATACCGTGCCCAGGTCGGTGCCGTCAGTCGAACCATAGACATCTATGGCTGGTGCGATATTGTAGTGCGAAACCGTTCCTAAACCCTGGCCCCGCTGAATGGAAGCGAGGCTGCTCAGAATTTGCAGAGGCGCACCGGCGCCGGTTACGGGAATATTGCCAAGATCCTGCAGAGAATCCATCTGGTACTGGGGCGCCTGGGTCGAGATGTTGTAGCTCACCCCGCTTCGGGGATTGAGCCAGAAGGTGGGTGCCGTCTGAAAACTTCCACTCAAGGCAACCAGTATGTTGCCTGCCACGTCGCGCGTGCTATAACCAACCAGCTGGGACTTGGTCCGGTCGATATTGAGAAACAGCTTGGGCTGATTGAAAGGCTGCTGGATACGCAGGTCGGCAATGCCAGGGATGAATTTTACCTGCTGCAGCAGGCGAGTGGCGAACTCGCGATTGCCTGCCAGATCCGGGCCAAGAACCTGCACATCGATGGGCGCCGGCAGCCCGAAGTTCAGGATCTGAGTGACCATGTCGGAAGGCAAAAAGTAAAAGGTCGTGCCCGGAAACTGTTCCGGCAAGCGGGCCCGAAGCTGCCGTATGTAGTCAATCGTGGGCCGATGATTCTCCTCTAGCGAGACCTGGATATCAGCATCGGCAGGGCCGATCGCGCCCGAATTGCTGTACGAAGTATTGATGCCGCTATAGGGGAGACCAATATTATCCAGGATGTTCGAAAGCTCAGCCTGCGGGATCAACGCCCGTATGCTCGAATCGATGCGATCGCACAGCTCCGCCGTCTCTTCGATGCGCGTGCCGGTTTGAGCGCGAACGTGAAGCTTGAACTGCCCTGCATCGATGGCCGGAAAAAAGTCTTCGCCCAACCACGGAAACAGGCCGACCACCGAGGCGAGAGAAACAATAAAAAAACAAATCGTGAAAAGCACCCGGCGGCGAATGCATCGCTCAAGCAGCGAACGATAACCGCCTCGAAACTTCTCAAAGCCGTTTTCGAAAGCCATCTGCATGCGGACGAACGGATTGCGGCGGTCGGCATGCGCGATCGCTTCATGATGAGTATGGCCGCGCAGGAGATACTTTGCCAGAGTGGGAACGATGGTGCGGGAGAGCAGGTACGAGGCAAGCATCGCAAACGAGACCGCTTCGGCCAGCGGTACAAAGAGATAGCGAGCGACGCCGGCAAGAAAAAACATCGGCACGAAAACAATACAGATGCTAAGCGTGGATACCAGTGCTGGTACAGCAATCTGAGCAGCGCCGTCGAGAATCGCCTGTTCGATTTCCTTGCCCATTTCAAAGTTGCGATTGATGTTTTCGATCTCGACTGTGGCGTCGTCGACCAAGATGCCCACCGCCAGCGCGAGACCTCCGAGTGTCATGATGTTGATCGTTTCTCCAAGGGCGCTCAGCATGAACAGCGAACACAGGATCGAAAGCGGGATTGAGACCGCAATAATCAGCGTGCTCCGCCAGCTACCGAGAAATACCAGGATCATGAAAGCCGTGAGGCAGGCTGCGATAAGCGCCTCGCGAATCACTCCGTTGATCGATGCGCGGACAAAAACAGACTGGTCGGCAACCGGCTTGACGCGCAGTTCGGGAGGTAAAGAGGCAAGTACGGAAGGCAGCAGCGCTCGCACGCCTTTCACAATGTCGATAGTTGATTCATCGCCCGATTTCAGGATCGACATGAGGGCGCCACGCACCCCGTCCGAGCGAACAACGTTGGTCTGCGGCGGATATCCGTCGCGCACATGGGCCACGTCCCGAATGTAAATAGTCGCGCCATTGATCGATCGAATCGGAAGATCATTCAACTCGGCCACCGTTCGAGGGCTGCCGTTCACTTCCACGTCGTATTCGAGTGAGCCGATCTTTGAAGTGCCGCCGGGCAGAATCAGGTTCTGGCTGGCGATGGCGTTCACAACATCCGACGGCCCCAGTCCTTTAGCTTGCAGCGCGGGCGGATCGAGATCGACCATAACCTGGCGCTGTTTCCCGCCGTAAAGATTGGGAATCGCCGTACCGGGAACCGTGACCAGCTGAGGCCGGATGAAATTAGACCCGAGATCGTAGAGCTGCTGCTCGCTCACGCCCCGCCCCGAAATAGCCAGCTGCAGGATCGGCACGGCGGAGGCGTTGTACGTGATGATGAGCGGCGGAGTTGTACCCGGCGGCAGCTGTCTCAGTTGCGTTTGGGAGATTGCCGTCACCTGGGCAATGGCTGAGCTGATATCGGCATGCGGCTGGAAGAAAATCTTGACCACCCCAATGCCGTTCATCGACTGCGACTCTACATGCTCGATGTTGTTAACCGTAGTGGTGAGGGCGCGTTCGGTGATATACACGATGCGCTCCGAGATGTCTTGCGCCGACAGACCGGTGTACTGCCAGACAACACTCACAACAGGGATGTCGATGTTCGGAAAGATATCCGTCGGCGTCCGGAGAATCACCACCGGCGCGAGGATAAAAAGCATCAGCGAAAGAACTACAAAAGTGTAAGGCCGCCGCAATGCGAGGCGAACAATCCACATGACTACTCCTTCAACCCTTGCAAAACTTCGATTTTACGCTTCCGTCGGAACATCGCTCGAAATGCGAGGTTGATTCGACCGGCCTTTTCGCAGCCAGGTGACGATGGAGAAGACACTACCAACAACGCATATGGCGGAAACAACGTACATCGTGTACTTGAAGCCCGAGGAGTTGATGATTCGAATGATCTGGCGGCCGAACTTGATTGCGAGGGCTCCTAAAATCAGGAAACGCGCCGCGCGGCTGAGCGCCACAATCGCGACCAGCTTTTTTCGCGGATAAGCCAGTGCGCTGTTGATCGCTACCATCATCGTAAACGGAAACGGCGGCGGAGCAAGGCATCCCAGCACCAGCGCTTTGGCCCCATGTTGACCGATTTTCCCTTTCAGATAACCGAAGCGGCGTTTGCCGGCCACCTTCGTCACGCCTTCTTCGCCGATCTTGCGGGCAATCGCATCGAGCAGCAGAACTCCGATGGTAGAGCCGCACACCGCCGACAGCACATAGAGCAAATAGCCCTCGTGACGCCGGGCCGTCAACGCGACCACAAGCAGATCGTTTCCAAACGGCAGAAACAGGAAGGAAGAATCGAGAACGCCCATGACAAACGGTCCAAAGTATCCGAGCCGGAATAAAAACCGAAGCAGGTGGTGAAGCAGGCTGGACAAGTTAGCTGGTCATCCGCATTGTTGTCTGATCGACTGTAAGATGCGAAACATCAGATTAAGGTTGCTGTGATAACGTTTCTTTGATTGGGAGGCTACATGAAGTTGAACGGTCGGGCGCTGGGTGCGGCGTTGGTTGTTGCCGCGGGGAGCACGTTAGCAGTCGTTAGTAATTTGAGAGCGCAAACTGCGATGCCCGTAAAAGGCATGGCGCATGTGCTCGTGATTTCACAGACAAAGGGGTTTGAGCACGACTCCATCCCGGACGCAATGGCAAACATCTGGCGCATGGGCCATGATTCAAAGCTGTGGGATACCACGCTGCGCACCGACACCGAGCTCATCACGAAGACCGATATAAAGCAGAACAACCGAAAGAGCCTCAACTACTTCGACGTCCTGGTTTTCGCTAGCACGACCGGCGAGCTCGAGCTTACCGACGATCAGAAGAAGGACATGCTTTCGTTCGTGAAAGAGGACGGTAAAGGCTTCGTTGGCATTCACGCGGCACTCGACACGAATTACAAGTGGCCAGAATACGGCGAGATGATTGGCGGCTGGTTCGACGAGCATCCCTGGTTTACTTTCAACGCGCCGATCGTCGTAGAGGATCCTAACTTTCCGGCAGTGCGGCATTTCCCGCACGCCTTCGTTAAGCGGGATGAGATCTATCAGCCGAAAGCATGGTCGCGCGACAAGGTGAACGTGTTGCTTAGTCTCGATGCCTCGAAGCTCGATTACAATAATCCGCGCGTGCATCGACAGGATCATGATTTCGCAGTGGCCTGGTCGAAGATGTACGGCAAGGGTCGGGTTTTCTATTCGACGCTGGGGCACACGCAAGAGTCATGGGACGATCCGGACATTCAAAAGATGTACTTCGAGGCGATCAAGTGGGTTATGGGCGCAACCGACGGAAGCGTCGCCTCGCATCCGAAGCCTTCGATGTAGTCGGCTGAGTCGCCTCGCTCTTTGCTGGCTCCAAAACCACTCGCCGGGCAGCGCCTGACCGCGCGTTATGTAGCGTTGGCTTTGCTGTTCGCGATCACAGCGGCTTATCAGATCCGCACTCTTGAGCAGCGGTTTCCGCAATGGTTTGGCGCTAAGTTCGTTCATTGGCCATTCCTGCTTAACGCTGGAGAACAGCCACGCTTCGAGACAACTTTCTTGCTGCCGAATGCGCGAGACGCCGGGTTGAGCGAACGCGACACGTTAATCGCCATTAACGGCACTCCGGTCACCTCGCGATCCGTTTACTCTGACTTGCTCTTGGCCTCGCATCCCGGCGACATGCTGGACGTGACGTTCCAGAAAAAAGGGAAGCGGCTCGTGGAGCACGCACAGGTTCGGCTCGAGAAGCTAACAGGCACAATTAGTCTCTTTTCCGTGCTTCTCTTTGTGGTCATGCCGGCACTCTGTCTCGGGCTCGGCTTCTGGGTGGTTATGGTCCGACCGCTGGAAGTTCGTGCCTGGCTGCTGCTTGCTCTCATGCTGAGTATTGCGGCACTGTTCAACTCCTTTGCTGATTTCTGGAGCTCTTCGTATAGGACACTTGCAGTCCTTTACTTCCAGCTCGGGGCGAACAGCTTACCGGGCTGGCTGTTTCTGCTCGGACTCTATTTCCCGGAGCCGTTCCCAAGCTCAGGCGTCTGGAACCGATGGAAGTGGCTGCTGTGGACTTCTTTGGCTCTGTGGGCGGTCTGGCCCTTGGCGCACGTAGCAAGCTTTGCGGTTGAGCTTTACAGCATCAGAGCGGCGCTTCCCCTTAACTGGTTCCTTGCGCGAGCACATGCTGTCGGAGAGCTGCTGGATCTCTTACTGGTGCTCGGGTTCCTTGTCTGCGTCGCATTGAAATACCGCACCGCTCGGTCGGCCGATGCCAAACGCCGCTTGCGTGTGCTTTATGCGGGAACGGCCGTCAGCCTTTTGCCCTTCGTCATCCTATTCACCATTGCAAATTTGAAGGCCACTGCTGCCGAATTATTCTTCCCCGGGTGGCTGATGGCGACCACGTATGTGCTGTTCCTGCTGCTGCCGCTGACTCTTGCTTACGTAGTTGTGGTGCAGCGTGCGATGGATGTGCAGGTGGTTATCCGGCAAGGCCTGCAGTACACGCTGGCACGGCGTGGTGTTTTCATCCTCCAGCTGTTACTTAGCGCAGTTTTGTTCATTGCCATCACCCTGCTGATGACTTCGCACGCCTTACGGCCGCTGAGCACCGTGGCTATTCTTGCTATTGGTCTTTGGGGTATTTTCCTGCTGCATGGCGCCAGCCAGCGTGTGGCCACCTGGGTGGACAGACGCTTCTTCCGGGACGCCTATAACGCCGAACAGATCTTGAGCGATCTGGCTGAAAAGGTCCGCACCATTGTCGAGACCCAGCCCTTGCTAGAGATTGTCACCGAGCGCATAGCAGCGTCGCTGCACGTAAAACAACTGGCGGTGCTGCTCGGCGGCGATGGCCTGTACAGGCCGGCCCATGCTCTTGGATATGGCGCTCTACCGGAAGCGGTCTTCACGGGCGATGCGGCAACCGTGCAGGTCTTAAAAAACGAGAAACAGCCGGTCCGGGTTTATTTCGAGGATGCCGACTCCTGGATCTACAAAAACGCGGAAATGAGCGACGGCGAGCGCGCCCAACTGACAGCACTTCAACCCGAACTTTTGCTGCCACTTTCCGTGCGGGACCACCTGATCGGCTTCATGAGCTTAGGTCAAAAAACTTCTGAGGCGCCATATTCCGGTACCGACCTGCGGCTCTTAGGCTCGGTGGTGGCGCAAACCGGACTGGCGCTCGAGGTAGCCCGCCTCACGACCGCCATCGGCAGTGAAATCGCGCAGCGTGAACGCGTCAACCGTGAGCTGGAGATTGCGCGTGAAGTACAGGAGCACCTCTTCCCGCAGCACTGCCCGCAGATCCCTGGCCTGGACTATGGCGGCTTCTGCCGGCCGGCGCGAACGGTTGGCGGCGACTACTACGATTTCCTGGAGCTACCGGATGAGAAATTCGGCATCGCCATCGGTGATGTCTCGGGGAAAGGCATCGGCGCTGCCCTCATGATGGCCAGCCTGGAGGCCTCGCTGCGCGGTCAGGCTTCAGTGGTTCGGGATCTGGCCGAACTTGTCAGACGCGTCAACGCTCTTGTTTTCGGAGCCTCCTCTATAAGCCGGTACGCCACGTTCTTCTATGCCGAGTACGATCTGCGAACTCACGAGTTGTCCTACGTGAACGCTGGTCACAACCCGCCGGCGATTTTGCGCCGGGATGCCGAGGGCAAGAGCTTCCAAGTTCATCGCCTGGAAACGGGCGGTCCGGTCGTAGGACTTCTTCGGGATTGCCGGTACGAGCAAGGCTCGTTTCATCTCGAGCCGGGAGACTCGCTGCTGTTGTTCACGGATGGAATCTCAGAATCGATGAACAACCAGGACGAAGAGTGGGGCGAAGAGCGGCTCATCCATTTCGCGAAAACCTGTGTCGACATTCCGGCGGCTGACGCGATGAACCGGATCATGTCAGCTGCCTGCGACTTCGCAGCCGGCGCGCCGCAGCACGATGACATGACTATCGTCGTCCTGCGTGTTCTTGCCTAGGCCCCGCTCACTTGCCTTTTTTCCAACGATCCACACCGGCTTGCACCAGTTCCCGTGCTCGTTCCGGTCCACCCCGGCCGGTCGGTTGAAACTTCTTTCCTTTCGTCTGGTTATAAGAGGAAAAGAAGTGCTCGATCTCCTCCACCATCTGCGGGCGAAGATCCTGCAGCGCTTTCACTTCAGAGTGAGTGTGGGCCCGGATCGCCACGGCCAGCAGCCGGTCGTTGCGCGTTGTTTGCCCATCCTGCTCGGTTTGATTCGCTTCAATAACGCCGATCAACCGAGCTGAAACTAATGTGCCGGTGGGCGCCGACTGATCCAGGAAGAGCAGTACATCCAGCGGATCTCCATCTTCGCCTAAGGTCGAGGGGATGAATCCGAAATCATAAGGGAACACCGATCCTTCCGGCAGCACGCCTGCCAATTCGAATACGTCCAGCTCAGGTTCGTAGTCGAACTTATTGCGGCTGCCCTTCGGAGTTTCGATGATTACGTTGACCTCAGGTGCGTTCTGCCGGAATGTGGCGAGCCGCGTAAGAGATCTCGACGCTACAGGAAGGGACATGCCCTCTTGATTACCGGGGTCGGGTATTTGAAACACACAAATCCGCGGTTCCAACCTCGCGCTTTTACCATGGCAGGCAATGCTTTCGAAAGCGTCTAACCACTTCCGAAGGAGGAATCAAATGCCAGAAAGTAGCACTCTTCAGCAACCAACAGTAGCCGACCCGAAAACGCAAGAACCAAAACCAGGTCCCGGGCAGGGCAAGATCGCCCATCCGGGCTCAACAGATGAGATGAGCACCAAACCCGATCATGGCGAGGAGTCATACAAGGGTCTGGGCCGCCTCACCGGAAAATCGGCTGTCATCACGGGCGCCGATAGCGGAATTGGGCGGGCCGTCGCCATTGCCTTCGCACGCGAAGGCGCCGATGTCCTCTTTACCTACCTTCCTGATGAGGAAAGCGATGCTGCTGAAACAGTCAATTGGATCGAGAAAGCCGGTCGAAAAGCAATCAAAGTTCCCGGCGATCTGCGGCAGGAGCAACACTGTCAGGAAGTGATCGACCGAGCGTTTCAGGAGTTTGGCAAGCTCGATCTCCTGGTCAACAACGCCGCCTTCCAAATGACCCACGACAAGATCGAGGAGTTCACGACGGAAGAGTTCGATCGTACCTTCAAGACCAACATCTATGCCCTGTTCTGGCTGACGCGCGCTGCGTTGCCGCGCATGCAGCAAGGAGGCGCGGTGATCAATACGGCTTCCATACAGGCGTACGATCCGACTCCCAATCTACTCCCTTACGCCGCAACCAAGGCAGCCATCGTGAGCCTGACCAAGACGCTTTCGAAGATCGGCATGAAGCAGGGCATACGCGTCAATGCCGTTGCGCCCGGTCCTGTCTGGACGCCGCTCATCCCTTCAACCATGCCTGAAGAGAAGGTGAAGAACTTCGGAAAAACCACGTCGTTTGAACGTCCCGCTCAGCCCGTCGAGCTGGCTCCCCTGTATGTTTTCCTCGCTTCGAACGAAGCGCGCTACGTCACCGGTGAAGTATACGGGGCCACTGGCGGCCAGAGTCCCTTCTAGGCAGACAGCGGCCCGCAGGAGCCTAGTGATCAGCGCAGGCTGACGAGATCCGGTGCAGCGCGTTTCAGCTGTCCGCAAGCCGCAAAGATGTCGAGTCCGCGCGGCTTGCGAACGAAACACGGCATAGCGCGCCGGACAATCTGCTGAAAGGCATGCACACGCTCTTCGTCAGGCGTTTCGAATGGAATACCCGGGCCCGGATTCAGTGCAATCAAGTTGATTTTGCAGTTTAGTCGCGCGAGCAGACGCACGACACGGCGTGCATCGGCCTCTGAATCGTTCACGTTCTTGAGTAGCACGTATTCAAACGTCAGCTTCTCCCACGACCGCAGCGGGTAAGCTTTGCAAGCAGCGAGCAACTCGGTCAGATGGTACTTGCGAGTGATCGGCATCAGTTCTCGCCGCTGTTCTTCGGTGGAGGCGTTGAGAGATATGGCCAATTTCGGCCGTACCGCGGCACGGCCTAGTTCTTCGATTTTAGGAACGATCCCTGAGGTGGAGAGCGTTATTCGCTTTTCCGACATCCCGAAACCATGTTTATCTGTAAGCAGACGCGTTGCTTTGAGGACATTGTCCAGATTAAGCAGCGGTTCGCCCATGCCCATGATGACCACATTGAGACGCGTGGCTGGATCCTCGATACCCTGTTCGCGCGCGACGTACATCACTTGGCCGGCAATTTCGCCAGCCGTCAGATTTCGTTCGAGACCCATCAAGGCAGTCAGGCAGAAGCGGCAGTCGACCGGACAGCCGATCTGACTCGAAATGCACACCGTGTCCCGATTCGTTTCGGGCATAAAGACTGTTTCGACCGTGCGATTATCTGCCAAGCGAAGCAAGTAACGCCGCGTTCCATCTCTCGCATCGAAGCGCTTCTCGAGCTCGGGTAAACCGAGCGGGTGAGTTGCAACTAATTGATGCCGAATAGTTTGTGGTAAATTCGTAATGTCCGACAAATTATCTATACGTTTTTTGTACAGAGCGTCAAATAGTTGTCGGGCTCGAAAGCCGGGCTGCCCTGGGCCGAGAAGCATCTCGAGATCGGCTACGTCCATTCCGACCAGCGCCTCGCCTTGATGTTGTTGCAGCATCCGGTTTTAGTTTAACTTCCTTGCCGTTTGAAAGGTTACTATCATGGTCTCGGCATCGCCCCACGTCCGCGAAATTGAACGGGCCACACTCCCGAACGGAATTCGCGTGGTCACAGAGGTTATGCCCTACGTCCGGTCGGTGTCGCTCGGCGTCTGGATTGGCAGCGGATCGCGCATGGAGCAGGGGCCGGAGAACGGCGTCTCGCACTTCATCGAGCACATGTTGTTCAAGGGAACGCAGAACCGCTCGTCGGAGGACATCGCACGCTCTATCGACTCAGTCGGCGGCGGATTGGATGCCTTCACCAGCAAGGAACTGGTGAGCTATAACACCAAAACGCTCGACGAACATCTTCCATTTGCCTTTGACATCCTTTCCGATTTAGTTCTGAATCCGCTCTTTCGTGAAGACGATATCGAAAAAGAAAAGAACGTGATTTTGGAAGAAATCAAGATGGAAGCCGATCAGCCTGAATTTGTGCTGCACGAGGCGTTCATCAGCAACTTTTGGAAAGGCCACGGTTTAGGCAAGCCGATTCTCGGAACCAAAGAGAGCGTGAAGAAATTCTCGCGGCCGATGCTCCTCAGCTTCTTTGAGCGCGTTTATTCCCCGCGCAATATTCTCATTACGGCGGCAGGCAATCTAGAGCATCACCAAATCGTCAGGCTTGTGCAGGACCGGTTTGCAAGTTTACCGGATCGCGAACGGCCCGCTGCTGATCCGGTTCCCCGGCCGCATGCTCCCATCATTCTGAAGAAGAAAGAATCTCTCGAACAGGTCCATATCGCCATGGGCGTGCCTGCCTATCCGCTTGCGCATGAGGCACGCTTTCCGTTGTACGTTCTGAACACTGTTCTTGGGGGCGGGATGAGCTCCCGGCTTTTTCAGAATATCCGCGAGAAGCAAGGTCTCGCTTACGCCGTCTATTCTGAGCTCAACCTGTTTAGTGACTCGGGTTGCTTCACGATCTACGCCGGGACGGGCGTCGAGACTGCCAAGCAGGTCGTTGATTCCGTCATTCAAGAATTCCGCCAGTTTAAGGAAGAACCCATTGGCGAGGACGAACTGCGCCGCGCCAAGGACCACTTGAAAGGTTCGCTTATGCTCAGCCTGGAATCAACTTCAAGCCGCATGTCGAATCTTGCACGGCAGGAGCTCTACTTCGATCATTTTCTGTCGCTTGACGAATTGCTGGACAGGATCGAATCGGTTACCCGAAACGAAGTGCAGTCCATTGCGCAGGAATTCTTCAAACCCGAGGACATTGCGATAGCAATGCTTGGAAGGCTGAACGACGTTCGAGTGACGCGCGAAGATCTGGTCTGCTAGGGACTCAAGCTCTTCGCGCGGGTGTCGAAGGTTTGCCTTAAGCCCGGCGGCGATAAGAGCCGAACGCGACTGCGCTTCCACCTAGCAAGAACAATAAATAGCTGGACGGTTCAGGCGTCGATGTGGCATCAACGGCTGCTGCGCTGAACTCAAATAGATGCGCCGTGCTGGGGTCGAAATGAAAGCCCCGGCCGCTCGGGCTTTGAGCCGCCACGTCATCGGCCTCGGAAGTCGGTGTGGTCCCGCCAAAAGTCAGGAACGGGAAGGCGGCCTGCACTTCTGAAAGAACGACGTTGAAAGTTCCATCAGCTACAGTGCTTTGCCTGGTTTCGAAGTCAGTCAGAAAAGGGCCAACGTCCGAACTCATTCGGACGGCGATGTTGGTTAGGTCTACGCCGTTTACCGTCCCGCTGATATTTTCATTGCCCCCTCCGCCCAGTCCTAAAAGATAGAACGTGGTGTCGCCGGTTTGCAGAGTGAAACTGAAGGTCAACAAGCTCGACAGCTGATCTGGCCAACTTGCGTCGTTCTGATATACCAGATGGTTCACGCTTGTTGTTGTGCCGCTAAACAGGGCGAAGTCATTATCGGCAATGATTTCCATACTGGTTGCATGAGCAGTGCTGACGATGCCTAAGAGCATCGCGCCAGCGGCCGCGAGCTTGATTGCACGGTGAACTGAAGGTTTCATGAGATAAGAGTCCCGAGCTGATAGTTGCGGGACTAGCAGATCATCAGGATCAGAACTCCCTGATCAGGCAACGGCGCGTGTGGGATGCTTAACGCCTGTCGAGTTCCGCCAGCTTAGCATCGAGAAACTCAAGCGAACGCTGAAGTATGATCCGATACTTCGGATTGGCCGCCGTTGCGAGGTCCTCTAGGACGCGAGTTCGAGATAATTCAAGGCTTTCACGCGCCCGGTCGTGCGCGATTTGCTCGGCACTCGGTTGCGGTAATTTCACACGTACGGCGCGTTCTGCTGCCGCTTCGATCTGAGATTCAACTTCTTTACTTTCCCAGCCGCGCGCCATTTCTTCAGCTTCCCACAGAGCAGCCACTCTGGCGCGTCGGGGTCAATTGCCGCTCAGCGTTTCGCCGAATCAGCAGCACCACGACGGTATCGCTTCGACCGGCGATGCCCGGAACAATCCTATAGCTAACAAGGCAGCTTGCTGATCGCCAAAAGAAAAGGCCGCCGGCTCTTTCGAACCAGCGGCCCTCATGTTGACGAGGCTTCTGTTAGCTTGCCATCGCTAGCGCCTTCACCTGTAAGTTCGGGATCACGAGCGATAACACGTCTTCCACTCGCTCCACGAAGTGGAACTGCATCTCCTGCCGCACATGCGTCCGGCAGATCACGCAGATCCTTCTTGTTGCCCATCGGCAGAATCACGCGATGGATGCCGGCACGCCGGGCCGCCAGCACCTTCTCCTTCACGCCGCCGATCGGCAGCACCAGACCCGCCAGTGTCACTTCACCGGTCATCGCGATATCGCTACGAGCCGGAAGCCCGGTATACAGCGACGCCATGGCCGTGGTCATCGTCACGCCCGCCGAAGGCCCGTCCTTCGGGATCGCGCCCGCCGGCACGTGAACGTGCACGCCGTTGTTCTTGATCGCTTCCGGATCGACGCCCAGGTCCGCCGCATGCGCCCAGATGTAACTCTGCGCAATCTTCGCCGATTCCTGCATCACTTCGCCCAAGCTGGCCGGTTAGCGTCAGGCCCTTGCCATTCGGCAGCAGCGTGCTCTCGATATAGAGCACATCGCCGCCGGCTTCGGTCCATGCCAAGCCCGTCGCCACTCCCGGCGGAACCGTCTTGCGCATCTGCTCGGGCAGGAAAATCTCCGGGCCCAGCAAATCGCCCAGTGATTCCGGTGTAACGACAACCTTTTCCACCTGCGTCTTCGGCAATCTTCAGCGTCACCTTGCGAGTTACTCGCGCAATCGCCCGCTCCAGCCGCCGCAAGCCAGCCTCACGCGTATAGCCGCTGATGATGGCCTGCAGACCTTCGTCCGTGAACTCGATCTGCTCCTCCGTCAGCCCCGTCGCCTTCAGCTGCTTCGGAATCAGATAGCGCCGCGCAATCTGCTGCTTCTCTTCTTCGCTGTAACCCGAGAGCCGCAGGATCTCCATACGGTCCAGCAACGGCTGCGGAATCGTATCGAGCGAGTTCGCTGTCGTGATGAACAACACCTTCGACAAATCGAACGCCAGGTCCAGATAGTTGTCGCGGAACGTCTTGTTCTGCTCCGGATCGAGCACCTCGAGCAATGCCGCCGCCGGATCGCCCCGGAAGTCGCGGCCCAGCTTGTCGACTTCGTCCAGCAACAGCACCGGATTCAATGCGCCGGCCCGCCGCATGGCCTGCATCAACCGGCCCGCCATCGCGCCGATGTAGGTGCGCCTGTGTCCGCGCAGTTCCGCTTCGTCATGCATGCCGCCTAAGACTGAAGCGCTCGAACTTGCGGCCCAGCGCCCGCGCGACCGATTGCCCCAGCGAGGTTTTACCGACACCCGGCGCGCCCACCAGGCAGAGTATCGGAGCTTTCGCGTCCGGATTGCGCTTCAACACGCTCAGGTGCTCGAGAATGCGCTCTTTGATTTCCTTCAAGCCAGAAGTGATCTTCGTCGAGCACCTGCGCGCGCATGCGCGATGTCCAGATTGTCTTCCGTCGTTGTGTTCCACGGCAAATCCAGAACGAATTCCAGATAGGTGCGTGTTACGTGGTAATCGGGCGCGCCCGCCGGCAGCCGCTCCAGCCGAGCCAGCTCCCGCTCGAATTCCTTCTTCGCTTCTTCCGGCAGATTCCGCTTTCTCGAAGCGCTCGCGCAGCATCTCGATTTCGGCTTTGTCCGCATCTTTCTCGCCCAGCTCCTGCTGGATGGCGCGCAGCTGCTGGCGCAGCAGATATTCGCGCTGCTCCTTCGACATTTCGTCGCGCGCGCGTCGAAGCAATCTTCTGCCGCAGTTCGAGAACCTGCAGTTCGTGCGCAAGGTAAGTGTGGATCAGCCGCAGCGCGTCTACGCGGCGTTTCCGCTTCGAGCAGTTTCTGCTCTTTGGCCATGTCCAGGCTGAAGATGCTCGCCAGCAAGATAAGCCAGCCGCAGCGGATCTTCGCTGCCGGCCACCATCCGGGTCAGCTCGGCCGCCGACTGAGGCTGCGCCAAAGTAATTGCCTTAGCGGCCAGCTCGATCAACGCACCCGAGAGCGCTTCCACTTCCGAACCGCCATCTTGCGGCCACGGTAATGTTCGATACTTCGCATTCAGGTACGGCTCATTGGATTCGAGCTTCACCACCACCACGCGCTCGACCCCGAGAACCAGGATCTCCATCATGCCCTGCGTTGGCCGGGACGACTTTCGGATGACCGCCTTAGTTCCGATCGTATAAAGATCGTCCTGCTGCGGCGATTCCACCTGCGCGTCCCGCTGGGCAATCAGAATGATCTCTTTCTCTTCAGTGTTCAGAGCAGCTTCCACCGCCCTTAGAGAACTCTCCCGCCCCACTGACAGCGGAAGCAGCAATCCCGGGAAAAGAATCGTGTTCTTTAGCGGAAGTGCCGGCAAAGTTAAAAACTCAGTGTTTGGCATCTAGACCTTCTAAGGTAATGATGCAGCCCGCATGCATCAGGCTGCGATTTCTTGCGTACGCCTCACTCAGATTCCTGAAGGACAAAAAAGGCCCGGGGCTTTTATCAGCTCCGGGCCGGATTTTCTACCGAGTTAGGAAGAGACTACGGCTGAACGACCGTGAATCCCGTCTGGCCACCAGCGTTGATGGTAAGTAACACCGCCTTGCCCTTGGCCTCGTTCATTAGCCGCTTGAAGTCATTGACATCGTTTACCGGCTGCCGGTTGACCGCAGTGATCACAACCCCGCGTCCGAGGCTTGCATCTGCCGCTGGGCTGCTCTGGTCGACATCATCGACCACTACACCCTTGACGCTCGATGGTATATTTGCCTGCTGAGCGATCTCGGGGCTCAGGTTTTCTACCGTGATTCCACGAACCGAAACATTGCCGGTCGCACCGTTGCCGCCGTTATCGTCGTCGCTGTTATCATTGCCGCCCTGCTTCTTCTGGTCCCAATCGACCGCGTTCGGTCGCTGACCAAGTGAAGCAGTCACTTGCATCGGTTTACGAGTTGCGCACTACGTCTAGTGTGACGCTGCTGCCGGGAGCATGCGAAATGATGTTCATCGTCAGATCGCCCGAACTGTCGACCTTCTTGCCGTCGACGGCCGTGATCACATCGCCTTCTTTCAGGCCTGCTTTCTGGGCTGGTCCATTCGGCTCGAGATCGGCTGACAATCGCGCCCTTGCCTTCTTTTAAGCCAAGAAGCGGGGCCAGATCAGGAGTAATCCCCTGCAGGGTCGCGCCCATGTAGCCGCGGATTACTTTGCCGTTCTTCTCGATCTGCTCCATCACTTGCTTGGCCATGTTCGAGGGAACCGCAAAGCCGATGCCGATGTTGCCACCCTCGCCGCCGAAGCTCCACCGCCGCCACCGGTCAGGATCATCGTGTTGATTCCGATCAGCTGGCCTTGGGCATTGATCAGGGCGCCGCCTGAGTTGCCGGGATTGATGGCCGCATCAGTCTGAATGAAGTCCTGAATCCGCGTCAAGCCCTCCGGCAGACGTCGGCCTTTCGCGCTGATAATACCCATCGTCACGGTATGGTCCTGGCCGAATGGATTGCCGATGGCGAAACACAGATCGCCTACGCGTGCCCCTTCTGAATTGGCGAAGGGAAGAGTGGGCAGTTCGTTAGCGCTGATCTTGATGACGGCGAGGTCGGTCTGCGGATCAGTGCCGATCGTCTTGGCCGTGAAATCCCGGCCGTCGGAGAACGCCACTTTCAGAGTCGTTGCTTTCTCCACCACGTGATTGTTCGTCAGGATGTAACCCGAGGACGAGACAATGACGCCCGAACCGAGACCTCGCTCGCGCTGATCGCGCGGTTTGGCACCGCCCTGACCTCCGAAAAACTGACGGAAAAAGGGATCCGCCGAAAACGGGTTACCCTGCTGCTGCTGCTGCTCGGACGCCTTGATCACGCGGGTGGAACTGATCGTTACCACCGCCGGCGAGGCCTTCTCGATAATGTCCGCGAACGAATTCGAGAGCTGTGAAACTCGTTGCGTGCTCTCCTTGGTATCCGCTCTCGCCACTACCGAGACCGGAGTGTTCGAATGGGAAGCGACCGCGAAGGCAGCAATCAGGCCGCCGCCGATGGACGCCGCGACCATCGTCAGAATCGCCGTTGAGCGGCGAAATTGGACTACGTTAGACATGTCCTCCAAAAATCCTTTCTGCTTGGCGGCTAGTCCGCCCCGCTTCCTACCATATGACGTACTAAATTGAATTTCGATTCTCACCCGGTTGAGCAGTTCTCCCCGGACGAGGTCGAACGCTTCCATTCGACCCGGTTCAGGCGACCGCTTCCGCATGCTCCGCTGACCGTACCTCGAATTTCAACCCGGTGCCGGCCGCATCTTCATCCAGCAGCACCGTTTGCCCTTCCCGGATTTCGCCTCCCAGGATCCGCTTTGCCAGCGGCGTCTCAATTTCCCGCTGGATGGCTCGCTTCAGCGGCCGCGCTCCGTAAGTCGGGTCATATCCCTTCCGTACCAGCCGAGTCCTGGCCGCGTCTGTCAGCTCCAACCGGATATGGCGTTCCTCCAACCGTGCCCTCAATCCCGTCAATTGGATCTCGACGATCTCTTTCAGATGCTCCTCGCTTAACGCATGGAACACGATTATCTCGTCCAGACGGTTCAGAAACTCCGGCCGGAATGCCTGCCGCAGCTCGTTCAACACCGCCTCTTTCATCCGCCGATACTCTTCACCGCCAAACGCGCCGCGGTACTCGAGAATCCGGTGGCTACCGACGTTAGAGGTCATAATGACGATCACGTTCTTGAAATCGACCGTTCGGCCCTGCCCATCCGTCAGCCGCCCATCGTCGAGTACCTGCAGCAGCGCATTGAAAACGTCGTGATGCGCCTTCTCGATTTCATCGAACAGCACCACCGAATAGGGCCGCCGCCGCACCGCCTCAGTGAGCTGCCCGCCTTCGTCGTAGCCAACATAGCCCGGAGGCGCGCCAATCAGCCGCGATACCGCTGTGTTTCTCCTGGTACTCCGACATATCGATCCGGATCATGGCCCGCTCGTCGTCGAACAAGAACTCCGCCAGTGCGCGCGCCAGCTCCGTCTTGCCCACGCCCGTCGGACCCAGGAAGATGAAGCTACCGATGGGCCGCTTCGGATCTTTTAATCCCGACCGCGCCCGGATCACCGCTTCGGCAACCGCAAGCACCGCTTCGTCCTGCCCGATCACCCGCTTGTGCAGCTCGTCTTCGAGCGCCAGCAGCTTCTTCATCTCGCCTTCGAGCAGTTTCGAAACCGGCACGCCCGTCCAGCGGCTCACCACTTCGGCAATATCTTCTTCGTCGACCTCTTCCTTTAAGAGGCGGGTCCCAATCTGCTGCCCGGCCACCCGTTCCTCTTCGGCCTTGAGCTGGGCTTCGAGCTGTGTCAGTTTGCCCGTACTTCAGTTCGGCCGCCTTGTTCAGGTCGTAGGCGCGCTCGGCCTGCCCGATCTCTACCTTTACCGCTCAATCTGCTCGCGCAGCCCACGCACCCGCTCGACCGCTTCTTTCTCGGTCTGCCACTGCGCCTGCAGGGCGGAGGATTGCGTCTTCAGTTCCGCCAGTTCACGCTCGATGCGTGTCAGCCGTTCTTTCGAGACCGGGTCCGACTCCTTCTTCAGCGCCTCACGCTCGATCTCGAGCTGCATTGTGCGCCGCAGGATCTCATCGAGCTCCGCCGGCATCGAGTCGATCTCGGTGCGCAGCTTGGCCGCCGATTCGTCCACCAGGTCGATCGCTTTGTCGGGCAAAAAGCGATCTGTGATGTAGCGATTCGAAAGTACCGCGGCCGCCACCAGCGCCGTATCCTTGATCCGCACGCCGTGGTGCAGCTCGTAGCGTTCGCGCAGGCCGCGCAGGATCGAGATGGTGTCTTCCACCGTCGGCTGGTCGACGAACACCGTCTGGAAACGTCGTTCGAGCGCCGCATCCTTCTCGATGTATTTGCGATACTCATCGAGCGTGGTAGCGCCGATGCAATGCAGCTCGCCGCGGGCCAGCATCGGCTTCAGCAGATTGCCCGCATCCATTGCGCCTTCCGCTTTACCCGCGCCCACCACCGTGTGCAGCTCGTCGATGAACAGGATGATGCGGCCTTCCGACGATTGCACTTCCTTAAGAACAGCCTTCAGGCGCTCTTCGAACTCGCCGCGGAACTTCGCCCCGGCAATCAGCGCACCCATGTCGAGCGACACCACCTCTCGGTCTTTCAAACCTTCCGGCACGTCGCCCCGCACAATCCGCTGGGCTAAGCCTTCCACAATGGCCGTTTTGCCAACGCCGGGCTCGCCGATCAAAACCGGATTGTTCTTCGTCCGCCGCGAAAGTACCTGAATTACGCGCCGGATCTCTTCATCGCGGCCGATCACCGGATCGAGCTTGCCTTTCGACGCCGCGTCCGTCAGGTTGCGCCCGTATTTCTCAAGCGCTTCGTAGGTCGTCTCCGGATTTTGCGAGGTAACCCGCTGATTTCCTCGTACCTCGACCAGAGCTTTCATCAGGCGGTCCCGCGTCAGCCCCGACTCGCGCAGCAGCTTTCCTGCAGTGCCCGCATCCTCGGCTGCCGCCAACAGCAGATGCTCAATCGAAATGTACTCGTCTTTCAGGCGGCTGGCCTGCTCTTCTGCCGCCACAAACAGCTGCGAGAGCCGGCTCGTGACATAAACCTGGTCTGCCCGCACCGCCGTGCCGCCCACTTTCGGCACCCGGTCAATCTCCTGCAAAAGACGCCGATGCAAGCTTTCCACATTCACATCCGCCCGTAGCAAAATCGACGGTGCCAGACCGCCTTCCTGCTCGAGCAGCGCTAGTAACAAGTGCTCGACGTCTACTTGTTGATTGCCGTGCTGAATAGCGACGGACTGTGCCTGCCGGATTGCCTCCTGCGACTTCTCGGTAAGCCGGTTAAAATCCATACCTTCAAACGCCTCGCTTCTCTAGACTATCCTTTAGCGGAGAAAGTTGCAATTATCTGAGCGTAGCCGACTAAGATTCTGCCTTTCCGCCACGTGATCTCCCTTGAGAATGAGAACACCCGGACCACACCTCCTTACGAGTTCGTGTTCTCCTTCGCCGCCACCCGCTTTTCTTCCGCCTCAGGGTCAGGTTGTCAGGTGCCCGGAAGGTTAGAACCTTCTTTGGATCTTTCGTTTGGAGGCGAGTGCGCATGTTGTGGATTCTTCTACCGATAAGTGTTGTTGCGCTAGTATCTTCCGGGGCAAGGACTCTGCTCGGGCGCCGCGGTGGGAGCCAGAGTAGCGAGCTCGGCCCGAATTGTCTGTCTCAGCCGAGCGTTCTGGCCGAAACCGGAGATGCGGAGCTACAAACCCGCACCGACAACATTCCCGGGTGGAACCGAGCCGCCGAAGCTACCCGGCAGCTGCTGCGCTCCTACGACGATCTGAGACAACGCGTTGCGGAAAGAACCGACGAACTACATAAGGAAATCGCTCACGGGAAACAAAGTAAGGTAGACCTTCAGCAGGCTGAAAGGCAATTAGAAATCAGCCTTGGATTGGCTGGAGTCGCCGCTTGGACTTGGTCTCCGTCCGAGGACGTGCTTGTCTGGAGCGGTCCGACACACGAGCTATTTGGCCGGACAGCTTCCGAGCTGCAAAGCTTCGCCGCCTTCCAGGCCATCATCTTCGAGCAAGATCTGCCGCAGATTAGATCGAAAATCGAGCTTTCGCTACAGACCGGCTGTGAGTACGAAGCTGAATTCCGGATCATTATGCCTGACGGCCAGGTCCGATGGATCGCCGCTCTCGGGGGCGCCACTTTCCTGGACGGTCAAATTCAGCAGTTGTCAGGCATCAGTATCGACATCACCGAAAAGAAGCTTGCGGAACAGGATCTTGCCGCTAGCGCCAAGCGCCTGCGAGAACTCGCCGATGCCATGCCGCAGATCGTCTGGAGCGCAACTCCCGATGGGACGCTCGACTACTGTAACGAGCGCTGGTATTCATTCTCCGGTTTCGACCGGAATCTGACGGGCGACCAGGGCTGGCTGCCACTCCTGCATCCCGACGATCTCGGCAAGTGCCGCGATCTTTGGTACGAGTCTGTGCACTCTGGTGCTCCCTTTGCAATCGAGTGCCGTTTCTGGGATCGGTTTTCGCACACACATCGCTGGCACTTGTGCCAGGCCCTCGCCACCACGGACACTGAGCGCCGGATCGTGAAATGGTTTGGAACCTTCACGGACGTAGACGACTACAAACGCGCCGAACAAGAGATCATACGCCTGAACGAAGATCTGGAACGCCGGGTCGAAGAGCGGACGGCAGCTCTGGCGAAAAGCGAGGAAGGGTTTCGCTACCTGATAGAAGGCGTGAAAGACTACTCCATTCTGATGCTCGATGTGAAGGGCAATGTCCAGAGCTGGAACTCCGGTGCGGAACGCATAAGCGGCTATACAGCGGAAGAGATCGTCGGCAAGCACTTCTCGCTCTTCTACACGCCGGAAGATCGTATGCTTGGCCGCCCCGCAAACGCGCTCCGGCTGGCTGAAGAGAACGGGAGTCTTGAACAGGAAGCGTGGCGCATCGATAAACACGGGGCTAAGTTCTGGGCCTACGTGGTTTTAACGGCGCTACGGACGGCAGACGGGACCTTGCGCGGCTTCTCAAAGGTCACCCGCGATATTAGCGAGCGCAAGCGCGTCGAAGAACTTGTCACGGAACGTAACACTCAGCTCGGTAATGCAAACGTTGCATTGAGCAAACAGACGCAGCGGGCCGAAGAGGCCAATCGGGCCAAGAGTGAGTTTCTGGCCGCCATGAGTCACGAAGTCCGCACTCCGATGAACGCCATCCTCGGCATGGCCGACCTGCTCTGGGAAACAGAACTCGATCCCACTCAGCGCCAGTACGTCGGAGTGTTCCGCCGGGCGGGAGCAAACCTGCTTACTCTCGTAAACGACATCCTCGATCTCTCCAAGATTGAATCCGGCCACTTCGAACTCGAGCAGATCGATTTCGATCTCGAAGACCTGGTCGAGCGAACGATCGATATCATCCGGCCCAAATCAGAGGCGAAACATGTCGCTCTGATTGCCCATGTCGCCCCCGGAATCCCGCCTTATCTGGCCGGCGATCCCACCCGGCTTCAACAGATTTTGATAAACCTTCTTGGCAATGCAGTCAAGTTCACTGAACAAGGGGAGGTGACCCTACGGGTAACTGGGTCCGAAGCGGGACGGGTCTACTTTGAGGTCTCGGATACCGGCATTGGCATTCACGCCGATAAACTCCAGTGCATCTTTGATGACTTCACCCAAGCGGAGACCTCCACCACCCGCCGCTTCGGCGGTACTGGACTCGGGCTGGGCATCTGCCGCCGGCTAGTCAGCCGTATGGGCGGTGAACTGAAGGTCACGAGCGAAGTCGGCAAAGGCAGCTGCTTCTCCTTCGACGTGTCCTTTGCTGCAAGCAAGAGGCTGAAGCGTAGGCGTCCCGAGATGAGTGATGGCATCGTCGGGCGTCGGGTTTTGATTGTCGATAACAATGCCACCAACCGGCTCATCTTCGCTCAAATGTGCAGCGCCTGGGGCATGCAAGTTTCCGAGTGCAGCGTCGCCCAGAACGTTCTTACCGCTTTGCGCTCAGCTGCCAGCGCAAATCAAGGGTTCGAGCTCATGATTCTGGACCGGCTCATGCCCGCCATTGACGGCTTCAGGCTCGTAGCAGAAGTCCGCGAGGCCTTACCCGCTCTGCCGGTCATCATGGCTACTTCTGATAACCTTCCTGGCGACGAGACGCGAAGCAGGGAGATGGGACTTGCCGGGTACATGGTGAAACCCGTGCGGCGTGCCGATCTGCTCCGGGCAATCTGCGGCGCTCTCGGCGCCAATCTCCCCACAACGCCCTTTGAGAGCGAAGATGTGCCCGCCGAACGCATTGCGTCTGTCAGCGAGGGAAGCATTCTGATTGCCGAAGACTCCGAAGATAACCGCTTTCTGCTGCAGGCGTACCTGAAAAACGCTCCTTACGAGATCACGTTTGTCGAGAACGGCGAGCGTGCCGTCGAGAGTGCGCGTTCGAAGGCTTACGATTTGATTTTGATGGATATGCAGATGCCGCTCATGGATGGTCTCACGGCGACTACTCTGATCCGGCGCGCCGAACAAGCCAATGGAGACGACCCGGTCCCCGTGCTTGCGCTCACCGCCAACGCCCGCCGCGAGGACATAGATGCTTGCATCGAGGCTGGCTGTACTTCGCATCTGGCCAAGCCTATTTCGAAAGCCAAACTCCTCGGCGTCATTGAAGAATACCTGTCAAAGGCTAAGCCGCCCTTCTCGTCGGCGCTTGTCATCCACGTGCCGCCCGGATTTGAAGCTGCTGCCAGACGCTACATACAATCGAGGAAAGACGAGGTGCCAAGCCTGCTGCAGCTAGCATCCGATAAAAAGTTCGATGAGCTACGCGTTCTGGCCCACAACATAAAAGGTGCAGGAACATCGTACGGATTCCCGGATCTTACGGAACTCGGCGGCATGATCGAGATTTCCGCCACCGAGCGGGACTCCGTCTCTCTTTCCCGGCAGCTTGCGCATCTGGCCGAGTACGTCAAGGAAGCGTCCAATATTGTGGCGGCCATTACTCCGTAAGCCGCCGGCGCCCTAGCGTCTCACAGCACCTGCCTTAAGAGAGGAACGCGGCGAAAAACATACTCGCTCGCCAGGAAAGTAAGCGGCACGGCCAGCAAGCTTGCCAAAGCGAACTTTGTTACAGCTCCGGCGGTGATTTTGTGAAGCGCCAGAGTTACCGCAATCAGCAAGGGCGTATGAAAAAGATAAGCGGAAAATGCATTGCGGCTCATGAATCGGGCAAACCTGCCCTGTACGTCAAACTTATCGCGGAAAAGCACCAAGAGTCCGAGTGACACGCCCATGCAGAACAAGGCCTCCCACAAACAGAACAGTGCGCTTTCCCAATGCAGCCCGCCGAACATCTTGTCCGGTGCTCCCCCTCGCGTCACACCGCTTGCTGCCAGAATCGCGATCCAGAGAACCACTCCTCCAGTCAACGCAAACCACAGCCACGAGATGCCGAAGCTGAATGGAATGCGCAGCAGCCAGTTGCGCCGGTACGCTGCGATGCCCACCGCGAACAGCGCGATGTATTGCGAAAAATTACCGAGCTGCATGTTCAGAACGCTTGTCCCTGACGGCTGCACAATGCGGACCAGAAAAGTGGCAGCGGCAATAACAAGCGCAAGCCCGATCACCTGGGCGTTGCTTGGCAGGAGTGGGCGGGCGACCAGCTGCCCGTCTCGGGGCTGATGAGGCTTGGCCAACCGCAGGATCGCGTAAACCATCGAGAAGATCAGCAGTGCCACCGCGAACCACATCGGGCCCGAAGCGCTCCAGACACGGCCGCTCGCAATAAAAGGAAGGTAGGCGTCCCGCAGCGAAGGTCTTGCTGGCTGGTAGAAGTCGCGCAGAAGCCAGTAGACAATGACCGGGTGAATGAAAAACATGAAGAGCAGCGCCGGTATACCGAGTCGGATTACCCGATCCCGAACGAATTGTCGGAAGCCTTTCCGGTCGAAAGCGCCGGGCGTGAAATAACCAGCGATCAGGAACAGGAATCCCATGAAATAGGCCTGATTGAAGGCGAGAAAGGTTCCGAAGAGAAAGGTCATTCCAATCCCCGGCTTTGGACCTTCGTGGTAAAACCAGCTGCCGAGATGACTGTAAGTTACAGCCGCATGGTGAATGATTACCAGCACAATGAGCGACCAGCGTATGTTGTCGATGAATTGCAGTCGCATGGCAATGCCGGCGCTTTGGGTTACGGTGGCCATTCTTGCTCTCCAATCCTAACCACTAGTTAGCTCACAGCGAACGAGCGTCGCCTACCCATCGGCCGGAATGTATTCGGTACCTGTTTAGGTCCCTCGCGCCTCTCGGCGTCTCTCCTCTAGAAGTGCAGCTTCAGCGCGAACTCGAAATCCCTCGGGTTCGAAGCGCTCGTGATGCTTCCGAAAGCCGCTGAACCGAAAATCCCATTCGGGTCGTTCAGCGGTGGGGTATTGCTCACATTGAACGCCTCTGCCCGAAATTCCGCGCTGTACCGTTCCGTTAACCGAAAGGTTTTGCCTAGCATCAGATCTGCATCCTGCAGGCCGGGTCCGCGTACTGGATTCCTCGAGCTTGTTCCTATCGTGAACTGCGGAGCATTCGCGAAGGCCGCCGTGTTGAACCAGCGGGCGGCGCTGCGAGCTGCGAACGTATTTGGATCGCTGAGTCTGTTCGGCCTTTGCACCGCGAACCCGAGGCTCGCATTGTTATTCGTCGCTTGCGTAACGGCCACCGCATCGCCCGCCTGCACCCGCACCAGACCCGCAATCTGCCAGCCTGAGATCTTCCACCACCGGGGGACCTCGTACACCCAGCCGCTCGAGAACACACGGGGAATGTCCCCGCTCGACACGTCTTTTTCCAGGTGGCGATTAAACGCATCGGCGGCTCCCGTATTGTTCAGTACCGGCCCGGTGAAAATGGTCTGTGAAAAGTAGCTCGATGCGTCGTCAATCAGTTTCGACCACGTGTAGGCGAACGTAAACGTCAGTCCCCGCGAGAACCGCTTCTCGAGTTTCGCCTGCAACGCCTGGTAATCTGAGTTCCCCACATTGTTCCTGAACAGAGCGACATTTGTAAAATGCGGATAGGCTCTCAATAACTGCTGCTCGGCAACGAGCGGCGTATCGAGCGACGACGAAGCGGGTAGCTGCCCGTAGTAGGGATTCGGAACGCGCGTGAGTAGCGCCTTGCCTAAGGCCAGATCGGACGCCGGCAACTGGTTGAGATTTGCTTCAGGCAGCCCCAGTCGGGTGTTCTTCGAACCGAGATACCCGACTTCGAAGTTCAAGTTTGAGCCGAATGTTCGCTGCACCGTGAAATTCCATTGCTGCGAGTAGCCTGATCCATTATTCCGCTGCGTTGCGAATACGCCTTGTCCCAATCCCGAGTTGGCGTTGGGAGCACTCACCTGAACACTTGGCCCATTTGCCAGCTTGAACGCCGCGTTGATGTTGTCCTGCGATTGCCGGCCAAGCGTTTGCACAAACGGAAACTGCGGCAGTGTGAACGGTGTCGTGATGCCGGTCTGCTCGAACCAGACCATGCCATAACCGGAGCGGATTACGGTTGAGTTGCCGAGGCGGTAGGCAAGTCCCGCGCGCGGACCAAAATCACAGCACTCCAGATCGCGAGCTGTATGCGGGAAGTCCAGCAGCTGCGTATTTAGATTAAACACCGCGCCCTGATTGTTCACCTCGTAAGACGGGAAGTTGAGCGTATAGCGAGTGCCAATGTTGAGCGTCAATCGATCGGATACCTTCCAGTCATCACCTGCGAAAAACTCGGCGATGTTCGCCCGTTCTTGCAAAGCCCGCCTTTGAATATCGATGCTGAACGCGCTGACCTGACCCAGAAGAAGCGATGCCACTGCGTTCCCGCTGTTTGCCACTCCGGCCTTATTCGTTCCCGTCGTATTGAAGGTGTACGTGCCGGCCGGATTCGCGGGCTGCAGAACGTCCAGAGCCTCTCGCCGGATATCAGCCCCGGCTTTAAATGTGTGGTTGCCCCGAATCGCCGAAAGAGTGTCTACGTACTCCGTAACGCTCGTCGAAAACCGGGAGTTCGCACCTGACGACGGGCCGATCTGCTGATCACCGCTCACTGTGAAAGTAGGTAGCGAGGATGAAAATGAGTTCTCTGGAATGCCGGGGATCACGAGCCCTGCGTTGACCGGCCCCGTCCCGTTCGAGCTTCGCCTGGTGTACCCAAAACGCGCCTGGTTGAGTGTCCGTGGCGAAAGCGTCCAGGTATCTTCAACCACGGTCTGATAGCCGCGGGTGGCCGTCTGGCTGATCACGCCCGATGTAATTGCTCCACTTCCGCTAGGCAGCGGTGCTACTGGTATATCGTCGTCCCGCAAATAAGAGAAGCGGCCAAATACCCGTTGACTGTCACTGAAATGGTGATCTAGCCGGATATCGAATTGATCCTGGCTATCCGGTTCAACGTCCGTGCGGATGTAGTTGTTTGCCGCTCCGGGACGGTTCGGGGTGGGATAGAGCGCCAGCAACTGCGTCGCGATCGGGTCGAATCGATCGCTCGGAATCCGATTGTTCGGAAACGGCAATCGGCCAGGGGTCAAGGGATCAAAGATGGGCGTCGAGAAGCGGCCGGCGCGCTGTGCCAGAGTCGGTACCGTGCTGATGCGCGGAATACCGGTGCGCAGTCTCGTGCCCTGCCAATCGAGGAAGAAGAACGTCCGGTTCTTTTGCAGCGGGCCGCCCAGCGCCAGACCGTATTGATTGCGGCGAAACTCAGGTTTGGAATTGGCGGCGGCGAAATAGTTGCGTCCGTTCAGATCCTCATTTCGCAAAAATTCAAATAGCGTTCCATGTAGTTCGTTCGTGCCTGCTCTGGTGTTCACGATCACCGTGCCGCCATTCGAACGTCCGTACTCCGGCGAATACGCGTTGATGTTGATTCGAAACTCATCAATCGCATCGACGATCGGGTAGAAGACAACCTGGCCAGGCTCTGGCTGCAGCGCACTGATTCCGTCGTAGATGTATTCGTTGGTGCGTGGCCGGCTGCCATTGATTCGTGGTAGCAGTGAGCCCCCTCCCGGAAGCGCCACCCCCGGAGACAACGTCACTAGCGGAATGAAGTTCCGGCCATCGAGTGGCAGCGTGACAATCTTCCTTTCATCCTCCGAAAAGTTGACCGAACCCGACGCCGTCTGCAGCAGCGACGCTTCCGCTGTAACGTCGATCGTCTGCGAAGGTTGGCCGATTCTCGAGCCGTACTGGTATTGAAACCTGATCTCCAATTCGCAGCGCGATGCCCGACCGATTGTAAGTGCGGAACCCTGCTGCCTCTACCGTTAGCACGTACTGCCCGATGGGCAATCCCAGGAAATGATATGCACCGCCCTGCGCGGAGGTCGCCTTGAAAAGCGTACCGGTCGCTAGTTCCTGCACCCGTACCTGGGCATTTGAAACCGGCCCTCCGGATGAATCCTCAATCTGGCCGAACAGCTCCGCCGTGCCTCCTTGCGCCCGGCAGGAGGGAGCCGCTGTAACAAGAAACAGGTAGAAAGCAAGAGCCGTCTTGGAGGTCAGAGGATTGGAAGCCGTCATCTTTGCTGAACTGATGTCTAGCATAGTAGACAAGTAGTTCCGCTTCTGTGCCGGCAACGTTACGATCGATCATGCGTTTATTTCCGCGCAGCGCAGTTCGTAACGTTTTCGTCATATCGCTTCTTGTGTGTGCCACCCCCGCCTACTCGTGGTGGGAGACCGGGCACCGCGTTGTTGCCCGCATCGCCGCTCTTCATCTCACGCCCGCTGCCCGCACCAGGGTGGCCCGTATCCTGAACGTACCCGATACGCTTGACGATGTGTCGGAGGCTCTCGCGGTGGCGTCCACCTGGGCCGACGAGACCAAAGCCGAAACGAAGACCGGCGCTTGGCACTTTATCGATCTCGCGATCCAGGATCAAAAATCCGACATCCCGCGCCGCTGCGAAAACGATAACTGCATCACTGCCCGCATTCATCTCTTCGCGCTTCAGCTCTCCACGCACCCGCCCAGTGGCGCTGGTACCGAGCTCGACGCACTCCGCTATTTAGTTCACTTCGTGGGCGACCTGCACCAGCCTCTGCATGCCGTCTCGGATGCCGATCTTGGAGGCAATTGCGAACATGTCGATCCTCCGGTCGAGACGGCGACCAACCTTCACGCCGTCTGGGATGGCGCGATAGTCAATGCTGTGCAGCTCAATGCCCGCGAACTTGCGGCCGATCTCGAGCGCAATCTTCAATCATTCACACCGCAAGCCCGTACAGATCTGTCAGCCGGCAACGAAAATGACTGGGCCTGGGAGTCTCATCAACTTGCTATAAAAGACGTCTACGACAAACTGTCCATTCCTACCGAGCCGGTCGTTTTTCCGCATGGCTGCGGTGAGGCTCCTCTGGCTGTCGCCAATCTGACGCTCAAGATTCACTCGTCCTACATCGACGATATGAAGCCTGTTGTGCGCGAGCAGCTCACGAAAGCCGGCCTGCGTTTGGCGCGTATGCTGAACGAGTCGTTATAGCTGGTTACTGCTTTTTGAGTCCGAAGCAGTAGAGTCCGGAACCATGATCCACCGTGTAGATGTTTCCGTCATCAATGGCCATGCCGCTGAAGTGAACCCAGGTCTTCATGGCATCAGAACTTTGATAAAGCGGCTTCCCCGTACGCGCATCGAGCGCCATTAACGCCGCGGGGTGTGTTCCGGCTCCGCGTTCCTCAGTGGTAAGTAAGTTGTTTTTCCACTCTTCTTCGCTCTTGAAATTGGTTTTACCAAGCATCTTGTCCTGACGCGGGTTTTCGCCGGTCGCCACCACAAACAAGACGCCATTTGCCACGGCCGGCGCGTCCGGAAGGTTCACGTCGGGCGAGATCCACTCGAGTTTCAGGCACGGCCGTTTCGATACAGCGTCCATCTCGACCTTGAACGCCAGGATTGATCCATGCGGTGTCGACCCGTTGGTCGCTCCCGCTTTGGCCGTCTTTGTTGTTTCGCCCCAGAGCGGGAAGTAAATCCACGGACTTCCCTCCTCGTCTTTCCATAGCGCCGGAGATCCCCATATGCCTTTCTCTTCCAGAACTTTTCCTTCATTTCCCAGGCGTGGCGAAACATAGAGCGGCGTCTGATGATCCTTATTTCCCAGACCGTCGGCGTCCATCAGATACACGACCGACTCTTTCCCGCCGCCGACCAGCAGATGATAGTTCTGATAGGCGAACCACAGCTCCCCTCCGGATGGAAGATCAAGATCGCGCTTGTTCACCTCATTCCAGTTCAGCGGGCTGAAGTAATCCAGTACCTTCAGGTCTGGAGTCGATACCGCCAGGTAGGTGCTGCCATAATCGCCGTTCGCCGGGTCGAAGGCGCCGTCTCCCGTCGAAACATATAACGATCCGTTGCGAGCGATGGCTGTGCCGCCCCGGCTCCACATTCCGGACCCGGACCCGTTTCTTACCACTGCTTCGTAGGTGGCGTGGCGCATCGGTTTATCCACCTGCATTGCATACACTCCCGCCTTATCGCCGCCGCAGCCTTGCGAGGTGGTCGTATACACAAAGCCGTTACTGAGATTCAGACTCCAAGGCTTGGAGAAGGGCGGTACCAGTTGGAATGGTCCGAATCGAATGCTGCCCGTGCCCAGGTCCAGGCCGAACAGGCGGCCATCCACACCGAGCGTGAAGATCATGTTCTGCGAGCGATCGATCACCGGCGTCGCGTTCACCGCGTTAGGGCACAGATAAAACGACTCGGCCTTGGCCGTTACAAAGCTCTGCAGCGTTCGCTGCCAGGTGACCTTACCCGTGGAAGCGTCCACCGCGAAAACGTGATTGGAACTTCCCGCCACGTAAACCAGCGTTTTTGTTCCGGCTTCCGTCACTACATTGCGCGCCGCCACCGGCGCAGTCAGGGCATTGAGCGCTAACGGTGCGTTCTCCAGCTGAACAGACCACTTCAGCTCCAGGTCTTTCGCGGTTTGTGTTGAAAGCTTTGTCTCTTCAGTGGCCCAGCCCGTGCGCTGCGGATCGTGTCCGAAAGTAAGCCAGTCTGCGTTTAACGTGAGCGCGCACGTAAGCAGGCTCGCCAGCCCCACTTCCAATAAACGTTTTGCCGTGTTCATCTTGATTGCCCCTGTCCTACACTTTTACCAATGCGTCTCTTCAGATATGCCGCCCCGCTCTACTTTGTTGCTGCCCTGCACGCCGCTGACACTCCTGCTTCTTCGGCGCCCCGCGCACTGGATCTTGACGACCTGGCTCGCTTCCACGACGTAGGCTCTCCGCAAGTCTCCCCGGATGGAAAATCGGTCGCTTACACCGTCGCCACTGTTGATCGTGAAGCCGATAAGCGAGTGACCCACATCTGGATGGCGAACTGGGATGGGGGCGGGGAAGTACAGCTGACGAATGGCCCTGAATCGGAGAGCTCTCCACATTGGAGCCCCGACGGCAAGTATCTCTCGTTCGTCTCTTCGCGGCCGGGTCAAACTAAAGGCTCTCAAATCTGGATCCTGAACCGCCAGGGAGGGGAAGCCCGCCAGCTCACACATTTCAAGGACCGCACCATCTCCGAGTACGATTGGTCGCCCGACTCGAGCAAACTGGCGCTCGTGCTCCGCGAAAAAGATGAGCCCGACGAAGACGAAAAGAAAACGCCTCCCAAGCCGCCGAAACCGATCGTCATCGATCGTTACCACTTCAAACAGGACATGGAAGGCTATCTCAACAGCAAGCACAATCACATCTACCTGTTCGAGGTTGCCAATGAAAAGCTCGACCCGGTTACCGCCGGCAATTTCGATGAGACAGAAGCCGTCTGGTCTCCCGATGGCTCGAAAATCGCCTTTATCAGTAATCAGGACCCGGATCCTGATCGCTCCGAGAACACCGATCTCTTCGTGGTAGATGCCAAGCCAAATTCCGCGCCTCGCAAGCTCACTACTTATTCGGGTCCGGACAGCGGACGTCCCGCCTGGAGCCCCGATGGCCAGACCATCGCTTACCTGCAAGGCAGCGAGCCGAAGTACACGGCCTACAGCATGAATCGGCTGGCAGCGGTTCCCGTTGCCGGCGGTCCCTCCCGCCTACTCACCGACAAGCTCGATCGCGGCGTTTCCTCACCGGTGTTTTCGAGCGATGGCCGTTCCGTCACCTTTCTTGTTGCCGACGATCGCTCCGAATATCCGGCGCAGGTGCCGGCTGCCGGAGGTGCGGTTGAACGCCTGCTCGGCCAGCCGCTCGTGGTCTCTGCCATTTCCTCCCGCAGCGGCCACGCCGCGCTCCTTCTCTCCACCGATAACGCCCCGAACGCAATCTTTGCTCTCGATGGCGGCTCTCTACGCCCGCTCAGTCATCAGAACGACGCCTTGTTGAAGGACCTCAAGCTGGGCGCGGTGGAAGACGTCAGCTTCAAAAGCGCGGATGGTACGGAAGTTCACGGCCTTATCACCAAGCCGGACGGCTTTGTGACCGGAAAGAAGTATCCAATGCTGCTCCGCATCCACGGCGGCCCGAATGGGCAAGACGGCCATGGCTTCAGCTTCGAGCATCAGTTCTTCGCAGCGCACGGATATGTCGTGCTCGCCGTCAACTACCGCGGCAGCTCTGGCCGGGGCCACGCCTACGGTGAGAGCATCTTTGCCGATTGGGGCCACAAAGAGGTGGCCGATCTTCTCGCGGGCGTCGATCACTTAGTGAAAACAGGCATAGCGGATCCCGATCGTCTTGGCATTGGCGGCTGGAGCTACGGCGGCATCCTCACCGACTACACGATTGCGACCGACGGCCGCTTCAAAGCAGCCATTAGCGGAGCCGGCAGCGCAAACCAGATCTCGATGTACGGCCTCGATCAGTACGTTTTTCAGTACGACAACGAAATCGGACCGCCCTGGCAGAACCAGCAGGCCTGGGTCAAAATTTCCTACCCTTTCTTTCACGCGGATCGCATTCATACGCCCACTCTCTTCATGGGAGGCGACAAAGATTTCAATGTGCCGCTGGCCGGCGGCGAGCAGATGTATGAAGCCCTGCAAAGCCTGAAAGTGCCCACCGAGCTCGTCATTTATCCGGGCGAGTTTCACGGCTTCACCCGTCCCAGCTTTGTGCGCGACCGCTACCAACGCTATCTTGCCTGGTACGAGAAGTATCTCGGCAAAGCAGATTCGACAAAAACGAATGCCGGTGCTGGAGAGCCAGCGGAATCCGCTTCCCCGAAGCCGTCGCGCTAAACCCGCCCCTGGATCACACCCACGTTGTAGCGGCGCCACTCGGCCCGGATCGCATCGTGATTAATCACCGGGTCTGCATCGCAGACGACTTCTAGCACGGTGCTCGGAGAATCGGGCGGCGCCGAAGGTAGGCCTTTGAACCGCACCGAGTATTCGTCTTGCTCGAAATTAATTGGTTTCCCGGTGTTCAGCAGACGTGCCGATTGAACCTTTGCTTTCAGACCTCCGATGGCTACCACACTGGCCGGCTGGTAAAACGAGAGCCACTGTTGCGCCGGAGTTTCTCCCGGCCAGAAATACACATGCACGTAAAGCGTCTTCCCCCGGCGCGTGTAATTCGAGAAGGTGCCAAACGTGAACTCGCCTCGTTCCGCGCCGTAGATCGACCGCCCGTTCCGATCCATCCAGCCACCTACTGCTTCCAGGATGCGCACCGACTCTTCCGGGATCGAACCATCCGGTTTGGGCCCGATATTGAGCAGATAATTTCCTCCGCCCGCCGCGCAGGTGGCTAGATTGGAAACAATGGTCTTCGGTGTCTTCCAGGCATCGTCACTCTTGTGATATCCCCAGCTTTCGTTCAGCGTCATGCAGGTTTCCCAGGCACGGCCTGATTTAGCGGCTTCAATGTGCTGCTCGGGCGTGGAGAAATCGCCTTGCACGCCGTTGCGGTTGTTCACTATGATGTGCGGCTGGAGTTCGAACACCATCTTGTTCATCCGTTCGGATTCCCACTGCTCCGGAGTGAGTGGCCAGTCGACGTCATACCAGAGAACGTCGATCGTTCCGTAATTACTCATCAGTTCATGAATCAGGCCGTGCGTGTAATCGACAAAGCGCCTGCGCGCCCCCTCGTCGGTAGCGCATTTTGCGCCATCGGGATGATGCCAGTCCATCAGTGAGTAGTAGAAGCCCACGCGCAACCCTTCGGCATGAGCCGCCTCAACATACTCATGCACCAGATCGCGGCCTGGACCCTGCTTTGGAGCGCAGTAATTCGTCAGCTTGGTGTCGAAGTTACAGAAGCCTTCATGGTGCTTGGTCGTCATCACCATATACTTCTGGCCGGCACGCTTGGCCAGCTTCGCCCAGTCTCGAGCAGCATTGGGTTTGGGTTTGAAATGTTTGGCTAACTGCTCGTACTGGGGGATCGGAATCCCTTCAATCTCCATCGCCCACTCGTGTTGACCGATGACGCTGTAGAGTCCCCAGTGAACAAACATGCCGAACTTAGCCGCGTGCCACCATTCCATACGCTCCGAGCGCGGAATGGAAGAGATCTCAGACTGGGCCTCGCCTCCTTCAGGCGTCTGAGCCGCGCCTGACGCGGGGTAGCTGGCGCCAGCCGCGAAAGCGCCGGCCGCGCCCAGATGATGCATGAAATTTCGTCTTGAAAACATTGAGTTCACTCCTGCTCCGGCCAAGCGGCCATCGACTGTCTATCGGTAAACCTGATTTGAGCGTTACTTCCAGGGCAGCCTGCGGAGAGTGGTTGCCCGTGGCAGCAGAGAGCATATCATCATGTTTGCGCTTGCTGCTCTTCCTCTTCGCGGCATTGCTCGCGAACGCTCAGCCGGTCACGACCGCCTATGTGGGCTCGACAGCCTGCTACTCGTGCCATAGCGCTATTTACCGCTCGTTCAAGCAAACCGCGATGGGCCGGTCAATCGTGCCTGCTGCCGCGTGGAGGCCGGAGACGGTACCGCTTTCCGCGACGATCGCTCAGCCTGGAAGTGCGCGCACTTTCTCCGTCTCTCACAGCGATGCGGGGTGGCAACAAAGTGAATCAGAGCCCGGCGTATTTTCCGTCGAGCACCCGCTTACATATGCAGTAGGTTCCGGCGTCAATGGTGTGACTTTTCTGGTTCGCGATGGCGCATATTTCTTCCAGTCGCCTTTGTCGTTTTACTCCGCAACAAACCGGTGGGCTCTCTCGCCGGGCTACGAGAAAGTCGATCTTGGATTTGATCGCTCCGTCCCTGAAGAGTGCATTAACTGTCATGCCGGCCGTGCATCTCCGGTCCGGAACCGGCCCGGTGCTTACGCCGACCCTCCGTTTTCGGAGCTCGCCATCGGCTGCGAGAACTGCCACGGACCCGGGGAAGCGCATCTTAAATCGCTTGGACGGCGCAAAGGCACCATCGTGAATCCGGCAAAGCTTGCGCCCCGGCTCGCGGAAGATATCTGTCTCAACTGCCACCAAGGTGGCGACGCGCGCATCCTTCAACCGGGCAAAACCTTTCTCGATTTCTCTCCGGGCCAGTGGCTGTTCGATACCGCCGTGATTCTGAAGCAGCCTGCTCGGGGCCGCGAGCAGCAGGCCGACCTGCTGGAGCATTCCTCTGCCATGCAGGCAAGCCTTTGCTTTCGGCAAAGTGCGGGCAAGCTCGGTTGCCTAACCTGCCACGATCCGCATCTGGAACCCCCAGCCGAGGAGAAAGCTGCTTACTACCGCGGCAAGTGCCTCACCTGTCACACCGATGGCAGCTGCCGTTCACCGGCGTCTGTCAGAGCTGCGCAAACACCCCCTGACAATTGCATCGGATGCCATATGCCGAAGCGGCAAGTTCTGCAGATCTCCCACTCCGCTTTGACCAATCACCGGATATCAGCGCGCGCGAGCGACCCCGTTCCGGTGCTTCCGCAGAAGGAAATCCAGGGCATGATTGTTGCCAACCCGCCCGGCGAACGCCCGATCAGCTTATCCCCAGAAACCCTGCTGCGTGCCTACCAGGAACTCTCGGTGCGCAATCCCGAGTATCAGGCGCGCTATGCGGAGCTGCTCGAGCAACTAAGCCGTTCGAATACCACCAGTGCTTTCGTTCAGGCGGCGCTTGGCCAGAAAGCGCTTGCTGAGCAGAGAACTGAAGAGGCCGTTCGCCACCTAAAGCTCGCGTTGAGCTTGGATCACCCCGCAATTTACCTTGCGCTGGGTCAGGCATTGGCTCAAAGCGGGCGCAGCGAGGAGGCCATTGAGTATCTGAAAAAGGGTGTCGAGATCGATCCTCACAATGCCGTTCTGCAAAAGACGTTGATCCTTCAGCTCATCAATGGAAAAATCTATGAGGAGGCGCGGAGGCGGATGAACCAATACGTCGAAACCTTCCCTGAAGATACGTTCATGCGCAGCTTGTTGGCGCGGGTGAATCAGTAATGCGGCTTCTTCGGCTTGTATTCGCGCTCGTTACCTTCTACATCTTTATATCGGCCACGTGCCTGGCGCAATGTTCTGCTCCGCCGGAGTTGGCCGCCTCCCTTCGGAAGGGCGGAAATGCTGAAGCTTATGGCGCGCTCGGTGCCTACTTCGCGCAAAAAAAACAGATCGACTGCGCGCTTGCCGCATTCGAACAAGCCGTAAAGCTCAACCCGCTCTCTTGGGAAGCGCACTTTAATTACGGACTGGCCTGGATGAGCAATAATGAACCCGCGAAGGCCGAAGCCGAATTTCGGCAAGCTGTGAAATGCAAACCGGAGTCACCCAGGGCGAGGAACGCGCTCGGCCTTGCCCTGCAACAGACCGGCCGTTTGGAAGAAGCAGAAGCCGCGTTTAAATACTCTCTGCAGCTTGAGCCACGCTCGCCCGACACGCTCGAACGTTTAGGCGAACTCTACTCGCTGGAGCGGCGTTACAACGCCGCGATAGAAGATTACAAGCGAGCTGTAGCTATTGCGCCAGCTGCTGCCGACCTGCAGATCGAGCTCGCGATCGCTTACTCCAACAACGAAGATCCATCGCAAGCCATTAAGATTCTCGCCGGTCTCATCCGCGCCAAACCCGATCTAGCCGCTGCTCACTTCAACCTCGCTACCGTTTATGCCAACCAGACAAGATTTCGCGAGGCTGCCGATGAATACGCGGCAACGCTTAAGCTCGAGCCGGAGAATGACGTAGCCCGTCTTTCTCTTGCGAAAGCTTACGCGAGCATCTCCGATTTTGGAAACGCCCTCTCCATCGCAGCCACCTACGTGGAGCGCCATCCGGAAGATCCCGAAGGTCATTACCTGCTTGGCAACGCTTATCGGGGCTTGGCGCGTTATGGAGAGGCTGAACGTGAATTGCGCACGTCCGTTGCGGCAAAAGATGAGTATGGGCCGCACTACGATCTTGGATTTGTGCTGGCGAAGGAAGGCAAACCGCAAGAGGCCTTACCGCACTTCAGACGAGCACTCGAGTTGCGGCCCGAGTCCGCTGAAGCGCGCTTTCAGCTGGCAAACGTCCTCAAAGCTTTAAAATTGCCTGACGAAGCGAACCAGGAAATCTCTGCTTTTCGGGTGCAGAAACAGCATTCGGTCAACGAGAATCTGGCCGCCGCTGCCGGCAACGATGCGAATCAGCTGCTCGCTAGCGGAGATGCACGTTCCGCCGCCGACCGCTATCAGAAGGCACTTGCTCTCGACCCGAACAATGCGAAAACCTGGTTCAATCTTTCGCTCGCTTTCGGCGAACTGAACCGGCCCGTCGAGCAACGAAAGGCTCTTGAGAAAGCCTCGGAACTCGAGCCGTCTCTGGCCATGGTTTATAACCAGCTCGGTCTGTTGGACGCTCGTGAAGGAAATCAGCAGGCAGCCGAAGGTGAGTTCCGGAAAACAATCGCTCTTGATCCGCAGTCAGCCGAGGCGCAAAGTAATCTCGGGGCGCTCTATGGCCGGACTGGTCGGATGCTGGAAGCCGAAGAACTGCTGAAGAAAGCAGTGGAGAATAATCCTCGACTGGCCGAAGCTTCTTTGAATCTCGGATTGATTTATGCCAGTCAAGGCCGCCTTGCCGAAGCGGAAGTCCCTCTGCGAGCGGCCCTCTCGCTTTCGCCATCCAATCTTGCCGCTATTAACGCCTTGGGCATGGTTGAAAGCAAACTGAAACGAGCGGATTCCGCTATCGAGATATTTCAGAAAGCCGTTGCACTCCAACCGGATTCTGCCGAGGCGCATCTGAATCTCGGGATCGCTTTAGCCGATCGCTACCAGCTTGCGAGCGCAATGGAGCAATTTACCAGAGCTGAGAATCTAGCTCCCGCCGCTGCGGCGCCTCGCTATAACCGCGGCCGTTTGCTGGTAGATATTCATCGCTATACAGATGCCGTGCCTGAATTGAAACTCGCTTGCGAACGTGCTCCTAAATTTTCCGCGCCGTTTTACTTGCTCGCGCTCGCCTATACCAAGCTGGGCAATTACACAGAGGCTTTGGAGCAGTTTACGAATTTTCTCAAAATCGAGCCTCACAATGCTGATGCCTATTTTCTTGCCGGACAGGCGGCGGCAAAATCAGGGCGCGCTTCAGAAAGCGTCGAGTACTGGAAGCAGGCGATAGCGGCGGATCCCAATCAGACCGAAGCTCTCTATAATCTTTGGAAGGCTCTGGCCAAAGCCGGTTCACCGGAAGCCGCTTCCTACGCAGCTCGTTTCCGGAGCGCGCAGCAGGAAAAGCAATTGAGTGGCCAGGCGGGCACGCTCGGCAACTTCGCGCTTGCTTCCGCTAAGCGCGGCGATTACGGAGCAGCCATTTCTCAACTTGAGCAGGCTGTGAAGGAGTGCGGCGACTGCCAGTCGCGTGCCGACCTCCTCAAGGACCTGGGCTTGATCGAGTGCAAGAGCGGAGACGTCGAGAGCGGAGCAAAACACCTGCTTCTGGCCCGATCGCTGAAGCCGGAAGATGCCGACGTTGCCAAAGCTCTCGAAATGGTAAGTCAATTACACTTGCGGCCCACACCTTGAGGCCGCAGCTAGGTTCGTTCTTCTACTCCATCTTTTGTTGTATTGACAGAAAGAAAAAAGTTCGGCACAAATTCGATGCAGTGTGATAACGTAGCAACTACTTTGCTGGTCAAAACGAACGGCAATTTAAATCTGACTTTGCGGATCGCCGCTCCAGAGGAGCCATGCTGCGTATCTTTCTGCCGTCGAGTTGTTCGTTCAAATCCCTAGTTATCCTCTCAATTACAACGTTGTTTTTTGTTCCGTCCGCTGCGATTTGCCAGCAATCCTACGCCTCCATCAACGGAACGGTCAAAGATTCGAGTGGCGCCGTAATCGAGGGAGCGTCTGTGACGTTAGCAAACCGCGACACCTCCGTGGCGCGCAATAGCGTCAGTAATGCCGCGGGCGATTATGTGTTTATCGACGTCTTGCCGGGGCCTTATTCCATCAAGGTTGCTAAGCCCGGGTTCGGCACCGTCCTTCAGCAGCAGATCACCCTAAACGTTAACCAGACGGCCACTTACGATTTCTCACTTACTGTGGGAGCTACCCAGCAGTCTGTAACGGTTGAGGCGGCGGCGGTCGCAATCGAGGCTTCTACTTCGGAGCTTGGCACGGTCATCAACGAACAGGCAGTGAAAGACCTTCCACTGAATGGCCGGAATTTCACGCAGCTGCTTACTCTCACCCCAGGCGCCAGCCCGGTCAGCGTGGGGCAGAACGCCGGCGGTGGCGGCGGATTTGCCGGCAATGCGGTCGGCTCGTTCTCCTTTCCAGCTCTCAACGGCCAGCGCAATCGCAGCAACATGTTCCTGATGGATGGTGTCGTCGACTTGGGATCCTTCATTGGTAACTACAACATTTCGCCCATCATCGACGTCGTCCAGGAATTTAAAGTACAATCGCACAACGACCTTGCCGAGTTTGGACAAGCGCCGGGCGGGATCGTGAACGTGGCCACTAAGTCCGGCACCAATACCTATCACGCCAGTGTCTGGGAGTTTCTGCGCAACGAAAAATTCGACGCACGCAATTTCTTCGCCGACAAGCGTAACCCGCTTAGGCAAAATCAATTCGGCGTGGCCGGCGGCGGCCCCGTTTGGATTCCAAAGCTCTACAACGGAAAAAACCGCACCTTCTTTTATGGCGGATATGAAGGTTATCGCCAGAGTCGAACCTCGCAGAACACGGGGTTGGTTCCCACACAGGCCCAATTGAGCGGCGATTTCAGCGGAATCAGTAACCGGATCTTCGATCCTTCCACCGGGCTGGCGTTCCCAAACAACAAAATACCCTCCGCTCTTCTCAATCCCATCTCGGTCCTGTACGCTAAAGCGAATTTCCCCACTGGTCCGGCAGTTACTAGCGGCAATAACTACATCAATTCCAGCCCCACTCATCTAAACCAGGACAGTTATCAGATCCGTGTCGACCAGACCTTTGGCGAACACGACAGCCTCTTCGCCCGGGTTTCCTACTACAACGAGCCGCAGGTCGGGTCTAACGGATACGTCGGAAGTTCAGCTTTTGCCAATGATTACGGCTGGAACGGAGCCCTACATGAGACACATACGTTCAGCCCGACTGCCGTTGCCGACGCATTCTTTGGCCGCAACCTGGGCGATGCCGATACCGGCAGCAACGTTCCGGGTGCGCCCGCCGGCTTTGCCGCTCAACTAATTCAGTCGGGTGTGTCGCCGAACTTCATCAGTAACTTCCAGGGCGGCAAGGGGCCGTTCATTCCTGGGATGAACGTCTCCGGCTATCTCGGAGGCAATCAACAGTCGGTTCAGGATACTCGTTACGCCGATACTTGGACCTTCGGCGGCAGCTTCACCAAGATACTCGGCCGGCACACCATGAAGATGGGCGCGAGCTTCGCTACCAACAACACCATTTCGCCCATCTATAACGCCTCGGAGTCGTTCACCGCCACCCCTACCCAGAACCCGGCCAGCCCTGCCGGTACAGGCGATCCGTTTGCTTCGTTTCTGCTCGGTCTGCCTGATGGCGCTAACAGAAGAAACGTGCTCGAAACCGAGCATGGCGGCTGGGTGAATGGAGCCTACTTCCAGGATCAATTTAAGATCAGTTCGCGTTTAACGTTGAATCTCGGTCTTCGCTGGGATGTAACTTTATGGCCGATCTATGGCAACCCGCCCGCTCCTGATGCTTACGTTGGTGATCTGAATCTGGCTAACGGAACTTACATACTTGCCAATGTTCCAGGAGCCTGCACCGCTACGCAAGGTTTCCCATGCCTGCCCGGCGGCAACCTTCCCGAACACGTCACGGTCACCACGCACAGCAATCACTCTATCTATTCGAACGATCACAGTAACTGGCAGCCTCGTGTCGGTTTAGCTTATCGCCTGACCGACAAAACTGCGATCCGGGCGGGTTATGGTCGCTTTTACGATAACTGGAACTCGATCATTCAGCTTGCGCAGAATTACGAAGGGACATGGCCGGACGTGGGCCAGCTGATCGCCCAGAACTTAAATCATCCGGGCGGAGTCAAAGCGAGCGTTGGAGATCCGTTCAATCAAGGTTCCGGCGGAGTGGCCTATCCTGCTCCCACGCCTTTCCTGAGTCCCGGTTTCGTTAACTGGTATGTCGATCCTAACGATTACAAGATGCCGTACTCCGAGCAATGGAATTTAGGCGTCGAGCAGGCCCTCGGAAGCAACATAGTTCTCTCCCTGGCTTACGTCGGCTCGCACGATCTGCGTCTTAATCAGGGCGGTCAGGGTAACACTGCGCCGACCCCCGGACCGGTCTCAACCGAAGCCGCTCGCCGCCCTTACCCATACATCACGCCCACTTTCTACGATAGGAGCGTGGGTCAGAGTAAGTACAACTCTTTTCAGTTCCGACTTCAGCAGCGCGCTACTCGCGGCTTGACTTACATCGTTTCTTATACACGCTCTAAGTCAATGGACAACGGCTGCTCCGGTAGTTTCGGCGCTGAAGGATGTGAGATACAGTTCCCATATAACACCAATTTAGACCGCAGTGTCTCCGGATTCGATCTGCCCAATATCTTCTCAGGGAGTTTCGTCTACGATATACCGGTGGGCCGAGGTAAGTCATTCAGCACTCAGAACAGATTAGCCGACTATGTACTAGGCAACTGGCAGGTCGGCGGCATTCTCAGCGTGCATTCCGGCCAGCCGTTCGATGTTACGGTCAGTAATGGTGACACTGCCGGAACCGGCAACGTAGTGGAACGTGCCAATCGCCTCGCCGGTGATGCTTATGCTCATAGCCAGGGTCCAACTATTTACCTGAATCCGGCGGCTTTTGGTGTCCCGGCACTCCAGACTTACGGCAACTTAGGACGCAATAGTCTGCGTACAAACCCATTTCATAACCTTGATATCTCGCTTACCAGACGTTTTCCCATCAAAGAACGTGCAAACCTGGATTTTCGGGCGGATGCCTTCAATATCAGCAACTCGGTTATCTTCGGTGGACCTCAAAGCACATTGGGTAACTCTAACTTTGGAATTATCACAAGCACGGCTAATACAGAACGACAGATCCAGTTCTCGCTCAAGCTTCTTTTCTGATCAGTTAGCCGAGGCTGGCTCGCGTACTCTTAAAATCTGATTTGCTTTGATATTCACTAATAGCTGTTTAGTGCCGCTCGGCCATGTGATCTCGAGTAGCCGGATCGTGGTCGCGCTCCCAAGCCCAAAGTAAACTCGCTTGTCACTCGATGACAGATAACTCGAGCCTGTTGTAACTTGTGCGTATTGATTAGTGCCGTCTTGTGATGTCAAATGTAACTGCGCCCCAAGCCCGTCTCGATTGCTCCTGACTCCTTCCGTGTCGATGATCAACCAATGATTGGCATTGCCGCCGTTCTTCAGAATCAGCGCCGGTTGGTTATTACTGTTCACCGCAATATCGGTAAATCCGTCGTTGTCCAGGTCGCCAAATGCGACGCCCCGGGCTGCCCGGGCTTTAGTAAAAGGCTTGCCGCTCTGCGAAGACACATCGGCAAAGGTGCTTCCCGTATTTCGTAGTAGCATCGGCATTTCCAAGTAGCGAACATCAGGTTGCGTGAGCTCGATATTGTCCATCACGTGGCCTTGTCCGATAAACAGGTCCTTCCACCCATCGTTGTCGTAGTCAATGAATTTGACACCCCAACCCGAATGTCCGATACTGCGCGCCCCGATCCCGAGTGGACCCGATACATACTCGAATCTTCCCTGCCGGTTACGAAACAGCGCATATTTCTGTCGGGCGAGGGCATCAATAAAGAGATCGGCCCAGCCGTCGTTGTCGTAGTCCGCAAAATCCACCCCCATTCCGGCAAAGGTGTTGCCGTCTTCGTCGTAACCTGCTCCTGTCTGGGCGGCGACTTCCTCGAACTTGCCATTGCGCAGATTGTGAAACAGCTGTTCCGGATGCGAATCGTTCGCGACGGCGATATCCGGCCAGCCGTCCCGGTCAAAGTCATTCATCGCCACACCGAGTCCCTTGCCGGGCGAGCGCGCAATACCGCTCTCATTCGACACATCCCGAAAATGCCCGTGGCCTTCGTTATGAAAAAGCAGATGTGTAGTCGGCTGAAACTGATCGGGGTGGCAGTAGGCGCGCCCGCCCGCCTGAGCAAGGCCGCAGAAAAGGTCATTCGAGAAATCCCAGGTAAGGTACCGCGCAACGAAAAGATCAAGCAGCCCGTCGCGATCGTAGTCAAGAAACAACGCTCCTGCGGACCATCCCGCGCCACGAACGCCTGCCGTCTGCGTAACATCCGCAAACGTACCATCACCATTGTTGTGATACAGGGTGTTGTGGCCAAGGTTGGTGACGTACAGGTCCGGATGTCCATCGTTATCGTAATCGCCGGCTGCTACCCCCATCCCGTAGCCGTCGCCTTTTAAACCCGATGTTTCGGTAACATCGCCGAATGTGCCATCTCCCTGATTGCGGTATAAGCGGTTCCAGAATCGCGGGTCCGACTTGTCGGGCACCTTCCCCGCGGGCATGGGATCCGCGATGGCAGCGCTGTTTATAAAGAAGAGATCCAGTCGCCCGTCGCCATCATAGTCGAACGTAGCCACGCCGCTGCCCATAGTCTCCGGCAAATACTTGTGCGTCGTATGAATTGCATTGTGCACAAACGCTACATGCGATTGCAGTGTCGCATCTTCAAAAACGGGAAGGACTGCCGGCGAGTACGCAATGGCCAGAAAAGAAACAACGAGAACCAGCAACGGAAGTAGTGCTCGCTTGCAGGCTCGCGAAGCTGATCCCCCGTCAGACAAGCGAGTGCGGCGCAGGCTTGAGCTTCACTGTCACGGCGGAGTTCGCGGGCAGCGGCCCTTCCGAGTTAATAACCAGATCATTGCCAGTTTGCGATGCGCTAGCTTTCCCCGACGCACCGAGTATGTGAACTTCAGCGCCTGCTCCCCTGAGCCGCGCCCCAGGAATCTTCAACCCGCCGTTCGTCGGGGAGTTTAAGAAGATTGCATACAGCGCCCCGGCATTGCAGGTGAAACGCATGTCCCCGCCTTCAGGGGTCGTTGCTGAGGGCCGGACCCACGGACGCGATCCGAAAATGGCTTCGCCGTTCGTTTCGAGCCATGCTCCCAGTTTTTCCAGCCGATCGAGCTGAATATCGGAGATCGTTCCGTTCGGCTTCGGGCCGATATTCAGTAAGAGATTTCCGTTCTTACTCACGATATCGACCAGCAGCGCTATTAACTGTGCCGGAGCAATCACCTGATCTGGGCCTTCCACCTGGTTATAGCCGAAGCTAAAACCCAACCCGCGGCAGCTCTCCCACTTCTCCAATGTAATCTTGTCGTATTTCGCATACTCTGGCGTTGTGAAATCGGCAAAAGGTACGCCAAATCGATTGTTGATTACGCCTTCGGGAACTGCATTGTAGTACTGGGCGAATAATTGCGCGATTTCTCCCGCTCGCGGATAGCTAATGTCGTTCCACATAACGGCCGGCTGATAGCGCTCTGTCAACTCACGCCAATGCGCATCGGCGTAGCGAGCATACTTCTCACTCTGCGGAACGCGAGCCATTAAATCTGTTCGGTTACGAATAGGTTCGTCAGTAAAGGTCCAATCTAAGCCGCCCGAATAGTAGAGCCCCATGCGCATGCCTCGGGAGCGAACCGCCGTCGTCAAGTCTCCTACCAGATCGCGTTGTGCGGAAAGCTGCCGCCCGCTTGCCTGCGGATTCTCTACTCGCGAAGGCCACAACCGAAAGCCGTCATGGTGCTTAGTCGTTAGCACGACGTAACGAGCTCCCGTCTTCTTGAACAAAGAAGCCCACGCAGACGGATCCCAGCCCTTTGTTCCTTGGTTGAACTGATCTGTGAACCGGTAATAATCGAAGTCTTTCCCGTAGGTGGCCTCGTGGTGCTTGTAAGTCGGCGAATCTTTGATTCGCAAGCTATTCAGGTACCACTCAGCGTAAGGATTGTTCGCGAACCACGTATTCCAATCGATTTTTCCCAATTCCCCGGTGGGCGGGGCCCAGGCCGGCACGGAATAAAGTCCCCAATGAATGAAGATCCCGAGCTTTGCGTCTTGAAACCACGCCGGAACGGTGTGCCGTTCCACTGAATCCCAGGTAGGCTCGAAGCGTGTTCCATCGGCGCTTGTCTCCGAATGACCGAAGCTTCGTCCAGAACTCGTAAGCGCCACTCCCGTCAACAAAGAAGTAAACGACCTTCGATTCATAGCTCGAATCTCCTCAGGAACAAAGATACAACTCAACCCCGAGTTTGTATATTTCTAAAGAACAGCAAAGAGTATTTGAGAACTCATTGCGGCTCGAGCGGACTTAGCGGGATACGCTTTCCCACGATCGACTCGTATGCCGCCAGCTTTGCCGAGACTCGTCCGGAGTAGAGCTGGAACCAGGTCTTTCCGTCAGTCAACACATTCTCGACCGATGAGTAGTCCATCACCGGAAGGTCAATGGTGACGTGCGTTTCGCGGTTTGACAGATTGACTATTACGAGAATCTCGTCGTTGCCCAGCTTCCGCAGAAAGCTCAGCACGCTCGCAGGCTCCGTATTGTTGATCCAGATCAGCTCGCCTGAACCGAGCGCCGGATACTGTTGCCGCGCCCGCACCAGCCGTGTGTACTTCGCCAGCGTATCTTTTGCCTGGGGGTCCGCGCCATCACCCTTCTCCACCCAGTGAATCGGCGACTGCGCAATCCAATGCGTCAATGTCGGGTCCCCGACTTCCTGCCCGTTGTACAGAAAGGGAATGCCATCGAGGGTGAAGTTCAGCGTCGCGGCTGCCAGCGCTCCCTTGTCGCCAAACTCCCGAACGGCTCTGCGCCAGTCGTGATTGTCGCTGAAGTGCAGCATGCGCGCGCCTTGCGGCATCGTTTTCTTACGCTCTTCCCAGTTCTCGCGAAGCTTGATCGCGGATACTCCATCTCTCAGCACCGAGCGCAGCGTCAAATAATGCTGAAAGTCATAGCTGATATCGAAAGCCTCCAGTTGATCATCCGGTCGCTCTGCCTCCGAGAGCAGAATCACATCTCGATTCACCTTGTCGAGATCCCGGCGTGCCTCTTCCCAAAACGCAACCGGCACACCCGCCCCGACATCGCACCGAAACCCATCCACGCCAAAATCCCGGACCCAGTGCACCAGACTGTCGATCAGAAACCTGCGAACTCTTGCATTGTGGAAATCCGGCAGCGGTTGCGGCCAAAACCCGCGTGCCGTCTTCCCGTCGTTTGTCTTGATGAAGAACTCCGGGATGTCTTTCATCACGCTGTCAGGAGCCGAATGGTAGTAGATCAAATCAAGCATGACCTTTAACCGCAGATTGTGAGCCGCGCCGACAAAGTCCCGCAGGTCCTGCTCATTTCCATATTGCGGATCGACCGCATTGTAATCAGCGATGTTGTACGGTGAGGCATGCGGGGTCGCCGAGCGTTTCGCGATCGGCCCTAGATACACCACCGTTGCACCCAAATTCGATACCTGTTGTAGCCCCGGTATCGCTCCGCGCAGCGTCCCTTCTTTACTGAACGCGTTGAGCCAGACTTCGTAGATCACCGTCTTGTTCATCCAGGACGGAACGGTCCTTGCTTGGCGTAAGGCGACCGAAAGATTTTGTCCCGTTGCCACTTCCATCACGAGACAAGCAATTGCCGCTGCGAGTGCAACCCTGCGCATGCAACTAGATTTACAAACAGGCATCGCGCGAAGCAGGAGTTTGGGGGCCGCGCGAAGTCTTACTTGCCTACCGTTGCCTCGGCCATGTTGAGAAAAACGTTCTGCAGGCTGGTGGTGTCACCATCCGCTCGCTGAATAAGCAGTATTGAGATGAGATCGTTTTGCGGATCGATCCAGCCCTGCGTCCCGAAAGCGCCGCCATGCCCATAAGTCCCTTTCGAGTGTCCGGCCAGCTCCCCAAGTGGCTCCGTCACTACTTCCCACGCCAGTCCATAGTCAGCCCCGCGCATCCACCCAACCGGGCGGATGCCCGTGGTTTGCGCTTCCGTCATCACGTGAACCGAAAACGGCGACAGGTAGCGATGTCCCTCGTAGACTCCGCCGTTCAGCATCATCCGATATAGATGCAGCAGATCTTCCGCCGTTGAATAAAGCCCCCAGCCCGGCGCGGGAAACACTGCTCCTTGCCGATACTTTGCCGGATCACCCCCCAGTATCGTGGCGGGCGCGCGCACCAGCTTGCCATCTTTCTGAACGTAGACCATGGCGATGCGACCTACCTTGTCCGCAGGTGGGAAGAAAAATGAGTCACTCATTCCAAGCGGCTTCAAGATACGTTCGGTAATAAAACTCTCGTACTTCTGGCCTGAGCAGACCTCGATGATGCGGCCCAGAATCTCGATCCCGGGGCTGCTGTAACTCCACGCCGTGCCCGGCTGAAAGAGCAGCGGCTGTTTCGCAAATTCGCGCACTACCTGCTCGAGCGGCACGTTCATCAGCTGCGGATAATCGTGCACAGAGGCCGGTGCGGGATCTTGAATCCCGGCTGTGTGAGTCAGAAGATCGCGGATCGTGATCGCGTGTTCCACTTTGCTGAGCCGTGCCGCATCGGGTCCAACGTTCGCTGCCACGTGCTGATCGCGAAACTCGGGCAGATACTGCTCCACCGGATCGCGCAGCGCCAGTTTTCCTTCTTCGGCCAGCATCATGATCCCGATCGCCGTCACCGGCTTGGTCATCGACATGATCTGGACGATCGTGTCCTTTGCCATGGCGCGCCCGGCCTCGATGTCCGCTTTACCTAGCGCATCGAACTCGACTACCTCATTGCCGCGAGCCACGAGCGTGACTGCGCCCGCTACTGTTCCGGCGTCGATGAAATGCTGGATCCGTCCTGGAATCTGAGCTGCGATCGCGCCGTTTATGCCGCTTGGGTGTTGCGCCTGCGCCCTGGCCGGGAACACACTTCCGCATAGGACGAGCAAACGAACGTATAAAGTTAGGCTTCGCACGGTTTAAACAGCATATCGGAACTCAGTGCGTCACCGAATACTTTCGTAGCACGCCATCCGCCTCTCGCCAGGTTTACCAACCCAAAATACGAGTAGCAGCACGCTTCTTTGGTCGCTAAATCGCCGAGAGGCTCCCCACGCCCGACTTCTGCGTCCATTCCCGCCAACTGCGAATACATCGGAATATAAACTGCACCGCGCGAACCAGGAGCGCTACGAAACATCCGATGCTTAAAATGCGATTTAGCGCATCCGCTACTGCGCCAAAATGTGCAACACCGGCCAGCCCCGGCTGCGCAGCGACCCATTCGCTGTCTCGCAAAGCGAACGCAAGCAGAACCAACTCGCGGCAGAAATTAGCAGACCGATCGGCTGTTCCCAGGCATTCCGCCGCCGCGAAAGGAGCCGAAAGGCCGGCTTGAAACAGCTCGCGGCGATTAGGGCCAGTACCGGCCAGTGCAACACCTGCCAGACCTGACCTAGCCTCAAAAATTGGGCCGCCGGACCCAACGCCAGCCACGGCATCGAGGGCACGAGCTGCCACCAGGTCATTCCCACGAGGCAGCCGAGTAGTTCGGCCAAAGCCAGCCCGCGGTTCTCAGGGTGCGGCCGTATATTCGGAAGAGAACGTGGATCCCAGCCCGGCTCAAGCTTCAAACGCACGAACGTCTGTGACCATTGACCGACTGCGAAAAGTCCCGTGATTACCCCGAAGATCGTAACGAGGACGCCCGGAATCCGAGACAGGGGCGGAGCCCATGCGCGTGCTGCTTCCGGACTCGCCATCACACCCACCGCGATTACAACCGCCCAGATCGTGAGCGCGGCAACTAGGCTGACTTTTAACGTGCGCCAGTAGAACGGGAAGAGCTCGGGCCCGATCAGATACCGAGGCTGGCCGTAGCGCGCGGCCACTACCGCAGGATGGCCATGCCTCCGGATAACGTCGGCTTCCTCCTGTTCGGTTAGACGCCTTTTTCAGCGCGCTCGCCTTCTCCTCCATCTGCGATTCGATCTCGTCCGCTATTTCCTGCGAAATATCGGCCCGTTCCCGGCGGGGCAGCAGTGGACCGAGTGTCGCCAGATATCGTTCAAGTAATTTCATACAGCCTCTTTTCTTCGATGTTTCACCCTCTCGCCTGCAATCTGCTCGAGCGAGGCGGTCAACTTTCGCCATTCCTCGAGGAGTTGCCGGAAGAGCGGAACACCATCCGGAGATAATCGGTAAAACCGCTTGTTCCGCTTTCCCTCTTCGCGCCACTCACTCATCAGCAGCCCTTGCGTTTCGAGTCGCCTTAACAGCGGATACAACGTCCCTTCGTCGATCTCGATTCCCTGATCGGCAAGAGCTTTGCGCAGCGTGTAGCCGTAATGTTCGTTTTGTAATTGCGCCAGAACTGCCAAGACCAGACACCCTCGCCGGAGCTCAAGCCGAAGATTCTCAAATTGGTTTTCACTCCTCGGTTGCGTACCGCTTACCATGTACCACACAGTATGTGGCACCCAGTAACATCTAGCAAGGAGGATTATCGCGGATGCGCGTTCACGATGTATTTCAGCGCCCCAGGCTTACTTGCAAGGCGGACTCTAGCTTCCTGGGATCGAATCCGAAAGGCCCGGGTTCGCTCTTGTAGCTGAGCGTGCCGTCTCGCCCCACGACGAAAAGCCGATCCGGCCACGCAGTATATTGCTGCTCCACTCGATTATCGATCCCGTCCAGCAATGCGGGAATCTGAATGTGTAGCTTGCGAATGCAAGAAGTCGCAACATCTTGCCGTGCCTCGTCGGTGGTCGGATTCCGGAAGATCACGTGCTCTTTAATATTGCTCTGCATCTGCCAGATATCGCTCGGGTGAGCCTCGGCTATGTAGACCACATAGAATGCCGCCTCATTCCTGTATTGCTGGTATAGCTTGTTGAGCGCGGGAACCTCCCGGCGAAATGGCGGTCAAGTATAGCTGCCGAAGATCAGCACCACCGGACGATTGGCGCGAAAAGAGGAGAGCTGAACCGAGCCCGATCCATCCAGCAAAGGCAGCTGAAAATCAGGGGCGGGATGACCCGCTTGTAAACTGCCGCTGCGCGCGTGCTTCCACATTGTCTCGAAGGGGAAAAGCAGAAAGGGCACTGGACCAACGTGCATCATCACCCGCGAGAAAATCTCAGGGGGCTGCCTCATTGCGTAATAGAAACATCCGAGAACCAACGAGTACAGCACGGCGAGCGAGGCGACCGTCTTCGCAATTCGTGCCCGCCAGACCGGACGTGCACCCGGAGTTGAGGCCGAACTGTTTACGACAGGAGTGGAGCTCATACGGACCGCCACGAGTGTACCGGAACTTTGCACGTTTGCCTATCCATCGTTAGTCTGAGGCGGAGAAGACTTCGCAGTGATAAGTAGGTAGGGATGCCCGCGACCACTATTCCCACAGAACCGATCGGCAGCATCCCACGCCCACAAAGCTTAATCGACGCGATGACCCAGCGGTCTCGCGGTGAGATTTCGCGCGAAGCAGTCGACGCTATTGCGCACGCTGCAATCTCCGACACGATCCAGCGATTCGAGGCCACCGGTTCGCCGGTCATTACCGACGGCGAGCAGAGCAAGCCAAGCTTTGTAACTTACTCCGTTCAGGGCGCTGCCAACATCGAGCCTGGTGGTGTGGTGATTCCGTTCGAAGATGGCCACACGCGGCAGCTGCCGCGTCTCATCGCGGGCCCTTTTCGCTACACGACATATGCAGCGGAATATCTAAAGGCGGCGAAGAGGCAAACAAGATGGCCCGTTAAGCAAGCCGTCATTTCTGCCTCCGCGCTCAGCTTGATCTATCCGGAAACCGGAATACCGGATTACTCGAGACAGCAGTTTCTGGACGACCTGGTAGACGAGGCGGAACAAGATATCCGGCAATGTCTCCAAAGTGGCGCGTCTGCTGTACAGATCGACTTCACCGAGGGCCGTCTTGCCCTGAAGCTCGACCCATCTGGCCACCTGCTCAAGCAGTTCATCGAGCTCAACAACGCGGTACTCTCCCGTTTCACGGACAACGAAAAATCGAAGATCGGCGTCCATTCCTGTCCGGGCGGTGATCGGGACGCGACACACAGTGCCGCCGTCGATTACGCGGAGCTCCTGCCACCATTGTTCGAACTCGACGTTGCGAATTTTTATCTACAGATGGCGAACGAGCCGAATCGCCCGCGCGTTCTCAAGATGGTGCGAGGCCTGCTTCGTCCGCACCAACGGTTGTTTGTGGGTGTCATCGATCCCATCAACGCGAAAATGGAGACCCCGGAGGAGGTGTGTGCGCGGGTCCTCGAAGCGGCCGAGTTCATCCCGGCGGTTCAGCTTGGCACCACCGACGATTGCGGATTCGCTCCATTTGCGGACGACACTTCTACCGCCAGGGACCTGGCGTTTGCAAAGATCAGCGCGCGCGTTCGGGGAACGGCCCTCGCGGCGGACCGGATAATCACCTAAATCGCGCGCAGCCAGATGCTTTACCTCGCGCAAAAACCGGACGGCCTGCTGAGTCGCTCCATACGCTTGCTGTGGTATGTTCGCGCCCCGCAAGTTGAAGAGCGCCGTCAGCGCATTTTGCCCTCCGGTTGTGCGCAGATCATTCTGAACCTCTCCCGCGATTACCTGGTCGACTGTCATGAGCACGGCCGGCAGGAACTCACCTCGCCCTCGCTCATCGTCGGCCAGCGTTCGATCTACGAAATCATCGACGCCTCGGATTTGACAGACCTGATCGGCATTGTGTTCGAACCTGGCTGTCTTCCCATCTTGGCCGCTGACCGCGCGGATGTTTTCAGCAACAGCAGTGTGCCGCTTGATGGGATCTGGGGCGCTTCCGCACACTCTCTGCGCGACCAATTGCGCGAACTGACCTCTCCGCAATCCCGCCTGCACTATCTGGAACAGTTTCTAACAGCGAAGTTGTCGTTTCGTCTGCACAGCTGTCGTTTCCAGCTGCATCCCGCAGTTGCCTTTGCCTTGCAGCGGTTCCAGCCGTCTCCATCGATAGCGACCGTCTCCGAAGTAGCGAAAAGCACCGGTTGGAGTCATCGTCGCTTTTCGCAAATCTTTCGCGAGCAAGTCGGCTTTGCCCCAAAAGCCTGGTGCCGCCTCGCACGATTTCGCCGTGCCGTGCAGCAGCTGCATGCGAACCGCCGAATTCCGTGGGCCGAAGTAGCTGCCGACTGCGGGTTCTACGATCAATCTCACTTTGCGAACGAGTTCCGCGCCTTCTCAGGAGTTGACGTCACAGCTTATATGTCCAGGAACAACCATCTGTGGGCGCATCACATGCACGAGGAATGAAAGCATTTCCAGTTTTTCCAAGACACGCAGACACAATTCCTGTCATGATTTGGTCGAGCCCAATGAGTGAATATGGAAAACATCGCAAAACAGACAAAATCGACTATCATGCCGGCCCTACGGTATCGGGACGCTGCCGCGGCGATAGAGTGGCTGTGCAAGGTGCTCGGCTTTGAGCGCCGGGTTGTGTACCCGGGCCCGGATGACACCATCGGCCACGCGGAGCTAACGCTCGGGGGCGGTATGCTGATGCTCGGTTCGCAGAAGGACGACGAACACAGTCAAGGTTTCAAGAGCCCGGAAGAACTTGGAGGAGTCGAGACCGGCGGAACCTATGTTCTAGTCGCTGAGATCGAGTCGTCCTATGAGCGCGCGCAATCCGCCGGAGCAAAGATTATTCGGCCCCTCCAAAATACTGAGTACGGCAGCCGCGAGTTTAGCGTGAAGGATCCTGAAGGTCACACTTGGACACTCGGCACCTATGATCCATGGCTGCACAATGGGTAGGCGCACGCCTAAACTACGATTGCGCCGCGCCTAATACGCCATGTTCGTCAGATCCTCGATCAACCCGGGTCCATTTGGCGTCCAGCCCAACGTTTCGCGGGTCCGCCTGCTTGAAGCCGGCATGTCCATCGTCACGAAATGGGCAAATGGTCCAAAGTGCTCGCCGGCCTTTTCCGGCGCGATTGATTCGACCGGTAGCTTTAAGCCCTTGCCAAGCGCTTGCGCGATGTCCAGTAAGGAAACGCCTTCCTCCTCGACCGCATGATACGTCGTCAGGCCCGGTCCAGTCTTTTCCAGCGCCAGCCGGTACAAATGCGCTACGTCCTTCAGCGGCGCTGCGGCCCAACGGTTTGCACCATCGCCGGCGTAGGCTGAAACGCCCTTGTCGCGCGCGATCTGAACCAACATTGTGACCAGCCCCTGCTTGCGAGTGTCATGTACCTGCGGCAAACGTACCACCGCTATCCGCAGACCCTTCTCTGCCACCGTGCGAGCCACCTGCTCAGGCCTGCGGGGGATCGACTGCATATCGACTGGAGGATCCGTCTCCTCGCGCACATGACCGGGCGCACCGTTGGCGAGTCCGACACCGGAAGTCACCACCAGAAGCTTTCCCGGCTCGAGGGCCGCTCCCAGCGTTTCAATGGCTTTAATCTCTTCGTGCGCACTCTGCGCAAACCTAGACCAGTCGTGGTTAAAGGCGAGATTGACAACTGCGTCCATACCGGTCGCACCACTGCGAAGACTCTCCAAGTCGGTGATGTCGCCGCGATGCGCTTCCGCCCCCATCTTCTTCAGCTGTTCCGCCCCATCCTCGCTGCGCGTCAACCCCCGCACCTGATGACCCGCTTGAATCAACTCCTTCACTAGTTCGGTTCCAATGAACCCGGTCGATCCCGTTATAAATACCCGCATACGCTCTCCTGTTGCTAAAGTTCTACTGGGAGACGCCGCGTTCCTATCCGCTACGCTGATAAGTAACCGGAGACAGTCTCCGTCTGATAGATAACCGGAGGAAGTCTCCGGTTGCAGAATTCTTTCTTTCTTGTGTTTATGCCGAAAAGGAGCTACGATCAGCCTCATCTGAACGCAGCATCCGTGCCGACGCGCAGCGGAATCGCGAGCGCATTCTGGAAATTGCCAAGCAGGTGTTTACGCGTGACGGCGGAGCGGCCAGTCTTGACGAGATCGCTCGCCAGACGGGTGTCGGTCCTGGAACGTTGTACCGCCACTTCCCCACGCGCGACGCTTTGATTGAAGCCGTTTACCGCAGTGAAGTGGAAAAGCTTGCCGCCGCCGAGCAACGCACCGCCGAAACCCTGCCGCCACTCGAAGCACTTCGCGCCTGGATGCTGCTCTTCATCGATCACGTTTCCGAGAAGAAGTTGATCATTCCGGCGATGGAAACCGTTGCTGGCGGGTCGATGCGTTTGGTTGAGGGATCGCGTGATCTCATCACCTCGGCATTTATCCGGTCGGTCAAACGTGCGATTGCAAGCGGCGATCTACGCAGTGACACTAATCCGGAAGATTTCGTTCGCGCGCTCGTCGGTGTTTTTCATACCACCGCTTTCCCTGGCTGGGAGCAAAGTGCCCGCCGCATCGTTGACATCCTGATTGCCGGTTCGCTCGCGCATCCGAAAGGTGTTGTCTTACGTGCCGGCAAAACTCGAAAAGGCAGATGATCGGCCGCCAATTTCATCGCCTCGCTGTGCTGCCTTCCCACCGGCTTTCATCCGAAGTACAATCGTTTTCGCTCGTCCAGATATCTCGCAAAGCGCAGCTCCAGCCCTGCATGGTGGGCGGCGAGACGTTCCGAAGAAGCCTCAACTAGCCCAGCCGCCTCGATGCCGGATTGCAGCGCGGCCACGAGCCCGCGTGAGGCAATCGGATCATAGCTGGCGGCGGCATCGCCAATCGCCAACCAACCGGGGCCCGCACTACGCTCGATCGAGCATTGACGAATCGGCGGGCCGCACCAGTAACGGACCGTTACGACGATAGCCGCGCAGCAACGGCCCGATGTGTCTCGTGGAGCGCAACCGCGTCTCCCAGGTCAGAAGGTCCGGGCGGTCGGAGGCGATCAGTGCTGCCACCCGACGGCGCCGGGGCAGGCGCCCTGTGTACCACCATCCACCAGCCTCGTCCTCAACGGTGAGCGTGGCGTCCATATCATCGCTTTCGGTTTGCAAGCATCCGATGACTGCGAACTGCCGGTCAAAACGAGAACGCCCGGATGCCGAGCCGACGTGCCACCGCGGCAGTGCGGCCGCTCGCGAATTGAATTCTCCACTCGCGAGCACGGGCAATGCTCACCAGATGAACTGGCTCGCGCAGCACAGCCCCGGCATCACTGGCGCTGGCGCATCTGCTTCCGAAGACATGGCGGTCGAGCAGCCAGCTGACTGAGCCGTTACGGTCTTCTAAGAGTCGAAGCTAAGCCCGGCGAACGCAGATCGCTCGACACATGCGTGTAATCCCGAGACCGCTACTGCACATAGCCGCTTTTCATCAAATAGAGATAGCTTTGGCGCAAACTCGCAATTGGGTTAGCACTGAAATCCTGTTCCACAAACATGTGTCTTGCATTCGTGTGCGCAACGGCGTCCAGAATAGCCGCTAGCGGTAAATCACCGGAGCCAAGCTCACGATAGGTTTCGTTTGGAACCGTCGCAATGTCGTAGTGAATCGGCGTGCCTTTCGCCCGGTCCTTCAAATGCACCAGTTCTACCCGGTCTGCATGCTCGCGAATAAAGCCTGCCGCATCCACGCCGGCCATGCTCACCCAGAAGGCATCTACTTCCAGTCGGATCAGCTTCGGGTCGAGGTACTTCAAAAGAACATCGATCGGTCGAGCGCCGCGCTTCGGCTGAAATTCGAAGTCATGGTTGTGATAGCAAAACTGTAAGCCCGCGGCATGCGCCTTTCGAGCGGCCTGATTCAGCTTGTCGGCAAGAGAGCGATAGAAGTCGAGTTCCAGCCGCTCTTCCGGCGAAAGATAGTTGAACACCAGATACCGGAAGCCGTGATCCCTCGCGAGCGAAACGCAACCGTCGTAAGTCACTCCACGCTCAATCGCCGGCATATCGGCGTGCTGCCAGGCGTCCCAGTTTCCGGTGAGGAGCGGCGTCTCGAAGTGCAGGCTGATAGGTGTAAGATTCACGCCCCTCAGCAGCGGAGCGAGTGTCCGGACTTGGTCACGCAACATCTCGACCTCGCGGTAGCCAATCTCCGCAATGGCCTGCAGCGTCGCCAACGGCTGTTTACGGATCTGTTCGCGGACGGTATAGAGTTGAACGCCCGGCGTCATCTTTCCTTTTCCGAAGCAGGAAGCCGCGGCTAATCCGCCCAGCTTCATCAATTGACGCCTGCTCATGCGTAGTGCCTTCGTCATCGCGATAGCTTCTTCGTATCACACCTCGTGGCAACGTTGCTCCTGCTCCAACCAAGATTGGCATTGGACCTTGAGGGCGTCGCGCTTAGCTCCGAACTGCGCAGACGCCCTCAGCCCATGACTGATTAAACTGGATGGCGAATGAGAGTTCTCTGTCTGCTTTGGATCGGTCTTGCTGCCTCCGCCGCTTCTGTTTTCACTACACAGCCCGAGGATCCCCACGCCGTAGTCGTCTCCGGTAACGATGGAGTAGCCGTCCAGGCGGCCATTGATAAAGCTGCCGCGAGTAACACCCGTGAAGGCATCGTCTTTGTTCCCTCTCAACGGTATGCGTTCACTCAAACTGTGTTCGTCTGGCCAGGTGTGCGTCTGTTCGGCATCGGCCGCACACGACCCGTGTTTGTGCTTCCCGAGAACACGCCCGGATTTCAAAAAAGCTTGGGTGTGATGGTGATGTTCACTGGTGGAAAACCTAGTCATGTGCCCGTTCCCCCGCAAGGCGCTGTACCGCCCAATCCGAACATACCGGACGCCAACTCCGGAACCTTCTACTCGGCCATGAGCAACATCGATTTCGAGATCGGCAATGGTAACCCCGCTGCCGTTGGGATTCGCTTCCACGTCGCTCAGCACGCCTTTCTCACGCACATGGATTTTCATATCGGCTCCGGGTTGGCCGCTCTCTATCAAGTGGGCAACGAAGCGGAAGATCTGCACTTCTACTCAGGCCGCTACGCCATTCTTAGCGAGAAGACTTCACCCGCCTGGCAATTCACGCTGCTCGATTCCACGTTTGAAGGTCAGAGAGAATCAGCGATCCGCGAACATGAAGCAGGCCTCACGCTTGTACGGGATTCCTTTCGGGATCTGGCGACTGCCATCGATATCGATCCTCAATACTCAGACCAGCTCTGGGTAAAGGATTGCCGGTTTGAAAATATTTCAAAAGCCGCCGTGGTCATCAGTAACGAGAAAAGCCCACTCACCGAAATCGGGTTTGTCGACGCCGTGCTGCAAAACGTTCCGACCTTCGCCATCCTGCGCGAGAGTGGGAATAGCGTAACGGGCAAAGGCTCGGTGTATCAGATCCACGAATTCAACTACGGACTGATTGTTCCGGCAATCGGTTCCATGGGCGAGATCGGTATGCGTTTTGAGGCCAGCGCTTTACGCAGCATGCCGCCAGCATTATCACCTGCCATCCGGCCGTTGCCCGGCGTGGATGAATGGGTGAATGTGCACACGCTTGGCGTAGCCGGCGATGGCAAGACCGACGATACGGCCGCTATCCGGAAAGCAATTCAATTGCATCGAGTGCTGTACTTCCCGAGCGGTCAATATCTGGTGCGCGACACTCTCGAACTCAAACCGGATACAGTCCTCATTGGATTGCACCCGACACTGACGCAATTCGATCTGCCCGATGGAACGCCTGCGTTTCAAGGGATCGGCACTCCTAAACCAGTCATCTTCGCCCCGCAGGGCGCCACGAATATTCTCAGCGGGTTCGGCGTATCGACCGGGGGAGTGAACCCGCGCGCAGTCGGTATTTTGTGGTCAGCCAGCGAAAACTCATTGCTCGACGACGTGCGATTTCTAGGCGGACATGGCAGCGGCACGAATCCCTACAACAACAACCAAACCGCTGACCCGGATCTGCACAGAACGATGGGATGGTCAATACCCAAGCCTGTGGGTCACCCACGGCGGCGGCACATTTGCCGATATTTGGACTCCGGATACCTTCGCGCAAGCTGGCCTTTATGTGTCTGACACGAAGATTCCAGGGCATATTTATGAGCTCTCGGCCGAGCATCACGTGCGCAACGAAATCATATTCGACCATGCCGAAAACTGGGACCTCAACGCGCCTCAGACCGAAGAGGAAGCCGGTGAGAGCGGCGAATCGTTGTCCCTCGAGATTAGCTATTGCAAAAACATCTTGGTCGCCAACTACCATGCCTACCGCGTTACACGTTCACGTATGCCATACGCGACAGCCGTGCGCCTCTATCACTCCGCAGGCATTCATTTCCGTAATGTGCACGTGAATGCGGAGAGCGGGTTTTCGACTTGCGATGAAAACGGTTGCGGCACCTACCTCCGAGTCAGCAAGTATCCCTATGAGAACGCGATTGAAAACGTTACGCACCATCTGCAACTCCGCGAGCGCGAATTTGCTGCTCTGGACGTGAATAAAGATGATCTCGAGCGCAAGAAGAACGTTGCCGTGCGCCCTGGCCTAGAGGGCTCGGTGAAGCAAGTAGAGACCGGCTTCTTTTCGATCGCCGGGGCGACCGTTGATCCGAACGGCAAGCTGTATTTTGTGGACCGGCACCAGCAGCGCATCTACGGCTGGTCTGAATCTGAGGGACTTACGATCGAGCGTGACAACCCGCTCGACCCGGTCAATTTGGGTATGGATGAATCTGGCAACTTGATCGTTGTTTCTTCAGCAGGTGCGACTGGAACCGTGTATTCCTTCCGGCCCGGATCGCCCCATAGCGAGATCACCGTTCTAAATCCGGAACCGGTAAAGCCTGGCAACGATCGCCTCGCCTTGCTGCCCGTGAACTACTGGAACAACGGCGAGTTTCGCGACCAGCTTGACACCGAAACGCTCCGATACAAGACACTGCCGGAAATGTTCGCCGAAGATGTGAGCACGCCGAAGCCGAAGGAGTATCTATCGCCCGACGGAAAAGTGTTCCTACCCGCCGTGCGGGTCTGGAAGCAGGGTCCGCCGGAAACCACGGCCGGCTGGCGTTTTTCGGACACTCTAGACACGTATGGCTTGCTGCGAGCGCGCGTAGGCGAGACCGTCTATGTAAGCAGCTCTTCGGAGGACATAACATATAGCGCCGAAATCGGTCCGGACGGCACACTCAAGCGACTGCGACCCTTCATAAACCGGGGCGGGGAAAGTGTGGCTGTCGATGCTGGCGGCAACGTCTATATCGCCAATGGCCAGATCTTCGTCTATAACTCTCGCGGCAAGCAGATCGGTCTGATCGAAGTTCCGGAACGGCCATTGCAGCTCGTCTTCGGCGGCCCGAATAAACGCACACTATTTGCACTCGCGCATCACACTCTTTACGGCATCAGCCTGGTCGGATCGAAGCAGTAGGGACGTCCTTCACGATAGTTTGTGGTCTGGTCCGGCCGCTGCCGCGCTCCTACGGAACTTTCGAGGACTCACGCTTCTCCGCAAGCTTCCGTAGTTGATCGTCAGCCATCTGCTGGGCCCGGCCAAGTGCCTCCTTGGCAGGCACCTGCACTTCCGGGATGACACCGGTTCCTTCCCAGTCCTTTCCGGTAACCGGGTTTACGGGATGAGCATAAGGCACGCCGATTGACAAGTGATCATCAATACGATGATCACTGACCGGATGAGCGCCGCCGCCGGTGATCTCTCCGACGATCGCGGCGCGCTTCTGAGTCTGCAGATCGTAGGAGAACTCCTCGCCGCCCGAGAACGTGTCATGGGAGGTCAAAACGTACACGGGTTGCTTCACCAGGCGGTCGCCGGGTACGTAGGGCAAAGTCCAATACTGCGTTGTTGTCTTTTCGTGCTGATCGACGAGATCGTTTATGTGAGTGGGACCATCGAAGAGCCAACTCGCAACCACCTGCACCATATGCGGATCGCCGCCCCCGTTCTCGCGCAGGTCGAAGATCAGTGCATCCGTGTGCGCCACGAATGCCATCGCCGTCGCGGCCACGCCGCCGCACACAAAAGGATCACCGAAGTAGTTCAATTTCACGTATCCGATGTTGTGGGGCAATACCTCGACCTTCTCGAAACCACAGTTTTCCTTCAACATGTGTGCCCGCGCGTCTGCATCGTTTCCCGGGCCTGGCCTCTCCTCTTCACGGTCCACAACGGGGCTATAGCCCACGCTGAGATGGCGATCGTGACTGACCGCGCGCAGATCCTCACCTAATTGCTGGGCAAAGACAGAGCCATCGGTCACGCTGTCGTAGGCTCCGCTTTTTGCCTTCTTCCGGATGGCGGCTTCCATTTTCTCGGCGATGTTGGTGTCGACATAAAACTCCGCCAGTAATTTCCCGGCGTCCACGATGACCTTCTCACGCTCCGCAGCATCAATGGGCGACCAGTCCAGCTTTGCTCCTTTAGGAACCAGCTGAACGCCCACCTGTGTGACGACGTGGGGTTCACCTGCACTCACGAAAAGGCTGCCCGCACCGTTCATTCCGTTCCCATCCACAACCCTGAAGCGGATCACCGTGGGCTCGCTCTTCTCAATGCTCACCAGCGTGAAGCCTCCGACCGCTCGCGCGAATCCGAGCATGCCGTCTACATTTCCCGATGGTTCATACTGCTTCACGTAAGCTTCCACCGCTGCCCGGTCCATACTGTCAAATGCTCCGATCCAGGCACCTAGCGCAGTACCGGCGGGCGTTGAGGGCACGGCAATTGTCCCGCCGAAGGCGGGCATAATCGCCAGAAAGCTCATTTCTAAGATGCAGAATATGAAATTGTGCTTGGCGCGCAGCATATGCCCTCCTCTGGGCTAATCAGATCCTTCAAGCATCGGGTGCCGCTCTCGTGAGTGGTCCTCGGGAAGGCAAAGCAATCCGGACGCGCGCGGGAGTCAGGCGCGGTCGAGGAGACCTGGCCGAAGCCTGCCCATGACCGCGGATTCCACCAGCAGGCTTGCGAAAAAACTGAAGGCTGCAAACGACAGGTTGGCAACGCCGGCTTTTGCGGTTCCTGGAATCAGCGTCAATCGGGAGAACAGATAAACCAGGCCCGCGCAGGCAGCAAAAGTTGCTGTGGGCGCGAGTACACCAACGAGCAGACGGCGTGTGAGAGCCGCCACCAAGCTATGACGCTTTCCAACAGCAGTACGGGGACGATTGCATATGCGGCATGGGGAAGCCATGCCAGACACGTACTCGCTGTAATGCTTAGCCAGACCAGCACGCTCATCCGTGTAAGCCGGTCGCGGATTCCGTAGTGCGAGGCTGCGAGGCCGACCACCGTTGCCAGACAGAAGCTTGCGCCTGCGCCGCGAACGCTCCACACAACCCAGGTCTCATGCTGTGGCAGCTTCCATTTCGGAACGACATACAGGCAGTAAAGCGCGACCACGCTGATTGAGCACGCCAGCGCAGACCATAAACCAGCAACCCAACGCAGTAGCAGCCTGAATGCCACGCGTAAAATTGCGGCCCGGAATACCCCGCCGGTAAGCCCTTGCTCCAATAAGTCGCCGACCACTTCCGAAGCCCGTTCCCGGGATGACAGGAGTGCAAGAATTTGTTCAGAAACAGAGGCGTTTGACATGCTCTTCTCCAGATTTAGGCGGGCAACAACTCGAGGCCTTCCAGGAGTCGCTTGAAAGAGGTCTGGGCCTCGACAAGTTGCATTCGGCCGCGCCGCGTCAGGGTATAAAAACGCTTGGCACGGCCGCCACGTTCCGCTGTCGGCTTACCCTCACGAGCTTGTAGAAGAGACTTCTGTTCAAGACGGTCCAGCGTGGTGTAAAGAGCGCCTGGAGCGATTTCGCGCCCCGCACACTCGGCAATCTCTCGCCGGATGCTGACGCCGTAAGCCTCAGTGCCTAACCGCAGAATTGCCAAAAGAATCGTCTGTTCGAGCTCGCCGAGGCCCTGCTTCATAACAACTACATTGTAGTCTATTGGGCCGTGAGAGACTGTCAACTCCGCGGTTGGCGAGAACGTCGTCTAATAGTGAACGCTTAGAAATCTGGAAACGTTCTCCGCCGCTCCCCCCAATGCACGCGCCAGGCTCAGCTTCGCCACATTATGCGCAAACACGCTATCGATATAGTCGAGCTGGGCGGATGCCACGGATTGCTGCGCCTGCACGACCTCTACGTTTTCACTCACGCCGGCGCTAAAGCGTTGTCGTGTCAGCTCCAGATTTTGCTTTGCGACCTCGATGTTTCTTGCCGCCACCTCTACCTGTTGAGCCGACGCCCGTAGATCCAGAAATGAGTTCCGCACATCGCTCTCGACTCGCGACCGCGTATCTTCCACTTCAGCCCGTCGCTGCATTAGCGCTGCATCCGCCTGCTCGATATCGCCGCCCGTTCGACCGCCCTGCCAAATTGGCACGCTCAGTGTTCCTACAACGGAGAACGTTCCATGCGCCTGGCTGGGATTCGTCCCAATCACACCATAATCGGCGCTCAGCGACAACGAAGGCAATCGCTCGGCGCGCGCTGCCGCATGCGTCAGATGAGCTGCCCGTACTTGCGCCTCAGCCGCCTTCAGATCCGCCCGGCGCTCTATCGCCTCGTGCACCGCCGCCTCCTCTTCCACTGCTGGCGCAGCCGCAAACGGTACATCGTCAGTCACTTGAAATGAGTCTTTGGCCGGCAATCCGATGAGCCGCGCCAGATTTATCTTCTGCTTTGATAGATCGTTCTGCAACGATACCAATCTTTGCCGCTCTGTCAGCAGTTGCACCTCGCTTCGGTTCAGGTCGGTCAGCGCCAACACTCCCGCAGCCCGTTGTTGGGTGGCTTGCTCGAATAAAGCTTTGGCAGTTTCAACCTGCGCCTCTTCGGTGCGAACCCGGGCCGCTGCCGCCACTACCTGCAAATACCCGCCGCCCACCCCCAATACAATCAGGTCCCGTGCATCGCGAGCCGACTGCTCGTTCGCCACCAGCAATTCTTTTGCCGATCGGTAATTATTCAGCTGCGTGACGTTGGCCAAGGTTTGTGTTAACCGGGCCCGCAGATCGAAGTAGTTGAATGGGCCAACAATCGAGGGGATTTGCAATCCCGGGAAAGGCGAGTTAAAGCGAATTCCTAGCGCTCGCAAGTTCGTCTGTTGCACCGTCTCGCTTAACGAGCTGTTCAGATTGGGGAGCAAGGTCGAGCGCACAACCCTCATCTGCCCGTGCGATTGGCGAACCGCCTGCTCCAATCCCGATTCACCCAGATTGAAAGCCAGCCCTCGCTGGATAGCTTCCTTGAAAGAAAGCTGACCCGAGAAAGGCTCGCCCGCCCCGCTCCGGCTGCCGCTCAGTGTGCCCTGGGCCTGTACCGACGTATTCAGCGTATTGACGCTAGCCGTGGTTCCCGCGATTGGCGCTTGCACCGCATTTACTGATCCGCTGGCAGCATTGCGGCCCGATATCGGCAGCTGATTTGCGGTCGGGGTCTGTGTCGCCACATTCTGTCCTGGCAGTTGGGCAAGCATCTCATGCGCGGAAAGCAAAGACGCCGCTAGCACCCCCGCCCGAAGGTAAAAAACAACTACTGGTTTCATCATTCCCTAGACCTCTACCCCAACTGTTTGCGAAAACGCCAGACACTCAGCGACACCAGCACCACGGTGAATACCAGCAGTGCGAGAAAGTGCGGCCACAATGTCTCTAAGCCACTGCCCTTCAGCAGCACGGCCCGCGAAATCACACCGAAGTGATAAATCGGATTCACCTGCGCTGCTGGTTGCAGCCATTGCGGCATCGCCTCAACAGGGGTTAGCGCGCCGGACAAAGTGGAGAGCGGCGGGTTCACGAAGAAGCTGGTCAACTGTGCCTGTTCCGCCGAGGATGTGAAGGTTGCGATGACGGTCCCGATTCCAATACCGGAAAGAACGCAGAGCGCCGCCCCCAGAAACACGAGCAAAAAGCTGCCATGAAACGGCACATGGAACACTAGCCGCATCAGTCCTGTCACCATCAATGCCATCAGGCAGAGCAGGAGGAAGAGCGGCACAATCTTCGCCACAATTACCTGCGAGGTGCTGGCCGGTGACATCAATAGCTGCTCAATCGTGCCGCGCTCCCGCTCTTTCACCATGGCGGCCGCTGAAACCAGCGAGCCATTCAAGATGCACAGCAATCCAAAGATGCCTGTTACCGTGAACCACGAACTCACCAGTCCCGGATTGTAGAGAAATGCCGCCGTTACGCTCACCCGTCCCCGACGGCTCACCAGGGGAGCTGCCATTTCGCTTACACGCGCATGCAATCCCGAGCTCGGCAGCGTCGCATTGTAAGCAGATATCACCCCTTCGGCATAAGCCTTCGCGATGGTCGCTGTATTGGCGTCCATCGCATTCAATAAGAACTGAACATTGGCTGTCCTGCCGCGATGCAGGTTGCGGCCGAAGTCGTAAGGGATCACCACCGCCGCCTTTGATTTCGCCCCGGCTAATGGCCCCCCCCATTTCATCGAGCGACAGGTACGTGCGCGACAGCCGGAAGGCGCGGCTCTGCGCCAGGTCCGCCACCATCTCCCGGCTCTCCGGAGTGCGGCTCTGGTCCAGTACTCCCAGGTTCAGATTCGTCACCGTTGAGTTCAAAACAAAGCCGAAGAGCAGGATCTGCAGGGTCGGCGGAACAACCATCGACAGGGCGAGTCGTCGGTCGCGCCGTATCTGCCGAAACTCTTTCAAAATTAGGGCCGACATACGGCCGCTGAAGAAGTCTGCCGGCAAGAAGGATCGAAGCACGTTCGCCACCGTCATGCTTTCACCTGCATGCGCCGCATGGCGCGCCATGCCAACAGATAGAACACAGAGCCGATCACCCCGATCGCTAACACGCTCCGCCAGGCCGATGGCCAACCTCCGCCCTGCAGGAAAGCATCACGCACCACGTAAATGTAGTACTTGCCCCAGATAAAATCCGACAGCCAACGCAACCCCGGCGGAATGTTTTCGATCGGGAAGATGAGGCCCGATAGCAAGAATACAAGCAGAAATCCGCCCAGTGCCACGGCTTGCATTGCGGCTGCCTGGCTTGGGATCACAGCACCAATCAAGGTGCCAAAGGCCGCGACGCAAAAGCAGTACAGCAGCGTGGCAACTAGAAACGGTGTCGGATCCCCCGCAAAGCCCAACCCGAAGTATGTGAACAATAACAGCAGCAGTGGAATGCACTCGCACAAGCCAACGGCGGTGTACGCCAGAATCTTTCCCAGTAAGAATTCATGCGCCGAAATACTCGACACGTAGACCTGCAGGATGGTATTGTTCTCGCCTTCCTTGGCCATCGCGAGCGAGGCGAGCAACGGCGCAAACATAGATAAGGCCAATACAAATACGCCCGGCCCGGCATATTTTTTGCTGGACAGCCCAGGGTTGTACCAAAGCCGGATCTCCGCCTTCACTGGTGCTCCGATACTCGCGCCTGAGTGCAAATCGTTGTAAGCCTGAACGATCTGCGTCGCATCGCCCGAAATCAGAGTGGCGGTGTTGGAATCCGAAGCATCCATCAGCATCTGCACGGGCGTTTCCCTGCCGCGTGACAGATCCCGCCCAAAATGTTCGGGCACGATCAAGGCGGCTCGCGCCCGGTTCGTCAGAAACGATTGCTCCGGCCGGCGATCCGGTGGCCAAGACACGACGTGAAAAGACAACGAGTTGCGGAACGCCGCCACCAAGTTCCCGCGACGCTGGCGAATCGTCAAAGTCCTGCACGATGATCGCCATGCCCTTCACCTTAAGCGCGATCGACGTGCCCATCAGGAACAGCAGTATGCACGGCAGCACCAGCGCCAGCGCTAACGCCAGCCGGTCTCGGAACACCTGCGTCAACTCTTTTCGGGTCTGAGCCAGTACTCGTCTCATAGGTCTGCTGTCTATTCCTCGGCCGCGACTTTTCCTTGCGCTCGTGCCTGCTCCACCACGCGAATGAAAACATCCTCGAGCGAATACCGCTGCTCTTTCGCGCTCTTGACTGCAATACCTGCGGCGTCAAGCCGCTCTCGTGTTTCCCGTTCCGCATCGACCGCGGCAAGATCTGAGATCACATGCAGCCGGTCTCCAAATAACGACACTCGCCATCGCTCCGTCTTCTCCTTCAACAGATCCGCGGCCTTTTGCGGCTCGTCCACCACGAACTCAATCAGATGTCCGGGCTGCTGTGCCTTGATCCCGGTCGGCGTTCCCTGCGCGACCAACTCGCCCGCCACCATGAAGCCAAGCCGGTTGCATTGCTCAGCCTCCTCCAGGTAGTGCGTTGTGACGAGCACCGCCGTCCCCTGGTCCGCCAGCGTGTTGATCATGCGCCAAAACGCGCGACGCGCCAACGGGTCTACTCCCGACGTCGGTTCGTCCAAAAACAAAATGCCGGGTTCATGTGAAATCGCTGCCCCGAACGCCACCCGCTGCTTCCATCCCCCCGGCAAGGTGCCGGTTGTCATCTCTTCCCGGCCTTCCAGACTCGAGAAGGCCAGCACCCACGCCTGTTTCTCCTTGCGCTCACCTTCTGGAATCCCGTATACCCCGGCAAAGAACTCGAGGTTTTCCCGAATCGACAGATCGTCATAAAGCGAGAACTTCTGCGACATGTAACCGATACGCTCCCGCACCGCAGGCGACTGAAGTTTTCCTCGCTCGCCGGCCAGTTCCATCTCGCCACTCGTGGGCTTTAGCAGTCCGCACAGCATCTTGATCATCGTGGTCTTGCCTGCCCCGTTCGCACCCAGCAAGCCGTAGATCTCGCCGTACTTCACTTCGAGTGAAACGTCCTTCACCGCTGTGAACGCCCCGAACTGCTTCGTCAGGCCTTTCGCGCCAATAGCCACCTGTCCCTTCAAACTTCCATGAGCATGCCTGGCCGGAAATGGTGCTGTGCTGATCGTCTGCCCCAGGCTACGCAGCCGCGCCACAAAGGTGTTCTCGAGCGTTGGCTCGTCTTCTCTTAAATCTTCAACCGCTAGTCCCGCCGGCTGCAGTCTGCTTTCAAGCGTCTGCTTTAGTTCCTCCGGCCGTTGTGTCAACAGATCCAGCCGGTCGCCGAAGCGCTGAACATCCATCAGCGCCCGTCCCTTTCCCACTTCCCCGTTCAACAGCCGCTCGGCTTCTCCCAAGTTGCCCGTTCGCAACTCCAGCCTTTTGGCATGCAGGCTGTTGCGCAACTCCGCTGGCGTGCCAACCTGCTGAATTGATCCCTCGTGAATGAAAGCCACTCGATGGCATCGCTCGGCTTCATCCAGGTAAGGCGTCGCAACGAGAATCGTTAACCCCTCCGTCGCGAGATGCGCCAGCGCATCCCAGAATTCGCGTCTCGAAACCGGGTCGACGCCGGTAGTCGGTTCGTCCAGAAGCAGCACCCGAGGCTGCGGCACGAGCGCACACGCTAGCGCCAACTTCTGCTTCATGCCTCCGCTCAGCCGTCCGGCCAGACGATCCTGGAACCGGTCCATGTCAAACATCTCCAGGTATCGCAAGCCGCGCTGCTTAATCTCGGCTTGCGGAACACGCCGCAAATCTCCGATGTAGCGGATATTTTCGATAACGCTCAAATCCGGATACAAACTGAAAGTCTGGGTCAGATATCCGGTCTCCGCCCGCGCCTTGCGGGCTGGTTTACCGAACACCTGCGCCGTGCCCGAGCTCGCTTCCATCACGCCCGCCAGAATTTGAAAAGAAGAAGTCTTACCTGCGCCATCCGGGCCGATCAAGCCGAAAATCTCGCGCTCCCTTACCTCCAGGTCGATCCCTCGCACTGCTTCCACTGCGCCGTATCGCTTCCAGAGTTGGGCAAGCTGAATGGCAGGAGCGCTCTCCGTTCCTCTTTCCCCAGTCTTCTCGCCATCCATCACTTGCGATACGGTCATGGCTTTCTTTTGTAAGCCGGCCAAGTAGTGCCGCTGACCAAAATCTCGCCGTCGGCCGGCATGCCCGGCTTCGCGTATCCGATCGCGCCTTTCAGCTGCAGCTTTACGCCGACTACCTGCTTCACCCGATCGTCTCGAAAGTACGTGTTCTCTGGAGTAAATGTGGCTTGCGGATCGACACGCGAAACAAGCGCGTCAACCGGCTGGTCAGGGCGAGAGTCCAGGTAGATTCGAGCCGGCTGCCCCAACGCGACCTTTCCGATCTGCCCTTCCGGTACATATCCACGCAGATAGGCCTTGCTCAGGTCGAGCAGCGAAACCACAGCCGTGCCTGCGGTGACCACTTCGCCGGGTTCGGCAGACCGCGTGATCACCGTGCCGTCGAAAGGTGCGCGCACAAACAGGTCCGCACGATTCGCTTCGGCTTCCTGCAACTGAAATTCAGCTTGCTTGATCTCCGCAGCTGCACTCGCAATCTCGGCGCGCTGCTGCAAGAGCTGCCGCTTTACCCCGCTGGCTTGCGACGCCCTTACGCCTGCGGTCGTGATATTAGCGCGAGCCATTTCCAGGCCGCCTCGCGCTGCTTCCACCCGGCGCCGGGTGGCTGCTACCGCCGCTGCCTGTTGTTCCGCCGTCGCCGCCGACTGTTTGCCTTGCCGTTCCGAAACTGCGCCGGTCTGCGCAAGTCTGGTATACGCATCACGGTCGAACACCGCCAGGGCGTACGAAGCCTCCTGCTGCTTCAGGTCTGCTTCCGCCGCCGCCACATCCGCTTCCGCCTGTTGAACCCGGCCGTTCGCATCCACCTGCGCCTGCCCCGTCTGTAGCTCATATTGCTTGAGTTGCTCTTCGAGCACTGCCACCTGCGCCTGAGCCGACGTTGCTTTCGCTCTCGCCCCAGCCAGTGCCGCTTCAGCCTGCCTCTGGCGAGCCCGCACCTGCTCATCATCGAGAGTGGCAATCAACTGTCCCGCCTTCACCTGGTCGCCTTCGCGCACCGTAATCTCCACCAGACGGCCTGCCGTTTTCGGCGAAACCGCCGAGTCGTCCCCCTCGATGCGCCCGCTAAGCGCCACGATGCTGTCCGGCATAGGCGGCGTGTAGAAAAAAAGACGCCATACCGCGATCGCGCCAGCCAACACGATTGCCGCTAGCACCAATCGCACTACCGGCTTGCGCCGGGTTCCCATCGCACCTTTCTCCTCAGCCGGTTTACCTTCTGCCCTCGGCTCTGCCGTTGCGATCGCCTCGCTCATCTGCTCCTCCTTGCACTACTCGCATTTGCCGATGCCCGCCTCTGGCCCTTCTCGCACTGAATCACGTGATCGTAGTAAGCCCGGGCCATTTGCTTCAGGTCTAAAGTTTGGAACCGCTCGAACAACCCCGTCCAGATCACCGCCAGAAGCATAGGGGCAATGAAAAGCTGCGGGAACTGGACCAGCAAGTCATCTCGCAGTTCGCCCCGCTCGATCGCTTGCTCTACCAGCAAGCGGATCGAACGCAGCCCGGGTTCCACGATCACTCGGTAATACACCTCGGCCAGCTTCGGAACCCGCCCCGCCTCGCCAATCAAAAGCCGCAGCACTGCACCCCGTCGCGTTTGCGTAATCTCATCCAACGCGGGAAGAAACGTTGCATGAATAAAGTCGGAAAGGGAACCGCCCGACGCCGCCAAGATGGCCGCCGCATCCACTTTCGGCCCGATCTCTTTCCTCACAATCGCCTCGAACAGCGCTTCTTTGTCGCTGAAGTTGAGGTAAATTGTCCCTTTCGCGACTCCGGCCCGCCGCGCAATGTCCTCCATGCGCGCTGCCGCGAAGCCCTTCTCCACAAACTCGTCCAGGGCTGCGTTCACGATCGCTACTCGTTTCACGCGCGCTTGTTCCGCACGTCGAGTTTGCTTTTTCGGTGTTGCCTTTACCAAGAAGCAGTATAGTCGCTGACCGACCGGTCAGTCAATCGGCGCGCCAAAGCATCCCTGGCAACCCGCTAGTGCTGCTCTTCTGAACAGATCCGGTTTTTAGCCGCCGCGCCGCTTAGAATACGAAGCTGAAGCCCAGCGTGACACGCTTCAGACGCAACGGGCTGCCCGGTCCGCTCGTGACTTTGTTGAAGATGTACTCGTCAGAGTCCGAAGGATCGTCGATCTTTATCGACCGCTCGATGAAGTCCGGCTGGGCACTTAAAGTCTCTCGATAATCAGCGCGCAACATGAACCGCGGAGTGATTCGGTACTTCACTCCTCCGCCATATTGAAACCCGAATTGAAACACACCTCCGCCATCGAGCGGAGGCTCGTTGGCAAAGTTATAGGCCGCCAGGATCAAACCGACATTCCGCAATCCCGCGCGAAAGATGGCATTCGGCTTCGTTACAGGCGCATCCGTAATGTGCAAAAGCTGGAAAACCGGACCCGCCGCCACGTAGGCGCGAAACCGGCTTTCTCTTGGCCGTAGATTTGCCAGAAAGGCGTATCCGAACTGATTGATGGCGAGCCCTGTACCTTCCTCCTGATAGCCGGTTGGGGCCAGATCGCTGAGTCCGGTGATTTCGGCGCCGAGCCGGTATCGGCCTCGCTGATAGTCAAACGAGAACTCATTCGAGAACCACCTCCAGGAATTCAGCGTCACGGATGTACCCGCGTCCCAGCCACTTTCCACACGATTCGCAAACAAGAGATTGATCGGTTGATTGGCCGGTGATTTCGGCTCGAGAAAGATGTCCGTTGCACTCAGATTGCTGCCGAACCCGAGCCAACCTCCATGCACACCAAGTTCAAACAACGGGCCTGTCTCGGGCGACGGCTGCGGCAGTGCCTCGTAGGCGGCGGGCATCGCTGACGCATGAGCGTGATCGCGCGGCACCGGCGTTTGCAGTGATTCGTCCGCTTGGCTCTCGAGCGGAACTAAATCCGGTGGCGAAGCGGCGGTCGCCTGCGGCTCATCCTTATGTTTCAGATATCGGATGCCCATCCTTGTACCCTCGATCGCCTGGTAAACGAGATTGCCTCGATAAATGTCGTTGCGTGTGAGTAGGAAGCCCTGACGGAAGCCGCGCTCCATCACGCTTCCGGTCGCCGGAATATCCGGCCGTGCGCGGAGATCCACCGGGTCGCGTGGATGCTCGCAGTCATTCAGTTGCACAACCGCTATCCGGCCATCTGTTTTCAGCTCTTCGCCGGTTGCATTGCTGGCGTTTTTCGGGATCCACGGACGGGGTTGATATTCGGCCGCCTCCACACATCCCGTGAAGATGAGATCGTTGACAATCTTGGCGCGTTCATTATCAATGTTGGTGTCGATCACGTGGATAAACGTACGCTGCTTGCGCGATAACTGAATACCAATGTCCTGTGTAGAAGACGCAGTTAGCAGGGCCTGGCCATTCCAGGTTTCGGTTCGCGACCAGATTCGAACATGGTGGCGTTTTGAAAACGTATTAAGAGATTTCGAAAACTCGAAGCGCGGCCGCTGTTCATCTAACAGCAAGACCGACATGGGAGCACTTTCGTAGCGTTGGTTTTCGGCTATCGAGCGCATCGTTCGGAACGTGGAAAGCGCATTCAAGCGGTCGGCACGCACCCAACCGGCGGCCAGGAATGCTCGTTGCAGAGCGGCCGGAGAACCCAGGAACACAAGATTCGTGAGATCGGACGGCTTGTTCGATTCCACCGTTGCCGTGCGGAATGGTAGCGATCGGATCGTCGCCTGCAATGCGTCTCGCTGCTCCACCGAGCTGTTGATGGCCGGAACGGAAGCGGGGAAAGGATCCTTGAGCGTTATCGGCGCTGCTAACACGGCGCTCATTTCGGTCCCCGCTGGAAACCAAATCTCGGGTTCAGAGAAGCGCAGCACTCTTGCGGAAGCAATGTTGACGTAAATATACGCAATCGGGTCTAACATCGCTGCGCCGGCAATCAAATTGTTCGCACGAAAGCCAAGCGTTCCTGTCGACCGTATCCCCTTCACCCGGCCCTGGTCGTCCACCGTCTCGCGTGCGTTGTCGATTTCCCGAACGGATGCGTCGATCGGAAATATCGTGCCGTTCGGTAGCGTAATTTTGTCGAACTTCAAATCCAACCGGGCGGTCTCGTGAATCAATCCAAGCCCAACCCGATTCACGTGTTCGACCTCGCCACTGATCATGCTGCCCGCGGGGATCACCACTTGCTCTCCGCGCCCAGACGGGAGCGATAATCACGCCTTCGACGGGATTGCCCGCGCGGGACGAAAAAGAAGCCAGGGACTTCGTCAAGCGGATCTCGACGATTTTGCCGGCCGGCAGTTCATACGATTCACAGAGTGCAAGCGTACTCAGACCGCCGCACAGCAATGCGAAGAGCAACACGGAGCGCATCAAACAAAGGCGGGAAATGAGCAAATCCCAACTGCGTCCAAGTGGTCTATACACTTGGGCCACGTAGCGTTGGTATTCCGAAAGATCGTTCCTGCATCCGATGTTGTTCTATGAGCATAATATGCAGTCAAGCGGAGCATGACCTCGTTTACACAAGGTGCCAACCATACGAAACGGTCTCCGTTGCGCTGAGGAATCTCAGTTCAGAGAAGAATACGACGCATCGTGAGGATGCCACAGCCAGACGTTGCGATCGAAGGTGTAATCGACAAATGCAATTCGGCGACCATCACGCGAAGGCACAGCCCAGGTCGAGTAAGTCGTCTCCCGCAGAAGATGCTCCTGTCCGTTCTGCTCAATGTAAACGAGCGACGATCTTCCGTTCCGATTTCTCTCGGCAAACCAGCCCGCCCCGTCCGCCGTCCAATTCAGGTTTACAATCTTGCCGGGCTCGTTGACAGTAAGGACGCTTTCGCGACGGGCGCTTTCGCTCTCATCTAAAGCGATCAGCCGAATCTGTGAACTCTGGCCGGCAGCCACGGGAAGCGCGATCGTGCGTCCGTCCGCGGATAGCGCCCACCCTCCAAAAGCATTCGCCACGCGAGCCGTCCTCGCGAGCTCACGCCCCTTCCCATTCAGCGGATTCAACTCATAAAAAACAAATGTGCGATCGTCGAGCAGTTCTCGCAGTACGCACGAGCCGCGGAGCAAAGGACAGGCGAAGTCCCAGGGCGAATGCGGCAAAGCAATCTGCCGGGGTGCGCCACCCTCGGTCGGAATTCGCTCCAGCGCATCGCCGGCTGAGGGAAATTGGGCGCGCAATGATTCATAGAGAATCCACGCTCCATCCGGCGTAACCTGCGGCATCGTTTGCACACCTTGCGCGTACGTCAGCTGGTCGGCCGTCCTGTGCGCCAGGTTTTGGCGGAAAAGGTGAAAGGCGCCGTCGCGGTCCGATTCGAAAATTACGGCATCGCCGCCGGGCATCCAGGCATGCGGAAAATCCCGCTTGGTATCTAGGGTCAGGCGGTGAACATCGGTTAGCGCCTTGCCTTGAAACGTGGCAGTGTATACGTCTGCCTGCCCGCGTTCCAGTACAGCGGCAAGCGAAGCGGCGTCGTGAGGAGCGCTAAGTCCATAGGCGGCGTACTCGCTGGTAGACGCCAGCTGCTCGGGAGATCCCCGAAAGGTTCCATCGGCGGCGATTGATACTTCCCAAATGCCGCGCCGCGGCCCATCGTGCCAGGGGTTTGTGTGCAGATAAAAAAGGCGGCCACTGCCCGTCTCGCAGGCAGACTCGAATCGAACGCCTTTCACATGAGCCGTTTCGCGCCCGTTTCGCAGCGATCGCGAGACATAATCCCACTCGAAATTTCCTTCGAGCGCTTGGGCGCCCTGCAGCTCAGCGCCTACAGCCTCATACCTCATCTGATAACTAAGACGGTTGCCGCGCTCGCTCCAGAACACAAACGGATACGTCTCTCCACCGCGCGCTTTCAGGAATCGCTGCGCATGTTCCCCGTCCGTATCGGCCGTCCAGATCTCAGCATCGTTGCCAGTGGTAAACGCAATGCGCAAGCCATCGGGGGAGGGAACACCGTTTCGCGCACCGGTATGGATGAGCCGGGGCGGCACTCCCATCAGGGACAGCGCCCAGAGTTCCCATTCGTTCGACTGCGCCCTGACACCGCTGATAAGAATACGGACGTCATCCGGATACCACTCGATCCGGTAGCTCTGAAGCGCGGCTGGAGATTTCAGACTGTGGGTGGCGCCCGAGCCGAGCTCGCGCACGAACACGCCGTCCGGATCCACATAGGCGAGCAGCTTGCCGTTCGGTGAGAGCGCTCCAACTTCAACCCGATTGTCGCTTTCGTTGTTCGTGATTTGGATCGGCTGCAGAAGTGTCACTGGCTCGCGGACTTGCCGCCTCGCGAAGAAGAAAGCTACCGCGGAAAGAGCAATGGCCACGGCTCCCGCCCGGATGAGCCAGCCGAATCGCCCGGGCATGCTCCGAACTGGCGCGGACTCTCTAATGGAAGCGAGCGCCGCCGATTCGTTCGGCAACTCTAGCTGGATGGCTGCAATCTCCGGCACCGCCACAGCAGGAGTCTCCGGGTCCGCTTCAACGGTTTCCACGTCTCCCACGAAACGATAGCCACGACCGATTACCGTCTCGATGTAACGCGGCGTTGTCGCATCGTCGTTGAGCACTCCGCGAATCTTCTTAATGGCGGTGTTGATGCCGCCCACGGTATCTACCAGTCCCGGTTCCTTCCAAAGGTGCGCCGCAATTTCTTCCCGCGTAACCAGACTTCCGCGCCGGGCAATCAGCAGAACCAACAGATCGAATGGAAGGCGCGAAAGAGAGATGCGTATGCCGCCCCGACGCAGCTCGAAAGCCGTCAAGTCCAGCTCGTTTGGGCCGAACCGGAGTACTTTTGTCTGCCTTGTCACGCCTCGACCACTGCCGCAAAGCTTCCTCCGGGCAGTACTTGGCCTCCTTTCGAATCAGAGATTTAACTGATCATACGAAAAACCTGTCGCGATCAGATGAAGTCTATTTCATTCTGCGGAAGGCTGCTATATAGTCCCTCCGTGCCTTTGTACACGCCGCATCGGCTTGTGCGTCCGTGCAGAGCGACAGAGGATTCTGATTTATTTTGCGAAAACTTGCTTTTGCCGCTATGCTCGCCTCCTGCCTTCTCGGCGGAGTCTGTCTGGACCGGGAATACTTTCGGCCCATCACGAAAGGTGACGGCCTTCGCTACCCGATCGCTCTCTCGCCTGCTGTCTGGCAGGTGTTGGGACCAATCGTGCCGGTGGAAGGCACTGATGGCCGTATTCACCTCTCGTTTGTGATTCACCTCACCAACCATGCGTCCATCCCCATGACGATCCAATCCTGGCAGGTAATCGATCCCGATCGCGACAATCAGCCGACGGGTGATAACCAGGTCGTCTCGATCGAAAACGGCACCATCACCCAAAAGGTGCAACCGTTCCATCTTCCGCTCTCATTAGGCAACGCGAACTATACAGACAAGCTCGAAGGTGGACAGGGCGGCACTGTGTTTTTTGACGTGACTTACAAAGATCGCGGCAGCCTGCCCGCTCACATCTCAAATCGAGTCGTTGTCACGGCTCCCGAGGGTAAAGCGCAAAAGACGTACACGGCAATAGATGAGCCGGTCACGGTAGACCCGCAAGAACCGGTCGTCCTGAAGCCGCCGTTGAAAGGTCCGCGCTGGTTGGATGGAAACGGCTGCTGCAAGCAGGTCGGGCCGCATCGTGGTGTCATCAACCCAATAAACGGGGCTTTGGAGCCGGCTGAAGATTTCGCCATTGACTTCATGCAGCTCGATGCAAAGGGACGAGCCTACAGCGGGAACATTCGCGATGTGAAAAGTTTTGCCTACTACGATGTGCCCGTGTACGCTGCCGCCCCGGGTACAGTGGTCGAGGTCGTTCGGGACTTGCCAAATCAGATTCCCGGGGCCAATCCTGAGGGACTTTCCGCGTGGCAAGCAGCCGGCAACCGCATCATTGTCGACATCGGCCGTGGACGTTACGTGTTGTATGCTCACTTGGTTCCCGGATCACCTACGGTGCAGGTCGGGGATCTCGTAAAAGTTGGCTCGGTCATCGGGCGGCTTGGGAATTCCGGACTCACTGATTCGCCCCATCTTCATTTCCAAGTGATGGACCGGCCGTCTAGCCTCGGGGCCCACGGGTTGCCGTTCCGTTTCGACTCTATGAAGAGAGAAGCCACGTATAAAGGAAGCCTCGCGAAGGAAGAGAGTCAGTTCCTCGCCGGAGAGTCCCTGGACCTTGATATTGCGGGAGCCGGATCCTTCCGTAACAAAATGCCGCTGACCTTAGATCTGCTCGATTTCTGAGAACCGATCAAGAGAAAGAAGACGCAAAATGCGCATCACAAAATTTCTTAGGTGGACGTCGGGCCGATCGCGATTCGCTGCCGGGACAAGGCTGGTTACGCAGCTCGCTATGGGGCTCTTTTTTCTCGGCGCCCTACCCGCCTGGGCTGTAGGCCCCTGCAGTCCGCTTCCCCCGGCCACGAGCACAGGTTTCCAACAGATACTTCAGACATTTCTCGACAATCAGTGTTATGCCACGCTCAGTTGGAAACACGATCCCAACATTCGCGGCACCAATGGCGTGCATCCGAACGTGAAAGTCTGGTATTCGCCCGACCTGTGGACCTGGATCGTCAACGGACGAAGCGGCGATGCTCCCGAAGGCGGTGTTCTCGTTAAGGAGCAATACGGCGATTCGAACGACAAGACTAAACTTACCGACTGGTCGGTAATGGTGAAGGACAAGAACGGTGCCTGGGATGGCTGGTGGTGGGGCGACCTCTCCGCACCGGGCACGCTCCAGACACCTGAACCTCCAGCGCTCACGAGCGGACCTAACTGTGCCCAGGCGCAGTATGCCTATGCCGGCTTCGGACAATACTGCATTAATTGCCACGCCTCAGCGGCGCAGGGTCAGGACACTTTCGCAACCAGTCGCTTCGTCCTCGGGCAGACGGGGCCGCCGTTAACCACTTTCCCGCTGGACGACAACATTCACTTTCATCTCGCGCACCGCGCACCGGTATCTTCGACGTCCAGCGATAGTGCCTGCCTGGTTCCGGAATCAAGCGATCACGTAGTGGCGGGCAAACAACCCGAAGGTCCGCATACGTTTGTGACATCCGACCAGTGCACTTCCTGTCATAATGCGACCGGCACAATTGCGCCTGCTCGTCCGGATGCGCCCAGCATGCTCTATTATTTGAGCGGAACGCCTACCGACCATCCGAAAACCGTCAATCTCTCGCCGAATGGCGAGTGGCGCTTTTCCATGATGGGTCTCGCGGGACGCGATCCGATTTTTTTCAGCCAGTTGAATTCGGAAACGACGCTGCACGGGAACTTGAAACTGGGCGAGGGGTTCCCCGCCAAGCCATACGTCGAAAATCTTTGCCTCCATTGCCACGGCGTCATGGGACAGCGGCAATTCACTCACGACAATCCCGGCGCATTGTTCACTCGAGAAATGCTGAACGGCGATACGAATTATGGCGCACTTGCGCGAGACGGCATCTCCTGCTCGCTTTGCCATCGCATTTCGGCTGAGGGGCTCGGAAAAGAGTCCACCTACACCGGTAACTTCAAGGTCGGCGATGCAACGCATTTAAATGGTCCGTTCGACACACCCCTCACTTTGCCCATGAAGAATGCGCTTGGCATCAAGCCGCAGAAGGCGCCTCAGATCACCGAATCTACGCTTTGCGGATCGTGCCACACGATCGATCTGCCGGTCTTCCGATCCAACGGCGAGCCGGTGATGGAAGTCAAGGACGGCAAATGGAAGCAGAAGACTTTCTTTGAGCAGGCGACCTTTCTTGAGTGGAAGAACAGCAACTTTGCCGATAACGGTTCCACCCCGAAGAGCTGTCAGGATTGCCACATGCCGAAGACGTTCACCCATGACGGCCAGGAATCGGGCCCGCTGACCTATAAACTCGCCAACATCGAAGACAAAACATTTCCCGCCGTGGATCATCGCGCACCTGACGACAAACTCAACTTGCAGCCGCGCGCTGGCTACAGCCGGCACACGCTGCTGGGCATCAATGTCTTCGCCCTCGAAATGTTCCGCCAGTTCCGCACCGAACTCGGCCTGTATACACCAGATCCTTCACAAGGTTTACTCAACCCCGATCCGATGATTCGCCAATCCCTCAATACGGAGGACGGGCTCGCAACGGCCATCGATCAAAGCACAAACGCGATTGCACAGCGCACCACCGCGGAGGTAAAGATTCTCGCGGTGAGGCGAAGCGAAAGGGCGTGGTTGATAGATGTGCAGGTGACGAACAAAGTCGGACACAGCTTCCCTTCCGGTGTTGGATTTCGCAGAGCCTTTGTAAACTTTCAGGTGCTCGATTCGTCAGACGACGTGCTCTGGGCCTCCGGAAATGTGAATAAATCGACCGGCACTCTCAAGGGACTGATTGTCGACGGAAGAGGGCGTCCTCTCGCCACCGAGACGTTCACGCCCACCCAGCAGCGCATTCAGGAGCATCATTGGGAAGCCAACCCGATTACGCGTGAAGACGAAGTCCAGATCTATGAAGAGCTGGTGAGAAATCCGGAAGGTTTTCTGACCACGAGCTTTGTTGCGCTCAATGAAAAGGCGAAAGACAACCGGCTTCAACCGACGGGCTGGAGCACCAGCGGTCCCGATGCCAAGGAGACTGGTCCGGTCGGCACCTGCGTAACGCTGCGGCGCTACTCGGGCGCGCCGAAGCAGGTCTGCGATCCGCATTACGGCGACGGAAGCGGCACGAGCGTGGTGCGCTATATCGTCCCGTTCACCAGGCGAACCGCCGAAGCAGCTAGCGTGCGCGCAACGCTCTACTACCAGACAGTGCCGCCCTATTACCAGCTGCAACGCACTACGGATGCGAGTGGCGTTGATACGGAACGATTCGCGCGTTTCGTCCAAAAGCTGGATGTTGCCGGGACGGCTGTTGACCGATGGGTGCTCAAAATTGCAGGCGATCAGGTGGCCATGAATCCCTAACGGCGTGCCGGGTGAGCCGACGGCGATCTCAATCCCGCCGGCCTCCCTTCGATACACCTAGCGTCTTTGGGAAGAGCGCAGGGCCCAGTGGCTGTCGTTCTCCCCAATTGTCGGCACTTCAGAATGCCCTGTGCTTCTCGAAGTGTTTGTTGACAAGTGAATTTCTTTGCATCATCATTGCCATAGGCTAGCTATGTATGTCTAACTATGGCAGTGGACCTGATCGCGACGAAATTCCGCCCGGCACGCTCTACATGCTGGTGCTGAAAACCCTGGCGCGTCACGGAGAATCGCATGGCTATGAGATCGCCAACGCCATCCAGAACATCTCGGGCGATGTCTTGCAGGTTGAAGAAGGGTCTCTCTACCCGGCCTTGCAGCGCATGTTGCTGAAGGGTTGGGTAACGGCAAAATGGGGAGTCACCGCCGGCAACCGGCGAGCGCGGTATTACAAACTTACCGCCGATGGCCGCAAGCGCCTGACCGAGGAGTTGAGTCGCTACGGGCGTGTCAGCGAGGCCATTCAGAAGGTTATTCAGCCAGCTTGAGAATTTAGCGTAAAGGGGAGCAGCGACATGTTCAGGGAATTGTGGCGTCGTTTGGAGTTCTTGCTTCGCCGGAAGCGTTTTGAAACTGAGTTGGCTGAAGAAATGCGGCTGCACCTGGATCTGCGAGCAGCAGATGAAGGGAGCGAAACGGGCGCCCGGGTCCGCTTCGGCAATGAAACGCTCTTACGGGAAAAAAGCCGCGAAGCCTGGGGCTGGACTCTAGCCGAAACGCTTTGGGGGGACATCCGGTACGCTGTTCGCGACCTGAGTGCAAGCCGCGGTTTTGCCGCCATAGCGGTGCTGTCGCTCTCCCTTGGCATCGGAGCGAATACCGCAATTTTCAGCATCCTGAATGCCGTGATGCTGAGATCGTTGCCGGTGGAAGATCCTGCTCGCCTGGTACAAGTTCAGACTGGCAACAACCCGGTCTACACCAACCCACTCTGGGAGCAAATTCGTGATCGTCAGAGTGCATTCTCCGGCATGCTGGCTTACTCGGGAACATCCTTCGACTTATCTTCTGGGGGAGTAAGCGAACCGGTAGAAGGCATCTGGGTGAGCGGGGACTACTTTCGTGTCTTGGGCGTGTCAGCCTTGCGGGGCCGGTTGTTTACGAGGGAGGACGATCGTCGCGGCGGCGGCAGCTCAGGTGCCGTAGCCGTCATTAGTTACGCGTTTTGGAAGTCGCATTTCGCGGGCGACTCTGGTGTGATCGGCAAAACTTTGCGTTTGAATCGACATCCGTTTCAAGTCATCGGAGTGACGCCGGAGTGGTTTCATGGATTGGAATTGGATCACGGATACGGAGTAGCCATACCCATAGCATGCGAGCCGATTTTGCACGCCGACGGAAGCTGGTTAGACGGGCGGAGCACTTGGTGGCTCAGTGTGCTGGGGCGGCTCGGACCTGCGATTTCACTTGAACAGGCCCGGGCGAGCATGAAGACCATCTCCAAGAGCGTTTACTCAGCAACGCTACCGCCAAACTGGGGCGCTGATGGCCGGAAGGATTACCTCAGCAGCAGCCTGACCGTGGTACCTGCGTCCACCGGGTTTTCGTTAACCGGCAGGAGCTATCGGACAGCATTGTTCGTACTGATGGGAGTCGTCGGATTAGTGCTGCTGATTGCTTGCGCGAACGTATCCAATTTATTGCTGGCACGTGCTGCAGCGCGGCAGAGAGATATGGCGGTACGCATGGCCATCGGTGCCGGCAGGCTTCGCCTGGTCCGGCAGCTTTTGACGGAGAGTTTCGTACTAGCGGCTTTGGGCGCAACGTCCGGGTTGCTCTTCGCGCTCTGGGCAAGCAAGCTGCTCGTTCGCTTGCTATCAGCCACCGGTAAGCCACTCGAGTTCGACCTGTCTATCGACGGGCACATGCTATGTTTCACCCTGCTCGTCGCGACCATTACTGCATTCATATTCGGATTGGTGCCGGCCTTGAGCGCAACCCGCGTTTCGCCGAATCACTTGCTGAAAGAGGGCGGTCCAAATGCCGGGCCCGGCCTTTCGCGATCTAATTTGAGTGCGGTTCTCGTCATTGCGCAGGTAGCGCTTACGCTGGTTCTTCTAGTGGGAGCCGGATTATTCATTTCAACCATGAACCATGTCCTGCACGTTGACACGGGGTTCGACACACATAACGTTCTCATCGCCAATGTCGATGTTCTGGCGGCCGGCGTTCCCAAAGAGCGGCGCAGCGCAGTCTTTGGCGGAATGCTCGAACAACTGCGGCGCGTTCCCGGTGTTTCAGCCGCTTCCAGCTCATTCTTGACTCCTATCAGCCACGTTGCGTGGAATCAGTCTACCTATCCGGCCGGGAAGCATGCCGCGGGGCAAGAGGAACAGAACGTTTATCTGAACAGGATTTCGCCGGGGTACTTTCACACGATGGGAACGCCCGTTCTGTTAGGTCGCGACTTCTCTGAACATGATTCGCTGGCCGCGCCGAAGGCCATCATTCTGAGTGAGACAACTGCCCGCGCCTTTTACGGGACAGAAAGCCCCCTCGGGAAGATCGTAGGGATGGAGAAAGAGCCCGACAAGCCTCGAGATCTCTTTCAAATAATCGGCGTGGTGAAGGATGCGAAGTATGAGGCGTTGAATCAGGCCGCGTCGTTCAAGACGGCATTCCTTGCGCTCAGCCAGGATGCGGACCCGTGGTCTGGTGTGTGCTTTGAGATTCGCTCGAGCGTCAGCCCCGAGAGATTGCAGCCGCAGGTTCGCGACGCAATCACGAAAATAAATAAAGACGCATCGATTGAATTCCATATCTTTGAAACGCAGGTACACGACTCTCTCCGCCAGCAGGAAGTGGTTGCCTTGCTCTCCGGCTTTTTTGGCGGACTGGCGTTGCTGCTGGCCATGATGGGGCTGTACGGCGTAACTGCCTACTCGGTAGCTCGGCGACAGAGCGAGATTGGAATCCGCATGGCATTGGGAGCGCAAAAGAAGGCGGTACTTTGGCTCGTCATGCGCGGCGTATGGTTGATGCTGGCGATCGGAACAGTGGTCGGAACCCTTGCGGCGTTGATGCTCGGACGACTGGTCGCGAGTCTGCTCTTCGGAGTAAAAGAGAACGATCCCGCTACGCTGGCCCTCGCGGCGCTTGCCTTGGGAGTCGCCGCCACGGCGGCAGCCTTCTTGCCGGCCCGCCGTGCAGCCACTTTAGACCCAATGCGCGCCTTGCGGAACGAGTGAGCGAAGGAAAGAGTGTAAGAGAATAAGAGCGCCGCCTCATGAACCGGCTTTTTCTAGTCTCGTTCGTCAGCGTCTACCTGACGCATCACTCCAATCACTTTCCTGGAGGCAGCACGGCGCCGCGCACGTGAGCAGCCTCTTGGCCGGCATCTTTCGCTCGCTTAGAACCTTCAACTTCCGCTTATGGCTGGCCGGCTCTCTCGTTTCGAACGTCGGCACCTGGATGCAGCGCGTCGCTCAGGACTGGCTCGTGCTTACACACTTGACCAATCGCGACGCATCGGCGCTCGGTATCGTCATGAGCCTTCAGTTCGCTCCGCAATTTCTGCTCCTGCCCTGGACCGGAGCAGCCGCAGACCGTCTTGACCAGCGCAAGCTCCTGCTGCTGACCCAGGCAATCATGGGCGTGCTTGCACTCATCCTGGGAGTTCTCACGATCGCGGGAGTCGTCCAACTCTGGCACGTGTATGTGTTCGCCTTCCTGTCCGGCTCAGCGGCGGCCTTAGACGCACCTGTAAGACAAACGTTCGTGGCCGAGATGGTTGGCGACGAGGATCTCGCGAATGCCGTGGCGCTGAACTCAACCTCGTTCAATGCGGCACGAATGATTGGTCCTGCACTTGCCGGTTTACTCATCGCGCGGGTTGGCATCGGCTGGGCTTTCTTTCTCAATGGGCTCTCATTCGCCGCGGTTCTGATTTCCATGGCTTTCTTCCGGCTGCCGGAACTACACACTATCCCCAGAGCACATCGCACGACGTCTGGATTTTTAGAAGGGTTTCGTTACGTCTACGGAAGACCCGAACTTCGGGCGGTCCTGATTATGTTGTTTCTGATCGGCACCTTCGGCCTTAACTTTCCGATTTTCATCTCTACGATGGCGCTGAAAGTTTTCCACTCTGACGCACGCGGTTTTGGCCTGCTCTCCTCCATCATGGCGCTCGGCACTCTCTCCGGAGCCTTGTTTGCTGCAGGTCGAGGCAGACCAAGTTTGCCGTCTCTATTAGTGGGAGCCGGGGTCTTCGGGCTGGGCTGCGCGCTGGCTGCACTCGCCCCGGGATACTGGTGGTTTGCGGCTACTCTCTTAATCGTCGGAGCGGCTGCCCTGACTTTTACCAACGGCACCAACAGCATAATGCAGCTCTCGACGGAACCAGCGATGCGGGGCAGGGTAATGGCCTTGCGGGTTGCCATTGCACTCGGGGGAACACCGATTGGTGCCCCGATCATTGGTTGGGTCGCCAACCATTTCGGCCCTCGCTGGGCGCTTGGTATCGGCGCTGGAGCAGGTTTTGCCGCTGCCTTGGTTGCAGTCTTCGTTCTTTCCACTCGGAAAGAACCACTGCTCACCTAAGGCTGTTGATCACCGGTCCGGCTACCCCGGTCGCCCGTAGATCGATCTACAGAGATTCGTCCGACTTGCCGCCTCTATATTTCGCTACCATCGCCTCAATCGCACCCGGTGCCAGGCTAGCCTGCTGCGTTTCGATCTCCTCTGTTGTGAGGGCGTGGCCGCAGTTGGTGCACTCGGCCTCAACAAAAGCGCCAGATCCGTCTGGTTTACGATCGGTCTGGAACGTGTGCTCGCCACACTCCGGGCAGCGGAACGGCACGGTGTACTGCACCATATTTTCGTAATCGATCGCCACTATTCCTCCCGGCGGGGCGATGTCCATCTTCCGCCCATCCTGCCTCATCACGCAAAAAGATCCAAAGAGATTCTCTCACTGCTCGGTTCGGCCACCGCTCAGCGCGAAATGGATATTCACTCTCCGGTCGGAAGCTTGCGCCGCCTGTATTGGTAACCGCTGATCATGAATGCAGTCACGATCAGAAGCAAGCTGGCCGGTTCCGGTACCGGACTAGCGGTGAACTGCACCGCACGCTCGGAATCTGTTGCTCCTCCACCGGCGTCTGTAAACGGCGGAGTCGAGAAAAACTCGAGATACCCCGGTGGCGACGTGAAATCAGCGAAGAATGGGTTTGCGAAATTGCCGTCGGCTGTAGAGAACCCGAAACCATTACCGGTCAACTGCGGTCCCGCCCCGCGCCGCACCAGATCATCTACCGCGAACGGTTCATTGCCGGGAATGGCCGTGCCGGGAGGCTGCAGACCCGTGATTGCGATGCCATTGCGTTCGCCCGAGATCGCTGTAATCAGAAACGCTCCAGTTCCATCCGGCGTATCCGTAGTCGTGAAAGTTCCGAAGGCGCCGATGCCGGAGCCCGTGTAACTCCAATTCCAGAGCGTTGCACCAGAGAGCGTGAATGCGCTTGCTGCTATCGCGAGCGCAGCAAGCACGAACCTCGCCGGGCACAAGCGTAAGGCAAGGCAACCAATCCGCATCGCAACAGCTTATCAGTGTTCGCGCGGCCAGCCGCTCTCCAGATCTCTGCGACTGAATCCGGTAATAACTACCCACGCCAAGCGGCACGACGCAGAAGCCTATGAGCGCGGCGCGGACTGCCTCGGGCATCGGTGAGTAACGGTCATCGAGTTATTGGCGTGTCAAGACGAGCCGTTACGACCCGCCAATCTGCGGGCACTCGCCAGCGGTTCGGAGTCGCTTGCCAATTCAGGGGTTTAGGTAGTACAGTTTCGCCGGCTCAAACCGCAAATTAGTACGTACTTTGCCAGTACCCGTACTCTCGGGGCTTAGCAAGTTTGAGGGAAATCTGCAAGCCTCAGATAGGATGCCTGCGACTAACGTAAACCTGAAAGACAACTGCGGCGGCGCGATACTTGGACACCCAGTTTGCAAGGAACTCATCGCCTCAACGTGTTCAGCGGGCGGTTCAGAAAATTGACAAAGCCGCCCAGCTTTCTCAAGGAAGTTCTTTCAGTCTTGTGGCTCCTGCTGAAAGTGACAGTGCCGATTATGGCGTGGGTTTATCTCTGCTACTGGGCGGCAAGCCGCAACCTGGTTTGGGGAACGGGGATTCTGTACGGCGGCTTTTTGGTTTGCGCAGTTCTGTTCTTCGCTTATTCGGATTACAAACGGAAGCGCAAGAGTTTTGCGGGCCAGCAGCGATCCGCGGGATCCATGCAAACCATACGCGAACTGTTGGACAGCGTGAAGACGGGACGGCGGGAGAATGCCGAGCCGCCGCTGCGCCTCGACGGGTCGGCAAAACACATGCCAGTGGATTACCTGAAGCCGGAGCCACTCGGATTGTCGAAGTTGCCCGCCGGCCAGGACGCCTACGTCAATTTCACGGCTGTGACCGTCGATCTGGACGGCAAAACCTGGGTAGATACCGATAGCTCACTGTGTGACCGGGCCAGTTTTATGAGCGTCACTGTACGGCGGGTGGAAGGTGGTTACCGGCTGACGCTCCCGAAGCAGAAGCAGCCCGGACCGCAACTGACGTTCACGCCCAGACGTCGGCTTAGTGTCGCAAACTATGCGCCGGTAGTCGAGATCGTCCAATCGGAAAGCGCCGCCGACTCCTGAGAACGCGCATTTGCGTCAGGGCTTTTCTGGTGGGATGCGTAGCGGCACAAGAACATAAGTAAGCGCTGGCGGCTCCGTATCGCCACGCACTCGCAGCTCCTTTTTGCCTGTTGACGTGATGTCGGAACTGACATATAAGTTATTTAGGCATGATTGTCGATAACTTAGGCGTTCTCCCATGAGTCGTCCTTCAGACCTCATCCAAGGAACGCTCGACCTGCTCATTCTCAAGACCATTTCCCTGGAACCTAAGCACGGCTGGGCCATCGCGAAACGCATCGAACAGGCCAGCCAGAACGCCTTGCAAGTGACTCAGGGCGCGCTCTATCCGGCGCTGCACCGGCTGGAACAGCAGGGTTGGATTTCCTCCAAGTGGGTGAAGACTGAAACCGGTCGTGACGCCAAGTTCTATCAGCTGACAAAGGCGGGAGCTCGACAGCTCGACAAAGAGCTCCAGGAGTGGCGGCGCCTGTCGCACGCGGTTGGACTCGTGATCGAAATGAGCTAAGACAATGGACGGACGGCGCTGGAACATTTTGCGTCTACGATTACGGTCTCTGTTTGCCCGGAGCGAAGTCGAACGCGAGTTGGCCAGGGAGCTGGAATTTCATCTCCAGGAACAGATTGGGGAAAACCGCGCAAAAGGCTTTTCGATCGACGACGCCGAAGCTGTAGCGCGGAAAAGGTTCGGCGGAGTTGCTCAGATAAAGGAGGAATGCCGCGATATGCGGCGCATATCCATGCTCGAAACGTTGTTGCAGGATTTAAAGTACGCCGTCCGTACGCTGCGGAAAACTCCGTCCTTCACCTGGATGATGATCTTTACGCTTGCCATCAGTATGGGAGCGACCACGGCCATCGTGAGCGTGGTCGAAGGCGTCCTGATCCGTCCCTTACCGTTCCGTAACCCGGCTCAACTCGTCCGTGTCTACACCCGGACCGAAACGCATCCCGAATTTCCCATCAACCCAAATGACTTCCGCGATGCACGTGCGCGTATGCACTCTTTCGAATCCTTTGCCGCCTACACGCACAAGGATCTGCAGCTCTCAGGCGAGGGCGATCCGATCCTCCTTCCTGGCTTTGCCGTCACCGCTGGCTACTTTCACGTCCTCGGTTTAGATCCTGCCCTCGGCCGCGAATTCACTCAGAACGATGAGCAACCGGGTCACGGTAATCTCGTCATCCTCAGTGACCATATCTGGCGAACCCGGCTGCATAGTGCACCCGATGTACTCGGTAAAATCATCCACCTGGATCAGGCGCCCTACACAATCGTGGGCGTAATGCCTCCGGGCGTTAAGCATCCGGGCAACAGCTATCATGCGGTGCTTTATGGCGACCAAGTCGACGCTTGGGTACCCTTTACCTTCGACACGCCGAAGGACCGTGGTTCGCACTTTCTCGACGCCGTGGCGCGCCTGCGTCCCGCGATCACGGTAGCGCATGCTCAAGCTGAATTTCTTGCCACCATGCAACAGGTGGCCCGTGAACAATTTGGCAGCAGTCAGGGAGTGGCGATTTTGTTGATGCCCCTCAAGGCCGAAATCGTCGGCCAAACGCGAGCCCTGCTATTTGCTTTGACAGCGGCGGTGGCGCTAGTGCTGATATTGGCTTGCGTCAATGCGGCGAACTTAATACTCGCCAGAGCAACCGCACGACTGCGCGAAATGGCCGTAAGAGCCGCGCTGGGAGCGGGACGCGCTCGGTTAATCCGCCAAACCTTGACGGAGAGCCTGCTGCTGGCTTTCTCCGGCGGTCTTCTTGGGGCGGTGCTGGCTATACCTGGAACGAAGATTCTCGTCAGCCTGTTACCGGCGGATTTTCCTCGTGCTTCCGATATCCATGTAGACACCCCCGTTTTTCTTCTCGCGTTTGCGGTCGTTCTATTAACCGGAATCTCGTTCGGTCTCGCCCCGGCACTCAGCGTCTCATGGCAGTCGCTACGGGAAGCCCTGCACAAAAGCGGTCGGAGTTCTACGGCTACCCGTGGAGCGCTTCGGTCGCGCAGCGTCCTGGTTGTGAGCGAGGTAACCTTGGCCTGCGCGTTGCTAATCGGTGCCGGGTTGGTACTGCGCAGCTTTGTCAATTTGCTACAAGCGAACGCAGGATTTCATCCCGAGAATGTTCTAACAGCGTCGATTTCGCTGCCGAAAATCGCTTATCGAGACGCCGCTTCGGTCAACCGGTTTTCGAACAGCTTGCTGCTCACACTACGGAGCCTCTTGGGCGTGGAGCAAGCGGGTATGGGTTCCGATCTACCCTGGACTGGCTGGGACGACAATGCCGGCGGCTTCACCATCCTGGGCGAAACACCACCGCCGCATCAGGATTTTCAGGCACGCTATCACGTGGCTACGCCCGGCTACTTCAGTTCGTTAGGCATTCGTGTCTTGCAGGGTCGCGAGTTCACCCAGACAGACACTCCTGCTTCCACTACTGCGCTCGTTGTGAATCGATCCATGGCGCGATTCTGGCAAAATCACAATGCGCTCGGAGGAAAAGTCACATTTTCAGACCATCCGAAGGAGAGCGATTGGATGACCGTCGTGGGTGTTGTCGACGACGTGAAGGACACGCCTTCGAGCGCGGGCGCGCGGCCCGCCTTCTGGTGGGCGCAAGCGCAGCAGCCTTTTCCATTCAATCAGCTTTCGATTGTGATTCACTCGAAAGTTGATCCGGCTTCCCTGGCGGGGCAATTACGGGCAGCAGTGCGAAGACTCGATAGCAGTCTGCCTGTAACGGACATCCGCACCATGGATCAGGTGGCGGATCGTTCGTATGCCACGGCTCGCTTCACACTTGTCCTTATCGGCCTTTTCGCCGGCCTTGCCTTGCTTCTCTCAGCCGTAGGAGTTTACGGCGTGATCGCCTACTCGGTCGGGCAGCGTACGATCGAGTTTGGTGTTCGCATGGCGCTCGGTGCAAACCCCATCGATCTGGTAGGCAGTGTCGTCCGCAGCGGCCTCAAGCTTGCTTTCTTGGGAACGCTCTCCGGCTGCTTGCTAGGCTTGGCGTTTTCACGTTTTCTAGGAGCTTGCTTTACCATGTCAGTGCTGCCGATCCGCTTGCCTTCTGCTTGGCGTCTTCGGTGGGAATCCTGGCTGCGTGCATGGCTTGCATACTGCCCGCTTTTCGTGCCGCCCGCGTTAACCCGACCACCGCTCTCCGGGCAGATTGAGCTTCTCGGCAAATCGTCGGAATCAATTCCGCCGGTTTCGAAACTGCCGGTGGCCTGCCGCGCTTCGGCTGCCGCTTCTGCCGGGAGACGCGGTTTCGTGGAAACAGGAATCCGAGATCTCTGGTTCATTGCGCCCAGCGTGAGCGAGCTATCCGACCCGCTAAGCTGAATCGTTTCTATGCCGGCATGGAATCCGAACGAATACGAGAAATATCTGGATCTCAGAACACGGCCGGCTCGCGATCTTGTGCAAAGAATTCCGGCCTCCCCCTCGCGCATAATTGACCTTGGTTGCGGGACCGGAAACAGTACCGCAATCTGTGCACAGCAATGGCCCACCGCCTCCATCGTGGGTCTGGATAGTTCGGCGGAGATGATTCTCTCCGCACGGACCAGGTATCCGGATGCAAACTGGGTCGTGCAAGACATCGCAGAATGGGCTTACGGCAACGCTCACTTTGGAGACGAGATCGATCTCATTTTCTCTTCTGCTGCCCTGCAATGGGTCGACGACCATGCTCGTCTCTTTCCGCGTTTATTGGCCAAGCTTGCGCCTGGTGGTGTTTTTGCCTGTCAAATGCCTGCTTACGACGCGATCCCAAATCGATTACTGCGCGAAATGGCAGCGAGCGAGCGCTGGCGCTCTTCGTTCCCGAATGGCCGAGCAGAGGAATGGCTCTCGCATAGCTTAGACTTTTACTACGACGCCCTCGCCCCCTGTGTGAAATGGCTCGATCTCTGGGCCACTGACTACTTGCAGATCATGTCGAGCGTCGCTGACATTGTCGAGTGGTACAAGAGCACCGGCTTACGTCCGTATCTGGCGTGCATGCAAGATAGCGATCAGCGCCAGGAGTTCTTAGAGGAGTACAGATCCCGGCTGTCTCCGCTTTACCCAAACTCGGAAGCCGGTGGCGTGCCGTTTCTTTTTCGGAGAATCTTCGTTGTTGCCGGCGTCGCCTGAAGTCAGTCCTTCCGCGCTGCACTTACAAGTACGAAGTCCATAAGCGCCGGCTTCTCGCCTTTACCTCGCCGTACCATTTGCACGCTGGATAGCAGAGCAGCACGACGCCCAACCATGTACACCAAATCGTCCCTAATCCATAGCCGAACCCTGGAGGACGCCCTGCCAAGACGCCCCCGTTCGGGAATTCGGTGATCCACCATCGCCAAGCTCCTCCCGTACCCGCGCACACGAGCAACGCTAATAAGTGAATGGCGGCAATGTGCAGTAGGAAGAAGAACAACGGGACGCGGCCAAATACGGTGAGCCACCGTCGCAAGCGCACGAATCGATGTCGTGCTTCGAGCAAGCTGAAACCGGAGGCAACGAGCGCCATCACCCCAAGCGTCGCCAGCAAGAAGAGCAGCGACGGAGGATACTTGCGCACATTTAAGAGCGAGGCGAGCGTGCGCCACCAGATCGCTTGCCCGGTCCAGGGGACCGGGTCTCCATACAGGTTCAGCCAGCGTAGGATCGCAAAAGCCGCCAGCATCGAAGTGCCGGCTCTCACGAGAAAAGCTCGCTGGTCTCGAAGCGGATCCCGCAACATCTGTCCCCACGCATAGCCGAGCGCCATCACGCCCACCCACGGCAACAACGGATATGCGAGAACAACAGTAAATTGTGGGTCAACGGTCCCCTTCGTAAGCACTCCCGGAACATGCAGCACTTGCCAGACCCACCAGCCTCGTCCCAAAGCCTCGGGGCTGAGCTTGTCGAAAGCGTTGTGACCAGAGATGAGCAGGATACTGACCACCAGCGTCCCGCGCAACCCGAGACGAATTAACGGTGCCATAACAATCATCGAAGCGCCAATAGCCCAAATCACTTCCAGCACTTGCACGTTCCATTGCCAGTTGTAGTTGAAGACAACGTGGACCAGCGTTAGCTCGACCGTGATGAGCCAGGCTCCGCGAATGAGCAGAAATCGCGTAATTTCGCCTGGTGGCTTCCGCTGTTGTTGAAGAAAGATGGAAGCTCCGGCAAGGAAGACAAATGTCGGCGCGCACAAGTGGGTGATCCAACGGGACAGAAACAGCCACGGCGTTGTGTGTTGCGGATCGAGCGGGTCGCCTGGGTATGCCGTAAAGAACTCTCGTGTATGATCCAGAACCATCAGAATCATCACCAAACCGCGAACCACATCGACTATGGCGACTCGTTCGAGCAAGCGACTCTGTGTCCGCGCAACCTCTTCAGGAACGGCAGTCGACCCTATGCTGTGTTGATGGGTCAACTAATCAGGTCTCCGTGCAATGTCCATCTCTGCCCGCGCCTCGGCTGCTTGCTTTCGGCTAAACCGGGCAATTGAGTCGGCGAATAGCCAAAAGGCGCCGATAGCGGCTAGGTTGTAGGCATTGGAGCCCCAGGCTACATGGTCAGGCGCATGACTTAGAGCGCGCGGAACCAGCACAAATGCGCTGAAGATGAATAACATCGCGGCGAGCAGTCGCGCAGCCGGCGCCTCTAGAACGCGCGAGAGTATCGCCAGTCCGCCAAGCACAAAAGCAATTCCTGTCAGAATTGTCCAGAACGAGCCACCAAAAGGCATCCATCCCGGCACCATGGCCGCAACGCCCTCCACAGCCGTGAGGTGTGCCAATCCAAAATCGACCGAAGATAATCCGAGTGTCCAGCGAACCATCAGCAGCGCCTTTGATCGCCAGGGCGAGTCGTCAGCCTGGAACGAGAAGTAGACTGTCAAAGCAGCGGCTACCAGGATTAACTGCTGTGCCACTCCGACGAGTAACCCGATGATTAGGGATACTCGCAACCCAAGCGCGTGGGGAGCGGTATAGAATCGCGGCAGCCAGAACAGCGCGAAGATCAGGTAGATAGCAGCCAGTGCGATGGCACCCTTCTGTACCGTCCGGCGCCACAGGATGGCTGCACCTCCCACTATCAACCAAAGCGCCGAGATGTAAGCGAGTACTTCGCGACCAGGAATGTTGTCGCCGAAAGCTTGGATCGGCTGATGGGCCGCCTCGAACCCGCCCCAGGCCGCATTCAGTATGCCCGTGGCGATCGATCCCACTGCATACACATACAGCCCGGCTCCTACTCGTTTCGGCGGCTCATTCCGCTGCTGCCATTGTGTACCGCGTGAAACATACATCGCGTATTATGTTATCCACGTTTTGGCCCAATGAATAGAGCCATTTTCGCGCGCATTACTGTACCAAAGGAAGGTGTATGGCTAAGACCGTCAGCTCGCTCGAACTTTCTCTCAATGCGCGTCCACGGAATCAAACTCTCACCAGGTGGCTCTACGACCAATTACGTTCCGCTATCAGTCAAGGCCGGCTCCGGCCCGAAGCGAGACTGCCGTCCTCGCGGGATTTCGCCAGGCAGTACGGGCTATCACGGGGTACCGTCGTCAACGTGTTCGAGCGCCTCCAGGCCGAAGGGTATCTCTCGTCGCGGGTGGGTGCCGGAACGTTGGTTAACCGGATCGAGCCGGCGCGCCCCGTTTCGAAAGCAACTAGTGCTCAGCCCTCCTATATCACTCGCGCTGCTTCAGCGTATCCGCGGCCTAAGCCGTGGCGCGGCTTGGTTCCTGCAGCGGGTATCCGGCCATTTTCGATGCAAGGTCCAGCCATCGATCACTTCCCGGCCGACCTTTGGCGAAGACTTGCCGGCCGACGCGCCCGTAACTTGCAATCGTGGCTGCGGGTGGATGAGGACGGACGCGGATATCGGCCTCTGCGCGAGGCAATCGCCGATTACCTTGCAGCGTCTCGAGGTGTCCGATGTGAACCGGATCAAGTGATCGTTGTCTCCGGAGTGCAGCAGGGCCTCGATCTGCTCACGCGCTTCTTGCTTAGGCCCGGCGAGCCCTTGTGGATGGAAGATCCTGGCTATTTCGGAGCAACGATTGCCTTCGCTGATGCGGGCGTACAAGTTGTTCCGGTACCCGTTGACGAGCAGGGCCTTTCGTTGTCGCGTGGGATGGAATTGTGTCCTCAGGCAAAGGGAGTTTTTCTTACGCCCGCGCACCAGTTTCCGCTTGGAATGACTATGTCGATCCGGCGCCGCATGGCCATTCTCGATTGGGCTTTTCGGAAAGGCGCGTTCGTCATCGAGGACGATTACGATAGCGAATACCGTTTTGAAGGAAGCCCTGTTCCGGCAATGCAGAGCCTGGATCGACATTCGAACGTTATTCTTGTAGGCTCTTTTAACAAGCTACTCTTTCGCTCGCTCCGAATCGGGTATGTCGTTTTGCCGCCTTCGCTGGCGGACTCCTTCTTAGCGTTTCGGTATCGTACCGATTTCCACAATCTGTCTGCCGATCAGGCGGTACTCTGCGACTTTATTGCTGATGGCCATCTTGCGCGTTACTTGCGGCGCATGCGAGATCTGTATGCTTGCCGCTTGGGTGCGCTGATCGATGCCGGCAAACGACATCTGAAGGGTTTGCTTCGAATATCGGAGGTCCGAGCCGGGCTCTACACGGCAGCCTTTCTAGAAAATGGGATGACTTCAGCGGAAGCGGAGCAGGCCGCCGTCGCCCACAACATCGAGGCCATGGCTGTCGACCGGTACACTCTGGAGTCGGCCGATCCGAAAGCACTACTTCTGGGGTTTGCGGCATTCAATGAAATTGCCATCCGCGCCGCCGTGAAAAAGTTGGCCGCTGCCCTGGGCGGTTAGTAACCCGTTTGTAGAGGGGCTTCAAACATCCGCAACAATTGCGTCTAAGAAGGATTGGCGGCCTGGCACAGCCCGTTCGCTGTCATGAGCCGCTTATTCCCGACGCAGTACACGCATTGGATCAAAGCGGGCCGCCCGAACAGCAGGAATGAAGCTGGCGAGAAGTGCAACACTCGCGAGTACCACCGAAACCGCAATGAGCACGGCCGGATCGGTCGGTCGGACTTCGAACAACAGACCCCCGAGTACACGAGCCGCCCCGATCGCGCCCAGTATTCCTATGCAGATTCCCGCCAAAACCCATGTCATACTCCCGCGCAGTACCATGCCGATGACGTTCGTTCCTTGAGCCCCGAGAGCCATTCTGATTGCGATTTCCTGACTCCGCTGAGTTACCGAATAGCTCACCACGCCGATGATCCCTATGGCGGCCAACAGCAGAGCGATTGCTGAAAATGATGACAGAAGCAGCATCGGAACTTGTCTTGAGCCGGTAGAGTCGCGCACGATGCTCGCCATGCTTTCAATATTTGTGACCGGCCGGTCCGGCAAGAATGCTCTGACGGCTTTCTTGATCGACGGAGCAAAGGCTTCCGGTGAATAGCGTGTCTGCACAACGATATTCATGATCGGCCATCCCGACTGCGTGTACGGCCGCATGAATTGACTGGTCACAGGCGCGTCAAGGCCCTGATAGTGCACATCGCCGGCTATGCCTATGATTGTCAACCGCGGACCGTCGGAGGGTCCGAACCGGATGGCTTTTCCAATCGGGTTTTCTTTGGGCCAAAATTGGTGCGCCATCGCTCGATTGATCACAATTACGCCAGGCGAATCGAGCGTATCGCCATCCGAGAATTCCCGCCCCTCCACAGGAATTCCCATGCTGCGGAAATAGCCGGGACAAGCAATGCTGTAGCTTCCCCCTGGTACGTGTTCCGGCGCGGCGGGAGGGCGGCCTTCAATCTGGAAACTGCGCCCCGCATTTCCTCGGAATGGTAGATGGCCGACTGCGCCAACGGACACTACGCCCGGTATGACGCCCACATGTTCCTGCAGATCGCGGCAGAAACGCGGCAGTCCCGGTGGGCCGGTGTAGATGGCCTCCTGAGGAACCGAAACCAGCATGGTCAACACGTTCTTCGGGTTCAGCCCGGGATCGACCCCGAGCAGCCGCTGCGTGCTCTTGATCATGAGGCCTGCGGCAGAAAGCACGATAAGTGCCAAGGCGACCTCGATCACCACCAGCGTATGTCGCAACCGGCCGCTACGGCCTTCGGTCGATTCGCGTCCGCCCTCTTTCAACGGCTCATTCACGTCGCTGCGTAAGGCGCTCATTGCCGGCACGAGACCGAAGATGACGCCGCTCAAACAAGAAAGGAGCAACGCAAAGGCGAGCACGACACCGTCCAGCGGAACCGCATCAACCGGGCGCATGGGCAGCTGCACTTGGTCTCCCAGCAGGTGAAACAGCAAGCGGCAGCTCCACACCGCAAACACTATCCCCGCAATGCCGCCCACAAGCGCCAGCAGCAAACTTTCGGTGAGTAATTGCCGGGCGATCCGCCACGCAGGAGCACCGAGCGCACGCCGGATCGCGATTTCCTTTTGACGGGATGCTCCCCGGGCCAACATGAGGTTCGCCACGTTGACGCACGCAATGAGGAGCACCAGGCTGACTGCCGCCAAAAGCGTTACCAACATGTGGCGCAGCCACTCCACGCCATATTCGTCCAGTGGATTGGCTGTCGCACTGACTCCGGTATCGTCTACTGGAAATTCCTTAGCTATCCGCTGCCCGACCGAGGCAAGATCCGAACGAGCCTGGGCAAGCGTTACTCCGGGCTTTAGCCGCGCGATTGAGAGGAAGCTGTTGTTGCCCCGCCCGTAGTCGGTCTTTGTATAGCCAACCGGCACCCAGAGCTCGCGCGGGCCGCTCCAGAACTGCCAGCTGAACTCGCGAGGCATAACCCCGACTACCGTGAAATCCTCACCATCGATCTTGATTGCGTGCCCAAGGATTCCGTTGTCGCCGCCATAGCGCCGTTTCCACAAGCCGTAACTCAAAATGACTTCGTGGTCCTTACCCGGTAATTCTTCTTCAGTGAGAAACAACCGGCCGAGCATCGGCTTCGCACGCAGCACGGGGAAAAAGCTTGCCGAGACACGCAACCCGGATACCTGCTCCGGCTCTCCTCCGGTGGCGGACAGATTGTAACCACGGCCTGATGAGTCAAAGATAGCTACGTCTTCAAAAGAGTGTGTCTGGTTCTTGAAGTCCCAGTAGTCCGGCGCCGAAATAATGTTCTCGTTGTCCGGTCCCTTGCCGTATGTCTTCCAAACCAGGACCAGCTTCTTCGAATCGGGAAACGGCAGCGGCCTCAGGATGGTTGCGTTTATTACACTGAAGATCGTCGTGTTGGCTCCGATGCCGAGCGTCAACGTAAGCACGGTCGCGGCCAGGAAGCCCGGCCCACGGAGAAGGCTGCGGGAACCATATCGAACATCCGCCAGAAGCGTGCTGAGCCATGTCCATCCCCAGCCGTCGCGTGCATTCTCAGCGGCCAGCGTCAGGTTGCCCAGCTCGCCCGGTTCCGCTAAAGCCGCAAGCGCTTGCAGTTCTTCCCGCATGTCGCGCTCGCTTCGCTCCCGCACCCAGGGCAGCAGGTACTTGAGTTTAGACCACCAATTCATTCTTCCGCGCTCATCCCTTCTTTGAAGCCTTCACTGCCGAAGCGGCGGGATCCGGTCCCATGATTCTCGTCACCGCTTCCACAAAGGTTGCCCATTTGGAATGTTCCTGGACCAAATGCTTTCGCCCTGCCGCCGTCAATCGATAGAACTTCGCCTGCCGGTTCTTCTCCGACGTATCCCACTTCGAGGCAATCCAGCCCTTCATCTCCAGCCGCTTAAGTGCCGGGTAGAGAGAGCCGAATTCGATATCCAGCGCATCCTTTGACGTTCCCCGGATAGCACCTGCAATGCCATAACCATGCAAAGGACCGAATATAAGCGTTCTCAGGACGAGCATGTCCAGCGTGCCTTGCAAAAGCTCCATACCAGGCCATTCTAAATGAAGAACGTCTTTATGTATAGACATTCATAATAAACATTGATCGTCTTGTCTTAGAACATGGCGGTCCCAAAAGCGGTCACTGCCTGCTCACGGTTCAAGCATGAAGGCACTGCTCATCCAACAGGCCCAAGCTGTCTAACCGGTTGACTATGGAAATAGCTAGGACAATATGCGCGCCGAGAATAGCCGGCAAATCAGCGAAACAGCCACCCTCGAACGCGTCGCCGCCTCCATGCTTATGGCTCACCTGCATGCAACGTTTCGCGCACTCATTCGGGCTGGAATCGAGTTGAACTGTTTTGCTGGCGAACGCCAGTCGTGTCCGGGGCAAGAGCCCGGGTGCCAGTAAGGCGGTGATTCGCAGACCACCGCGTCGTAGACAAACCCCGCCGACTTACACCTTACGTAAGGCTCGCGTGACCGGAGCCGTTCCCGCTATACGATCCGAGAAGCTCCGGGCTTGCCGGCCGTATATTCTGATTGACACGGAAAAAGTTCTCCGGGTCGTATTGGGCCTTGATCACTGAAAGGCGAGTGTAATTACTTCCGTACGCCGCGCGGATGCGCTCTTCTCCTTCGTCCATCATGAAGTTTGTATAACCTCCGCCCACCCCAAACGGGTGCAGAGCCTCATAATACGCTCTGGCCCAATCGGTAATCTTCCCGCGGTTTAACGGGTCGCCGTCTACCCCGACGATCACTTCGCTCCACACTGCGTCCCTATGGTGGTACGCAGTCTCGGACTGCCCGACGCGACTGGCCTTGCCGTTTACCGGGTACAGGTGCATAGTGGATTGCCAACTCGGCAATACGGAGCCATGTTCGACATGGCGTTGGACCGCTTCATCGTTCAATTCCCTGAAGAAATCACCCTTCCAGTACCACTGGAGGCCCGGAGGATACAGCGGGTCAAACATGCCCTGCAACATCGGAAACGGCATCGGAACAAAGAACTCAAACGCCGGCGGCCGATAACTCCGGAGTGGTCCCAGGATGGTATTCGCGTCCTCCAGGGAGCCCTGATAGCACCAAACAATGCCGCACATATTGCTGAGGTGCAGTTCCTCCGGAAAAGGCGGCCCGGGCGGAACGGCGAGCATCGCGAAAAAGCCACTCATTTCTTCGGGAGCCTGCGTGATGAACTCGCGATACCACTTCATTACATCGGCGGCATCCTTCAAATGCCAGAGCATCGGCCCGGCGCAAACTGTGTGAACGGGATGTGCCTGAAACAGGAAAGAAGTAGCGACGCCGAAATTGCCGCCGCCGCCGCGCACGGCCCAGAATAACTCGGCGTTCTCGTCCGCAGTCGCGGTAACAAAACTGCCGTCCGCCAGGACCATATCCACGGCCAGCAAGTTGTCTATGGTCAGGCCGTACTTCCTGCTAAGGTGCCCAATTCCTCCTCCCAGCGTTAGCCCGGCTACTCCCGTGCTCGATACGACGCCGGACGGCACTGCCAACCCGAACGGATGTGTCGCATGATCGACCTCCCTCCATTTCGCACCACCTCCGACGAGAACTGTCCGCGCCAATGGATCAACTCGGACGTAATTCATCGGTGAGAGGTCAACCACTAGGCCGTCGTCGCAAACGCCCAGACCCGCCGCATTGTGGCCGCCACCGCGAATGGAAAGTGTAAGGCCGATCTGTTTGGCCATGCGCACTCCAGCCATCACATCCGCGACATCTTTGCACTTGAGGATCAGCTTCGGCTTACGATCGATCATCCCGTTGAAGACTTTTCTCTCTTGTTCGTAGCTCGCATCCCCCGGCTCAATCAGCGGACCATGGAACTGTGAGCGGAACTCTGAAATCGTCTGCATTGGCGACATGATGTTTCTCCTTCACCGGCGCTTAGTGTCGTCAGCCGCCGTGCTACTTACACTCTGCACCCGTCACCGTTCTAAAGGCGTTCTGCGAAACTGTTCTCAGCCGTTCCGTCGAAAAGAGAAGATAATCTTCGCTGCAGTGCCAACGACCCGCACTGACGCGCTGCCTCCAGCCCTCTTTCGAAGCAGACATGAGCCTGCTCGCTTTTGCCTTGCATCATCAGCAATTCACCTTGTGTGAGATGCAATTCGGGGAGCGCCCACGCTTCGCCGTTTTTGCTGACAATTGCGAAAGCCGTTGAGACATTGGCGAGAGCCTCACGCACGTTGCCGGCGCGGCCGAGCATATCAGCCAGTAGCTTTAGATAGAACGGCAAACGGAGTTCTGCCCCCAGTCGCCGCATTTCGTCCAGAGAAGTGCGAGTCCTTTCGAGGCCACCGGCTACATCGCCTTGGGCCGCCCGAGCCCAACCAAGCAGAACGCCTGCCATCGCGAGGTAATACGTGAATCCGTACCGGCTGCATACTTCTATCGCTTCGAGTGCGTTTTCACACGCTGCGACGCTGTCTCCGCGAAAGACGTGCAGCATCGCTGCATAGGCGAGCGCGATGGCCTCGCTGAACGGATGATGAAGCCGCTTGGCTATTCTCACCGCGTCCACCGCTTTGGCGACGGATTGTTCTTCGTCGCCGCAGTGCCAGGCAAGATGAGCCAGGTAAGCTCGGCAAAAAACCTCCGTATCTGGTCCGGCGGACAGCTCTAAGATCGGATCGTTTGCATCTCCGAACAACCGGCATGCCTCGTTCATGTGGTGCAGAGATGCCCATAACTGCCCTAGATGAAACAGGGCGCATCCGACGAAGAAGTTCCCAGCCAGCATCAAACGCGCAGTCCGCTTTTCTTCTGCCCGAGTCAGGAACTCAGCGCCGCAATGCCGCGCAGCCTCCAAATCGCCCCGCACAACGTGGAAAACAAATGAGCCATTGAGGATAACGAAGATGTCGCGACCATCGAAGCGCCTGGAAAGCGCGAGCGCCCGCTCGTAGGTCGCTCCCACCTCTGGCGCCGAGTATGCTTCGGTGGTCACCAACACCGGACCAAGCATCAGGAGCAGAGCTAACTCCCGCTGGAGCGTCCCGTCGGATTCGGGTAGGCTTCTGCACAGCAGAAGCGCGCGTCTCAGTAGCCCGACGGCTTCTGAGTCCGCGTATCGTTGCCGTGCATGCGAGGCAGCTTGCTGAAAAGATTCGATCGCCGCTTCCACCAGTCCTGCCTTTTCGAAATGCCACCCGATTTGCCCTCTCCATTCATCGATATTCTCCTGGTACACTTCGCCCAGCGCTCGCGCCAGACGCCGATGCAGGTACCGCTGGCGTATCGGGCTCAATTCTGAATAGGCGGCCTCGCGCAGTAAATCGTGAGTAAAGTCGTACTCTGCCGCTCCGTAGGCTTCTACGATCCGCCTCCGCCATAGCTCGTCCAGCGCGTCGAACACACTACCCTCATCCCAATCGACCGCCTTTTGAATGAGCTCGACCGAAAACGGCCGCCCCACCGCACTCGCCACAGCAGCTAGTTCGTAGGCGCCGGCGCTTAGGCGACCCAAACGCGCCGCAATCACTGCATGAACACGCTGACTCTGTAGCCCGGCACGCACGGTCTCGAGCACAAACAGCGGATTGCCTCGCGTAGCTCTGAAGATCTCAGCCAGCTTTTCTCCGGCGAGCGGTTTCGCTGACTCCCGACTCGCAAGTTCGGCAGTCTCCTCCGCATTTAAACGTTCCAGCGCGACCTCGAATAGAATGTCCGATCGCCGCAACCCGGCAACAAATCGCGCAAAGGGATGTTCCCGTTCGATCTCTTCGGAGCGCACGTTTGCGAGGACGAGTACACTTGTCGATTCAGGAGATGCCAGGAATGCACCGAGCCACTCGAAGGTGTCTGCATCGCACCACTGCAAATCATCCAGATACAGTACGAGCGGCTTTCGGCTCTTACCGATCGCGCGGTTCAGAGACTCGTACAAGCGCAGCCGCTGCCAGTTCTCCGGCAATGCCGTATTGTCTCGCCCACCGGAAGCATCGCGCTCAGGTAAAGGAGCGTTGATTTCGGGCACAATTCGAGCGAGTTCGATCCTGTCGTGCGGTGCGGCTTCGGCCCAGCGCGTACAAACGGATTCGGAGCGAAGCAACTCAGTGATCGGAGAATACGAAGCTTGAACCTGGCCGGAGTAGCATCGGCCCCGCGCGCCGCCATACCCTTGCCGGATGCACCACTGGTAGACTTCATCCGCAAGCCTGGTCTTGCCGATTCCGGGCTCGCCTGAGATCACCGCAACCCGCGGACCATCTGCAACGGCCGCTTCGCATGCGAGCATCAACCTGCTCCATTCGCTTCTTCGGCCAACCATCGCGCCGGCACCCTGGGCCTCGGCGGCAGCCCTTGCTGCCGATTTCGCCTCTGGCGGTGATTGCATTTTGTGTAATGCTTCGTTCTGATCTTTGAGGATCTGCTCAAAAAGATTTCGGGTATCGGAACTTGGCTCGACGCCCAGTTCGTGCCGCAGGACGCGCATGCACTTGTGATACGCACGCAGCGCGCTTGCACGATCGCGGTTGCTTGCGTGTAGGCGCATCACGAGCTGATGGTGTGCCTCGCCGAGCGGATTCAGAACGAGCAATCGGTCAGCATAAGAAATCGCTGTCACATAGTCGGCCTGCTCGGCCCAGATGCTGGCGAGACGGTCAAGTGCTTCGCACACACTTCTGCGGTACTTGTCCCGAAATGGCGGCACCCAGTCGTCGTAAAGTGCAGGAAGCAAGTCATCCGCATATAAGGTGGTGGCTGTGGTCAGACAGGCGATCTCTCCCGTGCGGTCACTCGCCTTACGCGCCATCGACGCACCGGCAATGGCTGACTGAAATTCCCAGGCATCCACCCGACATGAGTTGTCGGCGCGCCATTGCACCGCGAAATGATCCGTAAGCAGGCAGTCGCATTCAGCAGGCAAAGCGCGCCGTAGGTTATGCACCAGTTGCCGCAGATTCGTTCGTGCCTGCGCTTCGCGAGATGCAGGCCATAGTGTAAATGCCAAAGCGTCACGGCGTTGTGGCCCTTCAACATGCAGAAGCAGGTATCCCAGCAAAGATTGCAGCCGGTTCGTGTTTACGGTCTTCACCGGCTTTCCGTCGATGCTGATATGCAAATTGCCGAACAGATTTACCTGTATCATCGCTGTTCCGCCGCGCCTTTCTAGACGGGCTGTGTTGCTGGAATGGCTTGGACCCGAACGCCGTGCAGGTTCATTTTAGAACGACTTCGGAACCAGCGAGATCGCACAGCGATCACGGGAGAGCGGCAATGTTAAGACTCAGGCTTAGTTTCAGTGATTAGAGGCTTCGCTCTAAATCGCGGAACTCAGTATGCCTCGGCAGATTACACCGACGTGCCGAAGGCCCCTGGCTGTGAAATCAGCATGAGCCACAAGGCGAGCCCTTGGGAAGACGGAGACTACGAGTCGTGAGCCTCATTGGCGTTTTTTCATCGACAAGGTGTATAACCAGAAGGACCCCACTCGCCGTTAGGCTACCGGCCGCCGGTGTAGTTCGAACAAAAGTTGGCGGCATCCAGCCGCCACCTGATAGAACTCTTTCTCATGACAGAAGACAAACATGAAGAGGTTTTGGATGCGCTTAACGTTGCGATGCAAGGCAAAGCGTGTCCGATGTGTGGCGGGCAAGAACGAACGCTGATCGATAGATTCGGCAGACAAGATGTAAACGAAATAGGCGCGCCCTTCCACAACTCCTTGCGAAAAATAGTGGCGACTACTTTAACCGAGGGATTGATGCATCCCGAGGCAGGATATCTACCGTTCGCGATCCTAGTATGCGAGAACTGCGGCCTCATGACGTATCACCATCTGGGCCGATTGAAGATAGCCTATTAGGCCGCGCCGCAAGCCCTGCTTAGAGAGAATTGGCGGTCGTATTTCCGCCAGTCTTCTCACCCTTCAACCGATCGCGACCTGAGCTGACCATTCTTCGCCCTGGCCTTTATGGGATCGATACGATGCCATACTTTCTTGCATGACGACGAACGTACACGCGAGACGCCTGCTGGGCGGCCTGCTCTTGGGTTTGATTTGGGCAGCAATCGCCGCGGCGCAGAGTTGTCCGGTGCGGGTCATCGCCTTTGGAGCGCACCCGGATGATACCGATTTCAACGCCTCCGGCACGGCCGCTATCTGGGCGGAGATGGGCTGCGCGGTGAAGTTCGTTTCGGTGACCAACGGGGATGCCGGACATCAGACGATGAAGGGCGAGGCACTGGCGAGACGACGGCTTGCCGAGGCGCAAGAGTCGGCGCGACGTCTCGGAATCAGCGTGACCGTATTGAACAATCACGACGGCAAGCTGCTCCCCACACTCGAAGTGCGCGACCAGATTATTCGTGAGATACGGAAATGGAAGGCGGATATCGTGCTCGCGCCGCGACCGAACGATTATCACCCGGATCATCGCTATACCGGGGTTTTGGTAGAAGACGCCGCTTACATGGTCGTGGTGCCGAACGACCTGCCAGACACGCCGGCTCTCAAGAAAAACCCGGCTTTCTTTTACTACGAAGATCATTTTCAACGGCCGAATCCGTTTCGCGGCGACGTTGTCGTTTCAATCGATGATGCGGTCGAGAAGAAAGTCGAAGCGCTCGATTCGCATGTGTCGCAGGTATACGAATGGCTGCCATGGGTGGGTGGCTTCCTGGAACAGGTGCCTGACAGCAAAGCCGAGCGAAAGATCTGGCTAAAGAAACAATGGATTCGGGCGAATCCAAAGCCGGAATTCCGCGCCTCGCTTGAGAAATGGTACGGCCCCCAAAAAGCGACCTCCACTGTCTACTACGAGGCGTTTGAGCTTTGCGAATACGGAGCGCAGCCGGATGAGGGCCAAATTCGGCGGCTTTTCCCGATGCTGAAAAAATAACGAGCACTGAAGAAAAGCATCTGCGACGATGCGCCTCTATCGCGCAGCGCAATCACTTCCAGCCCTGAATTCCGCGCGAACCTGCTTACTGTACTGGAACTACTAAGTCATGAAAATCTAGGTGAACTTCGTTCACGCGTGGTAGCATAACTTTCCTACGCAAAATTCGTTAGTCTTGTCCACCGCCTTGTAGTTACACACGCGTTTAGCGACAACTACTTTGTGTAGTCTGGTGAGGGTTGCGCAAAGGGACAAATCCGTGTCTATCCGACTAACATCGCTGAAACATTCTTGTAGTCGCTTCTTTAAGTTAATTGCTGGCTGCCTTACGGTTTTGAGCGCTACCATGCTCTCTTCTGGGCAGGCAATTGCACCGGATGGAGCAGTCCTTCCGGCCGCAATCCATACACGCGAATTTGCCTCAGATCCCCTTCTGACCGCGACCAGCAAACAGTCTATTGTCTTCGGTGTCAACGACGAAAACAGCATCGGCAGATTCAACTTGAGCGCGGGAGCTCACAAATTCTGCGTCGAGGGCGGCGCAGGTTACTTCACCGATCTAAGCATTCAGGCGAGCAATGGCCGTAGCTCTGAATCTTTCGCTCGACAATCAGGGATGTACTAGCGCGGATGTCTCAGAGGGAGTTGTGTCGGTCACCTTGCATCACCGGAGTACTCCGGAAACGCCCATATGGGTCACAGCTTCCTTACATGTTGATCGACCGGAAGCTAATCCTTATATACCGCCGGCTCCTCTTCTCGATTCCCAGAACTCACCTGTGTCTGGTTATTGGGCCATTCAGGACCTGAACTATAACGCCCGAGGCACATTCGGGAACAGAATGTTGTCTACCGTTCCCAACACCTCCGAGAGCGCTGCGGGAATGATTTTGATTGACCCAAACACTTCTTTCGATGGATTGTCGCTGTGGCAGCTTCCGCCGGTAACTAGTTCGGTCACCTACCCGCCCTATCCGCAAGCGCTCTTCTACAGTGGCGTTACCAATTGGTGGCTTCCTTTCACCGGTCCCTATGTAGTTAGTTCCTGTGGCGATAGTTTTTTCGATTACTGCGAAAATGCCTACGGGACAACGCCGCTATCGGAGAACCCGCCTGGCATCCAGATTACTGATCTTGGCGATTACGCCTTCCGGTTTCACCTGAATCCAAGCTTCGGGAATGAAAGCCTATACAGCCAGCCGGCGAATGGCCAGATTCAACTGGTGCCGACTTTGAGCGGCTCCCCCGTCGAAACTTTTCAGGTACTGTTCCGCTTCTTGCCGGCCGACTATCCATCTCCGAGCCTGAACCCGGGAGAGGTGCAGATCTTTCAAGGCTGCAGCTATCAGGGTCAAAGCTCGATTTTCATTCCGCTGATGGGGGCAGGCATTGTCAGCGGGGGCTACAACTTGGCTGCTCTCAGCAGCAGCGCTACCACGCTGAATAATACTGGCCAATCTGTCTCTGTTGGTCCAGGCTCCAGCCTTTATTGGGGCTCGGATCAGAATAACGTGCAGGGTGCAGTGGTCAGCAATCAGTCCTGCCTGTCTAACAAACCGGCCGGTCAGCTCTTCGTCGAACCCCTCTCGAACACCCTGGCCGTTGCTCATGATCTGGTAAACAAGGTATGCACCAACTGTGTGCTTTCCGGGCAGACACTCAATCCAAGTGCTGGCTCTGCGAACAGCGACTTCCAAGGGTGGGACTTTACTGGCGCAAATTTCTCACATTCCAACCTGAGTAATCTCGATTTCACCGGCGCCACCCTGAGCGGAGCGAAGTTTGTGGGCGCCACGCTGAGCAACGTGACTCTGAATAATCTTCATCTGTTAACGGCCGGTCTCGACTTCACGGGTGCGGTTTTAAACCACGTCACTTTCAACGGCACAGACATCAGCAACTTCAACTTCTCTAACGGCACTCTGACGAATGTTGATTTGAGCAGCACCACGGCACCCGGTGGAAATCTGACCTTTACCGGAGCAACGATGAATCAAGTCAATCTGAACGGAATCAATCCGGCTATCGTCGCGGCCTCGAACGCCACGTTCTGCGGCGTCAGTTTAGCCGGAACGAGTAGCAGTGCCATTCTGGATTTGACCTCAGGCCCCTTCGCAAACCTGACCGTTACCATCAGCAGTTCATGCATCGCGAATCTGGCCTATACGATCATCAACGCGACTGCCGTTGCCGGATCGTCATGGGCTGGTTTCAACTTCACGGGAACGCAGATCAATCTGCCTTCCGGGCAAGTGCTCTCCACACAGGCGAACCCACTGGACTTTACAAATGTCCAGATCGCGGGAATGTCGCTGCAAGGCGTCATTCTGGACTATGCGACCGGGTTGGCCGGACGTACTCTGCCGGGCATAAAGCTAAATAACTCAAGCCTGCGCTTCGTGAATCTAAGCGGTGCGTACCTGTCCGGCGCGCAATTGCCCAACACCAATCTGGAAGGCGCGAACATGAGCGGAATCAATCTGACCAAATCAGCCGATCAGCCGAGTGCAGCGAATTTAGGAGGAGCATTTCTGCGCAACGTAAACCTCTCCAATGCAAAGCTGAGCGGAGCGGATTTCTCTGACGCGAGCTTCTACAGTCAGAAGGCTGTGGGCGGGGACACTTGTGTGATCTCCGGCGGATTCACGGTAAAATGCGCCACTGCTGCGAGTGCAGTTCTCGACGGAACTCAGTTCACCGGAGCCTATCTTTTTGGCACCGATTTCACCAGTGTGACCGCCCAAGGAGTGTTCTTTAAGGGAGCCTTCCTGGCCGGTGCAAACTTCTCGCAGGCGACCTTCACGGCGGCCAACAATAATGGATCCGATTCCGGCTTTCAAGATGCATTCTTGCAAGGAACAAATATGGCCAAAGTGACGCTTAAGAACGGCATATCTCTAGATGGTGCCTACGTCGACTTCACATCGAGCAATACAATCTTCCTGGTGCTCGGAGGTGCGCATACCTCGTTCCCGGGATACTGGAACACTCCGGGGCAGTCGGTCTGTGCCGAAATGAACTATCCGACTGCGACCACTCTGCCACCGACCGATGGATCGACAACATGCCCCAACAACAGCACTAGCGATAAAGGCTGCGGGCCCGCCTTCAACAATGATGGGTCGCCGAATACAAATTGGAGGTCAACAGTCGATATCAGCAGCCAGGCATCATATCTGAAAAACTCTACGTTCACGCGCGCGCCTGCCTCGGGTACGGCGATCTGTACGGCCGACATCCGGTGGGTACCGCTGAGCTTTACTGAACCGCCCCCGCCCCATCACCCTTGCCGGCGGCACCATCGTCATTCGGCGGCTTGTCATCCCCCAAAGCCGCGCCGCACTTAGACCAGTAATGAACCTGCGCAAGGGACAACTACTGTTTGATTCCACCAACGTGCCAAAGGAGGCCCGTGATGAACAACGATGAATTCTTGAAGCTGCCGGATTTCTCCCGGCGAGGTTTCGTCGGCGCGGCGCTCACCGCCGGCACCCTGCTGGCTCAGTCGGAGGAAGATGAACACGATCACAAGGAAAGCGAGAGGCATCGCCGCCGTCGGCGCCACAAAAAAGAACGGCGGAATTTATTCCTCAATCTTTCACACCAGTCATACTCCGGACGTGAGTACTATCTGGTTCTCGGAAAGCACCGCCATCGTCTAAGAGAGCTGCCGTCAGGAGACCCTGTCCTCGCGAAGCACCGGCAGCATAATCAGCTTCTGGCGCAAATTCCCGACTCGCAGATTACCCACGTCATCGAAAACGTTGAGCTCTCAACTGATCAGGTTCACTTGAGTTACCTGGTCTCAGAGCCGGATACGACAACTGGTAAATGGTTCATGTCAGCGGTGTTCGTGTCGCCCCCGACAACAGCCTTGCACTATGCGTACAATCGCGCCAGAGATATGAGCAATGATGGCAACTCGCTCCGTCTCTCCGCGAAACGTCGTAAATATGGATTGCAATCGGCTACTTCACTGCAGGATCTGCTGGACGAAAGCGCTCTGTTAGACACCACGGATTGGGCCGCCGCTCTCGTAAACCTCCATCCGGAAATGTTAAGTGCCGATCCCGAGTCCGCCGCGCACATACAGACGAACTACATTCAAACGGGATCGAACACCTTTGAGTTGTCTCAGGTTCTCTCGCTCGCTGGGCCCGCCGCCCCACAGGGTGATGTGCCGTCTGCCAGCGGCGGCACCCCGTGGGCAACGCTGGTCCCGTTCACAGATACCGACGGTTCTCCGCTTGTCAACACGAAAGGCAACAACAAGGGCCTAATCCTTTACGACGCCCAATGGGATCCCAATCTGAGCCAGGCCTTCATTGCACCTGCCATGAACCCTGCCCTGCAGAGCGTCAAGAACGATTCCACTCTTGGCGCGGATGTTACAAGCGGAGGGCAATCCGTCACGAACGGTTGCTTGTGGACCAGAAATGACGGGGGTACCAGCATTAACGTTCCTCCCCATCCGGGTCTCGCCTCAGCCAACAGCAGCTACACTTTGAGCAACATCACCAAGGGCTACAACGGTTACAGTTGTAGCGCGTCGGTTTCGGTGGACGGCGATGCAGCACAGATCACCTTGGGATTCAAGAACTGGTTTGTGCGTTACCTCGCTCTGTATATCCAGTTCTTCAACGAAAACAATTCCGTCCCCGCTTCGCAACTGCCGTCCGGCACATTGCCAAACATATCGTCGGTTACGCCGAACAACGAAATCCTGCTAGGATCGCTTACCCCTGAATTCACCTTATACGGAATACCGGTTGCGGCCTCTTCTAATTCGGTCGTCGTAAATTTCCCCACCAGTGTTGCCACTTCCGCAAAGATTCTCGCCAGCGGGCTGGGAACGGGCACTCATACTGCTTCCGATACAGAGATCTACGGAATCGTGATGACCAGCTTGTTCAATCTCGCGATTCCAGCCGCCTTGCTTGCGCTCACAATCGGAACCGAGATCGACGTTTTCGTAAGGACACTGGCCTTTCCCTTTGCGCTTCTGGTCGCCCAGGAAGTCGCCACGGCTGCAGAGAACGGATCGTCCTCCCAGATCATCACAATCTTCTGGAGGTCCGTTGTGAAAGGGGCCCTCGGACCTTCTTTGAAGGCCTTCGTCACCGGATTTCTCAATTTCCTGATAGCTGCCGAAGTGATCGACGGTCTGGAAGACGCTATCCCGATTGCCGGCGAAATTATTCAGGCCCTCGGTGTCATCGGTACGTTGGCCGAGATAGCTGAGACAACCGTCGAGACTTCAGCCTCACCCTGGACTTACGAATACGATCTCGTGGGCACCTATGATCTGAGCCTCGGCCTCGTGCACGCCACCAACGACACCTCCTTCCCGGCTACGGCGGCCACATACAAGGTAACGGCGAATTTCGATAACGGAACACCGCAGGTGCAAACACTCACGATGCCTGGTGGTCGGGTATCCACGCTGCCTGCCGTGGTTTTTCCTGGAGTTCCTCTGGGAGGAAACGTAACGCTCTCGGTTGGGTTCTATGCAAGCGACAACACGTTGGTCGGTCAAGGTACGACAGGCTCGATATTGAACGTTCCGTCCACAGCACCTTCGATCACCATAACCGAACTGCAATACCCGATTACCGCCACTACGGTCTACCATCATCAGCAGAAGACTGGCCTCGACGCTGCCGGCAATCATCTCTGGCTATGCTCACCGGCGCCCGCGCTGCCGTCGAATCCGGTGGCTTGCGATCCCGCGCCGGGCAACATCTGCAATTATCGCGACATCACGTTCAGCCCGGCCTTTGGAGATGTTGGATACGCGTGGCAGTCGTACAGCACTTCGCCGTGCGGCTCGTCAGGATCCGGTAACGGCGGCCAGCTCGATCAGATGGCCAGCATTTCAAATGTCAACTCCGGTGCGAATGCACAACAGGATTACGCCAGCCTGCCGCACTCGCTTATTGGCACTGGCAAGTTGATCTATGATCCCTCTGGCAAAAGCAAAAATAACTACTACATAGACACAACCAATAGTGCAAACATCGTCCGTCAAGTGACTCTCGGTCCAACGGTGTTTCCAGATCCTTGTGCCAGTCAACAGGCCTGGGGACAATTCACCATGTCGCCGGACGATATACTGCTGCACCCCTCCGGTGCGATCGTTTCCATCAACACGACGCTCAACAGGATGGAGTGCTTGAAGCTGCCGGCAACCTATTCGTCGGATAACAACGCACAGTTGGCTACTCTTCACGGAGGTTTAGGATCGCGGCCCGGTTTGTTTAACTCCCCGACTGTGGCGACCATCACGCCAGATGGCGTCATCTTGATCATCGAGTCGGGCAACAATCGGGTCCATTCCGTCGACGCATTCGGAAATCCGGTTCGTCACTTCCCCAATCAACCCGAACCCTATTTCTTGACCTTCACCACGACGGGCGGCAGCACGACCCAATACCTCGATGTCGCCGCCGAGTTCAGCGGGCTGATCTACGTTCTCTCCATCACCAACTCGGTCTATCGTCTCGACATATATGATCCGAAGTCTGCTGGCTCATCGCCGCTCTCAACGACTCTCGGGCTCAATGCCGCCAAGGTCACTGTGGACTATTGGCGCACGGTGTATTCGCTCAACTACGAAGTGTTGACGATCGACGGGAATCTCCCTCCAAGCGGTGTTACGGAACCCTCGGTCAGTCAGTGGATACCCACTACTCCGAATGCCTGCAGCCTCCGCACACCGCCGCCTGCGCTGACAAGCGAGCAACGGCTTGTTTCGCCGCCCAATACGCTCAGCCGCCGCTCCTGGTTATCAGCATCGCTGCCGGTCGGCGCAAGGCGGCACTCATGAGGGGCCCGCGGTCCCTTATCGAATTGATAGCTGCTGGTTAGGCATGGTGCGCGGCTGAACGGAAGCACTTGCCGTCGCTGTTGAAGAAGAGGAGCTCGCCACAACGACGACCTGCTTGATTGGTGTAGCAGATCACTACCGAATTCGCTCCGGTGTAGAGCGTCTCGAAAGTGAAGTGCAAGTTCGGAAACAAGCCCATCGCCTTCTCCCAATAGGCGCGGATAGCCGGCTTGCCATGAAGCGTGCCCGAAGGTTCGCCCATAATATTCACAATGTGCGGTGAGGACATTTCAAAATCGTCCGTGTAGAACTTGAGCACGCGGTCCAGATCCTGCGAATTCCAGGCGCCGATCCACTCAGAAGCAAAATTTGACGGAATCATTCCCTATTGTTGCTTGAAGATCCTGGCCTCGGTGGGGTGCTCGCCATCACGGCTTGGGAAGCGGACTTGTCGCCCTATCGGCAAGCTGCGCTAAAGCGTCTTGCGATAGTGAACGCATTCATCAACAACCTCAAAGCCCAAAGCTCGGTGGCAGGTTTGCGAGAGTTCGTTGTCGATCCATGTATCCGAAGCCATTTCGATGCACCCGTGACTCCGCGCCCAATCTTCCGCTCTGGCAAGCAGTCGGCGGCCGATCCCGCTGTGCCGAGCCCCCTCCGCGACATACCAGCCCTCCAGGTAGCCGACCGGGTGCGCCGGACTGCAGCCATCGGCGTGCGATCGCAAGTCGACCTCAGCAAAGCCGAACAGTCTGCCATCTCCGCTCTCCGCAACGAAGTTGACCAACGGCATCGTACCCGGAGTTTCGCCAGCCAATATCGGTTCAAGCTCGCGTGCGTGTTCCTCTGCCGAACTCTCTGGCCACAGTGCTTCACGAAGCTGCGCGAGTTCATCACGATCGCTCGGCCTCGCTTGTCGGATGTGGACTTTCATCACTCGAGCATATCCGCAATCGTCAATTAGGACCGCTGATGATGCTTTTCAGACGACGGTGTATCACTAGCATCGATAGGGTCCAGCGGGCCGCGCACCGAGAGCGGCCCGAAGGTCAGGATGTAACGACCAGCGTTGTGCTATTCTCGGCCATCTCATATGACACGGCGTGCAACTCTACTTGCGCTGTCCGCTATGGGAGCCAAGTATGGGTTTATTCTGAAGGGGCAAGCCGTTGGCCCGGCCAGCCTCATGGATTTCGAGCCTCTTGCTAGACAGGTCATCTCCCCGATGGCATTCGAGTACATCGCCTCCGGGGCTGCCGACGAAATTACATTGCGGGCGAACCGCGATGCATGGAACAAGATTTCGCTTAAGCCGCGTGTCCTTGTAGATGTCTCAAAGATAGACACGAAACAAACTCTTCTTGGACAGGACTTGGCTTTTCCGATTCTGCTGGCTCCTACCGCGACTCACAAGTTGGTACACCCGCAAGGCGAGTTAGCCACGACACGGGCGGCAAGCGCCTCGGATATTACGTTCGTAGTGAGCACGTTGAGCAGCGTCACCATCGAGGAAATCGCCAAGGCCGCGAACTCTTGCCTCTGGTTTCAACTCTACGTTCAGAAGGACCGATCCGTGACCAGCGAATTGATGAAGAGGAGCGAAGTCGCCGGGTGTCGCGCCTTTTGCGTCACTCTCGACAGCCCCGTTCGGGGCGTTCGGGACCGCGATGTCCGGGCGGGTTATCATTTACCGCCGGGAGTACAGTTCGTTCATCTCAAAACTCGTCCGGGCGAACTCGGCCCACAAGTCTTAAACCCAAGTCTGACCTGGACCGATATCGAATGGGTTCGTTCTCAGACCCGTCTGCCCGTCCTTCTAAAAGGAATCCTTTCGGCGGAGGACGCCTCCATAGCCACGAAAGAGGGCGTCGCAGGCATCATCGTTTCTAATCACGGGGCGCGTAACCTGGATACGGCGCCCGCAACGGCTGAGGCGCTTTCTTTTGTGGTGGAAAAAGTGAATGGACATTTCCCGGTCTTAGTAGATGGCGGCATCCGCCGTGGAACGGATGTCTTAAAAGCCATCGCTCTTGGCGCCACTGCCGTATTGATAGGCAGACCGTATCTTTATGGCCTGGGCTACAGGGGAGAAGCGGGCGTTTCCGAAGTCGTTCGCATGCTTAGAATTGAATTTCAAGCGGCCATGGCTTTAACAGGCCGAACATCAATTGCAAGTATCAATCGTTCGGTCTTGTGGAATTGAGAATAGCTTTGTCTTGTCCAGGTATTCAGTTCGGCCCCGCCGGATTACAGGCGCGATCCAAATATGGCGGCCGGAAACTTTGAACGCGAGACTCCTGCCTGATTTTCAAGAGCACGATCTCCGTTTTGATGCACGTGCCACTAGGCGAAAACTTGGATGCCTGACGTTAGCTTGGGCTGTTACCGAATTCGACCTGGCCGTAGCGTCGGCACCGCGTAGAGGTGGCCGAGCGGATAAAGTTCGCGAGTAGTCGGGAAGGGGTTTACCATCCTGGTAGATTGTTTCCGAGTTGCGCCAGGATAACGAGCTACCTGGAAGGTGGCGGCCGGCGGACCACCGTCCAATCTAACTTGCAAACATCCTCGGTGATTCTGCTGAAATCTTTCATCACTCGAGCATATCCGCAATCGTCGATTGGGGTCGCTGCCGGTCGCAAGGGCTCCGACATTGTCACGTCGTCACAGCGCATGCCCCGCTCACAGATTCAATGTCCTGAACCCATTTCGTTGGTCGGTTTTCAAGTGATCACGTACTGCGGGTTTTTCGGTGTCACCGGGGTTGTATTCTGTACGGAATACAACCCGATAGACATTGCTTCGCTCTCGTCAGGAACGTTACGATAGCCCTGCCACTTGAAGTATATTCTTCCTTCTCTTATCCTCTGCTTGCAGCTTTCCACGGCCTTGTTTCTTTGCCCGGCCGTGAATGCAGATATCGCAAGCTTGTCGTTTCGCCCGGCGCAGGCTGACTACAGCCTTGCTCTCGACCGCGTCATTTTCATCTCATCGAATCCGAATCAATTACACATTTACGATCCGATGGCCCACACGGATCAGGTTGTCGCGCTTCCGGATGTGCCGCTCAACTTTTCTTTGAGCCCCAGCGGACTCCATGCGGCAGTGGCCTTGACGAACTCTGTTTCTTACGTCGACCTGCGAAATGCGAGTGTCGTCAAAACATATCTGAACATCGCCATCTTGACCACCGAGTACAACACAACAGGCCAGGTAGTCTGCGGCGCCAGCTACATCTATGTATTGCCAAGCTACGTGGGAACGCCGATGTCCATCGAGATCGCAACGGGCCAGGTAACCAACAGTCCATGGTTTGCGTACGGTTCGGGAGGAACATTGAATGCGGCAACCAACGAGATTTATATCACCGAAAACGGATCATTTCCAAACTCCCTGCATACCTACGACATTTCCGGTGGTCCGCTAAGCGCTGGCAGAGGCGAGCCGTCGAATTACTTTGGAGTATTCCCCATCTGTGGCCCGGTATGGCTGTCACACGATGGCTCGATCATCTACTCAGCATGTGGTCCCGTTTACAGGGCCTCCAATGATCCCAATCAGGATATGCACTATTTGGGCTCCATCCCGAGCTTTCCCCACGCCCAAAGTCTGGCGAGCTCCGACTCGTTAGGTCAAATAGCCACCATCGCCCAGTCTGCAACTCCAACCGCCTCTGGTACTGCGCCCCTTGACCTATCTGTGAACTTATATTCCTCGTCGTCTTTCAACGCTGTCGGGCGGTTCGCAACGACGCCGTTCCAGGTGGCAGGGAAGAGCTTTCCTGCACACGGGCGTTGGGCCTTCTACAATAACTCATCTACGGCTCTGTTTGTGATTACCCAAGCGGACTCCTCCGCGGGTTTGAAGCAGGACTTTGCGATCGAGAATGTCAATCTCACTAAGCCCAATTCGTGTAATGCCACATTCGAAACCTCCTCGGCGACGGTCAGTTCTCCTGGTTCTTATGAAAAAGCGCAGATCATTTCCGGTGAAGATTGCACGTTCGCCGCGACGACGGATGTTTCCTGGATTGTATTGACTTCGGGCTACTACGGTTCCGGGAACACGATGCTCACTTATTTGGTCCGCCCGAACCTGTCTTCCTCGTCGAGGACCGGAACCATCAGCCTAGGCGCAGAGACCTTCGCGCTCACTCAGGATGGTGCCGGGGATCGAGCATCCTCGAATCCCCTCAGCTTTAAACCCGTGGCAGCAGATTACGACAGGCCTTTGGACAAACTCGTTTTCGTGAGTGTTTCGCCAAACGAGCTGCATATCTACGATCCAGCGAGCTTCGACGACCAGATTGTGTCTCTGCCGTATGCTCCCTTGAGTGTTTCCGTAAGGCCAGACGGCTTAGCCGCCGGCGTTGGTTATAGTGGCAAGATTTCGATAGTAGACCTCGTAACGCATCGTGTGACACAAACCCTCTCCGTAGATCAAGACAACGGTGGAATCGCTCTTCCTGAGAACGGCTACGCGTACGTTTTCCCATCTCAAACTGTAAGTTGGGGTCAGATTAACTCGGTTCAGCTTTCTTCTGGAACACTAACCGGCATTCTCGACACCTCTCTCGGAAACATCCCACGCCTGGATGTCTCCCGTAACTATATATACGTCGGCGGCTCACTAACCTCCAAACTGGATATTAGGCAAGGTCCGGCTACTCTGGTGCATCAAGGTTTTTCAACACCGAACGGAAACATCTGGCTCAGTGAGGACGGAACTCGGCTCATAGACTCATTCGGTCAGGTATTCTTCACGTCGGCTGATCCGGCCCTCGATCTTCAGGCCGACGGGAGCTTGAGAGGAGCAACTTCGCTGGATTGGGCCGCTGATTCCGCAGCGCGGCAGCAAACAGCTGTTCTCGCGGAGATCTCCAATGCCAGTACCCAGCTTCAGATTTACGCAGATAACGGGTTAGTCCTGCAGCACGAAACGTCGATGCCCGGCTTTTCCAACGGCGGTAGCACGTATATCAGTCATGGACGCTATCTCTTCTGGAACTCAAGCGCCTCCAAACTGTTTGCGATCACGGAAGCAGACAGCACCTCCGGATTATTATCTGATTTCGTCGTCAACACCATATCTGGCCCAGACTCGTTGCCCGGCTGCACATACTCAGTTTCGTCTAACGTCTTGAACCTGCCAGACACGTCCTCGAGCGCGGTCATCCAGGTTACCGCGAGTTGTAATTCACTGCCGCAGTCCACTGTCAACTGGATCTCCTTCTCTTCCTTGTCCTCTGGAAGTGGCGGACAACTCACGGTATTCGTGCAAAACAACACAGGAGCGGCGCGTTCAGGAACATTTTCTATCGGCGATCAGACTATTACGGTAAATCAGGCGGCGGGTCCTTGTCCGTACAGCGTTTCTCCGGCGAGCGCGACTCTGCCGTCCGCCGGTGGAGTCGGAACGATTGTTGTCACTACCGGCCCAGGATGCCCGTTGTCGGCGGTCAGTAACTCCAGCTGGATCAGGATCGTGAGTTCAACGGCGTCCTCCGCATCTAGAGTCGTACAGTTCTCGGTCGCACCAAACACTAGCTCTTCCTTGCAAAACGGGAGTCTGCAAATCGCTGGCCTGAACGTTCCGATCACTGAGGAGCCGAACACCACCCCGCCCGCACTCGCTGTTTGGCGCCCGTCCAACGGCATTTGGTACGCGCTCAACCTCAACGCGGGGAGCCCACTCACAAGTACCATCCAGCAGTGGGGCCTTCCCGGCGACGTTCCTGTCCCGGGAGATTACGATGGCGACGGAAAAACCGACTACGCCATTTGGCGCCCATCGACCGGCATGTGGTGGGTGATCTTGAGTCGAACTTCAACCGCCGCCGTGAAACAATGGGGGCTCCCTGGGGATGTCCCGGTTCCGGGTGACTATGACGGCGATGGGAAAACTGATTATGCCGTCTGGCGTCCCTCAACGGGAACTTGGTACGTAATTCCCAGCAGGAGTGGCGGTCCAGCCATCGTTCGCCAGTGGGGCTTACCTGGAGACACTCCCCTTGCAGCCGATTTCGATGGCGACGGCAGAGCCGATTTCACCGTCTGGCGCCCGGCGAATGGTATTTGGTACGTTTCGTTCTCCGGCACCGGTAGCACTTATCCCACTCCCGACATTCAACGCCAATGGGGGCTGCCGGGCGACGTGCCGGTTATTGGGCATCTCACCGCTGATAGGCGGACAGACTTCACGGTTTGGCGACCCTCAACCGGAACTTGGTACGTCTCGTTCAACATCCGGGACATTTCTCTGAGCAGCGTGTTCACCCTCTACCCACAACCAGACATTCAACGCCAATGGGGGCTGCCGGGCGACGAGCCTTTCCTTATCGACATCAACCAGGATGGGAATTCAGATTTTGTCCTTTGGCGACCTTCGAACGGAACATGGTATGTCCTCTACCAGGGTCAAGGGCCAACTCAGCCTTTCACTCTCCAACAGCAATGGGGATTGATCAACGACGTTCCCGTGGCACTTGCCCACTAGCCATGACACGTTAACTCACTGCACACCAGCATGGCTCACAAGCGCAACGGAAGGTCAGGGCCTCTGGAATTCTGGGTGTCGACGGAACACTCTGTTTAAGAATTCCTTCGGGTGCTTACCAGATTTTTGGCCCTGACCAATCTCGCGAATACTCATCCGCACTCAATCGCGCCGAGGATTAAGCCAGACTTGATCTTGAAGAAGGTATTAGCCTGGCTGTCTCTCATCGACGATGGGCCTCGAATCGGCCGCGCATCGCCGATCTGAGATTCTCGGTGAGAACCGGCGGCCGGATGTCGCCATCGGAAGCACATCCGTCCTCATCTGCCTTACCCTTGTGCGGCGTTGCGAGGAAGCCATGGATGTCTCCATCTGCCGTTACGCCGAAGCCGGAAATTTCGCCCCGTTCATTGATTGTTGTCGGCCACAGTAGATGCAAAGGAGAATGGGGGGCGAGATCATTGAGGTTCTTTGGAGTGCCACCATCCTGCCAAAAAACCGGGCTGGGGATGCCGTCAGCATCGAACGACTGCCCTATGGCGTCGCCGTGGTCGTTGATTGCCACAGCACCGCCTCCAACTCCCCCAGGCAGCAGCCCCAGCACTCGGACCCCGGTCTGCCTGTTCCACAGAAACGGTAAGAACGAACCGCCCGGTTGATTCGCGCCGCCAACTACTTGGCTCTTGTTGTTGATGGACAGAGCGATGCCTCCAAACTCGTGGTTAGGATCGAGTTCACCGATGTTCAAGGGCGTCCCATTTTCATCCCACAGCACAGCATGCGCACCATGCCCGAGCGGAAGAAGACCTGTATCTGCGCAGCTACCCGAAGTGCCCACAGCTTCGCCTCGATCGTTAATCCAAATCGACATCGAAACGGTGTCGCCGGAAAGAGGACGAAGTCGCCGCATCTCAATAGGCTTCGTACCCCATCCGGTGCTGGGCCTTATTTTCCAAACCACGGCTTCGAAGTCAAGCTTCTGGGGCGCCGCGCATTCGGAATCATATGTGCCGTTCTCTGCCCAACCTGAAATCTCGCCCCGATTGTTAATTCCACCTATGGCGCCGTTATTGCCTCCTAACAGTGGAAGCTGCGTCAGAGTATTGTTCTGCCAGGCAAAGGGGAGACACTTTCGGTCCGTCCCGTAGCCACAAAAATTCTCCGCATTGGGGTCCGGCTCCGAAAGTTCGGATTGTACCGTGGCCAGACCCTTCTCATTGATTCCATAGATTGCGCTATTCACCCCGGCGGGACTCTCGATAAGGATTGGGCTACTCCAACCTCTCACCCAAATGACAGCTCGTTGCGCAGCGTCCGTGTTGTTTGACTGGCCGCCTATCAGACCAATGTTGTTCACAGAGAAAGCTTGGCTGAAGTTACCACCGTGTAGCGGCTTGAGCTCTGTGATTTTATAGTGCTGTTGAGCGCTTACGAGAGCCGCCAAACTAATCGCAGGTATGCAGGTTCGGAATATCGAGTTCATGTTTTCTCTCCTTGTCCTTTCGAAGGTCTTCATTGCCCTCACGAAGAGAATCGAGAACCCTGCTCGAAAAATGTCATTACACGGCAAAAAACTTTCGCGAGCCTGCGGAACGGCAATCCCGGCGCGTGACAAACTTCGTGATAGACTCACGAGAATTCTAGCACTTAGCTCGGCCATTTGGTTCATAGAGACGCTACCTACCCACGAAATAACCGAGTTGCTCGAAGCCTGGAATCGCGGTGATGAGCAGGCGCTTCAGAGCTTGACCCCCATCATCTATGAAGAGTTGTATCGTTCCGCCAAGCGTTCTATATCTCGCGGGCGGCGCGACAACTCCATGCAAACCACGGCGCTCATCAACGAACTGTACATCCGAATGCTCGACGTGAAGCAGGTCTCGTGGCAGAATCGTGCCCACTTCTTCGCCATTTGCGCCCGCCAGATGAGAGCCATCCTAGTGGACTTCTTCCGAGCGCGGCAGTATCAAAAACGCGGAGGAGGCGCTGCCCGAATTACCTTCGATGAGTCACTGGCGGTGTCGCGGGAAGTTGGCCGCGATCTGGTGGCCGTGGACGAAGCGTTGAGCCGGCTGACAGCCCTTGATGCGCGAAAGGGTCAAGTGGTTGAACTTCGATTCTTTGGTGGCTTGAGCGTGAAAGAAACTGCTGAAGTGTTGAAGATCTCTGCTGAAACGGTAATGCGGGATTGGAAGTTCGCCAAGGTTTGGTTGCTCGGCGAGCTGACCCGTTAGAACTGGATGCAGGCGGAGCGCTGGCGGCGAATCGACGAGATCTTCCACTCGGCGCTGGAAATAGAGGAGAGCCAACGAGCCGCTTTCCTTCAAGAGACTTGCTTAAGGGACGAGCACCTCCGAGTGGAATTAGAATGCTTGCTGGCTTTGCACGGAAAGGCGGAAAACTTCCTTGAGTCCGCGGCCGTGGACGTGGCGGCTCGGGTGCTATCTGAGTCGGGACACCCTTCCGCTGATCGATCCAGCACGGAGCCTGAGGTTCTCGGGCAAGTGATTTCGCACTACCGGATCGTAGCCAAGCTAGGTAGGGGAGGCATGGGTTTCGTGTACGAGGCCGAAGACACGCGCTTGGGGCGGCGAGTTGCGTTAAAGTTTCTGCCCGCGGATCTGGCGCGCCATCCTAGAGCGCTAGAACGTTTCGAGCGTGAGGCACGCGCGGCTTCTTCTTTGAATCACCCGAACATCTGCACGATTTACGAAGTGGAGGTGCATGACAAGCAACCCGTCATCGTTATGGAACTGCTCGAGGGCCAAAGTCTTCAGCATAGGATTCGGGAGGGACATCTAACCCTTCCCGAACTCCTGGAAATCGGCGTTCAAATCTCCAATGCTCTCGAAGCGGCACACGCTAAAGGCATCGTTCACCGCGACATCAAACCAGGGAACATCTTCCTCGTCGGGAAAGGTCGCGGACAGGTGAAGGTATTGGACTTCGGCTTGGCAAAGTGGATCCCCGCCCTGACGACGGAGAGCCGCCCGCACGACGAGTCGCTCACGTTCGAGGGCACGATCGCCGGAACAGCTGCTTATATGTCTCCCGAGCAGTCTCGGGGTGAGGAGATCGATGGCCGCAGCGATCTCTTTTCTCTCGGCATCCTATTCAGCGAGCTTGCGACGGGCCGACAACCTTTCGCGCGAAGTAACAACATACTGACTGTAGAAGCAATACTAAACGCCGATCCAGCTGCTCCGAGCACCGCCAATCCCGAACTGCCGCCCGAATTCGATCGCATCGTCGGCCGACTGTTGGAGAAGCGTCGCGAACTCCGGTACTCCAGCGCAGAAGCCCTTTGCACGGACCTGAGAAAGCTCCAGAAATCGTCTTCAGACAGTGCTCCCCCCGTAAAGCACCGCGCGCCCATCGCTCAGCCTCGGGCTTTCGCCGCGTTGGCTTGCCTGCTCGCGTTAGGATTCGCGGCGGGGGTGTTCTTCTATGTTCGGGGCAAGCACGCGCTCGGCGCGAAGGACACGATTGTTCTCGCCGAGTTTGAAAACAAGACGGGCGACCCTGTTTTTAACGGTACGCTTCGCCAAGGCCTAGCCATAGAACTGGAGCAGTCTCCGTTTCTTAGTCTGGTTCCCGACGAGCGAATACAAGCGACTTTGGCCCTGATGAACCGTTCGGCAGACACACCGCTAACTTTCGAAATTGCCAGGGAGATATGCGAGAGAACTGGAGCCGCGGCGATTCTCGATGGCTCGATCACAAGCTTTGGCAGCCGCTATGTTCTGGGGCTGCGCGCAAAGAATTGCCGGACGGGCGATGTCATCGACAACGAACAGGTGCAGGCGGCCAGAAAAGAGGAGGTCTTGAATGTGCTTAGCCAGATGGCCAGGAAGTTCAGGACGCAAGTGGGCGAATCGCTTGCCACCGTCAAACAACTTGCAACTCCCCTCGCAGAGGCAACTACACCTTCTCTCGAAGCATTGAAGCAATACAGTGCCGCTCTTAAAATCGCGCTCTCACCAGATCCTGCCGGCTCCGTGCCGCTGCTGCAGCGTGCCATTCAAATCGACCCTAACTTCGCGATGGCGTACGCGTCACTCGGGCGTTCCTACGGCGATACGTGGGAGTCTGCCTTGGCGGCGGAGAACATCACCAAGGCCTATCAGTTACGGAACCGAGCTAGCGATCGCGAGCGATTCTTTATTACGCTGTCCTATGATCTTCAGGTAACCGGGAATCTTGAGAAGGCTCGGCGGATGGGCGAGTTGTGGACACAGACATATCCCCGCGATCGGGATGCGCACGCACTGTTGTCCGGCATTTATCAGAGTTTCGGCCAATACGAAAAGGGAGCCCAGGAAGGCAAGCGCTCCATCGGGGCGGACTCAACTTTCCCCCCGGGATACGCCAATTTAGCTTGGGCGTACGTGTTTCTCGCGCGTTTCGGCGAGGCAGAGAAAGTGATTCAACAAGCCAGCGAGCGGAATTTCGAATTTCCCGATTTGATCTTGCTGCCCTATTACATCGGGTTCCTGAAGGGCGACAGCGGAGGCATGAACCGGCAAGTCAACCTGGCTCGGGAAAAGCCCGGAGCAGAGGATTGGTTAACGAACGCACAGGCCTTCGTGTTGGCATCTGCCGGGCATCTGCAAGCCGCTAGAACAATGTCACGCCGAGCCGTCGGCATTGCGCGGCAAGGGGGCCAGAAAGAACGAGCGGCGATGTTCGAAGTAGGAGCCGCGGTGCGTGAAGCATTGTTCGGGAACGCAATGGAGGCCCGGCGAAGCGCGACAGCGGCGCTGGCTCTTTCGAATGCTCGTGATGTCGAGTACGGCGCCGCGTTTGTTGCGGGAATTCTGGGAGATCTTACCCAGTCACAGTCCCTCGCAAACGACCTCGAACGGCGTTTCAACGAAGACACCTGTTCGAATTTCAGCTACGTGCCGGTGGTCCGAGCGCTCGTGTTTCTTCATAAAGGCAATTCCGCCAACGCTGTCGACTTGTTACAAGTTTCCATTCCCTATGAAATGGGCCCGCCCTGCAGCTGGTTCGGCTTTTTCGGAAATCTGTACCCCGCCTATGTCCGTGGAATGTCCTTCTTATCGGGGCGTCAGGGACCCAAGGCTGTTGCGGAATTCCGCAAAGATCGTCCAGGACCCTCCCCTTGTTTGGAGCGACCCGGTGGGAGTGGTGGCTCGCCTCCAGCTAGCCAGAGGATTAGCTTTGTCGGGCAGTGCGGCCGCAGCCAAATCTGCGTATCAGGATTTCCTCTCGGATTGGAAAGATGCCGATCCCGACATTCCGATTCTGAAGCAAGCAAAATCGGAATACGCTAGCTTGCCGTAATCGCAGAAGCATTTTCGCCCCGTCTCTCATGTAGTCCGCAACGTCTTGAAGCGTTGCGAAAAAGGCACGTCGGCCAGGAAGCGCGGGCGCTTGCCTAATTGAACACTCGAAGAAACATAACCACTGCAATTGTAAATCCCACACCAATAACGAACCGCCGCACAACCACCTTGCCGATTTTACGAGCGATGCCCGCCGCACCGTACCCACCGATAATCGCCGAGACGGCCATCCACGGTACATACCGCCAATCGATCATATGTGCGGCGATGAACAGTGCCGCCGCCACTCCGTTGATGCACAGTCCGTAGAAGCTGGTTAGGCCGCTCATCTGAAGAATGTCGCTCATACCGGCGATACTCAACGCGGAGAGCATTAAAATCCCGATTCCGGCTCCGAAATAGCCTCCGTAGATTGCTATAAAGAACTGCGCAATGAGTGCGGGGATGAATGACACATGCACTGTTGCAGGTGGCCTTGCCCTTTTCCGCAGGCGTGCTTGAATTGGCCCCTGAATTGTGAACAGCACGGTTGCGAACAGGATTAGAAACGGTACCAGGTGGTCGAAGACCGATGGCGGGGTGATGCGAAGGAGCGTGGCCCCGATGGCGCCTCCGAGAAAGCTAGGAACTGCGAGCCAGGCCCAGCGCCGGTCGATCTCTCGGATCTCTCGGCGGAAGCCCCACATACTGCCTAGTGCGCCTGGCCAAATGGCAACCGTATTGGTTGCATTAGCGATTTCAGAAGGGAGGCCGAGACCGATGAGAGTCGGGAACGTGATGAGTGTGCCGCCCCCGGCGACCGAGTTGATAGCCCCGGCCAGGAATGCGGCCGCACTTGCAGCGACGATATGTAACGGAGTCGATGGAGTCATGCGAGGGTGTACTCAGATGTAAGCAAACTCAGATCACGTGACTGCTCTCTTCACCAGGGTCGCGCAGGTGAACGGCGGTCGCAGCAGAAGGAGTTTCCTGCTGGCGTTCGTATCCCGTTCCATGTTTGCTCGTACCTCTGCACGTCAGCTAACCGGAACCTGCGATTCGAATCAGTAAACAGCAAGACCGCTCGGTAGTCGCCGTCCAGAGGCAACGCAGCGTTCGCCATCGGCTCAGACCGAAGTTCGCGCCGTGCTCTGCTTCGGATGGGACAAAGGCTATCCTCCCAGTGCCCAGGCTGCTCGGCTTTACCAGTGCAAGCCTCAACCAAAGTTGGAAGTATTCGACCAGAAAACAGGAAAGCCCATCCCTTGCCGCGAGCAATGCCAAGCGGTTGCCGGAACGAGTTCCCTCCGCGAAAATGATCGGCGCGCGTTCGCCTGATGCCGCCGCCCGAACTCACAAGCCTCTCCTTCAAAAAGCCTCGGCCATTCCGGCATTAGCCTGGCCTTCAAAACCACGCTTAAGGTATTCACTGGGATTGGCCCCGACAACTCGCTTGAACGCCTTACTGAACGCAGCGTCGGATTCGTAACCGACCGAACGGGCAACGTGCGTGAGCTTCTGGTCACGCTGTTGTAGTAACTGCATCGCCTTCTGCATCCTCCACTCGGTCACATATTCCAGTGGTGTCTGTCCGAGTAGCTCTTTAAAACGTGCTGCGAAGGCGGAGCGAGACATGCCCGCCGCTTCGGCCAGGGATCCGACCGTCCAGGGTGTATTCACATTTCGGTGAATGGCATTCAAGGTGGTGCCCAGTTGAGGGTCGAAAATCGCGCGAAGCCATCCTTTGTTGCGTTCCGGTACCGACGCGATATGCGCCCGGAGTGTTTGAATAAACAGAACCTCGGCTAGGCGGGTCGCCACTACTTCAGATCCCGGCACCTGTTCTGCCATTTCCGCCGCCAGCGCCTGCATTGTGTTGTGCAGAGCAAGCGTGCGTGCCTGATCGGCCTTTATCAGGATGAAGCTCGGCAATAACTGAGTGATGGGCTTCAGGCTGGCGCGATCGAAACTCAACGACCCACACACGATTGTCGTCGGCGCCCCACCACCTCCACAATGAGCGACATTGCTGTCGGCTTTGGCCCTGATCTCGCGGAAACTCCACCTCGGGCGTGTTCGCGGGCTGTCGCGCAAAACAATCGAAGTTCCCCGGGCCAGCAAAAAGCAATCACCACCGGTGAGGGGCATCGGCTCCCGAATCCCCTCCACACTCAGCCAGCAGTTGCCGCGCGAAAGCATCACGAAATGCGCCAAATCTGTCGCTGGCATCTTTTTGTCGGAAGGGCTGGCTTTTTCGTTAGCCTGCTTTTCCTGTGCGACGCCCCACGGGGCTGTGGCTTCGAGCCTGTGCAGACCGAAGGCGGTGACGTGCATCGTTCGGAAAATGTCTGTGATCGGGTCCAACTGAGCTTCCTTTTTTGGACGAATAGACAAAAAGTCGAGACGTTCGGACGGCTCTTGTCCACCGTCAAGGACATCTACCCTACTGTAGTGAATTCTACACGTCTACGAAGGAGAGTAATTATGGGAAAACTTGAAGGTAAGATTGCAGTCGTTACGGGCGGATCGAGCGGCTTGGCGCTGGCGAGCGCGAAGCGGTTTGTTCAAGAAGGTGCCTACGTCTTCATCACGGGCAGAAGGCAGCAGACGCTCGACGAGGCTGTCACGCTCATTGGCCGGAACGTGACCGGCGTGCGCGGCGACGCGGCCAATCTCGACGACCTCGACCGCCTGTTCGATACGGTCAAGCGGGAAAAGGGAAAGATCGACGTCCTGTTTGCGAGCGCCGGCACCGGCGAATCCGCCAAACTGGGCGAGATTACCGAACAGCACTTCGATACGGCTTTCAGCCTGAATGCTCGCGGAACTCTGTTTACGGTTCAGAAGGCGTTGCCGCTGTTCAACGATGGCGGCTCGATCATCATGACCGGTACAGTTGCTTCAGTGAAGGGTTTCCCTGGTTTCGGCGTGTATGCGGCGAGCAAGGCGGCATTGCGCTCATTCGCACGCACCTGGCTCAACGAGCTGAAGGGCAGGAATATCCGGGTGAACGTGCTCGCTCCGGGGCCGATTGCCACACCGATGCAGGAAGAAGTTCTCACCAAGGAGGCGAAGAAAATGTTCGAATCCCTGATCCCTCGCGGAAAGATGGGTCATCCTGAAGAAATCGCCACAGTCGCACTGTTTCTTGCTTCAGACGATTCGAGCTTCGTCAATGGAGTAGAGTTGTCTGTCGACGGCGGCCTCTCGGCCATCTGACATCGCCGCAACCACCAGCGCTAAAGTCCGGCATACCAGTCATAACCAAGCTTGGTCCAGTAATCGTCCGGCTTCACATCCGTATAGGCGATCAGGCCGATCCGCTTGATCTGCTTATAGCCATACTTGGTCGGCGCGTGCAGTCGTAGCGGTGCCCCGTGGAGCTGGGTAAGCGGTTTGCCGGCCATCTCGGTGACAAGCAGGGTTTGCGGATGCCGGCAGACTGCCATATCGTATCCGACATAGTAGTCACCGTTCGGGGTCTCCATATACACGTAGCGTGGAAGACTGCCGTCGGGTTTTCGTGCCGGTGGATAGGCTGCGAGAAAGTCGGCCATGCGCACGCCGCCCCATTGAGCAATCTGGCTCCAACCTTCGACGCATTTGAATTGCGTTACCAGATCGTGCTTCGGCAATTTCAGCAAGTCTGCAATCGTCAGCAGCAGTCCGGGCGTACCCTCAGCCAGAGTCGACCGGCTTGGACCCGCCTCCTCCAACCCGCGTTGCCGCTTCCCGGCACGCTCCCGAAACACATCGCCGGCCCGCAATGTCGGCTCGGCGGGTATCGACGCGAAATGGTCACCTTCATTCACCTTGTTGTTCCCGTACGTGTACTCCCATGCTGTTACGTCAGGAACGTACTGCGGGAACTTCGTCGGCTCCGCCACACCCACTAGCTGTAGACGCCAACTCTCTGTTGCCATGGCCCGTTTCAGCCCGATAAGACCATTGATGCGTAACTGCTCGGCGTGGCTCCGAGGGTAAGTGGGAGCGAGCGCCCGCTCGTCAAACACGGCCCTGGCGATCTTTGCGTTCGCCTGAAGCGCGCGACGCCTCGGCCACGTCTGCATGCCGTCAGAAGGGCTGTCTGATACCCAATAACAAAAACCCGCTCCTGCCGCTGCGCCCAATGCTGCTACGGCGAAACTCCGGCGCGTCGACTTACGTGATGCCGCCAGGACCTCTGCGTCCGTCGCAAGGTTGCCCTTTACATCGGCGCTCGACACTGGAGCGTTTGCCTGGTGTTTGCTTATCGCCATCTTCTTCTCTCTGCTTCCAGTGAGGGCTCCGTCACTCCCTTGATTTCAAGACCGCTCACCATGCCGCGAAAAACGTTCCATCCGGCAAAGGCGACCTGCACCACATGCACCAGGAAAAACACGCAGAAACCAATGGTCAGCCAGAAATGTTCCCATCGCGCTAGTTCATAACCGCCCAGCAGCGTCGTCAGGTAGTGCGCTTGCGTGGGCTTATAAATAGCCAGGCCCGTGAGAAGGCTGCCAAGTCCCATCAGAATCACCGTGCTGTATGCAATTCTCTGTGCTGCATTGTACTTCCAGTGCGCCGGAGGATCTTTCCGCAAGCGCAAATAGGCGAGCAATACTTGCCGGCTTTCTGCCAAGCTCTTCCGCTCAGGCACCAGGAACCGCCATTCGCCGGAGATCGCAAGGAATACAGCATAAGCGATGCCGTTGATCGCAAAGATCCACATGAAGAAGAAGTGATCGCCCATGCCCTGCGTGACGTGCCAGGGAATATTGAGCGCCTTCCATACCGAGGCAGGGAATATGCGAAGCAGCGTGAATGAGCCGAGGCCGATGCGGTAAACCGCGTGGGGGTGAAGATGCGCATTGTCGGAGTCGTTCCAATAAATGCGGATGCCGCTGAGAATCATGATGAACAGCACGGGAAAGTTGATCCAGTGCATCCAGCGAATTGCCAGAGGGTGCTTACGCTCCAACCGGAGAGTCACCCGCGCGGCGCCGGTCTGGGTTGTCTCTCTATCTTCTATCTCCAAAGAAGGTTCCCGGGGACGAGAGCAGATCCAAAAAGTCTGCCGGCAAAGGCCGGTGTTTCGCTCTCTGCGCCTATTCTTTCACGTTCGGCCCGCTATTGCCGAAAGCCTGGCCAATCAGATCCCTGCCGAGTTGCAATTCTTCACTTGTAATCGTATGAGGACGTCCCTCGTGACGCCGGGTCGCCACCGCCGCTCCCATCCCGCTTAGCACTTCGGCCGACTGCTCGACTCGTTGCCAGGGAACGTGCGGATCGGGATCACCCGAACTGAAGAGAACCGGCGTATGCTTCAGTTCGCCAACATGTATCAACTCGTCGCCTGGGGGACCGATCAGGCCTCCCGTGAAGGCAATCAGCCCCGCATACCGCTCAGGATGGCGCGCCACGAACTCCGTTGCCAGACACGCTCCCTGCGAAAACCCGCACATGACGATGCGCGTTGCCGGAATGCCCGCGTCTTTCGCGATCTGCAACGTCTTTGCTACTTTCTTGAGGGCCGATGAAAGCCACGGTTCGTTTTGCTCCAGTGGCGCCAGGAAAGAGTAGGGATACCAGCTGTTGCTAGCTGCTTGCGGTGCCAGATAGGCAAGCTCTGGAAAGTACATCGCCCTGGCCAGCGAAAGGATATCCTCCGCGGAGCCGCCCCGCCCGTGAAGCAGAATCACCGCGCCCTTCGCCGCACCCATCGGCGAACCGAAGTGGGAGACCGCTCCCTCGCGATGAGGATCGTTGTTCAAACCGTTTTCCCTGGAGCACTCTGTAGTTCGATCGGCGGCATTTCCTTGTGGAGAGTGATGGGAGTGAGCCGCCGTTCGATAACCCCGCGCTTAGGCTCCAGCCAATCGGGAATCCGAAGTTCCTCCCCGAGCGACTCCAGCGGCTCATCGAACGTGAACCCCGGTGGATCGGTCGCCAGTTCAAACAGCACGCCGCCGGGCTCCCGAAAGTAGATGGAATGGAAGTAAGTTCGATCGAGAATCGGTGTCACCTCTAAGTGCTTGGCTATCTCCTTCCGCCAGTCTCGCTGCGCCGCATCGTCCGCCGCGCGAAACGCAATGTGGTGCACCGAGCCTGCGCCGGAGCGTCCATAGGCGCCATTCGCATTGATCAAAAGATCGATGTGATTACCCAGTGCGTTTCCCTCCGCGGCAAACCGCAGCCGCTCGCCCTCCTCGGCAACCTTGCGGAAGCCCATCACGTTCAGGATCTCTGCCGTTGGCTCTGCGCGTTGTTCATACAGCGTAACGCCAAAGAAGCCGCGAATCGCATGCTCTGGCGGGACCGCAGCGAACCTCGGGGCGTTCCCGCCGCTCACCTCCGCGTGAGCCACAATCTCCACTTTCATGCCGTCCGGATCGGCAAGCGTCAGTACCTCTTCTTCAAAGCGTTTCGCGCTGCGTTCTGAGGCAACGCCCAGGTCGCTCAATCGCTGCATCCAGTAATCCAAAGACGCCAGCGGCACGCTGAATGCTGTCTTAGTTACTTCGCCAACTCCGGCCAGTCCTCTGTGAGCGCCCGGCCAGGGAAAAAAGGTGAGTATCGTTCCCGGGGATCCCGCGTCATCACCGAAGTAGAAGTGGTAAGTGCCGGGGTCATCGAAATTCACAGTGCGCTTTACGAACCGAAGCCCAAGCACCTGCGTATAGAAATCGAGATTCTGCTGCGGCTCTGAGGCGATTGCCGTTACATGGTGAAGACCGATAATCGGAGATAGCATCGTTTTCTCCTGGGGTGCTGGCGGCCGCTAACCGCTGTCGCGTGGATTGCTTCCGTGGTCAGGGGCGATACCCGAGCCGGAGGTGACCAGGCACATGCCTGGTCGCCGCCGCTTCGAGCCTGCTGATCGCACTGACTGCCAACCATAACCTAGGCAGCGATTGTAGCGCGAGCGTTCCCCCATAGCCGTCGTACCGGCCGATGACGGCGTACTCGCTCAGTGGCCGCTTCTTTGGAAGGCGGCTCGGGCGCATCTGAGAATTGGCTGCTGCTCTTAGGAAACAGCGCTAGGGGCCGACCCGGTCTTGACGAATACAAGTTTCTCTACGTGGTCAGAGGGCTCCATCACCTCGCGATTAACCTTTAGTGTCTTGCCGCCGTCCACCAGTTGGAGCTGCCACTCAACGGTGCTGTCATGCTTGTCGCCATCAGTCTTTAACACGACAAGTTTTTGGCCGTCGTACCACAAAGATCCTTTTGCCTTGTGACCGTTTTCCAGGAAAACGCAGTCCGGGCCGCCTACCGTGCAGGTCATCTTAGCGGTCACCTGCTTTCCGTCATCTTCGTAAAGCCGGGTGAATGTCACCTTCTGGCCATCCTGAATCACGTCAAGAGCTAACGTTCGCTCGGATTCTGACTTGCTCTTCGTGGGATCGACTTGCCAGTGTCCCGTGAAGTTCGGGGCGTCTGCGGCCACGCATGTACCGGCCACAAACGTAAACGCTAAGCTTGCAATAAACGCTTTTGGAAACATTTTTATTCCTCCGCCTTATCGGCCAAGTCCAGTCTATGGAAAAAACCAGCCGAACGCCCTCCGGTAAACACTTGAGGACACGAAGTTTTTGGCATGAACGGGCCGGCAGGGCTCACGAACTGACAATCTTCTTGCGCACCGCATAAAGAACGATTTCCGCGGTATTGTGCAGGTTCAGCTTTTTCGTAAGGCTCGCCCGATGGCTCTCAACTGTATTGGTACTCAGGTCCAGAGCGGTCGCGACTTCCTTGTTACTCTTGCCGTGAGCCAGCAGCTGGAGCACCTCCTTCTCGCGCCCCGTCAAGAGGTCGTACGAATCCTGAAGCTTTCTTTGCTGCAGAGCCCGCATATAATCCTCGAGCAGCACTTCCGTAATTTCAGGGCTGAAGAACGGCCGCCCTTTGCACACGGCGTGAACTGCGCGCACCAGATCTACCTCAGCCGAGTCTTTCAAGAGATAACCTTTCGCGCCGGCATTCAGCGCCCGGAGGATGTAGGTCTCGTCCGAGTGCATGCTCAGGATGATGATCTTGATTTCCGGCGATTCTTTGCAGATTTGGGTAGTTGCTTCGATGCCGCTCAGATCGGGCATCGCGATATCCATGATCACAACGTGCGGCTGGAGCTTCGCCGCCAGCACTACAGCCTCCCGTCCGCCGGACGCCTCACCGGCAATCTCGAAATCGGTGTCGCGGGAGAGAACCGACCGCAGGCCTTGTCTCACAATCCCGTGGTCGTCCGCCAGCAGGATCCGTGTGCGGCCCGTCATGCGTTCACCTGAACACGCGGCAAATCGGCGCGGATCCGGGTACCTTGCCCGGCACCGGATTCGATCGCCAACGATCCGCCCAATTGTGCAATGCGCTCCCGCATCCCGAGCAGGCCCAACCCGCGTCCTGCACTGCCGCCCGGATCGAATCCTATTCCGTCGTCAATAATCGCTAGCGCTATGTCTTGGCCGCTCACTGCCAGCGTCACTGTGACATTTTCTGCTTGCGCGTACTTTGCCGAGTTGTTGAGTGCTTCCTGCACAATGCGATACACGCAGGTTTTCTGTGCGTCCGAAAGATCATCGAGTGCGGCGTCGACATGAACAGACACGGGAATGCCATACAATTTTGCGTGTTGGCGAGCATACCACTCGAGGGCTGGCCCTAGCCCAAGATCGTCGAGCATCGTCGGCCGCAGGCCCATCGCCAGGTCCCGCGTCGATCGCAGGGCTTGTCCAACCAGCCGCTTCGAAAGCTCCAGTTCAGTGAGTGTGCTGCCCTCGTACGGAGCCAGCGCCTTTTCAAGGTTTCCGAGCGACATCCCCAGCGCGGTGAGAACCTGGCCGACTTGGTCGTGCAACTCGCGCGATAGGCTACGCCGCTCCTCTTCTTGCGCGCTCACAAGCTGTTGCGAAAGCTTTCTCAGTCCTGTCTCTGCTTCCTGCACCTGTCTGTGTTGCAAATCTGCCGTGCGTTCCAGTGAATGCATTGTCAGTACGCTGACGCCGGCCACCGCGATCGCAATCAGCAGAGTAATGCCTATAATCTTGCCCAAGTAAACGGCCAGCCCCGCATCTCGCGCGTCAATCTCTTTCTTTCTCGCCTCAAAAGCCTCAAAGCTGAGCTTCCCTACTTCGGCGATGACACGCAGCGCCGCTTGGCGATGCGGGAAAATTTGAGTCTGTAGGAGCGAAAGCTCGGCCGCCAAACCCAGTCGCGGCGGTGTTTCCGTGAGGACAGGATTCACCGACGTCCAATAGTCGGTCGTTTGGGTTCGCAGCTTTGCTAAACGTTTGACTTGGCTCTTTGGCACCAGCTGATCCAGTAACGCCAATTGATTCTGCGTGGACACCCGCAATCGCGCCAACTCGGCTTTCGCGCTGCCGACCGAAAGTTTCTGATCCAACAAGAGATCCCGAAGCAGGATCGCTGAGGTATCGATGTCGTACCGGATCTGTGCGAGCGACTCCTGCGTCTTGTGCTCCGTTTCGTAAAGTTCCGAGATTCCGCTATACGTGCTTTTGGCACGCTGGTAAGCGAGCCATCCGGAGAGCCCCACAAGCGCAATTAAGGCTCCGAAACCGAGAAGAAGGATTGGCCAGATTCGAATCGTCAAGTTGCTACATGTGCAATATATCGAGAACCAGTGCGGCGTAATCGGGTTGATAGGAGCGGCTTATGACAGATGACAAGCCCCGGCCTTAAGAAACGGTGTTTGCTGGCGCTGATGGTTGTGCCAGCGGCCAATCACCGATTCCATGTTTCGCGCAGAACTCAGCGCAGGCATCCTCACGAACGTTCGGTTTTTGGAGGGCCTGAATCAGGGACGGTGGATGCACCTTAGTACCGTTTTCGTTCTCAACGTATAACTGCCCAGGCTGAACATGGAGTTTCCAGCCGTGATCGACACAGGCCAATGCTAGTGCTTGCGAGATCGCTTCCGCGGCGCGAGCCGCACGCTGTTCTCGGGTCAGCAGAGTATCCACGGGATCCGGGATCAAAGCGGCGATGTTGTTCAGGTTTGCCAGGGCTGCCGACAGCCTATGGGTGGTGTAATCCACGAGAGCCGGAGCAACCTTTGCTGCTTGGCTTCGCCAGAGCGGAAGGTAGACCTCCGATCCAACGCTATCCCAGAACAGGGGCTTCAACTCGGAAGGCTTTAGCGCCGGCATGAGCCTTATCAGCAGTTCCAGTTCGAGCGAAGGTAAGTCCTGGATTAGGTGAACCGCGGGCCGGGTGTCTTCGCCGGCCGCCACGATCGCAAGCCTGCGCGCGTTTTGGACGCGCGCATTCAGTGGCGGGTGAGAATCGAGCGGCTTGACAGTGTCTGCGTCAAGCTGCTTTTGAACCAAAGCCGATGCCGCATTCGCTATTTCGGGAACCTGAACAAACCGCGCAAAACCATCGGCGAGTTGCGGGCGGAATCCTCCAGCAGCAATCGGCACCACAACCTGATTCCAGTACGGCGGAAAAGTGATCGCGGCATGATGTATGGAGCAGAGACCTTTTTCTAGATTCTCCGAGCCGCCCAGATAGCAGGCCAATTCATCGCAACGAAACTCTTGCTTTCGTGAAACGTGCTGCGTGACTCGATTGAAGAAGTTCCACCAAAGTGACAGGCCGCCGATGAGAAGCAATCGTAAGACTGCAACTACGGCCCAACGACTAATGATAGACAAAATGGCGGAATCGTCACCCAGCCGTTTCAAGACTTGCGCCATGTTCATGCGCGCACGGAAGACCCACGGACCCAAACGCGTATCGCCCGCATAAAAGTGCCCGAATTCGTGGGCGAGTACGGCTCGAAATTGAGAAACGGTCAGCAACTGCAGCACTGGCAGGCCGAGTAGCAGTATCCGCTTCTTGTCGCGTTGAAGCACCGCCGCATTGGCTTGGTGGATGAGATAAACCTCGTCGGGCATCTTCTCGTTTAAAGCTGCCGCGAGTGCTTGGATTTCCGCACGGAGGTTCGTCTCGCGTGACAACGAGATGGGCACGCCGTCGGTTTGCAAGGGGATTTTGCGAGGCACGAGTGCCCACAAGAGAGTTCCCCCGACAACGAGCGTAAACACGCACAGGATAACGCCCAGAACCGAAATATGATCAGTCAGGATTGAAAACAGCAGCAACAATCCGAAAAGTAGGCTGGCCAAGCCTAGCAACGCCGTGATTAAGTAGCTAATCAGGACCGACAGAGTGGCGACACCAGCCCAAGCCACCACCGACCAGCTCTTTGGCGGCCGGATACCCACGGGAATTCCGGCTGCTGGGGCGATTGTGTTCATCTTGCCCTCGTCTGTTGCAATTCGGTCTCCAGAACATAGCGGATTGCAAGGCCCGATGGGTGACCCTTGCGATGGTGTTGGCGCAAGGCTTCAGTCACGATATTCAATTCGTTTGCTCTGGGCCAAAGCGGAACCGCGCATCGCGATTGCCTCCGTCTGCTAGTGTGGCGTGGAGCCGCAGCGTGTGCCCGAACAGTTGAGCCAGGCCATAGACACTCTTTATCGATCCGAATCGGGCAGAATTCTGGCCACTCTGGTGCGCTTGCTCGGCGATTTCGACCTTGCCGAAGAGGTCATGCACGAGGCTTTCGCTGCCGCCCTGGACGCCTGGCCGCAGACCGGCATACCGGAAAAGCCCCGCCCCTGGCTTATATCGACCGCGCGTTTCAAGGCCATCGATACAATGCGCCAGCGGGCGCGGTTCGACGCCGCGCAAAGAGACCCCGCACTCCGTCTCGAAGCTCGCATCAACGAAGCATCTTGCGCGGACGAAGAAATCGAAGACGATCGCCTCCGCCTCATCTTCACCTGCTGCCATCCCGTTCTTCCGCCGGAAGGTCAGGTCGCGCTCACCCTGCGCGAAGTCTGTGGCTTGACAACAGAGGAGATTGCTCGGGCATTTCTTGTCACGCCCGCAACGCTCGCGCAGCGCATCGTGCGCGCCAAGGCCATCATCCGTGACAGGGCAATTCCTTACCAGGTGCCCGACGTAGATGAACTGTCTTCCCGGTTGGGAGCCGTCCTCCAGGTGGTGTATTTGATCTTCAACGCCGGCTATCTGGCCGACGCAACACGAGCCGAACTAAGCGGCGAGGCGATTCGGCTGGGCAGACTTCTCCTCGAGCTTCTTCCCGAACCCGAGGTGATGGGCTTGTTGGGTCTTATGCTGCTGCAGGAATCGCGCCGTGCCGCCCGAACTTCGCCGGAAGGCGACCTGATTTTGCTGGATCATCAGAATCGCGCACTGTGGAACCAAGAGCAGATCGTCGAAGGCATCTCGCTCACCGAAACTGCCCTTGCCTCACGCCGTTTCGGCGCCTACACGCTGCAGGCGGCCATTGCGGCAGTCCATGCCGACGCGTCCACTGCGGCATCTACTGACTGGAAGCAGATCACGGCGCTCTACGACCGCCTGCTGCGCATCCAGCCATCTCCGGTCGTGGAACTCAATCGCGCCGTTGCGGTCGCTATGCGCGATGACCCGGAGCAAGGGCTTCGCCTGATCGACCACCTGCTCGCACGTGGCGAACTCGGTAACTACCATCTCGCGCACTCCGCTCGGGCGGAATTATGCCGGAGGCTGGGGCGCATCGAGGAGGCTCTATCTTCTTATGAGAAAGCGCTGGCACTGGCCCGGCAAGAGCCCGAGCGCCGATTCTTAGCTGGTCGTCTCCGCGAATTGAAATAAAATCGGTCCTCGCTGTCGATTTTGTCTCGCCCCGGCGACTATACGGTGAACGCGAGTTCGTGACGCTGGCTGCCAATAGGAGGAGCCGTGCTATGAAATACATCTGTTTGGGATACATTGAACCCGGAAAACTGGAGGGCATGACCGAGGAAGCGCAACACGCGATGCTCGATGCCTGCTTTGAGTACGACGATCATCTTCGTGCGCATGGCCACTTTACCGCCGGAGAAGCTCTTCAGCCCCCGGAAAACGCTTTGACCCTGTATTGGAAGAATGACAAAGTGACGACCACAGACGGTCCCTATGCCGAAACCAAAGAACAGCTCGGAGGCATTCTGGTGCTCGAGGCGCGAGACCTGAATCACGCCATTCAGCTCATTTCGCGCCATCCGGGTTTGCAGTTTGGGCCCTGGGAAATACGGCCGGCTGCGGATCTGAACCAAATGATGAGTGAAAGCGAAAAGCGGCGGAAACAGACCGCACGATGATGGCAGCTTTGTCTGAAGCAAATGTTGAGCACAGCAATCGGGGAGGAAGAATAAAATGTCAAAGGTTCGTGTAGCAGGGTTTAGTGTTTCCTTGGACGGTTTTGGCGCTGGAGTCGAGCAGAGCCTGAGCGATCCACTCGGCAAGCGTGGAACCGAGATGTTTCAGTGGTATTTTCATACCCGGAGTTTCCGCTCAATGCACGGGCAAGAGGGTGGATCGATCGGGGACGTCGACGATGAGTCTGCTCACCGCGCCATGGACAACTTTGGTGCTTTCATTCTCGGCCGCAACATGTTCGGTCCCGTGCGCGGCGCTTGGCCGGACGATTCATGGAAGGGCTGGTGGGGCGACAATCCGCCCTATCATGCTCCAACCTTTGTTTTGACCCACTACGAGCGTGAGCCCGTAGTCATGGAAGGCGGAACGACTTTCTTCTTTGTGACTGGCGGCATCGAAGAAGCGCTCGCACTCGCTAAGAAAGCCGCTGGCAGCAAGGATGTCAAGATCGGAGGCGGCGTGTCAATTGTGCGGCAGTACCTGAAGGCTGGATTAATCGATTCCCTGCACCTTGCATTGGCTCCGGTCCTCCTCGGCGGAGGTGAACCGTTTTTTCAGGGCCTCGACTTGCATGCGCTTGGATTCTCCGTGACCGATCGCAAGAACTCCGACTACGCGACGCACATCACGTTGGAGAAGATCTAGGGCAACTCTCGATGAAGACGGCGGGGACACTCTGAAGGTTCATCTCATCGACGGCACCTACGAGTTGTTCAGGCACTACTATGCATTGCCTTCCGCAAGGGATCGGGATGGTTTTGAAGTCGGCGCCGTCCGAGGAGTGCTTACCTCGCTCATGCGTATGCTCAAGGACGGCGTCACCCACATCGCGGTTGCGACCGATCATGTGATCGAATCGTTCCGCAATCAAATCTGGCCCGCCTACAAAACGGGCGATGGCATTGAGCCTTCGTTGCTAGCGCAGTTTCCTCTGCTCGAAGAGGTTCTTAGCGCGGCCGGCATCGTGGTGTGGCCGATGATCGAATTTGAGGCAGATGATGCGCTGGCTGCGGCAGCAGCGGCGGCATCCCTTGATTCACGTGTCGAGCAGGTGGTCATCTGCACCCCAGACAAGGATCTTGCCCAATGCGTGCAAGGTGTACGCATCGTTCAACTGAATCGCCGTAAGCGCGTTCTGATCGACGAGGCCGGCGTGATCGCGAAATTCGGCGTCGCTCCGAAATCAATTCCTGATTACCTCGCCTTGGTGGGCGATTCGGCCGATGGCTATCCAGGTCTTCCGGGGTGGGGTTCTCGATCGTCGGCAGCAGTTCTGAACAAGTACTCTCATCTGGAACTCATTCCCAGGAACTGGCGCGATTGGCGCGTCAATGCGGCGAACGCTGGTGGTCTGGCACATACATTGTTCAGTCAATTCGACGAAGCGTTGCTCTATCGCAGACTTGCGACCCTGCGAACCGATATCGCATTGTTCGATGACGTTGACCAACTACGCTGGGCTGGCCCTACGAAGGCATTCGCCGCATTTGGCGCTCGGCTTGACGCCGCGACAACTGAGAAGAAGCAGGTCTCAAACCCCAGTGCTTAGAGAGGCCGGGTCGTTTGGAGGCTTGGTCCTCGCGTAAAAATGTGGAGTTCCGAGCCGCAAGAAACCACTCTTACGTTGTGAGAACATGCAGCTGTTATGACAACCATCGGTCTCATCGGTGCTGGGCATATCGGAAGCCAGCTTGCCCGCCTTGCCGTCGCAAATGGCTACCACGTCGTCATCAGTAATTCTCGCGGACCGGAGAGTCTCTCGGCGTTAGTCGCTGAACTCGGACCCAAAGCCCGCGCAGCCACGGTTGTCGAGGCCGCACGGTCCGGAGACATAGTTGTGGTCACCATACCGTTGAAGAGCTACAGCACGGTGCCCGTTGAGCCGCTTGCGGGCAAGATCGTGATTGACACGAATAACTATTACCCTGAGCGTGACGGCCAAATTCCCGAGCTCGATAACGAGTCGACCACTACTTCCGAACTACTCCAGAAACACTTGCCTGCCTCGAAGGTTGTGAAGGCATTCAACCACATCTACGCCGCCGAACTGACCACCCACGGGCAACCGGCGGGAACAAAGAATCGTCGTGCTCTGGCCATTGCAGGTGACGATCAGGCCGCTAAGGCGACGGTGACTAATCTGCTCGATCAATTCGGTTTCGACACGGTCGACGCAGGCCCTCTCAAAGAAGGGTGGCGCATCCAGCGCGGTACCCCAGGATACGGCCCGCGCCGGACGGCTGAGGAACTGCGGAGAGACCTCGCTGCGGCGAAACGCTATCCCGACCGGTAATGGACGACGAGTACGCCGTATTCGCACAGACCCGAACGAAAGAAGCCGTGTCCGACGAGAACACGGCTTCGCTTTTGCCCCGCTGGGAGTCCGGCGTCTGTGCCTGGGCTCAAGCGCCTTCAATGGCCTGCGCGGCCCTGCGGATGACGTCTAATACGAAACCCGGCTGAGACAGCATCGGGACGTGGCTGCTGTCCGCTGCATGCATGGACGCACCCATACGTTTGGCTACGAAGCGCTGCAGCTCCGGATGAACCGTGCGGTCGTTGTTGGCCACTATGTACCAGGACGGCTTCGATTTCCAGGCGACGCCAGGAGCATTACGGCTGAATATGTCCGCAGCGGGCGCGTAATGTGTCGCATAGACGTACTTTTGCTCCTGCTCCGACAGGTCTCCCGCAAAGCAGGCGATGCCCTCCTGTTTCAACCATGCTCGTCCGTCCCGGAATTCGCTGAACTTAAAGACGTCGGTTGTGGGGAACTTCGCCTGTTGACTCTGCGAAGTCTCATCAGCATCGGGTGCAAGTGCCGCGATGTAGACGAGCGCTTTCACCCGCTCATCGATTCCCGCGGCGGTGATGACACTTCCACCGTAAGAGTGACCGACGAGGATTACGGGGCCGCTGACTCGTGCCAGCGTTCGCTTTACCGCCTCAACATCGCCTTCAGGAGTGTCGAGGCCATATTGCGCGGCCATCACCTCATATCCTTCCGCCTGCAGGGGCAGAATTACTTTGTGGAAGCATGATCCATCCGCCCAGATTCCGTGGCAGAAGACGATGCTTGGTTTAGTCTGCGTTTTCATAGTTACTTCCTTCGCTCGTTGATTGGTTAATTGGTTTGTAAGCACAACCATGCTTACAAGGACATGGTGCGGTAGAACCATGTATGGAAACCAATACTTCTTGCGCCGCTGATATGCTCAAAAAGTATAGATAGGTATATGGAGCTTCGGCACTTGCGTTATTTCATTGCGGTCGCTGAAGAGGGCAGCCTGAGCAATGCCGCTGCGAAGCGCCTGCACACCGCTCAGCCCTCATTGAGCCGGCAGATTCGAGATCTCGAAGTGGAAGTAGGTGTCAAACTCCTGGAACGGCGCCCGCGCGGCGTTACGTTGACTCCGGCCGGCCGGGTATTTCTCGATCACGCACGCATGGCCCTTCTACAGGTTGAAACGGCCGGCGAAGCGGCGCGCCGCGTCGAGCAGCCCGACAAGCCTGTGTTTGTCATTGGCTTCCTCACCGGACAAGAAGTCACATTGCTGCCCGAAACGCTGCGCATCTTGCGCGAGGAAGTGCCCGAGGTCGAAATCACGTTCTTGAGTCTGACCTCACCCCAACTCGCTCTTGCACTGATGCGGGGTAAAGTCGACGTGGCATTCATGCGCCGCGAGACGCAGACCACAGGTCTCGTTTACAAACTGCTGATCAAAGAGCCGGTGCTGGTCGTGTTGCGGGCCAGTCATCGGCTGGCGGCAAGTAAAGCGATCTATCCGCAGGAACTTACCCGCGAGATCTTCATCGGCGTAGCTCCGGCCGCTCCGGCGGTGAGGGCCGTCATCTTCAACTACGCAAAAAAGGCCGGTATCACACTGCAAGCCTCCTATGAGGGCGAAAACCTACCCGCGATAATGTCTTTGGTCACATCCACCGGAGGTGTTGCCCTGTGTCCTTCCTATGTGAAGGATCAGTTGACTCCGAGGCTTGTTACTCGCCCTTTGCAGGGTGAAGCTCCTACCATCGACCTGGTAATGGGCTACAACAGGTCGAACACATCACCCTGGTTGAAACGATTTCTGTTTCGGGCTGACGAGTTTACTCGCAACGTCCAGAAACAGATTTCCCCTGCGTGAATGGCCATTGGCCAGTACTCAATCCCGAGGCCGCCACGCCCAGTAGCGCGAGGTTTACCATCCGTTTCTCCGCTCGAAGAGTGGTTGGCAGTGTGGAGCATCTGCAATGAGGTCCCGCTTACGTCTTGTACCACCCCAAAATGCAGGAACGAACCCATTCCACCCGGCCGTCGTGAACCGGCCTTGCTGGTTCAGGGTCGAATTCCTCATGCCCCGCGGCTCTCCAGCCCGAGTTCGTTCGGTAATTTCGAGCTTCCGCTATCCCCGTTCTTCCACCTTGTGCAGAACACCCGCTTCGCTCGGGACCGCCCGCGCCGTCCCGGCCGGCAGCGTCACTTCGAATTTCGACCCGCGCCCTACATCGCTCCGCACCCGGATCTCTCCCCCGTGCGCCTTTACGATTGCCGCCACGAAGCTAAGCCCCAACCCGAGGCCCTTCTCCGGGTTCGGATCCGGGACGCGATAGAAGCGGTCGAAAATGTGCGGTAGGTGATTTGGCGGAATGCCCACACCCGAATCCTCGACTGTCAACCGCACCGTCGTCCCAAACGCTTCCGCCATTGTCCGGACCCAGCCGCCTTGCGGCGTGTACTTGATCGCGTTCGAAAGCAGGTTCGTAATCACGCGCTCAATCTGCGTCCGATCCCCCTCGCACTGCACTACGCCGTGGCCCTTATACGTGAGCGTCACGTTGCAAGCTTCAGCCGGAATTTGAAACTGATCAACCAGCTCTTCAAGCAGCATGCCGACATCCAGCACCGTCTTGCGTATCGGTATCTGTCCTGTCTCCGATTGCGAAAGCAGCAGCAGCGCCCGGACCAGATTCGCCAGCCGCTCCACATCCTGCAGCGCGTTTTCGATCGCCTCTTGCAGCTGCTCTTTGTGCGAGGCAGTGAATAACGCTACCTCCAGCTGTCCTTGGATGGCAGTCAGAGGCGTTCGCAGCTCATGCGACACGTCCGTTGAGAACTGCCGGATCTGCTCGAACGACGATTTCAGCCGTCCGCTCATCTGATTGAACGAGTCAATCAGCCGGTCGAGCTCGTCATCGGCGCCCCGCTTCGCAATCTGCAGGCCAAGATTCGAGCCCGTGATCTCCTGCGCCGCCTTATCCACGGCGTTCAATCCGCTTAAGGCCCGGCCTGCTGAGTACCAGCTCACCAGAGCGCATGCAACCAGCGCGATCGGAAAGAAGATGACCCAGTTACGCTCAAACTTGCGCACCACCAAACGGTCTTCCGCCAGGCTTCGTCCTTCCGCCACATACCACTTCTTGCCATGCTTGCTATCCGTCATGATGCTGCTCAGGACCTGGTAAGGAACGTTGTCAGTCCCCCTGATTGTCTTCAGCACCGGCTTATGCGTCTGTTGCATCTGGGCCATCTCGGCCAGAATCGTCTTGCGATCCCAAATGGCTTTCAATTTCGGATCGGTCGATGCCTTTTCAAGCCGTCCCTGCTCGTCCGCAATCACATAAACTTCTCGCAGACGTCCCAATTCGTACAACTCATCCGCATCACTCTGGTCTACTTCGTCCCACAGCGGTTGTCCGGTTCTCTCATCGAAGGTGAACCAGCCTTTCAGCGCGCCTAATTGCGCAGCCACCTGGCTTTCGCCCTGCGTATCGAGAACTTTTCGAAGAGCTGTCGTGGCCACCCAGCCCATAATCGCCAGCACTGCCGTCAAGATCGCGAGAAAGGTCGCCGCCAGTCGAAATCGAAGTGTGCGAAAGAATCGTAAGGAGCGCAGCCGGGAAAGCATATTGCCTTATCCAGAGAAAGGCGCGTGCTCCGCCGGCTCTGCTTGCTGCGTTTCGGGGATATCCAGCATGTACCCGATGCCGCGTACCGTATGAATCATCTTCATCGGAAATTTGTCATCGATCTTGCTGCGCAAGTGCCGGATATAAACATCCACGATGTTCGTTAACCCGTCGTAGTCCATATCCCAGACGTGCTCCACGATCATGGTGCGGCTAAGGGGCCTGCCCCGGTTTCGCATCATGTATTCGAGGATGCTGAATTCTTTAGGAGCGAGCTCGATATTCTCGTTGCTCCGCGCCACCTTACGGCGAATGCAATCTAGGCTTAGGTCACCAACCTGCAGCCGCTCGGGGGTTGGTTGGCCCCGCCTGAGAAGTACCCGGGCACGCGCCAGCAGCTCGACAAACGCGAAGGGCTTTACCAGATAATCGTCCGCCCCCTGCTCCAGCCCTTTTACCCGGTCGTCCACCGAATCGCGAGCGCTCAATATCAGCACCGGCGGAATCGTCTTGCGATTTCTGATCTTCTGCAGAACCTGCAGACCATCAATGTCAGGCAGACCCAGGTCTAGAACAATCAGGTCATACTCTGTTGCATGAACTCTTTCGATGGCAGTCGCGCCCGTATAGACTACGTCGACTGCGTAACCCGCGCTCTGCAGGCCGCGCGAAAGAAAATCCGCAATCCGCTTCTCATCTTCTACTACCAGTACGCGCATATCGCTGCTGACTAAAGTCTAACGGACCTCCGGAATCGGAGGCTAGTCGCCGCTCGCCGGCCGAGGCTCTGGCACCATCTTCGGGCGAAAAAACGATCCCACAGATTTGATTCTCAGCCGCAGCATCGACAGCGTGCATAAAAGCGCTAGCAGCAGCACCGTGAACGCCAGGACTTGGGCCACCGAAAGCCCTTCTTTCCAGATCCCGAACCAGCGTCCGTAAACGATTTCAATATGGACCCAATACACCAGCAGGGACGTTGTGCCAAACAGCCTGAACAAACTCCAGCTCTGTGCGCTACCTGCCGCCCCCGCATTCACCCACAGATAAGCCGTCGAGAGCATCACCAGCACCACTCCCAGCTTGATCAAAATCATAGCCGGGCTGTTCAGCCAGAAGTCGCTTTTTGTGTAAACCGAGTAAGAGAGATTTGAGAAGTAGTTTGCTGCCACAATCAGCCCGATCCCGACACCCAGCGTCCACTCCATGGAGCGGCCCATCTCTTCCTTCTTCAAGACGCGCAGCACGCTTCCCATCGCCAGGCCAAATGCGAGAAAGGAAGCCCACGGGAAGAATCCGAAATAACTCAGGCTGGGGAAAAAATAAGACCGAACAATCCACGGAACACTATCGGGAGGAATTGCGCTCACAACCGGTGCCAATCCGGCAATCACCAGCCCCAGAATCGTGCAAAGCCGGATTCGCTCGCGTGTAGTGAAAACTGCCATCGGCGCAAAAATGAGCATTGCCATCCCCATGCAATTCAGGATGTCGACTCGGAGCAGTTCACCGGCTGGACTGGTTGGAAATCCGAACACATAAAGCTGGATGCGGAACAGAAACGCAATCAGGAAAAGATAGCGCGAGCGTTTCAAAGCCGCTAGAACTCTCTGCCCGGCACTCGCATTGCGTCGTTCCTGACTGTCCATCAGAAACGCAAACGTAACGCCGGTAAGAAAAAGGAAAATGGCCGGCGGCATCCCGCCCAGGAACTGCGAAAGGATAAATGGCCCCTTCGTTCGCAGATCCGCTCGGGTAAAGGAATCGAAAACGTGGCCTTGCAGCATGATCACGGCAGCGAGCCCGCGCGTCCAATCGATGAACGCCAGCCGCCCCGGTGATTTGTCCTGCTCCTCCAACTTCTTATCCAGCCGTTTACCGGCCCCTGTAGCCCATCACTGCTTCTTGGCGCCGGAAGGAAGCTTGAGTTCCAGTTTGCCCTTAATCGGCTTTAAATCGATATCGCTGTACGTAACCACTCGGTAGTTACCGGAAGGCTCGTAAAACTGTTGTTGTATCGGATACGCAGCGTTCTTGGGAATCCACATGTCGATCTTACTCAGGCGCTTAGAGATCTCTGCACTCTTAGGCGTTAGCGACAACTTGGTAGTATCCTGTGCTTCGACTTTTTCTTCTCCAGCCATCACGACTTCATACTTCGCGGCCAGGTCTTTGCCAGATGAACCAAACCCGAGCAGCAGAAACTGATTGAGCACATCGATGTTTTTCCCGATTTCGTAGTCCTGATATGCCTTAAGCCGCGGGTAATAAATCCTCACAATGTTGCCTAGGAAACCGATTTCTCGCGAATCTGCCTCGCCCGAGAAATCCAGAATCGCCCGGACATCGCCTCCATTCAACCGCTGCATTTTGAACATGCCATTCTCGGTTGTCGTTTCGTCCAGGATGGCCGTCCGCGTAGTCATCTTGATCTTTGCCGAAAGCCCGCGAAAGCTTGGAGCGGCGGCATCCATGCGCGCCAAAATTGTATCTACGCTCTCGCCGGCGGCAATACGGGCCGAAAGCAGGCACACCGCTATCGCTAAAATCCGCATGTCCTTCATCTACTCACACGCCATCTAAGGCGCGGTGTAGGCGATGAATCCTTTTATCTCCTGCTCGGTTTCATCCCTGATCGGCTCCACTCGCATAACACGCCACCGCTTCCCGGTCCGCTGTTGAATAACCTTTTCTGCTTTCTCAAGGCGCTGCGCTTCCGGCACATCTGCCAGCAGTGCGTCGGCAATATATACGCGGTTAGAACCGTGCAGCGACGACATGAGGATTACACTTGCCGCTTTGGGCTGATCGTGGAACCATTCGCGCGGAGTCGCGAAAACGAAAATGAGAATGAGCCCGACGACGATATCGTACTGCCAGGAAGCGCGGGCGAAGTCCCAAAAAATCAGTCGTCGCCCAAGTCCCTTAGTCGCCGCTTTTTCACTGGCAGCCATTAAACGGAGTTTACCATCGCAAACTCCCTTTTAAGCTGCTTAATACTTCCTCATCACGGCCAAAACCCGGCCCTGAATCTGAAGATTGGCTGGTTCGACGAATATCGGCGCCATTGATGAATTAGCCGGCTGCAGGCGCACCTGTCCGTCCGATTCCAGGTAGTACCGTTTCAACGTTGCTTCGCTACCATCCACCAGCGCGACCACGATTTCACCGTTCTTTGCGCCATCGCTCTTCTCGATCAATACATAATCGCCGCTGCAGATATGGTCTTCGATCATCGAATCGCCCCGCACCTCGAGCGCGAAGGTATTCTCGTCTCCTATGAAATCGGAGAAGTGCAGCACTTCCGGGTTTGCGATTGCTTCAACCGGCTTACCGGCCGCAATCCTTCCGAGCAGTGGTACGCTGCTCTCCTGCCCGCCTGCCGGTGCATTCTGCTCTTTGAAGAAGCGCTCGCCTACTTCGAGCGACCGGCTGTGATTGTAGTTCCGCCGAAGATACTGCTTCGCCTGGAGTGCCTGAATGTGCTTATGAACCGTGGCTAACGACGCCAGCCCTAACCCCGCAGCGATCTCCTCGTAGCTCGGGCTATAGCCATTCTGGCGGATAAACCCCGCCAGGTAATCCATCAGCTCCTTCTGCCGTCGAGTTAGCGCCATTCGTTCTCCCCGCTCCTACTTCCAGTGTTGGCGAACAAAGAACGAAAGTCAACTCCCTGGCTGGTAAATCTCTGAGCGACGAAGCTTCAGTACGAAACTTCAGTCGGGATCGGCTAATTCATACCGCACATGCCGGAGCCGCAGAAGTTGGTCCCGCACATCCCGCTGCCGCACGGGCCTGCAGCAGGCTCACTCGACTTTCCGGACTGCGCAGCGAAAGTCGAATACTGGGTCGTTAGATGATCCTGCCCGCAGGAGGGGCATCGGACCGTATCCACGTCCGCCGTCCGGCGAATCAGCTGTTCGAATCTGCTGCCGCAATCGTCGCAGGAATATTCAAAGATTGGCATGCCTCCAAATTATCAGGAATCGGCAGGAGGGTTCGGCCATCGAATAGAGGACAGCGTAACCTGTTGGCCGCGCTTCGAGAATAATAAGGTATGGAACGCAGATCGTTTCTCAAACAGAGTTTTAATGCCGCTTTCGGGTTCGCAGTCGCGAGTTCCGCGGGGCGTGCTTGGGGCGCGGGAAAGAGCGTCAAGCTGGTTGAGTTCTCGAACTCGGGCCAGCGCGAAGGAGTGATCGAAGTGGAAAAAGTGAAGAAGAGTGATGCGGAGTGGCGTCAGAAGCTGACTCCGGAGCAGTTCGAGGTAGCCCGGCATGCCGGTACCGAGCGAGCCTTTACGGGCAAGTACTGGGATAACCATGAGCATGGCGTTTATCGCTGTGTGTGCTGTGAGAACGCACTCTTCTCGTCCGATACCAAGTTTGAATCCGGCACTGGCTGGCCTAGTTTCTGGGCGCCAATCGCCAAGGAAAATGTGGCCACCGCCTCAGACGCCACGCTGGGCATGGCTCGCACCGAAGTTCGCTGTGCCAAATGCGATGCTCATCTGGGTCACGTGTTCGATGACGGTCCCCGGCCTACCGGTTTGCGGTACTGTATGAATTCCGCGTCGCTCGATTTCCTCAAGAGCTAATCTACCTTTCTTGAGTACCGTGCTTGCGGGCAGCATTCGGCTGCATAAATCGGAAAGTCTTTCCTTTCTGCGCGATCCGCGTGACGTGATCGTCTACCTCCCGCCTGGGTATGACTCGTCCGTGGACCGGTACCCCGTTCTCTATCTGCACGACGGGCAGAATCTCTTCGATCCGGCTACGGCGTTTCTCGGCAACCACTGGCACCTGGAGGAAGTGGCGGAAGAGCTCATCCAGTCTGGACAGATTCGGCCAATCATCATTGTCGGGATATACAACGCAGGCGATGAAAGACTGGATGAGTATACGCCTGTCCGTGATCGCCGCGGGCGGGGAGGTCGTGCTCGTGCCTACGGCAAGATGATCGTCGGTAATCTCAAGCCGTTCATCGACCGCGATTATCGAACCTTGCCGGATAAAGCCAGCACAGGCCTTGGCGGGTCCTCTCTCGGAGGTTTAGTAACGCTCTACCTGGGTCTGAACTATCCGCGCGTTTTCGGCAAGTTGATCGTTATGTCGCCCTCTCTTTGGTGGGCAAACCGCGCCATTATCGGGCAGGTTCGCAAGCTGCGTAAAAAGGTCGATTCGAAGATTTGGCTGGACATGGGTACCTGTGAAGGGCAGGCTCCCCAGGAATGCCTGGTGAATGCGGCGCATCTGCGCGAGGCCTTGGTCGCCAAAGGCTGGCAGCTGAATCGCGATCTCGCCTATTTGGAAGATGAGGGCGCCGGCCACGATGAGAAAGCCTGGGGTGCTCGCATGCGGCACGCGCTTAAGTTTCTGTTTCCTCCCGTGACCGATTCCGATTGAGCAAGAGCCCAAAAGCCAGAGCTAAAACAGCCATCGGTTGAACCCGAAGCAAAAGAAGCTGTTTGAAGGACGGAACAAGGGCCTCTGGCCCAAGCCATCGCTCGAAGACTGATTGCACCGGAAAGGCAAGAGCCAGCATAGGTGTGCCAACTGCCAGGACCAGCCCATAGCGCTCTGCTTTCCAGTAGCGGGCTAGCAAGGGGATCAATACCAGAAAAAGTTGTGCATCGTAGTAGCGGTGATAGCTGACTACGATCGCGAGCACGGCGCAGAAAGCTACATCCAGCCATGGAGATGATTCTCTTCTCAAAGATCTGGCATAGAGGAAGAAGCTCGTAAGCAAAGCAGCCACAGACCAGACGACAATGTCAGAGGCATGCCGGTTGCGAATGACATACGAAGTCAACGTTTGCGTATTTAAAAGCTGCCATGCGACGGCGCTAGTTGGCGAAGGGTCGCTCGGGCCGCCGCTCGTGAAGCTCATCGCGATGTTGTGCTGCTCGCTCTGCCACCAAGCCCAGTGCTGCCCCAATCCGGAGAGAACTAGCACGCCTGCGAGGGTACTCAGACAAAAAATCAGGCAAGCGATGAACAGAGGAGACCACGAACGCCAGAGCACTAACACGCATAAACCGCAAACGGCAATTTGGGGCTTCAAACACAGCGCAAGACCCAGCAGAATTCCCGCGAGTTTGGGTGACCTTTCGATGGCGAGGGCCAGAGCGAGAGTAACCAGGCTGATCGATATCACGCTTGGGTTCCCGTCATAGAAGCCCACATAAGTGGGCGAGAAGATAAGTGCAGCGCCGCCCGCCAGCCATTTCCACTTGCTGGTAAGCGGAGCGTGAGCGATTAACTTAGCGACCGACGCGGCAAACAAGGCCAGCGACAGTAAACACCAGACAAGATTCGCAGCCCGCCAGCGAAGCGAGGCCACAACTGCTGCCAGCGGCAAAGCCGAAGGCAGGTAGACAGAGGGGTTCACATCCTGATCGCGCTCCAGGTCCGGGGGAGCACCGGCTTCGGCCAGTATCTTTTTCAGAGCATCGCGATCGTACGGATTCGCACCGCTCGACCAGGCGCGCGCCGCGGCATACACAGTCGAGAAATCGCCCGTTGTCGAATAGCGGATTGCACGATACGGTCCGCGCTCGAGGAAGAAGGCAAGACACCCTGAGAACAACAGAATGGCCCACACATCACCGCGCACCTTTGGCAATGCGAGAATAATTTGCAGCTTAGCGCAGGTTGCTTGCGCCCTGAAGGAGTGTCGATGCTGTTTTGTACGAACTGTGGAGCCCAACTCGGCGACAACGCCAAATTTTGCCCAAATTGTGGTCAGCCTGCTGGCGCTCCCGGCGCTGGCAGCTATGTTGCGCCAGCTCAGCCGGTGACGCCTTTAAAGTACGACATCGAGGGCCACAACCTGCAGATCGCCCGCGTCCATCTGGAACAGGGCCAGGAGATTTATGCGGAAGCCGGCAAGATGATTTACAAGTCGGTGAACGTCGACTGGACAACGCGCATGGCCGGGCAATCCGTGGGGCAGAAAATCCTCGGAGCGCTCAAGCGCAAACTGATGGGTGAGTCGCTCTTCTTTACCTACTTCCGCGCCGCTAATGCCGGAGGTGAAGTCGGCTTTGCCGGGCACTATCCAGGCAAGATTCAGGTGTTTGAGCTTGCAGCCGGACAGACGATGATGGTGCAGCGCGACGGATTCTTGTTCGCGCAGAACTCAGTGACACTGGATATCGCAATGGTCCGCCGACTGGGTGCCGGCCTGCTCGGGGGCGAAGGTTTTATCCTGCAGAAGCTCACCGGACCGGGCGCGGTTTTCGTTCATGCCGGCGGCGACCACGTCGACTTCAATCTGGCGCCGGGCGAAACACTGCAGGTGCAGACCGGCCATCTTGTCGCCTTTGAGCCGACGGTCAATTACGATGTGCAAATGGTCGGAAACATCCGGACCGCAATCTTTGGCGGTGAAGGACTTTTCCTGACAACGCTTACGGGTCCGGGACGAGTCTTATTGCAAAGCATGACTCTCGAACGGCTGCGTCATGAGCTTTCGCCCTCTGAACATAGCCATAGTGGAGACGAGCGGAATCCCTTGAGCGCGATCGCGAGTGGAAATCTGGGAAGCTTCTTTCGCTCAGACGATTAGTCGCGCTTCGCAACCAGCAGAAGCGCATAACGGGAATTCCGATACACCAATCGCGCCTTTGGAAAATGTAGTTGGATGGCCGGCTGGCGCAGGCTTGATAACGGAATAATCAGGTAGTCGAGCTGCCAACGCGGTGCTCTGCAGGTGTGAGCGGCGTTCCGGTACCCGTCAACAAAACTCCTGAACACAGCGGAATCGCCGGTGTAGCTGAGTCCGAGGACTTGCAAGACTTCGGTGGAACGATGCAAGTGGCTGGGGATGGCAGACTCACGTGCAACCTCTTCTGGCGAGATGCCGAGCAAGCAAGCAAGATCAAAATAGCGCGCAACGATTTCGTCCGTAGATGTCAGGGATCGGAGGCCGCTGGGAACGTAGTTGTAATCGGTTGTTAGAGCCGGGATTAGGAGGATCAGCTCCGGATTCAATGTGCCTAAGACGCGTTCCGAAGGCAGATTTGTGCGAATCCAACTGAGCATTGCATGATCGGGGTCACTCGCGAGATGTTGTGGCGCCACGAGAGTAGCGGCGTAGATCAGCCGAGCCGCAGTTTCGCTGATCAGCAAAAACAGGATGACCCGACTCGCCAGTCGGAACGAGGGCAGATACGCCGATTTAGTGGCGACACCGGCGACAAGACTGACCAAGAGAAAGAAGCAAACGGGAAGAGCGAGTCGCTTCCAAAAGTGCCACGGCTGCGTTTCGTATCCAGTTAAGATCTGAATGTTCATACCAAGGAGAGAACCAGCAACAAGTAGCGTTAATGCAAAGTAAGTGCCCTTGCGAAGTACATGCCTGCGGCCGCGAAAGAGTAGCACCAGAAGAAGCAGAAGGCCGGCGGCGAGCGCGGGCAGATCGGGGCGATGAGTCTGAGCGCCCATGCGAGCAAGCAGATGTGTTTGACCGCCTTGCGCCGAACCGTGCATCGCCTCAACCACGAACGGAACGGAGAGGGCCGCCGCCATCGCAAGAACTGCCGCAGCAGTAACCCAGACACGACGTGACTCCCAGGCCAAGCCGAGAAGAAACAGGAGCACAAGCGTTAAAATCCAGGCGACCGCATAGAAGTAATAGCAGTACACGACAGCGCCCGAAGCGAGCCCGGCGCCGACAAGGCATTTCCAATCCGCAGTGCTTTTGAGAGCACATCCGAGAAGGGCAGCGGCTGCTATGAGCACCAGAAAGGAAATCTCCGGCTGCGGCGTGCGTGTAATTTCAAGCGGCGCGATCAGGGCATCGTCACCCAACCAGACGCTATTTAGCACGCCAAACGGAACCAGAACCGAGCTCCACGCGATGAGCAAACGCAGGCCTTGGTCGGAAGTAATCGCACGAGTAATCTTGAAAAGAAGCAGGAAAAGAAGCACGGGAAACAGGCAATCGGCAGCTATGAAGGCACGGTCCAAGGTTCCAAAAGCCCAACCTAGGGCTCCCAGGAGTGCAGGAGGGATAAACGGGATGCCCGCAGACATGCTGCGGAGCTCGAAGTTGTCGAGCTCCGCTTGAAGTCTCCCGGTTGCCATAAACCGCTGGGCCGGCGGAGCATACGCATGCGTTTCGTCGAAGGTTATGGCTGATACTCGCGGGGAGACGGCAAATGGCGAGTAATCACCCCGGTTAGTCCAGATGCTCACCCAATGTGGAAGAGAGCAGAGCAACGCCAGCAGCAGGGCATGCAAAGCGGTCACGCTAACTGGGCGAGAAATCATGCAGGAGAGTTCATCGCCGGCCTAAACAGACGTAGGAAACGTTGCCGGTGACAGCTTGAGCAAAGTTTAGCGTGAAGGACAGAGGCGTCGGGTAGGTGATCCAGAAACGATTTCCACTCCCTACGTCGAATTGCGGCGTGGCGGTGCATTCGGGATGACCGAGATAGTAGCCGTCGAAGCGACGGGTGACTGATGTCGACGCGGATAATGACAGCTCACCGTTCATATCGGTGTTGCCGTCGGTTCCGGTCTGAAGGCGACCGCCGTTTACCTGAACGTTGTTAGCGGAGTTGCCCAATCCAAAGAAATTGAGCTGCAGCATGGTCAGCTCGTTGGCATCCCAAGGACCAGGACTGAAGCCGAGATTGAGGTGACCGCCGTCGCGCTCAAAGTAGGCGTAGGACCCTGCCGGTCCGCCGTCGCTGTCCCAGATGGCGAGTCTGTTTGGACTATAACTGCCGAGCTGCTCAATCCAGAGCTCATTTCCAACTATCGAGCGTTCGCCGAGATAGGGCGGGCCCGAATAGCCTTGGTCGATGCGGCCCCAGGTGTAGAACGGCCACGTAATCACGCCAACCGGGGTTTGATAGAGGTCATGACTTACCAACCCGTTCGCCAGACCGAACACGCGAGAGTTAGTGAAGACACCCTGATACGTGGTGCCGCTTTGATCGAAGTAAGCTGCCGAGAAAGTGAAGTTATTCGCGTTCAGGTTGAGGGCACGAATCAAGTACTGATCGGTAGGGTCGCTTGAGAGGGGATTGCCGATGCGATCGCCGCTTATACCGTGGATCGAGAGCGACTGAACGTCATTGAAGTCGAGGCAAGTAGCGGCCGATTCGCAGTGCAGTTGGTTGATAGTCGCAGTCCCCATGCCGTTAAACCAGATGGCGTGCGCGTAGGTGCGGGGATCGTTCACTGCGCCGTTGTCGAATGGACCTCGATAGGCGCCATTGAGAGGCGTCGTCTGTTCTTCAACGTAAACCTGATTCGCCAGCAGAGCTCCGAGGCCCGCGGGTCCGGGGTTATGGATCCAGGAATAGGAACTGGTGGAGCAGCCGAAGATCCACACGTTGTCGAGCTCGGTGGAGCCGGTAAAGAGTCCCGGACCAAACGCGTTGATGATGATGACGTGACGGAGGAAGGTCTCAATAAACGTTCCGCGATAGTCAACGAGCGCCTCGTTGTTAAGCTCTTTCGACTGATTGCTGCCGTTACCGTCGAAAACGATGTTTTCCACCGCCATGAATTCGTTGCCGCCGCCGGGGGGATCATGGCTATCGAAAGTTTGCAGCAAAGAGACATTGCTGTTGGGAGCGAGGCGGATCACGACGCCTTGCTGAAGGTCGCCCGGTATCGGATTGTTGGCAGAAGCTCCGTACAGATAGTCACCCGCCTGAAGGATCAATGTTTTCGAAACCAGGTAGCAGCCGCCCGGGGGCTTGGGAAACCAGATGTAGCGATGACTGTCGAGGGCCGACTGAAGCGGGCCGGAGTCGTCCGTTTTGCAATCTCCTTTAGCGGAGTACGGGTCCGCCATCACGCTCACAAACGGCAGATTGTTGAGCTGGGAATTGAAATCCGTTCTCGTCTGAGCAACTGAGAGCAGCGGAGTCAGGAGCATTACAAGGCAGATGGCTTTCATAGATGTGAGTAAGTGTTGGGAGCGGCACACCGAGAAAACCGCGCGCACGCTTCTGCCGCAAGCATGACGAGGTTTTAAGAGCCTTGTTATCAGCCGGCTTGTAAGTTACTGAAGAGCGAAGAGAAGAATATATCTTGCATGAACGTGACTGCTTCTTGATTCGGGCTAGTAGGCGCCCGATGGCGCAAGCACGGTAGATAAGGTTCGAAAGAGGATGTAGATATCCAACCAGAGAGACCAGTTGCGTATGTAGTAGGTATCCTCGTGCTGCTGGACATCCAGATCGCCGTCGCTGCGGGCGGACACTTGCCAGAAGCCGGTCAGCCCGGGCATAACGCTGGCCCTTAGTTCGCGAAAAGGCGCGGGGAAGCCGGCGAGATGGTAAGAGGGAAATGGTCTGGGTCCGACCAAGCTGATATCGCCGCGAAGAACGTTCCACAGCTGAGGCAGTTCGTCGAGACTGTACCGGCGGAGAAACCATCCGACCCCGGGCAGCACGCGCGGATCCTTCTTGAGCTTGTAGTAGCGAGTCCAATTGGCGCTTTCGTCGGGATGAGTGCGAAGATACTCGGACAAGAGCTGTTCAGAATTCCGGTACATGGTCCGGAGTTTACAAACGCGGATGCGAGTGCCGGATTTGCCTTCTCTCTCCTGAACAAAGAAAGGCGAGCCGGGGCTAACAATCTGAATCCAGGCCGCACAGATGGCGATCAAGGGAAGACTCAGGAGAAAAACAGGGACCGAGATCGCGTAATCGAGCGCCCGCTTTAAGATGCGGTTCGAATGAACAAGAAGATTCTTCTTTACTTCCAGGCTCAGAACGCCTCCGATGTCGCGGGACGTGACCCAGAGGCTCTGGATACCAAACAAGTCCGGAACAATCATCACGTTCGGGAAAGCGAGAGTTTCGACGAGTTCGGCCAAACGCTCCCGCGGCATGCGGGGGATTGCGATGAGGGCCAGTTTTGCGCGTCCGGCAAATGCATCGGCTGCCGCTAGCGGCCCGAAGACTCGAATGCCGGAGACGGTTGTTCCCCATTTTTCCGGATTATCGTCAAGCATGCCTACAATAACGAAGCCGAGGTCGCACTCTTTTTGAAGGATTTTGGCGACTAATTCGCCGGTTCGTCCAGCGCCCAACAGGATGACGGGAATTCCACAAATACCGCCCTTTATGAGCACCCGGCGGAGAAGCGCTTCGAGCGCCGGCGCAAGCGCGAGCGCAAAAAGCATGGTGAAAACCAACACGCCTCGCGACCATTGTCTCTCGTATAGCGTGTAATTCCACAACAATAGAACGCCGAAGATCGTAATTGTGGCATATACGCGGCTGCGGATGCGCTGAACGGCGCTAATGCCGTAACCCGGATACAGGCCAACCCACTGATAAGCAAGCGGAAGCGTGAGCACGCCCAAAGCCAGACCCTGGTATTGAGGACGGTTCAGCGCGATCGGGAAGATGGAGTGGAGGAAAAGACGAGTCAAGCACCCCAATAAAAGCGAAAGCTCAAGAGCTAGTACATCGATGAGGACGAGCGAGGCTGTTGCCCAAGACCGCCGTTTTATTTCAGGAATGAGTAGTGTTTGTTGTGCGGCTGCAGCACTCATAGAAGCCCGCGGCTGCTTGAATCAGCCTTTGGGCTTGAAATAACAATAGCATCGTTTCCAGAAAAGTCAGAGAGATATTTGTATAACTAACAAGTTACTGGAACCGGGCTATTGGAGAGAGCCATTTCATAAATCTGTTTGAGCTGATTGTAATTACCGTCTGCTGTGTATTGTTCCTCATAAGTCTGTCGAATTTTGATACGAGCAGCATTGAGTTCAGCTGCGCTCGAAATAAGAGAACGAACCTTATCCGCGAGTTGGCCGGGATTGCCGGAGCAAAAAAGACTACCGGCCTGGAAGTCGGATACCCATTCGCGCAGAGAACCGGAGTCCGATAAGAGGACCGGCGTGCCGCAGGCAGCAGCGTCGAGAACGTTGAGCGGAACAGCCGGCTCATACCATTCGGAGGGAACGATGAGGAACGAGGCGTTCTGTAGCAACTGGATTACTTGAGCGCGCGCGCAGTGCCCTAACCAGTGAACGTTCGGGTGAGTGAGAACGAAGCTCGCGACCAGGTCTCTCAAGGGCCCATCACCTGCAATGCGGAGGGGAATTTCGGGCAGAGTGTTCCAAGCCTGAAGCAAAGTGCGGATACCTTTTTCCTCAGAGAGGCGGCCCACATAGAGAGCGTAAGCGCCGGCGCCCGAGCCCCGGCCAGGATCATGCGGAACAAAGTTCGATTTAACGACAATCTTCTCGGCGGGCAAGCCGGCTTCGATGAACTTACGCCTGGCAAAATCCGTGAGGACGATAAAGGCGCTGATCTTGGAGTGCCAAGTGCCTAGTAGTTTATGGCTTAAGAGCATGGCTGCAACCCCGGCGGTGGCGGGGCGGCTGTTCCGGTAACAGCCATGCAGAACTCCGGGCCAAGGTGACCTTCGGACAACACACTCCTCACACGCGCGATGATCGCGATAAAGCGTAGCGGCCGGGCAAATGAGCCGGAAATTGTGGAGTGTTTGCACGACCGGCACACCTTCGGCGTGGGCAGCGTAATAGACCGAAGGTGAAATCAGCGGCAGCGTGTTGTGGACGTGGACAATTTCGATCTGGTGCTGCCGGAGCAGTGCCCGCACAGCGCGATACGATTCCGGATTCCAGATGCTGCGGAGAGCCACTTCCAAGCCAGGCATTTCGGTGACGCGTCGGTTATGAACGGAATACTGCTCGACCAGATGGCCATGGCGGGCGAGCAAGTCGCACTCAGCGGAAAAGACCTGATCCTCGCCGCCAGGCTGCCGGTAGAAGTTATGTACCTGGAGGATGTTCAAGCAGTTTGTACGGAGTGAAGTGGCTGCTGAATGGCGGTGAACGAAAGGCGGCGCTTCGGACGGTGCGAAACGCTGGCCAGAGCGATCAGCAGCAAAAATCCAACGCTCGAGGCGTTGCCCGCGGCAGCGATAAAATTCTCGCCGGCAAGCCCGAGAGCGAAAGCCGGCATGTAGATGAGAAGCGGAAGAGAATAGCCGCTGCTGTCGCGGCGAGCGCCCCCGATGGCGTAAACGGTTAACGAGCCGATGAAAATGAGCCACAGAATGAGTCCCGTGATGCCCCATTCATAAAGCGTGCGCAGCCACTCATTGTGCATGGCACGGTTCGGATCGGGGTTGCGGCTGAGAGTTGCGGCGATCAATGCTCCGTTGCAAGTTCCGTGTCCGAAGAGCAGCTGCCAAAGCGAGCCACTCTTCACGCCCTGGAGCGTGCGTCGAAACAATTCGTAGCGAAGGTTGTAGGTTCCTAAGCCGTGCGCCTTGGTGTTGCCCTGGTAGACCGCGGTCGCGGCGGCAGCAATCCTATTGGTCTGCGAATGTTGTGAGATGGCGCCCATGAGGGAATCGAACTCGGCGACCGCGACGGCGCCGGATATAAAAGTGAGGCCAAGCGTAGTGACTTTAATCCACAACTTGATTTCGGAAACAAAGACGCTGAGCAGCGTCATCAGGCAAAGACCGGCTATCCAGAGCCGGCTACCGTTCAGCAATACGCTCATAGCAAGCGCGCTGCATAAGGCAATACGGATTTCCGGGCGAATCGACTTAGAACAGAGAGCCAGGGAGTAGAGTGCGGCTGCAAATGCCGCGAAAGCCTGCGCTCCGGCGAAGGTGGTAAATCGTTCCGTTTCGCCGCCCCAACTGTGCAAGAGGAACCAGTGAAAGACCGCAATAATGATGGCGCCGATCCCCACAGGTAATGCGAGCTGCGGCGTAACGTAGCCGCTTTTTGAGGCTCTGATCAGCATGAGGCAAATTACCAGCGATCCGATCATGTGCCCGACGAGCTTGATCGCGAACATAGGAAAAGCGGACCAAGCGGAGGCAACCGCAGCGTATAGAATCAGGAGCGTCCAGGCGAGGGGGGCGGCCGTTAGGGGGGTATGCCCGGCGAAGGCGCGAAATCGCCAGAGCAAATAAATCGGGAGAACTACCGCCTTGGCGGTGTTCAGAAGTCCAATGGCCGAGCTGAGAGAGCCAAGATCGATGTTTGAAAGTAGAAGGAAGGCGATGAGGCTCCAGCGAAGCGGCGCAAAAATTGTGACCGAAAACAGAAAGATATAGAGAATGAGCGGAAGGTCGGTCATGTGCTCTCTCCTTTTTGGGTGCACGCCGTGGAATGCGAACTCTTTGTGAACATCAATGGGCAATGCACGAAGTGATAGCGCGGTCGATAATGCCGGCAAGGTATTCAGGCGATAGTTCTAGAGCAGTGTTTCTGGCGAGCCTACGCATGCGGTCGAGATCAGCTGCCGGGGTATTGAGGCTGCGATCCAAGGCGTCCAACATCTCGTCGCCAACATCGGGGCGAAACGTCCAGCCGGTCTCGCGGTCGCGCACCAGTTCGGACACGGCCTGTCCGTAAACGCTGCCGAGGACGGGCAGGCCGGCGGCCATGGCTTCGTTCACCACGACACCCCAGGTATCAGCAAAAGTAGGAAACACGAAGATGCCAGCCTGCGAATAGACGGCCGGAAGATCGGAGTAGGCGACGTTGCCAAGCAGTGCGATGTGCAAGTTGGCAGGGGGGGTAAAGCGTTCGAGCGTTTCGCGAAGCGGTCCCTCGCCGGCAAGCGTAAATTCGACCGAGCTGTGGGGGTGAGCGGCGGCCCATCTAGCGAGGGCATCAAGAAATGGCAGGAGTCCTTTGCGAGGAATGAGCTGGCCGACATACAAGAGCCGCCAGGCGCATGCTGCGGGACGGATGAGCGGCTCCGAAGCAAAGCGGCTTACGTCGGTTGTGTAGGCGATCCTGGTGAGCTTGCCTTCGGGAACGCCCAAAGATTGCAAGTAGCGCGCCCCACTTTCGCCTGTGACGAGAAATCCGTCAACGCCCCGGTGGAGGAATCTCCTAATCGCGTTGCGAAGTAAGCCGCGACCGCGCTCGGTGGCTTCCGCGATTTCAGCCCATACAATCAGTTTTGATCGCCGGTGCAGGAGACGATACACGACAGCAAACATGGTGCGAACGCCCATCTCCCAGGAGATAACCAGGTCCGGACGCAAACGGCTTAGCTGCGAGAGAGTATCGACGGGGAGATGAAGGTAGAGCGGCTCGCTAAAGCCCTTCGGATGGCGCCAGCGCCGATTGAGGGTGATCGTTTTTTGAACCGAGACATTCAAGCCACTCCATTCCAGATTCCAAGAACGATTACTCTCCATCGAGGTCGACAAGAGAATGCGCATGGCGGGATAGACGCGGGCAAGCCGGTCGAGCAGCGGCTTATGATATGGCGGAATGATGTTCGTCAGGAGAACGAGGCGAGGACCCATAGGGGCGGCGAGATCAGGCATGCGCAGCCAGAGATTGTGTAAAAGGGTTCAGCCGCCGGTGCTGCAGGACTACGAAGATGCCAGCGGCGGCGGAGAGCTGCGAAAACAGCACAGCCCAAGCCATACCTTGGTAAGAGAACCTGGGCGCGAGAAACGCGGCCAGGACTGTATTGAACGCAAGCGCGCCTAGCGTAATTTTCTGGAACTGGCGTTCGAGGCCCAGCACGAGGAGCCATTGAAAGCCGAGTACATTGATCCAGGCGACAAGCGGAGCTCTCAGGCTTAGGACTCGCAGGACGCTTTCGCTTTGAGAAAAGCCCGGACCCAGCAGGATCTTGACGATCGTTGGGGCGCCGAGCCACAGAACTGCGCCGAGAAGGAGGCTGACTATGCCGATGAGGTAAAGCGTGAAGCGGGTCATCTCGGCGGCTTTCGCAGGCGAGGTCTTGACCAGCGATGCGGCACGCGGATACAAGACGGTCGTGAGGGGAGCCAGGAGCCCGATGGCCGCACTGCTGATTTTCTCGGCGCCGGCGTAGTAGCCGACAGCGACGGGAGAAGCAAAGAGCCCGAGAACAAAAGCGTTGCCGAGCGTGTAAATACTGTGGGCGCTGCGAAAGAGAAACATCGCCCATCCCTCGCGTAACATGCGCCAGCCATCGGCCAGGCGCGGCCAAGGCAGGCGCTCGCGCCGGAGGATCAGGGAGTGCCCGACAACGACAGCCACACCGGCAGTCACGCCAGTCAAGGCAAACACTCGCCAAGCATCGCGCGCGCCGTGAACAAAGACAAAGATCCCGATAGCGGCAGCGGAGCGGGCCGAGATGTCGAGAATAGAGGCGACAACGACGCGCTTGATGCCGTAGAAGTAGTAAACGGGCAAGAGCGCCTTGACAATCTCGGAGAGCACGGCCGTCCAGAGCAGAAGAGGATGCTCGTGGAAGAGCGGAATTAATCCGTATGCCGCCAGGGCGGCGAGCAGGGCGGCAGCGCTTAGAAGAATCTTGGCCCCCGATACTCCGGCGATGACTCTTTCGGTTTCGTCCGTGCTCGATGCGGTAGCTAGCTGACGAGTGGCAGAGTAGACGAAGCCGTAATCGACCACGAGATTCGCGTACATCCCGAAAGCTTGCGCCATTGCGACGAGTCCCCAGGTAGCCGGCCCTAAAGTGCGCGAAAGATAGGGAACGGTGACTAACGGAAGAGCCTGGTTGGCAAAGTGGATTCCGTAGACGCCGAGGATGTCGTAAATGAGGACCGCCTGCATTTTGACACGCTCCAGGGCTAGCATTGGCGCGAGCGGCGCCGTGCGGGAGCAAGCGGCAGTGCGATCAAAGATCCTGCTCCAGCGACTCCGAATAATATTTGCGATAGTCGCCGTAGTAGTAACCGTGCGTGCTGTTTCTGTCGACCTCGTTCAAGACCAAGCCGATTGAGTTGGAGCGTAGTCGCTTCAATGTGGCAAGCACGGTGGCGACCGCTCGTTTACTGGTCTGGCCGGCTCGCGCCATGACGACCACTCCGTCTACGGCGGTGGCGACTTGCATGGTTTCAGCAAAGCCAAGCAGCGGCGGCGCATCGACGAGAATCAGATCGTAGTCCCGGCCGGCCTCATCGAGGATGTCGATCATCATGGAGCCGATCAGGTCGGACGCGCGACGGGAAGCGGTTCCGGCCGGCAGAACATTCAGATCGGGCCAGTGGGCGGCTCTGACAACGCTTTCTTTCCAATCGAGTTCGCCCAACAGAGCATTCGAAAGCCCGACGGAACCACTGAGGCTCAGCTTTTTGTGGATGCTTGGGCGGCGCAGGTCTGCGTCGATGATCAAGGTTTTTTTTCCCTGCTCAGCGTGAGCAATGGCCAGATGGATGATGGCGGTGGATTTACCTTCAGAGGGGGATGCGCTGGTCAGAAGAAGAGACCGCATGTTGCGATCCAGATCCGGCAGCAGGATTGAGTGCCGGAGGGTGCGGATGGCTTCTTCGTAGGAAGAAATTCCCTCGTATCTTCCGCTGACCGGATAAAGCGCGTGCTTCCGGGGAGACCGGCGCCCGGCCGCTGCCGAAGCGGACTGTTCCCCATGGCCGTTCTTGTCAGAAGAAGCGTGCGGAACATTTCCGTTGCCGTTTCCATTTCCATTTGGGACCACGACCCGCGCGAGGTTTTGCGCAATCGGATCGAGCCGCCGCATTTCTTTTACGCGGGGCAAGGTGCCGAGGACACCCGTATCGAGCGCATGCGCGGCCTGCTCGGGATCGCGAATGCTGTTGTCGAGCACGTCAGCCAGGACGGCGGTACAGATGGCAACAGCCGAGGAGATGATGAAAGCAAGCAACAGGTAGAGAGTCTTGCGGGGATAGATAGGAGCGTCGGGCGCACGAGCCTGATCGGCAATGCGAATGGAATTATTCTGGAAGCCGGCGTTGATGCCCGCCTCCTTGATTCTGCGTTCCAGCTCGCTGTAAAAGGCTCGATTGTTATCTGCTTCCCGCTTCAGCTGCTGATAGCGGAACGAATGCTCGTTGAGTTGATCGTATTCGGCTTTCGCGGCATTGACCTGCTGACCGAGAGTGCGCTCCCGCTCGAGAGCCTCCTGGTAACCTTGCCTGACGCGCTGAATGACGTTGAGGCGCATCTCCTCGAACTGACGCTGTACCTCCGCCAGGTCGTTAGCAGCTTTGCGATACTCCTGGTGCGCGGGGCCGTATATCGAGCCGATGCTTGCCAGATGCTGCTTCGCCTGGTTCACACGGTCCTGCAGCCGGTTCAGATCTTCTCCTTGCCCTGAAGCCTCGGCTGCGGCGACGGATCCCGATTGAACGCCATGGAAGGCTGCTTCTTTTCGCACACGATCTCCCTGGGCGGTGGTGAACTCGGTGTTGAGTTGAATCAGATGAGAGGAGGCGATGTCGGTCTTGTTTTCGGGATTGATTAGTTTAAGCTCGCGTTCGGATTTAGCGAGCGCCATGTCGGAGCGCTCCATCTTGGCTTTCAACTCATCCAGCTGCTTCTCCATGAAGACGGAAAGTGCATTGGAAGACTGGATGCGGATTTCGAAAGTATGCTCGAGGTACGACTTGGTGATGGCGTTAGCGACATCGGCGGCGAGTTGAGGATCGGGCGATCGGTAGCCGACATCCAGGATGTAGGTGTTGACGGGCCGGGTAATTTTCAGGTTGTTGAGAGAGACGGGCGCGTCTGCTTTCCGGCGAGCGCGATCGGCAGGCAACTTGGCAAACTGCTTCTCTTGTTCCAGAAGGTTGAACTTCTCAGCCACCGGACGGAGCACGGCGTCGGATTGAATCAACTCCGCCTGAGTAGCCATAAACGCATCAGCGTCATCACCGTTAGACGCCTGGGAAGCCTCCTGGCCGACGATTCCGGAGGGAATGCGGCGATCAACATCGATTTTCGCGGTGGCTTCGTAGATAGGCGTCAGGCGCGAGGCAATCAGGTAAGTTGCAAGCAAGCAGGTGGCAACAAATCCGACTATGCGCCACTTCTGGCGGTAGACAACGAGCAGGTAATGGGTTGTCGAGACGGAAGGTCCGGCGGCTTCGAACTCCGAGTAAGATTGTTGCCCCAAGAACAAGGGCGGGAGGCGGCGCGTCTCGATTAGCTCAGAGGGCGCGTGCTCGATGTGTCTCATCAATGTTGCTTAGCTGGAATCATCTCCAAATCAGAAGACCCGACATAGTGGACATACCAAAGCCCGTGAGGGCTCGCATCGTCTCTGCGGTCATCTTGCGGCCCGAGCTATCGGGAACGTAAAGAATATCGTCAGGGCCGAGCGAGACGTCCTGTGCTTTATGTTTCATGATGCGCGCCAGATCGACAGGAATCTCGTTGCGCCCGCCTTTACCTGCCTCGCGGCGATAAATGAAAGCTTCCCGGGCAGTATATGGCAGCAGGCCTTCCGAGAGTGCGAGTACCTTGAGCACGGTTGTGTCCCGGGCATCGGTGATAGGGAAAGCACCGGTTTTTTTCACATTGCCGATAACGTAAACGCGGCCAGCGGAAGGAACGCGGATCTCTTCGCCACCGTGCAGCCGCAAATTGAGGGAGGGATCTGCTTCGTCGATCAGAGCCTTTACCGGGATACGTTGCAGGAGTGCCGTATTGTTGACGTCGGTAGAATGCGGGCGCGAGACGATGATCTCCGAACCTGCTTCGGGACCTAAACCGTCGGCACGCGTCAGGGCATCGAGCAGTGTTACCTGGCCCGCGGCCTGAAAGGTGATTGGATGACGAACCGCGCCCAGGACGCTGACGGGAAGGCTGCGGTATTCCGCCACCGAGACGGAGACGACGGGCCTGACAAGCAACTGATCTCTCACCAGCGCTGCCGAGATATCGTTTTCGACATCTCCGGGCAGCTTGCCCGCAACCGGGATGCGCGCTTGCAACAGCGGCAGAGCGAGCGCACCATCGCCGAGAACCCGGAAGGTGCGGGTGAGTTCGGGACAGTCCGCGACCGAGACACTGAGTAGGTCGTCCGGTCCGATGCGCTGAGTGGGCAGGGCGGTAGTGCCAGGAAGCGCATCAGCGGCAAGCTGCTCCGGTGCACCGGGGGTTTGAGCAAACCCGAGAACCGCGATTAATGGCAAAATCGCGAGTTGTTTCGTCGAGAAAGCGTCAAAGATAGAACGCAAGTGATGAACCATTCTAGCTCCGAATTATCAATTCCGCTCGGATATTGGAGCCGCCCGCATTTGGGCTGTGAAGCTCAGTGCGGAGAGCCACTCTGATTTATCCGGTCGACCGTGTGAGATTGTGTCCTGCAGGGGTGTGTGCGTAACTTGGCCAGGGCAGGCTTAGCGGTGCTGTTCTTCTGGATGTGCTTTCTCTCTCCGGCCGTTCCGTGGTCGCGAGCTTCGGAGGCACTTGTGCGCAGTTACACCAGCCCGGATGAATCTTTTGAGCTGCGCTTTCCCAAAAGCTTCTCCGTACACACCGGCAAAGGGAAGCCCAGCCGATCGTACATCCCGGTCTGCCACGACGAGTCTTTGGTCTGCGTTAGAGTTCCACCCGGGCTATACCAGGGAACCACTTTTGCGGATGCTGCTGTCGAGGTGGATCTCTTACCCGGTCGCACTTCCCAGGCGTGCTTAAATCCGGGCAAGTACGAAGTGTCAAGCTCGCCCGACGCATTGTTTCAGATTGACGCGAGGAGCCCAACGAGAATCATCGAGGGAGTACGCTTCCTACATTCGCTGGTGGGTGGAGCTGCTATGAGCCATTTTGTCTCGGGCGACATTTACCGGGGTTTCACGAACGAAAGATGTTACGAGCTGTCGCTTCGGATGGCATTTGGCAGTCTTGGGCCTTACCCTCCGGGAACAGTCAAGGGGTTCACGGATGAGGAGCAAAGGCAGTTGCGCGCTCGCCTGCTGCGCATCATCGACTCGTTCAGGTCGCCTTTGCGTGAGGTACGAAATTCCGCTCCTTACCCGCCGCCCGGTTTTCCAATGCAACAATAAAGTTTCCCTCGACCAATGGACTCGTTAATCAATATTGATGGTGCGGGAACGCCACCACCCCAGCCGCGGCTGCCCGAATGGCTGCGCAAAGGCGGGACGCATTTCGAGTCAGTGCATAGCCTGAAGGCGGACTTGCGCGAACGGCGGCTGCACACGGTTTGTGAATCGGCGCGGTGCCCGAACATACACGAGTGCTTTCATCGCGGAGCCGCGACGTTCATGATTTTAGGAAACCTGTGCACCCGCGGGTGTGCCTTCTGCTCGGTGCCCAAAGGCTCGGCGGCAAAGCGCGAGTTTTTTCTCGACCCCGAAGAACCGCAACATGTGGCAGAGATGGCAGCGCAGATGAAGCTGCGCTACGTAGTGATCACATCGGTGAACCGGGACGATCTGCCCGATGGCGGATCCACGCATTTCGCCGAGACAGTCCGGCAGGTTCGGAAGGCTCTGCCGGCGGCGCAGGTAGAGGTTCTTACGCCGGATTTCTGCGGCGATCTGGACGCGGTCGCGCGCGTGCTCGATGCGGGTCCGGATGTTTTTAACCACAACATGGAGACGGTGCGAAGGCTGTACCGGCGAGTGCGCCCGCAGGCAAACTACCAGCAATCGCTGGACGTATTGCGCTTCGCCAAGAAGTACCGGCCCGAGGCGCTGACAAAATCGGGCATGATGGCGGGGCTTGGTGAATCGAGCGCAGAAGTGGAAGATCTGTTGCGCGATATTCTTGGCGCAGATGTAGATGTAGCGACGCTTGGACAGTATCTGCAGCCGACTCGCCGTAATTTGCCCGTGGCCGAATACGTAACGCCGGCTAAGTTCGACGCGTATCGTGACTATGGGATGGAGCTTGGCTTCAAGATGGTGTTCAGCGGGCCCTTTGTTCGGAGCTCCTATATGGCGGATCGCGTGAGTGAAGCTGCCAGCGCTTAAATCGACACAACTTCTTCTCTATACTCTGCTCTCGCTTGCGACGGCAGGCTGCCTGCTGCTTGCGCTGCCTAAGTTCGACTTGCGCTGGCTGGCACCGTTTGCGCTCACCCCGCTACTGGTGGCGCTGGCGCGGACGGGCGATGCCCGGCAGAGGTTTCTATATGGCTGGGCGGCGGGCATTTTCTTCTGGTTCTTTCTCTGCACGTGGATCCAGTTTGTGCTGGAGGTTCACGGCGACATGGGGCGCTGGGGCGGTTGGGCCTGCTTTCTGCTTTTTGCGATTTTGAAGGGCTTGCATCTGGGCGTGTTCAGCTGGCTGGCGGGCCCGCTGATGAATCGTGCTTATGCTGTGCCGGCGGTGGCGGCGCTCTGGACCGGGCTCGAGCGTACGCACGGCACGTTTGGGTTTGCGTGGCTGGATTTGGGCAATGCCGGTATCAATATGTCGCTACCGCTGCGGGTGGCTCCGCTGGTGGGCGTTTACGGACTGTCCTTTATCTTCGCTATGACCTCTGCGGCGCTCGCCTGCGTGCTGCTCCGCCGTTCACGGGTAGTACTGGCGCCGCTGTTTCCGTTATGCCTGCTCTGGCTGCTGCCGGTCATCCCGGAGCGCCTGCCCGCGAACGAGACTGCGCTGGTGGTTCAACCAAACATTGATCCGCGCGTTGAATGGACGGGATCGCTGCAGGAAAAGACGGAGCAGCAGTTGAGTCTGCTCTCGAATGCACTGCCGGCGCCGCTGGTGATCTGGCCCGAACTGCCGGCGCCACTGTATTACTATGACGATCCGGAGTTCCGCCGGGCGGCTGGAGCGATTGCGCGCCGGCATGGCTATTTTCTGTTTGGAACGGTGGCGTATACAGGACAGCATCAACCGCTCAACACCGGGCTGTTACTCGGGCCCGACGGTTCGGAAGCCGGGCGCTACGACAAGATCGACCTGGTCCCGTTCGGCGAATTCGTCCCGAGCGCGTTCTTTTTTGTCAACCGGATCACCCGTGAGGCCGGCGACTTTGCCGCGGGTCATGACATACAAGTGATGAAAGCGGCCGGGCATCGCCTGGGTGTTTTCATCTGTTACGAATCGGCGTTCCCGGATTTGGTGCGCCAGTTCTCGGCGCGCGGAGCCGAAGTACTCATCAATCTATCGAACGATGCGTATTTCGGGCATTCAGAAGCGCGCGAACAGCATCTGCTCATAGCACGCATGCGGGCCGTCGAAAACCGGCGTTTTATCGTGCGCTCAACGAACGATGGCATCACGGCAGTGATCGACCCAGCGGGGCGCGTGATCCGCCGCCTGCCCATGTACCAACAGATGGCCTCCCCGATTCGTTACGGCCTGGTGAGTCAACCGACGTTCTACAGCCAGCACGGAGACTGGTTCGCCTGGAGCTGCCTCGGGATCGGACTTGGCTTGAGCGGTTGGGAGATGTATCGGAAGCGGTCGCAAATGTCTGAAACTCGATAGACATCGATCTATACTGGGTTCCGATGCCCATCAAAGATATTGAACGCGCTCTCGGCTTCAATACTCGCGCGCTACATGCCGGCTACGATCCGGACCCTGCAACTCACGCGCGAGCGGTCCCGATTTATCAATCAACTTCCTTCACGTTCGAGGACTCCGACCATGCGGCGCGACTGTTCGCACTGAAAGAGTTCGGGAACATTTACACGCGGATCATGAATCCCACGACCGCGGTGTTAGAGGAGCGTATTGCTTCGCTCGAAAACGGAGTGGCAGGGTTGGCGCTTGCGAGCGGACAGGCGGCTCAATTTCTGGCCCTGACGACGATTGCGGCGCCAGGCGACCAGATTGTGAGTGCGAGCACTTTGTATGGCGGGACTCACACGCAATTTGACGTGACCATGCGGCGGCTCGGATATGACTTTGTGTTTGTTGAGCCTGACGATCCGGACAATTTCCGGAAGGCGATCACTCCGAAGACCCGACTTCTCTACGGCGAGACGATCAGCAATCCCCGCAGCAATGTGCTGGATATCGAAGCGGTGGCTGGGATCGCGCACGAGCACGGCATTCCGCTGGTGATCGACAACACGTTCGCGACGCCTTATGTCACTCGGCCGATCGACTACGGGGCAGATGTGGTGCTGCATTCGCTCACCAAATTTATCGGCGGGCATGGTACGTCCATCGGCGGAATGATCATCGACAGCGGCAAATTTCCTTGGAACAACGGCAACTTTCCTCAGTTCACCGAGCCGGCGCGCGCTTATCATGGCATGAAGTTCTGGGATACGTTCGGAGCGATCAGTTTCATCATCAAGGCGCGGGTAGAAGGGCTGCGCGATATAGGACCGTGCGTGAGCCCATTCAACTCTTTCCTCTTCCTGCAAGGCGTGGAGACTCTGGCCATGCGTATGGACCGGCATCTGGAAAATGCAAAGAAGATCGCTGAACATCTGGAACAGCACCCGGCAGTGGCATGGGTGAAGTATGCGTCGCTCAAGTCGAGCAGGTATTATTCGCTGGCCCAGAAGTACACGCCCCAGGGTGCGGGTGCGGTTTTCTCGTTCGGGTTAAATGGCGGCTTCGAAGCAGGGAAGAGATTCGTGGATAAGTTAAAGATCTTTTCGCATCTGGCGAATGTGGGAGATGTACGCAGCCTGGTGATTCATCCCGCTTCGACCACGCATCAACAACTCGGGCTCGCCGAGCAGGAAGCCGCAGGAGTAACACCGGAGTTAATCCGGCTTTCAATCGGTTTGGAAGACGTGGAAGATCTGGCGTGGGATTTGGACCAGGCACTTAGTAACTAACGCCGGATTTCTTAACTGGATAGTCACCACTTAGTAATAACTCCCTGGTAGGTTCTCCAATGGCAAGCCGGCGCTTACGCGTACGAGCTTACCCTCAGAGCTTAGATCTACAGGAAAAGGTGACTCATGGAGTTAAGGAAAGCCGCATTGTTCGCGGCGTTTGCAACGGCTGCAGGCACGTTATCAGGACAGCAGGGCCAAGTTCCGCAAGGCATGCCGCGTCTGGACCATGTATTCGTGATCATGATGGAGAATCATGGTTTCGACCAGATTGTCGGCAATCCCAATGCGCCGTTCGTGAATCAGCTGGCGAGATCGTCTGCGACCGCGACAAACTACTTCGCGATTGCGCACCCGAGCCTAACTAATTACCTCGAAGTGGTGGGCGGATCGAATTTTGGAGTCCACACCGATAACTATCCGGACTGGCACAACGCGAGCTGCACGCCTAACCTGCTTTCCGGTTTAGTGGCGACAGACAACCCTCCGAGCCCGGTGATTTGTCCGATTTGGGGCACGGGAACGGATGCAGCGACGCCGGCCATCGATACGACAAACGAGACGCAAGGAGCTCCCGGCGACATCAACATCGATGGCGTGCAATCGATTCCCGCCGCTCACAACATTGTCGGGAAAACTATTGCAGATCAACTTGCCGCCCATGGGCTGAGCTGGAGAAGCTATCAGGAGAGCCTGCCGCCGCAGGGCGCAGACAACGTGAATATCAGCGACGGCTTCTTCACGGACAAAACAGATTTCAGCACCTTTGTTCCCGCGCTAACGCCGCCGCTCACGCAGAACGATCTGGTTGCCTTGTATGCCGTCAAGCACAACCCGTTCGTCTACTTCCGCGACACACAGGAAGGCGGGATGAGGAATACGGCTGGCTTTGAAGGGCCGAATGGATTGTTTGCGGATCTGGGGGCCGGCTATGCTCCGAACTTTGCCTTTATCGCTCCGAACCAGTGCAATGACCAGCACGGCCGCGGCAATGCGGGCGCTTTCTGTAACTATGATCCGAACGACAACGGCACCCAGGCCGGCTTGAATCCCGCTCTTCTTCAGCGCGGAGACGATACGGTGAAGCGGCTAGTGAGGTCGATCAAAGCGTCGAAAGCCTGGAGTACCGGCAAAAATGCGATTGTGGTTCTCTGGGACGAGAACGATTACACGACGGCTCCCATTAACAACCGGGTTCTGCTGATTGTGCACACCAACTATGCGATCCAGGGAGTGACGAGTGGTGTACGTTACACTCATTTCTCCCTGCTGAAGACACTTGAGGCAGCTTTTGGCTTGCCGTGCCTGAACCACGCCTGCGATGCCGATGCGAAGGTCATGTCCGATCTGTTCCAGAGCGGCAATCGGAATACGGAGCTCGAGACCAACGGCGACAGCGCCGATAGCCGACAGTAGAAGCGGACCGTTGCGGGGCGGGGGAGCTGGTTGCTCCCTTGCCTACACTTTTACCCACGCCTGATTCTTGGCGCTCTCCGCGACCTTCTCGAGGAGAACCATGCCTCGCAGGCCGTCTTCGAACGTCGGGTAGTCGATGGGGATCGAAGGATCCGCGATCTTCGCATAGAAGTTTTTGAAGACCTGCTTGTGGGAGTCGTCGTACCCTTCGCTATGGCCCCCCGGGAGATCAGCAAACTTGGCTGCCTCGGGATAGAAAAGCGACGCATCCTTAATGATGATCTGGTTCGGCTCGTTGCGGTGACCGATCCAAAGAGTATCGGGCTGTTCCTGATCCCAAGCGATGCCCGATTTGGTGCCGAAGATCTCAAAGGCGAATTTATTTTTGCGGCCAGCCGACATCTGGCTGACGGTAAAGGCACCGCGCGCCTTCTCGCCGAGGCGCAGCATGACCATTCCGAAATCTTCCGTATCAATTGGGAACGTTTCGTACTCACTTGAAACGCCCTTCTTGCCGGAGAACGTCTCGACAGAACCCTTAGGGCGCTTTCTAGTCTCGTGGAAGATTGCGAGGTCGGCGCAAACCGAAGTAATGGATAGTCCGGTCAGATGCTGGATCATATCCATCCAGTGGGAACCGATATCGCCCATTACGCGCAGCTTGCCATTGGACTTCGCGTCGAGACGCCAGTTCCAATCCGTGTCGTAGAGCAGCCAGTCCTGGGAATAAGTACCCTGCACAATAAGGATGTCGCCCAAGTCGCCGTGGCGGATCATCTGCCGTACCTGCTGTAGTACTGGGTAGTACCGAAGATTATGCTGGACACAGTTAAGCGCGTTTTTGGACTTGGCTGCCTCTACCAGGCGCTTCGCTTCGTCGACGTTCATCGTCATCGGCTTCTCGCAGAGCACGGCTTTGCCAGCTTCGATGGCGGCCAGCGACATCGGGTAGTGGTCTACATTGGGCGTACAAATGTGAACCACCGTTATCTCTTTGTTACTCAGCACGTCTTGCAGGTTGCTAGTAGCAAACGGAATGCCCGCGCTTTGGGCGAACTTTTCCGCGGTCTCAGGCCGGCTTCCAACCACCGCTGCAATTTCCACATTTCCTAAACGGCGCACGTTTTCGGCGTGTACTTTTCCCATAAAGCCGGTTCCGACGATAGCTGTTTTGATTTTGTCCATTTGTTGTTCTCCTAGCCGCTCTCCGCCACACAGTATAGGCGACGAGAGTGAAGCATCAAGCGGACAGCGGGCCTGAGAGATGTTGAGCTGAGGACGGCTCGATCGGCGGCGATCGATAAGCGAGAGCTATAGGGAATTGTGTTGCGATAAACGATGCCGTAATAAAACAAGTAAATAGCCCAGCGCGTTTGCCATTTTTCATTTATTGGCAGAAAGGTTTTTCCACATTCCGTAGGGCAGCGTAGCGGGCAGCTTCACAAATGATGCGTAGAATCATGTTTGTTCCCAGCCAGGAACTTTCGGTACGTCGCGTGCATCAAGATTAGTGCAAGGCCGAAGCCAATGCCTGAAATCAGAACTACAGCGATCGCGATCCGGACCGAGACTGCCCGCGCAGCAGGTCTTTTGCAGGCGACGGGAACCATTTTCTCGCGGGCGGGTGTTTGGGCAACCGACACGGCGCAGGAGTTTGGAGCACTAGTCGCCGCCTTGATGGGCCCGGCGGTCTTCGCAGCCTATGCCTTTGCGGTCTGGAGTCTGGCGTCGAATCTTGGTATTAATGACAGTTTCCTGTTTTCGTCCGGGCCACTTTCCAACTGGCTCGTTTGGCTTGCGATCGCGGTTGTGGTGAACCTGGCCGCCAGCATCCTGCGGCGCCGTACACGGCAAAACGGCTAAGCACTCCCGACGTCTCTTGAGAAGCGTGCGGAAGACAACGTAACCGCCTGTATAGATTCCCTTTGTTATTCTCAGGGGAGGAACCCCGCAAAATCGATGCCCATTAGTTCGCGTTCTTACGTGAATAGGTATCCACCCTCGAGCCGCTTCCCGACAGGTGTCAAGTGGCTTCTCATCTCCACTATCGCCATCTTTGTTATCGATTTTGTGCTCGGGGGCGGACGGACGGGCTCGTTTCTGCTCCGCAACTTCGGGCTGGTTCCCTCACAGGTTGTCCATAGCTTAGCTATATGGCAGCTCTTCACTTACATGTTTCTGCATGGGGGCATAGGCCATGTCCTTTGGAACATGCTGGCGCTTTGGATGTTCGGCGCAGAGCTGGAGCGTACCTGGGGAACTCGCTACTTCCTCAAGTACTATTTCGCCTGTGGCGTGCTGGCCGGCGTGACGGTAGTAATTGCCTCCTATCTATTTGGCGGCTATAACGTCCCCACTGTAGGTTCCTCCGGGGCGATTTACGGGATTCTGATGGCTTACGGACTCCTGTTTCCGAATCAGACAATCCTGTTTGGATTCCTGATACCCATCAAGACCAAGTACTTTGTGATGATCATCGGAGCGATGGTTCTGGCTCAGTCATACTCTGCCATCGCAAGCGGGCAGGGGGCGGTGGGAGCAATCGCGCATCTGGGCGGGCTGCTGGCCGGTTATCTGATTCTTCGCGGTAGCCGCCTGCAAAAACGGGTTCGGCAGCCGGTCGTAGCCAACTATAAGGATTGGAAGCTGCGCAGAGCTAAGAAAAAATTCGAAGTGTACCTCAGGAAAAAAGATTCTGATCGTGATCGCTGGGTTCACTGAGCTGACCGCGCCGATCGGGCAAAGGTTGTAATCATGAAATGCCAAAATCTTCTCGTTGCGTTTACTGCTTTGGGATTGGCGGGTGCGAGTCTGTTCACGCCGGCCTTATCTGCCCAAGAGAGTCCGCAGCAGGAAAGTCCGCAATCCGAGAGTGGCGACTCAGTCGCTAAACCAAAGAAGCCGAAGGACGCGCAACCCTCTCCGGAAGAGGCTCCGATCCCCTCGGAGTACAAGAAGCCGAAAGACATACCGGCCGGTACGCCAACTTTTCGCTCCAACGCTACGACGGTAAACGTTGACGTTTCGGTACTCGATTCGCAAAACCATTTCATACCGCGGCTCTCGCCGGACAAGTTTCGGATTCTCGAGGATGGAGTGCCGCAGCAGATCACTCAGTCGGGCTTAAGTGAAGCGCCGATGACGATTTGTCTGATTATCGAGTTCAGCGGGCGCTTCCAGCAATTCTGGAGCTATGGCTGGTACGAGACGTTGCAGGCATCGTACGGCTTTCTAGAAACACTGAAGCCGGACGATAACGTAGCGGTGGTTACATACGATCTGCGAACGACGATACTTTCGGATTTTTCTCCGGATAAGAGGCGCGCGGAAGAGGCCATGTCGCGTTTGCGCATCCCTGGGTTTAGCGAGTCGAACGTATTCGATGCGCTGACTGACATGGCTGATCGTATGTCGGGGATTGAAGGACGGAAAGCGATCGTGCTGATCGGTACCGGTCTCGATACGTTCAGTAAGATCACTTTCGACAAAGCGCGAAAGTCGCTGCAAGAATCAGGCGTACCCATTTACACGATCAGTATTCTGCAGATCGCGCGCATGTCGCTTGAAGGCCGCGGCGGGATGAGTGCTTCGATTGCCAACATGGATTTCCTGCAGGCCGACAACGAGATGAAGACATTCTCGAAGGAGACTGGCGGCCTAAGCTTCTTCCCGAGATTTGTGGGCGAGTATCCGCAGGATTTCCGGCAAATCGAACAGGCGCTTCGGGAGCAATACTCGTTCGCTTACCATCCGACTAATGTTGCGCGCGACGGTAAATTCCGGCACATCAAAGTGGAACTGATCAACCCAGATAATAATGAGCCGCTTCGTTTGGTGAACGAAAAAGGCAAACCGGTGAAGTATCAGATCATTGCCAAAGCTGGATACAAAGCACCGCGCGAGATCGAGTAAAACAGGCTCTTCCGCTGCGAGCTGATGCAGTACTCGCGAATCGTGTGGTGTCAAGAACTCAATCTGGCTTGCTTTGAAGCGGTTAGGAAATCGTTGACAGCATGCAGCCTGCTCTGTTAAGTTCGCTGAGTCTTGATGCGATCACACTCTCGGCAGCGTAATACGGCCGGCTTGACAATCCTATTGGTAGATGACAATAGCGATGGTATTCTCGCGCGCCGTTCGGTGCTGGAAGAATTAGGCTACAGCGTTGTTTCCGCAAGCTGCGGTTCGGAGGCTCTGGCGCTTGCCGGGCAACAGACGTTCGATCTGGTAATCACCGATTACAAAATGGCGCCCGTAAATGGCGTGGAACTGATTAAGGCTTTACGCGATAACAAATACGAAAAGCCAATCATCCTATTAACTGGTTTTGCCGAAAACCTCGGCCTGCGATCAGAAAGTACAGGAGCAGACGTGGTGATTCAAAAGAGTGCTAACGAGATCGCGACGTTGGTACGGCATGCGAATCGTCTGTTGACCTCGCTACGTAAACCGCCCGGTTCTTATCAGCGGCTGGGTCGCGAGCCGCAACGTCGATCGAAGTAGGCTGCCTGCCTGCGTCGTATCGCCGAATGCTCTGTCAGCCCCAGCACTCAGGGCGTGAGAATCTGGCGGGCTCCCGGGTTCCTCTATATTGGGGAAGATGCTTCGCCGGCCGTCGACCGCAGTTGTCGTGCTCTTAATTGGACTGCTCTGTTCGGGCGTCTTTGGATCGACGACTGCGAGGTTGAAGAAGACCCGCGTCCGAGCGCCCAAGACTCCGGTTGCGAGCTCTCCGCTTCTGCGCTCGCTATCGCTGCGCGATCGGATAGCACAGCTCATTGTGGTGCGCGGCTATGGCGATTATCCGCGCAGCAACAACCGCGAACTCGAGCGTTTCACGCACTGGATCCGCGACACGCACGTAGGCGGCTTCATTGTTGCCGGCAGAATTCGGAACGGCGACGTGGTTCAGGCGCAGCCATTCGAAATGGCTGCTTTCATCAACCACATGCAGCGGCTGGCAAAAACTCCGCTGCTGGTGGGATCGGATTTTGAGCGCGGCGCTTCGATGCGAGTGGCGCAGACAGCGCGCTTTCCCTACATGATGGCCTTCGGCGCGGCGAATGATTTGCGTGCAATCACTCAGCTTGGCGCGGCGACTGCTCGCGAAGCACGTGCGCTTGGGGTCACCTGGGTGTTCGCGCCGGATGCCGACGTTAACAATAATCCCGACAACCCGATCATCAACACGCGCTCGTTCGGCGAAGATCCACAAGCAGTGGCAGCGGATGTAGCGGCCTTTATCGATGGAGCGCACTCCGATCCAGGCAATTACGTGCTTTTGAGCGCAAAGCATTTTCCGGGTCATGGCGACACTTCCGAAGACAGCCACTTGCAGCTGGCGCGGCTGGATCAGCCTAAGGAGCGAATGGAAGCAGTGGAGCTTCAGCCCTTTCGGGCGGCGATTGCGCATGGGGTTGATTCGATCATGACCGCGCATCTTGCTGTGCCCGCTTTTGAGCCTGAGCAGATTCCGGCAACGGTTTCGCACAACGTTTTGACCGGCTTGCTGCGAGACGAACTGGCTTTCAAAGGGCTGGTTGTGACGGACGCGATGGATATGCAGGGAGTTGCGGCGCTTTACTCACCAGGGGAAGCAGCGGTTCGGGCGATTGTGGCGGGCGCCGATGTCCTTCTGATGCCGCCCGATCCGGAGGCTTGCGTCACCGCCATCGTTTCCGCAGTGGCGCATGGCCGGATTTCCATGGAGCGGCTCAATGCGAGCGTGGCCAGAGTGCTTGCCGCTAAACGAGCGGCAGGTCTATTTCGGAACCGGCTGGTGAATCTCGACCATATCAGTGACGATCTGGGCGGGCCGCAGCTGGACGAACTAGCGCAAAGTGTGGCAGATCGCGCCGTCACGCTGGTAAAGGATGAGAATCACCTGCTTCCGATGCCTACGGCGGGGCAGTCGTGTCTCGTCATCATGAGCGAGGGTGAGTTTTCCACGCGAGGCCAGGCGCTGGTACAGGCGCTGAAGCCGATGGCAGCGGCGATGACGGTCTATGTGACTCATCCGAGTATGCCGGAGAGTTTGCTAGCGGCGTTTGCCACGGATATGGCCGGCTGCAAGCAAGTTTATGTGGCTGCGTTCGTTACGGTCGCGGCGAACCGGGGCAGCGTTGCTCTGGCCGGGAGTCTGACCGCATTCATGAATCGATTGCTTGCGGGAAGCGCGCCCGTCGCGCTGCTGTCATTTGGCAATCCGTATCTTCTGCGCGATTTCCCGAAGGTCTCGCGCATATGCGGCAACTTTCTCGAGCGCCGTTACTTCTGAGGTGGCGGTCGGAAAGGCTTTACTGGGGAACATCGCCATCACGGGCAAACTTCCGGTCTCGATTCCACCCCTCGCCCGTATCGGCGACGGTCTCTATGTACCGATCAAACTTCAACCGGCATCTAATGCAGCGAGATGATTCATATCAACTGGTTGGGACACGCGACATTTGAGCTCCGGTTCGACTCTGGGGAAGTTTTGCTGCTGGATCCATGGATGGACGGCAATCCGGCTTACCCGAAAGAGTACAAAGTCGAGAAAGTAGATGCGATTGCGCTCTCGCATGCCCATTTCGATCATGCGAATGATGTGCTGCCGCTGGCAAAGAAGTTCAGCCCTAAGATCGTCGCCATTTTCGAAACAGCTTCGTGGCTGGAGAAGAAAGGCGCTAAGAATACCATCGGTATCAACAAGGGCGGAACGGTCGATCTCGGGTTTGTGAAGCTGACAATGACGCACGCCTTGCATAGCTGCTCCATCAAGGACGGTAACGAGCTGCTGTATGGCGGCGAGGCCGCCGGTTATGTGTTGACGTTCACCGACGGACGGACGGCCTATTTTTCAGGCGACACGGCGGTGTTCTCGGACATGAAGTTGATCGGCGAGCTCTACAGCCCGGAACTGGCCTTTCTGCCAATCGGCGACCATTACACGATGGGGCCGCACGAAGCAGCACATGCAGCCCGGTTCGTTGGCGCAAAGCGAGTGATCCCGATGCACTACGGCACGTTTCCGCAGCTGACAGGCCGTCCGGAGCAGCTGGCTCAGAAGCTCGAAAAAGACGGGATTCAGGTCTGGGTTTTGAAGCCGGGCGAAGCGGTCCAGTGGTAGCGGTAGTTTTCTTACTGGTAGTGCTGCACGATGACGTCGCGGAAGCCCGTTTTGCGAAGCGCGTCCCGCGTGCTCGACAATTCCCCGGCGTCTCTGATCGGACCGACTAGAACACGGTACAGATTCGCGTTGCCCGGTTTTGGAACCGCATGCGCGTGAAAACCTTTCCGGCGAAGAACGGCAGCGACCGCATTCGCGTCTTCGTGGGCGACAGCAGTCACTTGCAGAAACTCCTGGCCAACTTCGGGAACGAAGCCATCTGATCTTGACGATTTGGGCGCGGACGTCTCAACATCGGGCGCAGATGAGGCGGAAACCGTTTTTCTCTTGCGCGAACCAAGCGGAACTTCAGTGGACTGAGAGACAGCCTTACGCGCGGGCTGTGAGGGAAGGACGACACCGCCGTCATCGGGCGGAACAGAGTGCGTTTCGCCGCCTTGCGAGCCCGAGGCAGAACTCGCGGCGGCTTCGGTCTTTGTGCCAGCGGCACCTAGCGGCTTCTTACCCGCAGATCCACGGCCCAACATGTAGCCGCCGGTAAACGCGATTCCGAGTAGAACGGCAGCCACAAAGAAGATGCCAAGAAGCTGCTTGTTGCCCAGCAGGATCTCCCTCTCGTGATCGCTTGTTTGCAACATTTCTAATTAGAATTGTACTGGAGATTGCCAGCCTTTGCGCTGGCCTCCGCACGCGTTAACCTACGAGTAGTGTATGAGTATTCTTCACGATGGTTGCAGGCTGGCGGGATTCGCGCTGGTGATCGCCACGGCTCTACAGGGGGCTGCGGCGGCCGAATCAGGCGCTGGTCTGTCTCTGCTGCCCGGGATGCCACCGGTTCTCGACACCAGAAATGTCTATTCTGCGAACGGCCCGGGCATGCTCAACGCAGTAGTCAAGAGCTTTCCTTATCGCGTCTACGTGCCGAACTCGAAGAGCGACACTGTCGACGTAATTGATCCCGCAACTTACAAGATTGTCGAGCATTTTGCGCTTCCGAAGCATGCCAAGAAAGGCCTGCTCGAGCCGCAGCACGTGGTTCCTTCATGGGATTTGAAGAAGCTCTGGGTGGCGCAGGATTTAGGCGATCAACTAACGATGATCGACCCGGCGACGGGCAAGCCAGGCGAGACGGTCCACGTCGATGACCCGTACAACATGTACTTTACGCCTGATGGTAAGTATGCTATCGTGATGGCGGAACGGGAGAAGCGCATCGATTTCCGCGATGCGCAGACCATGAAGGTGGTCAATCGAGTTCCGGTGGGCTGCGAGGGGGTGAATCACGCGGATTTCACGCCCGATGGCCGCTACATGATTGCGACATGCGAGTTCTCGAGCGAACTGCTGAAGATCGACGTGGCAGCGCAGAAGGTGGTAGCGCATTTGAAGCTCGAGCCGAAGGGAATGCCGCAGGATTGCCGCCTCTCCCCGGATGGGAAACTGTTTTACGTTGCGAACATGGACGCGAACGGTGTTCACGTGATTGACGGAAACGCATTTAAGCAGATCGAATTCATCAAGACCGGTAAGGGCACGCATGGCGAGTATTTCAGCCGTGATGGGAAGTACATGTACATTTCGAATCGAGGTGAAGGCACGGTCTCGCTGCTGGATGTCGCAACCAGAAAGATCACAACGAAATGGGTGATTCCGGGCGGCGGGAGTCCGGACATGGGCGGCGTTTCGCCGGATGGCAAACAGCTCTGGCTATCGGGCCGCTACAACAGCGAGGTGTATGTGTTCGACACGGCGAACGGCAAGCTGCTCGCGCGAGTGAGTGTGGGCAAAGGACCGCACGGCTTGTGTGTATATCCGCAGCCGGGGCGTTACTCGCTCGGCCATACCGGGAACATGCGCTAGCAGCGTATAGATCAGCAATGGCAGAATCGTACCCAGAGCCGTGGCTGCGTGGACCGATCCCAGGCGTTCATCCGCTTGTGATGCCGGTGTTTTTCAGCTTCGCGCAAGTCCGCGAGGATCTGGCGAAGCACACGGCCGGGCTTTCGCAAGAGGAGGTCTGGAGGAAAATTGAAGGGGTCTCGCTCGGTTTTCATCTGAGGCATTTGGCCGGCAGCGTCGACCGACTGACCACGTATCTTGCAGGGCGAGAGCTTACGCGAGAGCAGCTTCGCACGGCTGAGTTCCGAGCATGATGGCGAAGGCCATCTCGACGAGCTTCTTCGGCTGGTAGATGACGAGCTTACAAGAGCGGAAAACGAGCTGCGCGGTATCGATCCGGGGTCGCTGTACGACGAGCGAACAGTTGGTCGCAAAGCACTCCCCACGACGGTCTTGGGGTTGATCGTGCACATTTGCGAGCACACTCAGCGGCACCTCGGGCAGGCCATCACTGCTGACAAAAATGCTCAAGCAGACCTGAAATGTCCGACTTCACCCGGCTATTAGCGCGAAACCGCAATTACCGCTTTACGTGGATGGGCCAGATTGTCAGCGAAGTGGGCGATCACTTCAACAACATCGCGGTGCTTAGCCTGGCGATGGACAAGATGCATAGCGGGGCGGCGGTGGCGGGACTGATGCTTTCGCGCGCGGTCCCGGCTATCATCATCGGGCCGTTCGCGGGAGTGCTGCTAGACCGGTTCGACCGCCGCCGCATTATGATCGCGAGCGATCTGGTACGTGGCGTGCTTGCGCTCGGGTTCGTGTTCGCTATCGGCTCAAGCCAGACCTGGCTACTGTATGTGCTGAGCGCGCTGCTGATGCTGGCCTCGCCCTTTTTTACCAGCGGCCGGTCTGCCATTCTTCCATCCATAGCCAGCGCGGATGAATTGCACACCGCCAACTCGCTGACTCAAACGACGGGCTGGATGACGCTGGCGATCGGCGCCTATTTCGGGGGCACGACCGCGGCTCGCTTCGGCTACCATGTCGCCTTCCTATTCAATTCGCTCTCGTTCTTTTTCTCGGCTTTCTGCATTGCGCAACTGGCATCGGAGAAAGGACATTTCCGTGCCGCAGATCGAGGCTTAAACGAAACGAAAGTGGCGCGTCCATGGCACGAGTATCGCGAGGGTCTGCGATACATGATCAGTTCGCCCCTCATTCTCGGCATTGGACTCATCGCGGTCGGGTGGGCCAGCGGAGGCGGGGCGGCGCAGGTGCTCTTCACGCTTTTTAGCGAAATGGTTTTTAAGCGCGGACCGGAAGGGCTCGGGCAGCTCTGGGGAGTTGCCGGACTCGGCCTGCTGATTGGCGGTATCGCCGGCAACTATTTAGGCAAGCGAATCGGCTTTGAAGGATACAAGCGGACAGTTTTCTTCTGTTATTTGCTGCATGGCGGTGCCTACATCGTGTTCAGCCAGATGCGGAGCTGGCCCTGGGCGCTTGTGTTTATGGCGGTTTCGCGCGGCAGCGTAGCAATCAGTTCGGTTCTGAACTGGTCGAAGCTGTTACAGCATGTCGACGATCGCTTCCGCGGACGCGTATTCTCGACCGTCGAGACACTCACCTGGTCGACCATGATGCTCTCGATGACCGCCGCGGGCATTGCGTCGAAGTACTTCAGCATTCGTTCTATCGGCGTTTGCTCCGGCTTATTCAGTTCGTCGACGGCGATTTTCTGGGGATGGGCGAACTGGACCGGCAGGCTTCCGGAACCCGCGGTCACAGAAGATGACCAGTCGGTCGAGATTCACGCAAGCTCCACAGTCTGATCGGTTTGCGCCTTGCTGAAAGGTGCGAGGCGGCCATTGTTCTGCCCGCTGCTGTGTGGATGCGCGCTACTTTCGGATACCTACTTGACTTTCATCACTGGCGGCCAATGAGCACCGAACGGATCAACAAGTTTCAGCCCGATCGCACTCTTGCGCTGAGAGGGTTCACCGGATTCGGGGCGGCGGCATCGCTCTGCGAGACGAGCCCGACCGGCTTCAAAGTCTATGGCGTCTTTCGCGACCAGGCAGACTTCTGCGTACTGGTGATCTACGATGCCGACAACCTGTACGAGCACTATTCGGTGAAGTATCTGCCCGATTTCAATCTCTCGGGCATGGTGCTGAGCTTTAATTTGAGCTACCGGGCGCTGCAGCCATTAGATTCGGCTAAGTACAGCTGGATCGACTGGTCGCAACTCGACGTAGTAAAAACCAACGGCCAGCCAGCCCAGGTCCGGCTATGGGATTATGCGTCGCTCGTCTCGGGATCTTACTCGGTAGCACGCGGTACCTACAAGATTTTGGCGCCAGGCGGATGTACGATTTACGACCGGCTGACCCTATTTGTCAACAACGCGAGTTTCGATTTTGTAGCAGCCGGAGGCGAGCCGGCGGCCTCTGTAGCGCAGACGCTGACGAACAGCATAAACAGTTACGACTGGTTCACCGCGACAAACAGCAGCAATGCAGTCAGCAGCATTGCAGTGATGGCATCAGCCGACGCGACCGGTTTGCTCACCCTAAAGAATGCCCGCACCGGACATGTGAGCGTGAATGGAACAGCCGTCACCTGGCTCGACGGGCTGAAGTTTTCGGGCATCGCCGTGGGTTCCGCGATTTATCTCGGGGGCGCAGCTTACACGGTTGCCGCAGTGACCAGCCCGACGGCACTTGTTTTGAGTTCGTCGGCGGGCCCAAGCACGCGAACCCTCTACCTGGCAGAGTATGGCGGCGTGGACGGAAATGCCGTGCAGGTGTACATGCTGGTCCGGCCGGGCAATGCGGCGCTGACGGTGGATAATTCCGTGCTGCAGTTCTCGGGTGGCAATTCAGACAACGTTGTCTGGAACATCTCGCTCGACTTTACAGCGCTCGGCATTGACGCGATTCGGCAGGCATGGCTGACGTTCGCTCCTCAACTCGCGTCCGGTTCGGCTTATACAGACAGCCAGTGGAGCGCCACATTCACAAACTGGCAATTGAAGGATCCGCACGCTGTCAAAGCCCTTCAGTGCGCAGGCCCGGGAAGCGTGCGAGTGGGAAACGGCGATGCCGGTGCGACTTATCCAGGCACAGGTTGGGCTACTCTTACGGCCAACAACTACTGGCGAGGCTTTGCACGCGCGACTTCGAAACCAGGTGATCAGGTAAAGGTGAGTTATAAATGCGCCAAGACTCACGATCTTTATCTGGGTACCTCGCTGCAAAACAATCGCGGCATGGTGAGCGTGAAGCTCGATGCTCGTGCTGCTACTGAGCTCGATTGCTTTCTGAATGTAGGCGCGGAAGTTGTCACGCGCCGGTTGCTCGCGAAATCCGTACCGGCCGGCACACATACTGTGACGCTTACGCTTGAAAGCAAGAATCATCAGGCGCAAGGGAGCTGGGACACAAACTCGACCGGCTACTATTTTTTATTCGATTACATTGAAGCCGCTATTCCGTCGGACGTGCCGGATCCGCCGGTGACATACAAGAACGTCAGCGCGGCCCTCGATTTCGACACCGACGCCACTTACAAGGTCAGCCCGCAGAGGCTGCTCTGGCACCTGAAGAAGCTTGGATTCTCGGGTCAGTTGAACGAATACCTGGGCGTCTTCTGGTGGAATCAGCGTAAGCGCGTGACGGACCCGGCAGCGCAGAACCCCTGGCCCTCGACAACAGTCACCTTTTCGGGAAACTGGACAGCGGGGGATACAGCGACGATCACTCTGGGAGGCGTGCCGCTACGGAAAACCGTAGCCCAGTGGGACACGCCCGATTCGATCGCGGCGCACTTCGTGTATTACATCAACGTGGCCAGCGTGTCCATGTGGGCCGAAAAGATTGGGACAGGGCAGCTGAGTATTCACACACGAACGCCGAACTGGGGTGACACATTTGGCGTGAGCGCGATTTCCGCAGCCGGCAAAATCAGCACATCTGGCAATCTGAACCAGAGCTCGGATGGAATCTGGCAGATCGATGCCAGCGCCCTTTCCCCGATCAATTATCCGGTCGCAAAGTGGCATGCGGACCTCTTTCAAGCGCTAAAAACGGCGGGGCTCCTGGTTACCGTTTCGTTTTCGATGGAGCTGGTGAATACGCCAGACGATGGCACAACGGCCAATGCCTGGAGTGCTCGCTTCTACGACGGCAGCGCAGTGCAAACAGCAACTGGCTTTATGAACCTTTCGTCAACCCAGTGTGCGCCGATCGCAAACCTGACCAAATACCAGCAGCAAGTCTACACGCAGATGGCTGGACTGCAAAGCGCGGCGGGGTTGACTCCGTGGCTGCAGTTCGGAGAGTTTCTTTGGTGGTACTTCAGCTCGATGCGAGCGGCGGTTGGCTATGCAGCCTATACAAGTCCTATTTCGATTGGTTTGGGGGCACCGCACGGCTTCACATCGGGCGACCGCGTGGTGGTGTCTGGCGTACGGGGAATGACCAGCGCCAACGGAACTTGGACCATCACCGTAACGGACGCTTCCCATTTTACGCTCAATGGATCGAGCGCAAACGGGGCCTGGGTAACCGGCAGTGGAACAGTATCGGGCGGTTCGATGGCTTATTACGATGCCGTTACAACAACAGCCGCAAAGGCATCGCTCGGCCGCCCGCTCTATAGATTCACTTGTCAGAATGACAATCCTGGCGTGAATAGCGGGACGGATACGAATTTTCTGGCGGGGCGCCTCAAGGCACATGTAGATGCCATCCGGCAGGCTGTTCTAGCGGCTTATCCAAAGGCCAAGTTCGAGATCCTCTACCCGAACGACGTAAACAATCCAAACTGTCTGATCAGCTCCAGCAATCCTTATCCACAGGGTGGGCGTCTGAACGCGGCGGCCAATCTACCAAGCGCGTGGAGAGCCAAAGCGGGTAGCGGCCTTGATCGTTTCAAGGTGGAAGCACTCAGCTGGGGCGCAACGTACCGAAATCTTGATCTGGCCGCGCAAGCTATCCGATTCGCACAGACAGCCCCGAGCGCCTGGGCCGCTGCGGATGTCGCTTATCTGATTCCGTGGTTCAATGGCGCGTGTCCCTGGACATCGGAATTTAGTCTGGCGACCGGCTGGAATCTTTCGTTGATCAACTTCTGGGCATACGATCATCTCGCGCTGATGTCCTGGCCAGTGCCGTTTCCGACACCTGCCAGGCAATCTGGTTTTTCGGGCTGATATTTCCCTGCCGCCTCTCGCGGTCTCTCAAAGCAAACTGATGTTCGACACTTTGAGCAAGCCGCCTTCGACGTCTCCGGTGATGATGACCTTCAGGTTGTCTTTATCCGGTGTGTTCTTTAGCAGCTCTTTGACTCTTGCAATACCAGCGTCATCGAGCCGGTAAAACTTTTTGTCGTCGGTGATCAAGCCGTAGGCGCTGCGGCTATAGTTCTTCATCAACGAGCAACTCCGATTGTCTTTGAGGGCCTTTTCGCGGCCGTTCCGAACCATCGGTTTCACGCAATTCCAATCGGCAACAACGCCCTGTATATCGCCGCCACAGGCCAGTCCGGCGAAGCCGAGAGCAAGCAAGGCGAGGCAAACTGTCTTCTGCAACTTTGTCATCCCTCCGAGTTTCTATTTTCTATCGAGACGTTCGAAGCGCGTCCGTAATCGTCTCAAAATGCAAGAATAATTAGGAACCTGGCAGATTACCTTGAATCGAACTTAGAGGAACGAACACATGGCAGACGACGGAAGATCGCAGGCGGTTCAGGAACACGGGGAGGAACAAAACCTGTCGGACCAAGAGCAGCCTGGCAAAGACGGGCCGAAAGAAGAAAGCCGCGAAGAAGGCTCGGAGAGGGCTGAAGGTCAGGGTGGAGACAAGAAGAAGCGGGCGGATCCGCGGCGTAAGCGAACTATCAGGCTGGTGGTACTGGCTGTTCTGCTAGTAGCGGTGATTGCGGCTATTCCAATCTGGGCATACTACTCGGTTCGAGAGTCGACAGATGACGCGCAGGTGGACGGACACGTAATTCCGATCAGCCCGCGCATAAGCGGGACAGTACTGACCATTCTGGTGAATGACAACCAACCAGTGAAAGCGGGACAGGAACTGGTGCGGCTGGATCCGGCCGATTACGAAACGACGCAGGCGCAGGCAGAGGCGCAACTGGCGAATGCAGAAGCGAGCACGACCGAATCTAAGGTGAATCTTCCGGTAACTAATATCAACACGAGTTCGCAGGTAAGCACCAGTTCCACGCAAGTCGACGAGAACCGTGCCGCAGTCGCCTCGGCACAGCAGGCGGTGGATGCCGCGCGGGCGCGAATTAGTTCCGCCAACTCAGATCTGGCGCAGGCGCAGGCAAATTATGTGAAGTCACAGAAAGACCTGGTGCGCTATCGGGATCTGGTGTCGAAAGACGAAATCTCCAAGCAGGATTTCGACGCGGCAGTTGCGGCTGCGGACGCTAACGCGGCGCAAGTAGAATCCGCGAGGTCTTCGATCACGGAAGCGCAACACAATCTGGACCAGGCGATTGCGCAGGTAGCGCAGGCAAAGGCAAGGCTAGCGTCGGCTCTCGTACAACAGCGCCAAAGCCAGCAGATCAGGCCGCAACAGGTGGCTGCCAGCCAAGCGCGATTCAAATCAGCACAGGCGCAGGTGCGTCAGCGCCAAGCTGACCTAAACCAAGCGCGGCTAAACATTGGCTACACGGTGATTCGGGCGCCAGTTGACGGAGTGGTCAGCCGCAAGAATGCCGAGCCAGGCATGCAGGTTTCTCCGGGACAGCAGCTGATGGCGCTAGTACCGCTCGATGATATCTGGGTGACGGCGAACTTCAAGGAGACGCAGCTTCGAAAAATGCGCGTTGGGCAGCGAGTCGAGTTCAGCGTCGATACTTACGGCAGCAGCCACAAGTATGTCGGTCATGTGGATAGCATTGCGGCTGCTTCGGGCGCGAAGTTCAGCTTGCTTCCTCCGGAGAACGCAACTGGAAACTTCGTGAAGGTGGTGCAACGCGTTCCGGTGAAGCTCGTTTTTGAGCCAGGCGAGAATCGTGAGCATCTTTTGTTGCCGGGCATGTCGGTGGTGCCCACAGTGCTTTTGAATAGCGGTCCGAATAACGCGCTTTGATCGGTTCACTCGTAGCGGAGTGCAACGTTCGGATCTACTCTCGACGCGCGCCAAGCGGGAACCAGTGTGGCAAAGAGGCCAATCGCAACCATGCTTGCTGCGCCGAGCGACATGGACATGGGGTCGCCAGCGGAAACGCCGTAAAACAGTCCGTCGATAAGCCTGGTTGTCAGCACCGCAACAGGCACGCCGACGGCGAGGCCAATTACGAGCACAAATAGCGACTCGCGCAGCACCATCCAGCTGACGCTGCTTCGTTCTGCTCCTAGTGCCAGCCGAATGCCGATCTCCGATGTCCGCCGCGTGATCGCATAGGAAAGAACGCCATAAACGCCGAGGCACGCCAGAGCGAGAGCTAAGAAGGCCAAGCCTGAGGCAAGTTTTGCCAGAAGGCGTTCGCGAAGGAGATTGCCGTCGAGGCGCTCGGTGAGCTTAGCCACCTGAATGACGGGCAGGTTCGGGTCGGCTGCGCGAATTGCCTCTCTGATGGGCGCTTCGATTGTCCCCAGATCGGCTCGTGTGCGGATTTCCAGACTGGAAACGTAAGCAGGGTTCTGGGGAAGCGAGTAGTAAGCCATCGGTGACGGTGCTTCATGTACGTCATTCACTCGAGCATCGGAAACAACACCGATGATTTCGTAATGACGATCGTCTTTGCCGTACCCGAAGTGTTGTCCGATGGCGGACTGGCCACGAAAGTACTGTACTGCGGTAGCCGAATTGATCACGGCGAGAGCCTGTTTGTTTGCTGTGTCGTGGCGATCGAAGGTACGCCCGGCGAGTAAGTGCATACCCACAGTTCTGAAGTAATCAGGACCCACAATATTTTCCTGCACGGAATGCTCCCGCGGCATTTCCGAACGCCCGGCGATGCGAACTCCGCTGATGCCTTTGCAACCCTCAGCCAGGCCGCAGGTAGCAAATGCGGCCGCTTCGACACCTGGAATCTGCCGCACCTTCTCCGTAACGCGGTCGTAGATTGGCTGCAGTTGGTTGGTGTTGTAACGGGCCGCCCGGAGATCCAGCCGTACGGTGACAATCTGCCGGGGGGTGAATCCAAGCGGCACCTGTAGATAGTTCACCAGCGTGCGCACGAATAAGATCGCACCCGTCAACAGAACAAAGGAGAAGGCAACTTGTGCAGCGATCAGCGTTCTGCCCCAGGGTAGGCGCATGCCCTTCAACGATCCCGCTTGTGCCTTCAAGGCGTCAGCGAGAGGAACCTTGAGAGCTTCCTGAATGGGCAGTAGACCGAGCGCCATGCCGATGATCACGGAGGAGACTGCGACAAAGAGCAGCAGCGTTGGCGATAAGCCAACCTCCAAAGGCATGGGGTTGCCTTCTGAGGCCCAGCGCAGAAGTAAGCGGCTGGCGGTAAGCGCAATAGGAATGGCAGCAAATCCACCGAGCACTGAAAGCAAAAACGTTTCGGTTAGAAACTGGCTGACGATGCGACCACGGCTTGCGCCGATAGAACATCGCACCGCAATCTCTTTCCGCCTGGACGTGATTCGGGCAAGTGCAAGGCTTGCCAAGTTCACGCATGCAATCAGGAGCACCATGACTGCGGCCGACATCAAGACGATCAGCGGCGAGCCGAAGTTTTGCCGCAGATTTCCCAATCCCTTGTCGCCGGCCTCCAGACGCACTCGCGACTGCAACATAATACGCGCGCTGACCGGATCGTCCCAGTTATGTGCTTCGCGCTGCATATCGCGCCGGTGAACCGTGTTGAGAGCAGCTAATACCCGGGGTTCTATTCGGGGATCGAAGATTCTGACGACGCCTTCGAGCCACCGGATTTCAGGCTGATTTAGAAAAGACCTAGCGGCATTGCCATTGCTGTTCCAATAGTTCTCCTGATACTGGATATCGTGCTGCGCCGATGCCGGGAGCCAGAGATCGGGCAGCCTGCCGGGTTCGATCCCAAAAAACTTCGAAGCCGTGACGCCGGCAATCGTGACCGGTATCCCGTTGAGAATCACAGAACGTCCGACAGCAGCGGGATCTCCCGCGAAGTGCTTCGCCCAGTAGCCGTAGCTGAGGACTGCCGGAAAATTTCCGCTTTCCCGGCCATCGCCGCCGTTCAGCAAGCGGCCCACACGCGGTTGCACGCCTAACGTCTGAAAGAAATTGCCGGTGACTAGCTGTACCTCCACCCGTTCTGCTTTGCCCCTGCCGACCACCACTACTCGTGTTCCCATCAGGCGAGTGAAACCCGCAATGCTTGCTTCGGTTGCGACCGCCTGCTGCATTTCGCTGAGCACGGGAGCAGAAAAGATGGGATTGTCATCGAACTCTTTGTCTCTGACCACGGACAGCAGGCGAAGCTGTTCGGGATCGGGAACAGGCAGCGACCGAAGGATGACCGCATGAAGCAGATTGAAGACGGCGGCATTCGCTCCGATGCCCAGAGCGAGCGTAAACACCACTGTGAGAGCAAAGCCCGGATTTCGCCAGAGCGATCGAAGGGCATAGCGAGTATCGGCAGAGCGGCGTTCCAGGAAGGAAGAACTCCACTCGCTCCGGCTATCTTCCTTTAGCAGAGTCACATTGCCGAAGTCACGCAGGGCGCGGTATCTTGCCTCGCCGGGCGACAAACCGGACTCAATCAGCTCATCCATCCTCTCGGCCAAATGAGCTTCGATTTCGCCGTCGATCTCTGGCAAGTTTTTATGCCGGCGCAACAATCTGTTCAGGAAGCTCATGACTCGTCCGGCCTCAGAACACTGAAGATGCCCTTTACCATCTGCTCAAGTTTCGACACGTCGCGCTCGAGCTGCCGACGGCCGGCGGCCGTAATCTTGTAGTTCCTCACCCGGCGGTTCTTAACGGAAATGCCCCACTCGGCTGACACCCAGCCTTCTCGCAGCAGGCGCTGAAGAGCCGGGTAGAGTGTTCCTTCCTCCACCTGAAGCAGTTCCTCGGAGTTTTGCCGGATGGACTGCGCGATGGCGTAGCCGTGCAGCGGGCCGCGTCGAAGTGTCGTCAAAACCATGAGTTCAAGCGCGCCGGGAATCAGGTCGCGCCGTTGCTCTTTTGTCATGCCGATCCTGAGCATAGCAGGTCAAGGCATAGCGCTCCTATGCCAAATGAGAGAAGCGTTGTGAGTTGCTGCTAATTGCAGCTAGGGCCGCGCATCGCTCCGTACTTTTGTACTTCCAGGAAAAGGTTTTGACCGGCGGCATCGCGATAAACGATTTGACTCTGGATCGCGTGGTCCGGAATATTGCGAGTCAGCGCAGCCATTTCGAATTCATTCCGGTAATTGCGTGTCTGCCGGATACAGGTGTCACAGAGCCCGACTTTCGCACCCAGGCAAACATTCGCGAACAGCAGCCGGCCTCCGGGTTTCAGGTACTCGAAGGCAGCTTTGAGAACCTGGCGCGCGGCCACTTCCGGCAGACTTCCGAGAATCTCCAGCGAGTAGACCAGATCGCAATCTGCCGCCCGCCTTTGCGTCCAGAAATCCCCGTCTAAGTTTCGAATGGCAGCCCACGGGAAAGCTCCCCGCGTCGCCCCGATCTCTTTCTGGAGCCTTTCACGCCCTGTTTCCATTGCCTTGCAATAGCAGCCGACCTGGCCGGTCAGGCGTGCCTCCCGCGTGAATCGGAACTTTTCTATTGGATAGACTGCAGCCGCCACAATGTTCGCTCCGACAGATCCATCGGTTGAACGTTGGTAAGACTTTAGATCGAGGTTTTCAGGGCCACTTCGCCTGTCTGGTCGAAGTCGCTCAGATCGCGCGTTCCACCCTCAAGGGTCATCGGCAGACTGAAGAAGAAAGTGGAGCCGACGCCTTCTTCGGAGGTCGCCCACATTCGGCCGCCGTGGCGCTCGACAATTTTGCGCGCGATCGATAGCCCCATGCCGGTGCCTTCTACTTCGCGATGGTGCAGGCGCTGGAAGAGACCAAAGATACGCTCGGAAAACTGCGCGTCGAAGCCTTGGCCGTTGTCTGAGACAGAGAAGATCCAATTACTCGAATCTCGCTCGGCCTCGATCCTTATGAGCGGCGCTACCTCGCGGCGGTACTTTATCGAGTTGGAAATCAGATTCTGCAGAACTTGTGAAAACTGGACCGAATCGACAACCAGAGAGGGGAGAGGTCCGTGTTCAATCTGGGCATGGCTCTCGCGGATAGCTGCCTGCAGGCTGATCTCCGCTTGCGCCAGAAGATCCTCAAACGATACAGGCGTAGTCGGCTGTCCGGCTTTACGCAAACGGACTAAAGCCAGCAGGCCGTTGATCAGATCCGTCATCCTGCGCGAAGACGAGACGATGTAGCCGATGAATTCGTCGGCGTCAGCATCGAGCCGGCCCTCGTACCGCTTGGCAAGAAGCTGCGAAAAGCTGGTGACGGTCCGAAGCGGCTCTTGCAGATCGTGGCTCGCGACATAGGCAAACTGCTGGAGTTCCTCATTAGCCTGCATGAGGTCGCGGGTGCGTTCATCGACACGCGCTTCGAGATAAGTGTTGGCAGATTTCAGATTCTCGTTGGCCGTGTCGCGTTCGTAGAGATAACGGAGCAGAACGTTATAGAGCCAGACGATCACGGCGATCATGATGAGCGAGGCGACCGAGAAAAAGACAAAGCTCCAGCGGGAAAGAGTGCCCTGCTGGTTGAGGATTGAGAGTTCCTCCTTATTAAGCTTCGCCAGAAAATCGCGGCTCTGTGACCGGATCTGGTCCATCGTGTCCTGACCCTCGATCAGGCGATGCTTGAGAAGTTCTTCCGAGAGTTGCCCGCTCTCTTTCTGGTGGACTCCCTCGGCAGCTTGCGCAAACCGCCGCTGAACCAGTTTGATGAGGCTTTCAAGACGGGGTTTATCCTTGGGACGGTCCTGGGCGAAGCCGCGACTTTGGCGGATCAGGGACGGCAGTTCGCCCTGAGCTTGCTTAAAGGGAGCCACAAAACGGCTCTCGCCAGTCAGGTAGAAACCGCGCTCTCCGGCTTCGGCATCACGCGCATGCGCCCTTAATTGTGTAACGGTCGAGGATAGCCGCTGGACCTGAAGTAGCCGGGTTTCACGGTGTTCGGAAGTCTGATCTACAAAGAAGAAAACGAGGCTGAATGCGAGCGGAACCGAAAACAACGCGGCTAAACGGCGCTGCGTGTTTGTATCCACCGGCAAACTCATTGCAACTACTTTCATGATAGTCGTTCCGCCCGCATCTCGAGCAAAGGAAGCGGCAGAAGACGTGATCGTGCCTGCTAAACTGAAGCCAAATTAGCACGCACACCGGGACTCCGTTTGCCCGATGTGAGTGCACCTACCTCATGGCTATTCAGACGTTATTTGGGTCGGTACCCACCGAGCCGAACCTTCTCGACCGACTGAAGGCTGGCATTCAGAAGACTCGTTCGGGTCTGGTGGAACGGCTAGACGATGTACTTTCAGGCAAGAAAGAGATCGATGCCGATTTGCTGGAGGAGCTCGAGTACACGCTCATCACAGCCGACCTTGGGGTGCGGACGGTGCAGGATACGCTCGAGAAGATTCGGCAGCGCGTGGACCGGCGATCGGTGGCCGATGCGGTTGAGATTCGAAGCCTGATCCGTGAGCAGATGATGGAGACGCTGCGTGCCTCCGAGATTCCGATTCGGACCGTTTCGACGCCGCCGGCGGTGGTGATGCTGGTGGGTATTAACGGAGCGGGGAAAACCACCACGATCGGAAAACTGGCGCACCGTTTCCTGGGCGAGGGCCGTAAAGTGCTGCTTTGCGCAGCAGATACATTCAGGGCTGCGGCGATCGAACAGCTGGAAGTCTGGGCGCAACGGGCAGGCGTGGACATGATCCGGCAGAAAACGGGAGCTGATCCGAGCGCAGTGGTGTTCGACGCGCTGCAAGCGGCTAAGGCGCGAGGAGCCGATTATGTCTTGGTCGATACGGCGGGCCGGCTGCATACCAAAGAGAATTTGATGGCGGAGCTCGAGAAGATGCGCCGGACCTGCCAGCGAGTCGTGCCGGGATCACCGCATGAGGTCTGGCTCATTATGGATGCGACCACCGGCCAGAATGGCCTGGAGCAGGCGCGGAAGTTTACCGAGACAGCCGGTGTGACGGGCATCGTGCTTACGAAGCTGGACGGCACGGCCAAGGGAGGTATCGTGGTCGCTATTGCACGCGAGCTCGATCTACCGATTCGTTATGTGGGCGTGGGCGAGAAGATCGACGATCTACTGCCGTTTGAGCCGGAGCGGTTCGTAGAATCGCTGTTCGATTAGAGTCCCAGTCGCGCCATGAATGCATACATGCGGGAAGCGCTCGAGCTAGCCGAGCAGGGGCGCGGCCGTACGAGCCCAAACCCGGCGGTCGGTGCGGTAATCGTTCAGGGCGAAACGGTAGTTGGGCGGGGCTTTCATACTTGGGCCGGCATTGACCACGCCGAGATCATCGCGCTGCGGGAGGCCGGGGAGCGTGCGCGCGGCGCAACGTTATACGTAACGCTCGAGCCCTGCGCGCATCGGGGGCGCACCGGGCCTTGCGCCGACGCCCTGATCGAGGCGGGCGTACGCTGTGTAGTCGCCGCTATCGAAGATCCCAATCCGCAAGTGCGCGGAGCAGGTCTCGGGCGGCTACGCCAGGCAGGCGTCGAGGTGATGCTTGACCATTCGGCCAGTGCGGAAGCCGAACAATTGAATGAGGCCTTTCTCCATTACATGCGGACGGGCCTGCCGCTGGTTACGGTAAAGGCAGCGCTCACGCTTGACGGAAAGATTGCTGCGCCGCAGGATGCGCTAGGTCCCCCGGAGCAGGTTGGCTGGATTACGAGTGAAGTGGCCAGACGCGACGTCCAGCAGGTGCGTCATTTTTCCGACGCGATACTGACAGGCTTAGGCACCGTGCTCGAAGACGATTGCCTGCTCACGGATCGCTCGGGGCTGGAGCGCAGCCGACCGCTCCTGCGCATTGTGCTCGACTCACAGCTCCGCATTCCACTCGAGTCAAAGATGATGGCGAGCGCTAACGGCGATGTGCTGCTGGTGTGCACCTCGGCCGCGCGTCCGGAACGGCGCAAGCTTCTCGAGGCGGCGGGAGCGCGAATCCTGGTGGCCGATGGCATTGCCGGACGAACGGATCCGCGTCAGGTGCTCGAGTATCTGGCCGCCGAGCGTTACTCCTCCTTGATGGTTGAAGCAGGCAGCCATGTGAATTGGACCATGCTGGACCGCCAGTTTGCAGACAAGGTCCTGTTTTACTACGCGCCGAAGATTCTGGGCGGTCTCAAGAGCCTTCCGGTAGCGGGTGGGACAGGGCGCATGCGGCGTATGGATGCCATGCTGCTTGACCGGCTGACTATCCATCCCATCTCGAGGAATGAATTCGCGGTGGAAGCGTATCTGGTGAAGGACAAGCGCTGAGTGTTTACTGGCATCATTGAGGAGCTTGGGCAAGTAGTCGAGCTTCGCAAGGGATTGACGGGTGCGGCGCTGCGGATTGCCTGTTCAACCGTGCTGAGCGACGCGGTGCTGGGCGCAAGTATCGCGGTGAATGGCGCCTGCCTGACCGTGGTTGAGCTAAATACTAATCAGTGGGCTGCGGATCTTTCTCCGGAAACTCTTACTCGAACAAATCTGGGCGATCTCCAGGCTGGTTTCATTGTGAATCTGGAACGTCCGCTGCGTGCGAATGGAAGGCTCGAGGGCCACTTTGTTTTGGGGCATGTCGACGGTGCAGCCCAGTTTGTTTCGCTGGACTCGATAGGGGAAGACAATTGGTGGCTGAGGATTCGGCTGCCGGACGGCTTAGCCCGTTACGTTGTGAGTAAGGGGTCGATCGCAGTGGACGGGATCAGCCTGACGGTGGCGGAAATTGAGGGCGATGTAGCCGGCTTTACGGTGATACCGCATACCTATGCGCATACCACGCTGCGTGCCTTGCGGCCCGGTTCACGTATTAACGTCGAGGTGGACGTACTTGCGAAGCATCTTGAAAAGCTGACGCGGTCGCGTTGATCCGTTTCAACCCTCCTGGAGGAGTACTTCTAGGCCCATAGTACCGGGACCAACTTGATGCGAGTTTTATCTCACCAGCGACACTCTTCGTTCAGCGTATGAATGAGCCGCTGCTTGAGGAACTCACGATGGCGGATATACGGGCGCTCGCCGCTTCGATTTACGAGCCTGAACCGCGCCTCTGGATCGCCGGACGGTGGTGTTGTCCGCAATGTTTGCGCATTCATGGAGCAGAGATTAAGCAATGCGCCTGCGGTATCAGCAGGGATGGTTTGCCGGAGTTTTGCGAATAGGTAGTAGAGTAGCTTTCCTGTTTTGAAGTGAAATAGCGAGACGTAGTCGTCGAAAGAGCCGCGCGATACTGGCTCCATGGAAGCTATCAGACAGTCTGCTCAGCCGCCAACAACCGAGAGCAACATCAATACCATCGTCCGCTTAGAAGAGCAGGCGCTTAAACAGCGCAACTGGGCTGACCGGATCTCCGACGCCATTGCGAACTTCGTAGGAAGCATCCCATTTGTCCTGATACACGTGGTCTGGTTTGGAGTTTGGGTATTGCTCAATGCCGGGCTCTGGAGATTCGATCCCTACCCCTTTTCGCTACTCTGCATGCTCGTCTCTCTGGAGGGCGTGCTGCTTTCGACATTCGTGCTGATTAAGCAGAATCGGATGAGCCAGCGGGCCGATCATCGCAGCCATCTCGATCTACAGATTAATCTGCTGGCAGAAAAGGAAGTCACCAAGATTCTCCAGCTGCAGCGGCTGATTTGCCGCCGTCTGGAAATCGAAGAAGCGGATCACGATGAGGAAGTGGTCGAGTTAAGTAACGTGACGGCGGTCGACAATCTCGCCGAGGAACTGGATCAGAAAATACCGATGAACATGTAGCGCGGCAGCTCTCAGGAATGTGGCCTGGAGTAGTGAAGCGACTGTGCCGCTACTAGAGATTGCCTCGTAGCGCCTGCTCGCGTTCGATTGCTTCGAAAAGCGCCTTGAAATTACCTTTACCGAAGCTGCGGCTGCCTTTGCGCTGGATGATCTCGAAGAAGAGCGTAGGCCGGTCCTCAACCGGCTTAGTGAAGATCTGCAGCATGTAGCCTTCATCGTCGCGGTCCACCAGCACGCCAAGTTTGGCCAGTTCCGCAATAGGCTCGTCGATCTTGCCGACCCGGCCAGTGAGGTCATCGTAGTAGGTGGTCGGAACGCGCAGGAACTCGATGCCCTGCGCCTGCAGCCGGCTTACGGTTCCAATGATGTCGTGCGTGGCGAGCGCAATATGCTGCACGCCTGGACCACCGTAAAAATCCAGATACTCTTCTATCTGAGACTTGCGTTTGCCTTCCGCCGGCTCATTGATCGGGAAACGGATTTTCTCGTTTCCGTTGGTCATCACCTTCGACATCAAGGCCGAATACTCGGTAGAGATGTCCTGGTCGTCGAAGTGCTTGAACATGCGGAAGCCCATGACGTTCTGATAGAACTCGACCCATTTGTTCATCTGCCCCCAACCGACATTGCCGACAGCATGATCAACGTAGAGCAGCCCGGCATCGCGCGAGATCACGTCAGGGCCATTTACCGGCACAAACCCCGGCAGAAACCGGCCGCGGTAAGAACCACGCTCGACAAAGGTGTGAATGGTATCGCCATAGAGTGCTATTGACGAGAGGGTTGCCGGGCCAGATTCATCCTCCAGTGTGAACGGAGCTTGCACGCCTGTGGCGCCCCGGGCCGTGGTTTCCCCGTAGGCCGAGCGTGCATTGGGGACTGTGAGCGCGATTGATTTGACACCGTCGCCATGCCGGTAGATGTGATCGGCGATTTCGCCGCTCGCGTGGAGAGGTGTGGTTAGTACGAACCGAATTTTGTTCTGCTCGATGACGTACGAAACGCGGTCGCGGGTGCCTGTTTCAGGGCCGCGGTAAGCTGCCAGGCGGAATCCCATGGCAGAGCGGTAGAAGTAAGCTGCCTGTTTGGCATTGCCTACATAGAACTCGATATGATCCGTGCCTTCGATGGGCAGAAAATCTTCCGACTGCGAAGAGCTTGTCTTCTCGACTTCTTCAGTGAGCTGCGGCATGTACACTTATCTCCATTTCGTGGCGCACCTGCTCCAGTGCTTCTATAAAAAACTCGTTCTCTTCCGGGGTTCCTACAGAGACGCGCAAACAGTCCGGCAGGCCCACTGCGGTAAGTGGCCGCACGATGACCCCGAGCTTCAGGAGTCTCTCGAACACCTGCTGCGCCTCTTGCGGGCTTGCGAAGACCATCATGAGAAAGTTGGCCGCCGAAGCTACTCGCCGAATGCCCAAGTCGCGCAAGGTGCGATTGAAGTAGGCCAGGCCTTTGGCGTTATTGGCAACCGTTCGGAGCATAAATTCGCGATCGTCGATTGCGCCGAGCGCAGCAGCTTCAGCCGGTCCACTCGGTTCGAATGGAAGCTTGACTTTCAGTAGCACCGAGATCAGATCCGCATGGGCAAAGCCATAGCCGATGCGAGCCGCGGCCAAGCCGTAAGCCTTCGAGAAGGTGCGGAGGGTGATCACGTTGTCAAAGCGATAGTGCATGGAATCCGGGTAGCAGGGCTCAACCATCGCGAATTCGTAGTAGGCTTCGTCGAGAATGATCAGCACGCGCGGCGGGACGCGGGCATAGAACTGCTCAAATGCGTAGCGCGTAAAGAAGGAGCCAGTGGGATTGTTCGGATTCGCCAGGTAAATCAGTTTCGTGCGCGGGGTGATGGCGTCCGCAAGCGCAGGCAAGTCGTACGCCCAATCCTTGTAGGGCACAGTGCGGTAAGGAACGCCGCGGCCCTGAGCGAGCACCTGAAAGCCCTGAAACGCGCCTTGGGTGGTGAGCACCTCATCTTCATCGTGAAGAAAAGTGCGCACTATATCGGCCATGATCCCTTCACTTCCCGCGCCAACGATCACGTTCGAAATCGTGACTCCAAACAGTTCAGCCAGCTTTGAACGCAGACCCAAGCCGCCGGTCGGATAGCGTGACATGCCCGCCAGCGCTTTTTGCGCCCGCTCGAGAGCCAGCGGCGAGACTCCTAGCGGGTTCTCGTTTGAGGCGAGCTTAACGACACGATCAAGACCGAAACGCTCTTTGATCTCCTCAACGCTCAAGCCGGGTTCGTAAGCGCGCAATCCGGCGATGTGAGGCGGAACGAGAATGCTAGGGGAACCTGTAAGAATATCGCTCACCTACGATAAATATACTCGTAGTATATTGCAAATGAACCGAAGATATGAAGTAGATGGCAAAACCCAGGCATGAGGCAAATGACGGCACTCTCGCCGATCGTGCATACCGGCTTTTGAAGCACAGTATTTTGCATGGCGAGATTCCAGAGGGCGCGTTTCTCAACGAGGCGGAGATCCTGCCGCGTTACGCGATCGGCCGTACGCCTTTCCGGGAAGCCTGTAACCGGCTGCACAACGAGCAACTGCTAGCGGCAGTTCCGCGGCGCGGTTACTTCGTCCCGGAGCTGAGCTTTCGGGGGGTACGGGACCTGCTGGAAAGCCGTATCATCCTGGAAGGGATCGCGGCGGAACTGGCGGCCATGCGAGCCGAGCCGGCCGAAGTCGAGCAGCTCGAAAAGTGCTATAAAGAAGCGCTCGATGCAGCCCGAAACGCGCGTGGTCTAGATGCCTTGATCGAATCAAATCAAAAGTTTCATCTGCAGGTGGGCCGCATGTCGCATAACCGCGAGCTGGAAAATATTTTGCGCGGAATACTTGAGAGATCAATTCGGCTGGTTTATCTGGCGGCCAGCGGCTCCAGGCAAGTTCCGAAGGATATTGAAACCCTATTGAGGCCTATTCTTGAAGCGATCCAGGCAAGAAATGCGAGCGCTGCGCAAGAGGCGGTAGCGGCCGATATCGCGCATGGACAGTTGAATGCCCTCGGCCGCGATTTCTGGGGCGAGGCCTCTAACCGGCGACAGCCGCAGACACTTGAAAAACTCAGAAAAGGAAAGTGATGCCGATCTATCGTCAGCTAGGCGAAATTCCGTCAAAGCGCCACAAGATTTTCCGCCGGCCCTCGGGCGAGCTGTACGCCGAGGAGCTTGTGGGCAATATGGGCTTCGTCGGTCCGTCGTCTCTCCTGTACCATGTCGAGCGGCCGACCGCGGTGCGCGCATTGAAGATCGTAAAACGAATGAACTGGGAGGCGGCAGATCCGGAGCCGCTGAAACACCGTCACTTTCGAACCAAGCGGTTCGACAAGGCAGCGGATGCAATTGCCGGCCGTACGCCGCTGCTCTTCAACCATGATGTTTCGATGTCGATTGTACGTCCCGCGGAAGAGCTGTCGAGCTTCTACCGCAACGCGCAAGGCGACGAGATTGTGTTTATCAGTGAAGGGGAAGGCGCTCTGGAATCCCCATTCGGCAGTATTGGCTTCACCACGGGCGATTACCTGGTGATTCCGCGCGGCATTCTGCACCGCTATCGCTTCACCTCCGAAAAGCGGTTTCTGCTGGTAATCGAGAGCGCCGGCTATGTTCGCACCCCGAAGCGGTACAGGAATGAATTCGGCCAGCTGACGGAATCAAGCCCATACGGCGAGCGCGACATTCGCGGCCCGCAGAATCTCGAGACCCACGATGAAACGGGCGAGTTCAGAATGATCGTGAAAAAAGCGAACACGTTAACGGAGATGGTGCTGGCCTACCATCCCTTCGACGTCATTGGCTGGGATGGATTCTATTATCCGTGGGCGATCAGCATACACAGTTTCGAGCCGCGGGTTGGCCGCTTCCATCTGCCCCCGCCGACTCATCAGACTTTTGAAAGCGACGGGTTCGTGGTGTGTTCTTTCTGTCCGCGGCCGTTCGATTTTGACCCGGAGGCGGTGCCTGCGCCGTACACTCATTCGAACGTAATGTCCGATGAGGTGCTTTACTATGCCAATTCCGAGTTTATGAGCCGCAAGGGAATCGAGTACGGCTCAGTGACACTCCATCCTGACGGGCTGGCACATGGGCCCCAACCCGGCCGTACCGAAGCATCGCTTGGGCAGAAAGAAACGAACGAACTGGCCGTGATGGTCGACACGTTTCGCGGGCTGCATGTCAGCCGTGAAGCGACCGAGGTGGAAGATCGTGACTACTATCTCTCGTGGCTGACCTAGGATCGTCACCGCGAGCACGCATCGACGAGACGCACGATCCCGCGCTGCGAAGCTGGGTGAAGTCCGCGAATCGAACGGATTGTGATTTTCCCATTCAAAATCTGCCGCTGGGAGTTTATCGCAGGAGGGGGAAAGAGACCGGCCGGCTCGGGGTTGCGATCGGTGATTTTATCCTTGACCTGGGCCCGTGGCTATCGGGCGACACCCTCAACGGTTACTTCAGGCTGAGTGCGGCGGACCGCCGTGCTTTGCGGCATGAGTGGAGCAGCTATCTCCGGCAAGGCTCACCCGAGCAGGACTTACTGGCACAGGCGGAGTGTGAGATGCTCCTGCCGGCTGCCATCCCCGACTACACGGATTTTTATGCTTCGATTCACCATGCCGAAAACGTGGGCCGGCTGTTTCGGCCGGAGAATCCTCTGCTGCCGAATTACCGGCATCTGCCGGTTGCGTATCATGGGCGGGCATCATCGGTAGTTGTGAGCGGCACGCCAGTGCGACGTCCATCAGGACAGCTGGGTGAAGGCGTCTTTGGGCCGACGAACGAGCTTGATTACGAAGCGGAGCTGGGTGCGTTCCTCGGGCCGCCAAACTCGTTTGGGGAGCCGATTCCGATGGATGAAGCCGAAGGACATCTGGCGGGTGTGTGCCTGCTAAACGACTGGTCGGCACGCGACATCCAGCGATGGGAGTATCAGCCGCTTGGCCCGTTTCTGGCGAAGAACTTCGCGACTTCGATCTCGCCCTGGGTGATTACGACTGAGTCGCTCGCGCCCTTCCGCTGCGTGGCTCCGCAACACGATTTGCCCGTGCTGCCCTACTTGCAGTCAAGCGATGACAATGCATTCGACATCAAGCTGGAGGTGTGGCTTCGCACTTCGAAGATGCGCGAGCCGGAGCGTATCAGCCGGGCGCAATTCTCAGACATGTACTGGACGTTTGCGCAAATGATCGCGCATCATGCTTCAAACGGCTGCTTGCTGCGTACCGGAGATCTGATCGGAAGCGGCACTGTTTCCGGCCCGGAGCGCGAAAATCGTGGGTGTCTCTTAGAACTTACTGAGACGGGAAGAGCACCGCTCCGCCTGACTAACGGCGAGGAGCGCCGCTTTCTGGCTGACGGAGACGAGGTCATCGTTCGCGGCTATTGCGAACGCGGAGGGTTTAGAAGAATCGGATTTGGAGAGTGCCGAGGAGAGATTCGCCGCTGAGCACTAAAGCAGGATCGGCTGCGGGAATAAGTCTTCAATCAACGCTCGGTATTTCCGCATATCGACTTTGGGCAGGTGGCGAGTCGACTTCGTTCCCTGGTCGTAGACGCGGAACTTCTCCAGGAGTTCAAAGTTGTTTTTGCGCTCCCGCTCATTCAGATAAGGCTCGATGGCGCCGGGCAGCGCGCTGTGGTAACGGATTGTCCAGGCGATGTGCTCAGGCACATAATCCTTCAGGCGCGAGTAAATCATCTCGTCATGCCCGAATTGCATAATCACGTTGTCGAGTCCGACATTGCGCGGATATTTGCCGACCGGCTTCGTGAAGCAGACGATGTGTTCGGGAACTTCCGCGGTGATCAGCATCACTTTACCCAAGTCGTGCAGCAAGGCGGTCAAAATCATGTCGCGATCATGGACGCCGTCGTGCTCCATTTTTTCGAGAATCTGCTGAACATGAACGTACTGGCTGGTCAGCAGAAGCACATCGTCGGTGGGATCAATGCAAAGCGCAAGCTTTTCGAACATGTCCCAGACCCGCACCCGCCCGAAGATTGGACCTTCGTACTTGGCCTTTAGCTGCTTCACCGTCTCGAGAGTTTGACTCTCTTGCGCGGCACGGATGCGATGCGCTTCGCGTCGGAAAGACGGCGAGCCCGGCATCGTTGTTTCAGGAGCCCCATGAAGGCGCTGGCGCAGGCCGGTGATCCAATCATCATGTCTGTACTCGAGAGCAACACCGCCACCGAGGCCGGCAACACCAGCCGCTCCGACTCCGGCGAGCATGAGCGCACGGCGAGTCAAGCCTTTGTCGTGATCGCCAGAGTCCGAACTCTTCGTAGTCATGCGGGTAATTGTTCCAGTGTCTCTCAGCGGCGGTAATTCTCAAACGCGAAATGATCTGCCTATCGGACACCACTGCTGAGTGGTGCTAACATGAAAGCGGAGGAGATTGATGCCGACCCTGCTCTCCGCCGGGCTTACAACGGGTGAAGCAGCCTTTATCAAAGAAGCGAGAGACGAGGGCAAGCTGTATATTCATCAGCCGTATGATCTCTACTCCCCGGAAAATCATGCCGCCTGGAGCTCTCTTTATGCCCGCATGGGGCGGAAATGGCGGCAATACGCGAATGTTCACTTCCTGCGAGGCATCGAGTCACTCTGTTTCGATCCCGCGCGAATACCTCGGCTTGAGGCAGTTAACCGGTTCTTAAATCCGCTAACGGGCTTTCGCGCCAAGGCGGTGAGCGGTTATGTCCCGAGTTTTGTATTTTTCGACTGCCTGCGAAATCGCGAGTTCCCGACTACCATTACGATCCGCCGCAAGGACCGTCTGGATTACCTTCCGGAGCCGGATATTTTTCACGATATTGCCGGGCACGTGCCGATGCATACCGACCGTATGTTCGCCGATACACTGGTACGATTCGGAGAATGCGCCCACACCGCCGCCGCAATCGTGGCAGGTATTCCCGACGAGGCGACACGGCTCGAGCGTCTGGAAAGTATTGTCCGGGCCATGGCTCGCTTCTTCTGGTTCACTATCGAATTCGGACTCATGCGCGACGGCAATGGGCTGAAGGCGTATGGGAGCGGCCTGCTGAGCTCTTTCGGTGAGATCGCGCACTCGATTGAATCGCCGGACGTGCAGCGCTACCCGATTCAGATGGAATGGGTCATCAATCAGCCATTCGAGATCGACCGGTATCAGCCACTGCTCTTTTTCGTCGAGTCATTTGAACACCTGTTCGGGCTAGTAGACGAGCTCGAAAGTTGGATGCGGGCGGGTAAACTGAACAACGTGGCCTTTGGCGAACCTGGGGTGAACGAGCAGGACCTGAAGAGTTTTCTCGCGGCCTAGATCATGCGGAATCTAAGCGAACAGGAGCTGAGCGCCAGCCTGGAAAAGCTCCCCGACTGGACTGTGAAAGACGGGAAGCTGCATAGAGAATACAGATTTCCCGATTTCGCCCATGCGATCGGCTTCATGACAACAGCTGCTGTGAATATCGAGAAGCTGAATCACCATCCGGAGTGGTTCAACGTTTACGGACGTGTGATTGTCGATCTGACAACGCACGATTCCGGTGGGATTACGGAACGAGACGTCCAACTCGCGAGCTTGCTTGAAGAAATCGCGGCGAAGCTGCGCTAGCCGCGCTTAGTTCTTCAGCTCTTCCCTGATTTCGGCGGCTGCGTGGCGAGCCTGAGCGATAGCACCCGTAGGAAAACTGATAGCTCCTACTTTCGGATGTCCGCCGCCGCCGTAGCGCTCACAAATTGTGGCCAGGTTGTGCCGCAGCGGCTCGCGCACCCAGGGGTTTGAGCCGACAGACACTTTCGTTCGGAAGCTGGAAGTGGATACCGAGACGGTGTAAGCGGAATCAGGAAATAAGAAATACGGGATGAACTTGTTGTAACCCTCGATGCCGTAGTCGACCAGATCGAAGTAGATAACCCCTTTGTCACAGGAACCGGCTTCCCGGATGACGTCGATGTTACGAACATGTGTCTGGTGAAGACGGGCGTATTCGGCCCGGATTTCCGGGTCCGCAATGATCTCCGCCAGGCTGCGAGTTTTCATCAGACAGATAATTTTTCTGACCAGAAGGGGACCCTTGCTGCCCTCAACCACCAAGGTTAACTTCATGGCGGGGGCATCCATGGCAACCGCCGACTCAGCGCTTTCGTACAGCGCACCGTCTACAATATCGGCCCAGGTGACAAGTTCATCGAGCTCCGGCGCTTCGAAACCGTAACGCTCGCGTACGACGGTCGAGATGAATTTAGTGCAGGAGCGATAGCTCGGATCGAGCAGCTTGCGGCCGGAAGTATCGCGATGAAAGTGTTCGGCGTCGGCCACGCTCAAGAACGCGCTTTGGTGATGATCGAACCACCAAGTCAGATTCGGGTGCGTAGCGTACTTGAAATCGACAATGACGTTGGCGTCGCCATCGAACAAGCTGTCTTCGAACAGCTGATCGGCGCGGTGGGCTAAGCCGGTATACTCGAACGCCGCTTCCGGATAAAACTTGCTTTCCAGGAAGCGGGTGATGTATGCTGCCGAGGCCGCCCCATCGAAGCAGTGGTCGTGATAGAGGACTCGGACCTTCATTAAAATTAAAGTGATCTCCGAAAACCTTTTAGATTGCCTGACGCACGCCTGAAATGCAAGCGATAGGCGATAATTAGGGAAACTAGACGTTCGGGAAAGGCTGTGCGCACTCGGTTTGTCCAGCTGAACTAAAAGATGCTCAAGATTAAAGAAGACGTGCTGGCCGCGGGAGTGCTTTCTCACTCCGCCGCCAATGGAAACAGTCATTCAGGCGAGTTGGTTTCGGGGCAGGGTACTGCTCCGGATGGGAATCCGCAGGAGACTGCCGAATGGCTGGAAGCACTGGAACAGGTAGTGGAAGAGGGTGGAGCGGGGCGGGCAAATTACCTGCTTGCGAAGCTTCTAGACCGTGCTGCCCAGTTCGGTGTATCGGCGGCGGGGCCGATCAACACACGGTACATCAACACAATTCCGGCGAGCGAAGAGGTTCCGTATCCGGGCGATCGAGCCATGGAACGCAAGATCAAGAGCCTAATTCGCTGGAATGCAGCCGCGATGGTGGTCCGCGCCAACAAATATGACGCCAATATCGGCGGTCACATTTCTACCTATGCCTCGCTGGCAGCGATTAGCGAAGTCGGGTTCAATCACTTCTTCCGCGGCAGCATCGATGGCGGGAGCGGCGATCTCGTTTATTACCAGGGTCACGCTTCGCCGGGCATTTACGCGCGCGCGTTCTTAGAAGGCCGGCTCAGCGAGGAGCATCTTTTCAACTTCCGGCACGAATTGCGTGAGCATCCCGGCCTCTCGTCGTATCCGCATCCCTGGCTCATGCCAAATTTCTGGCAGTTTCCGACGGTGTCGATGGGCCTTGGTCCGATCAATGCGATTCACAATGCGCGCTTTCTCCGCTATCTGGAAAACCGCGATCTGCTGCCGAGATCGGATCGGAAAGTATATGCTTTCTGCGGTGACGGCGAAATGGACGAGCCCGAATCGACCGGCGCGCTCCATATTGCCTCGCGCGAGAAGCTTGACAACCTGATCTTTGTCATCAACTGCAATTTGCAGCGGCTGGACGGCCCGGTACGCGGCAACGGCAGCGTCATTCAGGAGCTTGAGCGAGTATTTCGCGGCGCAGGCTGGAACGTTATCAAAGTTCTTTGGGGCGGCGACTGGGATGAGCTGCTGGCGCGGGACAAGAGCGGCTTTCTGCTCCGACGCATGGAAGAGTGCGTAGACGGCGAATATCAGAATTTCAAAGCGCGCGGAGGCGCTTACGCACGCAAAGAGTTCTTTGGAAAATATCCCGAGCTTCTGAAGTTGGTGGAGGATATGTCGGACGAGCAGATTGCCAATCTGCGGCGCGGCGGCCACGATCCGGTGAAGGTATACAACGCATTTAAGCGTGCTACCGAGCATAAGGGCCAGCCGACGGTGATTCTGGCGAAGACCGTGAAGGGCTACGGGCTGGGCGAGGCAGGGGAAGGCAAGAACATCACGCATCAGCAAAAAAAGCTGAACGAAGATGAGCTTTTCTATTTAGCAGGACGCTTTGGACTGAATTTAACCAGAGAGACGATCCAATCGATTTCGCTGGTCCGCCCACAGGAGAATTCGCCAGAGATCGAATACCTGAAATCTCGCCGCGAGGCGCTGGGCGGATACCTTCCCGCCCGGAACCCCAAGAAGATCGAGATCAAGGCGCCGCCGCTCGAATTGTTCAAAGAATCGCTCGGCGGTTCGCGCGGACGAGAGGCTTCGACCACGAGCGCGTTCGTCTCCGTGCTGAAGGCGCTGGTTAAGGTGCCGGAGATCGGCAAGTTCGTGGTGCCGATCATTCCAGACGAAGCGCGCACGTTCGGGATGGAGTCGATGTTCCGTGAACGCGGCATTTATGCCAGCGGCGGGCAGCTCTATAAGCCTGTCGACAGCGATGTCCTGATGTATTACAAGGAGTCGCAGGACGGACAGATTCTGGAAGAAGGAATTACGGAAGCGGGCGCGATGGCTTCGTTCACAGCGGCCGGTACCGCCTATGCCAACGTGGGCGTGCCGTCGATTCCGTTCTTCATTTACTATTCGATGTTCGGCTTCCAGCGGGTGGGTGATCTGATCTGGGCGTTTGCCGATTCGCGCGGAAAAGGGTTCCTGATTGGCGGCACAGCGGGCCGGACGACACTGCTCGGCGAGGGCCTGCAGCACGACGACGGGCACAGTCATGTGCTATCGAGCGTGGTCCCCACCTGCCGGAGCTACGATCCGGCATGGGCCTACGAGATTGCCGTGATCGTGCAGGCTGGCATCGAGCGGATGTACGAGAAGAACGAAGACCACTTCTACTACTTGACTGTCTGCAACGAGAATTATCAGCAGCCGCCGATGCCGGAGATCCCGAATCTGCGGGAAGGAATTCTGCGCGGTCTTTACCTGTATCAACGGTCTGAGACGGGCGCGGCACAAGTGACGCTGTTTGGAAGCGGCCCGATGCTCAATGAAGTTTTGAAAGCGCAGAAGATTCTGGCTGAGAAGTACGGGATAGGCGCGGATGTCTGGAGCGTGACGAGCTATACGGAGCTGCGGCGCGATGCACTGAATGTGGATCGCTGGAACCGTCTGCATCCGGCGGAGACTCCGCGTAAACCTTACCTGTTGGAAGCGCTTGGGAATGTCGATATGCCGATAATTGCGTCGACAGATTACATGAAGATCGTGGCCGACCAAATTTCTCCGTGGCTACCGGGACGGCTTACCCCGCTGGGGACTGACGGTTTTGGACGCAGTGAAAACCGCGAGCATCTGCGACGATTCTTCGAAGTGGATGCGGCGAATATCGCGGGCGCAGCACTCTCGCGGCTGGCGCACTGGGGTCGCTTTGACGCCCGGCGAGCACAGAAGGCCTTGTCGGAACTGGGGCTTGAACCGGAGAGCGTTGACCCGGCACTGCGGTAGCTTTTCAAACTAATCTTCTCGTGGGACAATCGGCTCAAGATTGTCCCGTACCGCTTTCGTTCGCCCGCTACGCATTGTCATTCCCGGAGGCACAGGCCAGATCGGCCAAGTTCTCGCCCGCCATTTTCACGAACAAGGCCACTGCGTCACCGTGATCGCACGGCACGCCAAGCCGAGTGAGTGGAAATCACTTCTCTGGAACGGGTGCGACATGGGAGATTGGGCCAGCGCCATTGATGGTGCGGACGTTGTGATCAACCTGGCCGGGCGTAGCGTCAATTGCCGGTATAACGCCGCCAATAGCCGGGATATCCGCACTTCACGCACAATTTCAACGGGCCTGGTAAGTCAGGTGATTGCGCAAGCGTCCTCGCCGCCCCGCTTGTGGCTGAATGCCAGCACCGCTACTATCTACAGGCACAGCTTCGACAAGCCGATGGATGAGACGAATGGCGAGATCGGCGGAGACGAACCTGGTCTGCCTCCCAAGTGGAAGTTCAGCATCGAGGTGGCGACGTCCTGGGAGCGGGCGCTATTTGCGGCCGATCTGCCGAAGACCCGGCGCGTTGCTCTGCGCAGCGCAATGGTCATGAGCCCGGACGACGGTGGAGTGTTCGACAGGCTTCTGCGCCTGGTTCGCTACGGGCTAGGCGGAGCGGCCGGATCCGGGCGCCAATACGTCTCGTGGATTCACGATGTGGACTTTATACGCGTTATCGAGTTTCTGGTAGCGACCGAGGAGTTTTCGGGCGTCGTCAATGTTTCGGCTCCGAATCCCGTTCCGAACCGGAAATTCATGAACTGTCTGCGGCGCTCCTGGTGTACCAGCTACATCGGTATACCATCGCCCGGCTGGCTGCTTCCAATCGGGGCTGCGCTGCTGCGCACCGAGACTGAACTCGTGCTGAAAAGCCGGCGGGTGATCCCGGGCCGGCTGCTCGATGCACACTTTGATTTTCACTTTCCGAACTGGCGCGGGGCGTGCCAGGATCTTATGGAGCGCTGGCGTCAACTACACGCAGATTAACGCTCGAAGCCGGCGCGATCAGTTCTTGGGTGCGTCCCGGTTGTGCGCGTGCGCTGGCGGGCTGGTCGCTTCTATCGCTTTGAAACTGTCCTTAATGCGATAGGTGTGACGCGCCCCCTTAGGCACGACCCAGGAATTGCCGGTCTCGAGCCGAATGGTCTGCCCTTCAATCTCGAGCTCGGCCGAGCCTTCGATCACATAGCCGACGACTTCGTAATCGCGTGCCACATTCTGCTCATTCTGGTGGCCGGCCTTTTCATCCCACAGCCGCATCGCGACCGACTTGCCGGAAGCCAGGTACTTCTGCCCGAGTTCGCCTTTGGGCGAGTGCTCTGAATCGACCTTGGTCACTGTTGTTTCACTCATGTTTCCTAGATGCGAGTTCGGAGGCGGCTTGGTCAGAAGAAGTTACATCGGGCGGAGTTAACCCGGCAATGCGGCGCGAGAGAAAGTCACGCTCGATAGAATTGGTCGCGAGTGAAAGTGCGCGCCGGTAACTTGCAAGAGATTCGGCGGGGCGATCCAAGCGCCGGAGAAGATCGGCACGCGCCGCATGATAGAGATAGTAGGCATCGAGATCGCCGGATGAGCCGAGCTGATCGACGAGCTCCAGGCCGCGCTCTACTTGTTCACTCATGGCTATTGCGACGGCGTGGTTCAGGGACACTACCGGAGATGGTTGCATGGCGCTGAGAATGGAGTAAAGCGCGGCGATCTGGCGCCAATCGGTTTGTTCTGCGGTTTTGGCCTCCGCGTGCACCGCCGCGATGGCTGCCTGTAACTGGTAGGGTCCGGGATTGCGGCGTCCCAAGGCCCGTTCCACCAGGTGGGTTCCTTCGGTGATCTGAGCCTGGTCCCAAAGCGACCGATCCTGCTCTTCGAGAGTGATTAGTTGGTTGTTTCTGCAGCGGGCATCGCGGCGCGAATCGTGCAGCAGCATGAGTGCCAGGAGTGCGAGGTTTTCGGGGTTGTCGGGCAGGAGTTCGATGAGCGTTCGGGCCAGGCGTATGGCTTCCGCACAGAGATCGCGACGGACAAGATCCCCGCCGGCACTGGCCACGTAACCTTCATTGAAGATCAGGTAGAGAACCGCCTGCACGGCGGAAAGGCGTTCGGGCAAACGATCGCGCGGCGGTATCTCATAAGGAATGCGGGCCTGCTCGATTTTGCGCTTAGCGCGGACGAGTCGTTGGGCGAGAGTTGGTTCAGGCAACAGGAAAGCACGCGCAATCTCAGCGGTAGTCAAACCGCCGAGCGTACGAAGGGTAAGCGCCACCTGTGCCTCGTTATTGAGCGCCGGATGACAGCAGGTAAAAATGAGCCGCAGCCGATCGTCTTCCGGGGCTTGGCTCATATCCGGGCTGACGCACTGGTTTTGCGCTTCGGTCTCATAGAGCAACTGCTCTTCCTTCGTGCGGCGAGTTCGTTCACGGCGCGCGTAGTCGATCAGCCTGCGGTGAGCGGCAGCCGTGATCCAAGCCGCTGGATTTGTGGGAATGCCCTGGGTTGGCCAGCTTGCAAGCGCGGCAGCCAAAGCGTCCTGCATCGCCTCTTCGGCCAGATCGAAAGAACGCGATGCGCGAATCAACCCGGCAATGATGCGGCCCGACTGGTCGCGGAACACTGACTCGACGGCTGCACGGAACTCGTCCATCAGGACATCGGTTTGGACATGTCCCGAATTGGCCGAATCTCGACACAGCCTGCGCCTCCCAGGCAGGAGGTAGGAATCCGGGTGGCCCAGCTGAGAGCTTCATCAAGATTCCGGCAATCGAGTATGTAGTAGCCGGCCAGCTGCTCTTTAGTCTCAGCAAAAGGACCGTCGGTGATGAGGACCCTCCCGTTCGTGACGCGTACAGTGGTGGCGGCAGAGCTCCCTTCGAGCGGCTCGGCAGCTCCGAATATACCGAGATGACGAGTCTCCTCCATCACCGCGCGGTGAGCAGCGGCTACAGCGCCGAGCTGTTCCGCACTAGCCGGCTCCTCTTCTTGCGAGTAGATCAACATCATGTAACGCATAGAAAGTTTGCTGGAGCACTTAGCCGCATGTGCGAGCGAGCTATGAAAATATCATGATGGGGCGCACTTCGATAGAGCCATAGCGCGCTCCCGGGATGCCGGCCGCGATCGACGTGGCATGGTCGATGTTCTCCGCTTGAATGAGATAGTATCCGCCCAAGTGTTCCTTTGTCTCGGCAAAGGGGCCGTCGCTGACCAGCGCTTGATCGCTCCGCACCCGGACCGTTTTAGCTGTTCCGGTGGGCTGCAGGGCGTGGCCTGACTTGATGGCGGCTGCGTGCTTAATGCCGAAAGCACCATACTCGGCAAGCTCGGCCTCATCGAATCCTTTGGTGAAGCGTTTTTCGTCTTCGTAGATCAAGAGCAGGTATTGCATGATCGTATCTCCTAATTCGACGACGTTCGTCGGACAGGAGATCGACACGGGAGCAGAGAATTTTAGCGGCGGAGGACTGCGCAGACCGGCTGCACGGGATTATTCTTGCGCGGCAATCTGACCGTCGGTATCGCGCCAAGCACTGATTTTCAGGCGCCTGCATACCCAACAGAGATCATCGTTCGTTGCACTGATGCTTGTAGCGGGGGTGCACTTTGCGCCACATACGGCGCAAGGCTTGCCCGGCAAGGTTCGGCCGGTTTCTACCGACTTCTTTGCCATGGCCAGAAGCTCCGGAGAAATGATGGGTTCACCGAGCAATTTCTTTTTCATCTCTGACTTCACTATAGACCACTGAAGCAGGCCTTCTTACGCCTATAGGCTTACCATGAGGGATGATTCTCGAATATCAATGAGCGATGTAGCCTTTTTGTTCCCAGGCCAAGGTTCCCAGCATGCCGGCATGGGTAGCTTGTTAGCCAGGCAGTATCCCGAAGCCCAGCGCACCTTCGAGGAAGCAGATGATGTGCTCGGGTTTGCGCTATCGCGTCTTTGTTTCGAGGGTCCGGAAGAGGAATTGAAGCAAACGGAAAACACGCAACCGGCGCTGCTCGCTGTCTCAGTGGCAGCCTACCGGGTACTCGTCACGCGAGGCATGCAGCCTGGCATGGTGGCTGGCCATAGCTTGGGTGAGTATTCAGCGCTTGTCGCGGCCCGTTCACTTTCCTTTGCGGACGCGTTGCGGCTGGTGCGTAAGCGCGGCCAATATATGCAGGAGGCAGTTCCTGCGGGCGTGGGCGCGATGGCGGCGCTGCTTAAACTTCCGGCAGGGCAATTGGAGCGCGTGCTCAACGAGGCCGCAAGTGGAGAGGTTGTGTCGGCGGCCAACTTGAACTCGCCCGATCAGGTAGTGATTGCGGGCAACGTAGCCGCGGTCGAGCGCGCGATTGAACTGGCCAAAGCGGCTGGAGCAAAGCGAGCGGTGCGCTTGCCCGTGAGCGCGCCCTTTCATTGCGCTTTGATGCGCCCGGCGCAGGCGAGATTGAAGCCGGAGCTTGACGCCGTCGCGTTTGCCGACCTGGCGGTTCCGCTGATCAATAATTGGCAGGCTCGCCCCATTCACAAGGGTGAAGAGGCACGCCAGGGTTTGTACGAGCAAGTTCCTAACCCGGTCCGCTGGATTGAGACTATTCAACGGTTTGCTCAACTTGGAACTAAGTACTTCGTCGAGGTAGGTCCTGGGTCTGTGCTGATTGGATTACTGCGCAGCATCGATCCCGCTTTAACGGGAAGAAAATTCGGCGAGCCCGCCGACCTGGAAATTATGGAGAGTCTTGTTTGAAGCAGTTACCCGTCCTCTTTTTGGGATTTAGCGCGCTTGTCGCATTTGCCCAAGATCCTTCGACCACAGCGACGCCGCCGGTAGAACAGAGCACGAGAGAGAATACTCTCACCAGTCTTGCCGGAGATTTTTTCAACGGCGACTTTGTCAACTACTACGCCTTCGCAAATGGACTGCTCGACACCAGTCAGCACACATTGCAGAGTTCGAACGGAGTTGCCGGTGGAATCGATGTTGGTGGAGGCGTCACGGCCTCTAAGCATTTCTCAAATTCGCTGCTCTCACTGAGCTATCGGGGTGATTATCGCAATTATTCGGGAGGGTTCAGCGGCAGCGGCACGAATCAGAATCTATCGTTGTATTACTCGCGGCGCCTCAGCAACCGGTGGTCTCTTAACTTGCAGGAGGGAGCCGGCATTCTGTTCTACGATAACGGGTACGTCAATAACTTCTCTGGCGGGCAAAGCGCCGTTCAAAGTAACCCTTTCAGCCCCACAACCCGCTTTCTCTCAAGCGGAGCGGTCCTTTCCTACCGCCAGAGCGCTCGCCTGACCTACTCAGTGAGCGGAAATTTCTTCTTAAGCCGATACAGCTATCCAGGGGCATTTGGCGCAACGGGCGGAATTTTTTCAGGATCCGCCTCATATCAGTTATCATCGCGAACGTCTATAGGCGGAACTTACTCCCACGATAACTTCTACTTCCAGCACGGCGCAGGCGACTCGAACATCGATGGCGGATTCGGCACGGTCGACCATCTTTTTGGAAGGAACTGGAGCGTCCGGTTCTCGGCTGGTGTGACAAGGGCGCACACCAAAGGCGATGCTCGGATCCCGGTGGTGGTGATTGTTGGCGGACAGCCAGTTCTGGTGTTCGTGATTCTCCCGTACGACAGGACCACCAGTGTTCCGACAATACAGGGCAGCCTTACCCATCGCGTGCGCAGCTTCAGCCTCACGGCGAATGTCGGGCGCGGAGTGGATCCGGGGAATGGAACGTACCTGACTTCCGATCACACCTTTTTTAATGGAGGCGCGTCGCGTCAGTTTTACAATTCGTCTCTTGGGGCCTTTTATAGTTATTCGCGCTTGACGAGTATCTCGAACAACGTCTCGCATTCTTTCACGCAGAACAATTTCACGGTTTCCTACTCCCGAGTCGTCTTTCCGCATATTTCGGTGAATGGAGGCTTTCAATCTTTGCGCTATAGCAGTTTGGCGACGCTCGGCGGATCAGCGGATAATCGCATTACGTTCGGCGTTGCGTTCAGTTCGAAGAGCATCCCTTTAACGCTATTTTGAGCGCTTCTCGACCCGCTGCTCGTTTAGCTCAGATGACAGACAAGAATCTGCCGGGCGTCAGTGTGGTGATACCGGCTTACAACTGCGCTTCGACGGTAGCGGCGGCCGTGGAATCTGCTCTCAACCAGACGTATGGCGGTGCTACGGAGATAATTGTAGTGAACGACGGATCGCCTGACAGGCTGCTTCTCGAAGCTGCCTTACGGCCGTTCCTGCCCCGCATCAAGTACCTCAGCCAGCGCAACCGCGGAGTCAGCCTGGCCCGGAATGCGGGCGTGCTGGCATCCTCGGCAGAGTGGGTTGCCTTTCTCGATGCCGATGATTACTGGTATCCGCATGCTCTGTCGACGCTTTTTGAAACTGCATCGGATCGCTGGGATATGGTTTATGGCAATGCCGATATGGTGGGGAAAGGCTATGCGCCTGGCGAAACATATCGCTACTGGTCTCCCTCGTCGGGGCCGGTATCGGCGGAGTCGCTGCTTACAGGTCGGTGCAGCGTACTGACTTCGAGCGTGCTCGTCAAGCGCAATGTGGTGATTGAAGCGGGCATGTTCGACCCGTCGCTGCATCATTCTGAAGATCTGGAACTCTGGATGCGTATCGCCATGAACGGCCGGTCGATCACCTACACCGACGTGACAGTGCTTAGACGTCTCGCACACGGGGAAGGGCAGAGTGAAGACCGGCCAAAAATGGCCTTGGGCAGCCTAAAGATCTGCGAGCGTGTGCTGGCAAGAAAAGATGCTTCTGAACAGCTGAAGACGCTAGCGGCTCAGGAGATGACGGCCGCCCGCCGTCGCTACTGGAAATATAAAGTAAAGAAGGCGCCGAGTCTCTATTTTCTGACCAGGAATCCGATCTGGTGCTACTTTCGCCACAACAAAATCGATGGCTACTGTGCGACTTGCAACCGCACCTGGTAGGCCGGTTCGAGGAGCTTGTGTAATCCCCTGTCCGACTCGTGCGATATTCTGAAGCCGCGGTTTGAAAGACCTATAAGATTTGCATGGTAGATTTCGGTTCCAGCTACTTGTCTGTAGTGATCCCTGCCTTCAATGAGGAAGAGACGCTCGGAAGGGTAGTTCAGCAGGTGCTTGCCTTGCCTGGCTTGCACGAAATTGTCGTAGTGGACGATGCTTCCACCGATGCAACAGGCGCCCTGGCCGATGACTTGGCGGCGCGACATGCGCGAGTTCGAGTGATTCATCAAGCGACGAACAGGGGAAAGACGGAGGCCCTGAAGACGGGATTCGAGTGGACCACGGGCAGCATTGTGATCGTTCAAGATGCCGATCTCGAGTACAATCCGGAAGATATTCCCGTCCTGATAGAGCCGATACTACAGGGCCATGCGGATGTTGTCTACGGGTCGCGTTTTTTGGTAAGGAAGACTGCTCGCGTCCTATACTTCTATCACTATCTGGCGAATCGATCGCTTACATTCTTATCGAATTTACTTACTAACATCAATTTGACCGATGTCGAAACAGGTTACAAGGCCTTCCGCGGCGAGATCATTCGGGAGATGATTATTACCTCCAGCGGCTTTGGTTTCGAAATCGAAGTAACAGCGAAAATAGCTAAGTTAAAGTGCGCGATATTTGAATCGCCTATAAGCTATTACGGCAGAACGTACCAAGAGGGTAAAAAGATCGGTTTCAAAGATGGGATTGCCGCTCTCTGGTACATTCTGCGCTTTAATCTTCTCTGCGGTCTCAATGCCAGTTACCGGCACATACCTCGTGGGGTTACGACAGGACTGATGAAGAATGTGCAGCACTAAATCCAATGTGGAGCGTTCAGTAGTAACCTGGAGCACGAAATAACTTAAACATATGCGTTCGGCTTCCCCTAAGACAACAACCTATCGGACGGGATTAATGTTCCTGGCCGTATCTGCGGCGAGCCTGATTTTCCAAGCTGCGCCAGCTTTCGCACAAGTGAAGATGACGAAAGAACAGATGATGTTCTACACGTCGGATTGGAAAGGCGAACGCTTTCCGGATGGCCGTCCGCGCGTGCCTGACGACCTTTTAAAGCGCGCAGTGAACGTCTCGATAGAGGATGTGTGGGACTACCTGAGAGGGGAAGGCTACCGCAACCAGTTTGAGGGCGGCTGGCAGGCGCTGCATATCGAGAAGCCCTTTGCAGGCCGCGCGCTGACGGCGCAGTACATGCCGCTGCGGCCTGACATGGCCAAGGCGATAGCCGCCGAAGGTAAGGCCGAGGGACGAGTGAGCGGCAACAATAGCTGGCCCATCAACGAGCTGCAGATCGGAGATGTTTATGTCGCCGACGGATTTGGAAAAGTCATTGAGGGCACTTTGATCGGCTCCAATCTCGGGAACGGGATCGCGGCCCACACGCATACCGGATTTATCTTCGACGCAGGCATTCGGGATCAGGAAGAAAACCGCGAGATCCCCAATTTCAATGGGTTCTATCGCGGTTACGATCCTTCCGCCTGGGCGCAGATGGAACTCACGGCTATCAACGCACCCGTACGGATTGGGCGCGCGGTGGTGCTTCCTGGCGATTTGGTGTTGGCGAAAACCGACGGCGCTCTGTTTATTCCGGCGCCACTCGCAGAGGCGGCTATCAGTTCGGCAGAATTTACCGGGTTGAAGGATGCTTTCAACTTCGAGCTAAACCGGCAAGGTAAAAACGGTGCTGAATTTGAAGGCGGATGGACGCCGGCCAAGTATGCAGCATTTTCGAAGTGGATTGATGCTCATCCTGACATGCTGAAGATGGGCCGCGCTGAGTTCCAAGGGTTGGTACAGCAGGCAACGGAAGCGGCGAGAAAACACCCGGAATAATTGAACCCCAAAAAAAAGGCGCCGCTCCCTGAGGAACGGCGCTCGCTTGCATTTGTAGTCTTACTGCTGAGACGTACCTGAGGAAGTGGCGGAACCCGCGCCTGACGAGTCACTGCTGCTTCCTTTGTGTTTCTTTCCATGCTTCGATTTGCCTGAATGCATGGACGAACTATCTCCCATTCCTGAAGCTCCGCTCCCGGAGCTACCGGAACCGGATTGACCAGCGGCGGAACCAGAGCCGGAGCTACCGGAACCAGATTGGCCTGCCCCCGAACCAGAACCCGAACTGCCAGAACCCGACTGACCGGCACCAGCACCAGCGCCAGAGCTACCGGAACCCGACTGACCAGCGCCAGAACCGGAGCTGCCGGAACCAGCACTACCAGAACCGGATTGAGGAGCTGATAACGCAAGAGCAAGCATAGGAACTGCGAATGCTGCCAGCGTAAATGAGCACAATGTTCTTTTCATAACTAACTCCTTGACCCATGAGACAGCCAGAAGAGTAGTTTCAGTTACCTAGCTCAATTACTGCTAGTGAGTGTACATGGTTTAGCTCGGAAACAGCGGCGGAAGCTTTATCCCAACCTCGCCAGTGTTCTATCCCATTACGAGACCTTCAATGTCGTGCTTTTGCGTGATGGGCAGCAGTTCCTCTACTACCCGGCATACCAGTCTTTCTTTCAGCCACTCCGGCAGCGGATCGTAAAAATCCTTAGTCACCATCATGTCGTGAAGAGCCGCGTGACCGGCGCCGGGCGCATCAACGCCGAGCACGAGCACAGGTCGAGCTATTGGCGATGCATGCTGCGTACCGCGATGAACTGTCAAAGCAGACCGGCAGGAGACGTCACCCATCTGCGGGTACTTGCGAGCTGCCCGTTCCTCGTACCGCGTCCACTCCTCGCGAGGTGGAAACATTTCCGCTTGCCATTTCCGGCCATCGTCCCATTGCGTCCCGGGGGCGATTTCAAACGGTCCCATATCGGGAGTGACATCCACGCCCGTGAGGTTGAATGCGAGTGAAGTGATACGGTGATCCTCATACGTTTCCCTGGTCGATGGAAAATCACGATGCCACGGCTGCACTTTCGCACCCTGGAACGGCGTATCAAATCCAATCTCGACAATCTGGTAATCGGGGCCCAGCACCCCCTGACACATCGCGACTACCCAGGGATGCGTCACCAGATCGACGAAACCACTGATCGCTTGTGGATGGAGTTCCACGTACCATCGTCTAGGACCTCGGCCGACAGCGCCACCCGGCCGCTGGATCGCTTCCCAGAATGCGGTCATCATGTCTTCCCTAAGTTGCTCGACCCAGTCACGGGAGAAGGCAGCTTTCTTTGCCACGATGCCGTCTCGTTGCAAAGTCTGTACGTCTTCGGCAACGTTGACCTGGATTGGTGTTGCAGCCGTCATCGGCGGTGTGTCCTCCATGCCGTCAACCTAAAAGCATCCTACCGCCTTATCGATGGAGCTCCGCATCCGGCGAGGGTGCCACCCGCTGCAGAACCGCAACTGCCAACAGGAACAGTCCCCGCAACACCCATTGCCACCATGAGCTGATGGTCCCCTCCAGGTTGAAGACGTTGAATAATATCCCGAGTAGCAGGACGCCAATGACGGTTGAGCCGACACCGCCCGAACCTCCGGTCAGGAGCGTGCCGCCGACCACGACCGCTGCAATCGCGTCCAGCTCCCAGCCCGTGCCTGCGGCCGGGTGGCCCATACCCAGGCGCGAAGCCAGGATCACACCTGCCGTTCCTGCCAGCAGTCCGCTAATCGCATACACCGGAATCAGGACCGAGCTCTCATTTGAGCCCATGATTCTGGCAGCCTCGGCGTTATCGCCGACAGCATACACGCGCCGCCCGAAAGAGGTGTGCATGAGAATTAGCCAGGAGGCCGCAAGGGCAAGAGCGAACGCGGCGACGGGAACGGGAATGGGTCCCAGACGTCCGCGACCAAGCCAGTTGAAACCGGTGGCGGAGCGGCTGATCCGGATGGCCTCCTCCGCCGATACTGCCAGTGCAACGCCGCGCAGCGCAATGGTCATGCAGAGCGTGGCTATAAAGGGCGGGATGCGCCCTCGCGTGATGAGTACTCCATTGGTTGCCCCGATCAGGCAAGTGAAGACAATCGCGCCCAGTGTCGCCACACCAGCACCGTAGCGGCTCAAAAATCCGGCCGCAATACCGGCAGCCGCGACTAGCGCTCCAGCTGAAAGATCGATGCCGCCGGTGAGAATGACGAAAGTCATCCCGAGTGCAACCAAGCCGAGCATGCTGTTTTGCCGCAGGATATTCAAGAGATTCTCCGGAAGGAGAAACACTTCGTACCTGGCCGCCGCCAGGCAGAACAAAACAGCGAGAGCGATCAGTGCTCCGCGACCGCCCCTGAAACAACCCAGAACTTTGCCGGCCTGCTGCGCCTTCATGCTGACTTAGAGCGGTGCAGCCACACCACCACTAGGATCACGGCTGCCTTCACCACCAGCGACCACGAAAACGGAACCGACAGCATGTTGAACGCCGTCATGACGATCTGAATCAGCAATGCCCCGGCGGCCGTTCCCACGATGGTTGCGCTTCCGCCTTGCAGCGCGGAACCCCCAATCACTACGGCTGAGATGGCGTCCAACTCGATATTCAACCCGACCCGTGCAGCATCACTCGCGCCCAGCCGAGCCGTCTCAATCAAGCCGGCCACAGCCGCTGCCACACCGCTGATGCAGTACACCGCCGTTTTCGTGCGCCCGACGTGAACACCGGCTAGGCGCGCTGCGCGTTCGCTTCCGCCCACTGCCAATATGTATCGCCCGAACACCGTAAGCCGGAGGACCACGATCGCTGCCGTAAGCGCCAAGCTCATCAGCAGTACTTGAACCGGCACCGGTCCAATACTTCCCTGACCGAGCGACTGGAAGGCGGGATTCCGGAAAGATATCAATTGGCCGCCCTCGCTGATTACCTGAGCGAATCCTCGCCCTGCAATCAAAGTGGCTAGCGTCACAATGATGGGCTGCACACCGGCTAACGCCGTGACTGCGCCGTTGAGCAGACCCACCGCCGCTCCGGCGAACAGACCGAGCGCGATAGCCCAACCGGCTCCATGCCCCAGATGAGTGGCAGCGGCGGCTGACGCGATCGCCATTGTGGATCCGACAGACAGGTCGATGCCGCCGGTCGCGATCACGAAAGTCATTCCGATTGCCACCAGCATGGTGGGAGCGACCTGCAGCAGCACGTTGCGAAGAGTCGAGATGCTTGCAAATCCGGGAGTGAACAACAGATTCGCTGCCAGCAGAAAGAGTAGTCCCAGCACTGGACCGAAGGGCGGAGAAAGCAATAACGAAAGACGGCCGGAAGGAGCGCTCACGCGTCGCCCGCCATCGCTTTTATGATTGCCTCACGTGTTACCTCGCCACCTCGCAATTCTGAGACGAGGCGGCCATTGCGAAGAACCAGCACTCTTGCGCTACCCTCTACAATTTCATCCAGGTCTGACGAGATCAGGAGAATTCCCGCACCGTCGCCGGCCAACGCGCTGATTGCCGCCTGAATCTCGGATCGCCCCGCGATATCTACTCCTCGCGTGGGATCATCCAGAATCAATACCGTTGCCCGCCGGCAAAGCCAGCGTGCGAGCAGCACTTTCTGCTGATTGCCTCCGGAAAGTTCGCTTACCTGTTGCTTGTGGTCCGTCGCCTTGATCTGTAGCTGCTGGGCGTACTTGGCCACCACCTCCCGCTGACGCCTGCGTGAGATGAAACCGAAGCGCGATAACAATGGTAGAGCAGGTAACGTCAGGTTGTCGGCCACCGACATTTCGGGAACGATGCCGTCCAGTTTCCGATCTTCAGATAGGAAGCCCATACCGGCACGGATCGCCGAGCGAGGCGAGCCAGGCTTCACAGGGCTTGTGCCCACCATCACTGTTCCGGTCGCATAGCGGTCGGCACCGAAGATGGCTCTGGCTGTTTCCCTCGTTCCAGACCCGAGCAATCCTGCGAGCCCGACGATTTCCCCTGCTCGCACATCGACCGAAATATTATCAATGGCCGGCTCACGCGAAAGATCGCGCGCTTTGAGCAGCTCAGCGCCGGCAGCACGAGATATCTTTCTGAGGCTGAACGCCGTCAAACCGGATGACAGCTGACCTCGTCCGGCGCCCAGCATCGAACTTACTAACGACTCGCGAGGCATATCTTGCAAAGAAGCGGTCTGCACCACGCGTCCATCCCGCAGCACTGTCACGCTCTCGCACACTGCATAGAGTTCATCGAACCGGTGGCTTACAAGAATGACACCGGTGCCATTAGCCTGCAGCCGCCGCACTATGGCAAGAAATACCTCGACTTCGTGAGCACCGAGTGAACTGGTCGGCTCATCGAGCACTAATAGCCGGGCTCCCAGCGAAACGCCTCGTGCGACGGCAACCATCTGGCGCTGTGCCGCGCTGAGACTGCGGACCGTGGCACGCGGATCGATGTCGGCTCCGATCTGGCTGAGCGCGTTGCGCGTGTCATCGTACATCTCTGACCAGCGAATGAATCCGTACCGCCGGGGCTCTCGGCCGAAGAACATATTCTCGGCCACCGATCGCATCTCCAATAATGGGAGTTCCTGATGAACCACGGCGATTCCGGCATCCTGTGCGTCTCTAGGGCTGCTGAACTCGACGGGCACTTGACTCATCCATATCCGTCCGGAAGATGGACGAGTTGCTCCCGTGATGATTCTGATAAAGGTAGACTTTCCGGCGCCGTTTTCGCCTACCAGTGCTCGCACTTCGCCCAGGCGCATCTGAAAATCGACATCTTGCAGGACCCGCACAGAGCCGTAGCGCTTGGAGATGGATTCTGCTCGAAGTAAAGTTTCCACCGCGCCAGTCATGCCCGTTTAAAAAGCCTGGTTTAGATATTGGGCGGCATTCGTTATATCAAAAAAGCGATCTTCGAGGACAATTTTAGGAGGAATCGACATGCCTGCGCGGTAATGCTCGAGGGTACGAAAGGCCAGGGGACCAAACCGCGGATTCGATTCGGCCGTAGCGGCAAGTTCTCCGGTGACAATCGCCTCCAACGCCGCCCGCTCGCCATCGATAGACACCACCGTCACGTCGCGCCCCGGTTGCAGTCCTGCGCTCTTTAACGCCTGGATCGCACCAATGGCCATCTCGTCATTATGGGCGTACACCGCAGTAATCTCGTTCCGTTTGGCCTGCGCAATGTTCTGCATGACGTTCTGTGCGGCGGCGCGTGAGAAGTCGGCCGTCTGCGACACGATCACCTGCATCGCAGGATGCGCCGAGATCCGTTCGGCGAAGCCACGGGAGCGGTCGCGAGCAACGGACGACCCAGGGGTCCCTGTCAGCTCCACGATCGATGCCTTTGCTTTCGTGTGCGCAATGAGCCAGTCAGCGACCCTGCGAGCCTGCTGCACGAAATCGGAGCCAATGAAACAAACATAATCACGGCCGGGTGTTCCTGCGGTTTCGCGATCGATAAGGAACACCGGGATCTTTAATTCTCTGGCGGAGTCAAGTGCGGGATCCAGACCCTCGAATTCGCGCGGCGCGAGAAAGATGGCAGACACGCGCCGCGCGACCAGATCCTCGACATCCGACACTTGCTTTGCCGTCTGTCCTTGCGCGTCCGTAATGACGATGTCGTACTTGGCCGCGTGCCTTTCCGCCTCCGATTGCATGCTCTTTGTCTCGGCAATCCGCCACGGATTATTGCTCTCCATTTGCGAAAACCCGACAACCACTTTGCTCTTCTTCCTTATGGCAGTGCATGCTCCGAGGACGGGAAGCAGAAGTAGAGACCGGCGTGCGAGCGCTTCGGGCAAGAAGTATTGTACGTCCCAGTGCGCCGCTGAGTGTCTTGGCTCTAAATCTGTGCCATTCCGCCGTCAACGAACAACTCGATACCGTTCACATAGCTGCTATCGTCCGATACTAAGAACACAACGGCCTTAGCAATCTCATCGGCTGTGCCAACTCGGCCAAGCGGTATGCCGCCAATTGAAGCTTCCACGAACTGGTCGACTTGCTCGGTATTCATTCCGAGCGAGATGTTGTACCCCGGGGTCGGAACTACGCCCGGGCTGATCGCGTTCACCCGAATCCCTCGCTCTTTCAGGTCGACGCACCAGGTCCGTGCAAATGAGCGGACCGCTGCCTTGGTTGCGCTGTAGACGCTAAAAGCAGGATTACCCTTGATAGAAACAATGGAGGCGTTCAAGACGATCGACCCACCTCGTTGCATCAACGGCAATGCCTTTTGCACAGAAAACAGCAAACCCTTGACGTTCACATTGAACTGCTTATCGAAGTGTTCCTCTGTGATTTGTCCGAGAGGCGCGAACGCCCCGGTTCCAGCATTGGCGAAGACGATGTCGAGCGTACCTTTTTGCTCCTGAACGGCCGTGTATAACCGGTCGACTTCAGCCGATTGGGCTACATCGCTCTGTATACCTGTCACATTGCGGCCGATTTGACTCACGGCTTCGTCCAGCTCGTTCTTGCGACGGCCGGTAATGAAGACGTGGGCGCCCTCAGCAACGAATCGTTTGGCCGTAGCGAGTCCAATACCGCTGGTGCCTCCAGTTATAACGGCAACTTTGCCGGCTAATTTCTCTGACATTTAATCCTCCAGTTTTTCGCTCACAGAGTGCTGTCGAAAGTTTAGGTGTCTTTCGCCCGCGCGCTTCCGAAGAGGTCCTATTTTCGACGGAGTGCAACGAGACGACTTACGGTGCGTAACGAGTGAAGACATAGTCACTGGTTTTCACCGACGAGTGACAACTGAAACAGTCTTTCGTCATCGCCTCGTTTGCCGGATTATCTTTACTGAATTGGGCAAACCCCCAACCGCCTGTCGCGCTGAACTTGCCCGAATTTTTGACCAGTAGCTGAACGTTGGTAGGCTCTCCGGCAACGAAAGATTGGTTCTTGCCGAAGGACTTGTTGTTCCTTTCGGAAGAAGTATAAACCCAGGCCAGCCGAGCAATCGCTGCTCCGTCTGGAAACGGAACGATCCCCTTGCGAGCAGCCTCGTACGCGATATCGTTACCGAGAATCGCCCGGAGGTCGTTTAGGGCTCCGGCCTCATGGGCAACCGAGAGTAGTTTCCACTCACGGTACCCATCGGGCAGCGTTATGGATTGAATTGCGGGTGGCTGCGACTCCGCCGCGCTCTGCTGTGCAAGATTCGGAGTTGATTGCGCGGCTAACGAACCTTGCCCGCCCACCGAGAGAAGGATAACGACACAGGCTTGAACGCTCACGATGATCCTCATGAAGAGTTCTACCTCATGCAGCCGCGGTCAATCCTTGCGCAATGAAAGCGAGAAGGTCTTCGTTTATCTGGTTCTTCAGTATTGAGGGAATTCCGTGCGGGGCCCCCGGATAGACCTTGAGCGTTGAATCTTTAATGATCTTGGACGAGTGCATGGCCGCCGCGCCGATCGGCACGATCTGATCGTCGTCGCCGTGCAGGATCAGAGTTGGTATGCTAAATTTCTTCAGGTCTTCGGTAAAGTCTGTCTCTGAAAAGGCCTTGATGCAATCAAACACAGCCTTGTGCCCGGCCAACATGCCTTGCAACCAGAAAGAGTCACGGAGACCGCCGGAGATTTTGGCGCCGGGCCGATTGAACCCGTAGAAGGGAAGACTCAGATCCCGGAGATACTGTGATCGATCGATCAAGACGCCGGATCGAATCTCATCGAAAGCCGCCATTGGCAAGCCGCCAGGATTCTCCTTCGTCATTAACATCAGGGGTGGAACGGCGCTGATCAGCACCGCTTTGGCCACTCGCCTGGTCCCATGACGGCCTATGTAACGAGCTACTTCGCCACCTCCAGTGGAATGGCCGATATGGATTGCACTCTCAAGGTTCAGTACACCCACGAGCTCGGCCAGATCATCGGCGTACGTATCCATGTCGTTGCCATCCCAAGGTTGCGATGAGCGTCCGTGGCCTCTGCGATCATGTGCGATACAGCGGTATCCGCGCGCCGCGAGAAAGATCATTTGATCCTCCCATGCATCCGCGCTTAGCGGCCAACCATGACTGAAAACAAGAGGTTGACCGGTTCCCCAGTCTTTGTAGTAGATCTGAGTATTGTCTTTGGTTGTGATTGTCGGCATTTTGTTTATCCTTGGTGAGAATCGATGAGCGCGTGATCATGTGAATGCTGCGAGCCGTGCGGCATGAGCTGGTTTGTAACACCCCAGTTCGAGACTATTGTTTTGCTGCATCCGATGTTCGGTTTGCTTCTGAGCGCTTCCTGTTCGATCTCTCGCACCCCGCGTACTCACTCTCTCTGCTTTCAAGTTAGGCGAAAAATGGCAGTGCGCTTTTGCAAAAAGGTGCGATCCTGCCGAGATGGTGCGGGGACTTGCTGGTCAGCGAGGTAAGCGGCGGTTGATGCCCAGTGCCGCAATCTTCGACGCAAGAGTGGTCGGACGCAGGCCGAGGAGCTCGGCGGCACCACCGATCCCATAAATTCTCCCTCCACTCTTCTGGAGTGCCTCCAGGATGCTCTCCCGGTCGAGTTCAAGGAGTTGCTTGCGGGTTGAAACGTGCGGGTGGCGTTTGAGCATAGTTGCGGAAACACCGGCTATTGCGGGCAGTTCGAAAGCCAATGCTCCGCCTCGGGCCGAGATTGCGGCGCGCTCGATGACGTTTTGTAGTTCGCGGATGTTGCCTGGCCAGGAGTAGCCCGTTAAAGCTTGCACATGCTCACGGGTGAGCGCTGGGACCGCGCAATGAAGCCGTCTAGCCGCTCGCTCTAAAAACAGGAACGCGAGAACAGGAATATCATCCAGACGTTCACGGAGTGGCGGAACCCTCAGCGGAAACACGCTCAATCGGAAAAAGAGATCTTGGCGGAAGCGGCCAGCCTCTACTTCCCGTTCCAAATTCCGATTGGTTGCAGCGATGATACGAACGCTTACCTGGCGAGTACGTTCCTCACCGACGCGTTCAAACTGGCCTTCCTGCAAGACGCGGAGGAGTTTGGATTGGAGTTCGAGCGGGATCTCGGCCACTTCGTCGAGGAACAGGGTGCCACCGTCGGCGAGCTGAAACCGGCCTATTCGGTCGCGGATTGCGCCCGTGAATGAGCCCTTTGCGTGGCCGAAGAACTCGCTTTCAAAAAGGTCGCGGGGTATCGAAGCGCAGTTGACCTTGACGAGCGTTCTGTTAGCGCGACGGCTCCGGTCGTGGACGGCTCGAGCGATCAGTTCCTTTCCCGTTCCGGATTCTCCGAGGATCAGCACGGTAGCGTCAGTGGGAGCTACCAGATCGATCTGCGAAAGGATCGCTTTTAAAGCTGAGCTCTGACCGAGCAAGCCGCCAAACCCCTCGTTCACTTCGTTCCTGAGGTATTCGTTTTCTTGTTTCAGCTGCTCGTGCAATTGGTGGATTTCTTCAAACGCCCGCGCGTTGGCAATCGAGACAGCTGCCTGATCGGCGAACAATCGAAGCCATTTGAAATGCGTGGCGCTGAACGAAGTGCGGCCAAACGCGGCGAGAACGCCGAGGATCTGATCACGGAAGATCAAGGGGTGACCGGCGAAGCCATGTATATCTTCCCGGCGCATCCAGAGTGGATCAGCTGCGAAGCTTGAATTCAAAGCAGCGTCTTCGATAAGGAACGAATTGCCGGTTGCGCCCACTTGGCCAATCTTTCGTACGCCGAGCGGCACGCGCCGAAAGGAGCCGTCGATGCGCTTCCACTCTTGTCCGTTCACATGCGATCGGCCGGCGCTGGCTGCCAGGTGCAAACACCGTTCGCGGGTAGGACATTCGAGCCTCATAGAGCAACTTGCGCAAGTATCGCCCGGCCCAATCAGCCAAACTCTGGCTAAGGCGCAATCTGCTTGATCGACCAGTCCGTCGACGATCATTTTAAGCACCGAATCAACCGTTCGAACCTCGCTCACCGCGAGAGAGATCGATTGTAGGAGCTCCAGATCCATGGCTGAGTTCAATTATTCCATTCGGGTCCACAACGATTCGTCGTTGCGCAGGGACATTTTTCGTTTGCGTGTCGAGCGGCAGTCATTGTTTTCAGCGGCTTGGAGCCATTCACTTTTGGTAACAAAGGTGCATCCCAATGCGTGTGGCGAAGAATGTAACTATGGCCGGGCAGTCAACAAGTTTTGCCTATGATCAAAGGTTTAATAAATTGCCGAGCGCACACACGACTTCACTCAGTCGCAGGATTGACCGAATGCCAGGTTGCGAGGAGGAAAAGCTACACTCCGCGCTTCCTTTAGCCGGGCTCGGGCCAGACCGGATATTGTGGTCGACTGCGGCTTTATCCAGCTATGGCATGCTTCTGGAGAGTCACATCTACTTGCCTGGCCAGCGAAAGTCTGCTGCCATCAACAAGCATGTCATCTCAATGTCTACTGGCTTGTTGGCGAGCTTCGAATACCGCGATTGCAACGGAAATGTCGCCAGTGGCGTGATTCGGCCGAAGACGATCACCTTGGTCCCTGCAGGCTTAGGCCCCGATGTTTGCTTTTGCACACTGGCAGAGCTCATTCACTGTGCTCTTGCTGATGAATTTGTTCAGCAGGTGGCGGAGGAGCTTGGCCGTCCGATAAAGGCTCCCCAGTTCCGTCCCATGCTGGAGGACAAATCGATCCGGCGCATTTTGGATCTCTTACTTGACGAGCGTGAGGCAGAGTTTCCCTTGGGTCGACTGTACGTCGACTCACTCGTGTATGCGCTGGCTACCCGCTATCTGCTACATGATATCGGCGAAACAGAGAAACCGAAATCGCAGATAGCAGGGCTCTTGCCCCGCATACTGCGCCGAGTCCGTACGCGAATCGAAGTGAATCTCGATAAGGAATTGAGTCTCGAAAGTCTGGCCGAGGAGAGCGGCTATAGTCGGGCCCATTTCTTCCGACTTTTCCGGCAAGCTACCGGTTTCACTCCTTACGAGTATGTCTTGGACCTCCGCCTAAAGCGGGCCCAGGAGCTCCTCAGGGAGGCAAACTCAAGTATTATCGACGTCGCGCTATCGTGTGGATTCTCCAGTCAATCCCATATGACCAGCGTGTTTCGGCGACACCTTGCGACGACCCCGGGTCGATTTCGGCGGCACCCTGCGAAGGGATGATTCGCGCTGTCGAGCAATTCAGAGCGTAAGCACGGTTGATTAGAGTACAGGAGCAAAGACATGACAGAACGGTACGACGTCCTCGTAATTGGAAGTGGTGAAGCGGGGAAGTATCTTGCCTGGAGTATGGCGGAGGCAGGGCACCGGACCGCGTTAGTAGAACAGAAGCTCATTGGTGGGTCCTGTCCGAATGTCGCGTGCTTGCCGAGCAAGAACGTGATCCTAAGTGCCAAAGTTGCTTCTTACCTGATGAGGCGTTCTGATGAGTTCGGTGCTGTGACAACCGGTGCCCATATCGAAATGCCTGGTGTCTACAGGCGAAAGCAGGCGATGGTGGATGACCTCATTTCCGTTCATCTCGAGCGATTTCGAAAGACCGGCGTCGAGCTCATTATGGGGCGGGCGAAGTTCACGGGTGAGCGCAGCGTGGAAGTGGCACTCAACGCGGGAGGTTCGCAGACTCTCACCGCTGATAAGTTGTTCCTGAGTCTAGGTACCCGCTCTGTGCTTCCGGCTATTCCAGGCTTATTGGAAGCATCGCCGATGACGCATATCGAGGCTCTCGACCTGCAACGCTGCCCCGAACACCTTGTCGTTCTGGGAGCAGGCTATATTGCGCTGGAATTGGCGCAGGCATTCCGGCGATTCGGAGCGTCGGTTACCGTTATCGAGCGTGGTCCACAACTGGCCAGTCAGGAGGACGAAGACGCAGGGCGGGCGCTACTGGAGTTGTTGCAAGACGAAGGAATAAACGTTCATTTGCAAACAGCTGTGACCAACGTATCCGGTGACTCTGGGGCCAGTGTTGAAGTGGAGATTGTCGGGCCGGAGGAACGCTCGATGCTAAAAGGGACGGATCTACTCGTCGCTACTGGCCGGTCTCCCAATACCCAGGGTATTGGACTTGAAAAATTAGGGGTTCAAGTCGATTCACGCGGTTACATCAAGGTGAACGACAGGCTGGAAACCACCGCACCGCACGTTTGGGCTATGGGTGATAGCGCCGGGACTCCGCAATTCACGCACGCAGCTTACGACGATTTTCGTGTCGTCCGAGACAATCTGCTCGGCAACAGCCCGGCACGCACAACCTACAAGCGCTTAATTCCCTCGTGCTTGTTCACCGATCCTGAACTGGTACGGGTTGGAATGAATGAAAAGCAAGCACATCAGCTCGGCATTCCCTACCGGGTTGCGCAGATACAGGCCTCAGCCATTCTGCGAACGCGCACCCTCTCGGAGCCTCGTGGGTTCCTGAAGATGCTGATCGCTGCGGATTCAGATAAGATTTTGGGGTTTACTGCGTTTTCCACTGAAGCAAGTGAACTGCTCGCTGCAGTGCATACGGCGATGGCTGGCGATTTGCCTTATACAGTTCTTCGTGATGCGTTGTACACGCACCCAACCATGTCAGAGGGCTTCGTGTTCATGCTCGCCGATGTCCCCAATAAGATTCACAATCAGGCCAAGGCCCTCGAACCAGTCGGAGCGGGGTGAGCATGAGCTTTGCGTAGCTCGCGTCTACGACAATGGCAGGTGCGGATCATTCAACGAAAGGACGCAAATGGCTGACCGGAACAGTGGGAAAACGATTCACGGGTACACCTACGGCGCTAGTGAGGTAGCACGCTCGCCTGTGAGCTTACGAGAGTTCGAAGACCTGAAAAGAACAGTTGGATTCACCGCTGACGATGAACAACTTTTAAAGTTAGCCGGCGAGGTGCTCGCAGACCAAACGGAACAAATCGTCACCCGATGGCGAAGCGGGATCATTGCGAACATCCCTAACCTGGCCCGGCACTCGCGTTCCTCTGAAGGAGAACCACTCCCGGAATATCTGGCACAAAGCAATCTTCGCTTTCGCGAGTGGATTCTGGATACCTGCCTTCGGCCTTACGACCAGGATTGGCTGAATTATCAGCACGAGATCGCGTTGCGCCACACGAGTGTAAAGAAGAACAAAACCGACGGCGTTTGTTCGACAAGCTACGTTCCATTCCGCGACATCGCTGGTTTCGTCGTTGTCATGAACGAGACAATCAGACCGTTTCTGGCCGCTAAGGGGAAACCTGAATCAGTGGTTAACGGAATGCATAGAGCTTGGTGCAAATCATTACAGTTGCAAGTGGCGCTCTGGGCGCAACCCTATTGCTCTAGGCCAGAGAACGAATGGTAAGCGGCGCTCCGATCACCGGCAAACGACTCACCTAAAGCCCCTGGGGTAAGGTGAGTCAGATTCCCCGGCCTGTCTCCTACTTGTCGCCCTGGTCATCTGCCTCGGGCTGTGGTTCAGAATGGTGTTTACGTCGAGACCCGACGTCGCAGGATCCTGACATTCAAGTCGGGACTCCAAACCGCGGAAGCACCCACTTCATCAGAGCGACATAAAGCAGCAAAAGTAGAAGTGGATCTAGCCACCTTGGCATTCATCCTCCATCGATGATCCGTAAAGAAGTTGTGCGGTTCACGCGGGCTTGGCCTACCATTGATCGTCTCATTGGCACGTTCCGTCTCAATGGTGCAACCGCTAGTCTCTCTCGATTTCAGCTAAGGCGCAAGCGAAGAAGATGGCGCGTTCGAACTCCTGCCAGACCTGGAGCCGATGCAACGACTCTTAGCACGGGAGTGACGGATCGTAGATATACGTCTCCGAGCCAAACCTAACCTCCTTCCGTCCCTGGGCGATCACTGTCACACCGGGCTCATACATTACGCGATAAAAAGCTGTTGGAGCTGTTCTCCGATGCAGTGTCAACCTTGGCACGGGTGTCACGACGTTCTCTGACGATGCATCGGCAGGATAAGGCAATAACTCGGCAGGATCAGGATACCGTTGAGACATCTTCTGCTCATAGGCTGGAGATGAGACGGAACCTAAGGAGAAGAAATGCAAAAACGCCAATTGGGAAAGAACGGTCTGGAAGTTGCGGCGATGGGGTTTGGCTGCATGGGACTGAGCTTTGGCTACGGGCCCGCCACGGAGAAGAAGGAAGCGATTGCGGTGATTCGTGCAGCCGTGGAGCGCGGCGTGACTTTCTTCGACACGGCGCAAGTGTACGGGCCCTGGACGAATGAGGACGTGGTAGGCGAAGCGCTCGAACCTTTTCGTGCAAGGGTTGCAATTGCAACCAAATTCGGCTGGAACATCGACCCGGACACCGGTGAGCATCGCGGCGGCGTGAACAGCCAGCCTGACTTGATACGTCGATCGACTGAGGGATCGCTCAAGCGGCTGCGTGTTGAGGCGATCGATCTCTACTATCAGCACCGTGTCGACCCGAACGTTCCAATGGAGGATGTAGCGGGAACAGTGAAGGATCTTATTGCTCAAGGTAAGGTAAAACATTTTGGCTTGTCCGAGGCGGGCGTGAAGAACATTCGTCGGGCGAACGCGGTACAGCCCGTTGCAGCGCTCCAGAGTGAATATTCGCTGTGGTGGCGGGAACCTGAATCTGAGATCTTGCCGATCCTGGAACAACTCGGGATTGGTTTTGTCCCATTCAGCCCTCTGGGCAAAGGCTTTCTGACCGGGAAATACGACGAGACTACAAAATTCGATCCGACAGATTTCCGCAACACGGTCCCGCGTTTCTCGCCCGAAAACCGCAAGGCAAACCTAGCTATGGTCGACATGGTAAAGCGCATTGCAGCGGAGAAGCAGGCGACACCCGCACAGGTCGCGCTAGCATGGCTGCTCGCGAAGAAGCCATGGATCGTACCCATTCCCGGTACAACCAAAGTGCACCGGCTCGAGGAGAACCTGGGCGCGGTAAACGTTGAGCTTACTGCAGAAGATCTCCGTGAGATAGAGGAAGCTTCTTCGGGCATTGAGATCCATGGTGATCGCTACAGTCCGGCGAACCAAGCCACGATTGATCGGTGACGCCAGAAGCGATCTGGGCCCAAGTCGTCCTTCTAATCGGCCAAGCGGAGCTCACTCATTCGCAGGATCTTACCTGCGATGTCTCGTACCAGTTGAGGACACGCAGCGCCCGCAGCGTGTTCCATCGGCTGGGTTGGTTATCGCCGTCTTCTAAATCAAAATAGACCGCGCCTGGATGCGTATTTTCCAGCAACCATGCGCCGTCGGGCTGCTGCTTCGATCTGAGCAAGGCGATCGCCTCATCCATTCGCGGATCTGGCACGTTCCCAACCGAGCAGAAATATTCAAGAGCACGTAGCGCGTCGTATTGCCAGCGCACGGGAAACGAGAACTGCAGCCAGCTTTCGTTAACGACTTCGGCTGTGCTCTTCCGCCGAAACAGTTTGCGCTCCAGAAGATACTCCTCGCCCCGGCGCCGGGCTGCGATGGACTCCGCGGAGCCTCCCGTTGCGCGCTCGTGCGCCAGTAGGCCCTCAAGCACGTTGATGGTGGTTGCGAAGGATGAGCGGACAGAACCGTTTTCGGCCTCGCAGTTCCATCCGCCATCGTCCAGTTGCTCGCTTAGCAGGCGTTCAACCAGATGTCCCATATTCAGGCCGAAATAAGTGCCCAATGTGACGGTACGACCGTTGATACAAGGCTCGACCTCACCATCGAAAAATCGTTGCCCGGCGTGTTCCCAGCGACAGTGATCTCGTACCAGTGCTACCGCCCGCACAACCCGCTCCGAATGAGGTTCAATACCGAAGTCATGCAAGAGCTGCAGTGTCGGAAGCGTGGAGATCCAGGGCTGTCCCGGTTCTTGATCCCATTGGTATTGGCTCCTGGCGGGGAAGCAGGCGCCTCCTGCCCACTGCCCGTCGTCACCCTGAAGCGCCAGAAGTTTCGCCCCCCAGCCTTCAGTTGTCACTCGCGCGCGCTCTTCCGCTACGAGCTCAGTCGGCGCATGAACCAAATCGCGTAAAACCTGCCAGCGAATGGCGGGGTCGGAGTCGAGCAGCCAGTCCAGTACGCTCATCCGGCAGAGTTTAACAAAGCTTGATGGGCAAAAGTAGTTGACTAAATCAACTATCTGTTCCATTATCTCCTTGTGGACGCGGCAGTCTCTTCATTTCGTCGCTTTAACCGGTTCTTTACTAAATTCGTCGGCGCTTTGGATAACGATTTCCTCCATACGGGCATGACTCTTGCGGAGGCACGCATTCTTTTCGAGGTCGTACAATTTCAGCCATGCTTCGCGGACCAAATCCGGCAAAGGTTGGATTTGGACGCAGGCTTTGTAAGTCGTGTGTTGCGCCGGTTCGAGAACCGCCGTTGGATCCGCCGCACTCGCGTAAACGATGATGCACGAAGGCGGTCCATCAAGGTCACTCCTGAAGGGCGCCGGCGGTTCGATGAACTAGATAAGCGGCAGCGAGCGGTCATTGAACAGATTCTGCGCCGGTTCGATATTCAGAGACGTCACCGGCTGATAGCCGCACTCGAGTCCGCACAGAATTTGCTGGAAGAACGTCCGACCAAGGATTTTCAAATTCGTACGTTTCGCGCCGGCGACATGGGACTTATTGCATCCCGGCAATCGGTGCTATATCGGGAGCAGTACGGGTGGAGCAGCGGAATCGAGATAAACGTGGGTGAGGTCACGACAGCCTTCTTGCGGAATTTCAAGCAGGGCCGGGAGCAGTGCTGGGTGGCCGAGGTGGACGGTCAATTAGCGGGCTCAATATTTCTTACTGACGAAGGTAATGGGCTCTCACGTTTGCGGCTTCTCTATGTTGAACCAGCATTCCAGGGCCGCCGTATTGGCGACACGCTCGTGGCCACATGCATCGCTTTCGCTCGCTCGGTGGGGTACGAGCGAATGACACTTTGGACTCATTCTGTGTTGGAAAGCGCGCGGCGTATCTACGCCCGGCACGGGTTCCGTTTGATAGATACGGCTGAACATAGCTTGTTCGGCGTCTCGCTTACCGGTGAAACATGGATGCTCGAATTGCAGGAGCAGCCACCGACTAGCTGATCAGGGCAAGCAAACCGACCAGCATTAATGCAGCGGTACAGCTGTTTGATGGGATTTGTCAGAGATCTGCAATGAGTATGCCGCCCCGTAAAGCCGCGAGGCGGCACAAGCAAACGCCAGCAGTGAAGCCAGCCGCCTACTGAAGGAGCTCCAGAGCTGGAGGTATGTAGCTCTCGGGCAACGGCTGGCCACAAGCCTCCGTGCACGGTAAGATCGACGGCGGCTCATTCCCGGGTTTCGGATAGTACATGCGAAGGGTCAACTGGAACGCGGTGCTCACCGGGATGCCGGGGTAGATCGGGCCGTAGTAGCCGGTGGAGGGCGTTGGAATCCAGTTCGAAGCGGGCGCACCGGCAGGCAGTCTTGGGCCGAACCACATTGTTAACGATCCGTCAGCGTTCTTGGCCAACTGATTGGCGGAAAGTTGTGACGATCCGAGCTGAGTGACTGGCTTGACCATTCCGTATTTGAGCATGGCCGTACTAGTTGGCGTCAGCAGATGGACGATGGGACCGGGTTTTCCGTCAGGAGCTTGAATGGGGACATTCCCGCTCGAAATGTTTTGGAGCCACTGTGTCGAGATCTGGAAGGTGTATGTAGTCTGATCCGAATTCACCTGCGGTGCTGTCGCCACGTAATAAACCGCGTTAGGTTTCAAGCCGTAAGAGGCAGCCTCCTGGCCGAACAGCAGGGGGGTGCTCTTTACGAGAGGTCCCCAGTTTGGGGCGTTCACGGTCATGTAATTTGTGGCGGAATTGACGGATACGACGGCCGTGTCTGCGATGGAATAGCTAGTGTTCAGCACACTAGTCTGAGCGATAAAAGGTGAATTGGCTTGTGTTGGATCGACGGCGTAGACGTGAATCGACCAGAAGCCTTTTGGATTGCCGTTCGCGTCGTTAACCATGGGCGGATAAATTCCTTTAACCGGCGGTGTCGGGTCAGAGAGTGCGGACGGCATAAACGTGAGCTTGTAACTATGATTGCCGTCCAAGAGTGTTGGATTACCGGTCAAGGTCGGATACACCGCGTCGAGCCCGATGTTCGCAACACCGCCCTCTGCCACGATTATCGAGCGATAAAGATATCCTTTAGCGTTGTTGGGATATGTTCCGACGGGGTCGTTCACGATCCCCCAGTAGTTAGTTGTCGATTTTGCAGCGGCTTCGTTGATGAACGCCTGCAAAAGTTTCTGCCCCAGGACGTAACCACACTGTAGAGCAGTTTGCTGCTCGTCGCCCCAGGACGGGGGGACCTGGAAACCGCTCTCGGTGAGCCCAATAGCCGCGAATTTATCGAAGATCCCCTTCTGACCGTAGGAGGGAACGATGTAGTTTGTTTGCGCTGCCGCCTGCGGAACGACCCATGTGGGGAGATCGGTGAGAGGTGTGCCGGATAATGCTGTGTTGCGTTTGGGTATCGGGCTATTCGCGACGGCATTGCCGACCTGGGTAAAGAAATCGACGGCGCTTTCCGGTGCGTTCTGATAAGGCGCCGCATCAGCTTTTTGGGCATCAGTCGGCGGAGGAAGGACGAAGTTGGCTGGATAAACGGGTTGGTGGCCATTCGCTTCGAACTCCTGCAAAGAATTCAGAGCGAATTTATGCGCGACGTCTCGCAGGACGTTTGGCACCGAAGTCGGATCCGAGGCATCGATCAGGGTGTTGGCAAGAACGCGAATGACGAACCAATTGACATCGGTGTCCGACGCCATTACTGGATACACGTGCCCATGAACCTTGGCAGTCTTGCTTTTGGCCCACTTTGACTTAGGTCCGACCAGAAGGTAAGAAGTCATGGCCTCGGAGGGGGTAGTCCGCGTGCCAATGCTTCCGACCGTATTCGCGTAAGCATCTAAATAAGCTGCGACGTAGTATTGGTCCTTCGAGGGGGGCACGGTGAGGACTTGCTCCGAACTTTCGGCGAACTTTATGAAGCCGCTGATGTAAAGAACCGATGCATCGCCTGCATTCGTAGCCTCATTGTTCCAGGCTGCAGGGACCGAACCATATTTAAACGAGTTAAAAGGGGCGCCAATGATCGTGTTGTACTTTGAGAACCGCTCGATGTACTCCGGTCCAAGGCCCCACACATAAGCCGTCGCAGCGAGCACCTTTATAAGGGCCGGATCATTGGTGGACTTCGGCCACGATAGCGGAACATTGCCCAGGCACAGCGGGGCATCTTCCGTGCCGTAACTGGAGGTCGAGCCGGCCCGGTCAAGTTGGCTGTGCACGCATCCGCTTTTCTCCAGCACTTTTTCCAGAGCACTCGGGCCCTCCTTCAATAGGTCGTCTCCCGAGGGAGAAGCTTGCACATGCACGGTACAGCTCAGCGCAAGTGCCATAACGCCCAGAGCGCAGACCACATTCCGCCTTCGCCCTTCCGAATCTCGTTTCCAAAATCTTATAGATGTCATTATTTATATGCCTCCCGGCAAGGAGTTCCGACTGTATAAGCAAGAACGCGCGGAAGAATGCGCCACAAGTTTGCGATTTTTAGTTGACCAGAGTCTATCGTGCGGCAACGTACAGAGAGCTAGTGAGTCGCCTACCTGGCGATTAACGTCTGGTAGATTCTTACCAGTTTGACTCGATGACGATGACGCCGGATCCGACGGAGCAGCACTCCTCTGTCTGCGAAATTACTTACTTACTACAGGCTTGGTGCAATGGCGATAAGGATGCACTCGCAAAGCTGGCGCCTATCGTCGAATCAGAACTGCGCCGGCTTGCCCGCGTGTCTCTGAGCAGAGAAGCAGCCGGCAATACACTGCAACCGACTGCTCTGGTAAACGAAGCGTATCTGCGCCTGATCAGCTGGAACTCAGTGGGATGGCAAAATCGGGCACACTTTTACGCAGTCGCTGCAAAGATGATGCGCCGGGTTTTGGTGAATCAAGCGGTTGCTCGCCACAGGCAAAAGCGAGGTGCCGGCGCCGTACTCGTTTCGCTCGCCGATGCCGAGTCCGCTCCCGATCGCAGCGCCGACGTCATCGCTCTGGATGAGGCGCTCAATACCTTGGCTGAGTTTGATGATCGAAAAAGCCGAGTCGTCGAGCTGCGATTTTTCGGTGGCCTCAACATCGATGAAACAGCAGAAGTTCTCGGAATCTCGTCCCGCACCGTGCACCGCGAATGGGACTTAGCGCGTACCTGGTTGTTCCGGGAGCTTAGCGGAGGAGAAATCGCCTCTCAACGTGTCTCCGCTACTCCGAAGACTTAAAACAGAAGCGCACCCATAGATTGAAGATGGATCCAGAACGCTGGCAGAGGGTTGAACGGCTCTATTACACCGTGCTGGCTCAACCTGCGGAACACCGTGCCGCGGCGCTTGAGGCTTCCTGTTCAGGCGATCCAGACCTGTTGCAGGAGCTGAAGTCATTACTGGATGCACGAGAAGGCATCGGCAGCTTTCTCTCGCCGGAAGAACTGTGCGATCACATCGCTGACTTATATCAGGATGGGACGCCTGTTCCGGCGGGGAGCACGCTAGGCTTCTATGAGGTTCTCCATCGCATTGGCGCAGGGTCTATGGGTGAGGTGTACCAGGCTCGCGATACCCGGCTCGACCGGCCCGTAGCGCTTAAACTTCTACTGGCTCATTTGACTCACGACGAGGCGCGAGTAGCCCGGTTCCGCCTGGAGGCCAAAGCCGCTTCCGCCTTGAACCATCCGAACATTGTCACCATCTACGAAGTGGGCCAAGCGAACGGAACCTGGTTCATCGCGGAAGAACTGGTGGAAGGCCAGACCCTGCGCCAGCGCTTGAATACCGGCAAGCTTTCTTACGACGAAGCTCTCGACGCGGTAATTCAAAGCGCCACAGCCTTGCAAATGGCCCACGGCGCTGGCATCCTGCATCGAGATCTTAAGCCCGAGAACATCATGCTGCGATCCGATTCCCTGGTCAAAGTTGTCGATTTCGGGCTGGCGCAGATCGCAGAAGTAAATGGAGAATGGTCTCCGCAAGCGACTCAGCCCGGCAGCATCATGGGAACACCGCGATACATGTCTCCGGAGCAAGCGCGGGCCCAGAAACTTGATGCGCGTGCCGACATTTTCAGCCTCGCCGCCGTACTTTACGAGCTGGTGGAGAGACGCCCGGCATTTCCCGGAGCCACACCACCGGAAGTATTCGCGGCACTGCTCGGGCCGGAGCCCGTGGCTGCCCCAAAGAACTGCGGAACGGAACTCGCTCGAGTTCTTTCTAAGGCTCTTTGCAAGGACCGCGAAACCCGGTATCAGACGATGGAGGCGTTCGCAAACGATCTAAAAAGTATTGACTCGCGTCAGCAGCCAAGCAAGCGTAGGGGAAAAGGCCAACACATCGGCTCCCGATTGGCTATTCTCGCAGTGGCTGCCCTTCTGGTGGCAGGTGCGGCCATCGGGCTGTTCTTTCACATTCGACGCCGGCCTGCTCTCACTCCCCGCGACAGCATCCTCTTGTCGGATTTCGCGAATAAAACCGGCGATGCGGTATTTGACGGCACGCTCCGGCAGGGCCTGGCGGTGCAACTGGAGCAGAGTCCATTTCTGAACATTTTTCCGGATGCGCGCGTAGCCGCGGCATTACGGCTCATGCGACGTTCTCCGGAAGCACCGGTCACCCGCGAAATCGCACTCGAGATCTGCCGGCGGCAAGGGATCAAGGCCGTTGTTGTCGGAAGCATCGTTTCTCTCGGAAGTCATTATGCGATCACTCTGGAAGCGCTCGACAGCCAGCAAAGCAGCACACTGGCCCGCATCCAGGTCGAAGCCGAAAGTAAGGAGCGGGTCCTGCATGCCCTATCCCGCGCGGCGGCTGGTCTGCGCGAGAAATTGGGAGAATCCCTTCCTTCAATACAAAAGTTCGACGCTTTACTGGAACGTACCACCGGTTCGATTGAAGCGCTGCGGGCCTACTCGCTCGGTCATGAAATCAGAACACGTGGAAACTTTCTGGCAGCGATCCCCTTTTTTAGGAACGCTGTCGAATTGGATCCCGATTTCGCCTACGCCTGGGTGGATCTCGCAACTTGTTACCGCAACACAAGACAGCCCGGAGTTGCAGCCCAATACTCGGCAAAAGCCTACAGCCTGCGTGATCGCGTTAGCGAACGGGAACGGCTCGGCATAATGTCGCAATATTGTGACCTTGTCACCGGTGATTTGGATAGACGCCTGGAAATTCTCAAGCTCTACCAAAGCATCTACCCGCGCGATGCCCCGGCACACTTGAATCTTGCCGTCACTTACGAAATGATCGGACAGTACGAGCAGGCGGCGGAAGAAAGCCGGATAGCCATTCAGTTGGATCCGAACTCGGCGGCTCGCCAAGCGACTTTTATTAATTCGCTCGTGCATCTGAATCGTTTCACGGAAGCTCGCTCGGCTGCCGAGCGCGCGCACAGCCAGAAAGTGGACGACACATCCATTCATCAAAACGAATACCGGATGGCGTTCCTGAATCATGACGATGCAGCCATGGAGCAACAGTTACAGTGGGTGGCCGGTAGAAGGGACTCCTATATCGGACTCGCCTGGCAGGCCTCTACCGCCGCATACGGCGGGCGCTGGAAGCAATCGACTCGTTACATCCAGCGGGGGGTAGATGCCGCCATGGGTGTCCAGGCAAATGAAGTCGCGGCGGGATATCTCGTTGAGGACGCATTGCAAGCCGCCGCCTTGGACCAATGTTCGGAGAGCAAAACTGCGGCGAGGCGCGCGCTCGGGATTGTGCACAATCCCATATCGTTGACGCGTGCCGGACTTGCGCTGGCATGGTGCGGCGATAGTGCGGCTTCTTCGCGTCTCGTGGATGAATTGAATATGCGTTATCCACGTCATACCGTCGTGAACCGAATCTGGATACCTGCGATCCGGGCGGCCATGAATCTGAAGCGGAACCGCGCCGAAGCGGCAGTCGAGGTCCTGGAGCAGACCGTGCACTATGAAGCGGCTGCTGAATTCTGGCCGCAATACCTCCGCGCACACGCCTATCTGCAGCTTCGAAAAAGATCGCAGAGTGCCGCTGAGTTTCAAAAGATCCTCTCTCATCGCGGTCAGAGAATCGACTCCGTTCTGTACCCATTGGGCAATCTTTGGCTGGCCCGCGCCGCGCTGCTTGACTCTGACGAAACGCGCGCGCGAAAGTCCTACGAAGAGTTCTTGACGACCTGGGCGAATGGCGACCCCGAGCTGCCGCAGCTTCGCTCCTCCAGGCAGGAGTTCAAGAAGTTCTCTTCAGACGCTGGAAATTGACCTGGTCCTCCGAACTTCAGCTTGGGAGCTGTGTGGGTATCGAACGTTAGGTTGGCACACACTGCACGGTGGCAGGTCCATGGTGGCAGTGGACAGTCGTGCACCAATTCACCATGGCACCGTCCGAGGTCTTTTGTTGCTTACTCATCTAGAAGCAGCAAGAAGGACATTCAAGGAGAAGTCATGAAAGTACTAAGAACCTTTACCAACATCGTGCTACCCGTAAGCTGCATGTTGTTGGGGCAAGCTTTCGCAAAGGCGGATACGACGTTCGATGTCACGGGCTCATATACAACACCGAGTGCGGGCACATTCTCGGGAGTGCTCACAGTGAACACTGACTCGGGAACGCTGGACAGCATAAACATCAATTTCGGGACGCTCCCACCTTTTAACTCGATCAGCAATAGCGAACCGTCGGGCACGGATGCGTGGGGAATCGGCGCCGTCGACGATCTTGGCCTGACATTATTCTTAAAGATCGATACGACGCCTACTGCCGTATCGCTGACGGGTTTGACCAGCGGCGCCATCGTGGACGGTGCAGTTCTGGAATCATTACCAACGGGCGTTAGACCTGTATACGCAAAACTCACGGGCAGCATCACTCCCGCTCTTTCCGCGGCCAATGCGCCCGAACCATCGTCACTGGCCCTGCTCGCTTTGGGCTTTCTAGCATGGCTGGTATTTCAGTTCATAGGAAGAAGCACACTAAACCGCCGGGGCTAGTACAGAGCCGATTTCGCGGTACCCAGCACTTTGCTCTAAGATCTCTTCATGGCGTTGAGATCACTTGCAGCGATTTTCCTGTTCTTCCAAGCTTTCAGCAGTGCGCAGAACAAGATTTCGAGTAGCCGGCCGCGAGCTCCGCAGCTCGGATTGACGGTCGGCATCCTTCCGACCGGGCAATTGGACGCGATTACGGACGTGGCCGGAGTCGAAGTCGGTCAAGTCACCATCGTTAAGGGCGAAAATGTGCGCACGGGTGTAACTGCCGTCTTGCCGCGAGCAGGGAATCTTTATCGGAATAAAGTACCAGCAGCGATCTTCGTAGGAAATGGATATGGGAAGTTGACGGGGTCGACCCAAGTGGAAGAAATGGGCACTCTCGAAGCCCCTATTTTGTTAACGAATACAAGCAGCGTACCGGACGTGGCGGCCGCGCTAACGCGCTACGTGATGGCCCAGCCGGGCAACGAGGACGTGCTCTCTGTCAACCCAGTTGTAGGCGAAACGAACGACGGATATTTGAACGACATTCGCGGCTTTCATGTCACCCAGGAGACCGTGTTTGAAGCTATCAAAAACGCAAGGGGTGGACCAGTGCAGGAGGGCGCTGTGGGCGCCGGCACCGGAACCGTCGCTTTTGGTTGGAAAGGTGGCATCGGCACGTCCTCGCGGAGGCTGCCTGCCGCTCTAGGCGCGTACACAGTCGGCGTGCTGGTTCAGACGAATTTCGGTGGAGTGCTTACCATGGCCGGTGCTCCGGTCGGTAAGGAACTAGGCCAATATTACTTGCGGGAGGAAATGAGCCAAGGAGTGAAAGATAAGGCAGATGGATCCTGCATGATCATCGTTGCCACTGATGCACCCGTCGACGCGCGGAACTTGAAGCGGCTCGCTGCCAGAGCTTGGTTAGGGATGGGGCGAACCGGCAGTTCCGCCTCTAACGGGAGCGGAGACTACGCGATTGCATTTTCTACGGCACTCCAGAATCAAATTCGAACGGCTGACAAGTCGCTGACGCAGCATGTTGAAGCATTAAGCAACGACGCCATGTCGCCGCTCTTTCTTGCTGTGATCGAAGCGACTGAAGAGGCGATCTATAACTCAATGCTGCTCGCAGTGACGACGACTGGAAGCGGACACACTGTCGAGGCATTACCGATCGACAAGACGCTCCAGATCCTACGTGATCATCGATTGCTTAAATAACGCAACACGGCATCAATCCCCTGGTAGCAGCTGGTTGGAACTCTTAGGACCTGTCACGATTTTCGCGCGGTATGGTGGAAGCTCCGGGCGAATTTCGAACTCGGGTGGACGGGTGCGATCTTGTTGCCCAGAAGGATAAAAATGAACGAAGTTGAAACAATGGTAGAGCGCAACAAGCAGTTCGCCGCGCACCGAGGGAGCGCTGCTGTATCTGCGCTATCGCTGCCGGAGGCTCTTCCTTACGTCAAGGCCATCGTCATAGGCTGCGCGGATATGCGCGTCGATCCCGCGCATCTGCTGGGTATCGAGCCAGGCGAGGCGGTAGTCATGCGCAACATCGGCGGCCGCGTTACTCCCGGCTTGCTAAGCCAACTAGGGATGCTGGGCCGCATAGGCGAAGTCGCAGGCAAGATCCCCGGTGGCGGTGGTGAATTCCATATCATCGTGCTTCATCACACCGATTGCGGCATCACACGCCTGGCAAAAGATTCTGCGCTGTTGGCGGACTACTTCCAGGTGCCGAGCGCAGACTTAGATGCCAAATTCGTCAGCGATCCGCACGCTGCAGTGGCCGCTGATGTTGCCCTTCTGCGCGCGGTACCCGGCCTGCCTGGCACTTGGCTGCTTTCCGGCCTCGTGTACGACGTAAAGTCCGGGCTTGTCGAAGTGGTTGTGCCTCCATCATCGATTGCGTCCTAATTTTTCAGCGACGCCCTCTTTTCCCAGAATCTCTTCCGCGACACGAGCAATAGAAATGCAGCAAACCCTGCCGCAGCTAACCCGATCGAAGCAGGTTCGGGCGTAGCGGCTGATGCTCCTTGAAGTACCTCGGCGGCAGGGTCGAAGCTGCCAACGGGCGTTGCTGCACCCGTCAGGAGATCGATCGTTTCTATCTGAGTTGTCAAATCGTTGAAGGCGTACGTGATCCCGTTCACTTGCGTTGCGGCTCCGAGACCTAAAGCGGTCGGCCCGATCGCGGTGGCCAATCCCGTGGTGGGATCAATGCTGTAAAGCATAGGAGCAACAGTGACGCTTTCCACCGTAGAGGTTGCGAAATTGTTCACAAACGCATCGTAGGTTACGAAGAGCTTGCCGCCCGCGCTCCACATGGCTTCGTCAGCGAGGTTGAAAGTTCCATCTGAGTTCTGGCTGCCGGGCACAAACGGGGCCGCCGGCAAACCGGAGTTCTGCGCGAGCAAGGTGGCCGTCCCGGTCGTGGAATTTACGTTATAGATGCTGTTTGCGAAATCCGTCGCATACAGCCTCCCGTTCATGCTACCGAGATCAAACTCGCTGGTCGGTCCGCAAGCCGGCGAGGGTATCAGACAAGGTCCTAATCCGGTCGCTCCGATAGTCGTGAACGCGCCCGTCACTGGATTAATCCGGTCGAGTTGACCCAGATAGTTCAAAGAGTAAATGGTGCCGTTTGGTCCGGTTCCCATTCCGAAATAGCCGTTCGGCTCTGTTGGACCAATCGCGTTGTAGGCGCCGGTGGTGAGATCGACCCTGCCGAAAACTCCATTGCCGGTGATCCCGGCGCTAATCACGTAAACCGAAGAGTCGGCGAAAGCGACTCCTGTAAAAAGGAACATCAATGGAACGATCAGTTTTTGCCGTGTCATAAGTGAACAATCTCCGTCCGGTCAAAAGTACACTGAACGGCCTCGATAGGCCATTCACGCGACCTCAATTGCGAGTCAAACGTTCAGGTCACCGGCTATCTTATTGAAGGCGCGGGATTGTACACTTGTGTTCTACATCAGGGAAAACTGATGGCCACGCAGCCGCACCGTCTGAACCGGCTTGCCTTCGGCCCGTTTGAAGTCGATTGTCAAACTGGTCGACTGCTCAAAAGCGGCGTCCCGGTTCGTCTTCCCGGCCAGCCATTTCAGATTCTTCAGTAGCTCTGCTCGAGAATCCGGGAGAGCTCATCACGCGAGAGCAGCTTCGCCGATCACATTTGGCCCGCTGGGACAAACGTCGACTTCGAGCATAGTTTAAACGTGGCAGTCAATCGGCTGCGGCGCGCACTGTGCGATTCGGTCGACGAGCCGCGATATGTAGAAACCGTTCCCGGCAAAGGCTACCGGTTTATTGCAACCGTGGAGGGGAGCGCACCTAGGTTGCAGGCAGCATCGGTGACCGAGATTTTCATCGCCCCTGATTCCAGCCATCGGCCGAGTGGAAAATGGTGGCTCGCCTCAGGCGCCCTGCTATTCGCGCTTGCCCTAATACTGGGCGCCGTCCTTCTTCGCCCGAGCAGTAAGCCGCCTTTCGGAGAGAAGGGGACACTGGTCCTCGCCGGGTTTCGTAACGTGACGGGTGACCCGGTGTTTGACACCACTCTGCAACAAGGCCTGATGGTGGAACTCCAGCAATCGCCCTATCTCAGTCTTGTGGCGGAAGACCGTGTCCGGCAAACACTGCAGCACATGGGACGTCCCGCGACCGATGTCCTTACAGCTGATCTGGCTCGCGAGGTGTGCGAGAGAACCGGCAGCAGTGCCGTTCTAGAAGGCTCGATCACCCGTCTTGGGAGTCGTTATGTGTTGGGCTTGGCCGCTAAAAGCTGCGCTGGAAACTCGCTCTATGTGGAACAGATTCAAGCCGCGCGAAAGGAGGACGTGCTGGACTCAGTTAGCGAAATAGCCCGAAAGTTCCGACGCCGCGCGGGCGAGTCAGTAGCCATGATCCAGCATCATGACACTCCGCTGGCCGAGGCCACGACTCCTTCTTTGGACGCGCTCAAGGCCTATAGCGCAGCCCGCAAGCTGGCCTTTTCCGCCAGCTTTGACAGTGCAGTGCCACTATTACGGCGCGCCATCGAGCTCGACCCCGGATTCGCCATAGCTCACGCGTTTCTTGGTCGCATCTATGCCGATATCGGAGACTCCAGGCTATCCGCAGAAAGCACACGAAGGGCTTACGAGTTGCGCGCCAGGGCAGGGGAGCAGGAGAGGTTCTTCATTGCGTTTTCGTACGACCGGCAAATCACGGGAAATCTCGAGAATGCGCAACGAACACTAGAGCTTTGGGAGCGCGCGTATCCTCGCGAAGCATCTCCTCACTCCCTCATGTCCGGATTTTCCACTCAAGGTGTGGGTCAGTACGAAAAGGCAATTGTGGAAGCCGAAAAGACTCTTGCACTGGACCCCGATGCCACGCCGGCCTACCTCAACCTCGCCTTCGGTTACACATCGTTGGGTCGATTTAACGACGCCGAAGCGAGTCTAGAGCGCGCAAGAAAGCGCAGTTTAGAAATCCCTGACTCTTTGATGCTCGGCTTTTATCTTGCCTTTCATAAGAACGATCGCGCACGCATGAATCAGATTGCCGCCCGGTTGGAAGGTACTCCTGAGAAAGACTGGATCTTGCAATCTGAAGCTCTGGTCGCGGCACATGCGGGCCGCTTGCGCCAGGCCCGGCTGTTATCCGAGCAGGCAGGGGAGCTGGCGCGGCGTTCAGGCTATGCGGAAAGGGCCGCAATCTATGCGGCGGGGTCAGCGGCGTGGGAGGCGTTTCTCGGAAATGGGGCCGAAGCTCGAAAAAATGCAGCCGCTGCACTGAGCCTTTCCAATGCTCGCGACGTTGAATACGGATCCGCCATTGCATTGGCTTTGACGCACGATGATGCGAAAGCGCAGGCGCTCGCCAATGATCTGGCCAAACGTTTTCCGCAAGATACGCTTGTCCAAGCTACGTACTTGCCGCTACTAGCGTCGCTCGCCTGCTTGCACCACCTTCAGCCAGCGGAAAGCGTGAGGCGGTTGCAGACCACTCTTCCTTTCGAATTTGCCAGTCCGGGCACAAACTTTTTCGGATTCTTCGGCGGTTTGTACCCAGCGTACGTGCGCGGCCTGGCGTATCTATCGTTGGGCAAAGGCAACGAAGCAGCGGCAGAGTTTCAGAAAGTTATCGATCACCCCGGAGTTGTCTATGCCGATCCGATCGGCGCGCTGGCATACCTGCAACTCGGGAGGGCTTGCGCCTTGTCAGGAAACGTGGCGAGAGCACAGGTCGCGTACCAGCAATTTTTGACGTTGTGGCGAGATGCCGATCCTGGTAGCTCGATTTACAAGCAGGTCAAATTAAAGCTGACCGCGCTTCCGTAGCTGCAAGCTCCTACCCTTGGTGGATGCGTGCTGGCGTTGCTCATTCGCCACGCAAAGCAAGCAAGGGAGAAATGGACGCGGCGCTGATGGCGGGGATCATCGCGGCGATGAAGGCGGCGAAGGCGAGTGAGATCATCGCCAAGCCGAGGGCCGGCGGGTCGAAAAACGCTATACCGTAGAGTTGCGTAGCGATGAGTTTCCCGGCCAGAACGGCGAGGGGAAGACCGAGCGCGAGTCCGATGGCCACGCGGGCGAGGGCGTTGCGAAGAACGTAGCCGACCACTCCGGGCCGGTCGGCTCCAAGGGCCATGCGGATACCGATTTCATTGGTGCGCTGGGCGACGGTGTAGGCGGTGACGCCATAGAGTCCAACGGCGGCGAGCAGAAGAGCGACGACGCCAAAGAGTGCAGCGAGACTGGAGACGGCACGGTCTTGATCGAAGCTGAGAGCGACTTGCTCTTCCATGGTCCGAACGCTATTGATGGTCAGGTTGGGATCGATCTTAGCCAGAATGCGAACGATCTGCGGTTCCAGCGCACCGGGTGGGAGCTTGGTGACCAGACAGAGGCCGTACATACGATGAGATTGCAGTTCCAGACTTTGGAACAGAGTATTGGCGAAAGCGACTGTTTGATTGAGCGGAACGTAGAACATGGGGCGGGCAGGTTGGTTGAGATTGAAGCCGGCGAATTTGGCGTCTTTGACGATGCCGACAATCCGGTAGTTGCCACTGTTTTCGGGGAGATCAATCCCGAAATACTGGCCGATAGGCTCTTCGTCCTTACGAAAGAATCGTTTGATGAAGGCCTGGTTGATGATGGCGACGTTACCGGAATTGGGCGCATCTTGCGGGGTGAAGTAGCGGCCACGTACCAGAGCGACATTTAAGTTCTGCAGGTAATCAGCGCTGACACGGTCCCACGAGGCGCCGGCCTCCTCGCTTAATTTCTTCATGGGATGGCCCTTGACGACGATCAGTTCGCCCCAGTTATCAGTAAGTGGATTGTACATGGCGAGACCGACACCGGAGACACCCGGGATCTGATGCATGGCTTCTTCGATCTGGCGATAGAGAGACATAAGCTTAGGAGTTTGATAGCTATGGGGCGGATTGTTGAGCGACACGACGACGCGGCCGGTAGTGGCATAGCCGAAATTCTGGTGTTCAAGCTTATTGAGGCTGCGGGCTAACATGACAGCCCCGGCGACAAGCACCACGGACAGAGCGGCCTGAAAAACGAGAAGAGCCTGACGGGCCAAGGAGGAGTTATCGCGCGTGCTCCGGCCAGCACCGCGCAGGGCTTCAATAGGATCGGTACGGGTGGCGAACCACGCAGGTGCAGTACCGAAAATGATGCCGGTGAGGAGCGAGACAGCGAGGGCGAAGAGCAGAACGAGGGGCGATGGACTGACGCTGATCGGAAGGAAGTGGGCGCTGTGAAAGGCGAGATGAAGCAATAGGCGGGAGGCGAGGATGGCAACCAGCAAGCCGGCGGCCCCTCCGGCCAGCGCGAGAAGAATGGCTTCGGCGATGGCTTGGCCAATGATCTGTTTGCGGCTGGCTCCTATTGCCAGACGGAGAGCGGTTTGCCCTCGGCGCTGGGCGGCACGGGCGAGGAGAAGGTTGGCGACGTTCGCACAGGCGATTAGCAAAACCATGCCGCAGACAGCCATCAGGATGTTGAGGCTGCGACCGTAATCGTCTTTCATGGCGGCAACGCCGCCACCGGCAGGAACAATGTGGATGATCTGTTTCGGCAGCAGACGGCGAACGTCTGCCATCCAGACGGTCGGATAGCCGGCGTCAGTTAGCATCCAGTTGTGAAGGAGGGTGGTAAGGCGAGGGCCGACAACACTAACGTTTGCGCCTGGTTTGAGTCGACCGATGACCCGGAGCCAGGCGGAGAAGGGGGAGCGATTCAGAGAGGTGTTAACACCGGCGACGAGGGTTTCCTGTTCCAGAGGGATCCAGATATCGGGTGGATCGCTCCGGAGGGTGTCGCCGAAGAAACCGGCCGGGGCGATACCGGCGACGGTAAAAGGATGGCCTTCGATTTCGAGGGTTGCTCCTATAAGCGAGGGCTCGGAGCCGTAGGTGGACTGCCAGCACTGATGGCTAAGAATGGCAACCGGTGGCGCTGAGGCACGATCGTCTTCGGTGTTGAAAAGCCGGCCGCTGAATGCCCTCACGCCGAACGTATCGAAATAGTTACCGGTGACGTACTCGGAGCGAAGCGGGCGCGCCGGGATGTTGGTGCCAGAGCGGCGAACGCTCATTCGGCCTTGACCGGCTTGAAACGCGGTGAGTTGTGCGAACTCGGGCGTTTCGGTTTTAAGAAGTTGCAAGAAGTGGTAGGGGAACATGCCCCAGCTGTCTTGAGGGCCCCCTTCGACACAACAGTCGTTACCATCGCCAATGCGATAGAGAGAGGCTGGGTCGGCCACGGGCAGCGACTCGAGCATGACGGCGTGAATGAGCGTGAATATGGCTGTCGTGCCGCCTATGCCAAGTGCAAGGGTGAGGATAGCGGCTCCAGTAAAGACCGGGGCAAGCCGGAATTGCCGAAGTGCGTAGCGCAAGGTGCCCGCGAAGTTTTGCATTCGATAAACCTTACTTGCTTTACGAATCCCGTAGCGGGCGGTGTTCCCGAAAAATGCAATCGAGACCAGCAAGAAGGGGTGAAAAGCTCACCGGAAGGTCTAGGACAGCGAATAAAACCAAACAAAGTCGAAGTGTCTAAGCTTGCCCGGCATGCGCAACAGGAATGCGGCGATCTATCCAGTTCTTGATATCGCGGATGACCGATTCCTTGTCGAGATCGTTGAGAAGGTCGTGGAAGCCGCCTTCGTAAAGCTCCAGAGTTTTGTCTGCGGAGCCGGCTGCGTCGTAAAAATGCTGGCTGCCGCTTGGTTTGGTGTTCTTATCGAGAGTGCCATGAAGGATCAGCACCGGCAGCTTGATGAGGGGAAAGTCCTTCTTCAGTCGCTCATCCGCCCGAACCATAGCGGCCATAGTTTGTGTTGGCTGCGTTTCATGTGCAATGAGCGGATCGCTGTTCATTGTCTCGACGATTTTGGGATCGCGAGAAAATCTTTCGTTGGGTAGGTGAAGGATGTGCGCGTGCGGCGCAATGTGACTTAGGCCTTTGAATACCGCAAGCGCGAAATCAGGTGCCGGCAACTCATGCGCGAAACTTTCACAAATCAGTCCCGCCAATACAGCTTGGTGATCGAGAGCGTAGAGACAGGAAACGACTCCGCCCGCACTGTGGCCAAGCAAAAAAATTGGTGAGCCCGTTTCGCGGGATTTCACGATTGTCATAACCGCTTCGACATCACGGACGTATTCTTCGAAGCTCTCGACAAAAAAACGCTCACCGTCAGAATTCCCGCGGCCACGCAGATCGACGGCGTACACCGCGAGACCATTGGCCAGGAATTGATCGGCCACCCATTCGTAGTAGCCGCTGTGGGAGTTGAAACCAGGAATTATGACCACGGTTGCCCGAGGCCTCTCGGCCGGACGCCAGGACCGAAAAAAGATCCTGAGTCCACCGATGCCTTCGACTTTTTCTTGATTCGCGGTGCCTGGGCTTTGCTGCTGCATTGCACACTCCTTGAGGAAAGCTTTGAATTGCTGGGCTATCAAACCATCGTCGTCGCCGCAGAGCACCGGGGCAAGAACACCACCAGAGGCGCGCCTGCAACGACTTGGGATGAGCCACTACCTCGCGCCGTTAGCCCACCCTTCGGTGAGAAGCATGTGAAGGGGCGTCAAGGGAGTTAATTCGACCAACTCGAACTCCATGAGCTTTGCTTGACCGAGCGGCAGCTTCTCCAGAATGGTGTGCGCCTCTGCTACGGACGTGACATTCATCAAGAAGACGGGGCCTTTCTGATCTTGGCGAGCCCACATCTGTTCGATCTTGCCATCCAGATACAGTTGAAGAGTATCGGGCACTTCGTGCGGAAAGATCGCCTTGACCTGCTCGGGTGTTGGCGGCGCCGTAAACCGCCCTAGAGCCAGAATCTTGCTGACAGGCAGAACAGGGAAAGGACGTCTAGGCGTGATGACATCCGATGTTGTTTCGAGGCTCATAAGAACTCCAATCTATGAAACGGGGGATAACTAGGCGACATTCTTCAGGTTCAACTCATCAAGATGATGCTTTGCGAAATCGCCAACACTCATGGGCTTTTGTCCGCTCAGCTTTTCGACGTTGTCATTCATGCCCGACATGACGCCACGCTGGTAATCGGCCATCGCGCCGCGGAAATGTTGCACGACGTACTCGGGCAGTCCCAGGGCATCGAGTGAGCTGCAGTACTCGTCGATGGAAACATCCTGAAAGATGATGGGCCGGCCGAGTACGATGGCGAGCTCTGCGGCTATCCGCTCGTGGTTCATCTCGACGGGGCCGAAAAGTGGATAAGTCTTCCCGGCGTGTTGGGTGGGGCTCTCAAGGAGTGCCGCGGCGACACGACCAATGTCCTCTGAGGCGATCGGCGCATGCCGGCCGTTGCCGACGGGCAGGCGGATGATGCCCTTCTCACGGAGTAAGGGAAGCTGCCAGGGGTAGAGAAGCCACTCCAGGAAGTAAGTGGGGCGAAGATGGGTGACCGGCAGGCCCGACCAGTCGAGGACTTGTTCGGCGATCCAGCTATCGCGGCAGGAGTTGCTGGTGGAGCTGCGATTGGCGGACCGTTGAGAGAGGTTGACGAGAGCGGCGACGGACGTTTCTTTTGCAGCTTGTGCGAAATTTACGGTTGCCTCAATCAGACCGGGTTGGACGGGATATACGAAGTAAGCAGCATCCGCACGCTCCATCGCCTTCCGGATGGTGTCGATCTTGTGAAGATCGCCGACTATGATCTCGGCACCTAGCTCTTCCAAAGCCGCTGCGCGGTCGTCTTTAGCGTGGACCATTGCACGAACACTAAGCCCCCGCCGAAGAGATTCTTTGACTGCAGCGCGACCCGTGTCTCCGGTCGCCCCGCTGATCAATACCTTGCGCATCATGTGTTTTGTGATCTCTCCACGGTTACAGAAACGCGAGGCCGGACATTCTTTATGAGTAAGGCCTGATGCAATTCTAGGGTGGCGCCCCAGTGCTGGTATGTCATAAATCCGTCGTTTTAGGACATTCAGTAAATTTTCTGTTACGGTGAAGCGTGAAACGAGCTCACCGAATCGGCTTGGTTCTGTATCCCCAAGTTTCAACGGTCAACCTGGCGGTTTCGGCTGTGTTCGAAATGGCTAATTGGAAGGCTGAATATTCGGCTTACGAGATCACGCTGGTCTCAGAACACGGCGGACCTGTCGCGACCTCCGTTGGAAGTAAGATCCAGACGACGTCCTTCAAGCGCCGCGCCTTCGATACGATCCTTGTAGCGGGCGGACATAATCCGGCTGCGGGTGCTCCCCCTGGAGTGGTGAGGTACCTTCAATCCGCGGGCCGACGAAGGGTTCGCATCGCTTCCATATGCACCGGCGCCTTTGTTCTCGCCGAAGCGGGATTGCTCGACGGGCGCCGGGCGACTACCCACTGGAATCATGCGAGAGCGTTTCGACAACGCTACCCCAAGGTGAACCTGGAGCTCGATCGAATATTTACCTCCGATGGCTCTCTTTGGTGCTCGGCTGGAATGAGCGCCGGGATCGACCTTGCGCTCGCGCTAGTGGAGGAAGACTTTGGCCGCGAGATGGCTCGTGAGACCGCCAAGCTAATGGTGGTTTATCACCGCCGGGCGGGCGGACAATCGCAGCATTCCACTTTGCTCGATCTGGATGTAACCTCCGATCGCATACAGACTGTGCTCACATACGCGAAAGTGAATCTGAGTAAGCGTCTTTCGATCACCGAGTTGGCGGATGCCGCCTTCCTAAGCCCAAGGCAATTCAGCCGGGTTTTTAGAGACGAAACTGGACAAACCCCTGCCAAGGCAATTGAGCTACTGCGCCTGGAATCGGCTCGATCCATGATGGAGGCCGGCCGGTTTTCCGCGGAAGAGATCGCTCGCAAATGTGGATTTGAAAGTGGCGACCGAATGCGGCGTTCGTTCCTTCGAATCTTCGGGCAGTCGCCACAGGCCCTCCAACGCAGTATCAACATGGGAACTGTGCACTTGGCGGATGCAAGGCCACGAAAGTTATCGCAATCGCAAGCTAGGCCGAGCACGAAAGAGTGGCACAACCTGAAGCAGGCGAAGCCGCCAGAAAAGTTCGTAGTGGGCCGATCAAAATAGCGCTTTCAAACGAACGTCTCAGATGTGACTTTCACAAGAAAGGCTTTTCTAAAAGAAGCTGTTTAAGAATTGGCTGTACGAGCTCGCGTCAGTCGCTGGTTCGTATCATCTGCATCAATACTTCGTGGGTACCGGTGGGCTGGGAAGCTGCTTCAAGGTGGAGTGCGCGGGAATAGGAGCCATCGGTGTCCATCAGCCAGGCCTGTTTCGTGTCATTCAGGTTGATCTCAAGAATTTCCCAGAGGCGCTGGCGCGGCCCCGCAGCCAGAATAGGCGTAACCACTTCGACGCGCCTGGATAAATTGCGGAACATCCAATCGGCGGAACCTATATAAAAGTCGCCTTCCAGGGGATTCGTTGCACCGGCCCCGAAGTAATAAATCCGCGAATGCTCCAAGAATCGGCCGATTATGGACCGCACCCTGATATTTTCGCTTTGACCGGAAACGCCCGGCTTCAGACAACAGAAACCGCGAATGATCAGGTCGATAGACACGCCCGCTTGTGAGGCTCGCAAGAGAGCCCTGATTATCTCCGGGTCCTCCATCTGATTAAATTTAGCGATGATGCGACCCTTGCCACCGTTTTGCTGAACATCTATTTCTCTTTGAATGAGCTCCAGAAATCTGGACCGCATGCTGTTGGGTGCGACGAGCAGAGCGCGATAGTCTGGCGGGTCAGAGCGGCCGGTCAAGTAATGAAAGAGATTGACAACATCGCCGGTCACCCTTGAGTCGCACGTAAAAAGACCAAGATCAGCATAGAGGCGGGCGGTTCGCACGTGATAATTCCCGGTAGCGATGTGCGTGTACGTGCGGAGATTGCCCGATTCCTTTCGCACAACAATCGCGGTTTTGGCGTGGATCTTCAGACCCTCTACTCCGAACTCAACATGTGCACCGGCTTTCTCAAGTGCAGCCGCCCAGTGCAGATTTCGCTCCTCATCGAAGCGGGCATTGAGTTCAATCACACAGGCGACCTGCTTGCCGCTCTCTGCCGCCTTGATAAGAGATTTTACGAATGGGGTGTCATTTCCGACCCGATACACCGTCATCTTAATCGCCACCGTATCGGGGTCTTTTGAGCCAGCCTCAATGAAGCTCTCAACGCTGTCATCGAAGCTTTCGTAGGGGTGATGGACTATGAAATCACCTGAGCGAATGGCCGAGAAAATGCTCTTGTGTTGATCGCGCAAAGCCAGCGGCGATTGAGGATTCCAGGGCTTATCACGTAAAGTGGGTACATTCAAACCGGCAATTTCAAAGAGACTGGTGAAATCGATTTCGCTTCCAACCCGGTAAACGTCTTCGGGGGAAAGACGAAAATGTTCCCGAAGCAAGTTCTCGACAGCCGGATCAGCATCTTCGGCAAACTCCAGCCGCACCACCGGTTGATAGCGGCGCTTACGAACAGCTGCTTGCACCTGCTCTGACCAGCTCGCATCGTGCAGGTCGCCCGCAACCACTTCTGCCTGTCGCGAGAGACGCACCAGGGTGATCCCGCTGAGCGCCATACCCTTGTAGAGTTTGTTCAGGTTGGCTCGGATGACTTCGTGGAGAGGAAGGAAAAGGAACGAGTTGTCCGGCACGTCCGATTTCAATTGCACCCACTGCCGGAGATCGGAAGGGATTTTTACGCGCGCAAAGAAGTCTTGCGCCGTGGTCGGATCATATAGCGCAAAGATCAAGGATGTGGACAGATTAGAAAGGAAGGGGAAGCCCTCTTTAGGGTTGATCACCAGCGGCGTAACGGCTGCCGAGACCTGATCGTCGAAGAAACTAATCGCCTCGTCCATTTGCGCTTTCGTCAGGTCGTCCCAGCCGCGGAGGAAGATTCCGTTCCGGTCAAGATCCGGGACCAGCTGCCGCCGAAAATACTCTGACTGTTCGGATAAAAGCGGAAGTAGCTTTTCACGCAAGCGCTTCCGCAACTCGGCTGATTCAGGCGAAGTGGCATGTCGCAGGACCGCCATGCGCTTCATAAAAAACTCGTCGAGGTTAGACGTAAAAATTGCCAGAAACTTGGCCCGTTCTAGCAGCGGTGTCCCTTCTGCGAACGCTTCCTCGAGCACGCGTTGGTTGAAGTCTAGCCAGCCGAGATCACGGTCTACCCACACCTCAGACAGCGAGGGCTCCAGTTCAGAATCAAGAGCGCCCAGATCACCGACGGACACCATGTTACTCGCTGGCATTGCTGTCATGAAATACACATCCCAGAAAAGTTGCTGAGTAAGGCTCAGGTATTGCTCTCGCAATTCTCGCAGCCTGATGTTTCATTACCATGTCTCGGTAGAACTCGCAGGCTACTCGTTTGTTGCTTGCGGCCTTTGATTGCAGGTACGCCGACGATCGACCGGCTCTTCAAAACCTATTGCACCTTTGGTGAAATTCACCACTCAGTCATTCGCATCTTTTACAATCTGTCTCACTTATGAGAATGAAGAAAATATCAGTAGCTCTGACTATTGCGAGCTCACTTGCATTGGGTGCCGACCAGACAAAGATAGGCGGCGGAAACGCGCTTGCTGAGCAGATTGGACACGGCTCGCCTCTGGTGCGTACTGCGTTTCAAACGCTTGTAGACAAAGCCGGCAAGATCTCCGCGCCACGACTGAAAGCCGCTACTCTTGACGCAATCGCCAATTCAACCACCTGTATCGCGCACCGGGCGAATTTAACCGATAGCGACAAAGACGCGATTATCGCGCGGCTCGCAGCTGACGGACTTCTCAATCCAGCCGACGGGGCAGCGATTCAGGGCGGGGTGAAAGCCGGTGTCTTTCCGCCCGTTCTTCACGATGGCACTTCCTGCCCGCAGCTACCGCTTGATTTCTATGCTGCGCCGGGAAGTGGGAACAACAGTCACCATTCCTACCCCGGGGGACTGTCCGGTCCACGAATCTTTCAATCAACAGAGTTCGATCAACTTAGCTGCTACTTACCGCGGCGAATACGGGCAGCTAAATCAGCAGGGTCTTACTGTGGACAAGGGTCTGGCGTCGCCACAGGAGGCAGATCTCAAGATCAACCAGGATGTTGTGCTCGCCGCGCCGGCCTGGCACGATTGGGCCAAAACGATGGTCTTTCAATGGAATGCGGATGGAACGGAATTTGCGGAGTTGAACTTCGGTGGGGCAGGCAGCAACGATCAGAATGGTCAGCCGGGTGATTCCCGGACAGGTGGACATCACATCATCGGTATTGCCGAAGCCATGGCGCGCGGATTGTCTCCGCTGATGGTAATCACGCAGGCGAGTGCACATTCCGCGCCAACACTTGGCAACGAATACAAAGTGGTGAACTGGCTGCGGGCCGCTGCCATCCTGGCTCGAGTAGATGTGCTCAGCAAAGGCTACCTGACGCTCGATAGCGCTGGGGCTTATCGTCTGCCTCCGCTCAAGCAACTTGGAGATGTGGATCTCCCGGGCGAGAACCAGTCAAATCTGCTCATTGAGTATCAAATCCATAATCTGTCCGACGCCGATTTTACGAATTCGATTCCGGCAATCACTATCGCGCAGACGTTGCTACAGATACTTGCGCCATCATTCGGCTACAGCTCTTTGGACCTGGCAAACTACAACAATAAGTTCCGAAATGTCGCTCTCTCTTATTTGAGCGCGGAGCGGCTGGAGGTAATTTACGGCAAGGCGGGACTCCCGGCGGTGTACGACGAGATCAATAAGCTGCGCCAGAAGGGGATCATCGTTACTTCTGACCGCTACTGATGCTCAGGTGAAAGGCGCATTGCCAGAGCGATGCGCCTCGTGAAATGCGGGTGCGGGTAATCCCGCGCCTCGGTCACTACTCTCAACTCAAAAGAAACGCCCGGCTTGAGCACTAGCTCTCAGGCCGGGCGTTGTTAGCTTCTTACGCTCTTAGCGGCAGGGATTGCGACGATTCTGTGCTTCGAAGTAGTCGGCGATGCATGCCTCGTCGTAGTATGTCTTGTCCCCAAACTGTTGATAGAGGAGAACGGTCGAAACTCCACGACCTGTAGGCGTCGAAACCCATTTGTGCCTATGGGATTCAGCGCGTCTAGTTCCTCCGCGCAGTGCCTCCCATACAACTCGCCCGGTCAGTTCGCCATTGCTGGGCAAATCGAAGCCGAGAATTGTGGCGAGTGTCGGAGCGAGATCGACATTTGCCACCGGAGCACTGTCCGTAAAACGATTTTTGAAGTCAGGACCCAGGGCAGCCATGTTGTTGAACGTGTCGGCCCGGCTTAGATTGCCATGCATTCCCTGTCCCTGCTGAAGCGTGGAGTCCGCGAATTCGACCCGGCTATTCACCTTATCGAGCGAATTGGTCGCGAACGAAAGAAAGTTGATGACAATGGTCGGACGCGGGAGCGGGCTGCTGCCGGAAAGACCAATCGAATTGAGCGGCAGTGCCCCAGGAAATTCTCCAATCGACTCATCTACGAAGAGGCCCCCGGTGTAATCCTGGCGCGAGAGGAAACGCACAATCCTGGCAACTGTCTTTCGATCCTTGCTGGGAACATAGATCAGATCCGATCCACCGTTCGCCGCAACGATCACTTCGGCATCTACCTGGTTCTGAACCTTCCCGGTGCCGCCGATGAGTCCGTCGCCGGACGCCGGCCTTTGCGACACCGCGGCGTTCGTCTGGCCGATTGTGGGATCAACCGACTTATAGGATGCGGTTCCATTGTTTGTAATCTGGGCGTCCGGATCGAACAAAGGCAGGGCCAACTCATGCGCGAGATCAATGGCGATGAAGCCAACCGGCAGAAAGCCGGTATTTACTTCCTGGCGACCCGTAGCATCTTTATAAATGAAAGTCGAAGAGTAGTCATTCACAAACTTCGTCCCACTTGCATCCAGATCGTGATGCGAGATCGCGGAAAAACCATGATCGGCCGTAACGATGATATCGGTGTTGTTACGCAGCTCGGGTTGACTTTGAACGTAGTCTAGAATTTGCCGCAGGTTGTTGTCTGCATTCATCACCCCGGCGCGCGAAGTGGGCCCGTTGATTCCAGGCGTCAGGCTATTGAGACTGTCACCCTGGTTGTGCTGAGAACCATCCGGGTCGCGCGACCAGTAGACAACGAAAAACGGTTGGCCAGTTCTTCGAAAAGTCGGGAGAACGGCTTTCGTAAGGGCGTCTACGAAGTACTGCTGCTGAGTCACGTTCGCTGCGGTCGTTCCGGGCGTGGTGTTGTTGCCGGAGAATCCGTTGTTGCATTGATCGGTAGGCCCGCAGCCATTGCTACGAGTCGGTGCGATGGTCGGAAGGCCCAGATCGGTCAGAGTCCCCTGCAGTTCCTGCGATAGTGGAATTCCCGTTGTCCCGGTGCTGTCATCGATGAAGATTGTGTTGGGAGTTGGGAATTGCTGGCCGACGGGCCGAAGCTCAGTAACGTCCTGGATTGCGACCGGTCCGACCTTGCCGATCGACGCGGTGTTGTAGCCGTGATTTCGCGCCACGGCCATAATCGACTCTTCATTCAGATAATTTCCGTTGTAGTGATCGTCCAAGTCCGCCAGAATCTGGTTGTTTTCGACGAACGGAGTGACGGTTCCGGGTGTCTTTCCGAAGTTTCCCGTGTTGAAAACCGGATAGCCCGAATACAACGTATTGCTGAAATCGCCGGTGTCCCCGAGTTTGTGTCCTGTCGCGATCGCTGAGGCGTTCGCTGTCGTGAAAGTTGGGAATAGCGCATGGCTGTTGTTGAAATTAACGCCGCGTTCGCGAATGTAGGCGAGCGTGGGTGAATCATATGCGTTCACAGATCCATGTCGTAATCCGTCGGCAACGAAAATGATCACGTTGCGGCGAGGGCGACTATTGTTCTGCTGTTGTTGGCCATTTAATACGGCTACAGGTAATGCGGTCAGTGCTGCTGCCAGGCAAATGGTGCCTCTTGCTAAAGTTCGAAAGTGCAAATGTTCCTCCACATAGACAATTGGCATTATGCGGATTCAGTATTACGGAGAGATGAGAACCAGCGCGTACTGTTACGGTGTTCACAAGAGCGACAAGGCGGCTCAGCATTCGGGCACGAGTAAGTCGAGCGGCAGAGTAAGACATAATTGAAACCGACTCGTAACACTCCTTCCTTGGAGTCTTCCGTGCCGAACTCAATTCCCTTGAAGTGGCCCGTTAAAGTTACTAAGTATTCACGGAACATGGTCGCCTTCACTGCGAACTAATTTGTTGATGTTTGCGCGATAGAGGTGCTGTTGAAATGGACCGTCGACAACCAGTCAAGATAGAACTTCTCTGCGTAAAAGATGGATGGCAGCGGCGATTCAGTAAACTGAAGCATCCCAGATCCTGAATCGCTTGCGAAGCGCGGACTGGCAAGGCCGGCGAATAGCATTGAAAATTCGCTGCCGGGAGGCACAAAAGCATGCGGTTCAAGGCTGTAATCTTTAGTCTTGCCTGGTTGACGGTGCAGCTCTCATCTGGAGCGCCGGCTGGAACGCCTACGTTCACGAAAGACGTTGCGCCGATACTACAAGCGCATTGCCAGACCTGCCACAGGCCCGGGGAGGCGGGCCCTTTTTCAATGTTGACCTATGAGGAGACACGCCCCTGGGCTGCGGCCATGAAAGAGGCAGTCCAGAGAAGCAAGATGCCACCCTGGTTCGCCGACGCACACTACAGGAAGTTCAGTAATGCAAACGTTCTGAAACAAAGTGAGATTGAGACAATCGTGGACTGGGCCAATGCCAAGGCTCCAAGGGGCGATCCGAAAGATCTGCCTCCTCCGGTGCAGTGGGTCGAAGGTTGGCAGATAGGCAAGCCTGACCTGGTGCTACAACTTCCGGTGCCTTACGAGATACCAGCATCGGGAACAATCGACTACCAACACATCATTGTCCCGACGCATTTTACCCAGGACACTTGGATACAAGCCGCGGAAGTGCGGCCCACCGATCGAGCGGTTGTGCACCATATTATTGCGTTCGTGCGGGAACCGAATTCTAACTGGTTCAAAGGAGAGGAAGCGGGCCGATTTTTCATCGCACCGCAGGTGAAGACGGAAGCGCAGCCCGACACGAGCGCCTTGCCAAGCGACTTTCTAGTCGGGTATGCACCGGGGCAACCGGCAGAGATGCTGCAAGCCGGACAGGCGAAGCTGATCAAGGCCGGTTCCGACATCATCTTCCAGGTACACTACACGCCGAACGGAAAAGCGACCAGGGATCAAACAAGACTGGGGCTCGTTTTCGCCAAGGAGCCGCCCAAAGAACGCGTGCTCACGCTTTCTGCAACGAACGGCACGTTTCAAATTCCGCCAGGAAATCCAGATTACCGGGTGGACGCCAGTTTCGAAGTAGGGACCCAGGTTTACTTGTCTGGACTGCATCCACACATGCACGGCCGCGGCAAAGACTTCCTCTACCGAGTCGTTTACCCGACCGGCGAGACCGAAACCCTTTTGAGCGTGCCGCGCTATAACTGGCATTGGCAGAACTGGTATACGCTCGAGCGGCCAATCCTGCTTCCGAAGGGGACAAAGATCGAGTGCACGGCGCATTTCGATAACTCGGCGAGTAATCCGGATAATGCCGATCCGACGAAAACAGTAATCTGGGGCGAGCAGAGCTGGGACGAGATGATGGTCGGGTTCTTCAATCTTGTATTCGACGCTAAAATGCCGGTGCAAAATCTCTTCGCAAAAAAGACTTCGGCGGCAATTGCGAGCCGATGAGATGCCTCTATCTTTTGGCGATCCTCGCAGTGGCCACCCAAATTGGATTCAGCCAGGCTCCCGAGCACCGGCGAAAGCAGCTGCTTGCGATCGGTGAGGAGAAGGGTTACCGGCACGAGGCGGTTTCGCACGCGCTTTCCACCATTGAACGGTTAGGCCGTGAATCCGGGCTTTGGGACACGTTCATACGAACGGATACCGAAGCTCTGACAAAGAAGAAGCTTGAGTACAACGCAAAAACCCTGAATGATTTCGATGCAGTCCTTTTCTATACGGGCGGCAATCTGGAGATGGACGATAGCCAGAAGGCTGATTTCCTTTCGTTCGTTCGCGACGACGGCAAGGGCTTTATCGGAGTGCACAGCGCGACGATCACGTTCACTAACTGGCCTGAGTACGGAAAGCTGATTGGCGGATATTTCGATGAGCATCCCTGGAAAACGTTCGACGCTCCGATTCTGATCGAAGATGCCAGCTTTCCCGGGATGTCGCAGTGGCCGGCTTCGTTTACGATTCGAGACGAGATTTATCAGGTAAAAGATTTTTCGCGGGAGAACTGCCGAGTGCTGATGCGGCTTGACGCTGCAAAGCTTGATTTGAACAACTCGCACGTGCATAGAACCGATCGTGATTTTGCAGTAGCTTGGGTCAAAATGTACGGCAAGGGCCGCGTTTACTATTCCACCTTGGGGCACGTCGAAGAGAACTGGGACCGGCCGGACTTTCAGCAGATGTGGGTTGGCGCCATTAAGTGGGCACTGGGCCTGGTGAATGCGGATGTCACCCCGCTGCCTGCCGCTAAACAATAGCGCGGATGATTAAACGAAGGCTTTTCATAGAAGGTGCCGGCTGGCTGGCAGTCTTAGCGGGGCGCCAATCACTAGGCGCTGGACGGCTGAACATAGGCGTGGGTACCTTTTCGTATCACAGTCTGTCGATGGAGGAGATGATCGGCCAGCTGAACGAGCTGAACATTAAGCAGATCGAGATGTCGCGCGGGGAGTTCATGCTCCTGACGCCTCCACCTACGGCAGAGATGTGCGAAGCGGCACGAAGCAAGCTCGATAAAGCGGGCATTCAATGCGTTTCGTACTATACGGCGACGATCAAGAACGGCGAGCAGATCGAGCAAGCCGTGCGCAACGCAAAGCTGTTGGGTGCCCGCAATGTATCAGGCGACGCCACAGGCTCGATTCTGCGGGAGATTGATACCCGCTTCACTCGAGAGGGCCTGACGTTTGGAATTCATAATCATTGGTTTGCACAAAAGTTCGCTTACGAGAGCGTAGAAGATGTCCTTGCCGGGCTCGCCGGGTTGTCGAACACCGTTGGGGCAACTTTGGATGTGGGTCAAATGGCGGCCTGCGGGCACGATCCGGTAGCCGCTGTGCAGAGGCTCGCGCCGTATCTGAAGGTCGTGCATCTGAAAGACGTGGCGAGTGCAGGGGCCGAGCACAATGTACTGCTTGGGCAAGGTATCGCGAACATACCGGGCGTGATGAGGGAACTGAAAAAGATCCAATTCCCGGGGTTGGTCGCGATCGAGTATGAAAAGGACGGCGACGTGAATGGGGACATGCGCGAGGAAGTAGAATACTCCCGCCGGCTCGCCTGAGTTGAACGGGTTGGGTTAGTGGCTACTCGGCGTCTTTCTCGCCCTTTTCACCAAGCGCAACGATGTCACCGTCCTGAAACAGGATGTCTTTCAGAGTGGCGCGCCATTTCGGGAGGCGGCGGAGGAGAAACTCCAGGTTCATGCCGAAGTGTTTGAACTCCTCCCCTTGCGCATTCGCCATGATGGCTTTTGCAACGGGATCTTTTTCGATGCTCAATCTCTGTTGATACCAATTGATTGCTTCCGCTTCTTCGGTTAACGAGGCCATAATTCTGGCGAACGTTCTGGTCTCTTCCGATAATTCCTGTGCAGGTTCGTGGTACTGATCAAAACCCAATGTTTTCTCTTCCTCTCGTATTGACTGTATACGGCCTGCAAGCATCGGCCTTCACTAAGGCTCCCGCTGATCGGATCAGCGCCCGGCCTGAAAATCGCGGCTCCCCTCGCCACAAGTTCAAGGTCATCAACCGGCAAAGCGAAGAATTCATTCAATCGTTCCATCCAACGCTCTCTTGTCTTCAAAGAAGTTCTTCCATAGAGCAACCGCTGCATAGGCGCGCCACGGACGTACGCGTTCAACGTCGACATCGGGAAATCGTCTGAGCTCCCGTTTTAAGACATAGTCCGTGGCCGGGAAGGCGTCGTCATCGTTAAATCCGCGCAGGGCTATATATTCGGAAGTCCATGATCCGACTCCGGGAACCGCGAGCAGGATCTTCCTGAGCACCCTCGCCGGAATGGGTTTCGCGCAATCCAATGTCTTATCTTCAACCAGCCGTGCAAGAGCAAGTAGTGCGGTTCTTCTTGCAACAGAAGTGCGGATCATCGACAAATCCGCATTCAGGATCTGCCGCGCCGTCGGAAACAAATGAATTTCCTGTGATGTCTTTGGATGCTTCACTGCGGTTCCTGCGGTTTTCATCAACTCGGCCGTCAAAACGCGTCCAAAACTCACCGAAACCAGCTGCCCTAAGAGAGTCGTAAATAGGGCTTCAAACCCGTTCCAGGAGCGGCACACACGAAGGCCCGGGTATCGATTCCAAATACCGGACAGGCGAGCGTCGGCGCTCATTGCGATTCGTAGTACGTCCGGTTTGGCATCGAGGTCGAACATTCTTCGAACGGTCGTACGGATATCCTGTAGATCTTGCATGTCGCCATTCCAGATTGATACTCGAAGGGAGTTCCTGCTCGCTAGCTGGGTAACGCGGAGACATCCCAATCCAAGGCTCGTGTATACGACGCGCTCGTACCCCCGCTGATCAACCGACTCTACTCCGGGCAGGTGATGAGCGTGGAAGAAGGACAGCAGCAACTGCCAGTCATAAGGGGGTTCGTAGGGCAGTGTTAGAGATGTTTCCACGGTCGTATCGAGTGAATCTTCCACTGCGCACACTCCGATTCCTGAGAGTCGTCCCGAAGAGGCTGCTTCTTTTGCGCTCCCTCTTTTTAACTCGGTCCGTCAAATCCGAGATGAACGAGATCGTTACCGGACTCGTGATGAAAGCGCGGCAGATGAATCGACTGCGTGTCTAAAGTCGACGCCCGTTCGTCTTGCTTCACCCGTACGCTAGCATGCTCTTATAACCAGCTGCCGGTAAGCATAGCCATGAGATTTCTTGCTCCTTTGTCTCGTTATTCAAGGCGTCTAGGACGACTAGGGAGGCCGCTTAGGGTGCGGTCGCTGAGCAGCAACTCTCCGGTGTTCATTTTGAGCAGTCAACGAAGTGGCTCAACTTGGACAGGCTACGTTCTCGGAAGCCACTCACAGTCTGCTTTTTTGGGCGAGTACTTCCGAGCCTGGAGACCGGAGTTGCGTGTTCCGTGCCCGTGGTGTGCGGCAAGCGGACTTACTGAATGCGAAGTATTGTCTGGCATTGAGGATGTGCCCGAGAGCGAGGCTTTCGAGTTCGCCTTCAGGAGACTCGGAAAGAAGTTTCTAGTGGATACCTCGAAGAGTATTGAGTGGGCTGAAAGCTTCTGTAAAGGACAATTCGACACTAGGCTAATCCATCTGTTACGGGATCCGAGAGGTTATTACTCCTCGCAACGCCGACGCTTTCCAGCTAACACTTGGGATTCGATCATTCCGGATTGGGTGGAAGAGAATAATCAGATCGCCAGCTTCCTTCAAGAAGCAGGATTACCTCATAAGCTGGCAATTTACGATGAACTATCCCAAGATCCGGCGTTGGCTTTCGCGCAGCTCTTTCAGTTTCTTGGCTTAATGCCGGAGGTATCGGCACTCAGTTACTGGGAAAGATCTCATCACGCGTTAGCTGCTAACGGCGCCAGCAGCTTGGTACTTGGCGATCTCCCGGAAATTGGCAGGCTTTCGTTTTTCATTACTGGGGATGAATCGTTTTACTCAAGGCAGGGCAAGCGCAACTTTCACGACAACCGCTGGATTCAGGATCTCTCTGAGAAGGAAAAGGCGCTTATCGAGAACAATGTCGAGGTAGTTCGATTACTCAGAAGATATGGTTTAGTAATGAATTCGGATGGTCTAAGACGTGAGCCAGCCTGAACACGTCGGTCTCAAGAGCGGAAGCTCACCCCGCTTGAATTAAGCTTTGCTGGTCCGAATAGTGGCCCAAAATCCCGGCGACAGTCGTTATCGGTCATCGATAAGGCTTGCGCTCAGTTCGATCGTGTCAAGCGAGTTTTGTCGAGTGCATGACGCGAGCGCCAGATGAACGAGAACAGCATAACAAAGGCGCAATGGTTGAGGCTCTCGGCACTGAGTGTGTAATCAATTTGCAATCCTTTTGTAACCAAATCTGTATACTACATAAATGCTAACTTTGCTCGCGTACATTGATCCTGGAGTTGGCTCCATGATTTGGCAATCGATTGCCGCCGGAGTTATCGGGTGCAGCTTCTATTTCAGGCGTTTCTTCAGCCGCTTTCGCAGCCGGGATAAGGCCAAGCGCAACGGCTAAATGGTCGCATCTGAGAGCCAGTCTTCCTTTCGTGATCCTTCCGGCACAGTTTTCCTTTTGCCCGACCGGGTTTTCCGTAAAATCTCAGCCCAGGCGTCGGGTGAAGCAATTGAGTTCCTCGAATCAGATCTTGCGGTATCTCTAAGTCGAGATGGAAGGTTAGTTTCTTCATCTCAGATCCCCGACGAGGAAATTCGGTCGAAGCTCAACAGACGTGATCTCGGCCGCCTGGATTCTTATGGACCAGGTGGGACGATCCTTGAACACCAACGAATCTGGTTTCCGTCGTACGCATACGAGTGGCCGGGTGAGATGCTTCATTCCGCGGCCACGCTGACGCTAGATTTGGCAGAGGAGGCGCTTACTTACGATTACGGTCTGAAGGACGCTACGCCATATAACGTTTTATTTCGCGGGCCCAGGCCGGTCTTTGTTGACATACTTTCTTTTGAAAAACGGGAGCCAGGTAATTACATGTGGCTACCGTACGGCCAATTTGTCCGAATGTTTCTATTGCCTCTGCTGACCCAAAAGCATCTCGGAGTGGGTCTCGATCAAATTTTCGGTGCTCGTGCACATGGCCTGGAGCCGGAAGAAGCTTATGCCCAATACAGTTGGATTCAGCGGTTCAAGTACCCGCTTCTGACGGAGGTGTCCGTTCCTACTTGGCTTAAGAAACAGCACCGGCCGCTGAAGAAAGGGCTTTACAGAGAACGCGCCACGTCTAACCCGGAGAAAGCCTCCTTTATTCTTCGATCTCAGTTTCGGCGGTTGCGGCGAGCCATCAATAGGGCAGCTCCGGCGGCCGACCGGCACTCGCAATGGGCCGAGTACATGAAGAACCTTAGCTACTCAGAAGAGGAGTTTCAAAGCAAACACAATTTCGTTAGTGAAGCTCTGGCCGTTATACGGCCGAGTGCAGTGCTCGATGTGGGCTGCAACACCGGTCACTTTAGCGTGCTTGCAGCAAGAGCGGGAGCCCGAGTTGTAGCCATTGACATCGATCCCGTTGTTGTAGGAAACACTTGGCATGTCGCTTCGGAGGAGCGGCTGGACATTTTGCCGCTTGTCGTCAATCTAGCTCGTCCAACACCAGCAACGGGGTGGCGAAATGCAGAATACTCAAGTTTTATCTCGAGGGCGACGGGAAGTTTTGATCTCGTATTCATGCTCGCAACATTGCATCACCTTCTCGTCACCGAGCGAATCCCTCTCGAGGAAATTATTCAACTCGCCGCCGAGCTGACAACTGGCCACGCTGTCATTGAATATGTAGCGCGAGAAGATCCTATGTTTCAAGAGATCGCACGGGGTCGAGATAATCTTCACCAGACATTTACTCGCGAGCTCTTCGAAACTGTGTGCCTGCGCCACTTCTCCATAGTTCGTAGTGAACCTGTCAAACAGGGACTTCGCTGGCTTTACTTGCTGAAAAAGCATGCCTTGTAAATCGCCTTGCTTTTGTTGTTCGTCGAGTGCTCTGGAGATTCTCGAGAGGGAGAGCCGCACTGTCGCAATCAACAGCCCAACGTAGTCGCTTTGAATCTCTTTTGCTAAGTCTTTCGATCGCCAACCTTTGCTTTCTGTACGTTTGGATGCAAGTCTTGGCCATATCAGGTGATCGCTGGATTCGCTTTACGGCGAACTACGTCCCTGGCTATTCCCTCATTTGGGCTCTATCCGCAGATGTTACGTGTCTTGCTGCGCTTTTGTATAACTGCCTTTTTTGGCTCAAGACGAAACAGCGTTTTGTCGGTGCCATCGCGAAAGGGGTAGTTGGTGCCTTTGCTGCCATCGCCTTGTACACTCCGCTGGGGCTTATTTCTCAATCACTCCTCGGTCACCGTCTTCGGTTCACGATTTTCAGTGTCGGAGAAGTTTTCCTGCTGATCGTTGGTCTCGGATTCTTTTTCGTTCGATATGAAGCATCACTCCGGGTGGTCCGAACCGCCTTCCTCATCAGTTCTCCTCTGCTTCCGTTATTCATTATTAATAGTGCGTGGCGGACTTACGCCGTTCGTGCCCATTGGCAGGGAAACGGCCATGCGGACGGTATGTTGCCGGCTCAGAAGAGCCACGAAAGAGTAATCTGGATTGTCTTCGATGAACTCGATAGGCGAATGCTCTTTGAGGCCAGGCCAAGTCGGATTGCTCTTCCGGAATTTGACAGATTGCGAGCTGAGTCGCTGGATGGAGTGAAAGTAGAATCTCCGGCCATGAACACTCCGGTGGCACTACCCTCGCTTATGCTCCAGGCGAACGTGCGGTGTTTCGACGTATCGCGAGCTGGCGATTTGCTTGTAAAAATTGGCTCGTCAGCAGAGTTGATCTCGTACAAGGCGCAGCCGGACATCTTTGAGAAGGCCCGGTCGGCTGGATTCAACGCCGGAGTAGCCGGGTGGCTTTTTCCATACTGCCGGATGCTAGGCAGCCGACTCAGTGATTGTGGCTGGGGACTCTGCGGTTTCGAGACTGCATTTGTCTATCGTTCTATTAGTCGACGATCTTTCCTTCAACAAGCACTCTACTTAGCGCGCTGGCAAGTTACAGCCCTGCCTTCCATGAGGCAGCCAATCGTACCAAAACCCGAACAGGAGGCTTTCGCACGAGCTTCCTCCATTGAGACGCTTCAAGTTGTTCTCCAAAATGCATTTCGGATGCTCCAAAACCCGAATCTCAATCTTGTCTTTATCCACTTGCCTGTCCCTCACCCTCCCGGGATCTGGGATGTGCGAAGTAGCTCGTTTACCATGAGCCAATCGACTTACGTCGACAACCTGCAACTGGCGGACAAGATACTGGGACAGTTTCGGCAAATGCTTGAACGATCAGGCGACTGGGAGCGATCCACCATTCTTGTCTCGTCTGACCATCCTTTCCGCCCGGCCGCTTGGACTGGACCGCACTCCCCTTACACCAACAAGGAAATGGAAGTTGTATCGCGTCAGCAGTGGTTCTCCCATATCCCGTTCCTCCTGAACTTACCGTTCCAGCACGAGCACATTACCTACCGGGGAGAGTTCAACAGCGTCTTATCAAGCGAGCTTGTTCTAAAGATTCTGAACAGGCAACTACAAAAGCCAGAAGAGGTGACAGCGTGGCTAGACCAAAATCGTGCTCGGCTATCGCGCGGCGTCGATTCGGAGAATAACTCGCAGGTCTGTGAGTAGAGAAAAGAAGGGCCTCAATTACCAGGTGTGATAACGGTAGATCCGAGCGGCCCGCATAGAACGTTATAGGAATCAGGTCACTTTCTCAAATTGCTTCCCATAACCATTTTCGCGTATCAAAACAGACGACGAATCTCGGAGTAGAGCAGACAATCCCAACTGTTGAAGTGCTCTATTGCCGACCTGACCGCTGCAAAGTCTTGGTTGAACACGGGGGCGCTCCTGTTGATATCCGGCAGCGAACAAAGTTCCCAACTGAACATTTGCGCGAGGGCGACGTATGCATCACTCGATCTCTCCTGATGTCCGACAAAAGAGAAAGAGGTCTTCAGGTTGCGGAGAGCAAGATCAAACTCCTGACGCCCGATATGGCCGGGGGGAAAGTCCTTTTCAGAGACACCGCTAAAACAACGGACCATGTAGTTGTCCAGAGCAATGCTTTGATGACTTTCCAATAATCCGACAAGGTGCGCCGGCGACAGGTCCTGTTTATCTATCGCCTTTTCGCTTGGTTTTGCGAACTGATAACGATACTGTGACACCACTCGGGAGACAGGGTCGCGAACGATCGTTATGTAGGTACATTGCTGTGGCAAGAATTGATGAATACCGTATTGGAAGTGGCCAACAACCAAGCGAAAACTTCTGCGCTGCTCAAGCGGCAGCAGTCCCAAATCCCCGGTAAGGAAACCAGGAGGATCAGGATACAAATATGCGATTTCCGACTGCTTGTAATTTTTGATCATAGCCTCGCGGAAAGCAGTACCGGCAGTCTTAGCGATGTGCATGAACAAAATAGCGCCGGGATGGTGCGACGGTCGAGCTACCGGGATCTCGACCATTAAGGGCGAGTTGGCGAGAGGTTGCGCGTTCGCGAATCTTGCTTCCACACGAGCACGTGGGTTAGGGTCACTGCATCGGGTCAAGTCGAAGTAGAAAGAATGACTCTCTACATCAGGTCGGTAGTGGACCGCACAGATCTCGCCAACTGGGCGGCTGTCCACATAAACAGTAAGCTTCGGTGCAACAGAATCCTGGCTAGGGTCAACAGCCCAGCCATAGATTTCGCCATTGAGGTGACCATCCAGCCTGCCCAACAATTGTGTCTGGCCGTTTCTCGAGTCACGTATAGGAATGAAGTTTTTGAACAGTAAGAAGAGGACAAACTTGATTTTTTGATCCCATCCCTTGCGGACGGGAAGCTCCACACCCACGAGCATTAGAAGAAACGCCAAAGTGTAGTGACCTGCGACCAGCCAGGTGATCTGCGACAGACTGATGGAGAAAATCGGATGAATGAAAAAGTAGTCGCTTGCGAGAATGGCTAAAATCAAGGCCAAGGTTCCAGGACCACGCCCAAAGAGCGTCGAGAACGCTACTGCGGCCACAAACGATACCAAGTAAGGGAAATGAACAATATTCCCCGAAAAGTAGCTCGCTGCTGTGGCTAGGGCGATAACGCCAAGTGGTATCGTGTAACGCACAGGTTCCGAACGGAGGCGTGGGAATCGGTCGACCGCGGTCATAAAAGTTCGGTATCTCGGTTCTTTGATTGGTGCAGCATCATTCCGTTGTAGCCGGACCCGGCTTACGCGGAAGCAATCGCGCTTCTGATACTGCTAAAGCACCTTGGAGTTAGCGTAACAGCCTTAGTCGAGTGCACCTAACTCCACTTGTGGAATCGATCGAGCGCGCCTACAACGAAAGCTATTTTCCTGTGCGCGAACGCAATAGAGTGCGAATTCTTTGGGAGCCTTGGGCCGGCGGACCTAACGTTGCCACAGGGCCGGTCCCTTAGGAGGCCTTGTTTAAGGCATTCGGCTCGTTACCCTATGTCGGGCTGCAATTTGCCCGTCGCACCTGCTGTGGCAGATGATGGATTCGATCCAGGCTGCTCGAGACTTTGCAGATAAGATTTGTGACGTACATCTGAAAGATACAGCAATACGTTGGCCGATCTTACGAATGGTCGGGATCAATGTATCCGCCGGCGCTTATCGCAAACCGGTGACGAAGAGAACTACGCGAAGTACCTGGACGAGTACAAACGTCATGCAAGCCGATCGATGAGGCGAATGAGGCCGCTGTCTCCGCGGAAATCGGTCCGCCCTGAAGGTCTCCTGACCTTGCGGCTTAAGAAAGCTCGGCCGCCCGTTTTACTTCTCCGATGTATGATCGTGCCGGAATGCTCAAACGAACTCTCGCTCTCCTAGCGATCTTTTCCTGTACGGCTGCGGCACAAGAATTCGACACGGCAATTGTGAATGGCCGAGTGCTCGATCCTGAGTCCGGTCTCGATGCGGTCCGCAGCGTGGGGATCCAAGGCGGCCGGATCTCGGCCATTTCGGAGAGCGCCCTCCGCGGCAAAATAGTCATCGATGCGAAGGGTCTAATCGTCTCGCCCGGTTTTATCGACTTGCATTCGCACGGGCAGACGCCGGAGAACTACCGCTTCAAGGCCCGGGATGGTGTCACGACAGCACTCGAGCTGGAAGTGGGCGTATGGCCCGTTAAGCCTTGGTACGCTGCCCGAACCGGCAAAGCTCTGATCAACTTCGGCGCCAGTAGCGGACATATTCCTGCCAGCATGGCGGTTCTGCATGACTCGGGTACATTACTTCCCCGGGACGAAGCGGCTCGCCACTCACCAACACCGGCCCAGCAGCGGGAGATTTTGACGCATATTACGGAAGGTTTGGACGATGGTGCGCTCGGTGTCGGGATGGGCATCGCCTATGTCCCCAAAGATACGCGTGAGCAGATCTTAGAAGTATTCCGGATCGCTGCAGCTCACCAGCAGCCCTGTTTTGTCCACGTGCGGCAAGGCGGCCCGGTCGAGCCCGGAATCGTAGACGCGCTTCAAGAGGTTCTAGCCGATGCGGCCGTAACCGGAGCCCCTCTGCACATCGTTCACATCACAAGTATGGCGCTCGGCCAGACACCACTCGCTTTAGATATGATTCGCGGTGCGCGCAAGCACGGCTTAGATGTCACTACCGAAGCTTACTCTTACACAGCAGGGATGACCGATATCTCTTCGGCGGTTTTCGATCCGGGCTGGCAGGCACACCAGGGCGGCATAACATTTCACGATCTGCAATGGGCGGCCACTGGGGAGCGGCTTACGGCAGAGAGCTTCGAGCGGTATCGCCGGCAAGGCGGCATGGTGGCGATTCACAGCATTCCGGAAGCTATCGTAAAACTTGCGATGCAAGATCCGGACGTCATGATCGCGAGCGATGGAATCCTTGACAACGGAAAAGGCCATCCGCGGGCTGCCGGGTGTTACGCCCGCGTTTTGGGCCGCTATGTACGAGAGCAGCAAGCATTGTCGTTGATGGAGGCGGTGCGCAAGATGACTTTGCAACCGGCCGAGCGGCTGGGCTTACGGAACAAGGGTCGTCTCCGGATAGGCGCCGATGCCGACTTGACGATTTTCGATCCCGCCCGTGTCACCGACCGCGCCACCTTCGAAAAACCGGCCCAGTATTCCGAAGGCATACCCTATGTGTTGGTCAATGGGGTTCTGGTCGTTAAGAATGGCGTACTCGACGAACAAGTAAAGCCGGGCCTCGGGATTAGGCGCTAGAGTTCTAGGGTGCCCTCGCGGCCTAAATCGCAACGGCGCAGCTTGTGTTCAGACGTTTTGATCAGATGAAGTCAGATTTCTAGAGATTGAAGGCATAACGTAGAATCCTGAGGATGACGAGACTCCTTTCTTTGCTGCCTTGCCTGGCTCTGCTGGCGCTAACGCGACCAAGTTCCGCCGGCAACCTGGTCCTTGATCAGATTCGGTCTCATAACAAAGGCCTCGCAGTCTGGTGGACGGGAAATGCGGGTTGGCTCATCAAGTCGGACAATCTCCTGATCGGTATCGATCTTACATTGGATAACGATGAAAAGGTCCAGCCCCCTCCTGTCAGTGCCGCAGAGATCGCGGCGAATTTGGATCTGCTGTTAGTGACGCATGATCACGGCGATCACTGCAATTCGGAGACGATAGCCGAACTAGCGAAAGCAGGGAAATGCATCTTCATCCTACCCAGCCCTTGCTTAAAGGTATTGGACGGTATCAAGATCCCTCACAATCGCCTGCTCGTGCCGGAGCCGCTGCATCCGTTCGTTGTTAAGGGTGTTCGTATCGAACCGATTCATGCCATCCATGGAAACCAGGAGTTCACTGTTTTAACCCGCGAACCGGACTTCATTGAGAAGATCGCCCATGATTGTGGATACGTGTTTGAAACACACGGTAAGCGTTTTCTCGAGCCGGGCGACTCGGTGCTGACTGAAGAGCATCTTTCGCTTCGGAATATTGACGTGCTGTTTGTCTCGCCTACAGTCCACGATATGTATATCGACCGCTCAACCACCCTGATCAATCATCTCCAACCAGCGTACATATTTCCCCAGCACTTCGGAACTTACAAAGAGATCGAGGAAGAATTATTTTGGAGACGGGGTTACCCGGACGAACTCAAGCTTCGTTTGGCGCCCGATTTGCAGCGACGGTATCATAAGCTCGCTCAAGGGCAGATGTTTGAGATCAAATAAGACTAGATCCGTGCTGCTTGCCAGCTATGCACTTTGGCGATCTTACACTTCGGTGGTGTGGTTCGCATCGGGCATTGATCACCCTCGCACATTTCGACGTAACGTTAGCGAACCGTCCGGGTTTGTATGCTGCCGACACGCCCATCTGCATGGGTAAAGCATGCCCTTGACTTCGATTTCTGCCTTCAGCTTCAATCCCTCCCAGCCTGCGCCTGGAGGCAGCATGAGCATGGCCTGCCGAATTCCAACCGGTTTCGGGTACCCTGGATCGACGCAGCCGCTGGCATGAACCCGGCCGTCGTCACTGAATACCGACAAGCGCAAAACACCGGGCACGGCGGTAACACCGTTGTTGGCCAAACCGACCACCAAGCCTGGTGTTTTATCTCTCTCGAATGCCCAAATGAATGAGGGATAAACACGATAGCCAATGTGCCGTGCTATGTGATCGATTGGACCTGGATATTTATCGTAGTAACTCAGAACGTTACTTGCCGATTCGTTATGCCAGTTCCAGACAGACCAGTAGTTTGCTCCGACATCAAGGACATGAGACGTGATCTTCTCGTTGTATGTGACGCCATCGTCTAACCCAACCTTGTTCGGATCCCCTGTTGTCATTCCCACTTCACAGATGGCGGCTGTCCAAGGCGGTCGATTGCTGAGGGCTTCTATCTGCGTATTCTCGATAAATATCGTGTCTGTCCGAATCCAGTTATGTGTCCGGATTGTTGCATCGAGAAGATCGGCGTTGCCGACCAGGCTAAAGTCAGGCTCGGTATTCGTGACGAGCGGTGTCTTTGTCCACAACTTCAGCTGAGTTTGCAACATCTTGTTCCAAGTCTGTTCAGCGATCAAGTCGTTCGGAAAAGAGTTGCCCTCATACGGCCAGGTGTGCCCTTCGCCCCAGAAGCCGTACATCATGGTATCCATAAACTCGACCTGCCGATTCCCGTTCAGCTCCGAGGCCAGGAGCGAGTTGAGTTCTTCGAACGCATCCTGATAGGCCGGATGTTCGTAGCTCGGCATTGAGTGTTCTTTTCGGTATCGCGTCTCGGTAGGATTGCCTTTCCATTCACCTTTGAGCTTTACGTAGGGCACCTTTTCCATGAGGAACTGCGGCATCCCCGGCTCCGGGAAGTCAGGGTTTTCAAGCATGATGCGAAACCCAATCCGTTTGTCATACTTTCGGGCAAGGTCGAATGTGATGTGCCACCAATCTGGGAAGTCGAGCCGACCCGGACGCTGCTGGACTTCGCGCCAGTTAGGCCGAAGGTAAACCTTTTGCGTAAATGGAAGCTTGATCAGGTCTTCGATCGACTTCTCTAAGGTTTCACCGGCAATGTGCGGCGGTCCCGTGTCACCGGAAACATACACGATCAGACCCATCCCATAGTTAGGGACGATCTCTGTGGAAGGTGTCGTCACCATCACTACATCGCTGTTCGGAACGACGGCACCAGGAGGGTATTGTGGGAATGGACCTTGGTAAAGCCGGTCCTTTACTTCGGGTCCCGATCCCCAGTCATACTTTTCCCAATTATGCTCTGGGGCGCTCGCCTGTATTCGGCCGGCAGCTAATCCGGCACCCAGAGTTCCGGCACTCGACCGGAGAAATCCTCTTCGATTCACGCTACTCCCAACTGGCCTCTCGCTAACTAAGCTGAGAGCCCTTCATGAATATTGCGCGCCACCCGAAAACCCGAACGAGTGGCGGCCTCCATACCCCAACTCTGGTTGTCACAATAGGCTCCGGCAAAGTGAACCCTCCCCACCGGCTGAATGACAGCCGGCCAGAGTTGGTGTAGTTGACCAGGCTGATAGTCGCGCGCTTCACAGCCCATCGCCCAAGGATCCCGAGACCAATCGACAGCCAGAGTCTTCTCAAAGTCGGCGAAGTGTCCCGGATAATAGCGTTGGAAGATGGACATGGCTGCGCTTGCTGAAACGCTGGCTTGAGCTGTTCCGATGAGGATGCCCCGTGAAGTCGCAACTTCGTCCGCAGTCGGCCATAAGGGACCGAGCAGTGCCGATTCGAACTGCATATTCCCGCTGAATCCGTCTCGCTTCCAGAACTTCGAACGTGATTGAAAGATTGGCCTTGTCTCCACCGTGTACGGAACGTTCGCTATCGCAAACTGCTTTCTTTCCGGCCAAGCAGGTGTAACTGGAATTTGTCGAAGCATCATCGCGTTCATACAACAGACCAGATAATCCCCCTCGATTTGCAGAGACTCTCCACTCTTGCGCACTGTCACTGCTACGCCATGGCTATCTCTCCGTATAGCGGTAACAGGACTGTCCTTCCAAATGCGAGAACCCAGGCGTTGCGAGATCGCATCTGGCAGTGTCTGATTCCCGCCTTTCACACGAAAGAACATCTTGGGCTCTTCCGGGATTCCGCGCAGTTGGACGATGCGTCGTTTCCAGATAACGTGTAATGCAGAACTACTCGATCCTATATCTCTGATTGCAGACTCCGAAGCGCCGTCACGCTTCAACAGATCGCTAAGAGAAAGATGATCGAGAGAGTCAAGCCCGCAGCCAAAAGGCTGATACTCGTCAACGATCTGGAATCCGTAATGGTCCAGATACAACTCTGTAAGACTAGCGCCTTGGTTTCTCTTCAGAAAGTCGCGCTCTTTTTGGTTGTAGCTCGCACGAGACATGCTCCACTTCTGCGCCTCGGCCTCACTCATCATCCGCCCGTCCGCCACAACGAGCTGATTGTCCCGATGCGGATAGGGCAGCAGGGTTAAGCCGAACTCAGAAGCATATCGGTAACAAAGATCATAGCCAGGCTTTGTGAAGTGTTCCGCGCCGCAGTCTGCATACAGTCCATCTGGGAATTCGCCATGTATCGTTCGTACATGTCCTCCGATGCGACCGGACGCTTCGAACACTGTGACGTCATGGCCGCGCCTGGTCAGTTCCCAGGCGCAACTCAGGCCCGCTAAACCTGCGCCTGCCACTAGCACTCGCTTTGGAACCGGGGCCGCCTTTTCTGACCAGGGTGAGGTCGGGTTAATCAGCAAAGCTCCCAGCTTCAAAACGTCGCGGCGATTCAGCGCATTGGTCACGGTGCTCACGTCAAAGTCTAATGTAGCTAAGAGGCACTCGGAGTTTTAAGGTGCAGCCAAGTTGGTAATCTTCATCAATGCCGGCTGAGCCCCATGGAAGAATCGTGTGACCATTGCAACTTTCAACATCAACAACATCAATAAGCGGCTGCCAAACCTACTAAGCTGGCTCGAAAACGAAAAGCCTGACGTCGTCTGTCTCCAGGAACTTAAGGCCGAGCAGGAACATTTTCCTGCCGAGGCACTGCGGTCCCGAGGTTACCAAGCAGTTTGGGTCGGTCAGCGATCGTGGAACGGCGTCGCAATCCTCGCCCGTGAGCAGCTGCCCGTTTTGACTTGCGCGGATCTTCCGGGTGACGATCACGATCAGCAAGCGCGTTATATCGAGGCCGCGGTTCGCGGTGTTCTTATTGCTTCCCTCTACCTACCAAACGGCAATCCTCAACCTGGACCGAAATTCGCTTACAAGCTGGCCTGGTTCGAACGACTAATTGCACACGCAAACGATCGACTAGAAGCCGGGGTGCCCCTCGTCCTGGCGGGCGACTACAACGTGGTGCCCACTCCGCAGGACATTTACCCGACCCGGTCTCTGGATAAGAATGCGCTGGTGCAGCCGGAAAGTCGCGAAGCATTTCAGCGCCTCCTTCGCCAGGGTTGGACGGATGCTCTAAGGAAATTGCATCCGTCTGGGCCACTCTGGACATTCTGGGACTTCAAATTTGCAAGGTGGCAGGCGGACAAAGGAATGCGGCTCGATCATTTTCTACTTTCTCCCAACCTCACGAGTGTGTTGGCCGAGGGCGGTGTCAACCGTTGGGTCAGGGGAGAGCCTAACGCGAGCGATCACGCACCAGCCTGGATCAACCTAAATTTATAGCGGCAAATTACTTGACTGCGCGGAGATGGTTTGACGACGGATGACGCTAATTCGTAACACGGCGCTATTCAAGTACGGGAAGCCGATCCCTCATCACCCAGCAATGAGCGGACAGCCGCCAGATTAGGCTGCAGGCGAACGTGAGGCGAGGAAGCCCATGCTGTCTCGCCTCACAGGCCGGCGCATTATTGGCTGGCACTCTCCAGCTTTAAAGAAGGCACGCTGATCATTGCAAAGTGGACAGAGGCCATCGAGGGATCGAGGGTCTCCTAGGCTCTTTTGGATACCCGGCGAAAACCGAGCATCAGCATTCCTCCGAGGCCGATCCCCAATAGTGTCAAGCTGCCGGGCTCCGGCACGGTGTTTCCGCTCAGGGAAAAGGCCGCGTTGAACGGGCCCTGATGGGTGATGTCGGTTCCGATTCGCAGCCAATCGGGCGCAAGGCCGTCATTTCGTATCCAGCTTTGAAGGTCTGTTGCGGCGCTGGACTTTGGCGCGGAGAGATATAAAAAATCTCCGTTGCTCAATAGCAATTCCGGGCGGAAGAAGTAGTGGTCGCCAGGCAGCAGTACCGGCGTTGTAAAGTTCACGTCGAGCTGAACTTCCTGTCCTGTTGCGGGTCCTTCGCCGCCGGTGAACTCACCAGGAGCCCGGTTGATCCCGCTCACAACGGTATTGGCTACCGTGAAACTTGGGTTCAGAATCGTGCCGGTGAAACTTAGCGTACCTGCAAGACTGTCTCTGGTTGCCGAAGCTATTTCAACATCGGCGGGCGAGTTCTTCCGGGAAGGCACATTCCCGGAGGGTGGATTCGCGGAGTCGGCCGGGAAGACATGATAGAACTCGATTTCAACTTGACTGATACTACTCACCGGCGATCCTGTTGGAATTAAGCCAGTGAAGGTTGCGCTTCTGAGTAACGTCACCTGGCTAAGAATGAAATCGTCCGCTGTCTCGGTCTGAACAGCAGAGCCGTTGACTGGACGTGAGAGCGTTGCAATCCTACCGTCTGGGGCGCCCGTGCTGAAACTGAAAGAATCTGCGCGGGCTGGTAAGCTTGGCAAACGCGCACAAAAGGGTGAGAGTGGACAACGTGTAGAAACGCTGTTTTGTTGCATTCGGCGTGGATAACATGACAAGTTTTCTCCTGTTGGTGTAAGTATTGTTAAGGTTGCGGCCAGGCTCTTGAGAAGCTACTGGCCAGAGGAAAGTAAGCAGTCAATAATTGCTGGAGGCCGAGGCAGTCAAGAAGAATCCAGTTGACTACGGACGGTCGTGGGCGGTTCTGAGGAACGACCAAATCTGTTCCAGCCACTCGGCAAATTCGCCATCCCCGCTTTCGTCGAGGAAGTCGACTGCTCTATCACTGAAAGCTGGACTGGTTAGCGCGAGAGCGAGGACCAGGCTTTCGTCACAACGGTCCAAACGGTCTGCATTCTGACGAGCCGCAAAGTTCGTCCGGCAGTACAGTGTGTTCCGCCAGCGCGCAGCTCAATGCTCGACGTATCCTGCCACGCGCGCACGGTTCGTCCTGAGGTCTCATGGCCGGGCTTCATAGACGATGTTGAAGGGTGTCTCTGCCGCACGCCGGAATCGGGTAAACCCGGCGGAGGTCACAACCTCCCGAATGCGCGTTTCGCCGGCCTGGGCGCCTAAGCACAGTCCAACGTCCTGCGATCTTGAGCAGGGCGTGCACAACAACGTTGAAAATGAGTAATAGACTCTTCCCACCGGGTTCAGATTGTCCTTCAAGTTGTCATTCGCAAAAGGCTCGACAATCAACCACGTACCGTCTTTGGCCAAAGACTGCCGGACGTGCGCAGCCGCGCCAATCGGGTCGCCTAAATCATGCAGGCTGTCAAAAACGGCAACAAGGCTGTAGTCTTTGCCAGGAAAAGCGTTTGCGCCTGACACCTCGAATGTCGCGCGTTCAGCAATGCCGTTACGCTCGGCGGCTTGGCGCGCTGCGTCAATCGACTTGTCGTGGTAATCGAACCCGAAAAAACGAGAGTTGGGAAACGCTTCGGCCATCAATAAGGTGGAAGCTCCTTTCCCGCAGCCAATGTCGGCCACTCGCGCCCCTGCTTCCAGCTTTTCTTTGACGCCGCTCAAAGCTGGAATCCAGGAACTCACGAGGTTTGCCGCGTAGCCGGGGCGAAAGAACTTTTCACATCCGTGAAAGACACCGTCGGCATGTTCGTGCCATCCCATGCCGGCGCCGGTTCGAAACGATTCGGCGATCCGTGGAACCGCCGCGAGCGAACCAAGAGCGAGTTCGAATGCTCCGGGCAGATAGGCGGGACTATCTTCATCTGCCAGCGTGAACGCCTGTTCTGCGGTCAGATTGAACTTTTGGTTATGAGCGTCGTAAGTGATGTATCCTCCCGCAGCTTGTGAGGCCAACCATTCACGTACATAGCGCTCATCTGTGTTCGTCTTGGCAGCAAGTTGTGTGGAAGTCATTGGGCTGCCCGCAAGAGCTTTATAGAGCCCCAATTTGTCTCCGATTACGACCATGCCGGAATGAACTGCAGCGCCGAGATCGGTTACGAATTGACCGATGAAGGCGTTCAGTTTGTTCATGTCAACGGCGGGGGCCTGTGCTGTAGTCATTTGATTTGTTTCCTTTTGACCATCGTTTCGATTCATCAGTTTTGGCCGGCGAACGACTGGCAAGATACGTGTGGATGCCAGTTCACGAACGCGCCGTTGGGATTGTCCTTCCACGCCCATACATGGAGCGTGTAGAAGGCTGGGAGGCCGAAGCGATTGGGGCTCTCCCAATAATGAAAGAGCTGCCCCATAAGCTCCGGCGGTCCATTGTGCTTCGCATCCCAAGCAGAAGCGATGAGCAGAAAATCGGCACCGATTAATCTCAGCCCGCCGCCTGCCGTTGGCTCATAGATCACAATCTGGGGGCGAGTGGCGTCGAGCTGGCCCTTGTTCACCAAGTCTGAATTGACATAGTGCAAACCCATTGCGCCTGCGTCAGGACCTGTGACACACCCGAATTGGAGCGTGTAGCCCTCCGCCTCGGCCGCTGCCACATTTTTAAAGCGCTCGGTTGATTCCCGGACGACTTTGATCAGGGCGCCGGCTTTGCCTCTCTGCTCGGGCGTCATGTCGTGTTGTTCTGCTTTTGGCGTGTGCGAATGGTCATCCTGCGCCAGGGCGCGAGAAGAGCAGACGCACATGAAAACGAGAGCCATGGTCGAATACTGCAAATGCATCGCGAACCGTCTGACTCTCACGTTGATAGTGGAAACTTGTGTACTCATTGGAACTCCTCCTGCAAATCGAGATTAATCTTCTATGTGTAATTGCCGACGACGTCTGCGGTATCGGTAGGACCCGCTCTGTGGACAGTGGCTCGTCGTCGGTTTTCGCCGAGGGGCCGAAGGACGCTTAGCTTAGCGCCTTCTGGCCGCCTCCCACGTTGGTTGTTATGGATGGCAGCTAGCCGGGGATGTGGATAGGTCTGGATCCGTGCAAAGAGGGCCGAGGCCGGTGGTAGCGTCGGGAACACTGATCATGGCCATCGGTCCGGCTTTATGTTCGCCGTTGAATGGCGTGGGCTTACTCGTGTCAAAGCCGCAGGCGGCGGCGTCTTCGGGGTTATTGAACCAGAAGCCAACGTGGAACGTGTTGGTGGGTTTTAGCGCGACATCCGGATCAAACCCGAAGATCTGGTCGAGCAGAATGGTCCTGATTCGGACCCGGCCATCGTCAGTTCGTTTGCCGATCTCGATATCGGACTGGTACCAGGCGAGCCCGAAATTCTTGAAGTTCGAGTCGAGGTCTCCGTTCGCCAACAACTGACTGCGTTGTACCGTAAACAGGTCAAATGCCAATCCTGGCTTGATCCCATCGAGATCCAGTATTAGGGTGTCATTCAGTTTGCCCCGGATCACCGTCGCTCGCGCGGTCGGTTCTTCCCATGGTGATCGGCGCAAACAATCGACAAATTTCGGATTCGGTGTGAGCTTAAAACTCACCTCGTCCCTATGATTCTGCGCAGAAGCTACCGATGGGTTGAACAAGAACCCGCAGACAACCACTTGCGCTGAGAAACCGGCAATCAGGGCCACTGACTTCCGGAAATTCACTATGCATTTCATCTTCATTTCTCCTTAGATTTCGCAGCCTTCATCCGGCGGCGACCAAGACCAGTTCCTTAAGGTTCTTTGCCCGCGTGCGGTCACAAAGGCAAACCATTAGAATTAGGTGGCGGATCTCGGCGGCTCTACTTTCAGATAGGCTGTGCGACCAATTTAGGGAGCCTGGGCAGAGGAGTCATTGGATTGCCCTAAAGATTTTCTTAATTCTTTCCTAGTGTTCCAGGACCATGTCTAAGTCCCCCGAATTCAATAACCTATATACTTTCGAAAACTTTCGGCTGGATGCCTCCGAGCGGAAGCTTTTCAGGGGAGAGACACCTGTAGCTCTAGCCCCAAAGACTTTTGACCTGCTTTTGTTCCTGGTGGAAAACGAAGGACGGTTGCTCCGCAAGGACGATTTGCTCACTGCCGTCTGGCCGGATGCCACCGTCGAGGAAAACAACCTCACGGTGGCTATTTCGACGCTGCGCAAAGCTTTTGGAGAGTCGGAAGGCAAGCGCTACATTGAAACGGTTCCCAAGTCTGGTTATCGATTCGTAGCTCCGGTTGCGAAGTTCCAGCCCGACACGCAGGACTTAGACGAGGGGCCGGGCCCTGAACCGGCGGCACTGCTCTCACCGGAGCCGAAGCAGCGATCTCTTGCCAGCAGCTATGGCCTTGTCGCCATCACGCTATTGATTGTCCTCTTGAGTACCGTCGGGTACTTCGCACTACGAAAAACCGTCGCGTCAAAACGAACGGCCCCGATCCCCCGCCGCTTGGCGATTCTTCCTTTTCGCGATTTGCGCGGGAATGTTGAGGACCGGTTTCTGTGTCTTTCCCTTGCCGATGCGATTATCGCCAGGCTCGGCAATATACGTGAGCTTACAGTTCGCCCTTTGTACGATGTCCAGAAGTATGCCACCCAAAATGCCAGTGAAACCTTAGATTTGCCCAAGGTGGCCGCCGACTTGGATGTGGATACTGTCCTTACTGGAACTTACATCCATGAAGAAGACAATTTGCGCATCGCCGGCCAATTAGTCGATGTCAGGACGCGGGACATCCTGTGGAAGGGTCTTTTCGATATCAAATACAACAAACTTCTCACCGTGCAAGAGAAGGTAGCCCAGCAGATTGTACGCGGTTTGGAGCTTAGCCTTTCCCCGTCAGAGGCGGCGCGATTGAAGGCCACGGACGCCATTGATCCTCTGGCTTATGAGTATTACCTTCGCGGAGTTGACCTTTATGCTAAGAACGACTTCCTTCTGGCCGCCAGAGTTTTGGAGAGGTCGCTGGAACTCGCTCCGAAGTACGCACCTTCCTGGGCAAATCTTGGGAGAGCATACACGGCCGGCGCCTCCTTCCAATTCGGTGGCGACGAGGTGTATCGGAAGGCGGAGGCGGCCTTCGCCCGCGCGGTCGCTCTGCAACCCGATGCCATTGACGCTCGCGTTTACATGGCCAACATGTTTACCGATACCGGCAGGGTGGAGAAAGCCGTGCCGCTGTTGAGAGCAGCCATCAAAGAAAATCCCAGCCACGCCGAGAGTCATTGGGAACTAGGCTACGCCTATCGCTTTGCCGGCATGCTGCAAGAATCCGTCTCCGAGTGTGAGCGCGCTCGCAAGCTCGACCCGAGGGTAAAACTGAACAGCTCCACTCTGAACAGCTATCTTTATCTCGGTCTATACAATCGCTTCCTTGAAAGCCTTCCGAATAACGACGACTTCGCCTTAATCTTGTTCTATCGAGGTTTCGGCGAGTACTATCGGAAAAATAATCAAGAAGCGATGCGGAACTTCGAACGTGCCTTCGCACTTGACCGCTCCATGTTCCAGACTAGAGTGGGAAAAGCGTTTAGCTTTGCCATTGGGCAACAGCGCTCGGAAGCGATTACTGTGCTGCAAAGTTTAGAGAGCAAGGTCAATAGTCAGGGAGCGTACGATCCCGAAGCCGTTTACAAGATTGCCCAGGGGTATGGAGTGTTAGGTGACCAAGCGTCAGCACTCCGCGTCATGCGGCACAGCATCGAGAACGGATTCTTCCCGTATCCCTATTTCTTGACAGATCCGCTGCTCGACAATCTTCGCAATGGAGCCGAATTCCCGGCATTGTTAGACATTGCCCGGCACCGCCACGAGGCATTCAAGAAGCTGTTCTTCTGACTTTTGACGTCGTGCGCTATATCTTTCGACGACATCTCGAAGCGACACCCGGCATTTCGATAAGGCCGTAACAGCTGTGCGCCCTGGTTTTGACTCCGATCACTAGGACCATCGCATCAAATTGCAATAGAATGCATCAGCCTGACCCTCTGAGCCCACGTATGCATGGCGGCCACTTTAGAATTGGCTTAGTGCGCACTGCTGTCACTGGCCCGCAGGCTGTCCGCTTGAAACAGCCTCGCCGTGATTTGCAAACTCGACGCCCCCTCTGGCTTTGGCCGAATCTGCTGAGCCTTGACGCTCCTGCGATTGCAGTGCTCTGGCAAGTGCTTTTGGCGCGAGGTCTGGCCGCGCATACCAACAGGGGAGAACCCGTTGTACTTGCGCTCGCCGTCTGGCTGATATACATCGCCGACCGAGCCCTTGACGCATTGCGGCCCTCGACCGCTGCGTGGGAGCCGGAACGAAAGACGTTTTACCGCCATCATCTGAGGGCGGCATCTACGGGCGCAATCGCCTTAGCTTTGCTGATTGTTCCGCTGGCATACCTGCTGCTTCGGCGTTCAGCTTTCTACACAGGGCTTGTACTAGCGATTCCGCTGCTCTGTTACCTGATAACGATCCATCTGCTGCCTCTGCGTTGGCGAGCCAAGTGGCCCCGCGAGTTAGCCGTAGCTGCACTATTCACGTCCGGAACTTTCGCGGCGATCTGGGCCGGGAACGCTCTGCGGCAGCATAGGCTGTTTGCTCCCACTGTGATCTTTTCGTTACTTTGTTGGGTAAATTGCGCGGTCATCAAAAGTTGGGAATGGCAAGAGGGGCAATCTGGGCTGGAACAAGGGCCAGGCAATTCCACAATGTGGATTGCTCGTTATCTGTTTTCGGTGGGCTTGACTATCTCAGGACTGGCATTGTCGACGGGCTATCTGTCCCTAGCTCCCGAGGGGTTCTCCGCCGCCGCTTTCCTCAGCGGTATTGCCTTCGCCGCATTGGCTTTCTGGCGCCCCCGGGTATCGATAGATGCCGTTCGTGTTGCGGCTGATCTTGCCCTTTGCACCCCGCTTCTGATCTTTCTTTTTCCTTCGCTTAAATGAATTGCGATCGGATTGCGCCATGGTACCGATGGATTGAATGCCTGGTTTTTGGCCGCGCCCTCAAGCGCCGGCGCTGCGAATACATGGCCGAGCTTGGTAACGCACGCAGCACGCTGATTCTCGGCGACGGTGATGGTCGATTTACGGCAGAGTTCGTGCATGGCAATCGGCACTCACGTGTTGAGTCCGTTGATCTCAGTTCGCGAATGTTGGACTTGGCTAGAAAACGCTGCAGCCGGTCCACGCCAGACCGAGCGGATTTAGTTTTCCGGCAAGGCGACGCGCGCGTAGTAGAACTGACTGGAAATTACGACCTGATCGTAACCCACTTTTTTCTCGATTGTTTCGGGAGTGGCGATCTCGAGCGCATTATCGCTCGTGTAAGTAAAGCGGCGCAGCCTCAGGCGCGCTGGGTTATCTCTGAGTTTCAGCTACCGCCTAATCGGATACTCCGATTTGCCGCGCGACTCCTGATTCAGGCGATGTATGCTTTCTTCCGCATGACTACCGGATTGAACACATCGTGCTTGCCCGACCACATACCCCTTTTCACCAAGTATGGATTTCGGCTGGTGGATCGATGTTCGAGCTTCGGAGGACTGTTAGTTTCGGAGTTGTGGCAAAGGTCTGAAATTCATCGCAGCCGGTGAACGGGGCAAAGAAGTCTCATCTGCCACAGCACGTATGCCAATATCCGTGGCATTCGGATGCCCCTGAATTGCGCAGACGAAGCCTGGCGTCGCATGACCGATGGGGGAGATTACATGCGGGATGCCCAATGACGCAGGGGCTTCGCGTTGCTATCTGACTATGGCCTGTCGTTTGACTTGCAAATGTATGATCATCAGGCGGCAGAGGCGGTGGCTCTGGCTCAAGGTTTTCCGGAAACCACAATCATCGTCGAACATCTGGCCGGCTACTCTCCAGACGAACAGGAGACACCTTTCGATCGAACGGCGCGACGAGTTTACCGACTGTGATTCGCTCCGCGCGAGTGCAGCGTTCTTGGGGCCGATTGGGCTTGCGTAGCTTGAATCAATCGTCGGGCGATGTAGATTCGTGAGCCGCTACTTTTCCAATGTCTGAGTGAAGACGTCACCCTGATGCGGCTCGAAAAGGAGCTCTAGGGCGTACTTGCGTCGTCGAATGACACGCTGAGCTTGAGCGGAAGCCTCACTTCATACAGGGCGGGTGAAGACCTTGCGAACTCTAAGTAAGCGACCGCAGCCGATTCGAGTGCCTGTCATTTAGCCTGTTCTCCGCGCCTTCTTTAAGGCTTGGCCCACCTGCTCGAGACCTTCGACCCAAGGCGGCTGAATGAAGACAGTCTGGCTCATCTCATTCCACAGGAGTCCACGAGTACTTACGGGGACGTGGCGGCTTGACGATCGATGAGCCACGCGTTGGTCGCAGTGGTACGGTCCAAAAAGGCCAGATGCTTGCCGTCAGGCGAGGGCACTGCCCAGCCCTGAATATCTCCCAGTGAACGATATTGACCGTTCATGTAGACGTAGAGCATTCGATTCCCGACTGTGGTGTCCACAGACACAAACCAGCCACCCCCGTCGGCGGCCCATACCAGACCACGCAAATTAGAGACACCGGCGAGTACCACGTCCCATTCGCTCATCTCGTTGGGCTTGGGTTGCAGAGCGACTACCCGGATGCGTGCCTCGCGTGGATCATGGTTCGGGATCGCTACATGCTTTCCGTCCGGTGAAATATCCCAATCCCCCAAATACTCTAGAGTGGTCCTGGTTCGCGCCAATTCGCGTCCTTTGCCGCTGATGGCCTCGAGATCGTAATACGCGCGATATCCTTCGGGGAGCGTTGTCCTCAACACGCATCTTTGACCGGCGCCCAGAGCGCAGCGAAACTCGTCCAGGAGTCCTCCGATCGGGACTTCCGTAGGTGTTCCGCCGTTCACCGGCACGCACATCAACTTGTAACTGCGCGGCTTGTAAAACCAGGGCTGTTCGCGCTCGGGTGGGCGCGCCGCATACAGGACGAAGCGGCCATCCGGTATTGTTTGCGGCAGAATCTCAGTAAGCGGCGTAGTGACCAATGTCTCGGGCATCCGCTGGCTGATGTCCTGCTTGAAAAGATCGAAATTGCCGTTGCGATCTGATTCGAAGATGACGGCACGGCTGTCGGCCGTCCACGCGTGCGGATTGTTAGTTCGTTCGTCCAGTGTGAGCCTGCGGATGTCAGAGATGCGCGGAGGAGATAAGTCAAAGCGACCGACGAAAATGGTGTTTTGATCAGATGTTCTGAGCACCATAGCCTGCTTCCCGTCTGCGGTCACACTCAAATCCAACAATGTTCTTCCATCCCCCGTGGTATCAGCGATTTTCCGCGGCTGTCCGACAAAGGCGCCTGTTGCCAGATCTGTTTTGACTTCCCAAATCTGATCGGAAGAACTGTAGTTATCGTTATCCCAACGCAGAAATACAACGCGTCCGTCCGCTAATGCGGCACCCGATCTCATCGAGTACGCCGGGGCAGTTACAAGGGTCTTCCCGGTGGCGATCGCAATCGATTCGTAATTTAGAGTGTCCTTCTGGGGCGAATGGCGATGCCGTTCGTACATCAACCGCCGTCCGTCCGGCGACCAGAACACGAACTCGAACCGGTCTTGCGGATCCGAAACGATTCGTCGCGGGGCCTCGCCATTGGCGGCTGCTACCCAGATCTCCGACTTATCAGCAGTGACGAAGACTACTTGTCGCCCGTCGAAGGAAGCCGAAGCTTCGCGGGCTTTCGTCCGAAGCAGACGCGGAGGCGCTCCGTTTCCCGAAATCAACCAGACGCTCGGAATATAAGTGATTGTGGAGAAGCCACTGGCGAGCAACCTGCGATCGTCAGCGAACCAAGCGAGTCGATCTACAACATAGTCGGCTGGAGCGGACCAATTCTTAGTGTCGCCAGTCGCCAAAGTCCGGACAAACACTCCATCCACATTGGCGTAAGCAGCTAGTTTCCCGTCAGGAGAGATCGCGGCCGCTGTCGCACGGTTTTCGGGAACGAGTGTCGTGATTTGGCGGAACAAAGGTGGATGGCGCTTCTCGCGCGCTTGCTGCCACCACCAGCTGCCGAGACCGATCGCGAGCAAGGTGATGGCGGCCATCATCCATTTCCAAAGTGGAAGGGCGGTGGGCGGAGCCTCTAGTTTATGCAGGACATCGGCCACCTCCTGTGCACCGGGCCGTCCCTCCGGTTCCTTCGCCAGCATCGCCCGAAGCAGCTTTTCGAGACGAACCGGCACGGAAGAGTCGATAGAGCGCGCCAGCAACGGTTCCTCGCTGAGAATCGCGCGAGCTGTGTCGATTGCTGAGGTCTTTTTGAACGCGTGCCTTCCGGTTGCGAGCTCATAAAGAACCAAGCCGAAGGAGAAAATGTCAGTCGCCGGTGTTAACCACTCTCCGCGTGCCTGTTCAGGAGACAAATAGCGCAGGGTTCCCAGAGCTGAGCGGCGGCCAATAGCCAGCCTGTCAGTCGTGATCCTATGAGCCAGTCCGAAATCCAGCAGCTTGATGTAGCCATCTCGACGCAAGAAAATGTTTTCAGGCTTGATGTCTGCATGAATGATGCCCCCGCCGTGAGCCACCGCGAGCGCCTCCGCTATCTGGGAACCGATCGTCAATACTCTAGCCAATGGAAGGCGTTCTCCACTAGGTTGTCGAAGCGGCGCGCCTTCCACTAACTCCATTACGATCGCGAGCGCTGATGATTCTGAGCGCATCACCTCGTGAATGGTAACGATGTTCGGATGGTTCAGGGCTGATGCAGCTTTTGCTTCAAAAGCGATTTGCTCCGCTTCTGAAGCCGCAAGAGCCTCCGAGGATAAGAATTTTAGAGCTACAGATCGGTCCAGATCGGTATCACGGGCCGACCAGACTTCGCCCATGCCACCTCGCCCCAGTAAAGCTTCCATGACATACCGCCCGAAGTATTGGCCGGGCACGATGCGGTTCGCGCGCGGTTCATTGGCGAGTAAAGTAAGCCGAGGCTGGCTGAGAAATCCTTCGGCAGACTCATCACCGCTCAGCAAATCCTCGACTGCGTTCCGGAATACCGTGTTCTCTCCGCAAGCAGAATCGAGAAGCTCTATTCGATCTCTGCCCGACATCTCACGTGCAGCATGGAACAGTTCTAAAACTTCATCCCATTCTGCCGGTCCCATGGACGCCTATTCAGGCAATGTTTTGGGCCGGAGCCGCTGCTTCAACCAAGCCCGGGCGGCTATCCAATCTCGCTGCACAGTAATGGCCGAGACATTCATCGCCTCCGCCGTTTCCTCCAAGGAGAGCCCGCCAAAGTAGCGCAATTCCACCATTTGGCGTTGGCGTGGACTCAGCTTTTCGAGCGTGTCCAAGGCCATGTTCAGGGAAATTAATTCGTCCGCCTGTTCATGAGAAAACCCGGCATAGTCTTCCCGGTCTGCTACCACTCGTTCGCCGGCGTCTCGTTTGAGTGCCCGTTTGCGGCGAGCATGATCAACAAGAATCCGCCTCATTACAGATACACTCACGCCGATGAAGTGTGCTCGATTTTGCCAGCCTCGTGCCTGGTCAGTGACCAGGCGCAAGTACACTTCATGCACGAGGGCGGTGGGCTGGAGGGTATGTCCCGGCCGTTCGCTTCGCAGGTGCAAGCGTGCCAGAGTCCGCAGCTCCTGCATTAATAGCGGGACCAATCTGTCGGCCGCATCCGAATGACCGGCCTTTAGGTCGCGCAAAATCGCAGTGACTTCTCCGGGGGCTCCGGTTTCCATAAGTCTCGATGCTGTCAAGTGAGAATATCACAGCAAATTCCGCCTATTTCGACCGGTTTGGAAGTTCACTGAGACCTCTTGGGCGTTCCTAGGCCTTTAATGGGCAAACGCCGTTCTCAGATTGAATGATGAGTTTTGCTCCTACCTTGCGCTTTACCTATCGAGAGCAATTCAGCATTCACCTGGGGACCAGTTTAAATGAACCGACGCATCCTTTCCTTCCTCGTTGTATCTGCCTGGGCATCGGCGCTTCAAGCACAGGACGCAAACTTCCGGCCCGGAACCACGGATCCTGCGGGAAATAGCCGTAATCTTACGCTCTTTCGGGATGAGCAGATTTACTCGTTGGGGCTTCCCTCCGCCACTGGCGCTCCCTGGCGCTCGGCCAGCGTTAGCTTCGATGCCAACCTGAATCCCACGTCAACCGTGTCACCACTCCCGTGGTCAAGTGAGATCCCGGTTCACGAGGTCGACATCCAGACTGCCGTCGGGCGCATCCTGAAACCGGACAAAGACGACGTCGTGGTCGCGCAACGTTCCGAAACAGACGGCACAAAGCTCGCTGTGCGCTTCAAAGACGGCAGCGGACTCACAATGCTCGGTAACTTGCCCCCAAGGTCGACTGGCTATGCAGATTTCTTTGCGACCTCCGTAGGCGACCTGGACAATTTGTATGACTCTCAAGGTAACTACCATGATGAGGTTGTTGTGGCATGGATGGAACCGAACACCGTTTTTAACGCGCCACACTGTTTCTCTGCCGGTGCTGTTCCACACATTGCAGTGCTGAACTACAACGGGGGCGCTAATCCAACGGTCTTGGCCCAGACCATCAACCGGGACGACAACCAGTATCTTGCCTATTGCATCTTAGACATCTACAACCAAGAGTTGAATTTAGGGAGACCCACCGTTCCTTCCTGGGCGCCCCAGCCCGGCGACAACATTATTGCCACCAGCATCGGTGACTTCGATGGAGATGGCCACAACGAGCTTGCTGTCGCCTATATGAGGGGGACGGCCGGTCTGGTTGTCTCCGTAGTAATTTATCGCTATCAGAACGATGGTACGAATGCCTCACTCACACCTGTAAACAACTACGAAGTCTCCATTCCGAACCGCAGCATGGTTGCTACGCTCAGCCTGTCAGCGGGAAACTTCGACGGCTCCGGAGTCGATCAGTTGCTGGTTGGTTCCGCAGCTTGGTGGGGTACACCCAATCCGAATGGCGAATACACGAGCGGGACATTCGTCTCTCAACCCGTCGCTTCCCTCCTGACCGGAGGACAAACTCAGGGCTCCATCACGGCGGCATCAAGCTCCGGCCAGAACAACTCCACCACAGACTTCACGGTCAATCTCGGCTCCGGTGTGTATATGCCGCAGACTGTCACCATCGCTGGCGCTGTCGGAAGCTGGTCCGCAATCAATGGCAGTTGGGCAGTAACGCCGACGTCTACTGGTTTTACCCTCGACATTGACTCATCCGCGTTCGGAAGCTTTATCGGACAAAATATTGCGGTCACCACGGCCGCGCCTCTCACGCAGTCCGATTCAGTTGCTCTTGAACCAATTCCCGGAACAACGTCCGGTGGAATCGAAGTCGATAACATCGATGTTGACGCATTCATTCGCGTGCAGACCGTGCCGGGCTTATTTCACTACGACCCCAACAACGGCTTTGATTATCGGCGCAGACAAGTTGCGATGGCTTGGAATTCGCGCGCGTCCCCCACGAAATATCCGACGCTCGCGCAAGATCCAGATACTCATTTGGCCATTCTGCAGATTACGAATGACGATAAGATCCAGATCGCCGCTCAGCAGAACGGGCTAGTTGGCTCATGGCAACTTTTTCAGAACCTTTCGATGACGGCCGGAGCCGTTCTCCCCTTGCATGATGCTAAAAGCAATCCTGATCCTACTTGGTCGATTTACGTTACCGGGGTGGGATTGGAATTCGATCATAATCAACCGTACCCGAATCGCAACGTGTATCGAGGAATGGTGGCTGCGGTATGGAAGCTCGCCCGGGTGGAAGATGATCCCACCAAAGTCAATCCTGACTTCGTGTGTTCAGACAAAGCAACGTCTGATACTTATAGCCCGTACTACATAGGGGCGCCGCTACCGCTATGCTCGATTTGGGTCGACGCCGAAAGTGCCGTGGATCTGCCTGGTGCACTCGGTCGTAACCTGAACTACCTGCGTCTGCCTGCAATTGCGGCTGATGTCAGCGGGAACTCTCTCAGGCTTGGTGCTCCCATGCACATGGAACTCACGGATCCGGGCAAACCCGATTACGTTCTTGAGCAGCCTCCTCAGCATGCCGCCTGGCTGGATCAGGGAAATGGTGCGCAGGTGGTGACAATCAGCCGTTATCCAAGCTTCAGTACCAGCGTGAGTAACAGCTCTCTGACAACCTACGCAAGCAATGAGAAGGACCACACCGACTGGACGGCCGGAGTTTCAGAAAAGGTCACAGCTCAGGCCACTTGGGCTGTGGGCGCAGACGCTGGGCCGCTCGCCGACGTTTCCGAACAAAGTACCGCCAAACTCAGCGCGAGAGTCAGCTTCGATTACGATCACGTGCATGACCACTACACAACCGGATATGACACCTATTCTGTCGGACTAGCGGCGGCAACGGGTGAGGATGACAGTCTCTTTGTGCAGTCGCAGATTTTTGATCTTTGGAGATATCGCATCTACGGTCAGAACACAGATATAGGCGACTCGAACAACCCCAACGCGTTTTATGACATCGTGATTCCCGGGCCACACCTGGCGAGTAATCCCGGAGGACGAGATGTCGATTGGTACCAGCCGATTCACGAAGTCGGCAACATCCTTTCTTATCCGGGGCGCGTTGCGGTTTGCGGCAACGATGATCAGAGTCCGGCGGACATCGGCCCGATTACAATCCCCAATCTCGGTATCAGCAACCAGGTGAAACCGTTGGCTGCTTGCCAGCAGCTGTTTTATAACGGCAACTCGCACGACCTGAACCTGACGCTTTTCCACCAGACAGGCAGCGGAGACAGCACGGACTATACCAACAAAGTGAGTACCGGCGTTGACTTCAAATACAGTTACCGCGTCGATTTCGAGTTCTTAGGGAATGGCGGCCAAGCTAAAGCGAGCACAGATACCGATGTTCACGGAGGCCAAGATTGGGGTCACCTGAGCACCAATGACAGTACGACGAACCAGGCGACAGGCATTACGTTGCATTCGCCCCAGGGTGACTCCGAGCACGCTTATCCGTTTTACCCGATTTTTTACAACACGAGTGTGGGTGGACTGAAAGTGGCCTACGGGGTGGGTGACCTCACCTCGAGTAACTCGGGGGAAAACTTTTGGGTCACAAACTACTCGGCGCAACCCGACCCGGCATTGAATCTTCCGAATCGTTTCGACGGCACGTACAGCAGCAACAACGTATTCAACGGTTGGAAACCCGAACTATCGATTTCGCGGAAGCGCATGAAGGGCTTTGTGATCAGGAAATCGGAAGTCAATTCGATCACAGGGGATTATTCACTGCTCGGCAGCAACCCGCAGGATGGCGACAAAGTGCTTTTAGAAGCGCGAGTCTACAACTACAGCATCAGCGCAACGCCAGCAAACTTCACCGTTCAGTTTTCGTTGATTCCGTATGACAGCGGCACCCATAACGAGATATGCGCCAACATGCTGACGACGGGTAAACCAGGACGGGTTTGCCCTGCCAGCGCCCGTACAGTCATCGGGATCGGCGCGACACAACCGACCGGAGGCACATCCAACTTCACTCTAGACGCGCGTGAAAACGCCCCTGCCTATTTGATGTGGAGTACACAGGGTTTTGGACCTCAAAGCGCCGGCTTCACTGAGTATCGAGTGTATGTTGACCTGGTCTCAAATACCGCCGAGCTTTATCCACCGGAGCCGCCCTGTGCTGCCGTGCCCTGCGAGGATAACTTCTCGAATGAGAATAAAGTGGATCCGGGCCAGAATAACGAGGGGTGGGGTTTAATTTCGGTGGCCAAGCGCTCATCGGGAGGGTCGCTTGGCGGGTCCCGTGCCTCGGAACCCACGCATGGCACTCTTGGGGTAGGCAGCGCGAACACCAGCCTAGTGCTATTGGCCGAATCTGAGGCTGCGAGAGGTAAGCGCCCGAAGAGGCAGAAGCGGGTAGTGGCCTATCTCCACCAGCCGCTGTCGTTGCGTATCTCGGGGTTCAGCAGTGCGATCTCGAATCTACACGGGCACGTGTCTATCTTCGACGGCAAGCCTGGCAATCGCTACACAAAAACCGTCGCGATCAAAACTCTGCACGGGGTAACTCCGGACGGGACCTCTTCTTGGTTCACCTGGACTCCCCAAAGAAAGGGACCGCACCATCTCTACGCGGTGATCCAGACAGCCAGAGGACCCATGGCCCTGGGAGACGTTCTGGTAAATGTGCGCCGGGCCCCTGGGGATTTGAACGGCGATGGACGCGTAGATCGTCACGACCTCAATATGCTGAACCGTGATCTCAAAAAGAATATAGGCGCAAGCGCCTGCGGCGAGGAATGCGATCTCGACGGTGACAGCGAAATCACGCAGAAGGACGCCGACTTAATGGTGCAACTGTGCGATTCGCAATCCTGCGCTTTCGCAAAAGCGGAATACGTAGGCGGTTCGTCGCCGGCCGAACCGGATATGCGCGCCCTGCGGAGCGAGGACGACGCTGCTACTACGACCTTCTTTGCCGCTCATCCGCAAGATAAGGAAGCCATGAGCAACTCAGACGATGTGTCCGGTGCCCAGTTATATGGTGAGGAACTCCAACGCAAGCAGAGTTTGCGGAGCGTTCAGTACTGGTATAAAGGAAAGCCGGTTACTTCGGGACCGCTCGCACAACCGAGCACCGCGGTGGCAAAGCGGTAACCACAAAACGCAAACAAACTACGCTTGGCGCTGAGCTAGAACACTGCTCAGCACCAAGCGAGATATCCCCATCCAAGCGCCGCGCGGTTGCCGGCGCGGCACGTACAAATGTCTGAGCCAACCCGAGAGGCGTGAATCTGTACTCGGGGCTAACCAAGAAAGGACCGACCTCATGAACCTCCCTGTTTCAGTAAGCTGCGCCGTGCTCGCGGGATTCTTGACCTGCTGTTTTCCAATAGATGCTCGCGTCAGGGGCGCACAGGCCGTACCCTCGATGACCATTGAGCTTCACAATGATTCTGACACCTACAGTATCTATCCCGTGCTTTCTACGGGAGGGCACATAGTCGATGCATGGTTGCAAGCTGCTTTCAACGTCCCGAAAACTAAGCTTGCCGACAACCCTTACCCCACCCCCCACACGTTCCGGTTCTATATCAATCCCACTGGAACCGGCATCCCGCCGCATGGCAGCGTAACAGTAACGCTGCCGCTCTACACGCAGTTAGTTCCCGCCGGTCAGGTGAATCCAAAGATGGCCGATCAATACGTGGATTGGTGGAATGGCGGGCGGATCTCGCTTTACGCGAGCCTATATTCCGATGGCGCGCCGCCGAAAGCTCTGCAATCGGACTACATAGCGAGACCCACTCAAAACCCCATCACTCCCGCCGCGGGTGCAGTTGTCCCAACGTGTACCGCGTGTCAGCAGCCCTTGGAACTCTTCGAGGATACCGGAGGCGAACTTCCTTCTAACGATCCCGTTCAGATTACCGAGTACACGTTGGGCGCAATCGACCTGTCGAAGGATCCCTACAAGCTGGACGTCAAGAACGTTGATTACGACGTATCTTATGTGGACAATGCTTACCTGCCGGCTGCAATGGAGCCGCACAACAATCCGGTGGTAGGTTGGATCGGCACGATACAGGGAATCGATCCTTTCAAGGCCGCATTACAGAAGTTCCTCGCTACGCCCGCATTCAAAGGCTGGCCGCAGTATCTCGATGATGAAGGAGAAACAATCCTGAGAGTACCGTCGGCTCTGCACATCATGCTGGACCAGGCAAATCTTACACCGGCGCCGCCGTGGGCTCCTATCGAGAACATGAAAACGTTATGGAGCCAATGCACGGCAGGAGGTGCAGACCCGATTTGTGCTCCTATACGCAATATTCACGACCTCTTCGCGGCCAACTACGCGAATTACATCAACAACTACAGCTCCGCTTTTTCCGGCACATGCGATCAAAGTAAGGCGCCCGTTACTGACCCCAAGGATCTGGACGAGGATGCAATGCTCGCGCACGTTTACGGTTGGGGCCCATTTAATGCGAACTGCAGTGCAGAAACTAACTTGCTTGAAGATACTCCGGGATACCGGGAAAACAATTATGCACAGTACCAAGCGGTCAAGTCGGACTTCGATGCCTTGAATTACTGGCCTACGGGTGAATTCAACCCATACGTCCAACTGATTCACGATCCGCAATACCTCAATGCACAATATGTGTATGCCTACTCCGTCGACGACGCGGTTGGCAACATGCAGACAACGGGCGACGGGCTGATCATTGCCGTTGGCGGCACGGGTGGCTTACCAAATCCGAATCCGGCTACGTCACCCATTCACGTTTCATTCGGTGACTCACCGGCTAACGCCATTCGATTTGTGAGATACGGAGTCTGCACAGATACGCCGGACCAGGACGTAAATCCCAGTTTCGCGAGTTACGATCTCTCCGCTAATCAGATCGCGAGCTGCGTGCTCAGTTTTCTTGATAATCAGAACACCCTTTACGTCTTCAAAATCACGAGCCAACCTCCCTATCCGCCCGTGCCGCCCGCTGGCCAGCCGGTACCCGCTGAGAACAGGCTCATGATCGATTGCAGCGGGAACCCGGAACGCTTGATTGAGACCTGGTGCCAGAACATCTATGGGTTCTCGGAGCCGGCCACGGCGGCGCACAAGCGAGAAGACGATTACATTGCAGTACCTGCGCCCGCACAGCCACCACGCAAAGGGCGACCTCGAAGGAAGTAGGACCGATAAGTCCGTCGAGTTTTTCTTTCGCTTTCAATGCACGTTCAAAAGTCTCAGACTCAGAAAGTTCAGTTCGTCATGTAAGGAAGGGCCACTCTTATGCTGCTCACACAAACCTCGATTTACCCGGCAGAAGAGGTAACACAGCCGGTGCGGGCCGCGCTTGGCAGGTCCGCTGCGTTCCTCCTCCTTGCTGCTGAGCGATCCTTGCTGGCGAGAGCGGGGTAGCAACCGGACAAGATCGGGGAGCAAAGCTTTTCGGGGAAGGAGCGCAGCGGGAGGGGTGCCGCCCGAAACCGGAGGCCCCTATTCTTGCGGGCGCGAGGGCAGAGCCATTAGGATTTGCTGTCTGAAAGTTGGAGGTCTGCTTCCAAATTGGATAGAACGCGGATTAGCAAACACATCG
>CAWBUH010000005.1:0-2273816 GCA_963791935.1 Terriglobia bacterium | reverse complement strand
CTTAGGTTGCTTGTGGCCCAAACTGAAGCTGCCAAACAGGCTCAGGCGCAGGTAAGTCGGGAAGTAGAACCGCTCCAGTGGAGCAGCCGACCGTATGAAACCAGACCCGCAAAAACAAGACTCCAAACACGACGCTCAAGACATTCCGATGAACCGGAAAACGGGGGCTCGCTGCGGCCAAACTGGCTGTGAGTTACTGTTCATTTCGGTCCCCTCTGCTGGTCGAACGGAGTCGAGATTCTGCCATTGCGTGCTTGGTGCTTTCTGCGTTCTCGATAATGCTCCGCAGACGGGTTTCGGTCGGTGTCTGCCCCTGTACGTTGTCGAGCTGAATAGCGATTACGATCTTCCGGAGCGCCATGATTTCGCGCAGGAGAACGTGCGACCACGGTGGTACTTCGAGCGCATCTAGATGCGTGTGTCTAGCCCACTCGCTAACCGTCAACCCGGCTTGTCTCGCGGCACCCTTGATGCGCTTTTCTTCCTCGGGAGTATGTTTTGCGCCGACGCTCGACTGTTAGTGTTTTCTGGCTGCTTAGTGGTGTGCAGATCGCCTCCTAAATAGCGGTTTCCGACTGGGAGACTGGAATTCAACATCTACCGATGGGCCAACAGTTCTCCCCCGCCAGCAACCTGGAAGGGGTGGCATATCGTTTTGAGACACCCGATGCGAAGCATCGCCTTTTTCTGCCGGGTTCGATGCTGCTGGAGCGAAGCGACAACGGCTGCTTCTGGAGGTTGAATCTGGGGTGTGAAACTGGTTCATCTTTGACCTCACTGCTGGCTTATTTCTGCCGGCGACTTCAGGCTGCTCCTGGGTCGCCGCTGAGTTGCTCTTGCGGATGTTCTGAACCTTGGGCGAGCCTGCATTCGGGTTGGCTTCGCGGAACGACTGAAGCCTTTGTCTTCGCGGAACAATCGCTTTAACGCTGCCGACACAACGTAGCTGGCGGACTGCCGTTCGCGTACTCACCGTAAGCACGGAGTTCGCGGGCCATCTCAGGCCGAAGCCGGATCTCAAGTCCTGTCCGGCTGTCTATCTTCGGGTTCAATCAAGGGTGCTGACATGGGTTCTCCTTCGGGGTTAATTGAAGGCCTGATCTTCGCGGAAGTACGTGATCGCGAGGCCAAGCGGGTTATGCAGATGAGGGCGTTCGGCACTTCCCGGTTGATCCGGAAGACGAACTCGGCCGCCCAGTTTTCTCGCCGGGTTTCAGCACCGGCGGAGTTGGTAAGGATCTTGGTGAACTCCACCCGGGCGCGATAGGGCTCGGTCCGGAGCTCTTCGATGACAACGTTGTTGACGACGACCTCCATGTCGTCATCGGAATTGCGCAGGAACTTCGGCAGCCACTGCGACCGGCGATCTCGGGCGTCCATGGCGGAGAACAATGGCCGGTCGAGGAAGTACAGGGCTTCCACATACCGCTGGGCCACCGTCTTGTGATTGCGCGAGTAGTAATCGACCGTGAACTGGGTCAGGAAGTAACGGATCTCCGGAGCCTGCGGTTTGTAAGCAAAGTCTTGGTAAGCGAGCGCATCGGCGCGTCCAACTTCGTTCACTCGGATGACCAGCGGCTTCACGTGTGCGGCGGCGTTACTGGTCCGCACTAACGCGAAGCTCAGGGCTGCAATCGCACCGGCCAAAAGAACCACCACCGCCTTCAGGGCCGTGTTGGTGGTGAGGGTCGAACCGTAGTATTCGTACTCCTGGTGAGCGGCCTGCTCGATGGGGGGAAGTGCCGCCGTTAACATGGGGTTCGCCATTACTTGAACGCTCCTGTGACGGCGCCGGTCACACTGCCCACGAAACCACTCCCGGCACTGGCTGCGCCTTTGAAGAGATCGCTCACGACTCCGCCGATCTTGAGAACACTAAACAAGAGGCCGATGTTCAGCACACCCAGGGGCAGCAGCATGACCAGGAAGTGAGCCAGCGTGTAGTCGCCGTGAATCGATCGGTCGATGAAGCTGACGATCACCGTCGCCCAGACATAAGTCAGGGCGCTCGCCACTACGCGATAGAAACTGTACTGGAGCATGAACTGCACCCAGTTCCAGAACAGCCAGTTCAACTTCGGAACCACAATCCACGGAATGAACAGTGGACCGAGCAGAGAGCCTATTCCGATGAAGACGAAGGCCAGAATGTTGACCGTAAAGAGAACACCCTGGATCAGCGTCATGTCCATCAGAACCGAGTAGTAGACGAAGATCATCACCGGATTCATGAAAGACGGCTGCTCGCTGCCCGAGACCAGAGCATTGATCTTGCCGATCAGGGTGTCGAGCACGGTCAGGTCGATGGTTCCGGTGAGTATCGCGCCGTATCCGGCAGAATGCGCGAGACACTGACGCTGGTCCAGGGCAGCGGCGAGTCGTAATAACGAATCAGAGCCTCTGCGATCAGAAACAAAGCGAAGAACTGAATCAAGGCTGGGAAGCCAAACTCGCCGTGATGCCGGGACGCGCTTTCGGCGGCCAAACGAAGCCCACAGACGACCAGCATGATGATGCCAGCGACGTGAGGATCTGGTTCCCGGTTGACACGAAGAGCGCACCACCGGAGGTCACCAGGCTGTCGATCGCGCCGGTGATCGTGGTGATGTAATCCACCGTGCCGCTGTTCACCGGGATCGCTCCTGACTGAGCGAACAGCGCAGGCACGGCGACGAGTGCCAGAACGAGAAGGGGGAAGCGCAGCATGGCTATTTGTTCTTGAGCGACTTAGCCCAGCCTGAGGGCATGCTCTTGGACCTTCTGTCCGCATCTGCTGGAAAGCGCTATCGACCTTCTGTTGCTCCGCGTTCTGCAGGTGGCGTTGGTCCGCGATGTACGAGACGATCCCAGCCAGGAGCAGGAGGATTCCGATCAAGAGTTTGGTGTTGACGGCAGTGAACATGTTGACCTCGAGTTAATGAGAGTTGAGAGCGGAGGATGCCCCGCCCCATTGCGGCCCTTCGGAAGCGACATAGCCGTGATACTGAGACCGGAAGTTCATGTCTTCGGTCATGGCATCCCGTTGAATCTTGTTGGCTAAGACCTGCTGCTCCACCAGGCACGCGTTGATCTGGCCCAGCGCCCGCGATTCGGTATTGCCCTGCTCGTGTTCCGCCGCCAAGATATTCAGCTGCTGGATCTGACTGTTGGTGGCCGAAGTACCGTCTGCCCGAGCAATCGCGAGCTTGAGAATCGGCCCGAGCTGGTTCACCAGCGAGTTGCCACGATATTGGGAAATCGTCGATAGACACTTCGTGGAAGATCCATCCAGTGCTTCAATGCTGGCCAGGCGCGCCAGAGCGGGACTCTGGCCGACGGTTTGGCCGGTCAGGTTGATCCCGTTGCTCAGCGCAATGGTGGATTGCTGCCAGGCGTTTGGCACTTGCGACGGGCTACCGCTGACGGCTTGCGACCAGGCGCGGCTCTCGCCGTACTTGTCTTGCGTGTAATCGTTTACCGCGAGCTGAGCTACAGCAGCCCACTGCGCTTTGTTCGCGCCGTTGAAGCTCTTCGACATGGCGACGCCCAGGTTGTACATCTGCATTCCGTTGGCGTAGATCTTTTCGAGCTGGGTGACGGTCTCGATCAGCTTGGCGTAGTTGCTGATGTCCTGGGACCAGATGTGACCGAGAGTCGCGTAAGACGTCGGGTCGAAAACAATGTCGCCAAACCCGAACAGCGCGGCGGCTCGGCTGGGAAACAACAGGTTGAGTGCGAGCAGTCCAGCAACGCTGACCAGCGCACCACGAAACAAAGTAACGGCTCTCTTCTTCATGGCCATCTCCTAGTGCGCATGTCCGGACGAGTGAAGGAGTCGGGCCACATAGCCGAGCGCACCGAGCAGGGCAAAGCCGGCAATGGAGCCAAAGAATACGAACAGGGCGACATAGATCGGCGAACGCCGGAGGTGAATGTCACTACGAATCAATTGTTCTGTCTGCGAGTCCATTTAGAAATCTCCTTTGTGAGTGAGGTTCAAGTTGGGCAGCGTGGCTGCCATGGCGTCGTACGTGGGAACACGAAGATCGTCGGTGAGGATGATCCGCACGCGCGTGCCCTCGCGAATCGTGATCGTAGGCATGCGATTGAGGAACCGATCCAGGATTCGGTCGGAGGATTGAGCTGTGCTTTGGGTGATGCCGTTTCGCAGCTCAACCGACGGGTCGTACCCGAAGCCGCCCGTGCCATTGCCGATCTGCGCGAGTCCGCCAATGGCTCCGACCGCCAGACTGGCACCGAAGATCGAAAGATAGTGGTTGTTGACCTTGTCGTGCAACCCCACATCTCCGGCTTGACCCAACGCCGGCATCGACTTGTCGAGCGGGATGGAGTACGTCCGCAGCCCGGAAACCAGAATGCGGTGAAAGGAGACGGCCAGGCGAGCCTGCCCGAGTGACGAAACTTTGCTAGCCTCCCCGAGTACCCGAGCGCCTTGTGGAATCAGGAGGACGCGCGTTCCGGGCTGGTAGACGTCGCCCGTGACCATGCAATCCACCGGACCCGCGGCATCCCCATCCAGCCGGTTCGTCAGGACCGCCTCGATCACGGTCCCTTCGGGCAGCCAAACCGTCCCTTGTGAGTTGGGATCGAAGTCCAACGGCTTGCGGTTCTTGTCGGCTTCGGGTTTCGACTGCGCAGCCGAATCGGTGGACGTCGCTGCTGTAGCCGAAGTGCTCTGAGACGCTTCTGAACGAGGCTCCGAATGAAAGGAAGCCGGAGACTCCTGCCGGACTAAGTTGTCGGCGAAGAGCGACTTGTAAGCCTGCTGCGCTTGCTCCGTCTCGATTTGGGACTTTTGAGACCCGAACAGAGCCCTGCAACGACGCGTTCTGTTGCCACTGCTGACGCGCGATTGCCGCGTCGTTCAGGGCTGCGGCCCGTTGCAGATCCTCCATGGTCGTCGGGGCCGGGACGCCTGGAGTCTGCTCCGTTCCACGGGCGACATCTAGCTGGTGCTGCCGAGCCCGCGTCTCTTGCTGCAGCTGCGCCTCAGCTTGCTTCAGACTGTTCTCCCAATCTCGAATCTGCGCGGGACTAGGGTTCTCTCGCTGCCCCGCTGGAACTTGTCGTTCCGCCTTCGGAGCACTGCTCCGGTTCGAGCCGACGATGTTGGCGAGGATCAGGAACACCAGCACGCCGGCGATCCCGAAGTAGATGTAGCGCTTGTGCTTGTCGCTGAGTCCGCTGGGCTTCAGCTTTTCGGGATCGGGCATCGGCTGCGGCTCGGCGGTACCAGCTGGAGGAGTGGACAGTTCTTCGGGCATCGCTTCCTCTTAGCCCGCAGTCTCGCGGTGAAACTTCAGTTCGCTTTTGCCCACCCGGAGATAACCGTCATCCAAGATCTTCGGAATGGTGTAGCGGCCATCTTTGAACTGGTACTGGATCAAGCTGGGCTTGCCGTCTTTGATCTCGTACACCGAAGGTGCTTCCTGTGGCGTGGCTTCGATGTACGTGAAGCGATCGTCATGGTAGATGGCCGTGACGCGGAAGGGACCTTTTGAGGTCGCCGCAAATTTATAGTCGTGCCGAATCGTGGCCGGGTACTCGGTCCGGATTTGGGAACGCTCCCTCTCCGCTTCCTGCCGCATCGCGGTCTGCTGCGAAGCGAGTTGCGCTCGAGCGTCGTCGGCTTCTTTCTTGTAGACCGCCACGGAATCGGCCGGGATGAATTTCGGCTTGTCCTTCATCGCCACGATGGCGCTCGAATCCGCTGGGCTGACGAAGACCTTCAGTTCCGCATGCGCATCCGCGTTCCCCGAGACTTCCGTCGCCAGAAAGCTGTAGACGTTCCCGCTAGCGGTGATGAGATTGATGTTGGTCCGACCACCGGGCTTAGCCGGTTTGACGTAAGCCAGATTGCCGGTCCAGTTCACCGGCCAGTACTCTTTGTCGCCGCAGGTGACCTCCAGGATCGACTCCTCTTTTGGAAGCTCGATCAGAGTCGTGAACCGAACCTCCGTTGAGATCGGAACGATATCGGTGTCGTGATACGTGACCGTGCGGCTGACTGTGCTGGGGTCTCCGGCCAGGACCTTCACATCCGCCGCAGTCCCGGGAATGCAAGGAATGCCTAAACAAGCGAGCGTAAGAGCTGCCCTTTTAAACTTCCTAAAGTAAAAACCCCGAAATACGCTTCTATTCACCGCAGGACCTTCCTTCCCCACTTGCGCCGAATGTGTTAGCTTCGAGAACGTGACGGTCAGTCTCACTGCTCGTGCTGAGGAACTTCTCCGCCGAGTCGCGCATTTGGGTCCGCCCGAAGCGATCATTCAGATGGCGCTGGAAGAGCTGATCAAAAGAGAAGCCAAAGCGTCGAGGCTGCGCATGACACCTGCCGAAGCAGTGGAACGCATTCTTGAACTCCGCGAACGCAATACACTCGGCGGCATTCCGATCGAAGAACTGGTCAACGAGGGCAGGAAGTATTAGGACCATAAACCTCTCCTTACTTGGCCTGAGCGGCCAAAACCTTCAGACCTTCTTCCAGGCCGTGCTCACGGATCGCCTGATTCCGGCGTTCGTTGTCAAACGGTGAATTTGTGTACTCCCAATACGCATGCGGGTCCAAGTTGACGTTCAGGACCTTGGCACGGCTGGCGGTCTTCCAAAGAAACTGCCGTTTCGGAATCAGCTCCGAGAACAGTTCGACTTCCCGCTCATTGAACCGGAACATGCGCCCATAGCTCGCCAGATCCGCACCGGGATTCGCGAGCAGGATCTTCGTCGGGCAGACCTCATTGACAAGGTCCAGTACGCCGGCACTCTGCAGGTCGGCGGCTGACTGCGTAATCAGGCCGATGCCGCCGTTGTGCTTCCGCCAGGTCTTGCCGGCCGCCACAAGATACTGCCGTGCCGTTCCATTCGCGAGAAAGCGCCACACTTCGTCCGCCCAGAGCTGCTTAGGAAACTGTAAGAGCGCCGGATCGTACACCACTTGGCTAATGCGCTGGAAAATGTAGAACAAAAGGGGCTCGAGGATCTGCGGATAGAGCTCATCCACACCCTGGAAGTCGAACGTCTGGAACCGGGAGAACGTCAGCGTATCTTCCACGTTGTCGAACAGCGAACCGTACTGCCCACCGGCAATCCAGGGGCGCAAAGCCGAGCTCAGGTGCGGCGGCAAGCCCAAAACCAGGTTGCGAAGCGTGCGCTGATCGGAAGCAAACACGTACATCGATTCGACGCCCTCGAACAGTTCCCGATCGTCGTCAACGGAAGGCTCGTAGCCGCTGTTCGTGAGCAGCAGCCGGACAAACGTAAACAGAAACTGCAGATTGTCCGCTGTACCCGGCAGAACTGAATGGGTTGATGCGGAAAGATTGCCGCCCTTCCCCGAACTGCATATGCAGATAGGAGCCGCCATGCTTCTGGGTGATCTGCCGGTAACTGCCGCCGAGATCCAGGATGAAGGTGCGCGGCGAGTCCTTCTGCGAATGGTCGATGAATAGATTCGCCAAGCACCGACTTGCCCGCGCCGGGTGCGCCGAAGAGCAGCGCTCCGAGACGATCCCCTTCGTGCAGAGGGAAGAAGAACGGTGTCGCGTCGTTGGTCTCAAGTACGACCAGGTGCGCGCCCCGAGAATGCCGACTGCTCTTCTCGCCGGTGGAAGGCGCATACAGGAACGACAAATCCGCATAGTTGCCGCTCAGCAGCCACGTGCGGCGAAGATTGAAAGCGTTGTTGCCCGGGATGATCGCGAGATAGGCATTCAGCGCGTTGTACGTCTCCTGGATCAACGCCGCTTCGTGGTTGCCGAAGATCTTGACGACATCGGCCGCCGCGCTCTTCAGCCGGGCTTTGTCACCCCAGCCATACAGTAAGACCGTGAAGGAGAACTCGCCCAGGTACTCGCCCTCGTTCTTAATGCGAGCGAGCGTGGTGTCTAGCTCTTCCACATCATTCAACGCGGACTTGTCTACAATCACGTTCTCCCGATTGCCGCGATTCATGACCATGCTGAGGATGGACGGCAGGTCCGAAACCCACTGCGACCAGTGGAAGTGGTTCTGAGCCGCGCGGATGGTCGTGATCGCCTTCTCGTTGAGAACCGGCTTGAACTCGCTACAGAGAATGAAGTTCGCTTCAATGGCGAGCAGATGCCGCAGAACGTTCGGGAACGTCATAGCAGGCGGTTCTTTCAGCGAAAGAACTTCTAGATGCGCCTCACCGATCCGGAGTCCCTCGTCCGTGCAAGCCAGCGGCAAACTCGGAAGGAAGTAATCGATATGGCGGTCGTACTTCAGCCGCCCTGTTGCTGCGATCTCGGGGTCAAGGTTCGTCAGCAGTCGTAGGAATGCAAACGACTCCTTCTTGCCCAACAGCGAGAGCCCGAGCAGATCACCGATGGTTCGCTGGAACGATTCGACATGTCCCAGCAGAGTATTGCGGTTCCGCTCCAGCTGATGAGCAAGGATCCGAAGGACCTTCTTGTTCGAGATCGCACGAAGACCACCGGGCGCTCCGGGCTCGAACAGCAAGACATAGAAAATCTGGATGGTGAAGAGACCCTGCGCTTTCGAACTCAGATACTCTGATCGGTTCTGCACCGTTTGGCGAACAGCGGGATTCAGAAACTCGTCAGCCCGGCCGATAGCGGCGCGGTCCTGCTTGACCACATATTGGTAAATCCGGAATCGATCATCGAACGAGCGCCAAGCCGCTGCCGCTCGTTTCGTATAGCTTTCAAGCGTTGCTTCGGTCAGGCATTCGTAGTCGATACCCTCCACGCGCAGCACCACACCGAGCTGGTTTGCCTTCGTCAGGAAAACGTGGTCATCGATGAAGCAGTGAGGGGCAAAGAGCGAGTGAAACGCTCCGGCTTCCTGATAAGGCTTGACGAACTTCTTGAGACTCACCATCGTTACCTCCCTTCCCTTTGAATTCGAATTCGGAACCAGTCGCGCTTCGCAGGATCGTAGAGGGACTTCTGCTTCCGAACCTGGTTCAGCACCAGAAAAATATTGGGGTCTTTTCGCGTGAGCCGTCGGCCTGCGACACACAGACCGACGAACAGCAGGAGGGCGGCAATCTTCGAACCTCCATCGTTGGCTCCCACGATCACGGAAAGAATGAAAGCCAGGCCCGCCAGCTTCCTGTCGATGCCGACAATCAGCAAAGGCTTGTTCAGAGCTTTGGCAGCAGGCCTGGCCATAGTTGCTTCCTAAAGCGCCTGCACCCAGGTGATGATGGGCGAAGCGAATAGCGCAAACACCAGGCCAAGCAATAGCCCGGAGACCTTGGCAACAGTGCCAGGTCCGCCGGCCATCAGGCCGATGCCGCAAATGATGCAGAGAATGATGCCAACCCACTTGGCGATGGCGATCATCTCAGTGGCGATTCCCTGCGCCGCTTGACCAAACGAACTCGTCTGGGCAAACGCAAGGGTTGCCGTTAGTCCGAAGAGAAGCCCCCAATGGGCAACTCGACTAGAAACACGAAGGGCATTGTTTTTCATAATGGAACTCCTGGGGGGAATAGCCGCACATAGGACGCGCGCGGAAACTGAAGAATGGGTCTAAACGAGGGGAGGGAAGAGGCTCTTGTCGGGGGCCGCGAACTAGAAAGTCACTCCGTAGGAACTCCGCATGACGCGGCCAAAATTCGTGATGTCTTCGCCGTGCCTGTTGGTTTGTAAGTGTCTTAGAACAGAGGCGTTCAGTGCCGGGGAGAAGCTCTAGAACGGACTTAAAATCCTTTTTCGCGCAAGCGGAGTGCGGGTTCAAGTCCCGCCCCGGGCACCACAGACGAAGTCGTTCGAATTCATGCATGCGGGATGTTCAGATCTCTCACGGGGAGGCTTTGGAAATGTCCTGGTGGAGCCGACTTCTAGGCGGTAGGAGCGCCCCGCAATCTCCGGAAGGCACGCATGCGATACCGATGACCATGCCGGGCTGGAGCGAAGAAGCTTCTCGCGATAACTTGCGGGTTTGGCGGGATTCGGACGGAGCGGTATTGTCGTTTGCATCTCTCAAATCTTTGGGCCTACCTGGAATGCCGAACGAAAACTCACTGCAGGCATATGCCCGAGAGCTTGCGAAAGGACGAAACGGTGGACTGATCGAAGTCCGCTCCGGCTTCGGAAAGCCTGGCGCTTTTAGCTTGATTTACAAGCGACTCCAGTCCCAGTCATATACTTTCACGGGCATGCTCCTTGTGCCTGGGCAACCTTGTTCTCAGGTTTGGACCATTGTGGATGGGGAGCATGGAACGACCGGCGTGCGAGAGGCCATCGTCACAGCGGAACTTCTAAATGCTGGGACGCTTACGATGCAGGAGTATGAATCCTCTTGGGCGCAGGATCCTTACGACGCTCAATACGACGGGGTTGACCGTAGTGTTCTTCATTTCATGTCCGACGACGAGTGCTACGACGCGCGCTTTCCTGAGCATCCCTTGTCGAAGGTTAGACTGGTTCTCGCTGCATTGCCTGACTATGTGGCAGAGTTCAGCTCGGCACCTTGCAAATGATCAGCGGCGCAGGTCGCACCGTTGTAGCCAAGCCGGCGCTATACATTCACGCCTACTTGCCACAGAACGAACCCCACCGCTTGCTTTAAGTACAGCCAGCGCAGCTCATTCCGGGTGAGAGAGCGAGTGGCGGGGCGGGGGGAGCCATACACCTTGATGCCATGTGCTTCGAGCAATCTCTTGACGCGAAAGATGTGGTATCCGTCACTCACGACAATGCACGAGTGGAGATTCATGCGGTGCATAATTTCAGCAGCCGAGTCGATGCTTTGCGCGGTGGTCGAGCCCTCACTTTCCGTGATAACCGCTTCGGATCGGACGCCATGCCGGGCGAGGTAAGCGCGTCCGACTTCACCCTCCGTGAAGTCCGGGTCGCCGCCCGCGCCGCCCGTCGTCAGAATGTAGTTGGCCACTCCGCGCCTATAAAGTAACAACGCATGATTGAGCCGCCCCTGCAACACCGGCGAAGGTCTGCCGCGATATTCGGCCGCGCCCATGACGATAATTACGTCGACCGGCCGCACCTCATCGGTGTTCGACTGCTTTTCGATCTGCCTGGAAATAAAGAACAGGTAGCCTAGAAGCAGGCACAAAGCGGCAAGGCCAACTGTCGCTGAGATCCACCTGATGCGGCTCGCTCTCACATTTGCAACCATTATCGAGTTGAAACCGGGTCGAAGGCCAGTCTACCGCTCCAGGCATTATTTACCAACTTGCCCCTGACCAGCATTCACAATCCGCTGCTGCATCAAGTGCGAGACGCCGCAACCAAAGGACGGCCCACGCCTGACGGTCTCATCGTGGCCGAGGGTCCGCATCTTCTTCGCGAGGCTTTACAAAGCACGTGGCGCGTGGAGCAGATTCTCTGCACAGCTGAGGCGCGGCAGAAGTTTCCCGAGCTTCTGGCGAAGGCCGGGGTTGCTGTGACTGAAGTCTCGGCGCGTGCCTTCGCCTCGATCACGACGACAGAAACCCCGGTGGGCCTGTTGGCTCTACTGCGGCCGCGAGGCTGGGTCTGGGAAGATGTTGTCTCGGGGCGGGGGCTAACGGTCGTCCTCGATGCCATTCAAGATCCCGGCAATGTCGGTGCAATTGCCCGCTCGGCGGAGGCGTTTAGCGCGAGCGGACTCATTCTCGCCAACGGTTGTGCCCGGATCTCGAACGGCAAAGTCCTGAGGGCCGCAGCCGGTTCCTTGTTCCGCCTCCCCGTTCTGGAACAGCTGCCGCAAGAGGAAATAGTTGTGCGCCTCCGCTCCCAAAAGCTCCCTGTTTACGTATTAACTGCTGACGGGGAAAGATCACTGGTCAACGCCAACTTCGAGATTCCTGGTGTAATTGTTATAGGCAACGAAGGCGCAGGTGTGTCCCCCGCATTTCTGCGTAATTCAGTGCCCATTGCTATCCCTACCACCGTCGTGGAGTCACTCAACGCATCCATAGCGGCCTCCGTGGCGCTCTACGAAGCAGCGCGGCAAAGAGGTGTCAGGTGAGCCTCTTTGACTCGACCCCCCCGGGGCAGCCCGCGGAAGACCTGATAGGCCGTCCGCTGGCCGACCGTATGCGTCCGCGCACGCTCGACGAGTACGTGGGACAGGAACATATACTTGGTCCGGGCAAGCCTTTGCGCGCACAAATTGAGAGTGGCCGTCTTACCTCGCTGATCCTCTGGGGGCCACCCGGTTCGGGCAAGACAACTCTCGCCTCGTTAGTCGCCACTCGAAGCCACGCTGATTTTGTACCGTTTAGTGCTGTCCTAAGCGGCATAAAAGAGATCAAAGCCGTGATGGCGGATGCTGAAAAGGCCCGGCGGATGGGCCGCAAGACGGTCCTTTTTATTGACGAAATCCATCGCTTCAACAAGGGCCAGCAGGATGCCTTTCTGCCGGCGGTGGAGCGTGGAGACGTGGTGCTCATCGGCGCGACCACCGAGAACCCCTCCTTTGAAGTCATCTCGGCGCTGCTCTCTCGCACGAAGGTCTACACTTTAGCCGCTTTGAGCACGGCCGACATCGCGCTGCTCTTGAGGCGAGCCTTGCAAATACCGGTGCGGGGTTTGGGTGAATTAGAGCTAAAGGTTTCGCCTGATCTGCTCGATGAGATAGCTACGGGTTCGAATGGCGATGCGCGATCGGCGTTGAACACTCTTGAGATTGCGGCAGAACTAGCCAAGGAAGGGGTAATCGATAGTGAAGCGGTAGCTGGCGCCCTCCAAAGGAAGGTACTGCTTTACGACAAATCGGGCGAAGAACACTACAACCTGATCTCCGCTTTGCATAAGTCGGTCCGATCGAGCGATCCGGATGCGGCGCTGTACTGGCTTGGTCGAATGATGAAGGCCGGGGAAGACAGACTCTACTTGGTGCGCAGATTGGTGCGTATGGCTTCTGAGGATATCGGGCTGGCAGACCCGCGAGCCATTGAACAGGCGATGGCCTGCATGCAGGCGGTTCACTTTTTAGGCGTACCTGAGGGAGATTTAGCGCTCGCCCAACTGACTATCTATCTATCGACAGCTGCCAAGTCAGACGCGACCTATCAGGCAATGAACAGAGTGAACGAGACAATCGATACTACGGTGGCTGAACCGGTACCGCTTCACCTGCGAAATGCGCCGACCGGCTTGATGAAGCAGATGGGATATGCGAAAGGCTATCAGCACGCCCATAAGGAAGAGGATGCGGTCACAAACATGCAGTGTCTTCCAGCAGGGTTATCCGGAACGGCTTTTTACCAGCCAAGTGACCGGGGCTTTGAGCAGCAGATCCAGGAGCGGTTGGCCTGGATTGAAGCGCGTAAGGGTTCTAGAGTCCAGAACCATTGATTTGACGGACCTTAACCTAAGTTCTAATAGAAGGATGGAGAGTTAACTGTGACTGAAAGTACTCTGTTCGGGATTAAACGTGAGTCGCCCGAAGCTGCGATAAGCGAGCGCCGAAGGTCCAGCCGATTTCCAATAGAGCGGGAAGTTCGGTATAAGACGCTGAACCAGCGTACGGAAACTCTGGCGGGCAACGGGAAGACCTTGAATATTAGCAGCTCAGGTGTACTTTTTACGTCGGACCACGATATGCCAGTGGGAACGCGGCTCGAGCTATCCATCAGTTGGCCGGCGCAGCTAAACGATCGCTGTTTGCTGAACTTGGTCGCCCGAGGGCGAGTTACGCGCCACAATAAGGGTCAACTCGCGCTGCAGATTCAGCAGTACGAATTCAGGACACAAAGCAGACCGAGCAAGTAAAAGCGTAAGAAGAACTGCTTAAGCGCTTAGACAGGAGTCGCCGGTACGACTGGCGCGGGTTCGGTTTCCACTTTGTCCTTTTTCTTAGCAGGAGCGCTGGCTTTTACAGGACTAATAATCACGTGAGCATTGCGGCCTTCCAGCCTGGGTTGGCCTTCGATCGTGCCGACGCCAGTGAGATCCTCCGCAAACTTGAGGAGCAGCTTTTTCCCGAGATCAACGTGCGCGATCTCGCGCCCTCGAAACTGGACGACCGCTTTTACGCGATTGCCGTCTTTTAAGAACCGAATCGCGTGGTTCTTCTTGAAGTCGTAGTCGTGATCGTCAGTATTGGGTCGGAACTTCAGTTCCTTGACCTGAATTACGTGCTGCTTCTTCTTGGTCTCGTGCTGCTTTTTCTTCTGCTCATACTGCCACTGCCCATAGTCCATCGCTTTCGCAACGGGCGGCTCAGCCGTAGGTGCAATCAGGATGAGATCCAAGCCGAGGTCTTGTGCTTTGCGGACGGCGGCCGGAGTGGGCATTACCTCAACAGAACCATCCGGAAAAACGGCTCGTACTTCACGGGCTCGTATCGCTTCGTTTACGTTTTCTCGGATTCTTGGCCGGCGGGGCGGGAAATTTCTCGGTGGATACATGCCGGACTAACGGGAGGCGCTGACCCGCGCCACGGGGAAAGAAAAAAATGAAGTCAAATGTTTTGCCTCCCTGTAGTATACAGAGAAAACGGCACCAGCGTGGAGGGCGGCTGATGTGGGCGGAAAAAGGTCGCCATTGACCCGGAAAAAGACGCTATGCTAGCGTAAATCTTTAGGGGAAGTCCGCGGGATAACCTATCTGTGCTTCAATGACGGGCTCGCTGCGCGGTCGTCTCTTCTCCGCACAACAAGTTCTGAATGGAAGCAACGCTCAAGGCCCTCGCTGACCTGCTGCTAGAAGCAGTTCCGACCATTGTCTTCTTTCTTTTCCTAACCTGGTATCTGGCGTGCGTCTTCTTCAAACCGCTGGCCGTAATTCTTGAGGAGAGAAGGAAGGCCACGGAGGGCGTACGCGCCTTAGCGCAGCAGGCTGAAGAAGCGGCGGACAAGAGGCAAACTGAGTTCGAGCGTGCTCTGCAGCTGGCGCGCGGCGAAATTTATCAAGAACAAGAAAAGCTTCGTCGTCAGTGGGCTGCGGAACAAGCCGAAGCCGTGGCGCAAGCCCGGGCAGAAGTAGATAAGCAGATTGAAGACTCGAAGCGTCAGATTGCGGGTGAAGTGCAGCAGGCGCAATCGGAGCTGGACAGCCGGATCGAAGCTTTGAGCGAGGCCATTGTGAATGCGCTCGTGGAACGGAAAGCCGCCTGATGATTGCGCTGCTAATTCGGTCACGCCGGGCGTTCTCGATTGGAATATTCGCCGTGGTGCTAGGCGCAGCCGGGGCTGCATCGGTCCATGCACAGGAGGCGGCGCAGGGAAAAGCAGAGCCGAGTAATCAGGGAATTTGGAAGCTTGTCAACACCGGCATCTTTGCGGTTGGGCTGGGATGGTTCCTGGTGAAGTATTCGCCCCAGTTTTTCAATGCACGGTCGTCTGACATCCAGAAGGCTATCAAAGATGCGACGGGTCTGAAGATCGAAGCAGACTTTCGCTACTCGGACATCGATAAGAAGATGGCGAGCCTGCCAACAGAAGTGAATCGAATTCGCGAGCAGGCGCGGATCGAAGGCGAGCGCGAACACGAGCGAATTCGGCAGCAGACCGCTCTGGAGATCGAGCATATGCAAAAGAACGCGGCTAACGAAGCCGAAGCCCTTCGCAAGGAAGCCGAGAACCGGGTCCAGCTACAGACGGCCGAGCAGGCGCTAGCTCGGGCGGAACGCAGGCTGCAAGACCGTTTTGCCAACGGCGAGCCGAGAGAGCTGATTGACGAATTCATACGGTCGATTGAGCGCGGGAAGAACTAATGACCGACGCGCTGTCTTCCCATTACGCGGCAGCTCTAGCCAATGCAGTGTTCGCTCCGGATGCCGGCATCTCGCCGGCGGACGCGTCTGAGCAACTCCATTCCGCAGCCGCGCTCTTCACCGAATCAAAAGAACTGGAGCGGGCCCTCCTTTCCCCCGCGATCAATCGGGTTCGCAAGCAGGAGATCATCAACAAGTTCGCCGATCAGCTTGGGCTGCACCGGCTGATTCGCAATTTCCTGCTGGTGGTAGTCTCTCATCGGCGGATTAAAGAGCTGCAGATGATCCAGCGAAGTTTCGACATCATCGTCGACGAGCGTTCCGGCTGGATTCCGGCCGACATCATCTCTGCACATGAGCTCAGCACCGCCCAGCGTGAGGAGATCGAACGGGCTCTTGGCTCGAAGCTCGGCAAATACATTCGCGCGCGCTACAAAGTTGATCCGTCGCTGATTGGCGGAATCCGCACCCATGTAGCGGCGAAAGAGTACGACGCAACCGTGCGAGGCAAGCTCGAAAGCATGCGCTCCCACCTGGAAGCGCATCTCTAATTAAGGATCAAAACCCCAGAAGGACAAATGTATGGCTCACATCAGAGCAGATGAAATTTCGCGTTTACTGCAATCACAGATTCAGAACTTCGATGCCGTAACCAACGTCTCCGAGACTGGCTCCGTGATCAGCGTAGGCGACGGTATCGCACGCGTTTTCGGATTAGAGAACGTGATGGCCGGTGAACTGGTAGAGTTCGGTCCGGAGACTGTCGGCATTGCTCTCAACCTGGAAGAAGACCAGGTGGGAACCGTTCTTCTCGGGGACTACAGCAACATCAAAGAGGGCGACCAGGTCCGGCGCACCGGGCGCATCATGTCGATTCCCGTGGGCGAGGCCATGGTTGGCCGGGTAGTCAACGCCCTGGGCCAGCCTATCGATGGCAAGGGCGTCATCGAGACCACTGAATTTAATCCCCTCGAGCGTTTGGCTCCCGGTGTAGTCGATCGGCAATCGGTGAAGCAGCCGCTACAGACTGGTTTGAAAGCGATCGATGCCATGGTGCCGATCGGCCGCGGGCAGCGCGAACTGATCATCGGCGATCGTCAGACCGGCAAGACCACGGTGGCGCTGGACGCGATCATCAATCAAAAAGGCCAAGACGTCATTTGCGTGTACGTGGCCATTGGGCAGAAGCGCTCGACGGTGGCGCAAGTGGTGCGCATCCTGGAAGAGCACGGCGCAATGGAATACAGCATCGTGGTGGCGGCAACCGCCTCCGACCCGGCGCCGATGCAATACATCGCACCGTATGCCGGCTGTTCAATCGGCGAATACTTCCGTGATACGAAGCGTCACGCTCTTTGCGTGTACGACGATCTCTCGAAGCACGCGGCCGCTTATCGCGAGATCTCGCTGCTGCTCCGGCGTCCACCGGGACGCGAGGCGTTCCCGGGAGACGTGTTTTATCTTCACAGCCGGCTGCTCGAGCGCGCCGCTAAGCTAAATGACGAAAAGGGCGGCGGATCGCTAACGGCGCTGCCGTTTATCGAAACGCAGGCCGGCGACGTTTCGGCTTATATCCCGACCAACGTGATTTCAATCACCGACGGCCAGATTTATCTAGAAAGCGATCTCTTCAACTCGAACGTGCGCCCAGCGATCAACGTCGGCTTGTCGGTGAGCCGTGTCGGCGGCAGCGCCCAGATAAAGGCGATGCGTTCGGTGGCGGGCAGCCTTCGGCTGGAACTTGCGCAATACCGCAATCTGGAGGCATTTGCGCAGTTCGGGTCGGATCTCGACAAAGCATCCCAGGACCAGCTGAATCGCGGTAAACGTTGGGTCGAAGTGCTGAAGCAGGGCCAGTATGCGCCCATACCGGTCGAGAAGCAAGTGGCGATCATCTTTGCGGGCGGCAACGGGTATCTCGATGATGTGGCGGTTGAGGACGTTCGCCGCTTCGAGGGCGAGCTGTACCAGTTTCTCGACAATGCCAAGCCGGAAGTATTGCAAGCCATTCGCGAGAAACGCGAGCTGAACGACGAAGTAAAAAATCAGCTCAAGGATGCCTTGAAGGAATTCAAAAAGGACCGTTTTCGTGCCTCGAAGAATCAGGAGAAAGCCGCCCAGGAAGATAAAGCACTGGCCCGAGCTTAGAGATGCCGAGTTTAATCGATCTCCGGCGCCGGATCCGGAGCGTCAAGAATATGCAGCAGATCACGAAGGCCATGAAAATGGTCTCCGCTGCCAAGCTGCGCCGTGCCCAGGAGCGGGCGCTCGGTTCGCGGCCGTACGCCGACATGATGAACCGCGTACTCGAAAACGTGTCTCGCGCCGCAGCCAGTCTCGAGGAAGTAGCCGATCTTCCGTTGCTGCAAGTACGCGAAGAGAAAAAAATCCGGCTCATTCTGGTAAGCAGCGATACGGGTCTCGCGGGCGCCTTTAATGCCAATCTCTTCCGCATGGCGCAGCGCTTTGTGGACGACCACCGAAATCCGGACGGAGAGTTAAAGGTCGAAGCGATCGGCCGCAAGGGCCGCGACTATTTCCGGCGGCGGAGGTTTAGTCTATCGGGCGAGCATATCGGGATTGTCGACAAGCCGAATTACGAGCAGGCCCGAGAGATCGCAGATAAGATGATCGAAGCCTACAGTAAGGGTGAGGTCGATGCGGTCTACATCGCGACGAACGAATTCAAGAGCGTAATGGCTCCGAACCTGGTGCTTCGCAGAATTCTGCCGGTTGAACTGCCGGACGAGCAAGCAGGAAACGAGCAGGGCAAAGCGGATTTTCAGCAGGTTGACTACATATACGAGCAGCCTCCGCAAGACTTGTTGCGAGAGCTGTTGCCGCGCTACATCGAGATGGAGATTTATCGCGCCATGCTCGAATCTATCTCCGCTTACCATGCGGCTCGCATGTCGGCCATGGATGCCGCGAGTTCGAACGCGGGCGATGTGATTCAGGCGCTAACGCTCAATTTGAATCGCGTCCGCCAGGCGAGTATTACACGCGAAATTATTGAAATTGTAAGCGGCGCGGCGGCGCTGGGCTAGAAGAAAGCAGTCGATCAGGAGTTTTATGGCAGAGCAGGGTGTAGCAGAAGGCCGCGTAATTCAGGTAGCAGGCCCCACGATCGAAATACAGTTTCCTGAAGGTCATGTTCCCCGGTTATTCAACGCCGTGCATGTCACGAGCGATGGATTCGACACGCCGATCAAGGTCGATATAACAGCCGAGGTAGCGCAGCATATCGGCGAAGGACGGGTACGGACGATCGCCATGGAGCCGACCGATGGGCTGGTGCGCGGTATGAAAGCAATCGACACGGGCGGCCCGATTACGATTCCAGTGGGCAAACAAACGTTGGGCCGCGTGCTGAACGTACTAGGTCAACCGGTCGACAACATGGGGCCGATTACGACCGAGCATACTGCGCCGATTCACCGCATGGCCCCGGCCTTCGATGAGCAATCGACGGGGCTCGAGATGTTCGAAACGGGCATCAAGGTAGTCGACCTGCTTGAGCCCTATGTGCGCGGCGGAAAGATCGGACTCTTCGGCGGGGCGGGTGTTGGCAAGACCGTCATCATTCAAGAGCTCATTAACAACATCGCGATGAAGCATGGCGGCGTATCGGTGTTTGCCGGAGTTGGCGAGCGGACGCGTGAAGGCAACGATCTCTGGAACGAGATGCAGGAAGCCGGCATCGTCGATCCACACGACTGGCAGAAGTCGAAGGTTGCGCTTGTGTATGGCCAGATGACAGAGCCGCCCGGTGCCCGGCTGCGAGTCGGTTTGACCGGTCTCACCGTGGCTGAGTATTTCCGCGATGAAGAAGGCCAAGACGTGCTTCTCTTTATCGACAACATCTTTCGCTTCACGCAAGCCGGTTCGGAAGTATCGGCGCTGCTGGGCCGCATGCCGTCCGCGGTCGGTTATCAGCCGAACCTGGCGACAGAGATGGGCGATCTGCAGGAGCGCATCACCTCCACTAAGCGCGGCTCAATTACCTCGGTGCAGGCGATTTACGTGCCGGCTGATGATTACACCGACCCGGCGCCCGCCACAACCTTCGCGCACTTGGACGCCACTACCAATCTTTCGCGCGCCATCTCCGAGCTCGGGATTTATCCGGCGGTGGATCCGCTCGCGTCCTCTTCGCGTATTCTCGATCCCAACATTCTGGGTGCGGAGCACTACGAAGTGGCGCAGCGTGTGAAACAGACCCTGCAGCGCTACAAGGATCTGCAGGACATCATTTCGATACTCGGCATTGATGAGTTGAGCGATGAGGACAAACTGACGGTGGCACGCGCTCGCCGCATTCAACGTTTCCTGTCGCAGCCGTTCCACGTGGCGGAGCAGTTTACCGGGCGGCCCGGCAAGTACGTCAAGCTCGAGGATACGATTCGCAGCTTTCGCGAGATCGTCGACGGCAAGCACGATGAACTGCCAGAGCAGGCGTTCTACATGCAGGGCACGATCGAAGATGTGCTCGAAGCCGCTAAGAAGATGCAGGGCTAGGTTGTAAAGACGGATTCGAAGATGGCCGATACATTCCAGCTCGAGGTTGCGACTCCGGAACGCCGCTTTGTCGACGAACAGGTCGCTGAGGCGGAGTTGCCGGGCAAGGAAGGCTACCTGGGGGTGCTGCCCGGACACGCTCCGCTACTCAGCGCGTTAGGCGCAGGCGTCCTCACCTACAGTGGCGGGGGCGGCTCGCCGCGTGTTCTAGTCATCGAAGGCGGCTTTGTTGAAGTGTTCGATAATCACGTGCGCGTTCTGGCCGATAAGGCAGAGTACGTGGAGGACATTCAAGTGGATCAGGCGAAGCGTGAACTTGCTGAAGCCAACGAAGCGCTAAAGAATGCGCACGAACCGGGTGAGTCAGAGGCTGCGTTGCGCGCGGCTCAACGTGCGCAGGCCCGAATCGATGCGGTGGAAAAGCGTACCACTTCCGCTAGCTCTTAGCTAACAGCCGCAGGCGTTTCCGCATCCCTGGCAACCGGTTCTCCTGGCCTGGCGAGATTCTTCATCACAACTCGCGCGGGGTTGCCCATTGCCACGGAGTACGCCGGCACATCGGTAACAACTACGCTGTTTACGCCGACTACGGCGCCCTCGCCGATCGTGACGCCCTTCAAGATAAATGCGTTCTGGCCAATCCAGGCATTCTTGCAGACTCGAATCGGTTTAATCTCTTCGGGCTTCGGGGGAAGGTCGGCAATGCGGTCAGCCGCGTCTCTCGGGTGCGCATCGGAATCCATGAAGCGCACGCCGGAAGCGACGTTTACATCATCCTCGATGACGATTTCTTTGTTGACCAGGAAGACGACCAGGTTCCCGATGTCCACCCGATTGCCGATCACGAGCCGGGGCTCATCGAAGATACGTCCGCTCATCACATCGACTTTGCCGAAGAAACTTACATCGTCGCCGATGTAGATCTTAGCGTGGCTCTGAACCCAAGGAAGGCGGCTGAGGCGGAAGTGTTTGCCGATCGATTCGCAGCGCCCCCTGAACAGCGGCTCGCGGATGAAGTACGTGACAAACCAACGGAAGAGGCCGACTACCAGATCCTGCGAGTTGAACAGAAACCGAAGAAACGGATGAAGGAATCGCGGCAGCGGCAGCGTCCCGTGCATGGCGCCTTTGGCGAAATTGCGCAAGAACCGAAAGAACGGTGTTTCGCCGCGCTTGATCTTGAGAATGAGCTGTTCAATCACGGTGAGTTTCCAGCAGCTCCACTACCAGCCTCTCTCGTGTAATGAACCATGCAATACGCCTGCCCTCAAAGGCTACGGCGGGGCAGGGGTGCTGCACGACCAAAGCTCTTCGAGACTGAAAGACTTCAATCGCCCGTTCAATATCAGCCACCTGATAACAGAGGTGGTGCTGCCCGCCTCCCTTCGCTAGAAACTTACTGACAGGCGAATCGTCGGCGTTGGGCTGGACGAGCTCGATCTGGGCGCAAGCGGGGCCGGTCGCCAGAAACGTGACCTTGACTTTCTGGATGGGATCGGCGTAAATCTCGCCATTCCAGCTCATGCCGAGCGACTGCCGGAATCCCTCCGCAGACCTCTCGATATCCCGCACAACAAAGCCGACGTGATGCAGGCGCAGCTCGAAGCCTAACCCATCGGAATGCTCAAGCATGAACCGTGGTCGTCAGGTGATCGTAGATTTTTTGAAAGGAATCCAGGTCTCCGGCAAGCTCAAGATCCATCGTGATCTCGAACTCCTCCTCAATCACATTCAGCAACGTAATGGCGGCTATAGAATCCCAAGAAGACACGGTGCTCTGCGTGGCACCGGCGATCTCCGTTTCCGGCAAGTCAGGAAACACGGTCTCGAAGCACTTGATCAGGCGTGCTCTGGTGTCATCCATGGAGAACTACTCCGCCAGTCTCTTCCAAGCGTCCATAGAGTGCCGGACAAGTGCTTTCGAAATCATCTCGTGTAAACATAAACTTTTCTTTCGGAACGCGGCCCAGTATCGTACTAAAGAATTCCTGCAAAGGTGCGTTCTTGGCGGTAGGGGCAAACTCGAATTCCATTGAGCCCGCCTGGAGTCTTTCGAACAGCCTCCTTAATGTCGCATGCTCAATGCGGCGGCTGAACGCTCTGCAGCTCATCACCCAGGTCTGAATTTTCAGCTCCGCGTCAATTTGATAGCCTTGCACAACGGCGATCGCACCAAGTGAACCGAACTTGTCTTCATATTTTACCGTTGCGGCAAATGCGTCGGGTTGCTCCAGACGCTTCTGCCACTCCGCCTCTGTCAGGCGAACACCGTTCAAATTAAACTGGTTCGTTTTGTTGACGAGTTCGAGCGTTCTTGGGTTGTTAGGCAAAGCTTCAAAGTCGAAGGTAATGGTGGCGTTCACCGTACTCAAGAACTCGTCGCCCGACGCTGTCTCGCGGGCTTGCTCGCCGAAACGCGCGCCCTGTCGGATACTCTCGACCCGTAGTGCGTCATCTTCGGTGAGGCGGCTTTTCCCGCACAGATCGCGCAGGCGAATTAGCATCTGCCAGACGCCGTTGTAATCGCCGGCCGGGAACTGAAGGCAGGTAATACCCGGATGGGCCGCCGCCACTTCAGCAAGCTCGAGCGGCGTGTCGTCAATGAACGCGACCGCATCAGCCGAAATATTCCACGTCTGCAAGATGCGCGAGACAGACTCGGATTTCGCGGCCCAGTGAACTTCCACCGGAAAGATCTTCGAAGGGGCGATCAGCAGATCGCTTCGCTTCAACACCTCTGCCACAACGCGTGGATCGTTCTTGCTGGCGATTCCGACAAGGATTCCAGCATCAGAGAGCGCAGCCAGGAGCTTCTGATAAAGCCCGTGCAGATAGTAGCGCGTGGCGGGATCCCAGCGGACTGCGTCAGCGCCGACTTCGCCCACCAGACCGCTCCAGAGAGTGTTATCGAGATCGGTTATGACACCTTTCAGCGGCTGCTTCGGAGCGAGTAAGCGGGCCAGAGAAGACGCAAGCGCGTCCGCATGAGGCGCGGCGTAAGGAAATCCAACCAGGAGCTCCGACTTCAGATCGAAGCGGCTCAGAAAAGGCGAATGCTGAGCCAACCACTCCGCGTTTACGATACTGAACTGCCGCCCTTGCGTGATCCGGCTCGCGAAGTCGATCAACTCGCGGCGAAGCAGCATTTCAGTTTCACCGGCTTGCCAGGTGGGCGTGTGAAAGACGGGGGGCAGGGGCAGAGTCGGGAGCGAAACGGCCACTCTGACCGGAGGCGCGAGGTGATGAAGCGCTTCCCAGATGCGAGCCAGCATTGTCCTGGCGGTGGAAAGCAGATCTCGGTCGAGCGAGCTGCCCCAGGCGCCTCCTTCGCGATAGTTTAGACGTGGATCGAGATCCTGCCACTCGAGCGCGATTGCAATGGCTTCCGATGCCGCCGATTGCTGAATTGTGCCTACGACGTCGCCAAAGATGCCTTCATGAATGACCGCCTGGCGATCGAGAAGAGCACTCTGAAGATGAGCGGCCAACAAAGTTTTCAGATGAAGCGGAGTGAAGCTGCAAGCCAGCTGCACTTCGAAACGCCCGGGAAGAGATCGAGCATTGCGCAAAATTTGGAGGGCTTCAGTGATGGTCACGCTTTTGTAAAGATTGGTTCGGCTGGAGAATTCCAGTCCTTCAATAATTCTCTCAGGTCGGCAACAGCAGCTCTCGCTTCTTCAACCCTTCAGTTGTCTGGTGAGCTTCGAGCGGCAGCTCATAGGGGAGACGACTTGCGCAACGCCTCGGCTTGGCGAAATGTCGCCCAGCAGAGCCAGAAAGTTCCTGCAATCATTGTCATTAACGAAAGCGTGTCACTAATAGCAAAGCGGCCCTGAATCAATGTCGGCTGCGATTGGATTGTGGGAAACAGCAACATAAGGAGGATGTCGACGCATCTAGCCAACAGCGTCCAGTTGAGTATTTTCCAGAACAACTGACGACCTCCTCCCATCTTGTTCAGAAGGCAGACAGAAAAGATCATCAAGCCTATAAACCATGCATGCAGGCCTTCTCGCAGCAGCCCCGTATTCCCTACACCCCAGAAAATGACGAAGATCGCAAATGGGATACAGAACAGCAGCAAAAGCCAGAGCCGGGCAGATTTAGACTCCAACACTAACAATCTCAGCAAACAAAAGAAATATGCGATGCCTGCACCAAATGGAACTCCTGTCCAGAACTGCAAACAGAAGAGTACGGGAGCGCCTGTCAAACCGTAGACTGAGGTGGCGTCCTGGTCGTTGCGATGGTAGACGAACGTGTGCAGCGGGACCAGCGTCTTCCAAATTGCGTCCAGACGATGCTGTCCCCAATAGGCAAGCGTTCGAGGGCCGCCATCGGCACGCACCAAGTAGGAAAGGAACATGCCCTGCTCGAAATGCCGCCCATTAACAAGGCGCCAGAGAATTATTCCAATTGCCAGACCTCCGATCAAAGCTAAATTCCGTACTACCCATGGAAAGAAATTCTTAGCAGCATTGCGAGCTCGGCGATCAGCAGACGCAGCTTTCAAGAAAACCAAAGCCGCCAACGCTGGACCCATTAGGAGAGCCGAGGGATGACATAAATATCCGAAGCCGAGGGCTAAACCGGCCATGAACTCGCGACGCTGCATAACTAAATAAGCAGCAAGCAAGGTGAACGCCGCAGCTTCTAGTTTCGGCCAAGTAAAGTAAACCTCGTGTAACACAAAGGGTGCCGTGACTGTTACGAGAAACGCGAGCAGCGCCCAATCGTCGTTGAGGAATAAACGCGAAAGACCGAAGACTGCCAGCAGTCCGCAACAAGCGAGTACGATGGCGCTTATGCGGAATGCGCTGAAACCCTCAGGGTCAAATACGGTCCAAGGCTGGTCCGGCATCGTTGCCGGTACGCGCACGGGAGCTGCTAAAACAATCGGGCCCTCCGCTAATGAGGTAAGCGCGCCCCGATGCGAGAAATTCCAGACGCCGTAGCTCATGTATAGATTGCTTGCGAGTGGCCCGAACGGAGTGCCGCGCCAGGCAATCAGCTGAATGATGTGGTACGGAAGCCTGCTGTCGCTGCGCCTTCCTACTTCGAGCGTTCGGGAGATAGTATCCCCAAAGAGCTCCCCAGGCGGGCCCAGCGAGTAAGTGGCTTTCGCGACGCTAATCGAGGCGAGGACAATGGCGAAGAGCAAGACTCGCTGTTCGATAGGACTGATGCAGGTAGAAAGCGGGGTGCGCTTAAACCGGTAAATCACGTAAGCGATAAGCAGCCATAAGGCTAACTTGCAGATTACGCGGGGACTCAGCTGGGAAGGTCCAATCCAGGCACTTATCGCGATCAGAGCTAATAGTAAAATCCCGGGAAACGGAATCCAGACGAAACTGAGGTGTCGGTTCAGGTGCTGCTCGAGTGCTTGACGAACTATAAATCCTGGCGATAAGAAGATTACAAAGCTAGCTATGGTGCAGGAGATGACTAGCAATATCTCCGCGAGGTCCGATAAACCCAATCCATGCGGTGTGACAAAAGGTTGAGAGAAGCCTTCCCAGCCAGCCGGCGAGATTGAACCATCCGTTGCGACAATCCTAAGCCGGCGTGGCGATTTGATGGAGGCAAGTGAAATCCTCTTAGGAGACCAGAACTCAGCGGGATCCTGACCGGGCGACACCGGGATCTGGACCACGTCGCCTCCCTGCGTTTCAACTTCAGCGGTAAGCCTGTTGCCTGCCCGATTTGGATAGCCGCAGACCCATATGTAAATCTCCGGTGCCGGGCGGTACCACTGAGTGTAGACCGAGCCGGTGGACGCATCAGTGCCCAGGTAAGATCCATAGAAACGAAGCGAACCGTTTACAGCAGGTTTTGGAATTGTCGGGTAAACAGCTTCCGATGCGAAGCCGGTCCCAGTCAGCATGGGGTCACCTTTAGAGACAGAAGCCAGGACTGAAACGCGCTGAGGGTGCCTTTTTATTGGCGCAGTGCTTCCCCAAGCCAAGAACAAAACAGTCGCGACGCAGAAGGCGAGAAAAATGAAGTCGACCAGAGGCCGTTTGCCTGAAGCCAGTCGGACGCCGTCCGGTGCGGGGTGTGGATTCAAGAACTCTCGGTGGAGGCTGATAGGACCTCAAGTTGAGTAAACGATGAATGCTGTTGGATCAGAGTTGACCGACCCTGGTTTGAAAAGATCAAGCCCGCTACGGTGAGCCCCGCCCCGAGTATGGCAAGCGTTAAGGTAAGACCGATGTGGGACGGACGGTATGAAAATTCGATCTTCGATTTCCCACTCGGTAAGTGAATGGCCTGGAAGATCGGAGAGAAACGTGACACTGCCGACTCCTTTCCATTCACGTACACCCGCCAACCGGGGTAAAAAAACTCACGCCTGATTAACATCGCGCGGGAGCGGCAATCAGCTTGAACAAGGTCGCGGGTGCCAGCAGAAAGAGTACACGCTCCGCCTTGTGTTTCAAAATAGTCCGCCGGATGTAAGAGCTCGAAAACGTCGGCAACCCGACCCCGGTAGACCAGATTCGCTGACCTTTCCTGGTCAGGGGAAAAGTCTGGCATACCCGCCTGTCGCCGAACGCTAAATGGGTCTGAGCCAGGCTGTGTAAGAACGTATTTGACAGCCGTGGATTCGAAACCGCGAAGGTGGGTGCGCAGAGCCTTCTCTCGATCGGCGAAAGGGCCAGGAAAGTAGCCCACAAACAGCGATGATGTATGAATGACGGAATCGGGGTCAAGAGTGGAGTCGATATATTGAATCCACTCAGACGGTACAGGGACTGCGTTGTGATTGATCGAAGCAGCCTCGAAGTACGCGCCGTAGTTTGGAGCAAAAGGCCCGAGCGTATAGAAGCGCTGCAGATTCAGGTGCTTTTGTAAAAAAGTGATTAATCCGTCATCAATCTGGCTCCGGCGCAGGCCGGCGAGGGTGGGAATAGCGTAAAGGACAAGTGCGTTGAGAATGACAAGCGTTCCCATTGCAAATATCGCCCGACGACTCCGACGGAGCTGGTACAGCAACGCGATCGCCAACGTGAACAGCAGGAATCCTGCAATTGAACCCCAAAGCCAAATCGAATAGTGACGGCTATCTGCATCCGAAAGACTCTTGATCAATGACGAAGCAAGGTAAAGGGCCGTGATACCGAGAGCTATCGTCACTCCGCTGCTGACCAGTACGGGAATTCGCCTGCTGCGCGTTCCCGCTCGCCAGTCTTCAAGAGCATAAGCAGCGAGAATAGCTGCCGCCATCGACCAAGCCGGCTCGCAGTATCGATCAACAGCGACAACTTTTATGAGTGGAATGAAGCTCAAGAGATAACCGAGATGGAAGACGTTCATTAATCGCCCCAGAAAGATCGCCAGCCACGCCCCAAGAGCGATTCGGAGAGCTCGATCTTTATTCCCGCTCAAGACGCCGAGGGTTGCAAGGAAGAGCACGGTCAAGTTCAGATAGCCGCCGTTCGCTCCCCAGAAGTTTGCTAGCCGCTGAGTAGAATCGATGGCACTGAAGGCTCCTATCGGACCGAATATATACGGCATGAAGAGCGGCGCCAGGCTGAGCTTTGAAAGCCCGTCGGTAGGAAAGGTGTGTCCAATTGACGAGAACGCCTGGTACTCCCAAAAGGGAAACAATACGGGCGCAGCCAGCAGCAAACCTGCTGCGCCCCCGATTGTCACCTTTGCCGCGAACGCCAGCCGAGCCTTTCCTGCGGTCGTCAATCGGCAAAGAGTCCAAACCAGCGCGAGAAGGCCGTCGATAAATGCAGTCTCGGGGAAGCCGGCGTAAAGCGAGTACGCGAGAGCCGCTGCGATAATCGCCCAACCACCTCTGCGACGTGCCTTGGCGCTCTCCGATGCGCGCTCGATTCCTAGCAAAAGAAGGGGCAGAAAGGGCATCGGCATGATCGGGCCGTGAGCAAACCACGCAAATGGTCCACTGAGCTGGTAGAGTGCCGCGCCGGCCAGGGAACTGAAAGCTCTCAGGCCAAGTTGACGAAGAAGCGCATAAGAGGCAAGCCCGGCGACGATCTGCAACGCGATCTTCAGGTAGATTGCTCCATTTGCGAAATGGAGCAAAAGTACAAATGGCAGGAAGAGGGATACGCTCTGCATCTCTGCAGCAAGAGGAAGACCCACACCCGTGTAAGGGTTCCACCATGGCACACGCCCGTGGAGCCAGTCCTCTGCAGACAGACCTCCAAGTGCCTGGATTGTGAAACTCGTATTGGGATCCAACCAAGGTCCGCCTGCAGTCACACCCCGGTGGCTATCACTCAGTAAACCGGATCCAAAATTCCACGGGTTCAACGACAAACCCATAACAAGGGCGGGAACGTAGGCAAGAACAGGAAGAAGACCGAGGACTAGCGCCGGGAATCTATCTGATTTCAGAAACGATTTCACCCCAATGCTAAGCGCCATCTCACAACCGGGTCAACGCCCATTCGAAGGCTGAGCTTGCGAAGCTACGACGATCCAGGGGTTAGCTTTCAGATCTTCGAGCTCGCTGCTTTGCCAGGCGTATTCCTGATGCGCTTTCAGAAATTCTTTGGCGTGGAACTCCACGCCGCACGGATGTCCAGCTCCCGCCACGAACGACATCTTCTCCGCCATAGCGCTGTCGGCGACCTTTGCTTCCACCGCGCCGGCCGGTCCAAAAGCGTTCTGCCATGGTTTCATGCCGCGGCTCGAGCGATCCACGTGGCCGCAGATGGTCCGTTCGTTCGGATCGATCTCCTTGGTAATCACGTCGTAATGATCGGTCTCGAACTTCTTGCCGATCTCGACATCGATCTTCCCTTTGTTTTCCGCCATAAGCTGATTCCAACGGCGTAAACGCACCAGATCGGGAGTATTCGGATCGCTGGCCGGGAAATCAGTTTCTTCAGCAATCAGTTTAGGGTTGATCGGGAAATTGGAACCAACGAAAAAGCCGTCGCTGGTGCGCTCGAGTGTGACGTACTTCAAACCAAGCTCAAGACGCGCAATTTCGTTCGTCTTCCGGTCACCCACCAGCCAGGTGTTCGCGTAGCCGCCGTTGTTGCCTTGTTCCATAATCCGCGCGAAGTCGTCGATGGACTCGGCATACTGCATCGCCTTACGCGCCCGCACGAATTCCGGCACGCCTTTCTGATTGAACCCGTGAAAATTGCCGATCGTTGTTTCCGTAATCATGATGCCGGCATCGTTGATCCCGAAATCGTCGCCACTGTGAATAAGCCCGGGCACTCCGTCCATAATGAGATGGCGTCCGTGCGCAGGTGCTATGTCGAAGATCACCTTCCAACGCGACCCGCTCAGATAGTCGCTCCAGTTGTTATGCCCGATCACGAGCCGCCCGTCTTTTGTGTAGCTGCCTGTTGCTACAAAGGCGCTGCAGTGTTCGCCGACGCTGGCGAGCACACCCTTCGCCTGTTTTCTCTCTGACTCGCCGTAGTAGTAAGAGAACTCCATATAGGCGTTCATCACCGTCAGATCGACGACGTCCAGCTTTGAGCCGTGGGCCTTTGCTCCTTCCGCAATGCCTTGCAGCTCCTGCCGGTACTCTTCCGGAACCGTCGGCCAGAAAACCTGCTCCGCTACCGTGCGCAGTTCCGGCCAGCTGTGCTTCACGTCATGGGTCAAGCTGAGCTCAATCGCCCGCTTGGCGTCTTCGATCTCGGGCGTAAGCAGATATCCATGCTGGTAACCGAGATCAGCCGGCGCCCCCTGCAGATGCGTGAAAATCCAGCCCGCCTTCTCCGGGTTCCGGAAGGCCCCGGACAGGCGATCGTCCGACTCCTGTTTTGACGCCGCGTGTGCGAACAGCGCGCACCCGAACAGAAATGCCGTTCCAAGCCGAAGTTGTAAGCCGGACATATTTTCTAAATGTACGACACCGACCGGCAGCGGCGGCGCATCATAGTAGAAGACGTGCAGTCCGCAACAGAATCTGTCGCTCCTCCGCAGGACCTGAATTCGCTTTCACTACTCACGGTGGTAGTTGTACTGGCCACGGTGACGATGACCTTCGGCGCCCTCATCGGCGTGTTTTTCATTCGTTCTCAGAACCAGCAATTCTGGGGACACATTCACGTTCCGCCTACCCTGTGGGTGACGACTGCGGTTCTGCTGGCGAGCAGCTTCACGTTCGAGAGAGCCCGTCGGAAGCTCGTTGCCAAAGATCAGGCAGGCTTCTTCCGGCTGGTGGCCTGGAGCACGGGCCTGGGAGCTCTTTTCCTGGTGGGGCAGATCGTCGCCTGGTTCCAGATTCTACATACAGGCATCGTTCTTTCGCGCAACCCGCATTCCTGGTTTGTCTTTCTCTTTACGGGATTGCACGGCTTACATATCGTGGCAGGCTTGGCAGGGCTAGTTTACCTGCTTGTAAGAACGAAGGAGCCAGCCAGCGGCCCGAAGTATCAGATGAGCACCCGCGCGGTAGCGAATGGGGTTGGCGTCTTCTGGCACTACCTGGATTTCATGTGGCTGCTGCTATTCGCTCTACTGCTTTGGTGGCGGCCCTGAACCTTCCTCGCGCGCGGCGATCCACTTCTTAACTACTCCCACCAGCTGCTCGGCCTGGAAAGGCTTTGAGAGATAGTCGTTCATTCCCGCCTGGAGGCAACGTTCGCGTTCCCCGAGGAGCGCGTTAGCCGTAACCGCAATAATCGTGGGCTGCTTTCCGTCGATCAGCCGAATCTGACGGCTTGCTTCGAAACCGTCCATAGTCGGCATCTGACAATCCATCAAAATGATGTCGTACGGCTCAGCCTGGTGCTTGGAAACTGCTTCGCTTCCATCTGAGGCTAAATCGATGATGATTCCCGCCCGCTGCAGGATTAGTTTTCCAACACGCTGATTGATAGCATTATCTTCCGCCATCAGGATTCTGAGCGGTTGTCCAGCCGATGAATTCTCGCTCAACTATTCCTCGGATCGCTTCGAAATCAGTGTCCGGTTGGGCTGATTGCGCAAATCAGACTTTTACAATAACATCAGGCCAGACTTCCGGGAAGAATTTTGATCGATTCAGCCTATTTTTTACTGAAAAGTAATTCTTTTCGCAGGTGGTACGATTTCGTCGCGTTCGACTTTGCCGTCGCGAATGTTGATAACCCGATGGGCATGAAGCGCAATATCGGCCTCATGGGTGACAAGCACGATCGTGTTCCCTTCGGAGTGTAACTTCGCGAACAGGGCCATGATTTCATTGCCCGTATTCGTGTCGAGCGCGCCGGTTGGCTCGTCTGCCAGGAGGATCGACGGCCGGTTTACCAGCGCACGCGCAATCGCCACACGCTGTCTCTGCCCGCCGGATAATTCGTTTGGTTTGTGGTGCATGCGCTGCTCCAGGTCGACCGCCCGAAGCGCTTCGCGGGCCCGTTCCAATCGTTCGCTCGAGGAAAGCCCGGCATAGATCAATGGCAGTTCCACATTGTGCAGCGCGGAGGCTCGGGCGAGCAGATTAAAGGTCTGAAAGACGAAGCCAATCTCTTTGTTGCGGATGCGGGCCAGCTCATCGTCTTCCATTTCGCTAGCCAGCTTGCCGTTTAGGTAGTAGAAACCCTTGGTAGGAGTATCTAGGCAGCCAATCAGGTTCATCAGGGTCGATTTGCCGGATCCCGAAGGACCCATGATCGCCACATACTCGCCGCGCTGAATAACCACATCTACGCCCGAAACCGCATGGATCTCCTGGTCACCCATGATGTAGGTTTTCCAGAGATCGAAGGTGCGAATAACAACGCCTTCACTCTTCAGTTCCTCGCCAAGAGCTTCTCGCTCCTTCGGGGTAAGATCCTGACTTACTTGTAATGTTGCCATTCGTTACCTCGGCTGTTGTTGCGCGGGAAATCGGGTGGACGGCGTCATGTTACGACGCAACCGGAGCGCCGGCCGAGGCGGGCTGCTTGTTATCAACCTTCACCTTTGCATCATTTCTGATTGTCCGGATGATCTGATAGCTCCCCGTCACAATCTCATCGCCATCTTTAAGGCCGTTCAGCACCTCTACATCGGTTGCACCCGTAATGCCGGTCGAAACTTTGCGGAATATCGCCTTCCCATTGTTGACAACGAAAACGCCTTGGAGCTCCTCTTTGGCGTCCTTCTGGGCAGCGGGACTGAGGGTCTGCTTTTCGCCCGGCTTGGGTTCAGCCAATTGACCTTTTTGCCGGATTGTGAGCGCCTGGATAGGAATCGCCAGGGCGTGAGGACGGGTGGCGGTGGTGATCTTTGCCGTGCAGGAAAGACCAGGTCTGACATCGCTCTCCGGAATGTCCAAGGCAATCACGACCTTGAAATCTTTGGCTTCTTGGCTCGATGTCTGGCTCTGCGAAGCAGCAACACCGGTCGAGCGCACCAGGGCTGTGTCACCAATCTCGATCACGCGGCCCTTGTATGTCTTGTTCGGGATTGCGTCAATCGTAACCTCGGCTGTTTGATCCATCTTGACGCTGACGATGTCTGTTTCATCCACGTGAACTTCGGCGGTGATGATCGACATGTCCGCAATAGTCATGATGACGGAAGAAGCAGAGTTCTGAATACCCGGGACAACCGTTTCCCCGGGGCGAACTGGCAGATTCGTCACAACGCCATCGAGCGGCGCCACAGCCTCATACTGGGCCAGCACATCGGAGGAGCGTGCAACCATAGCTTGCGATTGGGCAATTTTCTTTTGAGATGAAGAAAGCTGTGCTGCGGCCTGGGCCCGAGCCGCCTCCGCTTGATGAACCTTCTGCTCACTGGCTTGCAGAGTGGTGACTGCGAGATCGTAAGTCACCTTCTTGGCTTCGAAATCCTGAGAAGAAATCAGTTTCGAATCGAAGAGATCCTGGGTGCGCTTGAGGTCGGCCTTTTTCTGTTCCACATCGGCGCGATCGTGGTCGACCTGCGACTTGGCAACTGCGATATTGTCTTCGGCAGATTTCACGGAAGCTTCGCTTGCCGACGAATCGGCTAGCGACGAATTCAGGGCTGCCTGCTGAGCATTCAGGTCTGCTCGCGGCTGAACTGCCGCTAAACGAGCCAGCACTTGGCCTTTCTTGACGTGATCTCCCTCTTTGACGTAGATTGCTGTAATCGGGGCGGCGCCCACCGTGTTAGCACCGATGTTGATGTAGTTGCGCGGCTTAATCTCACCTGAAGCGGTAACGAGAGACGTGAGATCCGTGCGCCCTACCTTGCCGGTCTGTACTACGACAATCCCTCGCTCGCTGATTTTGATGCTCGCAAGGACTGCACCGGCGATTACCAGTAGCAAACCGACAAGGATAATGACTTTCCACTTCTTCTTCAAAATAGTCTCCCGTTCATCCCAGACGAAAACGGAAAGGCAAGTGTTCCAGCTTTGTGGGAATGGCTCTGCGGACCTGCTCAGCGGCACGGTTCAGCAGCACAAGATCTTTGTAATAACTAGAATTTAGCATTTTTGCGGGCCAACAACGAGTTAAAGGTAAATACGCTTTACGCGTGCATGAATGCCGCAAAGCACGCTGTATGAGATCGTTCCGGCCCATCGGGCAATCTGCTGAGCGTCAATGCTCAGATCGCCTTCCGACCCGAGAAGCGTAACGGCATCTCCTGGCTTCACTCGTGAACCCGTTACGTCGACGGTAGTCAAATCCATGCTGACTGCGCCCACGATCGGGGCCAAGCGCCCAGCCACGATGACGCTGCCGCGATTGCCAAGCCGGTGGGGAATTCCATCGGCATATCCAGCCGCAAGCACAGCCAGTTGCATCGGATGGGGGGCCCGAAACATGCCGCCGTACCCGATCAGGGCGCCGGCTGGGACATCCTTGGTTGAAAGGATGGTCGCCCGCCAGCTAAGGGCAGGCTTTACGTCGAGAATTCTAGGCGGTGCCTGACCGCGCGCAGGCGACACATAGCCGTAGATTGCATGCCCGGGACGAACCATCTGCTGCCAGGTGTTAACACGTCCGTAACCGATCGGGATGGTGCTCGATAGGTGCAGCAGACGCGGAAGAACGCCCGCCTTCCGCAGCGTTTCTGCTGCCGCGTGGAAGCTGCGGATCTGGTCGTCAGTCTGATGGCTCTGATAGTTCGATGACGAGGCAAAATGTGTCATCAGCCCTTCGACATCAACGTCTTCAGCGGCTTTTATCGCCTCGGCGATCGTCGAAGGATCGGTAGCGACACCGAGCCTGCCCATGCCCGTGTCGATCTTCAAGTGGCAGACGTAACGCTCCGAACGGGCACGCGCCAGCCGGCTCAGTTCTACCAGGTCTTCCAAAGAGTGGATTACGGGAGTGAGGCCATACGCCAGCATGGCTTCTCGCGTAAAAGGGAGGAAATCGGCCATCACAAGAATGCGGGCCGCGATTCCCGCATCTCGTAAAGCAATGCCTTCGTCGGTATTGCTCACCGCCAGCCAGCGCGCGCCATGGGCTTCGAGAACCTGCGAGACCTCAATCGCGCCATGCCGGTACGCGTCGGCTTTAACTACTGGCATCACTTCTACCGCGGGTCCGACGACCTTACGAATCGATTCGAAGTTCGCCGCAATCTGCTTACGCGATACTTCCACCCACGACCGGTAAGGTAGCGCGGACTGGGGCGTGTAGGCTTCGTTTCGCACCGCCGCAACAGCCAGGGAGGCGCGATCTTTCATCTTTTGTCCAGCAAGCTGGCCAAGAGTGTCTCGTACTGATCGGTCACAATGTCCCAACTATAGCGGCTTTGAATGCGCTCCGCCGCTCGCCGGCCCCACTCGGCCCGCTCGTCCGGAGAGGCATCGACGGCGCGCTGCAGTGCTGTTATCAGATCCTCGCGGTTGCTAAATGCAATGGCGGAATCACCCGCTACTTCACAGCTCTCCGGAGTGTCTAAGTAGAGCACCAGAGCGCCGCGCCCCATAGCCTCAATCAGAGCCGGATGAGTCCCGCCCACCTCTGTTGCCTGCACATAGGCGGCGCAATGAGACTGGAGCTGGCGATAGCCTTCGCCATAAATCGCGCCTGGAAAAACAATGCGGGGATCGCGAGTGTTCTTTACCTCACGTATGTAGTTTTCGGCATACGGAGCGTCTCCGACGAGAACCAGTTTGAAATCGGTTTTCACTTGCTCGAAGGCATGCCGGACGAGCAGCGCATTGTTCTCCGGCTCCATGCGGCTCACGTACAGTACATAACGGCCGGGTTCCAGGCCAAGTTCGCGGACCCGGTCGTCCTCTTTTACCCTGCCGCTCTCAGCACCATACGGAATAAAGGTCGAACGTTTGCCGAAGCGCTCCAGGTAATACGTCCGGATGATCTCCGCATCGGTCACAACGGCGGAACAACACCACGTGGCGAGCCATTCCGAAACGAGGTACCAGGTTTTAGCCGCCTGGTTCCACTTCTTGCGCTTGCGCTCGATGCCATCAACGTTCAGCAGAGTAGGAACGCCGCCAAAGCGGGGCAACAACGTAAAGATAGCGTTGGCAGCATTGCAATAGAGCAGCACGTCGAAGCGGCGGAAGAGAGCGTCGAACGTTGAGATAGCAGTGTGGGCAACAGTATCGAAGTATTTATGCCGCAGCGTAGGCAGGTAGCGAAGCTTGATTGAGCGATATTCAGCGGCCGGGAATGATTCCCGGCAGTACACAGTGACATCGTGTCCACGGGCAGACAGCCGAACGGAGAGCTCTTCGGCAAAGGTTTCGAAGCCGCCATAATGTGCGGGAATGCCGCGCGTGCCAAGCAGACCGATTCTCATGTGGTTTCGATCAACGGGTTTGGTGCAGCGGGAAGCTGGCCGGCTTTTCAGAGAACCAGGCGTCCAGGTCTTCATCGCTCGCGCGCTTTCGCTGCATGATCTCGCGGCGCTTTGCCCAGGTCCTTCGCCAAAGCCTGAGCACCAGGACGAAGGCCGGTAGCGAACTCCACTCCCGGAGCAGACATCCGCCGATGACCACCATATCGCGCACGGTGATTGGCAGCCAGTAGCGGCGGTAAAGAGCAGGCGTGACATTCTTGATGCGCATCAGCCACCGGTTTTTAACTGAGTGCATATTGATGACTGGCGGCAGCGAGCGGCGCTTCTCCGGTGTCACCGTTCGCACATGATCGGCCACGGCGGCCGGCACGTAGAGGCACTTCCAGCCAAGCAACTGCGCGCGCCAGGCCACATCGGCGTCCTCGCGATAAGCGAAGAAGTCGGCATCGAAGAACTCGCCGGAGATCGAGATATCGTCGATCATCAAGCGACGGTAAAGGCAGGCCGCCCCGGTGCCTCCGACGACATACTCGGGCGTGCCGTACTGACCGCGATCGGGCGTGCGATTGCCGCGATCGAGATGACGTAATTCAGGCGTAAAGTAGATCCCGGTTGAATCCAGGATGCGCTCGGACGAGGCCGCGAAGTTGGGTAAGGCGCTCAGGAGTTTGCCGCAGAGACTCCCGATGTTTTCGTCCGGAACTTCGGCCAGCAGTGCCGCGAGGAAGTCGGGTGTGAGGCGCACATCCGGATTCAGCGTGAGGACCCAATCGAAAGGCCTCGCGGCCACAATCGCTTGGTTCTGACCAGCGGCAAAGCCGGCATTCTCGCCGTTCAGGATGATGCGCACGAGGTCTGTATCGCCGAAACCACGGAGCACCTGGATTGTGGAATCGGTCGAAGCGTTATCCACGACCACCACCCGTACGGGCCGGTAGGTTTGGGCCAGAACGCTCTCCAGGCAGCTTTTGATATAGAGGCCGCTGTTATAAGTGACGATCGTAATCGCCACTTGGCCGGACAGGTACTCGGGGCGACTTGCGATCACCGCGATCTCACCAAGCCGAAATACAGCCGCCAATAAATGTCAAAGCCGATCGCTTTCTGGAGAACAAAAATCTCACGCTCGCTCACGCTCATGGTGGCCTCAATCGCTTCCGCTCGGGGGAGTCTGTCCCGAAAACGAGACCATTGCCGGAGCGCCTGCCATTTACCGAGCAAAGCCGCGAGTGGATGGCCTTGACGGGCCGCCGCGAGGAGCGAGAGCGTCTGGCCGACGAGAATCGGCCAGGCGAAACGGCGTAAGGTTCGAAACGGGTAGTGTTTGGCCAGAAGCAATACTTGATTGCGAGCGCTTAAGGAATAGACGCGGGCGGCTCGTCTCCCGTAAGTAGCCTTTCCGAGATGAACAGCCACCGCGCTGGGTTCGTAAACGCCTGACAGGCCGGCCAGAGCGCAGCGAATCCCGAAATCGACGTCCTCGTAGTAAGACTCGAAGCGGGTTTCCAGGAGGCCGATTCTTTCGAAGACTTCACGGCGAAAGAGCGCGGCCGTCATCGGTGCGAGAGCAATCGGGCGGCGGGTGGACCAGAGATCCGCGTCAGGGCGCTCGTAGCCGCAGCGCCACGCGTAGGCGCCGCGTGATATCAGGTCCCAACTTCCATCGAGCCGCGTCTGATCGCCAGACTTCAGAAGCTTGCCTGCTGCGAAAGAAGCGCCGGTCTCTTCGGCGGCCGCCAGCAGAGTGCGGAGCCAATCGGGAGCGAGCACAACGTCGTTGTTGAGAATAAGCACCCAGTCGCTCTTTGCGCTGGTGATGCCGCGATTTACTGCCGGGGCGAATCCGAGATTGGCTTCCAGAGCGATGCACTCGGCTTCTGACTCGCGTGCCACCAAACGCGAATCGTCGGTGCTGCCATTATCGACGACGATGACCTGATCGGGCACCCTGGTCTGGGAACGGAGGTTGGCGAGGATGGACCTTAACAGGTCGGCACGATTCCAAGTGGGAATGATGGCCGTGACCGTCGTCATGCTGCTTATCCATCAACCATACGACGCGTCGTAGAATTGTGAGCGGTCGATAAGGTCTGATCAACGGAAGGATCGTCGAATGAACGAGACACTAACAGTCGGCAAGAAGCTGGTGGAACTGTGCCGCCAAAACAAGCCGCTCGAAGCAATTGAAACCCTCTATGGCAAGGACATCGTCAGTATCGAAGCGCAGGGTGGTCCGGGGATGCCCGCGCGGATGGAAGGCTTCGATGCGATCAAAGGCAAGAACGAATGGTGGGTGCAGAATCACGAAATCCACAGCACCGAGGCCGAAGGGCCCTGGCCTAACGGCGAACGCTTCATTGTTCGCTTCAAATATGAGGTAACGGCTAAAGCAGGTCCGATGGCGGGCAAGCGGATGACCCTCGACGAGACTGCACTCTACACAGTAAAAAACGGGAAGATTGTTCAGGAAGAGTTTTTCTACGACATGGGAGCCTGAGTCGGAAGCGGATGCGCGAATGGCGGAGGCTAGGCCACCAGGAGGTCTCCGAGTTTCGGTGCCGTTGTTTCGCGCGGTTGTTGAGACTCGACGACGCAGATGTTCTCCGCGCAGGGAAAAGAGAGGTAGAACCGGGTACCGCAGGAGTCTTGCAACTCAAGGGCTCCGCCTAACTGCTTAGCCAGGATCTGTACGATCTGTAGGCCGAGCGACTGCGCATGCTGCCAGGCGAAGTCAGGCCGTAATCCTACGCCGTCATCGGTGACGCTCAGGTTTACGCAGCCGGGCCGCCCCTTCTTGAACTCCACCAGAATGGTGCCCGTTTTGCCATTTGGAAAAGCATATTTGAAGCAATTCGCGAGCAGTTCGTTGAGTATCAGGCCGCAGGGTATTGCGGTGTCGATGGGTACTTCAATCGGCTCTCCATCTACCTGGACCGAAACACCTGCCGGCGAGGAGAAGGCAAAGTATAGTTCGTTCGCCAGTTTCCGGGCGTACTCGTCAAAGCGCACGCGCTCGAGATTGCCGGAATTATAGAGATGCTCGTGGATCAGGCCCATCGAGTAGACCCGCTGTTGACTTTCGAGCAGCAAGCGGACTGAAGTCTCATCCGATACAGAATCGGCTTGCATGCCAAGCAGACTCGCGATTACGGCCAGATTGTTCTTAACCCGATGATGTACCTCTTTCAGTAGAACCGTTTTTTCTCCCAACGCTTTCTCAAGACGCTGGGTGCGCTCTCGCACATGCCGTTCCAGGTTTGAGTTTTGCTGTCGTAATTCAGATTCGAGAGCTTTTCGCGCGCTGATGTCGCTCGCTACCTTCAAGAATCCCGTGATCCGGCCTTCTGTGTTGTGCACTGCGGTCGTCGAGACATTCACGTCCAAAACGCTTTGATCCTTGCGGACAAACTTCCACTCCCGCTCGTCGTAGCGCTTCAGGCGCACCGGCTCGGTGAATATGTCGAAGCCGACGAGCGGACGCCCAAGCTCGAGAGCTAGTGCCCTGGACCTTTCGGCGCACTCAGAGTCAAGATGGATCAGACGCGGCGTATTGATCCCGACCATCTCGCTAGCCTTGTACTGCAGCATTCTTTCTGCGCCGCTATTGAAGATTGTGATCAGTCCATCGGTGTCAGTGGCGATGATGGCCACCTGGGTAGCGGCATCCAGAACTTCCTGAAGCCTGGTCTGGGCTTCGGCAAGCTTGCGATTGGATTGCTCAAGCTCGGCAATCAGATCGAGGCGTTCCTTGCTTTCGCGCAGTACGATCTCCTGTGCCCGATCACGCTGCTCCTGCTCGAGCTTCGCCTTGAGCCTGTCTACCTGTCTTTCGGCCAGATACCGCTCCGTCATTTCAAGGCGGAGTTGAGCGGGGCTGGGCAGCGCCACGGCTTCCGGAATGAGCCTGAATAGCACAACAGCGGTACCGAGAGAGGCAATAGCAGTTACCGCCTTGACCAATCCTTCAAAGCGATAGACGGGATGCCACAAAGTCCAGACATTAAGCAGATGCGTGCTGCCGCATGCCAGGATGAAGACCCCGAAAAGAACGAAAGCCCAGCGAAAAGCCAGATCCCGCCGCCGCCAGACCAGCAGCAAGAGAGAATATGGGATCAAGAAGTAAGCGGCCGCGATCAGACAATCGGAGATGACCTGCAGCCAAACGACTCCCGGCTCTCGCAGGCAGTACACGTGCGGCATGAAATCCGTTTTGAATAATTTGGCAAAGAAATTCAGCATTGCAGCCCAAACCTGCGGCAGGAGTGGCTGTATTGGCAAACAAGCCTCACTCCTCGGCGCACGTTAAGAATTTAAATAGATTGATAGCTGGGAGAAGTTTCTTCACACGCTTGATTCAGACCCAGCAAGTCTTTTGCCGACCGGTCCCGGAGTGTTTCTTCAATAAACTGCAACAGACTGTTCTGCTGAACAGGCTTTACCAAGTAGCCACTCGGGCCGGTTTTCTTTGCCCGTTCCATGGTTTCCGAGTCTGAATGGGCAGTCAGGAAAATAAAAGGAATTCCAAACATAGAGTGAATCTTCTGTGCCACTTCAATGCCGTCGCTTGAACCAGCCAGATGAATATCTATGAGCATCAGATCGGGAAGCGTTCTCGAAACGACGTCGAAGGCTTCTTCGGCGGAAGACGCTATACCGGCGATTTCGTACCCTGCTTTGCGGAGATTACTGCCGATGTTGCTCGCGATAATGCCTTCATCTTCAACGATTAAGATGCTAGCGGCCGGGGATTTGCCGGCTTCCGGGGTACTTTGCATCGTTTCGCTCCTGCCATCGCGTAGATGACGCTAAATATTCGTCATCCCGGGGACGCGCTTGTCTCAAACTTTATTACGGGGAGGCAAGCGGACAAGATTTCGGGTCTGAATATCCCGCCCGCACGGGAGCTTCCCCTAAAATGGAGCAACCGCTTGGAACAACTCTCGATCGTTCTCAAATTCGTTCCGTTAGGATTTAGCGCCTTACTGCCGGTCATCAACCCAATCGGGTCGGCGGTGCTGTTTCTCGGCATAGTTGGGAAGGCGGATCACAGACTCCTGAAAACGCTTGCGCGCAAAATTGCCGTCAATACGATTGGGTTCCTGCTGGCGGTACAGCTTGCGGGTTCCTACATGCTTCGGTTTTTCGGCATTTCTCTCCCCGTGGTGCAGGTGGCCGGAGGGCTAGTCCTGGCAGCCATGGGCTGGGCTCTCCTGAACCGGCAAGATCCCGGCAAAGATGCATCAGGGTCGAGCGCGGTATCGCCGGACAGCCTGGAAAGCCAAGTTTTCTATCCGTTAACTTTTCCTATTACCGCGGGCCCCGGATGCATCGTAGTAGCGCTCACTTTGAGTGCTCATGCTTCCAGGCCGAACATGATGGATGCAGCCCTGGCCCGCCTCGGCCTGCTAATCGGGACCGTCCTGATCGGCATCATCATCTATTTCAGCTACGCGTATGCTGACCGGACCACCGCCCGGCTTTCTCCGGCGATGACCCAAGGCATTCTGCGAGTCATCTCTTTTATCTTGCTCTGTATTGGAAGCCAGATCATGTGGAATGGGGTTCAGACCCTGGTGAAGGCGCTTCACTAACCATCCCTGATAAATTAGACTGGTCGATCGAGCCCATGACTACCGGCCTATCTGAACAGGTGTTTCGCGGGCTCGAAACATTCCGCATCGAGATTCCTTCCTGGGGGTTCGCCAACACCGGCACCCGTTTCGGCAAATTCGTTCAAGCTGCAGCCGCCTTCACTCCGGAGGAGAAGTTCAGCGACGCTGGTCAGGTTCATGGGTTGACTGGAGTCTGTCCCACCGTGGCGCTCCATGTGCTGTGGGATCTTCCGAACGGCCTAAGCGATGTTCCGGAGACTTTAAGACTGGCTGAGCGTTACGGCGTGCGCGCGGGCTCCATCAATCCGAATCTCTTTCAGGACCAGATTTACAAATACGGGTCTTTCGCCAATGTGGATGAGTCGGTTCGGACAGAGGCGATGGCCCACGCGAAACTCAGCATCGAACTCGCGAAGCAACTGCACAGCCGCGATATTTCCTTTTGGTTTACAGACGGCTCGAATTATCCTGGGACCGCAAACATCCGGCAGCACAAGAACCTCTTTGAGGGCTGCCTGAAGAGCACGCATCACGAACTTGCTCCAGATCAGCGCATGCTGATTGAGTACAAGCCATTCGAGCCGGCTTTCTATCACACCGACATCGCGGATTGGGGTATGGCGCTCCATTTCGCGCGAACTGCCGGGCCGCAAGCCAGGGTGTTGGTCGATACCGGTCATCACTACGCAGCGCAAAATATCGAACAGATCGTGGCTTGGCTGCTATCCGAAGACATGCTGGGCGGCTTCCACTTCAACGACCGCCGGTACGCCGACGACGATCTGACGTTGGGTTCGATCGACCCTTATCAGGTCTTCCGCATCTTCCACGAGATTCTATTTTTCGAATGGGAAACCGGAGTTCGCGCGGATCTGGCTTACATGATCGACCAGAGTCACAACCTGAAGGGCAAAATCGAAGCCATGCTCCAGACCGTTGCGATGGCGCAGGAATTGTTTGCCAAGGCTACGTTGGTCGACTACGAGCGGCTTGTCCAGGCACAAAAAACGATGGATCTTGTCCGGGCAGAAGCTTGCCTCCAAGATGCATTTGCGACAGACGTGCGCCTGGCGATTCGGGAGTGGCGTCTCTCGAAAGGGCTGCCGCAGGATCCAATCGAAGCCTTTCGGGACGGCGGATACCTCCAGCGCGTCTCTCGCGAGCGCGCGTCGCGCAACCTTGCAAACATCTCTTCTTATGCGTAGATCTTTCTCCTCGGGCGAGGTGAGGTGTGCCTGAAACATTCCAGACATTGCATTTGACCGATCTGTGGGACGAGAAGCAGGCGGCCGCCCTGGGCGATGACCAACTGGCTTTGCTGCGCTACCGCTCGAACCTGCTCGGCGCGGACCTGCGGATCACCAACTTTGGGGGAGGCAACACAAGTTCCAAATTTAAGCTGCCTGATCCTTTCACCGGCGAGCCGGTTCGCGTCTTGGCCGTTAAGGGCAGTGGGGGAGATCTCGGATCGATCAAGGAGTCTGGTTTCGCACTGCTGTACCTTGATCGGCTGGAGCAGCTCAAGAGCCTGTACCGGGGGGAAGCGGAAGAGGACAGGATGGTCGAATACTATCCGCTCTCGGCTTTCGGGCAGAATCGGGTAGCGGCCTCAATCGATACCCCCCTCCACGCCTTTGTTCCCTATCTGCACGTCGACCATCTTCATCCGGATTGGGCCATCGCGATAGCGGCAGCGGCCAATGGAAAGCAGAAGCTGGCGGAGTTCAACCGCAAGTTTGGCCGCAACATCGTTTGGCTGCCCTGGCAGCGGCCGGGCTTTGAACTGGGGCTTCAGCTTGAAAATGCGATTCGAGAGACCCCCGGCTGTGATGGAGTGCTGCTGGGCAGCCACGGTCTTTTTACCTGGGGCGATACTCAGCGGTCGTGTTACTCAAGCAGCCTTCGCACCATCGACCAAATGGGTGAGTTCGTCAACGAACATCGGGAGAGGAGCGGGCCGCTTTTCGGGGGCATTGAACACACTGCGCTTCCAGACCGGCGCTCGCTAGCCGCTTCGATTTTGCCTGCGCTGCGCGGGATCGCCTCGTCCAACAGGCGGGTGATTGCTCATTATTCCGATCATGAAGACGCGCTCGAATTCGCCGGGTCAGGCTGGGCGAAAGAGCTGGGCCGGCTGGGCACCAGTTGTCCGGATCATTTCCTGCGGACTCGAATCTGTCCGCTCTATATAGACTGGAAGCCCGGCGAGGAAGGCGTAGACGTCCTCAAGGGTCGCCTTGAAGAGCACGCCGGGCAGTACCGGAGTGAGTACGCCTCCTATTACAAAGACTGGGCAACAGCCGACTCGCCGAAGCTGCGCGATTCCAATCCGTCAGTTGTGGTCATTCCGGGCCTGGGCCTGTTTGGCTTCGGCAAGAACAAGAAAGAAGCGCGTATCACGACGGAGTTTTTCATTAATGCGATTCACGTGATGGCCGGCGCGACAGCCTTAGAAGAAGGGGAAGCGCCGCACCCATACCCACAGGCACGGCGTCCGGAATCGTCAAGAGACTTCGGAACTTATCGCAACTATGTAGCGCTGCCCCGCTCGGAAGCGTTTCGCATCGAGTATTGGGCGCTCGAAGAAGCAAAGCTGCAGCGCATGCCCGCCGAAGCGGAGTTCAGCCGCAAGATTGTTTTGGTAGTCGGTGGCGGCAGCGGCATTGGGCGCGAGGTGGCGCTGCTACTCGCCCGGAAGGGCGCGCATGTTGTGGTGGCGGATATGAACGAAGAGGCGGCACGCGGAGTGGCCGGAGAAGCAGCGGCGCTGTCCTCCTCCGATGCTGTATCGCATGTGGCGTTAAATCTGTCTTTGCCGGAGAGCGTCTCGGCCGCGGCGGAACATACCGTCCTGCAGTTTGGCGGCATAGATGCCATCGTAAATACCGCAGCTATTTTTCCAGTCGGGTCCGGTCCGAATGGACAACTTACCGATGCACAGTGGAACACAACGTTCCTCGTGAATGTTACCGGCAACTATTTTCTGGCGCGCGAAGCGGGCTGGGTCTTCCGCGACCAAAAGCTGACGGCCTCGGTGGTGCTGACAAGCTCGGCTAATGCGGTTGTTCCCAAGTCCGGTAGTGAGGCCTACGACATCAGCAAGGCCGCGCTGAATCATCTGATACGCGAGCTTGCGGTGAGTCTCGGGCCATTGGTTCGAGTGAATGGCATCGCGCCGGCAACCGTGGTAGCGGGGTCGACCATGTTCCCACGTGATCGCGTGATGCAGTCTCTGAAAAAGTACAAAATCGACTTTCAGGAAAGCGAAACTACTGAAGAGCTTCGGACTAAACTGGCCGACTTCTACGCGCAGCGAACGCTCACGCGCAAGCCGATTCTGCCGCAGGACTGCGCGAACGCGATTGCCTGGCTGGCGGGCGATGACAGTGCCAAGACCACCGGCCACATCGTTCCGGTAGACGGCGGATTGCCCGAGGCGTTTCTGCGTTAGCTGCCATGCCATGACGACTCCGAATCCTGCACTGGGCGTCTTCTTCCACTGGCTGGGCGGCCTTGCCTCCGGAAGCTTTTATGTCCCGTATCGCGGCGTCAAGCACTGGTCGTGGGAAACGTACTGGCTGGTGGGCGGAGTCTTTAGCTGGATCCTTGCGCCCTGGACATTTGCTTATCTCCTTACCAGGCATTTGCCCGCAGTGCTGGCCGGCACGTCAGGCAGAACTCTCTTCTGGTGTTTCTTTTTTGGCCTGCTCTGGGGCGTAGGCGGTCTGACCTTCGGCCTCACTATGCGCTATCTGGGACTCTCGCTCGGGATGGCCATCGTGCTGGGCTTATGCGCCGCTTTCGGAACGCTCGTGCCGCCAATCTTTAACGGCACTTTCAGTTCACAAGTTCTCGGCACAGCCTCGGGCCGCGTAATTCTGTTCGGTGTTGCGATTTGCCTTGCAGGCATTGCCGTAGCCGGTCTGGCCGGCATCTACAAAGAGAAGGCGATGCCGCTCGAATCGCAGCGGGCTTCCATCAAAGAGTTCAGTCTGCGAAAGGGATTTCTCGTGGCGCTCCTTTCTGGCGTCATGAGTGCCTGCTTCAAGTACGGACTTGATGCGGGTGAACCCATCAAGGCGCTAACCGTCCAAAGCGGGACTCCGGTACTCTGGCAGGGCTTGCCGGTGTTGGTGGTCGTGCTGATAGGCGGATTCACCACCAACTTTATCTGGACTGTCTATCTGAATATCCGCAACCGAAGCGGGCACGAATATCTTGCGGCCGAGCTGCCTGTCAGCTCTACGGCGCCGCAGCCTATCGAAGAAACCGCGCTGGCGGGACCTACCGCAGCCGTGCTCGTCCATGCACCTTCTGTTACCCTCCGCGAGACCGTGCGCGTTCCGCTGCTGGCAAATTATTTCTTTTGCGCCATCGCCGGCGTGACCTGGTACCTGCAGTTCTTCTTCTACAGCATGGGCGAGACGAAGATGGGCGCCTATACATTCTCGAGTTGGACGCTGCATATGGCGAGCATCGTGATTTTCAGCACCCTGTGGGGCTTGGGATTAAGAGAATGGAAAGGCGCCAGCAAAACGTCGTTACGCCTGCTGTCTGCGGCTCTCGCCATGCTGATTCTCTCTACTCTGGTCGTCGGCTACGGAAATTATCTGGCAACGCCGCTGCATCGCTAGCAGTATCAGACTAGAAGCGGTTCGGAGAGCATCGTGATGAGTCTGATCTGCAATAGCGATGTGAAACAAACCGAAGCGGCTCAGTAATTTTGCGAATGATGATCTGGCCACCTTCCTCGTCTCACTTTCGATCCAATCACTATGCACGTGAATTCCCGTCGAGAGTTTATGAAAGGCGCCATGGCCGTTGCTGCCTCCGGACTCGTGGTCGGTGCCGACGCACAGACCAGTGCCATACCTCGCCGCAACTTCGGTAAGCACTCCGATCAGATCTCGGTATTAGGACTTGGCGGGCATCATCTCGGCAATGCAGCGACCGTGCAGGATGCGATCTCGATCTTGCATGAAGCAGTCGATGCCGGGATTAATTTCTGTGACAACGCCTGGGAGTATAACGATCATCGCTCCGAAGAGTGGATGGGCAAGGCTCTAGCCGGCGGCTACCGGGACAAAGTTTTTCTCATGACCAAGGTCTGCACTCACGGGCGCGATGGCTCGATTGCCATGCAGATGATCGAAGAATCGCTTCGACGCCTGGGAACGGACCACCTCGATCTGTGGCAGATACACGCGGTTGTTTACGACAACGATCCCGACTTGGCCTATCGCAAAGGCGGCGTCATTGAAGCGCTCGACAAGGCGAAGCAGCAGGGCAAGACGCGTTACGTCGGCTTCACCGGGCACAAAGATCCGCGTATTCACAAGCGCATGATCGAGATGGGATACGCCTGGGATTCCGTGCAATTTCCCATCAACGCCTTTGACGCGCAGTTTCGCAGCTTTCAGCAGGTCGTGCTGCCTGAAGCTCAGAAGCGCGGCATGGCGGTACTGGGCATGAAGCCGCTCAACGGAAATGGAGCGCCTTTTCATCACGGCGACGTGAAGCTGACGGCCGAGCAGGCGTTGCGTTATGCCATGAGCGTTCCAGGTGTGACCACAACCATCACTGGTATGGAGTCAGTGGATGTACTCCGGCAGAATTTGGCAGTCGCGCGCGGTTTTGAACCCCTGCAAGACGCGCACATGCAGGAGTTAGTAGCGGCGGTTCAGCCCGTCGCCGGTGACGGGCGTTTTGAACTCTATAAGACATCGCTGCAGTACGACGATGTGGTTACGCGCCAGATGCATGAACAGCCGCTCAGCGGAGCGCACGCATGATCTGCATTCGCGTATCGAGCCGAGGAGGGTTGAACTAAGATGCCGGTACCACATAGGGAGCTGAAAGGCGCATCTGTATCGGTCATCGGCGTGGGCGGATCTGCACTCGGGGATGTGAAAGATCAATCGGAAGCGGGCCGCATTGTTTCGGAGGCGCTCGAGAACGGCATCAACTTCTTCGATAACGCCTGGGAATACCACGACGGAATGAGCGAGGAGCTTCTGGGCCGTGCGCTGCGCGGCAAGCGCGATCAGGCATTCGTGATGACGAAAGTTTGTTCTCACGGGCGCAAGCGTGACGTGGCCATGAAGATGCTCGAAGATTCACTGCGCCGGCTGCAGACGGATCATCTCGATCTCTGGCAGATTCACGAAGTGATCTACGACAACGACCCTGATCTCCATTTCGCTGCCGATGGAGCGGTAGAAGCATTAACCCAGGCCAAGCAGCAAGGGAAGGTCCGGTTCATCGGCTTCACCGGTCATAAGGATCCTGACATCCATCTGAAGATGCTTTCGCACGGGTATCCATTCGATACGGTGCAGATGCCTCTGAACCCATTTGACAAGAGCTACCGGTCCTTTCAGGAACATGTGATTCCAGAGGCCCGGCGGCAAAATATCATGCCGATCGGTATGAAATCGATGGGTGGTGGCGGCGAGCCCGTCAAACGGGGAGTAGCCGCGCCCGAAGAACTGCTGCGCTACGCCATGAGTGTTCCGGGAATTCTGACCACTGTCAGCGGAATGGACTCATACGATGTGTTTCAGCAGAACCTGGCTGTTGCGAACGGTTTCACTCCGATGAGCAGCGCCGAAATGAGTGCGCTCGAGAGCAGGTTGAAGGCGATTGCAGGTGATGGCCGGCTCGAACACTACAAGGCAAGCAAGATGTATGATGCCGCCGTTGGGCGACAGCAGCACGGGTTCCCGAGTGCGAAGGAATTGCCGGCATGATGGCAGCCTTTGTCGCGCTCGCACTGGTAGCGCAGGCGGGCCAGTCATCCGCGCCTGCTCCCATGAAACAGAATCGCGCGCCCGTCCAGGCGGAGCCTGCGCCCATGCCGCATCCGTCGTCGGCGGAAGTGGATCGCCTGTTTGCCATAGCGGCCACGCAGGGCGGAAATGCCGAGATCGATATGGCCGAACTCGCCATGAAACGCGGGTCGGCCAACGAGGTAAAGAACTACGCTGCCAAGATGATCTCCGAACACAAAGGAATCAACGCCGCGTTTGAGCCCGTGCTGAAGACGGTTCTGCCCACTTCTCCGGCCGAACGGCTTGGCACGAGCGATCAGCTTGCGATGCATCGGCTGGAATCACTAAAGCCGGTGGACTTCGACCAGCAGTATCTTCTTGGCCAAATCGGCGGACATCTGGCCACGCTTGCCGCCTTTCAGGCCGAAGCAGACAACGGAAGCAATGCTCAGCTGAAAGAGCTTGCGCGGAAGTGGCTGCCGACCATTCAAGCGCACCTCGAACTGGCAATCGATCTGGTGAAACACATCGGCGGTTCGAGCCCGTTCAAGCAGTAAATAAACGCGAGGGCCGCGCGGCCATCGCCGATACGTATCAAGATGGTAGGAATGCCAAATACCATCGAGCAATACCGCCAGGCGAAAAGCGACATTGCAAAGCTGCATAGCGCAGCCAAGAAAGAACTTGTCGGGCGATTCAACGAGCTTTCCAATGAACTGCTTCTGATTCAGAAGGAGCTGCGGGAAGAATTCGGTGTAAAGCTAAGTGTTCCCTCAAAAGCGAAGGCGTCGCGTACGAAGGTGGCCACCATGCCCGCAAAGACTGCTGCTCCTGAAAGCGCCGCACCCGCTTCGCCCGAAATCACTCGCATCGAGAAGCAGCTTGCTCTACAAAAACGCAAGCTGGACGAAGCTGCTAAAGCCGGCAAACCGGATAAGGCGATCAAAGACCGCATCTATGAATTGGAGGATGATCTCAGACTGGCTAAGGAGAAGTAGATCCGCGGCTACTTCAGGTATTTATCAAACCAATCGACTGCCCTTTGCAGTACATCGGCGCGATCTTTTGAGTCGTGGAAGCTGTGGCCCTCGCCCGGGTACACCACCAGCTCCGTCGGGACATTTTGCGCTCGGAGAGCATGCCAAAATTCGAACGACTGCGGAGCAGGGCACTCGCCGTCGCGCTCGCCCACCACGACCAGGGTTGGGGTTGACACCTGCTTGATGAAATTAATCGGTGAGCTCTTGGCATACACAGCTGGGTTGTCGTAAACGGACGCGCCAAAAAACGGAATCATCCACTGGTCGATTGTATTTTCGCCGTAGTAGCTGACCCAATTCGCGATTCCGGCTCCGGCCACAGCGGCTTTGAATCGCTTTGTCTGCGTAACGGTCCACATGGTCATAAAACCGCCGTAGCTCCATCCCGTGACGCCGATCCTGCTTTCGTCGACCGGAGCCTTCTTTAGTACCGCGTCAACTCCGGCGAGGATATCCCGCAGGTCTCCGCCTCCAAAGTCCTGGACGTTTGCGCGAGTAAACGCCTCACCTCCGCCGTAGCTTCCACGCGGGTTCGGAAAAAAGATGAAATAGCCGAGCGCTGCCATGGAGGAGAGATCGTAATGGACCGATGGCCATCCGGCAGACTTCATACCGGAGGGACCGCCATGAATTTCCACTACCATCGGATATCGCTTGCTCGGGTCGAAGTTCTCCGGGTAGAGAAGCCAACCCTGAGCCCGATTGCCGTCACTCTCCCAAACAAGGCTCTCCGACTTGCCCCAGTGCCTTTGCTGTTGCGCATTAGCCGAAGTCAGCGGCTTCCAGTCTCCGATCGGTCCGGCAGATACTTCGGGAGCTTGTTCCCATGAGCTGCGAACGGCCGCGGTCGTGACACCGTCTTTCGCAAAACTCAGGTTTGGAAAGTTACCGTCCTCGTGCAGGGCCTGGCCGCCCTTCCAAAGCACTTCCGTTTCTCCATTGCTCAATTTCAGAGTTGCTATGCCGCCGCCGCCATCCACCGCTTGCGTGTAGAGAAGCGTATCGTTGTTGCGCCACCGCAAGCCTGTCGCAGTCGCTTTGCTGCCATCGGTGACATTCCGCGCATCTCCGCCGCGGGCCGGAATGACGAAAATGTCCCCGCCATCAAAACCCTCGTCGCTCATCAGACCGCCGAGTACTGCGATTCTGCTGCCGTCCGGCGACCAGTGCGGCGCGGCGATCTGCCGATCAGCAGGCGGCGCGTAGAGAACGCTCATCTTCCCGCTGGCAACTTCAGCGGTATACAGCTTTGCCGTCCACCAGTTATTGTCTGCGGGTCCAGGCGCCGCGATGGCCACAAACTGGCTGGCATTCGGCGACCATTCAAATTCGTAGACATTCAAATCGGCCAGTGTTACCTGCTGCAGTGCGCTGCCATCCGGAGAAATCACTGTGATCCGCTGATTGTGCAGACCGCTTCCGATGACTCCTGTCTGCGCGGGCACTGCTTGGAGTGGACCGCCTCCGCCCCCGTGCTCCGCATACAAAAAGGCAATATGCTTGCCATCTGGAGCCCATTGCAGGCCGGCTACGTAGCCGTCGAGCTTTGTCAGACCCTGTACTTTACCGCTACTCGCATCAGCGCTATAGATCTGATCCTGCGGAGAACTCTCATCGTGACTGAGAAAAGCAAGCTGCCTGCTGTCGGGCGACCAGGCGATGCTTGAGGCCTGCGGACTAGCCAGCGCATCGCCTGCCGCCACTCGACGTGGCTTCGAATTTGCCTTTTTCCAGTCGGCTACGTAGATCGCGTTACCCTTGCCAGAGCCATCCGTTATCCAGGCAACCCACTTCCCGTCTGGTGAAATGCTCACGTCGGAAAACGTTTGCACGCGTTCGAGTTGCGCAAGCACCTCGCGCATCTTGCTGCTCTGAGCTTCCGCAGCGTACGCGGAGCCGATCAGCAAGCCCGCCGAAATAACAAGGGAGGTGCAAAAACGCAACATGAACTCAGCTTACGCTTTGACTGAGTTTTCGATCTCCGTCCATTCGCCGGGATTTAAGTTCAGATGTGCAGCGGCCATGTTTTCTTCAAGATGTTTGACCGACGATGTGCCCGGAATCGGCAGCATCACGGGCGACCGGTGCAGCAGCCAGGCGAGGGAGAGTTGCGCCACCGTCGCGCTGTGCTTCCGGGCAAACTGATCCAAAGGACCGCCCGGTGCGGCGAGCTTACCTGCGGCCACCGGGAACCAGGGTATGAACGCGAGATTCTGCTTCTGGCAATAATTCAGCGTTTCCTCGTGAGCGCGATCGCCGATATTGTATTTGTTCTGAACGCTTACAATCTTTGCGGTTTTGTTGGCCCGCTCAATCTCTGGAGCTGAAACTTCCGAGAGTCCAATGTGCCGGATCTTACCTGCTCGCTGCATATCGGCCAGCGCCCCCAGCGACTCTTCTACCGGCACCTTCTCGTCGATGCGATGCAGCTGATATAGGTCGATCCGCTCGAGTTTCAAACGCCGCAAACTCATCTCTACCTGCTGGCGTAAATACTCGGGGCGCCCAACCGGCAGCCACTGATTCGGCCCTTGCCGCGTCAGACCGCCTTTCGTGGCGATAACAACCCCGGCCGGATAAGGGGCAAGGGTCTCGCCTAGGATTCTTTCGCTCACTTCGGGCCCGTAAGAGTCTGCGGTGTCGATAAAGTTGACGCCCAGCTCCAGCGCCCGCCGGAGAACTTTGCGCGCCTCGTCTGGATTTTTCGGTTCACCCCAGATACCTTCGCCAGTTATACGCATTGCGCCAAAACCAAGACGATTTACCGTCAAGTCGTCGCCAATGGTAAACGTACTGCTGATTGATTCCGCCGTTGTACTCATGCCATAGTGACTCAACGACGGTGGTCGAAGTTTCCGCCATTTCGCCCGCGAGCCTTGGCTAGGGATGTGTCGTGCTGCGATACAGGTCGTCTATATCGCGCTTCAGCTTCTCCATTGAGGTGTTGTCGATGTAGACCATATGCCCGGCGTTAAAGTGGCTGCGCGCGATGCTTTTGTGCGCCTGCGGCGTGAGATTCATGTGATCGAAAGTGTAATCGACGGCGAAGTATGGCGTCGCGGCATCATACATCCCCTCCGCAATGTAAACCCGCATATAGGGATTCTTGGCAAACGCTCGTCTGAGTGCCGCGCTTGTGTCCGCAAACCCCGACCAGCCGGTGGTCTCGAAATCCCAATGGCTGACGCCTCCTCCGAGCACGTAATATTGCAGATCGCTTTCATATCCGAGCTCCTGCTTTACATAGTTGCCGAAGACGGAGGTGTAGGGAGGCCGAATAGCGGCTTCACTCGGATCGAAATCCGGATCCTGCTCCGTGCTCGATTCCTCCGGGCCCGTAAAACGGGCGTCTAAGCGGCCTACCATCTGGCCTTGATCGCGCAACAGGTCGGTGTCGAAGTGCGACAGATCGACCCGTAAGTTGCAGCGCTGGATATACTCCTTGCTCAACCCCGTGTACTTCGCGAGACGCGCCGCCACGGAATCGCGCGTCTGCGGCGGCAGCGAATCGCCTTGCTGCAAAGCGAGCAGATACTCGGTCGAGGCCCACTTCTCGACTTCTTCACGCAGCGCCTCCATATTCTTCTCCAGGTCCGGCCCAAGCTTGTGATGATAAGCCGCGGTCATGGCGTAAGTAGGCAGATACATCACATACGGAAGATCATTCCCGTTGGTGAAACTGACTGTCTGAAACTGCAGAATGGTCGAGATCAGGATTACGCCATTCAATGCGATGCCGTGATCGACTAAATAGCCCGAAAGACCCGCCGCCCGGGTCGTTCCGTAGCTTTCACCTGCCAGGTAAAGAGGCGAGGTCCAGCGTGAGTTCTTCTGCAAGTAAAGCCGGATGAATTCCCCGAAAGCGCTCACATCCCCGCTCAAGCTCCAGAACTTCTTACCGAGATCCGGAGTTGCAGGGCGGCTATAGCCAGTGCCGATCGCGTCCACAAACACCAGGTCGCTCCGATCGAGCAGCGTACTCTGGTTGTCTTCCAATTGAAAGGGAGGCGCCGGCATGAAACCGTTGGGCTGCATTCTCACCCGCTTCGGACCGAATGCGCCCATGTGCAGCCAGATGGTAGCCGAGCCCGGACCGCCGTTGAAGGCGAAAGTGAGTGGCCGGTTCGGTCCGCCATTATCCACTGTGTAGGCGACATAGAACATCTGGGCTTCTGTTGTGCCTGTGTCATTCTTGATCGGCAAGCGCCCTGCGACCGCGGTGTATTCGAGCGCTTTTCCCGCCAGCGTGATCTTGTGGTGGGTGATCGACGGCTTTTCTTCAGCCGCCTTTGCGGCTTCAGGTTGCTTCTCTGTGTTTTCTGCCTTCTTCGCCGGCGCTTGCGCCGCATTCAGAACCGCTCCAGCCAACCAGATGAAAGAAAGCGCCCGTCTAAACTTCACTTCACCCCCAAGCTCAGGATTATCGCGCAGCCGCGGTCGATCAGACGTTATCTGAATTTAAGTTCTCGAACCGATACCGGGCCCTATTTGGATTGTCTACGGTCTTGTTTCTCATCGCGCTGTGTGTGATACCGTGATCGCGAGCCTGTAACCATGAAGCTATCCATCGCATTTCTGTCGTTTACGCTGCTACTCTCAACAGGTGTAATGTCTCTTTCTGCTCCGGCCGGCAAACACGTAACCGCGAACGACTCTCCAGGGGGCGTTCTCCTGGTTGCTAACAAGGGCGCGCGCACGTTGGGCATCATTGATCCCCAGTCAGGTACGCAGACCGCAGAAGTTGCCGAAGGCGGCGTGACAGGGCACGAAGTTGCGGCATCACCGGATGGACGCACGGCGTACGTACCTATTTACGGCAATTCGGGAGTCGGCAAGCCGGGTACGGACGGTAGCAAACTTGACGTGATCGATGTCGCAAGCCGGAAAGTAACGGGAGTGGTCGATTTCGGCCACGGCGTGCGTCCTCACTGCCCGGTGGTCGGGCCCAAAGACGGGCTGCTCTACGTTACGACTGAGCTCGATAAAACCATCAGCATCATCGATCCAAAGACCCTTAAGATCGTGGGCACGATTCCCACCGATCAGCCCGAATCGCACATGCTTGCCATCTCACCAGACGGGACGCGCGGGTACACGGCGAACGTGGGTCCCGGCACCGTCTCCGTGCTCGATATGGCGGGGCGCAAGGTGATTGCGGTGCTTCCAATCTCAAAAGAGACCCAGCGCATCTCGATATCGCCCGATGACAAGTGGGTGTTCACTGCCGACCAGACCAAGCCGCAGCTCGTCGTGATAGATACGGCCACCAATCAGATTAAGACGCGAGTGGATCTGCCTGGAACCGGCTACGGTACGGCTCCCACGGTAGACGCCCGCTATTTGCTCGTCGCCGTGCCTCCTGCGAATAAAGTCGCCGTTGTCGATCTCGCGGATTTCAAAGTGATCAAGACAATCGACGTCCCTAGCTCTCCGCAGGCCGTTCTGGTCCGTCCCGATAACAAGCTGGCCTATGTCTCCTGCGATAACAGCCACAAAGTGGCTGCCATCCGTATCGGCGAGTGGACGGTTGACAAGCTGATCGACAGCGGCAAAGGAACCGATGGTCTCGCCTGGGCAGTAGCGGGACAATAGTTGGTGAATGGCTCGCGTCCGGCGTTTCGCTCTTTCCACATTTCTGATTACTTTCCTCTGGGGACCGCGTCTGGCAATTTGTCAGGCGCCTGATAAGAAGCAGTCGACTGTCGAACGAACGCGGCAGTTTCTCGGTTTGGCGCCTCCGGCGGATCCAATTGCGGCTGCCGAGGGTCAGAAGCTCTTCGCCCAGAACTGCGCCTTCTGCCACGGACCGAACGCCACCGGTGGCGAAGGTCCCGACCTGCTGCGGTCTTCAATCGTTTTGCATGACGAGAAAGGTGAGACTATCGCTCCCGTCTTACTGAAAGGCCGCCCTGAGAAAGGCATGCCGTCCTTTGCAAGCCTTACCCAAGATCAGACTCACGACATAGCTGAATTCCTGCACCAGCGCGTAGAACAGGCTGCCAATCGCGGCGGATATAAGACGCAGAATGTGGTCACCGGCAATGCCGATGCCGGCCGGGCATTCTTCAATGGGGCGGGGAAGTGCAGTACCTGTCATTCTCCAACCGGCGATCTTGCGCATATTGCAACCAGGCTTGAGCCGCCCGATCTGCAGGCACAGTTTCTCTATCCAGCCGAGTCTTTAGTTCCCGAAGATCGAAAGAGCAGCCTGCAGCCGAAGGCGACCGTCACTCTTCCAACAGGCGAGTCGGTAACGGGAATGCTAAAGAGCCTGGATGACTTCGAGATCTCAATCATCGACGCTGCGGGTGCAGTAAAGTCCTGGCCGCGCGACAAGGTCACCTTGAAAATAGACGACCCGCTTTCAGCTCACTACGGACTTTTATCCCGATACACTGACGCCGACATACACAACATACTTGCTTACTTAGTAACTCTGAAATGACCCAGTCACGCTGCACTTCTTTACTCGCCCTTTTTGCTATTTTGCCGCTTACGCTAACTTCGGGCATAAACCAGTTACTCGATCCGGCAAAACTAACCACTGCACCAACAGACACTTGGCCCACTTATAACGGTGATTACACCGGCCGTCGGTTTAGCCCCCTAACCGAGATCAATGCAAGTAACATCGAGTCGCTCCAGGTCGCCTGGACTTACCGCGCCAATGTGGGCCGCATGCGTGGCGTGGGTGAAGCAAAGATCAAGTCAACACCCCTTGCAGTAAACGGAGTACTGTATTTCACCGCGCCGGATCATGTCTGGGCGGTTGACGGACGCACCGGCCAGGAAATCTGGCATTACGGCTGGGTCGATCATGGCGGCCACCTGATCGGCAACCGTGGCGTCGGCATGTACGGAAACTGGCTCTACTTCTTGGCGCCGGATGGCTGGTTCATTTCACTTAACGCGAAAGACGGTAAAGAGCGCTGGCGCCAGCATGTTGCGGACGCCAAGATGCAGTACTTCACCACCATGGCCCCGCTGGTCGTTCGTAATCACATCATCGTCGGGGTGGGCGGGGACGCAATGGATGTGCCTGGCTACCTGGAAGCGCGCGACCCCGAGACCGGAGCGTTACAGTGGCGTTGGAACTCCGAACCGCGACCCGGTGAGCCAGGCGCGGAAACCTGGCCCGGTGAGGACGCCATGCTGCATGGCGGCGGCATGACATGGCTGCCCGGCACCTACGACCCGGAATTAAATCTTCTCTACTGGGGCACGGGGAATCCCAATCCGGTCTATGCCGGGCAAGGCCGAAAGGGAACCAACTTGTGGACCTGCTCGATCGTCGCTCTCCATGCTGACACCGGTAAGCTGGCATGGTATTTCCAGGCCTCGCCGCATGACACTCACGACTGGGATAACGTCGAGACACCGGTGCTCTTCGATGGTGAGATTGAAGGCAAGCCGCGCAAGTTGCTCGCTCAGGCGGCCCGTAACGGTTACTTCTTCGTGCTTGATCGAACCAATGGAAAAAATCTGGTCGCCGCTCCATTTGCCGGATCGAATTGGTCCAAAGGCGTTGATGAAGCTGGACGGCCCGTGCCGAACCCCCAGAAGGACCCGCAGACCGACGGTGTTCTGCTCAATACTCCTGTAGGTGGAGGTACAAACTGGTTTCCGCCCGCTTTCGACCCAGGCTCAGGTCTGTTTTTCGTCAATGCAGAACGCGGCTATAGTCTTGCCTACCTCACCGACACTGACCAAAAGCCGGAAGGTTACGGAGGAAGCGGACGGAACCTGTGGACACGCTCTGCCCTGGAGGCCATTGACTACCGCACCGGCCAGATTCGCTGGATGCACGAATTTCCAAGCAGCGGAACCGCCGGATCGGGGCTTCTTGTAACTGCAGGTAAGTTGCTGTTCAGTGGAGATCCGTCCAAGAACTTAGTCGCTTGGGATCCTTCCAGCGGTAAAATCGTTTGGCACCACCGATTGGATAACGCAGTCAGTAACGGCCCGATGACTTACATGTTAGATGGACATCAGTATCTAATTGTCGGTGCTGGTAACACCTTATACGCATTTACTTGTAAGAAGCAGTGATACTTACAGATCCAACTGGCGCCCGGTTTCCAGATCTCGAAAGACGACTTTCCAGGAGGGCTGAGATAATTCGAGCCGGGCAAGCGTGATTGGCAGCCGAAAACGGCGCGGCCCCGCGCTTCCTGGGTTGATATAGAGAACACCGGACTCGACCCTTTGGCTCGGCTTGTGAGAATGGCCGTAGGCAACAACGTTGAAACCGGCTGCAGCAGGATCGAGGTCCAAGTCGTTCACATCGTGCAATACCCAAATCCTGGCCTCCCCTGCTTCCGCCACCGCAGTACCGGGAAGAGTGGAAGCCCAATCTTCGGTATCGATATTCCCTTTCACCGCGACCACCGGAGCAAGTTCCCGCAGGCCTTCAAGGACATTCTGTCGCCCAACATCACCCGCGTGAATAATAAGCTCGCAACCGCGTAGCTCCCTAACCGCCTCTGGTCTGAGGAGGCCGTGCGTATCGGAGATGAAGCCCACGCTGGTGATATGCCCTGGCATGCTATGTCTTTGGACTTGCGGCGGCGAATACCGCCGTTGTCAGTTCCGGCACAATCGCACTTCCTGTATCCGCATCAAAGCTTGAGCCGCGCACAATCGGGTCATTCGAAGACGCCTGCACCGGGTGAAGCTGCAGCGCGAGTCCTTTCAACTCGTCGCTTTGAAACCGCACTTCTTGCCTGGTGGCATTACAGATCACCAGTAGTTCTCCCAACGGGTGTTGGTCGGTAGAGTTTGCGCTGAGCTGCATCACCAGCAACCCCGGAAGCTGAGCCGGTCCATTGTTGAGGAATCTCAGATTCGCTTGAATCTCCGCAGGTGTCGTCATACGGAACAGCGCGGAGCTTTCGCGAATCTGCAGGAGTTCCCGGAAGGCATCCCGGGCGTATGCGATGTGCCCCGACCCGGGCGTAAGTGCGCTGTCTGCCAGCAGCGGTTGCATGATCGGCCAGCTTGCCTGATTATCTTTCGCCATGGGCAGGCCAATGCCCCAGTTGCTGGATCGGTAAGAGAAATCCAGGCGGTTGAACCATTCGCCTGAGTTAAAGCTGTTTGCATCCATGTCTTTTGAACGGAGTAAATCATCTCCCGCCATGAAGAAAGGTATGCCCTGGCCTAGCGCAACCAGGCTCATTGCCACCACCAGCCGGCGCGCACGCACGTCCGCCGGGTTGTTGCTCGCACTGCTTTCACCGCCGGATGTTGCGGACTTCAGCTGAATGGCGTCGAACAGTGTCTGGTTGTCGTGAACGGAGCAAAAGTTCACTGCCTCTAAAGGACTCGCGGTGTAGCCGGCCCTACCTCCGTTGTAGTTCACCTGTCCGCCTGTTACGGTCTCGCCGGCGCTATCGGTGAAGTTGAAGTCGCGCAGATTGCCGGACATTGCCACTTTTATCCAGTCACCTTGCGCCAGAACTGTGCTCCGCTGATCCTGTTCGGATTGATGTTCGTTTGTGTACTGATTCGAGTCTGTAAAGAGACCGGTCGCAAAGCCCTGCGCAAGCGGGTCGGAGAAAGGGCCGCCGCCTCGAATGCCATCACGGATCCGGTCACTGAACGTTCCTATGCCAGTCCCAAACATGTTCGTTTGGCTGGCGTTCGGGCCGAGCGCGTTATTGGCGGGCGTTCCCACCTCCCATCCTTCGCCGTACAGGTAAATTTTAGTTCCCTCTACCCCATCTTTCTCGAGTGTGAGAAGCGAAAGCGCGTCCTTGATGTTGAGCATGTTGGAGACGAAGTGTAAGCCCATCAAGTCGAAGCGGAATCCATCGACCTTATACTCGCGCGCGTTCTGCACCAGCGTATCGATCATCAACTTTTCCATCATCCTGTTCTCGCTCGCCGTGTCGGAACAGCAGCTGCCATTTTCTACGTTGCCGTCCGCGTCGAGCCGATGATAGTAACCGGGAACGATTCTGTCGAAGATCGATTGCGCGTCCTGCCCGCTCGAAATTGTGTGGTTGAACACCTGGTCCTGGATGACTCGCAGCCCGGCTGTATGGAGTCCCAATACCATCGCTCGGCACTCTTTCACTCGCTCGTCAGGAGTCACCGCGTAGGATCCCTCAGGCGCTAGGAAGTGAACCGGATCGTAGCCCCAGTTGTAGTTATCCGTGTCCTGCACTTGCGCGATCCTGGCTTGCTGCTCTGCGCTGTCTGCTGGGAAGCCGGAGAGGTCCCCGGTATCGCTCCAAGTGCTTTTGTCTTCATTCACACTTCCGAAATGGAAGGTCGGCAGCAGATGAACCGCTTTCAACCCTGCTTCCGCCAGGCGGCGCAGGTGGCGCATGCCATTGGTCTCAGGATCGGTAAACGCAAGATAGGTACCGCGGCGCTCTGTCGGCACGCTTCGATCAGCTGAACTGAAATCGCGTACATGCAGTTCATAAATATTCAAGTCATTGAGCGAGGATAAGGCCGGCGACCGATGCTCGTCCCAACCGTCAGGCTTTGTCTGCGAGTCGGCGAGATCAGTGAAGCGGCTTCTTGTGCCGTTGAGCGCCAGGTCCGTCGAGTATGGATCCGTCACCAGGTTCTCGACCATCTGGTGCGCATGGGGCACATACACGGTGACGTGGAATAAATAGTATTTGCCGCGCCACGAGCCAGCGCCTGCGGTGCGCCAAACCCCGTCCTCCTCTTGCATGGTGATTGTCTGTTCAGGCAAGTCGCCCGCCTGATCGCGAAAAATCAGCAGCTTGACTGACTGCGCGGTAGGCGCCCAAACCCGAGCCTCAATGGACTCGCCTGAAAACAGGACGCCCAATCTGCCCGCATAGTAAAAAAGGTCGTCGAGCACTCCGGCCGTCTGCACGCCGGTCAGATAGCTGACCTCGCCGCTGGCTTCATTTGCCGCGATCGCTAACTGCCCTGTGAGCAGCGAGCGAAAGTCGGAGACGGAGACCGCCGCGGAGCCGGTCAGGCGAAAAATGGCATAGCGTGCCAGCTGCGGAAATCGCGTCAACTGTGCCGGGGTAAGCCCGTCAGCGTTCGGCTGGAGTTGTAGCGAAACTATCGCTCCGGTTAAAGCGCCCCCGGCTGATATGGAAAGCGATGCATCTTGCGAACAAACAAGCGAGTAGCTCCAGTCTGGCTCGAAATAGTCCGGCTGGATTGCTACCGTGGTCCGATCGATCCAGAAAGCCTGCTCCCGGAAAAAAGTAGCGTTCAGAATCTGCGCTCGCGTTGGCTCGGAGGTGTACAAGGTCGCATCTTTCGAAACGATCCACGCTTCCGAGTGTTGCGCGAGGTCGACATGCATGTCCGGCCCTGGATCCTTAACACCGGTGGCCACGTTGTGAACGATGAACCCCAGGTCGCGTGCGTTTTCTTTCAACTCAATGTCATAGAAAACCCCAAATTCTTCTACGCCGGCCGGAAAAGTGGGACCAGCGTTGAAGTCATCGGGCTCCGCAGTGTCGTCGAATGAGTAGACCGCCCAGTTTTCGAAGTGCGCGTCGGGCCGGTAGTAATGAATGCGAAATTTTGGCAAAAAGGACCTTGAGATTCTACGTTGCTTCGAGCCTCAATGCTATCGAAGCAGCCTTTCTCCGCATCTGTAATCTCTTAGTCAAAATTCTTTCTGATAATTAGATTTAGCTCTCTCCACTAAAGCCTCACAGCAGGAAATGCAGAACCCGGTGGTCGCGGGACTGTGCAACGGGCAGGTACTCGAATCGAAGCTGCTTGCGACAGTCACCGGCGAGTGTGTAGTGATACGGGACCCCGTTCGGCAGTCCCACACGGTGGTCGCCCTTTCGGAGATCTCATGCCTCAAGCGCATTACCACCACTCATCCTGCTCTGCTTGTGATAGCGGCCGCGCTGTTCCTGATCTCGGCGGCGGCGTTCTCATCAAAACAGGGAAGCGGCGCGGGAGTGCCCGTTGCTTTGCTGGGCACTGCCTGCGTCGCGGCGTATCTCCTTTCGCGTAGTGCGTCAGTCGCTTTCGTGGTCGGCTCCACAGGCATCGAGACCGCCAGCGGATCTCTGTCCCAGGCAGCCGCTCTGATCGCCGCCGTCCAGGCCGCACAAGCCTGTCTGGAAAGCGAAAAGAGCGGCCGTCCGTACGTCGACGTTCTAGGGCGCGAAGTACCCTGCCAAGTCGAGGATTAGCTGCGTAGCGTTAGAGGCGTAAGCGTCCACCGAGCCATTCACCGCTGGCACGATAGCCATGTTAGATGAGATGGCTCCGTCAAACGCGTTGAGGGTGGAAACGTTCGGCTCGGTTTGGCCAGTCGCCCACAGAGTCAGATAATCCAGAGCGCCGGGGGGTACCACGGTCGCATTCAGCACGTAAGCATGCGCGGTCGGAGGAGCACCGCAGCCGCCGTTGCTGATACTCACGGCGCGCGTTCCGGTAAACGGGTTAGAGCCGGTCGGGTTTCGCGAATCTAATGCCCGGCACGGCGTCAACGCGTAGAGCGAGAGCCCGCCGCTGGCAGGCGGAGCGAAGTATCCGTTCACATCGATAATCAAGTCCGTGTTCCCTGTGGTGTACATCGAGACATTGCCGCTGGTTCCTGCTTCCACAATCGAGGCATTTGCGGTCACAGTGCCGGTGGGAGCGTTCAACGTCGAGGCGGTCGGTTCCGGAGCTCCTGTTGGCCATGCCGTCAGATAGTTGATCGGCTCTCTTGGCACTGCGGTCAAGTTCAACGAGTACGCTTTGGCATCGGCGGGCAGCCGGCAGGAGCTTGCCAAGACCGGGAACGCCCGTGTGCTACCCGATCTTAGAAAAGGCCCGGCCAGTGGACCACTTCCATAGCGGGTATCTGCGATGCGGCAGGGTGTGACGGGGTAGAACTGGAGGGCCGACGAATTGCTTGCCGGCACGAAGTAACCGTTTATATCCAAGATGACGTGGGTCCGGTCTGTGACCGCTACGTTCACGCCGCCGCTTGTGCCGGCCGGGATAATCGCAGCATTTGCTTTGATTCGGCCGTCGAGCGAATTGAGCGTCGATACGTTAGGCTCGGGTTGACCGCTGGGCCAAACCGTGAGCGCATCGAGAGGTTCGGCCGGTACAACAGTGACGTTCATCGAGTAGGCTTGGGCAGAAGTAGGAACGCCGCAGGAGCTGCTCGGAACCACAAACTGGCGAGTGGCTCCGGCTGCCAGCACCGGACCGCCGAATGGGCCGTTCGCAGTTCGGGTATCGGCAACCCGGCAAGGCGTAATTGGGATGAACCGCAGAGCGCTGGGTGTCCCGGTTGCGGTTCCCGCCTGGGTCACGGTATCGGTCTTGCCGGCAATGCTCAGCGTGCCGATACGAGCTGCAGCTCCCGTATTGGCCGGAACGTTGTACGTCACTGTTCCGCTGCCCGTACCGCTCGCGCCCGATGTTATCTGTAGCCAGCTACCCGCATTGCTGCTCGCATTCCACCCGCAGCCTGCTTGCGTATTCACGGCAACACTACCCGTTGCGGCGGCCGTCGAAAACGTTTGGCTGGTTGCCGAGAGTGAGTAGGTGCAGCTGGTACCCGATCCGCTCAGACCCACGCTCTGCGGCGAACCCGCTGCGTTATCGCTAACCGTTAAAGCTGCACTTAACGAACCTGTAGACTGGGGCCGGAACGTTGCCGTGATGGTGCAGTTCGCACCCGCACCCAGGCTTCCGCCGCAGTTGTTTGTCTCTGAGAAACTGCTCTGGTTCGAACCGGTGATCGACAAACCTGAAATCGTCAGCATGGCTGACCCGGAATTGGTCAGCTTAATATTCGCCGCCTTAGAGGCGCCCACCGGTACACTGCCGAAAGAAATGCTGGTGGGGCTGAACGTCACTGCTGGGGACCCCGAACCGCCTCCGCCTCCGCTCCATTTGGTAACAAGATTGTAAGCGTTGACCGAGCCGAGCCCGGTTGCCATGTCGTACCCGGTTGTTGCGTCGTAAGTCTCGCCCGGACCTCCAAAGTTTGGCTCGCCCGGAACCGCGTTAGTCCCTACGGTGACGTCGTTGAAGATACAACCGCTCGAAGGCAGCGGCGTCAGATTTGAGCCGTTGCATTGAGCAAAATTCGCTGTCGAAGCGAGTCTGTAGAGCACGGCATCGGCCTGCCCTTGCCGCGAGCCGGTCTTTTGCACCACAAGTGCCATGATGCCCGCAAACGACGGAGCAGCAGCGGATGTTCCTCCAATCTGCGCGAAGTTGACGTTGCCGAAAATATCGGGCGTGCACGACCCATCTATGCAGAGAAGATACGGATCGTGGATGGCTGCCGTGAGCGAGACATCGGGTAAATGCCGGTGCGTATCGTTCGGAATGCCCGTAACGCCTGTCTGCCAGGACGGTTTGGGAAAGTACATGCTCACTCCGCCGCTCCCGGCCCACAGGCTGAAATTATCGAAGCATGAATTCTCGTTACAGTTTTCATTCCAGACATCCTCCGGAATATAGGAAAGCGCATTGCCGCTGCTTGCATCCCAGAACGGGCCGCCGCCATTCGTGTCATCAAACTGTGTTCCCCCCACTGCCACGTTGTATGGTGTCGATGCGAGGATATTTACCGAGACTGGTTGGGTGGCGGAGTAAACGGAATTCGGATCGTCACAACCGTCCGAGCCGTTGTCGCCAGTCGACACCGTATAAGTGATTCCCTCCGCGGCGGCCTGCTGCGCCAGATTGGAAATCGAGGTCGCCTGAGCCTGCGTATAGTTCGCTTCGCAGCTGCCGAAGCTCTCCGTCATCACAGCCCCGACATTGTGATTCACCGCGTAAGCTTCCGAAAGGTCCACGCCGTCCGCCGAGTTGGTCGATGCCGATATAACAAACTTCACCGTTGCATTCGGCGCTACCGCACCCGCCCAGGTCGTATCAAGCACCGCTTCACCCTCTTCACCTCCACCGAGATTGCCCGGATCAGGGCCGTTTATAACAAGCTGCGGATTATTGTTAGGCAGATTGAACACTTGCCGAAAACTTGCCACATCCTGCAGGTTGATGTTCGAGCGGCCCAGCACGGCGATGTTCACGCCATTGCCATTGATCCCCGCGTTATAGAGCGGCTTGATGTTGTAGATGGTCGCGTAATCGGCCGGAGCCAGCGAATAATCCCCGAAGCCGTCCGTAAAGTGGGGCCGATCAACGCCGGAACGGAAACGCGCGGTTCGCTTCTGTTTTGAAATGACCAGCTGCGGCTTCGAAAGAAAGTTATGCAGGGTCGCGACGCCCGCCACAACCGGCGCGAGTGCGGCCGGGATTTGAGGATCGGACACATTGGCCCAATGCTGCGCGCGCTCCACTTCGAAGCCATGTATCGAAGTGTGGAAGGCGCCCTCTACCTGAGCGGCGTTCCCGGAAAATTCTATATAGGTCCGTCCATTAGAGATTTCATTTACCTGAAAGCCATGCAGTTCCAGCCAGTCGGTTATCGCTTTGATGTCCTGCGGCGCCGGACCGAATCGCTCACCGAATTCCACGGGTGTAAGCCAGCGATGGTAATTAGGCGAACTGCTATCTTGCTGCTCTGCCATCAATCGGGCTAACGCAGCCTCCTGCTCGGCGCTTCTCTTGAGCACGAGCATCATGCGCTGCATTGGCAAATCCGGCGGCGCCGCGCCCCGGTCGAATTCCGGCCTCCGGGCGAGCGGATGAGTGTTACCGCTTAGTGTTACAAGCTGGCGGTCATTGGCTGGCTGCGAAATCAGCGCACGCTGTCGAGGTATTGGCGTCTGGGCAGCTAGCGGAAGACTTGCCGTTAAGAGAGTTGCCATGAGCAACGACAGATTTACATTTTTGTACATACGGTTAACCTTTTGTTTCATAACAATGAGTCAGCTTGCTTGATTAGGCAGTGCGATTGGGTAGCGGTCCTCGCAAGATTATGCCACCGAATTTCCGCCACAGAGGGAAGAATCGTCGAACGACTTTTCCTAGGAAAAAGACATGTTGGCGAGCTAAACCGGAGCTGAGCGTTGTCCGCTGCTCCTGCCGTCGACGAAAGCAATAGCAGCGCCTGAACTTGCGAGCGCAAGCCCTGCGCAGATCCAGGTAAGAACCCGATAAGCTTCGGCGAATGATTCCGCAATAGCTTGTTGGCCGCGGGGATCTTGCACATGACCCGCCGCAAGTTGTGATCGTTGAGCGTCGACATCATTGCGCACTTTCGCGGGCAAATGAAGGGCCATTACTCGCTGGTCGAGTGCGTGGTCGAAAACAAACGCTACGATCACGCTAAATACCGCGATCGCAATCAGTCCTGCCAAACGTGAAACAGCATTATTGACGCCCGACGCCACACCGGCTCTCTCGGGTGCAATTGCGTTCATCACCACAGTGGTCAGCGGCGCAACGCTGACCGACATCCCAGCCCCCAGGACAACGATGCCCGCGAAAAAGGTCGTCCAATAACTTCCGCCGATACTTTCTCTGGCGAGCAGTAGAAATCCCAGAGCCGCGATCAACGGGCCGCAGATCAAGGGCAATCGCGGGCCGTAGCGCGCAACCAGACCGCCCGACCAGCGCGATAACAGGAAGATCAGCAGAATCATGGGCAGCAGCGCCGCTCCGGCTTGGGAGGGCGAGTACTTCTGGACTTGAATCAGATTCAAAGGCAGAAAGAACAGCATTCCGCCCAGAGCGCCATACAGAAGCAGCGTCAGCAGGTTCGCACCGAAGAAGTCACGCGATCGAAACAGTGAAAACGGAAGCATCGGTTGTGGTGAGTGAAGCTCCACGTAGAGGAATGCGATCAGACAGCAAGCTCCACACGCGGCCGCGATGAGTGGCGCGTAACCGCCCTTCTGAGCTTCGATCAACGCGAAGACAATGCCACCCAAACCGGCCGCGCCCAGCGCTGCACCGGACCAGTCCAGCGCTCCGGCACGTCTCTCGTCGCGGCTCTCCGGAACGCGCCAGAAAGTGAAAGCAAGGACCACCGCCGCCATCGGGAGATTGATGAAAAAGACCCAGCGCCAGGAAAGCTGTTGTACCAGCCACCCGCCTAGAAGCGGGCCCGCCGTCGCGGTAATTGCGGTAAAACCGGACCAGGTTCCGATCGCTCTGCCGCGTTCTTCCTGCGAGAAGAACGCGCTAATCAATGCAAGACTCCCCGGTATCAGTAGCGCTCCTCCAAATCCCTGTACGCCCCTTGCAAGGATGAGCTGGCCGATATTCGGAGCCAAACCGCACCAGGCAGACGCCAGGCAAAACAAACAGACACCGGCTGCGAAAACAAGCCTGCGACCGTACACATCTCCTAACGAGCCGCCCACCAGAATCAGCGCCGAAAGAATGAGCGCGTACGATTCCACCACCCATTGAATGCCCGAGCCATCCGCCTTCAGTGACGATTGGATTGCAGGAAGCGCAACGTTGACGACAGTGCTGTCAATGAAAGCCATGCTTGAGCCGAGTATGGCTACCGCGATTACCCACTTGCCTTGTGCCGATGTCTTTTTCGTTACCTGTTGCGACATAGGATTGCCGCTTCGTATGACAGCTTCATCACAAGGCGGCCTAATCGCTCCGGACATGAAGGCAATTAGATGATGTTCGATTGCACTTTCGCTGCGCAAAGTTTTACGACATTCAAAAAATTGCTAATCGCATCGCGTTTACATCGCTTCGCATCGAAGGGGTGGAAAGCAGAAATATGCGGTTGAGTCCTGGATGGAAGTCCCTGCTAGTGTCGATTATTTTTCTAGGCTCGCCGTTTGTTGGGCGCGCGGCTGATCTCGAGCAGCCGACTGTGAAAGCTTGGGAGGCCTACATTTCGGCGATCGATTCAAGCACTCAATCGCGCTTGCAATCGCCAGAGGGGTTTCTCTGGATTACGCAAGCGCCTGGTCGGCTCGAAAGAGTTCGCAGCGGCCAAATTGTTGTGGCGCCGATCGGTTCTCAGAGTCCAAAGAAAGTTCCGTCGGGACTTATACATCATTGGATAGGCGCTGTGTTGCTCCGCGATGCATCTCTCTCCGACGTTCTCCCGGTCATTCGCAATTACGATCATTACAAAGACGTTTATCGTCCGGCCGTCATCGATTCGAAAGCAGTCTCAAAGTCACCCGGTGAAGATCGGTTTTCGATGTTGCTGATGAATCGCGCGTTATTCGTCAAATCCGCACTGGATGCCGACTATGTGTCGTTCTCTAAACTGCAAGGCCGACGCTTCTGCAGCACGTCTCGAACGACGCGTCTGCAGGAAATTGAGAACTTTGGGCAAGCCGGGCAGCGTACCTTACACGAAGGTCAGGGCACGGGCATCATTTGGCGGCTGTTCAGCGTCATCCGGTTAGAGCAGCGTGGTGAGGGAGTCTATCTGGAGATAGAAGCTGTTGCGCTCAGCAGAGACATCCCTTTTACTGTTCGCGTGTTTGCCGATCCAATCGTGCGCCGTGTTGCTAGCAGTTCTATCGCCATGTCGCTTCGGCAAACTGCCGCCGCCGTGCAATCAAAAGGTGAGTTGGCCGCGCGCGTTCCTTCAAATCCGGTAGCTGGAAACGCTGTATCTGTCCTTTCGCTGCTGCCGCGCTAGAGGCCCAAGCAAATCATGCGAAGTTGAGGCCGAGCCCTCTTCCAGTCTTCAGAATAAAAGCGCGCGCCTCATCGTATTCTTCAGGCTTCTTGAGATGCTCAAGCATCAGTGGCGCGTCTTGCTGGAGCTGTGCTAATTGGGTCAGGTAGGTTCGGTAATCGATCTGCCCACGTCCGGGTGGTACTTCGACGAAGTGAACGTTGTACTCCATGGCCCAATACAAATCCTTCGCATGGCACGAGATAATCCATGGGCCCAACACACGAAAGCATTCCGTGATCACTTTGCCGTTCTCGTAATAGCGTGTCGGTGAATTGATCACATTGCAGACATCTAGGTGTACGCCGAAGGCCTTTCGGTCAACGGCCTTGATCAGTCTCAGGTAATTATCTGGACCATCGGGCAGCGACCAGGGCATCATCTCGATGCTGAAGGCGGTCTGCGTAGGCTTGATGGCATCGATCACACGTCGGCAGTTCTCAACCGTTGCATCGAAGAATTCTTGCGTGAGATTCTTGGGATCCGGCCCGTACCACACGTCTGGATTGAACGAACCGGCGATATCAACGCAGCAGCGTGCGCCTACTGCCTCCGCCAGCCCCAGGCGTTCGGTTACGTATCGAAGATTTGCAGATCGTTTATTTGAATCCGGATCGAGCATGTTTCGCCATGCACCCACTTCGGCGATGATGACGTTTTCTTTGGCGTAGGCATCCTTGATCGCCTTGATGCGGGTGGAATCTTGAGAGCTCGCCTCTGGACAATACGCTGCGCTGTAGCCAAGTCGCCGGTGTTCTCGCGCTAGCTCTCGCGGATCGTCACTCTTGAGGAAGATCGGGCCGCCAAGTCGGATAGGAGTCCGCTTCCCTCCTTCGGCGGCGCTTGCCGCTGCGGCAGCCATGCTCACGAGCGCTGTTCGTCGGGAAATTGTCACCCTAATCTAAGCCCTCCGTATACTTCGCCAGGAGTTCGGGCAGCCTCTCCGAAAACACGGAGCGCGCTACCACCGTGTCGCAACCCATCTCCTGGGCCGCTTGCCGGAGCTCGATCTGCACGTGCGAGATAAATCCCAGTAGAGGAATAGTTCTTGTCTTTTCATTCCCTTTTAAATTGGAAATGAGCGCCAGCGGATCAGCCGCCGCAAAGTTCAAATCGATAATCACCGCCGCGGGAACTGATTTCGCTTGGGTCAGCGCGTCTGCCTGCGATTTGACAAACGTTACCGTCAGACCCGCCCTCTTGGCGGCGTCCATAATCTTGACGGTGAACATCAGATCACTGACTACCGCGACCAATCTCTTATTTAAGATACTCACGATGGGTTCTTACTAATCCTACGGCGTGCCCGTGCAAATTGTGGCCGTGACACTCACGCCTTCAGGAACATGCCAGCCGGCTCCTCTTCCATCAGTAACTTATCCCATCAATGGTGGAGACGGGGAATAGAATAATCGCAAAAAAGCTCGCGAAGGCTTGAATCCATAACGTTTTATCGACACCTCTTGCCCGGGCTTATCATCAAGAGTAATCATGAGCGTCCTCACCCAGGCGGTTCCGGAAGTTAATCCCCTGCAGGATCCAATGCGGTTTGCCCGCCGCGTTCCCCCCTGCGCGATCGTGATCTTCGGTGCGAGCGGCGACCTCTCCAAGCGCAAGCTGCTTCCCTCCCTGTACCGGCTGTTTTATGAGCGTCGGATATCTCAGAATTTTGCGGTCGTGGGCAGTTCCCGAACTCCGATGTCGGATGACGAGTTCCGCAGCAAAATGCGCGAATCGGTGTCGAAGTTCCTGGAGGACGCTCCCTTCGACGAAGATGTCTGGAAGTCTTTCGCCCAAACGCTCTTTTACGTGCCGGGCGATATCAATAAGCCGGACTCTTACGAAGATCTTCGCAAGAAGCTTGACGAAGTCGAGCAGTCCCATCAGACCGCCGGTAACGTTCTCTTCTATCTGTCAACGCAGCCCAGTTACTATGCCGAAGCGGTTCTGGCATTAGGCGAGCACAAGCTGAACGAGGGGCATGGCTGGCGGCGCGTGATTATTGAGAAGCCATTCGGCCACGATCTCGAAAGCGCTCGGAAGCTGAACATCGAAATTCATAAAGTCTTCGATGAATCCGACGTGTACCGCATCGACCACTACCTCGGAAAAGAAACAGTCCAGAACATCCTGGCGTTTCGGTTCGGTAACAGCATGTTCGAACCGCTCTGGAATCGCCGGTACGTAGACCACGTTCAAATCACCGCCGCTGAATCGATCGGTGTTGAGGGACGTGGCGGCTATTACCAGGAAGCCGGCGCCCTCCGCGACATGATTCAAAATCACTTGAGCCAGGTGATGGCGACCGTCGCTATGGAGCCGCCGTCTCTCTTCGATGCCTCGAACGTGCGCGACGAGCGAGCCAAGCTTCTGCGTGCCGTGCGTGTTATGAAGCCGGAAGATGTTCCAAAGTATGCAGTCGCTGGCCAGTATGGCGCGGCCGAAGTAGGCGGCCAGCACTACCCGGGGTTTCGGGAAGAAGCGAGCGTCAGTCCCGATGCCCAGACCGATACCTACGCCGCCGTCACTTTCTTCATTGATAACTGGCGCTGGGCCGGCATCCCGTTCTACATCCGCTCCGGTAAACGCATGCCGAAGCGCGTAACTGATATCGCCATTCAATTCAAGGCGCCCCCCCTCGGTTTGTTTACGCAGGAAACCAAGTCTGGTCCGCGTGAAGTTCGTCCGAATCTGCTGGTGGTTCGTATCCAGCCGGAGGAGGGGATTTCATTGCGCTTTCTTTCGAAAAGCCCGGGCAGTGGCATGCGTGTTCGTCCGGTCTCTATGGACTTCAACTACGGTTCCAGTTTCGGCGAGCGCACACCAACTGCTTATGAGACCCTGCTGGTTGATGCGATGGCGGGTGATCCCACTCTGTACACGCGGCAGGACATGGTCGACGCAAGCTGGCAGATCGTACAGCCTATCCTGGATGCTTGGGCGCACACCAAATTCGACTTCCCGAACTACCCGGCTGGTACTTGGGGACCGAAAGCATCGGATGAAATGCTCGCCCGGCAAGGTCATGTCTGGAGGATTCCATGAGTAGTACGGTTATTTCAGCGGCACAGCCCGAGCAGATCCTGAAAGGGTTGGGAAAGCTCTGGACCTCGCTCGGCGAGGAAGAGAAGCAGCAGGGTAAGCCCACCGTTCTGCGTGCCTGCGCGATGACTCTTATTGTGGCCACCGACGAGGCCGACGAAGGCTACTTGGCCTCGCAGACTATCTCTGAGCTGATGCGAGAGCACCCGAGCCGTGGCATTGTGCTGGCCGTCTCTGAAAGTGCCCAAAAGGAGTTCGAGGCACGCGTTCTGGCCCAGTGCTGGAAACCGTTTGGTAAGGCCCAGCAGATTTGTTGCGAGCAGATTGAAATTCGCGCAAATGCCGAAAGCTGGGCTCACGTCGGCCCTATCCTTTACGGCTTAACGGCGGCTGACCTGCCGGTCGTTTTCTGGTGTCGCCATCAGGCCGCGCTTCGCCCCGGTCCTACCGCTGACCAGAAAAGAGGCTTGGCGGCTTTGATGGATTTAGCCACCAAATCGATCGTCGATACACAGGGACTTGAAACTAAGCCGGCCTTCGAGCAGCTTTCCCAGTGGCGCAGTGAAGGACGTACCGTCGCCGATCTGGAATGGACTCGCCTGACCCACTGGCGCGAGCCGATCGGGCACATCTTCGACAACCCGGCGCGTCAAAACAAATTTTCAAACTTCCAGGCGGTTGAAATCGGCTACGTAGGGGAGAAACCGTCCACCGGGGCGCTGTATGCAGGTGGCTGGCTCTCGGCTCCTTTCAAAGCTCGCGTGTCGTTTCGGAAAGTGAACGGAGCACTCCCTGGTCTCCAGTCGATCACCATTCGCTCCGAGAAGGAGACGATCAGCTTCGAACGCACTGGCCCGGAATGCATGTATTTGCACAGCACCAACGGCCAGGAGCGCCACTACAATTACCCGGAATCCTCGATCACCGCCGCCATGACGGAAGAACTGAGTATCACTGGCTCCGATCCGGCCTTCGATACCGCTTTTGCGCGCGCCCAGGAACTTCTTAATGAACTCGGCTAGTCGGCCCGAACTACGCATTCGCGAGTCGACCCAAGAGGCCGCTCAGGAGTGCTCACAGTACATACTGTCTGCGCTGGCGGGGAAAGATCGTGCAACGCTCGCTATCTCGGGTGGAAGCACTCCCAAGCTGCTCTTTGCGGAGATGGCCAAAGCGCGCTTAGATTGGTCGAAGGTCCACATTTTTTGGGTCGACGAGCGCTGCGTGCCGCCGGATGATTCGCAAAGCAACTTCAAACTGGCAAACGACACGCTGCTCACGCCCGCTGCTATCCCTGAGTCGAACATCCATCGGATCTTTGGCGAACTGCCGCCGCCGGATGCTGCGCGAAAATATGTCGACGAGATCAAATCGTTCTTCATGCTGAAGAATGGCGCGTTGCCTGCTTTCGACGTCCTGCATCGCGGCATGGGGCCCGACGCTCACACGGCCAGCCTTTTCCCCGGCAGCCCTCTGGTGGAGGATCGTTCGGGCATCGCAACGAACGTCTGGGTGGAGAAGATGAAAATGGACCGCATCACTCTGTTGCCGGGCGTGTTGTTCTCCGCCAAGCGAACCGTCTTGCAAGTTTCGGGCGAAGATAAAGCCGACGCTCTCCGCAATGTACTCGAGGCTCCGGAGAATTTCCTGCACTATCCTTGCCAGATCGCCAGCCGAGACGATCGTGCCATCTGGTTTCTCGACCAGGCAGCTGCGTCCAAGTTGTAGTGCGTTGGACGCTACTGCTGCTTTTTTGCTTTTTCCCCGGTTCTTCTGAACAGACGATTCCGCCCCCTCCGAAACCGCCGCCCGTCACTCTGCATTTAAATCGCCTGCTCTTTGCCGGGGACGTGATGTTTGCGCGCGCAGTGCGGCGTCAAATCCTCGCATCGAAAGATCCCGCCCTGCCGTTCCGGAAAATTGCTCCCTTCCTCGCAGGCGCCGATCTCAGCTTTATCAATTTGGAGTCGCCGTTCTCTGACCAGGGCTCTTATCGTCCAGACGGCCTGATCTTTCACGCAGCGCCGGAGGCCATCGCCGGATTGCAGCTTGCCCGTATCGCGATCGCTTCGACCGCGAATAATCATTCACGGGATTGTGGCCCTCACGGAGTCGAGTTCACCGTGTCTTGGTTGCGTTCGCACGGTGTAGCGCCCGTCGGCAGCAGCGAGTCTGAAGCACAAACTCACCGTGGCGTAATCATCGGTCGGAACGGTATCAGGTTTGGTTTTCTTGGCTACACGTACGATCAGCAAAACGGAAATTGGAGAGATATTGACGGCCGGATCGCGTTAGCCGATCCCACGCTTGTTGCGCGCGATGTGAAGAATCTGCAGCAACGCTCCGATGTCGTGATCGTCTCCATGCACAATGGCATCGAGTACGCCGCGCGGCCAACGAAGGCGCAGATGGCCTTTGCCCATAGCGCTATCGATGCGGGAGCGTCAGTTGTCATTGGTCATCATCCGCATGTGATCCAGCCGCTGGAACTGTATCGCGGCCGCCCCATCTTCTACTCGCTTGGCAACTTCGTGTTTGATCAGTTCCAAAGAGTGGCGACGCAGCACGGTGAAATCGCGGAAATCGATTTCCTCGGGCGCGGCATTTTCCAACTGAAAGTTTGGCCGGTAAGAATCACTCCCACCGGCCCGGAACTCGAGCTCAGGTGAATCAGCCTCCGGTCGGCTGTTCGATGTGCCCGCCAAACTTGAAGCGCATCGCCGAAAGTACCTTGTCCGCGAAGGTGTGCTCTTCGCGCGAGCGAAACCGTGTGAAGAGCGCCGATGCCAGCACTTCGGCCGGAACAGCTTCCTCGATGGCGGCGTTGATCGTCCAACGGCCTTCGCCCGAATCCTGCACGAAGCCACTGAAATTCGACAAGTCCGGATTTTCCGTCAGCGCCATCGATGTGAGGTCCAGCAGCCAGGAACCAACCACGCTGCCGCGCCGCCAAAGCTCCGCAATGTCGGCAATGTTTAACGAGTAACGTTCGTTTTCCGGCAACTCCTTCGAGTCTTTCTTCTTCAGAATGCCGAGGCCCTCGGCGTAGGCCTGCATAAGCCCGTACTCGATGCCATTGTGAATCATCTTGACAAAGTGACCCGATCCAGGAGGGCCGGTGTGCAGATAGCCCTGCTCGGCTGTGCCGCCCAGTTTTTCACGCCCAGGAGTCCGATCGATATTGCCTATGCCCGGAGCTAGCGTCTTGAAAATCGGCTCGAGGCGGTCGAATGCGTCCTTGTCAGCGCCGATCATCAGGCAGTAGCCTCGCTCCACGCCCCAAACGCCACCGCTGGTTCCCGCGTCCATATAGCTTACGCCGCTTGGTTTGAACTGAGCTGCGCGGCGGATATCGTCTTTGTAAAAGCTGTTTCCGCCATCGATAATCGTGTCCCCGCTTTCCATTGCCGTCGCCAGCGTCTGCACTGTATCTTCCGTCGGTTTGCCGGCCGGAACCATGACCCACACGGCTCGCGGCTTTGGCAGCTGTTTTACTAGTTCCGCGAGGGAGCTCGCACCCGCAGCGCCTTCGCTGACCAGCTTCTTCACATTTTCAGCATTCAAGTCGAACACAGTGCACTTATGACCGCCATTCTGCAGCCGCCGCACCATGTTCGCGCCCATACGCCCAAGACCTACCAGGCCAAGTTCCATTGTTTCTCCTATAAGCTAAGAAGTTCGTTTCATCTTAGTCTTAGCTGAATTGCCTTATCGCACTATGAGATTCGTTCGATCGCCTCAAGTTTCAAGCAGGTTCCTGTTTGTCCTCTTTTCGATTTTTGTGACGAGCTGCAATCGGACGCACGTCACAAGCATCGCAGTGATTCCGAAAGCGAGTGCCGATATCTTCTGGCAGACGGTACATGCCGGCGCGGTGAAAGCTGGGCGGGAAAATCACATAAAGATCATTTGGGACGGTCCTCCCAATGAAACTGATATTGCGAACGGCATGCAGATCGTCGAGACCATGATCAACCGCCGGGTAGATGCCATCGCGCTTGCGCCCTCTGATCGGTCCGCTTTTAAAATCGTTATCGATCGAGCGGCTGCGGCGGGAATTCCTGTCGTAATCTATGATTCCGCCATCGACAGCGAAAACTACTTTAGCTTTGTGGCAACAGATAATTACCTGGGTGGACAGCTGGGTGCGGACCGCCTTGGGAAAATTCTTAATGGGAAGGGCAAGATCGTGATGGTGAAAACTACCCCGGGCGGGGCTTCCACCACCGCCAGAGAAGACGGTTTCCGCCACGAAATAAAGCAGAAGTTTCCAGCCATCCAGATTCTTGACGAGCGTTTCGGCATGGCCAGCATTGCTCAATCGATCACGGTAGCCGAGAATATGCTCACGGCGAACCCCGGCCTGGATGGAATCTTCTGCTCGAACGAGTCGGGTACTTCCGGTGCTGTGCAGGCCATCAAAGGCCGACATAGCAAAGTAAAGCTTGTCGGCTTCGACTTCAGTCCCACCTTAATCAACGAGCTCAAAGCAGGTTGGGTTGATTCGCTCGTCATTCAGGATCCGTTCGCGATGGGCGAGATCGCCACGGCTCAGGCCGCTAAAGCAATCAAACGGGAACCGGCGCAGAAGAAGATTTTTCTGCCGCCGCGCGTCGTCAACCTGGCCAATATGGAAGAGCCGGCGATCAAGGCGCAGCTGAATCCGGACCTGCAGAAGTATTTGAGCGCAAGCTCCGATTAGTGCCGGTACGAAGCCTGCAGTGAATCCCCCGGCTGTGGCGTCAGGCTGGCGCTTATGAACGTAATTACACCCGCGTTGAGCGTGTAATCGAGATTTTGCGCCAGCAGGACTCCATTCTTATAAAGTTTCAGGCTCGGTGCCGGACTGGGCACCGCAGCTAACGTGAAAACCAGATTAGTGCCGTCGATCACGCCGCCAGGGTTCTCGGAATCGGTGAATGTTGCAATCGGCCCCGCTCCAGGAATCCGGTAGAAAGCAGCAAGATTATCCGTGGCCTTTGGAACACTGCCGGGCAGGAACGTGATGGTCGATCCGTTCACTGCAAAATCGACCCCTGGCGATTGCACAAGACCATTACGATAAACGGTCAAACTGCTCACGGGAGTCGGAATCTTGGAAAGATTAAACGTCGAATTCGTGCCGTCAACTGAGCCTGCAGGCGATTCCCTGTCAATGAACAAAGCATTCGTGCCGGTCGCCGAACTCAGTGTGGCGACGCTCGTACTCAGCGAGGTCAATTGTGTGGTGAGTGTCGCGACCGCTGAATTGATGCTTGCCAGATCACCGCTCAAGCTCGTCACCTGGCCGATGGAAATCGGAAGCGTTGCGTATTGACCACCCGGCAGACCGCCCCCGGTACCGCCGCCCGTCGTGCCACCTCCGCCCGTCCCGCCGGAGCTGCCTCCGCCTGTCTGTGTAGTCGATGTTCTGATGGTGCTCAGAGTAAGAGGCGCCGTGCTTGGCGGAACCTGCCATGTCTCCGTCCATGTGACAATCCCGTTGCTGCTGTAGAAGACAGCTTGGTAGAACGTGCCAACCGATGCCGTAGTTGTCGGAACCAGCAGCACCGACAGTGCGCCGCTGTATATGCGAGCAGATGTGCTCAAAGGAAAGCCGCTGCCGCCATCTGTCCCTGTGAAGCCGTTCCAGGTGATCACCACTGTCCCGCTAAAGGGCGTTCCATCAGAATTCAAAACTGTGTCTCGAATTTGGGTGAGTGTCGATTGCGCTACTGCGGCCAGGACGCAGAGCATCGAGCAGATCAACAGTTTCCAGTGCAGCCGGCGGCGAGTGTTTACCATGATGCCTCAGTTAAAAGAAGTCAGAAACGATACGGACGACTTCAGTCGAACATGGGCGTGCATCTCCCGCAGGAGATCAGCGGTGTCCAGGCATCGCTTGGGGTCTTCTAACCTTTAGCGCAGCTTCGGTTTAGCGAGTTTTCACTGATGCGATCAAACGTTGTGACCGCTTCTGGCGGCTCATGCCGTTCACCGCCGCGACGATGAGTTTCCGTCTTTTGCGCCGTCTGAGCCGCCACTGTCTTTCTGAGCCGCGATTGTATTTCCGAGCCGCGACTACAAGGAGCGGTTCCCTCTAAAACAACCGGCCTGACGCTCGATCCAGGCGCTCCGCATTCAAATATGGTTGCAGGGCCGCGGGAATGAGCACCGTACCGTCTGGCTGCTGATAATTTTCGACGATCGCTACCCACGTACGGCCGATCGCAAGGCCGCTGCCGTTTATCGTATGAACGAAATCAGCTTTCGCTTTGCCCGCTTTGGTTCTGATCATCGCGCGGCGGGCTTGAAAAGCTTCGAAGTTCGAGCAGGATGAGATCTCTTTGTAGCTATTCAGACCCGGCAGCCAGACCTCAATGTCATACGTTTTAGCTGAGCTGAATCCGGTGTCGCCCGTGCAAAGAACCATCGTCCGGTAGGGAAGGCCAAGCCTCTGCAGCACCGACTCCGCATCGCGAGTCAGCTTTTCGTGCTCCTCGTTGCTCTGCTCCGCCTTGGTGAATTTAACAAGCTCGACTTTTTGAAATTGGTGTTGCCGGATAATGCCGCGCACGTCCCGCCCATAGGAACCCGCCTCGCTCCGGAAGCAGGGCGTGTAGGCGCAGAGCGACAGCGGCAGTGAATCGTTCTCCAGGATCTCGTCGCGAAAAAGATTGGTTACTGGTACTTCCGCGGTCGGAATCAGCCAGAGGTCATGGTCCTTGCACTGAAACAGATCTTCAGAAAACTTCGGCAGCTGTCCTGTGCCGTAGAGACTCGCGGAGTTGACGAGAAAGGGTGGCAAGACTTCCTGATAGCCATGCTCTTTCGTGTGAAGGTCGAGCATGAAGTTCACAAGCGCTCGCTCCAGGCGCGCGCCCAAACCCCAGTACACCGCGAAACGTGCGCCAGTGATCTTGGCTGCTCGGTCTAAGTCGAGAATTCCCAGATCTTTGCCGATCTCCCAATGAGGCTTCGGCGTGAAATTGAAATCTTTTGGCGTTCCGCTGCGCCGCACCTCCACGTTCGCGCTCTCATCGCGTCCCGCCGGCACGCTCTGCTGGGGCAAGTTCGGAACGCGGGCCAGAAAATCTCTGAATTGCTTATCGAGTTCGGCCACCTCGGCGTCTAACGCGCCCATCCGCTCGCCCAGGGCCCGAACGCTCATCTGCTGTTCGGCGGTATCGACGCCCGATTTACGTAATTTGCCGATCTCGACTGTTGCCTCGTTGCGGTCTGCCTTCAGCCGCTCGCTCTCCGTGACAATCTGCCGTCGCTTTTGATCGAGCTCGCGAAAAGCGGCAAGGTCGAGCTCATAGCCGCGTGTCGCCAATCGATCCCGGATCTGCTCCAGGTTGTTACGAAAAAAACTGAGATCGTACATCGGCCGTCAGGCGCGATCCTGTAGCGGAACCCATTTCTGCCCGTCCGGAGCTCCGGTGTAATCGGCTCTCGGACGGATGAGCCGGTTATTCCGGTACTGCTCCAGAATGTGCGCCGTCCAGCCTGACATGCGGCTGATCGCAAAGATAGGCGTAAACAGATCGACCGGAATTCCGAGCGAATAGTAAGTCGAAGCCGAGTAGAAATCGACGTTCGCGTTTAGCCCTTTCAATTCCCGCACTGCCTGCTCCACGCAGGTGGACTTCTCGTAAAGATCGCCGTGGCCGGTGCGTTTCCCCAACTCCTCGCTCATCTTCTTCAAATGCACCGCCCGCGGATCGAGCACGTGGTACACCCGATGGCCGAATCCCGGTATTTTGACTTTCTTGTCCAGATCGTCTTTCACCTTGGCCATGGCTTCCTCGCTCGATTTCGTTTGCAGCAGCATCTGGATAACCGCTTCGTTGGCGCCGCCGTGCAGCGGGCCCTTCAAGGCTCCAATGGCCGAGGTAACAGCCGAGTAAATATCGGAAAGAGTCGCTGCCGTGACACGCGCCGCAAAAGTGGAAGCGTTTAGCTCGTGATCGGCATGCAGGATCAACGCCAGGTCGAAGACCCGCTCCATGATGTCGTCGGGCTTCTTGCCGGTAAGAGTGTATAAGAAATTCGCGGCATAGCCGAGCTCGGGATCGCCCGGGACTATCTCCGCCTTTTTGCGCAGCCGGTCAAAGCTTGTGACAAGCGTCGAGACGCGCGCCATCAACTTCACCGCCTTAGCTACATTCGCAGCGGGGGAGTTGTCATTTGCCAGCGGGTCGTACAGGCTCAACATGGAAATCGCGGTGCGTAAAACATCCATGGGTAAACTTTCGGCGGGTACGTCCCGCAGAAAGTCAATTACCTGAGGCGGCAGCTCGCGTTCGGCGACCAGCGACGACCGTAGCTTCTGCAGCTCTCCTTTGCCCGGCAGCTTACCGTTCCAGAGAAGGTAAATCACCTCTTCAAAAGTTGCATTTTCGGCAAGCGTGTGGATGTTGAATCCGAAGTAGCTCAGGACCCCTTTGTTGCCATCGATGAAACAGATCTGTGAGGTAGTTGCAACAATTCCCTCCAGACCCGCGCCTGCGCTCGCCATGCGTTGTTTGAATCTCCCGTCTTGATTCTATATAACTCGGGTAAATCCCGAAGGCTTTCTGGGCTCAGCTTGGCGACAGGGAAGCCGCTGCGGGTGATAATACGAATTGGTGACGATACCCACGGCCGCTCCCGAGGTGGTTGCTCCAGTCATGCCTCCGAACGAGTTGAACCAGGAGTTGCTTGTTCGGGCGTTCCGGTTGATGTACCTGTCGCGGTGTATCGACGACCGGGAAATACTACTTAAGCGCCAGAATAAGATTTTTTTCCAGATTAGCGGAGCCGGTCATGAGGCTATTCAGATAGCCGCCGGCCTGGTGCTGAAGCCGGGCTTCGACTGGGTCGTCCCCTACTATCGCGACCGTGCTCTTTTGCTGACTCTCGGCGCTACACCGGAAGACATGCTGCTGCAGGCTGTTGGAGCAGCCCGCGATCCTAATTCGGGCGGACGCCAGATGCCTTCCCACTGGTCTTCGAAGGCCTTGCGGGTGCTGAGCGGCTCGTCCCCCACAGGCACACAATTTCTGCATGCCGCCGGCTTAGCTCAGGCCAAAGATTATCTGGTTCCCGGCAATGACGAAATCACGCTTGTCTGCTCCGGCGAAGGCGCCACTAGCGAAGGCGAGTTCTGGGAATTTATCAACATCGCTTGTCTTGATCGCTTGCCGTTGCTGATTCTGATCGAAGATAACGGATACGCCATATCTGTTCCTGTGGAGCGGCAAACCCCGGGTGGGAACATAGCACGTCTTCTCGAAGGGTTCCCGAACCTTCTCAGGCTGGAAGTCGATGGCACAGACTTTGTTGAGTCGCTTCGGGTCATGAGGCACGCCGCCGCGTACACGCGAGCTGGTCACGGGCCTGCGTTAGTCCATGCCTCGGTGATCCGTCCCTACTCGCATTCGCTTTCTGATGACGAGCGCTCCTATAAAACGCAAGCTGAGCGGGCCGAAGAGAGCCTGCGGGACCCGCTCCGCAACTTCTCGGAGTTTTTGATAGCCGAAGGCATTCTCAACCGCCACGCGATTGAGGCTATCTCGCATGAGATCGATACGGAGGTGGCGGAGACCGCCCAACGCATCCTGCGCGAAGCGCCGCCCGAGCACGGCTCGGCGTTCCACTTTCTCTACTCCGACACGGTCGATCCGTGTTCTGATCCGTTCGCTTCTGAGCCTGCCTTTCAGGGTGAACCGCGCACCATGATCGATTCCATCAACCGCACTCTGGCGGAGGAGATGCGGCGCGATGATCGAGTGCTTGTCTTTGGTGAAGACGTGGCCGATTGCAGCCGGGAGGAGGCGCTTTCGGAAGTGAAGGGCAAAGGCGGAGTTTTCAAGGCAACGGCCGGTTTGCAGCGCGAATTCGGCAGTAAACGGTGTTTCAATACGCCGATCGCCGAGGCGGGCATTGTCGGACGCGCCATTGGATTGTCGGTGCGCGGATTAAAGCCGGTTCCCGAAATTCAGTTTTTCGACTATATCTGGCCCGCCATGATGCAGATACGCGACGAGCTCGCCACCCTGCGCTGGCGCTCGAATAACGAGTTCAGCTGCCCTTTAGTGCTGCGGGTTCCCATTGGCGGTTATCTTACCGGCGGCGCGATCTATCACAGCCAGTGCGGCGAAGTAGCGTTCACCCACATCCCTGGATTGCGTGTCGTGTTTCCGTCGAACGCGCTCGATGCTTGTGGCCTGTTAAGGACGGCTATTCGCTCCGATGATCCCGTCTTGTTTCTGGAGCATAAGAAGCTCTACCGCGAGCCGTACAATCGCGCTCCTCACCCCGGTCCTGATTTCACGATTCCTTTTGGTAAGGCCAAGAAGGTCAAAGTAGGGCAAAACCTCACCATCCTGACCTATGGCGCGCTTGTGCAAAAGTCTTTACAAGCCGCGCTGCAGTTGGAAGAACACCGGCGCGATACGTCGGTCGAAGTAATCGATCTTCGCAGTCTCTCGCCGTATGACTGGGCGGCCATCAGCGAGTCCGTCAAGAAAACAGGCCGTGTCCTGATCGCTCACGAAGATGTTCTCTCTTGGGGGTATGGCGCCGAGCTGGCCGCTCGAATCGCAGACGAGCTCTTCACCAGCCTCGACGCGCCGGTCGGACGCGTGGGCGCGCTCGATACCTGGGTCGCGTACCATCCGCAGATGGAAGACGAGATCCTTCCGCAGGTCAGCGATTTGGTGCGCGAAGGTGAGCGGCTGCTCGCCTTTTAGATCGCGGTAGTCGGCTCCCCAGCCGGTGTGCGGCATCCCATTAGCGTCCAGGCGCTCAGCAGTAGCGGCGCTGTCGCAATCCAAACCACCTGGCGGTACAGGCCATGGTCGCCCATCATCCCAATAAGCGGCGATGTCAATGTCTGTAGCATCCCAAAGGCAAAGGTGAGCGCCGACAGCGCGACCCCAGAGCGCGCTGCGCCATAGAGATCTATCGGAAGTGCGTAGATATTGACACTGCCCGCTAAAGCGAAGAAGTAGCTGACTGAAATACCCGCCGTCGCCCAGGCCGCGTTCGGTGCGAGCGGAAGCAACAGTGCCAGAAGAGAACAGACTGCACTCAGCCAGACAGCCTTCCGGCGGGCGATTAGTGGAGACGAGCCGCGCTTCATCCAGCGCAGTGAGAGCCAGCCGCCGAAGAAGCCGCCCAGATTCGAGATGAGCGGCGGGATCCACACGTACCGGGCAGTCTGGCCAGTGGTCAGATGGTGCACATGAACCAGGTAGAGCGTTGTCCAGTTCATCCAAAGCGAGTAGCCGTTCATCCAGAGAGCGTTCGCCAGAACCAGCAGCAGCAGATTGCGTTCGCGAAAGATTGCCAGCCGCCTCACACGTGGCTTAGCGGCAGTCGGCCGCGCAATCTCAGTATCGCGGTACTGGGCAGGAATCAACCGGCTCACAGCAAGCCAGACCGGAATCCACACCAGGCCGAGCGCGCCATTGATTGCGAACGGCGTGCGCCAACCGTGCAGCACCGCATACCCGACCCAAAAGGATCCAATCACCGAAGCCAAACTGATCCCGACCTGATTTGCCGCAGCTCCCAGCGCGCGCTCTTCCGGTTGCAGATAGATGCCGTTTAACTTGCCGACTGCGGAAACACCAGCCGATTCCCCGGCCCCGAGTGCCGCCCGGCAAAACAGCAGTCCACCGAAACTACGAACCAGCCCGGTGCCGATCGCCGCCAGAGACCACCAGCCAACTGCGCCCGAGATGGTTCGGTTGATACCGAATCGGTCAAGCATCCAGCCCGTCAGTACAGAGCTCACGGCATAGATAACGGAGAAAGCGGAAATTAGGTAGCCGTATTGCGTATTCGACAGCTGCATCTCCGCGATGATGAGAGGCGCCAGAAGACTCAGGAGGTTCCGGTCGAGAAAATTAAGCGTCGACGAAATGATGAAGATTCCGACGGCAATCCAACGCAGAGCGAAACTGGAAGTGCGGGAGCGCAAATACCTATGATCAGGCAAGGTGGGTTCAACCGTCGTGGATTACTTGGCGGCGTTGTCTGGGCCGCGGCGTCAAGCATGCTGGGCTCCCAAGGCGAAACAGAGCGCAGCATCGCGCCTGCCGGTTCTATTCTCGACGTGGGCGACATTCGTGTCGGGCACTTTACCGATATGCGTCGACCCACCGGCTGTACCGTGGTGCTGTTCGATAACGGCGCAGTGGCTGGAGTGGATGTTCGCGGTTCCGCGCCCGGCACCCGCGAGACCGACTTGCTTCAACCCGTCAACACAGTTCAGCGCATTAACGCGCTCGTGCTTTCGGGCGGCAGTGCGTTTGGACTGGAGGCGGCAACCGGTGTAATGCGCTACCTCGAAGAGAAAGGCCAGGGCTTTCACATAGGCTCGGTTGTGGTTCCGATTGTGCCGGCGGCTATTCTCTACGATCTGAACGTTGGCGATCCGAAGATCAGGCCCGATGCCGCTGCCGGCTATGCCGCTTGCCAGGCTGCCTCGAATTCCCACTTGGCGGAGGGCAACACGGGCGCAGGCGCGGGCGCAACAGTTGGCAAATTCTTCGGCTTCAAATCAGCCATGAAAGGCGGTATCGGAACCGCCAGTTTGCAGGTTGGCACAAGCGGCCTGATCGTTGGCGCGCTGGTGGCTGTCAACGCAGTGGGCGATGTGATCGATCGTCAGGGCAATATCATCGCAGGCGCGCTGAGCGAAGATGGCCAGCACTTTCGCGATACGGTTGCCGGGATCGCCTCTGGCGCTCTGCTCGACGGGAGCAAAGAGCACGCGAAGGGTGGCGCGAATTCAACCATCGGAATCGTGGTTACCAATGCAGCCATGTCCAAAACCGAAATGTCGAAAGTTGCCCAGATGGCGCATGACGGATTCGCGCGCAGCATCAATCCGGTGCATACCACCGCCGATGGCGACACGATCTTCGCTGCGGCCACCGGAACCGCTCGCGCGAAGGCTGACATTTCAACCATCGGTATTCTTGCAGCTGAAGCGATGGCGACTGCCGTTCGCCGCGGAGTGTTGCTGGCCACGACCGTGCCGGGATACCCCTCCTGCCGTGATTTGCGCAGGCGGCGCTGAGGGCTGCCGTTCCTTCGCTGCTGTGTGCGGGATTCCTAAACCGCGCTGGCCACAGTTTGTCGCTTCCACTCGTAAAGTGGAAATCGCCTGGTCAGATCCTGAACGCCGCGCTTGGCTTGGGCGATCGTCTGCTCGGATTTGACGTCATGCAGGACCTTCGAAACGAGCCTTGCCACTTCACGCATTTCTTCCTGGCGGAAGCCGCGTGTCGTTACCGCCGGGCTGCCTAGCCGGATGCCGCTCGGGTTTAAAGGCGGATTCGAATCGAACGGTATAGCGTTCTTATTCACGGTAATGTGCGCTTGATCGAGCGCTTTTTCCGCTTCTTTTCCCTTTGTCCCTTTAGCAAAAACATCAATCAGCATCATGTGCGAATCGGTCCCGCCGCTTACTACGCGGAAGCCTTCGTCGGCCAGCGATTCGGCCAGCGTGCGCGCATTTTCGAGAACCTGCCTCTGATAACTGCGAAACTGCTCACTGGCCGCCTCTCGGAAGCAGACAGCTTTGCCTGCGATTACGTGCACCAGCGGACCGCCCTGCGCCCCCGGAAACACTGCTTTGTCGATCGCCGCGCCAAACTTTTCTTTCGCAAGGATGATGCCCGACCGGGGGCCGCGCAGCGTCTTGTGAGTGGTCGACGTTACGATGTCGGCGTGTTCGCACGGATTCGGGTAGACTCCCGCCGCGATCAGCCCGGAGTAATGCGCCATGTCGACCAGAAACACCGCCCCAGTGGCATCTGCTATCTCGCGGAACCGGGCGAAATCGATCACTCGTGAGTAAGCGCTCGCGCCCGCAATGATCATCTTGGGCTTGTGTTCCCGGGCCAGGCGCTCCACCTCTTCGTAATCGATGATTTCGTCGTCTTTCCGTACACCGTACGCCACCACTTTGTACAGCTTGCCCGAAAAGTTTAAGGGATGCCCGTGCGTCAAATGTCCGCCGTGCGCAAGATTCATGCCGAGGATCGTGTCGCCCGGTTGCATCACCGCTGCGTAAGCCGCTTCATTCGCCTGCGAGCCCGAATGCGGCTGCACGTTCACGTACTCAGCTTGGAATAAAGATTTGGCGCGCTCCCGTGCCAGATTCTCAACAACGTCCGCATATTCACAACCACCGTAGTACCGCTTTCCCGGGTAGCCTTCGGCATACTTATTGGTGAAAATGCTGCCCGTCGCTTCGAGCACGGCTTCGGAAGTAAAATTCTCACTCGCGATGAGTTCGAGACCCGTATCCTGACGCTCCATCTCATGCTGGATCGCTTCAAAAATCTCCGGATCGCTATCGGCGAGCGACCGTGCCATTCTTTGCTGTTCATTCATCGGTGGGTATGCCTTCTTCTATTGTCCATGAACCGCAGCCTCGTGGATACCGATCGGGCAGGGAAGTCTCTTGTCCGGCACTTACGTGCCAAGGTGCGAGTTGGAACCAGGAATCTTGCTCTATGCGCTCGAGCTGCGTTTCTAAAGAATTTTCTTCCCCATCGCCGACATCACCAGTTCCACGCCGAGTAGCGCGGTCCTGTTAGCCACATCCAAAACCGGATTTACCTCGACGATTTCCATCGACACCATACGGCTGCAATCGCAGATAGTCTCCATGGCAAGATGCGCCTCGCGATAAGTAACTCCGCCGCGCACGGGCGTTCCTACGCCAGGAGCTTCGTCCGGGTCGAGCACGTCCATATCGAGCGACAGATGAAAGCCCGCTGTCCCGTCGCTCGCCAGCTTGATCGCCGTTTCCATGACGCTTCGCAAGCCGCGCTCATCGATATCGCGCATCGTGAAAATAGTGATCCCCGAATCACGCACCGCTTCACGTTCACTCATGTCTATGTCGCGCACGCCGATCAGCACAACATTACGCGCCTTCACTTTCGGCGCATAGCCGAAGATCTTCGTCAGTTCTTCGGGGCCGCGGCCGATGCAGCAGGCCAGCGGCATTCCGTGAATATTTCCGCTGGGGCTTGTCTCGGGGGTGTTCATGTCTGAGTGCGCATCGATCCAGATCACGCCGACTTTTTCACTCCGGGCGCGGAATGCATGCGAAACTCCCGCCACAGTTCCCACGGCAACAGAGTGGTCCCCGCCGAGTACAAGCGGGAATCTGCCCGCGCCAACGATCCCGTCAACTTTCACGGCCAGGTTCTCGCAAGTCTTAGCGATGGCCGCCAGATACTTGGCCTGTTCAGGACCCGTTGGCGTGTTCTCCTGCTGCATCACGCCCACGTTTCCGAGGTCCTCAACCTGGTAGCCGAGCGACTCGAGTCTTGCATTTAAAGAAGCTAGCCGGAGAGCGGAAGGCCCCATATCGACGCCGCGCCGGCCCGCGCCCAGGTCGAGTGGAGCGCCCAAAATAGTGATCTGCGACTGTCGCATCCAGCTGCTCTAAGGCCTCGTCCGGTAAAGCATCCGCGGATATGGAATCGTTTCGCGAACATGCTCCAGACCGCACATCCAGGCAACGAAACGCTCCACGCCCATACCGAATCCGCCATGCGGGACAGCGCCAAAGCGCCGCAAGTCCAAATACCACTCAAAGGCCTCGCGCGGCAGATTATGTTCTGCCAAACGCTTCTCAAGCAGCGCCAGATCGTGTATGCGCTGGCCTCCGCCGATAATCTCGCCGTATCCCTCGGGCGCAATAACATCCACGCCTAGCGCCAGTTCGGGCCGCCTGTCGTCGGGCTCAAAATAGAATGCCTTGATAGACGTCGGATAACGGTCCACCATTACGGGAAGCGCGGAATCCTGAGTCAAAAGCGTCTCATCGGTGTTACCCAGATCGCCGCCCCACTGGATCTCACTGCCCTTCGATTGAAGAATCTTCACAGCTTCGTCGTAGCTGATGCGCGGGAACGGTGCCTTTATTGCCTCGAGCTTAGCCGTGTCGCGCTCAAGCACTTTCAATTCTTCTCGCCGGTTCTCAAGTACGCGAGCAACCAGCGATACCACTAGTTCTTCCGCCACGCGCTTCACTTCTTCCAGATCGGCGTACGCCATTTCCGGCTCCACCATCCAGAACTCCGTTAAATGCCGGCGTGTTTTCGATTTTTCGGCCCGGAATGTTGGCCCGAAGCAATAAACTTTGCCAAACGACATCGCGTTCGCTTCGTTATAAAGTTGGCCCGACTGCGTCAGGTACACTTTTTCATCTTCGAAATAATCGACTTCGAAAAGTGTCGATGTGCCTTCACAGGCCGCCGGCGTGAAGATCGGTGTATCCACCAGCGTGAACCCGTGCGAGTCGAAGTAATCCCGAATGCCTTTGACCACTTCGTGACGAACTCGAATGGCGGCATGCTGGCGCCGGCTCCTCAACCAGAGATGCCGGTGATCCATTAAAAAATCGACGCCGTGTTCCTTGGGAGTAATCGGGTAAGGATGCTCTTCGCTCACCCGCTGCAGAACTCTTGCGTCAGTTACGTCGAGCTCGTAGCCGCCCGTTGCACGTGCTTCGGCGCGGATCGTTCCGGTGACTGTAAAAGAACTCTCCTGGGTCAAACCCTTTAAACTTTCGAACACCTCTTCAGGCAAACTGCTCTTCACGGCCACGCATTGCAGCATGCCGGTTCCGTCGCGAATGATCGGAAACACGATTTTGCCGGACTTGCGCAGATTGTAGAGCCACCCCTGGATCTCAACTTGCTGTCCCACGTACCTGCCGGCTTCACTGATACTTATTTTTTTGGCCTGTTCTGCGCCGGGCGCAGGTTTGCCCTGTTCCAATTCACTGCTCATCTTTGCTCAAATATTTAGCCAACTCTTCCAGGCTGCGCTTTGCTTGGTGCAGAGGTTGTTCCATATCCCGTACTTCCTTCAACTCGAGCAGAAGCGGATACTGCTCGGGATGCGTTCCAAGCAGGCGCATCACTTCCGGCCACTTGATAGTTCCTTCGGTCGGGAAAAGATGAGCATCTTCGCGCCCGTTATTGTCGTGAAGGTGCGTGGAGCGGATCCGGCTCTGCATCATCCTGAACTCCGCTGCTATGTCGCCCGCCATGTGCGCGTGGCCGACATCGAAGCAGTAGTTCAGATTCAGGTGCGTTTGCGAAAGAAAGTAGTTCAGACGCTCACCCGTAGACATCGCGTTCGGAGTATTCTCGAGCAAGATCTCTACACCGCGCTGGCCCGCGAAGACTTTTAGTTCATCCAGCGATGAAAACGCTGCATCGAGCTTCCGGTCATCGTATTCCTCGCCTTGCACGCCAATATGTTGAATGAGATAGCGAAAGGGAACCACTTCAGCTATCTCGATGGCACGCTTGATTTCATCAACCATCGTGATTCGTTGGCCCTTGATCTTCTCCGTGATGTTAATCACGGCGTGCGGCCCCGAACGTCCCCAAACATCATCCGTATACATCGGTGCATGGAGCGAGTTAAGTTTAAGCTCGGAATCTCGGAACCAATGGCCCAGCTCCGCTACCTGTGCCTTATCGCGGTAGTCGATGTGCTGCTTGGCACAGAAGATTTCAACCGCCGGGAAGCCGGCATCCCAAACTCGCTCGAGCCAGATTGTCGTTAATCGGTGCCTGACAAATAAATGTGTAGATAGCAGCTGCTGCATCAAACTCTTTCCGGCTCATGGCCACCGGCCGCGAGCGACAAAAGGCGCATCAAATCGCGCTTGGGAATTCAGTAGCCGGCGGCCTTTCCGTTATGGCGCGACTCTGTTCCCCCTTCGAGTGTGCCACCATGGACGACAATCGCCTCTACCAGAGCGACCGAATCAATCGGTTTCGTGGCGTAGCCCATGGCCCGAAGTGCGACCGCGGTGCGTTCCGGAAAACCGTTCTGCAGAAAAAGCGTATCCGGTTTCCACTGTTCATGGAAGCGCGGCAGGTCGACTGCGTCCTGTGCATTCATGCCGAAGTCCAGGACATTCAGGATGACCTCTGTCACCCCGGTTGTAATCCTTGAACCGCCTGGTGCCCCTACCGCCATCATGAGCTTGCCGTCCTTCGTGATGATGGTCGGTGTCATCGACGAGAGGGGTCGTTTCCCCGGCTCGATTGCGTTGGCATCGCCGCCTACCAATCCAAACATGTTCGGCACACCCGGCTGCGCGGCAAAGTCATCCATTTCGTCGTTCAACAGGAATCCAAGCCCGGGTGCTGTGATTCCGTTGCCGTACGAATTGTTGAGCGTGTAAGTCACGGCCACGGCATTCCCTTTTTCGTCAACCACGTTGAAGTGAGTTGTTTGGGTGCTCTCGTGAATTGACAGATGAGCGGCTGCAGTTCTTGGCAGGCCGGGCTCTATCATCTCGCTCGGCGTGGCATGCTGTGCGTCGATGCTCGCGCGTCTGCGCGCCAGATAACCGGGATCGAGCAGCGCTTTCACCGGCACATTGTAAAAGTGAGGATCGCCCAGGTATTCGCTCCGGTCCGCGTAAAAGCGCCGCATGGCCTCCGCTTCCAGGTGCACGGCTTTAACGGAATCGGCTCCATCGCTTGCATAATTTGTGCCCTTCAGCATGCCCATGATCTGCAGCAGCCCGACGCCGCCCGCGCTTGGCGGAGGAGCGGTGATGATCTGGTATCCGTTGTACTCGCCTACCAGCGGCGCGCGTTCTTGTACTTTGTAGCCGCGCAGGTCATCCGTTGTAATCAGACCGCCATGCGCCGTCATTGCCGCCGCCAGCCGATTCGCCGTCTCGCCCTGATAGAACCCTTTTGCGCCCTGCTTGGCGATCCGCTCCAGCGTACCTGCCAGCTCTTGCTGCTTCAGCGTTTCGCCTTCCTTGAAGAGATTCCCATCTCGCAGGAAAATGCGCTTGGACTCCGGATCCGTCCCTAGTGATTTCTCGCTTGCCAGCGAGTTTGCCAGGTGCTTACTGACCCTGAAGCCATTCCGCGCCAGCTGAACTGCCGGACCCACCAGTTCAGCCCACGGCTTGCTGCCGAACTTCTTCGATGCCAGCTCGAATCCCGCTACGGATCCGGGCACTCCCGAAGAACGCCAGCCTTCGATGCTGTCGCGGGTCGCTTTGCCGTCAGGTCCGATGTACATGTCGCGGCTCGCCTTGCCTGGCGCAGCTTCGCGAAAGTCGAGAAAGGTGGTTTTGCCGTTCGCCAGCCGCACGAGCATGAAGCCGCCCCCGCCAATATTGCCTGCCGATGGATGAGTAACGGCCAGTGCGAATCCGACGGCAATCGCCGCATCGACGGCATTGCCCCCATTCTTCAGCACAGCCACCCCCACATCGGTCGCGATGGGCTCCTGCGCTACCACCATTGCGTGTTGTGCGCGAACTGGTTCCTTCGCTTGAACGGGTGCAAGCAAAGCGACACACGCACTTACTTTCAGTGCTCGCCAATAGGTGCGACGGCGCGACATATGCAAGTCAGTCTAACAAGCAGACACGGCTCTGAAGATCATTGAACCGTTAGTTCACCGTAGAGCTGGCGCGCGTTCTCCCGATCGACTAGTCGCGGTGCGACAACGTATTGCTTCTGTGGCTGGAACTTCGGGTCACGTAGCATTCGAAGAGCAACTTCAACCGTTTGATCGATGCAGAGCGGATACACGAATGTTGCTGCTAATACGCCATCCATCACTTTTTTTATGCCGCCGGCCGGACCTCCGAGCCCATCCACGCCGACGAAGATCATCTGCTTCTCGCGGTCCAGTTCCTTTGCCGCTAAATACGCTCCTACCGCCATCGGGTCGTTGTGTCCGTAGACTACGTCGATCGAAGGCTGAGCGCGTAGAACCTCCGTCATGCGGTCCTTCGCACGCGCCTGAATCCAATCTGCCACCGGGTCGGCAACAATCTTAATCTCGGGATATTTCGACAGAATCTCGGCCGCGCCGTTGTGACGGCTAATTGCGCCTTCTACTCCGAGCAGCCCGCGTATTTCAACAACATTGCCTTTGGGACGGCCGTTTTTCTTCTCTAGATAGTTCTTGATGAACTCGCCCGCCATCCGGCCAATCGCGACATTGTCGCTGTGTACGTAGGTGCTGTAGTACGGTCGAAGAATATCTCGCTCCAGGCAGATTACGCGAATCTTCTCCTCCGCCGCGTCACCCATTACAGCCGTTAGCGCGGCGCGCTCATTTGGCGCCACAATCAACAGGTCGGGCCGCTCGCGAATAAATGTCTCGACCTGCGCCACTTGAAGGCTGTTGTCCTGCTGCGCATCGGCAATCACGAGCTTCACGCCGGCTTCGGCGAACCGTCTTTTCATCAGAGCGTTCTGTGCTGCGCGATATGGCTCGGCGTTGTTGCATTGGCTGAACGCGACCACAAATTGCCGCTTCGCCCCGCCCGCTGATGGTTGCGAACTGCAGCCGGCGCACGCTGTCAGCAGGAGCGCCGCAAGGAATGCCGCCCATCTCATGCGGGGGTTCGCTCATGCTTCTGAACGGCTACCGCAAGCACAATGATCACGGCTTTCGCCATCATCTCGACATTGCTATCTACGTTATTTAGCCGCAGCATGTTGGTGAGCACGCCCACCATGAGGGTTCCGATGATCGTGCCCGCGATCGTGCCGCGGCCTCCCGAAAGGCGCGTGCCGCCAATCACCACCGCTGCAATCGCGTCCAGTTCGTAAGCCACCCCGGAGTTTGGGTTTCCCTGATGGTTCTCTGCCGCATAGAGAATGCCGGCAGCCCCTGCCAGTAGTCCCGAAAGCGCGTACACGAGCACTTTCACACGTCGAATTGGCAGTCCGGCGTAGCGAGCGGCTCGCGGGTTATCGCCTATCGCTCGCACATATCGGCCGAAAACGGTTCTACTGAGAAGCAGTGCGAAAACAATCGCGAGTGTCGCGTAGCAGGCAATCGTGATTGCCTTTCCGCGAAAAAAGCCCGCAAAGATTGACGCCACATCTTCCCCGAACCCGATGTCGGTATTCGCATTGTTCGACAGCCACTTTGCTAAACCGCGAACTCCGATCATGCCGGCCAGCGTGACGACAAACGGTTGAACTCCGAAGCGGGCAATCACCGCGCCAGTGATCGCGCCTACGCTCGTCGTCACACCCAGAGTCGCCGCAATCGCTAACGTAATCTCGAGCGGATAACTCAAGCTCGGGTTCCAACGAGTCAGAATCATCGCGATAATCGATGTTCCAAGCGCTAGCACGCTACCGACACTCAGGTCGATTCCGCCCGTCAGGATCACGAAAGTCATGGCGAGCGAAATAATCCCTACGATCGATACCTGACGCAGGATGTCAGTTATATTTCCGAACTCGAGAAAGATCCGCGTCCCGTCAAATGCTTTCGGGCTGATGACAATTGCGAGTAGAACAATTGCGGCAAGCGCAGCTAGGCTCTGCAGAATGTCTCGCCGGTCGCCTGCTGATTCGCTCCAGAAGGAACTACGCGGCTCAGCTAATTCCGCCAAGCTGTTTCTCGGAAGGAACTAACCGGGTTTGTCGCAAAGCTCATAATCTCCTCCTGCGTCGTGTTCGCTGCGTCCAGTGAGGCGGCGATTCTCCCCTCCCGCATCACCAAAATTCTATGGCAGCATCGCAGCAGCTCCGGCAGCTCCGAACTCACAAAGAGAATGCCTTTTCCCTGTTCCGCCAGTTCGGCAATCATCATGTAGATATCCTCTTTGGCGCCCACGTCGATGCCGCGTGTCGGGTCATCCAGAAACAATACTGCAGGATCTCCCAGCAGGCATCTCGCGATCAGAACCTTCTGCTGATTGCCCCCGCTCAACGAGCTGACCGGGATTCGATTCGAGGATGATTTCAAGGCGAGCCTTCGGAACAGCGGTACAAGTGCTTGTTCTTCTCTGGCCGGACGCGTGAGGCCGCCCGGAGAGAACCGAGGTAAGTCCGCCAGTGTGCCGTTCTCAAGCACACTCATCTGCATCATGAGCCCTTCCAGCTTGCGGTCCTCGGCGAGCAGCCGCAGCCCGTCTCGTGGCGCGGCCGCAGCAGACTTCGGAGATAATTGCCGTCCGCGAAGAGTCATCGTGCCTTGCTGCCATTTCTCCAGGCCTGCTAGTGCCGCCCCCAGTTCACTGCGCCCAGCTCCTACCAGCCCGGCGATCCCGAGCACTTCTCCTTTTCGGAGCTCAAGCGAAACGTCCTTAATCTTCTGAGTCGTCAGGCCGCTTACTGCCAGCAGGATCTCTTCGCGGCGTAGCTCGCTGCTCTTTGGGTCGCCGGCGGTCCAGGGCCGGCCCACCATCATGCCGATCAGTTCGCCAGCCGAAGCGTCTGCCGTCCTTCGCGTGCCAATCGTCTTGCCGTCCCGCATGACTGTTACCCGGTCGCAAATACGAAAAATCTCGTCCATCTTATGCGACACGTAAATCACGGCAACGCCGCGCGACTTAAGCCCCCGGATCAAGGCGAACAACTGCTCCACCGAATCATGGAAAAGAGAGCTCGTCGGCTCATCCATAACGATAATCCGTGCTTGCATGCTGAGCGCTCGCGCGATCATCACCAGCTGCATCTCTCCGAGGCTCAAGCTCGAAACACGCCGGGAAGGCAAAACTCTCAATCCAACCTGCGAAAGAGCATCGGCCGCAAATCTCTCAAGAGCTCCGAATTTTACACAGGCTCCCTCTTTGAACTCCTGATTGGCGACAATCAGATTTTCGGCGACGCTTAAGTTCGGGAACAGATCGAGTTCCTGGTGGATGATGCTGATGCCGAGTCGCTGCGCGTCGAGTGGCCCGGTAAGGGAAACCGGGCTGCCGTCTACAAAAGTCTCTCCCCGGTCAGGGCGCGTCACCCCGGCGATGATTTTGGCCAGCGTGCTCTTTCCCGCGCCGTTCTCTCCCATCAAGGCATGTACTTCACCTGCCTGCAAGGAAAACTCCGCCCCTTGTAGCGCATGCACGCCTTCATAGCTCTTGTGAATGTTTACGACGCGGAGAACGTCTTCGGGCATTTGAACCGCTGGCTACCCAGCTTACTCCGAAGGCGCTCCGAAGCGGTATCCTGACACTAGAATCATTATTCGATGTCGACCGCTACTTCCGTTCCTGTTGAAGCGTACTTAAAATCCGAGTATGAGCCCGATGCGGAATACGTGGATGGGGAGATCGAGGAACGTCCGATGGGGGAGTTTGATCACTCTTCATGGCAGCAGGCCATTCAAAGATGGTTTCTGCAGAACGAACTCAGGTGGAATACCCGAGTACGTCCTGAACTGCGGGTCCAGGTCGCCCCTACACGCTACCGGGTTCCCGATGTGACCGTGCTTGACCGGAGGCAGCCTGTTGAGCAGATCATCACTCATGCGCCCGTCGCCGTCTTCGAGGTTTTGTCGCCCGAAGACACCATGCTTCGACTGAAACGAAAACTGGATGACTATGTCGCGATGGGCATTCCGGAAATTTGGGTGATCGATCCAGAAGAAGGCAGCTTTTTGCGGTACGAAGACCGGCAGCTGCTTCGTAGAGAGGATTTCGATCTGCCGGAAAAAAATATCCGTTTCCGCCTAAGCGAAATCAAGAACCTGCTCGATTGACGAGAGAAGAAGAGACTACGCGGCGGTGCTGAGTTTACTGACGCGCAGATTCAGACGGCTTTTGTAGCGTGCGGCTGTGTTCTTTCCAATGATGCCCCACTTCGCCGCCCGGTCGACCAGGGAAAATGTAGCCGGCAGCATCTTGGTTGCTCCCGACGCATCTTTCTGATCCAATATCCGGCGCATCGCCCGAATCTGGTGCCGTAAACGCGACTTCCGCATCCGATTAACGATCGTGCGGCGCTCCGCGATCCGAACCCGCTTCAACGATGAGACTGTATTTGCCATGAAACTACCGACCTGCGCTCCTCTTACCTACTCACCTAGGATAACTAACTGACCTAAGGCCGTGCAACTTGACCCTAAACCATAGGTCGTCATTTCCGCTTGACCGCCATCGTTACGGGTCGGCTTGCCGCGTCCGGGACAACCTTTAGAAGAGATCCTCGACTATCTTCCCCGACAATATAGATTAGTTACTGAAACAGATGTCCCCAAGAATGATTCGCGTTTGTTCAGCCTCACTGGCCTGTGCCGCTGCTCTCTGCGGCTTCGCGGTCGCCTCCCGGGCAGTCACCTCCCAATCCGGCGATTGGACAGTCGCCGGCCCCTTCGGAGGGACTGCCCGCAGTATTTCCCTCGACCTGCAGAAGCCGAACGTCCTGCTAGCCGGCGGTATGAACTCGCTTGTTTTTCGTTCCGAAGATGCAGGCGGCAGCTGGCAGCAGCTGAACTTCCCCAAACAGAATCTAAGTGAAGTTACATCTCTTCTGGTCGATCCAGCCGATTCCGATCACTATTTGGCCGGCGTAATCTCGGCCGAAGGCGGAGGGCTTTTCGAGAGCACAGATGCGGGTAACACCTGGAAGTCGATCAAGCCTCTCAAGTTCGGGGTTCGCGCGCTTACTGCGGCGCCCAGCAACCCTTCTCAGTTCGTGGCCGGCACGCTCCAGGGTGTCTGGCAAAGCGAAAATTCGGGCAAGAGCTGGAAACGGATTTCGGATCCGGAAAATCTGGAGATGCAGGGCATCACGGTGGTAGCCGTCGATAGCAAAGACCCGCAAATCATCTATGCGGGAACCTCGCACCTTCCGTGGAAAACGCTCGACGGCGGCAAAACCTGGCAGTCCATTCATACCGGGATGATCGACGATTCGGACGTATTTTCGATCTTCATCGATCCGGCAAATCCGGCCAATCTGCTCGCGAGCGCTTGTAGCGGTATTTACGCGAGTGCCAGCCGTGGCGATGAGTGGAAGAAGCTGCTCGGCATCCCGAATACTTCCCGTCGCACGCACGTCATCCGCCAGGATCCCGCTGCTGCCGATACCATCTACGCGGGCACCACTACCGGTTTGTTCAAGTCAAACAATCGCGGCTCCACCTGGAAGACTTTAAGCGACACACAGGCGAATTACATGGTCTTCGACCACTCGCATCCGGGCACCATGTATCTGGCTCTCGAATACGAAGGCATCGGGAAAAGTGAAAACGGCGGCGAGACCATCAAGCTTGTTAACCGCGGCTTTGTTGATCGCTCGATCTCCGATGTCTCCCATTCAGGCGATAAACTCATCTCGCTAGAAACCCAGGAAGGCGAGACCAGCGGCATTTTTACCAGTTCCGACCGCGGCGAAAGCTGGACCCGGATGTCAGATGTGCATGGGCTCGGTGGGGTGCATCTGAAAACGATCACTGGCGTGCCCAGCCAGCCAGGCCTTTTGCTCGCCGCAACGCCGCATCGCCTCTTCAAATCCGCGGACGGCGGCAATCTCTGGAAGCAAATTCCCGTTCGATTGATCGAAGCGCCTCCGCCTGCAGTCGACAAGAAAGCGCCTCCGGTCGTAATCGCTCGACGTCGGACCTCTGCTAAGCCTGTTGTTCGGGCAAGACGTCCCGTTAAGCCCGTCATCAAAACTCGGGAAGTCACCCTGTCAGAGATCAGTGGTCTTTACTCGCTCCGGACCGGCACGTCGGACATTGTCTTGGCCGCCACCGACCTTGGGCTCCTGAAAAGCACCGATGCTGGGGAGCGATGGACCTTGGCGAATTTCGGCGCTAACTCGCCCGCCGTGACCGCCCTCTATCTTGCCCCCGACTCAGATGGCCGTCTCTTGGCCCGCACGTCCGCGGGTCTGTTCTCCTCCAAAGACTGCGGTGAGCACTGGGAACAGTTGCCGTTCCCTTTGCCGGCATCGGATGTAAACCAAATTGCTATGCCTGAAGGACAAAGTGGCGTTCTGCTAGCTGCTACCCGGCTCGGCCTTTATTCCTCTGCCGATGGCGGCTTGAACTGGAGCACGAAATCAACCGGATTACCGGCTTCTACCGTCAGTTCCGTGCTGTTTGCCCATACCGAAGGTGTCGCATACGCGGTCGAGTACGGGCGGCTTTATCGCACTTCGGATGCCGGAGCGTCGTGGAAAGAAGTTCCCACCAGCATCCCGACTGTCCGTATCCGGCGCCTTTGGATGCCCGATTTGAGCTCCGGACGCCTGTATGGAATTACAGGAGACTTAGGAATTCTCTTCCGCGATGGGGTTTAATCCGCTAAGATCAATTATTGGTGTTGCTTACAACTCATCCGGCGGGTTCGACCTTGTTCAGTGAGCGGTTTCTGGCTAGCAAATCTACTGCCTGCCCCGCACAAAACAACCGAACATTGAGGAACTTATCGCTGGATTGAACTCAGGAGGCGTAGGTTAAAGCTCCATAGCTTGTCAAATCCGGGGAACGGCTCTGAGGTTGTCTTTGCCCGGATTAATTCTAATTAACAATGAAAGAAAGATAGGCCATACTAAACCTATCTAACTGACATCAATTTAGCGGTGGGTTACACTCTCGTTTTGGAGGAGAAGGATGAATACTCGGCTCCTATATAAGCCGATAAGTTCTGGCGTTCTAGTGTTAGCAATGTGCTTAAGCACATCAGCTTACTCTCAGGACGCAAATCAGAGCACAACAGGTACGACAACAACTAATACAACCAAGGCTGCGAAATCAGATAACGGGCAGGATCAATATCCCGACTTGGTTGAAATCGATCCTTTTGGTGGCATAAGCACCTATGGACAAGTTATGCGAGGCTTAACGACCAAGCTCGTGGACGGCGGCGTAGGCGGGCTTCGCTTGACTTACAATCCGTCTGCGTATCTGGGTATCGAGCTTTGGGCCGATTACGATGTGGCTAACGTTGAATTCCGGCAATCAAGCGGTCTCAATCCTGCCACCGGAGCTGTCCTTCCGACTTACAGCTTTGGAGCCAGAAATTACTTTTTCGGCTTGAATCCAATCTTGAATCTGCGCCCCAGAGGCTCGAAGGTTCAACCTTACATAACTGTTGGTGTGAACGGCATTCAGTTCTCGCCTACTGACGATGCGAAGAAAAGAGCTCGCTCGGCAGGAGATATCGCACTCTACAATGCCGGTAACTTGAATGACAACCTTCAGGTTGGCTTGAACTATGGTGGTGGCGTCAAGTTTCATATGACTGACCACTTCGGGCTCCGGTTAGATGCCCGCGGCTTCTGGTCGCGAAATCCAACCTATGGTCTTCCTAACTTTCCCAATGGTGGAGTTTACATTCCTGCCCGGGATAAGCTGAATGGCTTCCAAGGGACGCTTGGTCTCGTTTGGTTTGCCGGGACTACTAAGTGCCCGGAGATGCCGCCTGCTCCTCCGCCTCCGGCGCCTCTGCCGACTCCGACTATCTCGGGTGCGGAAGGTACGCTTTGCCCGAACAAGCCAGTTACTCTTCATGCCACCTTATCCGGCGCTCCGGCTTCTCATACTCTGAAGTACGCCTGGACCGTGAACGGACAGCCGCAGGGTAGCGATAGCCCCGACCTGAGCTATACGCCGACTAATACTGGCAGTTTCAATATCCAGATCACGGTAACCGACACGACGCCTCCTCCTCCTCCGATGGAGCGTCCGAAGAAGTTCCCGGTCCGTTGCTGGGTACAACCGCCTCCTCCGGCTCCAGTCGCTCCTGTAACCGGAACTGCGACGCTTACTGTTAGCGCTCCGGCTCCCACGCTCAGCAGTGTTGCTTCCGATCCGACCACGCTCGATTGCGCGGCAGTGGCCAACGGCAAGCATACAGCTAATCTGACCGCTGCGGCGCAAGCCTCTGCTTGCGGCGGCAACTTGACCTACAAGTGGACCGTCAGCGAAGGCAGCGTCACTAACGACAGCGCGGCCAACGCTACCTTCGACGCCTCCAGCCTGAATTTTGAGGGTGGTGCGCAAGGCCAGAGCAAGACGGTTACCGCTACCGTAACGGTCACCGATGAGCAGGGCCAGACGGCATCGCAGTCGACCACTATCACGGTCAACTGCCCGCCGCAGTTTGTCCGGCTCGATGACGTGGTCTTCGCCAAAAACAACGCCCGCGTTAACAACTGCGGTAAGCGCGTCCTCATCGATGACGCTGCCCCGAAGGTTGCAAGCGGCGATTACGACATCGTTCTGGTCGGGCATCGCGACACAGACGAATCGGAGAATGCAGCGACAACGCGCGGTCGTAGAGGCCGCAAAGCCACGCCGGCAACCGCCCTTGACGAACAGCGCGTCCTCGACGCAGCGGCTGTTCTGAGCGGTGGCACCGGAACCTGCGGTAAGGTCGATCCTTCCCGTATCAAGGTCGATTGGGTTGGCACGGATCAGACTTCGGAGACGAAGCCGGGTCTCTGCGGAACCTCCAACATCAAGGAGCGCAAAGGCTCGCAGACGACTGAAGCCGACAAGAACCGTCGCGTTGAAGTCTACCTGGTGCCTCACAACAGCACGAGCCTGCCTCCTGCTGTAAAGAATCCGAAGCCTCTGCCTGAAGATCAGGTCAAGGCGCTCGGCTGCCCGAAATAACGGCAAGCAGTACAACAGACAGAAAGGGCCAGGCAGGCAACTGCTTGGCCCTTTTTGCGTCATAGATACTCACCATGGACAGAAAATGATTCAACGCTATACACGTTCCGGGATGGGTGCCATCTGGAGTGAACAGCACAAATATGATTGCTGGCTGCAGGTCGAACTAGCTGCGGCCGAAGCGCTGGCCGAAACTGGCGAAGTGCCCGCGGAAGCTGCCTCGGCTCTCCGCCGGCAGGCCGGTTTCAAACTGAGCCGCATTGCCGAAATTGAACGGGAAGTTCGCCACGACGTTATCGCTTTCACCACCGCCGTAGCTGAGCATATGCAATCCGTTGGTGCTGCTGACGCCTCTCGCTGGCTGCATTTCGGGCTCACATCGAACGATGTCGTCGACACTGCCCAGGCGCTTCAAATCAAAGACGCTTCGGCCCTTATCGCGGCAGGTTTAGCAGCTCTGAGCGATGCTCTGGAAAAGCTCGCCTGGACACACAAGAACACCGTGCAGATCGGGCGAACTCATGGCATGCACGCGGAGCCAATTACGTTTGGCTTGAAAGCAGCCCTGTGGTGGGACGAAATCTGGCGTCACAGCTCTCGCTTCGCCCTGGCTGCTGAGGAAATCCGCGTCGGGAAGATCTCGGGCGCAGTGGGCACCTTTGCTCATATCGGGCCTGAGGCAGAAGAGAAGATATGTGCCCGGCTCGGCCTCAAAGCGGCGCCCGTCGCTTCCCAGGTCTTATCGCGCGATCTACATGCGAACTACCTGGCAACACTGGCTGGGATTGCTTCGAGTTTAGACAAGATCGCAGTCGAGATCCGGCATCTGCAGCGCACCGAAGTCCGTGAGGCTGCAGAACCTTTCGCTGCCGGGCAAAAAGGATCGTCGGCTATGCCGCATAAACGCAATCCGATTACTTGCGAACAGATCTCTGGCCTGGCGCGCATTGTGCGGGCGAACGCCCAGGCAGGATTTGAGAACGTTCCTCTCTGGCACGAGCGCGACATTTCACACTCTTCCGTCGAGCGTGTCATTCTCCCCGATTCCACTACTCTGATTGACTATCTCCTGGCAAAAACAACCTGGCTCATCTCCGGCCTGGTTGTCGATGCCGGCCGCATGCAGCGAAATCTAGAGAGCACAAATGGTCTCGTATTCTCCGGCCAGTTGCTGCTTGACCTCAGCGCCGCCGGGATGCTGCGCGAATCAGCCTACGCTTTGGTGCAGAAGCACGCCATGAACTCTTGGGAAAACGAGGGTGATTTCCGCAGTGCGATAAAGAACGATGAAAATGTCGCTCGCTATTTGTCAGCTGGGCAACTCGCTAGAACGTTTTCAGTGGAACGTCAGCTTCAGAACGTGGACGCTATTTTCCGGAGGGTATTTGCCCAGAAAGGTTCAAACACCTGATATCACACGACTTACGCATTTCTAGCACCGGCAAATGGCCGGAATTACGGCAGACTAGCAATTCTATTTAGCAGAATTCCCTGTTCGGATACTTGAAATTTCGTTTAAACTGTAGTCGGGCAAACCGGCAACTATATGCTCCGAAGCGAGTCTAACCTTTCAGGCAAAGAGCTGGAACTAGCGAGGGTGCTCCTGGTGGACGACAACCTCAGTTCTCGGCTCACGCTGAAGGCTGTTCTCGAAGCCGGCGGGTATTTCGTCGATTCAGCGGCCTCCGCCTCGGAGGCGTTTGGAAAGCTGGATGCCCAGCAGTACGAGTTGGTTGTCAGCGACTTGCAGATGGAGTCGCCGGAAGCCGGGCTCAAAGTACTGGCACACGCGCGGCTGATGGATTACAAGCCCGCGACCGCCATTCTCACTACCTATCAGACGAGGCGGACCGATTCCCGGCGGCTCGTCTTTATCGAGCCTCAAGATCTCCCGGAGTTGCTTACTAAGGTAGCCGATCTGATTAGCCGGCGCGCAGCGGCCATTGTGGCTCGTCAGCTTCGCCAGGCAGCGCCCTCTGCCGTTCGATCCGGCAATATCCAATCTGCTCAATCGCCTGTTCAAACTGATCGAGACCATCTTTAAAAAAGTGATCGGCTGCTTCGATCCATTGCAGCTGTTTCGGCTCCGGCACTAAAGCGAAAAACTTTCGTAGCTCGTCCTCGGGCCCAAAGCTGTCCTGCGTGCTTTGCAGAAAGTATTTTGGAACTCGAACAAGATTCACGAATGCGTTATCCGCCAGACGGGTAGGGAAGCCGGCCGCGATCACGCGCGTCACCGCGTCTTCAGAAGAAGCTAAGCGCAGCGCGACTCTCGATCCAAACGAGAATCCCGCCGTCAAAAGAGGCAGGTCAGGGTAACGTGCCTGCAGCTCGCGCAGGGCGGCCCGTGCGTCTTCGGTTTCGCCGACACCATCGGCGTACTCACCCTCGCTCAGATTGACGCCCCGAAAGTTGAACCGCAGTACCACGCACCCGCTCTTGCGAAGCCCGCGCGCCAGCCGGTACACGACTTTGTTATGCATTGTGCCCCCGAACTGCGGATGCGGGTGGCAGATCACGGCGCCCTCTACTGGCGGCGCCTGTTCCGGTTCTTCAATGAGCGCTTCCAGCTTGCCGGCCTCGCCCTGCAGGAAAAATGATTCAATCCGCCGCGGCATCAGTTCGTGCGGAAATTCGTAAACTGCATATCGATCCCGAAATCCTTACCCTTCAGAAGGGCAATCGCCTGTTGCAGGACATCTCGGTCTTTGCCGCTCACTCGCACCACGTCCGCTTGAATGCTCGCCTGTACTTTTAGCTTGCTGTCTTTAAGCAGCCGGACAATGTCTTTCGCCTTCTCCGTCGCGATTCCCTGCTGCAGCTTAATCTCCTGCCGAACACTGCCGGCGGAGGATTGCGCGATCGTCCCATATTCCAGACCTTTAAGCGGCACGTTCCTCTTTACGAGCTTCTGCCCCAAGATCTCCGTTACTGCCTTGAGTTTGTACTCATCCGAACTCGCCAGCTCGATCTTGTGGTCCTTTTCGTTCAACTCGACCGACGACTTGCTGTCTTTTAAGTCGTAGCGTGTCTGTAATTCCTTGGCAGTCTGCTGAATCGCATTCTGCACTTCGTTGAGATCGATCTTTGAAACGATGTCGAAAGTATTATCGGGCATAGTGGCTTCTGTACCTAGATTTTAGGATGCGGCTTCTGCGCGCCGGAGGGCAACCGGTTCAACTGCGCTGTGAAAGCGCGAGCAGGACACGTTCGGTTAACTCTTCAATCATCGCTGGCATAGCGCTATCGAGAGCCAGCGTCACCGCTGCCCGAATCGTGTTTCGGTCAAGCTGTTGCTTGCCCGCGCCATCTTTCCCCGCGCGCCGCACCGCACTTTTCTCAAGCAGCTTCTGGACTGCGCCGGAGAGGGCGGAGGCTTCGAACGGCTTGCGCAGAATCACATCCGCGCCTGCATTTGTGGCATCCTGCTCGTCAAACTCGTCCGCCGGGGACGCGGCGAAGATTACCGGTACATCGCGGTACTGCTCCTGCGATCGGAGAAACCGCGCCAGCTCGAAACCACTCCTGGTCGGAAGATAAACGTCCGTGATTAAAAGGTCGGGGTCCACATCGCCCAGCCGGCGCAGCGCCGTTGCCCCATCCGTTACGCTGACCACTTCGAATCCCTGGCCAGCCAAGATCTGTTCTGCCAGCCTGAGCGCCTGCGGGCTGTCATCCGCCAGCAGAATGCGGCTCATTGCTGAGGCGGCGAGTTTTGGCCTGGGTTGGCCGGGTTGGCAGTGGCGGGCGCGGAGGTTGCATTGGAAACACCCGGCGATGTCTGTGCGTTCTGCGAACCATTGCTCTGGTTCAGCTGTGCTTGCCCTTGTGCCTGCTGTCCGGCCGTCGGAGGCGTATCGCTCTTCTTCTTTTTCTTGTCCAGCTTGGCCTGCTTTTTGGCCATCTTGTCGCGATACTTCTTCAGATCGGCATCGCGGTTGGTCGGCAGCGCCTGAGTGCTGGCCTGCTGGGCTGCTTGCGGCGCCGCGGAAGGATCAGTGGTCGAGCGCGCGTCCGGCGCAGTGTCGAGCGCGCTCTTGGGGCCGACGGTCTGGGCCGAAACATCTGTCGTCCCGGTAGCCGTGCCTGCTCCGGTACTGCTGTCGCTATTATTCACCACCGGCACGCTGGCCGGAATAGTGCGCTTTGGCTCCGTCATTGTGGGTGCGCCAGACTTGGCGGCGTGTCCAACATCGGGCCCGCTGCTCATCATGCCCATGGCGCGCGAAAACATCCCCGGCCGGTGATAATTCTCCTGATCGAACTTCTGCCGGTTCAGAGCTGCCTGATCCACCTCGGGAACCGGCATTTCCAACTCCTCCAGACGCTGCTTCGCATCGTCGGCACGCTTGCTCAATGGATACTCACGCACAATGCGTGCAAAGGTCTCCCCGGCGTTCTTGCGAAAACGCGGACCCATCTTCGAATACGCATCGCCCGCTTCATACAGCGCTTCTCCCGCCTTGCTATACAGCGGATATTGATCCACCATTGCGCTCAGCCGGTTCGAGGCGGCCGGGTTCATTTCGCGGCGCCAATAAAAATCTCCCACTACAAACTCATGCTCAGCCAGGCTCTCCTGGATTTCACGCAGCCGTTGCGCAGCCTGCGGAGCGAATTTGCTGTTCGGATATTGAACCAGAAGGTTGCGGCACTCGGTCTCCGCTTGAATCGTCTGCGTCCAATCCCGATCGCTCTTGTTCATCTGCTTGTAGTGAATCTCGCAGACACGGTTTTGCGCTTCAGCGGACTCCTCCATATTCGGATAGAACAGCTGAAAATCCCGGTACTCGGCTTCCGCCTGCGCCAGGCCGTTTGCTCCGCCTTCCCGATACCAGCTGTCTGCCACCGCTAGCTTTGCCTTTGCCATGAACTCGCTCGATTCATACGTGTTCATCAGCGTCTGCAGCGAAATGCGCGCTGTTTCGTAGCGTCCATGCTCGATGTCTTTCATCGCCTGGTCAAAGAGCACCTTGTCCGGCTGCTGTGTGTTCTTTGTAATCGGCGTATCGTACTTTTTATGAAAACAGGAACTTGCCAGAAGCGCGGCCGCTAGGGCAACCCATGCGCCCCGTCGCGCTCGCATTAGAGAAAAAAACATAAGTCTAAACCTTAACCTCGAGTGCCTCTTGCGCACTCCGCTGCAAGTCGCGGAAAGCTTGCGCCGGATCCTTCGTTCCAAACACCGAAGAGCCCGCCACCACCCAATCCACGCCCGCCCTCGCCACGTCCGCGATATTTTCCAATCCCACCCCGCCATCGATCTCAATGGCAAAATCGAGCTTGCGAACAACGCGTATGCGAGTCAACTCCTCAACCTTGAGCAGCGCATTCGGGATAAACTTTTGCCCTCCATACCCCGGATTCACGCTCATTACCAGCACATAATCCACAATGTCTAAGACGTTCTGAAGAAGAATAACGGGCGTTGCCGGATTGATAACGACGCCGGCTTTCGCCCCATGATCCTGAATCATGTGCAAAGTTCGGTCCAGATTCCGGCAAACCTCATAATGAACGCTGACGCAATCGGCCCCTGCCTTGATGAATATGGGTGCATAGATATCCGGATCTTCAATCATCAGATGATGATCCAGCTTGATAGCCGTTGTCCGCCGTATCGACTCCGTGATCGGCGTTCCCATCGTGAAATTCGGGACAAAGTGCCCGTCCATGATGTCGACATGGATCATCTGAGCGCCTGCTTCTTCTACACGACGGATTTCTTCGCCCAAACGTGTAAAATCAGCCGCGAAAATAGAGGGAACGATCTGAATCACGCGACTAGTTTTTAGCTGCCTTGAAGGGTTGCGTTTTTACGATGTTATCACGCGATTGGACGTATCCCCCTCTTCCCGGTTGCACCCGATCGTCATCGGGGTGGCCGGTCTTGGGCCTCGTTAGAGAATAAAACTATGCCCGCCTCTACGCGCACCGAATCCGACAGCATGGGCAACTTGGAAGTGCCCGCCGCAAGTTACTGGGGCGCACAGACCCAGCGGTCCCTTCGCTACTTCGACATCGGCAACGACCGCATGCCGGCCGAGCTCATCCACGCCTTTGGCCTGCTGAAGAAGGCCGCCGCACTCGTGAATCAAGATCTGGGAAAGCTCGATCGCGATAAAGCCGCTCTTCTTGCCAGGGCAGCCGATGAGGTCATTTCCGGCGCTCTCGACGACCACTTTCCCCTGCGCATCTGGCAGACCGGCAGCGGTACCCAGACGAACATGAACGTGAACGAGGTCATCTCGAATCGTGCCATTGAGTTGGCCGGCGGCGTGATGGGCAGCAAAAGCCCTGTTCATCCGAACGATCACGTCAACATGTCGCAGTCCTCAAACGATACGTTCCCTACCGCCATGCACATTGCCGCTGCAACTGAATTGCAGCAGCGTTTGATCCCCGCCGTCGAACTGCTCAGAGACACCTTGCAGGCCAAAGCGAGCGCCTTCGCCGGAGTGGTAAAAATTGGCCGCACTCACCTGCAGGACGCCACTCCCCTCACCGTCGGGCAGGAATTCTCTGGTTGGGTGTCGTTGCTCGATCGGGACATCGCCCGGCTGCGGACAGGCCTCGACGGCCTCTATGATCTAGCCATCGGCGGCACGGCTGTGGGAACCGGCATCAATGCTCATCCGGAATTTGCTGAGCGCGCCGCTCGTAAAATTGCGGAGCTCACCGGCTTGCCATTCCGCTCCCATCCGAACAAGTTTGCCGCACTTTCCGCCCACGATGAACTAGTCGCCGCCAGTGGAAGCCTGAAAACGCTGGCCGCTTCTTTGATGAAGATTGCCAACGATGTTCGCTGGCTGGCCTCTGGTCCGCGCTGTGGTTTAAGGGAAATCGTGATCCCGGAAAACGAGCCGGGGTCTTCCATCATGCCCGGAAAGGTAAACCCGACCCAGTGCGAAGCCGTAACGATGGTAGCTGTTCAGGTGATGGGGAACGATGCCGCCATCGGGTTTGCCGGATCACAGGGCAACTTCGAACTCAATGTGTTCAAGCCCGTGATCATCTTCAACTTCCTCAATTCGGTCCGTCTGTTGGCAGATAGCTGCCGCAGTTTCCGTGAACACTGCGCAACGGGTATTGAGTTAGACCGCGCTCGGATCGACAGCTATGTCCGAAACTCGCTCATGCTGGTCACTGCACTCAGCCCATCTATCGGCTACGATAAAGCGGCGCACATCGCGCACACGGCCCACACGGAAGGTTCCAGCCTACGGGAGGCGGCTGTGAAATTGAATATCCTCTCGCATGACGAGTTCGACCAGTTGGTAAACCCGGAGCAGATGGTAACGCCCTAAAGCTAGATGAACATCTCCTCGTCCGAAGTTGCGTGATCGACCGTAGATCTGGAACTCCGTCCGAGATGTGCCAGTGCCGTGCGGACCCCGCTAAGCACGCCATGTACTTCGCGAATCGGCCGGATTACGCCGCGCTGAACCACCGATACCGTGCTCTGGACACGCGTCATGGTGTCATCGAGTACCATCTCGGCGCGCTCCATCTGCACTTTGGCGCGCACCGAAGCATCGCCCAGCAGATCGTCAACCCGAAGCATCTGCTGCTTGGCGACATTGAGAATGGCCACGCTGGTTGCACCGATTGTTTCCACCTGCTTACCCGCTCCTTCGGCGGTTTTCTTCGTGATACCGACAACCTCCTGGATCTGCGGCCAGAGTTCGAAAACCTTCGTTCGAATCTGCCGTGTCACCAGGAACATGCCGATTAACGAGACGGCTTGTATCAGCAGTGCAATCGCCGCAATCGCGACGAATATCGTCAGAAGAATTAGCAGTGTGTTTTGATCCATGTCGATGTCGAGCGTGGCCTTTCTTTGCCCGAAGGAAACTACAGATTTTCGGCCGAAGCGCCCGAGGTGCCCGGGACCGTTCTCGGACCGGTCGACCTGACATCGCTTACCGCATCGCGATATGCCTGTTTCCCGGCTTCAACGGCCGCATTCAGGTTTTCTTTCTGCTGCGAAACGGTAGTCCTTCCCTTATCATAAAGATCCGTTGCCGAACTCTTCAGGTCGTCGGCCCGCTGTTTAACGTACTCAGTGCCTTCCTGGGCGCGGCTCTTGAGATAATCCGCTCCTTCGCCGGCCTTGTCAGCCAGCAGTGCGCGAGTCTCTTCTCCTGCTCTTGGTGCCCACAGGATACCCGCTGCTACACCGATGCCCAACCCGAGCAGGAAATAGCCAAAACCGCTTTTTTCCTCCATTTATAATCTCCTTAACTTTTATTTTCAATCAGGCTTTTTACTGCCGTTGTTATCCAGTAGAGCATGTTACAGTAGCAAACGTTTCAGCAGGATGGCAGGCGCGCGCACACCCAGGAAACTAGAGGGCGAAGCCTTGTGGGATTTCGCCCTGCGCGCCCTCGGCAATCGCCCTTACTCGGCCGCGGAACTCAGACGAAAGCTGGTTGGAAAAGCCGTGTCTCCGCCCGAGGTCGTTTCCGTAATGGCCAAGCTGCGGGAGTACGGGCTCACCGACGACAATAAGTTTTCGGAGCTTTTTGCCTCATCCCGCTTGGCGAACCAGGGTTTTGGACGCTTTCGCGTCCTCCAGGAACTAAGAAAAAGGCAGGTCTCCTCGAGCGTCGCTGAAAAGGCGGTGGCCGACGTGTTTGCAGGCACCGATGAACGCCACCTGGCCGAGACTTTCCTGACCCGGAAGTACCGGGGCAAAGACCTTAAGCTGTTTCTCAGCGAGGATAAAAACTTCGCCGCTGCTTACCGTCGTCTGCGCATGGCAGGCTTTAGTTCCGGTATTACCTTATCGGTTTTAAAGCTCTACAATCAGCGCGCCGACGAGTTTGTCGAAACGGAAGAGCCCGAATAGGCGCTCTACCTAGAACTTCACCTGCGGCACTTTCTTCTCTTCCTCGGTTGTCTTGAAGTACGCATCTTCCGTTTTGAATCCGAAGATCGAAGCCGCTACGTTGCGCGGGAAGAGTTGAACGTCCGTATTGTATTTCTGAACGGCCAGATTGTAATCGCGCCGGCTCACCGCAATCCGGTTCTCCGTGCCGGCCAACTCATCTTGCAATCGTAAGAAGTTCTCGTTCGATTTCAGCTGCGGATAGTTTTCCTGCAGCACCAGCAATCGGCCGATTGCGCCGCTCAGCTGGCTGTTCGCGCCAATCTCTTCCTGCTTGCTCTTTGCACCCAGCAGCGCAGCGCGCGCGTTCGCCACTTCTCCGATTACCGTCTGCTCCTGCTTGGCATAGCCTTTCACGGTCTCTACCAGGTTCGGAATCAGGTCGGCGCGGCGTTTCATGTCGTTGTCGACCTGCGCCCACTTGCCGTCTATTTCGGTCTTCTCGGATACCAGCGTATTCCGCCCGGTCATCAGCTGCCCGCCGAATATCAGCACGCCTAAGATCACCACTACCAGAACCACTAAACCTGTCTTCATGCCTTCTCCCTTGCGCGATCAGCTCTTATTACGTGCCCAGCGCGTCTACAAAATGCACCAGTGCGGCCACATCGGCCAGATACTGTCCGAGCAGCAGTACGCTCCCCGTTCCACGCTCCCGCTTGTCCAACGCGCGAATCGCCAGTATCTCATCTATGCCCTTCAAAGGCGAACCGATCGTCTGGCCCAACGCCGCCACCACGTCCTTCTTTTTCCACTGCGGCGGGTTGCCGCTCAGGATCAGCGCATGCCGCCCTAGAACGCAGAAAGTCGACACCGAGTCGATCATCAAGGTCTGCAGGCGCTTCGGGTCCGAGAGTACTTCCGCCGCGCGCTGTCGAAGCCGCAATTGTTTGGCCCGCAGCTCATGCTCCACCTGCGCTCGATAGTACTTATCGTCGACCGTTAAACCGGTAAGCACATCCTCGCCGTGCAGGACGCGCCGGTGCTGCTGCATATCGTGGAACTCCATCGGAAAGCAGTCGGTCGATGTCCGGACCTCCTCGGCAGTCAGCAGCAGCGGCGGCGGATTACCTGCGTCTCGCCACCAGCGCATCACCGGCTCGGCTGCTCCGAGCTCTTCAGGTGATAAACGATCCACTACGCAAAGCACGTTTAGATCGGAGCTCCCCGGATGCCAGTCCTGCATGGCTCCGGAGCCGTAAAGAAGCACCGAAGTCAGCCGGTCGCCAAACGCCTTCTTCAGCCGCTCGACTAACTCAGTAAGTTTCTGCTCCATGCCGTTCAACTCTCCCTGTCCTTACCAGTCACTGCTTGCGCCCCCGCCGCCGGCATCGCCGCCGCCGAATCCTCCGAAGCCGCCGCCTCCCGAATCACCGCCTCCGAAGCCGCCGCCACCCCACCCGCCTCCACCGTAACCGCCTCCGCGGCCTCCGCCCAGCAGGTTGCCAAGCAGCATTCCGGTCAGGAAACTGCCCCCTCCGCCTCCCCGATAGCCACCGCCCCGCCCACGGCCGAACAGCCATAACAGGACAAAAATGCCAAAGACAATTAGCGGGAAGGGAATACCGCGCCCCCGCGAGACTTGCCGCTGCGGTTGTTCATCAAGCGGCGGCAGGGGTTCTGCATCCGTAAAGGCGATGTTCTTGCCCTTGGCGATCTGCGCTGCCATGGCCCGCGCCGCTGTCAGCAGTGCCTGGCCATAGTTACCGCTCTGCAGTTCCGGGCGCATTGAACGCAGCGTACTGCCCGCGAAGCCATCCACGATATACGGCTCGATCCCGCGTCCGGTCTCGACGTCGCTCTTCCGGTCTTTCACCGCCAGCAACAGCAGCACGCCTTGATTGGTCTTCCTGTCGCCGACGCCCCATTTCCTGAATATCTGCAGTCCCACATCGCGGATAGGCCGGTCACCCAGGGTGTCGACTGTCACAAAAGCAAATTGCACCCCGAGCTGCTGCTCGACCTTCGTCGAGAACTCCTCCAGCTGTTCTTTCTGCGCCGGATCGACTACGTTTGCCAGATCGCTGACATACCCCGTGGGCTGCGGAAGCTTGTCGAAATCGACTGCTCCTTTGCTTACGGAAGCCAGCACCAACAGCGCCAGTGCCAGGAGCACTTGCCCTCGGCCAAAGACGTGAATCAGGCTTTTGTGGCCTCGGCTAAGCATGCAACATGAGCTTAACAGGAGATACGCGAAATCGGCCGGTTTTGATCCGGCGCCATCCGGCGAAGCACCGGCGGTTTTGCTCGTCTGAGGCATGTGTCACGCCTGCCCCGATCGGGGGGAGGGTTTTCCCTGTCCCGCCCCCTTTGAAGTTCGCGTCTTAAACTGAAATTTGGCAGCCATGCAGTTCGTTCGCTTGAGAGTTCACCACTTCGTCCTCGCTTCTCTGGTAGCGCTGCCGCTTCTTGCCGCCACCGTCCCTGTCGGAACGGAACTGCAGTTACGGCTCAAAACCGAGGTTTCAAGCGATAAGCCCTCCGGCCAGCCAGTCTCGGCGGTCGTGATTGCGCCAGTTCTGGTTGGTAACGCGATCGTCATCGATTTCGGTACCGAGTTGAGCGGTGTCACAGCTGATGCACACGCGAACAAACCGGCTGAGGACGGCAATGCGGAAGAGCCGGCCACCCTCCGTATTCAGATGAATAAGATTCGCGACAACAAAGGCCAGTCTCAGGATCTCTCCTGCGTGCTGAGAGGTGTCGATAATGCGCGCGAGTCTGTCGATGAATCAGGACTCATCAAGGGAATCGAAGCTTCGCAGACCTTCACTGCACTCGCCGATCAGGGTGTCAATAAGATAGCCGAGAAGTATGAGGGGCTCGGCCAGCTTCTTTCGACGGTGAAGGGCGCCATTGTTAAGCAGGCCGACCCTGCTATCGACTACAAACCGGGCGTCGAGTTTACGGTTAAGTTGACCAAGCAGCTTGATTGGAATCCATCGACTCCTCCGAAGCCCATAGCGGCCATCGGGTCCATAGACACGCTGACATCGCTGGTTGCCTCGCTGCCGTATCGGACGGTCGCCCTCAAGCCGCCGGCCCCTTCCGATTTAACGAATCTTCTGCTCATCGGATCTAAGGAAGAAATCGAAGCAGCCTTCAAAGACGCTGGCTGGTTCCCGGCCGATCCGCAGGGCAGGGCATCCACTTACCACACAGCGCAGGCCATCATCGAGAATCGCGGTTACGACGAGGCGCCCATGTCCGTCCTTACGCTCAACGGCACCCCTCCCGACCTGACCTACGAGAAGCAGAACAATACCTTCGCCTCGCGGCACCACATACGCCTTTGGCAAATGCAGCAGACCTTCGCGGGAAAGCCTGTCTTCGTGGCCGCCGCCACCCACGACATCAAAATTTATTTTTCAAGGACCAGCCGCTCGATCACGCACGGCATCGATCCCGATATCGACAACGAGCGAACGAAGGTAGTGAACGACATGCTATTTACGGGACGTGCTCAGGCGACTGCTCTCATCGAGCGCACGAACATTCCTAAAGACATCTCCAATGCTACCGGCGATCAGCTGAAGACGGACGACAAGATCGCGGCTGTTGAATTCAAAGGCGATTAGGGGCGAGATTACTCGTTGTCCGGGCTGCCGTGCGCCGTAGTTGCTTCCGCAATGGCCGGCTCCAAAGTCGCTCCCTCTAGAGTGTCCATCTGACGGAGGCTTGGGAAAAGCCAGGCCCACAGCACCACTACGATCATCGTGCCAACTCCGCCCAACACAACCGCTGGTACTGTTCCGAACCATTGCGCAGTGAGTCCGGATTCGAGTTGGCCCACCTCGTTCGAAGCTCCGATGAAAACCATATTCACTGCGCTGACCCGGCCTCGCATCGCGTCGGGCGTGCCGAGTTGCGTCATGGTCGAGCGCACGATCACACTCACCGTGTCGGTCGCGCCTATCAGCAGCAGCATCACGAGCGAGAGCCAGAAATTGTGCGATACCCCGAACACCACCGTTGCTGCGCCAAAGCCGAAGACACACCACAGCATCGTTGCGCCGGCGCGCCTCCGTAGTGGCCAGTACGCCAGCAGAATGCTCATCAGCACCGCCCCCACCCCGGGAGCGCTGCGCAATATGCCAAGGCCGATCGCGCCGATCTTTAAGATCTCCCGCGCGTAGACCGGCAGCAGCGCCACCGCCCCGCCCAGTAGCACCGCAAACAGATCGAGCGAGATCGCACCGCTGATGAACTTGTTGCGCCAAATGAATTTGAGGCCGTCGAGCACCATCCCCAGGGAAGCTGCGCCTTGCGCTTTGATCCGGTCAGGCAGTTGCAGCCTCGTCAGACATAGTAAGCCGCTGAAGTAGGCGGTCGCCGCACAGGCGTACACCGGTATCGGATTCCCGGTGACACCGTAGAGCAATCCTCCGATCATCGGGCCTGCGATCGTCGCAGCGTGGAAGATAGATGCGCTCCAGGTGACTGCGTTCGGAAAATCTCTCTGCGAAACAAGCAGAGGAACCAATGCCTGGCTGGCCGGTCCGTTAAACGCGCGCACCGTTCCATTCAACAAAAGCACGGCATACACGGCGTACACCGAATGCAGGCCTTGGAGCGTCAACAAAAGAAGCAGCAGCGAGCAGAGAGCGAAAGCCCCGTAACAGGTCTTAAGAATCCGCAGCCTGGGAACCCGGTCGGCTGTGTGTCCGGCCAGCAGAAAGAGGCAGATGCCCGGCAGAAACTGCGCCAGGCCAACCAGCCCGAGATCCAGCGGACGGTGAGTAAAGTTATACACCTGCCAGCCAACCGCAACCGACTGCATCTCGGAAGAGATCGTAGTCAGCAGCCGCGCCAGCGAGTAAAACCTGAAGTTCGGGTAAGTAAAAGCGGCGCGGGAAGAGTAAGCGGTCGTTTCGGCCATGCCTAAGTGACAACTCTTTTACGGAACGTCCGCGCGCCGAGAAGAAACATCACCACTACCGAAGCGCCCAGCGCGGGCAGGATCCACTCCAGACCGAGCGTGGGAAAATCGCGGCCCCCCACCGGCGGAACCATCGAGTAGCGCAATCCTTCAGCGGCGTACGTAAGCGGATTCAGCAGCGTGAGCACCTGAAACCACTTGATATTTCCGAGCGCTCCCCACGGATAGTAAGTGCAGCCGGTAAACAGCAGGGGCGTGAAAATCAGCGTGAACATCAGGCTTATCTGGTCGGGCTTGATCACCGTACCCATCAGGAGTCCAATGGTTGAGCCGACGCAAGCCGTCAAGATGACCATTCCGATCAGGATCGGAATCCGGTCGGCGCGTACCGCGAAACCGTTGCCGAGAATCAACCAGCCGAGCGGGAAAATCACCGAACTCGCAACCGTTCCGCGCAATGCCGCAAACAACACTTTCTCGAGCGGTACCCACCAGATCGGAAGCGGCGAGAGCAGGCGGTCATCGATCTCACGTGCGTAACCAAGGTCGAGCACTAAAGGTAGCGTTACGCCTTGCATGGCGGCAATCATTCCGGTTAGCGCCACTATGCCGGGCAGCATCAACGAGGCAAAATTCGGCGCGGCCAGGCCCATACCCGGCAGAACTTTTCCGAAGATGAACAAAAAGAAGAGCGGCTGCATTAACGCTTGCAGCAGGAACGGAATAAACTCTCGCGCCGTAACCACCAGGTCGCGCTGCAGAATTGCGAAGAAGGCTTTCAGCGCCAGTTGAGTCCGGTTTGGCATTGTTTCATTCTGCACGTGCGGCGTCTTACCGCAGATGTCTCCCGGTCAGGAAAATGAACACTTCTTCGAGCGAGGGTTGCTTCACGCTTAGATTTCGAACCTCCGCGCCGGCAGAGAAGACAGCCTGCGCCGCTGGTCCAATCAGACTATTCGCGGCATCTGCGTAAATCCGATACGTCCACACACCCGGCTCTGCCTCCGCGCCAGTGTTCGCCAGCGGTTCTACTCGCGGGTTGCCTGGGAGCGAAGCGAGCGCCCCGGCAATGGCTTCCCGTGCGCCTCCGTGATCCGCATTAGGAGCGTACGCCTGCACTTCCAGCGCTGTCCCACCCGGGATCATCTTCTTCAAACTTTCCGGTGTCTCATTTACCAGAATCTTCCCGAGGTCCATTACCGCGATCCGGCCGCACAGCTTGTCCGCCTCTTCCATATCGTGCGTGGTCAACAGAATCGTGAGCCCTCGCTTGTTCATCTCGCGAATGCGCTCCCATAGAAATAATCGCGACTGCGGGTCGAGATTATTCGTGGGCTCGTCCAGAAACAAAACATCGGGCTCATGCATCAGAGCGCGCGCGATCATCAGCCGCTGGGCCATGCCGCCCGAATATCGATTGACCTTCTCGTTCTTTCGATCACCCAGGCCTAGCTCCTCGAGCAGACTGTCAGCCAGTTTCTCGCGAGCTTTTCGCGCCAGCCCGTGATAAGCGGCATGAAACGTGAGAATTTCCCGGACTTTCAAGCTCCGATCAAGATTACTCTGCTGCGGAACCACCGCGATCTTCTGCTTCACGCCGATCGGATCACGAACAACGTCTATGCCGGTGATCGACGCCGAGCCTTCGGTCGGCAAAATAGCCGTCGTCAAGACGCCGATCGTCGTTGTCTTGCCCGCTCCATTAGGCCCGAGCAGGCCGAAAATCTCGCCGCGCTCGACCGCAAACGACACTCCATCTACCGCATTCGTCTTTGCTTTCGCGTAGCGCTTGACCAGGTCGCGCACTTCAATCGAGTTAGCGGGACGCGAACTAACACTCGGCGGTTGTGTTCGTGCACTCATGGCTCTAATCAGTGTGCCAAGTGCTTCGTCGATAAGCGACTCCCAGCGTACCCGGCTATCGCGCCGAGCGTGCCGGCCGTGAGCATCGCGCCCAGGTGCCACACCAGAATATGCGCGGCGTTCTCTATTGGACAATGCAGCGCAAGCACGGCAATGCCGGCAAGTCCGGCGAAGAATCCAGCCGTTGCTCCCGCTTTCACCGCCGTTATGAAGAAGCCTTTGCGCAGCAATAGATATCCCAAGCCGCCGCTAATCGCCGCACATGCTGTTCCAAGCCGGAGACAGGGAATTCCTTCAGAGACGAAGTCGCTCAGGTCAAAATTCGGAAAGAGGAAAACGGCCAGACCGGCTATCAAAAGCAGGGAAGCGCCGCTGACGAAAGCCGCGGACAAGCGCCGGCGCGATCCTGGCACCATCTGCTCTACGGTCACCAGCGCAAACGAGATCGCACAGGCAGAGATGCCTCCGTAGTAAATCGATTTCTGCGCCCATGTCAGCTCGTGTAGAGCGTCAAAGCCAAACGGAACAGTAGCTATCAGCGAAAACACCACAAAAAATACGAGCGCCATCGAGATCATGGCGCCGTCGCTTGGCAGAGGCCGCACTGCCACGCTTGTAGCTGCAATGGAGCGGCGCACGCCTTCCAGTACTTCGCGGTTGGGCACGCTATGCCTTTGACTCAATGCGGCCAACATCGCTCTACACCCCCCGCAACCCTCAACGTGCTCTGCCAGCTCGCCCGTAACCGGCTGCCCTCGCGATAGACAATCTTGCAGATCGTGGCAGTTCATGCTTCCATTCCAAACAACTTGCGCAGCGCTTCATATCCTCGATGCGCACGCTGCTTGATCGCACCGCTACTCGTACCGGCAGCGCGCGCGGCCTCTTCGATTGTTAGGCCCGCTACTTTCAACAGCAAAATAGCCTCTCGCTGCGCAGCCGGCAGATCTTTAAGCAGGTCCGGAAGCTCGAGCGCGGCTCCTGGTTCCTGGCCGCTCCCTGCCACATCCGGCAAACGCTCGCTCTGAGTTTCGTGTCTCGCAATCCGGCTCTTGCGCCGGTACTCGTCGATCTTCACTCGCCGGGCAATCGCATAAATCCACGGGAGCAGCGGCTCTCCCCGCCGGTAGGTATGGCGTGCATTGTGGATTCGCAGCCAGAAATCCTGCAGCAGGTCTTCCGCCCGGGCGTGATCGCGAACCTGGGCCAGAAAAAACCCAAAAACCTGCGGACTAAGACGGTCAATCAGCTGCGAGGCTGCCTGCGTATCGGCCTCCTGGTAAAGGCGCATCAGCTCTTCCGGCGCTTCCGGAATGGAGGTCGGCTCGGATGTGGGCTCCCCCGTCAACACCTCGACCTAATACTTACTTCCGCAATACATACTTAAAAGTTACTCGATGCTTGCTAATGTGCCCCGTTTGCCCCGCCGGAGCGGATGCGAGTCATGCATCAGGTCGATTGCTCGTAGTTATACGCCAGGCGGAACATGGTTGCTTCATCGAAGTGCCTGGTGAAGATCTGCAGCCCGATGGGCAGATTTTCTGAGGTCTCCCCGCAAGGTACGGACATGCAGGGCAGGCCGGCCAGATCACCCGTCAGTGTGTAGACGTCTGAAAGATACATGGCGAGCGGATCATCGATCTTTTCACCGATTTTGAAAGCAGGGAAGGGCGAAACGGGAGCGACAATCGCGTCCACTTGCTCGAACGCGCGGTGGAAATCTTGCGTGATCAGCGTACGAACCTTCTGAGCCTTCAAGTAGTACGCATCGTAGTAGCCGGCGCTAAGCACATACGTGCCAAGCATGATGCGGCGTTTCACCTCAGTACCGAATCCACAGCCGCGCGTATTGCGATACATCTCCGCCAGCGTTGCACCCTCTTCGCGGATGGTATAGCGAACGCCGTCGTAGCGGGCAAGATTCGAGCTGGCTTCGGCAGTCGCGATGATGTAGTAACAGGAGAGCGCATAGCGCGTATGGGGCAGGCTGATCTCGCGCACCTCGCAGCCGAGTTTCTGGAGCTGCTGAATTGCCCGGTCAATGGCATTTCCGGTTTCGGAGCTAAGTCCGTCGAAGTACTCCTTCGGGAGACCGATTCTGTGTCCGCGCACCGGCTCGGCCATCATGACGCCATATTCGTCTACCGGAGCAAAAGCCGATGTGGCATCCTGCTCATCGCGTCCGGCAATGGTCTGCAGAACAGTGGCGGCGTCGCGCACGTTGCGTGCGAAGGGGCCGATGTGATCGAGCGAACTAGCAAAAGCCGCGAGACCGTAGCGCGAGACACGGCCATAGGTCGGAGTAACGCCCACGATTCCGCAGAAGCTCGCCGGCTGCCGGATGGAACCGCCGGTATCGGAGCCGAGCGATATAACGGTGCTGCCCTGCGCCACCGCCGCTGCCGAGCCGCCACTTGAGCCGCCCGGAACCCGATCCAGCGCTTTCGGATTATGCACGGGCCCGAAAGCGGAGTTCTCGTTCGAAGAACCCATCGCGAACTCGTCGCAATTGGCTTTGCCGATGACCAGCGCGCCTTCCTCTTCCAGGCGGATCACCGCCGTCGCGTCGTAGGGCGGCACGTAGTTTTCAAGGATGCGCGAACCGCATGTGGTGCGCAGGTCTTTGGTGACGATCACGTCTTTAACCGCGACCGGAACGCCGGCCAGCGCGCCGATGCGTTCGTTGGCTGCAATCGCATCGTCTACTCTTTTTGCGGCCGCAAGAGCACGCTCAGGTGAGAACGTGAGAAAGGCGTTGGTCTTCGAGTTCTCCCGGCGCGCGTGTCCGAGCGCCGCTTCCGCAAGTTCCCGGGCGCTGAACTTCCTGCTAAGCAGACCTTCCCGAACCGCGGAAATGTCGAGCGCGCCGATGTCCTCCGGTAGATTCACCGATCGTTCACTCACCGCTCAATCACTCTCGGCACTTTGAAATATCCGGCGCCGCTCACGGGAGCATTCGCCAGCGCCTCCGCATTGGTCAAAGGCGTATGCGGGATGTCTTCGCGCAAAGTAGCAATTTCATCGGCATCGTAGAGCACTTGCGCCATCGGCTCAACGCTCGCCGTGTCGAGTTCATTCAATTGCTCGATGTGAGTCAGAATCTGGCCGAGATCGTGCGAGAGGCGCGAGACTTCTTCGTCCGAAAGCCGCAGATTCGCAAGCTCGGCCACGTAACGGACTTCTGTATCGGGGAGGTTCAAGCGGTGGCTTTCCTGCGTGAGAGTCTATATAACTTCTTTAGCACAGGATCTGCGATTGCATCCGATTCGTCAGGAACTTCGCTGCTGCTTGCCGCCAGCGTGTCGCGAGTCGCGGCGCGGGCCGGCTGCCGCCGCGGCACCGCCAGCCGGAACTCAATATCCTGAACGCTGTCGCTGCCCGTTACTTTCTTGATCCGCTGCAGGATCTGACTGGTCAAAGGATAGAGTTGCCGCTGCCAGATCGCGTCCTCAACTTCGACCACAAGCGTGGTCCGCACGAGTTTCAGGCGCGAGGTATGAGCGGCGATTGCTTTTCCGACTGCTGCCGGCCAGATAGCCCGAGCGAGATCATCGTCGGTAAAGATCTCCTTCGATTGCTTGATGCCCTTGACAAGACGTGCTGCTCGTTCCATGGAGATACGAAGTCGAGATAAGTTGCGAACTATTACTGCAGGACCGCAGCGGGGGAAAATGCGCGCAGGACTAGAAGTCTAGCATGCAGCCGGGCAAACTCAACTGCCAATCAGCTCGTAAACTTTTCCGGCGGCCACATGAACCCGAAGCAAGTCGCTATCCAGTCGCGCCTGGATTGATTTGTGGCCTGGCGACTCGATAATCCTGACCACTTTCTGCCCGGCCGGAACGCGAAAGCGAAGCTCGGCCGTGAACGATGGCCGGCAGGTTGCTTTTGTCAGACGGCCACCCGACCAGACAATATCGATCAGCGCGCCGCCACGAGCTCGCAAACCGCCCACACTACCGCTGGGCCACGCCGCCGGCAGAGCCGGTAGCAGGCTGATCTCTTCTTCATGGCTCTGCAACAGCATCTCAGCCACGCCGGCAATGGCGCCGAAGTTGCCATCTATCTGGAAGATCGCGCCTTCATCGGCTGGGTGCGTATCGAAGAGATTTGCAGCGGTGCTGTGATTCAGCAACGCGCAAACCGACTCATGGGCTCGGTCACCTTCGAGCAGACGCGCCCAGAAACAGATAACCCAAGCCCGGCTCCATCCCGTGTAGCCGCCCCCGGCCGCGAGCCGCCGTTCCAGCGAAATGCGCGCGGCTTTCCAGAACTCGGTTTTGCGCCGCGGGGTGAACTCGCTCCCTGGATAGAGCGGATACAGATGCGACATGTGCCGTTGGCCCGGCTCAGGCTCTGCAAAGTCAATTGACCATTCCTGCAATTGCCCGTGACTCCCGATGCGATACTCCGGCAGCAATTGCCGCTTCTCCTGCAGCTCGGAGCCGAAATCGGCATCCACTCCCAGCAGATGCAAGGCCTGGATGCAATGTTCGAACAGCTCGCCGAGCAGCGCGAGATCCATGGTGCAGCCGGCACTCACGGCGGCCGGCTTTCCACTAGGTGCAAGAAAATGATTTTCCGGGGAAATGGACGGGCAGGTCGTAAGCTTCCCGTCAGGCCCTGGAATCAGCCAGTCTAAGCAGAACAAGGCCGCGCGCTTCATCACTGGATAGGCGCGGCTGCGAAGAAACTGGAGGTCTCCGGTGAAGCGGTAGTGTTCCCAAAGGTGAGCGCACAGCCACGGCGCGCACATCGGCCAGTTCGCCCAAACGGGATCGCCGGATCCTGCGCCCACCGGCGCTGAGTGCCGCCAGATGTCCACGTTGTGATGTGTCACCCAGCCGCGCGCGTGATAATTCTCCGCCGCTGTCTTCGTGCCGGTCTCAACCAAGCCGTCGATCAGGTCGAACAGGGGCAGGTGGCAGTCGCTCAGGTTGCACGTCTCGGCCGGCCAGTAGTTCATCTGCAGATTGATATTGGATGTCCAGTTACTGCTCCAGGGTGGCCGCACCAGGTCGTTCCAGATGCCCTGCAGATTAGCCGGCTGGGTGCCGGGCCGGGAGCTCGAAATCAGCAGATAGCGCCCGTAGTGAAAATAGAGCGCAATCAGGTGCTGGTCGCTGGCCTGCTTCTGGAATTCGCGCAGACGTTCATCGGTCGCCAGATGAGCGCTGCGGTTCGGACCGAGATCGAGCGAGACGCGGTCGAAGAACGATTTGTACTCGCGTGTGTGCGCCGAACGCAGCGTGCCGTACGATTTTTTCGCCGCCGTATTGAGAGTGGCGCGGCAGCGGCCCGCCAGTGTTGCGGCCGCTAAGTCCGGAACCCTGTTGTATCCGCGATAGCCGGTAGCACCGGCAACCACGATCGTCACCGCAGTCGCATTACTGACCGTAATCTCGTGCCCGTTCGCAACTGCGGCGCCTCCTTCGAGCACAAAATGAGCGGCACATTCGAAGCGCATGCCTCGGCCCTCTGCATCGTCAAAGGAAACGGCTTTGTCCGACTCGACGTAGTTAGGATCGACTCGCGCGGGCGCCTTCCCAGTAAGCCGCAGCCTTTGATTCTCCTCGGCTGTGCAGTTACTCGGCAAAGGGTTGTCGAAAGTTGCCGTAAACGTGAGCGCATTCGCGCGATCCGCGGTTAGCCTCACGACGATAACTTGATCAGGCGCCGATGCAAAAATCTCTCGCGTAAAGGCTGTACCGGACGCTTGGAAAGAGACCCGCGCTACCGCCTGCGAAAGATCGAGCTGCCTTCGGTAACTCGTGATTTTGCCGAAGTCTTCGAACTTGAGATGAAGATTGCCGAGTGGCTGGTACGACTCTGTAAACGGCCCCTGCATCTGCCGGCAGACCGCATCGGCCTCCACATACTTCTGCTGCTTGAGCACTAACTCGCGCACGGCGGCCAGATGGTCGTAGGCTTGGGGATTGTTCCAGTTCTGCGGCGCACCCGACCAGAGCGTATCTTCATTCAATTGCAGCCGCTCGTTCTGCGCATCGCCGAAAATCATGGCGCCAAGGCGACCATTTCCCACCGGCAAGGCTTCGGTCCAGGTACTCGCGGGTTTGCGATACCAGAGGACTAAACCCTCCGGATCGTCGTCGCTGTTGCGGGATCGTTGCGCATCGAGCAGGCTCGCTGAACCGACAGCAATCGGCACGGTGGCGAGGAACGTGCGCCGGGTCTGGTCAGGCGGCATCAAAAGTTGCTGCGAAGAATCATATCAGCGCAACAAAATTGCTCAGTGTCTATCCCGCCGACCCGAGTTCCGCTCGTATCGCATCGGCAATGCGGCCCGTCCATTTCTCCACATCGTCCTGTGACTCGGCCTCGATCATGACGCGCGCCAGTGGTTCGGTGCCCGAAAAGCGGACTACCACCCGGCCGGCGTTGGCAAACTCGTGCTCCGCCGCGGCGATCTCGGCTTGCACTGTCTGCAGCTCCGCTAGCGGACGCTTGTGCTTAACGCGAATATTGACGAGCTTCTGCGGAAAATTCTTGATCGCGAGTAGCAGCTCGTCGAGTGATCGGCCGCTGCCCCGAACTATATCTAAAACACGGAGCGCCGTGAGCAGGCCGTCGCCCGTGGTGGCGTACTCGGAAAAGATAACGTGGCCGGACTGTTCACCGCCGAGCGCAGCGCCGCGCTTCAGCATCTCTTCAAGCACATACTTATCGCCCACTGCCGTACGAAGCATCTGAATGCCTTCATTCTCGAGCGCTTTCTCCAGTCCGAGGTTCGACATCACCGTTGCGACCACGGTGTTCTCCGGCAGCTTGCCGAGTCTCTTGAGCCACAATCCAGCCAGAAAGAGAACCGCATCGCCATCGACGATCTTGCCGGAAGGGGAGACAAACAAGGCGCGGTCTGCATCGCCATCAAAGGCGACCCCCAGGTCGGCGCCGGTTTCCGTTACCAGCTTCTGTAAGTGGACCAGGTGCAGCGAACCCGAGTCGAGATTGATGTTGCGCCCGTTTGGCAGGTTGCCCAGCCAATCCACCTGCAGTCCAAGCCGCGCGAAAAGCCGTGGTGCGATCTCCGTAGCCGAGCCGTTCGCGCAATCGACCGCGATGCGAAAGGGAAACTTGCCGGTTACTGTTCCGGCCAGATAATCGGTGTAGAGAGTATCGAGCGACGAGTCTGTCGTCAGCTTTTCCGGAGTCGCGGCTTGCTCCGTCGCGAGCCACTCCTCCATGCGCTGCTCCATTTCAAGCTCGACCTCATCGGCCAGCTTATAGCCGGAGTGGCTGATCAGTTTTAGGCCGTTATCGTAATACGGGTTGTGGGACGCCGAGATCATTACGCCGGCTACAAAATGTCGCGTACGCGTAAGATACGCCACCCCGGGTGTTGTAATCACCCCGGCGAAGCGCGCCGACACCCCCGAGCGCGCCAGGCCGCCGGCCACTTGCTCCGCTAGCCATAGTCCGCTCTCGCGCGTATCCATCCCGATAAGTACTTCGGGCTGGTCTCCATTCAGTGACTTATTGGAGTGACGCTGCGCCCAGGCACCGAGAGCCACCCCGAGCGCATGAGCCGTGCGAGCATCAAGCGGCGGCTCCCCGGCAAGGCCCCGAATGCCATCGGTTCCGAACAGCTCTCGTGATATGTTTCGGTGCGGCGTGCCCATGCAAGCTCTTATCTTAGCCGTTTACAGGTGTTGCCCCTAGTGGAATATCGGGATCGCTGAAATGGCTATCGGTTTGGTAGGGATTAAAATAAAGTCGTAGAGGATGAACATCTCGGTTAAAAGCGAGTACGCGCTCAAAGCTGTTTTCGACCTGTCGTCGCAATACGTCGGGCGGTCCCGGGATGGTGCGATGCCGCCGGTCAAAATCGCCGACATCGCCAGGCGGCAGAAAATCCCGCAAAAGTTCCTTGAGCTCATACTGGCCGGTCTGAAACAGAGCGGCTTCGTCGATTCACGGCGCGGAGCCGACGGCGGATACCTGCTGGCGCGGTCGCCGGATTCCATTACTGTAGGCGACGTTCTTCGGGCCGTAGAAAACTACAAAACTACGCGCCGCGGAAACGACAATCCTTTTGGCGAGATCTGGAACCGGGTAGACGCAGCAACCTCCGAGGTGCTGGATAAAACCAGCTTCGGCGAGCTGGCGCGCACCTGGCAGGAAAAGCATACCGAATACATCCCAAATTGGGAGATCTGAGAGGAAGCTTTGATATATCAAGACAATTCGTTCACGATAGGCAAGACGCCGCTGGTGAAGCTGAACCGCGTAGTCAATGGAGCAAAGGCAACTGTCTTAGCCAAAATTGAAGGGCGCAATCCGGGTTACTCGGTGAAGTGCCGCATCGGCGCGGCCATGATTTGGGATGCAGAAGAGCGGGGCATCTTGAAACCCGGAAAAGAGATTGTCGAGCCCACCAGCGGCAATACCGGTATCGCCTTGGCGTTTGTCGCTGCGGCCCGCGGCTACCCGATTACGTTGACTATGCCCGAGACAATGTCGCTCGAACGCCGCAAGGTTTTGAAAGTTCTCGGCGCAAACGTCATTCTCACCGAAGGCCCGAAAGGAATGAAGGGCGCAATCGCCAAGGCCGAAGAGATCAGGGCCTCCGATCCCGATCGATTCTTCTTGCCCCAGCAGTTCAGCAACCCGGCGAATCCCCGTATCCATTTCCAGACAACTGGGCCGGAGATTTGGGAGGATACCGAAGGCACAGTGGACGTGTTTGTTGCAGGCGTGGGGACGGGCGGCAGCATTACGGGTGTCTCGCGCTACATCAAGCACGAGAAGAAACATCCCCTGATTTCCATTGCCGTTGAGCCGACTAACAGCCCGGTGATTACTCAAACGCGGAATGGTGACGAAGTGAAGCCCGGCCCGCACAAGCTGCAGGGCATGGGTGCGGGTTTCGTGCCCGAGAATTTGGATCTTTCACTCGTCGACCGCGTGGAGCAGGTGACCAATGAGGAGTCAATCGAAATGGCTCGGCGGCTCGCAAAAGAGGAGGGCATCCTCTGCGGAATCTCTTGCGGGGCAGCTGTTGCGGCGGCCGTGCGAGTGGCGAACGAACCCGATATGGACAAGAAAACCATCGTCGTGATCCTCCCGGATGCCAGCGAAAGATACCTCAGCAGCCCGCTCTTTGAAGGAATGTTCGAGTAAGTACCTTAGATATCTCGCGAGCGCGCTTATCGTTGGATATAAAGGACATATACTCCGAGAAACTCGCGAAAAAGTTAAACGCGAAGCCCCATTTTACGTTTTAATGGGTACATCCCCGCAATAAGGGTGGGCGCTTACACCACATCCCAAAACTAAGCGCTCATTCGCGAATGTAGAGGCCGTTGCCCTAATCAGGCAGCGGCTTTTACTTTTTTACAGAACACTCCAAATCTCTCACTTCTTGTGTTTTGCAACCTTGTGCGTCTTGTGATGATGCTTGTGTTTATGGCCCTTGGCAGAGGCCGTAAGTGGTGCCATCAACAGCGCACAGCAGCACACGATGGCAGGCAGTAGGACTTTCATGGCAAGAACATAACACCGGACCTGCCGTGCAGCGATTAGCGGCAACCGGCCAACCAAACTGCATCGCACCAAGGCTACTTGGGACGGGGTATTGGTAGCGCTAAGGGGAATCGAACCCCTATTTAAGCCTTGAGAGGGCTCCGTCCTAACCGTTAGACGATAGCGCCGGATCCGGGATTGAAACTGTCAACCAATTATACCGGGTGCGGCTGCCCCGCTCGTCTAGAGCGCCTCGGGCATGGGGAGATTCGATTTTGCCAGCGCCTTGCCGATCAGCAGCACCGATTCCGGTTCGCTCACCGATTTGGCCACCGAAGTCTCGACAATCAGCATGCTACGCGCTCTCTCGAGCATCTTCTTCTCGCGAAACGACAGAGGCTTCGACATTTGAATGATGACCAGAGCTTTGAAAACCTCCGCAATTTCCAGCAGGCTGCCGCCTTTCATCCGATCGGAGTTTTCTTTAAATCGGTCTTTCCAATCATGTGCGCAACACGGCTTACCGGCTGCCAAATACGTCAAAACACGGTTGATTTCACTGCATTTCGTCACTTTACGAAGGCCTAAATCGCCCACGTGTGAAAACGGAACCATCACGGTCATGCTACTGAGAGCAAGGCGCAGTAAATAAAACCGCTCCTCCTGCGTGCCGAATGACCGGGAACTGATGTTTTCAATTGTTCCCACGCCGTGGTTTGGATAAACCACCTTCTCACCAACCTGGAAGGTCATGCCTGGACCCCTTTTCTAGGTAACGTAATCAGTTAGGATTAAACAGCCCAAGGGAATATTAAACCTGCGTTAAGATTTCGTCAATAGAAAAATGAAGCTCCCACACCCAGCGGGGTGGTGTATCCAGATAACTTCGTAAAACGTTCCAACATAAGGCAGAGCGGATTTCAAGACACGCCCTGCCGGTGGCTTATTCGTTTAGAGAATACTGGTGGACCACTGCTCTAAGACCGCCTTCACTTTTTGGCAGAATTGGTCAGCTAAAGCACCATCGATCAACCTGTGGTCGAAGGTAAGTGCAAGGTGCGCTTGCGAGCGAATTGCAATGGCGTCCCCTTCGACTACCGCGGGAACTTTCTCTACCGCCCCAATGCCCAGGATGGCGACCTGCGGCTGATTGATAACCGGTGTAGCGAAGATGCTGCCGAAGCTTCCGAAATTCGTGATGGAAAACGTTCCGCCGGCCACCTCGTCCGGTTTCAGCTGCCGCGAGCGGGCGCGGGTTGCCAGGTCCACAATCGAGCGCTGCAGGCCCGACACATTCTTCTCGTCCGCATTGCGAATCACGGGTACGATCAAGCCGCCCTCGAGTGCTACGGCAATGCCGATATTGATGTCGCGATGATAAACGATGTTCTTGCCATCGATCGAAGCGTTGAAGATCGGAAAACCGCGCAAAGCTTCTGCCGCGGCGGCGGTGATGAACGGCAGAAAGGTCAGCGAAAAACCATTGCGAGCTTGGAATTCAGCCTTGGCTTTATCGCGCAGTTTCGCCACTTTTGTGATGTCGACGCGATGCACCGTAGTGACATGGGCTGAAGTCCGCTTGCTCATCAGCATGTGCTCGGCGATTTTTTGCCGCATAGTGCTCATGGGCTCGGTACGAACGCGCGCCGCTTCTGCCAGTGGCATCGCTACGGGTTGTGCTGCCGGCGGAGTGGTGGCGGCAGCTGCTGTTGCGGGCTGCGCCTGCGGTGCCTCGTACGTCTTGGCAGCCTGCGAAGACATGTAAGCCTCTACATCCTGCTTGGTGATGCGGCCCCCGGCGCCGCTGCCTTTGATCTGGCTCAGATCGATGTTGTACTCGCGAGCCATCTTGCGCACCAGCGGAGAAAGCGGACCCTGGTCTTCGGCACCGTCAGGCTGTGCGACCGGCTGCGGTGGCGCGGGCGGCGCACTCGACTGCGACCCGGTCGAAGGTAGTGGGGGAGGCTCGATCGGATAGGGCCCGGCGGAAGCGGGCTCAGGCGCTGGCGGGGGTGGCGGCGCGGCTGGCTGTTGCGCTGGTTGCGACTGCGTCCGATTCTCCGGGACGGCAGCCGAGGGACCCACGCCGCTGCTCGGAGGCGTCGAGGTGACCGGCGCAGATTGCGCTGCCGGTGCTGCGGCCGCCGGCGCCGGAGATGCCGCCGAGGAAGCTCCATCCCCTATGCGGGCCACGATCGTCTTGATTGCGACCGTTGCGCCTTCCTGAACCAGCACCTCGCTCAGCACGCCACTGACAGGCGCCGGAATCTCCGTATCGACTTTGTCCGTCGAAATTTCAAACAGCGGCTCATCGATCTCAACCTTCTCGCCCGGCTTCTTTAGCCAGCGGGTGAGCGTGCCTTCCACAATGCTTTCGCCCATCTGGGGCATTTCAACGTCGGTCATTCAATCTCCTGCAGTTCTTTTTCGGCCGCAACGGCGCGATAGTCAAAAGTCTTTGCGAACGAGGTGACAATCGCCTCTGTTGCCTCGTCGCGCGTCGCGGTCGAGCCAAGCGAACGGAGAGAACAGACCGGCTTGGTCAACCCGCAAGGAACAATATATTTGAAATAGCTGAGGTCGGTATCGTAATTCAGGGCGAAGCCGTGCGAGGAGATCCAGCGGCTGATGTGGATCCCGATCGCAGCTATCTTCGCTTCATTCACCCAGACCCCTTCGTATCCGCGCTCGGTAATACGTCCGGCACTCACGCCGACCACGGTAAGCGCGTCGATCAGAACCTGTTCCACGCAATGGAAGTAGGCGTGTACATCGCGTTTCCATTCTCGCAAGTCGAGGATTGGGTATCCAATGATCTGTCCGGGCCCATGATAAGTCACGTCGCCCCCGCGGTCTGTTTCGAAGAAGTCAATGCCTGAGCGCGCCAGAATCTCGCGGCTTGCCAGCAGATGCTCGTCTTTGCCGTTGCGCCCGATCGTAACCACGTGTGGGTGCTCCACCAGCAGCAGTGTGTCGCAGCCTTCGCCCCGTTTGCGCTGCGCCACAATCTCCTGCTGGATGCGAAGCGCGGAACCGTACCGCATCAACCCGAGATCCCGTACTTCCAGCAGTCGCATGAATGCCGGGCTTAGATATTTATGGCGAGACCGTGCACGTTGTTGAACGCTTCGCCGATCGCTTCGTAGATCGTTGGATGCGCATGGATCGTCGAGATCATACTCTCGACCGTAGCTTCCGATTCCATGGCGGTTACCGCTTCTGCAACAAGTTCGAAGGCTTCGGGGCCGATAATATGAACACCCAGAATTTCGCCGAGCGTCTCTTCTGCGATCACCTTCACGAAACCCTCGTGCTTGTCGAGGATGGTGGCCTTGCTGTTCGCCGCGAAGGGGAATTTGCCGACCTTCACCTTGAACCCCTGCGCGCGCGCCTGGGCTTCCGTTAAGCCGACGCTGCCGATTCCCGGGTCGGTGTACGTAGCACCCGGAATGCGATTGCGGTTAATGGGACGAACCGGCTTGCCGGCGATCGCGGCTACTGCCACAGCCGCTTCGGCGCTCGCCACGTGTGCCAGCTGCGGCATGCCGGCAACAATGTCTCCGATTGCATACAAGTTAGGCTCGCTCGTCTCACCATAAGCATTTACCTTCACGAAGCCCCGGTCCACTTGCGCTCGAGTATTCTCGAGGCCCACGCTTTCCGTATTGGGTTTGCGGCCCACAGCAATCAGGAGCTTCTCAAACTCCATCTCTTCCTTGTTGCCGTTGGCGAGCGTAGCGCTCAGGCTTACGCTATTGGCATTCTTCCGGATATTCTCCGCTTTGGCCCCCGTCTCCACTCGAATGCCGGTTTTCTTGAAATGCCGTTCGAGCTCTTTTGAAATCTCCTCGTCCTCCACCGGCACTAGCCGGGGAAGCATTTCGAGCAGCGTCACCTTCGTTCCGAAACGATTGAAGATCGAGGCGAACTCGACCCCGACCGCGCCGGCCCCGATGATGCCGAGCGTACCAGGCACGGCTGGCATATCGAGGATCTCGATGTTGGTCAGAATCAGGTTGGCATCCGGCTGCAAGCCCGGCAGCATCCGAGCCTCCGAACCAGTTGCCAGGATTATGTTCTTCGCCTCCACTGTCTGGGCGCCCTGCGCTCCCGCCACCTGGATCTTCCCACCGCCCGAAAGCGTGGCCATACCCTTGATCACGTCCACTTTGTTCTTGCGCATCAGGAAATCGATGCCCTTGGAGTGCTTGGTGACCACTTTGTTCTTGCGCTCGAGTACCCGCGGGTAATTGAGCTTGGGATCCTTGCATTCGATCCCCTGCGCACCCGGATCTTTGAAATAATCCCAGACATCGGCAGTATGCAGCAGCGTTTTGGTGGGAATGCAGCCGACCAGCAGGCAAGTTCCACCGAGCCTTGGCTGCCGTTCGATCAGGACCGTTTTCAAGCCGTACTGGCCGGCCCGAACGGCAGCGGAATAACCGCCCGGACCACTGCCAATGACGGCAACATCGTATGTCATTTTCTACTCAATTGTATCAGGAGGGCCTTATTTTACAGGCACTTCGGGAGGATCGATTGCCATCGTACAATACAAGTCAGGCGATGAATCCCATAGTTGCGATCGATCCCGACATCCTGAACGGAACACCCTGCTTTCGAGGGACGCGTGTTCCTTTCAAGAATCTGATCGACTACCTCGAAGCCGGAAGCTCGTTGCTGGAATTCCTTGAGCAATTTCCCTCGGTAACTCGCGAGATGGCGATTCAGGCCCTCGAGGAAGCCAAAGACTCGCTTTTAGCTAGGATCGCTTGAAGATTTTGCTGGATGAGTGTCTTCCGATTGATTTCCGGCACAGTTTTCCCCAATACCAGGCGCACACTGCACAATGGGCAGGTCTGAAAGGCAAGAAGAACGGCGATCTGTTGCGAGCAGCCGAGAGTGCAGGTTATGACGTATTGCTAACCGCGGACCAGGGCATACCTGATCAACAGAGTCTAATCGCTAAGCGAATGGCCATCGTTCTTATCCGTGCACAGACCAACCGCATCGAACATCTATTGCCTCTAGTGGGAGCAATCCTACGTGTCCTAGAGAGTATTCGAGCTGGCCAGATGATTAGGGTCTAGCCGCAGACCAACGGTTGCCGAAACCTAAGTGGCCTCCCGAGCGTACTCTTGCATAACACCCCGAAGCGTAGTTTCTACGTATGATGGGTAAAGCGATATGCGGTTGGATTTTGCGCTCTTGCTCGTTGGAATTTTAGGCCGCCGCGCCCCTGTGTCTACGAGGGCAGACGGACCCCGCATCCCCAGCTAAGCAATCGGCCCGCAAGCCGCCTCCCCCGGGTACCCTGCACAGCGTTACTGTCAAAGGCAACAAGCTATATCCCGCGGCGGACATCGTGAAAGAGAGCGGTTTGAAGACGGGCGCGAGAGTTGAGCCGGCGCTCATCGAACAGGCCCGCGGCAAGCTGCAGGCCACTGAACTTTTCTCGAATGTTGCCTATGAGTATCGGACCGGCGCGGGACCGTCGCCAGCCTACGATGTCACCTTTCAGATAGCTGAGAGCGAGCCTCTCTTCCCGATGAGCTTCGAGAGGCTTGGCTCGTCGCCCGAAGCCTTACGTTCCTGCCTGCGCAGTCATGTAGACCTTTATTCCGACCGGATTCCCGGCACCGAAGGCGTCTTGAAACGCTACACCGCCGCGGTCGAGCAATGCGCTGCGCAAGCTAACGCAAACGTGAAAGTCCGCGCGGCCATTTCAAACGACGATCCCAAGCAGCTTGTCGTGCTCTTCACGCCCGACACGCCTACCCCGACCATCTCGCAGGTGACGGTCAGCGGTAACCAGGCCATCGATACGGGTGCCATCCTACGCGCCGTCAACTCGGTTGCGATCGGTGCGCCGTTATCCGACAGCCGTGTCAAATTGATCCTCGACGGAGCGATTCGTCCTCTCTATGCGGCCAAAGGTTATGCCGAGGTCACTTTCCCGAAAGTCGAGACGGAGCCGGCCAAAACGAATCTCGGCGTAGTGCTGAAAGTCCAGATCAACGATGGGCCGGCGTTCAAGTTTGGTTCGATCCGCTTTCGCGGCAGCGGTCTCGATGAAGACGAGATCCGCTCCACCATCGCGTTCAAGACAGGGCAACCTTTCAATAGCGAGCAGGTCGATAATTTCCGGCTCGATCTGATTCACAAGATGAAGCGTCGCGGCCTGCTCGATGCCAGCATTACCGCCGAGACTGCGCCGGACGAAACGAAGCGCGCCGTCAATGTGGCCTACAATGTCACGCCGGGAGCAGTCTATAACTTCCAGAAGCTCGATATCCAAGGCCTCGATGTCACCACCGAACCCGCCGTGGCAAAGCTCTGGGGCGAGAAAGAGGGGCATCCCTTCAATCCTGACTATCCGGACTTTTTCCTGAAGCGCGTGGAGGAGCAGGGCATCTTCGATCACGTGAGCGATACCCGGTCCGACTATACGGCCGATGAATCCACTCACAACGTGACCGTGCATCTCTACTTCAAAGGCGGCGACTCGAAGGGGGAACGCGCGCGCAAGAAGAAAGAAGAAGAGGAGAAGCGTCAGAGCGATGGCAGCTGGAGTCCGTATCCATTCGCATCACGCTGACTCGGGCTACCCTACCGGAGTGCCAGCTTGTCCCGCGCTCTAGCTGAGCGCCAGCTTTCGAATGATCGCCTGCGGATCGTAAACACAGCCGCCCCAAATTCCGCCGCTCGCCTGCTGCAACGCAGCCCATAGCCGTGTATCTTGGGGCAGCAGCGGATCAGGCCGCAGATCCTCGCGCGGGGCGCGAGTGGCCAGGCGCTGACGTCCTTCTTCTGCCGAGAACATCTCGCCTGCTTCCCCGACGAAGTTAACGTGGCCTTCGAGCGTATTGCGGTCGATCACAATCTCCACCGTGTCGCCATCGCGTAGCTTGCCGAGCGGACCGCCCGCCAGCGCCTCCGGTGATACGTGACCGACGCAAGCTCCCGTCGAGACGCCACTGAAGCGGGCATCTGTAATGACCGCTACGTGCTTGCCGAATACCAGATGCTTCAGCGCGGAGGTGATTTGATACACCTCCTCCATGCCCGAGCCCATCGGTCCGCGGCAGATAAGCACGATGACATCGCCTTCCTTGACCACCTGCCGCTTGATGGCTGAAATGACATCGTGCTCGGTGACGAACACTCGGGCTGGCCCGCGTTTGCGGTAAACCCCATCCGCATCGACCACCGTGGGGTCAATAGATGTGCTCTTCACCACCGAGCCTTCCGGCGCCAGGTTGCCGTGCGGGAAGCACACAGTTGACGTTAGGCCGCGAGAGCGCGCTTGGTCCGGAGCGAGTATCACATCATCGGGATCGATGCCGTCGAGCTCTTGCAGGCGCTCTCGTAAGCGAAAGCGGCGCTCCGAATCCTGCCACCAATCGAGCATCGCGTCAAGCGTGCCGCCCGAAATGGTGGTGGTCTTCGTATTTAGCAGGCCGGCTCGTCGCAGATGAAGCATCGCTTCCGGCACCCCGCCCGCCAGGAACACCTGCACTGTCGGATGATTGCGCGGGCCATTCGGCAGCGCATCCACCAGGCGAGGCACGCTTCGGTTGATGCGGCTCCAGTCCGGAGCGGTGGGTCGCTGCAGGCCGGCTGCGTGTGCAATCGCCGGAACGTGAAGCAGCAGGTTGGTCGAACCTCCGAATGCGGCATGAACCACCATCGCGTTCTCGATCGCGCTTTGCGTCACTATGTCGCGCGTGCGCAGCCCCAGTTCACTCATCCGCAGGAGTGCGCGCCCTGTGCGCCGAGCCATGTCAAGCCAGATGGGCTGCCCGGAAGGAGCCAGCGCCGCATGTGTCAGTGTGAGCCCGAGCGCCTCGCCAACCACTTGCGAGGTAGCGGCCGTGCCTAAAAATTGGCAGCCGCCGCCCGGAGACGCGCACGCCCGGCAGCCCGCCAGCGCTGCTTCTTCGAGCGAAATCTTCTGGTGAGCGAAACGCGCCCCGATACTCTGTACTTTGCCGGCGTCTTCGCCATGCTCAGGCATCAACGTCACGCCGCCCGGCACTAAAGCGCAAGGCAGATCCGGCGTTCCGGCCAGAGCCATCATCATGGCCGGCAGCCCTTTGTCACAGGTCGCGACCCCGATTACGCCGGCCCGCTCCGGCAGCGAGCGGATCAACCGCCGAAAGACAATCGCCGCATCGTTACGGTACGGCAGCGAGTCGAACATGCCGGGAGTGCCTTGTGTCCGCCCATCGCAGGGGTCGGTACAAGCGCCGGCAAACGGAATCGCTGCGTGCGCTTTGAGCTCCCGCGCGGCCTCCGCCACCAGCAGCCCTACTTCCCAGTGCCCGGTATGATAACCGAGCGCAATCGGTGTCCCGTCTTCGGCACGAACTCCGCCATGCGTGCTCAGAATAAGCACCTGCTTGCCGCCGAGCGCCGAGGGTGCCCAGCCCATGCCGGCGTTTTGCGTCAGGCCGAACAGGTTGCCTGAGGGCTGCTCAATCAGCATCTCGGGAGTAAGCGGAAGAGCGCCCGCCGGACCGCGCGCGTGAGTCTGCACGGAGAAGATATCGGCATTGCCGGAATCAAGGATGCTTGTAAGATTCATGTGATGAGGAACGCCATTTACCCTGGCTCGTTCGACCCGCTAACAAACGGCCATCTCGATCTGATCGCGCGCGGGTCACGGCTCTTCGATCACCTCATAGTAGCCGTCCTGCGAAACACACAAAAGCAGTCTCTATTTTCCGTCGAGGAGCGCGTCTTAATGGTCCGGGAAGCCGCAGGCGCTTTCCCAAATGTGGAAGTGGAGCACTTCGATGGTTTGTTGGTCGACTACGCCGCCCATCGCGGAGCCCATGCGATCCTGCGCGGCATTCGTGTCATCTCCGATTACGAGAACGAGCTCCAGATGGCCCACCTGAACCGGCGTCTCCGTCCCGAGACCGAAACCGTCTTCCTGCTAGCCACCGAAAAGAACTCGTTCATCAGTTCTCGGATGATCAAAGAAGTGATTACCTTTGGTGGCGATGTCGCCCAGTTTGTACCTGAAACCACCCTGCGCCGCTTGAGAACGAAGTTCGCAAAGAAAGATAATGGTTGAAACATGCAAGCCACTGCTGAGATTGCCGAACGTATCTCTACCATCAGCGTTTCTTCCACTATGAAAGTCGCGGCCGATGCCGACCGCCTGCGCAGAGAAGGCGCCGATGTAGTCGATTTCGGAGCGGGGGAGCCGGACTTCCCGACGCCCACCAACATCAAGCAGGCTGCAGTTGCGGCTCTCGACGCAAACTTTACCAAGTACACCAACGCTGGCGGTACCCCGGAGCTGCGAGCGGCCATCTGCGAGCGGCATCGTGACGATTTTGGAACCAGCTACACCGCTTCCGAATGCTTGGTGACGGTAGGCGGCAAGCACGCCATCTTCAACCTGATCCAGGCGCTCATCAACCCGGGCGATGAAGTGATCATTCCCGTTCCTTACTGGGTGACCTATAAGGACGTTGTCAATTACGCTGGCGGTGTCTGCGTGTTTGTTGACACCGATGAGAACGACGGTTTCGAAATCTCGGCGCGTTCAATCGAGCCGCACATTACTCCCAAGACCAAGCTGCTCATTGTCAACTCGCCTTCTAACCCCAGCGGGGCCGTAGTCTCGCAGCCCGAGTTCCGTAAAATCTACGAGCTGACTCGGAAGCACGGCATTTTCCTGATGACGGACGAGTGCTACTGCCACTTCGTTTACGAGGAAGCGCCGTTCTCGATCGCCGCGACTCCCGGCGCTAAGGAGACTGTGGTGGTGGCCGGCTCGCTTTCAAAGACCTACGCTATGACTGGTTGGCGCATCGGCTTTGCGCTCGCCCCTGCGCCGATCATCAACGCCATGCTCAAGCTGCAAAGCCACTCTACGTCGAATCCGACATCGATTGCGCAAAAAGCCGCCATTGAAGCCATGAAGGGACCTCAGGCTTCGGTCGGCGAAATGCTCGGCGAGTATCGGCGGCGGCGCGACTTTGTAGTCGGCCGCCTACGCAAAATTCCGGGGGTGAAGATCGGCATGCCGAAAGGCGCGTTCTATGCCTACCCGAACATTTCCGTTGCCTACGGAAGCGGCCGCGTGAAAAACTCGCTCGATTTCTCAAGCGCTCTTCTGGCTGAAGCTCATGTAGCAGTTGTGCCAGGTGAAGCGTTCGGCACCAACGATCACGTGCGCATCTCCTACGCCACCTCGATGGCCGAGCTCGAACGCGGCCTCGACCGGCTCGAAAACTTCATCGACGGCCTGCGCGCCTGATCCCCGATTCGGGAGACAAGAGCTTTTATGGCGAGCGAGCTTGTTTCCCCCCGGAGCGTGGGTTGAGAATTAAAGCAGCGCTCCTGATCTTCTTTCTTGCTTCGGTGAGATAGAATTCTCATGCCTCTATGAAGACCCTCTGTTGTTTCTTCGCTCTCACCATCCTGAGCCATTCAGCGTTTGCCGCTAGCTTAACGGGCAAGTGGTCTTTCAAGCGCGAAGCCGATGGAACGGTGCGGGAAACGATCCTCAACCTCAAAGCCGATGCTGATGCTCTCACCGGATACTTGTCTGATCACCACGGCAACCAGCCTATTAGTGACGGCAAAGTCACCGGCAGCGACGTTTCCTTCTCCATTGTTCGAGATGACTTCGGCGAACAGCATAAGGCGAAGTACACGGGCAAACTGGAAGGCGACACGCTCCTCCTGCAGTTACCCGGCTGGGAAGATCGCCCCGGCCCGGTATTGCACATGAAGCAGGTTTCCGCCGAAGCTCCGGGTCCTATGCCTGAGCCGCCGAAGAAGATCTCGCTTCCGGAAGCGCAGCCTCTCCCCTCGAATGGCCTGGCCAAAACACCGCCCATGGGTTGGAACAGTTGGAACAAGTTCGCGAATAAAGTCTCCGACCAGCTGATTCGTGAAACCGCGGATGCCATGGCGCGCAACGGCATGAAAGAAGCAGGCTACATTTACGTCAACATCGACGATACCTGGGAGGCGGGTCGCGACGCGCAGGGCAACATACAAACCAACTCAAAGTTCCCGGACATGAAAGCGCTGGCCGATTATGTTCACAGCAAAGGCCTCAAGCTCGGGATCTATTCATCGCCCGGACCGAAGACCTGCGCCAGCTACGAAGGCAGCTTTGGACACGAGGAGCAGGATGCGAAGAGCTATGCGGCGTGGGGCATCGACTACTTGAAGTACGACTGGTGCAGCGCAACCCAGGTTTACGATTATCATTCCATGCCCGCCGTTTACGCCAAAATGGGCGCGGCACTGCAGGCTACAGGCAAGCCCATCGTCTATAGTCTCTGTCAGTACGGTGTCTTTCACGGGCCGCAGTGGGGCGCAAGCGCAGGCGGGAATCTTTGGCGCACCACCGGCGACATCAGTGACAACTGGAAATCGATGTCGCGCATCGGCTTCGAGCAGCAGCTCGACTTGGCCCAGTACGCGGGCCCGGGCCACTGGAACGATCCCGACATGCTCGAAGTGGGCAACGGTGGCATGAGTGAGACCGAATACCGCACGCATATGAGTCTGTGGAGCCTTCTCGCGGCGCCGCTGCTTGCAGGCAATGATCTGCGTACGGTTTCGCCTGCCATCCTCGAGATGCTCACCAACAAAGAGGTAATCGCCATCGATCAGGATCCGCTTGGGAAGCAGGCAACGCGCATCTCGAAAAACGGCGATCTGGAAGTCTGGGCGAGGCCGCTATCCGACGGCACGCAAGCGGTGGGGCTGTTCAACCGCGGCGCGGCACCCGCGAAGGTCACTGCAAACCGGGCCGATCTGAAGATAGATGGAGCATTCACCGTGCGCGATCTCTGGGCCCACACCGATAAAGGGCAGCTCGCTGATAGCTTCTCGGCCGACGTGCCGTCGCATGGCGTGGTCTTAGTCAAGCTGAGCTCCGCCAAGTAAGCGAGTGCAATTGCTCGAACAGGGAAGAGACGTCGAACTGAACGTCATAGAACGTGATCAATTCGCCCGCCTGAATTTCTTTCTGCTCGCCGCTTTGGTAGAACACAATCACAGTGCGAGTCATTGGGTTAACTAACCAGACCTGTTCTGAGCCGTGACTTAGATAGAGGTCAACCTTCGTCATCAGCTTAGGATTTCGGTTCCCTGGCGAGACAACTTCGACCGCTAGCGCTGGGGCCTCCTCTGTAAAGTCATCCGGGTCGACTGCGTCCCAACGCTCCTTACGGAAAACCGCAGCGTCCGTGTTCGGTAGGGAGGTTTGCGACAGCCGGCAAGCTACCTCTCCTAAAACAACAAAGCCATGATTCTCGAGCGTTGACAACTTGCGGTCCAGGGTGCGAACCGCGTCATTGTGGCGCTTCTTAGCATCGGGGAGACTGTAACTTCACCGTCAATGAGTTCTTCCTGGAGGCCGTCGCCGCGCTCTGGGCGCGTCAGAAATTCCTCCACTGTAAGCTGCTCGGGTATTTTGGCCGTGCTCATCCGCGGATCTTCATCAATTATTCTAGGATGCAACCCTCCTTAATGCCGTTCTGGTCCGCGATTAGCTACTTTCGTCACGTAAGCGTTAGTTCCTCCTCCCTGCGACCGTGCCACGGTATTTGTTTATAGTTCGAATTGGCGTATGTCAGAAGCGACCGACCAGTTTGCTGAGATAGCTCGCGCCGGGGCTGGGCGAATTGTCCTCGGGATCGTCGTAGCCACGGTCGGGATGGCTGCGGCCGGCCTCTATCTTTTTCGCCGTCGCGGTCGTGATCGCGCGCTGCTTTGGTTTGGCATCTTCTCCGTCTTCTACGGGATACGGCTGCTTATTCAGACGAGCCTGGTGCGCTTGGCAGCGGGAATGAGCGATTCTTTCGAGGCGTATTTAGAGGCCGGGCTCATGTATCTGATCCTTCCTCTTGGAGGCCTCCTGAGCTACGAGCTCTTTCCAGTCTGGAAGCGCTGGTTCCGCTGGGTCGTTCTCGCTCAAATCGCAGAAGCCCTGCTGGGCTTGTTCTCCGATCAACTCTTTGCCGAACCCTTCAGCATGAGGCTGGCAAATAACCTGCTCGTGATTGCCTTCTTTCTATTGGCTGATTTCCTTTTGTTCCGTCCAGAGGCGCGGCTGAAAGACATCAATATCCTGCGTACGGGTTTTCTTTTTCTTTCGGCTACTGTGTTCGCTGCCAACATCGGCGGGCTGCTGCACCGTCCCCTCGATGTCGAGCCGGTTGGCTTCGCCGTATACCTGGCTTGTCTGGCGGCTGTCGTGGTGCGCCGCACTACCCAAACGCAGGAACGCCTGACCGCAATTGAAGAAGAACTGACCATTGCCCGCCGGATTCAAACTTCGATCCTGCCCCGCGAACTCCCGCGTAGTGCGTCTTTCTGTATCGCGGTGCGCTACCTCCCCATGACGGCCGTAGCAGGCGATCTATATGACGTGCTGATTATCGACCAGAACCGCCTCGGCATTCTGGTCGCCGATGTAACCGGGCATGGTGTTCCGGCCGCCCTCATTGCTTCCATGGTCAAAGTAGCTGGCGCATCGCAGGTGTCTCAAGCTGATGATCCCGCCAGCTTCCTGCGCGGCATGAACCGGACACTCTGCCCGAATACGCAAGGGCAATTTGTAACTGCTGCTTACCTTTTCCTTGACCTCCAGGCTAAGATTCTCCGTTATGCCGCCGCCGCTCATCCCCGAATGCAGTGGCTTCATCGTCAGACCGGCGAGGTGGAAGCGATCGAAGAAAACGGGCTTTTGATGGGACTCATGGCCGCTGCTCCGTATACGTTCACCGAGCGCAGCTTTTGCTCCGGTGATCGATTTCTCCTGTTCACCGACGGCCTGCTCGAAGCAGCGAACCAACAGGAGGAGTTTTTTGGAGAGGAGCGAATACAGCGCGCGCTTCTCGATTCCGCTCACCTCGACCCCGAGCAGTGTGTCGACTTCGTTCTCCAGCAACTCTCCGCCTGGGCCGGTTACAAAAGCGGCCGCGTACAGGATGACGATCTGACCATCGTCGTTCTGGATGTCGCCCAACCCGCCTAGATTCCTGTCCGTCTGCCGCTACAGCCTCTGATCCCTCGCTGACAGCGCCATATATTACCCGCATAACTGCAAGGCTGCGAAGATGAAGACTACGGATGGTCTCGCGGTTTTTCATTATTGCCTTGCTGCCGGTGCTTGCCGCGGCGCAGGCCAAGGTTGGCGAGTTGCATATTGGGCTGGTAGATCCGAGCGGCCTTCCGGTACAAGGGACCGCGGAGCTTACCAGCCAGGCCAATGAATATAAGCAAAGTTTCCGGGCGGATACCTCGGGCCGCATAGTCGCGAAACGGCTGCCTTTTGGCCAGTACAGTTTGAAAGTCTCTTCCAATGGGTTAGCGCCGGCCTCCGAAGTACTCGACATCCAAACGGCTATTCCCCGGAGCCTGACTATGAAACTCGGGGTACAAGGCCTGCAGACTGTCGTCAATGTCGAGGCCGGGGCGACCTTGCTCAACCCGGAGAATTCATCAGGCAGCAATCAGATTGGAGGGCCGACTCTGCAGGACCGCATCACCGCGCGCCCGGGACGCTCATTGGCAGAGCTGGTCAATCAGGAACCGGGGTGGCTGCTCGAAGCAAACGGCGTTCTGCATCCGCGCGGCGAAGAATATCAAACGCAATACGTGATCGACGGTTTACCGCTGACCGAAAATCGCTCGGCCGCTTTCATCCCGGACTTTGACGCCGGCAGCGCCCAGGAGATGAGTGTCTTGACCGCTGGCTTTCCGGCGGAATACGGCCGAAAAATGGGTGGCGTCATCGAAGTCGAAACACGCCGCGACACGCGCCCTGGTTTCCACGGCAAAGCTCTTGCTTCGGGCGGCAGCTTCACCAGTCTGAATGCTTATCTGCTGGCGCAGTATGGCTGGAAATCGAATACTTTCACCGTGAGTGGGGCCGGCGCTTCAACGGACAGATTCCTCGATCCGCCGGTGACGCAGAACTTCACCAACCACGGTACGACCGCCGACTTCATGGCCCACTACGAACGGGATTTCGGAGATAAAGATCGAGTCGGAGTCATTCTCCGGCGTGCGCAATCGCGCTTTCTCGTGCCGAACGAATACGTCCAGCAGCAGGCGAACCAGCGCCAGGATCGCGACAACTTCGAGAGCGCGGCCCAGATCTCCTATCAGCACGTTTTTTCTCCCAACGTCTTGGGTGACTTCCGCGTCATGGCCCGGGATCTTACGGCCGGATTGTGGTCGAATGCTCTAGCCACACCCGTGATCGCGAGCCAGGACCGCAGCTATCGTGAAGGCTACGTCAAAGGAACTATCTCGGCCCATGCCGGTCACCACGAGTTCAAGACCGGCTTCGAATCCGATTCCGCGTCGATTCAGGAATCTTTGAGCTACCTGATTACCGATCCGTCTCAATTCGATCCCGACACCCCGCCCTCGTTTAACTTCCGGCGCCAGGCGCCCGACCGCGAGCAGGGTGTGTTTGGCCAGGACGAAGTGCATTGGAAAAACCTGACGCTCAGCGGCGGTTTGCGCTTCGATCACTACCACCTGGAAGTGGACCAGACTGGATGGAGTCCGCGCTTTGGCATGGCGTTTTTCTGGCCCAAAACGCAGCTTGTATTCCGCGCGTCGTACGACCGGGTTTTTCAAACTCCAGCCTTCGAAAATATCCTCGTGGCCAGTTCTCCCGAAGTCACCAGCCTCAGTGATCAGGTTCTACGCTTGCCGGTCGAGCCCGCGCGTGGCAACTACTATCAAGCGGGATTTGGACGCGCGTTCTTTGCCCACGTTCGGCTGAATACGAACTTCTTCTGGCGTCGTTATCACAACTTCCCCGATGACGATGTGTTGTTGAATACAGGAGTGAGCTTCCCGATCACTTTTGCGCTGGCTAATATCTACGGCGTGGAGACGAAGCTCGACGTTCCACAATGGGGTAAGTTCTCGGGCTCGGCGAGCTGGACGAACATGCGTGGCAATGGCTACTTCCCGCTGACGGGCGGGCTCTTCATCGGCGATGATGCAGCCCAGGCGATGAGTTCTAACCGCGGCATCTTCCCCGTGTCTCAGGACCAGCGCAACACCGTGCGGGCGCGTATCCGCTACGACATCGTCCCCCGTATCTGGATGGCTGTGAGCGGCTCCTATGACAGTGGCTTGCCGATCGACTTCAATGGCACCTACGAGCAGGCACTCGCGCAATACGGCAAGAATGTTGTTGACCGGATTAATTTCGGAAACGGCAGGCCGCGCCCGCTTATTTCACTCGATCTCTCCCTCGGCGTCCTTCTCGTGAAGAACGAAAAGTCACCTGTTCGTTTTCAGATCGACGCTACTAACCTGACGGACAAGCTCAACGTGATCAACTTCGCAGGGCTGTTTTCCGGAACCGCCATCGCTCCTCCGCGTAGCGTAGCTGCGCGGCTGCAGGTCAGCTTTTAGGATCTCGGGGATGCAAGATCGGACGCTAACCACCGCTCAAGAATCGATTGGGGGAAGGGCGACATGGCGTAGTAGGTTGCGCGACCCATGGGTGCTGCTCTGGATGGTTTTACTCGCCATCAGCTCCGTCATCGTGATCTACTCTCAGACCATGGCCTTTGTCTGGGACGAAGGTTTTCACCTGATCGCAGCCCAGCTGATCGCGCGTGGGAAGACGCCCTATATTGACTTCGCCTTCCCGCAGACGTTGCTCAACGCCTATTTCAATGCGGCCGTCTTGCGTTTCGCCGGGCACTCCTGGCGCGCGGTTCATTTCTTCGATGCACTTTTTGTCTCTGCCGCCGTTTGTCTGGCTGCCACCTACGTCATGCGGCGCTTCCCGGAAGAACGCTGGCGCTTGGCTTGCGCGATCGCGGTCGCCTGTTTCGTTGGGTTCGACACGGTAGTTGTCGCCTTTGGGCCCGTCGCTCAGGCCTATGGGTTCGGCATGCTCCTCACGGTTCTGGCGTTCCGCGTAGCCGTCAGAAGCGTCGATAGCGCGAGCGTCTGGACGACTTTTGCGGCTGCTCTGCTAGCGGGAGCCGCCGCCGGTTCAAGCCTCTTGACCGCGCCCGTGCTGCCTGTGCTGCTTGTCTGGATTGTCTTTAAAAATCGCGCCGGAAGCCGGATCAGCAAGTTGATTGTGTTCTGCGCCGGCGCGCTCATCGCCTTTGCTCCTGAGCTGTGGTTATTCTTCCGGGCTCCGAAGCAGACCTTCTTCAATGTCGTTCAGTATCAGGCGCTCTTTCGTCGTGTTAACTGGGGCGATGTCAATGCTCATGATTTCGATGTATTTACCGACTGGACAGTCTCCGCGGAGACATTGCTGCTCGGATTGCTCTCGATCCTGGCCATTCGTTTTATCTCGACCAAGAGCGGTTGGGATCGGGCAATACGCAGTGAGTTCTATCTCGCCGCCTGGATCTCGGTCGCGCTCGGTGCCTACATCGCCACCGCGCATCCCACCTTCGGACGGTATTTCATCTTCATGATTCCGTTCACGGCGATTGTGGCAAGCGTGGGCTTTTACTACACTGCCACTCAGCTCGCCGGTCCGAATAGCGTGCGTTGGCCGCTGGCCATTCTGGTATTCATTCTCTTTGTGAGCGCGGCCAAATACGTCTTCGATGACCGGGAAGGTACCGATTGGCACGCCTATGAAAAGATTGCGCAGAAAGTCAAAGAAGTGACTCCGCCCGGCCAGGAGTATATGGCCGACGAGTTAGTCTATTTCCTTCTGGGGCAGACGCCTCCCTCGGGCATGGAGTTCTCGTACTCTCACAAAATCGAGTTACCTCCCAAAGACGAAGCTTTATTCCACACGGTGTCGCTCAAAGAGCTGAAAAATCAAATTGCGCGCGGCCGGTTTCAAACGGTAGAAACTTGCAAAGACGAAGTCATAGACGACTTCAAGCTGAACGATCTTTTCCCGAACAAAGAGGAGTTCGATGACTGCACCGTGTTCTGGCGCAAAGGCCGGGCCGGCGACTCGAAAACAACTGCTCAGTGAGTCATCGAGTACACAACGTAGTTCACGCCTAACCGGACTCCCAGCGCCGAAAACTTTTCCGGGTACTCTGGCGTGTCGGCCCACTCCCACGAGTCACCTACATCCGAGTTGAAGCAGATGGCGACCATGATGCGGCCTTTGTCGTCGTAGATGCCTCGCCAGCGTGCCACAAACCCGTCCAGCTTGTGACCTTCGCTAAGATGCTCCGCGCCGACAATCTGGTAGCGGTCGTCCAGATCGTAAACGGTGTGAAAAATCGCATCAGTGCTGGGAATATCGACAATGGGGCGGTCCGGGAAAACACGCTTCATGCTCTCCTGAAAAACCTGCCACTCGGTTGTCCCGTGAAAATCGTCCGCCATGAAAAAGCCGCCACGCAGCAGGTAATCCCGGAGCTTGCGGGCTTGCACGTCGGTTATGCCCCATTCGCCCACCTGCACCGCATAGAGCCAGGGCCAGTTGTAGATCTCGTCGCCATCATCGGGATTAATCACCTGCTCGACCGAGCGGACATCCACGCGAGTCAAGCGTCGCAGCGCTTCTGAGAAGTGCCTGTCAGCGCGCGGAAAATCCTGCGTCCAGAGAGAGCGCCCTTCGGTCCAGTAGCCTTCGCGGCCCGCATATCCGTCGTTCCATCCGCCTGGAAACATAAGCCGCGCAAAAGCCCATTCTGTGTGCTGTTGAAAATCAGGTGGTAACGGAATGGAACCAATGCGATACTCCACTCCGCCGTATTCGCGGAAAGGATGCGGCAACGTGCGGTCGAGTGCAAACCCCGTTCCGATACAGAGCGCCGTGCAGAAAAAGGTAAATAGGACAACACGGCGGGTCGTATGCACTGCCTCGATTGCGAGGATAGCACCGGCAAAACGAGGTGAACGCGCGCGCATTCACTCCGTCAACGAGCGTTTTCCTCGCCGCGCAGGTCGGCCCTCAATGCACGGTAGTGGTTCCCTGCAGCATTTCACTAAGCACCCTTCCCGAAGATCCGCTCGGCGTTTGCACATCGAGCATGGTCGCGAGTGTCGGCGCAACGTCGTTCGGTTGAATCGTGTTTACGTAGCGTCCCGCTTTAATCTGCGGCCCCATAAACAGCACGGGCACATGCCGGTCATAGGCATATGGCGAGAAATGACTTGTCCCTTTCGTTCCCGGAATGTATCCTGGCTCGAACACCAGGCTCAAATCCCCGCTTCGGCGAGGAAAATATCCGTTCATCTCCGCTTGCGCCACGAAATCACCCGCCACTCCGTTCTCGAGCTGTATGCGCGAATACACCCGAACCACATGCAGTTGGGGCGTATCGAGCAGACTGTCCTTAGCGGTGCGATAAATCTCCCCTTCGCTTACCGCATGCTCATTAGCCTTCGTCACCTTCTCGATCGTCTCGCGATTGAAGTACAGCGATGTCTCACCTGCGTTCGCAACCAGCCACTCGTTGTTCCCGAATCGTCTGTTCAAGGCCGAGCTGACCGCGTCTTCTATATCCGCCGCCAGATAGCCGCCCGGCATCTTCGTCTCTTCGCTCGGAACCGCCGCCACTCCGTGATCGGCCGAGAGAACAACCAGCACGTTCGCCAAACCGACACTCTTGTCAAGGGCTTGAAATAACTTGCCGAGCAGCTGGTCTGTCCGGACACTCATGTCCTTCACTTCCGGCGCGTCCGGTCCTACCGCATGCCCCACATAATCATTCGACGAGAAAGAGATTGTCAGTAAATCCGTCTCGCCGCGCTGCCCCAGCCTTTCACCGGCGATCGCTTGCTCGGCAAACAGCTCAATCAGTTCATTGCCCCACGGGCTCGCCGGCAGCTTCGCATACGGAGTTTTACTTCCCGGCGCCGCACGGAAGTCCCACGTTGGATAGCCTTCCCATTTGCGCTTCACGTACTCCGCTGCCAGCCTCTTGCCGTTAAACTCGTCCGCCCACCCGGGCAGCTTCTTCGCATAGAATGTACTGCTCACAAAGTTTCCGCTGGCATCGTCGAACCAGAACGCGCCGTTCGCCTTGTGCCCCGAGGGGAGAATCGCCGCGCGCGCCTTCAGCGATATCCCGATCACCTTCGACTCCGGATGCGCCGCACGCAGCTCATCTCCGAGCGTCGTCACAAGCAGTCTCTTCGGGGAAGCCGGATCGCTGTCCGTGCACGTCTGCCCCTTCTGCGGCTGGCCGTTGCCGCCAATGGCTTCAACGTCCCAATCGCAAACGCTCGTCACAATCTTGCTCTCGTCGCGGTCGTACCACGCATTCCCCACGATGCCGCTGACTGCCGGCATCGCGCCTGACAGGAAAATACTATGCCCTACCGCCGTCACCGTCGGAACCTGCGCATAAAACGCATTCGTGAAGTCGGCTCCCCGCGTAAGCATCCGATCGAGACCGCCGTGATACTCGCCGCGGAACCTTGTCAGATAGTCGTAGCGGAACTGATCCACAATCACCGCCACCACTAGCTTGGGCTTCGCATCGTTCGCCGCGGCAGATGCCTCAAGCGCGCCAGCCAGAGTTAACCAGGTTGAAATTAAAAGTGCCCCGAGCCGCAAAAGCCTGTTTGCCACGGGCTCAGAGTAGCAAAAGTGCCGGCTTTCTCGTCGCGCGATCACGAAAATGTATCAAGCGGATTCACCAGGGAGTCCACAATGAAGATGCGTATGCAAGCAGCAGCCTCCAAAGTTCAACTCACCATCGACGGCCGGCCTTTCGAAGCCAACTCGGGCGATAATCTGGTCGACGTCATCAGCTGCACCGGCAAGGATATCCCTCACGTCTGCTACCACCCGCAGCTCGGCCCCATTCAAACCTGCGATACCTGCATGGTCGAAGTCGATGGCAAGCTGGTACGCGCCTGCGCCACCACTGTCATCGGTCCGATGAAGGTCGTCACCGAATCTGCCCGCGCCCGAGATGCTCAGCTCGAAGGCTTCGATCGTATTCTGCAGAATCACCTCCTCTACTGCACCGTCTGCGACAACAACAACGGCAACTGCACCATCCACAACACGACCGCTTTGCTCAACGTCGAGCACCAGAAGCGGCCCTTTCTGCACAAGCCTTTCGATAAAGACTTCTCCAATCCCTTCTATCGCTACGATCCCGATCAATGCATCCTCTGCGGCCGCTGCGTCGAGGCTTGCCAGAACGTGCAGGTCAACGAAACGCTGACCATCCGCTGGGAAGATAAGCACCCGCGGGTCTTATGGGATGGTGGCGAAACTATCTCCGGCTCAAGTTGCGTCTCTTGCGGGCACTGCATTACTGTTTGCCCCTGCAACGCTCTGATGGAGAAGTCCATGCTCGGAGAAGCCGGCTACTTCACCGGGCTTCCGAACGCTGCGCTCGACAGCATGATCGATTTCGTCAAGGGCGTTGAGCCCGAAGTCGGCTACGGCGCCATTCTGCAGCTCTCTGAAGCCGAAGCCGCCATGCGCCACAACCGCATTAAGCGCACCAAAACCGTCTGCACCTACTGCGGCGTGGGCTGTACCTTCGATATCTGGTCGAAAGATCGTCACATTCTCAAAGCCGAGCCAGGCGCCGGACCGGCTAACGGCATCTCCACTTGCGTCAAAGGCAAGTTTGCCTGGGACTACGTCAATAGCGGCGAACGCATCAAAAAGCCGCTGATCCGTGAAGGCGATCACTTCCGGGAAGCGACCTGGGACGAAGCCCTCACCCGCATCACCGACAAATTCAAGCAGCTCAAGCTCGACCACGGCCCCGATTCCATGGGCTTCATCGCTTCTTCCAAGTGCACCAACGAAGACAGCTATGTCATGCAGAAGCTGGCCCGCGGCGTCATCGGCACCAATAGCGTTGATAACTGTTCTCGTTATTGCCAGTCCCCGGCCACCATGGGGCTCGATCGCACCGTCGGGTACGGTGGCGATTCCGGCTCTATTCACGACCTTGAAATTGCGGATCTCATCATCATTGTCGGCAGCAACACGGCCGAAGCTCATCCGGTTCTCGCCACACGCGTCAAGCGCGCCCACAAACTGCGTGGTCAGAAGCTCATCGTCTTCGATCTTCGCGAGCACGAGATGGCCCGCCGCGCCGATCTATTCCTTCGGCCCCGCCCCAGCACCGATCTCATCTGGCTGTCCGCTATCGCCCGCTACATCATCGACAACGACCTGCATCATAAGGAATTCGTCGAGCAATGGGTCAACGGCTTTGACGAGTACCGGAAGAGTCTCGAGCCTTTCACCATGGAGTACGCCGAAAGCCTCACCGGCATCTCTGCCGGCATGCTCACCTCCGTTGCGCTTGAAATCGCGCAGCACGAGCGCGTCTGCATTCTCTGGGCCATGGGCGTCACCCAGCACTGCGGCGGCTCCGATACGTCAACCGCTATCTCCAACCTGCTCCTCATCACCGGCAACTACATGCGCCCCGGCACCGGCGCTTATCCTCTGCGCGGCCATAACAACGTGCAGGGCGCCAGTGACTTCGGCTCCATGCCCGCCAAGTTTCCTGGCTATCAGGCCGCCGACAATCCCGCCGTTCTTGAAAAGTTTGAAAAGGCCTGGGGCGTTCCTCTCTCCCGCAAAAAGGGTTTGGACAACCATGAGATGACCGACGCCATTCACGCCGGCACCCTCAAAGCCATGTATCTCGTCGGCGAGGATATGTTTACTTCCGATTCGAACGCGACTTACGTCGGCGATGCTCTCAGCAAGCTCGAGCTCTTTGTCGTGCAGGAACTCTTCTTCACGAAAACTTGCGAGTTCGCCGACATTGTTCTCCCCGCTGCGGCCAGCCTCGAAAAGGACGGCACTTACACCAACACCGAACGCCGTATTCAGCGCCTCTACAAGTGCTTCGAGCCGCTCGGCGAAAGCCGCCCAGATTGGGAAGTCGTGCAGGACATCGCCAACCGCCTCGGTGCCGGCTGGACTTACAAACATCCCTCCGACATCATGGATGAGGCCGCAGGACTCTGTCCGCTCTTCGCGGGAGTAAACTACGAGCGCCTGGAAGGCTACAAGTCTCTCCAATGGCCGGTCGCCAAAGACGGCACGGATCAGCCGCTTCTCTTTACCGAAGGCTTCCCGTTCCCTGATGGCAAAGCGAAGCTGTTTCCGCTTGAGTGGATCCCGCCCTGCGAAGAGACCGACCAGGAGTTCGATCTTCATCTCAATAACGGCCGCCTGCTTGAGCACTTCGAAGTCGGCAACATGACCTATCGGGTCAAGGGCATTCGTGAAGAGACCCCCGATACCTTTGTCGAAGTCTCTCCCGAGCTCGCCGCCGAGCGCGGCATTGAATCGGGTACTTATCTTGAGATCAAGTCAAAGCACGGCTGGCTGCGAGTACGCGCTCTCGTATCCGACCGCGTGCAGGGTAAACAGCTCTATATGGCCATGAACACGCTTGATTATCCGGTCAATCGCCTCACCAGCAGTCACACCGATCGCGTTACGCACACGCCTGCCTTCAAAGAGTCCGCTGTCCAGATTCGTGTTCTGGAGAAGCGTGAAAGTCCGCTCACCCGCGCCAATTTCCGCAACGGTCATCCAACTCCGCAGCGTGGCGTCGAAGTGGAACGCAAGTGGGCCCAACCCGGCTATCATCCGCCCGGCCAGGAGCTCGTTCAGATCGAAACGAGCGAGCGACTGACTCACCGCGAACATCACGAACCGATTTAAGGACTAAGCAATGGCCGTTCCTATCCGCATCCAACCCGACACTCCCGAGTCAAACGCCGCGATCGAGCAGAGCCTCGACCAGGCTCGCGTCCGGCACGCTAAGGCGGTCCTCGCCGCTTACGAACTGCTCGGCGAATTGAATCGCTACGGCGTACTTGATGTTTTGCGCGGCGCCCTCGGCGCGGGCGATGCCATCGTCACCAAGCTCGCCACCGCCGCCAACACTCAAGAATCGATCAACGCCGTTCGTAATCTGGTTTCCCTCTCCCGAATTCTTGGTTCGATCGATCCCGAAGTCCTTCATCGCCTCGCCGACGAAATCACTGCTGTGAAGCCCGCGCAAACCCCCGCGCCGCCGCCTCGCCTCTGGACCGCGGTGAAGATTTTTGCGAGCAAAGACAGCCGCCGTGCCCTCGTCGGTGCCGCCGCCTTCCTGCAAGCCTTTGGCAAAGCTATCGGCTCCGCAAAACCTGACAAGACTTCCTAACGCTTCACCTCTACCCTCGTCACGCTCGCGTGCCGGAAGGTGTAGTTCAATGCTCCGCTCTGAACGGCCACGCTCGACCGTACCGGAACCACTGCCTCCGGTGCCGCCTCGTCGTTGGCATCGTAGATACTGTCCGCACTCAACACGCTGACCTCCGCTTTTCCATTCGCCGCAAATCCCTTCAGCGCCACCGAAGCTGCTACATCTTTTTCTAACTCCCTGTTTACGCAAAACAGCGTCAGCTTGTCCCCGCTCCTGTTAACCGCCGCAACAATGTCCAGATACGGAACGTCCTCGATTTCCGGCAGTCTCGTTACTCCGTGGTGAACGCTGTAATGTCCCGCCGCGTCCGCCGAGACCTTCACCGGCGTGTCCACATCCGCGCTCGAGTAAAGCTGAAAGGCATAATACGCCGGTGTTCCAAAGACCTGTCCTCGCTTCTTCCAGATCCCGGCGAACTCGATAATCCCCGTCATGTCCGAAATTGGCACGATGTCTGCATTCTCCATGAGCATGTTCAGGAACCCGCCGGTCGTGATCGCGCCGGCCATGTTGTCCCAGCGCGGCGCATTGATGCGCTTTCCATCGCAGCAAACCCACAGCCACTCGGTAAACGCTAGCCGCGCCTTGTCGCGGTGCGGACTCGCCTCAATCTGCTTCTGCATCTGTCGCAGCTTTCTGCCCAGCTCCACCGGCAGTGCAAATCCATCGGCAGCTCTCTGCTCCGGGCTCACATGAGTATCCTGCAGCCTGTCTGTCGTCACCACGAAGTGCGTTGATAAGAAATCAAACGTTCCCGGCGGCGTTGTCAGCTGCGCCGCATTCCACTTCTCGTAATCATCCGGATCCTGCCCCGTCGCAATCAGCCGCGCTTGGGGATCCACCTTGCGTATCGCTTCGCTGAACGTTCGCGTTCGCTCCGGCAGCTCTTCGAGTGTTGGATAACCCAGGTTCCAGTTGCCCCACAGCTCGTTTCCTAACTCCCACAGCAAGCCGCCGTGCGTGGGCCAATGCCCGTTGACATAGCGCACCCACTCGGCCGCCTCCTCCGCTGTCCCGCTCCCCAGATTCAAAGCGATCTGCGGCTCCGCTCCAATCAACTGGCAGTAGCGCAGGAACTCATCCGTTCCAAACTGATTCGTCTCCGGGATACCCCAGGCGATGTTCAGCATGCTCGTCCTCTTCTCACGCGGTCCGATCCCGTCTCTCCAGTGGTACGCGGACGTGTAATTTCCACCGAATCTCACCAGCGGCGTCGCCATCTCTTTCGACATCCGCACCATGTCTGGATCGAGTCCGTCCACCGCATCGGCTGGCTCTAGCGACAACTCATCAACTTCCACCCGCGCATCACCGCTCACCTGAATCGCGAAGTCTACCGGCTCGAGCGGCTCCAAAGCTCCCGGCGGCAGTGTCAGCTCAAATGAGTATTTGCGCCATTCGCTTCCGGTCGCCTCGACTGCCGCGCGGCTCAACACCTGAGCGTTCGCATTCCGCCGCATCAGTGCAACCCCGATCTCGGCCGCGCCGCTCATATGCTTGGCATACACGCTGCCTCGATACCGCAGTTCGCGCTGCACCGGCAAATACACCTTCTGCTTGATCCCTGTTTGCTTCCCCGGCACGCCAAAGATTGCCAGCGATCGCCACGAGTTCGCCGCCTGTCCCCAGCGCGCTTCATACCGATTCCCCTCTCTCGGATCAACCGGCTCCCAGGGCAGCGGAAGCCCTAGCTCCGAAGCTCTTCCTAGATTCGGGTCGTCGTGAATCATTTGCGCCACCCGCGACGCATTCCAAAGATTCTCTTCCAGGCTGGGATTTTGCAGAATCTCGGCCCAAAGCCCGTTATAAGTGGAATTGCCGATCGGCTCTAGGAATGTTCCAAAGATTGTACGCGGTATCTTGTAGCTCGCGCGTTGGCCCGCATCGATCTCGATTCTCACCTTGTGCCCGCTTGCCGTCTGCCCTCGCGCCTTTTGGCTTCCAATCGTTCCAATGGCTGCCGCTAGACACGCCACCACCAGCTTTGTACGAATTCTCACCCAGATACTTCCTTCGCATAAATCATATGAGAGATCGTCGGCGAATCTCTGCATCGTTATTGTCCATTCGCCCCGCGATTAAGCTGAAGTAAGTGGCACGTCTTCGCGCAATCCTGGCGATCCTTTTCTTCGGGACCGCTCTCGACGCGCAACTCGTCGTCAAACTCTCGCCGCAAACTGTTTCTGAGTTCGACGGCTACTCGCAAAAGGTCGAGTCACAGCTAAAGGAGCGCTGGAGTGGCAAAGCGAATTTCCTCTTCATCGAAGATGATCCGGAAAACAGGGCGCGTGTGCTCGCCGGCAATCTGTTTGTTCGCCGCATGTCCCCGGGCGAACAGCCGGTCAGTATCTCGGGTGGCCTGATTCACGATTGGCTTGGTGCCGTTTTCATTCCAAATACCACCGTCGAACGCGTTGTCGCCGTTCTGGAAGACTTCGATCATCACAAGGACTTCTATCACGCGGTCACCGACTCGCACACGCTTCATCGATCGGATCATGACGTCACCGGCTCCTGGCATCTCGAGCAAAAGGGCTTAGTGCCGGTCGTTCTGGATGTCGAGCAAGAAGTTCGCTACTCCCCACTTTCACCCGGCAAGTGGAAGGGCCAAGCCTATGCACGCAAAATTATCGAGACCGATACCGGGCTATTCGCGCACGGCCGCAAATTCAATTTGGGCGAGGGGCACGGCTACCTTTGGCGTCTCTACAGCTATTGGAGTCTTGAAAGCATCAATGGCGGGGTGCTCGCCGAGTGCCGTACTCTTTCGCTTTCTCGCGATATCCCGCCCGCGCTTGCTTGGGCCGTCGCGCCTTATGCCGAGAAGATGCCGCAGGATTCGCTTACCGCCACTCTCAAAGGCACTCGCAAAGCAGCCTCGGCGCCAGCTCACTAAAGTTGCCCGGGCGCACCCGCATCCGGATCCGGTGGTATCTCTTTGAACGTGATCCCGCTTGGCTTAACGAACAGCTTCTTCTCGAAAGGGAGATCTTGGTAAGTGATGTACTCGTACGTGAACTTGCCCTCCGGCGTTTCCCAGCTGATGGTGATCGGGATTTCTGTACCTTCACGCGCCACCAGCGTGGCCGTCCCTTCGCCAGTCTTGAGCACGTAGGCGTCTGTTGTCTTCGCGTTGATAATCGGGCCCGAACGCCTCTCGCTTGCCGCGGCCTTGAAGAAGTCGTACTCGGTCCCAAATTCGAGCCCATCTAGCTTTCCGAGCTTGTGTCTTGGGTCCAACGGCAGAACGACCGGTAGATGCAGATCGCCAGCGCCGCCACGGTCAATGGCATGGGTGCCCTTCCTATCGATGAGATTTACGCTATACGCGTCTGGCTCGTTGATGACCGTGAGCTTCTGGATCTTTTGTCGCGCATCGGGCGCATCCTCGATCCGTGCCCGGTGCTCTCCGGCTCGATAAATCGTCTTCGGCAACGCAGCAAACGATCCCGGCCTGATCCCCGGCCCCATTAGGCGCACCACCATCTTCGTCATCGTCTCTGGCGCTGTCTTCGAACCGCCCTCTTGCGCTCGAGCCGCCATCGAGAGGGCAAGAAGAACCCAGATCGAAACCCTTACTGAAAACTCCACAAGATCAATTCTAGGTCCGCCGAGTAACCACAAGCCATCTCAATCTCACCGTGTCACCGCCTTGAGCACACAAAAGGTGCTTAGATGGAGGTCTACGAATGGTCAATATCACAAAAGACATCCAGTCGCTAACCACGTTCCGCCGCCGATCGAGCGAGTTCTTGAAACAACTCAAGAAAAGCAAACGACCTGTGATCCTTACCGTAAAAGGAAAAGCGGCAGCCATCGTACAAGATGCCGAGGCCTACCAGCGGCTGCTCGATATCGCAGCCAGCGCCAATGCAGAAGAGGGTATCCGTCAAGGCTTAGCGAGGCAGGGCAGCACCCGGCCTGCACGAGAGTTTTTCAACGAATTCGAATTGACGCGTGGTTTACCTCGTTAACATAACTGTCCGTGCCGAGCGCGATTTTGCTTTTCTGTACCAAGATTTAGACGTAGAAAATTCTGATTTTGCCCTTGCTTTGGTATAACGGGCTTAAAGCAGCGGTCTTAACGCTTGAGAAGCAGCCTAATCGCTGCCCCAAAACTCAAGAGAACTCCGCTCTCAAGCATCTGCTGTACGGTCACAAGCCCCACATCTATCGCATCATTTACCGCGTTACCGAAGAACGTAAAACAGTGGAGGTGCTTCACATTCGACATGGCGCTAGGGCGCCTTTCAAAGCTTCCGGAATCAGCTGAGGCAATGCAGATTTGCCAAGTGTCCTGCGGATCGCGCTGCCCCGCTAATGCCCGTCCCTCTCTGTTTTGTTCCCGCCTGCACTCTTCCCATATTCGATCCGGCTCTCTACCGCCGCCCTTCGGAAACCCGTGTTCTCCACTGATTCTGAGAGCGTACGATTCAGCAGAAACAACGCACGCAAACCAAACTCTGTCCCGTACGTTGCCGGAAACCAGAGATCCTTGTCGACCCTTGTATACGAAACACTAAAGCCCAAGCCCGGCACATCCGTTCCGAGCATGGTTCTTACAGCCAGCGGCAGCCTTCGCGAGAGTCTCGTGTATACCGAGACCGGCTGCAACTCTTCCCGGTCGATCAGCGCTTCCCCTGTCCATCCGTAGTCGCTGCTATTACTCGGCCGGAAGCGGATTTGATAGGCCCGGCGTCCCTTGATCACGCGTTCGCCCGCCAGCTCAAACGTATACTGCTTCTGCTCGTCGCTCGTTAAGGGAAACAGATCCTTATCGAGTCCGTCCCGCGTCCCGGCGTCGCCGTCGCCATCGAACGTGATGTTTATCAGCCCGCCCTGCGGCGCCTCGCCGTCGTACGACACATACCGGCCCTTTTTCCAGTACCGGCCTTTCACCGACGCCAGCTTCTTCTCGGTTCCCTTCGCGCCCGGTGTGACTTCGAAAACCCGGTATTCCTCATGCAGCAGCTTGCCTTTCTTACTCCGCATCACCCGGTGTACGTGTTCCTCATACACGAAGGCCGTGCGTGCCTTCTGCTCCCGGTCCTGATTCGCCGCCACCTGCTTCATGATGGCGGGCGCGGTCATGCTCTGCCCGTCTTCGGAAGCCACCATGACACACGCCGTGCATAGCGCCAGAAGCACAATACGTCCAGACATAGGAGCCATCACAACTCCAATACGCTCCCCAGCTGTCCGAAGTCTCAGAATTTTCAGCTAAGTCGTCACTTACCTTCGCCCGAGAGTTCGCGCTTCTACCCGGTTTAAGTACTCGTTCAGCTCCCTCAATTGATTGGCCAGATCTCCAGAATTCGAGCTCTTCGCAGCCGCCTCCAGTTCACTCCCGAGCCGCGTAAGCTCGGGAAACCCATACGAGCTTCCCGTTCCTTTCAGATCGTGAGCGAGAGATTGGATTCGCGAGTACTGAGCGTCTTCGAGTAGCCGCGAGAGTACTGGCAGCTCCTTCATGCGAGCTTTCAAATATCCGGGGACGATTGCTTTCAGCTCATCGGGAATGTCCGTCATCAACGAATCTACGCTCATATCCTTCGATTCGTCTCTCTGCACCGGACCGTACTGCGCTAGTGCGCCTAGCAGCTTTTCTTTCGAGATCGGTTTCGAAAGGTGCGCATTGCATCCCGCTGCTCGACTCGCCTCCACATCATGCGCCATCGCGTTCGCTGTAAGCGCAATGATCGGAATGGGTGCCCATCCCCTCTCGCCTTCCAGTACACGAATTAGCCGCGTGGCGCTCAAGCCGTCCATCACGGGCATCTGCATGTCCATCAGAATCAAATCGTATTCTGTCGCGGTGAACTTGTCTGCCGCTTGTTGACCGTCTTCCGCAAAAGAGAGAACGTGCGTGCTGTTTTTAAGATAGGCCTCCAGCAGCATGCGATTATCCGGCGAATCCTCCGCGATCAAAATTCGCAGCCGCCCGGATGCCTTTCCGGATGCACTGCTGAGCTGTATGCTGGCCGGCTTAGCGAGTGTGCCGGGCAATGGCCTGCCGAGGGCTCTGCACATAAGTCGCAGCAGATCGGCGCGCCGGACTGGCTTGAGTGCGTACCCGGCAACTTGCGCTTCGGTTCGCCGTTTCATGTCGCCGGGCCGCTCGTCTGAAGTCAGCATCATGATCGGAATGCCCGGGGCAGCCGCGCGCAGCAGCGGAATGGCGGCAAACCCGTCTAGCTCCGGCATGTGGCGATCCAGCAGGATAATCGAGAACGGCTCGTTCCTGATCTGCGCCTGCAGTAACTCTCTCTCGCCTTCACTCGCCGATTCGCATTCGACACTCGTCAGACCCCAGGACATCAACGTGTCCCGGAGAATCTGTCGGTTCGTCTCGTTGTTGTCCACCACCAGAACGCAGCGGCCTTCAAAGTCGATCTCGCCCCAGTCATTGTTTTGCGGATTCGTCGAAAGTTCAAAGTTCGCCGTAAAGCGGAACGTGCTGCCTGCTCCAACTACGCTTTCGGCACTCAGCCGCCCGCCCATGCACTCCACCAGCCGCCGCGCGATCCCCAGGCCCAGCCCGGTACCGCCATACTTGCGGGTCGTCGAAGTATCAGCCTGTATGAAATCGTCGAAGATCGTTTCTAACTTCTCGGGGGCGATCCCGATGCCCGTGTCAACAACGGCGAACTCGATTGCTCCTGCCTTCCCGGAAGCAGCCGGCTGAACGCTCAGTACCACTTCGCCCCGGTCGGTAAACTTCACTGCGTTCCCCAGCAGGTTCACAAGTACCTGCTGCAACCGGCCGCCATCGCCTATCAAGCTGGTCTTCACAGCCGGCGAAATACGGCACAGCAGCGCCAATCCTTTGCCAATAGCCTTTGGCCCGATTAGCTCCGTACTGCGCCCCACTACCTCTTCCAGATTGAACGGAACCCGTTCTAGCTCCAGGTGCCCTGCTTCGATCTTCGAAAGATCCAGCAGGTCGTTAATCAGCGTCAACAGATTGTGCCCGGCTCGCCGGAACACCTCCACATATTGCCGCTGCTGCGCCTCCAGATTCGATTCCCATAGCAGATCGGACATGCCGAGCAGCGCGTTCATCGGCGTCCGGATCTCATGACTCATGGCCGCCAGAAACGTGCTCTTCGCCTTGCTCGCTTCCTTTGCTCTGCGAGTCTGCTCCAGCAGCATCAAATTATTGTGGCGCAGCTCCCGCTCAAGCGACTTCCGTACAGTTATGTCGTTCGCTGTATCGACAAAACCAGTGATCGCGCCAGCTGCGTTCCGAACGGCGGTAGTGGACGATAGAGCGTCGAACGTACTCCCATCCTTCCGGACAAACGTCCACTCCCGTTCTTCCGATTCTCCTCGTTGATCCCATTCGCCGGCATCGCGGGAGCTTTCGGGCGGCCCATCCGCTGATTGCCTCGTGGCAATCGCTCTCTCCCGATACTCGGAATCCAGATGGAAGAGACTCGGGGTCGCTCTACCCACCACCTCTTTGGCCTCATACTGGAGCATCTTTTCCGCCCCGCCGTTGAATACCTGAATCACGCCCGCCGCGTCGGTTGCAATGATCGCCACCTGCGTCGCTGCATCCAGGACGGCCTGCAGTTTCGCTCTGGTTTTTGCTGCCTCCTCGTGTGCCGCTGCCAGTTGCTCGGTGCGCTCCCGCACGCGCTGCTCAAGCCCGTCGTTCAACAGGCTGATTTCGAGCTCGACTCTTTTTTGCTCCTCGATGTCCGTGCAAGTGCCGAACCAGCGCACCACTTTCCTTTCGGCATTGAGCGCCGGAACGGCTCGTCCCAGGTGCCAGCGAAACTCTCCATCGGAGCCTCTGCGGAATCGGTACTCGATCTCATACGGTTCGCCGGTCGTGAAAGCGTGCGTCCAAACTTCGATCGTCCGTTGCAAATCGTCGGGATGCAGAACAGGCTGCCAACCCCAGCCCTTTGTCTGTTCAAGTGTCAACCCGGTGTATGCGTGCCAGCCCTGATTGTAGTAATCGACATCCCCGTCAGGGGCCGCCGCCCAGACGATCTGAGGCATTGCATCGGCCATGTGGCGAAACTGCTGCTCGCTCTGCCGCAAAGCCTCGCGAATCTCGCGAAGCTCCGTCACATCGGTGTTGGTTCCGAACCATCGCACGATCTTTCCTGCCAGATCACGCACCGGTGTGACGCGCGTCAGGAACCAGCGAAACGTCAGGTCCGCTCCGCGCAGAGGGAATTCCATCTCGAATGGTTTCCCGGTTTGGATCGAAGCCTGCCAGGCCCTCATCACCTCCGGCAGTCTCTCCGGATCGTGGACCGATTGCCAGCCCCAGCCTTTCATTTGCTCCGGGGTAGTAGCCGTGTAGTCGTACCAGCGCCGGTTGTACCAGAAAATAGCGCCATCCGGATTAGCCATCCAGGCAAGGTTCGGAATGGAATCGGCCAGGTTCGCGAACTGGCGTTCACTTTCTTTTAAAGCAGATTCAGCTCTCTTTCGACCATCGATTCCAATGTTGATTCCCGTCATGCCAATGGCCTCACCGCCTTTATCGCGGGTGACGGCTCCTCGTGCCCCGATCCAATGAGCCGAGCCGTCGGGATGCACCACTCGAAACTCTGTATTGAATTCAGCACCCCCTCCACATGCCTCTTCAAGGGCCGTCGCGTTGCGCTCTCGATCTTCCGGGTGAACCAATGCGAAATATTGGTCTATGTGATAAACGGAGGTTTCAGGCGGGAGTCCATACAGCTCCTTCGTCTGAACGTCCCATTGAAGCTCCCCGGAAGCAATCGACCACTTCCAGGTTCCAACCCTTGCCGCATTGAAGGCCAGTTGCACTTGCTGTTCCCGTTCAAGGTGCTGAACGTCGCGACGCTTGCGATTGCCCATCACCAGCACCGCTGGAATGCAACCAAACAGTAGGGCGATCAGCGACTCGGGATTAAAGGAAAACGCGCTCACACTGCTAGCGCCGGCAGAAGCTTACGCGGAACAAAGCGGGTAGGGAACAACTCTTATATGAAGCTGGGTGCGGCTGCATGGCCATTTAGTTGTTCCGTCGCGCGATTTATCTCCGGTCGGGAGGGAATATGCCCACCCGAGCCCGAATATTGGAGGCGATAGTCAATCGCCTTTCAGGCGCCATCACAGCGACGAACTCTCAATCGGCAACGATCTGTGTACCAATCGCCTTCAGCCACACGACCGCCGCCATCGCGCCCGGATCCGGCTGCCCTTTGGCTCGTTCACCCAAATAGCTCGAGCGCCCGCGGCGTGCAATCATGCTGCGCGTTGCTTCGGCGCCTTTCTCTGCCGCCAGCACTGCTTCTGACACTGCCTGCTCCAGGCCGCTTCGGGCCTCGGCTTGGGCGGCGAACACGCGAGCAAACGGGATCAGCGCATCCAGCATCGTTCGGTCTCCCTCGCGTGCTCCGCCCAGTTCGCTCACCGCTTGGCACGCTTCTTTCACCGCCAGTGCCCAGGTAGCCAGATCAGCGCTCGCGCTGCCTTCCAGCGAACTTCCTGCTCGCAGCAGTAGTACGCCGTACAACGGACCCGATGAGCCGCCGAGCACTTCCTGCAGGATGCTTCCGAGTGCCTTCAACGTAGCCGCCGGCTGATCGAGCGGCAGATCATGCAGCGCGGCTTCTACCGCCCGGGCGCCGCGCGCCAGATTGGTGCCCAGATCCCCATCGCCTACTAACCGGTCCATCTCGGTCAATCGGTCTTCGGCTTCGCGCAGCGCAGCGCAGGCTGAGGCAATTGCTCGCCCAGTCGTCTTGCCAGCCGTACTCTGCGGCGGTGCTTCGCCCTCAGAAATTGGCTTTGTCTCGTCCACCATCCACGTTCGCTCGGAGATCGGTCCTGGCTGCCGCGCCAGCACGTTCGGCCACGCCGGAGCGGTCGTCGGAGCATCGAGCCACCGCAGCCTCTCGTCATCCACCCGCAACAGCGATATCGAGACTCCCGCCATGTCGAGAGACGAAACGAACGTGCCTCCATAAAGCCGTTCAACCATTAGGCCGTGCGCCTCGAGCCAGTGTAGAGTTCGCCTCGCCGCGATTGCAATTTCCATCCCGGTTGTGGCGCCCAGATTGTTAATCAGCACCGCTAACCTTTCCCCCTGGGCCAGTCGCATTGTCGCCGTCAGTTTCTTCAGGAGCTCATCGACAAGTTCATCCGCCGGCCGCAGGGCAATGCGGCGCACGCCTGGCTCGCCATGGATGCCCAGCCCGAGTTCGACCTCGTCGGAAAGCTCGAAACTCGGCTTACCCACCGCGGGGTTCGTCCCTGCCGACAAGGAAACGCCCATCGTCCCGATACTGTCCGCCGCCGCTTGCGCAATCGCTACCACCTGCGGCAGGTCTTTCAGCTCCGCCGCCGCTGCGCCCGCAATCTTGTGAACCAGCACCGTTCCCGCCAAGCCGCGCCTGCCTGCATTCGCCTCTATTCCGGCCAGTGCGACATCGTCACTCACCACTACGGTGTCGATCCAGATGCCCTCTGCTCGCGCCATCTCGGCCGCTACCCCGAAGTTTAGTCGGTCTCCCGTATAGTTCTTTACGATCAGCAGCACTCCCGCGCGTCCCGCGACGGCTCGAATGGCCGCCAGCACCGAAGCCGCGCTGGGCGACGTGAAGATTTCTCCCGCTACGGCTCCACTCAGCATCCCCGCTCCTACAAATCCCGCGTGCGCCGGTTCGTGCCCGCTCCCTCCGCCTGAGATCAGCGCGATCTGCCGGTCGTGCACTTGATGAATGTCCGATCGCACCAGCACGTTGTAACCGCCCAGGCGTGACAACCCCGGATAAAGCGCCAGCAGCCCCTCGCACATCTCATCGACAACCCGCTCCGGCCGGTTAATCAGCTTCTTCATCACTGTTCGATCATAATGATCCGATGCTAATGTGCTTCTATGCGTGTGACGGTCGATTTGCCGGATCCGCTGCTTGGGGTTCCGTCGTCGAGCAATGCTTGGCGCGCCTAACAAAGCAATCCTGCGCGACGAACGAGTGTCCTTCGCTCCTGAACCTTTCACCCTGGAGTTGGAATGGCGGAATTTGACAGCCCAGGATCGGCCCACTCCCAAGCTTTGGACAGATGCATACCTTGCCGCTCTGCTTTATCGTCCCTGTCCGGTCAGAGCAGCTTTCTTGGCCTCGGTTTCGCTAGCCGTTTCTCCAGCCGTTCCTTGCGATGCCGCAGCGCCGGCGACGCTTGATATGCATGCGCCTGCTCCGTAAAATCGAGCGCCAGCGCATAATTGGCTTCGCGATGCTCGTAATATTTGGCCAATTCTTCGAGCGCTGCCACGCGATATTCATTGCGGCAGCCCGCCAGCTCCGTGAAGAGGCGCAGCGACTCAAACGGCCGGTCGACCTTTTTCTCCAGGCACGCCAAGTCCCACAGCACGCGAAATAACAACTGGTCCGGCAGACCCGCATCCACCGCCCGCTTCAAAAGCTCGATCGACTGCTGGTATTCGCCTGCTGCTCGTAGCCATCGACCGATGCCCGCCAGTTCAGGCCCCCGCCGGACACCCAAACGTGACAACGATTCCACGTCCGTGCTGCGGAATGCCGCCGGAACAATCGCAGTCAGGCAGGCCAGGGTCAGAATGTCGATCGCATTGTGGTGAAAGATCGGCACCAGCTGCTGCGCCTCTCTCGATCGCAGGTATTCGAAATATACGTACGGGATCAGCTCTCCCGGCAGATCGCCTTCGCGGCAAACTCCTAAAATTTCCTGCTCGAGTTGCATCAACCGGCAGCTCTCAAACCGCAGCTTCCACAGCCGGCGAGCTCCGTGCAGCAGATCCAGATGCCCTAACTTTCCAAAAGGTGGTTTGTGACGGTTCATGCGGTAGCGCGTCTCGAGCAGCGGCTGATCGAAACTGCGTCCGTTATACGTGATCAACACTTCGAACTCACTCAGTTGATCCTCTAAAGCCTTCAAAACACTGCGCTCTTCCGCGTACTCGCGCATGAAATACTGCCGCACCGTAAACCCGGCCGCACTGATCCACCCCACGCCAATCAAAAATGCATAGGTTCCTGAACCGCCCGCCAGACCCGTCGTCTCTGTATCGAGGAAGGCCCAGCGCCCGGGCCCGCACGCCGGGATTTCATTCGCCCCCAGCACGTCGAGTAGCGTTTCCGGCAGTGTAGCCAGCGCTCCGATGTCCGCCGATCCGTGCCGTCTGTGTGCGGCGAACAGGCGCTCCGTCTGAAAGTGTTCGCCAAACTCGTTAGCGACCACGCGTCCATCCGACCACTCCTCGATAAAGGAACGAGCCGGACACTCCTCGGAATCTAAGCGTCGTCGTGCCGGCTTAGGTGAGGGCTTGCTGCCGGCATACTTGCGGTCAATAGCCGCTACTCGCTCGCGCAATCGAGCCAGCTGTTGGTCAACGTCGAGCATTTATAGGAACGAACCCAACCTACTCCTCTTCGCCTTTCCATCGCCAGTATAGCCGCTTTTAGATAACTGCAACAGCTCCTGCGAGTTCGTTCGGTAATAACTGCAACGCCCCGCGCCGGCTATGGTCTACGTTGAAGCTATGGCTTTAACCGACGCGCCACAAGAACCTGTCAAGCCCTCGGGCTTCACTCTTCGGAAGCTTCTCCCCTTCACAACTATTGCGATGATTGTCGCCGCTCTTTACGTGGCCTGGACTTTCTACTCGCGTCACCAGAGCGACGTGGAGGCTCAGCAGGCCGCTGCGGCCAAAGAGCAGGAGCAGCGCCAAAGAACCGTGAAGGCGGTGTTTGGCTCAGGCGAGATTCGGTTCAGTACCTTTTCGGCCGATCGGGCTAGGCTCAAACCTGGCGAACATACTCAGCTCTGTTATGGTGTCGAAAACGCCAAAACTGTGAAGCTCGATCCGCCGCTGGAGCCTTTAAAGCCCTCGTACCGGAACTGTATTGAAATCGCCCCCAAACAGACTACGACTTACAAGATCACCGCCGAAGACGGTGCCGGTCATAGCCAATCCGAGTCGCTCACCGTGCAAGTGCAGTAGGCCGTTCGTCCGCTCTACGTCTCACTTTACCCGGCGCTTACCTGATCTGGACGCGCAGCACTCTTCTGCGGCAGGTGTGCGCCGCCTGCGGCATCGCGTTGCGCCTTCTTCGTGAAGTATTCGATCGTAATACTCAGCCCTTCGCTCAAATTCACGCGCGGCTGCCACCCCAGCACCCTGTTTGCTTTCGTAATGTCTGGCCGCCGGAGCTTGGGATCATCGCTCGGCAGAGGCCGGTACTCGATACCGGCGGAATCGTCGAAGCGGGCCCGGATCTGGTTGGCGAACTCGAGAATCGTAATCTCAGCCGGGTTGCCAAGATTCACTGGCAGCCGCTCTTCTGATTCGCTCAGCAGCAGCAGCCCCTCAATCATGTCCGACACAAAACAAAAGCTTCGTGTCTGCGAGCCGTCGCCAAAAACCGTCAAATCTGCACCGCGCAGCGCCTGATCGATAAAGGCAGGCACCACCCGCCCGTCGTTCAACGCCATGCGCGGCCCATACGTGTTAAATATGCGCGCAATGTTCGTCCGCAGCCCGTATGTTCGGTGATAAGCCATAGTCAGTGCTTCGGCATAGCGCTTGCTCTCGTCATAGCAGGACCGGATGCCCACCGGATTCACGTTTCCCCAGTATGTCTCCGCCTGCGGATGCTCGAGCGGATCGCCATAGCATTCCGAGGTCGAAGTCAGCAGGAATCGCGCCTGATGCTGCCTCGCCAAGTCCAGCATGCGCCGTGTTCCGCTCGAACCCGACTCGAGCGTTTCGATCGGATGTGCCAGGTAGTCGACCGGACTTGCGAGGGAAGCGAGATGGAAAACCCGGTCGACCGGGCCCGCGATGCTCAGCGGCTCACAAACATCGAGCCGCAGATATTCAAACCCGGTATGGCGTTCCAGGTGCGCAATATTCTCCCGGTGTCCCGTAATCAGATTGTCGATCGCGACGACCTGATTGCCTTCATCCATCAACCTTTCGCAAAGGTGTGATCCAATGAAGCCAGCGGCCCCGGAAATGACGTATCTCACGCATTTTCATGCTACTAAAGATGGCGCGTCAGGCGCCTGCCAGAAAATCCCGTTGCCGGTATGCACCTCCCCTTACTCGCCAAACTAGTCCTCGCCGTCTTAATACTCGCTTCTCTCGCCCTGTTCTTCCTTCGCTTCGGTAAGACGGTCGACCGGATCCGTCGCTCAAAAAAGGACTCGGGTTATAAGCTGGGCTCGCTGGGGCCGCGCATATGGAAGTTTTTCTGGGAGGTCATGTGCCAGGCGAAGGTCATTCGCGAACGCCCTCTGCCCGGCCTGGCTCACGCTTTCGTGTTCTGGGGCTTCTGCACTTTTGCCCTGGTTACGTTAAATCACATAGCCGCCGGCTTCGGCGTTCCGTTTCTCGAGCATCACTCTCTCTTCGGCGGCTTCTATTACTGGTTTGCTTGGGCTTTCGCCCTTCTTTGCGCGGCTTCGATCGCGGGCTTGGCTTTCCGGCGTCTTGTTATCCGGCCCGTCTGGCTTGGCCCTGTCTCTTACGAATCTGGCCTCATCGCGCTGTTCATCTTCATCCTGATGGTCACCTACATGCCCTCATGGTGGGTGCGCGAGTCGTCCGTCACAGGTCAGTCACTCTGGTGGACTCACACGCTTGTTCTGCTCGCGTTCTTGCCGCTCATTCCACATACAAAACATCTGCATCTGATTCTGAGTCCGCTCACGATCTTTCTCGAGCGCGATGGATTCAGCCAGATTCCTCCGCTTGCGGGCGACGAGGACTTCGGCATTGTCACAGGCAAAGACATTACGCAAATCACCGCGCTCCAGGCATTCTCCTGTGTCGAGTGCGGCCGCTGCACCGAACACTGCCCGGCAAACAACACCGGCAAAGAACTCAACCCGAAACTGATTGCTCTCGGGATGCGCTCTTATCTCAACGAATTTGGTCCCGAGAATGAAACACCGATCTTGAGCGCCACCGTTTCGCAGACTGCCATCTTCCAATGCACCACCTGCGGTGCTTGCGAGTATCAGTGCCCGGTCGGCATTCAGCATCTGCCTATGATCATCGGTTTGCGGCGCGGTGCCGTGAACACCGGAACGTGGGAGGACGAGCATGGGACGAAGCTCTTCCTCAACCTCGAGCGCAACGGCAACGCGATGGGCTTCGCTCAAACCGAGCGCGACAAATTCATTGCAAAAGGCGAGATCCCGATCTTTGACGGTTCACAAGAGTACTGCCTTTGGCTGGGGTGCATGGGCGCTTACGATCCGCGCGGGCGCGAGATTATCACCGCCTTTGCGAGCGTGATGAGGCACCTCGGCACTTCTTTCGGTGTCTTGAAGAAGGAGCGCTGTACCGGAGATCCGGTGCGCCGTCTAGGTAACGATCTGTTGTTCGGACAATTAGCCGAAACCAATCTGGCGGCTCTTGAACAGGCGCAGGTCAAGAAGATTGTCTCAATCTGCCCTCATTGTGTGCGCACCATCCAGGAAGACTGGCGCGAGTATGGCATTGCTCCGCCCATCGAACACCACAGCGAGTTCATGGCTCGGCATAGCGCAGCTCTTCCCTCTGCGCCGGATGGACAGCGCGTCGTGTTTCATGACCCGTGTTACCTGGGACGCTACCGCGGTGTCTACGATGAGCCGAGAAAGGTGATCGCACTGTCGGCCGAGGTGATTGATCCGCCGCGCGCTCGCGAGCGCGCTTTCTGTTGCGGGGCCGGCGGCGGTTTAGTCTTCCTCGGCGAAGAAACCGGCCAGCGCGTCAATCACGAGCGCGCCCGTGAGCTTGCGGCCACCGGAGCCGACGTTGTCGGCGCGGCCTGCCCTTTTTGCAACACGATGTTTCGCGATGCGCTCGCCAATGCCTCCGACAACCCGCCTCAACTGCTCGACATCGCTCAGATCGCTGCCAACAGTCTCGCGAAGTCTTTCTGAAACTTCGCATCTTTCCGAGCCGCGACTAAAGGGAGCGGGTTCTCTTTTGACCTCTCAACCGTGCGAGCAACGGCACAGCGTGTGCCGGCTGCCTAAACCGCGACCGCAACAGCCGCCACGGTGTCCGGCGTCTGGGCCTTGCTTTGGTCAACCGGAAGCTTCGCGGTGAAGTGGAACTGGCTGCCCGCGCCCGGCTCGCTTTCTAACCAGATCCGCCCCCCGAAGAGAGTCGTGAGTCGCGCGCAAATCGCAAGGCCTAGCCCGGTTCCGCCATATTTCCTGGTCGTCGAACCGTCCGCCTGCGAAAAGGATTCGAAGATACGCTGCTGCGCTGCTGGCGCAATGCCGATGCCGGTGTCGATCACCGAGAACTGCAGCTTTTCCATACCGTCTTCCCTGGTACGACAGATCGCCAAAGTGATCGAGCCGCGCTCGGTGAATTTCAAGGCGTTGTTCAGAAGATTTAACAGGATCTGATGCAGCCGGTAAGGATCGCCCATCCTGTCATCCTCAATATCGTGCCCCTTTTCCAGCGACACGACAATCCCTTTGCGGCGCGCCTCCGGTTCAACCAGGCGAATAACGCGGCCGGCACAATCGCCCAGCGAGAACGGCACATTCTCGAGCGACATGCAGCCTGCTTCGATCTTCGAGAAGTCCAGAATGTCGTTCAGGATGCGCGTGAGCGCGTGCGTGGAAAACTGGATCGTGCGAAGGAAGTCACGCTGATCTTCCTCGAGGGGAGTGTCGAGCAATAGATCGGTAAATCCGACTATGGCGTTCATCGGTGTGCGGATTTCGTGACTCATATTCGCCAGGAACTCGCCCTTTGCTTTACTCGCCAGCTCGGCCGCGTTCTTCAAAGCCTTTTCGTCATCAAGCTTTTGTGCAATGACCCGCGTCTGCTCACTAACTTTGCGCCTCAACACTGCCGCCCAGACCAGTATCAAAACAGTAACGGCGGCTAAGATTCCTAACAGACCGGCTGCATGCCCGATCGTCCACCACGAGGGGTTCTTCAAAACAGCGACATCGAGAGCATTACGCGTGATGATCCGAAAGTTAGCCACCTGGCCCTGAAAGTTGATCTCATCGACACAAATACCGGTGACCTTGATAAACGAGCCCTCCGGGGGAAGATCGCGCGGCGAAACCTGATTGGCATAAACAATCGAGAAGTTCGTTTGATTCCTCCGGATCGTCAATGTCTGCTCATGCGGCAGCGTGGCCCGGCTCACCACTTGTCCCTCCACCCTGACTAACTCTGAGTCGAAAAGGCCGCTCATAGCCTGTTCGAGCGTTATCTCGGCCGGCGCAATGGAGACGCGGCGGCCGACCTGTCGGGTGAAAGCATCTTCTAATCGAACGTGGGCCTGAGAAAGACCGATATAGCCAAGAGTCTCGATCTGGTCACCCGGCCGAAGCGCCAGGTTCTGCCGCGTTTGGACGTAGACCGCGCCTGAATTGTCTTTCATGTAGAACCCGTCCTCCGGCAAGCTTGCCGTGACCATTCCTGAAAGCTTCACTCGGTGGCCCAGCCGGTTGTAGTAGCCAAACCTCTGCAGACTCCCAATAGGCGTCGCCAAGCCTTCAAAGGGATTTGGCTTGGGTGCCTCGAGCGTGGTCATTTGCGCGAGATCGGGCAAATACAAGAGAACCCCCACCATCTGATTCTTCGGATTGAATTCGGCACCGCATATTCCGCGCAGCCTGAACCTGCCGTCTACCAATCCCGGCGGTACACCCGGACCATTCCAAGGCGTCTGCACATCGATATGTCCGCCCGACATCGCCAGGTCCATCCACAAGGTGCTCTCATGTGGACCGTGATGAAACCACTCCGCCTGCCGGACAATGCCCTCGACCTCGACCCAGCGGCCATCCTCTGCCGTGCTGGCCATCCGTTCGTAATTGGTCTGCACCGGCCCAGGCATTCCCGAGTGGCCGACGAGGGTCCAATGCGGTTCGAATAAGTCGGGCGCGAAGTTGTTGTAAGCGGTGCTTGCCTGCAAATCGAGCAAGTCTCCCAGTGAAGGCTTGGGCGATTTTGTCGTCCACTGCACCCAGATTCCGCCGCTCGCATCGCTCACAAACATGTCGTAGGAGGCGGGATCGAAGAATGTGACAACCGCCCGGAGGTGAACGGCAAGCCTGTGATCGGCCTGTTGCTTTGAAAGGGACCGCACCTCGGCCACAGTAGTGAGCACGGCGGATTGCGGTAGGTCGTTCTGCTGGCTCCGCCCCCACATCAGCCCGGGCGCAATCAGGTGCAAAGCCAGCCAGAGGACCGGCGCAGCACGAAGTTTGCCACCTGCGTGACCCGAGTATTGATTCATGAGTTCGAAGCTCAAACTACTCATCGGAAGCCGGAAGCTAAAACTTAATAGCCTTAAACAGGTATTTACCTTGCCGCCAGACTCGGATGCCAGGCAACTGAATCAACTCGTGGCGGACGTAGCGGAAGCGGCACTGCTTCGCGGCTCGGGAGCAGTCGCGTGACGCTCGTCATATTTTCCGAAGATCATTTTGCCGGCCGTAGTCTGAAGAACGCTCGTCACGGTGATATCGATGGTTTTCGAAATAAGCCGCCGCGCATTGTCGACCACCACCATAGTTCCGTCGTCCAGGTAGGCTACTCCCTGGTTGTATTCCTTGCCCTCGCGGGAGATAAACACCCGCATTACTTCGCCCGGCAATACAATCGGCTTCAATGAGTTCGCCAACTCATTGATGTTGAGAACCTTGACTCCCTGGACTTGCGCCAGCTTATTTAAATTGAAATCATTTGTGACAATCTTTGCGTTATGTTGCTTGCCGAATTCAATGAGCTTTAAATCGACTTCTTTGACTCCGGGATACTCCTGACCGGAAACTTCCAATTGGATGGAACTGATCGTTTGCAGCTTTTGTACAACGTCGAGGCCGCGACGGCCCCGATTCCGTTTCGCGGAGTCGGCCGAATCAGCTACCAGCTGGAGTTCGTGGAGAACAAATTCCGGCACTATGAGCCGGCCGTCCAGGAACCCGGATTCCGCCACATCCGCAATACGGCCGTCGATAAGAACACTGGTATCGAGCACCTTCTGCTGAGAAGATGCGCTCCGATCGTCGGCCGCCCGCGCGGTGCGTAGCCGGATCACATCGGCTTTGGCTATGCCGACGAGTGTTCCTAAATACGCGCCAAGTAGTGGGATAGCCAGGCGGAAGAACTGCAAAGTCGGACCTTGGAGCAGGACGGATTGGTTCAGAACAAACGCAAAGAGCAGCCCGATACCGGTGCCGATGAGAACACCGCTGGATCCGGCAATAAGACTCTGGAGGTTTGCGCGCCGGAGAGGGAATTCCAGCAGCGTGGCGGCGAGCGCGACCAGGATGCCGCCGATTGCCGCAGGGCCGACAGCCATTCCAAAGGGATGAGTACTGCCAGCGAGCACGCCGATCAGGATGACGAATCCGATTCGAACTGTCAGCGCGCTCCAATTTGATCGATTCACGGTGATATATTCCGCGCGAACTCGTTCGGCAAGATGAGGGTTTCTGCTCGTTAAAGACGAACTAACGAGTATACCTGTTCCACATATCCCGCGGGAATGCGGAAACCTATATCAGAAAAATGTAGATAAGAATTGAGTGACTGAAGGAGGGCAGTAGAGAAGTTGGTCAAGCGAAGCGCGCACCCGCGATTAAGCCAGGAGCGCGCTCGCCTAAAGCGCTTTGGCTAACTCTTCGGCAAAAGCGCTTTGCCGAGAAGGAGAAGAATTCGTCCGCCGGCCATTGGAGGGCTTGCGCTGCTGTACTGGGCTACCATTGCTGGCTGCGGCAGCAGCAGCGGGAGGACGGGAGTTCTCACCGGGAGCGGAGCTCCTGCTGGGCGGTCTGCTGCCCGACTTGGGCGGCTGGGCAGGGTTAGCCCGGAGTAAGCGATCTTCTAGTGGTGCGCGGTCAAAACGGCGAATAATTGCATTCATCTCGTCTTGATTTGGGGATTCGATAAAGGCGAAGCCCTTCGATTCCTGGGTTTCGGGGTTGCGGATTACCTTGATCGCATCAGCGACTAGGTTTTCTGAGGAAAGCCACGACTTGATATCGTCGGCCGTCACCCAGACAGGGAGATTTCCGAGGAAAACGGTAAAGCTCATGTAAAAAGTTGTGTTAGCTCCGAGGGAAGTTACGAGGCGTGCCTGGCAGGGACTGCACACCCCCGCAGACTATTAGCATACTAGCATAGGCTTAGCAATGAAAGAAACAGAATACGCCCCAATTCGTTGCTGCATAATGCCTAGCCTGAAAGTTCGATGCGCGTGAACCGCTCCGCGACGCGAATTTCCGCAGCCCGCGTTGCTGCTTTCGATGTTCTCGCATCTGTAGCCGAAGGAGCCTATGCTTCCGATGCCTTACGAGAGCGAAACAGCAGCTTGTCTTCACGCGACGCGGGTCTGGCGGCCCAGATTGTTTTCGGCTGCCTTCGCTATCAGGCGCAACTTGACCATCTTATATATGTCTACTCGCGGCGCCAGGCAAAGGACTTGGACGAAGCGGTCCGCGTAGCTTTGCGGGCCGGCATCTTCCAACTGCGGTACCTGGAACGCGTGCCGCCCCATGCAGCAGTTGGGGAATCAGTCGAATATGTGAAATCCCGCGCCAGGGCGGCAGCCGGTCTGGTGAATGCAGTGCTGCGCAAGGTAACACGCGCCACTATAGAGTGGCCGGATCTGGCAACCGAATTGAGTTGCCCCGGCTGGCTGCTCGAGCGCTGGAGCGATCATTTTGGAGCCTCGACGGCACAAGGTATAGCGAAGGCGATTCTGCTCGAACCAGTTCATTACATCCGGATCGCGCCTGGATCTCCGCTTCCCGACGGATTCGAACTCGAGCCCGCCAGTGTTCCCGGCGCGCTTCGGCTGCTCTCGCCCCCAAGCCGCGATCTGCGTCTACACGACGTCGGTTCCCAGGCCATCGTTCCTCTGCTCGAACTTGAACCGCATGACACCTATCTCGATCTCTGCGCCGCTCCAGGCAATAAAACGCTGCAAGCGCTTGAAACACGGCTTGCTCTGGCAGTGGCGTGCGACATTAGCGCCCGGAGGATCCGTGAAGTTCCCCCCATTTGCCCGCGGATCCAACTAGACGCGGCTGCCCCTCTGCCGTTCGGCACGAAGTTCAGCAAAATACTGGTGGATGCTCCCTGCTCGGGAACCGGCACGCTGGCTCGGAATCCCGAGATCAAATGGCGTCTGCAGCCGGATGATCTCGCCCGGTTCCAGAAAAGACAAATCGCTATCCTCTGCCAAGCTGTCCAGCTTGTGGCGCCGGGCGGCAAGCTCGTTTATGCAACCTGTTCGCTAGAGCGCGAAGAGAACGAAGATGTCGTGGAGGAAGTTCTGAAGCAGCAAACTCGGACGCGGCGAACCCGCGAATTCTGGCGGCTTCCCGGGCGAGACGAAGGCGACGGCTTCTATGCAGCAGTACTGGAGCAGGTCTAATTTCACGCTGCACTATGGATTGCGCTACGAAGTAAACACCCCTTTTGACAACGAGACAAACCAGCTGGGTAACTTCGACCGCAATTATCCCGGAGGCCGCCTGGTGGTGCAAGGTACAAAAGGGCTTTCGCTGGTCAACCCGCTCTGGAGAGTAGCAGTGGGCAACACGCCGCCGGGAGATCCCTCTTATCATGGCGCGAAGAACTATAACTTGAAGGACCCAAGAGTCATTCAATGAAACTTTGCGATAGACCAGAGTATTGGAGCCAGCACGTGGCTCGAGTAAGTTACATCGGCTCGCATTCTTACAACCTGATTTATAATCCCGATCTGACCAAGGTTAAGCCGAACACTTTCGGTTATTCAGGCCTAACGGCAACCCCGGCCCTGCGGCAACGGAACTTGCTTTACCCGCAATTTGCAGAAGTGCTCACACGCGATAATGACCCGAGCGCTAAATATGAAGCGCTCACATTCGAACTGAACCGGCGCTTCGCTAACAATTTGACTTTTTCAAACAATTACACCCGGGCGCATAACAACACTAACGCTCTAGGGAACGCTCACAGTTCAGCCATTCCGACCGGCGGACAAGGCGACAACGGCAACAATTGTTACGGTATAGCTTCGGACATGGGAAATGCCTTCTATACCCGGCGTCATCGTTTTGTTAGCACCTTTGTCTACGACTTGCCATTCGGCCGCGGACAGCGCTTCGCATCGCAGATTGGTCGTGGAGCGAATCTGCTGGTAGGCGGCTGGCGTGTAACTGGAGTGACTCTGTTGCAAAGCGGTCCGTGGCTCACGCCGTACTTTCCGTCGAATGTGGCCGACTCCTCCGGCACTAATCCTTCGCAGCGTGCAGTGAAACAGCAGCGGCCCGATTGCGTTGCCGCGCATAACGGCTATCTCTCGCATCCCACCGTCTCGCAATACTTCGGACAGATCACGCAGAGCCAAGGCGCGGAGCGGGGCGGCCCACGGACCCTCCAGATGATGTTACGGGTATTGTGTTAGGCCGGAATGGCTGCCGGTAGCACCGATGTGGCGATTGTCGGCGCCGGAATCGTAGGTCTGGCGCATGCCTATTTAGCCGCCCGCGCCGGTTTCCGGGTGACAGTCTTTGAACGCAACCCTGCTGCGATCGGAGCCTCCATCCGCAACTTTGGAATGATCTGGCCAATTGGCCAGCCCCCGGGAGTGCTGCACGAACAGGCACTGCGGAGCCGCGAATTATGGGTGACGATTCTGGAGGAAGCGCGCTTGCCGTATCTGCCTACGGGATCGCTGCATGCTGCGTATCACGAGGACGAAGCAGCGCTCGGGCGGGAGTTTGCCGAGCGTGGGCCGGCCTTGCAATACGACTGTGTCTGGCTAAATAGGCATGAAACTCTGGCGCGAACGCGTGCACTGCGGGAGGATGGTCTGCTTGGGGCCTTATGGAGCGCTGCCGAGCTAACGGTGGACCCGCGAGAGGTGTTGGCGCGCCTGCCCGAGTTCCTCAGCGAGCGCTACGGGGTGCGGTTCCTATTCAACACTGCCGTGCGAGACGTCCAAGCGCAGCTTGTCTCCACCCACGGCCAAGACTGGCCGGCAGATTTTGTGATCGTGGCGGCAGGAGATGACTTTCAGACACTCTTCCCCCATCACTTTGAGGCAAGCGGCATCACTCGATGCAAGCTTCAGATGCTGCGCACGGCGCCGCAGCCGGCCGGATGGCAGCTCGGCCCCTCGCTCGCCTTCGGATTGAGCTTTACGCATTACCCGACCTTCCAGATTTGTGAAAGTCTGCCAGCGCTGCGCGCACGCTATCTGGCCGAGTTGCCCGACCTGGTACGTGCAGGCATTCACGTGATGGTTTCGCAGACGTCGCGGGGAGAGTTGACGCTTGGCGATAGTCACGAGTACGGACTGGAGGTCGATATCTTCGACAAACCTGAGATCAACCGGCTCATTCTGAAGTTTGCAGGGGCGCATTTGAGAGTTCCCGAGCTGTCTATGGCAGAGACCTGGCACGGTGTCTACGCCAAGCATCCGGATAAGCCATATGTAGTGTTAGAACCGGCCGGGAATGTTCGAATGGTGGTTGTCACAAGCGGCATCGGCATGACGATGTCATTCGGGTTGGCTGAACAAGTCTTGAAAGAGATGGAAGTACTTCGATGACACTGCTTCACGATCGGGTTCCGCGTGCGCTTTCGCCGCACGGCCGTTTGCAGGCGCTGATACTCGACTGGGCTGGTACGACGGTTGACTTCGGCAGCCTGGCTCCCGTGCGCACTCTGCAGCAGGTGTTTGCGCAATTCAAAATTGACGTTTCAGAGGAACAGGCGCGCCGCGACATGGGCATTGCCAAGCGCGATCACATCGGCAGGATCCTGGCGATCCCAGAGATTGGGGACGCGTGGCGCCGCGAGTATGGCAGCATGCCGGATGCCGAATTCGGCGATCGAGTTTATGCCGAGTTCATTCCTCTGCAACTCGCATGTCTGACGCAGTATTCCGCTGTTATTCCCGGCGTGGTGGAGGCTGTCAAACGGGCTCGCGGGCGGGGTCTCAAGATCGGCAGCACAACCGGCTACACGCGTGAGATGCTCGATCGGCTGGTGAAGGAGGCCGCTCGCGAAGGCTATCGTCCGGATTGCAGCTTGTCTCCGGAAGATGCCGGAACAGGACGGCCGCACCCTTTCATGGTTTTCGAGGCGGCGGTGCGGCTGCAAGTGTATCCGCTGGCTTCGATCGTGAAAATCGGAGATACTCCTTCGGATATCCTCGAGGGCTTGAACGCCGGTGTCTGGTCAGTGGGCGTCGCGCGAACCGGGAATGCGATTGGGCTTTCGCGGTCTGAGCTCGAAAAGCTCCCGGGCTCGGAGCAGGCTCGACTGGTAGCGGTTGCACGCAAAGAACTGGCAACTGCGGGAGCGCACTTTGTGGTAGATAGCCTGGCTGAGATCGATCCGGTGCTCGACGAAATTGACCGTTTGCTCTCGCCCGGCAAGAGTGCATGAGCGACAGTCTTGGCAGGCGTCAGGCGCTAACGCTACTTCTGCTCTTCGGCGGCTACGCTGGATACTATTTCTGCCGCTCGGATCTTTCGGTGGCCATGCCGCTGTTGATTGAAGAACTAGGCCGGCATGGCTACAGTTCCGACAGCGCGACGATTCGACTGGGAGCGATTTCTTCCTGGGGTGTGCTTTTTTATGCCGCCGGCAAGTTCGGACTGGCCGGATTTGCGGACGTCTGGGGCGGGCGGAGGAGCTTCGTCGCGGGACTCGCGGGCGCGGTGCTGTTTACTCTGCTCTTCGCGGCCACGGGCACGTTGCCGATCTGGACAATGGCGTGGATCGGCAACCGGCTGCTGCAATCAATCGGCTGGGCCGGACTCGTGAAAGTCTGTTCGCGCTGGTTTTCTTTTTCTTCCTACGGGACGGTGCTCGGTATTCTGAGTCTTAGCTATCTTATCGGTGATGCGCTCGCCAGGCAGTGGATGAGCATGCTGATTCGCGCTGGGTACGGCTGGCGCACGCTTTTCTACTTTGCGGCCGCGGTGGCGGGCAGCCTCTTACTTGCGAATCTGCTGCTGCTGCGGAATTCGCGCACCGAATTGGGCTTTACGGAGCCGGTGGTCAACCCGCTGAATCTGTTTTCAGCGGACACCGATCTCAGTTTGCCGGGCGCGCATCCGTTGAACAGCCTGCTTCATCTTGTTCGCACCCTGTTTTCTTATCGGGCCTTCTGGATTGTCTGCGCGCTCTCGCTCGGCTGTACTCTGATACGCGAAACGTTCAATACCTGGATCCCTACATACCTGCGTCTTTTTCTCCACTTCACGAAGGCAGGAGCTGCCTCCGCCAGTGCGATCTTCCCGGCAGTCGGCGCAGTATCAGTTGTGCTGAGCGGATGGCTCAGCGATAAGCTCGGCGCAAGGGGGCGAGCGCTCGTGATGTGCGTCGGACTTACGTTTGCGACTGCCGGGCTACTGGCCTTGACCTACGTTCGCTCCGGCACAACAGGCAGCACGCCGGTGTGGCTGATCGGGGCAGTTGCCTTTACACTGCTCGGGCCGTACTCTTACCTGGCGGGCGCGATGGCACTCGACTTTGGGGGTAGACAGGCAGGCGCTGCCTCCTCTGGAATTATTGACGGCGTCGGGTACTTGGGCGGCGTGATGGCAGGCGATACAGTGGCGCGCGTGTCTGTTGCGTTTGGCTGGCAAGGTGTGTTTGCGATGCTGGCGGGGGTGAGTCTGCTTTCGGCAGCCGCAGCTGGCTTGCTGCTGCCGACGCGGGGCCGAAGCGTTCCACTGCCTGACGGCGTCGTTCAGTGATGTGGTTCAGTAATTTGGCTCCGTAACGTGGTTCAGTAAGATGGCGTAAGTCCTGAGCGAGCGATGACGGTAGCCGACGAAATCTTTGAAATTTTCGAGAAACGCGGGGCGGGTGCTTATTTTGGAGAGCCTGTCTCGCAGCTGGAACATGCATTGCAAGCGGCGCACTTTGCGGCCGAGGAGCGAGCTCCGGAAGAGTTGATCGCGGCGGCTTTGCTACACGACCTCGGCCACCTGATTGAGGATCTGCCCGAAGACATTGCCGAGCATGGCATCGACGCGCGGCATGAAGAGATTGGACAAGCGTGGCTGGAGCAGCGCTTCGCAGCCGGCGTATGCGAAGCGGTTTTGCTGCACGTAGCGGCCAAGCGCTATCTGTGCGCGACCGAGCCAGCTTACTTAGAGACGCTTAGTCCTGCTTCGGTGCTGAGCCTTCGATTGCAGGGCGGCCCGATGTCGAGCGAAGAAGTGGAGACATTCGAAAGAAATCCTTACTTCAAATCTGCCGTCCGGCTCAGAAAATGGGACGACCGCGCAAAGGTGGAAGGTCTTCAAACCGAATCGCTCGCGAGTTACAGAAGTCTGCTGGATTCGCAAGCGATGCAGAGTCGTGTTTTGTAGCGATAAGCTGGCAGCATGCGTAAGCGGCGTATGCTGCGGTTTGCGGTGCTGGCGTGTGGCGCATCTCTGATCTGGAGCAAGCCTCAAAGGGTCCCGGATGCCTCTGACCCCAATTTGATTCACAATCGCGAGATCGAAGAAGCTGCCCGCCTCGGGGCTAACAAACGGATTCGCGGCTCGGTCGCCTTTAGCACTGGAGAACGACCTGAACGGCCGGTAGAGATCAACGCCTCGTGTCCGACCTTCGAGCGATTGATGGCAACAACGGACCCAAAAGGAAAATTTAGTTTTAGCTTCGATGCCAACCGGCAATCAGATGTCGCTCTGACAGATCAAGGCTGTTTTCTGTATGCGTCAGTGGAAGGTTTTCACTCCGACCGAGTAATTCTTGCGGACCGCCCGATGTTCCGGGAGTTGCAGTCCTGGTCTTTGCAACAAAAGAATCAGTACTGGAGGCCGGAACTCGGACCCTCTGGAAAACGGAAAGCTTCTAGGTGGGCGGAGCTCAAGCCTGATTTAGAATCACTTCGTCCACGTAGCACCAGATCCAATCCTCACCCGGTTCGCCGGACTGAATCAGCGGATGCTTGGTCCCTTTGAAGTGTTTGGTGGCATGCCGGTTCTTCGATGAGTCGCAGCAGCCGACGTGCCCGCAATCGAGGCATACTCTCAGGTGAACCCAGCGATCGCCTGTCTTGAGGCACTCTTCGCATCCCTGAGTATTGGGATGAGCGGGATGGATATGACTTGTATGTGAACAGGTTGGCATGTACTTATCTCAGTCTATAAAGTTGACTGCGCGGTTGCCGGTTCTCGCGCCAAGAGGCAGCCGTAGGTCTAAAAAGCTTTGAGAAAGTACCAGCTGCGTTATAGAATCCTGTAATCGCCATAACTCAGACCGGGAAAACGTAATACGACAGTAACTTTTGAATGTTAGCCTTCCTATTCAAGTCAATTCATGGCTCAGGAGAGAAGCTGTAATGCGAAGTGTGTTCCGGGTATTCTTGTTGGCACTTGGGTGCATGGCAATGGTCAAGACACTGCCAGCGCAATCGACTTTCGGAGCGATATTGGGAACGATCACCGATCCGACCGGCGCGGGCGTGGCCAACGCAAACGTAACCATCACAAACACGGATGAGAATACAAGCCGTGAACTGAAGACCAACGGTAACGGCGAGTATGACGGAGAAAATCTGCTACCGGCGCACTACAAGATCACTGTTACGAGTGCGGGATTTAGTACTTACGAGGCAACAAATCTGGCATTGATTGCGCGGCAGACATTGCGCGTGGATGCAGCGCTGCAGGTTGGCCAGACGCAGCAGAGCGTTACGGTGAACGGCTCGGAGGCAGGCGTGATTGCCACCGATAGCCAGGTGATTCAGGCGAGCTTCGATCCACAGGCTTTACTGAATCTGCCGGCCAACATTCGCGCTAACGGCAACACCAGTCCGTACCAACTGATTCAAGTGCTGCCGGGCGTGCAGGCAGACGCGAGCAGCAATTTGTCCATCCAAGGTGGAATTCAATCGCAAACACAGTACTCGCTCGACGGCATCTCGATTACGAACGTAGGAGGAAATTCGCCGTTGACGAATGCTTTTCCATCCACCGAATCGATTGCCGAAATTAAAGTTCAGGGGGTAGGAAATCCTGCGGAGTATGGCCAGGTGGGCGATATCACGACCATCTCGAAGAGCGGCACCAATCAGTTTCACGGTGATCTCTTCTGGTATACGCAAAACCGTGCGCTGAACTCGCTTGCTTTCGGGCAGCAGACGAAACCGCAGCTGGTAGCGAACGATTTTGGAGCATCGGCGGGCGGGCCGGTGGTTATCCCGCACCTCTATAACGGGAAGGACAAAACGTTTTTCTACGGGACGTACGAGGGGTTCCGCTATCCGAGGCAGCAGGTGCTGCAGAACGACGTGCCGACTGCGGCGGAGCGCGCCGGCGACTTCAGCGGAGAGGGCGTTACGCTGAAAGACCTGAATGGCAACGTGATACCGGGCAACAAGCTCAACGCATCGCAGATCAACCCTGTTGCCGCTAAGATTTTGAATCTGTATCCGCTGCCGAATGCCGGCGACCTCACGACTTTTCACGCGGCTAATTACATCGTCAATCGTGACAACAGCTACACCTCCAATCAGTACGATCTGCGCGGCGATCACTACCTGACTTCGAAGCAATCGATTTTTGCCCGCTGGACGTGGAAAGACATCAGCCAGTTCGGAGTTCAAAATCTGCTGGTTCCCACGGAATCGTTGCCGGACAACTACAAGCTACTGGTGATTGCCCATAATTACGCCATCAAGCCCACGCTCTTGAATGAAGCACGGTTTGGCTTCACGCTGAATAATGCCTCGCAAACACTGCCGTTCGATGGGCGAGCATTCACAAAGACGCTGGGCCTGAATGGCATCGGGCCGGAGTTTCCTTTCAACGGACTACCTGACATCTCAATCTCGAACTTCACGGGTTTGAATACCGATCGCGGCGAATCGACAACGAAGAACGATACCTGGCAGTTCACGGATAATCTGACCTGGAACAAAGGCCGGCACACGATGAAGTACGGCTTCGATTACCGGCGCATTCGCGCTGTCTCCGCGCTTGGGTTTACTTCGGGAGACAATTACGGCGGCTACAGCTTTGATGGCTCGTTCACGGGCGTGCCCTTTGCCGACTTTCTGCTGGGCGCTCCGATCAATACATCGGTGGACAATGTGAAGAACGATAACGACGGCCGCAGCAATCACTACAACTGGTACGGGCAGGACAATTTCAAGGTCGGCCAGAAGCTAACGCTCGAGTACGGCTTGCGCATCGAGTTTCATCCGGGTTACCAAGATGCAAATGGCAATATCGGCAACTTCGATCCGAGGGTTGCGAGATCAGGGGCGGTTGTTTACCCGGATGGTGCGGAATCCACGCTCGCTCCGGCATATCTTCAGAGTTTTAACGCCTGCCCGCAACTGAACAGCACGGAAGGTCCGTCTGCCAATGGAGCGCCGTGCACGCCAGTGCTATCGGCCAGCAACGCGCATCTGCCGAATTCCCTGCGCGAGGCTCCGGTACGCTTCGTTCCACGCTTCGGTTTTGCCTACCGCCCCTTCAACAATGACAAAACTGTGATTCGCGGCGGCTTTGGAGTCTTTAATACCGAAGTTCTCGGCTCCATCTATTACGCGTTGACGGGAACGCTGCAATCGAATACCAGAACGTACAACAACTCGAACGCAAACGGCCAGCCGATCTTTACCTGGCCCGACACGCAGCTACCCGGGCTAGGCGCAATAGCGCCGCTCGGCTCGGCGTACTTTGGAACGGCCAATCAGATCAACTGGAAAGATCCGTACTCGATGCAGTGGAATATTTCGGTAGACCGGGATCTTGGTTTTCAGACCGGTCTGCGCGTTTCATACATCGCTATGGCAACCCGCGATCTGGTCTGGTCGCCTAACCTGAATCAGTCGTATTACTCAACAAACTATTACGTCGACCAGCCGCTGAGCAGCCGTCCGTTTCCGAACTGGGGCGTCGTGAACACGAGAGCCAACGGCGCAAATGCCAATTACCAATCGCTGCAGGTGGAAGTGAATCACCGGACGCGAGCCGGCATTACATTCGAATCGACCTGGACCTGGGCGAAGAATCTGGCGGATAACCAGGGCTATGCGGCCGATCATTTCGCCGACGAGAACTCCGGCCACCGAACGATGGATCTTTACAACCTGAAGCACGAATATGGAAACGTCTACGCGACGCGGCGGCATCGGTGGGTCACGTCGGCGATCTACGATCTGCCGGTCGGACGCGGGCGTAAGTTCGGCGGGAGCATGAATCGGTTTGTGGATGCGGCCATCGGCGGCTGGCAGCTGAGTTCGATTTTCCTGTGGCAGAGCGGGCCCTTTGAAACGCCGTATTTCAGCGGCGGAGATCCTTCGGGTACCGGATCCGGTGTTATCGGACGCGACCAGGCTCCGGATCTTGTGGGCGCTCCTAATCTAAGCAGTCACAGCCGCAGCGACTGGTTTAACCTGGGAGCTTTCACCTGTCCGAACACGCCGGGCTGGCAGCCTGGCTCGGGATGTTACATCGGATCGAGCCCGCAGTACGCCGCACCGATTGGACGGTTTGGAACGGCCGGGATCGGGACCGTTGTCGGGCCGGGAACGGTGAACATGAACGCGGGTTTGGCCAAGTATTTCGCAGTGACAGAGCACGTGCGAATCAAGGTAGAAGGATCCTTTACGAACGTGCTGAACCATACCAATCTGGCTGATCCGCAGCTCAATATAACGAGCTCGAGCGTGGGTGTGATCACAAGCGCGCAAGGAGCTGACTTCGGCGGCAGCCGCACCGGGCAGGTTGGCGCTCGCATCGAATGGTAGGGATCACGTAGATTAGAGAACGTGAGAACTGAACTGGGGCGGCGGAGCGGCCGCGAGTCTTTAGGACGGTGCTCACGTTTTTTACGGCTACTAGGCGCCGCGGCTCTGCTGATGGAAGCAGTAAGCTGCACCCGCAACTCGCGTGCACAGGGTAACTCGAACAGCACGCTGCTCCCTACGGGCAAGCGGATTACTCCGATGGCCGTTCCCGGCGCGCATTTCGAGATGCTGAATCCGGGGTTGAAGGAGTTTCCGCAGTTTGTCGCTGGGCAAGCGATGAGTGCCGCGACCAGTCCGGATATGAAAACGCTGCTGGTCCTGACCAGCGGGTTCAACCGTATCAACGGGGACGATGGCAAGCCCATTGCCGATGCATCGGAAGAGTACGTTTTTGTCTACGACATCTCGCAAGGCGAGGCTCGCAAAAAGCAGGTTTTGAAAGTGCCGAATACCTTTGCGGGGCTGGCGTGGGCGCCTTCCGGCAGAAGCTTCTACGTCTCGGGCGGTGTTGACGATAACGTACACAGCTTTGCCCTGCGCAATGACGGGCAGTGGAACGAGGATGGTGAGCCGATCAAGCTGGGCCACACTTCAGGCCTGGGACTCACGCCCGGCAAAGAGCCACTGGCAGCGGGCGGGGTTGCCGTAACGGCCGACGGCAAGACGGTGCTTGTCGCAAATATTTACAACGATTCGGTCTCCATTGTGGATACGAGCGGGCGACGGGTGGCGCACGAGATCGACCTGCGGCCGGGCAAGAACAACGTGAAAGATGCAGGAGTGCCCGGCGGTGAATACCCGTTCTGGGTTGTTGCCAACGGCAACGACACGGCCTACGTTTCTTGTCTGCGTGATCGGGAAGTGGTGAAGCTGGATTTAGGAGCGGTGCCCACGATCGGCGCCCGCATTAAGCTCAGCGGTAATCCGAACAAGATGGTTTTAAATCGCGATGGCTCGCGATTGTTTGTGGCAGAGGACAACAGCGACGCTGTTGCGGTGATCGACACGCACTCGAACGCAGTGCTTGAATCCATTTCCACCACCGGGCCGCGGGCGCTGATGGGGAGGGTAGAAGCTTATCGGGGCAGTGCTCCCAATGACCTTGCGCTCGCAAGAAACGAGAAAACTCTCTTTGTGACGAATGGCGGATCGAACTCGGTGGCGGTGATCCGGCTCGGGGAAAATGGGCCGCCTTCCGAAGTGGCGGGTTTGCTGCCGACGGGATGGTATCCGGATGCGGTCGCGGTGAACGGAGACGATCGGATGCTGTACATCGTGAACGGAAAGAGTGCGCCGGGGCCGAACCCTGACTTGCACGCCGAGAAGAAAGCGACTGCGGGCATGAAGCCCGGCCCTGACGTTGTGCTTTCCCGCAATTCTTATATCCTCCAGCTGGAGAAGGCCGGATTCCTGACCCTTCCCATTCCGGACGGGAAGACGCTCGAACGCCTTACGAGCCAGGTGATCTCGAACAATGCGCTTAGCGCGAAGCAGGACGCGCGCGACGAGGCGACGATGAAAGCGCTTCGGTCACGGATTAAGCATGTGATTTACATCATAAAAGAAAACCGCACGTACGACCAGGTGCTGGGCGATCTCGGCAAGGGGAACGGTGATCCGAAGCTGACCGAGTTTGGGGAACGCATCACGCCTAACTTCCATCGGATGGCGCGGAGTTTCGTAGACCTCGATAACTTTTTTAACTCGGGCGAAGTCAGCGGCGACGGCTGGCCCTGGAGCACGTCCGGGCGCGAGTCGGATTTCGGCATAAAGGGAGTGATCCTGAACTATGCGGGCCGAGGGACAAATTACGAGTACGAAGGTACGAATCGCGATCTGAACGTAGGCCTCGCCACGGTGCGCGAGCGTCAAGAGGCGAATCCAAAGACGCCGTCCGATCCCGACCTGCTGCCTGGCGCGATCAACGTGGCAGAGCCGGATGGTCCGGCCGGTACGCCGCGCGGCAAAGGCTATATCTGGGACGCTGTTCTGCGTGCGGGCCTTACATTTCGCGAGTACGGATGCATGAGCGATACCAGCTTGGATGCGCCGCGCGAGCCGCATCCGTTTCAGGCGCACGTGGTGATGTCGCGGCCGGCAAATCCGGAGTTGTATAAGTTTGGCGATCCTTACTATCGCGGTTTCGATCCGGCTTACCCTGATTTTTACCGCGAAGCGGAGTGGGAACGGGAGTTCGACGGCTTTGTCCGCGAGAAGAACCTACCTGCGTTCGAGATCGTTCAGCTGCAAGAAGATCACATGGGCGATTTCAAGACAGCAATCTCGGGCGTCAACACTCCCGAAGCACAGCAAGCCGACAACGACTATGCGGTTGCACGCTTGATCGACCGCGTGGCGCACAGCCCGTATAAGAGCGACACGCTGATCTTCAGCATTGAGGATGATTCACAGGACGGTCCGGACCATGTGGATGCTCACCGAACCACTGCCTACGTGGTAGGTCCTTACGTCAAGCAAGGAGCTATTGTTTCCACTTATTACACGACCGTCAGCATGGTGAGAACGATCGAAGACATACTCGGTCTCGACCACCTGAATTTAAATACCGCCACCGCACGCCCGATGACGGACATCTTCGATCTTAACCAGAGAAGCTGGAGCTTCGAGGCAAAACCTTCGGCAGCGTTATTGAACACCTCGCTTCCTTTACAACCTGCGCAGCGTGCCTCCCTCGCTGCCTCGGGTAGCCACCTAGAGTTTACTCACAACGCTGACTATTGGGCTCTAGCAACAAAAGGATTCGACTTCAGTGCGGAGGATCGGATCGATGCTGACAAGTTCAATCGAGTCGTCTGGCAAGGCATGAAGGGTACACCGTATCCGGCGGAACGGACGGGCACGCAATTCCGCGACGATGACGATGACGACAGGTAAGACCGCGAATTAACGCGCCGGTATCAGTACTCGCCCGGGTCGCCTAGATCTGGAGCTGCGCTCGGTTGCGCACCCTCAGAGAGTTGCTTGAGGCGATCGGCAATTTCGCTTTCGCGCTGCTTGTAGGTACTGATGCCGGTGAGCGGAGCTTCCTCAATCGATCTGCCGCCTGGATCCTGGTAACAAACCTTAAATTCCCCTGGCATGCTGGTACTGAATATCTCAGCTTTGTAATTGGCGTGAGTTAAGGTGCCGACTAACTGTTCTTCCATAGAATCCTTCCTATCGTGGCGGCGCGATCACTGCCGCTTTTCCGGTTGTTTCCGCACTTGCTCCATGTAATCGCGAACATATTTTTGCAAAGCGAGGGGCACTTCGTCGCGGCCGACTTCTCCGCCGAGGTCGGCGTGTTGTCCAATCCGCCCCGAATACTGAGTTTGAAGCTGCTGACGAGTGGAGCGTGTTTCTACGGTCATGTCGCCTGTGAGACTAGCGGAACGTTTTCCAATGATCTCTTGCAGTTTGCCCATTGCGCGCAACTGCTCCGCTTCTTTGAGGGCTTTTTCGCCGTCCTGACGCCCGATGCCGGAGTGCGCGTCGGAGCCTTTGCCGTTGGCGCTCTCGCTTGAGACCTGGCTTTGCGAAGCGGCGGACTTCTCGGTCGCTTGCGCTTGCGCCTGAGTTTGCGAGCTTCCCTGCCGTCCTTCGCCCTGATTCTGCTGCGAATCCTTTGGATTTCCTTGCGCCTGTTCGCCGTCACGACGATTGCTCTCGGACGCTTGATCTCCCGGCTTTTGCTCTTCGGAATTGCGCCCCGGCTGTTGGCCTTTCGGCGTTTCCGGCTTGAGCTTTTCCATAAGCCCGCTCAAGGCGTCTTTCATCTTGCTCATCAGGCTAGCGGAGTGCTGCTCGCCGCTTTCGCGATCCTGGTTTTTTCCGGAAGTGTCTTGCCGGGACGGGTTACGCTCCGGGTTTTCGTTCTGCTTTGCGCTTTGCTCGCCTGCCTGGCGCTGTCCGGTTCCGTGTTGTGAGTTGGCCGAATCCTTTCCGGGTACTTGCGAATGATCCGCCTCATTTGAATTAACGCTGCTGGGCCCTGACTTATCCGGTTTCGGTTCGGGACTTTTCTCGCCGTGGTCTTTGTCCGGCGCCGGCCGCTTTTCATTTTGCAGCCCAGCGAGGAACCCGCTATGCGCCCGACGATCGGGAGGGGGGTGCGGTGCGAGGGCTTCTTTGGCTCGTGCCAAAAGTTCAGCGGCGGGCAGCAATCGCGGCGGAAGTAAAGATTGGTCGAGGCTCAGCTTACTGGTCAGCAGATAGCGCGCAGCGAATAAGCCGATGGCCAGGGCCGCCAACGCGCCGGTGACGGCCCAAGCGCGCCTCCAGACGAATGGGAGGGCTGCGGGGACGTGAATGTGTTGCGCCAGTTCTTCCGCGCGCGAAATTTGCAGGTGCGCGACTGCCGAGCCGCTCCGATCTGCGGACTCGAGCAAAAACCAAGCTGTCGAAAGAGAGTCGGCCAAACCCAAGCGGCGATCAAGCAGCTGCGCTAGACGGTAGCGGCCCAGCACGCGCGCATGAACGCGCCAAACTGTGACGGCAATGCCAGCCAACGCGAGCAAAGCGAGACCCGGCCAACTTAGAATGCCCGTGCCGAGCAGCAAGAGCGCGGCTGTGCCGCCGAGCACAAGGGACAGACCGACCGGAAGCTCGTCGATTGTCAGGACGAGCAATCTTCGGAGCCATGCTGCCTCAACGGCTGTCCGCACCCGGCTCTCGACCGAGACTGTCGTGTCGCGCAAAGTGGTTCGCCTGCCTGGATTATCCCACTGCGAAAGTAGAAACCAGACCAACACTCTTTTAGGTGGAGGCTGAGAGCGCTTGAACTTTTCAGAGACGGGGCTCGAGCACGACGAATATTACGAAAATGTTTGGCAGGAGGTCTCGCCGCGGGACCAAAGCTGCGGATGGGTACCATAAAAGATGCTTCGCTTCGAAACCGCCGGGGAGTCTCACGGAGAGTTCCTCGTGGCCACACTTACAGGATTGCCGGCGGGCATTCCCGTACGTCTGGATTTTGTAAACCGCCAACTTTGGCGCCGCCAGCAGGGATTTGGGCGCGGCGGGCGCATGAAGATCGAGACCGATCAGGTCAGAATCGTGTCGGGCGTACGGCACTCGCAAACGATTGGTTCGCCGATCGCTATCTTGATCGAAAACAAAGACTGGAAGAACTGGACGGGGACGCTTCCGGTTGAGGCAGCGGATGCGGTGGAGGGTAAAGAGAAGCCGGTGGACCGCCCCCGCCCGGGCCACGCCGACTTAGCCGGCGCTATCAAATACAACTTCGCGGATGCGCGCTATATTCTCGAACGCGCCAGTGCTCGTGAGACGACGGCGCGGGTAGCGGTGGGCGCTCTGGCTAAGACATTTCTCTCCGAGTTCGGCATCCAGGTACTCAGTCACGTGGTCGGTGTGGGTCCAGTAAAGCTGGCGCGGCAGGCTGTCTGGGAGGAGATCGTATCGCTTAGCGAGCGCGACGAGGTGCTGTTGGGCTGCGTGGATGCCGAGACCGAAGGACACATGAAAGAAGCTGTCGACCACGCCTATCGAACCGGCGATACGATCGGCGGAGTTTTCGAAGTTGTCGCGCATGGTCTTCCTCCCGGATTGGGTTCGCACATTACCTGGGATACGCGGCTTGACGGGCGCCTGGCCCAGGCGATCGTCTCTATCCAGGCGGTGAAAGGCGTCGAAATCGGCCTAGCGCAGGAAGGCGCCATGTCCTATGGCTCCGCTGTCCAGGACACCATTTCGTACGATAAGAATCGTAGCGAGTTCGGGCGCGGCTCCAATCGCGCGGGCGGCCTTGAAGGCGGCATTACGAACGGACAGGATGTACTTGTTCGAGGATTCCTGAAGCCGATCTCGACTCTGCGCCGACCGCTCGAGTCAGTAGACCTGCCTACTCGCGAACCGGCTCTGGCGGCTTATGAGCGCAGCGATATAGCCGTTGTGCCCGCAGCCGGAGTAATTGGTGAAGCGATGGTGGCGATTACGCTGGCTTCCGCCTTTCTGGAAAAGTTTGGCGGAGACTCTCTGGTCGAGATCAGGCGCAATTACGAGGGTTATTTAGCCCAGGTGAAAAGCTTCTAAATTCGCAGCATCGATGGTAAGAACAATTCTGAAATATGGCGAGCCCGTGCTCGAAAAAATCGCTGACCCGGTGACGGATTTTGATACGCCGGAGCTCCGCGATTTGATAGCCGATATGTGGGAGACGATGTATGCGGCTAAAGGTGTAGGTCTGGCTGCTCCGCAGATTGGCTTGAGTAAGCGGATCTCGGTGATCGACACGAGCGTTGGCGAGGATGAGACCAAGAAGCTGGTGATTATCAACCCGGAGATTGTTTTGCGCGACGGAAAACAGACCGGCGAGGAAGGGTGCCTTAGTATTCCGGGCTTTCGCGAGCCGGTGACGCGGGCGAGTAAGGTGAGGATTCAAGCGCGGAACGAAAAGGGGGAGCCGTTCGAGCTGGAAGGCGAGGAGTTGCTCGCGCGAGCATTCGAACATGAGATCGACCATCTTAACGGCATCTTGTTTATCAGCCATCTGAGCGCGCTGAAACGCGATATTATCCGCCGCAAGATCAAGAAGCTGCAAAAGACCGGCGAGTGGGACAACTAGCGGGAGACTAGCATGCGCCTGGTTTTTTTTGGTACGCCCGATTTCGCCGTGCCGTCGCTCAAAGCGCTTGCTTCGGAGCATGAGGTGGCCGCAGTCTTTACGCAGCCCGATCGTCCGAAGGGTCGAGGTAATCGTTTGGCGGAGTCGCCCGTAAAAACCGCGGCGGCCACGCTGAGTATTCCCATTCATCAACCGGAGCGCGTCCGCCGGCCGCCCAATCCGGAGTTACTGCAAAGTTTCTCGGCGGATCTGATGGTTGTTGTCGGATACGGGCAAATCATCCCGCAAGCGATTATCGATTTGCCGAAGCACGGCATTCTGAATGTGCATGCTTCGCTGCTGCCTCAATATCGCGGGGCGGCTCCGATCCAATGGGCGATCGCGAACGGCGAGACAAAGACGGGCGTAACCATCATGCAGATTGACGCAGGCCTCGACACGGGCGACATGCTGCTGGCCGCATTGGTGGCGATCGAACCGGATGAAACAGCACCAGAGCTGAGCGAACGTCTTGCCGACATAGGGGCGGATCTGCTTCTGAAAGCCCTTCGCCAGATTGAAGCTGGTACGGTTCACCGTCAGAAACAGAACGATGCCGATGCTACGTTTGCGCCCATCCTTAAAAAGGAGGACGGCCTGATCGAGTGGCGGCGCCCAGCTCAGGAGATTTACAACCGTCTGCGGGGGTTCACGCCCTGGCCGGGAGCGTATACGGCTTTTCGCGGCGAGAAGCTGCTCATTTTGCGCGGCTGTCCGGTTAAACCAGGCGACGCAGCGAGCGAGCTCGCCCCGGGGGTGTTACAAAGCGAAACGCGCCGTTTGCTTGTGGGCTGCGGCGGAAATACACGTTTCGAGATCTTGGAGCTGCAGCTTGCGGGCAAAAGCCGCATGAGTGCCGAAGCATTTCTGAACGGTTATAGGCCGATTGAAGGTCAGATGCTCGGAGAGCAGATTTGAACCTTCCGCTTGGCTATCGCTACGCCGCGCTTTACGCCGGCATTCGGAAGCAGGAAAAAGATGACATCGCGCTGATCGTGCCCGATACGCCGGCCGAAGCAGCGGCAGTTTTCACGCGCAACGTGGTGCAGGCTGCGCCTGTTCAACTCGCGTCCAAGCATCTACGCGCGAGCAAAGGAAAAGTGGCGGCGATCCTGGTGAATGCGGGCAACGCAAACTGTGCGACGCGCACCGGCATGGAGGTAGCGGTTGCCTCCTGTGAAGCGGCCGCGAAGGCTCTCGGGACGAAGGCTAAAAACATATTGCCTGCGTCCACGGGGGTGATCGGAGTTGAGCTCGGAGCGAACTTGTTGACAGATGCTGTTCCGGCGCTAGTGAGCAGATTGTCGGCTGACAATTTCGAAGTTGTTGCGCGGGCAATTATGACGACCGATACTCGGATGAAAGTTGCCGCTGAAGAAGTACGGCTGCGCCGGGGTGTGGTGCGGGTAGCGGGCATGACCAAAGGTTCCGGCATGATTCAGCCGAACATGGCAACGACGCTTGGTTTCGTCATGACCGATGCCGCAATCAGCGCGAGGCATCTGCGGGAAATGCTGGTTCCGGCAAACGAGCGTTCTTACGGTTCACTGACCGTGGACGGCGACACGTCTACAAACGACACGGTAGCGCTGCTCGCAAACGGTGCTTCGAAGGTGAAGCCTGATGAGAAGGAGCGCTTGGTAGTGGCAGAGCTAGTTGCTTCCGTGATGGAGCAGCTGGCCGAGCAAATCGCCGCCGATGGCGAAGGCGCGAGCAAGCTGGTGATTGTGCGCACGATCGGCTTTGCTTCCGTTGACGATGCCCGCAAGGTAGGGCGTGCCGTGGCGAACTCGCCTTTAGTGAAAACGGCTATGGCAGGCAACGATCCGAATTGGGGCCGCATTCTCTGCGCCGCCGGTTACTCTGGCGCGACCTTTAATCCGCATAAGATAGACATTTATCTGCAAGGCGTGATGGTGTGCCAGGCGGGTCTTGCGGCGGAATTCGACGAAGCCTTGTTGAAGCAGAAGCTTGATGAAGCCGAAGTTCGTATCCGTATCGTTTTACATGGCGGCGGGCAGTCAGAGGCGCGCTTTTTCACCTGCGATTTTACCGAAGGTTACATTCGCATCAATGGCAGTTATCGGACGTAGAAGCTTCTGCCTCCGTGCGGCTTTTTTGACTGCCGCAGGACCGCTGCTGCACGGCTTCGAAGAGAGCCAACTGCGTTTTCAAGTCGGCGCTCTGGCCAATGCGCTTAGTGCCGGGGACCCCTCGGACGCGATGACGTACTTTTCGAAATCGCTGCGAGATTACGATAAGCTGCGGGACTATTTTACGGGTCTGACCGGCGCCTTCACAATCAGGAACGAAGTGGATGTTCTCGAGGAGCAGGATACGGCAAATCAATTGGTCGCGACGCTCCGCTGGGCCATTACGCTGAGCGATGCGCAAACCGGTGAAAGCCGGCATCGCGCTGCTGAAATTCATGTCCGTTTCGTGCGTGAAAAGAGCAAATGGAAAATTGCCGAGTTCGCGCCAATCGAAATTTTTAATCCGGCCAAAGTTTAGGGAAGGGACTTAAGCCGAGAACGCTCTCTTTTCAGACTAGAGCAGGGCTCGCAGTTCATCGTAAGTGCTCTGCGTCACGAGCTGCAGTTCTACGGGCAGATGTGTCAGCTTGGCGATTTCTTCGAACATGCCTGGAGACGGCACGCGGGAACTCGCCAGCAGCAGCTTGCCTGATCTGACCTCGAACGGCAGCACGCCGTATCGCTTCTCGATATGGGCGGGAAGTCCCCGAACCACTTTCGCGTTCACGTTGGCGGTGTTGATACGAGCTGCGGCCAACCCGGACTGCAGACTTATCGCCTTACACAGCGCGTCTTCACTGAGCAGTCCCTTCGCGAGCAGAAGCAGGTCAAGTGTCCACTCTGCCGTTAGCTGCTCCTGTGCTTCTCGCATCTGATCTTCCGAAAGGTAACCGCAGCTGACGAGCACATCCGCCAGCTCGCGCCGATGGGCGTGTAGATCGTCTCGATGTGGATAGGCGTGTTCGGTTTTATGCCAAGCGAGCGAGCGCTTTTGCTGCTTCGCCCGGAAATATAGAAACATTGCGCGAAGCGATGCGCTGCCGTTGATAAGGTTGGCGTGAAACGAACGCAAAGGCACTCCAAGCGCCGTTTTCCAGCCAAATATTCTGGCGACACAGGCGGCTCGTAAGGCGAGCCGAAAGCACTGCAGACCCATGGTGATGGCGCAAAGCGTTGAGAGGAGTGCACCCTGGTTATCGAACAGCCACGGACGGTGAAAGGCGGTGCTCCCGAAGAAATCGAGAAGTCCGGTGAGAAACACAACGTTGGCAGCCACGCTCAAGGGGTTCGCGATCAGACCTTTACGATCGCGCCAGAACCAATAGCGTGTTCGCCACGAGCCACGCCAGCCGTGCCGCTCCCAGCACTGCAGTGCAATACCCGTGACCCAGCGGGTTCTTTGACGAATGGCGGACCTGAGCGTTCGCGGAAAGTACTCGCGAGTAGCAACGAAGTCTTGTGCGCTTCGCATGAGTGGCACAAACGCCTGACGATAACCCATGGCGTGAATATGTACGCCGATTTCATAGTCTTCGGTTAAGCTAGCCGGATCAAACACGGCACCGTCCCGTTCGCGCGCAAGCCTATCGAGTACCGCCCTGGCGAAGCCTGTCCCTACGCCGTTCGAAGGAACGAAAGATCCGCTAATTTGCCGGGCCGGCATCTCGACGGTCTGGTACTCAGCGAATTCATCGCAATAGACGCCATGCGTGACGTCGGCGAAATTCGTCTTCAAGGGGAGCACCGGGACCTGCACCATGTCGTAGTAAGCTCGTTCGCGATCAATCAAGGAGAGAGCTTGCGGGTGGATCAGATCTTCGGCATCGTGCAGGATCACGGTATCGAAGCTCCGATGCTCTTGCTGCTCGAGCAGTTCCATCCTGCGAAAAATCCAGTTCAGGCAATCGGCTTTGGAGGTGGGTCCGGGATGGCCACAGGCGGCGACGTGAACATTACCGAACTCAGCCGCCAGCTGATTGGCAGCGGAGACGGTGGGTTCATCATTCGGATAGACACCAAGCAAGAAATCGAAGTTCCGGTAGCGGATGGTCGCCAGGTTGTGGCGCACCATATTGCCGATCACGGCCGACTCGTGCCAGCAGGGTACGAAAATGGCAATCGCACGCTCCTGCGCCTCCGCCTGACTTGTCTCGACGACGGCTGGCTGGTTCTTTTGCCGCCCGCGATCCCGCAGCCAGAAGAACAAAGGAATCAGATCGTCGATCCCGCTTATAAGCAGCAAGACTGCAAGTATGCCCAGTGCGTAATGACAGAACGCAGATGAGGGAGAGATCGCCATCGCAAGTTCGGTACCTAAACTGCACTGACCAAAAGCCGGCTGTGAGCGTCTCCTAGAGAAGAAGTGCAGCTTGTTTGCGGGGATTGCAGAAAATTCTTAGAATTTTCGGGGGTTCCGGCACTCTTTAGAGTGAGCGAATTACGAGCACAAAATTGTGATTGGACATCTTTCTGCCAGCTAGTCGGGGAATTGATCACCGGCAGTGTCCGCCGCAACGTCTTTACGCGTTGGGAGATGGATCTGCTTCTTGACCTTCAGATGATCCGCATTCGCAAATCCTCACGGCCGGACATGTTGCGCCGCTATCTGAAAGCTCTACAACAGCAACTTGGGGCGGGAGAACCGATCCCGCTGCGTCTCTCGCGCTTTCACGACTACGAGACAAAGCATCGCGCGGCCGGTTACCTCGTCAATGATCCGCTTGCTCTGCCGTACGCCAGCTAGGCTATCCTCGAAGTAGAAATAAAGGAACCTCAAGGCCTGCGTGCTGACGCGTGCGGACGTTTGAGGTGCCTGTCGGGCCGCTTCGCTTGAGAGACGGATCGAGCAGTTTCTGGCTGGACAAATAGGAGAGCAAGTATGGCGAGCACTTCGGGGCCGGTCGCTCCGGCCGAACGCATGGTTTTTTGTGTCAAGCTTCAGAGGGAGCTTCCGGGGCTGGACGAAGTCCCCTTCGACGGACACCCGTTGGGCCAGAGAATTTACGAAAACGTGTCAAAAGAAGCCTGGCGTATGTGGGTTGAGCAGATGAAGATGATCATGAACGAGTACCGGCTGAATCTCGGAACGACAGAAGCACAGGAATTCTTGCTCAAGCAGATGGAAGAGTACTTCTTTGGTGAAGGGGCGGCACATCCTCCGGGCTACATTGCACCGGGTCACTAGGACCGGTCTGAGCTAAGCTTCTGCACGTCTTTGAGTGTTTGTGCGTCATTAAAGGTTTGAGGCTCTCGATTGTTCTGTGGCTTGTCTGCGGAGCGCTCTGCCAGTGCGCGAGCGATCCGGTTCCAGCGCAGCTTGCCAAGCGAGCCGCAAAGGCGCGGGACTCCGGCCAAACCGTGCGTGCTTACCTGCTCTTTGCGGAAGCGGCAGCGCGAGACCCACATAACGCTACTTATCGGGCGAATCGCGATGCTCTTGCTCCGGCAGCGAAGCTACTCACTCAGGCGAAAATACAAACCGCAGATATAACCAGCGAGGTCGCAAGCGCGCAAAGCGAGGCAGCTCATTCGGAGCCGCCGATCGAGCGTATCTCAAGCGGATCTTCCGATTTGCTGGCGCCGCTTGCGCCGCTCCCGCATGTCCAGGCTGACCCGGCCAAACACGATTTCGATCTTCGCGCCGACACCAAGTCGCTGGTCGTGCAGGTAGCGGCGGCCTTCGGTGTGGAGGCTCTTGCCGATAAGGATATCGAGCCGGGGAAGCAGGTTCACTTCGAATTGCAAGGAGCCGATTTCCGGACTGCGCTCGAAGCACTTACCGCGGCCACCCACACATTTGTCTTTCCGGTTGGTGAAAAACTCATCTACTTCGCGCCAGATACCGAAACGAAGCGCAACGAGCTTGAGCCACTCGCACTCCAGACATTCTCCCTGCAAGAGGCGCTTACCGAGCGGGACTTGATTGATGCCGCCAATGCAGTGCGCGGATTGTTGAGCCTTCGCAGCATCGGTTGGAACGGTTTGAATAGAACCGTCGTCATTCGCGATCGTGTTACGCGCGCCCGGTTGGCCCGTTCGCTCATGGAGGCGCTGCTTTTGCCTCACGCCCAGGTTTCGATTGAAGTGCAGTTTCTCACGCTGGATACGGACCGGAAGTTTCAATATGGAGCCACTCTTCAGACAGCTTTTCAGCTGATGAACTTCGGCCATCTGAGCGGCGGACTGAAGAATGTTCTACCTGCCGCGACAGGGTCCACTCAGTTTCTGGCTTTTGGAGGTGGCGCATCGCTCTTTGGCGTGGCAGTGGCTGATGCGTCGGCGTTTGCCAGCTACTCGAATTCGGTGGCGCAGAGTATTTATGAGGCGACCGTGGTGGTGGCAGATCGCCAGACGGCGAGCCTGCACGTGGGTGACAAATATCCGATTGCCAGCTCGATTTATACCGGTTCGCAGCAGGGTGCTGGATCGATCTATAATCCTGCGCCGCAAATTACGCTGGAAGATCTGGGTCTCAATCTGAAGATCGTGCCCCATGTGAACGGGAGCGGCGATATCGCGCTCGATGTGGAAGCCGATTACCGCAGTCTAGGCTCGCAAACGTTCAACACGGTCCCATCGATTGCCGAGCGCGCTTTTAAAGGCGTCGTCAATCTGCGAGAGGGGGAATGGGCCATTCTGGCGGGACTCGATTCTTCCTCGAAGAGCATCTCGCGGTCCGGCCTAGCCGGAGTGGCGCAGATACCTGGCCTTGGGCAACTGCTTGCAAGCAACACGCGCGAAACTCAGACCAGCAACACTCTCCTTGTGATAAAACCGACCATCACGCGGCTTCCGGTGAGCGATTACATCAGCCCCCAATTTCTGCTTGGCGCAAGACGCGGCGAACGGGTCCTGATCTAATTTGGGCCTAGTCAGGCAAACTGCTTTCCTTTGCTATTGTCACTAGCATGTCTACGATGCGCGATGAGATTTGTGAGCAGCCGGAGGCGGTGGAACGCACACTCCATAGTGAGTGGAGCCGTGCCGAGAAGCTGCGCGGCTACTTTGAGAAGCACCCGGTCTCGCTGGTGGTCCTTGCGGCGCGCGGCACATCGGATAACGCTGCTCAGTTTGGCCGGTACCTGCTCGAAATTACCACCGGTATCCCTGTCTCGCTTGCCGCCCCGTCGATTTTTACGCTTTATCGCTCGGACTTAAATCTGAAAGACGCGGTGGTGGTGGCCATCTCGCAATCCGGTGAATCGACGGACACCAATCTTGTTCTCGAGCGGGCGAAAGCCGCAGGGGCGTTTACGATTGGCATTACCAATGAAAGCGAAAGCACGCTCGCCAAGCTTGCGCAGGAGACGTTTCTTGTGCGAGCCGGCAAAGAAAAAAGCGTCGCGGCCACCAAGACCTATACCGGCCAACTCACCTGCTTCTATCTGCTGGCGCATGCGCTTGGAGCGGCGCTTGGGCTGGATCAGCTAGCCCGGATTCCTGGCTGGGCGGCCGCCGCTCTGCAGATCGAACCGCAGATTCGGGAGCGCGCTCAGCGCTACTGCTTCATGCAGCACGCTGTCTGCGTCGGTCGCGGTCTCAACTACGCAAACTCTTTTGAGTTCGCCCTAAAGTTAATGGAGACCTGCTATGTCGTCGCCGAGCGATTCTCTTCCGCCGATCTTCTGCACGGTCCGATCGCCATGCTCGAGAGATCGTTCCCGGCATTTCTGTTCTGCCCTTCGGGCGTAACCTGGGACCCCATGCTCGAGCTCCTGAAGAAGCTGCAGTCTATTCAGGCGGAAACGCTGATTGTCACCGACCAGAGCAATGACGCGATAGAAGTAAGCGGCTCCGTGCAACTGCCGCTGGTAATTCCCGCCCGGCTCTCGCAGCCGCACGAGCGCTTGCCAGAAGATCTTTATACGCCCATACCGTACATTATTCCGGCGCAGCTTTTTGCAGCGAGCTTAGCCGAGGTCAAACACCTGAATCCGGATAAGCCGCGATCGCTAAACAAAGTCACTCAAAACTTATAAGTTGTTTTAGAGTGACTGGTAGGGCAGCGTTGAATTACTTACGAGCGCCGCGTGTGGTGCCTTTTAGCGCGGATTGCCGGCGCTTGGCATCTCTCCGCTTGGGCTTGCTGATTTTGAAAGTACCGCTTCCCAGGTACTCGGCCTCGTAGAGATTCTCTTTTTGCTTGATATTCGGCGAGCTCGCGTGTCCGGTCTGCCCTGCGTTTTGTTGTTCTGCCATGAATATTCAGTTTAGCGGACCGGCAGAGGACCGTGCGTGAGATCCAGTTGCGGAGATCACTTAAAGTGAATCAGGCCGGTCGGTCACTTGCCGACCGGCGCACAAGTGGATTGAGACTTGCCAGCCAGCGAGTCGGACGACAGGGTGACTTTGCCACCGGCTTCCCACCAGGTGTATTGCTGTGCCACGTAGCGCGCTCCCGAGCCCGACATCACGTTTGAAAAGATCAACGAATTACCTCCGACTGGAACGACGACCAAGCTGTTTCCTCCGCCGTTGATGTACTCGACCGGAAAGGGGCCGGAAGGTGCGCCCATTTTCGGTCCGGCGGAATCGCATCGATACTGGACTGTCTTGTGCGAGACAGATGCATTTCCATTCAAGTGAATTGTGAGGTCGGCTGCGAGAACAGTATCCGGCACGAGGGTGGCAAACGCGATCAAGATGTATTTCTGAACGGCGATGTTACGGAGTAAAGAGTTTCGGCGCATTGACTATTCATACCTTTTACCAGTTTGATCGTGCTTTGCGTATCTCTAGAAGTTAGAGGTGCAAGCGTTACCTTTATCTGAGAAGGCAGTCGGCGGATTACAGCCACAGTTCTGGCCATCCACGAACGTATTGATGGCATAACGCGCTGGAACTGCGGAGTTTGTCGAAAAGAACAGGTCTTTCACCAAATTGAGCCCTCCGGTTCCGTCTTGGGCAGGAGCGCCGAACAAAACGTCGTTGACCAAGTTGTAACTGGTGAAACCTGGATCGCTGCCATGAATGGCGGTAGTAATGACGAATGTGTCCCAACTACTGAGATTGGTCAGGTTCTTATAAGCAACGAACGAACCTCCGGGTCGATCTCCGTAGGAAGCAACGCAGGAGCTGTTGCAGCCGTACTGGCTGCAGTAGCTCTGCCAATAGCCGAGCTTGTTCTGGTCGTAGTCGGTGAGCCGATGCCAGCTGTCGACGCTATAGACTACCGGAAGTAAGGCGTTGTAAAACTCGGTGCGGGTACTGAGATTGAAGGCGGCCAGGATGTTAGCCGGAGCTTCGACTTGCCAGGCATAACCGGGAACCGCGTTTCCGATGTTCGAGCCGATTACCGAAAGCTTGCCCCAATCCTGGAGGATCGACTCAAAAGCTACGTCCGTTCCCGATTGCAGAGTGAAATACTGGCTCACTTTGGCCGACGCCAATTGACCTGCCGTAAGGTTGAGCTGAGCCGTGGGTACGAGATTCGTGGTTGCAGAGCTTTCGTAAGTCATTCCGAACTGGAAAAAAGCCTGGGTGAGCCCTACTACTTGCGTCTCTCCAGGCACTCGTATCAGCTTGGCGAGATTTAGCGCCAGGTTAGTGAACCGATTGATGTTGAGAATCGTCGCCGCATTCTATTCGTGAGGTTCGACATCTGCGACTTCGGCGCCGGCTGTGTTCAGTAAGAGCCCCACGTTGTAGTTCTCCTGAAGAAAAAGCGTCGTCAAGTTAGTGTGAAGGTCCAAGACATTGCATACGTCAATCTTTTCGGTGTGTAACTGCGCCTGCACCGCCTTGTAATCGCCTATCGTAAAACCGTTAAGGTCTACCTGAGAGAAGCTACTCCCTGAAACCGAAGTGTTTTGCGTCGGTATTGTATAGTAGAAGCGGTAATCGCTGCAGTTCGTGCCTGTGTTGCAGCCGAAAGCAGCCGTGATTTGTTTGCTCAAATACGCGTAAGCGGCTACTGCGCCGCGGTGGAGGGCAGCGGGAATGCGCTGCCCTGCTGCGCCAGGATGTTATACAAGTCGTACTGAAGGACATCGTTTTCATCGTCTGCGGCCCTGCTTTTCTCCTGCACTGACGCGACTGGCACATACAAATTGGAGTGAGCTCGCGCGAGCACTCCGCTAATCACTCCCGATTCGCCCTGCGCTGCATATTTCGAACTGCTTACGATCGCCTCCGTGCGAGCCACGCGTGGATCGGTTGTGCTCAAGAGAGTATATGCGAAACCAGGTCCGCCGGTTGACTCTAGTGCGTATCCGGAGCCGCCAAGGGAATCGATAGCAGCCTTAAGATTGGCGGTGGGGACGGCTGGCGCGGCACCACTGGAACTTGGAAGCGAAGTCAAGATGATGAGGTTATCTGCGGGGGCACTGATGAGAGCTGAAGCTAGGCTGTCCTGCAGAGCCGTGCTGGAATTAGTCGCGTAGAGAGTGGAGCTGACTACTTGCGTCAACTCGAAGCTATGCATCAATAACAGCCAGTAACCGCCGGCCCAGTTTGCAGGAAGCGCCGGCGGAGAAATGATGGTCGAGCCCTCGTCCCCTATCTGGACGGATGCTGGATTGCCAGCGGCGTCTCCGAGCGTTGCTTTGAATCTGACAAAAGCCCCTATCGCATTAGGTACGAAATTGTAATTGCTGAAGGTATCTTTCACGAGCACTCCAGCCAAAGCGGCGTAATAAGGGGCGCCCGGTATCGGGGTCACACCCAAAGACGTTTCGTATGCCTGACCGGCGGGAAGGCCGCGTACGCCGATAGCGCTGTACACCGCGGGAGTCAAGCACAAGAATTTCGGAATACATGGATAGAAGGTTCCGCCGATAGCATTCGTGTTGATTGACAAGCCCGAGCCGCTTGCTTTCAGAAAACTAGAGGCAATGACAAGCTCCGGCTGCTGAGAATTGCTCAGCGTGGAAAGATACGTTTCAAAGCTGGCGGACGAGGTCGATGTATCGAAACATTGATAATCGACTTTCTGTAGAGTCTGTCGATTGAGCACCAGCACTTGCATGCCGGCATTGCTGGTTGTACCGCTGGACAGCTGCCGCTGTTATTGTTGCCGGAGCTGAGCGTCTCCGTTCACTACGATCGAGTAACTGATAGTAAGGCCGTGTTCAAAGGATCGATCACGGAGGTACTGATTGATACTGATGAGAGCAGGTCAGCGGAACGTCGCCCAAGCCCGAATGCGCAGTAACGAAGAACCGCCGTTGACGAGCGACTCGCGACCGCTATCGCTATAGACATGAACGGTAAGAGAGTTAGTGCCGCTTCGAAGTCCGTCCAATTTCCCACAGGTCTGCCGCAAAGAGTCTTTCGCGCCCATCCCAGCTATGATCATCGTCGTCCTTCTTGAAGCGCTGCGTGATGTCTTTGCCGTTCATAACGACCGTGAGGTCTTTTGCTGCGCCTTCCTGCTCAGTTCTAATCTGGCTTCAACCCTGCTTGTTTCGTAGTCTATTTCCTTTTTGGGGGAGATGAGATGAACCAGCTCGCGATGCGCACTCCTGTTCTTCCCCAGCTGCGAGAGCGGAAACGAGCGTGCTGCGAGCAGTGCGATCCGAAATATCTTTTTGAGGCTGAGCATTTAGTTTTGTCCTTGTGAGTTAGTTGACTGCGTGTGTTGCAAGAAATAAGAGCGGTCCTTCAATTGAGGAACAGGAGCGGCGCTGCCATTAACAAAATCCTTCCGCAGAAGAGGCAAAGAACGCTTGTCTAGTTAACAGACCGGTCTGTAAAATTGCCCGGTAACAGAGAATCCCAACCGTATAGAACAGCAGAACGGTTGTCAGCAAGCCGGGAAAAGCGGCCTTTCATGAGAAGTACCGGCAGCAGATGGAAGAAGGTACCGTTGACTAGCATGAGCGCCGGGAAGCAGAGCGCCAAGATCGGCATCTGCGGCGCGACCTCCGCAGCCGCGATGCCCAAAATGATCACGACCGAGTTCGTGACGTAAAAGGCGTTCCAGTCGACCTTGAGCCGCAACGCATCATGCGCCCAATCCCGCCAGTTCAGCGTGTGTTCTTCGAGCATATGAATGGCATACGAGGCTGTTGCAATCCAGCACAGTTGATCCAAAGTCATCATTTTTTGTGGGTCATCGTTCGAGCGTCCCGGGTCTTCACCGGGGTATAGCTGTTCCGAAATCGAACTTTGACGCAATCTGCCGGTTATCGCAATGGGCGAGCTTCTGATTTGCGATGCGCCTTCTTATGCGCGGCAAAATGATTGCACTGAGAGGCTTTGCGAACCGCCGTGCGTGAAGAGTATGCTGAATGTCTGGTAATAGTACGGAGATTTTGAGCAGACCGCATGAAGGATCCTGGTGTTATTTTGCGATTCCGGGCGTTCGAGGCGAGTCTGAGCTCTCAAGAATTACGCAAAAACGGAGTGTTGATGCGGCTATCTCCACAGCCATTCCAAGTTTTAACGCTGTTACTTCAGCATGCAGGCCAATTAGTCATGCGGGAGGACATTCAGCGCGAACTCTGGGGTGACGATGTTTCGGTGGAGTTTGATGCCGGGCTAAACCGCTGTATCCGACAACTTCGCGCAGCGTTGGAAGATGACGCCGACGCGCCTCGTTATATAGAGACGGTGCCGCGTAAAGGATATCGATTTATCGCGGCCGTGAGCCAAGTCCAAGTGGTCAGTTTAGCCCCGTCCGATAATGGCGGGGCGGAGACTCTGGCCGCAGCGCTTTCAGCAGACAACAAAGAGCCGACGTCTTCTTCGCTTCGGGAGCGCGGCCTGCCTGAGATTGCAGTTTCGAGCAAGCCACTATCGCTTTCATGGTGGATTTGGCTTGCCTTCGGCGCAACAGTTGTTCTTGCCACAATGACATTTATGCTTTGGCCGCGGGCCTCCGGTTCAAAAACCCGGCTCGATTTGGATGCTGTTCCGCTTGCCAATGCCCCAGGCGATCAGTACTCGCCGAGCTTCTCTCCCGACGGGCGCGAGATCACATTTACCTGGAACGGTGAACCGCAAGGCAGCTTTAATATTTACCGGAAGCTTATCGGTTCCCCTAATATCCTTCGTCTTACTTCGGGCCAAGGAATCGATTACAGCCCGGCTTGGTCTCCGGACGGACGATGGATTGCTTTTTGCCGTGGCAAGCAGCAGCGGGGAGGCGCGATATGGCTTATCCCGCCTCTGGGAGGTCCCGAACGAAAGCTGGTTGAGCTGGATGCGATTGTCTGCAGCCAGTCAGCCGCGCTAAGCCTGTAGCGTTCGAAGTGCAACGCTGCGGTGTCGGAGAAACTGGCTCATTCCTCGTATCAGGGGTTGTCGCTTGTCAACATTCAAACGGGAGCAACCAACCAGTTGACGAGACCAAATGCAAGCGAGGAGGATATATCCCCAGACGTCTCGCCCGATAGTGGAATCGTGGCGTTTACCAGAGACCGTGGCCACGGCGTGAGTTCGATCGACATGATTCCCTTTACGGCGTATGCCGCGCCGGCAACTCAGGTACGGCGTCTGGCGTGGCAAGGCTTTGAAAACGTCCTCTCCGCACGCGCAGCCTGGACGCCAGACGGCAAGCAAATCGTATTCGAGTCAAATCACGGGGAAGGCAGCAGTTGTTTCTAGCTTCCGCGAATGGGGCGGATGATCCAGTACCGCTTGCAGCGCTAGGCGACGATCTGTCGTCTCCAGTGATATCCACACAAGGACAATTAGCCTACGTACACGAGTCGGAGAATGTGAATATCTGGACAGTCAATCTTCGCTCCGCGCATTCGGCGGAAGAGTCTGTACGGCTTATTGCCTCTACCCGCAGCAGCAAAACACCAGTGTTTCGCTGACGGCAAACGGCTTGCGTTTGCTTCGAATCAATATGGGTACTGGGAGATTTGGACCAGCAAGGTAGATGGAAGTGAAGTGATGCAGTTGACCTCGCTGCGAAACCCTGGAACAGGATCCCCGGCCTGGTCTCCGGACAGCAACTGAACTCGCTTTCTATTCGAGAGTTGATGGCCAGCCCAGGATATACGTGATTTCTGTTGACGGCGGAACGTGCCGCAAGATTACCTCGACGGGTACAGGTGTAGTTCCAGCCTGGTCACCCGATGGCAAGTGGATTTATTATTCAAGCGACTCATCAGGGCGATCAGAAGTCTGGCGCATTCCTCTGCATGCCGGTGATGCAGAGAAAGTAACTTCGGATGGAGGGTTCGCACCTGTAAGTTCGCCTGATGCAAGTAATCTACTGCGGGTACCAGAGCTCCAGTTTCGAGTCTTTCGACTTCTAAAGCCACGAAAGAGAAGAGCTGTGTCTCCAGCAGTTGTGAGAAGGGCCTACGCCCCGACAACGGATGGCATCTATTTCGTTCATAGTCCAGCCTTCGGCAAAGGAGAGCTCTACTTTCTGAGTGAACGGTCACCAAAGCCGCTCTTCCTGAAGTCGGAGAACGCAATCAAGGGAGCATGAGTGTTGCGCCGGATGGCCGCATACCAGATTGCTCCCGCATTGAGCATCGTCGCTACGACCTGTGGTCGCGGAACACTTCTGGCGAAAGTAGTCGAGTATCTCTGGTTACAAGTAGAAGTAAAGCAAAGCGAAACACGCAGCGCCGGAAAGAACAAACAAGTTCGCGGCGAGCAGTGCGAGCAGGGGAAGATGCAGTTCCCGAACGGACGAAGAGTTTTCGGAAAGGTACTCCGATTCGAGCTGGAGAGTGATCAGCGACAAGCTTACTCCTAATCTCTTATCGGACAAGTTAGCAGAATCTAGATTAATTCTCGACAGAAAGCCCGGTAGTCGCAAAACCACCGGGCCGAGCAAAGATTGATGATTAACGGGCGCGAAGCGGGACGGAAACAATCGCACTCAGACCGAGATTCCGAGTGAGATTTTTATTGATCTCCGACTGCGAAACAGCGTTCGTGTGGCTGGAACCTGCGACAGAGATCTCCGAGAGAACATACTCCGACCCGTACTTAGCAAAGGTCAACTTGGACTGGACCGGATTCGCGTGTGCCGGAAGGGGGGCTGAGACAAACTGAGAAATCTCTCGATCGCTATTGTAGATCTGAAAGAATCCGGAAGTTGTTCTTGTTTTCATTTGATATGTTCCAGCCGGCAGAACCTTTCCTTGCGCGTGAAAGGCAAATGGAATGTCGGCAACAAGGGCCAGAGTCTGAGCCGTAAGGGTAAAGCTCCCGAGTACAGCGGAGAGCCCGGCGGTAAGTAGAGTCTTAGTGAATAAGCGTTTCATGTGAGTCTCCTTTGGGTGCATTCGGAGAGCTTTAGGCTTTCCGTCTCTCGCAACGGTTTTCGTTGGAGAGATGCCAACTGTATTGCGTTTCGGCGGCCAAGAAGAGCAGGCAAATGTTATCAGCCACTTACGTATGCACGACGCGACTTACCAGTAAGCAACTAGTGAGAACTAATGCGAGACGATTAGATAAAGTTAATCGAGAGAAACGGAAATCCGGGCAACTAAGTTATTCTGTAACGGTTTTACGTTTTTGGCACAGACACAGTGATGTTCCGGTATTTCATGCCGCCGGTGTGGTCGCCTTGTAAGTAAAACGGACCGGGCTCGCCTTCGTTGCTATCGAGCGCGCCTCCGGTAATGCCGGGAATCTTCTGCGCATCGATAGTTTTAACACCGTTTCGTACGACGGTAACAGTCCTGCCAACTAACGTAATGTCGTAGCTCTCCCACTGACCGGGACGCGGAGCAACTTCGACGGCAGGCGCAAGGAAACCGTAAATTGAACCCATCGAATGTAACTTGTCGTTCCGATCGACCTCCTCGTATTCGACCTGAGTTTCGTACCGGCCTCGGAGGTAGATGCCGCTGTTGCCTTCGTTGGGGCAGTTGTACTCGATGTGCAGTTTGAAATCGTTGAATTTGCGATCGGTGCGGAGATTTGCTCCGGCAGACTGATTGAGGAGGACGCCGTCCTGAACGACCCAGTGATTCTTGGCGGGGTTGCTTGGTGACCAGCCGTCGAGGTTCTTGCCGTTAAGAAGTGGCTCGGGTTTCGACCAAGCCGAGGGCATTTTGCGATCAAGCACAGGAGAGCGCACGCCTGTAACCTGACCGACCAAGTCGCCGCGGTGCTGGTTACCAGTCAGTTTGTCGTCGTTCGCGGTCAGATCCCATCTAATGCGATCACTCTTTTCCGAGAAGATAAGATGACCGCTCTCCACTTTCGCAGTGTCGGCCGGATGAACGCTGCCGGTCCGGCTGACAATGCGAACGGCAGGAGTACCGCCTCCACTTACTTCGATCCACGAAGGGTAAGTCTCGCCGCCGGCGTTGATCGTAAGATCCCAACGGCCGTCGAAGCTTGCAGTACCGCTAGTCTGACGGAAGCTCGCGGTCAGCAGAGCGACCGACGTGAGAGCAAGAGTAATGGTGAGTGATCTCATCGAGGCTTAGTGTATCGAAAGCGTAACCTATAGTCGTGCCATATGCAGATTTTCAGGAGATAGCGACACATTCGAAAGTAGCCGTCGTTACTGGCGCGGCGCAAGGGATCGGGCAGCGGACAGCCGAGGTTCTGGCCGGCAGGGGACACGCGCTGCTAGTTACCGATTTGCAAAGCTGCGAAGAAACATGTGGGCGAATTGCAAGGCTCGGACAGGAAGCGGTTGAGGTAATCGGAGACATCTCGGAGGAAGCCATCGCGCAGAAGATTGCCGAGACGGTGCGCCGGCGGTTTGGGCAGGTGGACGTCCTGGTGAACAATGCCGGAATCTCGCATATTGCGCCGGCCGAGAAGACGACCGCCGCGGACTGGCGGCGAGTGTTGGATGTGAATTTACTAGGCCCGTTTCTGCTGAGCCGGGAGATGGGAAGCATGATGCTCGAGAGCCATTCGGGCAGCATCATCAATGTAGCTTCGATTGCAGGATTGCTCGGCGTAGCTGATCGCGCGGCTTACAACGCAAGCAAGCACGGGTTAATCGGGCTAACCCGGACGCTTGCCGCGGAGTGGGGCGGACGCGGGGTCCGGACCAATGCCATATGCCCTGGATGGGTAAAAACACCTATGGATGTGGCACCGCAAGCGGCGGGCCTGTATGCAGATTCGGACATTGAAGGGCGCGTGCCGATGGGGCGCTTTGCTACGCCGGACGATGTTGCCAATGCGATCGCGTTCCTGGCAGACCCGGGGCAGAGCGGATTTATCAACGGGCACACGTTGTCGGTGGACGGCGGCTGGTTTGCGGATGGAAGCTGGGAGGCCCTGCGGCTGCGGCACCGGTGAAGGCGGCCACCCGTTTGCTGTGAAGAGCTGCCAGCTGTAACGGATGACTTAGTGAAAATCACTTCTAAGTAAACCGGTCAGGCGTTGCCAATGTATGGCCGGCCAAATCGGATGAAAGGAGAACAACCATGATGACGCAACTGGAGCCTTTGGAAGAACCTGTGGCATCAGCGACACTTAGCTTCGATTGGGGAGAACTCGTATTCGTGGCTATTCTTATCGCTTTCTAAGCGAGAAGAGTAGGTGGTCAGCTGCACAGAGCGCAGGCTTAGTGGAGAACTATTTTAGGGCTACAGGCCTGCGCACTTAGTTACGACTTACCCCCGGAAAAAGAGAACTTGTCTGGTTCATTTTGCTGGCAAAGGCGGGTATTAGAATTTCATGTCATCCAATCCATTGCCGCTTAGTAAGGCGCTTCAGCAGCGGCTTGAGGCGAATGCCGAACTTGCAACCTTTTCCAGAGAGGCCGAAGATCTCATTCAGTCGGTTTCCCCCGACGGGTTCGCGGGCTGCAGCGATCTTCTCGAAGCAGCTTGCGGCAGGGGCGCATTCACGAGCCTTGTGAATTACGAGCTGGAGCGTTTGCTGGGCGATCCGAACTATGCTCTGGAGGCAAGTTCCGACACGGATATGCTCGTCTTGCGATCCCGCTCTTTTAATCTCACATTGAGGATCGTCGCTCAGACGGGTCAGACAGGCCGGCTGATTGGGCTAGCCTCCGATATGATCATTGCCCCACTTATGGCGTGGGGCGCAACCTTCACGCGCTATCTTGAGCCGCCAGCACCGGCTACTAATACTCTGGACCGCTCCGGCGAGCTTCAGTTAATGGGCGATCAGAGCGTGCCATTCGGGCGCTGCACTCATTTCAAAGCGGGCCAGGATATCTTCATCATTCAAAGCAGCACCGGGTTTCCCAGTCTGGTGGCTTGTCTTTCCTCTACCGTTACGCTGACAACTCGATGGGAGTACGACATAACTACCTGCCAGCGAATTAGAGTGATGGCTGCCGACCATTCCGTCTCGCGACTGCAGCTGCTTGCGTCGGTGCTGGCTGAAATGCGAGATCCGCAAGGTGTCGCCGCACTGGAAGGACTGATGGAGCATCCAGCTCATTACGTGCGCTGGGCAGCGCTGCAAGCAGTGATGTGTCTCGATCGCGAATATGGCATTTCGCTATTAAAGAAGGCAACGAACGACTCCCACGAGCACGTTCGATCTGCGGCCGTGCGCTCACTAGCAAAGCTCGATATTACTGCCAGCGGCGGAATGCCGGCAGCTCAATAAGGAACATATGGCGCTTACAATCGAAAGCCAGTCAGCCGAAGTTACTTCTCTTGAAGACTACCGGCAGCATGTAATTAATCACGTAGACGTGCGTGATCTTGATTCAGTATGCAGCTCAGCGAGTAAGTTAAAGGCACTAGCGAACAACAAGACGTTTCTGGTCGAACACTTTAATCGATCCTTGCGGGACTGGCGGAACTTCCAAACTACTAACTCTTATACGGCACAGACGCTGTTATTAGGCAGCGGCCCTGATTTTGTCATTCGAGCAAACATCTGGACCCCTCCCACGGCTGACGCTAATTTGCGGGCTGAGCAAAAAAGCTTGTTTGTCTACGACGTTCCGCATGACCACAATTTCTCGTTTCTGACGGTTGGCTATTTTGGACCGGGTTACGAAACGACCATATATGAGTACGATCCGGAGAGTGTTACCGGAAAAGTCGGGGAGAAGGTAGAGCTTCGCTTTTTAGAAACCACGACGCTGCCGACCGGCAAAATGATGCTTTACCGAAAGTCCAGAGACATTCATACCCAGAACTACCCGAGCAGCCTGTCAATTTCATTGAATCTGCTGCTGGCACCGCCGGAAACCAATCAGCGCGACCAATTCCTTTTCGACCTGGAATCGTCGCGGATCTCGCAATACGCCAGGAATACCGCATCCACGCGCCTGATTATGTGCCGCATAGCACGTTACCTGGGCGATGCCCAAACGGTCAGTCTTCTTGACGAACTGTCATGCAGACACAGTTCTCCGAGAGTGCGACTAACGGCGGCCGAATCACTCAGCATCTTGGAGCCTTCGTCCCGGAGCAGGGTTTGGGTCCGCTCCGCCGAAGACGAGAGCCCGCTGGTGAGGGACTACGCGTTTCAGCAGTTGGAGCAGGGGAGCGAGACAGCTCCTTCGTAGAGCGTCTGAATTGTTCCGGGCATCTGGCTTCGACGCCTAAAAATCGGAGATTCAGGCCAGAATCGTCACGGCCGCACAGCCCAAGCTAAACCGTCGGGCTGTTTACCCGCGACCAGATGGCTACTGACGGAAAGAGTTTTCGGATCGATCACGGCAACGTAGTCATCCGGTGTGCAAGCGACAAAGGCGCGAGCGCCGTCGGGCTGCATCAGGATACCGGCGGCGCCATGTCCAACCGGGATGCGCTTGGCTTCCTTGCGCGACGCTGCATCGAAGACAGCCACATCGGAGCCGCGAAGACGCGAGACGAAGACGAGTTTGCCGTCGGGCGTGAACTTCAGACGGTTCGCGCTTTCGACATTCGCGTTTAGTGTCTGCGCAACCTTTTTGCTTGCGACATTGATGATGGAGATAGTTCCGTCGTGAGCATTGGCCGCCCAGATTTCTTTGCCATCAGGAGAGAGATCGAAGCCTTCGGCGCCCTCACCTACGGAAACAATCGTCTCTTCCCAGTTATCGCGCGGTTCGACCATGCCGGGCGGCGGGCCACCTGGGGCCGGTGCCGCCCCACCAGTACCGCTGCCGGGCGGGGGACCAGGACGACGCGGCGGACCCTTTTCGATAAACGTCATGCTAGCCGAGGCAACGTTCGAAGTAACAATTTTGTTCGCCTCGGGCCAGACATAAATCATGTGCGTCCGATCTTGCCCGGTGCCGAGAACCCAATCGACTTTGTGCGCCGCGGGATCGTAGCGGCCGATCACCTTTGCGCCTTCGGCGGTGAACCAGAGTTTACCGGCAACAAAAATCAAGCCGTGAGGACCTCGCAAGGGACCGAGATCGATAACCGGCAGGACCTTCTGCGCAACGAGATCGACTACTGTGATGGTGTTCAGCGAGCCTCCGCCATAGTTCGAGATATAGGCTGTCTTGCCATCGGCGGAAGCGATCACTTCGTGCGGATCCGGGCCTGACGGGAGCTGGCCGACCACTTTCAGAGTCGCCGGGTCGACAATCAGCAGGGCGTGATCACCCTTGGATAGGACCAGCAGAGAGGTCGGAGGAGTTGCGGCGCCGTTCAATACAGCAGCGGTGAAAATACCAAGAGCCGAAATGGCGCGAAGGATAGATTTCATGGCAAGGGCTTCCACCGGAGTCTACCAGCGAAGCGCGTGGGCCTGAAAGCTCTCAGGCTCGATGTTAACGGTCTCGGTTCGCTGAAGAGAGCCATAGGAAAACAGGATGCGATGGATGCCGGGGGTGAGGTGCAAAGTCAGAGGGGTTTGTCCATACGTCTTGCCATCGACCGCTACGGTTGAGCCGCTTGGGGTGGAGGTGACGAGTAACACGCCGGTGCTCTGAGCGAGGGGAATAAACACACTGTTCAATTCAGGAACGGCAAAGATGCGGCGGGCTACGACATAGCCATCGAGCACGGCGGTTAGGGTGTGGCGCCCGACGGGAAGCGACATGGTGCAAGGGGAGTTGCAGGTGGCATCGGAGCGTCCGTCTACTACGATCTTTGCGCCGGGCGGGTCGCTGAGGAGATCGATATTGGCGGTGCTCGTGCCAGTGATGCCGGCTTCTCCGGCTGGGTCGGGGGTGCTCTTTGCCATGGCGGCAGGTGTCCGCCTGGGAGCCAGTGGCTTCGATCCGGTATCGGTCCTCGCCTCAGCAGGGGCGGGGGACTGGGAGGGGAGATTCGGCGAGGAACTTGAACGGGCCGTTGGCGGGTTGGTGCGGTGCGGAGACCCGGCCGGTGTTGCCGCGGATTGAGGAGGTGGGTTGATGACTTGCACCGGGACGGGCTGATTAGAGTTCATGCGGAGGAGAAACACGAGCGCAGCAGCAAGTGCAAAACAGAGGATAACGACGAGAGCGAACTTGCCTGCCGGGAGGCTTCGCCCACCCTGGGCAGAGGCAAAGAGGTCCTGAGCCACCTCAGGCTGGCGGGCGCGCGTGATGACACCCCTGGGAACTCCCGCCCGCTCGCCGGCAGCATGCGCAGGCTCGACTTCGGACAGTGCAATGGAAAGCGCGCCGATGAAGTCACTGGCGGACGCGAAGCGGTTCTCGGGCTTCTTGGCAAGAGCGCGAGAGAGCACTTTGCCGACAGTAGCGCTTAGAGTGGGATTCACCTCGGTCACCGGCTTAGGGTCTTCGAAACAGATCATGTGAAGCAGAGCCGGCAGAGTTTCATTCGCAAAAGGCTTTTCGAGCGTGAGTAGCTCGTAGATGCTGACTGCCAACGAGAACTGATCGGAACGGCCGTCCAACAATGCGCCTTCAATCTGCTCCGGAGACATATAGCTCGGGGTGCCAGTGACGTCGCCGGTGTGAGTGACGTCAACTGAGATGAATTTGGCAATCCCGAAGTCGGTGATCTTGGCGTAGCGCTCTCCTGCCACGAGTTTGGGATCGCCATCGACAACCGTGAAGTGGTTGAGAGCGGCAGCAGCTTCGGATATGAGAATGTTGGCGGGCTTGATGTCGCGATGAATGATGCCTTTGCGATGGGCATAATCGAGAGCTTCGGCGACCTGTCGCAAGTAAATCAAGAGCTCGGGGCGAGAGGGCACCTGTCCGCGCCGCAAAAGCTCATCGAGGGACGGGCCCGGGACGAACTCCATCACGATGTAGGCGAACTCGTCCTGTTTCAGTACGTCGAAAACGGTGACGATGTGTGGATGCGAAAGAGTGCCCGCGGCTTGCGCTTCGCGGAGAAGCCGGTCGCCGACGCGCTGGCGCGCTTCTGCATCCGCCAGATCGGTGAGAGGGATGGTTTTGATCGCAACCGTACGACCGATGGCGGGATCGAGCGCCTTGTAGACTACACCGGTCGCGCCCCGGCCAATCTCTCCGGCGATTTCGTAGCGACCGACAAGGTTCACCGTCCTCAGTATAACTGCGCTGAAAGTCCGTAAGTGGCGGAAAAGACAAGCTCAGCGAAGGATGCTGGAAGCTGTTGTTACGATGAAGTAATTCCATGATTCTAGAGGCAATTGAAGAAGGACTGACATTTGATGACGTTCTTCTGCAACCTGCCTATAGCCAGATAGCGCCGGCGGAAGCGGACCCATCGACTCGATTAACTGCGCAGATCGGGTTGAAAATTCCGATACTGAGCGCTGCAATGGATACGGTCACGGAGTCGCACATGGCGATTGCGATTGCGCAGCAGGGCGGCATCGGGATTGTGCATCGGAATATGCCAATCGAGAAGCAGGCTGAAGAGGTGGACCGGGTAAAGCGCAGCGAGAGCGGGATGATTGTCGATCCCGTTACGATTGAGCCGGAACGCAAAATTTCAGAGGCGCTTGAGCTGATGAGCCACTACCGGATCTCGGGCGTACCGGTGACGAAGAACGGCAAGCTGGTTGGGATTCTTACGAACCGGGACCTTCGCTTCGAGACGCGTTACGACCTGCCGATAGCGGAGGTGATGACGAAGGACAGCCTGATTACGGTGCCAGTGGGGACGACGCTCGAAGAAGCGCAAAAGATCCTGCACCGGCACCGGGTGGAAAAGCTGTTGGTAGTGGATGAAGAGTTCGTGCTGAAGGGCCTGATCACCGTGAAGGACATTCAGAAGAAGCTCAAATATCCGAATGCAGCGAAAGATGGGCAGGGCAGGCTGAGGGTGGCGGCGGCCCTAGGATCCACGGGGGATTTTCTGGAGCGGGCGCAGGAGCTTTTCCGAATGAAAGTGGACGTTCTGGCGATCGATTCAGCGCACGGCCATACGGAGCGGGTGATGAATGCGATCAAATCGATCAAGCATGCGCTACCAGGGGTGGCGGTGCTGGCCGGGAATGTGGCGACCTATGAAGGCGCGCGTGATTTGATCAGGTTGGGCGCGGACGGAATCAAGGTGGGGATCGGGCCAGGCTCGATTTGCACCACACGCGTAGTGAGCGGCGCGGGTGTGCCGCAGATTACGGCGATCTCGCAGTGCGCGAAGGCGACGCGCGAAGCTGGAGTACCGCTGATTTCGGATGGCGGCGTGAAGTACTCGGGCGATATCACGAAAGCGATTGCAGCGGGAGCAGACTCCGTCATGATTGGCAGTCTGCTGGCGGGAACCGACGAAAGCCCGGGCGAAACGATCCTCTATCAGGGACGAACGTTCAAGAGCTACCGCGGGATGGGGTCGATGGGAGCGATGCCGCAGGGCAGTTCGGACCGCTATTCACAGACTGAAAACGGCAAGCTGGTACCGGAAGGCATTGAGGGGCGCGTGCCTTACAAAGGTCCAGTGGCAGACCTGGCGTACCAGTTAGTTGGCGGCCTGCGGGCCGGGATGGGCTACTGCGGCTGCCGCACGATTCCGGAATTGCAGGAGCGGGGAAGATTCCTGCGCGTCACTTTTGCCGGATTGCGTGAAGGTCACGTTCATGACGTGATAATCACGAAAGAAGCGCCGAATTACCGGGTGGAGTAAACGCCGCTCTGCCCAAGTGGGAGATCGAGGGTTGAAGCCGAATATTTCGCTGCGGCGTGGGATGTTTTTGGTCGCCTGTGCCGGCATTTTTGCACTCGGCGCGAGCCTAGCAACAGCCTGGGCAGCGAAAATAGCGCAGCCGGTAGTGATCTCGGCAGAGCGCTTATCCGACCGTCCCCTTCTGGCCAACGGACCCCAGTGGGCGGAGGGAGGAATCTTCAATCCCAGCGCAATCAAAGCCGGCGGGAAGACGGTGCTTCTGTTTCGGGCGCAGGACCGCAATCACACCTCAAGAGTCGGGTATGCGGAAAGCGTTGACGGATTGCATTTCAAGATTCGCGCTGAGCCCTTACTTGAACCTGCAACGGATTACGAGAAGGGCGGCGGTCTTGAAGACCCGCGAGTTAGTAAGATCGGTCCGACTTACTATCTGACTTACACAGGTTACAACCTGCACGATGCCCAGCTATGTCTGGCAACGTCAGTAGATCTTCTTCACTGGCAGCGAAGAGGAGTCATCCTGCCCGCCTACAAGGGAACCTGGAATACGCAGTGGACTAAGTCGGGTTCGATGATCGGGGAAAAGATTCAGGGTAAATGGTGGATGTATTACTTGGGCACGCGGACCGACGCAGATGGAAAACCGAGAGACTATATGGGGCTTGCGTCATCTGACGATCTGCTGCACTGGAGCGATGCAACGGAAAAGCCGGTGCTCGAGCGAAGAGCGGGGGCGTTCGATTCGCGGGTGATGGAACCCGGCCCTGCTCCGATCGTCACAGATCGCGGCATTCTGCTGCTCTACAACGGAGCAAACGAAAAGCTTATATATGGGCCGGGATGGGTGCTATTTGACCGGCACGATCCCCGCAAAGTAATTGCGAGGGCCGAGCAGCCGTTTGTGTTACCCGAACTGCCCTGGGAAAAAGAAGGGAATGTTCCGAATGTGATCTTCCTTGAAGGCGCGTTAGTGGAGCACACCATGAACGGCGGCGGGCTGCAGATTCTTGGCTACTATGGAGCAGCCGACAAGCGGATTGGCGGGCTTCGCATTCGCGTTAGCTTTGCGCAGGAGTAAGTCACTCATAGCGTAAGGCCCGTGTAGGATGAATGCGGCTGGCCCGCAACGCCGGTACGAATCCCGCAGCACCGGCCACTAACGCAAGCACGAGGGTGGAGAGGCTCAGAGTTACGAAGTCATGCGGCGGCAAGCCGTAGAGTTGACTTTGAATCAAGGTGCTAAGCCCCAGGGCAAGCGGTACTCCGACGAGCACTCCGGCCGCGATGAGCGCCAACACTTCTTTCATCACCATCCAGAGAACGTCCTTCTGGAGCGCGCCGAGCGCCATGCGGATTCCAATTTCGCGGGTGCGCCGGGCGACAGTGTACGCCATAACACCGTACAGGCCGACCACAGCGAGCACAGTTGCCAGCAGGCCAAACACGGATGACAGGCTGGCGACCAGGCGCTCATTGCGCAGCGAACGGCTGATCTGCTCACTGGCTGTGCGCATCGCGTAGATCGGAACGTTTGAATCCAAACTAGCGACTTTGTGCCGAATCTGCGGCATGAGCTCGAGAGGGTCGAGCACGGTACGCAGATAGACCGTCATGCCTCCTTGATTGCGGTTGGCGAGATAAGGAATGAAAGCTTGAACGCCACTCTCATCGCGGAGATTGGTGTACTTGACGTTTTTAACGATTCCGATGATCTCCATGTCGGTTTTGGTGCCGAGGTCGGAGCCAAACCCGAGGTGCAGGCCGAGGGGATTGCGCGCTTTGAAGTATCGTTTGGCGAAGTTTTCGTTGATGATTACTTTGTTAGGGCTCCAGTCGTCGGGCTCAGGACCGTGCTTGACTTCTTGTGAGTCTTTAACGGTGAACTCGCGGCCGGCGACGAGGGCGATGCCCAAGGTACGAAAATAGTCGGGACCGACCGAGTTCATATAGGGAAGAGGATGCTCGCCTGCCTTGGCGGTATAGCCTTCGATGGTCATCGAGCTTTCCCAATCGTTATCGTCAAGCACGCGAAGACCGGCGACCGAGACCGATTGAACGCCGGGAACGGAACCAAGCTCTTCGGTAAGGCGTTTGTAGAAAAGTTTCGTGCGCTCGCTCGAATAGCCGCTCAGAGTTGGATCGATGCCGAAACTGATGAGCCGCTCAGAGGAGAAGCCGGGACCGAGATCCCGCAGATTGGCGAGCGTTCTGATGAAAAGACCCGCACCGATCAGCAGCAAAAGCGAGAGGGCAACTTGTGTGGCAACAAGCGCTTTTCGCAGCCAGACGTTGTCGCCGCCAAGTACGGATCCGGCGCGATCTTTGAGGGTGGGGCCGACGTCGGCTCGAGAGCTCTGCCAAGCCGGAACCAGGCCGAAGACGAGCGCCGTTCCCAGCATGGTGGCGAGCGTGAATAGGAGGACGCGCATATCGGGAAGAGCAGAGATGGCGAGATCGCCGACCGATTCAGCCGACAGGTAGGCATTCAGAAGAAGGCGGTCGGCCCAGAATGCCAGCAACAGGCCGAGAGCGGCTCCGAAGGCGGAGAGCAAAAGGCTTTCGAGAAGGAGCTGGCGAATAATGCGGCGGCGGCCGGCTCCGATAGCCAGGCGAATGGCAAATTCGCGTTCACGATTAGCCGCACGGGCAAGCAGCAGATTGGCGAGGTTCGCGCAGGCCAGGAGAAGAACCGCGCCGGTAAGCGCCATCAGCACCCAGAGAGGGGTGCCAAGATGCAGACGAAGATACGAACGCCCTTGCGAGCCCGGTATGACATCGATGGAGCATTTCAAGAACTGCTGCCGATCGTAGGCGCTCGTATTTCGGAAGGCTGCTTCTTTCACCTCTGCGGCCAGCATGGCGTGCATGAAGGGCTGGAGCGAAGCTTTCGCCGCGAGAAGGGTGACCCCAGGTTTGAGCCGCCCGAAGGCATTCACCCAGCGCTGGCGACGATCTTTCAGGCCATCCCAGTTGGGCGTCATCTGAGCCTTCATAGCCACGGGCAGGAAGACGCGGCTCGAGTGACCCAACTCGACGCCGTCGAAGCCGGGCTGCGCGACGCCGATAACGTTCAGGGCGCGGCCATTCAGAACAATGGTTTTGCCGATGATGTGCGGATTCGAGCTGAAGCGATTCCGCCAAAATGAGTAACTCAAAACGGCTAGCGGATGACCACCCGGATTCCGATCGTCGTCCGGAGTGAAGGTGCGGCCGATATGCGCTGTGATGCCGAGCACGGGAAAGTAAGTGCCCGAGACGAGCTCGGCGTCGACAAGCTCGGTGCGGCCGCCGTAGCCAAGGCTCGCCTGGAACGGAAACCGGCAGAACATGCCGGAGAAGACCTGGTTGTTCGATTGAAAGTCTCGAAACATCGGGTACGAGATGGCGTTCATGCCCCAGTTGCTGCCATAGAAGTCGCCCTGCATGGTGAGAAGGGCAAGCTGTTCGGGATGTTTGACAGGGAGCAACCGGAGAAGGACTTGATCGAGCAGGCTGAAGACGGCGGTGTTGGCGCCGATGCCGAAGGCCAGAGAGAGAATCGCCACGGCTGTGAAGAGCGGAGCGCGACGAAATCCGCGGAGGGCGTAAATGATGTCGTTATAGATGGAGCCCATAGCTGTTAATCGATTCCCTGGATGCGAAGAGCTAGTACCTGGTCGAGAGTAAGATTGCGAATGCCCTCGAAGCGTAGCTTCTCGATGTAAGCGGTGGTGACGCCGTGGATCCGAAGGGCGATGAGCTTGTCAGGTGAAGGGCGCTCGAAACCGAGCTTCTGGATAGAACGTGCAAATTCGGGTGAGACTCCGTGAATACGGAACGCGATTAGCTTATCGCTCTCTGCTGCTTCGATCCCCGCCCCGCGAAGTTCTCTGACAAATTCAGGGGTGACGTTGAAGATCCGGAAGGCGATGAGCTTATCGGCATCAAGCCCGGCCAGACCCGCAGCTTTCATGTTCCTGGCAAACTGAAGCGATACGTTTTGCTCGGCGGCGGCGAAGAGCTTGTCGCCCGAAAAGCCGGCGAAGCCAAGGGCCTCCATATCACGCGCGTACTGCGGGCGAGGAGAGAAATGAAAAAGCCCGGCTCCTTCGCCTGCCTGGAGAAAGCCGTCGCAATCGATGACACCCGCGTCGCGGTCGATTTTAAAACGAACGTCGTGCCTGTTCTGGTTTGAGAAGTCCAGACCGGGAAAATCGCTTAGCGGCCACTCGGAGCTGCTCTGCGAATGATGGCCTTCACCGCTCGAGTAAGTGATCGAAAAAGAGGCTTTCTCGGGCGTGTTTGAAGGCGCCATCGTCCATCGGCCGTGAACATCCGCCGAGAGGGCAAGTATGGGTGAGATTACAAACAGAGTTGTGGCGTAAAGACGCATGACTAATAAGCTCCAATAACAGGAAACGCTTTCCCGGCGGATTTCGGTTCAGTAAGTGGGTAAGAATTTTGCGCCCGATATGGTCGCGGCCGGGTAAGTTAGAACACGCCGGTTACTTTGAGCGCGATGAGTTGATTGAGGGTTAGATTAGTTAAGCCATGAGCGCGAACCTTGCGTATGAAGTCAGGGGTAATGCCCTGTATCTTCGCGGCCAGGATCTCTTCGAGCGAAAGATCTTTAAAGCCGGCAGTTTTCAGTTCGCGCACGTAGTCCGGGCTTACTCCCTGTATCTTCAGAGCCATGATGTCGCCGATGCTTGCATGAGGCCAAATTGAATGAACTTTCTGGACATACTCCGGCGTCACGCCTTGTACCTTCATGGCGATCAGCTCGTCAACGCTCATGTCTTTGAGGCCGGCAGCTTTAAGTCCCTCGATGTAGGAACTCTTGGCGGGGCCGGACGCCGCATCTTCGTTGTCGTCCCGGTCGGAATCGGCATTGGTATCGGGAGGAAGGGGCGGATCGACCGCTGCCGCCCGAGCTGGGGAAACGACGGGGTGAGTGGCTTTGATTTTGAGCGCAGCAGCGGGTTTCGGAGGCTGAGCCGGCGGGGAAGGAGGCTCCGGGGCCGAGGCGGCTTGCGTCGGGGTTGCTGGCGCCGGCGGCGGAGGCACAAGCGCTTGTTCCACAGAGGCGGCACTCATAACAACGCCCGCGATGAGGAGAGAGAAAACGAGAGCCAGGGCGCTCTGCGGCGCGGCCTTAATCCCGTCGCGGCCGAGAATACGGATCACACGGCTTCGCAAGGAGCCACTGGTAGCGGCGACGGCGAGCGAGGGCGCTCCACGCCAGCCTTCCATCGAGACCAGGGCACGAGCATAGCCGGCGGGATCGCCACTGAAATTGACCGCCAAATCGTCGCAGCAGTTCTCACGCTCCTGGCGAATAAAGCGGCTGGTCCACCAGACGGCCGGATGGTAAAAGAGGAGCGTCTCAACTGCCGTCTGGAAGAGATTGACAAGAAAATCGAGGCGTTTGATATGGGCAAGCTCGTGAAGGATAACGGCTTCGAGTTGAGCGGGGGAGAGATCGGTAAGCGCGGCCACCGGGAGCAAGACGATCGGACGAAGCCAGCCGACAACGGCCGGCACATCGACCAGGCGCGAACGCACATATTTGACCGGCATCGAGAGGCCGAGCCGCTGCTGTAAGCTGCCGCAGCGGGCCAGGAGTTCCGCAGATAGCGATTCGCCCCGGTCGCGGATGACCCGCTGAACTACCAAATATCCGCCCAGAGCGCGTAATCCAAAGACGACGACACCGGCGAGCCATACACACAGGCAGCTTTCGGTCCAATCGATCGAGTAAAGCGTATGGGCAGCGCTCGACACAGGCACACCGGCGGCGGATCCGGCGACGGTTCCGAGCGTGCTGATAACGGCTTGAAACTGTGATGGCGCAGAGTCAACACGCTGACGCGAGTGGAGGACGTACGCCGTCGCGATTGGTGCAATGGTCATCAAAGCAAGCGTGATCACCGCGGCGGCATAGCGAACCTCTGCACGACGGGTGAACGCTACAAATATGTAGAGCAGCAGTGCCAGAACCGTTCCCTGCCACAAGAAGTGAACGAGCGCCCAGCCGATAGCGTCTGTTGTGCCGGAATCAAGTAGCGAGTGGATCATCGCTGGCCTCCTTCGTATTGGTCGAGCATGCGGCGAATTTCTTCAATTTCATGCGCCGGCGTTTGTTCACCGGCTAGAGCATGCATCATCAGCTGGCTGGCAGAACCGGAGAAAGCCCGATGAAGAAGATCGCCGACGAGCTGACGTTTGGTGCTTTCCGCGGGCAGGCGAGCTTCATAAATGTGAGCTCGTGCGTCCTCGTTGCGGCTGACCATTCCTTTGGCCGCCATGATTTGCATCAACTTTAAAACTGTCGTGTACCCGGTAGGCTTGGTTCGGGCAAGTACTTCATGTACATCGCGTACGCTGGAGGGGCCGTGCTCCCATAGGACCCGCAGGATCTCGAGCTCCATCGCGGTAGGTTTCGGCGGTGCAAATTCCGGCATGAGACGAGCGTATACGAAAGCATTCGTAGTAGTCAACGAAAATCTTCGTACTAGGAATGCTGCCGGGCGCTGCACACGCAATTACGCAGGGCGTGGGATAGCTTCTCTTAAGACCTCAGCGCCAGTGCTATCCTCACGGTCGAGGCGGTGTGCAAGGCAGTCGCGCGAAGTTTCTGCGATGGTTCGGATGCGGGCTTCTCCTGCTGAGTGCAATCTACGCCGCCGAGCGTAATCTTCCCAAGGCCTTTCGTGAGTACCCGGGCGACGAGTATAATTTCGGCCGGATCGCGTTACCCACCGATTTCGACGAAAAGACGGAGCTGGTCTTTGCACGCCTGATGTACCCTTCCATCCCGGATGCGCGCTTCCGTCATGCGGGCTGGGACTGGACCAAGGGCCGTTCGAGCTGGACAAACGATTATCCGCGGGCGGACCGGCACTTTCTGGAGGCGGTGCGGCGCTTGACGCGACTGCATGTGCGGTCGGTCGAGCAGCCGGTCAGTCTGGATGACCGGAACGAGGTGTTCAACTATCCATGGTTGTACGCGGTCTTCGTCGGAGAATGGAACCTCACCGATCATCAGGCTGAGATCTTGCGGCAATATCTGGCGCGTGGCGGGTTTTTGATGTGCGACGATTTCTGGGGCAGCCGGGACTGGGCCGTCTTCGTGCGCAGCATGAGCCGCATTTTTCCTGGCCGTCCGGTGGTGGAGATTCCGGCCACCGACCCCTTGTTTCACACGGTTTACGACCTGGATAGTAAGTACCAGGTACCCGGTGAATGGGGTGTGCGTACCGGCGTGCCCTTTCGCAATGACGGCTATGTAGCGCACTGGCGCGGGATCTACGATGATAAAGGCCGCGTGATGATTGCGATAAGCTTCAACTCAGATCTGGGCGACTCCTGGGAGTGGGCGGACGATCCCGAGTACCCGGAAGAGTATTCAGCGCTGGGTATTCGCATAGGCGTGAACTACATCGTTTATTCCATGACTCATTGAGGCAGCGGCAGCATAGCAGCAGCGATGCGGTTGTTTCGGAAGGCAAAAGGAGACTGGATGAAATTCAAAGGCGCAAGAAGTTTGGTGGGATTCGCCGCCGGGTTCTGCGTTGTGCTGAGTTCGGCCACGGGAGCGGATTTGAGTTCAGACCAGCTGCAGCTATTGCAGGATCCGGGCGGTTGGCAGTACCTCAGCATGAACGACAGCCAAAACGGATTCCCGACGGAGCATACCTGTTTCGATGGCCGGCCGCATCCGGAGACCTGCAGCGGAATTTTGACGTTGACGGCGGACAATAACTTTGAGCAGAAAGTGTTCATTCATCATCAGAGCGTGGCGCGGCATGGAACGTATGAGCTGGATGGCGACCAGCTGGCGTTCTTCGACGAGTTTGGGACCCGCGACGGCCCGTACACCCTCAGCATTGACACCGCAAGCAAGATGATGAAGATGGACATGCCGCAGATCAAGGTGAAGCTGAAGCTTCAGAGCGAATACAAAAAGCAGTTGGATGCTGCGCGCGAGAAAAACAAAAAACAACAGTGAAGATCAACTATAAAAAAGCAGTTTCCCTGCCGGCAGTTTTTGCGGCAATCTTTCCCTTTATGTCCATTCAGCAAAATGCAGATGCGGCTTCGGCCTCGAAGAGTCAGCAGAAATTTATCGTCTATGTCGGAACTTACGGCAAGGGCGTTCAGGCGGTCCGCTTCGATGCGGGCACGATGGAGATGGAACCGCTCGGATTAGTGGGCGAGGTGCCCAACCCGTCATGGGTGACGAGTGACCCCGAGTTCAAGTATCTTTATGCAGTCAGCGAGGTCGAAGGTAAGGTCAATGGCAAAGTAGCGAGTTTTGCGATCGACCGGCAGACCGGGAAGCTGCGGCATCTGAACAGCGTCGGATCGGGGGGTGAAGCACCCTGCTATGCATCGGTCGATGCGACGGGAAAGATGCTGGTGGTGGCCAATTACGGTACCGGCGAGATCTCGGCCTTTCCGATAAAGCCCGATGGCAGTTTAGAAGAGAAGCCGATCCTGATGACGGCTAAAGGATCGAGTGTTGACAAAGAACGGCAGGAGGGGCCGCACGCGCACGAGGCGGTGATCGGGGATAACAACACCCGCGTTTATGTACCCGATTTGGGGCTCGATCGCATTCGTCTGTACAAGCTGGACGCAGCGTCAAGCAAGCTGGTCGAGAACGATCCGCCGTTTGCAAAGGCGGAGACGGGACACGGGCCGCGGCATATGGCTTTCGGCAAAGGCGAGAAATATGCTTACGTTCTGAACGAATTAAAGCCGGTGGTATCGGTTTATGCGCACGACTCCTCGACCGGCAACCTGACGCATATTCAATCGATTGCGACTTTGCCGGCGGACTTCAAAGAGGAGAATAGCGGAGCAGAGATCAGGGTGGATCAGGCCGGGAAGTTCGTTTACACGACGAATCGCGGGAACGACAGCATTCAGGTGTTTGCGATCGATGCTTCCGATGGAAAGCTGCGGCACGTGCAGACGATCTCGGCCGGCGGAAAAGAGCCGCGCGGAATGGCGCTCGATCCTACCGGGCAGTATCTGTTTGCGGGGAATCAAAACAGCAACACGCTGGTGATCTTCAAAGTGAACGCGGCTACTGGGGAACTGAGCCCAACGGGAAAGAAGCTGGATATAGTCTCGCCGGTGGATGTTTTCTTCGTGCCGGCTGCTTGAATCATGCGAGCCCGGCAAGTCCGGGCGCCTGCCAACCGCCGAATGCCTGCTCGATGACCTGGCAAACGGCGAGCGCAGTGAGGTCGTGCCATGGCGCCGAGACGACCTGCACATTCACGGGCAGACCTTCATGCTCAGCGCAGCGGACGGTGGCAGCCGGAGCTCCGGCAACGTTCCACGCCATGGTGTAGCTGAAGCCGTGGAAATTTGCCTGGGCGAGTGAGCCGCGGTGTTCGAGTGCGGGCTGGGAGTACGCGGGGCAGAGGATCACGTCGAAGCGCGTGAAGAAGCGCTGCAGGGCTGCCCGGTACTCATCCCACTGCGCCCATCTTTGTGCGAACTGGGAAGCAGTTGCCCGATAAGGCCGCATGTGATCGACAAAGGCAGTGAGAAATGGGTGCACCTCCATGCTGCCGACATGGCGGAGATAAGCATCGATGCCAGCCCCGCCGTCTGCACCTAAGAGAGCAAGCTCCAACTCATAGGCCTGCTCAACTCCGGGTGGGCGCTGCTCTTCAACTACGAGACCAAGTGAGGACAGGAAGCCAGCACATTGGCAAACAGCTTCTTTTATCGACGGAGTGCAAGGTGCAAAGCCGTTCGACGTGAAGAACGCAACCCGCAGGCCGCGAAGTTCGGGAGCAGGCGCAAGAGGAACCGGGGGGGTGTCGAAGTCCTCGCCGTCCGGTCCAGCGAGCAGATGCAGGGCGAGCACCAGATCCTCAACTCGACGTGCCATGGGGCCGATTTGCCAGAGCGCTTCGATCCAACCGCCAGGCGGGGGAACATGTCCGGTGCGGGCGAGACGGCCGCTGGTGGGCTTAATACTGGTGATGCCGCAGAAGGCGGCGGGAACACGAACACTGCCGAGCGCATCACTGCCGAGGCCGAGTGGCGAGCCGCAGGCGGCGAGAAGGGCCGATTCTCCTCCGCTGCTGCCGCCGGGAGTGCGCGCGAGGTCGTACGGATTGTTGGTCCGGCCGTAGATCAGATTATCGGTCTCGAACGAGAACAGCAGATCAGGGAGATTTGTTTTGGCGATCGGGATCGCACCGGCAGAACGAAGGCGGCTGACAAGAGTGGCGTCACGGGTTGCGGGAGCGGCCTGGCTGCGGCCGAGAGTTCCCGCCGTGCATTTTGTGCCAGCCACATCGATCGAGTCTTTAACGGAGAAGGGAACGCCGTGGAGAGGGCCGCAAGGCGCTCCACTGGCAAGATGCGCATCGGCCTCAGCGGCGGATTTGAGGGCCGAGCCGGCGAGCAGGTCGACGACGGCGTTGAGCAAAGGGTTGACACGCTCGATTTGCTCAATATGGGCTTGGACGAGTTCGGCCGAAGAGACATCCCCGGCGCGGACGAGAGCGGCCATCTCGACGGCGCTGAGCTTAAGCAACTTCTAACGTTAGCAGTCAGGCGGCGGGGGGGGGCGCGAACGTTTCGCGCGCTCGATTTCGCGTGCCTACACTGTAGGAAAGCCCTTCAGTTCAAGTCAGGATGCCTTAAATGAGGATTGTCGGCCTCGCTGCCGTATTGTGTTCCGTGTGGTTGATTGCCGCCGCGGCCGATGCTCCGAATAAGGAGGACCGGCTGTGGGAATACCGCAATTTGGGGAAGGCGTTCTATGAAAATCCCGATACGCACCTGCAGGCGATAGAGCAGCTCGGGAAAGCGCTCGAGCTCGAGCCCGATTCGGTTCGCGAGCGCATCAACTACGCGTTGGCTTTGCTGCGCGGTGGACAAACCGAGCGCGGTGTAGCGGAGTTGACAAAGGCGCAGAAGCAAGATGCGTCGCTGCCGCATACCTGGTTTAATTTGGGGATCGCCTATAAGCGCGCAGGCGATTACGAGAAGGCAATCGAGCAGTTCGGGGGCATGATCAAGCTGACGCCCGACGAGCCGGCAGCACACTACAATCTAGCGGCGGTGTTGCGGTCGAAGGGCGACAACGCAGCGGCGCTACCAGAATTCCTGCAAGCAGCCAAGCTGAATCCGAAGCTGGCCGGTCCACATTTTCAGTTATTTACGCTGTATCAGCGAATGGGGGATAAGGAGTCGGCTGCGCGCGAGCGGAAGATCTTTGAAGAGGCGAAGAAACGAGATGAAGGCGCGGCGGTACCGGAGGATATGGAGTGGTGTTTCTACGCGGAACTCTATGATCCGCCTGAGGTGCGGCCATCGGCTGAGCGTGCCGCCACGCGGTACGACGATCACGAGGTCAGCCGCGGCTGGGACGCGACAAATTCCAGGATGCTGATACTGGATACCGGAGGCTCCGGGAAAGCGGATCTGCTTGTCTGGTCTGCGGAACGGGTGATCTTGCTTAAGCACGGTTCGGAAGAGGTGAAAGCCTCCGGCCTTGAATCGCTGCGCGGGGTGGTGAACATTGCCGCGGGCGACTTCGATAACGATGGCCTTCCTGACTTGTGCGTGCTGACTGCCTCGGGGGCAACGGTTTTTCATAATGATGGGAACAAGTTCCTAAAGCATGCCGACCTGCCTGAGACGAGCGGGACGATGCGGGCTTTATGGCTCGATTACGATCACGATAACGATCTAGATTTGTTGCTATTCGGCGCTAAGCCGGTGCTGATGAGGAACGACGGGGATGGCAAGTTTGAAGAAAGAACCGCGGCGTTTCCATTTATAGCGGGACGGGCGCTGGATGCAACGACCTTTGCGGTGCGCGGCGACACGGCGGCGAGAGATGTTGTGGTCTCGTATGCCGACCGGGCGGGCGTTCTTTATCGAGATAAGCTAAGCGGCACCTTTGAAGCGATCGATTTGCCTGAGTTGAAGGCAGGGATGGATTCGCTGGAAGCGCAGGATGTGAATCACGATGGCCTGTTGGATCTGGTAAGTTACCGGCCTACGCCGCAGGCGCTGATCCATTCCGTTGATGATGCGAACAGCCCGAAGGTGATGTTCAAGGCCGCCAATCAGTCGCCTGCGACGCTTTCACCCGCGCGCGCGGATTTCAATGGCGACAATCGCGAGGATTACGCCCGGCTCCTGCCAGATGGATCGCTGCATCTTTATACAAACGCCTCGAGTGACGAGCGCTGGGTCAGCGTGAAGATACAGGGCGTCAAGAATACGAAGCAGGCGGTGGGGGCGACGGTGGAGATGAAAGCCGGGCCTTATTACGAAAAGCGCATTGCGCAAGGTGTGCCGCTGGCCTTTGCGCTAGATGGCCGGGCCGATGTGGATACGATCCGTATCACTTGGCCGAACGGTTTGATCCAGAACGAGCCTCACCAGAAGAAGGGCGAACTGAAGATCGCCGAGGCGCAGCGGCTCTCGGGCTCATGTCCCATGATCTTCACCTGGAATGGCGAAAAGTTCGAGTTCATCACGGATGTGCTGGGCGTAGCGCCACTGGGGGCGAGCTCAGGAGACGGCAGCTATTTCCCGGTTGATCATGACGAGTACGTACAGATTCCCGGTTCGGCCTTGAAGCCGCTTAATGGCAAGTACCAGGTGCACATCACGGAAGAGCTTCATGAGGTGTCGTATCTAGACCAGGTGCGCCTGATTGCGGTGGATCATCCGGCCGCTGTGAGCGTTTATACGAATGATAAATTCAAGTCGCCGCCTTACCCCGAATTCCGGCTTTTTGGGGCGGAGAACAAGATTCATCCGGTGCATGCGACCGATGCTCACGGAGAGAACGCAACGGCGCGGGTGGTCAAAGAAGATCAAAGCTATCCCGATGCATTCCGTCACAACGCGGCGGGAGTTGCCGAACTGCACACTTTGCATCTCGATTTCGGTAAGGCGGCGCCCGGGAATAAAGCGGCGCTGGTTCTGAACGGATGGGTAGATTGGGCCGATGGCAGCACCTTCTTAGGGGCGTCGCAGGGGGGGCACGGCCTGATATTCCCCTATCTTCAGGTAAAAGACTCTTCCGGCAAATGGCAGACGGTGGTGGCCGACATGGGCATACCGTCAGGAAAACCGAAGACGATCGTCGTTGACCTAACGGACAAGTTTCTGTCCGGATCACGCGAAGTGCGGATCGTGACAAATCTCTGCGTGTACTGGGACGAAGTTTTCCTGATCGACGACGCCCGCGAGCCGCGATTGAAGCTCACGAGTTTGGATGCTGCCGGAGCTGCGACTCATTTCCGAGGTTTTTCGAAGGCGATAGTCGACCAGGCACACCGACAACCGGAGCGCTTCCTATATGACGAGGTACGCCCGGTCTCTAATTGGAACCCGACGCCGGGGTTGTATACAAGATATGGCAATGTTCTGCCGTTGGTGACTGCCGTAGATGACCGGATGGTCATCCTCGGTTCGGGCGACGAGCTCACGCTGGAGTTTTCCAGTGGAGGGCTTCCGGCCATCCCCGCCGGATGGAAGCGCGACTTCCTGCTGCTGGTAGACGGATGGGCCAAGGACTCCGATGCTAATACCGCTTTCAGCGAGTCAGTCGACGCGCTTCCGTTTCATGGAATGAGCGGATATCCGTATAAAAAGTCCTCGTACCCATCGGACGAGTACCACAAGAGATACGAGCGCGAGTATGTCACCCGTCCGGCACTCCGTTTGTTGCGTCCCTTAAGTGCTGAAAATAAAGAGAGATAAGCGCGGCAGTGAAGATACTTCTATCTTTGAGAGACATGCGTACTGATAAAACTACCTATATCGCTTCTCGGAAGCTCCCGGTATCATAGCCCTAGACGCAATTGTCTTTATACTTGCGCGTTGGAACAAGGTGTTGGAGGTTATCTATGGTCTTTAAAAGCGCCAGCCGAGTAATCGGATTACTGGCCAGTAGTATTTTCCTGAGTGGCAGTCTTTCTGCCGCTTCGATCTCGGGTATCCTGAATCTGACCGGAAACGTTCAGGTGACGACTACCCAGGATACGTTCGGCAATATGGTCATTGGCGACAACGAGGCTTTAACACAGCTGCAGCTCACTGGTTCGTTTGCTGATCTGACCTCTGGCCAGACCGCAACGATCCAGAACTTAGTTGGTCCTTCGGCGGTTCCGCCCGGACCAGTTACCCCAGGGACACCGTTTAGCTTGGTGAACTGGATTACGCTGCCTGATGGTATCAATTTGGATGCGACGAGCATTCCGTTGTCCGGCGCCCCGGTATGCGGTGGTTCGGTCACGAATAATTGCGTGGCATACGCTGGTTCGCCGATCGTGCTTTCCGAGCAGCAGGGCGGCGGCGGCACGCTGGCAACATTCAGCGTGTTCGGCCAAGCCCATCATGCAGGACAGACGGATTACTCTTCGTTCACGGGTGTATTGAGCGCGCAGTTCCCGGGACAGACGCCGGGTGATGTTCTCGCGGCGTTCAGCTCGACGGGCAGCATCATCGATTCTTACTCTGCTGCGTTCGTGGTCAGGGGTTCGACCCCCACCGTTCCTGAGCCTGCTTCTATGGCTCTGCTCGGGGCCGGCTTGCTGGGTCTCGGCTTTCTGGGACGCAAGAAGCTCGTTAAGTAAGTCTTTTAGGTTGTTTGGAGAAACGGGAAGAGCTTCGGCTCTTCCCGTTTTTTTTTGGTGCGAACAGGTTTACTGCAGAACGGTGGCCGCCGAAAGCTGGCTCACCCGTGCGGGAAGATAAGCTGGGACCGAGACTGGCAGGGATCGAGGCGACTCGCTCGCTTCGCTCGGGCACGTGATCAGAGTTCGATCGAGTTCGTCCCGGAGCTCCGCTAATTTAGCGGAAAACTTTGCTTCGAGGTCGTTAATGTCGAATTGGAGGACTTCGATCGTGCAGGAGAACTGGGGTTCGTAATAAGGCGCAAACCCCCCGAGCGGTGTTCCACCGAGGCGCCTTAGAATGGCCGAGGACCGGTGGCGGGTAGTGGCCGTTGTGATGGCCATGCCGCCGCCCAGGCGCTCTGCCAGGGCAAAGCTCATCAGGGCTATGCCTACAGCGGCGGTAGAGCACCTGGCCCCGCTTTCGATGGCCCACGCACCTGCCTCGCCGTACTGAATCCCTCGCTGCCGGGCAATTGCGAACTGCTGCTCGAAGGCGGATCTAAGCACGGGTCCAGTCACAGGAGATTGTGCCAAGGCGGATTTGCTGCAGGCCAGTTGCTCGAAGCCACCGATTATGGGGCGGTAACGGGCGCATCCAACAAGGCGGCCATCCGGATTCTGCAGGAGAATGTGCCAGCTTATAGCATCGAGGTGCTGCCAATGGCGACCATCCGGCAAGAGGCTGGCCGCGATGCCGTCGTATTCGCGGTAGACATTTCCGCGCAGCATCTGGAGATCGAACATGAGCTGGGCGTGGCTATCTGAGGGCGCAGCGCTGTGCGCCATCGCAGACGGGACATCAGTCCAAGACGGCGCAAGTATTCGAAATTCCGGTCTGCCGCTTTCACAGACACTTCTATCATCCACGCATTAATCCCCGCTTCGCTCACAATCAGCCGATCAGGACCGCTGCACACCACCCCATCAGCAGCCTCTGCGGCATTTAGTACCCCGAAATGTACGTATGCCGGATCGGTACGAAGAACTTTATGTATTTCTTACATTCTTAGCCCAGCTAAGTCTCGGAGACAAGGGAAAATAGCATCTTTTTTTATCCTTTAACGCCGAGCTATAATCTTTGCTAATAGAAGATGTTCTTACAAGAAGAACCGTACAGCCGGAAGGTTGAGGACTAAACCGCGATTTTGGCCCTGATTTGGTACAAAGGTAAGCTCTCTCCCTTTCTTAGATCAGGTAAGTTCCTGTAAACCCGAGCTCACGACCTGATAAACCTTGCAGGTAATTTTTACCTATACAGAACCATGGTGATTCAGGATGAGGTAACTTCTCGTACTTGTCACAAGAACACGGTCCGCAGATAATCCCGGTTGCACGATAGACCGGGTACTATTTGAGGTGAAATCAAAAGCGGAATCTGTCAGGCTCATAGTTCGGGTCCCAGAGCCTGGGATAGTAGACAGGAGAGTTAATGAGCAAGAGCCTGATATTGGCCAGCGGTCTGTTGGCCTGTGCTGCGGTGCTTTGCGGTCAATCGACTAAGGTCGACATGAAAAATGCCGAGGGCAAGAGTGTAGGAACCGCGACGCTTTCAGCGGCGCCATCCGGCGGCGTGAACATTGAGCTCCAGTTGAGCGATCTTCCGCCGGGCGAGCATGCGATTCACGTTCACCAGAATGCGAAGTGCGAACCACCTGATTTCAAATCAGCGGGTGGACATTTCAATCCGGAGATGAAAAAACACGGGTCCGAGAATCCGGCCGGGCCGCATGCCGGAGACATGCCTAATTTCACCGTTGGCGCAGACGGAACCGCCCGCGCTACGATTACTGCCCCAAACGTTACTTACGCCGACGGACAGCACTCGATCTTTGCTAATGGCGGAAGTTCACTAATGGTCCATGCGACGGCAGACGATATGAAGAGTGACCCCGCCGGGAACGCCGGAGCACGTATCGCGTGCGGGGTGATTCGAAAGGAGCCATAAGCTGACAAACGATGAGCGTTCGCCTGTGTTGAAGCGGGAGAAATATCTTTCAGAATTTTAGTTGGCTCTATCCGGCAATGTTGGGCACCTTGCTTGTGGTATCGCTCTCTGGCGTAGCGATATCTGGATGGGCTCACATCTCGTCGCTGGCGGGTATAGACCCAGTGTCTGAATTCCATGGCTTTGCCTTCTTTCAGCTGGTCCTTCTCGGCCTGATGATTCCTATAGCGGTTGAGTTGTTTTCAACTAAACATGTAAAGCGAATTGTGCGATCACCGCGTTGGATGAGAATCGGACTTTACTCGCTCCTGGTTTACTACGGCCTCAACTTTTACGTCTTCTTGTACTGGTCGGCAGACCATCTCGACAGCTCTGTGACTTGGCGGATGTTCTCTTCGGGGTGGCTATTGTTATTTGCGCTCTCAGCGGTTTACTACCAAGTCCGTTTTGCAGAGAGCCGAAGAAGATCATTCCGCCACATTAGTAACGGGTGAGCTTTTCGGACAATCAGAATGAGTCAGGATACAAGAACGATAACTACCATCAATACGTCTCAAATCGAGCATCGCGGTGAAAAGGACTCACTCCACAAGCTATTGGCAAAGCGAGTGCTGGTCGAGAAAGAATTCGAGGCGCTCGGGCATACTTACCGGCATGGGCCGTATTACCGGACGTTCGAGCATCGAGTGATCCGTCCGGTTCTGAAAACGGGCCTGCGGCTTTCAGGTTTGTATCAGAGGGGTTTAACAAATGCACTTTCGCCAGTCGTTCAACGAGTGGTGATGCGATTTGCGAACTTGCCCCGGGAGCTTGAGGGCTTTGAGGTTCTTCACTTGTCGGACTTCCACATTGATGGAACACCGGGCTTGGCCGATGCTCTTGCGACGGCGATCGCTCCGCTACGGCCCGACGTTTGCGTGTTAACGGGCGACTACCGCTTCGAAGATCGAGGTGAGTGCGAGGCCGTTTATCCGTTGATGGAAGAAGTGATCGGGAGCATTCACGCGCGGTTTGGAGTGTACGGGATTCTGGGCAATCACGACCCGTCCGAAATGGCGATGCGCCTGGAGGATTTCGGGATACGCATGCTCGTGAATGAAGCTGCCCCGGTAGGAGAGAGTTCAGACCCGCTCTGGGTGCTAGGCGTGGACGATCCGTTCGATTACCGGTGCGACGATCTTCAAAAGGCGCAGTCGGGGGTCCCGCGGGGGAGTTTTCAAATACTGCTGGCGCATGCTCCGGAGCTGTACGAGGAAGCAGCGGCGGCAGGGATAAATCTTTACCTCACCGGGCATACGCACGGCGGACAGATTCGCCTCCCGGGAGTGGGAGCGCTGCGGCAGAATGCCAAATGCCCGCGAGCTTACGCACGAGGGCACTGGAGGCATGCAGAAATGCAGGGCTATACAAGCTCGGGTGTCGGTTGTTCGTCGCTACCGGTACGCTTTAATTGCCCGCCGGAACTCGTAATGATCGAGCTGCGAAGAAGTTAAAGAGCGGCCGCGAAGCTTTGAAATAAAGCGAGCTGTTCGGACTGGGCGAAGACCTGATCTTCGGGATGCCATTGCACGCCCAAGACGAAGCGTTTACCGGCGTGCTCGAGGGCTTCAATGGTGCCATCCTGGTCATCTTGCGCCACCACACGCAGCCCCATACCTAGTTTGTCCGCGGCTTGATGATGGCGGGAATTAACAGGCAGGCTTTCCGAACGTGCAATTTGCGCAAGGCGGCTGCCTTGAACAATCCGAACGTTGTGCACGGGCTGAGACTTGTCGCTGATGCAAACATCGTGGCGCACGGCGCCCGGCAGATGCTGAATCAAAGTACCACCGCAAAAAACGTTCAGCATTTGAAGGCCGCGGCAGATCGCAAATAAGGGAAGATCCTTCGCGAAGGCGCGCTCGATGATATCCATTTCGGCGAAATCGCGAGCATCGTCAGGCGGCTCCGTCTCGACCTGGGCCGCGGCGCCGTACAGCGATGGGTTCACGTCTGTACCGCCCATCAGCAGCAGGCCCTGGATGTCCTGCAGGGAGAGCGGCTCCGACACGTCAGCAACCACCGGCTCGGCTCCTGCCGCCTTAACGGCCTCCACATATGCTGCCACCTTGGTCGCGTGACGGAATGGAATAAGAACGCGCTTCGGCATTGCGTAACTCGTTTATCGCACAAGGCGCTCGCTCTGTCTTTGCAAAATTGGCTAGGATGGATTTTGAAAGCTGCTCATTTTGCTGTTCTCGCGCTGGCGGCTGCCGGTTACTGCAGCGCCGCGCATGATAACTGGAAGGAACTGCGAGAACGGATCGGCAGCACGCTCCACGTCCCGCAGCCTCTGCCCAATCTTCAATTGAAGTCTTACGGCAAGTTCTCGCCAGCAGCGGGCGTCGAGGCGGACCGAGTTTCCTACTCGACCGGGTATAGCTTGCGCGTGCCTGCGATCGTATATCACGAGGCCGGGCCCACCATCACCAAGCATCCCGCGCTGATCGTGGTGAATGGCCATCGCGGAGACAAGTCGTCGTGGTACGCCTATTGGGCTGGAATTCTTTTCGCACGCGCAGGAGCAGTGGTCCTGACTTACGATCCGATCGGCGAGTACGAGCGGAACAAGAACCGGCTTTCGAGGACCGGCCAGCACGATGAGTACCTTTCACCCGATGATGCGGCGAGGCGGCTCTCGGGGCTGATGATCACCGATGTGATGCAGGCAGTGACTGCCTTAAGCGAACGGCCTGATGTGGATGCAAAACGGATCGCGGTGCTTGGCTATTCGATGGGTTCATTTGTAAGCTCTCTCGCATGCGCTATTGACAGTCGTATACACGCATGCGTGTTGGCGGGCGGCGGCGATCTGGACGGTTCAGGCGGCTATTGGGATAACAGCAACAAAATGTGCCAGGGGATTCCATACCGCTCGCTGAGTTTCCTCGGCGATCGGGGGCCGGCTATTTTCGCCTTGAACGCAAAACGCGGAGCGACCTTGATCATCAATGGAACCGACGACCAGGTGGTTGACATTCCGCATCATGGCAGAGATTGGTTTGAAGTCTTACGCAGGCAGACGATCGAGAAGGCCGGGAGCGGAAAGAACATTTTCGATGTCGAGTTTGAAGCCGCCGGCGGGCACCGGCCTTATTTCCTGACCCGCCCGGCTGCGCTCTGGTTGGAAGAAAAGCTCAAGTTTCCGAACTGGACACGCGAACAGATTGAGAATATGCCAGCTACGCGCATCACTGATTGGATTACCAAGACTGGCGCCGATATCGGCAAAGACGCCGCGCGGGAGCTGCACGAGGGCGGCACGATGGCTCTCGGGGCGAACATTCCGGCTGTTCCTCGCGATCAGCTGCATGCCGTTCCGGAAGCAGTGTGGGATGCGGAGTCACGCGATTACGTCTATGAGACGTGGGTGGAGCGAGTGCAGGCGGCCATACGGTCGGGTGCACCATAAAGAAAGTTGTTGGATTTTGCGGAAGAATGCGACGGGATTCTACGTGGTAATCTTTAGCTTCCTTGTATCATGGCTGACCGAAAACTTCAAGTAATTCCGATTGGCGGTCTAGGCGAGTTCGGAATGAACTCGATGGCCCTGCGCTATGGCGATGACATCATCGTCATCGATGCGGGAATGATGTTCCCGGAATCGGAGCTGCTTGGCGTAGATATAGTTACGCCGGATTTCAGTTATTTAGAGCAGCACGCGAGCATGGTCCGCGGTCTGGTGCTTACGCATGGCCATGAGGATCATATTGGCGGCATCCCGTTCCTTCTCGGGCAGATCAATCTGCCGATTTACGGGACGGAGTTCACCCTTGCGCTAGTCGAGCGGCGCCTGGAAGAGCACGAGTTACTTGACTCGACCAAGCTCAATATCGTCAAAGCCGGAGACCGGCTGACGCTCGGCCCATTTCAGATTGAGTTTGTCCGGGTGACGCACTCGATTGTGAGCGCGGTAGCGCTGGTGATTACGACGCCGCTCGGGGTGGTGATCCACACAGGCGACTTTAAAGTAGATCCAACCCCGATGGATAACGAGCCGTTCGATCTACACACGCTGGCGGATTACGGAAAGCGCGGGGTGCTGCTGCTGATGTCGGATTCGACTAATGTCGACCGGCCCGGCTATACGGAGAGCGAGAGAGCGGTGCGGCCCCGCATGGAGGAGTTGTTTGCGCGCGCCGAAAAACGGCTGATCATCTCGTGTTTCAGCAGTTCGATTCCCCGGCTGCAGCAAATATTGGAACTGGCGGACGAGTACGGAAAGAAGGTCGCATTCCTGGGCCGCAGCATGAACAATGTGACCGAGATCGCGCACAATCTCGGGCTGCTCTCCATTCCGGACTCGACTCTGTTGCGACCACAGGACATCATGCAGATGAGTCCTGACAAAGTGGCTGTGGTGGTTTCAGGGACGCAGGGCGAGCCCATGTCGGCGCTCTCGCGGGTAGCGGTCGACAATCATAAGAATCTCTACCTACAGCCGGGGGACACGGTTGTTTTAAGTTCGCGAATCATACCGGGGAATGAAAAGCCGATTTACCGGATGATGAATCATATCGCTCGCCGGGGCGCGGAGCTGGTTTACGGAACCATGAGCCCGCCGGTTCACGTTTCCGGGCACGCGAGCCAGGAAGAATTGAAGCTGATTCTGAATCTGGTTCGGCCGCGATTTTTTGTGCCGATCCATGGCGAATACCGGCAGCTCTCGAAGCACGCAGCACTAGCGCAGCATCTCCGTTACGCGGGGCTCGAAGAGACGTTTGTGCTTGAAACCGGAGACACGCTCGAACTCGACAACCTGGGTGCTCGCCGGGGCGGGAAAATCACCGTTGGCCGGGTATGCATCGATTCGGGATCGCTCGACGATGTAGTGGAAGACATCATCATTCGCGACCGGCGGCACTTGTCCGAGGATGGATTTGTTCTGCCGATCATTGCGATAAACAAGCACACCGGCAAGAGCGAAGGATTGCCCGAAATCGTGAGCCGCGGCTTCGTCTCGGGCGATGCCGCAGGGATGCTGCAGCAAGCCCGCAGTGTGGTGGCGCGAACTCTGGAATCCTCTACGGCCGAAGAACGCGGCGACTGGGGGGTGATGCAGGAAAAAATCCGCGGCGATCTGAAACGTTTCCTCAGCAAACAGACACAGCGACGCCCACTGATCATGCCGGTAATTCTGGAAGTCTGATTCCGTCCGCTATAGAATAGGAATCGTATAAACCCTGGGAGGGTTGTCCAATGAAGAAATTAACGTTTGGTTCATTTGTGCTTGCGTCTGTGTTTTCTTTCACGGCTGCAGCTGACCAGATGACCGGCTACATCTCGGACGCGCATTGCGGAGCCAAGCATAGCTCGCCGAGCGCTGCCAATACTAAGTGCGTGAAAGATATGTGCATTAACGGCGGAGCCGACCCGGTGCTGGTAAGCGACGGCAAGGTGATCAAATTCGACGATGACTCGAAGAAAAAAGCAGTTGCTCTTGCCGGAAAGAATGTCACTGTCGATGGCACGATGGATGGCGACATGCTGAAGGTGAATACCATCACCGAAGCGGCCGACTCTAAGTAGTCGTCAGTGTTCAAATTCGAGGTCCAGCTTGCCAGCGGGACCTCGATAAAGAACAGCTAAATTCTTCAGCTTGTGCTTCCCATCCAAAGGGAAGTACAAATATCCATTCACTTCGTCTGTCGTATCTTTCGCGGGCATCTGTTTTGCTTTAAGCGCCTGCAGCAAAGCCGGATTGCCCTGATTTTTTGGATCCATTTTGGTATTTGTGACGGTGCGAGTGGGATTGCCAGGCGAGACGTTTCCGCCGTCACCGCCTCCCCCGCCCATCACCATGCCGCCCAAGCCAAACGAGCTACCTGTCTTTTTGCCTTTGGCGGCGGTTCTCGAAACGACCATTGCCCCTTGGCCAGCTAGCTCCTCCGGCTCAAACGGCTTGGAACGCTCGCCATCGTCGTGAGCCAGCAGAATGAAGTCATCCGGACTTACCTGGACCGACTGGTCCGTTTTCGGAATAACTTTGACTTGTAAAAGAACAATGCCCTTGCCGGGATCCGCGCCGATCTTTTGCTTCACTTCGTCAGGTTCGGTGACAATGGTAGCGACAATGTCGACTTGCTCGTTACCAGCACTGGTTGTAGGAGATACTACTTTCTTAGCAGCCGGCAAGCTGATGGAGAAAACGAGCATTAAGCCGCAACGTATCAGGTAGCGCATTGCCACTCCTGCTTTGAAAGTACCACTTCGCGAGACATGCCAGATGAATGAGAAGATGGACGCATAGTGAGCGCGCCAGATACCTTCGGCGAAGGCCAGGTTCTACGGGTGTTGTCGAACCGGCCCGGGTGGATCTCCGTTGAAGTTTCGCCATCGCTCGAGACAAAAGAGCAGATTGGAAATTGCTTTCGTGATCATTTGAAAGAGCTGCCGGGCGGATTAGCCGATGCACTGCTGCTTGCCACAGACGAGCTGGTTGGTAACGCAATGGAGCATGGCTGCCGGCTGGAGCCGAATCACTGCATCAATGTTTCGTTGATTCGAACGAACCGCATGATTCTCATTTACGTACGGGATGACGGAGCAGGCTTTTCGATCGCAGAAATAGCTCACGCGGCTGTGAACAATCCACCTGGCAATCCGCTTCGTCACACCGAATTACGTTCAGAAATGGGACTGAGGCCGGGTGGTTTCGGTATTATGCTTGCGAAGCAGGTCGCAGACGAACTGGTTTACAACGAGCACGGGAATGCAGTGATTCTAATCAAGTACCTGGGTGATTCGACAGAGCCGGCACTTACTTAGCCGAGGCAAGCGGTGCTTCACTCGCTCTTAAGTTCGAGTCGAAGAAATCGATAATCGTTCCGTATAGTGAGTTTCGCAATTTACCCCCAACGCCGTGAGATTTCTGCGGGTAGATCTGCATGAAGAACCGCTTGTCTGCCGTTTCTAGCGCATCAGCCATCTGCATGCTGTTTTGAAATAGAACATTATCGTCCTCGATGTTATGCAGAATTAGTAACTTGCCCTCAAGCTTGCCCGCATTCTTCACGTTCGAGGCGGCATCATACCCTTGCTGATTCTCGCCAGGCAGCCCCATGTAACGTTCGGTGTAGATGGTGTCGTAGTTATGCCAATCGGTGACGGGCGCACCGGCTACTCCGACTTTGAACATATCCGGGGCAAGGAGCAGAGAGTGAATGGTCATATATCCGCCGAAGCTCCAGCCGAAAATTCCGATGCGTTTGGGATCGACGAAGCCTGATTGGAGAAGATGCTCCACGCCGGTTCGCTGATCGGCAACTTCGGTTTTGCCGAGCTCGCGATATAAGGGCGCTTCAAACGAGGTGCCCCGGCCGATGGAACCACGGTTATCTAACTGCCAAACGACATAGCCGCGATTTGCGAGCACCTGCTCGAGGCTGAGGCCGTACCAGCGGTTCGCTATGAGCTGCACTCCGGGGCCGCCGTAAACTGACACGATAGCGGGATACTTCGTTCCCGGCTGAAAATTTGCGGGCTTAATCAGCCGCGCGTAGAGGATCGTTCCGTCAGAAGCTTTCAGGGTCGAGATCTCTTCGGGTAACAACCCATATTCTTGCGACACTTTGGAATCTGCCGGGCGAATAACTGCCAGCTGCATACCGGCCGAGTTGATGAGGATGGATTGATCCGGTTGTTTAAAGCTTGAGTAAGTGTCCAGAGCGAGATCGGCCTGCCGATTTGCATGTATCTGGTGAGTGCCTTCCTGCTGAGTTACTCGAATCTTGGTCTTACCATCGAGCGAGATGCGATACAGCTGGGTTTCGAGCGGGCTATCCTCCGAAGAGGTGAATAGAATCTGGCCACTCTTTTCATCGATAGCGGAGACACTTCTTACTTCCCAATCGCCGCGAGTAAGTTGTTGAAGCAAATCGCCGCGATTCGAGTAGCGGTAGATGTGCCGGAAGCCGCTCTGCTCACTTGTCCAGATGAATTCCGGGCGCGACTTGAGGAAAAAGAGATTATCGGCAACATTGATCCAAGTCTTCGAGTCCTGATGGATGACACTACGGACAGAGCCGGTGTCGGGATTGCAGAAGAGTAGATCCAGTTTGTTTTGGACCCGATTGAAACGCTCCACTGCGATTTGGGACGAGTCCGGCAGCCACTCGACTCGGGCCAGCAGAGCATCAACTGTGTCGCCGAGCTGCATCCACGTTGTTGCGCCGCTCTCGATGGAGATGTGACCCAATTTGACGTTGGCGTTGGGAGTTCCAGCCTGGGGATAACGCTCCGGCTCGCTTAGAGCGCGTTCTCTGACGAGATCGGATTGGGGATAAATAAATTCGTGGCCGACATCGAACTGCAGGAAGGCGATGTGTTTGGAATCAGGCGACCACCAGGTTGCCTTTCCGAGATCCAGTTCTTCGGGATAGACCCAGTCGAGTTGTCCGTTCAGTAAAGTGGGAGTGCCGTCGCCGGTCAGCCGCCGAATGGCCTTATTCGCAAGAGTCAATAGGTACAGATTCGATTTCCAGCGGTAAAGAACCATAGTCCCGTCGGGCGACAAACGGGGATCCTCTTCGTCGATATCGGTCTTAGTTACCTGGTCGAAGCGGCCATTTGAATGAACAATGAAGAGATCTCCATTCACAGCGGCGAGTAGGTCGGCGCTGTTTGGGAACCACTGGTAGGAAGCAGCAGTGACGCGGCGGTTCTGCCAGCCGAATTCTTTTGAGTGAACAGGCTTAGCGGCGGCTTCCTCCAGAGTCTCCGGGCGGAACCATTCGCGCGACTTCCGTTCCGACGCAGAGTACAGCCGAACAGCATTGCCCTCCTCGTAGAAGAAACGTTGCCCATCGGAAGCCCAGGTAGGAGTTATGGGGAATGTTCGCTCTTGAGAAAGATAGGCATCGAGAGTAACTGGCCTTTTCGACGAATCCTGCCCTGGAGATAGCGCGACAGAAGTTAAGAAGAGAACCAGCGAGAAGGGAAGGAACCGCGTGCACACTCTTGCAGTGTAAGAAATGAGCGCCGATGCTGTTGCTACAGGACCGGGCCGATGCGCCACGGCGCGAACTCATGGTGGCCCAACTTTTCGGCTTTGGTCCTTTCACCGGAGGCTACGCGCAAGAGAGTCTCAAAGATTTCGGTGCCAATATCCGGGACGGTGGCGGCGCCGTCGGCGATAAGCCCCGCATTGATATCCATGTTGCCCGTCATGCGGCGATACGTGGCGGAGTTGCTCGCGATCTTCAGCACAGGAATGCTCGGAAATCCGATAGCGCTGCCGCGCCCGGTGGTGAATGCGATCAGGTTCACTCCGCCGGCGGCAAGTCCGGTGATCGAAACCGGGTCATAACCGGGCGTGTCCATAAAGTTGAACCCAGGGGTAATTAGCGGAGCAGCATAAGGAACAACGTCCTCGAGAGTCGATGTGCCGGCCTTGGCAATCGCCCCGAGCGATTTTTCGACAATATTGGTCAGACCGCCTTCCTTGTTGCCGGGTGATGGATTGTCATTGAAACTGCTGCCGGTGAACTGCTGCAAATAGTGTTTATAGTTCGCGACGCAATCGAGAAGCTTGCGCGCTACTTCGCCATTACGAGCTTTAGCTGCGAGCAGATGCTCAGCGCCGAAGATCTCAGTGGTTTCAGCGAGAACGACGGTGCCGCCCTGTTCGACAATCAAATCACAGCAGTAGCCGAGTGCAGGGTTGGCCGTGATGCCCGAAAAGGAATCAGAGCCGCCACAGTTCAGGCCGAGCACAATCTTCGAAGCCGGTAATTCGGTGCGAACCTCGGCCGCGGCACGCTCGATAAAAGTCTTGACCTGCTTGCGTGCGGCTTCGACCGTGGCCGTGGTGCCGCCGGAATCCTGCAGGGTCAGACCGAATAGATTGGCAGAACCGGGCTGGGCATTTCCATTGCCGCCCAAGTAGTGGCCGATCTGGTTAACCTCGCATCCGAGGCCAAGAACGAGTGCCGCCGAAACATTAGGATGATGAAGAACACCCTGCAGAGTGCGCTGGAGCTGTTCCGTGTCAGGGCCCATACTTTGGCCGCAGCCCTCGCCGTGCGGAAACGCAACCACGCCGTCAACATTCGGAGGCAAGCGTTCGCCCGAGAAACTTTGTGCGATCAACTCCGCCGTGTACGCGGCGCAATTACTGGCTGCCACCACAGCAATGTAATTTCGCGTGCCGATACGCCCATCAGGGCGCAGGAAGCCTGAAAAACTCGCAGGCGCCGCGCGCTTCACAGGCTCGACGCGGTTAGGTACGACGCCGCTCTCACGCTGCAGTTCAGAAAATTCCAAGTTGTGCGTGTGGACGTGGGAGCCTGCCGGAATAAGAGATGTGGCAAGGCCAATGATGTTGCCGTAGCGGTAAACGCGGTCTCCTGCTTGAATGACGGAGAGGGAGATCTTGTGCCCCGCGGGAATAGCCGATTGCACGGTAACAGTTCTTCCAGCAAGATCCAACTTCTGACCGGGTTGCAGCGGTACACGGGCGATAGCGACATTGTCGCTCGCGTGCAGCACAATGGCCGAATTGCTCGCCGTAGCCGGACTATCGATTGCGTATAGCATCGTTTATTACATTATGATTCAGCGTGGAGCCGTTCCGTTCGAGACTGACGCGTAATCGTGAAACCGTGTCGTTCCAACAAAGCTCTTATCTCAAAATGCCCCGCATACCTTTAGCCACATACAGACTGCAACTGCATGCGGAGTTCGGATTCGATTCAGCTGCTGCCATTGCAGATTACCTGCATCAGCTGGGAATTTCTCATGTCTACAGCTCGCCTTACCTGCAAGCGGCGCCGGGGAGCAAACACGGCTACGATGTAGTGGATCATCACAAAGTGAATGAGGAGCTTGGGGGCGGGGAAGCTCATGACCGTTTCTGCAAGCGCCTGGGGGAGTGCCAGCTGGGTCAGGTGCTCGACATTGTGCCGAATCACATGGCGATTAGTGGAAGGCGCAACCGGTTGTGGTGGGATGTCTGGGAGAACGGACCTTCGAGCCGCTATTCGCCTTACTTCGACATCAACTGGAAACCTCGCGATGAGAAGCTGAGGAACAAGCTGCTCGTGCCGGTGCTTGGGGATCATTACGGGCGTGTTCTGGCGCGCCGCGAGATCGAGATCAAGCGGCAAGGGGGTGAGTTTTTTGTCAAGTATTTCGAAAACGAGTTCCCGCTATCGCCGCGCTCGACGCCCCCGATTCTGAACGCGGCTGCAAGCACTACGGGCTCCGACTATCTCGCATTTCTGGCCGATTCAATCGGCCGCCTTCCCGCCTATACTTTGACGGATACCGCCAGCAAGACGGAACGGCATCGCGATAAGGCCATCATTCGCAGGCTGCTCGAGCAGCTGTTTAGCGAGACGCCATTTATCGCGGAGACCGTGGATGCTGCGCTGGCCAAGATCAATCATGATGTCGATCAGCTGGACGACATCCTCGAGCATCAAAATTACCGGTTGGCCTTTTGGCAAACGGCGACTCAGGAACTGCCATACCGCCGCTTCTTCGACGTCAACTCGCTAGTGGCGCTGAACTCGGAGAACTCAGAGGTTTTTGCGGACACTCACGCGCTGATCTTACGGTGGCTTAGCGAAGGTGTGCTGGACGGGATACGGATCGATCATCCCGATGGTCTGCGCGATCCGAAAGGTTACTTCGAGCGTCTGCGGGGGAGGGCGCCGGATGTCTGGATTGTGGCCGAGAAGATTTTGGAGCCGGGCGAGAAGCTGCGCACCGAGTGGCCGATTGACGGTACCACGGGTTATGACTTTCTGAACCAGGTAGCGGGTCTTTTCGTCGAGCAGGAAAACGAGCAGAAGTTCAACAAGATCTACGCTGAGTTTACGAACGAGCCGATTGACTATGCGGCTGTTTGCCGGGACAAAAAGCATCGCATCATTCGCGATTTGCTCGGCAGTGACGTTAATCGGCTGACTAATCTGCTCTCGGAGATTTGCGAGAGCCATCGTGACCAGAGAGATTACACCCGGCACGGCATATTGCGGGCACTGCGGGAGGTGGTGGCGTGTTTCCCGATTTATCGAACCTACGTGATCCCCGGCCGGAATGAAGTGACGGCCGAGGACGAGCGGTATATCGGGGAGGCAATTGAAAGCTCGAAGGCAAACCGCCCTGAGATAGATCCCGGGCTGTTCGACTTCATACGGGACGTCCTACTGCTTCGTGTACGAGGAACGCTCGAATCTGAGTTCGTCTTGCGGTTCCAACAATTCTCAAGTCCTGCTATGGCGAAAGGAGTGGAAGACACTGCTTTCTACAACTACAATCGGCTCATTTCACTAAACGAGGTGGGCGGCGATCCGGGGCGCTTCGGCGTGTCTCCGGAAGAATTCCATCAGTTCTGCATTCAGAATCAGGAATCGCATCCGCGCACAATGCTCGCGTCTTCCACGCACGATACCAAGCGAAGTGAAGATGTGCGGGTCAGGATCAGCCTGGTCTCGGAGATGCCGGAAGATTGGGCAGCGAGTGTGAATCGCTGGGCGGCAGCAAACGACCGATTCAAGGCGGGAGGCATGCCGGATCGCAATACGGAATATTTTCTGTATCAGACGATGATCGGGGCGTGGCCGATCGAACCGGATCGATTGCTTCCTTATATGGAGAAGGCCACACGCGAGGCGAAGAGCCGAACAAGCTGGCTCGCGCCTAACGAGCAGTTTGAGAGCGCAACGCGGGGGTTCATCGAAGCGATATATCAGCATGCCGGCTTCATGACAGACTTCAAAGATTTTGTCGCGCGGCTGGTGGAGAACGGCCGCATCAACTCTTTAGCGCAGACTCTGCTAAAATTTACCGCCCCCGGTATTCCCGACACATATCAAGGCTCCGAGCTCTGGGACTTAAGTCTGGTGGATCCCGATAACCGGCGCCCGGTGGATTATGCGGTGCGGCGACGCCTGCTTGCCGAGTTGCCGCGCCTCAATGCCGGGCAGGTTTTGACGCGAAGCGCAGAAGGGCTCCCGAAGTTATGGGTCGTTTATCATGCGTTGCGTGTTCGACACGAGCAAAAGCAGGCATTCGGGGAAAGCGGCGCATACAGGCCAATCGAGGCTAGTGGTTCGAAGGCACGGCATTTGCTCGGATACCTGCGCGGCGACGAGGTTGCAGTGTTGGCCCCGAGGCTTGTCGCTCAATTGAGCAATGACTGGCGTGAGACAACCGGTGAGCTGCCCGGGGGTCAGTGGCTCAATGTGCTCTCTGGTGAGCAGATAACCGGGGGCAAAGTAAAAATCGGAGACGTGCTGCGCGCGTTCCCCGTAGCCTTACTGAAGAAAACCAAGTAGTTCAGTTGCAAGAATAAGGCATGCACACGTTCAGCGTTTGGGCGCCGAAAGCTCGTAGTGTCGCGGTACGCATCGATTCCGCGTCTCTGCCGCTTATGCGCAACGGGCACGGCTGGTGGAAAGGCGAGAGCGAGACTGCGGGTGCAGGCACACAGTACACATTCGAGGTGGACGGGGCGGAGCCTATTCCCGATCCGCGTTCACGCTTTCAGCCGGCTGGTGTCAACGGTCCTTCGCAGATTATCGACCACTCGAAATTTAGTTGGAGTGACGCTCACTGGCAGGCGCCGCCGCTTGCGAGCGCGATCATTTATGAGCTGCACATTGGAACGTTCACGCCGGTCGGTACCTTTCTAAGCGCTATCGAACGATTGGATTTCCTGGTTGAGCTTGGCGTCACACACGTAGAGCTGATGCCTATCAACGAGTTCTCCGGCGACTGGGGCTGGGGCTACGACGGCGTTGATCTGTACGCTCCGCATCACGCCTACGGAACTCCGGATGAGCTGAAGCAACTGGTGGATGCGTGTCACAAGCGAGGATTAGCTGTCCTGCTCGATGTCGTTTACAACCACTTCGGACCTTCGGGCAACTACCTGAACCGTTTCGGACCGTACTTCACGGGGGCTTATCACACACCGTGGGGCACTGCTGTCAACCTGGATCATGAAAGCAGCTCAGAAGTACGACGTTTTTTCATCGACAATGCCAGAATGTGGCTGCGAGACTATCATTTCGATGGTCTGCGGCTCGATGCTGTTCACGCTTTTTACGATCACTCGGCGATTCACTTTCTGGAACAGCTGTCGCTGTCGATTGACGCTTTATCGTCTCATCTGGGCCGCCATCTGGTGTTAATTGCCGAAAGCGATCTGAACGATCCGCGCGTGGTGACAGCGCGCGAGGCGGGGGGCTTCGGCATTGATGCTCAATGGAGCGACGACTTTCACCATGCGCTGCATTCGGTTCTGACTGGCGAGACGAAAGGGTATTACGAGGACTTTGGCGACATGCGGCATCTGGCCAAAGCTTTGAAGGAAGGATTCGTCTATGACGGAATACCTTCTTCGCATAGGGAACGCGTCCACGGACGCCCCATCCCCGGCCTTTCAGGACACCGGTTCCTGGCTTATGCGCAGAATCACGATCAGATTGGAAACCGGGCCCAAGGCGAGCGGATGTCACATCTGGCGAGCCCCGCGAAAGCCAAAATTGCGGCTGCGCTGGTTCTGACTTCAGCTTTTGTGCCGATGCTTTTTCAGGGCGAAGAGTTCGGCGCATCATCGCCGTTCCAGTACTTCACCAGCCACGAAGATGCCGAACTCGGCAAAGCCGTTTCGGAAGGCCGCCGGAACGAGTTCTCAGCGTTTGGATGGAGCCCGGAAGACGTTCCGGATCCGCAGGACCCAGAGACGTTCAAGCGCTCGAAGTTGCGCTGGGAGGAAGTATCGAACCAGCCACATTCGTGTTTACTCGAGTGGCACAAGAAGCTGATCGCGCTTCGAAAGAAGTACGAGCGCCTGACGGACGGCCGTCTGGAACACGTTAAGGTCGACTTCGATGAGCGCGTTCGGTGGCTAAGTCTGAGGCGCGGAGCCATCGAGGTTGCTTGCAATTTCAGCGACGAGCGCCAAGCGGTTCCGGTTAGAGACGATTCCAAGGTGGAGCTTTGCTCAGAATCCGGACATGATCTGGCTGCCGGCGCAATTACACTCGCGCCTAATTCGGTTGCGATCTTAGTGCAGGAGCATGACCAATTCGAGTAGTTCCGAGCGGCTAACGTCCCCCTATTGAGTTCCAGCGCAGGCCGGCTCCATAAGTCGGCTTGTAGTATTCGCGCTGATTCGGGTAGATGGTGCTGCCGTAATAGAAGCCGAAGACTTCGTTGTTTAAGTTCAGACCATAAATCACCGCGGAAAGGCCTTTCCCGAGGCGAATGCTGCCCTGTGCATCGAGTTGCAGGTGCGCGTATAGGTAGTTGTCGCCATTCGGCCCTTTGATGCCCAGGGGTGCTCCGTCCTGATAGTTGTAGTTGAAAATGTTCGCTCCGTTGTATGAGATGCCGACTCGCACCGAAGCGCGGCCCTTATCGTAAGTTGGGCTAACGTTCCAGGTGTTCGGGGCCTGGCGCTGCAAGGCCGGGTGATCGGAGCGTCCCGGAACACCGTTGGCCTGGGAAGTGGTCCAGCTGTAATTAGCGGAGATACCAGCGGCGCTCAGCACACCGGGAAGAAAGGAAAGGCGCTGCTGGTAGGCGATCTCAAAGCCCCACAACGAGGCGCTTGAACCATTTATCGGCTGATATTGCAGGTAGCCGGCGTATGGGCCCGTCGTCAGAGTATTCCCAACGCTGTAGATAGGATCGGTGATGTCTTTATAGAAGAATCCAGCCTGGATCAGCCCGAGCGGCTTCAGGTACTGCTCGAAAAGCAGATCGTAGTTGTTCGCGTGTGTAGGCTTCAGGTTGGGGTTGCCGATGCTGATCTGTTGTTTGCTGATATCGCGCGTGAAGTAAGGCGGCAAATCGCCGAAATTCGGGCGGGCAATGCCGCGGCCGTAAGCAAGGCGGAACCTGGAATTCTGGGTCAAGTTATAAGTAAGCTCCGCGCTAGGCAGGGGGCTCACATAGCTGGCGTTCTGCCGCAAGGGTACAGTTGAAGCGTAGTTGCCATCGCTATCGATGGTTACGTTGTATCCGGTCACATTCAAGTTGGTCACTTCGAAGCGGAGGCCCGTATAGAGGCGAAACTTTCCGAAGTCGATGATGTTCATCGCATAGCCGGCTGAGACGCGTTCGACAAGATTGAAGTTATTTGGATCGTTGTTCAGGTGAGTATTGTTGGCATCAACCGTGAAGACACCATTAGTCTGATTGGCGTTGAAGAAGTTTCGGAACTTCGTGTAATCGACGAACGGGCCTTCGGCGTAGCTCTTATCGTAGTAGTTTTTATCTGTCAGTGTACTCAGGAAGTTACTCATCGGAAGCGCTTGATTAACGAAGTAAGTGGTGTCGTTTGATTCTTCGAACTTATGCTCGTTGCGGAATTTGCCGCCGATGTCAAAAGTTCCCAGATGATGCCCCCATTGATAGGTCTTGCTGTAAGCCGCGCCGGCTTGTAAGTTGAGTTGCGGACTGTAGGAGTGAGACACGTCAAAGTTGTTCGTGCCCTGCAGCAGATATAGAGAAGGGTCGTAGATATTCACGCCGTTTTGCACGATAAACTTCGGCCGGTAGGGATTGCTCAGGTTGAGGGCATATTGGATGTTGTTTAAAGGTGAGGTTGAGTCGACCGGCCCGAAGTAAGCGGAGGAGTAGCCTTGGTCTTCGCTGGCGGAGCGAGATCCGGAGACCTCCCACGTGAAAGACGAACTTCCGAACAAGTGACGTCCTCCTGCGGCCAGGCTGCCAATGACTTCGACCGGGCGCCGAATCTGTGTATTAGATGCGATAGAACCGTCGGTCCCACCCTGCAGGGGCGAGGTGTTGCTGTCGGTGTTGATGGACGGACTGTATACCCAGCGGTCACCGAAGTTGTTGAAGTGCGAGTATAGGCCGCGAACATAGATACTGGAAGCATCGCTGAACTTATAATCGACCGTGCCTGAGAAGCCATAGCGGGCGCGGTAATAGCGATAATCTCGAAGATCAATACTGCTGTACGTGGGGTAGTAAGGTGCATTTGCACTGACTGTCTTTGAATTGCAATTGCCCGGGTCGCACTGAATGGCCGTAGGCGACGGCTCGATATCGTTAATGCCGCGGCCATTCCAATCGTAAGTGCCGCCGAAAAGGATGCCGAGCCGCTTATTGCGCCCGAAGCGCTGGCCAACCGTCGCTCCGAACTGAGTTGCCGGGCGCCCGTTGAAGATCGGTGTTCCACCGCCAATTCCGAATAAAGAAATACTCGGCTGCTCACCGGCTGATTTGGTCCGGAGATTGATAGATCCGCCAATGGCATCGCCGTCCATATTGGCCATCAGAGTCTTGTTGATCTCGACAGATTCGACTAAGTCAGACGGGATCACATCGAGCTTGACCTGGCGGACACCCGACTCGGGAGGAGGAACATTAACGCCGTCGATCGTGACGTTGCTGAAGCGTGGTTCGGTGCCACGGATCTGGACATATTTGCCTTCGCCCTCATCGCGCTCGAGCGTAACGCTGGGCAAGCGGCCCAAAGCATCGGCCACGTTCGCGTTGGGCAAACTCTGGATGACTTCGTAAGGCAGCACCTGCAGGATGTTGTCAGCGGTGCGCTGGCGATTGATGGCTTCCGCTTCGCCGTGCGGCCGATCGGCCGTGACGTTGATCTCCTCTTTTTGAGTGTTGACTTGAAGAGTGGCATCCAACCGCGCCGCAGCTGCTGCAGTAACCGTGACGTTCCCCGAGTAGGGAGCAAGGCCGAGAAAGGAAATGCTGACCGTGTAGGAGCCGGGGTCCAGATTGACGAAGCTGAATTGCCCTTGACGGTCCGTTTTAGTGGTTGCACCATTGTTGAGAAGGTCAACTTCGGCGCCTTGCAGCACGCCGCCCGCGGTATCGACCACGCGCCCGTTTATGGATCCTTTGTCAGCCTGAGCTGTGGCAGCGGGCAAAAACAGGCAGAAAGCCGCTGCGATCGAAAATAGAAGCGTTGAATGTCGCCTGATCTGTTTGTGGAGTGAAGGGAAGTGGCCGGGTTGAACACGCATCAAGAAATAGCTCCTGTTCTTGCTCTGCAAGTTTGTGGGCAAAGTGACTGTAACAATCGAATGTTGCAAGGGGGTTTAAGACGCGTAACATTCAGGTTCAAAGGTGATTGCGCAAAGGAAACCTGGTCTTTGCTGGCTTAAACTGAAAGAGAGACAATGCCCGCGAATCCGATCGAAATTCCAGCGAAGCGTGAAAGCAAAGCCCAGAAAACGGAGCGCCTGAAAACCTCCAAGAATCCCTGGGAGGCGCTTGAGGAGATTCGGGAGTTTGCGCGAGCCGGACGCAACAGCGTGCTGCCGGAATGGGCCGGGCTCTTTTTCAAATGGTGGGGAATCTATACGCAGGGCGACGGGCTTGGCGTGTTGGGTGGGCAAGGCGGCGAAGGCAAAGCGACTGAATACTTCATGCTGCGAGTCGGGCTTGGTAACGGCGCGGTGACCGCCCGACAACTTCGGACCATTGCCGAGATCAGCCGGCGATACGGGCGCAATCTGGCAGACATCACTGTGCGCCAAAGCATCCAGCTGCACTGGCTTCCGATTGAGGCCATACCGGAGGCGATCGACATGCTGACTTCGGTGGGTCTTTCGCCGAAAGGGGCATGCGGCGACGTAGTGCGTAATATCACCGGATGTCCGCTGGCGGGCGTAGCAGAAGACGAGATGTTCGATGCTTCACAGGTGGTGCGCGAGGCCGGGCAGTTGCTTGCCGGGAATCCGGACTTTTACAACCTGCCTCGAAAGTTCAAGATCTCGATTACGGGCTGTCCGCTCTGGTGCTCGTATCCGGAGATCAATGACATCGGGCTCACTCCGGTGAAGCGCGGCGATGAGTTTGGATTTTCCGTGCGGGTCGGAGGCGGCCTATCGGCAGATCCTCACCTGGCGGTGAGGTTGAATGCCTTTGTGCGGCAGGATCAGGCGGTGGAGGTGGTGCGCGGCATCACCGAGATTTTTCGGGAGCAACAGGGCTTACGCGAGCACCGCGACCGCGCGCGGATGAAGCATTTGTTCTTAAAAGAAGGCTGGACAGCCGAGCGGTTTTTGGACGAGCTTCACGCGCGATTACGATACAGGCTCGACCCGGCGGCAGACGAAACAGTGCCGAGCGGCGCTTTGCGCGACCACGTCGGAGTGCACCGGCAGCGACAGGCTGATCTTTCCTACGTAGGAGCGGCGGTGCTGCGGGGAAGATTGACGGGCGATCAACTGGATGCGGCCGCCGAGCTGGCAGAGCGTTTTGGGAACGGTGATCTGCGGACCACAGTCATGCAGAATCTGCTTTTTCTGAACATTCCCCAAGGAAACGTCGAGGCTCTGGTCAGGGAACTTTCCGGGATTCAACTCAAGGTAGAGGGTTCGGCCTTCTGGCGCGGCGCTATCACCTGCACCGGCACTGAGTTCTGCAAGCTGGCAATCACCGAGACCAAAGAGTTTGCGCGCTGGCTGGTGGACGAACTCGATGCACGTTTGCCGGAGTTCGACCAACAATTGAAGCTGCACGTGACCGGCTGCCCGAACAGCTGCGGCCAGCACTGGATCGCCGATATTGGAATCGAGGGCAAAAAGATCAAGCATGACGGAGCGTGGATCGACGCCTACAACTTCTGCCTGGGCGGCGGCGTAGGCGCCAAGGCGGCTCTGGCGCGGCCCGTAGGTTACCGGTGTCCGGCAACTGAGATTCCGGAAGCTCTCGAGCGTCTGCTTGGTTCCTATCTAAAGCAAAGGACGAATGGGGAGGACCTGCAAAGTTTTTTCAGGAAGCACAACAACGATCAGTTGCGTGCGCTGCTGGCGGGCGGGCCTCTCGCAGCAGTGGAGCGGGATCTGCCTAGCGGCCGGGTTCCGGTGGGAGTTGCCGGGTGACAGATGAGCCGCCTCTGATGCCCGTGTTCATGAAAATGCACGGGCGGCCGTGTTTGCTGATCGGCGGCGGGCGCATAGCGCTCGAGAAGCTGCTGGTGCTGCTCGATTGCGGAGCTGCGGTGACGGTTGTCGCCCGGGAGGTTCTGGCAGAGATGGCGCAACTGGCCGCAGAGAGCGTAATTGCGCTGCGACAGAAAGAGTACGCCACGCCGGATCTGGAGGGCTTTGCGCTCGTAATTGCGGCCACCAACGATGCGACCGTTAATCACCGCATCTACGCGGAAGGAGTTGCGCGCGGCCACTTAGTGAACGTGGTAGACGATCCGCAGTACTGCGATTTTTACTTCGGTTCGATTGTGCGGCGTGGCGCCTTACAAATCGCGATTTCGACCAGGGGAGAAAGTCCGGCCTTTGCGCAACAGTTGAAGCAGGAGATCGACCAGGCTCTTCCGGCGGACACCGGGTCGTGGCTCGCGCGACTGGGTGAGCTGCGACGGCATATCAATCGCGTGGTGGAAACTGGTCCGGCGCGAATTTTGTTACTGCGTGAGTTGGCGAGGCGCGAAGCGTGCAATCCCGAGACTTGTCCCTGCCGGATGCTGGCATGACGAGAGCGCAAAAAGGGACGGTTTATCTGGTAGGCGCGGGGCCGGGTGATCCGGAGTTGCTAACGCTCAAAGCAGCGCGCCTTCTCGAAAGCGCTGACGTTGTTTATCATGACGATCTCGTTTCGGACCGGGTGCTCGAGTTAGCCCAGCAATCGGCGCTGGTGGTGAGTGTAGGCAAACGTTGCGGAACAAAACGGGTGACGCAAGGTGAGATCAATCGCAAACTGATCGAGGCGGCGAGCCGCGGGATGAGCGTCGTTCGGCTGAAGAGTGGAGATCCACTCATTTTCGGCAGGGCGAGTGAGGAGATGGTGGCACTGGCTGCTGCGGGGATCGTCTGTGAAGTGGTGCCAGGGATTTCGGCGGCTACTGCGGCGGCCGCCGCTATGAAGTGTTCACTAACGAGTCGCGATGCGGCCTCGAGTGTGCTGCTAACGACGGGACATCATGCGGAAGAAGCAAACAACCAGCTTCCGCCGACGCGTGTTGTCTACATGCCGGGATCGGATCTAGGTGTGTTTGCGCGCAAGTGGCTGGCGAGTGGTGAGCCGCCTGATATGCCGTGCGTCCTGGTAAGCCGGGTGTCGCAGCCCGATGAGCGAGTGGCAGCCATGCGACTGAGCGAACTGGCGAGTGCGCAGGTTCCGGCAAGTCCGGCGGTGCTGCTAGCCGGCTGGGCACTGCTACCAGCCCTGGAGGCGAGCGCGGCCACGCTGGACGCTGTTCACCCTTTAGGTTCTAAACCGAGTACCGGGGCGGCTGCCAGCAACTGACGCTTTTGGCGGACCGCCTCTGCCGACTGTTCGGCGGCTGCGTACACGAGTGAGCCCATTTTCGGCGATGAGGGAACGATGTCGGGCAGGAGTCCGCGTTCGGCTAGGGCCTCGCTCATGACGGGGCCGATAGAAGCGATAACGACATGCTCGTCGAGAGCACGCTGCACTTCGTCTGCAAGATCCTCCTCTTCGGCAACAGCGAAGAGGTGTTCGAGTTGAATGCTTGAAGTAAATAGGACGATGTCGGCCTGACGCTGCGCGAGTCTTTGAACAGCTTCGCGCAAACGGCTGAGATCTTCGGGCAGTTCCCAACGGTAGAGAGCAAAGGTCTGAACGGTGGCGCCGAGGGCCTCGAGTTCATGGACGAAACGGGAATTCGTACGGCCGTACTCCTGCACAGCGAGCTTCCGCTCCGGCCGGCCGACGAGTGCTTCGATGATTTCGCGCCAGGTATTAGGCTCCGGAATGGTGATGTCGGGCACGATGCCGGAGGCGCGCAGTACGGAGCTGGGCTTCGGGCCGCGGGCCAACAGCTTTACAAGGCGAAGAGCATTATCCGCACGTGCGAAATCGTAGCGCGCGGCCACGATGTCACGCCAGAACGACAGACCGACACCGGTCATCAGAATCAGCATTTCGCAGGACGAGTTTTCGAGCGACTCGAGCAGCCGGAAAGCGTCGGAGTTGTCGTCGAGCGCGCGCTCTTTTACCGAAGGAGCGACGAAGGGATCGCCTTCCTGCTTGAGTATCAGTGTCTCCATTTCGGCAGCCCGGCGGCTCTCGAGACTGAGGACGCGAAGACCGGCGAAGGACATCACCTTATTCTGGCAGGCGCAAGGTCGCGGTCGCCGTCCACAAAAAACGGCTTCATGTCCTTGTACTCCAGGATCTTCACGCTGGCCTTCGTGGGGGTGCTGCTCTGCTTGATCGCGAGGAATGCCTCTTGTGACTGCGCGACCATCGCGCGCGCGAGATCATTCTTATGGATCGAGTGATACTTGGACGGCATAGCCCAGTCCAGCACTGGCATGACATAGTCCAAAATGCCCGGTGTGTTGGAGTTTCCCAAAATGACGCTCGGGCGGTACACACCGAGGAAGTCGAAGCCGACGGATTCGACTGCCTTCTCCTTCTCGCCCATAATCTTTGCGTATTTCATCCTGGACCCGAGGTCCGCGCCGACTGCGGTCATGACCCCGCACACGAGGGCGCCTCCCGCTTTGGCGGCGCGACAAAAAGCCTGTGGATGAATGATTTCGATCTTGCGTACCTCGTCCTCTGGCATTCTCGCGCTGCCCTTGCCAACTCCGAAGGCAACGAGCGCGACGTCGACTCTTTGGGCGTGTAGCGCAATCTCGTCCTCCAGCCGGTCCATGTTGACAACCACCTCCGAGACTTTGGGGTCAGCGAAACTCTGCGTTTTGCGGCGTGTCACCAATAACACGCTCTTGCAAAGGGAATTCTCAATCAGAAGCTCCAGGATGCGACCGCCGACATTCCCCGTCGCGCCCAGCAACATCGCTGAGTACCGCGCTTCCGTCTTGCTGCCAGCGATCGTCATCTCACACACCAAGAAGCCAACTTAGACCCGGAGCGAGCCACGAAATCCTCTGGCGGCATAGTAGGATTCCGCCCCGTTGTGATAAACGAAGACGGTGTTATAGCGGCGATCGCAAAAGAGTGCGCCGCCGAGTCTTCTGATCTCCGGAGGTGTTACGATCCAGCTCGAACTTTTTGTGTCGAATTCTCCCAGCCGCTGCAACTCTCGATATTGTTCTTCAGTTAGAACCTCGACGCCGATGGCAGCTGCCAGACTAAGCGCATCGCCTGTTGGCTTGTCTTTCTTTCTGGCTTCCAGCGCTTCACGGTCATAGCAGAGACTCCTGCGTCCGTTCGGACTTTCGGCTGAACAATCGTAAATGATGTACTCGCCCGTTCTTTCATCACGCCCGACGACGTCCGGTTCACCCCCGGTTCGTTCCATTTCACTCAGCGACCAGAGCTTTTCCGTGCTGCCTTCCAGCTTACTTTGTACTTGGGCCCACTCATGGCCTCGATGACGGTTCATGTTCTTCTTGAATCGGGTCTGCAACGCTCTGAATAGTTGTTCCCGCTGTGCTGGCGAGAGGCTTTTCTTGCTGCTGGTTACGCTTTGCGTTGTTGCTGCCCTCATAGCGAAGCCTCCGTCGTTCTACACGAAACGGCTTGAAACGAGGGACGCACGGCGCATCCACCCAAGCGCGATCTTCGTGTGTGAAAATTCTTCACGATCATGGCACGAAGCATTTCCATGACTATGATGAGCGGAGAATCCTCCGAATGACGCCGTGACGCAGCCTGGATGATCAGAACAGCAGTTTCAAGCCAAACTGGATTTGCCGTGAGGTTGTGGACGTTCCAGTGATCACCCCGGCGGTTGGCGAAGGCAGAGCAGAGGCAGACGTGAAAACGACGGGATTGGGTGTGGTGAAGTTTGTATGGTTCAGTGCGTTGAAAAACTCGGAGCGGAACTGCAGCTTCACACGCTCGGAGATGTTAGTGAGTTTCACGGCGGAGATGTCGAGCGTTACCAGGCCCGGACCGATCAAGGTATCACGACCGACGTTGCCATAGGTGCCATTCGCAGGCGTAATGAAAGCGGAGGGATCGAAGTAATGTTGCGGCGAGCCAACGACCACCTGTCCTGAGAATGCCGGGTTCACCGACGGGCGGATGGGATTGCGGGAGTCGCCGTTATTAGTTGGATTGAAGCCGAGCTGGGGAGTAAACGGCAGCCCTGATTGGACCGTCTCGATAGCGCTAATGCTCCAGCCGCTTGCCAGCTTATCGCGCCAGCCCGAAACACTGCCTAAGAAGTGGCGGCCGCGCCCGAATGGCAGCTCATAAGAGCTGTTGATCGTGGCCAGATGGCGAACGTCGGTAGTTGAGAGCCCGTAATCCCACTTCGGGTTGAGTGGAAACATAACAAAACCCGGCGCATTTGAGGCGACGCTGCTGTTCCAGGCAGTGCCATCATCGAGGCTCTTCGAAAAAGTGTAGGCGCCCCGAAGCTGGAAGCCGTTGCTGAAGCGACGATTCACATCAACCGTCAGTGCGTTGTAGGAACTCACGCCTTCCGAAAACCAGGAAGTGGTGTTGGCGAGCTTTGGGTTGCTGAGCGGAGCATTCTTCGGATAGTGAATGGTTCCATCTGCGAGGTGGTTTGGAAATGGCTCATTGGCGTCGAGCGAAAGCATCTCGTGGTAGCCGTGCGAGCCGGTGTAGCCGACCGTCAGCGCGGTATTGGGTGCGATTTGCTGCTCCACTTTGAAGGTCCAAGTCAGGATGGTAGGAGTGTAAGCGTCGGGCTGGATCCCGCTCGGAGAAATAAGGCCACCAGACGGCAGCGCACTGCCGGGCTGCACGTGCAGCTGCGAAAGCGGAACATTCTTCAAGCTTTGTGTGGTGTTGAAAGGAGCAGTTTGATCGAGCCGGTAGTCGAGATTATCGAGCAGCATGCGGTAGATGCCGAAGCCGCCGGTTAACACGGTTTTGCTTTTACCGAAAGGATCCCAGGCGAAGCCGAAGCGCGGCTCGGGCAGAAACTTCGCACGGTTTACCGTGAATACAGAGCTGCCGATGCGTGGATCGGTCGCGATCACTCCATTGGGAAAGGTGTAGTTCGCCCCGCGACCGTGTGCCTCATTCCAGCCATCTGTCGATTCAAATCGAAAGCCAATCTTGAGTTCGAGTGAGCGCGTGGGCCGAATGGCATCTTGTACGAAGCCGGCGGTTTCGAGCGAACGCCAGCCGAGCGGCGTCGGCGCCGGGATGACGGTGAAAGTCGAAACAGCCCCTTGTAGGAAACTGGTCAAGCTACCGAACGAAGCCTGCCCGTATTGATACTGCGCGAGATTGTCGTTGGCTTGCAGGCGCTGAAACCAGAGGCCGGCTTCGATCTGATGTATGCCGGTGGTGATGGCGACGTGATCGTCGTAGGTAAACAGATTGCGCACGGCCGAGAGATTGCTGCCGGCGTTGGTGCCGCCCAGGCTGATCTGCGAGGCGCCATTGAGCGCAGTACCTCCGCCAATGACAACAGCGCCGATGGGAGAACCTTCCACCCAACCGGGCAGGTCGACGGGCGTGGTGCCGGTGAATGCGTAACCGGCACGAGAAAAGCCAAAACGGGCGGTGTTGAGCACGCGGGGCGAGAAGACGTGCTGCTCCTGCACGCTGGCCACCTGTTCACGGAGACCTTCGATCACACTGCTCAAAGGATTCGAAGAGGGAGTGTTGGCGCCGCTATCGTCGAGAGTGTAAACCGCAAAGAGTGTGTCGCGATCGGAGATGTTGTAATCGGCGCGCGTTGTTCCGAAGTCTTCACGAATTGTTTGCAGCGGGTTGCTGAAGGCTTGCGCGATGCCACCGCCGAGGCTCGGGCCGTTTTGAACGGGCCACAGCGAAAGCAGAGCTGCGGAAGCCGGCGAGAGCCCAACATATTTCAGTTTTCCGCTGGCGTTTGGAAGGTAACCGGCACGCGCATTACTATCGGGCACAAACGTCACATCGCTCAAGCCGAGATGCTGGCGAAAGCCTTCGTAGTTTCCGAAAAGGAAGACTTTGTTCTTCTTGATCGGGCCGCCAATCGCGCCCCCGAACTCGTTTCGCTCGAAGTGCGGCAGCGAAGCGCCGTCGAAGAAGTTGCGCGCGTCGAGAGCGCTGTTGCGTAAAAATTCATAGGCCGATCCATGGACCTGATTTGTGCCGGAGGCGGTAACGATGCTCACTTGTGCGCCTGGACGCTTGCCATACTCGGCGCCATACGTATCGGTAACGACGTTAAACTCGCGGACCGCATCGACGCCGAGAAGTTGGCCGCTGGTGCCGCCAGGAGTGTTGTTGATCTCAGAGGCGCCGGTATATTCGATGCCGTTCAGCAGGAAGAGATTTTCCTGGGGGCGATGGCCCGACACCGCAAACATGTTGCCTACGGCAGAGTTGGAGCTGCCAATCCCTCCTGAGCGCTGCGAAGTGTAATTGACGGTGCCAGGATTGAGCGTCATCAACTGGTCGTAACTGCGGCCGTTAAGCGGCAGATCTTTCACCTGGCGCTCGCTAACCAGGCCCGAAGTCTGCTCGGTGGAGACGGTCACCGGCTCGGGAGTCTCCTCGATCGTGACGACTTGACGTAGCTCTCCCACCGGCAAAATAAGGTCGACTTGTGCGGCCTGTCCCACTGCCAGGTTGATGCCGGTTTTGACTTCGGATTTGAACCCTTGTTTCGAGGCGGTGATTTTGTACGGGCCGACGGGTATGGAGGGCATCGTAAAGCGGCCTGACTGTTCAGAGATCAGCGAACGCTCAGCTCCGGTTTCAAGATTTAGGAGAACGATCTTCGCGCTCGCCAGGGGAGCACCGGACTCATCGCTCACCGTACCAGAGACGGACGCGCCTACCACCTGGCTCCATACGCAGCAGGGCAGCAGGGTCACTCCGAGGAACAACAATAGGAGGCGCTGCGGGTAGAAGATCATTGTCTATAGAGATTATCAGTATCACACCAGAAAGGTCAAAGCATTGTTTATCGAGATACTAGAGATCGTGATACGCTAACAACGTGACGAAGTCGAGCTACCTGCAGCGGCTGGAGGCAGAGAGCATCTATGTGATGCGTGAGGTAGCGGCCGAGTGCGCACGGCCAGTATTGCTCTACTCCATCGGAAAAGACTCCTCGGTGCTTGTGCGATTAGCGCAAAAGGCGTTTTACCCGGGGCCGATTCCGTTCCCGCTGCTCCATATCGATACCGGTTATAAATTCCGGGAGATGATCGAGTTCCGAGATCGCTTCACAGCGGAGCTTGGAGTAAAGCTGATCGTCCACATGAATCGGGCGGCGATAAGTGAAGGAGCAAATCCGTTCGTTTGGGGCACACAGCGATGCTGCGGCGCCCTAAAAACCGGTGCGCTACTGGCCGCCTTACGAGAGGGGCAGTTCGACGCAGCAATCGGCGGGGCCCGGCGCGATGAAGAACGGTCTAGGGCCAAAGAGCGGGTCTTCTCTTTTCGCGATGCGAAGGGCCAGTGGGATCCGCGCAATCAACGCCCGGAGCTTTGGAACATCTTCAACACGAACGTGCATAACGGTGAAAGCCTGCGTGTTTTTCCGCTGTCGAATTGGACCGAGCTGGATGTCTGGCACTACATTCAAGCGGAAGAGATTCCTATCGTGCCGCTCTATTTCGCAAAGTTACGGCCGATGCTGGTCAGGGGCGAAGCACTGCTACCGGTAGAGCAGCCGGTGGGAACGCGGATGCCAGGCGAAGAGCCACAGATGGTGAGGTGCCGGATGCGATCGCTCGGATGCAGCCCCTGCACGGGAGCGGTTCGATCGAACGCTGATACGGTATCGGCGATCATCGAAGAACTGCTTGCGGTCAAGCGCTCCGAAAGGCAGAACCGGGTCATCGATCACGATCAGGATGGATCGATGGAGATCAAAAAGCAGGAGGGCTACTTCTGATGACGGCGACCACGCCCGCCAGGCCCGCCTCCGCATCTCTTCCAAAAGATCACGCGAAAGACCTGCTCCATTTCACAACCGCCGGCAGCGTGGACGATGGCAAGTCAACGATGATCGGCAGGCTCCTGTATGACTCTCGCAATGTCTATGACGACCAGATGGAATCGGTCAGCAAGGCTTCGGTTGGAAGAAATGCGGGAGCGATCGACTTTTCCCTACTGACTGATGGCCTACGGGCGGAGCGCGAACAAGGGATCACAATCGATGTCGCGCACCGGTATTTCGCAACTGCTAAGCGCAAGTTCATCATCGCCGACACGCCGGGCCACGAGCAGTATACGCGCAACATGGTCACGGGCGCTTCGAACGCCGAGCTCGCGATTGTGCTGGTAGATGCTCGCAAGGGCGTTCTGCAACAGTCTCGGCGGCACGCTTTTATTGCCTCGCTGCTGGGGCTGCCGCACCTGGTAGTCGCGGTGAACAAGATGGATCTGGTCGGATTCGATGAGCAGGTATTTCGGGACATCGTACGAGATTTCCGCGCATTCTTGCAACCCTTTCATTCGCTCGAACCCTACTTTCTCCCTATCAGCGCGCTCGACGGCGACAACGTTGTGCAGAGAAGTACCCGGATGCCTTGGTTCCAAGGTGCGAGCCTGCTCGAGTATCTGGAAGACGTGCCGGTGGGAGCTTCATTGCTGCAAAAGCCATTTCGCTTTCCCGTGCAGCGTGTGGTGCGGCCCAACCAGCATTTCAGAGGCTACGCGGGAACGGTGGCGTCGGGCCAGATCGGAACAGGCGATTCCGTGGTTGTGTTGCCATCAGGACGTCGCACGCAGGTGGCAGGCATAAGTACGTTTGACGGAGATCTTCCGGTAGCGCAAGCAGGGCAGGCAGTGACACTGACGCTTGCGGATGATGTGGATGTAAGCCGGGGAGATACGATCGCTTCGCTGCGCAATGCTCCCCAGGTGACAAGAGCGTTTGAGGCCACTCTGGTCTGGCTGAATGAAAAACCAACCGAGCTGCATACTCGCTACCGGCTGAAGCAAAACACTCGGCAAGACTGGGCCGAACTGACCGCCATTGTGCACCGGATCGACATCAATACCCTCGAGCACCAGGCGGCGAGCGGCCTTGAACTGAATGCAATCGGCACTGTACGGGTCGAAACCGCACGCCCGCTTGCAATCGACACTTATGCAGAGAATCGGATAACGGGCAGCTTCATCCTGATTGATGCGGTCACCAATGCGACGGTGGCGGCCGGGATGATATCGCGCCCGATTGTGCAGTCTCAGTCCGTCGCGGCGCAGGAGATCAGGGCGACATGGCGCTTACGCGACGGCGCACTCGTGATCGATGCCGCTGCCGACGAGTTGGCAGTCGAGTTCGATGCGAGCGAAGCCCGGACCATCAACGATCCAGAGACAACTGAGCTGCTGAGGCGCTTGCTTGACCGTTTGGGAATCAAAGCCGCCCCCAGGAAGGAGCGTCCATGATTGCCGAAGAGCTCGAGAGCAAGGCTCTCGAAGCACGGGAAACCGTCGCGCAAGTGTTGCGCGAAGCGGGTCCCGTCTGCGTCACGTGCAGTTTTCAGACCGAAGACATGATTGCCGTTCAACTCGTACGCGAAGTGCTTCCGGACGTGCCCGTGCTGTTTCTGGAGACTGGCTATCACTTTCCAGAGGTGTATCGGTATCGCGATGAAATGGCCACGCGCTACGGTTTGAACCTGGTGAACGTTGCACCCCGCGAGTCGCTTGAGGAACACGAACGCGCCTTTGGTTTGCTTCATCAAAGCAGGCCGGATGAGTGCTGCCGGCTGCGAAAGGTCGGGCCGCTGTTTGCGGCGCTCGAAGACTACCAGGTTTGGTTTACCGGGCTGCGGCGCGTTCAATCCCCAACCCGAGCGAATCTGCAGGCCATCGATCGATTTCCACTGCCATCGGGCAAGCAGTTGGTGAAAGCCAGCCCGCTCGCGGCCTGGACTGACCAGGAAGTTTGGCAGTACGCGCGTGCGAACGACATTCCGATTTTGAGCCTCTATGACGAAGGCTACACAAGCATTGGATGTGCACCATGCACCGCAAAGCCTCTGGATGCGAGCAATCTACGTTCGGGGCGCTGGGCCGGGCGTAAGTTAGAGTGCGGCATCCATATCGCAGGGGCTCACTGACGTGGAGATCGTTCTTGGCTTTCTCATTGCGCTCGCTATCTCGATAACCGGCGTAGGTGCGGGAAGCATGACTACACCCCTGCTGATTCTCCTGTTAAATGTGCCGCCGGCGATTGCTGTCGGAACTGCGCTCACCTTCAGCGTTATCGTAAAAATCATTTCAGTGCCAGCCTATGTCTTTCGCAAGCAGGTTAACCTGCGAGTGCTGGGGCTGATGCTAGCGGGAGGAGTGCCGGGGGTTCTGGGCGGAGCGCTGCTGCTGGGCTCTTTGAAGAGCAAGGCCTACGAGAGCGCCTTGTACATCGCGCTAGGCGTTCTGATTGCCCTCACCGCGAGCTTTCACTTGTATCGGAGTCTCCGGTACAGGCGAAGAACGGTCGAGAAAGACCGATCGAAAATTTTGCCTTGGATTGCTTTGCCGATCGGTGCGGAAGTGGGGTTCTCCTCAGCCGGCGCCGGTGCACTGGGGTCGATTGCGTTATTCGGGCTGACGAGGCTAGTCGCGGCGGAAGTGGTAGGAACGGATCTTTGTTTCGGGCTGATTGTTTCGGCTATCGGAAGCGCGATTCACTTGAGCGCCGGTAGCTACGATGGCGTGCTGCTCTCAAAGCTGGCGAGTGGCGGCGTGTTGGGCGCGATCACGGGATCGCTGCTGGCCGGGCGCATTGCAGCCCTTCCAATGCGGCTGGCGGTGCTCGTGATGTTAGTCATTCTCGGAACTCAGCTGGCGCTGCACGGACAGGCAACAGCGCCGCATCTGCAAGCGCTGCTGCGGTAATCCGGGGCAGGGAAGCGATCGACCAGATCCTGCCCGAGAAGTCAGCAAGACTGTCTAAAGTTTCGCGTTACGCAGACGTAATGCGTTCGTGATGACGGAAACCGAACTGAAGGTCATGGCGGCGCTGGCCAGCATCGGGCTGAGCAGAACACCGAAAAACGGGTAGAGGATGCCGGCCGCGATAGGAATCCCCAGCACGTTGTAGACGAAAGCGAAAAAGAGATTCTGGCGAACATTGCGCATCGTTGCACGGCTTAATCGAAGAGCTCGCACGACGCCTCGCAGATCGCCTCGCAGGAGCGTGACAGCGGCGCTTTGCATGGCGATATCGGTCCCGGTGCCCATGGCAATGCCAATATCGGCTTGTGCCAGGGCCGGTGCGTCATTGACGCCATCGCCAGCCATGCCGACAATTTGGCCGGATGCCTGCAACTTCTTGACTGCTTCAGCCTTTTGCTGGGGGAGGATCTCCGCCTCGACTGTATCGATGCCAAGCGGCTTGGCTATGGCCAGCGCGGTGGTCCGGCTATCGCCTGTGAGCATAACGATATGGACGTTCTCGCGATGCAGCAAGGAGATCGCCTCAGGGGTGGAAGCCTTAACTGGATCGGCAACGCTTATCAGCCCGGCAGCCGCGCCGTCAATGGCGACGAAGACCACCGACTGACCCGCGGAAAAAAGGCGGTCCGCTGCGCCTGGGAGCTCCGGAGCGGAGATGCGCAGCTCATTGAGCAGCGCGCGATTACCTAACGCAACTGACCGTCCGTCGACCGTGCCTGAGATTCCTTTGCCGGTGAAAGAGGAAAAGGCGGTTGCTTTCGGTACCGTCAATCCGCGCGCTACCGCTCCCGTAACGATTGCTTGGGCGAGCGCATGCTCACTGGCTTGCTCAAGACCCGCCGCAAGCCTGAGCAATTCGTTATCGGTAATCGCGTTCGAGAGAGTGCGAGTTTCCTCAAGCTTGGCCTTGCCTTCGGTCAACGTGCCGGTCTTATCCACGACTAACGTGGTCATTTTCTCCAGTAGCTCCAAAGCTTCCGCATTTCGGACAAGAACGCCCGCGGCTGCGCCACGGCCCGTTCCGACCATGATGGACATGGGAGTCGCCAAACCGAGCGCGCAGGGACAAGCGATGATCAAAACCGCTACGGCATTCACGAAGGCGTGGGCCAGCCGCGGCTCGGGGCCCCAGATCGTCCAGGCAATGAACGTGAGAACCGCAGCCAGGACAACTGCGGGCACAAAGTAAGACGCAACCGAATCAGCCAAACGCTGAATAGGCGCACGGCTGCGCTGCGCTTCACTCACCACGCGTACGATTTGGCTTAGCACGGTATCCCGACCAACCCGTTCGGCGCGCATGAGAAAGCCGCCGGTTTGATTCATCGCTCCGCCTGTGACGCGATCGCCTGCTGTCTTTTCTACCGGGATCGACTCGCCCGTGAGCATGGATTCGTCGATCGAACTGACGCCTTCGGTGACAACTCCGTCGACCGGGATTCTTTCACCGGGACGGACGCGCAGAATGTCGGCGACTTGCACCTGATCGAGCGGGACGTCACGTTCCATACCCGGCGATGTAATCAGGCGAGCACTTTTGGGAGCAAGATCCAACAGCGACCTGAGCGCGCTCCCGGTCTGGCTACGTGCCCGCAATTCGAGCACCTGCCCGAGGAGCACGAGCGCCGTAATCACGGCTGCCGGTTCGAAGTAAAGCGGCGTCCGGGAATCGTGCGAGTGAAACGCGGCCGGAATCAGAGCCGGGAACAAGAGGGCGATCACACTAAACACATAGGAGGTTCCAGTGCCGAGCGCGATTAGCGTGAACATGTTGAGGTGACGGCTGACAATCGACATCCAGCCTCGCTCGAAGAACGGCCAGCCAGCCCAGAGCACAACCGGCGTTGCGAACACAAACTGCAACCAACCAGTCAAGAGAGGAGATAACCGCGGTGCTCCCGGAAAAAGGTCGAGCAGCATTAAAGCCAGGAGAGGCGCCGTGAGCAGGATACTGATCCAGAGCCTGCGCGACATGTCTACCAGTTCAGGATTGGCTTCGTCCGCAGTGGCCTCGCGTGGTTCGAGAGCCATACCGCAGATCGGACATGCGCCCGGGCCGTCACGCACGACTTCGGGATGCATTGGACAGGTATACTCGGCGCCTTGGCTGGCGAGCTCGGCCGGCATCGCCTTCGGAGCCGCAGCCGCTAGATACTTATCCGGATCTGCTTTGAACTTCTGCAGACAACCAATGCCACAGAAATGATAGACCTCGCCGTTGTGACTGTATGAGCCGGCGGCGTGATTCGGGTCGACGTTCATCCCACAAACCGGATCGCGAACCAGGGTCGTCTTCTCGTCCTGGCTGGTCTCGACAGTGTGATTCTTATGCATAGAGCCTGACACCTTTAGTTTGCGCCTTCTGTCAAGGAAACCCTATTGAGCGCCGCTGCCGCTGGAGTTGGGGAGATTCGAGGTCGTATTCAGAGCGCCGCTTGCAACTGGCGCTGTAAGCCCGGAGCCGAGTGTGAAGTTCTGCAGGGCGGTCGCGTTCCGCCATAGATTCTCGAGCACGCGGATGTAGTGGACCTGCAACTGGAACAGCGTACGCTGTGAGACGAGCACCTGCGGGTAAGCGGCTCCCATTTGTCCGTACTTCTCTAGGTAAAGCTGGTAGGCTCGATTGGCGCGCGGGATCATCTCGTTTTTGTAGCGCCCGGCTTCGAACAGAGAAGACTGGAAGCTTTGAACGAGCGGTTGAAGGTCCTGGCGAAGAGACAGTTCAACCCGAGTGACTTCGGACTGCGCACGGGCAATGTCCGCCCGAGCCGCAGCGATGTTGCCTTGGTTCCGGTTGAAGACCGGCAGATTGATTCCCGCAGTCACGAAAGCATGCACACCGACCGCGGTGGCTCCGAATTCGCCCAGCGGCTCGAAGTTGTTCTGGGCGCCGGCGTGGATCTGCAGATCGGGAACACTCTCCCGTTTTGCACTCGCGAGTGCCGCTTGGGCACGGATGACATCCTGACGTGCGCGTTTGAGAGACGGACTGTCTCTCAAGGTCAATTGCTCCAGTTGAGGAACGTCGATCTGCGGAGGCGTTTCCAGGTCGCCTGCCAGAGGGCTGGCGGGCAACTCGGGCCTGCCTGCACTGGTCGCCAGAGTGCTGAAGGCTTGAAGAAAGGTGCGCTCGGCGGCGTTGTAATCTACCTTCATCTGCTCGGCTTCGACTTCTGCCTGCAGAACGTCCGGTGTGTCGGCCTGACCGACATTTGCCAGTTGGTGGGCCGTAGTCACCGCATCGGTAGCGAGCGATACAAGGCGGAGCTCGACATTCACGACCTCTTGCGCCGCCAGGGCCGAGTAGAAGGCCTGCGTGACATCGCTCAACACGCGGAGTTTTTGTTCAGAGACGCCGATCTCGTCCTCGATTTTCTGTTGTTGAAAGACATCGCGGCGCAAGCCGAGCTTCCCGCCGAGAACGAAAGTTTGCTGGACGAAGGCGCCCTGTTTTCCGCCCCGGTACGAGCCGCCTCGAATCTCCTCGCCCTGATAGCCGGCCGATGGATTCGGATACAGTCCCGCCTGCCGTGCCTGACCGGCGGACGCGAGCACAAAAGCATTCGCTTGCTGCAGAGAGGGGTTGTTCGCGATGGCAAGCGCCGTGAATTGCTCTAAACGCATCACAGGGCGCTCCTTGATGTCCCGGAGCAAGTCAGGAATGGGGGTTGAGTCGTGGGCGCCTTGGGCCACTGCAAGAGAAGCACATGTAAAGAGAAGACCGCTCAATTTGATTCGCATGTTGTTCTGCTCTCTACATGGGGTGCTGCATACCCGGCATATTCATCTGGGTGGGCTGTCCTTGGCGCACCTGTCGCATGACCTTTTCATACTGATCGGGCGGTAGCACGCGCAGAAAACTCATCATGCCCTGCATGAAGCCGCTCCAGCCGGGGCGGAGGCCGGAGTTTTGCGGACGCTCGACCATCTCGTCCATGGCCATCAGGGGACTTTCCATATAGGCGTCCTGCGGAAAGCCAGGTACGCGATTGGCCTCTTTGGCCACGCCGCTGTCCATTGTCATAGCGCTGTGCTGCATACCAGACATGTTCATACCAGGCATGGTCATTTGAGCCTTATCCGGAGCAAGCGGCGTGTTAGCGATGGTCTGGTCGTTCGTGGATCCGACGCCCATGCCGCGTCCCAAACCTGGTCCGTACTCATCGCCGAGCGGCGCCCCAGGTTTTCCGCTGAGCATGCCCATGCCCTCATTCATCCCGACTCCCGCAGGCAAACCCGTACCGACGCGCGACATTGGCCCGGCGTTCGAAGACATTTGATTCATCATGTGGTGCGGCAGATGGCAGTGGAGCATCCAGTCGCCTGGGTTGTTTGCCACGAACTCGATATCGCGCGACTGAGCTACACCCACCAGAACCGTATTGCCTGGGGCCCAGGCAGCGTTCGGGATGCGTCCACCCTCCGTTCCGGTTGTTTGAAAAGTGTGGCCGTGGAGGTGAATCGGGTGATGATCCATGCCGAGATTGATCATGCGAATACGAACGCGATCACCCAGGCGTACAACCAGCGGCGTGGTAGCGGGAGCCGCTTTGCCATTCAAAACCAGCCAGTTGAACTCCATATTCATGGTGTTCGGTACGGTGTTGTTCGGCAGGACGGCATACTCCTGCAGAAGAACGACAAAATCTTTATCGACGCGCGGCGCGTAGGTCACTTTCGGATGCATGATGAAGGCGCCAAGCATGCCGATCATCTCCTGCATCGCCATATGCGAGTGATAGAAGAAAGTTCCGGCCTGATGCAGGGTGAACTCATAAACAAAGCGGCCGCCGGGCGGAATGGGGTCCTGGCTAATGCCCGGGCCGCCGTCCATCGCATGCGGAATTTCGAAGCCATGCCAGTGCATGGAAGTCGGCTCCGGCAAGTGGTTATCGACGATGATGCGAACGCGATCGCCCTCAGTGATTTGGATGGTAGGGCCGGGCGCACTGCCGTTGAAACCCCACAGGTCCAGGGTCTTGCCGGGAGCAATCTGCTGTTTCACCGGTTCAGCGACGAGATGAAAAACCTTGATGCCGTTCTCGACCGTAAACGGCAGGTCCTTGACGTCCGGTGTCTCGACAGGAACAGGAGATTGGGGCCGCTGGCCCAAAGAACGCTTTGAAGCGGAGAGAACTCCGGCACCTAAGCCAATTGCATTTCGAAAAAATATGCGACGATCCTTCACTTGATTCATCCTCCGTGAGAGCAACAAGAACAAACATGAGTCCGCCCGAGAGCAGACGCGACGAAGCGAGCCGGCGGGAAGAACTAGAGACGAAGGACAGTGATGGAAAGAAAAAGCGGTTTTCCAGGCGGCCGGGCTCGTTCAGGAAGGCCGAGGAAACTGGCTGCAAGCTGGGCCGGCGAAAGGCTCACCGGTGCGGCGAGAAGAACACCTTGAAGCGAATCAGCCAGAGGCGCTGGCGCCGATTTGAGGAGGCGCTCGGAGACGAGCGAAATGCATGCTTGCTTCTGGCCGCAGGGAGAAGGTGCTCCGTGCTTGGCAGGCGACGAGTGATGGCAACCGGCGGAAGACTCAGATGAGTTCTGGTTGGCGGACGGGCCAAGGCACCGGGCATAACACTGACTATTGGCAAGCAGCACAGCGATTGCCAATAGCACCGCGAGGTGCACCGAGCGAAGCATACGTCCTATGTGTAACATGATTTGGCGAGACTAAGCGAAGATTGAAAAGGAACACGCCTTACAAGCGGATGGAATCAGAACTTTGAATTTTCTTGTGCGGCTTCGGCCCGCGATGGTGATTCTGCTGCTGCTATGCATGTGGCAGGTGGCCGTGAACTTAGCGCACAACCCGCTCATGCCGGGACCGCTGGGCGTGCTGGCTGGAATAGTTTACCTGCTGACCAGCGGGCTTTTGTTGAAGTACATGGTTGCCTCCCTGTTCCGGGTCACCTGGGGATTCTTGCTGGCGGTGGTGCTGGCCATTCCCTTAGGACTGACGGCTGCATGGTATCGCCGCGCGGGAATGGCTTTAAACCCGCTCGCGCAAATTCTTCGGCCTATCTCGCCACTGGCCTGGATACCGATTGCCATTCTCTGGTTCGGCGTCGGCGACGGAGCGGCAATCTTCCTGATCTTCGTCGGCTGCTTCTTTCCTCTTCTTCTGACTGCCATGAATGCGGTCCGGAATATTCCGGCCGTGTATCTGAACGTCGGGCGAAACTTCGGTTTGAGCGCCACCAGCCTGATCGCCCGAGTGCTCTTTCCAGCAGTGATCCCGCAGCTAATCATCGGGCTGCGGATCACGCTTGGCGTTGCGTGGCTGGTGGTTGTCGCGGCGGAGATGATAGCGGTGAACTCCGGATTGGGCTTTCTCATTGTTGACGCGCGTAACGCGGGCAACCGCTACGATCTCGTGGTGGCGGGCATGGTGCTGATAGGGATTATCGGGGTGTTGCTTGACCTGGCAATGCGATCGCTCGAGAGCTTGCGATCGGTCCGCTGGTCTTATTCGCAAGGGTAGAGATGCCGCCATCTACCAAACAGGAGACGTCGCGGGCAGGGCAGCCGAAACTGAGTGCCGAGCACATCACCATGAGGTTCGAGCGCGGTAGCGAGAGTATGACCGTTCTCGATGACGTTGGTTTCACCGTGGCCGAGGGAGAGTTCCTCTGCATCGTGGGGCCATCCGGCTGCGGCAAGTCGACGCTGCTCAATATGCTGGCGGGCTTCCTTGCTCCTTCGGCGGGAGACGTGAAAATCGATGGAAGCGTCGTGCGAGAGCCAGACTCCCGTCGAATCTTTGTGTTTCAGGAACGCGGAGTTTTCCCTTGGCTTACGGTGCAGGGAAATATCGAGTTCGGGTTGGCGAAGCTGCCGCGCGGCGAACGCGAAAAACGGGTAGCCCACTACGTCCAGCTGGTGGGTTTGGCCGGTTTCGAAAAGACCTATCCGGCGGAGCTGTCGGGCGGCATGAAGCAGCGTCTTGAAGTAGCGCGCGCGCTGGCAGTCAAACCGGACATGCTCTTTTTGGACGAGCCATTTGGGGCTCTTGATTCGATTACCCGTTTGACCATGCGCCGGGAGCTGCTTCGCATCTGGGAAGCAGAGCGCCAGACGATTATCCTGGTAACGCACGACATCGATGAGGCGGTGCAGCTGGCAGACCGTATTGTGGTTCTGAGTGCGCGGCCCGCCAGGGTTCAACAGATTGTCGAGATCGATATCCGGCATCCGCGGGACATCAATTCCGCCCGCTACCTGGAACTGCGGACAGGCATATTCGAGCAGATCGGCCTGGCACACAAGGTATGAATGGAAATGGGAAAGTGCAGCGACGGGAAGCATTTCTCTGGCCGGTGATCGCGGCAGGTTTATGCTTAGCGCTTTGGCATTACACAGTGATCTGGTCTGACACAAAAGTCTTTCCAGCACCGCAGGAAGTAGCCCGCGCATTGGCTGAGCTGGCGCGCAAGAAAGTACTCTGGAGCTATGCAGGTGATTCTTTGCGGCGAGTAGGCCTTGGGTTTGGTATCGCTGCCGTGTTCGGGATCCCACTCGGACTGACCCTTGGCTGGTACAAAGCAGCAAATGAAGTATTGAACCCGGTGCTGCAGTTTCTACGGCCGATCAGCCCGATCGCCTGGATTCCAATTGCGATCATTTTATTCGGTGTGGGCGACAGCGCGGCAACATTTCTGATTTTCATAGGTGCTTTCTTTCCGATTGTGGTGAGTTGCGTCGATAGTGTGTCTAACGTTCCCGCCGTGTTCCAACTGGTGGGTCGTAACTTCGGACTCACGCCCGCGCAGTTTGTGAGGAGAGTGATTTTCCCGGCAGCACTACCGCAGATCCTGGTGGGCTTGCGGCTGGCGCTTGGTATTGCGTGGCTGGTGGTGGTGGCCGCGGAGATGATCGCCGTCGATTCAGGCCTGGGTTATCTGGTGGTCGATTCGCGAAATGCGGGCAAACGCTACGACCTGGTATTGGCGGCCATGCTGCTGATCGGAGTCATAGGACTGGGTCTCGACACGATTTTCCGCCGCCTGGAAAAGATGAAGTCCGTGCAGTGGGGGTTTCGCGATGCAGCTTAGGAGCAGGCTCCTGCTGGCAGCGTTTGGATGGCTGGTTTTTATATCGGCGCTGCACGGGTATATGAATGTGAACTGGGGAGCGGTGTTGAACGAGTACCGTCCGCCGGCAAAGCGTAAAATCACGGTGGCTTACCTGCCGGCGACATGCCAGCTGACTTGCCCGGTGACCGACTACATCTCGAAGTTCTCAGCCGGCGGCGAAGTGTTTCTGCCACGCATGTTTCAGGGCTTCCCGGAAGTGAAAGAGGCACTGATTTCAAACCGTGTGCAGGCGGCGTTTATCGTTGCGCCAATGGCAATTGCGCTCAAGGCGCAGGGCGTGCCGATCAAGGTTGTGTATCTGGGGCATCGCTATGGGAGCGCCGTGGTGGTGCGAAAGGACGGTCCGATCAAAACATTCGGCGATATGCGCGGCCGCACCGTGGCCATTCCGAGCCGGTTTTCAGACGAGCGATTGATTCTCTTTCGCGCGATGCAGAAATGGGGGATTGCTCCGAGCGAGATCCGCATGATCGAGATGCCGCCGCCCGATGTTTCCGGAGCTCTCGCAGCGAAAGCGATCGATGCATTTTCCATGGGAGAACCCTTTCCTTCGCAAGCGGAACTGGGCGGCTTTGGACGAATTCTTTTTCAAGCCCGAGACTACTGGCCCGACTATATGTCCTGCATTCTGGTGGTGCGGCAGGAACTGATCGATACGCGCCCGGACGTGGTGCAGGTTTTAGTCGACGGCATTGCGCGCTCAGGGTTGTGGCTGGATAAGAGCAAGCCGAATCGCGAGAATGCGGCGGATTTCGTGGGCCGCTTCTATTACCATCAAAGGCCGGCACTGTTGCGCTGGGCGTTGACTCATCCGCTCGACCGCGTGACGTACAGCCCGCTTGCACCGCGCAAGCCGGATTTCGATTTAGTGCGCGATATGATGATCAACACCGGGGTCTTGGACCGGAAGATTGCGTTCGAAGAGTACACGGACACACGCTTTTCGGATCGGGCCAGCCTTCAGACAGCTTGGAGATACGGGGCCGGGGTAGGACGAGCTGAGTAGTTGCGAAGGATTGCTTTAGGTGACTGTTCTGCCAGTGAGTAGACCGACTGCTTCTTTTCTGACTTCCGCGGGTACCGTGTGGGGTCCATCGAACTCGCGATACGTCAGGGGCAAGCGGTGCTCGCGCAACACACCGACCAGTTTGCGACCGCAAGGATCAGCGGGAAGCACCTCATCGCGCGTCGCGTGCGAGAGATAAGTACGCGGTTGCTCCTTCGATGCGAACCGGCACCATGAACCCGGGCGAAAACGCGAAAATATATCGGAACAAAGACCCGTTGCTGAGGCCGAGCGAGAGAGCGTAAGAAGCGCCACCCGAAAAACCGCCAAGGGCGATATGGGCTTCATCGACCGCGTACTGGGCAAACACTTGCGCCAGGCAATCATCAATGAAGCTGACATCGGGCCGTATTGAGCGTCGGAGATGATGTCCCACGACGCTTTGGGGGACTCGGGCGCGAGCAGAATCAGATTCGCCTGGTCAGCATACAACTGTAGGAGTTCGAGTCCGTGATGAGCATTGCCGCCCGCCCCGTGCAGGATGACTGCCAACGCGACTGCTTTGTCAGCACTGGCTTCAGGTACATAGAGCAGCGCCTCCCGCTTTCTTCGGAAAGAGAGATGATGAAAGCCCCTGGGGCCGATACTGGATTGTGATCCTGGCCGGGAGTACAAACGGGCCAGAGAGCCTGTTTTCGACTGTTTGGCAGCAGGCATGGGGATTGCGCGTTACTATGCAGGTATTCAGATACTCGACACCATGGACTCACGATACCTCAGGATTTTGCCCGTTCTCATTCTTTTGGTAGCAGGTGCGTGCACTCCGACTCCGCCGCCCAGGGACGCGCGGGCTCAGGACCCAAACAGTGCAGCTGGTAAGGCTGGTCAAGCGGCGCACAAGGCGGCGGTAAGCCTCGATAAGGCCGGGCGCGTTATCGGCAAGAAGCTGGATAAGGCTGCACGCGATGCCCATGCGGGCTGGAAAGAAGCATCGCGAACCGACGGAAGTAAGAAATAGTCCCTTTGAAGAAGTCTCTTGGGCTCTCTTCGAGCAGCAAAGCTCCGAATGGAGAATGCGCAAGCTAATCACTCTCGGTGCTGCGAGGATGACGCACGCGTACCACGAGATACGCGACAATTGCGACATTCAAAATCAGCACCACGATCTTTCCGGTTGTTACGTGGTTACTGATTTCGTATAGCTCGAGTGGGATTAAACCAGCAGTCGTGATAATCGTGAAGTACTCTGCCCATCTTTTACGTAGCAGCAGGCCCGTACCTTCGGTGAGAAGCAGGCCAGCGTAGATAAGCGTTCCGGCGCTAAGCGCCTTCAACTGATTGGGACTAACTTGCAGTACCCGCGTCAGGAGACCGTGGATGAAACGGCTGTCGGGGTCGACCCGCAGGAAGTTGACCCACTGAGTCATTGTTTCTGCCAGATCCTTGTGCAGGAGGTTGATCGCCCCGATCCCAACTGCCAGCAGGGCAATGCCCTTCAGGAGCTTGAATAGTGCGATCAGCAGCAGAGTCTTGGTTCCCCGGCGCGACTCGTTCTTTGGCGGAGCGGCCTGCATAGTAGCCATCGCTTCAGGTTACAGGTGCCGGAGACCGCTTGGGCGAGGTCTAGGATCCTAGAACGAACATCAGCAGGTTCCAGGCAACAATGCCGGAGTAGAACACGTTGCCGAGATAGAGAATCCAGTTGCGCTGGCTGAAGCGCCACACAAGAAACAATAAAAGAGCCTTGCTGATGAGTACGCCTACCACGGGCCCGGCGAAAGGGATGAGGCCACGCACGACCGGATTGAGCTCGTAGCCGCCACGTGAGAAAACGGCCAGCGTCGTCAGCAAGTCGAGCAACTGCAAAAAGGCGAAGTACAACAGGGGTCGATTACGGCTCGGGTGGGCCGAAGCGATAGCGGCGTTCATGCGGATCAGGATCACACCGAATATGCAGGTGATCAACAGGAGTACGTACTAGACGCTTGAAACGAGGAGTAGGCTATCTGAGATAGGTACTGACGGTATTTAGAGGCTGGTGAGCGCGGTAGGAATCGAACCTACAACCTAGTGATTAAGAGTCACTTGCTCTGCCAATTGAGCTACGCGCCCTCGCGGGAATGGAAACAGGATGGCGCTCGGCGCCTCCCCAAATATAGCAAAGGACACCGCCTGACCGCGGAGAGGCTGTCGACTTAAAGAATCTCGCGCACCTTGTCTTTCAGCACGGTTTGAATGATTTTGCCGGCGTTCTTATCGCCCCGTACGATTGACTCGGCAAAGTGCAGGGCCTGCTCCGTTCTGATCTTGCCAGGCATGGGCGGCTCGTTTGCGTCGATCAGAGCCTCGACGAGAGCAGGCCCAGGATAGTTCATCGCCTGCCGCAAGACGGCCTCCGCGTTCTCCGCTTTTTCGAGTTTGAATCCAGCAATGCCGCAGCTGTGCGCCACGCCCGCGAAATCGATCGGTTCCAGATCGATCGCCGAACTCCGGATTCGCATTCATGATCATCTGTTCCCACTTGATCTGGCCGAGCGCATTATTCTTGAGCACGATCACCTTCACGTTCAGCTTGTACCGGGCAAGCGTGGCGAGCTCGGCCATCAGCATCGAGAGACCACCATCGCCGACCACGCAGACTACCTGCCGGCCGGGGTAAGCAACAGCGGCCGCAATCGCATATGGCAGGCTGTTGGCCATGCTCGCAAGCGATCCAGAGATCGAGAACTGCATGGCGCCGCGCATCTCGAGATAACGCGCTGCCCAAGTGGAAATGGTGCCGCTATCGACGGAGATGATGGCATCGTTCGCGAGCAGCTTGTTCAGAGTGTAGGTAACGACTTGCGGCTTCATCGGCGAATCGGTGCGAGTGCCGCGCTCGTGCATGAGCTTGAGCCAGCTCTCCATACGCTTCTGCGACTTGCGCAGGAAGTCGTGACCGTTCTTTTTCAGCAGCGGGAGTAAGCCCGCCAGAGTCGACTTTACGTCGGCAGCGATGCCAACGTCAACCGGATAGCGGAGGCCGATGCGAGCCGGGTCAATATCGATCTGAATACACTTCGCCTGGCCGGGTTTCGGCAGAAACTCGATGTAGGGAAAACTGGTGCCGGCGAGGATCAGAGTGTCGCATTCTTCAAGCGCATCCTGCGACGGGGCGGTGCCGAGAAGGCCGAGCCCGCCAGTGGTGTGCGGATCGCGATCGGGAACAACAGCTTTCCCAAGCAGCGCTTTCACGATGGGCGCACCGGCGAGTTCCGAAAGATGAATCAGCTCGCTGCCTGCGCCAAGGCAACCGCGGCCGGCGAGGATCGCGACCCGCTTGCCCTTGTTGATAACATCGGCTGCCTGCTGCAGTTGCTTCGCCGTTGCGGCTGGAAAAACCGGTGCGAAGAAGCCCCCGCTGTGATTGCTAACGTTGGCGGACGAACGCTCGCCGTCGGAAAGCTTCATGTCCTGGAAGTCTTTCGGAATCGTGATGTGCGCGACCGTACGTTGCGAAAGCGCTACCTTGACCGCCTGGTCGACGACGTTAATTAGATGCGCCGGCCCCATGACACGCTGGTTGTAGGCGGCCACATCGATGAACAGCTTGTCGAGATCGATATCCTGTTGATAGTTCGTACCAATCAGATCGTGGAAAGTGTGGCCAGTAATAGCGAGCACCGGCTGCCCGTCGCATTTGGCATCGTAAAGTCCATTTAGAAGATGAATCCCACCGGGTCCGGAGGTGGCTATGCAGACGCCTAAGCGCCCGGTGTACTTGGCGTAACCGCATGCGGCGAAGGCAGCCGATTCTTCATGCCGCACCTGGACGAAGCGAACTTTCGGATGCACTCGCAGGCCTTCGAAGATGCCATTTACGCCATCTCCGGGGAGGCCAAAAACCGTATCGACGCCCCACTCCGCCAACCGTTCAACTAATCGCTCGCCAACCGTTATGGACATATTCCGATGTTGGACTTCGATCGCTCAAAATTGCTTCAGCTGCTATCCAGCAAAAGAAAGAACCGGGAAACATGGCGCAAAATCCATTCGCAGATGACCGATGTTATTGCGAAGAACCCAACGCTGTGGAAGGAAGATATCGGTGTTTAGACGAGCCGCTTATTTGCTATCGCGGCTTTCCAGGACGGATTCCGCGTAGTAGTTCATAACCTTAGCCTGACTGCGTGCCACTTCGTAGAAGGCGGATCGAAGAACTTGTTCCTTGGCCTGGAATAATCCCTGCCTGATTTCTTCACTCACGCGTGGATCGCTTAGCAGGCGCTGCCCGGCGGGTTCTTTCGAGATGAGCTTAATGATGCGAAAGCCCTCGGGCGTTCGAACCACGGGCGAGACTTGGCCGGGCGTCATGTCGAGAATGAGTTTTCGCAGTTCAGGATTCACTTTGCCGAGGGCGGACTCGGGAACAAAGCCCAGGTCACCGCCGTTCTGGGCAGTGTTCGGGTCCTCCGAGTAGCCTTGCGCGAGCTGCGCGAAATCTTCTCCTCGACGCACCCGCATGTCGATCATTTTGATCTTGCTTTCGGCCTGCCCTTCGCTTTGTGCCTTGTCGTTCTTCAAATTAGTAACGTTCGGGTCCGGATTCGGTGTCACTAGAATTTGTGCCAGCCGTACTTTGTTCTCCGGAAAATTGAAGCTGGCTTTGTTTGCATTGTAGAAGGCAGAAACATCGGCATCGGAGATCGAAATATGGGAGCCGATCTCCTTATTCGTCAACTTCTGCACACTGAGTTCGCGCCGGATCTGCGCTTTCAAATCGGCAACGCTCATCTTGCGCTGTTCGAGCAGCTTTTGAAACTGCTCCTGCGTATAGGGCGCTTTGTACTCGTTGAACTTGGCGTCGACGTCTCCGTCGGAGGCGAGTAGCCCTTCCTTCTCGGCCCTTTGCAGAAGAATCTCGTTATCGATCAGCGCCTGCAGAGCTTCCAGCCGGAGAGCGATCATCTGATCGCCGCTCACCTTCATCGAGGAATTGGAAAATTGGGCAGCAAGGGCGCGGTCCAGCTCACCGAAACTGATAGGCCGTCCATTGACCGTCGCGGCCACATTCTTGGGAATGGGGCGATCGCAGCCTGAGATGATTACCAATCCTGCTAAAGCGATTGCTGTGGCGGAAAGCCCCACATGGCTTGACGCTCCCGTCATCACCTGTTCAGGCCCGTACCTTCTTAATCTCTTCGACCAGGGCGGGAACAATCTCGAAGAGGTCTCCCACCACGGCGTAATCTGCCGTTTCAAAGATCGGCGCATTCTCATCTTTGTTGATAGCGACAACCGTCTGCGAGCCCTTCATGCCGACTAAGTGCTGGATCGCTCCCGAAATACCAACGGCGAGATACATTTTCGGCGCAACAGTCTGCCCGGAGCTGCCGACCTGGCGCTCCATGGGAAGCCAGCCGTTGTCGCATATCGGCCGTGACGCCGCAAGCTCCGCGCCTAAAGCCTTGGCGAGTTCTTCAACGACGGGCATGTTGGCCTGCTCTTTGATTCCGCGGCCGACCGAGACAATAATCTCTGCCGCACCGAGATCCACTGAACGCTGCGCTTCCCGAAAGGGCTGTTCCGGTTTGCTTCGAATCTGCGATTCGTCCAGCTGAACGGTGATCTTTTCTACCGGTGCTTTTTCGGTATTGGGCTCAGCGGCTCGAAATGCGCTTGCTTGAACCGATACAAATTGCGCAGTGCCGGCCAGGGGCACGTCCGCGTTCAGTTTGCCTTGAAAGAGCTGGCGCACAAAAGTGACCTTGTCTCCGTCCGTTTTAACGTCCACTACATCGCTGACTAGTGATTGATTGAGACGGGTGGAAAGCTTCGGGGCGAAGTCTCGAACCTGATACGTGTGAGGGAAAACGACGACTGCCGGCGACTGCGTTTTGATGAGCTGCTCGAGCGCAGCCGCATATCCGTCGGGAGTGTATTCGCCGAGCAAGGGATGATCGAGAGCGAAAACCTTCGTGACGGGATACGAGGCAGCTTCGGCCGCCTGAGCGTCGATACCGGAACCGAGCACTGCCGCCTGCAGCGGCGCTTGCAGCGCTTCGGCAATCTTAGAAGCGGCGGTGAGCGCCTCGAATGACATTCGATTCCAATTGCCGCCGCGGTGCTCTAGCACGCAGATAACGCTCATAGGACGCGCGCCTCGAACCGCAGCTTTTCTATCAGCTGATGCGCTACATCTTTGGCGCTACCCGATAGAACCTGTGTTCGCTTATCGTGCTGGGGAGCGTAGACGTGTTCAATCGCGTCGGCCGCCGGTCCGTTGCTGAGCAAATCTGCCGCGGCCAGGGTCTGAATGGGTTTCGTCTTTGCTTTTTTAATGCCCATCAAGGTCGCGTATCGCAGTTTCTTGATTCCAGATTGAATGGTCAGAACAACCGGAAGCGGCAGCCTCACATTCTGATACCAGCCATCTTCTAATTCTCGCTTCACCCGGACGGCGTTACCTTCCGGCTCCACTTCCATCACAATGGTGGCGTGCGAATAGCCGAGCAGCTCCGCCAGGATCACTCCGGTCTGCCCGTACCCTAGATCATCGGACTGGAGCCCGGTCAGGACCAGGTCGGCTGACTCTGTTTTGATCGCCTTCGCGAGCAGGCGGGCGGTCGCGAGTGCACCATTCGGTGGCTCGTCACCAATTTCAATGTGAATCGCCCGATCCGCTCCTTTAGCCAAGGCCTCGCGGATGGTCTGCGCGGCTCGCTGCTGGCCCAGGCACAAAACGACGACTTCGCCTCCCAGCTTCTCTCTCAGCTGAAGCGCTTCTTCCAAAGCGTAGGCATCGGGCTCGTTCATCTCATACGAAAGATCGCTTTCGTCCAGCCACTTGCCGTCGCTACTCACCCGCAGCGAGGAATCCCGCGCGGGAACCTGCTTCACGGAAACTATGATTTTCATTCGGCAACCTTTTTTAGTATGGCCGACGGCCTGGAGAGAATCGACTTTGCGGCTGAAGCCCGGAGAGAATTGACCTTGCGAGTGACGACGGAGAAGCGGGCGCGCTGACTAGGCCTACTAGTTGTCGAAGCGCTTGAAAATCAGGCAGCCGTTCGTGCCGCCGAAACCGAAGCTGTTCGAAAGAGCATATTCGATCTGCATCGGGCGAGCCTTATTGGGCACATAATCCAAATCGCAATCTTCGTCGGGAAACTCGTAATTGATCGTCGGCGGAGCGATCTGGTCGCGCAGCGCAAGAACGGTGATGCCAGCCTCGAGCCCGCCTGCACCGCCAAGCAGATGGCCGGTCATGGACTTAGTGGAGCTGACGGCCAGTTTGTAAGCATGTTCGCCAAAAGCGCGCTTGAGCGCCAACGTCTCTGCCTTGTCTCCAAGACCGGTCGAGGTGCCATGCGCATTCACGTACTGGACTTGAGTAGGATCGATGCCGGCATCGCGGATCGCACTACGCATAACACGGTAGCCGCCTTCCCCGTCTTCCGGGGGCGCGGTGATGTGGTAAGCGTCAGCACTCATGCCGTAACCGACAATTTCGGCGAGCACGGTTGCGCCGCGTCGTTGAGCATGTTCGAGCTCTTCGAGCACAAGGATGCCCGAGCCTTCGCCGACCACGAACCCGTCGCGCTGCTTGTCCCAAGGACGCGATGCTTTCTCCGGCTCATGGTTGCGGGTCGAGAGCGCCCGCATGGCGGCAAATCCTCCGATGCCCATGGGGGTGACGCACGCTTCACTCCCGCCGGCGATCATCACGTCGGCGTAACCGTGCTTGATCAGCCGGAATGAATCGCCGATTGAGTGCGCGCTGGTAGTACAGGCGGTGGCCGTGGCGGAATTCGGCCCTTTCGCGCCGTACTTGATGGAAACGCATCCGCTCGCCAGATTAACGATGCACGAGGGAATGAAGAAGGGCGAGATGCGGCCGGGTCCCTTTTCGAGTAGATTGCGATGCTCGCGCTCGATTACCTCGAAACCGCCGATGCCGCTGCCGATATAAACACCGGTTGCCTCCGCTTCCTCCCCGGTAGCCGGTCCGAGCCCGGCCGAATTCATGGCAAATTCACTGGCCGCCATCGCGAACTGGATGAATCGGCCCATCTTCTTGACTTCTTTTTTGTCTATGTAAAGCAGCGGGTCGAAGTTCTTTACTTCGCCGGCGATCGTGCAGCCAAAACCGGTGGCGTCAAATTGAGAAATTGGAGCAATTCCATTGCAGCCGGCCCGGATGGCCGACCATGTCTCCTCGGTGCCGGTCCCGACGGAAGTCAGCAGACCCACCCCGGTTACAGCTACTCTTCTTGCCCCCATACCCTACCTGTGTGTGAAGCTGGCGGGCGTCGCAAACGCCTGCAAACTACTTCTTCTTGGCCTCGATGTAATCGACGGCATCCTTTACAGTCTTGATCTTTTCGGCATCTTCGTCCGGGATGTCCAAATCAAACGCTTCTTCGAAAGCCATTACGAGTTCGACGATGTCGAGCGAATCCGCGCCGAGGTCATCTACAAACGAGGCACTAGGGTCTACCTGATTCTCGTCGACTCCCAGTTGTTCCACGATGATTTGCTTTACTTTTTCTGCTACCGACATACTTGATTCTCCTGTGCTCGCAAATGCTCGTGCCGCCCCGGTCAGAGCTGCGCCGTTCAACTCACTAAACTACCTCATTGGCCATTCAGGTGAGAGAGCGTCGCTTGCAGAGACGAAGTCAGCCCCAGAATTCTACCGTATGACTGTCTGGAAGCGCTCGAAGACTATCTCCGGAGAGCGTTCGGGAGCTTCGTGCCTTCAGGTGTACCGATCCGTTCTGGGATGAACGACGTACTAGAGAGTATCTAGTATTTTGACAACCAGTTCTACAGAGTGTAAGTGCGAAGTACCAGCTGGGGGCAAGGCAGAGAGATTTTTACAAACCGGAGCGCGTTTCGGCCCGCTTTCTTGATATAGACTGAGGGTATCGGCCCCAAAGCCTGGCTTCATATTCTTGCAACTGTGATTCTAAGCATCACGTCGAAAATGATGCCGAGCTAAGTCCCGGAGAGTTATCTGGAGCGTGCTGTGATCGGCGACGGAGAAAAGGAAGCAGTGGAGCGTAGCGAGACCATAAAGCCTGACGACCATTTGGACAAGCTCCTCATGAGTACGGATATCGAGGAGCCCTGGTACAAATCGATTGTCCGAGGGATTCGAGAGACCTTGAATCCGCCCAAGCTTCCTCCGCTGGAGCTGACCTCGCGGCCTATCGAGAGTGCAGCCATGGGAGACATGGCGGTCATCGAGCAGCCGTGGTACAAATCTCTCGTTTCGAATATCAAGGAACTGATCAACCCGCCTAAGCTGCCGCCTCTGGAATTGACCTCGACGCCGGTTGAAGTCGGTACTATCTGGGGCGCATACGGCGGCGGCGAGAAGAAATCGGGCATGGTCTCGATTCTGGTGCATGTGGGCGTTGTGGTGCTGGCGCTGGTGGTTTTTCAGAAAACCGTGATACAGCAGAAGCCCAAAGACCTGGGTCCGATCGTTTACGTTCCGCCTTATCAGCCGAAGATTCCGTCGGCGGTAAAATCCGGCGGCGGTGGTGGCGGTGGACAAAAGGTACCAACCCCAGTGAGCAAAGGTGCTGCGCCGAAGCCCGCGCTCAAGTCCTTCATTCCTCCAGCGGAAGCCAAGGTTCAGCCGAAGCTGCCCGTTGTTCCTACGATTAACGCTCCTGCTCCGGTAATCACGGCAGATGTCTACGGAGATCCTCTCTCGAAGATGAATCCGATCTCCGGCGGACCTGGGGCGAGCGGCCTCGGCAGCGGTACGGGCGGTGGGCTAGGCAGTGGAAACGGTGACGGTTATGGCCCTGGATCGGGCGGTGGTACCGGCGGTGGCGTTTACCGGGTAGGTGGTGAAGTTTCTGCGCCTGTTTTAGTCAGCAAGACCGAGCCGGAGTATTCAGAAGAAGCGCGCAAGGCCAAGTACTCGGGAACGGTGCTGCTGTCGCTGGTGGTCGATTCAAACGGACTTCCGCGGGATATTCACGTCGTTCGACCGCTCGGGCTCGGACTCGATCAGAAGGCAATCGAAGCGGTACAGAAGTGGCGTTTCCGGGCCGGCATGAAGGGCGGACGTCCCGTCTCTACCCAGGCGACTATTGAGGTAAGCTTCAGGCTGCTGTAAGAAGTAACCGCTCCCTGACGGTCGCGGCTCGCAAAGCACGGGGCCACAAAGTACGGGGGCCTAACTAGAGCACTGCTCGCAGGGGCAGATTTTCCGTAAATGCTCGAAAGAGTAAATTCCGGAGCTGTGTCCGTCACTCCAATAGATCCGCACCGCATACGAACCGACCGGCTCCACTGAATTCATCCGCAGTGCCGGCTTAAACATAGGGAAGGGTTCTGGTTTCGAATAGCTGGCCTTCTGGGGCTCCGTTCCATGTGCGCCTGTACAGGTTGCGCACGGGCACTCGTCCCGTAAGTAGGCAAGCGCGTAGTCGCTGTAGTGGCCGTCTCGCCAATCGATCTTGATGCCGGTAGATTTCGAGATAGCGATGTGTTCGGGTTCGGCCGCGGCCCTGGCGATTGCTGTTTCCTGTTGCATTGTTGCTAGTTCACGCTCTGCATGCGCTCGATGTCGCGCACGCCGGGAATGCGGCGGAACGCAGTGATGACGCGCTCGAGCTGCTTCTTGTCTTTCACATCCATCGTAATGTCGATGACGGCGCTGTTATCCGTTCGCTTCTCATCGCCACGCGCCTCGAGGGTACGGATGTTGCTCTTTTCCGCCGTCGAGAATAGACGTTAACTGGTGGAGAATGCCGGGTCGGTCGTCTGTGTAGATGACTACTTTGACGGGCAGCGGATCGCTCGCGCTGCGAGCCCACTCGACCGAGATTTTGCGCTCCGGTTCGTACAGAGACTTCTGCACATTGGGGCACTGCGAAGAATGCACGGCGATACCTTTGCCGCGAGTGATGTATCCGACGATCTGCTCGCCTCGGACGGCATTGCAGCACTTGGCGCGATAAACCAGCACGTCGTCGGCACCCTTGACGTGAATCGTTAGATCGCCGTTTGAGAGCGCAGAGTCGCCTTGCAGTTGGGGAATGCGCGGTGGCAGCGGAAGCGGCAGGCTCGTCTCGGGCGCGTTATCTTCCGGCATAACCTTCTGCAGAACCTGGCGGGCGGAGAAGCGGCCGAATCCGAGCGCGGCATAGAGATCGTCCGTTTTGCTGACACCGTACTCGGAGGCGACCGAAGCTAAATCGTTCTGCGAAAGACGGCCCAGACTGACGCCCATGCGCCGAGCCTCTTTCTCAAGCGACTTCTGGCCGATCTCGACTGCCTTGGCGCGTTCGACCGCGTTGATGACGTGCCTTATCCTGTTCCGCGCGCGCGAGGTCTTTACGACCCCGAGCCAGTCGCGGCTCGGCTGATGTCCGGGCTGAGTAAGGATCTCGACCACATCGCCATTACGCAGTGTGGTCTTCAGCGGCTTGATTGCGCCGTTGACGCGTGCGCCGCTGCACGTGTTGCCGACATCGCTATGGATTGCGTAGGCAAAGTCGATCGGAGTCGCTTCCCGGGGCAGCACGATGACGCGGCCGCGAGGAGTAAACGTGTAAACTTCCTCTCCGTAAAGATCCATCTTCACGGACGAGAGAAACTCACTCGAATCGCTCATCTCGCGCTGCCACTCGACTAGCTGCCGGAGCCAGGCAATGCGCTGATCGTCCAGACCGGGTCCTTTACTTCCCTCTTTGTACTTCCAGTGGGCGGCGATGCCCTCTTCGGCGATGCGGTGCATCTCCTCCGTCCGGATCTGCACTTCGAACGACGAGCCGCCCGGACCGATTACCGACGTATGCAGCGACTGATAGAGATTCGGCCGGGGCATGGCAATGAAGTCTTTGATGCGCCCCGGAATCGGATGCCACTCGTTGTGAATGACGCCGAGTGCGGCGTAACAGTTCTTCACCGAATCGGTAATGATGCGGATCGCCAGAATGTCGTAGACCTGATCGAGCGTAATCTTCTGCCGCTTGAGTTTCAGGTAGACCGAATACGCGCGCTTAACGCGGCCCTCGACGCGCGCTGGCACATCCTCCCGGAAAAGCCGCTGATCGATTTCGGTCTGTACCTGATGCAGCCACTTTTCGTATTCGTGCCGCTTCGATTCGATCTCGCGAATGAGGTCTGCAGCGGCTTCCGGATGCAGCGTTTGGAAAGCCAGGTCTTCGAGCTCGCCGCGGATTTTGCCCATGCCGAGCCGGTGCGCGATCGGGGCATAGATGTCGAGAGTTTCCTGGGCGATGTTCTCCTGGCGCTCGCGCGAGAGTGAGCCGATGGTGCGCATGTTATGCAGCCGGTCGGCCAATTTGACGATGATGACGCGAATGTCGGTTGTCATCGCGAGCAGCATCTTGCGTAGGCTCTCGGCCTGCCGGTCTTCCCGGTTCGCGAAGCTGATTTTGCTGAGCTTGGTGACCCCGTCCAGACAGCGCTCGACGTCCTCGCCGAAGTTCTCGCGAATCTGCTGGTGGGTTACTGCCGTGTCTTCGAGCACGTCGTGCATCAACCCGGTTTGCAGCGAAACCAAGTCCATTTGCATGTCGGCCAGGATGTGGGCAACTGCCAGCGGATGCGTGATGTAAGGCTCGCCCGATTTGCGCTTCTGATTCCTGTGCGCCTCCGCCGCGAAGTGATAAGCGCGATCGAGCGCCTGCAGATCCTCGTTGGGCCGGAGCCCGCGTACCTTCTCTTCTAGGGCGCGGTAAAGCTCCTCGGCCTGTGAGAGATCCACGACAGTCAGGGACATTAGTGAGACTACTTACCAGATTAGACGAGATTGTTGGGCTCGGGATGTAGACCGTCCAAAAGCAACCGGAGACCGCAGGCATGCGTCCGCTAGAATTGAGCCTTCAGGGAATGTCGAAGTCACAGATCAGCGGGACGAGTTTGCTAGTGGCCGTAGCTGCAGCAGCGGTGGCGGTGATGATTGCGACGGGGCCGCTTGTATGGCTGGCGAGCATCGCCGGTCTGGTACTTGCAATGGTGCTGCTCGCTTACGACCGCGAGGGCCAGCGCAGCGCTTTCGAAAGTCTGGCGTTCTCTGCTGTGTTTGGCTTTTGCGTAGCGGTTGCCTTTGCCGCTCCCCTGGCGAAGGGCGCAACGGCCCAAAATCGTCCGACGCTGTTCGGCTCACCCATAACGCTCGAATGGATGCCGCTTGTGTGGGCTGCTGCGACATTGGTTTTCTGGATGATCGACATGATGCGGATGAGCGGGCGCGCACCGCAGATTGCGCCGGCGGCGTCGTCCTCGTCGTCTGTCTTCTCATTAGCGTCCGCACCAGCTGATGTTGCAGCGGCCCGCCCGGCCCCGGTAGAGATAAGGCCAGAGCCCGCCTCGATGCCCAGCGAAGTTCCAGAGACCCCTGCACCTTTCAGCACTGCGCCGCTACAAACTACGAGCTTTGCGCCGCTACAACCTTCAAGCTCTGCGCATCTACAAACCGCAAGCAGCGCGCCCCTGCAAGCACTGCCGGCCAGCGCACCGTTCGAAGAAGAACCGGTCGGCGCGCCCGTCCCTCCAGTGCAACCGGTAGCCGTGCCGCGCGGGCCTGAGACCACGGTGTATGTCGCTCTGGTTGGTGAAGGCCTGAATGTGCTTCGGGCGGTGAAAGCAGAGCATGTCGGCCGTGACTTCTATAGGATCACGGAGCAAATGCCAGAAGGCGAAACCTGGCAATTCGGGCCCGGGCAAGTGGTGCGCTGCAAGAAGAAGAATCTCTCAACCGGCAAAGGGCTGGTCGCGACAGAGGAAGCGCCGCGCGCGAGTTAAACTAACTCCGCGCTGAGCACCGGTTCATGACAATCCAGGACGAAGTAATGGTGGAGCTTCCGACTCCCACCGGACCGATGCGCACCTATATCTTCCGGCCCGCAGCGAAGGGCCGATTCCCCGGTGTTGTTTTCTTTTCGGAGATCTTCCAGGTAACCGGACCCATTCGCCGGACGGCTGCTCTGATTGCCGGTCAGGGCTACATTGTGGCGGTGCCAGAGGTGTATCACGAACTTGAAGCTCCCGGAACGGTGCTCGCCTACGATCAGGCTGGTGCGGACAAAGGCAATGCAGACAAGTTCGACAAGGAGCTCGCGTCTTACGATGCGGACGCGCGTGCAGTGCTCGATCACCTGTCTTCGCGTGAAGATTGCAACGGACGTTTGGGCGCGGTCGGTATCTGCCTGGGCGGGCATCTCGCGTTTCGAGCGGCCATGAATTCCGACGTGCTCGCGGCCGCTTGCTTCTATGCAACCGACATTCACACGGGTAGCTTGGGCAAAGGTAAGCGCGATAACTCGCTCAGGAGAGCGGAAGAGATTAAGGGCGAACTGCTACATATTTGGGGGCGTCAGGATCCGCACGTTCCGCTTGAGGGTAGGAACAAGATTCACGCCCGACTGAACGAAGTGGAAGCCAACTTTCAATGGTTTGAGGTGAATGGCGCGCATGCCTTCCTGCGTGACGAAGGATATCGCTACGATCCCGCACTGGCTTATCACTGCTACGGATTGCTGTTTGAGCTGTTCCATCGCAGGCTGGCCATTGGTGCCTAGTAGCCTTTCCGGCCTTCTTACACCGGCGGTAACGGAGCGTTACTTGGATTGTCTAACTGCCGATGGCCTGGAGACTGATTTCGCTCGCGTTATACTTTATCGGGCTTCTTGTTATGCCCGTATGGCCGTACGCCCACAACTTCAGCTGGTTTGCACCTGTTTTTTGTTGCTTTCTAGGCACGCTGGCTCTGCTGGTCAGTATCTTTGCACGTCGCGGAAGTGAGATCTGGAAGAACCGGGGCCAAGGCTAAGACCAAAACGTTGATAAGTCGTCAAATCAATAGGAGATTCGCCATGCGCAAAGCGCTCACTTCAATGTTTTCTAGTGTTCTGATCCTTACTTTTTCGGGTGTTGCCCTAGCTCAGAACAAGCATGAAGATCCTTACGTGCAGGGTCCGCAGGGCGAGGCCAGGCTGATCAAAGAGATCCGGCATCAACTCGTTATGCTGCCTTACTACTCAGTCTTCGACGATCTGGGCTTTAAGGTAAACGGATCCACCGTGACGCTGATGGGAGCTGTTACCCGGCCCACTCTTAAATCGGATGCCGGCAATGTTGTTAAGAGTGTCGAAGGCGTGACGCAGGTCAACAACGAAATCAGGGTGCTTCCGCTTTCGCCGATGGATGACCAGATCCGGCGTGCAGCCTACCGTGCCATCTATGGGGATCCTACACTCGGCACTCGTTACGGATATCGTGCGTTGCCCAGCATTCACATTCTGGTGGAGAACGGGCGTTTGACGCTTGAAGGTGTGGTGGCGAATGAGTTCGATAAGAACTTGATCAATGTTCGGGCGAACAGCATTCCCAATGTCTTCAGCGTCACTAATAACCTGCAGGTCGTCAAGGAATAGCGGCATTTCCTTCGGGGCTCTTCAGAGCAAAACATAACTTCTGAAGAGCTCTTCAAGAGCAGCCTCGGGCGATTCGCACAAACCCGAATGCACCGCCGAGACTTGAATGACTGTGCTGCGTGGCGCCACCAGCCAGTGAAAGCGTTCCCTTAGGGAGAGCTGCGCGATCGGACCTGCTTCGGCAAGACCGGCGCAAATTCGGGGAAACGCGTCAAGATGAAGGCGTACGAGTTCGTGATCCAGAAGCGGAGAGAATACGTCCAGCCTCTTCAGTTCGAGCTCCACGCGGGCCTCGAGAAACTGTTCTTGCAGGCAGAAGACAAGAACACCGGCATTGAGGCATTCGCCGCGGTCTACTCGCGGAACCACACGAATGATCGCGTAGTCAAAGGATGTCTGCGCGGGCACGTAGAGCCTCCTCGACGAAAAACTCTGACGCAGTCAGCCGGCGCGAAAAGTACTCGACATAGGCAGCGCGTCTCTCTGCGGGTGTAGTGAGGCCGGTCTCCTGCAGCCAGCAATCAGGAACTTCTTCCAAAATGCGGGAGAAGAGTTCAGGAGAAAGCCGCGTGTGAGCCTCGCGAGTTGCCTCTTCGAGCGCATCTGCTTCGGGCAGGAGCACGTGCTGCCGAATTGCGCGAAAAGGATTCAATGCTGCGGACGCGATTTCAGGCCAGTTGTGATGAAAATACAAACTGGCTCCGTGGTCTATCAGGTAGAGCGTCCGGTGCCACCACAGAAGATTAGGGTTCTTGGCGGTTCGATCGACATTCGTGACAAATGCATCGAACCAGACAATGAGCGACGCTAGCGGGCCGCCAACCTTGTCTCTCGCCCCGAGATCGAACATGAAGGAGCCGGGCAGGTAATCAAGAGCGACATTGATACCGACGCTCGCCTGCAGCAAGTCTTGAATCTCAGGATCCGGCTCGTTCCGCCCAATCGCTTCGTCTAAATCGATCAACACTAGCCGCGGCACCTTCAAGTCCAAAGCCCGGCCAATTTCACCCGAGACCAGTTCGGCAACGAGCGCCAGCGGACCTTGTCCGGCTCCGCGGAATTTTACAACGTAAAGACCCGAGTCATCCGCTTCTACAATCGCCGGCAGAGAACCGCCTTCGCGAAGAGGAGCGACGTAGCGGGTTGCGCGTACTGTTTCCAGCATTGTCTATACTAACGGCATTAGCGGCTCGATCCACGTCCCGATCGCCTGCAGTAATAGTGTCATCCTCATTGTCCCCGTTTGCTGCTTACTGAACAGAAAGGACGCCTGCCATGCCGAGTCAATCCACTGAAATCCTGGACGCACCAAGTATCGCCCACGCTGGAACGCCAGCCATTTCTCACCCTCTGGAGCCGTTGCTTGCGAGTGAAATACAGGACGCCGTAGCGCTGCTCGCCGGTGTGAGCGGCTTCGGGCCGGCGACAAGAATCATCAGCATCATTCTTAAGGAGCCCGCTAAGGAATTAGTTCACTCCTGGCCCAACGGACCGCGGCCCGATCGGGAAGCAGTCGCCGTCTTGTTGGACAACGCAACCGGGCGAGCTTCTACCGTTACCCTGAATCTGACAACCTCTTCCGTGACGGCCATTGAGCCGGCTCCCGCGGGAGCTCAGCCGACGCTCTCGGTCGACGAGCAGATCGAGTGCGAGCAGGCCGTTCTTAGAAGCGAGGAGTTCAGGGCTGTTCTGAAAAAGCAGTACGGTGTTACTGACACCTCCCTTGTGATGGTGGATATCTGGAGCGCGGGTAATTACGGCTCAGAGGAAGACCGGACTTTGCGCCTGGCGCGGCCGCTTTGTTTCCTGCGTTCGGATCCGACCGACAACGGATATGCGCGACCGATTGAAGGTATCCGCCCGGTTGTCGACCTGAATCGGATGGAAGTAATTCGGGTGGAAGAGTATGGGCACTGGCCGCTGCCGCCCCTGCCGGGAAATTACTCGGCGGACCGCCTGAAGGAGCCGCGAACGGGCATCAAGCCGCTCGAAATCGTGCAAGCTGGGGGTCCGAGTTTCACGCTCGAAGGCAATCAGATGTCGTGGCAAAACTGGAAGTTTGTCATCGGCTTCAATGCGCGCGAAGGGCTCACGATTCATCATCTGCGATATCAGGATAAGGGCCGCGACCGGTCCATTCTTTATCGCGGATCACTCACCGAGATGGTCGTGCCTTACGGCGACCCGCAGCCGACTCAGGTCCGAAAGAACGCCTTCGATGTAGGTGAGTACGGAATGGGGATGTGCGCCAACAGTCTGCGGCTGGGATGCGATTGCTTGGGTCATATCGTTTACCTGGACGCTCACATGTGCGATAGCCGCGGCCGTGCGTTAACGATTCCGAATGCCATTTGCATCCACGAGGAAGATTTTGGCATTCTCTGGAAGCATACCGACCGGCGTCTGCCTGATGCTCCCGAAGTGCGCCGGTCACGCCGTTTAGTTATTTCCTCCGTGTCGACGGTTGAGAACTACGAATATGGCTTTTTTTGGTACTTCTATCAAGACGGCAACGTGCAGTTTGAGATCAAGCTAACCGGAATTCTTTCTCTGGGCGCCGCACGCGATGGTGACAGGCCAAAGCACGGAACCATGATTGCGCCGCGCCTGTATGCGCCGAACCACCAGCATTTCTTTAACGTACGGCTGGATTTCGATCTGGATGGAATGAAGAATACGATCGAACAGATCGATGTAGTGTCCGATCCGATCGATGAAGCGAATGCCTTCGAGAATGCGTTCCATGTGCAAGCGACAAAGCTCGCGACCGAGAAGCAGGCCTGCGCAAACTTGAAGCTCGAAAGCGCGCGCACCTGGAAAGTTGTCAATCCAGCGGTGAAGAACGCCACCGGCGAGCCAGTCGGATATAAGTTCATGCCGGGCGACAATGCGTTTCCGCTCGCTTCGCCGAATGCGTGGTGGCGAAAGCGGGCACGCTTCGTGGATCATCACGTCTGGGTCACTCCTTACCGCGAAGAGGAGCGCTATGCGGCCGGCGATTTTCCGAACCAGAGTAGTGGTGGTGACGGCCTGGCCAGGTGGACCGAGGCGAACCGGGCAATCGAAGGCGAAGATGTAGTGTTCTGGTACACCTTCGGCCACACTCACATTCCGCGGACGGAAGACTATCCGGTGATGCCGACCGCATACATCGGCTTTCTACTAAAGCCAAACGGCTTTTTTGACGCGAATCCGGCCAATGATGTGCCACCCTTGGAAAAGAAGGAATCGGAGGGGCAGGCCAAATCGTGCTCGAACGGTCACTGCGGTCATTAAGTCCGCCCGCTAGCGGTCGCGGATCTGCACCAGTCGCTTGACCACGCTCGAGGACAGCGCCTGTCAACAATTCGGCTTTGAAGAAAAGCCGGATATGCTGTATCACCAAGGCGACGCATGACAGGGCGCACCGTCTCGCACTTCCGCATTTTAGAGAAGCTGGGCGGCGGCGGAATGGGCGTTGTCTTCGAGGCTGAGGACCTGAAGCTGGGCCGGCGAGTAGCTATCAAATTCCTGCCGGAAGATATCGCCCGGCAAAGCCACACTATAGAGCGGTTCGAACATGAGGCTCGGGCGGCGTCCGCTCTGAATCATCCTAATATCTGCACGGTCTACGAAATCGATTACTTCGAAGGCCAGCCTCTTATCGCCATGGAGTTGCTCGAAGGCGAAACTCTGAACACCCGGATGCATCGCGGCCGGTTGGAGCTTCCTGAGATCTTGCGCGTGGCAATCGGAATTGCCGATGCTCTTGAGGCGGCTCATGCGCACGGCATTGTGCATCGAGACATCAAGCCTGCCAATATTTTTCTCACGAAGCGCGGGGTTTGCAAAGTACTGGACTTTGGACTAGCAAAATCTATTCCACGGGCTAGCAACGTCGAGCCGTGTGCGGCCGATTCGGAAACGCATACAGCTGGATTCGGTTTGACGACGCCCGGCCTCACGCTCGGCACGGTTGCTTACATGTCGCCGGAACAAGCGCGCGGGGAGCATCTGGATGGACGCACGGATATCTTCTCCCTCGGTATCGTGCTCTATGAGATGACCGCCGGACAGCGGCCATTCCGGGCTTCAAATACGATCGGTACTCTAGCGGCGATCTTGCACGAGGCGCCCAGCCCCCCGTCCTCTTTGAACGCCGACACGCCGCCTGCCCTTGATCGGATTATCAAAACAGCCCTCGAGAAAGATCCGCAACTACGATACCGGCAAGCGTCCGGTCTCCGCGACGATCTTCAGCATCTCCTGCGCCGCCTCGAAAGTGGGTCTGTTCGCTATGAGAAGAAACGGCCTCGCAGGAGAATTGGCGCCGTCTTGCTGGCGGTCCTACTGGCTTTAGGTTTCGGTGCATGGCTGATCCGAGAGGTTCGATTGAAGCGGGGAGCAAGCACAGCAGCGCCAATTTCCAGATCTCCGATTCTGCCTCGCCGATCTGTTGCCGTGCTCGGGTTTCGAAATCTCACGGCTAGGCCAGACGTGGCATGGCTTTCGACGGCTCTCTCGGAAATGCTTTCGACGGAGCTAGGCATCGGTGAACGCCTGCGGATCATCACTGGAGAAAACGTAGCGAGGACGAAGATCGATCTGTCTCTTCCTGAGCAGGCTATGTTTAGCAATGACACGCTGGCTCGTATCAAGCGAAGTCTTGGTACTGATCTGGTCGTTCTCGGCTCCTATACCGATTTGGGAGCGTCCGGTGGTGGACAGCTTCGGGTCGACGTCCGTCTCCAAGACGCATCGAGCGGCGAGACACTCGCTTCTGTCGCGGAAACCGGTACTGAGATGCGCCTGTTTGAAGTGGTCACTCGCGCCGGTTCGCAGTTGCGGGAAAAGCTCGGGCTGGCCGATGCCACCGAGTCGGAAGCGGGTGGTGTGCGGGCGTCGTTCCCAGCCAGCCAGCCAGTGGCGCGGCTTTACTCGGAAGGCTTGCAACGATTGCGGGTATTCGATGCCTTGGAGGCGCGCCATCTTCTTGCACAGGTAACGGCAGCGGAGCCCAGATACGCTCTTGGGCACTCAGCACTTTCGCGTGCCTACTCTGCGCTAGGATTTGACGCCAAGTCGAGAAACGAGGCCAGACAGGCATTTGAATTGTCGGCCAATCTTTCCCGAGAGGACCGGCTGGCGGTGGAAAGCAGGTATTGGGAGGCTGAGCGGGACTGGATAAAAGCTTTGCAAGTGTCCAAATCACTCTGGACTCTCTTTCCTGACAACCTCGACTACGGATTGCGTTTGGCACAGGTTCAGATCCAAGCTGGAAAAGGCAAAGACGCGCTGTCGACCACTAAGGCTTTGTTCGGCTTACGTGCGCCGTCGCGAGACGATCCCCGCATCGATCTGGCCGAAGCATCTGCTTATAGCTCTTTAGGTGACTACGGAAACACACTTCGATCGGTACAAGAGGCTGTCCGAAAATCGAAAGACGCTGGGCTGTTGCGGGCCCGGGCGCGCGCGTTAGAAGGTTGGGTGCTCGGCCGCATGGGGAGGCTGGACCAAGCGCAGCGCCCGCTCGAAGAAGCTCAAACGCTTTATGCAGCCGCCGATGATAGGCAGGGTATCGCCTCCGCTTTGCAAAGTCTTGGCGGCGTCCTCGTGGAGAAGGGAGACTTTACAAAAGCAACAGAGGTCTTTCAACAAGGTCTGACAATTTATCGTGAGATCGGCGACCGAGGAGGAACAGCTACCGCCTTCAACAATGTGGCGAATGCACTCTTCGCGGCCGGCGATCTGCCGCGAGCACGCGCTTCCTACGAGAAATCCCTGCAGGTTTTCCGCGAAATCGATTCGAAAGCGGGCATTGCAGGAGCGCTGGGAAACATCGCCAATGTGCTCGACGCTGAGGGGGAGTTGGCGCAGGCCAGAAAGATGCAGGGGCAGGCTCTGGCGGCCTTTCGCGAGGTTGGAGACGCACGCGGTGCTTCGTCCACGCTGGGTAATATCGGTAATCTTTTATTCGAACTGGGCGAGTTGACGGAATCCAGGCGAGCGCAGGAAGAGGCGCTTAGGGAACGGCAGAAACTTCAATACAACCGGGGTATCGCTTATAGCCTGGAGAGCTTGGGACAATTATCGGTGGCACAGGGCGATCTCGCCGGCGCGAGAAACACGTATCAGCAGGCCATGAGCTTGCGAAAACAGATCGGACAAAGCGCAGCTGTGGCAGAAAGCTCGCTTGACCTTGCCAGCCTGTGTGTCGAAGAAGGCAAGGCTGAGGAGGCGGAGCGCTTGGCACGCTCTGCCATCGGCGAGTTCGAGCGTGAAAAGGCAGCCGAGAACCAAGCCTCAGGCGCGGTTGTTCTCGCACGCGCGCTGTTAGCGCAAAATAAGGTTGCAGAAGCGCAAGCTTCCATCAAGCGTGCTCGAGCGCTGATGCCCGCAAGCGCCAGCCTGCCATCGAAATTCCAATTGGGTATTGCGGAAGCGCAAGTAGCGGCAGCGTCGAAGCAAAGGAGTCGCGCGCAAACCGGCTACCAGGCAGTCCTGGCTTTGGCGTCGAGACGCGGGTTCGTGCAATACGTTCTCGAAGCCAAGCTTGGCTTGGGTGAACTCGCCGCCAGTAAAAGCTCTTCCCAGGCACGCCGCCAGCTTGCGGATTTACAGAGCGAGGCGCAGGAAAAAGGCTTTGTGCTCATCGCAACGAAAGCTGAGGCAAGACGCCAGAACTGATACAATCCCGACCGATGCTTAGGACCATTCTCGTGGCGGTGCTTGCGAGCGGGGCGATCACTGCTGCTGCCGTGGATAAAAAGGATATCGAATATGGTAATCGTTCCGGCAGGGCGATGTTGCTGGATCTTCACATTCCGGACGGTCCGGGCCCGTTCCCTGCTGCCATTCTCATTCACGGTGGAGGCTTCGACGCGGGAAGCAAAAGCACCAACGTCCGGCCGTTGTTCCAGCCGCTGTCGGAGGCCGGCTTTGCCTGGTTCAGCATTGATTACCGGCTTGCACCTGCGGCGAAGTTTCCGCAAGCGATGGCCGACGTCAACGACGCGATTACCTGGGTCAAAACAAATGCCCCGGTGTATCACGTAGACGCGGCGAGAATCGCGCTTATCGGCGAATCAGCCGGTGCGGTTCTGGCGAACTATGCGGGCACCCACGATTCATCCGGAGCCGGAGTGGCGGCTGTCGTAGATTTCTACGGAGCATCTGATTATGCAACACTCTCGCTGCTGCGCCGCGACCATCCGGAGCGCTTCGACATGCTGACGGTCAACCGCCATGCTGCCCACGGAGGCGGAATCCACTTCTTCGGCGTCGATGAATTGAATGAAGCGGGCGTAGCCAAGCTGCGTTCCCTTGCGCCGATTACGGCGGTTCATAAAGGCATGCCACCCTTCCTCTGCATTCACGGCACGAAAGACGATCAGGTCTCGTACGAGCAATCGACTGCGTTTTGCGACGCGATTCGAAGTGCCGGATCGAAGTGCGACCTTATCTCGATCGAGGGCGGCGGACACGGCATGTCGAGTTGGAAGACGCCCGAGATGCAGCACTGGAAACCCGACATGATCGCCTGGTTGAAAAAGACGATGGGTCTGCAATAAGCACGACCGCGTGAACGGCAAGTCATTTCGGCAGCAATCCCATGCTATTCTGTCGCCAAGCCTGACGGGCACATCGTCCAATGTATACGCGCGGTTTGTTACTCGCGACGCTTGCAACCGTTGCGCTCACGGCGGTATGCCAAACGCTGAGATTTCATGACGGAGACCCGGCTCTGGCCAACCCGGGCGGCGTTGGAAAGCGGAGCACACGCAAAGCGCAGCAGCCTGGGGTCTTTCGTGAGTATCAGGGTTGGGAGTACGACAACTTTCCGGTCCCGCCCGATTACAACACGCCCGCTGAGTGGGTGTTCGCTCGCTTCATGTATCGCGCGGTAGCCACGCCTTACGGCCGCGGACCCAACTGGACCATCGACTATCCGCGTTCAGACCGGCACCTCTCGGCGGCAGTCCGGCGCCTCACCCGTATCGAAGCACGCTCGGTGGAGGAACCGGTAGCGGCCGAAGATGCCGATGACATTTACAATTGGCCTTGGCTCTACGCGGTCGAAGTCGGCCACTGGGATTTGACCGATCTCCAAGCCGTCAAACTGCGCGACTATCTCGAACGCGGCGGATTCTTCATGTGCGACGATTTCCACGGCACGTGGGAATGGAACACGTTCACTGCCAGCATGAAGCGAGTGTTTCCGGACCGCCCCATTGTCGACATTCCGAACAGCGATCCGATCTTTCATACTGTTTACGATCTAAGCGAGCGCTATCAGGTGCCCGGCGCGCAGTTCATTCGCAGTCGCTCGACCTACGAAAAGGATGGCTTCGATGCCAGATGGCGCGGGATCTACGACGACAAAGGCAGACTGATGGTCGCTATCTGTCACAACATGGATCTCGGTGACTCGTGGGAGCACGCCGACAATCCTATATATCCAGAGCAGTACTCAGCGCTCGGTTTCCGCATCGGCGTGAACTATATCGTTTACGCGATGACGCACTAGTCTGGTCCAACACCGCTCGAATTCCTGGCTGCGTACTGAACGTACTCGCCTGGCGTAAGAAAGGCGAAATCAATAATTTACGCAACTTTGTTTGAACAATTCTGTTGCAATCACCCACTAGCAGTGAGAATATCGATCAGTGGTCTGAAAGGGCCAAAAGTGGGTAAATGTGGAAGAGGATGGTCAGGCAAATTCACGGTCGCAGATCGAGGCCCCGCGGGGGACTCTCAGCGGCCGCGTGGATGAGAAAGGCCGTCTTAAACTTCCGGCAGCGATAGCCCAGTACCTGGAGGCAGCCGGCGAGAAAAAAGTTTTTATCACGACGCTCAACATCTCGACTGCTTTAATCTATCCCATCTCTGTTTGGAGAGAAACCGAGAGCATGTTGCAGGAGCCGGGCGAAGATGCGGACTTGAGGGCAGATGTGGCTTTCGTCGCGAATCATTACGGCGAGGATGTCGAGGTGGATGCGCAGGGCAGAGTGCTCATGCCAACGACACTCAGGCGCGATCTTGAGTTAGAGAAAGACGACGTGCATCTGGTCTGTTTCAAGCAGCGGATCGAAGTCTTCGGAAGCAAAGTTTACGGGCAGCGGCTAGATTCGGCGAAGACAAATCTCGCCGACAAGCTCAAAGCGCTGGAGAAAAAGGGACTGCGTTAGAAGCCGTCCATGGAAATTAGCGGGGAAGCCGGTGAGGAGCGCGGCGGTACTGAGCAGTGGCGTCACTATCCGGTTCTTCTGCGCGAGTCGCTTGAGTACCTTGCGATCCAGCCCGATGGAGTTTATGTGGACACGACTGCCGGCTTGGGTGGCCATGCTGGAGCGATCGCGGAGCGGATGCGAGACGGATTTTTAATCGCCTGCGATCGAGACGGAGAGGCACTCCGGATGGCTCGATCGAACACGGCGCAGTTTGCTGGACGCATTCGTTTTTTTCAGGGTTCTTTTTCAGAGATGCCCAGGGGTTTGGCCGAGAACGGTATTGACAAGGTGGAGGGCATTTTAGCGGACTTGGGCGTGAGTCGGTACCAGCTGAGCTCCGCCGAACGTGGATTTTCATTGATGGCTGACGGGCCTCTGGATATGCGCATGGATCGCAGCCAAGGCGCGACGGCAGCGGACTTTGTGAACGAACTGCCTGAGAAGGCGCTTGCCGATCTGATCTATCAGTTAGGCGAAGAAAGGAGGTCGCGAAGAATCTCCAGAGCAATCGTTCGCGCGCGGCCGATCCTTTCTACTGGCCGTTTGGCTCAAGTGATCGAGAACGCCGTGCCGCGAACGGGGAGACTTCATCCGGCAACGCAGACGTTTATGGCTCTGCGGCTGAAGGTGAACGGTGAATTAGAAGAGTTGCAAGAGTTGCTTCGATGGGCGCCGGAGCGGTTGAAAACGGGAGGCCGCCTGGTGGTGCTTACCTTCATGTCGACAGAAGACAGGCTGGTGAAACGCGCATTTCAGGAGCAGGCGCGTGCGGGACGGGCGACAATCCTGACCAAGCACGTCGTTAGGCCCGGTGAGGAAGAAATTGCAGAGAACGCAGCGTCGCGGAGCGCAATGCTCAGGGCGCTTGAACGGAACTAAAAGGGGATAAGCAGGAATGGCAACGCTCGCCACATTCGTGAATCGTTTTGTAGGGGCAAGAGATTTGGCCGAGGTGTCGCCGGCCGTTTGGAGCCGGACGGAGTCACCGCGACTGCGTCCGATCGCGAATGAGGATGTGTACCTCTTTGTCAAACGGATTGACAATACTTCAGTTGTGCGGGCAGCTGATCCCGCAGCGCGAAAGGCGCGCAGCCGTTCGATGATCACCGGCTTCGTGGCAGCCATCCTGGTAATCGCGGGGCTCGTGCCGACGGCCTACAACACTACTGCGGGATTGACTCTGCAGCATCTTCGCTCGGAGCAGGCGCAGCTGCGTCAGGAGAAGGCCCGCCTCGATGCAGCGGAAGCCGATCTGGTCAGCCTTGATCGTCTTGGGAAACTAGCGAAGGAGCTCAATATGAATGAGCCGGTCCCGCAGCAGATCGAAACTCTGGAAGGAAGGTCGAAGGCTGAGGCTCGGATTGTGGTTCCTTATGCGAGCGACTTGGAGACACGGTAGGAATCACGGAATGCTGTCGGTGGGTGATACGCAATGGAGACCCGGCCGTTTGAGCCAGACTCGAAACCGGTAGAACGGGCGCTCATCATAGGGCTCATCCTACTTGGGTGGGCCCTCATTCTTATTTTTCGTTTATTCGATCTGCAGGTTCTTTCGCATGACAGCCTGGCCAGGCGAGCCCGGAAACAGCAAGAGCGTTTGGAACCGGTGGATGCACAGCGCGGCTCGATCTTCGACCGTAGTGGCAGTCTGCTCGCGATCAGTTCCCCTTCCCGCTACATAGTTGTTAACCCAAGGCGCATTCCGGATAAAGCAACGGCTGCCGGACTGCTGGCCGGCGTCCTGCCGCTCGACCCAAAGCGGCTAGAAGCTTCGCTCCAGACAGCGTCCGCGTCAAAGCACCACAGCGGATTTTTCGTAGTAGACCAGAATTTAACCGCAGCGCAGACCGCTACTCTGCGGGCCATGAACCTTGATTGGCTAGAGGTTCGCGAAGGCAGTGTGCGCTCTTATCCTAATGGAGACGTAGCAGCGCATGTCATCGGCAATCTCAACGCGGAGGGTCGGGGTGTAGCCGGTGTTGAGCTCAAGCTCCAAAAGGATTTGGCTGGGACACCCGGAACTGTGAGGGTCGAACAGGACGCGAAAGAGAATTCCTATTCTTCGGAGACCCTCAAACTGGCCACGCCGGGCAAAGATGTAGGGCTGACGATTGATCGCGAATTGCAGTACGTCGCCAAGAAGGCTTTGCGGGATGCCGTTATCAAGAACCATGCCGAACATGGAAGCCTGGTGGCGATGAACCCGCATACCGGAGAAATTCTGGCTCTGGAAAATTTCCCTACCTATAATCCAAACGAACGGCTTCTGCCTGGCGAGAAGCCCGAAGGCCGCGAGGACCTTGCTGTGGTGGCGCCATTCGAGCCGGGCTCGGTATTTAAGGTTGTCACCGTTTCGGCGGCACTCGAGACCACTCGGCTCACGCCGAACACGATGATCAACTGCGGGAACGGCGTAATGACGCTGTTTACGCGCGTCATTCATGATTCGCATCCGCACGGCATGCTCTCGGTAGCCGATGTGCTGGCAAAATCGAGCAACATCGGGGCGATTCGCATCGGGCAGCAGGTCGGCAATGCGCGGCTGTACGAGTATGTGAAGCGGTTCGGATTCGGTACGCGGACCGGCATTGAGCTTCCGGCGGAAGCGCCGGGGCTCGTTCGGCCGCTGAAACGCTGGCAGCCGACCTCGATTGGCTCGGTGCCAATGGGCCATGAGATTAGCGTGACTTCGTTGCAATTGGCGCAGTTGGGCAGCGTAATTGCCAACGGCGGATTCTTAGTTCGTCCGCGACTCGTCGCCTGGGAGCGGGAGCAAGGCGGCCCCAAACAGATTATCCAGCTGCCGGGACGGCGTGAACGTGTGCTGGACGCCAAGACCGTCCTTACGATGAATCAGCTGATGCAGCGGGTAGTCATGAAGGGTGGCACAGCCGAGCATCTAAAGGTCCCGGGATATACAATCGCCGGTAAGACCGGCACGGCACAAATCTACGACTTCGCGCATCGTGTCTACACGCATAAGTACAACGCTTCTTTTATGGGTTTCGGACCGGTAGAGAAACCGGCGGTCGTAGTAGTCGTCACGCTTTCTGGAACAACCGGAATTGCAGGGTTTGGCGGCACGGCGGCGGGACCAGTTTTTGAGAAGGTAACTGAAACCGCAATGCGCCAGCTCGGCGTCGTCCGCGATCTACCCGAAGACATTGACGAGCTGATTGCAAAGGCCAAATCAAAGGGCGGAGCGAAGTCGGATGCGAAGGAGACAGACGACGTGGCCCTCGCTGAGTTGAATCCGCCCACGGTTGAAGAGATCCGGCAGGCCTCGGGTAACGAGGCTGCGAGTACCACGGAGGCTCAGGCTGAGGTGGCTTATGTTGACCCGAATCTGCCCAAAGCGCCTGACTTTGTGGGAAAAACAATGAAGGACGTCATGCAGGAAGCAACTGCTAGAGGAATTGAGGTGGACCTGTTCGGAGACGGCCTGGCGCGCGCGCAAACGCCCGCAGCCGGAGCAGCGCTGCTTCCCGGATCTCACATTGCAGTGAGGTTTGCGCGCTAAGCGTGCTTCCAGATGCAGCTGGAACAGGTACTCGAAGCGATACCGCTGAGACAGGCGTTGACGCCTGAACTGCTGCGATCGGAAGTTCTTGGGCTCGCTTACGACAGCCGCAAGGTAGAACCGGGTTATCTCTTTTTTGCTTTTCCGGGCGCCAAGACAGACGGCGCGCAGTATGCGGCGGCGGCGCTGGATAAGGGCGCACTCGCGATCGTCAGTGACCGGCCGCCTCATGGGCACGCGGCTGTCAATTTGATACAAGTAACGCACGGACGTGAAGCGCTCGCTCTGGCGGCGCGGAACTTCTACGGAAAGCCAGACGAACGGCTTCAGCTCACGGGAGTCACCGGAACCAACGGCAAGACGACCAGCACGCTGCTGATCGATTCGATTCTGCGGGCCGCGGACAAGACAACGGCGCTGATCGGAACGATTCAGTATCAGCTTGCCGGGCGAGTTTTGCCTGCGGTGAATACCACTCCCGAGTCGCTTGATCTGTTCCGCATGTTTCACGAATTGATCAATGCTGGCGGCAGTTACGCGACTCTTGAAGCCTCATCGCATGCGCTCGATCTCAGGCGGATTTTCGCCATGCAGTTCCATACGGCGGCTTTCACGAATCTGACGCGCGACCATCTCGACTATCACGGGACGATGGAAGCGTACTTCGCCGCCAAGCAGTTGTTGTTTACTCCGTTGAGCGGTCCTCCCCCCCGCTTTGCGGTGCTGAACGCAAACGACGCCGAGGCTTACAAACTGATGATTGCGCCAGAAACCCAGGTGCTCTGGTACGGCACAAGCGGCGAGTCTGAGGCGGCAAGCCGCGGTAGAGGGCACCGGTTCATCAAGGCCGAGAACGTCGAGATTGACTTTCAAGGCTTACGTTTCGATGTGGTCGAAGGCAGCCGGCGTTTTGCGGTCAAATCTGCTTTGACAGGGCACATCAACGTACAGAACATTCTACTGGCGTGTTCGGTGGCACTTACTTACGAATTGGGGGAAGACAAAATTCAGGTGGGAATAGCAAATTTACAGGCCGTACCGGGAAGGTTCGAGCGAGTTGAGGAAGGCCAGCCGTTCACGGTGGTCGTCGATTATGCCCATACGGATGATGCGCTGCGCAACGTGATTACCGTTGCGCGCGGCATGCATCCGAAGCGAGTCATCACACTATTTGGCTGCGGAGGGGACCGAGACCGTTCGAAGCGGCCCTTGATGGGCGTAGCTGCGGCGGAAGGCAGCGACTATGTTGTTTTAACATCGGACAATCCGCGAAGCGAAGACCCGCTGGCCATTATGAACGACGCAATGGTCGGGCTGAGCCGATACGATACGCCGCACGTAGCGGAGCCGGATCGTGAACGCGCCATCAAGAAGGCCATTGAATCCGCCTGCCCGGGAGATGTCGTCATTCTTGCCGGCAAGGGACATGAGACTTATCAAATTCTGAGAGACGGTCCGATTCCGTTCGACGATCGCGAAGTAGCGCGGCGGGTGCTTCGATCCTTTGGCTACGCGAAAACGTCTCATCGGAAATCCTAGGTTTCTGCCGGAATGGAGCTTTCTCTGGCAGAAATTGAGAGGGCAACCGGAGCGCGGCTTCTTGCTCATGGGATAGACGCGGAGTCGATGAACACGCTCCGGGCCAAAGCGATAAGCGGGTGGAGCATCGATTCGAGGTCTTTGAAGTCTGGTGACTTGTTCATCGCCATCAAAGGCGATCGTTTCGATGGACACGAATTTATAAAACCTGCGTTCGCAGCCGGAGCGGTTGCGGCCGTAGTGAGTGAACCGGCCGATGCCGTGAGCGGGCCGACCTTACCGGTAGACGACACCGCTAGAGCTCTAGGAGAGGTAGCAGGTTACGCCAGGAGAGCTTGGAACGGGATAGTGGTTGCGATCACCGGCAGCGCCGGCAAAACGAGTACTAAAGAGATTGTGGCCGCCTTCTTGGCTACTCGGCTGAGAGTTGGAAAGACAATCGGAAATCTGAACAATCACCTTGGTCTGCCGCTTACGCTTCTCCGTATTCCTGGTGATACCGAAGCTGCGGTGGTGGAACTGGGCATGAACCATGCGGGCGAAATAGCTGAGTTGGCGAGGATTGCGCAGCCTCAGATCGGCATTGTCACAAACGTCGGCTATGCGCATATAGAAGCCTTTTCTTCGATAGAGGGGATAGCTGCGGCAAAGCGCGAACTCATCGAAGCCTTGCCTTCCGATGGAGTCGCAGTGCTAAATGCCGACGACGAACGCGTCGCCGCGTTTCAAAAATCCCATCCTGGACAGACTGTGACGTATGGCTTGCAGCCGGGCGCGGATTTCTGGGCGGAGCGGCTGACCCTCACTGCCATCGGTTCTACCTTTGCGGTGAAAGGTGTCACGTTTAAAACGGGGCTCACCGGTAGGCACGCCGTTTCGAATATACTCGCTGGCTTGGCGGTGGCGAGCCTCTTTGAAATCCCCTTGGAAGATTGTGTGCCGGTAGCCGCCGGGCTCACTCCGGGAAAAATGCGTGGCGAGCGCTATGAGCTGGCCGGCATTACTGTGCTGAACGACTCCTACAATTCCAATCCAGAAGCAGTACGCTCGATGATCGATGTTCTGGGCAACGAACCGGCTCAGCGCAGAATTGCTGTTTTAGGCGAGATGCTGGAACTTGGATCCTGGGGCGAGGACCTGCATCGCCAGATCGGTCGTTATGCGGTGGCGCACGGTGCAGATGTGCTGGTTGGGATACAGGGCGAGAGCCGTTTCGCCATTGAGGAGGCGAGCAAAACTTCGGCGCGTCGCGGGGTCGCTTACTTTTTCGAAGATCCCGAAGCGGCAGGGAATTTTCTCAGGCACTTCGTTAAGCCGGGCGATGCCGTGCTATTTAAGGGCTCACGAGGTACGCACGTTGAGAGAGCGCTCTCTATTCTCGAGCGCAGTCTGGTGGGGATGAAAGCATAGAAATGCTGTATTGGCTGCTGTTTCAGGTGCTTCATAAATATGTTCCCGCCTTTCGCGTGTTTGGTTACATCACCACCCGAGTAGCATTGGCAAGCGTTACCGCCCTTGCGTTGACGATGATTTTAGGACCCTGGCTGATCGGCAAACTTCGTCAATGGAGTTTTGGCCAGAGCATTCGGGAGGATGGGCCTCAGTCGCATCATAAAAAGGCCGGTACCCCCACTATGGGTGGTCTCCTAATCGTTGCGGCGATTGTAGTGCCTACCCTCCTCTGGGCCGATCTGCGCAATGAGTACGTGTGGGTTGCTCTTCTCGGCCTTATCGGTTTCGGAGCGATAGGATTTCTCGACGATTACGCGAAGGTCACTAAGCAGCGAAACCTGGGATTGACGGCAAGGCAGAAATTCTTCGCCCAGGTAGTGATCGCCATGCTGATCAGCTTCTTTCTTCTTTTGCTGCACGCCAATCAGGCTTACTCAACAAGCATCAACTTCCCATTCTTCAAACAGTACAAGCCGGATTTGCTTATCGAATCCTTGACGAAGAACTTCTGGACATATCCGCTGGCGTTCATTTTGTTTTATGCCTTCATTGTGCTCGTGATGGTCGGCTCCTCGAACGCTGTGAACTTGACCGATGGACTCGACGGCCTAGCGATCGGGCTTATGATCATCGCTTCCGGCGCAATGACGGCGCTCACTTACGTTTCCACTCATGCGGCATTCTCGACCTATCTGGATCTCGCGCGTCTACCGCGGTCGCAGGAACTCACCATCTTCTGTGCCTCCATGGTTGGCGCGAGTATCGGCTTCCTTTGGTATAACTGCCATCCGGCACAGGTGTTCATGGGCGATGTCGGGTCACTCGCGCTCGGCGGAGGGTTGGGGATCGTAGCCGTTTTGATCAAGCAGGAATTGCTGCTGCCATTTATCGGCGGAGTCTACGTGATCGAAGCGCTCTCTGTCATTCTGCAGGTGGGCAGCTACAAACTTCGCAAAGGGAAGCGCATCTTCAAGATGGCTCCGATTCATCATCACTTCGAAGCAATGGGCTGGGCTGAATCGAAGGTAATCGTACGTTTCTGGATTGCGGGGCTGGTGATGGCACTCTTCGCTCTAGCGACCCTGAAATTAAGGTAGAGCATTCCGTGGATTTGGCAGGAAAATATGTTCTGGTGCTTGGAACTAAGCGTTCGGGGGTAGGCGCTATCGAGCTGTTGCAAAGTCACGGAGCGCACGTTCGGGCGATGGATGCCGGAACACTTTCGCCTGAGGACCAGGCGAAGTTCGATGCGATGAACGTAAAGGTTGTAGCGCAGACACCCGAAGACATGCTGCTCAACGGCAAAGATCCTGCCTTAATTGTTCTTTCCCCGGCGGTTCGCTTCGATCTGCCTATGTTGATGCAGGCGCGCCGACGTGGAGTTCCAGTTATCGGCGAAGTGGAGCTTGCATCCTATTTCCTGCAAGGACCCATAATCGGAATCACAGGTTCAAACGGCAAGACAACGACCACAGAGCTGACCGCGCACTTGCTGAAAGAGAGCGGCATCCCGTGCCAAACTGGTGGCAATATCGGGAAAGCGGCGACATCGCTTGTCAAATCCTCAGCCGACGGGCAGTGGAACGTGCTCGAACTTTCTTCGTTTCAGCTTGAGGCCATCGACCGCTTTCGCGCACGGATTGCAGCCTGCTTAAATGTGACACCCGACCATCTGGATCGCCACGGAACCCTAGAAGCCTATGCCTCGGCTAAAGCAAGGCTGTTCCAGACCCAAATAAGGGGCGATTTCGCCGTCTTGAACTATGACGACTCGTTTTGCCGAAGCTACGCGAATCTGACGGCGGCGGATATTTTCTGGTTCAGTTCGTCTCAGCCAGTGCCGCAAGGCGTTTCGATCGAAGAGGGGCAGCTGCTGTACTGCGGCGAGCCGTTCGCGCGAGTTTCCCAGATAAAGCTTCGCGGCATGCACAACGTCGAAAACGCAATGGCTGCGTGCGCTACGGCGCACTTGGCGGGTGCGAGCCTTGATACCCTTGGCCTTGCTCTGCAGAGCTTTCCAGGTGTTGAACATCGTATCGAGTTCGTTCGCGAGTTGAATGGCGTCGGGTACTACAACGACTCAAAGGCAACGAACGTGGACGCGACTCTCAAGGCCATCGCCGCTTTCCCGGGAAATATTTGGATTATCTTGGGGGGGAAAGATAAAGGCAGCGACTATCGGCCACTGCGCGAGCCGCTGAGAGAACGCGCTAAAGCCGCACTGCTGATTGGGGCTGCCGCTCCGCTGATTGCTGACGCGCTTAGTGAAGCCCTTCCGATCGTCGGTCTCGAGACTCTCACGAAAGCAGTCCAGTATGCCCGCTCCCATGCTCGTTCCGGAGATATCGTGCTTCTTGCTCCCGCTTGTGCAAGCTTCGATCAGTTTCAAGACTATGAACATCGCGGGCGGATCTTACAAACAAATAGTGAAAGAATTGTTTTAACAAATGGCACAACGCTTAAAGACTGATTGGATTCTGTTTCTTACGGTTCTTACCCTTGTCTGCTTCGGCTTGGTGATGGTTTACAGCGCGTCCTCCTTTGTCGCGGAGCTCAAGTACCATGTCTCGAGCACGCACTTCTTTTTGCGGCAGCTTGGTTGGGCGGTCGCTTCGTTTCTGATTCTGCTCGCCTGCATGCGGCGCGATTACAGGCGTTGGAATGACCCAAAAGTCGCCTTTGTTTGTCTCGGGTCGGTGATGCTGCTGCTGGTTGCGGTTTACCTTACCGATGGCGTGAGTCACCGGTGGTTGAAAGCCGGTCCATTCTCTTTGCAGCCTTCGGAACTGGCAAAACCGGCGCTGGCACTTTTTCTCGCTTACTTTTTATGCCGCCGTGCCGATTCGATCAACGAAAAGTATACGCTCGGACCCATCGCGGTGGCCGTATCGGTTATGGCGTTGGCGGTAGCTGTGGCGGATTTCGGAACAGCGGTTGTGCTGGTTGCGATGACTGTTGCTGTGATGTTTGTAGCGGGCATCGAGACGCGCTACCTGGTTTTGTGCGGAGCTATCGGGGCAATGATCGCTATTGGGTTTATTGCGATGAAACCTTACCGGCTTATGCGGGCCATCGAATTCGTTGACAAGGATCACAAACTGCTTGCCAAGGTCGATCCTCATGGCAGAATACTCGAGTATGCGCATCGCACGGCTTCGACGAGCGATCCGGGATACCAGCAACTTCAATCCAAAATCGCCATTGGCTCAGGCGGGTTGATTGGCGCCGGTCTCATGCAAAGTAAGCAGAAGCTGCTTTACCTTCCGGAAGCGCACACCGATTTTATCTATGGAGTGATCGGAGAAGAAACGGGTTTCTTTGGCGCCGCTCTGCTGATCGTCGGTTTCGGAGTCGTGCTCTGGCGTGGCGTACGGACATTTGTGCGCGCGAACGACAATTTCGGGCGCTATCTAGCGTTGAGCGTAACGGTGTGCGTAGTCTCGCAAGCTTTGCTCAACATGAGTGTTGCGCTCGGGCTGGCGCCAAACAAGGGAATTCCTCTGCCTTTTATTAGTTCGGGCGGCAGTTCTCTGCTGAGCACACTTGTGATGATGGGAATTTTGTTAAGCGTGAGCGAGCATGCGGCTTAATGCGGTATCGGTTTGTATTGACCGGCGGTGGAACGGGAGGTCACATCTTCCCTGCGCTCGCGGTAGGGCGTGTGTTGCGCGAACGCGGGCATGAGCTGCTGTACATCGGAACTCAGGAAGGTCTGGAAGCACGTCTGGTACCCGAAGCCGGTTTTGAGATGAGTTTTATCCGCAGCGGGGGCTTGAATCGCGTAGGTCTGCGGCAGCAGTTGCGGACTGCTGCTCAGCTGCCCGCGAGTGTGGCGATCGCCTGGAAGCTGCTTCGGAAGTTCTCGCCCCAGGCCGTTTTCAGCATGGGTGGCTATGTCGCCGGCCCGGTAATGCTCGGCGCTCTCTGCGAGCGGATTCCGTTGATCGTCATGGAGCCAAATGCCGTGCCCGGGTTTGCGAATCGCAGAGTGGCAAGCCGCGTTTACCGCGCTCTGGTCGGTTTTCCGGCGACAGCGGCTTGGTTCCCGCCGCAGCTGACCGAAGTTACCGGCTTGCCCGTACGCGCTGAGTTTTTCGACCTACGGCCAAAGTCCGAAGGGTCGTTCACCATTCTGATCACCGGTGGAAGCCGGGGAGCGCGTCGACTCAACAAAGCTTCGCGAGAGAGCTGGGATCTTTTCCGCGAAAGCGGAGCGTCCGTGCGGATCATCCATCAAACAGGCTCGGCGGAATACGAAGAGCTTGCGCGCGCGTTCAAACAGACGGGCCTCGCGGGCGAGGTTGTCCCCTTTCTGCCCCAGATGGCGACAGCATTTGCGGAAGCTGATCTTGTATTCGCACGCGCGGGAGCCGGCGCGGTAAGTGAAATCGCAGCGGCAGGCATGGCCTCGATTTTAATTCCGCTCCCAACTGCGGCCGACGATCATCAGCGCAAAAACGCTGCTTTGCTGGTGGAGGCCAGGGCGGCTCGCATGGTGCAAGATGCCGAGTTCGACGGCAAACGGTTGTTCTCCGAAGCGCACGCACTCAGATGGAATCACCAAGCGCTTGAAAGCATGCGGCGACGGGTCAGAGATTTCGCGAAGCCCGGGGCGGCAGAGCGCGCTGCAGACGTAATGGAGGAAGCTGCGGCAGCTGGAAAACCGTTATGAAGCGTACCAGCTGTGGCGAGAAGAAAGTACCGGAGGAGTCCGAAAGCTCGGTTTGGACATTGACACTCAGAAGCAAAGCCGAAACAATAACGGAGAAGAATGTTTTTTAAGCCCCAGCACGTTCACTTCGTGGGTATCGGGGGCATCGGGATGAGCGGGATTGCTGAAGTCCTGCTGACTCTCGGTTATAAAGTGTCGGGCTCGGATCTCCGGCAGAGCGCAACTACGGACCGTTTGGCCGCGCTTGGTGCCGATATCCATATCGGGCACGAGGCGGAGAACGTCGCGGGCGCAAAGGCCGTAGTTGTTACCTCCGCTCTGGATGGAAGAAATCCGGAAGTAGCTGAGGCGCGGCGACTGCAGGTGCCGGTTATCCCGCGGGGCGAGTTGCTGGCCGAATTGATGCGGCTCAAATTCGGGATCGCGGTTGCAGGAAGCCACGGCAAAACCACTACGACTTCGATGGTCGCCTCCATTCTCAATGCCGCCAATCTGGATCCAACCGTCGTCGTCGGTGGGAAGGTCGCGGCAATGGAGGGGTCGAATGCGCGGGTCGGCGGGAGTACCATCCTGGTTGTCGAATCCGACGAAAGTGACGGATCATTTCTAAAGCTCGCCCCGATTCTGGCTGTCGTGACCAACATCGATCGGGAACATCTCGATCACTATAAATCCCTCGAAGAGATCCAGGCGGCGTTTGTTGAATTTGTCAACAAGGTTCCTTTCTACGGCGCGGTCGTTCTCTGCATGGAAGATCAGAACATCCAGCAGATCTTTCCGCTTGTGAAGAGGCGCACTATTACTTACGGGCGCTCGGCTCAGGTAGATCTGCAAATCCATAACATCACGACCTCCGCTACGGGCAGCGTGTTCGAGATCCGCCGCAAGGAATACGAGCTGGGCAAATTTCGACTCAGTGTGCCGGGTGTTCATAATGTCCTGAACGCAACCGCAGCTATCGGAGTGGCGCTCGAGATGGACGTTTCACCAACGCAGATCGCTGCTGGACTTGCGGGCTTCGCCGGCGTCGACCGGCGTTTCTCGACGCGCGGTAAAGAGCACGGAATCACCGTCATCGACGATTACGGCCACCACCCGACAGAGATCAAAGCCACGCTGGCGGCTGCCAAGCTCTCGTCCTATAAAAAGATCAGAGTGCTTTTCCAGCCACATCGGTTTTCCCGCACCAAGCAGTTGCTCGATGAATTTGGAACGGCTTTTCATCAAGCTGACGATCTCTATCTGCTGGACATCTATGCGGCTTCTGAAGCCGCACTCGAAGGAACTCATTCGGAAGCACTGGTCGAGAAAATACGTTCCTACGGGCATCGCTCGGTGCACTACGCGGGAACGATGGAAGAGGGCATCAAAAGCATCGTTGCCGCTGCCGAACCCGGAGACCTGATCCTGACACTCGGGGCGGGCAACGTTTCGCAGGCCGCAGAACGAATCGTGGAAAGGTTACGCGAGACCGCCTGATGCCGCGCTTGAAAGAAAAAGATGATGCACCGGCCGAGAAAGTGCACTGGCTTCGCTTCGTGGTGTGGCTAGCGGCGGGCATCTTCCTGATGGTGAGCACTTTGTTTGCCTGGCATGCGACGGAGGAGTTCCTGATTAAGGACGACCGGTTTCGTGTGGCCGAGGCGGAGGATTTCCGAGGGCGCAGCCCCAATCTCAGCGTGGAGGGAATACAGTATGCGTCGACTGCCCAGATCCGTCATGTCTTCGCGGAAGATTTTGGCCGGAGCTTGTACCTGGTCCCGATACAAAAGCGCAGGCTCGAGCTCTTGGCGATTGATTGGGTGGAGGATGCGGCAATTTCGAAGATCTGGCCGAACACGTTAAAGGTCAAGATCCGAGAGCGCGTGCCTGTGGCATTTGTGAGGTTGACGCCGAACCGCAAAGATGGCATGTCGCGTCTGGCTTTGATCGACCGGGACGGCCACATACTGCGGCCTCGCGTCGCGGCCCAGTTCACACTTCCCGTGATAACCGGAGTGCGAGAGACTGAGTCACTGGACAATCGTCGGGCACGAGTGCATCGCGTGCTGGGAATGTTAAAAGAAGTTGGGCCGCTCGCCGGACAGATCTCTGAAATCAATGTGTCCGACCCGAATAATCTGATCGTGGCGGAACATGTGGAGAACGCGGTTGTGAACTTGATGCTCGGCGATGACAACTACGCCGAGCGCCTGCAGAGCTTCCTGAGCAACTATCCGGAGATCCGGGAAAAACGGCCCGATGCGAAGACGCTCGATCTACGGGTAGACGGAGCAATTAGGGCAGTGGGAGACGATCATCGTGGCGAATAAGACCAAGCTGGCCGTGGGCCTCGACCTCGGCAGCACAAGCACGCGCATAGTTATTTGCGCTCTGGAAGAGCAGAGTATCCGGTTTCTGGGCTACGGCGAAGCGCCGGTGCAGGCGTGGAACCGGGGAAGACTATCGGATGGCGGAGCGCTGGCGCAGAGCATTCAGTTCGCGTTGCACGAGGCCGAGATGCGCGCACAGGTATCGCCGGAATCGGCGGTGGTCGGAGTAGGCGGCTGCGTATCCGGCGTGAACAGCCGGGGGCTGTATGAGTTCGGTCGACGGCGGGATATTGAGCCGGATGATCTGAGGTATGCAGTGGAGCTCGCCTCACGAGTGCGCCTGGAAGAGGACCGTCAGATTCTGCAGATCTGCCCGCAGGATTTTACTCTGGACGGGCGTGCTGGCTACCGTAATCCGAAAGGGATTTTGTGTGCGCGCCTCGAAGCGAATGTGCACGTCGTAACCGCTTCGGTCGGAGATCACCAAGCGCTCATCTCCTCCGTACACAAAGCGCATCTGGCGGTGGAAGAAACGATTTTCGAGGGTATCGCCGCGGCCTATGCGGCCGTCGTGCCGGAAGACCGCGCCCGTGGTGTAGCGCTGATCGATATCGGAGCGCAATCGACTCACCTAGCTGTCTATGACGGAGACGCGTTGCTGCTGGCGACCTCTCTTCCACTTGGGGCCGAACACTTCACGCGCGACGTTTCCTGGCTTCTCAAAGTAAATTACGAAGATGCCGAGAGCTTAAAGCGGGAGTACGGATACGCGATCACAGGCACCGAATCGGACAATAGCCTGGTCGAGATTCCCTCAGCCGAAGGACGCGCCATGCGTGAGGCTCCCCGGCGGCAACTGAACGAGATTCTGGAAGCGCGGGCGGAAGACATTTTCGAACGAATCTATGCGGAGATTTTGCGGGTGGGTATGGAGCAATCGCTGCTGGAAGGCGCGATACTGACCGGCGGCGGCTCGTTGTTGGCGGGAATGTGCGACATCGCTGAACGTGTTTTGAAATGTCAGGCGAGGAATGGCCTCGCTACCGGCATCGAGGACTGGCCGCACGAACTGGACAACCCGGTTTGGACAACAGCGGCAGGGCTTGCGATGTACTCTGGACGGCTTAAGGTGAAGCGGGACTGGAAGCGTGCCTCAGCCGGCCTAGCTGGGCTAGCGGTGAAGTAAGAAGCGGGTGAAAGGGTAAAGAAATGGCGGAAGATCTAAAGTACCTGATTGAGGACGAGGTTCAAATGGGAACCCGCATCAAGGTGATCGGGGTCGGCGGCGGCGGCTCGAATGCGGTCGCCCGAATGCTGCAGGACGGATTGGGCGGAATCGAATTTTACATTCTGAATACCGACAAGCAGGCGCTTGCCGCTTCGCCGGTAGCGAACAAGCTGCCGATCGGCAAGAAGCTGACCACCGGATTAGGCGCGGGCGCCGACCCCTCGGTCGGAAGACAGGCCGCGCTTGAGGACACCGAACAGATCATTGAAATACTGGAAGGCGCAGACATGGTGTTTGTCACGGCGGGGCTCGGAGGCGGCACCGGCACGGGAGCCGCGCCCGTAGTCGCTTCCCTTGCCAAAGAGCTCAACGCATTGACCGTCGGTGTAGTAACGAAGCCGTTTCTTTTTGAAGGACCGCGCCGGATGAAGCAGGCAGAGCGCGGGCTCGCGGAACTGGCCGGAAGCTGCGATACGTTGATCAGCATCCCGAATGAAAAGCTGCTTGGGTTGGCGCCGAAGGGAACCAGCTTCCTGGATTCATTTCGGATGGCGGATGACGTTCTCCGTCAGGCAGTGCAGGGCATCGCCGACATCATCACAACTCCTGGCGTGATCAATCGCGATTTCTCCGATATTCGAACCAACATGCTCGGTATGGGCTACGCGATGATGGGCACGGCCGTGGCGTCTGGAGAAAATGCGCCGCTCGAAGCAGCGCAGCGAGCCATCAACAGTCCCCTGATGGAGGAAGGCGGGGTGCTCGGTGCCCGGGGAGTGCTCATCAACATTACGGCATCGAGCCAGCTCGGTATCCACGATGTGAATGAAGCCTGCAATCTGATTCGTAAGGCTACGCAAAATGACGATGTGCAGATTAACTTCGGCATCGTCCTCGACGAGAGGATGGAGGATAAGGTGAAGATCACGGTAATCGCAACCGGTTTCCAGCGCGACACCCTCCCCGAGATCGATCGCCGCAATCCACACTTTCCCTTCACAATCAACAACACGCCCGAAGCACCGATCGCAAACACTCATCTCCCAGTCCAACAAGAACCGGAGCCGGTGATCGCGGTCGCTGCGGCGGCTGGCGCTGAGACGCATGTCGAGGAGGCACAACCCGCGGACGATTATGAAATGCCGGCATTTTTGCGAAAGCAGAAACGGATGCTGCAGTAGAGGTTGTAAGCTGCCTCAAAACAGACCGGCTTCCCTCAATCAATCCCCCATCAGCAGCAACACGATCCTGCGTTGATGGGGGCGGAGCCGGTGCTCGAAGACGTACAGACCCTGCCAGGTGCCCAGACTGAGTTCGCCGCCAATCAGTGGAATCGTGAGGCTCGTTTGGGTCAGCACGGAACGGATGTGCGATGTCATATCGTCGGCGCCTTCTGCGGTGTGTCGGTAAAGCGCCATGTCTTCTGGCACAAGGCGCTCGAAGAAGTCGCGGAGATCGAGCGTCACATCGGGATCCGCGTTCTCCTGAATCACCAATGAGCAGGATGTGTGCTGAATGAAGAGAGTCAGCAGTCCATTCGAGATCTCCTGCTTGGCCGCCCATTTTTGAACCTCACGTGTAAACGGATACAGGCCCTTACCTCTGGTTGAGACTGTTACGGTTGAGTGACGGGTCACTCCTCAGTGTCGCCCGTACTGAAGCCGGGCTTTCCGCGGCGAGTTAAAATCGCGAGTTGCATCTTCAATGAAAATCCAAAAAGCTGTCGTGACGGCGGCGGGGCGTAATCAGCGCACGCTGCCGCTGCAGACGTTGATTGACCGTGACGGACGTGAGAAAACGGTGCTGCGTATCATCCTCGACGAGGTTCGCAGCGCCGGAGTCGACCAGATAGCGGTTGTGATTGCTCCGGGAGACGAGGAGTCGTTCGCGCGGGCGGCGGGCGATGGCACGGTACGCTTCATCGAACAGCCGGAGCCGGCCGGCTACGCGCATGCGCTCTACTGCGCCCGGCCGTTCACTGGCGACGATCCGTTTCTGCACCTGGTAGGAGATCACCTCTATGTCGGCACCAATGGGACCAACAGCACCAAGAGACTCGTCGCCGCTGCCGAGTCCGAAGCCTGCTCGGTGTCTGCTGTTCAAGCCACGCGCGAGACTTTGCTGCAGCACTATGGCGCGATCGGAGGCCAGCGTTTCGCCGGCCGACAGGATTTGTATCGCGTCCAAAGAGTAGTCGAGAAGCCTACGCCGACCCAGGCCGAGCAGGAACTCGGTATTCCGGGCTTGCGCGCCGGACATTATCTTTGTTTTTTCGGAATGCACGTCTTGACGCCTGGCGTCATGGAGATTCTCGAGCAGCGACTCCAGCAATCTGCAGCACGCCCGGCCCTCTCAGAGGTCCTCCACGACCTGGCAGCGCGCGAGCAGTACCTGGCACTTGAACAGAGCAGCCGGCGTTACGACGTTGGCGTGAAGTATGGCTTGTTTCGCGCTCAGCTTGCGCTGGCTTTGGGAGGGCAGGACCGGAATGCGGTCCTTGCGCAACTTCTCGAACTCGTCGCTTTACAGAATACGGAGACTCATGAGATTGGGCAGGGCGCTTGAGCGAACTGATTGCGATCATAACGGCGCGCGAGGAAGACGTTCGCAACCGCTCGGTGGACGATTTCTGCCGGGGAGCCTCGACCGCTGCACTACTTGAAGAAGCTGCCGCTCTCGATCGCTTTTGGCGAGTCAGTGAAAACCTGTACCAGCGTGTGCGGGCGCTTTTTTTTCTTTACACGATCTATCGATTCCATCTGCCGCGGCGTCATGAGATTCAAGCTGCAGGCACGATCCCGTTTGAAGCCGCATCGCACCTGCTGAAACGGCGTTTTGAAGAAGCAATCGAAGTTGTAAGCCGCGCTACCCGATCAAGTGGGCTGAGCGTCGCGCTCGCGAGTGCCTATTCCGCGGCCTACCGGGGCCTCGCGTTCAAGACGCTTGTCGACCAGGTAAGGCGAAGCGTGCGATCCGTGCGGGGAAATCACTGGATGTCCCGTATCGGGCACCCGGACGATTACCCGCTTTCCATAGACCCGGAGTTGCTTCGCCGATCTTCAGAGAAGGAAGCGTTTCCGATCCTAAAGGAATCGATCCCCGTCCGCATGGATCTAACGCATAGCGGTTGGAGCGACATTTTCTTCCTGGGCATGGATTACCCGGAAGGCGCGCGTGTTCTAAATATTTCGATCGATCTTAGCGTGCGCGGCGCGGGTGGCGAGGAGAAGCCGAAGCCGCCGGTAGAGGCCTATTTGCGTGTTATCGATGAGCCAGTGCTGCGCCTCACAAGCGTAGATCTGGAGGCGACCGCGGACCTCACCACTTTCGCTGAGGTCTTCGACTTCGGAAGTGACTACCTCGGGCTCTTGAAAGCGGCGGTCATTTCGTCCGGCATCATCCCTCCGGCCATGGAAGGTGTCGTTCAGCCATTAACAGCTCTGCTGAAGAATCTGGTGGGCGAAGGACGCGGCCTGGAAGTGGTCAGTTGTGTGCGCAATATTCCCAAGGGTTCCCGGCTCGCGGTTTCGACGAACTTGCTCGCTGCCTTGATCTCAGTCTGCATGCGCGCCACGCGGCAAACGAAGACCCTGACTGGCAGCCTGAACGAATCAGACAGGCGGCTCGTCGCAGCGCGCGCCATTCTGGGCGAGTGGTTGGGTGGATCGGGCGGCGGCTGGCAGGATTCGGGCGGGGTCTGGCCAGGGATCAAGGTGATCGAAGGATGCGAAGCGCGGGACGGCGATCCGGAGTTTGGGATCAGCCGCGGCCGGCTTCTTCCCTCACATCACGTTCTTTCGGAAGCTGAGGTTTCGGCGGAAGCGCGCGAGAAGCTGCAGCAGAGCTTGGTGCTGGTCCATGGTGGCATGGCCCAGGACGTTGGGCCGATTCTCGAGATGGTCACCGAAAAGTACCTGCTGCGCGCGCCGCGCGAATGGCAAGCACGTCAGGACGCGATGAAGATCCTCGATGAAATCTTAGCGGATCTCAAAGCTGGTGACGTGCGGGCAGTGGGCAAAGCCACCGAACGAAACTTCTTCGGACCTCTTCAAAGCATCATTCCCTGGGCGAGCAATCTTTATGCTGAGCGGCTCATCGGGCAGGCTCGCGCGGAACTCGCCAATGATTTCTGGGGCTTCTGGATGCTAGGGGGGATGGCCGGGGGTGGCATGGGTTTCATCTTTAGTCCTGAGCGCAAGTCGGAGGCGCAGGATCGCATGACCCGCATTATGAGAGACACCAAACGACAGATGGAACGTGCCGTTCCCTTTGCCATGGAACCGGTTGTCTACGATTTCGCCATCAATGACCGCGGCACCTTTGCCGAGCTGCTCACCGGCCGAAACAACCTGATGCCCGACGGGTACTACGCGCTCACCGTGCCGGCTCTGTTGCGTACTGATCCTCGCCTTATGCCGGCTGCGCGCCGGAGCGAGCTCGACCGTTTAGCCGCCGCGTCTCGCAGTATCGCCGGATATTCAGGGATCGTGCAGAGTCTGTTTGATCGCCTTTTACCTTCAGTACGCAGTGACGATGCGCCCTCGCAAGGCCTCTTTGCTTTGCTGGGGCAGTATGGCTTCGATGCCGTGGAACATGAGTCGATACGCACCGATTTGCAGAATGGCCGGATCGGGCTTGCTCAAAATCGATTGCCGGCTACCGCGAAAATAGAAGACGCGGCCACTGGTGACGTGCTCGTGCTAACAGCTGGGAAGGCGAAGAGTCTCGAAGCCGTGGGGCGGGAGGCATTGAAGGCAGGCGAAGTTGCTGTTGTGTCGCTCGCCGGCGGAGCGGGCAGCAGGTGGACGCGCGGCGCCGGTGTCGTAAAAGCGCTGAACCCGTTCGCCAAGCTCGGCGGCGCCTACCGCAGCTTTTTAGAGCTTCATCTGGCCAAAACTCGCCGGACCAGCCAGCTTTGCGGTGTCGACATTCCGCATGTGATTACAACGAGCTATTTGACGCACGAGCCGACAGCAGCTCTGCTCGATGGCGAGCAACATTTCGGGTATAGCGGTCCCGTTTTCCTCTCGCCGGGCTGCAGCATCGGGCTGCGTCTGGTGCCTATGCTTCGCGATCTGCGTTTTGCCTGGGAGGAAATGCCGCAGCAGATTCTGGAAGAGCAAAAAGAGAAAATGCGGGACAGTGTCCGTGCTGCTCTATCGCAGTGGGCTCAGAAAACAGGAGAGGGAAGTGATTATACGGATAATCTTCCTCTACAGTGCATTCACCCGACCGGCCACTGGTATGAAGTGCCCAACATGCTGCGTAATGGCGTGCTTCTGCGGATGTTGATTGAACGCCCGCAGCTGAAATATTTGTTGGTGCACAACGTAGATACTACCGGCGTGAATGTGGATCCGGGCCTGCTGGGACTACATATCGAAAATGGAGCGGCTCTCACGGTTGAGGTGGTTGGGCGGCAGATCGAAGATCACGGCGGCGGACTGGCGCGGGTAGATGGAAGACTGCGTCTGGTGGAAGGACTTGCGCTGCCCTCGGAAGAGAGCGAATGGTCGCTCAGCTACTACAACACGAATACGTTCTGGATCGACATCGATCAGCTGCTGGCGGCTTTCTCATTAACCCGCGCCGATCTCTCCGACACTGAGCGCATCGCGAATGCGGTCCGAAAGCTCGCCGCTCGCATGCCCACGTATATAACGCTGAAGGATGTGAAACGCCGCTGGGGCAAAGGACAGGAAGACGTGTTTCCGGTGGCACAGTTTGAAAAGCTGTTTGTTGACATGACGGCTCTCAACGAACTTCGGTGCTCTTACGCGCTGGTATCGCGACAACGCGGACAGCAGTTGAAAGAGCCGGCACAGCTCGATGGATGGCTTCGTGATGGTTCGGCGGAGTACGTCAATTCATTGGCGGAGTGGCGGTAATGTCAGACGCCCTGCGAGATTCGATTTGAGCTCCTGGCCTGAACTCTTCGAGAGATTGTCGCACCGGTTCAGCGCACATCCGGCAGGATGAGCCGGAGCTGCGTCTTACTGGCGCGATTTGCTTCCGCGGTCAGAGCGGCAGCCGCTTTCTTCTCCTGCTCTGCCTTATCCGGGTGATTGCTCCGCAAGTACACCGCTGAGAGCTTGTAATGCGCCGCAGCTAGGCGCGGATCACTGACGACAGCCGCTTCTAGATACTTTTGCGCGCTCGCAAGATCTCCTCGATGCAGAGCGATATCGCCCATTGTCATGTTGGCCTTTGCATGGTTCGGTTGATCGCGAAGAACTGCAGCAAGCAACTTCCCAGCAGCCTCAACCTGCCCGTCGTCATATTCGAGCTGCGCCAAGTCGTAGCGCGCATCCGTCATACCAGGCTCGAGCCGGAGACAATGCAGCAGTTCCTGTCGCGCATCATCTACCCGGTTCAGGCGGATATCTATCCAGCCCATTGCGTAATAAGCGGGCGCATAATCCGGATGGCTACGCGAGAAAATCCGGAAAAGATCGTACGCCGTCTGCCAGTTTTGGACTGATATATTCGCTCGCGCGAGCAGGTAAATAGCGGCTTGATTCGCCGGCTCAAAACGGCGTGCCTGCTCGAGCGCGATGATCGCATCCGGACCAAGGTCCCGGCGAATGCAAATACTCGCGAAATGCAGCAGAGTGGGAACATCTCCGGGGCTTACCTCGCGAGCTTTGATCAGATAGGCCAGCGCTTTCTCATCGAGCTTTTGCTTCTCGGCGGCAGCAGCTGCCCCATTTAGAGCTGTCAAGCTTTCGGGCCGTAACTCGATCGCGTGATTAAAGCTCTTTTCGGCCCCCGCCGGCTCGGCGAGGAGTTCCGCCCGGCCGCGCTCTTCCCAATACTCAGCCCTGGTCCCGAGAGCCGGCTGAAGCGCTCTTAGTTCAGCGAGAGCGGCGGATTCTTCTCCTGATCGGAGCTTTGCTGCCGCCAGGCTGAAGCCTACTTCAGGCTTGATGCTGCCCAACTGGACGGCTTTGCCAAGAGCGATCTTGGCTTGTTTGTATTTGGCTTCGCGAAAGAAAAGTAAACCGGCATTTTCGTTCAGCGAAATGGATTCAGGCGCGAGCTTCAGCCCTTTGCCGAACGCCTCTTCAGCAGCACCTAATTCCTGAAGCTCCGAGCGCGCGATCCCGAGCAGATTCCAAAGATCGGCGTTACGCTGATCCCGGCGGAGCGCTGCTGTGACGAGCTGCTCAGCGACACGATAGTTTCCCGCCTGTAGAGCGCGCGCGGCCTCTCCCATAACGGGCTCGGGTTCTTGCTGGCCTGCCAGTGCCGGCCAGCCAAATGCCCATGCCAATACGAAAAGAAAACACTGTGAATTGGCACGGAGTTTTACCGGCAGAAAAGTTTTCCTATGTCGCTCTGAACCCATATATAATTCCCGCATTGGGTCTTTTTTGCTGTCGTCTTCCCTCAGCATCTGAGTCGATCTGGAGGTTTGTCGTGAGTTTACTTCGGAAGCATAGTTCTGGATTCCTTCTCCTACTGCTGGCCTTAATACCTATAATCTCCTCGGGTCAAACTAGTGAGGGTATCTTGTCAGGTTCCGTGCTCGACCAGAGCGGCGCCGCCCTCGAAGGCGCGCAAATCAGTGCCAAGAACCAGGCGACAGGCTACACGCTCACTGCTACCACCGGAGCCGAAGGAGCGTTTCGCTTTCCTTCCGTACCGATTGGGAGCTATGACATCAGCGCCTCGCATCCTGGCTTCGGCTCTGTTACGCAGACGGGAGTCAATGTAACCATCAGCACGACAACAGCGGTGACGATCACGCTCAATGTCGGTAAGTCCGAGCAGACAATCACGGTGCAGGCGGATGCGACCTCGATCGAGACCGAGAGCTCCGATGTAGGTACGGTCATCACGACGAAACAGATTGTTGAACTTCCACTTGCATTGGGCGGGGTCGGAGCGATGCGCTCTCCGGAAGCTTTCGTGTTTTTGGCCCCTGGTACTGCGGGCCCCGGGACTGCCAATAGCAACAACGGAATATTTATTTCAAAGATCGGCGGTGGCCAGAATTTCGGCAACGAAGTGCTTCTCGACGGCACCAGTACGCTGCGCACTGAAAATGGCTCATCGTTCGACGAAGCAGCTCCCTCGGTCGAAGCTATCTCCGAATTTAAAGTCCTGACATCCACCATTCCAGCTATATACGGCCGCACTACCGGAGGCATCGAGAGCTTCACAATAAAATCCGGCACGAATCAGTTCCATGGAACCGCCTACGACATTCTTCAAAACGACGATCTCGATGCCAATACCTGGTTTAACAATGCGTATGCAGCGCGCTGCCCCGCAGGGGACTCGGCGTGCCGCGCACAGTACGCTCGGCCAATCAACAAGAAGAACGATTACGGCGTCAATTTAGGCGGCCCGGTGCTGATCCCGAAGTTCTATAGCGGCAGGAATCGAACCTTCTTCTTCTTCAACTGGGAGCAGTACAACCAGCATATCGGCGGCACCAGCACGAGTATTGTTCCCACCGTTGCGGAGCGTGGCGGCGATTTCTCGGGCATACTCGATACGACGAAAGTGCTCGGAACCTGTGGCGGCCAGCCTGTCTTCCAGGGTGAAATCTTCGATCCGAGCATAGCGGCCAATTCATCTGGTTGTCGCACTCCGTTTGCCGGGAACAGAATTCCTGGCGCGCGAATCTCACCGGTCTCGCAGACTTTCCTCGGTTACCTGCCGGCCCCGAACATCACCGCTCAGCCAAACGGGAACAATTTTGCACTGTCCAGCTCAACTCCGCTCGAGAATACAACCTACACGGTTCGCATCGACCACTCGCTGTCCGACAAGAGCAAGATTTTTGGCACCTACGACACACGGGATAATACGCGCTATGTGAACGGTAACTATACTCTTCCTCCACCGGCCGATCCAAACGGCTGGAGCCAGGACTTCATTACGCACTATGGCCGCGCTGGTTGGGATTACATCATTTCGCCCACGCTTCTGAATCACCTCGCGCTCGGCTATAACCGCACGAATAGTCAAAACTACACGTTGGGCGCGCTGCAGGCCAGGAGCGGAAATTTCAGTTGGAATACGAAGCTGGGCATCCCAGGGCTGAATGGCACTGAGTTTCCCATCGTGAATGTGGGCGAGGGTCTTCCATCGCTCGGCCGAGCTAATAACGACGCGAATGTTGATAACGGCGAACGTCTGAACGATACCCTGACCTGGGTAAAAGGCAAACATAGCCTCACGTTCGGTTTCGATTTCCGGAATCAGCTGTATGCCACCTACGCCTCTGACACGGATAGCGGCGTTTACAACTTTGCGCGTAACCAGACTGCGGCGAATGTAACTTTGAACGGTCAGAGTGGTAATGGAATCGCGAGCTTTCTGCTGGGCGATCTCAATAACGCAAACGCATTTATTCAGGGACACGTGCCGCGCTGGACGTTTCAATACTATGCAGCCTTCGCGCAGGACGATTGGAAAGTCACGCCGCACCTCACTTTGAACCTTGGATTGCGCTGGGATGTCGATGTGCCCCGGTCGGAGTCTCACCAAGACACATCGAACTTCGACCCCACGGTTCCCAATCCGGCGGCTAACAATATCCCGGGCGGAATGGTATTCGGCAACACGTGTAGTAATTGCAATCCGAAATGGGCAGACACCAAGTTCCACGATGTTGGCCCCCGAATCGGTTTTGCTTACAACCCGAACGGCGGCCGCTTCGTGTTGCGGGGCGGCTACGGTGTGCTCTATGGTCCGCTGCAATATACCGATTTCGGTGGAAGTCAGGTCCAGGGTTACTCGGCGACGCCGACCTTCAATAGCCCCGACGGAATCAGCCCCGCTTTTAACTGGACCACGGGCTTCCCGTCCTTTGCGCCTCCGCCTTTCTTGAATCCCTCGGTTGTGAATCAGGGCAATCCGAACTATATCCAGCCGCGCTTTGGTCAACCGGCGATCATTCAGAGTTGGAGCTTCCAGGTCCAGGGCCAGGTCTCGAAGGACATGGTGGCGACGCTCGGCTACGTCGGTCAGCGCGGCCAGAATCTTCGTTCGGCTCTCATGAACATCAACAACATCCCCCAGAGTGCTCTTGCACTAGGTAACGGATTGAATCAGAAAGTAGCCGGCAACACTTTGGGCGTCACCGCGCCTTACGCCAACTTCTTCAACGATTGGGGCGCTGATGCCCCCGTTTGGCGCGCGCTGCGGCCTTTTCCGCAGTACGACTACCTCTACATGGACGTGCTGCAGAACATCGGCCAGTCCTCCTATCAGTCTCTGCAGGCAACACTGCAGCGCCGCTTCAGTGCCGGTCTGAGTCTCCAATCTTCCTTCACCTGGCAGAAGACTCTGACCGATGCGGACAGCATTCTTCCGGGTATCAATGGCGGCATCAGTCAGATCCAAAATCCGGGAGATCTGCGATCGGAAAAGGCGCTTAGCAGTCAGGATGTGCCTTACGTTTTCACAGCAGCATTTCTCTATGAGCTGCCCTTCGGCCGCGGCAAGCACATGCTGAACCACGGAATCGGCGGAGCGGTCCTCGGCGGCTGGCAGGTAGGAGGAGTGCTGCGCTACCAGAGTGGCGTGCCCATCTCGTTTGGCTGTGCGAACGGCGTTAACGGGTGGCAGAATTGTATTCGCTTCAATCGTGCTTCGGCTCCTCCTTTGGTTGCGAATGCCCGGAGTAACAGCTTCAGTCCGTTTACCGAAAACTTCTTCAATCCGGCGTGCTCGTACCTAGGGCAAGCCGGCTGTGCTTTCGCCGATCCGAACACCGAAGCAGTCGCTGCCGGAAGCGGCACCACCGTACAGGATGCCCGTGGCGGAGCGTACATTTTAGGCGACTACCCCCGCAACAACGGTGACGCACGAGCGCCCAACTACTTCAATGAAGACTTCAGCGTTATCAGAAACTTTCATATCGTCGAGCGAGTTAGCTTACAGCTCAAGGGGGAGTTGCTGAATGCTTTCAACCGCCACATTTTCAGTGTTCCCGATGCAAATCCGTACGACAGCAACTTCGGTCAGGTAACGAGCACAATCGATCAACAGCGGGTCGTGCAGTTTACGCTACGGCTGAATTTCTGATTGTTCCGTAATCTGGAGGATCCGGCGTACTGGCGGGTTCTGCAGCACCTGCTTCGTGCCGCTCGGCCAGGCGATCTCGATCTTGCGAATCGACTTCTCCTGGCCGAGGCCGAAATAGAAGCGCTTATCCTGAGCTGATTGATAGCTGGCCGTAGCCGTTACCAGTCCGTATTGCACTCTGCCGGATTCGGAAGTCAGCTTCACGCGCGCTCCAATCCCATCGCGATTACTGCGCGTCCCCCGCAGGTTCAATCCAACCCAGGCGTTTTGGTTCCCGCCTTCATTCTTTAAGATGTACGCCGGGCCGCCGCACGTTGAAACAACGATATCGATATCGCCATCGTTGTCCAGGTCTCCGAAAGCCGCACCACGGCTCGCCCACTTCTCTGAGAAAATCGCGCCTGACTGCGCTGATACATTGACGAACTTATGGTCCACCTGCCGTAGCAGCAGTAGACGCTCGAGATATTCGATATGTGGCTGCATCTTCTGCACGTTGTCCATCACGTGACTGTTAGCGAAGAACAGGTCCTTGAAGCCGTCGTTATCGTAGTCGAAGATGCGCATGCCCCAGCCTCCAAAGAGCCGGGTGATCTCGCCTAACCGGCTGACATTGGTGTCGTAGTTGAACATGCCATTACCGGTGTTGTGAAAATACGCATACGTCTCGTTCGATAGCGCCGTCGTCACAATGTCGGGTTTGCCGTCGTCATCGATATCTGCCGCATCGGTGCCCATGCCCGCGAATGTCTTGCCGTCATCCGTAAAGGCGACCCCTGCCGCTACCCCTGTTTCGGTGAATGTGCCGTCACCGTTGTTCAGGAAGAGAAACTGCGGAAATGAGTCATTGGCGACGCTGATATCTAAACGGCCATCGTTGTTGAAGTCCTCGAAGACGACCCCGAGCCCTTTGCCGGGCGAGCCTGCGATGTGGCTCTTCGTGCTTACGTCCGTGAATGTGCCGTCACCATTGTTGTGAAAAAGGTAATTGGACACAGGCTTGAAATTGTCCGGATGGCAATACGCACGTCCGCCCTCCACCTTCGAGCCGCAGTAGATGTTCTTCGAAAACTTCCAGTCAACGTAGCGGCAGATGAACAGGTCCAGCTTGCCGTCGTTGTCGTAATCGAAAAAACCGGCGCTCGTCATCCAGCCTTCGGTCAAAACATGCGCTTTTTGCGTAATGTCGGTGAAGGTTCCGTTGCCGTTGTTGTGGTACAGGATCACACTTCCGTAGTTTGTGACGAGCAGATCTTCGAAGCCGTCGTTGTCGAAATCGGCCGTCGCCACCCCCATTCCGAAGCCGCTTCCGCGGACCCCGGCCTTTTCAGTGACGTCAGTGAATGTCCCGTCGTGATTGTTATGGTAGAGCCGGTTCCAAAACTCAGGCGGCGTTTTGTCGGGCGCTTCCGAATCACTTTGCCCGGCGTGAATACGCGCCCCGTTTACCAGAAACAGATCGGGCCAGCCGTCATTGTCGTAGTCGAACAGCGCCACACCGCCGGTCATACTCTCGATCAGGTACTTTTCAGGTGTCGGAGAGTTGTTGTTCTTAAAATGAACTCCGCTCTGCGCTGTCGCGTCGACGTAGGTGACGTTTGTGGCAGTGCCCGCGTTCAGCGCCATAGAGAGAACTGAAAAGGCAGCCAGCATCAGAAGACCTGCGGCGAAGAGCGCGTTCTTGGAATAGTGATTGAACATGCCTCGGGACAAACCTGGTCGATTCAGGGCCGGGTAAAACGCGATCATAGCAGCGGGGAAATCGGATCTTGACAACTGTATAGTGTGCGTATACACTGTACAAATATGGATGCCGCGCCGGTAAAAATTCAGTTCGATCCGGCCTCTGAAACGCCGGCCGTCCGGCAGATCTCGGACTCACTGCGCGTCCTGCTAGTGAATGAAAAACTAACGCCCGGCTCGGAGCTTCCCTCGGTAAGAAGGCTGGCAATGGAACTCGGCGTGCATTTTAATACCGTAGCCGAAGCGTACCGTTTGCTATCGGCTGAAGGCTGGCTCGACTTACAGCATGGCCGGCGAGCTCAGGTGCTCAACCGGACAACGCCGGAGATTAGCCGCACCGATTGGGTGAGCAGCTTTCGAAACAGGCTCCGCGGGCTGATCGCACAAATGCGCACAGAAGGCGCGCCGCTCAATGAGATCGCAAGCGAGCTGCGGCAAACGGCAAAGGAGATAACACGATGACTCGGCTTCTGATTTGCTTGATCTACCTGTCGATGGGTGGCCTGCTACTGGCTCTGCCCCAGATGTCCCGCCGCGGAGTTCTCTTCGGTGTTCCCGTCCCGCCAAACTTTCGTGACAGTGAACCGGGCCGCCACTCGCTTGCGGTCTTCCGAACTGTCACTGCCATCGTCATTTTCGTAAGCCTCATCGCGATGCTTTTTTCGCCGGAGCGCCTGCTCAGCATCGTCATTCTGGCTGCTCACGCCGGAACCTTGCTCATTGCCGGTCTTGCTTTCTGGTGGCAGAATCGCAAGCTTATGCCCGCAGCGGTTCAGCCGGTGCGCGTTGCTGAAGCCGCCATCACCGTAACGCCTGAGCGACTGCCCTCCTTTGCTTGGCTGGGTGCTGGTCCATTTCTGTTTCTGGGCATGGCGGCACTCTTCCTCGAAGCGCACTGGTCTCAGATACCGGCGCGGTTCGCCGTCCATTGGGGACTCGATGGCCTGCCTGATCGTTGGAGCGAACGGACTTTCCGCGGCGTGTATGGCCCCCTCGTATTCGGCGCGGGCCTATGTGTATCGCTGTTCGTCATGGCCTTAGCCACCTGGTTTGGGTCCCGTCGCTCACCGATGCGCCGCGTCCTGTTCGGAACCGGAATAGCGTCTGAGTATCTGGTCGGGTGCCTGCTCAGCGTGCTCGCTATCGGCCCGCTGGTCAGAGTTCCACTCTGGGCCATACTTCTCGGCACAGCCGCTTGCGTCGCCCTGATGCTGATGACAGTTAGCCGTGCCATGGCAGAGCCCGGCGGTCGCGTCGAAGCGACCCCGAATAGCTGCTGGAAGCTGGGTCTGTTCTACTTCAACCCAGTCGATAGCGCACTGTTTGTGGAGAAGCGCATCGGTATCGGGTATGCAGTCAATTACGGCAACCCTTTATCGTGGCTGGTGATGATCGGTCTGGTTGTCAGCGTCGGCTTGGGCATGGTATTTCTCTGAAATCCATCGGCCCTGACGCCCCACTCTTCCCTGTCTATTCGACCGTCACGCTTTTCGCAAGATTGCGCGGCTGATCGACATCGCAGCCCCGACGTACCGCGATGTGATACGCCAGCAGCTGCAACGGAATCATCTCGAGCAGCGGCAGCAGCAATTCCCTTGTAACGGGAATCGTAATCAGGTGGTCCGCCATTTTCGCGACCTCCTCATCGCCTTCGCAGGCAATCGCGACCACGCGCCCGCTGCGTGCCTTCACTTCCTGAATGTTTGAGAGCGTCTTCTCGTAGTGAACCTGGCTCTCTTCCGACTCCGGATCGCGCGTCGCGAGCACCACCACCGGCAGATTCTCGTCGATCAGCGCGTTCGGGCCGTGCTTCATTTCTCCTGCCGGATAACCTTCGGCGTGAATGTAGGAGATCTCCTTCAACTTGAGCGCGCCTTCGAGCGCGATGGGGAAGTGAATGCCGCGTCCGAGATACAGGAAGTCCTGAGCCCGGAAGAGATCTTTCACCATCTCGTCATACTTGTCGTCGATCGCGAGTATCTGTTCCAGCTTTCCCGGAATATGGGCCATCTCCTGCACAAGCGTGCAGGAAGCCGCATGGCTCAGCGTTCCGCGTACCTGGCCGAGGTACATGCCGAGTATCACAAGTGCAGTCAACTGCGAGGTGAACGCTTTGGTGGAAGCCACCCCAATCTCCGGCCCGGCATGCGTGAGCAGTGTTCCGCTTGCCTCGCGAGTGATCATCGAACCGACCACGTTACAAATCGCAAGACTCTTCGAGCCCTTGCTCTTCGCCTCGCGCAGTGCCGCCAGCGTATCCGCCGTTTCACCCGATTGCGAGATGACGACCGTTAAGGTCTTCGGCAGGATGATCGGGTCGCGGTAACGGAACTCACTCCCGTAATCCACTTCCACCGGAACGCGGGCCAGCCGTTCGAGAATGATTTTGCCCGCGAGGCCAGCATGCCAGCTTGTTCCGCAGGCCACAATTTTGACTTGCTCGAAGCTGCGGAATTCGGCCTCCGCTATGTCCACCTCGTCGAGAAACACGCGTCCGCTTTCGAGGCCAACGCGGCCGAGCATCGTATCCTTTATCGCGCGCGGCTGCTCAAAGATTTCCTTGAGCATGAAATGCTTGTAGCCGCCCTTCTCCGCCATGACCGGGTCCCACAGGATGCGCGATACCTGGCGCCGGACCACGCGGCCGTCAAAGTCGGTCAGCTGCACGCCGTCTGCAGTCAGCACCGCCACATCGCCGTCGTTCAGGAAATACATGTCGCGCGTATGGCTGAGAATTGCCGGAACATCCGAGGCCACGAAAAACTCGTTTTCCCCAAGACCAACGACAACCGGAGGCCCGGAGCGCGCCGACACGATCTTCTGCGGATCCGAGCTCGCGATCACGCTAATGGCAAAGACGCCGTGGATTTCCTTGAGTGATTTTCGAACCGCATCTTCCAACGGTCCATCAAGGTACTTTTCCACCAGATGTGCGATCACTTCCGTATCGGTCTCAGTCTTAAAAACGTGACCCTCGGCGGTCAGCTGCTTGCGCAGTGCAAGATAGTTCTCGACGATGCCGTTATGCACGACCACGATCCGGCCGGTACAATCCCGGTGGGGGTGCGCGTTCTCTTCCGTGGGCCGGCCGTGTGTGGCCCAGCGCGTATGTCCAATGCCGTAGGAACCGGAGAGCGGCTTACTGCGGATTGCTTCTTCCAGTTTCGAGAGTTTGCCGGACGCGCGTCGCAGCTCAAGTTCGTTTTCGGAGTTAAGCACCGCAACCCCGGCCGAATCGTAGCCGCGATACTCCAGCCGGCGCAGACCGTCGACAATCACCGGGACTGCGTCGCGGCGGCCGATATATCCAACAATTCCACACATAGATAAGGGTGTTTACCTAGTCTAAGTGTTTGGCGGGCAATTTCCCTCTCGGACGGGCCAATCAATCGAGAATATCGATCCGGTAATCTTCGATTACCGGATTAGAGAGAACGTCGCGCGCAATGGCCTCAAGCGCCGCGGCGGCGGTCTCCCGTGGAACACCATCGCGCAATCCCACTTCGAAATACTTGCCCTGCCGCACGGAGGTCACCTCCGCATGCCCTAAGCCTTGTAGCGCCCCGCAGATGGTTTGGCCTTGTGGATCGAGTACTGTCGGTTTTATCGTTACGTAAACTCGCGCATTCATCGCACCTATATTGTAGGAAGCCGCAAGCGCCTCCTTACAGACCAGGAGCACGTGCCCATTCAAAACAAAACCACTGCACTTTGTTTGGTGGTATAAAACAAAGAAGGCCAGCGCAACACACGTCAACCTTGCGCTCAGTCCGAGCGAAGCTTTTGTAGCGGAGCACTTATCGTAAAGATCTGCATTCTCGCCAGCAGTAGCGCCGGCAACGCGGTTTTCGTTGCCACCGGGCGTACCCGGCTGCTCGTCGATGCGGGCATCAGCCGGCGGGAACTGGCCAAGCGCCTGGCCGCTATTGGCGAGGACGTTGCTACGCTCGACGCGGTTCTTGTCACACACGAGCATTGCGATCATACCTGCGGGTTGGCTGCCTTGGTGAAGAACGCGACCCGTCTTCCCGTTTATCTGACTCATCGCACGGCGCCCTACATTGAATGGGGCGAACTATCCCCGACGCTCGAACTTTTCCAGGCAGGTTGCGGATTTACCGTGGGCGACTTCGATATCTCGAGCTTCACGATCCCGCATGATGCCGCCGACCCGGTTGGATTTACCATCTGTGCCGAGGGCATCAAGATCGCTGTCGCGACCGATCTTGGCTACATTCCTGACTCTTTACGCTTCCATTTCCGCAACACGGACGTTCTGCTGCTTGAATCGAATCACGATCTTGAGATGCTGCGAGTCGGTCCTTACCCGTGGTCGGTCAAACAGCGCGTGATGAGCCGGCGCGGTCATCTTTCGAACGAAGTAGCCGGCGAATTTATCCGGCGCGAGCTCGACACGCGGGTATCCACACTGATTCTTGGCCATATCAGCGAGCACAACAATCATCCGGAGCTGGTGCGCCGCATGGGCGCAAAGGCCCTCGACGGTCGAGCTCTGTTCACTCGTCTGGTCGTTGCCCAGCCGGGCATACAATCCGAAGTATTTTCCTACTAGTTCGCCTGCCCGGTTTGCCTGTCTCCGGCGTTTTCACTGACGGAGTGTAAGCCAGCCGCTCGAAATTACACAAGTCTTACACACAACCGCCTCAATCCCTGATACGGTCGAAATGAAGCATGCAGATTGAGAAAACCGTTGCCCTGCCGGACACTTTCGAACACGAAGGTCTGAACTGGCCAACTACGCTCACCCTAGTCCTTTTTCACCTCGGCGCGATCGCTGCGCTATTCTTCTTTAGCTGGAAATCTCTCGCCGTAGCACTGTTCCTCTATTGGATGACAGTCGGGCTCGGCATCAGCATGGGTTACCACCGGCTGCATACTCACCGGTCTTATAAGCTTCCTCTCTTTATTGAGCACTTCTTTGCCGTTTGCGGCGCATTGACGCTCGAGGGCGGTCCCATCTTCTGGGTAGCCACGCACCGCATCCACCATCAAAAGTCCGATCAGGACGGCGATCCCCATTCACCGCGCGATGGCGCCTGGTGGGCGCATGTGGGCTGGCTGCTGTTTGGCGAAGCCAAGCACAACAACACGCGTTTAATGTCGAAGTATGCCCCGGACCTGGCGAAAGACCGCTTCTATGTGTGGCTCAATAACTATCACTGGGTACCGATGGTCGTGCTCGGCGCGATCCTCTGGCTCGCTCGGCGGAGCCTCCCTGTTTCTCTGGGGAATCTGCGTGCGCGTGGTGGTCGGCCTGCATGCCACCTGGCTGGTCAACTCCGCTACTCACCTCTGGGGCCGGCGCCGCTTCGCCACACGCGACGATTCCCGCAATAGCTGGTGGGTGGCGCTGCTCACCTTTGGCGAAGGCTGGCACAACAATCACCATGCGCATCCCACGTCGGCCCGCCACGGCCTGGCCTGGTATGAGCTGGATATCTCCTGGATCCAGATCACCATTCTGAAGTTCCTCGGCATCGCCAAGTCCGTTCGCGTAGCCAAGATCGAGAGCGAGATTCCCGGCCAGAAAGCCGCCTAGCACTACCTCCCATGCCTCCCGTTCGCGGGCAGGTCATAATTTGGATGGATGGTGGTAGCGGGCCGGCAGAAATCGATCTCCTTCTTTATCGCGCTGGGCGCGGGCCTGATCCTCGTCATTCTGCTGCTCTATGTCGGGTGGGTCTTACTCAACTGGCATACCGGCATCCTGGTTTTCTTCGGTGTTTTGCTGCTGACAATGATCATCAGCGGCGTTGTTTTGAACACCATCTTCCTGGTTCGTGAAATCCGTCGTAATGCTCAGCACGACGCCTTCATCAATGCGGTCACGCACGAGCTAAAGACTCCCGTTGCTTCCATCCGCCTCTACCTGGAAACGCTGTTGTCGCGTCCCGTCGAAGAGCCGAAGCAAAGGGAGTTTTACCGCATCATGCTCGACGACAGCGACCGGCTTCTCTCGACTATCGAGCAGGTGCTGCGAACGGGCCGCGTGGGCCCGGAACACCGCTTGCTTCATCGCTCGCCGGTTGAACTGAACAGCATTGTCGAGGACTGTGTCTCGCGTGCTCGCGCCGTGCATAGCCTTTCGCCTGAGGCGCTGAGCTACCAACCCGTTCCCGCGGTGGAAGTGATGGGCGATCCGGACGAGATACTGGCAGCCGTCTCGAACCTCATCGATAACGCGGTCAAATATTCGGGCCCGCAAGTGAGTGTGGCGGCGGGTCTCTCACGAGTGAACGGTCGCTATGTTGCTTTACGCGTCACCGACCAGGGCCTCGGCATCCCCAAAACCGAGCTCAAACGAATCTTCAAGCGCTTCTACCGCGTGCCTGGTCCGAACACGACGCGACTCAAGGGAACCGGTCTTGGCCTCTACATTGTGCGCTCCGTGGCCAAGCGGCACGGCGGGCGTGCCTGGGCCGAGAGCGAAGGTGTGGGACGCGGTAGTACGTTCGTGCTGCAGTTGCCCCTCGGGAAATGAGCCGGATTCTTATCGTCGAGGACGAGACTCATCTGGCCGAAGGCCTCCGCTTCAATCTCGAAGCCGAAGGCTATGAGGTTCGGGTATCTGAAACCGGCGAAGACGCCTTGGCATTTCTCCTGGCGCAACCGGTCTGGGCCGACGTGGTCGTGCTCGACATTATGCTGCCGGGCAAAGATGGGTTCACCGTTATCTCCGAGATGCGTCAATCAGGCCAGTTCATTCCTACGCTTGTGTTGACGGCGCGCGGCCATCCGGACGATGTACTGCGCGGCTTTGCAGCGGGTGCGGACGACTACCTGACCAAACCCTTTGAGCTGGCAATTCTGATCGCCAGGATTCGCGGCCTGCTCCGGCGCAAGCAATGGCTACAATCTCCTCCCATTCAAGTCGCCGCCTCTGCTCCCGAGCCAAATGACATCTTCCGCTTTGGACAACAGAACGAGAAAGCGGTCAATTTCGATTTGCTTGAACTCTCGGTGCGTGGCCAACTCTTTCGCCTCACTCTGATGGAGGCCAACCTGCTGCGCTTCTTTATCAGCCACGAGGGAAGGGCGGTTTCGCGCAAAACCATGCTCGAAGAAGTGTGGGCTCTGCAGGAGAATACCGACACCCGGCCGATTGATAATTTCATCGTGCGCCTGCGCCGCTACGTCGAAGATGATCCGACCGCGCCGCGCCATCTGCTTACCGTTCGTGGCGTAGGCTACCGCTTCGTTGCCTTCCCGCCCGCCTGACCAAGTAGTCGATACGGCGTAATCGTACTAGAACTGTAACGTTTGGCCGAGCTGTCGCAATCGCCCAAGTAGCAGTTAGTCTGGTGTAGGCGCTTGCAGCCAGGTGCAAGCCCGGGTTAAGTTTTGAGCAAATTATCCCTGGAGGAGAGCTTCGGTAATGATCAAGTTTTGTTCGAGCATATTGGCCTGCGCTTTGGGCATCGCGGTCACAGCCTTGCCTGCCTTTACGCAAGCCACGGCCACCGCAACGGCAACGACGACCGGCAAGACGTCAAGGTCGGCCAAATCCGGTACGGCTAAAACTGGATCCGCTAAGACTGGCAGTAACAAGACTGGCGGCAAAACGGCTCCGTCCGCGGCGGTCGACCTGAACACGGCTTCCGCCTCCGAGCTGGAAAGCGTGCCCGGTATCGGCGCTCCCACTGCTAAGAAAATCATCGCCGGCCGGCCTTATTCGTCCGTCGCCGATCTCTCGAAATCAGGCATCTCCGCGGCCTCCATCAAGAAAATTTCGCCGATGGTGACGGTTGCTACCGGCGGTGCGCCCGCTCAGGCGGTTGCGGTTTCACCGGCCGCCCCTCAAGCATCCGCCCAGCCCGCCACTCAGGCAGCCACCACTCCTGCCACCCGCACCTCTCGCAAGACCGGTGGCACCGCACCCGAGCCCGCTGCCAATGCCGCCCCCGGCGGCGGCCCGGGAATGGTCTGGGTGAATACCGAAACGAAGGTCTTCCACGAATCGGGAGATCGCTGGTATGGCCGGACCAAGCAGGGCAAGTATATGAAGGAGAGCGACGCTGTTGCAGCCGGTTATCGGGCTGCTAAACAAAAGAAGTAGCCGGGTGTCGCGGTCGGGCAGTCGAGTACCCGCGCTTCGCCCTTTCTGCCGTCTGTAGCCCAAACTCCCCGTCTCGTCGAGTAGTGACAGGCCTTGGTCGGACTGCAGCCGAAGATCCGGGCAACTACTCTATGGTGGAAGAGGATGAACGCGCCATCCCAAGCCACGCCGAGACTCTTCTACCCAGCGCGCCACCCTATCCTGAAATGGTTAGCCCGCGTGCTCACCATCGACGCCGGTATCGCGCTGGCGGTGCCGCTGTTTCAAAGCTTCTTTGATGCGCATGTCACGCTGCCGGAACTTGCCCGTCAATATCTGTTCTCGGTTATCTATTCGAACCTGATTGGTATCCCGCTTTGTCTGATTCTGCCGCCCGTCTGGGCCAGAACCGGGCGTCGGCCGGCCGTCACCCGGGGGATGCTCAGAGGGTCTGTCGTTCTCCTGGCGAACTTCGTGGGCTGCCTGCTCGCGGGGCTGATTCTCCGTTACATATTCGGTACCCGCTATCAGTATTGGGCCGACTTTCGCGGTTCCTTTGGTCTCTCGCTTGTGCTTTCCGCCATTGTTGTCGCGTTTGTCTCGATGTATGAAACGCAGCAATCCAAACTGCGGAAAACTGCCCTGCAGCTGAAAAATAATGAGCTCGAGCGCGAGCGTGCGCTGAAACTCGCTACCGAGGCGAGGCTTTCCTCGCTCGAGTCGAGAATTCATCCGCATTTTCTGTTCAATACCATTAACTCCGTCTCCTCGCTCATCCACGAAGATCCGGTCCGGGCAGAAAAAATCCTTCTTCAACTCTCCGAACTGCTGCGCTTCTCGCTCGATACAGCGCCCGGCGGCCTCGTGCCGCTCTCGAGGGAGCTCCACATAGTAGAGGCTTATCTCGAAATCGAAAAGGCACGTTTTGGCCCGAGACTCGTATTCGAGTTGCGAGTCCCGCAGTACCTCCGTGAGCTCCCTGTGCCGCCGCTTTCCATACAGACGTTGGTTGAAAATAGCGTCAAGTATGCCGTGGCGCCGCGCGCCAGGGGAGCGAATTTGCTCATAAGCGCCAGCGGGACGGCCGGTGGCCTGCAACTTCAAGTTCAGGACGATGGACCTGGCTTTCGGAGTTTCGAGCTTCCTGCCGGACATGGCCTTAACAATCTGCAGGAACGCATGCACGCGCTCTTCGGCGAGGAGGCGACGCTCGCAATCACCAGTGACGGGGAGCAAACGGTTGTCACACTTGAGTTGCCCCGCCGCGTGTCAGGTGTTGCAGGTCAGCCCTATGCTGCCGCATTTGAAGCCTCTGCTGAGGCTTCGCTTCGGTCATGAATCCGTTCCGTGCCTTTCTTGTTGACGATGAACCTCTTGCCCTGAGCCGCCTCACCCGCCTTCTGGAACGCACCGGCCGCGTCACCGTAGTCGGCGCAAGCTCCGATCCTCTTGCTGCGCTGGCCGAACTTCGGATCCATCCCTGTGATGTTCTCTTTACCGATATCGAGATGCCGGAGCTCTCCGGCTTCCAGATGCTTGCCAGACTCGATCCGCAGCCGATCATCATTTTCACCACGGCGTATTCCCAGTATGCTTTGCAGGCCTTCGAGGTGAATTCAATCGATTACTTGCTCAAGCCTGTCGACGAGAAGCAACTCGATCGGGCGCTGGCCAAACTTGAGCGCGTACGAGGCGGGCTCGAGCCGAAAGCGCCCATCGAGAAGCTACTGGAACAGCTCGCGGCGGCCTTGCCGCAAAAGCGCGCTTATCCGGCCCGGCTTCCCTCAAAGCTCGGCGATCGAATCGAGCTGGTTGACGTGGCGCGCACAACGCATTTCTATGCCAACGACAAGCTGACCTACGCCTCGACTCCCAAGAAAGACTTCGTGATCGACTACACGATCGCCCAGCTCGAGGAGTTACTCGACCCGGCCCGCTTTGTCCGTATCCACCGGGCGACAATCGTCAACATCGATTGCGTACGCGAACTGTACTCCTGGTTTTCGGATCGGGTCATGCTGCGCATCGACGATGGAAAGGACACGGAACTCACCGTGGCGCGCGAGCGCGTGCGAACTCTGAAAGACCGGCTCGGACTATAGATGAATTTTAATTCCGCAATTGAGCACCGCTTAAACCTAGACGATTTATCATTGTAAGAACTACCAGTTCATACGATTGATGTCGAAATCTGAAGCTCTGATTCTTACACCGCAACCCGCAATTCCCTCAGCAAGAAAACTTCCTATCGGCGCTGAGCTTGATCAGCAAGGCGATACCCACTTCCGTGTTTGGACACCCGGCAAAATGTCGGTAAAGGTGGTTTTCGAGGACGCACGCCCCCAAATCTCGCTCCACTCGGAAGGGAATGGCTTTTACTCCGGTTATTCGTCCGACGCTGCCGCCGGAACTCGCTATAAATACCGCCTGGACGACGGAGAAGCTTTTCCCGACCCCGCCTCGCGCTTCCAGCCTGACGGACCGCACGGCTTCTCGCAAGTTGTTGATCCCCGCTCGTTTCGCTGGTCAGACCAGGATTGGGATGGCGTCAAGCTAGCGGGCCAGGTGATCTACGAACTGCATCTCGGAACCTTTACCGATGGCGGTAGCTGGCGATCTGCATCCGAAAAGCTGCCCTATCTGCGGGATACCGGTATCACCGTAATCGAGTTGATGCCGATTGCGGAATTTCCGGGCAGGTTCGGTTGGGGCTATGACGGCGTCCAACCTTATGCGCCGGCCGCCATCTATGGCACGCCCGATGATATGCGGGCCTTTGCCGATCGAGCGCATTCGCTCGGCCTCGGTGTCATTTTGGATGTCGTCTACAATCACCTCGGACCGGACGGGAACTATCTGCCCAAATTTTCCTCCTACTACTTGAGCAGCAAGCACAAAACTGATTGGGGTCAGGCCATCAATTTCGATGGCGAGCAAAGCGGGCCCGTCCGGGAATTTTTCCGCGAGAACGCCGCGTATTGGATCCGTGAGTTCCACCTTGACGGGTTGCGTCTGGACGCAACACAGGACATTCACGACGATTCCGAGCCGAACATTATCTTAGAGATTTCACAGGCCGCGCGCGCTGCGGCAGGCACTCGATCGATCATCCTGGTCGGTGAAAATGAACCGCAAAATACCAATCTGATCCGCCCGCCCAGCGAAAATGGCCTCGGTCTGGACGCGCTCTGGAACGACGATTTCCATCACTCAGCCACCGTGGCTTTGAGCGGTAAAGCGGATGCTTACTATACCGATTACCGGGGCCGGCCGCAGGAATTCGTCTCTGCCATGAAGTACGGCTATCTATACCAAGGCCAGTGGTATCGCTGGCAGAAGAAAAGGCGGGGCTCATCGAATCTCGGGTTACCTCGCGCCGCTATGGTTACCTTCATCCAGAATCACGACCAGATCGCCAACTCCGCGAACGGGCAGCGCGTGCGCGAGTCGAGTTCCCCGGGCGTATACAAAGCACTGACCGCCCTGACTCTGCTCGGCCCGGGCACGCCCATGCTCTTTCAGGGCCAGGAGTTTGCCGCTTCGAGTCCCTTCTTTTTCTTTGCCGACCATAAGCCGGAGCTGGCCAAACTCATACGTAAAGGCCGTCTGGAGTTCCTCGAGCAGTGGAGATCGCTTCGTCTCCCCGAAATGAAAAGCTGCTTAAACGATCCCTGCACGGAGGAGACGTTTGATCGATGTAAGCTCGACTTTTCAGAAGTTGAGAAGCATAAAGCGGATTATGCTCTCCACCAGGATCTGCTGAAGCTGCGCCGCGAGGATCCGGTCTTCTCTCAACAGGCCGCGCACGGCATCGACGGTGCAGTCCTATCGGATACCGCGTTTGTGCTTCGTTACTTTTCGGATGGTTTTCACGACGACCGGCTGCTCGTTATCAACCTGGGCGTCGATCTGGAATTCAATCCTTCCCCTGAACCTCTGCTTGCCCCGCCGGAATCAACGCAATGGGAAAAGCTCTGGTCCTCCGAGGATGCGCGCTATGGTGGGTGTGGAACCGCACCGCTGGATAGCTGCGAGAACTGGAAGATCCCCGGCCAAGCCGCCGTGGTGCTGCATCCGGCTCGTTCGGAGGAGCGGAATGTTCCTCAGCATTGAACCTAATCCGGGATGAACACCATACTTACTCACCAGGCAGGGGCGCCTCTCACTGAAGAAGAGTCTCAGCGGCTAACAGAAACAGAGTGGCTGGTCACTAACGGTTTGGGCGGGTATGCTTCGGGCACCGTGCGCGGGACTCTCACGCGCGTCTTTCACGGTTACCTGATCGCCGCCCTGCCCTCGCCGCTGGGCCGGACCATCATGCTCAACGACATTCTGGAGCTTGTCGTCCTAAAGAGCGGTCGCATTGTTCCGCTCAATGGGCTCGATACCGAAGGGGGCGAGTATTCGGATAATGCGCAATACCTCACCAGCTTTCGCCTCGATTGCGGCCTGCCCGTCTGGACCTATGAAATAGAGGGCGCCGTGATCGAAAAGCGGGTCTGTCTTCCGCATCGGCAGAACACGTCCTACATTAACTACAGCCTGGTCAGTGGACCTCCCGTAAAGTTGCAATTACGCCCTGCCGTAAACATGCGGGAACACGAGGCGCCGGTCAATTCGAAAATCGAGCCCTACACGTTCACGGTCCGCAACAACAACTACGAGCTCAAGTCGTCCGGCGATATTCCCCCGCTCCGCATCAAGCTGCTTGGACCCTCCAGTCCCGTTACGGTTGATCCCCAGGAGATCCACGATGTGATGTACGACGTCGAACAGCGGCGCGGCTACACATGGCGCGGCGATCTCTGGAGCTCTGGTTTCTGGACCGTCCAGATCGACACGACGCACGACGCGACCATCGTGGCTTCGGCGGAGAGTTGGGAAGTGATGTCTGCCCTCACTCCCAAACAAGCGTGGGAAGCGGAGCACGAACGCAAGCGCCGATTGCTGCTGGAAGCGAGGCCTGCCGCCACCGGCAACCAGAATAGCCGCGAACTTGTCTGGGCTGCCGATCAGTTCATCTTCCGGCCCGTGGGCAGGCAGGAAGATACTGTGCGCGCCCGCGCCGCCGGAGATGAGATTCGTTCCGTCATCGCCGGCTATCACTGGTTCACCGATTGGGGCCGCGACACAATGATCAGCCTCGAAGGACTGACCTTGACCACGGGCAGGAATGTTGAGGCGAGCTACATTCTGCGCACGTTCGCGCATTATGTTCGCGACGGTCTCATCCCGAACATGTTCCCGGAAGGCAAGACAAGCGGCCTCTATCACACGGCGGATGCCACGCTGTGGTTCTTTCATGCCCTCGGCCGGTACTTCGAACAGACAAACGACGCCCACTTGATGGAGCAGCTTCTGCCGCTGTTGCTCGATATCGTCGGGCATCATCTCCGCGGCACTCGCTTCAACATTCATGTCGACCCGGCCGACGGCCTGCTGGTACAAGGCGCGCCCGGGTATCAGCTCACATGGATGGATGCGAAGGTCGACGACTGGGTAGTCACGCCTCGCCGCGGCAAAGCCGTCGAGATTAACGCGCTCTGGTATAACGCTCTGCGCCTGCTTGAGAAATGGCTGCGCGAAGCTCGGCGCGATGCAGAAGCGGACGATATTGCCACCCATGCGGAGCGAGCCAGGCGTTCCTTCAACGAACGCTTCTGGTACGCCGCCGGCAACTATCTCTACGACGTGATCGACGGTGAAAATGGCCGAACCGATAACCGGTGCCGCCCCAATCAGCTCTTCTCGATTTCGCTGGATTATCCCGTGCTCGATGAGGCGCGCTGGAAATCTGTCTTGCAAGTAGCCAAAGATCGTTTGCTCACACCGGTTGGTTTGCGTTCTCTCGCCCCAGGAGAACCGGACTACAAAGCGACTTACGACGGAGACCTGCGTGCCCGCGATGCTGCTTACCATCAAGGCACTGTGTGGGCCTGGCTCATCGGTCCTTTTATCGATGCCTGGCTGCGAGTCTATCCGGGTGATTTCACCACCGCACGAGGCTTTCTGAGCGGATTCGAAGATCATCTCGAGCGCGCCTGCGTTGGCTCTATCAGCGAGATCTTCGACGCGGAAGTCGCCGTTTACCCCGCGCGGTTGCTGCGCTCAGGCCTGGAGCGTTGCCGAAGTGCTGCGCTGTTTCGCCAAAACAGCCGAAAGCGTAAACCTGCCTGCCGAAGAACTTCAGGCGAGCCCGGTTTTTGTCGGCCGAACCTAACCCGAATAGCCGAAACTCTCGGTCTGCTCCCGCCGGTGATGAAGCAGCCGTCTTAAGCACTTTGTTTCCACCGCGCCCACGCCGGTAGTGAACTTACCCGATTGTTCTGTATTTCAGATTGCTAAATCTGTTTTCCAATAACCTGGGCTATATTTGCAACAATTCGTTCATAAGCAACACTTAACTAAAGTGTCAAGACGTTCAAAGCCAATGACATTTCTTGACCAACTTATGCGGCGACTCTTGTTTCTCATTTGCGGTTTCACCCTTACCTTAAGCGCTTCTGCGGCCCCATGGAGGCCGATTAGCCCGGAGGATCTTGCTCTCAAAGAGCCCAGGTCGGACAGAAACGCCGACGCCGAGGCTCTGTTTCGCGACGTCCGGCTCCTCAACGAGGCTTCGGGCTTCGGCTACCCGCATAACGTCATCTCTGAATACGTTCGCCTGAAGATCTTCTCCGAGCGCGGCAGAGATAAATACGGCAGTGTGACGCTCCCGTATTGGGGCAAGAGCACAATCTCGAATGTAGAAGGCCGCACGGTGAAACCGGATGGCGCGGTCATTGAGCTCAAGAAAGACGCGATCTTTGACAAGGTTCTGGTAAATAAGCGCGGTTTCAAAACAAAGGTCATCACATTTGCTCTGCCTGGGATCGAGGTTGGCTCGATCATCGAATATCGCTGGACCATGAACATCGGCGAGTTCATCACGCGGTACTCGCCGCTCGATGTTCAAAGCTCTTTCCCAACCGATGAATTGACGTTCCATATCAAACCGGTAAGCAGCGACTGGGTTCAATGGCCCGCTATGCGCTTCATGCCGTTCGGCTGCAATATCGACTCGGTAAGCCCCAGCGCCGATGGCTTCACCACCATCAGCCTGCACGACATACCGGCTTTCCATGAGGAGCCATACATGCCGCCCGAGTACGGAGCCAAGCAGTGGATTCTCGTCTATTACGAAGAGAATGAACACACAGGGGCTGATAAGTATTGGAGCACTCTGGGCAAGGAGCTCTACGCCGAATACAGCCGTCAAATCAAAGTGGACCACGAGGCCAAACAAATTGCCGCGGAGGTAACATCGGGCGGGGTCACCGAGGAAGAAAAACTTGCGCTGCTTCTTGCCTACTGCCGTCGAAATCTGAACGGCTCTGACATCTCGCCCGAAGATCGCGATAAGGCTAAATCAAATACCACAACGTCAGATACCTTGCGCCGTAAACACGGAACTGCGGAGGAGATTACGCTCGCTTTTGCTGCCTTGGCTTCGGCGGCCGGCTTCGAAGCCAGAGTGGCGCGCCTGTCCGACCGGGCTCGCTTTCTCTTCAATCCAAATTATCAGTCTGCCTACTTTCTCGACAGCACGAAGGTTGCGGTGAAGGTGAAAGGTAGCTGGAAGTTTTTCGACGTCAATAATCGCGATCTGGCCCTGGGCGAGCTTTCATGGCAAGAGCAGGGTGTGTATGCGCTGATCCTCGATCCGAAGAAGCCCGAGTTTGTGAAAACTCCGCTGGCTAGCTCCGAGCATTCGCAGCTGGCTCGCATTGGCGCCTTCAAGCTCGATGCTGAAGGCAATCTGGATGGCGATTTGCGCGAGTACTATTCTGGGAACGAGAGTTCCGCTTGGCGTCAGCGATTCGGCCGCCTGAATGACTCCGAACGGGAAGCTCTGATTCGCGACATGCTGGGACGCCGTTTCAGCGAATACGAGTTGTCAAACCTTCAATTCGCTATTCCATCCGATCGGGAAAAAGCGATTGCCGTGGTTTATCACCTCAAGATTCCGAACTATGCCCAGCGTACCGGCAAGCGGATGTTCCTCCATCCTGCCTTCTTTCAAGCCGGCTTTGGAACACGTTTTGCCGAGACCAGCCGGCTGAATCCGATCTACTTCGAGTACCCGTGGTCGGAGAGCGACTACATCGAAATCCAGCTTCCCGAAGGCTTCTCTATCGATCATGGCGATACTCCGAGCAGGGTGAATTTCCCGCCCATCGGCAAGTATGTTGTCTCCATGTCAGTCGAGAAGGGAAGCCGCCTGATCTACCGCAGGCAGCTTACCTTTGGATCCGATCAGATCCTCTACTTCGATTCCAGACTCTACCCGCTCATCAAGCAGATCTTTGAGAAAGTGCATTCCAGCGACGATCACATGCTCACTCTCGTGCCAAAGAATGCCGTGTCTGCCTCGCTGACCGTTCACTAGGAGCCTCCCATGCGTCGCGCTGCTCTGCTGTTGGCGCTGCTGACCGCTTGCGCCGGAGCGCATGCTTCTGCGAAGGAAGTTCCTTCCTGGGTTGCGGAACTGAGCTCGCGAAGCTTGCCGGCTTACAGCGCCAGAGTTCCGGCTGTCGTTCTGCTTATGGAGCAGCACGTCGTGGTTGATCCATCGGGAGTGATCACAACAACCACGCGGAAGGGAATCAAGATCCTCAACCGCGAAGGTCAGCGCGCCGCCGTTGCGGAGGAATACTACTACGCGGGCGGCCGCAAGCTGAAGGCGTTGAATGCTTGGCTTGTAGCGCCCACCGGATTCAGCAAGACCTACGACAAAAGCAGCGTTGTCGATGCGGGCGCGTTTAGCGGCATGGAACTCTACAACGACATTCGCCTTCGTGAAATCATCAGTCAAAATCCGGAAGTCGGCTCTGTTTTCGCTTACGAGTCCGTGGTCGAAGAACGCTCGTTGTTTGCTCAGGATGAGTATGCGTTTCAGGATGAATTGCCGGCAATCGAATCTAAGTATTGGCTAACTGTGCCCTCGGGCTGGACCGCGCGCGCTGTCATATTCAATCACCCGCCCGTTCAGCCGGCGATCGATGGATCAAGCTACATATGGGAACTCAAGGATCTTCCCTACCGTGAACAGGAACATCTCGGGCCGTCGCTCAGAGGGTTAGCTCCCCGGCTGGCAGTCGACTTCGAACCACCGCCAGGCGCCTCTCCTTCCGCCGGCAGGGTATTTCACGCCTGGGAAGACGTGGCTCGTTGGCATTCCGAACTCAGCGCGGCACAAGCAACGGCAACCGATTCCATGATTGCAAAAGCGCGCGAGCTGACGGCAAACTCCCGAACTGAATACGAGAAGGCTCAGGCTATCGGACACTACGTTCAGAACATTCGCTACGTCGCGATCGAGATGGATCGCGTGCACGGCGGAGGGTACAAACCGCATTCAGCCGAATCCGTCTTCCGCAACCAGTACGGCGACTGCAAAGATAAAGCAAATTTGATGCGCGCCCTGCTGGCAGCCGTCGGTGTCCGGTCGAGCCTGGTCGCCATCTATTCGGGTGACCGAACCTACGTGAGAGAGCAATGGCCCTCTCCCGCGCAATTCAATCACATGATTCTCGCTATCCCGGTCGGTGACGATACTCGCGCAAACGCGATAGCATCTAGCCCGGTGCTCGGCCGCTTGCTGTTTTTCGATCCTACCAACGACGCTACACCTGTCGGCGATCTTCCCTGGTACGAGCAGGGAAGCTTCGCGCTGATTTGTGCCTCCGAGAAGGGCGGCATTCTTAAGATGCCCGTAATCGAAACAGAGTTGAACAGCATCACGGTCGAAGCCAGAGGAACCCTCTCGGATATGGGTCAGCTAAGTGCTACGGTCGAGTCGGTGTACCATGGCCAGGCAGCGGCCGGTGCTCGCGCCACCAAACTGCACACCACGCCGGACCAGTACCGGCGGGAGCTTGAGAGACGGCTGTCTCGCGACGCAAAAGATGTGGCGCTTGGAAAATTCGACAGCGAAGATGCATTCGCTGCCAATATATTCCGCCAGCATCTCGAATTCGAATCCAGCTCGTATGCACAGCTGATCCAAGACCGCATGCTGGTCTTCAGCCTGTCTGTTGTCGAGCCCGCTGCTCTCGTTTTTCCGCGCGTACAAGACCGCACTGCTCCTATCCTTCTTCGTTCGCAGCTTTACCGTAAGCACGTTCGCCTGAAGCTGCCGGCCGGCTACTCCATCGACGAAATGCCGCAATCGGATGCGTCCGAAAGCGGATTCGGCAAGTATTCCGTCTCTTTCAAGAAAGATGCCGGCGACCTCGTGATGGAAGAGGTGCTCGCGACTGACGCCGCCACTCTTGCGCCCGATCAGTATGCAGCCGTGAAGAAGTTCTTCGATGGCTTCTGGGGCGCCGAATCACAGCGTGCCGTGCTGGTTAAAAACTGAGCCCGGGCCGCTTTCTGCAGCTATTTCGGGGCATGCGGCAGGAAGTCCGCTTTCCCAAACTCCAGATGGAGGCGTATCGATGAAATCCAGACTGGACCTCGATCCGCGTTGTAAGCGGGATTCGAAACATGCTCCAGATCGAAAGTCGCAAAAAACCCAGGGAACAACCGCGCACTGTAATAGCTCTCCCAGATCACTTCAGGCCCATAGTGAAGGTGACCGTCACCGATCAGGAAGTCATGTCCGCCCATCGCCAGGTACTGCGCATGCACGCTCGACAGTCCGCTGGCGGTCAACTCGGTCGCTACACTATCCGCCGGCCTCCGCCAGCGCTGTCCTGTTACCGAAACGCCTCCCGTGGCCAGCCGGTCGATGGCGGTGAACGCAAAGCTCTCCGTCTTCCCATCGTTCCACCCGAGGCGGCCGAAGATTCCAATGTCCTTCGTCACTTCCTGCTCTCCGTTGATTCCGAGACCGTATTTACGTGTTCCTTTCCGGCGCGTCGCCGTGATGTCCGGTACACCGCCATCCTGCTCAGCGAGTCGGATGGAATCCTGATACGTGCCCGCATTCGAGTGATTCACATAAGGCGTCACGCGCAGCGCCCCGGGATGCTTTCGCAGCAGATATCGGTACTCGCCTTCGAACACATCGCTCCGATCGCGCAAGACACTTCTATCGAAGCGCAGCCCGTTCGCTACTCGCGGCATCGCGCCGCTGCCATATCGGAATGACCACTTACGCAGATGAAGCTCATGCACCCAGCCCCACGTGTATCCGCGAACATCAGCTCCGTAATCCCAGGCGCCGTTGAACATTACGCCCCATCCCAGAAATTGCGTTCGAGGATCATGTGAATAACGGTTGTTATCGAAGAAGTCGGTCAACGTAAAGCGGCCCGCCGCCACGGTATAACGCAGCAGTGGCCGCTCGCCCGCGAGCTGGTTCTCCTCGCTTTCGAAAGATTCCTTTTCGTCGCCAAATCCAAAATCGTGCGACACATAAAGTCTTGCCAGATACGGCTTCGGAGTGGCGGTTGCCACGCGCGGGAGTTCCCCATTCGACGAATTGGCCAGGCCGTTCACCCCGCTAAATCCTCGTCCCCCAGCTATCTCGGGATTGAAGTATAGTTGTGAGTTCCGGTCGAGCCGCAGTCCGAAAAACAACGTTGTGGTCAGCGAAACATCGCGCTCCGGATAGTTCTGCAGGCTAAACGAGCTTTCATAGGGCGAGTGGAAAGTGCCGTGATACTGTCCCACCGAGGTTGCCTGGAAAAACAGGTTCCAGCGTTCGTTCGAAACTGGCTCCTCGGTCTTATTCTCCTGTTGTCGCGGGATCTCGCCGCCCTGAGGCGGAGGATTTTGCGGCGCTTTGGTTTGTGGCTCCTCTTGTGCGCTCGCCGAGATTGAGCAAGCGCACATCAGGGCGAAAAAAATCGTCAGCGCAGACAAAACTGCTCGCGGCTTGGCCGAGTAACTCGTCTGTAACTTGAGGAAACTGCTCATCTGCTCGGGGTGCGGTCTCGCTCAGTAAACCACAGGCGGGCGAAGCCCGCTGAATCCTACCCCGAACGCTTTTCTTCTAACTCCGCCCAGCGCGCGTACAGTTCATCCACAGCCGATTGCGCTTCATCGATCCCGGCTAGAGCCTGTTTCAGGAGAGCCGGATCCGTCACGACTGTGCTGTCATCCAGTAGGCTGCGCTTTGCATTCAGCAACTCTTCGGCTTCCGTTACACGCTGCTCGATCGTCTCGTAATCGCGGTGATCGAGATAGGACAACTTCTTTTTCGGAACGTTGCGCGAGCCGTTGACGGGAGCGGGCTCCAGAACAACCGCCGCTTTGCCTTGCTCCGCCTGCCAGATTTCCCACTGCGAGTAATCGGCAAAACGTCCAGCATTCCCTTTACCGTCGAACCCAAGCACCAGGTTCGAAACGCGATCCAGCATGAAGCGGTCGTGGGTCACTAGCACCAGCGCTCCCGGAAACTGCAGCAGGTTCTCTTCTAGCACTTCAAGTGTCGGAATATCCAGATCATTGGTCGGCTCATCCAGCAGAAGTACATCCGCGGGCTCAAGCATCAGCTTGGCAATCAGTACGCGCGCGCGCTCGCCGCCCGAAAGCCGCCCTACCGGTTGATTCAACTGTTCGCTCGTGAAAAGAAATCTCGCGGCCCAGGAGGCAACGTGAACGGTCCGGTCCTGGTAGACGACCGAGTCGCCATCCGGCGCCAGCGCTCGCCGGAGAGTAATCTCCGGATCGAGCGTTCGGTTTTGCTCGAAGTAGACCAGCCGCAGCGACGGTGCGCGAGTAATCACTCCAGCCTGAGGCTCTATCTCGCCGCGGATCAGGCGGAGAACTGTAGTTTTGCCGCTGCCGTTCGGCCCTACTAGCCCGACCCGCATGCCCGCCGTGATCGTGAAATCGAAGTTCTTCAGGATCGCGCGCTCCTCCCCAAACCCGAAGCCAACCTGCTCGAAGTTGACCAGCCGTTTGGTCGCCCGATCGCTCGCATTGAAGTCGATGCCGGCAGTCGCGGTGCGTGTCCTCGTGTTCAGATCTTTCAACTCGCCGATCAGCTCATGTGCGTTATCGATTCGCGCCTTTGCCTTCGTCGCCCGTGCTTTCGGCCCGCGTCGAAGCCAGGCAATCTCTGTTCGCACGCGATTCTCCAACGCGTCCTGATGCTTTGCCTGCGCCGCTAAGAACTCGCTCTTCTTTTCCAGGAACGATGTATAACCGCCCCTCACTCGCAGCAGCCCATCCGGGTAGGCACGATTCAGTTCGGCTACTTCAGTCGCCACGTTCTCGAGGAAATATCGATCATGGCTGATCACCACGCAGGCAAAACGGGCGCTGCGCAATAAGTCTTCCAGCCACTCGATACCCGCCACATCAAGGTGATTCGTTGGTTCGTCCAGCAGCAGAATGTCAGGCTGCGAGACCAGCGCCTCCGCGATGGCAAGCCGCTTGCGCCAGCCGCCAGAAAGTAGCGAGGCCTGCGCTTCAAAGTCCATGAAGCCGGTTCGCCCGAGTGTTTCTCCTTCGCGCCCTTCCCGCTCCTCTTCAGGCACTTTCGCGACTTTTAGCGCGCGGCGGATCACATCTCTGATCGTCTCGCCTGCTGCGAACTCCGATGCTTGTGCGACGTAGCCTATCTTCGTGTTCTTGCGAGCCGCTACTTTGCCCTCGTCCGGGTCTCTCCGTCCCGCCAGAATTTCGAGCAGGGTCGATTTGCCTGAACCGTTTGGCCCAATGACTCCCAGCCGGTCGCCTTCCGATACATTGAACGATACATCTCGAAACAGGGGCTGCGGACCGAAACGAATCCCGAGACCCTGCGCATTTAATAAGAGCGCCACTTACTTCATGGTCGTACGAGAGCTTCTGGAGTGTGCTCGCTTCTGCTTGGGTCGCCTCAAGTCACGTACTCCAGAACCTTCTCCCGCAGCGTGTTCAAACTGACCGTCAGACGATCGGTCTCGGTCAGCACATAATCGTCGATCCCCGAAAATTCGTCGCGGGCTTCCACCAGCCGCCGGTAATCATCGCGCACTCGTGGAAGCGTCTCGGTAGCCGCTTGTGAACCTCTAAGCGCCGCTGCCAGGAAGTAAAGCGTGAACTCTACATCATGCGCAAAATCGTCAAACGCCGGTAACGGGAACTCGCCTGCTCTTTGAGTAATTCCCGCCTCCATTCCTAAAATCGTCTTAGCAAGCGACTGCGAGCTGGCGAGTATGGATGTGAGCAGACCAAGTCTCGCCGGATTCACGCCGGGCTCTGCGAAGACGCGATCCACTGAAGCCTCGGCGCTCGATCGTGCCTGCCTCCATTCCGAACGTGTCCTATCCAGCTCTGCCTCTGACTGCTCGCCCATTACTGAAAAGCGCTGGACGACCGCATGAAAATAAGCACGGATCCGGTCAATCATCTCCGCTAGGACTTCCGATACTTGAGATCGCTCCCAGGTAGGCCAGAGCGCATAGGCAACCAGGGCGAAAACTCCGCCCAGCGTCGTGTTGATCGCACGTTCCGTAATCACCTCCGAAGGAGCAACGCCGGTTACAGCGATCAGAAAAACAATGAGCCCGCTGATCGCGACGCTGAACAATCCATAATTAGCCGGTCCGGCGTAGCGCAACAGGAAAGTGAAAATACCGACCAGTACGAGCTCCGTGGCCGCCGATTGCGGCACTACATGGAACAGGCCTGTCGCCAGTAGAAGGCCGCCGAACGTCCCGCAGAGCCGCAAAATACCGCGGCTGATCGTGGTCGAAAAATCAGGCTTCAGCACAACCGCTACCGTCATGGGCAGCCAGTAAGTGCGTTGTACGTTTATCGAATGGCTCAGCGCGTCCGCGATAGCCACGCAGAGCGCCAGCCGAAGACCATGCCGGCAAGCGGAAGATCGCAGATGTAAGTTGGCCCGCAAGGTCGCCAGCCAGTTACCCAGCTGCAGTTTCCAGGGCGGCGCAAACTCGCTTTGGGCAAACTCTTCCGATCCCAAAGTCGTCGTGTGCTCTGAAAGCTCCGTCGCCACTCGCAGCTGGCCGGCAAGCACATCGGCTGCTGAAGCAAATTCGCCGGCTAGCGGAGCCGATGAGCTCTTCCTGATTGCTTGCGCCTCTAACTCTAGGCGATGTAGTTCCTGCAGAAATTGCTTTCGATCCGCTGCTTTCTGATCGTTTAGCAGTGCAGCGCCCGTTTCATTGATAAGCTTCGCCGAGAGTTCCAGAAGCTGGGCCGCGCACAGCGCCGTCCTTTGCTGCCAATCCTCTTGTGTCGCCTGCTTTTGCAAATCGGCTCTCAGCCGGCTTATGACAAAGATTGAGAAGCGCAGCCGGTCGGCTTGATCGAACAACAATCGAAAGCGCTCGCCCTCTACGCTGTGATCGCGTCCGAGCGCGGCCAGCGTGTCCTGCACCTCGGCACTTGGCTGCTTCAGCGGCGCCGCCAAAACATCTTCGGTCGGGGAATCCAGCTGCCGCGCAAAGTCCAAATACACCCGTCCCACCGCACGTCGTTCTGGTCCGTTTCGGCGGAGAGGCCAGAATAGCAGCGCAAACGAAGTCTGTAACAGCCCGCCGCCCAAAACCAGCAGTCCTGTGATAAGAGCGCCTTTGGGAGACTGCGCCCCGCGCGCCGCGTAAACCACCAGCGTCACCAGTGAGTTCAGCCCGATGTCCGCTGCTCTCGTGCTGATCGAGACCATCATCCCGGCCGCGAATGCCCATCCAGCCGACACGATCATCCCCAAAAGCAGATAGTTGCCGGTCACACAGCCTAGAAACACCGCCACTGCCCCGAGCACGCTCCAGCTGAGCATCCGGCGTGCTCGATGCGCATAAGGGTCCCGGCCATCCGAGTAACTGACGTTGAGCGCGCCTGTTGCTACCGCCACGCCAGCCAGCGGATAACCCCACGCGATCCCAATCCCGAGCGGCAGCGCCACAGCGAGGGCATTACGCAGAGACATGCTCAGGCTGTTTAACTTACTCTGATCGATTCGTTTTAGAGTGCGCCAGAATGCTTCCAGCCAGGAGACCCCTGAGAGTTCCGGCGCCGAGATATTTGTCATTCGAAATGATGGGGCTTACTTGCTTGCAAGGCCACAGATAAACTGAAGCAGGCGAAAGTCGTGCGAGACGCCGATGTTCTCATTTTACTGGCCACATGCGAATCTTCTTCTGCAGTCTCCTGTTTACAGTGTGCTTATCGTCCCGGACGCTTACGCCTGTCTGGATCGAATTGGGTCCGGAGGGCGCAGTGCTCGCCCGCGTCGTCGTCGATTCTGAAGCCGAATGTCCCGCGCTCGCCGCCGGGAGCGGACCTTTGCCAATGAAAGTCCGCGAGCCTGTTCCGGAAGGTCTCAAACCGGTTTGTGAAGCGGCTGTTCCTGCCGGCACGCGCTCGCTGCGATCCGGCAAAATGAAAATCCGCCTGCCGAAAACACCTGATCGCGTCATCGTCATTGGCGATACAGGCTGCCGGGTCAAGGGCGGCCAGGTGCAAGCTTGTGACGATCCCAATCTGTGGCCCTTCGAATCTGTTTCAAAGCAGGTCGCTCGGCTGAATCCCGATCTCATCGTGCACGTCGGTGATTATCTCTATCGAGAGAGTGTCTGCCCGGATGTCGTGCATGGTTGCGCTGGACCGCACGGCGATAACTGGGAAACCTGGAAGGCGGATTTCTTTCAGCCTGCGAGCACTGCTCTTGCCGCCGCTCCCTGGGTGTTTGCGCGCGGCAATCACGAAAGCTGCTCGCGTGCTTTTCTGGGCTGGTTTTATTACCTCGACCCGCGGCCCTTTAAAGCCGCTTGCAGCAGCTACACCGAGCCGTATGTCGCACAAAGTGGCTCGTTGCGCCTCGGTGTCCTGGATACGGGCAACACCAAGGACCTTCCGAATGCCGAGCCCGAGCAGATCCCGATCTACGCCAAGCAGATCCGCCAGCTCTCCGGCCGTGCAGATTGGGTGGTCGATCATCATCCGTTCTGGGGCTACACGTCGAACACAGCCGGCGTCTCTCCTACTCAACTGACCCTCGGTCCCGCCTGGATCGAAGCGCATCCGCAAGGCATATCTCTTGTCCTCTCGGGCCACGTGCATCTCTTTGAATTCCTCGCGGTCGAAGATACCGGCGTCTATCAGATCATTGCTGGCGATAGCGGCACGGAGCTCGATACCGGTTTCACCTTCGATAAATCCGGCAGCAGCGTCAACGGAGCTCGCGTGAAAGCCGGCGAAGTGAATCTGAGTTTCGGCTTGACAGAACTGCAGCGTAAGGATTCGGGCTGGAATCTTACTCTGCGAAATGCGGACGGCATCGCCCGGCTCGCCTGCGATCTTCCGCCGAACCTGGCTGCATCCTGCCGCGCGATACGCTGATAAGCACATCATGCGACGCCGTGACCTTGTCAAACTCATTGGGGCAGTGCCCGCTGGCCTGGCGATCAGCTCTTTTCCCGGGGCGAACACGCCGGCTAGAGCCGCTGCCCGGCAAAATAGCGCGGGCAAATACGAAGGCAATTGGGCTTCGATAGATAAACGCCCCACGCCTTCCTGGTACACCGACGCTAAGTTTGGCATCTTTATCCACTGGGGCCTCTACTCCGTTCCCGCTTACGCGCCGGTTAACAAGAAGAATGAGACGCCCTACGCCGAGTGGTATTGGCACTCGCTCACGAACGGTATGAAGGCCAAGGGTCCCGGTGAAGATGGCGCCTCTACCTGGGCTTTCCATCAGCGCACTTATGGCCCGGAGTTTCCATATTCCAACTTCGCCCCGATGTTCCGTGCCGAGCTCTTCAATCCCGATCGCTGGGCCGACCTCTTCGTTCAGTCCGGAGCGCGCTATGTCGCCCTTACTTCCAAGCATCACGAAGGCTTCACCTTGTGGCGCAACGAGCAGGCAAACCGTTCCTGGAATCGCCCCTGGAACAGTGTCGACATCGGCCCCAAGCGCGATCTTCTTCTTGATCTCTCGGAGGCGGGACGGCGCAAGGGGCTCCAGATGGGCATTTATTATTCGCTTTATGAGTGGTACAACCCGCTCTGGCTTTCCGATAAGCGCCGCTTCGTCTCCGAACACCTGTTTCCGCAGTTCAAAGATGTCGTCAATCATGCGAAGCCCGCTATCATTTTTTCCGACGGCGAGTGGGAGCTCCCTAGTTCCGAGTGGCGTTCGGCCGAACTGCTGGCCTGGCTCTTCAATGAATCTCCGGTAGCCGATTCCGTGGTCATTGACGATCGCTGGGGGAAAGACACGCGCCACAAACACGGCGGCTATTACACCACCGAGTACACCTCCGGCATGCAGCAGTCCGGCCATCCCTGGGAAGAGAGCCGAGGTATGGGCTTCTCGTACGGCTACAACCGTAACGAAACGCTGACCGACTATCACACCGAGCGTCAGCTGGTCCTCATGCTGATCGATATTGTTAGCCGCGGCGGCAATTTCCTGCTCGATATCGGCCCGCGCGCCGACGGCCAGATCCCGGTCGTCATGGAGGAGCGCCTGAAACAGATTGGTGATTGGCTCCGCCCTAACGGCGATGCGATTTACGGCACCCGCGCTTGGGCGCGCCCTTCTCAATGGAGCAGTGGAACTGTGCCGCACATCGAAGAGAAGGAGTTCATGTCCGAGTACGACATATCGAAGCTCGTCGATGAGCCGGCGGCAGGTTACGCTCACATCGAGGCTTTCTTCACTGCCAAAGGTGAAGATGTGTTTGCCATCCTCCCGCGCTGGCCGGAAGCGGGCGAGCTGATCCTCAAGGACGTTACGGGCGGGCCGGGTGCAAGAGTCTCGCTGCTCGAAACTGGAGCTGCGCTGGAGTCACAAGCCTCCGGGAAGCAGCTCACGGTGAAGATGCCGGCTGAACTTCGTTACAAACTTCCCGTCCGCCCTGCTTACGTACTGAAGATCAATGGAGTTCAGGCCTCGTGATGTGGCGCGCTTGCTTCTTGCTGGCTGCCCTCGTCCGGCTCGCCCCCGCGCAATCGGTCGACACATTCTTCAAGGACACCTTCGAGCAGATGCTCCGGGATGATCCCGAATTCGCTACCAGCATCGGCCGCCACGAGTACGACGACCGCTGGACTGACTGGTCAAAGGCGGCTCGCGACCAACGGCAGCGTTTCTTTCAGGAGCATCTGCGGGACGCGGCTGCGTTTCCGTCTGCCGGCCTTTCGGCGCAAGATCGTCTCACCTTGCGCCTTCTTCAATACGACTTCCAGTCGCGCCTCGCTTCCTGGGATCTCGAAACGCATCTTCTAAACGTCGGCCAGCTGTTTGGGTTCCATAACGCTGTCTATGTGCTCATGGATCGCATGCCGGCACGCACAGTGCGCGACTACGAAAACATGATTTCTCGATTGCGCGCAATCCCTGCTTACGTCGACCAGAACATCGCTATCTCAAACGAAGCTGTTGCCGCCAGGATGATGCAGCCTCGCGTCGTAGCCGATCTGGTCACTGGACAAATCGCTGCTCAGATGAATCAGGACGCGGCCCACACACGTTTGCTCGAGCCCTTCCGCAACTTCCCGTCGAACATTCCCCAAGCCGAACAGCAAAGGTTGCAAAACGAGGCAACCGCCGCCTATAACACGCAATTCCTGCCTTCCTGGCACAAGCTTCACGACTACATGGCTGGCCCTTACACCCAGCATGTCCGGTCATCCGTCGGTCTGAGCTCTATTCCGAACGGCAGTGAAGCTTACGCGATCCTGGTTCGCCGGCTGACCACAACCGACACGACTCCTGAGCAGATCCACCGCCTTGGCGAACAGGAAGTCAAGCGCATTGAGGGCGAGATGCAGGCCATCCTAACCGAGGTTGGCTTCAAAGGGTCGATGCCCGACTTCAACAAGTCCATGAGCACGGCCGGCGATCAGCACTTCCGATCAAAAGAAGAAATGCTTGTTTACTGCCGCAACATCGCCAAGATTATCGAGCCTAATCTGCCGAATCAGTTCCGCCACATTCCCGTGCTGCTTTATGGTGTGCGTCCTATTCCGCCTGACCGTGAAGCCGCCACCGCTACTAACGCCCAGGCTCCATCGCCCGATCTCACTACGCCCGGCTGGTTCAACTTAAACACCTATCAACCTGAAAAGCAGGTCAAATTCGACAAGGAAGCGCTTGTTCTCCACGAAGCAGTCCCCGGACACATCTTCCAGATCACTCTCGCCGAAGCCCAAGCGGCTCTTCCCGACATTCGCAAGTTTTACTTCAACAGCGCTTACATCGAAGGCTGGGCGTTGTACGCCGAATCGCTCGGGAAGCAGCTAGGCCTCTACCACGATCCCTACAGCCGCTTCGGTCAGTTATCGAGCGAGCGTTTCCGTGCTGTCCGTCTGGTGGTCGATACCGGCATTCACCAGCTCGGCTGGACCCGCGAACAAGCAATTCAGTATTTCCACGAACACGCGCCGGAGGAAACCACCGCCGAAATCGATCGTTACATTTCCTGGCCTGCGCAGGCGCTCTCCTATAAAGTGGGCCAACTGAAGATCCGCTCTCTCCGCGACGAAGCCGAGAAGCAGCTTGGTCCTAAATTCGATATCCGGGATTTCCACGACGCCGTTCTGCGCGACGGCACTCTGCCGCTCGATCTGTTGGCCGAGCAGGTGCACTCGTACCTTGCGTCGCCTTCCCATTGAGAAACATCCGCGCTGGATGCTAGCCTGAACGAGTGCGTTTTCCTCATCTCGCACTGGCGCTCATGCTACCTGCTCGATTGCTACTCGCACAGGCCGGCACCACAGGTCCGTCCAAGCCCCCTAGCGCCAGGCGTTCCACCACCGCTGTTTCAAAGCCGAAGACCGCTCCGCCAAAAGCTGAGCCCGCGCCTATGACTGACGAACAAAAAACAATCTACGCGATCGGCCTCTCGATCTCAAAATCGTTAGCAACTTTTGATCTCTCGCCCGAGGAACTGACCATACTGCAACGCGGCCTGAGTGATGCGGCCGTGGGTAAACCGGCAGTGAAATTAGAAGAATGGGAGCCGAAAGTGCAGGCGCTCGCTCGCACTCGCGGTACTCGTGCCGCTGACAAGCAGAAAGCAGCTTCGCAAGTCTATCTGGACAAGGCTGCTTCCGAACCTGGCGCTGTCCGCACCGATTCCGGCCTGATCTACCGCGAGACAACTCCGGGCACGGGCGCATCGCCCAAGCCGACCGATACCGTCAAGGTGAACTACCGTGGCACACTCATCGACGGCACGGAGTTCGATAGCTCTTACAAACGCAACGAGCCCGCTTCGTTTCCCTTGAACGGCGTCGTCCCCTGTTGGACCGAAGGTCTGCAGAAAATGAAAGCCGGCGGCAAAGCGATCTTGGTCTGTCCATCGAGCCTCGCCTACGGAGATGGCGGCAGGCCATCCATTCCGGGCGGTGCGGCTCTCATCTTCGAAATTGAGCTCTTGGAAGTTACGCCCGCTGCTTAATCGCTGCATCCAACGGAAATGCCATTCGGCTTTCGTAAACAGCAGCGATTGACCTCTCGTTACAGTTGGAAGCTCTGCCTATTCGTCGCACTGCTTGCATCATGGGCAATCTTTCCCCTGCAGGCTCAACCAACCGCCAAGGTGATGACCAACTCTGGTCCCGTTATCGGGAATCAGTCGGCGGACCTTCGAACGTTCCTGGGAATTCCCTATGCGTCCGCTCCGATTGGGGCATTGCGCTGGCAGCCGCCGCAACCTGTCGGGCGCTGGACAACACCTCTTCAGGCGACCTCCTTCGGTAGTGTCTGCACGCAGGCCGCTAGCGATCTATTCGACCCGGGGAGCGGAGAGCGGATCAAAGGCAGCGAGAACTGCCTTTTCCTGAACGTGTACGCGCCTGGCTCGCAAGCACCCGCGAAGGGTATGCCGGTGATGGTCTGGATTCACGGCGGCGGCTTTGTGTTGGGTTCTGGAAGCGAATACGACGGGAGCGTCCTTGCCCGAAAACACAACGTGGTAGTCGTTACCTTGAATTACCGATTGGGCCCACTGGGCTTCCTGGCTCTCCCCAGTCTCAGCGCGGAAGGCGGGGTCCAGAAATCGGGCAATTATGGGCTGCTCGATCAGCAGGCCGCTATGAAATGGGTCCGCGACAATATCTCCGTCTTTGGCGGAGATCCCGGCAACGTTACCTTGTTCGGTGAATCGGCAGGCGGCATGAGCGTTTGCGCCCAGCTGACCTCGCCCGCTGCGAATGGTTTGTTTCAGAAGGCGATCATTCAAAGCGGTCTATGCGGCAGCCCGAATAACAACGTTACCCTCGCTTCAGCGGCGCTTCGCAATCTGAACTACGCCGCAAAACTCGGCTGCCGATTGGGCGGTCTACCGTGTTTGCGCAAGCTCGATGCAGGCACGATTACGAAAACAGCGGTACCGGGAATTCGCGGCCTCGGCAATCTTGTCTGGTCCCCCGTGTATGGCACGCCTCTTTTGCCACTGCCCTTACAGAACGCTTTCGAGCGTGGCGCGTTCGCGCGGGTGCCAGTTATGAGTGGCACAAACCACGATGAGGGTCGCCTCTTCGTGGGCCTTGCTTCGCCTGACGGCAAGCCTCTGCAATTGCCCAAGTATTGGGCCGGCACTGGGCTTCTCGTCGGTGCTCGCAACAATCAGCGCGTTCTGGCTCAGTATCCGGTCCGCAAATTCGGCACTCCTGCTTTAGCGTTTGCCACCGTCTTCACGGATGCCATGTTTAGCTGCCCCGCCTTGCGCGTAGATCAGGCGCTCGCCCGCTATGTGCCTCTCTACGCTTTCGAGTTCAACGATCCGCAGGCAGTCACAACACTGAAGGTACCGCCCGGGCTGACGAGTCTTGGTGCGTTCCACTCAAGCGGTCTCGTCTACATTTTCCAGACACCGCTGGCCGGCTTGGCCAACCCTTCTCAGTTCAGTCCGGCGCAGAGCGAGCTCTCCGAGCAGTTTTCCGCTGCCTGGGCCAACTTCGCCATCAGCGCAAATCCAAGTTCGCCCGGCTGGCTGCCTTCCCAGCCGGATCGTATCAACATGCAAACCTTCTCACCCGCCGGATCGCGACCAAATCCCGCGTTTGCGGCTGACCACAACTGCTCACTCTGGTCTCAGCTGAATCTGCAATAGCCTTCGCGGCGGCGCCTTCCTAATTGCTGCCCAAGCTGGAGTTCTGCTGAGTCTCGGGTCTCCACGCTGCACTCTCGCTGTGCCGCGCAATCACGCTGTCTGGCAGCTTCCACGCAAACAACACCCCGCCGCTGCTCGTCATCAGGTATTGGCGGCCGTCCAACTCGTAAGTAATGGGCGAACTCGCCATACCGGCGCCCGCCCCTGCATGCCAAAGTGTTTTTCCATCGCGCGTATCGAGCGCGAGCACATTGCCCATTGCGTCACCCGTGAACGTCAGGCCCGAATCCGTTGTCAGCACACCTGCGCCCGAGCCGTCCTCCCCCAGTTCATGGCTCCAAATGATTTTGCCGGTCCGGTAATCAATAGCCTTCAGCACGCCTTTGCCCCACACGCCATAGTCGGCGCCCGCCCAGCCGAAAGTTCCATCCGCTGGCTTCGCAAAATAGATACCGTAACTCGGATGTGAATCCACGATAAACAATCCGGTCTTCGGGTCGAAGCTGGGCGACCGGTAGTTCGTCAAACCGCCCTCATCCGGCGCAATCAATCGCCCATCGCGCGCGGGCTCTTTCTCAGGATTTGGTACCGGACGGCCGAGTTCATCCACCTTCAAGGCCCAGTTCACCGGTCCATAGGGCTCGGTCAGCAAGCTCTTCCCGTTCGTCCGGTCGAGCACAAAGAAATAACCGTTGCGTGATGTTTGCATCAGCATCTTGCGCTGCGCGCCGCCAAACTCCGCGTCCACCAGCACCGGCGTTTCCACTGCGTCCCAGTCGTGCGTGTCATGCGGCGAAGCTTGAAAGGCCCACTTCAATTTCCCGGTGTCAGGATCGATCGCGACAATGCTGCATGTGTGCGGATTATCGCCCGGACGCGGCTTGCCCGTCAGAACCGGCGTCGGATTGCCCGTTCCCCAGAACACCAGGTTCAGATCCGGATCATAGGTGCCCGTCATCCAGGTCATGCCGCCGGTCGTCGCATTCGGCGTGCCTACAGGCGGGGTGCTGTCCCACTGCCACTGCGTCTTTCCAGTCTCGGGATCGATCGACTTAAGAAAACCCGATAAGTTATCGAAGTCGCCCGAAACGCCGACGATCACGTGGTCACGCACCACCAGCGGAGCAAGCGTCATCCAGTAGCCCTTCTTCGCATCCGCCACTACTATGTTCCAGCGAACTTTGCCGTTCTTCGCATCCAGGCAGATCAGGTGTGAATCCGGAGTCGTGAAGTAGAGCCATCCTTTGTACATCGCCACGCCGCGATGGCCGATATGAAAACCCTTGTTGGCTGGATAAGCGTAATGCCAAAGCTGATGGCCGGACCGGGCATCGATCGCCCACACATTATCCGGCAGCGTAATATAAAGCACGCCATTCACCAGCAGCGGAGAGCATTTCAAAACGCCCGTCGCTCCGGTCTGAAACACCCATCCCAGGCCCAGTTCGTCTACGTTCTCAGGGTTGATTTGCGTTAGTGAACTGTGCCGCCTCGCTGAGTAGTCGCCGTGATACTGCGGCCAGCTATCGGGTGGTGGATGCAAAAGCATGTCGGGATCGAGTCCCTGGGCAAAAGCGGAAGCGCCCCACAGCGCCAGCACGAAGGCGCACACTCTAGATCCGATCGCGCTTGCCAAAAGTCTCATAAGGTCAACGTAGTGTCTGCAGATAAGCCATCAGATTATGTATATCGTCGTCGGTGTATTTCGCCAGCAGCTCTGCATGCGCTTCGGCGGGAGCTTTGATTGTGTACTTCACTTCGCGTACAGGCCACGAGCGATACCATCCGGTGCTGTCGCGCAGGCCAACCGTGAACTCATCGTGATACACCAGTTTTCCTGTGATGCTTTCGCCGGTTTGAGGTACGACAGTGAGCTCTGCTTCCGCATCGCGCGGATAGAGCAGCCTCTGCTCGAGCTTCAATCCGGTGTACCGTTTAGTGATGCCGGCCAGGTCACCCGTCGCTGAGTGACAGCCCGAGCAGCCGCCGGCACCGTTAAAATATCGCTCGCCTGCCGCTGCATCCCCGGTCTGTAGATCTTGCGGATCCACTCCACGCCGGCCACCGACCTGTGATTCCGATTGTCTTTTCTGAGTATGTATGAACGCTACCAAGCCTGCGATCTCACTATCGGGAAGCGCGAAACGCGGCATGCCCTTCTCAGGCCGGCCGTTGCGGATCACAGGGCTAATCTTGTCGCCCTTCACGTCATCGGCCACCAGCTTCGATCTGGTCAAGTCCGGTCCCGTTTCGCCACCGCCGGCGTCGCGTCCGTGACAAAAGGCGCAGTTCTGCAGAAAGCTCGACTGGCCCGCTTCAACCAGTGCGGGAGCAAAAGTCTGTGGCGCTGGCTTAGAGTTCTGTCTGACGATGCTCGGTGTCTCGACCGCGGGCTTCTTGCTTTGCGTAAATGCAGCGCCGGCCAGACTGATCCCCAGGACCACTGCACGAAACTTCATACGCGAAATCTATCAGATCAGGATCGAACTTTGCGAATAGCCGTGGGATGATTCGCCGCCCGCTCGTCTGGAGTCGAACGCACGAACTCGGCGGTAGATCCGGCGGGGGGCTTCTTTGCCTTCGTCTCTTTCTTAGTCTCAGGAATCATATCCTTGACTTTCTCGTCAATTGCGCGATTCTGCGCAATTCTCGCGACCGTGCGTTCGGCAGGGGTCATCAGGTGAAATGGTTTCGTCTTTTCTGGCACTCCTTATAATCATCGCTCAATTGCCTGGGCGATGACAAAGCGCCGGGTTTCGGGCTCCGTCTGCGCTGCTGCCGGTTACCGTCCGAGCAAGATCGAAATCAGAACAGACTGCAGACGGAGTCTGCCATTGGTGCGCCGACACTGACCTGTTAATTCGGCACAAAAACCGAACGCAAGCATCCGCCTTCTTTGTGCTTGAACATCTCGTATCCCCGCGGGGAATCCTCCAGCGAGAACCGGTGTGTAGCGAGATAAGAGGGATCGATCTCCCCTTTTGTCACGTGTTCGAGCAGGCGGGGTACGTACTTTTGGCCATGCTGCTGCGCGGTACGCACAGTCAGCCCCTTATTCATGATCGAGCCGATCGGGAACTTGTCTATCAAGCCGTAGACCCCGAGTATGGAAAGAGTGCCGCCCTTGCGGCAGGCGGTGATTGCTTCGCGCAAGGCCTCACCGCGATCCGAGTGCATTCGAAGAGCCTGTTTCGCGCGATCGTAGGCATACCCGATGCCGGTACCATGCGCCTCCATCCCAACTGCATCGATACATGCGTCGGGACCGCGCCCGGCCGTCATCTCCTTTAGCGTTTCCGTGACAGACTCGACCTCGGTGTAGTTGATTGTCTCGGACCCTGCGTGCTCCCGTGCCATGCGCAGACGTTCGGGGAAGCGATCGATCGCAATGACGCGCCCAGCGCCCAGCAGGTAAGCACTTCGCTGTGCCATCAACCCCACTCCTCCGCATCCCCAGACCGCCACCGTTTCCCCTCCTTTTAGCGCACAAAAATCTGCCCCCATGTATCCGGTGGGCACGGCATCGGAGAGAAACAGAACCTGCTCGTCCCGTAGTCCTTCCGGCACCGCAAAGCAATCGTTATCGGCATGCGGTACCCGGATGTACTGAGCGTGCGACCCGGCGTACCCGCCGAACGCATGCGTGTAGCCATAAATGCCGGCTGTCGAGTAGCCGAACAGAGGCTCCTGCATTTCCGCATTCGGATTGGTGTTGTCACACAGCGACCAGAGGTCGTGCCGGCAGTAAAAGCATTCTCCACAGCAGATGAAGGACGGAACTACCACCCGCTCCCCCTTTCGCACCTTCTTTACGGCGGGCCCGATATCGACCACCTCCCCCATGAACTCGTGGCCGATTACGTCGCCCTGTCGCATCGTCGGTATGTAACCGTCGATGAAATGCAAGTCCGATCCACAAGTCGTGGACATGGTGACCCGCAAGATGGCGTCATGCGGGTTAACAATTGATGGGTCTGGTACCGTTTCTACACGTAGGTCGTTTACGCCGTTCCAACAAAGGGCTCTCATGATATTCCTTCCTCGTCAAAATGCGTTAGCAGTGGCGCCGGTACGGGCTGTGGGATTCATCTGAAGAGTCGGGATTTCACCCGCTTCCATCAAACTCTTGAACCGTTGCAGAGCTTTAAGCACCAGCATCCGGGGAACAAGCTTCGAGCGCCGAAGCAAGCGTCCGAGCAGATTAGCTCCAGAAGAATCGAAGCCTAAAGATAGGGTTACTTCCGTACCCCATGTGCTGGGACCTGGACGAAAACTTACCCATCCTTCATGCGACCCGCCCGTTTCTATCGAACGCCAGCGCAGAAGTTCGCCCGGCCGGTTCTCCACGATCTGCGCATTCCATTCCATAACCTGACCGAACGGAGTCTTGATCGCCCAGTGCGCGCGATCTTCGTCAAGGGCCGTTATCTCCGCAAAATGCTTCATGATCAAGCTCAGGTTCTCCGGATTTCGCCACGCGCGGTAGAGTTCGTCTTCAGTTTTATTGATTGTTATCGATTGCTGAACCTCCAACCTGCCAGTTGTCTTGCCGCTTGCCGTGCTTACACCCACTTTCCCGTAAAGAGGGCAATGCCCGCTTAACCCCCGGTAAATCAACTCACCGCCTGTAAGAGCAAGGGCCGCTCCGCCCAGCGACTTTCGCTTCACACCGTTTACGACGAGAAAAGTTCCTACAGCCGCCGAACCGACTCGCTCAAGCGTTCCCACATTCTGTCTAGAGCTCCCGTCGTTCTTCGTTTGTACGTGAGATACCGGCTCTTCAGTCCCGGTAGAATTCCGATCCAACGCCACTGCCGTGCCGCTCATAAGCAAAAAGCCTCCGTAATCCAACTCTTGTAACTAGCTCGTTGAGATTGACGCATACCGCTCAACGCGAGCTTGGTTCCGATGCTCTGTTGCTAGCCAGTCTCCTGGAACCCGCCGCGCTTCTCTCTCTCGGTTGAGCAAAACAACAATGGCCCAGTTACCTCGGGGAATTGCGATCGGAAAAAATGCAGGAGTTCACTCGCTGAACCCTTCCGAAAGATCCTCCATCTTTTAAGGCAGCGGAACGTAAGGTCGCTCTCGGGTCTGCCGCTAAACTTCAAGTAGCTGGACGATAGCGGTTGCGATTCACTGGCATACTTCTCTGGTCACTTATTGCGACGTCTACGCTGGGCCCAGCCCTCTTCGAAGTAAGCAGACCAAAGGGACTTGACTTCAAGCACGAAAACTCCCCTACTCCGCAAAAGTACCTGATCGAAACAATGGGCGGCGGCGTCGCCTTACTCGACTACAACAACGATGGTCTGCTCGATATCTTCCTGGTCAACAGCGGGCAGATCACCAGTCCTCTTCATGCTCCGGAGAACTTTCATCGCGACGAGGATCGTTTCCGGAACCGCCTGTACCGCCAGAATCATGACGGCAGTTTCACAGACGTAACCGTCGCCGCGGGTCTGGGGCTAGCAGGAAACGGAAATTACGGCATGGGAGTGGCGGCAGCCGACTACGACAACGACGGAAATACCGATCTGTACCTCACCAGCTACGGCCGGAACGTCCTGTACCACAACAATGGGAATGGAACGTTTACAGACGTGACGCGCTCGGCGGGAGTAGCGGCGGGGGGCTGGTCGGCCTCGGCGGGCTTCTTCGATTTCGACAACGACGGCAAGCTCGACCTGTTCGTTACCAGATACCTCGATTGGAGCTCAGCCACCAGCAAGAGTTGCACACGCGCGACCTACTGTCCCCCCGGCGTCTTTCCCGCGGTGGCCAGCATTCTCTACAGGAACTTGGGGAATGGCCGGTTCGAGGATGTGAGCGTGCGTTCAGGCATTGCAAGCAGCAAAGGTCGCTCTTTAGGAGTCGCATTCAACGACTACGATGGAGATGGATATCCGGACGTCTTCATCGCTAACGACGGCATGGAACAGTTCCTTTTCCACAACGAACGCAACGGTACATTCACCGAGCGCGCACTCGACGCAGGAGTTTCTCTTTCCGACAATGGCAAGCCCTTCGCCGGCATGGGCGTGGATTTCCGGGACTACGACAATGATGGACGGCCCGACATTGTTGTGACCAACCTCGCCAAGCAGGTCTATGCTGTCTATCACAACGATGGTGGCGGTTCATTCAGTTATCGAAGCCTTGAAACAGGTTTGGGTGTTCTCTCAGCGGGCAGTTCTGGATGGGGCATGCAATTGGTCGATTTCAACAACGACGGATGGAAGGACTTGTTCGTCGCGCAGAGCCACGTGATGGACAACGTACAGGAAATCGATCCATCGATGCACTACCTGGAGCCCCCGCTCGTCGCCTTGAATCACGGTGGCCGTTTTGAAGCGGCGAACACAGGTATGCAGACGGCCGTTGCAGGCCGGGGCGCCGCCTTCGGCGATTTGGATAATGACGGTTGGCCCGACGTAGTAATGACCGTGCTGGGTGGCTCTCCCGTTGAGTTTCGTGGCCGTCCTGCTGCCGGCGCTCATTGGCTCACCATCACACTCCATGGAACTCGCAGCAATCGCGATGGCTTCGGAGCCCGCATACAAGTCAATAAGCAGTGGCAATATGCGAGCTCAGCCGGCAGCTATCTCTCGGCTAGCGACAAGCGTGTGCACTTCGGACTTGGAGCGTCGCGGTCGGCCGATGTGGAAATCCTCTGGCCTTCAGGAGTAACGCAGAAAATCACCGGAGTCCCTGCGGATCAATTTCTGGATATCCAGGAATCCGGACAGCCCTGATGCTTCCCATCCTGGTCTCACTTGGAATTGCCTGGCAAGCGGCCGTTTCGCCTGAAGTCGTCCAGCATGTGCAGAATGGTCTCGCTGCCAGAAAGAACGGCGACCTCAAACAGGCGATCGTCGAATTTAAGAAAGTAACTGAACTTGCGCCTACACTGCCGGCAGCCTTCGTGAACCTGGGCGCTGCCTACATTGAAGATCATCAGTACATCGACGCCGTTCCGGCCCTGGAAAAATCGCTCAAATTGGACCCGAACCTCGTCGGTGCCGAACAGATGCTCGGCTACGCCTTGCTTTCGCAAGGTAGATCCTCCGAATCGATTTCTCATCTTGAGCGCGCTCACGCTCAGGATCTGCTTGGAATCGCACAGCTGAAGGTGGGCAAACTGCCGGAGGCGGTCGCAAATCTGAACGCTGCGTTGGCAGCGCACCCGAACGATCCTGAGTTGCTGTATTATCTGGGGCGTGCAAGCGGGCTCCTCTCCAAGGAAGCGATCGACACTCTGGAAGCCCGCTTTCCTGATTCCCCCCGTTCTCATCAGGCTTTGGCGGAGAACTACGCCGTGTTAAGGCGGGTGGAAGAAGGCGAGAGGGAGTACCGCGAAGCATTACGCCTGGCGCCCGACACGCCCGGCGTTCACCTTGCGCTCGGCCAGCTCTATAGCGCCGCTTCCGAGTGGCCCAAGGCCGAAATCGAATTTGCTGCTGAGACTAAACTTCAGCCGGGCGATGCGGAGTCTGCGTACTCGCTTGGGAACGCGCTCTTGCAAGAAGGAAAGCTGAAGGAAGCCCGGGCGGAACTCGAACGTGCGGACCGATTGCGCCCCGAAATGCCCGAGACCCTATACGCGCTCGGAAAGGTAGAGTCACTGTCAGGCGATGCGGCGGAAGCGGAGAAAGCATGGCGCGCGGTGATTCGCATCGAAAAAACAAGTTCGCTTTCAGCGCAGGCTCACTTTGGCTTGGCGGCGCTATATCGAAAGCAGGGCAGAGTGGACGAGGCCGCCCGCGAGATGGCCCAGTACAAACAATCCCAAAACCCCCAAAAATGAAGCTCGGCGGTTACGTAGTCGCGTGCCAGTAAGGAGGCAAGCGCCGCGTCGGCAGGAGCCCCTTTATCAATTAGGAAACAGTACCAGTTAGCATCTGAACGAAAAAGCTCGTCTCATCCGATAGCAATTTACGTTTAGGGCCGGTTTGCACCTCGGAGCAATGAGTCGTGTGCATACCGGTTTATATGAGGTATGTCTCCATGTCGAACAAGAAACTTTTGTTGTGTCTTGTCGGACTGTGTACAGCTTTGCTGTCCCTACCGTCCGTCTCTTTTGGCCAAACCACGTTCGGATCGATCGTGGGTACGGTCGTCGATCCGTCTGGCGCACCCGTCGTTGGCGCGCAGGCAACAATAACCAACTTAGGAACAAACGAAACACGAACTGCGCCCACGAACTCTGAAGGGTTTTACCAGTTTGTCAATCTAACCCCGGCTGATTACCGGGTCGAAGTTGTAAGCACCGGCTTCAGTAAAGCGGCTCGTGAACCTGTCACCGTAGCCGTGCAGACCACCGCCCGTATCGACGTGACTCTGGCGGTAGGTAACATCAACCAGACCGTAGAAGTAACGGCCCAAACGCCTCTTATTCAAGCAGAAGCATCTTCGCTCGGAACAGTAGTTGATCAAAGGCAGGTAAACGAACTTCCCCTGAACGGCCGCAACCCGATGAGCTTGGCGGCGCTCTCTCCTTCGGTGGTCCCGCAGGGCCAATCCGGCTCCACGCCAACGGGAACCAATCCGTTTGCCTGGGGCAACTATCAGATCGGCGGCGGCATGGCGAATCAGAGCCAGATTTATCTCGATGGCGCTCCCGTCAACGGCGCGTACCTCAACATCACGGCAATGATACCCACGCAGGACTCGCTTCAAGAGTTCAAGGTACAGACGAATAACTTGTCTTCGGAGTTCGGCCGCTTCGCGGGCGGTGTGATCAACTTCACCACCAAGTCGGGCAGCAACGATATACACGGAGGCGCTTGGGAATTTCTCCGCAATCGAGAACTGAATGCGAACACGTTCTTCGATAACGCAGCCGGAGTACCTCGCCCCGCCTTCACACAAAACCAATTCGGATTCAACCTCGGGGGACCCGTTTACATTCCGCGCGTCTACAACGGCAAGGATAAGACCTTCTTCTTCGTGAACTGGGAGGGCTTTCGACTACGGCAAGGTCAGTCGTTTACCGAGACCGTTCCTACGCTGGCGCAACGAGGCGGAGATCTGTCGGGCATCGGAGGGCAGATCTACGATCCGCTCACCACATGCGGAGTAGCGGGCGCTCCTGCTTGCGCGCCCGGCCAGGCGCTGTATAGCCGAACGGCTTTCACCGGGGGCATAATCCCGTCATCCCGGCTGAATCCAACAGCGTTGAAAATGTTGAATCTGTACCCATTGCCTAATGCCGGAGGCGCCGGAAGTCTGGTGAATAACTTCGTCACAAATGCCAGCGTGGGCGGCAATAACAACGAAACAGTGGTTCGAATGGATCAGAACATCTCGCAGAGCCAGCACCTCTTTGCTCGCTACAGTTATTGGGGCAACCTCAACCTGCCAATCGATCCGCTCCGCACGGGCGTGTGCGTCGACCGCTGCACCGAAGCTTTCAACACCAACAACTTTGTGATCAGCGACGTTATTACCTTGAGCCCCACGACAATCTTGGACCTTCGAGGCAGTTACCAGCGCTTCAGTTACGACCGCACGCCCATCACCACCGGCTTCGACCTTACCAGTCTCAACTGGCCTTCCAGCCTGAATGCGCAGGCGTTTAACCGAGCTCTTCCGGTGCCATGCATTTCCGGGTACGACCCGGCTAATATCTTCTGCAGCCAGGGCGCGGCGAGCACGATTATAGACAGGAACGACAACTATCGTGTGGCCGGCAGCATTACCAAAATCAACGGTGGACACACTGTGCACGCGGGCGCCGAGTTTCTGCGTATGACATTAAACTATGCGCAGACCAACATTCCGACTGGCCTCTTCAACTTTGATCCGAACTTCACGGCCAGCAATCCGCTGAGTCCGACGGGCGGCAACAGTCTGGCTTCTTTCCTGCTTGGCTATCCCGCAAGCGGAAGCGCCATTACACCGGCCTTGGTAGCAAGCCAGCAGCTGTACTCCGGTGCGTATGTTCAGGATGATTGGCACGTTGGAACGCGGCTGACCCTGAATCTTGGCTTGCGATGGGAACACTCCGGACCCTGGACGGAGCGCTATGACCGGATCTCGTACTTCGATCCAACCGCAACCAATCCGCTCGCGCCCGATACCCGCGGCTTAGTAGGACTCGTCAATACCCCCGGCGATCGCAACCGCAGCAACATAAATCCTAATTGGAAACAATTCGCGCCGCGAGTAGGATTCGCTTTCCAACTCAATCAAAAGACCGCTTTGCACGCGGGCTATGGGATCTTCTGGATTCCGAACAATGTTGCCTGGGATTACAGCCCGAACAACAACCCGATCAACTCGTTCACCACGCAGTACACGGCGACACTGAATAACGGCCTTACGCCCGCCGGCACTTTGAACGATCCGTTCCCGAACGGAATCATTCAGCCTCCGCAACGCAATCCGGCTTATCAGCAGGTTCTGCTGGGGCAGAACATCAGCGTTCCGCAGCTGAGCAACCCCTACGGCTACGCGCAGCAGTGGAACTTCGACGTGCAGCATCAATTCGGAAACAGCGTGATGATCGACGTAGCTTACGCGGGGTCAAAGGGCACGCATCTGCCTATTTCCGCCAATATCAATCAGCTCCCGGACCAGTTTCTTGCTCTAGGCAACCAGCTGGTGAATACTGTTGCGAATCCGTTTGCCGGCGTGGTAAACAGCGGCCAATTGTCCGGCAGTACTGTTTCCGCCGGACAACTCTTACGTCCATTCCCGCAATACCAAAGCGTCACCTATGCGGGTGAAGGAGTCGGCAATTCCAGCTACAATTCCCTGCAGGTTCAGTCACAAAAGCGGTTTTCGAATGGCGCGTCGATTCAAGTCGCTTATACGTGGTCGAAATTGATCACGAACAGCGACACCGTGACAAGCTGGCTCGAAAACGGCGGCGGCACCACTTACCAGGATTGGAACAACCTGCGCGGCGAACGCTCGCTTTCCGCGAATGACGTGCCCCATCGCTTGGTTGTGAGCTACGTCATGGATCTGCCCTACGGCAAGGGCCGGAAGTACGGCGCGAATATTAATGGATGGCTCAACGGCGTGATCGGCGATTGGGGAGTGGAGGGTGTAACCACTTTGCAGAGCGGGTTTCCGCTGCATATGAGCACCAGCCAGAACCTGACCAACTCCTTCGGGGGCGGCTCGCGCCCAGATGTGGGAGCCGGCTGTGCGAATGAAACGTCGGGCGGCGCGCAACAAAGGCTGAACGATTGGTTCAACACCGGGTGTTTCTCACAACCGGCTGCCTTTACCTTCGGGGACGAACCACGCGTTGACCCCAACTTGCGATCGGCGGGGGTAGCGGAATGGAACTTCTCAGCCTACAAAAACTTCCCGCTTAGCAAAGATGACAGGGCGCGAATTCAGTTCCGGGCGGAGTTGTTCAATTTGTTCAACCGAGTCCAATTTGCCCCTCCCGGCACTACGTTCGGCACCGCGCAGTTCGGTGTCGTAAGTTCACAGGCCAACAATCCACGACTCGTACAGTTTGCGCTTCGCTTTCTGTTCTGATTGCTAACTAGAATGCCGTGACGGACTCATGACCGTCACGGCATTTTGTGTATGCATGTAGGATTGACAGATGGCGGTAGTACAGGACGTTCCTTGGTGGCAACGCGTGCTCGTCGCCATGTCTGCACTGCTCGTCACAGCCGTGCTTGTGACGATCGTGATAGTTCTCCGAGACCTCAAGCGGGACAGGGATTTTCACTGGGGCAACGCGGGTGAAGAGCAGCTTGTCGGTTATTTTTTATTTCTCTTTGCCGGACTTCTCTTTCCACGGATGCTGTTGGTCGTGGTTCCTCTCGTTCTACTGATTCCGGCTCGTTATCAGCAGAGGAACTGGTCTGCGATGCTTGGTATCGCAAGTCTGTTGCCGCCGCTTCTCGAAGCCCTTCTCCTGCGACACAGTCCCTCTCGCATCTTGCACCACATCCAGGATTCACCTGAAATCTTTCTGGCCTTTGAAGTTGCAGCTTTGGTCTGTTGCGGATTGTATTTACTGTCGCTGCGCTGGTTGGGCATCAGAAGGAACGCGGTTGCTTAGGATTCGTTGTGTTGACCTCAGGCTAAACAATTGAAGTTTGGCTCCTCAGGTAGGATTCGAACCTACAACCCTTCGGTTAACAGCTATGGGTCTTAGGCAATCCTGCAGTGCTCACTAGATATCGGAAGCACTCAGAAGATAACACTGACGGGCTAACAAAGCCTCCCCGGGTGTTTGAATTCATCTCACAAGCGATCAAGAACGATCACGAGATTTAACTACGGTAGTACAAGTTTCGGTACAAGTCGGCGCTAAAACAACATCGTAGCAGTATGTTTCAGCCGTGAGAAATTGCGGGAAAATATTTTCTCTTTGTTTTGTCTCAGATAGCAGCCCCCATTTAGCCTCTATTGTTCTCTAAGGTCTCTATTGACGGCGATGCTATGAGCGCGGCTTGCGTCGGTGTCCTGATGTTGTTACAACTCAGTCAGACAGGTCCTCCCGGATCTACGGGAACCGCAAGGATAACCGAGCTAACAAACCAATGGCACTCGATAATTTCGAACTATTCGCGCGGACTCCGAAAGCAGCTGAGCAGCCCGGGTTTTCTATTCAAAGCGGACGATTCGTTATGAATGCTCCGGCTTCACGAATTCTCAGTACGGCGAAGGCTGAGGCGGTGCAGCTCTGGTGTGACAGTGTCGCCCGCAAGATTGCAGTCAAGGTAGCCAACAAAGCAGATCCAAGTAGTTACACACTCAACGTCAGCTCAAGGAAGACTGGAGCAACGAGTGTTACGGTCCGCTTGTTCCTGCGGAAAATTGGTTGGACGGCAGAGAAGCGGGTAGCTGTTCCAGCAACCTGGGATCTCGACGAGCAGGCGCTCATCGCTACACTGCCGTCCGAGTGGCTCCCTCCATTAGAACCAGGCACAGAGCCAGCAGAAAAGAGCACTGACTAGCCTGTAGAAAATAGCCGCAAAAGGTAGCTATCATTGCTCTCCACGTATCGAACCCGGCCCACATATCGAACCCGTCAGGTTGCCACAGCGCTACGCGGCCGTCGATATACCACAGGGCGATTCGGCTACTACAAACCTTCCTGGTTGGTCATCTATCAGCCGAGCCTTTCGAAACCCACCATCTACGACGCCACTATCGCCGAAGAGTCATGTCCGGCAAAAGAGGTCCAAACGGAAAACGACATCCAAGTTTCCTGGAGGAATGTTCAACAGATGATATGTTCTGGCTCGCTAAGCCCAGGTGAGATCTGGCGTGGTTTTGAGAAAGAATTCAGCGCCCTCTCTTTAGCAGAGACCGAACTCTTCAAAGAGCATCGAGCTCACGGGCATCGCTTGTACGGGCATGGTGAGTACGGTTCTTCATGGCGGCTTGTAGGGAACAAACACCTAAAGGCTGAGTTCTTAGAGGTGGCGGCTAGAGCAGGCCGGGCACTCTGCCCATCGGGCTGCAGTGCGAAAGCTTCAGATTGCTGGATGTACTGCCTGTATCTACATATGCGAGAGACGGACACCCACGAGCTCGAGCTTGTGAACAGCAGTGAGTGTGGGGGTTGTGGAACCGTTAGGAACCTGCTGAGTTCCAGCAAAGAGTTTTGCTTATGGATTTCGCAACAGATAAGTGAATCTGCTCAGGCATCGACTGCCAATGTGCCAGCGAGTGCCTTGGATCTTGAGGCCGCTGCAACAAATCTTTCTGGTCCACCTTCAAACCGCGATTTGGTTGAACGGTTCTTGATTACCTGTAATCGCACTTGTTCTTTCAAGGTCATCAAAGCAGACATCTGGAGAGCAGTCGGTCACAAAACATCTCGCCAATTTGAATACTGGCAGCGCGGCCAAAAGAAGTTTGGCAAAGAACCGGGCTATTCAAACACTGACGACACAAACTTCAGGCGAATCGTGGAAGAGAAGACGGCAAAGCAATTTTGCCAAGAAGTAGAGCCCCGAAAGAAAAGCAAGTACAAATAATTTTCATTTGTCTCGCTGTCTCGTCTTGTGCTCTCGGATGCGAGAGCCCCAAAAATAGCTGTGTCGCGATCACGAGAGATCGCGCAAGGAAGGATAAATGTTAACCCAGCTCTTATCAGAGAAAGACTTGGCACGTACGCTCCAGGTCTCAGTAGTCACAATTCGGCGTTGGCGAATGTTCGGCTCAGGGCCCGACTTTATACGATGCGGCGGCCGAGTGATCCGCTATCAGATTGAGGCAGTAAATCGCTGGCTCTTGGAGAACAATCCCCGGAGGGTGGCGTAACAATGCTCTCAAACGATAGAGGCCGGCGCGGGTGCAACCGCCCAGCCTCTGCTATTTCCTCAGACCTAACGATCATAACCGAACGCCTTCGCAAGGCTCAACATTGCATTGAGGATTTTAGGTTGATGTTGATGCAAGCATCACTCAGCACTAACGACCTTGTGCGCATCGATGCACAGACGCTAACGAACTGGCTACCCTCTACCGTGGCCGAGCTGTTAGGGGGCCGCCCATGAACCTCATCCCACAAATCAAACAGCAGCTAGGCATCATTCAGCTTGCGGGTGAGTATGCCGACCTCAAGAGGCAGGGGCCCGAGAGCTACTCCGGCCTGTGTCCCTTCCACCCTGACAAGACACCGTCGTTCAATGTCTGGGGATCCAGTCAGCGCTTCCACTGCTTTGGATGTGGTCTCAGCGGAGACGTAATCGATTTCTACAGGCGGATTGAGGACCTTACCCCCGGAGAAGCAATCAAGCAGCTTGCGGAACGGTGCGGGATCGCTCTTGATCCCAACACCCCGCGAGTCATCCGGCCCAGCTTCACTCATGAGCAGCTAGCTGAAGCCGAGCTCTTCCAGATGGGTTACCGATGGCACATGGAGGACTTGCTCAAGCAAGCCAAGTTAGACGAGTACGCGAAAGAGCCACCGGCACCGCTCACCGAGTATCCGAACGGCGGACTGATCTATAACCTCACGCAAGCGGTCAATTGGATCAAGAGCTGGGGCAACACGGAGGCGGCTGAAGTGTGCCGGGTCATGCGGAGATGGCGGCCGGAACTGGTTGCTGATTGTGTTGAAGAAGCACTGCGTTGGCGTCGCTGGCTCAGGGCAGTGATTTGGACTCTTGTACCGGGTGAAAGCGAGGCCGCATGACCCAGAGAACCCCAATACTGCTGACTCGAGAAGACAAACTCGGCCTGTACGATTGGCCGAACCCTGAGCCCTTGCAGGGTGAATTGCCGGACGTGCTGTCCTTCTCCGAAGAGCTCTTGCCAACATTACTCCGTCCGTTGGTCGTCGAAGTGACCGAACGCATGCAAGTTCCTATGGACTATCCGGCAGTTGTGATGATGCTTTGTCTCGCCGGAGCGGTAAACCGACGAGCACGGATTCAACCAAAGGAGCACGATACCGGATGGCTGGTAGTTCCCTAATCTTTGGGGCGGAATCATTGGGCCACCAGGTTTCATGAAGTCGCCTGTGATCCAGGCAATCACGCGGCCCTTGGAGCAAATTCAGAAAGAGTTTCGAGAACAGCATGAGTTGGCATTGCAGGACTTCGAACAAAGCAACGTGGAATATGAGCTTGCGTCAGGTGCCTGGAAAGAGCAGTTCAAAGCGAGTATTAAGAAGGGCACGACAGGACCAGCTAGGCCAAGCAACAAACCGGAGCGGCCTAGGCAAACGCGTGTGATTATGAACGACGCCACTTTCGAGGCGATGCACCAGACAATGAGCGAGAACCCGGCGGGCATTCTCGTCATCCGGGACGAGCTTACTGGCTGGCTGAGCCAACTTGACAAGCAGGGGCGGGAAGGTGAGCGGTCATTCTGCCTGCAGGCTTGGAATGGCGACACTGGCCACACCATAGACCGGATCGGGCGCGGAACGATCCACGTTGACGCTTGCTGTATGTCGATGTTGGGCGGTATCCAGCCGAGTCGGCTTCGGTCTTACCTCGTGGATGCCCTCAGGGACGGCCCGAGTAATGACGGCCTGATCCAGCGGTTCCAGTTATTGGTTTGGCCGGATACAACTCCCGACTGGAAATATGTAGATCGAATGCCGAATGCCGACCTAGAGCTACAGGCGGCTTTGGTCTTCCGCAAATTAGTCGAACTTGATCCAGGATCTCCGGTGCGCTTTCGATTTGCCCCAGAGGCACAGGAGCTATTTACCGACTGGCTGTCTGAATTGGAGAAAAGAATACGAGGAGAAGATCTTCATCCGGCCCTTGTTATGCACTTGAGCAAGTACCGCAAGCTCATGCCCGCTCTTGCGCTCCTCTCTGCACTTAGCGGAATACATTGCACGGGACTGTTTCACGTGAGCACGCTCAGCAAGCAGCGGCTGGTGCGAATACCTGGAGTCACACGCTAGTCGGATCTACTCTTGCGTCGTGACCCCGAAGGTACGAGCAGCAAGAGAGTTGGCGAACAAAATCAAGCAACGCAAGCTTCAAGACTTATTTTCCTGCCGGGATGTTTACCTCAAAAACTGGAGCGGGCTAGACTCCCCCGACTCCGTAAAAGAAGCGTGCAGATATACTTCGGGATGCTGGGTGGCTGCGGGAAGTATCGGGCGAACCGGGATCGCTTACCGGCGGCCGTCCGTCCAGCCGATACGAGATCAATCCGAGGATCTAGCAATGAGCACACAAGCACAACGCACGCCAGGAAGATGGATGAACTGGAAACCGAAAGCCCGTATCTTGATGGAAAGCCGCAGAAAGCGAACCTACAAAACCTACAGAACCTGGTTTTGTAGGTTTTGTAGGTGCCACTTCCGGGCTTTCTCCTGAGATTCAGGGAGCTCGAGCTCCGGAAATTCATCCTTCGGAGGACGAACAGATTGCCCGCGCCAGCTGGATTCTCAATCTGACCGGATCGCGGATCATGCGGGGAGATACCGGCCTCCGCATTGGCATCTGGGAAGACCTCGACGGGCCAGAGCTCCGGGAGTGCATACGCACTCTCGGCATGGGCGGGTGCCGAGTGCTCTATCTCGAATCTGAGAGTGTCGCTTTACGGTACAAAGTGCAGCAGTGCCCCGAGCGGCTGAAAGGCGAATCCTTCCAGGCATTCCTCAAGCGAGCGGAGCAGATACACCGCGAGCGATTCCCGCAACGATGGGAGGTGTCCGCTTGAAGCAGCGCAAACGCCCATCCGAAAAGCCGGAACGCAGCAGCCTGGAGGACAGAATCCGGGGCTTCGACGAGAGCAATCTTCGATGCGCCCGGTTCGTACTCGCGAACCGAAGCAAGTACGAGACTCCGACTTCAGGCGGCCTCATACTCTGGGCCGATAAGAGTGATGGAGCGGCTCGGATGAGGAACCAGGAGATGTATGACCTCACTTGCTGGCGATGCAATACAGACCTGCGTATCGCCTGCCGGCCGCCCTTCAAATGCACAAGCTGCGGGGTGTTCCTCAATCTTCGCTGGAAGGTGACCACCATAGCGACACCGGCAATGGGAGTTAAAGCGGATTCAAAGCTGATTGCCCGGATGTTGAAAAGGGAAACACCAGGGAAGTTCCTGGATGCCGCAGACGCGCAAGTGCGGAAGGTTGACGCGTGACTACCAGTGCTGCCTGCCAAAGCGAAAGGGAGACGGCTGCAACACCTGGTCAGGGATGATCTGCGGAAGTACTCCAGCATTCGAACCCGGAGATCGAAGACGCAGATGTCGAGAGCAGGGGAATGGGTCAGTGCGGAGAAGATATCGTCTTGTCACCCGCTGCCAGGCGTATCTGTAATGCCTATGTAGAGTGCAAGAACTGCGAGAGCCTGAATGTCTCAACCACGTTCTGGAAACACTACGCGAAGTACAGGGCCGCAAGCACACTGGCCCTGCTCGTTCATGCTAAGAACCGCACAGAACCCACGGTGACTCTCCGCTGGGCTGACTTCGTGCCGATCTTACTGGCGAAGTGCACGGGCGAAGAGTGTGCGGGAACCACTAAGAATGAAGAAACAAGAAAAGGAAGAGGAGAAGTTAACCATGCCACAGACATGCACGATTTGCCGTCATAAAGACCGGGAGGCCATCGACCAGGAGATCCTTGCCGGCGACCCGTTGCGGAACATAGCGGAACAGTTTGGAATATCGCTCACCGCTCTTCACCGGCACAAACAGAACGATATCCCGGCCGCTCTGACTCAAGCGAAGCAGGCGGCCGAAGAGACGCAAGCGGATACGCTCTTTGACCGCTTACGGGAGTTGAACCGGGAGACTTCCGCCATTCTCCGGGAAGCCAGAGCGCTAGCAACCCGCGACAACGATCTGGCACTAAAGGCCATTGCCCGGGCCGAGAAGCAGTTGGAGCTTGAAGCGAGGCTGCTCGGAGAGCTGAACGAAGAGAAGAAGATCGCCTTCGGTATCGCAGTTCAGGAAAGCGCCGAGCCGCAGTACGACTTCTCCGGATTGACTACCGATGAGCTCCTGCTTTGGGAAAAGCTTTGGTCAAAGCTAAAAGTCGTCGAACAGAAGAAGGATCCGCGCAGCCTGCACGTTACCTTTGTGACGCCTGCCGGGAACAGGGCCCAGCGTAGCGCAGAAAGGATGCACAATACACAGAAATGAAAGACGAACTTCACTTAGACATCGAGCAAGCTCGCAAGAGACTGGAAGAGTTAAACTCTCACCAGCCTAAGCGGGACGATTTCCAGGCAGGAGGTGAGCAACAGAAAGCCTGGGACGCCAGGAAAGCAGCATTCGAGGTTATCGACAAAGCTCTTGCGACCCCCGAACTCCGGGATTATGTCCAGCGAGAACTTGAAAAGCTAGTGCCTGCGGCGCTGGTCGTCCGGCAGTGGGCAGCTGAGCAATCTGAAGACAAGGATGCGCAGGAACTTGCACAGCTACATATTGCGTTGTACGGCGGGAATTCAGGGAAGGTGAACTGAGGCAATTTTGCAGGGTGTTAGCGGCCTAAGAAGCGGGGCTAGTAATCTTTGCTGAAGCTTTCACACCCATCGACCAGTGATGAAGCCGCCCGCGCGGGATCGCTCCCCGGCGTTGTAGTCCTATGGAAAGCCCTTACCCTTGAAAGGTTCATTCTAAAAAGACCCATACAAGGCGTCGCAACAAAATAAGCATGCTTGTTAGTTTTCTGCTCTATCTCTCGCGAAGGTGAGAAGAACGACTGTCGACGTGATCTTTCTTGTAGTTGCTATGTGCCCCTATTGTCAATCGATGCGTGTACCGCGATCAAGGAAGCAGTTTCGTGACTGGCCGTTCCTCCTCGTGGGGGCAACTCCGTGGAGATGCCAGACTTGTAACCGTCGTTTTCACGATTTCTTGTGGTTTTCTTCGGTCGAAGATGTATCACCGGCAAAGCAGCGCCGGAAGTAAATCCAGAACCCGCTTCCAGTCTGCGCCAAATTGAGGAACAAACAAAGTTTGCCTCATGCTCTAACCGACATTATCCCTTTGACAAACCCGGCATAAGAAGGCAAAGATCTCGCCTCCCTCCGATAGATCCGCGCCTGAGCAATTCCGTTTACGACGAAGCCGCCTGGTAATGTGATTCCGCTCGATGGCGTGTGAGGTTGGCCGCTAAGATCTGGTGCTCCGCTCTTATTTTCTGTACCTTGTCCCTGGAAGCCCGGAATGCCGCGCGCTGACCAACTCCCGCCACCATAGCCATATGATCCGTTGCCACACGAAGATCATGGACTTTGATCGTTATGCGATCCATCAGCACCAAGCACTCCGGACACAATGCCATTCAAACAGCCTTAATTGGTTGTAGCGTGATTCCTATCCACTAGCTACTGGCAGATGTGCCGTACAAACAATTATTTCCTCCGACCATTTCTGTGGCTTGCGTGCTAATGCTTGGGATTCTTAGAAGCTCGACTCTTCGAATAGTGAAGGAGGGTACGGTGTAACTCTTCCGTACTCGCGCAAAGATCCCAGTATTCTGACTGAAATCGTTGCGGCAAGCTGAAAGGGGGTGCATTCTGGCTCTGGTGCACCACGACCAGATGCCCCTTGAGGGTCGGACGAGTCAAGCGCTATCTTTGGCCAGGATATTCGCGGCTAATCGTCTGGCCCCCGATTAAGTCCAGGGACATACCGGAGTAAAAACAATATGCCCCAGAGCAGAAGGAAGATCGCTGCCGCCACCCAACTTTCTCGAATTTGTTCGGCTGTCATTTCGGTCCTTCGAAACGAGCGTTCCTCTAACTCCGGTAGACTCTCTCGGCAAAATATCCGGCTAGGATTCAGAAACGGCTTTGTGTTCTTTGATTTCGCGAATGCGATCCAGCGTCCGACTCCAGTTATCAATGCGTTCCAGCGCATGTTCTTCGCCCGCAGCCAGAGACGCCGTGGCCGCCCCTAATTGTTCTTTGGCTGTAAGTTCCAATTGTGAGATTGGCCAATCGTGGTAATCGAATGCCATGTCAGTAAACCATCTCTTAAAAAGAGGGGCTGCGCTTCCGATTCGCAACCCCTTCAAGCAAACAGAGACAAGCCAGTCTTTGCTGACTGGTGTCAATCTTGCGCGAAACGTGCAAGCAATTCCATCAGCCTTAGGAGGATAGCCGTACCGGGACTAGAGTAGCCTTTGTATTTGGGCTGTTTAGCGTGGCGTGTAGCGCATGTTCAAATTGAGCCACTACCAGAGCTTTCTTCGTTCGATTCTTGACTGCCAGCCATAGTAGTAAATTTCTCACCATAAAAGTACCAATAGACGAGACTACTAAGTAAAAGGCAGACTGGGGCCAGCCGAATGCCGGTGTTAACTGATGATGATCTCAGCGAAGTGTTGATCCGCTGGAAGCTGGCTCTAGAGTATCTATCGGAGACCAGGGTCGATGTCACCACAGAGGAGCACGCCGTACGAGTGTTAGTATCGCGCGATGTTCCTCAGCTTATTCGAGAGCTGGGGCGTTTAAATCCCAACCTTCAAGGATTTCCCTACGTTCACTAGGGCAGACAGAGTAACAGTCCAAATCCAGCCTGAGCATCCTGTTGAGAGATGCTCAGTTTTCGTCGTATTTGTTGCGGGCCGGTTCTCTCTAGCGGTGGCTCTTGGCGCTACTCGCGCTTGTGTGTCATTGCGTCCAGCTGCGGTTTCGGCTTCTGATCTAAAGCCCGCTCGAGCTAGGACGCGGGGACTTACTGCCTTAATGCGCTTAATGCGTCCAGGAAACACCGTCAGCAATCCCCCAAACCTAATTTTGTAGGTTTTGAAGGTGCCACTTCCGGGCTTTCTCCCAAGATTGAGGTAGGTTGCCCCGCGCGATTGGTTACCCCACTGGTATATTTTTGCTCCGCCGCTGACATGTGGCCGGAAAACTGGTCTTCTCTCCACGGAAGCTTTGCCCGCTGTGAAAGCCTGGAAGCGTTCACAAGATACGCTCAGGCCCTTAACGAGGGAGATCCCGAGTTCTGGGATGATTACATTTCCGCTCAAGATCATCTAGGTTTGCCCAAAGCAGCCCCGCGAGCAATTGCTCGCTTGCAAGCGCAAAGGGAACGCCGAGCGCAATTGGGAGAAGTGATTCTTGTTCCGAAGATAATTGCAGAGTATGAACGCAACCAAGTAGCGGGCGACGAGGAGTTTAAGGGACGAACCCGCTTGAGCGGGAACGTGGTGTCGATTACCAAGAACTTGCTAGATAAGCCTTACCTCATTTTAGGGCCGGCCCTAGACGAGTTTGAGTCTTCGCGCATGCAAGCGGAATTTGTAAAAGCAGCTATACGGAATCTTGCAAAGCTATCCAAAGGAGAACAGGTGATTGCGGACCGTCAAGTCCGTGGTCTGTATCTCGGAACCGTTACGACCTCCGATTGCGAGCTTGAATGGAAGACGAAATGGAGTTCATTCCTAGATTAGTAGGGTACCAGGTGAAACATCGCAAGCTCGCCCGCTGCTGCTAGATAGTTCGGCCAGGGTATAGGGCCTTTTCTGCCCTAGAGTACGCCATAAACGCGGTAAGTCCTCCGAGTTACCCACTTAACGCGTATACCGCGTTAAACGCGTACCCTAACTCAGGCTTTAAATTTAGGCCATCTGTTGTAACCGATAGCAGGATCGTTCGACCGTAGCTGCCTGATAAGCTCTACTTCTTTCTTTCTCACGACCTCATCTGCCGCATCTTCAGATTCCCAAAGAATCTCTCGTCTAATCGTGAAGTCGCGGCGTTCCTCAGCAGTGAAATCAGCCACAAGTCTCTTACTGTCTGGAGAACCGAAGTAACGAAACGTTCCGGTAAGGTCCATGCCGACGTATATCTTCCCGTTCGGATACGTGACTTTGTAGATCCACTTCACGTTCCGCTTAGCCTATCATTCCGAATCGTTGATATTTACATCTTCCTAACGTTAGGTTATAATGATGATATGGGCAGCGACAAGGAAGCATCGAAAGCAGCTAGCTTGATGGCAAAGCGCAGCGTTGAAGCCAGGCGGGAAGCCTGGGGCGAGAAGGAGTTTCTTCGGCGCATGCGCGAGTACGGCAAGCTAGGCGGCCGTCCAAAGGGCAGCAAGAATAAGGGCTCGAAATGAGCGTCTTCCGCCCGCAGTACAAAGACAAGAAGACAGGCGGGATGAAACACACCCGGCTCTGGTATTACAAGTTCATCTTCGCGGGTCGGGTGATCAAGGAATCAGCTAAGACGGCATCAAAGACTGTTGCCAAGGAAGCAGAGAAGCAGCGGAGGCGAGAGCTTGAGCAGGGCTTCAACGGCATAGTGGACGCCCGCGACGAGCGGATCAAGGGCTTGCGACAGCTCTCTAAAGCTTTCCTCAAGTCCTACAAGGTGAGACATCCGAAGTCCGCAACGTTTGCCAAGTATGCGTTGGCTCACATTGAGCGCCAACTCGGTGATCTCATGGCGGTCGATATCACGGACAAGTCAGTGATCAAATATCAGACCTCTCGGCTCTCGGAAGACGCTGCCCCTAAGACCATAAACGAGGAGGTTGGATTCCTGCTCCGCTTGCTACCAGTCGCCCAGTCAGGGGCTATTCGAGCTCAGCTCAGGCAGCAGAAGAGCTTGAAGCTGAAGATCACGAAGCGAGTAGGCAAGGCATTCTCTATCGAGGAAAAAGAAGGGTTGACCAAAGCGGCTAAGGGAGCAAAGCGTTCCAAGGGAATCTATCTGGCGACGATGCTTGCCCAGCATGCCGGATTGCGTGACAAAGAGATTCGGACGCTGCAATGGAACCGATTTGATCTAGTCAAGCGCATGTTGACGGTCGGTGAAAGCAAGACGGCCGCAGGAACAGGCAGGACGATACCTCTGAATGAGGAGCTACTCTCTGTGGCAGTCGAGTACTCGAAATGGTACACAGAGCGGTTCGGGATGGCAATGCCGGAGTGGTATGTCTTCCCGTTTGGCCGGCCGGCTCCTCAAGATCCCACGAAACCGCAGACGTCCTTGAAGACGGCTTGGAGGAATGCTCGGAGCAGCGCGAACGTTACGGGGCGCTGGCATGACAACCGGCACACGTTCGTGACCGATCTAGCGGAGAGCGGCGTTGGTGATCAGGTAATCCAGGAATTGGCAGGGCACGTCTCCCAGGACATGGTTAGGCACTACTCCCACGTGCGGACTGAAGCTAAGCGGAAAGCTGTTGAGGGTATCTCAAAGAAGACCACACTCGCCCCGCAGACAGCTGCAAGCGGGAATTCGGAGAGCGTGGTACAAGATTCGGTACAAGTCAGTCTAATTAACTGATTCTGGCACTGGATCGGAGAAGGCTAAGTGCCTGAAAAGGCTTGGCTCCTCAGGTAGGATTCGAACCTACAACCCTTCGGTTAACAGCCGAATGCTCTACCGTTGAGCTACTGAGGAGCATCTGTTCGTAAACGGTCTGGCATAAGAACACGCCGCTCCCTTGCGAACCTTTCCCATTTAAACACACCCTCGTGTCACCGTCTCTCCGCTCACCGGCTGATGCTGTTTTCGGATGCTACGCTGAAATTCCGCATGCAACTTGACAAGGTCTACGAGCCTCAGCGCTTCGAACCGCACTGGGCGCAATGGTGGATCGAATCGGGCATTTACCGGGCGAAAGCGGCGGAAGCGCAAGCTGGCCGCATGTTTTCCATCGTGATTCCGCCGCCTAACGTCACCGGCTCGCTGCATATCGGGCACATGTTCGAGCACACCATGATGGATGTGGCCGTGCGCTGGCATCGCATGAAGGGCGAAGTCACGCTTTGGCTGCCGGGAATGGATCACGCGGGCATCGCAACTCAAATGGTTGTGGAACGGCAGCTCGCCACTGAAGGCATAACCCGGCAACAACTCGGGCGCGAAGAATTCGAGCGGCGCGTCTGGCAATGGAAAGAAGAGTACGGCGGTCGAATCGTCTCGCAAATCCGGCGGGAAGGCGCGAGTGTCGATTGGTCGCGGGAACGCTTCACGATGGATCCTGGTTTATCGCGCGCGGTTCGTGAAGCATTCGTGCGCCTATGGGATAGCGGGCTAATCTATCGCGGCGAGTACATGGTCAATTGGTGCCCGGGCTGCCAGACGGCTATCTCCGATCTTGAAACCGTTCACGAAGCGACCGAAGGGCATCTCTGGCATTTGCGCTATCGCGTGAGCGGCGGCGACAACTTCCTGACCGTGGCAACTACCCGGCCTGAGACGATGCTGGGCGACACAGCGCTGGCCGTGCATCCCGCCGACGAGCGTTATAGAGAACTGGTAGGCAAGACGGTAGTGCTGCCGCTGCTCGGGCGCGAGATCCCGATCATCGCCGATTCCGCCGTCGATCCAGAGTTCGGGACAGGCGTGGTGAAGGTGACTCCGGCGCATGATCCGAATGACTTTGAAATCGGCAAGCGCCATCATCTTCCTTCGATAAAAGTGATCGGCGAGGATGCACGCATGACGTCCAATGCCGGTCAGTATGCGGGGCTCGACCGGTTTGAGGCGCGAAGACGAGTCTTGGCCGCGCTCGCGGAATCCGGCGAACTGGTCAAAACCGAACCCTACACAGTCAGTATCAGCAAATGCGATCGCAGCAATACCATCATCGAGCCGCTTGTCTCCACGCAATGGTTCATGCGGATGAAGCCGCTGGCGGCTAAGGCGATGGCCGCGGTGAGGGATGGCCGAATCCGCTTCGTTCCGGATGATCGCGAGGTTCTCTTCTTTCAGTGGATGGAGAACATCCGCGACTGGTGTATCTCCCGGCAGTTGTGGTGGGGCCATCGTATACCGGCGTGGACCTGCCGCCACTGTCATGAAATGACGGTCGCGCGCGAAACACCGTCCACCTGCCCGCGTTGTCATTCAACGGAACTCGAGCAAGTTCCAGATGTTCTTGATACCTGGTTCAGTTCCGGGCTGTGGCCCTTCTCTACGCTTGGCTGGCCCGACGATACGGCCGACCTGCGAGCCTTCTATCCCACCTCGCTGCTCATTACCGGCTTCGACATTCTCTTCTTCTGGCTCTCGCGCATGATCATGCTTGGCCTGGAGATGACAGGTGACGTGCCGTTCCGCGAGGTTCACATTCACGGCCTGGTGCGCGATGCCGACAAGCAGAAAATGTCGAAGACCAAGGGCAACGTGATCGATCCGCTGCTGATCATGGATCGCTATGGTACCGATGCCTGCCGCATCGCCCTGTTAATCTCGGCCGCCGCAGGTTCGGACATCGCGCTCAAAGAGGATCGAATGGAGGCCGGTCAGAACTTTGCCAATAAGCTCTGGAATGCGTCGCGCCTGCTCTTTATAAACATGGAGCGATCAGCTGTGGCCGGCTGGACTCCGACCGGCGATTCTCAGGCTCCAGAGTCGGATGCGTTCGAAGACGAGTGGATCTTCGATCGCTTGAACCAAACGACAGCAACCGTCCATCGTGCTCTCGAACTGCATCGGTATCACGAAGCTGCTCAGACTCTGTGGGATTTCGCCTGGCATGATTTCTGCGATTGGTACCTCGAGGTGAAGAAGCTGCGCTTCAGCGAGAACTCTGGCCTCGATTCGCATTGGGCGGCGGCTCTTTTCGTGTACGAATCCATGCTCCGCCTGTTGCATCCTTTCATGCCCTTCGTGACTGAAGAGCTTTGGCAGCGCCTGGTACATGGAGAAACGCAAACGAGCGGGCAGCCTCGATCGATTTCGCTCGCGAGCTACCCGAAGGCTTCCCGGGAGAGCCGGCATGAAGAACGGATTGTGCAGTTCGGCATTTTGCAAGAAGTAGTCACGGCCGCGCGCGAGATGCGCGCCGATAACAAGCTCGATCCGAAGTCGGTTTTAGACGCAACGATCCATATGTACGGCAACGCCTTCAGAGACCGCGACATCGCAGCGGTGGCAAGCCTGGCCAAGCTGCGGCTCAAACAGGAAACGGAGCCGTCTCACACGTCCGCGCCTTATTCGTTGAAGATCCACGTCCATCTTTCGCCGGAAGGACGCGCGCGCCTTCTTAAAGAGATCACGACGCTCGAGCGCGGGATCGCTAACTCGGAGCGCCAACTGGCGGATCCCGTCTTTCTGGGCAAGGCGCCCGAGCACGTGGTCGACACGCTAAAAGCGAAGCTGGCCGGCTACTACGCCCAGCTTGAAAAGAACCGGCGATCGCTCGAGAGCACCGAGTAAGGAATGTTCGAGGTCGATCAACCAGAGATTCGCCGCGCGGTAAAACTGGCGCTGGCGGAAGATATCGGACCGGGCGATGTGACATCGCGGTTAACTGTTCCCCCTGACCTGGAGGCACGCGGGCGTTTCCTAGCCAAGCAACAATTTGTGCTCGCCGGCATTGAGCTTCTTCCTTTGATCTACGGTGAGCGCGGCGGGGCTGATCTGCAAATTTTGAAATGGAGCGGATCATCTGTCGAGGACGGCGATGTGCTTGCTGCGGTGTCCGGTTCCGCCATCACTTTGCTCGAGTGTGAACGTGTTGCTTTGAACTTCTTGCAGCGTCTGAGCGGAGTGGCTACGCTGGCGCGCAAGCATGTGGATGCCGTGTCGGGGACGAAAGCCAAAGTGCTCGACACGCGCAAGACCACGCCCGGGCTTCGGCTTCTCGAAAAGTACGCAGTGGCGGCGGGCGGGGCTACCAATCACCGGCAGGGCCTATTTGACGCCGTGCTGATCAAGAACAATCACATTACGGCGGCGGGCGGAGTGCGCCAGGCACTCACGAGAGTGAAAGACTACACAGGTCCGATCGAGATCGAAGTTCGCACGCGTGCCGAACTCGACGAAGCGCTTGAAAGCGGCGCGAAGCATTTGCTGCTGGACAACCTGACCCCGGCGGAGGCGCGTGAGTGGGTCGAGTACATCGGGGGACGCGCAACGGTCGAGCTCTCGGGGAACATCAATCTGCAGAGCATTCGTTCCTATGCCGAAGCCGGTCCCGACTATATCTCCTGCGGCGCTATGACGCACTCAGCAACAGCCGTCGATATTAGTTTTCGACTTGAGATCTGATGCGGCTGGATATTGCAGCCATCCGCGAGCTTCGGCCTGAGAACGACATCCGGTACTTTCCGTCGGTCGGTTCCACGATGACGGAAGCGGCGCAGTTGGTGGAAGCCGGGGCGCCGCACGGAACGGTGGTCATTGCGGACGAACAGCTGGCCGGCATCGGGCGCCTGGGCAGGACCTGGATCTCCGAGCAGGATGCCGGCATTTACGCTTCGATCGTGCTGCGATTGCCGCTCTCACCTGCAGAACTGCCGCTATCGAGTCTGCTGGTTGGGCTCGCAACCGCCGAAGCCATCGACAAATGCACACACCTGGCCACCGATCTACGCTGGCCGAACGATGTTTTGATCGGCGAGCAGAAGGTTTGCGGGGTGTTGACTCAGCTGCATGAGAACTGCATCGTGGCGGGCGTCGGTATCAACGTCAACAACACTTCCTTCCCGGCAGGCCTCCGGACACCAGCAACGTCGTTATTGCTCGCCATGGGCGGGCGACCACAATCGCGCGAAAAGTTGATTGGTCAGCTTCTCGAGTCGGTCGACACCTTTTGTAAACTGCTGATCGAGAAAGGGCCGGAAGCGATCTTACGCGCCTTCACAGCCGCTTCGACTTACGTGATTGGGCGGCGAGTGGTGGCCGAAGAGAATGGGGTTCGCGGGGTGACTGCCGGTCTGGACGCACAAGGCTTTCTGCTGCTGAGCCCCGATGGAGGCGCGATGCAGCGCATTTCCTCGGGCGGCGTGCGGGCCGATGGTGGAGCCATCGCTTGAGCGAAGCCGGTCGGTCAGAAGATCCGGAAGCGGATTGGCCGCAGAACTACTTCAACTACTTCACCGAGATTGAGGAGCATTTTCAGCGTGCGCGGGGCACGGTGCTTTTTCTGCTCTCGCCGCTCGACTGGGCCCTGATTGAGACCTGGAAAACCGCCGGCATCCCGCTCGAAGCTGTCTTGAAAGGCATCGATGAAGCTTTCGAGAAGTGGCGCGGCCGCAAGCAGAAGCGGCAGCAGGTCAACTCCGTCGCTTATTGCGCGCAGGCGGTACTGGAGGCTGGTCGTCGCGCGCCCACCAAAATGGGCGGTGCGGCTCCCGCAGAGGCACCTTTCACCGCCGACGAGCTGCGCGGGCATTTGAGCAGCGCGGCTGCGGCGATCCGGTCCAGAACAGAAGCGCCGTTCAGCGAAATTGCGTCGTCCCTCGAAGCGTTAGCCAGCGATGCTGAAGCGCGGATGCAAAATCTGGAAGAGCTGGAGCGCCGGCTTACCGCGCTTGAGGAAAAGCTAGTGGCAGCGCTGCGTTCCCACGAGACTGAGGAAGCGTTGTACGCCATTCGCGAGTCGCTCGATCGCGAATTGAAGCCGTACCGCGGCAAAATGACTGCCGATCAGCTTGCGATGCTCGAGCGCCGGTACCTGGACACAGCGCTGCTTGAACGAGCGAGTCTTCCCCGGCTCAGCCTTTTCTATCTCCATTAACCCGGCAGCCCACTCTTTGATAGAGTTGACCGCGTATGCAAGGCCGGAAACCATCGCGGACTCTTCACTGGTTCGCGCTCGTGCTGCTGGTTATCTCGGTGGCAATCAACTACGCTGACCGCGGCAACCTGGGCGTGGCGGCCAAGAGTATCTCGAGCGAGCTGCATATCGCGCCTGACCAGCTTGGTTATCTGCTCGCAGCGTTCTCTTTGACGTATGCCTTTTCGCAGTTGATTGCGGGCAAGATTGTGGATCACTGGAACGTGAACTGGGCGTACGCCGGAGGTTTTCTGTTGTGGTCGGCTGCGACAGGCCTAACCGGACTGGCGGGATCGTTCGGCGCCATCCTGGGACTGCGGTTTCTGCTGGGCTTCAGCGAGTCAATCGCGTATCCGGCTTACTCGAAAATCATCGTCATCAGTTTTCCGGAGCAGCTTCGCGGCACGGCTAATTCCCTAATCGATGCCGGGTCGAAACTCGGGCCGGCGCTGGGAGTTCTGCTGGGCGTCAAGATGATCGAGTGGGTTTCCTGGCGCGGCATGTTCCTGATTATCGGCGGCGCCAGCTTGCTGTGGCTGATCCCCTGGTGTCTGCTGGTTCCGCGGCTCCCGAGTAAGCCTCATCGCGACGTCGCTCCGACCGCGAAGATGCCGAGCTTCCGGGATATTCTGGCGTGCCGGGCGCTCTGGGGCACCGCGCTCGGATTGTTTGGCGGTAATTACACTTGGTTTATCTTTCTGAACTGGCTGCCTTACTACTTCGAAACTCAGCGCCATTACACGCGCGACCGGCTGGCGCTCTTCGGATCGCTGCCGTTCTGGACCGTAGCAGGCTCCTCGGTACTGTTCGGAGTACTAGCAGACATGCTTATCCGTCGCGGATGGAATGCCGGGCGCGTACGCCAGTGGTTTGTCTGCCTGGGGCTGCTTGGCTGTTGCGGCCTGATGCTGCCGGCGGTGGTGATTGTAGATGCTTCGCTCGCGAACTGGCTGCTGCTGCTGGCTTCGGCCTCGCTCGGCGCCTGGTCTTCTAATCACTGGGCGCTTACTCAACTGCTGGCCGGATCACAGGCCGCCGGCAAATGGACGGGTGTCCAGAATGGTTTTGGGAATCTCGCTGGAGTGGTCGGCCAAGTGGTAAGCGGATACACGTTGAAGACCACACATTCGTTCTTCGCCGCGTTTGCCATTGCCTGCGGTGTTCTTGTGCTGGGAGTAGTAGGCTATGCGCTGGTGGTGGGAAGGCCTGAAGAAAACCAATGGAGCTCCCGAGCAAGTACTTCAGGAGCGCTCCTGGCAGCCGAAGCATCCGGAGCGGGAGGGGCTGTCTAGTACCTGGTACGACTACCGATGACGGGCTTCTTGCAGCCTAAAAGTCTGTGATAAGCTCGGTTCCAAGACAAGCGTGGGCCTCTTGGCCACCGCGACCGGTGGGTATTTCCTCCGAGTGCCCACCGGCATCTACTTCCGCCCGATCATCGCTAAACGGAAAGCCGGCCGGTACACTGCCAGCTCTGTCTTTTCGATTCCCGCTTCGGTAGCGAGCCTGGCGAGTTCCCTTTTTCGGAATGAGGCGCGGACGGAGATCAGGCCATCGTGCACGGTAATCCGATTCCATCCAAACAGGCGTTTTGTGGCTACCAAAAACAGGTATGGAATGACATGCCGTTCGAGATCGCAGACAATCACGGCTTTGCGGGCAATGCGATGGAACTGGCGCAAAAGCTCGACTACCTCGAAATTGGTGAAGTGATGAAGGAAAAGCGAGCTTAGGACGTAGTCGAAACTGGCGGGGCCGAAGGGAAGTGCGAAGGCATTCGCAATGAGTTTGGGGTGAGGCAGCCTTTTCGAGGTTCACCTGGTTATAGTCGAGGCTTGTGATCCGCGCGTTCGGGTAGAGGCCGCGTATCACCTGCGCCGAATCCCCGGACGCCGCTCCCACATCTAACACGCTAAACACCTCCGCGGTATCGGTGATCTTGCTCAGGGTCTTGCGGAGGACGGAGTGGCCGCCGAAATCGCGATTGATGCGTACCAGGTCCGCAAGGTTGGGGCGTGCTTCTTCCGGGGAAACGTGATCAAGAATTTCGGGCTTTAGTACTCTTTGATTGAACATGGCACGTCACTCAGTTGGAAGACTTTCCGCATAGGGTTGAAACATAATAGATTCATGAGCAGCGCACCACAGCAGCCAACTTACATCATCCCGCCTCCGTCCAGCCCAAACTGGAAAATGCCATTGCTTGTAGGGGCTCTGGCACTGCTGGCGGCGGCAAACATCTTTTTGTTCGTACAACTGGACCGAGTAAGAACCGATAACCGCAACGAGTTCGCCAAGCTCTCGGCCGATTTCAATGGAGCTATCGAACGCATGCGAGTGGATTCCAATGAGGAAGTCCGGCGTTCGCGGCGAAGCGTAGAGGATTTACAGGGACGGCTGGCGCAGCAGCGCCGGGCAGCCGAGGTAGCGGTGGGCCAGGCAAAGATCGATGCTCAACGCAAGGTGCAGAGCCTGCAGGAGAAGGTCGATCAGGAGCAGGCGGCTCAGCAGCAGGTGATTTCCCAGGTTAAGCAGACGGCCGACACCGCGACCACCCAGCTGGCGAGTGTGTCGACGGACGTTGGGACCGTTAAGACCGACTTGGGCAACACTAAGACCCAGCTGGAGCAAACAGTGGCAAACCTGAAGCGTGCGACCGGCGAGCTCGATAACCATTCGAGCCTGATTGCCACGAACGGCAAAGAGCTGCAAGCTCTGCGCGAATTGGGTGAGCGGAACTACTCGGAATTCACGATCAACAAATCCAAGCAGGCCACGCGTGTGGGTGATGTGATGGTGGAACTGAAGAAGGTGGACGTAAAACGGAACAAGTTCACCATCGCGATCACCGCCGATGATAAGACGGTGGAGAAGAAGGACCGCAATACGAACGAGCCGATCCAGTTCTACACGTTGAAGGCTCATCAGCCTGACGAGATCGTAGTAAATCAGGTCCGTAAGGATACGATCGTCGGATACCTGGCGACACCGAAGGTGCAGACCGCACGAACCGGCACTTAATCGAACGACAAATTATGAGATACCCAGAACAATTAATCGCGCCTATGCGCCATGATCTGACGCAATACGGCGTCAAGGAAGCAAGAACGGCCCAAGAAGTAGATCAGTACCTGGGCCAAACAGAAGGAACCGTCTTGATGGTGACCAACTCTGTCTGCGGCTGCGCGGCAGGGAAGGCACGTCCGGCAGTGGGCCTGGCTTTGCAGCACGCAAGCCGTCCCGATACGGTGGCTACCGTATTCGCCGGCGCGGACGTTGAGGCCGTTGGCCGCGTAAGAGAACTGCTGGCCGGCATTCCGCCCTCGTCGCCGTCAATGGCTCTGTTTCGCGATGGCAAGCCCGTGTTTGTGTTACACCGGCATCAGATTGAAAGCAGCGATGCTCCGCATATTGCCAAAATGCTGACCGCTGCGTTTGATCAGTACTGCGTTACCGCTGCAAAATAGTTTGTTGGCGGTAGTGGTACAGACCGTGAGTCTCGATAAACGAGCGCACGGCAGGCGGAAGTTCAGGGGTTGCCAAACCTTCCGCCAGCCGTGCACGTATAGCTGAGCTAGACACTGCTAACTCGAGACCTTCGAGCCGCTCGACGCATGCGCCGGGCGGCACTTTGTATTTTCCCCCGGGCCGGGTTACAACGATGAAGCGCACGAGCGTGATCAGGCCCCGCCAATCTTTCCAGGTCTCCAACTCGTCGAACGCATCAGCGCCAATGAGGAAGAAGAGTTCGTCGTTCGTTTCGATGGTCGTTCTGAATTTTCTAACGGTGTCGACGGTGTAGCTGAAGGCAGATCCTTCTTCTAGCCGCGAGGGCTCGAATGAAGGATACGGCTCACAGGCCAGCTGGACCATCTGGAGCCGCTGCTCGTAGGGCGTCGAGGTCATGTTGGCCTTGTGTGGGGGGAGCGCGGCGGGGATAAACAAGACCCGGTCGAGCCCGAAGCGAGCTTGCGCCTCGCGCGCAATGGTCAGATGAGCGCAGTGGATTGGATCGAAGGTCCCGCCAAAGAGGCAGATCCGGCTGACGCTGCGGTCCGGGTCAGGCATGCAAGGCGTAGCCGTCCAGCCCTCTTTTGGGGTCGCTCGATATCTGCTCTTCGGCGGCGCGGCTGGCCAGTTCATCGCAACGGTTGTTGTCCTCGTGCGAAGCGTGACCCTTGGTCCACTTCCAAACCGTCTGATGTGCGTTGGACAGCTGATCGAGCATTATCCAGAGATCCTGATTCGTGACGGGCTGCTTATCGGCCTTACGCCAGTTATTGCGCTTCCAGCCGTGGATCCATTTAGTGATGCCGTTCCGAACGTATTCAGAGTCGGTAATGATCTCCACCGCGCAGGTTTCCTTCAGATGTTTGAAGCCCTCTATAGCGGCGGCGAGTTCCATACGATTGTTGGTGGTGTGAGGGCTACAACCGAAGACCTCGCGCTTGAGCTCTCCAAAGCGCAGAATGCAAGCCCAACCACCCGGTCCGGGATTTCCCTTGCACGCGCCGTCAGTGATAAGACGAACCTGCTTCACGCTCACCTGTTCCCGCCGACCCGGTTTAAACCAGGACCGCCGACCCGTCCTCGACCGACTGCGCAGAGTGATCGAGCTCGCGCGTGAAGAAGCAATCGACGATCTCGAGAATCTGCGAGACGCTCGAGGCGCGATAGATTTCGGTTCTCAGCTTGGAGCCGTTGCGAACGCCATGCGTGAAGTAGGTGGCGAACTGCTTCATTTTCCCGACCGCATCCGATTCGCCGTGCTCCTCGAGCATGCGGTAGTAGGTGTTCATCATGGCGTAGCGCTCCTGCTCGGTCGGAACCGCGTAGGAACCGGTGCGGAGATAGGCCTCGATCTGTTGAAAGATCCAGGGGTTGTAAGAAGCAGTGCGGCCGATCATCACGGCGTCGCAGCCGGTCTCACGATACATGCGGACCGCGTCTTCGGGCGTGGCGATATCTCCGTTGCCAATGACAGGAATCTTGACGGCTGCCTTAACCTCTGCGATGCGGCTCCAATCGGACCGGCCGCTGTAGCCCTGCTCGCGGGTGCGCGGATGCAACGCGACGGCAGCGAGGCCACAATCCTCGGCAATCCTAGCCATCTGAACGGCGACCAGTTCCTGATCGTTCCAGCCGGCACGGAACTTGCAGGTCAACGGGATGGAAATTACCGAACGAACTCGGCGCAAGATCGCTTCAACCAGGGGCAGATCGCGGAGCAGACCCGAGCCTCCATTGCACTTTACAACTTTGTTTACCGGGCAGCCGAAATTGATGTCGACGATATCGAAACCGCGATCCTGGCAAACGCTCGCAGCCTCGGCCATCACATCGGGATCGGATCCGAAGAGCTGACAGGTGATGGGATGCTCCTCGGGCTCGAAGTAGAGGTAACGGAAGTTGCGGTTTGGCTTCTTTGCTTTACGGGTGCTGACCACGCCGTGCGAGCTGGTGAACTCAGTCATGAGCAGTCCGCAGCCGCCTTGATTGCGGATCAGCCGGCGAAACACAGTGTCGGTGACGCCCGCCATGGGAGCCAGAACGGTGGCCGGACGAACGGGAACTGGACCGATTTGGAAGCCGGAAGGGAAGTCAGCTAAAGAGTTATCAGGTCGGATAACCCATTTTAACGTCCCGTAAGCGCAACGTTTTCGCCATAACCTGCGTTTCTATCAGTAGAGGTGCGCATGGACCGGCCAAGTCTTGTCAGAGTGGTGGTTGCTTTCGTTCTAGGTGTAGCGCTGGCGCTCGGAGGAGCATTGCTGGTGGTTCACCTGCGAGACAGGTCGATTGTAGCCACTCAGACGCTGCCAAACGTCGAGGAAGCAGCATCCACGCCGCCTGCGACCGCGAATACGCCTCCGGCGAATCCCGATGAGACTGCACAACAGCCGAGCCAAGAGCCGGCAGCGCCTACGTCGGTACCGGAGAAGCCGAGACCGGAGCCGCGGCATGCGGTGCCAGTTAAAACAGCGAAACGAACCCAAAGCGTAGCCAAAACGCAGCTACCACCGGTGAGAGTGGTGCAAAACACGCCACAGCCGGCACCGGTGACAAACTCGGCGCCAACATATCCGGCCGTGACGCAACGAGATGTGGGACAGGCCGATCCGCAAGCATTGCCACAGTCGGGGGCAGACGTGGCGCAGGAAAATCTTCCCACGGCGGCTCCACCGCAGGCGGATGTTCCAGCGCAACCGAACGTCGTTCAACTGGCGGAGGGGACGCCGCTCTCGATCCGGCTGGGCGAGACGCTTTCCACGCAACACAATTACACCGGCGATACGTTTCGCGGGACCCTAGACGCGCCCATTATCCGGAATGGGTTCGTTATTGCAGATAAGGGTTCGAAAGTTCTGGGCAGGATTGTGAGCGCGCAAGAGCCCGGGCGCACCAAGGGCGTTGGGGGATTGACTCTGGCGCTGACCGAGATCAACACGACCGACGGGCAGCGAATCAACGTTCAGACCAACTCGGTGGAGAAACGCGGGCCCACCTCAACCGGCACGGACACGGCCAAGATTGCCGGCGGCGCGGCGCTGGGTGCCATTATCGGCGCATTGGGCGGCGGCGGTAAAGGAGCAGCTATTGGGGCCGGGGCGGGTGGCGCAGCAGGGACGGGCGTGGTGCTTGCTACCCGCGGAAAGCCGGCCGTGATACCGAGCGAGTCGAGGCTGACATTCCAGCTGGCGAGTCCGGTGACGATCACAGAGAAGCTGAACCGATAAAGGGCGTCGCACTCACAGCCTAGGCGGCCCGTCCGTCATTGCCCACCGTAATGATGTACCAGGGACAGCCAGAGACCGATCGTCTCGGCATCCTTTGCTCGATCAGTGGATTTTTCCATGACCGCTGTTTGCACCAGAATCAGCTTCGATTGAGGGTCGACGAAGATCCGCTGACCGTTCGACCCGAGAAGAGTGAACATCCGCCTCTGACCGGGCAGGATCCACACCTGATAGCCGTATCCAAAGAATGGCGCCGGTTTTCCGGGGGCGAGCTGCGGACTGGAAGAGCTTATCGTGGTCGCCCGAACAACCCAGTCGTTCGGGATGAGCTGGGTGCCGTTCCAGGCACCGTCGTACGCGAGGAGACGGGCGAAGCGGGCGTAATCGCGGAGGGTGGCATTGAAGCAACAGAAGGCGAGGTCCTGGCCTGAAGAGCCGATGGTCCAGGAAGCTTTTGCTTCGGTGCCGATCTGACTCCAAATCTTCTGCTCGAGATACGCGGACAAGCTTTTGTGGGTTGCATGGCCGAGCACAAGACCCAAGACTTGCGCGTCCGCGGCGGAGTACCGAAAGTGGACGCCGCCGGGAAAGGCCTGTGTGCATCCGGTCTTCAGGGTTTGGATGTTGATCTCGCCCTCGTCCGTGTCGCTGCTCTGGCAGGTGATGCCCGAGGACATATGGAGGAGATCGACGAGCTTGCTGTTGCCGTAGGGCGACGGCTTCAGCTCAGGAATGTATTGACCGGCGGTGTCCTCAACCGAAGCGATGGCACGCTCGGAGACAGCGATGCCCATCAGCATAGAGACGATGGTTTTTGCCATTGATTGAGACGTGAGCCGATCGTGCGGCGTGCGGTCGTATTGGTAGGCCTCAAACAAAATCTGATCGTCCTTGGCGATCAAGAGACCTGTGACTGGAAAATGGTTCAGGTAGTCAGCGATCCCATAGCGCTCGCCTGCGTGAGAGTAGTGGATTTCCGGAGGATCGGCAGGGCTTTGAAATTCCCACGGCTTAGCAGAGGCGCGAACGCTGTGGGAGGGAAAGAGCGCGTCGAAGTGACTGAAGTCTCCCACCAGATATTTGCGTTCGAACCGGGTGCCGGAAGAGCCGGTAGGGTAGTGCTCGGCCTGGCCATAGAGCTGTGCATCGGGGCCGCCCGGGTTCAAGACGGGCAGGTGCGCACCGTAAAGAGCGTACGGGACGAAAAGCAGAATGGAGGCTACAAGATTAAGCTTCACGCGAACGGAACGACTCCCTTCGTTTTATGATGGATTTTTTACGTTGTTGCTGTCAAAGACAAAATCTGCTCAAGTTGAGACAAAAGAGGTCTCACTATGCAATTGCGTTTGCTTGAATACTTCGTGGCGGTGGCGGAGCTGGAACACATCGGCAGAGCGGCGCAGCGGTTGCATGTCTCGCAATCGCCGCTAAGCCGTCAGATTCAACGACTGGAGAAAGAGCTGGGGCTGCAGTTATTCGTACGACGCCGGCAGCGGATTTATCTGACGGAATCAGGCCGATGGCTGCTCCAGAGAGCACAAGGATTGCTGGGCCAGTTCGAGAGTATCCGCAAGGAAAGCGAGCAGCGGGTGCGTGGAGAAGCCGGCAACCTTGTTATTGGCTTTACGAGTGCTGCCGTATGGAGCGGCATTCTGCCGCGCTTAATAAAGAAGTTTCAGACGGGGCACCCCGCCGTGAGACTCTCGCTGCAGCAAATGCGGTCGACCGCCCAGGTCGAAGCGCTCAAGGCAAGACGAATTGACATAGGGTTTGTGTCCACTCTGCCGAATGAGACAGGAATCGACTGCCACTGCGTGGCGGAAGAAGGCTCGCTGCTGGTTATGTCTGGCGGGCACAGACTGGCGAAGCGCCGCTCGATCAAGCCAGCGGATCTGGATGGCCTGGAGTGGATCTTTCTTTCGGAGACGATTTCGCTTGAGAGACAAAATCAGTTTTGCGCGGCGTGCGCGAAGGCGGGTTTCGTTCCTCAGATTGTGCAAAACGTTACTGAGCCGACCACACTGCTCGCGTTTGCCGAGAGTGGCTTCGGGGTCGGCATAATCCGGCGAACCGCGAGAAAATTTGCGCCGCGTACGCTTGCTTTCAGGGAAGTGCCATGGCTGCCGTTCAAGAATAAGATCTTCGTCATGCATATTGCAGGTGAAGGGGCGCCACTTACGGCAGCACTGGTGCGATATACGCGACACGCGACCACGGTTTGATCAAGTTGAGTTCGATCTGACCTGGCGGGCCGGAGCTAAGGCCTGCCTGCGAGAACGCTGCACTCACTCGAAGATGATGCGGGACTCTGTGGCTGGTGCTCGTGGATCTTTGTTCCAGCCTGTTTACAAACTGAAACACAACTCACGAACGAATAGGAGATGCAGATGCAAGTAGTAGACACACTGACGATGCTCAAGATGGCGGTCGGCCAGATGCCGAAGGCGAAGACGTTTTACGCGGACAAACTTGGTCTGAAGGTTATGACAGGTTACCGGCGAGACGACCATAACTGGTGGGTAACGCTTGCTTTTCCGGAAGGCGGGACTTCTCTTACGCTCACAACGGCGCAAGAAAACATGAAGCCTAGCACGATGAACCTCTATTTTTCGACTTCGGATGTTGCCGCCGCGCCTCCGTTGCCTAGAGATCTTCCGAGCAAACGGCGTTCGAGATCAGACCGTCTACGAAGGAGCCTTTCCTCGATCCCCATGCAGCCGGACGTACACACAAATTCCTTTAGCGCGCTTGCCCTGCTCCTGTTATCTGTTAGAAGTGTGGATTTTCGCCGTCTTCGCTTTTCTGTTCTACGCTTGGCCCTGTTCCGCTGGAGCTAGCCTGACTTTGGAACAAGCCATTCATGAAGCGCTAAGGAACAACCCGGAGCTGCAAGTCGGCGCAGCACGCGTGGAGCAGGCCTTGGGAGCGCGTATGCAAGCTGGTCTGCGGCCCAATCCTCGCCTGCTCGTGCAAACCGAGGACATTCGCCCGTCGGAGCCAGGACAACCGTTCTCGTTTGCTAACTCGACGGAGAATTACATCACCATTGGTCAGGTACTGGAAACAGCCAGCAAACGCTCTCGAAGATTGGACGTGTCGAAGGCCGGCCTCCAAACGGCACAATTTGATGCGCGACTAGCCCGGCGCAGGATTGTTGCCGCGGTGAGTGCGGCGTTTTGGAATGCGGTTAGCGCACAAGAGGCCAAGCGGCTGACGGAGCAGAACCTGAAGACGTACGACGAAGATGTCGTTTACAGTGCGAATCGCGTAAAGGAAGGTGTGGCGGCCGAATCCGACCTGATTCGCATCCAGATCGAACGCGATCGCGTTCAGGCATCGCTGCTGGCGGCAAAACGAGACGTCGATCAAACCGGTTTGGAACTGGTCCGCGCCATCGGCCGCCCTGAGCTATTTCCGGCGGACCTTGTAGAGGCGGCAGACGGGGCGGAGACACCAGGTTTACTTGACGGCGAAAGGCTACTTACAGAGGCGCCACAGATTAAGATCGCGAACGAAACGGTGATCCAGGCAAAAGCGGAACTCCGGCTACAGATGGCCAACGCAAAGCCGGACCCCGAAGTATTGGTTGGCTATAAGCGCAACGTCGGCGCAGACACGGCCTACGCAGCTCTGCAAATCGACTTACCCATTCGCAACCGTAATCAGGGAAATGTGGCGAGCGCGGGAGCTCGCGTCCGTGAAGCCGAGGCTAATCTGCGTCTAGTCGAGAAGAACGTCCGCATTGATTTTGAATCTGCTCAGCGCGCGTATGCCGATCAGCGAGCGTTGCTCGATACACTGCCACGAACCGTTGCCCGGGCCGAAGAATCAGAACGGCTGGCGAGAGCCGCTTACCGCGAAGGAGCACTCGACCTGCTCAAGCTGCTTGATGCTGAGCGCACGCGTATCCAAGTGCAGCTCGAATACCGCCGGGCGAGGGCAGATCTGCAACAAAGGTTATTGAACCTGCAGTTAGCGAGCGGATCACCGATTGCGGGCGTGGAGCAATGATTCGACGGGCGATCTTGTTTCTCTCTCTCGCCAGTTTGGTGAGCTGCGGTGGAGGCAGCGGGGGAACAGACGCGCACTCATCGGCAGATTCACCGGCGAATAAAGAGAAGCCGAAGGGCAATGCGTCGTCATCGGTCAAGATTGAAGGAGATGCGCAACGCCGAGCGGGCATCACAGTTGTTAGAGTTCAGCCGGTAAGTGTTGCGAAGTACTTTACAGCTTCCGGGCAGATCGTCGTAAATGAGGAGCGGACGTCTCACATTGGCACTTACACCGATGGGCGTGTGACTGAAGTTCATGCGAATGTGGGTGACCCGGTGAGGCGCGGCATGGTGCTGGCCCGCATGCACAGCCATGACGTGCATGAAACCAGGGCCGCTTATTACACCGCTTTACAGGACGTTAAGAAGCAAGAAGCAGCGGTCGCTTACCAGCAGCAGTTGCTCGACCGGATGCAACGCTTGTTCCAACTTAAGTCCGCTTCCCGACAGGAAGTCGATAAAGCCGAATCAGATCTGCACGCCGCGCAAGCCGACGTGGCAAACGCGCGTATTGCAGTGGAGAAGGAAGTTGCCCATCTGACCGACATTCTGCATCTTCCCGAATCGGCTCTTAACGACATCAACGAAACCACTGAGCAGGTGCCCGTAATTGCACCCGCGCCGGGAATTGTGGTGGCCCGCAATATCACGCTGGGGTCGGTGGTTGAACCCGGTCAGGAAGTGTATACGGTGACGGACCTGCGCAGCGTGTGGATGATGGCGTCGGTGAACGAATCGGACATTTCGAAAGTTCGCGTCGGCGAGCGAGCGGCGGTGCTGACGCAGGCGTTTCCTTCCGAGCAGTTCAAGGGAACCGTGATCGCCTTAGGAACGGAACTGGATTCCAAGACCCGCACGCTGCAAGCAAAGATCCTCATTCCCAACGGCAAACTCCAAATACGGCCTGGCATGTACGCGAGCGCTCAATTATCCCAAGGAGATTCGCGGCCGGCGCTATTTGTCTCCGAAGAAGCTTTGCAGGACCTGAACGGCGGGTCTATCGTTTTTGTCCGCACCTTGGAGAACACGTTTGAGCCACGCCCGGTGGAAGTGGCCGAACGGCTACACGGACAAGCTCAAATTAACGCCGGTTTGCGAAGCGGTGACGCCGTGGTGGTAAAAGGCAGCTTCGTGGTGAAGTCCGAGATGCTGAAGAGCCAAATCGGCGAGTAACAGAGTAAGCCCGTGATTGAGTTTTTCCTGCGCAATCGATGGCTGGTGTTTGTCTGCCTGATCCTCTTGACGGCAGCGGGCGCTTATACGATGTTTCACCTCAACATCGAAGCCTACCCCGATCTGACGAACGTACAGGTGGTTGTTACGACGGAGACACCGGGAATGTCTCCGGTGGAAGTGGAAGAACTGGTGACCTTCCCGATTGAGTCCACCCTGATCGGCATGCCGAAGGCGCAGGTGGTTCGCTCCGTTTCCAAACTCGGACTTTCCATGATCACGGTGGTGTTTGACGACAGCATGGATATTTACCTGGCGCGTCAGATCGTGAGTGAACGCCTGGGGCAGGTACGCGCACGGATACCTTCGGGTCTTGAACCGCAACTGGGTCCACTCGCGACCGCCTTTGGCGAGGTTTATCAGTTCACGCTGCAGGGCGGCGATATGGACCTAATGAGCCGCAAGACACTGCTCGACTGGGAGGTGCGCTACGATCTGCGCACGATTCCGGGGATCAGCGAGATCAACTCGTGGGGCGGATACACGAAACAATTCACAATCGAAGTCGAGCCGCTCGCTTTGAGGCGTTTTGGATTGACGGTTCACGACATCGTGCAACAAGTTGCTGCCAACAATCAGAACTTCGGCGGCGGCTTCATCGAACACAACGAAGAGCAGTACACGATTCGCGGATTAGGCCGCGCGTCCCGCTCGCAAGATCTCGAGGCGATCCAGGTTCGTACCGAAAATGGCGTACCCGTGTTTCTGCGTGATGTTGCGGCGGTGAGGGAGCTTCCGTATCCGCGGCAAGGTGCCATCATGCACGACGGCCGGGGTGAAACCGTTTCCGGCATGGTGATTATTACCAAAGGAACGAATAGCCGGGAACTTATTAAGGCAGTAAAGGAAAAGATCGCCAGCCTTCGGCTACCCAATCACGTGCGCATCGTACCCTTCTATGACCAGAGCGAGGTGATCGATGGAACGATCTCTACAGTCAAACACAATCTGGTGGAAGGCAGCCTGTTGGTGATTGTCGTTCTGCTGCTATTCCTGGGCGATTGGCGTGCGGCGTTGCTGGTTGCCGCCGTGATTCCGTTATCGTTGCTGTTCGGGTTTCTCGGCATGGCTGCATTCGGGATCTCGGCGAATCTGATGAGCCTCGGGGCGGTTGACTTCGGGATGATCGTGGATGGTTCGGTTGTCATGGTTGAAAACGCGGTACGCCGGCTCGAAGAGGGCGGCCCGGAAGCTGACCGGCTGCAAATCATTCGCAAGGCGGCCGCTGAAGTAGCCCGCCCGATCACGTTCGGGGTGGCGATTATCATCGCGGTCTACCTGCCCATCTTCACGCTACAAGGACTGGAAGGCCGCATGTTCCACCCGATGGCAATCACGGTGTGTTCGGCTCTTGCAGGCTCCCTCGTTCTGGCGCTATTTGCCGTTCCGGCATTGACCAGCCTCATTCTTACGCGCAAGAAAAACTTCGATCGAGAGAAGAAGGCCGGCTGGTTCGGATGGCTTCGGTCACGCTACTCTAAATCCCTCGACGTGGCGCTCCGGCATCAGTGGGCCATACTTGCGATGGCGGTCGTGCTCATCGTAGCGGCTGGTATTTCGCTGAAGTTTATCGGCACCGAATTCATGCCGAAGCTCGACGAAGGCTCGATTGTAGTCACCTCTCGAAAGCTTCCCGGCATCTCGCTTTCGGAGTCCGTCTATCTTGGCAATCAGATCGAGCGCACGATTCGTGAGTTTCCGGAGGTCACGCAGGTGGTGAGTAAACTGGGCCGCCCGGATCGCGCTACGGAGGCGATGGGCATTGAAGAAAGCGACTCCTATCTGATGCTGAAGCCGCGAGACCAATGGAAGTGCTGCAAGGCGAAAGACGAGCTGATCGGCAAGATGTCGGAACGGTTGTCGCACATTCCCGGCGCCGCGTTCGTCTTTACGCAGCCAATGGAGATGCGGATGGATGAGGTGGTCACCGGTATCCGCGGCGATCTTGCTCTGAAGATTTACGGCGAAGATCTGGACACCCTCGACCAACTCGGGACGCGCGCCGTGCACCTGATCTCGACAGTGAAAGGCGCCGCCGAGGTGCAGAAAGATAGCTCGATGGGTGTGGCTGAATTGCGTGTGCAAGCGGACCGGCAAGAGCTTGCGCGCTACGGCCTGAATGTTGGCGATGTCCAGGAGCTGATTGAAACGATGCTGGGCGGAAAACAAGTTTCGGAGATGGTGCAGGGCGAACGCCGCTTTGCGATCGCCGTACGCTTACCTGAGAACTACCGAAACAACATCGACGTGTTGGGTGATCTGTACCTGAATGCACCGAATGGCGAGCGAGTTCAACTCAGGCAGGTGGCCGATCTGAAAGTTGTGCGGGGCCCTGAGATGGTGAACCGCGAAAATGCCAAACGCCGGGTAGCTGTGCAGGCCAGCGTCAGCGGCCGCGATCTAGGGGGTTTCGTAAAAGACGCGCAAAGGAAGATCGCTGCCGGCATGAAACTGCCTTCGGGATACTCGCTCGAGTGGGGCGGTCAGTTTGAGAACCAAGAGCGTGCGAACAAACGCCTGGCATTGGTGCTACCCATTTCAATCGGCATTATTTTCGCATTGCTCTATGCCACTTTTCGCTCCGCACGCCAAGCTACGCTTATCCTCACCATCGTTCCGTTCGCTCTGGTGGGCGGCGTAGGAGCCCTCTGGATCCGCGGCTTGGATTTAAGCCTTTCGGCCTCGATCGGCTTCATTGCACTGTTCGGCGTCGCTGTTTTGAACGGCGTCGTTATGGTCAGTCATATCGATTCGCTGCGCGCCAGCGGCAAACGAATTACCGATGCGGTGCGCGAGGGAGCCGAAGACCGTCTGCGCCCCGTGCTCATGACGGCCTCAGTGGCAAGCCTCGGCTTTATCCCAATGGCTCTGTCTACATCGCGCGGCGCCGAAGTGCAAAGACCACTCGCAACTGTAGTCATCGGAGGTTTAATCACCGCGACCGTACTCACTTTGTGGCTGGTGCCCATCTTGTACCCGCTCTTCAGTAAGAAGGATGCACCAACCTGATCTCGGTTCCGCAGACGACGCCGGCCCCCAGAGACCGATTGAGACCGGCGATCACGCGGAAAATCTGACCGCCGGTCGGATTAAAGAAGTGCCCGCCGCACGCATTTGCTTCTTACGCTAGCCATCTATGGAGCTTTGTGCGCGCTTTCGGAAGCTAGCCTCTCCGGCGTCGGACACCTCCACCCATTTCTTATCAGGCTCGATGCCGGCCTGGTAGTTGTCGTGCCAGTTCCACCATTTATACGGCGGGGTCTGCGGATAACCTTCCGGTGAGTCCTCCCAAGTTTCCTGGCGGCCGAGCGGCGTGAGGTCGAGATAGCTCCAAGTGCTTCCTATGGCCTCGTCGCCGCGGTTGTTGATGAAGTATGTGCGAAAGATCCGCTTGCCCTGGCGGAAGAAAACGTTGTGCCCGTGCCACTGATCGACGCCAAAGTCTGAGTCAAAGTCACCGGCGATGGTGTACCAGGGCATCTTCCAGCCCATTCGTTCCTTGAGGCGCGCGATGTCAACCTGTGGAGCGCGGGAGGCGTAAGCGAGGGTGGTGTCGCGCGCATTCAGATGAGCAAGGTGAGCAACCTGATCAGCACCCAAGGAGCAGCCCCGGCAGGCGTGGTCGGGCCAGCCGAAAACTCCGGGTTCAAAGAAGGCGCGGTAGACGATCAGCTGAGGCCGCCCCTCGAACAAATCGAGCAGGTTTACCTTGCCGTTCGGTCCCTCGAACTCGTAACTCTTGTCGACAGCCAGCCAGGGCATTCGCCGGCGATCAGCAGCCAGTGCATCCCGGGCGCGGGTCATGACCTTCTCCTTGAGGAGGAGCTGCTGGCGCGCGGCCTCCCATTCCTGCTCCGACACGATCGGAGGCGTGTTTGCCGGAGCAGGTTGTTTCTTGTGTTCGGTACTTACTTCGCTTGTTGGCATGTGACTTTCTCCTTGTTCCTGGAATAGAGTTCGAAAAGACTCATTCTGAAAAGCTTTCTGAACTTGCCGATGCACACCGCCAAAATTCCACCGGTATAACCGGCTCCGGCGACCATTACGGCTGTGTTGACGATGCATGCTGGGCACATAAGCCTCTCCAACTGAACTTGATTGCTGCTTGCGCCGGCAGGTCTCGATGAGTGATACCCGGCGCTCACAAATTAAACTTAGCTGTAAAAGTGGAGATGCCGGGAGTGACAAGTGTGGCGGGATTTCAGCAGCAGCAGCGCGCCGGATTGAAATGGATGCACTAATCACGGCAGCGGCGCATGCGCTCGCTGCGGGCGATCCACTTGGCGCGTTAAAACGGGTCTCGTTACGCAACGACGCGGCGGCACTAGCGTTGCGCGGCATCGCATTTGCGCAGCTGGGTGAGCTTGTCCGAGCCAGAGCTCTGTTGCGAAGCGCAGCTCGCGCTTTTGGTCCAAGAGAGAGTGTTGCTCGCGCAAGATGCCGGGTGGCCGAAGCGGAGATCGCCCTTGCTTCACGCGATCTAAGCTGGCCAGTGAAATCGCTCGATGCGGCCCGGGCGACGCTCGAAGCGCATGGCGACTGGCGAAACGCGACACATGCGCGGTATCTGGAAGCGCGCAGATTTCTGCTTATCAGCCGGCTGGAGGAGGCCGAGCAGGTATTGGCGCAAGTTGACTGTAAAGATCTTCCGCCAATGTTTCGGGTCGTGCACGAGTTAGTAGCGGCCGGAATTGCCCTGCGACGCCTACGAATGAAGGCAGCGCGCGAGGCGCTGAACCGTGCCAAACTCGCAGCCAGCGAGGCCGAGATCCCGGCGCTCACGGCCGAAGTAGAAAGTGCGGATCTCGTGCTGAACACGCCGGCTGCGCGGGTGATTGCGAACGGCGCAGAGCGGACTGTGCTGCTGGAAGAAGTCGAAGCGCTGCGGACCTCGGATGCGGTTGTGGTGGACGCGTGCCGCTACGTTGTGCAGGCGGCAGGCAATGTCGTGTCACTGGCGGGCCGGCCGGTGTTGTTCGAACTGGCACGGGCGCTGGGCGAAGCTTGGCCGCGAGAAGTTTCGAGAGAGGCCCTACTGGCGCGGGCATTTCGGGCGAAACTCGCAGACGAATCACACCGGGCGCGTCTGCGTGTAGAGATCGGGCGGCTGCGCGGAATGTTGCGGACGCTCGCCACCATCACTGCCACAAAGAACGGGTTTGTCCTGGTGCCATGCGGTGCAGACGAAGTCGTAGTACTTGCTCGGCCGGTTGAGGGCGAGCATGGGGCGGTTCTGGCCCTTCTCGCCGACGGTCAAGCCTGGTCGAGTTCGGCCCTGGCGCTGGCACTAGGAACCAGCCAGCGCAGCGTGCAGCGTGCACTCGAACTGCTCGCCGTGGCGGGAAAAGTACAGGGGTTCGGCCGGGCGCGTGCGCGTTGTTGGATGACATCGCCGGCGCCGGGATTCACGACGACATTGTTACTCCCTACTCTGCTGCCCGGTGACTAGGATGGAAGCATGAAACGAGCAGCGGCCGAAATCGTTCGTGAATATGGACCGTTTCCGGGTACCGAGAGAGTGCACGGAGTGACTTATGACGGCGGGCGAGTCTGGTTTGCTTCAGGGGATAAGCTCAGCAGTTTCGATCCGTCAACCGGCGAGACGGTCCGCTCGCTGGATGTCCACGCACATGCGGGAACGGCTTTCGACGGACAGCACCTGTTCCAAATTGTCGAGGATCGCATTTGGAAGATTGATCCGGAAACCGGTCAAGTACTTGCGACGCTCCCATCGCCCGGCGGCGGCTGCGATTCGGGACTGGCGTGGGCTGAGGGCACGCTGTGGGTGGGCCAGTATCGGGAACGCAAGATTCATCAGATCGATCCCGAGACCGGGGAAATTCTGCGTACGATTGAGAGCAGCCGTTTCGTCACCGGTGTTACGTGGGTGGACGGAGAGCTTTGGCACGGAACTTGGGAAGGCGACCAAAGCGATCTGAGGAAAATAGACCTTCAGAGTGGCGAAGTGGTGCAGCAAATCGATATGCCGAGCGGCGTTGGCGTATCGGGTTTGGAATTTGATGGCAAGGATCAATTCTTTTGCGGCGGAGGAGCCAGCGGGAAGATAAGGGCTGTTCGACGGCCCAGATGAGGGTCGAGGCCCGATGTCAGATAGCGGGAATCGGCCGATGTTGGTGCAAGCGACCCTTACGGAGTATTGTTCGCCGATTGATGTTCCGCGCCGTTCGTGACTAGTCGTTCGTAATTGATTTCCGAGTTGCCGAAATGGCTTAGCGGCGGCTCCCGGTTTGGACTGCGAGATATACAAGAAGGATGGCGCCGGCTATCATAACCCAGAAGACGATACCTTTCACGGTGGCTACCAACGGTGTCGGGTTCCCAAGTCTCTTTGCGAGGAAATCCGCATCCTGAGCATCGAGGGCAACGATATCGTCCAAAGCGAAAGTGACGGAAACCCCACCATTCACGCCCGGAACGATCTTGCGAATAAGCGCGAGGTTGATCACTGTGCCACTCGGTAGCCTTAGGAATTGCGACATTTGTGTGCCTGCTGAGGCGTACGAGCTTGAATACATAACATTGCCGGTGCCCATGATACTCGACCCTTCCTAAGTAGACGGCGTTGCCAGCGCAATGTTCTGACTCATGGTGCGACGTTCTGGATTGCATTCGAACGCCATACATCCAGAGAGAAAGGGGCAAGGACGAGGTTTGCTACTCGATCCGCAAGGCTTGCTGCGGGGAGATCGCCAGGGCGCGGCGGATAGGCGGGAGGCTGGCGACGACGACTGTGCCCAGGATGCAAGCGAAACAGAGGATCAAGGCGCTCGGATCGTGAGGCGTGACGCCGAATAATTGAGACCGCAGTAAGGTGACAGTGCCGAGCGAGACGGGGATGCCGATCAGCGTGCCCCAACCAAGCATCACGAGCGCTTCCCCTGCAAACAGGCGCACAATATCGGACGGCAGGGCGCCAACGGCGGTGCGAATGCCAATTTCGCGGGTGCGCCGGGTAAGCATGTAGGAGAGAACGCCGTAGAGACCGGCCGCCGTGAGCACGAGCGCCAAGAGTGCAAAAAGCAAGGATAAGAAGCCGAGTGCCTGTTCCGTGGCGAAAGCTCCTTCGAACTGAGTCTGCATGGTGGTGAGGGAAAGAACAGGAGTGTTCGGATCCCAATCGTTGATGGTTTTGCGCAGAGTTGGCAGGAGAGCGGTGCATGAGCCGTGGCACCGAACGTAGACCGTCAGGCTAGAGGCGAGCAGTTTGTCGATGTTCTGGTAAGCCGTGTCGAGCGAACCGCCGCGGAGATTCTCATCGCGCAGGTTCGATACGACTCCAACGACTGGAATCTTCGTGCCGTTTTCATCGAGCAGATAATTCCCGGCAGCCGCCTGTCCGTGGAAATAAGTCTGTGCAAAGTGCTCGCTAATGATGTAGCCGTCTTCGTTTTTGCTGGTGTCTCGGGGATTGAAGTCTGTGCCGGCAACTATGTGCGCATCGAACGTGTTGAAGTAACCGGGGCTCACACCAAAGAAGTTGACCTGGTATTTGGTGAGGCCGTTTTGCGCCTTGATGGTTGCTTTCATGCCACCGTCGAGGTCCAGTCCTAAAGCGGTGGCAGCGGCTTTGACGCCAGGCGTGCTACGCAACCGTTCAACAACCTGCTTATAGAAGCGATCGGCTCGCTCGCCTGTGTAGCCCCCGCTGGCAGGACGGATGTCGATAGCGGCAATCTGGTCGGGTGCATAACCGAGGTCAAGCGTCGCCAGGTGACGGAGTGTCTGGGCGAACAGCCCGGCAGACAGAACGACCAGGAAGGATAGGGCGACTTGCGTGACGACAAAGAATTTTCGCAGGCCGGCTCCGGACCGTGTGTTGCCAGCGGAGAAAGAGCCTGTCGATCTGGCGCGCGATGCCTGCAGCGCGGGCGCGACCCCAAACAGAAGCACGGAGAAGACTGCAATGCCGGCGGTGAAGGCGAGTATATGGGCATCGACGGAGATGTGAAGCTGATGGATGGCCGGCGTAGAGCGATTTAAGAACCCGAGTAGCACTCGTGCGATGCCGTAGGACATGGCCACAGCCGCGATTGTGCCGAAGAGCGCGAGCAGCATGCTTTCCACCAAGACCTGCGAAAAGATGCGCGCGGGCGAGCCGCCGATTGCCAAGCGCAGCGTGAATTCATGCAAGCGCGCAGAGGTGCGAGAGAGCAAGAGGGTGGCGAGATTGGCGCAGGCGATGAATAAGACTACTAGCGAAACACCGAGCAGAATGGCGGCCGGCCGCGCTAGTTTACTGTGCGATTTCAGGCCGCCGCTCGCAGGAGAAAGCTGGAGTGTTCCCGCATGCTCAAGCTTGTGCTCGGCAAGGTATTCACGATGCAGCCGAGCGATTTGCTCTTCCGCCTGAAGGCGCGTGACGGACGGATTCAGCCGCAGAATCGTAGAAAAGAGAAAAAGGCGTGAGCGCCAGTCGTACTTGGGGTTGCTTGCGAATGCCGGCATGTAATCGGAAAGACGTGTGGCGGGAATTTGCAAGTCGGAAGGACGCAGCAGGTCGACGCCATGGAACTCCGGTGCGCTTACCCCGACCACGATGTACGGGTGCGTATTGATGAACACGGTGCGACCGATGATGCCCGGTGTGCCCGCGAATTTGCTTTGCCAGAGGCGGTGACTGATCACACAAACAGGATTGCCGGCGGCTGCATCCAGTTCGCGTCGTGTCAGTGTACGGCCAAGCTCGGCTGGTACGGAGAGGGCACGAAAGTAATCGCCGGTAACGAGCTCAGCTGAAATCCACTCCGGCCGACTGCCGAGGCTAAAGCTGACATCGATAGGAAAGCTTCCGAGGAGAGTGCCAAGCCGGCTTGCCTGACGGTTCAGATCATCCACTTCTCTCAGCGTCAAAGCGAGCGAGGCATTTTCAGAGCTTATCGAGTAAAGCCGATCTGGTTGGGGGACCGGAAGGCTCTTGATGAGAATGGCATTGACTAGGGAAAAGAGGGCGGCATTGGCACCGATTCCAAGGGCCAAAGACAGAATCGCCGCTACAGTAAAGCCAGGGGTCTTGGCATATTGGCGCAGAGCGAAACGCACATCGCGAAGTAGATTCTCAAGAACACGGAAGCGGGCCTGATCTCGATATTGTTCTTTCATAGACTCGATGGAACCAAAGGCACGCCGGCCGGCAAACGAGTCCGGCTGTTGGGCGGCAAGCTCGTCGAGGTGTGCATCGATTTCTTCCTGCAGACGCCGCTCGTGCCGTTGAGGGTGAAGCGTCGCCAGCAGGCGGGCAATCAAAGTGCGAAACATAAACTTATTCCTTGGCGGCCAGAACGCGGGCGACGATTCCGGTAAAACGCTCCCAATCTGCGGTCTCCTGGCGCAATTGCCTGATTCCTGCTTTGGTGAGCGAGTAGAAGCGAGCGCGGCGGCGATTTTCAGATTCACCCCACTCGGACCGAATCCAGCCTTTTTGCTCCAGCCGCAGCAGGGCGGGATAAACGGTGCCCTGATTCAGTCGAAGCATGTTGCCGGAAAGCTGCTCGATGCGCTGCGCTATGCCGTAACCGTGGAGACTGCCTAGCGTTTCAAGTGTGCGAAGCACCATCAGATCGAGGGTGCCTTGCAGGATGTCGGACTTGTGAGGCGGCATTCTGTTCTCTTTGTAGAGATCCAATAAGAGCGTATCGCACTCCATTTGAATGTCTACAAGAGACGATCGGAGGCGGACGAGCTGCTGCCGGGACCTATTAAATCGGAAGCCTGACCGCGTTGATCCGTATGATTTCGCTGTGATCTCGATAGCTGTTCTGACGCTCGGGTTTTCTGCCCTGATCGCAGCGCTGATTCCGGCATTGCGAGCCAGCCTGATTTCGCCGATGGAAGCGTTTCGCGCCGAGTGAGCGCGAGTGAACCCTTCGACGCTCTGGAAGTAATGAAATCAGCGGAAAGCGCTCCGTGCTTTACGGGCGATCAGGGTGTAGCCCTTGATTTGAGCCTTCTGCTCGAGATCTCTCAAGCGAGACTGGCCTTTGAGAGCCAGACCGGATTCAATTTCAACTCGCCCCCTCAAGAGTTCCGCCTGGAGTTCATAGGAGACATAGCCTTTCTGGCGGCTCTCGCGCTGCACCCATTCCAACATCTGCGAGGCGTCTTCGGAAGACCCGATTTTGGACTTTACCAATGCACCGGCCAGCGCACTTTCGAAGCGTGCTCCCCAATCCTGACTTCGTTCACAGAGAGCTTTTGCGAGATCCGTCGCGCTCTGCGCCGATTGGAGGTTCCCCTGCGCCAACTGCGCACGCCCTAGCAGCGCATTCGCAGTACATCCGGCAGCTAGCGACTTCTGACGTGCGAACTGTTCAGCCGCGCCCCGAGCCAGTTTTCCGGCTTCGGCGGCGTCACCTTGTTCCAGGCGGATGGCGGCCAACTGGAGCTGGCTTTCCGCTACGCCGCTCTCATCTTTCAGCTCTTTGCGAAGGGCAATATTTTCAAGCGCCACGGAGCGGGCCTCGGGTAACCGATCCTCTTCTCGCAGAATGTCGGCGATTCCAATTAGCGAGAAGCCGCGCCCACGCCGGAAGCCGCTTTGCTGAAACAATGTCATGGCCTCGGCAAATTTCAGTTTGGCCGGCTCGAGTTCGCCGCGGTCTAAAAGGACGCTTCCCAAATTAGTAAGGGTTGACGCTTCGCCGCGTTTATCCCCAACCTCTCGAAAGACCTGCAACGCTTGCTCCTGCATGCGGGTTGCGGCCGGCAAGTCTCCCATACCTTGCAGGACGTTAGCCAGGCTGCCGAAGTCGCTCGCCAGACCTCGCTTGTCGTCTGTCAGACGATCAATCTCGAGACCTTGCTGGTAGAAGTCGCGCGCCTCTGCTAGTTTGCCTTGGTCGTAGAGCACGTTGCCGATGTTGGTGTCATCGATGGAAACGAGCGATTCGGCCCCGATCCGGCGAGCGGTGGCGAGTGACTCCGTGTATAGCTTGCGAGCTCCTTCCAAATCTCCCTTGTCGTAGAGAACGGTCGCGCCAACTGTCAATGCGGAGGCAGCGGCGCGCATATTCCCGGCCGCCTGGGCCCGATCATGCGCCTTCGAGTACGACGAGAAAGCTTTCTCAGCATCTCCGAGTCGCTCCCAAGCCCAAGCTTCCCTCTGGTGACCCTGCGCCTCCAGCAGATCGCTTCCTTGCGACCTCGCCTTGGCAACAGCAGCGGACGCAATCTGCTGTGCGCGCCTGAAATCACCGAGTGCCGCACGCGTATCGCTTTCCACAAGATCTATGCGGGCATCCTTGCCGTCGCCTCCACTGAGATGGCGAAGCTGTTCGACCGTCTTCAAGGCCTCTTTCGAAAGAGCCCCGTGGATCTGGGATTCAGCCAGTTTCAAGCCAACATCAAGGTCATCGGGAAAAAACTTCCATAAGCTGCGGTAAACCTCGAGTGCGACGGGGTAATCGTGCACCAGTTCTCGATAGCGGCCTTCGATCAGCAGCTGGTGGTCGCGCGGTAAGCTCTGCGACAGGTCGAACGCTTTCTTCGCCTCCTCCCGGGCTTGCTTGTCATACCCCAAGGCAGACAGGCTTTCGGCCATGGACGAGTGGGAAAGAGCATGACCAGGTTCTATGGCGATTGCGCGAGCTAGAAGATCTCGAGCGGCAAGGGCATCGAAGCTACGGAGCTTGGCCAAACCCTCCGAATAGAACCGGGCGGCATCCAGATTCGCCGGCAGCGTCGCCCGATTCTTGTTTGTACTCTCAGAGCCGACGGGGGAAATGCCCAACTGCGCTCGCAAGCTTGATCCTGCCTGGGCCGCCAGCGTCGCAATTTGCGTTTTGCTGCCGTTCTCTGAGACTGCGCCGATCGTCTCGCCACCTTGGGCATCCTGTATCTTCAAATCGACGCGCAAGTTTTGCGCGCCGGAAGCAACATAAGAACCCTGCAGGATGAGGTCGGTGTCGAGATTCTTGCGAACTTTGCGAAGTGTATCCGGGCCATAACCACTCGCCACGGGCAGCGCCAAATCAAGCTTCATGCGCGCGACGTTTTCTCCGGGAACGATTCGCAATTGGTGGCCGGATGCAAGTTCCGTACCGATCATCTCTTCCAAGGCGGTTGAAATCCACCCGTCGGCCGGATTACCGGCGACATTGCGAAAGCCCAAAACTGCAAGTGAGCGGCGGGGCTTCGCCGCGAGGAGACTCATGTCTTTCGGAAGGCGGCCGGCCCGTTCCCTGAAGACTCCGACGACCAAACCGGCCGCAAGCAGCACTGCGCCTGCAGCCAGCACGAACCTTCTGCCCTTTGGGCGGCGAACCCGATTTTGCAAACGCGCGAGATCGCCGGCCAACTCACCGGCTGACGTATAACGTTCGGCCCGCACTTTACGAATCGCTTTGTTGATAATTCGTTCCAACTCCGGAGGGATGGAACGGTCCACATGCCGGACCGGCGTCGGGTCGCTTTGCAGAATCGAATCGCAAACCGCAGGCCACGTATCCCCACTAAAGGCGCGCCGGCCGGTCACCATTTCATAAAGCACCAATCCCAACGAGAAGAGGTCAGTGCGGGCATCCAGCTCTTCGCCGCGTATCTGCTCGGGGGACATGTACTGGGCAGTGCCTATCCTCGTTCCGGTTTCGGTAAGAAGCGTTGCATTGCCTTCCACCACGCTCAAACTCTCGGGTGTGGCATCGTTGCTGTCGGGGGCGGTCTGATTCCCGATCAGTTTTGCTACCCCGAAATCAAGGATTTTCGCCTCGTTCCGGCTGGTGATAAAGACGTTGGACGGTTTGATGTCGCGGTGAACAATATGTTTCCGATGCGCGGCATCGAGCCCATTCGCAATCTGTATGCCCAACTCGAGACTCCGGAGCCATCGCAGCTTTCCAGCCTCGTTTGAAAGGCCTTCGATCCATTGCTGCAGCGTCTGCCCTTCCAATAGCTGCATCACGATAAAGGGTTGGCCCATGTACTCGCCAAACTCGTAAATGGAACAGATATTCGAGTGATCCAATGACGATGCTGCGCGTGCTTCGCGCCGGAGCCGATCGAAGGCGGCCGGATGGCTGACTAACTCGCCTGGCAAGAACTTCATGGCGACACTTCGACGGAGGGTGGTGTCTTCAGCCTGATAGACGACCCCCATGCCTCCGCTGCCCAGCTTGGCGCCTACTCGGTAATGAGAGACGATTTGCCCAGACATTGGCTGATTCAGAGGAGCCGCGAAGTCGAAACCAGCAAGCTGGGTGCCAAGGTTTGCGAGAGGCTGCTCGAGGAAAGGAGCGGGCTCCTGATAGGCGCGAAGCAAGGATTGCACTTCCTGCAGCAGCTCTGAATCTTCGGCGCACTCTTTGCGCAGGAAATCTTCCCAGCCAGTGGGCGGCATCTGCAGAACCGACTGCAGCAGCGCGTCCACCCTGTGCCAGCGTTCCGCTTCCATTTCACTGGCGGAGGGCGCGCGTAAGCCACGCCTTCGCTATACCCCAGTCCCTGATCACAGTGTTTGGGTGTACGCCCAGCACTTCAGCCGTTTCCTCCACGGTCAGGCCTCCGAAGTAGCGCAACTCAACGATCTGCGCCTTGCGCCCATCGAAGCAGGCCAACTCGTGCAGCGCATCGTCCAGAGCAACCAGCGCAGCCGACTTACTGAAAGAGAAGACCAACGCTTCGTCCAGCGGAAGAGGCCGTAGGCCCGCCCCTCGCTTGCTTTGATGAGCTCGGCGGGCGTGATCCACCAAAATTCTTCGCATCAATTGCGCGGCAATGGCAATGAAATGGGCCCGGTTTTGCCAGTCTACGTGCCCCTGGTTTACCAACTTGAGATAGGCCTCGTTCACCAGCGCGGTTGTTTGCAGAGTATGGCCCGGATCTTCTTTTTGCATGAAGCGGTGGGAAATGCGCCTCAACTCTGCCTCGACCAGGGGGATCAGCTGATTCAGACACTCCCGGTCTCCGGCCTTCCAGCGGAGAAGGAGTTCCGTTGCAGCCTCTTTCCCGGTGAGCTCCATAAATTATTCTGTCCGCTTGTGTGATCCGACAGATTACAGCGCTTCTAGGGTTGAGGCCAAGGCAACCACGGCAATTTGGCCCAACACAACTCATTGGGGAGAGTCAACGTGAAAAATATATCACTGAATTTTGCGGCAATGACGATACTCGTACTCGGGGCATGCCTGACGTTTCCAGGCGCGAGCTATGGGCAAAGCCTGCGGCCGTCGTTCTCCGTTCGCAGTTATCTCGGGAAATGCCTTGATTACGGCCCCGATCCGCAACCCGGTTCTCCCGTCTACGTGGCAGATTGCGGCGAAACCACCGAGCAACAAATTCAAATCGTCGAGGTGGACAATCGTCACCGCGTCCTCCTTTACGTGGGCTCCCTGGTGGTCGGAGTCAAAGACCCGCAGCCAATTGTCGGGCCGGAAGGCGGAGTGGGCGGTACCGTTTCGGCCCCGCTCTTCACACTCGAACTGCAGCGAAAGGCGAATCCTTTCTCAGCGATCCCGCCAAAGCAAGTGTTCGTGCTGGACGGAGACAGCATTATTCTGGCCTCCGATCGAAGCATGGTCGTGCAGGTTCAGAACAGCCACGCGGTCAATGGAACGCCGCTGATACTGGCGCCCCGTGAGCTAAAGGATGCGGAGTTCTGGACGTTCTCGTCGGGGTATTACTCGAGCGCGCAACCCACTACTGGATTTGTTCACGTGGCGCAAGATCCGTCAGGCGCGCCGGACGCATTTATTAACGCGGTCAATAACGCCACTGACGGTACAGTGATCGTTGTAGATCAGGATGTCGATATCACGCTGGATGGCACTTTGCCTTTGGCCATTCCCGATGGCGTGACTATTCGCGGAGACAGAAGAGGGGTCAATTTGGGCCCCAGGATCAGGATCTCGCCGGACGTCACTGCGAACGGAACGATGTTCGATGCAGTCGGCAGGTATACGCGGTTTACCGGGTTGCGCTTGCAGGGACCGAGCCGCAGCACCGCCACAGAACCGCTATGGATTGGGATCCTGGCTCACGAGTCTGCTCCGTGCATTATCGATCACAACGACATATCGAACTGGACCAATGCAGCGATTGAGCCCTCGAATGCCGGCGGCAGTGTTCCTCAGGCTCAGCCTCCTTCCAACCGACCTCAAACCATTGTGGTGGCGCGCAACTTCATTCATCACAACGAACGGCATGACTGGGGATACGGTGTTGCCGCTAGTGACGGCTCCTTTCCTCTGGTTGAGGGCAACACCTTTATCATGAACCGCCATGCGATCACCGGGGATACCAGCGAACACGTGGGATATCGCGCTCGCTACAACCTGGTGCAGTCCGCGGCGCCGGAGTACACCAAAGATTGGGGTCTAAAGCACGAGCACGACCAAGATTTCGATATGCACGGAAGCGGATCCGGAAATAGTGATTCGCCGTTAAGCCCCTGCTATGGGGTTTCGCACTGCGGCGGTATCGCGGGCGAATATGTGGAAATCACGGGCAACACGTTTCTCGGTACAAACCGCCTCAATTTCTTTCTGCGTGGCACGCCTTCGTACCTGGCAGTTTTCGCTGACAACACTGTGGAAGAACCGCTGCTGTTCGCAATCAAGAATGCAGGCGCATCGGATAAGCTTCAGATCACAAACAATCGATTTGGGTCTGCTAACCCGACGAAAAAGCTCGGCGTTGGCGACTTTGACGGAGACGGAGCGCAGGATCTTTTTCTGGCTACGGGCGCGGCCTGGTATTACGCGCCGGCCGGCGCGGCGGAGTGGCGGTTCCTTAGCGCGAAAACAGACAAGATCGACAGCCTGCTGCTGGGTGACCTAGACGGTGACGGCCGGACCGATGTTATTGGCAAGTACGGCACTGAACTGATGGTGTCCTGGGGAGGTGTTTCAGAGTGGCAGCCGCTCTTTTCAAGCTCGGCCGAGATCAGCCAAGTGGCGATCGGCGACTTTAACGGCGATGGACGTGCCGATATCTTTTATGCCAACGGGCAGAACTGGTTCGTCTCCCCTGGCGGTGCGACATCGTTCAACGTCGTTCAAACTTCCAGCTTTCAGGTGAAGGATCTGCGGTTTGGCGACATCGACGGGGACGGGAAGACGGATGTCTTTGGAATCGAGGGTGGCAGCTGGCATATCAGTTACGGCGCTGTCTCCGGCTGGACTCAGCTTCCCGTATCACTTACCGGTTCATTGAACGGGCTGGTTTTGGCCGACTTCGACGGAGACGGGCGAGCGGATGTTGCCAAATCCAGCCTAGTCTTTGGATTCGGCTGGCAATGGGCCTTCTCACGCGACGCTACTGCAAACTGGACGTATCGTACACCGGTCACTTCGCCCGATTGGAGCGCGCCGATCGCATCGGCGGCCGGCATTGGGTTTTTCGATGCAGCGCCGGGAGCGGATGTCCTGTTATGGGGCAGTAGTCTGGGCAGCAATCACATCAGCATCGTCTCTGGCGGGTCGCTTTCTGGGCCTGCCCTGCGATCGGCTCAGAGCCGGCAAGACATGCGGTGAGATCGCGTTCGATGATGGGCTGCTGCGCCGGCAGCAGCCTTTGATTTGGAGGCAAGAGCTACACAGAAGAGTGTAGTCTCGGTTTCTTGCAGGTTCACTTAGCCGCGGAATGAAGCGCAAGCGAGGCGCCTCGTATGGCCTCTGTGTCTGTTTGTGCGTCCGCTGCTAGGGAGAGTCCGAAGAGGAAGCCAGGCCGCGGTCGCGGAGAAGTCCCTTGATGGTGGGCGGGCCGCCACGCCAGTTTTCGTACATACTTTCGAAATCCTGGCTGCTGCCGCGGGACAGTATCATCTGGCGAAAACGGTCGCCGTTCGAACGTGTCAGGCCGCCGTGTTCGGTGAACCATTCAAAAGCATCATCGTCGATCATCTGGCTCCAGAGATAGCCGTAATAGCCGGCCGCATAGCCGCCGGCCCAGATGTGTTCGAAGATGCTAGTCCGGTAGCGAGGGGGGACCGCTGAGATCCAGAGCCCTAGCTTCTTGAGAGCTTCCTGTTCGAAGGCGTCGGGGTCTTTCGGAAGCGCGTCAGGCGAAAGCAGATGCCAGCGCATGTCCAGCTCGGAAGCGGCCACCATTTCCGTGGTCAGGTAGCCCTGGTTGAAGGCGCGGGCGCGCGTGAGTTTTGCTGCCAACTCCGGCGGCATCGGCGCATGGGTCTTGTAGTGTCGCGCATAGTGAGCGAAGACGTCGGGATCATCGGCCCAGTGTTCATTGAACTGCGAAGGAAACTCAGCAAAGTCGCTTGGCATGTGACCGGCTTCATAGACTACCGAGTCGAAGATACTTACCAGAGCGTGTCCGAACTCGTGGAACATTGTGCGGACGTCATCGGAGGTGATGAGCGCAGGCTGCCCGGGCGCGGGTTTAGGCAGGTTCTCAACATTGAAGACGACGGACTGCAGGCCATTCAGTCTGGACGGCGAGACAAGTTCACTGGTCCAGGCGCCACCCTGTTTGTTGTCGCGCTCGAATAGATCGACGTAGAAGAGCGCGAGCGGCTTACCATTTGAATCGCTGACTTGGAAGACACGAACCTCCGGATGGTAAACCGGGATGTCTTTGCGCTCCTCAAAGGTGATGCCGTAGAGCTTGGTTGCAGCGTAAAAGACGCCATCCTGAAGAACACGATCGACCTCAAAATATGGCCGGATCTGATCCTGCTCCAGGTTGTACTTCGCTTTCCGTACCTGCTCGGAATATAAGTTCCAATCGTAGGCAGCGAGCGGGAACGGATGCGGCAGCTTGTCGATGACTGCCTGAATGTCTTTCGCTTCGACGGCGGCTCGCGCCGAGGCCGGGGTGCTGAGGGTATCTAAAAAGTTCAAGACAGCATCGGGAGTTTTTGCCATCTGGTCGACGAGGTTCCAAGCGGCAAAGTTGGGATAGCCGAAAAGCCGGGCTTTCTCCGCCCGTAGCGCGGCAATTTTGAGAAGAGTTTCCCGAGTATCGGTATCGCCGCCACGTTCTGCCCGATTCCAGCTGTTGTTGTAAATGGTGGCGCGCGTCTCGCGATCGGAAAGCGATGCGAAAACCGGTTGCTGAACGGTGTTCTGGAGGGGCAGCAAGTAACCGGGCTGGCTGCGGCTCTTCGCAGCTGCCGCGGCACCCTCAATTTGACCTCCGGTTAAACCATCGAGGAGCTTCTTATTGGTAGTGGAGAAGGCAGCGGCTTTAGAAGCGGCCAGAAGCTTGTGATCGAATTGCGCGGCAAGGCTGGAAAGCTGCTCGTTGATCTGCTTCAGACGCGTTTTCCCGGCCGGATCGAGGTTTGCTCCGGCACGGGTGAAGTCGCGATAGAAGGCCTCCACTGCATGTTTCTGTTCCGGATCGAGGGGAAGCGTCGAAAGTTTGTCGTAGATGGCTTTGATGCGCGCGAATAATTTCGGGTCAAGATAGATGGAATCGCGGTGAGCAGCGAGTTCGGTAGAAACGACTTCTTCCACCTTCTGGAGCGTGGGATTGGAGTTGGCCCCGGCGACGCAATAGAAGGCCTGGCTGGAGCGATTGAGAAGCTGACCGGCCTTAAGCAACGGAACGATAGTATTGGCGAAATCGGGCGGCGCCGGATTGTCGGCAATCGCTCGAGTCTCTCGCGTACTTTCCGCGATGCCAGCTTCGATCGCGGGCTGATACTCCGTGTCCTTGATCCGATTGAACGGCGGCGCATGGAAGGGAAGCTGGCTCGGCGCATAGAACGGATTGGTGGAAGTGAGGGCCTGGGTTTGGCAGTTAGCGAGGAGTGGCAGAGCCAGGAAAATCAGTAACGTTGAAAGGATCGTCCCGAGGCAGCGCATCCGAGTAATCACAATTATAGTTACGCATAGAGCGCTATTTCGGACTCTCCACAACGGTGAGCGACTCCATCCTGAAAAGCTCAAGGCGCATGCGCCGCGCCTGATCCCCATCGATTGGGATGCCGGCGACGGTGGCACGGATCCAACTGGCTCGATCCCAGCGTGCGCGCATGAGGCCCAGGGGCGAGTGTTCGTTGGATCGTAACAGCAGGTGGCCGAGTTCGTGAGCCATCGAGTAACCGAGCACTTTGCTGAATGACGCTAAGCTCCGGTAGGCGACGCCCTCACACCCATCGACGAATATTGTCGAGTCAATGCCGAAGGCGGCACACGGTAGCGAGTATCCAAGAGTGCCGGCGATAATGCCCTGCGGGGTGTGCGGCAGCAATTGAAGACGCAACTCGCGCGCATGCCGAGCCAGCTTACAGCCGGCCGGGGAGGTGTCGTTAGCGGATTGATCCGTGATCAAGGATGAGTGATCGTTGAGTGCTCCTTCGGTCCAATGCACCTCCATCTGAGCTTTGGCGAAGATCCTAGTGACTTCACCCTCGGCTCGGGACAAATCGCGCCTGGGAACCCGGGCTATGTTGAAGACCCGGATCTGGAGTTGCTGCCTTGCTGGGAGGAGTCTCCGATCGCTCTCCTCGGGCTGCGAAGCGATCAGCGAGGGGTATGCATTTGCAAATGCAACCAGGAACAATATTCTGCGCGTTGCCTTGAACATCTCGCCCATCTCCAGTTGGCAAGATCAAAGTAAGCGCAGGCAGCGGCTGCCGCCAGCTTCTGCGGAACGTCAGCGCAAGAAATGCACATCATCCACTAAGAGCATGACAACAAAGGGTTTACGGAGATATGTTATTTTTCGAAATCACCTATCCGCGACGATGTAATCAATGCTAGACTCACGGCACTGTGAGCCAGTCGGCCAATGCGCCCGCGAGATATCGTTTCGGCACTTTCGAACTGGATTGTGGAGCTGCGGAACTGCGGAAGCGCGGCATTCGGATCAAGCTGCAAGAACAGCCGTATCGTATTCTTTGTCTCCTGCTCAACAACCCGGGCGAGGTGTTAGCACGGAATACTCTTTGCGCCGCACTCTGGCCGCAAGGCACATACGTGGAATTCGAGCCGAGCCTGAATGCTGCGATCGCAAAGCTGCGGCAAGCGCTCGGAGACTCGGCTGAGAACCCGCGCTTCATTGAGACGGTGGCGCGCCGCGGCTACCGTTTCATCGCCCCAATGGAAACGATTGCCGGGGTAGAGTCTACCGCCGGTATCGCATTGCGCAATTCGCCGGATGCCGCGATTGCGGGGACACCCGAGCCTTTGTCCACACAGCATAAGAAGCAACGCTGGATCTTATGGGCCGCCGCTTTGGCTGTTCTTGCGGCATTTGGTATCTGGGCCCTGCTGGGAAGACATTTCAGGGCTGAGGTCACACCCGAGATGACCCGACTTACATTCGACTCCGGACTCACGACGGACCCGGCCGCGTCGCCGGACGGGAAGCTGCTGGCTTATGCGTCGGACCGTTCCGGAGGCGGGCGACTTCATATCTGGGTGCAGCAGTTCATGCCGAACGGGCAAGCGATGCAGTTGACTCGCGGAGACGCGGACGATCATCAGCCAACTTTTTCTCCGGATGGAAGTAAGGTGGCGTTTCGATCGGAACGCGACGGCGGTGGAATTTACCTCGTTCCGGCCATTGGAGGCGAGGCAAACCTGATCGCGAAGGGCGGACGCGATCCGCGCTTTTCTCCCGACGGGCGGTGGATCGCTTACTGGCAGGCGACGATGATGGGGGCGCCATTTGTTGCCAGTGCAGGCTCTGTTTACGTTGTGCCGAGTGCCGGTGGAACCCCTCGGCCTGTGATCTCCGATTTGACCGATGCGGGAGTGCCCGAGTGGTCAGAGGACAGTAAACGTCTGATCCTGTTTGGGCGCAAGGACGATTCGCCTCCGCCCGCCGGTGGCTGGAACTGGTGGGTTACGCCAGCCGCCGGAGGTTCGCGCGACATGCACCGGCGCTTTCGCCAAGCTACGGGAAAAAGGCTTCAACGGCACGGACACATGGGAGGCGCCGCGAGTAGCAAAATGGCACAAGAATGAATTACTTTTCTCCGGCCGGCGAGGCGACAGCTCGAATATATGGAAGGTCGAAATTGACGACTCGGGCTCGCGAATGACGGGAGACCCGCAGCGGCTAACGTCCGGGACCGGCTTAGAAGCTTATCCCTCCATGACCGGAGATGGCCGTCTACTATTTGCCGACTTGATGAACTCTTCGGACGTTTGGATTGTGCCCGTGGACGCTGACAGTACAAGGGCTGTTGGAAAGCCCCGGCGAGTAACGGAATCGGTCGGCCCGCACTACTTTGCTTCGCTTTCCGCAGACGGGAAACTGCTCGCGTACAGCTCGGTCCGATATGGACATCCGCGCGCCTGGATCAAGAACCTCGAAAGCGGCGCGGCGACTGCGGTAAGGAGCGGCGCGGCCAACCAACACGTCAGTCAGCTTTCGTCCGACGGCTCTCTCGTCGTTTACACCACGGGAGGTCAGAATGGCGCCGGCTTTGTTGTTCCAGTAGAAGGCGGAGCAAGCGATCAATTCTGCGACAAATGCGCAACGGCTTACGATCTCTCGCCCGATAACAAGGTAGTGCTCTACCGAAAAGGCAATGCCATTCGCGCTTTTAACCTTGTGACGCGCCAAGATATTCTCTTTATGCAGAGCGCAAAATATCGCATCTATCAGCATAAATTTTCCTCCGACGGCAAATGGGTGACGTTTGAAGCTTTGCGCGGCAGTCGCTCTCGGCTCTTTGTGGCAGCGCTCGACGGCCACGGACTACCCGAGGCAGAGGATCAGTGGATTCCGGTGACGGCGGAGGAAGGCTGGTCAGACAAACCGCGTTGGTCGCCGGATGGCAATGCGGTCTACTTCATTTCGAATCGGGATGGCTTCTTCTGCATATGGGCTCAACGAGTAGATAAGTCCAAGCATCCGATGGGCGGCCCGGTGGCGATCTCACACTTCCACGGAAGCCGCCTGTCGGTTGGAAATGTTGGCTCCGGCGGCGTGATAGAACTCTCCGTGGCGCGAGACAAGATTGCAATAAATCTGGGCGAGCTCACCGGGAATCTTTGGGTGACGAATTCCTTCAATTAGCCGTGTTCACGGTGCGGTGCGGGTGGTTACGGAGCGATGGGGACGAAGCACCGCTTCCTTCGGGCGCGGCTCAGTAAGGACGCAGGCTCGGTAGCTGTGGGACGGTGCGGAAAGGGCCGGTTCGATGAGCGCATGGCGCCGCGGCTCAGAAGCGGGGCGGCTCGGGGATGATCCGGCGGGGTGCGAGGTCGATCTCCCGGACTTCGGCGATCTCGCCGACGCTCGCCGAGTGCAGCTTCTGCAACTTGCGTCCCGAGGGAAATACGCGCCGCTCAAGTGAATGCGCGGTTGAGTTGTAAGTGGAGACAGTTTTCTCGAGCGCTTCGCCGAGCTTGGCGAAATTCTCACTCATCCTGAGCAGGCGTTCGTAGAGTTCGGCTCCCGTTTCGGCAACGTTCTTCAGCTCATCGGCAATGCCTTGTTGATGCCAGCCATGAGCGACGGTGAGCAGGAGAGTAATAAGTGTGATCGGGCTGGCGATGACCACGCGATTCGCGGCCGCGAAGGCTAGCAGGTCGGGATCGTGCTCGAGCGCGGCGCTAAAAAGCGATTCGAGCGGGAGAAAGGCAACCACGAATTCGGGCGAGCAGGGCAGCTGCTGCCAGTAAGCTTTACCGGAGAGCGACTTGATATGCGTTTTCACCTGGCGGGCGTGATCGGCCAGATGGGAGAGGCGTACCGGCTCATCGGTGGATTCGACAGCCTTCAAGTAAGCTTCGAGTGACACTTTCGAATCGACTACGACCTGGCAGCCGTTTGGAAGACGCACGATGAGATCGGGGCGCTGCCTGGTTTCGCCAAAAAGCGTCTCCTGCTCAGCGAAATCGCAGTGCTCGAGCATTCCGGCAAGCTCGACGACGCGGCGAAGCTGCATCTCGCCCCAGCGGCCGCGCTGGATGGGTGAACGCAAGGCGGTCTTCAGCTGGTCAGTAGATTGGCGAACGCGCTCCTGCAGATCGGTTAGAGCCTGCACTTGGGCGCGCATTCCTTCGTAGGCTCCGATGCGCGCTTTCTCGATACCCTGCACCTGCTCTTCGAAGCGGCGCAAGGACTGACTAACGGGTTCGACCAGATGACGGAATTCTTCGCGGCTGCGGTCGAGGAAAAGCTGGCTATTGCGATGAAGAGCTTCGGAGGCGAGCGCGCGAAACTTCTCGTCCAGCTGGGCCTGTGTTTGCGAGGCGGCTGTGAGCTGTTTTTCGTAGCTGGCGGCCGCGCCCTTCCAGCGCTTCGCTTCCGCAAACTCGTAAGCCGCGAACGCCACTACGCCGAACAGGCAGACGAGCAGGAAGACTACGAGCAGGGTCATTTGCGGAAGCCGGTTTCGACCTTCCAATCTTCGAGAGTGTTGAAGACAATCGGGCAATAGGAGGCGCGGTCGGGCATGTGCCACATGCGGCTTACGAGAGAGCCGCTGCCTTTCACGAGATGAGGGAAAAGCTCGCAGGTCTGCGGGCGTGCTTCGTAGACGGAGCAAAGATTGTTCTCGAGAAAAACGCAGCCGTTCTCATTGCGCTTGAGGATACGGCCTTCATCGGGCGACTCGACAGTGTAATCGCGGAGAAACTCCGAGACGCGCATGCCGATGAAGCGCGCCAGACGCTCGACATCGCGCTCGGTGACCTGCGTAGTGGCGACGCGGCAGCAGTTCGCACACTGGGTGCAGTCGATCGCGTCTTCCACACTTCCGGCGATCGCCTTGAGGCGGCGTTCGACAAAGTTATGACTCTTCATCCAGGAACGGAAGCGGCGGTTTTCTTCGCGCTGCTTTTCGCCGAAGCGCTGGATCTGGACGAGGTCGGTAAGAAGAGGTTGCGGCAAGGGCTTTCACCCCTATTATCGCGCCTGTAACGGGATTGCCAGATTCGGTCCGGCTGTTGGACTACCGGCGCTGGATAATAAAAGAGTGACGGACCAGTTATCTTTGTCCCTTTGGCTCGCAAAAAGCATGCAGGGCGGTCGCTTTCGGCATTTTGAGAAATTGTTGCGGCTGTTCCCGTTTTCGCAGCGCCCGCAGCCGCAGTCGGTGATCTCGATTCAGGCAGTCGACTCAACCGAACCGCCGCTGCTCGAACGTCCAGTAAATGGGCCGCTCGATCCTGGTGAAATCGCGGTTGTGCTGGCCGAGTATACAGGGGACGATGTGGCGTACTGGGTGGAGAGCTGGTGGGATCTGTGGCAGTTCGACGGAGATTGGAAGCTCGGTCCGTCGCGTGTGATGCTGGCCTGCTTCGGTCCAGAGTTCGATAACGGGACAGGGCGAGAAGCCGGCAAACAGGAAGACCTGCGCATCGACTTCGGCGTAGATATCAATTTCCTGCCGCAGCCGGACGTGCCGGGGAGCGCGAAGCTGATGGAGTCGAATGTGAAGAGCCTGCTGCGGCTAGTGCACGAGCTCGATTCGACGCTGCCGGTGGCCAAGCGCAAGCTCGAGACTGAATCGGGCGAGAACTTCGCGAGCCGTTTGCAGGAGATGCTGACGGCGGGGCGCGTCAGCTAAGCCTGCCTGTACGTTGGTGATGTTATTGGGCGAACGTCTCGCATAGCTAGCGAGATGACGCGACTAGAATCCCGTACGGCGCGATCGTGAAGCTTTGGGATGCCGGAGCAGAAGCGGACGGACTGGCCATCAGCACGTTGCCAAAGCCGGACCAGGCCGCCGGCATTCCCGTTATGTTGACGGCCTGCTCGTTCGGGCTCGTGTTGAGAACGATGAGCGCCATCTGCTTCGATTCGGTGTTCCGGCCGAAAGACACGACGGCTGGATTACCGGATTCGAGCGGGACATAAGCGCCGTCGCGAAATACAGGATTGTCTCGCCGAAGCTTGATCAAGTTGGCGTACCAGGAGTAGATGGAATCGGGGTTCTGCTTTTCCGCCGCGACATTATATTTCTTAAAACCGGATTCCACCGGCAGCCATGGCTTAGCCTGGCTGAAGCCCGCATTCCGTTGGGAATCCCACTGCATGGGCGTTCGTTCGCCATCACGATTGTCCGCGCGAGGACGCTTGGGGCCAGTCCCGACAGACTTCAACTGAGCCGCGGGCATGGTTTCCATGCCGAGCTCCTCGCCGTAGTAGAGGAGAACGGCGCCTGGTTGAGCGAGCGTGAGAGTCGCTGTCAGCTTGGCGATCTGATCGTTGTGAGCGCCGTCGCCGAAGGTGCTCCATTGGCGCCCATGATCGTGGCTGCTGAAGAAAAAGACCGGAGTTTGACCGTCGAGCTGGAGATGCGCGGCGTCGATCTGTTGCTTGAAGAGAGACGCATCCAGGGTATTCAGGTTGCCGAACAGAAAGTCCATCGGAAGCTGAATTTCGTCGTGGTTGGTTCCGTAGACCTTCGCCAGATCCTGGATGGTGGCAGTAGAGGATTCGCCGAGGAGCACGGGATCGCCGGAATAACTATCCAGGATCTTGCGCATTTCCCGCAGCACCTGGTGATTTTCGGGGCGGCCCGAGTTGTATGGTTCGAGCGCGGCGGGTCCACCGGGCTGCGGAGGATGCGGGTCGTCCGGAAAGGCGGGATCTTCAAACAAGTAGGGCGTGGCATCAAGCCGGAAGCCGCTGGCGCCATGATCGAGCCAGAAGCGAACGACGTTAAACATCGCCTCGCGAAGCCCGGGATTGGCCCAGTTCACATCGGGCTGCTGCGGCAGGAACACATGGTAATACCACTGCTGAGTGTGCGCATCCCAAGTCCAGGTGTACCCGCCGAAGATAGAGGTCCAATGGGTGGGCGGCTGATCCGGGCCGCCGCCGCTCCGCCAGACATACCAATCGCGCTTTGGATTATTACGAGAAGACCGCGATTCTTTAAACCAGGGGTGCTGATCTGAAGTGTGATTGACGACGAAATCGACGAGCACGCGGATGCTGCGCTTCTTGGCCTCTGACACGAGACGATTCCAGTCGCGGAGCGTACCGTACTCGGGAGCGACGTTTACGTAATCGGAGACGTCGTATCCGAAATCCGCGTTCGGCGAAGGAAAGAAGGGCGTGATCCAGATGGCATCGACGCCGAGCTCTTTGAGGTAATCGAGGCGAGCCGTGATGCCGTTCAGGTCACCGATGCCGTCGTTGTTGGAGTCCTGAAAGCTGCGCGGGTAAATCTCGTAGATCACCGCGCTGTCGTACCAGCGGCGCGCCTGATTTTGCGCGGAAGAGAGGCTCGCGACACAGAGCAGGGCCACTATGGGAAGTACCGGCTTCATGTTGACATGCTACTGCGCGATAGAAAAGCGCGTGCGAGATTATAGGAAGCCGGTGGTCGCTGCTCGGCGTGTTTGCCGTTAAAACGAGCACTGCGTAAAGGAAACGTTCGCCACTTCCGAATGATCATCTCGTATTCGAAACGATTCGTCATCCTGGCACCTTGGAAAACCGCAAGCAGCACGATGTCTTTGCGTTTAGCCGCACTCAATGAGAGCCCGTATAGCCGCTTTTACGATTTCAACCCGTATCTGAACAGGGTGGTGCATCAACATTTGACGCTGGCTGAATTTGAGGCTCTGCCGGAATCGCGCTTGGGTTTCCTACGAGCCGTGTTCGTGCGCAATCCATATGACCGCGTGTATTCGGGCTTCCGGCAATTACAGAAAGACATTCGCGAGCAACCCAAGGCGCTCTACCCACAGCCATGGATCAAAGAAATGGTTATGGAACAGTTGGCTGCGAATTTCACCAAGCTGTGCAAAGCGGGATTCGATTTCGATACCTGGCTGGCAGCGGTCGACGACCACGAAATCTATGAAGCCGGGCGCAATAGCAGCTTTCCTCTGCATCCTGCTCATTACTGGACCCACCTTAACGGCAAGCAATCGGTTGATTTCGTAGGCAAGGTGGAGAACTTTGAGACCGATTTCCATGGGCTTTGCCTGCGGCTCGGGATTGAGGCGCCCGGTTCGGCAAACGACAACGTGGATGTTGAGCCTGCGACGAGCAGCGGGACATACAAATCGACCGGCCTGATGAGTCGTTCATCTATGGACAGAATCAACAGACTGTTCCGGCAAGATTTTGACCTATTCGGTTACACGCTGCTTTAGATCCGGCAGTGCGCGGCATGGTGTTGCTATTGGAGCGTGACACAAAGGCGGGCGGCAGGATTCCGTGCTAGAATTTGCTTCGTAGTACGAAATATAAGAGGAGGGAACAAGATATGCCGGGGGAAGCGGACAAGCAGTTTCCGTTAGAGGAAGCACTCAAGGCACAGAAAGTTCTGCGAGAGATGGCGAATTTGGGTCCGGAAATGTTTCCGGTGCATGCGTTCGTGGGCATGATCAGCGATGAGATAGAAGAGCTTCGCAAGCGCGGCCATTCGGACGAACAGATTGCAGCGGTGATTCGCAAGAATTCCAGCATCGATATCACCGCGGGAGAGATTGCCGCGAACTTTGCGTCGGAAGAGCAGCGCCAGCGAGGCTGAGTACCGGGCGCGAAACCTACCTGGCGCCGGATCCGAGATGAACCAAGCTCTCCAAACCGACTAACAATCCATGGCGCTCCTGGGCGGGCATGGATCGGAAGAGACCTGCAATGTAGTCTTTAAAGCGTCCGGCAGTTGAATTCTGCATAGCTGCGCCTCGCTTGGTAATATTCAGCAGCATGACGCGGCGGTCGAGAGGATCTCGTTTGCGCTTTACCATCTTGCGTAGTTCGAGGCTGTCGACGGTTTTCGCAACGGTGGCCGGCTTGAGATTCAGTCTTCTGGCCAGTTCGCCGATGGTGATCACGTCGTCTACGGGAATCACATTCAAGGCCATGAACTGCGTGGCACTTAAACCAGCTTTCTGGAAGTGATTGAAGTTGGCCGCCTGAATCAGTTGCCGGACGCCGAACCACGCGTTCAAAAAACGGGCTACTTCACTCTGCAACGACTCTTCGTTCATAGCTCATTTTGAGACAAGGGCAAAAAATCGTGCCAGTCGAACCGACAAGCCATTCAGATCTGTAAGCACCGAAGCCGGTGAGCGCGGGAGATTGTGTTCTCAACCGCAGGCTATTGGGATGCCATGCTGCCGCCACTGCGCCAGCGCACGTAATCGAAGCTCCAGCGATAGTTTTGGCTGAAGATCTTGCCGCTATAGCTAATGTCGGTGTGCATGGCATTGCCGAAGATCTCATCTCCGCGCTGACGGTAGACATCGTCGTTGCTAAAGCGCCAGTACCAGGCGTAGGCCGGGGCGATCAGATTAGAAATATCAGGGACGAATTTGCCGCAGCCGACCGAGCAGGTGGGGCCCTGTGGGTCGGGGTTGTAAGCCAGCTGGTGACTCTTGGTATCGTAAGCCTTTTCCCAATCTCCATCGAGCATCATTTTAATAGCGGGCGGGACCTTGGGATCTTTCGTGAGCTCGTAATACTGAATCAAAGACTCGGCCGCGAGGCCGTCAAAGAAAGGCTGATGGATGTTATAGCCGCCGGTGACAAAAATACGCTTGAAGTCGTCGATGAGATAACCGGCAGCTTGCGCCAGTTTGGGGTTGCGCGGTTCGCCGACCTTTTCTGCTTCCATATACGCTTCGGCGATGTAGGCGGTCTCGCGAATGCCGTTGTCGTTGGGGCTGCCGCCTCGATACGCGAAGGCCGAGTTCTTGGACAGCAGAATCACAGCCTGCTTGTAACTTTCGTCGTGAGTGCGCTCCCAGGCCATGCGCATGCCGCGGGGGAAGACGCGCCAGCCGGGGAGTTTTCCGTTGTTGGTAAGGATGTAATTGCGATACTGCTGCGCGATGTGAAGAGCACACTTGTCCCACGAATGATCGCCGGTGTAGTCAGCGACTTGATAGTAGATGCGGGTGCCGTCGTAGTACCAGACATCTGCTTCCCAGCCGAAGCCGTACGTTTTGTTATCGCACCACTTCTTCCCGAGCGTAGTCATATTGTCCTGCCAGATTTTGAGTCCGGGGATGTTGCTTTGGGAATCCTTGCGTTTGAGGGCCGCTCCGCGCGGCGGACGCGACAGTTGGCCCGGCAGCGCCTGGCTGAAAAGGAGGATGGAGGCGGCGGCGAAGAGCAGCAGCGGCGGTCGCATCGCAGTTTTAGTCAAATCATCCATGCGCATATAAAGCAGCCTCCCGTACCTTTCAGACCAGCTAACGCAGCAGCGCCACACGAAGATATCGTGTAGTGTATCGGTTGATCATCTGCTTCTCCTCGGGAACAAGCAGCCGCATGCTTACGACCATTACGGCGTAGACGCCCGCGAACACAGCCGAGCCGATGAGCAGGACTAATTGCGCTCGCATGCCGGAGAGGGCAAAACGCACATAGGCTGTTACTAAACCGGCAACGCAGGCGGATGCCAGGAACTTCAGGATCTCGCCAAACGTTTTCCAGTCGGAACGCTGCATGCGGAGAATTCTGACGGAGAGAGTGAACAGGATCAGCCGCTCGACAGTGGACGAAATCACGAAAGCGCCCATGGCGCCGATCATGCCGAAGGAGCGAATCCCCCAGAGCGCCATGCCCACCAGGATGGGAATGGTGACGGCCCGAACCTTCAGAGCGGTGAATCGGTATTTGTAATGCGCCCGCAGGACGGGATCGCTGATCAGCGCGCCAACCGGCAGGAGAACTGCGTTGAGTGCCAGGATCGGGTAGCTCTCCAGATACTGTTTGGTGTACATGGTGATGAGCAGTTCATGACCAAGTACGAGTATGGCGACGCAAATAGGCAGGTAGATGGCGCACAGTTTGCGAACCGAGCGGAACACCAGGTCCAACATGAGTTTACTTTCGCCGCGCTGCTCGAGTCCGCTGACCCGGCCGAGAAGCACGGTGTTTACCGAATCGCGCAGTAGCGTGACGAGCGGAAGAGGCGATGCGCCGACCGAATACAAAGCGTATTGCGCGGGCGGGAAGTGAGCCGCGACGAGATAGCTATGGAGATCCGATTGGACAACGTAGAGAATGCCGGCTACCCCGAGAGGCAGCACGTAGCTGGCCTGCTCTTTAAAGGTTGCCAAGCTGAAAACACGCCAATATCGAGGAAAGCGGCGATTCAAGTACCAAAGCAGAAGCGAGCTCTGTACGATGCCCACGAGGATCGCTGCGTAGAGCAGGCTCTCGATGCTGCGCACAATCAGCACGCTGCTGAACATGAAAAGGGTACGAGTGAGCTGGACGGTGATGATGAATGTCGTGGAAAGTGCGACGTCTTCGTTGGCGGTGGCCACGAAATCGAGAAAAGATGCGAACAGCCAGAGCAGGATTACGACGCCGATAAGGGGCGCATACGGTCTGAGAACTTGGCTACCGACGATATGGGCGAGCGCGCCGGGCCAAATGACGAGAACCGCGCAGGCCAGAACGCCGACTGAAAGCAGGTAGAGAACGATGTTGAAGATTATTTGCCCGCGTCTTTCCTTTTCACGGGGCAAATAATAAAAGGCGCTTAGCTGGAATCCGAGCGGCAGAATATTCTGCGAAGTGGAAATAACCAGAAACATCTGGCGGTAGATTCCGATCTGCGTTCGATCGAAAATACGCACCAGCAGGAGCGGCAGCGCAAGAGAGAAGACAAACCCGATAACTCTAGCGATTAATAGCCAGAAAGTCTGCTTCGTTAAGCTCGCTTTGGGCGACTGCTCATCGCGTTCATCTGCCTGTAAAGAACTCTGAATGATCGGACGATCCCGAAGCCCAGGATAACATCCGAGCGGCTATTCCGCCGCACTCTGAGTGTGTTCAGAGCAGGGCATTCGGCATGTCAGTACTATGTAATCTGTGCCTGAGAACCGCCAAGCGGCCCAGCGGGGGAAAGCAGGGCGAACCGCGGTGCTTATCGGCTACTACGGCGCACGGAATCTGGGCGACGAGTTGATGCTGGACTGCCTGCACAAGTGGCTGGAAAACCAGGGCTTGGAGATCACGGTTGTGGCGGAAGATGCCGCGGTGGTGAGAACTTTGCATGGGGTAGCGGCCATCCAAAATTACCCTCTGCTTGGCCAGTCGGCTCCGGTGGAAGCGCTGCTGCGGGGTAAGGCCCTGGGTGTGGCCAAGAAGATCGCCGCGAGCAGCAGGGTTTTTGCCGGAGGCGGCGATATGATTCGCGACGAAATCGGCTGGCGTACTTTTTCCTACCAAATTGAAAAACTGATTTTCGCGGCGCTTCTCGGGAAGCCTATTTATTTGGTAAACGTCGGAATTACTAAGCCGGTTACGCGCTACGGGAAAGCGATTTTGCGACGACTTCTGCCGCGCTGCCAGAAAATTATCGTGCGTGAAGAGCGTTCTCTGCAGATCTGCCGCGAGTTCGGAGCGGGGGCGGTTACGGTGCTCGCGCCGGATATCGTACTGCGGCTACCGGATCTTTTCCCGGTGCAGTGTGAGCCTCCGGATCGCCCCTACGTGCTGGTTGCGCTACATGAAAATCCCAACATTTACCGGCGCTATGAGATGAACGAAACGCGGATGGATAACTTCGCGCAGGCGCTGGACGCTCTGCTTGAGGCTCACGATTGCGACGTATGGTTTCTGGCTTGCCAGTCGGGAGAGCATGCGGATGATCACCGCATGCATAGACGCATCATTTCGCGACTCGTCAATGCTGATCGGGCGCGGCTACTTGACTGGACGGTAGAACCGCGCGAAGTCTCGCACTACTTTCTGCAGAGCAGCGCCATAGTGGCGATGCGCCTGCATGCCGCAGTGCTCGCAGCAGCTTTCGGAAAATCCTGCGTGCTGCTGCCCTATGACCATAAAGTAGATGAGTTCGGACGGCAGGCGGGCATGAGACACGTGCTGACGGCGGAGAACCTGGACGATACAGCGACTATCAACCGAGTTTTTGAGAATGCTCTTGCCGAGGAGGCAGTTCCTTTCAAAGGCCCGATCGGCGGCGCGGATTGGCTCGCGTTGAAGATCGAGTGAGCAGGCAGGTGAAAGCTCTGCTGGTATGGCTGGTGTTGCCGGCAACTGCCTTCCTGGCGGAAGACTATGCGGGTCTACTACGGCGAGCGGCGACGGATACACAAGCCGGCAGATACAAGCAGGCAATTGAAGAATACAAAGCTGCGCTTGCGATTCGTCCGAAGGCCGCGGAAGCACTCAACAACCTCGCGGTCGTGTACTACCAGGTAGGCCAGTATTCGGAAGCGTTCGAGATTGCGTCAGGCATTTGGCGAAGTCATCGGGAACTGCCGTCGGCGGCGTTGATGGCGGGCATGGCGGCGGTGCAGTTGAACCGTCCGAAAGAGGCGATCGAGCCTTTCGAAGCACTGCTGATGGCTGATCCTAAGAATCGGGATGCGCTGCTTGGCTTGGCGAGTGCGCGCGTCGCATTGAATGATTTTGTGGCGGCGGCAGAGATTTACCGGCGCGAGATCGCGATCCAGGTGGCAGACTCGCAGAGCTGGTACGGCTTGGCCATCTGTTATGAGCGAATGGCGGAGGACGCTTCGCGAAGGCTCTCGCGGATGCCGGGTGGCGCAGGACTATCGAAGCGACTGCTGGCGGAGTACCTCCGAAGCACAGGTGACACCAAGCTGGCTACAGAAGCATTCGGAGAATCCGAAGCGAACGCTGCGGCTGCTTCGCCCGAAGCCGAACGGCAGTACGAACGGGCGCGCGATCTGGCTGATCGATCGCGGGATGCCTTCAGCCATTTCGTGGATCTTGCGCCGGATTCGTGGCAAGCGGCGGTCTTCTCAGGCGATGTCGAAAGGCAGCACGGCAATTTAGCCGCGGCTCTTAAGTATTACGAAAAGGCGGCAAAGCTTCAGCCCGGGAATCGTGCGTCGCTGCTCGGCATGGGTACCGTTTATTGGGAGATGGGCGACTTCGATCGGGCGACGGCGAATTTACGCGAGGCGCTCCTGCTGCACCCGCCGCCCGCGCAGGCCATTTTCGAGTTAGCGAACATCGCCGTGCGGCAGCATCGGGAAGCAGAAGCAATTCCGCTGCTGAAACAGTACCTGGCATTGCAGCCGGATGCGTCCGCTGCGCGAGCGGATCTTGGGCGTGCGTTTCTTCATACAGGGCGGTACGAAGAAGCAGTTGTGGAACTCACCAACGCCTCTGAGTCGGATGAACGCGGCGACGTTCACTACCAGCTATCGATGGCGCTGCGGAAGCTGGGACGCCTGAGCGAAGCCGATGCCGCGCTTAAGAAGTCGACCGAGATCCGAGAGTTTCAGCTGCGCCGTGAAGAACGGCTGCATACAAACCACTAAGGCGGTTCAAGGCCTGGCAGCGCTGCGAAATTGTTGGAAGGCGGTCAGCGCCGTCTTTGCAGCTCCATCGTCACCGACCTGTTTATAGGCCCGATACAACAGGAAATGATAGCTGCCGTCCGGATCCGCGGCGAGGACCTGCTGGATTTGAGTGATGGCCAGCTTCGGCTGCTGCTCCGCGAGGAGAACACGGGCGAGGACGATACGGGTCTCGATCAAATCCGGATTCCCGGCCAGCGCAATTTGAGCATGAAGTTTCGCGCCGGCATTGTCGTTCTGATGTTGCAGGATGTCGGCCAGGATGCCATTCGCCTCCGGGTCTCGCGGCGATTTAGCCAAAACGTGCCGCAGGGGCGGGAGCGCCTGGTCGAACTGCCGCTGCTTCCAGTACTGCGAGGCAAGGCCCAGATAAGCAGCATCAAGCAGCGGGTCTAATTTGATGGCTGTCTGATACTCCGGAACAGCTTCGAGCGGCTTCCCCGCATCGGACAGCGACTCGGCCAGGATGAGATGAGCACGAGGCGAATCCGGATCAAGATCGATGGCGCGGCGCAACGCTTCGTGTGCGCTGTTGAGCAGCTGATGCACTTTCATGTCGGCGGACTGCTCTTTTTTGCCGGTCCGGGCGGCTCGATTTAACAGCTGTTCTGCCAGGCTGCGGTCAGTTATGCCCAGGCCATACCAGGCTTCGGCCTGATGTGGATCGATGGCGGCTGCTTTCGCGTAGCATTCGTTGGCGGAAGCGTAATCGCGCAGGGCGACGTATGAATTACCTAAGGCAAGCAGCGGCGCGGGTCCCGACGGGTCGGAATCGCGCGCCTTTTGCAGATAGGGCAGGGCGAGCTTCGGCTGGTTCAGATCGAGTTCTGTAAGACCGGCGAACAAGTTCGCGCCCGCCAGCCCCGGATTGGCGCGTAATGCGGTACGAAACTGTTCCATTGCCTCCTGGTTCTTGCCCGCAAGATGAAGCATTACGCCGTAGTTGCTGCGAATTTCCGGAGAGTCCGTGCCGGCGGTAATCAGCTGCGAATAGAGACCAGCGGCCTCGGCGTAGCGCCCTGAGGACTGCGCCGAACGAATCTGATCTGCCAGGTCCTGCGCGTTGAGTGCGGATGCAAACAGCGCAGTTACAAGCCAACGCACTGCTACCAGTAAAGCTTCATGCCGAACTGTATCGATCGAGCCGGCAATGCGCCTGGAACGACGCCGAATGTGGAGGTGCCGAAGGTGGTTCCCGGAGCGAAGAACTGGGTGCGATTGAACAGATTGTAAAACTCGGCGCGAAGTTGAAGCCGTGATGCCTCGTTCCAAAGTCGCCAGTATTTTTGAAGCGTCATGTCGGCGTTGATGGTGCCTTGCGCCCGCAGATAGCCCATGGTGCGCGGCACATCGCCAAATGTAAAGGGAGCGGGCTGAGTGAACATGCTCGTATCGAACCACTGATAAATGCTTGGATGGCTTAAGGACGGATTGCCAGTCAAGTTCGGGCGCTGATTTCCTCCGAACGAGTTTGTATTGTTGGTCGCGTCTGTTACCGAAAGCGGAAAGCCGTCTTTAAAGCTGAAGATGCCCGCCACTTGCCAGCCGCCGATCACGCCGTCGACAATCTTGCTCCCCGGAGAGTAGGCGCGGCCTTTGCCGACCGGCAGCTCATAAACGTAGCTCGCGACTAAGCTGCGCGGAATGTCGTTCAACATGAGAGATTTTTCAAGCGAAGTGTTGTACCAATTTCTAACCGACTGGGCCTGACCGTTAGTCCAACCTTCCGGCCCTTCGTTGTTCGTGAGATATTTCGACCAGGTATAAGACAGCAGGAACTGGAGTCCGTTCGAGAAGCGGTGATTGGCGGAGAGCGAGAGTGCATTGTAAGTGCTCGAGGCCGCAGGTGGCTGAACGTTCTCAACACCGGTGTATTCCGGGAATGGCCGCAGCAACTGGCCATACGGGATGGTAGGCCCGGAGAGCGAACCGCTGGTAATGATGCCCTGGAACGGATTCGCTACGGGCTGCAGCAATTGGTTGCCTAAGGAAAGGTAAGCGGGATTTAACTGGTTCAGTTCGAAGTTCGCTCCGAAGAGCAGTTTGACGCCATGATTGCCGATGTAAGCAGCCTGCAGAACGGTGTTGCCGAGTTGATACTGCACGTTGGAGGTCCATTGCTGCACGTAGGGGCTCGTGCGATTCCGCAGCACGGCATTGATATTCTGCCCGACATTGGTGGCGGCTCCACCAGCTTCTCCGACAGGCGCGAGAAGTCCAGTCGGGAAAGGATTGCTGAGCAGGTTCTGGGGTGTGACACCATCCAGCGTGCCTACGTAAGGAGTGGTCTGCGAGAAGCCGTTCAGCGAGAGGCCCTGGTAATCGCCGAACTCCATGGCGGGTGTGTAGAAGATGCCGTAGCCCGCGCGGAAGACGAAATGTTGGACCGGCGAATACGCCAGGCCCACGCGGGGCGCGAAATTGGTGTAGTTCGTGTTATAGACGCCGCGATTGTTCTTGTTGGTGTAGTTGAGATTGCCGCGCAGGTCGAGGCCCGGAACCTGGCTGTTGATTGGATTCGTGTCGAAGTTGAAATAGGAAAGACGATTGAATCGGTCGGTTGGCGCGGTCTGAATGTCGTATCGAACGCCAAGATTGACGGTAAGGGCGCGGGTAACTTTCCAATCGTCGTTGAAGTACCAGCCAAGATTCTTCTTCGTGTAGGCCGCTTGCGCGCTGTAAGCAATGTTGCCGCTATTTTATCACCCGTGCCGAGCAGGAAGGAAGCAACAGAGGAACCGGTGTCGGTAGCGGAAGCGGTCGGGAATGGGCCCTGTGTAAAATCCGGCGAGAAGCTGAATGTCGCCTGGGACGGAATTGAAGGTGTTCAGGATGAACACTATTCCCATGAAGCCCATCGACAGATTGTGCGAGCCCAGATTTTTCGTGAAGTCGACCGCATAAGTACGCGCCTCACGAGGCGTGGCGTTGAGTACGCCCGAGCCCAGATTTTGATAACCACTCAGATTGACGGTCGGAAATGCGCCCGGCGGGCCGTAAGTATTTAAGGCGGCGGGCAAGCCGACAGTTGTTACATCGAAGGGAACGCCCTGCGGTTTCCGGCCTTCATTCCAGCGGCCCCAACCGGCATTCAACGACATGACAAAGCTGGGCGAGAACACATAGGTATAACCAACACCGCCTTCGAACCGATTGTCGGGCGCGAGTGTTCCGTTGCCGCCCGGATTGTTTGCGCCAAAGAATTCACCTTCGAGTTGTTTGAACTGACGCTTTTGTGACCAGCGCGCAAAGAAGTTCTGCTTTTCACTGACGTTGTGATCGACCTTAATGGTGTATTGGTCGCTGTTAGTGGGCAGACCAGCAGTTCCGACAAAGTTATTGGCGCCAGTTAGAGGATCGCCAGGACGATTCGGCGCCGGGTAGTACCTCAGCAGATTCAGAGCGACAGGATTCTGGCTCTGCAGCGGAATTTTGTTATTGGGAAAGGCGGTGCGTACGAATTGACCATTTACAAGCCTGGTGCTAAATGGGTCGAAGATGGTGGCGAGTGAACCGTCTTTATTGAATGTCTGCGAGAAGTCGCCGGCGCGCTGCAGGTCCGTTGGCACGGTGGTGACAAGGGTAGTTGGCGTCTGCTGGCGCAGGCCTTCGTAGGTACCGAAGATAAAAGTCTTCTCGCGCTGCTTATAGAAGTGAGGGATATAGACGGGGCCGCCGGCGGTAAAGCCGAATTGATTGCGCTTGAATTGGGGACGCGGCAGGCCGTTCAGATTGTTGAAGTAGTTATTGGCGTCGAGATTGTTGTTGCGCAGAAACTCGAACGCATCACCATGAAAACTGCGCGTGCCTGATTTCGTAACCGCGTTGACGACATTACCCATGCTCAGGCCGTACTGCGGAGAAAACGTGTTGGTCTGAATGCGAAATTCCTGCAGCTCGTCAACAGACGGCACGTAAATGACACCATCCCAATCGCCGGCGCCATCCCAAGCTCCATCGAGCAGGAAGGCAGTGGTGCCGAATCGACCGCCTCCAAAATTGAAGAACGCAATATCCTGGTCGGCATTGCCTTGCGAGCCGGGCGGGTTCAGCGCCTGATTCTGCTGACTGTTGTTCACGCTTGAATCGAGCGCCACCAGGCCGTAGACGTTGCGGATGTTGAGCGGCAACTCAACCGCTTGCTTGCTGCTCACTTCGGAAGCAAGATCAGCGCTGCCGGTATTCAAGACGGGAGCCGAGGCGCTTACCTCGACGACCTGGTTGACATTGCCGACCTGCAGCTTGGCATCGAGCGTGGAGGATTGACCGACGGCCAGCACCACGTTCGACTGCAGAAAAGCGTTGAAGCCGGGCTTTTCCACTTTGAGTTCATATTTACCAGGAGGAATGAGCGTCAGGGTGTAAAGGCCGTTGTCGCCGGTGGTCGCTTCGCGAGCAAAATTGACCTCCGAGTTAGAGAGAGTCACCTTTGCTCCGGGCATGGTTGCTCCGTTCTCGTCGAGCACGGTGCCGTTTAATTGGGCACTCGCCGCTTGGCTTTGAGCAGAGGCCAAATGGGGAAAGAGAAGGAAAGCAAGGCTTATGCCAAATGCAAAGCTGATTCCGCCGCGAAAAGTGCTCATTTGTTCCTCCAAAAGGGAAGATAGATACTATCACCGGCAAATTGAGTTGGCAGGAACTCAGTTTTGCGAGAGTATACTAGCGTTAATTCCACGCCATGAATACCCGCCGAGATGCGCTACGGATCTTTTCAATTGCGTCGGCGGCAGTGCCGGCGCTGGCTTCCGCGCAAGAGACGAAAGAGCGAGAAAATCAGCCTGGGCATATACATGCCGGGCCTGCGATCAAGGTTCCCGTTCCTTCAAAGCCGACGTTCTTTCAGCCTGCTGAATTTCAGATGGTGGAAGCGTTGAGTGAACGCATTATTCCGCGCACGGATACGCCAGGCGCTAAAGATGCGGGTGTTGCGCTGCTGATTGACAAGGCAGTTGTCGCACGACCGGCCGCGGGGACGATGTGCCGGGCGGGACTTGCCGACCTTAACGCGCTTTCCAGCGATAGCTATGGAGCAACTTTCGTTGCGCTCAAGCCGGAACAGCAGATTGCCCTACTAACGCCGTTGAGTCTGGAAACGGATTCGTCGCTGGGAAAATTCTTCACCTTGGTCAAAGACATGACCGTGGATGCGTATTACAAGACGGAGGCCGGCCTGAAGACGGAGCTTGGCTGGCACGGCAACACTTATCTGGAAAGCTTTCCGGGCTGCGATCATCCGGAGCATCAGAGCTAAATCGTGCAAATTCAAAAAGTGCCTCAGGTTCACGACGTAATTATTATCGGCAGCGGAGCGGCCGGCGGCATGGCGGCTTGGAATCTTACTCGCCAGGGCGTGAATGTGACGATGCTCGATGCCGGACGGAAGTTCAGCCGCAGCGAGTTCTGGACGCATGTGAAGCCGTGGGAATTGCAGCAGCGTCTGGATGCGGGCCACAAGCCTCCGCAGATCGTGCTTGATCCCGCGGAGCAGCCCTATATCACGCCAGTGGGGCAGAATTTCTCGTTGACGCGCGTCTGGGGACGGGGCGGCAAGACGAATATCTGGGGCCGCGTCAGCCTACGCTACTCCGATCTTGATTTCGCGGGTCCGGAACGCGACGGTTGGGAAATTCCGTGGCCCATCCGCTACAAAGACATCGAGCCCTACTACGATCAGGTCGATCAACTGATCGGTGTTTGCGGCGGTGATGATGACCAGGATTCGCTGCCGGGCAGCCGCTACTTCCTGCCGCCGCCGCCACTGCGCTGCGGCGAACATGTCATGAAGAGAGCAGCGGGCAAGCTAGGCATCGGGATCGTTCCGATACGCCGGGCCGTGCTTACGCGCAATCACAACGGCCACGCGAAGTGTCACTATTGCGGAGCGTGCGGGGCGGGATGCGATGTCGGCGCCTTTTTCAACTCGTCGGATTACCTGCTCGAGCCGGCGTTCAAAACCGGTCGTCTGAAGATCGTCAACAATGCGGTTGCGGCACGGGTTCTGGTAGATGATAACGGACTCGCGAGTGGTGTTCAGTACTTCGACCGGTACACGAAGGAAGAACATCGCATTGCCGGTAAGCGTGTGATTGTGGCGGCGTCGTGCGTCGATTCAACCCGGATCCTTCTCAACTCCATGTCGCCGCGCTTTCCAAATGGCATCGGCAACTCCTCCGATGTGATCGGGCGATATCTTTCGGAGCAGATCCGTTTCACCATGCGCGGTTTTGCGCCGGAGCTATTGGGCGGCAAAGTGTATAACGACGATGGCATTGGCGGCGCACACATGTATATGCCGCGCTTTAACCATCGCGACGGCCGCAAGCGCGATTATCTACGCGGCTTCGGATGCCAGTTCTGGTACACCGGGGCGCAGACCGATCTCTCCTGGGCCAAGAAGGCTGCCGGGATTCGGCCTCGACTTCAAAGACGAGGTGAAGCAGCGCTATCCGGCTGTGCTCGCCGTTCACCCTTTCGGCGAAACCATTCCGAAAGCGGAGAACCGGATCACCGTGAAAGGCTCGCCGCTTGATCAGTACGGCGTGCCGATCGCCCGCATTGCGTACACCACGGGAGAAAACGAGCGTCGCATGTCGCAGGACATGTACGACACGATGCTCGAGATCATGCATGCGGCCAAAGCGGAGATTGTGCCATTTGAGCCCGGTCGCCTGGAGCCGAATGGCAGCGCAATTCACGAGCACGGAACCTGCCGCATGGGAGCCGACCCGAAGCGCTCGGCTCTGAACGGATTTTGCCAAATGCACGACGTGAAGAATGTGTTTGTGGTGGACGGCTCGGCGTTTACGACGGCATCGGAGAAGAATCCGACGCTGACGATTCTGGCGCTGGCGTGGCGAGCGACCGACTATATGGCCGGTGAGATGAAAAGCGGGAACATCTAGGCGGCGCCGCTAATCTTCCTGCTCGCGGAAAACCGGCTCTTTACCGCCCAGCATCAAGCGTTCGTCAAGGGCCGCTTTGACGAGCTCCTCTTCCATTTCGGAGAGGCCTTTGGCATCCTTTTCGATGCGCGCCAGCAGTCCTTTCATGCGACCGCGAGAAAGATCGGACGGCAGCACCAGGCTGTAGGCAAAGAGCGCGTCGGAACGGAGCTCTTCATCGGAGAACAGCTTGCGCAGGCGCTCGAGTTCACTCTTGATGCCGTAATAGCCTACGCCCCAAACCGCCCCACGCCTGATTTCAAGATCGGGGTCGTCGAGGTGCTTGGCAAAGTAATCGCGAAAGGAGGGATGCATTGAGCGCCACATCGCCTCAAGTGCTTTGGCCCGGCCCGGCGGCTGTTTATAAAGCTCGTTCATGGCCAGGCGAACTTCGTTGCGATCGGCCTCGGGCGCAAGCCCAACCAGCAACCCGCTCCGCTCTTCGAGCGGCAGATCGGAAGTGCGCAGCGCTACGAGCATAGCCTCGATCACTTCAGGCTCATCGGTCGAATTGATCAGCGCTTCCCAGGCACGCGCGCGCACGATTACGGACGGGTCAGTTTGCGCCAGTTTGAGAAGCTGCCCGCGGCCCTCCGGTGTCAGCTCCTGGTTGAAGAAAGAATGGACAGCCGCAGCGCGGACCTCATCGACCGGGTGAGCCATGAGCTCGAAACGATCATCCTCATCGAGCAGATCCATCGGAAGCGTATCGGTCTCGGGATAGAGAGCCCAAATATCCAATGGTGCGGGCGGCTCGGCGGCAGTATCTGCCGGAGGATTTTGCAAAGCAGCGATCGTTTCGGCCAGCTCCTTTCGAAGCTCCGCATCACTTTGCTGCAGGCCTTCGGCGGCTGCTTCAAGGGCCGGGATGGCAGCGGGATCGCCATAGATGCCGAGCAGCAGCGTGGTGTCAGAAAGATCGAAAGCGATCCGATCGAGGAGTAGTCTCAGGATGCGGCCATCGCGGATATGCAGATTGGCCAGGATGAAGGCGACCTCACCGGATTCCGCTTCGTCGAGCTCTTTATAGAGAGCGAGCAATGGCTCGAGTGCGGGCTGGCCGAGAGCGACCAGCGCCTCAATCACTTCATCGGGAACGTTCTCGGGATCTTCTTTGACGTAGGAGATGAGAAAGGGAATCGCATCCGGCAGATTCCAAGCGCGGAAAAGCGCAATGATCTCGGGCGCAAGATCGACTGCATCCCCGCTGCGGTCCCGTTCGGCAAAAGCGCGGATAGCCGGGAGAGCCTCGTCACGCCGCGACAGGAGAGCGCGAAGAAAGCGATGGTCCAGGCCGAGGTGGCCACGGGATGCCGCGTCCAAAACCTCGGCCGGACTCGCCTGGTCCAGTTTGTCGGGATCGAGAAACAACGCCGATCTTTACCTATTCAGGTTCGACGACAACGTTGATATCGACCGAAACATCGCGATAGAGCCGCACGGGCACTTTGCGTTCGCCCACGGTGCGGATCGGCTCGTCGAGTTGGATCTTGCGGCGCTCGATGTGAAAGTTCTGAGCTTCGAGCGCGTCTGCAATATCCTTTGCTGTAACGGAGCCGAAGAGGTGATCGTTTTCGCCCACCCGCTGGCGAAACTTTACGGTCACGTTTGCCATGAGTTGAGCGAGGCTTTCGGCATCGACTTTGATCTTTGCCTCGCGCCGCACATGTGCTTCGCGTTCCTGATCGACGATCTTCTTATTCGACTCGGTGGCCGCAACGGCGAGACGCTTCGGCAAAAGGAAATTCCGCGCGTAACCATCGGCTACCTTGACGAGCGCGCCGCGCGCGCCCACTTTATCGACATCTTCCCTGAGAATGACTTCCATGATTGTCCTGCCTATTTTCAGACCCGCGAAGCGAACGGAAGCAGCGCGATATTCCGCGCCTGCTTGATGGCCTCGCTCAAGCGCTTCTGGTGAGGAGTGCAAACGCCAGAAATACGTCGCGGGGTAATTTTGCCGCGCTCGGAAATAAAGGCCGATAGCATTCTGGAATCTTTGTAATTGATGTCGTCGACTTTCTCGACGCAGAACCGGCAAACCTTTTTGCGCCGGAAATATTGTTTCTTACCGGTAGCGATCGCCTTATCGCCGCCAGTGGGACGTTGTGAAGCCGCAATCGGGCGGCCGCCTCTTTGTTCTGCCATGTTGATTCTCCTCTTCGCTTACTCGGGGCGATTCTCCGCCGGGGGCGGAGGTGGCGGTGCTGCACTCGCGTCCGGAGCACCTGGTACAGGACCGGACGCTTCCTGCGGCAGCAGAGGCGATGGAACCGGAGCAGGCATGGGCGGCGGAGCAGGCTTCCGGGCTGCTCGCTTGTCACGGGTTTTCTTGCGCTTCTCGATGCGCTTCAGCTTTTCGTCGATACGGACCGTCAGGAATTTAAGCACGAGATCGGCAACCCGCAGGCGGCGCTCTAATTCCTTGACGGTGGACGGATTCGCTTTAAATTCGAGCAGCACGTACTGCCCTTCGGTGTGTTTCTGAAGACGATAAGCGAGCTTGCGAACGCCCCACTTTTCGACCTTCTCGATCGAGCCACCCGCCTGGGTGATCACGCTCTTCAACTGTTCGATGACCGGATCAAGCTCCTCTTCCGGGGCATCCGGCCGAACAATAAACAACTCCTCGTAGATTCTCATTCTTCCTCTTTTGGTAAGCCTCGAGCGCGGCGATTGTAAATCGCCATGGCCTTATCGGCGCCTTCGGCAGCGATGGATTCGATCGCATCAGCGGTATACGATACGACTTCCTCCACCTCGTTCCTCCATTCTCTCTCCCAGGGAGAGAGAACATACGTCGCTGCATCGACCGGATGACCCGGATGTATACCCACCCGGACCCGGACGAAGACATTAGTCTTCAACGCAGCAATAATCGACTTCAGTCCATTGTGACCCGCCGCCGAACCGTCCTTCTTGATGCGAAGCGCAGTCCACGGCAGATCCAACTCGTCGTACACCACAACCAGATTGTGGCTGGTCAGATTACGGTATCCGAGCAACGGCCCGACCGCCATACCTGACTCATTCATAAATGTCTGCGGCTTGACCAGCACAACTGATCTATTGCCGATTCGGCCGCTCCCAACCAGCGCCGAGTGTTCTCTCTTCGAAACCTGGATGCCGTGCCGCCTTGCGAGCTCATCAACAACCAGGAAGCCGACGTTATGCGGTGTCGCCTCGTAACGGCTGCCTGGATTGCCCAGACCGGCGATACACAAAAGTTGGTGATCGCCGCCGTTCGACGGCTCGGATTCCTCCACAGGCCGAGAGAATGACTACTTCTTTTTGGCCGGAGCTTCGGCTGCTTCTTCGTCCTTCTTGCCCTTCTTGATAACTTCGGGCTCGCCGGCCGGAGTCGCAGCAGCAGTGCCGCCGGTTTCCGCGGTGGTCGTCTCTTCTTCCCGAATGGAGACAATGTGCGTAATCACCGCATCGGGCAAGCTGATCAGCTTCATCGAGCCGGGCAGGGGAATCTCAGAGGCGCGAATGCTCTGGCCGATCATGAGCTCGGTGACACTAAGCACGAATTGCTCCGGAATCTCGTCGGGCAGACATTCGACTTCGATCTCGCGTGTCACAATGTCCTGGATTCCGCCCTGGATTTTCACGCCCTTCGGATCACCCTGCGTGATGACGGGCACCTTGACGGTGATGCGCTGCGACAGATCGATGCGTTTCAGGTCAACGTGCAGCAGGGAATCTTTGATGGGATCATACTGCCAGTCGACCACCATGACGGGAGTTGTCTCGCCATTTACTCCCAGATTGAAGATGGTGTTGTGACCGCTTTTACTGTGCAGAATCCGGCTGACCTGCTTCGGATCGACTGCTACCGGCATGGCGCCGGCCGGGCCGCCATAAATAACAGCCGGCATCGAGCCCTTTGCGCGCAGCCGCCGCGCCTCATTCTTGCCGCGCGAGTCGCGTACCTCGGCGGTAATCGTTATGTCTCTTCTCACCCTTTTACTTCCTAACTAAGCTTTTCCAAATGACCTAAATAAAGAGCGTACTCACCGACCCACCTTCGTGGATCGACTGAATCGCCCGGGCCAGCAACGGGCCGACCGAGAGCCGGCGAATCTTCGGGCAGGCTGCTCCTTCCTCAGAAAGCGGAATCGAATTCGAAACCACCAACTCTTCGAGCGCCGAACCCTTAATCCGCTCTACCGCCGGACCTGACAGCACCGCATGGGTGGCACAAGCCCGGACGCTTTTGGCTCCCTGTTCGAGCAGAGCCTCTACGCCTTTGACCAGGGTGCCCGCGGTATCCACCAGATCGTCAACCATCAGGCAATGCTTGCCGCGAACCTCGCCGATGATGTTCATCACCTCAGCCACATTCGCGTCCGTACGCCGCTTATCGATTATCGCCAGCGGCGCATTTAAATTCTTCGCAAAAGACCGTGCCCGCTCGACGCCCCCGGCATCGGGAGAAACCACGATCAACTCACCGCGATCGAACCGGTTTTCAAAATAATCAACCATCACCGGGGCAGAAAACAGATGATCGACGGGAATATCGAAGAAGCCTTGAATCTGGGCGGCATGAAGATCCAGCGCCAGAACCCGGCTTGCTCCGGCTCTTTCGAGCAGACTGGCCACCAGTTTCGCGGAAATCGGCATGCGCGGCCGGTCTTTCCGATCCTGACGCGCATACCCATAATAGGGTAACACTGCCGTGATCCGTTCGGCGCTGGCGCGCATAAAGGCGTCGATCATCAGCAGCAACTCCATCAAGTGATGGTCGACCGGGGTGCAGGTCGGCTGGACGACAAAAACGTCGGCGCCGCGCACATTTTCCTCGATCTGCAAGTGGGTCTCACCGTCTGCAAAGCGCTTGATCATGGCTGCGCCGATCGGGCAGCCGAGCGCCGCGCAGATCTCGTCAGTCAGGGGCCGGTTAGCGGTCCCGCTAAAGACTTTGAAATCAGTGAACAGGGCTCTGGCCGGTTTGGGGGCGGACATCCTCAAATCCTCTCTACTGGTCACATCTGTCGATCAGGCGAAGCAACTTGCGGTAACGGCAGGGCCCAAAGCGCGGCGCCATAGGCTGCGATAGCTCCGGCGCGAAATGAAGCGTACCGGAAAAACAGAGCCGGGTAAAAATCTCGAAGCTGCCGTGCGCAGCGCCGCCTCGTCAGAAAATACTCCGAAAACAGCTGACCCGCTCCCTGTCATCATGGCCGGGCTCGCACCCAGGCGTTTCAGTTTACGCACAAGCTTCGCAAGCTCGGGATGTTGCCCAAAAACAGCTTCCTCGAAATCATTTTTTAGCGGAAGTTCGCCGAGGCTGGGTACCACGGGAGCCCAGGCGATGCTCTGAAACTCTCTCAGGATAGGGGACTCGGCCTCTGAAGTCAACGCGTTCGTAACATCCCGGCCAAGGGCGCGGTACGCCTCCGGCGTAGAAACGTGAATGCCGGTCGAAACCACCAGTACGTCCGAAGCCGGTCGATCGGACAGGGGATAGAGCTCCGTGCCAGTGCCGAGTGCGAGGGCCGTGCCGCCATAGAGGAAGAAAGGCACATCGCTGCCGAGGCTGGCAGCCAGCCGATGGAGTTCAGGCAAGGGGACGGGTCGTCCGGCCAGCGCGGGTAGGGCAATCAGAACGGCCGCTGCGTTACTCGATCCGCCGCCCAGGCCCGCGCCCATGGGAATACGCTTCGCGAGCGAGAAATGAACGGAGGCTTTGATTTTCAAGTGATCGAGCACCGCTTTGGCGGAGCGAACCACCAGATTGTCTGCGATCTCAACCGAGCTGTTCAGGTGAATGTCGGTGCGTTTGGCCGGCTCGAACTCGATTTGCAAATGGTCAGACAAGCTTATTGTCTGAAAAATGGTTCGCAGCTCGTGATAGCCGTCGGGTCGCTTGTGCAGAACGCGGAGATCGAGATTGAGCTTCGCCAGCGAAGGGACAGAGACCTTCACGCCTAATACTGCAGGAGCGAGAAGACGTCGTGCTGCGCAAGTTTCCGGCGACCGTTGAGGAAGCTCAGCTCGATCACAAATCCGAGACCGACGACCTTCCCCTGGAGCTGCTCAACCAGCCGGGCAACGGCGGAAGCGGTACCGCCGGTAGCTAACACGTCGTCGATGATAAGCACGTTCTGGCCTGGCTCAATCGCGTCGGCGTGGATTTCGAGCTGATCGGTGCCGTATTCGAGATCGTATTCGATGCTTCGCACGATGTGCGGGAGCTTTTTCGGCTTTCGGACAGGCACGAAACCGGCTCCCAAAGCATGCGCGACACCGGGCGCAAAGAAATAGCCCCGCGCTTCGATGCCGATTACTATGTCGACGGGCGTACCACGATAGTTCTGGCCGAGGGCATCCACGGTTTCACGAAAACCCTGCTTGTCTTTCAGCAGCGTGGTGATGTCGTAAAAGTTGATGCCGGGCTTTGGAAAATCGGGAACTTCGCGAATCAATGCTTTCAGGCCGGCTTGCACAGGCGCTGAGGTGGGAGCGTTAACAGACACGCCGCTGATTTTAGCAAGGGTACGAGTAACGGTCAGGCCGGCCCGGGTCGCACCAGGAACTTTAGGCTATCCGACAATGCCTTTCCCTTCGACCAAGTGCACGTACTTGTTCACCGGAAGGTCCGTTAGCCGGTCCACTTGCTTGCTCGGAGCGGGCCAGCGGATCTCGAGAGAATCGATCTTGGCGGCCGTGCCGAAGCCAAGCACTTCGCGCGGATCATGCGAGGAGAGATAACTGCCACCGCCATTCTTCAGTCGTGTCCGTTTTCTGCCTGCTGCCGTCCAGGAGATCTTTGCGCCGATAGCATCGCGGTTGCAAGTCGTGCCTTCGAGCTTCAGCCCCAGCCAGTTATTACCCTTGGCGGCATTGTTTTTGAGCAGCAAAGGCGCGCCGCCGTTGTTGCAGACCAGCACGTCGACGGCACCATCGTTGTCATAGTCTCCGGTTGCCAGCCCGCGTGCGGCAAACTGCTTGGTAAACGCCGGTCCTGCCTGCTCGCTTACATTGTGCAGCTTTCCGTCCGCGCCCTGATGAAAAAGAAGAAGCGGCTCCCTATAGCGCACCTGTGTGGAATAGTGGTCGATCATGTCGTCCGGATGCCCATTGGCCAGAAACAGGTCGACCGTCCCATCGTTGTCGTAGTCGAAATACTTCAGGCCCCAGCCGCTCATCAAGCGCGTTGCCTGCGCGACGCCGTCAGAGTGCGCCACGTCGCGGAAGGTCTCGTCTTTATTGTTCTGGTAAACGGAGAACATTTCCTGATCGACATTTGCCACGAAGAGATCCTGCCAGCCGTCGCCGTTTACATCGGCGGCATCGACGCCCATGCCCGAGCGCGGCTGCCCGTTATCGCTGAACGCAACTTCGGCCTGCAACGCGATTTCTTCCCAACGCCAGCTTTTATTCGGACCAGGGCCGCGATTGACGTAGAGGTAGTTCTGGACGGTGTCGTTGGCGACAAACAGATCCAGACGTCCGTCGTTATTGATGTCGGTAGCGACTACGCCGAGGCCTTTGCCGAGCGACTTCGCGATATCGGTGCCGGCCGTGACGTCGGTAAATGTGCCATCGCCGTTGTTGTGATAAAGGAAGCTTGCAGTGCCTTTGAAGACGCGGGGGATGCAGTAGTAATGCTTACCGATTTTGTTGTCGCCGCACTCGAATTTGTGATCGCCCGAGTAGTCGACGAAACTGCAGAGAAACAGGTCGAGCCGCCCATCGTTGTCGTAGTCGAACCATACTGCGCTCGTTGTCCAGCCAGGCGTCGCGAGACCTGACTTGGCCGTCACATCGCTGAATGTTCCATCGTGATTATTTTTGTAAAGGATGCAACGGCCATAGGCTGTGACCAGCATGTCGGGGAAGCCGTCGTTATCAAAATCGCCGACAGCCACGCCCATGCCGAACGTTCCGCCAGAGACGCCGGCTTTCTCCGTTACATCCGTAAACGTGCCATTGCGATTGTTTTTGTAAAGAGCATTGCGGATCGGCTTTGACGGCTTCCAGAAATCGCAGGGACCGCTGTTGACGAGATAAATGTCCATCCAGCCATCGTTGTCGTAATCGAGAAAAGCGCAGCCCGGGCCGAGAGTTTCGGGCAGATAACGCGCGTCCGAAATGGCATTATCGTGGACCCACTCGATGCCGCTCGCCGACACGGGTATTTCCGCAAACAAGGGTGCGTCCGCGGTGGAGTTCGATTGCGCTTTCAAGAGCCGGGCCGAGCCGTATCCGCCGGCCAACCAAAGCAGATCTCGTCTGGTGAACTGCATCGTTAGAGTTATGGTCTCCTCGAAAGGTCCCGGTTGGCAATCGCCGCGTCGAGAGCGGATTCCAGGGCGCGCGGGTGAAAATCGAGCTCCGTCAGGCGAGTGCGATAGCGAACCCGGCCGTCCACGCCGACTATGAAAAGACGGCTGGGGAAAGCGTTATAAGCGGTTTCAGTCTTCCCGTCCATGCTGTCCGCTACGGCGTGAAATGGGAGGTGAAGCTTGCGGCTGCAGAGGGCGGCACGGTCCTGTTTCTCAGGCAGCGTGGCAGGGGGAGTGACGCTCACACCCTCCGTGACGTTGCGAGTGCTCTGCCAGTTATCGGAGGCGTGGGCTTCCCGTATGTAGACCAGGAGAAACTCGGCTTGGGAAGCGTAGCGCTGATGCAACAAGCGGAGTGTGCCCGCGGCGGAGCGGAAATTGGGGCAGCTGTAGCTTCCGAAGACCAACACGACGGGTCTCTTGCCGCGAAAATCGCGCAGGCGTACGTGGTCATCAGCGCTTACACCCGAGAGCGCGAAATCAGGAGCAGCTTCGCCGGGGGCGGGTCCTGGATCGGGAGGCGCCAGAGCAGCCGCCATCTCTTGCTCGGCTGAGGCGTCCGCTGTTTTATGCAAGCCTGTGTACACCGCCGCCAGAGCGGCGTGCGCCTGAGCCGAAGCGGGAAGCGCCAGTACCGCGGCCTCTGCATACGGGCGTGCTTCTGTGTACCGGTTAAGGCCAGCCAGCGATTCGGCCATCGCAAGCTTTGCCGCAGGAGAACCGGAGCGCAGTGCGAGCGCCTTTTGAAGCAGCGGGAGCGCGGCCTGATAGTTCTCGCGCGCGGTGAGAATTTGTCCGCCGCTCAAGTTTGCCGCGAAGTCGCTTTTGTCCTGCGCGATTGCCTTCTGAAAGGCGGCCAAAGCGCTGTCCGGATCACCGGTGTTGAGCAGCGCCTGACCATAGACCGACTGCAGGCCCGGCAGATCGGGAGCAAGCTCAACGGCCCGGCTCAATTGCCTTAGTGCGCCCGGGTAATCACCGGAGTCAAAGAGGTGCTGCCCCGTTCGATAACTCGCCTCGGCCTCCTGCGCCGGCGTTCCGGTTTGCGCGAAGAGCGCCGCCCCGCAACAGAGCACGCAGGCGACCACCGACTTAATCCGGATATGGTGCATTGGCTCTCGCGATGCGGATGTTGTGATCGGTGAACTGATGGTGCGACCCCGGTATTTCGATTTTGGGCATGTGGCAAGATACGCAATCGGCACGCGCGACTTTGCAGCGAAGCGCTGTTTTCTTGCCTCCGCCGTGGCAGGCCTGGCACTTGGAATCATAGTAAGCGGCGACCCGGTCGATTTCCCCGTGCGGGTCGTGGCAAGCCGTGCAGCGGATGCGCCTGTCGTCGGTGTCGTAGCACTTGCTGTTTGTCAGCCGGTAGGGTTGAAAACGCACATTGATGACCCCGTGAATATCTGAACTCGCAATTTGATCCCAGGTACGGTGGCAGCCTCCGCAAAAGTTGGAAGTCTGCTCGGTTGACATTGCGCCCAGACGGTCCATACGCGCCGCCCCTGCGTTGCCCGACCGCACAGCCGCGAGATGAGCCGCTGACGCGCCGTGACAACGCTCGCACTGCACGCCCGGCTGGAGCGTATCGAGAGTGAGTTTGCGCGCCGTGACAGCGCCCGTCGCGTGACAGCCAAAGCAACTTTTCTGCTCGTCAGCGTCCATCAACTGGCCGGCTGCTTCGGCGAGTGTACCTGCTTTGGCGTTCTGAGCCCCGAGTGTGAAATCGAGCCCATTAATCGCGCTGTAATAGCTGACACGAGTCTGATACATCCGGCCGTCTTTCTCGTAACTGTAGGTCTGTCCGGCTGAGCCGAGGCCAAAGGCCCACTGCAAGGGGACGGTCAGCGTCTCTCGTCCATCTGAAACTGAGTAAATGCTTTGACTGCTGTCGCGCACGATCCGGTACACGAATTGCCGGTCGCGAAAGCTGAGCGCAGGATGGCTCTGTAGAATGCCGCACTCGGCAACGGACTCGAGTGCATGCGCCATGGAGGTAGCGGGATGCGATTTAGCTTGCGCGGGATGGCAGGCGGCGCATTCGCGAACTTGTCGTGAGAACGATGGTGCGGTTTGCGCACTTGCGACCGACAGGAGGGTGAGGGCGCCGGGAAAGATTGCCAGGAACTTCACTGCGCAGCCTTGGCCGCAATCTCGTTCGTGGTGCGCCGCTCTGCATTTAACCGTGCCACGGTGGCGCGCTCGCGGTCGCCATCGCCCTTGCGCTTCAGGCGGAAGTAAACTGTGGCGAGCGATACATGCGCCTCGAGGAAATCAGGCTGATCTTTCACGAGCGATTCCAGATCCCGGCGCGCCTGATCCACTTGCCCATTGGCGAACTCGAGCGAGGCGATCTGATAGCGCACGCCTGGGTCCCCCGGCCGGATTTGCAGCGCGTGCTGCAGATACTTCATCGCCTGGTCGCTTTGCTCATCCTGCCGGTGCAGGACTCCCAGGCGAAGGTTCGCGTCGAAGTTGTTCGGGTCCGATTCGAGCTCGTGTTCGAAAGCGGTGCGCGCGGCCGCCTGATCGCCGGTAGCGAGTAGCGCCTGACCGTAATACGCGTAGACCTCCGGCAGGTGCGGGTTCAACTGCACAGCTTTCTCAAAGTCGGTGCGTGCCTCGGCAAAATCGCGCACCATCATTTTGGTGGTCCCCATCAGGAGCCGTGCCTCGGCGGAATCGCCGTCGCGGAGAATCTTGTCGATAACCAACTGGCCCTTAGCAGACTGGCCATCGCGCACCAGCGCCGTGCCTAGCAGGTAAGTAAAGGCGGCGTTCCCCGGATCCGCCGCCTCTAACGGAGTCAGCAAATCGATGACGCTTTTGTTTCTTCCCAGGCGGAGGTCGCAATCGGCCAGCAGCGTCACCACCTGCAGGTTCGAGGGTTCGGCGGCGCGCAGCTTTTCGAGCAGCTCCGTTGCTTTCGCAAGAGTGCCGACCTTGTAATAAGCGATCGCCAGGTTCAATTTGACCTGTGGGTCGGCCTTCAAGGCGAGTGCTTTTTGGTATTCCTCGATCGCGTCCGCATACTGGCCTTTGCCGGCCAGAGCGGCGCCGAGGTTCGAGCGCACTTCCGGAATTTTGGGGTACGTTTTGAGAATCTGGCGGTAATTCTCTATTGCTAAATCCAGTTCACCAGCCTGCTGAGCTGCGAGTGCCCGCTTGAGCAGGTCCTGCGGTGAACCGCGGTTTGCGCGTAGGCACAATTCAAGAAGCAAAGGAGTGCGAGAGCGCGCCGCATGAAGGTTGAAGCTCGATTATAAAACGCAATCGGGATGGCGGTGTAGCCATCCCGACACTTCCTTGAGAGTTAAGAGTTCGGTCTCAGAAGTAGAACTTTACAGCCAGTTCGACGATGCGATTCCCCTGCTTGAAGGGAGTTTTGCCGAAGTCTGAATTCGTTTGCGTGATTCTGCCGGAAGCGTCCTGAGTGAACTGCAGCGTCAGGTTGTTCGTTGTGGGGAATGACCAAAGCGGATGGTTCAGGAAGTTGTACGCCTGTACCCGGAACTGCAATTTCTTTGATTCCGTGATCCTGAAGTTCTTAAACAAACCAAGATCAGAGTTGAAGTAAGCAGGGCCGTAGATAGCCGGCAGAACGCTTGGGCCATTCACGCCCACTTGGGTGGGAGCGGCGAAGCAGTTACCGTTAATGAACTGGTGAGGGCCCAGATTCTTTCTGGGATCGCAAGTGAGAACCGGGTTCAGCTGGATAGCATTCGTTCCCAGAATCGATTGGTTGTTGATGCGGATGGTCGTGCCGGGGATGTTGGCGTTATTCAACTGCATGTTGAAGTTGCCATTTGTGCTGGCGCCGGTCAGGTTCGCACCGCTTTCTATCTGAGTGATGCCAGACAGCTGCCAGCCATTGACCGCACCGGCCACGAATTTATTGTTATGTATCGGGCTTCCGAGTTCGATCGAATAGGATGCATTGAACAGGTGCGTGCGATTGCCGCCCGACACGCCGTAGTTGTTTTGCAAGTTAAACGGATCGAGGGTAGCGCCGCCGTTCCCGAGTAACAGGCCAGCCGGGCTGAAGATGCCCAGAGCTTTGCCGAAGGTGTAGTTGAACTGCGTAAGGAAGCGGCCCTTCTGGCGAGCCCAGGTAACTTGCACGGCATTGTAGTTCGAATATAGGTTGTTCGTTGCCTGATTCAGGTCGCCATAGCCTTGAAAGGGGCGGAACTTATCGGCGTTGGCTTGGCTCGGATCGGCCTGGCCGAAGAGCGCACCGACAGGGACCAGGTTTAAGTTGCTGCCGTACCCCGCGCCGTTTTGGAGATCGTGGCTTTGGTTCCCGACATAGGCGAGTTCCAATAATCCTGACAGCGGGGTGCGCTGCGCAACCGTGAAGCTGTAGCTATCGGTGTAAGGCTGCTTGTCATCCCGTCGATCGACCGCCGCAGGAGCGGCCACTACGGCGGCGGAAGTTCCGATATTCGGCAGGTTGCGAACGAGCAGCGGTCCGGTGCCGCCCCAGTTGGTGGGATTAATGGTGATGCTCTCGGAACCGGCGGCCGTATCGAGGCCACTTGTGAACTGGCCGGTGTGGTAGTAGAAACGTCCCCAACCGCCGCGCAGCACGGTATTTCCAGTGCCGAAGAGATCGTAAGCGAGGCCGAAACGGGGCTGCCAGAAGAGCGCTCGCGTGGGGAATCCGCCGAGCGGGACAGACTTGTCGCGGCTATGCCAGTTAAAGCCACAGAAGGTGGGCGCCCCGGTGCAATCGGAAGCATAATCGGCAGCATTGAAAACAGAGTAGCCAAAGCCTTTGCGGTCGATCCAGGGATCGAAGTGCGTCATGCGGAGTCCAAGCTCGAGCGTCAGCTTCTTGTTTACTTTCCAGGAATCCTGCACAAAGCCTTCGTCGGTGTTGTAGGAGATGTCGTTCAATCGATTAAAGTTTTGCTCCTGGTATTGCGAGAGATTGCCGCCCAGCATGTCCGCGTAGGCGTCTCCGTACGTAAATTTGTTGCTGCTCGGGATGAACTGCATTTGGCCATTTGTGAGGTTATTTGCCGGTTGGGCGTTGCGAATCCACTCATAGAAGAACCCGGTCTTAAATGTGTGCGTGCCCCAAACTTTAGTCAGCGTGTCGCTCACGCTCGGCATATATTTGTTGGCGTACAAACCGGATGAGGCACCTCCCGCTTCAAATCCGCCTGGATTGAACATGAAGGCTGCTTCGCTCGAACCGGAGCCGCCAAAAGAGGGGATCTGAGCGACACCGTTCTTGAATAGTCCCGGGTTGTTGAAGCCCACCGCCGTGCGGTCTACTTTCGTGGGATCACTGAATACGTTCGGAAAACCAATGAAACTATAGGCAAAAACCGTCTCGTTGGTCATGGTCGGACTAAACACGTGAGTGAGCGAAGCGGTGATCGCGTCCGATCGATTTTTACCCTTGATCGAACTGGGGTACGGCACCTGATCCGAATTGCGCCACCAAAGGCCTACCGGAAACAGCTGCGTTTCACGCTGCATGTTGTATCGAACAAAGATTTTGGTGTTATCGCTGACGCTATAGTCGACACGGCTCGTCCATTGAAAGTTGTTTTGATTGAAGATCTCGCGCTGGACGTAGTTGAAACCACCGGTAGCGTTCGGGTCGGCATTGGGAGCCGGATACAGCTTCATCAGTGCCTGCATGTTGGGGTCAATCAGATTGGCAGGCATCTGGCCGCCCGCCCAGGAGGAGGGCACGGTGCCTGGAGCCTTGCCCGAAGCCGTCACGTTGCCGAGCTTGGCCAATTCGGAAGGCGAGAAGTTACCGTTGATGATCCCTGGGGTTGGAACGGTCGCCTGCAGGATGCCAGTGTCGAGCACCTGGTAGAAGTATTCATAGCCGGTGAAGAAGAACAGCTTGTCGCGATTTTTGTTGAAGTTTGTGCCGGGAATGATCACCGGCCCGCCGATGCTGCCGCCCGGATAGTAGTACTTATTTGCCGGCTGCGCGTTGCCAAGGGCGTTGGCATAAGCGTCGTTCGCGTTAAGGGAGTAATTGCGGGCGGAGAAGAAGGCGTTGCCGTGAAACTGCGAGCCGCCGGACTTGGTGACGGACGTAATTACGATTGGACCTTTCTGCTCTTCCGCGCTGAAGTTGGAGGTCAGCACGCGAAACTCCTGGGTAAAGTCCGAATTCGGATTTACAGGCGTATCGCAGTTGCAACCCGGATCGGAAACGTGGGCTCCGTCTGAGACGATGTCGAGCGTATTCCCGGGAAGGCCGTTATAGGAGAAGTTTCCGTTCAGCGGACTTTGGCTGCCCGCATCGCCGTTGGCGTTGATGCCGATTGTCTGGCCGGTATAGCTCGCTTTGTTCGACGCCCCATTCTGGATGCCGAAGCCTGGCATGATCTTGATGTACTCGGCGGCATTGCTACCCACCTGAACGTAATTTTCCAGCTGCTTGGTGGTGAGAACAGCAGATTTCTCGCCCGAATCCACCTGCGCCACAGTATCCGCCACGCCCGACACGTCTACCGTGATATTGGTGTTGCCTACTTGCAGGGAGGCGTTCACATTGCGCCGCTCTCCGCCACCTAAGGCGATACCGGGAACGCGCGCGCTTTGAAAGCCTGGTGACTCTACCGTGAGATCGAACGTGCCCACCGGCACTGAGGCGAACGTATAATACCCATCGCTCGTGGTCGTAGTGGTTCGTTCATCTTTTGATTCGGCATTGCGAAGTGTCACTTTCGCATTCGCCAGCACCGCGCCGGACGGATCGGAAACAACTCCGGTCAGCGTGGCGAAAATGCCCTGTGCATAAAGCGCGCCTGCCAACACCATTACAGCGAGGGCTGCTCGCCAGGTACTACTGCGTTTCAACATGGAACCTCTCCCCTGGACAAAAGCCAAACTCAATCAAAAGTTTGAGCTGGTTAGAAGATACTGTATCGGCAGTAGGATAGAAGTATCAAGGGAGTTTGGGTTACGGAACGGCTACGCTTTGGGGTTACGCTTCTAAGTCCTTGCGGCACAACGGCGTTACAACGAGAACTCCAGTGTTACAAGCACTGCTTTGTTATAATCCGCTAGCTGCGAACCCGACAAATGCAAGCATCGAACTCGCTCGAACTCGAGCAGGCAGAGGTAAAGGCGGTTCTCCGTTCGGGCTTTCTCAGCAAATCGCCCCGGCTTGAAAAGTTCTTCGGCTACGTCTGCCAGGAGCATTTGGAAGGCCGCGCGGACCGGATTAAGGAGTACAGTATCGCTGTCGAGGCGCTGAATCGCCCGACCGATTTCGACCCCAAGAAAGATTCCATTGTTCGGGTGGAGGCGCATCGCCTCCGTAAGCGGCTGGACGAATTCTACCGAGGACCGGGGGCCGATCATGAGATTCAAATCTCTATCCCGAACGGCCAATACCGGCCCAGCTTCGCGCACGTACCGCTTCCGTCTGAGCGTCCCCAAGTCTCTTTGATCCCGGCCGAGCCGGAGGCCAGTGTGCTCGTGCCGCAACTCTTCTCCGAGGTGACGGCTCTTGAGATTGCCCGAATTCCGCCCGTTGCCGTTCCCCGCCGATGGAAGCCAGCGTTCTCGCCATTGATGTTTTTGCTTGTGTTTCTGAGTGCGGCAGCGGTCATTTCCGTTATCGCGCTTCTCAGAAGCAAAGCCGTTGGCACCGCCGCCCCTGCCGGGAACATCACCAATGAAACCTGGGCCGGTCCTCAGACGGAATCCACCTTAGCGGACTTGCGAATCCTGAGCGGTTACCACGGGGCACCGTTCAAAGACCGCCAGGGGCACACCTGGGAAGCGGACGCTTTCTATACGGGCGGTCTTTCGACTGCGATCGCGCCGGATCGTTTCATTGAAGCCCAGCCCGATCCGCATTTGACAAAAGCACAGAGAGCCGGCAGCTTCCGCTACGATATACCGCTTCGCCGGGCTACTTATGAGCTGCACCTCTACTTTGCAGAAACGGAGTTTGGGGCTGGCAATCCGAAAGGCAGCGAGAGCTTGCGCAGTTTCAACATCGCGCTCAACGGACAACTTCGTTTCCGGAACTTCGACCCGTTAGCGAGTGCCGGAGCGCCAAACCGGCTCTATTCACTCGTTCTGAAAGACATGCAGCCGGAGCAGGATGGTAAACTTCATCTCGCTTTTACAAGCAGTACCGGGCCGGCATTTATCAATGCCATTGAGATCCTGCAGACCACGCCCGGCCGCATTCACCCGGTGCGCATCGTCACTCAAGATGCGCCGGTGACCGATGCCGACGGGCGCTTCTGGGCGGCCGATCAATTCTTCTGCGGCGGTATGACAGTTTGCCGGCGAAACGTGGTCGTGAATCGCCAGGAAAAGGTGCTGTACCAAGGCGAACGCTATGGAAATTTCAGCTATCACATACCGCTCGCGCCTGGGCGCTATCGCCTGACGCTGCATTTTGCGGAAACCTGGTTTGGAACCCCCGAATCGCATGAACCGGCGCTGGATGGCCGGCTTTTCGATGTCTTCGCGAACGGCGTGGCGCTGCTACGGAACTACGAGATTGCGGCGGATGCGGGCGGTCCAAATCGAAGTGTCGACAAGGTGTTCGAGCGCCTTCAGCCCAATGCGCAGGGCATGCTGCTGCTGCAGTTCGTACCTGTAAGAAATTATGCGGAAGTAAACGCGATCGAAGTTGTCGAAACAGAGTGAGTTGGCGCTAGGACTTGTCAGCCATTGTGACTGACACCCTCGCGTGCCCGGCGTGGATAAGATCAATCTCTTCCGCCGCCTTTCTCGACAGATCGATCACCGATTTAGACTTCGGGTTCATGCGATCGTTGACCTTGACGACCACCGATTTGTGATTGGTCAGATTAGTGACTTTCACCATGCTGCCAAGCGGAAAGTTGGTATGCGTCGCAGCAGTTAGGGCGCCGCTATCGTACTTTTCTCCCTTCAGGGCAACAAGGTGGCCGTTCATCTTGTCGTTGTAGTACACCGCAGTGCCGGTTACGGAATGTTTACCGGCATGGTGAGCGGGTGCAGCGGTGCACAGTGCAGCCGATACAAGAAGAGGAACAGCAAAGCGAACAGCTAGTCTGTGATGATTCGTTTTCATAACACGGATGATTGCCCACCCAGCATAGTTGATCGAAATTATTACAGTTGGCCGGGAAAGGCAAAGCCTCCTGTTGCTTTCCAACAGTTGCTGTGACATTCTACTTGTGGGAAACCAACAAGGCACGATGCGGGAAAAGACGGATGTAAGGCAAGGCACCCTGGCGCTCATGGTGCTGAAGACACTCGATGTACTCGCGCCCATTCACGGCTACGGCATTGCCAGGCGAATTGAGCAGATCAGTGGAGACTTGCTAACGCTCAACCAAGGCACGCTCTATCCGCTTCTGCTGAAGCTTGAGCAGGAAGGTTCGATCGCATCCGAGTGGGGAGCGTCGGAAAATAACCGCAAAGCTCGCTTTTACCGGCTCACGAAAAGCGGGCGCAAGCAGTTGGAAGCGGAAACGCGGGACTGGGAGCAGACCGCCGCTATCATGCAACGCTTCTTTGCCCTTAGAGCGGAGGATGTGAAGTGAGAGCGCTCCGGAAGATGTTTGCTCGCTTGACTTACTGGCTGGGCACGCGGAAATCGGAAGAGCGCTTAGCGGCCGAAATCGAAGATCATATTGCCGCGTTAACCGCCGAGAACATCGAAGCGGGTTTACCACCGGCCGAAGCGCGCCGGCGAGCCGTGCTGAAGTTCGGAGGAATCGAAGACACGAAAGAGAACTTTCGAGACCAGCGAGGTTACCCGGCCCTTGAGAATACGGTCAGAGACACACGCCAGGCGCTGCGCCGCTTGCGGAAATCACCTGTTTTTACTCTGACGACTGTGTTGACGCTCGCGCTCGGCATTGGCGCGACCACGTCTATTTTTACCTTGGTACACGCCGTGCTCTTGAGGTCCTTAGCGGTATCGAATCCGAATGATCTGTATCGGCTGGGCAGGAAAACTCACTGCTGTGTATGGGGCGGCTACAACCAGTCGGATGAGTTTTCGATCGTCTCTACGGAGTTGTATCGCCATTTTCGCGACAACACGAAGGGGTTTGCAGAGCTGGCAGCGTTTCAAGCGGGAGACTGGCCGGTAGGCGTCCGGCGCGCCAGCACCGGTGAAGCGGCGCATGGGTATCCAGCCGAATTCGTTTCAGACAATTACTTCTCAATGTTCGGAGTGAGCGCCTACGTGGGACGGACAATTGGTGCCAAAGACGACCAGGCCTCCGCTCCGCCTGTTGCGATGATGAGCTACCGGCTGTGGCAGCAGAAGTACGCGATGGATGCTTCGATCATCGGCAGCGTCTTCAACCTGAACGACAAGCCGTTCACGATAATCGGCATCACACCGCCCGGCTTCTTCGGCGATACACTGCGCGACTCTCCGCCGGATTTCTTCCTGCCGCTCGAGACCGAACCGCTGGTTCACGGCGATGGCTCGATATACCATCGGCCAAACGCTCACTGGCTGGACCTGATTGGCCGCATCCGTCCTGGCGTGAAGCCTGAGACTCTCGAGGCGCAGATGCGAATCGAATTGAAGCAGTGGCTCCGATCGCACTGGGGCGACATGGACGACAACGCGCGGGCCAACTTTCCGCAACAGACTCTTTACCTGAGCGCGGGAGGAGCGGGCATCACCAGCATGCGGGAGCAGTATGAGCGCTGGCTGCAGATCCTGATGATCGTTTCCGGATTTGTGCTGCTGATCGTCTGTGCGAATGTAGCCAATTTGATGCTGGTGCGCGGCATGGCCCGGCGGCAGCAGACATCGCTGAGCATGGCCCTGGGGGCGCGCTCTTCGTGGCTGGTGCGGCAAGCTCTGACCGAGAGCATCGTACTTTCGCTCTTGGGTGGCGCCGCAGGTCTGGCATTTGCCTTCGCCGGCGCGCGGCTCATTCTGCGGTTTGCCTTTGCTGCGCAGCCCGGTTTGGCGGCCGTACCGATCAGCGCTGCGCCTTCGCTGCCGGTATTGGCATTTACCTTCACCGTCTCCGTATTGACCGGGATTATTTTTGGAATCGCGCCAGCCTGGCTGGCTACGCGAGTGGATCCGATCGAAGCACTCCGCGGAGCCAACCGGTCCACGAGTCGTGCGGACTCCCTCCCTCGCAAGATGCTGGTGGTGCTGCAGGCTGCTTTGTCCCTGGTACTGCTGTGCACCTCCGGTCTTCTTACATCGGCACTGCACAACCTGGAATATCAGAACTTCGGCTTTGAACAGGAAGGGCGCACAATCGTGAACATAGACCCGCAGCTCGCGGGTTATCGGGCCGAGCAGCTCACGCCTTTTTACACGCGTCTTCGCAATGCTCTGGGGAGTGTTCCAGGTGTTGCCGAAGTGGCGGTGTGCAATTACTCGCCGATGAGCGGAGATACCTGGAACGACGGTGTCTATTTAGATGGGCATCCCGCGCCTGGCCCTAAGGACGATAATTCATCCAGTTTCTTGCGCGTTACGAACGGATACTTCGGCGCGACGGGAATGCGCGTCTTAAGAGGCCGCGCAATCAATGATCAGGACACGGCGAACTCGAAACATGTGGCGGTCATTAACGAGGCATTCGCGCGCCACTTTTTCAAGAATGAAGATCCCATGGGTAAGCATTTCGGACGCTCCGAGTCAGCTGCCGCCCGGGAAGTAGAAATCGTCGGGGTGGTGAAGGATGCGCGCTACTTAACTTACAATCTGGAGCAGCCAATCGGGCCGTTATTCTTTCTGGCTGAGCCGCAGTACTCGGTGTACTCGCACTCTGAACTCACCGAAGGAGACATCCGTACTCACTTCCTGCATGACGTTGTCATTGCGGCCCGACCCGGCGTGACTCTGTCCGATGCCCGGATCCGCCAGGCGATCGCCTCCGTAGATCCCAAGATACCCATCAGCTCTATTCGAACTCTGCGCGAGCAAGTCGCCGGACAGTTCACCCAGCAGCGCTTGATAGCGCGTCTGACGTCGCTTTTCGGAATCCTTTCGCTTGTCCTGGCCTCAGTTGGAATCTACGGGGTCACGGCATACAATGCTGGCAGCCGCACCAGCGAGATTGGCGTGCGCATGGCGCTCGGCGCGGATCGCGGCCAGGTGATTACGCTCGTGCTGCGCGGCGCCTTTGCGCTCATACTGGTGGGACTGGCAGTCGGGCTTGCCCTGGCCCTGGCTACCGGCCGTCTTCTGAGCAGCCAGCTCTACGGAACGAGTGCCTACGATCCCGGCGTGATCGCCATCGCGGTCGTTGTGCTCGGTGTCTCCGCCCTGATTGCATCGTTCGTTCCAGCGTTTCGCGCGAGCTTGATTTCGCCGCTAGAGGCGCTGCGGGCGGAGTAGCGCAGCTAATTATCGCTTTCCAGATCTTGCTCGGAGGTGTCTTCGAGTCGCTCGACTTATTTGGATTCCCAGATCATAGGATTACGAGTCGAGTCAGGAGGTTTCCCTCGCAACCTCGCTGTGGCTTGGGCGCAGCCCGAACGCAAACGTGTTCAGATCCGTTCAGAGCCAGCGACGCCGCTTGAAGTACCAGTAAGGAATGACTGATGACACAACCATCAGTGCAAGCGCAAACGGATACCCGTGTATCCACTTGAGCTCCGGCATGTGCTCAAAATTCATTCCGTAGATCGATGCCACCAGCGTCGGCGGCAGGAAAATTACGGCGGCTACAGAAAAGAATTTGATGATGGCGTTCTGCTGAATATTGATCAAGCCCAGGTTTGAATCAAGCAGAAACTGGATCTTTGACGTGACGTAAGCGTCGTGATCCAGCAGAGATCGTACATCGCGCTTCAGAGTGGACAGCCGCCCGGCAAGTTCTTTAGGCATTCCATCGCCTTGCTTCCGGCGTAATACAAGAGTGATGCGATCGATGCTGTGAAGACTCTCTCGCAAGCGAGACGCCAGGTCTCCGTTCCGGCCTATGCTTTGCAGCGTATCTTCCAGGTCAAGAGCAGGTGTATCAAGCGAAATAGAACTGTGTTCGGTAAAAAGACATTCTGAAAGTTTGTCAAGCTGATCGCCTACGCCCTCGAGAATGTCCGCGATGCGATCCACAATAGTTTCAAGCAGACCGACAAGGGTCGCTTTGGGGGAATCCAAGAGATCCGGCTGTGTCGCCAAGCGCTCCGAGAACAGGTGGAACGGGCTGGGGTCTCCGTAGCGCAGCGTAGTTAAGTGATCAGGCGTAAGAATGAAAGTCGCGGCGATCAGGCGAGGTGAATGTCCAGCGGTAACGTCCAAGATCCGAACCGTCATGAACGTGGCCTGGCCCTCATGGTAGATCTGGCTACTACTTTCGACTTCCCGCATTTCCTCAGGCGTTGGTACTTCAATACCTAGGGCGGATTCGATAGCAGTCTCCTCTTCTTTTGTCGGCTGATGCATATCGATCCAGATGATGCTTGAGAGATCTTTCGACTCGAGGATGCCATCCCGACGCCGGATGGTACCGTCCTCTTTGCTGTAGATATGGAGCATGCGCGTTCACCACTGTAGCCCTGCGCCGGTGACAATGATTCGGAAGTTACAGGGCAACTGTCAACAAGTCCTCCTCGGGCGCCGCTATACTTTCGTGACCAGAAAAGCGCCCGCAATCAGGAGCACCCCACCCGCGGCACGAAGAGGAGTGACGGCGTGCGCGTCCATACGAAACAGGGCCGTTCATGGCAGCGCCGCAGGTCTGCAGCACGCCGCCGAGAATGATGAAGGGAATGATCCAGCTTGCATTCATTGAAGATGAGAGTCCTTTCAGTGTGTAGTTAGTGGAGGCCGAAGATCGCCTGGATGGCGAACGCTCCGGCCATAGCGGCCAGGAGTGCCGAGGGCATGGCGATCGCACCGACTTTCAGAAAATCGAGAGCGCTCACATCGAGCCCTTCCCGGCGGAGCGCCAGCAGCCAGAGAATGGTGGCGAGTGAACCTGTTACCGAGAGGTTCGGGCCGAGATCGACACCGATCAGCACTGCATTCGCAAGCATTCCGTTGGGGTGCATAGAGGTAAGCGTGTTGCCCATGACGAGTCCAAGAGGAAGGTTGTTTACCAGGTTGTTGCCAATGGCGACAAGAAACGCGGTAGCGAGCGATCCCCAGGTGGCGCCAAGAGAGGCAGCCCAGTGCAGCGCGGCTTTCGTGAGGTTCAAGGCGCCGATACTTTCGACGGCGTCCACCAGCACAAAGAGAGCAGCGACCAGGCCGAGCGTGGGCCAGCTAATTTCTTTTGCGAGCGGCAGGGGATTGACTCTGTTGCGAATGGAGACAATCGCGGTAATGCCCAGCGCGGCGAGGCACGTCGGAAGACCAAGATCCTGGTTGAGCGATGACATGAGCAACAGAACAACGACAACCAAGCCGAGCCCGGCGAGCACCAACTTTCCTTCCGGTCTGAGTTCCGCTTTATCCGCGACGATTTCGATCGTGCCGCACAGATCCTTGCGGAAGTACCAACGAAGAACTAGAAATGTCACGCCGATGGAGAGCAGAGAAGGAACCAGAAAGGATAGGAGCCAGCGGTCCAGCGGCGGCATGCCCGAGCGGAAGACCACCAGGTTGGCGGGATTAGAGATTGGAAGAACGAAAGAGGCGGCGTTGGCGATCAGGGCGCAGGCGAAAAGAAAGGGCAGCGGCTGCGCTTTCGAGCGGCGGACGGCCGCCAGTACTGCCGGGGTCAACACGACGGCCGTGGCATCGTTCGACATACAAATAGTGACGATCGTTCCCACTGCATAGATAAGACCGAACAGACGGGTACAGGACGCGTGAGCCGCCTCGACAGCCACAGAGGCAACCCAATCGAAGATGCCGTTTTCTCGGGCGAGCGCGGAGAGCAGCATCATGCCGATGAGAAAGAAGTAAACATCGAAGCCTTTGACAACCGCCCTCCCGGCAAGGCCGAGCGGGATGAGGCGAAAGAGCAAAAGCAAAAGAACCGCGGAACCCACCCACCAGACTTCCGGGATGTTGCGTGGCCGCACCAGCATCAGCAGGATGGCGAGTGCGGAGATAAGAAGGATGAGTACAGAAGTTGCAGAAGCAAGATGCATTTACCACTTCCTGCCGTTCTTGTTGGATTATCCGGGCAATGTTCGCGAAGTAGAGAATTTTGATGAACAAGCTCGCAGTGCAGGCTGCCCATCACCGCTAAGAACGTGCCTGACGCCTTGCAGCCGCAACGTCGGTACTCACAGCATCAGCTGTCCGCCATTCACCTCAATCGTTTCGCCCGTGATGTAGCTGGCTGCCTCGGAGGCGAGAAAGGCGATGACGTTTGCGACTTCCTCTGATGTACCCACCCGGCCCATGGGAATCGTGCGAACGAAATTTTCGATCATCTCGGGCGTTGAAAAGACTTCGTGAAATGGCGTGTCGATCACGCCCGGTGACACACCGTTTACGCGCACGCCTTGCGGGGCGAGTTCCTTCGCCAAAGCCTTGGTAAACGTAATTAGTCCGCCTTTGGCCGTGGCGTAGGCGCCGGCTCCCGGGCCGCCGCCGTTACGTCCGGCAATTGATACGAGGTTAATGATCGAGCCGCGTCGCCGCGTCATCATCGAACTGGCAGCTTCGCGTGAGCAGACAAACGCGCTTTGCAGATTGAGATTGATTACATCGGTCCAGATCTTGTCTGTCATCTTGGCGAGAGGCAATCGTTCGATCAACGACCCCGCGTTGTTGACTAGAATGTCGATCGCGCCGAGTGCGTCTTCCGCTTGCCCGACCATCCGTCGTGCCTGCTCCGCGTTTCCAAGATCCGCCTGTATGGCAACGGTCCTTACACCCGCAGCGGCAACACCGTCCCGGACTGCGAACGCCCCTTTCTCGTTTTTGTTATAGCCGATCGCCACCGCCGCGCCGAGTTCGGCAAAGAGGCGCGCCGTGGCGGCTCCAATACCCGAGGATGCGCCGGTTATCAGCGCCGTTTTTCCATTTAAATCAAGGGGGTTAGTCATAACACTTTTCAACCGCAAGTAAGCAGGCATTTCCGGCCGGCGATTTGTGATACCGTTATCGCACTAAGTTAGCGCAAGGGTGGAACAATGAGATTGGCAACGGTTCTGAGCGCCGGATTCGCGCTCTTTCTGGCCGCGGCTGCCCCGGCTCTGGGCCAAGCCGTAAATGCGACGCTGCTCGGCACGGTTATTGATGCCTCGGGTGCGGTGATCCCGGCCGCTAAGGTTGTGCTGACCGACACCGGCACCGGCAGCTCGCGGGTCGATACAAGTAACAGCAGCGGCAATTACACTTTTGCGGATATCGCACCCGGCGATTACACGGTTTCCGTTGAAGCTCCCGGGTTCAAGAAGGGCGTCCACTCCCACATTACGGTCACAGTCAACACCACCACGCGGGTTGACGTTCAGCTCCAGCCCGGAGAAATCACTTCGACGATTGAAGTGACGGCTGCTCCGCCAGTGTTGCAGACCGATCGCGCTGATGTGTCGAGCCAGATCTCGACTGCGCAGACTGCAAACCTGCCGGTCGGGACCAATCGCAATTTTCAGGGCTTGCTGAACCTGGTGCCCGGAACAACCCGCTCGAGCTTCCAACACTCGACCTTTTTCAATGCGCAGGGCGCGCTGCAGACAGAGGTAAACGGCCAGCTGCGGATGGGAAACAATTATCAGATCGAAGGCATCGACGACAACGAGCGCACAGGATTGCTTCAATACTTAATTCCGCCGCTCGAGGCGATACAGACGGTGGATGTTTCGACCAGCAACTTCGAAGCGGAACTGGGACGCGCCGCCGGAGCCGTAACAAACGTGATTCTCAAATCCGGCACGAATAAGATCCATGGCGCCGGGTATGAATTCTTTCAGAATACTGCTCTGAACGCCCGTAATTTCTTCGATGCCAGAGTAGGCGCGATCCGCTATAACTACTTTGGCGGCAACGTCGGTGGGCCGATCCTGAAAGATAAACTGTTTTACTTCGGCGACATCCTCCGCATAGAAGATCATGAAGCCCAATCGAACACGATCACCATTCCGACCCCGGCCGAGATATCGGGAAACTTAAGCGGCTCGACCACTCCGATCTTTGATCCTTCGACGGGGAACGTCGATGGCACCGGCCGCCAGCAGTTTCTGCGCAATATCATCTTGCCGGGCCGAATCAATCCCATTTCGGCCAAGCTGCTTTCGCTTCTCCCGGCGCCCAATGTGGCAAGCGCGAATGGAGCAAACAATTATTTCGCACTGCTGCCCTTTCAGAAGAACACCACGTCCTTTGACGTGAAGGTAGATTATGCGCCCAATGAAAAGGACCGGCTGAGCGTGCGCTTGAGTTATCAGCGGCCCCAGACCTTTCAGGCTCCCATCTTTGGCGCAGTTGCCGGCGGCCCGGGCGGAAGCAGCGCCGGTTTTGAAGGCACCGGGCTGCAGCGCTCCTGGAGCGGTGGCATCAATTACGATCGGGTCTTTTCTTCCACGCTCGTGACCGAGTTCCGCGCCGGAGTCGGGTACTATCATAACGACGCTACCCCAGCTGACTATGGTTCCACGACAGCTTCCGACCTTGGCATCCCTGGCATTAACCTGAACCAGCTGACAAGCGGCATTGTCGGCGTAAACTTCAATACCTTTTTTACTCAGCCGACCATCGGTTACAGCGCCAGCGTGCCCTGGAATCGCGCGGAAGCAAACATCGATTTCGTCAATACCTGGACAAAGGTATTCGGTAATCACACACTCAAGTTCGGAGCGGACTTGCGGCTGATCCGCGATGCACTCTTACAGGGCCAGACTTTTAGTCCGCGCGCGCTCTACTCCTTTAGCGACGGGCAGACCGCGCTTAACCTGGGCAAAGGCGCAGAATCTAAAACAAGCTACTACAACAGCCTGGCGAGCTTCCTGCTGGACGTGCCCAATTCGGCCGGACGCGATCTCTTCACTCAATTCCCTTCGCTGCGCGGCTGGCAGTTCTTTGCCTTTGCACAGGACAAGTGGGTTGCCACGCCGAAGCTGACGGTTGATTTCGGTTTGCGCTGGGAGTTTTATCCGCCATACACGCCCCAATTTTCAGGCGGGCTGTCGAACTACAATCCCGCCGACAATACCCTGGTTGTGGCTGGCTTAGGCGGCAACCCTAGCAATCTAGGCATGATCACGCGCTATAAATATTTTGCTCCGAGATTCGGCCTCGCTTATCGGCTGCGCGAGACCACTGTGGTCCGCGCCGGTTTCGGCATCAGTTACATGCCATTCCCGGATAACAATTACGCCTACAACTATCCTGTGCGCCAGAATGTCTCGTATAATCCAGCCGTTGCCACCTATGGTCCCGCTACTATTGCTCCTGGCGTAGTCGCAAGCTGGCAGAACGGCTTTCCACCCGCACCTCTGCCGGTTATACCTGCCAACGGTATCCTGACTAATCCCGCCGCCAGCACGAATTACTTCACGGTTGATAAAGGTTTCAAGAATCCCTATGTCGAATCCTGGAACTTTTCCGTTCAGCAAGCGCTTCCGGCTAAGTTTACGCTCGATGCGGCTTACGTCGGCAACCATGGCGTGCGCGCGTCCCTTTCGAACTACAATCTCAACGCTGCAACCGTGACCGGTCTGGGCAACAAAGGACTTCCCGAGTATCCGTCCTTCAAGCGGACGGCAAGCACAACTCTGCTCTTTGCTCCCTTCTCGAACAGCTATCAGTCGCTGCAGGTGAAGCTTAACCGGCGTTTTCAGCAGGGGTTGACCTTAACCACTTCTTACACATACGGCAAAGGAATGGGATTTCAGAGCGGCGATGATGGCGGCCTGGATTTCTATATCAACCAGCGGCGCAATTACGCACGCAACGATTACGATCGAACACATACATTTGTACAAAGCTACGTCTATGAATTGCCGTTTGGGCCTGGAAAGCACTGGTTGAACTCGGGCGTTTCCTCCAACCTCTTCGGCAACTGGCGACTCAACGGAATACTGACTGCGATGAGTGGACTGCCCGTTACAGTCACTGCCAGTTCGGGCAACCTGAATGCGCCCGGCAACACGCAAACCGGCGACCAGATTGCTCCGCTTCACATTCTGAAAAACGTGGGAAGCGACGGGCCCTGGTTCAGTACCTCGAGCTTTGCGCAACCGACCGCAAGCGGTGTGTTCGGCAACAGCGGGCGCAATATCTTTAGCGGTCCCGGCTACTTCAATCTCGATCTCTCGCTGTTCAAGATCATCAGTTTTCGCGAACGTTTTACTCTGGAGATCCGGGGCGAAGCTTTTGGGCTTACAAACACTGCTCACTTCACGCTCTCCGGATTCGGATCCACCAGTCTGCAAAATAATCTGACGAGCGGGGCCAATTTCGGACGTGTAACCAGTACTCTCCAAGGTGACGGCGGCGGGCGGACGATGCAGCTTGGCATGAAGTTCACTTTCTGAGAGTTATAGAGTCGTTCTTATGAACAGAAGACACTTCAACCGGCTCAGCGTGGCGGCCGCGTTCAGCTTGTCCTCGTTTCCCGCTTTAGCAGAGACCTTCGATTACCCCTGGAAGCTCGGCATCATTACCGACGAAGTGGATTTCGATCTCGCCCGTGTGCTCAGCAGCTTTTATCCGAAATACGGACTTCGCTGGGCGGAGATTCGTAACCTCCAGATCGATGGCAAGAAGCTCTACGCCTACCTGGATACGAGCCCGGCTCAGTTGAAGGCGATCCGCAAGCAGCTTGATGACGCGAACGTGAAGCTGTCCGTGCTCGACACGGCAGTTTACAAAATTGCGCTGCCTGGCACCAAGCCGCTGGGCGAAGATGCGGCCGATCTGAATCCGGCAGAAGGCCACTACGGGCGTCAGATGGACGACCTGAAACGGGCGGCCGAAGCCGCGCATGCTCTCGGGACCGACCGGGTTCGTATCTTTACCTTCAAGCGTGTCGCTGACCCCTCATCCATCTTCAGCCGCGTTGTGGAAGATCTTCACAAAGCGATCGATGTTGCGAAGCAAAACGACATCACGCTTGTCGTCGAGAACGAATACGATTGCAACGTTGGGACGGGTGCTGAAACGGCAAAGCTTTTCAAAACCGTGACGGACCGCCGGCTGATGCACAATTGGGACCCCGGCAATTGCTTCGAAGCGGGAGAGGACCCTTTCCCCAAAGCGTGGAACCAGCTCGACCATAGCCGAATCGTCCATATTCACTTGAAGGATGCTGAAGGTAAAGACTGGAAACCCATTGGCGCCGGCAAGATCGACTTCGCCGGCCAGTTTCAGGCGCTTAAGAAAATGAAATATTCGGGAACACTGTCCCTGGAAACACATTACAAGAACGCGCAGCACGATCTGTACAGCTCAAGCGTAGAATCGATGGACGGTTTGATGACCGTTCTCAAGAAAGTTTAGAGCGTACTCTGAAGAAGACAGTCGCGTGTGGAGGAATCATGTCACTGGAAGAGCTTGAGAAACCCGGCCGGCGTACTTTTTTGAAAGCGGGCGGAGTTGCAGCGGCTAGCTTAATGACCGCCGCTTCGGCGAAGAAAGTTCTGGGCGCGAACGATCGGGTTCGCCTGGCCGTCATAGGGGTGCGCGGGCGCGGTTGGGACCACGTTAGGGGCTTTAAGAATGTCCCCGGTGTCGAGATTGCGTATTTCTGCGACATCGACGAGAACGTAATCCAAAAGCGGTTGGGTGACGCCGAGAAGCTGGGTTTGGCCAAGCCGCAGACGTATATCGATGTCCGGCGGCTCCTCGAAGACAAGAACGTTGACGCGGTTTCGATCGCGACTCCGAATCACTGGCATTCGCTGATGGGTATTTGGGCTGCGCAGGCCGGCAAAGATATTTACATTGAGAAGCCTTGTTCTCACAACTGGTGGGAGGGCCGTCAGCTGGTAAAGGCAGTCGAAAAGCACAATGTAATTTGCGAGCACGGCAGCCAGTCGCGCTCGAATGCCGCGATTCGTGAAGCTATGGAGCATCTCCGCTCCGGCCTCATTGGCAACGTCTATATGTCGCGCGGCCTCTGCTACAAGTGGCGCGATACGATCGGGCACGCGCCGCAGGAACCTGTGCCGCCAGGCGTTCACTACGATCTCTGGACCGGTCCCGCGCCCATGAAGCCATTTACGAAAAATCGCTTTCACTACAACTGGCACTGGATCTGGGACACCGGCAACGGCGATCTCGGAAATCAAGGCATTCACGAAGTTGACTTGGCACGCTGGGGGCTCGGAGTGGCGCTGCCGACCAAGGTGACTGCCATCGGTGGCCATTTCCTCTTCGATGACGATCAGCAGACTCCAAACACGATAACCGCCGCGTATGAATTCAAAACAGCAGACGCGAAAACAAAGATGATGAACTTCGAGGTTCGCGGCTGGATGACGAACCATGAAGCAGGCATCGGTACATCCGAGTTTTCCGGCGGCGGCGTACCGGAGGCGGGTCTGAAGAAGATGTTGAGCGCCCCCGCCGGCAAGCAGGATCCGCTCGGTCCCGCATCAGGCAAGCCGTCCACGATCGGCAACATCTACTACGGCTCAAAAGGTTTTCTGGTTGTCTCCGAATACAACGGATACAAAGCCTTTCTTGGCCCGGATGGCGAGCCAGGACCGTCGAAGACCTCTCCGATGAAGGACGAGCATTTCGCAAACTTCATCGACTGTGTGCGCAGCCGGAAAAAAGAAGATTTGCATGCGCCGATTCTCGAAGGCCATCTCTCGTCTTCACTAGTTCACCTGGCGAACGCGTCGTATCGGCTGGGTCGCACCATTCATATCGATCCGCAAACTGAGTCGGTGGTGGGTGACGCGGAGGCGTCGGAACTCTTGAAGGGCACCTATCGCGCGCCTTTCATCGTACCCGAAAAAGTTTAGCCAGAAGCCGCCATTGAAGATCCCGAAACTGCAGTGGGTGATCGCCGCTATGCTCTTTCTGGCGACAGCGGTCAACTATCTGGATCGCGGTGCGCTGGCAGTTGTCTCGACTAAGATTCGCGGCGAGTTTCACCTCAACGAGCAGGATTATTCATACAGCCTGGTCGCGTTTTTTCTGGCTTACGCCATTATGTACGCGGGTTCCGGTTACATTGTGGACCGCCTTGGGACGCGGCTCGGATTCGCACTATTTATCGGCTTCTGGTCGTGTGCCGCCATGGCGCATAGCCTGATTCGCGGAACTTGGTCCCTGGCCGGAGCGCGGTTTTTGCTCGGACTAGGGGAGCCCGGCAACTGGCCCGCTGCGACCAAGGCTATCAATGAATGGTTCCCAGCCCGGCAGCGTGCGCTTGGGGTCGGTATCTTCAACGCGGGCTCGTCCGTGGGCACTGTTCTTTCCGGGATCGTGGTTGCCGCATTGACGCTCGCGTTTGGCTGGCGCTTTTCTTTCATTGCGACTGGCGCCGTAGGGCTGGTCTGGATGATCGTTTGGCTCGTTCTTTACAATCCCCCTTACAAAAATCGCTGGCTGCGCAGCGCGGAGTTCGAACAAATTAAAAGCGAAGTGGCGCCGCCGGATGAAGCCCGGCCCGCCGGTGAACGCGTCGACTGGCGTAAAGTGATACGGGCTCGCGGCTGCTGGACCCTGATCCTGGCACGCTTCTTCACCGATCCTGTTCTGTACTTCGCCATCTTCTGGCTGCCGGAGTATCTGCAAAAGGAGCGCGGCTTCGATCTGGCCATGGTCGGCAAGTATTCGTGGGTGCCCTTCGTGTTCGGCGGAATCGGTTACGTGATCGGCGGCTGGCTCTCGGGCTTTCTGATGCGCATCGGATGGGCATTGCCGAAAGCGCGCAAGTCCGTCATGCTTGCAGGGTCTGCGTTGATGCCGATAGTGATTTTCGCGCCGCATTTCCCGGCGCCCTGGATGGCTATTGGTGCAATGTGCTTCCTGACTTTCGGTCACGCGTTCTGGACCGCCAGCCTGCAGACTCTGCCTACCGATCTCTTTGCAGGGCACGAAGTGGGAACGTGCGCCGGCCTTTCCGGTATGGGTGGGGCCGTCGGCGGCATGCTTGCGAATCTTGGCACCGGCTATGTCGTCCGGCACTTCTCCTACTCGCCGATTTTTCTTCTCGGTGGTCTGATGCATCCGCTTTCAATCGTGCTGGTCTACTGGCTACTGCCTGACTCACAGTTCCGCCGCTCGACACAGCAGCGCACGCAGGCGCAGCACTCGTAAGTCGACCGATAGGATGAAACATGCCAGTGGACGTTTTGTTCTTCGGAGCGCATCCGGATGACGTAGAGTGGGGCGCGGGCGGCATTGCGCTTCTCTTAAAGGACAAGGGCGTTTCGTTCGGCATCGTCGACCTCACGAACGGCGAAATGGGTTCGCGCGGCACGCAGGCTGAGCGCGAGACGGAAGCCCGCGATGCAGCCGAATTCATGGGGGCAAATCTTCGCGAATGCCTGGCGATGCCAGACACACGTCTGGCCGATACTCCGCAGGCACGGCAGGATGTGGCAAATGTAATTCGGCAGCATCGCCCCGCGCTGGTGCTCGCGCCATTTTGGGAAGACCGGCATCCGGATCACGTGGCTGCGGGAATGATGGTGCGCAACTGCGCTCTACAATGTGCGCTCAAGAAATCCGATTCGCCCTACCCACCCCACAAGCCACTAGCGTTTCTGTTCTATATGCTGCATCACTTCACGCATCCCACGTTCGTCGTGAACATTTCGGATGTTTATCAACGCAAGCTTGCTCTGCTTCGACTGCACGCCTCGCAGTTTTCAAAGACGGCGGAAGAAGCGGGCCTGCTGGCCCTCGGACTTGGCGATTATCTTTTTGGGCTTGAATCGCGAGACCGGTTTTTCGGCTCCCTGATTGGCCAGAAGCATGGCGAGGCACTGATTAGCGATCGCCCGATCGCGCTCGGGAATTTGAATCAGCTTCTTGAGCTCACAAAATGAGGAACCGCCTGAAGCTGGAAACGTAATCCTTAAAGCCTAAAACATCTTCGGCGAGTAATCATTCCAAATTTGCCCTGCCCTATCCTGGGGGAAAGGGTTCTCGCTTGCGGCTCGGACAAACTACCTTACAGGCCACGTTGACAGTCTGCATCACTTTGGTAGCCGCGTTTGTTGTCACGGGCTTTGCCAGTCGGGCATACCACCGGGAACGAACCACCCTGGGAGCCCAGCATTTCGAGCAAGGCCAACGGCTCGAGGCCAAGGGCGATACGGAGGCGGCGCTTGAGCAATTCCGCAAGTCACTTTTCTTCTGGCCCGATAAAACAGAGTACCGGCTCTCGCTCGCAACCGCTTTACTAGAGGCCGGGCGTCTGAACGAAGCAGAGTCGCACCTTGAACAGCTGCTCCAGGAAAATCCAACCAGCGGCCCGATCAACCTGCTCTTGGGGCACATCGCCTTGCAGCGCGGTCAACTGAAGCAGGCCACCGAGTATTACCAGAGGGCGGTTTACGAGTACTGGCCAGAATCGGACTTGCCGCAACGCCGCAAGGCAAGGTGGGAGCTCGCCAACCTCTTCAATCGCACCGGTAACCGGACCGGCTTCGTCGCCGAACTTATGCAGCTCTACACCAATCTGCCGCCTGGGGACACGGGGCAAAAGATTAAAATCGCGGAGCTGCTCCTCACCAACGGTGCTACTTCGGAGGCGGCCCGTATCTTCGAAGCACTAGCGAAGCAAATACCGCAGAACGCCGAGGTTCACCGAGGGCTGGGCCAGATCTATTTCAGCGCCGGTGAATACGTTTCGGCCCGGCATGAATTTCAGCGAGCGCTTCGCCTGGACTCCAAGGACGTCGAAAGCGCGCAAGGTCTGGCACTGACGAACGATGTTATCGAGATGGATGCCGCCCTCCCTGCCATTACTTCTTCAGAACAGATGCGCAGGAGCCGGAACCTGCTGGGGCGCGTTGTCAAAGAGATCGAGAGCTGCGATGGCGGAAGAGGGTCCGTTCAGGATAATGCGCTGGACGACGCGCGCGATCTACTGGCCGGCAAGAGCAAACAGGAAGATGCGGCGCTCACCATGCAGAGTGTGGCTGCTCAGCTGTGGGTTCGCAAAGCAGGCCTCTGCGGGCCTGCGGCTCCTTCGGATCGAGCTTTAGACACTGTGCTCGCGAGGCTATCGCATGAATGAACGATATGCGCCTTACGTGGCGGCCGAGAAGTTTAGAATCGCGATTTCCCAGCGTAAGTTCTGGCAGGGCGCCTTTGGGCATCTTGGCTTGAGTGAGGCGCAGCGATTCCTGCTGCTGGCACTCTTGATTGGGATCTTTTCCGGGCTGCTGGTGGTGTTATTTCACATCACCATCGACGTAACAAGCTGGATCTCGCTCGGCGCTCTCGCCGGCCGCTTCCACTTGGTCCGGCTTTTTACTCCCGCCGTCGGCGCCATTGTAGCTGTGCTTCTGGTGCGCAAAGTGTTTCCCCGTGCTCGTGGGAGCGGCGTTAATCAGACGAAGATCGCCATCTATAGCTCGGACGGCTACGTCGCCTCAAGTACCATCGCCGGTAAGTTTCTGGCCTGCGCCATTTCTATCGGCACCGGCAACTCGTTGGGGCCCGAGGACCCGTCACTGCAGATGGGCGCTGGTGTCGCATCGTGGCTTGGAAGGCTCTTCCATCTGCCGCGTAACAGCATGCGCCTGATTGCTCCGGTAGGCGCGGCGGCCGGTATTGCGGCAGCATTCAATACGCCAATCACTGGCGTGCTGTTCGTGTTGGAGGAGGTCTTAGCGGATTGGAGCGCGACCGCGGTCGGTTCAATCGTCATTGCGGCGGTCGCGGGTGTTGTGACGATGCGCGCCTCGCTGGGTAATGAGCCGCTGTTTCGGATTCCGGTTTTCGAACTTACCAACGCGTCGGAACTCTTCATCTATGCCGGCATCGGGATCGTTGGCGGCGCCCTCTCGGCACTGTTCATCTGGTTTATCCAGCGTGTGAAGACGCGCATGTCGCACATGCCGCATTGGCGGCACTACGTTCTGCCAATTGCAGCGGGTTTCTTGACCGGAGTGGTCGGGCTGTGGTTTCCCGAAGTGATGGGCGCCGGCTACGACGCGATCAACAGCGCCCTGCACGGGCAGTTTGTGTGGCAGGTGCTGATCTATCTTGCGTTGACGAAGCTGTTGGTTACGTTGCTGGCGTTTACCGCCGAGACGCCGGGCGGGATGTTTGCTCCGGCCCTCTTTATCGGTGGCATGCTGGGGGGCGGTTTAGGCGGTCTCGCGCATCGTTTCTGGCCTTTTGGTGCAGCGCCTGCCGAAGCTTACATGCTCGTCGGAATGGGTACGTTTTTCGCGGGAGTGTTTCGCGCTCCGATCACTTCGATCTTCATGGTCTTTGAACTAAGCGCGAGCTACGTCATCATCCTGCCGGTCATGATCGCCAACACGACCGCCTATCTGATCTCCCGGAAGCTGCAATCTACGCCCTTTTTCAAGATGCTGGCACAGTTGGAAGGTCTGAATCTCCCGTCCGCGGAAGAGAAAAGAGGCTTTCAGCCCTTGCGTGTCGAAGATGCCATGCGTCCGGCCGATTCGAAAGTTCATCTCGGAACGACGGCGCAGCTGTATCCGGACGAACCTCTCGATGCGGCTCTGCGCCTGCTGTCGATGCGGCCACTGGTCAAAGTAGTCAGTCGTTTGCAGCCCGACGAAATTCTGGGAACACTTACGCTGGACGATGTGCACCGCGCCTATGGCATAGCAGAGGCCCGAGTGGCGAAGTAGGCGGAACGATCGCAAGTTGAACGCCGAATACAGGGAGGAAATTGCGTCGATGAAAAGCACTGCCGATGAAATTCGCGAGCCGCTGAGTGGCTTAGCGTCAGCGCAGCCGGTTTCGGCCGAAAAGCTGAACCGGCTGGCTTCGGTGGCTGTAAACGTGGGCCTCGGGATAAGACCCGGCCAGGAGTTGGTGATGACCGCGCCGCTCGACGCAGTTCCACTGGTCCGGCACATCACCGAGCACGCTTACAAAGCCGGCGCCTTGCTCGTCACTACACTGCTCAGCGATGACGAAGCAACCCTGCTTCGCTTCCGTTACGCTTCCGATGAGAGTTTCGATCATGCGCCGGAGTGGCTGCATAACGGTGTGGCTACTGCTTTTCGTAATGGCGCCGCGAGGTTGGCGATCAGCGGCTCCAATCCGTCGCTGCTTGCCCGGGAGGATCCGGAGAAGGCGGCCCGTGCTAACGCCGCGACTTCGAAAGCTCTCCGGCCGGCGCTCGAGCTGATTACGCGTAACGAGATCAATTGGACCATCGTGGCGAGTGCAACTCCCGCCTGGGCCCGAACCGTTTTTCCGAATGAGCCCGAAGGAACGGCGGTTGCCCGGCTATGGGAAGCAATCTTTGCGACCACGCGTCTTGACGCTCCGGACCCTGTAGCGGCCTGGCGTGCGCATGATGCGCATCTCTGTGCGCGCGCGGAGATGCTCAACACAAAGCGTTACGCAGCGTTGCACTTTCGCAGCCCGCAAACGGATCTTCGCGTAGGCTTGGCCGATGATCATCTCTGGTCTGGGGGCGGTATGACGGCGCGCAACGGGATCCGCTGTATTCCGAACATGCCCACGGAAGAAGTGTTTACGACTGCTCATAAGAACCGCGTCGACGGGAGCGTGATGAGTACTAAGCCTCTCTCTTACCAGGGCACGCTGATCGAGGGGATTGCCGTTAGATTTGAGAACGGCTGCATTGTGGAGGCGTCTGCCCGGCAGGGCGAGACCGTGCTGCGCCGCATGATTGAGACTGACGACGGTGCGCGCCGGTTAGGAGAAGTCGCGCTGGTCCCCCACTCTTCACCGATTTCGAAGAGCGGCATTCTGTTCTGGAATACTCTTTTCGACGAGAATGCAGCCAGTCACATCGCGCTCGGGCAGGCCTACAGCACTTGCGTCAAGGGCGGTGAGACTATGACGCCCGCGGAGTTGGCGAGTAAGGGTGCGAACGAGAGCCTCATACACGTTGACTGGATGATCGGTTCAGGTGAGATGGATGTCGATGGCGTCAACCACGACGGTACGAGCGAGCCGCTCATGCGCCGCGGAGAGTGGACCTAAAATCCAACCGCGTTTTTGCGCTGCTGCTTCGCTGCTCAGCAGCTATCGCTCTCGTCATCCGCCAAGCCGAACGGGCGATGGTGATGATTAACAGGATCGTCACAGTAAGTGCCGCGGCAACTGCGGATTAGATCTGAAAAGGATCACACAAATCCGCTTCTTGTGCGGGTTCACTAGCTTATCCGGACCAAGCTATGAAATCCTAACTCGTGGGGCGCGCTGACAACGATTAAAGCCGCCGCCCGAGGTCATAGCCATGTCTTGTAAACCCGAGGCACTAAGAAATGTTCCGTTATTCGCCTTGTTAGATGAAGAAGAAACCGCCGTTCTGGCCAGCCAGGTAGAGCTGAAGACATTCGCCACCCGGCAGCGCATTTACAAGATGGGCGATCCGGGAGGTCGCGCTTACGTGCTTGTTTCGGGCCAGGTCAAGGTGACAACTGTTGATGATGATCATCAGGAGGTCATCGTCGACCAGCCTTCGGCCGGCGAGTTTTTCGGCTTCGCCTCCATGCTCGATCAGACGGCGCACCAAACGAGCGCGATCGCTCTGGAAGAGAGTCTGTGCATCGAGGTTGATCGCAACGATATCGCGGTGCTCCTGGAACGGAAGCCGCATGCGGGGATGGACATGCTGGCCGTTCTCGGGCGTCAGTTCCATGCAGCTCAGCAGCTGGTTCGCGCCCGCGCCATGCGCAATATCAACGAGGTGATCGAGGAACGGATTACGTTCGGTGAGCGTATTGCCGACTCGGTAGCCAAGTTTGGCGGTTCCTGGGCGTTCATCATTTCGTTCGGTGTGGTGTTGGTGGTCTACACGGCATTCAACGTTGGCCTGGGCCGCTCGGCGTGGGATCCGTACCCGTTCATCCTGCTGAATCTATTTCTTTCCATGCTGGCTGCGATCCAGGCACCGGTTATTATGATGAGCCAGAACCGGCAGGATCAGAAGGACCGGCTGCGCGGCGAACTCGACTACGATGTAAACCGGCGCGCTGAAGCCGAGATTCAAGGGCTGGCTGAAAAACTCAACATGTTGGGCGACAAGATCGGTGACGTGGAAGATCTGCTGCGCCAGCGATTGTCGCGTGAAGAACTTCGCCCTATTGCACCTTAGGAGTTTCGACGATCATACCCAGGCCGTCGAGCAAGGTCCAGGTGGCGCGCTGATAGTCGATGAATGCCTGCTGGTAGTTGACATAAGCGCTTAACAGCGCACTTTCGGAAGAAGCCAGACGGGTTTGTGAGTCGAGCACTTCGAAAGCCGTAATGGTTCCGAGCTCATATTTTTGCTGCTCCGCCGATACGTTCTTCTGTGCCAGGTCGCGGGTCCGAATAGCAGCCTGTATGGAGGCGTCCGACAGCTCAATCGCGTTGATGGCCTGCTGCACATCGAAAGTAATCTGCTGCTGGGTCTGGCGCTGCGCGTACTGATCTCGCGCTTTGCTGACCAGGGCATTCGATAAGCTGGCGCGAGCGGCGCTGTTTCGAAAAGGAAAGTTGAGCTGCAGGCCGAAACCATAACTCGGATAGCTGAACGCCAGAACCTGCCCCAGTGTGCCGCCCAGACCCGGATACGGATTAGCTGAAACGATACCGGAGCCGTTCGTTGCCGAAATCTGGTTGAATCCCGGCCCGGTTCCTCCGCCCTGCACCGAGAGATCCAGCTGCGGCAGCAGCGCATCGCGAGCTACACGTGCATTGATCGCGTCCACGGAAGTCTGCTGCTTCGCGGCCAGAGTTTCCGGCCTCTGTTGAACCGCCTTGGCCAGAGCCTCTTCAAAAGGAAGAACGGAAGAGCGCGGCGGAATGGCGGCGGCATCGTCTTCGAGCAGAATCTCCGTCTCGCGGAGCGAAGGTGTCAGGTCTGCTCCGATAAGCCTGCGCAGGGCGTCGAGCGCGGACTTGTATTGATAGCGCGCGGCGATCAGTTCACGGTCACGCTCGGCAACCTGTGTCTCCGATTGATAGATATCGAGCCGCGCCAGTGCGCCCAGGTCGAGCGCCTGTTTATCATGCTCGTAAGACCGCCGGGCTAGATTTACGTTCTGCTCCTGCACGCGGATGTTGTCGCGAAGAAGAATCGCGTTCCAGTATTGCCGGGCAGCGGCAGCTATCGCGTCGGCGATCGCTGTCTGAGTGCGCGCGGAGCTGATCAGCAGCTCGGTGTTTGCTGCCTGCAAGGGTCCTTTCGCTTGTATGTTTGTTCTGTTCTGAAGCAGATGCTGCGTGATCGTCACATTCAGCGATCCAAACAGTGTGGCATAGGGTAACCCGTAGCCGGAGCTGCGGTAAACGTTGAACGACGTCGTAATTGTCTGGCCGGTTGGAATGAGCTGACTGTATGTCGCGGCAGAATTTTGCGAAAGACTGCTGATAGTCTGCGGGAACGTGACCTGATTGCCGGTCAGGCCGCCGCTTCCACTGCCGGTGTCGGTCCCGCCCGGACCGGTCTGTCCGGGGTTCGAAAAAACGCCTGTCCCGCCTGAGCCGGCACCGCCCAAAGTCACGAATGAAATGGGAGAGACGCTGCGCTGCGCATTGAAACTGAGCACAAGCGACGGATCGAAGGGCGACTTGGCCGACGTGATCGCGTTTGCTGATGTATAAACGTCCAGGCGGGTCAACTGCACTTCGGTAGAGTTCTTCAACATGAGTTCGAGAAAATCACGCAGCTTGAGGCGCAGCTTTCCGTCCACAACTCGCTCCGCGACGCCCTGCGTATTCCTGATCTGCATGTTCGGCGGATGATAGCGCCAATCGACGTAGTCGGTGAATGGATTGGTTGCGGCCCAAAGCGATGACGACGCAACCGCGAGGAGCATGCAAACAGCCGTTCCGAGCCGAGAGCAGAGGTCGCGGTCGTTCATCTTTCCGAGCCGTGACCGGAGGGAGCGGTCACTCATAACGCAGCGCCTCGATGGGATCGATTCGGGACGCCTTCTGTGCCGGATAGATTCCAAACACCAGGCCCACTGTTACCGACACGCTGAACGCTATCAGCAGTGAAGCTGGCGAAACGATTGTTTTCCACTCCGCCGTTACGGCGATCAACCAAGCCAGAAAATACCCGAACGCGATGCCCACCGACCCTCCTCCAATTGAAATGAGAACGGACTCGATCATAAATTGCCGTACGATGTCCGAGCGCCTGGCTCCGGTGGCGCGCCGGATGCCAATCTCCCGCGTCCGCTCGAGTACGGTCGCAAGCACGATGTTCATGATGCCGATACCGCCCACGAGTAACGAGATCGCCGCGATGGCTACCATCACATAAGTAAAGATCGCTTGCGAACGCTGCTGCTCGGCAAGCAGCTCGGCCGGAATCGTAATTGCAAAATCGGAAGTGTTGTGGTGAGTGGAATTCAGGATTGCGCCAACGACTCTCGCGGCCACGGTGCTGTCCGCCGTGTCCTTCAGGCGGATGTCCACGCCGTCGAGTTCATCTTTGAAGTTCCCGCCCGCATCGAAAAACCGGTATTGAAAAGTGTTTAAAGGAGTGTAGATCACCTGATTCGGATCCTGGGCCAGCGCGCCTGCTCCGGAACTTACCTGCTTCTGTAAAATGCCTACGACTTGCAGCCAGGTGTCGTTCACTTTGACAAAACGTCCCAGAGCGGTACCGTATCCGAAGAGAGCGACCTTGGCGTCTTCGCCCAGCACCGCTACAGGTGCACTGGAGTTATCCTGCCGTTCGTCAAAGGCTGTTCCTTCTTCGAAACGCCAATTGTGAATAGCTGAGTAAGACGGCCGCACGCCGTAGAGTTCCGGTAAATCTTGCGGCGGTTTGGGATAGACGCGCAGTGGATGCATGCTGCGGCGCGCAGAGATCAAATCGAGGCTGTCGACATTGGCCTGCAGCACGCGGACATCCCGCTCTGTCAGGCCCGGCGAAGATCGTCTCCTCTGCTGCAGCTCCTGTTCGCTGGTAGCCGGGCGCGACTGTACCAATAAGTTGTGGACACCCAGTTGCTCGATAAAGCGGAGCGACTCCTCCCGCGCACCGGCGCCGATGGCAAGCATTCCGATGACCGCACCGACTCCGAAGATGATCCCGAGAGCGGTGAGGATGGTACGGGTTTTCTGATTCCAGAGATTCTGGGCCGCAAGAATCAGATCGGAGCCGTAACGGGCGAGAGGCATGTGTAGCGTAGCGTTACTTGGGAAGCGAAGAGAGAGCGCTCGTCCCCGCTCCTTTCTTCTTGGCTGCTTCCAGCGGATCCGCAAGGGCAACGGCCTGACCTTCGGCGAGACCCGATATCACGACGCGAGTTTCGTTGCGCCGGACGATCTTGACATCTTTTGGAATGAACGACGTTCCGGCACGCGTGTAAACGAAAGTTCTTCCATCGCTTTCAAAGACAGCCTGCGCGGGCAGAGACAAGACTTTCCGCAAACGGTCGGTGGTAATGATCAGGCGCGCGCTCATGCCGGGACGCAGCTCGGGGCTTGCTCGATCGAGCGACAAAGTGCAGGTAAAACGCCGGTCCCAGGGCGGCCCTGAAGTTCCGCCGATCTCTCTGACATGTCCGGTGAAACTCTGATCCGGCACAGCGATGATAGCGACCTCCACTGCGTCGCCAACGGCCAGGTGGCCACGATCGAGTTCGCCGATATTTGCACTGATCTCCCAATTCTGCAGATCGGGAATTTCAGCTACCGTCATGCCCGGACGTACCGCGTCACCGACTTGAAAGAAGGGCAGCGTCATTCCGGTAAAGAAGAAATTTACGTTTGAGTTCCGGTTAACGGAAACATAACCGGAGCGATGCGCCTTTAGCGTCATCACTTCGATATTCTGCCGCGCGGTTGTCGCCTGTGTCTCGGCTTTTGTGCGTCCCGCTTCCTGGATTGCGGCGGCGGCGCTGCTGGTGGCAGCCCGATTCGTCAGATTACGTTTCAACTGTTCGAGATGATCCCGAGCGGAACTAAGCGCGAGTTCGTTCTGCCGGGCGACAATCGAGGCAAGCAGCGGATTTTTTCTGACCTCGAGCTCAGCCACTCTGACATCCGTTTGAGCCTTGAGAAGGGCATAGCGATCTTCTTCCTCCTGCGCTTGCTGCTGCGCCTTAGCCTGCAGGATGTGCTGCTCCGCTTCGGCCAGGTCTTGTTCTGCTTCCTTGAGCTTGTACTCCTGCTCGGTCGTATCAAACTGCGCCACCGTGTCGCCCGCTTTGACAGACATGCCCGATCTAGCCAGCGAAGTAAGGTGCAACTCAGCGCCGCCGGTCATCGGCGCGGCCAGGATTTCCGGATTTTTGCCGCGCAGATCGCCGCGAGCTGTGACGGTCAGGCTCAGATCGCCGCGCTGCACCCTCACGGTGGGAACGGCGGCACTCGATCTCGAATTCTGGAAGGCACGATAAGCCCGAACACCATAGAACAGAGCAGCGGTCATGGCTAAGCAGGCCAGCAGAGAAAAGGCCAGCCGTCGGGGCGATCTTTTACCAGGAGGTGGGCCGGAGGCGTGGGACTTTCCCTCCGGAGATTCGAGGGGCGGAGCGGGAAGAACAGTCTGGCCCATGATTATCTCGCCTGAGCGGCCGGTTCAGCGCCGCGATCGGCCGGTTCCGTGAGAGAGACGAGTGTGCCCGCGGAAAGACCCTCCACCGCGATTTCGTCCGGGTTGCGCGCCCGCACCTTCACTTCTCGGGGCAAGTATTGACCCTCCGACTTTATGTAGACCGCCGGCTTACCGCGCAACGTGAAAAGAGCCTTTGCCGGGATGCTGATCGCGCCCGGCAGTTTCGATTCGATCACGTCGGCGCCGGCGTTCATTCCGGGGCGCATCTTCGGATCGGGCATTTCGAGGCGGGCAAAGGCACGGAAGCTGCGCGTGGGAGGCCATTCGTTGAAGCTTTGCTCGGTCAGCGGCGAAATGGCGACCAGTGTGCCTGTGATGGTTTTTTCCGGGAAGGCGTCCACGTGGACCATTACGGAATCTCCAAGATTGATGCGGCCTCGATCGAGTTCTTCCACTTTGCTCTCCAACTGCAGTGTCGAGAGATCGGGGATCTCGCCGATCACCGTGCCGCCGACGGCATGGTCGCCTACCTTGAAGGGCTGTGCATTTGACCATCCCTGCGTGTAGTTAGTGCCGTAATTGATGACGCCGTTCAAAGGGCTTTTGATATCGATGAGGCTCAGTCGCAGAGTCGTAAGTTCAACCTCCGCGCGAGCGGCATCTCGCAGGCGCGCGGCCGAAGCAATCTTCGCTTCATCGGACTTGGCGTGCAGTTCGGCAGTCGCTTGTTGCAGTTTCACCTTCTCCCCGGCGATACCCAGGTCGATTTCGCTCTTCTCGCCTTCCATGGAGCTGACGATGGCCTGTTTCGAAGCTTCGAGCTGAGCTTTTTCGCGATTGTAAGCGGCGGTAGCCAGATCAAGCTTGTCCTGGTCGGCGGCGATGTGCGCCTGCGCGGTGGCCTGATCGAGTGTGGCCTGGGCCTGCTTCAGCGCTACCGTTTTCTCCTTAAGATCCTGTTGCAATTTGCTCGGATCGAAACGGATCACGACTTGCCCGACCTTGACATCCGAGCCGGCCGGCGCCAGATAGACAATGCGAAGGTCCGGAACGTCGAGCGGGGCCGTCAGCTGCACCGAGCGCTTCGCGACCAATTCTCCCCGGCAGCGAACCATCACCAGGAAATCGCCTTTGCGAGCCTTAGCGGTCGGCAGATCGACGGCGGAAGACGAACGCCTCCACTTCAGCAAGGCAAAACCCGATCCTGCGAGAACAAGCAGGATAACGGCGGCGCGACGAATCATTCTCGTGCCGCGTCGCTGCTTCACTTCGGAACCTCGATGTCTAAAGCGGCCGAGAGATCGGGCAGCAGGTGCGGGTCGCTGCCCTCCATCAGAAAACGCGCATTGAAAGTCTTCACCGGATTTCCGAACGAGGAGGATGCCACCGGGCTGGCCGATTCCAGGCGAGCCTTGAAGGACAAGCTGGGAAACGCGTCCAGATGAACAATGGCCTTCGCACCGGGAACAAGCACGGCTCCATCGGGTTCATTTACCGCCACCGCAATCTGCATCTCAGAAGGATCAAAGAGCTGCAGGATCGGGCTGCCCGGCCACAACTGATCTCCCTCTTGCGCGTGACCCATGGACTCATTCCGGTAGACGTTCTGTAAAGCCACCATGCCCGAGATAGGCGCTCTTAGCGAAAGCTTATCGGCGTTCGTCTCCTGGCGTGCCACGATGAACTTCTGACGGTCGCGCTGCAGCTCGAGGATGCGCAGTTCCGCCGCTTCCGCCAACTCGTGATAGTGATTCGAGCGCCCCAGGCTGGCAACGTGCTCTTTAGCGTCTTCGAGTTTGATCGCGTTTTTCTGCTGATCGATGTCGCTCAGGATTGGCCCTTTGCGTATCTCGATGGCGGCTTTTCTCAGATCGGCTTCAGCGCTTTGCAGATCGGAGGCGCGTTTTTCAGCATTGCTCTTCTCCTCAGCGATTTTCTGCTCGACCTGATGTTTGAAGTCGTCGTATTTGGCCTGTGCTTCGCGGGCCAGCTTCAACTGTTCAGTACGATCGAACTCTGCCAGCAAGTCGCCTTGATGAACCGTTGCACCATTTGCGATCAGTTTGGCTAAAGTCACATTGCCGCCCTGGCCAGCAATGGCGGGCACCTGTACGGTTACGGAACGAACGGCCTCAACAACCCCACTGACGCGAATCGTGCGGTGCGAAGCCTCGGCGGTCTTGAGCACGGCGGCAAAAGCGAACGTCGCTAATGCGATTGGCAACAAACTGAATCTCACGCGGACTGTAAGACGAAGGAACCAGGTCATACGTTGCCTCCCCTAGTCAAAAAAGGGCACGCATCCCGGACGTTTTCAAAAACAATCGCTAAGCTGGAGACTTGGCATGAACAGAATCAGACGCTTTGGGCCTGTCGCAGCCCTGTTTGTTGCGATGGCTGCCACGGCACGCCCGCAAATTACCACGGCCGATGCAAAAGGGACGCCTCCTAAATATGATCCGGTCTCGGTGGAGAGAGGACACAAGACATTTGTCGGCTCGTGCGGCTTCTGTCACGGCTCAAATGCCAAGGGCGGAGAGAAAGGGCCGGATCTGTTACGGTCGGTGCTGGTTCTTCACGATGAGAACGGGAAGAGCATCGGGCAGGTACTGGCAAACGGACGGCTGGACAAAGGCATGCCGCGTTTTGCATTTTCGCCCGAGCAGGTAACTGATATCTCGAACTTCCTCCATAATGCGGTCAATAGCGCGGCCGATCGCGACAATTACAAGATCCTGAACATTGTCACGGGGGACGCGAAGGCCGGTGAGAGTTACTTCAATGGCGCCGGGCAGTGCAGTTCGTGCCACTCGATTACAGGTGACTTGAAGGGCATCGGTTCTAAATACGATCCGGCCACACTGCAAGGCAAGTTTGTGCAGCCGAGCTACAACTGGACCGAAGGAAATCCGCCGAAGGATGTGTTCGCTATCTCGGTGACGGTGACGCTGCCTTCGGGTGAGACGTTCACGGGCAAGCCGGTAAATCTGGATGACTTCACTGTTTCTCTCAAGGAAGCGGACGGTACGTTCCGAGCTTTTACACGGGATGGTGACGTGCCGAAGGTCGAGATTCACAACAAGCTGCAGGCTCATCTTGATCTGCTGCGGCGCTACAAAGATTCCGACATTCATAACCTGACGGCTTACCTGGTGACCTTGAAATGACATCGAAGCTCCAATTGCAATCGTCGAAGCTGCTGTTCCGAGCGCTGCTCTTCGCGCTGCTGCCCGCGTCGCTGCCGGCTCAGATGCTCGATCCGGCCTTACTGACACAGCCCGCGACCACCGCCTGGCCAACCTATAACGGCGACTACTCGGGCCGGCGCTTCAGCACGCTCGATCAGATCAACCGATCGAACGTTAAACAGTTGGGGCTTTCGTGGATCTTTCGAGTGAAGGTCGGGCCGACTCCGCAGGCCATTATCGGCGGGGAAGGTCCGATGCCTGAGGGGCCGCCCACCGATCCGGGCGTGAGCACGATCAAAGCGACGCCGCTCATGGTGAATGGCGTTCTCTACTTTTCGACACCGGATAACGCCTGGGCAGTGGATGCGCGCTCGGGACGTGAATTATGGCACTACGTTTGGAAAACCAAGGGCGGCATACATATCGGCAATCGCGGCATGGGGATGTACGGCAACTGGCTGTTCTTCGAAACGCCCGACAATTACCTGGTCTCGCTTGATGCAGCAACGGGAAAGGAACGCTGGCATGTCGAGATCGCGGATGTGAAGCAGGAGTACTTCTCGACTCCCGCGCCGATCGTTGTCGGAAACCATGTGCTGGTAGGAACGGGCGGCGACACGCTCGATGTGCCGGGTTTCCTGGAATCGCATGACCCGGAGACCGGTGCAGTGCAGTGGAAATGGTGGACGGAGCCGCTGAAGAAAGGCGATCCGGGTTTCGAGACTTGGCCGGATGAGTACTCGATGCGTCACGGCGGGGGCATGACGTGGCTGCCGGGTACGTACGATCCCGAGCTGCATCTTTATTATCTGGGGACGGGCAATCCGAATCCGGTGCTGACCGGCAAGAGCCGGAAAGGCGACAATCTGTATACCTGTTCGATTGTGGCGTTGAACGTCGATACGGGCAAGCTCGTGTGGCACTTTCAACCCTCGCCGCACGACACGCATGACTGGGATGCAGTGCAGACGCCGGTGCTGATTGACGGAGAGATTGAGGGGAAGCCGCGCAAGCTACTGGCGCAAGCGAATCGCAACGGGTACTTCTTTGTGCTCGATCGCACCAACGGCAAGAGCGTTCTGACGACGAAGATGATCGAAACCATGAACTGGTCGAAAGGCTTGAACCCGCAAGGGCAGCCGATCCCCGATCCGGCAAAGGAGGCGACGATTGAAGGCGTGCTGGTCTCGCCGCAGACGTCCGGTGCGACAAACTGGCCTCCGCCGAGTTTCGATCCCGAGACAGGGCTCTTCTATGTCGGCACCACCCAGCAGTTCAGCATGTTTTACCTGACCGATACAGATCCGCATCCGGAAGGTTGGGGTGCAGCGGAGCGCGAAGCGGGTTACTTCGGAGGCGACCTGCTCGCGATCGACTACAAGACGGGGAAAATCGCCTGGAGGCATCATTATCCGGTGGGCGGCGGCGTGACAGGGTTCCTTTCGACTGCAGGAAAGCTGCTCTTCGCAGGGGACGGTGCACAGCATCTGGTTGCCTTCGATGCGACGAAGGGTAATATTCTCTGGCATGCCGGCTTAACGGACGATGTGAGCAACGGAGCGATTACTTACCTGCTCGATGGCAGGCAGTATGTGATCGCCGGCGCCGGAGATTCTCTGTATGCATTTTCGCTGCAGCAGTAGTCTCACCCGGCATGCACTACAGGCGCTTAGGACGAACCGGCTGGAATGTTTCCGAGATTAGCTTCGGCGCGTGGGCGATTGGCGGCTCCTGGGGCGAAGTCAGCGACGCAGATTCACTGGCGGCTCTGAACAAGGCAATCGACTGCGGCGTTAACTTCATTGACACGGCCGATGTGTACGGCGATGGGCGAAGCGAAAGACTCGTAGCGCAGCTGAAGCGGGATCGAAAGCATGAGATCGTGGTAGCGACTAAGGCGGGACGGCGATTACCGGCCCAGTCGGTTGAAGGCTACACGAAGCAGAACCTGACTGCCTGGGTCGAGAACAGTTTGCGAAATCTCGGAACGGACTGCCTGGATTTGCTCCAGCTGCACTGCCCGCCAACCGATCTTTACTACCGCCCGGAGATCTTCGGCATGCTGGACGAGCTAGTAGGCACGGGCAAAATTCGTTACTACGGCGTGAGTGTAGAGCGAGTGGAAGAAGCACTGAAGGCGATCGAGTATCCGAACGTGCAGACGGTGCAGATTATCTTTAACTGTTTTCGGCTGCGCCCGTCGGAGGTGTTTTTCGAGCAGGCCATTAAACGGCAAGTAGGCATACTGGCGCGGGTGCCGCTGGCAAGCGGGCTGTTGACGGGCAAGATCAATCGCGACACCCGCTTTACAGCCGAAGATCATCGGAACTTCAACCGGCGCGGCGAAGCGTTCGATGTAGGCGAGACGTTTTCAGGTGTCGATTTCGATACGGCGCTCGAAGCAGTGGAGGAGATCCGGCGTATTCTTCCGGAGGGCGAGAGCATGGCGCAGTTTGCGCTGCGCTGGATCCTGATGTTCGAGGCCGTGAGCTGCGCCATTCCGGGAGGCAAGCGGCCGGAACAGGTGCAGGACAATTGCGCGGCTTCAGATCTGCCGCCTTTATCGCCTGAGACTATGACCGCCGTGCAACGGATTTACCGGGACAGGATCGCTCCGCTTGTTCACCAGCGCTGGTAGTTACGCGCTCAGGTGATCGTCGACCAGGCGGGCGCTTACTTCAGTTAGCTGCACCCGATAGGCGCCTCGCTGATAACAGCGGCGAAGATCGGCCAAACGTGACGCCCGATCAAACGTTCCCGCAGCGGCTGCGGCACCCGGGTTTGTTGCAAGCGAAGATTCCTCGCATACGCGCATGATTACTCCTTGCCCGGTTCGCTCCGACCGCCTTACCGGGTCTAACACTCATATCGAGCGCCAGGCAGAAGTTTTTAACGAAGTTTTGGACACCGCTTCCTGACGGTCGCGGTTCGGATTAAGCGGGTGGGATCGCCGGGCCTACCGTAAAGTTCGGGGGAAGAACAGCCGAAAGAACCTGTGAGGTTTCACAATGGCTGCGCAAGCGACTAAGTCCCGCGACGAACTGATACTTGAACATCTTCCGCAAGTGAATTTGATAGCGAGGCGCATCCACGACAAGCTGCCGACTTCGGTGCCGGTAGATGATCTCGTTTCGTGCGGCATTGTGGGGTTGATCAATGCAGTAGACCGCTACGATACGCGAAAGGACGTGAAACTGAAGACGTATGCCGAGTACCGGATCAGGGGCGCCATCCTGGACGGGCTGCGGCAACTGGACTGGGCTCCGAGGCAGCAGCGTAAGCGCGCCAGGCTGATTGAAGCGGCCGTGGTGAAGCTCGAACAGGAGCAGCAACGCGCACCGGGCGAAGAGGAGATTGCGCGGCAGCTTGGGTTGTCGCTCGAGGAGCTCCAGGACTGGCTGGCGGAGACACAAGCCTTGACGCTAGGAAGCATCGAAGCCGGGCGATCGGAGGAGGACGGTATTGACGTGCTGTCCTTTGTGCCTGATACGGAAGAGCAGTGGCCTTCGAAGCTGCTAGAACGGGCTGAGCTGCAGCGATTGCTGGCCGAGGCGATAGACGATATCCCGCATGACGAAGGTACGGTGCTTAGTTTGCATTTTTACGAAGACATGAGCCAGCGCGACATTGCGAAGGTGCTCGGAGTGCATGAATCACGCGTTTCGCAATTAAAGGGACAAGGAATTCGGCGGCTCAAGGCATCTGTTCGAAGATGCTGGCCGCTTACGGGAACGGGGTACGTTCCGCTCAGTTACTGATTCAGTGAGAGGGTGAGAGTTCGGGGCTTCCGATCGCGCACGATCTGGAAGGAAAGGATCCGGCCGGGCTCGCGCTGCAAGCGCCGATAGGCGATGAGATCGCGCGGGGCGGCGACCACACGGGTGTTGATGCTGGTGATGATGTCGCCTGCTTTAACGCCGGCTTTCTCGGCAACCGTATTCTGTATAACTGCACGAACCAGAACTCCGCTTTGCACGCCGAAGAATTGCCCGAGCTGTGGGCTGAGAGGCTCGTATTCGACGCCCAGCACCGGATCGTCCCAGAGCATGAGCATGTTGGGAACGATCGGCGAAGACCACGGATCCGATCCGGGCGGCTGTTGGGGTTCGGTGCGCCTGGCTTGAGCCGGCGCAAGCACTGCGGCGGTTGACTTCATTTTGCCGTCTCGCCAGTACTGAATCCTCACCCTACGGCCGGGCGGAGTTTCAGCGACCAGACGAGCAATCTGCGGAACGCTCAGGATCTCTTCGCTGTTGTATGTGAGCAGCACATCGCCGGGCTTGATGCCGGCAGCTTCAGAGGGACTGCCCGCTTCGACGTTTACAACCTCGAGGCCCTTCGGCTCATCGAGCTTCGAGGCGCTAGCCCGATCGGGACTAACGTTCTCGAGCTTGACGCCGAGATGGCTATCGAAGAGCCGACCCACTTCGCCCTGAGAGAAGGCGGATAAGCAGAGCACGAGGACCGCGGTGAGAAGAGCAAACAGATGAGAGCGACGCATGTTGCTAATAGCTATCCACCGGAGCGCCCATCGCAAGCAACAGTTGCACGTAGCGGCTACGCAGATAGTCATCCTGTTCGGAACGCACCAGAGTTTGCAGAGAGGAGACTAGTTCGGGACTGTACTGAAGCTGGCTACCCACGGGAGCCAAGAGATTGATCGCCTCCGAGCGAACCGCCGGGTCGGCGTCATGCTCGAGAACGGATAGCAAGACCTTGCGAATGGCCGGATCTTGCGAGGCAGATCGAAACGTCTGGAGAGCTTTCAGGCGAACGGCAGCGTTTGTATCGTGCTCGATGCAGTGGATCAGGACAGTGCGAACGTCCGCTCCAGTCTGCCCGCTGAGCATGTCGAGCGAATCGACCCGGAGACTGGGATCGGCGGGATCGCGCATGGCGATGAGAAGGAAACTTTTCACGTCGCCAGGACTGCCGACGACCTCGCGCTGGTTTACCTGCTCGTAGACGATACGGACGCGCCCGGGACCGTTTGGTTGAATATCGCGAATGCGAGTAGAGCCGAGCAGCCCGGCGTTGCTGGTAGCAATGTCGTCCAGCAACGGACCCTGCGGGTTTAAGAAACGGCCGCTAAGGAAGCCAGCGAAGACCAGCAGCGAGCCCAAGGCAAGCTGATAGGACCAGCGCGTGGGACGGACCTGGAGGAACGACAGCCAATCGCGCCAGCGGCCGGCCGGGATGGGGCGAGGCGCGGATGCGGCAGAGATGGAACTATGCAGATCTTCGCGGCAACGCGCTAGAAGATCGAGCGGAACGCCGCGCTGCTCGGAACTGGCAGCGCTGTGCCAGGTCTTCTCGCGCGCAAAGGCCTGTTGACAGAACGCACATTCCGCCAGATGCGACTCGAGCTCGTCTTCCGCGGCGAAATCGAGCTCCCCGTAGAGATACAGCGAGAGTTGAAGCTGGAAATCGTGACAAGTCATACGAAATCACCTAAAGCAGCACGCATTTTCTGAGTGGCACGAAAGAGGCAGTTCTTGGCCGCCTCCTCGGTAACGCCCAGCGATTCGCCGATGGCACGCAGACGCATGCCGCCGTAATGACGCATTTCGAAAACGAGGCGCTCACGCGGCGTCAGCGCGTTCAGAACATCCTGAATGCGATTGTTCACCTCCGCGCTCAGCAAGCGGCGTTGCGGATCGGTGTCGGCGCGCCGCTCGGGGATGAACTGGAGCCGATCCATTTCGCCTTCTGCCGTTTCGACGGACGATGCTTCTTCGCGGCGAACCTTGCGCTTACGGATCTGGTCGAGGCAGAGATTGGCGACAATCCGATAAAGCCAGGTCGAGAAGGCGCAGTCGAAGCGAAACTCAGGCAGCTTGCGGTAAACCCGGAGGAAGGCTTCCTGATAGATATCGCGCGCGTCCTCCTCCGAATGGAGAAGATTGTAGGCCATGCGCAGGACGTTCGAGTCGTAGGACCGGACAAGTTGCTCGAAGGCGGCGCTATCGCCGTGCTGAGCGGCGCGTATGAGGGATTTCTCGTCGGTGCGGTCGGTTGCGCCAGCCACCGCTACCATTCCCAAAGCTTCGGCTTGAATATCCACCGAAATGATGGACGTTTGATAAACCGATTCGTCTTACGGGCGAAGAGAGCGCTTTTTACCAAACGAACTCGCAGGAAGAGCTATTTTGCTAACTCTAACTCTATCAGCTTCTTAGTGGGATCGAGGCTAGAAATCAGGAAGGAATGGACCTCGCCGCGGGCCATTGGCTTCGTTCTTTCATTTTCGCCGGCACCGGCACCGGTCTTCCAGCGAGCCGCGAGCATGGCGCTGAGCGACCCTACGTCAGAGGCGGCACGCTCTTTCGGAGCAGCGGCTTCGGGCACCGGAGTGTTGAGCTTGCATTCGGCGATGACGCCCTCACCCAGCTCGACCCGGGCGCGATCGCCGCGCACCTCGACCAGCCGTCCACTGACGGTCTGGCCGGGCTGGTGCTCGGAGATGTAGTGATCGACCGTGGTCGGCTCGAGCTGCTTCATGCCAAGCCGGAGGCGGCGGCGCTCGCGGTCGATTTCGAGGACGACGGCGCGCACGGTCTGGCCTTTGGCGAGCTTTTCCTTCGGGTGATCGAGGCGCTTCTCATTAGTGATGTCGGAGATGTGAACCATGCCCTCGATGCCATCGCCGATGTCGATGAAGGCGCCGAACTGGGTGATGTTCGAAACCGGGCCTTCGACGGTGGCGCCCACGGGGTACTTTTCGGGCACTGCGTCCCAGGGATCTCCCAGGGCTTGCTTGTAACCCAGGCCGATCCTGCGCTCGGCGGGGTTGACCTGGAGAATGACAGCCTCCACGCGCTCGCCAACCTTCAATAAATCCCCCGGCTTTCGCACGCGTTTGCTCCAGGAGAGCTCCGAGACGTGGATGAGGCCATCGACTCCGGGCAGCAGTTCGATAAAGGCTCCAAAGTCGGCCAGACGCGAAACTGTTCCGGAGACACGGTCGCCCACGTTGAAGCTGCGGGCCGCTACGGTCCAGGGATCCTCCTGTAATTGTTTGAGGCCGAGCGAGATTTTCCTGGTGGCGGGATCGACCTTGAGGACTTTCACCTCGAGTTCGTCGCCGACTTTGACAATGTCGCTCGCTTTGCCGACGCGGTTGTAGGACATGTCGACGACGTGCAGCAGGCCGTCGATGCCGCCGAGATCGAGAAAGGCGCCGAAGTCCATCAGGCTGCGGACGCGACCCTTGACGACCGCTCCCTCGCGAAGGTGGGAAAAGGCCTGATCGCGGCGCTGCGCCTGCTCTTCTTCGAGCACGACGCGGCGATCGACGACGACATCTTCCTTTTCGGTATCGAGCTTAGTGATGCGGCACTGAATCTCCTGGCCGACGAGGGAGGGCATCTCCGCCATTTCGCGGATGCCGCTGCGGGAAGCGGGCATGAAAGCGCGCACCCCGATATCGACCCGGAAGCCGCCTTTCACCTGTTCGGCAACGACGCCGGCGATCGTACGATTTTCGGCAAAAGCGGTCTGCAGGGCGGTCCAATCCTTCGGGCGCTCGACTTTGAAGGTGGAGAGATCGTAGTAGCCTTCTTCATTGCGCGGGCCGATAGACACGTTAACGGGAGAACCAACTTTAGGATCGCCTTCCTGTGTTTCCATCCAGCGTGCCAGGGGCAGACAGCCTTCGATTTTGCGCCCGACATCGACAAAGACGCCGGATGCGTTGACGGAAACGATGGTTCCGGTGACGGTTTGGCCGTGCGCGCTGTCGCCCGAATGCTGTTGCTCGAAGCTAGAAAGGATATCGCCAAAACTGGACTCGTCGCGGGAAGAAGGTTCTTCGACGGCGAGAGAAGGACGGAGGTTCTCGTTACTCATGACTGCTCGGAATGTACTTATTCTGGCATGGGGAGGAGGTAACGGATGCTGAACGCTCGCAAGGGGAATTCATGTGGATTGGTCGGTTGAAGTTACATGGTTCGATGGATTGAGTCAAAAATTTACCGTGGTCACCGTCGATCACGAGGATTTCGTGTAAGATCTGGTGCCAAAAGACCCGAAGACTGCCTTTTGGACAAGTTTCGACGAGGTCTCAGATATAGCCGTGCTTGAGACTCGTGATTGAAAACGTTCTAAGTGATGGCGACTATTCCGCCCATCGGCAATCGCATGTTGGCTCCGGGTTAGCGGATATAAGTCCGAGTTGGCCACTCGGTCATTGGATCTAATTACGCCATGTCGCCCGAAAGTCAAATTGATGTTTGACCGCGTGTCGGGTTTGTCTAAGCGTAAAACAGCGAAAGGTAAATCTCATTCGGGCGGATTGTCGGCAAACCGGGAAGTAGCGCCATTTCGCCTATCCCTTCATTCGCCAGCTATTGGCAAGCGGGGCGGCCGAGCAGTGGGGCTCAACTGATCACCTCCCGATAACGATGCGATTCAAGAAGTGAAAAGCGGTGCGGATTTGCCGGCGTTCGTGGCTACTCGGGCGGCCGCCTTAGCATTGCAATGGCCTGCAGAACGACACTGGTATTTCGATTGATCAGAGACCGAAGCTTTGCGGTTACGACACCGAGCATCGTGCCCACCACGATCAGTATCGTGCATTCGACGCCTAGTTCCGGGCTACTCGGGCGAGAGACTAGCCAGATTGCAGCACTAAAGGCAGCGACTACGTTCAGTACGATTCGAGCACGGTCCCACCGTTGCGCTCGAGTAGCGGCGGCCAATGCGCGTTGCACGAAGGCCTCTTCGTTCGGATCAATGGAAGTCGGTTTCATTGTGTTCCTTTCCGGTGCAAAAGTTTTCGAAGGACGGCCACGCCGTAAGACAGACGCGACTTTGCCGTGCCAAGCGGAATGTCGAGGATCGCCGCCGTTTCCTCAAGCGAGAGGTGCTGCTGATAATGCAATAGCAGGACAGCGCGGCTGGCAGGTGATACGTGCTCGATAGCGGCGAGAAGATCGGTTTCGAATAGTTCCTGTGAGCTAACAGGCGCTTCGACTGACGCAATCAGCTCAGGATCTACCTCAACTCTGCGCTCCCGCCGGCTCTCACGTTTAAGATGACGGAAGATGTAGCGAGAGGCTAGCTTTAAAACCCAGGGACGGAACGCGCGTGGATCACGGAGATAGCGCAGGTTCCGATAAGTAATGAGCGCGATCTCCTGAAGGACGTCATCCGTTTGGGGTGAAGGAACCATCTTGCAGACGTAGGAACGCAGGGGCCGGTACAAACGGCGAAATAGCGACTCCAGGGCTTCGGGGTCGCCACTTTGAGCAAGAGCGACAACTACGAACTCATCTGGTTCCGCCGAGTCGACCATTCACTGATTAAGAGACACCTGAACGCATTAGGGTTCGAAAGCGATCTCAGAAAAAGAAAAATTGTCGTTTCTGTGGACCAATTCCACACGGCTGGGCAGGCGCGGTCAGACCATTGCGGGCAGCCGATGAGTTCATTCGGGATGATCATTGCAGCTGTCCTTCCTATCCTGTTCTGCCCTGCCTCCGAGTGGCGAGTTTACCTACTGGTGAGCTGTCGCTTAATCGAGCACGGGAAGGCCACACGAACGAAGATAATTGAAAGTGCCATCGTAAAAAGACGGGAGACGCGTATTGTCCGATTCATCACCGTTTGGAACGAAGATAATCATCCCTTGCCGCGCTCGCGTCAGTATCACCCGATAAGCGTTTTTCAAATACAGTCGCTTTGAGTCATCATTCACCGATTGCCACTTTGTTCCCTTAAAGGCCTGATGGACCCATTTTCGGGAGTTGTGATAGAAATCACCGTCCCAACATACGCCGACCCAATCGAGCTCTAAGCCTTGAACCGCAAACTCGCTGGCAACATCTTCAAGGTAAAAGGACGACCGGACATCCGCTCGGTCATTTAGAAACCAATTAGCGGGGGAGATATCCGCTTTGATGTGTATTCCTTCGGGCCGGAGGCGCAGGGCACCTGAGGACGCGACTAGACCAAAGCGCTCTGTCCCTCGACCTTGGCGCCGAAGCCAATGTCGTGCAGCGCTGAGATCGCGAGTCAGGTAGATCGGATATGCCCTTTGCATCCTTTGGTAGGCCGCTTTGGCGGATTCCGGCTCGTTATTTATGACGTGAGTAACTAGTTCGGAGAGCGCCTCTGCTCGAAATGAGCGCATCGATACCGCCAGGTGAAGATGCTCGTCAGAATGCACCCTTGGTAAGGCCAGGAACGCCCCCACCTCGGTGCGTGAATCGTACTCGGGCAACGAGATACGCGGCGAGACATGAACATCCCAATCTGGGAATCGACGTTCAAGTACATCCAACCATTCGGAGATACCAGCTTCTCCAGTGTTGATTTCTTGGCCGCCGCCGACAAGACAAACGACTGTACACCAGTCTGTGTGCCGATCCATAACACTAATGAGAAACTCCGGTTCTGACATGTCGAAGTCGACCTGCCCTCGTTTCCGTCGCATGAAGGCTGCAGTCTGCTGGCGATTCCAAGCGCGTTGCGCTTCGTCGAACACGACAACCTTCTCGACGGGAATGTGGGTGACTGAGACGTAGTGGTCTCGAAAATGATGGATGTTTTGGACAAAGCTGCGTACTTCGCGCTCCGCTGCAGCTTTTGAGACTCCATCGCGTTCTACTTTGTCACGCGCAAGCGCCTCTCTGAGCACATCAACTAAGGGCCCGTTGCCTGACAAGAATACTGCGTGTTCATCCGGGTGCTCGTCTGAACGCCGAGTGGCGATATTCAGTCCCGCCAAGGTTTTTCCGGAGCCAGGCACGCCCGTTACGAAGCAAATGGCTTTCGTCCGGTTTTGGCGAGATTGCTCAATCACCACGCCGATGCTGGCACTCGTCTGCTTAAGATTTTCCGCTGACTCCGATCGAGAGATGTCGGTTACACGATGAGTGCGATAGAGCACTTGGGCCGCTTCGACAATGGTGGGTGTGGGCTTGTAGCCCTTAGCCATCCACTCACTCAGGTCGAAAGGAGGAAATGTTTGACTGGCAGAGATCTGATCGATCGAGCCGCCTAAGTCCGCCTCGTTCGTGCAAACGGGTGAAGCGACGAGGTCCTTGGCAAACTTGAGATCGCGGACCGGTTGAGAAGCAGCGTGAGTCGAGACTAACACCGGGATAATCGGGACATTGTGACTTCCTTCATGAAAGTTTTTGAGATCAAGGGCATAGTCTTCGACCTGATTAGTAGCGCTAGTCAAGTGCTCGGTAGCTCCCACCTTAAACTCGATGACGAAGACTAAGTTTTCCAGTACGAGGACGGCGTCGGCCCGCTTGCCCATCCTTGGGATGTAGAGCTCCAGAAAGAGTCTTCCGGTAGATCGACTAGACAATGCGGTCTTAAGAATCGAAAGCTGCCTTATCCAAGCCCAACGCTGTTGCTCTTCGAGCGCGTGATGGTGCTCGACAGTCAGAACGCCAAGAATCCGTTCGGGATTGTCGTTGAGGAATGAAGCTATGGGTGCGTCGTAATAAGCTTTAACCGGCAATTCTGTGCGCTCGTTTTCTCACATTCCGAGTAGAGACCCACTCGCTCGAGAACTCTCAAAAAGGATCATCCTACTAGCGACGCAGTTTTGGTGGCGGCTCGGGAAAGCTGCCAGAAGGAGAGGGCACCTGTGATGTTTAGCTGGAGAGCGAATGCAGTTTGGCTACTTTTCGGGGCGGCAGAAGCAGCCAACGCGTAAGCGAGAGTGGAGAATGCTGTGCCGGATTGGTACAGTCATTCCCGTGAGGTTATCCATTCTTTGCGTCATGACTGCGCTCTTGTTGCGGGGCCAAGGATCACAAGTACTCGAAAGTCTTCACGCGAGCCGCGACGTTGCGCCCAATGCGGATCCCAGAAGTTCATTTTGGGAAGGAGTTCCGGCGACAATCGCAGATCGGGATCCTTTCGGAAAAGTCATCCCCGGCCACCGTACGGAAATTCGTTCACGATGGACGAATGGGAATCTATACTTTCTGTTCATCTGCCCATACGAGCAGCTGCATCTGAAGCCCGGTCCAAGAACCGACATTGAAACAAACGAACTCTGGGAGTGGGACGTTGCCGAAGTGTTCATCGGGTCGGACTTTCAGAACATTCGGCGGTATAAGGAATTTGAGGTATCGCCCCAAGGCGAGTGGGTCGACCTTGATATCAACCTGGACAGTCCCCATCACGAGAATGGCTGGACGTGGAACTCCGGGTTTCGGGTAGCGGTGCGGATCGACAAGGCAGAGAGCGTCTGGTACGCGTGCATGCGCATCCCTTATTCGGCGGTCGATGCCCGGCCCATAGCTGCAGGCAATGTGCTGCGCGTGAACTTCTTCCGGGCGCAAGGGCCGAAGTCAAATCAAAAAGCCATCACGTGGCAGCCGACACACCAGGAGACGTTTCACGTACCTGAAGTATTTGGCAGTCTCAAGCTCGTAAACGAGCGGCACTAGAAGCGATACTTCAACGCAAACTGGATCTGCCGCATAGGAAGCGCCAGAGACGTAATCACTCCAGTGGCGCCCGGCCCATCATCGATGAAGTTATCCGGCTGCGAAAAATTGGGGTGATTCAGCATGTTGAAAAACTCGGCTCGAATCTCCAGGCGCTGCGTTTCGGTGGTGGCAAACTCTTTCCGGATGGAACCATCGAGCGAACTCACGCCGGGTCCGATCAACACGTTTCGCCCCGAATTGCCGAAGGTGTACGAAGCCGGCAGCGAAAAAGCATTGGGGTCAAACCAGAGGCTGGGGTCTCGCTGGCTGCGGGGCAGGTTGCCGTCGGCGAGACGATCGGCTCTCACGAGGCCCTGGTCGCCCGTATTGGAGGGATCGTACCCGAGTTGGGGCGAAAACGGGAAGCCCGTAGTGACGCTATAGATGCCGCCGACGTGCCACCCGCCTAACGCAAGATCCAGCAGCCGCCTGTTCGCCAGATACCGACGCCCTCGCCCAATCGGCAGTTCATAATCGAAACTCGTCACCCAGCGAAACCGCTGATCGAAATCGGCCAGCCCCTTTTCGGCCCGGAGGTTGTAACTGTTTTGCGGAAAAGGCGCATTGCAGCAGATCTCGGGAAGATCGTTGATGGCTTTGCTGAACGTGAAGGCGCTCAGAAACGACAGCCCGGCGGAGTAGCGCTTCTGAACTTTTATCTGAAGCGAATGGTAAGTGGAGTTCCCGCGATCTTGAATCGCCGTGAACGGGCCATATTGCGGATAAGGGCGGCGCGACTGCACATCGCCCGGGCCTGGAATCGCCACTTGATTAGGATCGGTTACGACCTGCAGGTGCGTGCCTTTCGATCCGGCGTAGGCGATTTCGACTGACATCGCCGAAGGAAGCGCCTGTTGCAGCGCAAAGTTCCACTCCTGGTAGTAGGGAGTCTTCAATCTTGTATCCACGCTCGTCACCGGCGGGTCGACAGCGCTGGCCGGATTCACGCTCGGAAAGCCCCCGTCGACGGTCAGCAAGGGCGTGATCCCATCGCTGACAAAGAACGGCTGGTAGTAGAAGGGGAGATTGTAGGCGAGCTGCAAAGGAGCGGCCGTACGGATCTCCTGGCCGCTATAAAAAATTCCATAGGCGCCCCGCAGGACGGTATTGCCGGAGCCGAAGGGACTCCAGGCGAAACCGATTCGCGGAGCAAAGTTCAGGTGGTCGGGGTTTATGAGGGAACGCGATGCACCGTTGCGGTTGGCAACTACCAGTTGTGCGGTCTGGTAATTAAAGTTACTCTGCTTGTTGTTCACTTCGACGAGCGGCGAGAAATAGTCGTAGCGCACGCCGAGGTTCAAGGTGAGATGGCTGTTCACCTTGTAGTCGTCCTGAATGAATGCGCTCGGCACATGCTGCCTGTTCCCGAGATCGAGCAGCGAAGCGATGGTCGAGGTGGTGGGCAATCCAAGCAACTCGTCGGCCAGCGATGCCCCGCCGCTGCCATCGATCACGTTCTGGGTAAATTGTCCCGTGAAACTAAAGGAGCCGTTCGGGGCGGGTATCTGGAAAATATTGAACTGGCTCCAGCGAACCTCACCTCCGACCTTGATGGTGTGGGCACCGCGGACGAGATTTAACGCGTCCGTGATCTGGCGCTCTTGCGTAGCGAGAATGGTGGGTGCATACCCCGGATCGCCAACGCGCGTGTAGCCGTTCGGCCTGAATAGCGTGATGCCGGTGGTGCCCGGGTTATTCGGGACTCCGGGAACCAGCAGATCCGCGGGCGGCTGCACGTTTCCATTTGGAGGAACGCCGCGCCTGATGTGCACATAGTTGAACCCGAGGCGAAACTCGTTGACGGTGGTCGGAGTGAACGTGCGGGTGTACCCCAGAGCCGCGCCTTTTGTATCTTCAAATCCGTTGCCTGTGCTTGAGCCTCCGCCGTTGGCGAGCCCTGGCAGCGGAGCCGGACGGAAATCGGTCCTGCCGCTCATAGACCAGCGGAAGAATAGCTGGTTCTTTTCGGAGAGATTGTAGTCGGCGCGAAAATCGCCCTGGTCCACACGATCCTGCTCGGTCGGGGAAATCACGTAATTGTTTCTAAGCTTTTCCGGCTGGTTCGGTAAAGGATAAAGATTCATGATGTTCTGCGCGATCGGCGAAATGCGGTTTCCAGGAATGATATTGCCGGGAAAAGCGCTTCTCGTGTTGGTAGCGGGATTGTAGGTAGCGGGGTCGTAGATGACGGGGAGCTGCGGATCGGAGAAGTCGCCCGCGCGTTCGGCTTGAGTGGGCACCGAAGACACAAAAGTCAGCGGATTGCGTATGATCGTGCCCTGGTAATCGCCGAACCAGAAAAGCTTGTTGCGCCGGATGGGACCTCCCAGGGTAGCGCCAAACTGGTTTTGTTTGAAAGAGGCTTTCGGGGTATTCGGGTCTTCGAAATAGTTGCGGGCGTCAAGAGCGGAGTTGCGTAAGAACTCGAAGACATCGCCGTGATAGGAGTTCGAACCGGACTTGATGACAGCGTTGATGGCCGCGCCGCCGCTGCGACCGAACTCAGCGGAGAAGGAATTGGTCTGGATCTTGAACTCCTGAATAGCATCCACGTTCGTTCGCAGCACAACCCCGCCGTTGTCGTTTGAGTTGTTGTCGATTCCATCGAGGAGAAAATTGTTGAGCGTTCCGCGTGCGCCGTTAGCGACAAAGCTGTTCTGGCCTCCGGTGCTGCTGCCGCCGATGTTCCCGTTGGTGTTGGAGGCGCTGGTGGAGACGACGCCGGTGGTCAAGGTAGCGAGCTGGATGTAGTCTCGCCCATTGAGCGGAAGCTCCGTCATTACCTGCGAGGTGATGACCTGGCCTAAGGACGACGTTTCGGTCTGAATCGGGGGAAGCTCGGAGGAGACCAGCACCTTTTCGCTGATTTGACCCACCTGCATGTCGAAATCAACACGGAGCCGGCCCTGCACCTCAACCTTCAAGTTGTCGTGTGTTTCTGTTTTGAAGCCGGGCGCCTCGGCCGTTACGAGATACGAGCCGACGTGCAGCGGCGGGGAAGCATAATCTCCCTTGTCATCAGAGTGCACAACCGTACTCGTGTTGGTTGCTTTCTCGAGAATCGTGACTGTGGCGGATGGGACGTTGGCCCCGGTCGGATCCCGCAAGGTGCCCACTATGTTTCCGGCATCCACTTGGGCAAACAGATAGAAAGTGAAGACGAAGTACAAAACCAGGGTTCGTTTCAGCATGAAATACGCTTTACTCCGTGATGTTTTTGGACAACTATCTTGTGTGAGGTCGGGTTGCGGGCGAGTATAGCATCTATGCGAAACAGTTCAAAAATCGAGCGGCGGAGGTTCCTCGGCGCCGCAGTCGCCTTGTCGGGCGCTGGCGCGAGCGCTGCTATTCCAGCCCATCGTTGGAACGGGTACGAATTCGGGTCCGCACGCAGTTCGTTCGACCGCCTAGATCAGGGGCCTTTCCCTGTCGAGCAGGACGAGGGCTGGCGCACACTCGTCACCACCACGCCGGCGAACACCCACATCCGGAACTACGGGCTTGGGCTTGTGGGCTACACGTGGGAAGAGAATGGCCCGGCCGTTGCCGTCCGGAAAGGAACGGAAACGTTAGCAGCAGCAGTAGAGAAGATGGCGAGTTTACCTTTCGTGGACGTGCTCTATATCCGGTGTGATTGGCGCAACGTACAGTCGAAACCCGGCAGCCTGGATCTTGACCCGGTGTGGGAGCTTACCTTCGATGCTGCCAAACGGCATGGCCTGCGAGTTGGATTTCGGGTCCAGCTTTCGAACCCTGAGTTTCAGCCGGACGATATTGCCCTGCCGCGCTTCCTGCGGGACAAGATACCGCTGCAGAAGATCGGCCGCCTGAAGAGGCATGGGCGGGACGTGGAGCTTCTGGAACCGCGCTATGACCACCCCGCCTTTCAGACGGCATTCCAGGAGTTGAACGAATTGCTCGCGACGCGCTTCGACCAAGAGCCCCTCGTGGAGTGGATGGATTTGATGCAGTACGGCTTCTGGGGTGAGGGTCACACCAGTGATCTGCCCAATCCGTTTGCCGACTATTTAACGGCGCAGCGGACGTTTCTGAAAATGACGCGTCTTCAGCTCGAACAGTGGAAACGGGTTCCACTGGCGGTGAATACCGAGCCCGATATCAGCAAAGTAGGGAACGATGAAGTGCTTGACCTGGCGGTGCGTTCCGGATGCTGGCTGCGCTCGGACAGCATCATTACGGAGGAGCCGATCCAAATCGAGGAGCTTGCCAATCGCCCGCCGTGGCTGCCGGCGATTATGGAGGACGGCTTTCTGCGCGCCTACGACGTAGCACAGATCCCGGTTGATGACTGCGGGTGTAAACCAGCGCGAGAACGCGATGCTGCATGTGTTGGATCTGGGAGCAAACTACTGGTCACTTTGGACCGAGGCTGAGAACCTGTCGCGATACAACGACCGCTACCCGGAAGGATTTCGCGCGCTGCAACGAAGAATGGGCTATCGGGTGCGCCCGGCATGGATCTGGCAGCGGAAACGGCTGGGAGCTATCGAGCTTATTGTGGGCGTGGCGAACGACGGAGTAGCCGGCATTCCGGGCGTACTCCGGCTTATCGTCGAGAGTCCTGACGGGAAGTTTCGCCAAGCGGGATCGCTCGACGGGGGCCATCCGTATGGCGGAAAAACAAGGCAGGCGTCTTTTCTGCTCCCGCGTGAAATCGATGGCTGGAATCTTCACCTGCGAGCTGAGATCGAGACGGGTGGCGGCGTGCGCCGGCCGCTGCAGTGGGCCTGTGCGCAGCGCCTGAACAGTGACGGATCGCTCAAGGTGATGTTGAAGAAAGGGACGGATCCCGGCTGGTTGAAGGGCGTGTAGCTTGGCCGGCCTTGCCGAAGAGCCGCCGACTCCGTTTAATGTGCCCGAGAGGGGAAAGGCGGCTTTCTGCCGAGTGATACCGGACGTCCTGACTCAGACAGACTGATCGGAGAGAATGAACAAGAGCGGAGCGTAATTTTGAGCCGGAAAACAAAAGCGGGAGAGTGGACGCTGTATAGGGCTGCGCTGGCACCAGTGAATGAGCAGCTCCACTCAAAAGATGACCCCTGGCTTATCGGGGTGCGGGAGCAAGCACGGAGAACGAAGGGCGCTCCGCGACGCTGAAGCAGCCAACGCCGGACCAAGCCCACGTGAAAGGCGCAAACCGTCTGCGACCGCAGGATTTTGCGTGGCTTCTGTTCATTGCCGTTTTGATTGCGACAGCGCCCGAGAGAAGCAATCAAGCGCTGATCATTTTGCCGATCATTGGAGTTTTCCAGATCCTCGAGCCACGCTTTCAGCTGTTTGCCTCGCGCGGCGGACAGATTGCGTCGATTGCGGTGAAGATGCTGCTCAGTTATCTGCTCGTCGGGTGGACGCACGGAATCGAGAGTTATTACTCCTCGATATTTCTGATACCGGTGGTCTCGGCGGCGACGATTTTCGACCTTTTGGGGACGATGGTGGTGACCGCTGTTGCCAGCCTGGTATACCTTTCGTTTCTCCTGCCCATCTTTCCGGTTGATCAACTGACGCCGGACCAGATCAGCTTGATCTATCTGCGAGTGGCGTTCTTTGCGATCGTGGCGTTTCTCGTTTACGAACAGGCGAAGGCAAAGCGGGACGAAATGCAGCGAACGCAAGAGGCGGCGGCGCGACTGGCCAAAACAAATCGGGAGTTGCGTGAGACGCAGGCTTCGTTGCGCAGGAGCGAACGACTGGCAGCGCTTGGGCAGCTAACGGCAGGGCTGGCGCATGAACTGCGAAATCCGCTGGGCACAATCAAGGCGTCGGCGGAGATGTTGACGAAGCAGGCGGCTAAGAGCCGGCCGGAAGTGATGGACGAGATGGCGGGATACATCTCAAGCGAAGTGGATCGAATGAACGGATTGGTGGCGAGCTTCCTGGATTTTGCGAGGCCGCTCGGTTTGCATCCGGTGCAGGCCGACCTGCGGGTTGCACTGGAAGATGTCGTCCGCGGGCAAGCCGGATTGGCGCAAGCGCACGGTGTTGCCGTGAAGATTCAGATGCAGGATAGTCCTTTGACTTTTGATTTCGATCCCGACCTGCTGCGGGTAGCGCTTACGAATCTGCTGCAGAATGCGATTCAAGCAAGCGCACTGGGACAGGAAGTGAACATGCAAGCGGCGGCTTCGGAAGAAAAGGTCACGATCACGGTGAGCGACCACGGGTCAGGGATCGAGCCGCACCATATGGAAAGCATTTTCAATCCATTCTTTACGACCAAGCCGAAAGGGGTGGGGCTGGGGCTGGCGCTGGTAGCGAAGATTGTAGATGAACATAGCGGGCGGGTCGACGTCTGGAGTGAACCGGGGCAGGGAACGAGATTTACGGTAGTGCTGCCGAGAGAGATTTAGCATCGTAAGGTTAAGAGAGAAGGAATAACGAAAATGAGTGTGTCAACAGAACGAGCCATTCTGGCCGGCGGCTGCTTCTGGGGGGTGCAAGATTTGCTACGCCGCTATCCGGGTGTGATTTCGACACGAGTGGGCTATTCCGGGGGCGAGGTGGCGAATGCAACTTATCGCAACCATGGAACGCATGCGGAGGCGATCGAGATCGTTTTTGATCCTCAGAAAATCAGTTACCGGGAGCTGCTGGAGTTTTTCTTTCAGATCCATGATCCGACTACGCTCAACCGGCAAGGAAATGACCGGGGGAGCAGTTACCGTTCAGCGATTTTTTATACAACTGACGAACAGAAGCGGATTGCGATGGATACGATTGCGGACGTGAACGCCTCGGGACTTTGGCCCGGTAAAGTGGTGACGGAAGTGACGGAAGCGGGGCCGTTCTGGGAGGCCGAACCGGAGCACCAGGATTACCTGGAGCGATTCCCGAACGGCTACACATGCCATTTCGTCAGGCCTAACTGGAAGCTGCCGAGGCGAGCGGAGACACAGCGGGCGAGTTGAACCTTTAAGGATGGTTTCGGCACGTTGCCGGTAAGGTGCGCGGAGGAATTCCGCCCGTTTCTCTAGACCACGAGAGTGTTTTCGATCATCGTAACCAAAGCTGCTTGAGCAGCTTTGTTTTGACGCCTATGCGCAGTGCCTTTCAATCCCCGCTTTGGTAAAGCAAATGGTTCAATTACCGTAGAGCGCATGGAACGTGTCCTCTCCCGCCGCGCGATTCTCGCCGCCGGTCTTGCTGCCGGGGCGGCCTGCACCCGGCGTGACGCCGGCCACCGGTCCGAGATCCGCCTGCGCCTGTCTACCTGGGGTGAGCCGGTCGAGTTGGCTGCTTTCCAGAGCATCATTCAACGCTACGAACGTTTGCACCCTGGAATCGTGATCGATCTCGAACAGATTGGTTACCGCTCCCGCACCGAAGTCGACACGCTGATTGCGGCCGGAGTCGGGCCGGACCTGTTCCGTGTTCAGTACCTTGATGTCGGGCGCTATAGTCCGAGTGGTGCTTTGATCGACCTTTCCCAATACCTGCCGCCCGGTTTTGGCGATCAATTCACCGCGCCTACCTGGACAGCAGTGCGGTATAAAGACCGCCCGCATGCTCTGCCTCACCACACGGACACGAGCGCCATTCTTTACAACAAGACCGCTTTCCATCGCCTGGGCATCAAAGTGCCTGCGCATATCGATGAGAGCTGGACGTGGGAAGAGTTTGTCGAAGTTTCGCGGGTGCTGAAGAAGAAAGCTTTCGAATTCGCCTTTGCCGTGAATTGGAATCACGGGGGCTCTTTTCGCTGGCTGAACTTTCTGTTCCAGCATGGTGGCACGCTGCTCAAGGATAATTTCTCGGAATCGGCGATCCCTTCCGCCGATGCGGTGGAGACGCTGAAATGGACGCAGTCCTTTTTCCGCGAAGGCCTTGTACCGATGAGTGACTCGGCTGTCTCGAGCGAGCAGATCGAGAATCTTTTCGCGACGGGCGTTCTCGGCATGTACTTCGATGTGGGGCCGCAGAGCATCCGAGAGTTGAAGACAGATTTTGAGTGGGCGGCCACTTACCTTCCACGCGGGCGTTATCTGGCGGCCGAACTGGGCGGCAATGCGATCGGAATCAGCCGCAACACACCGCACCCTGACATAGCCGCTGATTTTGCGCTATTCCTTACAAACGAAGAGAACATGCGCGACTTTGTCATAGGCGCCGAGTTTCTTCCCGTGCGCAAGCGACTGCTCGAGGAGCGTTTACCTTACGACTATCGACCGGATGAAATGCAAGTACACATCGAACAATCGAAGACTGTACCGGTGGCGCTCGCGCGCACGGTGACGCTTCCGTCATTTCCAAGAATTAATCGGGTTCTCGGGAATGAACTGGACCTGGCGTTCACGGGAGGCCAGAGCGCGGAGAAGACAATTGAACATATCGCACGGGCCGTCAGCCGCGCCAGCAGAGTATGAAGCATACCCGGCGCGCTCCCTGGCTCTTTCTGGCGCCTCATCTTTCGCTCTTCACGGTGTTTATCTTTGCACCGATACTGGCGATCTTTGTGCTGAGTCTGTACGACTGGAATCTGCTCGGAGACCACAAATTCATAGGGCTCGGCAACTACGCGGAGGTGCTGGAAGACCGCCAGTTCTGGCTAGCTCTGAAGAACACTCTTGTGTATGCGGCGGCGGTTGTTCCCTTGACCATGGCCGCGGGTCTGGGTCTGGCGGTTGCGCTTAACCGGCCAGTTCCGGCGCGCGGTTTTTTTCGTGCTGCGCTCTATCTACCTTTTGTGATTTCGAGCGTGGCTTCGGGCATGATCGCAGTCTGGATCTTTGACGAGCACTACGGCATTGTAAACGGACTACTTGTGGCACTCGGTTTATCTCGAGTCCCCTGGCTGACGTCTCCGCTATTTGCCATGCCGACCGTGATTGCCACCACGATATGGCTGCGCACGGGCCTCTGCATGGTGGTGTATCTGGCGGCGCTGCAGGATGTGCCGCGGCAACTGCTGCAAGCAGCGGAGCTGGATGGTGCGGGAGCCTGGAGCCGCTTCTGGTTTATTACCTGGCCGCTGCTGAGGCCCAGCACAACTTTCCTGTTGATCACGAATCTGATCTACTCGCTGCATGTTTTCGACCTTATTTTCGTCATGACGTACGGCGGCCCGGCTTTCTCAACGACCACACTAGTTCAATATCTTTATGAGACGGCCTTTGAAGAGCAGCGCCAGGGCTATGCATCGGCTATCAGCGTTATTCTGTTTCTGATCCTGATTGGCCTAACAAGCGTTCTGCTCATTAAGAAACCTGCGCAGAGGTTCAAAGCCGCATGAAGCGTCGTCAACAGACCATTATTCTGACGGTGATGCTTTCTGCGGCGTCACTTGTCTTCCTGTTTCCCATCTTTTGGATGTTACTGACGGCGGTCAAGCCTAAATCGGAGATCTTCGAGCGCACGCTTCATTTTCTGCCTTCATCGCTCGCCTGGCATAACTTCTCGGATACCTGGTCGAGTTACTCCGTTCCTTACTGGCTGTTGAATTCCACCGTGCTCGCTATTTTGGGCGGCCTGCTCACCATAGCGCTTGACTTACTGGCCGGTTACGCTTTCGCTAAGTTCGTGTTTCGCGGGCGCGACTTACTCTTTATTATTTTTCTGTGCACGTTGATGCTGCCTACACAGGTCCTAATCGTGCCCCAGTTTATGACGATTGCCGCTCTGGGCGGCGTGAATAAGTACTGGGCAGTGCTGCTGCCGAGAGCCGCTGAAACGTACGGTGTTTTCCTGGCGCGACAGTTCTTCCAGAGTTTTCCCGACGAGCTGCTGGATGCAGCCCGGTTGGACGGGGTAAGTGAATGGAAGATCTTTCTCCGGATTGTGCTGCCATTGAGTAAGCCTGCGGTGGCCGTACTCGCGGTGCTGTTAGTGCTGGGAAACTGGAATGATTTCGGTTGGCCGCTGGTGGTGCTGAAAGCCGAAAAGTCTTACACGCTTCCGGTGGGCCTGAGTCTTCTGCAAGGCGAACATGTACCCGACTGGTCTGGAATGATGATTTTAGTGCTGATCTCGGTCGCACCGGTGACGCTGATGTTTGTTACCCTCCAGCGCTATTTCGTGCAAGGAATGGCTCGAACGGGGCTTAAGTAAGCACGGCCGCTTGCTGCGTTAGAGACACACCCGACTCGCCATCGAACCAGACGGCCTGATCGAGATCGAGCGCAAGCCAGACATCCTGGCCCGGGCGCACGGTGGCAGAGGCGGGAAGGCGGATGGTGAGGTCCTGGCCCCCGAGAAGGCAAGTTGCGAGGATCTCATTCCCTAAAGGTTCGAGGAGGATGACTTTAGCTGGAAAAAGAGATCGATCGGAAGCAGACCCGGAAGGTCGGAGCTGAACGTGTTCCGCACGAAGGCCGAGAGTGACATTCCTGCGATTAGCACTGAGATTAGAGGGAGCAGGCAGACGGTGTCCGGCTATTTCAACCTCATGTCCGCCATGACCGAAATTCACCTCAATGAGATTCATGGGAGGAGATCCGATGAATTGCGCCACAAAGCGGTTAGCCGGACGCCGGTAAACGTCAAGAGGTGCGCCAATCTGCTGCACGTTGCCGCCCTGAAGAACAACCAGCACATCGGCCATGCTCATCGCTTCCACCTGGTCGTGCGTGACAAAGATGGTGGTTGTGCGAATGCGCCGATGAAGACGAATCAACTCAGTCCGGGTGCTGGCCCGAAGCGTTGCATCCAGATTGCTAAAAGGCTCGTCGAGCAGAAAAAGTTTAGGACGGCGCACGATGGCACGGCCGAGAGCCACGCGCTGCTGCTGGCCGCCTGAAAGCTGGGACGGGCGACGGTCGAGAAGTTCGGTTAGTTGCAGAAGCTCTGCGGCAGAAGTAATGGCGCGTCGACGCTCATCACGCGCCACGCCACGCATTTTGAGTGAGAATTCAAGGTTTTGGCTGACGGTTAAATGCGGATAGAGCGCGTAGTTTTGAAAAACCATCGCCACATCGCGCGACTTCGGAGGGAGGTCATTAATTGGGACGCCATCGAGCGCCAGAACGCCGGAGCTTACGCTCTCGAGGCCCGCAATCATTCGCAGCAGGGTGGATTTGCCGCAACCAGAGGGGCCAACTAACACAACGAATTGGCCGTCTTCTACCTTTAAGTGAACCGGTGAGAGAGCCTGTACACCGGAATCATAGGTCTTACTGACCCCATTTAGTGACAGTTCAGCCATCGGAATGAGGTCGGATTATCACGCCCGCAAAATTCAAGTTACTGAAGAGTTAGATGTCATTCCGAGGGCGAGGTAACAAAATAATCAACGCATTTACGCTACGTGAATGACTGGCCGATGATCGACATCCGGTACGGCACGCCGCAGAACTTCGTGCACCAGAGGGGCCGCGTCGCCGCCGCCCAGGAATAAAAATCGGAACAGGTTCTTGACTGGATTGCCCTCCGTCCAGCTGAAATAGCAATGAGGCCGCTGGCCAGTACTGCGCTCAATTTCGATCAACACGGCGGCGATAGCGTTAGCGACGACCGGACTTTCTGCGCAGAGGACGCAATGGTGGCCAATCCGGCACCCGGTGACATTCAAAGTCGTTTCAAACGTTGAAGCGTCGCCCTTTCTTACTTCAAAGAAGTAGACCCGTTCGCCTTCCGGCAGGTTGTGACAGCAACGCATGTCGCGATCGGCCTTATCCAGATCTTCCGGAGTTTCCTCGTCGCGAGGCTTTCGGGCAACGAGGTGGATTACCTTGTCCGGATCTTCGTCAAGCAGCTCTTTGGCCACCTGGTCGAACTCGACCGTATGAATCCGGAGCTCAGTGGAACGAATGGCTCTTGAGAGAAGGGAAATGAAAATCATTGCCAGGATAAAACACGAGGCGATTTTGAGACCTTCTGGTCTTTCGTAGATATTCAGGCAGGTCGTATAGGTGAAAACGAGCGCGATGAGCAGAAACAGGAAACGGCTCCAGTGCTTCCATTGGGACATCGTAACGGCGATGGCTGCCGAAGTCATGAGCACCAGGACACCAGTAGCGTACGCGCCGCCCTGCGCATCGACGTTGGCGCGAAAGAGAAAGGTGACAAGGAAAGCAATGACCATGAAGACGAGTACGAGCGGACGAGAGCCTTTGGCCCATTCGGGCGCCATGCCAAAGCGGGGAAGGTAGCGGGGGATGAGATTGAGCAGTCCGGCCATAGCGGAGGCGCCGGCAAAGGCGAGAATCAGAATCGTACTCAAGTCATAGACTGTGCCGAAGCCGTTGCCCAGGTATTTGTGGCCCAGGTAGGCGAGCGCCCGTCCGTTGGCTTCGCCCCCCTCCTTGAATTTATCTGCCGGAATAAGCAGGGTTGTGACAAGGCTGGTGGTGATCAGGAACACGCTCATGATGATTGCCGCGGTAGTCAGCAGCTTTCTGGTATTGGAAATACGGGAGTTTTCATCCTTTCCCTTAATGAGAGGCATGACGGCGACGCCGGTCTCGAAGCCGGAAAGCCCGAGGGCGAGCTTCGGAAAAAGAAGCAGAGCGATGCCTAACATAGCGAGTGGGTTCCCGTGCTGCTGGAGCAGAGCGGCCCTCCAATTCGGTATGAGCGTGGGATGTGTTAATACGTCGACGAGCGCGACGCAAGTTACAACCAGATTTAGCAGCAGATAGATGCCGACGAGCACGACCGCAATGCCAATCGCCTCCTTGAAGCCTTTGAGGAAGATTGCGCCGAGAATGGCGAGCAGCACCAGTGTCACGCCCATTTGGCTTTTCATCCAGGGCGGTGTAAATGGATTCTGAGTGAAGTGAGCGGCGGCGTCGGCTGCCGAAAGCGTCATTGTAATGACGAAGTCGGTAGTAGCGAATCCCAGCAAGGCCAAGACGAAAGCTTTGCCGGTCCACTCGGAGAAGAGATTCTCGAGCATAGCGATGCTGCCCTGGCCGTTAGGACTTGCTTTGGCGACTTTACTGTAGACGGGAAGAGCGGCGGCGAGGGTGACGATGACCAAGATGAGCGTAGCTAAAGGAGAAAGAAGCCCGGCGGCGAGAAACGCGATACCGGGCTGGTATCCGAGGGTAGAGAAGTAATCGACGCCGGTGAGGCACATGACACGCCACCAAGAATGATCCGCTGCCGCTTCGCTGTGGACGCCTTTCGGTAAGCGAATGTCAGCTAGTAGCCAGTCGGTAAAGGTCACGAGTCAAATATAGCGGGGAGGGTCAATAAGATAGAGAAATGAGCGAAGGCATCCGGCAGATCGTTGAGACGGAACTGAACAGCGCCGTATTTATTGATGTTCACACACATCTGTTTCGGCCTTCGCTGGGGCGGCTGGGGCTGTGGGGCATCGATGAGCTGCTCACGTATCACTATCTGGAAGCGGAGTTTTTCCGGTTTACGGACATGGGCCCGGATAGCTACTGGGGTTTAGCAAAAGAGCAGAGAGCGGACGCAATCTGGCGAACTTTGTTCGTGGAGAATTTGCCGGTTTCGGAGGCGACGCGAGGGGTGGTGAGTGTATTGAAGGCGTTCGATCTGCCGACCGATGCGAGAGATCTGCGCGAGGCGCGGGCTTTCTTTTCGGCCCAGAAACTCGAGACGCACATCGAGCGAGTGTTTGCCCTGGCCGGGGTGAGTGAAGCGGTGATGACTAACGATCCGCTCGATCCCGTGGAAGCGGTGCTGTGGGGCTTGAGAACGGAGGCGGACACGCGCTTTCACGCGGCTCTGCGGATCGACCGGCTGCTCGAGTCGCCGGGCGACGCAAATGACCTGCGGAAATTCATTCGCGGTTGGTGTGAGCGAATGAAGCCGGTCTATATGGCCGTGTCGCTGCCGGACTCTTTCGAGTATCCGGATGAGAGCCGACGCAGCTTCATCTTCCGGGAAGCGGTGTTGCCGGTCTGCCGGGAGTTTGCGATTCCGTTATCGATGATGATCGGCGTACGGCGCGGGGTGAATCCAGCGCTGAGGGCGGCGGGTGATGCCAGCGGCAGAGCGAACATGCAGAGCGTGGAGAATTTGTGCCGGCAGTTTCCGCGCAACCGATTTCTGGTGAGCGTCCTGAGCCGGGAGAACCAGCACGAGCTTTGCGTTGTTGCGAGAAAGTTCAGTAACCTGATGCCTTTCGGGTGTTGGTGGTTCCTGAACAACCCGTCGATCGTGGAAGAAATCACGCGCGAGCGCATTGAGATGCTCGGAATGTCTTTTATAGCGCAGCACTCGGATGCGCGAATCCTGGAGCAGCTGATTTACAAGTGGCAGAACACCAGGCGAACGCTGGCGCCGATTCTGACGAACAGCTACGGGCTGCTGGCCGAAGCGGGCCGGACTGTGACAAGAGAAGACGTACGTGCCGGCATTGACCGTTTGTTCCGCAGTAATTTTCAACAGTTTTGCGGGCTTTGACCTGCGCCTCAGCTGTTGACGCCGGAAGCCAGGAAGCCGCCGTCAACGGTGACGCATTGTCCGGTGACGAAACTGGACGCTTCCGAAGAGAGGAAGATCGCAGCTCCGACGAGTTCGCGAGTGGCGCCGAACCGTTTGGCGGGCGTTCGCATGAGGAGCTCGCGCCCGCGCTCGCTGCCATCGAGGAAAGCGGCATTGAGATCGGTACGAAAAACACCGGGCGCGATGGCATTGACGTTGATGCCGCGCGACGCCCATTCGACAGCGAGGCTGCGTGTTAATCCAAGGACGGCCGATTTGGAGGCGGCGTAGGCGGCTACTTCGAGCAGGGCGACAAAGGAATTCAGCGAGGCGATGTTGATAATGCGCCCGTGCCCGCTGGCAGCGAGCGGCTCAAAGAAGCTCTGGCAGGCGCGCAGGGTGCCTGTCAAATTGGCATTCATCAGCCCGTTCCACTCCGATTCGGAGATTTCGACGGTCGGTTTGCGAAAGATCTGCCCCGCCGCATTCACGAGAATATCGATGCGGCCGAACTCAGCGAGTACTGCATCCCGGAGGCTATCCACCGAGCCCCTGTCGCCGGCATCGGCCGCGTGCCGGAGTGTCCGGCGGCCGAACTTCTCGATGGCTGCGGCTACTTCGTCGACGAGGTGTTCGCGGCGCCCGGTGGAGACCACATCGGCGCCTGCCTGGGCAAGGCCGAGCGCAAGTTCCCGTCCGATACCGGAAGTTCCACCGACCACGACAGCGACCCGGCCGGACAGATTGAATAGGTTCAGTGACATGTGTTAAGGCTCAGCAGTGAGAATTTGGCGCGCGGCTCTGCGGCCCGAAGCAATGGCGCCATGCACGGTAGCGGAATGCCCGTCGAGCTCGGTCGCTTCGCCGGCAAAGTAGAGGGTAGTCGCCACGGGCTGGGCCAATGTTTCTCGCGCCGCGAGGGCACCGGCGGGAACGTAGCTGTAAGCGCCGCGCGAATACGGGTCAGCGTGCCAGTCATGATAGTAGGCATTTTCGAGAAGATCGCCGACGAGCTCGGGCGATACAGCCAGCACTCGCGCCAGAGATCGGACGGCGTTAGCGATGACAGACTGGCGCGACTGATCGAGAAGAGTGTCGGCATGCGGGCCGGCGCTCCAGCCTGTGATCACCGGGGCTCTGACCGCGAGCGGCGTCCACCAGGTGGGAAACTGTGGTTCGTTCGAAAGAAAGAAGCCAGTGTCGGTAAAGGCGCTGTTTTCTTCCCAAAACGATTCGCGAAATCGCAGAATCACGCGAACGACCTGGCCGAACGAGAGCGAGCTCGCAGCGCTCAGGATTTCTTCCGGCATTGGATTCCAGTCAATCGCTCCTGAGTCGCCCGGCCTGGCTTGGAGCACTCCGAGCGGCACGGTGACGATGGCTCGCTTCGCCGTGAGAACACGAGCGGCACCGGTGAGGCCCGAAACACAGCGAAGCGTCACGGAGCCGGGGCGCCACTCGACAGATTTAAGAACAGTGTTGAAGCGCAGTTTTGAAGAAAGATTAGTGATGGTTTGGGATAGATAACGCGGGACGGCATCGTATCCAGATGAGAACCGAAACGACCGGTCGCCCTCGATACTATCTGCCGCTCGCGCATCCTTCGCGAGAGAGGCGATGCCGACGATTTCCTTACGCGCCGCGTTGAAGCCCTCCACAAACGAGGTGCTCAACTCTTTGGCTTCGCGGTCGTGAGGCAGTCGTTCGAGGAACTGCGAAAAAGGCTCATCCGGGCCGGTCCGGGCAGCATTCTGCATTTCTTCCATGACCTCACCGACGGGTTCCCAGGCATCGCCGGGCTGCCGGATCTGCCCGTCGCGGATGTGGACGGAGGCATCGGCGCAGTCGTAAATAGGCAATGCAGCAGCGCGTGCGATCTCGAGAATCTCGGGGGGACGTCCATGAATGAACTCGGCGCCAAGCTCAATCGGAAGTGCGCAGAGTGGATCGTGCTCGGTTCGTACGCGGCCACCGATTCGATCGCGTGCTTCGATACAGAGTGTCCGAACGCCAGCGCGGTCGAGTTCTGCGAAGGCGGCGAGACCGGCCACTCCGGCGCCAACGATCGCTACATCGCAGTCGAAAGAGGCCATGCTTCAGTCGCCGGTAGCATCCGCGTTCTCGAAGATGCCAGTTGATAGATTCTTTCTGACTCGGCCCGCTTCAAAGCAGCGCCCGTTCATGGCGATGTAGACGCCGGGCTGCAGACTCTGCACAAAAGCCAGAGCGCTTCCGAGGTTGAAGAGGCCGTCTGAGCTGCCGAAAGCGTAGGGGATCATCGCTCCGGTGAGCACAATGGTCTTGCCCTGAACTTTCCGGGCCAGAAGCTGCGCGGTGACTGTCATGGTATCGGTGCCGTGAGTGATGACGATGCGCGTTTCCGAGGCCGAGCGGACACGCTGCACAACAAGGTCACGATCGGAATCAGAAAGATCGAGGCTGTCGACCATCATCAGAGTTTCCACTTCGGCATCGAGCTTGCATCGGCCCAGAAGAAGCATTTCGGGGAGGTGCGACTCCTTGAAATACAAGCAGGCCCGGATCTCGTCGTACTCCTTATCGAATGTTCCGCCGGTGATGAAGATGCGTATGGGCGGATTGGTCTGTGATCCCACTAGGCAGTTGTTCGAAGATTGCGGTAGGCGACCAGACAACGCTCGGCTGTTTCAAACTCGGGGAACCGACTGCCTTCCTGTTCAATCAGGTAATACTCGACGCCGCCGGTTTGCTCGGCAGCCGCGAAGATTTTCTTCCAGGGAGCGGTTCCTTCCCCGAACAGCACGTGATACCCGCCGTCGGGCGACCACTCTTTCAAGTGGAGCGAGCGGATTCGTCCGGGATTCTTCATGATCCAGGCGACAGGATCGTTACCCGTTTCGACACAAGTTCCCACGTCGAGCTGCAGCATGATGCTCTTGTCAGTATTTGCAGCGATGATCTCAATCGGCTTCTGACCGTCGACCGGTTTCCATTCGAGATCGTGATTGTGATAGCCGGCATGGAGGCCAGCGGCCTTGAAGCGGTCGTTGCCGCTATTCAAGGTATCGGCAAGAGCTTTCCACTCATCGACACTGCTGGGATTGTGGCCGGGACTGGCCATCACGATGTATTTTGTGCCGAGGATTTTGTTAAGCTCGATGGCTTTGGCCGAACCATCGGGGGTGAACGAAGTTCCAGAATTGTGAGTTGAGTAGCAGCGCAGTCCGGTTCCGTCGAGCCGTTTACGAATTTCTTTGGCGTAGTCGCTGGTCCAGGAGTAATAGGGCGAAAAGAATTCGACGCATTCGTAGCCCATTTTGGCGACGCGATCGATGGTGGCCGGCGTATCTTTCTCGAGTTCGTGCCGGACCGAATACAGCTCAAGACCAACCGGAATCTTGGTCGACTTATTAGCCGCTTTGGCGCGGGATGAGGCGAGAAGTGCGGCAGCGCCGGCAAGGTTCCGGGCGAAACCTCGCCGGGTCTGATGGTTCAAAAGCATTGCAAAGGCAAGATATCATGAAGGACTTCGCCACTTGATGTTGCAGCCCATGCTGGGCTTCTGATCTGTATTTACCGGCTGACCGGTGAGGACGGAGTCGATGGCGGCCCGCAAATCCGCGCCATCGACAGGCACACCGTTCCCCGGCCGGCTGCCATCGAGGCGACCGCGGTAGGCCAGGTGCTGTTCTTTATCGAACAGGAAAAAATCGGGCGTACAGGCCGCAGTGTAAGCGCGCGCGACGTCCTGCGATTCGTCATAGCAAAGCGGGAACACAAAACCGAGATTAATGGACATCTCGAGGAGGCTGCCGGGAGCATCGTCCGGGTAGGCGGCAGCATCATTGGAGGAGATCGCGACGATGCTTAGTTCACGACCGGCGTAATCGCGGCCGATCTGCGCGAGCTCTCCCTGGACGTGTTTGACGTAGGGGCAATGGCGGCAGATGAACATGACGAGCAGCGCTTTAGAGCCAGCGACCTGGTGGGAAGAAATGATGCTGCCTGAGACTACGTCGGGCAGTGAAAAAGGAGGGGCTGACGTGCCGAGCGGCAACATAGTAGATTCAGTTCTGGCCATGGCTGGTATCTGTTGTCAGGCTAGCAGCCGGGTGTCGCCTGGCGGCCGTGCGTGAAACTATGCTGAAGCATACAGGGGATGAGCCCGCAAACAAATGAGTGAAGCTACAGTCCGTCCGATGAATGCAAGTGCGCCAGGGTTCGACCCTGGTTTAACCAAAACTTACACCGGCGCTTTAAACCGGGTTGTAAATAAAGACGGGCAGTTCAATGTCCGCCGGGCCGGAGCAACGGTGCGTGATGCCAATCCGTACACGTTCATGGTGAGTACGTCATGGCCGGTATTCTGGTCGATTATTTCTTTTGCCTTCGCAATTATCAACGTCGTGTTCGCCGAGCTCTACATTGCGGTCGGGTCGAACCACATTAAAGGGGCAGAGGCGAAGACCGCGGGCCTTCATTTCCTAAATATATTTTTCTTCAGCACGCATACCTTGACGACGGTCGGGTATGGGAATATGTACCCCGAAGGCACGCTGGCCAATCTCGTGGCGTCGATCGAGGCGCTGGTTGGCCTAATGGGTTTTGCGATTGCGACAGGTTTGCTGTTCGGCCGTTTCTCGCGGCCAACGGCTCGTTTCGGCTTCAGTCCGATGATGGTGCTCGCGCCCTACCAGGGCCGGACGAGCTTGCAGTTCCGGGTGGTGAACCGGCGCGCGAATAATCTGATTGAAGTGGAAGCGAACGTTACGCTGATGACCGTTGAGATTTGTAACGGGCGACCGGAGCGACGTTTTAATCAGTTGAGCCTGGAAAGAACTCAGGTGCTATTTCTGCCGCTCACCTGGACGGTAGTGCACCCGATCGACGAGGCGAGTCCGTTATTCAATAAGTCGGAGGACGATCTGAAGGAGCTGCAAGCGGAGATCGTGATCATGATGCGAGGCTTCGACGAGACGTTTGGACAAGTCGTTTATGCGCGCTACTCCTATCGATATGACGAGATCATATGGGGCGCCAAGTTCAAGGCCGCCTTTGAGGTGGAAGCGTCGGGCGATTTGCTGCTTTTTGTAGATAGGGTGGGGATTACCGAACCAGCCGCCCTGCCGGGTGTTGCGAGCTAGTGGCGGAAGCAAGCTCGCCGGAGTGTGTGTTTTGCGGCATTGCCAGTGGCGCAATCCCGTCGCAAGTGGTGTACGCAGACAAGGACTTCGTGGCTTTCCTCGATACCCGGCCGCTCTTTCCGGGGCACGTCTTGCTGTGCCCGCGTGAGCATTATGTGACTTTGCCTGAGCTTCCGCAGAGTTTGGCCGCCGGCACGATGACACTGCTGCAGGTGATTACGAGAGCAGTGGAGGCGGCGGTGGGGGCGGAGGGCAGTCACATTGCTATCAATAATCGCGTGAGCCAGAGTGTGCCGCATCTGCATATACACGTGGTGCCGCGTAGGCGGAAAGACGGGCTGAAGGGCTTTTTCTGGCCCCGAAAACCGTACAAAGACGATGAGGAAATGAAAGCGGTGCGCGAGGCAATCGAGCGAGAAATCCGAACGCTGCGGGATAGCGATCCCGTCCTGGGGTAATCTCGGACGATGTCAAAGCGGGTTGCAATTTTAGGTGCTTCCGGCTCAGTGGGAAGCACGCTGGCGGTGCATATTCTCCGGAGCCGGCTACTTGAGCCGGAAGACAAGCTGCTGCTGGTTGGGCATGGAGTCTCGACTACGGAACGGAAGCTGCTTGCAACGCGTATCGACCTGATGGATGCGTTTGACGATGAGCGCGTCTCTATCGAGATGGTTCCGGATGTCTGCGATGTCGAGGCGGACATCGTGATTGTGGCGGCGGGAGCCTCGCTGTCAACGGGCCGGCCTACGCGACGCGATCTTGCGCAAACCAATCGGGTTGTCTTTGAGAATATAGCGGACCAGTGCGTCTGCCGGCTGCCGCGCGCGCTCTTTATTGTGGTGAGTAATCCAGTAGAACTAGCGGTGGAGATCTTCTCGTTCGCGGTCGATCGAAAACGTGTGTTCGGCATGGGAGCGCAGCAGGATTCGCTACGCTTTGCACGGGCCATTGCGGCAGATCTTGGCGTGAGCCGGCACGACGTGCGTGCAACGGTGATGGGCGAACACGGACAAGCGATGGCACCGCTTTGGCGGAGTGTGGAGCTGCTGGCCGACAACGAGAAGACCGAAAGCGACCTGGACAAGCTGCGCGAGAAAAGTTCGGCTGTACCGCTGGACGAGCGTGTAGCGGCGCTTCGCGGCGAAGTGATCCGGCTGCTGGCCGAGGAGCGGGTGGCCGAAGCGTATCAGATCACTCGCGAGGCTTTGCCGGATGCACGGATCTTTGTAGAGCCGTTCATTACGGCGCACTCGATGCACTCGACACCGAACGCAACTGCAAACGCCACGCTGCAGTGCATTGCGGCGGCGTTGAGCAGCGACCGCCGGATGATTCACGGGCAAGTTCTCCTGAAAGGCGATCTTCTGGGATTGCAGGGTGTGTGCGGCGTGCCGTTGATGTTGACCAAAGATGGATGGCATGCGGAATCACTCGAGTGGCTTCTGCCCGAGGAAGTGGCTGCGGTTGCAAGGTGCGTGGAGTCGGTGAACGAATTTATCTCGGGAATTCTGACGGAAGCGATGCGTGCGGCTACGCCGACCGAAGAGCTGCTGACGGCTTAGCTCGCCCCGCGCTTAGCCCAGGCTCACCGGGGAAGAGTTCTTCGAGAGGCTCTGGACGATCGCTTCGCGATCCCGAACACCGCGTTCGACGGCCGATTCCAGCGAAAAGCGATACGCAATTAACCCGACGAGGAGCTCAAGGCCGAGCACCGCAAGCAGTGCGGAATCGCGCTGCAAAGCATAGCGGGCCAGGAATGCGAATCCGACCAACACAAAAAGACCCAAGCTGCAGATAAGCAGCCAGATCTGCATTTTGGCTCCGGCCTGCTTTTTGAACGTCTGCCTGGGATCGATGGCTCTGGGGAAGGAGACCGATGTGAGATTGCCCGTTGCGAGGAGATAGACCGTCACAACGGCGGAGGCGAGCAGGCCTGAGACGACGCCGGCAACGGTAAGCGGGGCACGAGCGAGAGTTGCTACGAGGAGTATGACAACGCTTTGCAGGAAGACGAAGACGATCGCAGTGAAGTTCTTGGCGCGCAGGACAGTTGTGAGCGAGACAGGGCTGACAAAGTATATCTGCGCGCCGGCGCGGTCAAGTCCGAAAGCATTCAGCAGCAAAGTGTCACTGAGCAAGAGCAGGCCATAGACATTCACAACCGGGATCAGGTTGTTGCGCATGAACTCCGAAGTGGCATCGCGACCGTTGAGCGAGGCCGGGATGAAGACCACGATACCGAGCAGGCACGACATGCCGAACAGGACACGAAAGCGGGGCATGCGGACGAGAGACTGCAGTTCTTTCTGAATGAGCGCGGCAAGCGGGTCGCTGAACAGGCGTGCGGGCCAGGCAGAGAGGCTGAACGTTTCGAGCTTCTCGGGGCGAGCTTTATCAAGTGAGGCAGACCGGAAACTGTCGTCGGCCACAAGGCTCCGGGCGAACATCCAGCGCGCAAAGGCAAACGAGATCGCGATCCAGCCAAGCAGAAGCAGGAGGTCGAGAACACCGGAGCGAGCCATAGCCAGGGAAGCCGCTTCGTACCAGGGCGCGGCGTGACTGCCGGCAGCGGCGAAGAAGTATGGTTTCAGCGCGCGCCCCAGACCCGTTCTGACCAGGAGTTGAGGCACGACTCCGACGCCGATGACCAGAATGGCAAATAATTCCCGGAAGCGATTTCGTTCGAAGGAGTGAAGAATGAGATCACGAAAGGCGAGTTGGAGAAACAAATTGAACGGTATGAAAAGCAGCAGGGAAAGGGGCGCCCAGAAGGGGATATCGGGATGCCGAGCCAGGCCCACGACTGCACCGCCGAGAACGACCATCATTTCAGGGGCGCTGCTAATGCGCAAGAGTGTTTCGATGCCGAAAAGAGCGCTGTTGCTGACTGGGTAGATCTGCAGTCTGCTGAGCTCGAGCGACCAGCCGCTACTGAGGGTGAAGAGCGGGATGATCTGCCAGAACAAGCACACGCCAAGCAGCCCGGCTGGAAGCCATTGCACGATCTCGCCGAACGGCACAGCGGGCAAGTTCCAGGCCAGAAAGATGGCGAAGGACAGATAAAGTCCGTACCAGAAGGAGAGGAGCAGCCAGCTCAAAACGGTGCCGAGAGTGGTGCGCGGCAAATGGTTGCGCGTGACGCGGTATTGGGCCCAGGCGATTGCTCTTATCTGCTGCCACATGACAAGTCAGGCGGGTTCAAAGCCAATCGAGGCTGCCGGTATAGCGTTCGGCATGGACGAGGTTTACGAAAATGTCCTCCAGGGTAGTGATGCCCGCGCTGCTTTGTGCCCTGAGCTCTTCGACCGTGCCTTGCGCGATGACCTTACCGCGGCTGATGATGGCGATGCGATCGCAAAGCCTTTCGACTACTTCGAGGACATGAGAGGTGAGGAAGACGGTGGCCCCATGCCGCACCTGTTCGAGCAGGATGTCTTTCATGAGGCGGGCACCCACGGCATCGACGCCTTCAAAGGGTTCGTCCATGAGAAAAAGCTGCGGCCGATGGATGAGCGCAGCCGCCAGAGCGACGCGCTTCCGCATCCCCTTCGAGTATTCGCCGATCAATTTGCGCGGGCCTTCGCTGAGCTCAAAAAGGGCGAGCAACTCGCGGCCACGCTCCCGGGCAAGCGGACGTGCGAGACCGTACAAGCGGCCGATGAACTCGAGGTACTCGCTGCCGGTGAGATAGTCGAAAAGAAGTGAGTCATCGGGTACAAGGCCGATGCGGCGACGGATTTCGAGTGACTTGGCGGGCATGGGCAGACCAAGGATGTGAATGGACCCGCCATCAGGCTGGGCGAGCCCCATGAGCATTTTGATGGTGGTCGTCTTACCCGCGCCGTTAGGTCCTAAAAATCCGAAGAACGACCCCTGCGGCACAACTACGGACAGACCATCGACAGCATGGAAGCCGTTATAGGTCTTGTGGAGATCGACGATTTCGACAGCAGGCGCCTGGGCTGCCGAGGCGAGAGGAAGCGTGATCTCATCAGGGGCGGTCGACATTCGGCGGTGTTCCTGCTCCGGCGCGGACGGAGGCCATAAGAGTTCCCGTTTGACGCAGAATGGCGAGCTTGGCACGGGTGACTTGAGTTTCAGCGTCGTAGAGCTGCATCCAGAAATTGGATTCTTCGACACGCGACTGCTCTAGCTCGCGCAATGGCACTCTGCCTTCGCTATTTTGTGCGAGCTTAACGGTCAGGTCTTCGCGCGCGAGATCGAGCCTCATGCGGGCGAGATCGCGAATGCTTTCGGCTTTCTGCCATTGTTCGTAGGTGCGGCGGGTGTCGGTAAGGATGCGATTGCGCAGCTGGTCGGCTTGAATGCGGAATTTTTGCATGTCGGTGAGGGCTTGCGAGAGATAACCCTGGTGGGCGCTGCCGATCAGCACCGGAAGTGAGATAGCGGCGCCCAATTGAAAGTTATTGCGCTGGAAATGAGTGGAGGTGAAGTATTTGTCGTAAGTGTATTTAGCGAACAGGGCGTACTGGGCGACGAGATCGACTTGCGGCAGGCGGGCCGACTTGTAAGAGCGCACATCCAACTCTTTGGCAAGAATATTGGATTGCATTTCGCGAAGCTGACGATTGTTGGCGAGCGCCGAATCGATGGCTTCCGTTTCGGAGGCGGGAGTCAGAGTGGAGGGGAGATCGGAGGCGACCGGCTTGACGCGATCAGTAGCAGGGTAGCCGATAGCGACGGCAAGCATCATCTCGTAGTAATCGGCATCCAGATGAGATGCGTCGAGCTGTTGTTTTGAGAGTGCGAGATTGACGCGAGCACGTTTCGCCTCAAGCGGCAACTCGGCGCCTTCACTGACGGCGGCAGACATGGCATCAACGACTTTCTGGAGACTGGGAAGTTGGCCGGAAAATGCCTCCCCCTGGTGCTCGATCTGGCTGGCAGTCAGGAAGAGGTCAGCGGCCTCATACGCCACGTCGTCTGTCTTGGCTTGAGCGGCAAAGGCAGCACCGCGCGCGAGCTCGCGGGAAGCAGCCAGCTCGTAACTCAGCGGGCGATTGAAAAGCGATTGCCGGGTAGTGACTTGCAAGATGCTGGGAGCGCTGCCTTCGATGGTATTGGGGTACCCGTAGGTGTAGGCGGCGCCGCTGCCGGCCGTGACTTTGGGACGAAAAGGATCCTGAGCGATGCGAATGCCCGCTTCCGCGCGCGTTTGATCTAAGCGAGCCAGAGTAACATCGGGGTTCTGACGGGCGGCCAGCTCGAGCGTCTGCGCCAAGGTGAGTGAATGATCCGCGGCATGCAAGGCAAGAGAGAGAACGAAGAACGGAAAAAGCAGCTTCTGCGGAGACACAACTCATGCTAACGTGGGCCGGGAAGAACCGCTCCCTAGCGGTCGCGGCTCGGAACGGAAGGCGCCGGTTAGGGGGCATCCCAATCGAAAGCGTAGATCTCGCCACTTCCGGCGTTGCGCTGTACAAGCGGAGATCCGTCCGGCGTGACACCGGTCCAGGCACCCAAGGTTCCGACACTGCGATGGAGGTATTTCAGGCTCGCCAGCCGATCCATTTTGCGGTCGCGAATTCGAATGCGAAAAAAGGCGGGATCCGGACCCGCTAAATCGAAGTAGACCGCCTGGCTGTCGCGCGACCAGGTGACCTTGCCGATGTTCCCGGTTGCGAGTTGGGATTTCTGGTGGGACTGGACATCGTAGAGCATGAGCTTATCCGCTCCGGCGAGAGCCACGAAAAATCGCCCATCCGGGGACCAACGCGGCGACCAGAGCCCCTCAGAACCGGGGAGCGTGGAGACCTTACCGGAAGCGAGATTTATGACGCGAATTGCCATCAGATTCTTGGGCGCGGAAGAGGCAGCACCGAAGGCGATCAGAGAACCATCGGGCGACCAGGTGGGATCGAAATCCCCAGGCGAGCCGCTCTCACCGTGAGTAATTTGAGAAGAATCGCCGCCCTCAGCAGACATGGCATAGATGCGCCACTGTTTGTCAGGCATTGATGCCATAAAGGCCACCTGTGTTCCATCAGGGGACCAACGCGGTGCGAAGGCTCGCGTGAAGGTTAACTGCTGACGCTGGCTGCCATCGACGGCAGATCGCCACATAGTGCTCTCAGGGAAGACGCAGTAGACCACCCATTTGCCATTGCGCGAGAAGTCCAGCCACTCCGCGGGGATGCCCTCCATGTAAGGCAGAAACTGACCCGCGTGCAAGTCATAGCTGAGCAGTTCGCTGCGAGCGTGCCAGCCGACTGCGTAGATACGCTTGCCATCTACGCTGAGTATGGGTTTCCCAAACTGCAGGGGACCTCTGGTCAGCTGCATGGGCTGGGCGGTGCTTCTATCGAGAAAACTTGTTTTGTCTCGCAGCGCCCAAATGTTGCCGGCTGAGTTAAAGATGAAATACCTACCATCCGGCGTCCAGACGCCGCAGCATTGCGGGTGATGCCAACCAGGAAGAACCGGGTGCAAACGGCCGTCATCGATGGACGCCTCCCAAAGGGAGCGAGTGCCGCCGCCGATCAGAAAGCTGGGATCGGAGGAATCGGTCAAAGTGAAACGCACCCTTGTTCCATCAGGTGACCAGCTCGGATAAGAGACAAATCCCTTGCTTGAGGACAGCTTTTTCAGCTCGGCGCCATCGGAAGAAGCGACGTGTAGTTCGTTCCAATAATTACCGCCTACATAGATGAACTCACGGCCGCTCGGTGACCAAGCGGCTGAGAGAGACAGAAGATTCCCCAAGCGGCGTGGAGCCCCGCCCGTGATCGGGACAACCCACAGGGTGGGCTTGACGGGCATTTCGTCCAGAGGGCGTTCGCGAAAGCTGAAGAACATGTTCTGCGTTTTCGCAAACAGCAACTCTGAGCGATCGGGAGAGATATCGATTACGGCCATGCTGGCTTTGTCGCCGGGCAGGGGCAGGGACTCGCCGCCTTTAACTGAGATCTGAAAAGTCTGGGAATCGGTACCGGCGGTCTGCTTGGTCGTGTAGTAAAGCCGCGCACCATCAGTGACGTAGCTGTACACATCGCGGCCGGTGTTGGTGATCAGCGAGGTGCCGGTGATGCGCGGAGGGGGCAAATCACGGGTGCTGAAAAATGCAACAGCGGACACAATGATGGCGAGGGCAGCGAGGGCTAGTGGAAAACGGAGCCATCGTAATCCGGCCCGGGAATCCTTGGTCAAAACGCCCGGGATGGCGGGATGGGCATGGCCCGAATCTGTGTCTCGCTTGAGACGCTTCAGATCAGCGCGCAGATCAGACGCGTGCTGGTAGCGAATGTCGGGATCTTTTTCAAGCGCCTTGCTGATGATGCGCTCGAGATCGGATGGAAGCTGCGGGTCGAGCCTGGGGCGCACCTTAGGGGTGTCGTGCAGAATCGCGCCCATCACGGCGCCGGTAGTCTTGCCCTGGAAGGGAGTCTCACCGGTAGCCATTTCGTAGAGCACGATGCCGAGTGAAAACAGGTCGGCGCGAGCATCGATCTCCTCGCCGCGAACCTGTTCGGGCGACATGTAACCGGGGGTTCCCGGGGCAGACCCTGGAGTGCTTAAACGATCGTCAGCCCGGGTGAGGGTTTCATCATAAACCGCCGCCTGCGAGACGAGCCGACCAGTTCTGACGAGCTTGGCGAGGCCAAAGTCGAGGATTTTTGCCTGGCGCTGAGCGGTGATGAAGAGATTGGCGGGCTTGATGTCGCGATGCACGATACCGCGGGAGTGAGCGGCGTCAAGACCGTCGGCGATCTGGATGGCCCACTCCAACAGACAATCGACGGAGACAGGCTTCCTGCCAACGACATGTTTGAGGGTCTCGCCTTCGAGCAGTTCCATGGCAAGAAAGGGATGACCATCATGCTCGCCAACCTCGTAGACGGTACAGATGTTGGGATGATTGATGGCGGCCGCTGCACGAGCTTCGCGTTCAAAGCGCTCGAGGGCGATCCGGTCGTGCGTACTATGCTCGAGAAGGAATTTGAGGGCCACCTCGCGGCCGAGTTTCAGGTCCTCGGCGCGATAGACCACACCCATACCGCCACCACCGAGCTTTTCGATAATGCGGTAGTGCGAGATGGTCTGGCCAAGCATGGCGACGTCATAACAGAATAACTTAAGGCCGCTTGGTGGGGAGGCTTACCGAAGTTCTCCGTGGCATCTCCTCTACGCGTTTAGCTTGGAGTACGTCTGGTAGATCTCGTCTTGGATGTCGTAGAAAGGCCGCAAGGGCAGGGAACTCGCCTCGGTCTTGAGTGACCAATCGTTATTGGTGGAGCGTGTTAACTGCATCCGGTCGATGTCGGTGCGACGCAATTGGGGCTGGGTGTCCGAAAGAGCAAAGAGAACTTGCGGGCCGCGGACGATGGCGATCTGGTCGGGATGTTGGGGGTCGACGGCAGGGGCGCTGACGCGCTGGTCCAGCTCAAACTGAATGAGATCGCCGCGCTTCCAGGTTCGCTGCAGGAGAAGGAAGGAACCGGGAGTGATCTTTTGATTGAGGCGTTTGCCGTTGACTGACAGTGAGGTATTCGGCCCGGCCCAGGCAGGTACCCTGAGATGAATATTGAAGGCGGTCTCGGTGGACGGGTCGACGCGCAGGGAGATCAGATTGGCGGTGGGGTAACTGGTTTCCTGAGTAAGCGTGCAACGGGCCAACTTACTAACTTGCCAAGTAAGCCGCGAAGGAACAAAGAGATTCACATAGACACCGTCACGGCTGCGGAGATAGGTGCTAATTACATAGTCGGCCGCGATTTGGGGAAGAGTGCCGGAGCAGCAGGGCCAACGACCGTCGCGGTCCCAGGGCCAAGGTGAACCGGCGATGACCCGGTGATCTGTTTTGTGACCGGAGTGACCGTAATCGGAGTAGTAGTAGCTCCAGCCATCTTCCCGAATGGGCTTGGCGCCCAGGATCGAGTTATAGAGAACCTGTTCCATACTGTCGCCGTAGCGCGGGTCGGCGGAGAGGGCGAGTAAGTAGCGCATGACTTTAAAGTGCGCGTACGCGCCGCAAGGAGTTTCGAAACTGCGGTGGGTGGCAGCGAGACTCTCGCCAAGAGCGCCCTTGCCCGGTTCAACGAAGCCTTCGTTCGGACCCCAGCCGCCGGTGGCGAAGCTCTGATCTTTCCAGATCCACTCGACGGCGTTGGTGACGGCGTGAAGGTACTTCGGATTGCCGAGTTTAAGGTAGCCCTGCATGCCCGAACTGAGGGCGTTCATGTGACTGTAGGCGTGCAGGCCGGGCAGCACGTTCTGGCCTTGCGACAGCGGATCGAAAAACGTCCGGTCGAGTAAATAGCGCTGGCCCATTTCGAAGTAGCGGGGATCACCGGTGCGTTCGTTGGCGAGAAAGAGATTTTCGGCGAGAGTGTAGGTCTCGTCCCAAGTGTAGGTTTCGTCTTTGTGCGGACGTGTGCGCTGCTCCTCCAACGTGAGGGCGCGTTCCGGCATATGAGGAGCCGCGGCCCGGGTGGTGGAGTCGAGGACGGCGACGGCGGTCTCGTCAGCGACAAGTGAATGAGCGTCTATGAGAGCAAGGACCAGCTTGTCGTAGGTGTAAGCGGGATAGCGTAGATCGATGAAGAATTTGCCGCTCGGATCAACCGTTTTTGCGTAACCTGCGACGAGCCGCTTGACCTTGGCTTTGGTGGGCTCGGAGTTGGTAGCGGCCGCAAAGCGAGCGAGAGCAGAGACGTATTGGCCGAAGTGCGCGCCGGGACAAAAACCGTCGTACCAGCCGCCCATATCTTCACCGGGCGCGGGCAGGCCGGTGCGCTGGCGATAGATCTTGAGCATGCGATCTTCGCTCAGGTTGAGAAAGAATGTGTGGTTCTGATCGAACTGGCGCTTGAGCGGGCCGGGCAGCAACTCGACGGCGCCGTAAGGGAAGGTCTGCAGGTTCGCGTGCTGGTCAGCGGATGCGGAGCGCGGCTCCTCGGCAGAGCGCGCGGTGAATGAGGCAGCGCTAAGGACGGCAGCGCTGCCAAGGAAGGTTCGTCGGGTAGATCGTTGCATAGATTTAGGGGGCAGATGACCGCAATTCACGGCCGCGGCTCGGCAAGCATGAATCCAAGGTCAATGTATCAAGCCAGCCGGCGAGAGATGGACCTGAACTTCGATAGGATGCGAGCATGCAAGCACTTTTACTTTCCGCGTACAGCCGATTAGAAGTAGTCGAGGTGCCGACTCCGCAGCCGGGCCCCGAGGATGTGTTGGTGAGAGTGGAGGCGTGCGGGATATGCGGCAGCGATGTGCACGGGTATGACGGCGCGTCGGGAAGGAGGATTCCGCCGCTTGTGATGGGGCATGAGGCGGCGGGCGTGGTGGCGGCCGTGGGAAGCAAAGTTTCGGACATTTATGAGGGCCAGCACGTTACCTTCGACTCAACGGTTTACTGCGGGCACTGCCAATACTGCCGGAAAGGCGAATCAAACCTATGCGAGAACCGCGAAGTGCTGGGTGTATCGACACCTGATTTCCGAAGGCAGGGAGCGTTCGCGGAGTACGTGGTGGTGCCGAGGCGTATCGTACATCTGCTGCCGAAAGAGCTAGGGTTCAGCGAGGCAGCTATGGTGGAGCCGCTTTCGGTGGCGGTTCACGCGGTGGCGATCTCGGAACTCCCGGCGGATGCGACGGCACTCGTGGTGGGAACGGGCATGATCGGGCTGCTGGTGGTGCAAGCGTTACGTGAAGCGGGGTGTGCGCGCATCATTGCGACCGATATCGAGGAGAGCCGGTTGGAGTTAGCGAAGCAACTGGGCGCGACTGAGGTGGTGAATGCGAGGAGTGCGGATGTACCCGCGGAAGTGCGGCGCTACAGCGGCGGCGCAGGTGCGGACGTCGCTCTGGAAGCGGTGGGCAGCACGCCGACGATCAAGACGGCGATTGAGAGTGTCCGTCGAGGCGGCACGGTGACCTTGATTGGAAACATAGCGCCAACAGTAGAAATTCCGTTGCAGACTGTGGTGAGCCGGGAACTCCGGCTGCAGGGAACGGCGGCGTCGGCGGGCGAATATCCGCAGTGCATCGAGATGCTGGCGCGCGGGCGAGTAAATGTGAAGCAATTGATCAGCAAGGTGGCACCGTTGGCGGAAGGATCGGGGTGGTTCGAGCGGCTGCACGGGCGCGAGGCGAACCTGATGAAGGTGATCTTGACGCCGGGCAAGGCCTGAGCGGGAGTTGCTGCTTAGGTGTGGGTGATGGATTCAGCAGGCGGCGGCGAATCGATGCGTTCGATTTTTCCAAGCAAAAACACATACCCGCAGATGCCGGCAAGCAGGATGATGGCAGCGGCTGCAAAGGCATGTGAAAAGGAGTTAGCGGGTCCGGCAAAATAGCCGGTGGCGATGGGAGCGACAATCGCGGCGATCTGATTACCGAAGTTCACGATGCCGCCTACCTTGCCGACGCTTTCCTGTGGTGCGATGAGGGACGGAATAGACCAGGCGACGGGGGCAGCGGCCGAGAGCCCACCCAGTGAAATGCTGATCCAAAAAGCAGCGACGGTGGGATTGTGAGTGGTCATCGCGCCTGCGACGGCAAGACCCAGAACAGTGCCACCGACGAGGACCGTTTTGCGGACGGCGTTTGCGTCATAGCCGCGCCGGATGAGCGCATCGACGAGCAGACCTCCGACTAAGAGATCGGCGAGTCCTCCGAACAGCCACGGAACGCTGGTGAACATGACTGACTGGCGCAGAGTGAGATGAAGGCCGGAGACGAAGTAACTGGGCAGCCAGGTCAGAAAAAGATAGAAAGAGTAGTTATAGGCGGCGAAACCAGCGGCAAGTCCGAGTACTTTGCGGTTGGACAAAAGGTAAGCGAGCGATGCCGGGCCGGATTTCTGCGGTCGGCACTGAATCCGGCGACTTACTTTGCGTGATGTGGAGTAACTCTTGCTCTGTTAGTTCGTGATCGTCCAGTGGATCGCGATAGACAAAGTAGAAAGCCGCGAAGTAGAGAAGGCTGATGACTCCAGTTACGGAAAAACTGATGCGCCAGCCGAAACGAATCAGAACGAGTCCAATAAGGGGGACGCCGATACCGGAGGCGAATTTGGCAGCAGAGTCGAACAGAGAAGTGGAGAAGCTTCGTTCGTGGCTGGGAAACCAGCTACCGATTGCTTTGGCATTGGCCGGGAAGGTAGGAGCTTCGCCGATGCCGAGCAGGAGACGAGCCCCGAAGAACGCCGGGATGCTCCAAGCGGCAGCGGCGGCAAACGAGGCGACACTCCAGAGGAAGGCGCTGAGGCGGCCGATAAAGCGGACTCCGAACCGGTCGAGCAACACGCCGACGGGAAGCTGGAGCGCCGCGTAGGTCCAGCTATATGCGCTGAGAAGGTAGCCATACCCGGTGTTGGAGAGGCCAAATTCAGCGTGAAGAGCCTCGCGGGCGACCGATAGATTGACGCGGTCGAAATAGTTTACGAGCACGCCAACTGCGAGAAGAGCGGCGATGCGCCAGCGACGTCGGCCGTGCATTGATTTACTTGACGCCTACGTAGAGTTCTGCTTTCGCGTCGCGATCGGGGTTGTCGCGCGAGCGATGATGAACTTCGAAATCGGTACGGTAGGAGCGCTGGAGCCGGCTTGCTTCTTCGAGGGACCAGATCTGCTGCCAAAGGCCGACGACAGCGTCAGGAGGCGGCGCGCTGCCCGTCTTGAGAACCGTGTAGTCACCGGCTGGAACTTCCACGGAGATCATTCCGGGAGGAGCAGGGCCGGCCGAAGGAACCTTGACACCGAGGACGTAATCGTACTCGCCATTTCTGTCACTTTGATAGTTGGTGTAGAGGGCGATCACATCATGGCCGAGGCGATCGGGTATGCGCGCGAAGAGTTTTTCGGCGCTTGCGCGTGCCCACATCTTTGGGATTACCCCGCCCGAGGTCATTTCGCGTGCGTTTGTGGTGCGACTCTGAATGCCAACGACGTGGAACGACTGAATGCGGACGTTGCTGTTCTCCATCGATATGGCTTTAACAGAATACAGGGCGGCGAGAATCGCCACAGGTGCTGCGACTCGAAGCAACATGGGCGCACTAATCGCCGATTTGTTTGGTTGAGCGGATGTCGACCGGAATCTGGCGCACACGCGATCGTCCGGCAGCGGCTTCCACGCCCAGGCGCAGCCCAAGCGGGAGCTTGGACAACACGCCTACCAGGACCTTGTAACGCCAGCCAGGAATGACGATTAACTTACGGCGGCGAAGACCTTCGACCGAGGCGTCAACTACCTCTTCGGAGGTCATCCAAAAACCCGGACCCGCCACGCGATAGCGATCAGCACCCATCGTTTCGTGAAATTCCGAGTAGGTGAAGCCGGGGCAGAGCGCCTGCATCTGAACGTTGGAACGGATGCCGCGCAGTTCGAGATGCAGCCCCTCAGTGAAAGCTGTCATCCAGGCCTTTGTGGCCGAGTAGCTGGTGGTGCCTGGGCTGCGAACGAACGAAGAGACAGAGGAGACGTTGATGATGCCTCCGAAATCGTTAGGGACCATGAGCTGCAGCGCCGCGTGAGTGAGACGCATGGTGGCTGTGACATGCAGTTTGTGCATCTTGTCTTGACCAGCGACGTCAATTTCCCAGAATCGGCCCTTGGTGCCGAAGCCGGCGTTATTGATGAGGAGGGCGAGGCGAGATTTGGCGGCGATCCGTTCGGCTGCGGCTTCCAGATCTGATGTCTGAGTCAGATCCGCCTGGAGGATCTCCGTATGCGTGCCGAACTTGTTGGAGAACTCGGAAGCGAGAGATTCGAGCCGATCGCGGCGGCGCGCGATCAGAAGCAGGTCGTGTCCGGGCGCCAGCTTACGCGCAAAGGCCTCACCGATACCGCTCGAGGCTCCAGTGATGGCGACTACTGTTCTCTTCAAGGTTCCTCCCGGGAGTGCCGCGCCCGCAGCTCAGAAGTCCGCGACGGCAAACCTCTAGTTTGCAACGGAGGGTTTTGGGGGCGACATCTGCGGCTAGAAGCGGCGCAGCTCAGGAGTGGCGGTCAATTACATCGCGTTCAGCGGAGTCGTTGATTTCGCTTCCGGCGAGGGGAATTGGATGCGGCGGAACTCGGCATACAACCCGGTGGCGGCGGCGAGCTGGCAGGCATGAAAGAGGCCTTGGAGGTCGGCCGTGAAAGCGGTAGAGTGTTCGGGGCTCGTGCCGGCCGCGCAGATCTGATAGACGCAGCCGCGGGCGAGCCTTCCAGCTTTAACCTGGGTCTGGATTTCGGTTTTTGCGCATTCGACAGAGCCCGCTTCAATGGCGCTGCTGCCACCGATGTGCAGCACGAGCGTGCCGGCCGCGGTGGCGCCATCCTGATCGCCGCTTTCATACACGCGGACCTTGTAACGATGTGGCATGAGATCTCCCGTGAGATCTATCGGCGGAATCTGGAAAATCTTTAGCCGGCGGCCCAGGAAAGCGCGCCCGGTGATCGCGGCTCGGAAAGATTGGTTGCGAGGAACGTGGAGGTTCGCTGCGGGTCTGGAGACCGATGCCACTAAACAGTATTGCGGACTATTCCCGCTCGACAGAAGGTCGCGATACCGTAGCCATCGCCATCGTCACGCGCCGAAACGCAGGTCAGGCCTGCACTTGCGAGCTGAGGGACGAGATCCGCCAGAGATCCGTTGGGGTGGTACTCCATAGCGATTCTGTCTACGCGCTGCAGGCAATCGAAGGAATGCGGACCGATCGCGGCATATTCGGAACCTTCGATGTCGAGTTTCAGCAGGTCTACTTCGGAGCCATGCAAGAGTTCGTCGAGCGTCATGACGGGGACCAGCGTGCTGCCGGTTCCGGTACTTCGGAACTGGCTTTCCGGGCGCAGGTCGATGCTGGTGCTGCCGGCTTCTCGTCCGAGGGCAGCCTGATGAATCAGGCAGCGGTGGGAGAATCCGTGGTCATACAGGACACCTCGGAGGCGTTCGCACGAATCAGGCGCCGGCTCGATCGCGATTACTTTCGCGTGTGGGGCATGAAGGAGCGCATAGAGCGTGAATGTGCCGATGTTCGCTCCGGCATCAACGATGACGGTGTCTGTTGGACGAACTTCGTAAGTGCCGGCGAAGAAGACGCTCCAGAACGTACGGATATCCGCCAGGGTGGTGAAGCCAAAGGTGCCGGTACTCAACTTTATCTGAAGCGGGAGCTTAACAGGCAATCCCAGGTAAGCAGCGGTCAGGCGGGGCCAATGCGGCGTAACGGCCGCGCATCGCAGGATCTCAGGAGCACGCCCGAGCCTGCTGACAGCTTTGAAAATTCGCATCGAACAAGGAGATGACGATGCTATCTCATTTTCAGCTCAATGCCAAGTCGAGACGAGTCACGGAGGCGGGTGCGAACTTGTAGACAAAGGGAGAGGCAACCGGAATGCCGGTGCTGCCCGATGGCTCGAGAGCACGAGGCTGATCGAGAGTATTGTGCGCGTGCATGTCGGAGGATGTAAGCACGGTTGCTTTCGCGCTGACGACCTGGCTGCCGCGGATCGCGATTTCTGTTTCCTGCGCATTCTTCAGATCGGGATTCACGATTGTCAGGACAGCCTGTTTGCCCGCGAGCGAACAGGAACCGGATAACCCTGCCAAACCCGCGGCTCCACCTGCTGCAGGAGCTGCGATGGCGGTCCGCACGGATGTGTTTCCCTGGTGCGGCGCATACATTTCGAAGACGTGGAAAACAGGCGTGACGGTGAACCGGTCGCCGACCGCGACGAACGACGTATGGATGTTGTTGATAAGCTGGGCGGCGCTCGCCATAGTTACTTTGTCTGCGTGACGGTTGAAGATGTCGAGCGTGATGCCGGAGACGAGTGCGTCGCGCAAGGTCGGATAGTAAGCCCACAGATAGCCCGGATGGATGCCTGGGTCGGTGTGGTGCCAGGCGCCCCATTCATCAACGACGAGTTTCACTTTGTGGGAGGTATCCACTTCGGCCATCAGAGCCCAGTGATTGCGGATGAGCTCTTCCATGAAGTTGGCTTTGTTGAGGAGCTGGTACCAGCCGGCCTCATCGAACCCGGCGGATTCGCCATTACCGGTGGTGCCGCAGTAGTAGTGAAGCGCAAGACCGAAGACATTCTTGAGCGGTCCTTTGCCCTTCTCAGTGAGTTTCTGGAAGAAGGTGCGAGTCCAGGCATAATCGGCCACGTTCGGGCCTGAGGCGATGAGGGACAGTTCGCCGCCGTAGCGAGGGAGCCACTCGATGAAGCGGCGGAACTCAACCGCATATTCGTCGCCGGTGAAGCTGCCGCCGCAACCCCAGCTCTCGTTCCCGACTCCCCAGTATTTGACGTTAAGGGGATCGCGATCGCCGCCCTTCTCGCGGAGCATGGCGCCGGACGTTGTGCCGGCGGGAGAATTGCAGTACTCGATCCACTGATAAAAATCACGTGCGTTCAGACTGCGCACGTTGGCCGCGAAGTATGGCTGCGCGCCGACGGCTTTGCAGAAATGCGCGAACTCGTTGGTGCCGAATTCGTTGGGATCGTACTTCTGCGGGCCATCGGGTGCTTTGGCGAGATAGGGCTCGTTTATCCAGAAGTTGGTGCGCCTGGGGCGGGAGCTACGCGGGCCAACGCCGTCGCGCCAATCGTAACTATCGGCAAAACAGCCGCCCGGCCAGCGGATCACGGGAGGCCTCAGGCGCTTGAGATTGTCGATGAGCTCCTTGCGGATGCCGCCCACGTTGGGGATCTTTGAATCTTCGCCGACCCAGACGCCGTTGTAGATGACGCCGCCGATGTGTTCGGTGAAGTGGCCGTAAATGTTGGGAGAGATGGTGCCGATCGGCTCATCGGGAAAAATGTCGATGCGGGCGGAAGCCGCGCGGGAGGTGCGCGGGGCAGCGAGCAAGGCAGCGCCAGACAGAAGGAAATTGCGTCTGAGTATGGGGGACATCTAGCTCTCCGTGCGAGTGGTTTTGCTCTGCCCGTAGTAAGCATGAGCGCCATGTTTTCGAAGATAGTGCTTGTTGTGCAGCGAGCTCGAGATGGGAGCCGCATCGGGATTGATGGAAACCGTAAGGAAGGCCATGTGCGCGAGTTCTTCGATGATGGAGGCGGTATGGGCGGCGTCTGTAACGGTGGCGCCCCAACAGAAAGGGGCATGCCCGGAGACCAGAACCGCAGGAACGGCGAGCGGGTCGGATTCGCGGAGGCGTTCGATGATCACCGAACCGGTGTTGAGCTCGTAGTGCGATTCGATTTCCTGGTGCCGCATGGGACGAGTGACTGGCAGCGGGCCATGAAAGTAATCGGCGTGAGTGGTACCAAAGCAGGGGATTTCCGCGTTCGCCTGAGCCCAGGCCGTGGCATAGCGCGAATGGGTGTGAACAACGCCGTTAACGCCCGCCCAGGCACGGTAGAGCGCCAGGTGAGTAGGCAGGTCCGAAGACGGGCGCAAGGTTCCTTCAATGATGGCGCCTTGTAGATCTGTGATGACGAGATCCTGCGGCCTGAGCTGTTCGTAGGGCACTCCGCTCGGTTTAATGACGGCAAAGCCGCTGGCGCGATCGAAGCCGCTGGCATTCCCGAAGGTGAAGATCACCAGGCCGCGGCGGACCAGCTCCAGGTTGGCTTCCAGTACTTCTTCACGCAGTTCGGGTAAGAGCATATTCAGTTCCTTGCTTCGGACGCGATGTTGCGCAGTTCGGGCAGCACGTCGCCGATGGAGACGGCTGCCGATTCTTTTTGGCCGAAGGCGAAGTAGAGTTTCTTGTACAGGTTATAGAGACGTTCGTAGGTGGCGGTTGACGACCCCTGTGGTTCATACACTTTAAAGGGTGGGCAGAGCGCCTGCTGAGCTTCGACAATGGTCGAAAAGGCGCCCGCTGCGAGAAAAGCGAAGATGGCGGATCCGAGGCTCGTGACATCGCCCTGCGGGACGAGGATCACTTTTTGCAACACGTCGGCATATACCTGATTGAGGAGTTCGTTTTTCTTGGGGATGCCACCGCCATTGATGACGCGGCGAATGGGGACGCCGTGCTCCTCCATGCGCTCGAGGATCACGCGGGTATGCAGAGCGGTGCCTTCGATGGCGGCAAAGAGCTCGTCGGGAGCGGTGCTGGTGAGATGCCAGTTCAGAGTGATGCCGCCGAGCTCGGGGTTCACCAGCACGGTGCGATCACCGTTGTCCCAAGTGAGGCGAAGCAGCCCGGTTTGCCCGGGGCGATAACCGGCGATCTCCCCTGAGAGAGCAGCAACAGTCGAGCCGGCGCGCCGGGCGATGGCGTCGAAGATGTCGCCGACGGCGGAGAGGCCTGCTTCGATGCCGGTCAGCTTCGGATCAACGGAGCCGGGAACAACACCGCAGACACCGGGGACAAGAGTTGTCGCATCGGACAGCCCGATGATGCAGGTAGAAGTGCCGATGACATTGACCATGTCGCCGAGCTGGGCGCCGGCGGCGATAGCGTCCCAGTGCGCGTCGAAAGCACCGACGGGAATGGGGATGCCGGCCTCAAGGCCCAGACGAGCGGCCCACTGGGGCGAGAGAGTACCGGCGAGCTTATCGGAGGCAGCATATTGACCGAGCAGACGCTCGCGGATGCCTGCAAAGAGCGGATCGACTGAAACAAGGAACTCTTCGGAAGGCAGACCACCGAGTGCCTGGTTCCACATCCATTTATGGCCCATGGCGCAGATGCTGCGCAGCGCTTTGGAAGGATGATCGACCCCGCAGAGCGTGGCGGCTATAAAATCGCAGTGCTCGAAGGCGGAACCGAAGCGGGCGCGCTTATCCGGGTTGTGACGAAGCCAATGAAGCAGCTTCGAGAAGCCCCATTCAGAAGAGTAGACGCCGCCGCTCCACTGAATCGCCTCAAGGCCGGACTCGTGAGCCTTGCGGGTAATCTCAGCAGCTTCTTTCCAGGCACGGTGGTCGCACCAGAGATAGTATTCGTCGAGCGGCTGCATGCGGTCGTCGACTGGAATGACGCTCGAACCGGTGGTGTCGATGGCCAGCGCTTTCACGGTGGATCCCTCGACCTTCGCGGCGGCCAGAGCATCGCGCATGGCACTCACGAGCGCGGCAGTGTGATCAGCGTGGCTCTCGGTAGCGTAGTCGGGATCAGCTCGCTTGCGATGCAGCGGGTACTCGGCGATGGCGGCACCGAGGCGACCGTGAGCGCTATCGAAAATCGAAACGCGCACGCTCAGCGTGCCGAAGTCGACGCCTGCAACGACGGTGCTCATGGCAGCTAATCTTTCCTGGGATAGAACTTGATGGTGTACACGACGCCGATGAGCAAGAGAACCGCGCCCCACCAGATGCCGGCATGGAGGCGGGCCAGGACGACTTCATGTTCCGGAGGCGAGAAGAGGCCGTAGATACCGCTGGCCGTGATGAGGATGCCATAGGCCGTTAACAGAACACCGATGAAGAACCAGATGGAAATAAATTCTTTGCCATGCATGCGTGTGATGCCTTTACCAGAAGATGATGTTGAGGACTATAAAGACCACGGTGACGACGCTCGCCCAGAATAGCGGCTTCTGATAGAAGGCGAGCCCGATCTCTTGCGGGATGTCGGTGGCACCGTAGACCAGGCCGACCAGTTCCGAATCCGGCTTGGGTTTACCAGCAAGGCTCACCAGCACTGTGACGGCGACGCAAATGAGCCAGGACCAGAGGGCACGATACATGTTCTCGGCCATGTCCTTAGCGTTGGGCGAGACGGCGATGTAAGACAGGGCAGCGGGATGAAGTTTGACGAGCGCCCACATGCCGATGGAGGAAGCCGTACCCGCAAGCAGTCCCCAGAAACCCCCGGCAGGAGTGGCTCGCTTCCAGAACATACCGAGCAGAACTGTTCCAAAGAGGGGAGCGATGAAGAAGCTGAAGAGCGCCTGCACGTAGTCCATGATGCTGAGAAACTGCATGACCAGGTAAGCGGTGCCGATGCTGATAAGGACGCCAATCACGGTCGACCAGCGGCCCATAGAGACGTAGTGAGCGTCAGAGGCATTTCTGCGAATCAATGCGCGGTAGATGTCGTAGGTCCAGACGGTAGTGAAGGCACTGACATTGCCGGCCATGCCAGACATGAAGCCGGCAATGAGCGCAGTGATGCCGAGGCCGAGCAGACCGGGGCCGCAGTAGCGCGCGAGCATGATGGGCAGCACTTCGTTGTAGCTGTGCATGCCGGTGGCATTGGCCTGCGCTTCGCCGACGAGCTTTTCCGGGAGCACAGCGAGGCCAAGAAGTCCGGGCAGAATGACGATAAAGGGAACCGCCATTTTGAAGGCAGCGCCGATGACCGGAGCCATTTGCGCGCTACGCAGATCCTTAGCGGTCAGAACGCGCTGCACGACGAGAAAGTCAGTGGTCCAGTAGCCAAACGAGATGACGAAGCCGAGGCCGAGAACGATACCGGTCCAATGGATGCCCATGGGGTTGCTGGTGAAGGAACCGAGTCCGTTCCAGAGATGCGTGTAATCCTGGCCGGGAAAATTGTGATGAATGCGAGCGACCATGCCGCTCCAGCCACCGGTTTCAACGAGACCGATGATCGAGATAAGAATAGCGCCGAGCCAGATGAGAAAGAATTGCAGAACCTCATTGAAGATGGCGGAGAGCAGGCCGCCGAGGAAGACGTAAGCGGCGACGGTGAGCGACGAGACCCAGATGCTGAACGAGATATCCCAGCCGAGGATGATCTTCATCACAAGCGCCATGGAGTACATATTGATGCCGCTCATCAGCAGCGTCATGAAGCCGAAGCTAACAGCGGAGAGAGCTCGCGCGGGCTCGCCGAAGCGTAGTTTGAGATATCCGGGGACAGAGTGGGTGCGCGAGATGTAATAGAACGGCATCATGACGATGCCGAGGAAAAGCATGGCGGGAATGGCGCCGATCCAATACCAGTGCGTGGCGAGAATGCCGTATTGATACGCGGAAGCAGCCCAGCCCATCAGCTCGAGAGAGCCGAGGTTAGCGGCCACAAAGCTCAGACCGGCCACCCAGGAGCTCATATCGCGGCCCGCGAGGAAAAATTCTTCGCCAGTGTTGGCGTAGCGCTTGAGGTAGAAGCCGATCGCGATGCACATCACGAAGTAGAGCGCGATGACTAGTAGATCAACGGTGCTGAGCGAAAGGAGCTTGGCCGGTGCAGCCGCAAGCAGGGCGGTGATAAGCAACATTCGCCGAATTATATCGACTCAGAGACGCGAAGCCATTTTCATTGACATTGCGCTCTTCGGCGAGTTATAAACAGTCTTCCTTTCAAGAAATTCCATGTCAAACCACGCTGTTTCACGACGGGCTTTCGCATCAGGTTTGTTTGCAGCACCGCTCATTCTGAAGGCGCGGCCTTCGACCAGAGAGGCGCGCGTCAAGATCGATACGGAGCGAACGATAGGCGAGATCGATCCGAAGATTTACGGGAACTTCGCCGAGCATCTGGGCCGCTGCATTGAAGGCGGCATCTTCGAAGAGAACTCATCGCTATCGGACAAGAACGGATTCCGGAAAGATGTTTTAGGAGCGGTCGAGAACCTGCACGTCTCGCTGCTGCGCTGGCCGGGCGGTAATTTTTCGTCCAATTACAACTGGCGCGACGGCATCGGACCGCGCGATCAGAGACCGAGCCGGCTCGAGATGGCGTGGGGCACGGTAGAAGACAACCGTTTCGGCACGCACGAGGCGTTGACCTATTGCGAACAGATCAAAGCCGAGCCTTATGTGTGCGCAAACTTCGGCACGGGCTCGTGGGATGAAGCGCAGCAGTGGGTGGAGTACTGCAACCTGCCGGGCGGGACGACGACATCGGCTTTGCGCCAGAAGAATGGGCGCAAAGACCCATGGAAGGTGAAGTACTGGGGCCTTGGCAATGAGATGGACGGGCCGTGGCAGATGGGTCATCGCACGGCAGAAGACTACGGCAAGTTTGCGCTAGAAGGCGCGAAGCTGATGAAGTGGACGGACCCGAGCTTGAAGCTGATCGCGGCGGGATCTTCGAACTTCGGGCCGGGCGCAGACTGGATCAGCTGGAACCGGACAGTGCTCGAGTATCTGATTGAGCATGTCGACTATCTTTCGCTGCACACTTATGTGGGCAATACGGAAAACAACTACGGCGAGTTTATGGCGAGCGCGCTTGAACTGAGCCAGCGCACCAAGATTGCGGAAGGAATCATTCGCGGGGCGCTTGTCGAACCTGCCGAAGCGCCAACTGTATATCGCCTGGGATGAGTGGAACGTCTGGTATCGCGCGCGCGGCGACAAGGAACGCGGGAGGCGCATTCTGGAGGAGCACTACAACCTGGAGGATGCGCTGGTGATTGCCACCTTCCTGAATACCTTCGTCAATAACGCGCACATTGTGAAGATTGCGAATATGGCGCAACTGGTGAACGTGATCGCGCCGATCTTCACGAGCCAAACGGACATGTTTTTGCAGACGATTTACTATCCGCTGCAACTGTTTGCTGCAAACTCCTACGGCACAGCACTAGAGCTGTTTGTGGATGGACCGACTTACGAGAGCAAACATTCAAGCGCGACTGCCGTATCTGGACGTTTCGGCGGCATACGACCGCGGCACACTGATATTGAATGTTGTAAACCGGAGCCGGGACGAATCGCTGCCGGTCACCTTCGAGCTGGAAGACAAGCAATTTTCGGGAGCATTCGAAGTGTCGGAAGTGAATGGACCCGATATCAAATCGGAGAACACGTTCGGAAGCACGACCGTAAAGACGGTGGTGAAGAGCGCACAGGCGAACGGAGCGCGGCTGCGTTATGAGTTTCCGGCGCACTCCTACACGATGCTGAAGGGCAAGCTGGCATAGATCATGGCCCGAGCGGTGGTCGATTTCAAAGCGCTCGAGATCTGGTTCGTCACCGGAAGCCAGCATCTCTACGGAGAAGAGACGCTGCAGATGGTGGCGGCGCATTCGCAGGAGATGGCGCGCGGGCTGGCTGATTTGCCGAAAACTCCGATACAGGTGGTGTTTCAACCGGTGCTGACAACACCTGAATCGATTCTCGAACTGTGCCAGGCGGCGAACAGGGCGAAGAATTGTATCGGGCTGATTACCTGGATGCATACGTTCTCGCCGGCGAAGATGTGGATCGGGGGGCTGAAGGCGCTCGAGAAACCGTTTGTGCATCTGCACACGCAGTACAACCGCGAGCTGCCGTGGTCAGACGATCGACATGGACTTCATGAATCTGAACCAGGCGGCGCATGGCGACCGCGAGTTCGGATTCATCGGCACGCGAATGGGGTTGAATCGCAAAGTCATCGTTGGCTTCTGGCAGGACGAGGACGTCCTGGCGGAGCTGGCGACCTGGGCGCGCGCCGCGTGTGCCTGGCACGATGCGCAGAGCATGAAAGTGGCGCGTTTCGGCGATAACATGCGCAACGTCGCGGTGACGGAGGGCGACAAAGTCGAGGCGGAGATCCGGCTGCGGTACTCAGGTGCACGGCTATGGCATCGGGGATCTCACGGATCGATTTGCCGGGATCAGCGACGGTGGATCGATAAGCTAACGGCAGAGTACGACGACGCTTATACGTTGGCTGAAACGCTGCTTGCGGGCGGGCGAGATCGCGAAGCGCTGCGTGGACGCTGCGCGAATCGAACTGGCGCTGCGGCAGTTTCTCGAGGAAGGCGGGTTCACAGCGTTTACGGATACTTTCGAAGATCTGCACGGTATGCCGCAGCTCCCGGGAATTGCGGCGCAACGGCTGATGGCGGACGGCTACGGTTTTGGCGGGGAAGGCGACTGGAAAACGGCCGCGCTGGTTCGTTCGATGAAGGTATGGCGAGCGGGCTTGAAGGCGGCACGTCCTTTATGGAGGATTACACGTATCATCTGCGAGATGGCGGACAGGTGCTTGGGGCGCACATGCTGGAGATTTGTCCGTCGCATCGCGGAGGGCAAGCCGCAGGGTCGAGATTCACCCGCTCTCCATCGGCGGGAAGAGCGATCCGGTGCGGCTGGTTTTTACTGGCGGAGCGGGGCCAGCGGTGAACGCCTCGATTGTGCAGATGGGCGACCGTTTTCGCATGATCGTGAACCGGGTGAATGTGATTACGCCCGCGGAGGCGCTGCCGAAGCTGCCCGTAGCGCGAGCGTTGTGGGTGCCGGAACCGGATCTGAAGACAGCGGCGGCGGCTTGGATTCTAGCAGGCGGAGCGCATCACACAGGCTTCAGCCGCGCACTGACGGTGGAGCATCTGGAAGACTATGCCGAGATGGCCGGCCCTGGAGTTTCTGGTTATTGATCGCGATACGCGGATACGAGAGTTCAAGAAAGAGCTTAAGTGGAACGGAGTTGCTTACGGCTGAGCCAGGCGTGAGCGCTTGAGAGCCGCTCGCAAGTAGTAAAGCAATGCCGCGAGTACCGCGAGCGAAGTGAGCCCTGACAAACCGGCTAAGACAGGGTGCGCCTGGGCGTGTCTTGACGAATGGCGAATCTGACGTAGGGCGGTGCTGCCGAAGGAAGCAGCGGCAAACTCCGGCGCTGGACAGGAGCGGCCGAAGCGGCGTCCCCAAGGAACATAAGCGCCGTGGCGGATATAGCGCCGGTAGATTCGTTCGGCTTGCGAAGGCTGGCGATCGATGATCCATGCTGTCGCCTGGCAAAGCACAGCGGCGGAGGGTTGGGAGCGGGCGGGCAGCAGGTCCGCTGACCTAATGGCGTGCTCCACGGCAATCAGGCGGTATTGGAAACGTAGGTCGGGTTCCGGTTTGGAAGCAGCTACACGCTTGCGCTCGTCATCGGTTTGGTAGGGGTCCGACGGAGGCGGCAGTCGTTTGGCGGCCGAGTTCTGCTCATCGGAGGTATCGAAGGGCATGAAGTTTCCGTCCCACATCGCGAAGTCCGGTTCCCTTTCGAAGCCGAGGATCTCGAGACCGCTGTTGCGCGCAAGCGTGGCTGCCGTGAACCAGGCTTGAGCTTTCGTGGGGCGCAGATGCCACCAGCTGCCGGCTCGGTTCAGAGCATCGTCATATTGTCTGGCGGCGAGCCGGACGTTTGCGTCGTCGAAGTAGCCGAGAGCTTGACGCCGCTGTCCTGCCCTCATCAGACGTCGAGCCAGAATGGCGCGCAGGCGCGAGAGATCAGACTTGCTGTTTACGGGTGCGTGAGAAGAAGGTGACTTGCGATCGAGGTAGTCCCGCAGTTCTTCGATCGTCAGGACACGTTCGGCAAGATAGGCAACATCTCCCCAGTAGTCAGCGAATCCGTTCCACTCGCCGGTAGGGTTTCCATTGCCGGACGCGGCGCGATAGAACAGGTCGAGCGCTTGCGTGTAGTCCTGGCGGCTTACCCGGAGGGCGGCAAGCTCGGTTGAGACGGCAGTCAAGTTGTCCAACTGCGGCTGCGCGGTTCTGAGCGCGGTTTCGTACTGCTTCAGGGCAGTGCTGCGATCGCCTCTGCGAAGCGCTAGTTTGGCTTGTACCCAAGCGCTAATGGGCACGTCCTCAAGAGCGGCAAGTCTTTGCGCGAGATCGAAACGTCCCTGCGAGTAAGCGGCGGAAGCCAGCAGCCCGGCACCGATCACCCGTGTCAATCCGTGTGCTTCCAGGGCTGCAATGATACGGTCGATTTTCGAACCGGCATTCTGGTCCGGACTGGGTTCGACGAAGAAAGGCCTGCCGGAGTTGCCGTTCAAGCAAACGAACAAGAGCCGCCGAGCGAGCGGATCTACGATCGCGCGGTCGAGCAGGTCGTTGCGATTCAGGATGAGGCCGGCTACCGCGACGAGCGAGTTGGCGCCACTTTGCGATCCATAGGAAGCTTGCTGAGAGTAGAGTTGGACGGCGTTCGCGACATGGCCTTGCCGCCAAGCTCCGCGCGCCTGCTCTCCGAAACTGGCTACTGCCAGCCCAAGGAAGTCTGGCGCGCCCTGCCTGACGAGGGCGCGGACTGCTTCGAATTGAGCGACCACTTGGGGCTGATTGTTCTGCTCGAGGGCGATGCGGCCCAACATGAAGCGAGCCCAGAGCTCGCGGCCTTTGCGGTCTGCCGGCGTGAGGGAAAGAATCTGCTGAAAATAGGTCTGCGCTTTCCCCAGCTGGTTACGACGGAAGCTCACCGCGCCCGCCTGGTAAAGACGGATGGCAGCCGGTACGTTCTGGCCCAAAGCGTAGGCCGCATCACCGGTGCTCTGGCGCGCCATTTCGGTCACGCTCGCTAAGAGATCGGGGGTGAGTTCGCGGGCTTCGACTGCGACACGATTTTCTTGATCGCCATCGCCGTAACCGGGCTCGATCACCGGCAGCTTGTCTTTCGGGGGAGGGACAAGCGCCTTCAACTCCGCTTCGAACGAGACGGTCGGCGGCGCCAGAAGAACCTGTTTCCGGTTTGGCAGAACTTCGATGCCGAAAAATGGGCCGCAGGCGAAGAGTGCGACAACTCCAAGGGCGGCAGCAACTGTGATACGGAGGAGCATTTTGCTAGAAAAACACGCGGGCATTTAACTTTTCGCTCGAGCAGCGCACCCACCCGATGAGGCGCTGCCTGCCGGGGGGCAAGAAATCTGCATCGTCAAGGAAAAACCGAAGGTTGCCGGACCGCCGGTCTAGATTGTAAGGCGGGAGCGCATCACTGAGTTCGCAGCCCGTTCCCGAGATCGAGACCTGTGAAGGGAGCTTTACGTCGAAGGCGCTTTGGTTGAAGAGATACACGTCGTGAGCGCCATCTCTGGTTGCCTGAAAGCGTACGACAGGAAGAACAGCACGCGGAGCTTGCCCCTCGATGACGGCACGCCAGGTGGGAAGGCTCCAAGCGCGCCGATCCAGCGCAGTGGGCAGACGAAACCAGGCGATGCCGGTGAGATTGGGCAGAGGAGAGCGCTCGAGTTCCGCGACCAACGAAGCTACTTCAGCCGGTTCGACAAATAACTCGCGACCAGCCGGACCGATACCGTAGCGAGAAACTTCGCTCTCGATTGCATCGATCCGGCCGTTCCCATCCCAGGTGACGCGCGACCAATACGTGGGGAGAGCGAGGCGAAACGGCACGGGACTCAGCGCTGACCAAGCCCGCGCCCAGTTGGCGGCCATGGTCCGGCTGAACAATCCCTTCTCCGGGCTCATAACGGAGTGAACCTGCAGCACTGCCCCATCGACTTCGGTGAGCAGCTGGGGGAGATCGGGGCTACCAATCCAGCTGGGAAGAGCCGTAATGGACAACTGCAAATTCCGAGCGATTTGGGAGCGAACGAGATGAAGAAAAGCGCGATATTGCGCGAGCCGATTGGCGGCGCAATCGTAGTCGATTTCGAGACCGCGAAGGGGTACGCCGTTATTCGTCCAATCGGCGGCGAGGGCCGCTATCTGCAGCGCGAGCACCCGGCTGAAAGGAGCCGGGCGGCGGCGAGCATCGATCCTGACGACAGCGACGACCGGTTTGGCCAGCCGCTGCAACGCGCGGCGATCGATGCGGATGTTCGTCAGCTGTCCATTCGGGCCGGCTTCGGCGGCCAGAACGTGCCAGGTTTGGATGAAAGGACCTGACTCGTTGAGAGCCGTTAGCACGGCGCCGTTCCAGCTTTTCTGCCAAATGTAAGCGTCGTGTGCCAGAAGGCGAGAATGCTCGCCATGCCTGCAAGCACACAGAGCGAGGCAGAGCATCCCCGCCCAGATACGCGGAAGGTGTTTCGTTATGTCACATCTTTGCTTACGACCGTCACTCTGTCAATTTGAAATTCACAGAGATGCTGGTGAGCACGTCGACAGGCTCACCGTTTAACATCGTCGGACGATACAGCCATTGGAGAATCGCTTCTCTGGCGGCATTGACCAACAGCGGATGGCCGCGTACGAGCTGCAGATTTTCAACGCGGCCGTTCTTGCTGATAAGTGCGGTGAATTCGACGCTGCCCTGGACGCGCGCGGACTTGGCGAGCGGAGGATAAAGCGGCTGTACGCGATGGAGGATATTCGCTTCGGCGACAACGCCGCCGACGCGCACTGGTCCGGCCGCTGCTTTTGGCTTGGCAGTTGGAATAAATGGCGGGGGCGACGGGTTAGAGGAACCGGTTGAGCCGAAGAGCAGCGGATTCCCGTTTTCGCCGGTGCCGGAAACGGTGGTGACACTGCCAAGATCGAGCGCAGCGGGAGCAGCAACAACCATGTTGATGCGCTTCGGGATGGCCGTGGGCGCAACGAGACGGGTGCCAGACAGAGCGCGTACCACGGCCGGTTTGACTTCCACGACTGTGCGAAGCTTTGGCGCAGGCGGCGGAAGCGGCGCCATCAACATGCTTTTCAACTGCGCGTCCGGCAGGGTTTGGGTGTAGAGAAGCGGCACCAGAATGAGCAGGCCAACAACTGCGATCTGGAGCAAGAGGGACAGAGCTACAGCGTATGGTTTACGCGTTCGCCGCGTACCATCGACAAAAGTCTGACTGAACATAAGTGACTCTCTTTCTGACTTGAGAAAACAGAGGAGTCACGATCGTGATTAGTTGGGCTTCAGCGCTTGGAAGCCCAGTAGTTACTTGTTCAGACACCGCCTGAGGCGCGTCTGTTCCCGGCCTATCGAGTGCCGGGCTACCAGCTGGAAGCACATGCGCCAGGCATAGCTTACTCTTCAGGCGGCAAAGGGAACAACACCCGGATGGACGTACCGCTCTCGCCCTTGACGCTCACCTGGGCGTCGAGTTGGCGGGCCAGCGTGCGGACCAGATGAAAGCCGAGAGAGTCCGCGCCGGGAAGGCTTACGCCGGGCGGCAGACCTACTCCGTCATCTTCGACGAGAAGCTCGCCGCGGTGTGGAATCGAGTGGTCTCCGCCGTTCGGCACATAGAGAAGGGCCACATTGATCAACCCTCTGCGATCGCCAGGAAAAGCATGCTGGAAGGCATTAGAGACAAGCTCGTTGGCAATAAGGGCGACGGGCAAAGCCTGGTCGACGATTAAGGCTAAGTCAGCGGCGGAGACTTGAATCCGTACACGTCCTCCCAGCTCATGGAAGCCGCTCAACTCGCCCGCGAGTTGATTGAGGTAATCGCCAAGATGCACCACCGGGGAGCCCCCGTAAAAGGGATGTACGCCGCTATGCATGTAAGCGATGGCCCGAATACGGTTCTGCATCTGGCCGAGCATGCCGACGATCTCGGGCCGGGCGATCCGGTGGGCCTGCAGGCCGAGCAGGCTGCTGACCAGCTGGAGATCATTACGGAAGCGATGCTGAAGATCGCTTATCAGCGCTGCATCTGGGCTGGAAGGATCTCCGGCGGAGAATTCGGAATCGGCATTTGAAGGATCTGTCATGGGATGCAAGAGGTTATCTTGCTTGTCCCATTATTGAAGGGCTATCTTTATCAAGCCCTGAAGTTCCGGCATAGAGATCGGTTTGGAGATGCAGAGGCCTGGTTGTTGCATTTGGGCCGGCGCATCAAGGAACACGCTGGGATATGCGGTGATGTAGATGATGGGGACCTGAGAGGCCTCCGAGATGCGGCGTGACGCTTCAAGGCCGCTCATACTGCCTTTCAGACTAATGTCCATCAAAACCAGATCGGGTTTCGAGTCCCTCGCGAGGCGGAGAGCTTCTTCTCCTGATATGGCAAGGCCGGACACCTGGTACCCAAGACGCCTCAGTTGATTTCGGAGGTCGAGCGCAGCAATCATCTCGTCCTCCACGATCAAAATTCGCTGACCGGCCACGGGCTCATAGTAGCCCCGAGCGGATGTCCGCGCTAGTAGCAAAAATCATAGGAGACCGTCTGACGAGCGACCAAGAGGAAACGACTCCAAAAGCCGGAAAGCGTTACCCGGCAGGGCGGCAATTCGCGAGACACTCATTTTGGGTCAGGACGTCATATAGGCATGGGCGGGAGTATCGTGCTGTACGTGGAGGACGACGACGCCGCCTTCGCTTTAGTCCGCATCATTTTGAGCGAGGAGAGCCCCGAAACCAAGCTCCTTCGCGCGCGGGACGGAGAAGAAGCACTAGCGCTCCTTCGCAAGGTGAGCCCGTACCAAGACACTCCCAGGCCGGACCTGATTCTGCTGGACCTCAATCTGCCGAAGAAGAACGGGCTCGAGGTGCTGGCGGACGTTAAAGCGAATGAATCGCTGCGGCCGATTCCTGTAGTGATGTTCAGCACGTCAGCCTCAAGACATGACCGGAACGAATCGCTGGCGCTGGGCGCGGAAGATTACGTGACAAAGCCTTCGAGTTTTGACTTGTTTGTGGACGCCGTAAAGCTAGCTACGTCGATCACCCGGCAGCACTCCAGAGGCGAAAAACGGGAGAGCTCCTAGGAGGGTGCATCGCTATGTCAAGTCCTATACTAACCAAAGTGACTAAGGGCAAGATTCTTATCGTCGAAGATGAAGCCCTAGTCGCGCAAGAGCTGAAGCAGAGTCTCAGCGCGCAGGGTCACGATGTTTGGGTAGCCGAAACTGGCGAAGAGGCGGTGGAGCAGGTTGCCGCAGCGGCGCCGAACCTGGTTCTTCTGGATATTGTGCTGCCGGGGGCAGTGGACGGAGTTGCAGTGGCGGCGCAGTTGCAACAACTGGACATCCCGGTGATTTACATAACCGGACATCTTGACAGAACATTATTTGACCGTGCCCGGGAGACCGAGCCGTTTGCGTTTCTGCTAAAGCCCCTGCAGCAGCGCGAACTGAGCCGGATGGTTGAGCTGGCATTGTTCCGGCGGCAACGGGAACAGGAAAGAGAGCGGGAACGGGAACAGCAAGCACGGAAGCTACGTGAATCGGAAGAGCGGTTTCGCCTGCTAGTAGAAAGCGTTACAGACCACTCAATTTTCACGCTGGATACGGAAGGCCGGGTGAGTACATGGAATAGCGGGGCCGAGCGGATCACGGGCTATCGCGCCGAGGCAGTGCTTGGAAAATTCTATGGTATTTTTTTCACTAAGGAAGATCTCGAGCGGGATGTACCGCTGAGTGAACTGAGACAGGCGCGTGTCAGCGGTTCCGCTGACGACACACGCTGGCTCCTTCGCCAAGACGGAGCCGAGTACTGGGGAGAAGGAACACTGTCAGCGATTCGCGACTCACAAGGCACAATCATCGGGTTCGCCAAAGTAACCCGCGATACGACCGAGCGCCGGCAAATGGAAGAGGCCCTCCGGGAGCGGGACGAGCGTCTGCGCGTAGCCCTGCACGCGGCGCGTACAGGCACCTGGAAGTGGGACCTGCGAACAAACCTTGACACGATCGATGAGAGCTTGAAGAGCTTGTTCGGCCTGGAACCGGGGCAGGACATAAAGACCATCGACGATTTTTATCGGGTTGTTCACCCGGATGACCGGGAGCAAGTAAAAGCCTCGTTCGAGAGGACGCTGCGAGAAGGAGCGCATCTTGAGATCGAGTTTCGGGTGGTGTGGCCGGACGGCAGTGAGCACTGGCTTTTAGACCAAGGCGAGGTGGCCAGAGATGCCGACGGACAGCCGCTGTATTTCAGCGGTGCCTGTGTAGATATCACACGCCGCAGAGAAGCAGATGAAGCGCTCCGAGCTAGCGAAAAGCGGTTCCGCCTCTATGCGGAGAACGTGCGGGATTACGCGCTTCTGCAGCTGGATGCAGAGGGGCGCATTGTGACTTGGAATACCGGAGCTGAGCGGGTCCTAGGCTACGCCGAACCCGAAATCCTGGGCCGCTCGGTAAAAGTTCTATTTACTCCCGAGGACAACGCGGCCGGCGAATCGGAGCGGGAACTCAAGACGGCGCTAGCGACGGGCCGCGCAATCGACGAGCGATGGCATATGCGGAAAGACGGCAGCCGCTTCTGGGCGAGCGGGGCCATCTCGTCGGTGCTGGACGAACGAGGACGCCTGCAAGGATTCGCTAAGGTGATGCGGGATGAGACCGAGCGCAGGCGCGCCGAGGAAGCGCTGCGAGCCTCTCTGAAGGAGAAGGAGATTTTGCTTCAGGAGATACATCACCGCGTAAAGAATAACCTGCAGGTAATTACTAGTCTTCTCCGGCTCCAATCGGAGCACCTTACGGATGAGCACACGCGCGGAGCCTTCGAAGAAGCCCGTAATCGCGTGCAGGCGATTGGAGCGATCCATGAGCTGCTGTATAAATCGCCTGACCTGGCCCGTATCGACTTTGGAACCTACCTGAACCGCCTGGTGAACGACCTACTGTCCTTTTACGGCAAGCAGGATGAAGTGAAGCTGGTGACGGATGTGACCGGCGAGAGTTTAGAAATCAATCAGGCCATTCCGTGTGGACTGCTGGTGAATGAACTGACAACCAATTGCCTGAAGCATGCGTTTCCGATGAGGCGGCGGGGGACGATACGCGTGGCCTTATGGCAGGCAGGGGGAGAATGCCGCCTGTCGGTTGAGGACGACGGAGTCGGGCTGCCGGAGGCCTTAGATTGGGAGGACTCTCCGACGCTCGGCCTGCAACTGGTAATTGTTTTAACCAAACAACTCGACGGCAGAGTAGAGGTGCAGCGCCTAAACCCCGGGACCCGCTTCGAGATAGTGTTTCCACTAGCTACGACGCAAGAGGAAACCCGACCTAGTTGAAAGTCCGTATTCTGGTAGTCGAGGACGATCAAATCATTCAGTTAGATCTCCGGAAGCATTTGAGCCGGATGGATTATCTGGTGGTGGGAGCCGCCTCTACCGGTCCTGAAGCGATTGAGAAGGCCGCAGAGCTGCAACCAGACCTGGTGTTGATGGATGTGCGATTGCGGGGTGCGATGAACGGGAAGGAAGCCGCTCGCGTAATCCAAGCAAACCGTTCGGTGCCGGTGATCTACCTCACGGCGCAGAACGCTGCCGATTCGAAAAACAATAGCGAGCCAGCGCTGCAGCCGTATGTAGCGAAGCCCTTCACTCACGGAGCTCTGAAATCGGCCATTGAACGCGCACTCGAGAGCGGGCAAGAATAGGGGAGGCAACAGACAGCCGCGTCGTCTCCTAACAACATGCGCAGCTTACTCGAAACGATGCACAGCCAATGAGCGGGGAACGCATATTGGTAATCGAGGACGAAGAGAAGCTGCGGCGAGTGATTCAGCTGCAGCTCGAATCGAACGGCCATAAGGTAGACGGCGCACCCTCGGCGGAGCAAGCGATGCCACTGGCGACGGTGGCCGACCTAGTACTAACCGATTTGCGGCTGCCGGGCATGGACGGGCTGCAGTTCATCGGAGAGATGCACGCGCGAGGCATCAGCGCACCGGTGGTGGTGATGACGGCGCACGGCTCGGTGGAGATGGCGGTACAGGCGATGAAGCTGGGCGCGGCGGATTTCCTGCAGAAGCCATTTTCGCTGGATCATTTGACCACGGTGGTGGCGAAAGTGCTTGCCGTACAATCGCTGCGAACCGAAAACACGCGGCTGCGCGAGCAGCTGGATCAGCGTTACCAGTTCGACAATATTATCGGGCGAAGCGGGGCAATGCGCGAGATTTTTCAGACGATCGAGCGTGTAGCGCCGACTGCGATCGACGGTACTGCTGGCGGGCGAGAGCGGAGTCGGAAAGGGCATGATCGCGCGAGTGATCCATCAGCACTCGCCGAGGCGGGCGCAGCCGTTCGTCAAGATCGATTGCACGGCGCTGCCGGAGAATTTGATGGAAAGCGAGCTGTTCGGGTATGAAAAGGGCGCTTTCACCGGAGCGAATACGAGCAAGCCGGGACGCTTCGAGCAGGCGGACAAGGGGACGGTTTTCCTGGATGAGATTGGAGACGTGCCGGCGAACATACAAGTAAAGCTGCTGCGAATTCTGCAGGAGCGGCAGTTTGAGCGGCTGGGTTCGAACGTGACGCGGAACGTCGATGTACGGGTGATCGCGGCCACAAATGTGGACTTACGGGCGGCACTCGAGCAAGGGCGTTTTCGCGAGGATCTGTATTACCGGTTGAACGTGGTGCCGATCAATGTGCCGCCACTGCGCGAGCGGAAAGAAGACATTCCGTTCCTGGCGATGCACTTTGTCAGGAAGCTCTCGGAAGAGCTGGGGTCGAGTGCGAAAGATATCACTCCGGCGGCAATGGACCGGCTGGTAGCGCATTCCTGGCCGGGCAACGTGAGGGAACTGGAGAACACGATCGAGCGGAGCCTGGTGCTCGCTTCGGGCGATCGGCTGCAGGCGGCAGATATGCGGATCGAAGCCCCGCGTAACAGCGGCAACTTTGCTTCCGGCCAACAGGCTCCTCTGCTGCCCGAAGGCGAGACCCTGGAGCATTGGGAGCAGATGATGATCCGCGAAGCGATGCGCCGAGCGAACGGGAATAAGAGCCAGGCGGCGCGACTTCTCGGGTTGACAAGAAATGCGCTGCGCTACCGGCTGTCGCAGATGGGGATGGATGCGGGAGCGGAGGAGGCAGAAGCGAACTGACCATCGCCTCGATGAACGAAACAGAGCTGAAAGCTGCGTCCCAATCAATGCCTCTCCCTAACATCAATCCGCTGCAGATCAGACTGCGCAGATCGGTGGCCTTTGTCATCCTTCACATCGAACAGTTCGCTCAACGTAAACTTTCGCGTAGATTCAGTGATGGTCACCAGAATCGTAATCGTCGTCTGGCGGCCCGGAGCCAGAGCAATAGCGGGGGAGGGGAGGGCCGGCCCTGCATATTCCACAACTCCACGATGTCCGACTACATCCGTCGCCTCAACGGTCGTAAGAACGACGCTTGCCAAAGCAGTTTTTGCCTTGTTCGTCAACAGCAGATCCACCGCGAACAGATTGCGGCTGATTCGCCTTTGGCAGATTGCGGTGACGGAAAGCGTCTTGACCGGAGGCGGGGGCGTTCCCAGCGTAGCGTCTAACAAAATGAGATCGGACTGGCACTGATCTTCAGATCTACCCGAGTAACAAACTCTGCGGTTTAATCCAAAATGGCGGAACACTTCCGGCTTGGGCACCTGCAACCCTCCGTCTCCGACGTCGGCGTAAAGGTGATCCAGGATTGCTGCTGCCGCGGTCTTTTGGCTACTGCTGGTTCCATTACTCACGAGGATTAGATCAAAGTTGTCCTCCGGCGACGAACAGGTGTTGGTCGGGGTAGCGATGTACCCTTCAGCGTGCCAGTTTGTAAACGGATGATCCGGGATGTACTCGCTACCAAGATTCAGCTTGTCCGGAAGGTTTCCAAACTGCTCACAGGCAATCCACTCAGTGATGTTGAAATTCGGGTGCATTAAGCTTCGGTACAGACCCGCCTCCAATGACACGGTTGCATCGTTTAGCAGGATTCCAGTTGTCTTGGCGCCATCCCAGTTCCACTGAGGATCGTCGACATTGTTCAACTTCAAACCAAGGCCTTGCAGCCGCCCCCAATCTTCCGTAATCAGGTTGAAAGTGCTGCCAAGTGCATTGAGGTGCTGCGCGAAGGTATAGGCCGTGCGCAAATCAAGATCAGCCACTGTATCGTCGATGGAGGTGGTGAGTTCCGCGGTATTCCCCAGACTGTCTTTGGCTGTTTGAACTCCGAAAGAGAGAACGGACTGCAGGACACTCGAAGGCGCTTTCAGCTCAACTACTTCCTTCACCACGTCGACAATCCCGTCGGAGAGCACGGTCTCAGCAGCACTGATTAGCGAGGAGATGACGCTACCGATGAAGCTGTCGAGAAGGCTTTTGGGATCGGGCTTAAGGGAGTTCTTGACCTTCTGGCTGACGGCGGTGGAGACCAAGCCGAAATTTGCCTGCTGATCCGTCCAAAGGGTTGAAATATTGGTTTGTAGTTTCTGGGCGTCCGCCGCATAGATGAGCTCCAGAACTATCTGGCTTTTCACAGCATTGTAGTCGGCTTCCGCGAAGTTGGCACTCTGGTCTGCCGGATAGGGAGTGTTGCTTAACTGTGTCTGCCAAGAGGGCAGGGAAACATTAGCGTCGTTATACGCAAGGCGCAGGTCGGAACACTGGCCGCAGAGTAGATGACCGATCCAAGTGAATGCCTGCTGTTCCGCCGGGTTGGCAGGGTGCGGCCAGGCTTGTTGAGGCTGAGCGGCAATGTTGTAAAGCCCCAAGTCGGCCGAAGCGGTCAACGAACTTGCAACCACGTTGTACCAGTTGCCGGCGTGACCTCGTCCCAGAGCGCCCCTCAATATGCCTTGCGGCATTTGAGGAGTGCGCCTGGAGGCTGATTCGACGGCAGCGCCATCGTTTGACAGTATGGCCGAATAGCGATCACCGGCAACCATATTGGCCAGGTATTCGTAAGAGCCGCCCAACCTGTTGACAGCCCAAGCAATATTGGCGAACTGAGCATTGAAGCCAGCAGTGGGTGAACCATAGCTCGTCAGAAACACCAGCTTGTCGGGCGCAAGCTGAGCTCGTATGTCGCTAACCAGTGCGCTGATATCAGTTTGCGAAGCAGTGTCATATGTTTTCGCGAACGAACTTGGGCCACTTGTTAACAGCAGGGCCCGGTCAACCACTAAGAGCAGGAAACCGCCGGCACTTCCAGCATTGTTAGATGTGATCGCGGGCTGACCGCCGATCTGGATGGAGGCGGCCGGGGAGTCCGGCTGGCCGGGCGTCAGGTTGAACGTCACGTAATCAAACTGCGCAAAAGTGAAGTTGTCGCTTGAGTCCGGCAGAAGATAGCCGCTCAATCCGGGAAGGGCACCTGGGCCAGTCTGCCAGCCCTGTCCGGCTTGCAATCCAAGGTTGCCGATAAAGGCCAGCATATCTCCTGATCCAAGCCCGGCGATGGCATCCGTCCCCCCGAATCGCTTCAGTGTGTCGGAGATAGAGCCAATACTGCTGCCTGAGTCGGCAAGCGTAAAAAGCAAAATGAGCGAGCGGGAGTCCCACTTCCCCAGATAAGCGGCTAGTGCGGTTGTGCCTCCGCTGAGGTCAATGGTCTGCTGATCAATGATATTCAGACTCTTTCTATTCAGAACCGCAACATAAGCTGCGGAGGTGGAGCCTCCCGTCGCACAATTGCGCTGGCCATCTAAAATCAGGCAATAATCCGAGGCTGTGCTTCCATCGTTACTGACCGCCCGAAGTTGGACAGGATGACCGGTCACGCTTGCCGCTGTATTCACCCTCACGGTCGAGAAACTCACTTCCTGCTTGCCCTGACTCACTTTGCAGCGAACCATATAGGTGCCCGAAAGATCCGTCGTGAATTTCGGAAGCGGCGACCGAGGATCATCCAGCTGTGCATTACTTCCGATGGGTTTGGTAACGAACTCCCATTCGAATTGAAGCGGAAGACCTGTTAGCGGATCTCCGGACGAGTGCGTACCGTCCAACTGCACGAAGGCCCCGATTTTGACGTGTTGGTCTGTTCCTGCAACCGCGGTTATCGCCAATGCGCGCGGTACGAAGAGGGCGCCCAGCAATAATGCGCAGGTGGAACAGATCAGGCGAGTGTGGAAGTGTTTCATGTTCGATGTCCGGTCGAAACCATTGAGCTTGATCCTGAATGTCCGGAAAAGTACCGGTGGGGACTCGATGGGGTATGCAGAGGGTATGGGGGCGACGTTACATCAGGTGTTATCCTATTGATCTTTCCAGGTTTATCAGCATTCGGATGGTAAGTGGCGCGACGGCGTTACAGAGGGGCGGATGGCGGCAGATTGTGATATGTCGGCTGCGGAACCAGGCGGATCACTCTCCAAAGGAGCAGCCGCGCGTACTGAAATTCTGACGCAGCTGGAGCGTATTCTAAGCAGTCCGGGCTTCTCGCGAGCTGCCCGCTTGCAGCAATTTTTCAGACACATCGTTTATTCCACGCTCGATGAGCGGCTGGATGATCTGAAAGAAACCGTCGTCGGGGTGCAGGTGTATACTACGAAATTCTGGTTACGATCCCAAAGCGGAGCCCATCGTACGAAACGAGGCGCGACGCCTGCGGTTGAAGCTGGAGGAGTTCTACACGCGGACGGGCGCTCACGATTCCTTGCTGATCGAACTGCCAAAGGGTGGGTATCAGCCCCGGTTCTCGTACCGGCCCGCCGCCCTGGTGGCCAGCGTCATAACGCCCCCTGGACCCGCCAAAGCTGCGCGGCCGCGGTTCGTTTCTTCGCTGGCGCTCACAGCCGCTGGCGCAGCGCTGCTTGTCGCCGGTGGAATTGGGTGGCTCAAAAACAAGGATCCGGAGATCTTGTCAGGTTCCAGCCAGACCCTGACACGTCTCTCCGGATATCAATTCAATGGCTGCCTTTCGCCAGATCACCGCCAAGTTGCCTTTGTCTGGAATGGTGACGCCGGGCATTTCAACCTGTACACCAGAGAGCAGGGTACCGGCCGCGTTAGGCAACTCACAAAAGGGCCGGGGCATGATCTGACCCCGAGTTTTTCGCCGGACGGCAAAACGCTCGCTTTCATGCGTCTGACGCCACTAAGCCGCGATCTCCTGCTCTTGTCGGCTACCGGCGGATCAGAGCACTTGTTGATGCACGTGCCGCTGTCCTTTCCGGAACTCGTTCCCGACACAACGATCGTGGACGCATATTCCGACGGGCCCGCTTGGGATGCGAGCGGTCAATTTATTGCGATCACAATCCACGGAGAATATCAGCAGCTGGGATCTGTCTATCTGGTCAATGTGAAAACCGGCGAGCGCAAGCAGGTTACCTTCCCTCCATCTCAATTTGGTGATTACAATCCCGTGCTGGCGAACGATGACCGGCTCGCTTTTCTGCGCACAGGTGATCGCGCGAACAGCGCCGATATCTACCTGCTTGAGAAAGGCGCACACCAACCGCGTAAGCTGTATACTACTGTGGGCCGAATGACGGGTCTGGCTTGGCTCGGAGGCCACCGGCTCGCTTTCTCCGTTGCTGCAGCCGCCACACCTGGAGTCTTCACTCTGGACATAAACAGCGCCCAGGTGCAGCCCATAGATGGCACTGACCGTCGCGCATCCCAGCCCGCCACAACGCAGGACGGTCGATCCATGGTTTACACATCCGCATTTCGCAGCGTTGGCATTTGGGAGCAGGACATTGCCGCAGGGCCCAGCACACGGGCCCGTAGAGTTGTCGCTAGCGCCGGCCTAGAGCACAGCGCGCAATATTCGCCGGATGGACAACAGATCGTATTTGTTTCGGATCGCACTGGCGCTCAGGAGATCTGGAAATCCAATGCCGATGGCACCGACGCATTCCAACTGACTTCCGGTGAGGGAGCGCTCGTAGGCTCGCCGGCGTGGTCGCCCGCCAGTGACCGTATTGCGTACGATACCGTGTTGAACGGCCACCTGGCCATTTACACGATGCGATCCGATGGCAGGGATCGCCAACTGCTCATCGCAGGCCAGCAAGATTACATGATGCCGACCTGGTCTCACGATGGAGAGTATGTTTATTACACCTTGAACCCTGGATCCGACGCAGAGTTAAGCATCTGGCGCAAATCCATTCATTCTCCGAATCGAGAGATGCTTTCCGTTGGACGTGGCGACATTCTGGAAGCAGCCGATGGCAAATCCATTTACTTCTGTCGAGCCGGTCAAGAGAGAGGAATCTGGAAACTCTCGCTGGAGCGTCGCGATTCGCCGCCCGTCCGAGTGATGGAAGTAGGTACGAATGGACGTTACTTCGCAATCGGTAAGAACGCCTTTTACTACTTACTTCGAACCAAAGATGACTGGATGATTCGCCGCCGTAACGTCGATTCCGGAACTGATTCTCTCGCTGCCGTGTTGCAAGGCTTACCGGAATTAGGAACCCACAGCTTAGCCATCTCTCCGGACGGATACAAACTACTGTTTAGCCAGTTAGACCAAAGCGGCAGCGCGATCGTTTTATGGAACCGTACAAATTAGAGCTCTGATGAGGTGTCCGTTTCAATGGCCCGCGTAAGCTAACTTCAGTAAGTACTGAAGCCGGAAATGTTCATCAGCACCGAAAAACGGTTGACCACTTACAGCCGAATGATTTTCTCGGACTGAAAGCCTTTTAGAGCGTTCCGAGTGTCGACGATCAGTTTGCTGCGCTCGACAACAGCGCGGTAATCGACCCCCGAATGGTCGGTGACGATAACCACGCAATCGGCAGCCTCGACCGACGGCAGCATGTCCTGCGATTCGAGAGAGACATCGTTGATGCGAAGAGTGCGCACGTAGGGATCGGAAAAGCTGACATCCGCACCGAGACGTTTGAGCAGCAGGATAATATCGAGTGCCGGGGACTCCCGAACGTCATCGATATCGCGCTTGTAGGCGGTTCCCAGCACATGGACGCGAGATCCGCGAACGGCTTTTGAACTCTCGTTCAAAGCATGCTGCACCTTTTCAACGACGAACTCAGGCATGCGGCCATTGATGTAGCCGGCAAGCTCAATGAAGCGCGCCTCCATGCCGGTTTCCTTGCTTTTCCAGGAAAGATAGAAAGGATCGATCGGAATGCAGTGACCGCCAAGACCCGGGCCGGGATAGAACGGCATGAAGCCGAAGGGCTTGGTAGCGGCCGCGTCGATTACTTCCCAGACATCGATGCGCATGCGATCGCACATGAGGGCCATTTCGTTAACGAGCCCGATGTTGATCATCCGGAAGGTGTTTTCCAGAAGCTTAACCATCTCGGCGACACGCGTGGAGCTGACCGGGATAACGGTTTCAAGCGCCTGCTGGTAGAACAATGCGCCCATTTCCGTACAGGCGGGAGTGATGCCGCCGACGACTTTCGGGATGTTGGAGGTTTGATATTTGGGGTTGCCGGGATCGACGCGTTCCGGCGAAAAACAAAGGAAGAAGTCCTGGCCGACCTGCAAGCCGCGGGAGGCCAACTTGGGCAGAACAAGCTCGTCGGTCGTGCCGGGATAAGTTGTTGACTCCAGCATGACGAGCAAACCCGGATGAAGGTGTTCGGAGATCGCGTCGGTGGCTGCGATCACGAAGCTCATGTCGGGATCTTTTGTTTTGCGAAGCGGCGTGGGGACACAGATATCGATGGTGTCGAGATCTTTGATGACCGAAAAGTCGGAGGTAGCGCGAAGCTTGCCGCTCTTAACCAAGGGCGCAAAAAGGTCGTCGTGCACATCCTTGACGTAAGAATGGCCGCTGTTGAACTGATCGACTTTCGATTGCTGAACCTCAATACCGACGACTTCGAAGCCGGCACGGGCGAACTCGACCGCCAGCGGAAGACCGACGTAACCAAGACCCAGCACGCCAACACGCGCTTTCTTGGTGGTGATTTTTTCCCGCAGGCTTTCAATAGCGCTCGCCTCGCTGGCGGGCGAGTGCAACAACTCAGTGCTCAAAAAAGAACCGCCCCTCTCCGATCAACTCAGCCGGCCCGGTCAAGAAGATGCTCTCGTCCCACCGGAGATGAAGATTGCCGGCGGGTGTCCTGATCTCAACGGGGCTCTGCGCTTCATTTCTGAGGATAGCAGCGGCAGCGGCTCCGGTTGATCCGGTACCAGAACTGCGGGTTTCGCCAGCGCCGCGTTCGTAGAAGACTACATCGAGAGAATGCGGGCCGATTCTTCGAACCAAGGAGACATTGCTGCGGCGCGGAAAGCGCGGGTGCCGCTCGGCCTCACGCGCCACGGCGAGCCAGTCCTCGGGCAGCGTGTCGACAAACAAGGCACACTGCGGATTGCCGACGTTCAAGATGGCGGCGTCGAAGGAGCGGCCAGCGAGTTGCATTGTCGCGTGCAACTCTTCGACCTGCGGCAGTCCCATATCCATCTCGAACAGGTAGCGGGGGCTGGCGCCGGATATCAGGCGAAGGTGCTTTGGACCGGCGCCGGTTTCGATCAGGATGTCGGGCGGCGTCGCGACACTATTGGCGAGAGCAAAGGCAGCAGCGCACCGGGTGCCGTTGCCCGAGATCTCCGCCTCGCTGCCATCGGAGTTGAAAAGCCGTGTGCGAAGCCCGCCAGCGATCTCTTCGACCAGCATCCAACCATCGGCGCCGATGCCGGTGTTTCGGGCGCAGATCCGTTCCGCGGCAGCCGGAATATCAATGGGTGACGGTAGGCGGAGAAGCCAGGTGAAAAGAAAGTCGTTCTCGGCGGCGTGGAGCTTGGTGAAAGGGATTTCGATCATGGCGTGGTTTGTTTTTGGATGGACAAGGGAGGGCTGAATTTACTGGTGGTGACCGTAAGCACAGGGTCGTAAGGCGGCGGAGTTCCCGAGAGCGCTTTGGAAAGAAAGTCGCCCTGTTGAACGACGGCCCAGGTGTTCGGATGATAGAGATCGGGCCGGGTGGTGGCGAGGAACCACATGGGTCCATTTCCGATGTTGAGTGTTTCGGAGAGATGGATGCGCGTGCGGCAAAAGATGCCGGTGACATCGCCGGTGGAGGTGAGGATGCCCTCGCCCGAGTGGTAGTGGGCTTGGAGATAGGCGGCTGCGGCGGTGGTCCAGGCACGCCGATCGATGGAATTGTAGTCGGATTCTTTCCAGCAAATCCAGTTTTGCTTCGAGGGAGGAAGCAACCAGGGAACCGCGGCGAGGAAAGGGATCAAGATCGAGAGCTTTTTGAAGCGTACAGGCAGAACGAGTGAAATGGCACCGGCAGCGAAGGCGCAGAGAGGAACAACGGCGATGCCATAGCGCGAATTGTAGTAGGTGAACGGCCAGAGCACAGGGACATGAATTGGGGTTCCGCCGGAGGAGTGCATGCTCCAGACGTAGAAGGCGGGCGTGAGCAGCAGGAAGAGAACCGGCTGAAGCGTGCGGCGCGCATAAGCGCAGAGGGCACCTGCGACGCCAAGCAGAACCAGCGCGAGGCCAGAGCAGAGTTTTGCCGCGGTTCCGTAGTAGTGAAGGGCGACAATCCAATCGCGATAGCCCGGATAGGATGCGCTGCCCTGAATAGCGCGAGCCGAGTAGGGCCCGTTGTAGAAATCGAGAGCGTTGCCGGTTTCCCACCAGTTGTAGGCGAGCCAAAGAAGTGGAGCGAGGCCGGCGGCGGCAGCGACGGAGAAAAAGATGATCGCCTTATTTTTCGACGCTGAGATGGCGAACCACAGGCTGATGACCGGGATGAGAAACCAGCCATCGTAGCGGGTCAGGGTGAGAAGCCAAGACGCGCCGATGCCGGCTGCGATCCAGCGGAGTTGCCCGGTACGGCGAAAGCGCAGGACGGACAGGAGCAGGAGCGCGAGACCTGCGAGAAAGACGATCTCGGTCATTGGGATCGTTGCCAGGTAGAGCACATTCGGGTTGAGGGCGAAGCAGGCGACGACAACCGCGGCCGCATAGCTCTCCCGATAAGATTCGGCAGCAGCGAGATAGAAACACGTGCCCGCGATGACGAAGCAGAGAGCGACGGGTATGGTGCCCGCAAGTCCGGTAGACCAGAGCCAGTCTGAGCGAACAAAGGGAAGGCAGAGGAGATGCAGCACGGGCAGCCAGACGGTACCGAACTGATCGAGGCCGGGAGTGCGCGAATCGATCAGAGCGCGGCTGATATTGAGGTGCGATTGCGCATCGCCGTAGTAGAGGATGTAGCCGTTGCGGTAACACCAGGAGGCGGCTAGCACGACGAGCGCAAGCAGGGCTAGGGAAACGAGGGCGGTCGGAAGGACGCCAGGGAAGCCGGTCCGAACGGAGTCAGAACGCGGTGAAGCGGCGGAATTCTTCAAAGCGGGCATCGATCTCCTGGCGGGTCAGGGTGGCGAAGCGTTCGGTGCCGAACTGTTCGCAGCAGAAGCTACCCATGACGGAGCCATAGATGACGGCGCGATGGAGCTCGTGCAGATCGAAGCCAGGGCTGCGGAGATCGAAGCCACGCTCGGCCAGGTAGCCGGTGAAGCCGCCGGCGAAACAATCTCCCGCGCCGGTGGGGTCGAAGACATCTTCGAGCAGATAACCGGGCACCATGAACAGCGAATCGCGACGAAAGAGCATGGCGCCATACTCGCCGCGCTTGATGACGAGTGTGTTGGGGCCGAGGTCGAGAATCTTCTGAGCTGCTTTACGGAGATTGCTTTCGCCCGAGAGCATACGGGCTTCGCTGTCGTTGATCAGCAGGAAATCCCATTTGCTCAGGGCGGCCACGAGCTCGTCGCGGAAATCGCTGATCCAGTAATTCATGGTGTCGCCACCGACAAACCGCAGCGAGGGCATCTGCTGCTGAACGGAGCGCTGCAGAGAGGGCTGGATGTTACCGAGAAAGAGATACGGCTCCTCGACGTAGGCAGCGGGCAGCTTGGGTTTGAAATCGGCGAACACGTTCAGGTCGGTACGCAGCGTGGTGCGATCGTTCATGTCTTCGGAGTAGACGCCCGACCAGAAGAAAGTCTTGCCCGGCACCTGCTCGAGGCCTTCGAGATCGACGCCCTTGCTCGCCAGCAGCTGGCGATCGGCAGGGGCAAAGTCCTCGCCGACCACACCGACAACGGATGATTTCGTGAAATAGCTGGCACTTAGCGCAATGTAGGTGCAAGCGCCGCCAAGGGTGCGCTCCCGCTTACCGTGAGGCGTTTCAATACCGTCGTAGGCTACCGACCCGATGACAACTAGCGACATTGCTTTGCATTGTAACTGCCCTTACCTGCAAAATCGGTGAAAACGAGACAGAAATCGAGACGAGAGACACTCTAGGTGTAGTGCGATTTCTGATATTGAGCGATCCTCACGCTAACTGGCACGCCTTGGAGGCGGTGCTTGGGGATGCAGAGGGGCAGTACGACCAGATTGTCTGCTGCGGGGATCTGGTGGGGTACAATCCTTCGCCCGGGGCGGTACTCGACTGGATACGAGAGCATTGCACGTCGGTGGTGCGCGGGAATCACGACAAAGTCATCTGCGGGATTGAGAGCCTGGAGTGGTTCAACGAGGTGGCGCAAGCGGCGGCGCGCTGGACCAAGGAGCAGCTGAAAGAAGAGCAGCTGGCGTACCTGCGCGAGCTGCCGTCGGGGCCGGTCAAGCTGGAGCACTTTCACATCTGGCACGGTTCGCCGCGAGATGAAGACGAGTACCTGACGGGCGCTCGGGAAGCCGCACCGTTGTTCGAGATGCTGGAGCTGCCGATCGGCTTTTTCGGGCATACGCATCTGCAGGGCGTGTTCTTTTCAAAGCAGAGGCGGCTGGGGATGATTCCGGCGGTTCCGAAAAAGGCGGATGAACTGGCGATCGAGCTGGAGCCGGACGTGCTCTACATGATCAATCCGGGTTCGGTGGGCCAGCCGAGGGACGGCGACCCCAGGGCGGCATACGCGATCTACGATACGGAAAAGAAACTCGTGTTGCTGAGACGAGTCAATTACCCGATCGATGTCACGGCATGTGACATTCAGCTGGCCGGGCTGCCCGACGTGCTTGCCCAGCGGCTTTTCTACGGATTCTGAACTTTGGGGCGAATGCTGCTCAGCATGAGAAAATAGTGCTTTGCGCATTGTTCCTGATGGCATTTACTATGCCTGCGGGCTCATCCTGGCAGGTCTGGCTCTGTCGGCCTTTCTGAATCCGTGGCTGGGTGTGCCGCTCTATGTCCTGGCGGCGTTCTGCCTTTATTTCTTTCGCGACCCGGAGCGGCGCGCACCAGCGAACGATGTAATGGTGTCGCCCGCCGACGGAAAAGTCGTAGCGATCCGGGAGCTGGAGGGTGGCGAGACGCGGGTCAGCATCTTTTTGAATATTTTCAACGTGCATGTGAACCGCACCCCGATTCCAGGCAAGATCAAGGCGGTCGTTTATCAGAAAGGCAGGTTTCTGGTGGCGAGCCACGAGGCGGCCTCATCGGAGAACGAGCAGAACACATTGATAGTGGAAGGCGAGAAATCGCGGGTGGTCTGCAGGCAAATTGCGGGGCTGATTGCGAGGCGGATTGTCTGTTACAAGAAGGCCGGTGATGCGGTGGGGCCAGCAGAGCGTATCGGCTACATCAAATTCGGATCGCGAGTGGACGTGATTTACGGCCCGGAGTGGAAGACAGCGGTGCGTTTGGGAGACCGTGTGGCGGGAGGGACAAGCATATTGGCGCACCCGGTGGAGAGAGAGGACACGCTCTGACGATCCGCGAGCGGTTTGCCGGTCCGCCGGCTCCGGCGAAGAGCCCGCGGCGGGCGGCCTATGCGCTACCGACGCTCTTCACGAGCGGCAATATCTTTCTGGGCTTTGTGGCGATCGTACAGGCCTTCGAAGGCGCGCTGCAAGCGACAGCGGGCGAACCTGGCAGCTACGGGCATTTCTCGTTAGCGGCGAAGGCGCTGGGATTTGCGATTTTCTTCGACGGTTTAGATGGACGGATCGCACGCATGACGCGTACGACGAGTGACTTCGGCCGGGAACTCGATTCGTTAGCTGACTTCATTACGTTCGGGATAGCGCCGGCGATACTGGCGTTCGTCTGGGGCGTGCGGTACGTGGCGCTACCTGGGACGAGCGCGCTGGCGAGTCATCTGATCCGCGCCGGTTACTTCGTTGCCTTCCTTTACCTGCTGTGCGGAGCGGTGCGGCTGGCCCGCTTCAACGTGCAGACCAATCCGGTGCCGACGAATCCGGGACGCGCCGACCGCAAGTATTTCGTGGGGATGCCCAGCCCGGCGGCAGCGGGGCTGATTGCGGCGATCGTTTTCTTTGATCCGGTGCCCGTGCGTTGGTTGTGGGCATCGATTCTCTGGCTCGTGTTGGTGGGGCTCACCGGTTTGCTGATGGTAAGCACCTGGCGATATCCGAGCTTCAAGCAAGTGAACATCTCGAAGCCGCGCACGCCACTGATCGTACTCATTGTGGGCTGCGTGGCTTTTGCGATTGCAGAGTGGGCGGAACCGTTTCTGCTGGCGGCGGCGAGTACCTACGCGCTGAGCGGCATTGTGATTCGTGTAGGAGGAATTCTGAGACGTTATCGAAAGACGCGCTCGAGCGCGCCGTATCCGGAGCATCAAATTGGCTAAGCCGGAACCGAAGGCGGCAGCGATGAGGATTGCGCTGATTGGCGGCGAGACGCTGCTCGGCAAGGAGCTGGAGGATGTGCTGGGGCGCAGAACGTCTAAGGTAGACATTCATAGTTTTGCCGCCAGCGGCGAAGGTAATTTCAGCGAGGCAGAGGGAGAGGCGATCTACCTGGAGCCGCTCTCGGAGAAGACGATTCAGGAGTCGCGCGCGGTCTTGATTGCAGGATCGGCGGACGGGGCAAAGAAAGCCTACGACCTAGTGAAAGCAGCCTCCCCACGGCCGCTGCTTATCGATTGTACGAGTCATCTGGAGAATGCGCCCGAGGCTCGGATTGTAGCGCCGCTGGCCGTCGATGTGGCGATAGAGAGAAGCTGGCTGCTTTCGGTGGCTCATCCAGCGGCAACCGCGCTGGTCTTGACATTGAAGCGGCTCGCCCGGTACCAAAAGCTTCGGCAGGTGATTGCGCATGTTTTCGAACCAGCGAGCGAGCAAGGGCGGCGCGGGATCGGAGAATTGGGCCAGCAAACGACGGGCCTGCTGGCATTCAAGAGTCTCGAAAAGCAGGTGTTCGATGCGCAGTTAAGCTTCAACATGCTGCCGCGGTATGGCGCCGAGGCGCTGGCGAACCTGTTAACGGTGGAGAACCGGATTGAGAGTCAGATTGCGACGGTGCTGAGCAGCCAAAGGTTGATCGAATCGATGCCGCTGCCTTCGCTACGCGTGCTGGCAGCTCCCGTGTTTCATGGCTACAGCATTTCGATCTGGGCAGAGTTCGAAAACAATATCGATCCAGAGGAAATCGGGGAAACGCTGGCATCGGCACAGATCGAGGTCCGCGGGGCGGGCGACGAGGTCCCGAGTAATGTGGGCGCGACCGGTCAGAGCGGATTGATTGCGGGCGACATTCGAAGAGACAGTAACAATCCGCGAGCAGCGTGGATGTGGGTGGCGGCAGACAACCTGCGCCTGACGGCGGAAGCGGCCGCGGACCTGATCAGCAAAGTCGAAGCGGGCGAGAATGACGGGTAGCAGGAGATGCCGCGCGTTGGTGGTTCTTCTAGGCAGTGTTCTAGGAAGCGCATCTTGCGGCTACCACGTGGGAGCGAGCGCGGATCTGGTCCCGAAGAGTGTGCGGACCATCGCGGTACCGGCTTTTACGACGTTCACAGCGCGCTACACGTTGGTAGATGAACTACCGAGGCAGATCGCGCGAGAGTTCCGGGAGCGAACAAGGTTTGTAGTAGTGGACAGCCCGACGCAAGCAGACGCGGTGTTGAGCGGAAGGATTTTGGCCGCTAGCGTCATTCCGACTATCTACGACCCGGGCTCCGGAAAAGCCACCAGCGTGGCAGTCTATTTGAACTTAACCGTGAACCTGGTGGAGCAGCGAACCGGTAAGGTGATTTACTCGCGCGTGAACTGGGGCTTGCGAGAGAACTACGAGCTGGCGGTAGATCCGCATCAATTTTTCAACGAGAGCGGACCGGCACTGGACCGCTTGAGCCGGGATGTGGCGCGAGACCTGGTGAGTTCGGTGGTAGAAAATTTTTGAGCCCTGAACAGTTCTTAGCGAAGATCGCCAAGCAGCCGCCGGCCCCGGCTTATCTGTTTCTTGGGCAAGAAGGGTACGGGCGCAGGTTGTGCAAGGACGCGCTGCTGGAGCGGATCGTGCCTGGCGAGGCAAAGGTGGATGGGTTTACGGCGGTGGATCTCGATGAGACGACGCTGCGAAACGTGCTCGACGATGCGCGATCGCTATCACTGTTTGCCACAAGCCGGCTGATCTGGGTGAGCAGCGCGGAACTGGCGCTGCCTCGGAGGCTGACGGCGAGCGACGACGATGAAGGTGAGAAAAAGCCCGAGACCGGCCTGGCGGAGTACCTGGCCGAGCCCACTCCCGGAACAGTGGTTGTCTTCGAATGCAGCCGTTATGACTTTGCAGGCGATGACCGGGCGAAGCTGGAGCGAGTGCAAAAGTTTTTCTCGGGAGTGCCGGCGGTGGTCGAGTTCAGGCAGTACTCGCCTGAATCAATCCGGTTTTTAGCGCAGGAATTAGCCAAAAAGAACAAGGTAAAGCTGGCCGGTGCCGAACTGGCGGCGCTGCTGGAGGCGCTGGGCGGCGATGCCACGAGGCTAGCGGCGGAGATCGAGAAGCTTTCGCTGTTTGTAGGCGAAGGGCGCAGCGTGACGATGGAAGACCTGCAGACGCTGGTGCCGAATGCGGCGCAGACCACGATCTTCGCTCTGGTAAACGCGCTCGGCAAGGCCGATCGCAAGGGTGCGCTGCGCTCGCTCGACATCCTGGTGCGAGAAGGCGAGTACCTGCCGCTGGCGCTGACATTTCTCAGCACACAGTTCCGGCTGGCGCTGGCGGCGAAAGAGGAGCGAGTAACATCGGTTCCGCAAGCACTGGCTTTGTTTGCGAAGCTAGGCGTGCGCATGTGGCGCGAGCGAGCCGAGCAAGTAGTGGCTACAGCGGCGGCGTTTCCACGGGAGCGTTTGACAAAAGCGGTAGCGATGATCTACGAAACGGACAAGAAGTTTCGGGAGGGCTACAAGAACGACCGGCTCGTGATGGAGACGCTGGTATTCGAGCTAACGGGAAGCGGTCAAGTGCCGGCCGCGTGACGGCGACGCCATTCGAATAAAACGACCCCCGCGGCAACCGAGACGTTGAGCGAAGAAACGGCTCCGGCCATGGGGATGCGAACCAACACGTCACAATGTTTCTGAACGTTCTGATGCAGGCCTTTGCCCTCACCGCCGAGCACAATGACGGTGGGACTCGCGAAGGCGACCTGGTCGTAAGTTTCGGTGCCGCGTTCGTCTAGCCCGTAGATCCAGAAACCGCGTTCCTTGAGGCGTTCCAGAGTCTGGCTGATATTGACGATGCGCGCTACCGGCAGGTACTCGAGCGCTCCAGCGGCGCCACGATCGACAGTTTCAGTGAGCGGCGCAGCGCGGCGTTCCGGAACCACGATAGCGTTGGCACCGGCGGCATGAGCGGTACGAATAATCGCTCCCAGGTTATGCGGGTCCTCAACGCCATCGAGGATAACTAACAGTTGCGCGTCGTTCAGGACTGATTCGAGTTCGACGTAGTTACGCGCAGAGCCAAAGGCCACTACACCTTGATGAGCAACGCCCTTCGTGGCGCGGTCGAGCGTTTCGCGCGCTTCGAAGCGAACGGGCACAGAAGCCGCGCGGCAGAGATCGACAATTTCCTGGATACGAGGACCGCTTGCGCCTTTGGCGATCAGAATTTTATCGAGCGGGCGTCCCGCGCGCAGTGCCTCACGGACGGGATGAACACCCGCCAGAATTCTACTCACACCAAGAAGCTACCGCAACGCGAAAGCGACGACGGAATCACCGAGCGGCTGAGATCCGCCGGGCTGATGACCACCGGCGCAGATCACCAAGTATTGCGTGCCATCGGGCCCGAGAAAAGTCATGGGAGTGGCGCGCGCACTGGTGGGAAGCAGACCGCGCCAGAGCTGCTTTCCGGTTTCGACATCGAAGGCGTAGATCGCATTATCCAGCGTGCCGGCAACGAAGACCAGGCCGCCGGCGGTGGTGATTGGTCCGCCGAGGACAATCGAGCCCCAGTCGGCTGGCGTCGGGGGCCGGTCCTTTGCGCCGGCATACAGGAGCCCGAGGGGAACGTTCCATTTACGGTCGCCCGTTGTGGTGTCTATGGCGAGCAGAGTGCCCCAGGGCGGCGCTGTACAGGGCAGGTGTTTGGGACTGAGCAGCAGGCGGCGCATCATGCCGAACGGCGTTCCTTTCTGAGAAGCGTACTCCCAATCTCCATTGAGCCTGCGGCTGGAGCTGCGCGAAGTTTCGTAGTCGGCACGAGGAATGAGCTTCACTTCAGCAGCGAAGTGATTGTCTGGCATCACAAGTAGGTGGTGAAGCGGATCATAGGCCAAGCCGCCCCAATTCTGGCCCCCGATGTTGCCGGGAATCTGGAGTGAACCCTTGAGTGAAGGCGGGGTGAAGATGCCCTCGGCGCGCAGCTTTGCGATCTCGTCACGGCACCACTGGCGGCTCGCGTCGTCAACGCCCCAGGCATCGCCGGCGGTCATGGTTTGTGGTGTCAGGGGCGCAGGTTTTACGGGAAAGGGCTGAGTGGGGGAAGCAGTTTCGCCGGGAACATCGCTTGGGGGAACCGCACGCTCCTCGACGCCGAACACCGGCTTGCCGGTTTCTCGATTGAGGATGAAGAGATTGCCGGTTTTCGACCCAATCGCGATGGCGGGAATGCTTCTGCCTCCCCGCTGCAAGTCGAAGAGCAGCGGAGGGGTGGCTACGTCGTAATCCCAGAGATCGTGGTGAACGGTTTGGAAGTGCCAGACATGTTTGCCTGTGCTGGCACGCAGAGCAATGACAGAGTTCGAGTAAAGGTTATCGCCGACCCGCTCGCCGCCGAAGTAATCAGGGCTGGCACTACCGGTGGGAATGAAGACGAGATCGCGAGCAGGATCGGCGGCAATGACAGACCAAGCGTTGGCTGCTCCCGTTCGCGCCGCGCTGCCATTTTTCCAGGTTGTTGCCGCGGGGTCCGCGCCACTTTGCGGAATCGGGTCCCAAGTCCACTTCAGCTTGCCGGTAAGGACATCGAAGCCGCGCACTTCCCCACTGGCCTGATCGAGAGATCCATTGTCAGCCACAGCGGAACCAACAACGATCGTGTTTCCGATGATGGCGGGCGGGGATGTCTCTTCGTAATCGGAAAAGTGGTGAGGCGCAATGCGGAGTCTGTTGCGTAAATCGACGATGCCATTATCGCCGAAACCGTCGCAGGGCCTGCCGCTAGCCGCATCGACCGCGATGAGCCGTGCGTCGATGGTGGCGATAAAGATGCGGCGGGAACGGCCGTCCGGAGAGACCCAGGTCGACACCCCGCGATGTGAGAAGTCGCCATAGCCAGCATCCTTATCGATGTGCGGATCGTAGGCCCAGCGCTGTTTGCCGGTGACGGGATCGAGGGCCAAGATGCGGCCGAGCGGCGTACCGAGGAAGAGCGTGCCATCGACATAAAGCGGAGTGGTCTCAAAAGCAGTCGGCTTGCTCTCTTTGGGCTGGTACGCGTCGCCGGTCCGGGAAGTCCAGGCAACCTTCAGCCTAGCGACGTTCGAGCGATCAATCTGGGTGAGTGGAGAGAAGCGCTGCCCTCCGGGATCGTGACCGAAAGTGGCCCAGTCGCCCGCGCCAACCGTCCGGCGAGCGGCGACCTGTGCCGTACTGAGAAAGCCAGGAAAGCAAGCCAGCAGAGTGATCGTGAGTAGGGCTTTCATAAACCAAGTTTGCTCGAAGCCACATATAAAGCCGGGCGGAGCGTTCTTTGGATGAGTTTACGCTGAGCGCTTGTATAACCTAGGAAGAACTTTTCAAACATGATCAGGCAGGCTGCAATAGTTGCTAAACCAACTCGAACTTCACGCGCCAGTAATAATTTGATGCGCATCCTGGTCGGGGACCGTTGATGCTGCTCCGGACAAGGTTTTGCATGACCAGCCGACGCACAGTTGGAATTTCAAGTATTGCGACTTTGCTGTTTGGATTGGCTGCGGTTACTGCCAGCAGTACTCAACTGGACGATGCGCACGGCAAGACCAACGGTGAAGCCATACCGAATACAGGGCAACGAATCACGCCGCTGCTTCCACGCGGCGCAAAGTTCGAGCCGCTGAATCCGGGTTTGAAAGACTTTCCCCAGTATGCCGCCGGGCAGGCAGTCAGCATGGTGGTGAGTCCCGATAAGAAAACTCTTCTGATTCTTACGTCGGGTTACAACCGGCTGAACCCGGCTTCCGGCCGGAGATCCGGGCAGCGCGCCAATACCGATTCGAACGAATATGTTTTCGTTTTCGATATCGCAAACAAAATTCCTTCGCAGTCGCAAGTCTTACAAGTACCCAATACCTATGCCGGAATCGCGTTCGATCCGAACGGCAGAACCTTCTACGTGACTGGGGGAGTTGACGACAACATCCACATATTCGATCTGACAACCAGCGGGTGGGCTCAGCGGGCGGGGAGTCCGATTCAGCTGGGACATAAGACTGGCCTCGGCCTAGATGTAAAACCGGAAGCGGCCGGGATTGCGTTGACCGCGGATGGCGGAAAGCTAGCTGTTGCCAATTACTATAACGACTCCATCAGTGTTCTTACCAGGCAAGGCAGCACATGGTCGACGCCGGTGGAACTCGATTTGCGGCCCGGCAAAATCGACGCGCGTAACAAGGGCGTTCCGGGTGGAGAATATCCGCTCTGGGTGAGTATAAAAGGCAGTACGACAGCGTATGTTTCGAGTTTGCGCGATCGAGAGATAGATGTTGTCAATATCGGATCGGCCACGCCTGCACTTATCTCGCGCATCAAACTGAAGGGACAGCCAAACAAAATGGTGCTCAATGCAAGCCAGAGCACTTTGTTTGTCGCAGAAGACGAGACCGATTCAGTCGCCATGATCGATACGGCCCGGGACCAGGTGCTGGCGGAGATCTCTGCCAGTGCGCCATCGGGCTTACTGCCTTCGACGCGCTCGGGCTTCACCGGCAATAATACAAACGGCCTTGCCCTTTCGCCAGATGAAAGCACTCTTTACGTCACAAACGGAAATACGAACGATGTAGCAGTCATAAGCATCAGCGCGCGTTCGGTTAGCGGGCTGATTCCGACTGGCTGGTACCCGAACGCAGTGAGTCTGAGTGGTGATGGCAGCTTTTTGTACGTCGTCAACGGCAAATCGCCCACGGGGCCCAATTCAGGCAATTGTCATGGGAATGTGAAAGCCGGGAAGAGCAGCGCCGAGTGCAGTGCTACGAACCAATACGATCTGCAGCTGGCAAAGGCCGGCTTTCAAAGCATGCCGACGCCGCAAGCCAGCCAGCTTCCGGGCTTGACCGAGCAAGTAGCCGCAAATAACAACTTCCTGCGCACGGAGAGCCCAGAGGATAAGGCAATGATGGCGGCGCTCCGATCGAAGATAGAGCACGTGATCTACATTGTTAAGGAAAACCGGACTTACGACCAGGTACTCGGCGATCTGGACCGCGGGAACGGTGATCCCCGACTTACAGAGTTTGGGGAAACGATCACCCCTAATCTGCATGCTATCGCGCGGAATTTCGTAACTCTCGATAACTTCTATGACCGAAGCGAAGTAAGTATGGACGGCTGGCCCTGGTCGACTTCGGCACGAGCGCCAGACGTGGTGGAAAAGCAAGTCACGGTGAACTATGCCGGCCGAGGTCTTTCTTATGATTCGGAAGGCACCAACCGGAATGTAAATGTCGCTTACCCAGACCAGGCGCAACGGCTTAAAGCCAATCCCCTGACGCCGGCTGACCCTGATGTACTTCCGGGAACGGTAGATGTCGCGGCTCCTGACGGGCCGAACGACGAGCCAAACGGAGGTTATCTCTGGAACGCGGCTATTCGGGCAGGTTTAACGCTGCGGAACTATGGTTTCTTTCTCGATTTGGCTCGGTATAACTTGCCGGCTCCCTACACATCTAAATCGATACCGGAACTGAAGAACCCGTTTGCGTCAAAAACGCAAGTAGCCTACCCGGCGGATTCGGCACTCGCACCATATACTGACCCCTACTTCCGCGGATTTGATAACTCCATGCCTGATTACTACCGCTTTACGGAATGGAGGCGGGAATTTACAACGACTTACGCTCATGGTAACTTGCCCAAGCTTAGTCTGGTCCGGCTGATGCATGATCACACCGGAAGTTTTGGCACAGCCATCGCCCGAGTCAATACGCCCGAGTTACAGGTAGCTGATAACGATTATGCGGTTGGCCTGCTGATACAAACAGTGGCAAGAAGCCAGTACAAAGGTAATACTTTGATCTTCGTCATCGAAGATGATTCACAGGACGGCGGAGATCATGTCGACGCGCATCGCAGTATCGCCTTTGTGGCCGGACCTTACGTTAAACATGGAGCGGTCGTCTCGACTTCGTACAACACTGTTGACTTCATTCGAACGATGGAAGAGGTGCTAGGCTTGCCTCCGCTCAACTTGAACGACTCTGTAGCGGTTCCCATGGCCGATATCTTTGATCTGCAGCAGAGTCAGTGGAGTTATACGGCGAGTGCTTCCCCGATGCTGGCCAGGACAGACTTGCCGCTGCCCGCATCGAGCAAGAAGGCGGCAAAAGCTGCGGTGCCCACGCACGACGCGGCATACTGGGCGCGGATTACAAGGCGAATGGACTTCAGTGCGGAAGATCGAATCGATTTTGACAGCTACAACCATATTCTGTGGCAAGGACTGATGGGCGACAGACCGTATCCCGAGACCGTTAGCGGTGTCGATCTGCGAGAAAATCGAACCGAACTGCTGAAGCAGTATCGCGAACAGAGGAATGGGGCGCCAGCCCAGGGTCGATCTAACACGAACACGGGCGCAGCCAAGCCGGCCGGCAGTTACTAAGGGAAACGAAGCCAGGGGCGCTGAGCCGGATTGCGGCTAAGTGCCAGTGACTGCGCCGCCATCAACGCTCAGTACCGCACCGGTGATGAACGACGCGGCATCAGAGGCAAGCCAGAGATAGGCATTTGCAATATCAGCCGGCTCGCCCAGACGACCGATCGGAGTGCGATCCTGCATGCTCTGACGTATCTTCTCGGGTACCGACTGAATCATCTCAGTCGCGATGAAACCCGGAGCGACAGCATTCACACGTATCTTGTATTTGCCGAGCTCTCGCGCCCAGACGCGAGTCATGCCAATGACTCCGGACTTGGCGGCAATATAGTTTGTCTGGCCGAAATTGCCATACAAGCCAACCACGCTCGAGGCATTCAGAATGACTCCGCCTTTGCCGGCCGTAATCAGGTAAGGAGCAACAGCGCGGGTACAGGCGAAGACGCCGCGTAAGTTTACTGCAATCACGGCATCGAACTGTTCATCACTCAGCACGCTTACGAGATCGCCGTCTTTGAACTTAACCAATTGACCATCGCGCAGAATGCCCGCATTGTTAATCAGCACGTGCGGAACGCCCAAGCGGGTAACTACTTCCTGCACGGCCGCGGCGATTGCGCCGGAGTCACTGACATCTACCAGCTGAAAGATCCCGCCAGATTCAGGCTCGCTCTGCTTCACATCCCAGGAAGCGACAAGGCAGCCCTCGGCTGCAAAGCGTTGCGCGGTCACTTTGCCGATGCCGCTGCCGGCGCCCGTGACGATAACGACTTTCTCTTTCAATCCGGTTTCGATCATGATAGCTATATTGCACAACACCGGAGCGGCGTGAAGGAGATCGGTATGGCAGGCACTACGTGGATCGAACAGATTGCCCAGGATCTCCGCTTTGGAGCGCGGAATCTGGCGAAAGCTCCGGGTTTTGCGGCTTCGGCGATTCTATCTCTTGCTTTGGGTATCGGGGCCACAACCGCCATTTTCAGCGTGATTCATGGCGTGATTATCGATCCTTTTCCGTACGCTCACCCTGAGACACTTTACAGCTTTTACGCGACAGTTCCCGGGCGAAATTTCTTTTATTCGCCGTACACGCCAGATGGGTACCTCGAAGTGCAAGGGCGAACTCCGGCTTTCTCGGATCTGATCGGTTCGACGATAAGCGACGTGTCGTGGACCGGCGCGGGCGAACCGCAAAGACTGCGGGGAAACTTCTGCACGGTGAACACGTTTGAGGTGATGGGCGTGAAGCCGCTACTTGGCCGCTATATTGTGCCGGCTAGACGGCAAGCCCGAGGCTGAGCCTGTTGCGGTGTTGGGCTACAAGTTCTGGATACGTCAGTTCAATGGCGATGCCACGGTTGTCGGCCGTAAGCTGCGGCTGAATGACAAGGTCAGAACGGTAGTGGGAGTAATGCCGAAACGCTTTATGTTTCGCGGTGCGGACGTGTACTTGCCGGTGGTGCCGCAGAGGGGGAAGTTCATAGAAGACGTGCACTACCTGGCGATTATGGGCCGGCTTAGGCCAGGCACGGGCAAGGCTGCGGCCGAAGCAGAGCTCCGGCCGGTGCTGCAGGATTTGATAACTCGCGAAGAAGGGGAGCATCCGGCAAAGCTCACGGTGGTGGTGCAGGATTTTTACGAGACGTTTCCGAGCGGCATCCGCCAATCGCTCTGGATTCTTTTCGGAGCGGTCGGCGTGCTGATGCTGATCGCGTGCGCGAATGTCTCGAGCTTGCTGCTGTCACGCTCCACCGCACGCGGCAGGGAGATGGCAATCCGGTTGTCATTGGGCGCGGGGCGGTTCCGTATCGCACGACAGCTACTGACCGAGAGCGCAATCATCGGCATAGGGGCTGGCGCGGTCGGTATTTTGCTCGCCTTTGCAAGTCTGCGCTCGATGCTGGCGATTGTGCCGCCGGACACCATTCCCGACGAATCTGAAGTCACGTTAAATTCAGCGGTGCTCCTGTTCACGCTAGCGGTTTCGCTGGCTGCCGCGTTGTTGTTCGGCCTGGCTCCGGCTCTCCAGGCAGCGCGCGCCGGCATTGCAGGCTCTCTGAAGCAGAGCGGCCGCGGCATCAGCGGTGCTTTCGGCGAAGCCCGCATCCGAAACATTCTGGTGATCGTCGAAGTCGCCCTGGCGATGGTGCTGCTTGTCAGCGCCAGTCTGGTGATCCGGACACTGCTACATGTGGAGCGTGTGCAGGTGGGTGCGCAACCGGAGAATATTCTGACGATGACGATCCCGCTGCCGGACAAGCGATATCCGACGCGCGAGGCCCGGAACGCGTTTTATCTGGATTTGCTCGACCGGATCAGACAAGTGCCGGGTTTAACTGAAATCGCGTTGAATCAATCCGTTCACCCATTTGTCTATTTCGGCACGCGTGTCAGGGTGCCGGGAAGCGCCGTCGAGGCGAAGACAACGGCGATCGTCAGCCAAGTAAACGATCGCTACACAGAGATGGTGAATATTCATCTGCTGCAGGGCCGGCTGTTGACGGAATCGGATATTCGCGGCACCAGAAAGCTGGCGCTGGTGAATCGCAAGTTCGCGGCATTTTTCTTTCCCAATCGCGACCCGATCGGTAGAACCGTTCAGCTTTTGCAATTACGTCCGCCGCCTAGCGCGGCGCCTAACGAGACGTGCGAGATCGTGGGCGTGGTTAGCGATCTGCCGAATGTCGGGTTGAAACGGGAGACTCGTCCCGAAGTATACATTCCTTTCACGCTGACCGGGTACTTGGATCTCTCCGCGACTTTACTGGCCAAGGGTGGGGTGGCGCCGGCTAATCTGATCAGGCCGATTGAGGCGCAAATCCATCAAATCGATCGAGACCAGCCGGTAATGGAAGTACGTACACTCCGGGAATGGCTCGATCTGCGAGGCTACTCGGAGCCGCGCTTCAGCGTATTCCTGTTCGGAATATTTGCCGGCCTGGGACTCCTGCTGGCGGCTCTTGGGATTTATGCGGTGATCAGCTATTCGGTGCTGCGGCAGACTCAGGAAATCGGGGTTCGTATGGCGTTAGGCGCGCAACGGCCCGCTATCCTGAAGATGATTGCTGGTTCAGGGGCAAGACTTCTGGCGATGGGCATTGCCCTGGGCTTCGTCAGCAGCCTGGCAGTCGGCTATCTTCTCCGAAGTATGATCTGGGGCATTTCACCTTTCGATCCGCTCTCGTTCTGCGCTGTCGTTATCATCTTGTTTGCCATTGGCCTGCTGGCCTGTCTACGCCCGGCTTTGCGGGCGGCGCGCATCGATCCGATGATGGCCCTCCGGTATGAGTAGCCGGGCGCTTTTCTGGTTGGCGTCGGCGGCGTTACTGCAGGCGCAGGTTGCCGACGACCAATTAGCCGCAGTGCGGTCTCAGCTGGCGCGCGGTGCACTGCCGGAAGCCGAAACCGGGGCGCGAGCTTTCCTCCGTGAACACCCAAGTTCGGCGGCCGGGCACTACCTGCTCGGGTCGATTTTGTTTCGGGAGACGAAAGCGCGTGAATCGTTAGCGGAGTATACGGAAGGAGCCAAGTACGAGCGGCCGAGTGCCGCGGACCTGCGTGTGGTGGGCGCGGATTACGTGATTCTGGCCGATTACGGAGATGCCGATAAGTGGTTCACAAAATCGGTCGAGATGGACCCTGCAAACGTGCTGGGCTGGTACTATCTCGGCCGCACGAAGTACAACGAGAACCGTTTCGAAGAGGCGATCAGCGCGTTCGAGCGATGCCTGAAGCTCGCTCCCAATCACGTGCGAGCGGAAGATAACCGCGGGCTATCTTTGCAGGGTCTGGGAAAGTATGCGGAAGCGGAAGCGGCTTTTGGCAACGCGATCGCGTGGCAGGCACAGGCGGCGGAGAAGGATCCCTGGCCCTATATCGATATGGGCAGCCTGCTACTCGAGATCAACCAGCCGGAGAAAGCGGTGCCGTACCTGCAACAGGCGACGGAGCTAGTGCCGAGCTCACCAAAAGCTCATCAGCAGCTGGGGAAGGCGTACCTGGCTATGCGAGAGCTGCCGAAGGCGCAGAGCGAACTCGAGCAGTCAGTAAAGTTGGAGCCAAAGAGCGCCCCGGCGCATTACATACTGGGCCAGCTCTATCAGAAGCAGGGGCAAAGCGACAAAGCGAAGCAGGAGTTTGCCAGATATTCGGAATTGAACGGCAAACATGAGGCGAGCGACGGCCGAGAGGGCACGGGACCCTGAGCAATCACGGCCTAGTGGGCGATTCCTTGTTCTTGATGACCTCGCCGGCACGTTCGGCAGAGGCATTGCGAGCTTTCCCTTCCAGTTCACCGAAGGATTTCATCTCAACCGCCGCATCAGCGCTGCGGCCGGTGGCCCGGTAGGCCTGGGCCAAGAGAAAATGTGTGCTCGGTTCGGAGGGATTTGACTTCTCCGCAGCAAGGAGCTCGGGGATTGCTTCCTTCTCACGGTGAAGCTTGATCAGCAGACGGCCGCGGTCGGTGCGTGCTTCGATCAGGTTCGGGCAGGCTGCCAGCGCTTTATCGACATGGGCCAGTGCGCTCTCTGGCTCGACGCTTTTCTGCAGCAGGATGTTCCCCAGCTTCCACTCGACCATGCAGTTCTTGGGATCGATGGCGCGCTCGTGCTCGAACTCCGCGGCGGCGTTGTCCCATTGCGAAATGCTCCAGTACAGGTCGCCGAGTTTGAAGTGCACGCCCGGCTGCGCGGGGGCAAGCTCAACAGCTTTCTTGTATTCGACGATTGCACCGTCGTAGTTCTTCATGCTTTCCATCAGTTCGGCGGAGATCTCGTGCGCCCAAACTGAGTTCGGATTGATCTCATTAATTTTCCCGAGCGCCTGCTCGGAGAGCTGCATATAGACTCGACCCAGCAAATACCAGACGCGCTCGTTGCCGGGCTGACGTTTGGCGAGTTGCTGGAGGTGCGCGGCGGCGAGTTCGAAGTCGCCTAGCTTGGCAAGGTCATTAACGAGAGCCAGCTCAGCGTTATTGTCGTTCGGATGCGCTTTGACGGCGGCTTCGAGACTCGGGCGTGCGTGGGCATAGTCACCCATCTGATACAACGAAAGACCCAGCAGCGCAGAAGCGGAACTCATGGAGGGATCCAGTTTGAGGCCCCTCTCGAGCACTTCGGACGCTTCCCGGTACTGCCCCTGTTTGAAATAGAGAGCGCCGAGATTGTTGTAAGCGGGAGCGAGCCGCGGATCGATCTTGAGCATCTGGCGGTATTTCTCAATAGCGGTTGCCAGGTCACCGCTGGCTTCGGCGGCACTCGCTTCGGCATGAAGCGAATCGACGCGATCTTCCGCTGTTTGCGCGTGCAGGGAGGGAGCGCGCGCCAGAAGGATCAGAATGGTGACAAGGGCGACGCAAATCTTCGCCATGGTTACACTATAGAGCTTTGATTAAGAGCATTCGAAATTCTGTGATGATTGCCGCGGCTGCGCTGGGGGTTTGCGCTCTGGTAGCGGCGACACCGGAGCTGCGATTCACCGAAGTTGCCGCTTCCGCGGGTCTTCGCGCCACAATGCGCTGCGGTGGGCCGGAGAAGCGCTGGATCACGGAGGCAAACGGCAGCGGCGCAGCCTGGTTGGACTATGACAACGACGGATTAATGGACCTCTTGATCGTAAACGGGGGCAGCATGGATCAGCTGCGGAAGATCGTGGCCGGAGAAAAGACAGCGCCCGCGAGTGAAAGCGTCTACCTTTTCCACAACGCCGGACAGGGCAAGTTCGAAGACGTGACGGCCAAGTCGGGCCTGGCAAATCCGTATTGGGGAACCGGAGCAAATGCGGCGGACTACAACAACGACGGGTTTACCGACATCCTGATTACGAGTATCGGCCGCGATCTGCTTTACAGGAACAACGGAGATGGAACATTCACCGATGTAAGCCAGGCGGCGGGACTGCGCCCGAGCCCGGCATGGCACACCGGCAGCGCATTCGGCGACTTCGATAACGACGGTTACCTGGATCTGTTCATCACGGGCTACGTCGATCTGCAAGCGGTGTCTTTCAAGGAACCTGCGCCGGTGTGCGACTACTTCGGGCAGAAGGTTTTCTGCGGACCGATCGGGCTCAAGGGCGAGCACAGCGCACTTTATCGTAATAACGGCAACGGCACGTTCAGCGATGTATCGAAGGCCTCGGGGATAGCGGACGCTCCACCGGCACACGGATTTACGGCGGTGGCTGCAGACTTCAACGGCGACGGAAAAGTAGACGTGTTTGTGGCCAACGACTCCGATCCGAACTATCTGTTTGTCAATCAGGGAAGTGGGCGATTTACAGAGCAGGCTTTAGATCGCGGGCTGGCCTTCAATGCCGACGGAAGGGCGCAATCGAACATGGGCGTGGCGGTGGGGGAGTATGGCGCGGGCGGCCAATTGGATGTGCTGACGACAACCTTCAATCGAGATTACTTTCCTCTGTTCCGGCAAGGGAAGGGCGGGGCCTACGAAGAGGTAGCCTCGGCAACAGGCATTGCGACCGTTACGGACAAGTATCTCGGCTGGGCGTGCGGGCTGGTCGATTTTGCAAATTCCGGCGCGCGCGAGCTCTGGACGGCCAACGGGCATGTTTATCCGACGGATAAGGACTATCGCGAGCCGGTGACGATTTTCCGGAGTGCGGGGGCGAAGACGACGCTCGAGTACTCCTATCCGAGCCGGCCCGACAATTCGTACCGCGGAGGTGCGGCGGCGGATTTCAACAACGATGGCAAAGTCGATTTACTCGTGCTGCCCATTACCGGGGCGCCAGTGCTTTTGAAGAACGAAACGGCGGCAGGCAATTGGATTGGATTGGCGCTGCGCGGGACAAAATCGAATCGGGATGCAATCGGGGCGACGGTTACAGTTGAGGCCTGCGGGAAAAAGCAATTCGACTCAATTCGAAATGGCGGAAGTTTTCTATCGCGCAATGATCCCAGGCTGCATTTTGGCTTAGGGAGTTGCGGAAAGGTGGATCGTGTAACGATTCGATGGCCGGACGGGGAACAGCAAGTGAGCGATGCTGCGGTGAATCAGTACTCAACCGTTCAGGAACGCGCTACAAAGAGATGAGTTCACAGCGAAAGCCACGGGGAGATTGGAAGCGGAGGAACTGCTCGAAAGTGATAGGGGGAACGGCGGTGGTGCTCACGAGCTACTCGTCTCTATTATGCTGCGCGCGAGCTTAACAACAAAACTCCCTAGGGCGCGGCCCAGAGAACTGAGCCGCGCCCCGGAGACAACGGGAATGGTTAGAAGCGTATTTCTATGTGACCTTGGCCTTGCCGAGGAGCGTTGGCCTGACTATTAATCACCCTGCCGAAATTGGCATCGTTCAGGTTGGTATTCGGAGATCCGAAGATCACGCGATTAAAGACGTTGAAGAACTCCATCTCGATCTTTAACCTAACGTGTTCGCCGAGGGGGAAGTACTTCGCAGCTGCGATGTTTTCGTTGTAGAAGAACGGAGTACGCATACTGCCGACGTACCGCGGTTCGTTGCCGATGACCCAGGGACCGGGGTCCTGGAAAGCAGCCGCGTTCAAGACCGGTAAGCCTCGATAAACGTTGCCGTAAGAGAACTGCAGTTTCTGGCCCGCGACCAGGTTTGGCCGGTTGCTGGTTCCATTGCCGAGAGGATTGCCGTTGACGGTTACCTGGAGCGGGGTACCACTGGCGTAGCTCAGAAGAGGACTGATCTGCCAACCACCGGCGATGGCATTCACAACGCCGCCCCGATTGAGGAAGGTTCTGCCCTTCCCGAAGGGCAATTCATACGTGCCGGCGATGCTGACAACATGTGTCTGATCGTTGTTGTCGATAGACCATTCCGCCTTTTGATTGTTCTTGTCCAGCGAGCGGGAAGCGAAGGAGGTGAAGCCGGAGCTGGTGTTGGACATCATCTTCGACAAGTTGTAAGACACGAGGAAGCTGAGGCCATTGGTGTAGCGCTTTTCCACCTGGATCTGCATGGCGTTGTAGAGCGCAGAGCCATTCATGTCGAAGTTATTGAAGATGTCGGCGTACTGCGGGTAAGGCCGAAGAGCCTGCAGCACAGTTCCCGTGGGGAAGTCGCGCAGGAAGTTCGTGTAAGGCAGAGGAATGCCAAGCTGGCGGCCGACCGTGTTGTAGGGTTGGCCGAGATCGCTGCCGTATTGCGTAAGGAAACGCGTATCCACCTGGTTCACCGGATTCAGCTGCGCAGGCAGACGGTTGGCACGATTGCCCGTGTAGTTCGCAGTGAGGAACATGCTCGAAGGCAGTTCGCGCTGAATACCGACATTCCAAACTGCGTCGTACGGGGTGACGCCATCAAAGTTCGGGTCGAAGCCATTGATGGTGGTCGCATTGCCGACGGTTGGGGTAAACGGTGTGGGAGCCGGAGAGGGTAGAAGCCCTGTATCGAAGGATCCAAAGCCGGGGTTTGTAGACCCTGTGGAAGGCCGTGTGAACGAACCGAGAAGAAGGTTGCCATAGTTCACTGCGACCTTGCTGATGCCGTACTCGTACGCGCCACCATTCAGGAAGTTGACCGAGAAGCCACCCTGGAGGACCGTTTTGCTGTTCAGCTGATACGAGAAACCCACTCGCGGACTGAAGTGGTTCCAGTGAATGAAAGCGCGATCGGTAGAAGCGCAATCCGGACAGAAGCCGAATTTAGTAGCAGCTCCGAGGCGACCATCCGCGCCGGGGTTGGGGATCTTCGAATCGAAGTAGACGATGTTGTTGTTGGCTTCTTTGAATGGCTCGGTGACATCCCAGCGGACACCGATATTGAAGGTCAGCTTCGGATTCCACTTGATGTCGTCCTGAATGTAACTGGAAACAGCAGTGTTGCTCAGCCGGAGTTCCTGTGATCCCGTTCGGTTTGCGCTATCAACGGTGCCCAGCAAATAGCTGGCGAACGCATTTCCAGTGTTGCTGAGATTGTTTATATCGGCAGTCTGGTTATTGCTGAAGTTGAAATTACCGCCGCACTGCTGGCACTCGTTATCGTCCTGATAAGTCCGGCGAAACTCCCAACCGATGTTGAAAGTATTCTTGCCGCGGATCCAGAGGAAGTTGTTCTCCGCAACGAGCCCTAGTTTGCGATTGACCGCGTTTGTATTGGAAGAGCCGACATTTCCGGGACTAAGCGGACCCGCGAAGTTGATACCGGGAACTTGGGGAGTGCCCGGTGCAGCGTTCAAAACCGGCTGTGCTCCAGTCCGCTGGGGTAGTTGGAAATTCAGCTCGCCCAGCCAGCTTGCTCCGGCGGTCATGACGAGATGGGGATTGATGGTATACGAATAGTTCGCGATAAACACCGTACCCAAATCGGGGTAATAGGTCTTGTCCGCCAAAGGACTGGAGAAAGGAAGATGGGTACCGGCGTTGTCACCGTAGGAGGTTTGCTTGTCACGCCATTCAGCCCAGTGGATTGATTGTTTTTCGTTGATGTTGTGGTCGATCGTGAAGCCCCAGGGATTCTGCCTGGTAGGCAGGACACCTTGCAGATTTTGCTCGTTGTTGCTAAAGCCAGGGAGTGATGGATTCGGCCAATACTGCAACAGGCTGACCGCAGTCGGACTGAAGCAAGCGGCGGGAATCTTATTACCCGGAAATTGCCTGCCCGGGATCGCCCCGCCGGAGGTACAACTGCCCGCCAGACCTGCAGCCGGATCGAAAATAGGTATCTGAGTGCCGTTGGAATCGGCCAGACCGCTGAAATCGCCGCTTTTTTCAGCTTGGGTGGGTAATGAGAATGGGCCTGTCGAAGTCTGATTCTGGCGATACCACTCCATGCTCAAGTAGAAGAATGTGCGGTTTTTACCGTTATACAGTTTAGGAATGATAACTGGCCCGCCAATGCTGAACCCGTAGTTATTTTCTTTGTCGATCGGCACCGTCGGATTATAGGCGCCCTTCGCATCGAAGTAGTTATTGCGGATAATCTCGAAGCCGTCCCCGTGCAGTTGGTTGGTTCCGGAGGCTGTCTGGTAAGTGACAACACCCTGCGCGAGTCCGTATTGCGCCGAAAACGAAGAGCGCAAAACGTTGAACGAGTTGACCAATTCAAAGGGCGGATTCCAGATTGTTTGAAAACCCTGTGTTTCGGCCTGCGCCATGGGGATACCGTTGAAAACGACTTCGTTCTGGAAATCGACACCACCATTGATGCGATGGCTGAAGGTGCTGCCGGTGACGCCAGGCGCCAGGAAGATGAAATTGTCGATCTGTCGTCCGCGACCACCGCTAACCTGATTGGGCAGTTCCCGCACAACCTTGTTTTCAATCGTGGTGTTTAGACTCGGAGCACTCGTATCGAGGGCAATGGCAGTTTCGGAGACTGTGACGGTCTGCTGCGTGTTACCCGGCTGCATCACCGCATCCACGGTTGAAGAACGGCCGACGTCTACGCCGACGCCTTTGTGCTCCGAAAGCTGAAAGCCCGCAACATCGACGGTTACGGTGTACGTGCCGGGAATAAGATCGGTGACGGTGTATGTTCCGGCCGAGCTTGTCTGGGCGATTTTAGCAACCTGAGTTGCGTCATTTTTTACTGTCACCTTGGCGTTGCCGACAACGGCGCCGCTGGTATCGGTTACTGTTCCATTAATGCTGCTGAGCGTTTGACCGCGCCCAAGCTGCGGTAAGGCAAAGTTTGCAAGAAGCGCGCAAGCGATTAGCAGACAACTATGTCCACTGGCACGCATACCACGCAGTACTGCGTTTCTACTCATTTAGATCCCCTCGAAGCCGCCTGCAGAGACATGCAGACCTAATATCAACTACTGACTCAAGATTATATACCCTCGGCGTGCCAAAAGTGAGACAAATGGTCGAGGGCAGTGTCCCACTTTAGGACGATACCTGGCCGCTGTACTGCATCTGGTACGCTGCGAGTTTGCGGCTTGTCCCGGTACTTATGCTCGGCTTACTGGCTCAAGCAGCATGGGCGCAAGGTTGCGCGACGTGCCACCCGAAAGAGGTGGCGGGCTTTGCAAAGTCGAGTATGTCGCGCTCGCTTTCCTTAGCGGGCGGCCAGCCAAATGGCGGTTTCGAACATGCTGCCTCGAATACGCATTTCTCGACTGTAGAGGAAGGTGCAGCTGTTCAGCAATCCGTGGAGCGCCCGCACTTCTCTCAAAAGCTGCGCGTCGAGTACCAGGTAGGCTCGGGAGCGCGTGCGGCTGGGTTTTTGGCGCAAGTCGGGGATCATCTTTTCCAATCGCCAATCTCGTACTACACGCTACGCCGGCAGTGGGACGTCGCCCCCGGATACGAGCAGGCGGCGGAGCCAGACTTCTCGCGCCCCGTGACGACGGAATGTCTAAACTGCCACGCGGATAAACCCCGGCCCGTGGCGAACACCCTGAATAGCTACTTGTCGCCGCCGTTCGCCGGCAGTGCGATCGGATGCGAACGGTGTCATGGCCCGGCAGACGCTCATTTGAAGAAACCGGTACCTGGATCGATACTGAATCCCGCAAAGCTGACCCGGGATGCGCGGGACAGCATCTGCGAGCAATGCCATTTGGCGGGCGAGATTCGAATTCCGAACCCAGGCAAGACGATCGAGGACTTCCGGCCAGGCGAGACGCTCGAGGAGGTTTTCACTGTGTATGTGGCGCGGCACGGGGGCGAGCCGAATATAAAAGTGATCAGCCACTCGGAGCAGCTCGCGTTGAGCACGTGCGCCCGCCAGAGCGAAGGCAAGCTGTGGTGTGGAACATGCCACAACCCGCATGACAAGCCCGAGCAGCCGGCCGCCTACTACCGGGAGCGTTGTTTGACTTGCCATGCCGCGAAGCTGGCGGAGGCCCACCGCGCGCCAGACCGGGATTGCGTAGGCTGCCACATGCCGAAACGGCCTGCGAGAGACGGGGGCCATACTGCGTTTACCGATCATAGAATCGCGCGCACGCCCGAAGCTGATCTCAAGGACGATCCGCGAGCAGAGCTATCCGCCTGGCGTGAACCGCCGGCAGCGTTCCGCGATCGAAATTCAGCTCTGGCGCTGGTTACGGAGGGCATACAGAACGGAGTGCCGGACCACGTGATCCGCGGCTATCGCATGCTTAACCGGATGGGCGATCGGATAAATAACGACGCGGTTGCTTTAACGGAGCTGGGAACGGTACTTTTGACGGCAAGACAGCCCAAAGAGGCCGTGATGCGATATGAGCGGGCGCTGGCTCTGCGGCCGCGCTTCGCACCATATGAAGTAAACGTGGGGACAGCACTCATGGCAATGGGTGATCTCGAGCCTGCAGTCGAGCACCTGGAGAGAGCAGTTCAGCTGGATCCGCTACTAGCGCAAGGAATTGCTGCGCTGAGCCAGGCGTACTTAAAAGAGGGGCAAGTATCCAAGGCGAACCAGCTCAACGATCGCTACCGGCAGGCGATGGGGATTGTAGAAAAGTAGCCAAAGCCGGACGCGCAAGAAAGGCCAGGCGAGGACTCCAGTTTGATGCGAGGGAGTCTGCTAGATTGAAATTCTTTCATCTCCGAGAATGAAGACATGATGACTGACTTTCGAGGTCGCGCATGAAGGGGCGATCTCTGATCATCTATGCGCTGCTCCTTGGCGGCGTCGGGATTGCCTATCTGATTATTCGTTTCTTCGGGGACACACTGGCGGCACCTGCTCCGATCGTGGCGGCGGGCGGTAACCCGGTCTCGCTGGTGCATGTGAACGATTTTGTTCACGTGCTGCTGGCGCTCGTGCTGGTGATCGGGACGGCCAGAACCCTAGGCGCGCTCTTCCGTGTCGTACATCAGCCGCCGGTGGTGGGTGAGATGATTGCGGGAATCTTGCTGGGGCCTTCATTGCTGGGGCGCGTGGCACCGGACCTTTCGGCAGCCATCTTTCCCCACAGTGTAGTTCCTTTGATCAACGTAATTTCCCAGGTCGGGGTAATCCTCTACATGTTCCTGGTCGGCCTGGAACTGGATGTCTCGAGCCTGCGGGATCGTGCGCAAGCAACGGTAACGATCTCCCACGCAAGCATCGTGGTGCCTTTCCTGCTTGGGGCGGGTCTCGCGCTGGTGCTGTATCCCCAGCTTTCGACAAGCGACGTTTCGTTCACAGCCTTCTCGATGTTCCTGGGCGTATCGATGTCGGTGACGGCATTCCCGGTGCTTGCGCGGATTTTGACCGATCGCGGCATTCACAAAACGCAGCTCGGGTCTCTTACTTTGACCTGCGCCGCGATTGACGATGTAAGCGCCTGGTGCCTGCTGGCCTTTGTTGTCAGCGTGACTCAGTCGCGTGCCGGGCGGGCGCTGACCACTGTGCTGCTGGCTGGGTGCTTTATTGCTGCGATGATCTTCCTGATCCGGCCGCTAGTGGTGCGGATGACGCGGCTGCTGGATGATAAGGGGCGGCTCACGCAGGGTTCGCTCGCGGTCGTGCTGCTGGCAATTCTGCTCTCTTCGCTAGCGACCGAATCGATCGGGATTCATTCGATTTTCGGCGCTTTTGCTCTAGGCGCGATCATCCCGCATGGGAGCTCGCTGGCTCGCGATCTGACGGCCAAGCTGGAGGATTTCGTCATCGTTTTTCTGCTGCCCGCGTTTTTTGCCTTCACCGGCTTGCGAACGCAGATTGGGCTAGTCCGTAGCGGCCGGGAGTGGTTTTTCTGCGGCTTGATTATCGTTGTGGCCTCGCTCGGCAAGTTTGGCGGCAGCGCCGTCGCGGCGAGACTGAGCGGGATCGGCTGGCGCAACGCCTCGGCGCTGGGTGTATTGATGAACACACGCGGATTGATGGAGCTGATTGTCCTCAATATCGGGCTTGAGCTGCACGTGATCTCTCCGACTCTGTTTGCCATGCTAGTCCTGATGGCGCTGGCCACAACCTTTGCGACGACGCCCATTCTGCACTTCATTACGCCGCGCAAGCTGTTTGAAGAAGAAGCGCATGCGATCGAAGCCGCTTCGAAGATCGCGGCGGCCGCCAGTGAGCGGGCAGGAACGCTGATACCGGTGTCGAACCCGAACGGTATGGGTCCTCTGCTTGATATCGCGCTCAGTTTGACGCCGCCGGACGGGCCGCCGCCACGAGTGCTGGCATTAGTGCGCGCCTCGGTTACGGCTCTTCGTTCCGGGTTCACGCCCGCGAAAGAACTGCCGCCCTCGCGCTCTTCGCTGCTGTCGACCGCCCTAGATCTGGCGTGGTCGCGCGGGGCGATTATCACGCCGCGAGCCGTTTGGACCACGGACCCGGCGGCCGATATCGTACAAGCGGCAGAAGCGGCGCAAGTGAAATGGCTCGTACTCGAATCGAGAAGATCGATCCTGGGGCGTTTCCCGAAGCGGAGCGTGGTAAGCAAGCTGCTTGACCGAGTCGTGCGGCTGCCCATCAATGTAGCGGTTCTTTTGCAATCCGAAGTTCCGGTGAGTAGCCCGATCTGTTGTTTGCTCGATTCCGCGAAGGACGGAAGTTCAGCGCTCGAACTCGCATCGCAACTGGCGCGGGGTTCTCGCGAGAGCCTACGCGTGCTGGTGCTCGAGCCCGCAGATCGCGCACAGGGCGCTACGTCCGAAGAGAGGGATTGGCATAAGACGCTGGTCAATCATTGGCACACGTCGTTCCTCTCGGCCGACACTGCCCAGGAACTGCTGGCTCTGATTCCGGAAGGAGTGGTGGTGGCCGGAAAGGATGTCGTCGACCGTTTTCAGATCGCCTTTGACGAATTCACCAAAAAGCGCAGTGTAGTTCTGGTGCAAGGAGCCGGCAGACTGACGCCAGATGTGTTGCTGGATCCGCTCACTTTGCAGCCGGTCACGGCCTAGACGATGAGCTGGATCGGATGGGCGCTGCTTTCAGCCGTATTCGCGGCAGCAACGGCGATTCTGGCAAAAATTGGCGTCGCCGGTGTCGATTCCAATCTGGCTACCGCGATTCGCACTTCAGTGGTGGTTGTGTTTACCTGGGTGATCGCGGTTTCTTTCCGGCAGCCCGATACGTTCGTGCGCCCGTCGGGAAAAACGCTGCTGTTTCTGGCACTGTCAGGGTTGGCGACCGGGCTTTCGTGGCTATGTTATTTTCATGCCCTGCAGATTGGCCCGGCTTCGCGGGTGGCGCCGATCGACAAGCTCAGCGTGGTGCTGGTCATTCTGTTCGCAGCACTCTTTCTAGGCGAAAAGCTTACTTGGGGTAAGAGCCTGGGAGCGCTGCTGATAGCCGCTGGCGCAATCGCGGTTACGCTTGACTAGCGAGCGCGGCAAAGACCACCTCGAAAGTCGAACCTTCACCCACGGTGCTGGTAACGGTGATGCTCGAGCCGTGGCGTAGCGCGATGCCATTGGCTAATGCCAGCCCGAGCCCTGATCCGCTGTTGCCGTTTTCCCTGGCCTTCGAACCGCGATAGAAGCGTTGAAAGAGAAACGGTAGCTCCCCCTCCGGGATGCCCGCGCCCGTATCGCGAACTTTTAGGTGCACCCTGCCGACAGCGGTGCTGAGTGTGAGAGTGACGATGCTGCCGCAGGGAGAGTATTTGATGGCGTTATCAATCAGCACAATCGCCAGTCTGCGAAGAGCTGGCTTGTTGCCAAGCACCAGCGTCGGGGCTTCGCCGCGGTCGACCAGTAGTTGAATGTCCTTCAGATCGGCAGCCGGTCTCATCACTGAATATGCTTCGTCGATGAGGGCGGAGAGCGGAAGCGCATCCATAGGCAAATCTAAGTTCTCGGCGTCACAGCGGGCTAAGAACAGCAGATCCTCAATCAAACCGGTCATGCGCTCAGACTCACCGACAATCTGCCGGAGAGCTTCGCGGTAGGTCTCGGCGGGCCGGAATTTGCGAGAAGCAATCTCGGCCGTGCTTCTGATCACCGTCAGAGGTGTCCTGAGCTCGTGCGAAGCGTCCGCAGTGAAACGGGACAGGCGGCTGACGGCATCTTCCAAACGGCCCAGCATTGAGTTCCAAGTCTCGGACAAGCGCTGGAGCTCATCGCCCGTCTTCGGGACCGATAGCCTTTCCGACAAATTGTTGATGCCGATTTGACGAGCAGCCGCCGTAATGTCATCGACAGGCCGAAGCGCGCGCCGGCTGAGCCATGCACCGCCGAGGGAGGCCAGCAGGACGACGACCGGGCTGAGTGCCAGAAGAAGAACTCGCAGTTTGCCGAGAAGCGAGTCTACATCGTCGAGTGCCGTTGCGAAAGTCACGTGCCACTTGCCGGTTTGCAGATTCAGTTCGCGAGCAAGGGTGCGGTACGAATGGCCGGGCGTCCGCAGATCCGCTACTCGCTGCCCGGTCGGGGACGGCCAGGGAAGATCGGCCTTGGACACAAACACCGTAGAACCGTCCGGGGCAGTAACGCGCAGATAGGTGTTTCCGGGAAGTGCCTGCGCATATTCCTGCAGTTCCTCGCGGACATCATGCGCCTGTTCCTTCAACTCAGCTTGAAGAAACAGCTGAATACTCAACATGCGCTCGTTCAGTGAGCGATCGATGTCGCGCTTCAAACTCTGGCCCATGGAGAACCAGATACCGGCGGCAAACAGCGACAGACCGGTGGTGAGTGCGAGAGCGTACCAGACAGTGAGGCGGTAACGGATGGACTGAAGGGCCATCATTCAAAGCTCCGGCAGCCGGGCACAGTAGCCGACACCGCGAACAGTGTGGATTAATTTAGGCTCGAAAGGCGTGTCGATTTTGTTCCTGAGAAGCCGGATGAAAGCTTCCACCGTGTTCTCCTCCACCTCAGCGTCAAAGCCCCAGACAGCCTCGAGGATCGCGTTACGGCTGAGAGGCCGGCCTACATTGCGGAGCAGGAGTTCGAGAATGGCGTACTCGCGCGGTGTTAAGTTGATCTGCTGACCTCCGCGCGAGACTTTGCGGGTAGCGGTGTGGAGATGTAAATCAGCAAGCTCGAGGCAGACCGAATGAGGGATAGGTCCGCGACGGCTTACCGCGCGCAGCCTGGCAAGGAGCACATCGAATGCGAACGGCTTCGTGAGATAGTCGTCGGCACCCGCGTCGAGCCCTTTGACCACATCGGTGATGCTGTCGAGTGCGGTGAGCATCAAAACTGGAGTCCGGTTGGCCGCTTCGCGGAGCCGCCGGGCGACGGTGACACCGTCTATCACGGGAAGCATCGAATCGAGAATCACCACGTCGAACCCGAAAGATTTGGCCATGGCGAGGCCCTCGGCACCATTCTTGGCAAGGTGTACCTGGTGGCCTTCTTCCGACAAGCCCTGGCGAAGCAGGCCAGCCATTCGCGGATCGTCTTCCACCAGCAGAATCAACAAGGGAATCTGCTTTACATGCTAATAAAAACTCCTGAAGATCGCCTGAAGTCTGCTTTCAGCGTTCTTTAAGGTGAGGCTGCTGTAATACAACGAGAAAGCTCGTCTCCGGAGATCCGCGATTTGTATCGTACGTCGTTTTTGCTGGCTGCGCTTGTCTCCTTCGGCGCGTTCACTCGCGTTTTGGGACAGCAGACGCCAGCGCCGCCGGCAACACAAGCGAGCATAACGATCACCTTAGAGGACGCATTTACACGTGCGCGGAAATACGGGCTTCAGTTGCAAGCAGCCGATATACTGGCGCGCCTGGCGCACGAGGATCGGACCCAGGCGAAAGCTGCTTCTCTGCCCAATGTGAGCGGGTTGAATCAGTTCATCTATACGGAAGGGAACGGAACGCCCTCTGGTGTGTTCGTTGCAAACGACGGCGTTCACGTCTATAACGAGCAGATCGTGGTGCACGAAGAACTGCTGGCCTTTGCGCGCCGCGGCGAAATCCGGTTTGCCGCAGCGGCCGAAGCGGTAGCCAGAGCGAGGGTCGACGTAGCGGCGAGAGGTCTGAATGCGACGGTGGTGCAAAGCTACTATGCCATCGCCGCAGCGCAGCAGAAAGCCGCAAGTGCGGCCCGGAGCCTGGCCGAAGCTCAGAACTTTCTCGATATCACGACCAAGCAGGAGCAGGGTGGGGAGGCGGCGCACTCCGATGTGATCAAGGCTCAACTGCAGGTGCAGCAGCGGCGGCGCGAAGTGCAGGATGCTGCGCTGAATGTGCTGAAAGCGAAGATTGCGTTGGGGGTTTTAATCTTTCCGACGCTTGAGAGCAATTACGAGATTGTTGACGATTTAGCCAAGCTGCCGATGCTCCCGCCACTGCCGGAAGTGGCCGGCCGCGCGACCGCCTCGAGCCCGGATCTGCAGGCAGCTAAAGCCGGGCTTAACCAAGCTCGCCTGGGAGTGAGCGTGGCGCGGTATGCCTATCTTCCCTCGCTCGGTCTCGATTTTTTCTACGGCATCAATGCGAACCAGTTTGCCGCGAGCACCGACTATCCAACACAGGCGACAGGCCGGAGCACGCTGCCGAACTATCTGGTGCCATACCGGCAAAATCTCGGCTATTCGGCCGCCGCCACGCTAAACCTGCCGCTCTGGAATTGGGGTTCTCTCCGCAGCAGGGTGAAGCAAGCGGGATTACGAGAGCAGCAAGCGCAAAACGATCTCACTCTCACTGAGCGCAACCTGCAGGGACAGTTATCGTCCGGTTATCGCGAGGCCGAAACAGCGATGTCGCAAGTTGAATCGCTGCGCAACTCTTCGGATCTGTCGGGCGAGAGTCTGCGGTTGACGCTGCTTCGCTATCAAGCAGGTGAGGCGACGGCGCTTGAAGTGGTGGATGCGCAATCGACCGCCAATCTCGCGCGCAGCAGTTATGTGGATGGGTTGTACAGGTACCGGGTCGCGCTGGCGGCTCTGCAAACACTCACCGGAAACTTTCAGCCATGACCAGGACCTATCTACTGCTCGCGATTGCTTGTTTCTGTATGCCCGTGGGCTGCTCAAAGAAGGCGGCCGAGACCGCCGGCGCAGGTGAAGAGGCGACCGTGACACCGGTTGAAGTCGCGCCCGCGAAACGACAAGCGATTTCTTCCAGCATCCGCGCAGAAGCAGTTTTATATCCAGTCAAGCAAGCCACAGTGGTGCCTAAAATCAGTGCGCCGGTGCAGCGTTTCCTGGTGCAGCGAGGCGATCACGTGCGGCAGGGGCAACTGGTGGCGGTGCTGGAGAATCGTGATCTGGCGGCTGCAGCGCAGGAGAGCAGGCAACTTTACGAGCAAGCGCAGGCTTCTTTTCAAAACACGAGTGCGGCTACCATGCCTGAGGATCTGACGAAGGCGCAGACCGACGTGCAGACGGCGCAAGCGGGGTTTGCAGCGGCTAAAGGAGTATACGAGAGCCGCGTGAAGCTTTACCGTGAAGGCGCGCTGGCGCAGAAGCTAGTGGAGGACGCAAGAGTCACCATGATCCAGGCGCAGAGCCAGTTTGAGACGGCGACTCAGCATCTAAAATCGCTGCAAACTGTCGGACAAGCAGCTCAATTGAAAGGCGCACGAGCGCAGGTCGATGCGGCCCAGGCGCACGATGCAAGCGCAGAAGCTCAGCTCTCGTATGCGGAAGTTCGCAGTCCTATAGCGGGGATTGTTTCAGATCGTCCTTTGAACGTGGGTGAGATGGCGAGCAGCGGATCGGCGATTGTTTCCGTGGTCGACATTTCTCGAGTAGTAGCCAGAGCAAATATCCCCGTGCAATTGGCTGCACAGATTCGTGTCGGGCAGCCGGCGGAAATCAGGGACGGCGAAGGCAATCTCACGGGCAAAGTGGCGGTGGTGAGCCCAGCGGTGGATCCTAACACGACGACCGTTCAAGTGTGGGTAGAAGCGCGGAATCCAGGTGAAAAGTTGAAGCTCGGCACAACGGTGCAGGTGGTTATCTCGGTGGGTACCGTTGAGAACGCGGTCGTGATACCGGGGTCGGCGCTGCTGGCTTCCGATGAAGGCGGAGAGAGAGTCATGGTGGCGGGCTCCGATTCGCTGGCGCACGAGCAGAAGGTCGAGACGGGTATCCGTGAAGGCGATCTGGTGCAGATCTCGAGAGGCCTCAAAGGCGGCGAACAGGTGATTGTATCCGGCGCTCTCGGTTTAGACGATAAAGCGAAGATCGAAATTGCCAAGCCCGATGCACCGGATGGCAAGGACGAAAAGTGAGCACGCTTGCGCCGGCGGATGCCCGGCCCATGACGGGGGATTCGCCCGAGCACTGGACGGCGCGCTACCTCAAAGCGATCCTCTTTATCATTCTGGCGATGGCCGCATCAGGCGTATACCTCGCCTTCAGTATCCCGATTGCGGTTTTCCCTTCGACTAATTTTCCGCGCATTGTGGTTGGCGTTGAAAACGGCGTGATGCCGATCGACCAGATGCAGGTCACGATCACGCGGCCGCTCGAGGAAGCTATCAATACTGTTCCCGGACTGGACCGTGTCGTCTCAACCACAAGCCGCGGCTCGGCCGAGATTAATCTCTTCTTCAGCTGGAATGTGGACATGTTCCAAACGCTGCAGTACGTGAACGCCGCAGTCGCTCGCGTGCAGACCAGCTTGCCCGCCACCGCCAGCATAACGGCTAATCGCCTGACCTTTGCCGCGTTTCCGATTCTCGGCTACAGTATGACGTCGGCGAGTCTGCCGCAGAGCGAGTTGTGGCAGCTGGCCACTTACACGGTGAAGCCACAGTTGAATCGCCTTCCTGGCGTCTCGACCGTCATTGTGCAGGGAGGCGATCAACCGGAGTTCCAGATCCAGCCCGACCCGGGCAAGCTGGTGCAATCCCAAATCACCGTGCCAAACATTCTTGATGCGATCGCGAAGAGCAACCTCATCGATTCGCCTGGGCTTATCGAACGCGATCACCAGCTGGTATTGGGACTGGTAACGGGACAGGTGACGACGGCGGAGCAGATTGGCGGGATAGTGGTGAAGACTACGGCTTCCGGTAATCCGGTGACGATCCGGGACGTGGCTTCAGTAGGGCCGTCTGTGAAGCCGGTTTACACGACAGTCACCGCGAACGGCAAACCGGCTGTGCTTTTGAACATTTACCGGCAGCCGGACAGCAACACAGTAGCGGTGGCGGAGGCTGTACACAAACGGATCGCCGAATTCAGAAACTCTTTACCGGCCGCGATTACGCTGCAGCCGTTCTACGACCAATCGGAGATCGTGAACGAGTCGATTAGGAGCGTGCGAGACGCCATTCTAATCGGACTAGTGCTGGCGGCCATCATTCTCGTGTTGTTTCTGCGTGACTGGGGTACATCCATCGTGGCGGGGCTGGTGATTCCAGTGACGATCGCCTTTACATTTATTGCTCTGCGTCTGCTTGGTCAAAGCTTCAATTTAATGACGCTAGGCGGACTCGCCGCAGCTGTCGGACTGGTGATCGACGACGCAATCGTAGTAGTAGAGAACATTGTGCTGCATCGCGATGCCGGCCAGCGCCGCTCGGAAGCGATACGTAGCGCATTGCGGGAAATCCGCACTCCGCTGATCGGATCGACAGTTACGCCGATCGTCGTCTTTCTCCCACTGATAACGATCAGCGGCGTGACTGGCACTTTTTTCCGGGCACTTGCCGTGACGATCGGCGTCGCACTGCTAACCTCGCTGGTGCTGGCGCTAACATGGACGCCCGCTCTCAGTCACCTGCTTCTGAGCTCGCACAAACGCAATGCACACGAGAGCGCACATGAGGGGTCGAGTCACGCAAGCGGGTTCATGGGCCGGTTGAACCGGAGCTACGACCAGCTGCTGCGGGTGACACTGGCGCGCCCTCTGGCGCTGGCTATGCTCTGCGCCGCGCTCGTGCTCGTTTCCTTTTTCTGCTACCGGGCGCTAGGTACGGATCTGTTACCAGCCATGGATGAGGGCGGATTCATCCTTGACTACCTGATGCCAGCCGGATCTTCTCTGACCGATACAAACCGTGTCCTGGTGGGCGTTGAAGAAATTCTGCACCGTATGCCAGAAGTAGAGAGCACGTCGCGACGCACCGGGCTGCAGCTAGGTCTGGCGGCGGTAACGGAAGCAAATAGCGGCGATGTCTCGGTTAAGCTGAAGCCGCGACCCAGGCGTGGGGTGGAAGAGGTGATTGCAGATGTGCGCGAGCAAGTCAACAAACGATACCCACAGCTTGATTGCGATTTCGTTCAGCTGCTGCAAGACATGATTGGCGATCTGAGCAGTTCTCCGAACCCGGTCGCGATTAAGCTCTTCTCTGAGAATTTGGACCTGCTGCGTATCTGGGGCCCGAAAATTGGCGAAGCCATCAAGAAGATAGAGGGCGTAAAGGATGTAAAAAACGGCATTGAAGATACGATCAGCGGCCCGGGCGTTACCTTCGACATCGATCAATCTGTGGCGGCGCGCGCCGGCTTTACTCCGCAAGAGATAGAGCTCGATGTGAGCGCTATTTTTCAAGGCGAGCCAGCGCCGGTTCCGGTGGTTGTCAACAGCCGTCCTTATACGCTGCGTGTCACATTTCCACCCGAGAGCAGAAAGTCACTGGAGGCGATCGAGAACACGCTGCTGATCAGTAACTCGGGGAAAGTTGCGACGCTTGGCACGTTAGCCAAGGTAATCAATAATCCCGGGCAACTGGAGGTGCGCCGCGAAAACCTGCAGCGGCTAGTGACGGTACTGGGACGACTGGAAGGAGTCAGCTTAGGCACAGGCGTGGCCCGCGTGCAGCGTGTTGTTTCGCAACTGCACGTGCCTTCCGCGATCCGGGTTGAGTACGGCGGCTTGTATGAGGAACAGCAGCGTTCTTTTCGTGACCTTCTGCTTGTTCTCGGAGCGGCTATCGTTCTGGTCTTCATTGTTCTCTTGATCGAATTCGGAAACTTCGCCGCGCCTTCCGCCATTCTTGCTTCGGCGCTGCTCTCGACTTCCGGTGTTTTCTTCGCATTGCTTATAACTCGAACGACCTTCAACATCTCGTCTTTCATGGGGCTGATTATGGTGGTGGGAATTGTGGCCAAGAATGGAATACTGCTGCTCGATGCGGATGCCAGATTTCGCGCGGCCGGCTTGTCTGCCCGCGATGCGATGATTCAGGCCGGCGAACGACGGCTACGGCCGATTCTCATGACTGCTCTGGCCACGATTGTTGGAATGATCCCGCTCTCGCTTGCACTCGGCGCAGGTTCGCAGATGCTGCAGCCGCTGGCTATTGCGGTAGTGGGCGGATTGCTTGCGTCGATGTTTCTCTCGCTCCTGGTGACTCCTGCGGTCTTTCAAGCTCTGAGAGGAGCAGAGTCGCTGCATATGGTTGAGCCAGCTTAGGCAGTTCAGCGATTTTTCAGGATCTGCGGATACAATCTGGCAGGATCACGATGAAAAGCTTCTCAGTTTTTTTGCAAGGCGCGGTGTTTATCGCAACGGCGGCAATATCCACGCAAGGGGCGGCCTACAAACTAGAGGCTCCGATACAGATTGGCGGCACAGGCGGCTGGGATTATTTGACGGCCGACTCACAGGCGCGGCGACTATACGTTTCACACGGTTCCCAGGTTGAAGTGATCGATCTCGATTCTCATAAGCCGGTAGGCAAGATAGCCGGCCTGGGAGGAATCCACGGAATCGCGATTGCTAGCGACCTGGGCCTGGGATTTATCAGCGATGGGCGAAATAACGAAGTAGTTGAGTTCAGCCTGAAAGACCTGTCATTAGGAAAGAAGATCAAGGCAGGGGTGAATCCGGATGGCATTCTTTACGACGCCTCGTCTAAACGCGTATTTGCTTTCAACGGACGGAGCCAGGATGCGACTGTTATCGAAGCTTCTGATGGAAGCGTGGCGGGAACAATCAAGCTCGGAGGAAAACCCGAGTTCCCGGTGAGCGATGGTCAGGGCAGCGTCTTCGCAAACATCGAAGATAAGAACGAGATCGTAAAGATCAATGCCAAGACGCTGGCGGTAGAAGCTCATTGGCCGGTTTCGCCGTGCGATTCTCCTTCGGGGCTCGCGATCGACCGGACCGACCGGCGTTTATTCGCAGTTTGCGATAACAAACTGATGGCCGTTGTGGATGCGGATTCGGGCAAAGTTGTTGCCACGCCGGCCATCGGTGATGGACCGGATGCGGCCGCATTCGACCCGCAAACGAAGCTGGCCTTTTCGTCCAACGGACAGAGCGGCACGGTGACGGTGGTGCGGCCAAGCGGCAAAGATAATTACGCGGTCGAGACTGTTGAGACCGCCAAAGGTGCTCGTACAATGGCGCTGGATGAGAAGACCCACAAGCTCTATCTTTCGACGGCGAGCTTTGGTCCGGCCCCGGCGGCGAGTGCGGCGAATCCGCGTCCGCGTCCAGCTATTCTGCCTGACTCTTTCAAGCTGATCGTGCTGGGGCAATAGCCCGGCGCTCATCCAACGAGCCTGAGCGCGGCTGCGATCGTGGCCGATCCAAGCACCACGGCCACGGGCGAGACTTTCTTCGAGAGTAAAGCTAGAAAAGCTCCGATAATCAAAGCGACGCTCGCCGGATCGCGAATGCGATTTGCCAGGAAGACGGAGATCAGGGCGGCAAAGAGCAAACCGACCACCGATGCATTCACACCTGCGATCGCGAGGCGGGCCCGACGATTCTGCCGGAGAATTTGCCAATGCGGGGCAGCAGCGATCACCAGCAGCAGACCTGGTAGAAACAGAGCCACAAGACAGATGACCGCGCCCCCGATCCGATTGGGAGCCACACGCAGCAGGTAGCCCAGATAAGCGGCGAACGTGAATAGCGGACCCGGGATCGCTTGTGCCGCGCCATAGCCGGAGAGGAAAGTGGCCTGGGTGACCCAGCCCGGTTTCACGACCGCCTGTTCAAGCAGCGGAAGGACAACATGACCGCCCCCGAAGACAAGTGCCCCAGAGTCGAAAAAGGCTCGAATCACCTTCCCTTCGGATCTCCCACTGATTCGCGTGAAGACTTCCAGACCCGCGAAGATCGAAAGGAATAGCAGCAGCGACACGTTTGCGGTGCGTTTCGAAACAGCGAGGGTAATGGTTGACTGCGGCGATCCGAGTCGCTGCTGTTTGAGAAGCAGAACTCCAAGAACACCTGCCGCGATCAGGGCGAGCGCCTGATTCAGGGATCCAGGCAAGAGCAAGACGAAGACCGCAGTGATTGCGGCAATAGCCGAGCGGGGAGCGTCGGGACTGAGCGTCCGGTGCATGGCAAGAATTGCATTGGCAATTACGGCGATGCCCGCGAGCTGTAAGCCCCGCAGTGCCGCGGCGGCGAACGGGTTGCCGGTGAACTTCGTTCCAGCTGCAAAGAGAATCAGCAGGATCGCCGAAGGCATGGTGAACCCGAGCCAAGCCTGAACAGCACCCCAAAGGCCGCCATGCAGCATACCGATAAGAAAGCCGGTCTGACTACTGCCTGGGCCGGGAAGAAGCTGCGTCAGAGCAATGATTTCGCTCAGGTCAGCTTCACCAAGCCACCGCTTGCGCACTACGAACTCCTGGCGGAAATAGCCGAGGTGCGCCGCTGGTCCACCGAATGACAGACAGCCTAATTTGAGGAAGGTCAGAAAGACCATTTCAAGCTGGCCTTAGACGAGCGAAGCGAGGCTGAGCGAGCCTGAAAGTCTTAGACAGATGCCGGGACAACAAACGGTCGGCGATAGTCTCTCGAGAACATCTGGTTTGCCTGATCATCTCCCGGGCACGACATTGTCTGCGAGTCGAAGCGTAAGGAGCGGCCAAGCCGGTAAGAAATGTTCGCGAGATGGATGAGAACAACGGAGGGCACCGCTTGTTCCAGGGGGGCATTCAGGTCCGATTGCTTCCGGCTGCGAACCGCCTGAATGAAATTCGCCCAATTGTTGCCGGGATCTTCGTGAGCGGCTTTAGGCCCCGGCTGCTGTTCTTTTCCAAGGAAAGTCTCGTATCCTTTGGCGGTGCTCAAATAGCCTTCTGAACCGTAGACTACATTGCCCACGGTCGCATGCGTGCCAGCGGACGGCCCAGACATCTTGTCGGCAATGGAAAGGATATCGGCTTCGCTGTTTGAGATCCAATGCCGCACTTCGAAGACGAGAATTTTCCGGGCGGGTTCATCGAACTCAAAAGTAGCGACCATGGTGTTCGGTGTCTCCTGATCATCATCGAACATGAAATGCCCTCCGGTCGCGGTGACCTTCGTGGGGTATTTGACACCGAGCAGCCAGCGGGCAGTATCCATCTGGTGGACTCCCTGATTGCCGATATCGCCGTTGCCGTAATCCCAAAACCAGTGGAAATTGTAATGAAAACGGTTGCGAGTGAAGGGACGTTCCGGAGCGGGGCCCAGCCAAAGATCGTAATGAACGCCGGCTGGTACGGGCTCGACCGGGGTGCGGCCAATAGTATCGCGCCATTTGTAGCAAAGCCCGCGCGACATATACGGAGTGCCGACCACGCCGTCGCGGATTTTCTGGGCTGCTTCTTGCATTACGGGCGACGAACGCGCGTTGGTGCCGTGCTGAACCATGCGTCCGTATTTGGCGGCCGCCGCCAGGAGCTGCCGTGCTTCGAATATGTTGTAGGCGCAAGGCTTCTCAACGTAGACATCTTTGCCGGCCTGGCAGCCCCAAATTGCCTGCAGAGCGTGCCAGTGGTTTGGAGTAGCGATCGAGATCGCGTCGATCGATTTCTGCTCGAGAAGCTTGCGAAGATCCGTGTACCCGGCAGGGCGCTTGCCTGTGAGCGATTCGGCATCTTTCAGCCGCTTTTCAAGGATTGAATCATCTACGTCGCACAGAGCCGCCAGTTCCACGTTAGGCATTTTGGCGTAGGCCTGGATGTGGCTCTGGCCTTGCCCTCGAACTCCGACGCAAGCCACGCGAACGGTGTCGTTCGGGCTCGATTTGGCAGTTCGGTAAGCTGCCACAGCAGCCGTAGAAGTCGTCAAGAAATGCCGGCGGTTCATTTTCCCTCCACGATTTTTGGGCCCAGGATCCGCCAGAGCGTTCCTGCGAAGATGTTTGCCTGCACGCCGGGTGGAACACCGCACGCGTCGAGCATGCGGTGATAATGCTCCAGTTCACGGTCTAATTCCCCGAGATCACCTTCGAAGACGTCCGATCCGAACACCAACTTCTCGAAGGCCGGGCGGTTCGCCTTGGGAGTATGGGCGCTCGCAACACTAGTCCACCAGAACACTGATTTGAAAAAAGAGTAATCGTCCTGCTTTTTGATGAGCGTGGAGCCAGACACGTCGAAGTAGACGTTCGGGTTCCAACGCGCGATCTCGCCCGCCCACGCATAGTCTGGATTTCCGAGGTGCGCGCCGATGAGCGTCAACTTGGGAAAGCGGCGCGCCACCAGATCGAGCGTAGAGACGCGCATTCGATCGGAACTCACGTCGGCAGCAATTTCAGGATTGGTCCGGTTGACAATGCCGGTGTGGAATAGAATGACCATGCGGTACTTTTCCGCCCGCTCGAAGATAGGCCAATAACGGCGGTCGTCGTAAGCATACAGCGGCTTAGTGAGCTCACCGAGGCCGCGAAATCCGGCTTGCTCGAAAGCGTCAATCTGCTGCAGAACATCGGGCGCATCGAGCTCAATCTGACCGATTCCGATCAGGCGGCCGGGATGGGCGCTAGCGAATGTGGATACCGCTTTCAAGTCCGCCGGCAGAGTGATAAGCATAGCCATGCCGTCGAGGGTTTGGAGTTTGGCGAGCAATGCTTCTAGAAAGGCAGGGTCACCGTTATGATGCACATGGCAGTCAATCAGTTTGGGTGCGGTGGCCTGAGCGCAGCAGCTAACCAGACTCAGGAGAGAAACAAACAGAGCTCGCGACGCGGAACTTAGTTTACGGCTCGGCGGCATACTTGCGATAAGCCTCGCTGATTTCAGACGGGGACCAGTCCCCATCGTAGATAACAACCCGATATCTAAAATCAATCGAGCCTCCTTCGGGAACGGTCCAACTGCCATCTTTTGCAGGATCGCTGGTGAAAGCGCGCCATCCAAATGGATTTGCGGCAAGCAGACCGTAGCCACGAGCATGCCAAGTGGTCGGATGACGAAAACTCTTCGGATGATCGAAGACGGCGATGCCGACACGTTGTCCTGAAACAGCCCCGCTGTAATTAACCCAATCTGCCGGTTTGCCCCAGATCTCTTTTTCGCCGTGGCCACCGGCGGAGTTGAGCATCTGCCCGAGCGGCGCACTCAATTCGGGTCCCAGCCGAATGGCAAACGTGCCCTCTTTGGTATCGCCAAACGTGATAGGGCCGGCACTGGCACTGATTGTGAAGCTGCAATCGATGGTCCGGGTTTTATCATCGCCGCGAAAGGTGAACACCTGTGTCTCTTTCCCAATGCTTCGCCCGTTGGGATCTACCAAGGCGAAGGTTGCGCGCAGCGAACCGACTGAGTCGCCGCTTGAGACCTTATCAACGGTCGGTTGCGCAATTTTTCCGAAAGCCTGGCGCGAGTGCTCCCCGTAATACTTCTGGAAGGCAGGCTCGGCCCAAAAATTCAAGCCGTCAATATTGCCATGCGCGAAGTAAAGCGGACGCTGGTGAGGCTCAAAAGAAGAGGCCTTCGGATCGCCCTTCGAAACGTCGTTGCCGACCGGGAAAGGCCGGCTGATGACCATCCCATGAGCTGTTTGTAGCGGCATCAGGTAGGTTTTAGCGGTGTCTGCTCCAAAGTAGAAAGCGGTGAAGGGTTTGCCATTGATTTCGACTTCAACTCGACTACCAGTCTGCTTCAGTTTGACGGGGGCTGCCGAAGCGGCGAGTTGAAAGCAAAGGGCTAGCGCACAAACGCGGCATCGAAATCTGTTCAGCATCGGTTTGGAATCAGATTAGCCCTTTGAAAGTCAAAATGACAGTTTAAGCGCCAGCTGCAAAATGCGGGGATCCGCAGCCGACGTAATCCGGCCTGTCGAAGAGGACCCAAGATAGTTCTGCGGATTGCCGAAATTGACATTGTTGAAGACGTTGAAGAACTCAGCGCGAAACTGCAGGCTGACTCGCTCGACGAGGGAGAAGTTCTTCAACAAGCCCATATCGGTGCTAAAGCTGCGCGGGCCACGAAGTATGTTCTTGCCGGAGTTGCCGAAACTGCCGATGGCATTCGGAGCGAATGCGGCGACGTTGAAGTATTCCTGAATCAACTCCCCGTGAGAACGGCCGGAGTCGAGACGCGGGCTGCCACCCAGATAGTCGGCGCGGTCGGAGCCGACGCCACTCAGCGAATTGTCGACGTTGCTGAAGATCGAGTACGGATAACCGGACCGCCAGTTGGTGATGGCAGTCAATTCCCAGCCGTTGACCAGCTTGCTTGCCAGCCCGTGAAGGGGGGCTGACGGAATCTGCCAAAGAGCCGAGAAGTTGAACACGTTAGGAAAGTCGTCGTTGGAGAGGCCATAGTCGAAGCCCCGGTTGAACGGGTCCGTGCGGCCGTTTGCTCCGTTTGCACTGAGATCGTCGATGACTCGTGAGCGCGTGTAATTTGCCAAAACGGACAGACCGCGAGTAAACCTCTTCTCCACATTCAATTTCAGGGCCTCGTAATGAGAGTTGTTGTCCGAAGAGAACAAACCGACGCTTCCGAACGCCGGATTGATGCGGCGCTGCTGTGTGTTGTCGAGATTGGAAGCCCCTGGGATGTAGATGGCAGGATTCTGCTCGTTGAAGCCCAAGACTCCACTCGAAAGATAAGTGCCCTTGTTTCCGCTGTAAGAGATTCTGCCAACCCATGACTGGCCGAACTGGTGCTCAAGGTTCAGATTCCAGGTTGCAAGTTCGGGCATGTGCCAGTTGTGCTGAAAGGTGCCATAGATGGATATGGGCAGCGTGAATTGAACATTTTGCGGAGGGGCGGTGCTTGCGTACTGAGCAGGAAACGGATTGGGGATACCGATACTGCTGAAAGGAGCCGCCAGGTTAACCAGACCCGAGTAGTTGAACTGAGGGCTGAAAGGAGCGGTATCGACCATGCCGTTCGATTCGTGATTGCCCGGGGGAGTGTAGTAGAGACCGGCGCCGCCGCGTAGAACGGTGTTCTTGCCGAGCTGATAGGAGAAGCCGAGACGCGGGGCGATGTTCAACGCGTCGGTTTCCGAGCCACCCTTCGGGCAGCTAGGATCGCCTCCGAACAGCATTCCTGAGGGAGCATTGGGGAAGCGAGCCGAAGCATTATTCGTGCCCGGGAGATAACAAACCACTCGCCCTCTCTGTTCGGTGTAGGGGAAATAAGGATCCCAACGCAGACCGGCTTCAATCTTAAGCTTCTGCGTGACGCGGAAATTGTCCTGCACATACAGGCTCCACAGAACGCCCTGCAAGTCTTTGTATTCGCCGCCGCCCTGAACAAAGTTCGATGCGGCCCCGAGCAGAAAATCAGAGAGATTGCTGCCCGAAAGCGCATTGCCGAAACTAAATTGGCCCGACATGTTGTAGGTGTTGACCAGTTTGTTGGAGACGTGCAGGGCTTCACCTCCAAGGTGAATTTCGTGAGCTCCGCGCTCGAGCGTGACGTCTTCGCGGAACGAGTAATCGCCCCGATCGAAAGTGCCCAGGTGATTCGTCTGCCAGTTGAAAAAGCCGTTGACGTAGAGGCTCATTTCAGGAGGTGTGGGAGCGGCGATCGCAATACCAGCCGCCGGGAAGCCGAACGGCGCGCCCGAAAGCGAACCTCCAGTTTGGGATGTCCAGCTAAACCAAGTATTGAAGAGCACTCTTGGCGAGAACGAATAAGTGTCGTTGAGCGCCAGATTTTTTACCGTTACTCGATTGCCGTTGGAATCCGATGCCAGAATGTTCTGCGAGCCGATCGCGACGTCGGGCGGTTCGTTGAAATGCGTCCAGAACCAACTGCCGCTTAACTGATTCTTGCCTGTGATCCAGTTGACCTTCAGAAGGTATTGGTCGTCGTTCTGCACGATGTTTGCACCTGCGAAAGTCAGTTGCCCGTCCGGTCCGTTGGGCAGCGGGATGTACTTGAGAAAGTATTGGGCGGGCGCACTGAATTGGTTTGCCGGAATCCTGTCATTGGGGTAAGCGACCCCGGTCACCGGATCTTTGACCGTGATACCCGATCCCGAAAAATCTCCGGCGCGCTCAGCGGCCGTTGGGACAAACTGCACGTTTCCCTGCGCAGCGCTTCGGATCTTCGTGCCCTGGTAGGTGCCGAAGTAAAACAGCTTGTTCTTCAAGATCGGCCCGCCGATCGCACCCCCGTATTGGTTCCGTTTCAACGTGTCTTGAGTGGGAGCGAAGAAGTTTCGCGCATTGAAATCACCGTTACGCACGAATTCGAAGACGTCGCCATGGATTGTATTTGTGCCGGACTTGGTTACCAGGTTCACGACCGCACCTGCTCCGATGCCGTATTGGGCCGAGAGGTTGTCGGTCTCGACGTTGAATTCCTGCATAGCGTCCGGATTGGGGAAGGGAAGGTTTGCGTTGAGATAGGTATCGTTGTGACCGCCGCCATCCATCTGATAATTGACTCCGCGCGGACCAGCTCCATTTACATTCGCGTCCTGCTCGCCCGGGTAGACGCCGCCCTGGCAATTCACCAGGCAGTAATTGCCGGTTTCGTTCACGGTTCCGGCAGTTAAGAACAGCAGACTCTGCGGCGTTCGGCCGTTTAACGGAAGATCCACAATCTTCTTGCTGTTGATTACCTGGCCGACTGTTCCGGATTCCGTGTTGATCAACTCCGCGTCGGAGGCAACGGTGACCTGCTCGAGCACGCTTCCAATTTGCAGCCGCACCGGGATGTTGACTGGTTGGTCAACGGTGAGCGTAATGCCGGTTTGCAAGAATTTCGAGAAGCCCGTTTTTTCGATGCTCACCTCGTAGCTGCCGACCGGTAGCGCAGTGAAAGTATAAGTTCCCCCGCCGGTGGAGTTGGAGGTTCGCTGAAGGCCCGTTTCAAGATTGCGAATCGTGATTTTTGCCTGTTCAACTGGCGCACCGGACGGGTCCGAAATCGCGACCGCGAGAGAAGAGGTCGTGTATTGCGCGAATGCTGCCGCACTTAGTAATAAGCCGGTAAACAATCGAGCGAAGAAAGAGCTTCTAAGAACGGTCAAGGCACACCTCCCCAGGAGTCCAGACCTGATTTGTAGACGCACCCGAGAAAGCTTTCCCGGCTCGAGACGAGGGAGTTGAAGCGCGTCCCACCTCAGTACGGTCCCATTTCTAAGGACCGATAACGAAGTATAGGAGAAGTTTGTAAACACGTCAATGGTGATTTGCAGGTTATTCCAGGCACTTACTGGAAAGATTTACGAGAAGCAAGAAAGACGCTTGTGAAATCCGCTAATCATGCTAGACTTGCGCCACATATGGACCGGATTGCTAAATCCAGGCGCGGGTTCCTTCAAACAAGCGCCATCGCGTTCGCAAGTCTATCTGTTGAAGCGAATGCGCAAGAGCGAGTGGAAGCCGGCACAGCTGCAACAGCAGGCGAGGCGAGCAGAGATTATTGGAACGATCTTCCAAATTATCTGACCAAGCGAGTAAACCAGGCGCGAGGTCAACGAAAGTCGGCGCTCGCCAGCGTTCGGTCTCCGGCGCAGGCCACCGCGCGCGCGGCAATGGTGCGTGAGAAGGTGTGGGAGCTTATTGGAGGCAAGCCGGAGACATCGCCGTTGAATGCCAAAGTCACCGGGGTGATCGAGCGAGCGGACTATCGAATCGAGAAAGTCATTTTCGAGAGTCAACCAGAGTTTTACGTGCCCGCTCACTTGTACCTACCCAAGGGCAGAACCAAACCCTGCCCGGGTATATTAGCTCCCGTCGGGCACGCGTCCGAAGGCAAAACGTATCAGAGCTACCAGACTTTATTCCAGAATCTTGCGCGGCGGGGTTACGCCGTTCTGACCTGGGATCCACCGGGCCAGGGCGAGCGCTTCCAGTACATCGATCCGGATAAAAAGCGTTCGCTTTTCGGTGCGACGGGCGAACATGACCGCTTCGGCTGGCCTGCTCTCCTGATTGGCTCGACCACCACCCAGTTTGAAGCTTGGGACGGGATTCGTGCCCTTGACTATCTGGTGAGCCGGCCGGAGGTCGATTCGGGAAAGATCGGTTGCTGCGGGCATTCAGGCGGCGGTACGCAGACTATGTTTCTGTGTGCACTCGAGCCCCGTATTCAGGCGGCCGTTGTTGTGGAAGGGCACACCGAAAATCTGGCGGGGGCCGACTACCAGCCGCCCGGCGCATACGCCGATGCTGAACAGAACATGATTGGCGGTCTGAAACACGCGCTCGACCGCGGCGACCTTCTCTACGCCTTTGCTCCGAAGCCTTTACTTATTTGCTACACGCCTATTGATGCAGGCACGACGTATTCGCCGCACTACGTTGAGGGCAACCGCGAAATCTTCGCAGAGTTGAGCGCGGTGTATGGTGTCCACGGGGCAAAAGAAAAGGTTGCCTTATCGAGTTCCACACTCCCTCACGATTACGACTACTTTCATCGCCAATCTACTTACCGGTGGTTTGGCCGGTGGTTCCCGGAAGGCGAACACAGTGGTGACGAGATCGCCTTTGAGGATGCGCCTGAATCAAGCCTCTGGTGCACCACGACCGGGCAGGTGCTGACATCACTGGGCGGCCGGGCCGCTTTCCAGGTGAACTACGACCGGCTCCGTAGCTATAAGCAGAACTCGAAGAGCACGTCCGCTGACGAGTTGCAGACGGAGCTGCGGCAGGTGCTTGATTTGCCGCATCAGAAAAGCCCTTTGAGAGTGAAGGCTCTTTCCACCAGGCGCCTGCAGAATGTTTCGATAGAGGAGTTCCAATACGAATCTGAGCCGGGCATTCGAGTACCGGGATGGTTCTTAAAGCCAGAAGCCGCGGCGGCCAAGCTTCCGGTCGTGCTGATGGTTTCGGACGGCGGCAAAGATGCATTGTTCGACCGGTGGTCTCTGGTAGAGAGATTTGCGGGAGCTCAAATGGCCGTGTGTTCAATCGACGTGCGCACGGTGGGAGTTACGACGCCGGATTTTCCCGCGGCAGGTCCGCGCTTTTACGGCAACAGTGTAGAGGAAGCTTACGCCCTAGTGAACCTGAGCGCCGGATTCCCGATTATCGGCCAGCAGGTGTGGGATGTTTTGCGGTGTCTAGATTATCTCGAGAGCCGCAAGGATGTGAACGTTCAGCGGTTGGCCGTTTCTGGCAACGGAATATGCGGACTGCCCTGCCTGATGGCTGCGGGCCTGGACAGCAGAGTGCACGCGCTGCTGCTGAACGATACGATCGCCACGCTCGCATCGGTGGTGGAGTCGAAGAGCTACGAGCTGCCGGTATCGGCGGTCGCATTTGGGATTCTCCAAAAATTTGACCTGCCCGATCTTTGCGCAAGCCTTGTTCCGCGAGCGGTGTGGATGGTCAACATGAAAGGCCCGCAACAGGAGCCAATGCCGCTTGCGGCCGTTCGCGAAAAATACAAAGGGGCGGAGGCGGCGTACTTATCGGCTGGCAATGCTCCGAAACTGGTTTTCCGAGCAAAGCCAGATTCAGACGACCAGATGATTCTGGAGTGGTCACAGCAGACCCTTGCCTGACCCTCAACGCCGAATATCGGCACGCAAACCGGCGTCGTGATAGTCACCAGCACTGTGTCCCGACATTTCGTTGTTCTTGGCTTCGACAGACCCTGCGCCAGGAGCTTTGTAAATGCCGTATCGCTGTGTTCGATTCGCGCTGCGCGTATCTGCGATCTGATTGTTCTCGATAACCAGATCGGTCGCGTATGGTTCAACGTAAAAGCCGTAGCCCTCGCGGGCATTGCCATTGTCGAGCACCTTGTTGCCTCGAAAGGTGTTCCGGCTGCCGCTATTTTTGGCCGTTTCCTTCCGAAAATACACGCCGGTAATGCCATTCTTCGCCACCGTGTTGCCGATGAACTCGTTATCGGTATCTTTGTGACCGATCGAGATCCCGTAGTGGCCATTATGCTCGATAACATTGTTCTCGAAGCGGCCGTGGCGCACGCGCCAGCAGAGAAAGAGGCCGATGTCGCCGTTATCGTGCATGCGGCACTCTTTCACGAGCGAGTTAACGCTGCCAGTGCCCGGGTGAACGCCATAGCCGGCGTGGCCGTAAGACTCGCTGTTTAATACCTGGACGCCTTCACTGATCTGAAAGGAAATACCATCGCCGTTATAGTTCCGGGCGGTGCAATTTCGGACCGTGACGTTGCGCACGCGATACATATAGATCGCCCCACCGCGGCAGCCATCAATGTACGCATTCTCGGCTTTGTTGCCATCGACGATCAAGTCTTCGAGCACAATGTTCGCCGCATCGATTGCGCAGAGGATTGGAAATGTATTGGTCAGGCGAGCGTGGTGCTGCTCCTCGTCGTAGTCACGCACCGTCATGGGATTGATAATCACGTAGGGAGCTTTCACGCTCGCAACGGCCGAGACAGTAATAGCCCAGCCGAGGTTTGAGTTGTCGTCCATGACCGCGACTCCCATTCCGGGACGGAACTTGTTCGGGTCAGCGACTGCCAAAAACGTCTCGCCATAGTCGCCGTCTTCTATCAGCGGGCTCTCGACGCCGCGACTTTTTCGCAGAATTGTCTGGCCTGGCTCTCCCTTCACAGACACGTTGGAAGGAATGAAGAGGCTGTTGTCCATCGTGTAGGTTCCGGCTTTGATTAAGAGCGTATCGCCGGGGTGCAAGAGGTTCGCTGCTCTTTGAAGCGCCTCGGAATTTGAACCGACCACGTCGGCGGATCCGGACTGAGCAACGATGACGACGCGGCCCGAGGGTTTAACGACCGTTTGAGCACTGATTGCGGAACTCAAGACGATCAAACCCGAAAATGCCAGGGCAACGGCGCGCTTGTGAACTGGACGCATGAAAAGCCTCCTTGAGCCAGCATGAGAATTTCTCAATTGTATACGTCAGGCGCCTGCAGCGGAAATATTCAGCAGACGGGCGGCGTTAGCCAGATAGACCTTACGTAGAACGTCGTCGGGCAACTCGACGCCATATATGCGCCAGCGGCCTTGCGGAGGCACAGGGGCGGGTGCGTAGTCAAAGTATTCGTCGTCCGTCTCGAGAAAGCGAAAGTAGATCTCGTAGAGCTTGTCGTTGAATATCTGCTGCGGGTATCGGTCAGCATTTGGCGTGGCGTCGGTACCAAATAAAATGCGGTCCTGATACTTATCGAAGAATTTACGGGCCGTGCGCGGCTGCCGCCCGAGCTCGCCGATGCGCGCCGCGATATCGACGAAGAAGTTCGGATAACGATCGAGGTTTTCACCGACGTTTCCCAGATCCTCGGCGAAGTTACCGACATGTAAGCCGATGAACTGCGTATTCGGATGCCGGGCGAAGACGCGGTTACGCGCTTCGAGGAGTTCTGCATTCGACGGGAAGTCGCCTCCGTAGTAAGACCAATCAGGGTGATTGTTCAGTTCTTCGTAACGCTCATTGAAACGGTCAGTTGGGGTAAAGAAGGCAATTGGATCGGAGACGTGTATGGCGACGGGCATTTTGAGTTGCCCGCAGGCGTCCCACATCGGGTCGAAGCGGGGATCGTCGATCTTGACTAGTTTGCCCGACGTGATATTCGTGCGCAGGTAGAGGCCCAGAGTTTTCAGAATCTTTAGGCCCTTCGCCCCGGCACCTTGCGCATCGGCGATGGCCTGGGCCTGGATCTTTGGGTAGTTCGGCTCGAGCAAGCGGTTGTAAGAAGGTTCGGTGAAGGTATAGAAGCGGCCGGGATGCGCCTCGTCGTATTTCTTTACTGTTTCCGCGAGGCCAGCGCCGAAACCGCCGGTAAGATTCGTTAAAGCCTGAATATTGCAAGCCTCCATGACGGGCAGGAGCGCTTCGGGACCGGCCAGATACTCGCGTTGAGCAGCGAGGGCGACGCCCTTTTCGGTTTTTTTTGAGAGGGAAAGATGAGCGTGGATATCAATCAGCGGATAGCGGCATCGAGGAACATGTGTTTCTCGGACGTGCAGCATGCTTCGCGGCTGGTACTGCGCGAGGTCGAGAGGTTTGGGCTGAGGCGCAGGCGCCTGTTCCGCCTCGATCCTATTGCCAAGGGTCAGGCCAGCGACAGCGGACGAACTAAGCCTGGCGAACCAACTTCTGCGGTTTAGCATCCCTCATATTATTAGCTGTTGCGGTCACGACATCAAAACGCAGAGTGCATCTACCGGCGGGACTGCGATCTGCAGCTTACCGCCCGAAAGAGGAAGCGCTGCGCCGAGTAGGTCGGTTGCCGATTGAAAGCTCGCGGCTGGAAGTGTCTGCTCGATGGGGGAATGCGTTGGATTGAAGAAGAAGCTTCGTCCGTGAAGCGCTCGATGCGATGGTTCCAGAAACAGAGACCATGTACTCCGCCCGCAAGCGCGCTCATCACCCAGCGGCGGATATCGCCAGGGTCGGGTACGCGGTCAGGCTTAATACCCCTGGCGCACGACCGCCTTGCAGTTCGGCTGTCCAGAACTCTCCGCTCCTGCTCGCGCCGCGAACGAAATCCCACTTGATCGCGTTGTCGAGCATTTGCGTCAGGACTGGCGCCTTCTCGAGACGCTGCGCATCGGAGACTCCCGGGTCTTGATACTCGCTCCATCCGGGATAACAAGAACTGCCGTAAATGTCGCGTTCACGCGCCCACCGCCAATCAACCGAACTGCCGTATTGAGGACCGGCGCTATGTGCCAGAATCCGACGCTTGCCGGGATCGCTCCTACGAAAGGCGTTCGCCTTCCAGCGCAGGTTTTCAGGCCTTGAGTTGATCGAAAGGGAGGGCCGATTCGCGATAGACATAAGTGCCGTAAGGAAAGACCGAGCTTGAGCCGAGCTCAGCCGCTCCAGATGAGAGCGGAGCGAATGCAGCAGACACGGCTGCTCCGCCCAACACAGAATGAAAGCTGCGCCTGCTAAGAGGATCCATGAAAGCGGCCGCCTGATAGATTGTCGGTTTGACTCATCTGTCGATTGTATGTTAGAACGATCCAAGATCGATCATTGATTTCATGACCTCTCCTTTAAGCCGCCGGGCATTCGTACACACTTCGGGCGCTCTGGCCGGAGGCTTGCTGCTGTCCGGTCAAGCTCATCCGGAAGACTCCAGCCTGCGTTCAGTTCATGTTTGTCCAAAATCGGCGAAACCGGCCAACAAACTATACGTGATGAACCTGATGGAGCTGACAACAGCCGGGGCGGACATGCGGCTCACGCTGCATTGCCTGCAAGGCTTGGCGAACCGGCGGGAACCCGTGCTCTATCTCATCCAGGATCCATGGGACGAGCAATGGCTGGATTGGCTGCGCGAACGCGGTGACGTGCGAGAGGTTCAGCGGCTTGAAGTTGGCGAGGTTTTCGAGCGCTTTCTCCCACTGGCGACTCGGATGTTTGTGACGGACCCGCAGATTCCGGCCACGGTGAATGTAGCGACGATGCTGGCGGCGGTGACGGATGGCTTAGTGGCAACGCCCGCCACTATGGCGCAGTACAGCTTGCCGGCTGGCGCTTATCCCGATTCCAGCAAAGTCGGGATGGATCTGCGGCGGCTGCACTTCAAGCGGGACGTAGATGCGTATCGGTGGGTTTACGAGCAGATTGGCGACCAGCTTTCCCGCGCTGCCGTTGCTTTTCTTGACCCGGCGACTACGGCGATTCGGGATTATGTGACTGAGTTCAAGATTCCGCTTCTGTGGATCGCGAACCATGACGATGCGGCCGAGAATCCACAGGCTGCGCCGGAAGACGAACTCAAATTCGCTCGCGAAGTGCTGATGAAGTGGCCGCCGAACATTCCCTGCATGGGCTGGCCAGGCAACGGCGTCGGCAAGGAAGCGGGCGTAGGCGAATGGGACGGAGTGCGTCTGGCAAGCGAGTGCGGAAAGTTCGAAGTGTGTTCTGCTTACGACGGATATTCGCCGACAGTCAGTAATCTGTCGGTGCATTCCGGTACCACGGCCCGGTTGAAGCAGAAGCCGGCCGCGAAGCTGAAGCTGGAGCGAGACAAGATCTACTACTCTTTCATTCGATCAGACGGCGATGGACTGAACTTTCTGCGGCACTACTACCGCAAGCTCTTCGATGATCCCCAGCATGGCGCGGTGGCCATGGGCTGGCACACGGGGCCTTGCGCGAGCGACACGATGCCCAACATCCTCGACTACTTTTACAAGCACGCCAAGCCCAACGACTACTTCGTCAACGCGCTGACGGGCGTTGGGTACATTCATGAGGACAACTTCGCCGATAATTATCCAGCGGATGAGCGGGCGAAAATACTGCAAGATTTTGTAAAGCTTTCGGGCGAATACCGTTCCCGGATCGACTCGACGGTGCTTGCGACCTTTGCCGAGATGTCACCCGAACGGCTTACTACGCTCGCCGGGATTGAGGGCATTACCGGAATTTTTGCAAACTACGGAAGAACTCATATCACCAACAACGAAAACCTGCTAACGACCGCTCACGGCAAGCCAGTTTTCCGCGCGGTGAACGGATTGAGCGTCGGTGATCTCACGTTTACCCCGGCGGGCAGGAGACGCATGGAGACCACCGCCATTGAAGAGATTCAGAGGAACGTTCCTCCGCAGCGGCCCGCGTTCCTGCACGTGTTCCTTGCGAACTGGCTGACGAACATGGATATGGCCGCGAATATTGCGAAGGGACTTGGCCCAGCATATGTCGGCGTCAGGCCCGATCAGCTGGTGGATCTCTATTCGCAAAGTAGATGACGATACCGCTGGCGCAACTGCGCGATCAAGAAACCACGCAGGGATATGATGTTCTGATGATCGTTCATTCGCCGACTTTATGCCTCTAGCGGAACGAAAACTGGTGCAAGCCACGCTGCGGCAACAGATTGTTCAGGAGATCCGTCAGGCTATCCTGAACCGTTCTCTTCTACCCGGAGAGCGCCTGGTTGAGAGAGCACTAGCGGACCGTTTGGGTACCAGCTTAACAGCCACCCGCGAGGCTCTGATCCAGCTGGAAACCGAGGGTTTGATAACCAAAAAGCCGAATGCAACCACCCATGTGACGAAACTGAGCCTGGAGGAAGTGGAACAGATCTACGCGGTGCGCAGGGTTCTGGAGCGGTATGCATTCGAGGAAGCGGCTCGTTCGGCGGACACAGAGGCCATCGATAATCTGCAGCAACTTCATAAAACGTCTCTCGAAGCAGCTCGCGCGGGAGATGACATTGCGTACATCACGGCAGACCTCGCGTGGCACGAAGCTGTTTGGGAGTCAACGAAAAACGCTTGCCTGGCTGACACGCTACGGCGGGTAGTTGTGCCGCTATTCGGGTTTAGCGCGATTGCCACTCGTCATGGATTCAACCTGAAGCAGGATGCGCAGACCCATGCGCCGTTGCTGAAAGCCATTGTGGCGCGAGATCCGGCAGCAGCGGCTGCTGCGTTCGACAAGTTTGCTGAAGTCTGGCAGCGCCAATCTCTCTCGCAATCTAAGACTGAACAGCAATCGAAGATTCGGAAGGTGAAATGAAAATTTCCAAAGTCGATTGCCACGTTCTGCTCGATCCGGTATACGATACCGGCGCCACCAGTTCGGCGCAGGACGATATCGTCGTCGAAATTCACACTGATGAAGGCCTGTCGGGAATTGGCGAGTCGGATGTGAATCCATGGATCGCCCGAGCCTGCATTGAAGCGCCGGGTACTCACACGATGGGGCTGGGCTTGACGGAGATGTTGATCGGGCAGGATCCGCTGCAAGTGGAAGCGCTGTGGGAAAAACTCTATCTGGGTTCGGCGATGAACGGGCGCCGAGGCGCCATGATCCACGCGATAGGGGCGCTCGACATGGCATTGCACGATCTTCGTGGAAAGGCCCTGAACAAGCCCTGTTACCAGCTGCTCGGGAATGGAGCAACGCGCGATTCTATTACTCCGTATGCATCGCTGCAGCCGGAGGTGAGTTCGTTCGAGGCCTATCGCGAGTCTATCCTCCAGTGGGCGGTTCGAGCACGGAAATTGGGCTTTCAGGCAGCAAAAATTGAAGTCACTCCCTGCGGTCCTTACGCCCATAAAGGGCTGAAAGCTTCGCATGAAGAAATGACGGAAGTGATCGGGGCCGTGCGGAAGGCGGTCGGGCCTGATTTCACTCTGATGGTCGATGTGCAGTATGCGTTTCCGGACGCTGACACGTGTCTGAAAGCAATACGTCCGTGGGCGGATTTCAATCTGTTTTTCGTCGAGACGCCGCTTCCTTCGGACGATCTCGATGGATACGCCCGGGTTGCGACGGAACAGCCGATTCCGATTGCCGCAGGTGAGTGGCTGGCGACGCGCTTTGAATTTATCGATTTGATGGATAAAGGAAAGGTACAGGTTGTCCAACCGGATATGGGCCGCGTGGGCGGGCTGACCGAGGCAAAGCGTGTCTGCGATCTGGCGGAGAAGCGTGGGTTGACGATCGTGCCTCATCTCTGGAAAACGGGTATCTCGATCGCCGCCGCGGCGCACCTTGCGGCAACAACTCCGAGCTGCGCTTTCATCGAATTTCTGCCCGCTGAGTTGTGCGAATCGGCCCTGCGCAAGGAACTCGTTACAGACGAACTGCGCATGAGTGACGGAGTTGTTCCCCTGCCGGTAAAGCCAGGCTTGGGGGTCGAAATAAATCGCGACGCAATGGAGCGATTCGAGCGTGCGGCGGCCGAGAGAGCGCCGCGCCTCCATTGCTGATTGGGGAAACAGATGATCTCGTCTCGTGTAGCGGTTGTAACTGGCGGAGCCTACGGTATTGGGCGGGCGATCGTCAGAGAATTTGTCAAGAATGGTGAGGCAGCTGTCATCACTGACATCAACGCCGAGCGCGGCTCGGAGCTTGAGAGCGCGCTAGCGGCAGGACGGGGCAAACGTCCGGTTCATCCGCAGCGATGTTCGCGAGGAAAGCCAGATTGCCGCTCTGATGGACGAAACGGTGCGAGAGTTCGGGCGTATCGACGTGCTCTGCAACAACGCAGGCATCGAGCGATACCGGCCGGCTGACGAGTACACGAGCGAGGACTGGACAGCGATTGTCGATACGAATCTGCGCGGCGCGTTCTTGTGCTCAAAGTATGCCTATCCGCATCTGAAAGCGAGCGCTGGCTCAATTGTCAACATCGCGTCGGTACAAGCCTTTGCAAACGAGCCTAAAATTTCTGTTTATGCGGCTACGAAAGCAGGGCTGATGGGTCTTACCCGCTCGATGGCACTCGATTTTGCGGCTGATGGAGTGCGAGTAAACGCTGTCTGTCCGGGAGCCATTCAAACCGGAATGATGGAAGTGTTTCTGCGCAATCAGCCGAACCCTGAAGAAACGGTGACATCGATGGGCCGTGCGATTCCGCTCGGGCGCGTGGGTCAACCGGAGGACATTGCGCGCGCGGTGTGGTTCCTTGCTTCTCCGGCCGCGGCCTACATCACGGGCACGTCGTTGGTAGTGGATGGAGGCTTACTTAGCCGGCTCGCCCTATGAGTACGAAGGCTCCTTCGAATTGGGTCAACTTCGGCTGCCTTTTACTCGTCAACCTTCTTTGGGCGGCGCAGTATCCGGCTTACAAGATCGCCAGCGATGGGATGGAGCCGGGTGCACTGAACTTCTGGACGTTACTTCTTTCGACCCTGCTTCTATTGCCGCTTCTGTTGCGGTCTCGAGCCAAGAACCCGGCGAGTGCGCTGCCGCGCGGAAAAAGGCTCTGGAACTTCGCGGTTTTAGGCGTACTCGGAATCGTTCCGCCCTCCGTGCTGCTCGCCTGGGGCATTTCGCATTCTTCGGCTTCGAATGCAGCTATTTTGTCCTTAACGATTCCGCTGCTAATGACTGCACTGGGCATCGTCATGCTGGGAGAAAAGTTAACGCTCGTGCGTGTGCTGAGCATTGCGATTGGTTTGCTGGGAACTGTTTTGCTATCGATGAGCGACTTGGCGCAGGCCTCGTTCGGAGGCAAGCTGCTGATTGGCAATCTCGTCATCTTCCTGGCGGGTTTGGGCAGCGCTTTCTATAACACTTACAGCAAGGACCTTCTCGCGCGCTATAGCGAGCTAGAGGTGCTTGTCTACAGCTACGTCTTCGCGGCTGCAGCTTGCGCCGTTATCTCAGTCCTGACCGAAGCGAAGCCGTTCTATCGAGTGACTGGCTATGCGACCAGCGTTTGGGGAGCAATCTTCGTACTCGGCTTTTTTTCATGGGGCATTGCGATGGTGCTTTGGATGTGGGTATTGAACCGCCTGGAAGTGGGGCAAGTGTCTGTGTCGGTGTACTTACTGCCACTCTTCGGACTTCTACTATCGATTGTGACGGTCCACGAGCGCGTTTCGTTTGCACAAATAGCAGGCGGACTGCTGGTGTTGACGGGTACTGCCGTGCTGACTCTGTATGAGAATCGGCGGACCGCCGCCGCCATGGAGAAAAGGCCCGCTTCGGTGTAGCCTGACGCCGAGTGGCACTGCGGCTCATAGCTCTTCTTGCGGCTTTCTTCGGGCCGCGCCTATTGGCCCAGACTGATCCTGTTCAATCGGAGGACATCCTTTCCGGCTACCGCAAAGGCGTTGAGCGATTTACGCCGTGCGCGGGAGCTTCAGCCCGATCGCGCCGATGTGCAATTTCAGATTGTTCGAGCTTGTCTCGCGCTCCATCGCGCCGGCGACGCAAAGAAAGAAGCGGATAAATTTAGGGCCAAGGATGTGGAGGGAAGTGCAGCCGTAGGACAACTATTTTTGGCTGCCGGCAGGGGAGCCGATGTCGTGCCCTACTTCGAGCAAGCCATCAACTCCGGCGTACACGCAGAAGAGGCCGGTTCGCTTTTGGCAGAGGCGTGGCTTCAGTTGAGAAAGCCCGACAAGGTTCTGGCCATGTTTAGCAGCCCGAGTACGGCCAGCGATTACTTTTTTCGGGGAGAGGCGTTGTTTGACCTCGGCGATGGGGCCGGAGCGCTCGCCGAGGCCGAGCGGGCAACCGAACTCGAGCCAACCGATGCCAGATATCTGCTGTTCAAGGCACGCCTACACCAGCGCGAGGGCGATGGAGGCCGATTCGAGTTTCCGGCGAGCCATTGCACTCGAACCTGAAAACGCCCGCTTGCACACGCAACTGGGAGCGCTGCTGCTTCGCGCACGCAACGCGCGCTTCGTGGAAGAATCCCGCAGAGAGCTCCATCGTGCAATCGCGCTCGCGCCTGAAAACGCGTTGCCTCACTATCAACTGGGCAGGCTGCTTGCGGAAATCACTCATTTGCCGGAAGCGGCTCGCGAACTCGAAGAATCCGAACACCTTGATCCGGGGTCGGCACAAGCCTGGTACGCGCTCGCACAGGTTTATCGTAAACTCGGCAATCGGACCGCAGCCGAACGAGCTCTGGCACGCTTCCGCGAGCTTAAGACTAAGCACAACGAGGATCAGGTTTTGCGGGACGACCTGGAATCCTCAACCCGTCTCCCGCGTTAAGAGGTAGACGGCCGTATTGACGCCTTCTTTGACGGATGATATCGATCATCGATCATCTGAGAAAGGGCGTCTATGCTTTCAGGAAAGTGTTGCTTGCTGCCGCTGTTGTTGGCAGCCGTGTGCTGCCGGGCTGATGTGACGGGAAAAATAACCGGTACCGTAGCCGATCCTTCCGGGGCGGGGGTTGGCGCTGCTACCGTGACCGCAACGCAGGTAGGTACGGGAGAGAGGAAAACCGCGCAGACGAACGCACAAGGACTTTACTCACTGCTTGCGCTAGCGCCGGGACGGTACAACCTCGAAGCGCAGAGCCCAGGGTTTCAGACCTACGAGCAGAGGGATATCAAAGTCGATGTGAATGCCTCATTGGAAATCAACGTCTTGATGACGCTCGGGTCGCTGAATACGAAGGTGGAGGTTGCGGCCGATGCACTGCGAGTAGAAACGATCAACACGCAAGTGGGCGACGTAATCGGCGGGAAAACGATGTAAAACTTTCCTTTAAACGGGCGCAGCTACACCGATCTGCTCGGCCTGCAGCCGGGTGTTGTGCCGATATCATCGGGAACCAACGGCGACTCCTCGAGCTACGGCCAAAGCGCTTCGGCGGGTAACGTGTCAATCAACGGCCAGCGCGAAGACGCCAATGGATTCATGGTGAATGGAGCGAGCGTGGAGGAGGCGCGGAATAATGGCGCATCAACGATCCCGAATCTGGATTCAATTGGTGAATTCAGGGTGATCACGAACAACGTTGACGCGGAGTATGGTCATTTCGCCGGCGGAATCATCAGCGTGGTCACGAAGTCGGGAACAAACGAGTTTCACGGCGATGCTTTCGAGTTCCTGCGGAACACAGACCTGGACGCGAAAAACTTTTACGACGTGAAGCGCGGTGTGTTCCGGCGTAACCAGTTTGGAGGAACATTCGGTGGTCCGGTGATCCGCGACAAGTTGTTCTTTTTTGTCGATTACCAGGGCACCCGCGAACTGCGAGGTCTGAGTTCCGGGTTGGTGCCGCTACCTTCGACCGCACAGCGCAGCGGTGATTTTTCAGCGGATCCCAGCCTGCTATCCGGAAACGTCAACGGGCCGTACTTCGCGAGTGTTCTTTCGCAGCGGCTTGGATATTCCGTTAATGCCGGTGAGCCGTACTACACTCCCGGCTGCAGCCCGTGCGTGTTTCCGAACGGTGTCATACCACAGAACGTATTCTCACCGGCTGCCAAAGGACTGCTTCCATTCATCCCGGTTCCGAACCAGGGCAGCAATCTCGTAACGTCGTCGAACAATCAGGACAGCACCGACAATCGCGGCGGAATCCGTATCGATGGAAATACCCGGTTCGGGGCGTTCTCGCTGTACTACTTCATCGATGACTCCACTTTGCAGAAGGCATTTGGGACAAATAACGTTCCAGGTTTTCCGACGGCGGTGACTGCCCATCCGCAGCAGATCAATGTAAGCGACACGAAGACATTTGGACCCACCGCCGTAAATGAGTTTCGATTCAACCTGACGCGGTATGTTGGCGGCGCAGACTTGCCGACTGCGGGGGTGGGCACCAAGCTTAGCGCGCTCGGTTTTCAAGAGGGCGGAGCCGGCGGAATCGTTCCGGCAGCGCCAACCCTCGAAGGGGTTCCCAGTATCGGCTTCAATAATTTCAGCATCGGGCTTCCGGGCGTCGTGTACCAGCGCTACGAAACGCCGCCTGAGGTCATTGATAACTTCTCCAAAGTGACTGGCGATCACACGCTGAAGATGGGCGGCATGTTCCAGTACCTGCGCTTTCATCAGCGGTTTCCGATTGTGGGTGGAAACGGATTTATTTCGTTTACGGGAAGCGAGACGGGCTCCGATTTCGCGGATTTCCTGTTAGGGGCACCCAGTTCGTTTGTGCAGGAAAGCACGCTCGATTACGACAATCGCAAGAAGTACGCCGGGTTCTACGGACAAGACAGCTGGCGGGTGAAGAGCAATCTTACCGTTAACTATGGCGTTCGTTGGGACATCATCCCGAACTGGATTGAGGGCAGGAACCAGACCTCCGACACGTTTATTGCGGGAGAGCAATCGACGGTATTTCCGACAGCGCCGAAGGGACTAGTCTTTGCGGGAGACGCTCGGCCCGGCAGTGGCAAAATCCCACAGACAGTTTCGCGTACGCCGCTGGGTAACTTCGCGCCGCGAATCGGAATCGCGTATTCGCCGTCAGCGGACAGTGGCCTGTTGGCAAAGATTCTGGGTAGCAGCGGGAAAACCAGCATACGCGCGGCTTATGGGATCTTCTACACCAACAATGAGGGCAGCCAAGTCTATTCAATTACCGGTGCGCCGCCCTTTGCCGAATTCTATGTATCACCGGTACCGTCGCTCCTTGAAAGGCCATATGTAAACCGCAGCGACGGTGCGATCCATCCGGCGCCATTTCCTTTTACGCCAGCGCAACCGGGATCCAGCAACTTCGATTTCTCGCCGTTCCTTCCGCTTAGCGGCTTTCCTGTCTGGTCCATTCACAACCGTACACCGTACGCAGAGGATTATCACCTCACCGTTCAACGGCAGTTTGGATCGGCCACGGTTCTCAGTGTCGGCTACGTCGGTAGCCAATCTCATGCGCTGATGACCGGCGTAGACGCGAACCCTGGTAATCCAGCGCTCTGCCTAGGACTCAGCAACCCAGCCCAGGTAGCACCAGGTACCGCGACTTGCGGACCCTTCGGCGAGAATGGCGTCTATACCAGGGCGGACGGCACAGTTGTGAATGGAACCCGGAGTCCGCTTGGGGCGAATTTCGGAGATAACCTCTACTTCCAATCCATCGGGAACTCGAACTACAACTCCTTGCAGACAAGTCTTCGCTACAGCTCCGAGCGACTCAGCTTCTTGGCAGCTTACACGTATAGCAAGTCAATTGACAATGCATCCGGCGCTCGCACCAGCATAGTCAATCCCTTGAATTATCGTCTGAGCCGGAGCTTGTCGGCCTTCGATGTCCCGCATAGCTTTGTAGTCAGTTACGACTATCGGCTGCCCATCGATATCTGGGCGGGCAACCGGTATCGAAGGCTCACTGCGGGATGGCAGCTTGCGGGGATAACCCGCTTCACGAGCGGACTGCCTATCACGCTGAGCGAGAGCGATGATCGCTCGCTCCTTGGCATAACTACACAGCCGCTCGACACTCCGAACTATTTAGGAGGAGTGCTGAGTTTCGAGCGCAACCCTCGCACCCAGCAGCCGTACTTTGATGTGACGAAGTTTACGCAGGAGACTCTCGGCCACACAGGGACAGCAAGCAATCGGTTCTTTCACGGGCCCGGCTTGAACAACTTCGACCTTTCATTGATCAAAGACACAAACATTACTGAACGCATCAGCGCAGAGTTCCGGGCGGAGTTCTTCAACGTCTTCAATCACGCGCAATTTTACAATCCGAGCGGGAACATCAACGGCAATTTCGGGATCGTGACCAGTGCGAGAGATCCGCGCATCGGTCAACTCGCGGTGAAGATCCTGTTCTAAGTAGAGGCAGGCGCGTGGATCGGTCTAACCTGGCATCGCGCTATGTTGGTTTAGCGGCCGGCTTACATGCGATTTGCGTTCCTCGTCTTAGCTGTTTTGGCACCTCTCTTCGCGCAAGAAACGAGGGCGGGCGCGGAATGGCCTTCGGTTCGGGTGCATGGCGAATCCCAAGTCTCGGCCGAGCCCGACCAAGCCGAGATGGACGTTGGGATCGTCACCCAGGGAGCGACCATCGATCTCGCGAGCAATCAGAATACGCAACGCGTGAATACAGTTATCGAAAGTCTTCGAACTCTGATTCCTCCGGCCAACATAAAAACGGTGAACTTCTCGATCAATCCCAATTTCAGGTATCCGAAGGAAGCCGCGCCGGTCATTCAAGGCTACACGGCGAGCAACACGGTCCGAGTCACGATTGATGATCTTGCGCGATTGCGCAAGGTGATCGACCTTGCGACGAAAGCAGGCGCGACCAGCGTAAACCGGTTGAACTTTACAATGCGGAGCGAAAGCGAAAAATCAGTTCGGGCTAGAGCTCTAGGGATAGCAGCCAGTCAGGCGGAAGAGAGTGCCATGGCCCTTGCAACCGCATTACACCTGAAGCTCGGGCGTGTGATGCGCATCGAAGAGGGACAGCCGGTGATTGTGTCGCCGGCTCCCCAGATTGACTTCGGTAAAGCGCAAAGCTCTGATATGATGCCGCTGTCACCTGGGTACATACAGGTGCACGCAAACGTAAATCTCACGTATGAGCTTCTCACCGAGAGGCCTGAGGGAAAACGGCGTTAGCCGATGCCAGCCATCGCTCGCCGGGCTTTCAAAGCCGCCACCGGTTTCGCACTGACAAAAGTCACCTTCGAAGTTTCGTATGAATCTGTATGGCCTTGCGAACACGTTAGTTCCACCTGGCGCTCCTGACTCGCGCCGGCCGTGCCCGGTTGCTGCGCAAACGGAACAAAAACCTGATCGCCGCAAACCTTGCACTCGAACCTGCCATATTCCTGAGCCATGGTCGTCGTATCTCCTGTCTTTCCGTTGGTATTCAAGATGATCCTATTTACTTGGAGGAACGCTCACTGGAGGGAGGTACGATACCCTTCAGTCGCATGTAGACGCTCAGGATGGCGTATTGCTCGGTGTCGTGTGTCGTGTTGCCAGCGAGAGCGCCTAACCGCGTCTTTTGCCCATAAGGCAGCTTCACCAGATCTGCGGCATTGGCATCGGTCAGCGAGTCATAAGCTTTATCGCATTCGGAAAAGGCTTGCTTCAGGGCCGAGGACACAGCGGATTTGCTTGTGCCTTCGGGTAGACTGGCAGCGGACTCTCCTACCACGGCCGCGCATGTTCGATTCTGTGCCATGGCAGCGTGTCCTAGCACTTCGCCGAAGCTCCGGATCTCGGGCGTTGGCTTGAAGCCAAAATCCTGCTCTGATACCTTATCGGCGGTTTTCAGCAGATTGTTCTTGACTGTCTCGTACGCCTGTTTCACATCCTTACTGATCGGATTTGCACCTGACTGCGCCTGTAAGGCTGCTGAGGTAATCAGAAATCCGAAGAACAACGAACTACGATGCATCAGTCTAGAATTCCTTCTGGCGGCAAACCTTTGTCATTTTAGCTGATTCGAAAAGAAAGAATCGCGGAAATCGCAAGCTGACCAGAGTGGTCTAGGGGAGAAGCCTGTTATTCACAAATGGAGTTTTGGAGAGAAGGCCTCCATGCCGCTGGCAGCAAAGAGGCCAAGAAAGTAGATCGAAAAAACTATATTGTGGTCGCTCGCGCGTGACTAACGGCCGCCTCGCCGGTGAGCCGTTCAAAAGCCTCCAGAGCGACAGCGGGAATAAACTTCCAGATTTTTTCCGCCGTCGCCTTTTCCTGGGCCTGAATTGAACGTGCGAGTGTAGCTGTCTCCGTGTCGCCGGAAGCCTCCGCTACTGCGGATAGCGATTCGTACATCGCAATCTCGCTGTTCTCAACCGCGAACGCCATCATCAAATTCTGCGTAGTCCGCTCTTCTTTCTCGTGTCCGATCTGAGCAGCCTTCGGGCTCAAGCCGAATATGTGCGCAAGCAGGCTTTTACCGGTCGAAGGGCTTCCGCCTAGGGCTTCCAATCGTGCAGTCAGCCGTTCGTACTGGCTCTTAGTCTCAATTGCATGCTGATGAAAAGCCTGTTTGACGACCTCGTTGTCGCCCTCGGCCGCAAAACCCTGCAGCTGCGTTTCGAAACTCTTCTCGGCCGCAATTGCGTCTTCGAGATATCTTTTCACTACATCCGTACTCGTCTCAGCCATTCTTACTCCTTCGGAAGTTAGACATCCAGAGGGGAAATGTCGTTACGACAAGCGAAAGAGATCTGGGAATTATGGCAGACGGAACTCAACTACCGGCTTCGACCGTGAGCAGGATTATCGGCCCAAGGCTGGGGCTGATAGGTCCAACTACGTGTTCCGTAGTCGCTGTAGGTGATCAGGATCATGATGAACAGCCAGACAAGCCCAGCCACGACGAAGAGTTTGGTAAGGTTCGTCGTGTGGCGTACGCCCATAAAGATCCAGACGACGAGAGAGGCCTTGGTGACCGCTATCAGCAGCGCCACGATAATATTCAGCTCACCGAGTTCCAGATAGGAAACGGCAGCAGTCAGGAAGGTCAGGACGATTAAGGCAGCCCAAACGCTTACCAGTGTCTTGACGGGAGGAATAGCGACGTGTGCACTCATTTGCGATGTCCGATGAGATAGAGTAGCGGAAACAGGAAAATCCAGACGATGTCGACGAAGTGCCAGTAGAGGCCGATCATCTCGACAGGAGAATAATAGTTCGCGCTGAAAACGTTTCGCCTGGCTTGAATCCAGAGATAGGTAAGCAGGCCAAGCCCGACGATCATGTGAATCGCGTGCATACCAGTCATGCAGAAGTACAGGAAAAACAAGATCTGGGCATGCTGTTGGTAATAAGCCGGTTCATAATGAAATCCAAATCCCGGCACCAGGTGCTCTACCCACTTGGTGTGGTACTCGAAGCCTTTGATGACCAGGAAGACAGTTCCGAAGATCATCGTCAGGACAAGATAGTTCATCAGTGACTTGCGCCGGCTGAGCTGCGAGGCTCGCACGGCCATGGCCATCGTTAAGCTGCTGCAGATCAGAACGGCTGTGTTCGAGCCACCGAGCGGCACGTCCATGTACTCGCTCGTGCTGGCAAATGCTCCCGGATACATGTTCGCGGTAAATGGCGTAGGCAGTGAACATGCCGCCAAAGAACAGCACTTCGGTGATGAGGAACGTCCACATGCCGAGCATGGACGCATCCATTTGCTGCTCCGCCGTCGCAAAGTGATGGCGAAGGTGAGTATCCTCCGCCGTGAGCTTCATCGTGACCTACGGGCACAACTGTGTCAGCCAACGATTTCCTCCAGTTCTCCGTAATTGTAAGCTTCTTCTGTTACGACCGGTGTCTCATCGAAGTTGAAAGTGGTTGGAGGCGAAGCAATCTGCCACTCCAGCCCCGTTGCAAGCCAAGGATTCTTACCTGCTTTGGGGCCATACTTTAAGCGACCACATGAAGTAGATCATCGGAATGAGATAACCGATACCTAGGATCGACGCGCCCGCCGTCGAGAGCACATTCAACGCCTGAAACTCCGGCGGGTAGGCATGATAACGGCGCGGCATCCCCAAATATCCGAGAATAAATTGCGGGAAGAACGTCAGGTTGAAACCGATAAATACGATCAGGGCAGCGAACTTCGACCAAGCTTCGGGATACATACGTCCGGTGATCTTCGGCCACCAGAAATGCAAGCCACCCATAAAGGCCATTACCATTCCGCCCACCATCACGTAATGAAAGTGCGCCACGATGAAGTAAGTGCCGTGCGTGGCAACGTCGGTTGCGAGCGAAGCCAGGTACAGCCCGGTCAGCCCGCCGATTGTGAACAGCCCGATGAAGCCGAATGCATAAAGCATGGGGGTGTCGAAGTGAGACGGAGCCTTTGTACATGGTCGCCGTCCAATTGAATACCTTGATCGCGGACGGAACGGCCACCATGAAGCTCAGAAACGAAAACGCAATGCTGGTGTACATGCTCTCGCCGGTGACGAACATGTGATGGCCCCAGACGACAAAGCTGAGAACCGCGATCGCCATGCTCGAGAAGGCGATGAAGTTGTACCCGAAAATCCGCTTGTGGGAAAAGCAGGAAACGATCTCGCTGATCACACCCATGCCGGGCAGAATCATGATGTACACGGCGGGATGCGAGTAGAACCAGAACAAGTGCTGGAATAGGATCGGATCGCCACCAATATTCGGATCGAATATGCCGACGTGAGCGATACGTTCGAAGGCGAGCAAGAGGAGCGTAATCGCAAGCACCGGAGTGCCGAGAACCTGGATCAGTCCCGTCGCATAGTTCGCCCAGACAAAGAGAGGCAGCCGACCCCAAGTCATTCCGGGCGCGCGCATCTTGTGGACAGTCACGATAAAGTTCAGGCCGGTCAGGATGGAGGAGAAACCCGCGGTGAAGACCCCAAACGCAGCTGCGAGAACATAAGAGTTTGAATACGTGCTGCTGTACGGTGCGTAGAATGTCCAGCCTGTATCAACTCCGCCCCGAATAACGGCATACATGGTGAGCAGCGCGCCAATGACGTAGATATACCAGCTGAGCAGATTGACGCGCGGAAACGCTAAGTCTTTCGCACCGACCATGATCGGAATCAGAAAATTCGCCAGGGTGGCGGGAATAGACGGCACAAGAAAGAAGAACACCATGACGATGCCGTGCATGGAAAAGAGCCGGTTGTAAGTCTCGGCCGAGAAGAGCCCCTCGGGTTCAAGCAGATTGATGCGGAAAAGGACCGCCATCGAGCCGCCCACGAAAAACATGAGCGTGATCGAAATAAGATACAGGATCGCTATTCGCTTGTGGTCGGTTGTGAACAGCCAGCTTTTCCAGCCATGTTCAACATTCAGATAGTTGACGTCTTGCTCGACAACTTCTGGTGTGCCGTGTGTGGGTGCAATGGTTGCCATTTTAGATTCCTTACTACTTCGTCCGCCGTGTGGCGGCAGCAGTGCTCCCAGCACTCGTAGCGCCGGGTACTTTGCCACTGTTATTGGGCGCAATCACAACTGCCGGTTGTTGACTGCCTTGCTGCGAGGCCGGAGTCGCCGGTGAAAGAGACTTCACGTAGGCAATAAGTTGAATGATGTTCTCCTCGCTCAATTGCCCTTTGAAATTCGGCATGATATTCGGCTCAAATCCCGATACGATCTTTGCATTCGGCTCGAGTATCGACTCGCGCAGGTAAGAATCATCGGCCAGCACCGTGCGCCCATCGCTTAATTGAACCGGTTTGTTGTAGAGGCCGCGCAGATTCGGGCAGCGACCCTGTTGATCGAGCAGGTGGCAAGTCGCGCACCCATTTTGCGCAAAGAGCTGCTCGCCTTGTGTAGCGAGGCTGCCCTGCGAAGTTCCCCCGCCGCCGCCGGCCCAATTGGCGTACTCGCGTTGCTCCAGCACATCGACCCAGCCGATCATGCCGGCATGCGAGTTTCCGCAATACTCAGTGCAGAAGAGATGGTACCGACCCGGTTTGGTGGCGGTAAACCACAAGCTATCGTAGTGCCCGGGTACAACGTCGTGTCGAACGCGAAAGGCCGGAATGGAGAAGCTATGGATCACATCCTCGGAGGCCATCGTCAATTTGACAGGCTGGCCGACCGGAACATGCAACGCGTTGATTTCGCGAGTGCCATCCGGGTACTGAACCTTCCACATCCACTGTTTGCCCGTGACAAACACTTCCATGGCGTTCTTCGGCGGATTTTGCGCCGAGAAGTAGAGTTTGGCACCCCACCAGAAGAAGATCAGCATTACCAGGAACGGAAGAATTGACCAGGTCAGCTCAAGCTTTGTCGAGCCTTCGATCTGTACTGCCTTTACGCCGGGCCGTCGTTGGAATTTCCAAGCAAAGCCGATCACGCCGGCAAAAATCAGCACTGTCATCAACGCCGAAACGATGGTCAGAAACCAATACAGGTTATCTATCGGACCGGCTTGCTCGGAGGCCGCTATCGGAAAGAGTGGCAGATCTGCCAGCAAAATGAGGCTAACCAACATGCTGCGCCTCTTTCCACTGTGCCTTAATTTTTCGTGTCTTATCGTCTCGCATCAGAAAATATAGGAAAACGGCAAGGAACAGAACCGTTACGCACCCGGCAATCTTCAACAGATTGAAGATTGCGAGCGTATATTTGCCCTGTGCTGCGTCGTAGTGAAAGCAAAAAAGCAGAACGTAATCGACCGGTGACCCGATCTTATGCTGCGACGCATCGACCAGCGCCATACGCAGATCAGCCGGTGCGTAGTCGATCCCATAAAAGTACCGCGCAAGCTTACCCTCGGGGGTTGCCACCATGATGCCGCCCGCGTGAATAAACTGCTTGCTCCTGTCATCCCAGCGGTAACGGAACCCAATCGCGTCAGCGAGCTTGGAAATAGACTGCTGATCTCCGGTAAGAAAGTGCCAGCCTGCGTCGAACCCTTTGCGGCCGGTGAACTGGCTCTTGTACTTGACTTTTGTCAGCGAAGCTTCGTGGGGCGTATCCTTCGGATCGAAGCTCACCACGACAACTTCATAATCACGGCCCGCTTCAAGCGGGACACGCCGCAGGCCTTCCACCGTTTCGTGAAGGCTCATCGGGCAAAGGCTTGGGCAGTTGAAATAAACCAGCGACAGAAGCACCGGCTTTTCGCCGAAGTATGAACGAAGAGGAACCAATTGGCCCGCTTCGTCGTGAAATACCAGATCGAGCGGTACCGGCTTTCCCAGCTTCTGCTCGATGGTGACGCCCTTAGTCACTTTCGGTCGTGCATACTGGGCGCTCAACAAGCTTCCGGTAGCAAGAACGAGCGCTAGGCCGACTGTCGCTTTACTGCGCACTCTTACGCACCTCTCCCTGAATAGTTGGCGGATGGTACTGGGGCGGCATGTCGTTGACGCTGCCGGCGAAATTCCGCCCTTCGCCGCCCGGCGTCGTAATTCCTACAGGTGCGTTCGGCTCGACTTTCAACTGCGACACCACAGCACTCATCGCGGCAGTGATTGGAATATGGAAGTGACCGTCGGCATCTTTGCCTGAGCTATTAAGAACTTGATCCTCGTGCGCGCGCAGCAGCGGGAGATCTTCCCACGGTTGCACCTGGATCTGCGGAGCAGGGGGCACGACACGCGCCGGAGCAAGAGGGCTCGGCGGTTCACCGAGCGGATCGCGATGCTGAATATATTTCTGGATACCCACCGTCATAAAGAAAACAACGACAAGTGTTCCGCCAATCAAGGCAAGGGAACTGACAACTATTCCGGCTTTGGCGTCGGCACCTTCGTAGCTGGTCCCGTCATGCCCCTCATGAGGCTCTGAATGCCTTGTCGTTTCGGAGTGAACGAGCTCGTTTGATTTCCCGTCGGGACTTTGAGTGCTGTTCATAATATGACCGCCTCCGGCATCGGCTGGCTTACGCGCGGATCGTGGAGGGGCAATAAAGGACGTCTACGTAATTGGCCCAGGAACACATAAACCCAGACTCCACCCAAGCCGAGGAATGCGGCGAAATCGGTCCAGTAAATAGAGAATCCATGGCTCGTATTAAGGAGCGAGCTCTTCCCGGAGCTACGAAAGGTCGGCTCAATGATCCAGAAAACGTCAATCGCCCTTGCCACCAGGAGCCAAATGGCAATCTTGATCAAGCGGCGAGGATTTCGCTTCCGATCCTGGGACAGCAGCGCCAGGAACGGGATCACAAACATAGTGAGCGCAAGTCCCAGAGTGATCCATTTCCAGAATCCGCTGACGCGATCCAGATACCAGACAAGTTCCTGCGGCAGGTTTGCCGGCCAAATGATGATCAGCTGGGAGGCACTCAGGTAAGTCCAGAAGATCGTAAAGGCAAACATCAGGTTGCCCAGATCGTGCAGCACTTTGGAGTTGATGCGGCCGCCAAAGCGATCATCCTTTGACGTCAGGATGATAGTCAGGATTGTCAGAGCAAAGGTCTGAAGTACGTCGCCGATGATGATCAAGCCGCCGAAAACGGTTGAGTAAAACTGCACGTCCGCCGACAAGATCCAATCGATATACGCAAACGTCATGGTCAGCACGAAGATCAGGAGGCCCGGAGCGCTGAAGGCTCTCATGCGCTCGCGAATCGTGGGGTCGCCGGTGGCATCTTGCTGATCGGACATCCGGTTTACCCGCATGCCCCAAAACAAGAGAATCGCAAAGTAAATAAAGACGCGTGCGATAAAGAACGGAATGTTTAAGTACGCGTGCTTCTGCCGCAGATAGTCATTGGCCGCCACCAGGTCGGCATGCGTCCAGGGGTACAGATATTTCATGCCGAACAACAGCACGATGACAAACAGAAATACCAGCGGCAGGGTACGCATCTGCGCTTCCAAATAGCGGCGGGCCGTTACGCCCCAGATACCGCCGACCACGTTGTTCAAGAGAAGAATGCCCAGGCCGCCGAAGGCAAAGCCGCTCCAATAAATGAAAGCGAACAGGTACGACTGAAAGAACTCGGCGCGATTGGCAAAAAATCCCGCCACGCACAGCAGTAAGCCGAGACCACCGACCACGCCCGCGATCCGCTCAATACTGGCTGCTTTTGCGCCCAGCCTGATCTCTGGAACGGGAACGCTCTCTAAATGTCCGCTACTACTCACTTCATTCCTCCGGCCGGGCCCCCGCCCTTGGCATTTCCATACTGTTGTGCAATCTCAGGCGGAGCGTTCTGGCTAAGCTGCAGCGCTCGGATGTAAGCAGCGATCCGCCACCGGTCGTCAGGTGCGACACGAGAGGCGTAGCTATACATCGATCCATAACCGTTTGTCATTACGTCGAAAAAGTGACCGACCGGCGCATTCACCAAACGGGGATCAAGATAACTCGGCGGCTGGCGCAAACCGCGACTCACAATCATGCCATGACCATTGCCCAGACGCCCATGGCAAGGCGAGCAGTAAATGGTGAACCGCTCTTGACCCCGGGTGACGTCGGCTGGTGCTATCTGAATCGGGAAATACTCAATATCTTTGCCATTGACCTTGCCGGTGTAGCGCGCCTGATCAATACGCAGCTGCCCGCGCGCGACTGTATCCGCGATCGACGGCCTGGCTGAGCGGCCGTCTCCAAAAAAGTTTGTGGACGCAAGCGGCTTGTAGCGCGGCTGATTGTGCATATCCTGGCGGCAGGCCACCGAGAGCAGCAGCAGCCCGAGCACGACCGCACCCTTGTTATTCCGGAACAAGCGACACCTCTCTTCCCCCTAGCCCTTCCAGAAAGCTCACCGTTTCTTCAGCCCTAAACTTTGGATCACTCGATTCAATACAAAGGAAGAACTTATCTACCGAGGCTCTTCCGAAAGCCGGCACATTGAACACCGGATGATACGGCTTCGGCAGGCCATTCATAGCGAGCATGCTGACAAGCGCTGTTAGCGCAGCCAAGAGAATCATGCATTCGAAAGTAATCGGAATGAAGGAGGGCCAGCTGTTCAAAGGACGGCCGCCCACGTTATGTGGATACGCAATGCCTGCTATCCACTCGAGCAGGGTGAAGCCGCCGATAGCGCCGCAGATGCCTCCGATTAGCACAAAGAAGGCTACCTTGTTGCGCTTGTATCCGATCGCCTCGGCCAGCCCTTCTACCGGCAGCGGCGCATAGGCGTCCATCTTCCGAAAACCGGCCGCATAAGCGCGATTGCAAGCGGTAATCAGTTCCTCCGGCGAATCAAATTCAATCATTGCCCCATGAAGGCCGGGCAGGGAATTCAGCTGATGGCTCATCGCGCCTCCTCCAATTCGTGCCGGGCATGAGCTTCGTGATGCACGACTTCTCGTACTTCAAAGATCGAAATGGACGGCAACATCCGGACAAAGAGGAAAATCAGCAGCATGAAGAACCCGATCGTGCCGGCATAGGTGGCCCAATCCCATTTGGTAGGCACATAGATGCCCCACGAAGATGGCAGAAAGTCACGATGCAGGCTCGTGACAACGATGACGAAGCGTTCGAGCCACATCCCGATGTTTACGATGATCGAAACGATCCAGACAAGAATGACATTGTGGCGCACCCTGCGCGACCAGAGAGCCTGCGGAAGAATAATGTTGCAGAGAATGAGCAGCACATAAGTGAAGCCGTAAGGACCCGTCATGCGGTTCCAGTACATGAAGCTCTCGTACTTGTCGCCGCTGTACCAGGCAAAGAACGCTTCCATTGAGTAGCCATACGCCACGATCAGCCCGGTTCCAAGCATCAACTTCGCCGCCGATTCGATATGGCGCATGGTGATCAAGTCGCGCATGTTGTACCAGGCGCGCAGCGGAATGATGAGCGTCAGCACCATGGCGAACCCTGAATAGATGGCGCCCGCGACAAAGTAGGGCGGGAAGATCGTCGTGTGCCAGCCGGGTATGAGACTCACGGCAAAGTCGAAACTGACGATGGTGTGAACCGAAAGAACAAGCGGAGTGGCCAGACCGGCAAGGAGCAAATAAGCCTTCTGGTAGCGGTGCCAATGGATAGCAGAACCGCGCCATCCAATAGCCAACGCTCCGTAAATTCTTCGTTGCCAAAGATGAGGAGCCGTGTCGCGCATGGTGGCAAGATCCGGCACCAGACCGACGTACCAGAACACAAGCGATACGGTGCCGTAGGTCGACACCGCAAAGACGTCCCACTCGAGCGGGCTTCGCGGCTGCGGCCAGAGCCACATTGAGTTTGGATACGGGAACAGCCAGTAAGCAAGCCACGGCCGGCCCAAATGGAGAATCGGGAACATGCCGGCGCAAGCGACCGCGAACAGCGTCATTGCTTCCGAAAAACGGTTGATGGACGTTCGCCAATCCTGCTTCAACAGGAAAAGGACCGCCGAGATCAGTGTCCCGGCGTGCCCGATGCCAATCCACCAGACGAAGTTGATAATCGCGAAGCCCCAGCCAATCGGAATATTAATACCCCAGATGCCGACGCCGCGCACAAACAGTAGATAGACGGCCAGCATGAGCAGGTTGACCAGGCAAAACGCCAGGAACGCGCCAACCAGCCACTTCTTCGGCGAGTCTCTCCACGGCAGGTAGACAACGCCCGCGATGCGGTCGCTAACGGAATCGTACGTGTGCCCGGGCCGAGAGAATACTCTGCGGACCGGGATCCGGTATTATCGCGTTCGGTAGATCAAGCTTGTTCTGTTGTTGCCACTCTGGCCTCTTAGCGCCTCGTTGGGATTCCGGACGTAACCAAGGTACTGCGTTCGCGGACGTGTGTTCAGATCGTCAAGCAGACCGTATTTTCGCGGCAGAGCCTGCAACTTTGCCACCTTGCTATCCTTCGATCGTTCAAATCGCCGAAGATGATTGCCTCAGTCGGGACAGACCTGCTGGCAAGCAGTGACGATCTCGCCATCGCGCACGAACCGGCCTTCTTTTTCGGCCTGGATTTTCGCTTCCTGAATGCGCTGCACGCAGTAGGAGCATTTCTCCATCACTCCGCGGCTACGCACTGTTACGTCAGGATTGCGGACTCCATAGAGACTCTGCGTATCCCAATCCGAATACAGATAGAAGTTGAAGCGGCGCACCTTGTACGGGCAGTTATTCGAGCAATAGCGGGTTCCGACGCAACGGTTGTAGACCATCTCGTTCAGACCTTCGTTGCTATGTACCGTGGCCGCCACCGGGCAAACCAGTTCGCAGGGCGCATTCTCGCAATGCATGCAAGGCACCGGCTGGTTGTAGATGTCCGGCTCGTCGAGATCGCCGTTGAATAGTAACGATCGACGCGAATCCAGTGCATGTGGCGGCCCGCGCCACCTGATCTTTACCGACAACCGCAATGTTATTTTCTGCCTGGCAGGCAATAATGCAGGCACTGCAACCGGTGCAGGCATTGAGGTCGATCGCCATGCCCCATTTGTAGCCGTTGTAGTGCCAATGAACATCGTTGTAGAGGCTGTACGTTCGGCGTAGCGGCTTTTCTTCGCAGGGTGGGGAAATCGGGATGTTCGCGATATTCGGCGAATTCGGCCGCACGGACCGGCTCGCGTCCAGCCATTGTCTGAGTTTCCTGGACGTTCGCCAGGCGATAGTGCTCGCCGGAACTTTCTTGACAGTTCCGCCCGCCACGTATGGAGAAGCGGCATCCTGAATGGCGAAAGCGTTGTAGCCTATTTTGTTGCCGACGCGTCCGGACGCCTTCCTGCCGTAACCGAACTGCACCGTTACCGAGTTTTCAGCGTGCCTTGGCATAATCCAGACCGGGCCCGGTAACGCTTTTACCGTTCACAGTGACCCGCACCATGTCGCTGATCGTGACGCCCAAGCTTGCCGCATCTTTCGGGACTGATTGAGACAACGTTGTCCCAGGTCATCTTGCTTTGAGGCTTGGGCATTCCTGCAGCCATCCGTTGTTTGAGTAAGTGCCATCGCAGATCGTCGGATCTGGACGAAATACTACTCTCAACGCCGCTGATTTCCGCGTCTGCCAGAGGGGGAAGCGGCACAGCCTTGCCGGGGATCGTACCCAACGGCGGTTCCCGCGACCACCCCATTGTGCAGAGAGGTCTGCCAGAAGCGGTCGAAATCGCCGGCCTTGCTTCTGATCTTGCCAGTAGCGTTTCACAATTTCGTGCGCGCTCTGGATCCGGCTTGCCAAGCAGAATCGAAATGACTTCATTTCCGGATCGGCCATTGTACAGCGGCTCCACCAGCGGCTGCTGAATGGTCGTGGTTCCGTCAAAAGCCCGTGCATCGGACCACGTTTCAAGGTAATGCGATTCCGGAATGTGCCAGTGGCTCCAGCGCGACGTTTCGTCAAAAAACTGGCCCACCCGTACGACCAAACGCGCCTTGCGCATCGCCGCCAGGAAATTAAGCGACACAGGGGCGGAGTAAACCGGATTCTGATTGATGATGACCAGCGTTTCGACGCGGCCGCCATTCAAATCGCTAGCGAGCTCTTCGAGCGAGTGCGTACCCTCCGGCTCAATTCCTTCGAGAACGCGCACTGTCTGCCCGATATTGCCCAGCGCCGCATTAATTGCATAGGCAGCCAGGTGAACACTTTCCGGTTGAAACTCGCCTGGAATGACGACCGATCGGCCCTTGCTTTTCTGCAGATCCTGAGCGACTGCGTTGACCCACTCCGGTACGTTGCCTCCACCAGCCGGAGAATCGACACCGCAGGCTTTGGCCAGTGCGTAGGCCAGACCGGGTACGGCGCTGCTTTTGACCGGGAATCGATGATCGGCAAGCGTGCCGCTTACGGTCGGCCCGGACTCGATTGCGTACAGACGGCAGGGGGTTTGCCCGTTATCCACGCCGCGGCGCTTCGAGAACTGCTTCGCATAAGTAATTGCCGCCGGGCCCCAATTTAAAAAGTCACTTTCCAGGCTGACAACCACGTCAGCCTTCGAAAGGTCGTACGACACGAACGCGTTCCGTCCGGCAAACTTTTTAGCCGCGCTGGCGACCGCTGGATTCACCGTAGGGTCGGAGACATACCACTTCGCGGCAGGCGCCTGGCTGGCCAGCGCCTTCATCTGGCTGATGAACGTGGGCGAAGTAGTCGGGCCGGTAAGAATCGCCAGACCCTCACCTTTCCGAGCGGTAAGCGCTTGTGCCTCCGTGCTGAAACGGCCGGTAAAGTCACCCCAGGTGCTCAGGCGTCCTTCATTGAGAACTGTTTCCGAGCGATCCGGATCGTAGAGATTCAAGACCGAAGCCTGCTCGAAGATCGTGGTAGCGCCTAAGCTGGCAGGATGATCCGGATTGCCCTCGATTTTTGTGGGCCGGTTCAGATGACTCTCGACCAGGATCCCTCGCGCATAACCTCCCATGGTCATGGCGGTTGCATAGAAGAGAGGCAGGCCCGGAATCACATTTTCCGGTTGCCTGACATAGGGGACAACGAGTTCTTTCGGCTGCTTCGTACAGGCTGCTGCCCCGGCCATGGCGAGAGAGGCGGCCATGACTTTCAGCAGGTTGCGGCGGTCGACGCCCTGCGGAATCTGGCCTGATAAGCCTGGAAATTCCTGCTCTACATACTCCTGAAGCTCGCGTGATTCAGCTGCTTCTTCGAGCGTCCTCCAAAATTGAGGACCTCTGCCGCTAGCGAGTTTCTGGCGCAAAGCCTCGATGTCGAGGGCGGCTTTCCTGGATTCGACCAGCGATTCGAGCGAAATCAAACCACCGTTGCTCGACCCTGCATGATGGTGCCCCTCATGTGAGTGCGCTGTAGGGCTGTCTGCGTGATGCGCGTCTTGCGAGTGATCTTTCATCGATGGCACGTCACGCAATCGGTAAGCGATTGAACGCGATACTCCTTCACGAGTTTTAAACCTAGTTCAGCCTGATTGGCCGGATACTTGTAGTCAATATTGAAGACCTCCGAGCGCGGCCTGATGTAGCGCGCCGGCTGGCGATGACAATCCAGGCACCAGTTCATGTAAAGCGTGTTGACTTTATACATGAGCGGCATCTCGTTCACCTGGCCGTGACAAGTCGAACAACCCATGCCCTTGTTGAGATGAATACTGTGATTGAAGTACACGAAATCGGGCAGGTCGTGCACCTTCGTCCATTCGATCGATTTTCCGCTCGACCAGCTATCGCGGATCGGTTGGGTAATGTTGGCATTGCTCCAGATCTGGGAGTGGCAAGACATACACACCTCCGTCGCCGGCAGGCCGGCGTACCCTGAGTTTTCGACGCTGGTATGACAGTACCGGCAATCGATGCCGTCATCCTTCACGTGATGCTTGTGACTGAACATGATCGGCTGTTCAGGAGCGTGGCGCACGGAAGTGACCCAGGGACCTCTATCAATGATGTAGCCGACCGCCAACGTAGACCCGGCTAGCAACACTACTGCGGCGATAGAGACCTTGGCAAGCGTGTTCGAACTCGGTCGAAAAAGTTGTGCCATAAGAGCTTCTGTAACGGAGGGATTGCCGGATTTCCGGCATCCCTCCAAAATCAGAGTATAGAACTATTTGTTCGAGAGTTCGTGCGCTTTAGCAATAATGCTTCTTGTCAGGCAATAATGCTGGGGAGCATACATCACGTTAACTTGTAGCAGCCAAACAAAGGCAACAACACAGTTTGAATTCGGCAGGGGTCGGAAGCAAGGACCGAACCGATAGCAGGGGAGCCGAGCTGAGTAACCCTCTAGGATATGGCAGCGGAAGAGCATTCTGGGAGCTTGCGTTCTGGAGCACCCAAACGACAGTATTTAACGCGCCCGTTACGGTAGGTAACGTTCTCTCAGAATGTCGTAGTGATGAAGCTCGTGTCCGACGAGAGTGAAGGCGATACCGCGTACCGTCAGTACTTTTTCACTAACCTCACCTTGCCGCATCCAGGCTTCACGAGGCAGGCTTTTGAAGAGAAACAAACTAGACTCTCTTACCGCCCGCAGTTCGTCGATCAGATCCTCTAATGTACGGCTATTGGCATCAGCCGCAGCCACGTAGCCGTCTTGATGAAAGCTCGGCAACGGAGTTCGATCGTTCCGCGCAATCCGCAGCGCACGATACGTGAAGATCCTCTCGGTGTCACTTAGGTGCCCGACGATTTGTTTGACAGTCCATTTTCCGGGAGCATACGTGAACTCGGTGGCGCGGCGGTCGCCTATTTGCTGCAGTAGGGAGCTCGTTGACTCGATCTGATTTCTGAGAACTCCGATAACATCGTCGCCTTGGACGAGATCAACATATCCCTTCGCGTGCGGTGCAAACTCGCTGATTTCTGGACGACCCACGGTTTCAGTCATAGAGCTCCCAAAGTATCAATACACGGGCCAGCATCCTGGGGTGATCAGCTCAACCAAGTGCCCGTCCGGATCGCGGAAGTAGATACTCTTTCCGCCGCAATCGACCTCGCTCTCGACTGCGATTCCATTGTCCAGCAAACGTGCGCGCCAAGGCCCGAGTTGATCGGCCGCAATCGCGAATGCCAGGTGCAAAGTGCCGCCGCCATCATGCGGAGGGATACTTCCTTTGGGCGTCTGGGTGGCTTGCCGCGAAGCACCGATGCGAAAGAGCAGCAACACCTGTTTTTCGTCAATGCTCAGGGCTCGCATTCGATTGCCTTCGCTATGAATCAGGCGGAATCCGAACAGGCGCGAGTAAAATTCCCGCGACCGCTCGAGGTCCGCCACATAAAGTGAAGTTTCGAGTAGCCCGTTAATCCGTGGGATCGTCATTGATTCTCCTGCTCTTCGGGCGGTGGCTGATCGCCGGGCTTGTAGTAAAAGGCTGCGCACTCTTCTGCAAGCACGCCCCCTTCGATCGAGATATCTTCCTTGTAAGCGTCGGCAAAGAGCTCGGTTGCATTGATGTGCCTGGCGTCGAAATACATCGAGTGCACATCGTCACGCGTCGCGCCGAAAACCACCCGGCTGACTTTGGCCCACACACAAGCGGCGGCGCACATGCTGCATGGCTGCAGCGTGCAAAAGAGCGTGCAACCTGTGAAATCGGTGGTTTGCCATTTTTCGCCGAGCTTACGCAGAGTCACAATTTCGGCATGAGCGGTAGGATCGCAGCGAAGATGCGCCTCATTATGCCCGGCCGCGACCACCTCTCCGTCTTTGACGATTACGCAGCCTACTTCGCCCGCCCCGGGCGTCTGGTCACCCAAGCGTGCCTGCTCGATGGCAAGCCGCATAAATTGCTCGTCCTCCTGACGAGTACCTCGTAATTTGCCTTGCTGAACAATGTTTGTTGCTTTGAGCATCTCATCCTAAGATGTCTTTGCTTAGCAGGATAGGTTGCGAATAAATGCGGGTTTTGAAGCTGCTGCTGAAAGGCGCGGCCGCCGGCTTGTTTGGCGCTTTCGCTATGCAGCAGATGCGCTCCAGATGGAACGCAATCTCGGCTCCGCCTGATGCCGTTTTCGGACTTGATGATGAAGCCGATATCAACTCCGTCCGGCTTCTATCCGCCATAATCTCCGACCGTGTTCTTACCAAATCCGAAGCGCTGGACATCGCGTTACTTTTGCATTACGGCTACGGTGCGGCGGCTGGGGCAGGGTACGCAGTTCTCGCCGGCCGCCTTCCAGCTACCCGCGCAGGCTCGGGTGCCGTATTTGGGACAGCGCTTTGGGTCGTAGGAGATGAACTGCCGATTAGCCTTTCGCGGATTTCCGACCCGCGCTCAAAGCATGCGGTATCGCACCTGAGCGCTTTTGTCGCTCATATCGTCTTTGGAGTGGCGACAGAAGCGGCACTTAGAGGCTTGCGCCGCTAGACTTTCCGTAACTTACTTACACGCCCGACTTCCACCCACTCGACCACAAAGATATTCCCTTGATGATCGAAGCAGGCTCCGTGTGGACACACAAACTTTCCGGGCTGAAAGGCCGTGCGGTCCAGCTTGCGAGTGTCGTTCCACTTCTTGGCCGCCGAATCGTCCCCGAGGTGCTCGATTACTTGATTGTTCTTATCCAGTAAAGTCACGCGCGCTCCCAGATCGGGGACCACCGTTTCCCCGGTCTTCCAAAAGTCGAAGTAGCACGGCAGGTTGGTCCCGCTGATAAAGCCGACGTGCTCGCCGAGTAAGTTGAAAGTCTGAATCCGGCTGTTTCCGCGATCGGCAATCATCAAAATCGGGTCCGCTCCGCGGTCGTCGAGAATGATGCCGTGCGGGCAATCCAGCTGCCCGGGGCCTTTGCCCATGCCTCCGAACGTGCGCAGGTACTTCCCGTTCTTATCGTAGACATTGACGTAACTGGAGCCGTAACCGTCGCCGACATAGATATCCCCGTTTGGCGCGATGGCTAAATTAGTGGGGCTGTACTTCTTCTTAGTGCCGTCGGAGTTGGGCTTGTACGCATCCGACTCATCCGGATAACCAATCAGGAATACTTGCTCGCCATCCAGGGTAGTCTTTACCACGATGCCGCGCTTCGTATCGCACAGGTACAGGAACTCGGTGCTGCCCTCTTTGCGAATATGAAGCCCGTGCGCACCGCCCTTAAACTCTTTACCCCAACTCTTGACGAACTTGCCCTTCTCGTCAAACACCACCATCGAATCGCTGCTTTCACTCGCCGCATTTACGGTGTGGTGGATATAGATATGCCCTTGTGAGTCCTGGCAAACTCCGTGCGTGTTGCCATATTTGATCTGGGCCGGTAACTCGCCCCAATCGTGAGTTACTTCATAGGTGTAGCTGCCTGTGCCGATAACAGGCTTCGCGGAACCTGACTTATTCGCCGCGCCGAGTATCAGCGGCACGCCCGCGCCAGCGCCAATCAGAAAAGAACGCCTCTTTAACATTTAAGCTAGTAGTTTCTCACTGACGTTGCCGGCTATGTCAGTCAATCTGAAATGGCGGCCCTGAAACTTGTAAGTCAAACGCTTGTGGTCGACGCCCAGGCACTTAAGCACCGTCGCCTGAACATCATGAATAGGCACAGGGTCCGATACGGCGTTATAAGAGAAGTCATCTGTTTCGCCCAAGGTGAAACCGCGCTTCACGCCGCCGCCGGCCATCCACATGGAGAAGCATCTGGGATGATGATCGCGCCCGTAATTATCTTTCGTGAGATGACCCTGGCAATAGACTGTTCTGCCAAACTCGCCTCCCCAGATGACGAGCGTGTCGTCAAGCAGCCCGCGCTGCTTAAGATCCGCAACGAGCGCGGCAGAAGCTTGATCGGTACCGCCGCATTGCAGTGCCAGATCCCGAGGTAGATCGTTGTGCTGATCCCAGCCTCGGTGATACAGCTGGATGAACCGGACGCCGCGCTCAGCAAGCCTCCGCGCCATCAGGCAATTAGCCGCGTAAGTGCCGGGCTTCTTCGAATCGGGACCGTATAAATCGAAGGTGCTTTGGGGCTCTTTCGAGAGATCGGTGAGCTCCGGCACGGACGTTTGCATCCGATAAGCCATCTCGTATTGCGCAATGCGCGCCGTGACTTCCGGATCGCCGTAGTTTTCTTCGGTGATGTGATTCAGCTCCGAGAGTGAATCGAGCATCGTGCGGCGCGTGCCCGCGTCCACGCCTTCCGGATTCGCCAGGAACAATACCGGATCGCCTGACGCGCGAAACCTGACGCCCTGATACTTCGATGGCAGGAAGCCGCTCGACCAAAGACGCGTAAACAAAGGCTGATCGCGATTTAGAGCATTGGCTTGCGAAAGAAGCACGACGAAAGCCGGCAGATTCTGGTTCTCGCTGCCGAGACCGTAGGTCACCCAAGCACCCATGCTGGGCCGTCCCGGCTGCATGAACCCGGTCTGAAGAAACGTAATGGCGGGATCGTGATTGATCGCGTCCGTGTTTACGGTCTTCACGATCGTGATTTCGTCGACGATCTTTGCCGTGTGCGGCAGAAGCTCACTGATCCAGGTCCCATTCTGGCCCGCACGGCTGAACTTGAAAATGGACGGGGCGATGGGAAGCGAGTTCTGGCCCGAGGTCATACCGGTGATGCGCTGGCCTTGCCGCACGGAATCCGGCAGCTCGGTTCCGCCAATCGCCGCTAAATTTGGCTTGTAGTCGAAGAGATCGATTTGCGACGGAGCACCCGATTGATGCAGGTAGATCACTCGCTTTGCCGTCGGGGCAAAGTGAGGCAGATCGGGCAATCCCCCGAAAGCCGCTGCGCTTTTCGGAGCTGCCGCAGGAGTGTCGGCCAACAGCATAGGATCGAGCAACGAGCCCAGCGCCATTACACCGATTCCCTGGCTTGTGCGCCCAAACAATTGCCGGCGCGTCATTGAAAGCGCGCGTTCGCGAAACGGATTCATGTTGCCCTTCAGTTTTTGGTGATGCTTTCGTCCATGTTCAGGATAGTGCTTGTTACGAGCGTCCAAGCAGCCAGTTCCGCCGGATCAAGCTTTGCGTTACGCTGCGACTCGCCAATCGAGACGATCTTCTCGGCCGCTTTCCGGTCCGTATCGTAATGAACAATCTCTTTCTGATACAGGCCTTCCAGGATGGCCAGTTCCTTGGGTGAAGGCTCGCGCGCAGTGGCAAGGCGGAAAGCATATCGGATCCTATCGGTCTTCGCCGGCCCCGCTTCGCGCAGATCGCGCTCGGCGAGGGCCCTTGCGGCTTCCACGAAAGTCGGATCGTTCATCAGGACGAGCGCCTGCAAGGGGGTGTTGGTAACACCTCGCCGGGCGGTGCACTTCTCGCGGTCCGGAGCGTCGAAGGTGTTGAGAGACGGATACGGAACGGTGCGCTTCACGAAGGTGTACATGCTGCGCCGATAAAGATCCGCGCCGTGGCTCTGCTGGTAAGTCTGTGCCGAGAAGTCGCCGCCGAAGGCCATCTCTTCCCAGAGCCCCTTAGGCTGGTACGGCGAAACGCTCGGGCCGCCGACGCGCTCGCTCATCAATCCGCTCACGAAGAGTGCGTTGTCCCGCACCATTTCAGCAGGCAGTCGAAAGCGGGGGCCGCGGGCAAGAAGACGGTTCTCCGGATCCTTCTCAAGCAGTTCGGGAGTGACCTTCGACGATTGCCGGTACACGGCCGATGTCACGATCAGCCGCTGCATAGCTTTCACGTCCCACTTCGTGCGGACAAACTCCGTCGCCAGCCAGTCGAGCAGTTCCTGGTTACTCGGCGGATCGCCCTGCGATCCGAAATCTTCGCTCGTCTTTACGATTCCCAGGCCAAAATACATTTGCCAGAAATGATTGACCGCCACGCGCGCGGTGAGCGGATTGCCTGGATCGACCAGCCACCTCGCCAAGGTAAGGCGATTGCGCGGCGCGTCTTTTGGCAGAGGCGGCAGCACAACGGGTGTATTTGGATCGACCTTATCGAGCGGGCTCTGGTAATCGCCCCGACGCAACACGAACGTGTCGCGCGGCTTCTTCATCTCGCTCATCACCATCGTGGAGGGAATCTCGCGATCCAACTGGTCGAGTCCGCGCTTCAGCTGCGTGTAATCCACATCTAGTTGCTTCTCAGCCGGGTTTCCGATCTGCTTCAGGAAGTAGTCACGCACCCACTTCGCCTGATCCTCCGTGCGCTTTGAACTCTCAATAGAAAGCACGTTGTGAACCGGATTCAACGACCCTAGCTCATAAGCCTCGCCAGCGTACAAACGTCGGTTGTATACGCGGAAGTCACCAAATTGGCCCTTGAACGGTGTTCCCCAATCTTTATTGCCGAACACAATGTCGCTTTTGCCAAAAGTCCCGGGCGTCAGCTCATCCGCCATAATAGTCGTCTTTACCGACCGGCCATCGACATAGATTTGTATGCCTTTCGCCCGGCGCGAGCCATCGTAGGCGATTGTTAAATGACTCCAGTCCTCGAAAGCAACACCTTCCGAAGATTTGACCTCGATCCCGGGCGCCGACCCGGCAGTCTTGAACCGGACGATCACATTGCAGCCCTTGTTGCAGTAATCGAGAGCTACTTCATACCCGGAGCTCTCCTTGGGGGACTTGGCATAACTCTGGAAAACGCTCATCCCGGATGGGCCGAGCGGTTTGAGCCACATGGCCATGGTGAAGGGTTTATCCGCAGCCAAACCTTCCAACCCCGGCAGTGATAACTGCGGCTCCCGCTCGAGATCGAGAGCGTTCCCGATCCGACCGTCAATCAGCTTGGTTTTGCCGTTGACAAGCTTGACCGCATCCGCGTTTTCAAATTTGTACTGAGCAACCAGGCCTTGCCCTACCTCTGCTACCGGAAGTTGGCGCTGCTCGGCTTCCCAAATCTTCTGAGCAGCCGCGATCTCATCGTCCTTCGCCTTGATGGCCGCAATCAGCTGGTTTTTGATCACGGTTTGCCGCGGGCTGGGCAGCTGCAGGAAGGGCACCGCATTGCCCTTATAGCCATCCAGGCCTTTTTCCGGCACGCTATTGAAGAACGCCCCAAAACTGTAGAAATCTTTCTGCCGGAGCGGATCATATTTATGGTCGTGACAGCGGGCACAGCCGAGCGTGACACCGAGCCAGGTGGTCGAAGTTGCTTCGATGCGATCGACGATGTATTCGTTCTGGTACTCTTCCGGGATCGCGCCGCCTTCGAAGTTGATCATGTGATTGCGATTGAAGCCGGTGGCGATTTTTTGCGCTTGCGTGGCATTCGGCAGCAGGTCGCCGGCTATCTGGTCGATGGTGAATTCGTCGTAAGGCAGGTTGGCGTTGAAGGCCTGAATTACCCAATCGCGCCAGGGCCACATCTCTCGCGCGCTATCGATGTGGTAACCGTGTGTATCGGAATAGCGTGCAAAATCGAGCCACTGCATCGTCATCCGTTCGCCATAGCGCGAGGACGCGAGCAGCCGGTCAACCACTTTCTCGTAGGCTTGCGGCGACTTGTCGTTCAAAAACGCGTTCAGCTCGGCGGGTGTCGGCGGCAGGCCGGTCAAGTCGAAGGTCACCCGTCGCAGAAGTGTCGCTTTGTCTGTCTCAGGCGAAGGGTGAAGACCTTCCTTCTCGAGCTTGGCTAGAACAAATCGATCGACCGGCGTCCGGGCCCAGGTCTGGTTTTCCACGACCGGGAGTTCCGGGCGCTTAGGCACGTTGAATGCCCAGTGCGTTTCCCACTTGGCTCCCGAGTCGATCCACTTCTTGATCAGTTCGATCTGCACTGCGGTCAGCTTGCGTCCGGAGTAGGTGGGCGGCATGCGCATCGCCTCGTTCGGGTTGCTGATCTTCTGATACATCTTGCTGCCGGCCGAATCGCCCGGTACAATCACGCCAGGCTTGCCGAACGCGCCTTCTTTTGTATCGAAATGCAAACCGGCCATACGGCGTTTTTCGTCGGGCCCGTGGCAGGTGAAGCAGTTGTCGGAGAGGATCGGTCGAACTTGACGGTCGAAGTCGATGCCCGGCGGAGTTGCACCGATAACTGGCAGCGCGCAGGCGAAAAGGACGATCCAGGTCCGCATTTAGTTTAACTAGTATATCGAGGTTCGGGCTATTCGAGCTTACTAGTGATCTGCCCGACCAAGTCTTCAGTGTGTTCTACATATTGATCGACGATCCTTAAAAAAGGAATTGGCTCCTCAATCCCAACCCGGCAGGGCATCTGGACCTTCTCTTCCGGAATTACTCCGAGTACATGCACCAAAAGGCTGTTCAGGCTAACCCATAAATCCAGGACATCGTTCCAGGGACAATCCGCGTAGCGCTGCGCCGGAACCCAATCGTCACCAGGCAGCGAAGCAATGAAGAGTTTAGGTTCCGTCAAGGCCCGCGCGAAATACTGATGATGAGCTGTGGCGTAATCGATCAGATGCCCGAGCGCTTCGGTGCGCGACCATGGTTTGCGCTTAAGCCTGCGTCTCCCATAAGTCTCTGATGGAGTGTCGACATGTGCGATCGCCATCTTCAACACCGCAGTTAATCGAGAAATCGCGGCACCGAACGAAGGCGCGGTCGTCTGGTGTACTTCCTCAGTGCCGAACCACAAAGCGGGGCGAGACGCTTTCTCACTTGGGGCAATTGGAAAGGAATAAACGCGGCGCTCCGAAGACTCTGTACGCACTGCCTCTTGATAACTTTCGTAGTCCATTCCGCGCTTCTTCAGGAGCTGCGCCGCCAGTGATTCCTCTACTCGCAAAAGGCCCAGAACCAGATGGCCGCAATCGGTTTGTGACTCTCCCAGCGCTTTGCGTTCTGCGTCGGCCTGCAGTAGAGCAACCTTCGTTTCGTTGCTGAAAGGCAGTTCCACTCGGGTCGAGATCTCCTGTTGTCTCGGTCTTATAGCCTCGATCTCGCGCCGGATCGCCTCCGGGACCTCCGGTACGTGAGATAAATAGCCTGGCAGCGCCGGCAGGCGAGATAAATAGCCTGGCAGCATAGGATCTTCGCGAAGCAAGCCTAAAAGCACGTGCTCTGTCTCGATCTGGGAACTGCCGGACGTACTGGCTTCGTAACGAGCAAAGAAAAGGACCTTACGAGCTCTTTCCGTGTAAGATTCGAACACGCTCGCTTCCCTCCCTCCTGGACCCGGTCATGATACCGAGCTAGGATGTCTATTGTTTACTTGGAATCTTTTCGCGAGAGTTCAACGCGGCTGCCTGAGGCGTATGTGCGCAGTGCTTTCGCTCCTCTCTGCTCTTGCAACCGTCGCGCCGGCATATTCGGTCTTCACGCACCAGCAACTTATCGACCTCACGTGGAAAGACACAATCCGGCCGCTCTTGCTAAGCCGCTTTCCTCGAACTTCGGCCGATGATCTTGAGGAGGCGCATGCCTACGCTTTTGGCGGCTGCGCCATTCAAGATCTTGGCTACTATCCTTTCGGAAAAGGGTTCTTCAGTGAACTAACGCATTACGTGCGAGCGGGCGATTTCATCCGAAATCTGTTGCGGAATGCTCGCGATGTCGATGAATATGCCTTTGCTCTCGGTGCGCTCTCTCATTATGTTGGCGACACTATCGGCCACCAGGATGCAATTAACCCGGCGACCTCGATCGCGTTTCCAAAGCTTGCCGCGAAATATGGTCCGAGCGTCACTTATGACGAGGCTGCCCATGCGCATGTTCGCACGGAGTTTGCGTTCGATATTGGCGAGCTGGCCCGGCATCGACTAGCCCCGGGCGCGTACCTGCGGTTTGTTGGCTTAAGCGTTTCGCGCCGGCTCCTCGAGCAGGCTTTCTTCGAAACGTATGCGCTCAAATTGAATGAAGTTCTCGGACCGGAAGGGCCGGCAATTCGCAGCTACGGATCTTCGGTGCGCCGATTTCTCCCTCGCGTGGCCTATGCCGAAACGGTCATTCATCGCGATCAGTTTCCACCGGATCCAGATGTAACAAATGAAGCGTTTCGCGCCTTTACCGAACGTATCGCGCGAGCGGATTTCCAAACTGTCTGGCATCGCTTCCGCCGCAAGCCCGGCATACAGACTTATCTGCTTGCGATCTTCATCCGCATAGTTCCCAAGATAGGCGTTCTCGCCGATCTGGCCATCAAGATTCCGAACGAGCGCACCCAAGATCTGTACATCGGCAGCGTGAATCGGAGCGTGGATAGCTATCGTCGCCTGCTCGCCAAATTGCGAACGAACCCGCGCTTTCCGGCACTTCCGAATCTAGACTTGGACACCGGCAAGATTACCGTTCGCGGTACTTATGCTTTGACTGATCAGACATACTCTAAGCTTCTCGACAGAGTCACCGCTCATCCTGCCCGTTCTCTTCCGCGAAGCTTGCAGTCCGATATTCTTCGGTTCTATGCCGATCCGGCGGCTCCCGCTGCCGGCCGGAAGGACCGTGTTCACCTGGCGCGTGTGGAACGGGAACTGACCGTTCTCCAGCAAATGAAAGCAAGTGACGACGCTCTTTCGAACCCCGTCACTGCACTCGATTAAAATTAGTCCCGATCCCAATCTGCATCGGCTTCGGGCAGAACCTGCGTACCCTCTTTGCGGACCGATTCCAGAGCGTTCGGCCGGAGCTTGAGCACTTTGAGAATAGTGGGAGCCACCTGAGTAGTTTGCACTTCGGCGGTGATGCTGCGAGCGTCAATCTTCGGGTTCGAGATCAGCAGCACAACACTGGTGTCATCGTGAGCGAAGCCGCCGTGCTCAGCAAGCTTCTTGGTGCTGCCGGTGTAAACGACTCCGACGTTCGGCGTCACGATAATGTCGGGTGAGCGTGGGTCGCCGTGAGGCCGCAGCCCTGGGCGGTTGAACATTTGCTCTAAGCTTGCGCCATAAAAGATCTGCCCGATACCGGCTTTCGCTGCGTTCTCTTCGAGCAGTGAAACAGCGGTCGAAGTTTGGTTGGAATTGGACAGCCAGAGCAGCGAAATGTCATCTTCCGTTGGACCGATCCCGGTTGGGTTGTTGGGGTTTTCCGACGCCGGCAGGTAAGCGGCCAGAAGATTCGCTGGTGTCTCGCCGTTGTTGCCGCTGTGCCCTGGAATGGGGAAGAAGCGATGCGGGTCGATGGGAGACTGCCCGTGCTTTGAGCTGATGACAATCAGCGTTTTATTGTAGAGGCCACGGTTCTTGAGCTCGGCCACCATGGCGCCGATAGAGGCGTCAACGAACTGAATCTCGCTCAGCAGTTCGGGTGTGGGTGTGCCGGCAGCATCCAGGTAACCGCCCTTTGCCACATCCTTCTCAATAAGTTTCTGGCCAACGCTGACGGCTTGGAAATTCATCCCGAACAGGTTCGGCACGCGCGCACCTGCGCCGCCCTCATGAGTTTTGCCGCCGATCCAATTGAGAACCGCGTTGACTTTCAAAGTGTCGTAACACTTGATGTTAAGAAAGCTGTCGGTCCAGGAACCGGTCTGCGAAGGATCGAGCACATTGGCGCAGGCGAGTCCGTCGGGTGTCGTTACGCCCGGCAGTCCTACGACGAGTGAGTTAATCTCCGGCGAGTAGAAATCATCGACGGTTGATCCGTTTCCAGGTCCGGCCACAGAGGAATAGGACGGATGCTTATCGGACCAGGCTGTGTAGCCGCCCGCGCCGTGGATGACTCCGAAAATCGTGTTTGTCCGGACAAAGTTCCAGGGGTAGACCGGAGCGCAGTTCTTTCGCGGGTTGCGGACCAGGCGCTGCGGATCGATGGAGCGGATACCGCCCTCCGTGAGGCTTGCGCCGGGAGCTCCGCCGTTGAGCTTGGTTTGATCGATGTCGATACCTTCTTCATACTCCGTGGTGGTGCCGATCGGAGCAGCGCCCGCCACGCATGGACCGGCGGCGACGCCATTGCCGGTTGCTTTGGCCGGTGGGTCGAGCGAGCGATCATAGGCTACGTCATAGAAAGCTCCCACGCTTCGCGGAGTACCGCCGCTGACAATCGCCATTAGGCCGGGGAACGAATCGGACGGCTTCGATGCTTGCGCATTCAGGTAATTCAGGCCGCTGTCGCCCAGAGCGGCAAGATTTGGACAGAATGGCGCGCCGTCGTTGATGGTGCTGATACCGCGCGAGCAGTTCAGATAATCGACGGCATGCATCCCATCGATACTGAGCAGAAGTACGTGGCGGATTCCGTGGCCGCTCCAGTCTTGGGAACTGGCCTGAACACTTTCCTGAGCATTGGCCGTCAAACCGGCAGACGCGGATAGAAACACGAGGGACAACACTGTCTTCCCGTAATTTTTGATCAAAGAAGACCTCCTCACTGTTTCTTACAGAGTTTCTATTGCAACAATGTGAATGAGCCTTACGGAAAGGCAAAGATGCGCATTACGATCTCTCACAATCGGCCAAAAGACGAAGTGATCCGGGCGGTCGACCGTTCCTTTGACGACTTATTTCGCGGGACGGCCTTCGTCCCCTTGAAGATTGCGAACGAGAAAAGAAGCTGGCAGGGAGGAACGCTCACGTTTTCGTTCGATGCCAAAGCTGGTATCTTGAGCGCGCCTATAAAGGGAACGGTTGAGGTCACCGATCGCGATCTGACGATTGATGCCGACCTCGGAATTCTCGAAAAACTCTTTCCGGCCCAGCAAGCGCGTGCGGCTCTCGAAGGCCGAGTCCGGGCTCTCCTGGAAGGGAAAACAGCCTAGTTCGGAGTATTCAGCAGCCGGTAATCCCGGTACTCGATGTCTACGACACTTTGGCCTAAGAAGAAGTTACTCGTGACGGCGTGGCTGCGGTAAGCAAAGGCAAATCCGTCGATCTCCTTATACTGCCGGACGATCTCAGGGCGCCCTGCGAACAAAGCCGCGCTGGTTGGGGGCTTCCCCTCGATTTTGACGAGTGACTTATTTGCGGAGCTTACCCAAATGTGTCCCTTCAGCAGATAGGGGCTTTTCCTTTTGGGAATCACCTCTAGGACGTCGCACTGAATGCCGCCCACGCGCTCACTACCAGTCAGCTTCATCTCGTAGTTTCTTGATGTGAGCACTGCTTCTTCGCGCTGCTTGCCCTTACTCATGTCTTTCTCCTGCTGGAGCACGCGATCAATCACGCGTTCCTGCAGGAAGGTCGGGCCGCTGCGTGAGAGAACCCGGTATGTTTTCCCTTCGCCGCGCCTATATGTCGTTTCGATAATGGCTTTCGCGGGTGCATCGAAATGCGAGTTGCTGATCGTATAGCACTCGGTTACGACATAGCCTGCCAGATTGGTCTCGCGTGACGACTGCGCACGGTCGATACCGCGAATCAACTCCTGTTGCTGTGGATTATCTGCGCTGAGGCAATGGGGAATGAATAATCCCAGCCAGAGCGGAACGAACGTCCATCTGGCCGGAGTGGATGTCTTCATTACTTAAATTCAATCGTACTCTCGCCGCTGTATTTGTGATAGTCCCGAAACTCAATTACATTCTTAGTGCAAATCGTATTGCCCCGCTCACAGCTTAGGTTCTCGGCGTGAACGGGCAGCAGAAACTTGCTTGTGCCAAGCGAAACCTCCTCGTAATCGACAGCGGAAGCAATTGCGTCGTCCGGAAAGTCCTTCGGAACGTTGTCGGCTTGCATCTCGATACGGCGAACTTGCGCTGTCGCCTTATCGATCCAGATACTGCCGCTGTAGGCTGGGCGCAGCGTCTGCCCGCCAACTTGAATGGTCCAGTTCGAGTTGTGCAGCTTGACTTTAAAATCGAAGATCGCGGCCGGCTCCTTGCCGACTGTGGCGGATTGGAAAAACTTGAATTCGGTATGCGTCGGTGCTTGAAACAGCCCGCCTAAGATGGACGCAAACTCACCCGTGGAAGTTGATCCACCCACCTCCATCATGCCTTTGTTGGTGCGCTTGCCGCCGACGGCTATCTCGCTATACTTCTCTCGCCCGTCCTCGTAAAGCACCTTTGCAGTTACTACGTCTACGGCCTGAAAACCCTCCGAGCGCGACGGCTGGTAGTAGCGGGTCGTGCTCTGGCTGCAAACGAAATTCGGCAGGCCATTGGTGAAGGTCATGGCCCATTCACGGGTGCGGTCGATCAATTGGTCGTTGACGTTGGCGTGCTTTTTGGCAGCCGTGTCATTGCCATCGATTGTAAAGTCAATCGGACCGTCTTTCGGCGCGGACTTTGGCGCTGAAGTTTTTGCCACTTCGGCTGGTTGCTCGGAGGCCACATCATCGTCGGACGCAGTACCCCGAGCCGATGTCTTTGAGGCACCCCGCTTCAGGACCGGTCGGCCCGGAGCGTCAGGCGCTTTCAGGATCGTCGGCTTGGCCATCTCCTCGTCATCGGAAGCAGCCGTTTGCGCCGAAGAAGCCGCTGGCGCCGTCTGCTTTTGAGCTGAGCCGGGGTCCTGCGCCGCGGCGACGGGCTCCGAAACGTCCTTCAGCAATTCAACCGTGGTGGCCGTCAGAAAAGCCTCGTCGTCTTCGGCCGCTTCGATGCGGACAGTGGTTCGCTCCGCCACCTGGTTTGCCGGAATGGTTGCCCCCGAGCGAACCCACTTTGTTTGCGGCGTCAAGGTCATGGTCAGCGTACGACCATCTTCGGTGGCGACAACCAGCTTCTTTCCGTCATTTGTGACGGTTCTGCCTTCTGCTGTCAGAGTCGGCTGCTGGTCGGTCGGCTTCTTACTTTTCTTGTGCCCTCTTGAGGGCAGCGAGATGCCGCCATTTCCGAGCGGGCCGCCGGGCCTCTGCCCGGGCGGATACTGGCCCACCGGCGGCTGCTGCCCCGGGTATTGAAAAGCCGCCAGGGGCAATGTCACCGCTAGCAGTACGACGAATCTAAGCATTGCTGCACCTTTAGATGCGGGCTACGGCCGTGCCGGTTACCGCTTTCACTCGCCCCGGGCGCGCGCCGCTCATGCCACCCTCGCACTAAGCCCACTTAAGCAGTACAAGCTCCGAGCAGAAGCCCGGTCCCATGGCCGCCAAAATGCCCCAGGTTCCAGCGGCCGGCCGCCGGTTCGCCATGACTTCCTCGAGCACGAACAAAACCGAGGCGGAAGACAAATTGCCCGTTTTGCGAAGGCAATCCCAGGATGCACTCAGCGCGCTCTCCGGCAACTCCAGGGCATCGGCCGTTGCCTCCAGCACCTTAGGGCCGCCGGTGTGAATCACCCAGCTGCCGATGTCGGCCCGGCTCAGTCCGTTGTCAGTAAGAAACTCATCCACATCCCGGCGCAGGTTCTGTCGCACGACATCAGGTACATCGCGCGACAGCACGATGTTGAAACCCTTCTCCGAAATGTCCCAGCCCATGACGCGCTCGCTGTCCGGATACAGCGTCGATCGAGTGGCAACAATTTGAGGGCCGGGCGCGCCTTCCACCTGATCGCCCGCCACGATAACGGCGGCAGCGCCGTCTCCGAACAGTCCCGTGCTGATCAGGTTCGCAGCCGAAAAATCATCTTGCTGCACAGTTAACGAGCAGAGCTCCACCGAGAGGAGCAGGCAGGCCTCGTTCGGAAAGGCGCGCACGTAATCGGCCGCTCGCGCGACCCCAGCCGCCCCCGCAACGCATCCTAATCCGAAAATCGGCATGCGCTTCAGGCGCTTGTGCAAGCCCATCCGGTTCATCAGGCGCGCCTCGATCGAGGGGCTCGCTACGCCCGTGATCGATACAAAGATGAAGGCCCCGAGCTCGCCGGTATTGATGCCGGCCTGGGTCACCGCCCGGCAGATCGCCTGTTCCCCCAAAGTAAGCGAAGTATCGATCCAGGCGTCATTCGCTTCGCCCCAGCTTTTGAGCGGATAGGAAGTTAAAGGAAGCGAGAGATACCGGCCGTCCACTTGGGTGGCAGCATGGAGTCTTTCGAGTATGTCGAACCGCTCCAGCCGTTTGCCCCAGTGGCGACGGAAGGCTTCCACCAGGGTGGCTTGTGGGTAGTAGTGGGCGGGCAGCGCACTGGCTGCGGCAATGATTCTCATTCAGCGGCTCAGCCTTCAGTATCCAATGCTGCAATATTGCCTTGAATATTTGCGCCTGCTAGGCTCAACAAAGCGTTGACATGCGAGGGATTTGACCTATCTTTGCTTCCTTAGGATTTGCAGGTATGGCGCTCGTCCTGGTACCTGCTGCGCTGCTCGGCTTTGAGTATCGATCGCGCTTCCCTCTCTGGCTCCGCCGGGCTTGGCTGGCCGCTATTTTGGGACTCGTTACGCTTGCTGGTGCCTGGGTATTGCGCATCATGTTTCGCAATGCCGGGCACGTCCCCGAGTGGGATTTCCGGGTTTTCTGGATGTACGGGCAGCTGATGGCGAAAGGAGCGAACGTCTTCGATCCTGCGCAGTTCCAACAGTTCTTAAGCGTTCTCAATCCCAGCTCTGAATTCATAGAGGACGTGTTGAAAGTTGGAGCGACCTACCCGCCGCCAACGATGTTTCTTTTCGTTCCGCTGGGTTGGTTCAACATTCACGCCGCCTACGCCGTCTGGTATCTCATCCAGACGATTTGTCTGGTCTCTTCCGCCTATCTTCTGCAAAGCCTTTTCTTCCCGTCTGCAAGATGGGGATTCGCCCTGGCGGGATTTCTGCTCTTCTGTTTACGCAGCTCCTGGGAGACGATCAACTTAGGTCAGACTAATTTTCTCTTCCTGCTGCTCCTCCTGCTTTATTGGCGCGACCGGGAGCGGCCGCGTTCCGGTCTCTGGCTGGCGCTGGCCGTAAATGTCAAGTTCTATGCTGCCGCCTTGCTAATCGACATCCTTGTCCGGCGCCGCTGGCGAACGCTCGCCTGGGTGGTTGTAAGTACCTCAGTCATGTGGCTGGCGAGCCTGGCGCTGCTCGGCCGAAGTACCTTCCTCACTTACTTTCTTTCGCCTCCGGCCAGCCGGGTTCCGCACTGGGCTTACGTCGAACAGATTAATCAGTCGTTGCTGGCCGTCATTCTGCGCGGGCAAGGCGGTTGGGAAGGCATGGGATCGCCAGTCATGCGGCCAATGTTTCTCGTTCTGGGCGCAGCACTAGTGTTTGCGTCTATCTGGCTGGCGTATCGCGGGAGGCAGTGTTGTCCCGAGCTGGGGATTGCTCTGGCGATCGTAATGGGTTTGCTGCTCTATCCCGGTACGCTGGCTCACTACGCGCTCGTGCTAATTGTTCCCCTGCTCGCGCTTTGGGTGGCCCGGGATCGGCTTCCGGGCAGAGCCCCGGCCTGCGCAATCCTGGCCGGAGTGGTATACGGCCTGGCGGGTTTCACGCAAGGTAATGCCGTTTTCGCAGCTTTCGTTTTGAGCTGGATTGCTCTCGCGGCGGCGATCGTCTACCTGCAACTAGAGAGGAAGCAAACTCTCCGTACCCCAACCACGCGCGCGGCAGTCTGAGAATCGGGCGGAGTGCCCGCCACCTATTGGACGTGTTGAAAACCGCTTCGGATCTGCCGAAACTTCCGAGTGGAACCTCGAAGGGCGAGGCTTGGGAGGTAGCTGCGGGGCGGCTCTCTCCCGAGGAAGTTCTACACTGGCTCGCGCTCCGCATGGTTCCGGGTCTCGGTACGGTGGGCACCCTGAAACTGCTGAGGAAGTTGAAGTCTCCGCAGGCTATTTTTCGCTCTTCCGCAACTGAGCTGGAGGCGGCGGGGCTCAGCCCGGGTCAGGCGCGCGCCATTTCGACCGGCTCCTCTTTCGACGATGCGGTCGAGCAACAGGGAAAGCTGTTGGCCGCGGGTGCTCAGCTGGTGACAATCAACGACGCAGCTTATCCGCAGCGCCTGCGCGAGATTTTCGATCCGCCGCTGCTCCTCTTTGCGCTTGGCCGGACGGAGCTGATGAACTCCCATGCGGTGGCGCTCGTCGGCACCAGGCGTCCCACGCCGTACGGACTTGCTGCCGCCGAACGCCTCAGTGCCGATCTGGCGAAGGCCGGTTTGACGATTGTAAGCGGGTTGGCGCGGGGAATAGATACGGCTGCCCACCGGGCTGCTCTTGACACGCACGGCGCCACCGTTGCCGTGCTTGGCTGCGGCGTGGATGTGCTTTATCCTTCGAGCAACCGTAAGCTCTACGACGACATCGCTAAACGCGGGCTGCTGGTTTCCGAGTTCCCGATGGACGCGCCCGCCTTTCCGCAGAACTTTCCCGTCCGGAATCGCATCGTCAGCGGGCTCTCTTTGGGAGTCGTCATCGTCGAGGGCGCACAGTACAGCGGCTCCGCTATCACCGCCAAGCTTGCCATGGATCAGGGCCGGGAAGTCTTCGCTGTGCCAGGAAACATCACCTCGAAGATGAGCTGGGGACCGAACCTGCTTATCAAAGAAGGCGGCGCCAAGCTGGTTCAGGAATGGAGCGATGTCACAAACGAACTGCCTCTCCCGGTGCGGCGCGATCTGGTGTCACGGGCGCAGCAACTCATCCTGCCGGAGGAGGCGGACCGCATCAATGCTGCCCGAAGCGCAGGCGCTGGACGAACCGCTCAAGGCTTTGGCGCGGAAGCTCTTAAGCGCTCTGCAAGTCGATACCCCTATTCAGCTTGAATCGCTCGTTGAAACTTTCGAGGGTGTCTCCTCATCTGAGCTGATCGGCGCGCTGTTCGATCTGGAGATGTCCGGCCTGGTCCGCCAACTACCCGGCAAGAACTTCGTCAAGGTGTGGTAAAAGAGTAGCGTTCTTGAACCGGAATCTTCGGGCTCAGCCCGGAATCAGATAAAAAGGTTCAAAAAGCAGGTATGGCAAAATCTCTCGTCATCGTTGAATCCCCGGCGAAGGCGAAAACTATCGGGAAATATTTAGGTAAGCAGTACATCGTTAAGGCTTCGCTCGGGCATGTGAAGGATCTTGCCGAAAAAGGACTTGGCGGTCGATGTAGAGCGGGATTTCACGCCGCAGCTACGAAGTAATCGAAGGCAAGAAGAAGCTTATCGCCGAGCTGAAGCAGGCCGCGAAAGGTGTTGATTCCATCTACCTGGCGGCTGACCCTGATCGCGAAGGCGAAGCGATCTGCTGGCATCTGAAAGAGGAGCTGGAGCCGAAAAAGAATGGTAAGCCGGCCATCTTCCGGGTGATGTTCAACGAGATTACCGCGAATGCCGTCAAGAAGGCGTTTGATAAGCCGCTGGCCGTGAACGTGCACCTCGTGGATGCGCAGCAGGCTCGCCGTGTGCTCGATCGGCTGGTCGGCTATAAGATCTCACCCCTGCTGTGGGATAAAGTGCGCCGCGGTCTCTCGGCCGGACGCGTGCAAACTGTCGCACTGCGGCTGATTGTCGACCGCGAGCGCGAAATCCGGGCATTCCAAAAGCAAGAATACTGGACGATCGATGTTTCGCTGAATGCCAAGAAGCCGCCGGTCCTCTCGGCGCGGCTCAACAAAGTTCGAGACGAGCGCGCCAGAAGTCAACGAATGAGGCAACGGCTACCGGCATCGTCAACGATCTCGATGACGCAGCCTACACGGTGCGCTCGGTCGCTACGCGTGAAAAGCGCCGGAATCCTGTTCCGCCGTTCATCACCTCCACCCTCCAGCAGGAGTCTTCGCGCAAATTGCGGTTCAGCGTGAAGCGCACCATGATGCTGGCGCAGGGTCTGTACGAAGGCAAGGACATCGGCAATGAAGGTTCCATCGGTCTCATCACCTACATGCGTACCGATTCGACGCGCGTCTCCGATGACGCCCTCGCCGAAGTTCGCGGGATGATCACGGAGCGCTACGGGCCCGAGTACGTACCCGCTTCGCCGAATCTTTATAAAACGAAGAAGGACGCGCAGGACGCTCACGAAGCGATCCGCCCCACCTCCGTTCTTCGGACACCGGAGTCTCTGGAAAAGTTCCTGGCCGAAGATGAGCTGAAGCTGTACCGGCTGATCTGGATGCGCTTCGTCGCTTCGCAGATGAATCCGGCGGTGCTCGATCAGACCACCATCGACATCGACGCGATCGGAAAGAGCAAGACGCCTTATATCTTCCGCGCCACCGGCAGTGTTCTGAAATTCGACGGCTTCCTGAAGGTTTACGAAGAAGGCAAAGATCAGAAGGACGAAGAAGACGAAGACCTGAAGCACAAGCTGCCCGCCGTCACGCGAGGGCGAGGTGCTACGGTTCAAGGAAATTCTGCCCGAGCAGCATTTCACTGAGCCGCCGCCGCGCTACAACGAAGCGACGCTTGTGAAGAAGCTCGAAGCCGACGGCGTGGGCCGTCCTTCGACCTACGCGTCCATCCTGTCCACCATTCAGGATCGCGAGTACGTCAGCAAGGAAGGCGGCAAGTTCCGCCCGACCGAGCTGGGTATGGTGGTTACGGACCTGCTGCTTGAGAGCTTCAACGACCTGTTCGACGTGAAGTACACGGCGCGCATGGAAGAAGAGCTGGACGAGATCGAAGACGGCAAACTCGAATGGCGAGTGGCCATGGCTGATTTCTACGGCCGCTTCCAGAAGGATCTGGAGCATGCCGCGCGGCACATGACCGACATCAAGCGGATGGAGGAGCCGACCGACCTCATCTGCGAAAAGTGCGGCAAGCCCATGGTGATCAAGTGGGGCAAGCACGGCAGCTTCATTGCCTGCACCGGCTATCCTGAGTGCACCAACACCCGCGAAATCACGCTCGATCTGCCGGACGGCGAAAAGGCCGAGATCGGCGAGCAGGACGAGCAGGAGTACTGCGAGAACTGCGGCCGGCCCATGGTTCTGAAGAAGGGCCGCTTCGGGCAGTTCTTCGCCTGCTCCGGTTACCCCGATTGCAAGACGACCAAACAGATCGGCGGCGAGCAGCGCAAAGATGTTCCGCTCGAAGAGAAATGCCCGCAGTGCGAGAGCAACCTGGTGCAGAAGTTTGGACGCTACGGCGAGTTTGTCGCCTGCAGCAATTACCCGAAATGCAAGTACGTTAAGCAGAAGACCATTGGCGTCCCTTGCCCGAACTGCTCGGAGGGCGAAATTGTGGAGCGCCGCTCGAAGCGCGGCAGGACTTTCTACGGCTGCAATCGCTACCCCGAGTGCGACTTCGTCGCTTGGGGCAAACCGATTCCCGAGAAGTGTCCGGAGTGCGGCAGCAGCTACCTGATCGAGAAGTATCTGAAGGCAGGTCCGGTGGCGCAGTGTCCGAACACCGAGTGCAAATACAAGCATCCGCTTGAAGCTGCCGGTAGCCGAAGCAAGTGTTGCCTGATCTGTAACGCCTGAGCCGCTCCTTCTCGTTCGCTGCCGAACCATATGCCGGAAACGCCTCTTACGCCGGAACACCAGCGTCTTAACGAAGCAGAAGCTCACAAAAAACACTGGAAGCGCTGGGGGCCGTACCTGGCCGAGCGTGCCTGGGGCACGGTTCGCGAAGATTACAGCCCGAATGGCGACGCTTGGACCTATTTCCCGCACGACCATGCGCGTTCGCGCGCTTATCGCTGGACCGAAGACGGCATCCTCGGCATCTGCGACAACCATCAATACCTCTGCTTTGCGCTAGCCTTCTGGAACGGCAAAGATCCCAATCCTCAAAGAGCGGCTGTTTGGTCTTACCGGTCCGCAAGGCAATCACGGCGAAGATGTCAAGGAACTCTATTACTACCTGGATGCCACGCCGACCAACTCCTATCTGAAGGGCCTTTATAAGTATCCGCAGGCCGCCTTCCCGTATAGCCGGCTGGTGCGAAGAGAACGCCGACGCGCACGCGCAAGGATCCTGAATTCGAGCTGGAAGACACTGGGATTTTCAATGAGGGCCGCTACTTCGATATCTTTGTCGAGTACGCCAAGCAGGATGTCGACGACATCCTGATCCGCGTAACAGTAGCCAATCGCGGTCCTGAAGCCGCCGAGCTCACATTCCTGCCGACGCTCTGGTTCCGCAATATCTGGAGTTGGGACGAGAGCTTCGACCGCTCGACGAAGCCCAGGCTGAGCTACGCGATGCGCAACGGGCATATCCTGGCTGAGCACTCTGCGCTGGGCAAATTCCGTCTGCACGCTCGATGGCAACGCCCGAGCTGTTGTTCACGGAGAATGAGACAAATAGTCAGCGCATCTGGGGCGTGCCGGGCGAGAATCCGTTACATCAAAGATGCTTTCGACAATTACATCGTGCATGGCGTTGCCGAGGACGCAGTGAATCCGGATCAGCACGGGCACGAAGGCATGCGCGGTGTACCAGCTTCGACTGGGTTCCGGGGAACAGAGCGTCATCTGCTTCTCCGCCTGCGCCGCGAAGGCTCGCCCGATCTCCGCAGCGAGCGCCTGGGACGGCGTCTTCGAAACAGCGAATCGCAAGAGGCCATGAGTTCTACTACAAGCTTCGCCACGGCCTGCACGGCATGAAGCAAAGAATGTGCAGCGGCAGGCCTTCGCCGGCCTGTTCTGGAGCAAGCAGTATTACCACTTTGTCGTTGAAGACGTGGCTGAAGGGCGACAATCGGATGCCGCAGCCGCCGCCGAGCAGCGCAAGCACGGGCGCGACTCACAATTGGCGTCACCTCTTCAACGAAGACGTCATCTCGATGCCGGACAAGTGGGAGTATCCGTGGTATGCGGCCTGGGATCTTGCCTTTCATACGTTGCCATCGCGCCGGCGGATCCCGGATTTTGCCAAGACGCAACTGGCGTTGTTTCTGCGCGAATGGTACATGCATCCGAACGGGCAGATTCCCGCGTATGAGTGGACTTTCAGCGATGTCAATCCGCCGGTGCATGCCTGGGCAGCCTGGCGGGTCTTCAAAATCGATCAGAAGATCAAGGGCAAGGCCGGATCTGCTGTTTCTGGAGCGCGTCTTCCACAAGCTGCTGATGAACTTCACCTGGTGGGTAAACCGCAAGGACTCGGAAGGAGCCAACATTTTCGAAGGCGGGTTTCTCGGCCTGGATAATATCGGCATCTTTGATCGCAGCGCGCCGCTGCCGAGCGGCTGGGTGCTCGAGCAATCCGACGGATCGAGCTGGATGGCCATGTATTGCCTGAACATGCTCAAGATCGCGCTGCAGCTTTCGGCCACAACAGCTGCAATACGAAGACATCGCCAGCAAATTCTTCGAGCACTTCCTGTACATCGCCGACGCGATCAATCACCATGGCGGATCGGGACTTTGGGACGAAGCAGGACGGCTTTTACTACGACCGCCTGCTGAAGCCGATGACGGCGACGGCTATTTCGCTGAAGCTGCGTTCGCTGGTCGGGCGTGGTTCCGCTTTTTGCGACCGACACGCTCGAACCGGAGATGCTCGAGATGCATCCGGGATTTAAGAAACGTGTGGAGTGGTTTCTCGAAAACCGGCCCGATCTGACTGCTGGACTGGCTTCCATTACGGAGATGCGGAATGAACAAGCGGCGTCTGCTTTCGGTAGCGAACCCCGAACGCCTCGAGCGGATCTTGAGCCGCCTGTTCGACGAGGAAGAGTTTCTGTCGCCCTACGGGGTTCGCTCGCATGTCGCGCGTCCATGCAGACCAAGCCCTACACGCTGTCTCTCGACGGCCGGAACTTCGAAGTTGCCTATGAGCCGGCCGAATCGCAGACCGACATGTTCGGCGGCAATTCGAACTGGCGCGGGCCCGGTCTGGTTTCCGATGAACTTCTCTGATCATCGAATCGCTGCAGCGGCTTGACTACTATTACGGCGATTCGTTCAGATCGAGTTCCCGACCGGTTCCGGAAACTTGATGCGCTTAGCTGAAGTGGCGCGAGAGCTTTCCCGCCGCTTAGAAGCGCTTTTCCTGCCGGATGGAAATGGAAATCGGCCGGTCTATGGTGATGATCCGATGCAGCAGCACGATCCGAACTTTCGCTCTTACGTTTTGTTCTTCGAGTACTTCCACGGCGACACGGGCAAAGGTCTGGGTGCCAGTCATCAGACTGGCTGGACAGGTCTGGTAGCGAAACTATTGCAGCAGAGTGAGGCGCGCTGAAGCTGAGGGAGTCTACGAGCTGCGTTCAGTGACGAGCTCGAGTATCGAGTGCAGCGCTCGCTGCGAGGCGCTTTCGGGAAACGTGGCGAGAATTAAGCGCGACTTCTCGGTAAAGGTATGCGCCCGCGAGTAGACGCGCTCGATCGCGCCGTACCTGTCCAGGATGTGCACGATATGCATAAAGGGCACGTGCTCGTAGCTGCCGTCGCTGATCACTGTCTCAACGGCCTGCCGCTCGTCCGGACCAGCATCCTGCAGCGCGTAGATCACTGGCAGAGTGACTTTCCCTTCACGCAGATCGTTACCCGACGGCTTGCCCAGAATCTTCTCGGTCGAAGTGAAATCGAGGATGTCATCGACCAGCTGAAAAGCCATGCCTAAGTTCCAGGCAAACTCTCTTAAATTTGCTTCGGCTTCTTCACTCGCACGCGCGGCCGTGGCGCCGAGCGATGCGCAAGCGGAAAACAGTCCGGCTGTCTTCCGATCGACCAGCTCCATGTAATCGGCTTCGGTGACGTCGATCTGATGCATTCTCTCCAGCTGCAGCAGCTCGCCTTCGACCATCATCTGAGTCAACGAGATCAAAACGTCGAGGATGTGAAAATTTCGCTCGCGCAGCGCCAGCTGGAAAGCCTGCATATAAAGCCAGTCGCCGGCCAGCACCGAAACGTGATTTCCCCAAACCATATTGGAGGACGGCCGGCCGCGGCGGGATTTTGCGACATCGATCACATCGTCGTGTACTAGCGTCGCGGTGTGAATCATCTCCACTACTGCCGCCAGACGGCGGGCACAATCCGTTGAGGGACCGAACAGCCGGTTGCAAAGCAGGAGAAGCGCCGGACGCAGACGTTTGCCACCGCCCGCCTGCAGGTACTGGTTGATGGTCGTAATCGTAGTAAGCGAGGCGGCCGATTCCGCGCCGATTTCCCGCTCGACTTCGACCAGATCCGACTTCACGAGTTCGAAGGCTTCGCGAGCTGAAATCGATTGCCGGAGTTTACTGAACATGTCCTTTACCTTGTGTCAACTCAGTGTAGTGGGTGACACGTCACCGCACCGGAAAAGCCGTTCGAAATTCCGGGTGGTGTGCTCTGCGAGTTCCTCCACAGGTACGCCGCGCACGCCGGCAATCACCCGGGCGGTGTACTCCACATACGCCGGCTCGTTACGCTTGCCGCGATAGGGAACAGGAGCCAGGTACGGCGCATCCGTTTCAAGCAGTAATCGATCGAGCGGGACGATGCGTGCCGCTTCGCGAATGGCAGCAGATTTCGGAAAGGTTGTCACGCCGCCGAAGGCCAGATGGAAACCAAGATCCAGGCACTCGCGCGCTTGGCCGGCATCGCCTGTGAAGCAATGCATCACGCAACCCAAAGCTGTCGGAGCCCAGTGCTCGCGCAAAATGGCCAAAGTGTCGGCCCAGGCATCGCGAGTATGAATGACGATCGGCATCCTGACTGCGGAAGCAATAGCAAGCTGTCTCACGAACACCGGTACCTGAACCTCTTTCGGAACGCCCCAGTGATAATCGAGCCCGATCTCGCCTACCGCCCTGACCTTCTGATGCCGAAGCAAGCCTTCCAGATCGCCAAAAGTATCAGCGTCGATCTTGGCAGCATCGTTGGGATGTACGCCGACTGTTGCGTAGACAAAAGGCCAGTTGTCGGCTACCCGTGTGGCAGCGGCCAGATCGGGCGGTCCGTCCCCTGTGCCGATAGCGAGCATGTACTCGACCCCAGCTGTGCGAGCGCGCTCGATGATCCCGGTGCGGTCGGCCGCAAACTGCGCATCGTCCAGATGGCAATGAGAATCGACGAGTCTCACTGAACTATTTCAGCCGTGCTCCGGGCGCGATGTCTTCTGTGAATCCGGCGAGCACCGGCTTGCCACCCTCGGTGCTGGCAGCCACGATCATGCCTTGCGAGGTCAGCCCGCGTAGCTTCCGGGGCTGGAGATTAGCCACAATAACAACTTTGCGCCCCACGAGCTGTTCCGGTCTATAAGCAAGCGCGATACCGGCAACAATGCTGCGCGGTTCGTTTTCCCCAACATCGACTTTCATGTGCAGCAGCTTGTCTGAGCCTTTTACTACTTCGGCAGACTTTACTTCACCCACCCGCAGATCGACCTTTGCGAAATCGTCGATCGAAATCAGGTTGTCATGGCCCGGCGGCTCCTCAGCGGGCGGTGCCACCGGCTTGCCCATCAGTGCCGCCTGTCGGTTTTTCTCTACATCTTCGAGTTCTTGCATCTTGGAAATGGTTGCTTTCGCCTCGAGCCGGGGAAAAACAGCAGCAATGGCGCCAATCTTCTGGCCGGCGACGAGCAAGCCCCAGGAGAGCGAATCGGCGCGGATCTGGTCCAGAGCCGTTGCAAAGCCGAGCTGCTGCCAGATCGCCTGAGTCGAACGCGGCAACACCGGATGAGCCAGAATGCAGATCAGACGCAGTGCCTCGGCCGCGGTGTAAAGGGTTTCGTCCAGTTTCGCTTGCGCTTCCGCGGACCCATCTTTGGCGAGCTTCCAGGGGGCGCGCTCCACAATGAAGCGATCGATGCTCGCCACAATGCCCCAGATTGCCTCCAGGGCGCGCGAAAAGTTGAAGCCGTCGTAGGCGAGAGCAGCGTTCACAACGCCGGTAGTCGCTGCGGCGATTTGCTCGTCCGCGCCTCGCGAAGTTGGAATCATGCCATCGCGATACTGCTGAATCATGTTCAGTGTGCGGCTGGCGAGATTGCCGAGTCCGTTTGCCAGATCGGAATTATAGCGGCCAACCAGCGCATCGAAGCTGAAGCTGCCATCCTGCCCGAAGACAATCTCGCGCAGGAGAAAGTAGCGTAAAGCGTCAACGCCCATCACCTCCGCAATCGGAGACGGCCGGACAATATTGCCGCGCGACTTGCTCATCTTGTCGTTTTCGAACAGCAGCCAGCCGTGTGCAAATACCTGCTTCGGCAAAGGCCATCCGGCGGCCATCAGAAACGCAGGCCAGTAGACGGCATGAAAACGGAGAATTTCTTTGCCGATCAAATGCAGGTCAGCAGGCCAGCGATCCTCGCCCTCTACGGCCGTGATGTAGGTTGTCAGCGCATCGAACCAGACGTAAAAAACATGCGCGGGGTCGGCCTCGACCGGAATGCCCCATTTGATACTGGTGCGTGTTATCGAAAGATCCGAGAGACCCTGCCTGACAAAAGCCAGCACCTCGTTACGCCGGATCTCCGGCTGAATGAAGTTCGGATTTGCCTCGTAAAACTCGAGCAGACGGCCAGTGAAGTCCGAAAGTTTAAAGAAGTAATTTTCTTCCGTGACTTCTTCGTAAGGCTTGCCGGTTTCAGGATCAACATCGCCCGGTTTGGCTTCGTTGACGAACGACTCACTCACCACCGCATAGAGACCGGTATAGCTGCCCTTGTAGATGAACCCGTTTTGTTTGCAAGCTTCGAACAATCGATTCACGAGCTTCGCGTGTTTAGGCGAGGTGGTGCGCTCGAACCGATCGATCTGCAGATCGAGCTTACTCCACTGCTCCCGGAACTCGTTTGAGATCAGGTCGACGAAAGTTTCTGGGGTCTTGCCTTGCGCTTTGGCCGCCCGCTCTACTTTCGTGCCGTGCTCATCTGTGCCGGTGGTGAGTACTACTTCGCTGCCCTGCATGCGCTTGACGCGTGCGATTGCCTCTGCCGCAATCGTCGTGTAAGCGTGCCCGATATGCGGCGCCGCGTTCACGTAGTAAATCGGAGTTGTAAGGTAAAACTTCCCGTTGCTCATCTCTGCCTGTCAGGATCTCTGTTGCTGGCGAAAGGCTTCGTTCGCCTCGGCTATTACTCCGCGAAGCGGGATTCCATGCGCCGCCGCAATCGCTCGGCAATCTTCGTACTCGGGAGCGAAACTTCCCGTATCGGTGTGCTTCACCCGCACTTTCCCGTGAGCGGTGTTCACATCCGTCACATTACGGTGAAGCACGCGGCGCTCGGCCGTGTGAGTTCTTATCCCAAGCGTCGTCGTTTCGGCAAACAAGATTCCCGTGAGTGTCTCTGTTAGCTCCGGCGGCCCAATTACCGACATCAGCGTGCCCGGCCGGCTCTTTTTCATAAATACGGGCGTGAGCGTCACATCGAGAGCCCCGGCCTCAAACAGTCGCTCCATGGCGTAGCCCAGAATTTGCGGCGAGGAATCGTCGATATTGGCCTCGAGCACCGTGACCGAGATCGATTCCGCCGCGTCGGTGCGTTCTCCAATCAACACGCGAAGCACGTTTGCCTGTTGCGGGAAATCTTTATCACCGGCCCCAAAGCCTTGCGAGAGCACGCGGACACTCGGCAGGGGCCGCGTGCCGGGCGCCAGTGCCGTCAGGATCGCCGCGCCGGTTGGTGTCGTTAACTCGCTTTCCGGACCGGCGGAATAAACCGAAAAGTCTTTCAGAAGCTCAGCCGTAGCGGGCGCGGGAACCGGCAGAATGCCGTGTTCCGTGTTAACGGTGCCGCTTCCGACATTGATGCGGGAGCAGTAGATCTCGTCGATGCCGAGCAGGTCCAGTCCGACACAGGCACCCACCACATCCGAAATGGAGTCTACGGCTCCGACCTCATGAAAATGCACCTTTTCGACTGGTGTACTGTGGCTCTTCGCTTCCGCCTCCCCGAGACGGCGAAAAACAGCGAGGGCATTGTCGCGTGCGCGAGCAGTGAGATTCGCCCCGCAGATAATCTTCTCGATGTGCGGCAGGTGCCGGTGCTTCTTTTGCTCGGTAAACTCGACCGAAAACTTCGAAGCGGCCATGCCCTTGCGTTTTGTTTTTTCAACGCGAAAAGTTGCCCCCAGATCCAGGCTGCGGAGCGCGGCTTCGAGCGAGTTCCATTCGGCACCAGCGTCCAGCAGGGCGCCCACTGTCATGTCGCCGCTGATACCGGAGAATGGATCGAAATAGCAAATTTTCATGGGGTTTTAGAGGTCCGGCAGGCGCGGTTAGTTAAATCCAGTTTACAAAGATGGGATGTTGCGACGGGTACGCGCAAGCACTTGGCGCGCATGCTTCACATCCGCCAGCGCCCGTTCCACTGTCGGTGCAAGAGCCGTCAGGTGTCCCATTTTACGGCCGGGCCGAGCGCTTGCCTTCCCATATAAATGTAACTTCACGTTTGGGATGCCGGCTGCGGCTGCCCAGTCGGGTTCGCCGTCCTCCCAAAGGTCGCCCAGCAAGTTCGCCATGGCGGCAGGCGTTAACTGCGTGACCGCACCAAAGGGCAGAGCGCAGACAGCGCGCAGTTGCTGCTCGAATTGGCTTGTGATGTTGGCATCGAACGTGAAATGTCCGGAATTATGAGGTCGGGGCGCAAGCTCGTTGATTAGCAGCTGGCCGTCTCTACAGACAAAATATTCGATGGTAAGCACACCGACCACTTGCAGAATCTCGAGCACCTCGCGGGCGATACCCACGGCTTGCCTCTCAATACTCGGAGTGACCGGCGCCGGTGCGATCGAGATGTCCAGAATGCCGTTTCGATGTTGGTTTTCAACTGCGCCGTAGTGGACGAAGTCGCCCGTAACGGAGCGCGCCGCGACGACTGATATTTCGCGATCGAAATCGACAAAAGCTTCGAGCACGGCCTCGCGCTCGCCAACTGCCGCCCAGGCTGCGTCGAAGTCCTGCGAGCTGGCGATTCGATACTGTCCTTTACCGTCATAGCCGAAATCCGCCGTTTTGAGAATGGCGGGGAGGCCAAGCTCGGTGGCAGCCTCCGTCAGTTCGCCCCGGCTAGCCACGCGGCGAAAGCGAGTGACTGGCAGGCCTGCATGCAACAGAAAAGTTTTTTCGCGCAAACGATGCTGCGTCGTGTGTAGCACGCTGCCGCTCGGGCGAACAGGAGCGCAGCGTTCGGCCGCCTCCGCAGTTGCTGCAGGAACGTTCTCAAATTCGAATGTGACGACCGAGACGTCGCTTGCAAATCGGCTGACCGCATCCAGGTCCCCATACTCTGCCTGAATCTCAACGTCCGCCACTTGTCCCGTTGGCGTATCTTCGTCAGGAGAAAAGGTGTGTACCCGGTAGCCCATGCGGCGCGCCGCGATGGCGAACATGCGTCCGAGCTGGCCGCTTCCTAGTACTCCGATCGCGCTCCCAGGCAGGATTGGCTTTGTCGACGAGGATTGCATCACGGAATGCGATTCTGCAGCACAGCTTCGGTTTGACTACGGCGCCATTCCTCAACGTGCTGCCGGATGGCAGGATACTTGTTGCCGAGGATCGCCGCTGCCAGCAAGGCCGCATTCGTTGCGCCGGCGTTCCCGATCGCCAGCGTTCCGACCGGGATACCCGCTGGCATCTGCACAATCGAAAGCAGAGAATCGACGCCGTTCAGCGTACTGCTCTTTATCGGAACCCCAAGCACGGGCAGGGAAGTGTGAGCCGCCACCATTCCCGGAAGATGTGCCGCGCCACCGGCCGCCGCAACAATCACCTCCAGCCCACGAGCAATTGCAGTTTTTGCGTAGTCGGCCATCCAGTCGGGAGTGCGGTGAGCGGAAACGATCCGGCACTCATGTGGAACGTGAAGCTTTTCGAGCATCTCGCTTGCATGCTGGAGTGTTTCCCAATCCGACTTGCTGCCCATGATGACGCCCACTAACGGCCTCTCCGTGTCAGCTGCCGGCGGCTTTTCGTCCATGGTCTTAGCTCACTGTCGCGCGCGTCACGACTTGTAGGGATTTGCACGCGCCGCCCCGAGGTGTCATGATGGACGCCTTGCACAGAACATTCGTGCGTCGAAGAGGCCTCCAAGCGCTCTGCTTGCTGCCGGCGGCGAGTTTGCGCAGGTATACTTTTTCGCCGATGTCGATTGTCTCTGTCTCAATCCGGGCACTAGCCTCCTCCATGATGTGGAGCGAAGCGGCCATGATTTCCAGACCTATTCCGTCACCGTGAGCGACTGTGATGGGCACACGATTCAAAGCCATAGTTTACAGAGCTATTAAACCAGAGCGATCCCAATGCCGGTTCATCAAACATCTATGAGCTACGAGAAAAATTCTTGTCAAACCGGAAGGGGTACACTGACAGTGTTGGTCCAGAGCCTGCCGTCGAAGGCTTCCACGCGCCGCCCGAATCCGGTTGCAGGATCGTAAGTCACTCAAAGTGAAAGATTACCTCGAGCTCACAAAACCCCGGATCACGTGGCTGATTGTGATGAGCACAGCAATCGGCTTCTATTTCGGGCATTCCGGCGCTTGGGCCTTTTGGCCGCTCTTCCATACCCTAATTGGAACGGCCCTTATCGCGTCAGGGACAGCCGCCTTGAATCAGTGGTACGAGCGTGATGCAGATCGCCACATGAAAAGGACCCAGATGCGTCCTCTTCCGTCGGGCCGCCTGCAGCCAGGCCAAGCCCTTTGGTTCGCAATCGGCTTGGCGGTCGCAGGTGCTCTAGAAATGGGCTTCGGAGCGAACTGGCTGACAGCTGAGTTGGGTGTTGTGACCCTCCTCATGTATCTGTTTGTCTATACGCCTCTCAAACAGAAGACTTGGTGGTCGACCACCATTGGCGCCTTCCCGGGCGCTATGCCCCCGCTGATCGGGTTCGCGGGAGCTAGCGGCAGGCTTACGGCCGAAGCATGGGTTCTGGGAGCCATCCTGTTCCTCTGGCAGTTTCCTCACTTCTATGCAATTGCCTGGATGTATCGCGAAGACTATTCACGCGCGGGAATTCGCATGCTGCCGGTTGTCGAGCCCGACGGTGAATCGACCGCACGCCAGATTCTGATTTATTCAGTGCTCCTGATCCCAATCAGCCTGCTGCCTAAGTGGATGGGCATGACAGGCAACTTATATCTCGTGGGAGCGATCACGCTGGGCGCCTGGTTCCTTTACTCGGGCATCAGGGTCTCGCTTGACCGCACTAAGTTGAAAGCGCGCAAGGTGCTCCTGACTTCGGTCGTCTACTTACCCGTGCTTTATGCCTTGATGGTGCTCGACCCGGTTTGGCTGTGAAGACCCGGGCGACCGCAATCTTTGCTTTCCTGACGCTTTCCTGTTCTGTAGCGTGTACCGATCGGGCGGCAAAGCTTCCCGACTATGGCTCCGTTCCGCCATTTACCATGACGGACTCTTCTGGCCGATCTTTTCGCGGGTCCGAACTAGCCGGTAAGGTCTGGGTGGCTGACTTCATTTACACCAATTGCCCGGCCGAATGCCCGATGATGACCTCCCGGATGCATTCCGTTGAAAAGCAGGTGCGCGGCCAGCAGGACGTCCGGCTCGTCTCGATCTCGGTCGATCCCGATCGCGATACGCCGCCCGTGCTTAAGAGTTTTGCCCATCGTTTCGGGGGCCCGACCAGCCAGTGGTTATTCCTCACCGGCTCGCCGGAAACCATTCACGAGCTTGCCTATACTACTTTTCACGTCGGCGACGTGATTGGGAAGATCAGCCACAGCACAAAGTTTGTACTGGTAGATAAGCGCGGTCACCTGCGGGGCTATTATTCGACGCTCGACGAGGATGGCATCCCGACCATGTTGAAAGATCTGGCGGCTTTGCGCCGGCAGCCGGCCTAGCAATGAGACCGGGCGTTGCAGTTCCTAACGGGTCTCAGCTAGCTCGAAAACCGCTGCCTGCCATCGTTGCACTCAGCATCTTTATTGCTAGCTTTTTAGTTTGGCTGATCTACTTCAAAGGGCGCATCGCGGGCCCGGCGTGGATTGGTTCTCTGCCGGGAGCGAATGCACTATTTAATTCCGTAAGTGCGCTTTGCCTGGTTCTTGGATACATAAATATCCGCCGCGGCAACCGTCTGGTTCATATGCGTTTCATGGTGAGCGCGACGGTTTTCTCTTCTCTGTTTCTCCTCAGTTACGTCACGTACCACTACTTCCACGGCGATACGAAGTTCCCAGGGCATGGTTGGATCCGGCCCGCTTATCTTTTCATCCTGATCACGCACATCGGGCTTTCCATGACGGCACTGCCGCTCATTCTCGCGACCCTCTGGTACGCGCTGCGCAGCCAGTTCCGCTTTCACCGGGCGGTAGCTCGCTGGACCTTTCCGATCTGGCTCTACGTCTCGGTCACAGGCGTAATTGTGTACTTTATTCTCCGGGCTTATACATCGTGAGCGCAAAGCAGTCCTGGGATCCGGAGCTTTACGAAGGTCGCCATGCTTTTGTCTGGCAGCTTGCTTCGGGCGTACTTGAGTTGCTCCGCCCCGAAAAGGACGAACGTATTCTCGATGTTGGCTGCGGCACCGGGCAGCTGACGGCGAAGATCGCAGCGGCAGGCGCAGACGTCACCGGCATCGACTTTTCGCCAGAAATGATCGGGCAGGCCCGGCAGAACTACCCCGGTGTTCGTTTCGTGCTCGGTGACGTGGCTGCGATGCAGTTCAATGAAGAGTTCGACGCAATCTTCTCAAATGCTGCTTTGCATTGGATGCTCGATGCAGCGAGAGTTGCGGACAGCATGGCGCGCGCTCTGCGAGCCGGCGGGCGGCTGGTTGCCGAGATGGGCGGTAAGGGCAACATCGGCCGGATTCAGGCGGCTTTGCAAGCCGCTCTGCCCCCCTTCTACTCGGGCGAGCCGCCCGCGGCGAGGAATTACTTTCCTTCGATTCCGGAGTACGCATCGATACTCGAAGGCGCGGGTTTCGAGGTGACGTCGGCCCAACTGTTCGACCGTCCCACACCGCTCGAAGGCGAACAAGGCATGGCCAACTGGTTGCGCCAGTTCGCTTGGTTCAACTTCGAGCCGCTTCCAGCGGACCAGCGCGAACGGGCGCTCGAAGCGGTTGTCAACCGGCTTCGGCCTTCTTTGTATCGCGAGGGTAGCTGGTTCGCTGACTATCGCCGGTTGCGAATAGTAGCCTTCAAAAGTGCGGGCCTTAGCTCTCCCACTAGCTTGGAAGTGTAGAGGTCGGCGCCCGCGGGCGTCATGTGAACGTCGTCGGCAAAGTCGGTGGGCGGGAGGTCGGCGTAGGAGAGTGGAATGAACACCTGCACGCCGGCTGCGGCAGCAGCATCCTTTAGGGCCTGATGATGCTCTTCGCCGGGGCGCGGAATGGGCGGAACCAGCAGGACCAGAGTCGCTCCATTGCTCTCAACCAATGCTTGCAATTTCTCGATGCGAGCAGTCAAGAGATCCACGATCTCCCGATCTTCTACGTGTTTTGTTGCAGTCGGTTTGAAGAGACCGTACATGCGGGGCAGATCCGGTATCAGCTGCGCCAGGAGCACCTTCCGGATTTCACTACGCAGCGCATAGAACTTGCTGAAACGCGCGAATACCAGATCTGAGGCGGTCGTGCGATCGAGATTCAGCTCGCCACTAATAGCAGGCACGTCGCGCGCCTGAAACATATATTGCGCGGAGTAGTCGCCGCGGATCTCCGATGCATACCAGTGCATAGCCGCGAACTGCACGGCGACCACGTCGGGCCGGCTGCCATCTGCAAATAGCCGCCGCAAGCCGAAGTACCAGTCGTCGTAAGAGGTGTTGTAGATCCAAAACCGGTGCAGCTGCCAGTTCGCGCCTAGGCCGGCCTCCAGAAGCCTGAAGTTCAGTCCGTGACCGACGAGAGAATTTCCAATCACGAGCATTTGCTTGGGAGCGGGCGATGGCTGACGCCGGATCGCGATGGCATCCCGAAATTCGCTGTTCACCATCCTCTGAACGTTGCTTGTACGCTCAACCACCGCTCGAGCGAAAAGTTCTAATCCTAGGGCCAGCAAACCGATGAGAGAGAGCAGAACCACCACCGACCGTGTGGCTGGCCTGATGCCCCTGTTGCTCCGCACTTCAGAATTGGAAATAGATGAAAGCACTTATTTGATTAGCCGAGAACAGCGCCACGATCAAGACCAGGGCGGAAGCATAAGCCCATTGCATCGGCGGCGTCGTTTTCTGAAACAGGAAGTCTTCATTTCTTGCCTCGAGCAGGAGATCGAGCAAGAACAAAGGCAGAGTGAAAATGGCCAGCAGCTTGAAAGCTGTGATAAATTCCGGACTCCATGCCGGCACTCGGAGCCCTCCAATGAACGTCAGCGCATCAGTGACAGATTGCGCCCGGAAGAAGATCCAGGCCAAGCAAACAATGTGAAAGATAACGATGCGCCGCATCCAGATACGAAGGAAGCTGGGCTGCGAGGCTGAGCCGGCGCCGGCGCTGCCAGTGCGCATGGCCCGCTGGATACACTGACCGAGGCCGTGAATGCCGCCCCAAATGACAAACGTCCAGTTCGCTCCATGCCAGAGGCCGCCGAGTAGCATCGTGATCATCAGATTCCGGTAGGTGCGTGATTCGCCATCTCGGCTGCCGCCGAGCGGGATATAAAGATAGTCGCGCAACCAGGTGCTTAAGCTGATGTGCCAGCGCCGCCAGAAATCCTGCAGGCTTGAGGCCAGGTAGGGCTGTCGAAAGTTGACCATGAACTCGAAACCCATGAGCTGCGCCGCGCCGCGCGCAATATCGCTGTAGCCGCTAAAGTCACCGTATATCTGCCACGCGAATGCATAGGTACCAAGTGCGACGATGGGCAGCGTCGGCTCACCCATTTTTCCGTTGAATGCTGCGTTTGCAAGCAGCGCGCAGTTGTCGGCTATGACGCACTTCCGGAACAGGCCGGAGAGGATCAGGAGGACACCATCGTTAAACTGCTGCGGATTGAAAGTTCGCGGTGATTGAACTTGGGGCAGGAGGTGGGAAGGCCGCTGGATGGGTCCGGCGATTAGATGCGGGAAGAAATTGATGAAGAGTGCGTAATCGAGCAGCGACCGCGCCGGCTTCAGACGTCCGAAGTAAACATCGACGATGTAGGCGAGCGCCTGGAAAGTATAGAAAGAAATGCCGGGCGGCAAAAGAATCCGCAGCAGCGTCACGTTCACCGGGATTCCGATCGCAGTTAAAGCATGCGACAGCGAATCGGTGAAGAAATTGAAGTATTTGAAAAAGCCGAGAAAGCCGAGATTCAGTGCAATCGAAAGCGTAAGCAGAGACTTACGCCGGAGCTTATTATCAGAGGCTGCAATACTGAGGGCGCAGAAGAAGTCGACTACTGTGGAGACAAGGATAAGGCCAAGAAAACGCCAATCCCACCATCCGTAGAAGAAGTAGCTCGCGGCGACAAGCAAAACATTCTGCGCCCGCCAACCGAGACGCCAATAAGCGATAACAACGATCAGCAGGAAGACAAAAAATACCGGCGAATCGAAGAGCATCTATGGCGCGACTGCAAAGACCATGAGGTATCAGGATAGCAGTGTGGCCGCTGCCAGAAAGACCAGGCCAGCCAGCGGTTTGGGCGCGGAAAGGCCGAAGTTCGGCTTTACTGGCGCGTGCTCAGCGCCTGCACGTTGATCGAAGATTCTGCGATTGCGCTTAGCTTTTTGTCGGCTGCAATCTCTTCCTCAAGTGTCTGCTGGAGCAGGTTCGCCGCTCGCGTGTGATTTAAACGCTGCGCGAAAGTCCGAGCTGTTCCATAACCCGCCATCTCGTAGTGTTCCACTCGCTGTGCAGCCGCTATCAGGGCGGCATCCTTTACGCTCGGGTCGCCCTTGGCGCTGATCATCTTCTCGCCTTCCGCCATCAATCCCTTCATGGCCTCGCAGGTCTCGCGTTTGGGTTCCAGGTTGAGCTCGCGGAAGATTGTCTCCAATCGCGAGACATGCTGCCGAGTTTCGCCCAGATGCTCTAAGAACGCCTGCTTCAGTTGGCTCGAATGTGCCGCCTCCGCCAGCCTCGATAACGTTTTAGTCAACCGATTCTCCGCGTCATAGAGGTCCTCGATCTGATCTACAAACAAATCTTGCAGCGAATTGAATTCGAGTGAAGTAAACAGCGCCATTTCTCCCCTTGTTTTTGTCGGCCTTCTGTCGATTGAACTCGCAGTCGCTTACCAATACATCGTAAGACTCGGTCCAGCGACGCTTGTTTCAGTCCTCGCCTCTGCTGCGCGGTAGATTTTGCAGTAGCCCAAGCAACTTTTTCTCCCAACGCGAAAATAAGTCGCGGTGCTTCGCTCAGCACTGATAAGGACGCACATAGATACCCACTAGCTCTCCATAAAGGTGTATATGTAGTAAGGCGCATTCTGCTGCACCAGCGCTCCACATATCTCATCTATGCGAGAGCTGGTAGAAGAATTGCAGATGCTCGATAGGGAGAATCAATGGCAAGTAGCTCGAACATCACCAAAGACCATGACGAGATTCGTCGCTGGGCAGAAGAGCGGGGCGGGAAACCTGCACATGTTGCGAAGACCGGTTCGAAAGAAGACATAGGGCTTCTGCGTCTCGAGTTTCCAGGCGCAACAGCCAGCAACGATGCCAACCTCGAAGAGATTTCGTGGGAGCAGTTTTTCGAGAAGTTCGATGAGCGGGATCTGGCGCTGCTGTACCAGGAAGAAACAGCCGGGGGCCAGAAGAGTAATTTCAATAAGCTTGTAAGCTCGGAAACTGCGAACGAAGCCGAGGATAATAGCTCGTCCAATGGAAACAACTCCGCACGAGGGCGTTCATCCCGGGCGCGAGGCAAGAAGACGGTTGCGGCATCCAAGAAGGCGGCAAACGCTGGTGGCTCCTCCCGTAAAGCGGTGAAGAAGACCAGCGGAGGCGCTGCGAAGAAGACGGCAGCTAAGCGCAAAGCAGCTCCCGCCGCCAAGCGCTCCAGTGGGTCGGGACGGCCGGCAAAGAAGGTCGCCACTAAAAAATCCGCACGGCCTGCGACGAAGAAGGCTGTTAAGCGAGCGGCGGGACCGGCAGCTTCAAAGAAAGCTGCTGCCTCGAAACGAACAGCCGCGAAACGGCCAACCTCCAAGACTGCTGCCCGGCGTCCGGCTGCTAAAAAAACGGCTTCACGCAAACGGAGATAGAGCGGCGGCACTCTAGGGTGCGTTCAGCAACATGGCACCTTCGCTTGTCACTCGTAAATCTTCCCTTGTCATTCCGCTGATACTGGCGGGAGTCGCTATTTCCCTGGCGGCTCTCGCCATCGCCTATCTGCGGCAGCCCCCTCATCGGGCTGAACCTCCCAGAGCTTCGGCGGAGGCAAAAGCGTATTTGCCGAATCTGGCGTTGAGCGACGTTTCCATGATCGCCAGCGAAAACTTTATGAAGCAGCAGGTCGTGGAAGTAAAGGGCAAGATCTCGAACAAGGGACCGCGGGCTTTGGAGTCAATTGACGTGTACTGTCTGTTTGCTGGAGTAGACGGCAGGGAAATTCATCGCGAACGGCTGAGGATAGTCAATGCGAAAAGCAGCCCGCTTAGGCCGAACGAGACGCGAGATTTTCGTCTACCCTTCGACGCTGTCCCCGATGGTTGGAATCAGGCTCTGCCCGCGATGGTGATCGCACAGATCACGTTCGCAAACCCGTAGCTGCTCGAGAGCATGACGCTATGACAGTTTTACTGGCCGATGACGATGAGGATCAACTTGCGGTTCGCGAGATGCTGCTCTCCCGATTTGGTTTTAAGACACTGACGGCGCTAGACAGCAAAGCGGCGCTGCGGCTAGCCATCGCTTCGCGGCCGGCCTGTGCGATTGTGGATCTCCGCCTGCCAACTGAAGATTCCGGACTTCGCCTTATTCGGGGATTGAAGCAGATCGATTCGCAGATACGCATTCTTGTACTCACCGGCGGCCGGCCCGAATGGCTGTTGAATAAGCCTGAACGCTCCCTCATTGAACATGTACTGCGAAAGGGCGAGCCTTCGGGCAATCTGATCCGCAAATTGAAGAGCATAGCCGCGGCCGCAAGCGGGGTACGGAGCGGCAGTTCCTGAGCTATTGCTCGCCCGTGACCATGATGCTGGTGCGGCGTGAGCGTTCCAGATCGAGCGTAATCTGGCGGGCTACCTTATTTGCGACGTCGGCTCCGGCTCCCCGGAACTTAGCGCCCAGGCTCTCCTGTGTGGTCGACCAGAACACGTCTCCCTCCTTGTTGCAGAGCCGGACGGTTGCGTAGGCCTCGTGCTTCCTGTCGCGCGAATGGTGAGACTGGTTCTCGGCGAGGGACACGCCGCCGAAACTACCATTCGATCGCGAAGAAGCGGCGCTTCCGGAACCGGACTTGCCTAATGTCTGGTGTGCGCTGGCCCCTTCCTGGATGTCCAGCGTATCGGTGAAGGTCTGGTCCTCGGCCGCCCCCTTCAGAATCGCGTCGGCGCGTTCCGGATTATCTGTCAGGATGAACAGCTTGGTCGAAGCAAGACTCGAAATGATGAGTTCCCGCAACGTGTCCGCTCCGGCTCCAACCAGATCGGAGACATAAATGCGGCGCACCTCCGCCAGGCTATTGATGGCCGGCGCGGTCGCCGTTTGTTGCGCTCGAACGTAACCAGCAAGCGCAGTTAGACACAGAATGGCGCCGCGAAGCTTCATCCTTTGCCGGCTAATCTGGCATCGTCGTCCTGATACTGGACGAGTTGCCCGGTGCGCGCTTCGAGAGTCACGAGCGCCAGCCGGATATCGCTCTTATCGATCCGGAACACCATCGCTTCTTGCTGCCCATCGTCGTCTTGAAATCCAATCGTGAGAAAGTGCTCCCTCTTCCTTGCAAGCATAAAGAGGGGTGAGATGACGGCCGCGATCACGTATCGACGGTCTACTTTCTGCCCATATTCGAGCAGATTTATACGCTCGAAGGGAATCTTGACTTTGGTGTTCTTTGATGCGAACACGAAGAACGTCCGGTCAGAAACGACAATACTTCCGGAGTCGTTCGACGGCATCTCCGGCCGCGTGCCGCCTATATATTCAGCCCGGCTGCCTGGGTGCCCCGCACACAGCAGGACTGCCGCCGCGCAGAGTGCCGGAAGGAGGACCAGAGTTCGCATTGTGCTTCGCGCGCCGAGCCAATTCGGTGCTCTCTAAGCATCTGTGCGGTTGAATGAGCGAACTTCTCTCGGACAGGGACGTTCAGGTCCAGACTTTCTCAATGGGCACGCCCTTGCGGCACAGCTCGCAGGACGGCGCATCCTTATAGTAGAGCGCATCCATCTTTGCCAGATAGAACAGCGGCAGGTTTCCAAAGCTCGCGATGGTGGGGTTAGGCTGGTACACGGCAACCGCTAGGCCGACCACTTCGGCTCCATTTGCCTCCACCAGCGCTCGCAGCAGCGTCATGCGGCGTCCCGAGCGAAGGATGTCATCGACGATCAGCACTTTCTCGCCCTTTTCCGGCTTTACAAATTGACGGAAGCGCATCGGCGCTGATTCGGTTTCCTGCTCGGCCCAGTAGAGCTGCCGCGCTCGCAGCGCTTCACAGACTCCGAAGGCAATGGGTAGGCCTGGCGTAGTGGGACAGACGATCGAGAGTTCCTTGATCATGGCGCGAAGTTCCGGGTCGGCCCGAAGCCTGCGGCTCAAACCAACGCTCAAGATTTTTGCGTGCTGATAATACCGGAAGGCGAGCGGCACCTGCAGATACTCGTCGGTGTGCATGCCGTTCAGGTACTCGAAATGGCCTTCACGCAATGCGCCGGTTTCGCGCAGCAGGGCAATTACTTCTTCATTGGTGGGGATCAGGTGCATAGAAACGGTCTACGTTGATACGGCGGCCCGAGGGCGAGGTAAGACGGCCCTCAGTGTGCTCCTTTTCCCGCCAGCACGTGCGGTATCGTCCTCAAGATGATCGACCAATCCAGCTTCAAAGACCAATTCTCGATATACGAGATATCCATTCGCATCCAGGAGTTAAAGTCGATCTGGTCGCGTCCGCAAACCGCCCAGATGCAGGTGAGCCCGGGACGCATGCGAAGACGGCGTTTCTGCCAGAGCTCGTAACGCTCTACTTCTTCAGGCAGCGGCGGCCGTGGTCCGACCACCGACATTTCGCCCCGCAGAACGTTGTAGAGCTGCGGCACTTCGTCGATCGAGAACTTGCGCAGCCACCTCCCGATGGCAGTCACTCGCGGGTCTTGCGGGATTTTAAAGGCGACACTTCTCTTGCTTAAGTGCTCATACCGCGTCTTCAGCTCATCCGCGTTTTCGACCATCGATCGAAACTTATACATGATGAACTTCCGGCCATTCAGACCGCATCGCTCCTGGCTATACAAGACCGGGCCTTGCGAGGTGAACTTGATGAGCAGCGCAATGGCCGCAATGAAGGGCGCAAGCAGCAGAAGCGCCGCAAGAGAAACGACGATATCGAAGAACCGTTTCACCAGCAGCCTTACATCTTCCAGTGGCGCGGCCGAAAAGGTCAGCAGTGGCGCACCGCCTACTTTGTCGAGCGTAATCGCGCTATTCACGTGAGGGAAAAAGTCGATCGCGACGCGCGTCCGTACGCCTTGTTCGTCGCAATGCAGGAATACCTCTTCGAGCCCGGCTAGCTTGCTGCTGTCGACATGGAAGATAACCTCATCCACAATTCGGGTCTTTAGCAGTTGCGGCAGCTCGCGCGCACATTCAGTTTCATTTAGTTCCGCGGCGATCTTGATGCGAAAAGGCGATCCGCCGCTGAGGGTGCTGGCCAGAGTGCGCGTCTTTCCGGCATCGCCGACGATCACCACGTGATAAGGGCTGCCGAAGCCGCGCTGGAACGCGCTGACGAAAGTAGGAGCGTAGCAGCGAAACGCCGAGAGCAGGAACAGATCGTAGACGAAGAAAAGCAGAAGAAAACTGCGGCTGAGAGGAGGGTCTAAACGCAGTAAGTACTGAAAGAGAATTACAAGCACTATGCCAAAGAGGCTCTGGCGCAGTGTGCGAGAGAGGACACGGCTTAGATTCGCCGAGTCGAGGTACTCATAAACGCGCTGCAGGGAACCGAGGAAAATCCAGGCGAAGGCGCAGAAGCTTAATAGCAGTAGATGCGTTCTTGTATGAAGAAAAAAGACTCGTTCTAGCGTGAGCTGGGTGCGGGTGTAGTAAGCGGCCTGAAACGCGATGACGTTGAGAATGGCGTCGGCGAAGGCGAAAAGCAGCTGGATCTTTTTTCTTTGGTGCGCAAACACGAGCCGCCCCTACTCTATCAACCGCTCATGGCGGCAGGAATCAGACGTCATGTCCCACGAAGAGCTTGATCGAGATCCTCCAGGATGTCGTCGAACGCTTCGATGCCCGCAGCAACACGTACCAGATTTTCTTTGATCTCCATGCGCTCCCGCATTTTGGGAGGCACGTTTCGGTGCGACGAGATCCAGGGATAGAGCAGCAACGTGTGAACATCGCCCAGCGAGGTTCCCGGAACTATCATCTTCAGGCGGTCCATAAAGTCCAGCACGTCCTGCCGCGCAGCGTCTCTCAATTCGAAGCTGAGTATCGCTCCGAACAGGCCGGGTTTGAAGATATTGCGAATCTGCTCGGCATCGGGATGCGCCAGGTTCGAGCAGTAATACACTCGCTCCACGCAGGGATGCCCTTCGAGCCATTCCGCCAGGCGCTTCGCGTTTTCGCACTGGCGTTCGAAGCGGAGCGCGAGAGTCTTGATTCCCCGCATCGTCAGATAGCTCTCAAACGGACCAAGAACAGGACCGATCAGTCGTGAGATGGCTCGAATTTGCTCGTGATGCGGCGCATCGCTGACCACGACTCCGCCAAGCACGTCGCCATGTCCGGCAAGATACTTGGTGACGCTGTGAAGAACGATATTCGCGCCGTGTTCCAGGGGCCGGATCATCATCGGGGTAGCGAAAGTATTGTCTACGATCAGCGCCGCCCCCACGCTCTGCGCCAACTCACTGATCTTCTGAATGTTGCCGACCCGTAGCAGCGGATTCGAAATGCTCTCGATGAAGATCGCCCCTGGCCGCTTCTTCTCGATGACTTGCTGTAACTTAGCCAGGTCACAGATGTCGGTGTAAGCGATATCTACGCCCGAAGGCCCCAGGACCTGATCGAGGAAGCCGACCGTTGCACCATAAATCGCATGCGAGGCGACTACACTGTGGGCGCGATCGAGTAGCGCCGCTTGAAAAGCGATCTGGACGGCTGCCATGCCCGAAGCCGTTGCCAGAGAGCCGGCACCGCCCTCAAGCTCGGTAGTTAGCTCTTCGAGCGCAAGATTAGTCGGGTTCGCATAACGGGCGTAACAGAGACCTTCCTCTTCGTGCCCAAGCACGCGGTCGAGAGTGGCGGCCGAATCGTAGAAGAAAGTTGTTGCCAGTTGAATCGGGGTAGTTGAGGGAATCGGTACCCCAGTCCGGCGCTTACGATCCCCGGCATGAACCACTTGCGATGTAAATTTCATTTGCGTTTCCAGCGGACTCCCTCCTTGGTGTCCTCCAGAATCACTCCCCTACCCTCAAGCATCTGACGAATCTCATCCGCGCGACCGAAATCCCGCGCCTTCTTGGCCTGGGTCCGCTCGGCAATAAAGGTCTCGACCTCCACATCGGAGATCCGCCCATGTCCATCTCCATTCCGAGCTGCCCGTGCCTGCGGAGACTCACTCGGTTTCAATACATCGAAAATCGTGTCAAAAACTTCCAGAACACGCGCTGCATCCCAGCGATTCTCTTCCCGGAAGGTGCCTTCGTCAAGGGCTGTGTTGATCGTACGGACGTACTCGAAGATCGAGGCCAGGGCTTCGGCCGTGTTCAGGTCGTCATCCAGTGCTTCTTCGAATTCGCGAATGGCCTGCGCGGAGCGTTCGCTGATCGACTCGTTGCGTCCGGGAGCCAGCCTGGTTGACGTCAGTCGGAGCTCGAAATCTCGCAGACGTTCGATCGTTCGGGTAGCAGCGCGCAAACCTTCAAACGTGAAATTCAGCTTCTTACGGTAGGGAACCGACGCGAGAAGATACCGTATCGCCTCCGGCTCATAGCCTTTGGCGAGTAGATCACGCAGCGTATAGAAGTTGCCGAGAGATTTCGACATCTTCTGTGATTCAATCTGCAGGTGCTCTGAATGAAGCCAGAAACGCGCAAATTGCTTGCCCGTGATTGCCTCCGACTGCGCAATCTCGTTCTCGTGATGCGGAAATACCAGATCAATGCCGCCCGCGTGAATGTCGAGCGTCTCGCCAAGATAGCTCATCGCCATGGCGGAACATTCGATGTGCCAGCCGGGCCGTCCGTCTCCGAAAGGCGTCTCCCAAAACGGCTCGTTGCCCTTGCGCGCTTTCCAGAGTACAAAATCCCGTGCGTCCGCCTTGTCGTATTCATCCAAGTCGACCCGCGCTCCGCTTCGCATACCGCTGAAATCGTTGTGCGACAGCTTGCCGTAGCCGGGGAACGCCGAGATCCGGAAGTAAGTCGAGCCGTCGTTCGAGTAAGTACAGTCGCGCGCCGCCAGATCCTCGATTGCCTTCACCATAGCGCCGATGTGTTTAGTAGCCGGGGCTACATGCTCCGGCTGTTGCAGACGAAGCGCCGCTGCATCTTCGAAGAATGCTTTCGTGTATGACGCCGTGTATTCTTCAATCGACTTACCTTCGCGCGCCGCGCTGGTGATGATCTTGTCATCGACATCGGTCACGTTCATGACGTGATCGAGCTTGTAGTCGCGATAGATCAGCCATCTTCGAAGCACGTCCTGAAAGGTAAATGTCCGAAAATTTCCGATATGGACGAAGTTGTAGACGGTTGGTCCGCAAGTGTACATTCGGACCAGGTTGTCTTCGCGTGGATGGAAAACCTCTACCTCTTGGGTAAGAGTGTTGTAGAAACGGAGCGCCATTCTCGGGAGGGTTCAGCTCAATCGTAACAGGCGTCGCGGCCAATCCAGGCGCGTCCGCAACAATGGTGGATTGACTTCCGCGCTGCGATTTGAGATTCAAGCGACGTGTCCCCAAACGGGTGCTCGCGCCGGTTTGCTGCATACCGCCCACGGCACCATCGAGACTCCGGTTTTCATGCCGGTCGGTACACAGGGCACCGTGAAAGGCCTGACTCCCAGGGAACTGACCGACGACCTGGATGCGAAGATCATCCTCGCCAACACGTACCATCTGTTTCTGCGGCCCGGCCACGAGCGCATTGGACGCTGGGGCGGGCTGCACAAATTCATGTCTTGGCCCAGAGCGATACTCACCGATTCCGGCGGCTTTCAGGTTTTCAGTCTCGAGAGTTTGCGTAAAGTGACCGATGATGGCGTTCTTTTCCGATCGCACCTCAACGGGGATGCCCACTTTTTCTCCCCGGAGAACACCGTCGATATTCAGCTGGCTTTCGGCAGCGATATCTTGATGATGCTCGACGAGTGCCTGTCCTACCCGTCTCCGCATGATCGGGCACTCGAGTCCATGCATCGGACCATCCGCTGGGCAAGGGCCGGTTATGCGCATTACCTGCGGCGGGAAACGGGCGAACACTGCGCCTTGTTCCCGATCGTCCAGGGGTCGATGTATCGCGACCTGCGGATTGCTTGCGCCGAAGCGCTGCTCGAACTCGACGCTCCCGGTTACGCGATCGGCGGGCTCTCGGTCGGAGAACCACGCGAGCTCAGCCTGGAAATGGTCGGCCTGACGGCGCCCCTTCTGCCGTCTTCTCGTCCGCGGTATGTGATGGGGGTCGGAATGCCCGAAGAGTTGCCGCTTTATGTGGCGCAGGGCATTGACATGATGGATTGCGTTCTGCCCAGCCGCAACGCCCGCAACGGATACCTGTTTACATCCGAGGGGAAGGTTGTCATCAAGCAAACACGCTATGCGGAAGACGAAGGGCCGCTCGACCCGGCTTGCGGCTGTTACACCTGCCGAACCTTCAGCCGTGCCTATCTTCGGCATCTTTTTCAAGCCGGCGAGATCCTTTATTCAACGCTTGCCACCTTACATAACATCCATTACTACTTAGAAATCATGCGCCGGATGCGGCAGGCGATTTTGTCCGGCAACTTTCCAGATCAGTTCAAGGCGCGGTAACCTCTTAGCGGCAGACTCCCGGGCACGTCGCCGGCTTGACACGCGCGCCTCCCGCCTATCGATTACAGTAGAACAGTATCTATGCCGTATCTCTTTAGCTTCTTGCAGGCAGCAGCTCCGACTTCGCCTTCTTCTTTTCTTAGCGGAATCCTGCCCATCGTCCTGATGATCGCCATTTTCTACTTTCTGGTCTTCATGCCGATGCGGCGTCAGCAGAAGAACCAGAAAGAGATGATCAAAGCGCTCGAGAACGGGCAAACGGTACTTACTTCGGGCGGAATCATCGGCACAATTGTGTCAGTGAACGATGATACTCTTGTACTTCGAATCAAGCCCGACAACCTGAAAATTCAGGTCGCCCGAAGCGCCATCACCAGTCTGGTAGGTGCTGACGACGCTGCCAAGAAGTAAGGCATATGTCGGCGACACGTTAAACAGGACCAGCAATGCAACGTCATCTCCGTATCAAATTTCTTTTCATTCTGGCAGTGGTGTTGGTTTGCCTCTACGGCATTATCGGCCTGCCGCGCAACAAAGCAGAGTTGATTGCGAACTGGCATAACAACATTCATCTTGGCCTCGACCTGCGCGGAGGAACCTACCTGGTGGTTCAGGTACAGCAGCAGGATGCTTTCAATCAGCAGGCGGGCCTCGAAGCGGACCGGCTCAAGACAGCCGCTAACCAGGCTGGTATTCAGTACGCAAGCGTGGATGTGGACGAAGCGAAGGATCTTCAGACCGCAGTTAAGGCCGCGGTTGTCATCAAGGGCGTGCCGGGCACGCAGGCGGGCACGCTGCGCGGCGTAGTAAACGACAAATTTCCGCAGTGGTTGATGACTCCGCTGAATCCTACCGATTACCGCCTCACGATGCGGCCTACCGAGTCGCTCGCTATGTGGCAGCGGGTGCTGGCTCAGACCAAAAATACGCTGGATAAGAAGATCAATGCGCTTGGTTTGAGCGAAGCCACCGTTCAGCAGCGCCGCGAGGATGCCGATTCAGAACTGCTCGTGCAGCTACCGGGTACCGATGATCCCGCCCGCGTCAAGCAGATCCTGCAGACGGCTGCACAGCTGGAGTGGTACGAGGTCAAGGGCGGTCCCTATGCAAGTCGGGAAGAGGCGCTCGCGCAGAACAACGGCGTTCTCCCGGTAGGCACAAAGCTGATCGGCAGCGCCGGAGGCGATCCGAACGCGCGCGGTGGCGGAGTTTACCTGGTCACGAGGACAGCAGTTGTTCGAGGGCCCGATATCCGGGACGCGAAATCGGTACAGAGCCAATTGGCTGGCGGCTGGGAGACCAGCTTCGTATTGAGTCAGGACGCGGCTAAGCGCTTTGCCGCCTATACAGGAGCGAATATCGGAAATCGCGCCGCGATCGTGCTCGATGGCAAAGTTCTCAGTGCGCCGCGTATCAATGGACAGATTAACGATAACGGCGTTATTGAAGGAATTGGCAATCAGCAAGAGGCGACCGACCTGGCCCTTAATTTGAAGGCTGGCTCGCTTCCAGCCCGGGTAATCTACGAGCAGGAGAACACGATAGGACCATCGCTGGGCGCTGACTCTATTCGGGAAGGCTTTGCAGCTGGTATAGCAGGCGTTCTCGCCGTTGTTGTGGCGATGCTGATTTATTACAAACGGAGCGGCATCAATGCGACGCTGGCTCTCGTCCTGAACGCGGTCATCCTCATCGCTTGTTTAAGTTACTTTGGGGCGGTACTTACTCTGCCTGGTATCGCCGGTATCGTCCTTACTATCGGTATGGCGGTAGACAGTAACGTGCTGATTTTCGAGCGCATCCGGGAGGAGCTTAGGGCAGGGAAGCCGGTCGTAGCGGCGGTCGATAACGGCTTCAGCAAGGCGCTGCTTACCATTATTGATACTCACGTGACGACGGTTGTCTCGTGCGCCATTTTGTTTCTGTTCGGATCGGGGCCGGTGAAGGGTTTTGCAGTTACTCTCGTCATCGGCCTGGTAGCTAACGTATTCACGGCAGTTTTCGTTTCGAAGGTGATCTTCGATTGGGAGCTGTCAGGGCCAAAGGCGGCAGCCGCCGTCAGTATTTGAGTATCACCGCTAGTTTTCAGCCTGATTAGGCTGAAGTTCAGCGGTCCATTGGGAACATTTATAACAAACCGGTGTCTATGTGCTATAGATGCCGGCCCTTAGAGCTAGATGGAAATCTTCAAGCAAACGAATTTCGACTTTCTCGGCAGGAAATGGCCGTTCATCATCCTGTCGCTGGTACTTACCGCGATGGGTCTTATCAGCCTGGCAGTAAAAGGTGGACCGAGGTACGGTATTGATTTCACTGGCGGAGCGCTCATGGATGTGAACTTCATCAAGCGACCTCCCGCGGAGGCAGTCCGCTCCGCGTTGCGCCAGAAGATTGCCGGCCAGATTGAAGTTCAGGAAGTTAATAATAGTGCGCAGTCGCAGGAAGTGCTGATCTCGACTGGGGCGGGTTCCAGGGACAGCCAGTCGCTGCAGGTGGTTCGCAATGACATGCTCTCCACCTTGAACACGGCTTTTAATCCGAACGCGGGTGGCAAGCTCGACTTGAATACCGCCGGGCAATCCGCACTGGCCGACCGTGTCCGCGACCCACTCACGCGAGCGGGTGTGGCGCTCTCGGAAGATCAGCTGCAGACATTAACTAAAACGATCACTGGCTACCGGGATGCGCATTCCGGCCTGGTGCGGAATCTGGACGAGCTCTCGTCGGTGCCGGGTGTCACACCGCAAGTGATGCGCGTGTTGAAAGACGAGTTGTTCCCGGGGAACTTCTCGATCCGCAGCGTAGAGATTGTGGGTCCCGAAGATCGGCGCGGATTTGCGGCAACAGGCTATCAACGTCGTGCTGATTGCGCTCGCTGCCATGCTTGTCTACATTGCATTCCGTTTTGAGTGGATCTATGGGGTAGCCGCCGTGATTGCGGTCTTCCACGACACTATCATCACGATTGGTTTGTTCTCTCTGTTCAATAAACAAATCGACCTGACGGTAATCGCGGCACTGCTCACGCTAGTTGGCTATTCAATGAATGATACGATCGTGACCTTCGATCGAATACGAGAAAACCTGAAAATGCAGGTGCGCGGGTCATTCCGCCAGATTGTGAACCTCAGTATCAATCAGACGCTGAGCCGGACTGTGCTTACGTCGGGACTCACCTTCCTGACAGCGATCTCGCTCTATCTGTTTGGCGGGCAAGTTCTGAATGGGTTTTCTTTCGCGCTCGTAGTGGGTATCATTATCGGCACTTACTCGTCAATATTCATTGCAAGTCCGATCCTGGTCTTCTGGCATAACTTGGCCGAAGAGCGCAGAGGAAGAACGCAAGCGGCTCCGGCAGGTGGCCGCCCGCAAGCCTCGATGAAGTCGGTGGGTGATGTTAGGCCCGTGAAGAATGTAAAGGCAGTGCGCCGCTAAGTAGTAAACGAGATACACTAAGGGCCAGTTTGAGCCCGCAGTGAGGAGGTAACGATGTTCGAGCAGACATTTGTAGACGGTACAGCAAAAACGAAAAAGCCTTACACGGTGTTGTTGTCGCTTCTTCTGCAGATCGGAATCATCGGGATTCTGATTCTGATTCCGCTGATTTATACGCAAACTCTGCCGAGCGCGCAGTTGAAGAGCATGCTGGTGGCCCCGCCGCCACCTCCGCCCCCTCCTCCTCCTCCGCCCCCGGCAGCTCCGAAGGTGCCGACCAAGCCGGTTGTTCGGCAGTTCATGAACAACCAGTTGATAGCGCCGAAGGCGATTCCAAAACAGATCAACAAAATTGAGGAAGCTGCTCCTCCGCCTGATGCCGGCGTTGGCGTGATAGGTGGAACGGGCGATCCGGGTGGCGCTGCGGGTGGAGTGATGGGCGGCGTTCTCGGTGGTGTCCCTGGTGCCCCGCCGCCGCCCCCGCCTCCCAAGCCGAAGGCGCCGACCGGACCGGTTCGTATCGGAGGCCAAGTCGCCGAAGCGAACTTAATCAAGAGGGTTCAGCCCGTCTATCCGCCGCTTGCGAAATCCGCTCGTGTGCAGGGCACGGTTGAGTTCACGGCTGTCATCAGCAAAGAAGGTAATATCGAGAACCTTCAATTAGTGCGCGGGCATCCGCTGCTGGTGAATGCCGCTAAAGAGGCAGTTTTGCAGTGGAAGTACAAGCCGACACAACTGAATGGTTCGCCGGTGGAGGTTGTTACTGACATCATCGTGAACTTCACTTTGAGCCAGTAGCGCCAATAGTTAAGTGACTGTGATTTAATCATCGATTCAACTTAGGAGATAAATATGTTATTGCAACTTCAAGTATGGGCTCTCTGGTTATTCCAGGAAGCGGAAGGTATCAGCTTCGACCCCCGATCGGTCTGGAGCAACATGGGCGACATGGCGAAGGCTGTAGTTCTCGTTCTGTTTATCATGTCTGCCTGGTCGATTGGCGTCATGATCGATCGTCTGATCGCGTACAACGCTGCCCGCAAGCAGTCGCGTGCGTTTGCTCCGGCAGTGGCGGGTGCGCTTCGTGAAGGCAAGCTCGACGAAGCAATCAAAGTGGCAGACCGGTTCAATAAGAGCCATTTGGCAAAGGTTGTCGTCGCTGGGCTGCAGGAATTTAAAGCTCATCAGACCAACACCGAAATTCCGGGTGAAGAGATTGAAGCCTCTCGTCGCGCCCTCGAGCGCGCCGAGGCAATTGTTCACGCCGAACTGAAGCGCGGCGTTAGCAGCTTGGCAACCATCGGTTCGACGGCTCCCTTCGTGGGTCTGTTCGGTACCGTCGTCGGCATCATGAATGCGTTCAAATCGATCTCGACTTCAAAGTCGACTGGTTTGGGCGCGGTCGCTGGTGGTATCTCTGAAGCGCTGATCACCACCGCGGTCGGCCTGTTCGTAGCCATTCCGGCCGTCTGGATGTTCAACTACTTCACCAACCGTATCGAAGCGTTCGACGTCGAGATGGGTAACTCCAGCTCGGAATTAATCGACTACTTCTTGAAGCGCAGCCAGCGAACTGTGACTAAGTAGTTGGTGTTTCAAGGAACTGAGCGTCTGGGTTGAATCGATAGGGAAGGGCGGCCTGAAACCCGCCCTTGTCTCTGCGGCCCAGCCTTTCAGTAACAAGCAGTAAGGAAGAAAGTGTCCGTCAGGAGTCTTTAATGGCAAAATTACCAAAAGCACCACCGGTTGTTTCCGACATCAACGTCACGCCGATGGTGGACGTTATGCTCGTGCTGCTCATTATCTTCATGGTGATCACGCCCATGTTGTCCAAAGGCAAAGACGTGACCATGGTGAAGACCCACAACGACATTAAGATGCAGGAAGCCGATAAAGAGGACGCCATTTTGATCGCAGTTACTCGCGACGGCAAGGCTTTTCTCAGCCCAGGCAATCTGCTTGTTCAACCAAGCGATCTGGCCGGCAAAGTGAAAGACCTGCAGACGAATCGCTCAGACAAGACGGTCTACCTGAAAGCCGATGCGCGAGCACGGTTCTCGAGTGTCACGGATGTGGTCGATAATCTCCGCACCGCTGGCGTGGATCAGCTTGGCCTGATTACGGAAGAAGTGAAAGATAGGAAAAAGGGGAGTTTAGGCCTTTAATCCAGGTCTGAAAGGAAACTCTATATGGCATTTTCAGTTGGTGGCCCCGGCGGAGCCAAAGCAGACATTAACGTTACGCCGCTGATCGACGTACTCTTGGTGCTGCTCATCATTTTCATGGTGATCACTCCTCTCACGCCGCATGGACTCGATACGCTGGTTCCTCAGCCGCCTCCTCCGAACCAACCGCCGCCTCCTCCTAACCAGGATCCGACAGTTGTGGTGGAGATCAAGAAAGATACAACTCTCGAGATAAACGGCCAACCGATTAAGGAGCCGGAGCTCCAGGCAAGATTAGAAGATATCTTCAAAACCCGGGCTACCAAAGTAGTCTTCGTTAAAGGCGATCCGGATGTAGATTACCGGTTCGTGGCACAGGCGGTGGACGATGCGAAAGGGGCCGGGCTGGATAAAGTAGGTTTGATGACGCCGAAAGTTGAGGCAGGTCAGTAAGTCAAGGAGAAGTTATGCGGAACATTCAGAAGTCAACCGTGCTGCCGGCGCTCTTATGTTCCGGCTTGCTATTTCTTTCCGGTTGCGCGAAGTTGCAATCTCGAGACGAGATGAACAATGGCGTGCAAGCCTTCAAGAATAATCACTATCCGGAAGCCGTTCGACATTTCAAAGAGGCCGTGCGGCTAGATCCGAATAATGAAAATGCGCAGGCCTACCTGGCTACCTCCTACTTCATCCAGTGGGTTCCAGGCGCGGACTCGCCCGATAATAAGAAGAATTACGACATGGCGCAAAGGGAGTTTGAGGCGATCTTGAAGAAGGATCCGCGAAATGAACAAGCTCTTGCGTCTATGGCGAACATGGCTTACAACTCCGCAACGTCAGGTACTGCCGAACAGAGACAGGTCGCTTTCCAAGAAGCCAGAAAGTGGAACGAGCGTAGAATTGAAGCCTACCCGAAGGACGCCGAAGCATACTACTATCTCGGAGTTATCGCTTATTACGATGCTCTGGCGCCGATAAGCACGGCTCGCGTCATGGAGAAGATTTCACCAAACGATCCTGGTCCTCTGAAAGATCCCAAGGTGAAAGCTGAGCTCAAGGAAAAGTACGAAAAGGCGATTGACGGCGGACTCGAACAGCTCAAGAAAGCTCTTTCCATCAATGGGGAGAACGACGACGCCATGTCTTACGTGAACCTGCTACTGAGAGAAAAGGCCGCGCTGGCGGATTCTCCCGATGAGGCCAAGGCTCTGGCGAACCAAGCTAACGAGTGGATGGACAAATCGCTCAACATGAAACGCATCAAGGCTTCACGTCCCCAGAAAACACAGGCGACTTAGTCTCAGATTCACTTAGTCTCGTAGTTACAAGAAGAGCCGGATTCAACACCCGGCTCTTTTTCTAATTCAGAAAGTAAGTGCGGTAAAGCGTATCGCGCTGCTTGGGGGTAAACCCTGCGTCCCGAATCAACCGCCTCAGCTGTTCTTCGGTTGCTCGATGATGAGTGCCTGCCGCCGAGACGACATTCTCCTCAATCATAATGCTGCCAACATCATTTCCGCCGAAGCGCAGTCCTACTTGGCAAACCTTCAGGCCCGGGGTCACCCAGGAAGCCTGGATGTTCAGGATGTTGTCCAGGTATACCCGTGACAGTGCCAGCATCTTAAGATACTCGACAGCGGTAGCTTCTTCCTTCACGAAACGCCCTAGCGAAGTAAGTTCACGCTGAAAGAACCAGGGAATAAAAGCTGTAAAGCCGCCGGTGTCTTCCTGAATCTGCCGGACAACATCGAAGTGATTCATTCGCTGCTCGATCGTCTCGCCCGTGCCAAACATCATGGTGGCAGTCGTGCGCATTCCGAGCGAATGAGCAGTCCGGTGTACATCGATCCAGTCCTGAGTCCCGCACTTCAGGCGGCTAATGCGATGACGGACGTCTTCGTCGAGTATCTCCGCACCTCCACCCGGAATCGAGTCAAGCCCGGCATCCCGCAAACGCGCGATCGTATCGCGCAGCGAGAGACCGCTTACTTCTGCAATGTTGATAATCTCCGGCGCGGAGAAGCAGTGGCACCAGATGTTATAGCGAGACTTGATCGTTCGAAGGAGATTTTCGTACCACTCGATCTTCAGATCTGGATGCAATCCGCCCTGCATGAGAATGCCCGTGCCACCAAGTTCGATAGTCTCCCGAATCTTGTCGAGAATTAACTCCTCGGGAAGGATGTAACCTTCCTTGTGCCCGACCGGCCGATAAAAAGCACAAAAACTACAGTACTCGGTGCAGACGTTCGTGTAGTTAATATTGCGGTCAATGATGTAGCTGACAACGCCTTCGGGATGCAATTGCTTGCGCACCCGATCTGCCTCAAGGCCGATGCCCACCAAGTCGTCACTCTTGAAAAAATCAATGGCCTGTTCACGAGTCATCTGATAAGTTCCCTCTACACTCCGGCAAACACTTCACGATCGAGGCGAGCCATTTCGAGGAACGCATTTAGACCACGTTGTTCCTCGTTTCGAATCACGTAGCGGATGTGTTGGGTCAGGTACTGCGCCGCTAATGCCTTCTCGATCCCTCGTAGGGCGAACTCGTGCTGAACAATCTCGCTCAGCCTCGCCTGACCGAAGAGGTGAGACCCGACAGTGATTTCAACCAGCTCGCTAACATTGATCCCTGGCTTGCCTGCCCAGGCAGCAAACACAAAGGGTAAGCCGGTGAGTTGATACCACTGCGCTCCCAAATCCAGCCAGTCGAAACCGAGCGCTTCCGGTTGAAGCCGCAGAGCCGGATCTCCGATTACTAAGGCAGCATCCGCATGCTCGAGCATGGCTCCCAGTTCCGGCGCTTCCCGCGTGATCTTCGGCTCGACACCGTACTGTTCGCGCAAGATGACGCGCGCCAATTCAACCGAGGTGCGCGAACTTGCATCCGCCGCTAGCGTCCGAATCTGGCGCCACGGAACTCGCGAGAAGAGAAGGATGCTTCGGACCGGACCAAGGCAACTGATGCCAACACCGGGTACGATCTCGAGACGCTGTCTGGCGATCTCGGCGACCGGTACGAGACCCACCTGTGCCACGCCGTGCTCGACATCGCGTGCGCACTCCGAAGGAATCGAGAACGATAAATCAACCAAATCCCGCTGAGGGCCGTGCAGCATGCCCCACACGAGTGGAACCGAATTGAGGTAGCTGACTGCCCGGACGCGATGTTTCGAGGTGTCTGGGAGCAACTTTCAGTCTATCGAAGCGAAACGGGCAGGCCGACCAGACAAGTGTGCGCAGAGCTTTATCACACGCCGCGCCTGTCTCCCCAGAGGTCCACGTGCAGGCGGGGACTCAAGCGATATCCCCGCTCCTTGCAGATTTCGGCCAGCCACCGGGACCGTTCGTGCAAGGTCTCGGCGCTGATTCCTTCCGGCATCAAAATGATTTGCCGGGGACTCGCGTTTAGCTCTGTCCGGATCGCTTCGATTTCCGCCAGATCATCGCTCGCAGATACAACAAACTTCAGTTGGAACGGGTAATCCGTCGTTAACCGGCGCAGGATATCAGGCTGAAATCGCAGCCGGTCGTGTTGCGCGGCCCAGCGTCCTCCCTCGCGCTCAAAAGGCGTCGAGTTCGCTAGCTTCGGGCTGAGGCTCATCAGGTCGCAGGCAACCGGCACATACACCGTTCCGGCCGTCTCGATCGTAATATGCAGTCCCTGTTCCCGTAGCTGTTGGGTCAGTTCAACAATCTGCGGCGCGATCATCGGCTCGCCTCCAGTTACTACGACATGAGCGGCTTTGAATCCCTTCACAGCACTGCCAATTTCCTCCAGCGTCAGTTCCCGACCTTCCGGATTCCAGGACGCGTAAGGGGTATCGCACCAGTGGCACCGCAAGTTGCACCCGGAAGTACGAACGAACACCGACGGCACGCCGACGAGCGAACCCTCACCTTGAATGGAATAGAAGATCTCGCTGATTTTCAAACGGGCTCCGCTTCGCTTACCTCGAGATCGGATCGGTAACGCCGGCCTCTTCAAACCCGTGCGCTCTCAAGATGCACGCATCACACCGGCCGCAGGCACGCCCATTTGCATCCGGGTCGTAGCAGCTATGCGTCAGGCTGAGATCAACACCGAGCTCGATGGCCTTCTTCACGATGTCAGCTTTCGTCATCCTGATCAGCGGCGTCTCAATACGGAGCGCCGTTCGACCTTCCACTCCTGCCTTCGTGGCCAGGTTGGCCATACGCTCATAAGCTTCGATGAACTCAGGACGGCAGTCAGGGTAGCCGGAGTAATCAATTGCATTCACCCCGATGTAGATATGCGAGGAGCCGATGACCTCCGCGTAGGCTAGCGCAAACGACAAGAAGATCGTATTGCGGGCGGGCACGTACGTGATTGGTATGTCCGCCGACATTGCGCTTTCTTTCCGGTCTTTGGGAACTTCGGCAGATCCGGTGAGCGCAGATCCGCCAAATACCCTCAAATCTATAATTGCCGTGCGGTGCTCTTTCGCTCCAAGCTGCCGGGCAACCTGGCTCGCCGCCTCGAGTTCAACTCGATGCCGCTGGCCATAGTCGAACGAAAGGCAGTAACATTCAAAACCGGCATGCCGGGCGACCGCCAGACAAGTTGCGGAATCCAGACCGCCGCTCAAAAGGCAAATAGCGGCTCGCGTTTCTTGATTCAAGCTTCAGTATAGGGCCCGTTATCGGTAGCGCCGGAGACTGTGACTTGCAGCTCGCCCCGGCTAAGCCGGACCCGAAGCTCCTCGCCGGCTGTCGTCTCCTGTGAACTCATGAGAACGCCGCCATCCGCTTTTCTGACGATGGCGTATCCTCGTGCCAGCACGGTAAGTGGGCTCAACTGGGTTAAGTGCAGCTGAAGCGATTCATGCCTGGCCCTAGCTCTCCAAAGTTTGCTCTCGGTCGCCTTCATCAGGCGTTGAGTCAGCAGGTCACCCGCATGGCGGCTCTGAGCGAACCGAAGCCGCAGGTCGGCTGCCTGCAAACGGCTGCTTAAATCCGTCAGCCGCTTTCGCCCTCGTTCAAGAGATTTGCGATAGCTGTGCCGGAGGCGTTCATCGAGTTCATCGGTTCGCTGCGACGCGCCAGCCAGTCGCCGGTGGATGGATCGTGATGCCTGATCGACCACGCGGCGGTGAAGATCGCGCGAGGCGATCGCGAGCCGGTAACGCAAGGCTTGAATAATCTTATTTCGGCAAGCGGCAATCTGTTCGAACACGCTGTCACTGGTCCGAATCACGATCTCTGCCGCAGCCGACGGAGTAGGCGCGCGGTGATCGGCCACGAAATCCGCGATCGTAAAGTCGGTCTCGTGACCGATGGCGGAGATGACGGGGACTCTGCAACTCGCGATCGCGCGCGCAACCGATTCTTCGTTGAAGGTCCACAGATCTTCTAGCGAACCGCCCCCTCGCGCCAGAATCAGAACATCTGGCCAGCTGCTGCCGTTGAAGTGCCGCAACGCGGCGCATACCTGCTCGGCTGCCCCTTCGCCCTGCACCTGGGCGGGGTACAGACGAATATGTAGACCGCGGAATCGTCGCCCCAAGACTTGCAGGATGTCCTGAATGGCAGCGCCAGACGGCGAGGTGACTACCGCGATCCGCCGGGGCAGTTTGGGCAACGCTTTCTTTAGGGCTGAGTCAAAAAGCCCCTCTTCGCCGAGCTTCTTCTTTAGTTCCTCGAAAGCCAGCTGCAAAGCACCTGCGCCTTGCGGCTCGAGGGTCTCGACAATTAGTTGATATTCGCCGCGAGCTTCGTAGACCTCCAGGCTGCCGCGCGCAATAACCGCCACTCCATCGCGCGGCTTGGCGCGGGTAAATCGCGCACTGCCCTTGAACAAAACGCATTTCAACTGGCTCTGCTCGTCTTTGAGCGCGAAATAATAGTGCCCGCTCGAAGCGACACGACATCCAGATATCTCACCGGCGACAAGTATGTTGCGAAAATCACCTTCCAGCAGCCGCTGAACGGCGGCGTTTAGCTCGCCAACCTTGAAGATTTGCCTGCCCGGTTCAAAGCTGAGATCCAGCTGTCCAGACGGAGTGTTCACGCTACTCGGCATTCCCCAGTTTCGAACATTTAGTTCTTGGCTGAATTGTCGAAGTACGATATTCTATCGATCTTAAGCTGAAAGTCCAGAACCCATGACCGCCCAAGAAGCTCTCGAATTTGCAAAGAAGAATGACGCGCGCCAGTTCGACTTGCGCTTTACGGATCTGCCCGGCTTGAGCCAGCACATTTCCTACCCGATCAGCATGCTCGAAGAGAGTTCGTTCGAAGACGGTTTTGGAATAGACGGATCGAGCATCCGAGGCTGGGCCGCTATCAACGAAAGTGACATGCTGCTGATCCCTGATCCCTCGACGGCATTCATGGATCCATTTGCTGAGACGCGAACGCTCGTCATGGTCGGCGACATTCTCGACCCGATTACCCGCCAGCATTATGATCGAGACCCTCGCTGGATCGCGAAAAAGGCAGAGCTGCACCTAAAGAATAGCGGGATCGCCGAGATTGCGTATTTCGGCGCTGAGGCAGAATTCTTCATTTTCGATAACATACGCTTCGATCAGAACCAGCACAGCGGTTTCTACTTCATCGACGCGGAAGAGGGGCGGTGGAACTCAAGCCGCGAGCACAATAATCTCGGTTATCGGCCACGCTATAAGGAAGGGTACTTTCCCGTGCCCCCTACCGACCACTACCAGGATCTGCGCAGCGAAATGGTCGCAACCATGCTCGAATGTGGACTGACCATCGAATGCCACCACCATGAGGTGGCGACTGGCGGCCAGTGCGAAATCGATCAGCGCTTCGACACGCTCGTGAAATCTGCCGACAATATGATGCTCTACAAGTACATTGTGCGCAATGTAGCGTATCAATATGGCAAAACCGTTACCTTTATGCCGAAGCCTCTTTTCGGAGATAACGGAAGTGGGATGCACACTCACCAAAGCTTGTGGGCCCAAGGTAAACCTCTTTTCGCGGGTGATAATTATGCCGGCCTCAGTCAAACTGCACTTTGGTATATCGGCGGCCTGCTTAGGCACGCCCGCGCCCTCTCCGCAATCATTGCCCCAACGACGAACAGCTACAAGCGCCTCGTTCCGGGGTATGAAGCGCCGGTGAATTTGGCCTATTCGCGTCGAAATCGATCAGCTGCAGTGAGAATTCCGATGTATTCAAACAACCCTAAATCAAAGCGTGTCGAGTTCCGGCCGCCTGATCCGGCGGCAAATCCCTATCTGGCATTCTCGGCCATGATGATGGCCGGTTTGGACGGGGTTTTGAACAGGATTGATCCTGGCGAACCTCTCGATAAGGATATCTACGATCTCTCGCCTGAAGAGATGAAGAAGGTACCCTCCATGCCTGCATCGTTGGATGAGGCGCTTACCTGCCTGGAGGATGATCACGAGTTTTTGACCAAGGGCGATGTATTCTCGGAGGAACTTATCGAGACCTTTGTCTCTTACAAGCGAAAAGCGGAGGCTGAAGCGGTCCGTCTACGGCCGCATCCCTACGAGTTCGCTCTTTACTACGACATCTAGGAACCGATTGTATTGATGCCGTCTGGCACTCACTACGGGGTCGGCCGGTAGCTTCCCAACAGCTTCACGAAGTGGCTGCACTCTTTGAGATTCGATAAGGCGCTCTGAACCGTTTGGTCGCCCTCGCTCCCTACAAGATCGACGTAGAACAGGTATTCCCAGGGTTTTCCGCGCAAGGGTCGGGATTCGATCTTCGTCAAGCTCAAATCTCGTAGAGCGAAGCAGGCAAGTGCGCGAAATAAAGCCCCCGGCGCGTTAGCCGTCGCAAAAACCACTGATGTCTTCCAGTGGGCCTTAACGGACCTCGGCCCGGAACGCCGCTGTTTCGTCAACAGAAAAAATCGCGTGAAGTTTTGAGGAATGTCTTCAATGTTCCTCTTCAAAATCACGCCTCCGTACGTGCGGGCTGCCGTCTCTGAAGCGATGGCCGCAGCATCCTCCCGCGCGGTCTCCTTCAAATGCTTAACGCTCCCCGCCGTGTCGTAGAACGGAATCTGCTCTAGCGCCGGATTCTGTAGAAAAAACTCCTTGCACTGATTCAACGCAACAGGATGAGAAAAGACCTGCCTAACCTTGCGTAAGCTTATGCCGGGCATGGCGATCAGCTGGTGCGAGATACGAATGCTGGTCTCGCCCGAGATCATAAAATCGAAGTCCATCAAGAGATCATAGTTCTCGTGAACACTACCGTATAGGGTGTTCTCAATAGGAATCACGGATTGGGCAGCTCTCCCTGACTCAAGCGCTTGAAATACTTCTCGGAAGGTTGAACAGGGGAGCAGACGGGTATCCTTGCCAAGAAGTTTTAAGGCTGCAGCATGACTAAAGGCGCCAAGCTCTCCTTGGAATGCAGTGATATTGGTCGATGAACGCGGCATGGAATTTGGTCCAGGTAGCTCCCTGCGCAATCATATCTCGCAGGAGTCTATTTGGTGGGATAAGAGACCGTCCGGAAGTCTGTAGAAATTACACGCTAGTGTTATACTCGGGCCATTCGTTCTGAAAATAGAACAGGAGCACCTCAATTCCTCGAGTCGTCCGCAAGAATGACCCCCCTGCATTTGCCGCCCTGAGCTCGGTTGCAGATCAGGCCATGGACGAACCCGGACGGCAGTTAAGGCGAATCCGAGAGCGATTACAGCTTAAGTATCGCGACGTTGAAGAAGCGAGCCAGGAAATAGCTCGCGAACGCTCGAACCAGGAATTTTCGGTTGGCCTAAGCCGCCTGGCCGATATCGAAAATAAGGGCACCTTGCCTTCTCTGTATCGCTTATATTCGCTGTGCGCTATTTACGGTCTTAACTTCAACAGGGTTCTTTCCTGGTATGGCGTGAACCTGGACCACTTGGCCACTGACGCTGCGAAGATCACGCTCCGCGAGACTCGTCCAATCGACTGCGCAGCTTCGGTGAGTGACGTCGCAGAGATGCCTGTCTCAGTTGATGCAGAGCTGGATCTTACAAAAACGATGTTCCTGAGCCCTCACATCAGAAAATGGGGTAGCTTCTCTCTTTCCATGCTGGGCAAGTTGGATCTTCGGCACAACCGCTATGCCGTAGTCGGTAGCGAGGATTGGTTCATGTATCCGATACTTCCGCCCGGCTCGTTCATTCAGATCGACGAATCCAAAAGGCGATTGAGCTCGAACATTGCGACTCACGAGGACGAACGTCCGATTTACTTTGTAGAGCACCGGGACGGCTATTTATGCGGCTGGTGTACGGAGCGGAATGGCCTTTTGATCGTGCAACCGCATCCCGGATCGAACATGCCCTTGGCCATATTCAGGTATCCCGGTGAGGTCGATATCGTTGGCCAGGTTGTTGGAGTCGCTAAACGGTTGGATTCGGCGAGGCGACGCCATATACATTCTTGAGCAAGCCGAGAATAGCTTCAAAATCGGAAGCATGTTTCTCACGCTCCGGACCTTGTATCGAAGCTGGCACGAGATTCTTGTAAGGTGTTAAGCGAAGCCAGGCGTCAATCAACTCCAGCCGGTCGACATGATTAATGCCACTAATGTAAAGCTCAATATCAGCCTTTTTACGTTCTAAAGGAAAAGTAATCCAGTTGGTAAACACTTGTTCGTGCACTCTTTTTAAAGCGCGGCTGGATTCGAGCGCACTAGTTATATTCCCGGTTGTTGAATAATGCTCGTATCTGCCACTATCAGGATTACGCAGTCCTGCTAAGTACACCAACTGCCCGTAAGATGTCTGGATCTGGGAAAGATCTTTTACGCACAAGACGGCGTGATCTTGTAATTCGTCACGCAGAACTTTCCTTCTGACCATTTGGCTATTAATTCAATCTGACACACCCACTGGCAGCCGTTCAAGCTAGTTCAGTACTAGTAGAACTAAAGTCCAACGTTCCGTTGCCAGAAAACATAATTCCCAGCTAAGTTGTTCGTTTTGCCTTCAAGCTACTGTACGGTCGAGAGTAGCCCCCACAAGTATAAAGGAAATCTATCGACCTATGAAACTAACTCTGATCGCCTACCTTGTCTTTACCTGCGCCGCAATGGGCAGTTCCAGAATACATGAGAAAAATCGCTCTTCCGCCAGCCTTATCGCTTTTGATCTGCCGACTCCGCGGCCGAAGAGCCCCAAGGTCCCATTACTCGCCTTCGATCTGCCGACACCCCGGCCAAAAAGCCCGAAAGTCCCGCTGGTAAGGGGAAATCAAGCCTGAGCCCTAAGGTCAGCGCGATTAGTTGTGCCGAACTCCGGTATTTCTGCGATGCTGATATAAAGCAGCAAAATATACAGGCTATTTTGCGTATTGGAAAGTTGATGAGCAACTCATGAACTGGGCGCGCACTGCGTTTGTGCTTACAGACGTTCTTAGTGTCACGCTCGTTTTCCGTCTAGTGACACTTCGCCTGCACTCGGTATATCGGGTGTTCTGCGCATTTTTGTTGTTTCAGATTGTAACGGAATCGCTGGTCATCATCGAGCGGTTCCTGGACCCGGACGGATTCATCGACTACAGATTGGTCTGGCTTGCGTCGCGTCTTGGCTCGTGGATTTTATCCATTTGGATGGTTTATGCTTTGCTGCAGGCTATCCTCGCGAACTATCCGGGGATCTTGCGTGCCTCGCGCCGGGTTCTCAATTCGGCTTTGCCCATGTCCCTTCTCGCAGCCGGCCTTACAGCTCTGCCGGAGTATCTGGCAGCGGGAGCTGCCCGAGCAGACAGCCGCATTGACTACCTGGTTAACCTGGCACTTATCTTCGAACGCGTAGTCTCTACGATTGCACTCCTTATTATGCTGCTGATGTTGATCTTTATCCTTTGGTTCCCGGTAAAGATGCCTCGTAATTTGGCTATTTTCAGTGTTGGCTTTGTGTTGTACTTCACAGCAAAGACTGTGCTCCTTTTACTCCGCAGCTTTTGGGCACACGAGAGCTTTGCTCTTTTGGATAATGGTGTGGCTTTTATACTCTGCTTCTGTTTGGCTTATTGGATTACTTTCCTGAATAAGCAGGGAGAACTTTCGCCCGTGACGCTAGGCCACAGCTGGCAAGCTGACCGGCAATCTAGGCTTTTGAGCGACTTAAATGCCATCAACACTGCCTTGGCGCGTGCTGGCCGCCGATGAACAAACAGCAAAAGCTTCCAAACACAATCGGCATCCGCTGTTAAGAGTTTTCTTATTTACAATTAATTTGCATTCTTGGTTACCCGAATTCCTTCAAAGCTCTTGAATACCTAGTCAAGATGCTGTACGGTATGTAGTACGGAGAGTTCTTTGACCTCGCCACTGGTACTTGCACCGCTTTTGCTACTGGGACTTGTCGCGTCCTTGTTTGTTCCTGTCCTGATCCGACTTCTTAGGACATGTCCCGCTCGGGAGATCACGCCTGAGTGGCTAGACAGTTTCTCAGTTTCCTCGTACTATCCGATGGAACACCTGTTGCACGACGAAGACTTCAAGTTTCTGGTGCGGCAGCCTGGCTTCGACCTGTCCTTATATAAGAAGCTACGCCGGGACAGACTGCACATCTTTAAACAATATCTGAACCGATCAATTATAGACTTTAATCGTCTGCATACAGCGGTTCGTACCATCCTTCCGCACGCCCGCGAGGACTGCTCAAGCGTAGTAGGCCAGCTCGTCTGGCTGAGGGTGAAGTTCTGCTCCGCGGTGATCCAAGCCGAACTAAGCTATCGCCTGTGCTTACTCGGGTATCATTCGTTAACTGTACATTCTCTTATCCAGCACCTGGAAGAGATGAATTTGCAGCTCAACCTGATCGCTGCATCTCAGCCTGCTTAGTTAATGCGGATGGCGGCTGCTGTCCCTTAGCGCCGCCCTTCTACAAAGTCTTTCAAAGCCCTCTTCGCTTCTGAATAGTTTTCGAATTGCTTTTCAGCCGCTTTGAAATCTCGCGTGTGCACGCATCGTCTCAATTGCTTTTGCTCGGTGGGATACCGCAAGTGAAGCATTTCGTGGAACATGACATATCTCACTATTAGCTCCGGAGCTTTGACGGAATCGAGAAGGTTGGTTAAGACGATCGTATGATGTGACGGATCGTAATGACCCAGGGTGGTACGTGAGGTTCTTACGCTCCAACCAAGGTGCGGCTGAGCCATCATCCCAAAAAAGTACTTGCAGTTTAGATCTTCGAAGATCTGGCGGAGATCATACACATCGCCCTGCGGATGGAGAATTAGTTTACGTCCGCGCTCTCGCTTAACGGCCTGCAGGTTTTTCCGGACGTCGATGCTGCTTATATATCGGCGGTACCGGGCGACTATTCCCGTATCTGGAACTTTGCGAAAGAGCTTACCGATAAGGATATAGGCGAGTGCTTCCTGAATCGGGGCTGGCGCGCATTCCAAAACATCGCTGATATCGACGCGCAGACTCGACCCTTCCAGCCGTATCCGGCTATTGGCATTCGCATATTTACGGAATTGCACGGCAATTGCCGGCACACTGGTTCGGGGCTTGATTGTGCGAAAAACGCGTTCGTATATCTGCTCTACGGACTCAAAAAATAGAGCCGTCTCGACTTGCATTTTCCCCAACTGTAACATGGGGAATTCGGCTCCCGGGGACCAAAGCAAGTGTTAGTCTCAGGGAGGCTTTACAGGGGAGTTCTTTGCCGATAGCTAAAATAAGCGCGCTCGGATGCCACGTTCCGCCGGGAGTCCTTACGAATCACGACCTCTCGAAGATCGTCTCGACGAACGATGCGTGGATTGTGGAACGAACAGGAATTCGCGAGCGACGGATTGCGGATTCGAATACGGCGACGTCCGATATGGCGGTGGCGGCTGCACAAGCAGCACTAGCCGCGCGGGGAATAGCAGCGCCGCAGCTCGACGCCATTATTCTCTGCACTGTCACCCCGGACATGCTCTTCCCATCCACCGCCTGCCTGATTCAGGAGCGCCTGGGCGCGCACGGGGCCTGGGGCTTCGATCTTTCAGCGGCTTGCTCGGGCTTTCTCTACGGGATCACCACTGCCGCGCACCTGGTCTCTGCCGGCACTCACCGCTACGTTCTCGTTATCGGCTCAGATACGATGTCGCGCATCATCGATTACCAGGATCGGGCGACCTGCATCCTTTTTGGCGACGGCGCCGGCGCATTCTTAATCGAGGCAGCGAGCGAGGGCGAAACGCTCGGCTTCATCGGCCATCAGAATGAGATCGACGGCTCCGGCGCGCCATACCTGAGAATGCCCGCTGGCGGAAGCCGGCTACCGGCTACTGCTGATACCGTCGCTCAACGACTCCACTACGTGAAACAAGACGGTCAGCAAGTGTTCAAATTTGCCGTCCGAAAGATGCACGAGATGTGCGAGACTTTGCTTGCCCGTCACAATCTGCGCGCCTCCGATATCAGCCTGCTCGTACCGCATCAGGCGAATCAGCGTATTATCACCGCCACTGCCGAGCGCCTTGGATTACCGCTCGAGAAGGTAGTAATCAATCTGGATAAATACGGCAACACCACAGCGGCGACGATTCCACTAGCTACCGGGGACGCCGTCCGGGATGGCCGTTTGAAAAAGGGCGATCTCGTACTCTTTGCGGCCGTCGGCGCCGGCTATACGGCAGGCGCTAATCTTTGGCGCTGGAGCTTTTAACGGCCGGGCTCGTTTCTTGTTTGACGGATGATCTGGCCCGTTGCCGGTCGTACTCGCGCGTGACACTCACAACATACTTTCGAGTCTCGCTAAAGGGCGGTACTCCCTGATACCGTTGCACGGCGCCCGGGCCGGCGTTGTAGGCCGCCAGCGCCAGCGCGGTGTTTCCGTGATACTGAACCAGCAGAGCACGAAGATACTTTGCGCCGCCTAGCGCGTTCTCGTGGAGTTTCGTTGCGTCGATGCCGAGCTCGCGTGCCGTTCCGGGCATAATCTGCATCACGCCGATAGCGCCCTTACGAGAAACAGCCTCCTGCTTCGATCCGGATTCAATCTTTGCTACGCTGCGCAGTAACTCATCCGGGAGTCCCTGGGCGCGCGCCGCATCGCTCAGCGCGCTTTCTGTCTTCTCGACCGGTGCCACCGCTATTGCGGTTGGTACTTTGGGCGCGGGCGTTTCATCCGTCACTTCTACGCTGGCCACGTCGGAGGCTGGAAAATCTATGCTGCCGGATCCGATCCGCACCGAAAAGGCCTGCCCCGCCTCGGTATGAGAATCTCCTTGCAGGCAATATCCGTTTCGCAGACAAATCACTTCCCGTCCCAAGCAGCTCATGCTGCCGAAAAGCAGAGCTGTGGTCAGTCGTTTTGCGCGCGTATGCATCCAGAGTGTCGAACCGGTAGACCTATTGTTTCATAACTTTGCTCCCAGCATGGCGACCGTTTAACATGGCAGCGAGATGGGATCCCCAGCCAAATTAGTCTGCAGTCGTTGCCACCTGGTGTTTGCGCCCGGGCTGGCTTTGAACACTTGCGAATGTGGAAGCCCGCTTCTTGTGAAGTACGACTTGGCCGCGGTTCGCAAGAGCTGGAGTAAGCAGGCATTGGCAGGCTCGGTATCGAGCATGTGGCGTTACGCGCCGGTTCTGCCGGCTGAATACGCCGAAGCAGTAACTCTGGATGAGGGTTGGACTCCGCTGCGGCAGCTCAAAAGGCTCGGCAAAGCGCTTGCATCGGCTGACTTGTGGATCAAAGACGAGGCGCTTAATCCCACCGACTCATTTAAAGCACGGGGACTTTCGACTGCTGTTACGATGGCCGCAAAACTTGGGCTGCGAAAGCTTGCCATTCCTTCCGCCGGCAACGCCGCCAGTGCTCTTGCCGCTTACGCAGCTTCGGCGGGGTTGGACGCTCATATCTTCATGCCGGTGGATGTTCCACAGTCAAATTTCCTGGAGTGCAAGGCCTTCGGCGCTACTGTGACTCTGGTCCCCGGCACGATCGCCGATTGTGCCCGAGTAGTTCGCGAACGCAAGGAGCTTGAAGGCTGGTTTGAGGTGAGCACTCTCAAAGAGCCTTACCGGATTGAGGGTAAGAAGACCATGGGTTACGAGCTAGCCGAGCAGTTCCTCTGGCAGCTGCCCGATGCGGTGCTGTATCCGTGCGGTGGCGGGGTCGGACTCATTGGCATGTGGAAGGCTTTCGGCGAGCTCGAAGAGCTAGGTTGGATTGGCTCTAAGCGCCCGAAGATGATCGCCGTTCAGGCACAAGGCTGCGCGCCGATAACGCGCGCCTTCGAAGAGAACAAAGAGGCCAGCGAGTTCTGGGACGGCGCTCACACTGTGGCGAGCGGCCTGAGAGTTCCCAAAGCACTCGGTGACTTCCTTGTTCTGAAAGCTTTGCGCGAGAGCGGTGGGGCTGCCGTCTCGGTATCCGATGAAGAGATGATCGACGCCGGACTTTTACTGGCGAGATGCGAAGGTGTATTCGCCGCCCCTGAGACTGGCGCCTGTGTGGCGGCTATCCCGCGGTTGATCGATAGAGGCGTTCTCAACAAAGACGAACGCGTGGTTATATTCAGCACTGGCTCCGGGTTGAAATACACAGAGGCTTACGCTACTCGCTGGCCGCGCCGAGGCAGCGGGGAAAGTGACAAGCTGGGCGGCTTGATCACGCCCCGTTAAGGAAAAGCGCCTCAGTTTCCCGTATTGGTACTCATTTCCTGCACATTGGACGAGCTTCTCGCTTCTTTTCCGGCTTTGTTTATGGGACGATGAGAGCGTAAGTTTGGAGCTCTCGCAATTCCCGCCTTGGATGACCTTTCGTCGATCGCCCAACTAGAAGATTCGAGTCCCGAACAACAGTCAGGAGAGTTTAGTGACTAAGCTATTCGTAGGCAATTTGCCCTACAAAGCGACCGAAGTGGACATTCAGACATTCTTTAATGAAGCTGGTTTTCAAGTCGACAGCGTAAGCATTCTTCGAGATCGCTTCAGTGGTGAAGCCAGAGGTTTTGGTTTTGTTGAAATTAATGATGATGCGGTCGCCACGCAAGCCGTGCAGGCTTGCAACGGCCGGCCTTTGATGGGCAGGGCTCTGGTAGTGAACGAGGCCCGTCCGCCCGAGCGCCGCGAACGATCGCAAGGAGCTAGCGCCGGTCAGCAGCGCGATTTCGGCGGCAGCAAAAATCGCTGGTAGTTATCGTGTGGGTCAGCTTTTGACATCTTGAGCTCGGCCCTTCCACTCACCTCCTCTGCCGGTCCAGTACTTGACCGCAGATTCAATCGTGGCCCATCCGTAAAATGCTGCCGTGAAAGGCAGCAAGCCGCACCACAGCGGAGAACGACCGTAAAACCTCAGCATTGGCCAGTAACAGATGCTCATCAGGAGCCAGGCCGTAAGGCCTGCTCCTGCTGCAGCTGATCGTCCACTGGTCAGCGATAAAGCTGGTATTAGATACGTCAGCAGCAGCGCCAACACGGTCAAAAATAAAACCGCCGTCGAGTGATGCAGCTGGTGGAAAGCGGTGCGGGCAATCATGTGCCTGATCTCGCCCAGAGAGCCATAGGGCCGAATGCTCGCTGCGGTCTCGGTAAGCCCCATCCAGATTCGGCCGCCGCTGCGCTTCACCGCACGCGCCAGCGCGCAATCGTCAATCACCGCCGATCGAATGGCTGCCAATCCTCCCATTCTGCTCAGCGCAAGCGGTCGGATCAGGATGCAACCACCGGCCGCGCCCGCGGTTCTTCGATGGTTCGAACGAATCCAAGCCGGCGGATAGAGCTGTAAGAAGAAGAATACGAAAGCGGGTATAAGCGCTCTCTCCGCCCAGGATTGGCAAGTAAGCCGCACCATGAAAGAAGCAAGTTCATAGTTGCCCGCTTCGGCGATTGCAATTAGATCCCGGACGTTGGTGGCGCCATGGCGAATGTCTGCGTCTGTGAACAACAAGTAGTCAGGGCTGCGCAGCCGGGCCTCTTCCACTCCTTGGGCAAGCGCCCAGAGCTTGCCTGTCCAGCCCTCGGGCAGAGGCTTGCTTTGGATGGAAGTAAGCCGTTCTGATTGGCCGAGAGCCGCTGCAGCATTGGCCGCGATGTACGCGGTGCCGTCGCTGCTCGAGTCGTCGACGAGAATGATCTTCAGGTTGCGATGCTCCTGCTGCAAAAGCGAAGTCAGCGACTCTCCAAGCACTGTCGCCTCGTTGCGGGCAGGGATCACCGCAATGATCTTCAACTCCTTGCCTTCCGGCGCACCCGGCGGGCGCTGGCCTTGGACGCGTACTCTCCAGTACCCGCCGCGGAAAAGTAGCAGGTAAATCCAGATTGCTAGTGAAATAGCGGCGAGGAACAGCAAGCTATCGGGGTTGCTGCTGCGTCATACAGTGCAGCGTGCCCAGGCCGAGCACAAGGTCGGTGCTTGCTATACCCACAATCGTCCGGCCGGGAAACGCTTCTGCCAGTTTGTTCAGAGCCACGCGATCATTTCGATCGTTGAAAGTGGGCACAAGCACGAGTTCATTCGCGATGTAGAAGTTAGCATAGCTTGCGGGCAGGCGCTGGCCGTTAAACAGGACGGGTTCTGGCATCGGAAGCGTCTCGATACGAAAGGGGCGCCCCGCATGATCCCGTGCTTCTCCCAGCAGGGCTAGGTTCTCCCGAAGCGGCTCAAAGTTGGCGTCGTGGCTATCCTCCTCAGACGCAATCACCACCGTACGTTCGTCCGTGAACCGCGCCAGATCGTCGACGTGCCCGTGCGTGTCGTCGCCCGCAATTCCGTTGCGCAGCCACACTGTCTGAGTCGCGCCCAGGTAATCACGAAACAGCTCGGCGTAATCGTCTCGCGTCAAGCCTGGGTTGCGCTCTTGAATGTCACTCAGCAGGCACTCCTCGGTAGTCAGGATTGCGCCCGCTCCATTCACATCGATGCTGCCGCCTTCGAGCACCACGCGCTTGCCGTTACGCGTTGGAGTCCACATGGGCATCCCTGTACTTTCGAAAAGCAAACCGGTCACTGCGTCGTCGCAATCCGCATCCTCGTACTTGGCCCAGCCATTGAATCGCCAGTTCAGCATCGCAAGCTGCCCGGCGGTCCTGCGGATGAAGGTCGGGCAGAAATCACGCGTCCAGCTGCGATTTGTCGGTATCCGGTGAAAAACTACGGCGTTCAAGTGCGCCCCGCATTTCCGCAGAACGCTTTGGGCTTGCTCCTCCGCTTCTCTGTCTTGCACCAGGATGTTCACCTGCTCGACACGCGACAGGTGGCGGACGATTTCTCCGTAGATCCAAGGAACCGGTTCGAACTTCTCCGGCCAGTCACTCTCCTCGTGTGGCCAGGCAAGCCAGGTCGCCTGGTGGCGCTCCCATTCCGCCGGCATACGAAAGCCGAGTGAGGCTGGCATTACCTCCGTGTTCATGCTTTAGCCCAGCCAGCGATTAGTGATGGGAGCGTACGCGTCGATGCGGCGATCACGGAGAAAAGGCCAGTTCCGTCGCACTTGATCCATCTCTTTGGGATCGCATTCGACGACGAGCACCTCTTCTTTGTCGCTGCTGGCTTGCGAGATGACCCGGCCGAACGGATCGGCGACAAACGAATTACCCCAGAACTCGAGACCATGATCCGGCGGCCCCTCGAATCCCGTGCGATTGACCGCTGCCACGAATACTCCGTTCGAGATCGCGTGTGCGCGCTGCACCGTTCGCCAGGCATCAAGCTGCGCTTCGCCATACTGCGCCTTCTCAGAAGGGTGCCAGCCGATCGCGGTCGGATAGAAAAGCACATTCGCGCCCAGCAAACTCGTAATACGAGCGCCCTCCGGATACCACTGATCCCAGCAAACCAGCACGCCGATGCGCGAGTAACGTGTCTCGAAGTTCTGAAAGCCAAGATCTCCCGGCGTGAAGTAGAATTTCTCAAAGTACAACGGATCATCTGGTATGTGCATCTTGCGATACACGCCCAACAGAGCGCCGTCAGCATCGAGAATCGCCGCTGTATTGTGATACAAACCCTGCGCGCGCTTCTCGAAGAGAGACGCGACAATCGAGACCCGCAACTCATTTGCTACTGAACTGAGTGCTTCAGTCGAGGGGCCAGGGATCGATTCCGCCAGGTCGAACAACTCCGCGTTTTCCTCGCGGCAGAAGTACTGGCTCTTAAACAATTCCTGCAGGCAGATGATCTCTGCACCTTTGGCTGCTGCCTCCCGTATACCTGCTTCAGCTTTCGCGAGGTTTTTGTCAGGATCGGTGGAGCAGCTCATCTGCACCAGTCCCAGCTTGAATTTCTCGTCCCGTTTCGCTTTCGGCGCAACCGTCAATGATGGCATTTCCCGTGTTCCAGCATTTTCGATGTACCTGACCCGGGGCACGCTACATGTAAATTCCACCGTTCACATCGAGAACGTGCCCGGTAATGAACGACGCTTCTTCACTGATTAAGAATTTGACTGCTGCCGAGACATCCTCCGGAGAACCCATTCGTTTCAACGGTGTTTCGTTAATCATTTTTTGCTTCAGTTCCGCCGGCAAGCCCTGAGTCATGTCGGTTTCGATAAAACCGGGAGCTACCGCATTAATCGTGATATTCCGGCTTCCGACTTCCTTCGCGAGTGCTTTCGTCAGACCAATCAGGCCTGCCTTTGCCGCTACATAGTTTGCCTGGCCCGCATTGCCCATTTCCCCGACGACAGAGGAGATGTTTACGATCCGCCCCCATCGTTCGCGCATCATTGCAGGCAGGACCTGCTGGATGGTGTAGAAAGCGCCGCTCAAGTTGACGTTCAGAACGCCCTCCCAGTCCGCCTGCTTCATGCGAACCGCTAAACCGTCCTTTGTTACACCGGCGTTGTTGATCAGAATGTCGACGCGTCCGAACTCCTGCGCAGTCTTCTTGAGGCCGCTCGCGATTGATTCATTGCTTGCGAGGTCGATCTCGACCACGAACGTCTCGACGCCGCTGCCTCGCAGTTCGCTTGCCACCGCTTCGAGCCTTTCCGCCGATCTCGCCGCTAACGCCACTCTGTGTCCCGCTGCGCCAATTGCGATCGAGCAAGCTCTTCCGATGCCGCGGCTTGCGCCCGTCACAAGCGCCGTTCGTCTGCTCATAAGTCAATCTCATGATAATGGGTGTACGGTGATGAATGCCTTTCGATAGCCTCGGCGACTTTCTGCGCGGTCTCGAACGCGCGGGAGAACTGAAAAGGATCGCGCTCGAAGTTGATCCGCATCTCGAGATCACCGAGTTCGCTGATCGTGCTGTTAAGTCGGGCGGTCCCGCTCTGCTTTTCGAAAATCCGGCTCGCTCCCGCTATCCGGTCTTTATTAATGCGTTCGCCAGCATGCGGCGTATGGAGATCGCGCTTGGTGTAACCGACATCGAAGAGATTGCAGCCCGAATTGTAGGCTTCCTCGAGATGCAGCAGCCTCAAGGACTCCTCGATAAGCTGAAACTGCTTCCGAAGCTGTCCGAATTGAGCTCCGCATTTCCCAAAGAAGTCTCGAGCGGGCCTTGCAAAGAAGTCATTCAGCACAGCGATTTCTCGCTTGACGAGTTCCCCATTCTGCATTGTTGGCCCGGCGATGGCGGCCGCTTCATCACGCTCCCGCTCGTCTTTTCGAAGAATCCGGATACCGGTAAGCGGAACTGCGGAATGTATCGCATGCAGGTGTTCGATGGCCGCACTACGGGCATGCACTGGCAGAAACACAAACAAGGGGCGGAGCATTACCGCCGGCTGGCAGCCGAGGGTAAGCAGATGCGCATGCCGGTTGCGGTGGCGATCGGGGCCGATCCGGTAACGATCTTTTCAGCCATTCTTCCCCTGCCGCCGGCGATAGACGAGATGATGTTCTCGGGATTTCTGCGCGGCAAGCCGGTCGAAATGGTGAAATGCGAAACGTGCGATCTCGAAGTTCCCGCTAATTCGGAGATCGTGCTTGAGGGTTATCTGAACTTGGGCGAGCTCCGCCGCGAAGGGCCGTTCGGCGATCACACCGGCTTCTACTCGTTGGATGACGAGTACCCGGTCTTCCATATTGAATGTATTACCCGCCGTAAAAACCCGATTTACTCCGCCACTGTCGTCGGACCTCCACCTATGGAAGATTTCTTCATGGGGAAAGCGATCGAGCGGATCTTTCTGCCGCTGATGCGCGCGCAGCTGCCAGAGGTTCGTGATATCTGCATGCCGCCTGAAGGCGTCTTCCACAATCTGATCCTGGTTTCGATCAGAAAGTCCTACCCAGGGCATGCCCGTAAAGTGATGCACGCCATCTGGGGGCTTGGCCAGGCCATGTTCAGCAAATGTATCGTGGTCGTCGATGAGGATGTCGATGTGCAGAACGTTTCCGAGGTCGCCTGGAAAGCGCTCAATAACATCGATCCCGAGCGCGATATCGAATTCTGCCTGGGACCAGTCGATTCGCTCGATCACTCCAGCCGGCTACCGAACTTCGGGTCGAAGATGGGCGTAGACGCGACTACGAAACTCAGGTCGGAAGGCTTTGCGCGGCGCTGGCCGAACGTAATTCAAATGCCGGCCGCAGTCAAGACCCGAGTAGATGATCTGTGGAAGCAAGCCGGCCTGCCTCGCGGTTAGCCTTGGAAAGATTGCCATACCGGGCAACCACCGGAGCGGAGCCGTATTCGCATTTGAGCAGTTTGCCCGTTTGTATTCTGCTCGATAATATCCGAAGCATGTATAACGTCGGCGCGTTCTTCCGCACTGCCGACGGCGCAGGCGTTCAACGTTTGCTGTTGAGTGGAATCACAGCCCGTCCGCCGAAGAAGGCGATTAGCAAAACTGCTCTGGGCGCCGAAGAACGCGTCGCCTGGGCTGGCTACGAGGACGGCCTGAATGCGGTCACTCAGCTCCGGGCGCAAGGCTACGAGATCGCCGCCGTCGAGACCAATCCACGCGCCATCGACATCTTCGACTGGCAGCCGAACTTCCCTGTCTGTGTAGTGTTCGGCCACGAAGTCGACGGGCTTTCTTCTGAGCTTCTCGAAGCCTGCGATACGCACGTTCGCATACCTATGCTCGGCATTAAGCATTCGCTGAACGTGGCCAGCGCAGGCGCAATCATCATTTATGAGCTTCTGCGCAAGTATCGCCTGTTGGGCGAGTCAGTTGATCGGACGCCAGGCCCGGCCGTCCTTGGCTAACATCTCGTCCGATTCAGGCGGTCCCTGGCTTCCTGCGGCATAGTCAGGGAAGTTCTCTGGACCGTGCGCTCCCCAGTAATCTAAAATCGGCTGCACTACACGCCATCCCGCTTCGATATTGTCGGCCCGTTGGAATAGCGTAGCGTCTCCAATGATCACGTCGTAGATCAAAGTTTCGTAGCCGGTCGCGGGTGCTGCGCCAAAGTAGTCCTGATACTTGAAATCCATGCGCACATCGCCCAGCTTCATATCGGGACCCGGAATCTTAGCCCCGAACTCAAACGCAATTCCTTCATCCGGCTGGATGCGCAGCAAGAGCCAGTTCGGGACAAGTTGTTGGACCCCGGTGTCTCTCAGCAGAGCGGCCGGCACGTCTTTGAACTTAATCGCAATCTGCGATTTGCGGCGTGCCAAGCGCTTGCCCGTTCGAATGTAAAAGGGCACCCCGGACCAGCGCCAGTTCTCAATCGAGAGCTTGAGCGCGACATAAGTTTCCACTTTGGAATCAGGTGCAACATCGGGCTCCGAGCGGTACGCTGCCGCCGTTTGGTCATCCACTGTGCCCGCTCCGTACTGTCCGCGAACCGTACAACACGGCACGTCGTTCACCTGGCAGAGGCGTATTGCTTCGATCACTTTTGCTTTCTCTGAGCGAATTGCATCCGCGTTGAACGAGTTTGGCGCTTCCATGGCGGTCATCGCCACGAGCTGGAAAATGTGATTAGGCACCATATCGCGCAGGGCGCCCGTCGTTTCGTAGAACTTGCCGCGCTTCTCCACGCCTACCGTTTCGGCCACCGTAATCTGCACATGATCGATGCGGTCCCGGTTCCACAGCGGCTCAAATAAGCCATTTGCGAATCGGAACAGCATGATGTTCTGCACTGTTTCCTTGCCGAGAAAGTGATCTATACGATAGATCTGGCTCTCGTCGAGAACCTTGAGAATCTGACTATTGAGTGCTTGCGCCGACGGCAAATCGTGCCCGAATGGCTTTTCGATCACAACCCGCCGCCATTTGCCGTCGCTCTGAGAGGCGAGCCCGGAGTTCCCTAAGTGCTCGACCACAGTTCCGAAGAAACGATCGGCTACTGCTAGATAAAAGAGATAGTTTCCGCCCGTTCCATGCTTTGCGTCAACATCGGCCAGCCGCGCCTTTAGCTTCTGGTAATCATCGGGCCGGGTTAAATCAGCTTGCAGGTACGACATGCTGTCGGTCAACTGCTTCCATGCCTCTGCGTTTAGCTGCCCCTCGCCGTCCGGTCCTTTCACGAACTGTTCTGTCATCTGACAAAGGTCGGCGCACCATTTGTCTGCGCTCTGATCAGCCAAATCCAGGCCGATAATGGCGAAGTTGCCAGGCAGTAATTTCGCGCAGGCCAGATTGTAAAGCGCCGGAATCACCAGCCTCTTCGTCAGGTCGCCGGCAGCGCCAAAGATCACCAGGCAGCACGGCTCGGCGGGCTTTGCGCCGCTCGCTCTTTGATTAGGCATCACTTCATTCTCTCGTGTGCCCTAAAATGAGCACTACGTATGACTCTGGGACAACAGCTGGTTTTCCTCCTGATCCTGGCGATCCCGATTGCCTCTGTTGCCTGGACCGTCACTCATGAAGAAATCTTTCGTGAGCCTCGTGACTGGTGCAAGCAGCACAGTCAGACCTGCAAGCGTACACTGGAACGCAAATTCTTTTATCTCTTTACCTGCGAATACTGTTTCAGCCACTACGTGACGATCGTGTTCCTGTTTATCTCGCGCTTCAAGCTGCTCTTTACCGACTGGCGCGGTTATCTGATCAGCACATTCGCGCTAGTGTGGGTGGCGAACGTCTACATGAACCTTTACGCACGCATCCGGCTCGACATCAAGCGCGAACGCGTGGAGATTGAAGTCCAGGAAAAAACGATCGGCAAGTCAGAAGCTGCCGCGTAGCGCAAACGGGCTTCCTTGCGCGGAACTGCGCTTACTTAATAGTGGAACCTTATTGTTTCCGTCTGGTAGCCTGTTCCATTCGGAAATGCAAGATGAAGCTTTCCTGCGCTGATTGCCGCGCCTTCCGCAGTCACGCCTCCGCGGTTCAACCGGAGCTTGAGATCGTAGCTTGAACCGCCCTGACCCGCGAACGTGAACGTAGCTTCGTGCTCGCCGATTTGCTGCTCGATCGCTTTCAGCTGCTCGGTCTCTTCTCCCGGCGAAGGCAGATCGCTCGGCATAGAGATCTCAACCGGGTCGGCGACGATGGATACTGCCTGAGTGCCGCGAGTGCCTTCAGTGCACGGCTTATCCGCCGCACTCTCCGTCACAACACAGAAGACCGCCGGGTCTTTGCTCTTGACTTCGACCGTCACTCGACCGCCGGCGCGGGAGTATTGAATTTCGAAGACGGCGTCGCCAAGCTTGACATTATGAAGTGCGGCGCCATTCCAATCGGCAGGCAGGTGCGGCCTCACCTGCAAAGTATGATTGAGGGCGTCCCAATCGAGGCCAAACAGTCCCCGGATCAGCGGCGTTATCACCATCGCCGAAGACCATAGCTGATGCGAGCTGCTTCTGCCGAGCGGTTGATAATACTGACCAGAAAGCAGTTCAGTTACCGAGCCTAGATCCTGATCCCATGTCAAATTCACGTTTTGCATCAAGTGCGAGTATGCGGAAAGGGGCCTGTGCGCACGATATTCCGCCATCGAAACCCACCCGGTAAAGAGTGGCCAGATCGAGCCCTGGTGATAACTGATCGGGTCATAGAACGAAGTTTTGGGACTGATATCTCGAACGCCCCAATCAGTCGAAAACTCATCCGATGCCCAGCGCGAAAGCATCTTGCCTGCGTTCTGCAGATGATAGCTCCCGTCCCACCACGCAACCGCGGGATAAATGCTTGCTGTCGGTCCATCTTATGATCCATCTACGCTGAACGCATATAAGCTATCTCGGCGCATCGAAGTAAACTCAGCTTCGATCTTGATTGGCAATTTCGCCGGACTTCTTATAGGCGTTGCTTGCTAACTCCGGCTGTCTCCATCAACTGCGCCAGCCGCGACATCGCCTCGGCCGACTGTTCATCGACCGACGCCAGATAGATCTCCTCTTTCGGCATCCCGGGCGGCCAGCTTTCCACCCAGCCCGTTCCTTCACTGTTCGAATAAATTCCGTCCGCGTCTTCATGCGCGCGCGTGAACTCATACGCCTTTTGAACCGCCGCCCAGATGTGCTTTCAGAAATTCCATGATCGCCGCTGCTCGCACGTAATCCCACATGGCCATCACCATCAGCGGCGTGGAATCAGCCGAAGCATAGAAATAAGGAGTTGTTTCCAGTCGATGGTTTCCGCCGCTTGCGAATACTCGTGCATGATCTTGCCATCCTCACGCTGCCGCGTCAATAGGAAATTCAGCGCCCGCCGCGTACAGCTCAAAATCACCGTACCTGTTCATCGCATATGTTGTCAATAGCGTGTCGCGGCCGAAAAACCACGCGTATCCAGGGCGCGCCGAATCGGCAGATTCGTAATACCCTGCCATCATGTCCGTCTTCGTCATCGATGCGTCACTTGCGCCTGATCGATCGCAATCTCTGCCCAGTGCAGCGCGTCATTGACTTCGTCGTCCGGAGTCTCGCACCGTTAGCGTGTATCAAAAAATGCGCGATAGTAAGCCTCGGAATCCGCTTACTGCAGCTGCGGGATTGCTGCCAATTGCTTCCGCTTGCTCTGCGCGCTCGGTTGATCGCCCTGCGCAGACCCATCACCAGCGGATATACCAGTCCCGCGATCTCTCTTCGGATCGTAGGAAAGCTTCAACTCGAGCGGATAAGTCTGCGGATGCTCCTGATAGGGTACTTGAATGCCCGGCCGCGTGTTTGCGGCATCGCCACAATCGCCCGAGAACTCCGGGTTGTCGGTATGCAGAACGTAAAAGCCGCTCGCCCTTCTTGCACCCACTCACCATCCGGCCGTCCCATGATTCGGAGCCGGCCACATCTGCAGCATGTCTGGCGTAAAAGAAAAGGTAATCTCGCATGGCCGTAGCGCATTCTCGATTTCGAAGACACGGCTGCCATGCTACTGCCGGCGAACTATTTCCGCGCGCAGCAAACATATGCTGCCGTATCGTGAATGCAGCATGCGAATAAGTAATCGTTGTCTCCGCCGGCGTCACCTTTATTTCAGCGGCCAGCGCATTCACGTCGATCGGAACCGCGTAATCTGCAACTCGGCACGAATGCGAAAGTCGCTCAGGAGCTTCACAGGCCATTGCCAAGCCTCGAACCTTCCGTTCTGGCGCCCCAGGAGCGCACCGTGCTCGCCCGCCACCGTCCAGGGCATGCCCGGCACGCAGCGCGAAATTATCTGCAGCGCATGCGGAACTTCTCGCTCGCAGGCGCAGTCCGCCGTCATCGCGGTCGCCACAACGAACAAGGTGAGCCAACAGCCGGTTGGACATATCTAGATCATGTTAAACCTGGTTTCGCTCTCATATGCGCCCATGCACCCGGTACAACTCTCTCTGGATCTCATTGACCTTGACGAAGCTTTAAATACAGCCGAGATCGCCTTGCGCGCCGGCGTTGACTGGCTTGAAGTCGGTACGCCGCTCATCATTGCGGAAGGCATGCGCGCGTGTTCGCGAATTGCGGTCGCGCTTTCCCGGCAACTACCGATCGTGGCAGATCTCAAAATCATGGATGGCGGCGGTCTCGAGGCCGAGCTGGCCATAAAGCCGGCGCATCATGGTCGTCGTAATGGGACAGGCTCACGAAGAAACGATCGAGCTCGTCGTCAAGGCCGGCCGCGATTTCGGCGTCAAAGTCATGGGCGACAACATGGCCATGCCGGATCCCGTCGCCGGGCGCACGCCGGCTTGAGCCGATCTTGGCTGCGACTACATCGTGCATCACATCGGCTACGATATGCGAACGCTGCGCCGGCAGCGCGGGCCGGAGCGCCCCGACGCCGCTCGATCGTCTGCGCGAAGTGGTCAAGCGCCGTGGCGATACCTGTCCAAGCTGTCGGCGGGCTGACCCTCGAACAGGCCACCGAAACGCCGGCTTATGGAGCGCCGCTGGTTGTCATTGGCGCACCGCTCGCCATTGACGCGCATGCGTTTCGCACGGCGGAAGGCGACCTCGAAGGAACCCTGCGAATGATCTGCGAGAAGGTGCACGCCTTTGGTGATGTGGCGGTAAAGCGAGGCCACCGCGCGATGAATGGCAATGCCGGCGCTCGTCAATTACGCCCGCGAGCCTTTATCGGTCGAGCTGCGCGATGTACCTGTCCCCGAAATCGGGCCCAAGGATGTGTTGCTGCGGTCGGCGCTGTTAGCGTCTGCGGCAGCGATCTTCATCAGTGGCGCGGCTCCCATAGTTGGCCGGTAAACTATCCCTGCATTCTGGGCCACGAATTCGGGGCACCGTAGCTGAGACCGGGCCGGGCGTTTCGCACTTTCGCGAAGGCGACCGAGTCGTGAGCGAAACCGCCGCCGTCATCGATGAGATGCTCGCCGCTCAGCCGGACGGGCTTTACAATCTCGATCCTTCGCGCCGCGGTTTTGGCTATGGGGTCAGATGGCGCCATGACTGAGTTTGTCCGTGTCCCCGAGCGCTGCCTTCATCGCCTTCCCGCCGCTCTGCCGTTTGAAAAGGCGGCTCTGACCGAGCCCTGCTGCGTTGCTTATAATGCCGTTTGTGTGAATGGGCGCGTGCGTCCAGGCGATACCGTTTTGGTGCTTGGTCCAGGGCCGATCGGGTTGCTCTGCGCGAACATGGCCAAGCTGAGTGGGGCAGGAACCGTGATCGTCGCGGGGCTGCCCGCCGATACTCATCGCCTGCGGTCGCTCGCCAGCTCGGGGCAGATCTCACTCTTGAAGGCGGCGTGGTCGAGATGTCGGCCAAACCGGAGACGGCCTTGGCGTCGATGTCGCTGTCGATTGCTCGGGCGCTTCCGCCACGCTGCAGATCGCGCTCAAAGCCGTCGGCCGGCGGGTCAGATCATCAAAGTCGGTTGGGGACCGCAGCCGCTGCAATTCAGTCTCGACCCGCTCGTCCAGAAAAACGTGACCATCTCCGGAAGCTTTTCACATAACTGGCCTGTCTGGGAGCGCGTGATCTCGATGATCGTCTCAGGCCAGATCGACCTCACCCCAGTCATCAGCCGCATCGCCGGACTCGACCGACTGGCACGAGTGCTTCGAAAAAATGGAGCAAGGCGAGTATGTCAAAGCGGTGTTGATCCCCTGATGCCGCCGCTCAATATCTCGGCCTTCCCGAAGTGCTACCTCGACCAGATCTCGACCGGACAAATGTCTGTTTTCGAATGGATCGAGATGTCAAAGCAACTGGATTGCGACGGGCTCGAGATGTACTCCGGCTTCTTCCCCAGCTTTGAGGCATCGTATCTGGATCGAGTCGGAGAGGCGATCGCTTCTGCCGGATTCGTCATGCCCATGTTCTGCTGCTCGCCTGATTTCACCCATCCCGATCCGGATTCGAGGCGGCGTGAAGTCGAGCGGGAGGCGAATATGATCGCCGTCACGCGTCATCTCGGAGGAGAGCGCGCCGTATGCAGGATTCTTAGCGGCCAGCGCTATCCCGAATGTCAGCTGGGAGCAGGGAAGAGAATGGGTCGTCGCAGCCATTCACGAGCTTCTGCCCGTTGCCAGAGAACACGACATCGTGCTCGGCATGGAGAATCACTATAAAGACGGTTTCTGGCAATACCCTGAGTTCGCGCAGAAGATGGACCGCTTCGTCGCGATCGTAAACGCCATTGATGACCTGAATCATTTCGGCGTGCAATACGATCCGTCGAACGCCATTGTTGCCGGTGACGACCCGCTGGCACTCCTAACAGCGATCGCAGGCCGTGTGGTCAGCATGCACGCGAGCGACCGCTATCTCGCCGAGGGAGCGACACTCGATTCCTTACGCCAGAGCGATGGCACCTTAGGCTACTCCGCTTCGCTGCTACACGGCGTAACAGGGCAAGGTCTTAACGACTACGACGCCATCTTCCGGATTCTCGCCGCACATAGCTACTCGGGTTGGGTCAGCATTGAGGACGGCATGAATGGCATGGGTGAAATGGCCGATTCGCTCGCCTTCCTGCGGCGAATGAGCGAGCAGTACTTTTCATAGCGCCCAGGCCCGTTCAGTTCACTTCCTTCACGCTGTCCATCAACGTGAAAAATCCTTCCGCAATCGTTGGATGAATGTAGATTGCACCCTTCAGCAGCGTGTACCGCTTATCGGCCAACATCAGCGTGCTCAAGATCTGAACCACTTCGTCGCCGTCGCTCGAAAGGATCGCTGCACCCAGAACTTTGTCGGTTTCGGCATCGACTACAAGCTTCATCACGCCGCCTGTCTCGCCGCGTTCAAGCGCGCGTGCCACATGTGTCATCTCGACTTTGCCGATCTTCAGCTTCCTGCCTTGCGCGCGCGCTTCCTTCTCCGTCATGCCTACGCGCCCTAGCGCCGGATCAGTAAACACAGCATATGGAATAATTCGTGTCTTCGTGCTAAGGTTCTGCCCTTCGTAAATGTTTCCGTAGATAATCTGATAGTCGTTATAAGAAATATGAGTGAAAGCGGGGCCGCCCTTTACATCGCCGATCGCCCACACCTCGGGCGCACTCGCCTCGAGCCGCTCGTTCACCTCAATGTAGCCTTTCGCGTCGGTCTTGACGCCGGCCTTGTCCAAATCCAGATCTTTCGTCTGCGGCGTGCGGCCGACTGCGATTAGCAGGTGCGTACCGGCAACGGTCTCTGCAAGTCCGTTCCCGTCGAAGGCGAGGATGATTTCTTGATCGGCTCTCTTCACGGCCTTAGCCCGCGCATTCAAGCGGATCTTGATCCCCTCGGCCTTCAAGTTGCGCTCGAGCTCGGCCGCTATGTCCTGGTCTTCACTTGGCAGCAGCTGGCCGTCACTTTGAATAACTGTCACCTCACTTCCGAAGCGCCGGAACATCTGCGCGAATTCAAGGCCGATATATCCGCCGCCTAGCACCAGCAAATGATCCGGCACTTCCGAAAGCTCGAGAATGCTCACATTCGTCAGATAAGGAACCTGGTCTAATCCTTCGATAGGCGGGATTGTCGGCGTTGAACCCGTGTCGATAAAGATTCGCGTTCCCTCCAAGGTCAATTCGCCGATTTGCACTGTCTTCGGCGCGATGAAGCGCGCCCGCCCGCGATGAAGCTCCGGCTTCTGCGGTCCGTCCACGCTTTTCTCCCAGCCGGAACGCGACTGCAGGACGCGCTCGTTTTTGCGCTTCAGAATCGCAGCCATGTCAACGCCCACATCGCTCGTCCTGACGCCCCAGCGCGCGGCATTCCGGGCATAGTGTGCCACCTGCGCGCTCGCGATCATCGTCTTGGTTGGCGTGCAGCCCGTATTTATGCAAGTTCCGCCCAAGTCGTTCGACTCAACCAGAGCCACTCGCTCGCCTCGCTTCGCCAGCGCTACCGAGAGCGGATTGCCCCCTTGCCCGGAGCCGATCACGATTGCATCGTAGTTCAAGGTTGCATTGTTCATGGTTAAAACAATTCTCCCAAGACGGCGCAAGCGAACATCTCATGGGTAACCTTGCTTTCCTTTGGGCGCGTCCACTCATTGTGCAACTTCGATGAGCTCGGAGTCGCAGCCTGGATGAGTTCATAAATTTCGATGAGTTCATAAATTTCGATGAGTTCGTAAATGTGGATAGTCCGTCTCGCCCTTCGTCGCCCGTATACTTTCGTAGTCTTTTCCGTTTTGATCTTGATCCTAGGCGGAATTGCGGCCGTTGTTACGCCGAAAGATATATTCCCGTACATCGATATTCCTGTTGTCAGCGTGGTCTGGACCTATACCGGATTGCCGCCCGACGAGATGGAGAAGCGCATCGTCACTGTTTGCGAGCGCGCCATGACGACAACAGTGAACGATATCGAGCACATGGAGTCGGAATCTTATACCGGCGTCTCTGTCATCCGCGTTTATTTTCAACCCAAAGCCAAAGTCGAACTCGCTCTCTCGCAAGTCACGGCCATTGTCCAGACCATCTTGCGCGTACTCCCGCCGGGGACATTTCCGCCCAACATTCTGAAGTACGACGCATCAAGCGTGCCGATCCTGCAGTTGGGACTGGCAGGTGAAGGATTAACGGAGCAGGATCTCTACGATCTCGGGCTCAACTTCATCCGCACGCGTCTGGCTACTGTCCAGGGGGCATCGGTGCCGCTGCCCTGGGGAGGCAAGAGCCGGCAGATCATGGTCGATCTGGATCCTGATGCGCTGTTTGCCAAGCATCTTTCACCGGCCGACATTTCGACCGCCTTGAATGCGCAGAATCTCATCATTCCTGCCGGCACCGCTCGCGTCGGCAATGTTGAATATCTGGTTAAAACCAACAGCAGTCCGCTGGCTGTCTCTGCCCTGAATGACTTGCCGGTTCGGTCCTCGAACGGCGCGATTGTCTATATCAAAGATGTAGCCCAGGTGCGCAATGGCTTCGCTGTTCAGAGCAATGTGGTACGCGAGAATGGCCGGCGCTCTGCCTTCCTCAGCGTGCTGAAGAACGGTCAAGCCTCTACGCTCGACATCGTTAGCTCCATCAAGAAAGCTCTGCCGCGCGTGAAAGCGGATCTTCCTCCGGCGCTTCAGATTACGCCTCTGTTCGATCAATCTCTCTTCGTTCGCTCATCCATCAACGAAGTGCTGCGTGAGGCGAGCATCGCCGCTTTCCTCACGGCCTTGATGATTCTACTGTTTCTGGGTAGCTGGCGCAGCACCCTCATTGTGTGTGTGTCGATCCCGCTTTCGATCCTTACGTCCATCTGTATCTTGGCCGCGCTCGGCGAGACGATAAACGTGATGACCCTTGGCGGCTTGGCGCTTGCGGTCGGCATTCTCGTTGACGATGCCACGGTCGAACTCGAGAATACGCACCGCAATCTGGAAGGCTCTCACAAATCACTGGTTCACGCCATCCTCGATAGCGCGAGTCAGGTCGCCGCGCCCGCGCTGGTCTCGACCCTCTGTATCTGTATCGTTTTTACTCCCGTTCTCCTCTTAACCGGGGCCGCGAGATACCTTTTCACGCCCCTTGCCATGGCCGTTGTATTCGCCATGCTGGCTTCTTATTTCCTGTCGCGCACTTTGATCCCGACCATGATGCATTACCTGCTTCCGGCGGAAGTGCCCCTCTATCAACGGGAAGAGGGCCAGCCCGAGCCCAAAGAGGCGCGTAACTGGGTCTGGCATCTTCATGAACGGTTTGACAGGCGCTTTGAAAGGCTTCGCGATCGCTATCGCGGCTGGCTCGACTGGACGCTGCACCACCGGGCAATTGTGCTCACCCTATTTGCCGTGTTCGTGGTCGGCTCGTCGCTCCTGACGCTAGTAATTGGCCGGGACTTCTTTCCTTACGTCGACTCCGGACAGATGAAGCTCCACGTCATGCCGCCGCAAGGTACGCGCATTGAACAGTCCGAGATGATATTTGCCGCCATTGAAGCAGAGATCCGGAAGGCGATTCCCGCCGAACGCATCGACATGATCCTCGACAACATCGGCCTGCCCAACGGGGGCGTCAATCTGGCATTCGGAAACAACGCCACCATCAGCAACTCAGACGGGGACATTCAGATCTCGCTAAAACCCGGGGCCAGAAAGACGCTCGAATACACGCGTGTGCTGCGTCAAACACTGCACGACAAATTTCCGGACGAGACGTTCTTCTTCACGCCCGCTAACATGACAAATCAGATTCTGGATTTCGGGCTGCCGGCGCCTATCGACGTGCAGATTGTTGGCCGGAATCCGGGGCAGAGTTACAAGCTTGCGCAGCAACTACTGCGCAAGGTTCAGGACATCCCCGGCGTTGTTGACGCCCACATTCACCAGCAGATCTCTTACCCGACTGTTCAGGTCAACGTGGATCGTACAAAAGCGGAGCAGCTCGGGCTTCGGCAAACCGACGTCGCGAGCAATATGCTCATCTCGCTTTCCGGAACTGGACAAACTGCGCCGAATCAATGGCTGAATCCTGAGAACGGCGTCAACTATCAGGTCGTTGTGCAGAGCCCGCAATCCCGGATCGATTCTTTCGACGCTCTGAAACGAACGCCTGTCAGCGCTCAAAACGGCTCAAACACCCAGCTGCTCGCAAACCTCGCCACTTTGAAGCGCGATGTCTCGACCATTGTGGTCGACCACTACAACGTTCAACCCACATTCGACATCTACGCCGATGCCGATAAGAGAGATCTGGGCGGTATCGCCAAAGAGATCCACAAGATTCTGAAAGAGACGAAAAATCTTCCGGCCGCTACGTTTTTGGAGCTTCGCGGTGAGGTGAGCACGATGGAGGAGTCGTTTACTCGTTTGGAGCTCGGTATCGCTTTTGCCGTGATCATTGTCTACCTGCTGATGGCGGTGAATTTTCAAAGCTGGCTCGATCCGCTGATCATCCTGACGGCTTTACCAGGTGCCTTCTCTGGCATCGTTTGGATGCTCTACCTGACGCAGACTACCTTCAGTGTTCCGTCTCTGATGGGTTCAATCATGACCATCGGAGTCGCGACCGCGAACTCGATTTTGCTGGTAGTTTTCGCCAACGACGAGCGCGCCACCGGTAAAGATCAGATGGAGGCCGCTCTTTCGGCTGGCTTCACCCGCTTGCGCCCGGTTTTCATGACAGCCCTAGCCATGATCATCGGCATGCTGCCGATGGCCCTGGCGTTTGGTGAAGGCGGAGAACAGAACGCACCCCTCGGCCGGGCCGTGATCGGCGGTCTGCTGGTCGCGACCGCGAGCACTCTGTTCATCGTGCCGATTATGTACAGCCTCCTTCGAACCAAGCAGCCCGTCGACTACGACGAAAGAATCGACAAGGAGTATAACGGCGAGGTTGATCCGAAAGGACAGCCAGTCAATCAGCAAAATGGCCCTCAGGCACAGCTCTCGTAAGTATGGCGACAACTACTAGACCGCCGGCTGACTCGCCGGAGGAGCTCGATCCCATTTCGCCGGGTGCGGATTCGGGAAACAGCGAAAACAAAGATCGGCCGCCGCGTTCGGAGCACGCGCATTCCACTCGGTATTGGGTCGTTTTCGTGCTGCTCCTGCTGGCAGCCGCGCTCATTGTCGTATTCGCCGGCTGGCTTCCCCGTCACAAAAGGGAACAGCAGATCAACCAGCAGGCGCAGGAACAGAAATCTGCTTTGCCGCGCGTGCAGGTGGTAAAGATCGATCGCGCACCTTCCGAAAGTGAGCTTTCGGTTCCTGGAACCACTCAGGCTTACACCGAGGCAAGTATCTATGCCCGGGCCTCTGGCTATGTCGTAAAAAGGCTCGCCGATATTGGCGATCACGTGCATGCCGGGCAGCTTTTGGCCATCATCGATTCTCCAGAGCTCGATCAGCAGGTCGCGCAGGCGCGCTCCAACTTGCGCCAGAGCGAATCCAATCTGAACCAGCTGCAGGCACAGCTGCGGCTTGCCTCGCTCACCTGGGATCGCTACAAGGTGCTTGTCGCACGAGGCGTGTTCTCCCGCCAGGAGGGCGATACGCAAGAGGCGAACTATCGCGTCTCGGAGGCGAACGTACGTGCGGCCGAGAATACGGTGCAAGGCAATCGCGACAATCTCCAGCGTTTGATCGTGCTGCAGGGCTATGAACGTGTCGCCGCGCCGTTCGATGGCGTCGTGACCGCGCGCAACATAGATTTGGGAACGCTCATCACCGCTCAGGGTAGCGGAGCGGCAAGCTCCTCGGAGGGTCTTCCCGGATCGACCCAAGCGGGCGCCCAGGCCAATAATGCAGGCACCTCCGGCAATGTTTCTTCGTCGACCGCTCCTTCCACCGGCGGCTCGCAGGGAGGAGCTTTGTTTACCATCTCAGACACCAATCGCTTTCGTGTACTGGTCTCCGTTCCCGAAGCTTATAGTTCGGTTGTGCGAGTCGGTCAGCGGGCCAAACTATCGTTCCAGGAAGTCCCTAACGAAGTATTTCAAGGTCAAGTAAGCCGCACGTCCTCTTCCATCGATCAGAATACGCGTACGCTTCTTGTGGAAGTTCAGGTCCGCAATCACAATGGCGTTCTCATGCCAGGTATGTATGCGCAAGTAAACCTGATTGAGGCCAAAGATGTGCCTCCCATCGTCATCCCTGGCGAGGCTATTGTCGTGCGGAATGGCCAGACAATCGTCGCTTTAGTAGAGAATGACGTTGTCCACTTCCGGCCGGTCCGGCTGGGCCGTGATTACGGCAACGAAACGGAGATTACCGACGGTTTGAAGCCGGGCGATCTTGTAGCCGTCGATATTTCGGACGCGGTCAGCGAAGGCGCTAAAATTCAGCCCGAGTTGCGTCAGCAGAAGTCGTCGCAACGTGGCGGTCAGAGCGACTCCAAACCTGACTCGGAGGGCCGCTACGGCAACCAGAATGCCTCGAATCAGGGAAGTAAAGCCGCAGCTTCCGCAAACTCCAAAAAAGGCAGTTCCAGTAAGAAATGAGATTCGTTCTCGTCGGCTTGCTGCTCTATCGGCTGCTCGCCTCCGGTCAGACAGCGCCATCGGCTCTTCTGCAGAAGATTGAAACGGATAAAACCGAACCGAAGCGAGAGCGTGCCAACTCCGTGCCGCGTGGCTCGTTCTTTGATGTGCTTGCCCCATACCGCAGGCCAAGCGCCGAGGCGCTTAAACTCGATCCGGCTGCACGGGTTCGCTCTTTGACCAGAAACGGTGTTGTTTATCTCTCGCTGTATGACGCCATTGCGCTCGCTATTGAGAATAACCTCGACGTTGAGATCGCTCGCTACGGGCTTACCATCGCCGGCACCGAAGTCCTGCGGGCTAGCGGCGGGGGCAATCTGCGCGGCATTGACTATTCGGTTGCTGAAAGCCCAACAGGCGTCGGAGGCCCGGGCAGTCCACTCCTGAATAGCGCTGCTTCCTCTGTCACCCCAAGTGCTCCCACGATCAACGACCTCACGTCATTGAACGAGCTCACGCAAACGCAAAGCAATCTGTCGGTGCAAGGCCCTGCCGGGTACGCCGCAGGCCCGACTGTGCCAACCTTTCAACCGACTTTTATCGGGCAGAATACTTGGTTTCAGCGCTCCAACTCGACCCTCCTCACCGGCAGCACGGCGGGAACTGGAAATCTCGCTCAGCAGCCACAGGCAATACACTTTGCCACGGCAAATTATGCCCTGGTCGAAGGCTTCAAGTACGGCACCCAAATCGAAGTCGATCTCAACAACGCTGCCCGGGTCTTGTATGGCACTCAGCCACAGTACAATCCGTTTGCCACGCCGAATACGTCGGTTACTGTGAGCCAGCCGTTGTTCCGCGGATTCGGCACGAAAATCAACCTGCGCTACATTCGAATCGCCAGTCTCAATCAGAAGATTTCGCGGCTTCTCTTCTACCAGCAGCTAATCAGCACTGTCTATGGTGTGTCGCGGCTGTACTACGACCTCGTCAGCTTAAACGAGAACGCACAGGTCAAGCGCGAAACGCTAGCTGCGGCACGCAAGCTTTACTCCGACAATGAGGCTCAGGTAGAGCAGGGAACACTAGCGCCGCTCGAACTCACCCGAGCGCGCTCACTCGTGACCTCGAGCGAGCTCGATCTCATTCAGGCTGAAGGTCTGGTCCACCAGCAGGAAGTCATCCTGAAATCTCAGCTGGCGCGTCGTGGCAGCGTTGATCCCGCCTTGATTGACCTTCCTATTACCCCCACTGATCCGATTGCGATCCCGGCAGACGACAATCTCGGGAACACGGCCGAAATGGTGCGGGGTGCCTTGGCGAACCGGCCCGATCTGATCCAGGCTTCTTTGCAGGTGCAAAGCGGCCAGGTCGCGTTAGAGGCGTCGAAAAACGCGACCCTCCCCGAGCTTGACCTGATCGGCAACTTCCAAACGCGCGGCAGCTCGGAAGTTCCCTTCACCAGTCTCGGTACCCCGGGGACGGGTCTTATCACCGCACCGACTGATCTGGGAGTCGCCGGTCTTCGTACTTCGCGTATCTATCAGGCAGGCATTCAACTGAATCTGCCGTTGAAGAATCACGTTGCGCAAGCCGATGCCGCACGCGACTTGCTGCAGCTCCGCCAGGCTCAGGCCAAAACTCAGCTCCTCCAGAACCAGATAGGCGAAGAAGTCGAGAATTCAAGGATTGCTTTACAAACAGCACGCTCCGCGCTGAACGCCGCCATCGAAAGCCGACAATATCAAGAGCAACTGCTAAGCGCCGAACAGGACAAGCTTTCCGTTGGAGCATCCACGAACTTGTTGGTCATTCAGCAGCAAAGCTATCTAGCCCAAGCCCGATCGACCGAGGTTGCGGCTCGAAGTATCTGGATCAAGGCGCGTGTGGCTCTAGACCGGGCAGCGGGAAGCCTGCTCGAGCGGAACGGCATCAGCTACGAAGATTCACTGCAAGGCGACCTGCCCACGCAACCGGCAGGCCGCCCTTGAAGTAAGTGTTACTTCGCGTGCACCAGCGGTAGCGCTACCAGATGCTCGGAGACAAACCATACTTGCGTCTCGTTGGTCCGCACCACTTCGCTAATCAGCAGATCGTTCGTACCGTCATCTCCCGCGTCGCCGGCCGTTTTTGCAAACTCGCGGCTCTCTTTCAGAATCAGCTCATGCGCTTCGAGCAGGCGCGAGAGCTGCACCGGAACCTCCTCGCGGCCGATTGGCGGGCGCTCGACCCGGGTCTGCTCTGCGATATCGTGCGCTACACTCACCGCTATCCCGCCCAGTGCCTGAATGCGTTCGGCCAGCGCGTCAACCAACTCCACTTGCTCCTCGTAGTGCTTGTCGAAGAGTAAGTGCAGCTGGTAAAAAGTAGCTCCCGAGACCTGCCAGTGATGCTTCTTGTAAAGATCTCTCAGCATCATCGTGTCGGCCAGAACCTGATTCAGGTTCCGCGTGCTCTCGAGCCGCACCTCTGCATCGAGTCCGGCCGGAAGATTGACCACCGTGCCGAATTCCTGAACTATCTTTCCGCGCTGACCCAGAATTGGCTGCGAAGCCTTCCCAGCTTCTGCCTGCGAATCGCGTGTTTCTGTTTTTGCTTTTGACATGACACCCGTTAGATGCGGCAGCAGAGGGATGGCAGCCTAAAATCGTGCCGGAAACGGTTACTTGAACTCGAGAATCTCTTTTTCTTTTGCCTTAGCGGCCTGGTCGATCTTGCCGATCTGCGCGTCAGTAAGCTTCTGAATAGAATCGAGCGCCTGCCGCTGCTCATCCTCGCTGATGAGCTTGTCTTTCAGCAGCTTCTTTAGATCCTCGTTCGCGTCGCGCCGTATATTCCGCAATCCAACCCGACGCTCTTCTGCGATATGGCTCAGCTTTTTCGCCAGATCACGGCGTCGTTCTTCGGTGAGCGGGGGAATCGGTACCCGGATGACCTTTCCGTCATTCGACGGGTTTAGGCCAAGATCTGCATTGCGGATGGCCTTCTCGATCGCTCCAATCGTGGACGAATCCCAGGGTTGAACCGTGATCATAGCCGGTTCCGGGACATGCAGCTGAGCCACCTGATTCAGGGGAACCGGCGAGCCGTAGTAGTCCACCCGTACGCTATCGAACAGGCTGATGGACGCTCGCCCGGTGCGGACATTGGCCATTTCGTGCTGTAGTTCTACCAACACCTTGTCCATTCGTGTTCGAGCATTTGCTTCAACTTCTTTCACGTTTTTGTAGGTGCTGCTGCACCGGAGCAACTGTTTGTTCTGGTTTCATAAGCTTGCCGGCCGGGGGACGTTCTAACAGATCACTGTGCCGATCCGCTCACCCATCGCCATTCGCATTATATTGCCCGCGGTTTTGAGATCGAAGACCGTTATCGGCATCTTGTTATCACGGCACATCGCCACCGCGGAAGCGTCCATCACGGCCAGCGCTTTTGACAGCACCTCGGTATAACTTACTTCCGCGTACTTCACCGCATCAGGATGTTTCTTGGGGTCCTTGTCGTAGACTCCGTCGACGCTGGTGGCTTTGGCGATAATCTGCGCGTGGATTTCAAGGCCTCGCAGAGTCGCTGCCGTATCGGTCGAGAAGTACGGGTTCGAAGTGCCCGCCGCAAAGATGACAGCGCGTCCCTTTTCGAGATGCCGGATCGCACGCCGGCGAATGTACGGCTCCGCTACCTGATGCATCTGGATGGCGGTCATCACGCGCGTGGGAATACCGAGTTGTTCGAGCGCATCCTGAAACGCCAGCGCATTGATCACGGTCGCGAGCATACCCATGTGGTCGCCCGACACGCGATCCATGTGATGTGCCGCAGCCGCTACACCGCGGAAAATATTCCCGCCGCCCAGCACGAGCCCGATCTGCACACCCTTACGGGACACATCCGCCACTTCACCCGCCAGCGCCTTCACCCGGTCCGGATCGAGGCCGAATGACAGCGGCCCCGCCAGCGCTTCGCCGCTGATCTTAAGTAATATGCGCTCGTACTGTGCCATAGGGATTTGCGGAAGCAATTACCTGTTTAGTGGCGCTACCTGCTACAAACGCTCAAGCTGTTACAGGCAGCGGGCTCTCCGCTACTCCGGGCACGTCCGTGGCATCGCCCACCTTGTAGCGCACAAACCGCGAAACGGAGATCGTGTCGCCCAGTTTCGCGCTGGCCGAACGGATCAAGTCTCCCACCGAAATGCTGTTTTCGCGAATGAACGGCTGCTCCAGCAAGCAAACCTCTTCGTAAAACTTGCTCATGCGGCCTTCCGCGATCTTGTCCACCATCTTCTCCGGCTTACCCTCGTGCAGTGCACGGTCCCGCTGAATGGCCCGCTCCCTTTCTAAGAGATCCGCCGGAACCTGTTCCCGCGTGACAAACTGCGGATGCGCAGCCGCGATCTGCATCGCAATGTCGCGTACCAGAGTCTTGAGTTCCGGATGGTCGAGCGCCTTCGAGCTGCCCGTGATGACTTCCAGCAGCACGCCAATCTGCGAGCCTGTATGAATATAGTGGCCGACCACCCCATCGCCCACGATCTCGTAAATGACGAAGCGCGAAATGTTGATGTTCTCGCCCAGCTTCGCAATTTTGGCCTTCACCATCTCGGCCACCGTGCTGTTCTGATCTCGTCGCGAACTTCTGTTCGTACAGCGTTTCGTGCGCTTTGATGTTCGCGCGCTCGGCTTCCGCTACTTCTTCCACACGGACAAATTTCGGCTTCGTCTCGGCAATGTGCGCCGCGATATCGGCGGCTAGTGTCTGAAAGTCGTCCGTACGTGCAACGAAATCCGACTCGCAGTTCACTTCAACCAATACCCCAAGCTTGCCGTCTTCGCTGATATGAGCGCTGATTAATCCTTGCTTGGTCGACCGGGACTCCTTCTTGCTTGCCCCCGCAATTCCGCGTTTGCGCAGAATTACTTCGCCCTCCTGCAAATCACCATTCGCTTCCTGGAGCGCCTTCTTGCACTCCATCATTCCGGCGCCGGTGCGCTCCCGAAGCTGCTTTACTAACTGTGCACTTATTTCAGCCATGACAATTTCCTTGACTCAAAAAACTTCTCTGTACAAAGAGAGAGCGACCTGACTTCTCACAGCCGGTCGCCCCTCCCCCTAATCGCCCCGTCGAGTTCTAAAGTTCGCTAGCGGTACTGCCCGCGACTTCATCCGCGGGAGCTTCGCTAGCCGGGCCCTTACGCGGCGGCGGTTCGCTGCCATTCACCGCAGCACCTGATTCGGAATCGCTGGGCGAACTTCCGGAAACACTTCCTCCGACGCCCCCCGCATTCAGGCTCTCCGACATCAGCTGCTCGGCGTACTTCGGATCCAGATACTGCGTGTACTCTTCCGGCGTGTGCTCGGACGCTGCTTCGTCTTCGCCTTCGGTGACGATCTTCTCCGCCGCGAAGTCCGTGCTCCGTCGCCAGCGAACGCCCTTCCACACAGGCATCGGCAATCTTGGTCGTGAACAAACGAATTGCGCGCAGCGCATCATCGTTGCCCGGAATCACGTAATCCACTTCGTCCGGATCGCAATTCGTATCCACCACCGCAACCACCGGAATACCCAGCCGTCGCGCTTCTTTCACCGCGATCGCTTCTTTGTTGGAATCGATGACGAACAGCACATCCGGCAGACCGTTCATGTCCTTGATGCCCGCAAGATTCTGCTGCAGATGCTTGCGCTCGCGCTCGAGCCGGCCGACTTCTTTCTTGGCTCGCCCCTCGTAAGCGTTCTCATGCGCCATGGCGTCCAGTTCCTTTAAGCGCTTGATCGAGCGTTGAACAGTTGTAATGTTCGTCAGCAGTCCGCCCAGCCAGCGTTGATTGACATAATACTGCCCGGCTCGCGTCGCTTCTTCGGCAATCGCTTCCTGCGCCTGGCGCTTGGTTCCGACAAATAAAACAGTCTTCCCCTGAGCCGCCATTTCGCCTACATACCTCATCGCATCTTTGAAGAGCTTGAGTGTCTTCTGCAGATCGACGATATAAATGCCGTTACGTTCGCCGAAGATGTACTCTTTCATCTTTGGATTCCAGCGCTTGGTCTGGTGCCCGAAGTGAACGCCAGCTTCGAGCAACTCCTTCATTGAAATCGATGGCAAATTGCCTCCTTGATTGAGAAAACGGACGCGGCCTGCGAGCTATTCACGCGGCCCAAAGCGGAATTTGCGTGACTCGGGCGCGTCCGGGTTGTACGAAAGGTAGCCGCAAAACTCCTTTCGCGAGTAAATATTTGGAGAACGGAGAAAACGGACTAGCGTTTGGAGAACTGGAAGCGCTTGCGTGCGCCTTTTTGCCCGTACTTCTTCCGCTCGTGCTCACGCGCGTCGCGAGTGAGAAAGCCGGCTTGCTTCAGCTTGCCCCGCAACTCGGAATTAAATTCGATCAGCGCGCGGGCAATGCCCAGACGAGCCGCCCCGGCTTGTCCGGTTACCCCGCCGCCATCGGCGAGAATCATGATGTCGAACCGATCCGCCAGTTCAGCCGCCAGCAGCGGCTGGCGAACATAAGCGCGCGCCGATTCATTTACAAAATAATGTTCAAACGGCCGGTGATTGACCGTGATTTGACCCTTGCCCGGTCGCAGGAACACTCGCGCCGTCGCCGTTTTTCGCCGGCCGGTCCCTAACTGCTGCACTAACTTCGCTGGCATTCTTTTACCAAAACAACCGGGGCATCACTGGCCCGATACGCCCATTCCTTTCGTTCATCCTTAAACTGTTAACGCAACCGGCTTTTGCGCCTGGTGCGGATGATGCTCGCCCGCATATACATTCAGCTTGCGATACATCTGTTTACCCATCTTTGTCTTCGGCAGCATGCCCGAGATCGCCAGCTCGATCATCCGTTCCGGCCGTGTTTCACGCATCTTGCGAGCGCCGGTCTCAATCAAGCCGCCCGGATACCCCGTATGGCGCCGGTATAATTTCTGGTTCTCTTTGCCGCCGGTCAGTTTTACCTTCGCGGCATTAATCACAATGACGTGATCCCCTGTATCGATGGACGGCACATAAGTCGGCTTATGCTTTCCCATCAAAAGCATCGCGGCGCGAGTCGCTATCCTGCCGAGGACAGCATCATTCGCGTCAATCACGTGCCAGGCACGAACAATCTCATGCTTGGACGGAAATTCGGTACGCATGGACAGACTTCTTCTCTCCGCTCGAAGACTCGAACACCTTAGTCTATCGAATCGGGAATTTCTGTGTCAATTTGGGCCGCAAGCTAGGCTCGCAGAACCCCTTTCGCCAGGCCTGTAAACGTGCTCCACATACTTCCCGGAACCCGCTGTACATCCTCCAAGACCTGCTGCATCGCCGAAAGAAAGTAGTCCATCTCCTCCTGGCCGATAATCAGCGGAGGAAGAAACTTTATCACTTCAGTGTGATAACCGGCCACTTGGGTCAGAATACGGTGCTTATGCAGCAACGGCATGATCAACATCTGACTGAAGACGCCAAAGTTCAACGTGTGTAAGGTATCCCAGGCCGCTTTGAGCTTTAAAGATCCTTCCGGGCGCTTAAAGTCAATACCGAACATCAGGCCCTTGCCGCGCACCTCCGACACAAACGGGCAGCTTCGGCCAATGTTGGCTAGCTGCTCCATGGCATAGCGGCCCAGCCGGTCTGCATTCTCGACAATGTTGTCCTCTTCCATCACGTGCAGCGTGCCAAGCGCCGCCGCCATCGCTAAATCGTTCTGTCCAAAGGTGTTGGAGTGTACAACGCAGCGCTCCATGCTGTCGAAGACGGAGTCCATGATTCTAGGACGGGTGATAACTGCGCCCACGGGTACATACCCGCCGGAAAGAGCTTTGGCCGTGCAGATAATGTCTGGCTCCACATCGTTCCAGTGCTGGAAAGCGAACCATCTGCCGGTTCGACCCAGTCCGCACTGCACTTCGTCGGCTACCAGCAAAGCACCTGCCTTGTGGCACAAAGCCTGCGCCTGGGCTAAAAAACCGTCCGCTACAACGGCGCACGTCTTGCCCTGCACCGGTTCGATCACAAAAGCAGCCACATCTTTGAAGCGCAGAGCCTCCTCGAGCGCCGCCAGATCGTTGAACGGCAAGGCAGCGGTTCCCGGCATCAGTTCCCCAAAGCGTTCCCGGAAGAAATCAGCTCCATTCAGTGACAGCGAACCCGTAGTTAGGCCATGAAAAGCGTGATCGCAGTAAAGAATGCGGCTCTTCCCCGTGTAGCAGCGGGCGAATTTAATAGCGGTTTCGACCGTTTCTGTGCCGGAGTTACAGAAGAAGACACGGCTGAGTTCGCGGCCGCCTGCCGAACTGTGGAACGTAAGCTTCTCCGCTACTAAACCGGCGAGCAGCGAACAATCCATGCGAACTAAATTCGGCAAGTCGCGCGAAAGCACCTGTTCCAGAATCCTGCGCAGTTTGGGATGATTACGGCCCAGCGCAAAGACACCCCACCCGGTCAGCATGTCGAGGTAGCGATTTCCGGCGACATCGTAGAGGTGACACCCTTCGCCCCGCACATACTGCTTGTCGAAGCCGATCGTGCGGAGCATCTTGACAAACGTCGGGTTTACGAACTGCGAATGCAAATCGTACTGCCTGCCCTGCTGTCGATCGAACCAGGTCAGGAAGTCGCAATTTCCGGGAGAAGCTCCGCTTACAAAACCTTCTGTGTGCTTTTCGGGAGCAAGCGGTGAAGCCGTCCGAAACATCATTACAACCGATTGTGCCACGCTCGATCTACCAGGTTATTCCTGCGGAATTTACCAGCTTCTTTACAGCTTCAGGAAAAGTATTCTGTTGATTGGAGCCGCCGAGTAAGCTGGTCAGAAACTTCTTGACGATCTTCGACCGGCTTCTGCCGGCAGGGATGTTTGCCTTCGCGGCCCTTTCCGCCTCTCTGCTCGTTGCTAGACCGGGCGACCAGTATCCACCTGATCCCGCTGAGGAAGAGCCAGAGTCCGGAATTAAGTGGGCTCCCATACTCTGGCAGTCGCTTTTTTTCACCGGTGTGGAGCACGGCTTCCGGATTGCCTCTCAGGATTACACGCGACACGCACTGCGCGGCCCGTTCTTCCACGATTGGGCCGAGTCGATCGGCAACCTTCACGGATGGGCCGACGGTGATCCGTTCCTCACGAACTATGTAGGTCACCCCATGCAGGGCGCCGTGTCGGGCTACATCTTCGCCCAGAATGACGGCCGTTATCGGAAAGTCGAGTTTGGACGAGACCGCGATTATTGGAAAAGCCGCCTGCGGGCTACCGCCTTCTCCTTCGCCTTCAGTCAGCAGTTTGAGATAGGCCCGCTCAGCGAAGCTTCTTTGGGCAACACCCAGCAGTATTTTCCGCAACAAGGATTCGTCGATCAGGTGATCACGCCCACCGTGGGATTGGCGTGGATGATCGGAGAGGACGCCTTGGACAAGTACGTCGTCAGCCGCCTCGAGTCCCGTACCCAAAACAGATGGCTGCGGATGTCGTTGCGCGCCGGGCTGAATCCAAGCCGTTCGATGGCGAATGCCATGCGTTTGCAAGTGCCTTGGCACCGCGATACGCGGCCCGGTATCTTCGCCGACATGCCACGAATACCAAAGAATGCGTTTCTCGCTCCCGTCGGCCCGGACCCGGCTCCCGAAACTTTGCTCGAGCCGCGCTCCGAAAAGTTGAGTGATCTGCAGGCGGAACTAATTCCAACCTTGGAAGTCGCCGCTTACTACAGCTACTACCAGCTTGCCTTGGGAAAGACTGGTTCGATCGCCTGCAACGGCGGCGGTGCGACGGCTACACTGAATCTCAATCGCTGGGCTGGCATCACGGCCGATGTCACCGGCTGCAAAATGCATGCGCCTGGCGAAAATCTGTCGGGCGACGTCCTGAATTATTTGATCGGCCCCCGATACACACTCCGTCAGTTTGCAAGGTGGACGCCATTTGTGCAGTTTCTCGCCGGCGGCACTGAATTCACCAACGAGCGCTTTTATCCGGAGCGCCAGCCTGCTTCACCGCCCTCTGTAACGCCCGGTGATCCCAACCCTGCGCACTCGCTTTACACAAGCCAGGACCAGACGAATGCATTCGCAATTGAATTTGGCGGCGGCCTCGATTACAACGTGAACCGGGCGGTGGCGTTGCGGGTGGCCGAGGTTGAAGACGTCCATACCTGGGCGCGGGACTTGAACGGACGGCAGTTCCCCGATAACTTACGCATCTCGACCGGCTTCTCGTTCCGCTTCGGAACCTGGTAATTGTGTCGCGAAAGAATCAAGGTTTCTTTCTCAGTAGCCCTTCTGCTTATCGACCACGTTGATCAGCGCCTTGCCTTCGACAAAGCGCGCGAGATTGGCTTTGATTGTTCCGGTCATGCGCACTTCGTCCTGGTCTGAACGCCCGGCAATGTGCGGCGTTATAATCACATTCTCAAATTTCCACAGAGCATGGCCTTTGGGCAGGGGCTCGGGGTCTGTAACATCCACGCCCGCACCCGTCAGGCGTCTTTCATCGAGCGCCTTTACCAGGCCGTTCATGTCATAGATCCCGCCGCGGCTGACCGCAATGAAGTACGAATTCTTTTTCATCAACTCGAACTCGCGCGCACCCATCATCTTGTGACTCTTTGGCGTGTCCGGAGCTGAGATGAACACGACATCCGCTTGCGGGATAACCTCGTCAAGCTGGTCCGGCTTCACCACGTGATCAATAAACGGAAGGAATGGCTTGTCTTCCGGATCGACTCCAATCACCCTCATGCCGAACGCGTTTGCACGAATCGCAATCTGTGTCCCGATTCCGCCCACTCCGATGACCACCGCCGTCTTGCCTCTCAGTTCAATACCGTGGAATGATCTCTGGCTCCAGACCTGTTGCTTGTCGTTGTTATAAAAAACATTCAGGCTGCGCGACAGCATCAGGAGCATGGCAAGCGCATGGTCGGCAATTTCCGGGCCTTGCACAATCTTGTTGTTGGTGAGAACGATATTGCTTTGGCGCAAATCGTTGCTTCCATCCGAAGGAAATAGCACCTCTTCCACACCGGCGCTCATTACTCCCACCCACTTCAGCTTCTTCGCGGCCCGCACCTCGGCAGACGTGATATCACCGATGAAGGCGTCTGCGTCGCCAATCTCCTGCATCACGTTGGCCTGCGTGACCGGTACGACCTTTGCCCGGGGCGTGACGCTCTGCAGCTCTCGGGCCAAGCCTCCATCCTCGTCGCTCACTAGAATTTTCTTTTGTTGAGCGCCAAGCCCGAGCGCGCACACTAACGTGACTGAAAGCAGTCGCAATCGCATCAATTTCACCGGGCAGCCTCGGTCGTGGTTTGTAAGCCGGCACCCCGGATCCATTGCAGAATACTTTTGTATTGCCAGCTTGTCTCATTGCCTGGCCAGCGCTGGCCGCCGTTGTGCGTGGCAAGGTAATCGGCAACACTTCCGGCTGAGTCGGTGGGGCGGGTTGGCTTAATCAGCATAAGGCTACTCCCGGGATCGCTAATATCAACTACTCGCATCGCGTACTTGTAATTTTCTTCGCTGTCCTGCGGAGAAAATTGCCCTTCGTTGTTCGGCGGATGCAAGCGAAAGATCACATGCGAAGCGTGGCACATCACGCAGGCTTTTCCATCCGCACCCGGGGTGGCCAGAATCGGCTCGATCTTGCTCACGAAGTAGTTAAAGTCAAGCACCGATCCCGGTTGAACGTCGGCCAGCGCGGCACTCAGCTTCTTGCCGGAAAGAACGTTCTTGGCGATGATCTTCAAGCGCGGATTCGGATCCGACCGCATCCCGTTGAGCGCCGACAGGAACTCCGGTTGACGCTCAATGCCCTTCGACTTGCGTAATAAATCGAGCGCAGCCGCCCGCACATTCGCGTCAGCATCCTGCAGGCTGGCGATCACTGCCTTGAGCACGATCGGTTCGGCCAGCAGATCAGGCGGTCGATAACTTGCCTTTTTTCCGAGAAAGTAAACCTGGTCCTGCGAAATAGCCCCGCCCGACACACCGAGGTGATTTCGCAGAAACTTCGGATCGGAAACCTCTTCGATAAGCACACTCCGCTGAGAACTGCCCAGCTTGCCAAATACCTGCCCCTTCACCGCTCCGGCTTGCGGATCGTCGAGACGCTCGAGCGCGATTTGGATGGCTGCGCGCTGCACGTTACGATCGGGGTCGTCGATAGCGGAAAGAACTTGGTTGCGAATGCCGGGGTCGTCCATCAGCTCCGGAAACGAGGCCGTGGCGGTCAGTACGTTTGCGTAGTTCGTAACCCGCGGCTCCCGTTTCATTAACCCGCGCAAGGATGTAATTACTTCCGCCTGACGCGTCCAGGTTGAACCGGCAGGCAGCGCTGCCAGCAATGGCAGCACCGTATTCTGTGCGCCCTCGTCGCCAGTCTGAAGAATTTGCGTGATTGTCCGAACCAGGCCAGGGTCCGGCACCGCCTGCGTGGCGATATTAAGAACGCCGCGTTGCCCGTTTTCGTAAACGTAGCTGACTGTTTCGCGCACCTTCTTATCTGGATCGAGAGCAAGCGCGAGCGCCGCCTTGGCGAACTGCTGGTCACCCGCATCGCTCAGCGTGCTGCCCGCTTTAAGAACGTTCATCTTCGTGCTGCTGTCCGCGCCCTCCAGACAGCGGACGAGCGCGCCTTCCAGCTCAGGGCCAGAGCTCCTGAAGAAATGAATCAGATCACTGTCGTTTCCGATACGAGTTTGAAAAAAGCCGTTTTGAATGTCGTAACGAAAGTCTGCAGTGTCGCGGTAAGGCGGGTATTCATATCCCGCAACGTGAAGCTCCGGCACTCCGGCCACGTACTTTGTAAAGACCGCGGGCAGAGAGACCGCCACTTGTCCTTCTTTCAATTGCGGCAGGGAATAGTGGCGGATGTGGAAATCCCAGAGTGACTCCAGGATGCCGGCGCGTCCGAGCGGAGTGGCTTCGTTGAGTGCCCGCGCGAGTACCTGTGCTTGGTCGCGTACTACTGCCTCGTAGCCCTCGTGAATGCGCCGCTGATCCTCGTCCTTGGCGGCAGTCCGGACCCATGCTTCCAGATAGCCGGTGTTCTCGTCGAGCACGTCGTAGATGCTCTCGTGAACGGCGCGCCTGACGGTAGCATCCGCCTCCGTGTTCAAACGTGTAGCGAGCGCCGCGAGTATGTTGTTGCGCGCAGTGCGATTGTCGGCTGCCCAATAGGACCATTGCCAGAGGCCGCGCGCTGCATTCAGCCGGACAGCCGCGGCGGGATCACTCAACGCGTTAAGAAAGGAAGCCAGCAGTTTCTGGTCGCTGCTCACGTACTTGAAATGCTGATTGAAAAACTGTGTGGCTCCCCAGCGAACTCGCGGCAACTCTGAGCGAAGTGCTCCAGACAGCTGAGTACGACCGTCCGCGGCAGCTTCGGGGCGGCGCTCCAGAGTCATGCGCAAAGCCCACGCTGCGGTTCGCTGCACCATTTTGCTCGCATCGCCCAGCGCACCGGTCAGAACCGGGATCGAACCAGGATCGGCCATGTGGCCCAGTGCCCGGGCGGCTGCCTCTCGCGCCAGCGGCTGTTCGTTGTGAGCAAGTACACTCCGGATCTGCTGCAAAGTCGCATCAGGCGCGAGATCCCAAAATTGATCAAGCTGAGTTAACAGTAGCCCTAGATCGTTGTTTGCGAGGGTAGTTGTCGGCGGAGGAAATGCATCGTTCCAGCCCTTCTTCTCAGCCGGCTTTGTGTCCGTCCCCGGGTAGAGCGTCGAAAGAGCCATCACCGCAAACTGCGTGGCGCGGAACGGAGTGTTGAAGCCTTGGTAAACGGGATCGCCTTCCCAGCTTCCTTCCGGTCGCTGCGCGCTCAGCAATGTGCTTACGGCCCGGGCCAGACGCGGATCTGACTCCGGCCGGTGGCCGGCTAACGCCAAAGCGAGAACGGCGTGATACGAAATGAAGTCCGCGGGCTTGGCGTTCTTATCGAACGTGTATCCCCACATTCCGTTTGGCTGCTCATAACTGTAGAGTTGCGCTATCAACTCCTCCAACTGCGCCTTGTACTTTTCGCGTCCGATCGTAGCGAGAAAGTGAATCTTCCAATTCAGGTCGATCATGTTTTCCGGCTTGACCTCAACCGACAGACGCTCCACCAGTTCACGCTGCCCGAGCCACTCCTTGTCCCGCGTCTGCGCATACAGCAGATCGAAGGTGTCCCAGCTTTGCGAAGCAATTTCGAAGGCACTGATATCCGGTTCGCAGCCGTCAGTTTCGTTCCCCGGCATCTCGGTTCGCCCGCGGTAATGCATCTTCAGGAAATTCGCATACGGCAGATTGAACTCCTTCGTGCGTGGCTGGTCGTGCGTCACATTCGCTTCATAGAGATGCTCAATAATTGGCAGGCGGCTTGCCACTGTGCGAGCCGAATAAATGACCCTCACCCAATCAGTGCCGGGCGCTCCGTAAAGCGGCCGCTGGTTGTTGTAGATCCGGTCGGTGATGAATTCGAGGGCCGGGCGCTGCGTCGGCGCATACCCGTGCGAGACAGCGGTTAAGTATCCGCGAGCCGTAAATTGCGTCGGGTGGCAGGCAATGCACTGCTGCGTGTCGCCGTGATTCATGGTCGTGCGAAGCGCAATAGCACCGCGGCGCGGCGTGTTCGAAAGCCAGCTATCGCCCATGTTAATCAGAAAATCCATCCCGGTACGAACGGCTTGGCGGGGATCCTTGTACGGCGGCAGCGGATAGCTCAGCATACGCAGCTGGTAAGCCGGATGGTTTGCGTGGACCCGGATGTAGTAAGTCCCCCCAGGCTGGAGAATGCGCGTGCGGAACTTGTAAAGCCCGGGATAGTTTTGCGTGGCCTCAATCTGATAAATCGACGCGCCCTCGCTATAGGGCTTCACTCCCGCCGCTGCTCCGTCTCCGCTCCCTTTGGTAAAAAGATCGACATCCAGCGGAACTTCGCGGTCGGTTATATCAAGTACGAAGTAAGCGAGAGTTGGCTTTTCCTCGTGAAAGGTGAACTTGAACCACTGAAAGCCAGAGGCCAGCGCACGGTACTGATCCTGGCCCGGCGCGGGCGCGTACGGCCGTTCGTCTGCTGAACCGAAGATCGTCTGTCCGAACTCCACCGCTTGCGCCGTCTCCCAGGTGCCGTTTGGCATCGCCGCGATCACGCCTTCGCTGGAGCCCTTCGCGATAGGCCGCATGGTCCCGATCACCTCCGGAAGCTGGCCCTTCGAGCTCCATTCGAGACGCGCGCTCAGAGCGCCGCTTGCTCGGGCGCGAGCCGTCACATAGAAGTCGAGATCCTGCGCGTGCAGCCGCTTCTCCGCGATCGGTCCTTGTGCGTCCGAGAGCGTGACGCGAATCGAATCGTTCGCTTGTAGCTCGGCCGGATTTTTCACCGTCACCGTAATCGCCGAGAGGGAACCCGCTTGGACCTCGCCTAGCTCAATCTGCTTCTGTGATGGTGAAAGCTCGTTTGCTTGCCGGGCAGAGATGAAAAGAGCCGCCCCACAAACAATACCGATGAGGCCAAAAGGAACGCTGCTCTCGACGAGCAATCGCGTCGCGTTGCGGAGAGAGGTAAGCATAAGAAAATTCTCCTCTGTGGTGCGGCCGCTATACGGTAATCGGGATAAGCTGGGCCAGACGAAGGAATGGTATCGTAAGCTCGCGTAACGATGAAGAGAATCTTTTTGTATGGTCTGAGCGTGGTTTCGTTGATCCTTGCGGGCGTCTCCGCCAGCCAGGCCCAGAGCGTCACTTACGAAGGAAAGCACGGCCCCGGCCGCGGTAAGCACATTGTTTTCCTGGCCGGAGATGATGGCGAGTACCACTCGGAAGAAGCGCTGCCCCAGCTGGCAAAAATCCTCGCCCTTCGCCACGGGTTCAAGTGCACCGTCGTGTTTCCGCTCGATCCGGACGGGACCATTAACCCTCATCAGAATCGGGACCTGCGTGGCCTCGAAGTTCTGCGTCACGCGGACTTGCTGGTTCTCTTCATACGCTGGCGCGATTTGCCCGACAATCAGATGAAGATGCTGATCGACTACGCTCAGTCGGGCCGTCCGATCATTGCAATCCGCACTGGCACCCATCCGTTCCAGCTAAAAACCAGCAAAACGTATGAGCGCTACTCCTGGAACAGCACCATCCCCGGCTGGGAAGGCGGCTTCGGCCGCAAAGTGCTCGGCGAAACGTGGGTGGCTCACCATGGCCAGCATGGAAAACAGAGCACACGAGCGCTCTTTGCACCAGGAGCAGCTGACAGTCCGATTCTGCGCGGCATCAAAAGCGGCGAGATCTGGGTGCCGACGGAAGTCTATGAAGTGCGCCTTCCGATGCTGCCGACGTGCCAGCCGTTGCTGCTGGGCGAGGTGCTTTCCGGATTAACAGCCAGTGATGCACCCGTGCCCGGCAAACCCAACGACCCCATGCTGCCGGTGGCTTGGACCAATCACTTCAAGAGCGATAGCGGCAAGGTTGCGCGCATATTCGTCTCCACAATGGGTGCGGCGGACGACCTGGAAAACGAGGCTCTGCGCAGGCTGCTCGTCAACGCAACCTATTGGAGCATCGGCCTCGACGGCAAAATTCCGGCACACGCGGATGTGGCTCTGGTAGGCGCCTACCATCCACACTCCTATACGTCGGAAGAATACACGAAAGGCGTCAAGCCTTCAGATCTGGCACTTGCAAAATGAAGAGGCTTTTCGGTATCGGCGGTTCTGTCGCGCTCTTCATCACGGCAGCGATCTTCGCGGCCTCTGCGCCCGGCAACAAATCGAGCGGCACGGATTGGACGGTTGTGGGCGGCCCCCGCGGGATGCACTATTCGCCGCTGACTCAGATCAATTGCAGGAACATCAAGAGTCTCGAGCGTGCCTGGCAGTTTGACTCCGGTGACGAGTTCGAGGGCTCGGAGATGCAATGCAATCCGCTGGTTCTCGATGGCGTGCTGTATGCCACCACACCGCGCTTGCGTGTCGTCGCGCTCGACGCCGCTACCGGTAAAATGCTTTGGGACTTCGATGCGCATCGCGGCGAGAAGATGGCCTCAAAGCTGCGGAATCGCGGTCTGGTTTATTGGGGCGATGGCGATGAGCGTCGTCTCTTCGTCGGCATCGATCAATACATCTACGCTATCCGCGCCAAGGATGGACAACCGATCGCAGAGTTCGGAGACAAAGGGCGCCTCGATCTGCATGCGGGTCTGGGCGACGAGGCGAAAGAACTAACCATTGAGGCAACCAGTCCGGGCGTCGTCTTCAAAGATCTCCTGATCCAGGGGTCGCTTGTGGCGGAGGATCTACCCGCCGCTCCGGGTCACATTCGAGCCTTCGATGTGCGGACCGGAAAAATGCGCTGGATCTTCCACACCATCCCGATGCCTGGCGAATACGGCTACGACACGTGGCCTTCGGATGGCTATAAGCGCCTCGGTGGAGCGAATTCCTGGGCCGGCTTAACGCTTGATCGCGAAAAGGGTATGGTCTTTGCGCCTACCGGATCTGCTTCGTTCGACTTCTATGGAGCAAATCGCCTCGGTGACAATCTCTTCGCCAATTGCCTCATCGCGCTCGATGCCGAAACAGGCCGGCGCATCTGGCATTTCAAGCTGGTGAAGCACGACGTCTGGGATCGCGATCTGCCGGCTGCTCCGACTCTCGTGAAGGTGAAGCAGGCGAACGGAAAAACGGTCGATGCTCTCGCCCAGCTCACCAAATACGGACGCCTCTGGCTCTTCGACGAAATGACCGGCAAACCGCTCGTTCCGTATCAGCAGGTCGAGGTGCCGCCAAGCGACGTCGATGGCGAAGTTCTTTCGCGCACTCAGATCCTGCCGACCGAGCCTGAGCCGTACGCTCGTCAGCAGGTTACGCCCGAGATCCTCACCACGCGCACGCCGGAAGCGCATGCCGCTGTTCTCGAACAGTACGCAAAAGTGCGCAGCGGCCCGCAATTTACGCCACCGAGCTTCCAGGGCACCGTGATCTTCCCGGGCTTCGACGGGGGCGGGGAATGGGGCGGAGCGGCTTGGGATCCGAAAACGGGAATTCTCTACGTAAACGCAAGCGAGATGGCTTGGATTCTGCGCTTGATTCCGCGCAATCTGGGTACCGGCGCCACCAGCGGGTCGACTCTCTACCGGCAGAATTGCGCCGGTTGTCACCGGCCGGACTTGCGTGGCAGCCCACCCGAATTCCCATCCTTGATCGATGTGGGTTCCCGGCTTACTCGCGAGCAGGTGACCAGCATGGTGGAGCACGGCGGCGGCCGCATGCCTGGCTTTGCACGTCTGGGTACTGGCTCGGTGAAAGTAATCGTCGAGCTTTTGATGAGCGGTAAAGATGTGCCGCTCGATGGAGCCGAACATCAGAAGGTGACCGCCTTTTCGCCGTTGAAGTATGGCATCGATGGATACAATCGCTGGCTCGACCCGGATGGCTATCCCGCTGTTGCACCGCCCTGGGGCACCTTAAACGCTATCGACCTGAACACCAGAAAATATGTCTGGAAGAAGCCTCTCGGCGAAATTCCCGCGCTTGCCGCTCAAGGCTTGAAGAACACCGGCTCCGAAAATTATGGCGGGAGTGTCGTTACGGCTGGCGGACTGCTGTTCATCGGAGCAACGACTCACGACCGTAAACTCCGCGCCTTCGATAAAGCAACCGGCGAAATACTTTGGGAAACAGAACTCCCGGCTGGGGGAAATGCAACCCCGGCGGTTTATGCCGTCAATGGACGTGAGTATTTAGTCATCGGAGCCGGCGGCGGCAAATGGGGTGAAAAAAGCGGCGGCAGCTATGTCGCGTTTGCCTTACCGGCCAGTACTGGGAGAGTAAGTACTAAACCTCCACAGTGACTTTAGAGACAGATGTCGATATAGTGTATTAAGGTTGACAGTTAGCTAAAAGGGGTTAGGTATGAATTTGCTTGGTCGAAGACTCTCTGTTGGAGTACTCGCCCTATTGGGGAGCCATCTGTGTTTCGCGCAAACGTTTTCGGCGTCCATTGCCGGTATCGTGAGCGATCCCACGGGAGCTGTCGTGAGCGGTGCAAATGTGCAGCTCACGAACGAGGCTACTCACGACATGCGCGTATACAGCACAACGAATGATGGCACGTATAAGTTTGACAATCTGCTGCCTGGTTCGTATCAGATCAACATCGACGCGAAAGGCTTCAAAACCTATGTGCGTTCGAGCATGCTCCTCCGCGCGGAGACATCAGCGGTAGTCGATGTCGCGCTTCAGGTCGGCGACACGCAGCAGAAGGTCGAGGTTACGGGTGAGTCGGTACTGATCGACACCCAGAGCGCAAATAACTCCGTCACCATGGACAGCCAGTTGATTCAGGCGTTGCCGAACAACACGCGCAGTCCGCTGAATTTTGTGTTCTCGCTGGCCGGCACAACCGAAGGTCAGGGCGGCATGACTTCGCGCTCTCAAACGTTCGACCAGAATTTCAGCCAGTTCGGCTTGAATGGCGGTCGCACCGGAGAAGCACAGATCCTCATCGACGGTGCGCCCTCGACAGCTATGGATTGGGGTGGCTTGATGGTCTCGCCTATCAACGACTCGGTGCAGGAACAGCAAGTAGCCACCAACGTCTACGACGCTCAATACGAACGGTCGGGCATGGGAGTCGTCACCCTGGTCACTAAGGGCGGATCGAACTCCTTTCACGGCGAGTTCTACGACTTCTTACGCAACTCCGCGCTCGATGCCAACTCCTGGTCCAACAACGAATTCGATCAGCCGCGCGGCCAGTTGAAGAGAAATCAATTCGGCGGCAATCTCGGTGGCCCGATCCTGAAGCGCTACAACCTGTTTTTCTTCGGCGCGTACGACGGCCTGCGCCAGCACGATACTGCGAGCAGCGGCTTGCAGACCGTACCCACGCTGCTTGAGCGCAACGGAGACTTTTCGCAATCGCTCAACGCCAACGGCGATCCGCTGGTTATTTACAACCCGTTCTCGACAACTCAGGTAACGGACGCCGAGGGCAACACTTACTACACGCGATCAGCATTCCCCGGCAACAAGGTTCCTTCCAATCTCTTTAATGCCACCGGCCAGAAGATAGTAAATCTCTTTCCGCTGCCGAACCGTCCTAGCCAAGGCCCGAACGACGTAAACAACTACATTGCTCAAGGCGCGGAAACTGTCAATAACGATAAGTTTGAATGGCGCGTGGACTGGGCGCAAAATGAGAAGCATCGCCTGTTTGTCCGCATGGCCGATCGCGTCCGCCAGACGCAAACCGCGCCCTGTTTCTTCTGCAACGGAGCGGATAACAATGCCCAGAACGCTGACAACGGCTTTCAGGTCGTAATCAACGATACTGTTACACCGAGTCCCACTTGGGTCATTAACTCCTACATTGGGTACAGCCGCTGGCACGAAGCGCAGAATCCTACGATCCGTGGTAAATCTAGTCCCGCCACCATTGGCTTGAATCCCGATCTGTTCCCGCAACAGGCCGACGTTCTCCCTAATATCGGTGTGGATCAGTATACGAGTCTCGGCAGACCTCAATACAACTACAACCGTTATGTGCGCTACTCCGAAACGGCGCAGGTAAATTTCAGCAAGCAGTTTTCGAATCACACCGTGAGATTCGGAGCGAACTACGATGTGTTTCTGATCAACAATGAAGCTTTTGGATTAGGATCGATCAATAGTGGCAGTTACCTGACGGCTTGTGATCCCGGTCCCGGGAGCGGCCCCTGCCAGGCTACCCCAAATTCGTCGACCCTAAGCGGGAACTCAATTGCCTCGTTACTGCTCGGTACGGGCGATGTTTCGTCCAGTGTCAACGTCCTGCCGGCTATGAGTCAGCATGCCTTTGGCGGCTATGTGCAGGATCAATGGCGTGTCACGCCCCGCCTGACTCTGAACCTGGGTCTCCGCTATGAGAACCAGCGGCCTGCCACTGAGCGCTACAATCGCTTGGCTTGGTTCGATCCGACGGTTGTCAACCCGATCAGCTCGCAGCTGGGCTACAACGTTTATGGCGGATTCGAGTACGCGGATAAGAATCATCGTTACGCCTGGGCTCCCGATAACACCAACTTCGCACCGCGAATCGGCATCGCGTACCGCGCTACCGATAAGCTCGTAGTCCGCGCGGGCGCTGGCATCTTCTACACACCCACCTCAGCCATGATCAGTTTCGACTCTCCGGGCCAGTACCTCGGATACGGCTCGAATACCACGTCTTATGGCACACAGGATGGCCAGGGATATGTCCCCACTACTCCGATCAGCACACCGTTCCTGAATGGGCTTAGTCCGGAAACCGGCAATTCGCAGGGTCTGAACACTTACGTCGGTCAAGGTGTAGGCCAACTCTGGCTCAAGGGCTCTCATCCTGTCGGCTACACCGAACAATGGAGTTTCGATCTTCAGTACCAGCTCGGTTCGCACTCAGTACTCGAGCTTGGCTACACCGGCGTCAATGGCCGCAAGCTGCTCTACGGGAATCCCAACATCAACATCAATCAGCTTCCGACAAGCGACTTGGCGCTGGGCGACAACTATCTCCAGAATCTGGTGCCCAACCCGTTCTACGGTGTCATCACAAACCCGAACGGTGGGCTCTCCGGCCAACAAATTCCTCAGTATCAGCTGTTGCAGCCGTATCCGGAGTTCGGCAATTTGAACGTGACTCGTTCCTTGCCCGGAGCCTCGTCTAGTTACAACGCTCTTGACGTGAAGTACAACCACGCTTATAGCAACGGTCTGAGCGCGATCATAACTTATCGATGGTCGAAAGCGTTAGACAACGGCTCAGAGGACCTTGTGGGTTGGTCGATTGGAAACCTGTGGCGAGATTCCTACAACACCAAGCTCGATTACGCCGTCAGCACGCACGACCAGCCGCATAGCTTCGCTGTCGCAGCCGTGTACGACCTGCCGTATGGAGTCGGCAAGCGTTGGGGCAGTGGCGCACCCGGAGTCGTCAAAACAGTCCTTGGGAACTGGCAGCTCTCCTCCAACATTCGGCTGTCCAGTGGCTTCCCGATCTTCGGCATCATCAACGATTACAATTCGCCTCTCGGCAATCAGTACGGTTTTCCTAGCCAGCAGACACCGGACCTGATTGGAAATCCTATTCCGCAACATCAGACCCCCGACCAGTGGATTAATCCGGATGCGTTTGTAAACACCGACGGGCAGCCCCGGCTCGGCAATAGCCCACTGCGCATTCCTTCGCTGCGTGAAGCCTGGACCAAGAACCTCGACCTCTCGGTTGCCAAATCCTTTGGTCCCGAGCGCTTCAGAGTTCAGTTCCGGGGCGAGTTCCTGAACGCCTTCAATCATCCGATTTTTGGTGGGAACTATAACTTCAATACTTGCCTCGATTGCGGCAGTCCCTTCGGCCAGGTCTACGGAACGCGCAACGATCCACGCAACATCCAGTTCAGCTTAAAAGCGAACTTCTAGCCGCACCAACGCGAGACTCCCGCCCGAGATACGGCAGCTTGCTAACGTAGGCATGCTGATATCGGAGGCGGGATGATCAATCTCAAAGAACAGTCACACCGGCGCTTGAATCCTCTTACGGGCGAGTGGATTTTAGTCTCGCCACATCGCACCCAGCGTCCCTGGCAGGGTCAAGTTGAGACCCCGGCATCGCCCGTCGGCCTGCACTACGACCCGACTTGCTATCTCTGTCCCGGGAACGAGCGTGCCGGTGGTGCGCGGAATCCGCGGTATGAATCCACCTTCGTCTTCGATAACGACTACGCCGCGCTCCAGCCGGATGTGCCTGAAGGCGCGCTGGAAGAAGGCGGTTTGCTGGTAGCGCGCGCCGAGAAGGGTATCTGCCGCGTCGCCTGCTTTTCGCCGGACCACAGCCTGACCGTTGCGCGCATGAGCGTCCCCGACCTGGAAAAGGTCGTTGCAGTCTGGGCCGGGCAATACCGCGAGTTGGGGAGCATTCCCTTTGTCAACTCGGTGCAGATCTTCGAAAATCGTGGTGAGATGATGGGCGCAAGCAATCCTCATCCGCATTGCCAGATCTGGGCCAACGAATCGCTGCCGAACGAGATGGTAAAGGAGCAGAGGTGCCAGACCGATTACCTTCAATCTCGCAACCGCTGTCTGCTTTGTGATTACCTCCAGCTGGAGCTCGCGGCCAAGGAACGCCTGGTCTGCGAGAACGACCGGTTCGCTGTCGTCGTGCCGTTTTGGGCACTTTGGCCCTTCGAGACGCTCGTCCTTTCTAAGACTCACGAAGCTTCTCTCGAAGGATTGGATGCCCCTGGCCGTTCGGCGCTGGCGGACATCTTAAAGCGAATTACGTCGCGCTACGACAATCTCTTTCAAGTCTCGTTCCCCTACACGATGGGCTTTCATCAACAGCCGACCGATGGCGCGCCTCATCCGGAGTGGCACCTCCATGCTCACTACTATCCGCCGCTGCTGCGATCCGCCACCGTGCGCAAATTCATGGTCGGTTACGAGATGCTCGGTTCGCCGCAGCGCGATATCACGGCCGAGTCCGCCGCCGAGCGCCTTCGGAACCTCCCGGAAAATCCTACCAATTCGTAAAAGATTCGTTTAAGATGTGACTCAGTGTGCCGCAATGGCTCCTTGCTCGCAAACGTAGTCACGTAATCGTTTTACTCGCAGCGGCTACTGCCTTAGCCGCTTTCGTTCTCGCCTTTGCCAGTCTGTGGCGCGCGCGGCGCGTCCTTCAGAGCGCGGTTCGCGCAGCAACTGTTCCGGCCGGGATCTCATTTTCGCTCGAGCCGCTACCTGTCGCTCGACCTCATCGCTTCTCGCCCCTATTCGACAACGCTGATTTTCGTTCGGCAACGATGTTTAACGGAGAACTGTTCGTCTGCGGCCGCAGCTCGCTCACGCATTATGGAATCGATGGCACTGTGAAGCATTCGTGGCGGGTTGGCCAGGACCTTCCCTCGTATCCTCTCGTGAGTCTGGCAGTCCGGCGCGGAGTCGGCACGCCTGAACTTTGGATAGGGACGGAAGGAGCCGGTGTTCTGATCTTCGACGGTCAGCTGCTGAAGGCTTTCAAGCCGCAGTCACAGAGTCTGCGGAAAATTTCAGCGCTCCTGCCGCTGCGCAGCGGTCGGATGATTCTCGGTGTCGGAAGCGGCGGTCTCTACGTAACCGATGGCAAACTTCTGGAGGAGGTGCATCCCCAATTTGCGCATGTCGAAGTCACGGCGCTGGCTGGAGATGAAGACGATCTATGGATCGGAACGCGGCGTGGAGGCCTGTGGCGTTGGCATGCTGCGGAGGCTACACATTTCGATCGGGAACTCCCGGACCCGCAGGTGCTCGCGCTCTACGCAGACGGCGAATCGGCATGGGCCGGCACGCCGCTCGGTGTTGCAGAGTTTAAGCAGGGCCAGTGGCGGCGCACGCTGGCGGAAGGAGTGTTCGCGCAGACTCTGCAGGAGCACGCTGGCACACTTTCGATCGGAACTCTAGAGCAAGGTGTTTTGGATGTTGCCTTGACCGCGCGAATCTCTCGCGTTTCACAAAGGCAGGTCGCTCTCACTGAGACGGAGGCGAACGCGAGTGCGAATATTCTTGCGCTCGAGGATGCCGGAACTGGCCTTCTTGCCGTTACCCCGGGTGCCGTGTTGCGCGCCCATACCGGGGAACTGATAGCCGGGCCCGCCGGCGCTACTCTCGCGGACAGCCACATCTCTGCGCTGGCCATCGATCGGCGCGGAAGACTTTGGATCGGCTACTTCGATCACGGGCTGGATATCGCCGATCTCGGTGGCGCACGCAAAGCGGAACATTCCGACAGCGATGTTTTGTTTTGCGTCAATCGCATTAAAGAGGACCCCGAACAAGGCACGATCGCGGTCGCAACGGCGAACGGCTTGGCACTCTTTGACTCGTCCGCGCAGCTTCGACAGATCCTCGATCGAAAATCTGGTCTGATCTCGAACGACGTCACCGATTTGCTTTTTCAGCCGGCATCCGCCAACCGTTCAACTTCGTTTGCAGCCGCCACGCCCGCCGGCATCAGCTACGTAGACGGGGGTGCAATCTCCTCTGTATCCGCTTTTCAGGGATTGGTAAACAATCACGTCTATACGCTGGCGGAGCGCAACGGAACGCTCTTTGCCGGCACCCTTGGGGGTCTGTCTGTCATTCAATCCGGCTCTGTGCAGGCTAGTTATACGACGGCAAACTCGACTTTGCGGCAGAACTGGATCACTGCGTCGGTGGCCGACGGAGAGAATCTCTATCTGGGTACATACGGTTCGGGCGTGGTACGCCTCGGCCAGGATAAAGAGTTGGCTTCGTTCCGTGAATTTGCAAAGCGGCGGGTCGAGATCAATCCAAATGCTCTTCTCGCAACCGAGTCCGCTATCTACGCCGGCACGGCAGGCGAAGGGCTGGCGGTGTTGCACCGCGGTCAGGCCCGGTGGCAGTTCGTCACCGATGGATTGCCCTCGCTCAACGTGACCGCGCTGGCGGCCCGGAACGGCGTCCTATATGTCGGGACCGATAACGGCCTGGTGGATGCGCCGGAGCGGACGCTGCACCCTGAATGAAACTCGTCACGGGTCTGCTTCTTCTTACGGCCGCGGCAGTGGGTTTTGTCCGGGCCGATACGGGCGTGATCATCCCCTCTGACCGTCAATCGCCTGATCCGGCAGAGCTTTCGATCGAGTCGCTGAAAATCCGCGTCGAAGTCGATGGCGGACACGCCACGGTTCATTGGAACGAGGTATTTCGGAATAAGACCGGCCGGGTTCTGGAAGGTACTTATCTGCTGGCCCTGCCGGGCAACGCGGCGGTTTCCGATTTTGCGGTGTGGGATGACGTCACCCGCATCCCCGGTGTCATTCTCGAGCGAAAGCGTGCCGGCGAGCTCTATGCGCAGATTCGTAACCAGGCAATCGATCCGGGGCTGCTCCAATCCGGCGAGGTGACCGAAAGCAATGCTCCGGGCGAAGCGCAGCACTCGAGTCAGTTCTCCGTAAAGATCGTTCCCATTCCTGCTTACGGCTACAAGCGGATTGAAGCGGAATACCGCCAGGAGATCGCTTTGGATCGGCTGACGAGCGAGTTCATCCTTCCCTTGAAGCCGTCGAGCGCTGCTGCTGCTCAAATCGTTCAGCGGCTTTCGCTCGAAGTTGATGTGCGCAGCCCGCACGCGCTCGCTTCCTTTCAGGTACTCAGTAAACTTTACCCGCTGAAGATTACCTCGCGATCGGCGCAGGAAGTTAAAGGATCGCTCGACGAGCACGCGCTCGCCTTGAGCGATGACTTTGTCCTCCGTTATGCACTCGTGAATGATGAGCAGCCAAAGGTGCAGGCATATCACGAAGCGGATGCATCGCAGCCGGGTTACTTCGAGGCGTCTGCGCTTCTGCAAAACGCGCCAGTCCCAGCCCGCGCAGGCCAACGCACCGTAGTCGTGCTGTTCGACACCTCGCTATCCATGCAGTGGGAGAAGCTCGAGCGTAGTTTTCAAGCGCTCGAAACAACTCTACGGTCACTAACGCCGCGCGACCTGTTCAACGTCATAGTCTTCAATTCCGAGCCTACGGCCGCAAACGCGCAGACCGAGCCGGCCACGCCGGATGCCATCGCGAAGGCTCTCGATTTTGTTCGAACCAGCCGTCTGCGTGGGGGCACGAATTTGCGGAAAGCCTTTGAAAGCGCATTCGACCGTGCTACCGCGCCAAACACTTACGTTGTGCTGCTCAGCGACGGAGAGTTGACCGAAGGCACAATCGCTCCGGCCAATTTCCTGAAGTGGTTCGACCGCCGCTGGAGCATGCTAGAGGCCGAGAGACGCCCCCACATCTATGCGCTTGCCATCGGCGACGATGCGAATGCCCGCTTACTCCGGAATCTCACCGGGCACGCCGGAGTCTTCGAACAGATTGGATCCACAGAGCCGCTTGAGTTCAAGCTCAATGAGTTCGTTCGGAAAATAGGCCTCGTGCCGCTGGATTCAGCCTCGCTGACGGTCTCGCCCGAGGTGAGTGCCCGGCTGGTTTACCGGCTCGGAGAAAATAATTTTCCGGGCGCACGGGCTTCCTGGGTGGGCGAGTATGGCAAACCTGGCGCGGCGGAGTTCGCCGTCACCGCAGCGTCGGGCGGAAAGACGGCGCGGGTGTCCGGCAAGGCCGATCTCCCCGCTACCGATACTCAGCACGCGTACTTGCCGGCCGCTTGGGCGCGGGCGCGTGTAGATTCGCTGCTCGCCAAAATAGATCGCGACGGCGAGGACAATGCATCGATCGATGAGGTCATTCAGCTCTCGCGAAAGTATCACTTTGTCACACCCTACACGTCGTTCTTGGCTGCTCCCAGAGCTCTGCTTCGCCCCAGGCTGATACGTCCGGGAGACCCGCTCTTGCGTGTACGCACCGATCCGTCCATCGCATCGGTCGTCGCCCTCTTTCCTTTTGGATTGGTCAAGCCTCTCCGCTATTTAAAGGGTGAGGACATCTGGCAGATACGCTTTCTCGCTCCGCCCGATCTTCCCGATGGCACACAGACCGTCCGCTTGATCCTGCGCGACCGCGAAGGTCACGTTTTCCGCGAGGCCAAGACTTTCCTCATCTCGAGCCACCCGCCGCTCGTGCGTGTCCACTTGGATGCTGAACGGATTCATGCGGGCGGACGGCTGGCTGTTCGCGTACAAGCGTCGGCGACAACGCGCAGCATCGCTGTCCGGCTGTACGGCGCAGAACCGCTCTTCTTGCGTTGGAATGAAGCGGAGAAATCCAATGCCGGGGTTCTCCAGATACCCGGCTCCTTGCCTGCGGGCCGATACTCGGTCCACGTGACCGCCGAAGACATAGCGCATAACGTAAGCCATCAGGAGGTGCCGCTTGAAGTACTTCCGTAAGTTGGCTGCGGCGGCCGGGCTGGCGGCATGTCTGGCCGGCGGAGTCTTTTTCTGCGCTGCCTCGAGCCAGTCTTTATGGACGAACACGAGAGCGGGAACCGAGATCGAGTCTGCCCTGTTCCGGACGATGAGCCTGCCCGGCGGTCCGGTTCCTGCGCGGCGTCTTCCGGGCGAAGCTGTCGAACAAATAAGCGCACTCGTCAAACAATCGCCGCAGCGTGGTGAACTCTTTGCCATCCGCGCGCAGGAAGAAGAACGCGGACTTGAGCAGCAAGCCGCGGAGAACGATTGGAAAAAAGCGGCGGAGCTGGCTGGCGATAAAGGGCTTGCCCTGCGAGACCTGGCCGACTTTTACAATCGCCGCCTCGAGCCACAGCAGGAAGTCGATACGCTCATCCAGGCGGGCAGAACGGCAACTTCCGGACTCGATCGCTATCTGCCCGATACCGCGCAGCCTGCCTGGGGTGCTTTCGAACGGGCGGTTCGTGTCTGTAACGAGGCAGCTCTCCCGGCATTCGTTCGCGATCGTGTCTACCAGGCGTGGATCGAGCGTTATGCAAGGTCCCCAACGCCTTACAGGATCTACCTGGCGGTATTGACACAGAGTAAAGCGCAGCAGGCAGCACGCAGTTTGCAATCGCGGATCGCAGCGCAGTTCCCTGATGATCCCGCGTTGGGGATTGAAACTGAGGCACAAGTGGCCAGCATGACGGGCGGCGCAGCGGCTGAGTTGGCTGTCTATCGGGAGCGCTTCAATCCGCTATGGCCGGCCGAATTGAGAACGCGTTACTACCAGCTGCTGAAGCAAGCGCATCAGTTGCGTGCCTACCTGGGCGAAGCACGGCAGGCTGCATTGAAAAATCCAACGGCGCTCGACCCCGCTCTACGGCTCTTCTTCTATTTCGAGGAAGAAGGCAAACGCGACACCGCGAATGAAATGCTGCTCGAGTGGCGATCCCGGCGCGCTGCCGCCCGTGAGGTCTCGCCATCTCGCGATCTCGTCACAGTCGCGCCTTTGTTTCAACGCGCCGGAAACTATGACGAAGCGGCTCGCTCCTGGTACTCGGTTTATGAGCTCGGGGCCGCTAGCTCCGCCGAGAAAGAGCAAGCCCTCGGCTCGTTGATTTCATTACTGTTGGATGTCCCCGAGCAGGCGTTGGCTCTCGGTCGGCGCGACCTCAGCTTGTATGCCAACATCGCGCGAATGGATCCGCACCCGGGCTTTCTGAACGGCATCTTATCGCTCGCGCTGAACACAACTTTCCCGCAGTTCGAGTATCAAACCGCTTCGCAGAGTGCAGTCACTTACTTTCATAGAGCCGCCGCTGCGCAGTTGCTCGAGCGCTTGAAGAAAGAGTTTCCGCCATCCTCACAAATCCCGGTGCTGGAGGCAAAGCTGTTCGGCGCCTATGCGGCTTATGGTCAGACCGATGCTTTGATCCGGCTCGTCCCTGCGTGGCTCAATCGGAACTCTGATTCGGCGGAGTATGTGAACACCGCGCTCGCCTTAGGGGACGCTTATGCAGCCGCCAAGCGAGCTTCAGACGAATTTGCTTTGTACGACAAGCTGCTCGCAACACTAGCAGCCAAAAGCGATCGCGTCCCTCTCGGGCCAACATTCACGGGCAAGAACCCGCAGGCACGTTCGGCAGACTACTCCCGCGTTCTCGATCGCTACATTTCACGTCTGACGGCGGCCAGGCGGCTCACCGACGCGGTCGCGCTCTATAGGGGAGAGATCGATCGCAATCCGGGTGATCCCGGATTGTATCAGCGTCTGGCGCTGTTCATTGAGCAAAACCGGCTCGACGCGGCCCTTGCGCAAACCTACCGCAGTGCGTTCGACCACTTCCAGACAACCACCTGGGCCGACAAACTGGGGCGGCTCTACCTCCGCAGAAAGCAATACCTCGCTTACCAGGCGCTTGCGCGGGAGATAGCGGGCAAGTTCGAAGGCTCGGAATTCGCCGCGTTCGTCCGGACCATCGAACCCGACCCAAAACTCAATCCCGTTTTGTACCGGCAGATCAATCTATTCGCTCACGGTAAATTTCCGCACAATCCGGTCTTCGTGCGCAATCTGCTCACCGCCTACCAAGCCAAAGCTACTGCCGACCCGGTCGCTTACGAGAAGCTCCTGCGCGAAAACTGGTTTTACGATGGCGAACTCCGAAGGGCGTTCTTCGAACTGTTGAGCCGGAGCGGCAAACTCAACGAAGAGCTCGCGCAATTGCCGGGTGTGGAAGCGGCTGCCGCCCAGAAGAATATCGCGGCACTGCAGGAGAAGGCGGAAGGGGAGGCCTGGTTAACCGAGTTTGAATCGGGCGCGGATTCCTTCGTTCGCTTGGCTCGGCTTGCGCCCGGCGACCGTGCCGCTAACGCTCGCGCTATTTCGATCGAGCGCTCTTTAGCCCCTTCGATCGGAAGTGCCTTCCGAAAGGCGATCAGCCTGGCGGAACAGGACGTCACCGCGGCCCCGCGAGATAGCGCGGCAGTCGCGCGCGTGGGCGAAATCTATGCCGACCGGGATCTTTACACTCAGGCTCAGCCCTGGTGGAACCGCATGGCGGCCATCAATCCCGGTTCGCTCGACGGTTACCGTGAGGCAGCGACCGTCTCCTGGGATTACTTCCGCTACGATGACGCACTCCGCTTAATCGGCGAGTCACGGCGGGCTTTGGGCTCACAGGCGAGCCTGGCTTACGAGGCGGGCGCAATTTACGAGAACAAAAGCGATTTGAGTCGGGCGGTCGAAGAGTACACAAAGGCCGCTCTGGAGCAGCCGAAAACAGGCGAGAACGCCACGGCGGAGAGCCGCCTGATTACCCTGGCCAAACGAAAGAATGCGGCGCCCCTTGTCGATGGACGTACCGCGGACTTGGTCTCCGGGCCGTTCAGCCAGCCGGCGCTCGACTTGCGCATCGCGATCCTTTCGAGCGGAGGCCGCCGGAGTGCGATCGACACTCTGTTGCAGACGCAGATTTCTCGTGCTGCCACTGTCAGTGATGCCGAGGAAATTAAGCGGCAAGCGGATCACTTTGGTTTCGACCAGACCGGCGCTCTTGCCTTGGAGCGCATCGTCGCTTTGACCAACGATCCGGTCGAGAAGATAAAAGCGCGCACCGATTTGGCTTCGTTCCGTGAAAATCACGGAGATCTCCCGGGTGCGGAACGCGAGCTTCACGCGCTGCTCGACGAAAACCCGAATCTGCTCGGGGTCATTCGCCAGAATGTCGAATTCGAGTGGCGCAATAAGCAATTTGGCAGGGCGATTTCTACACTGGCCGCCGCAGCTTCACGGGCTCAACAGCCGTTTGGGAATCAGCTTCGCCGCGAGGCAGCCGGGAAGGCCGCCGATGCAGGCGAGTATTCAGTTGCTCGTCAGTTGCTGGACGAGCTGCTTTCGGCTGATCCCAATAGCGGCGATTACCTGGCGCAGAAAGCGGCTACGTATGCACGAGAAGGCGATAAGCAAGCCTTAGTAGGCTTTTATGCAGACACTCTGCGGAAGCTCGGATCCTCTACTCTGAGCGGCGGGGACAAGGCGGACCGCATTGCTGCTTTGCGGCGCGGCTACATTGCTGCCCTGACCACGGCTGGCGAATCCAGCGCAGCGCTGGAGCAGTACGAACAGGTGCTCAATCAATATCCGGAAGATCAGGAGTTAACCCGGGAAGCTGCCCGCTTCGCCTCGAAACAGAAGCTGGCCGATTCGCTGGTTAGGTACTACCAGAAGGCCATCTCCGATTCGCCCCGGAACTATCGCTGGCCGCTCTTATTAGCTCGCATCGATACCGCCTTGGGTCGCTCTGTCGATGCTGTGGCGGCATACGACAAGGCTGCCTACGTTCGCCCCGATCGCCCGGACATCCTGGTTGCAAAAGCGGATCTGCAGCTTCGGCTGCTTCGATTTGCCGAGGCGATTGAAACCAATCAGAAGCTTTACAATCTTACGTATCACGACACCCGGTATCTCGACGAGCAGGCAGCGTTGAACGCGCGCCTTGGCAATAACTCCGAGGCGGTTCGACTGCTGCGGGCGGCGCACATTGATCCGCATCCGAAAGAACCTGCCGGGTACGTCGCCGCTATGCGGCAGCTCATTGCTTGGCACATGTTCAGCGCCGCGCAAGTCCTGTATGGCGAGCTGCGGCCCCTGTTAACAAACGGGAGCGAATGGGCCGGAGAAGCTGTCGCGCTCTCTGCCCAGGCACTAGCCTCCTTGCATCGTCCCGCCGAGGCGATAACCACAGTCGCCGAGGTTTGGGCTAACGTAAAAGGCTTCAATACGGACGCCAACAGAGCCCGCTACTCGACGGTCATCGGTGCTGCCGCCAAAGAGTATCTGACGCCCGAAGAGAAAGTGAAGTTCGCGAGTCAGATCAGCGGTTCTCCGAAACTGGCTGCTCCCTTCGAGCCGTATGATCTGGCAATTGCCGCCGGCTTGCTCGACGTTGCGGCTGACGCACTCACGAGAAAGTTGCAGTCTCGCCCAGGTTACGAGTGGACAGCGCTGAACCAGATGCAATCTTCACGTCTGAAGTACGACGTACTCGGACACGAGCTCGAACTGCTGGCCCGGAGTACCAGAGAAGAGGCCATGCGCGAGCAGCTCTTGCGCGCCTCTGTGGATGCTTATGCAAAGGCCGGAGAGACGGCGGCCCAGCTGCGCATCGCTGCCTTATCACGCGGCGGACCAGGAAAGGAACTCGTCGATGCCGGGCAGTACGCATCGATTTTTGTGACGGCACATCCCAATCCAGTGCCGGAGTTAGCGTCACTCACCAGGCAGAATTCCAGATACGCCGATGCTGTTGTCCAGCACGTCATCGCGAATGGTAGCTTCCCTGAGATTCTAGGTGCCATACGGGCGAGAGGCTCTCTTTTGCCTGCGCCCTGGACGAAGAGTTACTCTGCACTTGCCGGCCTCTACGAGTTTTCGTCTGATCCGGTTGTGGCGGAATCCTTCGGTTCTGTTTTGGGTCCACGAACTGTTGCGGGAGAACTGGCCGCTTTGCGTGCTCCCGGAGGACAATCACTTACCGGCAGCACCTGGTTTTACTATGCTGCGCGTTATGGCGAATACCTTGGCTATCGCAACCAGGCACAATCAGCCGAACTGTTGCCGGCCGTTCTTGAGGCGAGTCCGGCGGCCTCGAATGGGTACGTGCAGTTGGGTGATGCTTACCGCGAACTGAAAAATCTCCCTCAAGCTTTATCGCTTTACGAGGACGCGCTGCAGCTGAGTCCTTGGCGGGCGGATGTGCTTGACCGGAAGGCGCTGGCGCAGGCCGGGGCGGGGCAGTTGCAGGAGGCTGTCGAAAATTGGCGTCGGGCATTTGCGATGATGGCCGACCGGGTGGAAGCGGGTCCGCTTCCGCCCGATTATTGGGTAACCGCCGAGAGCCTCCTGTCCCACGCCAACCGTTTTCGTGTCATCGACGAGCTTCGCCCCAATGCAGAAGCAATGTTGCGGGTCTACATCAAACGCAATGGAGGGTACAATCTCAGTCCCTTTGTAAATGGAATCTTGAGGGGTACTCCGGACCAAAACAAGGCGCTTAACTGGATTGTGGAAATGGCCCGTTTGTCAGATAGCGTCGTTCTCGTTACCAGTGCGCTCGACCTTCCCACTCTTACTCCGGAGGCGAAAGGGCCACTCTATCTTTTTGCCGTAGAACGCGCGACAGTCCGGCTGGCGGCGGCTGCGGGTGACGCGCGCGAGAGTGCGCGCGAGCAGCTGCTGCAGCTGCAGACTCGCTATGTCGAACATCTTCTGCAGGTCAACAAGCCTGACGAAGCATGGCGCGTTCTAAGTCAAATCGAACCGGTGGGAACTCGCCCGGTGCTCCTTCTGCTGAAGGCCGGTGCGCGCTCGGGCCATCTTCAGGATCTGCTGGCGGGGTACCGTTCCGCACCGGAGACAGCGCCGGCAAGTGAGCAGGTGCTGGCTGCCGCTTCGGAGCTCGCGGCGGAACAGTATCCGGATCTTGCTCTCCAATTGAAAGAGTTCGAATACGGGAGAGAGCTCGATGCAGGGCCAGCCTCGGTGGTCGCCTATTTTGGACTCGCTGAGGTGCGAATGGCACAAAAACGACAGCTCGAAGCCGAGCAGCTTATTCAAACCGCTGCCACTAGCGTGGGCGCACCCTTCGAGAACTTGCCCGAAGCCGTGCGGTTGCTGGAAAAAGCAGGCCGGCGTGAACCAGCGGCGCAGTACGCCCGGCAATGGAAAACCGCCGAGCCTTGGAACCCGGAAGCCCAATTAGCTTTGGCACGGCTGGAGATTGATCCGGCCGCGCTCGAAAGCATACGCACCTCTTCGGCTGCCAGCTATCAGACCCGGGTTGGTGCAGCAGAGCAGATGCGGAAGCTTCAGCAGAGCAGGGCAGGCGCGGATGAGCTCGCGTTGCTCACTCATCCGTCTGTCTCATCGAAGGAAGCTCGACAGCCGTTTTTTGCGTACGCTCGGCTTCAAGCGTCTGAACAGAGCAGCGGCAAGCTGCTGGTCGATTTATTGCGGGAGGCGATTGGAATTGAACCGAGTCTCCTCGCGCCCCGTCTCGCTCTTGCCGGCGCGGCGTTTCGTGAGCAGCTTGCTCCGCTCGGCCTCGCTGCCCTGGAGAGCTATGTGTCTCCGAGTCTCGACCAATACGGAGGCCTTCAAGCTTCACCGGCCCCGCCAGCTGAGTTGTCCAAGGTAAAGTTGCTCGCTGCGGATGCCCTGGAAGCCCGTCAAGACTTCTCGGGAGCCGCTCCTTACTACGAGGAAGCCCTTGCCAATACGAAGACGGAATCAGAACGCGTCCGCATCGCGAAGCTGCGGGATCATGCGAAGACTCAGGCGGCTTTAGCGTCCTTGAACGCGAGTCGGCAACCAGTCGTATCGGAGGACATCAAGCAGCCGTCCCTCGTGAAACCGAAACTCACCGCGCTTCCATCCGAAGGAGACGAGTGACAAAGCCTACGCGGTTATTCGCCGCCTGCTCCGCCGTATGCGCGCTCGCTTGGGGAGGCATTTGGTTGCACGCGCAGCAGTCCGATGAGCGTCCCCTTGCCTCCCTCATGCCCGCGGGAGCACTTCTATATCTTGAGGCGAAGGATTTTCATCATCTCGTCTCCGAATGGGATGCTTCGGACGAAAAGAAGGGCTGGCTTGCGAGTGATAACTTTGGCGTGCTTTCCCGCTCCCGCCTGGTGCAGCGTCTGGCGGAAGCGCGGGATCAGTTTGCGCCGGTAGCGGGCGTGAACGTAGGATTCGATCTCCTGAATGAGATCGCCGGTACCCGGTCGGCCTTCGCGTTTTATGATCTGCCGAGTCTCCGGTTTGTTTATCTGACGAAGCTGGAATCATCGCGGCTGAACACTAGCCAACTCTGGCGGGCCAAGGCAAAATCCCAGGCTAGAGAGGCAGCGGGAATTCCGTTCTACGTAAATCTCGATGTTACGAATCATCGAACAGTCTGCCTGGCGTCGTATCGGGATTGGTTTGTAATCGCGACCGGCGAGAACGAGATGGCACAAACCCTAGCTTTACTTTCGGGCACGAACGCACCTTCTGTCGCCAATGCGGAGTGGTTTGCCGATGTGACCGCTCACGCTTCCGGGCCGGGCGACTTGCGCCTTGTTTACAATCTCGATACGCTCCTCCCGACTCCGCAATTCCGCACCTACTGGATCCAGCACAACGCATCTGAACTGAAGCCATTTGCCTCCGGTATGGCTGATCTTAGTAAGAACGAGCGAGTCTACGAGGAGCGGCGCGTAATGCGCAAGCGGGGAATTGACCCGGTGGATCTGCCGCCTGCATCGGATGGCCCTCTTCAAAGCATTCTTCACTACGCGACCTCGGAAAGTTCTCTTTACCGGGCCTGGGCAATGCCTGACCGCGATCTGCTGACGGAGGTTCTGGGGCAGGTCGTCCTCTCCGAATCGCCGACAGGTGAGAGCCTCGATCGGCTCGCGCCCCAGGTATCGGCGGACGCCCCGGAAGTCGGATCCGATTCCGACTTCGAAACCCGCATCGACCAGGCGCCGCTCGGTGGCTCCAACAAACCGCGTCCATTCGGCAAGTTGTCGAAGCTGTCGAGGCCATGCAACCGACCGCCCTGCTGCATGTTCAATTGACGGCTGATCTGCCCGATACTGTTTTTGTCGTGCCCCAGAGCGGGGTCGTCATCGAGTGCCGGACTCCAGATCTTTCGACGCTCGAGCGAGCCCTGGAAGCCTCTGCTGGCATCTTGCGCACTGGCAGCCTAGACCCGCTGCGGATCTCGGTCAATGGGAACGTCGTTACTGTTTCAAGGATCAACTTGCCTTTTGGCGCGCTTTCAAATCCATTGCTGCAGCAGGCGACTTACGCGGCGGCCTTCAATAAGCGTCTCGAGTGGCCGCGCTACAAGAAGCTTTTCAGCCTGGTTGATCGAGGCGCTGTAAATCCCGAGACAGCGGCCAGCCAGTATGCCCCGACTTTCTTCTCCGGCAACATCGGTAGCTTGGGCGACACCTTGCAGCGACTCGAGCGTGCCTCGATTGCAGCGCAGGATTCGCCGGGTATGCTGCGCGAAACAGTCCGCTACGAGCTGAGTACCCCGTGACGCGGCGTTGTCTACTTCTGGGCGCAGCTGCTGCGGCGGTGAATGGCGATCCGGTGCGCTGGATATCTTTGAATGTGCAGTCCCGAGAGCAGCGCGAACGATGGCCTGCTGCCTCTAGCCTCGTTAGCATGGGATCACTGCTGAAACCGTTTCTAGCCGCGGCCTATGGGACTACGCACGCGGAGTTCCCGACAATTCGCTGTGCCGGGACGAGAACACGCTGCTGGTTTGCTTCCGGACACGGTGAGCAGACGCTCGTTGAGGCGCTTGCGAACTCATGCAACACGTACTTCCTTGCATTGGCTTCCGCTCTCGACCGGTCCGCGCTCGAGACGACCTGTCTGAGTTATGACTTAAGCCTGCCCGATAGGTCGCTTTCGGCGGCAAACCTGATTGGTTTCGCCGGAGGCTGGCCCCAATCGCCCAGCACCGTCGTCCAGGCATTCGGAAGACTGGCGTTGAATGCAAGCGAAGGAAGGGTGCGACTGATCCTTGCCGGGATGGCTCGCTCCGCTCAGCTCGGAACTGCCCGAGCAATTGGCATACCTTGCTACGCGAAGACCGGAACAGCACCGTGCAGCCATTCGCGCCAGGGAGCCGGCGACGGTTTCGTGGCGGCGATGTTTCCGCTTGACCGGCCCCGCCACGTGCTCCTGGTCGAGCATCACAATACGACCGGCGCCAGCGCTGCACGCGACGTCAAGCCGTTGATCTCGTCGATCGTATAAACATGGCCATTCGTATTACCCGGCGGAAGGCACTGCAGGCCGTTGGAGGCTCCTGCCTGGCCGGATCGTCCAGGGCCGGCTCCATGCCCTTACTTTCCTTCTGGGTGTTCGGGCTGTTGCGGCCTTCTCAGCTTGTTATCCGCGGGGTAGCGCAGACTCGGCTGCACTGCAGTTCAAGCGCGCGCGACTGGGTCCTCGAGCCCGGCGATGCATTGCTTGTCGACGAAGCATCAGCTCCTTTGCGCATAAGTGGTCCGGAAGGCGAGATGACCAAGTTCGTGCTCGATGCTCCCGGCCGATTGCAGCGTCAGTACTACGGAACCCTCCAGGTTTGTGCGGAAGATCGGCAGCTCGTGCCAGTTGTCTCGATGAACATTGAAACAGCCGTGAACTCAATCGTTGGTGCAGAACTACCTTTGACTCGCACCCAACGGGCGGCTCTCGCTGCGCAGGCCGTGGTGGCACGTTCGTTTCTGGCCGGTACGCGCGCGCCGCGCCACCATCAGGCGTCCTTCTGCGACACCACGCACTGCCAATTCCTGCGATCGCCTGGCGGCAGAGACAGCTCAGTAAGCCGCGCGGTCAACGAAACGAGTGGCCTTGTTTTGACAAGCACGTCGGGCGTCTTCCCGGCTTCTTATTCCGCTGCTTGCGGGGGCGCGACTCGGGCCGGAGAGCGCGACGGGTACATCTACCGATCGATCAAATGCGAGATCTGCCGTCGTTCCCATACCGCTCAAAATGGCCACGGATGGGGACTTTGCCAACTAGGCGCCATGGGGCTCGCTGAGCAAGGCCGCTCGTGGCGAAATATCCTGGCCGAGTACTTTCCTGACGTAAGTTGCACGCGGCTTGCAGGGTGATCCTATTTTCTAGTCATTGAGGGCCGCTAACCTGCATCAGCGATTGTGCCGCTTTTTTCGCATGAAGTTTCTGGACGATGGCGAATTCAGCATTTGCCTCCGACGTTCGGCCTAACTGACGATACAAACGTCCCAGGCGGTAATGCGAATCGTAGTTCGAAGGATCGGTGCGAATGGCCTTCCGGAACTCGCCAATCGCCTTCTCAGACTCGTTGTCTTCCTCATACAGGAATGCGAGGTCCTGATGCGCGAGATGCAAGTCGTTACGCAGAGCGCAGGCCTGTATCAACGCCGCTTTCGCTTCGTCCTTTCTTCCGGACCGCATGAGTACGTCCCCCAGGTATGCGTTCGCTTGACCGCTCTGCGGATTGTGTTGAAGCTCGAGTCGAAACTCGGCTTCGGCCTTCGCGAACTGCTTGTCTTTCCAGTACAGATAACCGAGTCCAAAATGGACATCCGGTTGGTTCGGAGCGGAACTCGCCGCGGCTTCTAATTCAGCGATGGCTTCAGGCAGGCGGCGCTGTGCATCGAACGCCTCTCCTAGCAGCATGTGCACTGCCGCCGATTGCGGGTCGCGCTCCAACAACTGCCGGAAAAGGGCAGTCGCCCGGTCGAGCTGGTTAGACCACAGATAGCATTTGGCGAGCAAGTAAGACAGTTCGAAATTGCTAGGCTGGGCATCGGCGACCGGGAGCAAGCGCACCGCCGCGTCACGGTATTTGCCCAGCCCAAAGTAGCTCATCGCAAGGAGCGTAGTCACACGGTCGGTGTGCGATACCGAGTCTTCCCGCTCGAATGCCGCTGCCGCATTTTTGAAGTCTCCGAGCTTGAAGTAAGCGAGGCCCAGGTTCAAGTTGATGGCGGGCAGACTGGGGTCGATAGCGATCGCTCGTTTGTAGCTCTCGATCGCGTCGTTGTATTTGCCCAGCTGGGCTTGAGTGACTCCGCTCTGCGCCAGTGCTGCTGCGCCGGCATGATTCTCCTGAGCAGGGAAGAGAGCCGCTGCGACCAGAAGCGTCAAGCTGACGAATGGCACCTGACTAAACTACACCCGGTCTGGCGAGCAAAGCTCTTGAATGCCGCGACCATTGCCACAGAAGCAGAATAGAAATGGCGATGAGCGCTAGCGTTAAGCCCCACCATAGACCATAGACCCCGAAAGCATAACCGAAGCAGAGCGCGTACCCGATAGGCAGGCCGAATAGCCAGTAGCCCGCGAGATTTACAAGCATGGGTCCGCGCGTTTCGCCTATACCGCGGAGAGCGCCGGTGGCAACTGTCTGAACGCCGTCGAAAAGCTGAAAAGCGGCTGCAATCGCGAGAAGTCCACTGCCCGTGGCAAGAACCGCCGGGTCGTCGGTGTAGATGTGCAGAATGCGGCGCGGAATCGAAACGAAAGCAACGGCCGAACAGACCATAAAAGCGCAAGCCAAGCCGAGAGCAATGAAGCCGCTCCTTCGCGCGAGTCCGGGCTGCCCGCTGCCAATCGCGTGTCCGACGGAGACGGCGGCCGCAGACGAGATGCCAAGCGGAATCATGAAGCTGAGCGCTGCACAATTCAAGGCGAGCTGGTGTGCCGCGAGTGCTACCGGGTTGAGACGTCCGGCGAGTACCGCTGCGGCTCCAAAAGCACCCACTTCGAGCAGAATCTGAGTAGCGGCCGGAAGGCCAAGCTGCAGTAAACGAGTGAGCCGAGCGAAGTCAGGCCGCCGTAACAGATTGCGAAACCCGGGCTCCAGCCGCCGCTCGAACCACCAGATTGCAAAAGCAAGTACGGAGGCCATGTAGACGCGCGCGATCCCGGTGGAAATGGCAGACCCGGCCACGCCGAGCGCCGGAAAGCCCCAGTGCCCTTCGATCAGCAGCCAATTGAAAAACCAGTTGACGAGATTGGCGCTGATCAACGCGAACATCACCGGACGCACGTGGCCCATACCTTGCAGATATCGGCGAAAGGCAGAGTAGAGCAGCAAAGGAAGCGTGCTGAGGCTGAGCGTCTTTAGAAAGAGAATCGAAAGCGATCTTACCGGCTCGACAACTCCCAGCCACGCAAACACGGGAGGCATGTTCGCGAAGAGAAGCATAAGCGGTACGGTGAGCCCGATCGCAAGATAGACGCCTTGCGTGAGCGAATTATGGCAGTCTTCGCGATCGCCCGCACCGAACGCTTGCGATACCAGAGTGTCCAATCCGAGCAGCAGCCCCATTCCGAAAATCGCGAACGAATAGAATGCGCTGCTGCCAATGCCGATTGCGCCGATAGCCGAAGGTCCCAAGCGCCCGATCATGATCGTGTCTACGGTGGTCATCGACATCCAACCCAATTCGGCTAGAACCACGGGAACAGCAAGATGAAGGACGCGGCGCACGTCCGGCCAGAACTGGGGCATCAAAATATAGTCCCATCCGAGCGGAACGGGTCTTCAAGCGACGATGGAGAGACCCTGCTCTTCGAAAGCTGCGGCTGCTTCTTCGTAAACAGGGCCGAGGGTCTTCAGCTTAGCGAGGAGCGTGGTGCGCTTGATCCGCAGCAGATCCGCCGCGCGCGCTTTATTGCCGGCCGAGAGTGCAAGAGCCTGGTTTAAGAGCGATCGCTCGAAATCTCCGACCACCTCATCGAAATCCAGACCAGCTTTAGTCACCGTGACTAATTGCTTAGATGCTGAGACCGGGGCGCCTGCTTTGCCCCGAATCTTGAAGTCGTCGGGTGACAAAACACACCGATCGCCACTCAAGGCAAAAGCCATCTGCAGGGCGTGCTCTAGCTGGCGCACGTTGCCCGGCCAATCCAGGTTCTGAAGGTACGCGATGCCTTCGTCGGTGATCTGCTTGGGTTGTAAATCTTCCGCCGCGCATATCTTGGCGAGGAAATGCTCCAGAAGTAGCGGGATATCGCTGCGGCGCTCACGCAATGGCGGTAGGTGAATCGGCACTACGTTCAGGCGATAGTACAGATCTTCACGAAACTTTTTCTCCTGCGCGGCCGCTTCAAGATCGGCATTGGATGCCGCGATCACACGAAGGTCAACGCGCACAGTCTCGGAACTTCCTACGCGCTCAAACTCGCGCTCCTGCAGGATTCTGAGGAGCTTCGACTGCGCCTCTAACGGCAGATCGCCTATCTCGTCGAGAAAGATAGTCCCGCGATGTGCCTGTTCGAAGCGGCCGACGCGACCCGATTGCGCGCCGGTGAAAGCGCCTTTGGCATGTCCGAACAACTCGGTTTCGATCAGATTCGATGGCAGCGCGGCGCAATTGACAGATACGATTGGGAACTGTGACCGGTCACTGGCAGCGTGTATTGCTTTGGCAATGATCTCTTTGCCGGTGCCGGTTTCGCCGGTGATGAGAACCGTGCAGCGCTTAGATGCAACAAGACGAATGATGTCGCAGATCTCGAGCATCGAACGGCTTTGACCGATCAGAAAGCGCCGCCAGTAAGTCGGATCGGGCTCAGTCATCTTTTTTGGTAGTGTGGGTCAAAAGCCAAAGTTCTTGAGCGGTAGCCTCGATTTCGCGATCCGCCGAGAGATTCCATTCGCTCAACCTGCGATCGCGCAATTTCTCCAGAACTCGCTTATCCTGCTCTGCTTTGCGAAGGTAGTCCTGTTGCACTTCAATGGAACTATTCAGCTCATCAACAGCCTCTCGCATAGCTTTTGAACGGGCTTCAAGACCAAGCGTGAAAGAAGAGAGCCAACGCAGGTCAGCGCCTTGAAGGCTGCTTGCCTCCTGCACGGACTGAGATGCGCCTTTCCGGTCAGCAGCCGCGGCAGCCAGTGCCTGACGCAAGCGATTCCGCTGTGAAAGCAGATGCTGCAGCTTTGCGTTCTCCGCATCTACCCGGAGTTGCCTGAGGCGAAGAGCAGCTTGCAGTCGAAACTTGAATTTGACCATGCAGGTGCGGTCAGAGGCTGGAGGCTATGGTTGAAAGTGCAGTGAGGGTATCGGTCAAAGGCGCTGTCTCGTGCGCATCCTGCCGAAGAAATCCGAGGATCTGGTCACGTGAACGGATGCTGGTATCGAGTCGCGGATTAGAACCGGAGACGTAGGCGCCAAGCTGGATCAGATCTTCCGCGCTTCTGTAAACAGAGAGAGCTTCTCGCATTTTCCTGGCGGCGTCCAGCTGCTCGCGCGAAGCGACCTGCGAGGCAACGCGCGATACGGACGAAAGCACATCGATCGCGGGGTAATGGCCAGCGGAGCCGAGCTCACGCGAGAGCACGATATGACCGTCAAGGATGCTGCGCACGGCATCAGCGATGGGCTCGTTCTGGTCGTCGCCTTCCACGAGAACGGTGAAAAAGCCGGTGATGCTGCCTTGGCGAAATGCCCCGGCGCGCTCGAAGATCTTCGGCATGATCGCGAACACAGAAGGCGTGTAACCTTTTTGGCTGGGAGGTTCACCGGCAGCGAGGCCGATCTCACGCTGCGCCATCGCCAGACGGGTAACCGAATCCATCACAAGCAGGACGTTCTTGCCTTGGTCGCGGAAGTATTCAGCTACGGCGATTGCCACGTAACACGCTCGGACACGAAGCGGAGCGGGCCGATCGGATGTGGCAACGACCACAACAGAGCGAGCTCGTCCTTCGGGGCCGAGTTCTTTTTCGATGAACTGGCGAACCTCACGATTGCGCTCACCGATAAGGGCGATGACCGTGACGTCGGCAGAGTTCTCGCGCGACATGGAGCCAAGCAGGGTGCTTTTGCCGACACCGCTGCCACCGAAGATGCCGATACGCTGGCCCAAGCCGCACGGAAGCAGGCTATCGATGGCGCGAACGCCAGTCGCGAGCGGTACTGTGATGTGCTCGCGCTGCATGGGCCCGGGAGGGTCGGCGAAAAGGCTGTACGATTCAGCACCGTCGATCGTTGGGCCGCCGTCCATCGGCTTTCCAAAGCCGTCGAGAACGCGTCCGAGGAGATCTGGACCAACGCGAACGCGGGCTTCATCAGCACGAGCATAGATGAGATCGCCCGGCTGAAGCCCGGCTGTTTCCTCCAGCGGGATGGAGAGGATGCGGCCGTTTTTGAAGCCGGCTACCTGCGTCCTCACGCGGCTGCCATCGCGCGTCGCTATTTCACAGAAGCTGCCCACAGCAGCCGCAGGCCCTTCCGACTCGACCAGCAGGCCGGTGACTTCCTTGACAACGCCGCGCCAGATCAGCAGATCAGAATGGGCGAGATCCTCGTGAAAGCGGGATAGGTCGAGGCGATGTTCCGCAAACAGCATCAGATTCCGAGGCGGTCGACGAAGCCGCGCTCAATCTCCTGCAGCTGAGTTTCGACCGAAGCGTCGAGCTCTCCAAAGGGCGTCTCAAAAATGATGTCGCCATTGCGCATCTTCGAATCGGCAACGACCGACACGGACGCGAGCGCGCCTGCTTTTTCGAGCGCGCTCTGCACTTGGTTTACGGCGGAAGGAGCTACTCGCAGGCGCGATACTTCCCGATTATGCAGCTTCGAAAGTCCGGCATGTACCAGACCCTGGATTGATTCAGGGTCGGCATTCATCTCCCGGTGCAAGATACGCTTGGCAATGGCAAGAGATAGTTTGACGACATCGGATTCGGCCTCGCTCCTGATGCGCCGCTTCAAAGCTGTGAGATCCGCCACGATGTGCGCCATACGATCGTTAGTGTCTTTGATATCGGCAGCGGCTTCCTCTCGACCTTTGCGGAAGCCGTCGTCAAAAGAGGTCTGGCGAGTCTGCGCCAATTCCAGTTGCAGCGCCTGCTGTAACTCCGCGGATTTACGCGCGTCCGGCACTTCTTCTCTGCGCGGCGTTGCTGAAGCGGGCGGCGTTTTCCCCTTGCCGTGAGTCGAAGGAGCATTGGCGGAGGGCCATGCCACCAGCTCCACGGCACTAGCCTGATCTGCGATCCTGCAACTCATGGGTTTGCTCGAAGCTGCTTAGCTTGCCTCCTCCGTGATCCAGCCGCGAATGACGCCTGCGGCGAGTGAGGGATCGCTGTTTACGCTATCGCGAATGGTTTGCCGAAGCGTCTCGATATTGTTCGATGCGTCCGTCGGAGCCAAGGTCCGCTGAGCCTGTTCGGTCAGCTGCGCCTTATCGCCTGCGGGACTCGAATCCACCGATGCGGTTACGGGTTCGGCAGCAACAGGCAACCTCGCCGCAGTAGCAGGGGCCGGCGGCTGCTTGACCTTCTTGCGACGCATGAGGAAGAAAGCTGCCGCGATCAGCACGATCACCCCGGCTACAGCGCCCATTAGCATCTTCGGATCCGTCATCAGCTTGCCGGCAGCGACCGGCAGAGGTGCGTGCGCTGGCATTGAGTCGACATCTGAGTTCACCTGGAAGGGCAGGCTCTCGACAACGAGTTGATCACCGCGCGCGGGCGTGAGCGCGATGACCCCGGCAACAATGTTGCGAATGGTTTTAAGCTTCTCGGGGTCGGGTGGCGTGACAAGGCGCTTGGCGAGCTTGCCCGTTCCCTCCCAGCGAACATCCTGATCCAGCAGGATGGATGCAGAGAGTCTCTTGATTGTGCCGCGCGGGGTTTTTACCTGACGAACGGTCCGCGAAGTTTCATAGACGACGCTTTCCGTCTTATGCGAAGCGTTTGAACCCGTAGCAGCAGGCCGGGATGTGGGTCTCGGCACGTTCGATGGAGTTCCCGGGACGCCGTTTGACTGTGAGTTCCCGGCTGAATCTTCTGATTTCTGTGAGTTTGTCATCACCGAGCGAGTGGGATCGAAAGTCTCGTCGGTCTGCTCGCTGGTGCTGAAATCGCAATCTGCCGAAACTCCGACACGAAAGTGATCTGCACCGAGAAGAGGGGTCAGGGTCGAATCTATCTTGGCGATCAGATCTTTTTCGACCTGATGTTTATATTCGAGCGCTCCGTCGGAAGCGTCAGACAGATCGAGCGAGGCATGCTTTGGGCGGCTGAGAAGATTACCGCGCATGTCGACCACCGAAACAGATTCGGGATTCAAGCCTTCGACGGCACTGGCAACCAGATTGGTGATGGCGAGTATATTGGGATCGGCAAGGCGAGCGCCCGGCTTGAGGTTAAGCAGGACACTTGCCTTCGCGGGCTCGCGCGCGTCGAGAAAGACAGACTCGCGCGGAGAGCTTATATGCACACGCGCCTGCTCGACCACGTTCAGCGATCGTATAGAGCGCTCGAGTTCGCCTTCGAGCGCGCGACGATAATTCACGTGTTCGGTAAAGTCGGTGATGCCAAGGTTGGTCTTGTCGAATAGCTCAAAGCCGATACGGCCGGTTCGCGGCAAGCCGGCGCCGGCCATCTCTAAACGAAGCTCGTCGAGTTTCGCAGCCGGGACAAGAACGGAAGCGCCATTGTCGGTGATTCGATGCTCTACGCCCGACTCTTTGAGTTTCTGCACAATAGCTGCAGCGTCTTCGGCGGCCATACCGGTGAAGAGCGGGCGGAAATCGCTTTCGTGCCGCCAGCGAACGAAACTTGCAACCCCGGCAACGAACAGAATGACGGCAGCCAGGATTCCGACCCGTTGAGTGACGGACAGTGAGCTGTATAGTTTTCGCAGTTGATCCATGGCAGGTTGTTAAGCCAGGATCAGATCTGCATACGCATGATTTCTTCGTAAGCGGAGACGACTTTATTGCGTGCCTGCATAAACAGCTCAAAGTCGATATCGGCGCTTTGAGCGGCCAGGATTGTCGTGTGCAACTCGCCGTTTCCGCCGGAGAGAAAGCTCTGCGCGGCAGCGTCGGCGGTGGCACCGGAATTCTCTACCTGCTGAATAGCCGAAGAGAGAGCATTTTGGAAAGAACTGCTGTTGCCGGGTGCGGTAGCAGGCTTCAGAATCGGCTGAATGAAGCTTGGAATCGTGATTGAAGAGATCGGAAGTGACATTGGGATTAGCGGAACAGGTCGATGGATCTTTGAATCATGTCTTTCACGGCTGAAATCGCCGAGACGTTCGCTTGGTAGGACCGAGAAGCCCCGAGCAGATCGACCATGTCCTCGGCTGGATTGACACGCGGGAAAGAGACATAGCCATCCTTGTCTGCGTCGGGGTGACCGGGAAGGTAGCGGCGGTCGGGATCGCGATCGTCTTCGACAATCTGACTGACCGCCACGCCCTTACCCTCGCCGGCCGTATGCGCTTCCATAAACGAGGAGAAAGGAGACGAGACACCCTGGCTTTCGAAGACCACGTCGCGGCGGCGATAGGGGCCGCCGTCTGCAGTACGAGTTGTATCTGCGTTGGCGATGTTCTCGACCAGAACCTGTGCGCGCTGCCGTTCGGCAGACATCCCGGATGCGCTTACGGAGAGTGTGGCGAAGAGACTCATGAGGACGCCGTGCCTCCGCTAATTGCCAGGTGCATCGATTTCAATTTGGAATGGATGAGATTGGAGGCAATGTTGAAGCGCAGGGCGTTTTCGGCCAGCAGCCGTGCTTCGCGATCAAGATCAACATTGTTGCCATCGTTCTTAACGGTAAGGCCCGGTACTTCGGTCGGGAGAGCAGATGACCCGGAGATCGAGCTACGAAGTTCCGATTCGAAATCTATGTCTTTCGTTTTGTAGCCGGGAGTATCGGCATTAGCGATGTTCGACGCGACCACGCGCTGCCGGGCGCTCACCAGAGTGAGATATCTGTCGAAGTTTAGAGAAGCGGGGTCTAGCATGGATTGCACGATGTAAGTGCAATTCAGCTGCCACAGGCTTTGGCTCAAGCAGTGAGGTTAAACAAGCATTTGGCGTGACCTTTCGGCCGCGCTGGCCCACGGAGGGCGAAATCTTGGCGGGTCGGTGCCTCCGGCCGTCAGGTTCTTGACGGGTTTAACCGTCCATTTTCCAGGTCGTGCTTGCCTCCGGGTAAGAGGCATATGAGGCACCCTGGGAGAGTGAGGCGATCCGGGCAGCGAAGTGGGCCCGTATTACGCGGGCAAGATGCAGACGATCCTGCAGGAACGATAACGCGTCGTCGGCGATAGCTTGCCGCTCGCTGGATGTTGTCGCGACACGCAATTGGGCGGCGACATCGCCCCCATAGGCATTGATCAAGCTCAGTGCGGCCTCTGCATTGCCTTCTTCGAGCGCCTTTACCATGCCGACCGCGATCTTGTCAGCTGTTTTGGCGGGCGCTGGTTTGCATGTCATAGAAGAGGGTTGTGATATTGCTTACCTGCTGCTGCAACGACGAGATAGTAGCGTCGACCGTTGCCATTTGGTTTGTTAGTTTCTGCTGCAAAGCCGATACGTTGGCCTGATCGTCGCTGATCTTAGCCGCCAAACTGGAAAGTTCGGTCGACATATCCTGAGAAGCTCCGGCGATCAGCCCGGTGGTCGGGTCGGCAATCGATGTAAGCAAGCTCTGAGCCGATTGCAGAAAACCACCCGACGTTGGAGTGCCTATGAACCTAAGCAGATCACTTGGAGAAGCAGCCGCGGCTTTGTTGAAAGCTGATGAATCGAATTGCAGATTGCCGGTGGTGTCAAACGTTAAGCCAAGACTCGCGAGAGAGGTGACTTTACCGCTGCCGGACGAGTAATTCGCCAGACTCTGCAACTGCTGCTGCAGCGTGGAAATGAGTGTGTTCCCCGTGAGCGCGCCCCCGTTTTGCCCTCGATTCCGTCCCAACTCCGAAACAACGCCGTTGTAGGCGTTGGCGAAGGACGATAGTGAGCCGGCTAAGCTCTGGGAGCTTTGGGCAACGGTGACCGTAGTCGTACCCGCTTTTAGCAATTGAACGGTCAAGCCAGGCGAGACTGTCACATTGCGCGAGTTCGAGTTAATAGGCGTATCAGGCTGGCCGTTCACTTGATAAGTTACGTTCGATCCGGTAGAAAGCGTCTTCAGCAGGTCCGTCGTACCGTCGTTCAACTGAATCGTGTCAGGCGCGTACGACAAGCTCTGAATCGAAAGGCGGTAGTCCGGCGCCGAAGGACTTCCGGCGTTAATGACAGTCGCCTGAACGTCGGCGGGGCTGTTCGTAATTGCCTGCGCCAATCCATTGAGAGTGCCGCCGGTGTTGGAGATCGGGTAGTCGTGGCCATTCACCGTAAGAGTGTAGGTTGAGCTTGCGTCGATGTTCGACGCCCCTGGATCGAGAACAGTCTGTAGCCCGCTCTTACTGATTGTGTTTGTCTGCGAGCCGATGTCGGTGATGTCGAGGCTATAAACACCCGCCATGACTCCCGACGAAATAGTAGGGGACACAATGGAAGTGTCGGCTGCTGTAGCAGCAAACGAGCCTAGTCCGGTCGAGCTGCTGAGCGAGCTAACGGCGCTTTGCACGGCTAAAAAAGAGCTTGCGACGTTTTGCAGCTCGCTTTGTTGCGCGCTCAGATTTGCTTGCGTATTCTGGAGCTGCCCAATCGGAAGAGAGGCAATGGAGACGGCGCGCGCGATGACCTGCTGCAGCTGGCTCGCATAGGCGCTGCTGCCGGTAAATGTTGAGTTGCTGGTGGCGCTGCTTGACATGAGGCCCTACGCAGGCCGATCGGTAAGGATCGGCCTTTGTTCGGATGGAGGTTAGATTACAGATTCTGGAGTAGCTTGAGAACCGACTGCGGTTCCGAGTTCGCCTGGGCCATGGCGGCGATGGAAGTTTGCACCAGGACCTGTGACTTGGTGAGGTCAGCGGCGTCCTTCGCTACGTCAGCATCACGGATCTGGCTTTCGGCAGCCGAGAAACTGGAGATCTGCGATTGGGCGAGGTTGATGGAATACTGAAGCTTATTCTCGCCGGCGCCGATTGAACCCTGTACCAAGCCGAGAGCCTGAATGGCATTGTTGAGGGCCGAGATGGCACCGGTTCCCTGGTCGGTGCTGGTCGGAGCGCTCGATGTCAGAGAGGCGGTGGTGGCGGTAGCATTGCCGAACACGCCTTCGCCCGCTGTGTTATTGGTGTCGCTAATGGAGAAGCTCGACTGGCTCTGGAAAGAGATGCCGGTTCCAGCCGCGTCCTTCACTGCATAGATGCCGTAGGCTGCAGTTTTAGAGTTGATGGTCGAGATGGCATTCGCGAGTGTGTCACCGCTGCCAGTCGCACCCGTCAGGTTTACCGTGACGGAAGCGCCCGAGCCCGTTGTAAATGTAATGTTGTCGGTATGGCCGGCTGCGCTGAGGGCCGCAAAGGACGTATCAGCATAGCTGTTACTGGTGCCATTCACGCCTGCTTTGGCTCCCGCAGCGCTTCCGTTGCTGCCGTAGTCCGTAAGGGCATTCGTGCCGCCCGAGCCGCCTTGCCCGAGGTCTTTCACCGTGAACGCCGTCTGGCCGCTAAATTGGAGCACGCCATTCGAATCGGTGCCCGCAGAGATGCCGTATTGATTCAACTGAGTATTCAGGCCGCTGAGCACCTGGTCTAAGGACGAACCATTCGTGCTGGCCGCAACGCTGGCCGTAACGGTGGTGGCCGCGCCGTTGCCGTTGATGAGCTGGAATTGAAACTGCTGGTCGTTCGTACCCGCCGTGCCCTTAACGAAGCTGCCGTTTGGCACGTTCAACTTCAGGACGTTGCTGCCCAGACCCGTGCCAGCACCGTTCAGGCTGGTTCCGGCCAGTCCCAAACTAGTGGTGTCGACGGCGTTCTTGGTGCCGCTCAGATCAATCGTGACGTTGGCGTTGCTGGAGTTCGCTGCGCCGCCAATGTAGACGTTCAACGTATTGTTGAACTGGCCGCCGGCATTCAGCTTGATGTTCGAAGCCTGGCGATCGATTTCGCCGAGCAGGCCTTGATATTCCTGATTGAGCACGTTGCGGTTACCGGTGAAAGTTCCGGACGCGGATTGTGCCGCCAGCGTCTTCATGCGGTCGAGAATGGTGGAGATGTTACCAAGGCCGCCATCGATGATCTGCAGCTGACTGACACCATCATGAGCGTTGCTGACGCCCTGTGTCAGTTCCTGGACACTGCTGCGATATCCGTTCGCGACTGCCAGGCCGGCCGCGTCATCAGCGCTGCTGTTGATGCGGAAACCTGAGGTTAACTGTTGGATGGTCTTGCTTTCCATCGTTGAATTGTTTGAGAGATTTTGCTGCGCGTTGAGCGAGTCTACGTTTGTCTGAAGAGAGATCATAAATTAGTCCTATGTTCTTTTTGGTGGCTTAGCCCTGCGGCCTCAAAACGCCCCTTACACACTACTTATCGACCTTTTAGTGGAATACTTTAGCGTTTTCTCGCTAGCTTGCTCTTTACAGTGGCTTCCTCGTGCCCCAGGTTAGAGCTGAGATGACAGAGCAGAGTCATGGCCCCGCTTCCCTGCGAACACTCCGGCAGCTCGCCGTGACTTTCCAGATTGCGGAGGTGCTCGACTATGCTCTGCAGCATCTCCTGTTTTTCAAATTCGAAACGTGAAATCGAACGAACAGATGAGCAGGAAACAGAAGCTCCGTCCAGGGCATCATCAAGGCTCGAACGATCAGCAAAGCTCCAAGCTTCCAAAATCTTTCCTGCGTGCTGGGCCGTGTTCATCTTCGTGCATGCTCCTTGCTATTCCTATCGCAAAAGAGCGAAGATTCTTGAGGAGATTTAAAGGTCTTTTACAACCTTTCACAACGCGACGCTACCCCAAATAACTGAACAACGACTTCAGGCCATTCAGACTTCCGTGCGCGGCAATAGCCGCAGTGAGTGCTGTTTCGTTGAGACTCAATTGCGTGATATCGGTTGTGACGTCGGCGTCCCGAACGGAACTGAGTGCTTGTGTGTAGTCATTCAGATGATTCGTCGCGGTTTGAGTCGCTCCCTGGATCCAGGTCTGGATATCGCCATACGAAGTAGTCGCCAGACCGAGCTGATCCACACCGGCTCTGACCTGATCGAGCGCCGTTTGGATGCCCGTCTGATTATTCGCTTGGAGCGCTTGCCCGAGTGCGTAAGCAGCCTGAAAGATGTTGCCCGTTGCCGGTGTGCCGTCTGGATTGCGGGTATCGAAGATTTGCTGCCCAGTCAGTCTCGGCACGAGCTGATTGCCATCGCTGTCGCGGATCGTTGCGGTGTTCGAAGGCGTCGAGTTTTGCACCACCCCGCCCGCAGCCGACCAATTGAAAGTGTAGGGCGGAGTTGAGGGACTGTCGCCGCCAAAGATGTAGCGTCCACTGACGGTCGTATTAGCGATGCCGACGAGCTGTTGCTCGATCTGTTGCACCTGTTCGCCGAGTTTGGCGCGTCCCGCGGGAGTTTGAGTGCTGGTTGCCCCGCTTGCTCCAGCCGACACAAGCTGGTCCATCAGAGTCGACGCACTCTGTAAAGCGCCGTCGGCGGTTTGCGCTTCGGTCTGGGCCGTGCTCAGATTCGTCTGAACCTGGTGGAGCTGGACGATGTTCCCTTGATAAGCAATGATCGAAGCTACGGCCGAAGGATCGTCAGATGGCTGATTGACTCTCTTGCCCGTTGTGATCTGTTCATTGGTCTGCGCGATCCTGCTTTCGATGGCCGAGAGATCGACCAGAAAGTTTCCGTCGTAAGCGCTTAATCCAGCAATCATGATTGATCCTTAAAAGTTTGTTTATTGCAGCGACTGCACAGACGTCATCAGGTACTGAATCGTGTGGTCAATTGTAGTCAGAACTTCGGCTGATGCCTGGTATGCGCTTTGAAACTGAACGAGCGCGGCGGCCTGATCGTTCAGCGACACGCCGGTGAGCTGCGCACGGGCATTCTGTGCCTGGGTCAGTACCTGGGTTTGAGTGCTTTGCGCCTGCGAGGCCTGGGCCGCGAGAGATCCGACATTCGAGGCCACTGAACTATAGAAGTCGGTGTAGCTGAGGCCGTTCACCATGTCCGCGGCGCTGGCCGGGTTCTGCAGCTGCGCCAGTTGGTCCGCAACTCCGTTCGCAACCGCGGGCGGTCCCGGGTCAACGGCCGCGAGTTGTGAGCCTGTGATACCGGAGCTCACGTTAAGCGTTCCGGCGACGGAGGTGGCCGAGCCGCTGGTGTACGAGAACAGCGGTACACCGGCAGCGCCCGAGGTGGTTGTGCCGCTGGTGAGAAGTCCATTCACCCGGTCGGCCACGGCCTGCGCGAGCTGGTTCAAGCTGCCTTGCTGATGGCTGTCTCCGACTAGCGACGGAATTACGGTGTTAGTAATCTGAAGCGCGCCGGCTAGTTGTCCTCCGCCAGTCTGACCGGTCACATCCTGGCCGCCCGACGTCAAAATCTGGAGGCCAGGAGGAGCGTTGCTATTCGGGCCCGAGCCAGGAGCATTCGCGACCGACAGTTGGGTTTGGGTCTGACCGACGACCAGCGGGATCTGGCCGTCCATTAAAACCGAGACCGTGCCGTCGCTCTGGGTCTGCGCCTTGATGCCGACCAAGTTCGACAGGCTTTCCAGATTGCTATAAAGCTGCGCGCCTAAGCCTGCATCGTTCTGGTTACCGCTGCGGATCTCGCCGTTGATGGTTGCGATCTGAGCTGAAAGCTGGTTGATGGAATCTACCGTGCTGCGGGCTGACCCCGCGGCCTGGGAGCGAACGGTCTCGATACCCGCTGCCGCTCCGCTGAAAGCCTGAGCCACGCCTTGCGCCGCCGCAAGCACCTGCTGCTGCGCCGTGGGGCTGGTAGGAGTCGTGCTCCAGGCGGAGAAAGCAGAGTAAAGCGTGCCGAGCGCGCCCGGAATGCCGGAAGTGCCCGAAACATCAAAACCCGACTGCAGCGCTTGCAGGCTTGCGGCCTGCTCGGAAGCGGCGCCCACCTGAGTATTTGCTGCCCAGACAGCCCCTTCCGCGAACGAGCTCCGGGCACTCTGCAGATCGCCAGCCGAAACACCACCCCATTGGCCGTTAGCTGGATCGAAGGGATTGGAATTGAGCTGCAGTGTTTGAGTGACGTAGCCGGGGGTAGAGGCATTGGCCACGTTGTTCTGTACAACACCAATCGCCCTCTGAAGAACATCCAGAGCATTGCCGGCAGTTCCGATGGCTGCAAAAAACGATGACATGCGTGCTTAACCTTGTACCCACAGCGAGCCGTCCGAGCCATATGTGCCGGTGGCGCCGTTCTGAAGATAGCCGGCTTCGGTGGCGCCGCCGACTCCCGCCCATCCGAGATGAATGGCCGCGGCAGAGTCTAGCAACTGCCGGGCGGCAACCGTCTTGGCCGCCAACTGCTGCAACCGGGGTTCAAGTTGGGCCCGACGCGCGCCGCTGTTGACTCGCACATCCCTCAGCAGCCTGGCGGCAAGATCGAGCGACACCGGAAAGTTCATTGCATCGAAGCTCATAGCAAGCAAGCTGTCGATTGCAGTCTCAAGCTGGCCGTCCACGTCGTCGAGAAGCCGGAGAACCGGGTTGCTCTCCGCCGCACCAGGCAGCCGGGACACACTGCCGGTTTCCTTATCGAGAATGTTTGATGATGGCCTGGCTGACATCCTGTGAATTAACCTGATAGGTGCCTGATTGAACCTGTGACGTAAGTTGATGGATTCTCGACTGCCTGTCTGCGGAAGCCACTTTGCGCGCCAACTGTATTAAGCTGCTGGCATTCGACAATTTGACGACATCGGAAGAGGCGTCCTCATCCGCAGCTTTATTCGAGGATTTCGAGTGGGATCCGGCGGGGCTTACTGGAGCAAAGGTGTTACCGCCGCCGATACTATTGATGTCTTGATTGTCAACTCGCATGGAAGAGTCCCCGTTTTACTTATCGCGCGAGCTTTCGGAAATGTTCACTCTAATTGACTGGTGGCGAGACCAGCTCGTGAACTTTAATCATGAGGCTTACCTCGCCCGCCCGGAGCCGCAGGGCAGAGGCAATCTCCGATACCGAATCGCCGCGGCGATGAAGGCGCAACACCTGCCCTCTACGATTCAAGTTGATGCTTTTTACCTGCGAGACCCACTCCGTCTGGTCGCGTGACTGTCCCTCGAGAATGCCGATCCGTTCGTTGAGTCCGGACACAACTGCTGCCAGCTCTTTGATCCTGTCGGTCTTAAGCGAGAGTTCGCCGATCTTGGCCATGATCCGGAAAAATAGCCAGACCAGAGTGATCAATCCGCCAAGGAATGTTGTACAGGCCAGTGCGGCAAGGATCTGAAAGCCCCACGGCAAATGAGAGAGCATGGGTTAGTAGAGTCCCCGTTCGGTCGGCCATTTATGGTTCATCAGAGCCCGAAGCCGGAGGATTCCTTGCGCCCGTAGCTGAGAAATACGAGTTGTATGCAGGTCCATAACGGAGGCGATCTCGCGGAGATTCAGTTCCTCCTTGTAATACAGGCTGAGGACGGTGCGTTCGTTTTCCGGCATCCGGGTCATGCCTTCCGAAATGACGCGTTCCAGCTCCGAACGTTCGAGGAGGCGCGCTGGAGTGGATTCTTCGTCGTCGCTGATGAACTGCAGCAGATCCACCTCTTCGCCGTCTACCATCTGCATGCTGCCGAGCGAAACGCCGCGGAGCTCGATCATCCATTGCTGGTATTCGGCGAGCGAAATGTTCAGCTCGGCGGCAATGTCTTCTTCCCCAGGCGTGCCGCGCAGCTTGCGTTCTGCGGCGGAAATGGCTCCCTGTACCTGCTTCAGCCGCTTTCGTTTGTGTGTCGGTATGCCATCAAGCCCTCGGATGCTATCGAGGATTGCTCCACGGATTTTGTATTCGGCATATGTCCGCAGTGTTGTTTTACGTTTGGGGTCGAAGTTGTCGACAGCGGCGACGAGGCCCACGATGCCAGCGGAGATCAGATCGTCGAGCTCGACGCTCGAAGGCAGTTTCTCGTGGATGCGGGTCGCAATCCAGTTGACCTGCGGAAGATGATCAAGGATCAGCCCGTCGCGTTCTTGAGGTGTTATTTCCACGGCTGCGTATGCGTACATTCCGTTATCCGAGGTCAGGCTGCCATCGAAGCAGCGCGTGCACGCGGTAGTAGGCCTTCCGAGAGTTCCTGCCTGGAAGCCGCGCGAAGATCTTCGGGGACCTGCTGGCCGGTTCCCAGGAACGAGAGCGGCAAGCCGGACCGCATGGCTGACTCGACGATGCCGGCTTTTTCTTCGATCGCGTCGGTGTGAGTCAGAAGCAGTTTTGCAGGACAGAAGCGGGCGAAGCGCCGGGAAGACTGCGCGGCAAATGTCGAGCTCGCGTGAGCAGGAAGAACTAGTTGGACCTCTACCGGTAGCTCACGGGCGATGCTCGCAAGCTCGTCCGCTTCGAGATCTTCGGCTCTGCCAAACCCGGGCGTATCGATGAGCACCAACCCTCTCCCGGCAAGCTCGGCCAGGGTTGCAGCCAGCGACCGGCAGTCGGGCAGAGGTCTAAAGTTCAGCCCGCCAATAGTTGCGTACGCGCTCAGGTGTTCCCACCCGCCGATACGCAAAGTGTCGAGTGACAACAGGTGTACCGGGCGACGCGCTTTCAGCCCGTACTCGAAGGCCAGCTTTACAAGAGACGTCGTCTTCCCCGCGCCCGAAGGCCCTACCAGCATCACTGCGGTTGAGCTTTGATCGCCGTCGCCTAGAGTAGGCGCAACAGCAAAGCGGCTGGTAATTTCCTCCTCGAGGAGAGCATCCCCGAGGTCGTGCGTAAACAGGTCGCGCGTATCGCGTCCCATGCGAAGCTTGCCGCCTTCTGCGCGGGTCTGAATCCGGGGCGCCACATGCTCGGCGATTTCGAATGCCATCTCGCGCGAAAAGCCGGCGCTGAGCAGACGGTTCGAAAGGTAAGCCATCTCAGGCGAGAGGCGCTCCGCTGAATGCGACGTGGCCGAAAGTGAGGTCGCATGCCGGAAGGATTCGAAATTTCGCCGCAGTTCCGCCAACTCGCGCAAGACAAGTTCAGTACCAGAGTCAAGAGCTGCCTGCTTGGAGGGCGAAGCAGCAGGCGCTTGCGCAGGATGCTCGCGAGGCAGCGCAAATACCACTTCCAATTGGCCGAGTTCTTTCAACTCCTGGCCGGTCTGGCTTGACTCGACCAGCATGGCGTCGGGCCCCAGTTCAATTCGTGCCTTGTCCATGGCGTCCTGCACGGAATCGGCAAAGTAAGATTTCAGCCTCAATCAGACCACTCCCAGGGACAGGATTTTGACACCCGACGGAATTTCGTTGTGAGCCAGCGGGAAGACGTTCGGGAGCGCAGGCTCGAGTATCTGCCGCAAGAAAAACCGAGCGCCCGACGAAGTGACAATGACGGTAGGCAGCTCGCGCTTTTCCAATTTGCGTTCGATTCGATTAACAATTTCGCGCACTGCCTGTGGCGAAAGCACGAGGATGCTGTTCTGGTCTGTGTGCTGCGCACCTGCTTCAATCGACTGTTCGAAAGAAGGCTCGAGGAAGTAAGCGGGCAGCTCGCCCTTCTGGTTGAGGTAGGGCTTTGTGACACTGCGTCGAATATTCTGCCGTGTGAACTCAGTGAGCAGAACCGTGTTCTTGGTTGTGAGCGCGCCTTCACTGAGTGCTTCGAGGATGGAGACACCATCTCGGACCGAAACCCGTTCGCGGAGTAAGTTCTGCAAGACTTTCTGGACCGCTGAGAGAGATAGCAGCTTTGGGACCAAATCCTCGAGCAGCTTGGAATTCTCCTGGGCGACGCGGTCACAGAATGTCTTGGCATCCTGCCGCGAGAACATTTCGCTTGTGTACTGTTTGACCAGTTCGGAGAAGTGCGTGCCAATTACGTTGACCGCATCGACGACGGTATAGCCGGCACTGCGCGCCGCATCGACTTTGTCAGCCGCCACCCAGAGCGCAGGCAGGCCAAAGGCGGGTTCACGCGTCTGCTGACCGGGGAAACTCTTATCCGCTTTCGCGGTAGGCACGGCCAGTTCGCTCCCGGGCATCAGTTCGTAGCGCCCGATCTCGGTCCCTTTCAAGAGGACGACGTACTCCCGGGAACGCAGTGACAGATTGTCGGTGACGCGAACGGGTGGGAGAAGAAAGCCGAGCGAGGTGACGAATTGGCGGCGAATGCCCGCGATGCGTTTCAGGAGCGGAGACGTCTTTCCGCCGACGACCAGTGTGGCCAAGCCGAGACCGACCTCGATGGCGATCGGCTCCACTCGCAAGAGAGTTTCGAGTTCTTCTCTAGGACTTGCCTGTACGGGCGCTGTCTCGTTCGTGACTACGGTGTCATTTTTTTTACGCTTAAGCCAGGCCGCCGTGCCGATGCTGCCTCCGAGGAGAAGGAAAGGAATGGTGGGCATGCCGGGAAATGCTGCCAACAGAAGCAGCACACCGCTTGAGAGGAGCAGCGGCTCCGGCTTGCCAAACAGCTGGCGTTGAAATTCCTCGCCAACTCTTACTTCTGAGTTCGCGCGAGTCACAATGAGGCCACCCGAGACGGAGATCATGAGCGCCGGGATGACGGTCACCAGGCCGTCACCGATGGTGAGAACGGTATAAGTCTGGAGCGCACGGCGCAGCTCCATGCCGTGCTGGAGAACGCCGATCAGAAATCCCGCAATGATATTGATCGCGGTGATCAGGATGCTCGCAACTGCGTCCCGCTGCGTAAAGCGCGACGCACCGTCCATTGAGCCGTAGAACTCAGCTTCCGCGGACAGCTGCTTACGCCGGCGGCGGGCTTCGGATTCATCGATCAGACCGGCATTCATCTCGGCATCGATTGACATCTGCTTGCCGGGCATTGCGTCGAGCGTGAAGCGCGCTGAAACCTCAGAGATACGGACCGCGCCGTGATTGATAACGACGTACTGGATAGCGATCAGGATGAGAAAGATGACGCAGCCGATGACATAATTGCCGCCTACGACAAAGTTGCCGAACGCTTCAATCACGTTGCCAGCGGCCGCCGTGCCGCCATTGCCGTTCAGCAGAATCAGGCGAGCGGAGCTGACGTTCAGCGCCAGGCGGAAGAGCGTCAAGAGCAGAAGAGTGGTTGGGAAAACGCTGAAGTCGACAGGCTTCAGAATGTACATTGTGACCATCAGGACAACCACCGACATGGCCATGTCGAGCACGATGAGAATGTCGAGCAGCAGTGGCGGCATGGGCGTGATGAGCGCGACCACGATGGCGAGCACGGCAATGGGTACGACGACCTCGCTGATCTTGGGTAGACCCAGATTGCGAGCTGGCTTTTTAACCGGCGCCGGAATGGCTTGAGGCTGCGATGACATGAGGTCCAGAGACTAACTGGGCAATCTACGGCCCAAAATGCGGTACACGTAGGCCAGAATTTCAGCTATTGCCTTGTAAAACTCCGGCGAGATGGCGCGGCCGACCTCCACAGCGTCGAAAAGGGCGCGAGCCAGCGGCGGATTTTCGATGACCGGCACCTGGTTCTGAACCGCAATCTGCCGGATCCGCAAAGCCATCCAATTGCGACCTTTCGCTACAACGAGCGGGCTCGGCATACTTTCGATGTCGTAGCGAATAGCAACTGCGAAGTGCGTGGGATTGACCACCACGGCAGTAGCAGTGGCGACGTCCTGCATCATGCGCTTGCGGAGAAGATCGCGGCGCAGACGCCGAATGCGCCCTTTCAACTGCGGGTCGCCTTCCGCTCGTTTGTGCTCTTCCTTGATGTCTTCGCGCGACATGCGCAGCCCGGACATGTATTTGCGCTGCTCGCGAATAAAATCCGCCGCTCCGAAAACCACAAACAGCGCAGCCGCCTTCCAGAGCAGAGATTGAATAGAACCAGCGACCTGTGCGGTGGCCGAGGGCAGTGATTCGAGAGGAAGCCGGAGCAGTGCCTCGCCGTGCTCTTCGAGTAAAGAGTTGATTACTGTCGTAAGGGCCACCATCAGCAGGGCGGCTTCGATGACTGACTTGAGATTTTGACCGGGAAGCTGTTTCAGCTTCGCGAGCGGGCTCAGCCGCCCGAAATCCGGCATGAGTTTTTGAAGGCTGAACCCAAAGCGGCTAATGGCAAGATGCGCGGCAAGCGTTGTGATGAGAAGCGTGCCGCAGAACTGAGCGAGCGGCTGCATGTTCTGTAGCAGCATATGCCGCAGGATGGAGGGCCACTCCGAGCCGCTGATTTCGCCGGCATTTGCGCGCCGCAGCAGCTCAGGCATGGATTGTCTAAGCGCGGTCTGCCATCCGGAGACGAGATCGGGAAGCAGGACGATGGCAACCACAAACTGAAAGGCGCTCACGCCGCCGCGGGAAACAAGGAACTGGCCTTTCTCGCGAGCCTGCTTGAGCTTCTGCGGAGTCGGCTTTTCAGTTTTATTGCCGCCCGAGGCCATGCGCCGTCACCGGAAGGAAGAGGTGCCGAATACTGGTTAAGATCTCGGCCGCATAGGATTCATAGAGGCGCGGGGAAACCACCAGAACGGAAGAGAGAACCGAAAGTGCGAGCAGCAATTTGATGGGATAGGAGTGCGTCCCGAGATGCAGCTGCGAGTTGATCTTGCCGACAAGCGCGAGGGAAATCTCGGTCATCAGCAACAGACCGATGATGGGCAGCGCGAGCCGCAAGCCGATGGAAAAAATGTCGGCGCCGATGGTGACGACCTCCCGCGCCATACCCGGAGTCAGAACGAATGTTCCCGGTGGGTATCGATCGAGGCTGTCGGCAATTCCCTTAATCAGCACACGATGAATGCCCGTTGCAAAAAAGAAGAGCCCGGCGAGCAGCTGCGCGAGCACCGCCAGCACATCCGACTCTGCTTGCGTGGTCGGATCGATGATCGATACGTAGCCGTAGCCGGCTTGCAGCGCCAGACTTTGTGCTCCGACCGTGAATGCCTCCGAGAGGAAACTCACCATGAGGCCCATGGCGGCTCCCAGAGCGGCGTCCGAGAGGACGAAGAGGAAGGTGGAGGTGAGCGTCAACTCCGGTAGATTCACGGTGGGCCAGCGCGAGTAGAGCGCAATCGTGCAGCCGAGGGCCAGGACAACGCGCGCCAGTCCTGGACCAGCGTCTTTGAACGGCATGGGGATGAAGACGAAGACGCCGGTGACGCGGCTGAGCACCAGAATGAACGCGAGTAAGGTGGAGACCGAGATGCTGAAGTTATCGTGCATACCGCGACAGGTTCCCGAGAATAGAGCCAGCGTAGGCGGTGGCACGCTCGAGCATCCAGGGCAGCAGCAGTAAGAAACCGGCCAGACACGCCGCCAGGCGCGGGATGGTGCTGAAGATCTGATCCTGCATGGAGGTTGCGATCTGAATGAGGTTAATGACGATGCTTAACGCGAAAGCGACGGCGAGCAGGGGTGCGCAGATCCAAAAGGCCGTCATGAGGGCTTGCGCGACAACCTCCACCACTAGCTGCGGGGTCATGCTGAGCTCCGTTTCATGGCTGTAGAAACGTTTTCATCAGGGAACCGACAACGAGGTTCCAGCCATCGACGAGAACGAACAGGAGGATCTTGAAAGGCGCCGAAACCAAGGCGGGCGGCAGCTGCATCATGCCGATCGAGAGCGTGACGGACGCGACGGCGAGGTCGATCACCAGAAAGGGAAGGAAGAGGACGGCTCCGATTTGAAAGCCTGCTTTGAGCTCCGAAAGAATGTACGCCGGCACGAGCACCTTGAGGCTAAGATCCTGGCGATTGTGCGGCTGAGGCTCGCGCGCGATTTCGAGAAAGAGTGCAATGTCGCGTTCGCGCGCAAACTTTACCAGAAAGTTGCGCAGCGGAACTGAAGCCTGGTCGACGGCCTGCTCGCGCGTGATTTTGCCCGCCTCAAGCGGCTGCCAGGCCTTGCTATAGATGTCGGAGAACAGCGGTTGAACAATCAGCATCGAGAGAAAGAGCGCCAGACCGACGAGGACCTGGTTCGATGGTGCAGTTTGAGTACCGAGCGCCTGACGAAGAAAATGAAGCACCACCGTAATGCGCAGAAAGGGCGTGACGCACATGACAACTGCCGGAAGCAGGGTGAGTAGAGTGAGCCCGAGCGCGACCTGCATGGGCATGCTCAGGGAGGTGCCGCCTTTTCCCGCAGTCGTGGCGGTGACCCCGAGGGCGCTGAGCGCATCGGGGGCCGCCGGCGCTGCAGCTAACAACATTGCGAACACGGCTACTGAAGCTCCTCGGGTGGCAGGCTGCCGTCCGTGGCGAAATGAGCGAGACGGCTGCATCCGGAAGGCGAAACGCCGATCAGCAAAAGCTTGTTCCGGACGCTCACCAGATGGAGCGAATGGTGCGGAGTCAATGGAATTCGTTCGACAACCTGCATCTGCTTGTTGCGGCCGCCGGTCGCGCGCAGGTTGGTTGAGAACTGAGCAAGGCCCTTACGGCGAAGAAGCGCCAGGGTGCCGGCGAGCAGGCCGAGGACCAAGAGAATCGCCAGGATTTGCTGCCACATGAACGTTCTGATCTGCGAAGCACCAGGGTGTCGTAATACAGTCCGGGGAAGAAGGGAATAATCTCAGCGCTGAGGGGGAAGGGAGGCAGATGGGACCAGAGGAATCAAAGCGTCTCTCAGCTGAGTCTGGCACGCAGGGCACTAGGCAAGACCGCATACTTATGCTCGTGCAAGAGCGGAGAGATATGCCCTTGCAAACGCGCAACGATCCGGCGTATCAGTTAGAGTGGCCGACGGGCAGCCGAGGCAGGTAATCTTGCGCGGCTTAACGGTGATGAGAGCACCCGATTGCAGATCTGAAGAATACCTCGCGACCACCTTAAGAATCCATTGCACGAGTGCAGCTGCGTTTAATCCCTGAATACGAATGCGGATGACTGAGGGACCGGGCGCTCCAGTGACCGCCAGAATGGCGTGAAAGTCAGCATCCAGGGTTATGACCCTACCGTTTTTGTTTCGTGACCAAGCGATGATCTCGTTATCTGCTGCTTGCGACGACCAATCTCTCCAATGTGAATACAGTCGTACCCGAGTTCGCGCAAGCTCAATGCTGCATCTCTTGGCAGGCCTTGACGAGAATCAGACGCACCAGTGGAACGGGTTACTACGCGGCGTTTGTGTCCGTGGCGCTGTCTTCGAGGTTGGCAGCGGGAAAGGCTAAAGCTTGCTGAACATCTTCCTTCTCGAGCTCAGGATAGTTGCGAAACAAATCTTCCCAGCTTGCATACACGGCGACGGCCTCCACGACCCGCCGGACCGTTAGGCGCAGCCCGCGAATACAGGGCTGACCATTCATCTGATTCGGGTTCCAGGTAATCCGGTCGAAGGACTGCATGCTTCTATTCTGTATCAACTGAGAAAGACTACGATCGCCGGCGTACCTACGGCGGTGTACTGGCCGGTAAAGACGAGCTCGCCGCTGCTTCGATTGATGAGAAACGTTGTGATGGCATCGCTCCGTTGATTGCAGGAGTACAGGAAGGTGCCGGTTGGGTCGATGGTAAAGCTGCGTGGGTAATCGCCGCGGGTCCAGGTCTCGCCTGCGAACGTAAGCGCTCCGGAAGCGTCAAGGGCAAACCAGGCGATGCTATCGTGCAGCCGATTGGCAGCGTAGAGGAACCGCCCGTCAGGAGACAGGCGGATCTCAGAAGTGAAGTTCGTCCCTTCAAAGGAAGGCGGCAGAGTCGAGAGGCTTTGCCGGGCAGTGAGCCGCCCGCCTGCGGCATCGTAATCGAACAGGATCAGAGTCGATGCCTCTTCCTGCAGCGAATAGAACCAGCGGCCGTTCGGATGGAACAGGAAATGACGCGGACCGTCTCCGGGCGGCACAGATACCGCTGCAGGCGTGTTGGGCACCAATTTACCGTGCTCAGGATCGAACTTCCAGATCTTGATTTGGTCCAAGGCAAGGTCGCTTCCAACGACAAACTTACCGGCCGGATCGGGCTCGATCATGTGACCGTGCGGGCGGTCGTGCCCGCTGATGGCAAAGCTGCCTTTGGGAGCGCTAGCGGCATGAAGAGGGCCAACGGTTCCCGTCTCCAGTTTGACGTCGGTGGCCGCGCCGAGTTTTCCATCGGCACCGACCGGGAGGACGGCGAAGCTACCACCGGCGTAGTTAGCTACCAAGACATACCGTCCCGAAGGATGAACACTCAGGTGCGCCGGGCCCGCTCCTTCCGAACTGACAGTGTTGAGCCTGGTGAGATGGCCGGAAGCGCGTTCGACGGAAAAGGCGGTGACTGCCCCGGACTTCTTGCCACCAAAATCGTTGACTTCGTTCGCCGCGTACAAGAACTTGCGTGACGGATCAAGCGCGAGCCAGGAAGGGTTGGCGCCATCCGAAAAAACTTCACGCTTCTGCAGCGCTCCAGTGGCGAGATCCATTTCGAACAGATAGACTCCATCGCCGCGGCCCTTAGTACCTTCGGGGCCGAGGGGCGAGCTGTAGCTGCCGACGTAAGCGAACAGAGACTTCTTTTCGCTCAAACCAGGAGCTTGCCCAGCGCGTCCTATCGCCAGTGAACTGGCGCTTGCGGCGGCGAAACGGGCGAGAAACTGGCGGCGCGATCCGCGATCGAGACGGTCGTTCCTCATTAGAGCGCAGCCAGAACTTCTCTATACAGATACTGAGCGCCTTCCACTCCGTCCCAAGGCCCGTCCTCGTACTCGAGTGCGAAGATGCCGGTGTAGTTGGCGTTGAGCATGATCCTGACATTGCGCTGCACGTCGGGATCTTTCCACCTGTTCCAATACTTAGCGTGAACGTTGGTGTGAGCGTATGGCGCGAGATCCTGTAGAGCGTGAAAGAGCAGGTACTCGTGTTCCCAATTACAGAAGTCGGGTGAAGCTTCGCAGAAAGGATTGTTGACCTGCTCGATGATGATCCGGATATTGATCGGATTGGCCGTCAGTCCCCAGTGGTTCTCGAGCGTGACTTTGACGCCCACCTTGCCGCCGTAGTCAGCCATTTCTTTGAAGGATTCGATGCAGTTAGTCAGATACTGGGCAAGCTCGGCGTTTTTCGGATAAGAGCTAGGGTCGGCAACGGGGCTGGGCGCGATGCGTGGGCCGCCGCTGTTGACGCGCATGGACTTCGCTCCGAGCATGGCAGCGCCATCCAGCCAATTCTTGGCGACAGCAACACCCGCCTTGCGCTTCTCCAAATCAAGGTCGCAGATATCCCGCGGAGCATTGTTCGAAATATGGTGGCATCGGGTACCCGTGGCCACTTGCTTGTTGGCCATTTTCTCGAGCCACCTTTTGCCGGAGGCGCTGGCGGGATCGAACTCAGTGATTGTGCGATTGGCGCCTTCATAATTTACCTGCGTCTTGACGTACATGCTTTCGTCATCCATGTCGCCAAAAAGCCCGGAAAAAAGGTCCATGTGATAGACGCCCGGAAAAGTTTTCTTGGTGAAGTCGGGAAAATCCAGCATGGTGATTTCGCCATACTTCTTCTTCATCTGTTCGACCGTCGGTTTTTCAGCGAGGAAGTCGCTGTGCGATTTGAAGATGTAGCGGATCGGCCAGGTATTCGATGCAATGCGCGCCAGCTTCTCCTTTTCGTTTAGCGGACGGGCGGCGCCGGCGTGGGTGACTGATTCCGGTGTTGTCTCTTGTGCAACGGCAGAGGGCGTAACGGCGCTGGCAAGCAATCCGGCCGCCAGACTCGTCCCTGTCTGTTTGAGAAATCGGCGTCTATCTGAATCCGGATAGCGCACGTCAAAGTTCGAATCCATAAAGCTAGCCTCTTTCCAGGAATGAGCGCGGGCAATTCACTGCTAGCCCGGAATACATCACCGGAATACATCATAGTGCGTAGCAAAGAAGCGGTTGGCCAAAACTCTCGCTGTGCTCATCGGGTATCGAAGAGTTTTTGGTGGAGAAGTACCTTAACGGGGATTAATTCGATGCCGGACCCCGCGGCGTATCCTGCGCCAGAGCTCGAGCGTCCAAATAAGCGAAGGCTTGATTGAAACCAGCTTTTCAGAAGGTCATGCCATGCTCTCAAAGACACAACTTTTAACAACTTTGGCCGCTACTCTTTTCGGCCTGTCCATCACTAGCTCTGCTTGGGCGCAAGATACGCAGCAGCAGTATCCTCCGCAGTACCCGCCGACGGGTTCTTACCCACAGAGCCAGCAACAATATCCTCCGCCTCAGCAGGGGCAGTATCCTCCACCTCAGCAGGGCCAGTACCCGCAGTCGCCGACTGCCGGGCAATACCCACAAAGCCAATATCCTCCGCCGCAGTATGGTCCGACGTCGCCGCTTCCGCCGCAGCAACTGGATCAACTGGTCGGTCCTATCGCGCTCTATCCGGACGGACTGCTGGCGCAAGTCCTAACGGCGTCGAGTTACTGGCAAGACATCCCCGAAGCAGCGCGCTGGGCTAACGATCACGCGTACCTACGGGGCGAAGCTCTTGCGCAGGCAATACGCCAAGACAACCTACCCTGGGCGCCCAGCGTAATGGCACTATTGCCATTTCCAAGTACGTTGAACTACATGGCGCAGTATATGGGATGGACCACCGCCTTAGGCAATGCAGTGCTTACCGGGCGGGACCAGGTTATGGACGCTATACAGCGCTTGCGGCAAGAAGCCTACAGCTACGGCTATCTCCGGGACACGCAGTATATTCACGTTATAGCGGGACCAGGTGAGATCGAGATTCTTCCGGTGCAACCGGGGCTTTACTACGTTCCGTATTACAATCCGCTGGTCGTGTTCGCCCGTCCGCGCTCTGGCTTCGTTGTTTCCGGAGCGATCCGATTCGGTCCCGGTATAGGCATCGGAGTGGCTTTCAATCCCTGGGGATGGGGTGGCGTCGGCTTTGGCTGGCGCGAGCATCGAATCCTAATCGACAACCGGCCCTGGGTACGAACATGGGATAACCGCGGTGCCTATGTGCATCCTTACGCAACGCCGTACCGGCATGATGGCCCGCGCGCGGAACATCACGAGGTTCGAGAAGGCCGCGAGCACGAGCACGAGCACGATCGCCGATGAACACTTGAAAACGGGACCGGCTCCCGGTGTGGTTAGCGGCCCGTGGCCGGGAGCACTGCCAGCGGGCTGCGCGGGAAAGCGAATTTGCGGCCGACTTGATCGATGAGGTTTACCTGGCACTCGTATTTACCAGGAGGGAGCTGGGCGACCGGCACCTGCAGCCAGACAGGGAGAGTTCCAGCGCGCCCTTCGCTCAGCCGGCTGGCACGCACCAACGCCGATTCGTACACCTTCCGATTGTTCTGGTAAAACGCGACGTTCGCTTCGACATCGGCCCGCTGAAAATTAGGCCCGAACTGGCTTGGAATTGCCGGGTCGTAGACCTCGACGTAGGCAAGAAGTTCCTGAGCCGGCCGGAAAACTTTCGTTACGTTCGGCACTAGTTTTTGACCGTTGTCGATCAGCGGATTCTGTGCCAGCAGCTTCTTGCTGTTTTTCACGCCGGCGACTTGGCCTGAAATCGGTTCGCGCTGATTGCTGAGAATGAGTGAACTGGTTCGGAGAGCCTTGGCTGAAGCGAGGTCGGGGATCGAAAAGGGCGCCTCGAATGTGCCGACCTTGCCCTCGCCGTTCTCCCTTGCAATGAAGCGAAGCTTGTAAGCTCCCGGCGTTAGCGTCACGCCGGTATCGTATTGGATGCTTTTCTGAGTTACCTGGCCGGCGACATCGGTGCTCACCTTCAGAGGGATCGTGTCCCGTACGGCCGCCGCCGATCGATTCCGGGCATCGAAGACTTCGGCAATGAAGTCGAGTTCCGTGGCCTGCTTGGCTCTTTTGCCGTGAAAGATGAGACCGGAACCCGGTATTTTGACGGAAATCGGTACGAAGTATTTATCGCGTTCGATGCGAAAGTAATCGACCTCAGCAGCGATCGGCAGATCGGTTACCGGGTTATCTGAGATGAGCGCCTGCGAGAGCTGAGCCTCTTTGTCGGCATCGTTCATATGCCGGAAAGTAGCCGGGCCATAGTATCCGGGCCGGTAATCGAGTTTGGCGCGCAGATCAGCGCGGCGAGGAGCAAGCTTTACCTGAATTCGTCGATAAGCTCCAGTAAGGGAGGTGTTGGACGAGACATACGAAAGGATGTAGTAACTCGAAAAATCTTTTTGCACCTGCCGCATGCCTTCAGTGAGATCGTTCGAATCGAGCAGTGCTTTGCCCCCGGTGTCGATGGCAAGGGTAGCCAGAGTTTCCTGCTGATTTACGAAGTTGTTGCGAACCGAGTTCTGGCCAGCGCCGCTGTAGAGATTGCTGCCGGCGGCACCCTGCTGGGTGGCATCTCCGCCGGGAACCAGCGCGGTTAGGCCGCGAGCGTCGATCGGATAAAAAGCGACATTGGCCCGAACAGCCGTGTTGACGGTCGCTCGGAGCTGCGACTGATTATCGACGCCGCTTTTCTGAATGCCGCTCGAGATGTACACCAGCGCCTTCTTTGCCGGATACTGACCCAGAGTGCGAGCGGCGTCCTCGAGAGCTGCAAGTTTGAGATCGGCGTTGAAGATGTTGAACTCGGTTTCGTCGGCGACGAACTGGCCGCTTTGATCTTGAACATCAGCGCCCGCATCAGCAGCAGACGCGTTTTCGCTGGATTCGCCGGCGCGGAATTTATTGATGGTAGCGATGAGAAGATCGCGGTCGGAGGTAAAGTCCTGAACCGTCTTTAGCTCATTACCGTAGGTCAGGATGGAAACCAGGTCGCTGGCCGTCATTTGGCTGTTGAGGAACTTGATAGCAGCTTCCCGGGATCGAATCTGCTCGGCGGGCTGCATAGAACCGAAGTCAAAAAACAAGACGATCAGGCGCCGATCCTGATACTTAGACGCGAGTCCCGTTTGCGCCGCAGCTTTGTCTCTGTCCGGGTTATACCCTGGCGCGGGTGCAGGCGCTTTTACCTGATCGGGCGGCGGAAGGACACGATTATCCAGCCTTTGAAAATCGACCGCCTGCAGCTTCTGCGGCTTACCGTCCTCAGAGACAAGAAAATCGTCTCTCGTGAGGTTCTCGATAGGCTTGCCGTCTCTGCCGAGAACTGTGACATTGACAACCACGACATTCGTGTTGATGGTGAACTTAGGGGTTTGAGCTAGAAGAGGTTGGGCTGCCAGGAGAATCGCCCAAAGAACAGAATCGGCTTTCAAAAGCGGAACCTCACTACAGCGTCGAGGGTGCGCATTGCGCCGGCGGAGCTTGGTAAACCATAGTTCACCGCATTTACGACGGTGTACAAGTTGGTGTAGTTGACATGATTCAGCACGTTATTCGATTCGACGCGGAACTCGAGCCGGCGCCGCTCGGTCAGATTGAACGAGCGAGCAAAGGCCAGGTTGATATTGAAAAGTCCGGGACCTGGAATGGTGTTACGTCCCGCGTTGCCATACTCGCCTGGAGGTATGGCGGCGGTGAAAGCCAGCAGATTGAAAAAGCCGCTGTCTGCTTCGATGGGCAGACCGGTCGCCTCGGCGCGTCCGCTGCCAATCCCGCCGGTCTGGGCGAGCTGCGCTGTGTTGCCGAGCGCGCGGGCCGTTAGTGGAACCCCGGTCTGTGCGGTGATCCCGCCACTCAATTGCCAGTCTTTCAGAAGCCGTCCGACTTTGCTCGAAGGCGAAATACGCGAGGTGCCGGCAGCCACTGGCGAGGTATACACGAAGGTAGAGTTCAGTTCGTGCCGCACGTCGAAGCTGGACAGGCCGCGCTCCGCGCTGAGATTGAGCCAGTCCTGTGCGACGGTGTTGCCGGCGCCGCCAAAGGTGGAAGAATCGTCGATGGATTTCGCGAACTGGTAGTAAGCGTTGAACGATAAGCCATGACTGAAGCGCCGCACCGCGCGAAGTTGCAGAGCATTGAAGATAGAATTGCCAACGGGCTCGTCGAAGGTGAAGCCAACTGCGTTACCGAGTTGGGCGCGTTCACTCAAGGAAAGAGGGCTGCCTGGCGGCAACTGATTCGGAACGATGCGAACGTCGAGGCGCGTTCCTTTAGTGCCCAGATAGGCGGCTTCGACAAAGAACCCTTGTCCAAAGTCATGCTGTATGCTCGCGTTCCACGTGCCGGCATAGGGCGTGCGATAGAAGCGATCGACCGCGAAGGTGTTGGTGATCTCCTGCGGCGCGGTGGTAAGAAAGCCGCGCGCGAGCGTCAGAACATTATTCGAACTTGTATTGACGGCATTCGAAATCGCGAAAGGCGGCTGCTGCGCAAGCTGCTCGGCGAGCGAGATGTAAGCTTGCTCGTTGTAGTAGATGCCGTAACCGGCGCGCACCAGCGTCGACTTCTTGGTCCACGGCACTTTCCAGGCGAGCGCGATGCGCGGTGACCAGTTGTTGCGATCCGGATTCAGGAGGCCAGAGGAAAATGCGCTCGGGTTGGGAGACGATCCCGACGGGGTCACAACAGTAACGCTCGCGAAGTTTTGAGCGATGTCGAGATTGGCCATGTGGCCGTTCTTCTCGGCCCAGGGTGAGAAGTATTCGTAGCGTACGCCGAGCAGAAGGGTTAAATTCGGGCGAGGTTTCCACTCGTCCTGCGCATACCCGCTCCACTGATTCTCGAAAAAGTAATTGGCGGCATTGCCATACCGGATGGAGCTGGACTGTTGGTAACCGAGCAGAAAGTCGGCGAAATCATAGCCGGTTCCCGGTTGGACGGTGCAGCCCGCTGCGCCCGATGACTGACAGTTCGGCCCACTGAGTTCGCTCGTAGCCACGCCGGTAAAACTGAACGTGCCCCGGCCGTTGGGATTGGTGACCGTGCTGAGATCCGCGCGCGTGTAGCCGCCGCCGATGGTTATGCTGTGCAGCCCCTTTAAGACGCTGAAGCTCTCGGTGAAGCCTTGTGATTGATTGCGAGTCAATGCGGCGATGGCATCGCTCAAGCTCGCGAAATTTGTGAAGTTCAGGGTTGGCGGCCCAAAATCCAGCGGATTAGAAGACGTGCCGGGTATGCCGAGCTGACTTGCGGTGTCCGGCAGCCGCGAAAAATAAGGCGTGACTTCGCTGCGATTGCGGTTCACGCGCACTTGCGCGTTACTGACAGTATTCGCCCCGATGTTGCGCGTCCAGGAAACGGCAATATTGCCGCCATATCCGCTGGTGTCATCAAAGTAGCCAAAAGGGTTCGCTGTTGTTCCGCTGCGATTCTGATACTGAAAATTCACGGCCAGGCGATCGGTTTTCGTAATATTCCGCTGCAAACGAAAGCCGAGATTGTCGCTGTTGCTGGCTTGCGCCGTCTCGAATTGGTAGTTGTTGGCATTTCCGGGCTGGTTCGGCAACGGATAAAACGGCAGCAACCCGAGTGCAATGGGGTTCAGCAGGTTCTGCGGAATCGTATTGCCAGGGAATGGCAGCCGGGTGACGGGATCAAAGATCTGAACAGGAACGCTGGTTGCTTGCGCTCCGAGTGATTGGGTTGCGCCGGAGAAGTTGCCGTTCCGTTCGGCCAAGGTGGGAACAGTCTCGGTAAAGAGCACAGGATTGCGGGCGCGCGTGCCGAAGTAAGTCAGGAAAAATTGTGTGCTCGGATCTTTGACGAGCTTCTTGATGACAAGCGGGCCGCCGACGACGACGCTGAACCGGCTTTGCGCGTAAGAAGCTTGTGGCGTATCGAGACCGTTCAGCGAAAAGGGCCGGGCATTGAGCGCCGAATTCAGCAGCGTGAACGAAAGCTGCCCGTGAATCTGCTGATTGCGCCGTCGAAAATTTCCGAATTGCCCGCCGGCGCTTTGTCCCGGACGTCGTCCTCCAGATCCGCGGCCCGCGCCAAAGCCGCCCCCTCCACGATTGCCTGACGCGCCGCCACCGAAGCCGCCACCGAACGCAGCGCCGCTACTTTGGCCAGTCGAGTTTCCATCACCAAAGCCGGGCGCGTTCGGGTTCCCGTTCGCTGCACTCATACCGTTCAGCGAGCGCGTGTCAGGCCCTGAATCAGCTTGAGTGCCTTGTGCGAGGCCAGGGCTCAAGCTACCGGCGACGAGAAAAGCCTCGTTACTGTTTTGAGCACCCGAGGGGGGCGCGGCCGCGCTCTGCTGCTGCGCGTCAAGCTCGTTCTGCAGCTGTCCATCGAGCTGCTGACCGTTTTGCTTCGTAGACCCTCTACCGGGGCCAGTTGGCGGCGCTTCGGCTCGCCCGTTGTTCACTGATCCAGAGCCTGGCGGAGAACCCGCTTGGCCGTTCCGCCGCGCCGCAAACTCCTGAAGCCGGCTGAGCAGGCGTGATGGCTGCAATTCGATATCGAAATTAACGGGTCCCTTGGCGAGCGAGTAATCGACCTGCTTTTGCAACGGCTGGAAGCCGAACATGTCGATCGTGACTGACCATTCGCCTGCCGCAAGGGGCGGGAATCCGTAGTGGCCGTCGAGATCGGTTACGGTCGATAATGCCTGGCCTGCTTGCGTTACCGTGACAGTTGCGCCGGGGATCGGCTGGCCGCCGGATCTGACAAAGCCACTTTGCCCGAAAGCCGTGGCAGCGCAACCGAAGATTAGCAGCACGAAAAAACACAGGCGCTGCGATTGACAGCAATTTCGAAGCAAGAAACCTCATCGGTAATGATGCCGCCCTGGCGAGCGAGGTTACTTCCAGCGGATAGACGTTCACTCCGACCCGAACAGGTTGAACAAGCGTGAGAATTTCCCGGTGATGTTGAAGTAGATGCCTTGGCGCAAGGGCGAGGCGAGAAAACTGGGTGCGTACTCCGGCGCAGATTCGAAGCTGTAACCGAGGCCAAGGCGGATGTCGGGCAGGATCCAGCCGCCCGCTTCGAGAGCGCTGGTTCGTCGTTTGGTGGCAGTGACCGGTTGCCACAGAAAGCGTGTTTCGCCCGCGGCGTCAAAATAGCGCGCAAACCGATACTGCGCGCGCTGCTGCCATAAGTACGTTCCGGTAGTGAGATTGGGCTGCCCATCGCTCATCTCGGTGCGGCTGCTGGTTGCAAAACGGCCGTACAGCTCAAGCCGCTTCAGAGGCTGCCACCAGCTATCGGCCGACAGGATGTCTACTCGCACCGGCAGCGTGGAGGTTCTTTGCAGGAAGTAGCCACGCCCGCTTTGCTCGTTGTAACTGAACAGAAGCCCGGCCCGATCCGATTTCAACGGTCGAATGGCTAGCGAGACGATTGCGCGATTGAAGCTGCTGCTCTGGGCATTGACTGTTCCGCGCACGAACTGAAGCTGTCCAAGTGCCGTGACGCCGCTCGAGATGCGTCCGGCCGCGCCGCCGGTGATGAGCGAAGCGAAGCCGAACTGATCGCGCAGCTCATAGCGGCTGGTAGCGCGGAAGAACTTGGTTGGCCGCCATGAGATCGCCGCTGTGCCTGCATTGTAGTCGTGTCCTTTCCCTTCGACGTGAAGACCATGCTCGACGCCGGCATCGACTGACGTGTGTTCGTTCAGCGGGAGGCGATCGATCACGCCCATGACTGCGAAACTATCGCTGCCGTTCACCCCGTTGTCAATTTCATAGCGGCTGGTAAGGCTGGTGCGGGGATTGACCTTAGTCTCAAGCCCAACCGCCAGATCGCGTGTCGAGTTCACCGAAGCGAAGCCGGCGCCGCTCAAATCGCCGATCGGAACAATCGGCGCCGATGACAGCCGCTGCGTATAGAACAGCTTCGTAACAGGCGAGATCTGGTATTTCGCGGCCAGCACTGTCTGGCTCGGATAGGTCGGATCGGCCGCGCCTACGTTCTGCTCGCGGCGCAGACTTGTCTGCAATTTGTTCGTGACGCGCCACTCACCGCCAAAGGTGAGCAGGTTCGAATCGATAATCCGATGCGCGAGCGTGTCGTTGTAGTCCCGGTTGTCATACCCGAACGTAAGATCGATGCGTTCGCTGACAGACTGCTTCCAGGCGAGCGATGCAGTGTATCGGTGGTTATTCACGTTCGACGTCTTATTGCGCTCGTCCGTGAAGCCCAGTTTCAGCCGAGCCGCGTGCATTGGCTTGAACTCGAAAGCAGCCGCTGCGGTTTGTGAGCCGGGGAGAGTTGTTGCCCCGAACGGATTGAGAAAGTTGGCGCCGGTCTTCGCAAAACTTGCGTGCACGACGCCGCTCAAAACGGTGAGCGGCTGTTCGAGCTCGGCGTGTGCCGCGATTCCGTTGTGTTCGCCCGTGCCGTCGTCCGGATAGGCGCTGCCCGTTGTAACCGCCGTGCCGTGACTTACGGGAACCTCGAGGGTGAGCAGTCCATGGTGCGGCATTTGCTTGGCCGCTTCCAGGCCTGCCAGGAAGAACGAACTGGTTCCACCCTGCCGGTCGTTCAGGAAATTGCCGCCAATCCGCAGGCCGAGGGAGTCAATTCGTTTCTCGGCTCTTGCGCTGTAGACCGAAGAGCTTAGACCGATGGCGCGGTACTCGTAGCTGATAACAATCTGAGTCAGATTGAGCGCGGCATCAAGCGCGGAGATCGAGCGCAAAAAGAAAATGGAACCGCTCAGATTATCCATTGTGTAGTCACTCGAGCGCAGCAGAGTTTCGCGCGACACGATAATGGCCGGATTGCGGCGGTCGCGAGTTTCGAGCGTAATGACTTCGGAACCGGGCAGAACATCCTGGTGCGAAAGCGTAACAAGTCCAAGCGCATTGCCCGGGAAAATGTCGCGCGCATAGGCCGTATCGGGACGAGCGCCGGCCACTGAAAGAGCAGTGCCCGCGCGGCTCTCAAGGTGCAGCTTCAGGCCCGTGATGCTGCGATCGAAGCTGGTCAGGCCGCGGCTGTTCAGGTCTGCGTTGCTGACGCCGGCGCCAAATGCCCGGGTGGGATCGCTCAAGTCTCCGAACATCAGATAGGAGAGACCGTGATCGATCCGCGCATAGAGGCGGCTATTCGATTGCGCGTTATAGAAGCGCTGTGACGAATCGCCGAACACGACATACTGCTGGTTGGTCGCGTCCATGTTGAACATCTGGTCATAGCCGCTCACGCGGTTGAGCGGCGACTGACTCGAGTAAGCAAAGGTGAGCAGATTGGTACCCGGCAGCTTGCCGGAATAAAAGAGCTGAGCCCGGCGTTCGACGTGACCCGTCTCGTCAAACAGCGCCATCTCGGGAGCGCCGCGACCGAACGAGAGCTCGCCGAGCCCGACCAAGATGGGAGCGCGAAGCTCGGGCACAAACGCCAGGTCGAGCCGGCTCACTACCTGCCGGGTACTTGCGCCCATGCCAAGCCCAGCATTTTCGGCGGCGGCTACGATTTGTGCGCTGCCGGGCTCGAGCGCAGATGTCAGCAGGATAGTGGCTTCGCCGTTGTACAGCGTCACGGTTTCCTGCCGGCTCCCGCTTTGCGGAGTGCGAGCCGAGTTTTGCGGCCCGGCTGAGTGAAGCAAATCTCTAGTTGAACCGGGCTGTGCGGTAGCTGGCGCGGCTCCGCTATTGGCTCCGCCCATGTTTGCGCCGCCATTACCCGCTCCCGCGCCGATGCTTTGGAAATCGAGCGGAGCTGCTTTATCAGCGACGGCAGGATCCGCGGTGTGTTCCGCGCTTCCAGGCAGCCCGAAATGCCCTGAGGACGCAGACACATTCAACAAACCTTCGACCGGCTTGCCCTCCTCATCGAATGCCCGGAGCGTGAGGGTGGTGTAATCGCGGCCACCTGCTTGTACTTCGCGCTTAGCGGAAACGATTTCGATGCGTCGCACGGGATTCCTTCGCGCAGATCGATTGGGAATAGCGGCCGCGGCGGTCTGTGTCACAGGCTGCGGCGAGGCTGGAGGAGCCAGTGATCCTAAAACAGCACCCGCCGGTTTTAAGCCCGGCAATGCTCGCAACGCAAAGTTCTGGCGTAAGAGGCTCCCGCCCCCAAGCGGTGTTCTCAGTAAGCGCGTCAAGCTTCGCCCCTGACGCTCGCCCTCGTCTGAAAGTGAATAGCCGTTAGGAAGAGTGATTGCATCGATTGAGGCAACTACAGATCCTTGCGGTACGGCCGGCAGGCTATACAGACCTTGCGAGTCCGTAACGGCTGCCTGACCATCGGACAGAAACACACGCACGCCGGGCACCGGAATCTCGCCTTTTTCAAATATGCTGTCGCCATTTGTGTCAACGAAGACGCGGCCAATCAGCGAACGCTGCGCCGTCAACGGATTGGCGCCTACCTTTACTTGCACCTGCGCCGTGGCGGGGCCGACATGCTGGCCCGTGGGCGCCAGATGCATTTGCCTTAGCGACGTCGGTATAGGTGCCCGTGCGCGTGTTCACTCCGACGCGAGCACGGTACGTGATTGTGACCAGCCCGTGTGGCGGCAGAGTGCCGAGGGCGAAACTCAGGTCCGAGCCGGCGATGGCCGGCACGATAGCGGCAAAGGGCGCAACACCCGTTTGTAGGCGAGCCGTACCGGAAGCGTACAGAAAGCCTTCAGGCACCAGGGTATCGGCAATGGCGTTTTCGGCAGCATATGGCCGAAGGATTCGTGACCTGGATCGTGTAGAGGATGATGCTCCCTGCTTCGACATCGGTTCGATCCGCAGTAATCGTGATCGTAAGCTGAGGCAGAGGTGGAAGCACCAGGCGGGCGAGATCGGATGCCGAGTCATTGGCCAGATTCTGCTCTCCGCCGCCGCTGACAATAGCAGTGTTCGTGAGGCCCAGCGGCGAATCAGGCGCCGTGTTGACGATCAGAGCAATCAGCGGAAAAAGACCCGGGTTCGTCAACGAATCCGAGCGAGTACATTGCCACTTGCCACCGTCGATCGCGCAATTCCAGCCGCTTCCGGTCGCACGCGAAGGCAAGAAGCCAACCGGCAGCGTGCCGCCGACTGAGACGGGTCCGGAAGTAGCGGCGTCCCCAACGTTCGAGACCTGCACGGAGAACTGCGAACTTTCGCCTTGCGTGATTTGCCCGGTGTGGGAGAGGGCAACTGTGAGGTCGGGATAGATCGGCGCTGCAATCGGCGTCTGTACCGCCGCGGTATTGTTCGCCGGATTGGAGTCGCCAGCATTGGCAACGGAGACGGCACTCATCAGATTGGCTGCGGCATCAAGGGCGACGTTCACACCGACCGTAATGTCCGGGTAGACTGCGCCCGGATTCAAGATATCTGTTCGCTGGCACTTTACGACCTGCGCGGCAATGCTGCAGTTCCAGCCCGCGCCGGAAGCCGCGACCGGTACCAGACCGGGCGGCAGCGTCTCGGTAACAACAGCCGGCGTGCCATCGGTAGGCGACGGGCCGACGTTGCTCACTTCGAGCGTGAACGCTCCGGCCGAACCTCGATGGAAAAGCGCGTTTTGCTTCGCCGTAACGGTTAAATCCGGTTTGGCAATGACTGCCAGCGTGTCCTGCGCCTGATCGTTGCCGGGGGTTGCGTCGCCGCCGCCCGCCACGTTTGCCGCGTTGACGATCGTCGCGGGCGCACTAGACGAAAGCGTTGCGGCGATGGCGATGGCCGGGTAGGATGACTGCGCCCCGAGTACATCCCGGCGCGTACAGCTGACGTTCTGCCCGGCAATTGTGCAGTTCCATCCGGAGCCGGCGGCTGACACGGGCGTCGCGCCACCAGGCATTGGATCGGTAACGGTAACAAGAGTGCCGTCGGTTGGCGCCGCTGCCCGGTTGCTCACAATAAGCGTGTAGGCAATAGACCCGCCGCGTACACCTGTTCCGCTGTGCATCTTCGAGATCGTGAGGTCAGGGACAGCGGTCACGTTGGCCGTATCCTGCGCGGTGTCGTTCGAAGTATTGCTTTCACCGCCGCCTCCGACCGTGACGGTATTCACGACCGAACCAGCGAATGCTGCCGCCACCTGCGCCGTAAGTTTGACCGGTGCAAAGGAAGAGCCGGGCGCAAGAGCGTCGCTGCGCGTGCAGGTCACGGTGCGTGACGCGGTCGAGCAAGTCCAGCCCGCACCTGAGACGGAAATCGGCGTCAGACTGGCAGGCATCGGATCGGTTAAGGTCACCGTGCCAGCGGTAGCCATCCCGCCTCCGTTCGAAACAACGATCTCGTAGATACCTGGCGAAAGCGAGGTGAAGCTGCCGGTGTGCGTTTTTGTAACCGTCAGATCGGATACCGCGCCCACAGACACAGTCGCAGTGGCAGAATCGTTACTCAGGTTGAACTCGCCACCGCCACTTACCACCGCGTTGTCGGTCAAAGTGAGCGGCGCGTTCGCCGCAATGTTGACGGATAAAGCGATCGGCAGGTAGCTCGTTCCTCCACCTGCCAGCGCATCCGAGCGATCGCAAGTCACTGTCTGACCATTTATCCGGCATGTCCAGCCGGGCCCGCTGGCAGAGATCGGTGTAAGACCTGAGGGCAATGTGTCCATCACTGAAACGGCCGCGGTCGTGGGCACGCCGCCTATATTGGATGCCGTCAACACGAATGCTCCGGTGCCGCCTTGCGAGAAAATGCTCGTCGCGGAAAGGACAAGCGTGAGATCGGGCGCAGTGGCGACGTTAAGATTCGCGTTCGCGGAGTTGTTGGCCGCATTCACGTCGCTGGTGTTTGTGACTGTGGCTGTATCGGCTAGAGTTGCCGGGGCAGCCGAAGCAACATTCACGGGCACGGCAATCGCCGGGTAATTGCCGCCGGGCGCCAGAGCATCAGAACGAGTGCAGGTGACGGTCTGTCCGGCTGCCGCGCAGTTCCAGCCCGAGCCGCTGGGAACGGCTGGAGTGATCCCGGTGGGAAACGTATCGCTGATAGTCACAAGGCCGCTCGTAACGACTCCGCCAACGTTCGAGCTGCCAATGCTAAACGACCCGGTCTGGCCCTGCGCCGCACCGTTGGCCGCGGTCAGAGTGATCGTAAGATCCGGTCCAAGACCGAGCGTTACCGGATTGGATGCCGTGTCATTTGCAAGATTGGTCTCGGAGCCGCCGGAGACCGTGGCGGTGTTGGTAAACGCGAGCAGTGCATTGCCCGGGATGTGAACCGACACTGTTATGTCCCCATAGAGCGCGGCCGGCGCGAGCACATCGGATCGGTTGCAGGTAGCGGTTTGAGCTGCAATGGTACAGCTCCAGCCCGTGCCCGCCGCGGCCGTCGGAGTTACTCCGGCGGGGAAGGTATCGACCACCGTGATCGCTCCGGAAGTAGCAGCCGCACCCACATTCGAGACTTTGAGTGTGAACGTCCCATTGCCGCCTTGATTGAAGCCGCCGCTGTTGGTCATGGCGATGGTTGGGTCGGGAACACCGGTGATTGGCGTAATGTCGGTGGCGGAGTCGTTGCTGGTGTTCGTCTCGGATCCACCCGCAACGGTCCCGGTGTTGGTGATCGTCGCGGAAGCATTGGTCGAGACATTCACAAGCAGCGTGATGGCTGGCGCTGTTGCACCGATCGCAATCGCGTCGGGGTTGGTGCAGGCGACTGTCTGACCCGTAAGGCTGCAGGTCCAATTGGACCCGGTGGCGGAGACGAACGTTGCGCCCGCAGGCAGAGGGTCGGATACAGTTACCGGACCGGACGACGCAGCGCCGCCGAGATTCGAGGGTTGGAGCAGGTACGTGCCCGCCGCGCCCTGCGAGAAAGTTCCCGTATGCGTCAAGGTCAATGTCAGATCCGGAAGGGGCGCGATCGCAAGAGTGCTGGTGGCGGAGTTGTTCGCGGTGTTTACCTCACCGCCTCCGGAGATGATTGCAGTATCGGTAGCCGATGCCGGCGCGTTGTTGGCAATCGTCACGGGAACTGTGATGGCCGGGAAGTTCGCTCCAGGGGCGAGCGCGTCGGTGCGCGTGCAGGTAATGGCCTGGCCAGTCACCGAGCAACTCCAGCCGGTGCCTGTCGGAGTAGCCGGTGTGAGACCTGAAGGGAATGTATCGGCGATGGTTACTGCCCCGATCGAGCTCGAGCCGCCAACGTTGGTTGAGCTGATTGAGAAGCTGCTCGAACCGCCTTCAGATGCCGCTCCAGAGTTGGTCAGGCCGACGGTGAGATCGGGAACGCCGTTGATAGTGACTGTGTCGGACGCCGAATTGTTGGAAGTAACCAGCTCACCGGGTAATGAAACAGCCGCGGTGTTCGTGACGCTGGCAGGCGCCGTACCTGAGACGTTGACCGCGAGAGTGATTGGGGCGTAGCTCGCTGCGGCAGCGAGTGCATCGGAGCGAGTGCATGTCGCGGATTGGCCAGTAACGGAGCAAGACCATCCGGTACCGGTGGCAGTGGCGGGAATAAAACTGTCGGGAAGAGTATCGGTGACTGTGACGGTGCCCGATGCCGGGGCCGGGCCGATGTTACTCACCGTCAGAGTGAACGCCGCGCCAGCTTGTCCCTGGGAGAAATTTCCGATGTGGGTTTTGGTCAACGTGAGGTCGGGTTTCTGAATGACCGTGGCGGTATCAGCCGCGGAATCGTTGCTCGTTTTCAACTCGCCGCCCCCGGAAACGGTCACCGTGTTGGCGATGCTCGCGGAGGCATTGGGGGCGACGGCCACGGTCACGGTTACAGCCGGATAGCTCGCCCCAGCGGCGAGTGCGTCGGAACGATTGCAGCTCACGGTTTGAGACACGGTGCTGCAACTCCAGCCAGATCCGGTGGCGCTCGGAGACGACAGGCCCGCGGGCAGGGTATCGGTGAATGTGGCCGGAGCAGTGGTGGCTGCACCCCCGGCGTTTGTCACGGTGACCGTGTAGGCTGCCTGCTGGCCAACTGTGAAGTTGCCGCTATGCGTTTTCGTGATGGTCAAGTCCGCAACGGGCGTAACTGTCACGGCAGCAGTGGCGGTGTTGTTGGTATTGTTCGGATCGGGTTCACTGCCGGAGACTGTGGCCGAGTTTGTCGTTAGGCCCGCTGCCGCGCCCGCGGCGACGATCGTCACCGTAGCGTTTGCGCCGTTCGTGAGCGTTCCGAAATCGCAGGTGACGGTAGTGGTTCCGCTGCAAGATCCCTTACTCGTGCTGCTGGAAACAAAGGTAAGGCCAGCAGGCAAAGTGTCGGTCAGAGTTGTGGTGACGCTGTCGAGAGGGCCGGCATTCGCGACCACCATGGTGTAAGTGACCATGCCATCTTTGGAGATGGAACTGGCGCTGGCGGACTTTGTTACTGAAAGATCCGCACCCTGCCGCGAGGTCGTTGGTTCGTTCGCCGTGTTGTTGGCCGAATTGGAGTCTGTTTCATTGCTCGTCACAGAAACCTGATTGGTAAATGTCCCGAGTGCAGTCGCATTCATCACCATCGTGATGGTGGCGTTTGCGCCATTCGCCAGTGTGCCGATATTACATACGACTGGGCTCGTACCGGAACAGCTACCTTGGCTGGGAGCCGCCGAGACAAACGTAAACTGCGTCATCGGCGTATCGGTCGCGACCACACCGGTCGCAATAGAAGGTCCGCTGTTATGGATGGTCACTGTATACGTGACAGTGCCCCCATAAGCGACGGGGTTGGGTGTGCCGTACTTCGTTACCTGTACGTCCACGCTGGCGGGATTTACGGTGCTGGTTGCGGCTGCCGAGTTATTACCGGGAACGGAATCATGCGATCCCGTGGTGACCGTGGCGTTCGCGGTGATAGAACCGGACGCGGTCGGCGTGACTACGACTGTTACTGTATCTTGCGAACTGCTGCTGATGCTGCCAAGGTTGCAGGTTACAACCAGGTTCGATTGCGCGCAGCTTCCATTGCTGGGAGTCGCCGATACATACGTGACGCCGGACGGCAGAGTGTCGGTAAGGACCACGCCGGTCGCGGTGGAAGGTCCGCTGTTGAGCGCGGTGAGAACGTAAGTAAGATTCGTGCCCACCAACACGGGTTGTGGCGTGGCGACATGACTGAGTGACATGTCTGCGCTGGCACTGACAACGCTGGATACGGTTGAAATATTGTTCGACGTAGTAGGATCGCCTACCGTGGCCGAATAGGCTGACGCCGTATTTGAGCGAGTGCCCACCGCAGTCGGCTTGAGGACTACCGTCACGGTTGCGCTGCTTCCACTTGCTAGCGTGCCCAGGCTGCAACTCAAAGTTAAGCTTTGAACGCAACTACCTACGCTCGGCGTGGCAGACACAAACGTTGCGGACAGAAGAGTGTCGTACAAGTTGACGCTGGGTGCATCGTCTGGTCCCGTATTGGCCACGTTTATCGTGTAGGTGAGAGCCTCGTTCGCGTAGACGGGATTGGGCGTTGCGATCTGTGTTACCACTAGATCCGCCAAAGTGCTGGTGGAACTTACGCTGCCTCCGGAAGTGCAATTGTTGCCGGCGTTAGGATCGGTCGGGCTCGCAACTGCGATGCAGGCGTTGTTCGTGATGGTTCCGGATCCGTTAGCGGTGGCGACGATCGTCAGTGTATTCGCGGAGACGCCGTTGTTCAATGTCGCGGCCGTTGTGCAGGTGATCGTGCCGGGGGGCGAATTCGAGCAGCTCCAGCCAGTGCCGCTACCGCTGACATAGGTGAGATTGGAAGGCAGCGTATCGGTGATGGTGATGACGCCAGTGGTCGCTAACGGCCCATTGTTTTTGCCGGTGAACAAATAGCTGACGTTTGCGCCCACCGCCACGGGATTCGGTGAAGTTACCTGGCTAAGCGACAGATCGGCACCGGCCGGGTTGATCGAGACTGTAGCCGCAGTGCTGCTGTTATTGCTCGAGACCGGGTCCGTGCTGGTGGTGGCAACTGTAGCGGTGTTCGAAGCGCTGCCGGTAGTGGTCGCGGTCGTGTTGATGGTGATCAGCCCAAGCGTGGTGCCGGATGCGACGGGGCCGCTCTGGGTGCAGGTGACCGTCGTTGCCGGAGCAGCATTGCAAGTCCAGCCGGTGCCTGAAGCGCTTCCGTAAGTGACCTTCGAGGATAAAGGGTCGGTGACCGTGATGCCGGTAGCGGGGTCCGGGCCGTTGTTCTTGACGGAGATGGTGTAGATAAGCGGATTGCCTTGGGCCACAGGACTGCCCGTTGTCGTGACGGCAGTAATTTGCACGTCCGCACCCGCGTTCACAGTCGTGCTCAGACTCGCGGTATTGTTGCTCGAATCGGGATCGCCTTCGTTTGCCGCAATTGTGGCAACGTTGGTGGTTGTTCCGCTGGCGGTAGTTTTTACGACGACCGTGATATTCGGCAGAGCGCCAATGGCGGAGCTGCCCGATCGCAAGCAGCTGATGGTGCCGCTCGAATTCGCGCAGCTCCAACCGCTGCCGCTGGCGCTGACGAAGCTTGTATTAGCGGGTATCGGATCGCTCACCGTGACGTTCGTCGCGGGCGATGGACCGGCGTTGCCGGACGTGATCGTATAGGTGATATTGCTGCCCGCAGTCAGCGTCGCCGGGCTTCCGGTGATGCCGATACTGAGGTCGGCACCGACATTGGCGGTGAGGCTCTTGCTCAGGCTGTTGTTGCTCGGGTCTCCATCGAGTTCATTGCCGGTAACGGAAGCAGAGTCGGTGAATGTGCCCGCGGCTGTGGTTCGGGCTACGATATCGACCGAGGCGCTCCCGTAAAGCGCCAGATTTCCAAAGGAGCAGGTAACAGTGGCGGTGCCGGAGCACGAACCCTGGGTCGGGCTAAGCGAGACAAAATTGAGCCCGGAAGGAAGCGTGTGGGTCAAAACGACGCCGGTAGAGGCGAATGGCCCGTTGTTGCTCGCCGTGACGTGATAGGTGACGTTCGCACCGGCAACGACCGGGTTCGGTGCTACGGTGATGTTGACCAGAAGGTCCGCGGAACCGGCAAAAGCCGCAGCTGAAGGCAGGCCCAGCAGCGAGGAATAAAGAATTCCCTGAAAACAGCGGGTTAGAAAAGATATACAGGCGGGTCCCCTAACGAAAGTTAGGGAAAGCCCAAAACTATATCAGTGATATTTGCTACATTCCGGTTTAGCGATCGACCATAGCCATCATGCGTTCGCCGTAACGAGGTCCTGAAACGGCCGCGGGCGCCAGCGCGTGGTCGATTCGCAGCATTTCATCGTTCGAAAGTTCTAGCGATGCGGCGGCAATGTTCTCTTCCAGATAAGTTCGCCGCTTAGTTCCTGGAATCGGTACGATATCAGGCCCTTTCTGCAATAGCCAGGCAAGAGCAACCTGTCCCGATTTGGCATTCTTGGACGCTGCAATCTCCTGCACGACGGACGCAGCGCGCACGTTGGCGTCGAAGTGCTCTCCTTGAAAACGTGGGTCTCCGCGCCGGTAATCGCCTTCCGGATAATCTTCGGCGCGTTTCGCGGTCCCGGTCAGAAAGCCGCGTCCTAACGGACTAAACGGCACCAGACCGATTCCGAGTTCGCGCAGAGCCGGAATGATCTGCGGCTCCAGGTTTCGCTCCCATAACGAGTACTCACTTTGCAGCGCAGTCACGGGATACGTTGCATGAGCACGCCGGATGGTCTTTTCGCCAGCTTCTGAAAGACCGAAATAGCGCACTTTCCCGGCACGCACCAGTTCGCCGACTGTGCCCGCCACATCTTCTATGGGGACATTTGGATCTACACGATGCTGGTACAGAAGATCTATGTGGTCCGTCCCGAGGCGCTTGAGAGAAGCCTCCACAACTTCGCGAATGTGCTCGGGGCGGCTATCGGTGCCCACAATCTTGCGATCTTCAATGCGAAAGCCGAACTTGGTGGCGATGATGGCCCGATCGCGGCGTCCTCTAAGAGCTTTTCCCAGGAGTTCTTCGTTGACGAACGGCCCGTAGACTTCAGCCGTGTCGAAAAAATCCAGCCCGAGCTCGAGTGCTCGCTCGATTGTCGCAATTGATTCCTTGTCGTCCGGCACCCCGTATGCCTGGCTCATTCCCATGCATCCGAGGCCTAAAGCGGAGACTTCGAGTCCCTGGGTACCTAGTTTTCTTTTGGCTAACATGCTTTCCTTCGATGCACGGAAGCAGCGTCTGGGTGCGCTCTCAGGAGAGCCGAGTGGGATGTTTAGCCTCGAACCGCTTTGATCTGTACCGCAGAATAGTAGCTGATGCGCACTCCTCTACTGCTGTGCTGTGGGATTCTTGGCCTCACCTGTCTCGGGTCACCTCAGACGGCCGGGATCGCTGCGGTCCAGAACCGTGCGCCGCTAAAGCCCAATACTTACAATCCGCTTCCGCTGGGAGCAGTAGAGCCAAGGGGTTGGCTCCGAAAGCAACTTCAGATTCAGGCGGCAGGATTGACGGGCCACCTTGGGGAGTTCTGGAGCGACGTCGGCCCAAACAGCGGGTGGCTGGGCGGTAGCGGCGAATCCTGGGAGCGCGGACCATACTACCTCGATGGCCTGCTGCCGCTCGCTTACGAACTGCAGGACCCGGCATTGATTCGCAAAGCGAAGCAGTGGGTCGACTGGACGCTTGATCATCAGCAGCCGAATGGCCAGATTGGGCCACCGCGCAATGACGATTGGTGGCCGCGCATGGTGATGCTTAAAGTCCTCACCCAATATCAGGAAGCGACTGGCGATGCGCGCGTGATTCCGCTGATGGAAAAGTATTTTTCGTATGAGCTGCGGGAATTGCCGGGCCGTCCTCTGAAAGATTGGGGCAAATACCGATGGCAGGACAATGTGTACACGGTCCTGTGGCTCTACAATCGGACCGGAGATAAAAGTCTGTTGGATCTTGCGCGTCTGCTGCATCGGCAGGGATACGACTGGCAAGCGCAGTTCGCGAATTTCCAGTACACTTCTAAGCAAACGCGCGAAAGTCTCGGGTTCAGCAAAGCGGATCCGCTGCCGGATCGTGCCATGCAGACGCACGGCGTGAACAATGCAATGGCGCTAAAGGCGGCGCCGGTCTGGTGGTTAGTCAGCGGAGGTTCACAGGATCGGGTAGGCCTCGATCAGCAGCTGGCGATGCTCGACAAATACCATGGCCTGCCGAACGGCATGTTTAGCGGCGACGAGCATTTTGCGGGCCCCGATCCTTCGCAAGGCATTGAGCTCTGCGCGGTGGTCGAGACCATGTTTTCTCTTGAGCAAGCCTTCGCCATCCTCGGCGAGCCTAAGCTGGCGGACCGGCTGGAGAAGGTGGCGTATAATGCCTTACCCGGCACGCTCTCGAACGATATGTGGTCGCATCAATACGATCAGCAGCCGAACCAGATCGCCTGCACGCGGGCCCACCGTCAATGGTCGACCAACGGCAACGATTCCAACTTGTTCGGTCTGGAACCCAACTTCGGCTGCTGCACGGCCAACTTGCATCAGGGCTGGCCGAAGCTCATCTCGAGCTTATGGATGACAACGCCCGGAAATGATGGCTTGGTCGCGGCCGCTTACGCGCCGAGCAGTGTTCATACAAAGCTGAATGGCGTCGAAGTTTCGATCGAGGAAGAAACGGAGTATCCGTTCCGTGGCAAAGCTCAGTTCACGGTGCACACGGCGCGCCCGGCGCCGTTTACGCTGGTGCTGCGCGTACCTGCCTGGGCAACAAACGCGAGCGCAGAAGTACATGGCAAAACGACTCGCCTCGCGCAAGCGCTCTCGCCGCTCAACCGCACCTGGAAAGATGGAGATCGAGTTGCCGTGACCTTTGGGATGGAACCGCGGGTGACGCACTGGTTCCATGACGCTGCTGTTTTCGAGCGTGGTCCGCTAGTCTTCTCGCTCCCGCTCGACGGCTCGTGGGCACCGCTCAAGAAGTACACAGACAAATCAGCAGACTGGCAGATCACTTCTGACAAGCAATGGAACTACGCGGTCGCGCTGGGCGATTGCGAGGCGTCTGTTGTAGAGCAATCGGTGAGCGCGATCCCGTTCAATGTAGAAAGCCCGGCTGTTGCGCTCAAAGTGAAGGCGCGCCGGGATGCTCAATGGTCGACGCAGCAAAACTCCGCCGGGCCGGTGCCGGTTAGTCCCGTAAAGTCAGCCGATCCGCTGCAGACATTGACGCTAGTACCGTACGGAGCCGCGAAATTGCGCATCACGGCCTTCCCTTACTTAGAGGAGAACTCGAAGTGCAGCGGCACTGCCACTGCTGCTATGAAATGAAGGCCGACTTTAGCAGACGGTTACCTCATCGCCGTGACGGATCATTCCTTCAACCAGCACGGCTGCATAAACTCCCGCTCTGCCTCCATGAGCTTTCGCCACCTGCTTCATGATCTCCGGATTCGCTTGCGCAGTATCGGGGTCGAGCGTGATCATCTTGCAGCGGGGATCACGTTCCAGGATCGAGACCACTGCTTTCGAGCCGATCTGCAGCTTGCGGCCGAGGAATTCGTCCTCTGCAAAGCCGCCCGCCGCTGACAGGTTCAGGTAAATATTCGCACGAAAGCGCCGGGTACCTATGTCCGTTCCCAGCTCTGCGGTAAGCTGCTGAGCGGTTTGTATCGAAAAAAGTGATACCGGGCGGCAGTCCGTCATAGCTCGTTCCGACCGAAGCAAGGTCAGTTCGTGACGTTCTCTGATCCCGCCGCGGAGCAGTTCGAGCAGAGCAGGATCTTCAATCGGCAGTGTCGTCCCAGAAGGCGTTTCAACATCAAGCGCGAACCCGGAAGCTGGTGGGTAGAGGGGCGTGGCTCCAGGCGGCGACGCTTCCGCGTCGGCCAGATTCGGGGGCTGTGCTGCTTGCTCGGGATAGCGATAACGCGGGCGATACAGTATCATCTCGTTCTGCTCTCGCCCGGTGAGATAGGGAAATCCTTTCTTGGCTGCGGAACTATGGAATGCGTAAAGGCGATCGCCATATACACCGGCGTAGCCGAGAAAGGCCGCTTGTAGTTCCTCGCCGCGCATACTCTTCACGGGGTAGCGCCACAAACTCTCCACGTTACCGATTCTGCTCATCTTGACTCCCTCTTCCTTGAAATACAAACAAGTCTGTGACTGGAGAGCATGCTGCCGACAGCGGCTATCGCTGCTCCCCGGAAACTTTAGTCTGAGACCACATTCTGCTGATGTCTTCGAGTGAGTATCCCTTTGTCTCGGGGACGTAAAGCGCTACGAAGGCGAAGTTGAGCGCGGCCATACAAGCGAACGTTCCGAAGGTGCCGTAGCTTTGCAGGCGGCGTTCCATTAAGGGGAAGAATTGATTGGCCAAGTAGGCCGAGATCCAAATAGCGGTAGTCGCAATCGACATCGCCGCACCGCGCATCTTGGTCGGGAAAATTTCCGAGATGATCACCCAGCAGACGGCCCCGTTTCCGATAGCGTGCCCGGCAACGAAGATCATTATCGCGATCAGAAGAGCTCTACCTGACCCTTTCGTCCAATAGAGGAGACTAGCGATCCCTAGCGAGCCGGTCTGTAGTGCAGTGCCGCACAGCAGCAGTGTTCTGCGGCCGGTTCTGTCGACCAGCCAGATAGCCACGGCCGTAAACGTGAGATTGACGATGCCGACCAAAACCGATTGGGAGAAAGCATCAGTCACATTCTGGCCAGCGCTTTTGAAAACCTCGGGAAGGAACGAGAGCAGAGCGGTGATGCCACTCGTTTGTGAGAATGCGGCTAAGAAGAAGCCGACCAAGAGAGCCCGCCGGAACGGACCGGTGATCAACTCCTTTAACCCGCCGTGCTCTTCGGCTAAAGAGTCTTTGATTGAGAGCGCTTCCGAGCGGGCCGCAACGGGACCGTTGATGGCTGCGAGAACCGAGCGCGCCTGTACTTCCAATCCGCGCTTCATCAACCAGCGTGGGCTCTCTTTCGCAAAGGAGATGGCAATGGCGAAAAGCACAGCGGGAATTGCGCCAACCGCGAACATCCAACGCCAGCCATGCTGAACGTTCCATGTTTCGCTGCCCGACCGCTCGATTAACCAGTTCACGAACACCGCTGCCAAGATGCCTGTGACAATCCCGAACTGATAAAAGACGACCAGGCGTCCGCGGACGCGAGCAGGCGCAATCTCGGCGATATACATCGGGGCGACGATCGAAGCTGCGCCGATTCCGACTCCACCTAAGATCCGCCACATAACGTATTGCGAGAAGCTGCCCGCCAGCCACACGCCGACGGAGGAAAGCGCAAAGCAGGCCGAGCAGGTATAGAGGGCCCGCTTAAGTCCAAACCGATCCGCGAAAGCACCTGAGCAGGCCGAACCGATCAGGCAGCCAATTAACGCGCAGCCGGCGGCCCAGCCGATTGCTGCGGGTTCAAGATGATAAAAATTCGATAGATGGCCGATGGCGCCGCTAATGACAATGTTGTCGTAACCGAAAAGAAAGCCGCCCAGTGAAGACACCAGCGTGGAAATAATCAAGGAAAGCTGGCCCGGACCTTCGCGGGTAGCGGCGAGAGCGATATGATTTCGTAGCGGCGTGTGCAAGGTCCTGTTCGCGCGTAAACTTACTGACTCGCGTCGTATCAACCATCCTATTCGAAAGAGAGAATCCTGCCCCAAATGATTCGGCTTTGTGCTCTAGTGCCCTTCTTCCTGCTAACTCCGCTTGCGAATCTGAACGCGCAAAGCCGGGTGGTCTGGCAGATCGGCAAGTTTGATCAGTCCCCTGTCGAGTTTTCGAAAGCGGCCGAGCATTCGATCAGCTTCCGGGCTGGAGTAAGCGACTTTAAACGAGATTGGCCTGGCCGCCAAGTGAGCGGCGATACCTACCGAGTCGCTTTCGAGCTCCCCTCGGTGCAGGGAAGATTCACGCTCAAGATTGGAACCCTGATTGACCAACCGCGTATTCCTGCTTTGCGCATAGATGTGAACGGGCATGCCGGAATTTTCTACCTGCATCCAAAGCTCAGTTACTCGCGCAGCGATTTCTCCTACGCCTTCGATCCGCACGAAGCGCAAAGCAATCTTGAAATTCAGATCCCCGCCGCGCTATTGAAGCAGGGTGAGAACTCAATCGCGATAACGTGTACAAACGAACCCGCGACTCCGCCCGGCGAGGAGGAGATCGGCGGCATCAGCTACGACGCGATCAGTCTGGAGCAGGCCTCTTCGGGAACTGCGAGCAGCGGAATAGAGACGTCGGTTGAACCGACGATCTTTTATCGCCAAAGCTCTAGCGGCTTGACAGAAGTTGTCGACGTCTTTGTGCGTTCTAATCAGCCGGTGACGGCTGGAGCTATCACGCTGGAGATAGCGGGAAAGCCTTTTACTGCCAAGCTTGCTCCTTTAAATTTCGGTGAGCAGCGAATCTCGTTCGATGTGCCCGAATGGACGGGGGCCACTGCCGGCAGACTTCGTGTCGGCGCGGATAGCAAAGGATCAAAGGCTTTTACTCTGACCTCGCAGCGTAAGTGGACTATATTCGTCGTGCCGCATACGCATCTGGACGTCGGCTTCACGGATTATCAAGGCAAAGTCGCAGAAACGCAAGCGCGAGTTCTCTCGCAAGCCACCAGCTTGATTCAGGAACACCCGGACTTCCGGTTTTCGATGGACGGCTCCTGGAATCTACAGCAACTGCTCGAGACGCGCCCAAAGGCGAAGCAGGAGGAAGTTCTTGGCCTTATTCGAAGCGGCAAAATGGCAATGCCTGTGCAGTACTTCAATCTGCTTACCGGCTACGCTTCACTCGAAACGTTATACCGCTCTCTTTATCAGTCGAAAGCATACGCGCGCCAGTATGACCTTCCGTTCGAGTACGCAAATATCACAGATGTTCCCACTTACTCCGGGAGTTATCCATCTGTACTTGCGAGCAGCGGGGTCAAATACTGGGTTGCCGCTGCTAACAACGATCGCGCACCGATCTTCTATTACGATCAATGGAACGAAAAATCTCCATTCTTTTGGCAGGGTCCCGATGGCAAGAAAGTCTTATTCTGGTACTCACGCCACTATCAACAGGTGCAGGTGCTCTTCGGGCTAACACCTCAGCTGCCGGCCGTTCGTGAGTCGCTGCCTATCTATCTGCAAGCTTATTCGAAACCGGCTTACAAGCCTGATGTCGCGCTCTTGTATGGAACGCAGGTAGAGAATACAGACCTGGTGCCGGCCACGGCAACTTTCGCCACCGAGTGGAACAAGCAGTACGCCTTTCCGAAGTTGAACTATTCGACGTTCCCCGACTTCTTCCACTACGTAGATGCGCATTTTGCAGCGTCCTTGCCGGTCTTCAAGGGCGACGGCGGCGGCTACTGGGAGGACGGCATCGGCAGCGATGCGTATTTTGCGGCCGAGGACCGACAGAACCAAAACCGCGCTCTGTCAGCCGAGATCCTGTCTTCTGCCATGCATTCGGTAGATGCCAATCTCAATCCGCCGGTGGGCGCATTTACAGACATCTGGCGGAACATCATGCTTTTTGCGGAGCATACCTGGCTTTCGTACAATTCTGTTTCGCAGCCCGATCACTCCGAATCGGTGAGGCAGATCAAGGTTAAAGATGACCGCGCGGTGCAGGCCGCAGATGAAATCGAGGATGTGATGAATAGGTCGCTCAGTCAACTAGCGGACCAGATTCACATTCCAGCGAATACCCTGGTGGTTTTCAACTCGCTCAATTGGCGCCGCAACGGAGTAGTCGAGACCGACTTGCTGGAACATCCCAAACTGGTCGACCTAACAACCCAGCAAGAAGTCCCGCTTCAGGTTCTTTACGCAAGGCAGGGCTTTCTGCACGTGCGTTTTCTGGCAAAAGATCTGCCCCCTGTCGGGTACAAGTGTTTCAGTATCGCCTATGAACGGCAGGGCTCGCCCGAGATCAAGCGATTGTCGGAGAAGACGATAGAGAACAATTTCTATCGCGTGACAGTGGATGCGAGCTCAGGAGCGTTAGCCAGCATCTATGATAAGCAACTACAACGCGAGATTGTCGACACCAAGAGCCCTTATAAATTTGGCCAGTATCTCTATGTAACGGGAGGAGACGGAGATACTCAGATGATTAATCCGTTTCCGGCGCTGGCGCCTGGTGAGTTGACGATCCATCCTGCTTCGCAGGGCAAGTTAGATGGTGTGGAACAAACGGCTTGGGGGCAGTCGATCCGGTTATCGAGCTCAGATGTGAAGACTCCGGAGATTCAGACCGAAATACTGCTCTTTAACGACGAGAAGAAAATCGAGTTCCGCTATCGCGTGAAGAAAGATTTCACAACTGATAAAGAGGCAGTGTACTTCGCTTTTCCGGCAGCTGTTACGAATCCGGCCTTCCGCTTTGCCAATCAACAGGAATGGATAGATCCTGCTCGCGACCTGATGAAAGGCGGGAGCCTGGAATGGTTCAACGTTCAACAGGGTATGGCCGTGCACGATGCGAGCCTTGCCGTGGGGATCGTACCAGTGGACGCATCGCTCGCCAGTTTCGGGGATATCAACCGCGGCAAGTGGCCGGGCGAATTCCATCCGAAGAGTGGAACGATTTTTTCATACGCGATGAATAATTATTGGCATACGAATTACCGGGCGGGTCAGGGAGGAGACTTTACGTTTCGCTTCATTGTCACGAGCAGTCCGCAATGGGATGGCCGTGCTCTCAGCCAGCTCGGTCTGGAAGCAATGCGCCCGATGGAAGTGAACTACGTTGTAGGCCAGGATAAAGTCGGAGATCCGCCACGCCCGCTGCCTGCCGCCGGTACTAGTTTCCTGGAAACAACGAGCCAGGATATTGCCCTTGTTACCTGGAAGAAAGCCGAGGATGGGAATGGCGTCATATTACGTTTGCAGGAACTAGCGGGCAAGGAAGGGGAGACTCGCTTACATTTCACCCGGTCGTCAATCGCTTCTGCAAAACTGTGTTCTGGTGTTGAGAACGACATTCGGGAGTTACCGGTTGAGAACGATAGCGTAAGTGTCAGCTTTAAGCCTTTCGAAGTAGCGACTATCCGGGTGATTAATAAGTAAGTCGACTTAGCTCAGGCCCGCGTACGAACGAAAGCCTTGATAGTGGCAAGTGGCTTCTCAGTAGCGGCCGTCGGACGTATGGTGTAAGCGCCGGTCGCGGCGGGCACTATGAACGTCTCGGCATAATGAATTGCGAACGGCTCGAATTTGCCTTGCGGGCTCTCGACCACGGCTTCGCACCCTTCTACTAAGTTCAACACGTTAACGCCTCCACTGGTGTAATGCGGAACTTTGCTCGTAAACCAATGTCGGCGTGTCTCGATGAACTCGCGCTCGTGAAGCCCCGTCCGCTCTTCCGTCCACCCAGGTCCTTGATTGACTAACTTGACCTGGCCGATCAGCTCTTCTTTTACCCAAGCAGTCGTTCGATCCCATTGAATATTGTGGATTCCCTGATCAAGGTGAATCGGCCGCGGGCGGCCATCCAGCCCTAAGCGGCCCCAATCCCAAAGTTTGAAAGTAAAGATATACGGAGTAGCGCTGATTTCGAGCACCATGCTGTTCCGGCCCGAGCAATGAATAGTCCCGGCCGGTATCAGGAAATGATCGTGCTTATTCGCGGGCCAGCGATTTACATATTGATCCGCAGGGAAGGGAAGACCCCCGTTCTGGGCAGAGCGAAGATCGCTGATCATACGCGCTCTATCGACGTCTTCTTTCAGGCCGAGATAAACGCAGGCGTCCTCAGAGCTATCCAGCAAATAGTAGCTTTCATCCTGCGTGTAGTGCATGCCGAAGTGCTCCGCTATGTACTCGGTGAGGGGATGAACCTGAAGCGAGAGATTGCCGCCCTCCATGGTGTCGAGGAAGTCGAAACGAATCGGAAACTCTGTGCCGAAGCGGGCGTGTACCGCTTCACCCAGCAGCTCGCGCGGATGGCTGAATACCAGGTCGATCGCGGGAACCTCAATGGTGAGATCACCGAACGCGAGCAGCAGGCTATTTTCCTCGGGCACGCAGTCGAAGCACCAGGCATAGTTCGGCGGTTCTGCTGGCAGATCGCAGACTTTTCGCATCCACTGACCACCCCATGGACCAGGATCGAAAAACGGACGAACCCGGAAGGGGCGGGAGACTACGTGTTTGAGAGCCCGGCGGAACGCGGCGCCCGAAATCATCTTCGGTTGCCCCGGCTCGTTGGTATCGAGCAGCCAGTCGAGCTGCGGCAAGACCTGCTTCTTGAATTTGTCGGCAACTCGCCAGTCTAGAAAGAAAGCGCGTTTGTACTTCTCTGCGGCGCTTGCCTGCAAATTTTCGGCGCCCAGATTAGCAACTCGCCGCTGACGCTGCCTTCTTTGAATCTCCCAGCGCGCAACGTCTGCAAAAACCAAGACATCGGGTTGCTCGACTACGAGAAGCGCGCCCGTTCCCAAGATCACTACGAAGTTGCTGCCGGCCAGGATATGCTTCAGGTCGGCTAAGCGCGACGAGTCGAAAAAGTCAACAAGATCGAGGCCGCTCAGTCGCCCGAATACCGGATCGTCCGAAAGATCGCGCGCCACCATCGCCTCTATATTCGAAGGCTGTTTTAAGCAGTCGCGTGTACGAAAAAGTTGCGCCGCCGGAAAGAAGTCCTTCAAGGCAGACGCTATCTCTTCCTCGAAAATCCCCGGGTAACACTCAATGCAGATCGTGCATCCGGGCTCGGATGCACCTCGAAGTCTCTCAACAATGGCCGCCCACCCGGAATGGCATTCCGAGGAATCGGCCGTAACTGCAATTCTGGGGTACTTATCGTAATTAGAAATCAAAGCTGCTCCTGAAGGAGAGGAACGGCACCATATAAGGCGGCGTTGCCGCCGAGCGCAGCCGCACTTACATGTACTTTGCCCCAAGGAGTCCAGGCATAAGTATCAAGATGCTTCTGAATCGCAGACGAGATCGGGTAGGTAGTCCTCATGACTCCACCGCCGATAAGTAACAGGTCGGGATCGTAAGCGTGAACTAAAGACAGAGCACACGCCTTCCAGATAGCTATCGAGCGCGCCCGTATCTGCTCCGCTATCTCATCACCGCTATCTGCCGCAGCAAATAGCGCGGCGAAATCAAGTCTCGGTTCTGCCGCCAGAGAACTTGATGCGAATCCCGGCCAGCCGCGGCAGACGTCTGCGAGAGCGTAAGTTGACGCTTCCGCTTCGAAACAGCCCCGGGCGCCGCAGGAGCAGACGCGACCTTCCACGCAAACCGTAAAATGTCCGCCTAAACAACCGGCCTGATGATGCTTCCCGCGTAGGGGCCGGCCGCCCATGAGGGCTGATGTCCCAATGCCGGTTCCCAGCGTCATCATCACAATGTCGTCTGAGCCTCGGGCCGCGCCGGCGTGCCATTCGCCCAGCAGAGCTAAACGCGCATCATTCTCCAGCACGAGTCGCAATCGGAGTTCCTGACGCGCCCAGGACACCAGGTCGAGGTCGCACGCATCGGGATATTTACCGTTGGTGGAGACTACTCGCCCCAGGCGTCTGTCCACTAGCCCACAGAATCCAACACCGATGCCGTCAAAACCGCCTCCCTGCTGCTGTTCTAATGTTGCCAACGTGCTGGCGAGAGCAGGAAGGAGGTCAAGGAGCCGCCCCTGGCTATCAGCTTCGAAGCGGCAAACCTGCAGCAGGCGCGTGTCTTCCAGTGCGGCACACGCAATGTGGCTGCCGCCAATATCTACAGCCAGGGCTCTCATCTCCTATGAATTGTACGTGCGCGTTGGATAGGCACCAGCCTTCTCCGACCATTGCCAAAGCGGTCACGGTCGGGAAGGCAGTTCGAGAAGCCTCGGGCGAGTTGAAGAGTGTTTTAGGCTCAGGCGATCCGCACGCTAGTAGGATCGTATTTCGAAATCGGCTCGACAGCCCTTATCAACCCAGATCGAACCGGGCTGGGTTCCCCAGCTGTAATCGCGGGTGCAGCGCGACCCGCTTCTCTGCTTAACGAGCCGAACCTCTCCATTGCTGGAATTGCCGCACCAATTCCGCTTTCCGTTTTCGGACGCGCAACTGACGGTCTGGATTGTCGGCTGTCTCTGCGGACGCCCAGGTCGTCCGGGGAAGGCGCCTTGGCGACCGAGCGCAAACTCCGCCCGGCATCCCCGGTCCACCCACACCCCTCGCCGGTCGTAACCCCAGGTCTGGCCTTGAATACAGCTGCTCGAGCTGATCTGATTCACCAGCGTCACGCCCCTCCTTGTGTCTGCCCGGCAAACATTCCGCCGTCCATCGTCCGATGAGCAAGTAATGCGGGACTGCCCCTGTAAGAGCCCGAAAGAGAAGAAGCCGACAAACGCGGCTTTGATGCAGTAACTGGACAATTTGGTCATAAGGGTTTTGGTTCCCTTATTCTGTCACTATTTTTCCTAGCAAAATGCGCAGCAAAGCAGTTCGGCTGATTGGTGGGCCCTACAGAACTCGAATCTGTGACCTCTACCGTGTCAAGGTAGCGCTCTAACCAACTGAGCTAAGGGCCCCGGCCCGCCTACGGCATTTTCAAACATAACATGGCCTGTAAAGCTTCTTTCGCGAGCTTTGTGTCTCGATTGCCCGGTAGATTGCGTAAAAAACTAACGGCGACGAAATGTCATCGTCTAATTGGTTGAGGGAGGATATCCGGAAGTAAGTCGGCTAGACATACATCCGGTAAACTAAGTTTTCAAAGCTCTTCTACGAGGCTTAAAGGAGAAATTTATGAAGAAAATTAGTCTGGCCAGTGTGTTTCTCGCGGCGTCGCTCGTTGCATCACCTGCCTTCGCACAGAGTTCCGGCACAATCAAAGAAGTGCAGCAGGCTCTTAAGGACAAGGGCTTTGATCCAGGACCCGTCGATGGGAAGAATGGCAGCGCGACCAAAGCAGCACTGAAGAAATACCAGGCTCAGCAGAACTTGACTGCCGATGGGCGAATCGGTCCGAAAACGCTGGACAGCCTTGGCGTGAAGGAAGCGGAACCGGCAACTCAGTTTAAAGCTTCCGGCGAGAACGTCAAGCATTCTTATACCAAGGGCGGCAAGGACATCGGTAAGGGCAGCAAGGAGATGGCTGACGACATGAAGACCGGTCATGTAGGCGATGGCGCAGTGGATTTCGGCAAGGGCGTCGGAAAAGGCGTCAAAAAGATGGCAATTGGCACTGGACACGCAGCCAAGAATGTTGGCAAAGGCGTGGCAAATGCCGTCACTCCGGATAAGCCAAAGAATCAGTAACTTCACAGCTTCACAGTCTAAATCCGACCTTGGAACGAACGCCGCCGGAATGTGCGAACTCCCGGCGGGCTTTTGCCTTGCTACTGCCATAGGCGTATAGGCAGCCCGGTTCCAGCTGGGCCGCTATGCGGTTTAATAAGTAGTCGGGCGGCAAAGCTTCCGCGCCGGCACTAAGAAGGATTCTCCTCGTCTTGACATCCCCGACGATCTCGCCGAAAACCAAAGTCGTTGTAGCGACAACCGTGATGTTGTCGTTTATCTCCTTTTGGCGAGCAGCTGCCATCGTCCTGAGCGATCTTGCGTCCTCGGCTTACTATGCGGGCGGTATCGCCGAAAGAGCGATAGGCAAATCTGCGCCGTGGTTCATCTTGGCGATCATGCTGTTTGGTTTCGCCATCCGCGCTATTTACGTGGAGAGTTCCGGGATGTTTGTGCGCGGCGGAGTCTATAAGGTGGTCCACGAGGCGATGGGTGCGACTCTCGCCAAGTTCTCCGTCTCGGCCCTCATGTTCGATTACGTACTAACGGGCCCTATCAGCGCCGTTAGCGCCGGACTTTATCTTGCGGGATTAATCAACGAGCTGGCTGAGCGCGCGCACGCCACATGGCAGGTGCCTGCGCCATTTTTCGCCGGCGGCTTTGCACTCGTCGTCACTGTCTACTTCTGGTGGCAGAACACGATCGGCATACACGAATCGAGCGAGAAGGCTTTGAAAATCATGCATATCACGACCGTGATGGTCGTGCTGCTGATTTTCTGGTGCGTCCTCACCATGGCATTGAAAGGCTTTCAGCCCGTGCCCCTACCAAGCAGGGCGACTTTGCACTACGGCAACGGAGCTCTTGGCTGGCTGCAAGGGACAGCTGCGCCGACCATTACTTTCGTTGCCATTCTCGTCGGGCTCGGACACTCTCTGCTCGCGATGAGCGGCTTCGAGACGCTGGCCCAGGTCTATCGTGAGCTGGAAGCGCCCAAGCTCAAGAACCTTAAGAAGACGGGCATGGTTGTCATCGTGTACAGCCTGCTTTTTACCTCGCTGGTTTCCTTCTTTGCAGTAATGCTGGTTCCGGATGATCAGCGCGGGAAGTATCTGGATAATCTGATCGGCGGGTTGTCAATGTATCTCGTCGGTCCCACCGCTCTGAAGCTTCTCTTTCACGCTTTCGTGGTACTGGTCGGTACGCTGATTTTGTCCGGCGCGGTGAACACGGCGATCATCGGTTCGAACGGCGTGCTCAACCGCGTCGCGGAAGACGGCGTTTTGCCGGATTGGTTTCGCGAACCTCACCGCAGATATGGAACGACTCATCGGCTGATCAATCTAGTCGTCGTCCTGCAGATCGTCACCATTGTGCTTAGCAAGGGCAATGTCGAAACTCTTGGTGAAGCTTATGCGTTCGGCGTGATCTGGAGCTTTGCGCTGAAGGCGCTATCCGTTCTGGTATTGCGCTACAAACGCCCGGAAGCGCGCGAGTGGAAGGTGCCCTTGAACTTTCGGGTGGGCAAGACGGAAATCCCTCTCGGCTTGATTCTGATCACCGCAAGTCTTTTTCTCCTGGCAGTGGTGAACGTGGTCACGAAGAAGACCGCGACCATCTCCGGATCTATTTTCACGGTCGGCTTCTTCACGGCGTTCACCCTTTCTGAGCAGCACAACCGTCGCAAGCTGAGGGAAGTGGAAGGTGAAGGCGAGAAGTTCCGCTTGGAGGAACGTGTCGACGTATCGGTGGAAGGCGTGCATGCCCGTCCTGGTAACGTGCTGGTAGACGTAAGCAACCTGAAACGGCTGGATCATTTGAAATTGATCCTTGAGGAGATCAATCCCGCCAAACAGGATGTCGTGGTAGTGGCGGTCCATACTCTGGGTTTCATCAGCTCAAGCGAGCACCGGTTAAGTGCTGAGCAGATCTGCGGCTCTCGCGAGATGGAAGTATTTACGCGGGTAGTCACGATTGCGGAAAAGGCAGGGAAGCACGTGGAACTGCTGACGGTACCGGGACGAGACGAAGCGTCTGCCGTTGTGTCTGCCGCGCAGCAACTGAATTCTTCGCGCATCGTGATGGCGCTCTCCCCGATACTCACACCCGACGAGCAGGCCCGGCTGATCGGCGAAGCTTGGGAGCAGCTTCCGGTGCCCAGGCCGGCGCTGAGCCTCGAGATTGTCGCGCCGAATGAAGACATGCCGCACATGTACTCGCTCGGACCCCACCAGCCGCGGCTTTGGCCGAGCGATATCGATCTGGTGCATCAGCTTTGGCAGGAACTCGCGGATCGGCCGGGAGTCGGCGGTCGCCTTCACCATCGGGATATTGTCGGTGTCGCGTTGCGGAGATTAGAAAGGCAGCTGCACTCCAAACAGTACACCGAGGTGATTACGGACCTCGAGGGGGAACTTTCGCGCGAGAAGCCTGACCTTTCGCTGGCTGATGTCTCAAGCGGTGCTCACCAAGACGGCGACTTATCTAAGCTTTCCTGAACTGCTCACATGAAACTCATCTCGTCCAAGGAAATACTCAAGAATAAACTCTTCACTGTCACCGAGGAAGTGGCGAAAGATCCGGACGGGTTCGAGATTCATCGCAACATTGTCCGGCATGCCGGATCCGCTGTCATGATGGCGGTCGATGACGAGCAACGTATCTTACTGGTCCAGCAGTTTCGCTTGCCTGCCGAAAAGGAACTCTGGGAGCTGCCCGCGGGCCGGCTTGATCCGGGCGAGAAGCCGCTGGAAGCAGCGCAGCGTGAGCTGCGGGAAGAGACCGGATTCCAAGCTGGTACCTGGACAAAGCTGGTGACGTTTTGGCCCAGTCCGGGATACGTGAGCGAGAAGATGGATATTTTCCTGGCTGAGCATCTGACAGAAGGGAAGCAGGAACTGATGGACGACGAGCGAATCAAAGTCCAGTGGTTTCCCTCCGCGCAAGTGGGCGAGATGATCCGCCGGGGCGAGATCCAGGATGGCAAAACGCTCATCGGATACTACACCTGGTTTCATCAGTATTACGCGCCGAGCCGGCTTTAAAGCAAGAGTCCCTCACTCGCTGGTGAGCGGACGCTCCATCAATTCGCGTATGGCCTGCCGGGGGTCTTTGCTCTCGTATAGGACCTCGAACATCTTATTGACGATCGGCAGCTCTACCCGGTGCGCGATACCGAGGTCGCGGGCCGCTCGGCAGGTGCCGACACCTTCGGCCACCATCGTCATCTCCGACAGAATTCGATTCAGAGCGCGCCCACGTCCGAGCTGCAGGCCAACGAACCGGTTGCGCGACAGATCGCCCGTTGCGGTTAATACCAGATCGCCCAGACCGGCCAGGCCGCTGAGCGTCCGTCCCTTGCCGCCCATCGAAAGTGCCAGCCGGGTCGTTTCCGCCAAGCCGCGCGTAACTAACGCAGCGACGCTGTTGCTGCCCAGTCCCAGACCACAACAAACGCCGGCTGCAATTGCAATCACATTCTTGAGCGCTGCCCCGATCTCAACACCAATTACATCGGTACTCATATAGAACCGCAATGCTGGCGTCGAGAAAGCGTGTTGGATCGTTTCGGCAACACTCTTGTCCTCAGAAGCAATCACCACAGCGGCTGGCTCACCCGCCGCAACCTCCTTCGCGAAAGTAGGTCCGGAAAGAACAGCTATGGGCGTTCTTAGCGTCGCTCCCAGCACTTCGTCGAGCACCTGCGACATGCGAAAGAGCGATCCTTCTTCCAGGCCTTTGGTTGCACTGACGACTACGATCTGAGGCGAAAGATGGGCGCGAACAGATTGGAGAACGTGTCTTAAGTGAGCCGAAGGAATGGCTGAGAGCAAGACGTCAGCGCCCGCAGCCACAGCGCCGATGTCGCACGAGATCCAGGCGGAATCGGGCAGTCGACAACCAGGCAGATAGCGCCGGTTTTCACGATCGCTCTGGAGATCCGCCGCCTGTTGTACGTCGCGAGCCCACAAGCGAACCGATTCGAAGCGGCCCGAAAGTGCAATCGCGAGCGCAGTACCCCAGCTTCCCGCCCCGAGCACACCAAGCTGCTTCAAGCCGGCTTCCCGCGAAACGAGAAGCTACTCTCGGTACCTGATCGAATTCGAACGATGTTGCCTTTATGGCGGTAAATAATCAGGAGCGCTGCAAAGATTGAAGCATAGAGCAGAGGTGCCGGAGGCCGATCGACCATCCAGAAGAGCAATGGAAAGAGAGCTGCGCCGACAATGGAGCCGAGAGAAATGAAACGGCTCGTGCCCGCGGCTATGAAAAATCCTACGGCTGTGAGCAACAGAGACAAAGGCGAGATGAAGCCGAATGCCCCGATGAAACAGGCCACTGCTTTACCGCCCTTGAATTTAAGAAAAACCGGATAGCAGTGTCCGACAACGACCGCCCCAGCTGCCAGCGCCTCTGCAAGTGAGTCGTGATGGGTAGCTACCGCGGCCAGGTAAACAGCTCCCATCCCTTTGAGGATGTCTAGCAGGAGGACGAAAAAGCCCGCCTTGCCCCCGGCTGTTCGATGAACGTTGGTGGCTCCGATATTCCCGCTGCCCATCGTTCGTATATCTTTGCCCAGACGGAGCTTCACAAACCAGTAGCCGAACGGCAGTCCGCCGATCAGGTAAGCAAGCACAGTTAGGGCGGCAAGAGTTTCCGCAGAAACTTTTGTCACTGTAGATGGCCGGCGGCGGTATGCGCAACTTCGAATCTATACTGGCCAAGAGCGCGATAGAGGCTAGCATTCGAGCCTGGATCGCTGCGGAAAAGAGTGAACTCAGAAGCGGTGAAGGAGCCGATAGCCGCGGGCTGGAGCTCCTGTACCCTTTGCTTCAGGCCACGCAGCGGTACCGGGCTTTTCAGCCGGGCCAATGTGAGATGCGGTGAATATTCGCGCTCGTCCCGCTTCACTCCAATAGCCGCCAATCCTTCTTCGGTATCGCGGCCGAGTTGTTTCAGTGAATCCCCTCCACGAACGCCGGCCCACAGAACGCGAGGAGAACGTTCATTCGGGAACCAGCCCAGCTCACTTATCTCTACTTCGAATGACCTTCGGGCCGTCAGCTCTCGCAGGCAGCTGTCGAGCTCTTCCAAACGAACCTCGGGCCACTCGCCAATGAATTTCGTCGTGATATGCAGATTATCGAGTGGACTCCACTTCACCAGAGCCTCAGGACGAAGAACGTGGATCAGGCGCTCCAGCCGGAGCAGAATCTCCTGAGGTAAAGTCACGGCGGTAAACAATCGCATGGGCCCGATGTTATGGTTCTAGCAAGATGCCAATAACGGCTCTAGAACATCTTATCGATCTGCTTATCCATCCGCGGCTGTAAGTGAGCGGCCTTGTGAAGACCCTAACAAGCATCCCTGCTAGCGTACCAAGCAAGCGTGTGCGAGCCGAGACAAAGTCGCTGACGACTACGTTTTTCGGGCGTCCGGCGACTGAGCTCGCCCGCGACCTGCTCGGCTGCGTTCTTCTACATAACGAGACCTCTGGGGTGATCGTCGAAACAGAGGCGTACCTAGGTCCTGGGGATCTGGCGGCGCACGCGGCGCGTGGATTAACGGAGCGCACCAGAGTTTTGTTTGGGCCCCCCGGGCGAGCTTACGTCTACTTCATCTACGGCATGCATGAGTGCCTGAATGTAGTTGCTGACACCATCGGTCACCCCGGATGCGTGCTCATTCGGGCGCTTGCGCCGCTGTCGGGCGTCGAAGAAATGCGTGAGCGCCGCGCTTGGTCCGGTACTGTATGCGGTCTCACCAATGGGCCGGGCAAACTGACGCAGGCTTTAGCTATCACTCGGGCCCACTATGGACAGCGTCTTGATCGCGGCAACTTGACCATCCGCGAATGGCATGTGAAGCCAGAGTTCGAGATAGGCGTGACGAAGCGTATCGGGATCACGCAATGTGCCGACTGGCCGCTGCGCTTTATCTGGTCGGGCCATCCGTGTTTGAGTAAAAACTTAAAGTAACAGGACTCACAGGCTTTACTTCTTGTCCAGATTTATGAGCTAGTAGGAAGCTGGCGTTCTCATTGGCCACGAGCGTGCAGCTCGATGGTCCGATACAAGATTCGTTCTGGCAGGAGAATAGGTGTGCGCATAAGAAGTGGTTTGGCGGTCGCGGTCTGCCTGGCAGGCCAAATGACGTTCGCAGGCGAGATGAGTTACCAGGAGACCACCAGGATCACCGGTGGGTCTGCCATGAGCATGATGAAGTTTGCCGGAACGTTCAGCAAACAGGCCCGCAAGCTCGATAAGCCAATCGTCACCAGCGTTTACCTGAAGGACAACCGGATGGCCCGTGTCTCTGAGGATTCGATCGACATCACCGACTTGGACGCCGAGACAATTACGAAGATTGATCGCGTCAAACACCAATACTCGGTGGTTACTTTTGCTCAGATGAAAGAAGCGATGCAGCGCGCTGCGGAGAAGGCTAAAACCGAGCAGGCGAAGGCACAGCCTAACACCCAGCAGACACCGGCCGATTCCAATGTGGACCTTTCCTTCGAAGCTCACGCACGAAAGACCGGCGCGACGAAACAGGTTTCCGGCATTGACACGAGTGAGGTAATCCTAACGCTCGCCATGAACGGAAAAGATAAAACGAATGGCCAGACCGGTGCAATGGCTGTTACCAACGATATGTGGATGGCTCCCGACGTGCCAGGATACGCCGAGCTCCAGGAGTTTAATCGTAAGTTTGCCGTCAAGATGGGTACGGTTCTGGCAAGCGGGCCGGACATGTCGATGCTTGTGAAGCAGGTTGCGGCAAGCGACGCAATGAAGAGTCTCGCCAAAGAGATGGCGGAGGTGAAGGGCGTGCCGGTACTCCAAGTGATGCGCATGGGAATGACGGCCAACGGACAGCCGCTTCCCGCGGCCAGTGAAGCGCCTTTGCCTGCAGAGAGCGCCGCCGGAAACGGGAGCACATTAGGCTCTGAAATTGGGAAAAGTACTGCTGATGCTGCTCAGCAGACGGCTGCGCAGGAAGCTGCTAGCCGGGTGCGCGGCGCCTTAGGGAGTGGTCTCGGTTCGGCCATTGGCGGGTTTGGTGGATTCGGCAAGAAGAAAAAGCCGGCTGCCAGCCAGGACTCCGCGACAACGGCGCAGGCAAGCTCTACTAGCCAAGCGGGAGCAGGGCCCTCATCTGCATCTGCGGCGACAGCGGCTGTTTTGATCGAATCCGTCACGGAAATGGGGGCATTCTCTCAGACTGTTGACCCTTCGGTTATGCAGGTTCCTGCCGGATATCAATTGGTTCAATCGCCGGAGCTCAAGCGAATGGGGCAGTAAGCCTGCTGCACGGCTTACGAATCCGCCACGTAGGTCTTACCCGAGCCGCCGAGTAGAATGGCGGAAATGATCCCGCGTTCCGCCGCCATCGTGGCTCTTTGCTCTCTGCTGGTTTCAGCATCTCCAGATTCGGACCGATTGAACCAGGCGGTGCACTCGAAAGTTAGCGGCTTCGCCGGCAAAGTAAGCTTGTACGCTAAGAATCTGGCGACGGGCCAGAGCTACAGCCTGGAAGGTGATAAACCGGTCCGCACTGCCAGCACGATCAAGCTCGCAATTATGGTGGAATGCTTTGCTGAAGCCGCCGAAGGCAAGCTCAGCATGACCGAGCCGTTAAAGTTGACTGCTGAAGAAAAGGTCTCGGGCAGCGGACTCCTGCAGGAGTTTACAAACGGCGACGAGCTTCCGCTGCGGGACGTGATCGATCTGATGATCGTGGTCAGTGATAACACTGCCACGAATTTGATCTTGAACCGGATTGGCGGGAACGCGGTGAACGCCCGGATGGCTCAGCTCGGACTTCCTCAAACCCGAGTAATGCGCAAAATCCTTGGCGATCGGAACGACCTGAAGCCTGTGCCGACAGGCATCACCGAGGACGGTGCAAAGCCTGAAAACAAGAAGTACGGTATCGGTCGCAGCAGTCCACTTGAAATGGTCACTTTGCTCGAGAAGATTTATCGCGGCGAATTAGTAAGTAAGCCCGCTTCGGAGGAGATGCTCACGATTCTCAAGCGGCAGCGCGATCATGAAGGGCTCGCGCGCGATATGAAGGATGTCACGGTTGCGAATAAGACCGGAGCGCTCGATCACCTACGCAGCGATGCCGGAATTATCTACTCGTCAGGGGGCCCGGTTGCGGTTGCCGTCACCGTGGATGATATGCCGGGCGTGGATTGGACGCCTGACAATCCGGGAGAACTGATGATCTCCGCGTTGTCAGAGATTCTGGTGGACGGGCTGCGCTCGAGCGCCGGCCCGTCCACTTCGCAAGGCAAAGGTCAGTAGCGGTAATGTTCCGCTTTGTAAGGGCCTTCCAGCGGCACGCCAAGATATTCGGCCTGCTTCGGAGTGAGGGTTGTTAGCTTGACGCCGATCTTCTCAAGGTGAAGACGAGCTACTTCTTCGTCCAGCTTTTTCGGAAGAGTATAAACGCCGATGTTGTAAGTGTCCCGGTTCTTCCAAAGATCGATCTGTGCCAGCGTCTGGTTCGCGAAGCTGTTGCTCATCACGAAGCTCGGGTGGCCGGTGGCGCAGCCGAGATTTACCAGCCGTCCCTCCGCCAGCATGTAGATGCTGTGTCCATCCGGGAACGTGTACATGTCGACCTGCGGTTTGATGTTTGTACGCTTGACGTTAGCGTCCTCGTTTAAGCGATCAACCTCGATCTCGTTATCGAAATGTCCGATGTTGCACACAATCGCTTGATCTTTCATGTACTGCATGTGCTCGAGCGTGATGATGCCGAGATTGCCGGTGCAGGTCACATAGATATCTGCGCGCCCCAGGGTGTCTTCGATGGTGGTGACTTCGAAGCCTTCCATCGCCGCCTGCAACGCGTTAATGGGATCGATCTCCGTGACGACGATGCGAGCGCCCATACCCTTCAGGGAGTGTGCCGAGCCTTTTCCAACATCGCCGTAACCGCAAATCACGGCAACCTTGCCGGCCAGCATCACGTCGGTCGCGCGCTTGATACCATCCGCGAGCGATTCACGGCAGCCATACAGATTGTCGAACTTCGATTTCGTCACCGAATCATTCACGTTGATTGCGGGCACCAGCAGCTTGCCTTGCTCCTGCATCTTGTAAAGCCGATGCACGCCGGTAGTGGTCTCTTCTGAGACGCCGCGCCATTCCTTGGCGAGTTTATGCCAGCGCTGAGGGTCTTCGGCATGGACCTTCTTCAGAAGATCCTTGATAACTTTTTCTTCCTGGCTGCCGGACGGAGAGTTCACCCAGTCGCTGCCCTCTTCCAGCTCATAGCCTTTGTGAATGAGCAGCGTGACATCGCCGCCATCGTCAACGACCAGCTGCGGCCCCTTCCCATCGGGATGGCTCACGGCCTGATAGGTGCACCACCAGTACTCTTCGAGGCTCTCGCCTTTCCAGGCAAACACCGGAACGCCCACCGCCGCAATCGCAGCAGCCGCGTGGTCCTGCGTCGAGAAGATATTGCAGCTCGCCCAACGCACGTCGGCTCCGAGATCGACCAGCGTCTCGATCAATACCGCCGTTTGAATCGTCATGTGGAGCGATCCGGTGATCCGCACGCCGTCGAGCGGTTTTTCCGCAGCGTACTTCTGGCGAATCGACATCAAGCCGGGCATCTCGTGCTCGGCGACGGAAATTTCCTTGCGGCCCCAGTCGGCCAATTTCATATCGGCTACCTTGTACTCGGTAGCAATTCGGTTCAGTGTCGCAGTTCCCATGCACCTTCCTCGCAGATGATTATATCAAGAAATCTTGATATGTTGATAGGTAAGTGCCTGGCCTGCTGAAATCCCTTCGTCTACTTGGCGATCCGCTGCGCGCGCGCATTTTGCTGCTGCTCGAATGCGAAGAGCTCTCAGTCGCGGAGTTGCAGGAAATTCTCGGTAAAGGCCAGAGCCAGATTTCGACTCACCTGGCTCAGTTGAAGCAGGCGGGATTGGCGGAAGATCGGCGCACCGGGAAGAATATTTTCTATAGGTTAAAGTCGCCGACCGGAGCGGAGGCGGAGATGCGGAACCGGTTGCTCGGCCTGCTTCGCGCGGCCGCTATCGAGATTCCGGAGGCGGAGGACGACCGGCATGCGCTCGACCTGGTTCTTTCTAAGCGCAAGGATAAGATGCGCAGTTACTTCGACGCACTCGCTGGCAGGCTCGGACGTGAATACCTTCCCGGGCGTTCCTGGAGAGGACTGGCTGAAATCCTGCTTCGCTTGCTTCCTTCCATGGTGATAGCGGATCTCGGATCGGCCGAGGGTACATTCTCGCAGCTACTCGCGCAGCGGGCACAGCGCGTAATTGCGATCGACAACTCGAAGAAGATGGTCGAGATCGGCACTAAGCTTGCACGTGATCATAATCTCGGGAATTTAGAGTTCCGACTCGGCGACCTGGAGTCTGTGCCGCTCGAAGACGAAGAAGTGGATCTTGCTTTTTTCAGTCAGTCGCTGCACCACGCCCCCCATCCCGCACGCGCAGTAAAAGAGGCCTGGAGAATCTTAAAACCAGGTGGGCGCATCGCGATTCTCGATCTTTTGCGGCATCAGTTCGAAGAAGCGCGCGAGCTGTACGCGGATGTGTGGCTAGGGTTCAGTGAAGTGGAGCTGCGGCGCTATCTTGCAAAAGCCGGATTCGAAAATATTCAGACCGCAGTCGTCCATCGGGAATCCGAGCCGCCCCACTTCGAAACAATCTGTGCAATCGGCCAAAAACCGTGACGCCTCCTAAGCTGCTTGCAGAGCGCTTTCCTTCTGCGAGCAGGCGGCATAGCCGAGCGAGATCACGCTGACGAACATCATCAGCACTTCACTATCGCCTAGGTTGTATTCGAAGATACCGCCGACCAGGACAGCGATCGTGACGGCCACAGCACCGTGGAGAATGAATAGCTCATCCGAGCGCGTGCCCCGCCATCGCCGGAAGATAGCGTGCAGGAAATCGTATAGCGCGAGACCAACGAACCACATCACGCATAGCAAGCCCGGTATGCCACGCTCTGCGGCGTACTGGAGGTAGATGTTATGGAGGTGCCCATAGTAGCCGACGGGCAGCGGGCGCCGGACGTCCTTCGGAACGTACGAATCGAAGTTGCGGCCAATCTCTTCCGGTCCGAGTCCTAACCATGGATGAGCTTTGATCATCTCCAAACCTGTCCGGAAGGTCACCGTCCGGTGGCGGTTGGAATCGATATTCTCGTGCGGCCGGACGGAGGAAAGCACGCGCTCACGCACATTGTGCGGCGCCGCCAGCAGCGCTATGCCCCCCAAAACCGGAAGCGCGAACATCATGCGAGGCTGCCACCACCAGATCAGGTAAATCACGGCGGGCAGCGCGGCAAGCCAGATACTCCTGGTTCCGCCAAGCAAAATCGCTGCTGACGATAGAATGACGCTCGAGTATGCCCACACCGGCATGCGGCGTTTAGCGAAAAACCAATGCGCCAGAACGAGTAGCAGCACGCTCAATTGCAGCCCGCCGAAGGTCATCCAGTGGCTCTCAAATCCGGTGATTCGCTTTCCCACGTAGGCAATGTAGGACTCGTGAGCTGTGCGCGCAAATTGAAAGATCGCGAGTAAGCTCGACGCAGTGGCGGCTGCAGTCCAAGCAGCGACCAGGAGGAAAACCTTCGCAAACTGCCGCACGAAAACATCAAAAATCAGAGGAATGAAAAGGAACACGAAGAATTTCTTTATCTGCGCACGCCCTAACCAGGGGTCAGGCGAAAGAACATCCGCCAGAGCGGTCCACAAAAATAGGCAGACAAGCGGAATCCATATTCGCGGAAAAACTAGCTTTTGCCGGAAGAGCAGGAGAAGGGCCACGCCCAAACCGAGCACAACCTGGCTGGCCGCAATCGAGATTTGAATGAGGGCCGCGGCTGCGATGGCGGTGGCAAGCAAAATGCGATCTTGCACCGCCGGCTTGGGGAGAACCAACGGACCAGTATGACAGAATGAAAGGCGAAATCGCCTCCGTGCAAGTCCATCTCCTACGTCACGGTATCGCTGAAGAAGGACGCCCGGGCCTTTCAGACTCCGACCGTTCGCTCACGCCGGATGGCCGCAAGAAGCTTCGCCAGGTGCTGCAGACGGCGGCAAAAGCAGGTGTAAAGCCTACTCTTATTTTGAGCAGCCCACTTCGACGTGCTCTGCAAAGCGCTGAGATCGCCAAGCGGGTTCTCTCCTTCGAAGGTGAGATTCTCCAGAGCAAGGCTCTGTCGCTGGGGTCAACAGTCGAACAGGTTTGGGAAGAAATCCGCGTCCATCGAGGTGAAGATTCCATTTTGCTGGCCGGACATAATCCGCAGTTTGAGCACCTAGCAGGCTATTTGCTGGGGAATCCCGATATGAAAATGGAATTTAAAAAAGGAGCGCTGCTACGAGTTGATTTCGAGTCGTTCGGTCCCGCTCCACGTGGCGTTCTGCGCTGGTGCCTGACTGCGAAGCTGGCTGAGAGTGGCAGCTGAACAGTAGCAAGACGTTCTCTGCGGGCGGTCGCGCTCGGAGGCTTGACGGTTATAACCGTTTATTATGAATCAGGGTCTTCTTGATGTATTCTGCTTTTGCGCGCCGGATATCTCCCGGCGTGTGCGCGCTCATTCTCGCGCTCTTGCTCGCTGACCGTCACGCCCAATCCCAAGGCACCCCCGAGCTAACGCCCGGGCAGACACCTGCGCCGAAAGCCGTTCAAAATCAGCCGGGTAAAGTCAGTCCAGGACAAATCGCACCGGTTCAGACGGTGCCGGGAGCCGATTCACCGACCCAGCCCGTTTCTAAAGTCGACCCGAATGCACCACCTGCTCCGCCAATTGTTTTCGAATCGCATGGTTTAGAATACGAAGCCCTTACTAAGAACGGGATAACAGTGATGTTCGCACAATTGCCGTCGCGCCTGAAGGAATTCAATGTTGTTCAAGTCACCGTTACCAACGGCTCGTTGATCTCCTGGACGGTTCACCCGAGCGACTTTTCATTCTCGCGTCAGGACGGGTCAGTCTTCCCCTCTGTATCCGCCGACGAGGTCGTGGCTGAGCTTCTGCAGAGGGCTGACCGCGACGATGTCATCAAGTTGCAGCTCATTTACGAGAACAGCATCTCCGGCCTGGCTAACTTTCGCTCTACCAATGGCTACGAGAAAAGGCGCGAGGCGGCCATGGCGCAGTTTGTAAACAGAGGCTTCAAAGCGGCCGCCGAAGCTTCCGCGATTGCTTTAGTTCCCACCAAATTAAAGTCCGGCGATAGCACTGACGGAGCTTTGTTTTTCGAAAGCCGCACCAAGGAAAAGAGTCTCGGCGCCGGCAGACTGGTGGCTCACACCTGCGGAGAGACCTTCCTGTTTGAGACTTACGCCGAGCTGAAGAAGCATTAGTGACTGCGTCGAAACCTGATATCCCGGCCTCTGAAATCGTCGATTTGCATTCTCATACCGACGAGTCGGACGGCACACTTTCTCCTGCAGAGCTCGTGAATCTTGCCAAGAGCGAGGGCCTTGCTGCGATTGCCATTACAGATCACGATACCTTTGCCGGTTACGAAAAAGCGCGCGATTTAGCCCACGCCGCCGGGCTCGACTTATTGTGCGGAATCGAACTCAATACACGGATGAGCGACGACGCTCCGCTAAAGGTTCGTTCTGTTCATCTGCTTGCCTATTTTCCGTCCGGTCAGCCTTCCGGCTCCTTCGCAACCTGGCTGGATAGCGAGCGGTTTGAACGCCGCGACCGAAATCAACGGCTGGCTCAACGGCTGCAGCGTAATGGCGTAAACATCACACTTGAGGAAGTGGAACGGCGCGGGCGCTCCCTTGCCGGCAGACCTCACTTCGCCCGCATTCTGGTCGAGAAGGGGTATGCACGTAGTTCCGAAGAAGCCTTCGTGAAGTACTTGGGCGAGCAGGCGCCCAGCTTTGTGTCGAGGCAAAGCCAAAGCGCGCCTCAAGTAATTCAGGTGGTACGCGCCTCTGGTGGCGTGCCGGTCATTGCTCATCCGATCCGGCTTGGGCTCGAGCGCGCTCGTGAACGCGACCTTCTGCTTTCCTACCGTGACGCCGGTTTGCTTGGTCTGGAAATCTACCATTCGGAACATCCGCCCGAGTTGCAGGCCTATTACCGTCAGTTGGCCGAGGAGCTGAACCTACTTCCAACCGGCGGGTCCGATTTCCACGGAACGATCAAACCGGACATTCAGCTTGGCACGGGAAGAAGCGGCAACATTCGCGTGCCGAAGACCTTTTTAGACAACCTCCGGCAGTTGTGAACAGGACGATTGCTGCTCCCTCTCAGCTGCATCTGACGGCTGCACCCTAGACATGGGCTGGCTTCACCGCGAACTCAGCTAGTTTGTTGAAGATCGACTGCGGTACGTCGACCACCACTTCGCAGTACTGGTCGTTGTAGGTTTGCGAGACTACCGCCGCGCGCTCGTGCAGTAAGTGCAACGCACTTCCTTCTCCGAGGGGTAAATGGAAGCACTGGCGCGAAACCGGATCCGCCACCAGCTGACGATCAATCTTTTCGAGCAACTCGGTTACACCCGATCCGGTTTGGGCGGATACCAGAACCGCTTCGGTGGCATTTTGCCGCGCTGTTTCTCCCAGCAATCGATGCGTCAGGGTCGGGAGATCCTGCAAGTTTTCCGTCTCGGCAAGACAGTCGCTCTTATTGAGAACCAGCATCTGGGGGGTCGTCTCCGCCCCAATCTCACCCAGCACCTTGAGCACATGAGCTGTTTGTTCGGCAGCTGTGGGAGAAGTGATATCGACCACATGCAGCAGCAATGCCGCCGCCGTTACCTCCTCGAGCGTGGCTCGGAAAGCGTCCACCAGCGTCGTCGGAAGATTGCGGATAAAACCCACTGTATCGCTCAAGAGAACTTGTCTTTGCGACGGCAGGCGGACCTTACGAACGATCGGGTCGAGGGTGGCGAACATTCTTGCATCGGCCAGCACTCCGGCACCGGTCAAGCGGTTGAACAGCGTCGACTTGCCGGCGTTGGTGTAGCCAACCAAGCTGACGGTCGAAAGCGGAACCGCTTGCCTCTGCGATCGCTGCACCCCGCGAGTAGCCCGGACACGCTCGATCTCGGCGCGCAGTTTAGCAATCCGCTTTCCAATACGGCGTCTGTCAGTTTCCAGCTGGGTCTCACCAGGTCCGCGTGTGCCAATGCCGCCTCCGAGTCTCGACATCTGCGTACCGCGCCCGGCCAATCGCGGCAGAAGGTAATTTAACTGAGCAAGCTCGACCTGCAATTGCCCTTCGCTCGTTCTCGCACGGCGAGCGAAGATATCGAGAATCAGCTGTGTGCGATCGACAACTTTTACCTCCAGGCGGCGTTCGAGATTTCGCAGCTGGGTCGGGGTAAGTTCATGGTCGAAGACCACGGTCTGAATATCCTCGGCTGCAATGCGGGCCCGGATCTCGTCGACCTTACCCGAGCCAAGCAAAGTAGCCGAATCGAGCGCTGGGCGCACTTGCGTAACACTGTCGATCACCTTCGCCCCGGCGCTTTCAGCCAGAGTTCGCAGTTCTTCTAAAGATTCACGCGCTTCGCTAGTAGAGCTGCTCGCATGCGGATTAGCTTGAGATCGCCCGGTGAGTTGAACGCCTACTACCAGGGTACGTTCCTCGGCTGCCTTCACTGAGGCTCACTTTCGTTGCTTTCGTCCATCCGGAGTGGCGCGCCGGGGCTATTGAGACCCGCAGCCGAATGGACTCCTGGACCGTGCAGCGGCTTCGCCACCACCACCGTCGAAATTGCGTGTTTGAAGATGAGCTGCTCCTGGTTATTCGACTCCAGTATCACCGAGTATTTGTCGAAGCTCTTGATCCGCCCGGACAACTTCACTCCGCTCATCAGGTAAATCGTGAGGAAAACTCTGTCTTTACGGGCGTTATTCAGGAACGCCTCTTGTATGTTTTGGGCGAGCTTGTCCATATCTTTTCTGTCTGGTTTCACAGCGCCAGGTGCTGCGAGAGCTTCCGCTGTTAATTTGGAGTCCATTCCTGTATTCTCATCACTCTGGATTTTGTCAGCAAACACCTTGTTTCAGACAGGATGCGGTAAGTATTCCATTTAGCAGTCCGATGAGCGTTGGCATACAGTCGCCTCAGTTTCGTTGCTCAATCGCGTCTCTTCCGCCCATGGAGGACGGACAACTAGTCCGTTCCGGACCAGCTTGTTTGGAATTGCTTCCAAATTGTTACAGACTACGGCTGAGGCGTAGAGGGGCGCAGATTGTTATGCAGACATCAGCAATCATTTTGCTCGGACCGCCGGGAGCTGGTAAAGGAACGCAGGCCGCGCGTCTGGCGTGCGCACTGAGCGTACCTGCTATCTCCACGGGAGAACTACTTAGACGAGAATGCCGCTCTGCTGCTCAGCTTGGGCGCGAACTGGAGAGGTGTCTGCAGTCAGGCCGCCTCGTCAGCGACGACTTGATGAATCAGGTCGTATTTACCCGCCTCACTCAGGCTGATTGCGAGTCGGGTTTCATCCTTGATGGTTATCCGAGGACTGTCTCTCAAGCCCGCTACCTCGATACTGTGTTTGCTCGCCTGGCTATCCGCCACCCCACTATATTCGATTTCGAAATACCCGCCCGGGACCTGATGGAGCGCTTAGAAACCCGCCGCCAGTGCGTTGCTTGCGGGCGGATTTACGGCTCGGAGACTGCGGCGAATTCCCGCCGTGCATTCTGTGAGGATGACGGCTCCCCCCTGGTGTCGCGCTCAGATGACCATGCGGCAGCCATTCGCGAACGGCTGCGGAGTTATCAGTCGAACGCGGCCGAGTTAGCCGGCTATTATCGGTCGCGAAATTACCATGCAATTGCTGCCGTGCGAGGGCCGGATGAGATCGCATGCGAGCTCCTACAACTGCTCGAATACGGATCTGTGGGGGATGAGTGTCCGGGCCTCCTCGCAAGCCTCAGCGCAAGCTTCCTGTTAGCGGCCGCTCAAGATCCTTTCCAAACGGTCGAGAAGCTGGTTTCGCTTTGCTTACGTTCAACCCCCTAGGTATATTAGTCAGAACATGAACCTGATCGTGCTGATCGTCATTCTGGTACTGCTGATAGGCGCCTTCCCGGCTTGGCCGTATTCACGCGGCTGGGGCTACTATCCTTCGGGAGGTTTGGGCATGGTCCTGATCATCGTACTCGTGCTTTACCTGCTGCACATGATCTAGAACTGCCGGGGCGGACCGGCAAAGCCCTCCTACTTCATCTTGAGTGCTGCTTTGTCGAACGTTGTCACCTGAGCGGCCATCAACCCGTCGTGTGTTTCATAGGCGTCTGCTCCTCGATAGGGTTCTTTGAGGAACGGCGCCTCGGCCCGCCACTGCACGTTGACAGTCTCACCCACGACGAAGACGTGCTCAGAGGTGATTTTCAGGCCGCAAGTGCCGCCTTGCGCGACTGGCTTTACCACTTGAGCGAACATTTCGCCCAGAGCTTTGCGCCCTCGGGTTACTGACCCGTTTGGAGCGAAGAATTCGACGTTGTCTGGAAACTGCGCCATGAGCCGGTTCCAATCGCAGGAGCTGAAGGCCGCCAGGTGCTCCGCGACGACCTTCTCGGGTGTCGGCTGACGCCTTATAGGGGGCATCGACCGGTCTTGCGCCACCGCGAACGACAGAGAAAACAACAAAGTAGTAAGTTGAGTGGTTGTCCTTAGCAAGAAGTTCCTCAACGTCAAAGATAACCAACTGACTGCTACACGTTGTATGTTCGCCCGCGATGCGCTCCGATAAGGATCTGAAAGATCCGATGTCCAATCAACTCATGCAGCGAGAGAAGCTCTTTGTTCGCATTGACGATTGACGCAACGTCGTTCGGATCGGCGCCTGCGCCTCCAGCCTTCAGGGCGTCGGTCGCTTCCTTGATGATCGGGTCTGAAATTACGTCGCCCGCCATTTCCCAAAGCGTGATAAAGCGATCGATTTGCGTCGGCAGGCTCATCGAAAATACCGCGTGTTGGCTGGTGGTGCGCGGCGGCTTGTAATCCATGTTGAACGGTCCTTTATAGTCGTGAGACCGCAGCAGAACCAATACATTGAGCCAGTCGAGCGGGTTTACCAATCCGATCGCAATGTCGACGTCATGCTTTAATCGATAGCCATCGTTAATGTCGAAATGGAAAAGTTTGTTGCAAAGCAGAGCACGAGCCAGAGCCGCGCGAGGTGCTCCGCCCCACATTAACTCATGCAGATACTCCGGATTCAGCCCAACCATCTCGGGATGACTCAGCAGCCCGGAGGAAATAAAAGCGAGCATAGCGTCCGAGGTGGGCAGCAAAATCTCGCCTTGCGGTTCGAATGGCTTTGCTTCCATGCAATGCTTGAGCGGCGCCCGGTTGTGCTGCTTGGCGATTCTGATGTCGGCCTCGCAAGCGGCATTGATTCCTTCTGCATACCAGCGCAGTGTCTGTGTTTCATCTATCGCGCCTTGAATGTAGTAACCGAGAGAACCGGGCCAGTACACGCAGAACTGCGCCCCGAGTTCATGGCCGATCGCGACGGTATTCTCTAATCGGCGCTGTGCGTAGGCGCGAACATCGGGTGACTCAGGGGATGGTCCCGCAGCCCAGACTGCGTGAAAGAACGTCTCCGTCGTTACCATCGAGCACCGCAGGCCGTTTTTCTGCAAAGCGGCTTTTATCCCGCTCACGATCTCGTCCTGACGCGGCGTGAACAAATCTTCCGTTCGGATCACGTCCGTGTCGTGCGTACACCAGTACCCGACGCCGATCCGGCTGTACTCCTCGATCACTCGCTCGAATGTAATCGGCGGCCTAACCGGGGCGTGGAAAACGGCTTGCCCTTCGTACGCCGGCGCCCACTGCGGTCCGGTGATGAAATATCGCCTGCGCACTTCGGGTGAATAGCTTCCGCCGCACGCCCCCGTGAGCCGGTCTACTAGTGCAATCTGTTTTTCTTGCGGTATCGTCCCCATAAACGAGGACCATGATACTTCCTTGGCTTCCATCCTTAAGCCCAGAGCCTTCTTTGCACCTCCTTGAAGCGCCCAATGATCGCTGCCTCTTCCGGCAGGCGGCCCTCTTGCATGACGGCTTTGCCCCCGACGTAAACGTCGCGAATTGCCCCACGCTGCGCGGCAAATACGACTTCGCTCAGTAGTGAATCACGGTCTGCTCCGGCTATGGAGGGTTCGTTGAGATCGACGGTGAAGAAGTCGGCTGGCCGGTTTTCGGCAAGCTCCCCGGCACCGGGAGCACCGAGACTGGCGGCGCCGCCCTCAGTCGCGCCGCGAAACAGTTGCCTGGCAGAATCCGCCAGAAGTACGCGTCTCAGCTTCTTTAGTCGAAGATGATATTCCAGCTCGCGCGCGTCCTCGAGCAAGTCGATTTGCACATTGCTGTCTGTGCCGAAACAGATAGGAACTCCTAGCTCCGCCCACAGGTCCGCCGGTGCAATGCCGTCGCCCAGATTGCGCTCGGTGGTCGGGCAGGCGCAGACGTGAGCCTGCGCGCGTGCGAGATATCCAAGCTCTTTTTTTGAACAGTGCGTGGCATGCACGGCCGTGAAAGCTGAATCCAATAATCCGTGGCTTTCGAGCAACTCTATCGGGGGAAGACCGTATTCTGCTTCGCAAGCTTCCACCTCCGCTGGTTGTTCGGCCACGTGCATGTGAACCTTCAAGCCCAGCGAGCGAGCATAATGGATCGTCTTAGTCAGATAAGGAAGCGGAACTGCGCGAATGCTGTGCGGGGCAATGCCTACCCAGGCATGATCGCTCGCGAACAGATGGCGGACCTCGCTCTCGAGAGCTGCCGTATGCAGCAGAAATTCTTCAGGATCTTTGGTGATAAACCGAGCCTGGCCTCGATCTGCTTCTTTTTGCCATCCGGCCCGTGCGTAAGCGGTCCGTAGCAGCGCGATCCGCAGGCCCACCTCCTGCGCGGCTCGTATCACCTGGATGGCGTTGAGATTCGGATTCTCGTACTGCCTGCCTGCCGTGTCGCGATGCACGTAGTGAAACTCGCCCACAGTGGTGATGCCCGAACGAACCATCTCGAAGAAAGCCATCTTCGCCACGTCGAAAAGATCGTCCGGCGAAAGCCGGTTGGCCGCCCGGTACATCGCCTCGCGCCAGGTCCAGAAGCTGTCCTGTTCATGAAAGGTTCGATGCTCCGTGCGTGCCCGGATCGTCCGCTGAAAGCTATGGCTGTGGGCGTTGATCATGCCCGGAAGTATTGCCCGTGCTGGCAGGCGCTTGGCTTGCACCAGATCGCTCGCTTCAGAGGAGAACCGGGTAATCTTGCCCGATGTATCCGCAAACACAGCTACTCCCGCTTCGAAATGGCCATCGCGGTATGTAAGGTCCGGATACCAGCCAATCTCGTTCTCAGGCATGGCGTGAGTACACCCGGCGGCCGGCTATATAGACTTCAGCGGCCGGCTCCACGCCAGCATAGTACGCGATCTCGCGATAATCCGTGCAGTCGTGTATCACAAAGTCGGCTTGCTTCCCGGTTTCGAGCGAGCCGATCTGCGTTCCCCGATCCAGACTGTAAGCCGCATTGATCGTAGCTGCGGTAATCGCTTCGGCTGGTGTTAAGCGCATCTGCGTCGAGGCCAAGGAAAGCACAAACGGGATGGAAGGCGTCGGCGATGAGCCCGGATTGAAGTCAGTTGCCAGCACAATGGCCAGCCCGCTGCCAATCATCTCGCGCGCCGGCGCATACCGCTTCGACCCGAGCGTATAGACAGAACCGGGCAGGAGCACAGGCTGTACCTTTCCGGCCCGCAGCGCCTCGATACCGCCTATATCGATCTGCTCCAGGTGATCTGCGGTATGGGCGCCTACTTCAGCCGCGACTTGGGCCGCGCCTGATCGCGAAAGCTGGTCCGCATGCACGCGCAGACCCAGACCCATGCTCTTGGCCGCAAGCAGGATGCGCCGCGCGGCTTCGACCGGAAAAATCTTCGGTTCGCAAAACACATCGCAGTATTCCGCTAGCTTTCCGGCCACCACCGCAGGAAGCATTTCACGGATCACCAGCTCGACATACTTGTTCGAACTGCCCAGGAACTCGTCCGGAATTTCGTGCGCGCCGAGGAAGGTTGGAACAATGCGCAGAGGACCCTTCTGTTGCAACCTGCCGATCACCCGCAGCATTTTCAACTCGGATTCAAGCGAGAGGCCATAGCCCGATTTGGCTTCGATTGTCGTTGTGCCGGTTCGCAAGAAGAGCTGCATGCGCTTTGCCGCGCTATCGAACAGATCTGCCTCAGAAGCTGCGCGTGTTTTGTTAACTGTCGACCGGATACCGCCGCCTGCCGCCGCAATCTCCTCATACGTCACACCGCTGGCCCGCTTTTCGAACTCATCTACCCGTGTCCCGGCGAACACGATATGCGTATGAGCATCTACGAAGCCCGGTAGAACGACGCGCCCTCCAGCATCGACTACGGTGTGCTCAGACGTGATGAGCGGCGCCACTGCTGCACGCGTTCCAACCTTTTCGATGCGGCCTTCTGCATCGGTGAGCATGGCTCCATCGGCTATAACGGAGAGCTCTCGCATCTCCTCGCGAACACGCGCGCGCTTCGGCCCCACCAGCGTAACCAGCTGACCGCAAGCTATGACGGCAAGCCGCATGGTCAAGGCATCATCGGCACTTTGATGTTTTCACGTCGGGCTACTTCGATTGCAGCGTCGTAGCCGGCATCCACGTGCCGCATAACTCCGGAGCCTGGATCACAGGTCAGCACTCGTTCCAGGCGTCGATCGCTCTCCCCTGAGCCGTCAGCCACCACAACCATCCCCGCATGCTGCGAGTAGCCGATACCGACTCCGCCGCCGTTATGCAGCGACACCCAGGAAGCTCCAGCGGCCGTGTTGACCAGCGCATTGAGCAGTGGCCAGTCGGCAATCGCGTCTGAGCCGTCGCGCATGCCTTCCGTTTCCCGATAAGGGGAAGCGACCGATCCAGAATCCAGGTGATCTCTCCCAATCACGATCGGAGCTTTGAGTTCCCCCGAGCGCACCAGCGCATTGATTGCCAGGCCGAACTTCGCTCGCGCTCCATAGCCCAGCCAGCAGATGCGCGCGGGCAGCCCCTGAAAGTGAATCCGTTCCCGGGCGAGCTGGATCCAGCGAATCAACTCCCGGTTGTCAGGAAAAAGCTCCAGGATTAGTTCGTCCGTCCGGTAAATGTCTTCGGGATCGCCTGAAAGCGCTACCCACCGGAACGGGCCCAGTCCTTCGCAGAACATCGGCCGGATATATTCGGGCACAAATCCCGGTATTTCGAAGGCCTCTTCTGCTCCCGCCGCCGCCGCATGGGTGCGGATGTTGTTCCCGTAATCGAACGCAATTGCACCAGCCCGCTTAAGTGCCAGCATTCCTTCCACGTGACGCGCCATTGCCGTAATTGAGCGCCGGACGTACTCTTTCGGGTCTCGCTTCCGCAGCTCGATAGCCGAAGCGAGACTCATGCCATTCGGCACATAGCCGTTCAAAGGATCGTGCGCGCTTGTCTGGTCGGTAACAATGTCGGGAACTACGCCGCGTGTTACCAGTTCCGGAATGATATCCGCGCAATTGGCAGCCAGCCCTACCGAGATCGCCTGGCCGTCTTGCTTGGCCCGGTCGAGCATTGCGAGCGCTTGGTCTAGCGTCGCCGCGGATCGATCGCAATACCCGGTCTGCAAACGCTTCTCGATGCGCGCCGGATCTACATCGATGCCCAGAAAACAAGCCCCCGCCATAGTTGCTGCCAGCGGCTGCGCACCACCCATGCCGCCCATCCCGCCGGATACGATCAATCTGCCCTTCAGCGAACCGCCGAAATGCTTGCGGGCCGCAGCGGCGAAGGTTTCGTAAGTGCCTTGTACAATGCCCTGGCTTCCGATGTAGATCCAGGATCCGGCCGTCATCTGGCCGTACATCGTCAAACCCAGCTTCTCCAATCGGTGAAACTGATCCCAGTTCGACCAGTGTCCGACCAGATTGGAGTTCGCAATCAACACCCGCGGCGACTCGCGATGCGTACGAAAAATGCCGACCGGCTTACCCGATTGAACCAGCAGCGTCTCGTCATTCTCCAAGCTTCGAAGAGATCGAACCAGAGCTTCGTAAGATTCCCAGTTCCGTGCCGCGCGACCTGTTCCGCCATACACCACCAGTTCATCGGGATTCTCGGCTACAGCCGGATCCAGATTGTTCATCAGCATCCGCAGCGCAGCTTCCTGGTGCCAGCCTTTGCACGTGAGTGTGCTTCCGCGGGCCGCGTGTATGGCGGTCGTGGTGAGGCTCATGCTCCCGCCAGAGGTTTAGAGGCGCCCGGCAGTGGTCGACTTGGTCTCTAGAGCGGGCACCGGGCGGCTAACTAGCGCATCGCGGATCTCTGCGAGCAGTACTTCCGAAGCCGTCGGAGCCGCCGCAAGCTTTTTGGCAAAGCGGTTAAACGGCACCACAATGAAGAAGTACAACCCGGCTGCCTTGATAAGAAACGCGATAACGGCATTGACGAAGTTGCCGAATGAGATGCCGAATGGCTTGAAAGCCGAGAAGTCGGGTTGGCCGCCCAGCTTCCCGATCAGAGGCGAAATGATGTCCTTCGACAGCGAGTCGACGATAGCGGTAAACGCAACGCCCATCACCACGCCGACCGCCAGGTCGATGACGTTGCCTCGCGAAATGAATGCCTTGAAGCCCTTCAGCATGTATCTTCTCCTTAAGTGAGCGAATCCAGCATAATTGCTAGATGACTATAGTACCGAGATGCATTGAGCCATATGATTGTTCGTGTACTTCCGGTTCGCCGCTGCGCTAATCCGCGGCGCGAGGTGGAGAACAGATCTCATGAAAAAATCCACGGGCGATAATTTCTTCCCTGCAAATTTATCCTTCGATGCTGGCTTGAAGCTGCTGAAAGCGGCGGGGTTCGATGGCGTCGAGCTCTGGCTGGGAGAGCGGCCCTGGTTTCAAATGCGAACCAGCGATGCCGAACTTCGCGAGCTGAATACAAAAATCAAAGATGCGGGGCTCGAAGTTTCTGACGTTGCAAACGCTCTCGATTGGAACGAAAATATCTGCGCTCGCGATCCCGCCGTACGCGCCGCGGCTCACCGGCATGTAGAGCGCCAGATCGAAGCCGCACAGATTTTCAACTGCAACGCTATTCTTATCGTGGCCGGGGTTGTGACAAGCGAGATGCCGTACGACGAGGTCTATAACCGCTGCGTCGAAGGATTGAAGAAGCTGGGGGCGATCGCGGCCAAAGCCAACGTGAAAATTGGCGCTGAAAATTGCAATTCGGAACAGCGGTTTCTGCTAAGCCCGCGCGAGTTTAAGACGTTTTTGAATGATGTCGATAGCCCGAGCGTGGGTATCCATCTGGACGTCGGCAACATTCACGATACGGGCTTTGCCGAGCAATGGATCGAGATGCATGGGCCTCGAATAACGCGCATCCATATCAAGGATGTTCTGAAGCATCGAGGCCGCTGCGGCGAACAGAGCGTTTACACCAACATCTTCATGGGCGATAACGACTGGCGCGCCATTCGAAACGCCATGACCAAAGTCGGCTACGACGGTTGGCTGATCGCCGAAATGGAAGCGAAGTATAAATTTGCGCCCGACCAGCAGGTGTACGACACCGGCGCGGCGCTCACCCGGCTCATCGAACAACGTCTGTGAGGTACGTGTGCTGACCCGGCGTCAAATACTGCTTTCGGCCGTGGTCCTGCCAGGGGTGGCTAGTGCCGGGCATACGGGACCAATTGAGATCATCACCGAGTCGCATCTGCTGGCTGAAGAATCGGCCCTCGGCTACCGGCAGGCACTGCGGGATGTGGACCTGAGAAGCCGCCCCGGCTTTCGAAATCGTTTGATTCTGGTACCAGGTTCTTGCCAGCTCACGCCAGCGTCCGCCTGGCGTTTACATTGGCTCGCATCGGCCGGGAACTGGATCGTTCTCGAAGCGGCCTGGCATTCGCTCGACTCTGCCCTGGCACGATGGCAAGCGCAGATCGTTGCTCGAGTCTTGGGAGTTCAGACTTCAGATGCCGCGCTGCCGGTGGATCGCTACTCATACGTGCATTACACCTGGCCTCAGCCGGCCCTGCTCAGAACGTTCGAGTCGTTCGCACAAGTTCAGTGTTCCGCCGCGGAAATCATCGCCACCGTCGCGGGTCATCCTGTTTGCTCGAAACACTCCATCGGTTTGGGTGGAATCGTCTTTCTCGGTTCCATGCTTGGGCCGGGGCTATTCGGAGAAGAGCGCGAAGCCCACACGCTGCTTCAATCGGCTGCCAGACTGCTTCTCTCAACTTGAAGACCCATGATCAGCCGGTCATCTCTGGCTTTTATGCTCGCGCTGGCCTCGCTAGGGTGGGCCGAACCTCTTCGCCTCCATCCGAAGAACTCGCACTACTTTCTGTTTCGCGGCAAGCCCACCGTCCTGATCACTTCCGGAGAGCACTACGGCGCCTTGATGAACCGCGACTTCGATTACAAGAAGTATCTTGACGAACTCGCGCGCAATCACCTGAACCTAACCAGGACCTGGACGGGCACTTATCGCGAGGTAGTCGGTAACTTCTCGATCGCGAACAATACGCTTGCTCCCGCTCCCGACCGCTTCATCGCCCCTTGGCCTAGAAGCGATTCTCCGGGAGCACTGGACGGAGGCAATCGCTTCGATCTAACCAAGTGGAACACCGCGTACTTCGATCGTCTAAAAGCTTTTCTGCGTGAGGCTGGGCGGCGTGGGATCGTTGTTGAGATCACCCTGTTCTGTCCGTATTACGAAGAATCGATGTGGGCCGTGAGTCCGCTTAATCCGAAGAACAGCGTCAACGGTGTAGAAGAAATGCCCCGTAGCGAAGCTTTGACAATGAGACACCCTGCGCTCGTGGCGATCGAGGATGCACTCGTCAAGAAGCTGGTGAGCGAGCTGCGTGATTTTGACAATCTGTACTACGAGATCTGCAACGAGCCCTACTTCGGGGGAGTCACACTCGACTGGCAGCGTCATATTTCAAGCTTGATCGCGGACGCGGAGAAAGATAGCGCCCACCATCTCATCTCGCAAAACATCGCGAACTTCTCAGCCATAGTGAACGACCCAGACCCGCACGTATCGCTCCTGAACTTTCACTATGCCCGGCCTCCGGAGGCGGTTGAGGTGAACTACGAGACCGAGCGCGCTATTGGGCAAAACGAGACAGGCTTCGATGGGCAATCCGACGATACGTATCGCATCCAGGGTTGGGATTTTCTCGTCGCCGGCGGAGCGCTTTACAACAATTTGGATTACTCCTTCACGGTAGGCCACGAAGACGGTACCTTTCGATACGCCGACCGGACGCCCGGCGGCGGCAGTGCAACCTTGCGGAAGCAGCTGAGTTTCCTGCGCGACTTTTTCGATGGTCTGGATGTTGTTTCCATGTCCCCCGCCGCAGCACTTGTGAGAGCCGGCACACCCTCTGGCGCGAGCGTTCGTGCTCTTGCGGCGCCCGGAAAAAGCTACGTCGTTTATCTTCATCACGGCCATGTTCAAAAGGATGCAAAGCCGCAGTTCGCGGTTGATGCACAGTCCCATCGGGCCAGTCTTGTCTTGGACTTGCCCCCGGGACGATACCGTGCCGAGTGGCTCGATACGAAAACCGGCTCGATCGCGAAAAGCGAAACTCTCGACCATGCGGGCGGCAGCCGCGCAGTCGCATCACCCACTTACACGAAAGATATTGTTTTACGAATCTCCGCTGCTACCGGCGGCTAAGATCGCCGTACAGCAAACGAGACGCTCTCGCCTTCGACCACCGTCAGCGGCTCCGCTAGTCGGAAAACTGCGGCACGTTCGCCTGCTTCGAATTTATGCGCGACAGTTCTTCCCGAATGAATAACTCGTCCCCGTGCCAGCTCTCGTGGGTACCACGCAACTCTTCACATCTAATCGTCCCGAGTGCACCGTAACCTCCGTGCTTAGCAGTGTCGGACCCACCGACTGTGTAAACACGCCCCAAGCCATCGCGGTCGACCAGAAGCACGTAAAGCGCGGTTTCTTCACTGCCGGAAGAATTGAAAGCTCGCCCCGTTCCGCATGACAGCGAAATCCGCTCAAGGCTAAAATTCCCGACCAAGCGGCCATCGCACGCGCATAATGATGCCCGCACTCCGCCTCGTCCCACGGATTACGCCGCCGCCCGTCATAGCGCGAACGGATGTTCGTCACACACTCGACACCTTTGTCCACCATTCCGGCGTACATCATATGGGTTGCCACCGAGTACTCGAAGCCCGTCATCACTTCGGCAAAGTAAGGGAAGGGAATCGTAGGGCGCGGAGCCTTGGCGTAATCGCAAATCACCAGCGCCGATTCGTTATTCAGCGCAAACGTTCTCTGTACCGAGTCGTGCGCGTAAAGCGTGCGCTTGTGATTGTACTTGTAAATCGATTCCAGAGTTTTGCGGACGTTGCTCTCATTAAGCAGCGGTCCTAAACCACACACCTCCGCCAAATACTGCCCAATCAGTTGGTCCACCAGGCAGCCCTTCCCGATCTGATACTCGGGATGTTCGGTATCCTCGGCGCCCATGTCACTGCGCAGCGATGCCGCGATTTGTTCTTTCTTGTAGGGCCTGATCTGCTGCACATAGTACTCGCCATTGAAAGAGTTCGTGTCGAACCACTGCTTGCCGCGTTCAAACAGCTCGCGGCATCGATCGGCGAATTGCGGTTCATCTGCCGCCCGCGCCATTTCCTCGCCTGCCCGCAATGCAGCTAGATAGTAAACTCCGCATTGCGGATTCGGGCCAAAGAACTCGACATCGTAGGTGTTGTGCTGCACACCTTCCATCACGCCGTCCTGATTTGCATCCCATCCCCCGGGAATCCAGGCGAACTCGATCGCTTTCTTCACTCTTGGCCAAATGCCCTGCAGCCATTCTCGATTTCCCGAGAGCACCCAGTCCAGATAGGCGTGAACAATTTGCCCCATCTGTCCGTCTGCGGCCGCAAATCCGCTGCGCTCTTTTCCGTCCGGCAGCAACTGCCGGAAGTGCATCGCCCCGGCGTCGTCCATTGAGAAGCCGAAGGCGGCCTTCCTGAGCGATCGCGCGAAACTCGGAAACAAATGCGCTGTCGTGGTCTCGTAGTTCCACACGTGCGTGCAGTTGCCGAAACAGCAACCAAGCTTGTCGTCCACGCCTTCGAACCCATGGAACTCGCCATCTGCGGTGCGGAAACAAGTGGTGGTGGCGAGAGTCGATAAGTTTGCACAAGCTGCCTCGAGCACTGCCGCAGGCAACGTACTTTCTTGCAGAGATTTTGCGAACAGTCTGGTCCGCGCCTCCAGCCCCGGCAAGCGCTGGGCCGCATACTCCGCTACCGTCCACGCATCAGCAAACCGGGTCGTGTACCAGTTCCCAATCACGGTGTGCTCATCACCTTGGGGTGCGCTCCATCCGCAATGAGCCGGCGTCCGGTTTGGGAAATGCCATGCGAGCAGAAACTCATAAGTGGCTGATCCGCCGGGTGCAATTTCACGTTTCAGGCAGACTGCGCCCACCGCGTTTGTTCGCTCGGGTTCCGGCCCCAGTTCGCCATCCCTGGAAAAGTCATCCCAAAATAGAAGGGGCGAGTTCCACCACCGCCCGCTCGGCCAGCCTCGCAGATACGTAACCTTGCCATCGCCCTGGTTCAGGACACCGAGCACGAAGCTGCCGTGATACACGTCTGTCTCTGCCAATCCCGCGTTTGTCATCACGAGACCCGAGATCGCAGTACCTGTTCGAAATTCGTTACTTCGCTGCCTGAGATCGACCGCATTCGCTGCACCGCGTGCCTTCGCTGGCGCTGCAACCGGATTATCGACCGACCAGGCAATCGCCACGCGAGCGTCCTGCTTGCCGGGATTTTTGACCCGATAGCGCAAAACGGCCAGCGGCAGGCCCGAGTCATCCGGTTCGTGTGGAATGATCGGGGTGAAAGCTTCCAGAGCCACTTGAACCGGCAAGCTGTCGTCTTCGAAATCAATGCGGGCTAACGGATATTGCCCAGTGAATCGCGCCTGAGCGAGGCGCGACAGTCCGGGCGCGTTCCTGACTCCCAGGCCCTCTTGGCCTTCGTAAGGCGGCAAATATCGAGCTTCCAATACATGCGCCACGGGCTTTTGATCGGCCGCCTGTGCCCAAATACAGGGAAATGCGTACGAGAGTTCGTTTCCCTTGTCGGCCTTGTTGAAGATCTCCCAATCGCGCAGTTGTCCGCGCCCACCCAGACTGACGCTTCCCGCACCTACGCCTCCCAGCGGAAACGCGATCATCTTCAAATGCTCGCCCGTAAAGCTCCTGGGAAAAGTGACCTTAGCGGTGTCTCCGTCCAGCGCTGCACGCTCGTCGCCTGATGCGTTTTGCGCTGCCGCTTCGCCCGGTTTGGTCACGCCCAACGCTGCTCCTATGGCAGCCTGGCCCAAAAATGATCGTCGGGAACTATCTTTTTCTTCGTCGTTCATTCTGCAATATAATTCTCGAACACTGGGTTGCGAGTCCGTAATTTGCCGCATTGCAATCGTACTCTGATCTGCTTACATTTGTTACCTGCCCTCACTTTGGTGCGATTTTGCGTGAATTGCTGGAGAGTTCCATGAAAAGTTTGCGGTCTGTTCTTGCCATCACTGTCTTGTTCGCCATGGCCGGTTGGTCGCAGGAGGCGACGGGGATCATTGCCGGAAACGTTACCGATCCTGCGGGGAAGCCGTGACGGGAGCAAACGTCGCCGCCGGTGATGATCGTCCCGATTACATCGGTGAAAGAGTCAAATGCTCGCGATCCCCGGCTGATTCAGGTTCAGATGCAGTACCCTTCTGAGCGCGCCTAATGCATTCCTTCCGCGGCCGACGTGCCTGGCTGATCGAGTCACCCGATATTCGCGCATCCATTATGGAGTGCGGAGCCCACGTTGCCGAGACCACGTGGAAGCAAACGGGAATCAATCCGCTCTGGGTACAAGACCGCCCGACGATCGATTCGGATGAGTTCAATCCCGAGCAGCACGGAGCCATGTATGGGATCGACTCCGAAGCCCGTCTCATCTGCGGGCTCTTGGGACACAATTTGTGCCTGCCGTGGTGGGGGCCGCCTTCGGAAGCCGAGTTCGCGGCCGGGATGACCTTTCACGGTGAAACAAACGTCGTTCGCTGGCGGGCGTTTGAATACGATGCGGACCGCATCACCCTAAGCGCTACGCTGCCCGAATCGAGCCTTGCCGTTGAGCGCACGTTGCGTTGTAGCGGTTCGGTGTTGCACTTCGATACGGCCGTCGAGAACCTTACAGCTTGCGATCGGCCTCTTGCATGGTGTGAACACGTTACTCTCGGTCCACCCTTTCTTGCACCCTCGGACACTAGGTTTTTCGCCAGCCTGACGGACGGGTTTCGTACCAGCCATGACCCTTCCGCCCTTTTTCGCTGGCCCGAAGGCCGAGGTGAAATCGATTGTGACCTGACGGGCTTCAGCCGGATTCCTCACGCGGATCTCGTCAATTCGTTCCTCGTTGACGCCAGCTCAGATTTTGCGTGTTTCGTGTCTTGGAACCGCTCGCTCGGCCTTCTGTTCGGCTACGTATTTCGGTCCCGGGATTTCCCCTGGCTCAATGTCTGGGAGAACAACGACTCTCGCCGTCAGACACGAGGTATGGAATTCAGCAACACGCCTGTGGAGGGCTCCCTGCGGCAGCTTCTAGCGACACCTGTTCTGCTAGGCCAGCCCACTTTTGAATGGCTCGGCGCAAACGGCCGGCTCCGCAAGAAGTTCTTCAGTTTCTCTGCGCCGATCACTTCGGATTTTGCAGGCATTGCCGGTTTTCGCTACGATGGCCGCGAGCTTACGGTCGAAGCATCACTCTCCTCGCAATCGTTCTCCTTGAACGTCGAGTGAGCGTGAGCCGTTGTCAGCCTCCGGCAATCGCACCCACAATCAGCAAGGGTTCATCTCCGGTTGCGACCTCCCGTGGGAGTAACGTATCCAGCGGCGCGTGAGACAGATCTTCCGAGCACGCGAAAAACCGCACAAAGGGCCGCCGCTGTTTTGTGCCTTGATCCCGGATCGTACCTACCAGCATCGGGTAGCTCGCCTCCAGCGCGTCGAGGACGGACGACGGCGTAACCTGATTTTTCACATCCAGGACTACTTCGCCCTCTACCCGCGCCAGTGTTCGCAGATGCGCCGGCAAGACGACGCGGATCATTCGAGCGTCTGCACCTCAACAGAAAGCACCGCTGGCAGATCGCGCACGATCGGAGCCCAGTGATCGCCTGCATCGGAAGATGCGTACACCTGTCCGCCTGTCGTCCCGAAATACACGCCGCAAGAGTCGAGCGAATCGACTGCCATGGCGTCCCGCAAGACGTTGACGTAACAATCACTCTGCGGTAGGCCATTGCCGAGCGCCTCCCACTCGTTCCCGCCCGTGCGGCTGCGGTAGACGCGCAGCTTGCCCTCCGGCGGATAATGTTCGGAATCGCTCTTGATAGGGATCACGTAAACCGTTTCTGGCTCATGCGCATGAACGTCGATGACAAACCCGAAATCGCTGGGTAGATTGCCGCTCACTTCTTGCCAGAGATCTCCGTTGTTCTCGCTGCGCATCACGTCCCAGTGCTTCTGCATGTACAGCACAGAGGGCCGCGACCGGTGTTGCGCGATGCGATGGACGCAGTGTCCGACTTCGGCGTTCGGATCGGGTATGAATTCGGATTTGAGGCCGCGATTGATCGGTCGCCAGGTCTCCCCCCCATCGTCGGTTCGAAACACACCTGCCGCTGAGATGGCGATGAAGATCCGCTTTGGATCGCTTGAATCGAGCACGATCGTGTGCAGGCACATGCCGCCGGCGCCCGGCTGCCAGTGGGCTCCGGAACCATGGCCGCGCAGCCCTGAGATTTCTGTCCAGCCCTGCCCCGCATCCGTCGAGCGAAACAAGGCAGCGTCCTCCACCCCGGCATAAACTGTATCGGCTTCGGTCCGTGACGGCTCCAGATGCCACACCCGTTTGAACTCCCAGGGATGCGGCGTGCCGTCGTACCACTGGTGAGTACCTGGAACGCCGTCATAGGCGAACTTGTTGCCCACTGGCTCCCAGGTCTTGCCCCCGTCACTGGAGCGCTGAATGAGTTGCCCAAACCAGCTGCTCGATTGCGACGCATAGAGCCGCTCCGGATCCACCGGCGACCCTTTTACGTGATAAATCTCCCATCCTCCAAAAAAGGGCCCCGCCACATCCCAATCCTTGCGTTTTCCATCTGCAGTAAGCACGAAAGCTCCCTTTCTCGTGCCTACTAAAACGCGTACGCCGCTCATTGTTCTGCCCTCGGCAGATTGGGAATCTCAATCAGTGGACGAATTTCCACCGTTCCGCGTTGGGCCCCTGGAATGCGCGCCGCAATCCCGATAGCCTCATCCAAATCGTTCGCGTTCACCAGGAAATATCCACCGAGTTGCTCGCGAGTCTCGGCAAACGGGCCGTCCGTCACCATTTGCTTGCCCGCCCGCAGCCGCACGCTGGTCGCTGTCGAAGTGGGCTGCAGCGGCGAGGCTGCCAGATACTGACCTTTTTGTTCGAGTTCATGCGCGAGACCGGTCGATTCCTGATAGCAGTGGTGCATTTCACTCTCGGTCCAGGCCTTCTCGTCAGAGTAAATAAGCAGCATATATTTCATATCGTGCGCCTCCCCAAGGTAAGTCGTATACGACCGGCGTGAATCGACATCCCTGTCCGACTTTTTACAATAGGATTCTATGCTCGCCGATGCAACCGCTGCCGTGGAGGCAGTCTACCGCTCCGATTGGGGCCGCATCGTCGCTGCGCTCATTCGAATCGTAGGTGATTTCGATTTAGCCGAAGATTCGGTCCAGGAAGCATTTACCACCGCCGTGAGCCAGTGGAAGAACACCGGTGTGCCTGATTCTCCGCGCGCCTGGATCATTCAAACCGCACGGCACAAAGCGATTGACCGGATTCGTCGTAGGCAGCGTTTCGAAACTGAACTTGAACCTGCGCTGGCCGACCGCTTGCACTCTAACGCGGGGGAGCCGGAGTTCGATCCGACCGATATCCCCGACCACCGCCTTCAGCTGATCTTCACCTGCTGCCATCCGGCCCTTATGCTCGAGGCTCAGGTGGCTTTGACGCTCCGGACCTTGTGTGGTCTCGAAACCGATGAGATTGCGCGGGCATTTCTTGTGCCGCCGTCAACCATGGCGCAGCGGCTCGTGCGCGCCAAACGCAAAATTCGCGATGCGGGCATCCCTTATGCAGTGCCCTCGACAAGCGACATGCCCCAGCGACTGGAGGCCGTGCTGGCGGTCATCTATCTGGTTTTTAACGAAGGATATGCTGCTACCCGTGGCAACGTCCTGCTCCGAACTGATCTCTGCGCCGAGGCCATCCGACTTGCCCGCTTGCTTCAAGCGCTGCTCGGACCCAAGCCCCAGCCGGAAGTGACCGGACTGCTCGCTTTGATGCTCCTACAGGACGCCCGCCGCGATGCTCGTTTCGATGAGAATCACGATTTGATTCTGCTGGAAGAGCAGGATCGGGACCGGTGGAACCGGGCGCAGATTGCAGAAGCTTTGGCGCTTGTCGACGACGCTTTTCGAGTCTATGCCCCGGAGCCGTATTTGCTACAAGCCGCTATCGCCGCCGTCCATTGCCGGGCTCCACGTCCCGAAGACACCGATTGGCCCCGCATTGTGAACCTCTACCAACTTCTGGAGGCGCTGCAGCCTTCCCCTGTCGTGCTGCTGAATCGTGCCGTGGCCGTAGCCATGGTGGATGGGCCCCAGGCAGCGCTGGACATCATTGACTCATCTTCCGCTGCTACTGACCTTGCTGGCTATCACTTGCTGCACGCCGTTCGTGCCGATCTATTGCGCCGTATAGATTCCCGGTCAGAGGCCGCTGAGAGCTATAAACGCGCTCTGTCGTTAGTCACCAACGAAAGCGAACGCCGGTTTCTCGAGCGCCGGCTTCGCGCAGTGCAACCGCTGTCCCCCGCTCATGTATGAAGCTTGACAAAAAGGCGTAATTAAGCCATACTACTTAGTAAGTTAGCACTTCAGCTGCCTTGCAGATTGCGCGAACTAAGTCACGTCATCTGGTTTTTTTCTCTTAGCGCCGCGCATTACTGCGTGGTCAGATACGGTTAAAATCAATCCCGCGATTGACGGAAAGAGTATCAGCATGCAGTTTATTCTGACCGGCTTTAAGCAAGATACCGGATTTCGTGTTTTCGCATTTGAGCGAACAGCCCTCGATCGAGTTAAAACCGAGTACACTGTCAGAGCTGATCTGGCTCTTACCAGGCTTTACGGCATTCAGATGCAGGACCTTCCACTGCTTTGCCGCGGTATCCTCGAGCGCTTGGTCGAAAATGACCAGCAGCGCAGCATTACCTTCACCGAAGAAGAAATGCGATTACATGCCAAGACCTGCACCGATGCGCGGAATGCGGCCATCCTCAAGAGGAAAGCAATCCGGCGTCCGCCTACCAGCAACCAGACTGGCGTTGGCTGGCGAGCTACCCAGCAACCTCGCTGATTTTCCTCCGCACCTAAATGCTTACCAAACGTTGCCCGCACTGTCGGTCCATCGGGTTCCGAAGCGTAGGCAGCCGGAACGCCTTCGAGAAAAACATTCGTTGGCTTCTCTTGCCGTATCGTTGTGATCTCTGTAATCGGCACTTCTTCCTTTTCCGCTGGCAAGCACCTTCCATCCGAGAAGCCTAGCTTTCACCGATAGCCCACCCAAGTGGATTCGGCTATGTAAAGATGGGTGATCTATGCACTCTGAAAAGTTCTTTCAGCGCTCTCTGTTACTGTGTCTCGCCACTTTACTCTGCTCTTTCAGCATTTTTGGCCAGACTGATTCCAGTAAGCCGGAACCGGATGTATTGGTGTTCAAGAATGGCGAGAAGCTCATTGGTCATCTTGAGCGGGCTGTCGGTTCCTCTGTAGTGTTTAAGAGCGATATGGCAGGGGAAGTAACAGTTGGTTGGGATAAGATCCAGGAGCTGCGAACACATGATCAGTTTGCCGTTATCGGCAAGGGAGTCCAATCCGGGAAAAAGCTGGCCCAGTCTGATGTTCCCCAGGGTCAAATTGCATTTGAAGATCAAAAGCTCGAAGTAACTCCGAATCAAGGAACGCCTAAGTCGATTCCGGCATCCGATGCTGCCTATGTGGTCGACCAGGCGACCTACCAGAAGGACATACTTACTCGTAAGAGTTTCTTCCAGGATTGGAGAGGCGCCGCGACCGCAGGTGCCTCGCTTGTTGAGGCGACCCAGAATAGCCGATCGTTTACTGGTGCTCTCAGCCTGGTCAGAGCGGAGCCTGGCGTAGGTTGGCTTGATCCAAGGAATCGTACGATCATTGACTTCGCCGCCTCTTACGGCAAAGTGTCACAGCCGAGAACACCCACCATCAAAACAGAGATCATACACGCCGGCGTTGAGCGGGACGAGTACTTGACATCGAAACTGTATGCCTTCGGCAGTGCCGCTTGGGATCACGACTACTCCCAGGGTCTTGATCTCCAGCAGACCTACGGCGGGGGCCTTGGCTGGACAGTGTTCAAAACGGATGCTTCTGAACTGGACTTCAAAGCCAGCGTGGATTACATCAAACAACAATTCGCCGATCCGGCAAATAATCAAAACCTAATCGGCTCAAAATTCGGTGAGGATTACAACAGGAAGTTTGCTCATGGAGTTGTTTTCATCGAGTCTCTCGCCGTCACTCCGGCTTGGAACAATTTGAATGCGTACTCTGCTCTCGGAAGCGCCTCTTTGGGATTGCCTATTTACAAAAAATTGAACATCACGCTCGGTGCAACGGACAGCTTCCTCAACAATCCACCTCCTGGCTTCAAGAAGAATGCATTCCAGTTTATAGCCGGGCTTACTTACTCTATTCAGTAAATGAAAAGCATGCCACTAACCAGAAGAGATTTCGTAGCCGCTAGTTTATTTGCCTCCGTTCCGGCCTGGAATGTTAGCGCGGCGGAGAGTAAATCAAAGAGTAAAGTAGACCGCCTGGCCTGCAACTCCTGGCCCTTTCGCGCTTACTTTGATACTCCCCAGATGCATCAGTATAGGAAGGCTGAATATCCGCTGCTGACTCAGGCGGAGTTTCCTCGCTTCCTTGCAGATACTTTCGCCATCCACAATGTCGAGTTTCTTCCGCAGCATTTCGTAGATACCGAGCCTTCCACCATTAACGCGGTAAAGGCAGGTCTGAAAAAGGCCAACTCCCGCTGCTGTAACCTGATGGGCGTTGAAATCCCCGGCGGCGTATTTGATGGGGGCGCTAGCCGGGACGTGGTGATCAAGGAGGCTGAGCGCTGGACCCGTATCGCGACCGATCTCGGCTCGCCCAGTATCACGATTGCGCTCAACGGCAAGGAGCCGTTTGATCCCAAAACTGCTGCTTCTACGCTTGCGCCCTTTGTGGACATAGCTCACCGCCGCAACATCAAAGTTTTGTTTCACAACGACGATCTCAAGCACGAGTCGGCTGAGATTTTGACCGCGGTAATTAATCAGCTTGGCCGCGCGAAGACCGGATCATGCCCTGATTTCGGTAACTTCGCCACGAAATCGGCTGCCTTCGCATTAGAGCAGCTGAAGATGCTTGCGCCCTATGCTTCGCATATCTGCCATTCGAAGGATGGAATCGCTGACGACGGCAAGTTCTATCCGGACGACTTTGCGGCATCCATGAAAGTCATGCACGATGCGGGTTTCCGCGGCATTTACTCGCTTGAGTTCGAGTCTTTGGGCGAGTCAGTTGCCGGGGTGAGAACGCTGATGGAAATGACGGAGAAGTACCTCGCTGACTAATCGCCCGTAACTGCAGTTCCACGGCATCGGCCCGCGCTTACCAGACAGCTTCGTACCGGAACTGCTCGATCTCAACGTACCCGGCATCCCTCTCGGAGTTAGATGTAAAGAGACCGATTCGGTCCCCGCGGTAAGCGCCCCATGTGAGCTGATACGGCTCCCCAACTTCCTTAAAATGGGAACCGTCCAGGCTATACGAGAACTGGCTTCGGCCGTCGAACCCCCAGCGGGAACGCAACCAAAGGCGCCGCTGCTGAACGAGCTGACCCTCCTGCCTTCCGCCATCGCTGTCGAGCACCAGTCTGGATACGCCTTTATGTCGGGCTACCGCGAGCGCACTGTAAGTGCGGCCGTAGTGAGCCAGGCCGGCTTCCTCGCCATCGGCCATATCCGCAACATTGAACAGAGCGGTAACGGTGTTGCTCCGGGTGCGCATGGCGCGTTGCGAAAGAACGTTCCCGATGCTCCTGAAGTCTCCCTTCTTGAGCGGCGCGAAAGCATGAAGACGCAAGCATCCCGGCCGTTCATTCAACGACCACATTTCACTTCGCGGTTGGTAGTTCCACTCCCATTCGGGCCGGAGAACGCCCTGCCGAAAATCATCACTGGCCCAGAGACGCGTTTTCGGAAAGCCGCTGACCGGTTTTCTGGCTTGCCACAGCATGTTTCCAATCCCGTCGCGCCCGGATTTTCCGATAATTGGCCAGCCTGCAATCCAGGTAACAGGAAGTAGGGCTCCGGCCCGTCCTTCCCAATCGCCGGTTCCCTGGTGTGTCAGGAAGTACCAACTGCCGGAGGGAGTACGGATGAGCCCGCCCTGGTTTGGCTCTTTATCTATGGCGGGATGCACGTGAAGAAGTTGCCGCATCTCCCACGGCCCCTCCAGGCTGCGTGCCCTTCGCATCATGGGGACACGACCCTCACGATGAACCTCACTGAAGAAGTGAAAGTAAGTCCCGTTGATCTTGTAAAGCTTATTTGCCTCACTACCCTGCGAGCGATAGAGTATCCGGTCCGACCCGGGTATCAATCGTTCTCCGGCAGCATCCATCTTAAAAAGGTGAATGTTGTAGCTCTTACCTGTAACCGGATCGGCCGCAAAATTTGTCGCGATCAGGTAAGCCTGGCCATCGTCATCCCAAAAAGGACACGGGTCGTCCCAGCCCGCCACGCGCCACAGCGCTTTTAAAGGCGTCCACGGCCCTGCGGGATTCACAGCCGTGCTCATGAAGATGCCTTCGTCCGGCGTCGTGAAGTAGACCCGGAACTTTCCGTCATGGAAGCGAAGCGAACCCGCCCAAACTCCCCGGCCAGCACGGTCCATTCTGTCCCAATTCAGCTCCGGGCCAATCTGGGTGAGGTCTTGAACCACGTGGCCAATGATTTTCCAATTGACGAGGTCTCGTGACTCAAGGACAAGCACGCCTGGCGAGTACTGAAGAGTAGAAGAGATCGCGTAATATCGGTCTCCTAGGCGGATCGCGTCCAGATCGCTGAAGTCGCCCGGCATCACCGGATTCACAAACGTTCCGTCCGCCTGATCGCCCCATTTTTCACGGCTGGCTGCGTGGCAGAGGCTTAAAGCGGCAAGACAGAAAACAAGCTTCCGCACTGTTTTCCTTCCCAAGCGGGCCTAGTCCTCTCTAGAAAGCGAGGCAACCGCTGCGGAGCACCTGTAGCGAAGTTGCGTTAGGATGGGCGGCTGGTGGGGATCGAACCCACGACATCCAGAACCACAATCTGGCGCTACTACCGACTGAGCTACAGCCGCCGCAAACATCACGATTCTAACATTCGCGTTCGTCCGCGCTTGGAGCTCACATCAGGCTGATCGGGTCTACGTCGATCACCAGGGCCGTGCTCTTCCATTTCTCTCGTTCGGCTAAGGCGCGCAGACTGCGAAGGACTTCCCTCAGCGCGGAGCGGTTTGCTGCTTTTAAAAGGAGCTGGTATCTGAACTCGTTTTTCACCCGCAGCACGGGCGCTTCTGCTGGACCCATGACGCGGATGCCGGCCGGTGGTGGAGTGAGCAGGAAACCCAATTGCGTAGCTAGCCGGAGCGCTTCTTCTTGCTTGCCGGCTCGCACCACCACGTTCGCCATGGCGGCAAACGGTGGATACCGCAGCCACTTCCGGAACTCGATCTCTTTTTTGTAAAACCCGTCATAATCCTGCTGCGCCGCAAAGCGTACGGCGTAGTGTTCCGGGTTCAGTGTTTGAATAATCACCTGGCCCGGCAACTCACCGCGCCCCGCTCTACCGGCAGCTTGCGTCAGAAGCTGGAAGCTCCGCTCGGCTGCCCGAAAATCCGGTAAGCTCAATCCGATGTCCGCCAGTACCACTCCCACCAGCGTGACATTCGGAATGTCGTGGCCTTTCGCGATCATCTGGGTGCCCACGAGTATGTCGACCTCACCCTCCCGAAACCGCTGCAGAATTTGTTCGAATGCGCCCTTACCGCGCGCGCTGTCACGATCGAGCCTTGCGATCCTCGCCTTGGGGAAGTGATGGTGTAATTCGTCCTCGATCTTTTCAGATCCGCTACCCAGGAACTGTATGTATTCGCTTCCGCACTGTGGGCATGCGGATGGGACTTTATCGGCGTACCCGCAATAGTGGCAGAGCATGCGCCGGTCGCGCCGGTGATGCGTCAAGACCACCGAGCAGTTTTCGCACAGCATCCGCTCGCCGCAGGCCCGGCAAACCAGGAAACTCGAAAACCCGCGCCGGTTGATCAGCAGCATCGTTTGTTCGCCTTCGTCAAGACGATGCCTCATCTGCTCCAGAAGTTTGCGCGAGAACGTCGATTGCCGCTTAGTCTCTAGGAACTCGACGCGCATGTCCACAATCTCGACTTCCGGCATAGGCCGCCGCGCAATGCGTTCCGGAAGCGGCAGGAGCGTGTACCGGCCCAACTCGGCATTGCGGCGCGTTTCCACACTCGGTGTAGCCGACCCCAACACCGCTACGGCGCCTGCGTTTTTTGCCCGCACGATCGCCACATCGCGCCCGTGATACCGCGGCGTTTCTCCCTGCTTATAACTGGCGTCATGCTCTTCGTCGATCACCACCAGGCCTAGGTTTTGCACCGGCGCAAAGACACCCGACCTTGTGCCCACTACAACACGAGCTTGCCCGTTGCGCGTGCGTCGCCACTGCTCCGCTCGTTCAGCATCTCCGAAAGCCGAATGAAGGATGGCAACCTGCTTTCCGAACCGATGGAAGAACTGGCCTGCCACGGCCGGGGTCAACGCGATCTCGGGAACCAATAGCAGAGCATTTTTACCATGCGCCAGAGCCGTTTCAATACTGCGCAGATACACTTCAGTCTTGCCGGAACCCGTTACGCCTTCGAGCAGGAAGGCTTTGAACTCGGAGGTGTCAAGTGCCTGCTCGATCGAATGAAACGCTGATTGTTGATGGGCATTTAGAACCGGTTTAGGGCGTTCGAAGCCGTTCGGGACCGGCATTGGTTCTGCTTCTAGCGCCACCAGTTCACGCCGCCCAAGCGCTCGGGCCGCTTCACTGGCATGCTTAACCAATTCGCCTAGCTCGGCCAGGTTATGCGCTCCTGGATGCAGTTCGAGAAACGCCAGCAGTTCGCGTTCGCTTTTTTTCAACTTGATGGCTGCATCCGGGCGACCGATAAAGGTAGCTTGCAGCCGTTCCGCTCTGGCCCGCAGCGGATCGCGATCCTCTTCTTTCTCTTCCGCCGTTAACCATCCACGCTTGAGGAGCCCTCGCAACGCGGTCTTGGCCGGCTGTCCGATCTTTGTAATTAAATATTCCGGGGAACGCGGGCGATCTTCTAGCAATGCAAGCACCTGCAGTGCGGCGTCACTCTCCGAACGGATCACCAACTGGCGCGCAACGTCCCGGCCCGCTTCGGTCAACGCATAATTGGTGGTCCGTCGGGTCTCTCCGCTCAGCGGCAGCATGCCCTTAAAAACTTCGCCGATAGGTGCGCAATAGTATTCCGCGATCCAGCGTCCTAGTTCAAGAAGATCGCCATCAATCACTGGCTCTGCATCACGCAAGCTCATGACTTCGCGAACCTCATGCTCGGGAACTTCGTCGTGCATGCTGAGCACGACACCGGTCAGGTTCCTCGCTCCGAACGGGGCAACCACGCGGCAGCCAACCTGAACGCGATGACGAAGTGTTAGCGGCAGCTCGTAAGTGAAGAGCCGGTCCACTGGTACAGGCAGCGCGATATCACAATACCGATGCCCAGCCGCTCGAGAGACGTCGTGCAAGATCGCTGCTCGCCCGTTTATTCCTGCAGCTCTGAAAGGGTGGCGATTTGCTTGTACACCGATTTCAGGGCCGGATACAACGAGCGATACACCTGGTAGTGCTGTTTGTAGAAATCCACATTCTTTGCGTTAGGCTGCTTCTCGCTCACCTCGTGAACGGCCGCCTGGCATATCTCGCGCGCGCTCCCGTATTCGCCAGTCCCGATGCTCGCGAGCAACGCAGCCCCAAACGCGGAGCCTTCCTGAGTTTCGAGCGTGGTCACAGGCTGGTCGAGGATATCTGCAAAAAGTTGATGCCAGAGCGGACTTCTTGCGCCGCCGCCCGAAAGCCTGGTCAGTGAAGGCCGGCCTCCAAGTCCTGCGATGATCTCGAAGCCGTCCTTCTGGCTGTAACATACACCTTCCAGAATCGAGCGCACCAGGTCGGAACTCGAATGCCTCGCCGTCAGACCTACCCATGCACCGCGGGCATCTGCGTCCAGATGCGGCGTTCGCTCGCCCATCAGGTACGGTAGCCAGAACAAGCCCCCTGCTCCGGCAGGCGAGAGCGCAGCTTCCGCCGTAAGCTCGTCGTAATTACTGGCGCGTGCAAATTGATTGCGGTACCACTGCAGGCTCAGCCCCGCTCCTTGCGTGACTCCCATCAGATGCCAGGCGCCCGGAACGGCATGGCAGAAAGTATGCACGCGACCTTCGGGATCATACGCCGGTTTATCGAGATACGCAAACACTACGCCCGACGTGCCGATCGTGCACGACACGATCCCCGGCTCCACAATGCCGTTTCCAACAGCACTCGCGGCTTGGTCCCCCGCGCCCCCGACTACCGGAGTCCCTTCTGAAAGGCCCGTAGCGAGAGCAGCGGCCCGTGTAATTGTCCCAGTAATCTCGCTTGATTCGTAGGCCCGAGGAAGGATCACGCGATCGATCGATAAACCTTCGATAATCTCCTCTGACCATCTTCGGTGCAGGACGTCGAACAGGCCTGTTCCACTCGCGTCCGAAACATCGGTCGCGAACTCGTCCGTTAGCTTTAAACGCACGAAGTCTTTGGGTAACAGAACATGCCGGATCTTCTCAAACAGCGCCGGCTCCGAATCCCGTACCCACACCAGCTTTGGAAGCGTAAACCCGGTGAGCATCGGATTCGCGGTCGCGCGTACAACATTCTCCGCGCCGATTTTCGAGTTGATTCCGTCGACTTGCTGCTGGCTGCGCTGGTCGCACCAGATCAACGCTGGCCGGACTACCTCATTCTGGGCATCGAGCGCGACTAGGCCGTGCATCTGCCCCGAAAGCCCGACGCCTTTCACGGACGTGCCATCCACGCCGGCTTCCTTTAGCACGCCCTGAATGGCAATCTGCGACGCACGCCACCAGTCGTTCGGATCCTGTTCGGCCCAAAGCGGCCTTGGCATACGCATCTCTTCATGCGCCGCAATGAACGAAAATCGCACGCGAGCTTTTTCGTCAATCAAAAGCGCGCGCGAACCACTGGTGCCGATATCCAATCCGAGCCAGTACATGGTTGCCTTAGAAGCCGCGCCTCAACCCTCTGAATACAGCGGCAGGTATGCCGCCCCGTACAAACCCGCATCGCCGCCAAGCAGCGCCCGCTCTACTCTCGTTCCGGTGCGGGCAAACGTAAAAGAGCGCTTCTGAATCTCACTGAACATGGACGGTGCAAAAAGGTCCCAGGCTGGCAGCGGGCCGCCGCTTACCAGGTAAAGCGGGAAATTGAATGCGTTGATCAGGTTCGCGATGGCGATCCCGAGCGCTCTCCCCATCGATTCGAAAACCTGCTTGGCACGCCCATTTCCTTCGAGCGCCAAAGTGTAAACGTCGGTTGCGGTTTTGATCTCCCGCCCGAAGTGCATCATCCGGCCCATCGCCGCAATCGCTGTAGCGGACGCGTGCTTCTCTAGACAGCCGCAGTTGCCGCACCCGCACGGATTGCCATCCGGAAACACCGTCATGTGGCCGAATTCCCCCGCCATCCCTTTAAAGCCATGCAAGACTTTTCCGTCGATAACAATGCCGCCGCCGATGCCGGTTCCTAACGTAAGCAGGATCAGGTCCTTCACGTTCTTTCCGGCGCCCATCCACATTTCGCCCAACGCCGCCGCATTAGCATCGTTTTCAAGCAGGATCGGAGTTCCTAGATGTTGCTGGATTTGATCACGAACCGGAAAGCCTTCAAAGCCGGGAAGATTTGCCGAGCCTATAATAACGCCCGATTCGAAATCGATGTATCCCGGAACGCCGATTCCTACCCCGCGCAAATCCTTGCTGCCGACTTCAGTTCGCACCTTGGCCACCACGCGCGCAATTTCGCTCGCAACCTCTTCCGCGCCAGCGTCGAACACCGCCGGCTCAGACACCTTCGCAAGGATTTTGCCTGTTGCATCGATGGCCGCCACGCGCAAATTAGTGCCACCCAGATCGACTCCGATCGCATACGCGCTCATGCCGCCTGAATCATAACAAACACGGGCTTTACTTGCGGCTTCGGCTTAGGAGTCTGCCCGGTAATTCAACCAGAACGTGGCAGCGGCGCGAACCATTCTGTAAAACTCATCCAGCTCTAGCGGCTTCGAGAGATAGCAGTTCGCTCCCAAACCGTACGCTTCCTGCATCAGCTCTTCTGCTTTTGAGTTCGTAAGCACGATAACCGGGATCTCCCGCAGATGTTTGCTCTGCTTGACGAACTGCAGAATGCAGCGCGGGTCGGTCTTTGGCAGATGGTAGTCGAGGAACATCATTTCCGGCCTTGGTGCGCTTACAAACTCCTCCGACCTCCCCAGGAAACACATCGCTTCTCTTCCGTCTCGAACGACATGTATGCGGATCGATGGCACAAAGTCCTTCAGGGCTTCCCGCATTAACCTGACATCCGCCAGATTGTCTTCGGCAATCAGTATTTCGCAAAGGTCCGTCAAAGCAGTTCCAGCCCGTGCCAGATTGAGTCTGCGAACTGACTGAATTTTAGCGTATTGTTTGAGCCTTTAGTAGGCGTGTGTTGGAATGAGAAGCCGGAAGCGAAGGTGCTAGACCTTCCAAGGCCAGATCGGCGGTTGCATTCGCAAAATCAGCATTCAGCGGCGCATGGCCTGCCAGCAGTCGGAAATAAAAAGGCCCGTAGAGAAGGTCGAGAACTGTCTCAAGATCGGCTTTCTCCGACAAGCGTCCCGCAACTTGATGCCGCTTTAGAACTGCCTTTGTTTGCTCCCGGCGAGGCTTGATCCACAAACGGCGGAACGCCTCCGCTACTTCCGTGTCGCTTTGGGCGGCCGCCAGAAAAGCTTTGAATGTCTTGCCTCTCGGCCCGGTCAGAAGCTTGACGAAGTTCCGCAATTGCAGGCGCACATCTTCAGCCAGATCGCCCGTGTCCGGAAATGGCAGTTCCTGAGCAGTCGCTTCCCGTAGAGCCTCAATAAAAACAGCTGCCTTGTTCGGCCACCACCTATATATGGTCGCTTTGCTTGCCCCCGCACGCTCAGCGATGGCGTCGGTAGTTGCATTGATGAAAGATGTGCTCTCCAGGACTTCCAGAGCGGCTTCGAGTATGCGCGATCGAGCCACTTCGTCGCGCGGGCGGCCTCTTCCCCGCGTCGGCAAACTCTCGCTGCGATTGCTGGACAAACTCGGCATAATAAATCGGTTCAATGCTTCCATTACTCCGATGCTGCTCGCGCGGAATTAAATGCACTTTTCGAAACTTTAGGGTATCGTAATTACATCAGACAACAAGAATGTGGATTGTCCGGATCGCTCTCAATCGCCCGTACACCTTTCTCGTACTGGCGCTGTTGATTCTACTGGCGAGTCCGCTTGTTATCTCGCGAACTCCCACCGATATCTTTCCGAACATCGATATCCCGGTGATTTCTTCCATTTGGACTTACAACGGCCTCAATCCGGAAGAGTTTGAAGGACGCATTACATCGGTTTACGAGCGTGTCCTGACAACTACTGTCAACGACATCGAGCACATTGAGTCGACAACCCTGAACGGCACGGCGGTGGTCAAGATCTTTCTGCAGCCTTATGCCAACGTGACCACAGGCATCGCACAGACGACAGCGGTTTCGCAAACGATCCTGCGGCAGATGCCGCCCAACATAAATCCCCCGATCATTCTCAGCTATAGCGCCTCGAGTGTTCCTATTCTGCAGCTGGCCCTCTCAGGAAAGGGTCTACAGGAGCAGGATTTGAATGACATGGCGCTCAACTTTTTGCGCACCCAACTGGTAACCGTACCGGGAGCTGTGGTGCCGTATCCGTACGGCGGCAAACAGCGGCAGGTCATGATCGATCTGAATCCAGCAGAGCTGCAATCGAAAGGCCTCTCGCCATTCGACGTCGTCACGGCAGTCGCGAACCAGAATCTGCTGCTGCCCTCAGGCACGGCGAAAATCGGTCAGTTCGAATATGACGTCGGCATGAACTACAGCCCGAAGCGCATCTCAGAGATCAACGATTTCCCAATCAAAGTGAGCGGGAGCTCCACCATTTACGTGCGCGACATCGCTAACGTTCGTAACGGCTTCGGACCGCAGACCAATATCATCCGGCGTGATGGACAGCGCGGCGTCTTGGTCAGTATTCTCAAAGCCGGCAGTGCTTCCACGCTCGATGTCGTTGAAGGAATCAAAAAGATCCTCCCGCGCGTAGCCGCTACTCTTCCGCCTCAGTTACAGATCAAACCGCTGGCCGATCAGTCGATTTTCGTAAGAGCTTCGATCAGCGGCGTAGTTCGCGAAGCTGTGATCGCCGCTTGCCTCACCGGCCTCATGATCCTGCTTTTCCTGGGAAGCTGGCGCAGCACTCTGATCATCGCTATTTCGATTCCGCTCTCGATCTTGAGCTCGATCATCGCGCTCAGCTTGTTAAAAGAGACCATCAACATTATGACGCTGGGCGGACTGGCCCTGGCCGTCGGCATTTTGGTTGATGACGCGACCGTCACCATCGAAAACATCGAACGCTTCCTTGAGGACGGGCATGAATTGCACCACGCCATCCTCGACGGAGCGGCTCAGATCTCTGTGCCCGCGCTCGTTTCTACGCTTTGCATCTGTATTGTGTTCCTGCCCATGTTCTTCCTAAGCGGAGTGGCGAAATATCTATTCGTTCCTTTGGCCGAGGCGGTTGTGTTTGCGATGCTCGCCTCCTACATTCTTTCGCGAACGCTCGTTCCGACTCTCGCCATGTACCTGCTTCGCGCAAAAGAACACACTGCGCGGTCGCGCAATCCGCTGGTGCTGTTTCAGCAGGCCTTCGAACGTGCTTTCGAACGTGTGCGGACCCAGTATCAGGCGGTCCTGACGACTTTCGTCTATCGTAGATTCGTCTTCGTCCCGCTGTTCCTGTTTGTCTGCTTGTCGGCTCTGGCCCTGGTCCCGTTTCTCGGACAGGACTTCTTTCCGACTAGCGATACGGGCCAGTTCAAGCTGCACGTTCGCGCAAAAACGGGCACGCGCATTGAAGAAGTCGCCCGGTTATCCGACCTGGTGGACGATGCCATCCGCAAGGTGATTCCAAAGAACGAATTGGAAACAATCATCGATAATATCGGTCTGCCGTACAGCCAGATCAATCTGTCCTACAGCAACTCGGGACAGATCGGCGCAGCCGATGGCGACATCCTCGTTACCTTGAACGAGAAGCATGGTCCCACGGCCGGCTACGTTCGTGAGCTTCGCCGCATTCTTCCACGGCAGTTCCCCGGCACTACTTTCTACTTTCTTCCTGCCGATATCGTGACGCAGATTCTAAACTTCGGTTTGCCCGCGCCCATCGACGTGCAGATTCAGGGCAACGACCTGCGGGCGAGCCGCCTCTATGCCGATCGCTTGCTCGGCGACCTTCGTCGCATACCTGGTGCCGTAGACCTCCACATTCATCAAGTCTTCGACGGCCCGAAACTCGACATCCAGGTAAACCGAACCAAGGCTGCGCAGAGCGGCTACACGCAAGTCGACCTTGCGCGCAACTTCTTAACTTCTTTAAGCGGGAGCTTCCAAACCCAGCCAACCTTCTGGCTTAACCCGCAGAACGGCGTCAGCTACAATCTCGTGACCCAAACGCCTCAGTACGCGATCCAATCGATGCAGGACCTGCGCAACATTCCGATTAGCGGCCCTGGCCAACGGCAGCCCGAGATTCTGAGCGACGTTGCCGAGATTGGCCGCGCTAACGAGCTGGCGGTTGTGACTCACTACAACATCAGGCGCACCGTTGACATCTTTGGCTCGGTCCAGGGAAGTGATCTCGGAGCAGTTGGCCGGGGCATCGATAAAGCGCTTGAGAAGAACCGCAAATACCTGCAGCGGGGAACCGAAGTCGTAGTACGCGGCCAGGTGGAAACCATGCGGAGTTCATTTCTTGGTTTGTTCGGCGGCTTGGTTGGGGCGATCTTGCTGGTGTATCTGCTGATCGTCGTGAATTTCCAGTCTTGGCTCGACCCGTTCATCATCATCACAGCGCTTCCGGCCGCTCTGGCTGGCATTGTTATTTTTTTGTTCCTGACCCATACGACGTTGAGCGTACCGGCCCTGATGGGCGCAATCATGTGCATGGGAGTCGCCACCGCGAACAGCATTCTTGTGGTTAGTTTTGCGAAGGAACAGTTGCACTCGCACGGCAGTTCAATCGAAGCTGCGCTCGAAGCAGGCTCCACGCGTTTCCGGCCGGTGCTGATGACAGCGCTTGCCATGATCATCGGCATGATCCCGATGGCTCTTGGCTTGGGCGAGGGTGGTGAACAGAATGCGCCGCTCGGGCGCGCTGTTATCGGCGGCTTGCTGTGCGCCACTGTGGCCACGCTATTCTTTGTGCCTTCCGTCTTTGGACTCTTGCATGGCGGTAGGCGGTCTGACCCCGAAAGCCGGGTCGAAACGGGTGGAAGAGATGTATACGCAAGAGACGGAGGAAGATATGACAGTTGAGCGACCAGAGACGGCGGCAGCTCCTGAATCCGGTACTGCTCAGACAGTAGAACCGAAGGCTTCGCAAGGAAACGTTTTACGGGGGCTGGGTATTGTTGTCCTTATTGCCGCGCTCGCGCTCGGTTTTGCCATCTACTCCGGATTGGCTTCGCGCGCCAAAGCCAGCTCCGCCCTGCAGCGTGAAACCCTGGCCGATTCCGTTGCAACCGTTTCGGTAGTCACGCCTCAGGTGGCGGCTGGTGCCGAGGAAGTCATTCTGCCCGGCAACATGCAGGCTTTCACTGATACGCCCATCTGGGCACGCGCCAGTGGCTACCTGAAGGTGTGGCATGTCGATATCGGCAGTCGTGTCAAACGCGGTCAATTGCTTGCCGAAATCGAAGCGCCTGAGATTGAGCAGCAGGTGCAGGCGGCAAAGGCCACGCTCGCCGTCGCAAATGCAAACCTCAAGCTTTCTCAAATCACTGCTGAACGCTACAGCAACTTGTTCAAAACCGATTCGGTAGCGAAGCAGGATGTAGACAACGCGGTAGGGGATCAGGCGGCGAAGACTGCGGCTGTGAACTCAGATCAGGCAAACGTAGCACGTCTGGAACAACTGGTCGCCTATGAGAAAATCTACGCCCCATTTGATGGCGTCATTACCGCTCGCAATATAGATGTGGGCGCTCTCGTGAACGCCGATGCAAACGCTCCCGGCAAGGAGCTCTTTCATCTCGCTTCGAATAACACGCTCCGTGTATTCGTCAATGTTCCCGAAGTGTACTCGCGTGCCGCTAAGCCCGGTGTCACGGCTTCCCTCACTCTCACCGAGTTTCCGGGGCGGCAGTTCCGTGGCAAGGTAGTTCGCAATGCGGAATCGATCGATCTAAGCTCCCGAACTCTGCTCGTCGAAGTAGATGTGGCAAACCCAACCGGCGAATTGTTGCCTGGTTCCTATACCTCGGTTCATCTCAAGCTTCCATCTAAGGTGCAGGCGCTGACTCTCCCGGCCAACACTTTGTTGTTCCGGTCTGAAGGGCTGCAGGTCGCAGTCGTCCGCAATGGCCGCACGCTTTTGACGCCGGTGATCCTCGGGCACGATCGCGGCGACACGGTGGAGATCATTTCGGGAATCAGGCCAGACGAGAAGGTAGTCGTCAATCCAAGCGATTCGATCACGTCGGGTGAACAGGTACAGGTCACGGAAGCGGGCGGGCGGAAGTAGAAATGAAAGGCTTCAAAGCAACAATCGCGCGAAGCAAAACTGGATGGCTCTCGCTAGCCGGCACAATGCTGCTGGCGAGCTGCTCTGTCGGCCCGAAGTATACGCGACCTTCCGTGCCTGCACCGCCGGCTTTTAGTGAGGGACCTCCTGCAAGCTATGGAGGCGCACAGAACTGGAAACCGGCGCAGCCCAGCGACTCAGTCATTCGTGGAAAATGGTGGGACCTTTTCGAGGATGCGCAGCTCAGCGCCCTTGAAGAACAGGTCGGTCTCGCAAATCTGACCTTGCGAGTCTCCGAAGCAAATTTCCGGCAGGCGCGCGCGCAGATTCGTCTGAACCGCTCCGATTTGTTCCCCACTATCTCCAGCGGGCCCTCAATCAGCCACAACCGCATCTCAGGCAATAATCCCACCGGGCTTCCTGGCGGGCAGTATGCCGATTTCGCTCTGCCGATCAGCGTTTCCTACGAGCCCGATCTCTGGGGCCGTGTTCGCCGGAATATTGCCGCTGCCAAAGAGACCGCGCAGGAGTCCGCGGCCGATCTTCAGAACGTTAAGCTCGAGCTCGAGACGGAGTTGGCCGCTGACTACTTCGAGACGCGCAGCCTCGATGCGCAGAAACGGCTTCTTGATAACACGGTCGTTGGCTACACGAAGGCCCTCGAACTCACGCAGAATCGATACGTGGGCGGTGTGGCCTCCAAAGTGGAAGTCGAGCAGGCACGGACACAGCTGCAGCAGACACAGGCGCAGGATATTGAACTCGGAGTAGCGCGCGCCGAATATGAACATGCAATTGCCGTGCTGATCGGCAGGCCTCCCGAAGGCTTTCATCTGGGCTTGATGCCGCTCGAAAAAGCGCCGCCTGTCATCCCTATTGGCGTGCCATCGCAGCTGCTCGAACGGAGGCCGGATATTGCCTCCGCCGAACGCCGGGCAAACGCGGCCAATGAACAGATCGGCATTGCTCGCGCCGCCTTCTTCCCCAATCTTTTAATCAGTGCGACGGGCGGTCTGCAAGCTGGAAACATTGTTGATTGGTTCACCTGGCCGAGCCGATACTGGGCCGTCGGGCCGCAGCTTGTGCAGACAATTTTCGATGCGGGCCGTCGTCGCGCCGCTGTTGAATCTGCCCAAGCCACCTATGATGCGAGCGTGGCGAACTACCGGCAGACCTCGTTGGTCGCGTTCCAGGAAGTAGAGGACAATCTTTCGAGTTTGCGCACCCTCGAACAGGAATCGGCGAAACAACACGAGGCAACCGTCTCAGCCGAAGCGTCGCTTCAGTTATCACTCAATCGATACAAGGGCGGGATCATCACGTACCTCGAGGTGATCACCGCTCAAAGCATTGCGCTTGCGAACGAGCGCACTGACGTTGACCTCATGCGTCGCCGCATGGATGCCAGCGTGCAACTTGTCAAGGCATTGGGCGGAGGTTGGGACCGCAGCCAGCTGCCAAACGTTTAGCCCCTCAGAGGCGATATCGCCTGCGGATCCGGAGAATATCCCGGAAAGCGATAAAGAATTCCTTGGGCCGCACCTTTGATCCCGCGACATCTACCCAGGTTTCCAGCGGATATTCATAAATGGCTTCCGCGAGCCGCTTATGTTCGCGGCGGAAGAGCTGCCGATAGCGCGCCAGAATTTCGACATCGAAGACCCACTTGGAAATGAACGGCCCCTCAAAGATTTCCCGGGTCTGTGGCCGTACTCGGAAGAGCTTTGCGCCGCATTGCGTGTCATAGATTGGCAGGCTCAGTACCCAGGAAACCGCCGTGGCAAAGATTCGCCCCAGGTAATGGCGCAGAGCACTCCGCTTGACATGGCGCCCCAGCAGCTGAACCCGGGCGCCAAAAATCATCTCGAGCTCTGGCTGCTCGCGTAGGATACAAACGAACTGCTCCACCGGCTGCAGAGGCGTAGCGAGATCGGCGTCCCAGAACCCGATCATCTCGGGCTCGAAGCGATTCAGCGCGAAGAGCATGCCTTGACGGACTGCTTCTGCCTTTCCGCCATTTGCGGGCAGGGGAAGAACGCATGCCGACCCTTCGAACTTGCTCGTAATCTCTTCGAGCACAGCTAACGTGTTGTCACTGCTCCCGTCATCCACGAAGATCAGGCTCACGCCGTTCTGCTCCCTGAGGAATTTCTCGAAAGCAGAACTATCGATCCGAAGCGCCTCGTTATAACACGGCACGACTAAACAGATGCCGTATGCAGTCCCAGCTAAAGCGTGCAGGGACGCGCTACTCATTGAGTGGAAGCATGACTGTCTTGCCAGACGACGCGGAGCGCCGCGCCGCATCCAGCACCTCGCTCACAATCAGGTTCGTCTTGAATGACGAGAGGTCTCCATCCTCTGAGACCTCTCCCTTGATTACCGCAGCCAGATAGTGCATCGGATCGTCGAGCGGAGGCGCAATATCCGCCGCCCGAGAGGTCTTCGCCTGATGCTCTCCTTCCCGCCGCACCTCGATCTGATCGCGCAGGATCGTCTTGACCGATCCGGTACGCCCATAGAGTTCCATGTCTTTGCGGTCGAAGGGCCAGTTCCACGAGCCTTGCACAAGGGCTACGGCGGCGGATCCGTACGTGAGCGTGATGTCCGCTTCGTCATCAACTCTGGGGTAAATCTCCGGTTGCTGTTGCTGCGTAACGGCAGTGACGGTCTTAGGCGCTTCGCCCTTCATCATCCAGGTCATTAGGTCGACTCCATAGCAGCCGAAATCGTAAAGCGCCCCCGCTCCATTCAATTTGGGATCAGTCAACCAGGCGAAAAATTCGGGCTCCACGTGGATGAGTTTGGGCCCGCGATGACCATCGTGCACGACGGCCTTGCTCACCTTCCCCAACGCTCCTGCCGCGAGCAGATCATGCGCCGCCTTGTTGCTCGGGTACCAGGTGGTCTCGTAATCCACCAGCACGTGAATGTTTCCTTGCTGTGCCGCCTTCTCCATGCGTAATGCGTCCCGGTAACTAACCGCCATCGGTTTCTCCATCAAGACGTGAACGTGATTGCGCGCGCACTCCTCCACCACCGCCGTGTGGTCGTAAGTGCTTGTGAAGATCAGTACAGCCTGCGGATGCGCATGGGCGATCATGTCCCGCACAGTCGGATAGTAGAGATCCGGCGAGAGTTTGTCTCTCTGCTGATATTGCTCAAAAAGCTTTCGGTCCCCTTCAGCAACCCCAACCAGCTGAACGTCGGCGCGATTCAGAATGCCGCCCGCCGGAACCAGTGCGCCTCCATGGAGAAAGCCTGAAACGTGCCCGTGCGCGAGGCCCGCAATCCCGACCCGCAGCGGCGCAGCCGAAGTTGTTTGTCCTGATAGACACAGGTTGAAGAAAGCGAGGCCCAGAACGGCCTGTCCGATGCGCATAAGTTCTATCATTATTGCCTGATCGCCGCGTTGTCCGCGCTAATCAATCGCCCGGCCGACAGCCGGCTGGTGTCAAATGCTCCGCACCGGCATGTTCACGATGTCGTCAATCTCCATCGCTTCTTTCACTACAAAGGGCTCGCCATACTTGACGCCGATCAGATTTCCGTAAAACCGGGCGATTGCCGCCAGCCGCTCTTCGATTTCGGCGTGCGACGGAAACAGATCCGATCCGTCCTCCGCATCGCCGTACTGCGAAGCATAGCTGAATAGCGCATCCATGCGTCGCTCGAATTGGCTTGAGATATCCACTACAAAAGAGGGCGTGACATTTGCATACAGAGAGGAGTAGAGAATCTTGAACGGCCGATGTGGCGGTACTTCCTCTTCGAGCTTGCGCAGTCCGGCAAGGAAACAAGCTTCGTACGCAATCTCCGCCGCGCGGTAGTGGTCCGGATGGCGCCCCGTCCAGTAAGGCAGAATCACCACCCGCGGCCGGATGCGTCGAATCACGCCAGCTAGCGTCATACGTGACCCGATGTGGTTCTCCAACCGTGCATCGGGCCATCGAAGATTTTGCCGCCAGGCCAGCAGCATCTTGTCTCCAGCAACTTTAGACTCTTCAATGCGCAGCTCCGGGGTGCCCCTGGTCCCCATATCGCCAGCTGTCAGGTCGAGCACGCCACCGTGATAGCCTTTCTCGGCCATGCGGATTAGGGTGCCTCCGCAAGTCTGTTCTACATCGTCCGGGTGCGCGGCTATCGCCAGTATGTCAAGCGCGCGTAGGTTTTCAAACGGCTCATTTGGATCACGCATCAGCGGCTTCAGGAAGGATAATAGCGGTAGTGCGGGCGCGTGCTTCCAAACAGCCGGACCAACAGGATGCCTGCCAGAAAGCCCCCCACATGCGCGAACCAGGCGATATTTTGCGCCTGTGTCACCGAACTGAGCGAACCTAATCCGCTGAGCAGTTGAAGTGCAAACCAGTAAATGAGCATCAAGGCTGCCGGAATGTCGTAAGTCGTTACGAAAATAAAGATAAAAATCAGCGTTACAACTCGCACCCGCGGGTACAGTATGAGGAACGCTCCCATGACACCGGCGATCGCACCGCTGGCGCCGATCGTCGGAACGGGACTCCCCAGGCTGGTCGCGAACTGCACCATGGCAGAAGCCACGCCGGAGATTAGATAGAAGATCAGGAACCTGCCTGAACCCATCGCGTCTTCGATGTGCGATCCGAACACCCAAAGGAACCACATGTTGCCGATCAGGTGCAGCCACCCGCCGTGCAGAAACATGGAGCTTACGAACGCTGGCAGATAGAGCCGGTCTGGAACCAGCGCGTAGTGATCGATGAAGATGTTGCGCAAGTACATCGGCAGCGACATCTCATATAAGAAGATCAGCGCATTCACCGCGATGAGCAGCAGAGTGATGGCAGGAGTCGAGTTGCGGAGCAGTAGGGCGCGCAGTGGAATCATGAGCCGCGAAGCACCGTGTCTGCAGAAGTCGATGCAACTTGCTCAGCAATGTCCTCGTCGGAATTCCGTTGAATGGTTCCGCTCTTAGCCTGCTCGATCAGCGCCTTCACTTCACTCAACGTAGGAACGTGGCCGCGCGCGCCGATCGCCGTACAGTTAAGTGCCGCCGCGGCATTTGAAAGCTCAAGAGCGCTCCCCATCGGCATGCCTTCGAGCATGGCATAACAGAACGCTCCGTGAAAGACATCGCCCGCGCCAGTTGTATCCAGGCACGGCACTTCGAAAGCTGCCGAATAAAACCATCGGCCATCGTAGAGCGCGAGCGAACCCCGATGTCCCAGCGTCATTGCCGTCACCCGCGGCCGGTACTCGTCCCACAGCAACTTCAGCGCCTTCAAAGGATCGGATTCGCCCGTCCATTTGCCTGGCCAGGACGAACCCGCCACCAGATAATCCACGCAGCGCAGGACGGAATCGAATCCCGGGTAAACCGTGTCAACGTCAAGCGAAACCGGTATGCGATGCTCTCTTGCTAGCGACGCGGCGTAAGTGGCAGCTTCAACGTCATAACCATCGATGTGCAGTAAACGCGCACCGGCAATATCCTCCTGCCGGATCTCGGAAGGCCGCAGCTGCAAGCAATCTGAACGCTGCCACAGAACCGTGCGCTCCCCAGTTCGCTCATCGATGAGAATGTATGCAGTCTGGTTGGGGCATCCCTCGCGAACAATCAAGCCGCTGACATCCACGCCCGTTGCTGCCAGGCTCTCCCGCTGTATATCGCCGCGGACATCGTCTCCGATTGTGCCGATGTAGCGCGTTCTCAGCCCGAGTTGCGCGCAGCTGACGACCGCCGTGGCCACCTGTCCGCCCGGACTCAGCAGTTCGCGTTCGAACTTCACCTTGCCCGCGTAGGCAGGGAACTCCTTCACTAGCAGAAGCGTGTCGGTCGCGTTTAGACCAATCCCCAGCACGTCAAACGGAAGGCTCAAGTGAGCTTACTTCCTGATGGAATTGGGGACCTCGTATAGGTAGATTGTATGCGTATCACCCAGGTGTCCTGAAGTTTCCCAGGTGTTCATCGGTGTCCACCCGTCGATCGGATAATCATAGGACACGACCCTCGTCTGCGGCTTCAATTCGCGTTCTAGATTCGGACGCAGAGTCTCATTGGCGTTGGGGGCCAGGTACAGGATCACCACGTTTGCCGGGCTCAGATCCTGCTTCATGAAGCTGCCGTGGATGATCTTTACTCGATCTTCCAGGCCTTTCTTGCGTGCATCCTGCGCGGCTTTTTCCGCCAGGGAACTCGAGATCTCGATACCGACGGCCTTGACGTTGTACTTCTTCGCCGCCTTAATCACGATCCGTCCGTCGCCGCAGCCGAGATCATAGAGCGTTTCACCCGGCTTCAGTCTGGCCGCTTCCAGAATCTTTTCGATCGCGTTTTCCGGCGAACCGACCGAGGGCGCAAGCTTCTCCGTAAAAGGATCAAACTTCGATTGCTGGCCGGAACAGACAAGCGAAAACCCGAAAAGACACGCAATCACTGCGCTAGCAGACCTTACCGCGTGTACCCTCATTTCAACTCGTAACCTTTGCAGACTAGTTTACCTTGTTTGGCGGACCTGTCTAGCTAGTGAGAACCCCCTGGCACCGAGGCAGCTACCGGCACGCGGCTACGCTTTGTCCGCAGTATGCGTCCCATCATCTCGCTCGTTGAAAACCACAGATCACGCGGCCGCGAGATCGTGTATTCCGTCCCACGAAACGGCTTGATAGCGTGACTGATGGAATCCTTCCAGGGAACCGCCTGCGGATTCAGGTTGTAGTTCATATAAAACACCGGACAGTCAATATTTCCGATGCGCCGGAGGTTCTCCTGGGGTACATCGGCGTTCAGCATCGCTTTCGGACCGGCGAATATGACTGCATCCGGGTGTGATGCCGCAGCCACCTCGTTTTCGATCAACCCTTCCAGGAAATCCGTCTCGGTGTGCTTCTCTCCCAGGCGCTGCACCGTCACCGTGCCCAGTTTGACGGTCTGGAGCGCGTGTCCCAACGCGGGAAAATCGATCTGGTCTGCCGTGTCCTGCCGGTACACAATCCGGCTCTCGGTCATATTAAACGCCACCAGTGAAATGCGGCCAATCCGTGGATCGCGCTGAATCGCTTTTAAAATGCTCACCAGCGCATCTGTGTCAGTGCGCTGGAGCGCTGCCGAAGTTGAGTCCTGCGGCGCAAAGTTCACCAGCACCTTAATATTCAGTGCTCCATCCCCGACCGCCGGATTTCGCACCTCCGTGTCGTTTACAAAAGGCTCTGGCTGGAACTCGGCCACTTCATTAGGAGACAGGAATAAATTAATCGGCCGGTCTTTCGGTGCCAGCGATGCCTCAACATCCCAGGAAGACGAGCAGATACGCTCCGAGCGATCCCGCATCAACCAATCGACGTGGTAGTTTCCCTCCCCGAGATTGATTCCTCCCTGCAGAACAGCGTCGCCTTTGGCGTCCTCCGCCACGGTCGGCACAGTGAAATGCTGGACAAAGTAGTTGGCGGCTTCCCGATCACCCTGGGCATAGATGCGGAACACGACGGTCAGCATTCCGCCCTCGCCCGCTACCTCGCTCAAGGGAAGCGTCACGTCGTAACCGGAGTGGAAGCGGAGATCGAAGCCTAGCTCAGGCTTCCGCTGGATAACCGAACAGGGCAGTTCTTTGCGCGAGTCCGACGATTCGAAAATCGCCATGTCCGACGGCATAATCGTAACCGGGTCCCCGGCGGCCGCCGGCTTCAGCAGCATCTGGCCCTCTGCCGACAATGTAAAAAGAATGTAAAATGCCGAAAGCGCGTGCGCCGCGCCTATGCCTCTAGCAAGGCCGGCAAACGAAGAAACGGTAAACACGGGCGAACACGATTGTAAGAATCGCGATGCCATTATCCCCCCAACTAGACAAAAACAAGAGTGCCTGGCAGGCGACTCACTGGAATGATTATTATGCCTCAGGCAAAACGGCGCAACCGGAAAATTTTCCACTCGCAGTAAAACACAAGTCCTAGTACCTGCTTATCACCCAACTTCTCAGTCGTTCCCCCCGCCGCTTTCCGGCTGCGCCTCCGTGATAACGTCGAGTGATTATGGCTTCCCGCAGTGTAAATAAGGTCCTCCTCATTGGCAATTTGGGACGTGATGCCGAAACGAAGTTCACTCCTTCCGGAGCGTCCGTTACGCGTTTCTCGGTTGCCACCACGCGTAGCTGGAAAGACCAGCAGAGCAACGAGTGGAAAGAGGAAACGAATTGGACCAACGTCGTCCTTTGGCGCCAGGAGAATCTGTCAAATTACCTGGTAAAAGGCAAGCAGGTGTACGTGGAGGGCCGGCTCCAAACGCGCAGCTACGACGATAAAGACGGTAAGAAAGTCTATGCGACCGAAGTAGTGGCGGACGAAGTAATTCTGCTAGGCGGCCGCGGCGAAAGTGGCCCTGAATCCGCAGGACAGTTCCCGGCGCGCAGTTCGGCTCCCTCGCGGGGCCGCGGGGCAGGCGCGGGTGGAGGCAATCCCGAGGACGACATGGGCGGCATGCAAATCACCGACGACGACGTTCCGTTCTGAAATTTTAAAACTACCTGGCCGCTTCTGTGGTCTCTAAAAAGAGATCTACCTTGCGCCACTCAAAGTTCCTCCGGCTACTTGCCGCTTTGGCCATGGTCGCCCGCTTCGGCTCTGGCCAGCAGCCTTCTCCTCCAGCTAACGCTCCCACCCCGCCGCCGGCGGCAGGTGCCGAAAGGTCTGACCAACCTGGACCCCCGACCAAAAGCACCGGCCTGGGGAGCGGACCAGCGATGCCGGCCAGCCTAAGCCGGCCGCAAAGACCGGCGGACATGGCGACTTTCTAGCGATCGGCGCCCCGCCCGATCCTGCGGCCGTCAAGCGTGGCCAGGCTACCTTCGTGGCCAATTGTGCTTTCTGCCACGGCAGCAACGCTCACGGCGGCAATGGCGGCCCGGATCTGGTGCGCTCCGTTCTCGTGCTGCACGATAAGGGAACCGGTGCTGAGATTTCCCCCGTCATCCTGAAAGGCCGCACGGCGAAGGGCATGCCTGCTTTTCCGTTCAACGAAACACAAATCAAAGACATCGCTGCCTTCCTTCTCTCGCGTAACCAGGCCGCCGCTAATCGAATGGAGTACAAAATTCTCAACATCGTGACGGGCGATCCCAAGGCGGGGCAGGCCTATTTCCAAAGCAATTGCGCCAGTTGTCACTCGGCGAACAACGATCTCGCTCACATCGCGAGTAAGTTCGAACCCGTCGATCTGCAGTCTCGCTTCCTTTACCCGCGAGAACCGCGCGGAGCCGAAGCTGAGTCTAGTACGGTTTCGAACCGCGCCGCCAAAACCGTTACTGTCACTCTTCCCTCGGGCCAGTCCTTCTCCGGCAAGCTTGATCATCTCGACGATTTCAGCGTGGCCCTTACTGAGTCGTCCGGCGAACATCGCTCCTGGTCGCTCGAAGAAGAAAAAGGCATCCGTGTCGATGTGCACGATCCTCTCGAAAAGCACGCCGAGCTGCTTGCTAAATACACCAACCGCGATATGCACAACGTCCTTGCGTACCTGGAGACACTGAAGTGACACTGCGCCGTCTTTTGCTTGCTTGTTTCGCGTACGGGATTTCGATCTCTGCCTTTGGCGGTGGGCTCGACCCGGCATCCATCCTCAAGCCGCCATCAGGCTCGTGGCCGACTTTCAACGGTGATTACTCCGGCCGCCGCTTCAGTCCGCTCGATCAGATTAACTCCGCAAACGTGCATCAGCTCCAGCTTGCCTGGGCGTATCGTGCCAACACCGGACCCGGTGGCGGACCGCTCGGCGTTGGCATCAAAGCCACGCCGCTGATGGTTGACGGCGCCCTCTACTTTTCGGCTCCCGATCATGCCTGGGCTGTCGATGCCCGCACCGGCCGCGAGATCTGGCACTACAAGTGGGAGACGCAAGGCGGTATTCACATTGGCAATCGCGGCGTCGCCATCTACGGAAACTGGCTCTTCTTCGAAACGCCTGACAATCACCTCATCTCCCTCGAGAAAGACACCGGTAAGTTTCGCTGGTCCGTCGAGATCGCGGATCTCGCACAGGAGTACTTCTCTACCGCCGCCCCGCTCGTCATCGGTAATCACATCATTGTCGGTGTCGGAGGCGATTCACTCGACGTACCCGGTTTTCTCGAAGCTCGAGATCCGGAAGACGGCAAAGTGCAGTGGCGCTGGAATAGCGAGCCCCGGCCCGGCGAAGAAGGTGCGGAAAGTTGGCCGAACGAGCAGTCCATGACGCACGGCGGCGGTATGACTTGGCTCACCGGCACTTACGATCCCGATCTGAACCTGCTCTACTGGGGCACAGGCAACCCGAATCCGGTGCACGCCGGACAGGGCCGCAAGGGAGACAATCTCTGGACCTGCTCAATCGTTGCTCTTAATCCCAATACCGGCAAGCTCGTGTGGTGGTTCCAGGCTTCTCCCCATGACACGCACGATTGGGATAACGTCGAGACGCCCGTCCTCTTCGATGGTGAGATCGCCGGCAAGCCTCGCAAGCTCCTCGCGCAGGCCGCCCGCAATGGCTACTTCTTTGTCCTCGACCGCACCACCGGCAAGAGTATCTCGACGACTCCGTTTGTGGATCTTAACTGGTCAAAGGGAACCAACCCGCAAGGCCAGCCCATACCCGATCCCGAGAAGGAACCCAAAACGGATGGAGCGCTCGTTCTTCCTGCTTCCGATGGCGCTACCAACTGGCCGGCGCCCAGCTTCAGTCCGCAGACCGGACTCTTCTATCTCAGTGCAACGCCTTCCTACAGCGTGTATTACTTGACCGACACCAGTGAGCGCCCCGAAGGCTACGGCGGGCGCGATAGCGGTGTTTACAGCCAATCGGTGCTCAAAGCCATCGACTATCAAAACGGCAAAATTCGTTGGAGCCACAGATTTCCTGGTAAAGGTGGTTCGCTCTCGAGCCTGCTGACCACCGTCCGGTAAGCTGCTGTTCGCCGGTGATCCGAGCGCAAATGTTATGGCCTTCGACCCGGCCAATGGAAAGATCCTCTGGCACGCAGGCCTGACTTCTTCGTTGAGTAACGGCCCTATGACGTATCTGCTCGATAATCGCCAGTACGTCGTCTTCGGTGCGGGCGATACGCTCTACGCCTTTACGCTGCCGCGCGATGCTGCCGCTGCCGCGAAGTGACCGCGGCTACTGCCGTCTCTGAAAAGTGTTGCAGGCCGAGATGTCGCCCGTATCCAGCCCTCGCTTAAACCAGGCCGTTCGCTGCGCCGACGATCCGTGCGTGAAAGATTCGGGGCTTACCCGGCCCGTTGCCATTCTCTGCAGCCGGTCGTCGCCGACAGCGGCCGCTGCGCCTAACGCCGAGTTGACATCGCTCTCGTCGATAATTCTGCGTTGCTGCGTCGAGTGGGCCCAAATACCCGCGTAGCAATCCGCCTGCAGTTCCAGCCGCACAGAAAGCGGCTTTGCTTCGTCCGGTCTTGCTTGCTGGAGTCGCCTTACCTGCGGCTCGATCCCTAAGATCTTCTGCACGTGATGCCCAATCTCGTGCGCAATCACATAAGCTTCTCCGAATTCTCCCGGCGCGTGAAAACGCTGGCGGAGTTCGTCGAAGAAGCTCAGATCGAGGTAAACCTTCTCGTCTTCCGGACAGTAGAAAGGCCCAATTGCATCTTTCGCCATCCCGCATCCCGATGGGTAAGCATTTCGGAACAGTACTAACTTGGCGTGCCGGTAAGGGCGATTCGCCGAGGCCGGCAAGACCCGATCCCAGTTATCTTGCACATCTTTCAAAACGAACGAGACGAACTGGACCGTGTTCGCTTCTTGCGCATCCCGCTGCCGGTCCGGCACCGCCCGCACTTGCTGCTGGGTGGTCGCCGGCGAGCCGCCCGAGAACAAGGTAAACAGATTCTTCTGGAAGATCAGGCTCAGAATCCCGACGATAATCACGCCACCAATGCCCAGCCCGCCGAAGCCGAACCCGCCGCCGCCGCCAAAACCGCCACCCCCGCCGCTCTCATCGCGCCGGTCTTCGATGTCGCTGTTAACGCCGCCTGGTGTCCACTCCATGTAGTTGAGTTTCGCAGATTGGCCGTAATCCTTTCTGCCTAGGCGGAAGCTTCCCTCGTGGTCTCGCGCCTCATTGGGGGAACGCAAAAGGCCCAATCGCGCATCTCATCAGTTTCGTGACAGGCAATCATCACGCAACCGCGCAGTGTTACCGGCAAATCTTGCCCATCGCAGTTCTGTCTCTAGCATTTGGCTGCGCCCACAAGTCCCTACGTCCACTGCCGGCCGTGGACGCCTCCGCCGAAAACTCGTACATGGACCTGCAGCCGGGAGGAAGCCTGCGAATACTCGTCCCTCTCTTGCGCTCCGGAACGACTCGATTAACCACTCTGCCGCAAGATACCGCGGGCAATACGATCGTGCTTTCTGCCGCCAACCTGATCGGCTACCAAATCTCGCACTATGCGATTCAGCGGCGTCGAGGCGCAAGAGTTCAATTGACGTTCACTTCAGCGACCATTACAAAGGACGGCAAGACCGCTGCGAAAACCGCTGCCCCCGTCCTGCCCTTTCAACTCCCGTCGAAATCCCGGCACATTCGTTTGATTTACCTCGTGCGTAGCAGCCGTACAGACCACAACATGGCCATTCTGGCTGCTAAGCAGTTCAACGATCTGAGCCAATTCACCGGCACCCTCAAAGCCAGCCCCGAGGCGTGCGGACGCGACCCGGAAGTATCCTGCACCTGGGTTCCAGAGGGCGTTGCCGTCACACCTGAGTAACTGCTAAAAGTCGATTACTATCCCTTTCGTCATTAGCCAATTGAAAAGCTTGGAGAGTTATCACAGCCGGACATCGGACAGTTTTCTAAAACTAGCTGAGTATCGGTTTTCCGGTAGTTCAAGCCTTTAAGCTGAACGTACGCTTCGGCTTTTGAAAGTAAGTCCACAGACGGTAGTGCTGTGGTTGTCTAGGAGTTCTCCAGCCGCTGTTACTTGGCTGTGAACTTGTCCATTAATTTAGAAGCTTGGCCACGAGTAATGTTACTCAGATCAGGCATTGCCATCCTACGACTACTGAAGAAAAACTTTAGCCATTTCTTCATGCTTTCAGAGGCTGGCTTATTGCGCCATTCTTCTTTGCCTTCGCGCGCTTTGAGTGCCACCATCTCCTTACCGAAGCGCTGCAGGTTCCGGTCAGCGAAAGACATCGCTTCTTTGATGTTTGGGAAGCGGTCACCGAAGGTAGTATCGCTCACCTTGCCAACCACGTCCCACGAGTTAGCGCTACGGTCGATGGTGATCTTGTTGTCCTTACCGGGCAGAGTCAGAACGTAGCGGTTGTCATTGACCTTGATCCAGTTCAGCTTCGAGTTCTCTTCAACCTCACGCGGTATCTGGAACAGTTCTACTTCCCGCAGGTAAGCATCGAGCTGTCCGAGGTTCTGTATTTGGGAGAGATCCACCTTCTCGTCGAGCTTGGCTACCTTCTTCGCCATCTCAGACTGAGCCAGCTCGGTGATCATCTGACCGTTGATGTCGATCTGGGCCGGCAGGCCGGCGAGAGTAGCGGCAGAGATGATCTTGTGCTTGGTTGTGTTGTCGGTGACGTCGATCACGAAGCAGTCTGTCTTGCCGGCAGCCAAGCGCGTACCGCGTCCCACCTGCTGAACATAGACCAGCTTGCTGGAGGTCGGTCTGGCCAGCACCACGCAGCTCACATCGGGACAATCAAAACCTTCGGTGAGCAACATGGCGTTACAGAGTCCCTGCAGCTTGCCAGAGTGCAGATCGGCAATCTTCTGGTCTCTATCCGGGTCTGTGCCCCAGACAGCGCCGAAGTTGTACCCTGCCTGCCGGAACTCTGCGGCCATCGTTTGCGCGTGCTGGATGTTGACTGTGAAGACCACCGTCTTGCGCTCAGCGGCTACTTCGGCCCACTTGCGCACAATCAGCTCGTTACGCGCCTTGTTATTGACCGCAGCGGCCAGTTGGTCCTGCTGGAGGTCGCCAGCTACGCTCTTGACCTGATCGAGCGAGGTCTTAGAAATAACTCGGTATGCCCGAAGATCGGTGAGGAAGCGGTCACGGATCGCGTCGATCATCGTGTACTCGTCGGCGATTACATCGTAGACTTCCTTCAACCCGACTTTGTCGGTCCGGGAAGGAGTAGCGGTCACACCCAGACTCAGGATGTCTTTGCGAGGATGAACGCCGTCTTGATCCCAAACACCGAAGTGCTTGAAGATTCGAACGTAGCCGCTAGCGGTAGCGTGATGCGCTTCGTCTGTGACAATCGCGCCGAACTCTTCCGGCTTGAACTTCGCTAATCGCTTGCCATTCTTTGAACCAAGTGTCTGGACCGAGCCGACAATCACCTGATGATCATCGTGGCACTTGAGCATGCCCATCTCGACGCCGACATGCAGGCCGGGATTCCACCGTTCGATCTTCTCCTTCGCCTGCTTCATGAGTTCTTCTGTATGCACCAGAACCAACGTCCGCTTATGCGGGTTGATGAGGTACGGGATTTTTGCGATGAGCCAGGTCTTCCCTGCGCCGGTTGCCCAGCTCACCAGTTGACGATTTTGGCCGTTTTCGTAGTGAAACTGGATCGACTCGACCGCTCGGGCTTGATAGGGCCGGTCTTGCGCCTTCACAGAGCACCTCAGAGTTGGTGTCGAGAATCTCAGAAGCTCTCAAGTCGAAACGGCACCCCCGCCCCGGTACGTTACCCGCCGATGCCTTTCGTCGTTCGCCGGTAGTCCTCCGCGGCTGGCCGATTTCGAAATGACGAGATGTCATTCCGCCTTTACCATCGACTTGAGGTTGAACATGAAGCGCAGCGAACCAAAAGCCTGGATGAATGATTTCGAGAGTCTCGCATTGCCCGTCACGCTCCTGCTGACAGGTCTGATACTAATTGGTGGCGATCGCGTGGGACTCTTGTCGTTGGATCGGATACAAAATCTGTGGCCCGTGGCGCTCATCCTGGTGGGCTTGAGCGAACTGCTGACAGGCAGCGATCAACCGTCTCCCGCCCCGGAAGTCACCCGTCCTTCGCAATCTCAGACCGGAGCACGGAGTGTCTGAACAGGGCGGCGATCGAAACGACTGGATACGGCACAGCGGTGTCGAGGAAGGACAGCGTTCGCTGCTTACTCGCGGCAGATCGGTAGGCTCGCGAATCGTCTTTTCGATCCTACTTATTAGCGCTGGAGTTTTTCTCTTTCTCGCAAATCTGGGCCTTTTTCAGGTTCGCGATATCTGGTTGTTCTGGCCCTTGTTTCCCATCTGCGTCGGCCTTGGCAAACTGGTTGGCCGCGCCAATGCCAGCACCCGTGTCTGGGGTATTTTCCTGGTGTTCTTCGGCGCGCTCTTCTTGCTGACAAATTTTGGTTGGGTTCACATCCACAACCGCGGCGGCTCCTGGCCGCTGTCTCTGCTCCTGATCGCGGCAGGGCTCGCCGCTTTAGTCAGCGTTCTTGATTCCTCCCGAAAGACCAATCCGCTTCCGGAAGGCTCCGATCGCCCCGTCGCGGTAGGCGACTACCAAAACAGCGTCACCGATTATGCGGTATTCGGTTCTCTGAAACGGAAGCTGATGAGCAATGAGTTCCAGGGTGGCGATCTCACTACCGTGTTCGGAAGCCTTGAGGTGGATCTGCGGCACGCCGCCATCACCTCCGTCGACAAATCAGCCGTCCTGAATATAAACGCCATCTTCGGTGCAGTCAAACTCCGCGTTCCTGCCCTCTGGAGAGTTCATGTCACGGGAGCGGGCATCTTCGGCAACTTCGAAGATAAAACAATCCCGCCAAACATAGGACCCGATGCGCCGGCACTGATTATCACTGGCCTCGCCATCTTCAGCGCAGTCGAGATCGAGGATTAAGCAGCGCGTTCGCCTTTCTCATGCATCCGATCCTGAGTAACCGTAAGATCCTGTCCGGCTATCTGACGGGGTGGATTCCGATCGGTCTCATGCTCGCCTTCGTGCTCCGCGTCTCGTCCCGGCTCAGCCTGCCCGAAGTGATCGCAGTCATTGTGCCGCTTACCGCAGTTTTGTCCATCATCAGTCTCTCGGCTTTTTACGTCTGCCGTTCTCAGGATTTGAAGTCAACCCCGGATTGGCTCCTCGGTACCACCTTTCTGCTGGCTTCCATGTGCGGCAGCACCGTTATGATGGCCTTTGCGTGGCTCATTGTTTGGGCGTGGGCGCATGTCTTCCTCGAACTGGGAACCAGATTCCAGCCCGCTGTGCCCGTTCTCGCCGGGATGTTTTGTCTTGTCTATCTGCTCTCCGTCGTTCTCCATTACCTGATTCTGGCGCTCGAATCTTCGCAGAAAGCCGAGATACTCTCGCGCGAAGCCGAACTGAAAGCCCTGAAGGCGCAGGTCAATCCGCATTTCCTGTTCAACAGTCTCAATTCGATCAGTGCGCTCACCACTCTCGACCCCTCCACGGCCCGCCAGATGTGTATTGCGCTTTCTGATTTCTTGCGCAATTCACTTCGTCTCGGTGAAAAGGCAAGCATTCCGCTAGGCCAGGAGTTGGCGCTCACCAGGAACTATCTGGATGTCGAGAAAATACGCTTCGGTCCTAAACTCCGAATCGCGCAGCAGCTTGGCCCCGGGTGCGATGCCTGTGAGGTGCCGCCTCTTCTTGTGCAGCCGCTGGTTGAGAACGCTGTTAAGCACGGTATCGCCACCTTGCCGGATGGCGGCGAGATCATCCTTACCGGGCAGCGATCTCGAGATCAGCTGCGGCTCGTCATTGAGAACCCGTTCGATCCCGATGCACCGTCCGCCCAGAAAACCGGCTTCGGGCTGATCGGCGTGCGTAATCGCATTCGCTCACGATACGGCGCCGCCGGCAAACTCGAAATCGAGGTGGAACCGGCTCTCTATCGCGTCATCCTATCCCTCCCCTGGATCTCAAGTCAGGGGCACCAGAGCGAAGAATCTCTAATCCATGAGCATACGAACCCTCATAGTCGATGACGAAGACCTCGCCCGGCATTTGCTGCGCGAGTATCTGCGCGGCGAAAACGACATCGAGATCGTCGGGGAGTGCGCCAACGGTTTCGATGCAGTCAAACTCATCTCCGAATGTCGGCCGGATCTTCTCTTTCTCGATGTTCAAATGCCGAAACTCGATGGCTTCGAGGTCCTCGAACTGATCGGCAGCGAAGTAGCAGTAATCTTCGTCACGGCTTATGATCAGTACGCCACCAAGGCCTTCGATGCATCCGCCGTCGACTACTTACTGAAGCCGTTCGACTTGGAACGCTTCCGGACCGCGCTCGCCCGCGCCCGCCAGCGTATTGCTCTGAAGCAGCCCAACCCGAATGCGGCCGAACTTCGCAAATCCGCGTTGCCCGCCGGCCAGTTTGCCCCACGTATCGTGGTCAGGGATGGGACCAACTTGCATGTGATCCCGGTCAGTCAGCTTGACTATGCCGAAGCTCAGGACGATTATGTGGCGCTGCACTCTCGCGGCAAAGTTCTTCTCAAACAGCAGGCCATCTCGAGCCTTGAAAGCTCGCTCGACCCCTCCCGTTTCGTCCGCGTCCATCGGTCCTTCTTAGTAAGCCTTGAGCGCGTTGCTAAGGTAGAACCTTACACAAAGGATACCCGCATGGCCGTCTTATCCGACGGCACCAAAATTCCGGTGAGTCGCAGCGGATATCTGCGTCTGAAAGAATTGATGCGGATCTAGAATCTATTTGGAGAACGCAGAAGAAATGTCTAACGGAAGTTGCGATATTGGCTTGATCGGCTTGGCCGTCATGGGCCAGAACCTGGTGATGAATATGAACGACCATGGTTATCGCGTCGGCGTATTCAATCGCACAGTTTCGAAAGTCGACGACTTCATCAATGATGAAGCAAAGGGAAGCCAGGTAACTGGCGCCCATTCAATAGAAGAACTGGTCGGTTTGCTCAAGAAGCCGCGTCGTCTCATGTTGATGGTGAAAGCCGGCGACACGGTCGACCAGATGATCGATCAGATCTTGCCGCATCTCGAGCAGGGCGACATCATCATCGATGGCGGCAACTCGCATTACCCCGATACCAACCGGCGCATGAAATCGCTTAACGAAAAGGGCATTCTATTCATCGGCACCGGCGTCTCGGGTGGCGAAGAAGGCGCCCGGCACGGGCCTTCCATCATGCCCGGCGGCAATCCGGAAGCCTGGCCTCACGTCAAAGATATCTTTCAATCCATCGCAGCCAAGGTCGAAGACGGAACGCCTTGTTGCGATTGGGTCGGGGAAGCCGGCGCCGGTCACTACGTAAAAATGGTCCACAACGGCATCGAGTACGGCGACATGCAGTTGATCTGTGAGGCCTATCAACTCCTCAAAGACGGCCTCGGCCTGAGCGCGGACGAGCTGCACGAAATCTTTGCCGAATGGAACAAGGGCGAGCTCGACAGTTTCCTCATCGAGATCACTGCTGAGATTCTTGCCAAGAAAAGTGACGAGGATGGCCAGCCGATGATCGATAAAATCCTCGACACTGCGGGGCAAAAGGGCACCGGTAAGTGGACCGCCATCAGCGCTCTCGATCTCGGCATGCCGGTTACTCTGATCGGTGAAGCCGTTTTCGCGCGCTGCCTCTCGGCAATCAAAGACGAACGCGTTGCGGCCTCCAAAGTCTTGGAAGGCCCCAAGCACCGCATCGATTCGCAGGACAAGAAGATCTTCATTGAAGACGTTCGGCGAGCGCTCTACTGCTCCAAAATGATCTCCTACGCCCAGGGCTACATGCTCCTTCGCGAGGCCGGTAAAGAGCAGGGCTGGAATTTGAATATGGGTGGTATCGCTCTTATGTGGCGCGGCGGCTGTATCATTCGCAGCCGGTTCCTCGCCAAGATCAAAGACGCTTACGACAACAATCCAAAGCTCACCAACCTGCTGCTCGATAGCTTCTTCAGCGGTGTCTTGAACAACTACCAGACTGCCTGGCGTCACGCGATCATTCACGCTATCGGCTTCGGAATCCCCACGCCGGCCTTCTCGACCGCCCTTGCTTTCTACGACGGCTACCGCACTGAACGGCTGCCCGCCAATCTTCTTCAGGCCCAGCGTGACTTCTTCGGGGCTCATACCTACGAGCGTGTCGATAAGCCTCGCGGTGAGTTCTTCCACACGAATTGGACAGGGCGCGGCGGACGCGTCTCCTCCGGAACTTACAACGTATAGGATTGTCGATTGACGTGGCGATAAAACCTTCAAACAAAGGCAGGCATACAAATGAGTGATGGATTGAATATTAGGCAGGACGGCGCTCTCGATTTTGTGTCCATCGGCGGACTTGTTCATCGTCTCGATCCCGGCATCATTCCCTTCCGCAAGGCGAGCGAGTGCAGGATACACGTAAGCGGCGGTGAATTCAATGTGGCTGCGAATCTCGCCGACTGCTTTCGGATGAAGACCGGATTGGCTACTGCCATGGTCGATTACCCGATCGGTGATCTTGTCGCCGAGCGGGTGCGCGCCATGGGGGTCACTCCTTTCTATAAGCACTTCAAACACGACGGTGTTTCAGGGCCGAACATCGCCACCGTTTATAGCGACCGGGGGCAGGGAATCCGTCCTCCCGTCGTTTTCTACAACCGCTGCAATGAAGCCGCCGCCAAACTGAAGCCCGGTGACTTCAACTGGCGAGCCATCTTCGAAGGCGGGGTGCGCTGGTTTCACAGTGGCGGGATCTTCGCTGCGCTTTCAGAAACAACCTCCGAAGTGACCATCGAGGGCATGCAGGCCGCCAAGGAAGCCGGCGCAATTATTTCCTTTGACCTGAACTATCGCGAAAAACTCTGGAACGTCATCGGCGGGGCCAAGAAAGCTGTCGAAGTCATCGATCGCATTGTGAAGAACGTCGATGTTCTGGTCGGCAACGAAGAAGACCTGCAGAAAGGCCTGGGTATCCCCGGACCGGAGGTCGCCGCAAAATCCAAGCTCGATCCGAGCGCCTTCTTCTCCATGATGGATAACGTCCGCAAGAAGCATCCGCAGGTGAAGATTGTTGCCACCACCCTGCGCGAAGTTCACTCCACCAACCGTCACAGCTGGAGCGCAGTCGCCTGGATAAACGGGCAGACACACACCGCCCCTACGGCGGAACTCGACGTCTACGATCGCGTCGGTGGCGGCGATGGCTTTGCCGCCGGTTTCTTCTACGGCTTGCTGAGCGGCGCCTCCGATGATGAGGCCGTCAGGCTCGGTTGGGCGCACGGAGCCCTGCTGACGACCTTCCCGGGCGATACCACCATGGCCTCACTCGACCAGGTTCAGAACGTTGCCAAGGGCGGGTCGGCTCGAATTCAGCGTTAGCCAACTCCGGACAGTATCCTTTTTCACCTTTTTCAGGGCGGCTGGACCTCCAGCCGCCAACCCCGCCCGGCAGGAACTCGAGACAATCATTGGAGCGTTAGCTGCGCTCCATTTCCGATGCTATGATTTAGATCAGAAAGCCTTGTCTAGCATGCGGACGCGTTCTTTGTCCCGCGTTTTTTCACTCAGCGTCCGGCTCCGGCGCCCCAGTTTTTTCGCTTTACTGGTCATTACTTTGGCCATGCTGTGCTTTGCTGCTGCAGGGCAAAACGAACCAAAACCGGCTAACTCCGACGGCGGGTCGGTACTCTCTGGCGAACCGATCACGATCCCTAGTCGTAAAGCTCCTGAGCCCGCAGCATCCCCTCGCTCCAAATCGGTCGATATCCGAGTCAACCGTACCCTCGTTCTGATTAACGTCACTGTCACGGACCCACTGAACCGCTTCGTCACAGGCTTAGAGAAAGAGCACTTCCGCATCTTCGAAGACAAAGTCGAGCAGAGCATCAGTGACTTTTCGGCCGAGGACGCGCCTATTTCAATAGGTCTGGTGTTCGATACCAGTGGCAGCATGGGGCAGAAGCTGCAGAAGTCGCGCCAAGCCGCAGCCGAGTTCTTCAAGACTGCCAACCCAGCCGATGAGTTTTTCCTCGTTCAGTTCAACGATCGCCCTGAGTTGAGCGTCCCGTTTACCACCGACACCGGTAAAATTCAGAGTACCTTGACGTTCACGCAATCTAAAGGCAGAACCGCTCTTCTTGATAGCGTCTATCTGGCCATGCATGAGATGAAAAAAGCCAGGAATCCCCGCAAAGCTGTACTGATCATCTCTGATGGTGGCGATAACAGTAGTCGTTACACTGAAACCGAGATCAAAAGCGCAGTGCGCGAAGCGGATGTGCAAATCTTCTCCATCGGCATCTTTGAATCTTTGTCTGGTCGCGGAAGGACTCCGGAAGAATCTGCCGGTCCTGGCTTGTTGAACGAACTTGCTGACCAGACGGGCGGCCGGGAGTACGCCGTCGAGAATGTAGCTGAATTGCCTGATATCGCGGCTAAAATTGGCGTCGAGCTCCGTAACGAGTACATGCTTGGGTACACTCCGAAAAATCGCGAGCGCGATGGGAAATATCGCCGTGTTCAGGTCAAGCTCAATCAACCGCGCGGTTTGCCGCCGCTCAAAGCATACTTCCGGTTGGGATACTATGCCCCGACTCAGTAACCGGCTCCGGATGGACGGAACATGTCGAGCCTTCAGCTCCGCCCTTCTTGCGTTGCTCGTGGCCGCCGGTTTAGCAGCGCAGTTTCGTTCCGATACGCGCCTGGTCGTTCTTCACGCGAGCGTTACCGATCATAAAGGCAAGCTGGTGACCAACCTTGGGCAAAAAGCTTTTAAGGTTTTTGAGAACGGGGAGCCGCAACAGGTAAAGATCTTCCGTCGCGAGGATGTTCCGGTCTCGCTCGGCATCGTGATCGACGATAGCGGAAGCATGAGCACTAAGCGTTCGCGCGTGGAAGCGGCTGCTCTTGAGCTGGTGCGCAACTCGAATCCCCAGGACGAAGTATTTATCGTTAACTTCAACGACGATGCCTTTCTCGACGTCCCGTTCACAAACGATATTCACAGGCTCGAACAGGGTCTCGCACGAATCGATTCGCGCGGCGGCACTGCCATGCGTGACGCCATTGGTATGTCGCTCGATTACACGCGCAAAGATGCGAAGAAAGACAAGAAAGTTCTTCTCATCATCACCGATGGTAACGATAACGCGAGCAATATATCGCTGGAGAAAATTGTCGCTCGCGCTAACCAGAGCGACACCCTCATCTATGCGATAGGCCTCTTTACTGAAGAAGAGAAGCGCGAAGCGGCCAAAGCTCGCCGGGCGCTTCATGAGCTGACCGCCGCTACCGGCGGCTTGGCGTTTTACCCGAAAGAAGTCGGTGAGGTTCAGTCCTTAGCTGTCGAGATTGCACACGACATCCGCAATCAGTACACGATCGCCTATAGCCCAACCATTCAGGCGCTGGACGGAAGTTACCGCCAGATAAAAGTCGTCGCCGAGGGGCCCGGCAAACCTGTGGTTCGAACCCGTTCGGGTTATTACGCCACTCCTGATTCCGACACCTCGAAGCGCATTAGCTCGGCCTCGGTCACCGTTCAGCCTCCCATGCCTCAGCCTTGATGCTGCGATTCCTTTGGATCGCCACGCGAGGTTACCGCTTTCGGCCTTGGCAATCTCCTTATCTGCGCTGGCGTGTCGAAACCTATTCCGGCATACCAGCCGAGACCATCACTAAGAAGCTGTTCTTTCGATTCGTGTGGCAGGAGCGAAGATCGCTCTGGGAGTACCTGAAATGGGTCAACCGGATGCAACGCATCCGGTAATGTTGCTCTAAATGAAAAAAGCTCTCCTGGAAGCAAGCTTCCAGGAGAGCGAGTGATTGAGGGAAATTTTGGCTAGCGCTGCATCCCGCCGTGATGGCCGCCGGCAGGCGCATCCTTCACCGCGTAATCGGCCGGAACTTGGAACAGCGCTGCTGGCGGATCCGTCCGCTGAATGTTGGTCAGCGAATGGGTCGCCTGCCCCATGCGCGGATCGCTGTGCTTCGAAAGCACTACGATCTGCAAGTCGTTCGAGGTCCAGACTTCATTTTTGGAAACGATTGGCTGAGCATTTCCGATCGACCCGGCAGGCACCGTCCTCGTTATGCTCTTCCCCGTTGCAACCACTCCGCTGATAGTCTGCTGGCCGAGGTCCGCCACAACATGGTTTTGCGAGTCTGGCCTGTCCCTGCCTTCTTCACCCCGAGGCCCGGTAGGCTCGCCGGCGTTAGACTTCAGAGGCCGTCGAATGGCCACCTTTTCATCCGCGTTCAACACGTAAGCGTAACCCGCCACTGGATCCATCAGAAAGGTCATCTTCTTTGGCCCTTGTGCCCACGGGCCTCCCGAAACATCCTGCTCCATGTAAGTACGGCCTTGCCGGTCGCGTGCCACGTGCCCTGTTGTCGACCTCGTGATCGAGTTTCCATCGGCCAGTGTCTGCACCATCGAATCGTTGATATCGGCCGAATAGGGCGCGCCCGCTACCGTCTTTCCCGGATGCATGCCCATTCCCATCGGCCCTCCCGGCATAAAGCCGGGCATGCCGTGTGGCGGCGGCGGCGGCGGTCCCCCCGCTGCATCACCGCTTTGGGCGGAAACAGCCAGGTTCATCGCCAGCATCACCGCGCACGCTAGTAAATTCCTTTTCATCTCTGATCTCCTCTCATGCAAATACTCATCAACAAAATTTCGAAGTCTTAATCGTTACTCAGAATGTGAATACCAAGCGGCTGTCCGTCTAAACCCAGCAGAACGTTCGCCCGAACTGTCTGGTCCGGTACCCCGCGGTTCATCAATGGTTCCGTCATAATCCCGGCCGATTCCAGTGAAGAAACCGGAATCCGCATCTCCACGATCCGAGGCGTCGTCATCGGCAAATCGGGATTCGAATAAGGCAGCGCCACAAAGTCTTCGCCATTCACATCAATCGACGTTGCTTGTGAGACCGGCTGCTGCGCCCGATTCTTCTGTGTCGCCTGCCTCAACATCGGTGAAAGCAACAATCCAAGCGCGATTGTTGCCGCTGCGACCATACTCCAGCCCAGATATCGATTCGTTTTTCGAACAGGTTTCCTGCCCGTTCGGGCGTCTTCGAAACGCAAAGCCGTTTCCAACAAGTTTCGAGTCTTGGCCGGGCCGTTAGCAGGAGCGCTAGCTACAGCCGCTTCGATGCTGACCGTCAGTTGCGCCAGTTGGTCTCGTCTTTCCCGGCAGGCCGCACACACCGCCAGATGGGACCGCGCAGCCACACCATCGCTCGGAGGCTGCTCGCCGTCCAGAAACCGGACCAGCTGATCGGTACTGAGATGAATTGCGTCGGTCATAACATCTCCTTCAATTCCTCAAGGCCGCGCGCGACGTTTTCTGCCACCGTCGAGGTTGATAAGCCGAGCATGTCTGCGATTTCGCGATACTTAAGCCCTTGCGACCTCAAAACTAGCGAATCTCGCTGTGCCGGGCTCAGCATCTCTATCGCGCGCCACAATCTCTCCTTCTGCTCTCGCTTTACTAACTCTTCTTCGGCTGAAGTCCCAGGCGCCACAGGATCCATGTCGGCTGACATGCTGGCCAGCCGGTCCGTCCGCCTCGCCTCGAGAGAAACCTGCAGATTCCTGGCCAGGTTGTGACACACCCGGTACAGCCAGGCCCGCAGATTTGCCCGCTCACCGCCCCCGAGCAGATGCTCGTGTAACTTTAGGAAGCTCTCCTGCAGCGTTTCTTCTGCCGTATCCGTGTCTAAGCCGAGGAAGTACAGGTAGCGGCGCAAGGATGCTTGCTCTTGATCGTAAAGCTCGAGCACCAATCTGCTATCGACCGTCTGATCCCTCGCTCCTGATTCCCAGCTAATTGATCCGGCTCTGAGCGCCTTTGCCGATGTCATTTCTCTACTAACTGTGACGTACTGCTCATCGTTCTTAGTTGCGAGGGCCACGACGAGCTTGGTTGGGGAGTTGCACTGGGTTGGGGTAAGCTCGCCGTGGCCTGCCGTCTCGCATGCTGTGTGCCTATGAAACAAACAAGGGGTCTTGTTTTCCGGCTCGGGCCAAAAAAAATTCTGCCGGCCCACAAATTTTTCCCCTCAAGATCGTTTGCGCTGCCTTTTCGCTACAATCACTTCTCATGTCCACCTCAACCGGGTCCGATCCTTCGCTCGAGCTTCGCTACCCTATCGGCAAGTTCCAAGCGCCAGAGCGCTTGGATGCGCAAAATCGCGTCTCCTGGATCGAGCAGATCGATCTACTGCCTTCCAAGTTGCGCGCTGCCGTCGAAGGTCTCGACGATTTTCAACTCGATTCCAGTTATCGGCCCGGCGGCTGGACCGTGCGGCAGGTCGTGCATCACCTGCCCGATAGCCACATCAACAGCTACTGCCGGTTTCGGTTTGCTTTGACCGAAGACTCGCCCGCTATAAAGTCGTATGACGAATCCGCCTGGGCGAAGCTCCCGGATGCTCGTTCAGCACCTGTTGCGCTCTCGCTCTCGCTTCTTCAGGCGCTGCATGGCCGCTGGGTCGCGCTTCTACGCTCTATGACCGATGCGGACTTTGCGCGCACCTTCCAGCATCCGGAACTCGGGCCATTCCCGCTCGGGAAAGCTCTCGCTCTTTACGCCTGGCATGGCGATCATCATCTCGCTCAAATCAATGCCTTGCGTTCCCGCGAACACTGGTGAGCGAAGCTGTTACAGCCGGAGATGCTAAAGCCGAAACTCTAAAGCTTCGACCGCTGTTTAGCCGGCTTCGCTTTCGAATGCGCGGCAAGATTGTGCGCCGTATTTACCAGTGACAAATGCGAGAACGCCTGGGGGAAGTTTCCCAACTGCCGCCGCTCTCTCGGATCGTACTCTTCCGCCAGCAGGCCTACGTCGTTACGCAAACTCAACAGCCGCTCAAATAATGCCCGCGCTTCGTCCATCCTGCCCTGCAGAATGTAGTTGTCCGCCAGCCAGAAACTGCAAGCCAGAAAAGCGCCTTCTCGTCCGGGCAAGCCGTCCACCGAACTCGCGGTGTTGTAGCGCGCCACAAAGCCTTCCGTCATCAGGTGCTTCTCCACCGCAGCTACCGTGTTTTTCATTCGTTGATCATCTGCCGAAATGAAGCCCACCAGCGGCATCATCAGAACGCTCGCATCCAGCTCCGTGCTCCCGTAATACTGGACGAAAGATTCCATCTGATTGCTGTAACCGAACTTGCAAACCTCATTGTGGATCTCCGATCGAACTCTCCTCCATCGATCCACCGGCCCTTCCTCCCCGAACGCCTCGATCGTCTTTACCGCCCGATCGAACGCCACCCACGCCATTACCTTCGAAAAGACGAAGTGCCTCCTCTGGCCTCGTATCTCCCAGATGCCGTCGTCAGGCTGCGACCAGATCTCTTCGAGATGCGTTACGAGCGCCCTCTGCAGACTCCAGCCGTCATCCGATGCCTCGAGCCCCTTCGTGCGGGCGAGAAACAACGAATCCATCACCTCGCCATAGACGTCTAGCTGAAGCTGCTCGGAAGCCGCATTGCCCACTCGCACCGGCGCTGAACCTTCGTACCCGGGTAGCTCGGGCAGTTCGAATTCCGTCAGCCTACGCTCTCCCGCCACGCCGTACATGATCTGTATGTGCTCGGGGCTCCCCGCCACCGCATGCATCAGCCAGTCGCGCCATGCCTTTGCCTCATCGATGAATCCGGATTCGAGTAGCGCCAGCAGCGTAAACGTGCTGTCGCGCAGCCAGCAGAACCGGTAATCCCAGTTGCGTACGCCTCCGATCTCTTCAGGCAGCGAAGTTGTCGCCGCAGCCACAATTCCGCCCGTCTTATAATGCGTCAGCGCCTTCAAAGTAAGAATCGAGCGGAGCACGGCTTCACAGTACGGACCCTTCGGAATGTGCTTGCCGGACCATTTCTGCCACGACTTCGTCACATTCGCTACTGCTGTTTTCGCATCGGGCTGCGTCGGCTCGGTAATGAACGCATTCGACCAGGTCAGACAAAACGGAATCTCCTGCCCTTCTTCAATGTCGAAGTTCGAGCGAGTCACCAGGTCTTCGCCGCGCAAAGGAACCGGTGTCGCCAGGGTCACCCGCTCGGGTCCCGCAATGGCTTGAATACGACCGTCGGGCAGACGGTGAACCCAGGGAATGACTGTGCCGAAATCGAAGCGCAGGATCAGCTCCATGTACATCGATACCCGCCCGCGCACGCCTCGCACCAATCGGATCACGTCCTGGTGCTCGCCTCTGCGATCCATGCAGTCGATTAGCAGGACCTTGCCCTCGGGCGTCTCGAACTCCGTCTCGAGCACCACTGTCCCCTGTCGATAGCTGCGAGTCACCGTCGGATGCTCGGCTACCGGCGAGATAATCCATCGTCCGTTTAACTTCGATCCGAGTAGCGCCGCAAAACAGGCGCTTGAGTCGAAGCGAGGAAAACCGAGCCAGTCAATCGATCCGTTCTTGCCCACCAGCGCCGTCGTGGAATTATTTCCAATCAGCGCGTAATCCTCAATTAGTTGAGCCATTCTCTCGACCCGGCTTGAGGATCAGTCGCTTGCGAAGTCGATCACCACTTTAATATCGTCAGGCCGGCGCTCCAGAGCGTCCTTGAAATGATCCACCGGAACATGCCGGGAAATCAGCCGCGTAAGCCACTTCCTGTCGGCTTTCAAGAGCGCTTGTTCGGCCAGCTCATAGTGCCTCCGGTTGGCGTTCACGCTGCCGAAAATCACCGAGTTCTCAAGCACCATGTTCTTGTTAATCGTGCCCAGATCGAGCGTCTCGTTCTGGTGGTTCGAAGAAACACCGGTCAGGCACAAAATTCCGTCATTGCCCATATGCGCCATCATCTCCGCAATTACGGGCGCTACGCCCGTGCACTCCAGGGATACATCGGGCACGAATCCGATGTCCTTGATCGGCCCCGTGTGATAAGTCGCGCCTAGATCTTTCACCAGTTCCGGCTTCAGTCCTTCTTTCACCCGATCGAGCACATGGACTTCGAGATCGCGTTGCCTCCCCATCATTGCTGCCATCAATCCGATCGTTCCCGCCCCCGTAATCAGCACTGTTTTGGGCTTCCAGATAGCTCGTTCTCCAATTCGCGTGATATGGTCCCAGGCTTTGGCCAGAATGGTTGCCGGCTCCATCAGCACGCCCACGTCGCGTAGGCTCGGGTCCAGCTTTACCGCAAAATCCGGTTCAATCCGCCATCGCTCGGAACCGAATCCATTCCGCTCCTTGATGCCGCGCTCCGTATACTTGCCGTTCCTGCACATGTCCCACTCGCCCGCGCCGCAGGCAATGCAGGGTACCGGGTCCGGCCTGCGCACAATGCCAACTACCAGATCTCCCTTTTTGAATCCGCTCGCGGCCGGAGCCGCTTCCACCCGTCCCAGCGATTCGTGCCCTAGGATCAGGTACTCGTAGCCGGGCGCTGCAAAGCCGTATTCGGCCGAGATCAGCTCAAAATCGGTTCCGCAGATGCCAAGCTCGAGAGCCCGAACCTCGATCGAACCATCACTCTCCGGAGGTTCAGGCACATCTCTTACACTCTCCGAGTTGGCCGTGCCTGGAACAATTGTGATTGCTTTCATAATGGAAGGGATCGTTGATATTCTTTCACAGCGGCTCAAGCTGATCTGCCGAGGAGTCGTCCGATTTCGACACAAAACGCTAGTCGGAACCGCTGCGTTTCAAACGACATCGAGCAACTTCTGGCGCTCGCCTCCCTGTCGGCGTACGTCTACCATACGAGTAGTGACAAACAGTTCTCTTGATCGGGATCGTCGCGCTTGAAGGGTCTGGTGAAAAGCCGCCGCGCCCCCGGTCTTTCCTTGGAAGATGTCCCGGAACCCCCCATTGGCATAAACGACGTTCTCATCCGCGTCACTCACACTGGCATCTGCGGTACCGATCTCCATATCTATGAATGGGACGATTGGGCCCAGGCCACTATTCCGGTGCCGATGGTCGTAGGCCATGAATTTGTGGGCGAGATTGTGGCCGTGGGCTCGAATGTCAGCGACTTTCATCCCGGTGAAGTGGTGAGCGGAGAAGGCCACGTTGTTTGCGGCCGCTGTCGTAACTGCTTGGCCGGGCGCCGCCACCTGTGCGCTCATACCCAAGGCGTCGGTGTGAACCGGCCCGGTGCTTTCGCTGAATACATCGCTTTGCCAATGACCAATATCTGGCGGCATCACGATAGCATCGATCGCGAAGTCGCCGCTATCTTCGACCCTTTCGGCAACGCCGTTCACACCGCCCTCTCCTTCCCTGTACTCGGTGAAGATGTCTTGATAACCGGCGCAGGGCCAATCGGCCTCATGGCCATTCCCGTTGTGCGTCATGCTGGCGCCCGCTTCGTCGTCGTCACGGACCTGAACTCCTCTCGCCTCGAGCTCGCGCGAAAGCTCGGCGCCACCATTGCCGTCGACCCGCGCGAGACCTCTCTCGAAACCGTTCAGCAGCAGCTCGGTATGCAGGAAGGTTTCGACGTCGGCCTCGAGATGTCCGGCAGCCCGGTCGCCTTCCGCCAGATGATCCTGAACATGAGCCATGGCGCGAAAATCGCCATGCTCGGCATACCCTCTGGCGAGATGGCAATCGATTGGCGTCACGTCATCTTCAATATGCTCACGGTCAAAGGCATCTACGGACGCGAAATGTACGAAACCTGGTACAAAATGACGGTTATGCTCGAATCAGGCCTGAACATCAAGCCTGTGATCACGCATCGCTTTCCCTATCAGGAATTCGAAAAAGGGTTCGAAGTCATGCGCTCCGGTGCCTCAGGCAAAGTCATTCTTCAATGGACCCGCACTCCATAGCAACTCTCCGGACGTCCTCGTGAAGACCAGCGTTTTCGATCTCTTCAAAATCGGAATCGGACCTTCCAGTTCGCACACGGTCGGTCCCATGCGCGCTGCCTTGCGTTTCACCGAAACGCTGCATGCCCGTGGTCTGCTTAAGGAAGTACATCGAGTCAAAGCCGAGATGTACGGGTCGCTCGCACTCACTGGCATCGGGCACGCAACCGATCGCGCCGTGCTGCTCGGGCTCTCCGGTCAGCGCCCCGAATCGGTGGAGCCATCCTCGATCGAAAACCTTCTGGCAGAGATCCGTTCGCAATCGCGTTTGCGCTTACTCGACCAGCACGTCCTCCGCTTCGAGGAAGCCCGCGATCTGCTCTTCCACCGCGATCTGATTCTGCCCGGTCATCCGAACGGCATGCGCTTCTCCGCTTTTGCGAAAAGCGGAGAAACTCTTGCAAGCGACGTCTACTATTCTGTCGGCGGTGGTTTCATCATCAAAGAAGGGGAAGCTGTCGCCTCCGATACTTCCTCCCTCCCCGTGCCCCACCCGTTTTCAAATGGGGCTGAGCTCCTTCATCGCGCCGAGTGCAAGGGCTTGCCGGTCTGGAAGCTTATCTTGGAAAACGAGAGCGCTCTACGCGGCGAGGCAGAGGTCCGCTCCCGTATTGCGCACATCTGGTCAGTGATGAACGATAGCATCGAGCGCGGTCTTCACACCGAAGGCACTCTTCCCGGTGGTCTCAACGTGCGACGGCGAGCGCCCCAGCTCTGGAACAAGCTTGCACAACGAACTGGCCCCGATCCGTTTCACGCCATGGATGAGGTGAATGTCTTTGCCATGGCTGTCAATGAGGAGAACGCCGCCGGCGGTCGCGTGGTCACGGCCCCGACCAACGGAGCCGCCGGGCTTGTTCCCGCCGTCGGCCGTTACTATCGCGATTCGATAACGGGCGCCTCCGACGACGGTCTCTTGAAATTTCTGCTCACTGCCGGCGCGATTGGCATCCTCTATAAGGAGAATGCCTCCATATCAGGTGCCGAAGTCGGCTGCCAGGGCGAGGTCGGCGTTGCCTGCTCCATGGCCGCCGGCGCACTTGTTGGCGCGCTCGATGGCTCGAATGCTGAGGTCGAACATGCCGCCGAAATTGGTATGGAACACCATCTCGGCATGACTTGCGATCCCATCGGGGGCCTTGTTCAGATTCCCTGCATCGAACGAAATGCCTTTGGCGCAATTAAAGCAATCAACGCTTCCCGCATGGCCATGCAGGAATCAGGCGGACACAAAGTTTCGCTCGACCAGGTCATTCGGACCATGTATCAGACCGGCCTCGACATGCAGTCTCGTTATAAAGAAACTTCGCTCGCCGGCCTGGCCGTCAATGTAAAGGATTGTTGAACAAATATGTACGCAAACGTAGAACCTTTCCTCCGCGAGAAAATCACTGGCATCGAGCAGGCCGGGCTCTCGAAGCGCGAGCGCTATATCGAAACTCCGCAGCGCGCCGAAGTCAAAGTGGGAGGCCGCGAAGTTCTGGTTCTTTGCGCCAATAATTACTTGGGTCTCGCCAATCATCCCGCCGTCGTCGAGGCGGCCCGTCAGGCCCTCGATCAGTGGGGCTACGGACTCGCTAGTGTGCGATTCATCTGCGGCACGCAAAGCATTCACAAGCAGCTCGAAGAGCAGCTCAGCCGCTTTCTCGGCACCGAAGACACCATTCTCTATGGTTCCTGTTTCGACGCCAATGGCGGTCTTTTCGAAACGCTGATGGACGCCGAAGATGCCATCATCTCCGATGAGCTCAATCACGCCAGCATCATCGACGGCATCCGCCTCTCCAAAGCCGCTCGCTTTCGCTACAAAAACGGCGACATGGCCGATCTCGAATCCAAGTTGAAGGAGGCGAGTGGCGCCCGTCATCGCCTGATCGCCACCGATGGCGTCTTCTCCATGGACGGCTATATTGCCCGCCTTCCTGAAATCTGCGACCTCGCCGACAAGTACCAGGCGATGGTGATGGTCGATGATTCGCACGCGGTCGGCTTTATGGGCCGGCAGGGACGCGGCACTCACGAGCACCACAACGTAATCGATCGGATCGACATTCTCACCGGTACGCTCGGTAAAGCGCTCGGCGGCGCTAGCGGCGGCTACACCAGCGGACGTAAAGCGATCATCGATCTTCTGCGGCAGCGGTCGCGTCCCTATCTGTTCTCTAACTCCGTCGCGCCCCCCATCGTAGCGGCTTCCATAAAGGTCTTAGAGCTTCTCACCGAAGGCAATGACCTGCGCGAAAAGCTGTTTAGCAACACACGACTCTTTCGTGAACGTATGTCAGCCAGCGGCTTTGACTTGCTTCCGGGCGAGCACCCGATTGTGCCCGTCATGTTGGGCGATGCCGCGCTCGCCACCCGCTTGGCCGATGCCCTTTTGAAACGCGGCGTTTATGTAATCGGCTTTTCCTTTCCCGTGGTGCCGCACGGCAAAGCCCGCATTCGCGTGCAAGTCTCGGCCGCCCACACGCCCGAAGAGTTGATCTTTGCGGCCGATCAGTTTGCCGCTGCCAGGCATGAGCTCGGCCTCTGACATGAGAGCATTCACTTTACTCGCAACTCTCGCTTTTCCTGCAATGCTTGGGGCGCAATCCGCTCACCCGGTCCTTCCCCTCTGGCCCGGACCCGCGCCCGGTGCACAAGGAACTGCTGAGGCTGACATCCCGGCGCTCACCATTTACGCCGCCCCCGCTACCGGCAAGGTCCCGACCGGCATCGTCGTTTGTCCCGGCGGCGGCTACGTCAATCTAGCCGTCGATCATGAAGGAAAGCAAATCGGCGAGTGGCTTAACAAGCTCGGCATTTCAGCCTTCATCCTGCGATACCGGCTCGGTCCGAAATACCATCATCCTGTCGAGTTGTGGGATGCGCAGCGCGCCATCCGTTTCGTTCGTTCGCATGCGGCCGAGTACGGCATTGAGCCCGACCGTATCGGCATTTGGGGCTTCTCTGCCGGCGGCCATCTTGCGTCTACTGCTGGAACACACTTCGATAATGGCGATCCTAAAGGATCCGACGAGATCGACAAGCAGAGCTCCCGGCCCAGCTTCATGATCCTTGCTTACCCGGTCATCACCTTCGAGGCGCCTTACGCGCATCTCGGATCGTTACACTCTCTGCTAGGTGATAAGCCCGATCCGCTCCTGGTCCGCTCGCTGTCGAATGAAACTCAGGTCTCACCCCGGACGCCCCCGGCGTTCCTGTTTCACACGAGCGACGACGCAGTGGTGCCGGTGCAAAACAGCCTGGAGTTCTACTCAGCGCTGCAGAGAGCCGGTATTCCGTCTGAGATGCACATCTATCTGAGAGGCAAGCACGGCGTGGGGTTGGCCCAATCGGATCCGATCTTACGCACGTGGCCCGATCGCTTGGCCGATTGGTTGACTGCCCAAGGCTATCGATGACACGTCCGCTTTATAGGCTTGCTACTCGCGCTTATTCGTGTCCATCGCAAAGCTGAGACTCTGCTGTTTCTTGATCTGATCCAGCTGTTGCCAGGCTTGCTTCGCTTCCTGCTCGCCTCGCACTATGAATTCTGCTCCATCGTGCAAACGAACAATTACCGAGTCCTCCGGCACGCGAAGGTCCTGCCAGTCTCCTGACGACACACTGACGACCTTGGAGCTGATTTTCGCCCCTTTCTCTTCAAACGCGACCGATGCGATTTTTTCTGGCTCAACTTCGATCCCGTTGCTTAGCTGAATCGTACTCACAAACACCTCACCAGTACGGTATCAGAACACTCTCATGGCGCTGAGATGCGATGAAGCAGCACCGCCGTGCTGTCGAAATCGCCTTTCAACTCCAGTTGCAGACCGTTTTCCATCAGGTACGCGCCGCTTACTTCGCGTTCCTTGATTGCAAGCTTGTTATCGACGTCTTCTATCCGGTAAACGCCCTGCCTATCCAAACCTTGCAGCCGTATCAGCGGCGGCGCCGTGTTGTACTGCTGCGAGTGGCGGAAGGCAAATAATACCGCCTCTTTGGCTCCAGCGTCGACGTACTCGTTCGCGCTCGTGTCGTTTGTCCGTGGCGAAAGCAGCCGGTACAAGCTTCCAAATTGCACCGTCTGTCGAATACGCTTAGCGAGCGCAATCATCCGCGTCGCCAACTGCGTGTCAGTATCGCTCCATTTGTTTAGATTTGCTCCCACCCCGAGCGCTCCCTGCATCGCCACCAGGAATCGATACTCCAAAGATGTACTGCGGCCGTTCTGGTTTGGCACATCCGTCACCCATGCCGACATGAACTTCGCCGCGTACGCCTCCGAATAGCCCTCCTGAATGCGCAACCGGTCGAAGGCCTCGGTGTTGTCCGACGGCCACACTTCGTCCACGTAGTGAAGAATGCCGAGATCCACCCGCCCTCCGCCACCCGAGCACGACTCAATCTCCAGGTCCGGATGCTTAGCCCGCAGGCGCCCGAGGATGTCGTAAAGATTCCAAACGTATCTGACCCATAGCTCCTTCTGCTTTTCCGGCGTCACTTCCGGCCAGCCCGGCTCTGAAAAAACCCGATTCATATCCCATTTGAAATAGCGGATCTTGTAATCGGTTGCGAGCTTATCGAGCACCGTAAACAGATGCTCCCTCACATCGTCTCGCGCCAGGTTGAGCACAAGCTGGTTGCGCAACTCGCTGCGCGGCCGGCCCGGAAAGTTCATCACCCAGTCCGGGTGCGCGCGATACAGATCGCTGTCGCGGTTCACCATCTCCGGCTCCACCCACAGCCCAAAGTCCATTCCTAGGCCGTTTACGTAGCTGATCAAGCCATTCAAGCCGTTCGGGAACTTCTGCGGGTTCACTACCCAATCGCCGAGCCCCGCGTGATCGTCGTTTCGTCTGCCAAACCATCCATCATCGATTACGAAAAGCTCCACGCCTAGCTTCGCCGCTTTCTCAGCCAGCGTTCTTTGCCCAGCCTCACTCACGTTGAACTCAGTCGCTTCCCAAGAGTTGTAAAGCACCGGGCGGGCGCGCGCTTTCGCGCCATGCGGCTCAATGCTGCTGAGCTCGAGTGAATGCAGCAGGCGCGATGCCCCTCCAAACCCGTTCTCTGTAAATCCCGCGTAGAAAGCCGGCGTCTCCAGTGATTCGCCGGGCTTCAGGTTCCACCCGAAATCAAATGTGTTGAAGCCGCCCGTCACTCGCACTTGTCTGTAAGGTGTCTGTTCCACGCTGATGCGCCAGTTTCCGCTCCAGGCGAGTGCGCCGAACCATACCCTCCCATGCTCCTCGTCTGCATCTCCTCCGTCGGCCGCAAACCAGGGATTCATGTTGTGCCCGGTATGCCCCAGGCGGCTCTCGAGCACCTTCGTGCCCTCATGTATTGGCTCCTGATTGATCTGAGTCTCGGCCGCCCAGCGTCCTGTTAAGTAGGTCAGCCGGTATCCGTCTCCGGCTGGCAGGTTCCAGGTAGCCGATTGCGCGCTTTCGATCTCCAGCGGCTGCTGGCTCCTGTTTCGGATCACCGCTGAGCGCGCGATAATTCCCGTCTCCGGATAAACGCGATAATGCAGCGTCGCTTCGATATCGTCACGAATATCCTTCAGCGTGATCGCAAGATCATCGCCCTCTAGATGCTGGCTTTGGTAATGCAGCACCAGGTCGCGATTGCCATCCGCCCGCGTGATCTTTAGCGCTGGCTCGTAATAACGCGGACCGCCCCAACCCGGGAACTCTTCGTTCTCGATCATCTGGTGCGGATCAAATGAAGATATGTCGTTAAGAGTTGCCGCTTCCGGCACGTCTTCCGCGCGCCACAACGGGCCGCCCCAATACAGATGCTGCAGTTGCCCGTTTCCCGAAACGCCCATGGCGTAGGAACTGTGCTTGGTCGTGATCAACCAGAGCTTCCGATTCTCTAGGTACCGTATGCTTTGGGCAGATACAAAACTCGAGCAGTACACGGCTAGAGTCACAACAAACAGGACGCGGCGCATTCTTTCGATTGTACGTGCGCTCCGTTTGGTTGCGGCTGCTTATTCTGTCTTTGCCCTCTGCCGGAATAAGAGGACAGTCAGCAGCGTCGACATCGCACATGCCGCCGCCAGCATCATCAGCGCAAGCGGTGTGCTGTGAGTGGTATCGCGGATCTTTCCCACAACTACCGGGCTCACATAGCCACCTAGGTTTCCCACCGAGTTAATCCACGCTATTCCCGCCGAGGCAGCCGTTCCCGTGACAAACGCCGTAGGTAAAGACCAGAACGTCGAATAAGCCGAAGCGATGCCCGCCGTCGCAATCGTTAATGCAATCAGGCCGGTAACTCCCGAGATGCCGGGCGCCGCCGAAGCCGCAAAGGCAATCGTGCCGATCAAACCTGGTATGGCTATGTGCCAGCACCTTTCGCCGGTAGCATCCGAATGGTGGCCCACCAGCACCATCGCAATCGCCGCCGCGCCCCACGGAATGGCCGTTAGCAGCCCGATGCTGAACGAATCTTTCGTCAGCGTGTCTTTCACAATCTGTGGCAGCCAAAAACTCAGACCATAGTTGCCCATCACGAAACCGAAGTAGATGAAGCAGAGAGCCCATACTTTGCCGCTTCGAAAAGCATCGCCAAACGAATGTCCGCTATTCCCGCTCGCGGTGATGCGAAGACGGTCTTCTTCCAGTTGCTTGGACAAGAACGTTCTCTCGTCCGCGGTCAGCCACTTCGCTTGTTTCGGTCCATCCGGTAGGAAGAACAGCGACGCCAGACCCGCCAGCATCGAAGGAATCCCTTCCAGAATGAAAAGCCATTGCCAGCCGCGCAGCGCGCCTACAGTAGACATCCTGTCCAGCAGCCATCCCGAGATGGGTCCGCCTAACACCCCCGATAGGGGAATCGCGGTCATAAAGATCGCTACCATCTTTGCCCGGTACCGGCTCGGGAACCAGAACGTCAGATACAAAACCACGCCCGGGAAAAATCCTGACTCGACCACGCCAAGAATGAACCGCACCGTATAAAACTCGCCGGCGGTCTTCACCAGCATCGTCGAGGCGGATATCAGTCCCCAGACAATGATGATTGGCCCAAGCCAGCGCCGGGCTCCTATCTTCTGAAGCGCAATGTTACAAGGGATCTCGAAAAGGAAATAGCCGATGAAGAAAATTCCTGCGCCAGTCCCGTATGCCGCGTCACCGATATTCAGATCGTGCTGCATCTGCAGCTTCGCAAAGCCGACATTCACGCGGTCTATGTACGCGAAGATGTAACAGAGAAAAAGAAACGGCAGGATCCGCCGGCTTACCTTGGCGTAAGTATCCCGCTCGCTGACAGCGCCCGCCCCGCGAGACTCGTCTAGCGTGCGCACCAGCCCCCGTCAATCAGAATGTCGGTACCTGTGATGAACGCCGCCGCATCGGAACACAGAAAACAGGCCAGTGCGCCGATGTCCTCCGGCCTACCCCACATGCCGAGCGGAATGTTTGCCAGGAACTGCGCATTTGCCTCGGGATTTTGCATTACGGGAGCGTTCATTTCAGTGCCGAATGGCCCGGGACTGATACCGTTCACCGTAATCTGATCCGCTGCCAGTTCGAGCGCCAGCGCGCGTGTCAGGCCAAGCAGTGCTGCCTTGCTCGCCGAGTAGGCGCTCCTTTGTGGGAGCGAAACATGGCTCATGATCGACGTCATGTTCAGTATCCGGCCAAACTTGGTAGCTCGCATTTGCGGCACGAAGGCGCGGCACATCAAAAAAGCGCTCGTCAGATTCGTGTCGACAACGCTCTGCCACTCTTCCAGCGTGAATTCGGTCAGGTTCTTACGAATATTGATGCCCGCGTTGTTGATCAGGATTTGTACCCGGCCCAGGCTCTCGGCAATGTCCGACGCCAGCTTCGCGACGCTTGCCTCTTCTCGCACGTCGGCCAGAAAGACCGCGGCTTTCCCTCCCCGATCCGCAATCTCGCGCTGCACGTTGTCCAGTTTTTCTTTGTCGCGCGACACCAGAGCGACCGCTGCGCCCGCTTCGCTCAATGCCAGCGCCATTGCTTTGCCCAGTCCCTTACTGGCACCGGTAACCAGGGCAATCTTGCCGGAAAGGTCAACAGATTTCGATTGAGGCATGGGTTGGTTGCGAACTTCAATATCCTATCGTGCCGTCCCACCCTGTCTCAATCGTGCATCGTCACTCGATACAGTTGTGTGTCCTTATACAATCCCGCAAAGTTGCCGAGATATTCGAGCCTTGCACGGCTGTCCAGCAATGCACGAAGCAGCCAGTCCTCTGGATAATCCGCGGTCGCAAGCACCAGAAACACCGGATGCTCTTGCACGAAGCTCCCGTAAGGCGCTACGCTCGCGCGAATCGGGAAGCGCTGCTTCACCTCCGGCATGCCCTCGAATATAGTGGCGCTCGCATACCGTATCGCTGCTCGCCGGTCCGTCAAGTAGAAAAGTCGAGCCACCGTCGCAGCATCGCCGTAGTGATCCATCTCGAGGAATGTCAGGCCGCTTGCCGCAACCAATGGCAATTCCGGATTCACTCGATCGAGAGTCCTGCCGTGATCTGAGGGAATCGGATTTCCTCCGTGCGCCCAGACAGATTGCCTCCGCCCTGGGCCTAAGTTGAAGCCCGCGATAAAGACAACCAGCACGCCCGATACGATGATCGGCCGCAGACGGGACTCGCCGTCGGGTGCTGCCAAAGCGAAAACAACCAGGAGCGCATATCCGAACGCAACTGGAATCGCATAACGGTCAAAATAAGCCGCATGCAGTCGCATTAACGCGATGTTCACTGCCAGCGGAATTAGCAGAAGGCCAACGATTATTGCGCCGTCGCCCCTGTCAAGCCGCCCTGCGGGTGCAATTGGTTTCTCCCTTCCGCGAAAGCTTACGGCAAGTGCGAGCAGAACCGCAATCAACAGCGGAACTGCCTCGAGCCGCATGGTCCCGTAGTAGCCGCCGAGAGCCCTCCCGATCGAGGCCTGGAAATTCGATGGAAAAGAACTGATCTCGAAGCGCGACATTGTTCGCATGTAAACCAAAGGCAGACTGCAGGGCAGCAGAAGCGCCATCCAGATAAGTGGGTCCAACTTGCGGCGGGTGAATGTTCGCACCGACTCTGCCAGACAAAACGGAAGGATGTAGACGACGGCCAGCATGTGGCTGAGCATCATTCCAACTATGGCCATTGCGAGTGTCATCACGTCGGCGCTGCCTCGCTCTGTTCGCGAGGCACGATCCCAGGCAAGCAGTGCGAACCCGAGGAAACCGAGCAGCAGCGCGTACGGTCGTGCCTCGGTTGCATAGTAGAAAAAAGGACTGGCCCAGACCACCAACATCGCCAGTAGTCCGTACGAACCGCCTAAGCGTTTCGAAACGAAGCGGTAGAAGCACAAACTGCCGGCCAGGAACGCCAGAATCGACGGGAGCCTCACCGCGTATTCGTTCTGTCCGAAAAGTGAGATCGAAGCTCGCGCGAGCAGGTACTCCAGTGGCGGATTAAGATCAAGCCGTAGATCCTGCCAAAAATGCTGCCAGGAGGGCGCAGCCGCAATGTAGTACGTATAAAGCTCGTCATGCCACAGGTGACGCCCGGCGTTGATCGCGGTCAGCGCGAGATAGAAAACGATTGCTGCCGTAATCGTCCGAGACGAGTCTCGCAATGACGAATACCGGACCTTACTGTTCCATGAAGTAGTAACAGATCATGTGACAAACAATCAAATGAGCGTCCTCGATGCGGCCCATGTGCGGCTCCGAAACCCGAATCTGGACAGTCGCCAGCGGCCCGAGCTTCCCGCCGTCGCGTCCTGTAAGCGCGATTGTTTTGCAGCCGGCGCTGTTTGCGTACTCCACCGCGCGCAGCACATTCGGCGAGTTCCCGGATCCGCTGATAGCCATCAGCACATCGCCGCGCTGGGCGAAATTCTTCAGCTGCTCCGCAAACACGCAGTCGTAGCCGACGTCGTTCGAATAAGCCGTTATCGTCGCCATCGAATCCGTCAAGGCCATGATCCTGAATCGGGAGTTACGCTCGTAGCTGGCGCCTTTCACCATATCCGTCACGAAGTGCGAAGCGGTCGACGCGCTGCCCCCGTTGCCGCAAACGAATACGTGACGATTGTTGTCGCGCGCCTCCTGCAGCATTTCGATCGCCCGGCCGACCTGGCTCAGATCCACCGTATCGAGAGCACTCGCAAGCTTTGCTTTGTAAATCTTCGGAAAATCCAGCGACGTCGGGCTTTGCAGTGTCTCGCTTGCCATAACACAACTTTATCTCAAAGTTGAAGTCCCTCCGGTACTCTTCTGGGACATTTACGCGTACCTATCCCAACCTGCGAAATGTGCCATAATCGCAAAAGTCGGAGAAGTCTGATGGCAGAAAAATACAATACCGTGAAAATCGGCGACAAGGTTTTAGGCGATGGACAGCCCTGCTACGTCATCTCCGAAATCGGCATTAATCATAACGGCGATCTCGATCTGGCGAAGCGTCTGATCAGCGTCGCTGTGGCTGCTGGTTGCGATGCAGTCAAGTTTCAAAAGCGCACGGTTGATGTCGTATATACGCAAGCGGAGTTAGCCAAACCGCGGGAAAGTCCGTTCGGCACGACCAATGGCGATCTCAAACGCGGCCTTGAATTCGGTGTCGAGGAGTTTGCCGAGATCGATGCCTATTGCAAAGCAGTCCGGATTCCCTGGTTTGCTTCTTGCTGGGACGAGGCTTCGGTCGATCTCATCGACAAGTTCGATGTTCCTTGTTTCAAAATCGCCTCCGCTTCGCTTACCGACGATGAACTGCTCCGTCGCACTCGCGCCACCAGCAGGCCGCTGATTCTGTCTACCGGTATGAGCACAATCGAAGAGATCGATCACGCGGTGGAAATTTTGGGGAAACAGGATCTGGTTCTGATGCACACCACTAGTACCTATCCGGCTGCTTACCCGGAGCTCAATCTGAGAGCCATTCCTACCTTGCGGGATCGTTATCGGGTACCGGTCGGATACTCGGGTCATGAAACTGGTATTCCGACTAGTGTGGCGGCAGTTGTGCTGGGGGCGTGCTGTGTGGAGCGCCACATTACGATGGATCGCGCCATGTGGGGCAGCGATCAGGCTGCATCTCTTGAGCCTAATGGAATAGGCCGCCTCGTCCGCGACATTCGGCTGATCGAGCAATCCATGGGAGATGGCGTCAAGCGCGTTTTCGAAAGGGAGTATCCCGTTCTCGAGAAGCTGCGCCGCGTACGCTCCCTTAGCGTCTCCGCATGACTTCGCTGAAGGCGATTGCGCTCGACGTCGACGGAGTCCTCACCGACGGCGGTGTTTGGTGGGGACCGGACGGTCAGGAATGGAAGCGCTTCTGCTTCGCCGATATCATGGGTGTTTCACTCGCGCGCAAAGCCGGCTTGATCATCGCGTTGATTTCAGGCGAAGATAGTCCGCTCGTCGACCGATTTGCAAACAAGATGGGAATCACTCACGTCGAGAAGAACTGCAAGGACAAAGCAAGTGCTTTGCGCCGCTTCGCTGAATCTTCTGCTCTCTCGTTGTCCGAGATTTGCTTCATGGGCGACGACGTGAACGACTTGCCCGCTATGCAAATGGCCGGCCTGGCGGCTGCTCCTGCCAATGCGCAGCCTTCGATTCGCCTTCTCGCTAATTTTGTCGCTTCCAGCAACGGCGGTAATGGCGCTGTTCGCGAACTCATCGAGGCGGTGCTGCTGGCCCGAACTGCCCGTTCGGAAGCTATGGCCGTCTAACCTGAGATTCTCTCAACCGCCGTCGAACTCCTCCTCATAGAGCACTCGACCGCCATGAATCCTGAAGCTGACCGTCCGAAATCGTCATTCAAACTCCTGTATTGGGCGCTGGCACTCGCGTTTGCCGGTATTCTCCTTTATTACTCGCTGCGCGGCATCGATTGGGCAGATGTCTGGAGAGTGGTCTCGGGCGCGGACGCGAGATTGTTGCTTCTGGCTTTGGCTCTGTCGAGTTTCTCTCTCCTGCTGCGCGCCCTTCGCTGGCGAGTGCTGCTTCGCGCAGGCGCTCCTGTGACGCTTCCGACCGCCTTCTGGGCTCTCGCGGCAGGCTACTTCGGCAATAACTTTCTTCCTGCTCGTGCGGGCGAAGTGATTCGCAGCCTGATGGTCAGCAGCGCATCGGGCTTGAGCAAAACCTTCGTTCTCACCACCGCCCTTTCCGAACGGCTCTGCGACGCAATCGCGCTGGTGGTTATCAGCTCGGTCATTCTTTTGTCCATGCCCGTCAAACCGGGCTGGTTTGCTCACGCCGCAACCCCGTTTGCCATTCTGGGCCTGTGCGGCGCCGCGGGCATCGCCATTCTGCCCAGGATTCAAAGTTTCTGCCATCGCTGCCTCCAGATAATGCCCATCCCGATAGCTCTTAAATCCAAACTGACGGGGGTGCTGGATCAGATATTGATCGGCCTGCGCACCTTGCACGATCCGAGCCGTCTTGCTTCCTTCGTCGGGCTCACGGCCGTAATCTGGTTTTCTGACGCAGTCGGCACAGTCATGGGTATGCGTGCTCTGGGGCTCTCCGGAACTATTTCGCTGGCGCTCTTATTGATCACTGGCCTCGGGCTCGCCAGCGCCCTGCCATCCACTCCGGGCTACGTCGGTATCTATCAGTTCGTTGCTGTCAGCGTGCTTACTCCTTTCGGGTTCAGCAAGACGAATGCAATTGCTTACATTCTCGTCAATCAGGCGCTGCAATACATTCTGATGACGTTCTGGGGTGGAATTGGAATGGTTCGTGCGCGCTCGGTGAAGCTGAAGTTGAATATCGCTGAAAATACCGCGCCGGCTCCTTCAGTGCTCCGAAAGATTTAGAAGGTAATGCATGGACGCATTTCTGACCACAAGTGCTTCCTTCTAGTACGAGTACTAAGTACTTCTAAGTTGTTGCATTGTTAACAGGCTGTTGCGATTTGTCCTTGGCAAACTTTCATGTAAAAGCACGTGAACTTCCTGCGTACTGATCCAGCTTCTCCGCTAAACTGATTGGGAGGAGTTCATGCGAGTAACTGCGGAAGAAAACAAGCGAGCGATCATCATCGGAGCCGGCCCGGCTGGCCTTACTGCTGCTTTCGAGCTGCTCACGCGAACTGACATCCTGCCCATTGTGCTCGAAAAGAGCGATGCGATTGGCGGTATCTCCCGCACGGTTAATTACAAAGGTAATCGGATAGATATTGGTGGCCATCGGTTTTTCTCTAAATCCGATCGCGTCATGCAATGGTGGCTGAAGATCCTGCCCATGCAGGCAACTGACGGCCGGGATACCGAGATTACTTACCAGCGCCAGACCACGCGAGTTCCGGCTTCTGATAAACCGGCGACTGCAACAGACGAGCACATCATGCTAGTCCGGCAGCGCAAGTCGCGCATCTATTTCATGCGTCAGTTTTTTGAGTATCCGATTACACTGAGCGGCGATACTATCCGCAAACTCGGCTTTCTTAAGACCTTGAAAATCGGCCTGAGTTACATGCGCTCGGTTCTGCTTCCTATCCGGAACGAAACGAACCTGGAGCAGTTTTTCATTAACCGCTTCGGCCGTGAGCTTTACCTCACCTTCTTCAAGTCCTATACCGAGAAGGTCTGGGGCATCGAGTGCAAAGAGATCAGCGCGGAATGGGGAGCGCAGCGCATCAAGGGCCTTTCGATTTACAAGACCGTTCTGCACATCCTCAAGAAGCTCCTTCCGAAACGCGAGAAAGATATCGCTCAGAAGGACGTCGAGACTTCGCTGATCGAGCAGTTTCTCTATCCGAAGTACGGACCTGGCCAGATGTGGGAAGAAGTTGCGCATCGCGTGCGTCGCCTGGGCGGCAGCATACGGATGCACTCCTCCGTTGAAGAGATTGAGCACGATGGCGACACCGTCACAGCTGTGCTCGTGAGAGACTGGCAAACCGGCGAGCTCGAGCGTCTCGAAGGCGATTACTTCTTTTCGACCATGCCCGTTAAAGAACTGGTTGCCGAGATGAATCCCCCCGCGCCGTCGAATGTGCAGGAGATTGCTGGCGGGCTGATGTACCGCGACTTTATTACGGTCGGTGTTCTCTGCGATCGCATCAAGCTGCGCGACGCGTCAGGCGACTTAGTCAAAGATAACTGGATTTATATTCAGGAGCCCGATGTTCTCGTCGGGCGGTTGCAGATATTCAACAACTGGAGTCCGTCGATGGTCGCCGATCCTTCTAAGGTCTGGATCGGGCTGGAATACTTCTGCAACGAAGGCGATTCGTTGTGGTCTCGCACTGATGACGAGTTAATTGACCTTGCCAAGACCGAACTTGCTTCAATGAACATCCTCGATCGCGAGAACGTCTTCGATGCAACTGTGATCCGTGTTCCAAAGACCTATCCCGCCTACTTCGGTTCGTACGAGCGTTTCGGCGAGATCGTTTCCTGGGCAAACGGATTCGACAATCTTTTCCTGGTCGGCCGCAACGGCATGCACAAATACAATAACCAGGATCACTCGATGCTGACTGCCATGACGGCAGTCGATAACATCATCTCGAACGTCCGCAGCCGGGATAACCTTTGGGCACTCAATACCGAGCAGGAGTACCACGAAGAAAAGGTGGATGCGCAAGACGAGAAGCCCGAGCCGGCAACGGTCGCGAGTTAGTGGCGCACGCCGCTTCGTGTTCTGACTAACCTGATCACGAAGTATACGCCGAGTAGTGTCAATAGCCAGTGGAGTGGATACTCCTGCCTTAATCCGACATGGACCAGATAGTTGGGCAGTGGATACAGCAGCAATATAAGTCCGAGCACGGCGCTTAAAACGACGTCCTCTCTGAGTAAATAGCAAAAGCCCGCGAAACCGAGCAAAGTAGTAAGTGCCAGAATCGCGGTCTTAGCCAGCGAAGTCGGGTCGTAGTAGAACCAATAGCAGCGTAGGCGCCCCAGGCAGAGCTCGAAAAATCGCTGCGGGTGATCGCGCATCCACTGCTTGGCTTTCGCGCTTGCCAGTTTGTTGTATTCGACTTCTCCCAAATCACGGACCTTCGCTGCTTCGGACTTACTGAGCAGCGGATGATACTTCTCGAATAGCCCATGTAGGAAGTTCACTCTCTGGTCGGGGGAAGCGTCGTCGTTGTTGGAAATGTTCAGCTCTATTCCTAAGTTGGTGCGCGTGACGATGGGCGACCCGAGCGCGCGCTCATTACGAATGATCCACGGCAGCAGGCAAGCGACCGCGACAAGTACCTCAACCGCTGCAAACAGGAGATAGCGCCTCGGTCCAGCCTCGCGGCAGAAGAGGTATCCGACTGCGATGAAAACGATGAAAATATCGAGCAGGGCGGGCACGAACAGAAGCGATACGCCCCACAGCAAACCATGCCAGGCCGCGCGTTGCAGCGAAAGCTCGCGCTTCCGCCAAAGAGAAACCGAAAGAACAGCGATCAGCACCAGCGCAAGTGCCGTATAGGGAGTCTCCCAATCGCCCTCTATCTCGACTAACGGCCGCGCGGGGTAAATAGCGCCAATCAGTCCGGCAATGATCCCCGCGCTGCGGGCAATCCCGAAGCGGTCAGCAACAGCTGGCAGCAGTGCCCACAACAGACACGAAACAAGGGTTGCGAGCAATCGCTTGACGATTTCGCCAGGAATGCCCATCCCGAAAATCTTGAAGATGGCCGCGAGTATCAGGGTGTAGCCGGGTGCAACGTGAGCAGTCGGGCCGGTCGGGATTGCGTATGGGTTGCCGTAGACGCCTCTTGTGACGAGCGAAATGGCAGTGCGCTCCAGTTCCACCCGCGAAAGATCCCGGTAGGTGTGGAACACGAACAAAAAGGTAAGTCTCACCAACAAAGCAATGACGAAAATGATTAACCCTGCACGGAGCGGGCTTGATTCACTTACGTACCGACAGACTCGTTGGATTGTCATCGTGAAGAAAGGTAGGGAGTGATGCGCGCGGGTTTTGCGTCAGGTTCAGCGAGCCAGACGGTCCGCCCGGCAAAGTTCTGCAGGAACTGCCCGTTTGAAGCAGGGTCAGCGGAGTCTCTCGCCCAAATGATCCTGGCATTTGCCAGGTCGGCACGGTTGAAGATCCATTCGTTCTTCTTTCCTCCGTCATAAGGCCGATATCGCACGAAGACAAGATGCCGCCCAGGCTCTCGCTCGAGGCGAGGCACGAAAGCCTCGCGGCTGACGTCGTGAACGAACTCCGAGTTCCAAAGCTTGCTTATCTTGGAGAGTCCGGCCGGCAGAGCGCCTTGTGTCAAGCGCCCGGCAACCGGCACGATCAGTCCCAGCAGACAGATGGCGGGCAAGGCGCGCGAGAGAAACAGGCCCACCGTTCCCGATCCCCGCATGCGCCGAAGGCACTGAATCAGAACGAGCGCGATTAACACCGTCACGGCCGCTGAGTAGTGCGGGAAATAAGCGAAGAACAGCAGGTTGTCGAGGACGAGCACAGCCATCAGCGTCCAGAACGCGACACCCATGTTCGGCCCTCGCCAGATGAACGGCACAAAGAGCAGTGTGAGCGTTAACGGAATGCCGATGTAAAACTCCCAAAATCGCCGCAGCTTTCCACCCGTTGCCCCGATCAACGCTTTGGGAGACGTACGCCTCTCGTGCTGCCGGAGCTGATCCTCGTACTCGGCGCGAATATCGACCGGCATATCGGACGTATCGGCCAGCACCGGTTTTTGCCAGAAGAAGCCCTGCGGCAGCCCGTATCGGTTGCGGTACTCGAGATACGGAAACTGAGTGGCTTTACCGGTAACGCGGGAATTGTAATAACCCGCAAACGCGACCGCAGCAAGAGAGCTAATCGCAAGCGCTGGAAGAACCCTCGAGAGTAGAGCCGAGAGGCTGAGCTGCTTTGATAAGAACGTCCAGTAGAGCAAGGTAACTGCGACAACGAATGTCAGAAAAACGCCTTCGAGCGGGCGGCTGTTGAACAACGTCAACAACCCTGCAGCCGCGACAAAGGAATAGCGGGCAGGATGACGCCCAAGTATGCGCGGCAGCGCGCCGAGAGCGAGCGCTCCGCCGATGGCTGGCACGCAACCGCCCCAATAGCTGTTCATCCAGTAACTGAGAACCCCAAGTTGAACGTCGATGACGACAGCCGTACCGATGAAGGCCCAAGTCTTCGGAAGCCAGGCGAGCAGCGCCCAATACGTCGCTAAGCAAAGAATGCCCATGCTGAGCATCACCGCAATCCAGGGAATGCCGGTCAGCTTCTGTCCAAATGCGAGCAAGGCTCCCTGAGCAGGCTGGTATTCCGCCGTGTAGCTAGGCTCCGTAAGAACGTAAACGGACGTGAACCTTTCAGGCGATGGCGGCGGCGGATTTGTCAATCTGCCTGAAGCGAAAGTATCGGCCTGCAGCAGGTACGCATATTCGTCCGAGATGTACGGCGCGGGTACGCCGTACACCGGCAGCAGCAGCACTCGCACGAGAATTGGAGACAAAAACAGGATCGCCGCGCAGATCCAGGGTCGGCGGCTGATGCTTGCGATACTCTCTTCAACCCGGCGAAAAAGTGCGCTGCCTAAAGCGGGTCGCAAGAACGCAACTGCGACGGCGAGCAGCACCAGGGAGATTTCGAACAGCTCAAACGCTCCGATCGGCGCCGTGCCCCAGTTCAGCCTCATCGTCGAGGCCGGCTGCTACTGACGCACATAGACCCTTACGGAACCCTGGTTCGGGGGCACATGAAATGACGCGGCAAGACGATAGCTGGCGGCGAGTTTCTCAATGGCGGCAATCAGGTCGCGCTGACCGCTGCGCGCGCCATTGCGCCACAGTTTCTCGTCTGCACGCAGCGACCACTCCGGGGTTGGATAGTAAATGATGACGGCCGGCCTCGCGTTGAGAAGCCTCGCGGCTTCGCTACGGGCAAACTCGTCATTCACAACGTCGATATTGTGCGAATCGGTGACGGTCGGGAATTTGCGGTGAAAAAGAGGGTAAAGCAAACCAAATTCCGGGTAGACAAAAATTGTGTCGGCGGCAGTGGAGTGCTGTTTGACAATCTGCGCTGTGCCATCGAGGAAACGCACGGTGGCCGGCGGCATGGCGAGGCCGGCGAGTTCCGGCTGTGTAGAATGCGCCGTCGCGAAACGAACCGGCGGTTCCATCCATTCGTGGAACCCGTGCGGCCGGTTCAGCTTCTCGCCTGTCATGGCGCAGATGACAAGGGCGCAGACAGCGTACAGTGCGGCTCGCTGCCGCCTGTCTGCCCCGTCGAGCACGGCTGCTGTCATTAATCCGAAGCCCGGGAAGACCATATCGAACGATGCCGGCCAGGAGAGGGAGACCATGAGCGCGATGCCAAACGCGACCGCGGCGAGGAAACCGATCTGCAAGGCCCGTTCGTACAATTTGCCACGAATAAGTTCCCAGAGGCAAAGCACGGCGAGCAAGAATGTTCCGATCAAGCCGAAGTAGATGGCGAAGTTATCAAAATCCCGCAGCGGCCATCTTCCGGCGTACGAAAGCATCGCTCCGATGGCAATTGACAAACAAGCAAACACGGCAATCCAGCCGATTCCAGCCTTGTCCTCTGCCTTAGAACGGCCTGCGAAGGCGCGGCGGATCAGGCTCCAGCAAGCCGCAATCGCGGCGCAGCCGGCAAAGAACCCCCAATGGATCGCCCAGGCAGCGTGAGCGGCGCGGATGACGAAATCACTTGGATGAGAAGCTTTAGCCGAAGGCCCTTTCCTGAAAACGTCCTGCAGAAACTCTGGTATCGCGCCAATACTTGCCAGCCACAGGAGCACAGCGCCGGCTCCCACGCACCAGCCAACGGCAAACGCGGCAAGGAAGACGATCACCTTACGACGGCCGGCAATGTGGCCGATGTACAAGAGAGCTAAAAGCGGCAAGCCGACTGTTGCGCCGACTCCGAGAGTCTGCTTCGTGCCGAACGAGGTGGCCGCAAACAATCCGGCGGCGGCTGCCCAAAGAGCAAAGGCCTTCGCCGATGCCCTGAGTTCCGCGCTGCGCATCATTGCCCACCCGCTTAGCAGGAAAAAGAAGATCGCCTCAAAGCCGTAGGAGCTAAGTGAGTTTGAGGGATCGCCGGCAGAGACGATGATGGCCAAAATGGAGCCGAGCGCCGCGTTTCGCGGTCGAAAGAATTTGACCAGCCAGAAATACAGAAGCAGCGCCATCCCCATGCGTTCGAAGACACCCCAGGCGCGGATGACGACGAGCTTTTGCCCGAACAGGTAGAGTACAGCGGCGGAAAAGATTTCGTTGAGAGGCGGCCCGGCAGTGAAGAAGTCACGATAGGGAAAGAATCCCCTCAGAATGACTGTTCCGCCTTGAAAAGATCCGTTGCCTGAGCGCAGTCCGGCAAACCGGTTCCAGTAGAGCGAGAAAAAGATGGCCGTGATGGCGACCGTAACGAGCGCACCGGGCAAGGCCTGTATAAGCCTTGCTTTGGCGTGAGAGCGCGTCTCTTGAACCTCTTCAGAAACTTGCATTCTTAGTAAGGCGAGTACGGCGACGCCGCCAAGTACTCAGTATAGGGTGAACTGGAAAATAGAAAAGCCGCCGAACCTTTCGGCTCAGCGGCTCTCCGTGCCGTGTTTTCAGGACGACTTAGTCGCCCATTGCTCCGACTTCTTCGCGCTTCTCCGCCGGTGCAGGCGGAGGTAGAGGTTTGGTTGATGCAAGAAGCCCGTCGAGCGGAACGAACCCCTCGATCTTCTTTTCACCAAGAACATGCTCCCGGTAAAGCCGGGCCATCTTGTCGTCTTCGATCTTCTGTTTGAGAGCCTGGTCACGCGCTCGCGTCTTTTCTTCACGCGCAGTCTTGGCGATGCCCTTATCGTCGAGATCGTGCTGTCGATCGGCTTTGACATGCTCTTCCACCAGCACCAGGTTGTGATCCTTCGTCGCAAGCGGTACCTGCTTGTTGCCGGCGAAGATCTCGTGGCGGCCCTTTTCGTCGTACCACTTGGTCAGCGTCGCGGTCATGTGCATCTTCTCGATGATGTTGCGCCAGCCTACGCCCGTGTTGTAGGCGCAGAACGAAATCTCGCCTTCTTGCGTGGCATAGGGAATGATGCACTGCTCGGTGCGGCGGAAATCGTAGTTAAAGAGATCCTGGAACCACATGCCGGCAATGAAAAGGAAGTTCCAGCGATCGGAACGGCGCTTGTCGATGTCTGCTTTGGTGCGATCGCCAGTCACCTTGCCGTAAACCTTGGCGTGATCCTTCGCGGACATGCCAAAGCACTTATCGAACTTCGCTACCAGATCCTGCAGCTTGAAATGAGTGGGCGATTTGAACGGGTCGTAGTTGCGCAGCAGCGAAAGCGTGACGCCCGCAACCGATAAGAACCGACCCCGCGCCGCATCGTTGATATTCGCAATGTCCTTAGCCAGCTGATCGGCGTGCAGGAAGGCGGTTACCGGAACGTACTCTTTGGTTTCCTTGTCGCACATCACAGCCATGCCAATGCCGCAGTTCGGATGGCAACCACAGCTGAGCTGTCCCCAATCGGCATTTGGTCCGTGGACCAGATCGGCAAAATCGGAAAAGGTGCTCATGAAGCTGATCGGGAACCAATCGCGCACCGGTTCGCCGATTCCGACTTGAGTTTTCACATCGTGCGCCAGGTGCGACAGAGTGTAGCGCTGGGCGGTACGACGCTCCTCAGTCACGGCCTCGTCGCGGCCGGTGAAGGAGACGGGCTGAAAGGAGAGGAACGGAATCTTCTTCGGATTGTCGAGCGCGAACTGAACTACGCGGCCGACCTGCTCGTTGTTGACACCGTTGATGATGGTGATCACCGGGACAATATCGACGCCCGCCTGCCAGAGATTCTCAATCGCCTGGAGCTTTACATCGAAGAGATTGCCGACCGCGCGATGCGAATTGGCGGCGTTGCCGATGCCATCGAACTGGAGATAGGCGTAGCGCAAACCAGCTTCGGCAGCTTCCTTGGCAAACTCAGGCCGCTTCGCGAATTCGATGCCGTTGGTCGCAGCCTGCACGCTGTTATAACCGACCTTCCGGGAATAGCGGACGGCATCGAGGAAGTACGGCGAAAGCGTAGGCTCGCCGCCCGAAAACTGTACCGACATCTGGCGCCGCGGTTTGATGGAAATCGCGTTGTCGAGCAAAGTTTTGATGTCTTCCCAGCTCAGCTCATGAACGAAGCCGACCTGGTTGGCATCCATGAAGCACGGATCGCACATCATGTTGCAGCGATTGGTGAGATCAATCGTCAGGACAGAGCCGCGGCCGTGCGTGATGGTGCTGGTGCCGTGGTTATGCAGCTTTTCGTCGCTGTGGGCGCGGATGTCGCGACCGGGAAATACGTCTTCAAGATGCTTTGAGAACGCGGGATCGATCGACATCAGATCTTCGAACTGGCCGTGGATAGGACATTCCTTGACCATCAGGATCTTGCCGTCGCGCTCGATAATACTGGCTTTGATTTCGCCGACGGGCTGGTTAAGGAGGATCTTGTAATCGACCTCGCCATCCACGATCCGCTGGCGGATCTCCGGGATGCACTTCGGGCAGAGCGAATCGGTCTCGCGCGGCCAGCCGAGTGGCGGCTTCATCTTCTGGTGGCTCTTGAGGAGCGGCTTATCGGACCACTTTGGCGTGAACGACTCGTTCTGATTGATTCTGATTGAGGCGCTCAAAGACGTTCCAGGCGGCATTTGCGCCGACCGTGACGACCTTCTCAAAGTACTTAACTGGTTTATGCATGATCAATGAACCGTAAGGTTGAAAAACTCTCCCATGAGCCGTAGCAGCGTATATGCCCGACTTCAGGTCAGTATAAGGGAGACGAAATCGATGCAACACAAGATGGAAGCGAACTGCGCCTATTCGGGGTTGTATGGCCGTATCCCGCAGCGAACAGAGCCCGCCGGACTAGGCCAACTACGTGCCTTTTCAGCAGGTTAAGCTTTGCCGGGTGCTTTACCAGGCATGGTAGAACCCGTCCCTTTGCACAACCTCGACGGGAGCCTCGAAGACTTCCGAGAGGTGCTCACTGGTCAGCATCTGCTCCTTCGGACCGTCCCGTGCGACAGCTCCCTGCTTCAGGAGAACCACCCGCTCAATCTCGGGAATGATGTCGTCGAGGTGATGCGTTACGAGCAGCAGCCCGACGCCACTTGAGGCGAGCGCGCGCAAATGAGTACGGACCTCCCGCAGCGTGGGCAGATCGAGGCTGGTGGTCGGTTCGTCAAGCAGCAGGGTTGTGGGATTGTGAATCAGAGCGCGGGCGATAAGCAGGCGACGTGCTTCCCCGGATGAGAGCTCGTCGAGCCAGCGATTGCGCAGGTGATGGACGCCAAGGCGCTGCATGGCGCGTTCGGACGCAGTGTTCATTTCGGGGGTGACGCAATGGTTGGGCCCGATGCCGATAGCGCCGAAGAAGCCTGAGAGAACCAGCTCGCCGCCGGTGATGTCGCGTGTCGAACGCGCCATCAGGTCATTGCTGACGATGCCGAGGTGCGAGCGCAGCTCAAAGATATTCCAGCTCTCGTGCCCGAGGATGCGCAGGATGGTGCCGGGAAGCAGCAAGGGGTAACACTCGCGAGCGATGGTTTTGATCAAGGTCGACTTGCCGCTGCCGTTTGGGCCGAGGATGGCGACATGCTCGCCCGCTTCGACGCGGAGAGTGAGACCGTTCAGGGCGAGCAGATCTCCCCGCTGGACAAAGACGTTCTGGAAATCGAGCAGAGGAGAAGTCAAAATAAAAGGAGAGGGTAACAGAGACGAGCTCCGGAATCAGCGCGGCGGTGGCAAAACAACTGGCGCATGCCTGCGGCTTTGAGCTGGCTGGGATTGCGCCCGCGATCCCGCTGGCCGACTTCGCCTTATTCGAAGAGTGGCGCGATATCGGCATGGCTGGCGAGATGAGTTACCTGACAGATCAGCGCGGCGATCTGCGGAGCGATCCTCGAAATCTTCTGCCTTCCGCGCAAAGCATTCTGTGCGTAGGGAAGCTGTATAACACCGAGCAGCCGCATTCGGGGGAGCTGAAGGACGAGTCTCGAGGCTGGATCTCACGCTATGCCTGGAACGCCGATTATCACGATGTGCTGCGGGAGGGGCTCGAGCGTTTGCGGGAGAAGATCGCGGACGCGCACGGGCAGCCTTTCGAATCGCGCATCTGCGTGGACACGGCGCCGCTGCTGGAGCGTTCGTATGCGCGGGCCGCTGGACTTGGCTGGATCGGCAAGAATACCTGCCTGATTAACCAGGAAAAGGGCTCGTGGTTCTTTCTTGGTGAACTGCTTCTCTCGATACCTCTCGCGGCGGATGGTCCGCCGGCTGATCGCTGCGGTAGCTGTACGCGTTGCATCGATAGCTGTCCAACAGAGGCAATTGTGCCCGAACCGGACAGGGGGATGGACACTCGATGCGCGTCTCTGCATTTCGTACCTGACAATTGAAAAGAGGGGCGAAATCGCCGGCGAGATTGCCCAGAGAACCGGCAATCACCTGTTCGGGTGCGACATCTGCCAGGATGTCTGCCCGTGGAACCGGCGAGCGCCTTTCACGAGAGATGGTTCATTTGCGCCGGGCGAGTTCGCGCCTTCGCTCGAGCGCTGCGCGGCTATGAGCGAGGAGGAGTTTCGGGCACTGTTTCGCAAGTCGCCGGTGTGGCGCGCGAAGTATAGCGGCTTCCTGCGAAACGTGGCGTTGGCGATGGGCAATTCGGGGCGGGCGGAGATGTTGGAGCCATTGGAACGGCTGGCGCTCCATGCGGAGCCGGTTGCGGCACAGGCGGCCAAGCAGGCTCTGGCGCAGCTGACGGCGAGAGCAGAGCAGACTTGATCCGCTTAGGGCTGGCGCTGGCGCTGGGGCTGCTGAGCCCGGGATTCGAACACTTCTATAACAACGAATACGACCAAGCGCTCACCATCTTCGAGGACAATGCGCAAAAGCATCCTGCGGACGCGGCGGCACAGAACGCGGTGGCGCAAGCGATTCTGTACCGCGAGATGTTTCGCAACGGAGCGCTCGAGAGCCAGCTGGTGACGGGTAGCAATGCCTTCCTTCGACGCGGCAAGATGGAGATCAGCGCGCAAGACCGGAGCGCCTTCGCAGAGGCAATCACGCAGACCCTTTCGCTCACCGAGGCAAGGCTTAAAGAAGATCCGAACGACGTTCATGCGCTGTATCAGACGGCGGTGGCGCACGGTCTGCGGGCGAATTATCTCTTCCTGGTTGAGAAGTCGTGGATGCAGGCGCTGCATGAAACGATTGCGGGTAGAAAAGCGAATGAAAAAATACTCGACATCGACCCAAGCTTTATCGAAGCGCGCCTGCTGCACGGCTTAAGCGAATACGTGGTCAGCTGCCTGCCGGCTTACCTCCGCATGCTCGGCGCGGTCAACGGTTTCCATGGCGACCGGGACGACGGCATCCGGCAACTGGAGATGGTGCGGCAGTCGCAAGCGGACAACCGATTCGACGCCGCTATCCTGCTGGCCGTCATCTATCGCCGGGAGCACCGGCCGAAGGACGCACTGCCGTTACTCGAGAAACTCGCCACGGATTTCCCGCGGAACTACCTATTTCGTCTGGAGCAGGTGCAGATCTACAGCGACCTGGGAGACAAGACGGCGGCGCTGGGAGTGTTGGCCGGAATCGAGAACGCAATCAAGAGCGGCGCCGCGGGTTACGCCAAGCTCTCTGTGGAACGGGTGGAGTATGCGCGAGGCAATTTGCTTTTCTGGTACGACGATTTGCAAGCTGCGCGCGAAAACCTAGACAAAGCAAGCCGACATAGTGAGCGGCTGGACTTGAACACGGCGGTGATGGCGTGGCTGAGACTCGGTCAAGTTTACGACCTGCAAGGCGACCATGACCAGGCGCGGCAGGCTTACAAGTCGGCGATGGCGACGGCTCCGGACTCCGATCCGGCGAAAGAGGCGGCAGGGTATATGGCCAAGCCGTATAAGCGCAAGTTGAAGACGTAAAGGAAAGGAGAGGGACGGCGCGGGAGTTACACTAATTTCAAAATGCAGACTGTAAAGCGCGTCGATTCCGGCGCCACAAAGGCCGAGGTTTACCGGCAGATTTGTGAGCAGCTCGACCAGCTGCTACGCGACGAAAAGAACTTCATCGCGAATGCGGCAAACGCGTCGGCGCTGCTGTTCCAGATGATGCCTGATGTGAACTGGGTAGGGTTCTATCTGGCTGAAGGATCGCAGCTGGTACTGGGGCCTTTTCAAGGCAAGCCGGCCTGTACGCGGATTCCGTTCGGCAGAGGAGTTTGCGGGATGGCGGCGGCGGAAGGGAAGACCATTGTCGTTCCCGATGTGACCAAGTTTCCCGGTCACATTTTTTGCGACATGAGCTCGCAGTCTGAGATCGTGGTCCCGCTGCTCAACTGGGGTACCGTGATTGGCGTTTTGGATATCGACAGTGCAAGCTTGAATCGATTCGATGAAGAAGATGAAGATGGGATCGAGTCAGTTGTGGCGGTGTTCCTGGCGTCCCAGACGACCGATCATCTGCCTGACTTAAACGAGAGCTCGGCAGCGAATTAGCCGCGCTCGAAAGCTCCCGGTAAACTGAAGACTTGGTATCGGAACAGGTCGAACAGCTTGCCAATCGGGCCCGCCAGCTCGCGGCGATGGGACAGCTCCCGGCAGCGCGCGAACACTGGGTAGCGATCCTCAACCTGCTACCGGGCGATGCGCGGGAACGACGGGGGGTTGAGCGCGAGATCGAGCGCATAGATGCCCGCCTTTCTCCAAAACCAGCGGTGAACTGGACGAAGCGGCTAGGCCCGTTCGGCGTGGTGCTGGCATTCCTGGCGAAGTTCAAAACGGTAGGGCTGATCCTTCTGACCAAAGGCAAATTCCTGATTAGCATTCTGGCGTTCGTGGGGTTCTACTGGGCGCTATTCGGCTGGTGGTTCGCGGTCGGGCTCGCCGGCTCGGTGCTGATGCACGAGATGGGGCACTACGTGGTGGTGCGCAGCTATGGATTTCGCGCTGAGCTGCCCATGTTTCTGCCGGGCTTCGGAGCGTATGTCAAATGGCAAGGCGCGAATGTAGACCCAGGCATCCGGGCGCGCATTTCTTTAGCGGGCCCCTTCTTTGGCTTTCTCTCCGGTCTGATCGCTTACGGTTTCTTTCTTTCGACACATCAGGGCGTCTGGCTGGCGGTGGCACAGTTTGCGGGCTGGCTGAATCTGATCAATCTGATTCCGGTGGCGATCTTCGATGGCGGCTCGGCGATGAACGCATTGGGCGCACAGCACCGGCTGGCGGTGGCGGTGGTCTGCGCGGCGCTGGCTTTCCTGCTGGGAGAATATGCGTTTCTGTTTGTGGCACTAGGAGCCGGGTACCGGCTGTGGAAACGGGATTTTCCGGCAGAGCCGCGGCAGGACATCGCGTATGCCTTTGTGGCGCTGGCCGTAGCGAATGGATTCCTAAGCTGGTATTGCACGAACCAGGCGCGAATTTTGTTTCCGCGGTAGGACGCTCGGCTCGGAAAAGAAGAATCCGCTCCTTGTAGTCGCGGCTCGGAAAGCGCAAAGCAAGAAACCGCTCCCTCAGGTCGCGGCTCGGAAAGTGGCTGTCGATCGGGAAGACGGTTCGGAGTCGGAAAGTGGATGCGGATCGGGAAGACGGTGCGATCGGGAAGACGGTTCGGATCGGAAAGTGGATGCGGATCGGGAAGACGGTGCGATCGGAAAGACGGCTGCGGATCGGGAAGACGGTGCGGATCGGAAAGTGGCTGTCGGTCGGGAAGTGGATGCGGATCGGGAAGACGGTTTCGGAGTCGGAGAACCGAGTTGTCAGACGTCTCGCCAGTAGAGTTCAGCGTCTGAAAAGCGCACGTAGTTAGCATCCAAAGAGGCCACATCGGGCCAATCTCCCCCAAGCGCGTCCACCTCGGCACAAAGGGCGACCGCGCTTGCCAGCGTAGCGGAGGGCTTGGAGACGGGCATACAGGCGAACGGACTGTCTTCGAGCGCGAGATCGAGAGGCGAGATGAACTCATAATCGGCCTCAGGATCGAGCATGCGGAGCCAGTCGGCAAACGGGAGCACGGTTTCAGGTTGGACCAGCCGGAGATCGCTATCGTAGACCGCCGCGTACACCTGGGAACGGCGTGCATCGAGCACAACCGCGCGCAAAGCGGAGGGCTTTTTACCGAACGAACTCAAGGCGCGCAGATTTGAAATGGCGAAGCCTGGCTTGCCGGTCGATTCCGAAAGACCTTTGACAATGGAAAGGCCGATTCGCACGCCTGTGAAAGAGCCCGGTCCAGCCGCGGCAGCGAAGCAATCGACTTCAGCCAGGGTGAGATTGGCTTCGTTTCTCAGATTATCCAGCGCGGCGAAGATCAGGTGCCCGAACCCGGTGGCGGACTGGACGGCAATCTCGGCCCTAGGACGGCCTTCCGAGCGCAGGGCAACGCTGCCGTATTCACCGGTAGTGTCGACGGCCAGGACGGTCACGGAACGAGCCGGAACACCCGGTCTGTTTCGTATGCCTTGCCGTTCGCGTTGATCGCGAGGGTGCGGATGTTAAGCGAGGAACCAGGCTGGCGAAGTTCGGGGGGCAAGGCAAAGGTACCGGATGCGCCTAAGCCGAGAAGGCGCGCCCCTGGCGAGCCGCCGGTGACTTCGCCCCACCAGACGTACTGCATACGGCGACTGGCGCGGTTAGCCCGAGTGACCTTGATCGAGTAAGGCGCGGGGATGGCAACGCTCAGCTGATCCGTAACAGGATCAACAACTTGGAAAGGTGTCTTTGAAGTATCGGTTTCAACCTCCTGGACGGGTGGATCCTCCGATTCGAAGTAGAAGTATTTGAGCCGGGACTGCTTCTCGCCTTCGCGCGGAACGAGCAGCAGCCAATCGTGGGAATTGTCGGGTGTTGGGCGGCTGAAGACTTCTCCGCGATAATTCTTCAACTCGGCTTCTTCGCCGGTGGCGGGGTCGATCCAACTCGGGTTGTACTTGTGCTTGGGAAGCGTGATCTCGACGATGCCGGGCTTCTCGGCATAGGCCAGATACTCCACTTCGTTCAGGCCGACGGAGCGCGCACCGTCGACATCGAAGTAGGGCTCGAACTCCCAGTGACGGGTATCGGTGAGAATGCGATGCCAGATCCCGACCGCCTTAACATTGGCTTCGTTCGCTAAACTCGCGTACGAAACGCTGGGGTACTGGCCGTTTGTGGTGGCATTCCAGAGTTCGTGGCGGAACGCGCCGGACTCGACAGAGTTGATGATGTGGACCTCGGGCTGGGTAGTGAATTGGTGTTCGACGGCACCGAGTTGCGGGTTGGGCGAGGCCTCGATGAGGAAGTTCATCCAGGGATCGGCCAGCAGCGGAAAAGACGAGTTCCGGGCGTCAGTCGATCGCGGGTGATCGAAGCCGTCGTACTTGCCAAGCAGAGTACCGAGATCGGCGAGTAGGGCGCGCGAGCCTTCGGTGTCTTCGAAACGTTCAATACCGTGCCAGGTAACGTTCAGGCCTCCGTAGCGGGCGGTGAGATAGCGGATGAGATGCTCGTGCTCGTCGAATCCCGCCAGGAAGCCCGTGGCGAGAAACGACTTGTCGGCAAGCAGGAGGTCGAGTGTAAAACCGCGCGCGGCGGCGGCGAGGAGCCGATCGTCAAGGGCGTTGAAGTAGGCAGGATCCGGCTCGCCTTTTGCGGTGAAGGGTTTTAGAGATCCCGAACTAGTGAGGAGCGGGCCGCGAATATGGGTGAAGCCATCGCGCTTGCGAGCATCGAGCCATGTTTCCCAAGAGGCTTGATCGATCGTGAGAAAGGGCGCTTCGGCGGCGAGCCACAGATGCGGTTTTTTTCCGGTGGTGCGCCAATGGCGAAGGTTGGCGACGCTGATCATGCCGGGAAGGCCACTATCGGCGGCGGAGAACGTGTTTTCTTTGTCGTTGTAGGCGGCGATTTCACTCAGAACATGGTAGGTCCAGGTGCCGGGCTCGGTGGGACTGAAGCGGACGTGCAAAGTGCCGTCCCAGAAGGCGTGCATCAGGAAGGTCTTGTGACTAGGAGAGCGAAACTCGACGCGCAGGAGATCGTTGCGATAGGGCGGAGCAGAGGCGAGATCGGACGGTTTCGCCTCGAAGGTGAGCTCGCACGGGAGAAAACTACGAGCGCCTGTGGAACAGGAGGGTAGCGCGGCGGCGTGGAGAAAAGAAGCGACGAGAGACAGGTAAAGGGCCGCGCAAAGGCCCGGGAAGCGCATATGAATTCAGGATAGCGAGGAGGGATGGGTCGCTTGTGGAAGGGGTGAGGCGCTCACGCGGAAACCCAGAAGCTTCGATCTTACCGGTACTCGCGACAGAACGCGGGCGCCTGGTGTCCCAACAAAGCGCAACTACGCTTGATTTCGCCGATGATCAGGCTGCAGGAGTTTTGCGCATTACAAGGAGGGTGAGTGGCGGGCGATACCTGCAGACATTCTTGTACGAGTCGTTCGGCCCGTGCCTTTCCCACCGCTTGACCGCATGATCCAGCGGTATTCGGTAGAGGGACAGAACGTGGCGTGATGCCCTGCGCCCGGCCGGCAGGGTTGTTATGCTGATCGAGTTTCAGCTGATCGGGGCCATAAGCTTCGACTATTTGCTGGAGTTCGGCCTGAATCTTTTCCCAACGCGGCGATGCGGGGGAGTTGCGCAGGTCATGCCTCACGATCTCGTCTAATTGCCGGCTGGTATCCTGCACGGCACCGAGACTGTTACCGGCTCTTTTCGTCTGCTTGTGATCGTCGAGCAATGCCTCCGTTTGTTTCTCAAACAGTGAGGCGAGATTTTCAGCATTCTTAGCCTGCCTTGTTTTGCCAATCGTGCTTTTCTCGAGGGCGGAAGTAAAGGGTTGGCGAAACGACCTGGCGTTATCCCTGAGATTGCGCATCAGAGTTTCGAGTGCCTTATCGTTCGTGCCGGCTCGGCTGGAAGCCGCGAACAAGGTAAGCAGCAGAGGCAGCCCAAGAATGAAGGGCCATCTGGTTTTGGAAAGTGACGTCATTGCTTCTCTCTTTTCTCTCGAATACCTGCGGTTTGGTTCAATGCGCTACCAGAGCAGGCAGATTCCAATGATGTGATACCGCGAGCAAGCGCAGGGTGAAGCACGCCGTCGCGCCGAGCAGAGCGGCCCATGTAGGAGGCACCCTGCTTGCTCTAGCCGCCACATATAGCGCAGCCCCGAGCAGGGCGGCGGTGGCATAAATATCGGCGCGCAGCACCACCGGCACACGCGCGAGCAGCACATCTCGCACGGCACCTCCGCCGACACCGGTGATGGCGCCCATCAGAATGGCGAGAAACGGATGAATTTTATAGTCGAGAGCTTTGGCCGCACCGGCCACGGCAAAGAGCGCGAGTCCGCCATCATCCAAAGTGACCAGCAACGAGAAGGGAATTTCCCCGACGGAATGAGAAAAGAGGACCGATGTGGCACCACCGGCAAACGCGATGAGGCCGTAGCGCCAGTCGCGGACAGCATTCGGAGGGATGGCGCCGATTAGCAAGTCGCGGATGATGCCGCCACCGAGCGCGGTGCAGAAGGCGAGAACCATAGCGCCAAACAAGTCGAGCTGGCCGGCGATAGCGGATAGAGCGCCTTCCATGCCGAACAGAAAGGTGCCGGTAAGATCGAGCGCGAGCAAGAGGAGATCCAAGGTGCGCAGATGAGGCCGCTCCACAGTGATTGTCAGTTTCTCAAAAGTGAAGGCAACGCCCAGAGTAAAACGGCGCGGTCGAGTGGCGGAGACCGATCCCTCTGGTCGCGGCTCGGAAAGGCGAGTGCTTCCGACATAATGGACTCGAGATGAGCGCCTGCCATCTGATGAGAGCCGTTGCCTGGATCGGATTGCTGGCTGGCTCCCATGCTCTTGTTCGAGCAGAAGAGGGATCGACACTAAGCGGAGTCGTTACAGATCGAGCCTCGGTACCAATCAGCGGGGTAACGGTCACGCTGGGCTCTATCGAGCGGGTGTTGCAAATGCGAACGCTGAAGGACGGGCGGTTCGAGTTCGGGGGGTTGCCGGACGGCGCTTACGAGCTCCAAGTCTCAGCTCCGGGGTTTGTGCAGCAGAAACTGTTGGTGCAGACCGCGGAAGGCGTGCCCCAATCTTTTGCCATCGTTCTGGAAATCGGAAACGGCATGGCTGAATGCGGCGCTGTTTCGAAAGTGACGTATACAGCATTGGGACCTCAACGAATCAGGCTTACCGGAACGACGATGGACCTCATCAGCAAGGAACCAGTCAGACGCGCGGAGATCATTCTTTGGAGCAAAGGTGAAAAGCGGAAACCTTACAAGGTGAGGTCGGACGTGACGGGACGATACATGTTTCATGTGCCGGCCGGGCCCTACAAGCTTCGAATCGCACGCAGAGGGTATCAGGACGAAGAGATAGAGGACCTCTTGCTAGCCCGCGAAAGCATGGCGTCGATTGAATCGACGCTGCTGGAATCCGGACGTGTAGTAGCGTGCCAGTAGAGGACGGAGGCACGCTACGGTGTGGTGGCGATGGTTGCAAGTTATTTACCGGCTCGCAGGGCAGCGAAGATCGATCCGATCGTGGCGATCGAGTAACGGAGCTCCCTCTGGTCGCGGTTCGGAAAGGCGCAAAGCGGAGAGCGTTCCCTCTGGTTACAAGAACTGCTGAATCTCGACCTCGGAGCGGGATGCGACAGCTTCCGCTACTCGACTGCGGATCTCGGTTGAGTCCCGGAAGAGCTTTAGGACCTCGAGTGCCTCGAGCGCTTCTTGGAGGCGGCGGCTGCGAACAATCTCCAACAAGAACACAATTGCTTTCTCGTGCCGGGAGATACCAAGAGCGCGCAGGAGTACTTCGCGGCTGAGCAAGAGGTGTTTTTGAGAGAGCGCGTCTTGCAAGGCCTCGACGGCAGCAGCCAGGCGCGAGGCTCCTAAGGCCAGTGCCGCTTCCTCCCGCGCTTCGGGACTTGGGTCGCGCAAAAATTCTACAACGAACGGAACCGCGGCTTCACCTTCGACGCGCAAGAGTGATTCGAAGACCTGACCGGCAACTGTAGAGTCGTTATCACCCATGCGAGCTTTGAGGCGCAGCAGCAAGGCGGATTCGCGTCCGGCGAGAGATTCGAGTGCGAGTGAGGCGTCTCTGCGCAGAGAGGGCGACTTTTCCGTGAGCAGGCGCATAACGGCCCAGAGCTTGTCCTCTCGGCTCTGATCAGTGCATCCGAGCAATGCCAGGGTGCAGGCGGCACGAACACCAGTAGCGGTATCCTCGTCGCCACCCCACACCGGTTCCAGCTGAACGTGCTGCGCGCCTTTGAGAAAGATGGCTGATTCTTCGTACGCGAGAACTTTCAAAGCTTTGGCGATGGCCTCTTTGCCCCAGCATTGAGGGTCGGTAACCAGCGGGTTGATCAGCAGTCTTTCGAAAGCCGCGCAGAGATCCGGAATTACAGTCTTGACTTGCCTCTCGGCAGAGATGGCGGCAGCTTTCGCCACGATGACGTTAACCTTTGCGGATAGCGCTTTGCGGAGATCACGGGCGAGCGCTTCCGGCGATTCACAAGTGCGAAGTCGGGAGAGGGCCTCGAGTTCCAGCTCGATTTTTCGAACGGGCATGAACAACCGCGAGTGCACTTGCTCTCGCAATCAACATTATCTTTGCTCATGTCCGGTCGTTGGGAGCAAAGGCATAGCAGCTAGCGGCCGCGCCTGCCGAAAAGAAGATACAGGACAGCTATGAGGAGCACTAAGCCGAGACTGCCCGGCCAGAAGAACCAGCCGCCTCCGCTGGTATATCCACCTACCGCGATGCAAGCTGTCTGCGTCAATGACAGGAACGCTGTCAGAGCGATGATTCGTTTCATACCCTTTTCCTCGTTTCGGCCCGAATTCAGTTCGAAGGCTATTCCTTCCAACAGAAGGCACTCGAAGGAGACAAGGGAAAGGCGCAAGCGGTTTCAGATCGTTAGATAAGAGCTGGAGTAACCTTTACAGCAGTATGACTTCGACCGGCATCTGGTAACTATGCGGATCCTTCTCTACAGCGGCAAAGGCGGAGTTGGAAAGACGAGCGTGGCTGCGGCGACCGGAGTACATCTGGCAGAGATGGGCAAACGGACGCTGATCATCAGTGTCGATCCGGCGCACAGCTTGTCGGACGCATTCGACCGAAGCGGGGCGCTGTTTGACGGGAGCACGGCGCAACCGCTTGAGATTGCCCAGCGGCTGTTCATTCAAGAAGTCAACATCAACTATGAATTCAAGCGCTACTGGGGCGAGATTGCGACTTACATCACGTCGATCCTGCGCACGACGGGTCTCGAAGGAGTAGAGGCGGAAGAGATGGCGATCTTCCCGGGCATGGAAGAGCTGAGTGCCATGATGTACGTGAATCAGTACCGCAAGTCAGACGAGTTCGATGTGATTGTGCTCGACTGCGCACCGACGGCGGAATCCCTGCGATTTATCAGCTTGCCGACGACGCTCGACTGGTACATGAAACACATCTTCGGTTTTCAACGCAGCATGTTGAAAGCAGTGAGACCGATCGCAAATAGACTATCGCCGGTGGAACTACCGCCAGACAGCTACTTCCGGAACGTGCAGGAGCTTTTTCAGAAGATCGAGGGTATCGATCTGATTCTGGAGGATGCGGCGATCACGAGCGGACGCCTGGTGACAAATCCGGAAAAGATGGTGGTGCGAGAAACGCAGCGGGCCTTCGTTTACTTCTCGCTGTACGGACTGACGATCGACAACATCATTGTGAATCGGGTAATCCCAGCAGCAGTGCAGGATGTGTTCTTCGAGGGCTGGCGCGCTTCGCAGCAGAGGACGCTGGCAGAGATCGAGCAGTACTTTGCGCCGGTGCCGGTGCGTCAAGTGCCAATGTTTCCGCAAGAGGTTCTGGGCTACGAACGGTTGCGGGAATTTGCGCTTGGGCTATACGGGGCGGATGAGGACCCGGCCGCAACGGCGCGCGTGGAGGCGCCATACTCATTTGCGAAGGTGGGCGACTACCACGAGGTCCGGCTGGAAGTTCCATTTACGGAAAAGGCGGAGATCGGGTTATTCAAGAAAGACGATGAGCTGGTGATCGAGGTGGGAACGATCCGCCGGCATGTGGGGCTGCCGACTACGATGGCGTCATTGCAGCCGGTGAAGGCCCGGCTGGACGGGCGTAAGCTGATAGTAGAGATGAGGCAACCGGCATGACTGAGTCTAAGCAAGAGAGCAGCGGGGCTCCGCATATGTCGAGTCCGAAGATGGCGGAGCAGGCGGCGTGGTTCTGCAACTGGATTCGCGAGGGCGCCGAGAAAGCAGCAGAGACTCTCAGTCCTCCGCAGGGTGCGGCGAAGCATTTTCGAGAAGCGCGACTAGAAATCCTGCGCGGTGTGAGAGAGTTGATCGATCACCGGATTGAGCGGTTGTCCAAAGACGGAAGCAAAGGCAGCCGGATCGTGGTTGAGTAACGTAAGCGCGGTCAGCCGTTCTCCGGTTTAGCGCCGCCAGGTGAAGCAGCAGGGCAACGATGGTGTTGGCTTGGAATCCAGGAGAAAATCCAGGTTTTCCGCTGTCATTTTCTTGACAGAATGCGGCGTTGTGCTGCGCGTCCAAATCATTTCAGAAACACCGGTACCGAGCTGCGGAGAGTAGCGTGCTGGTGGGCCGAGGATGTTGCTATCGGGGTCAGGCGGCTTAGTTTGCGCGAGCAAAGGCAAGCCGCTTGAGGCCAGCGGTATGAAAGAACGATCGTCTATTGGCCATTTGGTTAGTTACTTGCATGGCAGTTTATGCTACTACGAATCGGCGGATTGGCAATGGCGGTAGTTTGCTGCCAAAGTTTCCGTGTTGAAACATTCTTGGAAGAATTGTCGTTAAACTGAGTTAACTAGGACTGGGGCAACTTACTCGTTCGAAAAACGTCTTAGTAGTGTAGGTGATTTCGAAAGTACACAGGGGTTAGTCGACTAGGTTGTCGATAGGAACAGCGAGGCTGCTTATGGACATCGTTGGGGATCGAAAGTTTCTGGAAGTTCCGGGCGGTAAGACGCACGAGCTACCGCCACTGCTCGTGAAGACCGTGCCTGACGTGAAGCGAGTGGATAAGATGATGGGCATCGCAGCCGAGATCATCGAGCAAGAGGACATGATTCCGCCTGTTGTGGGCTTCACACTGGAGACGGAAGAAGGACTCGAGCGGCGGAAGATGGATCTGGCGCTGAACCTGGTAGACCAGTATCTCGGATTGCTCGGACACTGGCACTGGGGCGATGCAGTGATCGAATGGATACGCCAGTGCGAGATCACGTTTGGCGCTCGGCTCGAACTGCGGAATCTGTTACGCAGCGATCTTTGGCCGCACGCAGGGCGGAGCAGCTTTGTGACACTGCTGGAAGACAAGGCCGTCAAGACAAGCGGGGTACAACTCGAGAAAGCGGTGGGGCTGCGGCTGGCTTTCCGGCAGATGCCGCCGATTCGATGCTGCTCCGATCAGTTTCTGTTTTATCTAAACAGTTCGGTGGCGCAGACAGCCTATCGCACGTGGCTGAATATGACACCGAATCCGATCTCGTCATTGCCACCCGAGCGCTTTCAGTTCGACGTGGTGAACATGTCGCTCGAAGTCCACTAAACGCGTTTCGAAGAGCGTGCCGGCCCGGCTAGACTGGCCATATGGCGATGGATCTCGGGACCTTTCTTGAGCCGGTGCGCAGCGTACTTCAGAAATGCTCGGAGCAACCTCTCCGGCTAACCAGGAGCGCAGAATGTGCCGCAGAAGATGTGGCGTTCATCCGCAGCCTTGATCCATCGGCAGCGTTTCCGGACGCGCGCGCCGCGGCAGCTGCGCTGAGCGGGCTCTTACTGAGGGCTGGATGCTGGGAAGAGAGCCACGAAGTTTTGCAGCACATTGCGTCCAGTGAAGGCAGCTACTGGCATGCGATTGCGCATCGCATGGAGCCGGATTCTTCAAACGCCGCGTATTGGTTCCGGCGCGTAGGCGAGCATCCTATCTTTGGGGAACTCAATCGGGACGCATCAGAGATTCTGAAAGCGTATGACAGCCGCCGGCGATTGAAACCGGTCTGGGATCCGTTCCTGTTCATTGCCTGGTGTGACGAGGCGCGCAAAGCGCCTGGAAGCGAGCTCGAGAGAGCGGGAGTGGAGATTCAGCGCCGGGAATGGGAACTTTTGTTTGGCTGGTGCGCGAAGTCTTCCGGCGGTTTGCGGGGCGGGAAGACCTAGACGATCAATGACAGCTTTTCTCGATGCATTCCGAAAGGAAGGGCTGTCAGTCCAAAGATGTAGCCGGAAGTGAACCTCCAGGCCGACGACTGGAGCCTGGTTTCCGTTTACACTCGCGAGCGGGAGAAAAGAAAACACCATGGCGCATATTGGCTTGCCCGAGGGACTGCCGGGAATTCGCGGCCCTATGGCATTCCGGCCAGAAACGGCAAAGCCGCTCAACGAACTTGTGAATGTGCTGCTACACGAAGCGCACTCGCTTTCCCCAGGTGAGCGCGAGCTGATTGCGACCTATGTCTCAGCACAGAATAACTGCCAGTATTGCCAGACCATTCATGGCGCGATTGCGGCGCATCATCTTCAGCATGACGAGGAGCTGGTTGCCTGCGTAAAGTACAACTACCGGGAAGCCGCTATTTCCGAAAAGCTGAAATCGCTGTTGGCCATTGCGGGCAAGGTTCAGAAGAGCGGCAAGGATGTGCTTGCGTCCGATATTGAGCAGGCACGCAGCCATGGTGCGACAGACCTCGAGATACACGATACAGTGCTGATTGCGGCGGTTTTCTGCCTGTGCAATCGGTACGTGGATGGACTGGCGACATGGGCACCGGACGACCCTGATTTTTATCGGAGGCGAGCGGCGCTGGTGGCGGAGACGGGTTATGGATCGACCACGCTTGCGGCGACGGCAGCTGTTCCGGGCGCCGTTGTGCATTCGCGATAGCTTTAGAAATGCAAACAGAAGCGGCGGTTCTCGAAGAGCGCTCGGAGCACAGTTTTCAATATCAGGGCTGGGGCGTGGTGCTGGCGGCTGCGGGCTGTATATTCGTCAGCTTCGGCTCGCTGCTCGTCTACACATTCAGTCTGTTTCTGAAACCGCTGGCATCAGAGTTTGGGTGGTCGCGGGAGGCGGTGTCGGCAGCATTCAGTTTTGCCGCGCTAGCGGTAGCCGCGTGTTCACCGATCTTAGGCTCGCTGTTCGACCGCTTTCCGGCGCGCAGGATTATTTTGCCGTGCATGGTGGTCTTCGGAACGGGGTTTGCGTCGCTATCGCTCTTGACGGATCACCTGTGGCAGCTCTATGGGACGTTTCTGCTGCTGGGGATCGTGGGCAATGGAACCGCGCATCTGGCATATACGCGCGCACTCTCCACTTGGTTTAAGGAAAGGCGGGGAGCGGCCTTCGCGTTACTGATGACAGGCGGGGCGCTGGGTTCGATTTTGCTGCCCTTGCTCACACAGGCTCTGATCAGTGCCGGGGGATGGCGCACGGCGTTCGCGGTGTTGGGCGGGCTGGTGCTGGCGGTCGGTCTGCCGCTTGGATCGCGCATCCGGGAGCGGCGCGGCCCAATCTCATCAGAGACTGCGCCCGGGACCGGGCTTTCGACAAGTGAAGGGCTCAGAACGCGTGCTTTTTGGATAATCGTTACGGTTCTGTTCTTTAGTTCGCTGGCGCAGAATGGGGCGCTGGCCCATATCTCGGCTCTGCTGACGGATCGAGGAATCTCCATGGCGGATGCAGCACTGGCCGCCTCCGTCTTGGGAGGAACCAGTTTGATTGGACGACTAGTCACCGGGTGGTTTCTCGATCGGTATTCGGGTCCGCGGGTAGCGTTCGGACTAATCGCATCGGCGGCGCTGGGCACGTTTCTTCTTGCGAGCGCTCACTCGATGACGAGTGCCGTGATGGCTGCCGCCTTCATCGGCTTGGGAATGGGAGGAGAGGCGGATGTTACTCCGTACTTACTAACCAGATACTTCGGGCTGCGTTCCTTCTCGACCTTGTACGGATTTTCGTGGACCATTTACGCCATTGCGGCGGCGATCGGCCCGTTTATTATGGGGCGGGCGTTCGACCTGACGGGCTCGTATGAAACACTGCTGGCACGATTAGCTGTGGTGCTTTTGTTAGCGGGCGCGCTGATGCTGCTGCTGCCGAAGTATCGAGAGTTCGAGAAGGCTTAGTTTCTAACTCAGATAATTCCTTCCGATTGCTTCCGAGAGGCAGAAGCTGCGTGCCTGACTTCTTTCTTGCCTAGGAGGCACGAACCACCATATGGACGAGCGACGCCAGCAGATTCTCGCAGCCCTATCTCAGATGGACAAGCAGTTTGGGAAAGGCTCCGTTCTGATGCTGGGCTCGCGCGCAACACTTCCGGTGGAGGTGATTACAACGGGCTCGGTGGCGATCGATAATGCGCTCGGAGTGGGCGGCTTTCCGAGGGGCCGGGTGATTGAGGTGTTCGGGCCGGAATCGTCGGGCAAGACCACGCTGGCTTTACACGTGATCGCGGAAGCGCAGAGAGCGGGCGGGGCGGCGGCGTTCATCGATGCGGAGCATGCACTCGACCCGACGTATGCGACGAAGCTGGGAGTGGACACCGAGAACCTGGTGATCTCGCAGCCGGACTATGGGGAACAGGCGCTCGAGATTGCGCAGGCGCTGGTTAATTCGCAGGCGTTTGATGTGATCGTGGTCGATTCGGTGGCGGCGCTGACACCGAAGGCGGAGATTGAGGGCGAGATGGGGGACAGCCACATGGGCCTCCATGCGCGCATGATGTCGCAGGCGCTGCGCAAGCTGACGGCATCGGTCTCGCGGGCGAACACATGTTTGATTTTCATTAACCAGCTGCGCGAGAAGATCGGCGTTATGTTTGGCAATCCGGAGACGACGACCGGGGGCCGGGCGCTTAAGTTCTTCGCTTCGGTGAGGGTCGAGGTCCGGCGCATGACAGCGATCAAAGATGGCGAGACGGTGGTGGGTAATCGGACCAAGGTCAAGATCGTGAAAAACAAAGTCGCGCCGCCGTTTCGGGAAGCAGAAGTCGACATACTTTACGGGATCGGCATTTCGAAGGAAGGCGACCTGCTGGATTTAGGAGCACTGCATGCGGTGCTCGAAAAGAGCGGATCCTGGTACAGCTACAAGGGCGAGCGTATTGGGCAAGGCAGGGAGAACGCGCGGCAGACGCTGATTGAGCGGCCGGAGCTGCAGAAGGCGATTCAAGCGCAGCTGCGAGAAGCGCTCGGGTTGAACAAGGGCGGGCAGCCGGCGCCGGAGTTCGAGTTAGTGAAACCGGCCGCGAAGAAAGTATCTTAAGTTAGAGCTCGAGAGAAAGCGGCAAGGGACCGGCCATCCGGATGGGAAGGGACTTGCGCACCTTTTGAGAAGGATAACGGTGACCGACTGACGTGCAACCAGCTCGCAAAGCTTAGTCGTGGCGTAGGGCCGTCATTGCATCGACCCGCGATCCACTCAATGTTGGCAATAAGCCCGCAGCGGCACCCACGAGAGCTAGCAAAGCGGCAGCGCTCACCAGGGCCACCGCATCGTGGGACTTCAGCCCAAATAGAAACGCGCTTGCCCACCGTCCCGCTAAGAGCGTGAACCCCGCCCCGATAACGACACCAATGCTCAGCAGCAGGCCCACTTCTCGCATCACCATCCAAATCACCTGACCGCGATTGGCTCCAAGAGCCAGCCGGATGCCGATTTCACTGCGTCGCTGACCGACGATGTAAGACATCACTCCATATAATCCGACCACTCCCAGCACGGCGGCAAGCATTCCGAAGAAACCCGACAACACAGCCATGAGCCGCTCCCTCACCAGGCTGTCACGAATCTGTTGCTGAAATCCGCGAAATCGTGCGACTACGTCTGGGTGTCTATCCGCGAGATGCCGCTTCACCGATTCGGCCACAGTTGCGGGCGGCAGCTTCGACCAAATCATGATTTGCATCCCTGTTCCCTGGTTTGGAAATTGCGCGTACGGCGCAATTACCATCGGTGGCCTCTCGCCGCGCAGATCGTTATACCTCGTATCTTGAATGACACCAACGATCTCGTACAGGGTTGCGGGATAGTTCGGTTCTGGGTGTGTGTGGATACTCTTACCTAACGGGTTCACCCCTCCCAGAAAGCGTTTTACGAAGGTTTGATTCACTACGGCCACGTGCGAGGAAGTAGCCCTGTCGGTACGTGCGAAATCCCTTCCGTTCAGCAACCGAACTCCCATGGTTCGAAAATAATCGGGACTTACCCACGAAAACCGCGAGGACCCTTCGGCCCGGCCAACCGTTATGCCATGGCCCCAGGAACCGCCGCTCAGAGGTACAAACGACGTGCTGGCAGCCGCCGAAACGCCCGGTACGGAGCGCACTTCATCCAGTAGTTCCTGTTTGAATTGTTCCAGACGTTCTGGTGGAAGATGTAAGTTCTGAAACGATGCGAAACCGTGCACCACGCCCTCCTCGCGCATCCCGGGATCGAAGGTTATTACGTTGTGAAAGCTCCGCACGAAGAGAAAGGCGCCGACTAGTAAAACAAGAGAAACCGCGATTTGAATCACCACCATTCCTCGCTGAAACGAGAAGCGCTCCCGATTGGCGGTTGTGCCGCGCGCGCCCACTTTGATCGCATTCATCGGATCAATGCCTGACGCCCGAAAAGAAGGGACCAACCCAAAGATTACGCATGTGATGATCGTTGCGGCACCAGTGAAGAGCAGTACCCGCCAATCGAAGGGCGGCACCAGTGAAGAGCAGTACCCGCCAATCGAAGGGCGTAGCGAGGTTTATCCTTTCGATCTCGGTAGCAAGTGACGAGATCAAGGCGCGGCTCAACCAATTCGCTAGGCCTATACCGGATAGTGCCCCATGAACGCTAGCAAAAAGCTCTCAACTAGTAACTGACGCAATAGACGAAGACGATTTGCACCTAACGCGAGACGAACCGCAATCTCACGCTCCCGAGTGCTCGAGCGTGCGAGCATCAAATTCGCTAAATTCGTGCACGCGATCAGCAGCACCAACCCGGTAATTCCCAACAAAAATTGCAACGAAGCGTCGTATGTCTTTCGCAGGTAGCTGACGCCTGAAGCTCCCGAGTACGCTCCAAGCCGAAACTGTCTGTATCTCTGAACCGTATTCGAGTCATAGCCTGTAATCTCTGTCGCTGCCATGATGGCGGGGCTAACCGAGGCGAGTTCCGCTGACGCCCTTGCCAATGTCCATCCAGGCTTCAACCGACCGATGGCCGCCAGACCAAACCAATTACGGGGCATTTTCACGGCTTGGCATAACGGATGAACAATGTCGAAAACTTTGTCCCACCACGAGACCGAGAAATGTGGGTGTGACCCCGATGATCTGAACCCACCTATCGTCAATGAGTACTTTCGTGCTTTGGTTGATCGGGCGCCCACCCAACTTGTTCTGCCAATATCCATAGCTCACTGCCACTACGTTCCCCGGGCAGGCTTCCTCGTCTGCAGGTGTGATCAGCCGGCCTTGCAATGCTTGGATGCCAAGCGTGCCAAACGCCTCACCTGTTACATAGAGTGAATTCACCACATCCAGGTTGGTGCCTTTTTCGGCAAACTCGGAAGACGTCCACCAGGCGAACACACTGGAAAAGGCAGGGTGATTATGACGAAGTTCTTCCCATATGGGGCCAGTCAGTTCACCGTAACCGTCTGTCGTTCCCATGCCGCCATTTCCGCCGACAATCCGGATCTGCGCCAGTTCATGCGGTTTCGCCACTGGCAAACTGCGAAGCCGCACGGCATTCAACAGCTGAAAGATGGCGGTATTCGCACCAATGCCCAAGGCGAGCGACAGGATTCCGACCAGTGCAAATCCCGGGTTCTTCGCGAGCAGGCGCGCTCCAAGACGAAAATCCTGACCGATGCTCTCGATCCAAGAAACGGTGTTCATCGTATAGATCTCCTCCCGGATTAAAGTAGAATTCCCAAACCTTCGTCGCGCCGCTGCCCTTCCGGCCCCGGCGTCATTCCGCGTGCGATATTGTCAGCCGTCTCCAGTTCGAGGTAGTTCTCAATCTCACTGGCACGGATCTCATCCCAATACCTTCGCCGCAAGAACGCTGGCCATCGCATTGCCGTTTACTGGTCTAAAGCTGGTCTCAGGACTCGATTCACCGCTCGCACTATCGAATCCCAACGGCTCATCTCAACGCTTAACTGCTTGCGTCCTGCCGTTGTGAGCCTGTAGTCACGTGCTTTACGGTTGTTCTCAGACGTTCCCCAGAACGAAGAAATCCAGCCGCGGGTTTCCAATCTTTGCAGTGCCGGGTAAAGCGATCCGTGCTCGACCAGTAGAGCTTCTTCCGAACGATGCTCGATTACATGAGCGATAGTATGCCCATGAGCAGGTCCCGGAGAAACAGCCTGCAGAATAAGCATGTCAAGCGTTCCTTGTAAAAGCTCTACGTGTTTCTCGAGGTTTTTCTTCTTTCTCACCAGATGCTCAAACAAGAGCATACCGGTAGAGCGACTACCTGAATCGCAATGCGCTCAAATGGCCGAGATATGGAGTATCGGAAGACAGCTCAGTATCTATTGCCGGAGCTGCGAGTAGATGGTCGGCCAAATTTTGCCGGGGAATTCTGCTACTGTGCCCGATGAACGCGCGGATCTTCTGAGATGTGACTGAGAGTTTTGGTGGGAAGACACGACTTACTCGTTCGGGTAGGCGCTCACGGTCTGACTTTTCAGTCTTAGCGATTTCGCTGCAAGTCGTCTGGCATTTTCCGGGTGGTCGATCTTAAATTCAAGCGGAAAGCTTCTCCTCCCATTTCTTAGGTCAAAATACTCATGCTCCTAAAAGCTAGCTCTCCGGCAGGGCTCAAAATCCTACTCTGTTTCGCCTTCGGGCTCAGTGCGTCGGCTCAGAGTTCGCTGACCATCAATACTGTCGCTGGTAATCATGTGACTGGTTACTCAGGTGACGGCGGACTTGCGACGAGCGCTCAGATCAGTTCCACTTTGTTCGGCGTCGCTACCGATACCGCTGGCAATTTGTATTTTGGCGACTACGATAATTGCCGTATTCGGAAGGTTGATCTTAACGGTACTATCACGACAATCGCCGGTAACGGAACCTGCACTTCAACGGGAGATGGTGGACTTGCCACAAATGCCACTATCCTTTGGCCACTTGCTTTAACCGTCGACAGTTCAGGAAACGTCTATTTTGGCGAAGATGGCAGCCCAAGAGTCCGCCGAGTGACTCCGGCAGGCACCATCACTACAGTTGCCGGAACGGGCATTAGCGGTTTTTTAGGTGATGGCGGACTTGCCACGAACGCAAGGTTCGGATTTCCGACCGGTTTGGCTGTCGATGCTTCCGGAAACCTCTACATTGCCGATCTCAATAACAACCGCATCCGCAAGGTCGATACTTCGGGCACGATTTCCACCTTTGCTGGGGGCGGCGCCTCCTTGGGAGACGGAGGGACGGCAATCTTGGGGACCCTTAGTGGCCCGTGGGGTTTGTCGCTCGACTCGGCAGGCAGTCTTTATATTGCGGATCGAGGCAATTCACGAATTCGCAAAGTGGACACCTCAGGCATTATTACCACCGTCGCCGGCACTGGGATAAGCGGTATCACGGGCGAGGATGGTCCCGCGACAAGTGCCAGAATAGCATCGCCCTGGGGCGTCAGCGTGGATTCCTCTGGAAACATCTATATGGCTGAAGGCTCCGGATTCCGAATTCGGAAAGTTAACACTGCCGGAAATATTGAGACCATCGCGGGAACGGGAGTTTCCGGCTACACGGGCGACGGTGGCCCTGCCACCAGCGGGACCCTCGCATCGTCTACAGGGATCCATGCGTCTGCAGACGGGCGCGTCTTCTTTGTCGATGGCGTTAACGCGGTCATTCGCAGTTTGTCCACTGGACGGATCACTGCATTGCCGTCAACTCCGCTCGGTAGCACCTCCTCAATAACCTCCGTCTCCTTCGGTCAGATCACCGGGTTAGGCACCACTGCCGCCCTTGTTTATGGTTCCGAATTCTCGGTCGATACTGCCGGATGTACTTACGGGTCAACACCCCAGTTTCACGCGACTTGCCCAGTTACGTTTACACCGCAACACGTGGGCCTTCGGCGGGATGCGCTGAATGTGATGGATGCCAACGGCAATGTCGTCGGCACTCAGTATCTTTACGGCATAGGACAAGGTCCTCTGTCTGCCGTCACGCCAGGAATTATTTCTGCTGTGGTCTTAGGGAGCGTTGGCGCTGTGAACCCCGCTCAATTTACCTTCGACCCGGCTGGGAATCTCTACTTTGTCGAATACCCGGGCGGCCGAATCGTTAAAATTGACACCCATGGTGCGGCAAGCACCGTTTCTATCACGGGTCTTTCTGGCGCTGTTCCTTTGAACTTGGCCGCCGATTGGGCAGGCAATCTGTACACGGTCGACAGCACGGGCCGGCTGATGCAAATCGCTCGGGACGGGACTGCCACGGTCATTTCATCAAGCCTCAATATGGGTGCCCTGATTGGCCAGCTTGCCATTGCAAATGATGGGTCCTTCTACATCTGCGATATCAGCAACAATCAAATTGTCAAGGTTTCGTCGAATGGCCTATCGTCCTCGCCCCTCTCTTTAACAACCACTTTGAGCGCACCCGGGGCGCTGGCCTTTGACGCCGCCGGCAACCTGTACATCTCGAATCAAGGCAACAGCACGATCGTCAAAGTCACATCCAGCGGCACTTCGAGTGTCGTGACCCCGAGCTCGTCCATTCAACTTCCGGGTGGTGTCTGGACCGACGCGGCAGGAAATGTGTATGTGGTTGATTCAGGCGCCAACAAGTTATTCCGCCTGGCCCCCGACGGAACAGCCGCCCCCATTGCCGGAACCGGAGTAGCAGGAAAGACAGGCGATGGCGGTCTGGCGACAAGCGCCACGATAACGGCCACAGCCGTGGCAGTTGACCCTAACGGCACGATTTATCTGGGCGACCGGACGAATCATCTGATCCGAAAGATTTCTCCCGCGAGCTCTCTCGCTTTCGCCGACACTCTGATCGGTTCATCCAACTCGATCATTCCGTCGCTCACTAATATCGGCAATCAACCGTATACCTTTCCTTCAGCATTCAGCTTCGCGGTCAATGGGACTCCGTTCAGCGTTATCGCCGGAGGAACGGGGAACTGTTCGGCATTGCTGAGCGGCACGTTTGAAGCGGGGGCGACTTGCGATCTGACGCTTCAGTTCACTCCTGCGACGGCATCGAGCTTCAGCGACACTCTCACCGTTGCGACCGGAATACAGCTCTCGTTGAATGGTCGCGGTATGTCGACTGCCATCGGGATTCCGACCGTCGGCGTAACCCCATTGAACTTTGGCACCGTTACGAAGGGTTCCACAAGCGCCACTCAGCCCGTGACAATCTCGAACTCCGGTTCCGGAACGCTGAACATTACTTCGGCAGTCATTTCGGGAGCGGATGCAGCAGAATTTTCGGTTAGCAGCAACTGCTCATCGACGCTGGCCGCAGGCTCGCACTGTACAGTTTCCGTGACCTTTCATCCCTCTACCAATGGAATGAAGACGACTACCTTGACCATTACTGATGCGGATGCTATCGCTTTGACACCTCAGACTCAGACAATCGCCTTAACTGGAACGGGCGTGGCGGCCGCCTTGATGGTTCCGACCGGGCCGATCAGCATCATCAGCATGCGGAGTGGCAAGGCTCTTGATGTGATAGGAGCGTCCCCAAAAAACGGTGTGCCCCTCCAGCAATATGAGTACCTCGCGGGAGGAAACCAGATTTGGGAGGCGATTGCAGTCGACTCAACCTACTATAAGATCCGGAATGTAGCGACCCATAAGGTGCTCGATGCCACGGGCTTCGGAACGGCGAACGGAACGATGATCCAGCAGTGGAGTTATCTGGGATCAGATAACCAGAAGTGGCAATTTGTTTCGCAGGCCGACGGCAGCTTCGAAATAGTCAACAAACTAAGCGGTAGAGCTTTGGATGTTCGCGGAGTTTCTTTGGAGAACCAGGCTCGGATTCAGCTCTGGGACTATAACGCTACTGAGAACCAGAAATGGCAACTGACTGCCGTAACGGTTCCGACTCCGCAAACCCAGTACTACACCATCAGCAGCATGGCAACGGGAAAGGTGTTGGACGTCGTCAACTTGTCTACGAGAAACCAAGCGCTTATCCAACAGTGGGATTACTTGTACGGACTCAATCAGCAATGGCAATTGATACCGACAACGGGCGCTTACTACAAGATAGTGAACCGATTGAGCGGGAAGGTATTGGATGCACTGAATGCGGGACTTACGGACGGCGTTGCAGTGCAGCAATACCCTTACATCGGTAACGAGAACCAGCAATGGCTATTAGCCCCCACGGCGAACGGTTACTATCAAATCGTCAACAAGCTAAGCGGTAAGTCCCTAGATATCACGGGGATGTCGGTCGTGAACGGCGCCAAGCTGCAGACTTATACCTACTGGGGAGGGCCGAATCAGCAGTTTGAGATTCTCCCTGTGGTGGTCCCCTAAACCGCAACATTCAGCTCAATACAAAGGCTACCGGAGCGTTGCTCCGGTAGCCTTTTTCGCTTTGCGTGTTCAACGGCGAAACCCTGGTCCCGCTCTGCGAGACAAATCCAAGCTTCAGCCGAGTACCGCCTCAGACGCTTGCGCCTTACTGACTGGATCGGCGACGGGTGGATCTACTCTCGTCTCGAGGGTGATTGAATCAAGAAATAGTCATCGAGTAGGAAAGACTTCGCCTCATACAGTAACTGCCCCTCCTCATCGAAAGTCTCAACCATGAAGTTGGAAACGTGAACCCGATGAAGTTGTAAGAAGGCGATGATAGCTGAGGCTTAACGACGTACGGTTCTCCGGTTCTCCCGTGTTTGCATCAAAGGTCGTTTCAGAGTCCAGAGTGCGCATCATAAACCTGTTGGCCGAAGTTAATCCTTCACCATTCACGAGGTCCTAATGGGCGTGGCACCAATGGTGCAAACATTCTGGCCGGAACTTTCGAGCAAGCTGCAGCGTATCGATTTCTGATGGAACGAGTCCGCGTGTCCCGTCCCGCTTTCCGGCAGCCCATCATATGGTCGCTATACGCAGCGATCGCCGTGCCCTTGATCTATTTTGGAACACAACTGCTTGCTGCACCCTTTTACCCGGGCTACAGTTTCGCGCAGCATACGGCCAGCATGCTGGGAACAACGGCCTCTCGCCAACCGTGGATCTTCAACTTGGGAGCCGTGCTGACCGGGGTAGCGGGACTCACCGGTGGATTTGGACTTTTTTATACGCTGCGGAAAGTAACCGGGAAGGCGATGGCGGTGCTCGTGGGCCTCTCCGTTCTGGCTAACGGTGTGCTTTCTTTGAAGGCTGGTCTGTTTCCAATGCCCGATCCGCGGCATGCTTCGTGGCAATTCCTGATGTTCCCAATTCTCGCGGCGCCGTTGCTTTTGCTGATTGCTTTGTGGCGGCAAAGCACAGCTTTGAGGATGTATCTCCTTTGTGATACGGTTGCGCTGCTATTGATGATTCCCTCAATGATGCATAGAATGGCCCCCGTGTTTCCGGAAGGAACGATGCAGCGGTTGTTTGCGCTAGCGGTGTTTGTGCCGGTCGGAGTAGCAGGATATGCGTTGGTCAGGCGAGTCAATGGAAAGCATGAGATAGGGTCGGCAAGAAGAGATATCTCCGCCCTTATCGATCCTAAATGATGAAGTGAATTTCGCTTGTTTGCGTTCCAATCAACGCGCTTGACCTCAGTCAGCTCGGGGCCGGTCGTACGCGTTAGTGGCGGCAGGTCGGCTTACGTCTGTCACCAGTTGGCAGAACAATCAGGTGTTTCTCATTCCTAAGCCGGCCTGATGCTCTGTAGCCGTTTTCACTTGAATAACATGCGCGTTTGACGTCAAAGTGCCTGATCACGAGCTGTGATCGTAAACTTTCCGGACAAGGGGCGGGTAATCGACACGGCGGCCTCTTGTCGAGTGGCCGACGATCCACTCGCTAGCCCCGTTTAACGATACAACCCTAGCCTCGCGACCCCAACTCGACCTGGAGCCAGACACGGCAGTTTTGCCGAAAGCACCCTATCGTGCTGGCTTCCGGACCTGTGATGGGTGTCTTTTCCGCCGGATGGCCGCCACTCCGGCTAGACCCCCTAAACCGGTACAGAGAAACCCCATCGTCGCTGGTTCAGGCACTGCATTCAGTCCGGGAGCGGTGATTTGCCCGCTGCCAGAAGTAGCGAGGGTTCCGATATATCCAGGCGAAGTATTGCCAGAAGGTGGAAGCCCAACAGTGGTCGGGATGGCGAAACCGGTAGCCCCACTGAAAATGCCCGTACCGCCCAAAATCGTCATCGTCTCTGAAACACCAAACACATGAAAGTCTGTACCGGTGAACGTGTCGGCTCCTCCGTTGAAAGAGGCGGTGAAATTAAGCGAAAGCGTCGACGGTACCAAATCACCGGAGGGTAACGCTGCAAAGGTGACCACTCCAGTTTCCGAGTAAATCGCACTGCCGAAAGGCGTATAAAATCCGGAGCCAGTATTCGTGTCGGGCACGGTCAGATTAGCTGGGCCGGGGACACCGCCTAGTACTGCGTCGTAGGTGACGTCAAATGTAAAGGGGATTGAAGCAGCGTGCGCACTCACGCAAGAACCCACAGCGAGCACTGCGGCTGCGGTTAACCACGTTATGCCCCGTAGCCGTTTGATTTTGATAGAGAGTTGATTGGCAGTCATATAGGTTGTCTTGGCATACATAAGGAATTACGGGGCGCAAGGTTACAGCATCTGAACCGAAAGATTAAAATGACTTCTGCGAGGCCGCCCAATACCCAGTTGTCCCCAGTGCGGAGAGGAACGAGGTTCCGGTGATCCCGCCGGACTCTGCCCACAGTGTCTGATCGAAGGCGCTTTCGATAGTTCGGGTTACGCGCAGGAATCGGCCACTCCGGCCGTCGTTGCACCTGCATCGGCCGCAGTCGATGACGACTTCGGTCGTTATCAGATCCTTCGGCCTGTAGGCGAAGGCGGTATGGGGGTCGTATACCTGGCTGAGCAGCACGAACCCATTCGGCGTTGTGTGGCCATCAAGGTAGTGAAAGTCGGCATGGACACTGCTCAGGTGCTCGCCCGCTTCGCCAATGAGCGCCAGGCATTGGCGATGATGGAACACCTGAATATTGCGCGGATCTTCGATGCAGGCGCCACGCTTAAGGGCCGGCCGTATTTCGTCATGGAGTACATCGACGGGGCGCCGATCACGCATTACTGCGACGAGAAGCAAATGCCTATTTGGCGCCGGCTGGAGCTTTTTCTCGCCGTGTGCCGCGGAGTGCAGCACGCCCATCAAAAAGGGGTGATCCACCGCGACTTGAAGCCGTCCAACGTGCTGGTGATGGAGCAGGACGGCGCGCCGGTTCCGAAAGTGATTGATTTCGGCATCGCAAAGGCCACGGATCAGTGGGCCGTAGAGAACACGATGCTCACGCAACTTGGGCAGATGGTGGGCACACCAGAATACGCAAGCCCTGAGCAGGCCGAGGTGATAACCGGAGACGTCGATGAGCGCTCCGATATCTATTCACTCGGAGTGCTCTTGTATGAGCTGTTGAGCGGCACTGTACCTTTCGAGGCAGCCAGACTGCGCCGGGCGGGTTTTGCCGAAATGCTTCGGATCATTCGTGAGGAAGAGCCTCCTCCGCTTTCTCAAAGGCTAAGCGCAATGGGCGCGGCAGCGGCCGGTATCGCAGGCCGCCGCCAGACCGATGCGCCCTCGCTGCGCCGGCTATTGGCCGGTGACTTGAACTCGATCACGATGAAGGCATTAGAGAAGGTGCTGGAGCGGCGCTATCGTTCGGTGTCAGATTTCGCAACCGATATCCAGAGGCACATGCAACACCGGCCTGTTTTGGCTTCGCCGCCTACCCACCTGTACCGATTCCGCAAGTATCTTCGAAGGTACAGGGTAGGCGCCCTCGCCGCGGCGGCTGGCGTAGCATTTATTGCTCTCAGTGGGGCGACTATTTGGTCGTTCGCGCGCCGCGATTCTCCGGCGACACCGAGGCCGGCTGATAAGCGAACCATTGTTCTAGCAGATTTTGCGAATGCCACCGGTGACACCGGCTTCGATGGGGCTTTGCGCCAGATCCTCGCCGTGCAATTGCAAGATTCACCCAGCCTAGCGCTGCTCCCCAATGCACGCGTGACCCAGACTCTTCGCTTCATGACGCGCCCGGCGGACGCGAAGCTCACACCCGATGTCGCGGCCGAAATCTGTGAGCGGACAGCAAGTGCGGCGGTGGTGGAGGGCTCGATCGCAAGCATCGGAAGCAAGTATTTATTGGATCTACGCGCCCGGAACTGCCAAACTGAAGACGTTCTCGACGAAGAGCACGCGCAGGCTGTCCGAAAAGAGGACGTCTCGAACGCGCTCAGCCAAATGGCAAACAGGTTCGGGATCAGGGCGGGCGAATCGGTTCCAATCGGGAAGAAAGAACCGAGTCTGAGCGTCAAGGTAACCACCCAGTCGCTGGAAGCCTGGCGGTCCTACAGCGCAGCAATGAAGGCCGCGCAAACCAGAGCTGTGGGAACGGAAACCCGCTCACTCCTGAAGCGCGCGATCGAGATCGACCCGACATTTGCGATGGCTTACGCCCAGCTTGGACTTAGCGACTCCGAAACCGCAGTGAAGAATGTCACAAAGGCTTATGGATTGCGTGACCAGGTCAGCGACTGGGAAAACTATTTCATCAACTTTTACTATCATCGGCAGGTAACTGGCAATCTCGAACTGGCACGACAGACTCTGGAATCGTGGGTGGAACAATATCCAAAAGATGTAGAGCCTCACGGGCTGCTGTCAGCTTTCACGTCCCAGACTTTAGGACGCTACGAGAACGCGGTAGAAGAAGGCCAAAAGGCAATTCAGCTCGATCCGGATTTCGCGATGGGCTACATAAACACGGCTTGGGCGCATGTCTATAAGAACAACCTGGCAGAAGCGGAAGCAGTGCTTCGGAAGGCATCGGAACGCAAGATCGATGTGATTCACCTCTCCTTGTGCCGGTATTTCCTCTCTTTTCTGAGGAGCGACAAGACGGCCATGGACAGGGAAGCAACCTATCGAATGGCAAAATTCGAGGCGCAAGGCCGCTTCGAGCACCAGGAGGCCGCGACCCTGGCGTGTCAGGGACGCCTGAAAGAAGCGGCCCAGCGGTGGGACCGGGCGCTGATTTTGGCTCGCCAGGGGAATTTCCTGGAGCAAGCCGCTCTGTTTCAAGGCGCTCGCGCCGTTTGGGAGGCGATCTTCGGGCTGCGCGCAGAAGCGCAAAAGAACGCGGCGGCGGCGTTGGCCCTTTACCGAGGCCGGGACGCCGATTATGGCCCTGCGTTTGTACTGGCGCTTCTAGGCGACTCAGGGCAAGCTCACAAGATTGAGGCAGACCTCGAACGGCGCTACCCGGACTACACCTCAGTCCGATTCAGTTATCTGCCTGTGCTGAGGGCGCTCCAAGCTCTCAATCGGGGAGAACCGGCGAAGGCGCTCGCAATGACGCAAGCCGCTGCTCCGTACGAACTTGGCGTTCCGGGCACAGCCTACTACAGCGGGGCTTTTTTCGGAGCTCTCTATCCCGTCTACGTGCGCGGTCTCGCCCTTTCTCGAATGCGCCGTCATCGGGAGGCTGCGGCCGAGTTTCAAAAGATTCTGGATCGCCCGGGAATGACGCTGAACGACCCGATCGGGCCAATGGCGCGTCTCCAATTGGCGAGAGCATGGTCCGCTTCCGGAGATCGCGCTAAATCGACCGCTGTCTATAAGAACCTCCTCGCTCTCTGGAAAAATGCCGATCCGGATATTCCGGTCGTGCAACAAGCTGTCGCTGAGTCCGCAAAACAGTAGGGAGCTGTAACTTCATGAGCCAGATTTCCTTATTCTTTTCGAAATGACCCCGAGTGTAAAGCCATGACGGCCGGCGACGCGATAAATACGTGGCTGGGACCGTGCCGATTTCCGACCACCCGTTGGACCTTGGTGGTCGCTGCCGGCCACCCGCATCGAAAGGAGACTCGGGACGCTCTAGTTTCCCTGTGTGAAAACTACTGGTACCCGTTGTATGCCTATCTTCGGCGGCGCGGTTACCCGGCAGACCAGGCGCAGGATCTCACGCAGGAATTCTTCGTCCAGCTTCTGGAAGGGCGATACCTGGACCGGGCTGACCCGGAAAAGGGCCGATTCCGTTCCTTTCTATTGAGTTCCTTGAAATTCTTTGTGGCCGACGAAGAAGATCGCCAGCGCGCACGCAAACGCGGTGGCGGGGCGGTTATGCCGTTTGAATTTCAGTCCGGTGAGGATCGCTATCAACGCGAGCCTGCGCACGATGAGACGCCTGAGCGCATCTTCGAACGGCGTTGGGTGCTTTTGATGCTAGATCGGGTTGTAGAGAAATTGCGGAACGAGTTTGTTCAGCACGGCCGCCCGGAGCATTTCGAGCGTTTGAAAGTGTTTCTTCTCGGCCAGTCCGATATTCCGCATGCCGCACTGGCTCGCGAAATGAACACCTCAGAAGGAACGCTCAAAGTGGCCATTCACAGGCTACGCAAGCGGTACCGCGAACTCTTCCGACAGGAAATCCTGGATACCGTGACCGATCCCAAAGAAGTGGAATCCGAACTCAGGTATCTGGCTGCGGTGCTGAGCAGGAAGTAGCACGCGCGGACTCTTTGCCGGCGCCAGCGACTATATCGGTGTCTTCGACGTGTACGAATTTGCGCAACCTCTGACCTCGATTCCTCGCCACGTTTACGCTGCCGGACTATGAGCGCCGAGGCAGCGCAGGCGCGGTCCGGAATACGCCTAACCGGAAACTGAGCGCACCCGAGCGATCACCCGCGAAATACGGCGATGTGTAGATCTACCCTTCCGGACAAGGGGCGGATCTATCTCACACACCGCACTATCCCGAGAATCTCTAGAGTACGCACGCCATCCTGCATGATTTTTGTCCCGCAAATGCGACGCTTTGAGCCTACTTAACGCTGCTATCCTGAAGATTCAACGTTCCGGAACCGAACAACAATTGATCCAGCATTTTTCCGAACTCAATCTTTGCTCCGCGTTACGGAACAACCTCGATAAGAACGAATTCGTCACTCCCACGCCCGTCCAGGCGCAGGCCATCCCGCCTCTCATGGAAGGCCGCGACGTGGTGGCGACCGCGCAGACTGGCACAGGCAAGACTCTGGCGTTCTCGATTCCGGTGATTGAAGCTCTCGCCGCCGTTCCCCGCACCAAAACAATAAAAGTCCTGATCCTTAGCCCTACACGCGAACTTGCCATTCAGATCGATGCGGCATTCCGCCAACTCGCCCACGGCATGCGCATCCGCACCGCCGTGGTTGTGGGCGGCATGAGCGAGAGCAACCAGTTGCGCGATATCCAGGCCGGGGCCGAAGTGGTGATCGCGACTCCGGGCCGTCTCTGCGACTATCTGGAACGGCGACTGATCGATCTTTCCCGCGCCGCCACTGTGGTTCTCGACGAGGCCGATCGGATGCTCGATATGGGCTTCCTGCCCTCTCTGCGCATCATCCTCGATAAGCTTCCGGCGAAACGCCACACCATGCTTTTCTCAGCAACGATGGAGCAGTCCGTGGCGGGGCTGGTCGCAAGCTACGTGCACAATCCGGTGCGAATCGCGGTGGAGGCTTGCCCACAAACGGCCGGCCAGATCGATCTCTTCTGCTACGAAGTCCCTCAGGGCTCCAAGTTTGATCTCCTCGAGCATCTGCTGAAGAATGAGAAGGGTTCTTTCCTTGTGTTCGTAGCCACCAAAGAAGGCGCCGACAGGCTCACGAAATTTCTGGAACGAGGGAAACACAAGGTTTCCTCGATCCACGGCGACCGTTCGCAGAGCCAGCGGAACAGCGCGTTGCAGGGCTTCAAGGATGGTGTTTGCCGGGTGCTCGTCGCCACCGACGTGGCGGCGCGTGGGATTCATGTCGATGAAATCGCGCATGTCGTGAACTACGATTTGCCACAGGAGGCCGAATATTTCATTCATCGCATCGGACGCACGGGCCGCGCCGGCGCACGAGGTGCCTCCTGGACTTTTGTGACTCCGCTCGAACGCTCCGAGATGCGCACCTATGAGCGCACACTGGGGATCCAGGTGCAATATCGCGAACTGCCGCCATTACCGCGACCGATCGGGCTGGTGGCCGATTTGGATGCGTTTTTGGCTTCGATGAGTACCAGTCAGCAATCGGGCGATGGACCAAAGCCGGAGATGACGAGAAGCGTCCCAGGCAGCCGCCGGCGTCGCTGAATCTATTTCCAGAAGTCCCGTTCTCGGAGATTCCGTCATGGCGGCGTATCACTCGACAGAACGTGAGTAAGGGCGCAATATAGATCTACGCTGCCGGACTACTCGTTCGTGATCAAGGTCGCGATCATAAAGGACTTATATTCGGCGGTAAACCAACGCATTCGCTCATCTCAATTGACAGTTTTACTTGTGGGTTGTTTTGTTTTGGGTGCGCCTTTCAGGGCACACGATATTTGATGCCGCGCTTTGCAAAGGTACACATCAATCAAAACCCAACTATCGGCTGCGAGTTCTTCTCGTTTAGCTAGTATTCGCCTGCTGTGCAAGATGCCAATCCGGGGACTACCGCAGATAGGTGCAGGTAAATGACGAACCGCATCACGCGTCGTCTATTTTGCTTACAGCACGAAGGCTGAGCATTCTTGAACCTATCTCGCGTCCCTCGTTCTTGTTATGGCGGTTGTTAATGGGTGTGAACCAAAATACGCGCAACTCTGGAAGGACTAAAGAATTGAACGAAAAGTAACTGCTTTCCGGGCAAATAAATCCGCGAACGCACGTTAGATCGTATATTCTTGAAAAGCTATAGGGGAATACACCTGTCTACGTTCTTCTGCCGAGCTTATCGCGTCGGCTTTCCTCCAACCTTTTACGCGTTCAGTCACATCTGCTCGCAAGCATCACACCTGTCATCTGTTTGCCTAAAAGGGCCGTTGCGAACACGGCCGTTGACCTATGATTCGCAAGAAAGACTAAATTGCAAAAACTCTTTTCTCGACCCAGCGCACCGTCGCATAAATTACGGCCATCTCTAACAGCTTTTCTTTTCATCGCACTGACGCCGTTGACGTTCGCCCAAAAGACTTGGGTCGAGCAGGGCCCAGGGCCCATCATCAATGGACAGGATGTGGGGCTCACCAATCCGAGGAACCCCGTCTCCGGTGCGATTAACGCGATCGCCGCGGTACCGGGAGATCCCAATACGTTATATGCGGGCGCAGTGAATGGCGGAGTCTGGAAGACTACCAACGCCACCGCTGTCGCGCCCACCTGGACCCCAGTAACTGATCCTCACCTGAAAGCATTGTCCATCCGATCTCTTGCAATCAGCCCGCTGAATAGCGCGGATATCTTTGCCGGCACGGGCAGTTCAAGCTCATACTCCAGCAGGGGCAACCCGGGATTCGGAGTTGCACGGTCAGAAGACGGCGGACTCAATTGGCGTATCGAAGCGGCTAGCACTTTTGAAGGTGCGGCAATTGTCAGCATCGTACCCACTTCAGCTAAGGGGGTGGTTCTGGCTGCGACGGGTACACAGGATGCCTTTGACAAACGCGGTCTGTTCCGCAGTACGGACAACGGCAAAATCTTCACCCAAGTATCCTCCGATGGCGTGTCCGGTCTCCCAGACAACAACGTGAGTGACATCGCAGCCGATCCCACAACACCGAACCGGTACTATCTCGCCATACCAGACACGTACACATCGTCTGGATTTACCGGAGCCGGCGTTTGGAAGAGCGAAGATTATGGCGCAACGTGGACGAAAGTCAGTGCTGGCCTGGTAATCTCAAGCTCTACCGTAATCCGGCTCTCCGTCAGCAAGGCGGATGGTGCCGTCTATGCGATGGTCATGAACGGCAGCGGACTCTTGTCCGGCGTCTTCTTCTCCAAAACTCGAGGAGCGTCGTGGACCAAGATGGGTACACCTGCGGCCACGATTTTTCCTGGAAGCCAGGCGGGCGATCAGGGCGCCATCATAGCCCATCCAACTCTCGCTGGGATCGTCTTTATCGGAGGAGATTACCACCCGTTCACAAATGGCTGCACGGATTTCGGCGGCAACATCCTGCGTGGAGATACTTCAAAAGCAACGGCCAGCCAGTGGACCGACATCGTCTGCAATGGTGCAAACGGCACTGCCCCGCACGCCGATACCCGGGCATTCGCGTTCAATAGCAGCGGTACGATCCTTTTGCACGGCTGCGACGGTGGTCTTTTTCGGCTGAACAGTCCTGATTCGGCGGCCCGCAAATGGGCCTCCTTTAATGGCAATATCCGGCCCAGTGAGATCCACAACATCGCCTATGATTCTCTCAGTCACGTGCTGCTTTCGGGCAACCAGGACACAGGCAGTTCGTACCAGCTTTCGCCAAATAACCTTACCTGGACTGATATTTCGCTGGGTGATGGCTCAAACGTGGCTGTGGATGCCGATCAGACTGCTCACCCAGGAACCTCCATCCGCTATGAGTCCTATACGGAACTGCAGTCCTTTACGCGGCATACCTTTGGCAGCAACAACGTCGAAATCAGTCGGACTGAGCCTGCATTGAACATCGTCAGCGGCCCTGGCACCGGCTCGACCATTCTTGACTATGATTCCACTCGCCAATTCAATAATCCCTTCATCCTCAATCGGTACAATCCGCAAAGGATATTGATCGGAACGTCAAGCCTTTACGAATCGTTCGATCAAGGGGAAAGTTTAGACAATCTGGGCAGTTTGGGGGCGCCGGTAAGTGCCATGAGTTACGGTAGTGCACTAAACGGAGTAACCTATGCCGGAGCATTCTACGTAGGGGCCGGAGCTACCATCTACCATCGGACGAGTTCAGCGGAAATTCCAACAATGCTGCCCAACTATCCTGGCAGCGCCGTCTTGTCGCTGGTCATGGATCCCCTTGATTACAAGCATGTCTACGTCCTCGATAGCAATGGCAGGGTCTATGGGTCCTTTGATGAAGGCGTAACCTGGAGGGATTTCACTGGCGATCTGGCGAGTAAGGTCAGCCAGCCCCAGACCATTGAGATCTTTAGCCCGCCTGTTGCGAAGGGAAACAAAAACGATCAAGACTTGAGGGTTATCGTCGGTGGGATTGGTCACGTGGTACACCTGCGCACGAAGTTAGGGGAAACACTTTGGACCAGGAGCGCTGAAGGCTTACCAAAAGGTGTGTACATCTACGACCTTCACTACGACGTAGCCTGCGACGTGCTCGTAGCCGGCTCGTTGGGCCGTGGAGCTTGGACGCTGAATCATCCGTTCAGCGTCAGTGCTGGTGGCACCTGCCCGCCCGTCGTAGCATCCGGTAATACCGGCGCGAGTGCCACATCCGCTTCAACTGGAGCACAGCAACTGCTGCTTCAGAACGCGACGGAGTCAGCTCCGGCCGCAAGCCGTCCTCCTGTTGCGAACCGTTCCGCGCTATCGGTCGCAAAACCTCAATAGTGAAACGGGGAGGGGCGTCCATGAGCCGTCCCCTCCCTTGACTAACCGTCGAAAGCGAGAACTGCATCTTGAGGCGTATTGCCATGTTCTGCCTGTTTGCCCTTGCGGGGAGTGCTCAAACCGGTCGCGTCTTTTTCCAGACCACTACTTTCGGCATTGTGGGGCTTGCCCGAAACCAAGTGGCTCGCTTGAACGCTTTAAACCCAGGGAACGCGTACGGCGATCGTAATGCCGTCTGCTCGGCAGATCTCCAATTTGTGGATGACCAGGGGCGGGAACTGAAATCCACCAGCAGCACTCAAATAGAGTGGGGGAGGGCAGCCTCACTCGAATTGCCTGCCAAGGAAGTTTTGAAAGGCACGCTTCGCATCGAAATTCGCGGCGTCATTAAGACGGCCATTAACCGACCTAGTCCTTCCACACCCTCGCCAGTGATGTCGGGCGCCGTCTGTACCTTGCTGCCCACCTTGGAAGTCTTCGATGAGGCCACCGGCCAAACCCAATTCGTTCTAAGTGAAGGCCGCTCCATTATCCTGAATACGCCCTCCAAGAACTCTCTGCGGTGACTCGCGCGAGTTAACAGCCCGCGACGGTAAGAAGTCCAGGCGGCCAATACCCGACAACTGATTCGGACGCCTTAAGGCGAGGTTCGCGCACAAGGCCTGGCTGAACTTCAAGCCTTCTTTTGACACACGTCAGATGCTAGAAGCGGTCGATGATCTCGACCGCTCCTGTACGCAATGGAAAAGAGAACTGCGCGCCGAATTGCCTGCGACTGCATGGTACACACGACACGGTGATCAACGGTGCGCCCTTGGCTATCGTGCCAGGGAGGAAGGCTTCAGCCAACTTGCCTTTTCTATCGCGGAGGAGTTTAGCGATTGCCAGCAATCCTTGCGCTCCATTATCGTTCGACTGGAGCAAATCGCGGAACTCGCGCCTGAATAGCCCTGATAAACGAGCCGCCGTTGCACAGCTGACGGACTTTGGTCTTCAAAACGCAGAAACTCAGCTCCGAGCACAAGCTAACGAACGCGCTGATGCAGTTTGTGGCGCAAATTCAGGTGGCCGAACCGGGAATCTCCAGCCCTCAACTGGCGGAGCGAATCGCACAGCGTGGCAGCGATTCAAACACCGAACGGTCAGCTGGAGCTCGAGTAGATGGCGGCCACATTGCTCCTGATCAGATCCCGTTTCCTTCCCAGGACCCCGGTCTGACGCCACACGAAACGCAGGATAGCGAGCACAACTATCCCGGCGAACACCATCAGCCCAGGACTTGGCTCAGGAACGCTTGTGAAAGCGAAATGCATACTCTCGAATTCGTATGCCTGAGACGCTAGGCTCAAGTTGATGGTAACGGTCCCACTTCCATTAAATGAGAGGGTATCGGGTGCAATATTTGAGTCTTGAAAAAATGCACTTGCCGTGAAGGGTCCCGTCAACGTCAAGTGGGTCGGTGGATTTGTAGCCGGAGTACTGAGGTTGAAATTGTAAAATATGTCAACGCTGCCCTGAGACGCTGGACCTTCGAAGTAATTGGTTGATGTGCTCCCGAAAGTGATTGTGCCGCTCACTCCGGAGTCGTCGCTGCTTAGTTCTGCCAAAGCTGAACTGATCGGATCGCCAAGCGCGCAAGTCGCAGTACATGGGTTGGCCGAAAGGCCACCGGATCCCGTAAAAGAGAATCCCGAGCCCGCGAACGAAAAGCTTTCACTCGTCGACCCGCCGGATTGGACGGTGAGATCGGCTGTTCCACTTGTGATCGCGTAGGTAGTGGCAGCAGACGATAAAACCGGTGGAATGAGAAACAGGAGAAATGCCATGATTCGCATATCGAAGTTCCTTTCGAACAGGTTTGCACCCGTCGCCGCGCAGAGCGAAACGAGCATACCCCCGATGACAGCTACATGTCAATAAGAAAGGCATTGACAGGGTTTGAGTATTCAATGGAACGGAAAACCCGGTTAAGAATGTGGCAGAGCCTACGCATCCCTCTAGTTTTCACTCACGCAACATCCTCCAGTGAATCTCCTGGATCGCGTAACGGCCGCAACTCACCACAGTTAACAACGCCCGGGGTCTCATTGCGAAGTTGGCAGAGGGGTTTGGTAGGGTAGAAAACCGTGCCGATCACCGAAGCCAATCCGTTCAAAGGTCGCCAATGTCCGGGCCAGGTGATCGTGACAGCAGTTCGCTGGTATTCGCGATATCCGCTGGCGTACGAGCACGTGTCCGAGCTGCTGAGTGAGCGAGGACTCCCGGTAGACGCCAGCTGTGTTTGGCGGTGGGTGCAAGCCTTCGCACCAGAGTTGAGTAAGCGGTGTCGGCGGAAGTGTCGCAAATGAGTCAGGGCAGGCACAAGTAAGGAGCGATGGAGAGATCAGGCAGCTAGACCGAAGGCACGGTTCACAAATCGGACTTGACCTGCGATGTCGCCCTTCTGTAACCACCGGATTTGTCCCTTGCGAATCATGTGCATTGCTTCGTACCCCTGGATCGTACACACCGCACCTTCGACAGAGCGGAACCACTGACTGGCCATGATGCGCTTCTTGATGAAACGGTGATCCTGCTCGATGATGTTGTTCATATAAGGTGAAGGCCGGCATCGGCAGGCTTTCGACAGTTCGCCTGTTTGCTTCAGGTCAGCAATCACAGATGGATAGGCTGGATGCCCATCGACGTTGATCACTCGTGGCCGAAGGTGGCCCACATGCTACTGAGCCAATTGCAGGAAGTGTTTGGCGGCGATGCCCCTTGTTTTTTGCGACACTACCGGCTATCAGGTTTTTTGGGGTGGGCCACCAGATTTGCGACGGCGTGGTTCAGCTTTTCGTCGCCGGCTGCGTCGGCGGGCAACGGCTTGGCTTGGAATGCTGGCAACAGGTGGTCCCAAACGGCGTCTAGTTCGCCTTGCATGTTGCCGGTATCCGCGGTGATTGCAATGACGGCATCCTGTTCGGGCATCACTACGATGAATTGACCGCCAGCTCCGTCGGCTCGAAACGCATGATGCTGGCACCGCCAGAACTGAAACCCATAGCCCTGGTGCCAATCAGGACCGATCTTCGCGTGGGACTCATCCACCGTCGAAATCTGCTCGGACGTTGCCTCTTCGACCCATTTGCGGGGAACTAACTGCTTACCGTTCCAATCCCCGCGCTGCAGCATGAGTTGGCCGAACTTGGCTATGTCTTCGGTGCGCAGGTAAAGCCCAGTGCCCCCGAGCGAATTGCCTTCGGGGCTGCTGTCCCAGCGCGGACTTTCAATCCCAAGGGGATCGAACAGGCGTGGCTTGAGATAGTCCAAGACAGTTTGGCCCGTCACTTTCGTCACGATGGCCGACAGGACATAGGTGCCCATCGTGTTGTAGACGAAGTGCGTTCCGGGCGCATAAGGAAACGGCTGAGCGAGAAATTGCTTCACCGAGTAGCCCCCAACTGCTTTGGGCTCGACGGCTTGGCCGCTGGACATTGTGAGGAGATCACGCACTTTGACCCCTTTCAGATTCTCGGAAGGATTTGCGGGGGCGTCGGCGGGGAAAAATTTCAAGACCAGATCTTCAAGACTTAACTTCTGGCTGTCGATCGCAAGCCCAACAGCCGTGGACGTAAAGCTCTTGCTGACCGAGTGTAAAACGTGCGGCTGGTCCGGAGAGTTGGGCTTCCACCAACCCGCTGCTATCACCTTGCCATGCCGGACGAGCATGAAGCTGTCAAACGTGTTCACGTTCTTATCAGCTGCGTGTACGAAATCAAGAATTGCCTGCGAGGAAATACCCTCGGCTTCGGGCGTGCTCGTTGGCAAGGATGCGCCGCCGGCATGTGCCCACGACGCGCAGCCGAGCAGCACTACGACTCTCGCCAAAGCAGGCGATTTATTTCTCATTGCATCCTCCTGAACCTAAGATATAAACAGTCCACAAACAGGTGAACTCGTGAGCTCGAAATTCCGTTTCGTCAAATACCACTCCTGGTCCAGACGGCAATTCGTATGGCTCGGCGCATCGGCGGCCGGCGCTGTACCATCCTCGTTCGCCTCGTCCCCGCCTGCGCCATCATCTACCGCGCCCGGGACATACGTGAATCCAGTCCTCCCCGGCGATCATCCTGACGCTGGCGCCATCCGAGTCGGTAAAGATTATTACCTCGTGCACACAACCGATCACTATACGCCCGGCCTGCTCATCTGGCACTCGCTCGACCTGGTGCATTGGCGCGTCGCAGCAGCGGCACTTGATGCCTATTACGGAGCGGTTTGGGCACCATTCCTGTGCGAGTACCAGGGGCTCTTCTACATTTACTTTCCCTGCAATGGGGAAATCTTCGTCGTCCACGCCACCACTCCTCTGGGTCCCTGGAGCAAACCGACATCGCTGGGCCTGCATGGAATTGACCCCACGCACGGAGCCACCCCCGAAGGCCGCCGCGTTTTGTACATGGCGGGTGGCTGGATGGCTGAGCTCTCCGCAAACGGGCTATCTACCGTAACTGAACCCCGCAAAGTACTTGAACCCTGGCCCATCCCGGAGAGCTGGCAAGTCGAGTGCCAGTGCCTCGAAGCTCCCAAGCTCCTCTTCCACAACGGCTATTACTACTTGACCGTCGCCGAGGGAGGTACGTCAGGTCCTCCGACTAGTCACATGGTTCTTTCTGCCCGCAGCCGCAGCATCGATGGTCCTTGGAAGTGGTCGCCTTTCAATCCCATCGTTCATACCTACAGCAAGACTGAGAAGTGGTGGTCAAAGGGTCACGGCCGATTGGTCGACGCAGCGGATGGTTCGTGGTGGATGACCCTGCACGCGTACCAGAATGGCTTGCAAACGCTCGGAAGACAGGTTCTACTGCTGCCGGTCGTCTGGACCGCCGACGGTTGGTTCAAGGTTCCCGATGGCATCTCCGCAGCCGCACCTATCCGGAAGGCCCATCTGGCGCCGGCGTCCGCAACGGAACCGACCCCCGCGTTTTCCGGCAAGACTCTCGACCTCCAATGGCAGTTCTGGAAGGGCTACGACAGTAATCGAGTGCATCTCTCCGATGGCGCACTCACTCTCAGCGCTCACGGCGACAGCATTCGAACAACATCGCCCCTCACACGCGTGGCCACCGATCGCACGTACACGGTGGAAATAGATGTCGAGGTCGCGCCCGGCTGCGAGGCTGGATTACTTCTCTTCTATGACGATAAGAAGTCCTGTGGCTTGCGCCTGACCTTTGATTCGCACGCAAAGCCTGAGCCCAGGACGACCCTCGTTGCCGCAGCCAGTGCCAGGCTGCGCATTGTTAATCACGATCAGGAAGTTGACTTCTTCTATCGCCTGCAGGACGAAAGCTCGCCGGGCAAGTGGACGCACGTTCGCGACACACTCGACGTTACGTGCTACCAGCAGAATGCTCTAGGCGGCTTTCTCGACTTGCGCCCCGCTTTGTACGCCTGCGGAACAGGATTGGCCACCTTTCGCAACTGGAGCTACATTCCGAGCGCGCTCGCATCGTAATCGTCGTCCCGACTAAGATTTGAGACCACTCCTGCTCATTCCGTGATCGTAGTCATTGCGGCTCTACGCTCGAGCAGTCCCGATGTGTCTACTATCCCGCGCTCCGTGACTGGATGCTGGCTAAGGAAAAATGGGTCCGTCTATGCAGCCGCCGACGAGTCGTTAGTGAGGGGGTGCCCCACGCACGTGCTCAGTCGGCCGCGTGATCGCCTGGCTCTGAATCGGCTGAAGTAGAGCCGTTTTGCGCTGCGGAGCGATCCAAGGCCAATACTGAAGTCGCATAGATCTCCGCCACGCGTACGCTTCGATCGGAATCGTTGGGCTTATATTTCACGGTACCGGAGTTCGCCTTCGACCACGATGTAAGCGCCCGTTTGTAGGTTGCTCGCCCAATCTGGCAAGCTTGTTCCTGCAGATGACCCGGTGCCACTCGGTACGTGTCATGTACTCGGCAGTGCTGCTGTCTTTCCAGCTATTGCTGGTCGCGAGTGAAAGACGCGCGTAATGGTCGCTGTTCGGCGTCGAACGGGTCTCGGCATCTTGTCCTATAAACCCAATGAGAGTGAGTCGATTCTTGCAAAGCATATTGTCTTCCTTTCCTGCCCCGATCGGCACTGAAGTCACCTACACACCTTATCGGCGGTTGCACAAACCTGTTGCCAAGCGGTTCCCTTGCGCAATACAGTTCTGCGATACGGAAAGAGGAACATGATGACCGCTATGTAATGCCAAAAGCTCGCTTGCTTGCCAAACCCTGCCCAGGGTACCTGGCCGAATATTCTCTACCTGCATGAGCGCGGGCTCGTTCCATCTCACATCGGTTCCTTTATGCCTTTGCGAATGAGCCACCAATTCACTGGAAAGGCGGTCAGAAATCCTGCCAGCATGGCAATCTGCATCAGGAACCAAAAGACAGGGCTGGCTTTATCAATCTCATGGCCGAATATCAGGAATGTGGCAATGGACATCCAACCATACATCCCGACTTGCCAGGCAGTCAAAGATAACGTATCGGCCTTGATCGCCGCCCACAATCCCTGGCCCGGCGAAAGGTTTTTCATCGGTTTGATTGTGAAGTATTGAAAGGCAATTCCGAACAGATAAGCAAAGATGTAGTCCAGCAGCCACGACCCAAAGATCTTCTGGCCAAAGATCACAATGGGGGCCGCAAACACAATCCACTCCGCGACCAGGTCACCCAGCGTGCATCCGCTTCCGCAGTGTGTTGCTCCCACACCGACTATCTGCCAGAAGGGTTTCTCTTGTCCTGGACTTCTTTTGCCGCGTGCTTTGGCTTGTTCGACAGACTGCTTCGTACTGAGCCGGCCAGCTTTGAAATAAGCAATCACTGCAAGCGGGCCGGCATAAAGCGCCGTAATCGGCCAAACGATATTCATAATCCACATTTCTTGCGGATGGCCCGCGAACAAGTCCCACACAACAATCAGAAAGGAAATTCCCGCCACGATCAGGGACACAACAGCGACTATATTCAGCCATTCAGGCATTCGAAGAATTTCTCCTCAGTTTCACATCCTCAACGCTGAAAGTTTGTAACGGTCATAGCGTCCCTCCCGAGAAGCTGGCAGGAACCTTAAGACTGACACTGCCGGATATCCTCATCCGTTCGTATGAGCTGTTGTTCAAGGGCGAAAGATAGATTCGGATCATCAGTTCGCTCCAAAAGCAGTTTAAGCCGATTTGACAAGTGCGCAAGAACTTCGCGGTTCCCGGTTGCGGCTTTTCGAATGAATTGAAAAGCGGCGAATACGAGATCACGGTATTCCACACGTTCTGTTATCACACGAAGTGTATTTTCAGCATCGTAAAGATACCTGGGTGCGATGCGGCGTTTTGCTGCCAACGCCATGCTCTCGGTCAGCTTGTCCAGCCCGGCAATAGCGGTAAAAGGATCATTTATTCCCGGTGATAATGCGCGCACGGCAATCTCGGCCAGCTCCAGAAATGCATGTTCCGGATCCTGTTCGGGAGTTCGCTCCGGGCCGAAGTAAAAGTGATTATAGAGCGACCTTTGCTCACCTTCATCTTCATGAGCGAAGTTTCCCGGAGTAATCGTGGCCAACAGCAGATCGGGAAGACTGAAATCACCCGGTTTTAGATGGACGAACAAACGGCAGTTTCTTTTGCGGGCGTAGCGGACTAGCGCTTCGTAGTCGATACGCAGCAGATAGCCGCTACTGCGCGTCTTGATTGCTGCGGTGTTCTCACAGGGCGCCTGGATGCTTTCGGGTTCGTCGCTTTGGGATCTGGACACGAGCGGCCTGTCCCACTCCGGCAAATTGGCTTCAATCGTGAAATTCAAATCTTTTGCAACCGAATTCATAAGGTTGGAAACCTGGATGGACGCAGCCGTGTGATGAATGAAATAGATCAAAACGGCCAGACTCAGGACGGCAAGAAAAACGCCGAAGGTGATCGCCAGGTCGGGAACATATGGATTCTTGTCTGTTCCGACAATCGTTCGAAGAACGAGCAGGCAGTAGAGAAAAGTCGAGATGAATGTGCCCAGGACGACTTGATTTCCCGTATCCCTGCGGAACGTTCGGAGCAGTCGAGGGCCGAACTGAGAAGAAGCGAGCGTAAGAGCGGCGATGGTGATCGAAAAGGTAGTGCCGGCTACGGTTATCACCGAGCCCGCAATCGTGGAAAGGAGGCTGCGCGCGCCCTCCGGACCTCCGCTATAAAGCCATTTCAGTTTGCTGGAAAGCTCGGGAGGGATATAGTCGTTGAGGACGATGAGGCCATATGCGAGGACGACAGCACCGAGCGCCATCAGCGTCGGTACAAACCAGTAGCTGCTCCGCAGGGATGCCCATAGCGTGAGGACTCGCAGTCGCACAATTCAATCTAGCGTGTGAAATCGCGCATTCCTGTGTGTGCTATTGAGTCTGGCCCTGACCTACTGATTCTTTCTTTACGCTGCTCAATGTCTCGTTGATCTTTCGCGGACTGACCGAGCTTCGCTCCAAGGTAATGCGATCCATCTCCGCGGCGCGGCCGATGACGCGTCGCGCATAGTTGGCCACCATCTCTACTCCCGAAGCATATTGGGCGTTTGGATTGGCCGGACCGCCGTTGTAGGCTCCGGCCGCGAGCGTAACATCGCCGTGGAACCGGTCCAGCAAATCGCGTAGCAGCAACGCTGCGTAGGTGGTCAAGACGTCGGGGCTGATCGAGCTGAAATCCAGTTTGCGCGGAGGACGAAGGCGTTCAGGAAGCTGCGAGTAATCACGTTTGTCCTTGAGATAGAGCCGATGAGCGTAGCGCAGCGATTGGCGTGTGATTTGCCACACCCCCATCGAGTCGTTCTTCACGAGGACACGGCCCCGTCTGCGCTTCAGTACGATATCCCCCTCTTCGGCCCGCCTCTTCCAGACCGTGTTCTTCAGGTCACCAGCCACGTTCATGTAATTGTTCTCCATAGCGCCAATGCCGAGAAACAAATCGATGGGAAGATCATAGAAATGTGCGACCGCGATGATATCGGCGGCCAAACGCGCGGCATCGCTCTTAGTCAGAGGCGACGGTATCGCCTCCGATCCGCTCCAGATCCTGGGATCGGTTTCCGACTTAAAACGGATAAAGCGCCTCAAGTAGCTTTCCAATTCGGGAGCATGGAAAGCCCGAAGGCGCGCGGAAGTCGGCCCGTCGTATGCTTTTACAAAAACCGACGTCTGATGCAGGTAGCCGATAACGTCGGAAGGGAGAACCCACTGGAATCGCACCCCATAGGTCAACTTCTCCGCCTTGAGCTCAGCTAGCAACGCCACGCCGCCAACCAGATCGTCGGGAAGTCGCACGAGTATTCGGTAGGCGGGTGTTCCGCCTGGCTGCTCTTTGGCGGTCAGCATGACGTTCTGATCGGCGAGCAGCGGACGGCCGCGGAGATAATCGAACATCAGGAATGCAAAGAGGCCGTCGTCGAATCGGGCGAGCTCGCCGATCAGAGCCCGATCCGGCACAAACACGCGAATGCCCGAATCCGAAATTGCGACACTCTGCGAAATACCAGGACGCGCAAGATCCAGCCGACGCGGCCAGTAATAGTAGCCGAACCCCGTTCCTGCGCCGGAAACAAAGGTCAACAGAAAAATCCAGAAGATCCGCATAGCGGGCTATGCCCGCGAGCGGGACATGCTATCGGCAAGCTCGGGAGCACGACGCATCCGACTAATGAGACTATACTGTACGTGCCTGAATCCGTACTCGCGTTTTGTAGCAGATTAGTAGCTACTAGGCGTTGCCGCCAGAGGCGCACATCCATCCCTCGGCTGGCGCAATTGGCGTAAACGTCGCGCTTGATGATGCGTTCAATCTCGGTTGGAAACTAGCGGCCACGTTGCACCACGGAGCAAACGCTCGACTTCTGGACACCTATAACGACGAGCGGCATGCCGCAGGAAAGCGAGTCCTCGAGAACACGCAGGCTCAGGTTCTGCTCTCAGAGATTGATAACGAATCGAAGCCCTTGCGCGAGTTACTGATACGTCTTCTTCAAAGACGGGATGCCAATCTGCGCTTGCCGAGTTGTGACCGGCCTTGATACCTGTTACGTTTCGCCGGGCCACACAGATTAAAATGCTTTGCTCGGCCGCATGGTTCCTGATTTCGCACTGCATGCAGAAGGTAGGGAGACGCGCTTAACTGAGCTGCTGCATGCTGGGCCGTGGATACTAATCGACGCGACAGAGCGAGTGCAGTTTACCGGATCACTACAACGCCTTCTCGCAGAGATCCGCGCCGTGGCACGCACCTCTGCGCCTGAGTCTGTCCCGCTCGCGATGCTGATTCGTCCTGATGGGCATGCTGCATGGGTCTGGAGAGGGCACTCAGACCAGGCGGACGATCTGCGTCAGGCCATAGAATACTGGTTCGGCCGCTCATAGGTTTCTTCATGTCGAGCAGAGTTCTGTCCGCTCGAATTCCTGGTTTCACACGCGCCCAGAGCGAGTTTGTGCTTGATTACATCGCGCCTAACGACGTACGGCTTTGTAATCCGCCGCGACCACTTCAGACCTTTCCCCTACCCTTCCGGACTACCCGCGAGTAATCGGCGTAATGCACTTGTCGAGAGTTGCTAATCTACTAGCCTAGGTCCAAGTGGGTTGCAGAGCATTAGTCTCCTTCGGCGTGTGGGAAGTGTGAGGAATTGCCTCTAACCGAACGCCGCCTTTAGCCGCGCTCTTAGCGCTTCCTTCCGGCTGCTCCGAGCGTTGAAAGACCTTTGATATCTCCGCATCGCGAGCAGCCTCAGGACGAGTTGGTCGGCAAGGCTTGGCAGTGCTCTTGCGTGTTGGTGGCCGGCAGCAAAGAAAGGAATAGTCCCGCCTCCCCGACAGGACGCGATGCTTCGGACAGAAGCATCTCTGCAGGCCTGGTCCAATGCCGAAACGGATTGGATGAGCTACTTGGCTACGGCAGTGTCAGCAGTAAGCTCTGCTTAGTTCACCTTCATCACGACGAAGGTGAGGTCATCGTGTTGAGGTGCTTCGCCGATCCAGCGTCGAAGTTCTTGTGAAATGCGCGCCGTGATGTCTTCCACCGGCAGGTGAGCCAGGTCGCGCACCAGGTGCTTGAGGCGCTCTTCACCGAACTCTTCTTCCACCGCATTGAGGGCTTCAGTGACACCGTCGGTGAATGCCAGCAGCAGATCGCCGGAGTTCAAACTGACGGTTGCGTCCTCATAACTGGCAACGGGGAACATGCCGATGATCATGCCGCCCGTGGTCAACTCTTCAACCGTTGCGCCGGTTGCACCGGGACTGGACGAAACGTTCAAAGCGCGCACCAGATAGGGCGGGTTATGTCCGGCGTTGACATAGCGAAGCTGGCGATTCTGATTATCGAGCTGGGCGTAAAAGAAGGTGGCGTAGCTGTTCGCTCCGGTCGATCGATGGAGAAAAGAATTCATGCGCGCGGCAAGTTGTGGAAGCGAGATGTTTCCTTCCGCAGCGATGATCCGGAGGGAGGCGTGTACGACAGCCATGATGAGAGCCGCCGCAATACCTTTGCCGGCGACATCGGCCAGGGCGATGCCAATGCCGTGATCGCCGATGTTGACAAAGTCATAGTAGTCGCCACCTACGCTGCGAGCGGGTAGTGAGAATGCGCCCCAGGAGGCTGCCCCGCTGGCGGGCGGCTTTTGTGGAAGCAGTCTTCTCTGCACCTCAGCAGCGAGCGCGAGATCGCGGCGCAGAGTCTCCTGCTCGAGCACACGATCTGTGAGATGGGCATTCTCGATGATGAGAGCGAACTGTCCGGCGCAGGCTGCCATGAGCTGCCGGTCGCCAGAGCTATAGGCGGTACGGCCGAGGGGCGGGCCGAGTAGCAGCAGACCGATGATCTCCGATCTACTGCGGAGAGCAACCGCCAATTGGACACCGGCTTGCATTAACGATTCAATCTCGGGAAGGTGTTCGGGCTTTTGTTGAGAGGCCCAACGGTGAGCGGTGTCGAGATCGCCGGGTGCAAATGCGAGCGCCGCATGGTAGAACTTGAGGCGGTTCAGAACGAATCCATTCTCTGGAACTTTTAGCGGAGTCAGTAACGGCTCCGGGGAGGCTGCCAAGCTTTGGAAGCTGGTGTCGGAACTATGCGCCAGCAGCATTACTGACTGGGATTGAAGCTTCTCGCGAAGGCTGGCTAAGGCGGTGCGAAGAACTTCGGGGAACGAATCCGCGCGGCGACTGGCCTCGGTGACATCGGTCAGGAGGCTCGCATTGAAGGCCGGCGAGTCGACGGCGGAAGGAGCGATACCGAGCGCTTGTTGAACGCTGCGGCGGGCAGCGGTCCAGACTGAATCGGAGTCATTGCGAATGGCGACGATGGGCGAGAGAAGAGTCGCTCGCCAAGCAGGCACGAACGAGGCAAAGAGGGCAACGCTCATGATGATCGCGATGGAGTAGAGATACGGCAAGGGGCTGATGTCATGAACATTGAAAAATCGGCTGGCCAAGAAAGAGACGCCTGCGACGGCGGCGGCGCCGAGCAGCAGACCGGCAACGGCCATGCTGAGACCACTACCGAGAATGAGCCGCAGTAGATCACGGCCCGTGGCGCCGAGAGCCATGCGTGTGCCGATTTCGACAGTCCGTTCGCGAACGGAATAAGAAGTGACGCCATAGATGCCGAGCGAAGCCATGAGCAAGGCCGCGCAGGCGAAGAAGCCGATGACCACCGAATCGAGATGCTCAAGGGTGAGGGAACCGGCCACGATCTCACGCATGCTCTGGACAGCGTAGATCGGCTGAGTCGGATCGATCTTCTGCAGGGCGTGGCGGAGGGCAGGAACGAGGCTGGCGGGAGGAAGCGGCGAGCGCACGATGAAGTGCATGGGATTGACGGGCGAGAGAGCGTTCACCAGATAGACCTCGGGCCGGGGAGTGGCGCCGAGGCCTTCGTTGCGCACATCGCCGACCACGCCGACAACTTGCAGCCGCGAACCGTCTGGAGTGCCGGCATGCGCAGAGGCACCGAGCGGGTCTTGCTTCGGCCAGAACCGTTTGGCGGCAGACTCGTCGATCACAACCGGCACTATGTTGTCACTGATGTCGTGTTCATTGAGCAGGCGACCTCGGCGGAGAGGGATGCGCATCGTTTGGAAGTAGCTGGGGCTGACGATCATCATGCTGACGGGCCGGATGACCTCCGGATCGATGTTTTGGCGATCGGGAAAAAGTGTAAACCCCAGGCAGCAGCCTGCCAGAGGCACTTGATTTGCGAGCGCTACGCTGCTTACGCCTGGAACGGAGGCGAAGGCTTGCAGCAGTCTTTCCTGGTAAGCGGGGAGTTCCTTCGCCGGTAGACGAGCACCGGCGAGATTGAGTTGGAAGGTGAGTAAGCGGTTCGGATCGAAGCCGGGAGACGTCCGGTTCAGGTTTTGGAGCTGGGATATCAGAAGTGCACCAGCGGAGAGGATGGTGAAAGCCAAGGCAATCTCGGCGACAACCAGCGAGCGGGAGAGTTTTCGGCTGCGTGCTCCGGCCGAAGCGCGCGTGCCCTCACCTAACACTTCGTTTGGCTGCGTGTGCATGGCATGCCAAAGCGGAGCCATAGCGGACAGAATCGCCGCCAGACAAGCGACCAGGATAGCGAAGAGAACGACTGCCCAGTTAATAGAGACTTCATCGGCGCGAGGAATGTATTCGGCCGCGAGTGAGACGACAAGTCGCAGCAGGGCGAGACTGGCAAGGATACCGAGGACGGCTGCCGCTGTCGAAATGAGAAGCCCTTCGAGAAAAAACTGCAATGCGAGCTGCCGTCGATTACCTCCGAGCGCAATGCGAATAGCAATTTCGCGGACTCGACCGACGGACCTGGTTACAAGCAGGCCCGCAACATTGGCGCAAGTGATCAGAAGCAGCAAGCCGGCGGCGCCGAAGAGCAGAAAGAGAACGGGACGAATGTCTTTGATGACGAACTCGCGGAGGCCGAAAAGAGCCGCCGTATAGGCCTGATGATTGCCCGGGCTCTCCTTGGCGATCTCCGAGGCAACGCGCTGCACATCGGTGCGTGCCTGCTCGAGGCTTACGCCGGGTTTGCGGCGCGCATACGCGGCGTACATCGCATTGTTGCGGCGATGCGCTTCATCATGAGGAAGCTTAGCGGGCAGCCAAACATCGTTGCGCGTTTCCTGATTGGAGACGCTGACAACGGGAAGCCGGAACCAAGAAGGCATGATGCCGACGACGGTATAAGACTCGCTGTTTAAAGTAATCGGGCGGCCAAGTATCGAAGGATCAGATCCCAACCGGTTCCAAAGCCCGCTAGATAGCAGGGCAACATTTGGGCCGTCGGACGGGTGGAACAAGCGACCGCGAATGGGAGCTATGCCGACGTTATCGATCAGGGAAGGCGTGACCTCGATACCTTCAATGTGCTGAGGCTGACCGGGCGAGGTGACGTTGAAATCGCCGCCAATCGTGTACCAGCCAAAGACATCGAAGCTGCGGGTGCGCTGTTGATAGTCGATCAGATCGGCGTAGGAAAGCGCAGAGTATTTATCACGCTCACTTCCGACTGTGCTGGCGCCGAACAATGCGATCCAACGGTCGCCTTGAGCGTACGGCAAAGGTTTGAAGAAGACGGCGTCGACAACGGTGAAGATGGCGGTGGCACACCCGATGCCGACTGCCAGCGCGACGATGGCAAGCGCCCCTACGCTTTTCGCATTTTTCCAAGAGCGCCAGCTATACCAGAGAAGGGAACGCATCTGGGGAGAATGATATCCCGTGACGGCGGGCCGCGACTACCAAGTGTTCATCACCCCCGGCGTTGGCGGAGTACGCGCAGAGAGAGTGGACCGCTCCCTCTGGTCGCGGCTCGGAAAGTGGTCGCGGCTCAGAAAGGAATCTGATTCAAGTACGGCCGGCGTCGAGCTTTTCCCGCGACTCGCGGGCGGCGCGGCTTTGCGGGGCGAGAGCGACGGCTTGATTCCAAGCGGAGCGGGCTGCGTCCGGTTTGCCTGATTCCTGCAAGAAGACCCCGTGATAGTAGAGGCTGGCTGCGGCGAGCCGGGGTTCCAGAGCGCCGGAACGGGCGGCAGCCGGCGCGCGTTCGGCCAAGTATGCGAAATCCTGGGCGGATTGTTCTTTGCGGTGGAAGAAGCCCGGCAGATCGTAAGTAGTGGCGGCGCGAACGAAGCGCACTTCGAGGTCGGATGGAACAGCGGTGACGGCCGCATCCATGAGCTCGATGCCTTCGCGCGAAAGGGCATTCTTCTTCCAGAGCAGCCAGGTATGCGAGGCGGCAACGAGACGCAGGCTTCCGTAGTAGACCTGGATTCGCGGCGAGTTCGGATGCTTCTCTCTCAATTGCGAAAAGAGTTGGTCGGCGCGATCGTAGGCTTTTGAGTCGCCATCGGCACCCTGGAAGTAGAGTGTGCGAGCTTGCTTGAATGCGGGAGTCGATTCCGGCGCTTGCCCGTGGAGCAAGGCCGTAAGTAGCAGAATCGAGGCGAACAATTTCACTTTGGTGCGAGACCTCTCAGAATGTCGAGACTTTCGTTGACGTGACGGGCGCTCTCCAGTGAGCCATGGGTGATTTGAAGGATGCGTCGATCTTGCGAGATGACGTAGGTGGCGCGGCCGGGCAGAAAGCCGAAAAGTTTTGGAACCGAATACAAATTGCGAACGACGCCGCGCTCATCGAGGAGCAGCGGGAAAGGCAGCTGGTGGAAGAGCGCGAATCGCTTGGCCACGCTTTCGCTATCCGAACTGATGCCATAGACGGCGCAGTTAGAGCTATTGAACTCCGGAAGGCGGTTGCGGAAGGAGCAGACCTCCGCCATGCAGACGGGAGTGAACGCTTTGACGTAAAAAAACAGAACAACGGAAGAATGTTCGAGCTCACGGTAGAGTTGAACGGTCGTGCCGGAAGTGGATGGGAGAGAAAAATCCGGGGCTTGGGCGCCTATTGCAAGCGTCGGTTGCGGCATATCTAATTCCTAAGTGGCCGAGTAGCTTCGACCTTTCCAGGTAGCGGGCACGTTAAGGATGGAGCAGAGGAGCGCAAACCACTGGATCCCGAGCAGCACAAGAATCGCAAGCGGATGAAACAAGGCCGGGAGAAATGGCTGCTGGAAGCGAATGGCGGCTATGATGCGAGGCAAGTAAGAGGCGATGACCGCCAGCGCCGCAAGAGCACGAAGGCCCAGCGCGGCGGGAAAACTCCAGGTCCAGGCCAGCATGAGTAACGGAAGGACTTGGCCGGTGAGCAGCAGGAGCGAAAAAGGAACAATACGGGAGGGCGAGGCGAGTCCTTCGATGGCATTCTTCAGCAGACCGAAGAAGACCTCGTGCGCATCCTGATACATGCGGCAAGAAGCGACCGGAGTAGCGTCGCAGAGATCGGTCTGGATGCCCGCGCGCCGGAACGCTTTCGGAAGAGTGATGCCGTCGTGACGCGAGTTGCGGATGGCGGTGTGGCCGCCGGACTGGAAGTAGGCAAGCCGGTCGGCTACAAAAATCTGGCCGCACCCGGCGCCGAAGGATGGATGCAGGAAACGACGCATGCCGGCGATGGGCAGAAAGCCGAGCAGAAGGAAGTGCATGAGCGGCAGCAGCAGTTGCTCAAGGGCTGTGCGCGTGACCTGGCGCGGGAAGCCGCTGATGAGGCCGGAGTTGCTGCGACGCATTGCCTCGATCATGCTGGCGACACCGAGGGGGGACAGCTGCACATCGGCATCAATAAAGCAAAAGACAGGGCGATTGGCGAGGGTGGCGAGCACGGAGCAGGCAAACTGCTTGCCGCACCAGCCACCGGGGAGCGGCGGCGCGGGAACGAGGCGGACCCGATCATCGGTAGCGGCGATGCTTCTGACGATATCGGCAGTGTGGTCGCGACTATGATCGTCGAGAACTATGACCTCGAGATCCACGCGTTCGCTCGCGAGAGCTGCCCGCACAGAGGCCTCGATCGAACGCTCTTCATCGCGCGCCGGAATCAGGATCGATACGGAAGCCACGCCTTCGGGCACAGGCGGCTGCCCGTAGAGAGCGATATTCCAGAGAAAGAGCAGTGCGGGAATAGCCGCAAGAATGAAGACACACCAGATCAAGGCAGGCACAGTAGAACTTTAGCTCCCATGCTCGGGCTGCCACGGTCTCCCGTGCAGCCGGGCTTTCACAGCACGCCAAAGATCGTAGACGCCGCCCACGCCGGCGTTGCCTGCGAGCAACGGTTCAAAGAGCTTCGAATCGCGGCAGGGAACGCGCTCGGAGAGAGCAATTTGAGTGCTTTCGAGGGCTGAAGAGAAAATGAGGTTCCACTCGGCGGCGCGCGCAGCGCGGCCATTTTCGACCAAGACAGGGTGGCCAAAGCAGGCGAAGGCCTCGGGATAACGCTCATTCCAAAACGTGTACTCGAGGGCGAGCGGAAGCATGGCAAATCGGCCCAGACGATGAGCGAGATGGCCGACGCCGGGCTCAATGACGACGGGCCGGGTACGTACATCGGTAAATGCCCCCTGCGGCGTAACCCAAAACGCGCCATCGGGACGGCTCAGCACGGCCTCTCCGATGCGCAGAAACTTAGCGGCTCCACTGCGAGTCTTGCCATCGATGCCGAAGAAGCCGAGACGCTCAAAGAACTTATACTTGGCGACGCCTTCCGCGGCGATGGGAGCGAACTGCCGGCGAGTTTTAAAGAACCGCTGAGTCAGATAGAGCGCAACGAGCGGATCCCACCAGGAAGGGTGATTGAGGCACACCAGGAGCGGATAACCGTTCAGTGACTCAAGGTCAGCGAGGCGTAACAGGTGCAAGCCGTGAAAATTGCGTCGAAGGTAGAACCGGACATAGCGTTCAAACCAGCGGAGCTGGCGGTGTGCAACCGGCGGAAGCGACGGGGAAGTCCCGCAAAGACGCTCGTCCGGTTGCTCGCCCGTCATACTGCAGCTGCTGCCAGCTGAACTGTGGATGGCTCAACCACCCGGTCCGCATCGAGCCGATCGGCCGCGATCCAACCGGACATGAGAACCATCGGCATGCCGGGTCCGGGATGCGCGGCGCCGCCGGCGAGATACAAACCACGTACTGACGGATCGTGATTAGCCGGTTTGAAGCCGCCCTGTAAACGACCGTGACTAGTGATGCCATAGATAGCGCCATCGAGCACACCGTATCGCTCGTGAATATCGTCAGGAGTGAGATAGCGCTCAGTGACAATCACAGATTCGAGATTGTCGAGGCCTGCCGTCCGTTTGAGCTTTTCGAGGATCACGTCTCGATAACGAGGATACATCTCTTTCCAGTTTTGGCCAGGACGGAGATGCGGCGTGTGCACAAGGACGTAGAGAGCCTCACCGCCGGGCGGCGCAACAGCGGCTTCAGTACGGGCCGGTGCACAGAGATAGCAGGTTGGATCGGGCGCCGGTTCGCCTTTCTGATAGATGGCGTGGAATTCTTCGCTGGCATCGCGTGAAAAAACGAAGTTGTGGTGCGCGAGATGCTCGTAGCGGCGATTCAGCCCGAGATACATAACGATGCCGGAGCAAGCCGCTTCGTAGGAGCGCCGGCGATTGAAGTCGCGGGCAAACTTCCCGCCGAGCAACTCGCGATAGGTGCGAACGGAATCGGAGTTTGCCACAACAGCGCCAAGAGGTACGGTTTCGCCGGCCGCCGTTTCGATGCCGGTCACTTGATCGCCCTCCGTCGTGATACGCCGAACGGGAGTATTCGTACGGAACGAGACGCCTAATTCGGTGGCGAGTCTCTTCAGCGCCTCGGGGATGGCACGCGTGCCGCCCATCGGGTACCAGACGCCTTCACTACTCTGCATATGGGCGATGGCGCAAAGGATAGCGGGCGTTTTCTCGGGCGACGAGCCGACGTACTGGACCATGTGGTCGAGCATTTGAGCAACGCGCTTATCTTTGATTTCGCGGCGGATTGCTCCGGCGACGGTCTGTCCGAGTTTCATGCGGCTCACATCGCGCAGCAAGCTGAGATTCAGCGCGGAGCCGGTCTGAAAGGTGTCGCGCATGCTGCCGACCGAGCGCCAGAAGAAGAAGCGGTTCGAGATGCCGTGCAGTTCCTCCGAGGTGTTTAAGAGACGCCCGTATCCGGGCACAGTCTCCGGGGCGAACTCGCGCAGTTCCTGCTCCATCAAGGCCTGGTCGCCGTAGAGATCGAGGCGCGTCTGGTCTTCGAACATACAGCGCCACTGGGGTTCGAGCGGGACGAGATCGAGATAGTCCGAGAGATCGCGACCAGCCTCGTTGAAGACTTTGCGCAAGACAGAAGGATAGATCAGGATGGTGGGACCCATGTCGAAGCGGAACCCATCCTGTTTAAGAACTGCCGCTTTACCGCCAATCCAATCGTTCTTCTCAAAAACGGTGACGCGATAGCCGCGCGCTGCGAGAACGCACGCCGCGCTTAAGCCGCCCAGACCTGAACCGATAACGCCGATGGCCTGATTTGAATTCAAGACGCCTTGCCCCTTTGTGTTTTCATGATGCTGCCCGCAAATTTGCGCCAGGCGGCGAACCGCCGGCCCCAGGCCGAGCTGTGAGTTGCTTCAAGATATGCCGAGAAGAATTCTGCCGCGTTGGCCGGATGCGGTTCAAGATGACGAAGGCGCCGGGCGCGCTGCACAATCACGGCCTTTACCGCAGTGAACTCGAGTAATCCTTCGGCCCCGCGTGTGGAGCCGAAACCGCTGCTGCGCCTTCCGCCGAAAGGCACACGAGGGTCGGCCGTTGGAACGATCATGTCGTTTACGACGACGACGCCGGCGCTTACACTAGCGGCGAGCTCTTTGGCCGCGGAAGGTTCGCCAAAGATCGTAGCGCCAAGCGCGTACGAGCTTTGAGCCGCGAGACTGAGAGCATCGTTTCTGCCCGTGACGCGCACCAGATCGAAATCGAAATCGTTCATCTGCAGGCGCTCGGATAACAGATGTTCGAGCTCGTCGGCAATTTGGGCAAACGCAAAAACGCGGCGGGGCGCAATGCAGGTAAAGCTTTTGTTCAATTTGCGTCCGAAAGAGATAGCAGCGGCGGCTCTTGCCAGATTGGCTCCGGGCAAGACAAAGACGGGATCGAAGCCGGAGAGCTCGAGAATGACGGGCGTCATGTGCTCGGCAGCGAGCTTATAGACAGCCCGGCCGGACTCGACTGAACCGGTGAGAACGACTTTATCGACACGCTCGCGAATGGTTACTTCCGCGCTCGAGACGCTCTCATCGAGAACCTGCCAAAGATCCTGAGGAAGCCCGCTTTTAACGGCAATCCCGAGCAGTGCATTGGCAAGCTTCGAACCGCCCTTGCCGGGCTTCAGCACGACCGCATTACCTGCCACGAGTGCCTGTAGCGCTTGCACGCCCGGCAAAAACAGCGGGTAATTCGCCGGGCCGATGATGAGCACTACGCCCAGCGGTTCGCGGCGAATGGAGAGCTCCACTTTATTCAGCCAGAAAGGACGGGAGCCGTGCGATGGGCGACGAGGCGCAAGGATGGCGCGCGCTTCGCGCTCGAGGAAGCGGCAAGCTTCGGCGAGAGGAATGATCTCCGCCGTTAAGCTCTCGGCCGGCTCGCGACCGAGCTCAGGCGGAAACAGCTCGCACAGGGCAAGCCCGGAAGAAGCAATGGCGGCCCGTATCCGGCGGATGATGGCCAGGCGGCGGCCAAGGCTGGTAGCTGGCCCAGAGCTGCTGAGCAACGCGCGCGCGAGCGACAGCCGAACCCTCGTGCAAATCTCGCTGCGTTTGAGCCGCATCCGGCAGTGCAGACAGCGCCATTAAGCCACTCCGGCGACCAGGTGTTTGAGGCGCGGGCCATCCCAAGGAACCGGCATACCAAGATCGTTCAAGAGCAGCCTTGAACTGATGCGCGCCGATTCGAATATGACCGGAAGGCCGCTGCCCGGGTGCGTGCTTCCGCCGACGAGATAGACGCCATCGAGTTCGTCGAAGCGATTGCGCGGGCGGAGATGCAACATCTGCGACCAGTTGTGAGCAAGACCGAACACGGCGCCTTTGTGGAGCTCGAAGCTGGTATCCCAATCGGCGGGTGTAATGATGCGCTCGTACTCGATCCGAGAACGGACGTCGGTAATGCCGATATCCTCCAGCTTGTTCAGCACAAGCTCACGATAGCGAGGCCGCTCGCGCTCCCAATCAACGCCTTCGGTTTGGTGAGTGACTGGCACGAGGACATAGAGAGTGCTCTTGCCTCTGGGCGCGAGAGTCGAATCAGTGACGCTGGCATTCTGGACGTAGAACGAAGGATCGTCTGAAAGAACATGCTTGTGACCAATATCCTGCATGTTGCCCATGTAGTCCTTCGAAACGTAGATGGTGTGATGAGAAACGGCGTCATAGGTGCCGCGCAGGCCAAGATACATCATGAAGGCTGAGCAGGAGAGGCACTTCTTATCGAGCTTGTGATCTTTCCAGCGACGCCGAAGTTCATTGGGGACAAGGCGGGCCATGGCGCGAGCAAAATCCGCGTTCACGACAATGGCGTCGGCTTTGTATTCGCCGGCGGCAGTTCGAATGCCAGTGGCCTTACGGCCCTCCACCAGAATCTGCTGGGCGGGTTCATTCAACCGGATTTCGACACCAAGCTGTTTGCAGATGCGGCCAAGCGCAGCGGTAACGGAGCCGCAGCCGCCTACGGGATGATAAACGCCGTACTCGTACTCCAGAAAGGCAAGGATCGTAAAGAGACTCGGGCACTCAAAGGGCGACATGCCGAGGTACTTCGACTGAAAAGAGAACGCGAGGCGAACGCGCTCGTCATCGAAGTAGCGGCCAAGCTCGGAATCAAGCGATCGCCACGGTTTCAGGATGGGCAGCAGCTGAAGCAGCTTGGGACGGACAGTATCGCGCCAGCTATCAAAGGAAGTCTCCAGAAACGGCTTGAACTTTTCAAGCTTGACGCGGTTGTCGCTGAGAAAGCGGCGCAGTTCGCCGGCATCATGCGCGTTTATTTTGGCGACCGCGGCTTCCATGCGTTTGACATTGGGCGTGGCGAGAATCTCGCCACCGTTGCCAAACACAAGTCTGTACTGCGGATCGAGTTGGATGAGCCTTAGCTCACTCCACAGATCGTAGCCGATGCTATCGAGAATGCTGTCGAGCACCTGCGGATAGTGAAAGAAGGTCGGACCATGATCGAAGCGGAAGCCATCCGCAACGAAATTGGACGTTCGGCCGCCGAGATGAGGCAAGCGCTCTAAGACGGTTACGCGTGCGCCAGCCTTGGCCAGCAGCGCTGCCGCAGTCAAGCCCCCGGGACCAGCGCCTACAACAATAATGTGGCGAGACAAGAAGCTTTTCGCCCTCCAATAGAATGAGATGGTTAGGCTAGTTTCCGGCGTTCTTTTTTTTAAGCGTTACTGCACAGCAGGGACTTATACTGATTCGACAATATCGAGCACCTTTAAAGTTATTCCTAACACTATGTTTGCTGATTGCAAGCAGTATTTCGATTTACGCGCTCGACAAAAAGCGAACCCTCGACCAATTTAACTACCAGACCTGGCAGACCGGCAGCGGCTTACCGCAGAATACCGTACACAGTATTTTACAGGCCCGCGACGGTTTTCTGTGGTTTGCGACGGAGGGCGGACTGGTCCGGTTCGACGGCTACCAATTTACGGTATTTGATGCACGCCACACACCTGCTCTCAAGAGCGACTTTGTCAAGAGCTTATTGGAGGATCAGGACGGCTCACTTTGGGTAGCTACGGCGGCCGGGCTTTGCCGCCGAGTGCGGGGAAACTTTGAAACTGCAGCGGCGGACTTACAGCTTCCTACCGACGACATCCTGGCGCTGCATCGAGACGGTTCGGGACGAATCTGGGCGATTGGGCCGGGAGCTGCGAGCAGCTGGAGCTCGCCTGAACGGCAAGGGGTACGTGCGCAGGTGCTTGCGATAGCCGAGGGATCGCCGAGACTGACGGGCGCTATTGCATCGGACAACAAAGGAACTATCTGGCTGGGAACGCAAGCGGGGCTGAAAGGCTGGAACGGCCGGGAGTGGGTGGAGGCGCCGTGCGATCTTCCGCGAGAGCCGGTTGCGACGCTCCTGCTCGATCGCAAGGGCCGACTCTGGGCGGGAACCAAGAGGGGGGTGTTTGTTGCGCGAGAGAGGGACCGACGTCACTTTGAGCCGCTCAAAGGTGCGCTGGCAACGACCGCGGCGCTCGCGCTATTTGAAGACTGGGAAGGCGCGATCTGGCTCGGTACCGAGACCGGGCTGGGCCGGGTGGCGGAGGACGGGCAAACAGTTCAGGCGGGACGTGCTCTCAGCGGCGTGCCGGTGATCGCGATGGCGGAAGATGCGGAGGGCGATCTCTGGGCCGGGACCGAATCAGGAGGAATCACGATTGTCCGCAACCAGAAGTTCACCACGTATACAACACGGAACGGATTAGCAGACGAAGCAGTCCGGTGCGTGTTTGAAAGCCACAACGGTGTTGTCTCGGTCGGGACCAACGCGGGGGTGGCGCAGCTTATCGAGGGACAGTTCAAGAAGATTACTTCGGCGGTCGGGCTTTCGAGCAATGTGGTTCTCTCGCTCGGAGAGGACCGGGAGGGAAATCTGCTGGCAGGCACCCCGGACGGATTGAACACGATTAGTGCCAAGGGCGTCTCGGTAATCACTTCGGCGGATGGATTAGCGGACGATTTCGTTCGATCGATTTATCGCGACCGAGATGACTCGCTGTGGTTCGGCACGCGGCGCGGATTGTCGCATCGAGTGGAGGGCAGGTTCGTCAGCTTCACGCAAGCGGACGGGCTCGGGAGCGATCTAGCGGGCACCATTCTGCGCGACAGTCATGGCGATCTGTGGGTTGGAACGTTGGGCGGTCTGAGCCGGCTGGAGAACGGAAGATTTACGAATTACCGTACGCGCGATGGCTTATCGAGCGACGTGATCACTGCTTTGCATGAAGATCGAGACGGCGATCTCTGGATCGGTACGCGGGATGCAGGCCTGAATGTCAGGATGGCCGGGAAGATCAGGCGGCTGCCCTCCACGGTTGGACTTCCCGACGCCGTGTACGGTATTGCGGAGGACGATAACGGCGAGCTCTGGATCTCTTCAAACGCCGGCATTGCGCGAGCGAACCGGCAGGAACTGAAGAGCGTGGCCGAGGGGCGAAGCACGCAGGGAACGGCCGTCTGGTATGGCACAAGCGACGGGCTGCAGGTAGCAGAATGCAGCATAGGCGGACATCCGGAGGTTTGGAAAACGAAGGACGGAGCGATCTGGTTTTCTACCGTGAAAGGAGCTAGCGTGCTTTATCCGGAAGCGGCGCGTTTAAACCGCGTGCTGCCGCCGGTGGTGATTGAATCGGTGACGATCGATGACCAGACATTTCGGCCGGATGAGGTGCACGAAGTCAGCCCGGGACATGCGAGATTCGTTTTCGAATATGCGGGCTTGAGCTTCGCAGCGCCGCAGAAGGTGCGCTACCGGTACAAGCTCGAAGGCCTGGATAAAGAGTGGATCGAAGCGGGCACGCAGCGGGTTGCCAGTTATACGAACATCCGTCCGGGGACTTACAATTTTCGAGTAGTCGCGCGAAACAACGACGGTTTCTGGAATGAAAGCGGCGCAGTGATGACATTTCACCTGACGCCTCATTTTTATCAGACGGTTTGGTTTTATGCGGCGGCGTTGCTTCTGCTGGCGTGCGCGGCGTACTGGATTTACCGCTGGCGAGTGGCTGAAGTGGAGGCGCGATTCGGCGCGGTGCTGCAGGAGCGAAACAGGATTGCGCGCGAGATTCACGATACGCTGGCGCAGGGGTTTGTTGGCGTATCGATGCAGCTGGAGATCGTGTCGCGGCTGCTTTCTTCGTCAACCGACAGTGCGCGAGAGCATCTGGACCAGGCGCGCGTATTGGTGCGCGAAGGACTTTCCGAGGCGAGGCGTTCGATCTGGCAGCTGCGATCGCAATCGGCAGAGAGCCAGGACTTCGCATCGAGGCTTTCGAAGGCGGCGACGCAGGTGATTGGTATGTCGCCGGTGAAATTGACGCTCGAAGTTAGCGGAACAAATCGCGCGCTGGATGGGAGGGTGGAGGACGAGCTGCTGAGTATCGGCAAAGAAGCGGTGACGAATGCGGTGCGCCATGCCGATGCAAAACGGATCGCGATCGAGCTTGCATTTCAATCTAAACGGCTCCGCATGACTATTGCAGATGATGGGAGAGGCTTTACTATGGGCTCTTATGCGGCGGGGCCTAACGGCCATTTCGGATTGCAGGGCATGCGGGAGCGTGCGCAGCAGATCAACGCTGAACTGACGGTAGATAGTTCGGTGGGAGAAGGAACGAAGGTGCTGGTGGAGGCACCCTTAAGCTGATGGAACCGATTCGCATTCTGGTGGTAGACGATCATCACGTCGTGCGGCAGGGGCTGATTGCCCTGCTGAAGACGGTGCCGGACATGAACGTGGTGGCGGAGGGCTCGGATGGCGAGCAGGCGGTGGAACTCTTCCGGCAGCACCGGCCGGAGGTGACGATCATGGATCTGCGGATGCCGAAGAAGAGCGGTGTCGAAGCGATTGCGGAGATCCGGCGCGAAACTCCGGGAGCGCGGGTGATTGTGCTGACCACGTTCGATGGCGACGAGGATATTTATCGCGCACTGCAGGCGGGTGCGCGCGGGTATCTGCTGAAAGACATGTTCGGAGAGGAGCTGATCGACGCGATTCGAGCCGTGCATGCGGGCAAGCAGCGCGTGCCGGCAGCGGTGGCGCAGCGATTGGCCGAGCGCATGGGAGGGCCTAGTCTGACGTCCCGCGAACTGGAGGTGCTGAAGTGCATCGTCGCGGGTAGAAGCAATAAGGAGATCGGCGCTGAGCTTTCGATCTCTGAAGCAACGGTGAAGACGCATATCAACAATTTGTTGGGCAAGCTAGGTGTGACGGATCGAACGCAGGCGGCTACGACCGCCTTACAGCGCGGCATCGTGCATCTGCCAGAGAAGCAATGAGGCGCTGCTTGGGAGCTTTGCTAGGGACGATAGCGCTGCTGAAGGCGGGACAGCAGAGCGAGCCGGCACGGGCGGAGGGTTGGCGATCCGCTTCAGAAACGGAATTAAAAGAGATCATTCCGGCACGAGCGCCGGTGGGGGCAGAGCGGATCGAGACCGAGTTTCGGACGGCTTCCGGAATCACAAATGGTAACGGCAAATTCATCGCGGGAGTAGTGTTGATCACGGCCGGCTATTCGGCCGAAGGCAAGTACTCGCACTTTTTCCTTGCACAGGTACCGGTGAGAGTGGGCGAGATCCGATTGAAAGCCGGCGAGTATGTGTTCGGCTGGCGTCATGAAACGGATTCTTTGCGCGTGATGTTCTACGAAGCGCAAAGCGGCAAGGCGCTCGGATCAGTAAAAGCGGAACGCAACAGCACGATCGGAAAGATCGAGTCTTTTCACATTTACCCGCCGGGGGAGAGATCGGTTGTGCAGATTGGGCGATTCGGCTTCCCGTATAAAGTGGGCCCTTCCGCGCGGGAGTGAGGATGCGAAGGCTAGAGAACCGAGTTCAGATTTGGAGATCGAGTACGCCCGCGTAGATGTCCGCCACCGGCAGGGTGCATTGAAGTGAAGGGATGAGCACGGACGAGCCGATTCCGCGATACTCGCGAAAGATCCAACTCTCATCCGGCTGACGCAAGAAGTGCTCAACCGCCCGGGCCTCCGTGTGGATCATGAGGTAATGGTGGAGGGACGGGATTTCACGATAAAGAACGAACTTTTTGCCGCGATCGTACCTATGGCGAAGGATCTCGTGCCGTCAACGAACTCGCTCTTGCGCTCCGCAGCACGCTCGAGTCTGAGGTGTTCGTCTTCGGAGATTCTAGAGATCGATTGCGTGGCCACTGTTACTGATTATTGACAATTTCGCGTGTTAGCTCGCCGCCGTATTCGCCTGCTTCCTGACGGGTTGCTGGAGCGACAGTATGGCCTGATCCAGCGCGAGCAGAATCTTATCGAGCTGGGCATGGTTCTCCGCCTCGATGACGATCTTTGCGATTGGCCGCAAAGCTTCGCTGCGAAACGCCAACTCGGGTCCGTCGAGTGGTGCGGTTTTGCGGGATGTTGAAGCGGCCCGAGGTATGGTGGGCGAAGCCGTCCGGCCGGAGGGATAGCGGAGCCAAGCCGCAAAGCGCTTTCGGCAAGAGCGGCACTTATAGGGCCATAGACCGGCAACCAATCCTAATTGATCCCGGAGACCGCGCCGTCTGGTCCGGCAGACATCTTCGCTTTTGCAGTCTGGGCACCTCATGTCTACAGGAAGCTATTCGGCAGGCCGGCGGAAAAGCTTTAGTGCGGGGCGAAGATTCCTCACGCGGGTTCAAAGATGGAACCGATTGCCCGGATGGTGTCAGGGGAGCGCCCAAACCAGTTCCAGATGCTTCCGGACCGCAGATTCTCAGCGCTCAGCAGTGTGATGCCAACGTCCAGCCCGACCACGTCCGGGTTGACCCACTGGGTCAGGGGGTGGAAGGCATCGGCGAATCCGTAGGGTCCATAGATAAGTTCAGCGAACTCGTCGCGCATATAGCGGAGCGCCGGGAGGCAGATCTCCGGAGCAAACATCAGCGATCCTGCGGGAGCGCACGGGACGACGGTTCCGTCCAGGTCGCGGCGCGAGGCAGGGCTGCCCCAGATGACGTAGCCGATCTCGCTATCGGAGGGAGTGACGCCCCAGAGGTTTTCGTTGTAACTCGGATAGATGCCGCGCAGACTGATCCAGAGCGCGCGGAAGGCGTAGGTGGCGGCGACCGAGTTCTGAAAGTAGTCGATCTGAAACGGAGCGCCATCGCGGAGATGAGCGAGACGGAGCCAGGCCTGCGAGTACTGATGAGTAAAGAGCGGACCGCGTCCCACGAAGCGGTAGCCGCAGAGCTGCATCAAGCCGCGGCGAAATCCGTACCAGTACCGAGACGAGATCGGGTTTGCCGGCGATCCGATGGCGAGGATGGTGAGTATCAGGTTTTCGTCGTAGTCGGTCCACTGGGCGCGGAGGAAGCCGGATTCCGGAGTCCATCCCATACGAAGCCGGCCTGTTGATGGGTCGAGCATCCAGGGGAAGTCAACCCGAGCATAGAGGGCGGACGCGAGCTGCCGAATCTCTGCGTCCTGCCCGAAGTATTGCTGCGCGGTGACGACCCCGGCGAGCAGAAAGGCCGTGTCGATGGTGGATAACTCACTATTCCAGACGCGCTCGCCGGTTTTGCGATTCGTAAAGTGATAGAACCAGCCGCGCACGTGTTCCTGCTCGAGCAGCAGATGGCGCAAGGCCTGCCGCACGCGTTCGCGGCTTTCGTCGATACCTTTCCAGTGCCTGTCGGCGCCGATGCAGAGCGCGGTTAGATAGTAGCCGGTGAGCGCGGTGCTGGCCACTTCGAGATTGCGGCCGGGAACCAAGCTTCCATCGCAACGGGAACGATCGAGCACGAGTCCGGTATGTGTGTCGGACTGATCCCAGAAGTAGCGAAAGGCGCGTTGGGAGAGATCCTCGAGGAAAGCGTCATCAGAAGGCGTGAGAGCAAACCTGGATTGCGCGAGCGCGGGCAAGGAAGCCGTCAGTGCAAGGAAGCGGCGGCGAGAGAACGCGTTCATGAAATCGTCATGGAAAGCCGATTATCCGCCATGGCTTTGAGCGGGAGGGTGCCTTCATATTTCGACAACCTCTGCGCGAGCGCCCGCATCACTCAGGGGAGCGAGACCGCAGTTGGGCAAAGCGGGGTTCAGCGGAAGGCGGAATTTTGAGATACAGGCTTCTAGGACGCAGCGGGTTGAGAGTGAGTGAGCTTTCGCTCGGGACGATGACGTTCGGCGAGGATTGGGGCTGGGGCGCGGCCAGGGACGAAGCGAAAAAGATTTACGATGCCTACCGGGAGGCGGGCGGAAATTTCATCGATACCGCGAACGTGTATACGAACGGTGCGAGCGAGCGGCTGGTGGGCGAGTTTATGGAGGGCCACCGGCAGGAGATTGTTCTAGCGACGAAGTACACGAATGCGATGCCGGGAAAAGATCCGAATGCGGGCGGCAATCAGCGCAAGAACATGATGCAGGCGGTAGAGGCATCGCTGAAACGGCTGAAGACTGATTACATCGATCTGTACTGGCTTCACATTTGGGATCAACTCACGCCGGTGGAGGAAGTGATGCGGGCGTTTGACGATCTGGTGCGTCAAGGCAAGGTGCTTTACGCAGGTGTTTCGGACGCGCCTGCGTGGTGGGTGGCGCAGGCGAATACGCTTGCTTCGCTGCGCGGCTGGTCGCCGTTTGTCGGCTTGCAGATCGAATACAGCCTGCTGGAGCGCACGGTGGAGCGCGAACTGATTCCCATGGCAAAGGCGTTCAACCTAGCGCTGCTTGCCTGGTCGCCACTTTCGGGCGGCGCGCTTACCGGCAAATACAGCGATGCGAAGCCAGATGCCGAGGGGCGCTACGCAAGCGAGATGATGCAGAACTTCATGCCGGACGTGGAGCAGCGCGAGCGCGTGGTATCGGTGCTGCGCAAGGTGAGTGCGGAGACGGGTCGATCGCCTGCTCAGGTGGCAATCGCATGGCTGCGGTATCGCGAGATCGCGGTGATTCCGATCATTGGTGCGCGTAAGCTGGCGCAGTTCGAAGACAACCTGGCGAGCCTTTCGCTTTCACTCACGCCCGAGCATGTCAAGTCACTGGACGAGGCGAGCCACATTAAGCTCGGATTTCCGCATGACTTCTACCGGATGGAGATGGTGCGAGCGTTGGTCTACGGCGGAACTCGCGACAACATCTTGGTGTAGGCTGTGACTCGCCCAGTAAGCAAAACTACTATTTGAGCGGACTTTGACCTAACCGAAACTGGATTGTTACATCTCCTCTTTATTCTGCGTAAGAGGACAAAATGCAGCGAGCTTTGTTCGGAATTGCCGCAAGTTTAGTGTTTTCTTCAGCATTTGCGCAGACCCAATCGGCGAGTATTTCAGGCACGATTTTAGATCCGAGCGGAGCAAGGATCGAAGGCGCGCGCGTGGAAGCTGAATCACTGGACACGGGAGCGCAGCGGACCGGGATCACCAGTTCGGCGGGTGTGTATTCGCTGACGGCTGTTGGCATCGGACGGTACAAAGTCGCGGTGCATGCCCCGGGGTTTTCAGAGTTTGAGTGGAGAGACGTGCAGCTGCAAGTCGGGCAGAACTTAACGCTTGACGCGCAGCTATCGGTAGAGTCGGCAGCCACCAGAGTTGACGTTAGCGAAGCGGCAGCACCGATTGACCAAACGTCCGCTACGGTAGGCGGCGTTGTATCGGGCACGCAGATCCGCGATTTGCCGGTGAATGGTCGGAGCTGGGCTAATCTGATGACCCAGATACCGGGAGCGATCGATTCCGGCAACGGGCAGCAGAGAGATATTCGCTTTGTCGGACGCGGGCAAGACGATAACAATTACCGCTTTGATGGAGTAGACGCGACCGGAGTTTTAAATCAGAGCCAGAAGGGTAATTTCCGACTGCAGTTCTCGACCGAGGCCATCGCGGAGTTTCGGGGCAATGCGGCGATCTACACGGCCGAAAGCGGCGGGACGCAAGGAGGACAGATCGACGTCGTTTCGCGCAGCGGTACCAACCAGTTCCACGGCTCGGTATTCGAGTATCTGCGCAACAACTATGTTGATGCGCGGGGGCCATTTGATGCGACTCTTCCGCCGTTTCGCCTGAATCAGTTTGGCGGAAGCGCGGGCGGACCGATTCGAAAAGATAGAGATTTCTTCTTTGCGGATTATGAGGGATTGCGGCAGCGCGTGGGACAAACGTTGAGCGGTTTTGTGCCATCGACCGCATTCCGGAGCGCGTTACTGAGTAAGTCGCCCGCGCTGGCTTTTACCCTTGCCGGCTATCCAGCAGGCACCCGATCAACGGCCGATCCGAACGTGGACCGGTGGACGGGCTCGGGACGGCAAGTGACCGACGAAAACTTCGGGCTAGTTCGTTACGACCACAAGTTCTCGGAAGCGACGACGCTGTCGGTCCGCTACAACACCGATGATGGCGCGCAGGACCTGCCGAATGGAGTGCTGCTTGACCGGGTCGGCGTCACGCTCGCAACCCACAATGCCGACATCAATCTCACGACGGTGCTCTCGCCGCGAAGCATTAATGAATTCAAAGTGGGCTTCAACCGGGCCGATTACAGGACACAAAATGAGAGCGTCTTGCCGGTTTCGATCATTGTAGGGAATTACAGCACGCTGAATGACAACACAGGCAAAATTCAGGCCTCAAATTCATTCGACTGGCTCGACACGATAACGACAGTCAGAGGACAGCATTCATTGAAAGCAGGCTTCGAGATTCGACGCGTGCAGATCAATTCGACAGCGACCGCTTCGAACGATTACCAGTTCAGCTTCGCGGACCCGAATGCTTTCGTAAATAACCGGCTCAATCAAGCAAGCCTGGTTAACACACTTCCGGTAACAGGCCTGCGCCGCACCGAGTACTTCGGCTTTGTGCAGGACGAATGGCGTCCGACGCCGGGATTGACGGCGAACCTGGGCGTGCGATATGAGTACTTCGGAGTCCCGAATGAAGTAAACGGACGGGCGATTGTATTCGATCCACTGAGCTGCGCCGGCGGATATTGCCCGGAAGGCTCGTCTTTTTATAAGCCGGACTACAACAATGTTGCGCCGCGGGTGAGCCTGGCCTGGTCGCCCGCAAAGGCGAAGAATAAGACGGTATTTCGAGCCGGGTACGGCATCTACTACGGCGATGGGCAAGTCGGGGATCTCACGGCGCCTACCGATAATCTGGCGAGCCGGTTGCTTCTGACCTCTAGCAGTTTTCCCAATCTGAGTTATCCCGTTGATCCCTCTCTGCTGGCAAGCAGCGCGTTCAGCTCAGTGAATCCACGCGGGCTGGACCGCTATCGCAGGACACCTTACACACAAGAGTGGAGCTTCTCCATTCAGCAGGCGGTTACGGCCAAGACGGTGCTGACGGCCGGCTATCTCGGCAATAAAGGGACAGATCAATTTACACGCAGTTACCTGAACACGAAAGATCCGGTGACGAAGCAGGTCGCTTACCCGCAGTTCGGGATCGTCGACTATAAATCGACACACAGCAACTCTACCTTCGAAGGAGCGCAGCTCTCTCTACAGCGTAATTTGAGCGGCAGTCTGGTGGCGACTGCGAACTACTTGTGGTCGCACTCGATCAATGACGCGTCGACAGGCGGCGGAGAGGCCGATTATCCGCAGAACGTGAGATGTCGGGCCTGCGAAAAAGCATCGAGCGATCAGGACATCCGCCACTACTTGTCGGCTAGCATTATCTACGATCTGCCGGTGGGTCAAGGCCGCCGCTACTTAAACGGGGCAAGCTTCGTCTCCACCATTCTTGGCGGGTGGCGATGGAGCAATATCGTCTATGCGCGAACGGGACGTCCGGTTAACGTCACTGTTTCCCGCGCCGGCCGGAACGTGCCGGACGGCAACACCAGCAGTCCTCAACGGCCGGACCTGGTGCCGGGAGTAGACCTCGTTCCGCCGAACCAGAGTATAGCGAGATACCTCAATCCCGATGCGTTCGCAGTTCCTGCAGCGGATACGTTTGGAAACGCCGGGCGCAACCTGGCGCGCGGACCTGGCCAGTGGCAAATCGACACGGCGCTCGAGAAACGAATTCCTCTTTGGGAGCGCTCGAATTTACTTTTTCGAGCGGAAGCCTTCAACGTGTTCAATCACCCGCAGTATGCGCCGCCGCTGAGCCTTTATGCTCCGAATTCGGCCAGTTTCGGAGTGATCAACGCAGAGGCGAACGCAACGGACATAGGTACGGGAACACCCCGCGTACTTCAGTTTGCGTTGCGGATCGAATTTTAACCGGGGGAACCAGTATGAAAAAGTATGTATGCGCCAGGCAATTAGCGCTAGGACTGTCGCTAGGGCCTGTGCTGTCGGCTCAAATCGTTCAGGCGCCAATGGCACAGCAACTGGTGACATCGGTTATGTCCGCACACCCGGAGCTTCGGAAGCTGGGCTTGCATGCAACGCCGCCCGGGTCATCGGATGAAGTAATTGTCGCCTCGAACATTCCAACTAAGCTACGAAAGAAATCTTCACAAGCAGATCTGGAAGTCGAGCGTACCCGCAAGCCTGCCGCAAAGGTCGTGACCGAAAGCGGCTTCTACGACATAGCGCTTCCGCTGGCAGACAAGGAAGGTCGCCCGATCGGGATGACCGTTATGGAGATGAACCTGGCGAACGCTTCTTCGCAGGATGATGCAATCTTGAAAGCGCAGGCGATCGAAAGCGGCCTTGAGCGGCAGATTCCGAATGCGCAAGCTTTGTACAGCGAAGCGCCATCTCCGGGACCGCTCACCCTGCTGCGGTCGACTCCGGTGCCAGAGATCACCGGCGACTTCGATCACTTTGCGATTGACGAGGCGGGAGGAAGACTGTTCGTATCGGCCGAGGTGCACCACTCGATCGAAGTGTTCGATTTGAAAACAGGCGAGCACCTGTTGAGCGCGCCGGGAGTGAAAACTCCGCATACGATTGTTTACGTACCTGAGACAAAGCAGTTACTGGTGGCAGACGGAGGAGACAATTCCTGCGTTGTGCTCGACGGGCGCGATCTGCACCAAGTGAAGCGGATTCCACTCGAGGCCTATCCGGATGCAGGTTTCTACGATCCGGAAAAGCGCATCTTCTACATAGGGAACGGTGGGAAGCGCGCGAATGCAGCCTATTCCTACATCTCGTCCGTTTCAGCCGAGGAGCTGAAAGAAAAAGGCCGGATTCGAGTTGAGTCCGCGAATCTAGAGGCCATGGCGATCGACCGGTCGACCGGCATGCTGTATGTAAACATGCGTGACAAGAATCAGATTGGAGTAGTGGATCTGGCAAAAGGAGAAGTGCGCGCAACCTGGACGATACCCGGACTAAACTTGAACACGCCGATGCAGCTGGACGCCGCGAATCATCGCTTATTCGTTGCAGGCCGAAAGCCCGGGAAGTTTTTCGTGATTGATGCGACGGCAGGAAAATTGATCACGACACTCGACTGCGTGGAGACGGCCGATGATATGACCTACGATCCGCGGGACCAGCGCATTTACATAACGGGCGCCGGAGGAGTAACGGTGGTTAAGCAGAGCGGGCCGGACTCTTACCGGGTGCTGGATCAGTTCGGGACGAATAGCGGCAAAACGTCGGTGTTGGTTCCGAGCCTGCATCAGTTCTACATTATTCATACGAAGACGCTCGAAGATAACGCAGCACTGCAGGTTTATCGAGTCAACTGAACAATGAAACTGTTTGCGCTTGTCCTCTCTGTTCTGGCTTCCTCCGAAGCTGGACTTTTAGCACAGAATCACGCTGCGGACCTGCCGACATCGCAGTTGTTAAGCCAGCCGGGCCCGACGTTCCGCGTAGCAGACAGCGATCTCAAATCGCCGCTGACTTTCATTGCTTACGGAGACATGCGGTTTACGGATCCGGCGAACCATACGGCAACCAACCCGATCGTCCGCGAGTGGCTGGTGCAAAAACTCGCGGCCGAGTCTACCGACGCCATTTTTCTGAACGGCGATGTTCCGCTCGCCGGTAATGTGGCGAATGACTATGCGGTGTATAAGGCAGAGTCAGCGCCATGGCGCGCGGCTCGCGTGCGTGTGTACCCGGCACTCGGCAATCACGAGTTTCACGGCCAGGATCCCCAGGCCTGCCTTGAGAACTGGTGGAATGCCTTCCCGGAGCTGCGCAACCGGCGTTGGTATTCCGTTGCGTTAGGGTCGCGCATTTATGCAATCAATGTTGATAGCGATGCGTCATTGCTGCCAGGTAGCGATCAAGCCCGCTGGCTGGCCGATCAGCTCGCGCACCTGCCTCGCTCGGTCGATTTTGTTCTGATCAGCCTTCACCATCCGCCGGTAGCCGATATCCAAACGCACATCGAAGTGGATCATAACCCCAGGCCGAACGAAATCGCGCTGCGCGACATGCTTTCGAGCAATGCTCCTGGCATGAAGGCGCGAATCATCGTAAGCGCCGGCCATATTCACAACTACGAGCGGCACCTTAAGGACGATGTCGTGTACTTGGTGTCGGGCGGGGGTGGAGCGAAGCCATACTTTGTCGAGCGCACGCCGGATGACCTGTACCAGAGCGCCTTGTTTCCGAACTTCCACTATGTGAAGTTCACGCTCGGGGCAGACCGGCTACACGCGACCATGTACCGCATTAAGGATCCGGAAGCGCAGAGAATCGAAGTGGAAGCGAAGGACAACTTCGAAGTTCTCGCGAAGTAGGAAGTCTCGCTCGTGACGAGCGAGACCGCGGGCCCTCGCTACTTCTTGAGCAACGCGAGAATCTCTTGCTGGTTCTTGAGGATCAATTCCTGGTTCTTGAGGATGTGATCGAGCGCCTGCTGATTACTTTGGATTGATTTCTGGTTCTCTTGTATTACGGCCTGGTTGCCGAGAATGGTCTTCTGGTTGTCGAGGATGCTCTTTTGATTTGATAGAACGTCTGTATCAGCCATGATATTGTCCCTAGCCTCCTTTATACAGCGAACCCTCTCGAAAGGCGGCAGGTTCTCAAAATCGGATTCACTCTGCTGCATAACACTAGGGCTCTGGTTTTTGATTTTGACGAGTGTGGCTGGAGCGCAGACGATACATCTCTGGCCGGGCGGCGCTCCTGGCGAGAGCGGGCCTATAGATTCAGAAAAGCAATCGCCTGGGGATGTTGTGGGTGGCGCTCAGATCACGAAGATCGAGAACGTGTCAGACCCTACCTTGACGGTGTACCGGGCGGCGAAGGGTAGCGCTTCGAATGCAGCAGTGGTTGTATTTCCGGGCGGGGGATACAACATTCTCGCCTGGGATCTGGAAGGGACGGAGATTTGCGAGTGGCTGAACCAACACGCGGTGGCGGCAGTGCTGGTGAAGTATCGCGTACCTCGCCGGAAAGACCGGCAGCCGTTTGAAGCGCCGCTACAAGATGCGCAGCGAGCGCTCGGAATCGTGCGGTCGCACGCCGGCGAATGGGGGATGGATGCCCATCAGATCGGGGTGATGGGATTCTCGGCCGGCGGACATCTGGCCGCGGCGCTTAGCACGAACTTCGGCAAGCGCAACTATGAAAGCGTCGACGCAGCGGACGCGGCAAACTGCAGGCCGGACTTCGCCATTTTGATTTACCCCGCTTATCTTTCGAAGCCGGAGATGAGCAATACACTGGCGCCGGAACTCACCGTCTCGGCGCAAACTCCGCCGACGTTTCTTGTGCAGGCGGAGGACGATCCTATTCACGTTGAGAACTCGCTCGCTTACTATTCGGCGCTCGCGAAAAATCATGTTCCCGCCGAGATGCATTTGTTCGCTTCGGGAGGCCATGGCTACGGCCTAAGGCAGACGAACGCTCCCGTGAACCGCTGGCCTGAAGAGCTAGCGGTGTGGTTGAAGCGGATCATTTCGCCGCCGAGCAGATAACAAGAGTTATGCGGAGCTCCGTGTTGTTTTTAGCCGTGCTCTCGGTTCGGTTGGGGATGGCTGCCGCGGCGGATCGCACGGTGCATATCGAGGTCGATGCGGCGCATCCCGCCAGGGATTACAAGCCGGTTTGGAATTACTTTGGCGCCGACGAACCGAACTATATCTATGCGCCGAACGGCAAACGCCTGTTACGGGAATTGAGCGAAGTCGACCGCGCGCGTCCGGTTTACTTTCGGCCTCACAATCTCCTGACGACGGGCAATGGTGAGGGCTCTCTGAAATGGGGTTCCACCAACGTCTACAACGAGACGCCAGACGGCAAGCCCATCTACGACTGGAAGATCACCGACGAGATTTTCGATGCCCTGCGCGATACGCACGTGAAGCCGTTGGTTGAGATCGGTTTCATGCCAGAGGCGCTTTCGCCGCAGCCGCTGCCTTACCGGCATGATTTCCCGGCAAAGCCGGATGTGTTTACGGGCTGGTCGTACCCGCCGAAAGACTACGTCAAGTGGCGAGCGCTGATCGTTGCCTGGGTCAAGCACTTGCAGGAGCGGTACGGAGCGGCGATAGACGGCTGGAAATGGGAAGTCTGGAACGAGCCGGACATACCTTATTTTCACGGCAGCGCGACGGAGTATTTTAGGCTTTACGACATTACGACTGACGCTGTGCGCCAGGTGTTACCGCATGCGATTGTCGGAGGGCCCGCCTCGACAGGACCATCGGAGAAGAATACGCTGCTGCACGACTTTCTGGAACACTGCGCCCGCGGCGTGAACGCAGCTACAGGAAAACAAGGCGCGCCGCTCGACTTCATTAGCTTTCATCCCAAAGGATCACCCAAGTTTTTAGACGGTCACGTCCGCATGGGGCTGGGAGCGCAATTACGCGCGACCGATCGCGGCATGCAGATCGTGAGCAGCTTCCCTGAATACAGAAGAACTCCTATCATTCTGAGCGAAACAGATCCTGAAGGCTGCGCGGCATGCAAAGGCCCGCAGAACGGATACAGGAATGGCGCGTTGTACGGCGTGTCGGTAGCGGAGATGCTGGCACGCAGCGAGGAATTGGCGCAAGCGCGAGGAGTGAATCTGGCAGGCGCAGTCACATGGGCGTTCGAGTTCGAGAATCAGCCCTGGTTCGCCGGTTTTCGAGAGCTTGCCAGTAACGGAGTGGATAAACCGGTGCTGAATGTTTTTCGTATGTTTGGCAAGCTTGGCGAAAAACAGCTTCGGGTCAAGAGTTCGGGTGCGCGTGACATTGCGGACATAGAAGCTAACGGCGTTCGCGGCGAAGCGGATGTCAATGGCATTGCAACCCGCGGACAGCGTGAGGTGCAAGTAATTCTCTGGAACTATCACGACGATGATGTACCGTCAGCGCCAACGCAAGTTGACATGACGATCAACGGGATTGCGGGAAGCCGTGTTCACGTTCGGCAATATCGGATGGATCAGGATCACGGCAATGCCTATACGGCCTGGCTTGCGATGGGCAGTCCCCAGCAACCAACCGCAGAGCAGATAGCCGCGCTTCGCAAAGCGAGTGCGCTGCCGCTTTTGGAAGAGAAGAGTTCGGAAAACGTTCGCGATGGCGCGCTTGCGCTCGAAACCAGCCTGCCCCGGCAGGGGGTCGCGCTTTACAGCGTCAGTTGGTGAGGATGCCCGTCCGCCGACTTACGGGTGAATCAAACTCATCAGAGTCTGGTTAATCTGATCGGCCGTTGTAATCACTTTCGAAGCGGCCTGGTAGGCGCTTTGATAAACGATCAGGTTCGTGAACTGCGTGGCCATATCGACATTCGACCCTTCCAGTGCGCCACCCTCTATCTGACCGCGGCCACCCGTCTGCGGCAAGCCGACCGCGGGGTTGGCCGTCTGGCTGGTAGCTGAATAGTTGTTGTTGCCGACGTTCGCGAGCGAATCGGGATTTTGTATCGCGGCCAAAGCCAACTGAGCTTCCACTTTCTGCTGCCCATTCGAAAATGTGGCGACGATGCGGCCACCGGTTTCGATTCCTACCTGATTCAACTGGGCGGACTGCGTGCCATCCTGCGTGGATGAGGCGGAGGACTGCTCGGCGTACTGGGTGAGCAAGCCGGTTCCATTAGTATCGACCTGGCTCCAGTTGATGTGAAGATCGGCGGCACCGTCGGTAAGTCCGGTGATAGAAAGCGCTATGGGAGCAGTCGATCCTGTGACGACTCCGCTCGAATTAAACGACACTGATCCGGGAGCGCTCAAAATTGACTTTTGCTGACCCGCCGTGCCGCCCGCGACATCGCCGCCCGGCACAGTGACGTCATAGCTCCAGGTATTGGCAGCGGTTTTGGTGAAGTTGAAGGTCATCAAGTGCGTATTGCCGAGGCTATCAACAGCTTGCACCGGGACCTGATAGCTAGCGGCGGCGGTGCCGATGACTGCGCCAGCGTTGAGATTGGCGCTGATGGAAAGATTCTGAGTCGCGACCGGCGGAAGGACCGCGCCCATGGGGAGATTGATATCGCCGGGAGAACCCGACGCGTTGATATTGCCGTTAGCATCCGCAAGCCAGCCTTGAACATTTTCGCCGGTTTGCGTCTTCAAGGTTCCTACCCGGTCGAGTGTGAAGTTGCCGTCGCGAGTGTACAGCTGACCGTCGGAAGCGCTCCTCACAACGAAGAAGCCGCTGCCTTGAATAGCGGCCGAGTCTGGCGACTGACTGGTTTGTATAGCGCCCTGGCTGTAAATCGTGTTGCTGATGGGCACCCCAACGCCTAGCCCTACCTGGAACGAAGAATTAGCTCCTAACGATTCCCCAAACAAATCTTTGAAGGCGACGAGGTTTTCCTTGAAGCCGGTTGTGTTCAGGTTCGCGAGGTTGTTTCCCGTTGTGTTAATGGCCTCCGATTGAGCTTGAAGCGCAGAGAGGGCGATGGAGAAGGTGCTTGACATGCGAGTGGAAGTTTCCTTTCAGGCCAGATTGGTGGACTAGCTCGATACGCCTTGCGAGCTGGCAGTGGCGGCGTTTTGATTAGCCGTAGCCGGATCGGCCGCGTATTTTGTTTTGAGCGCGTCGAGATCATTGCGCATGGCCAGATTCTGTTCGAGGTCGCTGAACTGCGCGAGCTGTGTGACGAATGTTGTGCCGTCCATCGGGCTGGTCGGATTTTGATTTTTTAACTGCGAGACGAGCAGTGTGAGGAAGGTCGATTCGTTGGCGAGCGGATCAGTCGCACTGTTGGCTAGCGCCGATGAATTGCCGGATGAGGCGGAGCTCGGCGAACTGGTGACGGGGTTTGTGTAGGGGGAGGAAGTGGTGTTGGTTATCGTTGCCATGTGTAGTCTATCCTTTTCTGAAATGCACTTGAGTTTTTCTCGAGTTCGGCGATCCATTCGGGCTCGTCCTGCTGCTTGCCGTTCTGCCGCCGATCGTTATTGCGATCGCCCGATTGCTGCGAATGCTCATGTTGGGAAGCGCTGTTGCCATCGGAAGAACGCGGCTCGCTGCTCTTGTTAGCGGGCGGAGTCCAAAGTTCTGTTTTGAAGTGCTGCAAAGAGAGATTGTTGTTCAGTTCCGGCGCGCGGTCTTGCAGCATTTTGGCGAGACCTATATCGGCCGAGCGGACAGTTACGGAAAGTGCGCCGCTGCGCTCCACGAGGCGGATATCGACACGCTGGTTATCTGCACCGGAGATTTGAACGTGGGCTCCGCGGACAGGCTCGCTTCTATATTTGAGAAGCTCGGCTTCGAAATCGGCTGGATGAGAAGCGCTGCTCGCGTCTGTTTGCGACGGCCTTGCGGCGTCAGCGGCGGATGGGGAGGACGCGGGATGCACGAGACCTAAAACCGGAGCAGGTTCGGCTTCGTGCCGGGAACCAGCCTCGGCAAGAGAGGCAGCGGAAGGTTGGCCTTTTACCGGCAATCCGAGAGATTGAGAGCCGGCATCGCGAGATAAATCGTCGCCCGATGCATCTTTATCCGCGGAAGAAGAACCGCTGCGGGAACTGATGCGCATGGCGAGCGCGAGATCACCACCGACCGGCGCTGATTTTTTCAATTGCGAAAGAGCCGTTACGGCATCGGCTCCGTTGACTTTGCCGGGCGAAGATTCACGGCGATTCTGGCCAGCAGCCGGCTGGGGCAATTCGGTATTCGCACCTGCCGGCCCTAAGAGTTGTGGAACCGAAGCTTGCGCCGCCAGCTCGCTGGCAGGGCTTGAAGAGTCGTTGGATGCGCCGGCGCTGCCAGCGTGTTTTACATTCGGGGACTCCGAATTTCCTTGACCTGATCGCGCGACTTGGGATGCCGATGTAAGCGGTGCAGCCGGCTTCGGAGCTTGAGAATCTGAGTCCTGCGATTTGCCTTTTTTATTCCCGCTGTGCGCGGCGGGTTTGTCGGAGCCGGCTTCTGAGTGGTGAGCGCTATCGCCGATTTCGGCGTTCAGAGTATCTCTGAAGCCGGAACTCGAGCTGCTGCTTTGGGGATGCCGCGCTTGCGATGTTTCCCCACTCGCTGAGCTTGATGCAAAGACATCGAAGGCCGGGGTGCTGACGGTCACGTCAACGGGCATTGCACGGCAAAGGCCGTTGTTGTTGTACTTGCAGACTACTGCACTTCCGAAAGATGGCGCAGGCTGCTCGTGTCAACAAACTGATGAATGTGAACCGTGCCTGACAAAAACTCGACGTTTTGAGCGAAGCAGAGCAGCTGAATGCTCGGAATAGTGCATTTTTGTGATGGTCACAGGCTTGCATTACGGAGCGCAGCATGGACCCATTGACAGCGGCGGCAGCAAGCGGCTTACAGGCACGCATGGATTCGTTCGACATGCTGGCGAACAATCTGGCGAATACATCGACAACAGGTTTCAAAGCGGACCGCGAATTCTACTCCACTTACCTTGCTCCCGAAGCTAACAGCGCGTCGGATGCCAGCGTAGGCGAAGCGCCGGTGGTAGAGAAGCAATGGACGGATTTCGCGCAAGGAACTCTGCTGACAACGGGCAACGCGACTGACTTTGCACTTTCGGGAAAGGGATTTTTTGCGGTGAACGGATCGAAGGGAACGCTCTATACACGGAGCGGCGCTTTTCATTTCACGCCGGCCGGGGTGTTGGTTAGTGCTGAAGGGTTTCCAGTGCGGCTGACCGGCAATCAAACGCTGCAAAGCCAGTCGGCGAGCCCATTGCAAGTTACTCCGGAGGGCGAGATATTGCAGGATGGCGCATCGCTAGGGCAGATGGAGATCGTCTCGTTCAAAGATCCGTCGCTGCTCACGCGAACCGCCGGAACCTACTTCCAGAATGCCGATGCGAAGGTGAATCCGCAGTCAGCGGCGGCCGACGCAGAGGTTTACCAGGGAAAGACAGAAGCATCGAACGCGGGTTCGGCGGAATCGGCGGCGAAGATGGTTTCGCTGATGCGCCAGTTTGAGATGTTGCAGCATGCGGTGAAGCTTGGGGCAGAGATGAACCGGCACGCGATTGAAGAAGTTGCCAAGATTTGATGCCGCGGAACAATTCGTAAGGAAAGAAGGACACGGTAACCGATGATACGAGCACTCTATACCGCGGCGAGCGGGATGACGGCGCAGCAGTTGAACGTAGATAACATCGCTAACAATCTCGCGAACGCGAATACAGCGGGATACAAGATGCGGCGGGCGCAGTTTGAAGATCTGATTTATCAGAATATGATTCAACCGGGCGCGGCAGCGGGCCAGCAGACGACGATACCAGCTGGCCTGCAGCTTGGCCTGGGTACGCGCGCGGCTTCGAACGAGATCATCTTTTCGCAGGGCGCATTCGCACAGACGAACAACCCGCTGGATCTGGTAATTCAGGGCAAAGGCTTCTTCCAGATCCGGCTTCCTACCGGGGATCTTACCTATTCACGCTCCGGCTCTTTTCAGCTGGATCGAAACGGGACGGTGGTGGACGCAAACGGGAACTCGCTCGAGCCCGCGATCACAATACCGGTGACCGCGCAGAGCATCACAGTGGCTCAGGATGGCACGGTGAGTTATATGCTGCCTAGCCAGACAGCAGCCCAGAAGGCAGGCCAAATTCAACTGGCGAACTTCCAAAATCCCGGCGGCCTGAACAGCCTGGGCAATACGCTTTACTCGGCCACCGACGCTTCGGGCGATCCGCAGGTTGGGCCCCCCGGCGGCAGCGATGGGCTCGGTTCACTGATGCAGGGTTATACCGAGCAATCGAACGTAGATGTAGTGGAAGAGTTCGTGAATTTGATTCAGAGCCAGCGAGCCTACGAGGCGAATTCAAAAGTAGTGAAGGCCGCTGACGAGATGTACCAGCAAGTCAATCAGCTGACGCAATGATGCTTGGAATCCTGCTCGTAATCATTCAGCCGCTGACGTGCCAGACGATTTCCTCGGATCGCATCTATGGGCGCGACCTGGCGAAGGTGCTTCCCGCGCTGGCAGCGATTGCCCCCGAGATGCCGTTAGGATTTGCCCCACTGCCTGGCCGGCAGCGAACGCTGCATATAAGCGAACTGAAGCGCATTGCGCTGGCCAGTCACATTGACGGAGCCCTCGTCTTGGGAGATGTTTGTTTCGCCTGGGACGTGGCCGTGCCGAGTCAGAACGAGATGCGTAACGCAATGGAAGCTGCCCTGGCACAACGAAAGCCGTCGATCGAAATCGTTGAGAGCAGTCTGATGCCGGTGCCGAAAGGCGAGTATGTATTTCCGTTAGCAGGATTGAGCACGGGCTCAAGCGACATTTCAATATGGCGCGGTCACGTGCAATACGCGGGCAAGCTGGAGTTTCCCATCTGGGCTCGGGTCAGGGTGAAGGTCGAGGAGCAGCGTGCAGTGGCGAGGGTGGATCTGCGTGCGGGTGAAACCGTTGGTCTCGACAATCTGAAGGTTGAGCTTTACAAAGGATTCCTGCAGCGCGAGAAGTTCGTGCTTGATCCCACGCGTGTGGAAGGCATGACGCTACGGCGGACGCTTGCCGCCGGAACCGCTTTGGCGGAGGACATGTTGGAAGCTCCGCGCGAGGTGCATCGGGGTGACACTGTCAATGCAATTGTTCAAACCGGAGCGGCGCGGCTGGAAGTGCAAGGCGTGGCGGAAGGGGAAGGGCGCAAGGGTGACGTGATTACCATTCGAAACCCACGGAGCGGCCGTTCCTTTCACGCGCGGGTTGAGGGAAGAGGAGTTGTGGCGGTAGTACCCGGCGGCGAATTCGGGCTGGCTGTAGGAGCGAACAAATCATGATTCGATACGGATGCCTTGTGCTGTGCCTGGTAGCAGCGATGCCCGCCAGTGCGCAGAAGAAGCTGAAGCACTTGTTGCAACCTCAGCCGCAGCCCTCGGCGCTCGATCAATACGTGGAGAGCGCTCATCGGCGGGCAGCTACGGCGCCGGCCGACAGCCCAGGCTCGCTTTGGGGAGCTCCGGCGACGCTGGCCGATCTGGCGGCTGATGTTCGGGCGCGCAGCGTAGACGATATCGTCACGATTGTGGTGAGCGAACAGGCGACGGCGGTTTCCGCGGGGCAAACGAAAACATCGCGAGCTTCGAGCGCGAATGCCGCTATTACTTCCGCCGCGGGCCCGCTCTCGGCGGCAGGACGGTTTGCGAATCTGCTGAATGCCAATTCCGCGCAAACATTGACCGGCGATGGGACCACGTCACGCCAGTCCAATTTAACGGCCGTACTGAGTGCGCGTGTGTCGGATGTGCTGCCGAACGGGTATCTGGTGGTGGAAGGATCGAAGACGACGCTCGTGAACAGCGAAAACCAGGTGATCACGGTGCGCGGAGTTGTTCGCCCCGCCGATCTATCCAACTCCAACACGGTGCAATCGGGCAGTCTGGCGCAGCTGGAGCTGAAGATCAACGGCAAGGGCGTGGTGAACGACGCGATCCGGCGGCCGAATTTTCTATACCGCCTGCTCTTGGGATTGCTGCCATTTTGAGAAAGATGCCGCACTGCCTGCTTTGGCTGCTGTGCCTGGCAGCGCTGCCGGCGCGCGCGGCGGACGAGCCTCATACCGCTAATCCGAAAGGGGTGCGGCTGAAGGATCTGGTGACCATCGAGGGCGTGCGGACGAACCAGCTTGTCGGGTATGGCCTGGTAGTCGGATTGAACGGTACTGGAGACCGGCAGCAGACACTCTTCTCAGCGCAGAGCTTGACTAACCTGCTGCAGCGGATGGGCGTGAGTGTCTCACCGAAATTAATAACGGTGAAGAACACAGCGGCGGTAATGGTGACCGCTGTTCTACCGCCCTTTGCACAGCCCGGCACGGATGTGGATGCGACTGTGGGCGCCATAGGCGACGCCTCGAATCTGCAGGGGGGGCTATTGGTGCTGACGACGTTGCGCGGCGTGAATGGTCAAGTGTATGCCACGGTGCAGGGGCCGGTGATCACGGGCGGCTTCATTGCGGGACGCGGCGGCGGGAATGTGCAGTCGGTGAATCACCCGACGGTGGGGCGGATTCCGAACGGCGCGGCGATCGAGCGACTGGCCCCTTCGGTGGCGCTCGGAAACGTGGTGAAGCTTCAGCTGAAGGACGCAGATTTTACGACGGCTGCCCGAGTGTCTGCGGCGGTAAATCAACGGTTCACTGCGAGCGGTTCGATTGCGCATGCCGAGAACTCCAGCCTGGTGACGATCACCTTGCCGCCCGCCTACAGCAACCGGCAGACCGAATTCGTGGCCGAACTAGAGCGCTTGAGTGTTGAGCCGGACCGCGTGGCTAAAGTGGTGATCAATGAGCGTACGGGAACCGTAATCCTGGGGAACGAAGTACGAATTGCGCCGGTGGCCATCATGCATGGCAACCTGACTGTGGAAATCCAAACGCACTTGCTGGCTGTTCCGAACGGACCATTTTCTTCCGCACCAGGCACGGTAGCGCCGGATGTGACGGTCGCCGCAAAAGACGAGAAATCGAGGAATGTGGTTCTAAAGGAGGGGGCAACGGTGGAAGAGCTGGTGAAGTCACTGGCGGCGATCGGATCGACGACCCGGGATGTAATCGCGATCTTAGAGAGTTTGAAAGCGGCAGGCGCGCTCGACGCAGACCTGGAAGTTATCTAAGGAGGAATGAATGCCGATTACGCTCAACCAGCCGGCTTTGGGGTTGGTGCCGATCGATTTGACCAGCCCTGACACGAAAGGGACAAAGATTCACGCCGCTGCTCAGCAATTCGAGGCGCTGCTTATAGGAGAGATGCTGAAGAGCGCGCGCGAGGGGCAATCCGGGGGCTGGCTTGGAAGCGGTGAGGACACCGGTGACGAGACGGGTATTGAGATGGCTGAGAGCCAGTTCTCGACGGCATTGGCCAAGAGCGGCGGCCTGGGGCTGGCGAAGATGATTGAAGGCGCAATGGCCAAGGCGAATCGGGAACCTGCTCAGAAGACGGCCGAAACGCCGCAGACTGACTCAGGAGTTTCTTCGGAGAATAGGTTATAGGTAGAGCTCGGTTCAGGGATTTCCGGAGCGGGAGTACTCTGAGCGAGATGCGCGTTAGTCTCAGACGCGGCACGCTCGCATTTCTCCGCCGCGCCCTGCCAGCCTTCCCGCATGGTGTCAAGCAGGTTCTCAGCTTCGATAAGGGGGTGCTCCGACCTCTGCAGGTGAGCATCAATCAACCGGCACTGAACGTAGTCATAAACGCGCTTCAAATTGGCGCTGATCTCGCCACCCTGCTCGTGATCGAGCGATACGAGCAGCTCCGTGACGAGTTTAATGGCCTTATTGATGGCATTCGAGCGGCCCCAGGTATCGCCTGCCGCGAGGCACTGTCGAGCGCTGCGAATCGAGTCAATCGCACCTTCGTATAGGGCGAGAACAATGCGCAGCGGATTTGCGCTGAATACGTTGCCTTCGGCGTAGGCGTTATAAGGATCGCTGACGTTCAAGAATCTGCCTCAAGCTCCATATCGACGACCCGGGGGGCAGTTAGAGCGGAATTCAACAGAAAGTTTTCTGATCAGGTATACAGCATTGGCACAACGTTACCGATAAGTATTTCGAGGTAAACAGCTTGATATCGATCGTAGGAATAGTCGCCGTGATCCTGGCCATTGTGGGCGGCTACTTGCTTGAGCACGGCAATCTGATGGTCCTTATTCAGCCGGCTGAGCTGATTATCATTGGCGGCGCGGCGATCGGGACGCTGCTGATTGCTAACCCACTCTCGGTGATCATCAAGATTTTTCAAGCGCTGCTGGGTGTGCTTTCCGGCGATAAATACAGCAAGGACCGCTATCTGAAGACTTTAAAGATGCTCAACGACATTTTTAGAAAAGGCAGGAAAGGCGGCGTTACCAGCCTCGAAAACGACATCGAAGAGCCGGAGAACAGCGAACTCTTCAAAAACTATCCGGACATCCTGAAGGATCATCACGCGGTGGTGTTCATCTGCGACACGATTCGAACCGGGATGAGCGGAACCGTCTCGCATTACGACCTGGACCAGATGATTGAGCTCGATCTGGAGGTGCATCACAAGGAAGTCAGCGTGCCCGTGAATGCGTTGACCACGGTGGCGGATGCATTGCCTGGGCTTGGCATTGTGGCGGCTGTTCTGGGAGTGGTGATCACGATGGGCTCGCTGGGCGGCCCACCGGAAGAGATCGGCAAGCGAGTGGCGGCGGCGCTGGTCGGAACTTTTTTGGGAATTCTGCTTTGTTATGGATTTTTGTCTCCCCTGGCAGCGAGTATTACCAAATCGAACGACTCCGAATCGCAGTATTACCATTGCCTGCGGACCGGCCTGATTGCTTTTTTCCGCGGCGCCGCGCCAATCCTCGCGGTGGAGTTTTCGCGCCGCTCCATACCGGCAACGGTGCGGCCCAGTTTCAAAGAGATGGAGGAGTCGTTCAAAGCTAAAGTCGAGTCCATTGCCGCTTAGGGCCAGACCGGCGCGGCCGGCGAGACATTTGCGCACCTTGGCGGACTACATCGATGGATGTGTAACGGCTCTCTTTCGCGCCTGGCAACAGCATTGCTTTTGATTGGTGGATTTTCAAGTGCAAGCGGCGCGTCCGGACCTCCCGCCTCGACGAGCGCGCAACTGAGCGGGATCGATGTGCAGCGCGAATCGCTGAACAGACAACGCGAGTCATTGCTACAGCAATCGGGAGTGCCGACGGAGTCTACCCTGGCCGGCGATCCTGACCTTCTGCCGCCGGCGCCAAGCGGGCAAGCGGATTGCCCGGCGCTCGGGACGGACGATGTGGAGTCTTTGATAGCGGCCGCTTCGAAGAAACAGTCCCTGCCGCGCGATCTTTTGCGAGCCGTGATACGGCAGGAATCTGCTTTCCGGCCGTGTTCTATTTCGGTAAAGGGCGCGCAAGGGCTTATGCAATTGATGCCTGGGACAGCGGCTCAACTGCACGTCACCGACCCGTTCGATCCGGAGCAGAATGTGCAGGCAGGGACGACCTATCTGAAGCAATTACTTCACCGCTATAACGGAGACCTGCGGCTGGCGCTAGTCGCTTATAACGCCGGGGCGACGCGCGCCGATAACCTGGACGCGCTGCAGTATCCGCTAGAGACGCAAGCCTATCTGGCGAATATATTTGCCGAGCTCGGAAAAGAGGCGACGGCAGAGCCGGTGACCGCCGGGGAAACTCCGTTCAAACCGGAAGATTGAACTCGGGCCGATCCGATAGTTGAGCAAAGCCGTTATTCGGCTGGTCCTGCAAAGAGAATCAGATTTTCATCAGGATCCGATACAACGAAGGTTCTCGCGCCCCAAGGCTCGCTCTTTAGTACCTGATGAAACGAAACTCCCGCAGCCTGGTAATTCAGGAACAGTTGCTTCAACTCGCTCGAAGTGGCAACCGTTATTGAAGCGGAAAGCAAGCCTTCGCGCTTGCGGATATCGCCAACGAAAACCGGCTCGCAGACCAACCGCAAATTGAGTTTCGCAGCATCCCGCACCACTTGGCCGTAGAACGGCGGATCGCCGTAGGTGAATGAGGCCGCGAAGCCAAGCTTGCTGGTATAGAAATCAGAGGACTCCCGAACGCTCGCAACGTAGAGTTGCGCCTCGATTGAATTGAGAACCGCAGGTAAATTCGCCTGTTTACGCGTATCTGTCATAACATTTGCTTCCGCGATGAGCGCTGCCGGCTGTCGAAGCCCGCCTGTCGCGCGACAAGCTCTTGGGCATCGGCGATGCGCCCTACTCAGCACTATAAGATTCGCTGAAGGCGTGTCTCATTGTCAATGATCGGCGTCTTAAGATGTAAGCTCTGCGGCGCGACCCGGCATTCGTTGGCGGAGGAAGAGCGAGTGGACATTCCGAGTCAAGCGCGGTAGGCGGAAAAGTGAAGGAACATCGCGGCTGTCCAGTTGTAGCCGGGGTCGCCCTGCGCTTCGCCAGTTCGCGCACTGAAATGCTCGCTCATACCCTGGGCACGGCAGGCCTGCACGAACGAATTTCGAATTTGCCCGGCCAGCGTGTGTTCACCCACCTGATCCAGGCCTTGCGTGATGAATACATTTGGCGGCGCCCACACAGGACCTTTGACATACGACTCCTCGTCGTAACGGGGACTGGTTAACGCCTCGGTTGCTAAGCCATAGGGACTCAGAAAGCGTCCGGGTGTGGCAATTCCGCGTACCATTTGTGCGCGCACCGGCACAGGCAGGCGATTTCCCAGTATCAGCGGGACAAAGCTAAAAAGGCAGTCACCCTCACCGCTCTTTCCGTCGCCCAAGCGCACCGCTCGAAACTTTCCGTGCCGTTCATCCCAAAGCTTCTGAAGGAGCATCGATAGTGTCGCGTGTGCTTTCGCGCGCCAATGTTGGGCGTCATCACTTTGTCCCAAGCGTTCCGCGAGCAGCGCCATTGTCTCTAGCTGCAAGATGAGATAGGCGGCGATTTCGGGAGCTTTTACCGGAGCGCTTAACGTGTTGGCGGTCGTGTTGTCGAAGCTCTCGTTCGGATTGAGGATATAGGGTAAGCCGTCACCGTCGAGATTGCGTTCGGTTATCCAGAACTGAGTCCACTTCCGCAGTGGTTCGTAAACCTGCTCCAGTTGTTGTGTGGACACGCGACTGCCGGGATTTTCGATCAGCTGCCGCAGCGCCCAGCCGTGAACAGGCGGCTTGGTACATAACCAGCTGCGCCGGACGTTGCTGAACCAATCGGCACACATTCCGGAGGCCGGGTCCTGCATGTCACGGAAAAGGGAAAACTGCTCCCAAGCCAGTGCCGGATGTGAAGCCGACAAACCGACGGCGACAAAGCAGTGGTCCCAAGACCAAATCCGGTTCATCCAACTTTTGCTGCACCAAACGACCGGTGTTCGGTAGAAGCCGCGCGGGGCCACCGTGCTCGACCAGAGAACGTAAGCCGCTACGGTTTTTGAGGTCGCTAATTCGGCTGGAAGCGCCGGCAGCGCATCTCGCCAGCGCTCGAACTCCTGCTGCGCTGTCTGTTCGACTTCCGTGAAGGACGTGTTTGGCAGATTCTGTCGCGGTGTCGCATCGTAATATTGCAAAGCACATTCGAACTCGCCATCGGACTCGGCCGCTTCGAGATCCATGGCAATGGATAAGCACGAAGCTTTATGCTTTTCGTCCAGCCAGGGTGCAGTGACGGCGAGCTTGCCGCGAAGCATACTCACTTGGACACGCGGCATCAGAACATCGGCCATCATCTCCCAGGTCTTGAGACCGTGCTCAATGGCATAACCATAGGAGCCTTTGATACCTCGGAGATGCAAGCGGCAACCGCGTCCTCGAATGCGCAACACATCGCCCTCCCCGATGGCGAATTGCACATGCGCGCCCCCGCTGCCTTCCAATGTCAGTTTGGCCGGGGTGAGCTGCGGTTCGAAGTGAATATTTGCTGCGGCCGTGGTCTGCAACCGGAGCTCAAACAGCTCGTTAGGGTTGACATCATCAGCGAGCAATCGCAGGTACCATCGCCCGCCGGGTATTTCTTTGGACGAGTCGAAGAGCCAACGCTTTGAAACGGCCCAGTAGGAGCCGAAGCGGCTGAACGGAAGGCGGTTTCCGTCCAATCCCGCGGCCGCAGTGCTTCGCCCGCGAACTGGGGCCGCCTCCTGGCTGTGCAAGGCTGCGGCCAGCAACGGAACACCAGCAGCCGAACGCACCAAATCTCTCCGCGTCCAGGACGCGCCCGGTCCGTCCTGTTTATGAGGCATCGTGCTAGAAAGTGACCCGCAAAGCAGCCTGCACCTGACGATTGCTATATCCGTTCAGCGTACCGGTGATCTGGCCGAAGCCCGCCGAGCTGACATTGCCGCTCGGGTTGGCGAAGTGAGGCGTGTTGGTCAGATTGTAGAACTCGCCCCGGAACTCGAGCCGCAGTCGCTCGCGAATGGCAAAGGTGCGGAAGAGTGAAAAATCATAATTGCTGAGGTGTGGTCCCCGGATGGTATTGCGGCCGGCGGTTCCGAAGCGGTTCGGCCCTGGAACAGCGAACGAATCTGTGGAGAACCATGCCTGGCCCCCGCCCACTCCGCCGATGCTCTGCACCGGCAAAACGGCATCTGCAAAGTTGCTATTACCAGGACAATTGCAAGCTGTCGCATCCGCAGTAGCGGTGAACGGTGTGCCGGTCGCGTAGCGATAGATCCCGTTCAGCTGCCAGTTTTCCAGCAAATGTGCGATCCAGTTGCCGTTATTGAGAAAAGTCTTGCCTTTGCCAAAGGGCAGCTCATAGACGTGACTGATTGTGAGCAAGTGAGTCTGGTCGTAATCGGAGGGCCCATACTGGCGCCGGAAGTCGAGATTGTCGATGAAGCCGGGCTGATTGCTTCCGTAATCGAGTGACTTGCTCCAGGCGTAAGCAACCGACAGGCTGAACCCGTTGGCGAACCGTCGTGTCAGGTTTGCCTGCAGCGAGTTGTAATTGCTGTTGATTCCCGGTGCGCGATTGCTGATGCTGGCGGTGCGACCGTACAGGGCCAAATAGGGAAGGCCTGCCAGGCCAGTTCCGGGCGCGGCCGCATTGAGCTCCTGATAGAAGGGTAATTGTCTGCCTAAGTTGCCGACGTAACCGAAGTCAGTCGTAAACCTTCCGGGCAGCTGCTGCTGCACAATGAAGTTGTAGCTTTGCACGGTGGGGATCGGATTATGCGTGGGAATCACGAAGAAGCCTTGATCCGGTGCAGGATTGATTCGCCCGTTCGCCGGCAGGTTAACGAGCTGGATGGCGGGTAGACTGGAAAATGTTCCGTCGACCACATAGTCGTTGGCTACTCCCAACTGCGTGTTGTAGATGACCGGAAACTGCGTCGATAAAGTTCCGCCGGTGAACCCAAATCGTCCCAACCAACTGCTGATGGCATAACCGGCGCGCACCACCGTTTTGTCCGTCGGACGGAATGCCAGACCGAAGCGCGGCTGCCAGCTCGATTGTGACGGAACCCCGGTGGCGAGATCGACATCCCCGTAACCCGCGATCAGCAGCGTGTTTGTGCTTGGATCGTAGTTCGAAGCGCCGCCTTTATAGCGCGGCGTCACCGGCGAATACCACTCGTAGCGCAGGCCCAGATCGAGCGTGAGGCGCGGGGAAACCCGATAGATGTCCTGCAAAAAGCCGGCCACTTGTGTCTGCCGGTTGGTGGGTGTCAGCGTTTGGTACGTTCTGCTGGTGAGGTCAGGGGCGCCCAGCAGATAGGACGCAAACGAGTTGAGATAGGAGCCGTAGGGGCCGAGGCCGGGACCGTTCGGAAGCTGCGTAGTTCCAGGGTCGAACGCGAATCTTCCCCGGGGCCCGTAATTGAGCCCCTGCGGCTGAAAGCGGTCCATACGATTACGGTGCACCTCGGCACCCCACTTCACCGTGTGATTGCGGAGGCTCTTGCTCCAGGTGTCCACCGCGGTGAGTAAATTGTCTGTGTTGACCAGTGGATAATACACCGGCGTGTTGCCTAATTCCGGCAAACCGTTGATTTGGATATTGGCGAAGCCGTTGGTTGAAATCTGATCCGGGTTCGGATTTGCGATGCCAAGGGTCTGGTTGGTGACCGTCGTCATGTCGATTCCGTTTACGTTGGTCCGATAGCGGTTGTATCCAACCCGCAACTCGGTCAGCAGGCTGGAACTGAAGCCGTGCGTCAGGTTGACGATGCCCGTCACCGTGTAGTCCTTACCCTGCGTTGCATCACCAATCTGGTTTCCCAGTGCGCCTGCCTGCACGACGTTGTAATGCGAAGTCGCCATCTTAGCGAAGAGTTTGGTCTGCTGGGAAAAGTTATGATCGACGCGGGCGTCAAAGCTGTTGCCGTCGTAGCTATAGGGGACGTTGGTGAGATAGTTGTTCACGATACCCGGCAGGTTCGGAGCCGGGAAGAAAGAGTTCAGCTTGCTGGCGATCGGACTGATGTCCTGTGGCCTGATGATGTTGTTTGGAATGGGTTGCCGCCCGGTGCCGTCAGGATTTCCTGTTCTCGGATCAAACAGCGCCAGCCCTGGAACTGAACTGAAGTCGCCCGTCAGAAAAGCCGGTTCGGGAACGGTATTGACGGACGTGCTCGATTGGCGCAGGTAGCGTCCCTGATATCCAAAGAAAAAGAAGGTACGATCTTTGATGATGGGGCCGCCCACGGCCACTCCAAACTCATTTCGCGTTAGGCCCGGTTTGGAGTTCGAAGTATTGAAGAAGTCGCGTGCAGCCAGCGCGGCCACTCGATTGAATTCCCATAAACTGCCATGCAGGCCGTTTGTTCCGGCGCGGGTTACCACATTGACCAGCGCCCCTCCAACGCGCCCAAACTCCGCGCTGTAGTTACTTGTTGTGATGTGCACTTCCTGCACCAGTTCCGGGTTCGGAAGGTAAACGCTTAGACCGAGCGTCGGGTTGGTATTGTCCACGCCATCGACGATGGTATTGTTGGCCGAGTTCCCCTGTCCATTGGCGTTGAAGAAGGTTGTTCCCTGGGGATCCTCGAGCGAGGTAAAGCTTTGGACAGGCGGAGAAACACCGGCCACCAACCCGGCCAGAGCCTGAAAGTTGCGGTTCGCTATCGGCAGTTCGCGTACGGTCTGGGTACCAAAGTTTCTGGCCACCTCGGCGCTTTCAGTCTGGAGGGCCGGCGGCGCCGAGGTTACTTCCACCGTTTCGCTCAGGCTTCCCGGCGACAACACCGCATCCACGCGCGCGACAGTGGATACGTCCAAGGCCACGTTCTCCTGCGTGAATTTTTTGAAGCCCGACGCTTCAATGGAGACTTGATACGCCCCTGGATTGAGGTAAGGCACGCTGTAGACTCCGCTGTCGTTGGTGTGAGTGGTGCGAGAAGTTCCTGTGGATACCTGAGTCACCGTGACGGAGGCATTTGGCACAACGGCCCCGCTCGCATCTGTGATGGTGCCCGTCAGGGTTGCCGTCACAACCTGGCAGAAGAGTGGCACCACGCTGAAGAGTGGCACGACACCGGCAAAGAGACAGGTCAAAAGAATCCATTGAAGCGGCGGTTTGGCCGTTCGGATAGAAAGAGAAGGCGAGAAAAGCAACATAGCTGGATCCTCCGCGAAAGCAAGCTGATGAACCGACTCTCCCACGACGGCGACGCTCCTGGGCAGTGAAGTAACGGTGAAATCTAGCTTTGTAACATGTTAAAGCTAAACTCCTTCAGCGTGATAGACTCCCGACTGTGGCCAGCGAGCTTGAGTTTAAGCTTCACTCGACCGAGAGCATCGAGGCTTCGCTACCGGGCCGCCTTTCCTCTTCCGAAGTTCGCTCTCAGGTGGAGCTAATTGCTCGTTCTCCGCAGTTCAAGAAAGCAGCGGTGCTGCAGTCCTTTCTTCGATTCGTTACTGAAGAGGCGCTACTCGGCCGCGCTGCCCAAATCACCGAATACACCATCGCCACGGCGGTGTTCGCCCGCGGTGCTTCTTTCGATTCATCTATCGACACCATTGTCCGAACCCAGGCTTACCGACTGCGGATGCGGCTTCGTGAATACTACAGCGAGGTTGGCCAGGCTGACGCGATACTCGTCGATATTCCTAAAGGTCACTACGTTCCTATCTTCAGCCGCCGCGATTCGGATGGAGAGGAGAAGAGAAGTTTTGCATTAGCTGCGAGCGAGTCCGCTCTGCTCAATCTGCCTCCGCCGCCAAAGGTTGTAATCAGCCCTGATCTGCGGCCTAGTTCCGCACTCCGGCAAGCCGGCGGCTCCCGTCGCATTCTATGGGCGATTACCTTGGCAGCACTTGCATTTGCGGCCGGGACATTTACCGGGCCGCGGCCGTGGCAGCGGTTATTTCATGTGAACAACGACGAAGGTCTGCAGACGATTAACGCTTTTTGGTCAAGCTTCTGTGCGACCGATCAGCAGCCTATTGTGGCTTACGGCAATTCTCTTTATCTTGCCGATCAAACCGGCGACCTGCTCCGCTGGCGCAATGGGCCGGTCTTCGACCGTGGCGCACAAGTGAATCCGGCCACGGCAAAGGAGGGTTTGGAAAGGCCGTCTTTGCTAAGCAAGAATGAGAATGTATTTTTCAACGATGACCTGGCGGGTATTGGAGAAGTTGCCAGTGCCGCCGTCCTGATGCAGTCTCTGGCTCGCATTGGCGTCGCTCCGACGTTTAAGCGGAGCCGACAAATATCAACCTACGATCTGTCGAGCCACAACACTATCTTCATTGGCTCACCATTCGTCCACCTAATCTTGAACGACCTGCCGAAACCGCAGAATTTTGTCTTTGCCGCGCCACGAGGGCCAGTGCTTCTGTGGAACGCGAGCATCGTGAATACGCATCCGCGCCCCGGAGAAGCCAGCTCGTACGCCATTGAGCGCACTCCCGGTTCTCAAACGATTCACACAGATTACGCACTGATCAACGTGCGCACAGGCCTTCAGCCTCACCGCAAGATTGTGATCCTTGCCGGTCTCTCTACCAGCGGGACACAAGCCGCTACGCAGTTCCTGAATTCAGCCGATGGCATGCGCGAACTAATTCGCCGCTCCGGTGGCCGGGGAAACAGACTGCCAGACAATCTAGAAGCAATTCTGCGGGTCCGCCTTAATCATGGTTTGGACATCATCGAGACGGAGTGTGTAGCGGTCCGGTAGCGCTGTCTAGGCCGGCACCGCGGTTTGCTGAAGCTTACGCCGCGGCTCTTGGCTTGCGTGCGGCATACATGAACCGTGAAAGCAGGCGCTTCTCGGAAACCGTATGAACGCAGGACAGAAACTCCTGCAGGTTTTCGAAGGTCGACGTGCCTTCGATGCGCATCAAATCCTCCGAACGGCGCGCCCGTGCATCATGCCAGCGCTTCGAGATCGCGGCCGCCTCGGGCGTCAGATCAGCGCTCGCTTCCAGCTCGAACCCAGCTTCTCGAATCAGACGTTCATTCTCCCCGGGCGGAACAAAAACATACAATCCGATAGAACTGCGTGTCTTCAACTGCTCGCTGGTAATCGGGCCGGTGACAATCATGGCGTCTGTGAAGAGCATGCGTCCGTCCGGCTTCAAGACCCGGCACCACTCCTCGAGCGCTAGGCTTCGATCGAGAATGTGGCACATGACGTCATTGGAGAACACCGCATCGAATGACGCGTCTTCGAACGGAAGCCTCACGCCCGCATCGATCTGCTCGAAGCAGATCCGAGCCTCCGGCAGTGCCTGGGCAGAACTCCGAGCTTCCGCAATGGCGTTCGGGTTGAGATCGATGCCGGTAACCTGGGCGCGAGTCAGTCCACTCAGATACAGCGCGCATCCGCCGGCTCCGCAGCCTACTTCAAGAATGTGGCTTTGAGGCGTGATATTCAGTAGCGGCAGAAATCCGCGCAACTCCTCGGCATTCATCCACCCGGTCTGCCCCAGATCGACATCATAGGTTTCGGCCCGGATCTGGCGATAGATTGCCTGCGCATCACCGCGATACGCAGTGTCATACAGAGGAACGAAGGACATGGTGTGGTCCCCTTATTGAATCAGATTAGAGGCAGGTGAGTTCTCGGACAGTCGACAGGGACTGGAGACGGTTACGCGACCGGCGGCCGTTTTCTGCCAAAACCAGTTGCCTGCTCAAATGCATACGCGAGCTGCAAGACACTAAAGTCGGCCTTGTTGCGGCCCACGATCTGCACCCCGATTGGCAGCCCTTCGGGTGTAAAGCCGCCAGGTACGGAAGCCGCCGGATTGCCGGTGGACGAGATGTACCAGCAGGACTTCATCCAATCGATATAGTTCTCAAGTCTCATGCCTGCGACTTCCGGTGGATAGGGCATCTTGACGTCGAAAGGAGCCACTTGCGTGGTCGGCAGTACAAAATATTCGTAGCGTTCGAGAAAGGCCTGAAAGCGCCGCCAAATAAGCGCGTGGGCGGTTTCGGCACGTGCAAGGTCAGAGCCGGTCAGGCGAAGCCCTTCTTCGGTCTCCAGCCTGATCGTGTCTTTGAACGCGTCAGGGTGCTCATGCAGCCGCACGCCGTAAGTCGCGGCCGAGTTCCAAGCGCGCAAAATGCGAAACGAGATCTCGGCAGGAGCAAAGTCGGGCTCCGCCTGTTCGACGACACAGCCTAGCGATTCGAATGTTTTGCGGTGCCCGTCGACAACATCGCGGACCGCGGCATCGAAAGGCACCCCGCCAAGATCTTTGAACCAGGCGACGCGCGCTCCCTTGAAGTTGCGGCCGAGCGGAGCAGCGAAGCGACTTCCTGGCTCATCGATCGAAAGCGGTGCGCGGGGATCCGGTCCGGCAATCGTGCTCAGCGCGAAGGCGAGGTCCGCCACCGAACGACCCAGACAGCCAGCAGTGCTCAGAGTTGACCAGGCGAAAGGCGCTTTGGGATTGGGCACGCGGCCAATCGAGGGCCGGAAGCCGACTACGTTGCAGAAAGCAGCCGGATTGCGGAGAGAGCCACCACTATCGGAGCCGCTGGCAACCGGCGCCAATCCGCAGGCCAAGGCAACCGCTGCGCCACCGGACGAGCCGCCGCAAGTCTTCGCAAGGTTATAAGGGTTGTAGGTTGCGCCGAACACCTGATTGAAGGTTTGCGATCCCGCACCAAACTCAGGCGTGTTCGTTTTGCCGATGGTGATCGCGCCTGCGCGCCGCATTCTTGCAACGACTATGTCGTCTTCGAGCGGAATGTTTTCTCTGTAAAGGGGCGAGCCAAAGGTGGTGCGAATACCGCGTGTTTCCAGCAGATCTTTATGCGCTACGGGCAGGCCGTGCAGCGGACCTAAGGGCTCGTCGTGCGCCTGCCGCTCATCGGCGTCGGCGGCAGCTTTCCCGGCTAATTCCGGAACCAAGGTGACGATCGCATTTACCTTCGGGTTGACGCGTTCGATCTGCTTCAGGTGGGCTGCCAATAACTCGCGTGCCGATAACTTTTTCGCGCGAATGAGCCGCGCCATTTCGATCGCGCTCAGAAAGCAGACTGAAGACTCGCCAGCTTGACTTCCGGCAGGGCTCTCAATAAACGGCAACGGAGCGAGTGCCAGTAAAGCTTCGCGCCGAGTCAGGGAGTCTCCACTCATGGGTGAGAGGCTATCACGGGCTCCGCTGAGGCGCGGACTACTTCGAGGCCGTTGCTATCTCTCCAACAGCTAGTTTCTCGCGCAGCCAGTCTGTGATCTTTTGTTTATATGAGGCGTAGCGGTGCATCGATTCCCACCATCGGATACCGTGTCCGGCACCCTCAACCGGGTAGACTTCGCAGCTTGCGCCGGCTTCTTTCATGCGGCGGCACATGGCGGTTGATTGCTGGAACGGCACGAGGCGATCTCCGGTGCCGTGGATGAAGAGAAAAGGCGGCATGTCGCGCTTCACGTTCTCGATCGGTGAGAGCTGGGCCAGACCTGCCAGGATCAGCTTCTCCCAGGGCGTGCCTTGCACTGAACTGCGGATTTCGGATGGGATGTAGTTCGAATTCTGCATCAGCGAGACCAGATCGGTCGGAGTATACAGCGCCACAACAGCTTTGACGGTATCCCGTTCAGAGAGGCGTAAGGCGGCCATAGCGGCAAGCTGCCCGCCAGCAGACTCGCCCAGCAGCGCAAGCCGATCCGGGTTGATGCGGAACTCGGAGGCATGCGATCGGATAAAACGCACCGCGGATTCCACATCCTCGATTCCGAGACCAAACTGGGCGACGTTTGTGACCAGCCGGTAATCGATGGAGAACCAGGCGAAACCGGCGTCCGTCAAGGGCTGGAAAAGCGGCTCGACCATGAACCGGCGATCGCCACCCACCCAGCCCCCGCCGTGGACGATGATGACGGCCGGCACCCTGGTGGCGTTTGCCGGGATGGAAGCATCCATGCGTAGACTGACGCCATTCACGAGTGAATATTCAATGTCGCGTCTCATCTCAAAAGAGACAGGCGCGGCAGCAGCGTGCTGAACAGTGTACATACAGGCTAGAGGGAGGAGCAGCGCCCAAAGGCGAGCAGGCATTCACCTGTTTGATGTCGCACACTCCGGGCGGGTTGCCTTTCCGGTACGACCGCAGCGAAAAATTTAGCGCAGCAGATCTTCGAGCTGAATTTTGGTATCGGTGTGGGAATCGCGGTACTTGACAATCACGGGCGTGTAAAGAGAAACGCCCCAATCCCGGCCGACGCCGGATTGAACAGCGCGCGAACCAGGCACTACGACTGCTTCCTCCGGGATGACAAGCGGCGTGCGATCCGTGGCGCGATGAACGGTGCCGCGGACCAGATCGTAAACTGCCGTCGACTGATTCAGAATCGTTCCGCTGCCGAGTACGGCCCGGCGCTTTACGAGCGTGCCTTCATAGATGCCACAGCCGCCGCCTACAAGAACATCGTCTTCGATGATGACCGGCCACGCGCCGACAGGTTCGAGCACGCCGCCGATCTGAGCGGCGGCCGAGATGTGGCAGCGAGCGCCGATCTGCGCACAACTACCGATCAGAGCATGCGAATCGACCATCGTTCCCGCACCGACGTAAGCACCGGCGTTGATAAACATGGGCGGCATGCAGGTCACGCCCGGGCCCACATAGGATCCTTCGCGAATACTGGACCCGCCTGGAACAACGCGCACCTTGCGATCGAGCGAGAGTGCCTGCGGCGGGTAAGTTGATTTGTCGAAAAAGCTGATTGAGCTGCCGAGCGGGGACATTTCGATTGTTTCGCCCATGCGAAAGCCGAGCAGGATGCCCTTCTTGACCCAGGCGTTGATGCGCCAGCCGAGCGGCTCGGTGTCGTCGGGTTCGGCAGAACGGAGCACGCCCGCATTCAGCAGTTCCCGAAAGCTGCTGAACAGATTCCTGTCTTCATCCGAGTAAGCGGTAGGCGCAGCGTCGAAGAGCTTTTCGATGCTCTCCCGTACCATTTCGACCCCGGCGGTTGGCGTCAAACCTGAACCTCGGAAAGGATGCCTGCTTCTTTAAGCACGTTTTCGATCTTCTCTTGCGAAGATTTTTGGGGGCCTACCAGCGGCAGGCGCCACACTGGCTCCAGCAAGCCCATGCGATACATCGCAAACTTCACTGGACCAGGGCTTGTCTCGACGAAGTTGACTTCCATGAGCGCCTGATACTTTCGCTGAAGCTGCCGGGCACGTGCGTAGTCGCCGTTCAGAGCAGCGCGCGCCAATTGGGTGAACTCGGAGGGAATCTCGTTGCTGACAACCGAAATAACGCCACGGCCGCCTAGTGCCGTCAGGGGAATCGTTACGGCATCGTCGCCGGAAAGAACCAGAAAGGATTCCGGGACCCGCGCGGTGATGCTGGCCATCTGCGAGATGTTACCCGAAGCTTCCTTGACGCCGATGATGTTGTCGATTTCGGCGAGGCGGACCAGTGTGGCGGGTTCCAGATTCACCGACGTTCGCGGCTGGACGCTGTAAACAACAATGGGCAGCGAGGTCGATTCCGCAATGGCCCGGTAGTGCTGGTAGAGGCCCTCCTGGGTCGGCTTGTTGTAGTACGGAGTGACGGAGAGAATCCCGGACACGCCAACCCGGCTCAGTTCGGCGATGAACTCGATCACCTTGCGAGTGTCGTAACCGCCGGCTCCGGCGAGTACCGGAACGCGCCCTCGCGCTTCTTCTACCGTGATCGCAACCACTCTGACATGCTCTTCGTGGCTCAGGGTAGGGCTTTCTCCCGTCGTGCCGCAAGGGCAAAGGAAATCGATACCGGCCTCAATCTGCCGTCGCACGAGCGAACGGAAAGCAGGCTCATCCAGCTTGAGATCGGGGCGAAACGGGGTAACCAGGGCTGTGCCGCAACCAGTGAACATGATGCTCCTGTCTTTAGTCTATGAAGTGCCCTGGATCCGGCTGCCGCCAAACAAGACATCATCGAAGGTATAGACGCCCTTGCGATTCAGAATCCAGTTCGCGGATTTCAGAGCACCGCGCGCGAAGCCCTCGCGATTTCGGGCCGCATGCCGGAGCGTGATCGTGTCGGCGGCGGAATCGAAACCGATCTCGTGTGTGCCGGGATGCTTGCCGGCCCGGCTTGCGCTTACGTCGATCTCGCGCTCGAATCCCTGCTGGCGCATGGTCTGGATCAGTTGAAGCAGGGTTCCGGAAGGCGAGTCTTTCTTCGCGTCGTGATGAATCTCCCAGGCCCAGGCGCCGTAATCCGCTTCGTCTCTAAGCAGATCAGCGGCGAGTGCCGTAAGGCGGCGCAGCACGGCAACACCAATTGAAAAATTCGGACTCCAGACAAGCCCGGTGTCATTCCGTTCTACAACTTTTGCGATCTCGGAGAGCTGATTAAACCATCCTGTGCTCCCGCAAACAGCAGGAATTTTCGCGGCGGCCAGACGCTTGAGATTGACCGGCGCGGCTTCCGGGGTGGTGAATTCGATTGCCACGTCTGCATCGCTGACCGGCTGCTCTAAGTTCGCTCTGCCGATTCGCGCTACGACCTCAAACCCGTACTGAGCGGCGAGTTGATCGACGAGTTTACCCATCTTGCCGTACCCGACCAGCGCAAGCCTTTTCATAGATGGCGCAAACACCTCAACCAAAGATAGCCGGGTCGAGCTCGGAAAAAAACTCCTTGTGGAGTTCGGAAACAGCTTGCTCGAGATCGGACTCGGCGATCGCGAATCCGAGGTTCAGCACGGAAGCGCCCTGCGAGATCATCCGCACATTCAAGCTGTGGAGCACCTGAAAAGCTCGCCCCGCGATGCCCGGCGTATGTCGAATATTCTCGCCGACCAGACACACTAAAGCTTGACCGCCTTCTGCCGTGACTTCGGCGATGCTTCGAAGCTCATCGCAAATCTTATCCAGCTGATGCGTATTGTCGACCGTCAACGAGACGCTGACTTCCGAGGTTGAAACCATGTCGACGCTCGTCCCGTGACGATCGAAGGCTTCAAAGATGTGGTGGAGAAAGCCGTGCGCCATCAGCATGCGGGTGGAACGAATATTGATAATCGTTATACCGCGCTTGCAGGAGATGGACTTCACGGGATTTCTGCAGGGTAGGGCTTCCGCCGTGATGCGGGTGCCGCCGGCTTCAGGGCGCCGGGAGTTCAGAATAACTACCGGGATGTTCTTTTCAACCGCGGGGAGAATGGTAGCGGGATGAAGAACTTTTGCGCCGAAATAGGCCATCTCGGCGGCCTCGGCAAACGAGAGGCTCTTGACGCGATGACCGCCCGGGACAATGCGGGGATCGGCGGTGAGCATGCCGTCAACATCGGTCCAGATCTGGATTTCTTCCGCATCGATGCCAGCACCCACGATTGAGGCTGAAAAATCGGAGCCGCCGCGGCCGAGAGTGGTTGTCTCTCCCTTTTCCGTTGCGCCGATGAAGCCGCCCATAACGACAACGGCTTCTTCAGCCAAGGGCGCCACGTTTTCCTGGAGCGCAGCATAGGTTTGCGGGAATAGGGGGCGCGCCTCTGTGAAGCGTTCGTCCGTGATGATGACGCGGCGCGCATCGACGTGCCGGGTTTCGAGACCTGCCGCGCGCAAGGCGAAGCTGACAATCAGACTCGAGAGGCGCTCGCCCGCGCTGGCGATTGCGTCCATCGAGCGGGGCGAGAGTTCACCCACGACCGACAAACCTTTGACAAATTCCTCGAGCCACTCGAAGTGCGTGCGTATGAAGCGTTCGAGGTCGGCGGCGGCAGCGCCTGCCAGAGAAAGCCCATGCCGCAGGTGAAATAGGCGAAGTTCGTCGATTTGAACCAACGCCCGCTCGCGCCGGCCGGCGGCAGCATCACGGGCAACCTGCAGAAGGTGATTGGTTGTCTTACCCATGGCGGAGACAACAACAACCGGATGCCTCGCCTGGTGCGCCTGAACGATGGAAGCGACCCGTGAGATAGCCTCTTGCGACTCGACGGAAGTCCCGCCAAACTTCATTACCAGCATGACCGGGTTATCCGATCAGGTTCTCGGAGACCATCACTTCGGCGTTGAGAACGGCTGCGCCGGCTGCTCCTCGAATGGTGTTGTGGCCGCAGGCCACGAATTTGAGGTCGAGAACGGGACACGTTCGCAGGCGCCCGACGAAGACGGCCATCCCATTTTCGCGAGAGGCATCGCGGCGCGGTTGGGGCCGATCGTCCTGCGGCAGATAAATTACCGGCTGGCGAGGTGCGCTCGGCAGATTGCGTTCCTGTGGAAGGCCGCGAAAGTTTTCGATGGCGACGCGCGCATCACTCGCTTCCGTTTTCGACGAAAACTCAACCGATGCGGCAACCGTGTGGCCGTCCACAACAGCCACGCGATGGCAGTGCGCACTCACTCGCGCGTCAAGGGGGACCACGCTGCCGTCGACAACCTCGCCCAATATCTTCTGCGTCTCGGCCTGCATCTTTTCTTCTTCAGAACCGATATAAGGAACCACATTTCCCAGAATGTCCATGGAGGGTACACCCGGATAACCGGCCCCCGACACGGCCTGCATAGTGGCTGCGAGAACGCGTCGAATGCCGAGCGGCTTGAGCGGCGCCAATGCCAGGGTGAGAACGATCGTAGAGCAGTTCGGGTTGGTCACGATCATCCCTTTCCAGCCACGGTTGTGCGCTTGTTGTTTCACCAGCGACAGGTGCCCGGGATTGATTTCGGAGACAATGAGCGGGACATCCGGCTCCATGCGATGGTTGCGGGAATTCGAGACTACGGCATGCCCCGCTTGCGCAAACGCGCGTTCAATATCGGTTGCCACCGAAGCATCCATGGCGGAAAAGACCAGTTGCGGCGCATTTCCGGGCTTTGACTCAGAGACGAGCATGGCGGCTATCTCGGCGGGCATGTTCCCATCAAGCCGCCAAGAAGTTGCATCGGCATACCTCTTCCCGGCGGAACGATCGCTGGCTCCAAGCCAGGTTATTTTGAACCACGGATGCCCCTGCAGGAAGCGAATAAAATGCTGGCCCACCATACCGGTGGCGCCGAGAATTCCGACCTCGATCGTCTTCATGCGCCTCCCTCTCGCGCGAGTCGCCGGACGAGAGATCCGTAGATGCTCACAGCTTCGAGGAGCTGCGCTTTCGGGATGCGCTCCTCCGAAGTGTGTGCCACGTGAATGCTGCCCGGACCGATCAGGTATGGTTTCCCCCAGGCGCCGTCAAAGGCTGGAATGTCGGTCGTGAAAGCAACAACCGTGGTTTCGAAACCATCGAGGGAGCCGAGATGGACGGCAGGTATCAGCAAGACTTCTTCGGCGCTGGCTTCGGGCCCGGCGGCACTCTCAATCTGCTTGCGAAGCTCGGCCGGATCATTGACGACACGGATGAGAATCTCCGCATACGCGCTGTCGGCGATCACATTAGGCGCTCTGCCGCCTTCGATGCGGCCGATGTTAAGAGTACTCACGCCAAGCAAGTCGTCCACCGGAAGCCTGACCTCGCGTATACGATTCAGAGCAATCAAAAGCTTCTCGATCGCTGACTCGCCGAGTTCGGGATACGCCGAGTGCGCCATACGGCCTTTCGCGTTTACCTTGTAACGAAGCGCGCCTTTCGATCCAAGCGCTAATTTGTTCTCGGTCGGCTCGCCGTTAATGAGGAACTTGCTGCCCCGGGGAGTGCGCGAGGCAGCGACGGCACCGGCACTGTTCCGTTCCTCTCCAACAACAAACAGTAACCCAAAATTTCGCTGCCCGGCCTGGAGAAGCTGTTCTGAGGCGGTGATCATCGCCGCAATGATGCCTTTCGTATCGCAGGCACCACGGCCCCAGATATGCTCCTCATCTTCACGCGACGGAATGAACGGCGGAACCGTATCCATGTGGGTGGAGAGAACCACCAGAGGCTCTCCGAAGCGCACGAAGATGTTATCGCGATCCGGCTCAACCGGCATTCGCTCCACTTGACCATCAAACCGCGCCGCAAGCTCGCCGAGGTGAGCTTCCAGGTAGTTGCCCACCTCGCGTTCGTTCGGAGTTATCGACTCGATATCGATAAGTTTGCGCGTGAGTTCAAAGGGATGCATGCGTGGAACGGGCAGCCCCCGCACGTCCAGCGTAAGGGCAGGGGAGACGATGTGAAACGCCAGAATAGCAAACAGCCTTGGGCAATCAGCGTTCGTGGACGCGGCCTGCGAACCTCCGCCGGCCATCGCGGTTCCGGTATCATCAACGGCAGGGAGTTTTTTTGGAAGAGAGTGCTCCTGTGTCTCGCGAGACCGCGACCGTTGAGACACTTCCCGAAAGCGTCATTGTCGAGCTGGGCTTCTGGGCCCACAGCTGGTGGCTGTTTCGGCGGGCGTTTGTGGCCGCTTACGAAGATAATTGCTTCAGTATCGCGAAAGGCGCCGCCTACTCGTTTCTGCTGTCGCTGTTCCCGATTCTAACTACCTTGACCGCCATACTGCTCGAAGCAAACGCGCGGTCGGTGGTACACATCATTGCCGGCTTTGCTCAGCAGGTAGTGCCGCCGGGCTCGGAAGAATTGGTGCTCTCTCGCTTGAGAGAACGCGGAGCGCGGCCGCTCTCGGTTCCGGTAGTGGCGGTTCTTTTATCGCTCTGGGCGGGCTCGGGCGCGATGGTCAGCCTGATGGAAGGTTTTCAAGCGGCTTACCGGATTCCCTCTGGACGTCCATTCTTAAAACAGCGGGCGATGGCCATCTTCCTTGTACTGATCGCCGCCTTCCCGGCGGTGGGCGCATCCTCCCTGATCCTGTTTGGCAATCGGATCGAAGCGGCATTCGTACATTGGATCGGAGTTTCGGATTTGAGCGCGCCTGTCGAGCTTGCCTGGAAAATCGGGCGATACGTGCTGGCGTTTGGCGCGACCACTCTTGTTACCGGACTGCTGTACTACTTTGGTCCGAATCACCGCCCGGAGCCGCATCGCCTGCAAAGCGGTGCGCGCTCAAGATTCCTGCGCGTTTGGCCGGGCGCATTTCTCGCCACCGTTCTCTGGCTGTTGGCGACGATCGGTTTCGCATGGTACGTGGGACGCGCGAACTACAACTTCTTCTATGGAAGCCTGGGCACCGTAATCGTCCTCCTGATCTGGCTCTACCTAATCGCCTGCATTGCCCTGCTCGGCTGCGAATATAACGCCGAGCGCGAACGCGCCGACTCCATCTCGGCATTGCTCTGAGCGAATCTCCTCTTATACTTGTGACGTGCCCTTCAAGCTGGAGATTGACTATAAGCCGAGGGGCGACCAGGGCGCAGCGATCGAACAGCTCTGCCGGGGCGTGGCCGATGGCGAAAAGCACCAGGTTCTGCTTGGCGTAACCGGTTCCGGCAAGACCTTCACGGTTGCCAAGATTATTGAAGCCTTTAATCGCCCGGCGCTGGTGTTAGCTCATAACAAGACACTTGCGGCGCAGCTTTACCACGAATTCAAGACGTTCTTTCCCTCGAACGCGGTCGAGTACTTTGTCAGTTACTACGACTACTATCAGCCGGAAGCTTACATTCCGTCGGGCGACATCTACATCGAGAAAGAGGCGACGATCAACGACGAGCTGGACAAGCTGCGCCTCTCGGCCACGCGGTCGCTGTTTGAGCGGCGCGACTGTGTGATCATCGCGAGCGTAAGCTGCATATACGGTCTGGGCTCCCCGGAAGCGTACTACGGCATGCTGCTGATGCTTGAGAAAGGCCAGCAGATCAGCCGCAAAGAGCTCACACAACGCCTGGTCGAAATTCTCTATGACCGGAACGATCACGATTTCCGCCGTGGCACGTTTCGTGTGCGCGGCGACGTGATCGAACTCTATCCGACCTATGACGACAATGCGTTTCGCATAGAGATGTGGGGCGACCAGATCGAATCGTTGAGCCAAATCGACCCACTGCTCGGACAGGTGAAGCAGACCTATCTGCGCCTGCCAATCTATCCGAAAACCCATTACGTCATGGATGCCCCCACCCGCCAGCAAGCGATGCTGAGTATCGAGAACGAGCTGCAGTGGTGGCACAAGGAGCTCGAGAGTAGCGGGAAGTTGATTGAAGCGCAGCGTCTGTATCAGCGCACGATGTTCGACCTCGAGATGATCAAGCAGATCGGATTCTGCCACGGAATCGAGAATTATTCCCGCCACTTCTCCGGGCGTCTGCCGGGCGAAGCACCTCCGACACTGCTCGATTATCTTCCTAACGATGCTTTGCTGTTCATAGACGAGAGTCATCAGACCGTGCCGCAGCTGCAGGGTATGTTTCATGGCGACCGTTCGCGTAAAAATATCCTGGTGGATTACGGGTTTCGCCTGCCGAGCGCGCGCGACAACCGGCCGCTGACCTTCGAAGAGTTTGAGAACCGGGTAGATCAGGTGGTCTATGTCTCCGCCACGCCAGGCCCGTACGAGTTGACCAAATCCGCGGGAGTGGTTGTCGAGCAGATCATCCGTCCCACTGGTCTGATCGATCCGGAAATCGAGGTAAGACCCATCAAGGGCCAGGTGGACGATCTTCTGAACGAGATCAGGTTGAGAGTTGAACAGAACGAGCGCGTCCTGGTCACCACTTTGACCAAGCGCATGGCGGAGAATCTATCTGAATACTATTCGGAAGTGGGCTTGAAATGCGCTTACCTTCACTCGGAGGTCAGCACCCTCGACCGCATCAGGATCTTGCGCGATCTCAGGCGCGGCATCTACGATGCCCTGATCGGGGTGAACTTGCTGCGCGAGGGTCTCGATCTGCCTGAAGTATCGCTAGTTGCTGTACTCGACGCAGACAAGGAGGGTTTCTTGCGGTCGGGCGGCTCTCTGATCCAGACCATCGGGCGCGCAGCTCGGAATGTGCGCGGGCGCGCTATCCTCTACGGCAACGTGATCACCGACAGCATGGACCGGGCCATGAAAGAAACCGAACGGCGCCGTGCGCTGCAGCGAGCGTATAACGAAGCGAATCACATTACTCCGCAGAGTATTATCAAGCCGATCGATATGAGCCTTGTTGCGATTGCGGAAGCCGATTACGTGACCGTGCCGCTCGACGACGAGGTCGAACCGGCGGCGGACTTGAGTCCTGAAGAGCGTGAGGCCCTGATTAGGGAGCTGGAGACGAAGATGCGTGAGGCGGCAAAGGCCTTCGACTTTGAGAAGGCGGCTCAGTTCCGAGATCGAATGAAAGCTTTGAAGACGAGTGGGGTTTATGAAAGACCAGCGGCCGCTCGGATTAGTAGTTGAGGGAAGTGCGACCTCTTCCTTAGTGTTGCGACTGCCCAGTCTGGCAGAGGAACTCGGGCCTATAAAGGCCGGAACACTAGGCGTTGCGCGAAGGGTTTCCAATTTTCTTCGCGCCGGCTATGCAGTCGCGGGGTACGAAGAGTTGAAAGCTGCGCGTCTGGTGCTACTGCGCGTACCGGATACTGCGATACCTCGCATTGTAGAAGAACTCTGCTCGTCGGAGCTGGGCCTGCGAGATGTCTCGTTTGTGCTTTGCGAGACGTGCCTGAGTACAAATATTCTGCAGCCCCTACAAATAAGAGGGGCGTGGACGGCGACACTCGCGGCCGTGCAAACGCCGCGCAAGAGCTGGTTCATTCTGGAGGGACAACTCACAGCTGTCCGGCAGGTACGCAAGTTTCTTAACCGAAGTGACGCGCGCGTTTTTGAACTGCGACCCGGAACGAAGCCGCTCTATTTCGCGGCGCAACTGCTCACGACTGCGCTGCCCACCGTGCTTCTCTCTGCCGCTCAGCAGGCACTGCGCACGGCGGGAATTACGGGCAACCCACTGCACGAGCTGATGGAGCAGATGTCGGTCGAGATGTTCCGGGCTTTCGCCAATGGAGTGCGGTTCAGCTACCCTGCTGGCCGCGTGGGATGCACATCTGCCCTGGCCAGCGAATACCTGGATGACATACGCGCTAATCATCCACAGATCGCAAGAATCTTAGACGAGCATCTTGCCATTGCTATGCGGAATGGCGCACAGGCGAAAGCACCGGCTTCGCTGCAGGCCACAGTTTCGCGTGAGCGCTGATGCCGCGAATCGGGGAAGCGTCTGGCACACTCGAACTAGGACATGAGCAAACGAAGGGTTTGGAAGCTGCGGCAGCGCGAGCTTGTGCTGGGCGATCGCACTCTGCTGATGGGGATTCTGAACGTGACTCCCGATTCTTTTTCCGATGGAGGGCATTTCTCCGATCCGGACCGCGCATTTGCCCGTGCCGTGGAACTCGAAGAGCAGGGTGCGGACATCATCGATATCGGTGCTGAATCGACGCGCCCCGATTCGCAGCGTATTTCGGAAGCGGAAGAATTGCGCAGGCTGGTGCCGGTACTAAAACGTCTCCGCGGGCAATTGAGTGTACCGATCTCGGTTGATACATACAAATCCGGTGTCGCCGAAAAAGCGCTGGAGCATGGCGCGGAAATCATCAATGATCCGACCGGCCTTGTGCTCGATCAGCAGATCTCCAAAGTGGTGACTAAATACGATGCGGGCCTGGTTATCAACCATATGCGAGGAACGCCCGAGACATGGTCCCGGCTGGCTCCATTGAAGAATCTAATGTATTCGATTGGGGCTGATCTGGAAGCGGCAGTGCACCGCTCGCGGCAGGCAGGCGTGCAGAAGCATCAGCTGGTGATCGATCCGGGCCTTGGCTTCGGTAAAAGGCGAGAACAAAACTCGGAGATCATCGCGAGCCTTCACCTGCTGAACGCATTCGATCTGCCGATCTTGATCGGGCCGTCTCGAAAATCATTTCTGAAGAAAGAACAGCCGCTCGAGGTTGAGTTCGCAACAGCCGCCGCCGTTACCGCTTGTATCCTCAACGGTGCTCACATCGTAAGAGTTCACGATGTGAAGCTCATGCGGACCGTGGTTGAGGTAGCAGATTCCATACGGCAGGCAGCCGCGGCCAACGATGCCGAGCAGGCTCCCGTTCAGGCGCGCTGGCAGCGCGGGCAATAGTGAGTTCCTCGCTGCCCGAGTACGATTCGTTTGATCGGGCCGCCGCAGAAAAGACACGGCAAGTCAGTTCGTCCGTAAACGGAGTGCATAGTCTGAAAGGCGCCCGGTTCGCCGCAAGCGTCGGTGTGATTCGAGATTGTCGAACCGCGATGTTCGATGGCAAGATTCAGCACGTCAACAATGGCAGTGAATAAGGCTTGCGCGCGTTTACGTGACAGCCGGCGCGGTGAGGCGCGTGGACTGATACGCGCGGCGAAGAGTGACTCATCTGCATAAATGTTTCCGACTCCGCCGAGGAAGGCCTGGTTCAGCAGCAGCGGCTTGATCGGTCCTTTGCGCGTTTTCAGGCGAGCAAAAAAAGCCGGGAAATCAATCTTCAAGGCGTCGGGCCCAACGCGTTTCAAATGCGCAGGCTTTTCGGGATAAAACTCTACCCGGCCAAATTGCCGGATGTCATTGTAGACCAGCGTTCCGCCGTCGAGTTCGAACAGCGCCCTGGCGTACTTGCCTGGGACCGCATTCCAGAGCAGGTTTCCGGTCATGCCCAGATGGATATAAAGCAGGCCGCGATCAAGCTCTATAAGTATCTGTTTTCCGTGGCGGCTGACACCGATGATGCGGGCGCCTACCAGCCCCGCAACAGCGACGGTCTTATCTCCACGGGTGACTCGATGGGAGTGCAAGCTGGCGCTCCGAATCGTTTGTCCAACGATGCGGGGAGCAATGGACCGAACGACCGTTTCGACTTCAGGGAGTTCCGGCATGAGCAGTAGTCTGAAAGGAGAAGCTGATTCCAGGATACGGTGAGTGCTCGGTTGAGAAGCAGCCGCCCATCGACTCAGCGGAGCGCGACATTGTTCGCTCGTGCCGGCCCTCAGCGCTCCGAGAATCGGCTTTGGGTAGATAACCTATACGCTAAACTCAAGTCAGATATCGGGCCACCCTAGCTCAGTTGGTAGAGCGGCTGATTCGTAATCAGCAGGTCGCCAGTTCGATCCTGGCGGGTGGCTCCAGCGTAACTCAATTTAACTTCTCTACCGTAAAGTCGAACTATTCAAACCGGCTAGAATTTTGGGTTGTTTGCGTCGATTAGCCCTGCCTCGGGCACCAGGGATCGTCGACACTCCTCGGTGGGTCGCTCACTCTTATTCAAGAACGATCAGGATTTCCATCTTCGGCTCGACAATCTCGCCGGGCGCGAAGACGGAGATCTGACGGGTACGGGTGATCGCGTCCCAAAGCGGTCCGCCCTGGTTCAGTAAAAAGTACTGGTTCTCCAGACGCATGGGAATCGCTTCGGGCGGAGTGGGCGTGTGGCGGAGAGTAAGGCCGGGCAGCGAGTGGCGTACAAGGCGCTGCACCTCATCTGCCGAGGAGATTTTTGCTAGTTGAGGGATCTTGCGAATGAGATCATCGACCCCCATCTTTGCGCTGACCGATAAGAAAAATTGAGAGCTGCGGAAATGCGCATCTTCCTTGACAGTGCCTGACCAAAGAAAACGGTCGCTCATCTCGAGAGGCACGGCGACGAAGCGTTCGGGAATCACAGCGTCCATCAACCTGCGGATTTGTTCATCCAGCAGCGTAAAGCAGCGGCCGAGATCGTCGTGATCGTAGTCGGGGAGATTTTCCGGGTGGCCTTCGAGCGAAAAGGTGGTGAGCGCGCCCGCCAAGCGGAGCATCGCAACATAGGCGGACTCGGGATGGCCGTGGCGAACCTTCCAAATGTGTTTCAGCTCCGGCAGAAAAGAGTTGACGGTGTGCAGGAGCCAGAAATGACTAGTTTCAGAAGCCGAGAAGTCGGCGAGCACTTTCCCCCGCTGACGCCGGGGCGCGGAAAGAGCGGCGCTCTTGGTGGCGAGGATCTCGATTTGCCGGCGCATCAGCATCAACAAATAGCGGCTGGAGGCGAGGTTGAGGCAAGGTGCGACAAAAGCCGGGCTCAATATTGCGATGCCCGCCGCGTTTCTGGTGAGTTGCGCAATACGAAAGACGGAGAACCCGTCGCGGTACTCGTCACCGAAGAGAAGACGGAACGTCCTGCGCGCGACTTGTACGGGCTTTTCCTCTTCGCCGAGATTTTCATCCGGGACCATACGCGTTTCGGCAAGGTAGCGGGTAGACGGAGGCGCGTCGGAGAGATTTGTCTGCGGCTGGCCAGGGATGGTGACGTTTCGCGCGCGCGGGCGATTCTCCGGAATGCAGAGAAACACGTCAAGGGAATCCCGGTTGGGTGGAAAGTGATCAGCGATTACTCGCGAGGGCGGCATTTCGTCCGCATCCGGGATGTTGACCGGCTCGCCGTCTGGCATCACACCCCGGCAGGCGTTTAAGCGAACGATGCCGTTCACCAAAGCTTCCGCATCGATATCCAACTCGATAACACCCCAGTTGGCGTAGCACGAGGCCGAGAAGCGGAAATGCAGCGCGTCCTCCTGATATTGTTCGAGCGTTTGGAAGTGCTGGGGCGTGAGAAACATGCCCTGCGTCCAAACAACGCGGTGGCGATTGCGCGTAGGCATCAGAGTTCCTGCCCATGGCTGCGGAAGATGGCCGTTATCTCTTCACGTAAGGGATCGCGTAGGTTGCGCACGGAGTCCACATCCAGGACTTCAGCAAACGAAGTGCCACCGGCGAGTCCGCTGGCCACGGTAACGAGATTGTCAGGCGGACGGATAGTCGAGAAAGGCGCTGAGACGGTGACGAGCGGCAGATCGCCGAGCTCCGGCGAGCGGCGCACTTCGACCCGGTAACGCAAGCCGGCGAGCAGGTCGGCAATGGCGGGAAATTTGGAGAAGTGCAGATGCATGACACAGGCACGCAGAACAAACGCGCGGACCGATTCGGCATTGCGCTCTTCCTGGCCGGCTAAAACCTGCCGCACCATATGGAGTGAGTAAGTGGACGAGTAAGCAACCACCCACGTGAGCGGCGATGTTACTCGAATGCCGCGGAGGCCGCGATCGGTTTTGGTCTGGTGGAGATACTCCCACTCGTAGAGCTGTATTTGGGTTGAGACTGATTCGAGCGGGAGGTTGAGTTCGGGCCGCAGGTCAAAGGGGCGAGCGGCAATGCGGCGGTAGAGTTCACGAAGTTCGGTGACAGCGCGGTCGGAGTTAGCGGCCGAGTCGCGCTCGATACCTTCCATGGCCTCGCCCAGGGTACGACGAGGGCGGAACAGGATCCCAATGGTTTCCAAATACCCGCGCAACTGTCTTTGGCAGATCTTCGCAACGTCTTTGGTGAGGGTATGGAGATGGAGTAGCTGTTCGACGTTGAGAGAGGAGGTGGGGGCGGGGTTATCCATGGAACGGTTTGGCTGACGTATTCTACCTGATTTGGGTTTATACTGCCGATGAACCTCTTAGGTTCCACATGACTGCAACCAATAGCCCATCGCCTTTGAAGGCGGCCATTGCGGAAACGATAAGAACGATCGAGCGGCGTACGAGGCTTTACCGGAATGTCATCATCTGCGTTTGCGGGCTGAGTCTTGGTTGTGTTGCGGGGGCTCTTGGGATGCGGAACTATTGGCCACTAGCTGGTGTGACTCTGCTGGTTCCGCTCGTCGCGTTGTATCTCATGCTGGATCATAGGTGCGTTTATTCCTGGCGTAGCGGCATTCTGGAACAGTCGAAGCGCGGCAATCTTGATCTGGACAAATTTGTGAAGTCGGTTTCCAGCTACGGCTTTCTTCCGCGAGCAACACTTCAAGATATGCTCGCTTCGTTGGACTCACAATAGCCGCGGGCTCAGCTAAATAGGCTTTAGGTTCGATACCGGAACCGGATATGGTCTGAAAGTCGGCGCCAATGGTTTGTACCCAGACCCCAGCATAGAGCGAACACTATCATTGAGGCACTTTTCGGTAAAGTCGTATAGAGTACGAGCAGCACGACGAATCGCGAGCAGCTTAGATCCGATAGCATAAATCGCGTACTCATGAGAGCCGGTTCGTTCTTCAGGATCCCAGGCAAGTATGTGCCCGTTTTCGCTGATTGCAAACGGCACAAGCCTACGAGCAAGATCAGGAGAGCCATCGGGTTCGTATTCGAAGAGACCGCTTGAAATCCCGTCTTCTAAGACACTGGTCAACACTCGGTTGCGTTCTAAAAGCGAGTCTGGAGTCTCCATGGGAATGTAGACTATGAACAATCCGCATAGCAAACCATAGCCGTAAGCGGTTGCAAATCTTTGATATGAACGAGGCAGTTGGAATCCTTGTGGCGCCTGAAGACGCACTTCGGCGAGAGCCGACTCAGTAGCCGTAACACCGATCGGACCAAGAATCTCAAGCGATGGAAAACTGTCGGCGTCGCTCATGAATCAAGTCGTAGCACAACACTTGGTGTTCTGACGTCTTCCGTTTTCAATGCGCTCGTCAACGATCACGTTGCCATTCTCATCAAGTGCATACATGTTGACGGTGGACGGAGTCGGGTTCTCACCATCGTACTCGACGCGTACTTCCATCGTGACGCTGCCGTCTGGGTTGGCTTTCAAGTAGTTTCTGATCTTCGCCTCTTCCTGGCTCATTCCCGGGTGATTGGAGCCGTCTGTCAGGGCAACGATATTGCGTGGATCGTCGCCGCTCCCTCCCAGGGTGTCTGCGACCAGGTGACTCCGCTGCTGGTGATCAGGATGAGCACCTCCTTCCCAACCCGGCGGATCGAGTGAGGGGGGAGAAGTATCAGTTGGCCGCACATCGCTGGGCTTAAGATCTCCATACGCACCCGTCGGGCGTCCTTGGCCGTCTAGAGGATAGTATTGCGGCTGGAGACCATGGGGATCGATCGCGTTGACCGGGTCGGCCGGGTACTGATACGCGTTAATTCCCGCTGCGAGCGGGACGGGGTCCATTGAAATGAACGCACCCAGGCTTGGATCGTAGTAACGCAAATTGTTGTAATGGAGTCCGCTCTCCGAATCCAGCCATTGGCCCTGAAAGCGCACTAAGCAATCCGTGCCAAGCGCCTTCTGGGATTTCACTTCGCCGAAAGAAGTGAGGAAAGCCGACCAAACTACGCGCCCGCTTCGCTCGACAAGTTCCCTAGGCGTACCTAAGTGGTCGTTGACGGCAAAGTAACATCTGCTACTCTCTTGTTTCGCAATGGGTGAAAAGTTTTGCGGCGAAAAAGTCCAGGTCACAAGCACACTGCCGGTCGTATCTCGTTCGTGAAGGATGGCGTTGCCATCCCACACATAACGTCGATCGAAATTGGGTCCGCTCTTGCGAACCCGTCGGCCGAAGGCGTCGTAAATATATTCCCAGCGCTCGCCGGCGGGGTTGGTGATTTCAGCGAGCAATCCCAAAGCGTTCCACCGATAGGACCATCTCCTTTGTTCGCCGAATGCACCGATCTCGGTTTTACTTGTGAGCCTTCCGTCTGTGTCGTATTGAAAATGTGCATTGCCGTGCCGCCAGACCTGATTTCCGGGTCCAATCTCAGCCTTGAGCACCGCGGCATCTCCGCTGTCAATCCTCTCGGTCCATGTGATATTACCGTTTTTGTCGTGCGCGAACCTCTCCACATCTCCTGTACTCTCGCGTTCAACCAGACGACCCAATAAATCGTATGAGTACCTGGTGCGGTCGCCCTTCCCGTCAGACATCTCAGACAATTTGCCTGTCTCGCCATACTCAAACCGCCTACTGACGACGCGTTCTGACAAATGATCTAGATTCTGAGCAGAGAGGCGCCCAGCGGCATCGTATTCCTGTTTTAAGGTAGCGACACCACCAAAGGTTCGGATGATCTCTCGCCGTGCCTGGTCATATCCGGCCGTGATCTGATGATGGGGCGAGAAAGCCAGTTCAGTCAGAGCACCCGAGTGATCGTATGTGTAAGCTGTCTCGTGACCCAAGCTGGATTTCCGGCTAACGCGATGGCCCAAGGAGTCGTAGTTATTCTCAATCGTGACGTCATCAAAGATTTCCCGAACTCTGTGACCCATAAGGTCACGTTCAAACCGCACGGTTCCGGCGGAATTTTTGGCGGCGACTACTTTGCCATTCGGACCATACTCAAGGCTCACTTCCGAACCATCAAAGAAGACGGCGCGAGTTATACGACCACAGGCGTCACGAGTGTATCGCGTGGTCTCACCAACACCATTGACGCGCTCTATCACTTCGCCTTTGAGGTTACGTAAATAGGAAACCAGCTTTCCCGTTGAGAAAGTCTCTCGAATCAAATACCCGTCTTCATTGAATTGAAACGAGTGACGCTCACCCATCGGGTCTACAATGGCATCGAGACGCCCCGGTTCAGTGCTCCACTCATAGCGTGTAACAGATCCATCGGGCGCTTCCTCTTCGAGAAGTTGATTACAGCACCGGCCATACCGAAACGTATACGTGCCCCCCGGCGATACTAAGGTCCGTACGACGTTGCCTCCCGCGTCGTATGCCATTTTGAAGACGGAGCCGTCCGGATACATCGCCTGCGTTAGTTGTCCCGCTATATTGCGTTCGGAGCGCCGCTCGCCGTTAGCCGGATGAATAAATCTTGTTTGGAAACCCCACTGGTCATACTCGTAGCGAATTGTTGAGTCGCTGCGATCAGTAATCTCGTGCAATTGCCCAAGATCATCGTATCGATATCGCCATTCTCCACCCGCACTATTTGTAACCAGGGAAAGATCTCCCTTAGAGGTCCAGGTGTGCCGCCATTCGAAACCCGTCGGAAGCGTTGCGACACTTACTTTCCCTGTGTCGTCATATTGGAATTTCCATGTCGCCCCTGCTGGATTTGTTACCGAAGTGTTTCGGCGTTGCACATTGAAATCGTATTTGTACTCCGCTCCATCAGGTAGCTGAACGGAACTTCTATTGCCGACCTCGTCGTAAGAGTACTGGGTTCGGCCACCCTCCGCATTAATGCTAGCCGCGATTCTGTCATTGTTGTCGTACTCGGTTCGGTTTACCGCGCCATTGGGCGAAACAGCCGCTACAATTTGACCGTTTTCATTCCAATTGAATCGCCAGACAGACCCCAGACTATTGGTCACCTCAGTCCAATTGACTAAGTCCAGATAACGGAAAGTCTTCTCGTCATACCCGCCAATCCCGACAGCCTTGATGCAACGTCCTTTATCGTCATATATGAATTCGAACACGCCGCCATCTTTTCGCGACTCGCGAGTCATCCGTCCGCGGTATCGTACGTATACCGCGCGGCAAAACCCAAAGCATCCATGGCTACGCTGAGCCGGCCCAAGTCATCGTACTCGTAGCGAACGACTACGCTCTCCGTTTGGCCAGAGATAGCTACGATATACAGCAATCGGCCAGCATTGTTATAGGCGAAGGACAGTCTGCGCCCCTCGCGTCTTTGCTGAACAGCAACAAGATGGCCACCGAATCGTAGAGAAGGTCTATCGCTTCTCCAGCCTCATTCTCTATTGCTGCCAAAGCTGACTTCCCAGTAGTGTGTCTGTCGTTGAAGATGTAACGTTCTAGCTGCGGGTTAGCAGAGTTCCAGCGTGTAACTACGTAGCGGCCTTTCTCTAGTTTCAGCTCATGAAAGTGGGCCAGATTCACTAGGACGCGACCTGAAGAGAGGACTTGTTCGCGATCCCAGAACTCTACTGCATATCCTTCGGGCGTCATAAATCGGAATAGATTCTGCTCTTGAGAAAGGTATGCGGAATAGTTGTCCCTCCATCCGGGTCCAAACACTCCGACGGTTTCCAAGAGGGTCGTACTATACCGACGCAGCCAAGTAAGCGGCATTTTCCCGGGTAGCCAAACGTCACGGGACTCTTCAAACATAATCCCCGACGAAACATCGACGGGATGACCGACGGAAACGCGTCCTGATTGCATTCGAGTGTTTATCCTTCTGTTGAAGACCAGACCGGTCCCCTAGATCTTAATGTCAACCGGCGCCCGGTTTCCCCTGAAGTCCTTGCGCCATTTTCGCCGTAGCCAATCCGACGGCTCCCTGCGCCGCATGCACGGCGATACCCCGGAGCATATCCGCCAACGTGACGCCTACCATCACGTTAGTAAAACCCAGCACCATGGCATTCGGCACAATCGGAATATCGCTGCAAGAAGTTGCCATTAGCGGTGCAACGAACCCCAAGGGGCCGCCGTTCACAGTTACATTCGGGCTCCCTATCGCGGAAGACCCTTGCGCTCCACAGAATGGGATGGGTGGCATCAACAACTTCACCCATGTCTGCCATTTCGTGAAAGACGCGAAGCTGCCCTTGATTGATTCCCATGTGGCTTGCTTGCTGCTCGTATCTATTCCTGTTACGTCTTTTATGAAGCTTTCCGCAAACTTCGGCTTGGGAAGGAGTGCAGCAATCCCCGCGATCGCGATATTGGCCAGGATGGTAAGAGTCATCAGAACCAGGGCCATCGGGATATTCGTCAGATACCGTTTCCAATAACCCGTGTTAGTAGGCGTCGGTGGTACCGGCAGACCTTGCGGAATATGAACGGAATACCCCATTGCACCAACCGAAAGCGCCGGCATTCCGTTGATGAAGACGTCAGCTTTGGGAAACTTAGGTGTGTGCCACAAAAAAATAGGCCCGAAGTATGGATGAACAGGAACGCCGATAACGGCATGAACATCTATGCCGATCACTCCGTCCATCAGTTTGGCTGCGGGCCACAACATCGCATCAATCCTTATTTCGACTCGATCGAGAGTGCTGTCGTCACTCCGGTCAACCGCCGCTTCTGATAGCGCACCTGAACCTGCTGCCCGGGTTGGATTGTGCGGAAGCGCTCCCGGTCAGTAGGCCAATCAACGACTTTCTTGCCGACTCGCAGCTTGAGTATGAACTGCTGCGAAATGACATGCGGAACGGGACGGAAAGTGTTTCCGATCTTTTCCGTCACGTACGTCCGTGTCATATCGTAATGATTTTTCCCCATGACGGTTGCGGTGGCTGTTTGCGTCGGTAGAAACTGCTCATCGATCGCCCACACCGCTGCGAACAATACAAAAGCTGTCGTAAGCACTATCGAGACCCATCTCCCCTGGCCGGCTGTTTTTCTTGCGGTTAAGGACTGATTCGACATAGCCGGGTTTCACTGAACTTCGATCCGAAGTTTTCTCAAATTTGGCAGCCAGTCGGGGCCGGGATAAGAAATTGCTCCTCGCCATACAGCATCAAGCTGCCGATCCTCCGTGCGGATCATCAGGGTGTGCAAAACAACCTCCGGTTCTGATATTCCCGTGCCAATATTGATCGCGATTCGAGGGCGTTCGCAGGCAAGTTGAAAGGCAAGTCGGCCTTCCGGCATTAGGCCTTCGAGTTCCACGTCTTCATTACCAGCAAGATAAGGTCCAACCAGTCCCGGCGAGGCACCATTGAAGAAGCGAAAATCGATATCAGGCAAGCTCGTCTGCTCATACGTCTCGCGCTGTGGGCCTGCTGGCAACAAGCTGGCGTATAGCTTTCGCATGTCCTGCTCGAAAGCGCGATCGGCCGGCATCACGCCTGCAAGGGGCGCCCGAGGATACCAGTATTTTGAATACCAGCCAAGGCCTTGCGGTTGGGGCTGCAGCTGCCATTTCGGGTACTCTCCGCAGATGATGTTCTCTGGCGTGAGCAGCTCTGCCGGATCTTCGATGTTGGGTAATGGAAGCTTGTCCACTGTTTGCTTGGTGTTCTTGACAACGAAGCCTTTGCCCAGCAGATTGCGCGGATACGGATAAGAGAGATGCGGGTCTGAGCGGATATCCACGCCACCGTAAGCCCGGTCATAAGTGAGGGCCATTTCGGTGAAGAATTCCGGCTCCAAGAAATTAGGTGGCGTGCCCCCCCGGTACTCGCAGGCCCGATCTCCTGTGATTACTAGCTGCTTTCTCACCTGCCCGACCTTTACGCCACATCTCATCCGCGGGATTGCTTGTGCTTCGGGCGCGTAGGCTTTAGCATTCAACACGATGTCGGTCGCGAGTTTAAACGGCACGAGATCGGCTTCGAATTTGACGGGCGTGATCCGCGGGTCACCATAATGTTTATCGCCTTTGATGAGTCGTGCGGCGCGCGTCAACCTGCGGCAACTTGCCCCGGGAATGATCTCATAAGTACGCTTCACAAGAAGTGAGAGGATGTATTCGCCTTGCGGAGTTTGGCCGGGTAGAAGAATCTGCTCTTCTTTTGGTTGCTCAACATGCGATTCGATTTGTGCCGTGGCCGTCATGGTATTAGGTCACGCTCACCCGCATACACTTCATCTCAGGAAGCCATTCGATTCCCGGATAATTGTGTGCCGCACGCCAGACGAGGTCGATTTCATTCTCGTCGGGAAGGATAGTTACCAGTGCAGAAAGGCGTCCAATGAGTGCTCGCCCATTCCGATGTCCATCGATATAGTCGGCCGCTCACCGGGCAAATTAAAAGTCAACGTGCCACTTGGGGTCAGCTTCCTTACAGTACGACCTCCTCATTCCCTTGTAGATAGGGGAGTATGAGGCCAAGACTCGCACCGCTGAAAAATCGGGGGTCGACCGAAGGAAGACAAAGGCGGCGCGAATTTCTTGGTTCCGCGGCACCATGCCGAGTTCGGCCTCGCGCATCACTTCGTTCACTGGAACAAAGGCCGGCATGGCGGCCAAAAAAGAACAGCGTGGATACCAAGCGCGGCGAAACCAGCCGAAGCCTTGCGAGAAAGGCTGTCGATTCCAGTGCGTTGGATCTCCTACGATGACTCGCTCCGGAGTCAATGCATCGCTCGGATCTTCGATGTTCGGCAGCGTCATCCCTTCAACGTTGTCAGCGCTGTTGCGAATTACGAACCCACGACCAACAGGATTCCGCGGGTAAGACAGCGGCATTTCTGGGAAGCTGCGGTAATCATTGCCGCCATAAGCGTATTCGTAGCGGAGTTTGAACTGCGTGAACGTCGTCGGCTCGCTGAACGATGGGTCCGCGCCAGACCGGAACTGACAGAAACGATCACCGGTAATCAGCAATTCTTTCTGGCAGCCGGCGATCGCGATGGACGCTTTCATCTGGTGAACAGGTTTGCCTTCAGGCGCGTATGCGTCGCCAACCAGAACCACGTCTGTGCCCAGCTTGTAGGGTGTGCAGATCTGTTTCAAATTCGATAGAGGTTACTTGCGGATCACCATCGTCGAAGTATCTATCGTTTTCAAAGAGCGGTCGCTTTTTCTCAGCTGGGACAGCGGGCTTCCCGGGGACGATCTTATAGGTGCTCTTCGCAATGACGGGAGAAAACGGGCGCTCGTTCAGCGTCTTCGCCGGGAATCACTCGCCAGACCCAGTTCATAAAGTGCCCTAGGGATTGAGCATGACCATGCCGCCGCTGACGGTGTTCGTCGCGCTGCCATCGGAGCTGACGAGGTTGCCCTTAATTTCATGCTCGTTATCTGCCGTGGATCTTACTGCGCCACCGTGCGTATTTACGGAGCTCGATCCATCGACAACTATTGAGACTCCTTTTAGCTGGATGTAGCCATCACTGCGCATCAACAGTGAACTAGCGCCTACTTTTAAGGTGATTTCTGTACAGGCCGTGAGGTGAATGTGAGCAGTCTTAGATGTGGCTTCGACCTGGTTCGTAACGGTGGTGCTCTGGTTGCTTTCGTAGACCTCGGTGACAGCTCCTTTTACATGAAAGTTGGCAGTATTCGCCGCAACGTCGTGATGGTAATCTCCTTGCGTGATGGTGATCGCGGTCTTCTGTTTGATGGTCTCGGTATGTGTGCCATCGACGCTTATCTTGCGATTGTTGTGGACTGTCTGCGTGTCGTCATGCTCCACCGTAGTGCTCATGTCGTACTGGGCATGGATATCGAACTTTTCCTTGCCTTTCGTATCGTTCATCATGATGCCGTTGGACCCGCCACCACCTGGTGTGCTGTTACTTTTTATTCCGCTCACCATGGCAGCGGCAGGCAATCCATTGGGCGGCATGGACTCCGCGTTATACACCCGTCCCACAATGATCGGCAAGTCGGGGTTGCCTTCCAAGAAATCCACGATCACTTCTTGGCCGATGCGCGGGATTGAAACCGATCCCCATCCTTTGCCTGCCCAGGGATGCGAAACGCGAATCCAACACGAACTATTCTCGTTGCGCTTGCCTTCGCGGTCCCAGTGGAACTGAACTTTTACGCGCCCGTGTTTGTCGGTATAAATCTCCTTACCTGGCGGCCCCACCACCATTGCTGTCTGACAGCCTTGCACGAATGGGCGAGGCGTGAGGCGCGGCGGCCGGAACGGCGTCGAAAACGGTATGCAGGCGAAGCTATTTTTGTAAGTGATTTCATCCGCATCGCCCGTTCCGCTCGAGTAGTCTCCGGCTTGTGTGGCTGAGTGCTGTACGGAGGTGAGCAGATATTGCTGGTTCAGGTCGGACCGGTAGTGATCGGCGAGAGTGAATTTGAAGCCGCTACTGAAATGCCGGCAGCCGCTCGCCCCTTGGCTTACTACGCATCCCGCGGCGTGTTCCTGCAGACGAATGCGTGCCAGGCGATCGCCCTCGGATCGCGCCAGATGTTCACCCGGAAAGTCGTAGATTTCGTACGAGTTCTTGCCGTTCACCGTTACCGCCAAGTTGGTACTCGGTGTCTCGAAGTTGTAATCGGTCTGGGTCCAGGTGCCACTTCGGAACTCCTGTTCATAGCGCCACTCGGTAACAACGTCCTCGTAGGTGATCCCACCGCCGCGCAGGTCATAGCGTGCTGCCGGCTGGCTGGGACAGGGTTCGTGGGCCGCTGGATCGTTCGCCAGAACCATGACATGCTTGCGCTGTTCATGGCGGAAGTAATAGTAGATACCCTCTTCTTCCATTAGGCGTGAAACAAAGTTGAAGTCGGTCTCGCGATACTGCACGCAGTAATCGCGGGGTTTGAAATCGCCGTAAAGCCGCAGTTCGTAATCGTGAAAGCCGAGGTCTTTAAAAACTTTTTGGATAATGTCAGGAACTTTCTGCTTCTGGAAAATGCGGCAATCGGCAGTGCGGGTGAGAAACCAGCTCCACGGCACCATCTGGGCACGGTAAGCGATGAGGCGGCGATCGCGCGAACCCTGCGAAAAACGGCTCACAAAGCCGTTCCAGTACCGCTCGTTCCCATTCGAATCGAAGAGCCGCAACGAGACGTTCTGACCGACGACATCGTCGAATTTGAGAGAATCGTCTTCCGAAAGCAGATCAAGATCGAAACAGAACAGCTGCGAAATCGACTCTGTGCCCGTGAAGCTACGAAGGAGAAGAGCATCCTTGCCAAGAGGGGTTGTGATTGCCAGGCGACGATTTGTTTGGACAAAAGGCATTGTGCTCGGACTCAGGTCAAATATGTAAACACTGCGTCTGCCGCATCCTTTTTAAAGGCACTCGTCTTCAACCAAGTGCTCCAACCAAGGCATGGCGCATCCGCCCCTTCATCGGTCAGCCGAAGGTCGGGCACCTCGTCTGCCTGTAGAACTAGTTGCACGTCGAAGGCCAAGCTCCGCCCAATCAGAAATCGGGTGAGGTCCAGCAGCTTAGAGGTTGTAGGCCGCCCCGGAAGAAACTCCTGGAAACGCTGCCATCCGATCGGCCCTACGCGAAGCGTAAATTTAGATTGCTGGTCCCAAACCTTATCACCAAGAAAGGCACCCACGCCGAGCTGATTATGCTCGAGATTAGAAGACAAATACGAGAGGTCGTCTTCTTCAAGCGAGTACCAATCGCCGACACACTGATCGATCTCGACGGGCAGTGAGAAGTAGCCTCGAAGAATGCTCCGTAGGGCGACGGCGGAGCGGGGCCGCTGCGCGACCAGGCCCGCATAGGGCAAGAGGCTCTCATCCGCAATGCGCATGCGATCGCGCAGCCCAGGAGTGCCCAGGCCTACAAAATCGTAAAGCGATCTCGTGAAGAGATCGGTTTCGATGCCGCCAAGAGAGGCTGATTCGTATTCGACTGGAAAGTGATGCTTTTTCCAGGCTCGATAAAAAAACGAAATCCAACGATGGTTGAAGAGATCGAGGAAGTCTTTAAGCGCGCCGTCCTCTTCGCTCTGGTGGCTTAATAAGCGTTCCGTGTAACAAACGGGAAGGACACCCTGAATGCCCGATAGGCCCAGAAAAGTCACCGTCATGCGAGGCGGGCCTTCCCAATCAGGTATGCGCTTAATCACATCTATGGCACTAGCCGGGAACGCTAAAGAGAGCCACGCTCCGAAACGGACTACCTCCTCGGATGGGCGCGCTGTGGTGCCCACGGGCTTGCGTTCGGGAACCAGTCGGGAAAGCAGGCGAACGGCCTGGAAAAAATCCAGCTCGTACCCGCGCTCGAACAAGGTGTCAATTAGAGAAGAATCTGCTCGCCAGCCCGTGGTGGCCATCGCTTGAGCACTCCCTTGCTCGTTTTCGCAGTGAGGCGGCTAAAAGAATTGAGCGCGCTGTACAGTCCGAAGAACTGCTCTAGAATCGAGGCGAGCAGAAAGACGCTTCCACCGGCAAACTCTAGCTCATCCAGCTCGATTGCGACTTCCGTGCCGCGGCAAAACGTCACTCCCGTAGACGAGGTGATGCGCGCCACAGCGGGCTTGCTTTCAAGGACCAGAATGCCGGCGATCTGCTTGCGAATGGATGGCGCTCCACCGAAATCGTACAGGCGGAGAATCTCTTGTAAGGCTTCCCGCCCTTTCTCGACTATTGAGAGGTGATTGAGCGACAAGTGCGAGATGAGTCTCCACTGAAGCCCACGGCGCAGAGGCGGTCGCGCCGCCTGAGTAGGTTTGCGCACAAAACGTGTTTCCACCAGCGGAACGCCTTCCGCTTCGACTTCGCTAAATTCGTCCGAGATCTTTAATCGCGAAGCTTGATCGCGATTCGTGCATGTCACCCGCACGGTGAGCATCTCGACGGCGGGCAGTGCGGGCTGACATCCCAGGTCGACGAGAGACAGATACACCTCTGTACCGTTATCGTTTTTGCGAAAGGAATCCCGGCGGTGGGCCGACCAGAATTGTTTTTGAGTCTTTTCCGCCGCGTGGGACAGCGAGTAAAAGGGCTCGTACACTTTTGGGTCTTCTTGATACGCAGAGAGCGAACAGACGCGATCCACCGAGTACACCTCAGTACTTGTTTGCCGGTGCTGATCAGGAACGATCCGGTATTCTGTTTTCGCCTGCGTGATGCGAATCGGTTCCGCGATTCGCTCGAATAGGTTGATCACGGGCGCACAACCGAGCTGAAAAGTGTTTGCGTCTACACTTTGCTCCAGCGCGATCATCCGGTTTTCATCAATACCTCCCCGGAGCTGAATCAGGATTTCGAAAGTGCTACCGAAATCCTTCAGCGAGAGTAGTTCGAGTCCGGCGATATCAAAAAAAAGGAACTTTTCAGGAAAGGCAAAGTATTCCTGAAGGAGCCGGTAGCCTAGAAAGCTGCGATCCCCATAAGGGAGGATTGCTTCCTCGGAGGTGAATCCCACCTGTCGGAGCGCGGTGTTGGGGAGAACGGCCTGAGCAGTGGCTCCGCGCCCGAGTGCGCGCACGGTAATACGAAGAGTGTCGAGAAACAACAACTCGTATAGTGCTTGAACCGCAGCAGTCTCACCGTTCAGATAAAAGCGAAGGGAACCGATCGGCAGCTGCGAAAGATGGAGGTTACCGAGGCACTCCAGTTCGATTCGGATTACAGCGGCGGCGTCTTTCTCTGCAGTTGCTGACCTAAATAAGCTGCTAGCGGAGACCGATGCGTCGGTTACTCGTAATGGCCAAAGTTTCACATCGTACCCGGTTCGAAACGAGCAGAGCTCGTCGTCATGAGATTGGGCATGCAACGGTGTGCCACGGGGTATATCAACCGCACGTGCGAACGTGCTCTGGCCAGGATCCACTCGAAATTGCGCAACTCCCATCGACGGGATGGGCCGTAGATAGTGCGGATAGAGGACTTCCAAGTAAGATTCGGTGATCTCTGGAAATTCGTCATCCAGTTTGCGGTGAACCCGCCCCGCCAACAGCGCGAAAGCTTCTATTAAGCGCTCTACGTGTGGATCCTCGCACGTATTCGGTTCTAAAAGAAGGCGTCCCGCGACAGCAGGATACTTTTCGCTAAACTCTGCCGCCATTTGGCGAATGAAAGTCAATTCGCGCTCGTAATAGGGCAGCAGCTCGTCTGTCAAGATCGCACCCCCGACAGGGAGATAGTTCGGGACGCACGGTGGAGCGTTCCTTCGAAGGTTACCGGCTCGGCTACCGGGCCTTTGAGCAAAACTGCCTCGATACGAAGATTAAGCACCGGGTGGAGCAGTTTCGGCTGTTCCAGCGTGACGCTTACACCGGAGAGACGAGGTTCGAAGTGGCGGATCACGCGTTCGATCGATTGACGGACGCGTTCCTGATCGACATTACTGTTCAAGTTGAAAGACGTGAAATCGACTACTCCGAAGGTCAGGATGGAATTTGCCGATTGCTCGAAGACGCTGTCAAAGTTCGCTTCGGCTCTTCGCGTGTTCAGGAGATCGGATAAATCACGTCGCAAAGATTCCTTCCAGCGGCGATCTAACTCATATGAATGCCGCGAAGTTTCCATCCCGGACAAACCGGTAGCATTCGTTAAGCGATCGAGTAGGGTTAATTTCATACCTGACACGAAGAAGTCACTCACCGCAAGCAAGTGCTTGCCATGGATCGAGGCGGCACAAGCGGTTATACAATTTGGCGGCTTCTTCGCCGTCTGAGCTGCCGTTACGTTTGTACATCTCGTAAAGGCGAGTCCAAACCCCGCTGATCAAGTCCGAGCTCTCCCAAGTATCCAAGCGATGTATTTCGATCTGCTCAGCCAGTTCCTCGAGCACCACTCGCGCTAGGCGTTCCCGTCGGGTAGAAAGACACACTTCAGCTAGAAGCAGTTTGCGTTCGAAGCGGCTTCGGCCGCTTGTCTCTGCCGCTGCGAGCCGAGTCATTTCCGCCAGGCCAGCATCGATTTCCCCGGAACGCACAAGACGTTCCGCCGATTGCCAAGAAGTTCCCGAATTTGAAGCCGCAGATGGGCTAAGAAGAGGAAATCGCACGGTCAAAGAACTTGATTGGCCTCCTTGTCCGGGTTCAGTGTTGCCAGCAGAGCTGGCCTCCGTTACCGGATCCGGTTCTTGCTTGCGCTTGCGCTCCAGAATCTCCGACATCTCCTGGCGAATATCGCTCAGCGCTGAACGAAACTCCGAGAGATTAGGCGCGGCGTCCCGGAACTTTTCGTCGATGACGCGCTCCAACTCCTTAAACTCCGCACTCGCCTTCTCGAAATCTGAAAAGAGCTGCTCGCAAGAAGCGCGTGTTGTGTCCTTCACGGCGCTATCGAACATATCTAATGACGTCTTACCATCCGCAATCGCTTTGTCGTATGCTCTCTTCTTCTGCGGATCGAGTTCGCCGTCCTCGTCTTTACACTGAGCTTCGGAGCCGACGAGGCGAGCGTCTCTAAGATCTGTGACACTGTAGTCGCTGTCGAGTGTTGTGCAGCAAGTGATGGGAAGCGAAAGAATGGAATCGGCAAGCTTTCCGCTAAGCCATTCGAATGGACCTTTGCGGTCTTCCGGGCCGTCTTCCATCTCGGGAAAGAGACCGGCATCCCAAAACCGGCTCAGTAATTCACGAGCGGTATGTAGGCCTTCGGCCAGTCCTCGAAATCCCTCTAAATAGATGTTGGCTTCGGTCAGCCACATGGCTAACTGCAGATCTTTGGAGCGAGTGCGAAGCAGGGCAGCCGAGAGCTCGCGAACCAGGCGCCAGTTGGCCGACTTGGTCTCGCGCCTCTCCCACTTACCTTTCGGCAAGCTGTCGTCCGACTGGCGGGCCTCCTTGATCCGGTCCCATTCGGGCAACCAGCGCAGGCTTTCGCCCGCAGGCTGATCGGGCCTGATCGGATCAAGAAGGTCGTCAGAGAGTACCCGCTCGGTGGACATGTCTGTCTCGCGCCGGTTAACGTCAGGTCAGAATTATGCGGCAGCGCCTTGCGAAACGTTCCACTTGGCAGCCACGTTACCGCCGGCCTTGCCATCGGGCTTCTGCTGCACGTATGTTTTCTCGATTGCGCCGAAGGTCATACGGATTTCCTCGGTTGGAAATTGATTCGACCCTCTTGGATCTCCGATGTGCTCGATACCGCTGATCAAAACTTCCTTCAGCTTGATCTCGAGATATTTCACGGGCGCATCGCCGCCAGCCCGGCTGTAGTCAATGGTGACTTCCGGGATATGTGTACCTTTACAAGCGGCTTCGAACAGCTTCGGCGTGGCTTTATCGATAAGCTTCTGAATTGTAAATTCAGAAAACTCGACGGCCTCCGCGCTTCTTCCGCCGGCGGTCTGTTGAGTAGTGGAGGGAGGTTGAGTGACTTTATACGCAACCTTCGTTGCCGCCACCCAATCCTTATGATCTTTTTCTGTAGATTCACCTTTGATATCACCGAAATTGACGAACGCATTGAACATGTCATGCTCCTTTTTGTGTTTAGCCTGTTACCTGTTGACCGAAGAAATTGAGTTCGGTTCTGACCATTAACGTTGCAAGCCGCGGTCCAATTAACGACTGCGGCATTGCGGAAGATCAGCCCTTCTTGGCTGGCATTCTGGCGACGAGTCGCAAGGAAACCGCGAGAGCCTCGAGCTGGAAATGAGGGCGGAGAAATGCGACGGCGTTGTACGATCCGGGTTTACCTGGGATTTCAGAGACTTCGATCCGCGCATCTCTCAAAGGAAACTTCGCTTTAAGATCCTGGGAAGCCATGTCGTCCAGCAGCACGTACTTTGCGATCCACCGGTTCAGAAAACTTTCGCATTGGTCGCGAGACATGAAACTGCCGATCTTGTCGCGCATCATTGCCTTCAAGAAATGCGCGAACCGGGAGCAAGCGAAGATGTACTGCAGTTGTGTCGAGAGACGCGAATTCGCATTTGCATCATCGTCAAGATAGAGTTGTGGCTTTTGCGTTGATTGCGCGCCCGTGAAGACCGCTGTGTCTGTCCCCTTGTAGTAAGAGAGCGGTATAAAACCAAGCTTTGCAAGTTCGTTTTCACGTCTGTCGGTAATGGCTATTTCAGTCGGGCACTTGGTTGCGATGTCGCCATCATCGGTTGAAAACGTATGCGCGGGGAGGCCTTCTACCAATCCGCCGCCCTCTACGCCGCGAATGGCAGCGCACCACTCGTGACGCGCGAACGCATCAGTGAGCCGGGCGCCAAAAGCGTAAGCAGCATTGCCCCACAGATATTTCGAGTGATCTCTCCCGTCGACAGCTTCCTCGTAGTCAAACTCTTCGACAGGAACGGTTTCTTTGCCGTACGGAAGCCGCATCAGCACGTGCGGAAGACAAAGCCCAACGTAGCGGGCATCGTCGCTTTTGCGGAACATGTTCCACTTCAGATAAGCTTCATTATCGAAAATCTTCTCGAGATCGCGCGGGCCAGACAACTCGGTGAAACTCTCGAAATTGAAGAGCTGCGGCTGCGCAGCTGCGATGAAGGGCGCGTGAGCGCTTGCGGCAACTCCCGACATCTTCTCAAGCAGAGCCACATCTTGCGGATGCCGTGTAAATTCATAATCGCCAATCAAGACAGCGAATGGATTGCCGCCGAACGTTCCGTATTCTTCTTCGTAAATCTTCTTGAACAGGCTGGTTCTGATCGAACTCGGTGGCTTTTTCGAAGTTCTTCAGCAGGTCCGATTTGCTGACATTCATCAGCTTGATCTTGAGACTAGCTGGAGGTCTCGGTTTGTTGGACGAAGTAATGGAGACCGCGCCATGAGCCTTCCAATTTCTGAAACGGTTCGGCGTGCATGACTTCATTCAGTTGCTTTGAGATCATTGCGTCGAGGTCCGCGATACGGCTGTTGATCATCGCTTCGGTGTCTTTGGAGACCGTCATCTGACCGGTCATGACGTCGCGAACCAAGTCAGTAAGCCAGACTTTTCCGCTGGTCCGTTCTTCTGGCGTTTGACCTATTCGGCCGTCCTCGGCAATAACGTCCAGCAAGCTTCGGTTATCCACCGGAGCTGTCCACCGCGGCTTTGGAGTCGAGGGTGAGCTTTGCTTCAGAAGCCATTTACTTCTCCTTCTCGGTTTCCATGGCGATTCCGGCTTCTGCGCCGGCCTGCATCAATTTCTCTTGGTTTTGGATCACTTCCTGCAACAAATTGTCGAGCTTTTCGTTCCCGATCAGGCTGCTGCGGATGTTGGCCAAGCTGTTGCGCAGCTCCAGCAAGCGGCGCAAAGGCGTGACTCTGCTGGGCTACTCTTGCCGGCTGAAAATCTTCCATGCTCTGAAAGCGCAATTCAACAGTGCAGCTTGGTGTCGTCCTCGCTGAGCCGGTTCTTTACTTTGAAAGCCAGGCGCGGACCGATCTTCTTCATTACTTCGTTGACGTTGTCTCGATCAATTGAGACGAACTTTCTCTTCTCGATCGGCGGAAGCGGCTTTGTCCGGCAGACCGGAAAGGTCGGCAAGCACTCCCGACAACGAAAGGTATCTCGCGCTTCTCGATTGCGTCGCCTATTTCAACGTCGTAAGTAATATGAACTCTCGGCGGGCGAACCCGCCCAACTTTCTTCTGTTGGCTTTCTTTTGGCATGCTTATTTACCTGTCTTTCCGAAGTAGTCTTCCCAAATGAATGATTCGCCGACGCTGAAACTCGTGATATTCCAAGAAATCGTGCCGGGGGCTATCACAATCCGCCAACACAGTAAACGTTTCTACTGCGGCCGACATATTCAGCTTCCTGCTTGCTAATTAGCTAGCAATCTTCGTTCCAGGAATCGGGACTGCAAGCGCACATACCTCTTTACTGAAGTGCTCTCGACGGACACTGCAGGTCGCCGAAGAACCGAGGATTGAACAGATCGACGCCGCCCGGGAATTCTACAAATTCCAGCCGAACAGCTGCGGGTTGAATCTCTTCCACCCGCCCAGAGCCACCGCGAATGTGTTTCCATTCCACGATCCGGCTGGAAGTGGCCCGTGGCTCTGCATCGCCCATTACACGAAAAATCGCCCAAGTCCCGCCCCGTGAGGTAAACGGGACAGAGATCGAGCCAGTTCTGATGATTCCTCTTACGCCAACTTCTTTGGCGCCCGGGGGAGCTGGCCATGAGAATTGTTTCTGTATGCTCGAAGTCCAGACGTGCTGCTGCCCGTCGACGTCAAGTTCAAGCATGTCGTCTTTAAAGCTCGGATCGAGTTTGGGTCGAAGAGTATAAGTAAGTTGCGGTTGGTTTGAACCGGAAGGATAAAAGATGTCAGAAAGAGTTTGCGCCCGGTTTAAGAAGTTCAGCATTTCGGGCGTGACTTGCGGCTTCTTTGCCGGATCCTTCTCTTTCCAGCGGCCACCCTCTTTCAGGGTCCAATCGCCGAGATATTGTGCCTGAAATTTCCAAATCGCCCCCATGGATGGCGCAAAGGCGGCCGCCACTTCATCGAGCGTTGCGTCTGTATCTGACGGCTGGAACGGGTACTTGTGGAAGGTCGGCCGCATGCGCTCGCAAACAGCGTGTAGTTGACCGTTAATCTTTCCGGCGGTAAGATTATCCAGATTCGTAGGAATTAGGCGCTGCGTTGATTGGATTGGAGCTTCCAGCAGACGTTCCACAGTGACATCCAGACCGACGCCCATCGGCTCGAAGCTTCGTGCAATCTGGCGGGCGGCGTCGAGAGCTTTGTCGTAGTTCTGGCTGGCTGCCTGGATCACGGCCGGATCGGGAGTATCGGAGAGACGGGCGATGTCACGCATGGAATGGCCGAGAGCCGCGAGAGCATCCACGTAAGCCGCATTCTTATCGACCACCCACGTTTCACTTCCGGCAGGCACCACGGTATGAACCGGTTGGAAGACTTTGGTGATATCCGCCGGCCTGTTCAAGAACTCTTCAGGAACGGACCTCTTCCCCGGCAGATTAGCCGCAGCAGCCTTCTTTCCAAGCGAAGGAAAGAACTTGTTGACCACGGGTTTGACTCGCTCAAAACCCTCGGGCTCGGCGCTCACAGCCGGAAAATTCGTCTGGTCTGAGGTCATCGCTAAAAGAGCGAGCAGAGGCGATTTGTGGTCGGAGAGAATATCGAGCTTGTGCGCCGCATCCGCTGCGCCGCTGTAGCGCAACACCGAGAAAGCTGCTATGTACTTGCGCCAGTGCTCAACGTAGTCACGAAGGTAGAGGCGTTGGATAGCGCGAGCCGTATCGGCGTCGTGCTTCCGATCTCCGCCAAAGTTCGAGCCTCCGCCGCCGACGCAGGCCTCAGCCGCCGTTGCTCCGCCGCTGTGGGAGGCTTTCTCAAAATAATTCCAACCATCGCGCGTGAAAACCTTTGAGATCTCGTTCGGCCCGTTCAGAACCTGTGTATAGTTCGGCGCCAAGTCACTCAGCTTTTGCGGCTTTTGAAACGTCTTCTCTGCCGCGGATAACATACTGCTGTAAAGGCGGTCTACGCCTTGAATGTTCATCAGGTATTGGCGAGCACGGTCGCGCGCCGGAATATCCTGCGGGAGCGGAGTAGGATTGCCAAACCGCAGTTCGCTCGTGTAGAACTCCACTTGACGGTCGGCCAAAGCCTGCCAGGCCGGATCCTGAACCGGCATCACCTGATCGCGGGTATCTTTGAGAGCACCGAAGACAAAAGCCGGCTCCGGTCTGCATTCTCCCGAAGTGATCATGAGATGCGCTTTCAGCGTGCGGAAGATCGGAGAATAAGGCGCATTCGGCCCCGGTGTAACCGGCAGCGCGCTCAACTGGGCGGCCATTGCACTGTTCAGCGGTCCCAGTAAAAGCTGCTTGAAGCGGCGAAAGTATTCGGCGCGCATCGGCTCAAGGATTCCGTTGCCGGAATAGAGACCCCACCGCAAACTTAATGGCGCTCCTTCATGATCGTAGAGGGTCAACCGGCTCACCTGCTGGCGCAGGTTCTCCAAACTTTGCAATTCGGCGGTTGCCGGCGGTCCACCGTCCTTGTGAACCACAGGCGTGTTACGAAGCGAGTGCAGCAAATGCAGATTTCCGGTCCAGGAAGTTACGACGCTAGTGCAAAAAAGGAGGCAAGCAGCGCATATCGCGACCGAGGCTAACTTTAAATTTCGTTCCACCCGGCTGTCGAGCTTATTTGCTTTCGTTCCACCCGGCGCAGCTGCCAGAAACAAGTTAAACAGCTCTGCGAGGAATAGCCAGCGGCGAGTTGTGCCGGAAGTGCGTTTTGGTGTAGCGCTCAGGTCCCCGCCGCCCCGTAGAATCTGCGTGGCGTCCCCGCGAAACAGCATGGTGGCTTCGAGATTGATGCTCGGTTCCGTCCACTGAGTATGCGACTTAGTATCCGCTACCGGAGAGGCGATTTCTCGTTCTGCAATTCCGCTCAAGTAGTAGCCTCTCAATTGGGGCGAAGGCCGCAGCGCGTGGGGGCGAAACACAGAGGTCAAAAACTGCACGAGGGCCGGCCGAATGCGCTTGAGCTCTCGCGGGAACTCGTAAATCGATGGACGCCGGCCCGCTTCAGGTTCATGCGACAGATAGGTAACGCGTTTGTCCGCCAAGGAACGGAAAAGCGCGTTGAACGACTTAGTTAACCGTTTGGATTCAGCTTCCGGCGACAGTGCATTCGCGCCCGGGGTTACAGGAGGGAAGGCGCAACCGAGTACTTGACCAATCTCGGAGTCCGGAAGACGACGGAAGAAATCCGCGAAATACGGTAGTCCGTCGCACTTACTAATTACAAAAGTGACGGGGCACTCGAGCCCAAACACCTCAGTGATTATTCCCAGACGCTCCTGCCAATCGTGAAACTGACGGCTCAGGCGCTCATGTGCCTGCGGACTCATCACGGGGGCAAACTCTTTTACCTCACAGAAGGCGATCACCCCGCTGAGAGTCAAGCCTCGGGGTGGTTCTCCCCAGAGTTTCTGCCATCTTGGCAGCTGAGGCTTTTCCGCCAGAACGCCGAGCATACGCTGCCATCTTGCAAGGTCACCATCGAAGAGCTGTCCCGCTAACTCGAAAAAGATCTTTTCTTGGGCGAGCCAGATATTGCACCAGCGCGTGGCGGTCGATGGGCCTTGCGCTCCGGCGTCACCTGCCAGCAGTTGTGGCTCGAGTCCGGCATTCAGGAAAGCGCTCGTCTTTCCACTCGCCTCGGGCCCTATGAGCAAGTAAATGGGAAATGTAGCGAGTGTCGCTGGGATGGTTTGCGGCGCGCCTCCACGGTAGACACCGGCCAGCGTCGCATTCGCTTCACTCAAAAGTGACTTCAGTCCAACCTCGTCCTCGTGGACAGGCACGGCTGACGGCGGAGCAGGTTTAGGTCTCGCTGCAGCCCGCGCGCGCAGAATACGCGCCCAGCCGAACAACCTCGACAGCACCATTATCAATAAAACGGCTAACAGCCCTCCGCCCGTCCAAAGCAGTCCGACCTCTTCGACTTTCGGCCCGGTGTACAAGTATGCGGCGCCCACCCAAACCAGGCACACGTAAAGGAACAAGCAGAAAAAAATGCTCTTCAAAGTCATTCGAGCCGCCTAGAAAAGTTTCGAGCGGATCTGGTCTCCCGTCCAGATCAGATCCACTTTGGCTGCGATAAACAGCACTAAGGAGAGCAGGATCGCGCCAATCATGATCGAGCGATACGGGATGGAGCGCAAAGGGAGAGCAGCCAAAGCGACGGCGCTCGGCTCAGGCAGCCCCAGAGGCGAAAGGCGATAGCTCTTGCCTCTGATGTCATCGATACGCGACCTCAGACGCTCCGTTATGCTGTATAGCTCGCCTCGCAAGCCGCCCGAAAAGCGTCCCTCAAAACCCAGCAAGAGACAAAGCAGGTAAAGCTCCAGGATGTCCGCCAATTGCGCCGAATCCCGGAGTGAACGCAGCCTTTCCAGCTTCTCGAAGAACACCACGCCCGCATCAGACTGCCCGAACAATTCCTCCTGCAAGGTCTGGCGCTCCCATTCCGCGCGGATCGGCTGATTGGAATTTAAGATCACCGAGTCGAGGAACGCGACCACCGCGAAGTGGGTCTCGCGGACGTCCGCACTGTCGTAGCCCAACTTCACTGCGTCACGTTGAACCTCTTCCAGAGCCGCCTTCGTTCTTTTGCGAAAAGTTTCTGCGTCTGTGACACTCTGCCGGCCCGCTTGAATTCGGACTATGCCCGTGAGCAAGCCCTGATAGGAAAGCGCGAGGTTCTCACCGGCAGCCGCCTGTTCTTCCAGATCACGGCCCGGCTTATTGAGTTTGGTGTTGCTCATCATTGTCCCCGTTAACTTAATCCGCTCACGAAAGATTGCAAGCGGTGCTGGGTCTGAATTATGCTCATTCTGAAACCATGGTCCGGCTATCTTTCCGTTGGCGTCTCATTCAGCGCATCATCGTGGCGGCTACATTCTGTGCCTTCGCCATACGAGCCCAAGTATCCGCAGTCGAGGGCAAGCTAACTGTGGAAGACATCGTGAAGCTCACGCGCGACCATTTGGCAGAAGATATTGTGGTCACCAAGATCAAGAAGAACGCGAAGCCTTTCGATCTAAGTAGCGACGAACTACTCGACTTGAAAAAAGAAGGTGTTAGCGACACGGTCATTAAGTATCTCCTTGATCCTTCACTCCCCTACACGCCACCTGCACCACCGGTTATTGCGCCCACCTCCCCCAAAACGACGGAGTTAGGGAAGACGTACCCGGCAGACCCACATGCAAATCAAGTTCCACCAGGCGAGCCTGGCCTTTATTTTTTTGCAGACAACGGGTCCACGCCGGCCAAAGTGGATCTAAAGTTCCTGCTCGGCAGCTCGGAACCCAAAAGCCTCATGAAGAAAGGCAAAACGGTCGCGTTCCTTGTAGGCGCCTCTGCAAACATGCATCTCAAGACTTCAATGCCCACCTTCTACCTGCGTCTTGCTGAAGGCAAGGAAATTGAAGAAGTGGTTCTCGTGAGTCTTCTTGAAAAAAATGGCCGCCGCGAACTAGATCTCGGCCCAAAACAGGAGCTAAAGGCCGAAGAGATCCATCCCCGCGACCAACTCGAGGTAGGCTCGCGTCTGTTTAGGATCAAACCCGCCAAGCTCGACCCCGGCGAATTCCTTTTCTTCTTTATCGGTTCCGCCGAGCCACCGAAAGGCGTGTTCGGCAAAGGCTACGATTTCAGCATTGAGGCTGCACCTTCGAAGAAAACGAAGTAAGGAGCGCTAGCGGCTCTCAACGCATGACAAAGAATGCGTCGCCTTTCAAGGCCACCTGCGCAAGCGACCAGTCGTTAGCCGGGTCCGTAAATTCATCCAGCACAGTGCCGTCTCTCCTCATTATTCGAACGGCATGCTGCTCTGTCACTATCGTGACTGCATAAGCCGATGAGCCTTCCGCTGCGTGGACTTTCTGAGAAGACTTTACGATCTTGCCGTCTGCCTTCACCTTGCGGGTGAGCTGTTGCGCGTCGAGTTCGTAGCCGATCTCAGCATTGCGACCGGCCGTCACATGCCACTCGAAGTGCTTTGGTTTGTGACGGGTCGGCATGGCGTCCTGCGCCAGCAAAACCAAGTTGTACTTAACCGCCGGCTTCAGAGCAAAGAATTTGGGTACCAGGGCGCTGAACCAGTTGTTTGGTTGCTTCAGTATTTCGCTTGGGGACACAAAATACTCCGGCGTAGACACCTGTTTTGGCGTAACTGGCACTACAATCGCCGCGAGCCGCAGGTCGGCGGCGGCAACTTCACCAGAGTTTACCGTCACTTCTTTCGTGACACTTTCAAATCCAGCAGCGCTAGCGGAGATTTCATAACTTCCCGCCTTCACCTTCAACGAACCGTTTGCCGAGGCTTCGTGGCTCGCAGTCTCACCGGAAAGTCGATAAGTCACGGACGCATGGGAAGGCTGTGTCGACAAGTTGATAGTCCCAAAAGGCTTTAAAGTGATGTCCTTCGCCTCCAGAGTTACCGTCTGGCCGGGGGCGAAGCTGCGTTTCAATTCAACGCTCTCGAAGCCGGTTTTCTGCACCGCGACCTGATGTTGCCCCGGAGCAATTCGGGCACGCACAGAGCCGGACGCGCCGATTTCACCGACGACCGCGTTATCAACCAGCACTGCCGCTCCAGTTGTCCCGCCATTCACGACCAGCCCGCCGGAAGCGGGAGCCATTTCAATCGTTTGATTTGTGTCCTGGCCCTTCGTTACCTGTACGGTGCGCATCTCGTCCGCATAGCCATCGGCGACCAGCCGGAGCGTGTGGGCCCCGGAATTAGCACGGAAATGCCAAATTCCCGGTTTTTTCGTCTTCTTTTCGCGGCCGTCGAAGAATAGTGTTGCGCTGGCAACCGGCGTGGTGATTGTCGCCGATCCTAGATTTGGATTCGATTTCAAGGAGAGACTCAACGTGGGAGCGTTTCCGTGCTGGATCAGCAAGCTTTGGCGGCTGGTTGCATCTGATATTGCCGCCAGCGTTCCGTCGGGATCTGTTCCCGCGAGATCGATGGCTTGCCCTTCGCGATGCATCTCAACCAGTGCCTTACCCGGCATTTCCAGAAACGATTTGCCCGGGTTTCCACTAAACACGGTTGCTTCATTCCCCAGGCTGCTGCTCCCAAGCAGTTCGCGAGTACTCAGAGGCGCGAGTTTAGGAGCTTGGCCCGGAGCCGTCTGGAATAAAACACTGAAGAGCTCATTGGTGTTATTGCGCACGGCGAGACTATGCTGTGCGGTGTCAGCCGGCAAAGTGAAATCGAGCATGTCGCCCTGATCTAACTTCCAGATCTCCCGGCCGTCGAGCGTGATTGAGCCTCCACGCTCGGCAGTGAATACCTGCAGATGCGTCGGCTCTGGTTCGAGCGCGAGTTTCCATCCCTCTGGCGCGGCTTTCATCCCTTTGTTCACCAACGGTTTGTATCCGAGCTTGGTAACCGTGACATCGTAGCCTTTGTTGCGCACTAACTTGAGAGTTCTTTCGCTTCGCGGCAGACCGTCGACCGAGATTGCAGCATCGCCGGGAGAAGTGACCACCGGAACGTCGATCAGAGCTTCAATAGGGTTAACCTTCGGTGCCGTCGGCTGGGCTGGTTTCTGCCGGAGATAGATCAAAACCGCCGCCACAAGGACAAGCACCGTAGCCAAAAGTGAAAACATCCAGACATTGGAAATTTTCCGCAACCCGGTTTCCCTGTTCGGCTCATTTTGACTCTGAGCCGGAGGTTTTGATTCCCGGACAGTCGGCGGTGGGACCTTCCCAACGGCCCTGGGTCGATCCTCGCGCGAAACAGCAGGCGCTTCTACCTCTTTGAGGCTGATGCCTTCCTCTGTAAAAGGCGCGTCAGGCGTGTGGGCGCTCGCATTAGGAAATACGTCCGTGCGGTTATCAAACAACGTGCTCAGGCTATTTGGGCCGGCAGTAGCAGCATTTGCCTGCAGAGTCTGACCGGGAGTCTCGAGCGGCTCTTTCGCCCCGCCCGGGTCCTTTGGCATAGCAACTTGCGACGGCTTAGAGCTTTTCTTTTGGGCTGAGTTCTGGAGGCTCTCCCGATACTGCGTCAAGCGTGCTTCTTCGGGATAATGCGTGAGTCCTTCTTGCAACCGATTCATCGCTGCCGGCAAATCACCGGTTCCCTGCAGTTGACGCGCTTGCGCCACGCACTGAGTGACGTAGTCTTTGCGTTTGGCTTCAGCGACGAGTGTTGTCAGGCGCTTTACTGCCGGATGATTTTCGTCTAACTCCGATGCCGCTCGCGCCAGCGGCTCGGCCTTTCTCCAGTCCTTGTCCAGCAGCGCATTGGCGCGCTCCACTTGCAAACCGATCAGAGCATTTCGCAGCCCCGAGTTTCTCTCGTCAAGGGTCAGAGCATGCTGAAGTATTTCGGCGGCCTCTTCAAACTTTCCAGCTGTCCGCAGCTTGCGAGCTTCTTCGAAAAGCCGCTCCGCCACCCCCGTGCGCTCCAAGCCTTCTCGCGCAATCTTCTCGAGAACCAGTAGCTCAGAGTCATGCGGAAATTCGACGAGCGCATCACCCGACATCTGAAGCGCTCGCGCGTAGGCGCTATTGTCAATCGCCTGATCGATCTGCTCGATATAGCGGGCTTTCTTCTCTTCGTAAATCTGCTGTTCGCGCCGCCGCTCAAGGTGCCCAATCTCGACGTCAATCCCTGGATACTGCGGATGTATGTTGCGTAGAATTTTCCACTGCCCGATGGCCTCCGCAAATTGGTCCTGCTCTTCGTACTGTCGCGCTTTCGCCGATATCGAGTGCACTAGATCCCGTTGTTCGCGGCTGAGCCGGAGAGAGAGCTCGAACTGCGCCTCGTTCGGGTATCGCCGGCATGCTTCCTCCAGAATGTTCACCCGGCGGTTCAGATCAGGCTCCGCATCGCTAGCTTTTCCGATATCGGCTATGTAAGCTGACAGTTCCTGGCGTTCGGCCTGTTCCACCTTAAGTTTCAAAGCCTGAAACTGTGCACTGTTCGGATACTGCTTCAGCATTCCATCGCAGATCTCTATCGCTTTCTGAAACGCTTTTTCGTTGAGAAAACGCCGGCCATCTTCGTAGGCCTTGTCTATGCTGTCCCGCTCGGATCTTACTCGGTTATAGAAGCTCTGGTAGACCGCGTCACGATCCGGTGTTGCCCCGCCCGGCACTTGTCGCGAAACTTCGAGAATTCTCTCCAGCTTGCTAAGTGCCGAGCTGATCTCTCCGCCCTGATATGCCCGCAGCGCCGAGCCGTAAAGCACCTCTTTCTCAGCCCGTGCCTTCGTCGCTTCCTTCTCCTGAACATCGATTGCCGCCAGCAAATGAAGCGCGTCGGAGTCGTCATATCGGATGTTCAATACTTCCTTAACTGCCTGACGGGCCTCCACGAAATCTTGCAGCTGCAGGTGTTGTTTAGCAAGTGCGATCCATTGTGAAATCTGCGCGCTATTTCGCTGCGCTTCAATCCGTCGCGTCATTGCTAAGGCCTCGGCATTTTCGGGGTCAAGCTCGAGAACCTCGCGAAGTTTGTCGAGTGCAAGCGGAATTTCGTCCTGCTCGGCCCTTGTCTGGGCGCCCTCGAAGAGCTGCCGGATTCTCTTTTGCCTGACAGCTTCGTCGATCTGTGCGCGGAGGAGCGAAATCTCAGGATCGACATTTCCCTCCGATTCCAGCTCCGTCATAATCTCCGAGGCAAAGGCAGGGTCACCTTCCGCGAAAGCTTTCCGGGCGCGCTCGATACGCGGCAAAATTCTGGCCGTCTCAAAACGTTCGATGGGCTGATTCAAGTAAGCCTTTTGCAACGTTTCGGCGAATTCGCGGGCGCTGCCATAGCGGTGCATCGGCTGCTTCGCTATCGCCTTTTGCACAACCTTGCTCAGCAGCTGGCTCACTTTCGGATTAATCTCCGAGATGGCCGGAGGATTCGTGTTCCGAATGGCGTCGACGGTCGCTTCTACACTATTTCGTGCAAACGGCTTTCGTGCTGTAAACGTCTCGTAAGCGACAACACCCAGCGAGAAGATATCGGAATAGACGGTGGGGGCCTTCCCTTCGGTCTGTTCCGGAGCCATGTATTGCCATGTCCCCTTGTGTCCTGTAATGGAGTTGGCTTCCGCTGAATACACCAGCCCAAAATCGATCAGTTTGGCCGTGTCATCTTCCATGACGAAGATGTTGCTCGGCTTCAGATCGCGATGAATCAGCTTCTCTTTGTGAGCGGCTTCGAGTCCGTTACAGACCTGGCAGAGTAGGCCGACGATCTTTTCAATGGTGAGCCGCCGGCTTCCCTCTTTTATCAGCGTTGCCAGCGTTATACCCGGAAGCAGAGGCATAACGAAGCACGGCTTGCACTGACCGTCTTCTTCGATTTCGTCCACGTCGCGAATGTCGACGATGTTGGGGTGGCTGAGCCGTGCTAGAACGCACCATTCTTTCTTGAACATCTCCAAAGTGCGCGGATCGGAGACATCTCGCATTGTTTTGATCGCAACGAAGCCGCCCGTGCGTGTGTCCACCCCCCGGTAAACCACACCCATTCCGCCTTCTCCGAGTACCTCCCGGAGCTGGTACCGACCAGCAACGAGCCGAATAGGCATTTTCGATTTTCCTGAGGCATTTAAAGTGTCAGGTATGGACGCCATAGATTACCCCCGCGCGGCGAACTGCTCATTCATTCCGTCGCAACTCAGAGGCCTAATGCCAGACGACCGTCAACTCATTGTTCAGGACTGATTTTCGGGTTATAAGAAAAACGACACTGAAACCGCTTTAACTCACGTGCGAGTACTCAAATTGGCCGTCCGGGCTCAGCGCGACCCTCATCGACGAGATTTTTTGCGCTTCGGCCATGCTGGTCAGCAGCTGGCGCGAGATGTCGGGCAATAACGTGTTGGTGAGTATGTTATCCACATTGCGAGCACCGCTCTCGACCTCCGTGCACCGGGCGGCAACCTCTTCCACCACCAATTGGTCATACTGCAGTTCGATCTTGTGGTTCTCGTACATGCGCCGCTTGATTTTCGCGAGCTTCAGCTCGACAATCCGGTTTAGCGTCTCGTCTTGTAACGGAAAATACGGAACGATCACCAGACGCCCCAGGAATGCGGGTTTGAAGATCTTGTTCAGCCGTGGTTTGAGTGCAGCGACGATTTCATCCGCCTCTGCTACCGCTTTCGGATCCTGGCACATTTGCATGACCTGATCTGTTCCGGCATTGCTGGTCAACAGAATAATGGTGTTCTTAAAGTCGATCTCGCGTCCCTCGCCGTCTTCCATCATTCCTCGATCAAAGACTTGGTAGAACAACTCCAGCACGTCTGGATGTGCCTTCTCGACCTCATCCAACAAAAGTACTGAGTAGGGGCGCCTACGTACCGCTTCAGTCAGTACGCCACCTTCGCCGTATCCAACGTAACCAGGAGGTGAACCCTTCAACGTGGAGACCGTGTGGGCTTCCTGAAACTCGGACATGTTGATCGTGATCAGGTTGTGCTCGCCGCCGTACAGCAGATCGGACAGCGCGAGTGCCGTTTCTGTCTTCCCGACGCCACTTGGTCCTAAAAGAAGAAAGACGCCGACGGGCTTTCCTGGGTCGTCCAGATTGGCGCGACCAGTCTGAATACGCTGGCTGATTAGCCGCAAGGCATGTTCCTGACCGATGACGCGGCGCTCCAAGTGCTGCGCGAGTTGAAGGATAGTCGCCATTTCGTCTTTGAGCATTTTGCCGAGCGGAATTCCCGTCCAACCCGAGACGACCTGCCCGATCACCTGAGCATCCACACATACCTGCACTAGCGCTTCCTGGCCCTGCAATACATCTAACTCGCTGGTAAGCGTTGCCAGTTGTTGTTTCAGCTCTCCGTCGTTCTCTGGGTCAGCAAGCATCGTACCGGCAGTGCTTGCTCCGGGAACCGGTTTGAGAGCCGAAGCTATGCCGACTGCCGCGCGTTGGCTGAGTTGAGCATTCTGTATGCGCTCAATATGCTCGAGGTCCGCCGCCGTTTCGAGCTGTGCGCGGATATCCCTGATCTGCTCGACCAAGGTCCTGGTCCGCTCCCACTTGGTGTTTAGTTCATTCAGTCTTTCACGCAGCGACGTTCGTTTCTGAGTAACCTCTCCCAGCCGTTCGCCGTGGTCTGCGCCCGTCGCGGTTTCCCGCGAAAGGATGCGTTCCTGTACTTCCAAGTCGTCAATCTGGCGAGTGAGATCTTCAATCGGGGGAGGTATTGAATTTTGTCCTAGGGCCAGCCGGGCGCAAGCCGTATCGAGTACGCTCACTGCTTTGTCCGGCAACTGACGTCCGGCCAAATAACGGTTCGACAACTTCACCGCGGCCGCCAGTCCCTCATCTAGAATCCGTACGCTGTGGTGTTTCTCGAGTGCGCCGACAATGCCGCGCATCATCACCATGCATTGCGGCTCGGTCGGCTCCTCCACCTTCACCACCTGGAAGCGCCGCGCGAGCGCTGGATCCTTTTCAAAATACTTCTTGTATTCAGACCAGGTAGTCGCTGCTATAGTTCGAAGTTCGCCCCTGGCAAGCGCCGGCTTCAGCAGGTTTGCCGCATCATTCTGACCCGCCTGTCCGCCCGCGCCGATCATGGTGTGCGCTTCGTCGATGAACAGAATAATCGGGATGGGCGACTTTTTCACCTCCTCGATCAATCCTTTCAGCCGGTTCTCGAATTCCCCTTTAATTCCGGCGCCTGCCTGCAGCAATGCCAGATCGAGGGTGCGTACAGCGACGTTGCGCAACGGTGCAGGCACATCGCCTTTCGAAACACGTAAGGCAAAGCCCTCCACCACGGCGGTTTTCCCCACCCCTGCTTCGCCTGTCAGGATTGGGTTGTTCTGCCGACGTCGCATCAGAATGTCGATAATCTGCCGAATCTCGAAGTCCCGTCCGAGCACCGCGTCGATCTTTCCCCTTCTGGCGTTCTCAGTCAGATTCACGGTGTACTGGTCCAGATTGGGGGTTGAGGTTCCGCTCTTACCCGAACCTATATCCCCCGGCGGCGCGCTTGCGGCGGTCGAAGTCTCCGCGGAATCGGCGACGATCTTCACGAATTCGCGCCGGAGGACATCAACCCGAATCGACGAAAGCACCCGGCTGATCTCAGACGCCGTACGGCCCAGAGCTTCGTCACCGGTAAGGGCTACAATGGCGAACCCTGACCGGAGTTCCGTCGCCGCGAAATCTACCGAACCGATTGTCCAGGCTTGGGTCAAAAGGTTTACCAAGTGTGGGCTCAAGGAAGGCGTTCGAGCATTGCCGGTTTTCAACTTGTCCAGCACACGGACCAGTTCCGCGGTGAGCCGGGACACGTCGATTTCAAAATGGCGAAGTATGTACGTGAAGTCGCTGGTTTCCTGATCGAGCAGCTTCAATAGGAAGTGTTCAATCTCCACGTCGTAGTGGGTGCGCGATAAACAAAGGCCTGCGGCGCCCTCGAGTGCATTCCGGCTTATCGAGTTTAACTTGCCAATAAGCGACTTCAAGCTGACGTTCATGTGTTGTTACCCCGCATGGCCGCGGCCGGTGAAAATTAGGCAGACCTGGGTCATGTCACTTGCTCTTGCTCCTAGCAAGAAGCGGACCAAAGGTCTATGGGCTGTTAACGCCTACCCAATCTTGTTTTCTTCGGGGTCCAAAGAAGGATTTTCGTGACTTACCAAAACACAGGAGACGTTATCCGGCCCACCTCCCGATATGGCCGCCCGAATCAACTCTGTTACTTTTTCATCGATGCTGCACTGCGAGGCTAACACTGCACTAATAGCTTCGTTACGCACTACCCCGTGCAGCCCATCACTACACAACATCACCACGTCTTCGGTCCTCAGCTTTATCTCGCAGGTATGAACATCCAGAATCCGCTGCGCGCCGGCCGCTTGGGTCAGGATGTTTCGCATGGGATGTTTCAACAAAGCTTCGTGATTGAGCGTGCCTTCCTTGAGCACTGCATTTAGCCACGTATCGTCGACGGTCAATTGAGAGAGTTGACCGTCGCGAAAAAAGTAAGCCCGGCTATCGCCAACATTGGCGATCGAAGCGCTTTCGCCATCGATGAGAGCGGCCACGACGGTCGAGCCCATTCCCGCATAGGCAGGATCTTCTTCCGACCGTTTCCAAACGTATTGGTTCGCGAGCAAGACCCCCGTAATGAGGCGGTTTTCGTTCAGTGAAAGCTTCCAGTTGTACCCGAAAGGCCAAGTGACATCGCCAGGATTACAGGAAGACTCCAGGTAATGTCTGAGTGCATTGCAGGCCAGCTCAGCGGCCATCTGGCCGTGCCGGTGTCCGCCCATTCCGTCCGCAACGACAAATAGACCCAGTTCGGGGTCTAAGAGAATCCGGTCCTCGTTATTCGGCCGGACTGAACCAGTTTCCGAAATTCCTCGATACCGCATCACGCCGTCTCTCCTGGAGCTTTCGATCGAGCTCACATCATCATAAGGCAGCAATCTTTCGAGAGCAGTTGTCGGTCCTATTGTCTCGGCGTTCGCCGACTCATATAATTGGCGCATCACCTGCTGTAACGTGAACCGAGAGTATAGCTGGGTGATCACAGGACGCAATGCCCGAGAGCACAAGACGGCAGATCGGAAAATACCAGATCCAGGCCGAGTTGGGCCGTGGCGGATTCGGCGTAGTCTATAGCGCGTATGATCCCACTGTGGGGCGTCCGGTAGCGGTCAAGGTCCTCACTGCGATTGGCGATGTTCAGCTGCTTACCCGCTTCAAGAACGAAGCGGCATCGGCCGGCAATCTAAGGCACAGAAATATCGTCACCATCTACGATTACGGTGACGATGACGGCCTGCCGTATATCGTCATGGAGTTACTGGAGGGCGAGGATCTTAACCAGATCATTGCTGCCAAAACGCCCATGACCTTGCTGCAGAAGGTCAGCATCATGATCCAAGTAGCGGACGGATTGCGTTCCGCTCATCGGGCTGGGGTCGTCCATCGTGATGTCAAGCCCGCAAACATTCGTTTGCTGCCTGACGGAACGGTCAAGCTGATGGACTTTGGCATTGCTCGACTGGTCGCCGGGACGGCCGCAACCCGCCTGACGCGGCAAGGGCATGTTATCGGAACTCTCTACTACATGGCGCCTGAGCAGGTTCTAGGCGAAGAAGTGGATGCCCTATCAGATATCTTTTCGTACGGAAGTACCTACTACGAACTCCTCACGGGAAAGCATCCTTTTCAAGGTCTCGATCCACGTTCCGTTTTCCACAAAATCACCGCCGAGGACCCGGAGCCGATCCGCAACCTGGTCCCGGACTGCCCCGAAGCCCTGGAAAGAATAGTTAATCGCACTCTCCAAAAAGATAGGGATCTTCGCTATCAGAGTCTGCGTGACGTGCAGGTCGACAGCGAGCCCATTCTAATTGAGCTCCGGCAAGAGCGCGCCGAATCTTTAGTCATCGAAGCCAAACGTTTATATAACGCCACTGACCTCCAAAGCGCACAGGGCGTCCTGGGCGAAGTTTTCGATCTTGACCCGGCAAACCGCGAAGCGCGCCATTTGCGAGACACAATCGAGAGTCAGCTGCTCGATCGTTTAATCCGGCCAAAAGTTGAAGCACTGCTTACGAAGGCAGACGAAGCTCTGTCTGCCAGACGATTCGAGGATGCGATCGAGAGCTTCGAAGCTGCGTTGCGGCTCGACCGTGACAACCCTGCCCTCGCAGAGCGGCTTAGGCAAGCTCGGGAACTTCTGACGTTGCGCCGCGAGATGGGGCTTCTGATCGGCAATGCTCGCAAGCTCTTCTCGAAAAAGGATCTCGAAGGTGCGCTCGAGGTGTTGCTGCGAGTTATTGAACGCGATCCCGCGAATCCAGAAGCGCAGCAACTGCTGGACGAAGTTAGAACCGCCCTCAACCGTCGCGAGATGGAGCGAGCGTATGGGGAGAAACTCCGAGAGGCGCGAGCGCTGCTGCAGGCTAACAGCTTCGACGATGCGGCCAGACTCGTTGAAGAGCTGGAGCCGGAGTTCGCGGAGCGTGAAGAGGCGAAAGATCTAGCCTCCCAGATCCGGTTCAGACGGGAAACCTTCGAGCGGCAACAAGAGCTGAAGAAGGAGATCGACGCGATTCGAGAACTGCTCGCCCGCGATCAGTTCGAAGAGTCGATAAAGCGAGTAGAGCTGTTGATGAACAGGTTTCCTGAAGAGATCGAGCCGACCAGACTCTTCATACTTGCGCACAAGGAACTGGCTGCTCATCGGAAGACGCAGGCGCTGGACAAACTCGAGACCGAGTTGAATTTACTGGTAGCGGGCGGGCATTTCGGGCGTGCCCTCGGGCTGATATCCCGTTCCTTAAACACCTATCCCTCCGACGCGCGTTTGCTCGAAGCGCAAAGAAAGGTGAATGAAAGCTGGGAGCATCAGAAGAGAGAGCTCGCAATTCGTCAGGTGCTCGAAAAATCGGAGCGCCTCTTGGCGCATAGCCAATTCGAGGAGGCGATCGAAGTTCTTGAAACAGCAGTCCAGCAATATTCTGACGATTCGCGGTTTGACCAACCGTTAGCTGCGGCCCGCGATGCACTTGCCCAGAGACGGCTTGAAGAGGCAATCGCAGAAGCTGCGCGAGAGCGCGCCGGGAGAATTCATGAAGATATAGCAAACTCGCGCGCGTTAGCTGCGCAAAACCGGTTTGAAGAGGGTTTGCAGCTGCTTCGTTCGAGCCTCAACCAATTTCCGGACGAGCCCGAACTCGCTCAGGAGTTGACTTCGACTGAAGAAGCAAGAAAAGCCAGACAGCGTGAAGAAGGCATTGTAAGTATCTGTGCCCAAGCGCAGGGGAAACACGATGAACTCCTTTTTGAGCCGGCGCTCGAAATCGTGGGCCGGGGACTGGCGGAATATGGACAGGATCTGCGGCTCGTTGAACTCCGGGATCGGATCAGCAAGGCAAAAGCTGACTGGGAACGCGCCGAAGCTGTACGCCAAGAGGTCGATGACGCAAAAGAACTGGTCGCCCAGCAGGATTTCGACAATGCGATTACACGGCTCGAAGAGTCCCTAAACCAATTTCCTGGTGAATCACAGCTTGTCGAAGGGCTGAGGTCGGCTCGAAATGCCCGCGAGGCCAAGCGGCGCGATGATGCAATTTCGGCCTTGTGCGTGACCATTAAGCGCCAGATTGAAACAGAAAAGTTTTCTGACGCGCTCGATACCGTCGACCGCGGCCTAAGCAATTACGGCAGCGATTCGCGACTGACAGTGCTTCGCGATTTAGTGCTTGCGGCGCAAGAAGCCTCGCACTTGAGGCAACGTGAACAAGCAATTGAAGCTGTCGTTAAGCAGGCCGGTGCGCAACTTGAACTCGGGGTTTACGACAATGCGCTCGCCCTTCTCGAGCGAGGGTTACAAGATTTCGACGGGGATCGGCGACTGGCAGATCTGAAGGCGACAGTCGAACTTGAGAAAGCCGCTTGGGAGCGCCATCAAGCTAGCGTGCAGTTGGTGGAACAATCTCGAGAGCTTATTTCACAAGGTGAGTTTGAGAAAGCTCTCGCGCTGCTCGAGGCGGGGCAAAGTAGTTATCCCGGCGAAGAGCCGATTGAGGAAGCTGTCCGCGGCGCCCGTGAAGGGTTGGCCGAGAAACAAAGGCGCGAGGAAACGCTACGGCGTCAAGCGATAGAGATCGAACAACGAGAGTTGGCGATTCGGGCGGCTTATCAATCGGCTCAGACGCAATTGGAAAAACGTGACTTTCAGCGGGCTTTGGAAACGCTCGATGAAGCACAACACTTAACAACAGCTTTCCCCATTGAAGATCAAGGCAAAGCGGGCGGTTCGGAAACGCGCCTGGCCGATCTTCGGGAGACGGTTCTTACAGCGAAGGCCGACTGGGAGTGCACCGAGGCTGTGAGGCGGGCGCTCCACGAGGCCAACGAGTTGATTGAGCAGGGTGCTCCGGATAAGGCCAGCCGGCTGCTCGAAAGAGCTTTGGCCCGCTATCCGGGCGACTCTACGCTGCTCGATGCGTTAGTTTCCGCGCGGGACGCGGTGGAACTCAGGCTCTACAAAGAGTCGATTGAAAAGACTTGCGAGGAAGTCCGACGGCAACTCGACAGAGAAGATTTCGATTCCGCTCTAGAACAGCTGGCGCGCCCACTAATAGAGCATCCAAACGAGATCCGTCTGCAAGTCTTGCGAGAAAGCATTTTGGCAGCGAAGGCGAAAACGCTTCACGATACTCGTGAGATTCAATCTGCCCTGGATTCTGCAAAGGCTCTGAGTGAGAGTGGCCGGAGAGACGAAGCTCTGGTCCTTCTTGAACGATCTCTAACCGATCACCCGGCCAATACGGAACTGGTTGCCGCGATTGTACAAACAATCGACGCAGTCGCCGCTGCCGGCACCATGGCCGTCGATAAGGTCTGCCGGAGCGCACGGCAGTATATGCTGACCGGCGATTTCGATCTAGCGTTTCACACCATCGAACAAGCTCTACGGCTAGGGAATGAGGAGAAGCAGGCCCTGCCCGCAGCCCAGAGTCGGATCGAAACAGCCAAGGCCTCCCAAGCGGGTTCTTCGGTGCTCAGGGACAACCGCCCGACGTCGTCAGTAAAAGAAGTAACTGAGGAAGAGGCTTTGATTCCCTCAGGCGACCTGTCAGCCGAGATCCCCGTCACGGGCGACTACGAGGTTGCTTCGACCGAGGTCTTCCATCCGCACTCGTCCGCGGCGGTGATCTTACCGCCTCGGAGTGGCCCACCAGTTCAGGGTGGCGTTTTCACCCGTTGGCGTTTGCTCTCCATCGCCGTCTTAGTGGTGGCCTCAATGGGAGGCATCTGGCTGGCTCGCTCACCTAAATTGGCGGTCTTACGGGTTCAGAGTTCACCAGCAAACGCCACGGTTCGCGTGAACGACCAGCAGTGCTCCAAGGCTCCTTGTGAGTTCCGTCTAAAACCCGGGCAGTACCGGATACAAGTTTCGGCCAATGGTTTTGTGGCGAGAACAGAGATGGCGATTATCGACACGACCAGCGCTCCGCGTCCGATTGACATCAGTCTAAAACCGGTAAGTCCTCCACCTGTTCAGGCCAGCGCTGCGCCTACCCCAGTCCCGCCCGAGCCGGTTACTCGTCCGCCAGCGACCCCGGCAGCGACCCCCAACCGGGCTTTCGGCACCTTGGTCATCCAGGCGAACCAAGCCGACGCCACGGTGTTCATCGACGGAAAACCATATCCGCGGTTGACCTCCCATGGTCATTTAACGATTCAGGCCGAAGCGAACCAGCACATTATCCGAATGGCGAAAGACGGTTATCAGGTTTATCCACCAGAGATTCGGGCCGAACTCAAGCAAGACGGAAAATTTGTAGCTCGATTCAACTTCGTGGCCGAACCGAGCTCAATCGCCGCTACCCGCCCTGAGCCGCCACCCGCTATCGAACCGAAGCCCGATCCCAAGGCTGCAGAACAGGCAAGCTGGCAGCGCGTGGCGGCCACCGGGAATGCCGCCCAACTAGCCGATTTCCTGCGCAACTACCCCGATAGCGCTCATCGCGACGAGGCAGAGGCGCGACTGGAAAAGCTTCAACTCGACCAAGCGGCGTCGGCACGAGAGGCCGCCTGGAATGGTGTCAACCAGACGAACAAACTAGCGCTTCAGCAGTTTCTGGCGAAATACGGCGAAGGTTCTCATGCGCAAGATGCCCGGTCGATGATCAGCGCCTTCGAGAAACAGGACCGAGACAAACAGCTTGCGGCGCAGCCGCCGAAAGCGCCTGCGAGCAACACTACGGCGGACTCATCGGCGGTGACCGCAGCTTTGAATCAGTTCGAAGCGGCGTACAACCGAAGAGATATCGGAGCACTGCAAGCGCTCTGGAGTGAAATGCCCAAGAATACCTTCGACAGTTACCGGAATCAATTTCGCGACGCTAAATCTCTGCAATTCCGGCTGACTCCCGCAGGTCACATCAAAATTGTAGATAACAGGGCCACGGCAGTTTGCAATCGAACGCTGCGATTTGTGGCAAAGAATGGGGACCGGCCGCCTGAGATGAGCGACCGGGTACGCGTAGACTTAGAGCGCACCGGATCTCAATGGACGATCCGCGGCATTACTCCGTTCTAAACCTCTTCTCATCCCCTATTTCCCAAAAGTTCGAGAAAGACCGATCAGTGGCGTGACGTTCTGCCGCAAGCCATTGTTGTCGAGGCGGAAAAGAACATCTGCTGTGAGCAGAAGTCCGCCATAGATGTTGAACTTAAGCCCGGCGGATCCGCTGCTCAAAGTCATGGTTTCTTTTCGACCGGTGATATCGGGCAGGTTGAGGGCGCCCGTGCCGCCTGGAACATTGTTAGTGACAAACGTGCTGGTAAACACGCGTGGGGCGTTGAAAACTGTTTGACCCAGATAATCGAATGCCAGTGTGAGGCGGTTAGTGACGCCGATATCGACGCCTCCAGCAAAAAACATATTTGAGGGGACATGCCCTTGGGTAGATGGCCCATTCTGTACGATCTCCTGCCCTGCCGCATTCTCTGAAAACGTGCTTCCAGTCAGATTTCCAGCCAGAATAGAGCCGGTATTGTATTGATACCCAAGGTTGAGATGAGGCGAGACTCGCCGGCCAGTAGAAACAACGATGAACGGCTTGATTCCGGTTGATCCGGACCCGAGCAGCTTACGCGCATCCCCGGTAGGCGCCCGGACATCGAGCGCCAGAGCCACACGGACATTCTCGCTCTGGAACACGTTTCCCTTGATGCGGACAGTAAGATCGCCTACGCCATTGGCGCTTCCCTTCGCACCGTAGATATTTGTCAGGCTTCCCGAAGTGTTGAATGAGTGAGGATTAGGTATGGGCGGACCCCCCGGAGTCAGCTCGAACGTGGGGCCGGATACACGGATGATTTGATCATCTGAGCTAGCACCCATGCGTACAGAGACAATCGGCACTGCGAGAGACACGTCAATCCGGTCTGTAACTCCCACGGTTCCAAACAGTACAGTCTGATCCATGTTGAGAGTGGCGTTGTTGCTCGCTTGAATAACGTCGGCTTCGTAGGGCTCGCTAGTGCCTCTCGGCCCGGTGTCTGGGACGTGTGAGAACACCGAAGGTATTTTGTGAAGGTCAATACCATCGAGCTTGTCGAATCGGAATCTCTGGTAACTGACTCCGAAGTATACTTTGCCACGCCCGATCGTTTCGGCTCGTTCCGTATAGATAGGGCCAAAAGTGGTAGTACTGCGTTGGAAGGCGCCGGTGCCACTGTCGTACTTGTAGGTAAAGCCGGAAGCCGGAGAGATGATCGGCAAAATAGCAAGCTGGGTGGCTATGGCAGTTCCCAAGGTTTGATTTAATGTGGCCTGTGCAGAGCCGATGAAGTGCGCGTAGTGAGGGAATCTGCCCGTGTTTGTAAGCGTCAAGCCCTCAGGACCGAATAGGTTCGGCAACACACACCCTGACTCGGACTCTCGTCCGGCGCACTGACCTGTGACAACCACGCCAGGACCGAGGGTTTGTGTGCCTGTTTGAGGATAGACTGCCGACGCCGCGCCGAAGAACAGTCCTAATAAAATAACTCGACACTTAGCAGAAGTTCGCATCATGGAAGTAGATCCTATCGCGAAACGGTTTGCAAGTGCATCGCCAGACTTTGTCGTCGGTAAGAAGCGCTATTGTGTTCCGAAGCCGACGTTGTCGATGCGTCTGTGTATGGCCGCTTGCGCTGCTAAGGGCATGTCGCTGAAAAGCTATTGCATTGAGGGCGTGGCATGTGAGATGCCCTTCGTTGCGGAAGCAATCACATTGGTGGATGAAGTTCGTCTGTTCACACCACTACGCGCCATCCTTCCAGAGAAGCTGGGTTCACTTCACGATTGTTCTTACTCGCGGCGCAGGGTCAGGTATCCGGTTAGATCCTGGCTTGGCGCTTTGTGGCCGGAGCAACCGAGTGGCGATGAGCGCGCGGAGTGTCCCCGGCTGAGTAGACTTTACTTCTGCTTGGACAATTGAAGCGCGTAATACAAAGTACCGAGGCCGGCGCTAAACGGCGGCACCAGACGCTTGGACTCCAACGAGAAGTACTTGGACAGCGTGGGAACGATTGCCTCGCGGCTATCGCCGAAATCCTTCCGCGCACTCTTGCCCGTCAAAACGCGAAGACCAAAGTCCACCAGCGCCGAGTGCCCGGGTGTGATGACGACGAAGGCGCCACCCGGTTTCAGGACACGCCTGATCTCCCGACAGCATTGCGGCAGATCGGACACGAACTCCAGCGAACTGACGGCCAGCACGCTATCGAAGAAAGAATCCTCATAAGGAAGTTCCTCTGCGCCGGCTTGCGACAGTTCGGCGGCTACTCCCTCACTTGCCAACGTTTCCTGTACTTCTGCATTTCGATCGTGCACGTCTATGCCGTATAACTCACCCGCCTTCTGTTTCAGTACGGGCATTAAGATACCGCTCCCGTATCCGATCTCTAACAGTCGCTGCGACCACTCCGGCAGAAGAGAAACCCCCAATGAGAAGCGAAGGCGCTGAATGCGCCCTAGTACGCTTCGATAGTTCCAGTCTGCATGATCCACTGGTCCCGTCTTAATAAGCTTTTCTTTGGGTAACAATTGCATCGTTTAACGTTGGCCTGACACACACATGGTGCATGGTTTCCCGCGGGAATGTAAGGGGGTCCGGTACTAACTAAGACTGGCTGGTAAGGGACTAGTGTTCTTTGAGCATGGTGGGCGCTAGAAATTGCAGGATACCGAATAGCTTTCGTCATGTTGCTGTAATGAATATTAATTACAGCCTGTCGATTCGGCCAGAGTAGTCGACGCGCGCCGTCGGGGCCGTATATCTGAACAAACCGATCAGGAGCAGACGATGGATTGCTTCTCGTTGCGTACGCGAGCAAAAGCGCCTCGTTTGCGTCCGAAAAACTACGGTGGCATGGGTTATACCGAGCAGTTGTGTTGCGGCGAAGAGTCTATGCAATATGGCCAACAATGAAAACAAGCAATTTGCGGTTGTTACCGGTGCATCCAAGGGCATCGGTTTCGAACTGGCTCGGCAATTTGCCGAACACAATTTCGATGTTCTGATCGCCGCTGACGGCGAGGAAATCCATAACGCTGCCCGGGAGCTTGAATCTCTGGGCGCAAACATTCAGGCACTTCAGGTCGATCTGGCTGCTCACGACGGTGTTCACCAACTTCAATCGGCTATACAATCCGGCGGACGTCCGGTGGATGCGATCGCCATCAACGCGGGCATCGGGGTGAGTGGGGCGTTTGCCGAAACCGATCTGGCAGCCGAGCTCGAGATGGTGAACCTGAACGTGGTGTCCACACTTCATCTTGCCAAGTACATCGTCAAGGAAATGGTTGCGCGTGGTAGCGGGCGTATCCTGTTCACGGCCTCTATTGCGGGCACTATGCCGACGCCCTACGAGGCTGTTTACGGTGCGACGAAAGCCTTCGTGCGGTCGCTCTCGCAAAGCCTTCGCGAAGAGTTGAAAGAGAAGGGCGTCTCTGTCACAGCACTGATGCCTGGCGCCACCGAGACGAATTTCTTCCATCGCGCCGGGGCCGACGACACCAAGCTGGGAGCCGGTGAAAAGGATGACCCGGCCGAAGTCGCCAAGGAAGGTTACGAAGCTTTGATGGCCGGCAAGGATCACGTTGTTGCCGGGTCTTTCAAGAACAAGGTGCAGGCTGCTGCCGGGTATGCTTTGCCTGATCCCCTGGTGGCGAAAGCCCACGCCGGTCAATCGTCCCCGGGCTCGGCCAACAAATAGCACTGTCCTGAAATCGGCTCGCCCGTCTGCTCTACTTCTCGCGATGGAGATGCGGATGGGCGGCTGTCCCCGTCTCATCGTGCGAGTGGCGATGCGCCGAAATCAGTCTCGCCGCTTGCAGCAGCTTCACGTCATGTAGAATCTGCAGCGGCGGGCCTTCGGCAATAATCTTTCCTTTTTCGAATACCGCGCACCGGTCCGATATGTCTTCCAAGCTGTCGAGATCGTGGGTGGCGATGACGACTGTCTTTTTGCGTCCTCCCCAAGAGACCAGCAGATCTACGATCTGGCTTTGACTTTTGGGATCAAGGGCAGTTGCCGGTTCATCAAGCAGCAGGATTTCCGGATCCAAAATCATGACTGACGCAATCGCCACGCGCTTTTTCTCTCCGCCTGATAACTGATGCGGCGTGCGGTTTCGCAAGTGATGAATGTCCATCTGCCTCAGGCTCGCCTCCACGCGCTCGCGGATCAGTTCTTTCGGCCAGCGCAGCTGAAGCGGTCCGAAAGCGATCTCGTCGAAAACGGTTGGATTGAAAAGTTGAACATCCGGATTCTGAAACACGAAACCGACGCGCCTTCGAAACTTGAACGTAAAATCCCGGCTGACAAAATCGCTTTCGGTGATCGGCTCGCCATCGAAGAAAAGCGATCCAGCCTGGGGGAACAAAAGGCAATCGAGAACCCGCAGTAAGGTCGACTTGCCGGATCCATTCGCACCCAACAAGGCAAGCCTCTCGCCTCGCGCAACGTCGATCGAGAGCCGGTCAAGCGCGACCACCTGGTTGTAGCTGACAACAATCTCGCGGGCCTGATAGAGAGCATCGCGCATATGCTAGCGACCCGCTAACAGGGCAGCCGCCGCCAGCGAAAACGCAGCTCCAATTTGGAGCCACTCGCGCGCATGGAACGCCGGCTCATCCATAAGGTAGACCTCGCCTTGAAATCCTCGGGCGCGCATGGCATCGTGAACTTCACCGCTCAACTGAAGGCTTTTCGAAAGGAGCACCGCCACACTCGCCCCCGCCACCCGCCGTCGTTCACTGCCGGGGAGCACTCCCACCAGCCGGCTCTGCCGCGACTCGAGCATTTCCTGGGCGGTTCGCAGCAGCAGAAAAACGTAGCGGTAAGTCATGCCAAGCACGACAACGGCCGTCACAGGAACCCGGAAAAATCGCAAGGCGCGCAGCGCTCGCGTCCACTCCGTTGTAAAAATCAGCAGGGCCGAAAGCGTAGCCGTAAGCTCCACGCGAAGAATGAGAAAGGCCGCCGCTCTGAGCCCGCGAAAGCTAATGGACAAACCCGCAAGCGGAACACCGAGGGCAGGCGGGCCTTTTACCAGAAAGATCGCGGGAAGGGCGATTATTCCACTGAATAACAGCACCGGAACCCACACTTTGGCGAGCAGCCGCATTAGCGGAACGCGCGCGCTCCAGGCGAGTAACACTGCCAGGAGCAAGAGTGCAGAGAGAACCCAGATGCGCTGCACGGCGATCGCGGTGACGATCAGCGCCCCGGCTCCGGCCACCTTTACCCGCGCGTCTAACTGCTGTAGCAGCCCCGGTGCTCTGGCCAGTTCCTCCGCGAAGATTGTCTGCTCGAGAGTCGCCGCCAGACTCTTCAAGCTCTTTTCGACGAAACTGGTGCCGGTCTTGCGCTTCGAGGCGGAAAAGGGTTTGCTGCCATCGGGTGATCTCTCGAGCCTCGTCGCGGTCCAGCTCACAAGCGAAGAAACAAGGATGATCAGGCCGACTCCGACCATTCCCGACACTGCGTAGCCGAAAGCCTCGCTCCTGATAAAGGGCGGCGCATAGCGCGCGAGCGGTGCAACCCAAATCGACGACAGTCGCTCCAGACCATGCGGGGAGTCTACGGGTGGTGCCGTATTCCCCGAGACAGCAGTGATTTCACGGCGGGCCGTCGGGTCGGCGAAATCACGGGCTGCCCATTCACCCCAGGCGCTGCCGGCCGCCAGAATGCCGAGTGGCGTAAGAATCAACAGAACCGCCAGCCCTAGCCAGAAACGGCGAAGGCTAGGCATCACGCCTGGTGCGGTCACCCCAACTGCGGTGCTGTCTCGGTCAGGAGCATCACTCGCCGTTCTGGTGAGAAGCGAGGGCTCCGCTCGCTGCAGATAAGCAACTACGCCGGCAGTGATCGCAAGTTCAGCCAGCCCCGCAATCGTCAAGTGGCCGATCATCATCGCGGGAACGGAGATGTTCAACGGATAAGGGCAGTAAAGCGGTACTCCGGCAGCATCGTGGAACCACAGCGGCTGGACGCCGAATTCGACTGCGGCGAGCAAAGCCGCCACGTTGATGCTTGCATAGCCCGCCGTGGCTGCGGCTACAATCCGGCGGTGCGACTCAATCCCAGAGCGATAGGCCAGCAGGCGGTAGGTCGCATACGCAACCAACGACCCCGCGATCGCCATGTTGAAACAGTTTGCGCCTAACGCGGTAATTCCGCCGTCACCAAAAAAAAGCGCCTGAATGACGAGCGCCACCGAGATCGCCAATATCGCGGCTGACGGACCAAGCACAATCGCCGCGATGCCCATGCCCACCGCGTGCCCGGTTGTGCCTCCAGGCAGCGGCAGGTTGAACATCATGATCACGAACGAGAAGGCCGCGAAGACCGAAATCAGGGGCAAGAAGCGGGAGTTCAGGAGCTTCTTCACGCGCCGCAGCGCCAGGTACCAGAAGGGTGTCGATGCCGCATAAAACGCTGCGCACGTTTCCGGGCTCAAATACCCGTCAGGTATATGCATTCCAGGCGTGAAGAGCCACGCGCGGTCATCGTAGCATGTTCTTCGAATTCTTGCTAACTCACCAAGCGGTCTGGCGCCAGGCTCACCGGGGTGTCGCCGCTTCGCTCGCTTTCGCCCCTTGCGATTCTCTGCAGCTTCTGGTGCCTGTCCTTTTGCTTTCGGTGCGGTGATAACGTCGAGGAATGCCGGATGAAGTCATACGCCCTTTCGAATCCATCGAAAGCGCCCTGGAGTTTATGGTGCTCTTAGAAGGCGTGATCGCCGAAGTGTCGGAAGAACTTCAGGGAACACTCGAGAAGGCCACCACCGAGCGGTACGGCAACGGTGTGCGGCTGGCCTTATTCAAGATCAAGCAACTTTCGGGACACGTCGGCAAAAGCCGGCGCATTTTGAACGACCTGACGCTTATTCGGGGAGTTCTAACCGGCGATCATCGGGCAATATAGCGCACCCATTTACTTGCTGGCCCAGTAAGCTCGATGGCCGACATAGTCTGGGTCCGGAAGGTTAGCTAAGATCGTCTGCCGAACTTTCAGAATGTTCAGCTCGCCTTGTTCCTCATACAGCACTTTTCCTTCAGGTGAGATCAGCATCGTGAAAGGAACGCCAGCCTCCCACTTGGGATCGAAGGCCGCCTGCATCGCATAAGTATCGGTCGACCCGAAAAGAAGATTCTTGCTTGAGGCGTGCTGCTTCAGCAGCATCTTCATTACGCCTTCCTTCTCGTCGGGCATGTTCGCCGAGACACTCACAAAATCGAAATCACGCAGGCGGTACATGCGGAAGGTCGTCTCGAGTTCCGGAAACTCATGCACGCATGGTCCGCACCAGGTGGCCCAGAAGTTCACCAGGAGAACTTTGCCGGTAGAGTTGGCACGGAGCTTCTTCAGGTCGTCCGCTGAGGCTAAGTTTACTTGCACGGGCTCTGCCTCGATCCGCTTCAACTCTTCCGCGCGGCTTGCCTCTTTCGAAATCCATTTCGTCGAGCAGCCAAAAACTCCCGTGTGCGCAACCTCCACCGGTTTCCCTGCAAGCAGGGCGTCGATGGCGTTGCGCGCGTCTTTCGTCTTTACCAGTGACTCGCGCTGGCTGCTATCCACACGCCCTTCATAGCGCAGCTTTCTCTCCGCGTCGAAGATGAAGACGTGCGGCGTCGCCTTCGGTCCATAGGCGCGAGAGACCACCTGTGCATCGCCGTCATACAAATAAGGAAAGTTGAAATGCCGGTAAGCGGCCCGGATCTTCATCTCATCCAGGCTGTCGCTCACATCGGTGTAGCCGAGCTCATCCAGCCGGATCGCGTTCGGGTTATTTGGCTCAATTGCGACTAGTGCGACGCCCTTGCCTCGGTAGTCTTCCGCGAGTTGCTTGATGCGGCTCTCGTAGAGCTGCGCGGTAGGGCAGTGATTGCATGTGAAGACAATCACCAGCACCTTGCTGCTTGCATAATCACTCAAGCGATGTGTTCGGCCGTCGATACCGGGCAGATTGAAGTCAGGCGCCTTGGTGCCAAGCGCAAGCGTAGGATGAGGTTCGTCGGCGAAGACTAAGGCCGAGATGAACAGAAGAATGAGCCCTCGCAGCACTGGTCTTTTTTCCTTTCGAACTTAAGCGTACGCGCGACGCTTACCCGGAGACTATCACGTCGAGGTAATGCCTGCTCGGTTCGGCTTCTTCCTTAGGCGCCGAAGAAAATCGGTCTCATGTGCCGCTCGTACAAATTTTCGGTGACGTTCTTCTCCACAGTCTGCTCCATTTGGGACAGCAGGTCGAGATAACGCGAACCCATTTTGGCCGCAACCTTGAAGCCGACATGCAGCAATTGGCGAATGCTGCTGTTGTAATCCGGCGATTGTTGATCATGCCGCAGAGCTGACACAAACTGGCTCGACGACCACGTGTTGACCTCCGCCGGCTCCGGAAGTTTTCCGGGGTCGATATCGATCACGGAGGCGTAAGGAGCGCACAATTCATCGCGGTGTTCGTAGGCCTGCGCGTAAATTTCCTTTGCCAAATCCAGGCCCGGGCCGCCGGCCTCTGCCAAACCGATGAGCTCTTCAAGCCAGGTGGTTCCCGCAGTTTTAAGGTGCAAGCCCGCGCCAAACCGCTGCATGGCCCTCCGGATCGCACCGTAGATCGAGAATTTATCGCTCCCCGAGTGCACACTCAACTTCAAATTCGCAGGTAGCCCATAACGGCGAATCGCAAAGGCAAGTACGGCCATGTCGTCCGAAAACTCGCGCGCAAACTGCTCCAGGTTGCCCAGGTAATCGACGCCTTTGTTGAAGCGTCCGGTGAATTTGGGCGCGATCGTCTGGACGGGAATGCCCTCATCTGCAATGGCGGCCAAGATAAGCAGCAGCTCCGCGGGTGTCTGCGGGGCATCGGTCTCGTCCATCGAAATTTCCGCGATGAATGCACCTTTGCCCTTGGACTGCTCCACGGAACGGTAGATCCGGCCCGCTTCCTGTACCGCTGCAAGATACTTCCTGGCCGCCTCGCTAACTTTTGAACTTCCTAGGCTAAGCGGCTGCGCCAGTCCCTCGATCGCGACTTCTCCCGCTAGTTCCGGATGCCGTGCCTGAAATGCAGCAACACTGGCGTCGTCTATCGACTTTCCGATCACATCCGCGACGTCGAGAGTGAAAAAATCGCACGGCGCAATAAACCTGCCGGCTGTTTGCACGTTGATATGATCTGCATCCACGTGATACGGCCTGCTCCATCCGAGTTCCTTGACGGCTCGATCCGCAGCCTCTCTGGTATCTCTTGGGTCTGAACCGATGATGGTGTGCTCTCGATTTGACTTGTTCCATACCGGCGTGATGGAAACGCCCTGTTCTTCTGCTCGCAGAAAGGCCCGGAGCTGAGCTTTTGCCTCGCGGCCAAACCGGTCACCTACGCCCATCGAGTACTTTGAAAGAGTAATTGCTTCGGCCATGGCTGTCTTTCTGACATAATCCCACCGTGGCTTTGCGGCTCCATGCTTAACCAATGCGATACAGAACACTTGGCGCTACCGGCCTGAACGTTTCCGTCCTTGGCTTCGGCGGCTCTCCTTTGGGTGATATCTTTCAAGCCATCGAGCCAGCGGAAGCTCAGCGCGCCGTGCACCAGGCTGTCGATTGCGGAATCAACCTCTTCGATGTCTCTCCCTACTATGGCGAAACTCTCGCCGAATCTCGTTTGGGCGAGGCGCTGGCGGGGAGGCGCGACAAAATCGTCCTTTCGACGAAGTGCGGCCGCTACGGTAAAGACAACTTCGATTTCTCAGCCGAGCGCATCAGCAAGAGCATTGATGAGTCGCTGCTGCGCCTCCGCACCGGGTATGTGGATTTGCTGCTGGCCCATGACGTTGAGTTCGGCAGCGTCGAACAAATCGTCGCTGAAACGATACCGGCTCTCCGTGAAATCCAGCGCGCCGGGAAAGCCCGTTTCATCGGCATTACCGGATACAATCTTGGAACCTTGCGTGCCATAGCTTCCCGGGCCCCAGTCGACGCGATCCTGTCTTACTGCCGCTATAACCTCATGGTCACTGACATGGATGAATTGCTGACTCCTTTCGCACGCGAGCAGTCGATCGGTCTTATCAATGCCTCGCCCCTTCATATGGGCCTGCTTAGCGGATACGGCACGCCCGAGTGGCATCCTGCGCCGCAGCAAGTCAAGCAAGTGGGTAAGCGCGTGTCCGAGCTTTGCAAAGAGCAGGGACTTGATCCCGCGGTTGTCGCTCTTCGCTTTTGTCTCGATCATCCCTATGTCTCTTCGACGCTCGTCGGCATGACATCTGCCCGGCAGGTCATCGACAATCTGCGTGCGCTTGAAGGAACCACGGACCCTGCGCTGTTAGCAAAGATCGCGCAAATCGTGAGCCCTGTGAAAAATGTGGCCTGGCCTTCGGGTCGTCCTGAAAACGCGGACGCTGCGCAACTGTAAGCTGAAAGCGGAGAGGCTATTTGAGAGCATTACAGGTTCAATCGCCCGGAGAAGTGGCCGTGGTTGAAGCGCCGTTCCCCGAGCCCAAGCCGGATGAGTTGTTGTTAAGAGTGCGCATGGTCGGCATGTGCGGTACCGACCTCAGTACTTTTCGCGGGAAGAACCCGCTCGTGACCTATCCCCGTATTCTCGGACACGAGATCGCCGCTACCGTCGAAGCGGGTGCGAAGACCGGGGACAGTATTCCGGTTGGAACGAACGTTACTGTCTCGCCCTACCTTGGCTGCGGAGAATGTCCAGCCTGCCGGCGAGCGAGACCGAACGCCTGCCGCTCTAATCAGACGCTCGGGGTGCAGCGCGACGGCGCCATGGCCGAGTTCGTAGCCGTGCCGCGCGACAAGATCTATCTTGCCAACAATCTGAGCTTGGAAGCGCTGGCACTTGTGGAACCACTCACGATCGGTTTCCATGCCGTGGCTCGTGGACGAGTCGCAGCCGACGATACCGTGGCCGTCTTTGGTTGTGGAGGCGTGGGGCTCGGTGCTCTCGCCGCCGCCGCCCGCACCGGGGCTACTGTTATCGCGATCGATGTTGATGACGCTAAGCTTTCGCTGGCCCTGGCGGCCGGCGCTACCTTTGTCATCCACTCGCAGCGCGAATCGCTTCACGAGCGCCTCGCCGAGCTGACCCGCGGCGATGGACCGGACGTGATTATTGAAGCCATCGGGCTTCCTGCGACGTTTCGCGCGGCAGTTGAAGAAGTCGCTTTTGCCGGCAGAGTAGTCTACATCGGTTATGCCAAGGAGGCCGTCGCCTACGAGACACGCTTCTTTGTGCAGAAAGAGCTCGATATTCTGGGCTCGCGTAATGCGGAGCCGAAGAACTTTCAGGCCGCTATCGCCATGCTGGAAGAAGGAAGGTTTCCGGTTCAGCAGGCCATCAGTAAGATCGTGCCTCTTGCGGAAGCCGGCGCGGCCCTCAGCGACTGGAGTGCCAACCCGACCAGCTTCAGCAAGATTCTTGTAAAGTTCGACGCCTAACTTCTGTTTGCATGCTGAAAACCGGGATTCTTAACCCTGCCATCAACTCGCTTCTCAGCCGGGTACGCCACACGAACACGCTCGTCCTCGCTGACCGCGGCTTTCCTTTCTGGCCCGGCCTCGAGACGGTCGATATCTCCCTGGTGGATGACATTCCCCGAGTAGAAGACGTCCTGCGTGCGATCAGGCGAAACTTCGTAATCGGGCGCGTATACATGGCCCAGGAGTTCGACGCCTATAACGACGCCGACAAGCACCGCGAGCTTACAGAGACTCTTACTGGTCTTACCGTAGTGGTCGAGCCTCATACCAGACTAAAGAAACGAGTCCCGCAAGCGGTCGGGTTGATCAGAACTGGTGACACCAAACCGTATGCGAACCTTATCCTCGAGTCCGCCTAGAAGACACTGCGTGTCCAGTGTCACTGGTTTTTAAGCTGCGCTTTCTTTTGCTTTAGCGCGCTGAAACATCGTTAGCCTATCCCCGACGGCCGTTTGTGTCCGCCCGATCGTTCCAGCTCGCAGTTCGAATACCGAATGGGCCGCCAGGCAAAGTGCGATCCTTCTGGGACGCAAATTGTGGCATATCCGCCTCACATACAGTTGACGATCGACAAAGATGCAGTCAATCATCATCGACATGCCAAAGGTATGGATCGCTTCACAGGGCACTACCCAGAGTCCGCAGTCCTCATCGAGCACCCGTACGCCAAGGAGCCCGTTTCGCCGACTTTTGCTATTTGCTGCTACCCGCACGTATCGCGCAAGTGTGGAATTCCGGTCCTCATTCATCACCACGTACTCAAGATCCGGCTGATCCATGCTTAACCCTGCACCTATTTAGCGGAATGTCTGCTGCACGATAGTAGTGGTTGTGGACAGCCCAGATTCTCGGGAACGGCAGAGTACTTTCGCTAACTGGTTTCAGCTACTTTTAAGAAGCAAACTCCAGAGTGCCGCCACCTCTTCGGGGCTTCCGATTACCAACGGAGTTCGCTGATGAATATCGCTTGGCTCGATTTCTAGAATCCGGCGCTCGCCATCGATCGCCATACCGCCCGCTTGTTCCGCAATAAAGGCGAGTGGATTCGCCTCATACAGCAGCCGCAGCTTGCCGGCGGGATGGCTAATCGTAGGCGGATACATGAAAATTCCGCCCTTGAGCAGCGTCCGATGAAAGTCCGCTACCAACGACCCGATGTAGCGGGAAGTGTACGATCGACCGAGGCTACCGGTTCGCAGCTGGCTTAAAAAACTGCGATACGGCGCCGGAAAACTCTCCGCGTTTGCCTCGTTCACCGAGTAAATGTACCCGTGCGCGGGCATGCGCAAATTGTCGTGGCTCAACACATAAGCGCCTATAGCCGGATCGAGCGTGAATCCAAACACACCGCTTCCGGTTGTATAAACAAGGATGGTCGAGGGACCATAAACGACATAGCCGGCCGCTACCTGTTTACTTCCAGGTTGAAGACAGATTGACGAAGCCTGTTGGGCTGTCCCCCGGGCCACCCGGAAAATCGAAAAGATGGTCCCTACATTGATGTTGACGTCGATATTCGAGGAACCGTCCAGCGGGTCAAAGACGATGACATATTCGCCCGCTTCCGACGAACGATCAAACATCACCGGCTCTTCATTCTCTTCTGAGATCAGTGCCGCCACACTGTCGCGCAGCCCCAGGCAATGCAGCAGTGCTTGATTTGCGTAAACGTCCAGCTTTTGTTGTGCTTCGCCCTGCACATTGGTGGCACCTGCATTTCCCAGAACATCCAGCAGGCCCGCCTTCCGGATCTTCGCTTCCGTCATCTTCGTCGCGAGCGTGAGGCCCGATAACAACCAGGAAAACGTACCGCGCGCTTGCGGATACTGCTGCTGCTGCTGCAGCAGATGCTGTTGAACTGTGACAATCATGCTCGCGGGCCTTTGCCCTTCTCGATCACCTGTGAGCTAATACTGGTTTGAAACTGAACAAACTCGCAACGGCTACTAGTGTACGCGCAGCGTGGCCGTCGATCGATTGATGGGAGACTTGCTCTTGCGGATATCCTTGTTCATCACCTGTTACAACGACATGCTCTTCCCGGATACCGGAAAAGCCGTTGTGAAAGTGCTGGAACGCCTCGGCCACACTGTCGAATTCAGGCCGGAACAGACTTGCTGCGGGCAGATGCATTACAACACGGGCTATCAAAAGGAAGCGTTACCATTGGTGAGGCGTTTTCTTCACGTGTTCGCCGGCGCGGAAATCATCTGCGTTCCATCCTCGTCGTGTGTTGCTATGATCCGGGATCACTATCCTAAAATCGCCGCTTCTGCAGGAAACTCAGTTTTGATCCGGCAAGTCGAGGATCTTCTCCCGCGTATTTTTGAATTTTCCGAACTCTTGGTGGACAAGCTGCGAGTTACCGATGTCGGCGCTTTTTATCCACATAAAGTGACGCTCCACAGCTCGTGTCATTCGATCAGATCTTTGCATGTCGGCGACAAACCCGCGCGTCTGCTCCAAGCTGTTCGTGGTCTCGGCGCTATCGACCTTCCTCAAAAGGAAGAGTGCTGCGGGTTTGGAGGCACTTTCGCGATCAAGAACGCCGAAGTCTCGGCGGCCATGTTGTCCGAGAAAACTCAGTGCGTGCTCGCGACCGGTGCCGAAGTCTGCACGGCGCTCGATAATTCCTGCCTCATGCACATCGGCGGAGCCTTGAGCCGGCAACGCGCCGGCGTGAAGTGCCTGCATCTGGCCGAGATCCTGGCCTCCACCGAGACACAAGCCGAAGCATGACGGTGCGAGTCGGGCAGGCCGCTAAAGCCCCGAATTTTCCCGATGCGGCAAAGCAGCTGGTCCGCGATACTCAGCTGCGGCAAAACGTCCGGCACGCCACGGGCGTCATTCGTTCCAAACGCGCACGCGTTGTGGAGGAGCTGCCTGATTGGGAGCAGTTGCGCTCAGCCGGCCACGAGATCAAACAGCATGTTCTGCGACACCTGGAGTTCTACCTCGAAGAGTTCGAGCGTAATTGTGTCCGGGCGGGCGGCATTGTTCACTGGGCGCGCGATGCCGGAGAAGCCAATCGCATCATCATAGAACTCATCCAGCGCCACGGCGAATCCGAGGTCATCAAGGTGAAAACGATGACATCTGACGAGATTGGATTGAATGAGGCGCTCCAAACTGCCGGTATTTCTCCCTTCGAAACCGACTTGGCGGACCTGATCGTACAACTCGGAGAAGACAAGCCGTCGCACATCGTGGTCCCGGCCCTTCACCGCAACCGGATGGAAATTCGTAAGATCTTCCTCGAGAAACTCGGCTTGTCGGAGCTCGGGCACCGCCCCGAAGATTTGACCGCTGCGGCGCGGCACTACCTGCGTGAGAAATTCCTGCGGGTGAAAGTAGGCCTGAGCGGAGCCAATTTCGCCATCGCCGAGAGTGGAAGCGTCTGCGTTGTTGAATCGGAAGGCAACGGCAGAATGTGTGTGACTCTTCCGCGCGTGCTCATCAGCTTGGTCGGTATCGAGAAGATCATCCCCACCTTTGGCGATCTCGAAGTCTTTCTGCAGCTCTTGCCGCGCTCTTCGACCGGCGAGCGGATGAATCCCTACAACTCCATTTGGACCGGTGTTTCGCCTGGCGACGGACCGGAGGAGTTCCACGTTGTGTTGCTCGATAACGGGCGGACACGAGTGCTGGCTGACGACCAATCGCGCGAGACTCTGGATTGCATTCGCTGCGGCGCTTGCCTGAACGCTTGTCCGGTTTACCGGCAGACAGGGGGTCATGCCTATGGTTCCGTCTATGCCGGGCCCATCGGCGCCATCCTGACCCCGCAGCTGCAGGCGATGCAGCACTCCCAATCTTTGCCGTTTGCCTCTTCGCTCTGCGGCGCTTGTTACGAAGTCTGTCCGGTGAAGATCAACATCCCCGAAATTCTCGTGCACCTGCGCGGAAAAGCAGTCGAGCAGGGCTACGGCCCTTTTACGGAGAAAGTGGCCATGAAGGCAGCTGCGTTCGCTTTCGGTGGAGAAGCTCGCTTTTCAGCTGCTCAAAAGTTGGCGCGGATCGCGCAACTGCCGTTTGAGCGGGACGGCAATCTCCAGCATCTGCCCGGCATGCTCGGTGGCTGGACCGAATTCCGCGACCTAGCCGCCGTCCCGTCACAGTCGTTCCGCGAATGGTGGGCCGCGCGCGAGTCGAAAGAAGATGAGTAGCGCGAAAGACGAGATGCTCGCGAACATTCGCCAAGCATCAGGTCCAATTCCGACCGGGCGCGCTTCTGATTATGCAGCCATTCCGCGCGACTATCTTGTAACTGGACGGCTGGATGCTGCCGAAAAAGCCGAGTTGTTTGCTGACCGTCTTCACGACTACGGCTCCGGTTTTCTCAGCTGCTCTGAAGCGGATCTTCCGGCCTCGATCCTCGATACTCTTCGCAGACGCGAGAAAGATAGGCTGGTTGTTCCGCACGATCTCCCGCCGAATTGGCTTCCCTCCGGCCTCACCTTCATCGCAGATGAAGGTCTCGATCACCGGATGCTCGACGCGATCGAAGGTGTCATCACCGGTTGCACGCTTGCAGTTGCTGCAACCGGAACGATTTTCTTGCAGCATTCAGCGGGCGGGGGCAGGCGCGCCATTACCCTCATTCCCGACTATCATCTTTGCGTCGTCTTCGCAGACCAACTCGTTGAGTCGGTGCCCGAAGCAATCCGCCGCATCAGTGCTTCAGCTCCGGTTCCGCTGTTAACCACGATCTCCGGCCCTTCCGCTACGTCCGATATCGAGATGACCCGTATCAAAGGCGTACACGGCCCGCGAACGCTCGACGTGGTTTTTGTTCTCGGCTGATTACCGGTCAGTTCGACCGGTCTGTTAATTTTCGGCCGCAAAGCCGTTCGAGCACGCGCACTGGTGCGTTTTCGCTGTTCGCCATTGACTGTTGAGCCACGATAAATGTCTGCTCCAGCGCGTGCTGGCCGGAGTGTACCGAGTGAGGAAGCACATCCGTAAACGTCAGCCAGGTAGACCCGGGCGGGAAGTCGAATCGATACTTAGGGCAGTTCGCTTGGAAATCGCTGTTGCGCTTCAGATACTCGTGAAAGTGCAGCATGAACTGGTCGTAAGCGGACCTCGGTACCAGCGGCGCGCCTAGCTTCTTAAGCAGACTTGCCGAACTGTAACGCAGCCGTCCCGCGGCCGACGTTGCCTCTATCGCGATTTTGTCTAAGCCCGCTTCACGCGCGTACTTGGCTGCCAGAACAGGAAACGGATCTGTCGTTGCCCAGTTGCGGGTTTTCGCCGGATTGATATTGGTGAACACACGTAAAATCAGATCGCCATTGGTTGGCCGGGAAGGGAAGGCGTCCGTATGCAGCAGGTCGTTGCGCTTGTTGAGCGGCAGATCCCGGCTTTCTTCTTCGAGCGGACGAAAGCTGGCGTAGTCGAGCTTCCAGCTCACTGCGTAGTCGGGCAGGAGCTTTGCCGCAAACTCCTTCACGGTCCGCGAATAGTCGCGCATCACTTTGAGTAAACGCTCGCCCTGCGCGCTCTTGCTGTCCACACCCGTCACGCGATCGGTCACTGGCCGATAGGCAATATTCTTATGAACCGCTCCGCCAGCGAAGTCGAGACTTCGTAAAAAGTCTTGCGATTCTGCCGGCAGCACGAAAGGCGTTACAGGGAAGTACACCACGTTGCCCGCCTCCAGATCCGCGCGATAATCAGCCTGGTCTGTTGCCGGCCACGAGTCAACTTTCACAAACTCCATCACTCATCAGGTTACTTCCCGGCGGTTCTCTGCCTGCTGAGATGAGGCGTCGTTCAGATGATTGCGGCTGACGTCTTCTGCGAACCCGTGGGCATGTCTTGCAAATGATCGGAGCTGCGTTCAGGGCTAGACTGGCTTCAGAGAGTGAAGGTGGTTGGCTCGTTTGCAATGTTGGACGAATGCATGCGTTATCTGCAAAAACGGCGATCAGTTCTCATGCCTCAAAGTGAATTCATAAGCAGGGGATTGGGTTGCCGACACAGGACTCCATGCATTAGGCCGCTGAAAGAAACGCCCGCGCGACTAGACTCGCGCTGGAAGAACTAACGTATGCGAAAAGGGTTTACGAGAGAGCCGCCACGGGACGAGCCTGCGACGCGAAGCAAGAACTACATCACGCCGGGCGGCCTGCAGCGCCTGAAAGATGAGTACCGGTTTCTGATTGCCAGGGAACGCCCAGCGGTCACGGAGGTGGTGGCGTGGGCTGCGAGTAACGGCGATCGCAGTGAGAACGCCGATTATCAATACGGTAAGCGGCGGCTGCGCCAGATCGATGGACGAATTCGCTTTCTCAGCAAGCGAATTGAGTCCGCAGAGGTGGTTAACCCGGAAACTCCGAGAGCAGGGCAGGCGGCGGCGAGGGCGTTCTTCGGAGCGACCGTGCGCTACGCCAATGAGGCGGGAACGGAGCGAGTGGTGAGCATTGTGGGTACCGACGAGGTCGATCTCGAGCGCAAGCACATCAGTTGGGTGTCGCCGCTGGGGCGCGCGTTGATGAAGTCGGCCGCAGGCGACTCTGTGATTCTCGAGGCGCCGGGCGGCACGGAACACCTGACCGTGCTCGAAGTGTCGTACGAACGCATTTCTGTGGAGCCCTTCCGCGAACCCCCGGGCGCCGAGTCCGCGGCAAAGGAAGCGTCTCGCCCAGCGGATGTGTAGGCAAATCGCCATGGGATGTTGATTTGCGATGCTCTCGGCACACTGCTTCACTCCGCATCAAAACCGCTTCTTTTCCGATACTCACCGCATCTTACAAGCCACTCCCTTTGAAACACCTGCCACAATCCACTCCGCAAAAATCCGAACTACGTAACAAGCGACACGATTCGTTGGTCATTCTGCTGCTTGGCGCATTGAGTCTGATCACACCGTTTTCGGTAGATATGTATCTCCCGGCCTTCTCGCGCATTGCCGTTCAATTTCAAACCACAACCTCGGCTGTCTCGTGGTCATTATCGACCTATTTCATCGGTTTTGCTTTGGGCCAGATGCTCTACGGTCCGCTCTTAGATCGGTTTGGACGCAAGCGTCCACTTTATATCGGTCTTGGTATTTATCTCGTTGCTTCTGCACTTTCCACCCACCCTGGTAGTCTTGCCGTGTTGATCGGTTTGCGATTCTTGCAAGCAATCGGAGGTTGCGTCGCGCAAGTCGCATCAGTGGCCATGGTCCGTGACTTTTTTCCGCCGGACCAAAGCGCGCGCATCCTATCTCTACTCTTCCTCATCATCGGCGTTTCGCCTTTGCTGGCGCCGACCTTTGGGAGTGCCATTCTGCTTTGGCTGGGCTGGCAGTACATCTTTGTGGCTCTTTTTTGCTTCACACTCCTGGTAGCCCTTGCAATTTTCTTTTGGTTGCCCGAACCGTACCGCCCGGATCCCCGCATCTCGCTAGCACCGCGGCTCATGATTGGGAACTTCTGGCACATCTTTACAGAGCCGCAGTTCTGCATCTACGCGCTGGCGGGAGCTTTTTCGTTCGCTGGATTGTTCGCCTACGTTGCTGGGTCGCCCATCATCTTCATGGACGGCTTCCACGTTAACGAAAAGACATTCGGTGCCATTTTCGCGGTCCTTACCGGAGGCTTCATTGCTGGGAGCCAGCTCAATATTCTTCTCCTGCGCCGCTTTAGCAGCAGGCAAATTTTCGTGGCTGCACTTTGCGTTCAGGTCTGTACTGGGATTGTCTTCATCACGGGTGCATCGCTTGGTTGGTATGGAATTAAGAGCACTTCGGCACTTTTCCTCGTGTTTCTCTCGTGCATAGGAATGACCTATCCCAACGCTGCGGCGATTGCGCTTGCGCCATTTTCGCGCAATGTTGGTAGTGCCTCTGCTCTTCTCGGTTTTATTCAAATGGGAACGGGTGCGCTGATCTCAACCGGAATTGGATTCTTCGGCGCCACTTCCGTGATTGCACTGCTCTCTGGGAATGCTGCCCTGGCTCTCGGCGTGTTCCTGATCGGCAGACGATTTGTGCCGGGTTTGATTGAGTCCTCAGAGGATAATGCCGCCGCTCTCGTTCACTGACAGCTGGTCGCCCGCGGGTTCTCAATTTCCCCGTAGCGCGAGCGGCACCAAACGACGAATTTCGCGGCCGGGAGACACCTCGCCTATCCGCTACCATTCAGAGTTTAAGAGTGAGAGCTTTCCCGACGTCTTACGCTCGTCACTCGGCTCGTAAGGTTCGAATCGGATCGATGCGGGCAGCGCGCCACGCCGGCACCGAGCTGGCTGTTGCCGCAACCGCAAAGACCAACACCGCGACAACAGTGAAGGTCAGAGGATCTGTAGCCGTCACTCCGAATAGCATTCCCGATAAAAGCCGCGTAAGCAGGAACGCCACTCCTATTCCACCTACCATCCCCAGCAGCGTGATCCGCAAACTCTGGCTCAGGATCAAACCAACCACGCTGCTTGCCTGTGCCCCAATTGCCATGCGGACGCTGATCTCATACCTTCGCTGCGACACCGAGTAGGACATCAGACCGTACAGCCCGATCGCCGCCAGCACCAGAGCAGTCGCTGCAAAGCTGAAAAAGACCCACATTGTCGAACGAAAGCCCGCAATCGAATCCGCCATGATATCGGTCAAGCTGACTACTCGCCCCACCGGTACATCGGGATCAGCGTCCCTCGCAATGCGGCGTAACTGGACTGCTGCCTGTTCCGCAGTCGCCGTGGTCTTCACCAGCAGGTCCATCGCCACAGGAACATTTCCACCTCCCTCGACGGCCTGAGAGTATGGCATATAGACGGCTCCGCTGATCGAGCCCGGCGAGTGGTTTACCAGATTGAACTGTCTGACATCGGCGACCACTCCCACCACGGTCCGCCACTCCTTTTCTCCAGATCTCCTGATGTGTTTGCCGATGGGATTGATCCCTGACCAGAAATGCCTTGCAGTAGACGCCGAAATCAGAATCACTGGCGTAGCAGCAGGTCCATCCGCCACGCTGAAAACTCTTCCCGCAACAAGCGGAATCTGCATCAATCGAAAGTAACTGGGGGTAACGGCGCCGGCCCATAACATCGGGGACGGAAACTCCGCCGTTCGCGGATGGTCCTCCACGTCCGCAGCCATTTCGGGAAGCTCGCCGTCGAAGGGGACCGTATTGGCAGCCGCGACATTCACCACGCCATCGAGGCCGCGGGCCTGCGCCATTAACCGGCTATAAAAAGCCAGGCAGGATTCGCGTTGTTTGCAGAACGACTGATTCGGGCTGATCTTGATTGTGAGAATTCGAGCAGAATCAAAGCCCGGATTCACGGTGGTCAGGTTGTACAAGCTCTTCATGAGCAGGCCAGCGCCAGCTACCAGCACCACTGTCAGCGCAATTTCGCCCGCAATCAGCCAGCTCCGCACCGTCATCCGGTTCTTAGTCGCTCCCCGTTGGCTGCCGCTCCTCATCGCCTCCACCAGGTCTAACTTTCCGGCATTCAGTGCTGGAATTAGTCCGAAAGCCAAACCGGTCAGAACGGAGAGGGCTGCGGCGAACAGACAGACTCGCCAATCCACTCCGACTTTCGCCATCCCCGGTAGCTCGTTGGGGACCAGCGCTCGAAGCAGCGAAAGCGAAGCTGTTCCCAGCACCACACCGATAAAACCTGCCGTAACTGCAAGCACGACGCTTTCGGTGAGTAGTTGACGGATGATCCTACCGGATCCCGCTCCGAGCGCCGCACGCATGGCGACTTCCTTACGTCGCGCACTAGCGCGCGCCAGCAACAGGCTGGCTACGTTTGCACAGGCAATAATCAGCACCGTACCCACAGCGCCCAACAGAATGAATAACCCGGCGCGGGTGTCGCCTGCCAGATCCGCCTGAAGCGAGATCACTGTAGAATCCGCATTCCACCGTCTGGGCATGGGCCACGGAAAAAGCTTCCAGATACCCGCAGCAAGCGAATGAATCTCGCTGCGCGCTTGCTGTAGATTCGCGCCGGGCCGCAGCCTTCCGATCAGCGGCACAAACTCGCCACCCCAATAATCCACCGTGTTACGAGAGTCAATTCTGGCCGGAATCCAAAACTGCACCATTGTCGAGGGAAACGCAAAACCATCAGGCGCGATGCCAATCACCCGCCGGTTGATGCCATTGAGGGTGACCGTCCGGCCCAGAATATCTGGGTCGTTCTGAAATCTGTCCCTCCACAATGCGTGGCTTAGAACGATCACGCCATCGTTACCCGGCCGGTCCTCACCGGCTTCGAACGTACGTCCTCTTTCGACGGTTGCGCCCAGCACCGAGAAAAAGTTAGCCGAAGTCTCACTTCCCGTGATCAGCGAAGCCGGACCCGCACCGGTCAAATTGAATTGCGAGCCAGGACTGACGAACGCAATGTCCATGGTCCTGGAGCGTTGCCCAAAATATTCTAAAATCGCCTTGGGATAAAGCTGTGTGATGCGCATGAGGCTGGCCGGCTCACGGTAAGACAGCGGTTTGATCAGCAGCGAATTGATGATGCTGAAAATTGCCGTATTCCCCGCGATCCCAAGCGCCAGGGAGAGCACCGCAACGGTGGCAAAGCCGGGATTTCGCCTGAACATTCGCAGCGCATAGCGGATATCGTGAAGCAGATGATCGATCCAGACGAATCCCCACATATCCCGGCTCTCCTCTCTCGCAAGCGTCAGATTACCCATACCCTCGCCGTTTCCTTCCTGCTTCTTCAAGTCAAGATGGAGTGCAAGCTCCTCGGCAAGTTCTTGTTCTAACCGATCGCGACGCGCCCAAAACAAAAGCCTTCGCCAGATTCGACCACCAGCCTGCAACATGCCATCACGCCATTTCTAGGACTTTTTGGATTGCCCCGATCATCTGTGCAAACTCCTTGCGTTCGGCCGCTAGTTGCTTCCGTCCCGCAGCAGTGAGCGTGTAATAGCGCGCCCGGCGATTGTTCTCCGACGCGCCCCATTCCGCCTTCACCCAGCCCTTCACCAGAAGGCGCTGCAATGCCGGATAAAGCGAGCTCTCACCCACCTGCAGCACATCGTCTGAAAGCTGCTTGAGCCGCTGAGCGATTCCGTAGCCGTGCATGGGCCCCGCCGCGAGAACCCGCAGGAACAGGAGATCCACGGTACCGGGCAGCAGTTCGCCTGTCGGCAGTTTTCTTTCCATCGCGTACTGATGGGAGTATGTCAAAACCGATGGCGGCTGTCAACCTCCATCGTCTACTGACGGGAAGATTCAAGGATGCGGCAGCTTACGCGGTACTAGCCAGTTGGCAGGAAAATAGCTCTTTCGTGCTATCTCGCAAGTGTCGGTGAACACGAACCTGCGATCCGGATTATGATGTGCGGCCATCTTTAAGGCCACAATGACGGCTGCAGCGGACACACCGGCGGTCGTTGCCCAGAAGGTTCGCGAGATCGTCGAGTCGGGGACCTCGCAGGTGCGGCACCCCGTAGGACCTGATGCGGAGCCATTCCTCGGACCCAGAGCGACTCAGACTGGTTGAAATCCGTAAAAGCCGATTTTGGCATGGACTTAACTCTCGACTGGTCGCCGCAGGAATGGGAGAATTCGGCTGAACTCCCATAGTCTTCGTTTAGTGGTGCAGGGCGTCTTCGACCGCGCTGACCAGTGAAGCATCAGCCGGCTCTACCGCAGGTTCGAAGCGGCTGAGGACTTTTCCGTCACGGCCGATCAGAAACTTTGTAAAGTTCCATTTGATGGACCCACCGGTTCTGGGGTTCTGCTGTTGATCGGTCAGGTAGTCGTAAATCGGCAGTCGTGGGTTTAGGTTGATCAGCGACTTGGACATCATCGGGAATGTGACATCGTACTTGCGGTGGCAGAACTGTTTGATCTCTGGATTCGATCCTGGTTCGCCTTGACCGAAGTCGTCCGAGGGAATGCCGATGATGACCAAGCCTTGGTCTTTGTAGGTAAGATAAAGCTGCTCGAGACCGGCATATTGCGGAGTGTAGCCGCAACGGCTCGCGACGTTCACAATCATGAGGACTTTGCCCGCGAAATCGCGCAAATGCAGCCCTCCGTAGTCGATGGTTTGCAGGTCGTAGTCGTAGATCGAGGCGGCGGCGAGCGGCTGCGGCACAGTGGCAATTGCCATGGCAAAGGAAAAAAGAGTTCTCCGCGTCATTGACTTCGATTCAAGCTTGATCGTACAGCATCAAAGCGTCGCTTGATGCCTGAGCTCCATATCGTCGACTTCTTCGCGGGCTGAACAGCCCTCCTCGCACTATTCCAGTTGGCTAGTACTGCTCATCGAACTCGAAGTAATCCGGTGGGTGTATGAATCCCGTAACCATCATTCAGACGGCCAAGCCTTGGTCTGTCGCAACTCTTCAGGAGACAAATACGCAAATGGAAAACTCTGCCCTGTCGGCATCGCCAATCGCGAATCAAGGACGACGAGCGTTCTTTAAAGGTCTGGGAAAGATTGGCATGGGTGCCTCATTCGTAAGCCTCGTTGGCGGTACGAAAGCACTGGCGGCCCTCAGCGCTGGCGCGGCTATGGACACTGCCAATCAGATCTTTCAAGCGGCGGTCATCGCGGAAGATCTGGCCACCACCTTCTACTACAACGGCCTGGTTGGGCCCGTCATTATGGACCCTGCGCTTGCTGGCTCTGGTGGAAGCGCCACAAGCGGCTCCGGTAACGTTCCGAACGTCGATTACCTGCGCGCTGCACTGAACCAGGAGCTGGAGCACGCCAATCTTCTGCGCACAGTCGGCAACTTCGGATCCAGCTACGCGACGGACCCGGTGAAGACGTTTTATTTTGCTCCGGCCACTTTCTCCAACATCAATACATTCATTGCCACCTTGTCGGCGCTCGAGAATGCGTTCATTGGAGCTTATCTGAATGCCATCCGCGAGTTTGCTTCTCTTGCCTCACGCAGCGGCGAAAAAGGTGTCGCAGATGGTCCGTTCGGCGGTCCATATAGTGCAGGTCAGCTTGAATGGTTTGCTGAAGTCGCTGCTTCCATCATGGGTGTCGAATGCGAGCATCGCGTTCTCGGCCCTGTGATCCTCAACGTCAATCAGCCGAACAATCTGTACTTCGAATCCACCGATGGTCTCACCAGTGTGTATCACGGCAGCGCGTCCGCCGTGGCCGCCCTGACTCCGTTCCTGAGCCAGAAACCCGGCACTACCGGTTACTCTCTCGCGACTGCTGTTAATGGCGCCACGAGTATCGGTTTGGCTTCAACGGGCACTTATCCGGCCTACTAATAGCCCCCGCCGAAAGACAATCAAATGAAAAACATCTTACGCGCAATCACCTTCACTCTTTTTTCGGGCGCAGTTGCGACGCTCTCGGCTAGCTCGGTCTGCCCTTCTACTCCCACCACGACCTCCGATTGCAATTACCTGATCACCATTGGTTCCACGGGGACAGCTTCGATCACCGACGTAGCAGGATCGTCCTCGTTCAATACCATGATTACCTTTACCGATGGCACCACTGATCCCGGCAATAACGGTTCGCTTGTCGGCGTGGTAAACAACTACTCGAGGGCTCTTACAAGCTTTACGCTGCTGGGCACGGGCACGAACGCCGGCGCTTTCGATTTCTCTTTCAACGGTATCTGCGTTTACACCAATGCTGCGTACTGCGCTACCGCCTCTACCGGCTACGAAGGCCCCACTACTACCTTCAGCAATCTGCAATCCACGGTTCTCTTCCAAACTACTCAGGGGACGGTGAGCTTCAATCCGACACTCGCCTCCGGTATGTCCACTTACTTTGCGATCCAGGGTAATGCTTCCGACCTGAACGCAAACGGCGGTCTGACAATTTCAAACCTGGCGTTTGTCGGTTCCACTGCAACTCCTGAGCCGGCCGGCTTCGCCCTGCTCGCGTTGGGATTGTCATCGGTGTTGGTTTTGCGCAGGAAGTTTGTTCGTTCCTTCTAGTCAGCCTCCTGTCGCTGCTGAGCCGCCAGTCTTGCTGGCGGCTTTTTTTATTTCGCACTCGCTTGGTTTTCGTGCTTTGTTAGCGGGACCAAGATGTCGTCCAAAGTTGCCGGCGTGCCTTGTTGCTTCACCAGGTGAGGATACTTCTCGCCATCGTGGTATTCGATTTTCAATGTCCGGATAAAGCCGCTGTTATCGACCACGAGTTCGATCCCCGGCCCCTTTCCTTTGGCGTCTCTGATGGCCTGCCGAACCAGTTCGTCGCTGGAGCGCCGTCCATTCACTGCCACGATTTTCATCTCCGGGCCAAGTCCGGCAGCGTAGGCAGGTGAACCCAGCAGAACATCGCTGATCGTGTTGTCGGCTACGCGAAAGCCGAGTGAATACCACGCATTCAGCCCACGATCTCGGTTCTCCTGGGCGCGTGTAAACTCATTCGGCTGATCGGTAAAGTCGAGCCGGTAACCGCCATTCGTGATTCCCGCAAGCGGGGCCCTGGGCGACTTCGATGTGATCCGGTCGCGCAGAAAAGCAGACCAGTCATACGGCTGGACTGCATTCAGATTCGCTGCGACGTCTTCGAACGTGTAAGGAAAAACTTCGGGTGGTGTGTCTCCGCGTGCGCCGAGAAACCGCGCGCAAAAGTCATTGAGCGATTTCTTATTCGCCGAGAGCCGTCGAATCGTCATGTCGGCATCAAGCCACACCAGTTCGCCCTCCGGATAGTAGTCGATCGAACGCCGCCAGTTGTCCCACTGGGCGCTCGTTGAGTAAAGTATCTGCGCCGCTACAGCCGTGTCTTCCAGGTCGCGCCACGTTCGTCCCGGCCGGTAGTCCATATCCGCTGCCGAGGCGGCCAGGTAGGAACGAAACTGTTCCGGTGTCCAGATGCCGCTGCGTGCCGCCAGCACGTCCCCCAGATACTGCGTCAGTCCTTCGTAGACCCACAGCATCTCTCCCTTCATCGGCTGCTCCGGATTTTGCGTCGCCAGACCAGCCGGCCGCCGGAATTTCCCATTCCAGGAGTGCGTGAATTCGTGGGAAAGCAGATCGCCGTTCAACATCGCCGTCTCTTCATCGATCAAGCCGCGCGCCTCTACCCGGTCGTCGCTGGACTCATGATGCTCCAGTCCGAAATGCGCTACATTGTCGCTCAATGTCAGCAGAAAATGATAGCTCCGATAGTGCCGCGATCGGTACAGCGCGCCTGTCTCACGTATCAGATTGCTCCATTGGTCGATTTGGGTGGAACTCACATTCAGATCTTCGGGTCCATCAGCGGCCATATCGACAAAGTGTTTGGGCGTGATCTCGGTAGCGATCGGAACTTCACGAAAAAACCTTCCCGCGAGCAGCGGTGAATCAACCAGCCGTTCGAGCGACACCGGCGCGAAGCGGACGGAGTTGGCCTCAGCAGATATTTGCGTCAAGGCAGTGCCGAACTTCCATCCCTCGGGCAGGCTTACCGTGGGCGAAAACATTGTCTCGGAACCGGGCTTCCCTGCGGGATAAAGCACCACTTCGTTCCAGCTCACGACGGCCAGATTTGGTCCTGTCGATGCGCCTGCAGAAAATCCCGCCGGAGCCGCGGTCGCTAAAAAATCCAGTTTTGCCTGCAGCTCGCTTGCTCCGGCCGGCACGTTCAGGTGCAGCGCGAACATGTTCACGTCGTCGCGGCGCCAGGTTAAAGTCTGCCCGTTCACCGTGAAGACAAGGCCCGCCAGATTGTCAATCGGTCCGGTCGGAGAATGCTCTCCCGGGATCCACTTCGGATACTCAAGCGTGAGCGGCCCTGGTTTCACCTGCATCACCAGGCGCGCGTGGAGCAGCTTGCGAGGCGCGTCTGTCAGATCAAGTGAGATCTGAATCGGTGCGCTTGTCTGGCCGGAAAGTAACCGCGTAAACAGGCCAATGGACAGAACCGGAAGAAAAAGTTTGTTCAACTTTTCATCATATAGAGAGCTGCCTCAGCGCAGCTTACACTTGACTCTTGTGGTCGATTCTTTTTCGCCCTCCCGATTCGCTGAAAGATCGCTTGCTCCTCGAACTCTGGGAGCGGGGCACATGCGGCATTGTTGAGGAAGCAGATGGCCTGCGCGCCTTCTTTGCCGGTGAGTTTTCGAGCGCCAATTGCCCGCCCGACTTTCACGCTTCGGACTTCCGGCGCGAACCGTCTGTTCCCGCGCAGCCTGCTTCGAACGTCACGTGGGAACCGCTGCTTGTCGGCAGGCGTTTCTATATAGCGCCGCCATCATCGTCTCTGGCCCCAGCCGACGATCGCATTCGCCTTGAGATCGAGTCCGATCTCGCCTTCGGTACCGGTCGTCACGAGACCACTCAGCTTTGCCTGGATGCTCTCGAGGAGCTTGTCACGCCCACAAGCGTAGTGCTTGACGTGGGCTGTGGATCTGGGATTTTGTCGCGAGCCGCAAGGCTTCTCGGTGCTCGTTCCGTGTTTAGCTGTGACATCGACGAACACGCCATCGCCACCGCCCGGCGTCACCTAGATACACCTCTGTTTTTCGGTTCCGCAGATGCCGCCGCTGACGAGGCTGCCGGGCTCGTGATAGCAAATATCAGCGCCGCCGCTCTCGATCTGCTGGCCCATGACCTCAAGCGCGTCACCGGACCGGATGGGGTGCTCGTGATCTCCGGGTTCATTTCTGCGAAGCTGCCGCAGTTCTTTCGTCCCGCATCGGCCCGCGAGCTAGGCGATTGGCTCTGCTGGATCTGCCGCTCTTCTGATATCAGCCCTCCCCACGACCCGGCTCCTCTCGGGGGCCTATCGCACAAAGCCGAATGGTGGCTATGATCGGATCATGACAACGGTACGCCACTCGGTCTGCGCGCTCGATTGTCCCGACGCCTGTTCGGTTCTGGTCAATGTCGATGAAACGGGGCGAGGCTCCCGGCTCAGAGGGGATCCCGATCATCTCATCACCCGGGGTTTCCTCTGCGGCAAAGTGGCGCGCTATCTCGAGCGCGAATACTCACCCGACCGGTTGCTGTATCCGCAGCGTCGAATCGGGGCCAAAGGAGAAGGACGCTTCACTCGCATCACTTGGGACCAGGCGCTCGACGAAATTGCAACTCAGCTGAAGACCATCGCGCGCGAGCACGGACCCGAAGCGGTGCTGCCCTACAGTTACGGCGGCTCTATGGGCAAGCTTGTCGCCAACGGCATGGATCGCCGCTTCTTTCATCGCCTCGGCGCTTCTCGCCTCGATCGCACCATCTGTGCAAGTGCCGGAGGAGCCGGTATCCTTGCTGCTCTGGGCGCAAAGTATGGTGCCGAGCCCGAGCAGTTCCGCCACTCCAAGCTAATCATTGCCTGGGGAGCGAACATCCTCGCCACTAACGTCCATCTCTGGCCTTTCATAGTAGAGGCCCGTCGCAACGGCGCCAAGCTTTACACTATCGATCCGGTCCGTCACAAAGTAGGCGAGCTCGCCGACAAGCATTTCGGAATACAGCCCGGGACTGATGCCGCGCTCGCGCTGGGATTGATGCACGTCATCATTCGGGAACGCCTCTTCGATGCCGATTACGTGGACAGCTACACGGACGGTTTCGAAGAGCTCGCCTTAAAGGCCGCCGAGTTTTCCCCCGCGCGGGTCTGTGAATTGACCGGTCTTCCCGTCGACGAAATTGTTTCCCTTGCTCGTGAGTACGCCAGCATTCGCCCGGCGGTTATTCGTCTGAACTATGGCGTGCAGCGCTCTGAACGCGGCGGAATGGCCGTGCGGCTTATCTCTTATCTGCCCGCCTTAGTCGGATCGTGGCGCGAACCCGGCGGCGGGCTGCAGCTCAGCACGTCGGGTGCCTTCCAGCTCAACGACGCTAATCTGCAGCGCCCCGATCTCCAGTTCACCGCGCTCGGCCGCGAGGCGCGCACCGTCAACATGTCGCTCCTCGGCCAGACTTTAACCGAGATGCGCGATCCTGCCATTCACGCCCTCGTTGTCTATTGCTCGAATCCAGCCGCTGTCGCGCCCGATCTGAACAGTGTCCGCCGCGGCCTGTCGCGCCCCGATCTGTTCACCGTTGTGCTCGAACAGTTCCAGACCGATACCGCGGATTGGGCAGACATCCTGTTGCCCGCTACTACTTTTCTCGAACACAGCGACATATACACGGCCTACGGGCACTATTATCTGCAACTCGCCAGACCCGCTCTGAAGGCGCCTGGCGAGTGCAGGTCAAACGTCGAGATCTTCCGCGATCTCGCAAAGCGCATGGATTTCGATGAGGCCTGTTTCGATGAGTCCGAAGACGATATGATTCGCGGCCTGCTCAACTCCAGCCATCCTTTCCTCGCGGGGATTTCACTCGAGCGATTGGAACGGGAGCGCTCGGTTCGGCTGAATATCTCCGAGCCCGGCACCCCTTTTCTTCCCTTTGCTGAAGGTAATTTCGGCACGGCATCCGGCAAGTGCGAGTTTCATGCAGACACCATCAACTACACGCCTCCCGAAGAATCAAGGCGTGGGGTCGATTCGCTGCGCCGCCGATTCCCGTTGGAGCTGGTCTCCCCAAAGAATCACAACAGCATGAATTCGAGTTTTGGAGAACGCGCGGAGCAGGACCGCGAGACGGCAGTTTTGACCATCCACCCTGAAGACGCGGCTCAGCGCGGAATCTCCACCGGTGATCGCGTTCGCGCCTTCAATCTTCGTGGCAGTTGCCTTCTCGCCGCGGAAGTAGCGCCGCGGGTCACGCCCGGTGTCGTGAGTGTTCCCTCTACGCGTTGGCCCAAGAAGTCAGTTGATCGTCAAAATGTAAACGTTCTCACGAGCCAGCGCCTCACTGATCTGGGCGCGGGCGCAACTTTTTATAGCTGTCTCGTGGAAGTCGCGAAAGCAGGCGACTAAGCAGTATCCGTCACGAAGATCGAGCACTGAGGTCTTGTACGCAAGAAGATTGTCTAGAATAGAAGACACTTGGCATGCATGGTCGACTGAAGCAGATCCGCGAAGAGCGACGCATCTCTGCTTCCGATCTTGCTAAACAGGTTGGTGTCAGCCGCGGGACCATCTACGCCATAGAAGCCGGCTCGTTCATCCCGAACACAACTGTCTCGCTCCAGCTTGCGCGCGCATTGCAGGTGACGGTCGAGGATATTTTCTCTTTGGCCGAGCGCGTTCCGCATACGGCGGATGCCGAACTACTCGCAGAGGTGGCGTCTCCCTCCGAGCCCCAGCTCGTTCAGGTCTACGGCAACGGTCGAAAACTCGCCATTCCTGCCCATTCCTCGCTGAATTTTCTTCCTCCTGCTTCAGGTATCGCAAGTCCAGGCGGCAGGGGGAAGGCGTCCGTCACGGCGCTTCCTGCGTCCTCGCAAGTTCAGCGCTCAAATTTCTCGCCTCTCCTGCTGGCAGGCTGCGATCCCGCGCTTTCGTTGCTAACCGGATCCGCGCCTCTGCCCGGCTTTGAGATTGTACCCGTGGCTGCGTCCAGCCGGCAGGCACTCCTTCTCCTTTCGGAAGGCAAGGTACAGATAGCCGGCCTGCATCTCTTCGATCGCGCCAGTCACGAATACAACCTGCGTGCTGTTCGCGCCAGCTTTCCTGGCGGAGGCATGGCTGTTCTTACCTTCGCTCACTGGGAGATCGGCATCGTCACTCAACCTGGTAATCCCCTGAACATCCGTTCAGTTGCGGATTTAGGGGCGGGCGATATCAGCATCGCCAATCGGCAGAAGGGTTCAGGCGCGCGCGATCGCCTCGACTCAGCCCTCAAAAGCGCGCGCATCTCGCCCTCGCAAGTTCCCGGTTACAACCGCGTCGTCTATGGTCATTTGCCCGCGGCTTTTGCTGTTCGCAATGGCTGGGCGCACTGCTGCATCGCCTCCCGCTCGGCGGCCCGCTGTTTCGGTCTGGCTTTTGTTCCGCTGGAAGTTGAGCGATTCGATCTTGTCTGTTCGGACAAGCTGCTGCGTTCGAAGCAGGGGCAGGCGGTCGGTGAGTTGCTCAATGCCGGGAGCCTTCGGGAGAGGCTGCAAACTTTGGCCGGCTACGATTCCGCGCATACCGGCGAACGCGTCATTTAGCGTAGAACGTACCGGTTCTTACGCGAGTTAGCTGGCGCTCATGCCAGCCGCATCCGGTATTACTTCGTCCGTGACCACCTTGAACTGCGTTAGCCGGGTACTTCCAAACGAAGTAGTGAGAGCAACATCTGCCGCATCTCGTCCTGCCGCCATCAGCACACGGCCAATGCGAGGCTGATTGTGGCGTGCGTCGAAAGTCCACCAGCGCCCGTCCAGGTAAGCTTCGAACCATGCGCTGAAATCCATCGGCGCCGGCGCCACCGTCACTCCAATATCGCCCAGATAACCCGTTACGTAACGCGCCGGGATGTTCAGTGCCCGGCAGAATGTAATCGCCAGATGTTGAAAGTCCCGGCATACGCCCATCCGCTCCGTATAAACGTCGAGCGCCGTCTTCGTGGATCGGGCAAAGCTATACCCGAAGGTGACTTTCTGATTAATCCAGGTGCACACTGCCTGCACGCGCCCCCAGCCTGGCGCGAGATGGCCGAAGAGTTCCACTGCCGTGTTGGAAAGCAGATCCACTTCGCAGTACCGGCTCGCCAGCAGAAAGCGCAACACTTCGGGCGGCAGATTCTCCACGGGAACCTCCTGCGCCGAATAATTCTGCACGTCCGGTTCGCCCGAATCTTCGATTAGCGTGGAATTGTACAGCTGAAGAATTCCGGGCGGCGCAACAAAGCGGCTGCAGTGATTGCCGAAACTATCGGTGTATTTCTCGATCGCGATCCCCGGATTTGCCTGCAGTTGGTCAGGCTCGCGCAGATCGGGCTCTCGCGAGGGATGCACATTCAGCAGTGCCACTATCGGCACCGGCCGTTCAATTTCAAATCGGATGTCGTAGCCAAGACGGATCAGCATAGCTGCCTAATCAACTCCACTTTGCGAATTCTTGCCGCCGTTCTGCGTCATGGCAGTGGAAACTGACTTGAGTTCCATCGGTGTATCCGACAGTGTAACGAAACACTCCGGCCTCCTCTTCTCGTCCGTCCAACTGCCACAATAGAAAGACTGATGACTTACTGCCTGGGGATTGTGACGGACGATGGACTGGTAATGGCTTCCGATTCGAGGACGAATGCCGGCTTCGATCAGGTGAACGTCTGCCGCAAGATGCATTACTTCGTTCAGCCCGGCGAGCGGGTCTTTGTCATTCTCAGCAGCGGCAGCTTATCCATCAGCCAGTCCGTTACTACCATGCTTCGGGCCGATTTTGATAATGGTACCGGGTTGGCTAAGGCCACTTCGTTGTATTCAGCGGCGCGCATTGTCGGTGATTGCGTTCGCCGTGTGTCCGATATCGACCGTGCCGCTCTTGAGCGCGATCAGTTCAATTTCAACGTCAATCTGCTGCTCGGCGGGCAAGTGAAGGGCGAGCCGCCAGGCCTGTACCTCATCTATCCGCAAGGCAATCCGCTGCGCGCCACGGAAGACTCTCCCTATCTCCAGCTCGGCGAGTGCAAGTACGGCCGGCCCATTCTCGACCGCGGCATTGAAGCGGCGACATCGCTCGAGGTCGCCGCCAAGTACGCCCTGCTTTCCTTCGATGCGACCATCCGCTCGAATGTCACTGTCGGTCCTCCCATCGAGATCCTCCTTTACCGGAAGGACAGCCTTACGCTCGATGAGTATCGCCGCTTTGCTGCGTCCGATCAGGATCTGCTCACCATTCACTCCTCCTGGGAGCAATCTTTGCGTCGCGCTGTTGAGCATCTTCCGGAGATCGATTTTCAAAAACCGCCCCCGCATCCTTCTATCCGGGCTTGACGCCGGGCGGTAAAGCTACGCCAGTATATACTCTCGTTATCGATCACCCGGTTCGATTCCAAGTCTGAAGAGCATCCGGACGAATATTCTCTTTTAGACTTATGGCGATGCCTACCACAGTTGCTCTTCGGGGCATTCCGGAGCCTTTCTCCGAATACCAGTTGAGCTCGGCTTACGATGAGATGTTTCGCGGCAACGGTCGCCCCCGATCGCACTACCGCGCTCTCTTTTCGCGTCTGCTCAGCCTGCCCGCGCCTGAGTTGCAGCGCTTCAAGCAAGAAGCCGATGTTTCTTTTTTCAATCAGGGAATCACCTTCACCGTATATGGCCGCAGCGAAGGTACCGAGCGCATTTTTCCGCATGATTTGCTGCCGCGCATCATCCCTTGCTCCGAATGGGAGACGATTGAGCGCGGCCTCACGCAGCGCATAACTGCCCTTAATCTCTTTTTGAAGGACATTTATCACGAACGCAAGATCCTGAAAGACGGCGTTATCCCCGGCGAAATCATCTACACCTGCAAACACTTTCGGCGCCAGATGCGTGGGGTGAAAGTTCCTCGCGACGTCTATGTCAGTGTCTGCGGAACAGATCTGATCCGCCTGCCGAGCGGCGAGTTCGTCGTGCTCGAAGATAATCTGCGCGTGCCTAGCGGTGTCTCCTACATGTTGACCAGCCGCAAGGTCATGAAACAGATTTTTCCGATTTTGTTTCGCAAATACGGCGTTAAGCCGATCGAGCATTATAGCCAGGCCTTACTCGCTACGCTCCGCTCGCTTGCGCCCGAAGGCCGCTCCAACCCGAGCATTGTTCTTCTCACGCCGGGCGTCTACAACTCTGCTTATTTCGAGCACACCTATCTCGCCCGCCAGATGGGCATCGAACTGGTCGAGGGCCGCGACCTCGTCGTTCATGACAATTTCGTTTATATGCGGACCACATCCGGCCTGCAGCGTGTCGACGTCATCTATCGCCGGGTGGACGACGACTTTCTTGATCCGCTCGCGTTCCGAGCTGATTCGTCGCTCGGCTCGGCCGGTATCTTCAACGCCTATCGTGCCGGGAACGTGGTACTGGCCAACGCCCTCGGTACCGGCGTCGCTGATGATAAAGCTATTTACGCCTACGTGCCAAAGATCATCAAGTACTACCTCGGCGAAGATCCCATACTAAACAACGTCGAGACGCTGCTGATGACTGAGCCTCTCGTGCGCCAGCATGTGTGCAGCAATATTCATCAGTACGTGGTTAAGGCCGTCGGCGAATCCGGAGGCTACGGCATGCTTATCGGCCCGCACAGCACGGCCGAGCAGCGCGACGAGTTCCGCTTACGTATTCTCCAGGAGCCAAGGAACTACATCGCACAGCCGACACTGTCGCTATCCACAGCCCCCTGCTTTGTAGATGACAGCCGCATCGAGCCTCGGCACATCGACCTGCGCCCCTACGTTCTTTTTGGAGAGAAAGTGACCATTGTTCCCGGTGGGCTGACTCGTGTTGCGCTGCAAAAAGGTTCTCTCGTCGTGAATTCTTCCCAGGGTGGCGGCTCGAAAGATACCTGGGTGCTGCAAAATTAAGTCACTTCAGTAGTTCGGGAAGAATCCAGAAAGTGCCGCGATGCTTTCACGTGTAGCCGACAGCCTGTATTGGATGAGTCGTTATTTCGAACGCGCTGACCATAGTGCGCGCGTCCTCGACGCTAACTACAACCTGATGTTGAATCCGTCTAAAGCCTCCACCGAGCAGCGTTGGCAGAGAATCACCGCAAGTCTCGGCCTTGGCGCGGAAGCTGCCGAGTTGGATCCGCTCACTGCCATGATTAAGCTGATCTCGGATACCGACAATCGCTCATCGATCGTTTCCTGCATCAGTAGTGCTCGTGAAAATGCCAGCCAGGTGCGGGAGCAGATCAGCTCCGAGATGTGGGAGCGTCTTAACCAGCTCTATCACGAGGTCAACCAATCTAGTTCACTTCTAAACATGCGTCTGGAGCCGCAGCGGTTCGTCACAGTGATCCGCGAAGGCTCCTATAACTTTCATGGGGTGACCCACTCCACCATGAATCATGGCGAAGCCTGGCAATTCATTCGTCTGGGGCGCTACATCGAACGTGCCGGAGCACTTCCGAAGCTGCTCGACGCGGTCTTTTGTGCCTCGACCGGTGCTGACGATCTCGATTGGGTCGGCCTGCTCTCCAGTTGTTCTGCTTTTGAGGCTTACTGCAAGGTCTACACGGCCGATCTGAAGCCGGAGCGCGTGGCGGAGTTTCTGCTTCTCAATCCCGAATTTCCTTACACGGTCCGCTACTCCGCCGAGCAGATGCAAATTGCGCTTGCCGCCATTGCCCGCGCTTCTTCCACTCGCAAGGGTGCGCAGATCGAGAAGACCATCGGACGCCTTCGTTCATCTCTCGCCTATGCTCAAATCGACGACATCATGTCGCGCGATTTTACGCGCTTCCTTCGCAGTATCACCGAGCAGTGCCAGAACCTGCATTCGGCGCTGCACGAGATTTATATCGAATACCCCATAGAATCTGCATTCGAGGCCTGATGTTTTACGCCATTCGCCACTTCACCCGATACCGTTACAGCCGCCCCGTGTGGCAGAGCAACATGGAAGTCCGCATGCAGCCGCGCAGCGAAAACGCTCAGCGCTGTTTCACCTTTCAGCTGTCGGTCAGCCCTCGCTCGCGGATCTTCTCCTACAGCGATCACATCGGCAATGTCGTTCATCACTTCGACATCCCCGAGCAGCACAACCAGCTCACCATCATTGCCGATGCCTTGGTCGACGTCGACGCGCCTTCGGACCTGCCGCTATCTCTGGGTCCCGATGCCTGGCGCGAACTGGATGAACTGATAGAACGTGAAGACTACTGGGACATGCTTATGCCCAGCTACTTCGCCCGTAGCTCTCCCGAACTGGAGGGCTTTGCGCGTGAACTCGAGGTGCATGAGCGCGGCGCGGACGATCCCCTCGTGCTTGTCCGTTCACTGAATAACCGCCTCTACGACACTCTCTCCTACGTCAAGCAAAGCACCACGGTCGATTCGCCGATCGAAGACGCATTGTGCTCGCGTCAGGGCGTCTGCCAGGATTTCGCCCATATCATGATCTCGCTGCTTCGTAATCTACGCATCCCGAGCCGTTACGTGAGCGGTTATCTTCACCATGATTCGGCTCACGAAGACCGCTCATCTGCTGGCGCCACCCACGCCTGGGTCGAGGCGCTTCTGCCCGGCTTGGGCTGGATCGGATTCGATCCGACCAACAGGCTGGTCGCAGGCGAACGCCACATTCGCACTGCCATCGGGCGCGACTACTCGGATGTTCCGCCTACCCTCGGCACCATGAAAGGCCGCGCGGACACCGAACTGCAGGTACGTGTCAGAGTTACGCCGTCCGATGCCGTCCTCCCGCCCGATCAGGAGTTTGCTGCCGATCAGGAGTGGTCTCGCTTTCTCGCCAAGGATCAGGAAGCCGAACTCATTCACGCCCAGCAACAGCAGCAGTAGCTCTCACTTCTCAAAGCCGCCCCATCCTGTAATAAACTTCATACTCTGCTTGAATAGCATCCAGCAGATTGCGTTCACGCCGGCTCTCTCGTCTCCGCGCAACGCACTCAAATACCACAATCAGGGCGCCGAGGAAAATCGCCACCCCGAGAAGCAGATTGCCCAAATCCAAAGACTCCATTCCAGTACGAATCGATTGAACCTTCTGAACCAGGCGTTCGTCTTTACGGGTTCGGACCTTCCGACACCCGTGTCCCACTCGGTTCTCACAATATCACCTTCCCCTGACTCCGTACTCGCGGTCCAAGTGAAACAGACTGGCCTCAGAGCAAACAAGCATCTGTTCGTGTTCGAGCGGTACAGTGGAGCGCTCGGTTACGATCCTGATCAGCCGCTATTCTCCACTTTGCGCCTGCGCATCGATGCGGCAAGCGTCGTGTGCCGCAACGTAAAAAGCGTTGATAGGCTCACCCGGTTTGCCCGCGATGAAGCTTTGCTCGCCAATGACTTTCCTGAGATCACAATGCGATCCGAGCGCTTAACGGCCAAGCCCCTGCGAGGTTTTGTTCTCGAAGGCACCGTGGCGCTCCATGGTGTCGATCGCGCCATCAAGGCCAATGTCGGATTCGGTCCGCTCAAAAACGGACGCGTGAACATTGATGCCGATTCCGCGATCCGGCTGAGTGATTTCGATCTGCCGCGTCCCTCACGCCTGTTTGGCCTCATTCGGATTGAAGATGAAGTTGTCCTCCATGCTTCTCTCTGGGGCATCCTGGACGGGCCCACGGCCTAGGTCCGGAACTGGCGCTTCTGATTATGGATTGGGCAGCCCAGCATTCACGGGAAGCGGCTGTTTCGCAAGGTCCTGATCAGGAAAGCCACGGACTACTTTGAAGGTCCGATCCCATCGAGTCCGGGTGAAAAAGTGCTCCGCTAGATCGACCACGTGAGTGAGCACCGAACCGGCCGTTTCTCCTGTTAATTCTTCCGTAGATGCTCGATACGACCAGTAGATGAGGAACGGCTTGCCCACTAAATTGTCCCTCGGAATGAAGCCCCAATAGCGGCTGTCAGAAGAGTTGTCTCGGTTGTCGCCCATCCCAAAGTAGCAATTTGCCGGGACCGTCACTTCGCCCGACCCTACGTTCTGGTTGAGCATCTCCGCTTGCTTCTGTCGTGCAAGCTCCTCCTTCACGGGGCGGCAGCACGGCCAGGGAAAGTTGTCCAGTGAAGCGTCGTACGCGTACTTGTGGTAAACGTATGGTTCGTTCAGTTTACTGCCGTTTCGATAAACGTCGCCATTAGCAATTCGGATGCGATCCCCCGGCATCCCGATGAGCCGCTTGACGAGTGTCTGGCTGATATCGGGAGGATACCGGAAAACAATAATGTCGCCATGCTTTGGCTCTTGATATGGCAGCAGGTGTTTCCCAATCGGGCCGGCAGGTGCATAAGCTAGCTTGTCAACCAGGAGGTGATCGCCTACCCGCAGCGTGTCCTCCATTGAACCGGTGGGTATAACAAAGGCTTGGCTGAGCGTTGTCGTCCCAAATAGAAGCAGAAGTATGGTGACTGCCCACTCCGCGATGCCGTTTCGATCCTGCCTGGAGCTTCCCGATTTGGCAGTGTCCGGAGAAGCTTTGAGATTCCGCATTGTAGCCTGATCACATCCTATCGGACCTGGCAAGATCTGGCCGGTGTCACACTCTTACGAGCAGATCACCGCGCTTCCGGCCGGAACTCGAATCTCGCAACCGCCGCCCTTGCTGGCGATAGATTCGATTACTTTCGCTTTCCAACGGCCACTCTCATCCAAAGCCGCGCCACCCAGCATTACGCCTTCTTGGCTCTCGAGCGAGGGTCCTGTTAGCCGCAGCGCTCGCACGGCACCCGTGTGCTTTCTCCAACTCACGCTTACTTCGGCATCCCTGGCCGCATCCTTATTGACGATGGTAAGGGCGATCCGATCCTCGCCGTCCAGCACTGCGTATGCCGTCAAATTCACTCCCGCAGCCTCGCACTCGACCGCGATTCTTTCGCCCCGGCAGCCTTGCGCGAAGGCAAGCATGCCGTAGTAGTCGGGCTTGGCCCGGTAATGTCGGTGCTCGTCATCGCCGATCGGAGAGTACGAACTGATGAAGCCAAGCTGATTCACCCCGGTCTCGATATTCACGCCCGCGCACCCTGCCTGGGCGAGAGCATGCATGAAGTCGAGCGTCCACAGTGCGGATCCAAAGGCGTCGCTCACGCCCGGCTTCCCACCGCCGCAGAACGAGTTGGTCTCGCAAATGCGATACGGTACCCCCGAAGTTCCAGCAGCGGATCTCAACTTGTCCAATTGCGGCGCGAGTTTTGGATCCGCATACAAAAGCTTGTCGAGACTGCTCGCCGGATTCGCGCACTCGCGGTAGTAATGATGGGTCAGAAGCCGCAAGTCTCTGCCTTCATCAACGGCAAACCGAGTCACCCAGTCGGTCGCACTGGCCACATCCGGACCCGCAAACGCCGAATTGGGCAAAGATGCGCGAATGGCGCCTTTGTAGCGCCGATACTCTTTTAGGTAAGCGTCGTATGCATAGCCCTTTGCCCGATGAGGCGTTCCTCCGCCGAACAGGTCAGGCTCATTGCCGATCTCAAACGCGAGCAGTTTGTCTTTCACCGCGCGCGTTACAGCCTCCGCCTCTTCCGCGGCCTGCCGCTCATCGCCACTGCCTAAGTTCAAACCCCAGATCAGCTTCCAACCTGTGGCATCTAGGAAGCTGCCCAACTCCCGCAAATCTTCTGTGTTGACGACTGTTCCCTTCGGCGCAGAGATCGCTTTCCCCTCCGGGGAGAATGACGCGTCGTCCGAAGTATTGCCGCCGATGCGGATAACGCCTTCGGCTCCGAGTGTTCGTACTAGCTGTACATAACTGCGGTTCTGCGCACTGAGCAAACCGGGGCGCGCCACTGATGAGACCTCATACCCAAGCCCGGTGAAATTTGACGGGATCGCCCCGAGTCTGCGCGTTCCATCAACGCTGATCCGAACTGAGCCTGAACCGCTCTCAGGTTTCGCCTCTTTGCTCAAGCCATGCCTAGCCCACGCAAATCCAGCTGCGCCGAGCGATCGTGCCAGCATCGTTCTACGATTTACATTCATCTATGTCAGAATCCATACTGAAACAAAAAATGGCTGCCCAATCCCGGCGGAAGTTTCTGCAAGCTAGTGCCGCGCTCGCTCTACCGGCTGCTCTTCTCGACGCTGCTGCAGCCGCCGGTAAATCAATCAGGATCGGCTGCTGCGTTCCGTTGCGCGAACTCAAGGCAGTTGCCGAAACCGGCTTCGATTATATAGAGCCTGGCGCCGCTCAAATCGCCGAACTCTCTACGACGGAGTTCGATCAGCTAAAAAGCGAAGTTCTCGCTTCTCCTATTCGCTGCGAAGCTTTCAACAGCTTTATCCGGCGGAAAGAGCTTGTCGTTGTCGGCCCCCGCGTCGATCTTGCGCCCGTGAAAGACTACGTCGATTCTACGCTCGAGCGGTGTCGCCAATTAGGCGCCTCGGTAGTCGTCTGGGGAAGCGCCGGATCACGCAATATACCCGAAGGCTTCCCTCGTGAGCGCGCCTGGAATCAAGTTGCGACCTTCCTTCAGGAGATTGCTCCGATCGCCGCACGTCACAGGATCACGATCTCTCTTGAGCCGCTCAATCGCAAGGAAAGCAACATCCTGAATACCGGCGCAGAGGCGCTCGAAATGGTGAATCAGGTAAACCTCCCACAGATACGCATGATCATCGATTACTATCATCTGCGGCTGGAGAACGAGAGCCTGTCCATCTTCGAAAAAGCTCACGACAAAATCAATCACCTGCACTTCGCCCGACCCGCGGGACGGCTCTGGCCTGACTCGCCGGAGGGCGATTCCCAATACTCCGCATTTTTCAGTACGCTGAATCGTTTGCACTGGAAGGGCGGGCTCTCCGTCGAGGGGAACGGCACCGTGAGCGCCAACGGCCGGCAAGCCCTCGCGTTCTTCCGCAACGAGCTTTGAGTTCGCGCCGGCTCACGTTGAAACACCTGCGGCAGCATGCGATCGCTTCGTCTCTGTTCCCTCCAACTACCTTGCTGCGCGCCGTCAAACGGCTCGGTTTCGTGCAGGCCGATCCGATCCGGTCACCTGCACGCGCCCAGGACCTCATCTTGCGGCACCGGGTTAAGGGCTATCGCGCCGGCGATCTCGAAACTCTTTACCCGTCTCTCCCGCTTGAGGAGGATTTCCTTTATGCCTATGGCTTCATGCCGCTTTCCACCTGGCAGCTTCTTCACCCCAGGCTCGATTCGAAGCTCACCGCTTCCGAGAAACGTGTCCTCGAGTTCGTGTCGTCTCATAAGTCGGTACACCCCCGTCAGCTTGAGGCGCACCTCGGCCGCAGCCGCGAGGTCAACGCCTGGGGCGGTTATTCGCAGGCGACAACGCGTACTCTGCAGGCGCTTCATTACCGCGGCCTTTTGCGCGTGTCGGGCCGCCAAAACGGCATCCGCCTTTATGCGCCTACGCCCAATCGTAGCGGGGAGCTTGAACCCGCCGAGCGCCTGCGCAAACTCGTTCTACTGATCGCCTCTATCCTGGCGCCGCTTCCTGAACGCAGCCTCCGCGCCGCACTCCAGCATCTCGCGCACGCCGCCCCGAACTTAACCGGACGGCACACCGTCGTTTCCAATCTAATTGCCTCGGGCGAGCTCGCCAGCGCCACGGTCGATGAACTTCGCTACGTCTGGCCCGCCGCCCGCATAGTTCGAAAGGAGCCCGAACCCCGGGTGCGCTTCCTCGCTCCTTTCGACCCGCTTGTCTGGGATCGGCGCCGCTTCGAACACTTCTGGGACTGGGCTTACCGTTTCGAAGCGTACACGCCCATTTCCAAACGCAAGCTCGGCTACTACGCCATGCCGCTGCTTTGGCGCGACGAAGTCGTTGGTTGGGTCAATATCTCGCATCGCAACGGAGAGCTAAGCATCCAGCCCGGATTCTCGAATGAGCGGCCCGATGAGCCTGCGTTTCAAGCTGAGTTCGAAGCCGAAGTCGAACGGTTCCGCGCGTTTATCCAGCAGTGTTGAGCCTCAATCTCGCGTCAGCCGGGCGTGTATATAGGCAACCACTTTAGCGGTAGACTCCGTTAGTGATTCCTGGTCGGTTCGGCACTCGACCTCCGCCCCGTCCGGCGCCTCGTATGGATCGTCCACTCCTGTCATGCCGTGCAGCTCTCCGGCGCGCGCCCTCCTGTAGAGCCCCTTCACATCCCGCTTCTCGCAAACTTCGAGCGGTGCGTTCACGAAGATCTCTATAAACCGTCCAATCTGCGCTCGTGCTCTCTCCCTGGCAGAGCGATACGGTGAAATCGCCGCTACCAATACAGTCACTCCGTTGCGCGTCAGTAGTTCCGCCACGTACGCAATGCGCCGGATGTTTTCATCCCGATCTTCTTTACTGAATCCGAGGTCCTTGCACAAATTGTGTCGGATCTCGTCTCCATCCAGCAACTCGACCCGCATTCCGCCGGCGCATAGCTCTTTGTAAACTGCCCGTGCGAGCGTGGTCTTACCTGCCGAACTCAGCCCGGTAAACCAAATCGCCATGCCTTTCTTCATCTCAGCAAGTATGTTACAGTCCACTTGAATCGATGAACCGACGATCTTTCTCCCGGCATCTCGCCTCCGCCGCCATCGGTGGCGCCGCCCTGGGGTCGCAGCCTCAATCCGCCGCTGCTACAACCCCGGTTCCCTATCAACTCTCGGTGATGCTTTGGACTGTTTTCACAAAGCTCCCGCTCGAGCAGCGCCTCGAGAACATCGTAGAGGCGGGGTACAACAACATCGAGCTCATCGGCGAGTACTCGAAGTGGTCCGAGAGCGACTGGAAGCAGGCGATCGCCAAAACGAAACAGCTCGGCATCAACTTCGATGTATCAGCCAATCTGGCTCACGGCGTCGCGAATCCAAACGACCGCGAAGCTCTCCTGTCGGATCTGCGGAAAGAGCTCGTTCTAATGGATCGCCTCTCCTGCCCCGGCGCTATCGTCATGTCCGGCCCTGTCGTTCCTGGCATGCCGCGCGAAATCCAACACCAAAGCTGCATCGAATCTCTCAAACGTGCCGCCTCGCTTATCGAAGGCAAACAGATCCACGGCCAGCCCATCCGGCTCTTACTCGAGAACATCGATCCGGAAGAAAATCCGAAATACTATCTCACCTCAGTGGCTGAAGGGTTCGAGATTGTTCGCGCCGTCAATCATCCGCAGGTCCGCCTGCTCTACGATTTCTTTCACGAACAGATTTCGGAAGGCAATCTGATCGAGAAACTGGAAAAGAACATCGAATACACCGGTCTCGTTCACATTGCAGACGTCCCCGGCCGCCATATTCCCGGCACGGGCGAAATCAACTACGACAGTATTTATCGCAAGCTCACCGAGCTGAAATACGATCGCATGGTCGCGATGGAATTTCTGCCGCTTCACGACGGCGTTGCAGAGCTGCGGCAAGCCAAAGCACAAGCTCTCCGCGGTGGCCGCCCTTAGCTGCTAGCCGCACCGTTCCGCCTCTCTAGTTTCCGAGCCCCCGGGCTTTCGATCTGCGAGCTTTCGATCTGCGAGCTTCCGGACTTCCCCCCAAACGCTCTTAATGAACCGTCTGCTCCCATCCCTGCTCCCTGGCCATCTGCTCCGTCTCGAGCAGCCTGGCCTGCGAAAAACACCGGTGGGCTTCTGCCTTGTCTAAACCCACGCCCGCCAGTCCTAACAAGTAAAGCGTTGCCAGGTTTCTCCACGCTAACGGATTGTTCTGTGCCGCAGCGGCCCGGTAAAACCTCACCGCCTCCTGCCCATTCTGTTCCACGCCGATCCCCAACTGATAAAGAATGCCCATCATCAGCTGAGCTTTCGCAAGTCCCGCCTCCGCTGCTGGCCAGGTCTTCTCATAGACCCAATCTCCGCGGCCTTGCACCAGCGATTCCATCATGTAGTCCAAGTCGAAACTGATGTCCGGCTTGGCCGCTGGGTCCGCGTTCTGCACGTGCACCATCATATGCGGGTTCGGTCCGCCCCGCTTGCCTCGCCCCTGCTGAGTGAGCCTCAGCTTTCCAGCCGCCATACGAATGCACTTCGAAGCGACTACCGGGTCCTCGCACGTCTGCTCCGGCTGTTCAACTCGCTTTTCGAATTCGACGTCAAGGCACCGCGGAACTTCTCGGCGCCCTTCCGCCAAAACTGAGAGCGCGCGTTTCTTACGGCTGGCCTTTTCCGCCGCCGGCTCCGTAGATGTTTCCCGTGGTAAAGCTGGCGTCTTCCGCGGCTAACTGGACGTAAATGGATGCGAGTTCAACTGGCTCGCCGGGGCGACCCAGTGGGTAAGCAGCTCCAAAGTGGGTGTACTTTGACACGGTTGCTCCACCGGAAATTTGCAGCGGTGTCCAGATCGGTCCCGGAGCAACACCGTTCACGCGAAGGCCTCTGGATGCGAGTTGTTTAGCCAGTGACTTTACAAAATTCATGGTCGCTGCCTTCGTCTGTGCATAGTCATAGAGATCGGCCGAAGGATCGTACGCCTGTTCCGACGTGGTCGCGATAATCGTGGCGCCCGGCGGCATATGCGGTACCGCAGCCCGGATAATCCAGAAGGGAGCGTAAATATTCGTCTTCATGGTCCAATCGAAAAGCTCCGTAGTCAGGTCGAGGATGCTTTCCACAACGTGTTGCCGGCCGGCGTTTGAGACAAGAATGTCCAGTCCTCCTAAGGCTTCTACGGCGTCGGCCACGAGATCTTTACAGAAAGCCTCGTCGCGCAAGTCACCCGGAAGGCCAACTGCTTTCCGTCCTGCCCTGCGAATAAGGTCGATCACCTCCCTGGCGTCGGGTTCCTCTGATGGGTAGTAGTTGATTGCGACATCGGCGCCCTCGCGCGCATACGCGATCGCGGCCGCACGACCGATGCCACTATCGCCTCCGGTGATCAGCGCCTTGCGCCCGAGTAAGCGTCCGGAGCCTTTGTAACTCTTTTCGCCGTGATCGGGTCTGGGATCCATCCTGCTTGCCAGCCCAGGCCATGGCTGCGATTGTTCTCTAAAGGGCGGCCTCGGATACTTTGTTCGAGGGTCGACCAGCGGCTGTGCGGTTGCTTCGGGTTCTGCTTGAGCAGCGGATAATGGACTCGCTGCCGCCGCAGCGCCGAGCCCGGCTACCAGGTCTCTGCGGGATACGTTTGAAGGATTAAAGCTCATGTGATTTGTCTCTGCGGGCAATCGCCTCGCTCCTGTTAGAGACTTGCCGGTTTTTGAGGGTTACTCATTCTGGCGAGAAACCGTGCCTAGCTAAAACGCATACGTAATCATGACCGGCGGTTACAGCGTGCGCGAGTGACTTGCAAATCGGCGTCCCATCAGCCGCGAACAGGCCGGTTGGAACGCTCCCGTCTACCGTGCCTATGTCGCCAGGACTGACATCGAGCTTGCTCGTAAGTTCGGCAACGATTGCTAGTTCTGCTTACAATCGAGCCATGGCTCTGGGAAACTCAAAAATCCTAAAGATAGCGGGCTTTAGCTTCGTCGGCTTCTGTGTTGCCTCGTTCGGCGTTGAGCGGACCAGCATCGGTCCCGCTGCTTCTCAGTTGGCTGGCTTCTGTGGCGCCTTTCTTGGCGGCTGGATCGCTAACAAACGGAAAGGATCGGTTCACGTCGACACTGCAGGAAACGCCCCCGAACCTGCTTCTCCGGAATCGCCAGATGCTGTCTCTCCAAGCGCTCCCGGCAACACTGACGGCTCTTGAGAAGTCATGCTTCGTTCCGATCATCCCAGCCGTTCGCAAGCTCGCTTACCAGCCTTAACTCGCAGGTTCCGTTACGGTCAGTATCTGGTCTGCAGTCTGCTTCTCCAAAACTTGCTTCCGTCCCGCCGGCCATGCAATCTCAATTCTGTCTACCCTAGCTGTCTTTCCTAGTCCAAACTGCAGCCGCAAGTCGCCCTGTGAAAGATAGCTCCCGCCGCTTCTCACCTCTGCGGCCTGCGTATGCCCGTCTGCTTGCAAAGTGACACGCGCACCGATTGCGCTTCTGTTCGACCGCGTTCCGACCAGCTTCATTAGCAACCAGTGCGCCGCCGGATTTTGAGCTAGCTTCAAAAGCGATGGCGGCTCGTTCTGGTTGTTAATCGCGATCTCGATCGATCCATCGTTGTCGATGTCGCCGAACGCGGCGCCCCGTGCCGAGTGTCGCTCCTGCATTCCCGCCCCGGCTTCGAGCGATACATCGCGGAACCGTCCGTTTCCGAGATTTCTATACAGAATCGCCCGATCTTTGTAGTGCACGTCGATATGTAGCGATTCCACCTCCGGAAAGACATGCCCATTTACCAGCAGTAGGTCTTTCCATCCGTCGTTGTCGAAATCAAAAAACCCGGTACCCCAACCCACGTAGCGGGTATTCTGCCCCAGACCTGCATCGAGCGTCACATCATCAAAGCTGCCTTTGCCTCGATTCCGGTAAAGCGTTTCGAACTCATCGGAAAAATTCGTACGAAAAATGTTCGCGTGCCCGTCTCCGGCATAGTCGCCCGCATCAACGCCCATGCCTGACATTGCTCTGCCATTCTGATCGAACGCCACCCCTCGCATCACGCCTTCTTCTTCGAACTTGCCGCCGCCCTTATTGACGTACAGCAGGGAGGGTGTCTGATCGCAAGCCACGTAGATATCAGGCAGGCCATCTTCGTTGAAATCCCCCGTCAGAACGCTCAGCGCATAGTGTCCCTCCGGCTCTGCAATACCTGACGCCTCCGAAACATCTATGAATGTGCCATTGCCATTGTTTCGGTACAGGATATTGCGGTCGAACGGCAGACCGCGGGGCCCGCAGCTCACTGCTATGCCCCGGTAAAAGCAGTAAGGATTCGCGCCCGGCTTCGGAGTCGTTTGGGGGTCGAACCGCAAATAATTCGCCACGAACAAATCAAGCTTCCCATCGCCATCTATGTCCGTGAAGGCGCATCCCGTGTTGTAGCGCACTCGGCTCTGATTTAAATGCGCTTGTACCGTCACATCTTCGAAACGCTTGCCGCCCGAGTTTCTGTACAGGTGATTCGCGCCCCAGTAAGTTACAAAGAGATCTGTGTAGCCGTCATTGTCGTAATCGCCCACGCAGACACCCTGTGCCCAGCCAGCGCTGCGCAGTCCCAGTTCGTCCGTAGCATCGCGGAACCGGTCATGCCCCTCGTTGTGGTACATGCGATTTGTTCCGCCCTGGCCCGCAAGCACGAACAAATCGAGCAAACCGTCATTGTCGTAATCCACCATTGCGATCCCGCTTCCGGTTGTCTCAATGATGTACTGCTTCGTTGTGTTTCCCCCGTTTGGGAACACGTCCCTCAGTCCGGCTTGTATGGCAATGTTCCGGAAATCCGGCCGGTACGGAACAGCGCCGACCGCCAGCGCCGCGGCGGTTAACGCCCAGACGCCTTTCACTCCGGAGGCTTCGTCTCTCCGAGTTTCTTTAAGAACTCTGAAAACTCGCCCTCCGGCGGTTTCTGCAGTCGGTCAAGTGTTTGCTTCTCCGTTTTGGCTCTAGCCATATCCCCCGCATCCCGGTAAGCGGTCATCAGCGCGTAGTGTGCAGTCTCATTCGCCGGCTGCAGTTTCACGGCACGCTGTAAAAGTGCGATGGCAGCTGTTAGATGCTTATCCTGCGTTTCCAGCTTTGCCAACGCGATGGCTGCTTGCACGAAATCCGGCGAGAGCTGCAGCGCCCGTTCGAAATGTGTTCTCGCCTCGGGCCGCCGCCCTTGTACCTGAGCAATCTGGCCAAGCTGGAACTCGCACGCTCCGTCTTCCGGGCTGACTTTTAGCTCTGCCCGAAAAGCTTCCGCAGCTTGCTCCAGCGCTTCCGGGCCATGATTCTCCAATAGCAGCGCCCGCCCGAGGCGGAAATGCAGATCGGTCGCACCTGGATTGCCATCGATTGCTTTCCTGTATTCTGCCACCGCGTCTCCATACCGGTTCTGTACTTCAAAGATCTGTGCCGAGAGCTCGTGCACCCGGTATGAGCCTGGCGTCTGTTGAAACATGGCGAACGTTGCGTCATTGAAGGCCTTCATGTGCAGTCTGGCTGTCAGGTACAAAACGTCTGCGTCTTTCGGATACTGGCGCTGCAGTTTCTCAAGCAGAGCGAATGTTTTCGCATCATTACTCGACGCGCTGTAGCACTTGACGGCTGCCAAGCTCGCCAGCCTTTCCAGGTCAGCACTGCCGCGCGTCGTTTCGAGCACCGGAAGCGCTGCCTCGCAATCTTCCCGAGCTGCCTCGGTCAAAGCCAGAAATGTACGGGCAGTTGCATCCTGAGGATCCGATGCCGCAGCCGTTCTTAGCTTTTCAAAGGCAACTGAGTATCGCCCGTCCCGGAAAGCTGCTAATCCCTCCTCGCGCGCCGTTGCCCCGGCTGCCACCCCGCTCAAGACAAGGCACAGAGCCGCTGCCCCCACTCCCCGAGCCGCTACTTTTAAGGAGCGGTAATCAACGTCAATGCCCCGCATCGTCCAACAACAACTCGCCATTGCCAAATCGGTGATGTTGTTTGCCTTCGTAGAATCGAAAGCTGAGGATGGGAGGCGGCCCCGGTGCGATTTCGCGTTTGTCCTCCACCCGCTGATCCGGGCTTTCCGCCAATGCAACACAGCGGCCCGAGTCGGAGACCTGCTTCGTCATGGCCTGCGCGTCCGTCGGCGCGGCGGCCATCACTAGAAATATGATCGGCAGCATCCCTTATTTCCCGTCCAGTTCTCGCAAGGCTTTCTGCGCAGTGCTGCTCTGCGGCTTGCGCTCGAGTAGCTCATGCATCACCTGTCGCGCCTTCTCGATATTTCCCATGCGCGCATAAATCCTGCCCAGGTTCAGATAAAGTATATCTTCGTCCGGAGTCGCCTGAATCCCGTACTCAAACGCCGCAATCGCATCGTTCACCTTTGCCTGCTGGGTGTACAACACGCCCAGATTGTTTATTGCGTCCGCGTAATCTCGCTTCAAAACAATCGCACTTTTAAACAACTCGCCCGCCCGCGCTGCATCCCCCTGCTTAGCCCGCGCCAGCCCAAGACCGTTGGTTGCTTCAGCCGATTTGGCGTCCACCGCAAGTGCCTGCCGGTAGAACGCTTCCGCTCTCGCCGGCTCGCCAAGCTTATCCGCCGCTCGCCCCGCGTTGAGCAAGGTGTAGAGCATGTCGGGCTTCAGTGCCAGCGCTCGCTCGTAGTTTTCAAGAGCACCGCGCAGGTCCTTGCGTGCCTCGCACAAGTCACCCAATCCCGACCACGCCTCCGCGTAACTGGCATTCGCGCGCACGGCGTCCCGCAATGATTTGTCGGCTGCCTCTAAGCGGTTCGCCTGTAAATGGATCTGGCCGACCAGAACCAGCACGCGCGCATTCTCGGGAGTTCGGCGCAGTACCTGCTCCAGGTAGGGCAGCGCTTGATCCGGATAGCCTGACCAGAGAAACGCCACCCCCAATTTGAAAAAATCACGGTGGGGCGGACTCACAGACTCGCCCGCAAACGGCAGTGCCAATGACGGCGCCTTCCCGATTTGTGCCAAGTCTGCTTTTACCTGTGTCGCCGAGGGCATAGCTGCGTATACTTTCACGGCATGACCAGCCGCATTCAGCAACAGCGCAAACGGTGTCTTCAACGACGTTCGCCAATCGAACAAGTAGCGCCGAAATATCTCGTACTGCTCTGTGCGTTCTGCTGATTGCGGCAGCTCCGGCAGCACGAACAGCCCTGGGCCTTGCTGCGGTTCCGGCAGCGGCACCGGTTCGACAAACCAGGTATCGTGCAACTTAAGCTCGTTATCTCCCTGAATCGGACCTGCCTCTAACGCTCGTGGTTCGCGAAATGATTCGGCTTTTACGTCAGCCGCGCCCTCCACGATCCGATAGGTCTGCCCGGCCTGCAGATTTGCAAAACTCTGCTCATCGCCCGATGGCCACTTTACATGGATCCGAGCTGCCCGGTCGTGTTCTCCCAGGCCGAAAATCATGCGCTTCGTGTGCTGCGATAGGAAGCCGCTGCCCGCCTCCAACCACTTCGTTTGCCCGTCTACCCGCAGGCGCGCGCCGATGGCGTCCCGGTTCGACTTTGTCCCTTGCAGTTCAAACGCAATCGAATGCCGCCCGCCGGCGCAATCGTTTTGCATGATGCGCAGCTGCGGCCCGAGCCTGTTCTTGACAATTAGATCCGGTCGGCCGTCGCCGTCAAAGTCGGTTACGGCGAACGCACGACTGTCATCGGCGAAGTCCAGTCCGCTCACACCTGAAAAGTCGTAGTACCGGGCACCGCGTCTGGCATGAAGAACGTTCGGCTCCCGTCCATTCCAGCTGTACTCTTCGCGAATGAATTGGTTAATCGCGTTCCAACCGTTTTCATACGCCGCCGACGGCCGGCGCTCTGTCGGCGATTTCGCGACCACTTGCCGCCAGAAAAAACTCTTCAGATCGTTTGTGGATTCGTTGGTTAGCATCCCGCATGTCACAAAGATCTCCGGCTGCCCATCGTTGTCGAAATCATGCCCTCCCGAAGACCAGGCCCATCTGCCAAACTCCGCATGCTCGCTTCGCGTTGTCTCCTCAAACGTTCCGTCGCCGCGATTCCGGTACAGCGAATTGCCCATCGTGTGCCGCTTGTATTCTTTCTCGAGCGCGCCCTTCTGCGTCGGCTCAAAGGCAGGCTCTGCTGTGACCCGCTGCCCTGCATCCGTCCACATGTTCGCCACGTACAGATCCGGTTTCCCGTCGCCGTCATAGTCGAACCAGTGCGCGCTCATCCCTGGACCGATGTCCTCTACGCCTGCCTCGGCCGCCTTGTCCCGGAAGTGTCCCCGTTGATTCACGTACAAATTCTTCCGCCCAAAGTCGTTTGCGACGAACAGGTCCGGCCAGCCATCTTCATTGAAGTCGCACCACGCAGGAGCAAAACTGAACCGGTTGTTGTTCTCGTTCATTCCGGTCTCCGCCGTAACGTCTACCAGTTCGCCGCTGCCATCTGCGTTCAAATGATTACGAAATAGAAAATTCGGGGGACCGTTCTGTGCATCGTGGTACGGCGAGGCATATGTATACTGCGCCTCGCTTTGGAAGTACACGTAACAGCATAGATACAGGTCGAGCTTTCCATCCCGGTCGAAGTCGGCTGCTGCCATGCCGGTGAACCCGCCCGCCGGCATGCTGGCGAAGCGAAATGCGTCATTGCGTAGCCGGAACCTCCCTCCCTCGTTCACCAGCAAAAGCGGCCCGGCCCCGCGCAGCACCACCAGATCCTGCTTTCCGCTATTCCTTAAATCGAGAAACAGTGCTGCCGACGTATCATCCAGAATGCCCGCGCCCCACTGCTCTGTAATATCGATGAGTGTTCCTTCGCGGCTGAACTTGTAGAGGCGATTCGGCAGTCCGCCCGGCTGGCAGACGTAAACTTCATCCACTCCATCTCCATCTATGTCGCCGACGGCGATCCCGTTACTACCGTAGATGTCTATGCCAGAAGCCGGATCCAGCCGCGCCCGCCAGTACGGAATGCCTCGCATCAGCTGCTCCTTGAACGAAGTCACGCCGGAAAACGCCGCGGCGGTAACATCCCGAAACCACGGTTTCGTTCCTGACGCGAGCTGTTCCTCAATCGGGACAAACTCCACCAGCTTGCCCGCATTCCATCGCTGCTTCCAGCGCCCCACCCGGTGCTGGAGCTCCCCGGCCGCGTCAATGCTCGTCACTTCGTAGCGCACGAGGTCTCCCGGCAGCACCGCAAACTCCGCTCGCCTGATCGTCCCCAAAGAACGTACCCAGTCTCGCCAGCCTTTTCCACTAACCTCCTGCGAAAAGATCGCCTCCTGCAAATCCGTAGCAACCCGTCGGTACCCAGTCGCTAGCGGCGAAACAAGCTTGCCTGCCTCTTCCATAGGCAAAACTCCGGTCCTGATTGCGTTCTGGAGTGCCGCGGCTATCTCCGCCGCCTGTTTCTCTTTCGGAAACTCGTCAAAGCCGGGCTTAATGAACTTCTCTAGCGCAAGATATGGCGGAACGTGTCGCGGCTCTTCCGCCAATACGGGGCTGCTCCCGAGAACCGTCAGCAGCGGCAGCGCTGTTGTTGATCCCAGGAACTCCCGGCGGCTAATGCGCACGCGTCCCTCTCTCCTTCACGCGCAGGATCTGATCCGCCGCTACTTCTCCGGTCTTCTGCAAGATTCCGCTTGGCCATCGGATCTCGATTTCGTCCGCTTTCCGGGCCTCGCCTAGACCGAAATGCAGCGTCAGCGAGTTTTGAGAGTAGTAACTACCGCCGCTCATCACTTCGTCGATCCGCTTTCGCCCTCCCGCCGTCACGGTTACGCGCGCCCCGATTGCGCTCCGGTTCGATTCCGTCCCGGTTAGCTGCACTTCCAGATAATGTCCATGCGGCCCCTGATTACGAAGAAGGCTCGGCGGCGCATTCATATTCACAATCGCAATCTCCTGCCGCCCGTCCCCTTCCAAATCGCCCACAGCCAAGCCCCGCGCCGGCCGCGGAGTTCGAAAAGCAGGCCCTGCGTCTTCCGTAACATCCCTGAATTTCCCATCTCCTAAATTGCGGTACAGAATGGTCGGCTGCAAATACCGGTCGCCCAACTGCTTACCCTCCACCTCCGGGTACACATGGCCGTTCGCTACCACCAGGTCGCGCCATCCATCGTCGTCCACGTCCAGAAACGCCACGCCCCAGCCCAGGTACTGCCGCGCCCCAAGCCCGGCCTCTCTCGAAACGTCGCTAAAAAACTTCCCGTCATCGTTGTGGAATAGCGAGGTCAGATCGCCCGAAAAATTCGTCTTCGCAATGTCGAGCCGCCCGTCTCCGTCGTAATCCGCTACCGCCACTCCCATCCCGGCCTGCAGCGCGCCGTCGAAATTAAAGGCGACTCCAGCCTCCATCCCGTGCTCCTCGAACGTGCCGTCATGCTTGTTGTGAAACAACAGGCTCGGTGTCATGTCACAAGCAACGTATATGTCCGGCCATCCGTCGTTGTCGAAATCAGCCGCTGCCACGCCGAGCCCGTACCGTCCCCCGGCCTTCGCAATACCCGCTCCCTCTGAAACGTCTGTAAATGTCCCGTCGCGGTTGTTGTGATACAGAATGTTGTGCCCGAGCGGCAGCCCGCGCGGGCCGCACATCACCGGAATGCCCTTCCAGGAGCAGAAATCTCCTTGCCCCGGTCGCGGTGTCTTCTCCAGATCCAGATCCACGTAGTTCGCGACAAAGAGATCCAGATAGCCGTCGCGATCGTAGTCGACAAACGAGCATCCTGACCCATACCGGATCCCGGTCGTCGGCAGCCGCGCCTTCCCGGTGGCATCTTCGAAGCGCCCTTCGCCCAGATTGTGGAAAAGTATGTTGTGGCCATAGTAGGTCACCAGCAGATCTGGTCGCCCATCATTGTCGTAGTCGCCCACGCAGACTCCCTGCGCCCAGTCCGCTTTACCAAAACCGGCCCGTGCCCCGACTTCTTGGAACCGGCCGCCTCCCAGGTTCCGGTAAAGCTGCGCCGCGCCCGTCGGCTCTCCCGCCTTCTTTAACCGCGTGCCATTCGCAATAAAAATGTCGTCGCGCCCGTCGCCGTCAAAGTCGAAAAGTGCAACCCCATTCCCTGTTGTCTCCAGAATGTAGTCCTTGCGATCGACGCCGCCAAATGTGTTCGGTACTGTTACTCCGGCTCGGCTCGCGACATCTGTAAAGTCCGCACGGAACAGCGGCACGGCCGCCATAGCAGCCAATGCCACCGCGGCTAATGCGTAAGAACTAACCTTCATCTGTGCTCATGCCTGCCTTGGTACCGAAACCGTCCCTCTACTCAGGTAGCTAGTGTTGTGATACGATCTCTGCAGTTCAGTGGTCTGATTTCCAACGTGGGGGAAATTCTATGCTCCGTAAGCATGGCCTATCTAGGCTTGTACTATCTTGTCTTCTATTCTGTGGCATCGCGCTTGCACAGCGTGACCTCGGTACTCTCTCCGGCTCAATCACCGATGCGCAAGGCGCAGCCATTCCAAACTCCCGCATCGTCGCTGTTAACGATGCAACTGGCGTAACCAACACCAGCCAGACGAATGACTCCGGCCAGTTTACAATTCCTGCGCTAAACCCGGGCACCTACACAGTATCGGTTGAAGCTTCGGGATTCCAGAAGGCTCAGCAGAAGGGTGTTTTAGTCAATCCTGGTCAGCCGGTTTCCGTCGACATAGCTCTGCAGGTTGGAAACTCCAGCCAGACCGTCGAAGTGACCGCCTCTGCTCCTCTGCTGCAGACTGAGTCGCCCGCTATCGGTGCCAATTTGAGCGCTGCTGAAGTGAGCGAACTGCCTCTGGGCGGCCAGCGTACGTTCACTTTCCTGGCCCGTTTATCGCCCGGCGTGGTGCCGGCTGAGCCCGGTGCTCGCGATTCACTTGGCGGCGGTTTCTCTGCAAATGGGGTCCGCTCTACCGGAGAAAACAACTTCCTCCTTAACGGTGTTGACAATAATGTCAACGTCATCGACTTCATCAATCAAACCGCGTATGTCATTGGGCCCTCTGTTGAGGCAATTGGAGATATGCAGGTTATTACCAATGGAGCGAGTGCCGAGTACGGGCGCGCGGCAGGAGGCGTGATCGAGATCAGTCTCAAGTCCGGCACCAACGACATTCACGGCGTGGCTTTCGAGATCCTCCAGAACACCGTTCTCGACGCTAATCGTTGGGAGAACAACCAGGCCGGCGTGCCGCGGAATCCCTTCAAACAGAATCAATTCGGCGCGGCGCTTGGCGGTCCGATTATTAAGAATAAGCTCTTTATATTCGGCGACTATCAGGGTACGCGCATCCGTACCGCCGGTGGCTCGATTCAGAATCTTGGCTACGGCGGATTCTACACTGTTCCTACGCCGGCCATGATCGGCGGCGATTTCTCGGCCCTACTGGGCGGTCCGATCGGTAACGTCAATGGACAGACCATTCTGGCCAACCAACTCTTTGACCCGAGATCTACTGCCTGCGTCAGTGGTTGCTTGCCAAACAGTCTGTCTGCTGCGCCCGGAGCAACTCCGGTCTACAAGCGCTCGCCCTTCCCGGGGAACAAGATCCCGACGACCCTGATGGACCCGGCTTCCATGAAGATCGCGAGCCTCTACCCCGCTCCGAATCAGCCGATTGTGAACGGGGCCTATCCGCAGAACGACTACTACACTGTGACTCCGGGTGCCCTGAACACTGATCAAGGCGATGGCCGAGTCGATTACCGGCTCAACGATAACAACAGCATCTTCGGCACCATCAGCTGGTCTAACACCGCGAAAACCAGCGTCCAGCCTTTCCCGGGCGCACTCGATGGCGGCAACTTCAACGGCACCAGCGAGCAGGATCTCGGCCGCAATGCCATGATCAGTTGGACTCACATCTTCTCGCCGACCGTTGTGAATGAGGCGCGCGTTGGCTTCACTCGTCTGGTTACTGCTCGCACCCAAGCGAATTCAGATTCGGACGAATACACGGCCGTCGGAATCGGCGGCTACAATCCAACCACAACTTTGAATGGCGGCATCCCGCAGATCGGCCTCAGCCGCTACAGCCAGATTGGTGCAAACGACTGGCTGCCGACCAAAGAGTACAACAACGAATGGGATTTGATCGACAATCTCTCCTGGACCCGGGGAAGCCACAGCCTGAAGTTTGGCGCCGAATTCCGGGAACTGCATTTTCCGTTCTTCCAGGTGCCTTTCCCCCATGGCGAGATGAACTTCTCACGTACCGAAACCGCCTTTCCATCGAACGCTAATGACATAGGCGGAAAGAACGGTACTTATAGCGCAGATACTGGCGACGAGCTGGCCTCTTTTCTGCTCGGCTCCATCAATAACGGGCAGATATCGACTACCAACTTCATCTCCTCCACCAAACGAGCCTATGCCGGCTACGTGCAGGATACTTGGAAAACGACTTCTAAGCTGACCCTGACCCTCGGCGTGCGTTACGAGCTCTTCTCGCCCATCGGTGAGCAGTTCGCCCGGCAGTCGAATTTTGTGCTGGATAACAAGACGCTCTACATTCCGCGCGGGCCTAACCAAGACGCTGCGCTGCCGCCGAACTTCAACGCGCCGGCTTCCATCAACGGCATCCTGTTCCCGGCCCTGTTTCCGGATGTAAAAGTATCGCGCGGGCAAGTCGGTCCTTACCTCATTCCCTGGGATAAGCTCGACATCGCCCCCCGTATTGGTATTGCGTACAACATTTTCCCGAAGACAGTGATCCGCGGATTCTATGGAATCTTCTACGGTGGCGAAGAAAACCAGGGCGGCAACCCAAATCGCGGCGAGTCTGCGCCCTTCAATTTGTCTCCGCAACTGAACCGTCCGGCCGGTGTGAGTGACTTCCAACCCGATCCTTTCTTTGCAAACGGGAACGCCACCGGCGGCGTTGCGGTCGGTTACCCTCTCAACGTGTTCAATGGGTTTCCGGTATCGTCGCTGCAGTTTCGAAGCGTCGCGACCAACTTCCGCAATCCGATGGTGCAGGAGTGGAACCTGTCCGTGCAGCACCAACTGCCCGGTCAGATGGTTGCGCAAGTAGGCTATCAGGGTAACCACCAATCGCATCAGCTGCTTCAGCCTGATCCAAACGCCTGTCCGAACGTTTTCACCACCGATCCTGGCATTACTTGCAATGCTCTTCGCCCGGCTCCCGACGTTGGTGGCATTCAGGGGACCGCAACCTTCGGCTTCGGTAACTATGACGCAATGACTGCTTCCTTGCAGAAGCGCTTGTCGAGCGGTCTGCAGTTCCAAGCGGCATATACTTACGGCCATGCACTCGCTAACTCGGGTACTACGCTCTCGGGATCACAGAATCTAGGGACCCTCGACCCTCTGAACTACGCCACTTCGTATACCAATGCCTCCTGGGATATTCGGCACAACTTCACCACCTCTTTCAACTACGAGCTTCCCTTCGGGCGAGGCAAGCAGTACGGCGCATCCATGAACCGCGCGCTGCAGACCATTGCAGGAAATTGGCAGGTGAATGGAATCCTGTCCCTGAGAACCGGTGTGCCTTACACCTTAAGTGCTAGTGGCTGCCAGCTCGTCAGCGACGGTGCGCACTGTGGTCCGGATATTGTTGCCGGCAGCGCGGATGAAGCCCCGGCAGGTGGCCGCAATCCGACCCAGTGGTTCAATACTGCTAACTTCGCAGCGCCTGCCCCGCTTTCGCAGGGCAACGTCGGTCTGCAGACCAACTATGGGCCAGCCACGCGCACTCTTGATTTCTCCATCTTCAAGAACTTCGCGTTCACCGAACGGTTTGCCTTGCAGTTCCGTGCCGAGGCGACCAACATTGCCAATACATCGCAGTTCAACGTGCCCGATAGTTCGCTATCGGATGCCAACTTCGGTAGGATCACCAGTACGCAGGCCGGCAGCGAACGTCACGTCCAGTTCCAGCTTCGTCTGCAGTTCTAATTGCTAGCCTGAAGATTGTCTTACCTATTGTGCTTGTTGCTCGGGATTGCACTGCAGTCCCGGGCAACACCGCATTTAAAGGAAGGCCTGATCGCTCTCAAGCAAGGCGACCTGAATCAGGCAAAGCAGCAGTTAGAGCAGGCCCGCGATGCGGATTCCAATAATGCCTACGTCTGGACCTCGCTCGCGCAAACCTACCTCCGCCTGAACAACACGGCTGACGCAGAATCGGCCGCCGCAAAAGCGCTTAAGCTAAGTTCGAAAGATCCCGTCATTGTTCACGCACTTGGCATCTTCTACTTCGAATACGCTGAAACGCTACTCCGCAAACAGGAATTTACCCGCGCTTCCGACGTCCTGAACCAAGCGCTCGAAGCAGATCCTACGAATGCGCAACTCGTGCTTGCGTTGGGTGTCGCTCGTTACGGCCAGCGTCGCTTCGAGGAAGCCATTGCGGCCTTCCTCAAGGTCATCCAGCTCGACCCCGCTCTTGAACAGCCGTACGTTTTCCTCGGCAAGATGCTAGATCAGGCGGGCTCTCGCCTTCCTGAAATCACCAGAGACTATGAGGCTTGGTTCGAGCGCGAGCCGCACAATGCCAAAGCACCGCTCTTGCTAGCGAAGGTCTTATTGCTGGCTGACTCTCGAAGCGCGCGCGCAGCCGAGCTTTTGCGAACTTCCATCGCGCTCGATTCCCGGGATTGGGAATCACACTATGAACTAGGCGTTCTGCTCGCTAACTCGCGCGACTATCGCTCCGCGGCCGATGAGCTGAACCGCAGCATTGAACTGAACAGCACCCAGGCCATGACTCACTACCACTTAGCGCGTGTTTACGAACGGCTTGGCCAGCCCGATCTTGCCCGGGCGGAGCGTGAGACGCACCAGCGCCTCACAAACACCGCACCCCGGTAACTACTTCGCTGGAATCACTAGCTCTTGGCCGGCCTTCACCATGTTTGGATCGGTCAGCTTGTCTCTGTTCGCTTCGAAAATCTTCATGTACTCGTTCGCGTTGCCATAAAACTGCTTCGCGATCTTCGACAATGAATCACCCGGCGCCACGGTATACGTCTGCCCCGAAGACGCGCCTCCTCCCGCCGTTGCTGCTGCCGCGGCCGCTGGTTGTGGAAGGCTCGAATCCACTGTGATGTCCGCGCTTACATCGCTGTAGCTCGAGTCGACTGCTTTGATTGCATTCCAGACATCGTTCTTGATCGCCTCAGACGGTGCCGCACCCTGTATCACCAGCTTGTCGCCTTGCGCATGTAGGTGCGATAAGACCACACCCTTCTGCTTTACGACATCCAGCACGCTCGCATATTTGTTTTTGAGTTGTTCGAAATCCATCACTATCTCCTGTTTACCTCTATGAATCTATCACCCGGTAAGGCGCAGGATCTTTTTCCCAAAGGCTCATAGTTCCGGAACCTTGCGTACCCAGGAAGCTTGACCCAACACGGCTCAATACCGAGTACCAGCGGTACTACCCCTGTCTGGTAATAGGTCCTATGTGCAGCTATTCTAGTGGCACAAGATTACTGCACATGTTCTCTTGTGATTCGCATTGACCTGCGAAATTTATCTAATATCGGAGGCATTTTGAGCAAATCGAATAAATGGATATTCGCGCTTAGCTTCACCCTGATTGGCTCTAGCGCGTGGGGATTTCAAGCTCAGGCTGACGCGGTTTTGGGAGTGGCGCTTCCCGCAAGCACCCCAAAGTTTGTGGCCAGCGCCAGGAATCTGGGCCCGGAAGACCTTTCAAAGAACATCGCTATTACGGTCTGGATGAAGGTGCGCGATCGCCGGGCGCTTGATGAGCTCGCGGCAGAACTATATGATCCGGATTCTTCCAATTACCATCGCTGGATCAAGCCGGAGGAGTTCCGTGCCAGGTTCGCTCCTTCTCGCGAGGATCTGAGAACGGTCCAGCAGTTTCTCGTTTCGCACAACTTGTCGATCGAAAGTGTAGGGCCTGATAATCTCTTCGTTCGCGCGCGTGGTTCGGTGGAAACTGTCAGCAAGGCCTTCCGGGTACAGCTGAACAACTTCGAGTTGAACGGCAAAGTTGTTCGCTCGAATATGACAGATCCTCTGGTCGTCGGTCCGGCAGCATCTCTAATCCGCTCGATCGGCGGGCTCGACACTATGGAGTACAAGCACCCCATCCGACTCGCCTCCCAAGCTAGAAAAAGTTTGGGCGCAGGTCCGGCGGCAATGGTCGCCACAGATTCGACCTTTTTCACTTCGAATTGCTTCACCGGCCCGCGAACCGAGAATTACTCCACCAACGGTGGTTTCCCCAAAGCCACTTACAAGGGAGCGGGTTATTTCACCAGCCAGACTGAACCAGGCTGCGGATACGTTCCTCAGGATATCTATTCTGCGTACAATCTGACGAGTCTCTACAATGCAGGCTTTGATGGAACAGGCCAGAGCATCGTGATCATCGATTGGTGCGGGTCGCCCACTGTCATGAGCGATGCCAACGCGTTCTCAGCCAGGTTCGGCCTGCCGCCCTTGACGGACGCGAATTTTCGAATCATCAACTACCCACAAGCTTCGACCTGCTCTGGAGAGAGCGTCGAAATCAACCTGGATGTGGAGTGGGCGCATGCCATCGCACCCGGCGCAAATATCGTCTTGCTAGTCCCGCCAAGCGCGAGCTTCATCGACACTGATACCGCTCAACTCTACGCCGAACTCACCGGTCTCGGCAATGTGATTTCCGGCAGCTATGGCGCACCTGAGGCCTTTGTGTCTCCAGCCGAGCTGCAGACGCAGAATCTGATCAGTGAAATCGGTGCTATTCAGGGGATTTCAGCGAATTTTGCCACTGGTGATGATGGAGATTTCAGCACTGTTACCTTCCCTCCCACCCAGACCGTCTCCGTGCCGGCCGCAAGCCCATATGCGACAGCCATCGGCGGTATGAGTCTAGGGTTTAAGGCTGACCACACAATCAAATTCCAGACCGGTTGGGGGAACAACGAAACGATCCTGACCTACGGTGGCAGCATCTTTGATCCTCCTATCAACCTTGGATTTGTCGGTGGTTCGGGCGGTGGCGCGAGTGCATTCTTTCCTAAGCCGCGCTATCAGGCCAAGCTTGCGGGTACGACACGCCAGTTGCCCGATATTTCTTGGCTCGCCGACCCGCTCACAGGTGGAGTAGTCGCGATCACCTTGCCTGGCTCCTTTCCTCCGCTGACCTACATCCCGGTGGGCGGGACCAGTTTAGCCTGCCCGATGTTCTCGGCGCTCTGGGCTATTGCCAACCAGGAGGCAGGAGCCCCTCTCGGGCAAGCAGCGCCTCATCTTTACTCCATGCCGAAACGCACTATCATCGACATGCTTCCCTTCAGCACTCCGTTCGATGTAACCGCCTCCATCTCACCGGCTAGCGGCGTAACGGAACAGTTTAGCGCTGCTGATTTGATGGCGCCCCTGTACAACACGACCAAGTTCTACAGCATTCTGTATGACGACCCCACCCAGGCATACACGACTTATGCCATATCGATCGGAACCGATACCAGTCTGACGACAACTGCAGGCTGGGACAACGTGACTGGCTTAGGCGTTCCTAACGGGAAAGCCTTTGCCGATTACTTCAATCCGGCCAGATAAGCGCTACGTTCGATCTTCTCCGTCTCGGGATAAACACCGGGACGGAGAGGGTCAGTTCTTCTTCGCACACCCCCTCAGCTCCGACTTCGATTCACAGATTTTCCACACCGCGTCCACAATATTTTCCATATCTGCGCGGCTCCCAAGCAGCAGCCGTTGCTCCAGCCAGATTGAATTCGCGCAGGCTCGCTCGGCATTAGGGCACAGCGACTCGAAAGCTCGATAGTCGAGCGTGTTGGCCGCATGTTTTGCGGCTCCAGCCGGATAGAAGTTACCTTCCAAAAACATCGGGTTTTTATAAAGAGGATGGGCATAGCCGGACGAACACGGAATGCCCTCAGCTGTCATCGCCGCTAAGAAGTCCGCCCTGCAAGCTCCAAACTCGTCTTCGTCAAAGCGCACGATGTAGATGTGAAATGAGTGGGACGTAGCGTACTCCGGCACTCGAAGTGGCTCGAGCCCGGGTACTTCGCTTAGTTGCTCATTTAAGAACAGGCCGTTCTCCATCCGGCGCGCTGTCTGCTCGGGCAACCGCCGCAGCTGCTCCGAAAGAATTGCTCCCTCGATTTCCGTCATGCGGTAATTCCACCCGAGCCTGTGATGCTCATACCACGGGCGGCCCACCGTTCGCCCTCCCCAAACGTACGATTCGCACCGGAGCGCAAGTTCTTCGTTACTCGTCGTGATCAATCCGCCCTCGCCGGCCGTCATGTTTTTCGAGGCCTGGAAGCTGAACGTGCCTGCATCGGCAACGCTGCCGAGTCCTCTTCCTTTCCAGGCCCCGCCATGGCCGTGCGCTGCGTCTTCCACAACGGCCAGATTATGTTTGTTCGCGATGGCGAGAATCGCATCCATATTCGCCGCCGCGCCGGCAAAATGCACCGGCATGATGACTTTCGTGCGGGGAGTAATCGCTTCTTCGATTCGCCCGGCGTCCAGATTGAAATCGTGGTAGTCGATGTCGCTGAAGACCGGCGTGGCTCCAATGTTGAGCGGCGCCGTAGCCGTGGCGACAAAAGTGTAAGGCGGAACAATCACTTCGTGGCCCGGCCCCACGCCAAGCGCTTTAAGCACGATCTCGATGGCAGCGCTCCCGTTTGCGCAAGGAACGCCGAACTCTGCATCATGTCGACGCGCGAAATCCCGCGCAAACCCGCCAGCTTTGCTATCCGGGCGATCGCTCGACGTGGCTTCCCCGCACGAATTTTTCCACCATTCGCCGCTCCGTAGCAGGGTCAACACCGCTTCTTCCTCGTGATGGTCGAACACCGGCCAAGGAGGGAACGGACCGGTCCGCACTGGCGTTCCACCGTTAATCGCGAGCCGGCTCACGGCTTTCCTTTGGTCATAGGCTGACAATACTTTCACCGTCCATCCTATGCTGTTGACAAACATTCGCCTCCCGGCCATACTCTCTCAATCCAGCTTGCCGACAGAAAACAAAGCTCCTAGTCCCAGCGGTCCCGGTCTGCGGCGGGTTCTTACCCTCTGGGATTTGATCCTGTACGGAATCGTTCTCATCATGCCGATCGCTCCGGTTCCGTTGTTTGGTCTGGCACAGAAGTTATCAAACGGGCATGCCGTCACAACCATACTGCTGGCCATGGTCGCCATGACTTTGACCGCCTTCAGCTATGGCCGCATGGCGTCCCTTTATCCCGCGGCCGGCTCTGCCTACACCTACGTCGGCCGAGGACTGAATCCCCACCTTGGGTTTCTTGCCGGCTGGGCGATGATACTTGACTATTTGCTCGTCCCGTTGATCTGTACAATCTACGGCGCCTTAACTCTGCAGCGTCTCATGCCTAAAACCCCCTACTGGTTTTGGGTGCTTTGCTTCACAGCCGCCATGACATTCATCAATCTTCGGGGTGTGCGCGCAACAGCCCGCGCCAACACCCTCCTGATGATCGTCATGCTGGTCGTCGTGCTCTGGTTCCTCGCGTTGGCTATCCGATTCTTGTTGGTGCAGCACGGGCCCGGTGGTCTTTTCGCTCTCAAACCGTTCTACGATCCGGCCAGCTTTCGCTTTCCTGCCATTCTGGGAGCGACCTCGCTGGCCGCGCTCACCTATGGCGGTTTCGACGGCGTCAGTACACTTGCCGAGGAAGTTGAAAACCCCAGGCGTAATGTACTGCTTGCGACCGTCATTGTGTGCCTGTTCACCGGTGTTTTTGGCGGCCTTCAAATCTATTTGGCACAGCTGGTCTGGCCGGACTACCACTCTTTTCGAGATCTTGAAACCGCGTTTCTCGACGTTTCACGCACCGTCGGCGGCGCCATCCTGTTTAACGCGATGGCCGGCATTTTGATTGTGGCCAATTTGGGTGCCGGGTTGAGCGCCCAAGCCGGAGTGTCACGGCTGCTCTACGGAATGGGACGTGACAACGTACTTCCTCGCAACATCTTTGGGCACCTCCATAGCCAGCGTGGCATTCCGTCTTACAATCTCTGGATTGTCGGTGTCACAATGCTCGTCGGCTCACTCGTCTTGAACTACGAACGTGCTGCGGAGGTGATCAACTTCGGTGCTTTCCTCGCGTTCATGGGAGTGAACGCCGCAGCCCTGCGCCAATTTTACCTACGGAAATCTGACCAAAATACGCGCAGCCTCTGGCTCGATTTGGTAGCGCCTGGATGCGGCTTCTTGTTTTGCGCAACCATTTGGCTGGGTCTGCCGTCGCCGGCCAAAATCATCGGCGGAGTTTGGTTCCTTGCCGGAATCATCTACAACGCAGTTAAGACTCACGGATTTCAAACCGCACCCGCCATGATCGACCTCAGCCAGGCATGAGCAGCCTTCACATGCACGCACCTCGTACCGGCTTCCTCGCTTCCGCGCTGATCGCAGCATCCGCACTTGTCGCCTCTGCGCAAACGCCGCCTCCGAATCTCATGCCCCTTCCATTTCATTTGGTCCGGGCGCAGGGCAAGTTAGTCGTTAACCGCGGTTTCCGCGTCGCTACTGCCTCGCCCGCATCTGTCAGGCTGCGGGATGGCATCGAACGCTTCCTTGCCCAACTCTCCCGTCAGACCGGAATGCCTGTCGAGACGCGGCCCGTCGACGATCGCCGCGTAACGCTCGTCGTCTCCTCTTCAGCGCCCGGGCCGGCCATCGATGCTCTGAACGAAGACGAATCCTACACGCTCGATGTCTCGCCCGAAAGTGCTCAGCTCAGAGCCCATACCGATGTCGGAGCGCTGCGGGGTCTCGAAACTCTGTTGCAGCTCGTCTCTCAGGATCGAACCGGCTTTTCTATTGCGGCCATGCGCTTGGAAGATCATCCAAGATTTTCGTGGCGCGGCTTGCTCCTCGATGTCACAAGCCACTGGATGCCGGTCGACGTGGTCGAGCGCAATCTCGATGCCATGGCGGCAGTCAAGCTGAACGTCTTCCACTGGCATCTCTCAGACGACCAGGGATTTCGCGTCGAGAGTAAGCGCTTCCCCAAGCTGCACCAGCTGGGCTCCGATGGTGATTACTACACTCAGGATCAAATTCGCCATGTCATTGCTTACGCTCATGCGCGCGGCATTCGCATCCTTCCCGAGTTCGATATGCCGGGTCACTGCGCGAGTTGGCTTGTCGGCTATCCTGAACTGGCGTCCGCTCCCGGCCCGTACTCGGTCATTCATACATTTGGCGTCTACGATCCCGTACTCGATCCGACCCGTGAGGAAGTCTATCGTTTTGTCGATGCCTTACTCGGCGAAATGACGGCGTTGTTCCCGGACGAGTACTTTCACATCGGCGGTGACGAAGTGAATGGCAAACAGTGGCACGCTAACTCGCACATCCAGGAGTTCATCCGGCTTCAACACTTGAAAGACGAGCATGGTCTCCAGACTTACTTCAATAAAAGGTTGGAGGCGCTAGTCCGGAAGCACGGTAAAAAGATGGTCGGCTGGGACGAGATCCTTCATCCCGATCTTCCGGCCGACATCATGATTCATTCCTGGCGCGATCAGGAATCGTTGGCGGCAGCCGCCAAACAGGGACATCCGGCCATTCTGTCTTTCGGCTATTATCTCGACCATCTCGATCACGCCGGTTATCACTATGGCATCGACCCCCAAGGAGGTGCGGCCGCGCATCTCAGCCCTTCCGAATCGGCCCGCATCCTTGGCGGCGAGGCCTGTATGTGGACGGAGTTCGTCAGCACCGAGACGGTTGATTCCCGAACCTGGCCAAAAACCGCCGCCATCGCAGAGAGGCTCTGGTCCCAGGCGGAGGTGAATGACCTGCGATCCATGTATGGACGGCTCCAGGTGATTAGCCGGCGGTTAGATTGGAGCGGCGTTGAGCACCGGAGTGTTTATCGCAACATGCTCGAACGTCTCTCCGGAGATGCTCCCACCGACCGTCTCAAGATTCTGGTCGATGTTGTCGAGCCTCTCGGGATTGATGTTCGTGAACGGGCCAGGCGATACTCCCAGAGCACTGCCTTCAACCGGCTGGTCGATACCGCACGCGGCGAGAGCGAGCTTATTCGCAATCTCGAGTTCGAGATTCTGGATCTGGCACACTCGCCTGGAACACCCGATTGGAAGCATGTCGAGCAGGTGCTCCGATTGTGGGAGGAGAACGACGAGAAGCTCGCGCCGCTTCTTCAGGATCGTGCTCTTCTCCTGGAAGCCGCGCCTCTTTCAGCGAGCCTGTCCGAAGTGGGTCGTATTGGTTTGGAAGCGCTAGAGTACGTAAAAGCCAACCGTTCCCCAGGTGAAAGGTGGGCAGCAGATCGGATCAGTCTTTTGGAACTGAAGGAAAAGCCGCAGGCAGAAGTCACTCTTGCCGCTGCCAAGCCCGTTCGAATGCTCGTCGATCTGGCAGCGCATCAAACCACGGCTAAGCGGCGCGATAAAGAGTGACTAGGCAAGGTTAGCCAGTCATCCGGAATCGATCGGTCGTCGCCGGCTACGCTTTCAAAAAGATTTTCTGCCGGTAAAGAAAATAGACAAACAGCCATTTCGTTAGAACGATGCTGCCCGCCAGCAACACCGCTTTCCAAGCCCCTGCCATGTGGCTGATTAGCCCGCCAAAGACGGCGTCTGAGACGTGGCTGAAATCGAATAAGTTCTGGACGACATAGATTGTGAGGGCATTAAGCCCGATGACCGTGAACGGAAATGCCCATCTCCGGTACCCGCGCACATCGATGACCCAGAAGAACGCTGCAAACAGCAGCATACTCAGGCCGTTGCAGAGGAGCGTGTACGAACTTGTCCACAGGCGCGTAATGATCGGGAAGAACAACCCCCACCCGAGACCAAGCAAAACGCTCGCCATGCCGCCCCCGACCAAGTACTGCAGCTTCTTTCGATCGCTAAGTTGCGAGACGATCAAATGCCCGCAAAGCACTCCCAGCATCACCGTGGCAATCGAGGGGATCGTGCTCAGGTAACCTTCATTGTCTCCGTACACAAAGCAGCAAAAACTTCCTGGCAGAAATAGCCTGTCGAGATACCCTTCAAGGTTGCCCTGCGGCGTCAAAACACCCGCACCGAATCCTGGTACCGGCACGAATGCCATCAGCAGCCAGTAAAAAACCAGCAGCATGGCCGTCCAGATGACCTGCCATCGAATGTTCGTGAGGAGCGTGATAAGAGCTGCAAAAAAATAGGAAAACGCAATGCGTTGCAGAACGCCGGTGTACCGGAATCCGGTCAGATGCAGTTTAAGAATGCCGTTGAAGATCAGCCCGAGGACGATCAACACCAGCGTCCGGCGCACTACATGCTGGATTAGCGAGCGGCGAGTCTCGCCCCGCTCCATTCTGCGGCTGAGAGCCAGTGGCAGCGTGAGCCCCACGACAAACAGGAAAAGAGGCGCGATGAAATCCCAGAACGTAAACCCAACCCACGGCGTATGGTCAAGCTGCTTCGCCAGCACTTCCCGAAATGGCAGTCCAAGCGCCGTCCACGCGGCCATGATCAGCGCCGGCTCCTCCTGCATGAGGAAGAACATGTCAAACCCGCGCAAAGCATCGATCGAATAAATGCGTCGGGAAGGAGTAACCGGGGCAGAATGGCTTCGCGCATCAGTCAGCGCACGCGCGTTCGATTCAGCCATTGCCCTCAGCTTTCATTTAGTGAGATCGGAGTCCTTGCTCTCGCGTATGGCTAGCCATCGGTCGTGTGAATCGGTCTGCAGGCCCGCACAGCTGCACTCACCGGCCCTCCTCAGAACGTACAGTAACAAAGTTTAAATTCTCCAGTATTCAAAGATCTCGGGGATCACCCAAAACCGGTCAACGGACGAACTGGCTTTGACGGAGGGCAATTCCCATGCCGGTTTTCAGGCGATCGCTGAGGCACGGAGGCCGAAGGATCAGCCCTGAATCGAAATACGCTTGCGCCCAAAAACACGGGCATCGACGGACCACGCTCCGGGGCCGATCAGCGAAAGTCCTAACGCAATAGCAGCGGCAAGAATGTGAGCGCCCGGGTCTCCCGCGCGCGCAACGGAGATCAAGATCTCGAGGAAGAACACCAGCACGCCGGCAATTGGCGTCCAAAGGCCCACAAGAAGCAGGAGTCCCGCCGCCGCCGCGCCCACTTCAGGAACTGCGCCACGAACACCTTCCGCTCGCGAAACGATGTTCCTTATGTCGGATATGAGGAATGCCGAGACAGCTAGCCGGAGGAGCAGCAGTCCTTTCCCAGGCAAGCCATTCGCAAACGTTGAGAACAGCCTTTGCAGAGTAACCCTTCTTAAATCTACGGAAAGAAACAGGGAAGTCAAACCCCCAAGCGAGGCTGGAGGAACACTCTTTCGAGTGACTTAAATCGCCCGCTTTAATCCAATCGCGCCGAATCTCCGCTTCCCACAAGCGCCAGCGGAATAGCCGAAGCGATCGAGCCCAGGTTGCACGTGAGCTCCCAAAGCCCTGTCTCTCGACCGCAAAGAATCATCTCGCCATCCCGGTGCAACAACTCCGCCGCCTCATCAACGCTGATCCCTTCAAAAACGGTCAGGAGAAGTGCACATCGCGGGAAATCTTCGATCGCTAGCAGTGCCTCCTCAAGCTGATCTCGGCTGATGTGCGGGCCAATGGGCCAGTTCGCCACGGGAAGAACAGTTCGGTTTAACAGTCGGGCTGCAGTCTGCTGAGCCGAGGCGGTGACTTCTTCCCGTATCGCCGCTAAAGCCCTTGCAACAACTCTTTTCCTGACATGCGCGAGCGTCTGAGGAGAGGACATGAACTCAGAAAGATCTTCTGAATCGAGCACTTCCAAGAGGACGCTCAGGCTTAGTTCGGAGCGAGCGGTCAGGAGAAAAGCGATCCAATAAAGATTGCTGACCAACCCATAAGCCTCTTCGGCTGTGTACATGCATTTACCCTTATGTTCCGGGCAACCTAGGCAGTTGCCACGGCTTACTCGCTATCAGTGTCGGCGACTCTGCGCGCCCTCACAATCCGCAATGGAGTCTAAATGATCACTCGAAAGTGGCGCACTCGCAGAACGCTAATGCTGTGTGAACTTGTTTAGAGATGGATAATCCCGCGCTTGACACCGATCATGGCGGCGTGGGTTCGGTCATTGGCATGCAGCTTCGACAAAATATTCTTCACTCGGCTCTTGATCGTTTCCTCAGTAACCTCCAGCCGGGCAGCAATCTCTTTATTGGCATGCCCGGCAGCGATCAGCCGAAGTACGTCTATCTCACGCAATGTCAGGGTGTCTTCTCCGGAATGCTCGGCAACTTCCGCAGCCAGCGAAGGCGAGATTGTCTTCTTGCCGGCATGCACCGCGCGGATCGTCTCGAGCAACTCGGTGTGCAGGAGATTCTTCAAAAGATATGCACGAGCGCCTACTTCCATGGCGCGCGCGACCTGCATGTCACCGGAATACGTTGTCAGAACAATGATGCGAGCTTCAGGAGTTGTCTCGCGAATGGCAATAATGGCTTCGATCCCGTTCTTATCAGGCATCTGTAAGTCCATCAAAGTGATGTCCGGAACGTGCATCCTGAACTTCTCGATACCTTCACGGCCCGTGCAAGCCTGCGCAACCAACTCCATATCGCGTTGACCCCCGACCAGCGCCGAGATGCCGTCGCGAAGAAGTGGATGATCGTCGACAACGAGGATGCGAATCGAGGGCCGGTCTGTGGCCAAGTGCGATGGAGGAAAGGGTGTTCGTTCCATCAAGCGTCAGGTTGTTTCTTGTTCATCGGTGCAGCGGAACTTGAATCACCGGTTGGTTCGTAAGCGATCTTCGCCGGCAGTGTCAATTCGACCTCGGTACCACGGCTAAGCTCACTCCAGACTTCCAGCCTTCCCCCAATCGCTCTGGCGCGCTCACGTATGCCGGGCAGGCCCCAGTGTCCTTCGCGACCCCGTTGCCCCAGAAATCCAGGATTCATGCCGATTCCATCGTCGCGAATACGCAGCCGAAGTATCCGACGGCCATAGCTGATGTCCAATTCTATATGGCTGGCACGAGCGTGTCGGAACGCGTTCGCCAAGGCCTCTCTTCCTATGCTGCGCAGGTCGGCCCGAATAGAAATCTGTAGCGGTCTCGGTTCACCCTCCACCAGCACACGGAAGCCCGTCGGAGTTCTGCCGTCTTCCGCCATCGCTTGCTCGAGCGCCAATTCCCGGCCATCTGAGGTGAGACTTTTGACAACATCGTTGCCTTCGACGCCTGCGCCTCTCAATTTCTGGACCGCATCCCGTCCTTCCGTAATCGCCTGAGCGGCGCGGTCAATCGCCGTCTGAAGAGACTGCCGCGCTTTTATGGGCTCCTCCGGCAGCATGTTCTGAACAGCTTGAAATCGAAGCATCAGGCCATGAAAACTTTGCAGTAAAGTGTCGTGCAGGTCTCGAGCAATGCGTGTGCGTTCGTTTACTCGCTCCTCAATGCGCACATTGAATTGTTCCGCGATTTGCCTGAGCCGCAGTATGTATCCGCCTGCCAGCAGGAGAGCAATCAGTGCGGCTGTGCCCGCACGAAACCAGGTAGTCTCATAGACCTGGGGCTGTTGGGTCACCTTGTACACGATTCCAACCGGATCCCAAATCCCATCGTTGTTACAGGCACGTACGTGAAAGAAGTGCGTGCCCGTCGGAATACTTGTGTAAACAGCCGTCAGAGAGCTATTCGAATCCAGCCAGGCTGCATCGGTTCCATCCATTCGGTATTGGAATCTCACGTTCTGAGACGACGGAAGCGAGATGGAATCAAAATGAACTTCCGTGTGATGCGTCCCGGGAGGCAGCACCAATTCCCGTCCGGCTACTTGCTGTGTCCGGCCCACCGTCACCTCTGAAACGAAGATCCTCGGCTTACCGCTGGCCGGGCGTAATCGTTGCAGATCCAGCTCGGCCAGTCCCCGGACTGTTGCAACCCATAACTTGCCATCACGGCTGAGCGCCATGTTCGGAGTTCCCACGCTGCACTGGGTCGAGTCCATTCCATCAGCGATACCGAAAGAGGTGTAGTTAACTGGCAATTCTTTCTGCTGTTCCGCCTCTTTCAGCGCTTGCAGTCCGAATCGAAAAACTCCATTTCCGCCGCTGAACCATACGTCTTTACCGGAAGAGATTGAATTGAACACGTCCAACTGGTGATTCACAGCAACAAATCGATCCCCGTCCAACCGGTCAATTCCGCGTGGCGCATCCATCACATGCAGATTGCTCGTCGAGGTCTCAGCGAAATTCATGGCGCGGGGATCCAGAATCTCGCCGTCGGTTTCCACCGGCGCGAAGCGGTCACCCTCCATTCGGTTGATGCCGTGGTTGGTTCCTGCCCAGATACGGTTGAAGCGGTCCAGGTAAACCGCTAATACCCGTGTACCCGAGAGACCATCGGCGACAGTGTAATTGCGAAAATGTCCAGCCACCATGTGACTGATTCCCCCGTCTGTGGCAATCCATAATGAATCATCTTTTGCGACTTGAATCGCTCGCACGGTATCGCCGCCCAAACCATCGCGCTTCGTGAATTGAGTGAAATGGTTGTTCGCAAAACGGAACAGTCCGCCTCCCCAGGTGCCGAGCCAAAGATTATCTCTGTCATCTTCCGCTAAAGACCAGACACAGGAATTCACCAGTCCATCGCTTTCGTTATAAGCACGGAACTTTTGATTCGCGTAAACTGATACGCCGCCGCAATTTGTGCCCACCCATAAACTGCCGTCATGTCGCGACAGCACGGCCATAGGGATATTGCTCGGTAATCCATCCGCGGTTGTGAACATGCGAACTGACCGGTCCTTGAAACGAAGCAATCCCTCTCCATTCGTCCCGGCCCAAAGATCACCATCCTGGTCGCTATACATATCGCGAACGGAACTCCGGACCAACGGTTCCGCTATTCCGCCGGAGATCCGGTACAGGCAGCGTGCAAACTGTACCCAGATGATTCCCTGATCGTCCTCATAGGCGTGTTCTGCTCTCTGCGCATTGTGGCCCCACACCGGAGCGTTCTTCCGATCGGGATCGAGCGAGATTCTTTCGAATCTGTCGTGCTCGCCTCGTGCAAGACCCGCCAGTGTGCAGAACCACCTTGCACCATGCCTGTCTTCAAAAACGTCGAAGATCTGATCGGCCGAGACGTCCAAGCGCCCGGGAAGCGCTCCGTCCTCGGCGATGCGGGTGCCATTCCATTCAACGAACCTTTGCTGCGTGAGAACCAGAAGATGACCGTCTCCTGCCTTCTCGATTCGGTTGATAATCTCGCCCGGTAAGAAAGACTCGAAGCGGCCGTTCTTAAACCGGTAGAGTCCGCCTGCCGTGCCCGCCCACAGCGATCCGTCCGGTGCAAAACGCAGACAGTTGATCTCATCGCTTGCGCCCGCTGCTGGATGGTAGAAAGCGATTGAAGACTGGTCGAAGACGTCCAAAGCCACGCGCGGTATGCGCGCCAGGCCCGCCCCGGTGCCCACCCAGAGAGCACCGTCTGGTCCCTCTACCAGGGCCCGTATGCCGCCTTGCGTTCGCCGCGGCTGGCGGAGCTCAAATGGAATAAATCTCCGTCCATTGAATCGCACCAAACCGGCATCGGTTCCCACCCAAAGAAATCCGTTGCGGGTCTGAACAATCGCGTTAACGACATTCGAGGGAAGCCCGTCTTCCACCGTGAAATCCGTTCGTATGTAGTCGCTTGTGGGTGACCTGGGATCAAGGGCCGCAGCAGACGTAGCAAGTACGGCAAGAAATACACACAAACGAATCGCCGCGATGTGTGCATGAAGGCAGCCGAGGATATTCAATCTTGCCAGGTACAAGGTTATTGTAGATGCACTTTGGTGCGGGGTTCTCGCAACTTCTGTCCGATCGAGTCAGCCGCGAGCCTCAGTCTACCTTTCCCTTACACCCTCTATCGAGTGAACAGAAAGGCTCTAAACAGGGTTTTCATCAGCGCCGATTGAGCGCACGATGAGGTTGAGGCAAGCAAGGTCGAGTCGAAGAGTGCCGCTGAGCGCGTCACGCAAGAGAGACAAGCGTTCTCAATTATTCGAACGAACAAAAGGAGCTTAAATGAACAAAGACATAAACATTTTGTTAGTCCACGGTGCCTGGGCAGATGGCTCATGCTGGAGCAAAGTTCTTCTTCTTCTGAAAAAAGAAGGGTACAGAGCAACGGCCGCACAGATCCCTCTCACGTCACTCGAAGATGACATTGCAGTAACGCAGCGGCTGCTCTCCGCCCAGAAGGAGCCCACCGTTCTCGTCGGACACTCTTACGGAGGCGCCGTGATCACCGGTGCAGCCAGTTCCGCCTCGCAGGTGAAAGCGCTTGTTTACATTACAGGTTTCGGCCTTGATGAAGGAGAAAGCCTCGCCTCCTTGAGTAAACAAGGGCCAGCTTCTGCCGGCTCAGCCGCCATAGAAGCGGACGACAAAAGCTATCTCTGGATCAACCGAGAGAAATTCCACGGTTCTTTCGCGGCTGACGCCACCAGCGATGAGGCATACCTCATGGCGGCAGTGCAGAAACCTCTCCATTTGTCGGCATTCGGCGGCTCGGAACGTAAACCCGCCTGGAAGACAATTCCATCCTGGTATCTGATTTGTACGGACGACCAGATGATTCCTCCCCCGGCACAGGAATTCATGGCCAAAAGAATGAATGCCACAGTAAGCTCTGTACGCTCCAGCCACGCACCCTTCATGTCGCAGCCGCGAGCGGTCGTCGACATGATCGCTCTGGCGGTCGAGGCGGTAGCTGTCGTACCCGAGTTGATAGCAAAGTAACGCCGAAACCAATGAACAACAAACCACGCGTGCTCGTAATGGGAGCGACAGGACAGGTCGGGAGCACTGTTGTCTCCTTGCTCTCGCAGAATCACACTCTAGAAACCGTAGCCGCCGTCCGGAATCTCGCCAAAGCCAATCGGTTTGGAGTCCCCCTTGCGTATCTCGACCTCGACAGAATTGAGACTTTCGCTCCGGCTCTCGAGGGCGTTGACCGGATCTTCATGGCCACTGGCTATACAGTGGACATGCTGCGTCAGAGTAAGGATCTTGTGAACGCGGCAAAGAAGGCGGGAGTAACCCAGATCGTTCATCTGGGTGCCTGCGGCGACGACGATACCCATGTTGCCCATTACGGGTGGCATCAGTTCATTGAGCGTTACATTGAGTGGTCGGGTGTGGCTTTCACTCACTTGCGTCCGGAGATTTTCATGCAGAATCTTCTCGGGTACGGCGGTGAAACGTACGTTAAGCAAGGCGTTATCCGGCACTATGTGGGCGATGCGCGGCTGAGTTGGGTAGACTGCGACGACGTTGCCGCCGTTGCCGCAGCCTGCTTAGCCGATCCGGAACGTCATGCAGGTCAGACGTACCGCCTCGGCTACGAAGCCAAAAGCTTTTATGACATCGCCGAGACGTTCACCGAGGCACTAGGGCAGCGCTTCTCTTACGAACCCCGACCCGCGTCTGAGTTCCTCGAGAACGTTCTTGCAGCTGGCGCGGAACCTGCCTACATGAAATGCGTCTTCGAGACCTACTCTGATCTGACCGACGGCAAAGATATCGGAGCTGATGAGGTATTCGAGAACTTTACACAGCTGACTGGCGGCCATCCGCGAACCATCGCCCAATTCGCGTTGAAAAACGCGGAACGCTTTCGTTATCAGTTCAAGGCGATCGACCGGACCTCGCGGATTGAAAACCATGCTCACAGGGAAGGCTAGCCGTGACTCGAAATAAAGCAGAGGAGAACAAGCGGCTCGTTCTGGAAGCCTTCGACACGCTCTTTAACAAGCGCGATTACGATACGGCAGAACGGTTCTGGTCTGCCGATTACGTACAGCACAGCGCCCACATTCCTGCGGGACGCAACGGCCTGTTCGATCTGACCAAGGCGCTTCCGAGCACGCTTAGACATGAGCCAGGCATCGTTGTGGCGGAAGGCGACTACGTCATTCTGCACGGACGCTTTTCGGGTCATGGGCTACCCCGAAGCTGGATTGTCGCGGATATCGTACTCGTTAAAGATGGTCTGCTTGCGGAGCATTGGGACGTCATCCAGGACGAAGCTACAGCCGCGGAGTCGAAGAGCGGACGTCCGATGTTTGGTCTCTCATTCGCCCCGTGAAAGGCTCCAGATGTTCTCCGTTGTGAATACTGGATCGCCACTGGCGAGTTAGCAAGAAATGGAGAAGACGATTTTGCCATTCTTCTCCGTCTCATGCGCAAGATTCAACTCGTACTGGGCAATGCCGATTGGAATCATCGGCTCATGAACCGTTGTGCTTAAGCTGTTGTTCGGCAGCTCTCTGTACCGGATCGGTCTCCGCCCTGATCTCACGCTCCAAAAAATAGTTCAGCGCGGTCCGCAGCGCTGCTATGGCGGCCAGCTTCTCGATATCGCTCCACGTCGGAGTCACCGCCGTATTCAGGATGTCCGCCGCGAGTTCGAATTCCAGGGCCACTGCCAGCCACCTGCCGAGTGTCATGCGAACTTCATTTTTGGCCGTACCGAGGCTATTCCGGCGCACGAAGATCAGGGCTGCCTTGATTGTCGCTTCGATAGCAGCCAGCGCAATGATGACAGCCGCCGCGAACTCCACACCACGAGCAATGAACTGAATAATCGTTTTGGCCTGTTCGTCAAACCAGGGCATCAGTCTACTCGAATGTTGCGGACAAGTTCGGGATCCGAACTGCGCAAATCCGACCTTCGTATAACAGATAACTTTCCGCGCTGTTCAAAAATTACCAGATGGACATCTTTCACATCCAACACTCCGTGCTGCCGGAGCAGGCCATACAAGTCATCCCTCGTCAACCCGGATCGCCGAACTTGCGCCTCTAGAATCCGCCCGTCCGATATCAGAACACGGGGTGGATGGTCGAACACCAACGCGAGACTCGGAAATTGTCTGAGCTTTGATACGACACGGTGCGCAATCAGCACAGCGATAAGCGTGACTGCACCGGCGAGATAGCTGGTTGTGTCGGCGTTGGGTACGCGGCCGACAATTGCGCCCACAGCGACGGCAGCAATGAAATCGAATGCCGACATCTCCGCCAGCGTTCGCCGCTCACCCAATCGAAAACCGAATACCGCTGTCAGGTAAAGGAGGAGCCCTTTGGCCGCCACCCAACCCAACTCGCTCACTCCTCCGATCAATTGGTTCATCTCAGCTAAGAACAAGAATGACTCAGTAGTTCTAGAGCCCCACTATAGATCAAGCCTTCAATTTGAGGATGCAAAGCTCCTGATGCGGAGGAGACGACCTTGCAAAAGTAATCGACTCTCCTCCTGCGTAGACATCCCGAGGACCCAGCAGTTGGCGGGACCAACTCAGTAAACGTTTCTCCTCCCGGCCGCGACTTTGTGACCCGACGGCGTCCGCAAAATGCAGCGATTTGGTCCTAAAGTACACCGTCAAGATGCCCGACGAGCGTAAGCATCCAATCGGCGTGTCGCGCCTGTCCTTAAATCTGAGATCTTGAGGTCTAGATGCTCGGTCGCGTTCAACCGAACACAGCTGTCGAAGATGAGCGCTCAACCCCTTAACAGCTCGCGACTCGTGCGATCGACCATCGCTAGTAGCTGTACTGGAATGTGCTCCACGATATTGGAGGCTCTGGTGTGTAACGAAGCCCTCAGAGCACGGTGCGCGCTAGTGTGAAGACGATTGAAGACTTAGCGCGCTTTTTGCAAGCGCCACCGAATAAACTCGTCCCCTAAATGGGCAGTCCACCGCCCCTTTTGCCCCTTATAAAAATAAGAGACTTACCGCAAAGTAGGTACTCCAAGATACGTCCCGTAAGTAGTACTTCGGCCGGATGTGGTTTTGGCTACTTCTGTCTAGACTTGGAAGCTATGGACAAGGGACGAAGAATGCTGCTGAGCTCCGTCGCGGCTGGGGCTGCCTTAAACGCAAGCTCATTGTTTGCGAAGGGCAATGGACCAGATCACCGCGCATTGCCTGATTGCAACGGGCTCGCCAACGACATTCAGGATCTTTTTCGAGATCTGCCTGATCGTGTAGCCCTGAAGGTATGGGCGCCAGCCACGGAGGACGGGCCGGAGTTTTCGGTTCAGCTTCATGAGAAGCGCAGAATGTTTACGGCTAGCACGAATAAGTCGTTCATCCTCTGCGAACGCCTACGCCAACTCGACTCTGCGAGCGTGACCGATCGAATCGAAAATCATTACGTGCCTGTCAACAAGAGCACGTATTCGCCCGGCAGCCCTATCTTTAACCCGCCCGATCTGACCGGCCTCGTCACTGAGCGCACCGCCATGGAAGCGATGGTTCTGCACAGCGATAACACAGCCACCGATATTGTGCTCAGAGAGGCAGGCGTGGCGAAGGTGAGGAACTTTATTGCGTCAATCGGCCTCAAAAACACGGTAATCCCGGATAGTACACGCATCTTTGCTGCTTACGTGACAGGTGCGCCCAATTACCTGACGATCACTTGGGATGAATTGGCCGCGCGGCCCCCCGGCCCGCTTGCTCACCCTTTCCTTAATGATGTGGAAACGCTCGCCTCTTCGGCCTCCGATCTGGTCTCGTTCTTCTCTCGCGCACTCGAAGGAAGGTTCTTCACCCATCCTCAAACACTCCAGGAGTTCAGAAGAATTCTATCTCTGGGTGACATTAATTATCTCGTTCGGTTCCCGCTAGGCATCTCGGCCTTCGGCAAGGCTGGGTACGCAGACATCTCCGGATCACACGCCCGTTCCATCGCGGGTGGTCTCCATTTTCCCAATCGGTGGGTCTACTTTTCGTTCGTGCTGAATTGGGACGCTGAAGAATCAGAGGGTGGGACAACGGCTGAGGCTTTCTACAGTGCGATCCGGGAAACGGCAAGACTGTTGCGTGAGAGTCTAGGCGCCTAAAAGTAATTCCGGGAGCATGCAAAGTGTGGGGCGGTCAGGCCGCGGCAGTGGCCTGAGGTGGCGGTGCTGAACGCGCCTCCGTTGGCCACTCCAAGACTTTCCGGTCGCGATTTTTCGTCGCAATTACGACTTTAGCCAACAATGCGGCGCCCGCGGGATCATGTTCCGGCGGAGACTTTGTGACACACTGGAGCCAATCCGGTGAACATATGAGATTGCTTGCACGTACCGGCGCACTTTGTGCGCTTTCCTGTTCCTTTTTATTGGCGGCCGATTCAGCCGCAACCATTGGCCAGATCCATGACCGCGAGTTGTCGATTCTCGAGCGGGAACTCGTTCCGTTAGCCGAGGCGATGCCGGCGAACAAATATGATTTCGCTCCTACACAAGGCGCGTTCAAGGGCGTGCGGACGTTCGGACAGCAGATGACACATGTCGCATCCGTGATGTACAGTATTTCGGGTACGGTGTTGGGCGAAAAGCCGCCCGCTGACCTCGGAACGGGCGAGAATGGACCGGATTCGCTAAAAGAGAAAGACGCAATCGTCAAGTACTTGAAAGCTGCGTTTGTTTATAGCCACAAGGCCATGAAGTCGCTCAATGAACATAATTTCTCTGAGATGGTTCCCGCGGGTCGAAACGGGGCGCCCCGGGGGCAAGTTGCGAGCGAGCTGGTGTGGCACGGGTTCGATCATTACGGCCAAGCCGTCGTGTACGCGCGCATGAATGACATCGTCCCGCCAGCAAGCCGCTGAACCAAACGCTAGCCGGCATGTAAACACAATCCGGATCACGTGCCGGGTGGGCAGTACGTGGAAGCCTGTATTCCCAGCCGTTGCCGAATCATTGTTCAGTGCTCTTCGACTGAGTTGCGCTTGCTGAGTGATTCTGCTCTAACAAAATATGCAGAGGACTGAGCGGCCCCAGCGGAACAAATTCGAACTCCATCAGCTTGGCTTTGCCCAAAGGCAGTGCTTCCAAGAGAGAGCGCGCCTCTTCGACCGTGCTCACATTCAGAAGGAACACCACTCCATTTCGATCCGTCCGGACATACCATTGGTCGAGCTTTCCGCTGAGGTAAAGCCGAACGGTGGCGCTTACCTCCTTTGGCATGACAGTCTTCCGATTATCGGCGCTCATCGCACCCGTGATCCGTCCTACCGCAAGTATCTTAGTTGTCGGCACGGGCGGAAATGGGCTTGGCTGAGAACTACTTTGAGCGCACATGGTAGCCGCGAGTACGGCAGCAGCGAGGGTCAGTGAACTCAGTAGACGTTTCATTTTTGGATCTCCTTTTCTGTTTCCTGCAGTAAAGCTTCCGTCATTTGCAACTGCGTTTGATGCCGGCGGGTGTGGAACGGAATATAAAGAAGCCATTGATAAGCGGAAAGCTCTCCCACGAACGTGTTTGGCCAAGTGATCGCGTGCAAGGGCGCGTCGCGAACCTTGGTTAAGAACTCATCAAATTTGCCCGCGAAGCTGCGCACACGATCGGCTGCAGTTGGTTGCTCGATTCCGGCGAAAGTACTGAGTAAGACGCTGGCTTTGGCTTTACCTGCCGAAGGAAGCATCGTACGAATCCAGTTTTCTTTTCCGGCTGTCGCCTCGCGCCATCCGGCAGATACGCCTTGGTATCGCCGGGCAGCTACGGCAGACAGTAAGCGCTCGTTCGACAGAAGAACGTGTTCCGCAATTTCCGACGGGCTCCACGCCGTCTCCATGGCTCTGGATACCCAGCGGCTCTCGAGGATTGAGGTTATCTGCTGTTCAAACATCTGGAGCGAGACGGCTGTTTCCCGGCTTAGGCTTTCGATCTCATCAGGAGTCGGCACTTCGCTGGTAGTCACAAGTTCCTTTCCTCACCATCCGCCGCCCAACCCCCTTGTAAAGCTTTAGCAAAACAATCAAAATGCGCCTCTCCGCTCGTGCCGGATCATCTTCGTTGTCGCCGAAACAATTTTCCGTGGCGAGCTCCACCGGGCCGGTGGCGCCGACGACAAGAAACTTCTTTGGAACCATCATTAGTTTCCGGCCAACGCGCCGCGCCGCGGCTGCAGTACAACAGGTTCCGGCAGAGTAGACGTTCGGAGAAGGCGCGTCCGGGATCGTTCTTCGTGGAGCGCTTTCCACCCGTCATCCTGCATAGCAAATCGGGCGTTTGTCTGAACCGGCAGCTGTAGTTGACGTTCGTAACGACCAGGGCTGAGACCGGATGCGAATGGTGTCCATAAGAACTTCGCGATCTCACGCAGTTTATTGCTGAGAGTGGGCTGCGATTCGGGGAGAGCGGCATAACGGCGCACGGTGGTCTCGAAGCTCTCGGCCGGGCTGCCCGTGACTTCGAGGACGTCCTTGGTGGGAGCGCTCATCGCAAAGGCGCCCTGAATATGATCTTCGATGTAATAGCGCAGGCTGGCCATCTGGTATTTAGGCGCGCCTTGCATGAGGCCTGCCTTGTAAAGCATCCACAAAGGCATAGGAACGGTGCGAACCGTTCTCCCCAAAACGCGGCTGAGAATGCCGGCCATATCGTAGGCGGAAAGCAGCTCCGGTCCGGTAGGCCGGTACGTTCTGCCCGCATGCTTTTCCGGACTCATCAGCACAGCGGCAGCAACCCTGGCAATATCTTCGTTTGAAGGCGGCGCGTTTTTACTCTGGCCCGTGAAGACCGGAAAGATGCCGAGGTGGACCGCAAAGGTAATGACGCGCAGATTGTTATCCGCGAACCAGCCCGGATTCAGGATCGTGTAAGACACGCCCGGAATCATGGCAAACAGGCGGTCGGCGAGCCAGGTCTGCCGCGTCATAAGAGACGGGTGCGAGGGACTGGAAAGCCATTGGCTGAGATGAACAATGGATTCGACTCCTGCTTCCCGTGCGGCTACGGCAAAGGCAGCGGCGGAGTGGATCATATAGGGCTGAATCGGCGGGCAATAGTAAACACGGGATGCGCCGCGCATAGCATGCCGCAGTTGCTCGGGATCGTAGAGATCGCCAACCACGGTGCGGGCGCCCAGACGTTCTAGTTCCTTGCTGCGTTCATCTCTTTGACGCACCAGCGCTCTGACGGGCCAATCGTGCTCACGGAGACGTGCTACAAGAGCGGCGCCTGTCTTACCCGTTGCGGCGGTGACCAGGATGGTGGGCTTAGTCATGGTAGGAACACTCTCCGTAGTTAGAGGACAGTTGACATCTAAATTAGAGGACGACTATACTCTTATTGTCAAGAGAAACTTTCAGAAATCTTTCGAGTAAACGTTTTTCTATGCGTGTTTCAAAAACCGAGATGGCGAAGAGCCACGAGAAAATTCTTCACGGAGCATCACGGCTGCTGCGCGAGCGTGGCATCGAGAACACTAGTGTGAATGACGTGATGGCCGAAGCTGGGATGAAGAACGGCGGGTTTTATCGACATTTCGAGAACAAAGAAGAACTAGTGAGCCATGCGCTCGAGAGCGCTTTTCAAGAAATGCTCAAGTTTGTCGACTCGCAGTTCGAGGCATTGGACCCGGTGGACGCGCTGGCCGGGTATCGCTCGTATTATCTATCCCCGGGCCATGTGGACCAGGCCGGAACCGGGTGCCCGGTGGCTGCTCTGAGTGGCGACGTCGCACGCGCGCCGGACGAGGTGAAGGTCAGCTTCGGGGCAGGGGTGCAGGCAATGGTAGCGGCGCTCGCAAAAGAGCTGCCCGGCACTCCGCTAGAAAGACGAAAGCGTGCGATGCGCGAATTCGCTTCTCTGGTCGGGGCAGTAATGATTGCCCGTGCGTGCGATCCGCAGACGCGACGCGCCGTTCTTTCGGCTTGCCGAAACTCATAGCTCACGTCGTTACGCATCGGAGCACGGCTCGCTGCCGGGGGCGGCTGTTCCCGAACCAGCCTCGCTGGGCATCGTCGGCGCCGGATCAGGCTGCTTGGCTGCGTTCTTCAACCGTCTGCCTTACGGAACAGGACGCGGCTCCACGCCGTTGTTCGCAACGTTTAAAGCTTTTCACAAACAAAGTTACTGCCAAGCGTGACTTCGCACCGATGCGCGTCGAATACCCAACGAGGTTAGTTCAGCTATGAAGAAGCTTGCACTATTTGCTTTTATCTGCGGCGTTGCCATGGCCCAGGATAGCCGTCGCCCGACGGGCGAAACAGGCGCCGTCTTTACTGCCACGAATGACGTAAAGCATAACGAGGTGGTGATGTACCGCCGCTCCGAAAATGGAAGATTAAGGCTCATCGGTAGTTTTGCAACCGGCGGTCGCGGCGAAGGCGGAATCAACGACCCGCTTCAGGCGCAGAGCTCCATCGCGCTGACCAGGGATCATCGATTTCTGCTGGTGGTCAATGCCGGATCCAGCAATATCTCGCTATTTCAAGTATCTGAAACGGGATTGACACTGCTCGATAAAAAATCAACCGAAGGCGGCAATCCGGTGAGTGTGACAGTCCACGACGATCTCGTCTACGTTGCCAACGTAGGAGGAACTTACCACACGGCCGGTTTTCATCTCAAGCCTTGGGGCGAACTAGAGTTCATAAAGAACTCGAAACAGCCACTTAGCTTTCTCGACACAGAACCCGGCGTAATCGCCTTCTCTCCCGATGGCTCGAAGGTGATTGTAACCGAGAGGCAGACCAATAAAATTGACGTCTTCTCGGTTGCCGCTGACGGATCATTGTCTGATCCAGTCGTGAATAACGATCAGGGCATTGAGCCTTTTGGAGCGTCCTTTGCTCCTTCGGGCGCGCTGCTGGTGTCGGAGGCCGGCTCCGGCGCCGTTTCTTCGTACGAGATAAATCCCGACAATACACTCGCCGTCATAACTTCCAAAGCGCCTGCCGGGGGTGGAGCAACCTGCTGGGTGATTCCGGTTGGCGGTTGGGTATACGCCAGCAATTCCGTTTCCTCAAACGTTGCTTTGTATGGTCTCGAATCTTCGGGAAGTTTGACTCCGCTCGGTATCGCTGTCAAGGAGCACACAAACGTCAAGGCTATCTTCCCGCCAGGTATCCCGATCACCTCCTTTCCCCTGGATCTCGCAGCAACCCGGGACGGCAAATTCGTCTACGTGGTTTACAGTGTTCTGGGCCGGGTTATCGGCTATCAAGTCAACGAAGACGGTAAACTGACCAAAGTCGCGAGCGTCAGCCCATACGATCCACAAACAGGATTTGAGGGGCTGGCCGTCTACTAAGAGGGATGCAACTCGGGGTGAGTTGACCCCGACGGGACTGAGCCACGCTAAACGAGGTACTCTTCCGAATTGATCCGCTCTTAAACTAGGGAACCGTCCAGAGCCGGTTCCTTAAGACGTAGCGTTGCGAGCAGTTACCGGATACGCGGGGATTCCTGATCACTGGGCATCAAGCAGTGTGCCACTGCTCGGTCGATCTTGCGCTTTGGGTATTTGCGACACTTCCAAAGAATGCGGGTTACGTGTATTCACGCTCATCCTGATGATGCCGAGATCCTGGCAGGAGGCACTCTCGCCTTACTTTCGATGCTTGGTCACCAAATCAGCATCGTAACCATGACTGCCGGTGATTGCGGGACTGCCGACACGAGCCCGGCGGAAATTTCTTCCATCCGCAAAGCGGAAGCTGCTGCCTCCGCCAAACTTATCGGCGCGGAATACCGCTGCGCAGGGTTCCGGGACCTCGCCATCTTCAGCGACGATCAATCCCGCCGCATTGTCACGGGGCTGCTTCGGAGTCTGAGTTGCGAGATCGTTCTGACCGCCGCGCCAAGGGACTACCTGTCTGATCACGAAGCGACCAGCCAACTCGTGCGCGACGCCTGCTTCGCCGCTTCCGTGCCTAACTACGAAACGCCAGGCCGGCAGGCTGCGCTTACCGCCATCCCTTTGCTGTATTTCCTGGACCCGATTGACGGACGTGATCCCGACGGCAAAATTGTCGTCCCGGATTTTACTGTCGATGTCGCATCAACACTCGGAACGAAGCGAGCCATGTTGGCCGAGCACGAAAGCCAGCGCTCCTGGTTGAAACGGCAGCACGGACTCGACGACTATCTCGATCAGATGGAGCAGTGGACCCGAACCTGCGGAACCAGGGCCGGCATTATCTTCGGCGAAGGATTCCGGCAATACAGAGTTCATCCTTATCCACAGCGGCCAGTGCTTCAGCAGATCCTTTCAGAGTTCGTTCATGGTTGGGAAGACCATTCGCCGGAATAAGAGCATCCGCTTCCCAAACTTCTGCGCCTATTTGGCTCCCTCGCCCGGCTCCGTCATGACGGCAAGGCTGTCTCTCATAGCCTGGACTCGCCTCCGGCCGGGTTCAGAGCTCTCCACCACGCGCTCGATACTGATCAGAAATTCAGGAAGCTTCATCTTCTCCCGGAACTCCGCCAGATACGGCTGGATTTTCGCGTACTGAAAGTACATCTCTTGGCACGTGTTATAGACAAGGCTCTCGTCGAGCGCTCCGCTTGTTACAAATGCGGCCACCATGTCCCAGTATCCGTAAACCTGAAGGACGAAGGCCCCGCGCTTCGTACCGGCGCTGACGATCTCGAAAAGCTCGGCAGCGGATTGGGGCATAAACTCTCCGCCTACGTAAGACCGGGCTTCGCGCATCACCGTCTCACGCCGGAGTTCGTATAGCTTCAGAATCAACTCTGCCTGTCGGATCGGGTCACTGCCCGCGGCTGCCTTTGGTGCTCCCATGCTCCTCACTTCGCCATCGCCGATGATAACCGTTCTACAGCGCATCTATAGCTTTGGCTGCGCGGTTGCTGGATTCCAGAGCCGCTTCCTGCCCCCAATTCATCTGAGCCGCGTAAGCGCCCGCGAAGTGGATACGTCCGCAGGGACGAGTGACTTCGGGCCAGAAGCGGGCAAGCTCTCCCAAGCGGTAAGGAATTCGTTCACACATTGCGGACCAACGCTCCTTCGACCAATCATGCGCGACGGTCTGCTCAATGGCTGCAGACTTGCCGGGGTACAGCTTCTGAAAACTTGCCAGCGCCTGTGAAGCGGTGATGCCCGCCTGCGCTCCGCCAATAAGAATGCCGCGCGGAGTATTTACCTCCTCCGCCAGAGACCATAACTCATTCAGGCTCGGGTCGGGAGGAAGCCAATTCGGACTGACGCCATCGTTCTTCCAAAAACGCGTGCGGCACTGAAATACAATTCGGGTGCGCGTGTAGTAGGGCATTTCGTGGATGACGAAGGCCTTTGCCTCAGGCCAAGGTGGCGTAACTGGAAGCTGCCGAAGCATCACCAGTGAAATACAGCTGACCAGATAGTCGGCACTCAATTGTTTCGATTGACCGGATTCCTGATACTTCACCGTCACGCCGGAAAACCCATGCTCGATGGCCGTCACCGGGCACCCGAGGTGCACTTTGTCAGCAAGCCGCGCAGCGAACGCATCTGTCATAAGTTGATTGCCGCCCTGCAGGCGGAACAATTTCTTTGTTTCGAGATCAGTGCCCCGCAACTTCTTAATTCCGGCGGCCCAAATCATCTGCAGAGCCGAACCGGCTCCGCCAACAAACTGGACAGCCGCCGCCGAGGCGTTCTTCTGCTTTAGAAAATCCGCAACCGTGATGTGATCGAGCGAGTTCATGCCTGGGCCAAAAGGATTTTCTTCATCGCGAATGCGATCCACGTAAGGCTCCACGTAGAGTAACGGCAGCTCCGCCCACGGCCGGACCGCCAGGAAGTCGATCTCGCCCTGATTAAATCCCAATCTGCCGAGGACCTTGCGGCTGTGGAGGTCCGCCTCACTGAATCTCTCCCCCCGCAGGAATCGCACCAGGTTGTCACGCTTGGGAAAGTGAATCGCCGTTAAGCCAAACTCATGCAGGTAACGCCAGTACTGGGTGTATCCGGGATAGTAAAAGTGTTCCGCTCCGAGGTCGGCGTAAAGTCCGTCGGCGAACGGGTCGTGCATGGTTTTCACGTGGCCGCCCGTCCGCCCGCTGGCCTCGAGGACGGTGACGTGATGGCCGCGGCGGGTAAGCTCATACGCGCAGGAGAGGCCTGCAATCCCGGCGCCCATCACGATAACGCTTTTCTTCGCTCCCGCAGAAGTCGGGCCTGCGCCGGCACTCAGTCCGGTCGCAGCTGCGGCAGCAGTGAGCTTCAAAACCTCGCGCCGATTTACCGGAGCACTAGAGGTTGTACCTGCGCCTGCGGCGGATTCCGTGCATCTCATACAGTTCAAGCGATCATACCGTTGTTGGCCGGCATTCGGAAAGCTATCTGGACTCGCAGCAAAATTTTCAGGCTGAACGGAAATCCAATCCGCTGGCCGAGCGTTATTCTCTCGGTAATTCCGCGAAGGCCGAAGTTCCTGCTCAGTATCATGGCTATTCAGCAGAGCGCCTAAAGGAGAGAACTGATGCACAGACGCGTATTTCTGAAAAGGCAAGCCCTCCTTTGTGGCTCAGCCTGGCTAGGCGCCCATCTCAGGGCAGCAACTCGCGACCGGGGCTCTCCGCTCAGCCAGTTCAAATTAGGCGCAATCAGTGACGGTTTCTCGCAAGACTTCGAACAAGCTCTGGTCACCATGAAAAGCTACGGCCTGGCGTGGGTTGAGATCAGGGAAGTGTTCGGAATCTACAACACCGAAGCCAGTAACGCTCAGATTCAGCGCCTCAAAGAGCTTCTGCATCAGTATCAGTTTCAGGTATCGGTGATCGATTCAGCTTTGTACAAATGCACCCTGCCCGGAACAAAGCCTGTCGGCCGTCAAAAGGATATTCACGCCTACCAGGATCAGCTGGAATTGCTCAAAAGAGCTTGCGACCGGGCACACTTGCTTGGCACGGATAAGATTCGAGGCTTTACTTTTTGGCGGGTCGAAGCGCCGGAAAAGCTTGCGGACAGACTTGCGGAGGAACTCGGCAGAGCCTCGGAGATTGCCCGCCGAAACGGGATGCGAATTGTTATCGAGAACGAAGAGTCTTGCAATGTAGCGACGGGGCGGGAATTGAGTGACATGTTGAGCAAGAGCCCCGCCCGTAATCTGGGAGTCAATTGGGACGTCGGGAACGGATTATGGCGCGGGGAGAACTCTTTTCCTGACGGCTATAGCAGACTGAACCCAAAGCGTGTCTGGCATCTCCATTTGAAAGGCGTTACCTGCGGACCCGGTCTCCAAAACTGCTCGGAGAGCCTGGCCGACCAAAGCCAGATTGACTTATTGGGACAGCTCCGCCGCTTGCTGCATGACGGGTACCAGGAAACCATGTCTCTTGAATGTGAATTTAAAGCCGCCGGGCTTACTCACCTCGAAACAAGTAAGCGCTCGCTCGAAGGTTTGATCAGAATTATGGCTGCCGCTGTTGCTGACTTCCCTGGCTAAGTCCAATATCCCGGGTACCGCTTGCCCACTTATACTCGGCCGTTTCGCAGCTGGACGTTCCAGAGCCCAGAAATCTTTCTTGACACGGGGCGCAATCGGCGGATAATGGGTGACTAATCGAATGTCTCTAGTCAAGGGCTTCACTCACTCCGTTTTGCTGCTGCTCTCTACTGCAGCGTTAGCGCACATTGGCTACGCCCAGATTGGAACGGGCACCATCACCGGCCTTATTCTCGACCAGCAAGGCGCCTCTGTGCCGGATGCAGAAGTCACGGTCACTAACGTGGGGCGCAACACCCCTCACGTGACGCGAACCACAGGCACGGGCGATTACACCGTAACTGCTCTCGAACCGGGGCGGTATACCGTTTCCGTCAGCCACTCCGGCTTCCGCGTGTCGGAGGTTCCGGCCTTTGACCTACAGGTGGATCAACGCGCGCGCGTCGATTTGACTTTGGAGATCGGGAGAGTATCCGAGACGGTAAGCGCTACTGCCACGGCGCCGCTGCTCGACGCTGAATCGAGCACGGTCGGCCAGGTTATCGACAATAAACGAGTGGTGGATCTGCCGCTCAACGGGCGCAGCTTCATGGACCTGGCCACGCTGGCTCCGGGCGTTACTTACACCAAGGACAGCAATACCAGTTTTCAAGACTCCCGCAGTATCGGGCGTCGCTCGAGCGACCAATATTCCCTTGGCGGTTCGCGCGCCCAGGATACGAACTACCTTCTGGACGGTTCGACAAATACTTCTCCGGATGCCAACACCATAGCTGCCATTCCTTCGGTCGACGAGATCCAGGAATTCAAAATCCAAAGCAACTCCTATACCGCAGAATTCGGGCGCGGTGCGGCGCAGGTAAATGCGGTGACTAAGGGCGGTACGAATCAATTGCACGGTACGGCATATGATTTTCTCCGGAACGATGCGCTCGATGCTAAGGATTACTTCAATGACATAAACAGCTTCCCGGGCGCTCCCAAGCCGCCCTTCAGGCGCAATCAATTCGGCGCGACCGCGGGTGGAAAAATCAAGAGAGACAAGCTATTCTTCTTCGCTGCTTACGAGGGATTGCGCGATCGAACGAATGGGGCACAATCGACCACCGTGCCGGATGCCGGTGTCAAGAATGGCGACTTCTCGAGTTATGGAGTTCCCATTTACATGCCGCACAGCACGAACTCCGACGGGTCAGCGAGGTTCTTCGCCGGGAATGCTCTTCCGGCCAGCTGTTTCAATGCGAATCCCAATACCGACGTCCCCTGGCCTAATATGACAATCCCCAGCCAATGCTGGAACCAAGCCGCAGGAAAGTTTCTGAGCAGCCAGTACGTGCCGGCGCCCAATCGCGAGGGTCTGCGAAACAACTATGTGGGCGTTACCGGAAGCCCGACCAACTGGGATCAGGGCGCGGGGCGTATTGACTACATCATCAACCCCAATATGAACCTCTGGGGAAGGTATTCGCGTTCGAGGGAAGATGAAACGGTAATTGGCCTGCTGCCCGGGACATCCCACACCCCTTCGGTGAAGACCGACATCGTCACGCTGCACCACGCCTGGACCATTGGCGGCCGTATGGTGAACGAGGTGAAGGCCAGTTATGTGCGCGCAAATGCAAGCGACTTGAACGAGCTATCTGGCAAAACCAATATCGCTGGCGGCACGCTTGGAATTCCTGGCGTATCGGGTGCGGCAATCGATTTCGGACTGCCCTCGTTTTCTGGCTCCGGCGATAATTTTTTGAGCCTGGGAGAGAACGCTTTCGGAATCCCATTGCAGAAGGTGCAGAGCACCACCGAGTTCGGTGATGACTGGTCGATAAACAAAGGGAGCCACTCGATCAAAGCGGGTCTCAGCTTCCGCCACGAGTACTTGAATATCCTGTCGCATAATCTCGCCCGGGGATCCTTCAATTCTCCGTCAGCAGCCACTGCGGCAATCGACGGCAGCGGTGGGCTTTCGCTCGCCTCATTGCTGCTGGGCATCAGCAACGATTCGGAGGTGGCGACGGGAGATGCCCATAACCATCTCTTTCGCTGGACTCAGGCTTACTACGTCCAGGACGACTACAAAGTCTCTCGAAATCTCACGCTGAATTTCGGTATTCGCTACGAACTGTCGCCCTACTGGCATGACAACCGGAATCGAATCACGAATCTGGACATCATCGACGGTGTTCCCACCATAGTTCGGCCGGGGAGCGGCGATCCCTACGCCGGCTTCTCGCCCGCGCGCTTCGATTCCGATCCCAATTCGCCGACCTATCTTCCCTACATTTCAAGCAATGTTCTTGGCAGCAACCTGGTCTTCACCGACTACACGAACTGGTCGCCCCGGGTTGGTTTTGCCTGGTCTCCCGCGTTCGGAAATCATCACACCGTGGTGCGGGGCGGGGCAGGAATTTTCTACTCTCCCATGAATGCGAACCCCTGGTTCGACTTCGCCAGAAGCGCCCCGATTTCGGCCAAGCTCATCCGGAAAGGGACGTATTCGGTGGTAGATCAGATCTTCAACAACACAGGGCAAACCATCATCGCGCCGTCACAGTTCACGATCGATCCTCATCTGAAAACGCCGCGCATCCAGCAATGGAGTCTAGGAGTGCAGCAGGAGCTAGCTCAGAATCTGCTCTTCGAGGTCTCGTATGTGGCGTCGGCCTCGACCCACTTGCCTCACCTGACGGACGTGAACCAGTCGCTTCCTGTCTTCAACGGATCGCAAGTGGCCCAACCCGTAATGTACCGGCCTGCCCAGTATGCTTCCCTCTCCTCTTACTACAACGAGATCCAGAGTGTGACATCTGCCAATTACAATTCCTTGCAGGCGAAAATCGAGAAGCGGTTCTCGCAGGGCCTTACCTTCTTGAGCTCCTTTACCTGGTCGAAATCGCTCGATACTGCTTCGGCGACGCGCGACGGAGGCAATGGCTTTTCAACTCCTCACGTTTGGGATTACAAGCTGGATTACGGACCGTCTGCTTTCGACGCGAAACTGAACTGGGTCAATAGCGCCTTGTATGAACTTCCTTTCGGCAAAGGGAAGCATTGGGGATCGAACTGGGCCGGCCCCGTCGACAAACTCCTGGGCGGTTGGCAGATTGGCGGCATCAGTGTAGTCCGCACCGGTTTTCCTCAGTCCTGTCTCACCTCCAGCGACGCAGCAGTGAACAACGTCAACTTCGAAGTAGATAACTGCGATATTGTTGGGCCCCCTAATAACGGACCGAAAAATATTCTGAACTGGTGGAACTTGGCCGCATTCGCAACGCCCTCGGACACGGAAGTCTTCGGCAATGGCGGCCGCGGAATTCTGCGGGGGCCAAAATTTGTCAGCTTCGACTTCACTGCCCAGAAGATCGCTACTATCACCGAAAGACTCAAGCTGCAGTTTCGATTTGAGGCTTTCAATCTGCTAAATCACCCGGTGTTCTCGATGCCTAACCCCTTCGAGGACAATTATCCGAACTATGATGCCGCGGGCCGCCCAGTGGGCACGGCGACAATCGACCAGATTGGTTCGTTCAATACCATTAATTCGACTGCGGCGAGCAACCGGCAACTCCAATTTGCACTCAAGTTGATTTTCTGAGTGTGTGCCGGCTTTGTAAGCGCCCACAGGAAGTCCTGCTGATTCATGCTCGATCAGTTAGTTCTGCATTCGGTGAGCTATTCCGGCTCCTGGGGCCAACAATTCCTCACGGTTGAGCAAATAGTTGAGAAGGCGGCGGATCTTGGCTTTGACGCTGTTATGCTCATGGCCAAGCGGCCTCATCTATCTGTTCTCGATTGGAACTCCGGGGCTCGCTTCCAGTTGCGCAGACGCCTGGAGAAGCGCGGTATCCATGTCGCCTGCCTCGCTGGATACACCAACTTCACCGCTGATCTCGAACATCCGGATATCCCGCAGCGGGAGTTTCAGATTCAACATGTGGTGAATCTGGCCGAGGCGGCCAGCGACTTGGGATGCGCGCTGGTAAGGGTATTCACCGGTTACGAGAATGGCGCTGCCTCTCTCACTACGCAAACAAATCTGATTGTCGAGTCGCTGCGGGAATGTGCGCAGCGGGTCGCAAAGTTCGGCGTGACTGTTGGCGTGCAGAATCACCACGACATCGCCTGTGATTTTACGGCTCAATACGAACTCATCCGTGAAGTGAACGAGCCGAACTGCCGCGCCATGTTCGATGCATGGGCCCCGGCTCTCCAGGGCGCAGACTTGCCCATGGCGGCGGCCAAAATGGCGCCGGTTACGGTCTACACCACAACGGCAAATTACCAGCCGCTTGCCCGTTACCGCTATCTGCCCGCACTTGTCAATTACGAAAAGCTGCCTTCAGCGATGCAGGCTGTTGCCATTGACGAAGGGTTCATAGACTACGCGTCCTTCCTGTCGGCATTGACGCGGGGAGGCTTCAACGGCCCTGTGGCTTATGAAATGTGCTCGCCGCTTCGGGGCGGTGGAAGTATGGTAAATCTTGACGCGCACGCCGCCAAGTTTCTGGACTTCTTGCGTAAGCTGCGGGCATCGCTTTCCACCAAATCTTAATCACCGCTGCGGGACTGGCTTGACCTCAGTCGCAGACTGCCGCGCACAAGGCCAATCGATCTGCCCTGGTCCGGAAGGCTCGATAAAGAAAGCCTCGTTGACTTATGTCAGCAACAGAGCTGGTCAGAATTGTCAGGATGAGCTAGAATTTCCTGTGTTTCGTTATGCCCGAGAACAAAACTAAGCCGACCCACGTTAGCGTGGATCAGTACATCGACGCTCTTCCAGACCAGGTCAAGCGGAGCGATTCGAAGAAGATCGTCGAGTTGATGCAAGGGTTAACTGGTGAAGCACCCCAGATGTGGGGTCCCTCGATTGTCGGTTTTGGGAGCGTTCATTACAAGTACGAGACTGGTCGCGAGGGCGATATGCCCGTTGCTGCTTTCTCCCCTCGCAAGCCCGCTATTGTGATCTATGGAATGAACAGCTTTCCCGAAGCTGCTGACTTTGTCGGGAAGCTCGGCAAATGCAAGTTAGAAGGCTCTTGCCTTCATATCAAGAAGCTGGCAGACATCGACATGGATGTTTTGAACAACATGATTGCGGCATCTATTCTTGCCCGCCGCAAAGGTCAATGAGTACCTGAGTAGTAGGAGGGTTCCTCCTCAACGTGGCGAAACGAGCCGCAAGTTCCAAGCTTGTTTTGCACCCAAAGCGAGTACTCCGCGACACGGGACAGCTACACGTTTTATGTGCTCGCACGAACGGCTGCCTCGGCGATGCCGTCATGGCGATCCAGGTTTGCGCGATCCCACTTGGCGGTGTCGGCCGCAGCTGAATAGCTACTCTGAAGAAAATCCAGAACGGTCTGAGAAGGATTGAGGGTCCGTCGAACATCGTCGTAGTCCAATAGAAATTCACCCAGTTTAGTGTTGAAGGCGCCCTGCCCGGTGAGAACGGTCTCGCTGAGACCTTCCGGAACGGGAGCCGCATAGCAGTAAAATGCGGCCTTGCCATATCCGCCGTTCCCTGGCCAGAACCCGGCGCTGATGCACTCGTGAGAATAAGCCTCTGCCTGGATTGTGTCCGCTCCAGGACGCGCCGGTGCTCTGCGGCCGTTAAAGCGGGTGACGGCGAGATCGAAGGAGCCCCAGAAAAAATGCACCGGGCTGATCTTTCCATAGAAGTTCGTCGAAAAACGTTTGAAGAGCCTATCGACATGAGCCAGTACTCGCCAGAAGCGCAAAACGGCATCCGCGTCGTAACTGTTGTGAGCTGTGTCCTGATGGAATGCAACCGGCCTTTCCAGCTCAACCGGCATGGGATCGATCTTGACGTTTACGCCAAGACCTGCAAGGACGGCCTGATACTCGGCGAAGAAAGCAGCGACCGTTTGCGGCCCGAGAGCGAGCCGTTCTGTATGCCCCGAACTGTGGCGAAATACGAGCTCGTGCGCGATGAAATCGAACTCTATGTCAAGCAGTTCGCCAGTTTCAACCGGCATGGCCGATGTAGACAGCCCACGCGCAGTAACGTATAGCGGCACATTCCACCAGTGGTTTTGTATGGGCGTGAGCGCGACCCGGGTTTTGCCAACAATTTGCGTGAACATATGCAAAGTGTCAGCGGTGTCCTTCCACTGCTCCCACTCAAGTTGGGGCCAAGTGTCTTCGCTCAATCTCTGTTGTTCCACAGGTAATCGCTCCTTGCGTTCGGGATCAGTATAAGCCGCGGGCAACGAAGCGCGCCCTTCGTTTCTCTCGGCGAGGAACGCCCTTACGGAACGTCTCTCGAGCAGGATCTGCATCCCATGGCGCCGGCTCGGCGGCTTACACAGATCGGCTCTCGGCCATACCTGCGCCGCTCAGAAGTTCGTGATCGACCCAGTCATCCTCTTGCAATTCGAGCAAGACACGCGCGGCTGCGGTCCGAACTTGGGGATTCACATCATGCAGCAGCGGCTTCACTGCGTCTGCTCCGCTGCGGCCGAGCCGTACGAGCCATTCAGTCGCGACGGCGCGCTCCTGCCAATCCTCCGTGCGTAAAACGTGGAGGAGGTCCGGAATACTTCGGTCGCGTTCCGCTTTCACCAACTGCCCAATCAGCACTCGCCGGATGTTGGGAACTGCCTCTTCACGCAGAAGCTCTCGCCAATTCACATCCGGAGGATGTGCCGCTAGCGCTGCCTCGCGCACGCAAGTGTCGCAATCGGCAACAAACGGACGAGCCAGTGCACGAATGGACTCGGGCACCACGTCTTCTCCTAACTCGCCCATAACTCTGAGCGCCTCGAGTGTGAGTAAATCGCAGCCACTCGAAAGTGCCTTCGCAGCAAGGCCGGATGTCATGTAAGGAAAATCAACCGAACCCCACTGCAGCAGCCAAATGCGCGCATCCGTCTGTAGCTTGTCCCAAAGCATCGCCAGCTGAATCCAGGTCCGCTCACCCTGAGATCTGAGTACACCTTGCGCCTCCGCGCGAAACGCTCCGCTTAGCTCCTCGAGCCACAGATCGCTTGCACTGTGCTCGAAAGCAGGGCTCTCGGCCTCACCCGGGCATAACAGACACATTCGGAGTTTTGCCCGAGCGCTCACTTCTTTCACCTGCTTGAGCACGAGCGCGGCAGCGCGAACTCGAATCGGCTGCTTACTATTGCAGAGCAGGTGTTGGATTCGCTCGATCAAGGTCGTTTTAGGAGATCGCTCAAGATACCGGGCCGCTGCAAAAATTGCGAGAGGCTCCTCTTCGTTCGCCAGAATTTCATAAAAGCAGTCGCTTACGCGAGCATCGGGGAAGCAGTCCAGCGCTCCGAGCCAGTGCATCCATTCCAACGTGCCGCTGTAATGCTGCGACTCGGCCACTAACACGTCAATGACGTCGGAATTTTCAAAAACGCCAAATGAGAGGGCAACCTGAGGTTGCGTTCGAATGCCTTCCAGCGCGCCCATGCGCAAGGCCGGATCAGAGGCCCGCAGTGCTGCGAACAGCGCTCGGATATTACGAATTTGCGGCCGAGACACGGGCGTGTCGTCGGTCTGACCATTTTCGGCCTCAGCCGCAGCGCTGCTCATGACCAGTTCCAGACGCTCAGCCAGAATTCCGCTTCTCCAAATTGACAGCCGGCATTCATAACCAGAATGAAAAGGGACGAGTAGTTTACGTCCGGTCCTTTCGAAAGCCACTCAACAGTAAACGTGCGGGAGGACGATGAAGAGACCGCTAACGGGACCGCAACTGTAACGGGTTGAGCAAGATTCGCCACCACCCCCGAATCGAAAGTAATTCGAACCTGGCTTCCGAGATGCGGCGTGCGCTCGGCTGTCAAAAGTGAAAGCTTAACCGATGCCAAGCCTGGAGGAACTCCCGGAGGGTAGGGAAAAAAGTACTTCACTTGAAGCACGTCTGGTATATCGAGCGGCTCTTTTGTCTTGTCCGCATTGATCTGTCCTCCCGCCTCGGGTTGATAGGCAGGTCCCTCGCCTCCAGCACCGTGACCCAGGGTCATCACCAGCGTACGGTTTTGCACCTTTAGTGGCGCGGTTATCTCCCAGTCATCGCAGGGCTGGGCGTTGTCAGAGTCAATCGTTGCTCTTACCAGATAGCTTTGGTAAGGCGAGATTGCGTTCGGTGGCATCGATGTAGGCGGACCTTTGGAATTGCCCGACGTAATGCACTTGTTCCCAAACGTGTACTTCACTGAGACTTGCTTCTCACCTCGATTAATGGTTGCCGAGGACGGGAAACCTGCAGCCGCGGGCTCAATGGCGATGGCAACCGTGGTGTTGTTGGGACCCGCCCACGCTTCGTCCAGCTCAACCGTCGTTAGAAACGGCACCTCGGTGACCACGGTATTTAACTGAGGTGGGAAGTTCGGGTCTGAATCGCCCGATACGAATCTGATCGTCATCTGGGGAATGAGTATGCATCCCGATTGCACGTTGCTCGAAACCGATCCCGCCACCTCATGCGGTGGAACCGGTAAGTTCAGCAGTCGGAGCAGATCAAGCGATCCAATGGTCTTTCCGACATCGAAGAGCTTGCATACTTTCACCTTGAAAAAAAACGAGAGCGCGACAGTAAAGCCGGTGCTATAAGTTACATTCGTTGTAAATGTGCTGGCATCCGTCTGAAATGCCAGGGGGCCTGGTGCGGTTGCGGTCGATCCCTGATAACTGATAGGCCCGTACTCCGCAGTCGAGCCAACACCCTGACCTCCCTTCGTCACGAAACTGTCGAGCGCGAGTGTCACCGGCATACGCACCTCGAACTGCGGCCCGAACTGCAGTTCTCCGACGATCGCCGATAATCGGCGGACAAAATTTCCCAAGCCGGAAATCGCGCTGACAAGGTCGATCGGTATTGTAAACGTGGGCGTGACGGTCAGCGAATTTGCTGGTCCAAACCCTTGATGAGTGAAGTCGATAAAGTTGAAAGCCTCCGCGATTCCGCCCGCGTACTTCAAATACTTCGTCAACTTGGTGCCGGTTGCCTTATTGAGATAGCCCTTTGAAACGCCGCGATTGATGAGTAGCTGGATTAGCTTAAAGAGCAGCTTTATGAAATCGACCGCAAAGAAGTAGGAGAGCTCAAACGCGGTCCGCCACGAAAACTTCCAAGGCGAGTACCATCTCTCGGGAAGATAGAACTGCTGCGTGACAGTGAAACCCGCGCCCACAACGACACCAACCGACAGACCTGCGATCATCTGCTGGTTTGAGCCGAGCACCGCAGTCACCAGCCCGCCACCACCCGGGACAGGATTGCTGAGCGCAACCTGCGTACCCGGGATCTCAAACGCCACCGCCGGGCCAAGTACTCCGAGAAGAAACCCGTAATAAGAATGGAACTTCGTGCGAGAGAACAGGATCGTGAGTTCAAAGTCGACTAGAGTATTGGATCGGTCTGTATTCGAGATCCCGGCGCGAGCAGTGCCAAGAACCGGAAACAGCGGGAGTCCGCTCGCGAGATCGCCGTTGTTGCCAGTGCCGATAGGAATAGAAAACCGTTGCATGTGAATCTCCTGACCTCCTGGCTAGACCGGTATGCCCACAATCACGCAGCTCAAGATCGCGTCAGGATTTTGCGGATTCTGACCGGCCTTCACAAACTCTCCGGAAAACGCTATCCTGCCCGCAAAATCGACTTGGGCGGGATGATATCCGTGATTGATCTCGGTCACCTGCAAACCATCGATGACATCGCCGCTCCTGAGAATCACCCGCGTATCGGTGCCATCACTCACCAAAAGTTCCGTAGTGCCATCGGCTAGCTGTCGCGCTTCGTACGTAATGGCGGATTGACTACTTACGACTGGCGCACTCAACGAAGAAGCCGTTTGAATGTTCCGATCTCCGGCGCGCATCACAAGCTCGCGGCCACGCCGGCCCCAAACCGACAGCCGCTGTAGATCAAACGAGCCGCCACTTGGCACCGGAGTAATAGCGTGAGTAACCGCCGCGGTGAACCCGTTATGTCCGATGCGCGGCCCCAAAAAGCTTTCCCCAACCAGCGTTCGAAGCTGCTCGGCTGCAGCGTTGCTGACAACGTGGTGCGAAGCCGTGAGAAGCTCAACCCTGTCCGCATCGAGTGTTTTGTCAGCTCCCAAGCGGCCGCGCACGACTGCGGTACCGGGCAAAGCATTGACGATGTCCAGACGGCGGGCATTTACCTGAGTAACAAAATGCTCCGCGTTGAGAACATCCAGCAAGCCGAACGTTTCGATCACCGCCGCGGTACCCGGGAGTAGATCGCCGGTCTTCAACAACACGATCCCCTCCGCGCGCGCTTCGGGCGGCACATGGATCAGCGCGTGCGATCCGACAAACCAGGGGACCCGTGAGCGAGCGGCGGCCCCGGCAACTCCCGGAGTGTTCGGCGGTGCGGTGGTCGCTGCAGCAATATCGAGGCTATTGTCTTCGTTTAGTTTGACGTCACCGAAGAATCCGCCGTACTGTCCACCTCCCGGCGCCGGGTCACCTAGCCGAGCGATCTTCTTCCAGTTCCCTTCGAGCGGCTCATACAGGTAAACACCGGGAGCGCTCTTCGTCTGAACGCTTCCATCGCCGCTTTGATCACCGTAGTCACTGACCGATATCGTGGTTGCATAATTGGCACTGGAGTTAGCCGAGCCGATTCCAAGCGTGCCTACTACGATCGGCAACTCAGTGCTCGGAACGTTCGCGACCCTGTCCAGTTCATCTCCCTGCGCGACCACCACCGATGCCTGTGTCACCGTGGGCCGCGACCCACTGTATTCGATATTTGCGGAGAACAGCGCCTGAGGCTGGCCGGGTCTCGCTTGTTCGGTCGCAGTGCCGTGAAAGTAAAGGACGTCGGAGTGAGTGTTTTTGAGCGGATGCTCGAACGATCCCAGCATGACCCCGGCTCCAAGAACCGCAACCGGATTGGCTCCGTTCGGAAGGGGAACTCCAATTGTCAAAACCCGAAAGAACTTGTACCCGTTCGGCAGCACGCCTTGCGCGCGCGCAGCATCATACTGGCCGCTACCGGCCAGAGTGACGCCTCCGAGCGCCACGCCCACCTTGCGCAGGAAATTACGTCTGCTGTTTTGATCCGGTTCGCTACCGTTTTCCATTCGCTCCAATTCCTTTCAGTGGGCGCCGTCTAAGTGTGTCGGCAAACAACGCGCATCGCCGACCGATGGGCGGTTGCAATGCTTTCCCGCGATCTTCGAACAGCTTGGGCGGGCATCGGTCCCAACGGAGCGCCTTTCAGTGATACCCACTTCGTTGTCAATTGTCATCCTGTTCACCGTCTGAACTGGTGAAGCAAGAATGAGGTCTCTCTCTGGGAGCCTCGATTCTATATCAGAGACACTAGGCGGCACGATAATCATCACGGAAGGTCTAACATCACGCCATTTCGCAGCGGTGGAATGACGCGAGACTTCGCAGGTACGCCGAACTCGGTGATAACTCGTTCAAATCCTCCGGGCAGGAAGATGTTGAGCAGTCGTGCTTCGCGCATATCTACTCGAAAGCTGTGAACGAAATGTGCGGGGAGATCCGCCAGCCCTTCTGGCTGCGCACTCATCTTCTCGGCACCAAGGATGGATCGCGGTTTCCGCTCCGGTACAGGTCTTGCGACGCTCATCAGGCAGCATCTCGAAGCCCGCCGGGAGGATAAAAATCAGGAGATGAGAATTGAGGAATGTCGATCGTGAAGCTGTGTTCCACCAACCGGGGCCGTGCCCGGCCGGCCGTACGTACAGGACATCTTCATTAACCATCAAACACGTGACCGGCTTGGGTAGCCAACTTCGATTGGGGGTTGCGAGATGTCCGGCTTGCCACATTTGGTGGTACCGGAAATGTGATTTTGCGCCAACACCGGCGTTCTATGCGCCGAGAAGGTCACATCGGCGCGAAGCGCGTTACACGGACAGTCGGCTCGCAACCAACTCGCTGCCGTTTCTGAACCCCTGACCACCAGGGCGAGAGGTAATTTCCAGAAGCCCCTTTATGACCCTGGCGGTCTTCCATCATCATGCTTCGCAGCCTGAGCGAAGCACACTCTATCTACTAAAAACAAACATTATTTCTCCCGTATCGAGATCAGTCAAGTGCGTTCTCAGAGACTTAAGGTAAATGTGGGGATCGGTTTCATTGGGATCGATATGACGATCGATGAAGCGGTATTGGGCATAGCCGAACTAACGTTCGAAATCGGGAGCGTCCAACTCGCTTAAGAAGTGCTCAAGATTCGCCCAAGAGACCGCTCGAATTTCCGCGCTTACCCTGTTGACAGCCATAGCATTTCGTAATTTGATCCGCACCCCAGGATCTATGCCCGATCTGATCAGTAAAGTCAAGGAAACGTACGCCGCGTTTGCCCGGGGAGACATCGCGTTCATTTTGGCAGGCGTAGCGGCAATGTGAGCTGGGAGTACGAAGGGCCATCAGAGTTACAGTCCGCCGGCATTCGTCATTCACCAAGTGAAGTTGCCGAATACTTCAATGCCATCGCTAACCAATTCAGAGATCACATTCTGGAAATGACCGAGTCTTCGTCGTCTGGTGACACCGTAGCGGCGTTCGGACGTTATCAGGGAACAATCAAAGAGACCGGTATCCGAGTGGACACGCCAATTGCCCATTACTTCAAGTTCCGCGACGGGAAAATGGTGCGCGTTTTGCGAATGACCAACACCGCTGCCTTTTGGAAGCGATTCGCGGACGCGCCGTTGGGGCAACATCTTAAGTTCGCCTGAAATTCGGCCTGAAACACCTCAAAAACCTTCATTCGGTCATTAGGTGCGTCAGGAAATGACTCGCACAAAACATCACAAGTCTGCAAACCAATCGGGCAGAGAAAACTTGCGGCTGTCCCCACGTCGGCATCGGGGAAGTCGGTATCTGTGACTAACGAGCAACGGGATTGCGTCGACCAATCCACTTGGCCGTGTAGTCGGCTAGCTGAGATTGCTCAACACGTGCTTCAGAGCAGCACGACTTGATCCTCTTGTGCACCTCCCACGATAAGCGAGTAATGCAGTCGCAGTTACTGAGTTACCGGGACCTACGGAGTATTAGGCCGGATTAGCATTGGGAAACGCGCTTCTCGTGGATGTGACCCTTCGGCGCGCATGGATCGCCGGTGACGGCCCGAACGTTTATAGATTCTCTCCGGCTGTCGGCCACCCTGTGATTGCGGCCGCAAACTGCTCAACTTTACCGGAGCCGACTACTCATCAGTCGCGCCATGCTTTCAAGTTCCAGACAGGGCGGCCCAGAATACTTCCTGCCGCGAACAGGAACGCCACTCCAAGCAGGACCACAATGGGCACTATGGCCCACCGCTGCTCATAACAGTCCACCGCGGCGTCCACAAACTGGATCAGGGCGGTCAGCGCAACAAAACCGGCGAGGAGTGTTCGAGCCCGCAGAGCGAAAGCGCCCGCGAGTAGCGCGGCCAACGCCGAATTGCGAGAAAACAAGTATCCCGCAAAGACACGGGCCGAATTGTTCATCTGCTCACCTTTTCCTACGATCAGCATCGGCTTGAAGAGTGCCAGGAAAGCTCCGAATGCCAGAAGCACAACGCCGAAAAGCACGATGACTTTGACATGGGCGCGCGGATACCAGGTTGAGCGCGACGCTTGTTTCCCTTCAGGCCGAGCCAGGTCGGAAGACGGCATCTACAATCTTTCCCTTCCCCAACGTTCTCTGTGGAGTCGATGGAAGACGTATGTACGGAATCAAAGTCGACCGAGTTCAACCTTTCTTTGGGTCAGACTTTGATGCTTTGGAAACAGGGACGAAGCCGTGGGACAGCACAGCGGCGCTGCCGCGATCCACTCTATCGAATCAATATGGCCCTACCGCGGTGCTGCGGCACCACGGTCTTCGCTATGCTCGGCAATGCTTTGTTCTCCACCCGCACATGCTGCGCTCAGGTTCTTCCGACATCCAGCCGCACTTAGCGGCTGGATCGACCTCAATGACTTGAAGAGGCATGCATCCGCCACTGACGGCGTACCGTTTACCAATCCACATGTCCGTATAGGCGGCATCGCGCTGACTGAAACGTGCGGCGCGCATCTCAACGGAATGCGCGTTTTACGTCAACTGATGAAAGTTTCCCAGATGTGATCTCCCGCATCCCATTTCTGGACCTGGCACAGCAGCAGGCGTGAAGGCGGTTCAAATCTCAGACATGGCGACGCTTTCACAGCGCCGTCCGGTGTTTGCAGGAAGGATAGATGGGAGAGGGTTTCACCGGCGATTGAGCCCTAATTCATGAGCTCGAGGAAAAATTGCACTTGGACGTGACACCGGTCGCACACGACGAGCGTTCCCGCCCATCCGCACATATTCTGCCAGGTTGACTTCCGAGTCGTGTAATAGAGGCAAGTAAGTTGATCAAAAGCTTCCCCACATTCCGGACAGGGTCGCGCATCTTCCCGTAGCCGGAACCTTCGCCGGATCTCCCTATTGGGCAGAAGCCGCCTTAAGCATGCTAAGTATCCACGTTGGTACACCTGGAGCCCATAGTTTTGCAAAGCTGTGTCCCACCGGCACCGGTCTACTGCTTCCCACGGAATTGGCGGAAACGGAATCGTGTAGTCTCGACTTCTCTTCGGATACCGCTCCCACGAAACCGGCTTCGACGAAAACCAGCCTTTCGTCGTCAGTGATAACCACCCGATGACCGCGTCCAGATGCGCTTTTTCGTGCAAGGCATCCAGCAAGCATTTCGCCTGCTCGTCTGAGATCGGATCTGAGAGCAACTCGAGAAGACGCTCGCGTTTTGGGGCAAACCATATATCTGTAACGAAAAGAGTCTTTCGCGTGTTACAACGTCTGCGAAAGTGCTCTAGAGCGGCGCTTGGCGCGATTCCGCCGTGCAACACTTCAGAGGAAGGCGCCCACACTCATCCATTATCGGCTGGCTCCGATTAAGCATGCCAACGCTCTCATCCAGATGTCGCTGCGTCAGAGTGGGTTGAGCAGAGCCTGGCACGCCGCGTCTCCCGGCAGTCACGTCTTAAATGACGCGCCAGTTGGATAGTGAATCGATGCTGTCCAGAAGGTCGGCTTGTAGGAGATTAGCTGCATGAATACGCCCGCCACGGAAACCGCATGCGTGAGAAGTCGCCTTCTCGGTGAAGCGTAAGCCCACCTACAGTTTCGGCCGCTTCCCGAGTCGTGGGAAGCTGAACAGAGTGCCTTCTTTTCGCTCCCTTATCCTGCTACACGGCTATGCATTTGTGTTCTGCTACGTCTTCGCCGTGCAGGCCGGCGCTCCGCTTCCGTCCGATCCAGTCGTGCTCATCATGGGCGCCGCTGTCGGCGATCGCCATTACTCCTTCTGGCTCGCTTTGATCCTCATCGTCTGCGCCGCCCTTTGCGGTGACATCATCTGGTACGAACTCGGCCGCTGGCGGGGCCGCTCCATCTTGAAGCTGCTCTGCAAGTTTGCGCTCGAACCCGACACCTGCGTCCGCCAGACGGAACTGGGTTTCATGAAACGTGGAGCCTGGACTTTGCTCTTCACGAAATTCGTCCCCGGCACCAGCCTCATCTCTACCCCGCTCGCGGGCGCCATCCACATGCCCCGCTGGCGCTTTCTTTTGGCGGACGCCGGCGGCGCCACGCTCTGGGCCTCCACTTATCTCGTCGTCGGTGTCCTCTTCCACCGAGAAATCGATAAAGCCATCCTCGTTCTCGGCTTGTTTGGCCGCCGTGCCGGCCTCATGCTGGCCCTTCTGCTCTGCGCGTTCATCTTGTGGCGCTACTGGCAGCGCATCCGCTTTCGCCGGCAGCTGCGTATCAACCGTCTCGATCCCCGCGATGTGCACGCCAGGATGAACAGCGATACACCGCCCGTCATCGTCGATCTCCGCTCACCCGCCGAAGTCGAGAAAACCGGACGCAAAATACTCGGCGCTCATGTCCTCCGCCCCGCCCAGCTGCGTGCTCATTTTGAGGAAATCCCGCATGACCGCGAAGTGATCCTCTACTGCACTTGACCCAACGAAGCCACCAGCGCCCGTGTGGCGCTGCAATTAAAACGCGCCGGTGTTCACAAGGTCCATCCACTCGAAGGCGGGTTTGAGGCTTGGGTCGAACTCGGCCTTCCCATCGAACCCGTCGTCGCGGAAAGCCAGCCGGTATAGCGGTGGCCAACGACCCCGCCCAGCCTAGCAACGGGCGGATCCGCTCTTTTATCCGGCGGTGATCTTGTTCGACGGCGTGTGTCCCTGCTTATCAACAGCTCGATGGAGATGCGTCCACTGGCCGTTTACCTTTACATAGGTTTCGTCACAACGCCGGGAACCGCTGACCGGGCGGGCATATCCGTTTCAGCGTTTTACAAAGTCAGGCACGTACCGCCGCGCCCAACGCAGAATCGTCGTGTGTGCCAACTCGATTCCGCGCTCACTCATCATCCGGACCATATCGCCACACACAACCAAACCGGTCTAAAGTTTGCACCGGAGCGTCCGAGATGTGGGGCGAAAGGTAGAGTTTTTTCAAGAACAGGAAAAAGTGCACAAAGTGGTACACAGAGATCAAGAAGAACGAAAGGAGAGATTCAGCTAAGTTGTTGGTGCGGATGAGAGGACTTGAACCTCCACGAAGTTTCCCCCACTAGAACCTGAATCTAGCGCGTCTGCCAATTCCGCCACATCCGCACAATGTGTTGCTACGGCTGTTCTCCATTGTAATCGACTGCCTACGTTTGCCCCTCCTGCACGCACGGCTAAAATAGGTTTAATGCCCGCAACCACCATTCCTCTGGCGAAGAATGCGCCCCTTCGCTCGCCTTGGCTCGTCGTCGCCCTCGCTTGGCTCGTGCCCGGCCTCGGCCACTTCATTCTCGGTCGCAAAACCCGCGGCGCCATCATCTTCTCTGTCGTCGTTCTCGCGTTCGTCGTCGGTGTGCTCTTGCGGGGCCCCATGTTTCAACCGTCGTCCGCCGGTGACGTGCTCTCGCGTCTCATCCAGATGGCTGGATTCGTTGGCGACCTTGCAGCCGGTCTTCTATACTTCATCGCGGTCGGCCTTGGCTATTGGCCGCCCGATCAGGCCACTCACACCGCCGACTACGGTTCAAAATTCCTGGTCGGCGCCGGCATCTTAAACGTCCTCGCTATGGTTGACGCCTACGAAATCGCCACTCGCCAGAAAGAATAATCGCCATGCCTGCTTTGAAACTCGACCATTTTCAGACTTCTCTCCTTTTCGCCCTCTTGTCGAGCGTGATCCTGGGCATCACCGCCAAACGCACCGATAGCGAGCGTCTCCGCTACGGCCTGCAATGTTTCGGCTGGTTCATGCTCGCGCTTTTCGGTATCGGTTGGTTCATGCGGCTCTTACATGGCTAACCCTGCCCTTTGTTTTCCTAGACTGCGCGACTCCTCTATCCCTTTGCACCTTTCATGAGAACCTTCTACCTCGAAACGTTCGGCTGCCAGATGAACGCCCACGACTCTGAAAAGGTCACGGGAACGCTCCTCGCCACTGGCTACACGCAAGTGTCCGAACCCGCTGATGCCGAGCTCATTCTCTACAACACCTGCAGCATTCGCGACAAAGCTGAGCAGAAAGTATTTCATCGGCTTCAGAGCTTTAAGCGCGAAGCAGGGAAGGGGAAGATCTTCGGCGTTCTCGGCTGTGTCGCCCAGCAGGAAGGCGAGCGGATCTTTGAGCGCGCTCCCCACGTCAGCCTCGTGGCAGGATCTGCCAGCTACACCAAACTACCCGAGTTGCTCGTCCAGCTCGAAGCGGGCAACCGCCGTGTCACCGGGCTCGATCTTGATACCCGACGAGACCTTCGACACCCCCTTTACGCGCCGCGACAATCCTCATCGCGCCTACCTCACCATCATCGAGGGCTGCGATAAAGCCTGCGCTTATTGCGTTGTTCCCTTCACCCGCGGGCCCGAGCGCAGCCGCACCAGCGAGAGTGTTCTGCAAGAGGCCCGCTCGCTCGCCGATTCAGGCTACACAGAAGTGCAGTTCCTCGGTCAAAATGTAAACAGCTATCGCGATCCCTCGCCCACCGGTTGGGACTTCGCACAACTTCTCGATGCCGCTGCCCGCCTCTCCGGTATGCGTCGCATTCGGTTTACCACCTCTCATCCGCGTGACTTTGTCAAAAGCATCATCGATGCCATCGATGAACAACCCGTTCTCTGCAACCATGTCCATCTGCCGGTCCAGTCGGGCTCAACTGCTGTTCTCTCCCGCATGCGCCGCCTCTACTCGCGCGATGAATACATGCGGCGCATCGAGTGGATTAAGAATTCCCGACGCGATATCGCCATCACCACCGACATCATCGTCGGCTTCCCGGGCGAGACTGAATCTGAATTCGAACAGACCATCCGTCTCATCGACGAAGTCGAGTACGATGCCATGTTCATCTTCAAGTACTCGAAGCGGCCTAACACCTCAGCCCTCGAATACGAAGACCACATCCCGGAAGAGGAGAAGACGCGCCGTATGACGATCCTGCAAGAGCGCCAGCGAGCCATTCAGATTCGTCGTAATGCTCGCTATGTCGGCACCGTCGAGGAGGTGCATGTCGAAGGCTATAACCTGGCCACCGGCCAGTGGATCGGCCGTACCAGCCAGAATAAATTGCTGAACTTCGAAGATCCGAGCCTGCCTGCTCCCGACGGCAACACATCTAGGGTCGGTCAATATATGAACGTGTTAGTCACTCGCGCCGCTCCCAACAGCCTGGCCGGCGAGCGCGTTCCGCTGGTTGCCTGATCGCCTAGCGTAATAAAAGAAGGAAGAACACTGTGGAAGTAGAAATGAAAATACGTGGTCTGATGATGGATCCCATGACCAACATGCCCATTGTCGTTCTGAAGGACATCTCTGGCGATGCCGTGCTGCCCATCTGGGTCGGTATCTACGAGGCGAATGCCATCGCGCTTGAAATCGAAAAGGTCACCACGCCTCGTCCCATGACCCATGACCTCATCAAAGTTCTTCTGATGGGCCTCGAGATCTCGGTCAGAAAAGTCGTCGTGAGTGAGTTGAAAGAAGATACGTTCTACGCCTTGATCTGGATCGAACGGGAAGGGAAGTTGATGAGCGTCGATTCCCGCCCGAGTGATGCGCTTGCGCTCGCCCTTCGCCATGACTGCCCCATTTACGTGGACGACAGCGTCCTGCAGTCCTCACGCTACTCTGCCACCGTCTCCGAGAAAGTAAACAACGAAGAGCTCCGCAAGTGGCTCGAGAATCTGAACGACGAAGATCTTGGCCGCTACAAGATGTAGCGTCTTCGTTTGCCAAAAACAAAATCGGGGAGATTCCAACGCCTTCTCGCGCTGGAACTCCCCGATCATTGCTTCGAAAATCCGAACTTACCTTCTCGCTCGGCCCCGTTTCACTGGCGCAGTTGTCTGCACGCCCGGTACCGATGGATCCTTGAACGTCAGCATGTACGGATCTTTGGTAAAGCTATCCGCCACACCCGAGAAATCCAGCTTCTCGCCGGTCTTGATCTTCTCGAGCGCCGATGCCGGTAGCGGCTGGCTAAACTCGAGCGTCGCGTCCGGCTTCGTCGCGTCTTCCACGCCCAGCGTAACCTTCGTAGGCCGGTCCGGTGGATCGATCGAAATCACCGTGCCGGTGAAATTCTTCACTCCTTGTGCGCCGCCCGGAACCTCCACGTCCTTCACGCTGCTGTTGAAGAACTGGTCTCCTTGATCGCCGGTTAAGCTCTGCTTCACTGCATACCACATTTTGAAGGAGGGGTCGCTTCCCATACGCGCGTTGATCGCATCGGCATTTTTGTTCGCCAAATCAGCTTGGCTCGTTACAGCGAGTCCCGCCGGCGGCAAGGCCTGCGTCTTCGATTGCGAGAGGATCTGGTCCGCGCCGTCCATGCTGCCGTGATAATCCTTGTAGGCCTTGTTGAAATAGTCCATCAAGGTCTTACGGGTTGCTTCGGGCAGAGCCGGTCCGGGTCCCGTATACTGCGCAGCACGAGCATACTCGAACAGCCCCTCGGGATATTTCTTTTCGTCAATGAGCATCTTTGCGTACAACGCCGAGATGTTCCCCTGATCCGGATTAGCATCCAGACTTGCCTTATATTCGTTCTCTGCCGTCGCGTTATCTTTCTTCGAAGTCGCTGCCCAGGCAAGCGCATTGTGTGCGATCCCGAGCGCCCCGGTCTTCGCTTTGTCAAAAGCCGCCTGGTCGACATTAGCCGGTTTCTTGCTCGGATCGAACGCAGTCGGCGCATTGTCGATTACTCCCTGCGCCGCTGTCTGCACTTGGGTCTGCAGATCTGGCGACGGGCTCGCTCCGCCCACGGCCGGACCCCACAGTGCTGTCATGTACATCGCCCGGAAATTCTTCGGATCAGCCTTCAACACCTCCGCGCACTTATCCAGCAGCTTCTGCCGCGACGCTGGATCCGTCGCCGCCAGCGCTCCCAGGGTCAGCACGAAGTAGTCGTTCCGCTCCTGCGCATAGTCAGTCTGCGGATACTTATCCTGCCACTGATTCAGCAAGTCCAGCCGCGCCTTCGGGTCCTGCGTTTGCGTGATCTTCGAGAATAAGTCGTACTCTCCCCGATCCTTGTAATTCTTAGTGGGCGCTGCGCCTGTCTGCTGGCCGCCTGCTGCCTGTCCGGCAGTCTGCTGCCCGTCTGTCCCCTGCGCGCGTGCTGCAGGTACGGCTCCCGCACCCATAACTAGCGCAATTGCGCCTGTCGCGATCGCTGTTCTGCTCGGTTTCAAAAATGTCGATTCCACCTTACCCCCCTCAGAGGACATCTATTCAGTGCTTTTACTCGGAAGCGAAAGCCGGAGTATAACGAACTCCCTCCGTGCTCGCAACACATCTCTGCTATGTAAGATGCTACTGCTCCCAAAGTTGTTCCCTTGTATGCGTACCTTGGGTAACGATAGCCAGTTTGCATGCTATCATCCACCTTTCCATGCGCTCCGCCGACCTTGCGGTCATCGCTCTCTACCTGATTTTTATCACCTGGTTTGGCGCGCAATTTAAAGATAAACAGGCGACTCTCAAAAATTACTTTCTCGGCGGTCGCAACGCTCCCTGGTGGGCTATCTCCTTCTCGATCGTCTCCGCCGAAACCAGTACTCTCACCGTCATCGGCACTCCTGCGCTCTCCTTCGGCGGCAACTTCGGCTTCCTCCAACTCATCTTCGGTTATCTCCTCGGCCGCATCGTCATCGCTCTGCTCTTCCTGCCCCAATATTTCCGGGGCGAGATGTTTACCGCCTACGAACTCATGCAGCGCCGCTTCGGTCCGCGCATCCGCCGCTTCACAGCCGGAACGTTTCTGATTCTTCGCGCCCTCGCCGAAGGTGTTCGCGTCTTCGCCATCTCGCTCGTCGTCTCCATCGTGCTCGGTACCGGCGAAGTTGCTTCCATTGCCGTCATCGTCGCCCTCACCCTCTTCTACACCTTCCATGGCGGCATGACCGCCGTTATCTGGACCGATGTCGTGCAAATGTTTCTCTACGTCGCGGGCGCTCTCCTCAGCTTCTTCGTCATCCTCCATCTCATTCCCGGCGGTTGGCCCCACGTTGTCTCCGTCGCTTCCGCTGCCGGTAAATTTCAGATTTTCGATTTCCGCTTTGCCCTCTCCTCCGCCTTCTTTCGGCGTTCCTACAGCTTCTGGGCCGGCCTCCTCGGTGGCTGCTTCCTCACGACCGCCAGCCATGGCACCGAGCAGTTACTCGTGCAGCGGCTCCTCTCCGCCAAGACCGAGCGCGATGGCCGCCTTGCACTCTTCTCCAGCTGGGTTGTGATCTTCTTTCAGTTCACGCTCTTTCTCCTCATCGGCGTATTGCTGTTTGTTTATTACCGCGACACCCGCGTCGCCGCTCCGGCAATTCCCGAACGTATGTATCCCGAGTTCATCTGGACCCATCTCCCGGTCGGTATCGCGGGCCTCACCATCGCCGCGATCCTCGCCGCCGCCATGTCGAATCTCAGTGCCGCTCTCAATGCCCTTGCCTCCACCACCATCATGGATTTCATTCGCCAGCTCCGCCCTGCCTATGCCGAAAGCTACTATATGCGGCTCGCTCGCTGGGCTACCGTCGCCTGGGGCGTCATTCTCTTCGGCATCGGTTTGCTCGCCCGCCACTGGGGTCGCGTCCTCGAAGCCGGCCTTTCCATCGCGTCCGTCCTCTATGGCGCTCTGCTCGGCGTCTTCCTGCTCGGCGTTCTCACCCGCCGTCCTGGCGAACGGGCCGCCATCATCGGCATGTGCGCCGGCTTTGCCGCCACTCTTCTCCTCCGTACCCACGTCGCCTTTACCTGGTACGTTCTTATCGGCTCGTCCGTCACGTTCGCGGTTGGCTGCCTTGCCGGCACGCTTCGCTCTACGCCTCGCCAAACCGAAGCCCTCTCGTCCGTTTCCTGATCACGCGTAAACTGACTCATGACTCACGATCAGCCCCTCGCTTCGTCCGACGCCGAAGTCCCTGCTTCGCGTGCGCCTTCTCTGGAACGAGTCCTGGGTCTCTGGAGCGCCGTCTCCATCGTCGTCGGCACCGTCATCGGTAGTGGCGTCTTTCTTGTCCCGTCCACCATGATCCGCTTGGTCGGCTCAGTAGAAACGGTCTTCGTCGTTTGGATTGTTGCGGGCGTCCTGAGTCTTTTCGGCGCTCTCACCTATGCTGAGCTGGCGGCCGCCATGCCTGAAGCCGGTGGCGAGTACGTCTATCTCACCGCCGCCTATGGCCCGTTCTGGGGTTTTCTCTATGGCTGGACCCAGTTTTGGGTCGGAAAGAGCGGGTCTATTGCGACCCTCGCCGCTGGCTTCTACACTTACCTGACTATCTTTTATCCCGCTCTCAGCATTCCCTTGATCGTCCTGCCTTGGCACATCGGACCCGGCGCCACCCTTCTCGAAATCCACTACGGTCAGCTGGTTGCCATCGCGCTCATCCTTGTCCTCGGAGCCATCAATTACCTCGGCGTGCGCGCCGGCGGCAATGTCCAGGTCTTCGTCACCATCCTCAAAATGAGCCTGCTTGCGGCCGTCATCTTCTTCGGGCTCTTCGCGGGTAAAGGCGACTTCTCGCACTTCCACTCGCACATCGCCTCCGTGGGGAGCATCGGTGGATTCTTCGCTGCTATGGTTAGTGCTCTTTGGGCCTACGATGGCTGGAACAATGTCAGCATGGTCTCCTCCGAAATTCGCGAGCCGCAGCGTAACCTTCCCCGCGCTTTGATTTTCGGAACCTGCGCCGTAATCGCCACCTACATTCTCATCAATATCGCGTATTTCTACGTCCTTACCCCCTCCGCTGTCGCTCGCAGCCCGCACGTCGCCGCCGATATGATGAACACCGTCGGGGGCCGCGTCGCTGTCGCCGGCGTCACCTGCGCCGTTCTCATCTCGATATTCGCTGCCCTAAATGGCTCGATACTCTCCGGCTCCCGTGTTCCTTATGCCATGGCTCGCGATGGTCTTTTTTTCCGCACCGCGGCCGTTGTCCATCCCAAATTCCGCACGCCCGGCCATGCCATGGTCATGCTTTGTCTCTGGTCATCCGTAGTTGTTCTAAGCGGCTGGTTCGACGACTTGTACAATTTCGTCATCTTTGGCTCCTGGATTCTTTACGGCATGACAGCTTTGTCCGTCATCGTTCTGCGGCGCCGCCAACCGCATTTACCGCGTCCGTACCGGGTTCTTGGGTATCCATTTGTTCCAGTACTTTTTGTGGCAGTGGCACTGCTCCTCCTTTTCAATACCCTCAACAGCCGTCCTCGTGAGTCCCTTATGGGCTTAGGAATGATGGCTTTAGGTATTCCGTTTTACTTTTTCTGGAAAAAGAAACAGGCTCGAACCCGGTCTTTGTACTAACTCGCCGATTTAAAATCCTGGTAAAAGGCGTTAGTACTAGGACTAAAAGCTCATGAGTTAATCGGATCCGGGTTGAATTTACGTCTAACTAACAATTACACTTCCCATAAATACTCCCGATCACAATTTGATTAAATCTATGCAATAGGTTTTAGGTCGCTAGCAAAGTTAAGTTGCGGGGTGAAGGAAGGTGAACATTCTTGGACGTAGATAAAATGCTAGCCGAGCTGCGGCTCGAAAGAGAGCAGATTGAAGAGGCGATTCTTACGCTTGAACGCCTGGCACGTGGACGCGGTCGCCGCCGGGGTCGTCCCCCAACGTGGCTCAAAGACGCCACCTCTGCCGCGTCGATGATGAGCGAACATATGGGTTCCGATGACGCGCCCCAGAGTTCGGCGCCAAAACGCCGCGGCCGTCCGCCTAAAGTGAAGCCGATCAGCCAGGCTTCTGCCGAAGCCTGATTTTTTGTAGGGCGGATTCTAGTCCGCAGGACGCTTTCGTCCGCTATCAATAAAGCAAATACTTCCTCGTCCGCCCTACAAAATCTACTACGCCCTCTTGCGCCTCACCCCAAACGGTTCCCGCATCTTGGCCTGCCTTCAACCCACTCACCACCTTCTCGCTCCCAATCAACCAGCGGCATTTCTCGAAATCCAGCTTGCCCGGATACAGCTTCTGCAGTCCGGCTGCTACCTCTATCCCTAACCGCGTACTGTCGAACGCTTCCCGATCCGTCACTACAAATCGAACTCCCTCAATATCCTTGTTGGCGAAATTTGACTCCGCTGGCTTGAATCTCACCGGATACACGCGAACTCCGGGTATAAACCGCGCATTCAACAGCTGAGCTAACGCTGCTCCTGAGATCCAATCCGCCCCAATCTGCTCGAATGGCGCATCCGTTCCTCGCCCCACTGAGTAATTTGTGTTCGCTTCCAGCATCGCCAGCCCCGGATACAGCAGCTCCGCATTCAAACTACGCATATTAGGCGACGGATTCACCCATGTCAGTTCTGTCGAGTCGAACCAGTCCCCGCGCTGCCAGTTGCTCATCTTCACCACATGCAGATCCGCTCCCCAATGGCCCTCCGCATTCGCAAACATCGCCAATTCTCCAAAAGTCATACCGTGCCGCAGTGGAATGTTCATGCATCCTACAAATGAATGAAGCGACTCCTCCATCAATGGCCCTTCTACGTGGGTGCCGGTAACTGGATTCGGCCGGTCTAACACGTAAAAGGGCTTCTTGGCACGCCCTGCCGATTCCAACGCGTAAAGCATCGTACACGAATAGGTATAAAATCGCGCGCCCGCGTCCTGAATGTCGAAAACAATCGCATCCATTCCCGCCATCTGTTCCGGCTTTAGCTTTTGCTTCGCGGGGCCGAACAGGCTAATCACCGGCAATCCTGTCTGCTGGTCCCGGCCATTTTCCACATCTGTATCTTTCGTCCCCGTAATGCCGTGCTCGGGTGAAAATAGCGCCTTCACATCCACGCCCGCCCTCACCAGCTGCTCCACATTCCGGCTTCCCTGTCGGTCTATCCCCGTCTGATTTGTAATCAGCCCGATATGCTTTCCCTTCAGCTCTCGAAAACCGTCTTGCTCAAGTACGTCCAGCCCCGTCAGCGTCTGCGCATTTCGCGCCACCACTCTGTGCACGCCCGCTCCGGCGATTGTCTCGACGTAGCCTGTCAGCGCCACTGTATTCGGCATGTTCATGCCGTAATGCGCCGCTACTACCGTCGCTATTCGCGAGCGAAATGAACTCAGCGATTTCCCATGCTTCGGATGCACCACGTTCGTCATCACAATCACAAATGAGTTCGTCGTCGGGTCAAGCCACATCGACGTGCCCGTGTATCCCGTGTGCCCGAACGATCCGATCGGAAAAAGCTCTCCGCGATTGCTCGAGAAGCCCGAGTCCATGTCCCAGCCGAGTGCTCGCAACACCGGCTGATCTGCCGGACTCGCCGGCTCGGTGAACTTCTTCACCGTCGCGGAGTCGAAGATCCGCACGCCATCGTACTCGCCCATGCCCAGCATCATCGCGGCGTATCGCGCCAGATCGTCGGCTGTTGTAAACAGCCCGGCATCGCCTGCGATTCCGCCCATGTAGCGCGCCGTCGGGTCATCCACTACGCCGCGCATCGGGTCGTGTGTATCTTCGTCGAGCTCCGTCGGCGCAATCCGCGGCCGCAACGCCGCTGCTGGCTGAAAGCCCGATTCATTCATCTTCAAGGGCGTGTAAATTTCGCGCTGGGCAAACTCGGCCAGCGTCACTCCCGAAAGCCGCCTCACAATCTCACCCAGCAGCAGGTAGTTGATGTCGCTGTATATGAACCGAACGCCCGGCGGGGCCACCGGTGCCGTCGTCAATGCCTTCTGAATCCCCGTCTCGTACCCGCTCCATCGTGGAACTAGCGCCACATCCGGTGCCAGCCCCGAGAAATGAGTCATCAATAGCCGGATCGTGATCTCGCTCTTGCCGCCCTGAAACTCTGGCAAATACTTCGTCACCGGATCGTTCATTCGAATTTTGCCCTGCTCAAAGAGCTTCATGATCGAAGGCGTAGTCGCCACTACCTTCGTCAAGGAAGCGGCGTCGAAAATCGTGTCGAGCGTCATCGGTTCCCGGCGCGGCACGGTCGCCTTTGACCCATATGCTTTTCGATAGACAACCTGCCCGTTGTGCCCGATTATCAGCACTGCGCCCGGGATAAGGTCGCTCTGGACAGCGTCGTTGACAATCGCGTCCACTTGCGGAAACTGCTCCTGCCCGTGAACGAAACCGATACTTGCTGCTGCCAGCAGCGCCAGCCGCGCCGCCCTCATCCTCGCTCCACCGGCATCAACTTCGGCCGCTCCACATCTACTCGGTCCTGCGTCCGCACATACGTCGGGCCGCCCATCCTGCCCATAGCGCGCAGCTTGCCCGGGTCGATCTTAAAAACGCTTTTCTCCGGATCGGCCAGCACTCCGCGGTCAACCTGGATAGCAACGATCTCGCCGATTACCAGGCTCCCGCCCCCCGGCTTGTCGCTCAATACGAGCACCTGGTGCAGCCGGCACTCCAGCCGCACATGCGCTTCTTCCACCCCCGGCGATTTCACATGCTCGCTGCGGCTCGGTGTCAGCCCGCTGACCGCGAATTCGTCTACGTCCGGCGGATAATCCGCCGCCGTTAAGTTCATCTGCTGCAGAAACTCTTCCGATACGACATTCACTACAAAATCGCCCGTTTCTTCCACGTTGCGCAGCGTATCTTTCGGCGGCTTGCTTGCCCCGCGGTGCGCCGGGCTGAAAATTGCAAAAGGCGGGTTCGAGCTGCACAACATGAAGTAGCTGAACGGCGCCAGGTTTGCGATTCCTCGGGCGTCTATCGATGACACAAGCGCAATCGGCCGCGGTACCACCGCTCCGATCAGTAGCTTGTATATGTCGTTATGGTCATGCTCATTGGGGAAAACCGTAATCTCGTTTCGCGGCACGCTTCTTTTGACTCCCACCGGCGTCTAGTTGATCGATGAGCTTTGAATACGTATTTGTACGAATGCGTAGACCGGCTCTTTTTGTTTCTAACACAGGGGAGAAAAAAGTAATGAAACAGATTTATACCGCGCTGTTGAGCTCTGTTGTATTTTGCTTGGCCGCCAGTGCTCAGAATACCGGCAGCGCTGCCACTAGTGACCAGGCTTTTCTTGAACTCGCGGCGCAGACTGACATGACCGAAGCCCATCTCGGCCAGATGGCCGCCGATCAGGCCTCTTCGCAGGCTGTTAAGGACTACGCCCAGATGATGGTTACCGATCACACGGCGGATTACACACAGCTCACCGCGCTCGCTTCAAAGACCGGTCTCACCATCCCCAAAGGACTCGATGCCAAGCAAGACAAAATGATTGCGCCGTACGCCAAGTTAAAAGGCAAAGCATTCGATCGCCGTTACTCGCACGATATGGTAGCTGGTCACGAAACGGCCATTGCTGCTTACGACAAAGAAGCGCGCGACGGTCAGAATGCCGATCTGAAGGCGTATGCCAAGCAAACTCTTCCCACTCTCGAGAAACACAAGACCGCCGCGCAAGCGCTGAAATAACTTACATCACTAAGTTGTCGGGTGACGCACCGGAATGTCCGCGAGTACGGTCGGCCGTGTACCTTTAGGCGTTGCAAAATGATATTTCTTTCCGCTTAACCCCGAGTAGAATTCATTCACAAAGTAATCGCCGTTGACTTTCACCAGGCGAAGGTAGCTCCGTTCTGATTGCTCAATGTTCTCGGTGGATGAAGGGATCGACATCTCTATACCCTCGTCGCCCGATATATAAAAAATCGGACCTTTAGCCGCGCTCGGTGGCTTTAGGGAATGCGCTCCGGGCTCGAGCACTGCCATGCCCCAGTGCACTCTCACCGGAAGTGTAAAAGCCCCTTGCTGGGCAAACGCTCCAGTCGCCGTCGATGCTATCGCGAAGGCGCACGCGATTAGAGTTTTCATATTTTGTCTCCTACTGGTTTCTGTTACGGGAACTTTTCTGCCGTCTCGCCCGTACACCTCCTCATACGCAGCGTTCCCCTCCATCGACTCTCAGGAAAAGCTCAAGAATCTTCCAACTTGGAACAGAGTGAAAAAACAGTCTTCGGCTTGCGCGCCAATCGCCTCCTTCGCTTCGGATCTTTCGAAGCGGATCTCTCCCAGCGCGAGCTTCGCCACTGCGGCGTGCGAGTCAATCTTCAGAAGAAGCCGTTTCAGGTCCTCGAACTCCTCCTCGAACATCCCGGCAAGTTAGTCACTCGCGCCGAGTTCGCCGAACGGCTCTGGCCCGGTCTCTATGTCAGCTTCGATGGCGGCCTCAACACTGCCGTCAATGCGCTCCGCCACGCTCTCGATGACTCCGCCTGCAGCGTAATAGAAACTCGCCCAGGACTCGGATACCGGTTCACCGCGCCGGTCGAAGAGGTTAGCTCCACACAGCCCCATTCCGAGGCTCGGCAGGACTACCTGAAAGGCCGCTTTCTCCAGCGCAAAGCGACGGAAGCCGACCTCGGCAAGAGCGTCGCTCACTTCGAATCGGCCATCAGGCACGATCCCGGATACGCGCTTGCCTTCCTCGGGCTGGCCGACACGTACATCCTCTTCGCCCAACTCGGATCGCTTTCACCGGCCGCTGCACGCTCTCGAGCCGATCCCCTCGTCTCTCATGCGATCTCAATCGAGAGCCGTCTTGCCGAAGGCCATGTCACTCTGGCACGCATCAGGACTCTTTTCGATTGGAATTGCACAGCCGCGGAAGAAGAATACGTCCGCGCTCTGGCTCTCAGTCCTGATTGTGTCGACGCTTACCGGTTTTACGCCGCACTGCTCAGTGCGCTCGGCCGGCCTGCCGAGTCGTTCACACACATTCGGAAAGCTTTGGAACTCGATCCGCTCTCGCTCGCGATTCGCGCCGAACTCGCCTGGATCTCCTACCTCGCCCGCGATTTTGAAGAATCCATTCGGCAGTCCTGGCAGGCCCTCATCCTGGAGCCCGATTTCGCTCCCGCGCACTACACGCTCGGCTTGGCCCATGAGCAGGCCGGGTCGTTAGACGATGCAATTACCGAGCTGCAGAACGCCCGTTCTTGCTCTGCTGCCGACATTCAGATCTGTGCTGCTCTCGCTCATGCCGGGGCCCGCTCAGGCAACCACCCGCAGGCCCGCCGGATTCTCGAGGAGCTCGCGTCTTTTACCATCTCTCGCTATGTCTCGCCTTGCGCGCTCAGCCTGGTCCATCTTGGTCTCGGCGAAACCGAAGTTGCCTTCTCGCTTCTGGAACAAGCATTCGAAGAGCGTGACCTCTGGCTGATCTGGGCCGGCGTCGATCCCCGCTTCGACTCTCTCCGACCGGATCCCCGCTTCGCCCGGCTATGTGCCGCGCTGGCCTCTTCGCATCAGCTCCGCTAGCGTACCTACGTCCGTCATCACCGTGTCGCCGGCAAAGTTCAAGCTCTCGATCGACCGCTCTGCTGCCTCCGGATGTCCCGCCCCGCACGCATCCGTCACGACGATCGGAATGTATCCCAGATCCGCCGCATGTCGTGCTGTGGGCTCGATGCCGATCTCGAGCGCCACGCCGCAAACCGCAACCGACACAATCCCGCAGTCGCGCAGCGCGAGGTTCAGCGGTGTTCCTTCAAAAGCGGACATGGTAATTCGATCGAACACAGCCTCGGTCTCAAGCGCCGGAAGCTCCGGTATCAATTGAAAGCCGGGCGAGTTCCGATGGAATATCGTCCGAACTTGCTCCGGTGATCCCACGCGCTGCCAGGCCATCGCCATTCGCAGTTGCGCAACGCCCGCTACTTCCTTCGGAAGCGTCATGTATCGCGAAAAGATCACTCGGAATCCGCCCGCCCTCGCCGCCTCCACCAACTCGACTGTCTTGCCGATGATCTCCTGACTATTCTTGATCTGGCTGAGGATCCCCACTTGCATGTCATAGACCACGAGCGCCATTGTTCGCGGATCGCACATCTCTTGGAGCGTCTGCGGAATCTTCAATCCGAAAGCGTTATGCATCGCTTTCCAATCTTAGAACCGGAGAGCATTACGCGCAGTTGTCTACCATCCCCCGCTGCCCGGAACACCCTTGAAGGGTCCTGCCAAATCGGCAGTAATCCATCCGCCGTAAAACCCTCCCGGCTGGGGCTGCACTCGCTCGCCATCCACGTAACACTCCAGCAGGCCTGGATAGAAGGCTACGTAGTCCTTGATCGCGGCAAAGGGCGCACTCGGCGATGCGTACGACCACCCGGCATTCTCCGCCACTTTATCCCCGGCTCGCACCGTCCAGTAGCTCGCCTGTCCTTTCCATTCGCAAAATGATCCCTTCGGCGTGCCCGTCAGGAACTCCATCCGCACATCCGCGCGCGGAATGTACCAGCTCGGCGGGTGGCTCGTCTCGAGCACCCTGTACGCACCCGTCGTCTCGGCAATCACTTCGTCCGCCAGCATCACCTTTACGACTTTCAACGATCGCTCCAGCCGCGGCGGTCTCGGATAATCCCAAACCGATTCTTGTCCCGGGCCCGCGTTGTCTCTCTTCATGCTGGTTGGATGCGCTACCCCGCTCTTAGCTCCAGCACCTTCCGGTTATGCGTGCATACCTCGCAATCGCATCCGCCCCGCTCCTCCGGTCTCGGCAGGTTTCCCCCGCATGGCAGAACATGCCCCGTCCCGGCCGCCTTTTCTTCGGCGATCAACTCGAGCCACCGCTCAACCGTCATTCGCTGCACACCCATCCCGCCCGTCGCTCGGATCGCCTCCACTTTGGTCGTCCACCGGTACTCCGGAGGCACTCCGTTCACGAAATGCAGCCGCCGGTAAACGAGCTCCGGGGGTGGCCACATCTTTTGCCCGTTTTCGATCAGAACGTCATTCGGCGGATAGAGCGTTGTCACGGTCTTGCCTTGCTCTGTTACTTCGATCTCTATCCATTGATCGAGCACCTCGATCTTGCGCCGCTTCTTCTTCGAGCGTTGTCCCTGAAACGTCTGCTGCGCCAGCGTCGCTGGTGCGTCCGCCTTCTTGGCTGCTGGCTTCACCCGCGCCTTTGCCGCTCCGGGTCCAAGCTCTTTCTCGAGCGCCTCGATTCGCTCTTCCTGCATGCGGTTCTTGCTCAATAGTTTTTCCTTGATGATTTCGTTCCGCAAGATGTCCTTCCTTAACTGCTCCACCGCGCTCAACGAACGATAAAACGACCGTTCTGCCGCGGTCCTGTAACGTTGCATCAGTTCGGCTGTGTGCGCTGGCTCCTCCGCCCATTCCGCTTCGGTTTCCAGAAATCGGCGATTCGCCCGTTTCAGCAGCCAGTCATTCACAATCAGCTGGTCTACCAGCCGGATCTCGTGATAGCCCTCCGGCTCAAACGCTGTCAACCAGCCGTTTCGCGTCTCTTCGTACTCCTCCGGCGACTCGTCTGCAAGGATCGTGAACTTCGTCGCACGCGCGCCATGCTTTGTGCTGTTCTCGCTTGCCCGCCGCTTGCCTTCCGGGGTCTTGGGCCCACCACCGCGTTTTTTTGACTCGGGCATCCTTGCCCACAAGTCTTCTCGACTCGTTTTGGCAACTTACGCCGATCGTGCTTAAACCCTTGCAGCCCTAAGCGCAGATAAATATTTGAAAGCCGGTACTGGGTCTTGATCCGCGCCGCGACGGGAGGGAGCGGTAGCTGGCGTTTTGATCCGCGCCGCGACGGGAGGGAGCAGTAGTTGGCGTTTTAATCCGAGCCGCGACGAGGGAGCAGTAGTTGGCGTTTTAATCCGAGCCGCGACCAGAGGGAGCGGAATGCCCTTACGGCTAGGCGGACGGTGGCTGCCAGAGCTCGATCTTATTCCCGTCCAGGTCATAAATCCATGCAAAGCGACCGTAAGATTCGTTCATTCGCGTGGGGTCGATCTTCACACCCTCTTCTTCCAGACGTTGGAGCAAAGCGTCCAGATCGTCCACGATGTAATTGATCATGAACGGCGCATTGCTGGGATCTAGATAGTCTGTCGAGGCGGGAAAAATTGTCCAGACCGTGACGTGATCTTTTTGAGGGTTATCGTGTTCGCGCCACGGAAGCATCGCGCCGTGGCCCTTATCGGTCAGTCCAAGATGATTCGAATACCATTCGCGCATCTGATCGCGATTCGCGGATTTGAAAAAAATCCCGCCGATTCCGATGATGCGCCCGCGCTGCTCCACTTTGACAGGCGGCTTTAACGTTTCTGGTTCGGAAGATGGCACTTTCTGTCTCCTTTAAGCCGGCGGAAATGAGTAGCATCGCGCTTTTCCGAGCCGCGACCAGAGGGAGCGGTTTCCCTCCCCAGTTCGTTCGGCAATCTGGCTCTACTTCACCTTCTTCGCCGGTTCGCTGAGCTTCTTATAATACTCCGCCACCGCATCCCGGTACTTCTCCGGCGACGTCTCGCCGATCCCGCTCCTGGCACCCTCCGCGCCTTGCTCGCCTAGGCGCCGGCTCAACTCCGCTTCCAGTCGCTCCAGACTTGCCACCGCGTCCTGCCCGATCGTCTTGTCCAGCACTCGCGGGTCCGCATTCAAATCGCGCAGATAGCCGAGTGCTCCACCCAGGTAGCTTCCCAATGCCCGATCTTGCCCGCTGATTTGCCCGCGTAGCGTCGAAAGCTCTCCAATTGCCTGTTGCAGATCTCGCCGGCTCAGCGCCTGCTCGCTGCTTCCGCCGCGTCCTGCCGCTAACCCGGGCTGTTCGCCGCCCTGTCCTGGCTCACCCTGCGCCCCGCTTTGCTGGCCCGCGCTGCTGGCTGCCTGCTGTGAGCCTCGCCCGTCTGATTTTCCTTGCCCCTGTGCTGCCGCTTGCGACCTCTCCAGTTGCTCGCGTAGTTGCCTCACCTGTGCCAGTGCCTCGGCTGTGCGTCCGTTCTGTCCTCCTTGGCCTTTGTCGTCGCCCGCGCCGAGCGTCTGCTGTGCGCCTTGCAAATCGCGGCTCAATTGCTCCACGCCTGCTGTCACGCTGTCTTCCATCGCCAGGTTCCGGTCGCCGAATCCTTCCCGGATCCACTGCGCGTTCTTCTCCATGCGCAATGCCAGTTCTTTTTGCTCGGCATCCGAGAGCGCTCGCCGCAACTTCCGCGCCACGTCCGGCGCCGCGCTTTGCAGACTCTGTTCCTGGTGCTCCACGCCGCGCTGCAGTTGCTCCAGCTGCTGGGCCAGCCGGTCCTTATCGCTTGCCAGGGCCTTCTCTTCCGGGGTCGTCCGGTGGGTTGGCTTGGCGTCCTGCAGCCAATTGCGCCGCCGGTACCAATTCGAAAATCTCGGATTGTCCGGATCATTCATCTCCGGCATCTCCGCCCCTTCTCCCCCCATCGTGCTGGAAAAGTCTCCCGCACCATCGCGCCCGCTTGCCTGAGGTCCGTAGAGCTGCTTCATGCGGCTCGCCAGGCCCTTCTGCTCTCGAGCGATTGCGTTTGCCTGATCGGTCAAATCACTCAGCGAATTTCCGGCATTGCGGTGCAGGGCGCTGCTCAGTTGCCGCTGCGCTTGCGCCAGCTGTCCTGCTGCCCGTTGCTGGGCCGCCGCGTCGCCGCTCCCTACCGCTTTTCGCATCTCGTTCTCCGCTTCACTCACCGCATTGCTTGCCTGTTGCATTGCCCGGCCCATCTCGCGACGCTCCTTGCCTGCGCGCTCACCGCCGCTGTTCGCTGCCTGCTTAGAACCTGCTTCGCCCCGGCCCCCGCTCTGCTGCCCGCTTTGCTGTCCACTCTGCGACTCTTCTGAGTTCTGCCCGTTCTGTGAGTTTTGCGCCAGTTCCCTGAGTTGCCGCTTCAGTTCTTCCGCTTCCCGCCGCAGTTGCTCTTCCTGCCAGCGCTGCTCCGCCGCCTGCTGGCCATTGTTCTGTTGCGCCAGCTCCTGCTGCCGCTTGGCCAGCATCTGCAAGCGCTCGAAAGCCGCGTCGATTTCCTTCTGTTGCTGTGCTGCCGCTTCCGCCGGCGATTGCCCCGATTCGTACTGGTTCTTGGTCTTGTCAAGCTCCAGGTCGAACATCCGCGCCAGCTCGCGCTGCGCTCCACCTCCGGCTCCGCCTCCTTGTTGCCCGAACGCGACTTGAATGTCCTGGAAGATTGCCTCCGCCCGCAGTAGCGATTGCAGTGCCTTCTGCTCCGGCCCGAGCGCGTCCTGCCATTTCCCCGGCGCCAGTTGCCGCACCGCATCGCCCATGGCCGCCGAGGCCGCCGTCATCAGCTTTCCGAAATTCTCAAACTCCGCGTTCGCCTGCGATAGCTCGCGGTTCTTCATGCGCTCCGCCATCGTCTGCGCCTGCATCCCCAACTTCGCTTCCGTGTCGGCCAAAAAGCGTGCTTGTTCCCGCGCCGCCGCCTTTACCGCTTCCGCGCTTGGATCTCCCTTCAGCTGGTTAAAGGTCGCTGCGATAATCTGCTTCTGTCGCTCGGAGATGTTGCCATCCTGGCCGCCGCCTCCGCCTCCTCCCATGCCGCCCGCCTGCTGCGATTGGCTGAACTTGTAGTCATACGCTTCTGCCTGCGCGAAAAGAATGTCGCTGCGCGTTGTCCGGTTTGCATCCGTCGCCGTTGCGTACATGCTCACCACATCGCCCGGCGCTAATTTGAAATTTTCCAGATACAGCGTCGTCTGGCCCTGCTCTTCTTTCGCGCCCTTCGCACGCAATCGCACCACCTGTTCTGCCCCGCCATTTACCGCATAGTGCAGGTCGAGCGACTTGACTCCGAAATCGTCCGTCGCCTCCACCGACACCGGAACTTCTTCAATCGGGCTCACCCGCGGATCGTGCCCCGGTCTCGCGATCCGTACCGTCGGCGCCTCGTCCTTCTTCGCCTCGATAAAATACTCGTCGCTGATTCGCACCGTCTCCGCGCCGTCGATCGCTGCGACGTGATACGAGCCGTCCTTCTCTACCGGCAGCTCTGCTTTCAGCCAGTTGCCGTCGCCCCGGGTGAGCTCGATTCGCTGACGTTTATCTACAGCCAGCACGCCATGCTCTAGCGGCTTGTCCGTCAGTATCGAGATCTCGGCGCGTGTTCCCACCACCGCTCTCACATCGCCGCCCGTCTCGTCCGTCACATTCTGCAGCCCCAGGTTCGCTGGAAAACGCAGTAGCACTCGCACCCGCTTCACAATTGGCAAGTCTTTGACCGAGAGCTTGAAGTGTTTTGATTGCGCTCCATCCGCCTGCACGTAGTACTCAACTGCATCCGACACTGCCGGAAACAGAAAGCGGTACTTGTCTCCGCCTTCAGCCGGCTGCATCGCTGTGTTCTCCCACTTCGAGTCCGGGCTGTAACGCGCATGCAGCGTCACCTTGCTCGCGCTGAATCCCAGCAGCCGCGCTTCAATCACCTGGTCTGACTTGCGCCTGATTGTTTTGTTGCCCGGCTCGACCGCTACCGCGTACATCGGCCGGTCGCTTGCCCGCGCCGAACCGGTCCAGAGCAGGGAAGCCCCATATCCCCAGTAGCCCGGCCCCGCCACAATCAGCCAGACAAGCAAACCCACTGCCAGTGCGCCTGCCCCCGCCAGACTCCACAGCAGCCGCGTTGATCTCAGCGCCTTGGCCGGCTGCTCGCGCGTCATCCGCAGCACGTCTTCCGCCACTAGTTCCGTAAACGGATTGGTGGGGTCCGGATGCTCCGTCACCGTTAACAGTCGCTCTTCCAGCCCGGGCGTGCCTCGCTCGGCAATCCGTCTCACCCGTGCGCGCGTCAGTTTCCTCAGCGGTCTCGCAATCAGCAGCGCCACCGCGGTTGCCACCGCCGCATAGAGCAGTACGCGCATCGGTAATATCACCTCGCGCGCAAACTGTGCCCGGTTGCCCGCAAACACGATCACGAGTGTGAGCAGCAGCGCTAGCCCGGCGGTTAGCGCAATGCCCCTCGACGCAGCCAGCGCACGCAGCCGGGCTTCCAGCTGCCGCAGATATCCGTTGACTTGTTCGAGCGCCGTCATACCGTCTGCCTCTCCTCCTCCAAATACCGCCTGGCGAATATTGATTCAACCGCGGCAGCCAGCAGCGCCGCTATCAGCAAAGGACGCCAGAAGCTCCAGGGCCGCGTCTCTGTTCCTTCGCTCGTCTCGCGCGCGCCTTGGCCCGTGTCTCCAGTATTGCGCCACAATTCGAGCGTCTCGTCCGGTACCGCGCGCAGATCCGATTCACGCCGGTCTGCGTCTACCGCCACCAGCAATCTGCGCCCGTCTGCCCGGCTGATCTCGTAAAAGCCGCTGCGTCCTGCTTCAAAGCTCGGCGCCTTCGTTGCCTGGTCGAGCGTCAATTCATGTTTGCCGTCCGGTCCTATCACGTCAGCCGTCGCTCCGGTCTTGCTGGCTCTTCGCAGTTCGATCGGGGTTCCGGCCGTCACGCTCGATGGCTGGTCTTCGCTGTGCGCCAGGTACCGAGCGGTCTGCACCACAAACGGCACAAACGAGGCGTGAAGTGCAAAATCACTGGTCGAGTTGTCGATCGTCGAAGCCAGAATCAGCTTCCGTCCTTCGCCCGCCCGCTCCTCTAGCAGCAGCGGCGATCCATCTGCAAATCTGGCCAGGACTCGTGCGTCCGGTTTCGGCGTCAGCCATGCCGTCTCTGAGAACTGCACGTTTTCAAACTTTCCTCCCGATGCCAGCGCCGGATGCCCGCTGTCCACGTAGCCTGCCGCCTGCCTTTGCCGCTGTTCGCTGAATTGCTCTTTAGATAGCGGAATCGTTCCGCGTGCCGCCGTGTTCTGCCCAAGCGTGATCAGCACCGACCCGCCCTTCTCTACATACGCGCACAATTCGTCTGCCAATTTCCCATCGAGTTCCCCCACATCGCTCAGCACCACGAATGCAAACTTGCCGAAGTCCTGGCCCTCGGCATTGCTGGCCGAAAGCGCCTCGACGGTAAAGCCCGCGTGCGTTCCCGATTCCAAAGCCGACTTGTAGTAGAAGCTTCCGCCTCCACGCTCGCCCGCATACAGCAGCAGCGCTCGCCGGGCTTCCTCACGTTCCATTGAAAAGGAGTAGCCGTCGTCCTGCGGCAGCTCATCATGCGGTTCTATCCGTATCTCGCCTTTGTGCCGCCCATAGCTCACCGGAAAACCCTCGAACTCAACCGGAGCTTGGCCATTCGCGGCCACCTGCACTTTTGCTGTAGCCGCGGTCTTTCCATCGAGCACCAGCGAAACCGCCCGCGTCTCGGCTGGCGTGCCCCAGCCCGCAATCGTTGCCGCCACTCGAGGTGCGGTTGTCCCATCCACCGAGGCGGGAGCCACTACGTTCTCTACCGCCCAGTTAGGGCGCATCCCTTCGCCCACTCGATGCATGTGCAGCGTCACGTACGGGCCCGCCTGCAGATCGTGAAAGTCGGTCGGCATGGAACTCTGTTGCATGTCGCTGATCAGGTGCGCGTCTAGCTGCATCCCGCTCGTCTGCTGCAAGGCACGCAGAGCGCGTGCAAATTCTCCGAATGAGCTCGCTCGATCGTTCGCCTGAATCGTCTCGATCGCTGCCTTGGCGCCCGAACTGGCAACGCCGGGCCTTGTCAGGCTCTCCACCTGTGCATCGAGTGCCGCCACTTGTACCAAGGCTTGGCCCGGCAGCCCGTCGAGCAAGCGGGTGGCTGCGCTCTTTGCTCTTGCCATGCGATCCCCGTAGCGCATGCTGAACGATCGGTCTATTGCAATCACCGTCAGCGTCCGCCGCTGCGCCGTTCTCGTCGTCCGGTTCACGAATGGACTCGCAAACGCCAGCGCCAGCAGCAGGAGTAGCAGCATGCGCAGTGAAAGCAGCACCAGATAGCGCAGCCTGCGATGCTTCACCGAGCTCTGCGTGCTTCGCTCGAAGAACATCAGCGAACTGAATGGCTCCGGCGTACGCTTATACCGCCGCAGCAGATGCAGCCACAGTGGCAATCCCACTGCTAAACCGCCGATCAGGAACCAGGGTGCGAGAAAACCCACCTACATCCTTCCTTGCCTGACTGAAAAATACTCGCGCAGTGCTCGGTCGAGCGGCCGGTCTGTCCGCAGCAGGAAATAGTCGAGTCCCGCTGCCTGCGCCCGCTTCCGTAAATCGCTAATATGGGCCTGCACTCTCAAGCGATACTCTGTCCGGGCATAGTCGGGTGAAGTCTCGATGGCGTCGCCCGTCTCCATGTCGATCAAGAGCGCCGCGTTGCCCAGTGCCGGTTCCATCTCGCCCGGATCGAGCACGTGGAACAGAATGACTTCATTTCCGCGAAAGCGCAGCGGCTGCACCGTCTCGATAATTGCTTCCGGTTTGTCAAAGAAATCGGAGATCAGCACCGTCACGCCGCGCCGCTTCAAAAATCGCTGCAGCTCGAAGAGCGGCTTTTCGAAATTCGTTCGCTTCCCCAGTTCTGCCCGGTCAATTCCGTGCATCAGCCGGAATAACTGTCCCTGACGCGCCGAAAGCGGAATGAAGTCCGCCAGCTCTTCGTGAAAGACAATCAATCCCGTGGTGTCCCGTTGTAAATGCGCCAGGTACGCGATCGCCGACGCCAGATACTTCGCGTAGCTGATCTTCTTCACCGCTCCCGTGCCGAATCCCATGCTGGCGCTCACGTCGAGCAGGATGTGAATGGACGTGCTCGTCTCGCCCCGATACCTTTTTAGATAGGCGCGCTCCGTGCGTGCAAACACGTTCCAGTCGACATGCCGGAGGTCGTCCCCAGGCGTATACGCCCGGTATTCAGCAAATTCCTGGCTGAACCCAAAGTCGGGCGACCGGTGCAGCCCTGCCACGAATCCATCGACGACGGTCTTCGCGATCAGCTCCATGCTCGACACTTCCGCCAGCACAGCCGGATCGAGAAACCGGTTCGGAATCCCCGCGCTAGCCACCCGACCCCCTACTCACGCGCCCTCTTCATGCTTCACGTACTCGCTTCCCGTTCACGCATTCTCTCGCCACTTCGCACTCCCCTCCCACTGCACATACTTCCCTCGCCCGAACCGCATCCCTACCGAGCCGCAACCGGAGGGAGCGGTCTTTCCTTCTTCTCGCCCGAGCCGCGACCGCGAGGGAGCAGTCTCCTATTCACGGGGCGCCTTCTTCCAATCCAGTAACTGCTGCAGCAAATCGTCCGAGCTCAACCGTTCCGATTCCGCATGGAAATTCAACAGCACCCGATGCCGCAACACCGGCACGGCCAGCGCTCGGATGTCGTCGTAGGACACATGAAAGCGACCGTGCATTAGCGCCCGCGCCTTGCCGGCCAGTACCAGAAACTGCGCCGCTCTCACGCTCGCCCCGAAGTTCACGAATTTCTTAATGAAGTCTGGCGCATCCCCGTCCTTCACCGGCCTTGTCGCTCTCACCAGTTCCACCGCGTACCTAGCAACCGATTCCGCCACCGGTGTCATCCGGACCAAGTTTTGGAAATCGAGGATCTCCGTGCTGTTCGTCACGACTTCCGCTTTTGGCAAGTGAGTCGTCGTCGTCAAGTCCACTACCGTGAGTTCGTCTGCCGAAGAGAGATACTCGAGCACTGTGTTGAACAGAAACCGGTCGAGCTGCGCTTCCGGTAGCGGATACGTTCCTTCGAGTTCAATCGGGTTCTGCGTGGCGAGCACAATAAACGGCGGTTCGATCCGGTATTGATGGCCGCGTACCGTCGACGACAGCTCCTGCATGGCTTCCAGCAGCGCCGATTGCGTTTTAGGCGGCGTGCGGTTGATCTCATCAGCCAGCAGCACATTTGAAAAGATCGGCCCCGGCACAAAGGTCCACGATCGTTTGCCCGTGCTCTGGTCCTCTTCGATGATGTCCGTCCCCGTAATATCAGAGGGCATCAAGTCTGGCGTGAACTGAATACGGTTAAACTTCAACCCGAGCGTCTGCGCCATGGTTCGCACCAGCAGCGTCTTGGCTGTTCCGGGCAGTCCGGTCAACAGGCAATGTCCGCCAACGAAAAGCGAGATCAGGACATTCTCGACGACTTCGTTCTGGCCGACGATGACCTTCCGGACTTCGCGCTTAATTGCCTCTTGCGCCTCTGCAAAGCGGCGCACGCGCAGCTTTACTTCTGTGGAGTCAGTAGGAGTGTGGACAGCGGGTGTAATCGAAGACATGATTTATTGGGACAGCTGCAGTAAAAGTTGCTGGGCCGGTTTGTAGCCCGGAGCGGCCTCGAGGGCAAGGATCACCTGATCCTTCGCTTCACCCAGCCGGTGGGCCGCTCGTAAAGCCTCCGCCAGCTGGTAATGGGTTTCCGCCGTGTCGGCGGGCTTCAATGCCAGCACGGCTTCGTTTTCGCGGACAGCGCCTGCCGCGTCACCCGCACTCAGCGCCAGCTTGGCACGCATGCGGTGGAGCTCCTCATCTTCCGGGTAGATGAAGTTCAGCTTCGCCAAAGTGAGATCGGCGGCTGCTGCCTGTCCTGCTTCTATTTGAAGAGTCGCAAGTTTCTTCAGCAGCTCGACATTCGATCCGCCCCGGTCCCGATACCGTTCTAGCTCTTTCTCGGCACCGGTCTTATCGGCCTTCGCCAGATACGCCGCCGTGAGGACTTCATACGCGCTTTGGCCGCCGACATACTCCGGATACCGGTCGCGCGCCGCGTTTCCCCTAGCAATGGCCTCATCCGTCTTGCCCGCTTTCAGAGCCGCATGCGCCGCCGTCAGCTCGCGCTTCCAGTCGTCCAGATGATTTGCCGCTGTGGCGGTCTGCCCGTCGAGCCATGCCGCAAACTCTTTGTCGAAAGTCGCAATCGGCTGGTGTAAATTCTCGAGAATCGCTTCTTCCGTTGTCTTCCGAGCGCCATAAGAATGCGCCATCCCGAGCAAAGCCGCATCGCCCCATTTCCCGGCAATGTAATCGCAGATCTTGCCGGCCTGGTAGTAAGAGACCAGCACCTGGCCCGGATACTCCGGATGCACGAAGCTACGGTCTAGCTCAAGCACCGGCAGCAAACGTTTTTTTTGCAGAGCCGTTGCGATCTCCGGCGTCATGCGGCTGCCCCAATCGGCTGCAATCGCACCTTCTTCGTGTACCGCCAGCCCTTCGGTGAACCAGCGCGGCACCAGGTGATGCGTAAGGTTCAAGATGTACACGTGGCTGAGCTCGTGCCACATCGTGCTGCCCCAGTTGAAATCGCCCGGTGCTCTCGCCGACGGGCTGTCCATCGCCACCACCGATCCGAACGTCACGCCGAGTAATCCACCTTGGCCCGGCAGCCCCAACGTGCGCACTACGAAATCCTCGTGGTTGGGATAAACCTCCAGCCGCACCGGACCGGTCAGCTTCATCTTGTACTTCCGCGCGTACAGCGCGACGGCGCGTTCGAGCTCCGGCTCAATGTACGGCCGCAGCAACGCCGCTTCCTTCTTGTTGAGCAGGATCTCCGTTGTGCCCGTCTTGAACGTTTCGTAATCCTTTAATGTGTCGAGCAACTTCAGCGAGTTCGTAGTCTCGGCGTTCCGGTAGTGCGCCGCATAGCATCGCTCCAGCTGCTGCTGCGCTTCAGCTTCGTGTCCCAGCCGCATCAAATTGACTCCCAGCTCGGAGCGGGCCGACAGCAGGTTTTCATTCAACTCGACCGCTTTCCGGTAAAAAGGAATCGCGTCTTCGTAGCGATAGTTAATCTCGAGAAAATGCCCGCCCGTCGCGTAAGCCTCGCCATAGTGCGGGTTGATCTTCAGAATGCGGTCCATCCATTCGGAGTGCGCCTTATCCTGCAACCAATCGATCGAGGCCAGCACCGCTAGTCCGTCGAGTGCCTCCTCCGAAATGCCCAGCGCTTTCTGTGCTTCGTCCGCTGCCTTCTTCGGGTCGTTGTCTTCGAGCGCGAGATACGCCAGCAGCTCATGCGCCGAAACCAGCTTCGGGTCGTGCTTCAGTGCTTCGTTCGCCAGATCGACCGCTCGCTTATCGAAACGCTGTGCGAAGACTCGCGCCAGCCCCACGTACGCGGCAGCGTAGTTCGGATCCGCCTCAATCGCTTCGGTGTAGAGCTTGGCCGCATCGGTTGGCTGATAGTGCTCGAAGAACATTCGGCCCCACTCAGCCTTCACTTTTGCCGATTTCGGCTGCGCCTTGTAAGCTGCCCGGAACTCCTGATTGGCGCTGTCGAACTGTCCCAGCCCGAGGTAACCCTCAGCTCGCACAAATGCATCGCTCGCGGCCGCCAGGCTCGTGAAACATTCTCGAGCTTCCCTCAAGTTGCCGTGCCGCTCGAGGGTTTGGCATCTCTCAACGCTCGTTCCGGCTGCAACAGCAAACGCGAATCCGAGTGTTGCCGCTGTCAGCAATGCAATGCGCCTCACCGGTCGATCTCCGCCTGCGTGCGCGCCAACTCGAGCAGCAACTCGGTCAAGTTCTTCTTGTACTCGTCCGGAGACAGCGCGGCCTTCTCATACTTCAATCGGTCGATTCTTGCTTCCAGGTCTTCTTTCCTGGCGATCAAGCGCTGCTTCTCGGTAGCGACGCTCTCTGTCAGCTCGTGCTCCGGTCGCAGCAGCAGAAAACGCGAGGCCAGCAATCCTTGCCCATTCTCGGGATTCGGATCGCGCACCCCTTTCGCCGTCGCTGCGTCCGTCATCATCGGATGCTCCGTCGCGAGCAGCTTTTCCGACTCGAAGTAGCCGGCCGTCTTCTGCGACGCGTACCGAAACGCTTCGAGCGTCGTCACCGTTCCGTTCTTGTCCGTATCAGCGGCCGGATCGCGCAAAGCTTCAATGAAGAAGCGCGGGAATATAGTTGCATTCCGCTCGGTTCCGGACTTCGTTGCGGCTATGCAGATCCGATCCTTCTTCGCCAGCACCGGCAGTGACGCACCGCTCGCGCTACTCATGTTCACCACTAGTTGGCGAGTGGCCGGAATGTGATCGAGCATGGCTTTGAGGCCGCCTGCCGTCAAATCCGGACCGGGCAGGTTTAGCTTATAGTCCGTGCCGTCGAATGTTCCGTGTCCGATCAGGAAAACGGCCAGCGAGTCGGTGGCAGCGGCTTCCGAAGCGAGCCGGGCCATAACCTGCTGCACCCCTTCCTTGGTTGCACTATTTCCACTCAGCACAATCACATGGGTGGCGGGGCCGTTCGCTTCGAGTTCATGTCCTAGATCCGCCGCCCACTTTGCAAACTGCGCTTCATACTCGGGCGTTCCACCCAACCCAGCCACAATCACGTCGTAGTTCGCCGCCTGTACCGCGAACGCCGCGCAGAGTAAAACAACGATCGCTTTCAAACGGCACCCCATCTGCGCCGCAGCAGCCACTCCGTCGAGCGCAGCGCGATGAGCAGCAGAAACACCACCGGCATATTCCAAAGATCTTTCATCTCGCGCGACGTGATGCCGGCCTCTGAGTACGAGATTTCCCTTTGCAGCCGATTTGCCGTACCGGGCGTGTAATAGTGCCCGCCCGTTTCGGCGGCGAGCTTCTGCAGTAATTCGCGGTTTTGCTCGCGATGAAAATTCTCCGCCAGCCCATCCTCGCGGTGAAACGACACTACGTCCCCGCCCAGGCGTTCGCTGCCACGCTTTGCCAGCACCTCGGCGACATAGGCGCCTTCGCCCGCTGCGTTCCAATCGCTCGTGTAAACACCCTGCGCGGTCGGGTCCGGGCGCAGCGCCACGGTCTCTGACGATCCGTTTGGCTGGATGACTCGCGCACTCACATCCGCATCACTCACCGGCAGGAAAGACCGGCTCCGCACTTCTGCTCGCAGCGTCACGTGGCCGTTATCGGCAAGGTTTCGATTCGAGACAGTCGCCGCTACTTGCGAGGGTGTCGATGAGATTTCCCACCGCAGCAGCTGCCTCCAGAATGTTTCCTGGCTGGTATCGGCCGCAGGCTGCTGCATCCGCCAGCGCCAGGTCCCCGCGGTAGCTAATACAGCAGTTCGTCCCCGTCCGTAATTTTCAGTCGCCAGCAGCGGAATCCGCTTTCCGCTCACATTTACATTTGCGAGTACCACTGCGCCCAGCTTCGGCGTTCCCGGGTCCTGATAGTTCGCCAGGTATGGCAATACTTCCCAATGGTCCGCGCTCTTTTCGGCAACATCCTCAATCCGGCAAATCGAACTGCGTTTCCCGGCTTCCGTCAGCTCAGCCGCCACGAAACTCCGCTGGAAGGTGTTCTTTCGGGCAGGCAGGTTTACCGGCAGCAGCTCGTTGAAGGGCGGAATGTTATACCCGCCATCCGCCAGTGCCCAGCGTCCGCCCAAAAACAGCAGTCCGCCGCCGCGCCGATCTACGAAATCTTTGATCATCGCCTGCTGAGTCGCTGTGAAGAAAGCCGATTCCACACTGCCGATGATCAGCCCCTGGTACTTGAAAAGATCTTCCGCCTTGGCAGGAAAGCCGTCCGCCAGTTCTTCGCGAGTGGCCGTCCCTTGTACGTAAATCTTGTTTTGCGTGGTGCGCAGGATCGAGTCGATATGCAGCGCCGGATCGTCGTCCGCCGCCCGCCGCAGAAATTTGAACTCCCATCGCGGTTCGCCCTCTACATAAAGGATGCGCGGCTTCGTATCCTCGACCGAAAGGATTCTGGTCAAGCGGTTATTCGCAGTGTTCGTTTCGCCGGGAAGCGGATCAAGCCGCACTTCGACATTCTTTACGCCGGCCTTACCTACCCGGAACTCAAGAGTCTCCACCTGTTCGGGAGTGTTTCGCAGCGTGATCTCACGATCCGCCATAACAGTGCCGTCCCCAACCAGAACAAGCCGTGCCTGCTTGCCTCCAAAGCCGTTCTGGCGTAAGGCGACCTGGGCTTCGAGCCTCGAACCGGGCAGCGCTTTCGCCGGGATCTCCAGGCCGTCGAGCTCAGTGTCGTTCACCAGCTTCTCGCTTCCGAAGCCGATGGTGTTCACAGGTATGCGCCTCCGTCGTACTTCGCTCAGCGTCTCGGCCTCTACATCGCCGCTGTTATCGGCTCCATCGCTCAGCAGCACAATCGCCCCGATCGGTAGCGTGGCGGCCTGGCTCGCCAGTTCCTTCAGCCCGCGGCCGATCTGTGTAGCCGCTTCATCCGCATGCAGCTGATCGAAGCCGCTCACGCGTTCGGCTGTCGCTCCGAGCTTATAGAAGCGAATCTGAAATCTCGCTCCGAGATCTCGCAGAAGCCTCTTCTTCAAAAGATCGATCGCTTGCTTTTGCCGGGATTGAGATCCATCCGCCAGAGCCATGCTTCGGCTATTGTCGAGCACCACGGCTACGATATTCTGCTGGGATTTCAAACTGGTGACGCTGATCGCAGGCTCCCATAAGAGCAGCAGCAGAACAGCCAGCGTGGCCCATTGCAGCGCGCTCAAAACAATGGCCCGGCGGAGGCGCATGGAGCGCATCAGCCGTTCGTGTCTCCTCCACAAAAGAGCAGCCAGCAAAATCCCAGCCGCGCCGATACAGCTATACAGCACCCAATGAGGCCAGCTACCGAGGAACACAAAGCTTCCCCGGGAAAAAACACTCGCCGGATATTTGAAGAAAAACTCAAACATAGGCTTCACTTACCGACGAGCGCGGCCGTGTGGGCGTTACGCTGCCTTCACTTCTTTGGCAGCACCCAGGCGAGAATCGCACCCCCTACGGGCGTGAGCAGATACTGCTGCCCGTCAAGCTCATACGTCGAGGGTCCCGTCTGCATGCGTGCGCCCAGATTGACATGCCACAGCGTTTTTCCCGTAGCCGGGTCAAGCGCAAGCAGATTGTGGGAAGTGTCCGCCGTAAAGATCAAGTGACCCGCCGTCGAGAGCATTCCCGCCTCACCTTCTCCTTCGCCGATCTCGTGCCTCCACTTCGTCGCGCCTGTTTTGTAATCGATAGCCGTTAAAACGGAGTTAGCCCATAGATTACGGTCCCGTCCCGCCCATCCTTCCGGCTTGCCATCCGCTGTCATGTAGAAAATGCTCCACAGCCGCCGAGCACTCACATAAAGAAGGCCGCTAGAGGGATCGAAAGCGGGAGCCAGCCAATTTGTCGCACCATCGGAGCCCGGCGACACGAGCGTTCCATCCGGCTTCGGCTCCTTGGCCGGATTGGGAATCGGCACGCCGCGTCCATCAATGCCCTTAGCCCAGTTTGTCTCGATAAAAGGCTGCGTGACGATGTGCTCGCCCGTCGTCCGGTCGAGCAGGAAGTAATAACCGTTGCGGCTCGCTTGCGCCAGCAGCTTGCGGTGCACGCCCTGATACTCATCCTCAATCAGCACCGGAGTCTGCACGGCGTCCCAATCGTGAGTGTCGTGTGGCGAAGGCTGGAAATGCCAGTTCAGTTTGCCGGTGTCGGGATTGAGCGACACGATCGAACACGTGTAAAGGTTGTCGCCTTTGCGGATATCTCCATTCAAAACAGGATTGGGATTTCCGATTCCCCAATAAATCTGGTTCAGGCCCGGATCATAAGTTCCCGTCATCCAGGTCATGCCGCCGCCATGAGCGATTGCGTCTGTACCGTGCGGCCAGGTCTCCGCCCCTGCCTCGCCTTCGCCCGGCTCGGTGTTCCAGCGCCACTCCACTTTGCCGGTCTCCGGTTCAATCGATTCGAGAAATCCCGGAATATCCGTCACGTCGCCCGATACGCCCACGATCACGTGATCCTTAACCACGAGCGGCGCCATGGTGGCAAAATAGCCGAGCTTCGGGTCCGCCAGCTCGATATCCCACTTCATCTTGCCGTTTTTTGCATCCAGCGCAATGAGGTGACAATCCGGCGTCTCAAAGAACAAGGAGTCGCCATGCATACCCACCCCGCGCTGCCCGATGTGGTCGCCGGTCGATTCCCGCAAATAGTGCCAGATGATCCGTCCTGTCCGGGCATCCGCCGCCCACACATTGTCGGGCGTCGTGAAATAAAGATAGCCTTTAACTTCGAGCGGCGTCGATTTGATCCCAACCGACTGCGGCTGTATGATCCACGCCAGCGTCAACTGCTGGACGTTTTCCTGATTGATCTGCGCGAGGGCGCTGTGCCGCTGTCCGCTGTAGTCGCCGTTGAAGGTGGGCCATTCCTTGCCGAGCGGTTTCAATAATTCCTCTGGCTTTAGCCCTTCATCCGCGGCCAGGCAGGTCATAGCCAGGCTAACCGCAAACGCCCCTGTTCGCAATAGCCCGCGCCCGATCACTTCAGAGTCTCCAAATAAGCAAACACGTTGTGCATGTCTTGGTCCGTATATTTCGCCATCAGGTCTCGATGCGCGGCGAGCGGATCACGAATCTCCACTGCCGCTTCCGTCTTTGGCCAAGACCGGTACCATCCATCCTGGCTTCTGATAGCAATGGTGAACTCGTCGTCTTGCTCGACTGTTCCCTCAAATTTGCTACCGTCCTTCAACGTGACCACGGCTGTCTTCTTCTTCGCGGTCTTGCTCGAAGGGTAGACAAACTCCTGCTGCAGGTTAACCGGCGAGAATTTCTTTGCGATCCCTGCCAGGTCGCCAGTTACCGAATGGCAGCCGGCGCAACCACCCGTGCCATTGAAATAGGTCTTTCCGGCGGAGGCATCTCCGGTCAGAAGCTTGGCCAGCGGATAATCGCCTGGCACTTTCGCGCTGTGCGAGGCCGCATTCGCCTGCACGTGAAGAAACGCCACGATGTCTTCGACCTGCTCCGCCTTCAGATTTGAAAAGCTCGGCATCCCTTTATCCGGCCGGCCATTTCGAATCACCGGGCCGAGCAAACTGCCGTTCTCGTCGTGCAGCGTCACCGACGAGCGCAACAGATCGGGGCCACGCGATCCGGTGGCATCGTTCCCGTGGCAGAAGCCGCAGCTCGACTTGAACAGGGCGTGACCACGGCCGGCCGCTGCCGTCTGCTCGGCTGTCTGCTCGCGCGGCTGTGGCGCTGGTTGGTGCGCTTGCCCGTAAGCCAGCATTTCCACCAGGAAAGGCAGGATCAGAGCACGATTCACCGCCGTAAGCCGCATATAGAACACAGTATTTCAGAGTCGTAACCAGGCGCCTCTCAACCTCTAATCCGAACGCCCTCCACGTGTTATGCTTGTCGCACGTGAGCGGTCTTCAGCGCACGTCGCTCGCCCCGATCCTTATCAAAAGTGAACGCTTACGAGACCTTCGATCCACTCTCAAATGTCGCTTCGCTGATCGACCATACGCTTCTCAGACCGGAAGCCGCCGAATCCGACATTGCGCTGCTATGCGCTCAAGCACTAAGACATAGATTTTTTTCCGTCTGTGTGAATCCGTGCTGGGTGAGCCTTGCGAAAAGCTTACTGGCGGGTTCCGAAGTCGCAGTCGGTACGGTGATCGGGTTTCCGTTAGGCGCGAACAAGACCAGGACGAAATTGTTCGAAGCTGAGCTGGCTCTGGAGGAAGGTGCCGGTGAACTGGATGTCGTGCAGAACCTTGGTGCTCTGCGTTCCGGGGACCTGCAGCTGGTCCGCAGCGAACTGGCCGAGTTAGCCGGTTTGGCACACAGCCGGAACGCGCTGCTGAAAGTGATTCTGGAGACCAGTCTGTTGACAGATCAGCAGAAGGAGACGGCGTGCCGGCTCGCGATCGAGGCCAAGGTCGACTTTGTGAAAACTTCGACCGGCTTCTCGGGCTCCGGTGCCACCGTTGGGGACGTGACCTTAATGCGGCGAGCCGTTGGAAGCGGGCTGGGCGTGAAGGCTTCCGGTGGAGTGCGCTCGCTGGCGGCGGTTCGCGAAATGGTTGCGGCCGGCGCCAATCGGATCGGTACTAGTTCGGGCGTGCAGATCCTGGCAGAACTGGAGCAAGAAGCCGCTCCTTTGCCGGGCGTTTCCGCTTCTCTCGGTGTGCTTGAGGGAGGCTACTGAATGCTTCCCCCGCCCAAAGATCAGCTGCGCTTCCGAGAGCGCGCCGAACTGCTCGATTTCCTTCTCGAAGTAAGCACGGTTACGGCCGAGACGCTCGACCTCGACCGCCTGCTCGCCAACGTCGCCGAGATCGTGAAGGAAGTGATCCCTTACGAACTCTTTGCCATTCTGCTTTACAACGAACGCAGTCGTTCGCTTCGCATGCGCTACTCGATCGGCCACCGGGATGAGATTGCGAAGAACTTGCACATCAAGCTGGGCGAAGGCATTACAGGCAGCACGGCAAGCACCCGGCAGCCGTTGCTGGTAAGCGATGTTCGCAAGGACTCGCGCTACCTGAATGCTCTCGATGCGGTGCGTGCTGAACTGACAGCGCCCATGCTTGTGCGGGGAAAACTGGTCGGGGTAATCGATCTTCAATCGACTCGTATGAATGCGTTTGCCGAACAGGATCGCGCTCTTCTTACATTGATCGCCACGCGCGTCGGCACCGCCATCGACAATGCTCGTCTCTACCGCCGCGTCGATCGCCAGAATCGGACCCTGCGCGTCCTGGCGCATCTTTCACAAGAGTTCAGCTCGATACTTGACATCGACGAGCTGCTGACCAAGATCGCTTCGACCGTGCACGCCTTGATCAGCTTCGATGCGTTCAGCGTCTTCCTGGTCGATAGCGAGCGCAAGTTGCTGCGCTGCCGCTTCAGCCAGCGCTACGATGAGCGCACCACGATAGACAACGTCGAGATCGGCAAAGGCATCACCGGATCCGCCGCTCTCTCGCGCCAGGTGATTAGAGTGCCGGATGTGATGCAGGATGCACGCTATATTGCTTCGCATCCCGATGTCCGGTCGGAAGTGGCGGTGCCGCTTGTGCTGCATGACCGCGTCATCGGAGTACTCGATCTGGAAAGTACGCGTTTAAGCTTCTTCACTGACGATCACGTGCGCGCTCTCGGACTGCTCGCGCCGCAGATCGCCACCTCGGTCGAAAACGCGCGCCTCTACGAAGAGCTGATGCAGCGGGAACAGAGCCTCGATCAGGATCTGCAAGCTGCCTTCAAGCTCCAGTCCGTTCTCATTCCGCGCACGGTATCGGACATTATCGGCGCCGACGTCGGTGTCAGAACCAGACCCGCCCGCGCCATTAGCGGTGATCTTTATGATTTCTTCGAGCACAGCGACGACTACACACTGATTGCGTTCGGCGACGTCAGCGGCAAGGGAGCGGCAGCCGCTCTTTATGGCGCGCTGATTTCGGGTCTGCTGCGCACTCTGGCGCGCCGTCGCCGCAGCCCTGCCGAGTTGATGAAGTCACTGAATGAGGCCTTGCTCGAGCGCAAGGTTGATGCGCAATACGCCACACTTTCGCTCATCATGTGGGCGGCCAAAACGCGCACCTTCTCCGTTGCCAATGCCGGCACTCTGCCGCCAATCTTGTTCCGTGATGGTGAGATCATCAGCTCTCGCGTAGCCGGTGTGCCGATCGGGCTGCTGGAGGATCAGACGTACGACCAGATCGATATTGAAGCCCAGGCAAACGATCTGCTCGTGCTCGTCTCTGATGGCGTGGAAGACCAATTGGGTAAGGACGCGGATACGCTCAGCGAGGAGCAGGTTAGCGCGCGAGACCTGGAATCTTACGGACGCGACCGCCTGGAGCAAGTGGTGATTGCGAACTATCACAAGCCGCCGCAAGTTGTGGTCGATCGCATCTTCGACGACATCGACTTGTTTCGCGGCGGAACGGCTCTCACGGACGATCAGAGCGTAATAGCGCTCCGGGTTCTCTAGACTCTCGAATGTCGAGTCGCGAGTGGCATTACCAGGAAGGCAAATTGTTTGGCGAGGGAGTAGACCTGAGCCGGGTCGCGTCGTCACACGGCACCCCTGCCTACGTCTATTCCAAAGCCGCAATCCTGCGGAGTTACCGCGCGTACAGAGATGCGTTGGCGGGAGTTCGCAGCCGGATCTGTTACTCAGTGAAAGCGAGTTCGAATATCGGAATTCTGGGCCTGCTCGCGCAGGAGGGCGCCGGATTCGACATCGTTTCGGGCGGTGAGCTCTATCGCGTTCTCGCGGCCGGCGGCATTCCCTCCGCCATCGTATTTTCCGGCGTGGGGAAAACTTCGGCCGAGATCCGTTTCGCACTCGAGAAAGGAATCCACAGCTTCAACTGCGAATCAGAGGCGGAAATCCACCTGCTTTCGCGCGCTGCCGTTGCTCTGAACCGGACGGCGTCAATTGCGATTCGCGTAAACCCGGACGTGGACGCGGTCACTCATCCCTACATCTCGACCGGGCTGCGCGAACACAAATTCGGCGTCGACCTCGACTCAGCCGAAGAGCTATACGTGCGCGCGGCCGCTCTTCCTGGCATTCTGCCCGAGGGAGTAAGCTGCCACATCGGCTCGCAGATCCTCGGCATCGATCCGCTGCTCGAGGCGGCCGACAAAATGCTTGCCCTCGTTGCCCGTTTGCGTCAGAGTGGTCTTCACATTCGATACCTCGATCTGGGCGGCGGTCTCGGTGTCGCCTACCGCGCCGGGGAGCAGAACGCGTCGCCTGCCGAGTTCATCGACAAACTGAAAACCCGGCTGCAGGGTGTGGAACTAACCCTGATGCTCGAGCCCGGGCGCTCGATCGTTGCAGAGGCCGGAGTGCTGCTCACCCGCGTGCTGCTAGTGAAACAGAATGCCGGTAAGACGTTTGTCGTGGTAGACGCGGCCATGAACGATCTGCTGCGTCCGGCGCTTTACGAGGCTTACCACGAGATAACGCCCATCAATCAGCCTGCGGGACAGGCGATGATGGTGTCGGATGTGGTTGGGCCGGTGTGCGAGAGCGCGGACTTCTTCGCGCGCAATCGAGAGCTGGCCGAAGTGAAGGCGGGAGATTTGCTGGCCATTCGAACTGCCGGCGCTTACGGGTTCTCCCTCTCATCGAACTATAACTCGCGTCCGCGGGCCTGCGAGTTGCTGATTGATGGCGACGACATGTACGTCTTGCGGCGGCGCGAAACCTATGAAGATTTGATTCGTGCCGAACTTCTCGTCCCGTAGCGTCGGTTCGTCGCGAAAAACCGTGCTTTCGTCTCATTCCGACCGATCCAAAGGAACTTGTCGTGCATACTGTTCTAGAACATGAGTGATAGTCCGGCGATACTTGTCGAAGATCTCCATAAATCGTATGGAGAAGTCGAAGCAGTTCGCGGCATTGATCTTCACGTCTCAACGGGCGAAGTCTTCGGTCTGCTAGGCCCCAACGGCGCGGGGAAGACCACGACGGTCGAGGTGCTGGAAGGCCTTCGCCAGCGCTCAAGCGGTAAAGTCTCGGTACTGGGCTTCGATCCAGCCGTGGAAACCCGCGAAGTAAAGAATCGCATCGGCGTCTGTCTGCAGGCGACCAATTTGCCGGACAAGATGAAGGTGCACGAGGCGCTCGAGCTGTTCGACGCCTTTTACGAGCGGCACTCAGATCGCGATGCGCTGCTCAAGCGCCTGCAGCTTTGGGATAAGAAGGATGCGTTCTATAAATCGCTCTCGGGGGGCCAGAAGCAACGCGTCGCTCTCGCCCTAGCGCTTCTGAATGAGCCCGCGCTGCTCTTCCTTGACGAGCCCACCACCGGCCTTGATCCGCAGGTTCGCCACGAAATCCACAACATCATCGAAGAACTAAAGCAGGCCGGTAAAACCATCCTTATGACGACGCACTACATCGAGGAAGCTGAGCGTCTCTGCGACCGCGTAGCGATTATCGATCAGGGCAAGATCATCGAGCTTGGTACACCGCGTGAGATTCAGCAGCGAGTGCTGGGCACCACAGCGGTGGAAGTAACAGCGAGCGGCTCATTGCCAATCGCTTCGCTGCCGGAGAGCCTACGGCGCGAGAAATTCGTCTTGCGCGACGACGGCCGCACTTGTGTTCTGCAAACTGACTCACCGGCGGCAACGATTGTCGAACTCGTCAAGTGGATCGATCTATGCGGCTTGAAGCTGATCGACATTCATATGAAAAGACCGACACTTGAGGACGTCTTCATCGAACTTACAGGAAAGAAGCTGCGCGAATAAATGAGACCGTACACCGCACAGATCAAGAGCAACTTGCAGCTGATGTGGCGCGACCGCTCGGTGCTGGTATTCAGCTTCTTGTTTCCGCTGGTTTTCTTTTTCATCTTTGCCCAGTCGTTCCACGCGGGCGAGAGCGCAGGCGCGATGAGCCAGGTGATCGCCATGGTGCTGATTATCGGAGTACTCGGCAACGGCTTCTTCGGAGCCGGGATGCGGGCAGTACAAGATCGCGAGACGAATGTGCTGCGCCGTTTCAAAGTTGCGCCTGTGGGCGCCGCGCCGATCATTGTGGCTTCCCTGGTCTCCGGGCTGGTGGCGTACATTCCGATCCTGTTCTTCTTTTTCTTCTTCGGCCGCGTGATTTATCACATGCCGGTGCCGCACAATATCCTCTCGATCTCGTTGTTTGTGTGTATCGCAGTTCTTGCGTTCCGCGCTTTGGGAATGATCGTTGCCTCGGTGGTGAACTCGGCTGCGGAAGCGAACATCCTGATTCAGCTGCTCTACCTGCCGATGCTTTTTCTGAGCGGCGCCACGTTTCCGGTGAGTATGATGCCCGCCTGGATTCAAACTATTGCGCAGTTTCTGCCGGCCACCTACTTGTTTCAGGGAACGCAATCTCTCCTGATCGGCGGCCAGGGCTTCTTTGCGAACATCGTTCCGGTGCTGGCGCTGATTGTGACGCTCGCGGTCGCGTTGATCGTCGGCACCAAGCTGTTTCGCTGGGAGAAAGAAGAGAAAATTTCAGGGCGCGCCAAGCTCTGGATCCTGGCTGTGCTCGCGCCGTTCATCCTGATGGGGCTCTACCAGGCGCGCACCAGGCAGAACATAGAACGAGCCAAGACCCTGACGCATAGCATGTACCGGCGCAGCTCCATCCTGATCCAAAACGCAAGAATCTTTGTCGGCAACGGAACTGTAGTCGAGCACGGTGCGGTGTTGGTGAGGAATGGCAAGATCACGCAGATCTTCAACACGCCACCTTCGAATCCGAAAGCACTTAATGCGGAAATAATCGATGCCGCCGGCAAGACTCTCATGCCGGGGCTGATCGATATGCACGTGCACATCGGAGCTCCCGGGGGCGTGTACAGCGATATGAAGAAGTATGGTGATGCGAGCCTGGCGAGACGCCGGCTGGCGGCTTACTTATACAGCGGGGTCACAGCGGTGCGAAGTACGGGCGATTGGGTCCATAGTTCGCTCGAACTTAGAAAAGCGGTGAGCTCGGGCAGCTACCTTGGCGCAGAACTCTTCGTTTGCGGACCGATCTTTACCGCGCCTGGCGGGCATCCCGAGGAGCTTATCAAAAACCTTCCTGGACGCTTGAAGGACGATGCGCGCGCGGAGTTCTTGCGCCAGCCGAAGACCGCCGGAGAGGCAAAGGAGCAGGTTGACGCACTGAAGCAAATGGGTGTTGACGGCATCAAGGCGGTGCTCGAATCCGGCAACTCGCGATGGGGGCTTTTCAACCGCTTCGACACGAATCTTTACAACGCGGTGATGGCCGAGGCCGCGAAAGACAATCTTCCTTCCGCCACCCACACTGGCAACTCCGCCGATGTGAAAGATGCAGTTGCGGCGGGCACGAACAGCATCGAGCACGGATCGATGACGGACCTCATTCCGGACGAGCTGTTTGCGCAGATGAAGGCCAGGCAAATCGCTTACGATCCAACCTTGAGTGTCTTCGAAGGTCTGGCTGATTCGCGTAGCGGCCGAACCGAGACATTGGATCGTTCGCTGCTGCAGCAGGTCGGGCCCAGTGATCTTCTGGAGAGCACCAGGAACGCGATCAAGGGCGGCAAGCATGCCGATTACCAGAGCTTTCTCCCCATGCTGGATCACGCCAATCGAAATCTTCAAAGCGCTTACCGGCACGGCGTCACGCTCATTACAGGCAGCGATGCCGGTAACATGCCGGTGATCCATGGGCCGACCGTGCAGCATGAGCTTGAGCTCTGGATGAAGGCCGGTATCCCGCCCGCGGTAGCGCTGGAAGCTGCGACGTCCAACGCCGCGAAGGTGTTGCGCGCCGATAAACGCATCGGCTCCATTCAGCCGGGGATGGATGCAACATTTATCCTGCTCGATGGCGATCCCGTGCAGGATATCGCCGTCACGAGCCACATCAACTCGGTGTACTTCCAAGGCGAGCGCATCGATCGCTCGAGCGTCCTCGACCAGGACAAAGAATAAGCGCGCGCGGGGTGGCGTGGAGAACTAGACGTAAGTTTTAAACTCGACTACGTCGCCGTCCTGTATCACATACTCCTTGCCTTCGGTGCGCAACTTGCCCTGCTCGCGAGCTTTGGCGAAAGAGCCGAGCTGCACGAGATCCGAGTAGGAAACAACTTCGGCGGAGATAAAGCTCTTCTCGAAGTCGGAGTGAATCACACCGGCAGCCTGCGGCGCTTTGTCGCCGGCATGAATTGTCCAGGCGCGCGTTTCCTTCTCTCCGGTTGTCAGATAGGTCCGCAGCCCGAGCAACGTGTACGCCTCGCGGATCAGATTACTCGCCCCCGTATCGCTTACGCCGAGTTCGGCCAGATACTCGGCCCGCTCATCAGGCGATAACATCACAAGCTCCGATTCAATCTCGGCCGAAACCACCACCGCACTCGTATCGTGGTGTTCCTTCACGTAACTGCGTACCTGCCGCACAAATTCGTTTTTGTCGGCGGCGGCCAGATCGCCTTCAGCCACATTGCAGGCGAACAGAGTCGGTTTTGCCGTGAGCAGGAAGAAAAGCCGCACCGAAGCTCTCTCTTCCGGAGTAAGGTCGAGCGTCACAACGGTTTTGCCGGTGTTGAGATGCGCCTCGAGTTTCTCTAGGAGCTGCACTTCGGCGAGCGCCTTCTTGTCGCCGCTTTTCGCCGCTTTCAACTGCTTTGCTTTGCGCTTTTCAACCGACTCCAGATCGGCGAGTACCAGCTCGGTATTGATGATCTCAATGTCGCGCACCGGATCCACGCTATCCATCACGTGCTCGATGTTTGAATCTTCGAAGCACCGGACCACCTGCACGATCGCGTCGACTTCTCGTATGTGGCCCAGGAACTGATTACCGAGACCCTCGCCCGTGCTCGCGCCTTTTACTAAGCCGGCTATATCGACAAACTCGAACACGGCGGGTACGATCTTCTGCGACTTACTCAATTTGGCCAGCACTTCCAGGCGTTCGTCCGGCACGGTCACAACCCCGGTGTTAGGGTCGATGGTGCAAAAACGGTAATTGGCAGCCATGGCCTTTCTGGTCTGCGTAACTGCGTTGAACAAGGTGCTCTTCCCGACGTTCGGAAGCCCCACAATTCCAGCTCTTAACATGCAACCCTAGTGTCGCGTACCGGCGTAAATGCCAAGATGAGGGCGTGAGATTCGAGGAAGAACTCGAGCGGGTATTGCCGCGTGACATCCCGCATCGCGAACGTCTGATCGAAAAATCAGCCCGGCATTTAGAGCTGATCGAAGCGGCGAATGCCTACATGAACCTGACGCGCATCTCCACTCCGACCGAGGCGGCAATTAAGCATGTGCTCGATTCGGTGCTGCCCTGGCGATACTTCGAGGGTGCGGCGCGAGTTCTGGACGCGGGCACGGGCGCTGGCTTCCCGGGTGTTCCACTGGCGATTGTTCTCCCGGAAGTTCGCTTCGTTCTCTCCGAATCGATTGGCAAGAAGGCGCGGTTTGTCGAATCAGTGGTGGAGACGCTCGATCTGGCGAACGTGGAGGTCTCAAGCGAGCGCGCCGAGGTGCTGGCCCTGCGGCTGCGTCCCGATATCGTGACGGCTCGCGCGGTTGCTCCCATTGACAAGTTCGTCGATTTGTGTGTCAAAGCTTTGCAGCAGGGCTCGCGTTTTCTGCTGTACAAAGGACCCGATGTGGCAGCCGAGCTCCGCGATCTGAATGCCAGGCGAGCGTTTGCTAAGGTACTGGAGACCTTCGAACTGCCGGACGGGTTGGGAGCCCGTACGATCGTCAGCGTGGAGCCCGCGTCGCCTCGTAAGCAAGCATCAGCCAGGCGGCAATGAAGGCGATGCCGCCGAGCGGTGTAATCGCGCCGAGCATGCGAACGCCGGAGATGGCCAGCGCGTAAAGGCTGCCGGAGAAGACGAGAATGCCGGCGGCCAGCAGCCAGCCCACGCGTTCTTGTCCAGCAGGACTGATGGCGTTTGTGCGCGCGAGCAGCGCCACCAGCAGAATTCCAAGCGCATGAACGAAGTGATAGAAGACTGCTTTCTCGTACACCGACATCGAGTACGTGTCGAGCCGTGAGCGCAGTCCATGCGCGCCGAAAGCTCCCAGTGCTACTGCCGCTGCTAACAAGATCGCGCCCACCGCTGTCCAGTTCATTACTTCCGTTGTAGCAGCCGGTTTTATTTCAGCCGTGTTCCACGCCGGCCCGCTCACTTCTTCTGCATCCAGATGTCCCAGGTGGCTGGTCCGGCTTGTTCGTCGCTGATACCGCATCCTGCCGTCTTAAGAGCCAACTTAATTTGGCCGTGGTGATAGCCTTCGTGCCAGATCATGTGCTGCAGGAAAAGGATCGGATGATCGTAGTGCATTTTCATCTCCCCTCCCGTCTCCACTTTGTGCTTCACCGCGTCGCGTACTGCCTGGGCGCTCTCCCGCAACAGCTGCCTAAGGCGAGGGGTGTCGAGTCCGGACGCCCATTCGTTTTGGGGAAGTTCTCTGGCGAATTCCGGCGCGTCTTCAGAAATGAAGACGAGTCGCACAAAGTGCATGTGAGCGAATAGCTGTGCGACCGATGGGCTATCGTTCGTGACTCGCGCCTCCAGTCCGCCTCCCGGCAGCAATTGAAGCAGGTTGAGCAGGATCGCATTGTTCCGATCCCAAGAATCCAAAAGCTGTTCCAGTAAAGAGTGAGTTGACGTCTCTGGCATAGCTCTGATCATCCCGTAAGGATGGTCCAAAATCTCCCAGAAGACGAGTTCGACAAGGGTTTACTCTACTAGCATGGATCGACGAGAAGCTTTGAATGTAATAGCGGGCGCGGGCGTGACGGCGTTCGCGGGCGGTGCCGCCCAAGGGCAGAATGCCGGAGGCCCGGAGAGCCATGGCATGAGCTACCGTCAGCTCGGCAAAACCGGGGAGCGCGTGTCCGCCATTGGCCTGGGTGGATATCATCTTTCGATGCCGAGCGAGGAAGAGAGCATCCGGATCGTGCGCTCGGCGCTCGATCGCGGCATGAATTTTCTCGATAACTGCTGGGACTACGCCGACGGCGTCTCGGAAGTGCGCATGGGGAAGGCTCTGCAGGATGGCTACCGGCAGAAGGCGTTCCTGATGACGAAGTTTGATGGACGTACCAGACAAGCCGCAGCGCAGCAGATCGATGAGTCACTGAAACGGCTGCAGACCGACCACATCGACCTGATGCAGTTCCACGAAAACATCCGGCTCGAAGATCCCGACCGTTTCTTTGCCAAAGACGGCGCTCTTGAGGCGGTTACCGCGGCCAAACAGGCCGGCAAAATTCGCTACGTCGGCTTTACCGGGCACAAAGATCCGCTTGTTCACGAGCGCATGCTGGAGGTGGCAAAGCAGCACAACTTTCATTTCGATGCCTGCCAGATGCCGCTCAATCTTATGGATGCGCATTTTCGAAGCTTCCACGACGGCGTGCTGCCGAAACTGGTGGAGCAGGGCATTGCGGTGCTCGGGATGAAGTCGATGGGCAACGGATTTTTATTGAAGAGCGGAACCGTCACTGCCCTCGAGTGCCTGCACTATGCCATGAGCTTGCCCACATCGGTGGTGATTACGGGCTGCGACAGTCTGAAGATTTTAGACCAGGCTTTCGAAGCAGCGCGGACATTTAAGCCTCTTACGCAAGGTGAGCTGACGGCCCTGCTCAACAAAACTCGAGAAGCGGCTATGCGCGGCGAATTCGAGCCGTTTAAGACATCAACCATCTACGACGGAACAGCGCAGAACCCGCACTGGCTGGGCTAAGCGCTTAACGAGCGCGGCGTTTATTGACTCCGCTTAGCGTGTCACGAGCGAGTGTTTCTCGCGGCACGCTTCGGAGCAGTAATAAAACGTCTGGCCGCCGGACTGGCGCCGGAGCGCAGAGGATTCGGCGACATACGTTCCGCAAACCGGGTCTTTGTGCAATTCACCCATGCCCGTGCGCGAAGCTTCAGGGCGGGAAGATGCCTGACGCTCCCCCCGTCCGCCAGAACTGGCAGAAGTAGACTGCCCGCCAAACGAATCGGCTGACGCGCGCGCAATCCCGCCCAATACGGCTTTCAACACGGCGCGTGCTACCAGCACGGCCGCAATCATCAACAGCAGTTCTAATACAGCGCGGAACATAACGCCCGATTAGGGCTTCTTCTTCTTAGCTCCCGGAACAACAACTTTCGTCTGCACCGTTTCACCTAAGGCCTGCAACATGGCGGTCGCCTCCTGGGCATGCGGACCGCTTGGCTGCAGGTCGAGGTACTTCTTCAAAGCAGTTGAGGTGTCGGGCGGATACGCTTGCTGGCCCGTCTTCGGATCCACCTTGCCCTGCATCATCAACAAACTGCCGTATTGATACCACGCTTCTGCATAATTTGGGTCGGCATCGGCGGCCTTCTTGAAGAAATCAGTCGCCTTATCTGGCTGACCGCCATTCACGAGGTTGGCCCCCATGTTGAAGTAGGCCTTCGGCGCCATGGATGGATCGAGCTGTGCCGCCTTCGTTAAAGCTTCAGTCGCCTCGGGCATTTTCTTCTGAATGCCGTAGATGTTGCCAAGCTGGTTGTATACGGCCGGATCGTCGGGCTTGATTGCTAAGCCTTTCTTATAAGCTTCAACTGCCTGGTCTAATGACTTGTTGCGATCGTCGCCTGTCTGAGCCTTCCCGAGCCCTTCATAAGCCTGCCCGAGAGTATCCCAAATGGCCACCTGATTAGCGTCCATCTGGCTCGCCTGGTTCAGCTTATCCACCGCCGCCTGATAGTCGGCCGTCTTCTTAGCCGGGTCTGTATCCGCCGCCGCCGCTTTGAGTGAATCCTGGGCTGCGTTGTAAGTGTCGTTCAGAGCTTTATTTTTCTTAATCGATTCGGCGTTCTTCTTGAGTTGAGCTTCGTACTGCTCCTTCTGCTCCTTACTCATGCCGCGCGCCTGATCCTGGGTTAAATTACCCGTCTGGTTCGCCTGTTGAGCCGCTGCCTGCTGCTTCTGTACCTTGCGGAGATCGAAATCGATATTCGGGTTGTCGCCATACGAAGCTTTTACGCCGGTGGCTTTATCCACCAACTTTCCGTCCACTTCACAAGAGATATCGAAAGTACTGGCGCCCGGCAGGCCGGTGTACAGCCAGTGTCCCTTCTTGTCCGATTTGACCTGATAGTGACCCTTGATGTCAGTACGGTCGAGCTTGATTACCGCGCCCTTCAAAGGCTGGCCGCTGCCGTCCTTCACATCGCCCTGCAGCGTGGCTGTCTGGGCCAAAGCCCCGCTGGCGGCAAGAAGAACACAGCCTCCTGCAAAAATTAACTTCCGCAACTCGGAAAGCATAATTGTTGTAACCCCTCCACAGTGGATTTCAGCCTAACCATACTATAACGTCAGCTTGAATACGCCTTTCAAAGGTGTTTCAACCAGAAAACACGGAAATAACGGCGCTTTGGCTGGTGTTTCACCTATCGCAACCTTGCTGGGTAGGTATGCATCTAGTTTGATAGGGTTGGGTGGGTCAAATGTTACTGATAAAAGTCTTAAGGGCCAAAAGGTGGCCGTGGCAGATCGCCTCGGTAGCTTTGTTGCTGGCCCTATTTGCCATTAGCGCTTTCACTGCTCAGGATTTGAGTAAAGCCGAAGAGCTCTACCGGCGGACGAATTACGAAGCTTCCCTAGCCTCTCTCGACCATGACGCGAATGACGGCCCAACGAATTTCCTCCTCGGTCGTAACTACTTCATGATGGGAGAGTTCAAGAAGGCTTCTGATCGGTTGGAGAAAGCTTCGGCTGCCGATGCTAAGAACAGCGAGTACGTAGACTGGCTCGGCCGTGCCTATGGCAAACGCGCCGAGATGGGCAATCCGCTCTCGGCTCCGGCATGGGCTTCGAAGGCCCGGCAGGCTTTCGAAAAATCAGTGGCGCTCGATCCGAAGAACCGCGACGCGTTGGACGACTTGTTCGATTACTACTTGGAAGCTCCCGGTTTCCTGGGCGGCGGGCTGGAGAAAGCGGCTCTGGTTGCCGATAAGCTCAGCGCCATCGATCCGGGCGAGGCATACTACGACAGATTTAAGCTCGACCAGAAAAGAAAAGAGTTTGGCAGCGCCGAGAAGCACCTGCGAGAGGCGGTCGCCGCGGCTCCGCACTCAGTGGGACATCTGATTGCATTGGCCAAGTTCCTGGCGACTCAGGGACGCATTTCAGAAAGCGATGCGTTATTTGCCAAAGCGCAAGAAGTCTCGCCGAATAATCCGCGAATATGGTTCGCGCAAGCAGATGTGCTTGTCCGGCAGAAGCGCAACCTCAATGAGGCGCGCGAGCTGCTCAATAAGTATGTTCACTCAGCCATTACGGCCGACGACCCGCCGCGCGACGAAGCACTTCGACTTTTAAAGCAAGCCGGCGGAGCCTGAGTCAGACTCCATTGAGTGCGAGTCTGCGCGCCGTGCAGCGGCCCCTCTAAGAACAGATGAAACTGTCTGAGGCGATTAAGTTCAGCCTGCAAGCTCTGCGTGCCAATCGCCTCCGTACGTTCCTCACGGCTCTCGGCCTGATCATCGGGAACGCTTCGGTGATTCTGGTTGTCACCATCTCCCTTGCCAGCAAAGATCTCATTCTGGATCAAATTCGCGGTATCGGCTCGAACCTCGTAACAGCCAGTTCTGATGCCGGCGGGGAGAATGCGGCCCAGGTACAAGGCGATTACATCAAGCTGGCCGATGTGCAAGCCCTTCGCGATATCCTCGACGACCGGATTGTGGCCGCAACGTCGGTGATGGCAACCCACGACGACATCGTTGTCGAGGGAAAGGTCCGCCAAGTTACTGTAGACGGTGTCGACGAATATTATTCGTTTGTCAGAAAACTCGTGATTCTGGCCGGGCGCCGGTTTGATGCAAGCGACATTAAGCTCCGGGAGCGCGTCGCGCTCTTAACGGAAAAGCTGGCCATCCGGCTTTTTGGAAGCCAGGAAGCAGCCATCGATCAGAACATCAGAATACGGCAGCTGCGATTCACCGTGATTGGCACTTTTCGGGAGAAGACCAGCACCTTCGGAACGGGTGAGATCCAGGACGAGACAATCCTGATTCCGATCTCGGTGATGAAGTATTTCACGCAATACGAGCGGGTCGATCCGGTTTGGCTCGAGGTGAGAGCCGCGGACGATGTTCCCGCTGTCCGCTTGCGAGTTGCCGAGATTCTGCAGAGCCGGCATCGTGCCGCAGCGAAGTATACCGTGCAGGATCTGACGGCTATTCTCGATGCCGCCAGCCAGATCGCAAATGTGCTGACAGTCGTCCTGATCATCGTCTCGACGATTGCGCTCGTGATCTCTGGTATCGGGATTATGAATATCATGCTGGTGACCGTCACCGAGCGCACGCGCGAGATCGGACTGCGCATGGCGGTGGGGGCGTCGCGCCGGGAAGTGCTGTTGCAATTCTTAGTTGAATCGGTGCTGATCAGCCTGATAGGCGGCATGATCGGAATCGTGATCGGTCTTTCTATTCCGCTTAGCATCAATATCCTGAGCAAGAGCGTGTTCGGAAAACAGGTATACGTGCCAATTTCCTTGCTCTCCGTACTGGTTGCCTTTGCCGTTTCGTTCAGCGTCGGCGTAGGCTTCGGCCTTTTGCCGGCCCGGCGGGCGTCCCAACTGAATCCCACCGAAGCCCTGCGTTACGAATAGCCAAGTGCCGCTTTCCGTAATAAAAGGAAATCACTCGTACCTTTAACGAATCACTTAAACGAAACGAGCATCCAGTCTCGTAGTAACGCAAAAGGAGAGATTCACAATGGAGTACAAAGATCTTGCCAGCGTCGACCCGCGTCCGGGCGCACGCGAGGAACACAGGGAAGGGCCGCTGGCCCGCAGTATTGAGCAGCAAACGGCTAAGCTTCCGTCCGACTTGTTTCTATGGGCGGCGCTAGCATCCATTGGGACGTCGCTGTTTTTCCAGTTATCGGGTGACGAGAAGAAGGCTACTTTTGTGGGGCACTGGGCGCCTACGTTCCTGGCACTTGGAATCTACAACAAGCTTGTAAAGCTACACGGCTCAGAGGGAGTCTAAACTTCGCATCACGGATGGGGTAAAGCGCCCCATCCGCGCTACAGCGTAGCGATGCGGGAATTGGACTCTTCCACTCGGCGGCTTACCAACATATGCGCCGAGAACAAGACTGCGCAGTAAAACAAATCCGCTACCAGGGTTCGCCCGAAAAAGGGTAGGGCAGCGGTGTAGCAGAGTGCGAGTCCGGCGGCGTTGTGCGGGTACATCGACCCGCCTGCCCACCACTCGAAGAGGTTAGTGAAGAGGAAGAATTGAAGACTTCCCAGGGCCGCGACTGAGGCAATGCGCAATCCATTTGTGGAAGACCCAATCAGGATACGCCCCAGCGCTACATACAGCAGGAAACAACCATAAATCACCGGCGTTGCCCGCGAGTATGCAGAGTAACCTTGCAGATGGCTCAGGATCGGATCGGTAATCAGCATGGCAAGCAGCGGGACAAGATACGCCTGCCATCCTTTGAGTCTGGCACCCCCGAACAGCGCAAGACCTCCCACAGGTGCAAAGTTAGGAGGATGCGGCACCAGGCGGAGCAGGGCAGCGGCGGCTATCAGCAGAGCTGCAACCGGCTGAACCGGTGACTTTCTGTTACTCATTTCCAGCTTGAGTATAGCCAAGTAGCGGGCGCATTTACCAGGCTGACGGCGGATCACTCGCCGGGAAGCTATCCTCGACCGTAATGTCGTGAGCCTGATCGATCTGGCGTTTTCGGGACGGGTGAGTGCGCGTCCAGAGTGCAAAGCCGGCTAGCGGTATCGAAATACCTAACAGGAAATAGAGAAACTTCAAACGTCGTTCGGTCGTGTCTATCGAATTATTCACTTGAATATGGACGCAGCCGAATCGAATCCATTTCGCCAGCCGGAGACGGATTGTAATAAGAACTTGAGGCGCACCGTCACTAGAATGGAATAAGCGGGCAGAGGAGGAGGACTCGATGGCGTCTACAGTCTGGCGGGGCTACATCTCGTTTGGTCTGATTTCGATTCCCGTGCGGCTCTTTCGCGCGGCGCGTGCGGAACGCATTAGCCTGCGGCGGCTTCACCGGGAACCTGCCGGAGTTCAGGAGCGCTCCTCTGCGTACAGCGAAGAGATCGATCGGCCTTCGCCGGTCTTCGCTCGCGGACCTCAATCGCTTTCCAGCCAGGCTGCGCTAAGATCGGTTACCGCGCCATCCGCCGCGCCGGCGGAGCAGGCACAAGCTGCCTCGGTTCTAACGCCTGTGAAGCAGGTTTCAGTCCGAAAAGGCACTGATGAAGTTGTTGCGCCGACGTCGGTCGTGAAAGGTTACGAATACGAGAAGGACCGGTTTGTGGCACTCGACCCGGAAGAACTGAAGAGTGCCGCGCCACAGACCTCTGCCGCCATGGAGATCGAAGAGTTCGTCGAGCTTGTCGCAATCGATCCCGTATACTTCGAGACTTCCTACTACGTCACTCCGGAAGAGGCCGGCGAGAAGGCATACGCCTTGCTCTACCGCGCCTTCCAGACGACAGGGCTGGTGGCGATTGCCAAATTTGCCATGCATGGGCGCGAGCATGTCGTGGTGCTTCGTCCCGGCAAAATGGGCGTTCTCGCGCACACCATGTTCTTTGCTTCAGAGGTAAGAGCGGAGGAGGAATTCCATGCCGATATCTCGGAAGTCCGGCCGAAAGAGCTCGAGTTGGCCGAGACGCTCGTCCGTTCGCTCGAAGCGCCTTTCGATCCCGAGAAGTATCACGATACTTATCGTGAAAAGATCCAGGCAATCATCGATAGCAAGGTGAAGGGTCAGCCGCTGGCAGTGGAGCCGGCCGTGCCGAGGCAGGCCGAAGTCGTCGATATCGCGGATGCGTTGCGCCGGAGTCTGGCAAATCTCAAAAAGCCGGCATCCTCGGTCCAGCCGGCGTCCGAGCGAGAGAGTGCCGGTGGGGGAGCGAAGCCCGCGCCGAGAACCAGAAAAGCCGCGCGCGGACACTAGGCTTAGGTGAGTTTGACATGGCGATCTTTCAACTAACAGTCAACGGAACAGCGGCCACGGTAAACGCGGATGGGACGAAGCCGCTGCTTTTTGTTCTCCGTGAAGACTTGCATCTGACCGGCGCGAAACCAGGCTGCGGAGAAGGCCAATGCGGTGCTTGCACCGTGCTGCTCGATGGCAAACCGATTCACTCTTGCCTTACCCCTTTGGCCGACGTTGGCTCGCGGCCCATTCTGACGATCGAAGGTCTCGCAAGTGGCCCTGAGCTGCATCCGGTGCAACAGGCTTTCCTCGATCATTCCGCCTTTCAGTGCGGCTTTTGTACACCCGGCATGATCATGGCGACAGTCGGGTTTTTGAATACCCACCCTAAGCCTTCGATGAACGATATGCGCACGGGCCTGAACGGCAATGTATGCCGCTGCGGGACTTACTCACGAATCATCAAGGCGGTCCAGCAGGTGGCGGAAGGCGTGGGGCGTGCTTGAGAGCTCAATCTCGCTCGAGTATCCTCGGGCGGAATCCGAAACTCAGGCTACGGGCAATTTAAGCCGGCGAGCTGCTTTGCTGAGACTCGGGGCGGGCGCGTTGTTCTTCATCACGCTGCGAAACGTGGAAGCTGACGAGGAGAAGGCGGGCCCTCAGAAACATCCGTCGCTGATCTCGCGCTTGCACCTCGCTGACGATGGCACGGTGACGGTGCTCACCGGGAAGGTCGAGTGTGGGCAAGGCATCCGAACGACGCTGACGCAGGCTGCGGCGGAAGAACTGCATGTCGAGCCGCCGAAAATTCACCTGATCATGGGAGACACCGATCTTGTCCCCGATGACGGCGGCACATGGGGCAGCCTGACCACTCCGGAGACAGTGCCCGTCGTGCGCCAGGCCTGCGCTGCGATGCGCGAGCTGCTCGGGCGCTGCGCCGCCTCTGAATGGGGTGTTGATCCGCTAAAGCTTGCGGTAAACAGCGGACAAGTAACCGCACCGGACGGTCGCGTGTACGCCTATCGCGATCTTGTCAAGAGTCCGCTGCTTTCCCAAGCCGTCAGCGGATCGGCTACGATTACGGCTGCCAAAGATTGGCAGGTTTGTGGAACCGCGTTGCGGTCGGTCAATGGAGCGTCCATCGTGACCGGCGCTCATCATTATTCCTCTGATCTGCAGTTCGATGCAATGCTGCATGCGCGAGCATTGCGTCCTCCGAACCATCGTTCGAAGCTGCTCTCCTACGATGCTTCGAAGGCCGAACATCTGCCGGGCGTGCGGGTCGTCCACGAAGGCAACTTGCTTGGCGTTACAGCTCCTACGCCTCAGCAGGCCGAGGCGGCGCTAGCGCTGATAGAAACACATTGGAGTGACGACCAGCTTGGCGACCCGGCCAATCTCTTCCGCGATATCAAAGCGAACTCAAAGCCGCCCGAGCCGAAGGAGTTCGGTCGTTACCCTGCCATCCTGCAGGAGGGTTCCCTCAGCAGCGGCATGGCGGCCGCGGTCCACAAGCTTAACGGAACTTATCAGATCGACTACATTGCCCACGTGCCGTTGGAAGCTCGTGCAGCGGTCGCGCAGTGGCAAGGCGATACACTGACTATCCGCTGCGGCACGCAGGCCCCCTTCATTGTGCGCGCCGAGATTGCGGGAGCGCTGAAGATGCCGGAGAAAAACATACGCGTGATCGTCTCCGATACCGGTTCCGGCTATGGCGGGAAGCATGGCTCGGAGTGCGAGCTTGAAGCAGCGCAGTTCGCTCGCGGCGTCACGCAACCAGTTCGTTTGGCCTGGTCGCGTCAGGACGAGTTTACGCAATCATACTGCCGGCCGGCCGCTGTCATGGAGGTGAGCAGCGGCGTCGATCGCGATGGCAATATTCTGGCTTGGGAGTTCCGCAATTACAACGGCGGCGCTGCATCACTTTCGGTTCCCTATCGCATTCCAAACCGCTACGCGGCCTACCATGCATCGGAGTCTCCGCTGCAGCAGGGGTCTTACCGTTCGCTGGCAGCCACCGGCAACACCTTCGCTCGTGAGACACATGTAGATGAGATCGCGGCGGCGCTCCGTCTCGATCCGCTCGAACTGCGGTTGCGCAATATCGATAATCCCCGGCTCAAAGCCGTACTCGCGCGCGCGGCCGAGCGCTTCGATTGGGGCAAGCACAAAAGCGGCAACGGCGTCGGTTATGGGTTGGCCTGCAACGTCGAAAAAGGCGGTCACCTCGCGCTCTTCACGGAGCTGCGCGTCTCCGGTGCAACGGTCCATCTGGCGCGCATGGTGGCGGCCTTCGACGCGGGCGCGGTTTTCAATCCCGACATTCTCTCGAATCAGGTGGAAGGCGCGATCGTGCAAGGCATTGGCGGCGCGCTTTTCGAGCAGCTTAAGTTCGACAAGAATCGAATTCTGAATGCCCGGCTTTCCGCTTATCGCGTGCCGCGCTTTGCTGATATGCCGGAGATCGAAGTTCTGCTCATCGACCGCCGTGACCTGCCTTCGGCGGGCGCAGGTGAGTCTCCCATTACTGTAGCGGCGCCGTCGATCGGCAATGCAATTTTTGCGGCAACGGGCAAACGCCTCCGGCAACTGCCCATGCTGCCCGCGCTCGCGTCGATCTCTCTCTGAGCCGCGACTGGAAGGAGCGGAATTCTCGCCAGTACTAGCTCTGCTACTTGCGCGCCGCCGCGCTCCAATACTCTTCGATCTCTTCGAGCGGCTTATTCCTCGTCTCCGGGACAAAGAAGATAGTAAACACCGCCTGCGCAATCGCCATCACCGCCAGAAAAGCGAATGTAATCGGCTTCCCAATCCGGTTGAACGCCAGCGGGAAAAACAGCACCACCACCGCGTTCGCGATCCATTGCGTCAGCACAGGCACAGTCATCGCTGTGCCGCGGATGTGATTGGGAAAAATCTCCGGCACAAGCGTCCAGAAGACCGGCCCGATGCAGGAAGCGAAGAACGCCAGGTAGGTCAGAATCAAAACCAGCACGATCCAACCCTTGAAAAGTCCGAGCGCTGAAACGGCTGTCAGCACAATGAGCGCTGCAGCCATACCCAGCGAACCGATGACGTAGAGCGGCTTGCGGCCGAACCGGTCGATCGTCCAAAAGGACAGCAGCGTGAAGCTGGCATTTGTCACGCCAACGATAAACGTGGAGAAAAGCGCCGCGTCCATCTTCCAACCGGCCGAACGGAAAATCGCCGGGGCGTAATCGATCACCGTGTTAATCCCGGAGAAGTGAATCAGAATGGCCAGGAAAAAACCAACGATCACGGCACGCTTGACGGAACGTTCACCAAGATCTCTCCACCCGTTCCGTTTCTGCGATAGGGTAGCGCGGATCTCTGCGATCTCGAAAGCGGCTGTTTCCGGTCCGGCAATACGCTCAAGTATGTGCCGGGCTTCCGGCTCACGCCCGGCAATCATCAGATACCGCGGCGTCTCGGGCGCTCTGATGAGGAGCAGAAAAAAGATGAGCGCAGGAACCGCGCCGGTGATAAACATCCAGCGCCAGTTCGAAGCACCCATGTCGCGCAACAGGTAGTTGATTGCATACGACATCAAAATGCCGAGGATAATTGACAGTTGATACAGCGCTCCGAGGCGCCCTCTTATTGAAGGGGGTGCCACCTCTGCAACGTACATCGGCGACAGGATGGAGGCTCCTCCCACCGCAATCCCGCCTAGAAATCGTGCTACAAGAAAAGCCGGAAATCCGGGCGCAAGACCTGTCCCGACCGAGGTAAGCGCAAAAATAACCGCGACCCAAAGCAGAATCTTCCGGCGACCGTAAAGATCCGTAACGCGGCCTGCTACGGCCGAGCCCACCACGCACCCGAACAGTAGCGAGCTGAAGGCGAACCCGAGGCTCAGGTCTCCCAGGTGGAAATGCTCGGCCAGAAACGGACCAGCACCGGTGATGATTGCAATGTCGAAACCAAAGAGAAGCCCTCCCAGAGCCGCCGCCGAAGCAAGAAAAACCACGTAAGGGAGATTGATCTTTGGAGGGGAAGCGATAAGCTTGGCTACTTTGGTTGGCTTATTTGTATGGTGGCCAGGGACGGAATCGAACCGCCGACGCCAGCCTTTTCAGGGCTGCGCTCTACCGACTGAGCTACCTGGCCGCTCGGTCAGATGTTTCAGTCTAGCAAAGCTCTCCCTATTTCCCGAACTTGATATACTCCGCTTGACGGGCCGATGATGGACGAAATGCGATTAGGTGACGTGATCGATGATCACTGCATCAAGTGCCGCCGCGTTACTAACCACTCAATTGTGTCGCTAGTGGATGGACAGGCGGCTAAAGTGCGGTGCCGCACCTGTTACCACGACCACGACTATCGTCATGAGCAAGCTCCGCCTTCGAAAAAAGAGTTGAAGAAAGCGGAAGCTGACGCGCTTGCAGCGGCTGCAGCCCTCAATGGCGAGTCTGGCGAGCATGAAGCCACGGATGCTGTGGAGGATGACGCCAACGTAGGTTTGATCGACTCCGAAAAGGCGGCAAGCGGCTGAACAGCCGCGCACGGAAGTAACGCCGTGACGCACGAAGAGCTTGCGATTGCTGTTATCGAATCGTTAAAAGCGCGCGCTCATGTCGCTCTTCTGGTCGGCGGATGTGTACGTGATCGTTTGCTGCGCATCGCGCCGAAAGACTTCGATGTCGCCACTGAAGCAACACCGCAGCAAATTGCAAACTATTTCCCGGGCTCCCATTTAGTCGGCGCGCACTTTGGTGTTGTCCGCGTAACGGATGCCTCCGGGGCGCATGTGGAAGTCGCAACCTTTCGCAGCGAAGGCGCCTATACTGACGGACGCCGGCCCGACCAGGTCCTCTTTGTTACTGACCCGGCGCTCGATGCCCGCCGGCGCGATTTCACGATCAACGGTCTCATGGAGGACCCGCTTCAAGGTATTGTCTTCGACTTCGTCGGCGGTCAAGCAGATCTTGCAGCTCGCACCATTCGAGCCATCGGCGATCCCGCCGTCCGTTTTGGCGAAGACTATCTCCGGATGTTGCGTGCCGTGCGGTTCGCGGCTCGTCTGGATTTCGCCATCGAGCCAAAAACTCTCGCGGCGCTGCGGCAGCAAGCACCTTCGATCGGGCAGGTTTCGGCAGAGCGCATCCGTGATGAGCTCACTCGTATTTTCACTGAGGGAAACGCACGTCACGGTCTCCAACTGCTCGACAAGACCGGTCTCCTCGAGCAAATTCTCCCGGAAATAAAGGCGTTCCAGGGGGTCCGGCAGCCGCCTGAGTTTCACCCGGAAGGTGATGTCTGGACGCATGTGCTGCTCATGCTTGAGCAACTCGACCGGCCTTCTCTAACCCTGGCCTTCGGCGTTTTGCTGCACGACGTGGGTAAGCCCGCCACATTTACGGTGGCCGACCGTATCCGATTCAACGGGCACGCCGAAGTAGGTACAGAGATAGCGCGTAACATACTCGCTCGGCTGCGGTTCTCCAATGAGGACACGCAACAGATCCTGGCGCTAGTGGCCAACCATATGCGATTCAAAGACGTGAGGCAGATGCGGCTCAGCACTCTAAAGCGCTTCCTGTGCTTGCCGCGATTCGGCGAACACCTCGAACTCCATCGTCTTGACTGCCTTGCCAGCAACGGCTTCACCGATTCCTATCGGTTTGTGCAAGCAAAGCTACTCGAGTTCCAGCAGGAGGAACTGCGGCCGCAGCGACTCATCAACGGCCGGGACTTGATTGTAAGCGGGTTCAAGCCGGGCCCTGAGTTTACACGTGCACTGCATGCCGTTGAAACCGCACAGCTCGAGGGCGAGATCCACAGCCGGGAAGAAGCACTCGACTTAGCCAAGGAAATTCTGAACGGAGCCCAGCTTAGTAAGTAGGGTGCGTCATGGAACTATCAGCAGAAGAATTCTGGCATTCCTCTGGCGTATATCGCATCGAACCAGTTGGCAAATAATCTAATCGATAGTCGGAAGCCCTAACCATGCCAGTTTTAGAAGCAACATCGAACCTCCTAACTACATCGAACGTTCTTTCTGAGTTGCACTCTGCTCGGGCTGAGAGCGACCGCCTCTTTCAAATACTGACGTCGGAAGGGATGTACCAGCGCCCCATCGCGGAACGGCATCGAGTGATCTTTTATGTTGGTCATTTCGACGGTTTCGATTCCATCCAAATCTGTCGCGAAGCATTGGGCCTTGAATCTCCCGATCGCCAGTTTGATGACCTGTTTCAAGCTGGAATCGATCCTGATTCCGCTCATCTCCCGAGTGATACGCCCGCGGATTGGCCCTCAATGGCGCAGGTGCAACAGTACGTGGCTCGCTGCCGGGAACATGTCGATAGAAATATCGAACGAGCTCCGGAAGAAGTGGTGTTGTTGGCACTGGAGCACCGCCAGATGCACCTCGAAACGCTTGCCTACATGTTCCATAATTTCGACTACAGGATGAAACATGTGGCGGCTGCGGAGCGCCTCGAGAACCATGCCGGCCAGAGTCCCTCAAACTCTTGGGTCGAGATCCCGGCCGGTGTTGCAGTGCTTGGTCAGCAACGCGGGCGGGCTTTTGGTTGGGATAACGAGTTCGGGGAGACGGATCGTTCAGTGCCGGGTTTTTCGCATCCAAAGAAACAGCATTACGAATGGCGACTATCTTCAATTTGTAAAAGCCGGCGCGCCCGTCCCTCACTTCTGGCGCAAAGATGGTGATCGCTTTCTGTATCGCGGAATGTTTGAAGAAATTCCGCTGCCGCTTGATTGGCCAGTTTACGTAACCAATGACGAAGCCGTCGCCTACGCCAGATCGGTCGGGAAAACATTGCCCACCGAAGAGCAGTTCTACCGCGCGGCCTATGGAACGCCCGAGGGTGGACAGCGCGATTATCCTTGGGGCAGCGCCGAGCCGGCACCAATGCACGGTAACTTCGATTTCAGGCGCTGGGATCCCGAATCTGTTGAAGCAACTCCAGCCGGTGCCAGTGCGTTCGGAGTCAATCAACTCGTGGGCAATGGTTGGCAGTGGACTTCGACTGTCTTCAGCCCGTTTCCCGGGTTTGAGCCGCGTGCCAGCTATCCTGGCTACTCCGCAAATTTCTTCGATGGCGAGCACTTCGTTATGAAGGGCGGCTCTTCTCGTACCGCAGCGCGCCTGCTTCGACGTTCGTTTCGAAACTGGTTCCGGCACGATTACCCATACATGTACGCGGCGTTCCGCTGCGTGGAGAACTAACCTTGTCAGCTACTCTCACACAGCCTCTCCTCTCGAGTTTTGCCCGGGACGTGGCTCATGGTCTTTCGCAAAGCGGTCAAAAGCAGATTCCTTCACGCTACCTGTACGACGATCTTGGAAGCGCTCTATTCGAAGCGATTACTTTGGTTCCGGAGTATGGCCTGACCCGGGCAGACGAGCGCCTGCTCCAGCAGCATGCGCCACAGATCGCTGCCGCAGCGGGTTCAATTGCGACCGTCTGCGAGTTAGGCAGCGGCACTGGCAGGAAGACCCGTTATCTGCTCGAGGCTCTGCGTCACAAGGGCATTACTTATCGTCCCATCGATGTTTCTCGCGCCGCGCTGAGCGTTTGCGAACGAGAGCTAGCGGATTTGGCGGAGATCCGTCCCATCTGTGCCGATTGGTTCGATGGTTTACAAGAAAATTCTCGAACTCGACCCGAAGGCCCGATGCTGCTGCTGTTTCTAGGCAGCACGATCGGTAATCTCGAGCGGCACTCGATTCCTGAATTCTTAGCGCAACTGCGTACATTCCTCAGGCCTGGCGACCTCTTTCTACTGGGCGCTGACCTGGTCAAAGATGTCGATCTGATGCTGCCCGCCTATGACGATCCAACCGGAGTCACAGCCGCTTTTAACCTGAATGTGCTCGGGCGTATCAACCGGGAACTTGACGCAAACTTCGATTTGCGCACCTTCGCGCACGAGGCTCGCTGGAACTCGCACGAGCGTCGTATCGAAATGCACCTGCTCTCGGGCCGCACACAGACGGTTCGCGTCGGAGCACTCGACATGTCATTCGAGTTTGTCGCTGGCGAAACCATTTGGACAGAATCTTCCCACAAGTTCGTCCAACCTGAACTGGACGGGTATGCACGCAGCGCCGGTTTCTCGATTGTCCAACACTGGACCGATTCAGTTTGGCCGTTTACCGAATCACTCTGGAGAGTGGACCGGTAGTCCGGTCCCGGTAAAGCCAGTCCCATCGCGACGAGTGCCGCGGAATCCAAATCCGTTCACCGCCTCCATACTGGCCGCTCCAGCCGGCGATCAGAGCCGCACCGGCGGCATCGATCTGGGACCAATACTGCGCGATTGCTCGCCGCTTCTTACCAATGCTGTGCGGAGTTCGCACAACGAATGGCCGGAGCGGAGTCCGAGTCAAACACATCGTCTTTTGGATCTTCTCTTGCATTGCTAATTCAGACGTCCATGTGGCGTACGGCAGATCTTCGTAGAAAGCGAGATTGCTCCCAGGTGTCAGGCGAACCGCCGCCCGATGCACTGCCTCATGATCCACATGTTTACCCAAACCAAGCGGGACCAGCAGCAAATTTGATCTAGGCAGGCGTACGCCTGCGCTGATCTGCCGCAAGTCGGTCTCTGTCGATAAGGCGTGAGTCTCTGGGTCGCAGATAGCTGACGGCTGAATGCCTAGTCGTAGAGGGGCATCCAGTAAGTGACAGTCAGTTACGTCGATTCGGCTGCTGATTTGCCCAAGGACCCGGCGATCCTCTCTTCTCCGAATGGCCGAGGCCAGCTCGGGATCGCTTGTCCCGGCTCTTGGAGCGTAGGCGCTCACCGTGAATATATTAAAGACCCGGATTTTGATCGGGAGCGCTTGCCAACGGGATAAGCAAACGAACAATGAAAACGCCGCATCATCACGATGCGGCGAGAGAACTGTTACCTCAACATCAGCTGACAAAGGCTGGCCGGACCGCGAGCGGGCTGGCGACCGATACCGTGGACGCGGTAACTAAGCTGGGCACGAATTCGGGTGCAGCCGCGATCTGCTTGCAAAGCGTAAGTGCCTGTGCAACTACTTGGTCCATGTTGTAGTACTTGTAAGTAGCGAGCCGGCCCACGAAATGAACATTTGAGTGCTGTGCCGCGAGCTCCGCGTACTTTTTGTAGAGCGCAGCATTCTCGGGCGTTGGCACCGGATAGTAAGGATCGCCTTCGCTGGCCGGGAACTCGTAAACCACACTGGTTTTCTTATGCGTTTGCCCGGTGAGGTACTTGAACTCAGTGATCCGCGTGTAAGCGTGATCATTCGGATAATTGACCACCGCGACCGGCTGAAAGTACTCCTGGCCGAACGTTTTGTGCTCGAAGTGAAGCGATCGATACGGCAGCTGGCCGAATCTGAAATCGAAGAATTCGTCCACCGGGCCGCTATAGATTACTTCGCGGAACTTGGCTTCTTTCACCACCTCGGCGTAGTCGCATGACGTCTGCACAGTAATATTCGGGTGGTCCAGCATATTTTCAAACATCCGCGTATAGCCGTGCTTGGGCATCACCTGAAAACGATCGGTGAAATATCTATCATCCCGATTGGTTCTTACCGGAATTCTGGCGGTTACTTGTGCGTCTAATTCGGAGGGATCTTTGCCCCACTGTTTTCTCGTATAGTTACGAAACAACTTCTCATATAAGTCGCGCCCGACTTTACTGACAACCACATCTTCCGAAGTTCTTACAGACGACCGTGCTTCGGCGCGGGAAGCAAAGAAAGCTTCTACTTCCGCCTCCGTAGTCAACTTCAGCCCATACAGAAGATTGACCGTATCAAGGTTGATGGGAACCGGAACAAGCTTGCCATCCACTGATGCGAGCACCCGGTGCTCATAGTTACGCCAGGAAGTAAATTGAGAGAGATAGTCAAAAACCTGCTCTGAGTTAGTGTGGAAAATGTGCGGACCATAGCGATGGATAAGATGTCCATCTTCGTTAAGGTGATCGTAGGCATTTCCCCCAATGTGGGTGCGCCGATCGACAACCAGAACCTTCTTCCCGAAGCCCCGTGCCATTCTTTCCGCAACCACAGCGCCCGCAAACCCGGCGCCTACTACCAAATAATCAAACATGCGCCACGCCCGTCTGCGTGAAGCCTGGTAGCACCACCGGGCGAGGCTTGCCCGAATCCTGAACACTCGTAATTAGCTCGTTCATATCGCTCCATGTTTTGTCCCAGGAAGACTGGGAGAGAAAGGCATCAACCCGGGTGCGAAACTCAGCTTTCGGGGGCCGCGCCAAATACTTTTCTGCGATGCGGATAAGATCCTTTGCGTTCCGCGCAATACCGACCATGCCTTTCTCGCCATAGGGCGAAACTACATCGCGGATCGGTGTACTAATCACTTGTAAGCCGGCAGCCAGATACTCGGGAGTCTTCGTTGGGCTGATGAAACGCGTCGATTCATTCAGTGCGAAGGGAAGCAGTCCGATCTGCCACCCCGACATGTAGGCCGGGAGTTCTGAATACTGCTTCATTCCCAAATAGTGAATGTTTGGGGCATGTGGCAGAGTATCGGGATTGATCTTAACGATTGGCCCAAGCAGAACCAGCTGCCAATCCGGGCGCTGCTCCGCTACTTGCCGAATCAGCTCAAAATCCATTCGCTCGTCAATCACTCCCGCGTAGCCCAGCCGCGGGCGCGGCAGCTTTGCCTGATCTTGCGGCTCAGTCTGAATTCTTCGGGCGCGCGCAAAGTGTCCGACATCCACGCTGCTCGGAAAGAGGTGAACCGACGAATGCTGCTTACGCTTCGATTCAAACAGCGTGGCTCCGCCTGTAAATACCAGATCGGCCTCTGTAAACAACGCCAACTCATTCAGGCGCATCGCCGCAGGTGCGCCCGCAAAGCAGGAAAGCTCATCCATGCAGTCATAGATAGTTACGCGCGGCTCGAGCTCGCTCGCAAACTCTCTTGCCATTGGCGTGTAATACCAGGCATGGTAGTTCCGGATGCTATTCTTCTCCAGCATCGACTTGAGAAGCCGCTTCTGATGCTTAATGACCTCTTGCGGATCAAGGCCATGCGGCAGCACAGGGGTTTGCACTCGTACACCAGTCTTCGGACAAATCGAAGATCTTAGCTCCGGCTCGCCGTCCTCAAACACCGGCTCCTCGACAAAGAAGACTCTACCCTTCCGCGCGAACCTGCTCATAAGGTGCTGAGGTCGTTGGAAAACGAATCCCCAGCGAAGGTGAGAAAGACAAATCAGGTCTGTGGTGATTGAATTCATGTGCTGCTGAGTTACTCCGTGTGAATCTGAACCGCTGCTTGCGAAGCGCCTGCGCTAGTGGCCAATGTGTGTTTCTGTTGCCGGCCTCATCCGGGTAATCGAAGAGACCGTTGTAACAGTGCCGATCGTCTTCCCAGCCGGGATGACTAAGCACCGGATAAAGACAAATACCTGAAACTGGAATCTCGAGCGTAAGTGCGATGGCTACTTCGTCGCAGATGTAATTGAACCACTCCGCCCGCCAACCATCTTCCGTTCCCGTCTCCGACACAAACAACGGACGGTGGTACCGATTCCATAAATCTTGGAGTACTAAGTGAAACGGCTTGTAGCGAGCATCACTGCGTTCGAGGCACTCGCCGTGATGCACCCATTCATTCCGATCGTAGAAGTTCGCGCCAAGAATATCGAGGTATTCGGGCCGTCCGCCAAGTTCCGGCGCAAGCCTGCCCGATAACATGTCCCACGCCTGATATTGAGCGAGCGTGTACATCTCGGCTTCCGAACCACTCCCCGGTAACTCCGGGTTTTCGACTATGTGAATCACTGGTTCCGGAGAGATCAATCGCACCCCCGGCAGTTCGTCCAGTAGAATTGCGCTCGCCGTAATAGCAGCCTTCACTAAGCTGCGCTTGAACTCCCAGGCTCGTCCGGTTAGATACGGGTTGATGCAGCCAACATCCGCTCCCGCCCACGAAAGAAACGATATCTCGTTTACCGGCGCAATGAACCTGACGCGTTCCTGGCGGCTCCTCAGATACTCAGCTGTAGCGGAAACAAATGTTCCAAACTGTTCGGCAAACTTGTCGCTGAGCGGATCAACTGAGTCCGGCCACCCGAAGTGCAGCAGATCGAGAATCACCTCAGTACCAGTGGCGGCAGCCGCATCGAGCATGCTCTCGAGTGAGCTGAAATCAAAAGTGCCGGTGCATCTCTCGATCAAATGCCAGCGTGCCGCTTCGCGAACTGTTCTGATTCCAAATGGGTGGAGTCTGAGATAATCCTCAGCTGTAAACTCAGCGTGGCCCGTAGATGTTACAAGATCGAGCCGCTGCCCGCAGACACGCTTGTGAGTTGAACACTCAAAGCCGGCCTGCAGAAAGCTCTGGAATATGTTTCTCTCAGCGAACAATATAACCCTCGGTTCAGATACATCGCAGAGCACTTCCTGGCGAGGCTCCGCCCACTCTGGACAAAACTCTGCGGCAGCTTAAGAAGCGGCAGTTACGTAACTGCGCATTCAGTACCTGCGCTACATAGATGTAACTAGAAGCACCTAGTTACTAAGGATTTTGCAAGCTAGGTTACTGGGCCGGAGACTCGTTTAGCCTATTAGCGGCTAATCTACCTAGCGCCGTGACACTTTGAAAAAGGATATTCAAAGAGGGGTTTAGCTGCTTTCCCGTCGCTTCTTGTTGGCTCCCCGATTGGGGCAGCGCGAAGCGGTTTATGACACTTAGGATAGCACGATTTACGTCAGGAGCTAGCGCCTCTAGTGCTACCAGGACTTTTGCCGGTAAGGAGATGGTACATGTTTGTTCGCGATCCTCGATTGCTTCTCGTATCAAAGTAGCCGAGTAGTCAGCGGCTACCGAAAAGCCAGGTAGGTTTCCGAGCAAGCCAAACCAGGCGAACTCCTCTTGCGATGCGCCGCGAAATTTGGCGTTCATGTAGGAGCCGGTTCTCATCAATCCTGGAACGACCGTTACAACGTTTATCCCTCGACTGTCTAGCTCCGCTCCGAGGCCTGTCGAGAAGCCCACGAAGGCATGCTTCGCGCAGCAGTAGGGAAGCAGATGAGGGACGCTCACGCGTCCGCCAATGGAAGTGATATTGACAATCTGTCCGGATCGCTTTTCACGCATGTGCGGCAGCACGGCGAACGACAAGTTCACCGGAGCCCAAAACATAAGATCCATCGCATCTTCGAAATCCTTGCGACTGAACGACTCGTAAGGCCCGACACTGATACTGCCTGCATCATTCACCAGAACATCGATTGCGCCGTAATGGGCAATCACTCGCTCCACCAGACTTCTAATCTCATCGGCCTGGCAAATATCCGCCGCGAAAACTTCGACCTCAAACCCCAGCTGCGTGAGTTTCGTGCGCGCCCGCTCCAGTTCGGCATGATCGCGGGCACACAGCGCCAGGCGCGCCCCACGGGATCCGAGTTCCTGTGCGATCGCAAGGCCCAAGCCTCGCGAACCGCCGGTAATCAAAACCACCTTGCCGCGCAAGCCGTATCGTGCCTTCTCCGTCTTGCCGGCGAACTTACGTGTAAGAAGAATTGTCGCCGCGCAAACACCCGCAACTGGCAGAAAAGCTGCGGCTTTGCTTATCTGCTTTGAATCGGAACGCATAGCTTTTAGATGACCCTGGCGGCGCGCCCCAAACATATTTTCTTGCCGCGTATTGCCGTACAGGGATTTAGAACGTGGATCTCGCCTGCTTTGCTGACTGTCGACCGCCCATGCCAGGAGGTTTAGCTCCCGGGACGAATGTTATTCTTTCCATGTAAGAGAACGCGCCTGAGTTTCAGCACGTTTTCTCCTCCGGGCCGGTAGCTCAGTTGGTAGAGCATCGCACTTTTAATGCGGTGGTCGCGGGTTCGAGCCCCGCCCGGCTCACCATTACTTTCCGTCTTGCAACCACTCCACCCGGCCATCCTGCTCATTGCTCTGTAGCCACTCCTCGATTCGCGCTTCCGCTTCCGGAGGCCAGCCGGCTGCAATCACCTGAGCCGCAGAGGTAACTATTTCCAGTTTCCGAATGGGCTGCGCTCGCCGGTGCTCCTCTGCAGGTTCAAATACCAGGTACCAGGAAAGTCGGTCAGCTTCGGGCCGGAGGTCGGAAACTTCTGCTAACCGGCACGTCCACATTTCGTCAGATACTTTGAAACCTTTGTCGCTGAACGGGAATTTCAATCGCAGATCGTATTCGGTCACGCCTATCTGGACCGCAATTCGCACAAAGCCGGTTACAGAATATTCCCGCAACTCACGTAGAAATCGCTAATGCGATTTTGAGGGTCCTGGCGCACTAAGTTGGCTGCGGTATAATCTAGCGAATCAAAATTCGTTCTGCCGCGTCCAACTGGTTAGAGAACAATTGTTATGAACCGCCACACCCAACTGATTAATGACCGTTATGAGGATCTGATGTTCGCCAAGACTTCCGATCAGGCGCGCGCGGCGGCGCGTGAGTTGATACGCGTAGTCCTTGGCGAGGAAGCTGCCGCCAATAAACCGCTCGAGGACGGCCTCCGCGAGTGCTGCCGGGTGTTCAGGCCGTCGCAGGATCCCCGGGAGCAGCAGCGCTTCGAAGTCGAGTTCATTGAACTCGCCATTTGGCCTAATTCCTCTCACACCCAGATCGCAGCTTGACCCTTGATTCGAGAAAGCGAGGCATCCGGATTGGTTAGGAGTAGTCGCGAGCTGATCGGCCAGTACCTACGGGAGGCGATCTCGGCGGAAGAGAAGATCGGAACGCAACTGCGCAAATTCGCCGCCGACAGCGACGACGAAGACGTCCAGGCGTCGTTCGCCCTGTGTGCCGACGAAGCTGCCGGCCACGTCACGCTTCTCTCAGCCCGACTCCAGGAATTCGGCTCGGCCCTCTCCGACAGCTCCTCGCCTTTGACTTCCCTGTCGAACCTTGTACCGCGCTTGGCTTCGATTGGGGCAATCATCGAGGAGCGAACGTTGCAAAACTTGCTGATTGCTTACACGATCGAGGCGGGCGAGTGCGCCTTTTACGAGGCGCTCGCGACTGTTGCGCAAGCCGCCGGTGAGCTTCCCCTTGCGGTCTTAGCGCGCCAAATTCAAGCTGAAAAGCAGCACGCGGCCGAGACATTCGTGCACTTTATTCCTACTCGCTCAAAGATCGCCTTCAACATGCTGACGGTGACCGATGTTGATCCCTCTGTTGAAACGAAAGCTGCCGGCGATCGCCTTCTGCAGGATTAGCTCTACAGCCATGAAGCGGCCCAAGCTCGATAAGAATAAACGGGTAAAAGCCGTTGCTCGGAAGCGGGTGGGCTCCCCCAAACCGGCGCGGTCTCTGAACGAGCGAAACGCAAAGACCACCCCGAAACATCGTCAGAACTGGCAGCGGCAAGATCTCGAACCTTGAACACTGCCAGTCTCCCTGGCCGGGTTCGCCTGGTCGAAGTAGGCCCCCGCGACGGCCTCCAGAACGAATCAACTCCAGTTCCCGTTAGCACCCGGGTGGCGCTGATCGAAGCACTAGCGGATGCCGGGCTCAACACCATCGAATGTGGCAGCTTCGTTTCGCCCAAGCGCGTACCGCAGATGGCCGGTACCGATCAGGTATTCCGTGCACTGCGCCGCATCCCGGGGGTCTCCTATACTGCCCTTGTCCCGAATTCGCAGGGCTTGGAGGCGGCTGCCAGATGCCGGCCCGATGCCGTTGCTGTCTTCATCTCCTCCTCTGAGTCGTTCTCGCAAGCTAACATAAACTGCTCCATCGCCGAGAGCCTCGAGCGTTCCAGAAAGGTCGTCGCGGCTGCTCGGATATTAAGCATTCCGGTACGTGGCTATCTTTCTTGTGTGCTCGGATGTCCTTTTGAAGGCGCCGTCGCACCTGCAAAGGTCGCACACTTCGCGGAAGCGCTGTTCGATCTTGGCTGCTATGAGATTTCGCTCGGCGACACGATCGGCACGGGCACTCCGCTAAGCACGCAACAGATGCTCGCCGCAGTGTTGCGCCATGTTCCGCTGGAAAGTGTGGCCGTTCACTTTCACGATACTTTCGGGCAGGCGCTGGCCAACACCCTCACCTCTCTCCAGGCGGGCGTCGCCACCATCGACACTTCAGTCTCAGGTCTGGGAGGCTGCCCCTATGCCCCTGGCGCCACAGGCAACGTTGCTACCGAGGATGTCCTCTACATGCTCCACGGAATGGGCATCCGCACGGGCGTCGATCTCACAAAAGTTGTCCAGGCGGGAACGGCGATCTGCGCTGCGCTCGGCCGGCGGTCGGCGTCGAAGGCCGCGGTGGCACTCCAGGCGAGCTCCACTTCCTCGAGCTAAGGTGGCTTCTCCCGCGATATCATCGCGATGGATGCGCGGACCAAAAGCTTCGTGAACAAAGTCGTCGCAAGCTCGAGCGAGGCAGTCGCCGGAATACCGGACGGAGCAACGGTCATGATCGGAGGTTTTGGGCTGTGCGGTATACCTGAAAATCTCCTGGCCGCCTTGATTCGCAAGGGCGTCAAAGAGCTGCATACCATCAGCAATAATCTCGGCATAGATGGCTTCGGCATGGGCAAAATGCTCGAAGCCGGCATGATCGCCTCGCACATCGGTAGCTATGTCGGCGAGAACAGGCTGCTCGAATCCATGGTCATCGCCGGTACGCTCGGCGTCACCCTCATCCCGCAAGGCACTCTGGCCGAACGCATACGTGCTGGTGGCGCCGGCATTCCTGCCTTCTACACGCCCGCCGGTGTGGGCACGGTGGTCGCTGACGGCAAGGAAACCCGTGAGTTCGACGGGCGCAGCTATCTCCTCGAACGTGCCTTGACGGCGGACTTCGCGCTCATCAAAGCGTGGCGCGGCGATACGCTTGGCAATCTTGTCTATCGCAAGACGGCGCGGAATTTCAATCCGATGATGGCGACCGCGGCCACGGTCACGATCGCGGAAGTAGAGGAACTCGTGGAACCGGGTGCAATCGATCCCGATCACGTCGTCACTCCTGGCATCTACGTCAAGAAAATTGTCCAAGGCGAATCGTACGAGCATCGGATCGAGCGCAGAACTGTTCGGGAAGGGAAGCGATCGTCCTGAGTACAGTGGAAAAACGCAAAGACGCCGACAAGCGCGAACGCATCATCCGGCGCGTCGCGCGCGAGTTGCAAAACGGCTTCTACGTTAATCTTGGCATCGGTCTGCCCACTCTGGTCGCCAATCATGTGCCGCCGGGGATCGAAGTCACTCTTCAATCGGAGAACGGCATGCTCGGCGTCGGCCCATACCCGGAGCCAGGCGAGGAAGATGCCGATCTCATCAATGCGGGCAAAGAAACGGTGACGGAGCTTCCCGGCTCGGCCTACTTCTCCAGCGCCGATTCATTCGCCATGATCCGGGGCGGGCACGTGGATCTTAGTATCCTCGGCGCAATGGAAGTGGATGAAGAAGGGACTCTTGCCAATTGGATGGTGCCGGGCAAGGTCGTGAAAGGGATGGGTGGCGCTATGGATCTGGTGGCGAGCGCGCGCCGCGTGATCGTCGCCATGGAACATACCACCAAGACTGGCGCTCCGAAAATTCTGCACCGGTGCACGCTGCCTCTTACCGGTGTGCGTGTCGTCAACATGATCGTGACCGAGATGGCCGTGATCTCAATCGTTCCGGCTGGCCTCCGTCTTGACGAAATTGCACCCGGACTGACCGTCGATGACGTCCAGGCTGCTACCGCGCCGACTCTGATCCTGAGCGATACACTCCGGCCCATGGTCAGCTGACATTCGCGGCAATGCGAATCTGGTGGGAGCATGGCCGAAACTCCTTGGGGTGACCTGACCGTAAACGACGCGCACGTTCACTTCTTTTCCCGCGCTTTTTATGATTCGCTCGCGCGCCAGAAGAAGACCTCCGATACCGAAGCGCTTTCCTCCCTGCTTGGCTGGGAACTGCCTTCCCCTGATCCGGCGCTGCTTGCTGCGCGCTGGCTTTCAGAGCTCGACAGGTACGCCGTCGGGCGTGCTCTTCTCATTGCAAGCTTTCCTGGTGATGAGGCGAGCGTCGCCGCTGCAGTCGGTGCGCATCCTGAGCGCTTCTACGGGTTTTTCACGCTCGATCCGTTGCAGCCAGATGCACTCGAGCGCGTTACCGCGGCGGTGGGCAATCCGAACCTGCATGGCGTCTGCTTCTTCCCGGCCATGCACACTTACTCGATCGCCGATCCGAGACTCGTGCCGATCTTTGAGGCGATCTCCGATGGTCATCTCGCGGCCTTTGTGCACTGCGGCGCTCTCAGCGTCGGCGTCCGCAAAAAGCTCGCCCTTCCGAGCCAGTTCGACCTGCGCTACTCCGACCCGCTGCATCTCCATCCGGTCGCTCTCCATTTCCCACAGATCCGTTTTATCGTTCCTCACTTCGGAGCCGGCCTGCTGCGCGAGGTCTTAATGCTCGCCGATCTCTGTCCGAACGTCTATCTCGACACCTCCAGTACCAATCGCTGGATGCTGTACGAGGGCCTGGACCTCCGCACTGTGTACCGCCGAGCGATCGATCTGCTTGGTCCTGAGCGTCTGCTCTTTGGAACCGACTCCAGCTTTTTTCCGCGCGGCTGGCACAAAGCCGTCTTCGATCAGCAGGTTAAAGCGCTCTACGAAATCGGTCTTGAACTGAGGCAGGCCGAGCAGATACTCAAAGCCAATCTTGAGCAGCTCTTCGAGCCGCGTTCGCTCTATCTCCGCAAGCCATCGGCCTCGCTCGCCTGACTTCGCAGAAAACCTGAGAAGGTCGAACGCGCCGTTGCACTTCTTCGAGTAGCACTCCGCATGAAGCCCCAGCCGTTAGTGGTACTTCCATTCCGCTCCAGGCGCATGCCTCGCCTGGCTTTGCCGGCGATCGCGGGCCATCGCAAAGCAGCCCAAATCTCGGTCTCGCCTCGCTTCGAGTCAGTGCAGATTTTTGCGCGCCGGCGCTGGGCGGAGTTGCAGAGCTTCGAGCCGCGCATCTTGGTTGGTTATGGCTTGGAATTAAGTCGCTTTGCCGAGCTGCTCGCGAGTGGTGAATTTCAGCTTCCGACTGTCGATCATGCCGTCTTTGCTCTTACCGACTGCGGTTCCAACCCGATAGGCGACGACCTTCGCGCTAAGGTCTGGCAGCACTTTGGAGTACCGGCTTACGAGCTGATCATTGCCCCTGGTTGCCGGCTGCTGGCCGCTGAATGCGAAGCGCACGATGGGTGGCATCTGGCGGACGATACCAGTGCTCACTTCTCACGCGGCGAACTCGTGTACGATGTTCCTTCGATGCAGGGCCTGCATACTGGCTTTGCTGGGCTCATCGAAACTCGCGCCTGCGCCTGCGGACGCCCGACGGCTCGACTCAAAAATCTAAGCCCCTATTCTCTCCGGTCTTCCGAGCCTTTGCCGGCCATCGCCTAGCCGCATCGTGCAAACGCAGTTCCCCGTTCTGGAAAACTTCGCCCGCTACGTCTTGCGCGTAATCTGTATACTCCCGTTCACCGTCTTCGTATCGATCGCCGGCCCGCCGCTGCCGAGCGTAAAGGAGAGATGCTTGCCGATTTCGCCGCTTACTTTGATCGGGAAGTCTGTGCGGATGCTGCCGTTGACGGTCGACGCTTCCACGCGCGCTGAGAAGTCCGCCGGCAGCTCCAGTTTCACGCTGCCGTTCGTGGTCTCGAGCTTCAGACCGTTTCCGTAGTGGCCCGCTTGGGCAACGCTGACCGTCACTGATCCGTTCGTTGTCTCTCCCTCAATCTCTCCGCCGGCATCGCTCATCCTCACTGAACCATTCAGGGTATGAAAGCGTATGCGGCCCTTCACGCCATCGACGGCGATCGAACCGTTCGAAGCTTCAATCTTCGTCTCCGATTGAACCGGCATCCAGATCTGGTACGACACGCTCCAGCTATACCGATCGCGGTTAGCGGGTCCGGATGCTTCAATGTGACCGGCGCCATTTGTGATCCGCACATGAGAGGCCAGATCGTGCGCTTCCGCATCGCTCGGCGCTTGGGTCTGGATACAAGCTTTCACCAGCACGTCGGAGTCGTTCCAACCATGGATCCGGACCGAACCATTTTGTCCCGGATTGACATAGTTGACGGCCGCGCTTGGCAACCGTTCTTGGCGGCTCTGCGCAAACCCGGACCCGCTTCCCCACCAGCTATGGTTGGCGGAACAGGAATCATCTTCCGCCGCAGAAACAGCGGAGATCGACAGCATACCCAACAGAAGAGCAACAGCGCACGTTTTCATATATGCCTTTCTCTCACTACGCCCATGCACCTTGCATGCCGCCAGTATCTGGCTGAAAGCAGTAGCGCTCTCCGTTCGCGCTGTTCGAATCTGGGATGTTTCCTTTCGAAATAGGAACGCGCCAGGCTCAATACCCCGCCTGATTTCCTCACTTCTTAACTGGCTTTGGCTTACCCTTACTAGCGAGATTGAGTGCGACGGCCGCGCCGATCAGTTCCTCCAAAGCGCGCTCATCTATCTTTTCGCCCTCATGGATGTCAATGGCGCGCCTGACATTCCCGTCGAGGCTGGAATTGAATAAGCCGGAAGGATCTTGCAACGTGGCTCCTTTGGCAAAAGTCATTTTCACGTAGTTCTTGTACGTCTCGCCCGTGCAGATAATGCCGCCGTGCGACCAGACGGGCGTTCCCGGCGAGGTCGCTTTCGCCCACTTCCACTCTTCTACAATCTCGGGGTCTGCCCTGCGTATAATCTCACGCACTTTGGCGAGTGTCTTCCCGCGCCAGTCTCCCAGCTCTTTGATCCTTGCATCGATCGCGGCCGAGGCGGATTCCGTCGGCTTCTGTTCTTTCATGGCTTTCATCTTTCCAGATTCGGAGTACCGAATAACGATAAGGTGTTTCAGAACCGCGGCCGACCAGATGTTACCGCCATCGCGCGTGCGGTCGGAACAATATATCACCACCGCATCCACCTGCCGGTTCAGCGGACAGATAAGTTGAACGTCGCTCTCCTGATTGGTCGCCAACTGACTTTCAGCCATCGGAAAGCGCACTAATCGTAACGTAATATCCGTCTGGATCTCGAAGAGAGAACTCCTGGGTGCGAGTGTTCGGGTTGACGTGTGTTTCTTCCTCTAGTCGGGCGACGAGAGAGCGCGCCCTTCGAAGCGTCAGATCAAAATCATCGACTCGGAAGAACAACAGAAGCCCGTTGCCGGGGACCCCGCGATCGGCGCTTACCAAGGAAGGATGTCCGTGAGCGCCCCACTCATGCAGGCAAAGCAACACAGTCCCATCTGAGTCCCGGATTTGCCCAAAGTACTCGTGTGCGGCAGGGAGTACCGGTTGGCCGAACAGCGCCTGGTACCAGCGGACGCTGGCTGGCACGTCGCGAACGCCTACGATTGTCCAGGTGCGCTTCATTGTTCACTCTGCTGCCAAGTTCTCGCGCGCCGAACTCCCTCGTCGAATGCTGGGATACTTGTTTCCGAGAATACAACGTAGCAAATTGATAAGGCGGGACACCATGCGGAAATACGGAACCGGAAAGCTGTTTCACTCGGGTCGCGGAAGATTGATCACGGCTGCCCTGATCTGGTGCGCGCTGATGAACAATCCCCTGGCTGCCGATGCCTTCGACCTGGCGTCCCCGGCTATGCCGAAGGTCGTCAAAGCGAACGGCAAACTCCTCGTCCTGAATGGCACCGCTATCGGCACGAAGATTTTTCTCCGCGTCTACACCATCGGGCTCTATCTCGAGAAGAAGACGACAGATGCCGAGACTGCAATCAAAAGCGATGAATCCAAGCGCATCTCATTAGTCATGCTGCGAAGCGTCAGTCGTCAGCAGTTTGTCCAGGCAGTCGAAAAAGGCATCGTTCGAAATTGTGGTGTACCGATGGCGAGCCTTCGCTCTCGCTTGGATCTCTTAGAGAAGGAGCTGCCGTCTTTGGCGAAAGGAGACATGCTTGATTTCACGTATGTCCCTGCAGTCGGCACCGTAGTGCGCGGCCAGGGACGAGAACTGAAGATTCCGGGGAAGGATTTCGCCGAGGCACTCTTCTCTGTCTGGCTGGGCCCTCACTCGGACAATGGTTCTCTCCGGGACAAATTGCTGGGTAGTAGTTGACTGTTGCCGATCACTACTCGGCATCGGTTCTCTTTGACTGATCCACCAGGCAATGCCAGAGTCGAGGCAGTTGCCAGTCATCTCCCTTGGCCTTCCCGCTCGGACTTCGGCGTCCGTGGCCAGACTGGGCTTACCAACTCGGTTCGCAGATTAGGGCCTCCGAAATACAGCGGCGCCTCTGAACGAATAAAGGCCGGAACTGCACCCGTACCGATCCAAATGTGTGCGTCGGCAGGCTCCTTGCCAATCAGCGAAGCAATCACTCCGGTCAAGCCGCCAAGCTCCACATGGACCTTGAACCGAAGAGCTTTGTTCTGTCTCCCCGCGCTGCTAAACGTCTCCTGCCCGTCAGGTTGCACGGAAAGCTGAATGATCCTCGGTTTCGGAGTGGTGGCTAGAAAAGAGATCTTTGTCTCTTTTGCGTCTGGGGAGACATTTTTCAACACGTTCAACAGGATTCCATTGGCTAGGTCCGCCGGAAGATCCACGTGGCTGGTCTCGACTTTTTTCTGATCCTTTTCCTGATAGCGGACCGTGACCTCGCCCGTGGTCGCCCGGATCGTTACGTCCATTGGCTTCGAAAACGTCGGGCCTCTCTGGATGTGATGATCGCTAATGAGGCGAAAGTGACCGCGCTGTGTAAAAACCGCCGTTTCGTCATCGAGAGAACCGTCCCGAAATCGATAAATCAGTCGGGACACTATTCGTTCGCCGCGCATTGTTTGAACTAGATCGCCTGCCGCTAGCAACTTGCCATCTAACGAGCGCAATGCCAGGTAGCCATGCACCGATCCTTCCGGATACCGGACAGGGATCGTTTCTGCGGACAGGACGCCGAGGAAGAGGAGCAGGGAAGAGAGAAGAAGGAGTGGCGAAGTATCCGGGATTCTCAAGGAAGAGCTAGGGTGCCGCAGATTTTGCTCGCTGTGTTTCGGTCGAAGGGTGATCTACTGTGTAAATCGCCGCTCTGAGTGTACCGTAGCTATAGATTGCATCGGGTATCCAATCTCAGCCCACGTCATCCTGGTTGGCGTTCCCAAGTGGTTCGAGATTGTCTGCAAAAATCTTCGCGAGGGCCCATGCAGTCTTTGGTCAACGGATGATATGAAGCAATTGTCAGCATGGATGTCATTCCTTTTCGGCATCGTGTCCTGTTTGAATGCGCTCGCGGGAGCTCCCAATGTCAAGCGAACCGTTATTGAAGTCCCCTTTGAACTGATTCACGGGGCGATCCTCGTGCAGGCGACTGTGAATGGGCACGGTCCTCACTGGATGATGCTCGATACGGGAGCCGATCCGTCGATCGTCGAAATCGGAACCGCAAAGAGCATGGGCGTGAAAATTGACCCGCACGGGCAGCAGGGGTCGGGCGGAGGAACGGACTCCAATCCGGTCTATGCAAGTGCATTCCAGGAAGTACAACTGGGCGGCTTCACCGCAAACAACGTCGACGCGCTTGCGATGAATCTCTCAAAGCTCAGCTCTGCATTGGAACGCCCCATCGGTGGCGTTCTTGGCTATAGCTTGCTCAAGGGACGCATTGCGCAGATTGATTATCCGAACCGTCGGCTGCGCTTCCTTACAAATGCGCCTTCTTGTACCAGTGACCGGACGCTCCGTTCTCCCAAGTGCACGACACTTTCTTTCCAGTACAAAGATGACATTTTGGCGTCAGGTGTCGCGGTGAACGGCAAACCGGTAACAACGAACGTCGATACAGGCTCGAATTCCACCTTCCAGCTCGCTCCCGCTGCCGTGGCTAAGCTGGTCTTGCACGAGGACGTTGCCCGCGCACATGCCAGCCGGTCGGTAGGGTTCAACGGCGATCTCAAAAATCGCGAAGGTAGCGTGCGCAACGTGACCGTAGGCGCCATCTCGGTGGATAATCCGACCGTCGTGTTTTTGGGCAAAGGCATGGGTTCGGATACAGCGCCCTGGGACCTGCGGATCGGAAGCGCATTCCTCCGGGATTATGTCGTGACCCTGGACTACATCCATGGGCAAATCACGCTCGCCGCGCCGTAACATCAGACTCGAACGCTTGGAGTGTTGGCTCGTGCGATCTGTTCGCTTCCGATACACGCCCGCTGGTAGAATGATTACCGCTTTGAGCAAACCCACATCCTGCGCCATCTTCGCGTTCTTCGCCTTCGCGGCGCCTTTCTTCGCCGCTGATTCTTTCGCTCTCCATAGTGGAGACCGCGTCGTCTTCTACGGTGACAGCATCACCGACCAGCGGCTGTACACCGTCATTACGGAGACTTACGCCGCCACGCGCTATCCCGATCTGGACGTCATGTTTGTTCACTCGGGATGGGGTGGTGACAAAGTATCCGGCGGGGGCGGTGGTCCCATCGATGTGCGTCTCAAGCGCGACGTGCTCGCTTATCAGCCCAGCGTGATGACCATCATGCTCGGGATGAACGATGGGCTTTATCGCGCCGAGACAGAGGCCACCGATCGAGCTTTCTTCGACGGCTACCGGCACATTGTCGATACTGTCAAAGGCGCTCTTCCGGGCATCCGCATCACCGCCATCCAGCCTTCGCCGTACGATGATGTCACGCGTCCTCCTCTCTTTCCCGGCGGCTACAACCAGGTTCTGATCAGCTTCAGTAAGTGGATCGGAAACTATGGCGCGCAGGCTGGATTGAGCGTGGCCGATCTGAACACGCCGGTTGTCGCCATGCTGCGCCGCGCCGACGAACTGGATGCCGCCGACGCCCAGAAGATCATCACCGATCGCGTCCACCCGGGCTTCTCCGGTCATCTCATCATGGCCGAACAGCTGCTCAAATCTTGGAACGCGAGGCCCGATGTCTCATCCGTCGTAATCAGCGCCGGCGCGGCTCCCAAACTCGAAACGGCTGAACACGCCAGCGTCACCGGTCTTTCGTCCCAAGGCAATCTTTCCTGGACCGAGACGGAAGACGCGTTGCCGCTCCCCTTTGCCGAATGGGGACAAGCCTGGGGCGCCGGTCCGTTCGGTTTGGTTCTACGAAGTTCCGATGTTGCCCAGACGATCAACAACGAATCCCTCAAAGTGAGCGGACTCAAAAGTGGCGTCTACAGTCTGAAGATCGACGGCGCAGCCGTCGGCACCTTCAACGACGGCGAACTCGAGCATGGTGTAAATCTCGGCCTGCTCGATACCCCGATGGCCAAGCAGGCCAAAGAAGTTTACGACCTCACCGTCTCCCATTGCGATGTTCACAACAGCCGCTGGCGAGAAGTGCAAGTTCCTCTGGCCAAGTACGAATTCTCCGCTGCCAAGCCCGCCATGCAGACCGCCGATGCGCTCGAGGCGGCCATACTTCAAAAGCGCCGCGAGACGGCCAAACCCCGTCCGCATAAGTATGAGTTGGTGCCTGTTTCGTAATCGGTAAAGAACACACATGCCCCTTACGTTCACAACTTCCTACCTGGAAGACTCGCTCGCTCTATTCCGCCACTCTAAGAAACTTGCCGACTCGGCCATCGCCCAAGTCAGCGATGAAAGCCTCCTCTCGACGCTCGATCCTGAGATGAATTCCATCGCGCTCATCATCAAGCACCTCGCCGGCAATATGCGCTCCCGGTGGACCGATTTTCTGACCACTGACGGCGAGAAACCGGACCGCAATCGCGATAGCGAATTTGTTGAGCCGCCGCTCACGCGCGAGCAGATCATCGGCGTATGGGAAGAAGGCTGGCGTTTTCTCTTTAGCGCTATTGAGCCGCTCTCGGAGGGTGACCTTAGCCGAACCGTCACCATCCGGGGCGAAGCTCATTCAGTGATGCAGGCGATCAATCGGCAGATCGCTCACATCTCTTATCATTGTGGTCAAATCGTTTTGCTCGCCAAACACTTCAAAGGAAGCGACTGGCAATCCCTGAGCATCCCTCGCGGTCAGTCCGCGCACTTCAATCAGCGCGTGTCGGCCGGCCACGCCAGCCAGCGATAGTCGTTCTTGATCTACTTTTTATCGCTCTTTGGGTGGTCTTCTTTTGGCGCTGCGCGTTCTCGCGGAGCCTCAGAAGGCCGTGCTTCCTGGTGCTGTGGTTGCGGCGGCTGAGCCCGCTGTTCTGACCGGGCAGGATAGGGATTGCGCTCCTGCGGAGCTTGGCGCGGTTCAGCCTGCGGTACTTGCCGCGGCTCAGCTTGGCGCGCGGGAGCAGCGGGTACACTACGTTCCGGCGTCGGCTCGCTGCGTTCCTGTACCTCCGGGCGCCTGTAGGGAGCGGGCGCCGGCTGGCTTCGCTCTGCCGCTGGCGATTGCTGTTGCCGGTTCGGTGGTACGCCATGCTGGACCGGTGCCTGCGGCCGTTCTTCTACCTGAGTCTGCCCGCGTGATGGTGCCGGCTGCGCCGCACCGGGCGCGGGGCTCACGGGAACCGGCTGTCCTCGTTCTTGCACCTGCTGCCCCTGCCGGTTCGGCGGCACACCCCGTTCCGTCGTTGGCTGATTCGCTTCGCGGCTTTGGTAAGGCGCAGTCTGCCGGTTGCCCGGCACTGGTTGCACTCCGGGCGCGGTGCGCTGACCGTAGCGATTATCTGGCGCCGGCTGCGTTGCTGGCCCGCCCACACCCACAGAGCCGGCGGGCTGCCGCATGTTTGGCGGCAAGCCGTGCGCGGCCGGAGCCGTGGGAGCAGGCTGGACCGGGCGCGCTGTCTGTACTCCTGGCTGTCCCTGGCGCTCCGCCGGTCCACTCGGAAACTGAGCCGTTGCTGGCCGGCTTCCACTCGCGTTGCTCTCGTTGCCCGTCACCGTACGCCCCGCAACGCTCGGATTGCCTACTCGCGCGCCCGGTCGCACCACCACTGCTCTCGCCGGCGGCGCTTGTAGAACATTAGCTGCCGGTCGCGCTACCGATTGATGCATCTGCTGAATATTCAATGGCTGCCCGGCGTGCTGTTGCAAATACGCCTGACGAGCCGCTAGCGGAGCTGGCGCCGGCGGGGGCGCGTTCCTCGCGATCACCTGCCGCTGCGCCACCTGTGCGCTTGGACGAGCCACCGCACGCCCTTGCGATGCTGCAATGAAAGACTGCCTGGTCGGTGCCACCGGTGGCGCAATTACGCCCGATGTCCGCAGCTGCGCGAACTCCGCTTGCCTCACCGGAACCGCTGCCTGCCTCACCTCACGGCCGCTCGCAAAGGCGCTCTGCGGCATCGCCATCACCGCATTCGGCGCTCTCTCGTTCACATACTGCTGGTTGTAAACCTGCTTGTTGACATACACGTTGTTGTACACATTCGTGATGTTCACGTTTTTCACGATGCGTGTATTGTTTACGTTGACGTTGTTGAAATAGCGTGGCGTGCATTGATAGGCCGGCGTATATACTTCGCCGTAGCCGAGCGGCACCCAGCCTAGGCTCGGACCCCCGCCGAGCGAAATCCCGACACCCCAATGCGCTCCGCCGAACCAGGCCACCATGGCCGGCGCGTAGTAAGCCCGAATGCGCGGACCGCCCCCGTAAACCGGACTGATCGGTCCGGGGCACCAGCCCCACCGGTTCTGGATATAAGCCCAGCGCCCGTAATGAAACGGTGCGAAACCCCAGGGCTGGCTATCCACCCACGTCCATCCCCACGGGTCTACCCACGCCCAGCGCCCGTTGTGATACGGAGCCCAACCCGAGTCGACCCTTCGCGGATACCACACCGCGCCATACTGGCCGTTGTTTTGCCAGTCCCCATAGTCGTCCAGATCTTCGTACCCGACCACGTCCGGAGCAACGTACCGCGCCGATCGCGAACTGTTCTCATGCGCATCGCGAGTTCCGCACCACTGATCGAATTCATCCTCGACCGGCGCAGCTTCGATATCGTACGCAAGCTGATCGGTGCCGTTCAACGTGGCGCTATTGTCCTCGTTCAACGTAAACGCCTGCCCGCCTCCCGTCACTTGCGCCTGTCCGCTCCGTACCACCACGAAGCTCATGCTCCCGTTCGCATCTACCCGAAACCGGTAAATTCCGTTCTGGAGAAGCGTTACTGCCGCGTTCGGCGTGTCCACTTCGAATATCTGATCCGAGCTGAAATTGCGCACCCGGATATACATGTCGCCTTCCGTCAGCTTCAGCTGCACGGTTCGGTCGTCCAGATTCAGGAAACCGAAGCTCGTTTGCGAACCAATGCGGATCACTCCCGTATCCAGGTGCAGCTCTGCCGTTGCTCCCTGGTCTGCGTAAAGATAATCGCCAATCGTGAATGGGCGATTTAGCTCCGCCGGTGCCCATTCGTCCACGCCGGCCGGCTCCATCGAAACATTGCCGTTGATGTAGTTCAGGCGGGCTACGCGCGACGGTGGATCCTGTTGAGCGAAAAGTTGTCCGCTAAAAAGCAACAGGAGACTGGCCGCGAAGGTAAACTGCAACTTTGTTTTCTTTTGTGCATGCACCATAACCGGTGCCTCCCCTGCGTTGATAGATGAGCGGTATCGGACACGAGTTTCGCTAGACACTCCTGCCGTAAGCTTTCTAAACTACATTTAATCAGGGTTTTGCGCGCCTTCCGAACAGGATTAATCCGTAAGAAAGGCGGTCGTTTTTATGCCCGAAACCTCAAAGGTTCGGCGGCATCTCGCTTCTTTGCATTGCACCTTGTCGTCCAGTAAAACCATATAGCTGGCCGCCTTCGCGAACTTTGCCCGGTCCCGTTCGTCCGCGTTCCTCGGGAGCCTGTCCACCTTCTTGCGAACCAGCCAGCGCAGCTCGTATGTCCCTGGCGTTCTGCAATAGGAGCAGCTCAGGGTCGCCGGCTTTACAGCCTGTGACTCGCGGTAAAAAGCGCGCTCATCCATACCGAATCAGCTCCTTCCTCATGGGCCCTGCTATTGTCCATTAAATCGAAAATTCGCCACTGCCACTTCGTCGTTTCCCGGAACATAAAAGCCGACTCTGTCCTGCGTGAAATCGCGGCCCGGGCTCGCCACGCTGCCCATATCACTCCAGCTTGGGTTATCCGGTGTTCTGATGCGCGCACTGATCGATTCCGGCTTTACTGCCAGATCCACCTGCACCCAAACTCCCGATGCCGCGCTAAACGGAATTCGGTTTACCTCCGTTGTCTTGCCGTCTTTCACTTCCCGGATCGTCGCCCGTTTCCCGTCCACGGAAAACAAAATGTAGTTCTCGCTGTTTTGATACCCCGCGTACCACTGCAGCTTGTCGTGCTTCAGGAATCCGCCGATTTTGCTATGCGCCTGGAAACTGTAACGCCCCGACGTTTTGGGCACGTTGTAATGCACGAAACCGCCGCCTTTTCGCACCTGCTCGCCCGGAATCTCCACCGCTTTGCCGGCGGACGACGCCGCGCTCTCGGCCGGTGACGCTGCTTCCACCGGCGCCGGCTTGCTTTCGGCCGCTGCCTTTTCCAGCACCGTATCGGAACCGGCCAGCGATACCGTCTCTCCCGCCTGGAACCGGCGCTGCAGCCGCTTCGGGATCGATCCCTCTAGCCGGAGGTCAATCACATGCTCACCGCTCTTTACCCCGGCGATCGTTGCATTGCCGGTCGCGTCGGCAGTTGCGACCTGCTCCCTATCGAGGTAGATCGCTGTGCCGGGAGCAGCGCTGTGTATCTCGAGTGCCGAGAGGCTCGGCGCCGGCTCGAGAACAAAGCTCAGTTCTGATTCTTCCGCTTTCTTTACGTCAACGCTCTGTGGCGGCGGATCGACAAAACCGTCCTTGTGCACCCGGATCACATACTGGCCCACCTTCAGTGGAATACGCAGCTGCCCTCGGTCCGTCTTGCGCCGGTAAAGACGGTCATCGATATAAACACTCACGCCGTCCTGCTTGGCGTCGATCGTCACTGTACCGGCATACGGATCCGACTTCACGTACACTGTCAGCGCTGGTGCAGCCGTATAGGTCATCACGAATCGCTGGAGATTCTTACCTTGGGCAATCTGCAGCTCATGATCCGTCGTGCCCAGATTCACCAGCTCCAGCCCATCCGTCCCCGCCTCGCCTAGCCCTTTCCCGTCGAGCGATACCTGCGGCTGTTGCACGCTGCTGATGAGGCGTCCGCGGCCATCTTGCGATGTGATCAGAATCGCCATCGCGTTCGCAGCCGTAAGCGGCGGAACGATCTGTGGCGCCGCCCCTGCGGCAACATCGAAGCTGAACGCAGCCGAGCCGTTCCGTCCGCCCGCGACTTTCACCGAATGCCGGCCCGGCTCTAAGTGATCGAGCACCAGTTCGCCGTCTTTTAAATCCTGTGGATCGCCGTCATCCACCGAAACCGTTCCGGGAATCAGGTCCGTGTAGAGGCGCACCACCGGAGCGGTAGAAACCGGCGCGTCCGCTACTTTTGCCGCGCTCGGATTCGAAGCTTCTGGGGCGCTGCCCTGCTTTGCCGGTGCGCTTGCCGCGGGCGGCGGCGCCAGGTTAATGCGTCGCGCGTTTTGTATCAGCCAGAAGAAGATGATGCAGATTACTGCGGTAAGAACAAGCGCCAGCAGCGTGGCGCGTCTCCAGTGCTGCGTGTCGATGCGGGGTGCTGGAGCGGCAGTTGGCGGGTTCCCGTCGGCGGCGGCGGAACTCTTGCCCCGCCCATCCTCGAATACGTCCCCCTCGGGCTGCGCCCCGTATCGGCTCCGCAGATCGCGCGCCCGCTGGATGATTTCTTCCTGCGCCTCAGCCACCACGAGCTGAACGTCGAAATCATTCGAGTGGATCCGGCGCAGTTCTTGGATCCGGTCGAAATACACCCGCAGCTGTTTGAGCGAATTCGAAGACCGCGCTTCGTGCTCGATCTGCCTCAACTCATTTACTGGAGGGGCCGAGTGTCCGAGACGATCCACTGATGGCTAGAGTTCCCGACTTGAATTATAGCTATACAGTAGTTCTTATCCGGCTCGGCGCGCGTAATTCAGCTCATAAAACCGGCGGTACTCCCCGCTTTTTACTCTTCCAACCCAACTCTGGTTAGCGCGGTACCACTCAACCGTCGCCTCTAGCCCACGCTCGAACGGCATCTCTGGCGTCCAGCCGGTCTCTTCTATCACTTTGCTGCTCGTCAGCGCATACCGCCTGTCATGCCCCGGCCGGTCTTCCACTCGTCTGATCAGTGATTCGGGTTTCCCGGTCGCTTTCAAAATACGATGGACAACTTCCAGATTTGTCAGCGAACGGTTCCCCCCGACGTTGTACACCTCACCCGGCCGCCCATTCTCGAGCACCGCGCGCAACGCCCGGCAGTGATCTTCCACATACAGCCAGTCCCGGATCTGTTGGCCGTCGCCATACACCGGCAATGGCTTATCCTCGAGCGCATTCGAGATCATCAGCGGAATCAGCTTCTCAGGAAATTGATACGGACCGTAGTTGTTGGAAGCGCGTGTCACTGAAACATTCAGCTTGTAAGTAGTGAAGTAAGAAAGCGCGAGTAAGTCAGAACCCGCTTTCGATGCAGAGTAGGGACTGCTCGCGCGTAGCGGATACGTCTCGTCCGCCTCATGAGGCGCTTCGATGCTGCCGTATACTTCATCCGTCGATACATGCAGGAAGCGCGCCAGCTTGTGTTTGCGTGCCGCTTCGAGCAGCGCGAAGGTGCCGTTGAAGTTGGTCTGAATAACGGGTGCAGGCGAGTGTATGCTGCGGTCTACATGGGATTCCGCCGCGAAGTGAACCACCGCGTCCGGAGACTCGGCTTCAAATAACGCCTCGACTGCCGCTCCGTCTGAAATATCGGCTTCGACGAAGCTGTATCCGGGTAGATCCGCCACCGGCAGCAGATTTTCCAGGTTGCCCGCGTAAGTCAGCTTGTCCAGGTTGATAACTTGCTCGGCCCAGTTCTCCCGCAGCGCCAGCCGAATGAAGCACGATCCGATGAAGCCCGCCCCGCCAGTAACAATCAGCTTCATTTATGCTGTAACTCCCAGTCGTACGCAATCGACTCGTCGTTATAGGCGATGCGGCCCTCGTCTTTTGGATCGTAAGTGTGGCTCGTCACGTAAACGAGCACCGACGGTTGATCGCCGATCACCTTATACCCGTGCGCCACGCCAGGCGGAATCAGCAGCTGCCACGGCCGCAGCGCTCCGACATATAAGGTGTTCTTCACGCCGAACGTTCGCGAGCCGCGCCGGAGATCTACCAGCGCCACCTGCAGCAAACCGGCAGCTGGTACCCAGTAATCCGTCTGGTGGCGGTGAAAGTGAAAAGCCTTGATAATGCCGGGATAATTCAGCGCGGTCGAGATTTGTGCTGTGGCGGGAAAGTGCGCCACCAGGCCCTGCCCGAGACGCGCCACCTCTAGAAAGTAGCCGCGATCGTCCGGCCATACCGCGAATGGCTTGATCTCAACGTCGGCGATCAGCTCGCTGCTCGTCGGCGAAAGAATGACCTTGCCAATGCCAGGCGCAGACGCTGGCACTTCGATCGTGATGCCGGATTCCAATGCCCCGAGTGCGGCCGTGCTCACTTTCGTGCGGCTCCTGCCCCGACCAGGACTGGCTGCTGTCTTGCTTCGGTATCGTTCACCAGATTGGCGGCCCGCAGCAGAGAATCGAAAGTACCCGCGTCTGTCCACCAACCTTCCAGGTAGCTGAACGTCATTGTGCCTTCGGCGATATAGGCGTTATTGACGTCCGTGATCTCGAGCTCGCCTCGCGCCGAGGGTTTCAGCGTGCGCGTCTTGTCGAACACGCTCTCGTCATACATATAGATACCCGTCACCGCGTAGTGAGACTTCGGCTTGGCTGGCTTCTCCTCAATCGCAAGAATCCGGTCGCCCTTGATCTCCGCCACCCCGAAACGCTCCGCATCCGGTACTTCTTTCAACAACACCTTGGCGCCGCGCTCCTGCTTTTTGAAATCTTCTACCGCGCCCGTGATCGAGCCCTCGATAATGTTGTCGCCCAGAATCACGCATACCTTGCTGTTCTCGGCGAAGTGCTCGGCCAGCGCCAGCGCCTCTGCGATCCCGCCTTCGCCTTCCTGGTACGCGTAGTTAATGTGCTTGAGGCCGAACTCTTTCCCGTTCCCGAGCAGGCGCAGAAAGTCACCCGCATTCCGCCCGCCTGTCACAACCAGAAGATCTTCAATACCCGCCTCAACCAGCGTCTCAATCGGGTAATAAATCATCGGCTTGTTGTAAATCGGCAGCAGATGTTTATTGGTGATCTTCGTCAGCGGGAAAAGACGACTCCCTGTGCCACCGGCAAGAACAATGCCCTTCATAACTTCCTCATGCTAGCTTACGCGTTAACCGAGCCGCGACTAAAAGGAGCGGACAACTCTATCTCCTCTCTCACTCGCTTCGAAAACGGCCATCCGTTCACCCTGCTCGTCCACTACATAGCGAATCGCCGCTGAGATGTCGGCGTTCTCCCAAAGCCATCGCGTACTCCCGTGCTTTGCCCAACGCTTGCGGTCGGGTCCGTCTATTCCTCTTCGGTTGAGTGCCCGGCTCGAGTAGGATTTGAGGTCATTCATCAGCCTCTCGGGTCGGATATCCGCCTCCACAACGATATGAACGTGATTACTCCGCACATGCGCTGCCAAGAGCTCCCAGCCTCGATCGAGACAGCGCTCTGCCAGGGCAGTCGCTACAACTTGGCGTCTCGCTGTGTCCATGATGTACGGCGGCTGGTCCATAAGCCTTCGTGCGGACAAGGCACGAGTCGAATCGGCTTCGAGCAGAGGGCTTCCTGGAAGATTATGCCTTCGGTCGACAGACCCGGCTGCATCGCCATGCAAGTGAGCGCCGTAGCAGACGAATGTGAGGAAGTACGTCATTTGCCACCGCTCCTTTTAGTCGCGTCTCAGTTAAGCGCCCCTGGTTCCATATCGGCCACATTGGATCATCACTACGCAAAGAATCACAACTGCTCGAACCTCTCCGAGCACTGGCTAATCTGAACTCACGCTCTGAACCCACCCTCCGAACCGAACCCACGCTCCGAACCCGCGCTCCGAACTCGTGCTCGCGATCCACGTTCCGAACCGAGCGGTGCTGACCGAGCCGCGACTAAAAGGAGCGGTCCTGCAAAATCGCGACCACCCGGGAACCGAAGTGAACCCGCAGCACGTCATTAGAAAGAGGAGGGCCGGAGATCTCACTGCGTCCGATTGGCTCCAATGGCGCCACCGCCACGAATCGCGGATCTTCAATTCCGTGTGACTATCGCGAGACAATTTCAATTTCCGCCGCCACCGTCTTCGGCGCTGCCTGAACTAGCAACCCCGACTTTCAGCCTCCCAACACATTCCCGCGATTCGACACTCCGCGAACCCTAAAAGGCCTTCCCGCCAGTTACACTGTTAAGTAGTCCCCCACATATGCTCGACGGTACGCTAGCCAAGATCTTTGGCACGAAACATGACCGCGAAATCAAGCGCATTCGTCCGCTTGTCGCCGCGATCAACGATCTCGAGCCTGCACTGCAGAAGCTCTCCGATGCCGAGCTGGCCGCCAAAACTCCCGATTTCAGACAGCGCCTCGCCAACGGTGCCGCGCTCGACGACATCTTGATAGAAGCGTTCGCCGTCTGTCGCGAGGCCGGGCGGCGCGTGCTCAACATGCGGCACTTCGATGTCCAGCTTATCGGCGGCATCACCCTCCATCGCGGGCGCATTGCCGAAATGAAAACCGGCGAAGGCAAAACCCTCGTCGCCACGCTCCCCAGTTACCTGAACGCACTCGCCGGTAAAGGCGTCCATATCGTCACGGTCAACGATTATCTTGCCCGCCGCGACTCCGAGTGGATGGGCCGCATCCATCGCTCCCTCGGCCTCACGGTCGGCACCATCGTGCACGATCTCGATGACGTTCAGCGCCGTGCCGCCTACGATTCCGACATCACCTACGGCACCAATAACGAGTTCGGTTTCGATTATCTACGCGACAACATGAAATTCCGCCTGGAAGATTACGTCCAGCGTGATTTCAATTTCGCCATCGTCGACGAAGTCGATTCCATCCTCATCGACGAAGCTCGCACCCCGCTGATCATCGCCGGACCGAGCGAAGAATCCACCGACAAGTACTTCCGCGTCAATCGCATCATTCCGTTCCTCGAACGCGGCGAAGTGATCGAAGGTAAAGAGCCCGGCCAGTCCCACACGACCGGCGATTTCACCGTCGACGAAAAGCATCGTACCGTCGCCCTCACTGAAGAAGGCGTCATCAAAATTGAAAAGCTCCTCGATACCGGCAATCTGTACGACCCTGCCAATATCGAAATGAATCATCACGTGCAGCAGTCGTTGCGCGCCCACATTCTGTACCAGCCCGATCGCGACTATGTCGTGCAAGATGGCCAGGTCATCATCGTCGATGAGTTCACCGGCCGCCTCATGCCCGGCCGCCGCTGGAGTGATGGCCTCCACCAGGCTGTCGAGGCCAAAGAAAACGTCAAGATCGAGCGCGAGACTCAAACCCTCGCCAGCATCACCTTCCAGAACTTCTTCCGCATGTACAAGAAGCTCGCCGGAATGACCGGTACCGCCGATACCGAAGCCGCCGAGTTCAGCAAAATCTACAATCTCGAAGTCACCCAGGTCCCCACCAACAAGCCGATGATCCGGCTTGAAAACGCCGACGTGGTCTACCGCACCGAAGAAGAAAAGTTCCGCAACGCCGCCAGGGAGATCAAAAGTCTTAACGAGAAAGGCCAGCCGGTTCTCGTCGGTACGATCTCGGTTGAAAAATCCGAGCGGCTTTCGGGCATCTTAAAGAAGATGGGCGTGCGGCACGAAGTGCTGAACGCCAAAAATCACGAGCGTGAAGCCCACATTGTTGCCCAGGCCGGGCGCAAAGGGGCGGTCACCGTCTCTACCAACATGGCTGGCCGCGGTACCGATATTGTCCTCGGCGGAAACCCGGATGTGTTGCTCGAAGATCGCCTCAAGAAATTGGGCAAGACAGCTGAGCTTCTTCCCCCTGGCGAGCTCGAGCAGATCCGCAATCAGGTCAAGAGCGAAATCGAATCCGAGCGCCAGGAAGTGCTCGCCGCGGGCGGCCTGCACATTCTCGGCACCGAACGCCACGAGTCGCGCCGCATCGATAACCAGCTGCGTGGCCGCGCCGGTCGTCAGGGCGATCCCGGCAGCTCGCGTTTTTATCTCTCGCTGCAGGACGACCTCCTCCGTATCTTCGGTGGCGAGCGCATGCAGAATCTGATGCTGCGTCTCGGCATGGAAGAGGATGTGCCGATCGAGTCCGGGCTGATCACCAAACGTATCGCCGCTGCTCAGAAGGCTGTCGAAGCGCAGCACTTTGCTTCTCGCAAGCACGTCCTCGAGTACGACGACGTCATGAATAAGCAGCGCCAGGCTGTCTACAGCATGCGCCGCCAGCTGCTCGAAGGAACCAATCAGAAGGAGCGCATCGTCGAGATCGTGCGGGGCATCACGGGTGCCTTCATCGATCAGTTCTGCCCCGAAAACGCCCGCTACGATCAATACGATTTGGTCGGCTTGCAAACCGCTGTTCTCAATCAGTTCGGCGCCAAGCTCGATCTGGAAGAGCTGAGCGGCATTAACCGGGCTGAGCTCGAGGCAAAGATCAACGATCTTCTGGCCGAGCGTTACGACGAAAAAGAACGCATGGTCGGCCCCGAAAACATGCGCCAGGCCGAGCGCATCATCATGCTCAATGTGGTCGATAACCAGTGGAAAGATCACTTGCTTTCCATGGATCACCTCAAAGAGGGCATCGGGCTCCGCGGTTACGGCCAAAAAGATCCGCTCATCGAATACAAGAAAGAATCGTTCCAGATGTTCCAGGACATGATGGACCGGATCGAGGACGAAACCCTCAAATTCCTGTACTTCATGCGTATCGAAGGCGGCATGAACGCTCCTCCCCTGCCGTACCCGGATCCGGACGAAGAGGAGGAATTGTTCGATGGCGTCCCCACGGCCAACCCGGACGACTACTTACCCGAGCGCGAAGCGCAGCTGATCGAAGCGCAGCGTCTGGAAGCCGAAAAGGTAGAAGCTCACCGCCGCGAAGCCGAACGCTCGGTCCTCGATCTGACGCGGAACATCCAGCGCAAAAAAGATCGCGAGCTCGCCGCTCTGCAGTTCACTGGATCGAACGGCAACGGCCACTCTCCCGAGCCTGCCGTCAGTAAAGGTTCCAAAGTCGGCCGCAACGATCTCTGCCCTTGCGGCAGTGGGAAGAAGTACAAACGATGCCACGGCCTTTCTTAATCGCCGCGCTCCTTGTCCTTTCAACTTGTCTCTTCGCCGACGACCAGAGTCTCTGGCGCGAGTATGGTCTCGTCCAGGCGAACACCTCCCAGGAAGGAAAGCTGCATATCACTTCCTACCGGATGAAAGATCCCACCGGCGCGCTGGCAGCTTGGCAATGGCTCCGTCCCACCGACGGACGCTCCTGTGATTTAGCACCGCTCTGCAGTCACGACGCCGATCGCACGGTGATCTCAGATTTCAACTACGTGCTGGTATTCGAGGGTGGTGCGCCACTGAAGGCGCAAGTCGATTCGATTTTCAAGGCTCTCCCGGATAAGCACGATAGCTCTCTGCCGGCCATCCTGACTTTTCTTCCCACTGACGGCCTGGTCCCGAACTCGTCTCGCTACGTGCTCGGTCCCGCGTCGTTCTCGTCCTTTGCTCCCGAACTGAATGCCGCCAAGCCCGGCTTCGAAACAGGCGCCGAAGCGCAAGTCGCCGATTACCGGGTTGGCCGGAACACCAAGCCGGTCCGTCTTGCCATTTTCTACTATGCAACCCCGGAAATGGCGCGCCTCCACTCGGCCGAGCTGAAACGGTTACCCGGTGTGCAGGTCAAGCGCTCGGGAGTTCTGGTCGCTGTCGTCTCCGGATTTTCCAGCCCCGAGCAGGCCGATACGGTCCTAAGCCGCGTTCAGTACAAAGCGAAGGTTACCTGGAACGATACACCGCCTCCGAGCCCCATTCGGCCGCTCTATCGGCTGCTAGTGAATATCCTGTACCTCAGCGGCCTGCTCAGTGTACTCTGCCTCGCTGCTGGACTTTTCTATGCCGGTATGCGGCTTTATCGCCGCCGTTATGGATCGCTCGATTCCGAAGAAGCCATGACCACACTGCATTTGAGTGGCGACTGATTATTCTTCGCAAGTCGCAAGCTCTAAAGCATTTAGCCGTTTCGCTTGGGCTGTTTTCCACAGTCAAACACGGGCTCTGGGTCTTTCTGCGGAAAAACATCTTCGACTGTAAATGGTTTGTACGGTTCTACTTACGAGTCACTCTTCACCCTGGCAAAAATGCCCTTGACTTCAATCCTGGCTCGCCCTAAACTCCAATCACAAACAGGTTTTGATGGTTGCGAAACCGTCGATCCTGATTCTCCCATTAACGTAACCTCCGGATTCGCCGGAGGCCTGATAACAGGAAGAATAATGCTCATTCGAAAAGGGTGAGCATTTTCTTTTACTTAGCCCACCGTACAATCGAATCATGAGGCCAGCGCCTGCTAAGGCCACCGAGACTCCCCAAACCTGGCGTCAGCGCCTGGATGCTCTCCGCAACGTACCTCCGCTCCTCAGGATGGTTTGGGAGACAAGCCGCCCGCTAACTGTCGCCACCCTCTTCCTGCGCGGCATTTCTGCTCTATTTCCACTAGCTTCGCTCTGGGTTTCGAAACTAATTGTCGATCTGGTTGTCCGCGCAATCCGCCATCAACCCTACCATCGCAACGACATCTGGAAGTTGCTGGCACTCGAACTTCTGCTGGCAGTCGGGTCCGACACACTGGGGCGGCTGGTTTCACTCGTTGATAGCCTGCTCGGCGATCGCTTCACCAATCACGTCAGCATCCGGCTCATGGAGCACGCCGCCTCGCTCGACCTGGTCTCCTTCGAAGACCCTGTCTTCTACGACAAAATGGAACGGGCCCGCCGCCAGACAACCGGCCGTCTCGGAATGCTTGCCGGCCTGGCCGGAATGGCCCAGCAGCTTCTCACTCTCATTTCGCTTCTCTCGGCGGTGTTGTTCTACTATCCATGGCTTCTGCTTCTGCTGGCCGTTGCCACCATTCCTGTTTTCCTGGGTGAAACTCGTTTCGCCATGCTGAACTACTCCATGCTCTACCGGTACACTCCGGAGCGGCGGGAGCTCGATTACCTCCGCTATCTCGGAGCCAGTAACGAGAGCGCCAAGGAGATCAAGATCTTTGGCCTTGGTCAATACCTGGTCCGCCGGTCGCGGGCGCTCTTCGAGCGTTTCTACTCCGAGAACAAGCATCTGGCGATCGGCCGGGCCCGGAACGGCACTCTGCTGAACCTCGTTCCAACCGCTGCCTACTACATCGCCTACGTCCTGATCATCGTGCGGGCGCTCGCCGGCCTCCTGAGTGTTGGTGACTTAACCCTTATTGTCGGCGCCTTTTCGCGCGCTCGCAGCATCATGGAAGGCCTTGTCTCGGGTCTCGTAGGCATCTCGGAGCAGGCGCTTTTTATCAAAGACCTTTTCGATTTTTTCGAGACGAAGCCATCCATTCACTCGCTTCCCAACGCGCTGCCTGCGCCTCGGCCCATCCGTGACGGCTTCGAGTTTTCCGACGTCTCTTTCGCTTATCCTGGCTCGTCGCGTAAGGTGCTAGACAACATTAACTTCCGCTTCTATCCTCAAGAGCGGATTGCGCTTGTTGGCGAGAATGGGGCAGGAAAAACCACCTTGGTCAAGCTTCTGGCCCGCCTCTATGACCCGACTTCCGGGCGTATCCTCCTCGACGGCGTCGATCTCCGCGACTACCAAGTTGAAGATCTTCGCAACGAGATTGGGGTCATATTCCAGGACTACATGCGTTACGACGCGTTAGCCTCTGAAAACATTGGGTTTGGAAGAATAGCAGACCTTTCGGATTCCGGCCGTGTTGTTCGCTCGGCAGAGAAGAGCCTCGCTGCTGATGTGGTCAGCGCTCTCCCCAAGCATTACGAACAGATGCTCGGGCGGCGCTTCGAAGGCGGTGTCGATCTGTCGACCGGACAGTGGCAGAAGATCGCTTTGGCGCGTGCTTACATGCGCGACGCTCAGATCCTTATCCTCGACGAGCCTACAGCCAGCCTCGACGCCCGGGCGGAGTTCGAGGTCTACCAGCGCTTCGCTGATCTGACGACCGGCAAGATGGCTGTCCTGATCTCCCATCGCTTCTCTACGGTCCGCATGGCTGATCGCATCCTGGTGCTCGAGAACGGCCGTATTATCGAACAGGGCTCGCACCGCCAGCTCGTTGCTCTTGGCGGGAAATACTCCGAGCTTTTCGAGCTCCAAGCAGCCGGCTACCGCTAGCTGCCTCTCGGTTGTTTGGCCGCGCTACCCTAAATGGCTTGACGAGTTCGTTCGGTAATTTAGCCCGCGCGGTTGTTGCCGCTCTCCTGATGTTTCCCCAAATCAGCCCGGCTCAGCCGATGCCGCCGCCCGATGCGCAGTTGCCGCCTCTGATGCCTTGGCCGTCCCGGATCGAGCCAGGTGTCGGGGCGGTTCCGATCGACACCGATTTCAGCGTCGCGCTTTCGGGCGCCGGCGCGCACGATCCGCGCGTTGTCGCCGCGGCAAGCCGCCTCCTGACGAGGCTGGCCCGACAGACCGGCATCCCGATCACGCCGAAGAGCACCCCCGCGAGCGAAGCCAGACTCGTCATAGCTGTGGAAGGAGGCAGTAGCCGCGCTACTCAGAAGCTGGGTGATAACGAGACGTACTCTCTTATCGCCGCCGCCAGACAAATCACGATTTCGGCGCACGGACCGCTTGGTGCCCTGCGCGGCACCGAAACGTTTCTGCAGCTGGTTCAGCCGAGCCCGGCCGTTCCCTGGCCGGCCTTTGCGGTTTCCGCCGTCACGATCCACGACGAGCCTCGCTTCCCCTGGCGCGGCTTTTCGCTCGACGTGGCCCGCCACTTCATGCCGCTCGACGTCGTTCGCCGGACGGTCGACGGACTTGCCGCCGTCAAGCTCAACGTTCTTCACTGGCATTTGTCCGACGACGAAGGCTTCCGCGTCGAGAGCAAGCGGTATCCGCGCCTCCAGCAGTATGGCTCCGACGGTCTCTACTACACCCAAGCCGAAATCCGCGGTGTGATTGCCTACGCCCGCGACCGCGGGGTCCGCATCGTCCCTGAGTTCGATATGCCGGGCCATGTCACCAGCTGGCTTCCCGGCTACCCGCAGCTCGGCAGCCGCTCCGGCTCCTTTGCGATCAATCGCGGCTACGATAACCCGACCGACCTGATGGATCCAACGAAGGAATCGACCTATCGCTTCCTCGACGGCTTCATCGGCGAGATGGCCGAGCTCTTCCCCGACCAGTACTTCCACGTCGGCGGCGATGAGGTCAATCCTAAACAGTGGAACGACAATCCGCGCATCCGCGAGTTCATGCTGAGCCATCATCTCGCCGATGCCAAGGCGCTGCACACCTATTTCAACCGGCGTCTTCTCGCGATCGTCACCAGTCACGGTAAGCGCATGGAGGGCTGGGACGAAATACTGGAACCTGGCCTTCCCAAATCGGTTGTGGTCGAATCCTGGCGCGGGCAGCCCTCGCTCTGGAAAGGTGCGAGCGAGGGATTTGCCGGTATCCTCGCGGCCGGCTACTATCTCGACCTGATGTATCCCGCGTCGTATCACTACTCGATCGACCCCCTGAAGGCGCCTTCCCCCGCGCCCGGCCCTGGCGGTGAAGCGGAAGCTCCCGAAGCAGGTCAGCCTCCGCCCGGCACCCCAGCCACTCTCACCCCCGACCAGGCAAAGCTCATCCTCGGCGGCGAAGCGGCCATGTGGAGCGAACTCGCCACGCCCGAGAACATCGATGCCAAACTCTGGCCGCGTCTCGCCGCGATCGCCGAGCGGTTCTGGTCGCCCGAGTCGGTAACCGATGTTCCCTCCATGTATCGCCGCCTCGCCGCGACCGATACGTGGCTTGGCTGGCTTGGGCTCACCCAGCACAGCAACCTGCAGTTGATGCGCGCCCGTCTGGCTGCCCCTTTACCGCCCGCGTCGCTCGACAAAGTTGCTTCGGTCCTCGAGCCCGTAAAAGGCTATTCCCGGAACGCGGAGAAGTATTCAAACGCCGTACCGCTCAATCGCCTGGTGGACGCCATTTCGCCCGAGAGCGACGCCGCCCGCCAGTTCGGCGAAGCCGTCGACGCATATCTCGCCGCCCCACAGGGAGAGCGCAAGAGCGACGCCCTGCGCCTTACGCTGCAAAGCTGGTCATCGGCTTCCGAGGAGATGCGTCGTATGTGTGCCTTAAACTCTGCCCTGGCCGGCGATCTGCCCGTTGCCGACGCCCTCACCCATCTGTCGAGTAGCGGCCTCGAAGCGCTTTCTTATCTCGACCGGAGCGCGCCTCCCCCCTCCGACTGGAAGGCGCGGAGCACGAGCGCCGTCGCGTCATACGTCCACAAGAATCTGGGCGACATTCTGATTCCGGTCGCACCCGCGATCGCTCGTCTCGTCGAGGCTGTGCCATGAACAAACTCTTAAGCGTTTTGCTGTTCGCCGCCTGTGCCGCTGCTCAGACCGGGACCGAGCCGAAAGCCATCGTCCTGCATGCCGCACATCTGCTCGATATCGAGGCGGGGCGTCTCGTTTCGCCGGCCGAGGTGCTTGTCGAAGGTGAGCGCATCACCGCGGTTGGCACCCAGGTCTCTCGTCCTCCCGGAGCGCAGATCATTGATTTCGGCGCCGCCACTCTCATGCCCGGCCTGATCGACGCGCACGTCCATCTGTTCCTTCATCCCGGCTCTGAAGATCTGCAGACCGTCGAAGAATCCGTACCGCAGCGAACCATCATTGCCGTGCTTGCCGCCCGTGACGATTTGCTGGCCGGCTTTACGGCCGAACGCGACATGGGCACCGAAGGAGCAGGCGCGGCTGATACGGCGGTTCGCAACGCTATCGATAAAGGCCTCGTGCCGGGCCCGCGCCTGCGTGTCAGCGGCAATGCCATCGACATCCTCGGGGGCCACGAGGATGCCAATCGCTTTAACCCGGAGCAGCATGTGCTCTCGAACGCAACCTATGCCAACGATGCAGAACAGTTGGTGACAGTCATTCGCGAACAGTTCAAGCTGGGCGCCGACTTTATCAAGATCTACGAAACTGGTCGCGACTCGCTCCACGATGGCCACTTTTCCACTCCGTACCAATACACGGAAGCGGAGCTGCGGGCGGCCGTAACCGAGGCGGCCCGTGTCGGAAAACGCGTTGCCGTGCATGCCACCGGAGAGCCCGGAACTCTATACGCGGCGCGCGCCGGCGTCGCTTCGGTCGATCATGCCGATCAGCTCAGCGACGAGACCATGCGTGTCATGCGCGAAAAGCAGATTCCCGCCGTTCCCACTTTCACCATCTCCGAATATTTTGCCGAACACGCCGGGTCGCCTGCGGTCGCCAAACAGCTGCACGAGCAGCTCGATCTGCACGCGCGCGAATTCCGCCGGCAGCTCGAAGCAAAAGTGCCGATGGCGGTAGGCTCAGACGTCGGCCCATTCCCTCACGGAACGCAAGCGCGCGAGCTTGTCCTGATGAACAAGTACGGCATGACTCCGCTCGATGTGCTGCAGGCCGATCTGCTCAACGGCGCGAAGCTGCTCGGCTGGTCCAATGAGATCGGTAAGCTGAAGGCCGGCTATTTCGCCGACATCATCGTCATCGACGGAGATCCGCTGGCGGATCTCAGCGTGCTCGAAAAGCCCCGCTTCGTTATGAAGAACGGCGTCATCTATCGCCGCTGATCGACGTCACTTGATCAGATAGGCAGCAGATTCAGCGCCGCCTCTATCTCCGCGCGTGTATGCAGATCCCCTTTGCGCGTGCTCGCTTCCATGCCGTGTTCGTACATGTCGCGGGCGTCTTCAACGCGGCCCAGCTTCTCTAGCGCTTGGCCGCCGTGATAATACGCCGCTACGTAGCTCTGATCCGATGTGAGCAGCTGCTTGAACTCCGCTACTGCCTGCTCGAGCTCCCCGCTCTTCGCAAATTCCATCGCGAGCCCGTAGCGGGCGAAAGAGTTGTTTGGATCCTGCGCGAGCATCTGCTTCAGAATGTCGACCCGGTTTGTGGCCATTGCTCACATTCTGCCATTGCCGCCGTCGCCGGTCGCGGATTACTTCTTCTGATCCGTATGCTGATTCGGCTGGCGTTCGCCGCCGTCGCGATCGACGTTCTTGTCTTCTTCCTTCGTGTTCTCAACGTCTTTTTCGGTCGGCTTTGGATCGGTCTCGCTGGTCGGCATGCAGCTCCTCCGTTTACGAGGTGTACTCTCGCAGGTTACGCGCTGCCGTTTCAACCGCTCCGGCTGCCCGCGAAGTTGTTGTTTTAGCCGACTTCGCCGCTTCGCTGAAGCGCGACTGCGCATGGCCCGCAAAGTCACCGAGCGAGGCCGCCGCCGTTCCCACGCTTTCTTTCCCGCGTCGCACTGCCTGCTCCAACATGCCCGCAGACCAGTTCATACAGGCTGGAACCACCAAGGCCACACCCGCCGCCGCCAGGCCGACGCCCACTCCAATCAGCACCGCGCCGACTACTCCGTTGTTGCTTTCTGATCGCATTTGTAATGCTCCTTTTCTCTTCCGCACTCAGTCAGACTGAAATTCATAGCGGAGTTGTTTCAGTATAGGTTCCAAAAACCTGCCGAAGACACTCGCAGATCTCACCCAGAGTCGCGTAAGCTCGAACGGCCTCAAGAATGCACGGCATCGTATTCTCGCGGCCGCCTGCCGCTTTGCTCAGCGCGCTCAGCGTTTGGGACACTCGCCCGCAGTCGCGCCGCCCACGCAGCGAAGCAAGCTTCGTTTGCTGCTGCTCCTGTGCGCCCTCGTCGATCTTGAACAGCTCGATCGGTTGGTCTTCCGTTTGAAAACGGTTCTCGCCCACAATCACCCGCTCGCCGCTCTCGATTTCGCGCTGATATTTATAGCTGGCCGCTGCGATCTCCCGCTGCGGAAAGCCGGCTTCGATCGCCGGAATCATCCCGCCCATGCCATCGATGCTCTCGATGTACTCGTTTGCCGCGCTCTCGGTATCAAGCGTAAGCCGCTCCAGGAAGTACGATCCGCCTAACGGATCGGGCGTGTTGGCGACCCCGGTTTCGTGTGCCAGTATCTGCTGCGTCCGCAACGCTAGTGTGACTGCCTGCTCGCTTGGCAAAGCGTACGCCTCGTCGAGCGAGTTGGTGTGCAGCGATTGTGCTCCGCCCAGCACTGCCGCCATGGCCTGCCACGCCGTTCGCATCAGGTTGTTGTATGGCTGCTTCCAGGTGAGCGAGCAGCCGGCCGTCTGCGCGTGAAAGCGCAGCTTGGCGCTCCGCTCGTCCTGCGCCTTGAAACGATCCCGCATCACGCACGCCCACATCTTACGTGCTGCCCGGAACTTCGCAATCTCTTCAAAGAAGTCGTTCTGCGAGTTGAAGAAGAAGCTTAATCGCGGCGCGAAGCTATCCACCGGCAGCCCGCGTTCGAGCGCCCACTCCACGTACTCGATTCCATCCCGCAAGGTAAACGCCAGCTCCTGCACCGCGGTCGAACCGGCCTCGCGGATGTGATACCCGCTGATCGAAATTGGGTTGAAGCGCGGCACATAGCGCGTCGCGAACTCGATCGTATCCGTCACCAGACGCATCGAAGGCCGGGGCGGGAAGATGTACTCCTTTTGTGCGATGTACTCCTTCAGAATGTCGTTTTGGATCGTCCCCGAGACTTGCCGCCAGTCCGCGCCCTGCTTCTCGGCCGCCACCAGATACATCGCCCACAACACCGCCGCCGGGGAGTTCACGGTCATCGATACCGTGACCTCGCTCAGCGGTATCGCCCGGAACAGCGTCTCCATGTCTTCGAGCGAGCAGATCGATACGCCGCAGCGCCCCGCTTCGCCTTCACTCATGGGATGATCGGCATCGTAGCCCATCAGAGTAGGCAAATCGAAAGCGACCGAGAGCCCCGTCTGGCCTTGCGCCAGCAGGTAGCGATAGCGTTCGTTAGTCTGCTCCGGAGTTCCGAAGCCCGAGAACTGGCGCATCGTCCAGAGCTTGCTGCGATACATCTCCGGATGTATGCCGCGTGTATAAGGGAACTGCCCCGGATCGCCCAGATCGTGCACTGGATCGAAGCCGCTCAGACTCTCCGGCCGGTAGATCGGGTCGATCGTTACTCCGCTGAGCGTCGTTTTCGTACGGTCCAGAGCGTAATCCTCTATACGCACAATACACCTTTTGAGCCCTTTTCTTGCGGGGAGGAGATGCCGTCCCGCTGTTACAATCGACATTGTGGAAGTAATCAGCTGGAGCAGTAAGTAATGGCTGCCTCACCGCGCCGTAGTTCGTCGGCGGTCAACATTGGCGGTGTGTTGGTCGGTGGGTCGCATCCCATCGTGGTGCAGTCGATGACCAACACCGATACGGCCGATACAAGCGCCACCGTCAATCAGGTACTACAGCTGGCGCGCGCCGGATCTGAGCTCGTGCGCGTAACTGTCAATACCGAGGAAGCGGCCAAAGCGGTTCCCGTCATCGTAGACACCCTGCGCAACTTTGGTGTGAATGTGCCGATCATCGGCGATTTTCATTACAACGGCCACTTGCTGCTGAAGAAATATCCCGCTTGCGCACGAGCGCTCGCCAAATACCGCATCAATCCGGGAAATGTGAACATCGGCCGCAAGCAGGACGACAACTTTCGGGTGATGATCGAGGCCGCCATCGAGTACGATCGGCCGGTCCGCATCGGCGTTAACTGGGGTTCGCTCGATTCCGTTCTCCTGACCAAGATGATGGACGAAAACTCGCTTTTGCCCGAGCCGCTCGATGCCATGGAAGTAACGCGGCGGGCGATCGTCGAGAGCGCTATTCGCAGCGCCGAGAATGCCGAGCGCTATGGCCTCGCGCACGACAAGATCATCCTGAGCGCAAAAGTGAGTAATGTGCAGGACCTCATCTCCGTTTACCAGATGATGGCCGCGCGCTGCGATTATCCGCTGCATCTCGGCTTAACGGAAGCGGGCCTCGGCTCGAAAGGCATTGTCGCGACTACGGCCGCGCTTATCCGTCCTGCTGCAAGCGGGAATCGGCGACACCATTCGCGCCTCGCTCACTCCGCTTGCCCAATGGCGACCGCACGGATGAAGTTGTGGTGAGCCAGCAGATTCTCCAGGCTCTCAACCTGCGCAGCTTCACGCCGCAGGTTGCGGCTTGTCCCGGATGCGGCCGCACAACCAGCACCTTCTTCCAGGACATGGCCGACCAGATTCAGACCTACCTGCGCGAGCAGATGCCAATCTGGCGCGAGAAATACTCGGGTGTCGAAGAGATGAAAGTCGCCGTCATGGGCTGCATTGTAAACGGCCCCGGCGAATCGAAGCACGCCAATATCGGCATATCGTTGCCCGGTACCTTCGAGACGCCGGTCGCGCCTGTTTATGTAGACGGTAAGCTTTCAACCACCCTCCGCGGCGACTTCATCGTGGCCGAGTTCCGCGCCATCCTCGATAAGTACGTCGCCCATCGATACGGGCGCCAGGAGATGGCAGCATCTGAACCGGCCGAAGCAGTCCTCGTCTAGTTATTTCTGGACCAGCCGTTGAATATCGTCAAGCTCTCGACCAGCGTCCGATAGCTTGCCTTGCGCACTCAACTCGCGATAGCGCTGCAGGTGATCTTTAATCTGCTGCAGCGTTGAGATGGCCTGACCGGATACCTGCGGCGTCGATGCGGCGTTTGATACGGCCGCGCCCTGGGTATTGGATTGCTGCACTTGCTCTCCATTGGTTTGCAGGCCGGCTGGGTTGCCCCCTAATCCTTCTATCAGCTGGCCTAAAGCCTGCTCATAGGTGTCGGCGTACGCCAGGCGGTTGCCCATGGCAAGTGCTACTTTCTTCAGTTGCGGCATGCTCGCCTGCGAAGCCTGTATGTAAATCGGCTCGACATAGAGGAAGCTCTTGTCTATCGGCAGCACCAGCGTTTGGCCGCGCAACACTTGCGAACCTTGCTGGTTCCAGAGCGTCAGGTCCTTTGAGATCGTCTGCTCCTGACTGATACGCGCGTCGATCTGCATTGGTCCGTAGATGATGTTCTGCTTCGACAATTGTTCGAATTGCAGTTCCCCGAGGTGCTCGCCGTCGCAGCGCGCATACATCACGCCGATCAGATTGTCTTTGTTGGCGGGCGTGAAGGTAGTGATCAGCATGAACTCGGGCGTGTCGCTACCGGGAAGCGCGGCGACCACATAGGTCGGCGAGACCGCCGCAGCGCCTTCGCCTTGACGACTGCCGGTCTTGGCCAGATCCCACAGATCGGCCCGATTGTAAAACGCCTCCGGGTCCTGCATGTGAAAAGTGCGGTAGATCTCAGCCTGGGCGCGGAAAAGGGTTTCGGGGTAGCGCGCGTGGCGGCGCAAGTCGGCCGGCATGGCCGAAACGGGTTTGAACAGAGTCGGAAAGAGCCGCCCATACGCTTCGATCAACACGTCAGCCGGATCGAACACGTAAAGACTCGTTTCGCCGGTGTAGGCATCGACAGTCGCCTTGACGGAGTTGCGGAGGTAATTGACGGTTGTCTCTTCATCGCCGATGCTGAGTTCGCGTGAATACGGGTGAGCGCCCGAAGACATGTAGCCGTCGGCGATCCACACGAGCTTGCCGCTATCGGTGAGCACCAGGTAAGGATCGGAATCCCAGGTAACGAATCCGGCCAGATGATGAAGCCGGTTGATGACAGGCCGGTGAATCATCATGCGGCTCGTGCTGCGCAGATAGGAAGTTAAAACGACATTGAAGTCGCCGTAGTAAATGGCCGCGGCCAGACGCATCAGCGGGGAGGAGACGGAGAAGCCGCCGGTGCCGCCGTAATTGGTGTATTTACTCTCGGACCCCGCCGGAAAGTTAAACTCCTGTTGCGCCGTATCGACGTAGACCGGCTCGTGCGCGACTTCGCTGTAGTAGATTTCGGGCTGCTTGAATTGGAGCGTCTTCGACATCACGATCGGTGGCGCGTCCTTCACAAAGAGCACCGGCAAACCGTCAGTCGTAATGCGATTCGCTTCCGCCATCACGATGCCGTACCCGTGTGTGTACATCAGGTGCGTGTTGATCCAGCGTGCGCTGGCCGAACCGAGCTGCCGGATATCAAGCTCGCGCGGCGCGATCAGCACCTGCCGTAAACGGCCGTCGATCGTGTAGCGGTCGACATCTGTGTCCATGTAGACGTAGGGGCGCAGCGGCTGAATCTGCGAGATCGTGTCGTGAAAAGCGCGCCAATCCCAGAGCCGCACGTTATCGAGCACGGCCTGGTGCTTGGCGAAGTCGATCGGCGTCTCGGGTGCCGCTTCGAGCGTGGCTTCTTTGACGCGGCTGTTGAGGTTGTAAGCGGAGCGGGTCGCATCGATGTGGTGCTGGATGTAAGGCCGCTCAAGAGCCAGCTCGTTAGGCCTCACATAAAGGCCGGCGACCAGCGACGGGACGACCAGGCGAATCGGTACCAGCAAAAGCAAGAGCAGCGCGAGCCGTCCCCGCTTTACCAGCACCAGTCCGGCTGCCGCGACCGCTCCCAAAATGAGCATCCACTGCAGGGGAACGATGAGATGATCGGCAATCCAGTCGACTCCCACCAGGTACTGCCCGTGATCGTCAAAAAGCAGCGTGTAGCGATTGAAATAAATCTTTACGGCCAGCGCTACCAGGAATAAAGCGGCGATCACGCGGACGAAGCGAGCATCGAAAGTCTCGCGGAAGCGCATCGAGTCGAACTGAAAGCCTGCACCCGAAGGCGAGAACGAAGGCATGCGCTGGCTCAGTTGATCGAGATTGATCGTCAGCCAATAGATCAGCAGGGTAAGCACCGAGGCCACCAGAACCACCTGGAGCAGAAGGTTGTAGAACGGCAGGCTGAAGAAATAGAAGTGAAGCGGCTGTTTGAAGATCGGATCGACGTACTCTCTGGCGGACGCAGGCAGCCGCAGACCGCCGAAGTAGCGAACCACCGTCCAGCTATCGACCGTCGCATTGGCGACAAAGATTCCCAACAGCGCGAAGGCAAGCAGCGCAATGCGCATCAACACTTTTCGTTTCAGGAAGCCGAACAGCGGCGCGTCGATGCGGGACTTTGGCAGCCCTGCCCTGAAGGCGGCGAAGAAGATTCCGAACAGCAGGAGGGAGGCCAGCGCGATTGGGCCTGTGCCATAGATCAGCAGATTAAACCAGGTATCCAGCTGGTGCATCTCCGACCACCAGGAGTATGCGATCAGGGTTCCGGCGAGATAGCGCGAGCAGAGCAGGATTGCCAGCAACGTAAGAACGAGGAAGAGCAGGCCGCCGCGCCGTTGCCTCTGCCCGATATAAAGGTCCGCCATAGGGTTCTACTCAAGCTTACGGCTTTTGAGATGGACGACCGTACTTCTTACAGCCGCCGAGGCGCTAGGCAGCGTTGGAGCGCTCTTCTTCCTTGAGCAGCGCGAGCAATCCGCCAGTGACTCCGTTGAAAGTTCTACGGCGGCGATGGATGATGTTGAGCGGCCGAAAGAGCTGCGCGGGCTCGAGTTGAAGCGCGATAATGCGGCCCGCTCGGAGATCGTCGAGCATGACGCGCTTAGGCAGAATACTGAGTCCGGATCCATGTGCCACCGCTTCTTTGATCATTTGCAGGTTGTCGAAGTGGAGCACCAGTTCTACCTCGACTTTGTGGTCGCGAAGGTAGCGATCGATCTGGCCCTGAATCGGCAAGTCATCATCGAACCCGATGAACGGCTGGCCCTGAAGTCTGGCCGGCCCAATGCTCTCCTCCCGGGAAAGCGGATGTTGGGGCGCAACGGCCACTACCATTTGCTCCTGCCGCCACGGAAGTGCAATGATCTCGCGCGACGACTCTGCATAGCTCATCAGGCCAAGATCTGCCTCGCCGTGCTCGACCGCCTGCCACACCCGCTCAGGACGCAGATAAGAGATTTCCAACTCGGCCTCGGGAAAGCGGGCCCGAAAGCGCGCTTCGATCTCCGACATTTCGGAGAGGCCGACGGAATAGATGGCCGCCAGACGGACGCTGCTGCTCAGCCGCTTGCGCAAGACGTCCAGTTCGGCCTGAAGCTCCTCTTCCTTTCGCAGAACTTCCCGGCAAAAGTTCAGGTAGAGCTTGCCGGCGACAGTGGGTGCGATCGGCCTGGTAGAGCGGTCAAATAGACTGACGCCGAGCTCTCGCTCTAGCTCGGTAAGGGTTTGACTGGCCGCCGACTGGCTGATTTCGTTAGCTTGAGCAGCCTTGCTTACGCTTCGCAGTTGCGCCACATCGCGGATCAAACGCAGATTCGCCAAAGTCACAATCAGCCGTTACTGTAACATAAGAAAAACCGATATAGAGAAACATCGAATTCGATTTGACTGATAATAGCCCGGCTCGCTATACTGAGGGCTCATCTCTCCAGGTCAGTAGAGGAGCGAGACGTGTATCCAAGCGATACAAACAATCAGTTACCGCCCGCCCAGGGCTTATACAATCCGCTGCATGAGCATGACGCCTGCGGACTCGGCTTCGTTGTCAACATCAAAGGCGAAGCTTCACATGACATTGTTCTGAAAGGTCTTGAGATTCTGCGAAATCTCGCGCATCGCGGCGCCTCAGGCTGCGATGCAGAGACCGGCGATGGCGCGGGAATCCTCATTCAGATTCCGCATAGCTTCTTCGCACGGGAAGTGGTTAGTTGCGGCTTCACTCTGCCCGAGGCCGGCGAGTACGCCGTGGCGATGTGCTTTTTACCGGTGGAGCGCCAGCAGCGGCTGGTATGCGAAGGGCTGCTCGAGAGGATTTCGCGCGAAGAAGGTCTGTCCGTGCTTGGCTGGCGTGATGCTCCGGTGGAGGTTGACGCGATCGGACGGGTGGCGCGCGCATCGCAGCCTTACATCGAGCAATTCTTTGTGGGCCGTCCCTCTGACATAACGGCCGAAGAGTTCGAGCGCAAACTGTTTATTGTTCGGAAACGCGCCGAGGCGCAGGTGGCAGCGGCCCCGGATGTGCGCGACAAAGGCTTCTTCTACATCCCGTCGTTTTCATCACGAACGATTATCTATAAAGGGCTGCTGCTGGCCAATCAGATCGGCGAGTTCTATAACGAGCTGCTCGACGAGGAGACAAAGAGCGCGATGTGCCTGGTGCACCAGCGCTTCTCGACCAACACGTTTCCAACCTGGCAATTGGCGCATCCGTTTCGCTACTTGTGCCATAACGGCGAAATTAATACCCTGCGCGGCAATGTGAACTGGATGAATGCGCGTGAGTCGATGCTCTCTTCGCCGCACTTCGAGGACATCCGCAAGCTGTTTCCCGTGATTCAGAGTCAGGTGAGCGATTCGGCGGCGCTCGACAATGCAGTCGAATTACTGACGATGGCGGGGCGGTCGTTACCGCATGTCATGGCCATGCTGATTCCCGAAGCGTGGGATGCGGATACGACGATGTCGGCCGAGAAGCGCGCGTTTTACGAGTATCATGCATCGCTGATGGAGCCCTGGGATGGTCCGGCGGCGGTTGCCTTCACCGACGGGAGAATGATTGGCGCAACGCTCGATCGCAACGGCTTGCGGCCGGCCCGTTACCTGATCACGAAAGATGGCTTGCTGGTAATGGCATCGGAAACCGGCGTGCTCTCTTTCGCTCCGGAGGAGATCGAGTACAAAGGGCGTCTGCAGCCGGGCCGCATGCTGCTGGTCGACCTCGAACAGCGGCGTATCGTCCCGGACGAAGAGATCAAGCATCAGCTCGCCACCAGGCAGCCCTACGGCGACTGGATCAAGCAAAACCAGATCACGCTCGAGGCGCTGCCGGAGCCGAACCGCATACAGAGTTCCGACCACGAGACGGTGCTGATGCGCCAGCGCTGCTTTGGCTATACCGACGAAGACGTGCGCCTGCTGCTTTCCCCGATGGCGACCAACGGCCAGGAAGCCGTCGGTTCAATGGGCATCGACACCCCGTTAGCCTGCCTTTCCGACAAGCCGCAGTCGCTGTTCCACTACTTCAAGCAGCTTTTCGCGCAGGTGACGAATCCGCCGATCGATCCCATTCGCGAAGAACTCGTCATGTCGCTGACGAGTTACATCGGAGTGGAACGCAACATCCTCAACGAAACGCCGCAGAACTGTCACACCCTGAAGATGCCGCATCCGGTTCTGACTAACCGCGATCTGGAAAAGCTGCGGCGCGTATCGCGGGGCGACCTGTTGGCATCGACGCTGCCTACAACGTTCAGCGCCCACGATGGCGAGACAGGTTTGAAGCGAGCGCTCGATGGACTCTGCCGCCGTGCTTCGCTGGCCATCAAAGCGGGCTACTCGCTCCTGATCCTCTCCGATCGGGGCGTTGACGAAGAGTTTGCACCCATTCCGTCGCTGCTTGCATTGACGGCTGTCCACAATCACCTGGTCCGCGAAGGCACGCGCATGGGAGTCGCGCTGATCATCGAGTCGGGCGAACCGCGAGAGGTGATGCACTTTTGCCTGCTGATCGGTTATGGCGCGAGTGCAATCAACCCGTATCTCGCGATGGAGACGATCGATGAGCTGGCAACGGTCGGGGACTTGCCCGGGATAACGCCAGAGGTTGCCGTCAAGAACTACATCAAGGCAGTGAACAAAGGCTTACTCAAGGTCTTTTCGAAGATGGGCATCTCGACGCTGCAGAGCTACCGTGGGGCCCAGGTATTCGAAGCGATTGGCCTTAACAAGAAACTAGTCGATCAATACTTCACCGGAACGGCATCGCGCATTGAAGGCATCGGGCTGGACGTGCTGGCGAAAGAGGCCATTGCTAAACACGATTTCGCATTTCGGCCGGTCTCCGAGGCAGAGACTGAACTCGCTACCGGCGGAGACTATCAGTTCCGGTTGAGCGGAGAGCGCCATCTGCTGAATCCGCTCACGGTAAGCAAGCTGCGGCATTCGGTACGGCAGCAGAGTTATGCGACGTTCCAGGAATATTCGAAGCTGACAGATGAGCAGAACGAGTCACTGTACACGCTGCGCGGCTTGATGCAGCTGAAAACGCTGTCGCGTCCCATTCCGATTGAAGAAGTGGAGCCGGCAGCGGAGATTGTGAAGCGGTTTGCCACCGGGGCGATGTCCTTCGGCTCAATCAGCAAAGAGGCCCACGAGACACTAGCGATCGCGGTGAACCGGATTGGGGCGAGATCGAACACGGGCGAAGGCGGGGAAGACGAGGCGCGCTATATCCCGCTGGCTAACGGAGACTCGATGCGCAGTGCTGTGAAGCAAGTCGCCTCAGGGCGCTTTGGCGTGACGACGAACTATCTGGTCAATGCGCAAGAGCTGCAGATCAAGGTTGCGCAGGGAGCGAAGCCGGGCGAGGGCGGCCAGCTGCCCGGGCACAAAGTGGACGCGACCATTGCGCGTGTGCGGCATTCGATACCGGGCGTGGGCTTGATTTCACCTCCGCCGCACCACGACATTTACTCGATTGAAGATCTGGCGCAGCTGATCTACGACCTGAAGAATGTCAATCCGGCAGCACGCATATCGGTGAAGCTGGTGGCCGAAGTCGGTGTAGGAACAGTGGCAGCGGGTGTTTCGAAGGCGCATGCGGACGTAGTTCTGATCAGCGGATACGATGGCGGCACGGGCGCGGCTCCGCTGACCTCTATCAAGCATGCGGGCATCCCATGGGAACTCGGGCTGGCTGAGACGCAGCAGGTACTCGTCATGAACGACCTGCGAAGCCGGATCAAGGTTCAGGTGGATGGAAAGCTGCAAACAGGGCGCGATGTGGTGATTGCGGCACTGCTCGGCGCGGAAGAGTTTGGCTTTTCGACCGCTCCGCTCGTGGCGCTTGGCTGCATCATGATGCGCAAATGCCATCTCAATACCTGTCCGGTGGGGATCGCGACACAGAACCCGGAGCTGCGGAAGAAGTTCGACGGAACGCCCGAGCATGTGATCAACTTTTTCTTCTTTATTGCGGAAGAGACGCGCGAATGGATGGCAAAGCTCGGATTCCGCACGATGAACGAGATGATTGGGCATGTCGAGATGCTGGAGATGCGGCCGGCGATCGATCACTGGAAGGCGAGCGGGCTCGATTTCTCGTCGATTCTTTATAATCCGCAGGTGCCCGGCCGAGTGGGGCGGCGCTGCCTGATTTCGCAGGACCATGGACTCGAGCAGGCGCTCGATCACAGCCTTCTCGACCAGGCGAAGGATGCCATCGAGCACGGGACGGCAGTGGAGATACAGATGCCGATTCGCAACGTGCACCGGACGGTGGGTGCAATGTTGAGCGGAGCCATTGCGCGCCGTCACGGGTCGAAAGGGCTGCCGGACGACACCATACGCATCGGTTTTACGGGTTCGGCGGGCCAGAGTTTTGGCGCTTTTCTCGCGAAAGGTATCAGTCTGACGCTCGAAGGCGACACGAACGATTACGCGGGCAAAGGACTTTCAGGCGGCAAGATCGCGGTGTTTCCGCCGAAGCAATCGCGTTTCGCGCCGGAAGAAAATATTCTCGTTGGCAACACGGCCTTGTATGGAGCAACGAGCGGGGAAGCCTATTTCAACGGTGTGGCGGGCGAGCGCTTCGCGGTGCGCAACTCAGGCGCGACGGCGGTAGTGGAGGGCGTAGGCGATCACGCCTGTGAGTACATGACGAACGGCACCATAGTGGTGCTGGGTGCGACGGGGCGTAACTTCGGAGCGGGCATGAGCGGCGGGTTGGCGTATGTTTTCGATCCGACCGGTGAGTTCGTGCGGGTGCGCTGCAATGGCGAAGGTGTTGATTTAGAGCCGCTGTTCGAAGTAGGCGACATTCAGCTGCTCGAGAGTCTGATTCGCAAGCACGTGGAATATACGGGAAGTTCTCTCGGGCAACGGATGCTCGAGAACTGGAGCGAGAGCGTGAAGGGATTCGTCAAGGTTTTTCCGCACGAATACAAGCGGGTGCTGGAAGCAAGAAAGAATGTCGAAGCGGAACCGGCGGCACCGTCGTTCATTCCGCTGGCAGCAGCCGCTTCGAGCGCCGAGCGCGCGAGGTAGAGCGCCATGGGTAAGACGACTGGATTTCTGGAGTACGGCCGCGAAACACCGGCGCGGCGCCCGGTGCTTGAAAGAGCGAACGATTGGTTCGAGGTGTATCAAGAGTTCCCGGCGGAGAACGTGGAGAAGCAGGCGGGCCGCTGCATGGATTGCGGAGTTCCGTTCTGCCATACCGGGTGCCCGGTGCACAACCTGATTCCGGATTGGAACGATTTTGTTTGGAAGGATCGCTGGCGGGAAGCGAGCCGCTCGCTGCATGCGACGAATAATTTTCCGGAGTTTACAGGACGCATCTGCCCCGCGCCGTGCGAAGCAGCCTGTGTTCTGGGTATCAATGACAAGCCAGTGACGATCAAAGTGGTCGAGCAAAGCATCGCAGACCGCGCGTTCCTGGAAGGCTGGGTCATACCGGAGCCCCCGCGCAGACGCACGGGAAAAAAGGTGGCGGTTGTCGGGTCTGGTCCGGCGGGGCTGGCGGCCGCGCAGCAACTGAACCGGGCGGGACATATGGTGAGCGTGCTAGAGAAGGAGGACCGGATCGGGGGCCTGCTGCGCTACGGAATCCCGGACTTCAAATTAGAGAAGCCGGTAATCGATCGCAGACTCGAACAGCTTCTGGCGGAAGGGATCGAGTTTCGGACGAACGTTCACGTGGGCAAGGATGGGCCGGTCTCGGAGCTTCGCGCGTCGTACGATGCGGTGCTGCTCGCAACGGGTGCGGAAGCGCCGCGTGACCTCACCATTCCCGGGCGTGAACTGAAGGGAATCCATTTTGCGATGGATTACCTGACTCAGCAGAACAAGCGAGGAGCAGGCGACAGGTTCGACAGCGCGAAAGAGATCCTGGCCACCGGCAAACGGGTGATTGTAATTGGCGGGGGTGATACCGGAGCCGATTGCCTGGGAACCGCACACCGGCAGAGAGCGGCTTCGGTGCACCAGCTGCAGATCCACGCGATGCCGCCGGAAGACCGGCATCATACGACTCCCTGGCCGCTATGGCCGCTGCAGCTGCGAGTAGAAGCGGCGCATGAAGAGGGTGGGTTTCGGGAATGGAGCGTGCTGACGACGCACTTTAGCGGCGACGAGAAAGGCAATGTAAAAAAGCTGCACTGCGTGCGGGTGGGCCCCAAGCCGGCGCTGGAACGAATGCCGGGGAGCGAGTTTTATCTTGACGCGGACCTGGTGCTGATTGCGATTGGCTTCTCCGGGCCGGTACGCAACGGGTTGGTGGAAGATCTGACGCTCGACTTCGATGCTCGAGGCAACATTCGAACTGACAGAACGTTTATGACATCGCAGCCCGGGGTCTTTTCAGCGGGCGATTCACGGCGGGGCCAGTCACTGGTGGTCTGGGCAATTGCCGAGGGCCGGCAAGCGGCCCACTATCTCGACCGGTATCTGATGGGAAGTAGTAGTTTACCCTTGTAAACTATGACCATTGCTGAAACTTTACTCGCCGACTTTGACAGCGAGATTGCAAGCACTCGCCGCTTGCTGGAACGAATTCCCGAGAACGACCCGGCGTGGAAGCCGCACGAAAAGTCAATGCCGATCGGGCGACTGGCCCTGCATGTGGCCCGGTTGCCTGAGTTTGGCACGATGATGTTGACCTCCGAAGAGTTCGACGTGGCTACGGGCAAGAGAAAGCCATTGATTTTCGAATCGACGGCACACCTTGTTTCGGAACTCGAACGAAGCTCAACGGAAACGAGGGCTCACTTGGCTACGGCTTCGGACGATCAGCTTCAAACGAACTGGAAGCTTCTGTTCGGCGATCGCCTGGTGGTTGAGGGGCCGCGCCTGAAGCTCTTACGCACGATGTTTCTGAATCACCTGCTGCATCATCGCGGCCAGTTGACGGTGTATTTGCGGCTGCTCGATGTGCCGGTACCTGGATTGTACGGGCCTTCGGCGGACGAGCCATTTTAATCAGGGCGAAACACGTCGCGCGGGTGCTCGTTTCCTAGCAGGGCCGGTGGCAGGGCAACTCGAGAGGTGCACCCATTGCAGAGGATTGACAGGCTGGCCATTCGCGTACAGAGTCCAGTGAAGATGCGGGCCGGTGGAACGGCCGGTTGAGCCGACGTAGCCGATAACGTCGCCGGGTTTGACCTGCTCGCCTTCCTTGGCGGCGATCTGCGACATGTGCAGATAGATTGACTCGAGACCCTGCCCATGATCGATGGCGACTGTGCCACCGCGCAAGGTAAACAGTTTTGAAATTTTGACGGTGCCGCTTGCAACGGGATGAATGGGAGATCCAAGCGCGCCACGCTGATCGAGACCGGCATGGAAGTCGCCGGTCGGCTTGCCGTTGTGAAGCCGGGTAACGCCGAAGGGCGATGTGATGCAACCTGGAATAGGCACAGTGAGAGGTTCCCGCCAGTACCGCTCGGCACTCGTTTGTTTCAGAAAGTTCCCCACGGTTTCACGCTCGTCGGAGGTAGATTTCAGCTGAGAGAGGGCTTTCGTCAGAACCACGTTCTGCTTGGCATAGTGTGCGTCGGCAACCCGCACGCTGGCAGTGTGGAGCGGTTTTCCGGCGGCATCGAGCCACTCAAGCGAGTAGGCGCCCGGCTTGGCTAGGACAGCCACGGGCAGTAGGCCAAGCGAGTAGCCCTCCGGCTGCGGGTAAAGGCGGACAGTCCTGCCGTTCAGGCTCGCGCTCTGGGTATTGCCATCACCGCGGACCTTCAGGACCTGACCTTGTGCGGGCACTGGCGGTTCGAAAGAAAAACTCTGTCCGAATATACTTCCGGCCGTCGCCAAGATCAGCAAGCATCGCACTTGTTCAGAATAACTTTCCGCTCTGGATATGTCTTTTCTTCGATAGACTTGGAGCGAGAGGAAAACTTTCGAAATATGAAGTTATTCACTACAATTTGCCTGTTGACCAGTTTCGGAGCTGGCACTTTAGCCGCTGCGGACGACGATATGGCACGGTTAAAAGCAGCGGGCGAGGTGCTGACCGAGATCATGGGAACGCCTGATAAGGCGATACCGCAAAACTTATTTCAGAAAGCTTACTGCGTAGTGGTTGTTCCCGGAATGAAAAAGGGCGGCTTCATTGTATCCGCCAAGTACGGCAAAGGATACGCGGCCTGCCGCAAGGAAAGCGGCGGATGGACGGGCCCGGCCGCTATGCGAGTAGAGGGCGGCGGCGTCGGGTTTCAGATCGGAGTATCGGAGACCGACATAGTGATGCTCGTGATGAGCAAAAAAGGGATGGACGGCATTCTAGCGAGTAAGTTTACGCTCGGTGGCGAGGTATCGGCGGCGGCGGGTCCCGTGGGTCGCGATTCGACAGCACAGACAGACGCGACAATGCGGGCCGATATCCTGTCGTGGTCGCGATCGAGGGGCGCTTTTGCCGGCGTGTCGCTGCAAGGAGGAACCCTGCGGCAGGACGAAGACGCCGACAAGGTTCTCTACGGAGAGAAGGTCAGCAGCCAGGACATCTTGAAGGGCAAGACGCCAGCACCAGCGGGCGCGGAAGCATTCACGGCTCAACTGACTCAGTACGGCGGCGACCAGCAGAGCAAATAGCGCTAGGAGACCGCCTGGGCTCTGTCGAAGGAGGGGTTTGGCAGGCGAATTGGCAGGCCAGGAACAGGCTTCTTCAAGAGCTTGCAGCGAACCACTGCCGTTGCAAACTCGCGCGACACGCGACAGTGAAACCTCCGCAACGGGCGGATCGGCACTAGTTCCAACGTGACGCATTCGAGGCGGCTCGATCGTATGACTTGCTCAAAGCGAGCGATGGTCATGCGGTTGAGTCCGCCGGCCACTTCGGAGATCCGTGTTGCGCCATCATCCTTGAAATCGGAGCGCCACTTGATGAGGGCCGCCTCAGAAAAAATCAGGTGGGCCCACGGAAACACAGAGAAAAGATGGCCGCCGAGCGGGTGGTACCAGGTAGGGCCGAAGCTTATCAGGACCGCGCCACCTGGCTTCACGACTGAGCTCATGATTTCGAGCATTGCGACGGGATCGGCAAAATGCTCGAAAGCGTCGATTGAAATTACGAGATCAGCGAGCTCATTTGTCCGCCGGGTGAAGTGGCAAACCCGTTCGACCCTCGATTCTTCGGCAACCTGACGGCAACGGTCGAGCATCTCCTCACGAATATCGATCCCAATGACTCGCCGCGCGCCAGACCGGGCAAGAGCGATGACTTCTGAGCCGTAACCACAGCCGAAGTCAATTATGGTTTGTCCCTGACAGGACTTCACAAAATCCGAGCCGAAAAGGGTATCTAACCGCGAGACCGGCCTTTCAGCGGGATCGGATTCAAAGCTTCCGGATTTAATCCTCTTCAGAAGCCAATACTGAAGATTGGTAAACATAACGACCCTAGTACAAGCCCGATGGGCGTAGTACTAGGGTCGGTTAAAAGGTTTGTAGAGTCAATAAAGGTACAAAATGTACTGAACTGGTCAGAGGCTTATCTATGGCCCCCAGAGTGAGCGACTGCGCCGCCACCTACTCGTCCTGAAGCACCGGCGCGAAATCCGCCGCCCACCGCAGCGCGATTGCCGTAATAGGCGCGCCCGCCTCCGGCGTAGTAGCCACGGCCTCCATAGTAGCCACGGCCTCCATAGTAGCCGCCACCGTAATAGCGATGCGGATACCAAATACCGCCAAACCAGTAGCCACCGCCGTAAAACGGATAAGATGCTCCCCAATAGTTGGGATAGCCATAACCGTAGCCGTAGTAGTAGGGCGCCGGATAGTTATAGCTTGGCGGGGGAGGAGCGGCGCTTTCGTAAGGGCCCTGTGGAGAGTCGTTACTGTAGACTGGCCGATCGTATTCGTTTGGAGCTACGAAGCGAAATGCCTGGGAGCTATTCGCGGTGGAGATGGTCACAGGCGCTTCGATGCGGAAGGTTAAGACTTGTTCGGGGTAAATCACGCTGGCGTGATTATGGGTGACTAGCACGCCGATCAGACCGGCGGCGGCTCCCGCACCGGCGCCGATAGCGGCTCCGGTACCCCAACCCGCAGCTGCGCCGATGATGGCGCCAACTCCAGTCGTGGCCGCAACCGTGCCGACTTCCGTTCCGCCCGATGTGGTGCGGCCCTGACGGCTAATGAATTGTGTGGCGATAGGTACTTGCTGACCGTCGACCAGCGAAAGATTGGTTAACTGAATGCCCAGGCGCGCTGAGCGATCGTAGTGATGTTTTTCGGCTGTGACTACCCGCCCGCCAATGGTTTGACCTGGTTCGGCGACGACAACACCATTGACCACGACGGGCTGCACGAGAGATGCCGTGAAAGCGTCGCCAGGCTGATTCTTATCGGAAGAAAGCAGTTGGTTTACACGGACGGTAATGTACGTTCCGGGCTGCACAGTAAGCGTGGCGGGCACCGGCGCCGAAGGATAACCCTGCGGCTGCTGTTGCGGCTGCTGCTGTCCCTGTGGGTAATTCTGTCCATAGCCGCCGCCCGACCTGCCCGTTTGGGGTGGATAACTGGGTCGAGCCGGGCGCTGAACAGGGCCGTTATCGACCGGATAAGAAGGCTGCTGCGGCTCGTTCTGAATAACGCCCGGATCAGGATCCTGGGCATCTTGAGACGCGTTCGGATTCGAAACTTCCGCCTGATCGCCCACACGCTTCCAACCACCATTCGGGTTAGGGTTCGCCGGCCGCGGATCGGCAGCCGGGGCCGGGACGGGATAGGACGAAGAGTTCTGGGCAACGACGAGTGTGGGAACCGAGAGGAGACCAGCTAGCGCCGCCTTGCCAGCGATTCGAGAAAAAGCATTGCGTTTCATATTGATGACTGACACTCTCCTGTAAGCACGTGCCATGCCAAGTCGAGTGTCTCCTAAAGCGTTTGCTTTCAATATGTAGTTTGATTTTATTTGGTCCGATTGCACCGCCATTGGTGGATTTCAGCCGAAGACAAAGACCGAATGGCACACTAAGCTATGCCATTTCCCACCCGAGCAGTGCTCACTGTGTTAGCGCTTGCCGTTTCCGGGAGCGCGGCGGCTATGACAAGTTTCGAAGTTAGTTTTCCCAAGGAGCGCAGCGCGGCGCCGATCGACGGCCGGCTGCTGCTTGTCCTCTCGACCGACGGGTCCGCTGAGCCGCGGATGCAGATCAACGACACGCCGGGCACGCAGATGATTTTCGGCGTCAATGTGAATGCGCTGGCACCGGGCGCGAAAGCAACGCTGGGTGCTGGAGCGTTCGGGTACCCGGTGAGCAGTTTGGACGCGGTGAAGCCCGGCGAGTATTACGTGCAAGCGGTGCTTCATCGCTACGAAACTTTTCACCGTTCGGACGGGCACACGGTAAAGCTGCCGATGGATCGCGGCGAAGGGCAGCACTGGAATCTGGCGCCGGGAAATCTTTATAGCAAGGCGACCAAGATCAAGCTGCCTGCGGAGTCGCCCGTCCCGATTTCTTTAGAGCTGGAGATCCCGCCGATTGCGGCGCCGAAAGATACGAAGTACATCCGACACATCAAATTGCAATCGCAGCTGCTGTCGAAGTTCTGGGGGCGACCGATGTATTTGGGCGCGAACGTCCTGGTGCCGGAAGGCTTCGATCAGCATCCGGAAGCGCGGTTTCCGCTGGCGATCAATCACGGCCACTTCCCGGCGGACTTCGAGGGATTTAGAACGGAGCCACCGGATTCAAATCTGAAGCCGGACTACAGTGAACGTTTTCACATCTCGGGCTACAACCGGATTCAGCAGGAAGAGGCCTACAAGTTCTACCAGCAGTGGACTGCGCCGGATTTTCCGCGCTTTCTGGTGGTCGAAATTCAGCACGCAAATCCGTACTACGACGATTCGTATGCGGTGAACTCCGCCAACCTGGGTCCCTATGGAGACGCGATCGAGACGGAGCTGATCCCCTACATTGAGAAGCAATTTCGAGGCATAGGTGAGGGCTGGGCGCGCTTTCTCTATGGTGGGTCGACCGGCGGCTGGGAAGCGCTGGCAGTGCAGATGTTTTATCCCGAGCACTACAACGGAGCCTTTGCGGCGTGTCCGGACCCGGTCGATTTTCGCGCTTTCACAACCATCGATCTGTATAAGGACAAGAACGCCTATGCGTTGATCGGGACGCATAAGAGCGTGGAGCAGCCGGCCATGCGCGACTATTTAGGCCATGTGACGGCGACCGTGCGCGACATGAACTATTACGAACTCGCATTGGGTGATCGCGGGCGATCGGGCGAGCAGTTCGACATCTGGCAGGCAGTGTATTCGCCGGCTGGGCCGGACGGCTATCCAAAGATGATCTTTGATAAGAGGACGGGCGAGATCGATCATGGCGTGGCGAGCTATTGGCGTGATCATTTCGATCTCAGCCACATACTCGAACGCGATTGGAAAACGCTCGGGCCGAAGGTGCAAGGCAAGATTCACATCTACGTGGGCAGTGCGGATACGTATTTTCTGAATAGCGCGGTTTACTACATCGAAGATTTTCTAAAGAGCACTGCCGATCCGCCGTATGAAGGGGAGGTGCGGTATGGCGATCGCGCGGAGCATTGCTGGAACGGCGATCCGACGCTGCCGAACTACTTATCGCGGCTGCACTACAACACGATGTATGTGCCGAAGATGCTCGAGCGGATGAAAGCGTCGGCTCCGGCCGGGGCGGACCTGAAAAGCTGGCGATACTAAGAACCGGCTCCCTGCGGTCGCAGCTCGGAAAATACGATTGACGGCTAGATAAGACTCAGGCCCAGCTAAAGCCGTTTTTTGAGAGCGGCAGTTCTCGTACGCGATGACCGCTCGCGGCGAAGATAGCATTGCAGACCGCGGGCAGCAGAGGTGGCAGCGCCGGTTCGCCGAGACCGGTCGGCGGATTATCGGTTTTGGCAAAGTACACTTCGATCTTCGGAGCCTGGCGGAAGCGGAGGAGCGGGTGTTTGTCGTAATTGGTCTGAACGACTTTACCCGCTTCGAGGGTGATCTCTTGAGCCATGAGTTCACTGAGCCCGTCGATCACGGCGCCTTGTACCTGGGCTTCCGCGCCGCTCGGGTTGATGATCTGGCTGCCGACATCGCCGCAGGCCCAGACTTTGTTCACTTTGATCGCCTTGTTGGGCGACACAGTGACTTCGGCGACGTGCGCGAAGTAGCCTTGAAAACTGTAGTGAAAGGCGATGCCCATGGCCGTGCCCTGCGGCAATTTGCGCTTGCCCCAGCCGGATTTTTCGACGGCTAGATCGATAACCCCACGAGCGCGAGCGACATCGTAAGACTGATGCTTTGCGCCCTCTTTGGTTGGGCTCGGTTCGTTCTCGACTTTCGGCTTGGCGGCTCCCGCGACTAACTGCTTGCCAGGCTCGCCGAGCAGTTCACGGCGGAAAGCGACGGGGTCTTTCCCAGCTGCGTGAGCCAGCTCATCGATGAAAGACTGGAAGACGAAGCACTGCGAGTTGGCTCCGGGCGCACGCAAAGCACCGGTCTTCAGCTCGAGAGGCATGACAGACGAGTACATGGAGTAATTCGGAACGAAGCCCGACGGAAACTCAGTGGGAGCGATAGAGGCGGAAGAAGAAAACTTGTCGCCCTCGCCATAACTGACAAAGTGATTGCTCCAGGCAACGAGCTTGCCCGAGCCGTCGACACCACCCTTTAAGAAATGAAAGCCGCCGGGACGATAGTAATCGTGCGTCATATCGTCTTCGCGCGACCAGACAAGCTTGACCGGCACACCGATTGTTTTGGCGATGTGGCCAACTTCGACCATGTAGTCGTTTGTGAGACCGCGGCCGAAGGAGCCGCCGGCGCGCAGGAGATGAATCCAGATATCGGATTCGGGAATACCCAGAGTTTTCGAGACCAGAGTGCGGCCGCGGGCAGGAAGCTGAGTAGTCGACCAGAACTCCAGCTTTCCGTCATGGAAGTGAGCACTGCAGTTGCGCGGTTCAAGAGGGGCATGCGAGATGAACGGATATGAGTAGGCAGCCTCTACAACCTTGGCTGTTTTGAGAGCCGCTTCCACATCTCCGTCAGCCTTGAGGGTGCGAGCGGAAGAGTCCTTCGACAGCTCCTGAGCGCGGCGCGCAAAATCAGCGCTGCTCTGTTTGGCGGCAGAGCCCTCGTCCCACTGCACTTTGAGCTGCTTGCGTGCAGACTGAGCGGCCCACCAGGTGTCGGCAACGATGGCAATACCAGGCTCGAGGCCGGGATCGCCTTCAATCACAGGACCGACCTTAACAGTTCCTTCAGCTACGAAGGCATGCTTCACGCCCGGAAGTTTCTTGATGTCATCGAGATTGGCGCTGACGACTTTGCCGCCGAAGACAGGGCACTTATGGTAGACGGCGTAGAGCATCCCGGGCATGGTGAAGTCGATGCCGAAGATGGGCTTGCCAACAGCGATGTCCGGAACATCAACGCCCGAAGTACGCTGCCCGATGATTTTGTAGGAAGCAGGCTCTTTCAGCTTGAGGTTTTTGAGATCGGGCACGGGCAGAGCCGCCGCAGCTGCGGCAAGTTCACCGTATCCCTTCGAGCGATCGGTGGCGCGATGATAAACGCGACCGTTCGATGCGAAGCACTCGGCTTCGGGCACGCCCCAGCTTTTGGCCGCCGCGGCAATCAGCATCTGCTTGCCGGCGGCGCCCACCTGCCGCATGGGAGTCCAGTTATTCGAGGCAGCGCGGCTGCCGCCGGTGGTTTGAAGGCCATACTTCGGGTCGAAGTCAGCCTGTTCGACCTTGACCGATCGCCAATCGACTTCGAGCTCTTCGGCGATGAGCATCGGAAGCATATTTTTGATGCCCTGACCGATTTCAGGATTGCGGGAGACGAGAGTTATCGTGCCGTCGGAGGCAATCTTTATGAATGCCTTGGCATCGAAGGGCGGCGGAGTCTGGGCTTGCGCCGAAGCGGGGCGAGGCTCGACGACATGCCAGCCGAGCATCATAGCTCCGCCAGAGAGAGCGGTTACTTGCAGGAACGAGCGGCGATTGATGGCCATGTTTACAGCCCAGCCTTTCCGTCGAGCGATTCCGAATTGCTGAGGGCGGCGCGCTGGCTCGAGGCTTGTCCGGCGGCTTTATGAATGGCCTCGCGGATACGCAGATAAGTTCCGCAACGGCAGACATTCCCGTTCATGGCCGTATCCAGTTGCGCGTCGGTCGGTTTGGGAAACTTCTTGAGCAGCGCCGCGGCCGTCATGATCTGGCCGGCCTGGCAGTAGCCGCATTGCGGCACATCGATCTCGCGCCAAGCTACCTGTAGCGGATGCGAACCATCGGGCGACAATCCCTCGATGGTGGTGATGGAGCCCTTGGCCGCGGCTGCAACAGGCGTTAAGCACGAGCGGACAGGCTGGCCATTGAGGTGCACCGTGCAGGCGCCGCACTGGCCGATCCCGCAGCCATACTTCGTGCCGTGAAGATTCATGACGTCACGTAAAACCCACAGGAGCGGAGTATCCGCAGGTACATCGACAGCCGCTGAGCGGCCATTCACGGTCAGCTGATAAGCCATAGTTTCGAATCCGACTCTCTCTACGATAAACCGAATGTCACAGGATCGGCTCCCGAAGTAATCGCAGGCCTCCGCACAACAGCCTAGAATCGAAAAATGCAGGATTTCGAGAAGCTCGGTGCATTTTATCTTGGCAAGCCCGTTGATGGAGCAACCAAGCAGGAATTGAACGACCCGCTGCTTTACGAATCGAAAGATCTGGTGACGCATGCCGTTTGCGTGGGGATGACGGGCAGCGGCAAGACGGGTTTGTGCATCGGGCTGCTCGAAGAAGCGGCGATCGATGGGATACCTGCGATTGCGATCGACCCCAAGGGCGACATCGCCAACCTGCTGCTCACGTTTCCCGATCTCCGCGCCGAAGATTTCAAGCCCTGGATCAACGAAGACGAGGCGCGCGCCAAAGGAGTAAGCGCGGACGATTTTGCCGGGCAGCAGGCAGAGTTATGGAAAAGCGGGCTGGCTTCTTTCGGGCAGGACGGTGCGCGAATCGGACGCCTGAAAGCAGCGGTGGATGTAGCGATTTACACTCCGGGCAGCGAATCGGGCCTGCCGATCTCGATCATGAAATCTTTCGCGGCTCCGGACGGCCGGCAGCCTGGGCGATACCGAGGCACTGCGAGATCGTATAGGCGCAACCGCGACGAGTCTGCTGGGTCTGGTGGGGATCGAGGCAGATCCGATTCAAAGCAGAGAGCACGTGCTGCTTTCGAACATTCTGGAAAGCAGCTGGCGGCAGGGGCAGGATTTGGACTTGCCGGGCATCATCAATCAGATCCAAAAGCCGCCGTTTCAGAAGGCGGGTGTGATGGACCTGGAGACGTTCTATCCGGCGAAAGACCGCTTCGCACTGGCGATGACGTTCAACAATCTGTTAGCTTCCCCGGGCTTTCAGACGTGGCTCAACGGCGACCCGCTCGACATTTCCTCGCTGCTTTATACAAAGGAAGGAAAGCCGCGGATTTCGATTCTCTCCATCGCGCATTTGAGCGATTCGGAGCGCATGTTCTTCGTCTCTCTGCTGCTGAACCAAGTGCTGAGCTGGGTGCGTACGCAATCCGGGACAACCAGCCTGCGAGCGCTTTTATATATGGATGAGATCTTCGGCTATTTTCCGCCGGTAGCCAATCCGCCATCCAAAAAGCCATTGCTGACGCTTTTGAAACAGGCGCGCGCGTACGGGCTCGGCATTGTGCTGGCCACGCAGAACCCGGTGGATCTGGATTACAAGGGCCTGTCGAACACCGGGACGTGGTTTATCGGAAGGCTGCAAACGGAGCGAGACAAGATGCGCGTGATGGAGGGACTGGAAGGGGCGGCATCGGAAGCGCAGGCGGCGTTCGACCGCGGAGCCATGGAGAAGTTGATAGCCGGGCTTGGCAGCCGCGTGTTCCTGTTGAACAGCGTGCATGAGGACCATCCGCAGCTGTTCAAAACGCGTTGGACATTGTCTTATTTGAGCGGTCCGATCGCGCGGGATGGAATTCGGCGTCTGATGCAGGATCGCAAGGCACAAGCGAGCGCGCCTATCGAGAGCAAGCAGCCGGCGTCGGCGAAAAGCGACGTCACAAGTTCCGCGCCGGTACTGCCACCCGAGATTCCGGTTTATTACTTGCCGGTTGAGCAGGCCCCGGCGACGAGCTATCAGGCCGTGCTGGTGGGCGCGGCAAGAATGAACTATGCCGACGATAAGAGCGCAGTGAACGAGACGCGCGAGGGTCTCTGGACGACGCCGATACTGGACGATCCGGGTGGAGTGGACTGGACAAAGGCAAGTGCAACGGATCTATCGGTGAGTGAACTCGAGAGAGAGCCGGAGGCGGGCATTCCGTTCGGGAACCTGCCGGCCGCGGCGAGCAAGGCAAAGAACTACGCGTTATGGACGAAGTCGTTCACGAATTGGGTTTTTCAGACGCAGCAGCTTAGTATTTTCAAGAGCCCGAGCCTGGGGGCCACCTCAACGCCGGGTGAATCCGAGCGCGATTTTCGAGTTCGCCTGCAACAAGCCGCGAGAGAAGAACGGGACCGGCTGGCGGATGCGCTGAAGCAGAAGTATGCTCCGAAGCTGGCTGCCCTGGCGGAACGTAAGCGCCGGGCGGAGGCAGCTGTCGAGCAGCAAAAGGCGCAGAAGAACCAAGCCTTTCTGCAAACTGCGGTGAGCGTTGGGAGCGGGCTACTGAGCGCCTTCATGGGCAGGAAAGCGCTCAGCGTGAGCACCGTGTCGCGGGCCGCAACAGCAGCGCGGCAAGCCGGACGGTCTTGGCAGGAGATGCAGGATGTAGGGCAGGCGAGTGAGACGGTAGCTCAGCTCGACGCGCAGGCGAGCGAACTGCAGAAACAGTTTGAAGATGAGCTGGCGGCGCAGCAAGCTAAGGTGGACCCGGCGACGGAAACACTGGATACGGTGAACATACGGCTGAAGAAAGCAAACATCGAAGTCCTACTCGTTGCGCTAGCCTGGCGGCCAATGAAAAGCTGATACAGTAACGTTACGCTGTAGGCGAAAAGGAGAGATCTGTCATGCATATTCTCTGGACTCTGATTATCGGGTTGATCATTGGCGCTGTGGCAAAGTTTTTGATGCCCGGAAGGGACCCGGGCGGAATCATCATAACGATGCTACTCGGCGTGGCGGGTTCATTTGTGGGGACTTACCTGGGAAGAGTTTTTGGTCTTTACCAGGACGGTGCGTCGGCCGGGTTCATCATGTCGGTAGTTGGGGCGCTGATTTTACTTTTCATTTACCGGCTGTTCAAGGGCCGGTCCTCAACCGTCTGAAAGGCCGGTAAGCGGCTACTTCGGTAGCTTTCGCAGTACGGATTCCTACTTCTGAACTGTCTAACCGGCAGGAGGTGCTATGCGCGCACAGGAAGTGATTGTCCGGTATTTAGAAGATGCGGAGGCTGCCGAAAGGAACTTTGAAGACGCGCTCGCGACGTTTGGACACACGGGCGAGCAGAATCTAGTCAAGAATTTTTTTCATATGGCTTCCGCGAAGGCGAAGACCCAGCATGAGCGGCTCGAAGTACGGTTGCGAGCATTGGGCGGGAGCCCCTCGACGACAAAAAGCATACTCGCTCACCTGCTGGCGTTTGCGCCCACAACGGCTCAGATCGGGCATGAACCGGCCGAGAAAAACACGCAGCACCTGATGGTTTGTATCGCGGCGGCTTCGGCGGAAATGGCCATGTATGAGTCTCTGGCGACAGTTGCGCAAGCCGCGGGCGATGGCGAGACTGAACAGCTTGCGCGGCAGTTGCAGGCGGAAGAAAAAGAGGACTATGAGCAGTCATGGAAACTTCTGCGTGTGAGTGCGCTGGATGCCTTCGGGAAGGTCGTTGGCCGGCACGCTAGTGCCTGATGCTATTTAGCGACTGAGGTGCTCTCGGCGAGAGCCTCGCTTGCCTTGAGCCAGCTAGCGCATAAGGCCAAGCCAGCCGCCAGATAGACAAGGCTGGCTGGTACCCACATGATCAATCCGCCGATCTGCTGATCTTCGAGAGGCGTGAAGCCCCAGCTTTGGGGTGAATTGCCATACGCCGGATACCAAACGTGAGGAGCGAAGGTGAGGAGCGCGCCGAGAATTCCGGTGTGTAGAGCAGTGGTGAATACATACAGGATGGCCGCCCCATACGCACGCCGGCCGTGAGCGTAGAAGACGGCCCACCAGAACAACAAGCCAGTTAAAAAGAAGCTGAGGTGCTGAGCGGAGTGTGCCAGATCGCTCCGCAGGGTGAGTTGAAAAAGCACCGGAGCGTGCCAGATCCAGATAGCCGCGGCGTGCAGCCACCAGGCGGTAAAGGGATTGGTGACCGATTCCCAAGTTGCTTTGATAGGAGGCCTCTTGGCCCATTGACCTAAACGACGGCGCCAAGCGAACGGGAGCGCCCATAAGAAGGTGACGAGGGGCCGGGAGAGCACGAGCAACGGCGCCGAGATCAGCATCAGGATTTCATGCTGGACCATGTGTGCGGAGAAGAGTGCTTCGCCGAGGGGATGGAGCGGGGAAACGAGCGCTATGAAGAGAGAAAGCCATCCGGACCAGAAGCAGATGTTTCTGCAAACGAGTCTGGCCAAATGGCTTACGCGAACCGAGTGCATAGAGCGCTGCGGTAAAGACGAGAGGTATTACAACGCCGGGATCGAACTCCCAAGCCGAGGCAAGATCGTGAGGCTCAACCGGCCTTCCGGCGTGGGCAAACAAGCAGCCGCAGAGCAGAGGAAGAAGAGCAGCTTTCGCAAGCCCTTTCATTCACATGCTCGCAAGATCAGGTCGGGGATCGACTGCGCCAGGATTACCAGCGAGAAACCAACTGCGAACACCATGCCGGCAAGAGCCATAAAACGGCTGCGCGGTAGTGCGCCTTCGCCATGGATGTCTGAGGATCCGCCTAATTCCTTCCACTGACTCCAGGCCAGGACTCCCGAGCCGGCGGTTAATGCGACCGCGACGAAGGCTACCAAGTACAGAGCGAGCTTAGTTTGAAAGGTGCAGGCCCAGGGCGCCCAGGCAAACTTTGCCTGAAAGCTGAAGAGCCAGAGGATGGGCCCTGCAAGGACACCGGTCCATAGGGCAAATTCGCGGTTGTGAAAGAGCTTGGGCATCACTGGCTCTCGAGTATGCGCGGACCCCAGTAAATGACGACGTAGATGGGTATCCAGATGCCGACCAGGAAGTACCAAACGACGGAATCGACATGCACGCCCTGACGCTGCTTTTCGCCGTAGCGCCCGGTTGCGACGGCGACCAGAAGCACGAGGGTAAATACGCAGTCGGCGATGAAGTCGAAAGAGTGCAGGCCTAGAAAGGCCCAGACATAAGAGCCGTGAATATCTGTCTTCCAGTTGAAGTTGAGGGAGTGCCACTCGACGAGCCGCATGGCAAAGAAAACGGCGGCCAGCGCAAGGTTAAGGGCCATGCCGCCGACCATGCCGCGCCGATCGTTTTTCTTGGCGGCTTCACTCGCCCAGTAAGCTCCGACTGTGCTTAACAGGAGCGGGATGAGCGCGAGAGTAGGCAGCAGAGTGTGCGGGAACTGCGTGCCAGGGGGCGGCCAGACGTCGACGCGCATGCGTGTATAGAGATACGCGGCGATGAGGATCAGGAACATCGTTCCTTCGATAAGGGTGATGCAGAGCTGGCCCCACCAGATCGGGGCTTGGGCCGAGATTTCGTAAGGCTTCAGATCGCTGACGTCGATGACGCGCGGTTCGTCGATGAGCGCATCGGTCATGGCTCGAGCTCCAGAGGCTTACGGGGCCAGAACCAACCAATCAGCGGGATGCCGCTGATGATGGACCCATAGACGACGTACCAGGGGTTGAAGATTGATGCCGCAAAAGTGACACTGAAGCAGACCGCGGTGATGAACGGCCAGATACTGGAGCCGGGAAGAACATAGCGATGATGCGGCTCAGCATCCATCAAGGTAGTGACAAGAGCTTCGCGCCGGTCGCTGCGAAGACCTTTGACAACGGCGCGCTTAGAAGGTTCAACCCAGAGCGGATAACGATCGGTGGCGCCAGGCAGGTACGCGAAATTGAAGTCTTGCGGGGGTGAGGAAGCGGCCCACTCGAGACTGTCCGCATTCCACGGATTGTTGCCGGCAAGCTGCCCATGCTTGCGGCTCCAAAGCACATTGGCGATGAAGAGCAAGCCGCCGAGGGCGATGATCCAGGCGCCAACGGTGGCAAGCAGGCTTAGCGATCCCCAACCCATTTCGGCCTGATAGGTATAAACGCGCCGTGGCATGCCCTTTAAGCCGAGGATGTGCATGGGGAAGAACGTCAGGTTGAAGCCGATGAAGAGAGTCCAGAAGTTGATGCGGCCGAGCGTTTCGTTGAGCAAGCGCCCGCTCATCTTCGGAAACCAGTGATAGAAGGCTCCGAAGAGCGGAAAAAGCGCCCCACCAATTAGAACGTAGTGGAAGTGCGCGACCACGAAGTATGTGTCGTGAACCTGCAAATTGAGCGGGACGGAGGCGAGGATCACGCCGGTGAGCCCGCCGAGGACGAAGATGGCGATGAAGCCATACACGAAATGGAGGGCGGTGGTAAGGTGCACGCGACCTGTCCAGAGAGTGGCGATCCAGCAGAAGATCTGTGTGCCGGTGGTGATGGCGATCATCATGCTGGAGGCAGTGAAGTAAGCTTCGCCAATCTGCGGCAGCCCGGTGGCGAACATGTGGTGCACCCACAAGCCGAAAGCGATGAAGCCTGTCGCAATCTGCGCTAACACCATTGCCGGGTAGCCGAAGAGCTGGCGGCGTGAATGAGCAACGACGATGGCTGAAACAAAGCCGAGTGCGGGCAGAAAGATGATATACACCTCCGGATGACCGAAGAACCAGAAGACGTGCTGGTATAGGAGCGGATCACCCCCTTCCGCAGGGTTGACGAAGTGAGTTCCTACCGCGCGATCACTCAACAGATACGAACTGGCGACGACGATGGCAGGCAGCGCAAACAGAATCATGAACGACTGGATCAGCAGGGACCAGGCGTAGAGCGGGATACGGTTCAACGACATTCCCGGAGCGCGCATCTTTAAGATAGTCACAACGATTTCGGTTGCGACGCAGAGCGCGGAGATTTCGGTAAAGGTGATCATCTGGGCCCAGAAATCGACGCGCTTGCCGGGCGAGAACTGAGGGCCGGAGAGAGGCGGGTAAGAGAACCAGCCGGCATCGGGGCCTGTATTGGTGAAGACGCCCCAATAAAGAAAGATGCAGCCGGCGAGATAGAGCCAGTAGCCGAAGGCGTTCAGGCGCGGGAATGCAACATTGCGCGTGCCGACCATCAGCGGCACGAGATACACGGCCATGCCCTCCATCACAGGAACGGCAAAGAGAAACATCATGGTGGTGCCGTGAGTGGTGAAGAGCTGGTTATAGCGGTCGGGGCTCAAGAAGTTGTTTGCGGGATGAGCAAGCTGGGTGCGCATGAGCAGCGCCTCGACGCCGCCCGCGAGAAGCATGACGAAAGCGGTGATGATGTAGCGCAGACCGATGGACTGGTGGGTAGTTACCGAAAGCCAGCCAAAGATGCCGCGCGAACGGCCCCAGACCCGCTCGAGAAGCTTGATTTCCTGCGCCTGACTCAGTTCAGCGGGACGGAGCTGCGACTGGTAATTGATTCCGGCCTCGTTCACTTTAGACTCTCCAGGTATGCGACGAGCGGTTGAAGATCTTCCGGTTTAACGGGCAGCATGGCCATGTGATTACCGGGCTTGATGCCTTGTGGGTCGAGGATCCAGCGGCTCAGGTCAGCCGGCGTGTTGGGCAAAGTTCCCGCAGCAATGCTGCGACGCGATCCGAAGTGTGTCAGGTCTGGCGCTACCTGGCCGGCGGCGGCGGTGCCACGAATCTGGTGACAGTAAACGCACGCGTAACTCAGAAAGACTTTTTGTCCCTGGGCAAGCACAGGATCGGCGGGGAAGGCAGCAGACTGGAGCTGAGCGGTCATCCACTGATTGAATTTGTCTGGGGGCTCGGCGACGACGTAGAACGACATATGAGCGTGCTGCAGACCGCAGAACTCGGCGCATTGGCCGCGATAGATCCCTGGCTGGTCGGCCTCGAGCCATTCGGTAGTGAGGCGAGAGGGAATCAGGTCGCGCTTGCCATTGAGGTTCGGTACCCAAAAGCTATGTATGACGTCGTTCGATTGACCGCGAATCAGCACTGGACGGCCAACCGGTATGTGGATTTCGTCCGCTGTGATGAGAGTGCGGCTCGGATCACTAGCGGAATAGCGGAACTGCCACCACCATTGATTGGCGATTACATCGAGGATGAGCGGATCCCGTCTATCGCCAAACGTTGAGACGGCTTTCCCGGTGCGGACACTCGAAATCAGAAGAACGAAAAGGATCAGGACTGTTGCTACAATCGCGCCGGTGACAACCCGGTGCAAGGTGGACTCGGTAGCCTCGCTGGGCAGATGAGTCTGCTCGAGCTCCCGATCCTTTTCACCGGAGCTGCGCCGCGGACTCAAAGTGCGGAGCATCGCGAGCATGACCACAAGAAAGATGGCCCCAAGCAGGTAGAAGAAGAACCACCAGAGCCGGGCAATATGGTCCGATCCTTCTCCGGCGGGATCAACGACCGATTGCTGGTGGCCTGCGCAGGATGTCCAAAGGAGGAGTACCGCTGGTACGGAGATGATCCGGGCGCGGGCGGCGAAGCGTCGCACGGCGGTCACTTCGTTTCTCCACTCGCGCGGTTCTGAAGAGTCTGCGGATTGCCTTCGATTGTGTCGGGGCGCGTGCTCGTAGCGGAAGCCGGCTGATTGCCGTTGAGCGACCGGATGTAAGCGACAATCTGCCACATCTGGTACTCCGGGATGCGACCGCCCCAGGAGGGCATGCCATTGGGCCGCCCTTTGACGAGCGTGTCGAACAGGTTGGCGGGCTCGCCGCCATAGATCCAGACCGTCTTGATCAAAGGCGGACCGATGCCGCCGCCACCTGCGAAATGACAGCCGCTGCAGTTATACCAATCGTAGAGGCGCTGGCCTTCCGAGATGTCGTAAGCGCTTCCATTGTAGGGATTCGTGACGATCGATTGAGGCTGAACGGGGCCGCCGGGCCGCAATTCGCTCTGGCGCGCTGCATCACCATACACGGCGATGCGAGTGGGAGAAGGCTTGATGTCGCGCTTTTCACGCTGGCAAGCGGTGAAGGCGAGGGCGGATAAGACGACAACGAAGATGCGCGATGGCCTCATGTTACGGAACCTGCGGAACTCCGTACTCGGCAAGAATCGCCGCAATCTGGGCGGAGTCTTTCGTGAGCGCTGCTTCGAGCATCGCTTTCCGGGCATTGTCGCCCTTCCGGACGCCGATCGACATGTCGAAGACGAACGGAATGCCGTTCATGGCGGGCGGCAGAACCGGCTGGATGACGAGCGGCGAGGCCGCACTCTTCGCAAAGTAGCCGGCGATGGGGCCCCAGACGATCGCGAGGTCGACCGCGCCGCGCTCAACTGCGTCGATGATTTTCCGTGACGGATCGGATTCACCGTAAGCGCCAAATAGGCTGAAGCCGGAAATTTTCTGGGTGATACCGCGAGCCGCGAGAGCAGAGGCGGGCGGCGCGTAATCGTCACCTACGACGTGAATGCCGATGCGCCAGGTAGCAAGCCGCGGATCGGCGAGAGATTTAATCTGCAGATCGCGGTCACGGCGACTGACAAAGACGTAGCTCGAGCGGTAATAAGGCCGCGTCGCCTCAACGGAATCGAGAGACGAGGGAACTTCCATGAGAACGTCGCAGCGGCCTTCGTTGAGCGAATTCCTGACGAACGATTTGCGCTGTGCCCACCAGGTGTACTCAAGTGTCATGTCCAAGCTCGACGCGAGCAGTTGTGCGAGCTTGTTTTCGAAGCCCTGACCGTGCTCATTCGAGTAGGGCAAATTGTTCGGATCAGCGCAGACACGCAAAGTATTGGGATCCGCGGCCAGGCAGCTAAAAGCGCCAGCGAGGAGGATTCTAAGGCAGCGAAAATACATTCAGCATGCCGCCTTTAGTCGTGTACTTGCCGAGGTCCGACATAGCATTCAGAAAGCCGATCGCGCCCGTTCCGTCAACGCCGTTAAGTCCGTTCGAGACCGCTGCTCCGGCCCAACCTCCAACACCAGAAAGGATCGCGATGTACTGCTTGCCATCCGGTCCTTTGTAGGAGACGGGCTGACCGACAATCCCAGAGCCTACTTTGTACTGCCACAGAGGCTTGCCACTGCGAGCGTCGACTGCCTTGAACCAGCCATCCATAGTTCCGTAGAAGACGACATCGCCCGCAGTGACGACGGCGCCGCTCCATACCGGAAACATTTCCTTGATGCTCCACATGGTCTTTCCCGTCACCGGGTCCCAGGCGGAGAAGATGCCCCGGTTACCACCTGGTCCGGCGTACATGCGAACCTTCATGCCGACGAACGGAGTCCCGGAGATGTAGTTAGCCTGGGTACCTTGCGCCTCGAAACAGAGGTTGTTGTGCGGAATGTAAATCAGACCGGTCTGCGGCGAGAACGCTGTGGGCGTCCAGTCTTTCACACCGGGTGGGGCGGGGCAAGCATCGCGCACGGTTCCAAAACCGGTTTTCTTAGCCGGGTTGACTTTGAGCTCACCCGTTTTCAAGTCGACGCCGGTGCTTGTATTAGTGAAGCCGAACATACCGGCCGAGACTACTTCGCCAGTAGCGCGATCGATCAGGTACATGTAGCCGTTGCGGTCGGGATGGGCGAGCACTTTGCGCAGCGTGCCGCCAATCTTTAGGTCGAGCAGAATGTTTTCATTGACGCCGTCGTAGTCGTGTAGATCATGTGGCGTCATCTGGTAGGCCCAGACTGCTTCGCCCGTCTCAGGGCGCCGGGCAAATAAGGTGCAAGACCACTTGTTATCGCCGGGGCGCTGCTCAGGATTCCAGGGGCCCGGGTTAGCGGTTCCGTAGTAGAACAGGTCTAATTCGGGATCATAAGAGATCCAGCTCCAAGCCGTGGCGCCACCAATCTTCCAGGTATCGCCGGGCCAAGTCTTCATGCCGAGATCGGTGCCGCGATCCTTGGCGTAGAACGGCTTGAAATTTGCGCCGATCAGCACATCTTTATCGGGTCCGGCACCATAAGCGCGCCAGGTGATCTTGCCGGTAGCGGCATCTAATCCAGCAAGCCAGCCGCGAACGCCAAACTCGCCGCCACTGTTACCGACGAGCACAATGCCTTTCGCCACAATGGGGGCCATCGTGATCGACTCGCCCATGTTGATATCGCCCAGTTTTGTTTTCCAAATCTCCTTGCCGGTTTGAGCGTCAACCGCAACTGTGTGCACATCGAGAGTGTTGAAGAAGATACGTCCGTTGTAGTAAGCAGCGCCACGATTCACCGTGTCGCAGCAGGCAACTCCCTGCGAAGAAGACGAAGGGTGGGGCTGGTAGGACCATTTGACGGGCGCGCCAGGCTTGGTGAGATCGAGCGCGTAGAGCGTATTTGGCCACGGAGTGACGATGTACATCGTATTGTTCACAACCAGCGGCGCCGCTTCATTGCCGTGGGTGGTTCCAGTAGAAAACTGGAAAGCCGGCTTAAGATTCTGAACATTCTCAGTAGTGATCTGTGAGAGGGTGCTGAACCGCGTACTAGCGTAGTTCTTGGCCGCCATCGGCCATTGCCCATCGTCGGGCTGGTTCTGTATCTGGGTCAACGCTGGCAACGTGAGCAGAGCGAGAGTAGCGGCCAAGCGGAACCCAATCCGCAAACTCGTTGAAGTTTGCTGCAACATTCGAGAGTAGGATGTTTATTTTCGGGCGCTTCTTACATGCGGGAAAGTACCTGCAGTTGCAGCAGCATGCGGGTTCGTGGCCGAAATTACACAACTCTTACAATCGCCTGTAGAAATGTCAGCTAGGGTAAGGGTGAATGGCCATTCAGGAGAAAACTTTGAGTTCGCACGCTATTGAGATCACGGATCATCGGGATTTCAATTGGCCGGTTGCGATCGTAATGGGATTGTTCCACGCCGGAGCTATTGGGGCTCTTTTTGTGTTTAGCTGGCAGCGAGTCGCGGCAGCGATCTTTCTGTACTGGATCGCGACGGGCCTAGGCATCAGCCTGGGATATCACAGGCTGCACACACACCGGTCGTACAAGATTCCACTATGGCTCGAGTATTTCTTTGCTACCTGCGGAACGCTTACATTAGAAGGCGGCCCGATCTCCTGGGTGGCCACACATCGGATTCATCATCAGCAATCGGATAGACCCGGTGATCCTCATTCACCTCGAGATGGCGGCTGGTGGGCGCATATGGGATGGCTCATCTTCGGGGAATCGAACCACAGCAATACGCAGAAGATGTCTAAGTATGCTCCGGACCTTGCGAAGCACAAGTTTTACGTATGGCTCAACAACTACCATTGGGTGCCTCTGACTGCGCTAGCGGTGTTGCTCTACGCTATCGGCGGCTTTCCGCTGGTGCTTTGGGGAATCTGTTTTCGGGTCGTGTTCGGCTTACACACGACGTGGCTGGTGAATTCGGCCACTCACATGTGGGGACAACGCCGCTTCGCGACGCACGATGATTCGCGCAACAATTGGTGGGTTGCGCTGCTGACCTTCGGCGAAGGCTGGCACAACAATCACCACGCTTATCCAAGCTCAGCGCGTCATGGATTGGCTTGGTACGAGTTCGACCCTTCGTGGATCTCGCTTCGCATCATGAAGTTCCTCGGCTTGGCGAAGGCGATTCGGGTAGCGAAGATTACCGGGGAAACTGGCGGACCTGCAGTTTCCTACGGAACTGCACCATCTACGGCCGTAACCGCCAGAAAAACGGCAGCCTGAAAAACGGAAGGGAAGCCGGCTGTTCCGGCCAGCTTCCCTCGAATGGCTAAGCGTTAACCTTTTCGCGAACCTGGCTGCGCGCGTATTGCTCGAGCTTGCGAGCATCCGCGTTGAATTTGCGAATTCCCTCAGCGAGCTTATCGGTGGCCATGGCATCTTCGTTATGCATCCAGCGGAAGCTCTTCTCGTCCAGTTGGATCTTAGGATCTTTGCTGGCTTTGGCTTTGTCCGGGGTAAGCGCGGCAGAGATCTCGCCCTCAGTCTGGTGCATTTTCTCGAGCAGATCCGGACTGATTGTTAGCAAGTCGCAGCCGGCCAGACGAGTGATCTGATCGACCTTGCGGAAGCTGGCGCCCATCACCTGCGTTTTGTAGCCGTAGTTTTTGTAATAGTTATAAATGCGGGTCACGCTCTCGACGCCCGGATCCTGTTCGATCGGTATGTCTTTGCCGCCATTTTCCTTTTTGTAGTAATCGTAAATACGGCCGACAAACGGGGAAATGAGAGTGACTTTGGCTTCCGCACAGGCAACGGCCTGAGCGAAGCTGAACAGCAGCGTGAGATTGCAATGAATGCCTTCTTTTTCCAGCTGTTCGGCGGCTTTGATGCCCTCCCAGGTGCTCGCAATCTTGATGAGGATGCGATCGCGGCTTGTTTTATCTTTCTCGTACAAACCGATCAGGTAGCGCGCTTTGTTGAGCGTTGCCTGAGTATCGAAACTGAGCGAAGCGTCAACTTCGGTCGACACACGGCCTGGAATGACCTTGAGGATTTCCCGGCCGAAGCTGACAAAGAGCTGATCCATGAACGCTTCGGATTGCTTCTTCTCGTCGCCATCGCCGACGTTCGCGGCGTGTTCGTTCGCCTCGTCGACCAGGTGATGGTACTCGGGACGTTGTGCCGCGGCGTAGAGCAGCGACGGATTCGTGGTGGCGTCCTGCGGCTTCAGCCGTTCAATCGCCTGGAAGTCGCCGGTATCTGCAACCACGATGCTGTATTTCTTTAGAGATTCGAGCACTGTCATACGGACTGATACTCCTGTTCCTACTATAGGATCGCACTCGGCGCGCCTGAAATGGCGGGATATCCGGCTATCCAAACGCTTTGGTAGGAGAAACTGAGCTATGGACCGAGTATCCGGCGGCGAATTGTGAATATTGCCAAGCAAGTTTGTATGGCCGGTGTGCTGGCAGCCGGTGTTTGCCTAGGCGATCTCCGCGCCGGCGCTTCGAACGGAAAGACTGTGGATGAGGTGATTTCCGCTTACGTTGCAGCGGCAGGAGGACGGAAAGCAATCGATCGGATTGAAACCCGAGAGACGCATGCGAAAGAGCGCCGCGGTCCGCGGCTTACTTACTTCTGGCAGAAGCCGGAAAAAGTGCTCGTCATTAACGGCAAACAAAGGATCGGCTATGACGGAAGCGGCGGCTGGATGCTTTCCAAGAAGAAGAAGCTGTCGAAGCTGCCAAAAGGGTCGCACGTCGCACTGGAAATGGACGCCAATCCGCTGCGATACGCGAATCTCAAGCAGCTCTATCCGGATGTGCAGGCGGCTGGTTCCGCGAAGCTGGAGACAGGAGAAATGATGGATGTGGTGGCAGCGGATAATGACCGCGGCTCGACTAAATTTTATTTCGATAGCTCGACGCACTTACTGGCGCGAGTGGAAGAGACGGGCGAGACTTCCGCTTATTTCAAGCATGTAACCGAGTTCTCGGAATACCAGGAGGTAGATGGAGTGAAGCTGCCTTTTCTCATCGTGCATAGCTCGAATGAACCGAATGCACAACCGCGGGAGATTCGCATCTCAGAGGTGCTGCATAACGTGCCCATGAAGCCCCAGTTATTCAGCAAGCCCGCCCAAGCGGCGGTTGTCTTCGGAGGAAAGAGATAGCCGGTCTCTCAGGCTGCATACTGCGGAGATTTACAGTAGACTGGGCGGAGGTTAACATGATCCGAACCATCCTCTCTCTTTCGTTACTGGCGGCGAGCTTTGTCCCATCGTGCTTCGCGCAGCAGGACCCGTTTAAGGAAGCTGTACTGAAGCATCTGAAAACATCACGGGACTTCACCGTGAAAGTGGCCGAGGCGATGCCCGAAGCTGATTACGGTTTCAAGCTGACCGCGGCCCAAATGAGCTTCGGCGGGCAGATAGCTCATCTATCATCCGGCATGGTGTACTTCCTCGCGCCATTCAGCGGCGGTGAACCGAAGGATCAGAAACCTGCTTCGGCGAGCAAGGCGGACGTGATTGCCTTTGCTAAGAGTTCGTATGACAAAGCGATCGACGAAGTCGGGAAGCTGACGCCGGAGCAGCTAGCCAAAACTTACAAGAGTGAAGAGGGAACTGAAACCGGATACGGGCTGCTACTCGGAATGCTGGATCATGCGACTCACCATCGCGCTTCGGCCGAGATGTACTTGCGTGCCAAAGGCATCACGCCGCCCCAGTACCAGTTTTAAGAGGCATTCGACTAACAGCGGCGCAGCGGGAAAGTTCAACCCTCATTGAGAGGATCCGGCTGCGCCTGCGGATCGAGCTTCTCAATCAATACTGTGGCGATACGGTTGCGATCCATGTGAGTGATGGTAAACCGCCGGCCATCGTAGTCGACCGAGTCTTTCACCTTCGGAATGTAGCCAAATTGAAATAGCAAAAAACCAGCCAACGTTTCAAATCCGGCATCGGCCGGCAGCATAACGTTATAGCGGGTCGCAAGATCCCGGATCGTTGTGGCGCCTTCGAGTTGCAGCACCTGTTCCGGATAAGAAGGGAGCGGCTGCACAACATCGTGCTCGTCGCCGATATCCCCGAAGACCTGCTGCAGCACGTCTTCGAGCGTGATGAGACCGGTGACCGTGCCGAATTCATCGACCACAAGCGCCATGCGCGTGTGCCCGGTGCGGAACTCGTCAATGAGCTGATTAACGGGCTTGGTTTCAGGAACCACGAGCGGCTTACGAACAAAGCGCCGCAGCCGAAAGGGACGGGAAGGACGCCGGCGGTCATGCGCATATCGGCGCTCCTCACCGATGCGCATTAGATCTTTGTAGTGGATGATGCCGATGACATTCTCCGGACGCCCTTCATAGACGGGCATGCGCGTGAACTGATGTTCGGCCATGACTTCGAACACAGTTTCAAGATCGGCATCGACGGGGAGCGAAATGATGTTGTGGCGAGGAGTCATGACCTCGCGGGCGTTGTAATCGGAGAGATCGATGAGCCGCTGGATAGCGTCTTCTTCAAACTGCTGCAAGCGGCCTTCGCGGCGGATGCCTTGAATAATATATTTCAGCTCTTCAGGTGTGTGACCGCCGCGCGTATGGCTGCTGGAGATGCCAAGCGCGCGCAGGATGAGAGCCGAGGAGCGCTCGATGACCAGAACAAACGGCTGCGAGATGCGGTAGAAGACAAGCAGTGCCGGGGCAACAAGAACGGCCAGGCGGTCAGCCTTCTGAATGGCCAGATTTTTCGGGACAACCTCGCCGATGATGACGTGACAGTAGCTGATAAGGAAGAACGCAAGAGCAAAGGCGAGGCCATGCAGCACTGCGCTCGGGAGATGAATGTGCAGCGGATCGAGAAAGCCCATGAAAAGCCGGTAAAGCGTGTCTTCACCAGCCCATCCGACGCCAAGACTCGCCAGGGTGACGCCGACTTGCGTGACTGACAGCAGACGTCCAGGATTCGCGAGCAGGTTTAAGGCGCTCTGGGCACCGGCGTGTCCGGCTTCTGCCAGTTCGCGCAGGCGAGACTGCCGAACCGAGACGAGCGCCACTTCGGCCGCAGCGAAGAAGCCGTTCGTGACGAGAATGAAAACAAGGATGACGAGGCGAATAGCCATGGGTAGCTAAGGAGCAGTTTCTGCCTGGCAGTGGCCTGGTTGGGCGGCAGAGTAAAATCGAACCTTGCTGTCCCGCCTGGTGCGCATCATCAATGTGAGTGTGGCGCTTGTTCTTGCGCTTTCCGTTTTTCTCTTGTACTGGTTTGCGATACGGCCGCTGCCGAAAACATCAGGCGAGCTCAGAGCTCCCTTGCGTGCCGCGGCGACGGTCAAGCGGGACGCGCGCGGAGTTCCCCACATTGAAGCATCCTCCTGGCAGGACGCTATTTTCCTGCAGGGATTCGTGACAGCCCAAGACCGATTGTGGCAGATGGACTCGCTTCGCCGGTTCGCGGCTGGCGAGCTGTGCGAGGTTTTCGGACGCGGGGCGCTCGGCGCCGACGAGGGGTCGCGCCGGTTGCGCATGCGCGCCATAGCCGAAGCAGATGTGCTTCGATTGCGGCCTGCAGATCGTGCCGTCCTGGCCGAGTACGCGCGCGGCGTAAACTTTTTCATCGAGACGCACCGGGGCCGGTACTCGCTCGAGTTTACGCTGCCCGGCCATGCTTACAATCCGCGGCCGTGGACGCTGGCAGATTCCGTGCTCGTGGGACTGGTGATGTTCCGCGACTTAACTGACTCGTGGCAGTTCGAAGTCGAGAAGGCCGTATTTCTTGCGCGAAGCAATGACCTGGCCAGAGCACAAGCCCTGTTTCCGGCCATGCAGGGTCAGTATGCAAGCCCAGGTTCGAACGCGTGGGCTGTTTCCGGATCGCATACCGAAGACGGCAAGCCGATGGCGGCCAATGACCCGCACCTCGCATTTGGCATTCCTTCGACCTGGCATCTGGTGCATCTGAGAGCTCCGGGACTGAACGTGTCCGGCGCTGCTCTGCCCGGCGTGCCGAGCGTGATCACGGGGCACAACGAGCAGATTGCCTGGGGCGTGACCAATCTGCAAGCGGATGTGATGGACGTCTATGCCGAACAGCTGAACCCGGCAACAGGCCAATACCTTTACAAGGGAGGCGTAGAGCAGGCGCAGCTGGATCACGAAAGTATCGGTGTGCGAGGGGAAAAGCCGGTTGAGCTGAATGTCTGGGTGACGCGCCACGGGCCAGTGGTGACGCAGGCGGGTGGCCGATCATACGCCTTGCGATGGACGGCCGCTGAAGGCTTTGCGCTGCCTTTTTTCGATATCGATCGCGCAAGGAATTGGGATGAATTCCGCAATGCGCTGCGTGACTTCTGGGGCCCCGGGCAGAATTTTGTTTACGCTGACCGGGCGGGGAACATTGGATACCAGGCAACCGGGCGAGTTCCGATCCGGCGCGGTTTTGACGGCGACGTACCGCTCGATGGCGCCTCCGGCAGCTTCGAGTGGGACGGGTACATTCCATTTGAAGAAATGCCGAGCCTGTATAACCCGCCGTCAGGCATTATCGCGACGTCCAACCAGAGTCCGTTTGCCGGCGATTACCAATATCGAGTCACCGGAAGCTATGCGGATCGCTATCGTGTGACACAGGTGCGGGCTCTGCTGGCGGCGAGCGGCAAACTAAATGCGGACAAGATGCTGGCGGTTCAGAAGGATGTTTATTCGGCGTACGACAAGTTTCTGGCGCAGCAGGTGATTACAGCCGCAGCGAAGCGCGGCGGACAGGGTGGGGCGATGCACGAGGCGGTAGAGATTCTCCGGAGTTGGAACGGGCAGATGGACAAAGACTCAGCCGCGCCGATGATTACACAACTGCTCAGCAATCAGCTAGGGACAGCGCTGGTAACGACTTTGCTTCGGCCGGGCTTGCGGCAAGCGCCGAATATTCAGCCGCGCCCGCAGGTGATCGAGACGCTGCTACGGACCCGCCCTTCCGGCTGGGTGGCTCGAGATGACTGGGATGGCTGGCTGATGAACAATCTGATGCAAGGACTGCAGGACGGAAGAAAGCGTCAGGGCAGCCCGGTGGCGCGCTGGAAGTGGGGCGGGCTGCTGCAGTGGAACCTAACGCAACCAATAGGCCGGCAGCTGCCCTTAGTCGATGTGTTCTTCGATATCGGACCGGTGCCGATGAGCGGCTCAGGGACGACGATCAAGCAGACGACGGCGGGTTTAGGGCCGTCGGAACGCATGGTGGCGGATCTGGGGGATTGGGAGCGATCGGTACAGAACTTGACGGTGGGCGAATCGGGACATGTTGCATCGAGCCACTACAAAGATGAGTGGTCCGCGTACTACGTCGGGAAGAGCTTCCCGATGCAGTTCGAGCATGTGGACGCAAAGGAAACTTTGCGGATCAAGCCGCTGCCGCCGCGCGCCGCAAAGTAAGCGAATATAGGGGAGCACATGTCCGCAGCCCACAGCCCGATCTCGCTTGAAGAATACATGGATACCTCGTATTCCCCCGATTGCGAATATGTCGACGGCATGGTTGTGGAACGGAACGGGGGAAAAGGAAAACATTCGTATACGCAGAGCAGACTTACACGAGTGATCGCAGAGCTCGTCGAAGCTCGTGGATTAATTGTGTTGACGGCACAGCGGACTCGCGTTTCCGGGCCACGGGTTGGCACCCCGGACGTCTGCGTTGTTTCGGAGTTAGAAGAAGTGACGAGCAAGCCGCCGCTGCTTTGCGTTGAGGTTCTCTCACCGGATGACCGATGGGGCCGGGTGAATGGTTCGGTGAGTGATTACCAGGAGATGGGAGTTCCTTGTGGCTGGGTGATCGATCCGTATAGCAGGCGGTGGCTGGATTTTCGACCCGGTGCTACCGCCCGTCGAGATTGCCGCCGATGGCACGCTGCGAGCCGAAGCTTTGGATCTGCAGATCCGCCTAAGCGAAGTGCTGCCCCCAGCAGCGGCGTAAAGAGCGGAAACATACTGGCGGTTGGGGCATCAAACACTCGACATGCCACGTCAGGAAGAACACGACAAGCCCGAAAATCTGGTGGAGAGTCCGCATCAGGCCGAACATGAATCACGCAGCCTGGAAGACACGGTAGATTCGAATCAAACGCTCGAAGGCTTTTTCGCGATGAACAATATTCGCGATGGCGAAGAGCAGCGGGCGCTAGATCTCGAGAAAGAGAAAAAGCAGCCGGCAAAAGATGACGGGGAAATTCCGTCAGCTTCTTAGTCAGCGAGCTGCAGCGTTCCGTCGGATTTAAGCAGGTAGCGCCGGCCACGCCATTCGACGGAATCGCCGAAGAAGCCTGCGATCCAGAAGCCAAAAGTCACCAGATCCTGTAATGGTAGGAGCAGCCAGGGAACTCGAGCGCCGAGTGTCCGGTCGGAGACCACCCAGGCTGATGCGATTCGAAGCAAGGCCGTAACCGGAAGCAACACCCGCCAAAAAGGCCACGCAAAAATCAAGCAGAGAGCGGCAGTTGCAGGATAGGTAAAGAACTGCCCGATGTATCCGGACGGCCGTGAGCGGCGAGTGGTGCGGGCCCAGCGCAACCGGTGAGAAAAGTTCGGGCGTATGCGTTCGCTGCCGATGCGATGTTCCACAACATAAGCTGACAGCCGAACACCGTAGCCCGCCTCCGCCGCCGTTCGCCCCAGCATGAAATCTTCCGAGCTCAGGTAATCTTTGAAGCGCTCCATTCCGCCGAGCGCTTCCAGGACGGTCTTGCGCGCCACGATGGTTGGTCCAACGGCAAACTTTGTTCCTTCGAGCAGCACGGCGGTAAAGATTCCGGCATGGAAATCGGTGTTCATGCTGATCGCTTCAAGGCGAGACCATAAGCTGCGGCCCGCCACGGCACGATAGGGACACGTGGCGAGGTCGAGGCTTCGATCCTGAAATTCAGCCGAAAGTTCACGGCAGAAGCTGGGACGTACGCGCACGTCACTATCGCTCATGACGATCAGCTCGTGCCGGGCGGCAGCGAGCAGGCACTGGAGCTTGAAGACCTTGTCGTGCGGATACGGCGGCTCGCCCGCAATGATCAGGCGCGAAGCAACATGCGCGTACTCAGATTGAAGGCGCCTTGCCAGTTGCGCCGCCGCTTCAGCCGGTTCGCGAACGGCGAAGATAATTTCGAAATTTTGATAATCCTGTTCGAAGTAGCTGCGCAAGTTGTTCTCAAGTCCTTCGTCCAGACCTGAAAGCGGTTTGAGGATGCTAATGGCGGTGCCGGGCTGTGAAGCGGGAGCCGATACGCGAGTTTTGCGCCGGTACTGGACTGCGGCAACGGTCGACAGGACGGAGTACGTCCAGCAACCGACCAACAACATGCCAGCAAGTAACAAACTTTATTCGACCAGGCTCTTCGACTCAACGATGCCCGAGAGCTGCTGAACAAATTGCTCGAGCGGCACGGCACCCACGTCGCCCGTCTTGCGATTGCGGACAGACACCTGGCCGGCTTGCGCCTCGCGATCACCGATCACCAGCATGTAGGGAATCTTCTGAAGCTGGGCTTCGCGGATTTTGAGATTCACCTTTTCGCTGCGCCCATCGAGCTCGACGCGGAAACCGGCATCCTTGAGCTTCTGTTGCACCTCCCGCGCGTACTCGGTCTGGCGATCGGTAATGGGAAGCACAATCGCCTGTACCGGCGCGAGCCAGACGGGAAAAGCTCCCGCATAATGCTCGATGAGGATCCCGAAAAAGCGTTCGATCGAACCATAAAGCGCGCGATGCACCATGAGCGGCTGGTGAGGCTTGCCGTCCTCAGCAATGTACTCGAGTCCAAAGCGCCGAGGAAGTGTGAAATCGAACTGTACGGTAGAGAGCTGCCAGAGGCGGCCGATGGCATCGACGAGCTTTACATCAATTTTCGGCCCGTAGAACGCGGCTTCGTCGGGCGACACTTTGACCTTCATACCCAATCGATCCACCGCTCGTTTCAGAGCGCTCTCGCCCAGCTCCCACTGCTCGGGCGTTCCATCATATTTCCCGCTGGCGCCGTTGTCCCAGGTGGAGAGCTCTGCTTCGTAGCTGCTGAACCCATAAACCTTCAGCGTGTCAATGGCGAACTGGAGGCAGGACACTACTTCGTCTTCGATTTGCTCAGGAGTGCAGAAGATGTGCGCATCGTCCTGCGTAAAGCCGCGCACCCGCAGCAGGCCGTGCATGACGCCCGAGCGTTCATAGCGATATACGGTTCCGAGTTCGCCCAGGCGGACCGGAAGGTCGCGGTAACTGCGCATTCGATCGCGGTAGATCAGGATGTGGAACGGGCAGTTCATCGGCTTCAGCTGGTACTCCGCGTCGTCAAGCTCCATAGGAGTGAACATGTTTTCGGAGTAGTAATTCGCGTGGCCCGAAGTCTTCCAAAGGTCGTGGCGGGCGATGTGCGGCGTGTAGACAAGCGAGTAGCCGCGCTTGATGTACTCGTCACGCATCCAGTCTTCGATCACCTTGCGGACCGCGCCTCCTTTCGGATGAAAGAAGATCAGGCCCGGTCCAGCGAGCTCCTGAATGCTGAAAAGGTCCAGCTCCTGGCCAAGCTTACGATGATCGCGCTTCTTCGCTTCCTCCAGCCGGTTCAGGTACTCGTCGAGCTCCTTCTTCGTGAAAAAGGCAGTACCGTAGATACGCTGCAGCTGCGGGTTCTTCTCGTCGCCTTTCCAATAGGCGCCGGCGATCGAGAGTAGCTTGAAAGCCTTCAGCTTCTCGGTAGAAGGTACATGGGGGCCGCGGCAGAAATCAATAAAGTTCGGCCCAAGCGTGTACTCGGAGAAGATCTCGCCGGCGCGTTCCTCGATCAGCTCATGCTTCATCCAATCGTCGCGATACTTCTCGAGGCCGACCAGCTTCGGTGTCAGCTCGCGCTCGAAGGGCAGATTGCGCGCCTGGATCTCGCGCATGCGGTTCTCTATCTTTTCGAGATCCTCGGGAGTGAACTTCTCAGCGCGCTGGAAATCATAGTAGAAGCCGGTGTCGGTGGGAGGTCCGATCCCAAGCTGCGTTTCGGGAAACAGCTCCAGAACGGCTGCCGCGAGTAGATGAGCGGTCGAGTGCCGGTAGACCTGCAATGCCTCTGGATTTTTGGTAGTGAGAATCTCCAACTTGGCATCGGCCTCGAGCGGCCGTGTGAGGTCAAAGAGTTCGCCATTGACTCGGGCCACAATGGCGTCGGAGGCGAGCCGCGAGCTAATGCCCTGGGCAATATCGAGAGGGCGCGTGCCGGGGGGCACGGATTGCTGACTGCCGTCGGGCAGAGTAACGGTTATCGGACTGCTCATCAGGTGGATCTTTTCGAGGGTATCAGACACTCTGGTCCACAGACCTCGGCCGACACGAACCGGGGCGTCGCGGAACTTGACTGATAAACTGAACGTACCTCCTTCCGTGAGTACGTCCCTCATATCTCCCGTTTTTGACGAATCTGCGCTGGTGGCGCGCGCCAAGGCAGGCGATGCATCCGCGTTCTCGGAGCTGGTGCAGCACTACGACCGGCGCGTGTTCCGCATGGCGAAGCAGATTACGCAGAACGACGATGATGCGGAAGATGTGCTGCAGGAGGCTTTCCTCAAAGCCTACACGCATTTGGACGACTTCCAGGGCAACTCGAAGTTCTATACGTGGATTGTGCGTATCGCGGTAAATGAAGCTTTGATGAAGCTTCGAAAGCGGAGATCGGACCGCACGGTTCCGCTGGATGAGCCGATCGACACGGGTGAGGACGAGGTGGCGCGAGAAATCGCGGTTTGGGATGAAAATCCTGAGGAGTCTTACTCCAGGGAAGAGCTTGCAGAGCTGCTGGATGGAGCCATTCAGAGTTTAAAGCCAGCCTACCGCACCGTTTTCATCTTGCGTGACATCGAAGAACTGTCAATAGAGGAAACAGCTGAAGCGCTCGGCTTGTCGATCTCGGCTGTGAAAAGCCGGCTTCTTCGGGCAAGATTGCAGCTACGCGAGAAGCTGACTCGACAGTTCAAGCGAAAGGGGAACGACGCGTTTGCTTACCTGTAAGCAGTTTCTGCAGGAGCTCAACGACTATCTGGACGAGGGTCTGGATCCGGTTTTGCGCGCCGACTTGCAGCGGCATGTCGACGAATGCCCAAACTGCTGGGTGATGTGCGACACCACTGCGAAAACGATCCGTGTTTTCAAAGGTCTTGAGGCTCAGGCGGTTCCGAAGCACATTGAGACCCGTCTGCTGGAGGCGGTGCATAGGAAGATGCGCGAGACGGGACCGTGTTGTAAGAAGAACAAGCCGGACGAGCCGCACAACTAATTCGACTGAGCGCCGCAATGCGGCACTACCGTGAGGCGGGAGCAAGCATCTGGTGAAACTTGGCCTGCTGCTCGGGTGTTAATGCGGAAAGGATACGCCGGCTTCCATACTGAGCGACGTCCTGGCGTTCATCCTCAATATTCTGGTAGAACTTTCCATAATCATCCAGGATTTTAGTGATTTCCTGTTCCTGGGTCGGGCTCAAATTCAATTTCGTTCGGAGATTGGCAAGACCGATGTGGCGCGCGCTTTCGATAGTGGAAGGCGCGACGTTCGCTTTGGTGAAGCGGGCATGCAGATAACCTCCGGTCAGCACGCAACCAAGCGCCACACCGCATAAGAAGATGAGGCCGAGCGTGGTGAGTACTTTAGGGTTTGACCACGTAACATGCTCATGCCGCAGCATTGGCCGCCGAATCGATGCCTGAGAAGCTATTGGATTTGTCCTTGTGCGGAAGTTAGCTGAACCGATGTTAGATGATGCGAGGCAAAGTTGTCGAGAACCGCATCCCGCTGCTCCGACGGGCTTCCGACGACCAGCGCATCATAGTGCATCGCCATCTCGGGTGCGGGTTGTGGCGTAGCAAAAGCATGTCCTCTTTCAAGAGACACAGCATAACCGCCAAGAAGCAAAGCGATGGTGAACGAAGCAATCGCGAGACGCCTGCCGAAGGGAGACTCTACGAAGATCGACCAAATAGAATCATCCTCGCGCTCTTCGATTCGCTGCAGCACTCGAGCATAGAATCCGGCAGCAGGCTCAGCTACGTCAGGCACCCGAAGAGAAGCGAAGAGTGACGCTTGATCCTGCATATCCTTAAGCTCGGAAGAACACTCACGGCAAGAGGCCAGATGGCTGGACACCTCAGCCTCATTCGCCCCGTAATTGCGCAACAGGTTTTCTAATCGATCCCGAATGAGCTCGTGCATAACTCCCTCAAAAAATCAAACTACCGGCAGCGAATCTGTGTTCGCTTTGTTTAAATCTACACCTGATGAGCCCCAATATAGGCGCCAAATCTTAAGTAGCAGGCACAAGTGGTCCGCGTTCGAGCCGCTGGGCAGCTTTCAGCAACTTCTGCCGTGCGCGAAACAGCTTCACCTTGATTGTGTTCTCGTTCATGCCCGTCATGCTGGAAAGCTCCTCGACGGAGTGCCCTTCGACCTCCTTCAGAAGAATCAACGACCGGTCCTCTTCCGAAATCTTGCCGAGCAGCTTAACGATAAGGTCGTGCTGCGCCAGGCGGTGGTCAACAGGGATGACGTCTGCGGTGGGCTCCGAGTTCCCGACCCGGAGAGTGTCGTCGGAGGAAAAGTCGCTCTCGTAAACCAGCTTGCGTACCCTCTTCTTGCGCAGGTAGTCGTAGCACTCGTTTACCGTAATTTTGTAAATCCAGGTAAGAAGCGAACTGCGGAAATCAAAGTTTTTGATAGAAAAGTAGATTTTGGCGAAGACCTGCTGGGCAATGTCCTCCGCATCGTTCCGGTTCCGGAGAATACCGTAGATTATCGAAAATACCTTGGCCTGATAGCGTTCGACGATCTCGCGAAACGCAAGCTCATCCTGCGCCTGCACGCGCCTGACGAGCGAGGCCTCTTCGCTGGTACGATGATCCAATCTAGTTTTAGCCCGGGTCGGTTCCCCGGTCGTTGCCGGGAAAGGGAGGCTTATTGTCAGCCCGTTCATATGACGTTCGGGACGCACAAGTGTTTGAAGCGGTTGCAAGAACTTTAAGATCTTTTGCGCAGTTCAGAGGGGTCCGAGACCCTGGGAAGTTGTAGACTTAAATCAGGCAAGTTGTTTAGGAGATACGAACAGAAATGATTCAGCTAACGGAGAACGCAATCGGTAAGGTGTCAGAGATTTTAGGGATGCAGGAGCCAAAACCAGCCGGATTGCGGATTGCTGTCGTGGGTGGTGGATGTTCCGGTTTCAGTTACTCCATGGCCTTCGAGACTCAGCCGAATATGTTGGACAAAACGTACAAGTTCGGCGATCTGCAGGTGTTTATCGACCAGGCCAGCCTGCTCTATCTGGACGGAGCCGAAGTGGATTACGTGGAGACGCTTGAAGGATCGGGCTTCAAATTCAACAATCCGCAGGTGAAGTCCACGTGTGGATGCGGCAGTTCGTTTAGCGCTTAATCCGCCCTCGATTCAGACTGGCAAGAGCTAACGCCCCGCGTGCATCTGCTGACTGAACAACCGAACCCTGCCTCCGCGAACATCGACGAGCTGCCCACTTCTGAGATGCTGGGCGTTATTAACTCGGCAGATAAGGCGATAGCGCCAGCTGTTGAGGCCCAGATTCCGCAGATTGCCAGGGCAGTCGATGCCGTGGCTGAGCGAATACACGCGGGCGGGCGGTTGTTTTATGTCGGGGCAGGCACATCGGGGCGATTGGGCGTTCTAGATGCTTCGGAGTGCCCGCCCACCTATCAAGTTCCGCCTGACCTGGTGCAGGGTGTGATTGCGGGCGGGGACTGTGCACTGCGGAATTCGGTTGAGCGTGCCGAGGACGATCCTGAGCAGGGTCGTTTGGACCTCGAAGAACGGGGATTCTGTCAGGGCGACGCTTTGGTCGGCATTGCTGCAAGTGGACGCACTCCGTATGTGCTCGGAGCGTTGGAGTTCGCCCGTTCTCTGGGAGCTTTGACCATTGGGCTCAGTTGCGCGCCGGGATCGCAGGTTTCGAGCGCCTGCGACATCGCTATTACCCCGGCACCAGGCCCGGAAGTGATCACGGGTTCCACTCGGATGCGCGCCGGGACGGCAACAAAGCTCGTACTGAACATGCTCAGCACCGGTGTGATGATTCGCCTCGGATACGTTTACGGAAACCTGATGGTGAATGTACAGCCGAGTAACGAAAAGCTGACGGATCGTGCGCGAAGGATCATCGCGGACATAGCCGAGGTTTCGTACGAGGATGCTTCCAAATTACTCGATGAGAGCGGCTCGGTGCGAGTAGCGATCCTGATGCACAAGCGCAAGCTCAGCCGTGACGCCGCACGCACTACCCTCGAACAAGCAGGCGGCAATCTTCGAAAGGCGCTCGGAGGATAGAGAGCCCCGACGGCGATGGACAAATTCATTATTGACGGCGGCCACCCGCTGGCCGGCGAACTACCTGTGAGTGGCTCGAAGAACTCGGCGCTGCCGGCTCTGGCGGCGTGTCTGCTGACCGAAGAGCCGGTAGTTCTTAGGCGCGTTCCTCAGGTCAAAGACATACGAACCATGCAGAGCCTGCTCGCGTATGCCGGAGCAAAAGTCAGCGAGGAGAACGGACGGGTCTGCGTGGAAGCGCGTGCGCTCGATCGCCCCGAGGCGCCCTACGAAGTTGTGAAGACTATGCGGGCGTCGAGCCTGGTTCTGGGCCCGCTTGTTGCTCGCACGGGACGAGCACGCGTCTCGTTGCCAGGCGGTTGCGCGATCGGCGCGCGTCCCATCAACTTTCATGTGTTGGCGCTGGAACAGCTGGGCGCGACCATAGACCAGACACACGGCTATATCGAAGCGCAAGCTCCGGACGGATTGCGCGGCGGGGTAGTTCACTTCGATCGCATTACGGTGACCGGAACGGAAGACTTGCTGATGGCAGCTGTGCTGGCGCGAGGCGAGACCACGATCGACAACGCAGCGCGTGAGCCGGAAGTGACCGACCTGGCCGATCTGCTGGTGGCTATGGGCGCAAAGATAGAGGGCGCCGGGACCTCGACAATTCGAGTGCAGGGTGTAGAACGACTCCACGGCGCGGAGCATACAATCATTCCGGACAGAATTGAAGCCGGCACATTTCTGCTTGCCGGAGCGATCACAAAGGGCGATGTTGTGGTGACCGATTGCAGCGCGGAACACGTGGCAGCGTTGACCAGGAAAATGCGGCAGGCCGGGGCGGAGGTCACCGACGCTGGCGCGAATGCCGTGCGAGTACAAATGAGTGGGCGGCCCAAAGCACTTGATGTTAAGACGGAAGAGTATCCGGGCTTTGCGACCGATCTGCAAGCGCAATATATGGCGTGGATGACGGTCGCGCAGGGCATCAGCTTCATCACGGAGACGATTTTCGAGAATCGCTTCATGCACACCCAGGAGCTGGCGCGTATGGGAGCGAATATCCGGATTGAAGGGCGGCAGGCGATTGTGGCGGGCGAAGAATCACTGACGGGCGCTCAGGTAATTGCGTCCGATCTGCGAGCGAGCGCTTCGCTGGTGCTGGCCGCGCTTGTGGCCAAAGGAGAATCGACTATCGATCGCGTTTATCACATTGACCGCGGGTATGAACTTATCGAGAAGAAGCTGGCCGCGGTAGGCGCGTGCATAAAGCGGATCACGTAGGCGGGGCAGAAAAAATGAGCACACCGGTGAAGCATCACAGCCCGAGCTTTCTGGCGATTGTAGAAGAAGCAAAGAAGCACATTCGCGAAATCGATATCGAGGCTTACAAGCGTTTACGCGAGAGTTCGCAGGCAGGCCAACTGGTGGATGTGCGTGAGGATCATGAATGGGAAGCTGCGCATGCGGCCGGAGCGGTGCACCTAAGCAAGGGTACGATCGAACGCGACATTGAAACCGCGTTTCCCGATAAGCAGACGAAGCTGGTGCTTTACTGCGGCGGCGGCTACCGGTCTGCGCTCGCGACCGAGAGTTTGCAGCGGATGGGATACACGGACGTGATATCGCTCGATGGCGGCTGGCGCGCGATTGAAGCTTCGGGCTTGCCGCTCGAGAAGAAATCAGAGTAGCAAGGGCTCCAGAGTCTTCGCAATCTGGAGAAGCTTCGGCTCCTCGAATGGCGCGGCGACAAGCTGCAACCCAACGGGAAGGCCGTGCGCGTCATGGCCGCAAGGTACCGAGAGGGCAGGTTCACCCAAGTAGTTCAAGGCGCGTACCAGCCTGGTAGTTGCCATGCGAACATTTTCCTGCTGACCGGCGACAGTTACCGAATCCTCGGTGAGGAGCGGCGCGGTAATAGGCGTGGTCGGCAAAACGAGAATATCGAATTTACGCCAAAGCTTGTCCATCTCCTGCCGGAATCGCGCTCGTGACTGCTTTGCCTGTATGTATTGGTGGGCAGCGATTGTGCGGCCCTGTTCGAGCAGCGCCCATACGTCTGCGCCGAAGAGGGAAGGGTCGGTGTGGTTAAGATAAACGGCTGCCGCTTCGGCCAGCAAAACGGTCAATGCGGCGGCATTCACTTCGGCCAGATCAGGAAGAGGCGTTTCGGTCATTTCGGCACCGGACCGCTGCATCTTGCCGAGAGCAAGCTTTACTTGCGCTGCCACGTGCTCATCCTGGCGATCGAGCAAGGCATCTCGCGCAACGCCGATGCGCACTCCTGCAAAGCTAGCCAGTGCCGGAAGGTTGAAGTCGGGGACAGCATCGGGCGCGCTGCCGGGGTCGAGCGGATCGGGCCCGGCAATGGCATTCATGGTCAGAGCGCAATCCTCGGCCGTGGCGGCAAGCGGGCCCACATGATCGAGGCTGAAGGAGAGCGGCAGAACACCGTGGCGGCTTACACGGCCAAAGGTGGGCTTCAATCCGGTAACGCCGCAATAGGAGGCGGGAACACGGATGGAACCTCCCGTATCCGTTCCGAGAGAGAACGGCACGATCGAGGCCGCCACGAGCGCCGCCGAGCCCCCACTGGAGCCGCCGGCAATACGCGCCGGGTCGCGCGGGTTTAGGACCGCGCCGTAATGTGGATTCTTCGAAGTGATCCCGTATGCAACCTCGTGCAGATTTGTTTTGCCAACGCTGATAGCGCCAGCATTCTCGAGCTTTGTAACAACTGTTGCGTCGCTGTCTGGAACGAAGTCACGAAAGAGGAGTGAGCCACCGGTGGTGCGGATGCCCCGCGTGTAGAAAAGATCTTTGTGCGCAGTGGGAATACCGTGAAGCGGACCGCGGTCGATGCCGGATTGCAGCTCGCGGTCGCGTTCGGCCGCGAGTTGCCGTGCTTGCTCCTCATTCAGGGTGATGAAGCTGCGAAAAGCTTCACGTTCGCGGATGGCGCTGAATGTCTGGTCGATCAGCTCGACACACGAGAGCTGGCGCGAGCGCAGAGCTTGCCCCAGGGCACGGATTGTCATGTTCACTGTGGGGCTGGACCGCGCACAACCTGCACAAAGTCGGCCGGTTTGATCCATTTTGCAAAGGCAACCCGTACATCGTCGGCGCTCATCTTGAAATAGCGTTCGGCGGCGTGGAATGGCTCGTCGAGCCCAAGGCCGATGCGAGCGCGAGCAATGAAGCCTCCCGCGACAGCATCCTCGCTCGCCTCCGCGAGAGGAATCTGCCTGAGAATAAGTGCCTTTGCTTGCTGAAGCTCGGCGGGCGTGACGTTGGAGTTCGCCATGTCGAGGATTTCCTGATCGACCATGGCGCGCGCTTTCGATACGTTCTTCGGATCGCAGCCAAATTCGATGGCGTAGGTAGCGCGCGTTTGGCCGGCGTCGAGCGAATCGTCGATGTTGTAAACATAACCGGCCTTCTGGCGCAGATCGCGATACAGGCGGGTGGCGTACATGCCGCCACCGAGCACGTGATTGCCTAAGCGAAGCGCGTAGTAATCGGGGCTGAACCGATTCATCTCGAGTTCCTGGGCGAGCTGCACCTGATCCTGGACGCTGCTCGGGTCGGGTACAGTTAAAGCGCTCGGTTTGCTGCCGGGTATGGGCGGGAGCGTAACCTCCGGTTTCGCTCCGGCACTCTGCCACTGGCCGAAGTATTTTTCGACTACGGTGCGCGCCTCGTCGGGCGTGATGTCACCGATGACGGCAATGGTCGTAAGATCGGGCCGGAATGTCTTCTTGTAGTAATCCTGTATGTCGTCGTAGGTTACGGCGGTGATCGTCTGCGGCGTGGTCTCGCGCAGCAAAGGATCCTTCGGCGGCACGAGCGCGCGTGTGAGCGCACGATTTGTACGATAACCGGGACTCTCTAGTTCGCCTGCACTCTCCTGCGCGGTCTGCTGTTGAACAACCCCGAAGGCATCCTGCGGGAAAGCCGGATGCAGTTCGTTATCGGCCAGGAGTTCGACCCCACGGGTAAAATCCTGCTTCAGGACTTTTAAACTGAAGTTCGAGCCGGCAGATTCAGAAGCGGCGATGTCATCCAGCGCCTTCTGAAATTGCAGGCGGTCGAGTGTCTTAGTTCCGTAGGAGAAAAGGCCTTCGAGCACGTCCGAAACGCCGTCCTTTCCGGGAGGCGTCTGCATCTGGGCCTGAGTCTTGATAGAGCCGAGAAGAGTGACGGTCGGGCTGGTCCGCTGCGTCTCGACAATCAGCCGGATGCCGTTGGGCAATGTGACGTCGCTTGGGTGTATCGATGTTTCGGGAACGCGCAGCGACTTGATTGAAGCTTCCGCCCAATCCGGCAGAGCAACCGGCTTGGTAGGCGTGGAAGTAATCTTTTCGGAGCCGCCGAAGCCCTTCGATGCGACCGGCTCGCCGGAAGGACGAGGCTTGAGGGTCGCAACGATCGAGTTCTGGACAACGAGATACTTTTTCGCTGCACGGTTTACATCTTCAACCGTGACGCGCTTGATGGCTTCGACATCTTCATCAGGTGTTTGCCGGCCCTCGTCGGCCAGCGCTTGCGACCAGAGGGCCGCCAAGTTCGAGATGGAGTTGCGTGCGAACTCGGCGCTCGCGATTTCACCTTTCTTCGAAGCCTCGACGAGGTCGGCAGGCACGCCTTTCACCGCGTACCCTGCGATGATCTTTTTCATTTCCGCCGAGATCGCTGCGGGATCCGCACCGGCCGGGAGAGCGGCACCGGCATAGGCGGCGCTAGCTTCACGGTAGGTCTCAAGCTGCGCGAAGGAAGCTCCGAGCACTTTGCCCTGCGGGACGAGGGCATACAGGTCCCCGCGCTGGCTCGCCAGAACGTCACTCAGGATTTGGCAGGCTGCAAAATCAGGGCTGTCCGTTCCGGGAAAGCGAAAGGCGATGAAGGTGAGCAGATAAGGCAGGTTGCTATCGAGCGTAAAGCTGTCGGCGGCCACATTCTGCAGATGAATCGCAGGATGGGCGGGTACTTTGTGCTGCGGTACCGAGCTGTAGTATTGCTTGGCTTTCGCCAGCGTGGCGGCAGGCTCTACGTCACCGGTGATGACCAGAATTGCGTTATTCGGCGCATACCATTGCTTATAGAAACTTTTGAGCATCGCCCCAGTGGTTTTGTCGAACGACTCTGTCGTGCCGAGAGGATCCTGCTCGTAGGGAGTTCCGCGGAACAAATCATGATTCAGGCGCGTGATGAACTTGTAGGTCGGGTTGGAGAGATCGCGGGCGACTTCCTGCTCAATGGCACCGCGCTCCTGGCTCCACTCCGCTTGCGAGTTCTCGATGTCGGCCATGCAGGCCGCATCGACACGCATCGCGATATCGAGATCCCGGGCCGGGATCGTCACGAAATACTGGGTGCTGCTTTGCCGCGTCTCGGCATTCTGATAACCGCCGAGCTGTGCATAGATTGCTGCAATTTGATCGGCAGTCAGACCGCTGCAGCCGCGAAAGGCCATGTGCTCCTGGGCGTGCGCCATGCCGGGGAATCCGGCAGGTGTTTCGTTCCCGCCCACCAGGTAGCTCTCCTGCAGCGTGGCAACAGGAGCAAGCGGGTCACGAATGATGACAACCCGCAAGCCGTTATCCAGTGTGGCCCGAGTCACGTCGCCAGGGCGAGGAGTTTGTCCCAGCGCAGGCCAAACTATGACTGCGAAAAAAGCTGAGACGAAAGAAAGAAGATGGAGAAATTTCATCGCAAACACTTTCAGCTTACGGTAATAGAGACGGGGTGGCTGAGGAAGCGATAGCAGAATACGCTGCCTTGGGCGAATCGATATCATGGTCGCGTTGTGCCACAAGTAGCTGAATTCGCTGCGCCCGCGCCGTTAACGATCCTCGACGAAGAAGAGCGCCTCTTTCAATCATCCGTTCGCCGCTTCGCCAAAGAACGGCTTGCGCCGCATGTGCGCGCGATGGATGAAGAGGCTAAGTTCCGCCCGGAGCTGCTGCTCGAAATGTTTTCCCTGGGGCTGATGGGGATCGACATTAAGGAGCAGTATGGCGGGCAGGGAGGCACTTTTTTTCAGTCGATTCTGGCGATCGAAGAGCTAGCAAAAGTAGATCCGGCGGCCTCGGTGATTGTGGATGTGCAGAATACGCTGGTCAACAATGCCTTTGAGCACTGGGCCACCGAAGAACAGAAGAAGAGTTATCTTTCGCGCCTAGCTGGTGAGAGCCTGGGCGCCTATGCGTTGTCCGAGCCGGCCTCTGGCTCCGATGCGTTTGCGCTGACAACCCGTGCGGTGAAGGAAGCGGGTGGATATCGGGTTTCTGGCCGCAAGTTATGGATCACGAATGCGGCGGAAGCGGATATCTTCCTCGTTTTCGCGACCATCGACCCGGGAGCGGGTTATCGAGGTATCACCTGTTTCCTGGTCGAGCGGAGTGCGAGCGGCTTTGCTATCGGCAAGAAAGAAGACAAGCTGGGCATTCGCGCCTCATCCACTTGCGAACTAATCCTGGACGGGGTTTTTGTTCACGACGACCAAGTACTGGGCGAAGTGGGCAAAGGGTATAAGATCGCTATCGAGACGCTCAACGAAGGCCGGATCGGGATCGCTGCCCAGATGCTGGGCCTGGCGGAAGGAGCGCTCGGGCATGCCCTTGAATATGCACGCGAGCGCAAACAGTTCGGACATCGGATCGGAGACTTTCAAGGCGTCCAGTTCGATTTGGCGGAGATGGCGACGCAAGTGGAAGCAACCCGGTTGATGGTCTACAACGCGGCCCGCTTGCGCGATGCGAAGCAGCCGTTTGTAACGGAAGCCGCGATGGCCAAATACTTTGGTTCCATTGTGGCCGAAGATGTCGCTTCAAAGGCGATCGAAGTGCTCGGCGGGGTAGGCTTTACCAAAGATTACCCGGTCGAAAAGCTATATCGGGACGCGAAGATCGGGCGCATCTATGAAGGGACCAGCAATATGCAGCGGGTTACGATTGCAAAGTCGCTGCTCGACGGCAAACGGGGGTAACTCAGTGCGGCGTGCCGTACGTCACAATGAATATAGTGCTACATTCCCCGCGCAAGTTTTGGAAGCTCCCGGCTTTGGCTGCGGCTGTCTGCGCTTTCGCCCTTACAGCGAGCGCGGTCGAAAGCAAGCCCGCTCCTAGTCCCGAGGAGATTCAGGACATTATCAAGAAGTTTACGCAGAAGGAGACCGAGTTTGCCGCCGCGCGCGAGAACTACACGTACCGGCAGACGAGCAGGCTGGAAGAAACTGATCCGCCGGGCGGCAGCTACGAGATTGTGGAGGAAGTGAGTTTCGACGACCGGAATCGCCGCACCTCACACGTGTTGCGTGCGCCGGTCCAATCGCTGCAGAACATTGTCATGACTCACGAAGACGAGCAGGATCTGCGGCAGGTGATGCCGTTTGTCATGACGAACAGCGACCGGGATCAGTACATCGTGAACTATGTCGGGCAGGAGAAGGTGGATGAGATCCCCTGTTACGTTTTCGCCGTTAAGCCGAAGATGCTGACGAAGGACCGCAAGCGCTACTTCGATGGCCAGATCTGGGTGGACGATCAGGATCTGCAGATTGTGAAAACTTACGGCAAGTCGGCTGGGTACGTCGGAAAGGAGGACCAGCAGTTTCCTAAATTTGAGACTTACCGGGAGCAAATAGACGGCAAATACTGGTTTCCGACTTATACGTATGCCGACGATACGCTGCATTTCAAAGACGGTCCCTCGCAGCGCATTAAGCAAGTGATCAAATACGACCACTACAAAAAGTTCGAGTTTAAGACTGAGACGACGATCAAGTACGGCGATGTAGGGGGTGCCGGGCAGCAACCGCCCGCCGGATCCACCCCGCCAGCTGCCCCGCAGAAGCCGCCGCGGTAAGGGCGCTTTTGCCGGGAGGGTTCGGCCGGTCGCCGATGAGCTATAAGCCGCGTCCTTTCAGGGACTTAAATTTGCAGCCGGAGATTCTTCGAGCCCAAAAACCAGGGTCCTTATGTTTTAATGAGAGAGTCTCGCGTCATGTCTGAAGAACAGCCCAGCAATCACCGGCGCCGCCGTACCTTCGACCGGCGCTTTCGGGAAGCTAAATTGTTAATGCGGGGGGCAGTTTCGACTGACCACCCGATTATGGCGCATATCATTCCGATACGGCGCTGCAATCTCTCCTGCACTTATTGCAACGAGTACGATACCTTTTCTAAACCGGTTCCGCTCGACACTATGCTGCATAGGATCGAACTCCTGGGCGGCCTGAAAACCGGGGTAATTACGCTGAGTGGCGGCGAGCCGCTGCTGCATCCCGAACTCGACGAGGTGATTGCGGCAATTCGTAAAAACGCGACTCTTGCCGGGCTGATTACGAACGGCTATTTGCTGACAGCTGACCGGATCAAGCGCTTGAACGATGCCGGGCTCGATTATTTGCAGATCAGCATCGATAACGTGATGCCGGACGATGTCTCGAAGAAAAGCTTGAAGGTGCTCGACAAGAAGCTGCAGGTATTGTCGGAATACGCGGATTTTCACGTCAACATCAACTCTGTTCTGGGCGGAGGCATCCGCAACCCAGAGGATGCGCTCGTGGTGGGCCGGCGAGCGATGGAGCTTGGGTTTACCTCCACGGTCGGTATCATTCACGACGGCGACGGGCAGCTGAGGCCTTTAGCGGATCGTGAACGTGAAGTCTTTCTCGAAATGAAGAGCTTCGAGAAGAAGCATTTCTCTCGGGTTAACTACTTCCAGCAGAATATTGCGAATGGGCAGCCGAGCGATTGGCGCTGCCGGGCCGGTGCTCGTTATTTATACATCTGCGAAGACGGCCTGGTGCATTACTGTTCGCAGCAACGCGGGTTTCCCGCCAAGCCGCTCGAAGACTACACGGTGGAAGATATCCGGCGCGAGTATATTACCCAAAAATCTTGCGCGCCAATGTGCACCATCTCCTGCGTCCACCAGATCTCATACTTCGACTTTTTCCGCGGCGAGCAGACGCGGATTGTCGAGCCGGTGCCGCAGGAGCAGTTGGTTCACATCAAAGCCGCGCGCGCCTGAGTACGGCATAATCGCATGCCCAAAACAGGCCTGACCGCCGATCCTTCCGTCAATCAGCACGAAGCTGGCGCAGGCCATCCGGAGAGACCGGGACGCTTCACCGCAGTTCTCAACCAGCTGAAGACGAGTGGACTCGTAGACCAACTTGTGGTGCTGGGAGCTCGCACGGCCAGCGATGACGAATTAGCTTTAGCGCATACACGTGATTATCTTGCGCTAGTTGAGCGAGAGGTGAAGGAGAAGCGCCCTCAGCTCAGTACCGGCGATACGGACATCAACGCCCAATCTTCGTCCGCTGCACGAGCGGCGACGGGGTCTGCGCTTGCTGCCGTAGATGCGGTCTTCAGTGGCACAGTCGGAAATGCATTCTGCGCAGTGCGGCCGCCCGGCCATCATGCCAGCAGCGCCCGCGGCATGGGCTTTTGTCTATTCAATACGGTGGCAGTGGCGGCTCGCTATGCGCAGCAACGGCATGGGGCAGAGCGCGTCTTGATCGTCGACTGGGATGTGCATCACGGCAACGGCACGCAGGACATTTTCTACTCCGACGATTCGGTGCTGTTCTTCAGTACGCACCAGTCGCCGTGGTATCCGGGCACGGGCGCGTCGTCCGAGACCGGCGAAGGAAAAGGGGCAGGGAAGACGGTCAATTGTCCGTTTCCGGCCGGGTCCGGCTCAAGTAAGATCTTCGGAGCTTTCCGCGAGGTGCTGGTCCCCGCGGCGAGCGCGTTCCGTCCCGATTTAATCCTGATCTCAGCCGGCTTCGACTCGCGAGTGGGCGATCCGCTCGGCCAATTTCTTCTGACCGACGACGACTTCTACGTGCTGACGAAAATGATGACCGATCTGGCGAGCCAGTACTGCGGCGGCAAGCTCGTTTCCGTGCTTGAGGGCGGCTACAGTCTCGAAGGGCTTGCGCTCGCGGCCGAGAGTCACGTGCGCGGGCTGCTCGGGAGGTAACCGGCCTTTCGAAGGATTACGGGCTGAGCGGATTCACCCAACGCAGGCCCTCAAATCGGCTGAAGCCCTGGTCCGTAGTCGCCAGGATGGCTCCATTCTCGATAGCCAGTGCCGCCAGGGCAGCATCGGTGACCAAGGGGCCGATCGCACCATATCCGGTGACGAGCTGGCTGAGGATCTGCCTGTGGCGTGGCCCGGGATTCAGAGAAACAACTCCGGGTTGATCAAGCCATTGCGCAAGAATCGCGAACGCCTCCCCGGCGGGCCGAGGGTGGGACCAGATTCTCGAATTGGTGGAAATCCGGACGAAGGCCCAGGCGGTTATCCACGGTATTGCCACTGTTTCGCCACTCGCGAGAAGTTCTGACAGCCAGCTTGACGCAGCCTGTTGTTTTGGCGAGTCGGCGTTATAGGCATAGAGCAGCAGATTGGCATCAAGAACCGTCACCGGTGCTCTTCACCCTCGCCGTATTCGATGAGCGACTCGATATTGTCGTAGTTCAAACCGGCACGGTAGCCCATGTGGGTGGGCTCGATAGTGAGCGTGCGTTGATTAGAATCGTGTTGCGAATGCACCAGCGCCGTCCGCAGCAGGTCGTTCAGCGTGTCTCGAAAGGAAGCGCCTCTCGCCAGACTTTCAGTCTTGACGCGTTCTAAAACGTCTTCCTCCAGCGTTACGGTAGTTCTGATGCTCATGATGTTTGTAGCATAGCATCAAAAGCATCAGGTGCGAATTCTCGGATAGTTTGCCAGAAGTCTACTATGGATTCAGCTACGCGGCATGGCTTACCGGCATTCGACAGGGATACGCTCCTATGTGTTCGAGAACTTGCGGGTGCTGCTGGCAAAAGCGAGTCCGGAGCGCTCGGGCGATCAATTGGCGGGCATCGCAGCCGGATCGGACGAGGAACGTGCTGCGGCCAGATTCTCGCTAGCTGACGTTCCGCTCAGACATTTTCTCGAAGATGTCTTTATCCCCTATGAGGCAGATGAGATCACCCGGTTGATCATCGACAGCCATGTTCCCGCCGCGTTTTCGCCGGTGCGGCAATTTACTGTGGGCGAATTTCGCGACTGGCTACTTAGCGATGAAGCCGATACGAAAACGCTGACCGGTGTTGCCGCCGGACTCACGCCTGAAATGACGGCGGCCGTTTCAAAGCTGATGCGCAATCAGGATCTGATTCTTGCTGCTCAGAAATGCCAAGTGGTAACTTGCTTCCGCACCACCGTCGGGCTTCCGGGACGCCTATCAGTACGCCTGCAGCCGAACCATCCGACCGACGATTTGCTGGGGATTGCGGCTTCGGTGATCGACGGCTTGCTTTACGGTTGTGGAGACGCGGTAATCGGCATTAATCCGGCAACCGACCAGCTTCCGACTGTTGTGCGGCTGCTGCAGATGCTGGATGAGTTTCGGACCCGCTACAGCATTCCGACCCAGAGTTGCGTTTTGACTCACGTCACGACTGCGATTGCTGCTATCGAGGCCGGTGCGCCGGTTGACCTGGTTTTCCAATCGATCGGGGGCACGGAAAAGACGAACCAGGGCTTTGGGGTCAACCTCGATCTGTTGAGCGAAGCGCAACAGGCTGCGCTGAGTCTGCGACGCAGCGACGGAGTCAATGTGATGTACTTCGAGACGGGGCAGGGTAGCGCCCTCTCGGCGGATGCGCACTCGGGCGTCGACCAGCAGACGTGTGAGGCGCGCGCTTATGCCGTGGCCCGGCGTTTCCAGCCGTTTCTGGTGAACACGGTTGTTGGCTTTATCGGACCTGAGTACCTGTACAACGGCAAGCAGATCATCCGCGCCGGGCTTGAAGATCACTTCTGCGGCAAGCTGCTCGGATTGCCGATGGGCTGCGATGTCTGCTACACCAATCACGCGGAAGCCGACGGCGATGATATGGATACGTTGCTAACGCTGCTGGCCGTTGCCGGAGTAAATTTTGTGATGGGGGTGCCGGGTGCGGATGACATCATGCTTAATTACCAGAGCACGTCTTTTCACGATGCGCTCTACGTGCGGCAAGTGCTGGGCAAAAGGCCGGCTCCGGAGTTCGAAGAATGGATGAGGCAGAGGGGAGTCCCCCGGCACGCGCTGGCTCTGCTGACCGAGCAAGCGACTGGATCGGGCTCAAGCGCTTCACTCCGGCTCGAGTAGCGTTGGGGAGAACCGGCAGCAGTATTCCAACTGCTGCGCTGCTCGACTTTAATCTGGCGCATGCCAGAGCCAGAGATGCGGTGCATGCTTCGTTTGGCATAGAGAAGATAGAAGGCGAGGCACGAGGGATCGGCTGGAAATGCGTTCGCGTGCACAGCGCTGCTCGAGACCGAGGCGAGTATCTGCAACGGCCTGACCTGGGCCGCAGGCTGAACGATGAAAGCCGGTCTCGTTTGCGAGAAACGAAAGCGCGTCTGGATCCCCCCGAGCTGGTAATAGTGGTGGCGGACGGACTGTCGGCGGTTGCCCCAGAGAAGCACGCTGTTCCACTGTTGCAGGCCCTATCCGGTGCGCTCGCAAGCTGGCGAGTGGGACCGCTTGTTCTGGCTGAGCAAGCACGTGTAGCCCTGGGGGATGAAGTCGGTGAAGAACTGGGCGCCGCCATGATCGCGATGCTGATTGGCGAGCGGCCCGGATTGAGCGCGCCTGACAGTCTGGGCATATATCTCACGTATGCGCCGCGTGTAGGACGCACTGACTCCGAGCGCAACTGCATATCGAACGTTCGGCTGGAAGGACTTTCCTATGAACTGGCCGCGTACCGAATGATGCACCTGCTTGAGAGTGCAAAGGCACGGCAGCTCACCGGTGTAGCGCTCAAGGACCAAAGCGGGCACGCAGCGGGCTTGCTACCTTAGAAGAACTTTTCTGAAGCTCATGTCTATCGTTTCGTTCCGGCTAGGCCTCATATCGATTTTTTGTCTGACAGCGGTGCTGCCGGCTGCCAAACCGCAGGAGAAGGCGCCAGCCGAGCCGCCCGAGAACTACGTTCGGGCGCACTACACGAAATATGAGTTTCGGATACCGATGCGCGACGGTGCACATCTGTTCACGAGCGTCTACGTGCCGAAGGACCAGACGCAGGCATGGCCGATCCTGATGGATCGGACTCCGTACTCGGTTGCTCCGTACGGCGAGGACGTGTACAAACCGCGGCTCGGTCCAAGCGAAGAGTTTGAGAAGTCAGGCTACATTTTCGTCTATCAGGATGTCCGGGGCCGGTATGAATCGGAGGGCAAATTCGTCGAGATGCATCCCCATATCGACAAGAAATCGGGGCCTGCGGATGTCGACGAGTCTTCTGACACCTACGACACAATCGAGTTCCTGTTGAAGCACGTCTCCAACAATAACGGCAAGGTCGGCATTTGGGGCATATCGTATCCGGGATTTTATACGTCGGCCAGCATCATCGATTCTCATCCGGCAATCAAGGCGGCGAGCCCGCAGGCGCCGATGACCAATCTATTTCTGGGCGATGATGCGTATCACGGCGGAGCTTTTATGCTGGCGGCGAACTTCGGATTCTATTCGTCGTTCAAGCCTTTCTCCAAGCCAACGCGACCGCCAAAAGTGAACGTTCCATACGATATGGGCACTCCGGACGGTTATGCTTTTTATCTCAAAGCGGGGCCGACGGCGAACCTCGACAAGGTTTATCTCAAGGGTGAGAATCCGCTTCTGGCCGACCAGATTTATCACGACACATTCGATGATTACTGGAAAGTGCGCGATCTCTCCCGTCACATGCATGGGATTCATTGCGCCGTGATGACGGTGGGCGGCTGGTACGACGCAGAAGATTTGTCAGGGCCCTGGCGAACGTATCGAGCAATCGAGAAGGACAATCCCGGCGTGGTGAATACGATTGTGGAAGGTCCCTGGGTCCACGGAGGATGGGCGAACGGTGACGGCGATCACCTGGGCGACGCTGTCTTCCAATCGAAGACAGCTGAATTCTTCCGCAAGGAGATCCAGTTTCCGTTTTTCGAGTTGCATCTGAAAGGTAAAGGACAGGCTCCGCCTGAGGCTTACATGTTCGAGACCGGCACGAACGTCTGGCGCAAGTACGATCAATGGCCTCCAAAAAATGCGGTGCCGAAGGTGCTCTATTTCCAAGCTGGAGGAAAACTTTCTTTCGAAGCTCCCAAGACCGGTGCCGGCTACGACGAGTACGTCAGCGATCCGGCCCGTCCAGTGCCCTTTTCGGATTACACGACCGACACCGTACCGCAGCGCTACATGGTGGACGATCAGCGCTGGGCCTCGCGCCGGGCGGACGTTCTCACATACATGACCGACCCGCTCACCGAAGATTTGACGATTGCCGGTCCAATCTCGCCCAAGCTGAAAGTCTCGTCGACGGGAACGGATTCAGATTTCGTCGTGAAGCTGATTGACGTGTACCCGGACGACTATCCTGATGCACCCGATGCCACTACCGGCAATAAACGAATACTAGGTGTTCCGCCGCTTCACATGGGCGGCTACCAGCAGCTGCTACGGGGTGAGCCGATGCGGGCGAAGTTTCGAAGCAGCTGGGAGAAGCCTTCCGCGCTTGTGCCCGGCAAAGTGACTGAGATCAATTTCGAGATGCCAGACCTTGACCATACTTTTCGTGCCGGACACCGCGTGATGGTGCAGCTGCAGAGCTCCTGGTTTCCACTGGTCGATCGAAACCCGCAGACGTTTGTGGATATTCCGCACGCCAAGCCCGAGGATTTCAAAGTGGCCACTCAGCGGATTTATCACGGCGCTGATGCCGCCAGCGGCATTGAGTTGCTGATACAGGGGCAGCCATAGCGTCCTCGGCACGGACCTAACAATCTCACTACCAGGAGATTCGTACGGCAGCCTGTGCCCGCCGCGCCGTTGTACCATCCGGAGGCGCCTGCGTTTGTGTGGGAAATCCATACTGAGCGTTAGGCGCCAAAGCGAAGCCGCCGCGATAAGCAACGGTTGTGTACTGCGTTGTGATGCGCGGAGTGGATCCTTGCAGGACGAAGTGGTTGAACACGTTTGTCGCTTCGAAGATAAGCTGAACGCGAACGCGCTCTCCAATCGGAATCACCCTTGAGAGGCGCGCATCGGTTCGATAAATCGGGGCTGTTTTGAGGGCCGAAATCGGTTCAAATGGCACACGGGTTGATCCGCCAAGCCCGTTGATGGTGCTGGTGGAAATGAGTCCTGCCGGCAAGTTTCGGGTGTTCACAGAGATGGTAGGCGGCAGCGGGAACGACGAACCGAATACCGATATGACGGACAGCTGCCAGCCGTTAATGACGTAACGATCCAGCCAGCTATTTCCCCGCGTCAAAACCGGGTTGAAGATTCCATTTAGAACAAGCCGGTGCCGCTGGTCGTTTGAACTTGAACCTTTTTCGCCCTTGATGTTGTCGTTGAAAACCGATGTCGGCGCGAAAGGCGCATAGAGAATACCGCTCGATCCCCCCGGGCCGCCGGCTGCTCCTCCGATGTTGTCGTCGATGGTGTGCGACCAGGTGTAGGCAGCGTCTGCCTGGAACCAGCTGCTGTAGCGCTTCTGCAGCTGTACGATCAGCCCGGAGTAGTAGCTGTTTGCATTCGACTGCAGCTCGATAATGCTGTTGTACTTTGGATTGATTCGCTGAGTGTAGAGCGGTGTTAAATAGCTTCCGACCTGGGCGCCGCTCGCATCGAGGATCGCGTAGTTATAGCTGGACGTCGGTTCGGCCGCATTGGCATCGCGAGCAGAGGTGATATGCGCGCTACGGCTCCAGACACCCGATACAGTGAGGCTGGTATTCGGGGCAATCTGGCGTTCGATCGCACCGAGGGCCTGCTGCGAGTAGGCATTGCGCCACGCGGCGTCAGCATAATCGATGCTGGCCGAACCAGCGACATTCGGCGGAGAAGTGAGCCTGTTCGGGAAAGCCGGACCGGCTTCTAATTGGTTCGCCCGTGTGCCCAGCAATGTGTAGCTCGTTTGGTTCAGCCCATTGTTCAAGAACAGGCTTTCGATACCGGCCGAAGCATACCGGTTGAAGAAGATCCCATAGCCTCCGCGGAAGACAGTCTTGTCATTGATCTGATAGGCGAACCCTATTCGCGGCGCGGCATTGTAAGGCGTTTGCGGGATGCGTCCGGTTTGCGGAAATGCCGGATTGGCCACGGCCGGCTGCGGCAGGAAAGTGCGCTCGTAGCGCAAACCGGGGCTCAGGGTGAACTTGCGGCTGATATGCCATTCGTCTTGAGCAAACAGCGAATACTCGTTGAAGTTCAAGTCGATCACGGGATTGCCGAAACTCTGCGTGTACCGCGCCCAATTCTTAGCGCCGGTGCCCGCATAGTCGAGCGCAAAATCGGTAAGCGTGTTGTAGGCGTAGGTTCCGTAGACGTTCGGGATGCTGTAGATGTAATCCTCGACATGCTGATAATCGAAGCCAAATTTCCAACTATGCGGGCCTGTCGTGTAGGAGAGTGTGTCGGAACCTTGGAAGCGCAGCTCGCTCGGAAGCAGCCGCGGGTAGCTGGTCGAAAAGCCGAGGTTGCTCAGGCTCGGAGTGCCGACAGATAATCCGATGGCGCCGATACTTGGAAGCAGATCGGTGCTGGCCGGATCGTACTGACGATCCTTGAACAAGCCGAAGCGGGCCTCATTTACGACGTTCGGCGAGAGCACAGAGGTCAGACTCGCCTTTGCGGTCCGATCGAAGACGTTAGTGTCTGCGTTCCCTCCAATCGCGTTTCCGTTCGAGAGCGATGCCTGCGTTTGAATGCCGTTCGGAGACCGGAAGTCGAGATAGTTCATCTCGAGTGTCAAGCGATTGTTATCGTTGATCTGGTAGTCGATTTTGCCGAAGAGAAGATTGACATCGGATGTCCGGGGCACCAACTGCGGTTGAACTCTACTCTGGATGAAGCTCACAGCGGCGGCACACTGGACAGCGGAAGCCGTGCAGTTCGGTTTGCCGTTTGAAACGGGCACGTACTGGCCTTGCCGGTTGAAGAGGCTCAAATTTCCCGTGTTGGTGGAAACGATCGGAAAATCTCTTCGCTGAAGCTCGCCGTTGAAGAAATAGAAAAGCTTATTTTTCTTGACTGGCCCGCCGACGCTTACTCCGGCCTGATGCCGCCAGTCCTGCGGATTGATACCGGCTGCGGTTGGATCGGTTGCGTTCAGCGTACGATTACGGAAAAACCAATAAGCCGTCCCATGCAGATCGTTGGTCCCGCTGCGCGTGATGGTATTTACGACGCCGCCCGATGCGTTGCCGTATTCAGCCAGGAAGTTGCTGGATACAACCTGAAACTCCTGCACGGCGTCCTGGGAGATGTTGTAAGTCCGGGTGCGTCCCGCGTTCTCGTCGTAGAACTGATTAGTCGTGTCGATACCGTCGGTCAGGAATGTATTGCCACCCGGATTGCCGCGGAAGGTGAGCAGCCCGAATGCCTGATCGTTGGTCACTCCCGGGGTGAGCAGAACAAAACTATCGACGCGGCGGCCATTGATTGGCAGATCCAGTATCTGGCGCGATCCCACAACCTGGGAAACATCCGTCTTATAGGCATTCACCACAGGAGCCTCGCCAGTTACTTCTACTTTTGTGGTCGCTGAAGCAACCTGAAGCTCCGGGCGCAGGCTAACGGTTTCTCCCACCTGAACACTGATGTTTTGAGACTGATAAGCATTGAATCCGCTTCGCGAGACTATGACCGAGTAGCCTGCATCCGGTACCAGTGAAGGGGCAGAGAAGACGCCGCTTTCGTTAGTCGTCAGGTCTCGCCGGATTCCCTTGGATTCGTTCTGCACGGTCACGTTTGCGCCGGCGATCGCCGATCCGGTGGCATCTGTTACTACTCCGGTTATGCCGCCTGTTCCCGCTGCATTTTGAGCTGAGACCTGAATGATACTCAATGCAAGTAAAGACACTAGCCGCGATGCAGACGTCACTTTGAAAACCCCTCTCAGCAGAATAGAAAATTCAGATCACAATGGCGTTAAAAAGGTTCGCGGAAGTTGCTGGCAGGGAGTTTTATGAGCTATCCGCGCCACTGCTATACTTCGATTTCATTGCACAATCTCAGGGATAAATGCGAAAGAAAGTAACAGTTATCGGCGCCGGCAATGTAGGCGCAAACACGGCTCAAAAAATTGCGGCCAAGGAGCTGGCAGACGTAGTGATTGTCGACGTCGTGGAGGGCGTGCCGCAGGGTAAGAGTCTCGACATGCTGGAATCTGCGCCGGTTGAAGGATATGACGTGCGGATTGCAGGCACGAACGGCTACGAGGAGACCGCCAACTCCGACGTGGTTGTGATCACGGCCGGATTCCCGCGTAAGCCCGGCATGAGCCGCGATGATTTATTGATCGCGAACTACGAGGTGGTGAAGAGCGCGACCGAGCAGGCCGTTAAGCATTCGCCAAACGCGATTCTGGTTCTGGTGACGAATCCGCTGGATGCGATGTGCTGGACTGCTCTGAAGGTTTCTGGCTTCCCGCGCGAACGCGTGATCGGCATGGCGGGCGTGCTCGATACAGCTCGTTTTCGGACCTTTATTGCGGAAGAGCTGGGCGTGTCTTTTGAGAATGTCACGGCGATGGTGTTGGGAGGTCACGGTGACACGATGGTTCCGTTGGTTCGATTGACGAACGTGAGCGGCATTCCGCTGGCCGAGCTTACCGATAAATCAACCATCGATCGCCTGGTGCAGCGTACTCGCGACGGCGGGGCCGAGATTGTGAAATATCTGAAGACCGGAAGCGCTTATTACGCACCGGCGGCTTCAACGGTCGAAATGGTGGAGTCGATTCTCAAGGACAAGAAAAAAGTTCTGCCCTGCGCGGTGTATCTCAAAGGTGAATACGGCATCACCGATCTCTTTGTCGGAGTGCCGGTGAAGCTCGGAGCGGCCGGCGTCGAGAAGGTTTTCGAGGTAAAGCTCGAGACGGATGAGCAGACTGCTCTGAACAAGAGCGCCGATGCCGTTCGCGAGCTCGTGGGTGTGCTCGAAAATCGGGCCCAGTAACGCACCTCAAAGGCGCTAACGCAACAATGCCGCGATCGAAATCCGTCAACGGGAACAAGCCGCAGCATGAAGCTCCGTATCTTGATCCCAAATACGCCTGCTTCGGCTTGAAATTTGAGCGCTCGAAGATCCATCGGTGGGGCGTATATGCGACCGAGCCGATTCCTGCCAAGCGCAAAGTGATCGAGTATAAGGGCGAGCGGATCAGCCGTAAAGAGACCAAGCGCCGGGCTGAAGCGAGCGACATGATTTATCTGTTCACGCTAGATGCCTATTGGACCCTGGACGGCTCCGTAGACGGATCAGGCGCGGAATATATCAATCACTCCTGTGAGCCAAATTTGGAGGCGCGAATCTTAAAGGGTCACATCATCTACATCAGCCTGCGGCCAATCGAAGCGGGTGAGGAGTTGACCGTTGACTACCATTTCGCCAAGAACGTCGAACGAGTCGAGTGCAAATGCGGCTCTCCCAAATGCCGCGGCACGATTAACCTGCTGGATTGATCAGCTCGAGTGACGCTTTTGGAGGTGAACCAGGGTAGCTTAGGCCTGGCTCGCCAGGCCGGTGCCGCTTAAACATTTCAGTGGGAATATCTCCGGCATACCCGGACCGAGAACAATCCGAGTGAGTCACCACTCACCAAAGGAAGAGTTCGGGCGATACGGAGTCTAAGGTACCCTATGAATCTTGAAGCGGTAAAGCGCACTAAGGTGGTCTCAATCTGCGAGACTCAGCCTCTTACGGTATTTGGCTTAGAGCATCTGTTGAGCTCCTCCGATGATCTTGAGTTCGGTTCTTCACATAGCTCACCCGCCGAATGGATGCTGAATCCCAAGGCGGAGCAGACTGACATTCTCATCATCGACAAGGGCCTCGGTGCCAAAGTCGTGCTCGAAGCACTGAATCAGCTGCCGGTTGAACATGGAGCGAGCCGCTCCACCGTACCGGCCGTTGTTGTCTGGGGCATGTCGATCACCGAAGCAGAAGCACTTCGCTTTTTGCAGGCCGGCGCAAAGGGAATCATTCGCAAATCAGCCGACCGACCTACAGTGCTTTCTTGCCTTCGATCAATCGCACAAGGCCGCAGCTGGATGCAAGACTCCGTTTTCCGCGACTCATCGGTCCAGGAAATCCAGATTCGCACCGACCTAACGCCCCGAGAGCACCAAGTGATGGAGCTGGTGGAGCAGGGATACAAAAACCGTGAGATCGCCCAAGAGCTTGGTATCAGACCCGGCACCGTGAAGATTCACCTGAAACATATCTTCGAGAAGACGGGTGTTCGCGGACGGCATGGGTTGGCACTTAACGGTTTGCGCCAAAAAGGCGTCATCTCGCTGCTCGCGTCTTAGCTTTGTAGCGACTTGACAAAAGGCGAATAAAGAGCGAATATGCTGACGGAGGGGATCCGTTCAGCAAGCGGCCAAACTTGTGGGTATCGCCCGGCTCGCGGCAGAGGGAACCGTTCTCTCCGAGAAGCGCCGGGTCGAATACCGAAGCCTGCCAACTCGAAAATGGCTGAACCGCTGCGATTCGCAGCGAGTGCCTTTTACCTGGACCATCAATCCCTACCGAGGCTGCGAGTACGGCTGCAAGTATTGCTATGCGCGCTTCACGCACGAGTTCCTGGAAAGGTCGGAGCTTGACGCGTTCGAAACCGAGATCTACGCCAAAGACTGGAGCACGGAACAGTTCCGCCTGGAGCTGAAACGGCTTCGGCCGGGGCACGTGATCGGACTTGGAACGGCTACCGATCCGTATCAGCCGGCTGAACGCCGTTTTGAGCTCACACGCAAAGTGCTCGAGGCGATGTCAGGGGTAAAAGGCATCTCGCTGTTTATCACCACGAAATCGGATCTAGTAGCGCGAGACGCTCAGCTGTTAAAGCAGCTGAGTGTTTGGAACGAAGTAAGAGTGACCGTGACCGTCACTTCGATGGACCCCGCTCTGACGCGGCTCACCGAGCCTTTTGCCCCGCACCCCGATCTACGTATCGCGGCCGTCGCCGAGTTGACCCGGGCAGGTGTGCAAACAGGAGTGATCGCCAGCCCTGTGCTGCCGCTCATCACGGATTCGGAGGAAAATCTGGAGTCTGTGGCGGCAGCTGCCAAGGCCGCAGGCGCCGATCAGTTCGGCGCTCACGTGCTTTTTCTTCGGGCCGCCGCTCAGCGGGTTTTTTTCCCATTTCTGGCGGATGAGTTTCCGCAACATCTCGCTCGCTATCGCCGCAGTTTCAAAGACAGCGCGTTTTTGAGCGGCGCCTATCCGGAACGGATTCGGCAAAGAGTGAACGAGATTCGTGCCAGAGTCGGCATAGCCAGGCGCGACCTGGAACACACCGGGCCCCCTGTTCCACCGGGATCACAGCTGCTTTTGTTTTAAATCGCTATTTGCCAGGCGAACAGCCGCCGGGCTTTTTCGACTTTTGAGGATTTGTATAAGCACCGGCGCGAGCGATAGCGCGATGATCAGCAGCACAACCTTCTCGAAGTTCTGCCGTACCAAGGGAATATTGCCCAGCAGATAACCGAGCGTGATCATCGACGTCACCCAACCAACCGCTCCGACCACGTTGAACGCAAGAAACCTTGAGTAGTGCATCTTGCCGACGCCGGCAATGAATGCCGCGAAAGTTCGGATGATGGGCACGAACTTTGCGTAGATAATTGTCTTCCCCCCATGGCGCTCATAAAACTCGTGGGTGCGATCGAGGTATTCGCGGCGAAAGATCTTCGATTTGGGGTTGGAAAAGAGCTTGTATCCGAGCGTGCTGCCAAGCAAGAAGCCGATTCCATCGCCCAGAATGGACGCGATCGACAACATCAGAATGGTAGTTCCAATACCAAGCTTACCGGCACCGGCCACAATGCCTACCGTGAAAAGGAGAGAGTCGCCGGGCAGGAAAAAACCAACCAGCAGGCCGCTTTCGGCGAAAACCACAGCAAACAACGCGACGTAGCCGAGCCATCCGCTGAGCACGGTGGAGAGCAGATGAATGAGCTGATCGGGATCGGTGAGACCGTGAAAAAACTGAAGAAGCTGCTGCAAAAGATTGTGTTCTTCTTAGCTTTGGAAAGAGCCGACGATCCGGTTCAAGGTCGCTTGGTTGATCTTGATTTTCCCGCGGCGCTTCAGCTCCGAGACAACGCTGTCGCGAAACAAAGGCTGCTGAACCGATTGCCGCTGCTGCTGAAGGCTTTGTACGATGGCCGATTTGTTTGCGTCGTACTTGCTCATATCGGCCGGGATTTCTTCCGAAACACGGCAGACAAACTGGCCGGTGGAAGCTGCAACAGGTCCGACAATGTCTCCGACTTTCGCCTTGAACGCGCTCGATAGTAGTGACGCCGATCCGATGCCTTCGGCCGCGCCATCGATAGTAAACGGAGCTGCTGATTTCACGCTGCCACCGTAGTTCTTGGCCAGGGCCTCAAGACTCTCGCCCTTGCGCGCGCGTTCGGCAGCTGTTTTGGCGGCTTCTTGCGAGAGCCGAAGCGACTCGGTGTCGGTGTACTTCTTCAAGACTTCGCCCTGTACCGCGGCAAAATCGGCATCGCGCGGTGGAAACACGTTTGTAACTACGGCAAAGGCCGCTTTGCCTTGCGGATCCAGATTGGCCACTTCGGTTACGCTGCCCTTGGGCGCCGCAAACACTGCGTTCATCACCTCGGGTTGGGTATTGATCTCGGGCATCGGGGTTCCCGAAGTCAGGTTGGTGAGCTTGTAGAACTTCAGATGGTACTTGTTCGCAATGGCTTCAGCCTGGCTTTGATTTCGCGCGATCTCCGCATGAGCACTTTCGATTGCCTTCTTCAAGTTCTCGGAAGCACTTTGCTTGGTAGCCTCTGCCAGGAGCTGAGGCCGCACGTCCTCGAAACTTTGGGTGTGTGCTGCCTGCTTCTCTTCGACCTGAAGAATGTGAAAACCGTATTCGGTTTCGACAAGTCCACTCGTCTCGCCCGGCTTTAGTGAGAAGGCCGCTTTCTCGAAATTGGGAACAGTCTGGCCTTTTACGATCCAATCCAGTTCGCCGCCCTTGACAGCCGACCCAGTATCTTCGGAGTTCTTCTTCGCCAGGTCTGCGAAATTCGCGCCGCTTCGCAGCTGCTTCAATATGTCTTCGGCTTTGGCTCTGAGCTTCGGAATTTCTTCTTTGGGCTTGCCTTGGGTCTTAATCAGAATGTGCCGCACCTTCACCCGCTCGGGTGTCCGGTAGCTATCGATGCCCTCTTGATACTGCTGTCGCAGCTGTGCATCGGAAATGTTGGCGGCTTGTGTGAAATCGGGCGCGCTGCCCACGATCAGATTTACGTCGCGCTTCTCGGGTGTGCGAAACAACGCACGATTCTTTTCAAAGTACGCTTTCACCGCAGCCGGATCCGTGCTCACCTTGGATACGAAGTTCTTCGCTTCAAACTGCACATACTGCAAGCCCACTTTCGCGTTCTTGCGTTGGTACTCGGCCTTTGCATCCGCATCGGAAACGATCAGCGATTGCAGTTCTGTGTTCTCGAGCCGTGCACCTAACATCGCGTCGCGCTGCTCTTTTTCAAAGTCCGCCACGGTCATGCCCTGCTGCGCAAGCGCTTGTTGGTAGACTTGCAGATCGAACTTGCCTCCGAGGGCGGGCGCCACTTCGCTTTGAATGCGGTCCCCCAGTTCCTGATCAGAGACTTGCAGGCCCATCTCACGAGCTTTATAAGCCATGGCCTTTGATTCGACCATCTGATTCACCAGCGTGGGGACGTACATCGCCAGCAGCCCTTTGGGCAAATTTTGCTGGCCCCGAGTCACTCGTTGGATAGCCCGATCGAGATCGACTGTGGTGATCTTATCGTTTCCGACTGCTGCAACAACATTTTCCCCGGCCGCGCCCGAATTGCCACCCGGACCTCCCGGGATCAAATAAATGAGCATGGATGCGGCAACCAAGACGAGCAGAACGCCCAAGAGAATGCGCACACTCTTCTCGCGGCTGCGAAACAAATCAAACATAGGTGGAAGCTGGAAACTCCTGACGAAACTTCAGCCGGGGTGCCGGCTGGTGGATTACTCACTGCCAGTATAGCTTCTAGCGGGTATTCGCGCGCGCCATTCAGGCGATCAAAGCGAGGCAGCTTTGCCGTTCGAGATCCGGGCCCTGACAATACGCAAGATCGCATCCTCTACCTGCTCAGGCGTGAGGCCGGTGGTGTCGACCAACTCTGCATCGGGTGCCTGGACGAGGGGGGATTCCACTCGCTGTCGATCGCGCTGATCGCGCAATTCGAGCTCTCCTGAGACAGAAGCGAAATCCGCGTTTCTCCCGCCTTTCTGCAGTTCCAGCGCTCTACGCCGGGCACGCTCCTCCGGTTCGGCGTCCAGGAAAATCTTCACTTGCGCTTCAGGAAACACGACCGACCCGATATCGCGCCCTTCGATGACGACACTGTTGCGCGCGGCCATCTCGCGCTGCAGCGTAAGCAAAGCCCGCCTGACGCCCGGAACAGCTGACACCTGCGAGGCCGCGTTCGACACCGAAGGTTCCCGGATGGCTTCGCTGACGTCCTCGCCGTTCAGTGAGACGCTGCCGCTGCCCGCTTCGAGTCCGATCTGTGCCTGTTTCGCTAGCTCCTCAAGACGATGCATGTCAGTGAGCGAGACATTGAGTCGCAGCGCCCAGAGGGCGATTGCCCGATACATGGCGCCGGTGTTGATGTATACGAAACCCAGCCGATCGGCGATGCGCCTTGCCAGGGTGCTTTTACCTGCCGCGGCAGGCCCGTCGATGGCAACGATGACCCGTTTTTCGCTCATGCCGATAGGCTCTTGCGGTTACCGGTTGGGCAGAGCGAGCGCCGGCTGCCAGTCATCTTTGAAAATGCGGCCATCTTTTACAACCAGCTTTACGCGCTGCAGCTCCTCCACGTTTTTCCGGGGATCGCCTTCCACCGCAATCAGGTCGGCGAAAGAACCGGGTGCAACTACGCCGGCTTTCCCTTGCAGGTTAAGCAGCCGGGCCGAATTCACCGTCGATGTACGGATAGCGTCGATCGGCTTTGCCCCAAATTCGACCATGGTCGCAAACTGCTTGGCGTTGTCACCGTGAGGATAAACACCGCCATCGGTACCGAAGGCGAGCAGCGCACCAGCCAGATAGGCTTTGCGGAAATTGCTTCTCTGCAGCTTGCCCGTATTTCTCTCTTTTTCAATCGACTCGGGCAGCATGCCGATCTTGGGCCCTTCGTTCAAGATGTAAGTGTCATTGTAGATGTCGAAAACCAGAAACGTGCCGTGCTGTTTCGCAAGCTGAATGCCCTCATCATCGATGAAACTCGAGTGCTCGATCGAATCGATACCTGCTACGATCGCATCCTTTATGGCTTGAGTTCCATGAGCGTGCGCGGCAACTTTACGGCCGAGTTTATGCGCCTCCTCAGCAATGGCCTTCATCTCCTCGAGCGTGTACTGCTCGGCTCCTACCGCATCGCCTTTGGAAAGCACGCCACCGGACGCGCATATTTTGATCACGTCGGCGCCATACTTAATTGTTTCGCGCACTTTCTTCCGGGCCGCCCAGGGCCCGTCGGCTACGCCTTCCGCACTGTAGTTGTATTCAGGAGCCAGTAGATTGTTATCGCAATGGCCGCCGGTGATTCCCAGGGGCGGGCCCGAAACGAATAGCCGCGGACCTGGAATTTCCCCCGCATTGATGCCGTCGCGCAGCGCCACATCGCTATAACCGCCCGCGCCCACGTTGCGAATGGTTGTGAAGCCGGCGAGCAGCGTTACCCTCGCATTTTTCGCACCCGTAATCGCTTCGCGCGTGTAAGAGACTCCCAGTGATTGATAGCCGGCGTCTTTCGGCTCGGAGGTGAGGTGGTCATGAACATCGATCAGTCCCGGAAGACAGAAGCCCGGAGCCTCAATCTTCGAAATGTCACCTGAGGCAGTGTAAGAACCGGCAGGGATCACCTGTTTCACGTTGCCCGCTTCGGTAATTACGACGACATCGGTCGCCACGGTATCGGCGGCCGGATCGAGTAGAGAGGAGCAGTGAATCGCGAGCGATTTAGCGGTCGGCGGTTCTGCTCCAAATAGGGCGCAACAAGACAGCGCGGAGGCTGCAACCAGGGAAGAAAGACGCACGGTTTCGAGTATGGCACGCAAGCGTCACAGGGCTGCGCGTACGGCTTGGAACTTGGCTGCTTCGCTACGTTTGCCTAAGGCTTCGTACACCCTTGCCAACTCCCGGCGAGCTTCCTGCAGCGTGGGCATGGATGGATTGCCAAGTTTCATCAAGGTGCCGTAGCCGCTCAACAGATACTTCTCGGCCTCAACATAGCGCTTTTCGAGCAGGAGCGTTTTTCCGAGTCCGAGCTGAGCGTGGGCCGTCTTGGGGTGTCCACCGGTGAACACCGAGCTGAATCGCTCATTAGCATCCCGGTAGAGCTGCTCTGCTGTTCCCAAATCGTTTTGGGCCAGGCGTACTTGGGCCAGATCGCTGAGCGCAACGGCTACGGTGTAGTGCGTGTCACCGTAAACAGAGCGATAGATGGCCAGCATGCGTGCGAAGTCTGACCCTGCCTCGGCCAGGTTGCCGCGCCTTAAAGAGAGTTTGCCTCTAGCGGATAACGCCGATGCCACGTGGGCATGCATAGGCCCGTGAACGCGCTCCAGAATAGGGAGGGCCTGGTTGATAAGTGCTGCGGCCTCGTCCAGCTTTCCTTCTAGGACAAGAGTTCGCGATAACGCAGCCATGATTCTTGCCGCTTCCGAATGATCCTTCCCGTACCAGGATTCGTAGATGCCCAGCGCGCGGCGTAGATAAGCCTCCGCTTGCACATAGTTTTCAAGTTCTTGCTGAATGTTGCCCAGGTTTACCAGATCCGCAGCTACGTCGGGATGAACGTCTCCGTGAACTTTGACATCGTGCGGAAGAACTTGGCGGTTGAGAACGTCAGAGGCGGGATAATCACCCAGATAGAAATGATCATTCGCTAGCAAGGTCAGGCCGTCGTAGAAGCTGGATTCGAGCTCCTTATGGTGCGCTGCGAGATCCGTTCCTGTTTGCAACGCGGCAATCGCCTGGCGATACTTACCTTCCTCCGTGAGCACTTGACCAAGCAGCAAAAGACACTTGGACTGCTGCGAACTGTCCGCTCGAAAGCGGCTTTTGGCCATACCTTCATTGAAGAGCTTTTCTGCTTCGTTGTAGCGCCCCTGATGCATCCGGAGTGCGCCAATCTCAAGCAGAGTATTGATGACCTCGGGGTGATCGGGTCCGAGCCTTGCCATCCGTTCTCTCAAGGCGCGGTGAAGGAGATCGTCCGCTTTACCCAATTGATCGTAGGCCTGGTAGATAGTGCCAAAGGTATCGAAAAGATCCGACTGAACATCAGGATCACGGTTTAATGTCTTGGCCTTTTCCAGGCCCTTGTCGACCAGAGCCTGAACGGTGCTGTTTGGCGATGGACCCAGCTCGGCTTCGCCTCCGGTGAACAGATCCGACAGGAACATCCTGATCCGTTGCGAGCGGGCAGCCTGGGAGATAGCCGCATCACGCGCCTTTGCGAGGCGAATCGTAAAGAACACAGTCAGGCCGATGATCAGCGCGAGAGCGCCGGCGAGAGCCAGAACAGGACGTTGGTTTCGCTTGAGGAATTTGCCCAGGCGATAGGACAATCGATCGGGCTGTGCCTCGAGCGGCTCGGCATTCAGGAAATGATCGACATCTCGAATCAGTGCCTCGACTGAGGCGTAACGCCGCTCCGGATCTTTGCGCATGGCGACGAGGCAGAGCACATCGAGATCACTCCAGGACGACTTACCAATGCGGGCAGCCGCTCGGGGGTCCACCTCTCTGGCCGCTACAGAAGGTCGCTGCGGATCCTGCTGGAGAATGATCATCTCAGCTTCACCCGGAGTCCGCGTGGATAGATCGAACGGCAGGCGGCCGGTCAGCAACTCATAAAGAACGACGCCAAGCGAATAGACATCGGTGGCTGTTCCGATCCGGTCACCCCGAAGCTGCTCGGGCGCGGCGTAAGCCGGGGTCATCAGACGTAGACCGGTGCGCGTCTGATCCGCGGCGGTTCCAGGATGAAGCTGCTTGGAGATGCCGAAGTCGAGCAGCTTGACGACTCCCTCTCCGTTCACAAGAACGTTTGTGGGTTTCAGATCGCGGTGAATGACGGCCTGGGCATGCGCGTATCGAACGGCCTCGCAAACCAACCGAAATAGCTTTAAGCGGTCCTCTAAAGAGCTGGCGTGCTTCCGGCAGTGTTCCGTTAGCGGAACGCCTTCCACGTACTCCATGACAAAGTACGGAGTTCCGTCGGCAAGCGTGTCGGCGTCGTACAGTCTCGCAATCAGCGGATGGTTCAGCTGGGCCAGCGTGTGCTGCTCTTGCGCAAAGCGCTCTCTGCGGGCGGGCGACAAGAGGGCATCGCGCAGAAGTTTGATAGCTACGGGATTACCGAGATCCCGCCGCTCGGCCAGGTACACCACACCCATTCCACCTTCCCCAAGCAGAGCTTTCACACGGTAAGGACCGAAATTCTGCTGCTCCACCCAGGACGGCTGGGCTGCGGCGAAGACCTCGTTCGCGGCATGTTCAAGACCACCGTCCAGCACAGGACTGTACCGGGCGTCTTCTTTCAGCATGGCCAGAACTTCTTCGAGCAGGTCAGGATCCTCCGCGCATTCGCGCTGAAGAAACGCCCGCCGTTCACTGATGGGGAGATCCGCGGCCTGGTGAAAGAGATCCTGAAGCTGCTGCCAATGGACGCTGTTCATTGGTTAACCTGCGCGTTGTGCTTGCAACTCAGAGACCAGTCCGGCGAAGCTCATGCGCCAGCCAGGCTCGAGCGGCACGCCAGTCTCGAAGCACGGTCGCTTCGGAAACTTCCAGCAGCGCGGCCGTTTCGGGCACGTCGAGTCCCCCGAAGAAGCGAACCTCGATCATCAAGGCCTGTCGTTGGTTGACGTGCGCGAGCTCTTCGAGAGCTTGGTTCAGGGCCAGCAAGTCTTCCCCGGTGAGCGACTTCTCCTCCGACGGAACATCCAGTATAGGAATGTCCAAATCGAGCGCTGCATCGCGTTTTTGTGAATTTCGACGCCGCGCCGCATCAATCAGCAACTGCCGCATAGCACGCGCGGCAATGCGTTTGAAGTGGAGGAGCGATGCTGGTTCGGCGCCCTGTGATTTTGCCATCTTGAGCCAGGCTTCGTTGACGAGTGCGGTCGGATTTAGCGTGGCGCTTGGATCTCCGCGCCGGACACTGTAAGCGAGCCGCCTTAGCTCCTCGTAAGCGAGGCTGAAGAGGTGATCGAGGCCTTGCCTTTCTCCGGCGGTCGGATCAAGAGCGCCTGGGTCAAAGTCAGGATTAGCAGGCGTTTCTTCTAACGGCATCGCGGTGTCTGATGCCGGAAATCTTAACACCCTCAAAGCTGCCCGGCGGCGGATTCAGATGTGACCGCACCGATAGTTTGCTTTAACGCATTTGATGATCGATCTCTTTCAGCCAGTCGGGCCGCTTTAACACTTCTCGCGGTTTGCTTCCGTCCGGCGGACCGATGATGCCTTCATGCTGCATCAGGTCGAGAATGCGGGCCGCGCGCCCATAACCCAGACGCAAGCGACGCTGCAAGGTAGAGGTCGAAGCTTTGCCGAGCTCCAGCACCACACGTACCGCGTCTTCGTACATCGGATCCTGTTCGCCATCAAAGACTTCGGCTTCATCGTCGCCGTCCTCTGAGGGAGGCGTCATCAGGAAGCTCTCGTCGTACTCAGGCTGTGCCTGCTGCTTCCAGAAATCGACCACGCGATTGGTTTCCGCTTCCGTTACAAAAGCGCCGTGAACACGCGTCAGGCGCGAAGAGCCCGGCGGCAGGTAGAGCATGTCGCCCTTGCCGAGCAGATGCTCTGCGCCCATGCTGTCGAGGACGGTTCTGGAGTCGACGCGGGTGGCTACGCGGAAGCTGATCCGCGAGGGGAAGTTCGCTTTGATCAACCCGGTGATCACGTCCACGCTTGGCCGTTGCGTTGCCAATACCAGATGCATTCCCACAGCGCGGGCCATCTGCGCCAGGCGCGTGATGCACTCTTCCACGTTGGCGCGTTCCAACATCATCAGATCGGCCAGCTCGTCGATCAAAATGAGCACATAAGGAAGCGCTTCGAGAGCTTCCGGTTCCTCGCCTTCCTCAAATAGGCCGCGCGAAGTCTGCCGGAGCTGGGCCACTTTGCGGTTGTACTGATCGATATTGCGCACGCCTTGCGAGGCCAGCAGCTTCAGCCGCCTCTCCATTTCAATGACGGCATTGCGGAGCGCGTTGGTCGCTTTCTTCGGCTCCGTGATGACAGGCGTCAGCAGATGGGGGATACCTTCGTAGATTCCCAGTTCCACTCGCTTCGGATCAACCATGATCATCCGCACTTCCTCGGGCGTGGCCTTATAGAGGAAAGACATGATCATGGCGTTCAACATCACGCTCTTACCGGAACCGGTGGAGCCGGCGATCAGCAGGTGAGGCATCGTCTCGAGCGAGGCCACCTTGATGCGACCGTTAATGTCTTTGCCAAGCGCGATGGTCATCTTCGAAGGCGAATCATGAAACTCGTCCGACTCGAGGATGGCTCGCAGGCTAATTACCTCGCGCCGATTGTTGGGCACCTCGATACCCACTGTCGGTTTCCCGGGCAGCCGCTCGATTAGTATCGATTCGGCTTGCAAGCCAAGGCAGAGATCTTCGCTCAGCGTGGTAATGCGGCTGTACTTCACGCCTGCTTCGGGCTTGTATTCGAATGTCGTGACTACTGGACCGGGATTGATCTGCACCACTGAACCGCGAACGTTGAACTCTTCGAGCTTTGAGCGGATGCGGCTGGCGACCTCCTTCAGCTCCTGACCTTCGTAGCCCGTGGCGGGCGGAATTTCATGAAGGAGCTCGGTAGGCGGAAGGATGTAGGGCCGCTTGCGTTTCTGTGCGGCAGGTGCGTCGTGGGCGGAGATCGGCGCTGCCGGTTCAGGATCTCTCTCCGGCCTGGGCGCAGGCGGGCGCGGAGCCGGCTGATAGTCGAGCATCCGGATCGGTATCTCAGATTCCTTTTGCACCTCGAGCGCCGATTCGTCGGCGAGATCGAACGGTGGTTCGTTGTCGTCCCTTACGGAAGCAGTCGGCGGTGGAGCAGGCTCAGCTTGGGAAGGGACCGGTGTGGCCCGGGAACGCCGGGGTCGTGCGGACTCCGTGGGTGTCGGTTGTTGCGCTTGGCGTTTGGCCGCGCGTTCCGCAGCTCGCGCTCTTGCGCTCTCGATGGCAGCTTGACGTCGAGACAACCGCCCCGCCTTCCATCGAGCGAACAATGCCCGAATCCTTGCGATCGGACCGCCGAGCCAGCGATGGAGGGTCGAAACCTCAAAGGTGGTGGCGAAGTAGAGTGCCAGGATGCCGGCAGCGACAGTGATGATGGCCGAGCCAGCCAGGTCGAAACGTGCGAGCAAGAAACCGGCGGTTACCAGGCCGGCGATTCCGCTGGGCCGGATAGCGTCACCGATCAGCCATTGCTGGGGCAGCAATCCGCACGCCGTAGAGACGCAAAACCAGAGCGCCAGGCTGCCGAAGATGCGAAACCACGGACTGTCCACCGCGGCACATCGAACCCACTTCCAGCCGAGAGCCCAAAGATGCACCGGCAAGAGGAAAACACTTACACCGAAGATCTGCAGCAGAAAGTCTGCCCATCTAGCGCCCGTGATGCCGAGTAGATTATGGGTGTGCGCCGCCCCGCTAGCCGTATCCCAGGAGGGATCAGCCGCCGAATAAGAAAGCAGGCTCAGCGAAACGGCCAAGCCGAAGAGAAGCAACAGAATGCCGACGGCTTCATTGAGCCGACTGTAGCGTGACGGGGAAAATATCATCATCCGCAGGTGCGGAAGAAACTGCCAGAGCGACCACCATTATCGCAGACAAGTTCGCGTTGCGCCGCCCCAGTTTCTCCACTGAGATTTCCATTCTTTCATTGCCACTCCCTTGAGTGGAAGGAGCAAGTCTCATATGCACGCGCTGCCCTGGTCCATTCGAATTGTTCTCGCGATAGTAGTTCTGACAGCGGCCATCTTCGACTATAAGGAACGGCGGATACCGAACTGGCTGAATGTTTCGGGGCTGATCCTGGGGTTCGGCTTGAACGTGCTCTTCTTTCGGGTTCACGGGGTGCTGACGGCGGGTGAAGGCCTATTGTTTGCGAGCGCGGTTTATCTTCCGCTGTATCTGCTGCGCGGCATGGGCGCAGGAGATGTGAAACTCATGGCGGCGGTGGGCGCGCTGGTCGGTCCCGCCAACTGGTTCCAGATCTTCGTGGCGACGGCGCTCATCGGCGGCGGCGTGGCTGCCGGTCTGGCTTTCCTTAAGAAGCGTTTTGCGGAGACTTGCTGCAATATAACGTTCCTCATTAAAGATCTGGTTCACCTGCGCGCTCCGTACCGCACCAACCCGCAGCTGGACTTTCGCAACCCGACGTCCTTCGGTATGCCGCATGGCGTGCTGATTGCGATCGGAAGCATGGCGGTGCTGCTGATTCCGGCTGCCTCGATATTCGGCTGGTGAACCAATGAGCGCGGCGGCCGCGGGCGACGCCGAGCTCGCGTCATCCGGGCAAAAGCTAAGCAGCCGTGAACGAACCCGACCTAGCTGGCTGTTGCGGTTCTTTCCGTCGCTTACTGATTTCGCTTTCTTGATCCCGATCATCATCCTGTTCACGATTCTTCAAGGCACCAGAACGCTTTTGAGCGATGGCGATACAGGGTGGCACATTCGTGCCGGCGATTGGATCCTGCAACACCATCAGGTTCCCTCCCGTGATTTGTTCTCGTTTACCATGCCCCACCGCGAATGGTTCGCCTGGGAGTGGGGCTGGGATGTTCTCTTCTCATTCATTCACACGAGATGGGGATTATCGGGCGTGGCGCTAGGCAACATTTTGCTGCTGGGGTGTAGTGGCGTTCTGCTCTATCGGCTGGTGAGAAGACAAGCTAAAAACGACGTACTCGCCCTGATGGTCACTTCGATTGCCATGCTCGGGTCGAGCGTGCATTGGTTGGCACGTCCTCATTTGCTCTCGTGGATCTTCGTCCTGATCTTCCTCCATCTGATTGCAAGAGCCGAGGAGGGCGATGCTCGCCTATTATGGTGGACGCCGCTCCTCACGGCTTTGTGGGTGAACCTGCACGGGTCCTTTTTCCTGGGGATCTTTCTGCTAGGAACCTGTGGTGCGGTAAAGAGCCTGCAAGCTTTGGTTATGCCCCGGCGCGGCGCGAGTTGCGCTTCCGCAGGGCCCACCTACTTCTTGACCGGCGCGGCGTGCCTTGGTGCGAGCCTAATCAACCCGTACGGGTGGCGTCTGCACGAACATGTTCTCCGCTACCTGCTGGACGCGAAACAGATCGACGCAATCAACGAATATGCCCCTATCAATTTTCACTCGCCGCTAGCACTCTGCCTGGAGTTCTTCCTGGTGCTCGGTGCGTGCGCAGCGTATCGATTATTGACGGAAGGCAAGTGGGCGCAGGCAGCCATGTTGTTGCTCTCGGTTCATCCGGCCCTTAAGTCGGCTCGAAACGTCCCGATTTTCCTCTTCATAGCCGCTCCTCCGGTAGCAGCGCTCCTGACAATGTCTTTAGAACAAGTGAGCCGGACGGAAGTTCCTGTTTGGCTACGAAGCCTAGCTGCAGGCGTGCTGAACTTTGGGAAGGATTTTCGGTTGTTCGAGAGAGTCGAGCGAATACCCGTCCTGCCGGCAGCAGCGCTTCTTCTCTTTGCATCTGCTTTAGGTGTCGTCGGAACACAAGAGATCCGCATCGCAGATTTCGATAAAAGAGATTTCCCGGTCGACGCCGCCGCAGTAATTGCCCAATGGCCAGAGGCGCGTGTATTTACCTTCGATCAGTGGGGAGACTACCTCATCTACCGGTCCTTTCCGCGACGAGCCGCTTTCGTGGACGGCCGCAGCGACTTCTACGGATCCAAATTCGGAGATCACTGGCTTAACGCGCTCAACGCGCAATATGACTGGCAGCGCGAACTATCACAGTTCGCCATCAACACAGTCCTGCTCAAAACTTCGTGCCCGCTCGCTGCCGTTCTAAAGGAATCGCCCGAGTGGAGTAGCGTTTTTGATGATGGATCCGCGATCGTTTTCCGGAAGGTAATTGCGCCTTGAGATTTCTCCTTTCGCTCTCCTCGGAGTTTTCTGAACCTAGGTTTCGCGCAATTCTATCGACCATTACTGCACTGTACTGGTGAACTCTTCGCTCCACGTCATTCCGTCCTGACGGATGTCGCAGCGAGAGTTACTTAATTTGAAGGGAATAAACATGATTCACTCCTTCGTGAATGCATTCTTGAAAGAAGAGGACGGACAGGATTTGGTGGAGTACTCGCTCCTCCTGGCGTTCATCGCGCTTGCGGCAACGGCCGTCTTGGGCCAGGTGAAAACCACCTTAAACGGTCTCTGGACCACAGTGAACAGCAAATTGACGGTAGCGAACTCGTCGGCTGCCAAGTAAGTAGGGCGGGAGTCGCCGGGCGCTCGCGGCTCCCAAGCCTTTCTTGAAGCGCAATCAATATTTGCTCTCAGCCTTATGAATCGTCGCTTAGCTTCCGTGTTTTTGTTTGCACTGCTTGTCTCTGCAGCTGCAAGTTTTCTTGTCTACCACTTCGTGCTGACGAACGTAGAGGCAGCGTCCCGAAGACCTGTCGCAACAAAGAAGATGCTAGTGGCCGCTCACACGATGGAAGTTGGCGCCCTCATTCGTGACGCGGATCTTCGTTTGATCAACTCGGCCGATGTTCCTCATTCCGACGTGATCAACGACCCGCAACAGGCGATTGGACGCGGCGTGATCGCGACGATTTATGAAGGCGAGCCGATCGCGTCCGCACGGCTGGCACCGAAAGGCGCAGGCGCGGGTCTTGCCTCAATGATTCCTCTGGGCAAGCGCGCCGTTGCTCTGAAAATTGATGAAGTAGTCGGACTTGCGGGCTTCGTTGTGCCGGGTATGCGCGTGGATGTTCTGGTCGCCGGCGGGAAAGCCGACGCCGGCCAGCACGGCACCTTATCGAGGACCATTCTGCAAAACATCGAGGTGCTCTCCGCCGGTCAGAAATTCGAGAAGACTGCGGAAGGTAAACCGCAGGATGCGCAAGTCGTCAACCTGCTTGTAACGCCCGATCAGGCAGAGATTCTCAGCCTGGCCAGCAGCGAAACCAAAGTGCAGTTGGTCCTCCGCAATCCGCTCGACACGAAGGAGGAGAAGACCCATGGTACGTCCGTTGCAGCGCTCTTCGGCCAGGATGCTCCCGTGGCTGTGATCAGAAGCGCTCCAGTGACCCGAGTGGTTAAAGCCGCTGCTCCGCCGCCGGTTGACACAGTCGAAGTGTTTAACGGAACGAAACGTTCGGAGCAAACGCTCGAAAGACGTCAGTAGAAGAGAACATCATGAAGAGCCTTTCCTTTCTTCTGCTGCTAAGCGCGGCGGCCGCGCTGCGCGGTGACAGTAATGCAGCACCAACTGAGTTGTCCGTCGGTCTAAATAAGTCGGAGATCCTCGAGAACGCCGGTGGGATCAAGCGCATTTCTATTACGAATCCCGAGATAGCAGAAGCGGTGGCGGTTAGTAAAACTGAAGTCCTCATCAATGGAAAAACGCAGGGCGATACGAGCCTAATTCTTTGGGATCTGAACAGTCAACGGACGATGTTCAATGTGCACGTGGTCGTGAACGACGGACGGCCGGACATTGTACGCGCTGAACTCCAACGCGAACTCGGCGATCAGCAGATCAGCCTGGAAACGGCAAATGGGGCAGTGTTTCTGCGGGGCACGGTGGATGATGTCACGTCTTCAGACAGGGCCACCGCCATTGCCGCCACGCTCGGCAAGGTAGTGAATCTGCTGAACGTGAAAGTGCCGGCCGCCGAGCCGCAGATTCTGCTGAAGGTGCGCTTCGCGAATGTCGATCGCCAGGCGGCACAGACGCTTGGCCTTAACGTCATCAGCACCGGCGCCACCAACACGCTTGGTGCTATCAGCACCGGGCAGTTTGGCGCCCAACCGACTTTCGACTTCACCAAAAGGCCCGGCACAGTCACATTTAACGACTTGCTCAACGTCTTCCTGCTTCGGCCCGACCTGAACCTTGCTGCGGCGATAGAAGCTCTGGAAACCAAGCAGGTGGTGCAGATCTTAGCCGAGCCAAACCTTCTGACGGTGAGTGGCCGGCCCGCGAGCTTTCTCGCCGGTGGCGAATTCCCTTATCCGACACTTCAGGGCGGAGGCGGCGGGGTGGGGCAAGTCACGATCCAATTTCGTGAGTTCGGCGTACGCATTCACTTTCAGCCGACGATTACGCCTCGCGGCAGCATTCGACTGGCTGTCACTCCGGAAGTCAGTTCACTCGATTTTGCGAATGGCCTCACCGTGAGCGGCTTCAGCGTGCCGGGCTTGGCAACACGCCGCATACAGACCGAGGTCGAACTCGAGAATGGGCAGAGTTTTGTCATCGCTGGTCTGCTCGATAACCGCACCACCGAGAATCTCAGCAAAATACCGGGCATCGGGGATATCCCGTTGCTAGGCAAACTTTTCCAGTCACGCCAGCTACTCAAGAACAACAGCGAGCTGCTGGTGCTGGTCACGCCCGAACTGGTTCGACCCATTCCGGCCGGTGTTAAGCCGCCAGAAGTGAAGATGCCGAGATCGTTTCTGAAGGGCACCTCACCGGCTGCACCGCAGAACCCGGTTGAGCACGATGGCAAGCTGCCTGTCATGAAAACAATCCCGATTGAAATTCTGAAAAACTGGACCGAGCCTGACACCTCGGCGGCTGCACCGAATGGCGCAGCTACTAACGCCACATCTGGGATCACGCCGTTGCTGCAGGCCACTCAGCCTCCGCCTGCGTCCCCGCCCCCGACCGGTCCTAACAAATAGGCGCGCCATGAAGACTGCCAATCTGCTGCTGGCATTCGAAGACGACCTGCTTCGGCAGGACATCGTGCATCGCCTCTCGCTTTGGGATACGCCGTCATCGGTTTCGGAACAGGACCCGAGCAATTGGAAAGAGGTTCTGCAGCGTATCAGCCAAGACCGGCCCGAGATCCTGCTGATTGAGCTGAACGCCATTCAAAGCGATCTCACGAAGGCGCTGCGAGCAGTCAAAGCCGCGGGCGCTCAAACCAAGATCGTGGCCCTGCACCCGACGGACGATCCGCAAACGATTCTGGCGGCCCTACGAGCAGGAGCAAATGAGTTTGTTCATCCTCCCTACAATGAGACGCTGGCGCCGGCTCTGGAACGGGTGATCGAATCCGGCAACGAAGAGCGAGAACCGGAGCGGCGCGGGAAAGTGATCGGGTTCCTGTCGTCGAAAGGCGGGTGCGGCGCGACGACTCTGGCCTGCCACATCGCAGCGGATCTCAGGCGGCAGACCGGCAAGCGAGTGCTGCTGGCCGATCTCGATTTTACGTCCGGCATGGTTGGCTTCTTGATGAAAGTGGCTAGTAGCTACTCGATCCTCGATGCCGTTTCGAATCTGGCGCGCCTCGACGAGAGCCTTTGGAAGGCATTGCTTTCGGAGTACAAGCCTGGTGTTGACGTGATACCGAGTCCGGAAGATTTCTCGCATGAAAGCGCGCCGAGCCGCGACGAACTGCGCCAGGTGATCCGGTTCATGAAGACCCAGCATGACTGGACCGTGCTCGATCTGGGCCGCAGCTTGAACGAGGTAGCGGCCGCCCTCTACCAGGAGCTTGACGATCTCTTTCTCATATCGGTCCTCGAAGTGTCGGCACTGCACGGACTGAAGTCGATTGCGCAAAAGCTGCGCGACCGGGGGGAAGATCTTACCAAGTTAGAGGTCGTCTTGAACCGCACGCCGAAGATGATGGATATCACGCAGGAGGAGCTGCAGAAAGTTCTGGGCCGGCCGTTGTACGCCATGCTCCCGAATGATTATCCGAGTCTCTATCAGTCGTATTCGGCAGGAACGCTGCTGCCGCCTAACAACCGTCTGGCACAGCAATTTTCTTTGCTGACCACCAAGCTTGCGGGTGTGACGGCCGCTCCAAAGCCGCAAAAGAAATTTTCTCTGTTCCGGTAAACGAAGTCATTTATGGAAACGCAGCAACTGTCATCTCACACTCTCGAACAGCCTCCTCCCACAGCGCCGCGAGACGGCTCAACGCCGCAATATCAGGAGATGAAGTTCGCCATTCATCGCAAGCTTCTCGACCGCATCAATCTTGAGGCTCTGGCGGCGCGCTCGGTGGATCAGGCACGGCTGGATATACGTCCGTCCGTTTCGCGCCTGGTGAATGAAGAAAAGACGCCGCTCAGCCTGACCGAAAAAGAGCAGCTAATTGAAGAGATCCTGGATGAGGTGTTTGGCCTGGGTCCGCTAGAACCGCTGCTGCGCGACAAGACCGTGTCCGACATCCTGGTGACTACGCCGAAGATCATCTATGTCGAACGCGCCGGTAAGCTGGAGCGTACGAGTATCACCTTCAAGGATGATGCGCATCTGATCCGCATCATCGAGCGCATTGTTTCACGCGTAGGACGGCGGGTCGATGAATCTTCCCCGATGGTCGACGCAAGACTACCTGACGGTTCGCGCGTGAATGCCGTCATCCCACCGCTCGCCGTGGATGGCCCGCTGCTCTCCATTCGCCGCTTCGGAGGAGCACCGCTGCAGCCGGTTGATCTGATCCGCAACCAGTCGATTACAGATCCGATGCTCGAGTTGCTCAGAGGCTGCGTAAAGGCGCGACTCAACATCATCATCTCGGGCGGGACGGGAGCAGGGAAGACGACATTCCTGAACATGCTCTCCGGGTTCATTTCCATCAACGAGCGGATTGTGACCATCGAAGATGCGGCGGAACTGCAGCTGCGCCAGCCACACGTGGCGCGGCTTGAGACTCGGCCCGCCAACATTGAAGGCAAGGGCGCAATTATGCAGCGGCAGCTGCTCGTCAACGCTCTTCGTATGCGCCCCGACCGCATCGTGGTCGGTGAGGTGCGCGGCGAAGAAGCCATCGACATGCTGCAGGCCATGAACACGGGCCACGATGGATCCTTAACGACAGTACACGCCAATAGCCCGCGCGACGCGATAAGCCGGCTCGAAGTCATGGTTAGCATGTCAAATGCAAACTTGAGCGTGCGTTCTATCCGGCAGCAGGTTGCTTCGGCAGTCGACCTGTTTGTGCAAATCTCCCGCATGAGCGACGGTTCGCGGCGAGTCACGCATCTTACCGAATGTGTCGGGATGGAAGGCGAGCAGGTCACCACGCAAGATATTTTTCTGTTCGAGCGCTTAGGCATATCGAAAGAAGGACGCGTAATGGGCCGATTTCAGGGTACTGGTGTGCGACCGAAGTTCAGCGATCGAATGAAAGCAGCCGGCATCGAGCTTCCTGCAAGTATCTTTCAAAGCTCCTACGAGGTGCGCTAAGGCGGGGTCTGCATCCAATGACGCTTTTCATCGTCATCTTTGTTGTTCTTTTCCTGGTTGCGGCGCTCTGCGTCGGCCTCGGCCAGGCCTTCCTGGTTTCGCGGCAAAAGAATCAAGTGCGCACCATGCTGCGGCGCGCGGAGTCGGCGACCGTCAAGAGCCGACCCGATCTGGTCCGCAACGAAACACAAACCGATCCGCTGACCAAAGCTCTAGGTGGAATGCCGGTTTTTCGCGGCTTGCAAAAGCTGATCGATCAGTCGGGCACAGGATGGAGTCTCGGGAAATTTCTAATGAGCACGGTCATCACCGGGGCCGCTGGTCTTTTCGTTACGTTTCTAGTTCCTCCACTCGCAAACAACAAAATTGCAACGCTTGCCGTGGCGCTGCTTTTTGCGTCGTTCCCGCTGTTCCTGGTTATTCGCAAGCGTTCGAAGCGTCTGGCCCAATTTGAAGAACAGTTTCCGGAGGCACTGAACTTTTTATCGCGTTCAATGCGTGCCGGGCACGCGTTTTCGATCGGGCTGGAAATGCTGGTAGCCGATGCGCCGGAGCCGCTCGGTTCCGCTTTTCGGCAGATGTTGAACGACCTTCACCTCGGCGCTACCCTCGAAGCCGCCATGGCGAAACTGATGGCGACCGTGCCCCTGATCGATGTTCGGTTTTTCGTTTCGGCCATCCTGCTACAGCAGGGGACAGGCGGAAACCTGAGCGAGATTCTTGACACTATGGCGAAGATCATTCGCGAGAGATTCCGGTTGAAAGGCCAGGTGAAAGCAGCCGCCGCGCATGGCAAGATCACGGGCTTGATTTTGGCGATCATGCCTATGATTGTGGCCGCCCTGATGCTGATCACTTCGCCCGATTATCTGCTGGTGCTGGCGCGTGACGATGATGGCCGCAAGCTTGTCTATGCAGCCTGCGTCGGGCAGGTTATCGGATTCTTTTGTATTCGAAAGATCGTAAACATTAAGGTTTAGATCATGCTTATTTTCCCTTTCATCGTCTTATTCGTAATACTCGCCTCTGTCATCGGCATTTTCGGTTACGTCCGATTTGCCAAGCCGGCGAACATGCTCGACCGATTGGCCAGCTCAACAGGGGCCGAAGTGACACCTATCAGGGAACACGCGATTGAAGGTCATTCCGCTGCTGGTACTGCCAGGCTGCTGGAGTCGCTGGGCCGTTTACTGCCTTACTCGTCAGGCGATCAGAAAGTGATGAAGGGCGAGTTGAGCGCAGCCGGCTTCCGCTCGTCGTATGCAGCTTCAGTGTATCTAGGCATCAAGCTCCTTAGCTGCCTGATGCTCCTGGCGGCGGCGTTACTTCTGCGCGGCTACATTACGAGCCCTTTGAACAAGATCATCATCCCGATTGCCTCCGCCGTGGCCGGGTTTGTGGCGCCCGGATTCGTTCTGGGGCGGCTGGTGAGCGCCCGGCAAGAGAAGATCCGGCTGGCCCTGCCCGATGTCCTCGATCTGCTAGTCATTTCGACCGAAGCAGGCTGCGCGCTCGACAAGGCGATGATTAATGTCAGCCGTGAATTCAAGACCTTTCACCCGGTGATCAGTGAAGAGCTAAGTCTGGTGAACATGGAGATGCTGGCCGGCGGCAGCCGTATCCAGGCGCTTCGCAATTTCGCCACCAGGACGGGCGAGGAGGAGCTGAAGAAGCTCGTCGCTATTCTGATTCAGACCGATCGGTTTGGTACGAGCGTGGCGGAGGCTCTGCGCACCCAATCGGAATTCATGCGCGTGCAGCGGCGGCAGAATGCGGAGGAGCGCGCCGGTAAAGTCGGCGTCAAGCTTGTCTTTCCCATTTTCTTTTTCTGCATGCCATCGCTGATGCTGATTGTTGCCGGACCCGGGATGCTTCAGTTATTCAAGAACCTCTTGCCCGCGCTCGGCTCGATGAATTAGGGCTGCGAAAATCCCGTAGGGCCAAGCACTAGTTATAGAGCGTCCTCGCATTTACGAAAGGAGAACACCGTGGATAATGTATTCGTTCAAGCTGGACTGTGGGTTGGAGCAGCCGCTACCCTGCTGCTTTACTTCAAGCGCCGTCGCGAACGTAAGTCGACGCAGTAAGTGGAATGAACGCTCGCCTGAGCTTTGCGGATGAGGCCGGTTCGGAGCTTGTCGAATTCGGCCTCGTCTTACTTCCGCTGCTGGCATTCGTTTTTCTGATCATCGATGTTGCCTGGATGTGCTTCGCCCAGGAGAGCCTGCAGCATGCAGTTCAAGTGGGCATACGAGCCGCAGTCACCAGCTACGTGCCCGGCACTGGCGGCCAGGATGCGTACATCAAGTCTGTCGTGCAGGAGAACGCCATGGGATTTCTTGCGGGCCAGGATGGCCTCGATAAAGTCACGGTCAATTACTACAATCCTTCGAACCTGAGTACACCGCTGTCCGGCAACGGGAGCAATGCGGGGGGCAACGTAGTTGAAATCTCAGTCAAGGGCGTTCCGGTAAATTCACTCGGTCCCATTATGCGAGAGAGCTTCGCGACCTTCAGTCTCGGGGCAACCTCGTCAGATGTCATGGAAAGCTCGCCTAGTGGTCTTCCCCCTAAACGGTAATCCCAAATCGCGATTGTTCAATCGTTACGAACGCGGAGCCGCCTTGATCGAGTTTATGTTCACTTCGCTCATCTGGCTGCCCTTGTTACTCGGAACCACTGTGTTCGGCATCAATCTGATCCGCGCCATTCAAGTCAGCCAGCTTGCTCGCGATTCCGGGCATATGTACGCTTACGGCATCGATTTTTCCCAATCGCAGAACGCCGCTCTCCTGCAGCGTCTGGCAGCGGCTTTGAATATTCAACAGACTGGCGGCGAAGGGGCCATTGTGCTCTCGAAAATCACTCTTGTCACCAATAGTGACTGCGTGGCAGCCAATCTCAAAGTCTGCCCCAATAACGGCAAATATGTTTTCACAAGCGTTGTTGTATTCGGGAATCAAACATACGCCAGCACCAAGCTAGGGAGCCTGAGCAGCAAGTACTACACCAGCGGAGCCAATCTGCAGGCAGCACAATATCTGACCGATCCCAGTTTGGTCGCGACGGGCTTCCCAAGTCCGCCGATCGTCTTTCCGGCCGATCAGCCGGGGCAGTACGCCTTTGTCTCCGAAGTGAACTTAAGCTCCGGACTGAGCAACGTGACTGGTTACAGCACTGGTTCCTATGCGCGATCGATCTTTTAATCGCAAAAGCTCTGAGCGGGGAGCAACACTCATCCTGTTCACGCTCATGCTTATTACAGTGGTGCTTCCCATGGTCGGCCTTTGTATCGACGGAGGGGTGGCCTACTTTGCGCATTCACGGCTGCTGGCTGCCACCGATGCGGCCGCGCTGGCCGGCGCTCGCTCGCTGAATGTCGGAACCACGATCGAATCTCAAATTGCCAATGCAACCGCAATTGCGCAGCAATATTTCAGCGCCAACTTTCCTCCCGGCTTACTGAATTCAAGTAACGCGACAGCTAAGGTGGTGATTACTCCGCCGAAGAGTACGTCTGATCATTCAGTTACTGTGCAGATTCAGACTTCAGCAGACGTTGGGTTGTACTTCCTGGGCATACTCGGCCATCCGACTGCCACTCTCACCGCTTCAGCGCAGACTTCACGCCGCGATGTGAATGTTGTACTCACTCTCGATCGCTCCGGATCCATGAGTGAAGTTTGCGGGATTCTCAAAAACGACGCGCAGAACTTTGTGTCTAAGTTCGTAAATGGCCGCGACACTTTGGGCCTCGTCACATTTATGGGCAACGCGAGCGTTGACGCCCACTCCACCAAGCAGTTCAAGCCGGCTGTTTCAGACATTCTTGCTACGCTGCAATGCGGCGGCAACACTGGTTCCGCCGAGGCTCTCTTCCTCGCTCATCAGGAGGTTGTGAACGCGGCTCAACCGGGTGCGCTGAACGTCATCGTATTCTTTACGGACGGCGTTCCCAATGGATTTACAGCAGGTCCTTATGCAGACAAGATGCCCATCGGTTTCCCCGTGAACCCCGGCCAGGCGTGTAACTCCGGCAAGCCGGTCCCCGGCTACATCGCGAACGGCGGAGGAATCTATGATCCCGCAGCGCAGCCGATTACCTCCACTTCGGCACCATACGTGCCAATGACAAGTTGCACAGGCGGTTTCTCGCAACTTGCAAAGATCTTTTCCTTCATCCCCGAGGTGGACGCTTTTGGCAACTCGGCGTCAGCCACCGGCTACTCCCCCGTTACTCGAGACGGCAGCAATCATATTGTCTTCTCTAGTTCAAACAGCGACGCGATCTCCATCAACGCGGCTGACGATGCAGCGCGGCAGATCCGTCAAGACTCGATCGTTCTTTACACAATCGGCCTGGGTAGTAACGGCGGCGTAGACAGCGCCTTTCTCGGCAAGGTCGCCAATGACCCGACATACCCGCGCACGTACAATTCGACCCAGATCGCCGGCAAATACTACTACTCGCCCAACGCCGGCCAGCTTGGCGCAGCTTTCAACTCGATAGCGTCCGAGATCTTACGGATTTCGCGCTAGCTTCAAGCCGCAGCGCTTGCTTTTCAGCCTCGTTACAATAAGGCGATGCCCGAGGAAATCGCATCCTCAACTACCTTCGAGGCGAGTTTGGAAGAACTCGAACGCATAGTAAAAGATCTTGAAAAAGGGGACCTGCCTCTTGAACAGAGCCTTACTCTCTTCGAGGCCGGCATGCGTCTGAGCGCCGAGTGCAAGCGCCAGCTCGAAGAAGCCGAGTCTCGCGTCGAGATCCTGATGAAGCGCGGCTCTGAGATGGTCCCTGTTCCATTCAACGCTGAAAAGTTCGGCAAATGATCGAAACCGGGCAAATCGAACTGCGTGCTTTTTTCGCCGAACAAGTCCAGTCGGTGGACCGAGCGCTCAACGAGTGGGTGCCGGACGAAACGGTCGACCCATCCTCCATCCATCGCGCCATGCGATACAGCTTGTTTGCGGGCGGGAAACGGATCCGTCCCATTCTTGCCATTGCTGCCGCTCACGCCGTATCCGATGAGCCGGCTGGCGTCGAGGACGCTGCGGCGACACTTGAGCTGGTTCACACGTATTCTCTTATTCATGACGATCTTCCCGCGCTCGATAACGACGATCTGCGTCGCGGACGCGCTACGTGCCACAAGGTCTTTGGGGAAGCCTTGGCGATCCTTGCGGGCGACGCGCTGCTAACGCTTTCTTTCGAGGTCTTGAGCCGCCTGCCCGCCATTAATGCAGATCGCAAGATTCTCCTGGTGGAGGAGCTCTCGCGTGCTGCCGGCACAGTAGGCGGCATGATCGGCGGTCAGGTCAATGATATCGAGGGGGAGCGCAAAGAACCCACCGCGCTGCTGCTTGATTCGATTCACCGCGCCAAGACCGGTGCGCTGCTGCGCGCCAGTGTTCGAATGGGTGCTATTTACGCTGGCGGGGCCGGGCAACAACTGACTGCTCTCTCGCAGTACGGCGAGCATATCGGGCTGGCATTTCAAATTGTTGATGATGTGCTCGATGTGGAAGAGTCATCCGAAGCTCTCGGTAAGACAGCAGGCAAGGATCAGGCGCAGGCGAAGATTACGTTTCCGGCTGTTTACGGTCTTGAGCGGTCGCGTGAAATGGCCGAAGAGGAGCGCCTCGAGGCGCATTACGCTTTGCGGAGCTTTGGAGATCGCGCTGAACGGCTGCGGCAGATTGCGGACTTCGTCGTGCAGCGCAAGACTTGAAACCCGCTGCGGCCGGAAAACTGCGGCTGGACGTTCTTCTGCTTGAGCGCGGACTTGTCGAGTCGCGGCACAAGGCTCAGGCTCTGATTCTTGCCGGACAAGTGCGGGTCGAAGGCCAAAAGGCGGATAAGCCGGGCCAGCTGATTGCGCGCGCGAGCCAAATCGAAGTCAAGGAACCGCTCCGGTATGTGAGCCGCGGCGGTCTCAAGCTCGAAAGCGCTCTCGATCAATTTCAGGTGAATGTTGCCGGGCGCATCTGCCTTGATGTCGGCACATCTACCGGCGGCTTTGCCGACTGCCTGCTCCAGCGCGGCGCGCTCCGCGTTCACTGTGTCGACACTGGCGCCGGCCAGATCGATTGGAAGCTGCGAACGGATGCCAGAATCACCCTGCATGAGCGCACCAATGCCCGCTATTTGACTTTTGAGGACATCGGGGAATTGGTGGATGTGATTGCCTGTGATGTAAGCTTCATCTCTGTGACTCTGATTATCCCGGCACTGGTTCCGCTGCTTGCCGGGAAAGGGGACTGGATCATCCTGGTGAAACCGCAGTTTGAGGCAGGCCGTGAACTGGTTGGCAAAGGGGGAATTATACGGGATCCAGCCGTTCAGCAAGCGGCTTGCGAGAAAGTCGCGAAGGCCTTAAGGGAGCTTGGTTTTTCCACCCAGTTGACTGAAAGCCCCATCCTCGGAGGTGAGGGAAACCGAGAATTTCTTTTGCACGGCTATCGCGGAGCAGCCGGCAGTTTACTCTGTTCTTAAGCATCTCCGGCGCCCATGCATCAGATTAAAACGGTCGGCATCATTTCGAAACCGAAAATGGCTCGTGCCGGGGAGATCGTCTACGGTCTTCTTCAGTGGCTGAACGAGAAGAACGTGGCTTATCGGTGTGACGAGAAAACCGCGGAGTATGCCGGTGTCTCCGAACACTTCAGCCGCGAAGAGCTGCCCGATGGCGCAGATCTCATCATTGTGCTGGGCGGCGATGGGACGCTTCTTTCTGCGGCGCGCGTTGTGGCCGGCCGCGACATTCCCTTGTTTGCCGTCAACCTGGGTCATCTGGGATTTCTTACCGCGATTCGCGTCGACGAACTCTACCCGGAGCTGGAGCGCGCGCTACGAGGCGAGCATCGCATCGGACGCCGCCGCATGGTTGATTGCGAGCTGCGCCGCGGCGGACAGTCGATCGGCACGTACGCTGCTTTGAACGATGTAGTTATTACCAAAAGCGAACTGGCGCGCATGATCGACCTCGACACGCACGTCGATGATCATTTTGTTGCAGCCTATAAGGCCGATGGGCTGATTATCTCGACTCCGACCGGTTCTACCGCCTACTCTCTCTCGGCGGGCGGCCCTGTGGTTTTTCCCTCCGTGAATGCGTTTTGCATCACCCCGATCTGTCCGCATATGTTAACCAATCGCCCGGTAATTGTGCCTGACTCGAGCGTCATTCAGATCCTGGTTCATGGCGAGGACGGAACGTATCTGACAATTGACGGACAGGTAGGTGAACCGCTCTCCAAGGGCGACCTTGTGATTTGCCGCTCGTCCCCGAAAACCATCCAGCTCATTCGTCCCCCCAAGATGCTCTTCTTCGACGTGCTTCGGGAAAAGCTCAAGTGGGGGGAGCGGTAGCCGGGAATGGGCTATCTCAAGAGGCTTTCGATCACATCCTGGATCTTCATTGCCCTGGTCGCTTGGGATCATTATCGGCATCTTCTTTCCGCATTTTGCGGTAAGTCTTGCCCCCGTCAGCAACGTTTTTCTACGTTTGATCAAGTCGATTGTCGGGCCGCTGCTATTTGGCACGCTTGTGGCCGGCATCGCGTCCGCAGGGGAGCTCAAGACCATGGGCCGAATCGCGGTGAAAGCTTTCGTCTACTTCGAGGTGGCAACGACCCTGGCGCTGGCGATCGGCTTACTCGTCGTGAACGTTGCCCAACCGGGCGCAGGCCTGAGTCTCTCGGCGCAGGGTGGCGCTCCCGTACCGAACCTTGCAAAGCCGGCTTCGTTCAACCAGATCCTGGAACACGCCGTACCCGCTAACATCTTCGAATCGCTGGCGCAGAACGACGTGCTGCAAATGGTCGTGTTCTTCTTCCTCTTCGGGGCTGCTTGTTCGGCCATTGGAGCGAAGGCGCAGCCGGTGGTCACCTTTGCGACCGCAGTGGCGGAGGTCATGTTTCGCTATACGAAGTACGTGATGTACCTGGCACCGTTGGGCGTTGGTTGCGCGATTGCGGTCACGGTCGGATCGAAGGGCATTGGTGTCCTGCTCGGGTTGGGGAAGCTCGTCGGGACTTTGTACCTGGCGCAAATCCTGTTCGTAATCCTGGTTCTCGGTTCAGCCCTCGCCGTGGCCGGTGTACCGGTTCGCCGCTTTGTTCGCGCCGTTCGTGAGCCGTTCCTGCTGGCTTTTTCAACCGCTTCCAGCGAAGCTGCGCTGCCGCTTGCACTCGAAAACATGAGTCTCTTCGGAGTGCCCAAGCACATCGTCGGTTTTGTGTTACCCACCGGCTATAGCTTCAACCTGGACGGCTCGACTCTGTACTTGTCTTTGGCTTCAGTCTTCGTTGCGCAGGCGGCAGGGGTACATATGCCGCTCGCCACGCAGATCACGATGATGCTGACCCTGATGCTGACAAGCAAGGGAGTCGCTGCCGTGCCTCGCGCCTCGCTGGTCATTCTTGCGGGTACGCTCGGGACATTTCAACTGCCGCTCGAAGGCATCACCTTGATACTGGGCGTCGATGCACTGATGGACATGTGCCGGACTTCCGTGAATCTGCTGGGCAACTGTGTGGCCACCGCTGTGGTCGCCCGTTGGGAAGGCGTGGCACTTTCGAATGAGCTTGCCGCGCCGGTGCCGCTGTCCGCCACCGATTTAGCCTGACGGTTGACGATTCACTTCGCCGGAATAACGCCCGGAATGAGGTGTGTCGCGGTTCCAAACTTGCCTTTCAGATCATCCACGCCGGATTGGGGGTGAGCGAGCGGAATCAGGTCCTGACGCTCTTTGCGAACCTGATCCGAATCAACGTGCATGCGCCCATCACGCGCCTTGATCATTTCTCCTCGCACCTCTCCATCGCGATTGAAAGACCAAGCGAGATTAGGTTGCCCGAGCGGTAGCGTGTCACCCGGCTTTCCGTTCGATTCCGTCCTCCAGAAATGCCACGTCTTGCCGTAGCTGTTCATCTTCCGCTGCATGAACTGCTTCTCAGCCGCCGCTGGCAGCCCCGGCCCGATCAGCTCGCCCGAAAGAATCTCGTAATTGTGAGGATGCCAGAAATGCTTTTCGTCTGCCGGCAGAGTGTTGAACAGCTTCTCGGAGATGATGTACTCGACACCGGTCATGTTCGCGTTGGCTGTGTTCCCGTCGAACAGCACGCATTGCATGAAGTCTTCATTTACCTGATGGCAGTAATGATGCGCTTCCATCTGTACGCCCGGATCGCTTTTCATGGGATGGAAGCCGACCAGATACGCGTCGAACTGCTTAACGGGGGCGTTATCCTGAATCACTTTTGCGCCTGCCGCGAGAGTTTTGGTAGCGGCGCTCTCCGGGCTTCCTTCCGGCGATATCTTCGAGGAGGTGTCGCTCCTCCGGCAAGCAGCAGACAGGAATGCCACTCCGATCAGCACGCTCAACTTTGCTGTTTTTGTCAAACCAGACCTCCGTGCTTGTGGATGCACGGGAGCTTGATCTGCGTCGCTTAAAGCGTCAATTACGAACTATTTCTGACGGCAGATCCGCTCAATTGCTAGCGCCTTGCCGGTACTCTCGTCAGCCCGGACCACCACTCCGTGCAGTTCAACACCATGGCGGGCAGCTTCCATACGGCCGGCAGTGCCCGTTAAAAAGCGCCGTATGATTGTGTCTTTGTCGACTCCGATTACCGACTCATAGGGCCCCGTCATGCCGGCATCCGTCTGATAAGCAGTACCGCCGGGAAGAACTCTCGCATCTGCCGTCGGAATGTGCGTATGCGTGCCAACCATGGCGGTCGCGCGCCCATCCAGGTACCAGCCCATCGCAGTCTTCTCGCTGGTGAGCTCAGCATGAAAGTCGACGAACCGGATCTTGATTGCAGGGTCAAGAGCGCCCAGCAACTCGTCTGCCTTGCGAAACGGGCAATCGATATTCGCCATGTGCGCGCGCCCTTGCAGATTGATCACGGCATACGCGACGCCGTTCCTGGCTTTAGCGCTGAATACGCCCGTTCCCGGCAGCCCTGGCGGGTAGTTTGCCGGACGCAGCAAGCGAGGCTGGTGCTCATAGTAATCGTGGATTTCGCGCTTATCGAAACTATGATTGCCGCCCGTCAGCACGTCGAGGCCGAGAGAGAGCAGTTCTTCCGCAATCAAGGGAGTGATGCCGAAACCGCCCGCGCTATTTTCAGCATTCGCGATGGCCAGATCGATCTTGTACTCAGTGATCAGCCGCTGGACATTTTCAGCCGTAATTGCACGCCCGCCTGAGGCGAAGATATCGCCGATAAAGAGGATATTCATGGCGGGGAAGAAGGAAAGCGTTCGCTGTGAGAGCTTCCGTAACGAGCTCCGTCATTGACCCCTAGAAGAAAAAGGGGGGAACCCTCCGAGCACCTTTAGGCTTCTCCTTGGCATCCGAGAACACCGGAGCTTGCACACGGGCACTTAATTCGAGCTGGATTCCATGACATTGACTATCGGATCAATTTTTAGGAGACCGCGACGAACGCTCTCACGGGGAACGCTTCGTTTAAGAATAGCAGCAAAAGTCGCCCTGAGCTAGCTGGCTTTCAGGCGTTGCGCAATCTCTTTTTCCGAGATCGCACCCTCTTTAATCAGTTTCCAGTAAGGCTCCGTAATATCTACCGTTGTGGAACCCAAGCTAGTGCAGGTTCCACCGTCGAGCACCAGATCGACCAAGCCATCCATACTGGCGAAAAGGTCGATTCCGCTGCAAATGGTAGGCTCGCCAGATGGGTTGGCGCTGGTGGCAATTAAAGCATGCCCGGCCTTTTCAAGCAGCGCATCGAGTACCGCAGATTTAGCCTGCCGCATCGCTAAGCGACCCGTATTTCCGGTTACCTTGAGCGGCACTTTCGCTGCCGCGGGCACAATCATCGTCAACGGCCCAGGCCAAAAATGGCGCGCCAGAATGTAAAAGCGGCTATTCAACTCCTTGGCGAGATCCTCTGCCATTAGTACATCGGAAACCGCCAGCGGAAGCGAACGAACACTCTCGCGGCCCTTCGATGCAAAGACCTTGCCGACCGCGTGCAGATTGAATGGATCGGATACCAGCACGTAGAGCGCATCGGTAGGCACGCCCACCACGCCGCCGCGCCGAATGGTCTCAACCGCACGTTCAATCGCGCCTTCGTACGGATCGTCTAAATCGATTTCTATTAAGTCAGTAGCCACTGGAGAAAGGTTAGTGTGTCATTGGCGTTCCGATTCGGGAACGAAAACACTTCGTCAGTTTACCTTTCGCCAAGAGCCTGGGCAACCTGAACCGCCATTTCATAGCGGCCGAAGGGAGCACTTAGCTGTGCGCCCTGAACCATGTGGCGGACTCTGGCGGTCATCTCGCGCGCGATTTCAACACCCTCGCCGCGAGCCTTATCTGCGCTGTCTGCTTTGCGCATCCGCTCCATGTATTCTTGCGGAACAGGAACTCGCAGCTCGTTCACCATGAACTCTGCGTTACGGTAGCTGGTCAGCGGCCAGATGCCCGCGACGATCGGAACCTTGTAGCTCTCGGTGCGTTTTAGAAACGCCTCCAGCAGATCGAGATCGAAGACCGGCTGCGTCACTACGTACTCCGCCCCGCCTTCCATCTTCCAGCCGAAGCGCCGCATCTCTTCGTCCATGTTGAGAGCGCCGGGATTCGCCCCCACGCCGATTAGCAGCGATGTCTGCGAGCCGATCGGATTGCCGCCTATATCGAGGCCCTGGTTCAAATTGTTGACAACGTTCGTGAGGCCGATGGAATCGACATCGAAGACTGCACTGGCGTCCGGGTACGTGCCCATGCGCGGCGGATCACCGGTTATACAGATGAGATTCCGCACTCCCACCGCATGAGCCCCGAGGAGCTCCGATTGAATGCTCAACAGATTTCGGTCGCGGCAGCAGAAATGCAGAATCGCTTCGATGCCGGCCTTCTCCTGGATGAGTTGACACGTGACCTGCGCACTTAGCCGGGCGCTCGCACGCGGCCCATCCGGCACGTTGATGCAATCGATCCCATTGTCCTTGCACAGCTTGGCACCGGCAATTTCTTTGGCTGGATCTACTCCGCGCGGCGGCAGGATTTCAACAAAGGCGACAAACTTACCGCCAGCCAGCTTATTGCCCAACTCAGATTTTTGAGCGACGGGTACTTTAGGCAGCCGTTTCACGGCAGGCTTCTCGGGGTCGGCCACCGTGACGACAACAGAGCGCTGGTCAACCGGCTGCAGCGATCGCGCTTCCCCGAGAATCTGCTTGATGTGCTCGGGAGTGGTGCCGCAGCAACCACCTATGACGCGGACGCCTGCCTGTAAGAAGCGCCGCGAGTACTGTGCCATGTATTCAGGCGAGCAGAGGTAAATGTTACGGCCTTCGACTGTGGCCGGAAGCCCTGCATTCGGCATCGCGCTCAAGGGCTTGGTGGTCAGCGGGACCATCTTCTCGACCGTCTCGAGAACGACCTTCGGACCAGCCGAGCAATTCACGCCAATCACATCGACCGGCCATTCGTTTAAGCGTCCGGTGAAGGTGGCGGTGCTGGCGCCGTCGGGCAAGGCGCCGTCATCATCGACAGTGACCTGCGCGATGATCACCATTTCGGGTCCTGCAGCCTCGCGAGCGGCGTAGATTGCTTCCCGCAGCTCATCCAGCTCATAGAATGTCTCGAGAATCAGCAGATCGACACCGGCGCCGACAAGCGCTTCGGCCTGTTCACGGAAAATACCGCGCGCCTCTGCAAACGACATCGATCCTAGCGGCTCAATCCGAATTCCGAGCGGTCCAATAGCGCCTGCAACGAACGCCTTCTCGCCCGCCGCTTCACGTGCCAGCCGTACGCCCGCTTCGTTTATGTCGCGCAGCCTCTCCGCAAAGCCGAAGGCCGAAAGCCGTACGCGATTTCCTCCGAATGTATTCGTCTCGAGAACTTCCGCGCCCGCGCGCGCATACTCCTGATGAATCTCTTTCACCAACTGGGGAGCAGAAAGATTCAGCTCATCGAAACAGCGGTTGATGAAGATGCCTTTCGAGTAAAGCATCGTACCCATCGCGCCGTCGGTCACGATGATCTTCGATTGAAGCTTCTTACGAAATTCAGCAGCGCGAGACTTTGTGACTGGTTCTGTGACGGTCATAAACAGCGAGACGACAGGGTTCCTAAGATTGTACCGTCAATTTGAAACATTCAAGCTTAGGATGTCTCCGGCAGCGAGCGAAAGCCGCCTTGCCGCGCTGCCTTGATTTATGCCGATTTCGATATACCCTGAGCTGCCCGGGTAGGCGAAGCATTCATCGTGCGGCGCTTCACCGAACGTTGAGCGGAAAGCTGTTATGTCGCCCGCAGCTGTGCGCAGGATGAACTTATCGCCGAGCGTTAGGACGAAGTTCGCGGTCCGAAAATTAGTGACCACGTTGCCGAAACGATCTACGCTCAGGACGGTGCCGTCCCACAAGCCTTTACCGGTCAGCCGTGGCTCCAAGCCGGTGAGCTGGACGATCTTCGCTAAGCGAGGCCCCACATGCTCCGGTGCGATGACGCCTGCCGCAATCGCCGCCGCGGCGGGCGCGAATACATCACGACCGTGAAACGTTGCTGATGCGTCTGGTAGAAAAAGTTCACGGTTGGTGATTTCTCGCGTTCGCGCGCCCTTATCGCGCTCGACTACAAAGCTCAGAACTCCGTTATCGGGAGCGACAAAGTGCTGCCCCATAGCCGAAAGATAGAGTGGCTTGCGTGCTGTGCCTACGCCGGGATCGACGACCACAACATGCACGGTTCCCAGCGGAAAATAAGGCGCGGCCTGATCAATGGCATACGCCCCGGCATAGATTGAGAAAGGCGGGATCTCGTGCGATATGTCCACCAACTGCGCTTGCGGGTTCCGGCTGAGAATTACTCCCTTCATGGTGCCTACGTAGTGGTCGCTAAGCCCAAAGTCGGTGGTGAGCGTGATGATCGGCCGTTCCATGCGCTGTTAAAATTGTAGTGACTCTCTTGTTGTACTTCGATCACAATGCGACTGCTCCACTTGCGCCTGAAGTCGCGCAGACATTTGCCGATGCGCTGATCGAGGTCCCGGGCAATGCATCGAGCACGCATCGCTTCGGTCAAATAGCACGCCAGCGATTGGAGATGGCGCGTCAGACGATATCGCGTACCCTTCACTGTTCGCCGGGAGAGTTGGTTTTTACCAGCGGCGGGACCGAATCCAACAACCTGGCGATCCTCGGCCTGGTCCGCGATCTGCCAGGCACGCGCAAGCACGTCGTCGCAACGGGTATTGAGCATCCGGCGGTTCTCGAACCGATCCGCCAGCTGGAGCGCGAAGGAGCAGACGTCACATTCGTTCCGGTGCCGCCCGCGGGCGTCGTCGACCCGGATGAAATCGGACGCAGTCTGCGTGCCGAGACTGTTCTGGTCTCCGTGATGCATGCTAACAGCGAAACCGGCGCGGTACAGCCGATTGCAGAGATAGCGGAGCTTCTCCAGAAGGGACGCACCTCCCACCGAATCTACTTCCACTCGGACGGAGTGCAGGCGCTCGGCAAGCTTGAGGTAGATCTTGATCGGTTGGGAGTCGATCTGTACTCGATCAGCGCGCACAAGGTGCATGGGCCTAAAGGCGTAGGCGGATTGTATGTTCGAGCGGGAACGCCATTGCGCGGTATCCAGTTCGGGGGCCGCCACGAGCGCGAGCGCCGGGCCGGTACAGAGAACGTGCCGGGAGCCATTGCTTTTGCGCGTGCCGTCGAGCTTTTAACGGTTCACCCTGGCAAAGAGCTTGCGGTCTTACGTGACCGCTTCGAAGAACGAGTTTTAAGTGGGCTGGCGAATGTGGAAGTCAATGGCTCGGCCAGCCGCCGTCTGCCTAATACAAGCAGTATTCTGTTTCATAATGTATCGGGCGAGACGCTTCTGATAGCCCTCGATACTCTTGGCTTCGCCGTTTCCACCGGTTCCGCCTGTAGCAGTGGATCGATAGAGCCTTCGCATGTGCTTCTGGCCATGGGTCGCACTCCCGCTGAAGCGCGTTCGAGTGTGCGCTTTTCGTTTGGCCGCTTCAACACTGCCGATGAGGTAGATCGCCTGGCAACTGCCGTGATTGACTCCGCTCTCCGCGTGCGCCGAAGCCGGGAGAGGAGATCCGAGCTTGTCGCGCACTGAGGCTCCCATTGCAGTCGCCATGTCGGGCGGCGTGGATAGCTCGGTTGTCGCCGGCCTTCTTCACCGCCAGGGCTTGCCGATCGTCGGTTTGACAATGCAGCTTTGGAATCAGCGGCGGTTACCCGAACTGGTTCCTGAAGGCGGTGCTGTCGGCCGTTGCTGCTCGGTCGACGATGTGTATGACGCTCGCTTTGTCGCCTCGGTTCTCGGCATCCCGTACTATGTCGTGAACTTTGAGGATCGCTTTGAACAGCATGTCGTTAAGCCGTTTGTTGCCGATTACCTGGCTGGCCGGACACCAATCCCCTGCACGCTCTGCAACAACTTCATCAAATTCGATCAGTTCCTTGAGATGGCCGATGGAGTCGGTGCGGAGAAAATTGCCACTGGCCACTACGCGCGCCTGAGCTTCGACGCTCCTTCAGGCCGCTATCAGATGCGGACGGGCGCTGATAGCGGTAAGGACCAGACTTATTTTCTGTTCGGCCTTACGCAGCCGCAACTCGCCCGGACCCTTTTTCCTCTAGGCGAAATGAGGAAGCCCGACGTTCGGCAGCTCGCGAAAGAACTCGGATTGCCGGTGGCAGACAAGAACGATAGTCAGGAGATCTGCTTCGTTCCAAATGGCGATTACGCGGCCTTCATGGAGGCGTATCTGCGGGAGCAGGGCATAGATCCAGTTGAGACCCAGGGCGAGATCGTGGATGCTTCAGGGCGTGTGATGGGCCGTCATTCGGGCACGCATCACTTTACGATCGGGCAGCGCCGAGGCTTGCGTGTGGCGGCCCCGGAACCGCTTTACGTGATCGCAACCGAGCCCGCCACCCAGCGTGTTGTGGTGGGAGCGAGCGACAGCCTCAACCAATCGAGCCTGGTTGCGGACCAGGTGAATTGGCTCTCAATCGCTGCGATCACTGAGCCGCGGCGTGCGCAGGTCAAAGTTCGCAACCGGCATCAGGCTGCGCCAGCTACCCTTACTCCCACTGCGGATCCTTACCGTGTTGAAGTGCTCTTTGACGAGGCACAACGTGCCATTACTCCCGGCCAGGCCGCGGTTTTCTATGACCACGACCTAGTTTTGGGCGGCGGTTGGATCGCCGGAAGCTAGCTTCTCGTTTTGGCTCAGAAGAAAAGCTGGCTCGCCGCCCGAGCCGAGTATGCGGTTGGTGCAGGTCTGGTTACGCTGCTGCGCAAGCTGCCGATGCCCCTCGCCGAAAGGACAGCACAAGCTGCCGCCCGGCTGCTAGACGCTGCCGTTCCGAAGCTACGACGGGTAGGGCATATCAACCTGACCTTTGCCTACCCGGAGCTCGACGCGATCGGGCGCAACCGGCTGATAGATGGAGTCTTTCGCACAATTGCGCGAATGCTCCTGGCTCTCGCGCGTTTTCCAGATCTGAATCAATCGAACATTGCCCGGTGGATCGGCTACGAAGGCCTCGAAAATTATGTTCAAGCGAAGCAACTCGGGCGCGGTGTGCTGGTGGCCACTGCTCACCTTGGCAATTGGGAGCTGAGCGCGTTCGCACACGCCCTGCTGACCGAGCCGATGAACATTATGGTTCGACCGCTCGACAATCCGCTGGTTGACGAACTGGTGGAATCGCGCCGCGCGCTATCCGGCAACCGCCTGATCTATAAACGGGATGGTGCGCGCGCCGTTCTCCGGGCTCTTCGCCAGAACGAGGCGGTGGGCATTTTGATCGACCAGAATACTGCGGCCGCTGAGGGCGTTTTCGTCGATTTCTTTGGGAAGCCGGCTTGTGCGAACTCCGGCTTTGCAAAGCTCGCGCACCACTCGGGCGCTCCCGTCATTCCCGGCTTCGCAGTTTGGGACGAACGCTCCCGGCGCTACGTCCTCCATTTCTATCCGGCTGTTTTCATGACCGGCGATGAACAAGCGGATACCCAGCGCATTCACGCCGTTCTTGAAAGCATCATTCGTCGATATCCTGACCAGTGGATGTGGATTCACCGGCGCTGGAAAACACGTCCGTCCCACGAAGAGCCGGTTTACTGAGCGGCTGGCCTGGCAATCGGGCGATTGTCTAAGCCCAACACCGCAACGATCACCCTGGAGAGCGATTCCGGAACCGATATCGGTCCGCTGTAGCTTATCGACCCGCCAAACAAACCGAGGTTGATACCGAAAGCCCGGTTGAAGTCTTGCACCGAGCCCTCCACCTTTACGCTGCGCTTGGCGGCGTCCGAGAAAGTGACACGTAAACCGTACTCTCGCGCGAAACTTTCTATGGCGGCCAGGTCTTTCGGATCGGCGCTAAGCCATGCTGCTGCGTCTTCCCGAGATCCCGCGTCGAAAGTACCGGAGTGTAGTTTTGCGCCGAGGTCGGAAATCTCGGGCCGCCGCCGAACGAAGATGGTTGCTGCGATCTGCCGGTCAGGGGCAACTGCGGCGGGATTTTGCTCCCTTTCTGCATGCACCGGCGCGCTGCCCGGTATTTCCGACCGCAGGCTTTCCATGCACCGGCCTAGCTTCCCGCGGCGCTGGCCCGGGCAGACGACAAAGCATTCAGCAGCGCCGTGCCGTTTGGCGAGCCCAGGCCCGTGCAAGCATCCCAACCTGCACGGGCATTGTACTGGCCCAGCCCGCTGTCGTCGTTGTTTCCGTTTGTGATGTCCTGAAACGCGGCTTCCCCGAGGGGATAAATTTTAGGCTGCAGATACCCCAGCGGTGTTCCGAGACTTTGGTTCATCAAAGCCACCAGCGCGGCCCATAACGGTGCGACCGCACTTGTTCCGCCAATCACCTGATCCTGACCGCCTACTCGAATCTGGTAACCCGTTGTTGGATCTGCGTTGCCCGCCACGTCCGGCACGCCGCGCCCTGCGAAGTTCGTTTGCGGCTGCGCAGGAACGTTTGAACTGCTTTGATAGGAAGGCAGCGGAAACACCGTGCTGATGCCTCCGCCGGTGGCACCTTCCCCTTGCGCGGTTTCGTTCCAAACTACTTCAGAAGTGATGCTCGTGCCGGTTCCCGAAAGCCGCGTCCCGCCACAAGCAAGAGCGTAGCCACTCGAAGAAGGAAAGTCGACATGCAGCTTCCCATCGGTGTTGCCATCGGAGGAGCCACTGTCGCCGGCCGCCGCCGTAACGGTAACGCCCAGAGCCGCCGCGTCCTGCAACGCCGCATCGAGCGCCGTTCGCGACTGGGCCGTCCAGGAGTCCTCAGGGCCACCCCAGCTGATGGAGATCACGGAAGGCTTGCGAGCGCTATCGTGGACCGCATCGGTGATCGCATCGACAAAGCCCTGGTCGGTATTCGGTGCAAAATACACCGCAATCTTCGCCCCCGGGGCAATTGAGCCGATCACCTCGATGTCCAGCATTACTTCACCATCTGCCTCACCGCCGGGCGCGTTTGCTCCCCCATCAACCGACACCGCCGTAATTGAGGGCTCTTTCACGCCCAGGTTGCTGAAATATGTCTGGAGATCGGCTACGTTGTATCCTCCGCCCAGTTCGATAATCGCAACTGTCTGGCCCGTGCCATCGAGTCCTGCGGGAAAATTGTAGAGCCCAGCTACTTGAGGAGGGGTGAACGAGCCGACTGCCGCTTTGGGTGATATGGCTCTGAAATGCGCCCGGGCAGCTGGCCGCGTATCAATGCCAAGCACTGCGATCACCACGCCCTCGAGTTCTACTGGAATCGTCAGCGGCCCCGTTCGACCGCGGAACAGACGCCCGCCTTCGTCAGTTTCGTAACACGCGATTGTCGCTCCGAAAGCAGCCGAGAACGCATCGGCAGTCCCGGCTAGGATTAGCCGTCGTTTCGGAATGCTGGCTTCGACAACCGTCAACCCGGAGTGATGGGCGAAGCTCTCCACATGCGCGATGTCTTTCGGATCGGCCCCGTAAAGTTCGATGAAATCTCTGCTCGTAGCGCGCGCCTCCATGGTTCCAAGGGCCGGAACTTGCAGCTCCGTTCTACGACGGAGAACCACCGTCACTTCGATCAATTGGGAGCCAGGAACCGGACTCACCTCGCGGGAATCAGGCGCTGGCGGCCGTTCACTTCCTGGCAGAGTTATTCTTTGCTCGAACCGCATTATCGATACTCCTCTCTATCTCGTAGGCGCTTGATCGGCACGGACCAGTCTACAATCCGACTCGTGCCCCTGTGTACCGGTTTCGTCTTCAATTTGCTGCTCTACAATAATGCAGTTGCCAAACTCGACTCGCACTCCCTCCCCTGTCGAAGTTCGCCAGCTCTCGAAGCTCAGTGAATTTGCGGAAGTGGTACGCCTTCAGCGAGAGATCTGGGGCTTCGATGATGTGGAATTACTTCCCTTACGGCTGTTTGTTGTAGCTAGCAAGATCGGCGGTCAGGTGCTGGGAGCTCTGGATGGCGGAAAGATGGTCGCGTTCTGCCTCTGTATCCCGGGGCTCAAGCCGACAGGAAAGCATTACCTCCACAGCCACATGCTTGGCGTGCTGCCGCCGTACAGAAACACCGGCCTTGGGCGGCGCATGAAACTCGAACAGCGCGGCTACGCTCTTGCGGCCGGCGTCGATCTGATCGAGTGGACCTTCGACCCGCTCGAGCTGAAGAACGCCTTTTTCAACATCGAACGCCTGGGCTCAATCGTGCGGCGCTATGTTCACAACCAGTACGGCACCACTTCGAGTCACCTACATGGCGGATTGCCCACCGATCGCCTGGTTCCGGAATGGTGGATCGGATCCGATCGAGTTGCAGAACTTGCCGGGGACCGGACCGTAGAGCGCTTTCCGATCGCGGCCCGCATTGTGGTTCCGATTGATATAGCCGCACTTCGCGTGAACGAACCGAACCGTGCGCGCGAGGTACAGCAGTCTGTTGCCGAGCAATTCGATGAGCACTTTCGCCAGGGCCTCGCAGTAACCGGCTTTGAACGCAGCGCCACTTCCGGTACATACTTGTTAGGACCATGGGATTCACCGTAGATCGAATCGTACTGCGGCACATTCGCATGCCGCTGGTGCATTTCTTCGAGACAAGCTTCGGCCGCACATACGAGCGCGACATTGTCTTGGTGGAAGCTCAAGCCGGCGGCATTTCGGGATGGGGCGAAGTCACGGCCGGCGAAAATCCGTTCTACAACGAGGAGTGGACCGGCTCGGTTTGGCCGCTGCTGATTGAGTACATCGGCCCGCGCATTTTAAAGTATCCGTTCAACAGCGCCGCAGAGGCGGGTCCTCGAACCGCTCACATTCGCGGCCACAAGATGGCCAGAGGAGGAGCGGAGGCGGCACTTTGGGACCTGGAAGCCAGAATGGGCAACCAGCCTCTGTGGCGTCTGATCGGCGGCGGCGCACATCGCGAAATCGCCTGCGGTGTTTCCATCGGCATTCAAGACAGTGTTGGCCAACTGTTGGAGAAGATCGAGACCGAGCTCGCCGCTGGGTATGGCCGGATCAAGATGAAAATCAAGCCGGGCTGGGATGTCGAGGTGATCCGCCAGGTGCGCCAGGAATTTCCGCACATCCGATTGATGGCGGATGCGAACTCCGCTTACACCTTAAACGACAGCGAGCGGTTGAAAGCTCTCGACGAGTTTTACCTGATGATGATCGAGCAGCCCCTGGGCCACGATGAGATCATCGACCACGCCACTCTGCAACCTATGCTCGAAACCCCCATCTGCCTAGACGAGTGCATTCGCTCAGTTCATCATGCGGAACAGGCACTACGCCTGGGCGCCGCGCGGATCATCAACATTAAACTAGGCCGGGTAGGCGGTTTCGCCGAGGCAAAACGAATCCATGATCTCTGTCTGGCCAATAACATTCCTGTCTGGTGCGGCGGAATGCTCGAAGCGGGGATCGGCCGGGCCCACAACATCGCACTCTCCACGCTCCCTGGTTTCGTTCTGCCCGGCGACGTGTCGGCGAGCAAGCGATATTGGCAGCGCGACATCACAACTCCGCCGATCGAAGTCTCGCCCGAGGGGACTATCAGAGTAAGTGAAGCTGCCGGCTTCGGTTATGACTTAGATACCGATTACCTCGAAAGCTTAGTCGTACGCCGGCACGAGCTGCACTAATCCAGTTTGTATAGCCAGGCTATTTGCGAACCTGTCCTGGCTCGCTATTCTTATTGCATATGCTTCTACCCGGGATCTTCCGCGAATACGACATTCGCGGAATAGCCGACAAAGAGTTGCTCGACGAGGATGTCGAGCAACTAGGCCGAGGACTGGCCACTTACTTGATTCGCCACAGCGGCCGTGTTCTTTGTCTGGGACACGATTGTCGGCTGAGCAGCCCCCGCCTGCATGACGCTCTGCTGAAGGGATTCCTTGCCTCGGGAGCCGAAGTTCTGGATGTCGGGATGGTTCCGACTCCGGTGCTTTACTACTCGGCCGTCCATTTCAAAGCCGATGGCGCTGTGATGATCACCGGTAGCCACAACCCGCCCGAGTACAACGGCTTCAAATCCGTTTGCGGCTCGGGAACTCTGCACGGGCACGCTATCCAAGATGTCAGGAAGCTGATCGTCGGTAATGACTTCGAAACAGGGGCGGGTTCCGTTAGGACCGTCGATGCGGTTACGCCATATGTTGACGAGATCAGCGCGCAATTCAACTTCTCCCGCAAAGTGAAAGTTGTCTTCGATGCCGGCAACGGAACTGCCGGACCCGTACTGCATCGCATTCTTGAGAAGGTAAATGTCGATCCGGTTGAGCTCTTCTTCGAGATGGACGGACGGTTTCCGAATCACCACCCTGACCCGACCGTTATCGAGAACCTGGCCGATCTAAAGAAAGCAGTCGCGAGTAAGCGGGCGGAGCTCGGCATAGCTTTCGATGGAGACACCGATCGTATCGGCGCTGTTGACGAGCAGGGCACAGTCGTCTACGGTGACATGCTCTTGCTGATATTCGGCCGCGAAATCCTCAGCCGCAAGCCGGGCTCTACTTTCATCGGCGAAGTGAAATGCTCACAGATCATGTACGACAAACTGGCTGAACTCGGCGGCAAGCCGATCATGTTCAAGACAGGGCACTCGTTAATCAAGGCAAAGATGAAAGAAGAGCACGCGGAACTCGCCGGGGAAATGTCAGGGCACATGTTCTTCGCCGATCGTTACTACGGATACGACGACGCTCTTTACGCCGCATGCCGGTTGATCGAGATCGTGGCGAACTCCGGCAAACCCCTCTCGCATCAGCTGGAAGGAATTCCGCAGATGGTTTCTACTCCGGAATTACGCGTGGATTGCCCCGACGATATGAAGTTCAAAGTAGTGGAGAAAGTCGGCCAGATTGTCCGGCGGCGCCATCAGGTGGTCGATGTCGATGGGGTTCGCGTCCCATTCGGTCAGGGCTGGGGTTTGGTTCGAGCTTCGAACACGCAGCCCGTTCTTGTGATGCGCTTCGAAGCGGCTTCGGAGGCACTGTTGAAGGAGTACCGGCAGGAGATCGAGCAAATCGTGGAACAGGCCAAAGAGGAAGTAAGCTCACCCGCTTCGAGGTAGAAAAGGAACCGGCGCACGGAGCAGGCCGGTTCCTAGTGTCTAAGCGGTTTTCCGGCGCGCGCGCTTCAAGGCTGCCACTGCGGCAAGGCCCAGCGCGCTAAACAGAAACGTCGCAGGTTCGGGAGTCGGTGTCAGGCTGCCCAACAAACCGTCAGTCTCGCCGTTGATGCCGGCTGCGAAGTATAGCGAATTTGGGTTGTACCCCGGCGCATTGCGGAAGGCGATTTCCCACAAGCCGTCGAGAACCACCGGTTGGCCGTTTTCGCCTTTCAAAGTTCCGATATAAGCTCCGGTCGAGGGATCAAAAGCATTGATTGTTCCATCGCCGTCGTTACCCACGAGCAAATCGCCTCCAAAGCTGCCGAAGCCCGCCGGAGCAATCGCGATACCCCAAGGCGAGTTGAGTATCCCTCCCGCGCCGATGAGCTCCTTAATGAACCGGCCGTTCGTATCAAATTCGGCCACTACGCCCTGGCCAGGCCCGTCCGTGTTGCCTTTCGAGTACTCCACATAGAGCGACCCATTAACGGCATGAACGTTGAAAGGTGTATAGCCGGCAGGCAGATTAGGATCGACAAAAGATCCGCTGAGCGTGACCGGATTGAAACTGGAATCGAACACGTTGATGCGACCGCCGGCAGCGTTGGCCGCATAGAGAAAGTTGGCGGTCCCATTGTTAGCCAGCGCAAGCCCGGTGAAGGCGGCATTCGCGGTGGTCGCGACGACTTGGGCAGATGTTCCGTTAGCGCCGTTCCACGCATCGATCGTGCCGGCGAGCGTAGCGAACATGAATACGGCAGGATTGCCATTTGCCTCCTGAAACTGACCTGTACCGTTGAAGACCTGGCCGGTTGGGCCGCCCGGTGGAGTTGTTACTACGAGCGGAACTATGTTACCTGTCGGGCCGTAAAGAGTCGAGTTGCCAGTTACCTGATTCGATACCCAAAACGGGCTCGTCGGCGAAAAGGAAACCCCCCACGGATTACTTAGATTCGGATCCGTGTTTGCCGCTAAACCGGGAACATTCGAGACCAGATTGGCTTGGGAAAAAAGAGTTGCTGCAAAGGCTTGCTGCGCTCCGGCAAAACACACGGTTACAGCCAGCCACTGGGTTGCTCTTTTCAGACATATTTTCGTTAACATTGAACTTACCCCCTCACAAGGGTAAGTTAGTTTTCCGCCGGTAAACAGCGCCGCGCGCAGAGTTTACAATTTGTATACAAGTTGCACATAAGCAGCCTTACTAAGTTTGAAGTGTACGTCTGCGAACGTAGAGGGCGACTAACTAATTCCTGGAACCGATATTTTCGGTACGGCCGGCCAGCGCTCTGACAATCGGTCCGCCGCATACGCCGACTCCCGTGTTCATCAAGGCCGATAACAAATTGAACAAGACGGCGTACACGACTTGCTCCGTCACCGGCTGCTTGCCCGGCATGCGAAACGTGCCCGGAAGCTCTTTCGCGATCTGTACCCGCACGGAATGAGGCGACGTGCGTCCTGATTTGTCACGCTGGTTGGCAAGCGAAAGCGGAGTCTGCAAGATGCTGCCCGAGGTCCCATCAACGTAAAACTGGCAGCGCGAAAACCAGCCGAGATTTCCGGGATCAGCAGCATCGAAGAGAAGCAGCGGGGCCTGCCGGTCGGTCGCCGAAAGCTCGAGCGACATCACGCGCGTCTGGTCATCTATCTTGAAGGCGAATCCGGCCTGCTTAGCGATGTTCCCGACAAACTCCGGGTCTAACTCCAGCAGCAAATATTTGTTTAGGCCGGCTTCGAGAACTTGCATCGCAATTTACTATTTTAACTGGCGATCAGCCGGCATTGCCAGCGGCGAGAACGCCGCGCAGCGCCTGAGCATGCCGCCGATAGATCTCGTGATCGCCGGTGCTGAACTGCACAAGCTTGACGGTATGAATGGACCCGCGATGCTCGCTCAGAAATCCGGCCACAGTGCGCACCGCGATCTCGGCGGCTTCATCTATCGGGTATCCATAGATCCCTGTGCTGATGGAAGGAAAGCTGATCGTCTTTACGCCGCGGTCCGAGGCCAAATTCAAACAAGTTACATAACACGATGTGAGGAGTTCGCGTTCACCCGAATGCCCGTCCCGGTAGCGGGGACCGACCGCGTGAATAACGTAGGTCGCCGGCAGCAGTCCGGCTCCCGTCACCACCGCGCTGCCGGTCGGGCAACCGCCCTCTTTCTCGCGGATGACGTCCAGTTCGCGCATGATTTCCGGACCGCCTGCACGGTGAATGGCCCCATCCACGCCGCCGCCCCCAGCCAGCGCGGAGTTGGCTGCGTTTACAATCGCATCCACCTTGATTGTGGTGATGTCGCCCTTCAGGAGTTGTAGATGCTGGAGCCCGACCTGAATTGAAAAGTCCGATGACATACAGCCTTCTGAAGTTACAGGCAGTCCGCCAGGGCGCCGAGGAGGAAGTCAACGTTTGCATCGGTCGCAAGCGGACCCATGGCGCCGATGCGCAAAATTTTTCCTGAGAGTTGTCCGATGCCCGCAGCGATCTCGATCCCGTGCTGTGCCAGAAGCTTTTCGCGGAGCTTTGATTCGTTCGAGCCCTGCGGGGGGACCACCGTCGTCAGATGCCAGATCCGATTGCCTTCCTCCTTTACAAACGGCTCGAAACCAAGGCTGGCTAATCCGGCAACAAGCCTCAGGTGAGCGCGTTGATGCCGCTGCCAGCGATTGCGGAGCCCCTCTTCTTCAATGGCTGCGAGCGACTGGTGCATGGCGTAGTAAAGCGGAGGCGAAGGCGTGTGGTGATACACATGCGGCGGCTCGAAATACTTGTCCAGAAGTTGCAGATCCAAGTACCAGGTGAATGGCGATTGTGAGCGGGTCTGCAGCTTATCCCAGGCACGAGTGGAGACAGAGATCGGCGCCAACCCGGCCGGACAGCTGAGTCCTTTTTGTGAACAACTAAACGCCACGTCAATCGCAACGGCGTCCATTTCAACCGGCATTGCGCCTAACGACGTCACCGCGTCGGCGATCACGAGCGCTCCGGCTTGACGAGCATGAGGAGCAATCGCAGCGCCGGATTGAAAGGCCCCGGTCGAGGTCTCGGCTTGCACAAATGCGACTACCTCGGGCTTTTCGCGCTCAATTGCCTGCGCGGCATCGTCAGAGGTAAATACTTCGCCCCAGGGCTTCTCCACTCGCACCACGTGTGCGCGCTGGCGGTCCGCCATCGCCGCCATGCGTTCGGCAAACAGACCAGCGGTAAAAACAACGACCTTGCAGCCCGGCTCGACGAAATTCGCCATCGCCGTTTCCATGCCGCCGCTTCCGCCCGCCGGCAGAATGAAAGTCTTTTCGTTGACCGTTCCGAATGCCTCCCTCAAACCTTCCTGGATCTCGCGCATCACCTCCAGGAAATAGGGATCACGCAAACCCACCACCGGTTGCGAGAGCGCTTCATACGCCCTCGGCTCCACCATCGATGGGCCGGGACCGTACAGGAGCCGCTTCGGAGGCGCGATCCGCTTCGTTGCCGTGCTCAACATGTCACCAAAGTATCAGGAATCGATCTGGCAGGCTAAGGGCGATCGTCTTGACGCCGCACAGTACCAATTCCGGAGATTGTTCTTTCGGTGGCGGCACGTCATAAGATGATCGTGTAGCCATGCTCTTTGCACCTGCAACTATTTCATGCCGGCTAATCTAACCGCTCATCAAAATGCTCTTAAGCCGTTCGGCTTGAATCGATCAAATGCAACCTTGATGATTGCCAGCGCGATCTGTTACGCGATCCTGCTGACTCTTACACTCTCGGGCGCGAGCCTTTGGACTGATGAAGCCTTTTCGGCTTACATGGCGAGTCACAAAACTGTCGGTCTGTTCTTCTCTACTCTGGTCGGCGGAGATTCGTCTGACTTGCAAGCGGTGATGTACTACTTCTATCTATTCGTCTGGACGTCCGTTTGCGGCACGAGCGAATTCGCATTTCGAGCCGCAAATATTCCGTTCATCTTGGTATTCGCCTTTGCGCTTGTTTGGATCAGTTGGCGAGTGTTCCATTCAAAATGGGGCTGGATTGTTCCCGGGTGCTTGCCGTTTCTATGGTCTTATGCCAGCGACGTGCGTGCCTATTTCGCGCTAGTTGCTTTCGGAACGCTTTGCTTCGGCGGTTTACTCATTTATTTCGAGGACCCCAGCGCAAGAGAACGCCGCTATCTGCCGTGGCTGGTTCTCGGAAGCTTATTCCTGGGCACGACATTCCACATGCTGATGCTTCTCGCGGTAGTGCCGATGCTCATCATCATTTTCACTTACGGCCGGAGCCGAGGCTTCATGAGTATCGTGGAGGACTGGATGCCCGCTGTGAAAGTGCTGGTAGTTCCTTTTGTCTTACTGGCACTTTACCTCGCTTGGACATTCGGACGCGGCACCGCTTACGACTATGACCAGCCCGGCCTCCTGTCCATGGGATCGGTGATTTATCGGTTCCTCGGTCTTTCCGGATTTGGACCAAACAGGCGCTACGACATTCCCTTTCGCCCTTACCTTTTGGACATTGGGCTTGCAGGCTTGGCCCTGGGAATAGCGGCTGCCGTGATTACCCAAGCTGCGCTGCGCACCAATCAACGACTTCGGTACCTTTGTCTCGCGGGCGCCCTGGTGATGGCATTGCTCCAGGTGGTTGTCTTAAGCGTCGTGGCCCGGCAGCAGGTGGATGTGCGACATCTGGCTGCGCTGACTCCCCTGCTGATGTTTCTGCCTTTGACGGTTTCACAGCTGAATGCCAGAGCCTCACGGGCCGTCTTAGCTTCTCTGTTTGTGATTGCTGCAGTGTGGTTTATCGCTGACTGCAGGCTCTTGTTTCTTCCGGAGTATCAGAGCGAAGATTTCCGGTCTGCGATTCACAAAGCGGTTGCGCTCTATAAACAATCGAAGGCGGACATTGCCGTGGTCGCGGATCCGCCGGCATCTGCGTACTACGGACTAGAGCTCGAAGGTCCGCGGCCATGCTTTCCTCTGCTGGATACCTGCACTGCCGGATTCGCAAAAGTCACCTGGATCCGAAATACGCCTGCGTATTACGCGACGCCCTGGACCGGCCCTCAGATTCAGCAGTGGCTCGATCAGCATAAGACGAGTGGCGTACCGGTAGTCGTAGTAATAAGCAGAACTCGGCATCCCATGTACAAAAATTCGGCTTGGTGGCCGGCTCTTTCGAAAGCTCACACTGTTTTGTATCCCGTGCATGGATTTTTTGTTTATTTCGTAAAGTGATCGCTCCCGCGCGCGTTTGGATTGAGCAGAAGCGACGGCAGAAAAAATCGCGCAACAGAACGAGCGCAGGCCTACTGCGGACTCCCGCGGCATTCTGCCCTCATTCGTGGCAGAATCGAGCGAACAACATATGAGCACTCCCGAATTGCCCATTGAGCAGATTAAACAGTCTCAGCGAAGTGCATGGATGGCGGGGGATTTCGGTGTCGTCGCAAAAACAATCAGCGGCGGTGCGGAGGCATTCGTGCAGCGTCTGGCCATTCCGCCGGGCGCGCATGTCCTGGATGTCGCCTGTGGAACCGGCAACCTTGCCATTCCGCTGGCGCGTGCTGGAGGGATTGTTACTGGCGTGGATATCGCAACGAACCTTCTGCAACAAGGGCGGGAACGGGCGGCGGCCGAGAATTTGCCGGTCCGTTTCGACGAAGGCGATGCCGAGAAGCTCCCTTATCCCGACGCGTCTTTTGACGCGGTCGTCAGCATGTTCGGAGCCATGTTCGCGCCGCGTCCTGAGATCGTCGTCTCCGAACTCGCTCGAGTGCTCCGGTCGGGAGGCAGGCTCGCCATGGCTAACTGGAATCCGGAGAGCTTCTCGGGCAAAATGTTCAGAGTCACCGCGGGGCATGTCCCGCCTGCTGCGGGGATTGCGCCCCCTGTACTTTGGGGCGACGAAGCTACGGTTCGTCTACGACTCGCTCCCTTTTTCCGCAGCATCGAAGCGAGGCTGATTCCTATTGATTTCGATCTCCCGACGAGTCCCGCCGGTGCAGTCGATTTTTTCCGAAAGTACTTCGGTCCAACGCACGTGGCTTTCAATCGCCTGGATGAAGCAGGCCGAATGGCGCTTGCAGCCGACCTCGAATCTCTCTGGGCGGGTGCTAACATCGCTTCTGATCCTGCACATCATACAGTGATTTACAACGAATACCTGCAAGTCACGGGCGTGCGAAATGAATCGTCACCGACTCGCATTGCGGAATAAGTTAGTGACGATAGCACCCTCCATCTCGAAGACGGCCATGCTGCTGACCGGTCTTCTGTGTGTTCTGCAGGGAACTGCACAGCAGCAAAAAGCGCCGAGTTCTGATCCAGCGTATACAGCGGACGCTCAGCTGAAGCTGCCGGGCAATTATCGGGAGTGGGTCTATCTGAGCTCCGGTTTTGATATGAGCTACAGTGCGGAAGGCATGCGGATGGGTGACCACCACTCATTCGATAACGTTTTCGTGAATCCCGAAGCGTACCGGACTTTTGTCGCGACAGGGGCTTGGCCGGACAAGACAACATTTGTGCTTGAGGTGCGCGAGTCGGCGGTGAACGGGTCGATCAACAAACGAGGAAGCTATCAGGGAGCTGTTACGGGGCTCGAAGTTCACGTGAAAGACGAAGCACGTTTTCCTGGGAAATGGGCCTTTTTCGGGTTTGGTAGTAGCAAGAGCGCCAAAATGATCCCCTTGTCGGCTGATTGTTACAGCTGCCATGCGAAGCATGCGGCAGTGGACACAACGTTTGTGCAGTTCTACCCGACGCTGCTGCCAGTGGCCAAAGCCAAGGGAACACTCTCCGCGGCGTATCTGGAGGAAGCGAGCACCGAACGGCGATGAAGCGATCTTCCATGCTCATGGTTGTTGGCGGCCTGAGTATCGCGCTTCCCGCCTACTTCGCACAGCAAAATCCTCCGAGTCAGGGTCGAGAAGTCACCAAGCTCTATGTGCAGGATTGCGCCGGCTGTCATGGTGCAGAAATGTCGGGCGGATCGGCCGCAAGCCTTGTAACCGGACATTGGCAGGACGGGCGCAACGACGCGAACCTGGCACGCAGCATCCGCGAAGGAGAGTTTCACAAAAGCGTACGCGCCTTGAAACCGGTATTGAACGATGCTGAGATTCGCGGGCTCGTGATTTACATCCACGAAAAGAGCGCAGTCATTCAGACGCAGCGGACAACTTTCAATAAGCCTTCGCCGGGCACGCTCGTGCAAACCGAGAAAGAGTCGTTCAAGCTCGAGCCCGTAATGGAAACCGGGCTGGATGCACCGTGGGCGCTTGCGTTCCTTCCAGACAACTGCATGCTAGTGACCGAACGGCCCGGTCGACTGCGCATCATCGATCATGGCCGGTTACTGCCCGATCCGGTGCGTGGGATGCCCGCTGTTTATGGGGGCGAAGGAGGATTGCTGGATGTGACGCTTCATCCAGACTATTCGCGCCCAGGTCACGACTGGATCTATCTTTCCTACGGCGACAAGAGTCCCGACGGCCTCGGATTAACTGCTGTTATTCGAGGGCGGTTACGTGGCGGCGCGTTTGTGGAGCAACAACAAATTTTCAAAGCGGACCCTGCTCTTTATCGCGCGGGAGGCCAGCGCTTCGGGTCGCGCCTGCTCTTTGACGGCAAAGGCCATCTATTTTTTTCGGTGGGCGACCGCGCTCATCCCGGAGATGAACAGGACCTGTCGCATCCGAATGGAAAGGTTCATCGGGTAAATGAGGACGGCAGCATTCCGAAGGACAATCCGTTTGTTAACCGACCGGGAGCCATACAAAGCATCTGGACGTATGGGCATCGAAATCCGCAAGGGCTGGCATTTCATCCCGAAACGGGTGAGTTGTGGGAAGCCGAGCATGGGCCTCGCGGCGGTGACGAACTAAACATTCTGCACGAAGGCCATAACTATGGCTGGCCCGCTATCACTTACGGGATGAACTACGATGGAACGCCCATCACGGATCATGTTGCCCAGAAAGGGATGGAACAACCAATCACGTACTGGGTTCCTTCGATAGCCACTGGCCCAATCGTCTTTTACACCGGGCAAAAGTTTGGGCAATGGAAGAACAATCTCTTCCTTGGGTCACTGGCAACGCAGGAACTCCGGCGCTTAGTTGTCGAGGGACACGCGGTGACGCACCAGGAGATCTTGTTCAAAGGAATTGGGCGGGTGCGGGATGTGGCGAATGGGCCGGACGGTTCTTTGTACGTGGTGCTCAACCAGCCTGACCGGATACTGCGCCTGACGCGCGGTTCAGACTAAAAGCCGACTGCTTCTGGAGCTAGCTCTGGTCCGATGCCCAGGTTGTGCGTTCAGATGGCGGTGTTACAGTCGCCCAGCGCTCGGCAATTTTCTCCCCTTCGAAGCGCCACAGCACAAAGCCTTGAAACTGCATTTTCTTTTGAGATGCCGGATCGGTCCAACGCCAAATGTTCCGGCAGACCACCTTGTCATCTTCGGCAATCATGTCTTCGATGGTGAGGTGGAGATCCGGCATTGCCTGATACATCTTCAACATCATTTGTTCGTCACCATCAACTCCGGTAGCCTTGCCGCCGGGTCCGTCATGGTCCCAAAAGTTAGGCGACATGTTCTGACGAATAACGCCAGCTTTCCGGTTGTTGACGAAGTCCTCGAAGTGGCTTCGGACGATCTGCTTCATCTCGGACGGCGAGAGGTGGGTGGGCATTTTGTAAGGACAGGTCAGAACCTGTCCGGCTTCGACTCTACCACCGCGTTTTTCAGCCGGTTCCACCAACGTTGTCGCGTCGACTGCCCCAAGCCAGCTAACCAAAGAGTCAATCAGTAGGACATAGCGATTCGTTCAACAATTAATCAAGCTTCTTGCCGGTCTTGAGCGTGATGATCCAAGCCGTGAGTGCCCACAAACCTGGCAATGAAGTTAGACAAACCGAGAAGATCAAACCGGCTTTGAATATTCCTCTTCTGGGATTCGCACGAAATAGGACAACGTCGAGAAGAGGCCCCATTGAGTAACACAAGTTAGCGAGCAGACCATAAATCACCGGACCGACGATCATGGCAAGAGGCTCTTCGAAATCGACACCTGGTTTGACGGCCGCCGAACCGGCGAACAAGACTAATAACCAACTCGCGATTCCGACGGTTCCGACAAACAAGTTGTAGCGACCCCGGCGCTCTTCCCACCAGTGGAAAACATCTCGGTGCCGCGGTCCAGACGGGCCGCAGAGAAGCCAATTCCACCCTTTGTCTTTCACAAACTAGCCTAAACAATTTTGGCTCATGCTCAAGATCTACAGCAACTCAGGAACTCCCTATGCGGCGACTCGGATCTGTTTCTCGCAGGATGAAGAAGCGACGACGAGTATTAGCCTAGAGCCCCAAAGGTGTATTGTGATCTAAGATTATGCGCATACAATTTGCAAAGACTCTCGCGCTAGCTGCCCTGGCGATGCCTCTCGTTGCACAGCAGTCTGATACCTCCCCAAAGGCGCGTCCGGAGGATACGGAAGTTTGGGAGCCCGTTCCGAAGGTGGTGACTCCGGGAACGAACAACACGGCTCCGCCATCTGATGCGATTGTCCTTTTCGACGGCAAGAATCTGGACGAGTGGGTGACGAACAAGGACAAGTCACCGGCGAAGTGGACGGTTGCCGATGGCTTGCTGACAGTAAACAAAGATAAAGATTCGGGCAATATCGAGACCAAGCGGAAGTTCAAGAATTATCAGCTTCACCTGGAATGGAGAGTGCCTGCCAACATCACCGGCTCCGGTCAGGCGCGTGGGAACAGCGGTGTTTTCCTGGCTTCCACTGGTCCAGGAGACGATGGCTACGAGCTGCAGGTTCTCGATTCGTACAACAACAAGACCTACGTGAACGGGCAGGCCGGCAGTATCTACAAGCAATCGATCCCGCTGGCAAACCCGTGCCGCAAGCCCGGTGAATGGCAGAGCTACGACGTGATCTGGACGGCGCCCACTTTTAACAGCGATGACTCTGTGAAGACGCCGGCTTATGTGACGGTACTCTTCAACGGGGTGCTCGTACAGAATCATTATGAGCTGAAGGGCGAGACGCTGTATATCGGCAAACCGTTCTACAAGAAGTACGACGAAGCCCCGATTAAGCTGCAGGCGCACGGCGACAAAAGCGAGCCGGACAGCTTCCGCAATATCTGGATCCGTGAGCTGAATTGAGGACGAATAGCAAGGCGATTCGAGCGAGATCCAGTCGGATACAATCCTCAAGTGCGTGGACTCTGGATCCCAGTCTTACTAGCCGCTTCGGTCTTTGGCCAAGCCGAAAAGTTCGGCAGCTTTACCAACTCGGATGATGTCGGCAGTCCTCCGCTGAAGGGGTCAGCAGAGTTTGACTCAGCGGCAGGGCAGTACAGGATTACTGGCACCGGCAGCGACATTTGGGGCAAGGCAGATCAATTCCATTACGTTTGGCGTGAGATGTCGGGCAACTTCGCCGTGACTGCTACGGCGAAGTTCCTCAGCGAAGGGATCGGACATCGCAAGGCAGTGATCATGCTGCGCAAAACGGTTGAGCCAGATTCTCAATTCCTTCAACTTGCCATACACGGCGACGGAACGCCCTCGGTCCAGTTCCGCAGTGCGAAGGCGGACGACACGAATACAGTTGATTTTCCGAACGAGGGGCCGGGCACCTGGAAGCTGAAGCTAGTGCGGGAAGGGAGCACAATCACGGTGTCGATCGGGAAGGACGGGGCTTCGTTGAGAGAACTGGGTCACACGATTACCCAGTTAGGCAGTCCTGTATTGGTTGGACTTGGAGTGAGCTCACACACACGAGAGGCAACATGCACGGTGTTGTTCACGGACGTATCGGTCGAGCCACTGCCGGCGGCAAGACCATGATGCGGACGGTGCTGTTATTCAGCGTTTTGGGTGCTGCGGCATGGGCGCAGAACGGACCGCTCGGTACCTTCAGTAACTCGGTCGATGTCGGGACTCCGCTCAAGAAAGGAGCTTCTGAATTCTCTGATGGACAGTACCGGATCACGGGCTCCGGCGCGAATATCTGGGGCAAGCACGATGAGTTCCAATACGTCTGGCGGGCGATGAGCGGCGACTTCACGCTAACGGCGAGCATGCGCTTTCTCGGCCAGGGGGCTGAGCATCGCAAAGCGGGCTTCATGGTTCGCCAGTCTCTGGAGGCAGATGCAGCGTATGCCGATGTGGTGATTCATGGCAACGGTATGCCGGCACTGCAATGGAGGAGCAAACCGGGCGAAGATACGAAGACCTTCGACTTTCCCTTCGACGGCGCAGGTACCTTCAAGCTGAAGCTGGTGCGGACAGGGGTCAAGATCTACATGTTTGTTGCGAAGGACGGTGGAGAGCCGAAGAAGCTCGCTAACACCGAAGTTTCGTTCCAAGATCCGGTGTTGGTAGGGCTGGCGGTGTGTTCCCATCAAGCCGATGCAGCGGACACGGTGGTCTTTTCGGATGTGTCAGTCCTGGAGCAGAAGCCGGCTACTCTGAACCATTGAGTGGAAAGCAGGAGAGCGAGCTAAAGCCCGCTCCCCTATTTTCCCGTCCCGTTAATTAGGGCGCGAAATAACCGGAAATATCCAGGATGAGGTGCGTGGGATCCGAAGCATACGCGTCAATTGATCCATTTGTGTCCGGAACGATGGCGAGGTTTGAAGTGATCGCTCCATCGAGTGCGTTCAGAGTTGAAACGGTCGGTATGGCTTGCCCAGCCGACCAGAGCGTCACATAGTCGAGTGGACCGGGCGGAACCACGGTGGCATTCAACACTAGCGCTTTGGACGAGGCGGGCACGGAGCAGGCACTGGAGGCGGCGTTGACGAGCTTGGTCCCGGAGAAAGGCCTTGAGCCCGGGGGCTGACGCGTATCCAGAACTCTGCAGGGCGTGAGGTTGTAAAGGGAGAGCGCTCCGTTTGCAGGTGCCGCAAAATAGCCGTTGACGTCGATGATCAAGTCGGTGTCGTCTGACGCATAGACATCTATGGCGCCCCGATCACCGGCCGGAACGATGGCGGCATTGGCCGTGACAGTCCCGGTAGGAGCGTTCAGCGTAGAGACATTCGGCTGCTGTTGTCCGGTGGGCCAGACGGTGAGATAGCCAAGCTTCCTTTTTGGTACGGCGGTGAAGTTTAGCGAATAAGCCTGCGCATTGGAAGGCAGGTGGCACGAGCTGGAAAGCACCGGAAATGTGCGGGGATGGCCGGCCAGTATATCGGGTTCTCCAAACGGGCCCGAGCCTGAGCGGGTATCGGCGATCCGGCAGGGAGTGACAGGAAAGAAACCGAGCGAAGACGGGGTCGATGACGGCACGAAATAGCCATTAATGTCGAGGATCACGTCCGTCGGGTCGGTGGCGAAGACGCTGACACCGCCATCGGTACCTGCGGGGATGATAGCCGCGTTGGCCTTGATGCGGCCGTCGGCGGAGTTGAGGGTGGAGACTGCCGGCTGCGGTTGTCCGGTAGGCCATACGGTGAGGTAATTGAGGTGCGCGTGAGGAACCACGGTCACATTGAGCGAGTACGCTTCCGCGGTGTACGGAATGTTGCACACCGAGGCATCCGGTATGACGAAGTCTCGCGTGCTGCCGGCGGGTAGTGCGGGACCGCCGAACGGGTCAAGGGGGTTGCGCGTGTCGGCTAGGCGGCAGGGCGCAACGGGGATGAACCGAAGCGACCTCAGCGCTGCAAAGTTAGCGACAACCGACTGGTTCTGATTCATGGTCAGGCAGTGAGAGCCATCGAGGGGAGCGCCGCTCCAACTGCTGAAGACGTAGCCGCCCGCGGGTGAAGCAGCAAGGCAGACTCGCGTGCCGCTCTGGTAATAGCCGCTGACAGAAGCCGGGGAAGCAGTGATGAAACCGCCACCGTCGGGCGAAGCGGAGGCGCCGAGATAGTAGAAGGCGGGGCTGGCGGTGGGAACGGTTAAGAGTGAAAGCGAATAGTTTCCGATGCCGTCGGCGTTGTCCGCACGAGAGACAACTAACTTGTAAGCGCCGGTCGCTGCGGCGCGAGTTTGAATCTGGGCATTTTGGCTGCCGTACGTAGCACCAGCATTACTCCCGTCCGGCGCTATTAGGTTGATCCGCGGATAAAACGGTGTATTGGTGCCTGTTTCGCTGATGCCGATCGTGATACTCGCGCCTTGAGTGGCGTAAAAGGTCCACTGATCCAAGTCGCCGCGCAAAACGGTCCCGGAGTAGGTTTGACCGCTTGCCATGGGTCCACCATCATCGCCCCCCGGCACGACAAAGGCGGCGGGCGACCTAGCTGAAGTGAGCACATAATTTCCTGCTCCGTCGGCATTGTCAGCCCTAGAAACGACCACGGTATATGTTCCGCTTAGAGGCGCGCGGGTATGAACTTGCGCGGAAAGATCTCCATAGTCAGCAGCTAAGTAAGATCCATCCGGCTTTATCAAATTGATCTGGGGATAGAAGGCGCTGTCAGGGCCTGTCTCGCTCACGCTGAGCCAGATATCGTCGCCCTGATTGGCAGCGAGGCTCCACTGATCTAGGTCACCTCGGGAAAGAGTTCCCAGATAATTTTGGCCGTTGATTATGAATCCTCCCTGATCTCCATCGGGTGTAACAGGTACGCCAGGTGACTTCTCTAAGGTGAACAGGTAAAAGCCGGCCCCGTCCGCATTGTCCGCGCGAGACACTATTGCCGTGTAGGTTCCAGTGAGAGTCGCGGTAACATGCACCTCGGCAGAGAGACTTCCATAGTCAGCAGTTTGGTAAGCCCCGTCCGGCCTGATCAGGGTAATTTGAGGATAGAACGCGGTGTTAGGGCCTGTCTCACTCACACTGAGCCAGATATCATCACCCTGATTCGCCGCGATGCTCCATTGATCAAGGTCGCCACGTACAATTGCGCCCACCTTATTCTGTCCGTCTGTGATCGGACCGCCCTCGTCCCCGCTTGACACAATCGAAGCTCCGGGAGATTTCGCGAGTGTGAGCAGGTAGTTCCCGACCCCATCAGCGTTATCCGCGCGCGAGATGATTGCGGTGTAAGTGCCGCTCAGGGGTGCCTGGAGACGAACGCCCGCCGAAAGATTTCCATAATCGGCGCGCTGATAGGACCCGTCCGGCCCAATGAGGACGATTTCGGGAAAAAATTCGGTGTCGGGCCCTGTCTCGCTAACACTGAGCCAAATGTAGTCATTTTGGTTGGCGCGAAAACTCCATTGATCGAGGTCGCCTCTCAGGATAGAGCCTGAGTAGTTTTGCCCATTATTGAGGCTTCCACCCTGGTCGCCGGTAGGAACAATAAAGCTCTCAGGTGATTGAGCCAGAGTGAGGATGTAATTGCCTACGACACTAGCGTTGTCGGCCCTGGAGATGAGCGCCGTATAGGTTCCACTCAAGGGTGCTTTAACACGAACTCCTGCCGAAAGATTCCCATAGTCGGCGCCTTGAGAAGATCCATCGGGCCCCAAAAGGCTAATTTTTGGGTAGAATGCCGTGTTGAGGCCTGATTCGCTGACGCTGACCCAAATGTAGTCATTCTGATTCGCGTGAAACGTCCAGGCGTCAGTCTGGGCTTGATTAGCAATCGAGCCGGTGACATTGGCTCCATTCGCCAGGTTTCCTTGCGCGGAGGCTCTGCTCTGCAGCAAGGGAAAACATAAGAGTAAAAGAGGCAAGATGCGCCGAAACTTCGACGTAATTGACATTCGATCTCCTTCTTCGGTCGCCTGGGAGCAAAGCCAGTACAGGAATGCGCCGGGGCGTGCCACTCTCTATTGCGTAGAAAGTGAGAAGAAGGAAGCACGCGCAAGAATTAAAAGTCTATTTTGAGGATCCGCCCGTCTGTGCCGACCAACCAGCCACATTCCGGACTCCCAAAGGCCACAGCCCAATAGTTCGCCACGTTGGGCAAGTTAAACCAGGTATCGCCTTCATCGGGTGTCCAAGCAGCGCCGGCAGGACCAGTGATAACGACTCGCGGCCGCCGCTCCCGATCACGGCGTTCTGCATCGTCGGGCTGGATCTCCGCTACGCTCTCGTGATCATCACTTTCTTGATGACGACGAAGCTGGTGACCAAAGGCATAGCTCAGTCCGTATATAGCTCCAGGGAACGGCGGACGGCTTGTGAGCTGCCACGATCTTCCTCCGTCTTGCGATCGAGCGACAGTATCGGCGAAGGCGGTGGGAGCGGCGAGCTCTCCGGCGCCCAGAATGCCGTGCCGAGGATCACGGAAATCGACGGTGAAGACGCCTGAAGTGGGAGTGCCTTGGACAACGGGTGTATCGAACGCTTCCCAAGTATCACCGCCGTCAGTAGTGGCCAGAATTCTGGCTTTGGCGGCACCGCCGGTAGCGATCCAGGCATCTCTTCGGCCGTACGTCGCCACGCAGGTACCACTGGCGGCAAATGACGCTTCTCCAGGTTGGGCAGCCGGCAAGTGATTGCCGATGTCCGCCCAGGTCTCTCCGTCTCTAGTGCGAAGCACCGGAAACCGTCCATTGACGGAATCGCTGGTAGCTATACCTCGCCTGGGTGTCCAGAAAGCAAAACAGTCGTAAAAGGCATTCGGATCCTGATTCTGAAACTGCAACGACCAGGTCCTGCCGGCGTCTTCGGTTTTGTAGATGCGCGAGTCAGTTCCCGTTCCCGCCGAGAGAAGGTACGCTACTCTTTCGCTGACGGCCTGCACATCGCGAAATTGCAGACCTTCGGCCCCTGCCACAACACCCGACTGCCAGGTGCTGCCGCCATCGATTGTTCTCACCCAGGTCCCACCGACACCACTGGCCCAAACAACATCCGAGTTTACGGGGCTAATTGCCTGAAGCCGATTGGTGGTACCGCTCTGCTGCGGAGTGAGAACCGGCGCGTGATGCTTTTCGCCGCGATTGTCGAACTGATCCGATCCGGTAGACGATGCTGCTGCCAGCAGGGGCAAGAGCGCTGCAATCAAGAATTTGTGAAGCATGAACTAGAACCTCTCAACGATAGTGCCAAGTATTGCGCAGCTATCCTGCCGCTGAATCGGCCAGGCCTTTCGCGGCCGAGAGGTTCGCGAGCAGCTCTTCGGGAAAGCCATGGCGATGTTGCAGCCAGGATGGGTCGTTCCAGGAGAGGGCGACCGTTCCATCTTCGGCTTCGGCGACAAGGATGCGCAACGGAAGATCCAACGCCAGGCTGGGGGCCACGAGCATTACCGGAGTGCCAGCTTTCGGACTACCAAAGATCAGCAGCTTCGTGGGACGCATCTGGAGGCTCGCCGCCAAGGCTTCGCCGGAGTGATCGATCAGAGCAAAAAGCTTGATGCCTCGTTGCTCGAGCAGAGCTTCGATGCGGGCGACGGTCTCGTCTACCGAGTAGCGGCTCGGGCGAGTTTGGATTCCGTTAGTGGATTGATCCGGAGTTTGTGTAGACATGATTGTTCATCTCGTGGGGGCTTGCGTGTTGGCCGGCGATCCCGGATTCGGCGGGTGCGCCGGAGCTACATAGTCAACAAGTTCGTCTACCGGCCTCTTACCAGCCCATGCGATACCGCGGAGCAATGTCCGTTGTATTTGGTAGTTCGCGAAATTGGAATAAAGATGACCCTGAAGCCAGACAAAAGCTCGAGCCGGCTGGCCGCCGAGCAGCGAGTGTTCGTAGGTCCAGATCTGCGGCACGACTTCGCCTCTGTGATCACCCGCGCTATGTGTAGCTGGAATGCTGGTGGTGGCGAGCACGTGAATGGCGGGAGTTTTGGCCAGCGTCAAATTAAAGAATGCCTCATCGAGAATTGTCAGCCCGGACATGTCTTTCATGATCGGATCCGATTGGCTCACAACAGAGTATTGGATAGGCGCGTCTAAGGTGTAATTTACTTCGCCGTGCTTTTTCGCGCCGCCCAGAAGCTTCGCGAGGTAGCCGGGATCGGGACCGCACAGCGAGTCATGCAGGTTCACCAGACCTCCGCCGCGTTTCACGAACTCTTCGACGACCGGGTTCTCGCGGTTAATCAGGTAGCCAGCGTCTCCTTTGTATATGACGAGAACGTCTGTGTGTTCGAGGTCGTGGCTGCCGGGTGGATGTAAAGAGCCATCGACGATGGCGCCACGTTCAGTCAAGATCTTGCTCCAGTCGGCCAAAAACTGCGGGTAGTCATGCTGCCCGGGAAGATGTGTTTTGAGCCCGGCCCAAAGATAGACATGCATGCCCTTGGGATTCTGACCCGGGATGCGGGGCGGCCCGGGAGAAGTCGCTGCGGCGGATGGTGGCGGAGGTTCCTGGGGCAGGGACGAGAGTGGAAAGAGCAAGAAGGCACAGAATACACAGCGAACGAGACCAGCCATCTTATCGAAAGAAATCATGCTAGCTATCGTCTCGCAAGCGTCTTCGTTTGATACAAATTGAGCAATTGAGGCCATTAGACAGAGAACATGCAACGAGCCGTACCGCTTGTCATACTCGTGTGCGCGGCCGTTTGCAGTCCCGCACAGAACACACTGCCCGCGCCGCCTGCTCCGCTCGGAGTTCCCAGGCCGGGACCCGCCACCGGTCAGCCTTATGCGCCGCAACCGATCTTGCCGGGCGGCATCGTCATTCCTCTTTACGTCGCCGGCTCCCCGACCCTCAAAATGGATCGAGCTCGCGAACCCGAGCAGTACAAGATGAGCGGGACGGTGGCGGGACGGATCAACAGCATCGTTAATATTCACAATCCATCGATCGAAGTTCACTTAGTTGAGCAAGGACTCAACACGGGAGCGGCGGTGATCCTGGTTGCAGGCGGAGGACACAAGACGCTCAACGTCGGCAGCGAGGCTGCTGATTTTGTGTCCTTTTTCTACAACTACGGGGTGAACACGATCATTTTGCGCAACCGGCTGCGAAGTGACGGGTACGATCCACAAGTCGAGGGCGTCCAGGATGTTCTGCAATCGATTCGACTCACGCGAGCATATGCGCCACAGTGGAAAATCGATATCAAGAAGATCGGCGTTATGGGGTTTTCAGCGGGCGCAGAGCTGACAGCAGCGTCGGCCGTTTTGTTTGAAAGCTTCAACCAACAAAACGGGAAGAGTGACAAGGCGCTCGCCGGCATCAGTTCGCGACCCGACTTCGTGGGTATCATCTACCCGGGACCGTCTCCTTTCGCTGGCGGTCGAACACCGCCTCCGATACCGCCCGACGTGCCGCCAGCTTTCATTGTTTGCGGCGGCTCGGGAGATCAAGTCCACGCCGTGTGGGCGATCGAGTACTTCAGCGCGATGCTCAAGCTCGGCGTGCCGAACATCGAAATGCACATCTATGGGAACGGCCGTCACCCCGGCGACGTGCTGCCCGGCGGGCGCCACATGAGTGGTGGGCTGACGGACCGCAACAACACTCCGTTTGGAACTTGGCAGTTTCGTTTCATCGACTGGTTCCGCGATCTCGGATATCTTGCAGAACCTGGCTCGGAGACTAAAGCCGCTAAGGATAGTACCGCTTTTGCGAATCGGCAATCACAGTAAGGCCTGCACCATATGATGTCTGTGATAGATGAGAGTTCCTACAGAGAATGCTTTTGAGCTCGCGGCCAAGATAATTCTTGTTAGCGTCGCCAGCACTGGTGTCTTGCTCGCGGAAGAAGGACCGCCCGCCTGGGCTTATGGCACGGCGCCGAACAGCGCAGGTGTTGCTGCCGCGGAGCAGGGCAAGCCTGATCAGACTCCCAAACATCTGGCGGGAAGCGACTTTGCCTTTACTCTGGCGCAGATCAGCGACCGGTTTGGCCCGGCTGACTGGTTTCCGGGTGACCATCCGAAAATGCCGGAGATTGTCGCCCAGGGGCGCAAGCCGGCGATCTGGGCCTGCGCCTTGTGCCATTACCCGAATGGTAAAGGCCGCCCTGAGAATGCCGGTGTTTCCGGCCTTCCGGTTTCGTACTTCATCAACCAGATGAGCGATTTCAGAAACGGCCGAAGAAAAAGTGCCGATCCGAAGAAAGGCAATACAAACCTGATGATTGCGTATGCCAAAGCCATGACGAGCGACGAAATTAGCGCCGCCGCCGAATACTTTGGCGCGATGCAATGGACCCCATGGATCAGAGTTGTGGAGACTGACATGGTCCCGAAGACACGCATATCGATTGGCATGTACCTTCCTGTGGAAGGCAAAGAGACGGAGCCGATTGGCCAGCGCATTATAGAGACTCCCGAGAGGCCCGAGGAGACAGAGGCACTTCGCAATTCGCGGTCCGGCTTTGTTGCGTACGTCCCGTTTGGCAGCGTCAAGAAAGGTGAAGCGCTGGTAACGGCCGGCGGCGGCAAGACTGTTCCATGCGGTATTTGCCACGGAGCCGAACTAAAAGGAATGGGCCCGGTACCTGGTATTGCAGGACGCTCGCCCAGCTATTTAGTACGCCAGTTGTACGACATGCAGCAGAATACCCGCTCCGGTGAGTGGACCAACCTCATGAAACCGGTGGTCAGCAAATTGAGCCAGGAAGATATGTTGAACATAGCGGCGTACACTTCTTCAAGGACGCCCTAGACAGCAAGGTGAATGAGTCCACAAGGGAAGAAGCTCGGCTCTTGGTCGGGTGTTGCGGGTGGAGTCAGGCAAAAAACAGGTACTTCGACGAATTCCCTGCGGTTGAGCTGCAGAGCACCTTCTATGAACTGCCGAGCGCAGCGCTAGCGGAGAAGTGGCGTGCTCTCGCGCCAGCCTCATTTCACTTCTGTTTGAAGGCATGGCAGCTAATTACTCACACGCCGGCGAGCCCTACCTATCGCCGGTTGAAATCGAAGCTGAGCGCAGCGGAAAGCGAACTGGTCGGCTCTTTCAGGCAAACCGAACAGGTGTGGCTCGCCTGGGAGCGCACTCAATCTATTGCGCGTGTTCTTAGGGCCAAAGTCATACTATTTCAATGCCCGGGCTCGTTTTGCCCACAAAGAGAGAACATCGCGAACCTGCGAGCATTCTTTTCGCAGATAGAGCGGGGACAGTTCCAGATAGCCTGGGAGCCGCGCGGCGAATGGCCTCTCGAGCTGGTTCAGCAACTCTGCAGCGAGCTCAAATTAATTCACTGCATCGATCCGCTCAAAGTCGGTGCGGCAGCACATAGCCAGAAGTCGCTTACAAGCGCAACATACTGGCGTCTGCATGGCCGAAGCGGTTATTCTTACCGATACGTGGACGGCGACCTGGTCGAGTTGCGCGGCCTGCTTCAGAAGAGGATGACCGCGGTGAGCGGGGATGCCTACGTCTTCTTCAACAACATCTGGATGAAGCAGGACGCCCGGAAATTTCGCGATCTGATCGAGCGTGGTAAAACCAGTTAAATAATCAAGTCTCGAAAAACTTACACCGGGAGAGTGATATGCGTACTCAGCTTTCAGCTTGCATCGCGTTGCTGATGATGCTTGTGGTTCAGGCAGGCAAAGCACAGGAGAGTACCGGAAATATTTCTGGGACTGTCACCGATCCTTCCGGTGCGGTCGTGCCGCAGGCGGCCGTTGAAGTGGCAAATGCCCAAACCGGCGTGGCGCGGAAAGAAACTACGAATTCCAGCGGTCTTTTCGTTGTGACAAATCTCCCCGTCGGTAATTACACGCTTTCGATTGAAGCGCCTGGGTTCAAGCGATTTGAAGCAAAGCAGATCAGGCTCGACGTGAATGACAGGCTGACGATTCCGGTACGGCTCGAGATTGGAGGCGCGAGTGAGACGGTTAGCGTCAACGAGAGCGGCGCGCAACTGCAGACCGAGTCGGCCGAACTTTCCGATCTGATCGGCGCTCGCCAAACTCAGGCGTTGCCTTTGAACGGCCGCGTCTTCAGCCAGCTAGTGATGTTAGTTCCCGGAGTTGTTTCTGAGAATGGAACTATTGGCAACGGAGTCGGAATCAGCAGTGATACGACAGTTTCGATCAACGGAAACCAGAGTAACTCGAACCTATGGCTGCTAGATGGGCAGAACAATATGGACGTCGGCAGCAACGCTCAGAATGTAGTGACGCCGCCGCTCGATGCGCTCGAAGAGTTCAAAGTTTTGCGAAGCAACTATAGTGCTGAGTTTGGAGGCGGCACGGGCGGCGTTATCAACGTGGTGACAAAGCAGGGTACGAAAGATTTCCACGGCACGGTTTACGAATACTTCCGCAACGACAAGCTGGATGCAAACGATTTCTTTCTGAATCAACAGGGACAACCGCGTAACAAGCTCCGGTTCAATAATTTCGGATACACCTTAGGGGGCCCATTCTGGATTCCTGGCCTCTATAACAAAAGCAAGACAAAGGACTTTTTCTTTGCCTCCTACGAAGGCCGCCGGGACGTTCGCGGCAACACTGCACAAGATAACGTTCCTACCGCGGCTGAAAGGGCCGGTGATCTTTCAGATCTGGGAGAGCCAAATGTACCTGCTTCTCAAATAGACCCGAATGCTCTGGCGATTCTGCAACGATATCCGCTGCCGAACGCTAGCGGCTCTTACAATTTTGTGGCGAGCCTTCCAACGGGTACAGTCGACAACATTCAACTTTACCGGTGGGACCATAACATCAACGACAAAGCGATGCTGATGGCGCGTGTTATGACCGAGAGCCAAAGCTTGGCAAATATCAACAATCAACTGTGGGCCGACGATAATTTCCCCTCAGTCTCGAGCGACTGGAAGTTCTCGGCATTAAACAGCATGGTGAAGTTGACGAATATCATCACCCCGACTTTGGTGAACGAATTCCAGTTCGGTTATACAAACAACTTTATTCACTTTCAGACCAGCGCGAAGTCCGACCCGGTTCTTGCCTCGCGCACCGGTTTCGATTACACGGAATTATTTCCGCAGACCAGCGGTTCGTTCCCGACGGTAAATGGCGTGGACGGATTCGGTTCGCTTTCGCATCAGGCGCCGTTCACCAACCGTGAAGCTGTGCTCCAGTGGCAAGACTCGCTATCGTGGACGGCGGGCAGTCACAGTCTACGGACAGGCTTCTTTATTGGCCGGGGGCGCAAACGCGAACCAGCCAATGGGGGGGTCGACGACACGGCGGGAGTCATGTCGTTCAACAGTTTCCACGATCTGCTCACGGGCAGTCTGGCGCAGTATCAGGAAGAAGAGACCCTCAATCCTGTTTACGATCGCTGGCACGATTACGCCATCTATCTGCATGACACGTGGAAAGCCAACCAGCGACTGACGCTAGATTACGGCCTACGCTGGCAGTACACCGGCCAATCTTTTTCAGCTCACGATAACATTGCTAACTTTTATCCGAAGCTGTATACATCCGATCAATGCTCGACTGCGGCTTTCACGCCGGATGGGCTGGTCGATCCCGCTCTCTGCAACACAACCAACGGCCTTGTAACGCCGCAGTCCCCTGGCATTCCGGGGCGGGCACTGGTGAGAAATCATCCGAACGACTGGGAGCCGCGCGGAGGTCTTGCCTGGTCGCCTGGACTGCTGCATGACAAAGTCGTATTTCGGGCGGGCGCAGGCATATTCCATGGAAGAGATGCCATCTCGCAAACGAGCGCGCTTGGTCAGCTTCCGCCTTTCGATCGCACGGCCACTTTGACCGGAGTAGCAATCAGTTCTCTCGGAACCTTCAATCCGAATGCGCCACAGCCGCCCAATCAGCTGCAAACTCTCGAGCCTAACTACGACAATCCGCTGAGCTATCAGTACAGCGCCGGCATTCAGTACAGTTTTGCACCGGATACGTTGCTCGCCGTGGGTTATGCCGGCAGTCATCAGATTCACCAAGGGCTAAACGTCGACATCAATCAGGTTCCCTACAGCGACTTGGCGGGGGTTTACCAATACGAGAACAGCGGCGGCTCGCTCGGCATTAATCCGGACACAGTGCGGCCCTATCTTGGCTACAGCCATATCTACGTAAACTCACGAGAGGCAGTCACGCGCTACAACTCCCTGCAGACTTCGCTTGAACGCCGGCTTTCACGAGGGTTTCAGCTTCAACTCTCTTATACCTTCAGTCACCTCATTTCAACCGGGCCCAACCAGGATACGGAAGGGCGCGGAAGACCGGTTCAGGACGCGTACAATATAGCGGCCGAAAAGTCGTTCGGCACGCAGGATCAGCCGCATACCCTTTCGCTCAATGCTGTTTGGCAGATTCCAATGTTTAACAGTGGGAACCGGTTCATAAAGTCTGGACTCGGCGGCTGGCAATTGAACGGGATTTACTCTCTTCGTTCCGGCCTGCCGCAGACTGTCTGCCTGGATCACGACGTCGTGGGCCTTGCCTCCGGCACTGACATCTGCGAGCGTGTGAACGTGATTTCGAACCCTAACCTAGGCCGGGGCGAACGCACCGTTACGAGCTTCTTCGATGTGGGCGCATTCCAGCTGCAGGCACCGGGCACGTTTGGTAACTCCGGACGCAATAACGTACGAGGGCCCGGCATCAACAACTTTGATCTCTCGCTATTCAAAGATTTCTCGCTGCCGCACATCAAGGGCCTGGGAGGGACAGAAGCGCCGCGCCTCCAGTTCCGTACCGAGTTTTTCAACGCGTTTAATCACACGCAGTTCGGGTCTATCGACACAACTTATGTGCCGGCTCAGGACGTAGCAGGCAGCGGAGTGAGTTCGTCGGCTCCTTTCGGAACGGTGAACGGTATGCGGGCTCCACGAGAGATTCAATTTGCTTTGAAACTGCTGTTCTAGAACTATGAAGGTGCCGGTTAGGACCGCTTCGGCAGGGAGAATCCGGCGCTTGGCTGTGGTGGCCGGCATGGTAATGCCTCTGTGCAAACTCGCGCTCGGGGCCAGCCACTACGAGCTCGGGCTCAAAGCTGCTGGCTCGGGTGATTACGAAGCCGCTGTGCGCGAGTTCACAATGGAAAAGTCGCAGCATCCCGAGCGACCGGGAATCGACAAGCAAATAGGGCTAGCGTTGTTTCACAGCCGGCAGTTCGAACGCGCGGTTCCGCCTCTCGTTCGGGCCCGTGGCGTTGAGCCCGATGATATGCAGGTGCTGCTGGCACTCGGTAGCGCTTACGCCCGGCTTGGTCAACTCGAAGCTTCGCAGGCAGTGTTTGCCGATCTTCTGAAACGGCATGCAACTTCGCCGGAGCTCCACTTGCTTTGGGGACAGGTGTACGCGAGCGTGGCTCAGCTGGGGCAGGCGGAAGCAGAATTCAAGGAAGCTCTTCGTTTAGATTCACGCACGCCAGATGCGCATTACGATTTGGGCTTGTTGCTTTTGAAGCAGAACCGGCTCGACGAGGCCGAAGCTGAATTTCGAGCGGAACTCGAGATTGATCCGCGGAACGTGAACGATCGGTACGATCTTGCGGTGACGCTGCTCCACCGCAATCAGAGTTCGGCGGGGATGGCGGAACTGGAGCGAGTTCTGGCCGTTCAGCCCCAGAATGCCGATGCCCATTACGAATATGGCAAAGCAAAGCTAGGGGCAGGGCAACTGCGCCAGGCTATCGAACACCTCGAACTCGCTGCCGCAGCGGCCCCTGGTAAGCCATACGTGCACTACCAACTGGGCCGGGCTTACGAACGGGATAAAAGGCAAGCGGACGCCGACCGCGAATTTGCGAAAGTAAGAGTTCTGCGGGGTATTGGGAAGTGACAAAGATTTACGACGCGCTGGTGGTCGGCTCGGGAGCGAGCGGCGGCTGGGTAGCGAAAGAACTCACGGAAAACGGAATGGAAGTTCTGATGCTCGAGGCTGGACCGCCGCGTGTGCCGAGTCGTGATTTTACCGAGCATGCGTGGCCGTATCAGGTGAGATATCGAGGATTCGGAAATCAGAAGCAGATGCTGACGGACCAACCGGTTCAGCGTCTCTGTTATGCCTGCGATGAGTACAGCCATCAGTTCTTCGTGAACGACAACGAGCATCCTTATACCTTTCCGAGCGATAAGCCCTTCATGTGGATCCGAGGACGGCAAGTTGGGGGCAAAACGTTCTGCTGGGCGCGCGAGAGCTATCGATACAGCGATTATGAGTTCCAGGCGGCCAGCCGAGACGGCTACGAAGAGAACTGGCCCTTCACTTACGCCGAGCTCGAGCCTTACTATGACCGGGTAGAAAGTTACATCGGCGTGAGCGGGTCTCGCGAGGGATTAGGGCAGATGCCGGACGGAAAGTTTCTGCCGCCAATGAACCTGTCGTGCGGTGAGGTCTTTGCAAAGGACATCATCGAGAAGCAGTTCGGCTGGCGGGTAATGCCCGACCGGGTGGCGAATCTAACCGTGCCGCACAATGGACGGCCGGCGTGCCACTACTGCGACCAATGCCAGCGCGGCTGCCACACTGCTTCCTACTTCAACAGTCCTTCAGTGACACTTCCGGCCGCCGCCCACACCGGTAAGTTCACGCTAAAGAGCGATGCGGTGGTGAGTCATGTCATCACAAATAGAGAAGGCAAAGCGGAGGGCGTTCACTTTATCGATCGGGTGAGCAGAACGCACGGTGAAGCGCGCGCAAAGATTGTCGTCATTGCGGGATCCACACTCGAATCGACTCGGATTCTACTTCATTCGCGCTCGCCGCGCTTTCCGAATGGTATCGGCAATTCCAGCGGCATTCTTGGTCATTATCTGATGGATCACTTCACGGTGGAAGGCGCAGGCGGTGAACTTGCTTCGCTGAAGAGCGCAAAGCGGGAACCGACCGGCAACCCGTGCGGTTATTTGATTCCAAAATATGCGAACACGAGCGGCCACGCCGATGCTGATTTCCTTCGCGGCTACCGCTTTGACGGAACCGCGAGCCAGCATCTTTATGAGCAGGCGTTTTCTATTCCGGGCTTCGGGCGTGCCTGGAGAGAAAAGGTGCGCAGTCAAATCCCGTACTATTTCTCTATGGAGGCACAAGGCGAGTGCCTGCCGCGCTTCGACAATTACGTCGAGCTTGATCAGCAAACGAAAGACGCCTGGGGCATCCCGGTTTTAAGAATACATGCCAGCTTCGGTGAGAATGAGCGGAACATGGCCAAGGCAATGAGGCGGGATATCGTAAACATGCTCGATACGCTGAAGATCAATCAGGTAAATCAGCCCGGCGAAGAACTTAGTATCTTCGGCAAGAACATTCATGAATGTGGAACCGCGCGAATGGGAAAGGATCCTAAGAAGAGCGTCCTGAACGCTTACAATCAGGTACACGACGTGAAAAATGTGTTCGTCACGGACGGCGCGGCGTTCGTTACGCAAGGATGTTACGAACCGACACTGACGATTATGGCCATTTCGGTGCGCGCGGCGGACTACATCGTCAGCGCCTCTAAGCGGAACGAGCTCTAGACAACCTGCAGCAGCTTATGCCAGATCACTCCCGCAGAGATTGGTTAATAACGATAACGCAGGCCGCTGTCGGCGTGGGCATAACTGGCACTCTCCAGGCTGAGACGCCGCAGACTCCTGAGTTGCCAGCTGGAGTGTACCAGCCATCAAGAGATCACCTTGGGCATGCACTTATGAGCGCGGACCGCTTCCGCCCTATCCCACCGGATTGCCCTACTGATTACGTGCGTCCGCCGCACGAACCGTTCCGGCCCTTATTCTTTTCACAACCCGATTTCCTTGTCGTGGGACAGCTCATTGGCATGCTGCTGGGCGAGGCCGGAGAAGCAAGTATCAGTCAGGAGATAGCGCAGTGGGTGGATCTTAGAGTCGCAAGTGCTAAAAGTGAACAGGAGGCGATAGAGGCCCTTCGTCCTTCTCATCGGGCCCTGACCGTTGCCTATATTGGCTCCGCACAGGTAGAGCGCCTTGCGAAGGCGAATCCGGCCCGTATATGTTCGGAAGGGCTTCAATGGATCGCTGACAAAGCACATACCTTTTACTCCAAACCATTTCTCGCGCTCGAAACGGGACAGCAGATAGCATTGCTGCAGGAAATCGGCGATGATGCCCCACACCCGCGAGCGGAGAATGCCGGCACACGGTTTTTCGATTACCTGAAGCCGGAGACGATCCGGGGTTTTTACACATCCCGCGCAGGGTTGCAAGAGCTCGACTTCAAAGGAAATGCTTTTTATGCGCGCTCCCCCGGCTGTGGGTGAGTGACGAAGATAGATCCGCTACTTGTCCGCAGCGGAATAGATTTTCACTCCTTTGAAGAAAGTCTCCAGAACTTTCGTATCGCCAATCTTATCGGCCCGTCCCTCATCGGCAAGAGCAAGAATATTTTGGTCGACGACGATGAAGTCTGCTGACTTGCCCACCTCAAGCGACCCGATTTCGGAAGCCCGGTCCAAAGCGCGAGCGCCATTGATCGTGTAAGCATCGATCAGATCCCGGATATCAAGGCGCTGCTGCGGGCTGAGAGGACGGAGCCCATGCCGCGCGCGGGTTACACCGAATTCCATGTTCACAAACGGCTGCGGATCTTTTGTTAGCACTGGCGCATCAGAACCAGCGGCCAGGATCGCACCTGCTGCTTTCGCCGTTTTCGTGGGATAACTGTTCCGCTCGTAGTAGCTATCCGGATTGTGAAACGCTTCATAAGTGTTTCCCGAGACTTTGTCGAAGAACGGAACGATGCTCAGATCGTAGCCCTCGGGCTCCGCATAAATCCAGCTATATGTAAAGGCGAGATAAAGTCGATCACGGCCCATGCGAATAACATCTTCCGGAGTCACAAATTGGACGTGAGCAAGCGTGTCGGGCCGCGAGTAGTTGCCGTCGGCGGCACGCGCTGCCTCGATCGCATCAATCGCCATGTGAACCGCTTCATCGCTGATGGAATGAACGTGAATGGTGTAGCCGGCCAGATGGGCACGCTTGATGTACTCGTTGAATATTGCGGGCGCATGCTCGGGAACGCCGTAGGAGATTGCGCACTGCCGGGGATGGTAGCCATACAGCTTCAGAAACTGCGAGATCGCTTCGGGCGAGGTGTACTCTTCGGGTCTGGCGCGCACGTGAACACAAACAGGGGAGGAAAGGTCTACGTAGCCTGAGACAGATAGCTTGCCATTCACATCTTTGCTAAAGATAGGCTGCAGGTAAGGCACTGGGCGGGGCGAATTACCAAGCGTGGGCGGATTGTTGTTCGGGTTGGCTTCTGGAACGCCATCGGCATAGACCTTGACGGCGTCGGCACGGACGAGCGGGTTCGCGCCGTACTTCTTGCGAACAACGTCGGCTTGTGCCAGCAGTTTGTCATAATCAACGCGGCCACCACTGTCGCGGAACGATTCCGGAAGGAAAAATTGGTCCAGATTTAATCGAAAGGTGAGCTTGTCGCGTTTGAGTAGCTCGTCGTAAACCTGATAGCCCTCAGGGTCGCTGTTAGCGTCCTGCACCGCTGTGATTCCCGCACTCGCGATGCGGGCCGCCAGCCGCTCGGGAGCGTTCAGGAGCTTCTGGTGTTCATCACGGGAGATCTGACTGGAATCGATCGGAATCCAGCCCTGATCGGCGATATCGCCGCTCGGCTCCCCGGCGGCGTCGACGCCGACATACATTCTGTATTGAGCGAAGACGGTCGCAAGGGTCTGTTTGGAATAGCCGACAGTTTCGCCAGCTGCGTTTTTAGCTAAGGCAAGGGCAGGCGTGTTGTAAACAGCGTGATGGCCGTCCCATCCCATCATGAGTATGGGATTGCGTACGGAGGCAGCATCAAGCGCGGCTCGCAGTGTTGGGTGAGCGGCATCGGCCTGATTTCCTCCGCCGTACTCCCAATCCGAGACCAGCAGCCAGTGGCCGGGTTCAAGGGGCGTTTGCTTCAAGCAGGCGCTAACGTAAGCTGCGATGTCTGCCAGGGTGCGAGCCTTTGAGTGCAGACTACAGCCGCCAAAATCAACGATGCCCATCGGATGGATGTGCGCGTCGATAAGGCCCGGCAGAATAAGGCGTCCGCCCGCGTGTTCAACCACGGTTCGAGGTCCGATCCATTTGGCAGCGGCGTCGGCGGTACCAGTGAAAATGATCTTGCCGTCACGGACCGCGAGAGCTTCCACGGTCTGGTGGAAGCCGTCTTCCGTATAGATCTTCGCGTCTGTCAGGATGAGGTCGGCTGGTGGAATGTTCGAGCCCCGAGTGATCTTCTGCGCGCTCTCTGCGGTCGCACCGAAAAATGCAATGGCCAAACAAATACTCTGAAAACGATGTGAAATCATTCTGCGGACTTACCGGGGCGACGTCTGGAGGACATGCAGGTTAGTTTCGCACCCCGGCGCCGTCTAAATCGCGTTCGCCGGATCGGATCTGCGGCTAAACGACTATGTATACTTAGCTGGCGCTCGCGCCGGCACCGACCAGGGCGATGCGCCCGAACTTTCTGAGGCTCGCCTGCGAGATTTTGGGTGACACGATCGCACGAACATAGGGAAGAACCGTCGCTGTATAGGACATCCCACCTCTGGAGACCCGAAGTGCGCTGGCCAAGAATGCCTTTGCTCCTAGCGGTGCTTCTCGGCTTGTCGGGTCGCAGCGCAGTTGCCACACCGTCGGACTCGAAGCTACCCACTCTAACCAGCGTTAAAGAGATCCAACGGTTGACGCGCACAGAAGCGGAGAAGGGCTACCCAATCCGTCTCAACGCTGTAGTTACCTACTATGCGCCTGCGCTGGCGGACGAGCACGGCAGCTCCCCGAGTCGCAACTTATTCGTGCACGACAGCACGGGCGGTATTTGGGTTAATCTCGAAGCGCGCACTCCGGCCCTGAGTGTCGGAGATCTGCTTGTCATATCAGGCACGAGCGAGCAGCCGGATTTCGCTCCCCAGATCGGGCAAGCGTCCTGGACGGTTCTCGGGACGTCCCCACTTCCCAAAGCGCGCCGGGTGCTCTTCAGCCAGATGTTCTCAAGTCGCGAAGATGGCCAGTGGGTGGAGGTGGAAGGCATTGTACGGAGCGCTCAGATCGATCCCGCATCGAATCTGCTGTTGCTCGAAGTCGCCATGCCGGATGGCGTTCTCACGGCCCAAGTAGCTAATCACGCGGGCTTTGATGCTCAGAAATACATCGATGCGGAGGTCATCATTCACGGAAACTGCGGCGCCGCTTTCAATCTTGACGACCAGCTCATCGGCATCGCGCTTTATGTGCCGGACCTCGCGAAGATCAGTGTCTCCGGCTCGTCGCCGCAAGATCCATGGATGATGCCCGTGCTGCCGCTTGAGCAACTGCAGCGATTCACGCTCAATCGCGCTGCGGGGCATCGCGTCAGAGTGCAAGGCGTTGTGACCCTCTACTTGCCCGACCGATCGTTCTTCATTAGCGGCGCACGCGGCAGCGCCTACGTACAAAGTAAGCAGGAGGAAAGACTGGAGCCGGGAACGCGAGTGGATGTGCTCGGCTTCCCTGGTGTTGTGGACCAACATCCCGCGCTCGAGGACGCAGCTTTCCGGGTCGTCGGCAAAACGCCAGTTCCTGATGCTGTCTCGATCACGGCAGCATCAGCCCTTCGCGGACGGTTCGATTCAACACTCGTTCGCATCGAAGCAAGCCTCACGCAGATTGCGGTCACGCCGAAAGAGGTGCTGCTCGTATTGCGGCAGGGAGCGAACGTGTTTACGGCTTCCTCCAGTTCGGTCTTGTCAATAAACGCAGCGAACTGGCCGCCTGAGGGTAGCCTGCTGCAGCTTACCGGGGTGTGCGTTCTCAATCGCCAGTCAACCAATCAGACTACCTCGTTCAAACTTTACTTCGACAGCCCACGGGACATCACCGTAATCAAGCGAGCCGCCTGGTGGACGGTCGGCAAGCTGCTGGCCTTGGGAGGAGTCCTTCTGATAGCAATCTTGGGGGTCTGTGTCTGGGCGACGACGTTGCGGAGGCGTGTCGAAAGCCAGACGGAAATGATCCGGGCCACGCTTGAATCAACTGCAGACGGCATGCTGGCGGTCGACTCGCATGGAAAAATCGTCAACCTAAATGGGCGTTTTGCGGAAATGTGGAAACTATCTGCCTCACGGCTGAGGAACGCTCGGACTGAAACGAGCTTGATGGATCTGCTGAAAGGCGAGCTGGTTGAGCCGGACGGTTTTGTCGCGAAGATCAAAGACCTGCATGCAAATCCCGAAGCCAAAAGCGACGATGTACTCGAGTTCAAAGACGGCCGCGTTTTCGAACGCCACTCGGAACCGCAGTGGGTGAAGGGTAAATGTGTCGGCCGGGTTTGGGGCTTCCACGACATCACCGGTCACAGGCGCAGCGAGAGAAAGTTGCAGGAGGCGAAGGAGGCGGCCGAAGCTGGCAACCGCGCGAAGAGCGAGTTTCTCGCGAATATGAGTCACGAGATTCGTACGCCCATGAACGGCATCATCGGAATGACTGAGCTGGCACTCGAGACCGAGCTGACACGTGAACAGCACGAGTATCTGACCTCTGCTAAAATCTGCGCTGATTCTTTGCTCGGAGTGATCGACGATGTTTTGGACTTTTCGAAGATCGAAGCGGGAAAACTCACTCTTGCGCCCGTTGCCTGTGAGATCCGGCCGTTGCTCGAGGAGGTTTGCCGATCCCTCGCCCTTGGAGCACATCAGAAGGGACTGGAACTGATCTGCGACGTAGACGAAGCAATCCCGGACGATGTACTGCTCGACTCCGCCCGAATGCGCCAGGTCTTGGTGAATCTGCTCGGCAACGCCATCAAGTTCACAAGCCGAGGTGAGATCGTACTGCAGGTGAAGCTGGACTCTGCCTCTGTGCCAGGGCCGCTGCTGCGTTTCTCGGTCCGCGACACCGGGCTGGGAATCCCACGCGAGAAACAAGCTGGCATCTTCGAGCCATTTACGCAAGCAGACGGTTCGATCACCAGGCGATATGGCGGAACGGGTCTAGGGCTCACGATTTCTTCCCGATTGGTGCGCATTATGGGGGGATGCCTTTCGGTCCAGAGCGATCCAGGGGAGGGAAGCACTTTCTCTTTCGATCTGCCGGCTGCCTTTGCCTCAGGGCGACACTTGCCGCGGGATGCTTCAGGGCAAGAACTGCTTCGGCATCTGCCTGTGCTGGTTCTGGATGACAATGCGGCGTGCTGTAGCTTGTTGCGGCGGATGCTTTCCAATTGGGACGTCGAGTGTACGCTTGCGCAAAGCGGGCCCGACGCGCTGCAAATGGTTCAGGCCAGCGTGCGAGCGGGACGGCCTTACACGCTGATCCTGCTGGACGCTCAGATTCCCGGCCTGGATGTTTTTGCCTGGGCCCGTTCAGTGAAGCAAAATCATGATTACACGGGATCGCTCGTCATGATGCTCGATTCGGCTAACCTTCACGCCGATGCCGCCGCCTGTCGTCTGGCCGGAATCGAGCGATACCTGCTGAAGCCGCTTGCGGAAAGCGAGTTGAAAACCGCAATCTTAGCCGCAATCTCCGGAGCCGTCAGTAACAACCCCCTCCCGGGAGAAAGGCTTCAGGACAAATCGGCTGCTGCATCGAAGCGAATTCTTCTCGCGGAAGACAATCCCGTCAATCAGCGCTTGGCCGTGCGGCTGTTAGAAAAGCATGGTCATTCAGTTGAGGTCGCATCAACCGGAGCCGAGGCCGTACTTAGATCAGCCGAGGAAGATTTCGACCTTGTCCTGATGGACGTGCAAATGCCGGAGATGGACGGGCTGCAAGCGTCCGCGAAGATCCGCGAGCGCGAGAGACTGACCCGAAAACACGTTCCTATCCTCGCGTTGACGGCGCACGCGATGAGCGGTGACCGTGAGCGCTGCCTGCAAGCGGGAATGGATGGCTACCTTTCTAAGCCAATTCACGTGCAGGCTCTGCTTGAAGCGCTGCAATCAATCGAAACGATGTCTGTCGTCTAAGAATTTTATCCACTGGTATTTAAACGATAACGCGGGCTAAGTTCTTGACAACCCGTCGAACTGGTCCTAACATCGCAAGGAAGTACTCAACTAAAAGTATTAGTACGGCTTCGTTCTCTCCGTAAGCTTCAGTGCTGTTGAGGAATAGCCGCGCTTTGCTGTCGACGTTGATTCAAGGGGGTCAGGTTGCGCACCAAAATTCAGCTGTTTGCTTTGCTATTTAGTGCCGTTCTTCCGTTTGCCGGTCCAGCGTACGGGCAGGTATTGTACGGCTCGATCGTCGGTGATGTCACCGATCCGAGCGGGGCCGCCGTCCCGAAGGTAGCCATCACCATAACCGACGCCGCAACTGGACAGAGCCGGAGCGATGTCTCCGATTCCGGCGGCCGCTTCACGATCTCCGACGTGCAGGCGGGAAACTACACGATCAAGTTCGTAGCGAGTGGGTTCCGGGCTGTCGAGAAGACCGGCGTTACGGTGACCGTCAATACTGTCTTTCGGGCCGACACGGTTCTTCAATTAGGAAACGTCTCCGAGCAGGTCACGGTGGAAGCCTCCGCGGTGCAGCTGCAGACGGACAAGGCCGACGTCCACACAGAGATCAGCGCCAAAGAAATTCAGAATTTACCGTTATCGAATTACCGCAACTACCAGAGCTTGATCGACCTGGTTCCCGGCTCGACTCCGGCAGTGTTCCAGAACGCCAATACGGACACGCCCGCGCGGTCACTCAGCACGAACATCAACGGAACGAACCGGAACAACAACAGTACCCGCCTGGATGGCGCGGTGAATGTCTTCGTTTGGCTGCCGCACCATACCGTGTATGTGCCCCCGGCAGAGACCATCCAGACAGTAAATATCGCTACCGATAATTTCGACGCCGATCAAGGCATGGCCGGCGGCGCGGCGATCACTGTTGTCACGAAAGCGGGCACAAACAGCCTGCACGGCTCCGCTTTCGGCTATTTGGAAAACAGCTATTTCGGCGCTAAGAATTACTTCTTTACTGATCCGAAAAAACCAAAGAGCATCCGCACCATTCCCGGCTTTACTCTGGGAGGCCCGATCATTAAGAACAAGTGGTTTTTCTTCGGAGGCTACGAGGGAACCTTCGAACGAGTCAATCGTAACGCTTTCTTTACGCTGCCAACCGCTGCGGAGAGAGCCGGGAATTTTAGCGGTACCGGGACTACCATTTACAATCCGGCTACCGGCAATCCCGACGGTACCGGCCGGATACCGTTTGCTAACAATCAGATTCCGGTCATTGACCCGATTGCTGCGAAAGTGCAAGCTCTGATTCCCCTCCCGAACCTGCCGGGTTTCTCGAATAACTATTTCAATTCCGCCGGGCAGAAATTCAACCGCAAGAACGTCGACTTCAAAACGGACGTCAATCTCTCGAATAACTTCCGTCTCTTCGCCCGCTATGGGTACATGCAGGCGGATGTTTCGGGAGTGTTTGGCCTAGGCGCAGCGGGCGGCAACTGCCTGTGCGACGGCGGTCCGGGAACGGGCGACACGTCAGTCAACATAGCGACGGTTGGTTACACCTATACGATGGGTGCGAACAAAATTTACGACGCCACGTACGGTTTTACCCGCCTTGGCCATATCACGATCGGGGCGGATTTCGGTAAGGATTGGGGCTCACAGGTGTTTGGCATCCCGGGCACCAACGGCCCTGACCCGCGAGAGAGCGGACTTCCGTTTTTCAACATCAGCGGATATTCGAATATTGGCAACAACCAGAGCTGGATTCCCTCGTTTCGGAACGATCAGAGCTTTGCCAGCAGCCAGAACTTCGGGATTGTTCATGGAAAGCACGAATTCCGCATGGGGTTCGACGGCATTCGGCATCACCTGAACCACTACCAGCCGGAGCTGGGCGCGGGCCCGCGTGGTGAGCTGGATTTCGGTCAAGGGCTGACTGCTCTGAACGACCCGACGTACACAACGTCGCAATTTAACTCCTACGCAGCATTTCTTCTTGGCTTAACTTCGAGTGTCGGACGCAGCATTCAGTACGAGAAGATGACCACCTATGAGTGGCAGTTTGGGATGTACTTCCGGGATCGCTGGCAGGTGACGCCCAAACTTACCGCGACACTGGGAGCGCGCTACGAGTTGTATCCGCTGATGACGCGTGCCGGCCGGGGCGGAATTGAAGAGTACGATCCGAACACGAACATCGTAAGCCTGGGCGGCGCTGGCGGTTTACCCAAGGATTTAGGCATCACGGTCAGCCATAAGATGATCAGCCCGCGCATCGGGCTTGCCTACCGCTTGAACGATTCGACTGTGCTTCGCACGGGTTATGGCATCACACGCGATCCCCTGCCGCTCTCCCGCCCGCTGCGCGGATTTTATCCGCTCACCGTGGGCGACACATTCACTCAGACCAATACTTACACGCCGTACGACACGCTGGCAGAGGGCATCCCCCCTGTAGTCGGTCCGAACGAGAGCACAGGGAAGGTGGAACTACCCCCTTCGGCGGACATGCGGTTCATCACTGACGGGCATCTGCGGCGCGGCTACATTCAGTCCTGGAATTTCATCATCGAGAAACAGCTGCCTTGGAAGTTTGTTACTTCAATCGGGTATGTGGGGACCGACACCGTCGATGCATTTGGTGATCGGACGGAAACGCAGCCGCACCGGGCACCGGACAAGCCGGGCAGCCTCTTTTTCAGAAGTTCGGGCGTACCTCCGAGACGCTTTACTGGAATGGATTCGTAGGAGCGAATTACCATTCGCTGCAAGCTTCTTTTACGCGACGCGTGGGAACGGGCCTGACCGTGCAGGGCGCTTATACCTGGTCGCATGCCATCAACTACACGGACGATGATGGCTGGGCAGGCCTCAACTGGAACTATTGCCGATCCTATATAGAAATCGCGCTACGGCGGGATATGATCGCACGCACAATTTTCACCTTGGCTATGTTTACGAGTTCCCGTTCGGCAAGGGCAAGAAGTATTTGAACAGTGGTGTTGCGAGCGCCGTGCTGGGAGGCTGGCAGGCAAATGGCATTATCGCGATCTACTCCGGAGCGCCCTTTACCGTCACGGCTGACGCGACGGCTTTGAATGCGCCGGGGAATTGCGCAAACCGCGAGATTTAGTTGGTCCCGTGCACAAAATCGGGAGTTTGCAGGAATTCTACGATGTTTCTGCATTCGCACCGGTGAACACGCCAACCTTTGGTAACCTCGGCCGCAATACGCTGCGTGGACCGGGCGTAATCAACAATGACTTGAGTCTGTTCCGTGATTTCTCGATTAGGGAGTGGCTAAAGATGACTTTCAAGGCCGAGGCCTTCAATCTCACCAACACGCCGCACTTCGGTTTTCCTGACGCGAACGTAAACGACTCCGCGTTCATGCAAACCACTAGCTCGGCCAGCACCTTAGCGGACCAACGAAGCATCCGCTTCGGCTTACGCTTTGGTTGGTGATGCGAGCAGCTCAGTTGCCTCTGCTGTTGATGTGAGTGCGAACAGCAGAGAGGGCAGTTCGCGCGGGCTGAGAGTCTGGATCGATGCGAACGGCAGCTTCTAGTTCTGTGGCGGCGTTCTCAAATCGTCCGAGGCGTGCAAGTTCGACTCCCAAGTTCGTGTGGAGTTCCGCGTCAGCGGCACGGAATTGGAGCGCTTGCTCATAGCGCTCGATTGCCGAGTCATGTTGCCCGGCGTCTGCTAGTTCATTGCCCCACGCTAGCAGTGCTTCTCCTAACTGGTCTTTTGCTTTCGCATCTGTGGGGCGCTCAGCAACCACCTGATGGAAGTTACCGACCGCCAGCGGCCACTCGCGATCCGCTGCCTCAGCCGTCGCGAGATTGAGGCGAGCTTCAGTGAACTTGGTATCTAGCTGTAGCGCTCGTTCGAACTGCTGCTTGGCCTCAGCCAGTCTTGTGCTCGACGCCAGCGCAAGGCCCAGTTCATTGGCTGCGAGCGCACTCGATGGTTGCGCCTTGCAAGCTGCTTCGAAATGGGGCACTGCACTCGCAGCGTCGCCTCTGCTCAGGAGCAGGTCGCCCAGATTAAAGTGGGCGGCGAAGTCATCTGGGTACTTTTCGAGGAGCCGGTGCATAACGGCTTCTTCGAGAACGGGCCGCTGATCACCTTCTCCCGACGGCAGCACCTGAAGCCAGAGATTGCCCATCTCGTCCGCGGCGTGGCTTCCTCCGCGCACGCGCCGTGGCGGGTTGTTTGGATTGCGGGCATTCCCGGTGGAGTTGTCGTAATGGAAGCGCATCGAAATGGTAGTGCCCCGCGGAAGGAACACGGGCTCTTTATAGTGAAGGACGCCTTGCCAGCTCAGATCCCAATCGGGAATCCGCACCAGCCATTTGCGAGTGCCGTCCGGCAGAGTCGCGTAGCCTTCGAGCAGTTTGCCCAAGTAATGCGCGTGAGGGTACACGGCGAGCACCTGGAGATCGAGAGGAGTCTTGAAATCATCTCGCAACACGTAATCGCGTTCCCCGGAAGGGATGTCGATTGCGCCGTCGTGTTCCAGCTCGATGAGCAGAGGAAATTTCGTCTGGGGCTTCTCTGTGAAATACAGACCGATGGTCGGCTGCACTGACTCAGGCTTGCCGGAAGGGCGTAAGTGAACGTTCAGAAGCAGATCCATGCCGGGATCGGCGCGCCATGCCATACCGTCCGGTTCAAAGCGCGGGACACTGCCGGGCTTCCAGGCAAGAAAAGTTCCATCTGGGTCGAACGAGTTCTCGGCAACGTTAAGATCCATCCCGGAGAATCCAGCCGCGCCCGTCGGGACCCGAGCCCGCGCCGAGCGCGCGCGGTCCAGGATGATGCTGGCATGATGGACCACTTTGGCGTTGCCAGGGAGGATCTCGATAGCCCGGACCCAGCGAGTTTGCGAGAGCGGAACCGGAATGATAAAGTTCCAGAAGACCTCCGCGCCGTCCTTGCTGAGGCGATACGCCTGGGGCGCCTGAAGCACCAGATCGGGAGTCCCGAGCTTCCAGGCAGACAAGAATTGGGGCGGAGGCGGTGCGTCTTTAGCCGAGCCCTCGGGTGAGCCCTGCTTCACCCAGTTTTGGATCAGCGCAATCTGAGAATCCGAAAGACGCCGCTCCTCTGCGAAGTCTCCGAAGCCCGGTTCTGGCAAGGAAGGCGGCATGAAGCGCCGTTTCGTAACGTTTGCGATTTGCAACGCGTGCCGCTTGGCATCGGCGTAAGTCAAGAGAGAGAATGGCGCGGCTTCTCCCGGCCGATGGCACGGGGTGCAGTTCTTGAAAAGGATGGGGGCGATCTCGCGGCTAAAGGTAACCGGAGCGCTCTGCGTCGACTCCGGACCCAATATGAAAAGCAGTAGCGTTGCGCCAATCATCCGGTAGGCACTGATTGACTATGATAAATGATCTGTGCGGGCTTCACTCCTATTGCTTCTTGCCGCGATCGTTTTGCAGGCGCAATCATCGGCCTTGATTGAAAAATCGAAGCTCGGTAAAGAGCTAATGGCAGAACAGAAGTTCGGCGAGGCCGCTAGTGTGTATCGGGAGCTAGTCCATGATGTTCCCGGCAATGCGGGCTTACTGCTGAACTACGGAATGGCGCTGCATCTGGCTGGACATTCGCACGAAGCAATCGGCCCCTTACAACGTGCACTTAAGCTCGATGCAGAAATCCCGCCAGCCTGGCTATTTCTCGGAGCTTCGTATTTGAGCGCCGGTGATGCTCAACGATCGCTCGATCCTCTTCAAAAATATGTTCGTCTTCAGCCAGAGGATCCGGGCGGACACCAAACGCTAGGGGATGCGCTTCTCGCGACGGGCAAGTATGCCGAAGCTGCGGAGGAGTTCCGAACGGTAGCCGAACTCGAACCCGCCAATCCGCACGCCTTTTATGGATTAAACCGGAGTTATTCCGCTCTGGCTGAAGCCGCTTTTGAAAGTATTGAAAAGCAGGCGCCGCAGTCGGCTTGGTGGTTTGCGCTGGTCGGCGACGGACGTGTGCGCCGGCATCAACTTCACAGCGCATTCTTCTTCTATCGAGAGGCGGAAAAACTCAACCCGAACTTGCCTGACCTGCATGTTTCAATCGCGAACGTATATGCAGAAACCGGGCATGCCGATTGGGCAGAGACCGAGCGGAAGAAAGAGGCCGCCCCAAATTGTGCGGCGGCACAGCAGGCATGCGACTTCTCAGCTGGCCGCTACGAACAAGTCATTCGTGAGCCCGGGACTAGTGCCGAAGTGTTTTATTGGCAGAGCAGGGCATTCGCAAGGCTTGCCGCAAGCGCTTTCGAAAAGCTATCTAGTTTGCCGGAGAGCCCGGAGATTCACGAGCTACGTGCAGAGCTGATGGGCGAACGACGGCAGAATCTGGCATCGGTGGAAGAGTGGAGAAAGGCACTGAGCTACGCTCCGAGCGACGAACATTTGCGCGAGCAGTTGTTGTCGGCTTTATATCGAGCCCGGGCTTACCCGGACGCTTTGAAGCTGGGCAACGAGCTTCTACACGATAATCCTCAATCAGCGGAGCTCAACTTTATCAAAGGCGATACCTTGCTAAGTACTCAGCAACCGGAGCAGGCTATTCAATGCCTAGAGGCCGCTGTGAAGAACAACGAGACCCTCATTCCTGCGCATAGCGCACTGGGACGCGCCTATATGCAGGTGGGAAAGCCGAATGCTGCGATTCCTCACCTTGAGCGTGCGATTGCTCTAGACAACGATGGCAGTCTGCGGTATCAACTCTCGCGGGCTTATCAGGCCACCGGTCAGGCCGAGCTAGCCAGAAAGACACTGGCAGATTCGCAACAGCGCCAAAAGGCGGATCAGGAGGAGAAGAGCAAGCTCGACGAAGAGATGAAACTCACTCCTCCCTAGGTGGGTCGCCGTATCAGAAATATAGCTTCAACGCGAACTGAATTTCGCGTTGATCATTTTGGCCGTCGCGAGTGGATGTAATTTTACCGAAAGTCGACGAAGTATAGTCGAGTGCGCCAGGAGCTGCAGTAACACCATTCCCACCAAAGCCCGGAGGCGAGAAGTTTGGCGTGTTTGTCAGGTTAAAGAACTCCGAACGAAACTCGAGTCGTAGCTCTTTCAGTGATACGGAAGGTCTTAAACAGTGAAAAATCGAGCCGGTGATAACCGGGGCCGTAATACTGTGATGGAGCGCCGCCGAGCGGGGAGTAGTCGGATTGCCCGACCGTTGTTGCCACCGGTGGACTCGTAAACGCGGCGGGATTCAACCACTGATCAACATTATGCGGGCCGGCCGTAACGCTTTGGCCGGGAACTAAGAGCGCATAGCAGCCGAAGCCCGAAGTGGTGGTGATCGCGCAGGGCACAGTACCCGGCTGTCCGTCCTGCAAAGTGAGGATCCAATTACTGCTCCAGCCGCCGAGTACCGCATCCACCACCTTGTTACTGTTGCTCAGGAATTGCCGGCCGTGACCAACCGGAAGATCGTAAACGCCACTTAGATGAAAGACCTTGGGGATATCGAAGTCACAGAGACCGTAATCGCCCTGTATGCCAAAACCGGGTAGTCGCGACGCGCCACGACCCGAAATCGCTGTGCTGTTAAGCACATCGACCGCATCGGTGCGGCACTTAGACCAGGTAAAGTTAGCGAGCACGCTCAGACCGGCCGAGAACCGACGCTCATAGTTAAGCTGCAGCGAGTTATAGAAGCTATCGCCGGCAAAACTAGTGTAAGTGAAACCGTTTTGGAAGTCCGGGTAGGGAGAATAGTCGTAAGTATTGAGGCCGGGAGGAAGTATCTGGCCTGGCGAATTCGGGTTTGTGTAAACCCCCAGATGCCGGACGGTATTTCCGACGTAGCCGGCCTGAACCGTGTCGTTCTGAGTGAGCTGATACTGCAGCGTGAAATTGTAACCTTGCGTATAGGAAGTCTTCGGGCGATAGTCTTCGCCTGTGAATGAGACTCCGGCCGGCTGGACCGCAGCTGGTGTAAGCGGGATGGCCGAGATCCCGGTCTCTAGCGTTCCGATCGCCCCATTGGGATAAACGATAGGCGCGTTAGGCGTCAGATTGGAATACCCGAGCCCGAATTGAAAAGGAAAATCGACGTAAGTCTCGACCACTGAGTTTTCGAAGCCGCCGTAGAATAAACCGTAGCCGCCGCGGACGACGAACTTCGGAGTGAGCTGGTAAGCGAATCCAACTCGGGGCGAGAAGTTCAGCTTCGGCGACTCGCCCAAGCCAGGCTGGCTCGAGCAAACGACGGAAATATTATCTGCCTGCGCCGCGGCAGAAAACTCGGGCGAGAGCGGCGTGTTGCAACGCTTCTTAGTCAGGAGAAACTCCGATGGGCTACTCGATCCGGAAGGCAGAAAGTTCGATTGAGCTCCATAGCGTTCAATAAGCTGACCGAAGTACTCCCACCTGAGACCAAGATTCACGGTCAGCTTGGACGTAACATGAAAGTCGTCCTGAAAGTACAGGCCGTGATAGTTGCGCTTCTGATCGGTATTGGCAATGTTAGAAGCGGACACGTTATCGGCGCCCCCTACGTAATCGGCTGCGCCCGGCACTGTCCCTGGTATAGGGCTTAATAGAAGCTGTGCTAAGCCGGTGTTTCCACCTCCTGCATCAGGGATTTCAGTGAAGCCGCCACTGAAGTCGAACGAGCCTCTTCCTTGCGGCGGCTGCAGAATGGAAAATCGCAGCTGCTGGTACTGATAGCCGGCCTTCAAAGAGTGTCTTCCGATCTGCTGGGTAAGGTTCTCCGTAATTTGATACGTGTTGCTGTACTCGATAGACGGCAAGTAGTTGTTGCTGCCTAAGCGGCCCAGGCCCGCTATGGAGATCGCCCCGAGGCCGCCATTACTCGCAACCTGCGGCACACCCTGAATTCCAAACTCCTCTGAGGCACCCAGGTTATCCGAATTCGGCTGCGTGCGCGTGGTAGCAATCCGGTTGAAGCCCAAACGGAATTCGTTTACCAAGGTTGGCGAAAACAGGTGCGTCTCGCTTAATGCCGCATTGGTGGACGTGGCAGTCTGAAAGCCTTGCGAGAAGGAACCGCCATCTGCTATGCCAGGAAAGGGCGCCGGGAAGAATGCTGGATTATCTGAGTAACTGACGCGCGCAAAGATACTGTCCTTCTCCGTGATGTTGTAATCCGAGCGAATATCAAATTGATTGACATCGTTGCGCAAAACTGGGTTAGTCGCATAATTGTTAAACAGCCCAGGGTTATTCGGAGCGGGATAGACATTGAGTAACTTGATTGCGTTGGGATCCAGGCGATTCGCCGGAAGGATGTTGCCGGGAAAAGGTTCGCGGATATATCCCAGCTGGCTTCCAGAGGCGGCACCCCCACAAGGTGCGCTCAAGCCTGTGAGAGTATCCGGTACTCCGCAGGCGACGGCACGAGTTGTAGAGGGGTCGAATACCTGACCCAGAGCATAGGTTCGTCCAAGCAGATCGGTGCGTGTACCGCCTTGGTTCAATAACTCTGATAGGTTCGTGTAACCGCTACCACGCTCCAGAGCTGTTGGAACAGTATTCACAGAGTTCAGCGCCTGCCGGATACGCGTCCCCTCGTAGTCACCAAAGAAGAAGAGCTTATCTTTTTTGATGGGTCCGCCAAACGTGAATCCGAATTGGTTCTGGCGATATGCTCCCTTCGGTATGCCCCCCGCATTCTCAAAAAAGTTCGCGGCGTCGAGCTTATCGTTACGCAGAAATTCCCAGGCGTTGCCGTGGTACTGATTCGTTCCAGACTTGATAGAAGCGTTGAGGATTGCTCCGGCCGACCGGCCGAATTCTGCGCTGTAATTATTTGTCTGGACTTTGAACTCTGCGATCGCGTCTACTGGCGGACGAACAGCAAAGGCAGAGCCGTTCAAAAAGTCGACTAAGTTGGAATTATTATCAATGCCGTCCAGTAAGTAATTATTCTGCGATGGCCGTTCACCATTGGCCGAGAAGCTGCCGCTAGCGCCTAAGCCGCGAGTATCTTGCTGGTCCTGAGTAACTCCTGCAGAAAGTTGCGCAAGAAATGTGAAGTTCCGCCCATTCAAAGGAAGATTGTTTATGGTGCGGGCGCCAATTACCTGGCCCACTGAGGCGTCTTGTGTCTGTAAAGGGGGAGGTTCGCCCGTGACCATCACCGTCTCCGTCATCTGACCGGGCGGCAGCGCGAAATCGACCACGACGCGCTGCTGTACATCGACCGTAACTTTGGTGTGTTCGACTCGTTGAAAGCCTTTAAACTCGGCCGATACAGCATAACGGCCGATCTTAACCGGTGAAAACGTGTATTCGCCGGAGGCCCCGCTGGTTGTTGTTAGAACCTGAGCGGTTCCTTCGTTTGTGAGTGTCACTCGGGCACCGGGAACAATCGCCCCGCTAGCGTCCCGAATGGTTCCAAATATCGAGCCGGTATCGACTTGAGCGAAAGCCGCATGGGGCCCAGCGAGAAGGCAGAGGCCGAGCGCGAGAAGGCCTGAAAGCTTAGGTTGGCGTAAAAGCATTGTTTAGAAGATCTTTCTTATTGATTAAGTCAGTACCTGGTCGAGTAGTTGACTTACTGCACGGTTCGATTCGATAAAGGCGTTGCGGTGGTCCATGGCTCCCGCAAGATCGGAGTGGGAGAATGCGATCCTGCCAAATGGAGCGCTGCGAAGCACATCGCGAGGCGCCGGCTTGCCATTGCTGCCGAAGAAAAATCCCGGCTGCGGATTGATGAAAGCGTGCCCGAAACGGTTTAGAACGATCCCAGCGATGTCGCGCTTTGCGTCAAATCCGGACGCTCCGAACATTTCGGTCATCTGCTCACGAATCCGCCGCTCGTAAACTTCATATGGCGTTGCGAGAATCTCCGTGCGCCCCAGGTGAGCTTGCTCGGCTGCTGGTAGACCTGGCTTTGTGTAGTCGATGAAAAAGGTTAAGACAGTCGGTAAGTCTGGGCCGACGGTGGGCATATCGGTCCCAAATTTAGCTACTTTGCGAACTTCCGTGTAGCGTCCGAAGCCGTCGAACCAGTTGCCGCCTGAAAGCCCGAGATTCGAAAGGAACCGCCAGTTTCGAACGGCCACATTGACCACCATATACGGCGAGTGAGAGAACGTCGCGTACGCGGCTTTGCGGTCGTGGTCGAGATCGCGCACCACGTGCTTAGTCATCCAGCCGCCTCCGGCCATGACGACCGTGCGCGCCTTCAAACGGTAGGTCTTTCCGTCTCGGGTGTAAGTCACCCAGGCAAACTCTGATTTTGCCGGTTCACCCTGATGTTCGACTCGAACGGCAGTCGATTGCAGACGAATCCGTACCGGCTGGCCCGGCAGGTCCAGTGCATGGAAGTCGATTGGGTTTTTCCAGGTCGTCTCCATACCTCGCGGACCCTCGATCGATTCCGGGATAAGTGTTTTCACCATCAGCCGGTTCAAGCCACTGTTTCCGCCGGGAAACATCTGGATGCCTGTTTCCATAGAGTCGTCCACCGTGGGGATATTTCTCGACCACTCGTATTCGAGGAAGCCGGACAAAGCGTCTGGTCCCAGGCCGAATCCACCGGCTGTACCTGAAGCCGTTAGGAAGCGGATTGTCTCGCGCCTGATCCCGTACAGACGCACCCAGTAATCTTCGAGCGTCATGCTGTCTAGCTCGCGGGAAACTGCATCACCGGGATAATCGTAGACCAGCCGCGCCGTCGCGTGCTGGCGGTTATGCCACGAAAGCATCTCTCTTCGGAGATCCTCGGAAAACGGCGTCCTGGCCAGGTTGTCGCGCCACGGGTCTCTCACCCAAATCCCAGGAGTGTGGCCGTACTTCGCTCCAAAGTAGAAGCCGTAAGTGCTCCTCGCGGTATAGCCCTCCACCCGATAAGGACTGCGCGGCAGCGACATATCCGCAGGCGGCCCCTGCCAGGTCTGGTACTGGTTGAACGCGCTCCAGTCGACACCGATCGCGTCGTAAACCCCTTTTAGAAAGCTGTTCGGATAAGGCGGCTGAAAATGGACCGAGGCCTGAGGAGCGTAGAGGCGATGACCGTCTACGACAAATTCGTTGCGCTTCGCAACGCCTCCGAACACGCGGGAATTATCGAGCACGAGGCAGGTCCGATTGCCGGGAGTTCTTTGCTTAAAGAAGAGGCTTGCTGAAAGCCCCGCAAAACCACCGCCTACGACCACGCAGTCGAATGTTTCGTTAGTGTCGATCAGCGCGGCAGGTGCTTTATCGTAAGCGCCATCACGCACTGCATGCGCGCTTTGAACTACCTGTTCCGAATTACCGGCTATACCTTTGTAATCGCCCTCGCCTGTGTATCCGGTCCAGCCTTCAACTTGAGCGCTCATCTGCTGAGGCGCGGCACCAGAAAAGAGCGCTGCACCTGAAGCGAGCAGTACTCCGTCGAGAAAATCCCGACGCGAGATCTCCTCTTTCAAGCCAAGGCTTTTATCACTGTACGGACACCCCTGCGCCACTCTGCTTCTCTCCACCTATAGAACCTGGATTTTCGCTGGCTTTCGTCAGCATTCCGGTGTTCTTCGATTTTCGTCGTTTTGATCAGGTTAAGGTTGACGGCGGGGAAAGTCAAGATCTATCGGCGAACCGGTTCATGAATGGTTAAGGTCTGATCGGCTTTCACGCTGCGGATGCTCTGCACCGTACCGCTAGGCCAGTGGATCTCAACTGTCTCCACCACGGGCGTGCGGCCAAGCCCGAAATGAACACCGGAGTAGCTGGAAGACGCATAGCTGACAGCCGTTGTCATCTCGTTCCATTGGTTGCCAAGCCGGATTCGAGCACCGATCCCATCACGATTGCTGCGAGCACCGATTAGAACGATATCGAGCCAGTGATTCGAAGACGCGCTGGTGTTCTGCCAAAGTTCGGCCGGCTCTCCAAGCGACGATACGAGCACGTCAATTTTGCCGTCGCCATCAAAGTCGGCAAAGGCGCTGCCGCGATGGGCGCGCTCAATCTGAAAACTTTCGCCTGCGTTCCGCGAGACGTCGCTAAATTTGCCACTCCCCAGATTTCTGAAGATTCGGTTCGCCTGTTTGTATGGTGTGGCTTCAAACGAATCGATGCGATCGTTGACATGCGAGTTAGCAGTGAACAAATCCTTCAAGCCATCGTTGTCGAAATCGAAGAGGCCCAAACCCCAGCCGCTCCACCGGATGCTTTGGGGCCCAATCTGGCTTGGGTAGGTAGCATCTTCGAAAGTCTTATCGCCGTGATTTCGAAACAGCGGGAAAGTATCGCCGGTTAGCGCGGTGACCGCGATGTCAGGCCGGCCATCGTTGTCGTAGTCGCGGAAATCAGTGCCCATGCTGGCGATTGCTCGCCCATGCTCGAGCAGCGCTACACCTGCAGTCAGGCCGACTTCTTCGAAAGTGCCGTCACCGCGATTATGAAATAGAAAGTTGGGCAGATTGTCATTTGTGACGAACACGTCGGGCAGACCGTCGCCGTCGTAATCTGCGAAGGCAACACTCATTCCGCGGCCTTTCAGACCTGCGATGCCCGCCGTTTCCGAAACATCTTCAAATGTTCCATCGCCCCGGTTTCGATAAAGCTGGTTTGCCACCGGCTCAAAGTACTTCGGGTGGCAATAAACGCGTATGTTGCGAGTCTCGTCGCCGCAATAGCGATTGAAGGCCGGAGTCCAGGCAGCGTAGTTGACCACGAAGAGATCGAGCAGTCCGTCGCGATCGTAATCAAACCAGCCCGCCGCAACAGACCAGCGATCGCTCTTTACCTTCGATAATGCGGTAACGTCTTGCAGCGTTCCATTCCCTAGATTCTTGTAAAGGAGATTTCGATAGACACCCGCTACAAAAAGATCCACCTTGCCATCGTTGTTGTAATCAGCGGCGGCCGCTCCCATGGAGTAACCGGCGCCTTGAACACCAGCCGCCTCGGTTACGTCCGTGAACTTCATAGCGCCGTCGTTTCGGAAAAGACGGTTCCGATACTTCGGCGAGTCCTTCTCGAGGGAGGGAAGAGCGGCACCATTGGTGAAGAAGATATCCGGCCGCCCATCGCCGTTGTAGTCAAATACGGCCACGCCTCCGGCCATCGTCTCGATCATGTGCTTTTGGGGTGTCGGGTTATTTTCCAGAACGAAGTTCAATCCGGCGCTCTTCGCTATATCGCGAAACTGAATCGGGGACGACGGCTGATCCGCGCTCGAACGAAAGCAGAGAGCAGCGGCAGCGGTTAGCGCAAACACTGAGGAGAATGCAAATCGTTTCGTCATGCAGCCGCCGGCTTGCCGGCGCCTTTCCGGAGCGTCACGATGCGATCGATTCCGGTTCTTTCGAATCGCTCTGCTTTGCCATCTGGCCAGACAACCAGTACGGCGTCGACAGACCGTCTCTTTGCCCAAACCGAAATGCACTCGGAGGTCGTTCGCGCTCAGGTAACTAGAATCGGTACGCACATAACGCCAGGCTGATACTTTGCGGCTGCTGATCAATGCCGCTCTGGCCCCGATCGCAAACTGATTTTCGCGCGGGCATTCGAGCTTGAGCGTGAGCCAGTGAGTTCCTTGTGCGCACTCGTTGTGTAATAGCTCGACCGGGCCGTTGTTATTGGCCACTACGATGTCGATTGCACCATCGTTATCGATGTCACCGAAAGCTGCGCCGCGGCTCACACCTCCGCTCGAAAAAGCTGGGCCTCCAAGATCTGACACGTCGCGCAGCTTTTTCCCTCTCTCATTATGAAAGAGCTGATTGCGCTGCGCATACGGCGAGGAACTCCTCTGTGTCGCTTCCGGCAGAGTGACGGCGCCGTTCGCAATAAACAGGTCGAGAAAGCCGTCGTTATCGTAGTCGAACCATTGGGCGCCAAACCCAGTGAGCCCGAATGTAGGCTGCAAGAGGCCGAGCTGAGCCGTAACATCTTCAAACTGGCCCGTGCGATCGCCGCGGAAAGCCGTTACCCCCTCACGGGTCAGATTCGTCACCAGCAACACGTTGCTGCCATCGTCCTGCACGTCCGCGATCGTTACACCCATGCCCGCCTTCGGCTTACCTTCAGCGCTGTACGCCACGCCGGTGTCGAGTGCCGCTTCCCGGAACGTTCCATCTCCCTTATTCAGCCAGAGCAGATTGGCGGCGGTATCGTTGGCAACGTAGATATCCGGCTTGCCGTCGTGATTAAAGTCCGCGCACACAACCCCTAGCGCTGGCCCGTAGAATCGATTGATGCCTGCAGCATCGCTCACGTCTTCGAACCGCCCGTTCCGAAGATTGCGAAACAGGCGGGAAGGCACGGGACGGTACATCTTCGGCGTGCAGTAATCCGGCTCGCCGGATGCCGAAACGCATCCGCGATTCCCCGTCACCGTAAAATCGACATAGTTGCAGACGAAAAGATCGAGCCAGCCGTCGCCATCAAAATCCACCCACGCGGCGCTCGTGGACCAGTGCTCGTCCTCGACACCCGCTTTGGCCGTCACGTCTGTGAATGTTCCATCGCCGTTGTTGTGAAATAAAACATTACGGCCGAAGTTCGTGACGTAGAGGTCGAGTCGACCGTCGTTGTCGTAGTCTCCAACTGCCACCCCCATCCCGTACCCGATGTGGCCAACACCCGCTTGAGCAGTTACGTCGACGAAGCGAAGCTGGCCGGTCTCGCTCAGCAGATTTTTAAAGAGGCGATTGCCTGGCATACTGCCGGCCGCACCGGCAACGGACGTTCCGTTGCCATCGAGTGCAACTCCTTGCACCAGATAAACGTCAAGATCCCCATCGTTGTCGAAATCGAAAAGCGCTACTCCGGGACCCATGATCTCGGGCATGTAATGCTTGCCGCTGGCACCGTTGCGGTGGTCGAAGATGAGCCCGGTCTCGGTTGCGATATCACGGAACAGACCGCGGCCCTGCTGGCTCGGTGACTCCCGCCATCCCGCAACGGCGAGAGCGCCCACAAAATCGCGGCGTGAGATCTCACTCATCGCTGACTATTGAAATGTTGCATTTCCTGGTCGATCGTCGCGAGTAGTCGAGCTTGGCCGTGAGCGGCGGCGCGCTCGTGAGCCAGCCGGTAGTAACGCAGTGCCCGTTCTCGATCGCCTGCGCGCGCACAAGCGGCCGCCAGGGCATATGTGTACATTGGCGTGTTTTCTTCTTCGGGCTGCAGCGCACGCTCAAGCTGCTGGATCGCCCCGTCGTAATCGCGCTGGTTCACTAATAGGCGCGCCAGATGGAACCGTGCCAGCGGGTAGTCGGGTTTACTTGCAATGGCGGAACGAAACTCCTTCGCCGCGTCTTCCAGCCGGCCTTGCATTTCAAAGACTGCGCCCAGATTGTTGTGCGCTTCGGCGTAATCAGGAGTGAGTTTTAGAGCTTGTTGAAAGGCCTGCTCCGCAGATTGCAGCTGATGCTCGCTGAATAGCAGAACGCCATAGTTATACCAAGCGTCCGACCGCCCGGCATCAAGCGTCGATGCAGTCTCGAAATGCTGCTTAGCCTGTGCGGCATCGCCTAAACGCGCGTAAAGCGAGATCAGGTTTACATGCGCCTGTAGGTTGTTTGGATCCGCCGCGAGAATGGCCTGATGTTCCCGCACCGCCTCGTCGAGTTTGCCCGCTGCATCCAGCTCAGCCGCACGCTGGAAATGCACCGTTGAGCTTTGATTCAGACTCCGGACCTTTGCGAAGAAAGCGTCTTCGAGCGGCGGATCTTGGTCCTTGGTTTGCGAGTAAGCTTTCAGGTGCTCGGCGGCATCGGAAGCGCTTCCTGTTTTGCGCAGCTCTCCCGCCAGCGCGAAGTGTGCCGCGCCATATCGCGGGAACAGTTCACAAGCTCGCCTGTAGGAGGCAGCAGATCCAGCGTGATCGCCCTTTGCTGCCTGCGTACGCCCGAGCTCGTACCATGCCTGCGGGCATTGAGACTGGTCTTGAACCATCCCGCGATACAGCTTCTGCGCCGCGTCCCAGTCTGCACTCGCGATCAGGCACTCGCCGATATAGAGCTGAGCAGGTAGATATTTTGGCTGCAATGTCAGTGCTTCCGCAAAGTCTTTCGCGGCGCTGTCGAAGTGACCAGCATCGAATTCGGCTTTGGCGTGGAGGTAAACCCATTGGAAGTTTCCCGGTTCCAAGTGAGCAGCGCGGAGATACGCGGCTGCTGCCCCGGCATATTGGTTGTAAGCGTGCAGCACCATACCGAATGCGCCCACCTGCTGCGCGTCGTCCGGATGAGTGTGTGCCGCCGTTTCTGCTTCCGTAATTTGTGCGGCGATAGCCGGCGCGAAGCTTGTCGTCTCAACGTGAGGCAGATCTGGTTCTTTCGCAACCGGTGGCTTGGCAAAACCGGTGGATTCCTTGATCTGCATCTGCCCGTTTTCATTTACCGCGATAAGCGCTGAAACTCCGCGCTTCTTTTGGATAAAGGCGAGTCCGCGATCGGGGCCGAGCACACTTACCGCCGTTGCCATCGCGTCTGCCTCAATCCCGTGCGGCGCCACAACCGTGACCGTACTGTCGCGCGTCAGCCCGAGGCCTGTTACAGGGTCGATGATATGGGAATAGCGAATACCCTGCCTGTCCAGATGCTGTTCGCTTGCGCCCGAGGTCGACACGGCCGCGTTCGATAACGTGATAACCCGCGTGAAGGACGCTGCCGGATGATCAACTGAGTCCACTCCGATCTTCCATCCCGGTTCCCCGGGCGGCGCATCGCCAAAAGCAAGGTCTCCGCTAGCGGCAACCAGTGCGCTCGCAATACCGCAGCGGCGAAGGACTGCCAGGCTCTCATCCGCCGCAAAGCCTTTCGCGATGCCTCCGGCGTCCAACTGCATGCCTTCGCGCTCGAGCTCGATCGTGTGCCGCGCGTTGTCAATGTGCAATTTGCCAAAACCGCACTTTGCTTTGGCCTGCTCGACGCTCGTTCCATCCGGGACTTGATTCTTCTTGCGCGCCTCGCGCCAGAGGTGAGTGAGCGGACCGATCGTGATGTCAAATGCGCCAGCCGTCTCTTCTGAGAGATGCTCAGCCGCGTTCACCACGCGAAACAGATCGTCGCTCACATGCACTGGTTGATGGACGGCACTTTTGCACAGCCGGTTCAACTCGCTATCGGGTTTGTAATCCGATAGCGTGTTGTCAAGTTCTGCGACCCGCGCGAATGCCAGCTGGAAAGCCCGCTGAGCCTGTGCCTGGTCGGCCGCATACAGCTTGATGCGGAACAACGTCCCCATGTGCTGTTCGACAGCTTCGTACGGGTGAAGGCTTAATCCGATGGACGCAAAAGCAATCAGCAGACTACTGCTCGTCATGCTCCACGCCATTGTTCCAGAAGCGATACATCTCGTCCGCGCTCGGAACCTTCGCTGGCCGAACCAGTCGGAAGCCGAGCCACTGTGCATCGGTTTCGTACCAGATGCTTTTCGGCAGCTGAGGGTCCTCCTGTTTCCATGAGGGATCGGACGCGACGCGGGAAGCGCAGCTTAGCGCTGGAGCAGGATCATTCCAGGAGCCGCCTCGTGCCACGATCGGGTAAGGGTGTGCCGGCTTCACCCAGGGATCGGTTTGCTCCCCCGGTTGGTAAGGCTCATACCCGTCGAGTGTCCACTCCATAACGTTGCCAAGCATGTCGAAAAGACCCCAGGCGTTCGGCTTCTTGGTCGCGATCTTGTGATATTTGCCTCCGCTGTTCGCCGAGTACCAGGCGTAATCACTCAACTGGGAAGCATCATCGCCAAAATAGAAAGCTCCCGTTGCGCCGGCGCGGCAGGCGTACTCCCACTCGGCTTCAGTGGGCAGCCGGTAAAACTCACCTGTCTTCGAGCTCAGCCATTCCGCATACTTATTGGCCGCATGCTGCGTCATGCTGATGGCGGGAAAACCGTTGATGCCCATGCCGAAGCTCATCTCTACATAGGGGCGGGTCGGCCGGCTTACGGCATCGACCAGGTCATCTTTATGCGCAATCTCGCCCGCCTGGCCGGCAAACATGAAAAGCCGGTACTCGTCCCACGTGACCTCGTGGGCCTGCATCCAAAACGCCGCCAGTTTCACTTTGTGGACCGGCTGCGTATCCTTATTAGCCTGCGCTCCCATGAGAAACTCGCCTGCGGGTACGGACGCCATCTCATACGAAACCGTCGTGTTCGGAATCGTGACCTGATACTTCTTTTCTGCAGAAGCCTGCTTATTCGCAAGAATCTTCTCGCGAATCTTCTGCACTTCAGCCAGCTCACGACCTTTATCGAAAACCGCCCCGTGCGCCGATTGCGCTGCGAGAGACGCCGCCAATAGCGAAATCAAAAACATGCGAAACACTCCGATCAAACGAACTTCGTCAGACCGGGCTGCGCACGTGGGGCAACCGGCAGGCTGCCATTCCAGGAAAGCTGATCGGGGAACAGTTTCTCCTGTGAGTTCAGGGCCTGGTCCCACGTTACTTCCTGGCCGGTGTACGCTGCCATGCGGCCCATGATGGCGAGCAACGTACTGGTTGCTAGTCGTTTGCCGTCATTCACAGGCTGACCCTTTCGAATGGAGGCGAAAAGTACATCATGCTCTCTCTGATACATGTCATACTGATGCCCGCCAGTCCAGGTCCAATTCGTCTTCCCTTCAATGCGCGGAACAGGCGACCGGCCCATCGTACACGTTCCGTCAACACCCATGATGTAGTCAGCAGTTTCGTTGTAACAGCCCTCAATCTGACGATTCGCGAGAAAAGCTCGCACCCCGTTCGGGTAAACGTAATTGATCTCGAAATGGTCGTAGATGTTGCCACCCTCAGCAGGAATGGCGCGGCCGCCGACGGCAACACAGCTCACCGGAGGCTCGTCCTTCATCATCCAGGCAATTTTGTCGGCGCTATGCACGGCTTGTTCGACCACGCTGTCTCCGCACAGCCAGACAAAGTTGTACCAGTTCCGAATCTGCCACTCGGTGTCGCTCATTCCCGCCGGACGCGTGCTCGCGGCGGGCATCGGCTTCACCGGACTTGTGTAATAAGTCGCGTGGTAAGCGACCACCCGCCCGATTGCGCCGCTGGAAACCTGCTTAAATGTGTCAATCACCATGTCGTTGTAACGCCAGCAGAAACCGGCAACCAACGAAAGATTTTTGCTTTTCGCCTTTTCTACCGTCTGCAAAACGGATCGGATGCCAGGCGCATCAGTGGAAGCCGGCTTTTCGCAGAAGATATGTTTGCCCGCATCTACGCATGCTGCCAGATGAAGAGGGCGGAAGCCCGGCGGTGTCGCGAGCAGAACGACATCGACACCCGAATCAAGCAGCTGCTTGTACGCCTCGAGTCCAAGGAACTGGTGCGATTTGTCGACTTTTACCCGGTCGCCGATTTTCGGCAAGTGGCTCAGTGTTGCTAGCGCGCTATCGATCTGCGGTTGATTGACCTCGGCAACGGCGGTGAGTTCGGCATAATCGTCCGCATGCAAGGCCTGACTCGCCGCGCCCGTTCCGCGCCCGCCGCAGCCAACTAATCCGACCTTGATTGCATTCGAGACGCTTTGCGCCGAGATGATGGCCGGGAAGCCGGCCGCCAACACGCCGCCGACGGTGCTGCCGGCTGCTTTGATAAAGTCCCGCCGATCTGGTATTGTTTTTTCCATTCGCTTGAGCTTTGACTTTAACGTAATATCAAACATTCTATGACCCGCAGAACTTTTCTCGAATCGACAGCCGTCCTGACGGCTATGCCCGTCTTTGCCGAAGGAGGCAAGCTGCCCATTCACGAAGCTGTCGAATACAGCATGCTTCCCGAGAGCGCCACTGTGCCCGAACGGTTTCAAATAGCTCGCGATGCCGGCTTTGAGCGGATTGAATGTCCCACCACGCCCGACCAGACTCAAGCGGAGGCGATGAAGAATGCGGCCGAGAAGGCAGGTATCAAAATTCATTCAGTGATGAATATGGATCACTGGAAATATCCGCTGTCTTCCGCGGATCCGGCGGTGGTCAATCGAAGTTTGGAAGGAGCGCGCACTTCCTTGCGCAATGCTCATCTCTGGGGCGCAGATACGGTGCTTATTGTGCCCGCGGTGGTCGATCCCAAGACTTCCTACAAAGATGCATACAGTCGCTCTCAGGCCAGCATTCGCAAGCTGTTACCTCTGGCCGAAGAGCTGCGTGTCATTATCGCGATCGAGGAAGTATGGAACAAGTTCCTTCTGAGCCCCATTGAATTTGCAGCCTACATTGACCAGTTTGCGACTCCCTGGGTGCGCGCATACTTCGACGTCGGCAACGTGAAACTCTACGGCTATCCCGAAGATTGGATTCGTACGCTCGGCCCGCGCATCGTGAAGCTACACATCAAGGACTTTTCCTTCCGTCATCAGCCTGGCAGCGATGCCTCAGTGGCAGATTGGGTCCCTTTACTGGAGGGCGACCTCGATTGGCACGCGATCTATGTCGCCCTGGGAGAGATCGGTTTCAACGGAACGGCAACGGTAGAACTTCCCGCCGGAAATGCCGCCTATTTGGCCGAAGTGAATAAGCGACTGACGGCTATCTTAAGCGGGACTGCGAAGCCGCTGGGGAAAAGCGCTACAGAATAGCTGCGCCTGTCGAAGCAGCGGCTATGAGTTCTGCTGGATAAACGTGCCGTTTTGCAGATCGGTCACGGCTTGCGTGAGCTGCGCTTGCGTATTCATGACGATTGGTCCGTACCAAGCGACCGGCTCCTCGATGGGCTTGCCGGAGACCAACAGGAACCGCATACCCTCAGGCCCGGCTTGCACTGTGATCTCATCGCCCCGGTCGAACAGGACGAGCGAATGATTGCTGGCGTCGTATACGGGTTCGGCATCGCTCTGCGCGGCGTCTTCGGTGAGAACGGCGCGTGGACTAGACGCATCGCGAAATGTGCCCGAGCCTGCAAAAACGTAAGCAAACGCGTTGCGGGTAGTCTCGACTTTGAGCCGCTTGCGCCGGCCGGGGGCCACAGATATATCCAGATACTGAGGATCGGCGGCGACTCCCTCCACCGGCCCCTTCTTGCCCCAAAACTCCCCGCAGATCACCCGCACATGGGTCCCGTCGTCGTCCGTTACTTCAGGAATGGCAGCCGCTGGAATGTCCTGGTATCGCGGATGAGTCATCTTCAACGCAGCCGGAAGGTTGGCCCAGAGCTGGAAGCCGTGCATGCGCCCGAGTGCGTCGCCTTTCGGCATCTCCTGATGCAGGATCCCGCGCCCGGCTGTCATCCACTGTACGTCGCCGGCCGTCATTTTGCCCCGATTGCCCAGACTATCGCCGTGCTCTACGGATCCGGCGAGTACATACGTAATCGTCTCTATACCGCGATGAGGATGCCAAGGAAAACCGGCCAGGTAATCTTTAGGATTTTCATTGCGGAAATCGTCGAGTAACAGAAATGGGTCGAACTCTTTTGTCTTGCCGAAGCCAAAGGCACGCTGCAGTTTTACCCCAGCCCCTTCCACCGTTGGCTGGGTCTGAATTATCTGCTTCACTGGCCGTAGCGACATAACTATCTCCTGATCTGATTTCGGATCTTACGACCGGATCGCTGAAATCTCTAACTCGATTTTGATTTCGTCACTCAGGGCGATGCCGCCTGTTTCGAGGGCTGCGTTCCACGTCAAGCCGAAGTCACTCCGTTTAATTTTGGTCGACGCGGAAGTACCGACCCGCATGTTTCCGAACGGATCTTTGCTCTCCGTTGTCAGGGCTTCCGCTTGGAGAACCACTCCTTTGGTGACGCCCAGGATTGTCAGATCGCCGGTAACTTTCCACTCACCATTATTCGCTGGTTCTATGCTCTTGCTCTTGAAGGTGATGGTCGGGTGCTGCTCGACATTCAGAAAATCCGGACTCTTAAGGTGACCGTCGCGCTGCTCGTTGAGCGTATTGATGGTGTGTGCGCCGATCACCACGTCGATCTGAGATGTCTGCGGATTATCGGAATCGTACTCGATCGTCCCCTGCACGTCGCTAAAACCGCCGCGAACGTTGGTAATCATCATGTGGCGAACGACAAAATTCGCGCTGGAATGCGCGGGATCGATTTTGTAAGTTATTTTCAAAGGGAGTCTCCTTCTAGCGGCGTGTTGTGTGCCAGAATGTATCTTGACATCAAGATAGATGTGGGTCAGTAGCTTTAGGATTCATGCCGGTTCAAGTCGGTCGAAACGTCGTCCAGGATACTAGCGGAACGTATGTCTGGCTGATTTTATGGAAAGCCGCGCGTGCCGTCGAGCAAAATGCTTTGAGCAGTGTGTCCCGCCTTGGCCTCGGTCTGTCTGATTTCGCAGTTTTGGAAGTGCTTCTGCACAAAGGCGAACAGACGGTAAACGCGATCGGCAGGAAGATTTTACTGACGAGCGGCTCAATCACGACTGCGGTCGACCGGCTCGAATCCCGGAAACTGGTCCGCAGAACGCTTGACCCGCGGGATGGCCGTGCCCGCGTGGTTGAACTTACTCCGCGAGGTAAGCGGCTCATCACGGACGCGTTTCGGCGGCACGCTCTTGACATTGAGGAAACGGTATCGATTCTGACGGTTGACGAGCGCCTCGAGCTGACGCGCCTGCTCAAAAAACTGGGTTTGTTTGCGGCCGCGCGCTTCACTTGAGCGATCGCAAAGCAGTTAGTTGTGATGGCCGTGCGGGCAGTCAGTACCAGGACCCATCATGACCGCTGTACCATCCATTCCGCTGTAAACTAATTGTCACTGACCAGATGACTTTTACCAAGACGATCCTGCTCGTCACCCTGCTGACGATTCCCACGTATTGCCAGACCAAGAGTGACAAACCGGTGCGCTTGACGATGCCAAAAGTGAACGCAGCGGTGAGCGGCTTCACGAATTTTGGTGAGCTTCTCGCCTCCGATGCGGAGCTGCGCAAGCAGTCGAAAGAGATCGAGAAGAGTTTGCCCGGCAAAGACGATGACGGAAAGCTTGGCCTATTGGTCAAGAAGCTTCAAGAAAAGGACTCGCGGGTCGCTACCGCGTTCTCTAAAGCTGGCATCCCAGCGCAAGAAGCCGCCTTAACCCTGCAGATGTTGATGGTCTCGGCCTTGGGAGAGGCAATGTTACAACCCGGTCAACCAATCCCTAAAGACATGGATCCTGCCCTTGCTGACAATCTGAAATTCGTTCGAGAGCACAAGGCGGAAATAACCCCCGCGCTCGAGAAACTTCAGGCGTTGAACAGCAAGGCTGATGAAACAAGCGACAAGTAGCTTTGGGTTCGCTGCTATGGTTTTTGGGTGACTCCGCGAAGCAACTCGCGGAGGATCACTGTCAAGTCCCGCCACCTGACAGCTTCATTCGATCCAGGATTAAGAAAAGCGGCAGGGCCACTACGCTGTTCAAAGCCCCATTCAGAAACACTTCCTGCAGATCGAAAGGCACGATCTGGCCCAGCAGCGCGCGCCGCATTAGCCAGTAGAAAAATGCATGGAAGAAGAAAAAGAAGAAGCACAGCACAAGCCGGATGACCGGGCTATCGACGTTGAAGCGAATGCTGACCGAGGCGGCAAAGTAGCCGACCAGCGTCTTCGTGATGCCATACATGCCGATGGGAATGTTCGCCGGCGAAAGAGAATCTTCTGCCAGCCCTACAAAAGCCCCGAAGAAAAGCGAAGCGATCGGGCTGTGACGCATCAGGCCGAAGTAGACGGTCAACAGCAGCGGCAACTCCAACCATTCGGTGTGAGGAATCAGCCGCGGCAGATAGAATTTACCGATGATTGAGAGCAGCGTAATGGCGGCCAGCGCCACTACTTGGAAACGGTAGAACCAGCTGTCGCGAGCCGGCGCTACCAGCAGCTGATCGCTTGTCTCGTTCATGGCTGGGTAGCTGGTGGGCTCGTCGAAGCGGGAGGCTGCTTCGTCCCTTCATCGGCAGGCTTCCGTCGGGGAGCACCCAGTAGAACGGGGCCGGATGGGACGACGGGGGCAGTTTTCTTCTCAACCGTCGCCGCTGGCTTCGCATCAGGAGTCTCGCTGCCCGCAGCCGGCTTCACTTCGCCCGCAGGCTTGGCATTGAAATTTGGAATAGGCGAACCTACACCGCCATACACATGGCCCTGTTCCTTGCCGAGCGCATCGTACCTGTGCAACACCTTGTCCGCTTCTGTCTGGGCCTTGGCCATGGCGGGCGCATCCTTGCCAGCTTCCGGCGGCGGGGGAGGCAGCATCTTGGCGTTTACATCTTCTATTTCCGGCGGCGTTGTCGGAATGGCCTGGTGAACACCTTGCAGCACGACAAGCACTTCTTCCACGCCCGCCGGCGCGCCGCTCAGATTTAATTTGACCTCGCGCATTCCCTGTCCAGGCTGGCTCGAAATCACCTTGCCTACCGGAAAGCCTTTCGGGAAGATGCGGTCTTCACCCGAAGTGTAAAACCATTCGCCCGACTCGACTCTGTCTTCGTTCTGGACCTGTTCAACCACGCACTTGCCGTTACCGCAATTCAAGACCCCATGGATATGTGCCTTTTGCGATTCAATCCCGACCTTAAATGTCGGATCCGTGATGAGAAGTACCTGCGACACCAGTGGATAGACCGCCACGACTTTGCCAACGATCCCTTCGGGCGTGACAACAGCCAGACCCGACTCTACTCCGCTCGTCGAGCCCCGATCGATAAAGACAGCTTTGGCCGAAGCAACCGTGCTGTTTCCAATGACACGGGCCGCGATTGTCTTAGAGGGCGATTGCGCCTGAAACTGTACCAGAGCGCGCGCGTGCTCGGCCGTGGTCAGCTGGTTGCGGTAATAGACATTTTCAAGCATCAGCCGGTCGTTGGTCGCTTTCAGCTTTCGATTTTGCTCGCGAACGTCCAGCAGGATGAAGTAGTCTTCCAGGAATCCGATCGTATTGTGGCGCACCGCCTCCACCACCCCCGCCATTGGCGTAACTGCGGTGACGGCCCAAACCCGAATCAGGCGCTCATCGCGATTGGTCTTCACCTGGTAGCCCAAATAGAGCAATTGCGCTACCACGGCGATCAGCAACACCGTGAGATTGCGAAACCGGCTCAGCAGAGCTTCCATGTGTTCCTGTCTCTACTGTAAGGGTGTTGCGGCCTGGGTGCCAAGGGCGGTGTTCAGAACTATTCGATGGCGATCCGGCGCAGAAGCTTAAAGTCGGTAAGCATCTTGCCGGTACCGAGAACCACTGACGCCAGCGGGTCTTCCGCGATCGAAACGGGCAGCCCCGTCTCTTCTCGGATGCGCCGGTCAAGATTCTTGATCATCGCGCCTCCGCCCGTCAGAACGATGCCACGGTCGCTGATATCGGCGCTCAACTCCGGCGGCGTGCGTTCGAGCGCCACTCGAATCGCGTTCATGATGGTCGAGACACAGTCGGCCAGTGCTTCGCGGATTTCTGTGTCTTCGATGGTTACCGTTTTCGGCACACCCTCGATCAGGTTGCGTCCCTTGATCTCCATTGTCAAAGGCTTGTCGAGCGGATAGGCCGAGCCGATCTGAATCTTGACCTGCTCTGCCGTACGCTCGCCGATCAGCAGATTGTATTTGCGCTTCAGGTAGCTCATGATCGCGTCGTCCATCTCGTTGCCGGCCACGCGCACCGAGCGCGAGTAGACGATACCGGAAAGCGAAATCACGGCGACGTCGGTAGTGCCACCGCCAATATCGACGATCATGTTCCCAGCCGGCTCGGTAATCGGCAGGCCCGCGCCGATCGCCGCCACCATTGCCTGTTCCACCAGGTGTACTTCGCTCGCCTTCGCCCGATAAGCTGACTCGCTTACAGCCCGCTTCTCCACCTGCGTGATCTCACTCGGCACCCCGATCACGATGCGCGGATGAACTAGCATCTTCCGGCCATGCGCCTTAAGGATGAAGTAGTTCAGCATGCGCTCGGTGACCTTGAAATCCGCGATAACACCGTCCTTCATCGGCCTTATGGCAACGATGTTCCCCGGTGTGCGGCCCACCATTTCCTTTGCTTCTTTACCGACCGCTTCTATCTCACCGTTGTTCTTATTGATGGCGACAATGGATGGCTCGTTAACAACGATGCCCTTGCCTTTTGCATAAACCAGCGTGTTTGCAGTGCCTAAATCGATCGCCAGATCGGAGGAAATAAGGCTAAAGACAGACCTAAAATTCATGTATGGATTGCTTGCATCCGAAGGGAAACAAATTTCGAGGGTAACATAGGGAGGTATTATCCCTAGCTCCGTAAGCAAATGTTTTCTTTTCAGACGGTTGCGTTTTGTTACCAATAAGCCGGCGGTCTTGGCTGGCGCTGAGCGGCGCGGCATTTTCAGCCGCCTGCGGGAGAAAAACCGGCGCTGGTTATAACGGCTATGCGCTCGTGGCCACAGCCGGAGAATCGAGCGTTGCGGTGGTAGACCTTGCGGAGTTTCGGCTCGCCAAAGAAGTTCCGGTCGGAGGTTCGCCTACCCTCATCGCATCCAGTCTTTCGGGGAATGCCGCCTATGCGCTCACTCCCCAAACCGGAAGCGTTCACCGGATTGACAGCAGCTCTCAACGCGTCACATCGCGCAAGATTGCCGATGAGCTCACCGGGTTGCGCCTAACGGACGACGGTAAGCGGCTTTGGACCGCAAACCCAGGTTCAGCAGAACTTCTGGGACTCGATTCCGTCTCGATGAAAGTCAACCAGCGGCTGAAACTTCCCGGCGCGCCTGTCGATGTCGATGTCGCGCCCGACGGAACGGTGGCCGTCTCGACCGGTCAGCACGGGTCAATCGAGTTATTCGATGGCAGGACGGGGCGACAGCACCGGGCCGAACTGGGAGGAGCCATCGGTGCGTTGAAATTTCGTTCCGACGGTAAGCTCCTTTTGCTGGCGAACCGGAAAGAACAGTCGATCTCTGTGCTCGCCGTACCGGATTTGCAAGTTGTGGTGGAACTTCCGCTTGCTATGCAGCCGCAAAATCTCTGCTTCAAGCCCGATGGCGGTCAGCTCTTTGTATCGGGCGAAGGTATGGATGGAGTAGCTATCGTCTTTCCATTTCCGCCGCTCGAAGTCGAGCAGACCGTGCTGGCCGGTCGCGATCCGGGCGCGATGGCTTGTTCCGACAGCTCTGGTTACCTGTTTGTCGCGAGCGCCAGCGGCTCTGACATCTGCATTCTGAGCGTCGCAAGCCGCAAAATGATTGGCATTGTAGAAGTAGGCCAGCGGCCCTGTTACATTGCCGTGACGCCCGACGACCAGTACGCCCTCGTGTTGAACGAACGTTCGGGAGATATGGCAATCATTCGGATCGCGTCGATTCAGGCCAAGATGAGCAATGCAGCGAAGATGCGCGGCAAAGCCGGCGCGTCGCTGTTCACGCTTCTTCCTGTCGGTAGTAAGCCCGTGCACGCCGCCATTGTTCCGCGGGCGTAGTTTGCGCCGGCGAGTGTAATAAGCTGGCTCCAGAAAGCGCATCTTGGGTATCGAGCCGATCCAACCCGCCGCACTGCCTGCGAAGCCGGTGATTACTCCTCCCGCCCCGCCGCCCGCCCCAGTGCTCGATCAAAAACTCTGGTTTGGAGACGCCAATCGCCCGCCTGACAGCTGGGATCCCAAGAGCAAGCCGCTGCCGGTCACGGGCAATCAGATCACGACCTACGTCGAGGTTCTCGATTACTATGTTGCGCTGGGGAAGGCCATTCGAGCCACCCGTCCGAATGTGGCCGATTTCGTTTATATTGCCGGATGGAACATCGATCTAAAGGCATACCTCGATCCGGTTGGAACCACCCCTCGTCAAACCCTCGAAGACGTTTTGAAGACGGTTGCGAAAAGTGGAGTAGAGGTGCGCGTGCTGATGCCCGCTCAACCCCACGACGGGCAGGATGGAAATCTGGCCGGCTTCGGCGCGCTCGGCGGCGGAGGATTTCTTGACCCTTTCTTCAAATTCTTCGGGACGCATCATCAGAAGTTTGTCGTGGTTCGTTGCGGGGAAGGCCACATTGGCTTCTGCGGTGGATGCGATCTCGATAATGCCCGACTCGGACGTGAGGGTGTTCCGTCCGGCGCGCCGCAGCCGCTCAGTAACCCGCAGATGTCCGCTCCCTGGCACGACGCGCAGGTCCAGGTGCGCGGTCCTGCAGTTGCAGACTTGTGGAACTCGTTCTGCCAGCGCTTTAACGACATCCGGAATGTCTACATTTTCGGGTATCCGCTAACCGCCAAGGTGATTACCGGCATTTCGCCGCTGACTATTCGCCTCCCGGACGCGGCTGCGGCGAAGGCGCAGGCGCCCGGCCTCGATGTTCAAGTTGTCCGGACTTACCCCAACAAAAACAAAAAATTAACGGGAGATAACCTCATCGTGTTTCCCAAGCAGGCCGGGTACAGCTTCGCACCGCAAGGTGAGATGGGAGTCTACGGGCTGCTCGTCAATGCGTTGAATAAAACTACCAACACGATCTACCTGGAAGATCAGTATCTGGTCAACACGGTTGCCATGGACAAGAATCCGCCCATCACCGACGCGATTCGCAAAGCTATCGAGCGAGACAGCTTTCAGAAGATGGTGATCTTGGTTGCGGGGACGGGAACCGTGCAGGGTGAACTCTGCCAGGCCGGCACGCGCCGCGCTGACTTCATGGCTCAGCTCGGTCCGCAAGCCGCGAAGAAGGTTTCGACGTACATCTATCGCGGGGATTTCAACTCACCCTATTGGCTTCATTCGAAGCTCTGGATCTTCGACGATCAATTCGTTGTGATTGGTTCGGCCAATTGCAACAGGCGAGGCTATTCGTACGACAGCGAACTCGATATCGGCATTGCGGACCCGAATAAAACTACCGGCGGGAACTACTTTGCCAAGCGCTTTCGCATGGATCTCTGGCTCAAGCACCTGAATGCCTTGCCCTTAGCTGCGGGACCGGGCGCGAAAGGCACATTCACTGATAAAGACGTGAGCGACTTCGTCGCGGCAGCGCCGCTCTGGGATCAGGCCAAGCTTCTGATGAAGATTGACTTTCAGGTGAATCCCCCGCCAGACATTCCGGCCGCCACGCTCATCCGTCAAAAATTCCCAGCCGCCGTCACGGCCTTTGCCGCAATGAGCTCTCGAGATTCCGATTGGGATATCGTTGACCCGAGTGGCGCGTGAGGTTGTCAGGAATTGGGCGCCGCTGTTATAGCAGCTTCCCCGTTTTAGGGTCGTACTTCACGGCCAGTGCTACCACCTGATCGGTGGGCAGCACTTCAATCCACTGATCGAAAATCTGATACGGTTCGGCCGGCCGAAAGCCACTCTCCAGAGGATCGAAGCCAGTTTCAAAGACCTTTTCTGTCGCGAGCGTGTTATTGATGTCGGTGTTAGCCGCTTCCAGTTCCGTCGCCAGTAATGAAAGCACCTGGCCGAGTGTGCGGCCCTGATAATTCGGAGGATCGCCAGGCTGAAACGGATACGGTTGCCCTAAGCCTGCTTCACCCTCCACATTGGCCTGCGCCAGCCAATCAAGAGCTTCCGTTTCATGACCCGCGCGAATAGGCAGCACCGCTTTTACCCACGCGGCGTTGAGGAACTCGTTGCGGCGTTCGTCGCCATCGATCTGGATCAGCCACCCGAGCGAGCTCCCGTATGGCGCTGGCTGCGTCTCTTCCGTGATCAGGTAATCGACACGCCACTCCTGGCTCGCGTTTCTTGATGAATCGAGCGTATTGTCATGGTCGGTGTGGCTATACCAGCTCACGACCGTGCCCCCATCCAGCGGATCACCCGGGTCGGCCGGGGGCGTTGTGGGTGCGGGCGGGACCGGATATTTCCCCTGCGACGCTTTCGTCACGGGCGGCAGCTTCGTGGGTGCAGGGCGCCAATAATCCGGTGCGGCGAAATACAACATCTCATCGACATCGAAGATCTGCCGAATCAGCTCGGAATCGACGTGTTCATCAGTAAACAGTTGCAGATCCTGGATAAGCTTGCCATAGACAGTCTGCCGCTCCTCCTTGCGCAGGTCTTCCGCGGGTCGCCGGCGCATCTCGCTTATCAGCTTCATCCGATCGCGAATCGCGCTGGCGTACGCCCTGCGCTGGAGATCGGCGACCGCATTGTTGTACTCGGTGAGAGCAGCTTGATAAGCGACCTGAGCGGGATCAACTGCCGGCGGAGCCCACGTAATCGCCACCGTGAACGTGATAATCCGGCCGCCGCCAAAGTTCAGGAATTGCCCCCGCACAAAAAACTTACCGGTGGATCCGGCCGGGAAATCGTAGTGCGCGAGGAACTGCGCGTCACCGGATTGAGTTTTGGCGGATTCCTGGCGTATGGCGCTGATCGTCCAGCCCGCGCCTGGAGCAGGCGCAGTGTTTTCGAAGTCGGCCACGATGTGGTCGTCATTGTCGTCGCTATGCATACCGGTCAGTACGCCAGGTGTCTCGCCGCTTCGCGTATAGTTCGCGTCCTGATGTGGATCGTTCTTTGTGCCCGGATACTTTTGCAGAGTAAACGGGGCCGTAAATTCAGTGTCTTTCGGCTGCAACGGCGGCGGCGCATCCGGCTTCCGGAGTGACGACAATTCCGGCGCCGGCACAACGTGCACCAATTCCCCCATCCCCAGCGTTGTTCCCGGAGTATCGAGAAACACCTGCCAGCTCAGCCGTGTGCCGATGTGCTGCACCTGCACGCCAACCTTGCGCATTTTCCGCCGCAGCTCATAATTGACCAGCTCGGTGCTCGTGTTCTGCACAACGTAACGGCGGCTGGTCGTGTCGGTTGTCTCCGTCACGGTCTTAAAAGTCGTTTGATAATTGCGGTGAATCTCGCTGCTCACACGATTGCTTTGTGTGCGGGTATGCTTATGCGTAAGCTCAGAGCTTTTTTTCGTGGTGGCTTCGTTACTGAACGTGGCGCTCGCGTCCGCCTGGTAGATGCCTGCGAACTTCGCGCCAGCGCTGGCACTTGCGCCCAGCTTGGTGTCGTTCGCATTGTCTTCCTTCACCGCATCGGCCACATCGTCCTGAGTAGTCAGGCTCTCTTCTACCTTCGATGTCGTATCTTCCGATTGCGTCAGGCTCTTCTCCGTGAGTGTCCGGCGCGTGCTGCTTTCGACTACCTCCACCGTGCCGCCCGGGCTGATCCAGAGGTGACCGGCCGGCGCGCCCAGGAAATTATCAAACTCAAAAAAGTATTCGCGGAAGAGGGTCACCAGACCCACCGGCGAAAGCACTGCCATCGATGTTCCCTGGAACCGCTTCTGCAGTTCCATCAATTGCGGCGTTCGAGCCAGCCGAACATCCAGTCCGAAGAACGAAAGGTTCACAGCTCCTTGACGTCGGTTAGACGTGCTTGCATTGATCGCGCGCTGGGTGGTATTTCTGCCCAGCCAGCCGGCGAGCGGTTGATACACTCCGAACACCTCGCTCGCATAAGGTAGCGTCCCTTTGAAATCGGCTACTGCGCCGCCCCCGGAACTTGTCCCTCCTCCCGTCGTCGTAGCTGGAACTGGTGCAGGCAGAGTTTGCGTGATCGCCGGTGTAGTTGCATCCAAAGTAGAGAAGGGCATTGTGGTCCACGGCTGACCGGGTTCGCTCGTCACCACCAGGACTTCCGATTGGGCCTTGTCTGCCAGTGCCACAAGTGAGATCGTCTGTTTGCCCAGCGCGGAAATGGTTCGCCCGGCATATTGCCTGCTCGACCCCGTGTCTTTGTATAGAAACATCCCGCTAAGCGCAGCGACACCTGGGAACGACGTTGGATCCTGCACGTCGAGACTGCTCGGCAATGCGAGCGCAACTACCTCGCCTACAGTCAGTGTGTCCCCGGCATCAGGATCGATCGTGTAAGACCAGAGCTGATAGGGCGGAGAAGATGATGGCAACGTGAGCGGTGTGACGTTCAGAAGTTGGACAGTCGGCATGGCAGTTTTTCGAGTACCAGCGAGATGTTATCTCATCCGAGGAGTCGTCTCGCTGCCGAAGAGTAGATTGGGTTCTTCAGCAAGTGATGTGTCTTTCGAGACCTCAACCCCGCGGACGTGCGGCGTAGGAGTAGTGAGATATGAGCAACCGAAAAGTACTCGCACCCGCTGGTCAGCTGCTGCGTGATCTGCGATTTGCCCTCCGTTCTCTCGCCAAAGCGCCCGGATTTACCACGGCAGCGATGCTTACTCTGGCATTAGGCATCGGAGCGAACACGGCCATCTTTAGTGCTTTGGACGCCGTCGTTCTGCAGCCGCTGCCGTATCCCGAACCAGATCGCCTGGTTCTCGTGCTGCTCTACAATCGCAGCCTGAAGTACGCGACCGACCTCGCTTACCCTGACTTTCTTGATTGGCAGCGGGATCGACAATCTTTCGCCCAGATCGCGGCGTTTAAGCCGGCCGGCTACGACCTCTTGGGTCCGGGTTCGCCCGAGCATGTGAGCGGATATGCGGTCTCGGCCAATTTTTTCAGTACTCTGGGCGTCGGTTTGACGGTGGGCAATTCTTTTTCGCCCAATGAAGATCGTCTCAACGGCGCTCCTGCTGCGGTGATTAGCCATCGCCTCTGGCAGGAACGCTTTCACGGCCGACGCGCAGCCATCGGGCAGACCATCACATTGAATGCGGCCGCTTACACAATCTTGGGCGTTCTACCGGCAGGGTTTCGCTTTGAAGACAAGCTGGTCGATGTCTTTACGCCGGTTGGTCAAGCCGATCCTCTCTTCCGCAACGACCGTACGGTTCACGACATCCTCTGCCTTGCGCGATTAAAGCACGGTGTCACCCTTCGTCAGGCGCAAGCCGAAATGAATACGCTGCAGGAGCATATCGACGAACTAAATCCCACTACCGAGAAAGGTCTCGGAACATCCGTCATCCCGCTCAAGCTAAGTCTCATCGGCGGCATTCGTGAAACGCTTCTGCTGCTGCTCGGAGCGGTCACTTTTGTCTTGCTCATCGCCTGCGCGAATGTGACGAATCTGTTGTTAGCGCGCTCCGCGTCGCGAACGCGCGAGTTTGCGGTGCGACGAGCTCTGGGTGCCGGCCGCATGCAAATCGTTCGGCAAGTAATCACAGAGAGCATGCTGCTGTCATTCGCCGGCGGAATTCTCGGAGTCGCTGTTTCCAAAATCGCGCTAACGGCATTCGTGAAGGCTGTTCCAGGTTCTCTGCCGCGAATCGAGAACATCGGCGTGAACGCTTCTGTTCTTCTATTTACGCTGATCGTTTCCATGCTCGTCGGCCTCCTATTCGGGCTGGTGCCGGCGTTTGAACAGGCGAAGAACGATGTGCAGGCAGGTCTGAAAGCAGGCGGTAGAGGCTCTACGGCGAGCCATCGCCGCACTCAGGGCGCGCTTGTAGTTGCGCAGTTTGCACTGGCCCTCATCCTGCTCTCGGGTGCCGGACTTCTCTTCCGCGCCATCCAAAACCTCTGGGCCGTGAACCCGGGCTTCGAGACGCAGCACGTCCTCACATTCAAAGTAGGCCTCTCTCCTTCGAAGGCGCAAACACCGGCAGCCACTCGCGCCACTTATCAACAACTCACTGAGCGTCTTCGCCAAATTCCCGGGGTTGCCTCGGCCGACCTGACGGCACTCGTACCCTTGGGCAGGGGCAGCAATTCCGGTCCGTTCTGGCTGGGACCAAATCAGCCGGCATCCATGGCCCAAATTCCGAGAGCTATTTATTACCCGATTGGTCCCGACTATCCCCGCACCATGCGAATCCCGCTGCTGCGCGGCCGCTTCCTCACTTCAGCTGACAATTCAAGTTCGGAACTCGTGGCGCTGGTCGACACTCTGCTGGCGCGCAGGTTCTTCCCCAATCGCGACGCTCTCGGCCAGAGCATTACCATTCCGCACTGGGGCAAGGCCGGCGCTGTCCCTGTCCGGATTGTCGGGATAGTGGGTCACGTTGAACAATCCGGCATCGACGGCTCTGGCGTCGAGCAGCCTCAGATTTACTACTCCTTCTATCAGCTTCCTGACGAGGGTCTGCCCATTTTTCGCGAAGAGGTTACCTTTGCCGTCCGGACTCCAATCAATCTCGAAGTGATGCTGCCCGCAATCAAGAGTGCCGTACACGGCGCGGCCAGTGATCAGCCGGTTTATGAGGTTCGCACAATGCGTGAACTGGTATCGGGGTCTATCGAACGACAGCGCTTTCCCATGATCCTGCTCGGTACCTTCGCGGGAGTGGCACTGCTGCTCGCGACCGTCGGAATCTACGGTGTAATCTCCTACTCGGCTGCGCAGCGGATTCCGGAGATTGGAATTCGCATGGCGCTGGGCGCGACGGGGGCGCAGGTGCTCAGAATGCTGCTTGGGCAGGGTGTTCAACTTGCGGCGGTCGGGGTCAGCTTCGGAGCTGTTACCGCCGCTCTGCTCACCGGAATGCTAGGCAGCTTCTCGCGTCTTCTCTACGGAGTTCGCCCTATCGATCCACTTACCTTCCTGCTAGTGTCGTCTTGCCTCTTGATTGCCGCGTTGTTAGCCTGCTACCTGCCCGCCCGGCGAGCAGCGCAATTGGACCCACTGACCGCGATCCGGCACGAGTAGAATCGCAGCCGTCATGCCTACCGCAATCGGAGTGGCTCAGGACAGATGACGTGGTGATCCGCAGCGAATAGCTGTAGCGCTCCGCGCTGCTCTGGAAACCGGCTCTATGATACTTCTTGCTAGATGATTGCCAACGGGCGTCCAGCCGGCTGGCATCTGCAGCACTTATGAACGGAGGTCTGACATCCTTGGGAAAACGTCTGCTGATTGCTGCCTGCGCGGCTAGCTTTGCAATATGTCTGCGCGGCCAAGCGCTTGATCCCAATCTCAAAACCAAGATCGATGAGGCCGTTCACAGCGTTCTTCAAAAGACGGGTGTTCCGAGCGCTTCGCTCGGAGTCGTACAAGACGGCCGAATCCTCTATCTCGCCGCTTACGGACAGGCAACTGTGCAGCCCGAGATGAAGGCAACTCCGCAGATGCATTACGCCATCGGATCCATCTCGAAACAGTTCACCGCCGCCTGTGTGCTCCTCCTTCAACAGCAAGGCAAGCTAACCCTGGATGATCCGGTCTCGAAGTGGTTTCCGGAGTTCACAGATGCGGCACATGTTAGTATCCGCAACCTTATGACGCACACATCCGGTTACTCCGATTACGCGCCGCAAGATTACACAATCCCTGAATGGACCGTTTCAACTGAACCCTCCGCAGTCGTCCACCATTGGGCGACAAAAAGCCTCGACTTCCCACCCGGCACGAAGCATGAGTACAGCAACACGAACTTTGTCATTGCGGGATTGATTGTGCAAAAGACTTCCGGCCAACCGTTCTGGTCTTTCCTCAAAGCGAACATCCTCGATCCTCTCGGCATGAATGACACGATCGACCTCGACAGCCAGCGGAAACAGCTTGAGCCAACCGGCTACATGCGCTTTGCCTTTGGACCGCCGCGCCCGGCCGCCCTCGAAGGACCGGGTTGGTATTTTGCCGACGGCGAAATGGCCATGCCGCCTAAAGATCTCCTCACCTGGGATCTCAGCTTGATCAATCAAACTGTTCTAAAGCCGGAGTCTTACTTGGAACTGGAGACCGACCATCGTCTCAAGAACGGACAGGCCACCGGCTACGGACTGGGCATTGAGGTTGGCGCGTGGCGTGGCCATCGCCTGCTCTCTCACACCGGTGAAGTGGGAGGATTTGTCGCCTCGAATCTTGTTTTGCCGGACGACAGAGTAGCGGTAGCGGTGTTGACGAACGAAGAAGCAAGTTCTGCCGCGAGCAGCATTTCACACAATGTTCTGGGTGTTCTGTTTGACGGGTCCGCCGCCATGGCCCAGGGCTCCGAAGCGACGAAAGCGGAGTCTATCGTCAAAGCCGTGTTAACCAGCTTGCGGCAGAAGAAGCTCGATCGTACTCTGTTTACCTCGAACTGCAACTTCTACTTCACCGATCAGGCGATCGCCGATTACAGTGCTTCTCTCGAACGACTCGGCATGCCCGCCAGCTTCAAGCTCAGAACGGAACTGAAGCGCGGCGGAATGACGGGCCGCTTCTACACGGTTCAGTGGACCAATGGAAAGGAAGCAACAATCAGTACGTATTGGACGCCCGACGGAAAAATCGAACAATTCTTAATCGAACCGCAAAGCTGACGAGTACCGTAAGCGCGCGCCTGTGGGTTGTAAGAAGCCGTTCCCCAGCTTGTTCTCACATCCACGCCGCCTGGATAATTGCGACGGCCGCGACGGCCGCCGTCTCAGAACGCAGCACGCTCCGGACCAGCGAACATGGCACCCACCCCGCCGCGATTGCCTGTTCGCGCTCAGGGGAAGTCCAGCCGCCTTCCGGTCCCGAGAGGAGGGCTACGCGATCAGCCGCGGAACGCACTTCCGGCAGAACCTTCACGACAGGCTGCGCGGCCGGATCTTCATCGAGCAATAACCGGACTTGCGCCTCGGTCTGTAAAGCCGCCGCCAACCGAATCACCGGCTCGATACGCGGCAGATGAGCGCGCCTCGCTTGCTGGCTGGCCTCGTTGCCGATCTTGTTCCAGCGGGTCACGCGCTTGCCGGCAGCCTGGGCCAGGCCGCGCTCGGTCCGGACAGCCTCCCACGGCTGTATAACCGCTACGCCCAGTTCTGTCGCTTTCTCCACCAGCCACTCAAAACGGTCGAACTTGAACAGCGCGGGTTGGAGAACGATTTCGACGCCCGGTGCAGGCGCGGGCAGCTCTTCCAGCACGCGAAAGGTAACGAGTGACTTGCGTGCCGTTTCAATCTCTGCCAGATAGACCTGCCGATTATCCGATAACTCGTAAACCTGGCCCGCCTCGGCGCGCAGCACGCGCACCAGATGCTCGGCTTCGTCCCCGGTCAACTCAGCTGCGCCTCTCCGGATCTCGGGAACGAAAAAACGCCGGCGAGCCATGCAAGTAGTGTACGGAACGAAGCCGCGCATTGAGTGCATAATGGTGCGGACAGCATGATTGGGCATCTGCGGGGGACGGTTCTCGAGAAACATCCGAACGAAGTGATCATAGAAGTCTCCGGAGTCGGTTACGAAGTGCAGATTCCGATCTCGACCTACACGGTCCTGCCGGACACAGGCGCGTCAGTGGCGCTGCGCATCTTTACTCACGTTCGGGAGGACGCACTTGTTTTGTTTGGATTCGCGACGCCCGCTGAAAAGGCAGTCTTCGAGAAGCTCATTTCAGTGAGTGGGATCGGTCCAAAGCTTGGTATTACGGTGCTCTCCGGGCTACCGACCGCGGATCTCATCGAAGCGATCCGCACCAGCGACCTTGAGCGGCTGGTGCGGATCCCCGGCGTCGGCAAGAAGACTGCGGAGCGCATCGTGCTCGAGTTAAAGGAGAAGCTGACGGCGATCGAAGTAGCCGGCAAAACAGCCAGCCCAGTACCGGCCGGGGAACACTTCAACGATCTCGAGCGGGACGTGCTGTCGGCCTTGCAGAACCTCGGGTGCTCGCGGCCTTCGGCAGAGCAGGCTGTCCGAAAAGTAAGTGAGCGCGGCGCGCCGGAGGGATTCGAAGCGTTTTTCCGCGCAGCCATGGCGCTCATACGCTAACGTGGAATTCGGATGCGCGAGGACGGTATAGTTTCCCGGAGATCGCAGGAAGACGAGCGTGATTTTGAAGCCGCGCTGCGGCCCACCACACTCTCCGATTTCGCCGGCCAGCCGCATGTGCGTGAGCTTCTCTCCATTGCCATCGAAGCCGCCCGCCAGCGCGGAGAAGCGATGGATCATGTGCTGCTGTGCGGGCCGCCCGGCTTAGGCAAAACTACTCTTGCCGGCATCATCGCGCATGAGCTCTCAGTGCCCATCGATCAGACCGCCGGGCCCATTCTGCAGAAGAAACTCGACCTGACCGGCATTCTCAGCAGCGTACGCGAGCGCCAGGTGTTTTTCATCGATGAGATCCATCGTTTGATGCCCGACATAGAGGAGATCCTGTACGCCGCGCTGGAGGATTTTCGCCTCGACATTCTAGTCGGCACCGGGCCCGGTGCGCGCACTCACTCGCTTCCGCTGCCGCACTTTACGGCTGTTGGTGCCACCACCAAACAGGGCCTGCTCAGCGCACCGCTTCTCAGCCGTTTCGGCATCATCCTCCGGCTTGAGCCATACGACGAGGAAACGCTGGCCCATATCGTGGAGCGCTCCGCCGGTCTGCTCGCAGTGTCGTGTAGCGGGGACGCCGCTCATGAGATCGCACGGCGCGGGCGGGGAACGCCCCGTATCGCTAACCGCCTGCTGCGGCGCGTACGGGACTTTGCACAGGTACGAGCCAACGGCAAAATCGATCTGAGTGTTGCGCAAGCGGCCCTGGATCTGCTGAAGGTCGATCGCTACGGCCTCGATGCTGTCGACCAGAAAATTATGCTCACCGTGATGGAGAAGTACGGCGGAGGCCCGGTGGGCCTCAGCACGATCGCTGCCTCGATCGACGAACAGACGGACACTATTGAAGAAGTCTATGAGCCTTACCTGATGCAGCTCGGCTTTCTCGATCGCACACCGCGCGGGCGCATCGCCACCGATCGCGCGTTCGATTATTTTGGCGTGTCACGACGCGCGCGCTTCTCGAACGGATCGCAAAACCCGCTCTTCTAAGCGGCGGCATGTTCCCAAAGATTTACCTTTCGCTTGGCTCTAATCTCGGCGATCGGCGGCATCAGCTGTGCTCCGCCATCAACTCTCTCGAAGAACACGACATCCGATTAACGGCGCGCTCTTCTCTTTACGAAACCGAGCCGCGCGAAGTCGTCGATCAGCCCTGGTTCTTGAATATGGTTGTTGAATGCGAAACGGAGCTCGCCCCGGTTGACTTACTGGCGACGCTGCTCGCTATTGAAAGAAAGCTAGGCCGGGTGCGGTCGGGCGTGCAACGTCGTGGTCCGCGTGCCATCGATCTGGATATTCTCCTGTATGGCGATACCACTCTATCGACTGACGTTTTGACCGTCCCGCACGCGCGCATGCTCGAGCGCCGCTTTGTTCTTGAGCCGCTGCTGGAAATCGCGCCCCAGATGCGGTATCCCGGAACCGGTGTGCCGCTCGAATCCTATCTCGCGAGGTTGGCCGGCCAGGCTATTACGCGGCTCCCAGCATGATCGGAGTAAGCAGCGCAGCGATTGACGCTGCCACGTTCTCCGATTCCAGCCGATCCGGATCCCTAATCCATTGCCGGGCGGCGTGGTAGATTCCTCCCGCTAAAGCCGACGCAATAATGCCGGGCGCGAGGTCGCTTCGCGGCGGATGCTTCTGCAAACCATTGGAGATCATCCGGCGCAGGATGTCGATCAGTGCCGATTCCAGATGCTGCTCCATTTGCCTCTTTTCCGGACAGTAAGGCAAAGCAGCCAGGTAGTCGCACACCGCCAGCGTAATGCCCTTCAGCGCCGAAGGGCACGTGCCATCGAACGCCAGCTGGCGAGCTGCAAGCAATTCCTCAAAGCGCGAGGCCACCATGCCCGCTAGCAAATCGAATTTATCGTTGAAGTGGCCGTAGAATGTAGCCCGGTTGAGAGTTGCGGCTTCAGTGATGTCCGCTACTGAAATGCTCCCGAGCGGTGTCGTTTTGAGCAAATCCTCTAAGGCTTGCTCGAGCATACGCCGCGTGCGCCGAACTCGCGGGTCCACGTACTCCTCGCTGGCCCGGCTTGACTGCAACATACTTCTTTATTGTAAGCCCAACACTTGTTGCTTTGTCGGCAGATGTTGTGATACAACAAATCAACAGCTGTATGAAAGACATCAGTTGTTGACAAGGAGTCCTATGCGAATTGCTGTCGTGGTTGCACGAATCCTACTCGGATTGATCTTTACTGTCTTCGGGTTAAACGGTTTTCTTCACTTCATTCCTCAAGTTGCGCCGAAAAATCCTCTTGCGGTGCAATACTTGACGGCCTTGATTGACTCCCACTACGTTATCCCGATTTTCTTGCTGCAGATCGTGTGTGGCATTCTGCTGCTTGTGAACAAATACGTACCGCTGGCACTCACAGTGCTGGCGCCGATCCTGGTGAACATTTTGCTCTACCACACCTCCATGGACCCGGCGAACATTGCGCCTGGCCTGCTCTCGACTATCTGCTGGGTGATAGTCTTCTGGAGCGTGCGGAGTGCCTTCTCGGGAATTATGCGGCACTCGGGTGCCCCGCCTCGCACTTAAGACCGTGCTGCTCGATGGATAGAAGACGATGGCTGGCGGATTTTCCCGGGGAGCTGGGCCGCGCGGCCGCTTCCGTATCTAAGCGGTCGGAGCCGGGCGGAAAAGAGCCGCTTCCGCTTCAGCAGTTTCAGCCGACAAGCATGCTTCGCACGGACGTGACCGCCGTCGGAAAATCTCGCTACGCATCCATCGATTTCCACACCCATATCACCTCTGGCGACGACCTTGGCGGAACGGAGGAGCTGACAGTGCAGGCACGCCCCAGCGAGATTCTTCCGTTGCTCGATAGATGCAATATCAGGATGGCAGTCAACCTGACTGGCGGATATGGCCGGGCGCTGGAAAAATCGCTGAACCTCTTCTCGCGGCCTTATCCAAACCGCTTTGCCGTATTTACGCAGCCTTGCTGGAGCAGGCTGAATGAGCCCGGCTACGCTCGTTATCAAGCCGATCAGGTGCAAGAGGGCTGGAGAGCCGGCGCGAAGGGGCTAAAGATCCTTGAGACGCTGGGCCTCTATCTTCGCGAACGGATCAACACCGGGCCGCTCGTCAAAGTGGACGATCGGCGTTTCGATCCGATGTGGGAAGCCGCAGCTGCGTGCCGGATTCCAGTTGCCATTCACACCTCCGATATGGAAGCATTTTTCCTGCCCGTCGACAGATTCAATGAGCGCTACGAGCAGTTAGTGAAACATCCTGACTGGTCATTCCACGGCCGGGACTTTCCGTCCAACATGGGGTTGCAGGAAGCCCGCCGGCGCGTCATGCGGCGGCACCCGAACACGCAGTTCGTCTGTCTGCATGTGGCCGACTCGGAAAACCTGGCCTATGTTTCGGAATGTCTGGACGCGCATCCCAACATGCATGTCGACATCGCAGCACGTATCTCCGAACTCGGACGTCAGCCCCGCACGGCGCGCCGGTTCTTCGAGCGCTATCAGGACCACATCCTCTTTGGGACCGATGGCAGCGCTTCTAATGAACCCGATTTCTACGAACCATACTTCCGGTTCCTCGAAACGGACGACGAATATTTTGCTTACGCCCCCGACCCGATTCCCCAGGATGGCCGATGGCGAATCTACGGAATTGCTCTCCCGGACGCGATCCTGAGAAAAGTCTATTATCAAAACGCTGCTCGCCTGCTGAGTATTCAAAGCTGAAAACGGACGAGGCGCTAAAAGGGGTATCTCACCGCTTATAGCCAAACTTTTGCAGCAGTTCAATACGAGCCGCTACATGAGCATTGCCTTCGACTCCCTTGGGAGAGCTTCCATCCACCACTCCCAAAACGCCGCGCCCCTGCTCTGTTTCGGCCACGATGATCTCTACCGGATTGGCTGTTGCGCAGAAGATAGCCGCCACTTCGGGAACCGCCTGAATGCGCCCCAGTACATTGATCGGAAATCCGTTGCGCAGCGCCACCACAAACACATGCCCGGCGCCAATGGCAGCCGCATTCTGGATGGCATTCTCTTTCAGCCCGTCATCATTGCCGTCGAAACGCGTGAGGCATTCGCCCGAAGCCTCATTGAATGCGATGCCAAAGAGCAGGTGCGGCGACGTGTTGACCATCGCCTCGTAGATATCTTCCACGGTCTTGATAAAGTGACTCTGCCCGACAATTAGATTCCCGTTTTCGGGCATCGTCAGGCGAACGGCGCTGAGCTGCATCACCGCTACTATAACGATGTGCCCAAGCACTTCAGTGAAGCGGCTCTGCTCGAGCACGTTCGCCGTCTGCCCCATGCCCGCGCTACGTTCAAACAGCTGGTGCGCGAGCTACGCCTGCAAGGCGAGAATCGGGACGAACTCGAGGACGCGCTCGATCGTCTCTGCGAGAAAGGCCAGCTGGTCGAGCTTCGCTCCGGACACTTTATCGCCACGGGAACAAATCCGGAGTATCTGGCCGGGCGTCTCTCTGTGCATCGAGACGGCTTCGGTTTTCTAATTCCCGACCCGCCGCTGCCCGAGAATATTACGGGGGATATCTTTCTTCCTCCCGGCGAAGCCGCCAAGGGGATGCACGGGGATCGTGCGCTCGTTCGCGTAGTCCGGCTGGCCGCTGCCGGACGCGCGGAGGGCGAAATCATCCGCATCCTGCGCCGCGCCCACATTACCGTGGTCGGCGAATTCCGCCTTCGCAAGCGCGGCAACTTTGTTGTGCCGTCCGATGAGCGAATTCGGCAATGGATCGCGATTCCGGAGGGTCTCGAGCTGCCCGCGCGTCAAGCCTCCTCCGACCGCGTCGGTGACCTCCCGCAGCGCCAGATCAGCGGCCCCGAAGATCTGGATGGAATGATCGTGAACGTCGAGGTGCTGGAGTTTCCCGAGGGAGACGAAGCCGCTGTCGGTCGTGTGATCGAGGCCATCGGATTTCCCGGCGATTTCGGCGTCGATGTCGAGATCATCATTCGCAAACACCATTTACCGCATGAGTTTCCTGACGCAGCGCTGGAACAGGCGCGAGCCATTCCACATGGGATCGACCCGCACGAAGTGAGCCGCCGCCGCGATTTCCGCGCGCTCGATATTGTGACGATTGACGGCGAAACGGCGCGTGACTTCGACGATGCAGTATGGGTCGACCTGCTGCCCAATGGGAATTTTGCACTGCAGGTACACATCGCCGATGTCAGCCATTACGTCACGCCCGGCTCGCCCATCGACACCGTAGCTCTGGAGCGCGGTACCAGCGTCTACTTTCCCGATCGCGCCGTTCCCATGCTGCCTGTCGAGCTGTCGACCGATATCTGCTCTCTGCGCCCTCAGGAGGAGCGGCTCGTCCTCTCGGCATTGCTCGAAATAGATCGCCAAGGCGAAATCGTGGCCCAGGATTTTACGCGGGGCGTTATCCGAAGTGCCGAGCGCATGACCTACACGAACGTTCACCGCGTGCTCGAAGGCGACGCCGCCATGCGAGAGCGCTACAGTAAACTCGCTTCGCGCTTCGAGCTGATGCGAGAGCTTGCGCTGATCCTCAATCGGAAACGCACCAAGCGCGGATCCATCGACTTCGACATGCCCGAAACGAACATTGAGCTTGATCTTTCAGGCCAGATGATCGGTGTGACGCGCGGCGAAAGAAACATTGCTCACCGGCTCATCGAAGAATTCATGCTGGCGGCCAACGAAGCAGTCGCGAGTCATCTCGAAACCGCGGCTATCCCGTCTCTATACCGCATTCACGAACCGCCCGACGGGAAACGACTGATGGATTTCGAAGAGATTGCGGCCCACTTCGGATACTCGCTGGGCTTCGGCGCCATCCCGGTTCGGCGCTTTCCGGCAGCGGTGCGGCGCAATCAGCCGAAGGGCGGCGGCCGCAAAGCTCGCCAGGACGTAATCGTCCCGCGCGAAGTCGCCATTTCCTCTCGCAATTATCAAAAGCTGGTGGCGCAAATCGCCGGCAAGCCGGAGGAGCGCATCCTCAGCTATCTCATGCTGCGGTCTCTCAAGCAGGCCCGCTACAGCGAGCGCAATGAGGGCCACTTTGCGCTGGCGGCCGCGGCCTACACGCACTTTACCTCGCCGATTCGCCGCTATCCGGATCTCGTTGTGCACCGTGTTTTAAGTCATTTTATTGATACCCGGGCGGGGCTGCTTGACGAAACTCTGCTGCACGAGCTCGGCAGCGATACTTCTTTTACAGAACGCCGCGCAGCGGATGCCGAGCGCGAGCTAATCGAGTGGAAGAAGGTCCGCTTCATGGAAGAGCGGGTCGGGGAGGAATTTGACGCGCTGGTCATCAGCACGGCCAAATACGGCTTCTTTGTCGAGCTCACAGAGCTGTTCGTCGAAGGTTTAGTGCCGCTCGAAACACTCGGCGGCGATGAGTTCCGGTTTCACGAGAACGGCCGCAAGATTATCGGCGAACGCACACGCAAAAGCTACTCGATAGGCGATCGCGTGCGCGTCCGTCTCGATCGTGCGGATGCTGTGGAGAAAAAGCTTCAGTTCGCAGTGGTTGAGGAAGGCGGGCGAGGGAAGAAGAGAAAGAAAAAAAAAGAGTAGCACCTTTGGCAAGTGCTACTCTGTCCGAGCTGGATTGGTGATGTTTTATGCCTGCTTGCGGCGGCGAAGTGCAAACGAAAGGCCGAGGAAGCCGAGCCCGCTCAGAGCTACACCGGCTGGCTCGGGAGCCGCAAAGATGTTGGGAATCGCCACAGCCGGAGTGCTCTCGACAAATACTGACGCTCCATTCGGTTGAGCCGCTCCTAAATACACGCTGTGGTTGTCAGTTTCGAAGCCGCTTCCAGAGCTCCCGGAGTTGTCGAACACAATCCGGTTGAAGCCCGTCTGATTGGCGAACACACTGACGTAGGCAAAGGGCTCGGTGGAGTCGCCTCCGCTGTTCGGATTTCCGAAATAACTCTGCTTGGTGTAGACTGACTGATCGATCGCTGTGACATTGCCTCCGTTCGAAGAAAGAAGAGTCAGGATGTCGGCTGTCGACAAGCGGCTCAGAAGCGTGTCGTTGTAGTAAAAGCTGATGCCATTGCTTGCGTCACCGGCCGACCACCAGAATCCGAAGTAAGTGGCATTTTGCGAAAGGTCCAGAGTAACCGGGGCCGCCGATCCGGCTTGTGCACCGAGCCCCACGTACTGGGAGCCATTTGCTCCTCCGTACTGATCCGCTGCTACGGCGCCGAATCTGGCCGTGTTGCTGAACTGGTACGTTCCGATGGCCGACACAAACGGAGTGGTTTGAACCCCGGGTGTCAGCGAATTGAAGTCCTCGGTAGATGCCAATCCGATGTACGTCGATTGGCTGCCCGGCGCTGAAAGATAAACGTTCAGCGACGCGGCAACTGACTGCATCGGCAGCGAACTTGCAGCCAGTGCAATCACGAGAAATTTCGAAACGCGGGTAAACGGAGCAGGTTTGGGTCTGAGAGCTAACATCGCCAACGTAGTTGTACCGTCGGCATGGAACTCTCACTATCTCGGAAATTATGTTAATACTCTTACGAATTCGCCCATGATTTGGTACTTCTCGTCCTGCACATCCAGGTCCCAGGACGGATACTCCGGGTTGAGACTCTCCAGGCGGATGCGCGTATGCAGAAAACCTTCCTCTGTCATCAGCTTCTCGCTCTTGTACCGCTTGACGGTGTACTGATAGTCGGTCCCCGCTCCGGAATCCCGCACCAGTACCAGCCTTCCCTGGCGTGAGCCCACTACATCGCGCCGGAATACGCAGAGGCTCCCATCCGGGATATACGGCTCCATGGAATGCCCATCAATGCGCGCTACAAACATTCCGGAATCAAGTTTTAGATCCGGCGGCGCTTCGACCCAATCCTCCGCTGCGATGTCCTCCGGATTGTTCAAAAAGGGGCCGGCTGCCACGGCCAGCGAAAAGCGCGGCAAGTGTGTCTTGAAGCGCAGCACTTCAGTCGGCACGTGCTCGCGGTAGAGATCGCCCAGTGTGCGTTCGTAATCGCGAACCGAGATGGTCTCCCGGTCGGTGACGCGAATCGCCTGAGAAGCCTCGCTCTCGAGTTTTTCCAACACCGCTGCACCTCCCGAACTCCTCGCGAGCGCCTCCAAATCCTCCGCCAGCTCTTCCAGGACTTCCGCGTCTTCTTCTTCCGCTACCACGTGCAGATCGCGCCGCAGTCGAATGTAAAGAGTGTCCGAGGCAGGGTCCAGCAGGAGCACGCCGATCGTCTGCAGGCCATGTTCCGGCAGCTCCGACAACAGTAGCGAGTATTCTCCCGGCTTCGGGGCATAGTCGCTGAAACGGAGCAGGCGTGCAGGCATGCGGAAAATCGAAAGAAAGCGCAGCTCCCCGCCGCACTTAAGCAAATAGCTTATCGCCTCCGGCAAGCCAGGCCAATAGACCCAAGCGGGTTAGGGAGTTACAGAGCCTGCGTAGTACCCCTTGCGGGCGCGCACCTTCACGTTGCCGAGATCGACCACGATCTTCAAATTGCGATACGCCTTCGCAGTCGGGTTGTCGGAGACATAGCGCAGGATGTACTGCGTCGTGACCTCGCCTGCGATGTCGGCCACCGCGTGGTACATGCGACCGTCGACTGCAGACCGGTAAGCGCCCGTGCCAACCGTGAGCGCATAATTGCCATCGTCGGACGGATGCGAAAGGTAGCCGTCAGTATCTTTATAAACATCGCCCAGCGGGTACACCACCCGGCCGCCGGTCTCGTTGGCAAGGCGCACCAGGTTCTCGGTGCTCTGGTTCGTGAAGCCGAACGCTTCGGTGCTGATGGAATACACCGTCACCAGATTGCGCTGCGCCAGCTCGATCACTTCCTGAAGCGAGTGCTTGCTCGCATTATCGTGGCCATCACCGACGATGACGATTACTCGCCGCGGCTCCACCGGCTCGCCCTTCACCAACTTCCGGCTCGTACACGCCAGGTAAATGGCATCGTACATGGCTGAGCCGCCACCCGGTTTCAGCTTGCGAATCTTTTGCACCAGCGGCTCCGGATCGCTAGTCGTGTCTACCGCCACCTCCGCGTCCTGCGCGTAGTCGATCAGATAACCCGCATATTTCGGATCGCCGGTTAGCAGCGTCTGGATCAGCTCGGTCGTCGAGTCCTGAAAATTCTTCCAATGAATCAGACTGGCATTGCTCATATCGAGCAGAAAGCCAATTACCACCGGCTGACTGCGCTCGCGCGTGAAAAACCGGATGTTCTGCGGCTTGTTGTCTTCAAAAACGGAAAAATCTTTTTGATCGAGGTCGGTTACGAATTTGCCTTTGGAGTCGGTCACGGTCACCGGCACAATCACTTCGTTAACAGAAACTCGAATGCGCGAGTCGTCTGTTTTCGTGTCGTTACTCTTCGGCGCAGGAGGAACGGGCAGCGTGGTCTCGCTCGATTCGGCAGGCCGTGGATGGCTTCCCGAACTGTCTGTTGGCGCGCTCTGCTGGGCCGCTATCACCGTAGTTACCGCGAAAGCCAGACCGGCAAGCACCCCCGCGATTTGTGGCTTCGAAAACTGCATGGAAGGGAAGGCCTACCGGGATTATACCGAGCACGCTATCCCGCTAGTTTCCAACCCCGCCAGCGAGCCCACCGTACCTTCGATCCCCTCCACTGCCTGTGCGAACCTTCTCCAATCCAGCTTGTCCGGCGCGTCCTCGGCAGTGTGATAGTGCGGATAGCGATATGGCGCAGTATCGGTCAACATCAGCGCTTTGAATCCGAATTGCCAAAACGATCAGTGATCGGACCAGCCGATGCCGGCAATCGAACTAGGGGCCAGTACACCTTCGGCGTGCAACTCGGCAGAGCGGCGGAACGCCTTAAGGCTGCTCCGCAACAGCAACGCGCTTTTCAAGTCAGCGACAAAGCCAAGAAAATCGCCCCGGTCCGAATAGCCGGGATGGAAGCCGGTCGGGTATGTCTGCGAACCGCAAAACACGCGTGGTCGAATTGTTCGCAGCGCGAAGAGCCTTACCGCACAACAGGCGCTTGCACGCCGGGCGCGAGAATTGCTTCGATGCCCGCGCTCGCGTCGATCGAAGGCAGGCCCTCCACCGTATTTACCGTGAGCGTGCTCGGCGGAACCGCCATGGTCTTGCGCAGCGCTGAGCCGCCGGTCGGGTCTAGAGAATAAACATTGACCAGCACTGGCGCTTTCACCGCAGTCAGCGCCATCGTTGAGCGCTCCAGCCGCACAAAGGCCTCGTGCGCATCATCCAGATAGCTGCCGAAAGAAAGCTGCATCCCCGTAAGCACAATCTGCCGCGCGCCCACCAGCGCAGCTCTGTGCTCTTTCAACAGCACGACCGGACCTTCCGCCGGCGCGTCCTTCAATTGTCCAACCCCCTCGCAGCGGCTGGCTTCATTTACCGGGTCGCGGACCGCTTGCACCAGATTCACGTTGGCGTGCGGAAAGGAAGCTTGCAGGCCTGCCTGGATAGCCGCGAATCCCTCGAGGCGAGCTGTAAAGCAAGTAGCTGTCAACAGGCCTTCAGCCGGTACACCGCTCGCTTCGGCGCTCCCCTTCAAACGGGCGATTGCCTGATCCAGCGAACCGCCTTCCTGGCCGGCGAAAAAAGCCAGGCCATGCGGATTCGGCGTGTGCCGCGTCTCGACAACGGCCTCAATCACTACCTTCGCCGCTTCCTCGCCCAGCGCGCCAACCTGCACCACCGTGAGCACCGGCAGAGGTAATTTGCGCTCGGTGAATATCTGCGAGACCTCCGCCTGCACACGCCGTGCATCACCCGCTCCCGCCACGAAAGCGCGCAATTTGAGAATCGTCTCGCCGCGCGTATCGCGAATGAGGTCTGTCAGACTGCGCCGGATCTGTGCCTCCAGGCCGCCTGTTTTGAGAAGACTCGAAACATGAAAGTCGATCGCCTGGGTGTCGGCCTTCAGCGCCATTGGAGGCTGCGCCGGAAGCGGGGTGACCTGCGACTTCGGCTCTTCGTTCTTACGTTTCTGATTTCTACCGGCCGCTAGGGTCGGCTCAGCTAATCCGGCACCTGCCAATGCGCAGGCGAATACCGTCAACACGGTCAGCTCTCGTTTGCCCCTGGTCCGCCATTGACTTACGGAGTCTCTCACTGCTTTAAGACTAGCCTGTCGGGCATCTGACCATCCGGTGGCGGAATGGCTGCTTAATTGGTCGGTCACAGGCCAGCCAATGCTGGTACAATACGGCTTCGTGAGTTCATTGGAACTATTTGCGCCGGATACCAAGTCGGATGCTCCTATCTATCGCCAACTGGCCGATTCGATTCGGAACGCCATCGCTGCCGGCGAGTTTAGTCGCGGAACGCGTCTGCCAGCCACCCGCGAATTGGCTGGTCAACTTGGGCTGAATCGCAGCACGGTCTCTGCCGCTTACGCGATACTCGAGCAATCCGGACTGCTGGCTGGCCAGGTAGGTCGAGGGAGCTTTGTCGCCGCGGCCAACCCGGCTCCGGGCCCTTCGTCGAAGTTTAATTGGGAGGCAGTCCTCACGCCCCTTGAGCCCTGGAGCTCGCCTGTTCAGGAAGCGGTCATCAACTTTGCCAGCTCCCGCCCACCTGACGAGTTTTTTCCGCTCGCTGCCTTCAGACGCTTAGCCAGGCAAGTCATCGACGGGCCGAATGCTTCTGAAATCCTGCAGCTGGGTTCACCCTTCGGCTATGGACCTTTGCGGCGGCATCTGCTCTCCGAAAGCATGTCGACGCCAGCGGCGCGTTCCGGCGACGACCTTATCATTACCAATGGCTGCCAGCAGGCATTCGACTTGCTCGCCCGTGTGCTGGTTTCGAGCGATTCACCCGTGCTGCTGGAAATGCCGGTTTATCATGGGCTGCTGCGGGTTTTTGGCCGGGCTCGCGCCAACGTCATTCCGGTACCGGTGGGTGATGGAGGCATCGACCTTGGCGTGCTCGAAGCTCTGGTGAAACAGCACCGGCCACGCTTGCTCGTAGTTACCCCCGAGTTTCAAAATCCTACCGGCTCGAGCCTAAACCTGGACGCTCGTCACTTGATCGTTGCTCTGGCGCAGCGTTCCGATCTGATCGTCGTCGAGAACAACATTTACCGCGAGCTGCGCTATCGCGGGGAGGCGCTGCCCTCGCTTAAGCAACTGGACGATAACGGCAACGTGATTCTCGATCGGCAGTTATTCAAAGATCGCTTTTCCCGGTCTGCGCGTTGGTTGGGTACTTGCCCCCAAGCCGGTTGTTGCCCGCCTGGCCGAAGCCAAACAGACGAGCGATCTGCACTCCGATCAGCTCTCCCAGGCGGTGCTCCTGCGTTTTGCGGAGTCGGGTGAACTTGCCCGGCATCTCAAGCAGACCAAGCTGGCCGGTGCCGAGCGCCTGCGCGTCGCTCTCGAAAGCTGCGCACGCTACTTTCCGGCAGGTACCCGCTTCACGCGGCCCGAAGGCGGCATGAACTTGTGGGTCGAATTGCCTGCGCCACTCACGGCGGAGGAACTGCTCACCGCTGCCGCCAGTAAAGGAGTTAGTTTTCTTCCGGGAAGTTACTTTTCTCTCCGGCGCTCCGAACGGCGCGGTCTTCGGATCAGTTTTGGCGGACTCTCGCCGGAGTCCATAGAGCAGGGAATTGCCATTCTTGGATCGCTCGCGGCCGAGCAACTGTCCGTTAGGGAGGTGCGCACCTCGTTTGAGCCTATGGCAGCGCTCGTTTAGGTGTGGACCGCACCCATGGTTCCGCAGAAAGAAAGAAATCATAAATGAACTTTGAAACTGATGAATTCCGCCTGAAAGTCGGCCTTGCCGAGATGCTGAAGGGCGGCGTGATCATGGACGTCGTGAATGCCGAGCAGGCCGTGATTGCAGAACGGTCCGGCGCGGTCGCTGTGATGGCGCTCGAACGCGTCCCCTCGGATATCCGCAAAGAGGGCGGCGTTGCGCGCATGTCGCAGATTCGCGTTATTCGCGAGATCATGTCGTCCGTCTCTATTCCGGTTATGGCGAAGGTTCGCATCGGCCACTTCACTGAAGCGCGCATTCTGGAAGCTTTGGGAGTCGACTACATCGATGAAAGCGAAGTACTCACGCCGGCCGACGAAGAGCACCACGTGGATAAGCACGACTACAAAGTTCCTTTCGTCTGCGGCGCGCGCAATCTGGGCGAAGCCCTGCGCCGCATAGCCGAGGGCGCGGCCATGATCCGCACCAAGGGTGAAGCGGGTTCCGGCAACATTGTCGAAGCGGTTCGTCACATTCGCACTATTGTCAAAGAGATGAAGCAGCTCACCGTGCTGGGCAAGGAAGAACTGGTACACGAGGCGAAGAACCTGCAAGCCCCGCTTGAACTGGTCCAGTACGTCGCGCAAAACGGCAAGCTGCCTGTACCGAATTTTTCCGCTGGTGGCATTGCTACTCCAGCCGACGCAGCGCTTGTGATGCAGCTGGGCGCCGAAGCTGTCTTCGTGGGCTCGGGTATCTTCAAATCCTCCGATCCCGAACAGCGCGCCAAAGCTATTGTCAAAGCCGCCACTTATTACCGCGATCCGGTTAAGCTGCTCGAGGCGAGCGAAGAGCTCGGCGAAGCCATGCCGGGTCTTGAGATCTCGAAGCTTGCCGAGGCCGAGCTGATGCAAACGCGCGGCTGGTAAGACTCCAACCACCATTCGACTTATGCGCCCTCACATCGGCGTCCTCGCGCTACAAGGTGATTTCGAGGCGCACGAGCGCGCGCTCGAGGCGTCGGGAGCCCAAGCTTCGCAGGTTCGTACGAGGGCGGACCTTCACGAAATTGACGGGCTGATTATTCCGGGCGGTGAGAGCACCACCATGCTCAAGCTGCTCGACGTGGAGGGCCTGCTCGACCCGCTGCGCTCCTTCGGCCAGGCAAAGCCAATTTTTGGGACTTGTGCCGGTGCGATCCTGCTGGCTTCTGAAGTCCTTCATCCCCGTCAACCCTCGCTCGATCTGGTCGACCTCACGGTCGAGCGCAATGGATACGGACGCCAGATTGATAGCCGCATTGCCACTATCGAGTTTCAAGGCCATGTCGCAGAAGCCGTGTTTATTCGTGCGCCCGTCATTCGCCGGGCCGGTGCCGAGGTACAGGTTCTCGCCCGTTATGCGGGCTCGCCGGTGCTCGTCGAGCAGGGTAGGCACATGGCAGCAACATTCCACCCGGAATTGAGCAATAATTCCGCCATCCACACTTACTTCGTAAAAAAGGTAATTGGACTAAACTTGAGTGGAGTTGAAGTGAAGGATGAGGCCGCGGTCCTCAGCGAGCTGAAGATGTCTCAGGATGAGGCCGCGACCCTCAGCGAGCCGAAGGTTACAACCAGATGAAGCGCGTTCTGTTTCTTTGCATAGGGAATTCCTGCCGCAGTCCTATGGCGGAGGGGTTTGCCAAAGCTTACGGATCCGATGTGCTCGAACCCGTAAGTGCTGGCCTTGCGCCCGCGCCTATCATCCAGCCGCTTACGAAGCAGGTGATGGAGGAGAAAAACATCAGCTTAGACGATCAGTGTGCCAAAGATGTGGGCCTGATCGATCTCCGGTCTATCGATTTGATTATCAACATGAGTGGCCGTCCGCTGCCGTTTGGCATGCCGGTCGAAGTACGCGACTGGAAGGTTGAGGATCCGATCGGGCGAGACGAAGAAACTTATATCCGGGTTCGCGATCAAATCGAGCGTCTGGTGATGGGCTTAATACTCGATCTGCGCCGGGAACGCCGCCCCGCGAAACGTGCTCCTTCGCTGCGCGCACTTTCAAATCGCGGCAGCGTTGCCCCGCACTAACTTGCGTCCGCGCAGACGAGTGCTCTGCTAAAACAAAAAAAACGCGGCCGCAGATAAACCGCGACCGCGTTCAAATTCAGCTCCGCTGAGCTGCAACAACAGTTACTTCGTTGTGCTGCTGGTGCCGGTGCTCATCGTGTCGCCAGCGGTGCTCTTCTTGTGCTTCTTGCTCTTCTTGCTGCTCTTCATGCTGCCGCTATCGGTGCTCATGGTCGAAGTGGTCGACGTGTTCTGAGCGAAAACAACGGAACCGGAGAGCAACGAAAGGCCAAGGGCCGCCATCATAATCTTTTTCATTTTGAGAATTCTCCTTATCTACAGCTTGGTGTTAGCACTCTGTGCTTCCACTAGGTATATTCGCAGAATTCACGTGAAAGAGTCCTGAAGTTGACATTAAAGTTACTTTATTTGCAGGCTGGAAACATTGTGTGCCTGAGCCCATTCAGGCATGGCGGCTTGCTCTTATAGCCGGCAGATTAGTAGTTCGCGCTCATAGATCATCTCGGGCGGCAGATGGTCGTGCAATTCAATGAAGAGTTCCTCATGACCGATCACCTCAGCTCGCCAGGCTGCTCGATCAAACTGCTGCAATTGCTCGAACTCGAGCCGTGAAAACTCAAGCCCGCCCCAGTAAATGTCTTCATAGCGTGGCATCCAACCAATGGGAGTTTCCTTTCCCTGCACCCGGCTGTGAGTCCGGTCGATAATCCACTTCAGCACGCGCATATTTTGGCTGAAGCCGGGCCAGAGAAATCGTCCGCTCTCGTCTTTGCGAAACCAGTTCACCTGAAAGATTTTCGGGGTTGAACTCAACTCCCGCTGCATACGAAGCCAGTGGCGAAAATACTCGCCCATGTGATAGCCGCAAAAAGGCAGCATGGCCATCGGATCTCGCCGTACCTGGCCGGTGGCACCGGCCGCCGCGGCTGTCGTCTCCGAACCCATGGTTGCGCCGAGATATACGCCCGCGCTCCAATTGAACGCCTGAAAGACGAGCGGGATATTCTTGGCTCGGCGGCCTCCGAAAATGAACGCACTGATTGGTACCCCGTCCGGCTCGTTCCAGGCCGGATCGATACACGGGCATTGCGCTGCGGGGGCCGTAAAGCGGGCATTCGGATGCGCTGCCTTACGTCCCGTTTTTTCCTCCACGGCCGGGGTCCAGGGCCGGCCCTGCCAATCCTCGCATTCCGCCGGCGGCGCGTCGGTTAATCCCTCCCACCAGACGCCGCCTTCAGGCGTCAAGGCCACGTTCGTAAAAATGGTGTTGCGCGAGAGGGCTGCTATGGCATTGGGATTCGTCTTGGGCGACGTGCCCGGCGCCACTCCAAAGAATCCAGCCTCAGGGTTGATCGCGCGCAGATGCCCGGTTTCGTCCGGCTTAATCCAGGCAATGTCATCGCCCACTGTCCAAACCTTCCAGCCTTCGAAGCCTTCCGGCGGAATCATCATGGCGAAGTTCGTCTTCCCGCAGGCACTGGGAAACGCCGCCGCCACGTAAGTTTTCTCACCCTGCGGATCCTCAACCCCCAGGATCAGCATGTGCTCCGCCATCCAGCCTTCGTCGCGTGCGATGTTCGAAGCAATGCGCAGCGCGAAGCACTTTTTCCCAAGCAGCGCGTTGCCGCCATACCCCGACCCATACGACCAGATCTCACGCGTCTCCGGAAAGTGGACAATGTACTTTTCGCGATTACAGGGCCAGGAAACGTCCGTCACGCCCGGCCCGAGCGGCATTCCCACGCTATGCATGCAAGGCACGACCCGTTTGACGTCCTTATCGATCTCTTTAAAAACTTCCAGCCCGATTCGGGCCATGATCCGCATGTTCGCCACCACGTACGGAGAATCGGTGAGCTCGACGCCGATGCGCGACATGGGTGAATCGAGTGGCCCCATGCTGAACGGCAGGACGTACATCGTCCGGCCTCGCATCGCACCGCGGAATACCGTCTTCAGCGTGCGCCGCATCTGGTACGGGTCGACCCAATTATTGGTGGGCCCGGCCGCATCTTTGGAAAGGGAGCAGATGAACGTTCTGTCCTCTACGCGCGCTACATCGTCTGCATCCGAACGCGCCAGATAACAGCCAGGCCATAGCTCCTCGTTGAGCTTAATTAGCGTGCCGCTTTCCACCATGTCATCGCACAGCCGCTCATATTCTTCCGCCGAGCCGTCTACCCAGTGGATCGCTGCTGGTTTTGTCAGCTCCGCCATCTTCTCCACCCAGCGAAGTAGATGCTTGTTGGCGCTTAATGGCGTGGCAGGAGCGGGCGCAGTAGAGGCTTTCATTGGTGATTTCCGCTTCCTGAAACTATCATGGCTTACGCCTTGTAACTTCGAGATCAAATTGCTCGCCCCTTAGGTGTGTTCCACCGCCGCCTCCCGGCAGTGGCGCTACTCTAAGGGTTACGGCAGCCTCCTCTTTTGCATCAGGTAAAAACAGTTTTTTCGTCGAGTGTATTTCTGTTCGCGATTGTCTTTGGGGCGCCAGGGATGGTGTGGGCGCAAAATGCCGGTACTCCGCAACCTGGACAGCTACCCGCGAAGACTCGCGAGGAGATTGCCAACGAACAGCTCAAAGCTCAGGAACATCAGCGCATCTTGGGTATTTTCCCGACGTTCAATATGACAAAGATTCCCGATGCTGTCGCTCTCAGCCCCAAGCAAAAGTTCCAGCTTGCTTTCAAGTCTTCGACCGATCCCATTCAGTTTGCTATCGCTGCGGTTGGCGCGGGGATCAGTCAGGGGTTCAACGATTATTCGGGCTACGGCCAGGGTGCTCAGGGTTACTTCAAACGCTGGGGCGCGGCTTACGCTGACAACTTCGATGGCGCCCTTTTCGGTGGTGCCGTGTTTCCCGTGCTCTTACACCAGGACCCACGCTACTTCCGCAAGGGAGTCGGCACGGTTAAGAGTCGGTTCTTCTACTCAATCTTGACCACCGTTCGCGCAAAGGGCGACTCAGGACATTGGCAGCCGAACTTCTCGAATATCCTGGGCAATCTGGCGGCCGGCGGTATCGCGAACTTGTACTATCCCTCGACCGACCGCGGAGCAGACCTGGTGGTTGAGCGCGCCTTCACCGTCACTGCGGAGGGCGCTCTTGGCGGTCTCGTCCTCGAGTTTTGGCCAGATATATCCCGTCATCTGCATCACAAGAAGCCGGACACTTCGCACTAATCGGTCGGGTTTATCGACCTTCGCGTGAACTCCTCTGCCTACTTAGAATGGCGAGAGTACACGCTTTGATTTCGTCGCTGCCGGCGTTTCTCCCTGGCTCAAAGCACTGCGCGGTGGTGCATTTGCGAAGTTCAAATCTGCTTCCTCGAAAGTTAAACCGCGATCAAGCACCATTTCGACTGTGGAGCCCTTGGTCAGCGTAGCGTCTGGACCGCGGCTCACCAGAACTCCGATCAGCCCCGCTGCAGCACCCGCCCCTGCACCGATCCCGCCACCCATGCCCGAACGCCCGGCAGCCGCGCCAATGACTGCGCCCGCTGTGCTCGCTCCAACAATGGTTCCAGCATCGCCCTTCTTGTCTCCGGGGCCCTTGACCTTGCCGCTCTCACGATCAAGAGTCTCGCTGCTCCGCGCATCTACCGCTCCCAGATCGGAGCGAAAGCTTTTCGTCACTCCATTGGCTAGCGTGAGCGAGTCGAAATGAACCTGCAAAGTGCCGCGGCCCTTCACTCTTCCCGGACGCTTGACGTCAGTGATCGTACCCGTAACCCAGCTACCCTGCGGAATCACTATGCGCCCATTCGCCAATACGGGGAACGCCGTTTCAAGATAGATGCGATCGCCTACCGCCGCTTGCTTCGTGCTGACGCTGTTGATCATGTTCAAGAGGACGTGCGTACCAGGCGCAACCACAAAAGTCCCTTTCGACTGTTCGGTGTCCGGGCGCTGCTTCAAGCCATCTTGCGCCAGCGCGACAGTCGAAGCGCCGAGAGCCAGGCAACAGAACGCGAGAAGTTTTAGCATAGATTCTCAATCCAGTTTATGAGAATTTCAAGAGCGCTGTAGGCCGGTCTTCAACAATAATGGTCAACCTCATTGAACCCACACAGCCGTAGCGGGAACGATCGGTCACGAAGTTCAGAGGGCTTCAAAATGCGAAAACATCGTTCCGAATTCCGCCACACTGCACGGAACTTCGTATGAGCAGACTGCTTCAAATCGCTTCCACAATCGTTGCACCACTGGATTAGTATGCGCTCCCGTGATTGCGTGCTGAGAAACCCACTCGAAGATCTCGACGATGGTTCCGTCCTGAGCGCGCATCACGATCGCATCACGATCGGTGACAAGTCCCTCGGCCCGCAAGGGCGGAAAGTGATTGTGAACTAAATCGCGAAGTGCATCCTCACAGCCCGCCTTCGGTTTGTAGCAAGCGACGGAAATAGAGCCCATGTCAGTAGCAGAGAGTATCACGTTCTTTCGCACGGTTCAAACAACCACGTCAGAAGTGGTGGCACGCTGACCGCGCGCCGCCGCAAGCGCGTGCTACGTTTTTTAGAGTAGTGCTATTCTCGTACGTATACGTTTTAAGACCACCAGTAGCTCTGCTCCATCTCGCACAAGCTTTAGCGCTAAGCGCACGAAGAATACGATGCGGCCTCACTTCTTATTTGTCCTAGCAATTCTGCTTACCTCACGGTTGGTCGCCTCGCAGCAAGAAGCGCCGATGGGAGTGAATAATTCGATTTACGAGCACCGGTTATCAGGAACTGTAATAGACAAGTCTGGTGCAGCGATTGTCGGGGCTACTGTGCTGCTTCGAAAGGCAAAGGGTTCCGCTACAGAGGCAAAAACGCAGTCTGACACGAACGGCTCCTTCACCTTTCTTAGACTCCAGGCTGGCGATTATCGGCTCGTCGTGGCTGCGCCCCGTTTTGAAACCGAGGAAAAACCCATCAAGATAGAGGCGGCTCAACCGCCGGCTGCGGTGCGCATTGCGCTGACTGTGAGCTCTTTGAACACAACCATCAATGTGATCGGCCGCGAGGATAGCCTCCTTGGCGTTGCCGGTTCCGCCACGCAGGGATCCGTCGGCGCCACCGAATTGCAACAGCGTCCGCTTCTACGGTCGGGCGAAGTCCTGGAAGCGGTTCCCGGCGTCATCATCACTCAGCACGCCGGGGGCGGCAAGGCCAACCAGTATTTTCTTCGCGGCTTTAATCTCGACCACGGCACAGATTTCGCGATCTCCCTTGACGGTATGCCGCTCAACCTGCCGTCGCATGCGCATGGCGAGGGATACGCAGATATGAACACTGTCATCCCGGAGCTTGTTCAACGAGTGGACTTCCAGAAGGGACCTTACTACGCGGATGTCGGCAACTATGGGTCGGCTGGATCGGCCAATGTGGTGTTCTTCAGGGCGCTCCCCCAGAACTTCTTTCAGATCGAAGGTGGCATGTTCGGGTACGCGCGGGCTGCTTTCGGCGTAACACAAAGACTCGGTTCGGGCACTTTACTCTATGCCGGCGAGGCGTATCACGATGACGGCCCTTGGAAGCATCCGGATAATTACAACAAGTTCAACGGGCTTCTCACGTACAGCCAGGGCGGAGGCGATCATGGTTTCAGCATCACGGCTCGCGGGTACCACGGCAAATGGAATTCGAGCGATCAAATCGCCGGCAATGCCGTTCCCCTGGTGGGCTTTTTCGGTACGGTGGACCCGGATGACGGCGGCAATTCACAGCGTTACAGCCTGCAGGGTGAGTGGCATCGCGTAGGCGCCAGTTCCGCCACGAAGATCGTGGTCTACGGCTTCCGCTACGATCTCGATTTGTTTTCTGATTTCACTTACTTCCTGACGGATCCTGCTCGGAGCGATCAATTCGAACAGCAAGACAGGCGCTGGGTGGCCGGGCTGGACGCACGCCACACGATCTTTCGCCAGTGGTTTGGCCGGAAAGTCGAGAACGCATTCGGCCTGCAGGTCCGCAACGATTGGATTAACAACGGCCTTTACCAGACTCAGAACCGTGAGCGTGTCGAGAAGACTGATTCCGCCAGCAGCACCACTCTGCCCGCGACCACGGAAGCAGATCGCGTTACGGACACGCAGGTAGGCTTCTATGTGGAAAGCAAGATCCAATGGATGGAAAAGTTCCGCACGGTTGCTGCCCTGCGCGGTGATCTGACACATTTAGACGTCACCAGCTTGGTGAACCGCGCCAATTCCGGCAGCGCGACGGCGGCACTTCCCAGCCCGAAGTTGAGCCTAGTGTTTGGCCCCTGGTCGAATACCGAGTTTTATGTACAGGGCGGATTCGGTTTTCACAGCAACGACGCACGCGGAACCACGCAGACTGTTCAGCCTGTTTCGGCGGAGAATCCCTATCCAAATACGCCCGCCTCGAAGATCCCGGCGCTGGTCCAAACCAAAGGTGCGGAAATCGGCGTGCGCACGCTGGCCGGTCCACATCTGCAAAGCACCGTCTCGCTCTGGTATCTCCACAGTGACTCTGAACTCCAGCAGTCGGGCGATTCCGGGGGTACGGTTGCTTCTAAACAGCCGAGCAACCGGTATGGTGTCGAATGGGCGAACTACTACACACCTTTAGAACATCTGGCCTTTGATTTCGATTTTGCCGAATCCAGGGCGCGTTTCACCGCAATAGACGAAGACGATGCCGCGCCTCGAAGTCCTGGCGGCAAGCGTGTGCCCGAAGCCGTTGGGCTGGTAATTTCTTCGGGAGTAACACTGCACGACGTCAAACGCTTTTCCGCAAGCTTGCGCCTGCGAAACTTTGGCCCGCGCGATCTAACGTCCGACGGGATTTTTCGCTCCCAAGCAACGATACTGCTCAATGCGGATGTCGGGTATCAGATCAGTAAGAGGTGGCGCTTTGTGGTCGAATTCCTGAATCTGCTCAATCGTAAGGATCACGATATCGACTACGCCTATGAATCCCGAATCGTCCCCACGATGGATTCGGCATTCACAGATGTTTTTCACCCGGTGGAACCGTTCCAGGTGCGATTCGGTTTGCGGAGAGCGTTTTGACCAAGACGGAGCTGCTGGCTCTCGGGCTCTATCAGGCTGATTTCGTCAGACCGACTTTAGGGCTGCTCATTACGAGCCGGCCGTGCTGAACGCCTTTGATTCCAATGAGCAAGTCGGCCAACGCTTGCACTTGTTTGGATTCACCTTTGAGAATGATGACTTCCAGGCAGCTATCGTGATCCAGATGGGCATGCGTGGTGCAGACAATCAAATTGTGATACCCGTGCTGCAGGTCCATCAACTTCTCGGGCAGCAGTCTTGAATGGTGATTGTAGATCAAGGTCACGGTGCCTACGACTGGAGCACGCGGGTTGTCGACAGTTGCTATCACCAGCCGGTCGCGAATCAGATCACGAAACGCCTCGGATCGGTTCGTGTAACCCTGCTTCGTGATGAAGGCATCGAAACGCTCCAAGAGATCCGAATCAATCGCCACTCCGATGCGGCTCAGAATACCCATACACTTTGTGCTGACGGCCAGAGTAACACGACTTTCTTAGGCGGTAGCACTCGAGCAGCAGGTCGCTCTCGCGCGATCTAGGATATGGATAGACAAAATGAAACCAAAGAACACAATCTGCCTCTGGTTCGACAAAGATGCGCATGAGGCAGCGCTCTTTTACGCAGCCACATTTCCGGATAGCGCAGTTACCGCCGTTCACCAGGCCCCCGCTGATTATCCGAGCGGCAAAAAAGGCGACGTGCTGACGGTGGAATTTACAGTGCTGGGGATACCCTGTCTCGGTCTCAATGGCGGCCCGATGTTTCGGCACAGCGAGGCATTTTCCTTCCAGATCGCAACCGATAATCAGGAAGAGACCGACCGTTACTGGAACGCGATTGTGAGCAATGGAGGGGTCGAGCGAGACTGCGGTTGGTGCCGGGACCGTTGGGGTCTTTTCTGGCAGATTACGCCGCGCGCACTAACCGACGCGCTAGCAGCTGGTGGCAATGAGGCCAAGCGCGCCTTTGAGGCGATGATGACAATGCAGAAAATCGATGTTGCCGCCATCGAGGCAGCGCGGCGAAGTTGACGGGGAATGAGTCAGCATGTCTTCGACGCTTCGAGGTCGGACTCACTCTCACGAAACGGGCCGGGCTGCAGCTGACCTCCGTAGCCGAACTCGTCTTACTCCTGCCGCAGAGCCGCCACCGGATCGATTCGCGACGCTCGCATCGCCGGCGCAAAGCCAGCGAGAGTCGCGGCCATCAGGAGGACGACACAGGCCAGCATGAGGGTGGCCGGATCATTGGGCCTGGTCCCAAACAGAAAGGATCTGACCAGGCGGGACGCGACTAGTGCGGCAGGCACGCTGATCGCAAGTCCTGCCGCTGCCAGCAGCAGAACGCGCCGCAGAACCATCCAGACTACGGCGCCCCGTTGTGCGCCCAGAGCCATGCGTGTTCCAATCTCGCCGGCTTGGCGCGCGACACTGTAGGACACTGTTCCGTAAAGTCCGACGCAAGCGATCAGCAGGGCGAGAACCGCGAACGCAGTACATAGTTTCGCGAAGGTGATTTCGCGACTGATCGTTCGATCGATTTCCGCAGCTTGTGTGATTACGTCTACCACCGGAATGCGGGGATCTGCCTCCCGGACGATCTCATGCACAGTCTTGACATATCTCAGCGAGTCACCCGTAGTGCGCAGCGCGTAGGTCACTCGGTCCGGAGAAGCTTGGCGGGCCGATATGAAGACAGCCATCCGAGTCCCCTCCTTCAGCCCGCCGTAACGCAAATTAGCCGATACTCCGACGATTTCGAGATCGCGTTTCTCGTCCTGAAACATAATGCGCCGGCCTACCGGATTCTTGCTCCCGAAGTAAGTTCGCGCCAACCGCTCGCTGATCACTGCCACCGGCGTGGAGCCCGGCCCGTCTCGGTCGTCAAGCTCACGCCCGGCCAGCATCGGAATCTGCATTGTCGTGAAGAAGTGTGGTCCGGCGACCATGACACCGGCACCTGTCACGGCAACAGCCCCGATCTTTATTCTTCCCCTGTATGTCTCCCCGGCCATGCCGGCGCTGATGATTGAAGATTGCGAAAGCGTAGCGCTGCTCACTCCCGGTATCGATTCGAAGCGCTGGCGCAGGTCCGCGTAAAAGGTAGCGATCTCCGGCGCGCGATGCCCGGCTTGACGCGCATCCAAGGAGAACAGCAGGATGTTTTCACGGGCGTAACCCAGGTGAACCGAGTGCAGCTTATTGAGTGTCCGCATAAAGAGACCCGCGGCGACCAGGATGAGAAACGAGATCGCGATCTGTGCGACTACCAGAGCGTGCTGTGCGCGGCGCCGCGGTCCGCCGCCGCGGCCGTTCTTCAATGCGGGCATCACGTCGGGACGCGTCGACTGGATCGCCGGCACGATACCGAATAACAAGCCACAAACTACGGAGAGTGCCGCCGTTACGGCCAGCACGCTCCAGTTCAATTCCGCGTGTAGCGTGAAGTTCTCCTGCCCCTTGGAGAACAGATAAGTGAGCGACCGCATCCCCCAGATTGCAAACAAAACCCCGAATGCGCCCCCGAGAGACGCCAGCATCAAACTCTCGGTAAGCAGCTGCCGTATAACGCGTAGCCGCCCCGCTCCCAGGCTGAGCCGGACAGCCATTTCGCGGCTTCGTGCGGCGGCCCTGGCCAGTAGCAGATTGGCGATGTTCGCGCATGTAATCACCAGGATCAATCCCACCATCGCCAAAAGCACATAGAGCGGCTTCGAATATTGGCGGCGGAGGCTGCCGAGGCCTTCGGCACCAGGATTGAGGATAAGCGCGGGCAGTTTGGCACGCTCACCGTCGGTGCTCGCCGTAGTGGCAACCCATTGATGAAAACGGGGAGCCAGCGCTGCCTGTGCCTGGGCCATGCTGACACCAGGACGCAGGCGGCCCATCATCTCGATCCAGTAGAAATTCCCGTCGCTATACGTGTGCGCCGCTTGGGCGCCGTCCAGGAGCACATTCATGTGCAATGGAAGGTAAACGTCCGGGGCCGCTGCCGGGTCAACGCCAAAGAACTCCGGCGGCGTTACGCCGATTACCGTGAAGGGAACATTATCGACAAGTATCGATTGTCCAATCGCATTCGGCGGTTCGCCAAAGCGCTTCTGGCTTGTTGCAAAACTAATCACCGCAACCGGTGCTGCACCGGAACGATCATCTTCAGAACTAATCAGACGTCCTGCAGCCGGCGACACTGACAGGCCGCGAAAATACTCGCCTGTGACGTACTCGGCGCCAGCGGTAGTAGCCTGCCCGCGGACGGTGAGGGTCTTGTGGAGCCCATTGAAGTAGCCGAAGAGCGTGGAGAAGACAGGATTCTGGTTGCCCAACGTCTCGAACGCGCCATACGGAAACATCCCGCTGACGAGCGTGCCTCTATCGCCGGGCCAGAGCACACCCTGTACTCCATGGATCACGTGAACCCATTGCTTGCTGGCGTTCTCGGGAGGCCGGCTACGCCAATTCAACACCACCAGCGACTCGGGATCGGCCACCGGCAGCGAGCGCAACAGGATCGACTCCATGAAGCTGTAGATCGCGGTGTTGGCTCCGATCCCGAGAGCCAGCAACAAGACCGCAAGGGCGCTGAATCCCTTATTGGCGATCATGTTGCGAAAGCCATAGCGAACATCTTGGCCGAGTTCCGACAAAAATCGCGTCATCCAAATCTCCCTTGCCTGTTCGTGCTTCAACCCGACGTTGCCGAATCGCCGGCGGGCTTCAGCCCCGGCGCGCTCAGGCGTCATCCCATCTGCTTGCAGTTCCGCGGCTCTCTCTGCGAGGTGGAGTTCTATTTCCTCAAGCAACGCGTCGCTGCGCCTCGTGCTCCTCAACCAATATCTGAGCCGTCGGATCAGCACATCGCTCACTCTGTCCCCATCACACGGGCAATCGCCAGCGTGAGCTTCGCGTACTTTTGGGTTTCGATCGTCAGCTGTTTGCGACCGGCTGCCGTGATGCTGTAGATCCTCGCGCGCCGTTTGTTCGACGTCACGCCCCAGACACCCTCGATCCAACCGTTCAGCTCTAGCCGCTGGAGAGCGGGGTATAAGGAACCCTCCTCAACCAGGAGCTCCTCGTCGGACGATTGTTGAATGAACTGAACGATACCGTAGCCATGGAGGTTACGCCGCGACAGTGTCCGCAGAATCAACATGTCGAGCGAACCGGGCAAAGAATCGTTCTTATACGCCTTACGTCCCATACCAAGAATTCTTAGCTTACGCCCGGGAGGTTCTACGAGTCAAGTTCAAATGGCGAACTTCCGTCCTGGAAGACGCGTTCGGGTAGTCCGCGCCCCTGGGGAAGCTTGCCCGCTGCTAATTTTCGTGAGAACAACGGTGGACAAGCTCCCCGCCGATCAAAGAACTTCTCGATCCCGGCAGCGATGGCGGCATCAATAGTCTCAAGGAGACTTACATGAGCCAGCCGCATGTCAGCGAAGAATTGCGAACAGATATCCGCTTTGCCTGGCGAGTCCTTCGTAAGTCTCCTGGCCGGACGGCGGTTCTCCTGGCAACTATTGCCGTGACCTTGGGGATCAACGCGGCGGTATTCAGTGCCGTGCGGACGATCTTGATTGAGCCGCTCCCGTTCTCCGACTCGCAGCAGTTAGCGGTTCTGCATCAATCGGGCAAGAGCGGCGCAGGTGGCGTCTCCTATCCTCACTTTCAGGACTGGCGTGATCGGAGCCGTTCCTTTGAGAGTGCGGCTGTGTTCACCACGACAGAAGCGACGCTCACTGGCCGCAACTTAGCCGAACGCATCAAGGGTGCGATCGTATCTGCATCGTTGTTTCACGTGCTGCGAGTCTCGCCCCTGCTTGGGCGCTCATTCAGGGCGACTGAAGAGCAATTTGGGCATGGCGTAGTGGTCATATCTGAGCGATTGTGGCAAAGGCAATTTTCGTCGAGCCCTGAGGCGATTGGCAGGTCTGTGATGCTGGACGGACGTCCATTCGAAATCATAGGCGTGCTTCGAGCTCGCGATCAGTTTCCGATCCAGAATGACCCACTCGATTTTTGGACAACGGTGGCAGTAGATGCGGATCCTCAGATCTACGGCGGCAGCATTCTTACCAGCCGCGGCTATCCGCGGTACGACGGCGTAGTCGCGCGTTTACTTCCCGGTGTAACGATGTCGCAGGCGAGATCGGAGATGAACACGATCGCCTCACAAATTGTCCGCGAACATCCGAACATGACCAGCATGAATGAAGTCAGAGTGGTGCCGGCGCTCGAGGATATAGTGGGACCGGTTCGCAAGCTGCTGTTCCTGATCTATGCAGCGGCAGGATGCGTTTTATTAGTTGCCTGCGCGAATGTAGCGGCTCTATTCATGCTCGGAAATGTGAACCGCAGCCGCGAGTTTTCGATACGGGATGCGCTCGGGGCAAGCCGAGGCCGTCTCGCGCGGCAATTACTGACGGAGTATCTACTGATCGCCTTCGCTGGCTGCGGAGGAGCAATTCTGCTCGCTGTCGTGCTGCTGCGGGTGCTGGCAGTGCTGGCTCCTTCGGATTTGCCACGTATCGGAGAGCTTTCTTGGGACGGCAGCACGTTGCTCTATTCGCTGGCAGTCGCTTTGTTAGTCGGCGTTGTGTCAGGCTTCGGGCCGGCAGTGATCAAATCTCCGTTGAAAGAAGATACTCGGCGGAGAAGGCGAACCGGCGCAGCGCTTACGGTGGCTCAGGTCGCATTGGGGGCCGCGCTCACGTGCTGCTCTGCGGTCCTGGTGCATAGCTTTACAAAGATCTTGACGGCAGCGCGCGGATTCGACGCTAAGTACGTGCTGACGGCCCAAATCAGCCTTCCCCCGGCAACTTACCCGCAGCAGGGCGCGAAGGTCCGGCGATTCTATAACGACTTGCTGACAAGGCTGCGCGCGACACCCGGTGTAACCTCGGCGTCGATAGCGCAGGTACTGCCGCTTAGCGGAGACAGTAACAGCACGACCCTGCAGATTGCCGGTCACGAGACTGCGACGCGTCCCACTACCGACCTCCGAATTGTCGAGCCGGCGTATTTCGAGACGCTGCACATCCCACTGCTGCAGGGACGCGCTTTGCAGGGCTCCGATGTCACACAAAGGCCGGAGGTGGTAGTCGTGAATGCCGCATTCGCGCACCGCCTTCCGGAGAAGCTGAATGTCTTGGGGGCGCACATCAAGCTCGGGTGGGGCGGCAGCGGGGAGAAAACCATCGTCGGCGTGGTGGGCGATGTACGGCACCAAACTCTCAGTGCGGCCGCAGTGCCGGAGGTGTATGTACCGTTTGCGCAGTTCCCCACTAATGACATGGCCGTTTTGGTTCGGACGGCCGGCGAGCCTGGCAATTTTGCGGCGGACCTTCGTAACACCGCCTTTAAAATCGATCCCTCTATCCCTATGACCAGAGTGCGCCCGCTCGCGGATTATCTGTTTGTGTCGTCGTCGGCCCAACAGTTCTTGACGGCACTGATGCTGCTGTTTGCGGCGGCAACTTTGCTGCTCAGTGCAGTGGGTCTCTATGCGGTTTTGGGCCACGACTCGGAAAAGCGCACCCGTGAGTTCGGCATCAGAATGGCAATTGGCTCCAGCCCTTCACAGCTGGCGTGGATTGTTTGCCGTCAGGCCGGAATGTATGCCGGCTTTGGTTTAGGAATGGGACTGCTTCTGGCTTTGCCGGCAACATTGTTGCTGAAACACTGGTTGTATGAAACCCAATCCTGGGATGCAGTGAGTTTCTTCGCAGCCGCGGGCGTTCTGTTTGTGGTGGTCGTAGCAGCTACCTGGACACCGGCGAAGCGCGCTGCGGCAGTCGACCCGGCAGTTTGCTTAAGGATGGAATAAGTACAGCACTCGATCACCAAGGAAGCGGAAAGCCCGGGCAATTGAAGGCGTTATTGCTGCACTCTCAGCCGGCCGCAACCCCCTCCGACGCTTCCAAGCTCCTCCGGCGCCGCTCTACTACTCGCCCCGCCTTCTTCAAGATCGTGCTAGCCGGGATAAGCGGGATCTCAGATAACTCGACCCAGCGGCATTCCGCTATGCTTTCCGGCGGATTCGCCGCGAGCACTTCGAATCGATAGTCGTGAACCGTAATGCCGTGACGGAATGTACCCAGCGTTTCGCTCGCCTGCAAACCAGGCAATTGCGCCGCTTCGGGCAACTCCCAAAAGCCGGGCATCAGTCTCGAATGGTCCGGTCTTTGCCATAACAGTACCTTGCCACGGCGTTCGATCCAGAACAGTTGCCGCTCCTCGGGAAGACTTTTCGCCGGCTTGAGCTTGACGGGAAACTCGTGTTGCCGCCCTGTCTGCCTTGCGCGGCACACCGATGATATCGGGCAGACCAAGCATTGGGGATTGCGAGGCAGGCAGATAGTGGCGCCCAGCTCCATCATGGCTTGGTTGAATGCGCCCGGTTCCCTTTCCGCGAGAAACGAATTGGCCGCTGCTGAGAATCGCCTCTTGCCAGGGCCCGAACTGATCTCTGTTCCGTCGGCCAGCACGCGGCTGAGCACCCGCATGACATTTCCGTCTACTGCTGCATGCGGATGGTTGAAGGCGATACTTGCAATCGCTGCCGCCGTATAGTCGCCAATGCCCGCCAGAGCACGGATGCCTTCGTACGTCGCCGGAAACGAACCTTGCTCCATCATCGTTTTCGCGGCTTTCTGCATATTCCGAGCTCGGTAGTAATAACCAAGGCCCGCCCAATGGCTCAGCAGGTCGGATTCAGTAGCCCCGGCGAGCGAACGAAAATCGGGGAACCGCGCCAGGAAGCGCTCGTAGTAAGGAAGCACCGCCTGCACCCGGGTCTGCTGCAGCATAATCTCCGAGATCCAGATCGCATAGGGATCGCTCGTTCGTCGCCAGGGCAGGTCGCGCCGGTGCGCGGCATACCAGCGCAGCAGGTCTTGCTGCATAATTTTGATCTCGCGAGTAGGCACCATCAGTTTCCGCGTCCGATAAGTGAGGGGCGGCATCCTATACTAAAGTCAGTCCAGCCTCGTGCGCGACACTGTTCCCGCCTCGCCGCGAAGCCGCTCTGTCATCCTGCTTCCGATGCCCGAAAGTATTAGCGTACCCTCTTGCGAAGTTGTAACTCGGCAGGAGATCACCAGTGCCGCCAAGCCTGTGCTCGCCATCCGCGGGGCGCGCGTTCATAATCTGAAAAACGTCAGTGTCGATATCCCGCACGACCAAATTACGGTCGTCACCGGCGTATCCGGGTCCGGCAAATCGTCGCTTGTCTTCGACACCATCTACGCGGAAGGCCAACGCCGTTATGTGGAGTCGTTGTCCGCGTACGCGCGCCAATTTCTCGAGCGCATGGAAAAGCCCGACGTCGACGAAATTCTTGGTATCGCGCCGCCCATTGCGATCCGGCAGAAAAACCAGACGCGTAATCCGCGCTCGACAGTCGCCACGGCTACGGAGCTGTACGACTTTATGCGGCTGCTCTGGGCGCGTGCCGGCCGAACTTATTGCCCGAACGACGGTACTCGCATTCAGCGAGACACCGTCGATCAGGTGGCTGAGGAGATGCTCGCGCAGCCCGAAGGCTCACGCTGGTATGCGCTGTTTCCCGTTCGCGCGGCCACAGCAGAAGCCTCAGCGCTCCGGGATCGCCTTTTCGAGCTGCGCAGGAAGGGCTTCAATCGTCTGTTTCAAGCCGGTCAGACCTTCGAGTTTTCCACGCCCGAATCACTTCTAGAGATCGACTTTGCGAAGCCTCTGTACGTGCTTGCCGATCGTATCGTCATTCGTTCCGATCTGCATCAGCGGATTGTCGATACAGTCGAAATCTGCTATCGCGAAACCGGCGACGTGTACTTTGAACCCGCCGGCGTAGCTGATCCGAAGATGCTGCACTTCAGCGAGCGTTTTGCTTGCAAAGTATGCGGCCAGACCGCTGCTCTCCCGGAGCCGACCCTGTTCAGTTTCAATAATCCGATCGGTGCCTGCCCCGTTTGTCAGGGTTTTGGCAACACTATCGATTACGATCCGGGGCTGATCATTCCCGATCCGTTTGTCTCGATCGCAGAGGGAGCGGTCGAGCCGTGGACCAAGCCCCAATACAGCTGGTACTACGAAGAAGACTTTCTGCCCAAAGCGGGCGGCGCCGTCCGCTTAAATGTGCCTTACGCCGATCTGAAGGAAAAAGAGAAGGCATTCGTCCGCACTCATATCAAAAAGTTTTTCGCCGAAGTCGAAAAGAAAAAATACAAGGTTCATGTGCGCGTCTTCCTCAGCCGATATCGCGCCTATACTGAATGTCCGGCCTGCTGCGGGGCCCGTCTGCGCGCCGAGGCTCTCTGGGTGAAGCTCGGCGGGCTCCACATCGCTCAGGTCTCACGTATGAATATTGCGGCGGCGGAACAGTTCTTCGAGAATCTGCAGCTTAGCCCCGAAGAGACCGAGATCGCTGACCGCATTCTTGACGAAATTCGGCAGCGCTGCCGCTTTCTCAACAACGTCGGCCTGCAATACCTCACGCTTGACCGTCTCTCCGCCACGCTCTCGGGCGGGGAAGCGCAGCGTATTCAGCTGGCCACCTGTCTCGGTTCCCGGCTCGTCGGCGCTACGTACGTTCTCGATGAACCGTCGATCGGGCTGCATAGCCGTGACACGGCCCGCTTAGTTCACATCTTGAAAGATTTGCGCGAACTCGGCAATACGATCATCGTCGTCGAACACGATCCGGAAATCATGGCCGAGGCCGATCACATCCTGGATCTCGGACCCGGCGCGGGCGAGAGCGGCGGGCGTATCATTTTCTCCGGCACTTACGGCCAGCTCCTGCTTCCAGGCTCGGGCATCGACCGTGACACGCTTTCTCTTACAGGCCGTTATTTGCGAGGCGAGCTCGCGGTTTCACGTCCCCGGGAGCGTCGCAAGGTCAATGCGAAGCGCACGCTGCGCTTCATTGGGGCTCGCGCGAACACTTTGAAGAACATCGATGTCGAGATTCCTTTAGGTCTCATGGTGGCCGTTACTGGGGTATCGGGCTCCGGAAAATCGAGCCTTGTGCACGACGTCATCTATCGGGCTCTTGACGCGACAGTGAATCAGGAGCGCAAGAGCGTCGCGCAATCGGAGGACGGCGAATCAGATGCTCGAAAGATCCCGTTGCGGCGCGTCGAACGTGCGGACCTGCTGACGGGCGTCGTTATGGTGGATCAGTCCCCCATCGGCCGCACTCCACGCTCAAACCCGATCACTTACATCAAAGCGTTTGACCTCATTCGCGACCTGTTTGCATCTACGCCCGAGGCGCAGCGCCGCGGCTACACTGCTGGCCACTTCTCGTTCAACATTCCGGGCGGTCGTTGCGAGACGTGTCAGGGCGATGGAACAGTCACGGTGGAAATGCAGTTTCTGGCCGATGTCGAACTCGTCTGCGAGGAATGCAAGGGCACGCGCTTCAAGCAGAGTGTTCTCGACGTTCAATACAAAGGCTTGAACATTCACCAGGTACTTCAGTTAACGGTGCGCGAGGCGCTCTCGTTCTTCGCGAGCACCCCGAAGCTGGCTGCACGCCTGAAAGTTCTCGTCGATGTTGGGCTCGCTTATCTGCGCCTTGGGCAATCGGCCACCACCTTGAGCGGCGGCGAAGCGCAGCGCGTGAAGCTGGCCGCGCACCTTGCTCAGGCAAGCTGCCAGGGAACGCTTTTTCTCTTCGACGAACCTACAACCGGCCTGCATTTCGACGACATTGCCAAACTGCTCGAAGCATTCGAACGCCTGATTCATAACGGCGGAAGTATTCTGATCATCGAACACAATCTCGACTTGATCCGCGCTGCCGATTGGGTCATCGATCTCGGCCCGGAAGGCGGCGACACCGGCGGCTACATTGTTGCGCAAGGCACGCCGGAAGCGATCATGTCCGTGCCGGAGTCATACACGGGACGGTACCTTAAGCAGCTTGCGGTGCAAAGTGCTATTGCCTGAGCGATCTTAGCCGCCGAATCGCCACGCCACAGTACCTCCCACAATGGTCGCAATGGGTCCCCCGACAAACTTGTGTCCGTCGAATGGCGTGTTGCGGCTCTTCGAAGGTGAGCGGTTCACATCGTAAGTCCACTCATGCTCAAGCCCTAATATCGTGACGTCTGCCACGGCTCCCTCGCGCAGCGTTCCTCTGTCGGGCAGCACGATTCCAGCCGGCCCAGTTGTAAACAGCCGGACGACTTGCGAAAGGTCAGCGGAAGCCTTGTGGAAGAGCAGCTCCAGTGTCAGTGCTACGGCTGTTTCCAAACCGATGATGCCGAACGGACAGCGTTCGAATTCCTGCATCTTCTCTGCACCCGGGTGCGGTGCGTGATCGGTTGCTATCGCGTCGATCGTTCCGTCCAGAAGACCTTTAGAGACTGCCCGCACGTCGTGCTCTTCCCGCAGCGGCGGTTTCATCTTGTAATTGCTGTCGTATGGCAGCATGGCGTTGTCGGCCAGGGCGAAGTGATGCGGTGTTGCTTCGGCCGTTACCCTTAATCCACGGCGTTTCGCTTCAGCCACCATTGCCACGGCATTGCTCGAAGAAAGATGCGCCACGTGGTAGCGAGCTCCAGTGACTTCGGCCAGAATAATGTCTCGTGCAACCATCACGTCTTCCGAGCTTCGTGGAATGCCGCGCAATCCGAGCCGTGTTGATTCCAGCCCTTCGTGCATATCGCCGCCCGCACTTAGATGCAGGTCTTCACAGTGCTCGATAAACGGCAGATTCAGCGCGCCCGCAAACTCCATGGCGCGGCGTGCCACGCGCGCATTCATCACCGGTTTTCCATCATCGGAAACGGCCACGATTCCGGCTTGCTTCATGGAAGCGATCGCAGCCAGGTCTTCACCCGCGCTGTTCTTCGTAATCGCGCCGATCGGAAAGACGTTCACTTTCGCGAACCGCCGGGCGCGGTCGATGATGTAGCTCGTTACCGTGGCGTTGTCATTCACCGGCAGCGTATTGGGCATGCAGCAGATAGAGGTAAAACCACCCGCCGCCGCCGCTCTCGATCCCGTTTCGATTGTCTCCGCATGCTCAAAGCCTGGCTCGCGCAGATGCACATGCATGTCGATGAACCCCGGCGCGACCACCAGGCCCGTTGCGTCGAACACTTCGCTGCCGGTCGCGTCGATCTCACTTCCAACCTGGCGAATGACGCCCTCTTCAATCGCTACGTCACCGATGCGATCCAAACCTTGTGCGGGATCTACGATTCGGCCGCCTTTGATTACCAACCTGCTCATTCCGCCAACGCCCGCTCGAGCACCGCCATGCGGACCGCGATGCCATTTTCTACCTGGTTCAGAATCGCCGAGCGTTGCCCGTCCGCTACTTCGGAAGAGATTTCGCGCCCCCGGTTGATCGGCCCCGGATGCAGCACCACGGCATCTGCCTTTGCCAGTTCCACGTGCTCCGGCCGCAAACCGTAGAAATGAAAATACTCGTCCCGCGGGAAAGCCGCCTCGTGTTGCCGCTCCAGCTGCACGCGCAGCATCATGATTACGTCTACGCCGCGAATCGCCTCCTCCATGTCGGTGGTCAGCTCGATGCCGGGAGCAAGCTTGCCGATCTCGCGAGGGAGCAGGGAAGCCGGACCGCACAATACGACCTGCACGCCGAACTTGGAGAGTAAGAAAATATTCGATCGCGCTACCCGGCTATGCGCTATGTCGCCAATGATCGCTACTCTCGACCCCTCCAGCGTGCCGCGCCGGTCGAGAATCGTCCGTGCGTCTACCAGAGCCTGAGTCGGATGTTCGTGTGTGCCGTCTCCTGCGTTAACAAACGGAATAGGCAAATGGCGAGACAGAAAATGAGGCGCTCCCGAAGCCGAATGCCGCATCACGATCGCATCGGGCCGCATTGCGCCAAGTGTATTCAGAGTGTCTACCAGCGATTCGCCTTTACTTACGCTCGATGCCGAAGCTGTGATCGAAATGATCTCGGCACCCAGTCTCCTGGCCGCGATCTCGAAGCTCGTTCGCGTTCGCGTCGAAGCCTCAAAGAATAGATTCACGATGCTACGGCCCCGCAAAGTATCGAAGCGCGCGAACGGCTTGCCTGGAGGCGGCTGGAAATCTTTTGAACGCGTCAGGATGGATTCAATGTCCGAACGCTCCAGAGATTCAATATCTAGCAGCCCGCGTCGCACCATGGTCAAACGGCGGCAGCTTCAGTCGGATTGTCGACGAGTTCTACCAGAAGCACTTTCTCCTGATTGTCAATCTCGCGAAACTTCACCTCGATGATTTCCTTGCTGCTTGTCTGCACCATGCGTCCCACATAGCGCGCCTCGATCGGCAGTTCGCGATGTCCTCGATCGATTAACACGAGAAGCTGAACGCGAGCCGGCCGGCCATGGTCAAACAAGGCGTCGAGCGCCGACCGGATCGTGCGGCCTGTGTAGAGCACGTCGTCCATCAGCACCACATCTTTGCCGACAATCGAGAAATCGATCTGCTTGGGGCCCACCACTGGCCTCTCGGCGACCGTCGACAGGTCGTCGCGATACAAATTGATGTCGAGTATTCCAACCGGAACCCGCACCCCTTCAAGGCTCTCAATCTTTGCCGCCAACCTCTCAGCCAGAGGCACGCCTCGCCGCTTCACTCCAATGAAAGCAAGCTGTTGAAGATTGCTCGTTCTTTCCAGCAATTCGTGTGCGAGACGTACAAGTGTGCGGTCGATCTCCGACGCACTCATCAGCTGCTTCTTTTCGCGAACAGTGGCCATGTGAGGTTTCGAAGTTACCGCTGTCAGGCAGGTTAACATGCATCTCTCGATGGAAAGCCGGTGGCTGCTACGACTTCAAACGCCCGCGTATTCGCTTCGCCAGCTTTTCGATCTCTTCCGTCTTTTTCACGGACTCGAGCGGGACGACAAACGTGCCCGCGCGCCGCAGTTCCTCCCGCAGCTCCTCCGCCTGGGTGACGAGCGCATCGGCATCCTTAAGCGCTTGTTCATGCTGCTGTTTCGCGATTGCGTTCTTTTGCGATTTCCCGTCGGGCAGGCGGGGATCGTCGTTGAGCTCCGGAAATTTTCGCTTCCGATCGTCTGGTAATTCCGGATCCTGCAAGCTCTGCCCCGGTAAGAATCCGGTGATCAGAAGCGACCCTGAAAGTGTTCTGAGCGCGCTCCGCCTTGAATCTTTCGGCGCTATCCATCGGAAACTCGAGCCGCTCATCTGGTTGTTATGATAAGCCACTTATGATCATGGGCGAGGCGTTTGTACGGTGGAAGTAGGAGTTGGTCTTATCGGCTTGGGCAACGTGGGATCTGGCGCTCTGCAGATACTCACCGACAATGCAAAATCCATTCAGGAGAAGCTCGGTTTCCCGCTTAGAGTAAAAGCTGTCTGCAGCCGCAACCTCGAAGGCAAGAATCTGCCTGCCGAAAGCGAGCGGATCCTGCGTACCACTGACTGGCGTGAAGTGGTGAGCTATCCGGCAGTCGACATTGTTGTCGAAGCTGTAGGCGGCACTGCAACCGCAAGTCACATCATTGAAGAAGCGCTGCGCAACCGCAAGTCAGTCGTCACGGCTAATAAGGAACTCATCGCCCTTCGTGGCGCCGAACTGTGGAGCTTGGCTAACCAGCACGGAGCCAATCTCGCCATGGAGGCAAGCGTCGCGGGAGGCATTCCCATACTCAACGTGCTTCGTGAAGGGATCGCCGGCGATCGGGTCGTCGAGCTCTATGGCATTCTCAACGGCACCACCAACTTCATCCTCACTGAGATCGAGAAGAGCGGTGCTAACTTTCAATCTGTCCTCGCCGAGGCCCAGCAGCTTGGTTATGCGGAGGCTGATCCTTCCGCCGATGTGGACGGCCTGGACGCTGCGGCCAAACTTGCCATCCTCTCCGCGCTTGCATTCGGTGAGAAGCTCACGCCTGCCGATATCTACACCGAGGGCATCCGTCGCTTGATGCCCGTCGACTTCGAGTACGCGCACCAGCTGGGCCACACCATCCGCCTCGTCTGTCTAGCTCGTCAGAGCGATCGAGGGCTGTTGCTCTCCGTCCGGCCCAGTCTGATTCCGCAGGCCGCGATCCTCGCTCAGGTAAAAGGCGCCTATAACGCGATCTGGATTCGCGGCGCGTATGGCGAGGATACCTTCTACTATGGCCGCGGCGCCGGCTCGAAGCCAACCGGTGTTGCCGTTGTGAGCGATTTGATAAAAGTCGCGCGAGAGATCCGCTTCGGAAGTCCAGCGCGTGTCAGCCCCTTCGCCCACGAGCGCCTCGGCGAATATAAACCGCAACCCGTGTCCATTCAGCAGGCAGCCTTCTATCTTCGATTCCGCGTGGAAGACAAGGCCGGGATCATCGCTACCCTTGCGACCATTCTCGCCAAGCATCAGATCGGGATCGACGCGGTCCTACAACTCCCGCGCGAGGACTGGCGCGATCTGCCCTTCGTCATCACTACCGAGCCAGCCAGGGAGCAATCCCTGCGGGAAGCGCTGATCGACATCCGCGAAGCGGACTTCCTGGTTGAACCTCCCCTCGCCATGCCAATGGAACGCGGCTTCTAAGCGCGAGTGCCACCTTTCAAATTAGCTTGTCCGGCGTAATCGGCAGTTCTCGAATGCGCTTACCCGTTGCGTGAAAAACGGCATTCGCAATGGCCGCTGTGGCGCCGGTAATTCCGATTTCGCCGATGCCCTTCACGCCGGCTTGGTTGACATGCGGATCGGCTTCCTCCACCGTGATCACATCCACCGTCGGCGCATCCCGGTTGACCGGCACGTGGTACTCAGCCAGATTTGCATTCACGATGCGGCCGCGCTTCTTGTCGACGACCGTCTCCTCCGTCAATGCCATTCCGATGCTCCAGATCATGCCGCCCATCAGCTGACTGCGCGCCGTCCTGGGATTCAAGATCTTACCTGCACTATATGCGCCCACCATCCGGTTTACGCGCACTTCGCCCAGTTCGGCATCCACCCGAACTTCCACGAATGCCGCGCCGAACGCAAACATCGAGTACTCTTTTCTCTCTTCACCGGGTTTTGCGCCTGCTCTCGCCTCGATTTCTCTGCCGCCTTGTCGTGACATGAAGGCAGCTAGGCTCTCGCGCTTTCCCGGATCGCTCCGGCTCACCAGGTATCCGGCCTCAATGGCGACATCATTCGCTCCCAGGTTATGAAGCGGAGACGCCGCATCCATAATGGCCATCTGCACCAGCTTCTCGCGCAGCGCCTGCCCGGCAAGCTTCACTGCAGACCCGGTGCTTGCCGCAGTCTGTGACCCGCCCGAAACCGGAGTTTCTGGGAATTGCGTATCCCCCAACCTGAATGTGACTTGCTGGGGCGCTAGACCGATCGAGTCGGCTGCGATCTGGGTCATTACGGTGTATGTGCCCGTGCCCAAATCCTGCGTACCCGCCTCTACCAGTACGGAGCCATCCGCGCGCAGCTTCGCAACTGCGTTTGCTTCCGAACGGCGCGTAGGGTAGCAGGCCGTTGCCATGCCCTGCCCGATCAGCCAATGGCCATCGCGCGTAGCACGGACAGCGGGCTTACGCTTGCTCCACTCAAACCGTTCTGCGCCGCGCAGATAACAGTCGCGGAGAGATTTACTCGACCACGGCTTGCTCGTTTCCGGATCACGCTCACTGTAGTTCCTTAGCCGCAATTCGAGCGGGTCCATGTTGAGCGCATAACTTAGCTCATCCATGGCCGATTCAAGAGCGTAATTTCCAGGTGCTTCGCCCGGCGCACGCATGAACGACGGCGTCCCCATGTCGAGACGCACCAGGCGGTGCGTGCTCGAAACATTCGGCGCTTCGTAAAGCATGCGAGCCTGTAAGCCGCATGGCTCGGCGAACTGATCGAACGAGGAAGTCTGGTCGAAAGTGTCGTGCTCGATCGAGGTAAGCGTGCCATCTCTTTTGGCCGACAGCGCAACCGTCTGATGAGTGCGGCTGCGATAACCAAGCGGTCCAAACATCTGCTCCCGCTTCACCACCAGGCGCACCGGCCGGCCTACCTGCTTAGCCGCCATCGCGCACAGCACTACATGCGACCAGGTAGGTCCCTTGCTGCCAAAGCCTCCTCCAAGAAACGGTGAGACAACGCGAACGTTATCGGGCTGCAGCCCCAGTAGCTTAGCCACACGCTGTCGATCGTTGAAGACACCCTGGGTGGCGTCAAAGAGAGTTAGCTTTTCTGTACCATCCCACACTGCAATCGTGGCGTGCGGCTCCATCGGGTTATGTGTTTCCATCGGCGTGATGTAACTGTGTCGCGAATGCGCCGAAGCGCCCGCCTTACCTTCGCTGACATTGCCGCGCGCATAGTCGGCCTCGTCGCCAGAGCCGCCCACTTTTTTCGGATTGTAAGCGCCGCTTACGCCAGCCTCAAGCGCCACATTGAATGGTTCCGCCTCGTATTCCACTCGAACCAGCTCGGCCGCGTGGGTCGCATTTTCGAGCGTGTCGGCCACCGCCACCGCGATCGGTTGGTTGCTGTAGAACACCTGATCGTCCTGTAGCAGCTGCAGTTTGCGATTTGTCGGTTTCGCCTTGTCGGCGTTCGCCTCCTCCGGCAGCTTTGGCGTATTAAACGGAGTCATTACTGCTAGAACGCCTGGAGCCCGCTCGGCTGCAGTGGTTTCCATTCTCGAAATGCGGCCTTTGGGAATCGTACTCATCACGAGTACCGCGGCAACGGTATTGGGAACAGGATGTTCTGCCGCGTAAAGCGCGCGGCCTGTCACTTTCAGGCGGCCGTCAATACGTTCCAGCGGCTGGCCTACCGAGTTATCCATTGACCCCTCCTCTTCGAGCAGCAACAGAGAGCGCCCGGACCGCTGTTCGTTTCGCCATCTCCACTTTGAATGCATTACCGGGAAACGTCTTTGCCCCACTTACCAGCAGCTCGGCAGCTGCTCGGTAAGCGGAATCTCCGGGCTGCTTACCGGCAAGCGCTTTTTCGGCTTCGGGCACCCGCCACGGCTTGTGGGCCACCCCGCCGAGCGCCAGCCGCGCGCTACGTATACGCCCGCCTGTGATATCGAGAACGGCAGCCGCTGAAACAAGCGCAAACGCGTAAGAAGCGCGATCGCGAACCTTGATATAGGCGAAGTGTTCACCTGCTCCAGCAACGGGCGCGAGGTCGATCGCCGTAATCAATTCGCCGTGTTTCAGATTCGTATCGCGCTCGGGAGCATTTCCGGGAAGCCGGTGAAATTCAGCCATCGAGATTGTTCGGGCGCCATCCGGCCCTTGCACACGGACACTTGCGCTAAGCGCAGCCAAAGCTACAGACATGTCGCTCGGATTCGTAGCGATGCACTGTTCACTCGCCCCTAGGATGGCGTGAATTCGAGTTACACCGTCTAGGGCTGCGCAGCCCGAGCCGGGCTGTCGCTTATTGCACTGAGCGAAGCCCATGTCGTAGAAGTAATAGCAGCGAGTACGCTGCAGCAGGTTGCCGCCCGCAGTCGCCCGATTTCGCAGTTGCGGCGAGGCGCCCGCCAACAAAGCCTCCGCCAAAACCGGGAAACGCTCACGCAGAAGTGGATGGTTCGCCATCTCTGCATTGCGCGCCAGTGCCCCGATGCGCAGCCCGCCGTTCGGGAGCGGCTCGATTTTGTCCAGCGGCAAACGGCTGATGTCGATCAGTCGATCGGGCTGTTCCACCTGATACTTCATCAAATCGACCAGGTTCGTACCGCCGGCGATGAATCGTGCCTGGGGCTGGGCGCTTAACTCCGCGATGGCTGTGGATACATCCGCCGCGCGAGAGTAGTCAAATGGCTTCATGCTCGCTCCGCCGACACCGCCGACCGGACTGCCGCCACTATGTTCGGGTACGCGCCGCAGCGGCAGATGTTCCCGCTCATGCGTTCGCGGATCTCGTCGTCCGTAAGAGCCACCGGGCCGCGTTGGCGCACATCTGGCGTGGCGTTACTCACCGTATCCGCCTTCAGTTGCGCAACGGCGGCAACCGCGGAACAGATCTGGCCAGGGGTGCAGTATCCGCACTGCAAGGCATCGTATTGAATGAAAGCAGCCTGCATGGGATGCAGTTGCTCGGGCTTACCCAGACCTTCGATTGTCGTGATGCTGTCGCCCTGGCACATCACTGCAAGTGTCAAGCAGGAATTGGCTGGCTGCCCGTTGATCAACACCGTGCACGCGCCGCACTGGCCATGGTCGCAGCCCTTCTTGGTACCAGTGAGGTGCAGCCGCTCCCGCAGAAAGTCAAGCAGCGTCACACGCGGGTCAAGGATCACCGAATGATCCTCATCGTTGATGCGAAGTACAGTTTGAGACCCGGCCGGAGCTTGCGCCTCCGCGTTCGCTCCAACCAGGGTTGCCGCTCCGGCGATGGCAGCTGCCCCTCCGACGAACTGGCGTCTGGTGACTGGAACTCGCTCACCGGCACTTGGGAGTCCAGAAGAACTTGTGTTGTCGTTCACTACTCTGATTATCTTCTGGCGATTTGAGCCTCTTGGATATCAGTCCTGAAGCAACATCACCGTATAATATAGTGACGTCGACCACGACGAAGCAATCAGTTGCTGGGCGAGTCCGCGCCTTCCAAAAAGGCGAAGATTCATCAGATGTGGAGAGGTGGCTGAGTGGTCGAAAGCAGCGGTTTGCTAAACCGTCGTACTGGCAAAACCGGTACCGGGGGTTCGAATCCCCCCCTCTCCGCCAGTGTTCCGCACGATCTCCGGTTCGTCCCCGAGATAGCGCTTAGCGATTAGGTAGTTTTGAACGTAGTCGCGGACGGCCTGCGGGAGCGGAGTAAACGCGGCTTGAAAGCCAGCCGCCCGCAGCTTGTCAATTTTCGCGCGAGTAAAGTATTGATACTTTGCGCGGATCGTTTCCGGCATATCGACGAAAGTTATGCGCGGTTCGCAGCCTAGAGCCTCAAACACGGAACCGACAAGCGTTGTCCAGGTGTTCGGCTCGCCTGAGCCAATGTTGAACAGGCCGCCGCCTTTTACGTGCTCAGCCAGGAAGAGCGTAGCGGCAACGGCATCCTTCACATACAGAAAGTCGCGGCACTGCCCACCGTCGGGGTACTCGGGACGATAGCTCTTAAAGAGGCGTGCCGTTCCACTTTCTTCGATCTGGTGAAATACTTTGTGCACCACGCTGCGCATATCGCCCTTGTGATGCTCGTTCGGGCCGAACACATTGAAGTACTTTAGGCCAGTCATTCTGTCTAAGAAACCGGCGCGCTCCGCATAGCAATCGAAAAGATGCTTCGAATAGCCGTACATGTTCAACGGCCTCAGGCTTTCGAGCGGGGTCGACTCTGGAACCTCAGTCGCGGCTTCACCATAAGTGGCCGCCGAAGAAGCGTAGACGAATCGGCGGCCGCCGTCGAGTGCGAAATGAGCCAGCGCCTTGGTGTACTCGAAATTATTGCGGATCAAGTAAGACGCATCCGTCTCGGTCGTCGAGGAGCAGGCTCCGAGATGAAAGATTGTGCGGATATCGCGCAGCGATTCTGGGGCATCCCGAATGCGATCGAGAAGGTCGCCGGCTTCAGTGTAATCGGCGAACTGAAGTGGGACCAGGTTCTTCCACTTTTCATCCTGGCCGAGCAGATCGGAGATTAAAACATTACTCAAACCACGGCGGTTAAGCGCCCAGACAACGGCACTGCCGATGAAACCCGCGCCGCCGGTTACGAGAATTCTGCCTTGCGAGAGGTCGGTCACTGCTCGCGAGACTCGCTCGATTTATTAACGATCAGGATAGGCACTTTGATGCGATGGCGAACCGAGTTTATGGTGGTCCCGAAGATCAGATCCTTGATTCCGCGGTGACCATGCGAAGCCATGACGAGAAGATCCGGATGGCGCTGGCCAACAGCCTTGGCGATCTCACGAGCCGGACTCCTTCCGTGGCTGACCATGACATCGACATCCAGCTGCTGATTACGTAATTGGGTCGCTATGCCGGTGAGGTAGGTCTCGCCTTCGGTCACTTCTGCAGTAGAAGATTGCGCGCCAAACAGCTGGCTCGTCACGCCCTCTTCGACGTGCAGCAGAATTAAGCGCGCGTCATGGGTGCGGGCAAGTGCAATCGCATTGCCGATAGCTTCGCCGTCAGAAGAGCTGTGATCGAGAGGCACAAGGATATTCGAGTAAGCGCGAGACGGAAAAACAATCTTCGAGTCTTGCGTCGAAGCAAGGGTAGCGGGAACGGCAGCCAGCGGGAACCGACGGAACCAGGGCCAGCTGATAATCGTGATCAGCAGCGCCAGAAACCCAGCTCCCAGCAGCCCGGCAGCTACACTGATCAGCTGATGAAAGCGCCCGCTCGCCCGCATCCACTCGTTCACCTGATCCACAACCAGCCACGTATTCAAAGTGAGAATGAAGCCGGCGCAGATCCAGGCACTCACCGTAATCCAGGTCTGGTTGGCGAACTCACCCATGCGCCGGCGATCGCTCGTGAAATGGATTAGCGGAATGACGGCAAACGGCAGCTGCAGATTTAGCAGGATCTGGCTGTTAATTATTAGCTTGTAGCTGGCCGCGTCACCGGCCAAATAAACAGTGAGCGCAGCGGGCGTGATCGCGAGCATCCGGGTAACGGCGCGCCGCAGCCAGGGCTGAACCCGGAACTGCAGGAATCCTTCCATAACGATCTGCCCCGCCATCGTGCCCGTTAAAGTGGACGATTGACCGGAGCAGAGAAGTGCCGCGCCGAAAAGCAGACTGGCGATGGTAGTCCCGAGAAGCGGCGATAGCAATGCATGTGCCTGACTCATCTGTGTCACGACCACGTGATTCTTGAAAAACACTGCGGCCGACATCACCAGAATGGCCGCGTTCACAAAAAGTGCCAAGTTGAGTGCGATCGATGAATCGAGCAGGTTGTAACGACAGGCTTGACGTTTTTCGGCGGGCGTGTCACCGATGCGGCGCGTCTGCACAAGAGCGGAGTGGAGATAAAGATTGTGGGGCATGACAGTGGCCCCGAAAATCGCTACAGCGATATAGATGCTTTGCGAGTTGAGGTGCGGGACCAAGCCGGCGACGACGTCAGGCAGATCGGGCTTAGCTAGAAAAATCTCGAAAGCGAAGCATCCTGCGATCGTTCCGATGAGCACCAGTACAAAGGCTTCGATAACACGAATACCAAGCCGGGTGAACCAGAGAACCAGCAGAGTGTCAGCCGCCGTCACGAGCACGCCAATTAACAGCGGCAGGTGGAAGAGTAAATTCAGGCCGATCGCCGCCCCAAGCACCTCTGCCAGATCGCAGGCAATGATGGCGAACTCGCACAGAACCCACAAAACGTACGAGATCGCCCGGGGATACTCTTCGCGGCAAGCCTGAGCCAGATCGCGCCCGCTTACAATACCAAGGCGGGAGCTCAGGGTCTGCAGGAGAAGCGCCATCAAATTCGAGATGACCAGCACCCAAAGCAGGCGATAGCCGAAGCGAGCGCCGCCTTCGATGTCGGTGGCCCAATTGCCCGGATCCATGTATCCGACGCTGACCAGGTAAGCCGGGCCGGCGAACGCCAGCATGCGCTTCCAGAAATTTGTGTGGGAAGTGGTAACGCTCTCGTGAACTTCCGGAAGCGAGTAGTTCCGGGGGTCCAGAGATCGGTCCTGAAGCATGTAACTTGCTTCAGTATGGCATCGCCTAGGGATACAAATCTGGTGGGAGTGGCCAGGGCTGCTCAATAACTACGGCCGTTGCGGCAGGTATATAAGTGACGTCGACGGGCAGCTGGTCGGTCCGCGGCAATGCATCTTCGCCGTCGCTGATCGAAGACCCGCTGCTGTGCCCCTTTCCCACAGATGCCATAAGACGATCGAAATAGATCTCCCAAAACTTGCGGACTTCTGATCGTCGTTTCTCTCAACGGTCTTAAAGCGAGAATGGAGCGATGACGCTCCGAAATTGGAAAATCGCGACTTTGGTCTTGGCCCTCGCCTTCCTCTCTTTGCTGATGTACTCCGTTCTTCAGAGCAAGTCGGGCCCAAGCGTTGCGCCGGATGCGGTCGTGACGCAGATACAGAAATTGAGTCACTTGGTCACAGTCCGCTACCGGATTGAGCGCGTAGTCAGCATGACCGAGCAAAAGCAGCCGCTGGGGGAAGAATCAATTCTGCTAATGGTGGAAGGGGAGGTGCTAGGCGGAATCGATTTGGGTGGCGTAAAGGCAGCCGACGTGGTGACTGATGACACGGGCGCATTAACAATCAATCTGCCCTCGCCGGCAATTTTCAACGCCTCGCTCGACGAGAAGAAGACAAAGGTTTGGGACAGGCATGTGACTTGGTGGACGCCTTGGGTGCCGCCCGACCAGGATCTTGAGCATAAAGCGCGCCTAAAGGCAGTTGAAGACGTCCGGCAGGCGGCGCTCGAGATGGGTATCCTTGAACAGGCGCGCACCAATGCGCAAACTGCGTTGCGGGATCTGTTCGGAGCGCTAGGCTGGAAGGTGAACATTAAGATTCACGGCCTGGATTGAGAGAACACGCATGACTCGACGCCATTTGGTACAGCTTGCCGCGCGAGCAGCTGCCATGCCGGCAGGAATCGCCTTCTTTTCTGAGTGGTTGCGAGGATCTCAAGCTCATTCCATGAACGGCAGCGCACCGCCAGATCCTGATCTTCTGCGCAGCTACCAGCCGAACTTCTTTAGCAAGCCGGATTTCGAGGCGCTTCGGGCTTTGACGAGTATTCTGATCCCAACAGACGAGACGCCCGGCGCGCTCGAGGCTCACTGCGCGGAGTTCATCGATTTCGTTCTAGGATCATCGGACAATGAACCGCAAATTCAGAAGCGCTGGCACGATGCTATGCGGGCGCTCAACGAAGCGGGTTTTCACGCCGCTACCCCAGAAGGCCGCATAGCGCTGATGAAGGACATTTCTCGGCCGGAGCGCGATCGTTCAGCCGGTCACTCAGCCTTTGCGGCGTACCGGCTGATCAAACGCGAGACCGTGTTTGCTTTTTACACATCGCGTGTGGGAATGATCGAAGCTCTCGACTATCGAGGTAATAGCTATAACCAAACTTTCCCGGGTTGCCGGCATCCAGAGCACCATGTCGTATGACGCGATCGTAGTAGGCTCGGGAGCTTGCGGAGGTTGGGCCGCAATGGCTCTTTCGCAAGCAGGAATGAAAGTTCTGATGCTCGAAGCGGGCAGCGCGGTCGAGCCGGCCAAAGACTTCCATCACACGTTTCTGTATCAGATGCCTTTCCGTGGCCAGGGTAAGCCGGGGCTGCTGCGCCGCTACAGCGGGAGCGAGCGGAACTATCGCATCATGATCGATAACCAAGAGAACCCGTACACGACCTCGCCCGAAACGGTTTACAAGTGGGGCCGGTCGCGCTGTCTCGGTGGCCGCAGCTTGCATTGGGCGCGCGCCAGCGACCGCATGGCCGATTACGAGTTCAAAGCTGCTTCGCGGGACGGCTACGGCGTGGACTGGGCGCTCAGTTATGCCGAAATCGCGCCCTACTACGATCGTGTCGAGAGATTCGTTGGCGTCAGTGCTGCCGCTGAGGGCCTAAAACAATTTCCTGATGGCGTGTTTCTTCCCGTGATGCCGCTTAACTGCGCCGAAACAATCTTCAAGGCAGCTTGCAATAGTCTCGGCTGGCCCGCAACCCACCGGCGTCTGGCGCAGCTCACCCAGATGCATAACAACCGTCCCCCGTGCCACTACTGCGGCAATTGTGTCAACGGATGTGATGTCGGTGCCATGTTCAGCACAGTCTCTACCACGCTTCCGCCCGCGCTCAAAACCGGCAATCTCGAAGTACGGACCGATTGCGTCGTGGCTCAGATCCGCATGGCTGAAGAGAACCGGGCCCGAGGCGTTACTTATGTGGAGCGTTTCACCGGAAAGACAGTGGAGGCAGATGCCAAGTATGTCGTCCTTGCCGCCTCGACGCTCGAGAATACGCGATTGCTTCTGTTATCGGCTAAGGGCGGTCTGGCAAACTCGAGCGGCACGCTCGGGCACTACATGATGGATCAGGTCGGTGGCGGCGGGATAAGCGGTTTTCTTCCTATACTGCGCGGCGGTCCCAGCCGGCTGGACGATGGCAAGTCCGCGGGCATCACGATTCCAAATATGGTGAACTTCGATCGCCAAAGTGCGCGTAAAGATTTCATTCGGGGCTACGTTATGAATGCGACCGGCGGCCAGAGCGAATTTCCGCTTTTCGCGTCGCGACTCCCCGGATACGGATCCGAATGGAAGCGTGAAGTGAAAAGCCGTTATGTTGCGCAAGCTCGTATCTGGATTGCCGGGGGCGAGATGTTGGCGCGCAAGGAAAACTTCGTCGAGCTTGACCCGCAAGTAAAAGATCACTGGGGCATTCCGGTTTTGAAGATCCATTTCACACACTGCGACAACGACCACAAGTTGATCAGGCACTTTCAGAGCCAGGCTGAAGAGCTTTTTCGCAAGGCAGGGGGGGAGACGATGGAGGGCATGGGAGAGAGCGGGCCAGTTGGCTTCCCTGGCGCACCCGGTTCGCCGGACGCAGCTCCCCAACGTGCGGTGAGCGACTCCGGCCCGAGTCGCGGAGCTTCCAAAGAGGGGGAAGCCGCACGACGCAATCCATTAGGTGGAGCAATTCATGAAGTCGGCACGGCGCGAATGAGCGCCAATCCCAGTAATGGGGTGCTGAGCTCATATTGCCGGTCACACGATGTAGCCAACCTGTATGTTTTCGGAGGAAACGCTTTTCCCTCCACGGGCGACAAGCATCCGACTCTCACCATGCTGGCGCTTACTGCGCGCGGCTGCGATCATCTTCTCGCTGCAGCGAGAGATGGCTCGTCCAGAGTTTAGCTGGTTACCGGCGCAGATTCTCTTTCGAAATTACGATAGCTCTCGTCCAGCACCTCCACTACATGCATTACGCGCTGGCCGTGGCCGTGCAGGCGCGTCCCGGCTGCCAGTTGAAGCATGCACCCAGGATTAGCAGTAACCACGATGCCGGCTTCAGTTGCGTTAACGTTCTCCATCTTATGCGCCAGAATCTGCATAGCCATGGCGTTCTGCGCGACGTTGTAGATACCGGCGCTGCCGCAGCAGAGGTCGCTCATAGGCATTTCGCGGAAGGTCAGTGCAGGGATAGACTTCAGAAGCAGGCGAGGGGCGGTCCTGATCTGCTGACCATGAGCAAGATGACAGGAGTCCTGGTAAGTGGCAACAGCGTGGACCGGGCCGAGGTCCCGGTTTAATTCAATCCCAGCCAAGAACTCGGTGACATCTTTCATGAGCGTCTTGAACTGAATTGCTCGCTCACGATAAGCGGAATCGTGGCGAAGCAGGTAATCATATTCCTTCAACGTCGAGCCGCACCCTGCGGCGTTGGTAATTACGGCATCGAAGTTGCTATCGACAACCGCGTCGATATTCCGGCGGGCCAGCACTTGCGCCTGCTCCTCCAATCCTGAGTGCACGTGCAGCGCTCCGCAGCAATTTTGGGCGGCAGGAATCACCACCTCGCAGCCGTTCTGCTGGAGCACACGCACGGTAGCCTCATTCAAGCGGGCGAAAGCAACATTTGCGATACACCCGCTAAGGAAGGCAACCCGGAAGCGCTGTCGGCCGATAGCTGGAAAAGTCTTTCCGATTTTCGAGTAGAAGAATGGAACCTCCGCATTCGGGGACAGAGCTTCGATATCCGCCAGCTTGCCGAACATTTTTAGAATTCCGGTAGCCCTGACCAGCCTCTGCACGCCGGTCGCTTGATAAAGAAACAAGCCCGCACCCGCCACAGTGAGCGCTGCCGGCGAAGGCAGCAGCCGATCGAATACCAGTTTCTTGGTCACGCGCTCGAGCCAGCTTGGCTTTGCCTGATCTCGAATCTGAGCCCGAGCGGCTTCGATCATGCGTCCATAAGGCACTCCGGAAGGACACGCAGTCTCGCAGCCACGGCACGCCAGGCAAAGGTCAAGATGTTGGATGTAAGCAGCCGTGATCGGGCCGCCATCGGCCACCTGATTCATCTGGTAAATGCGGCCGCGCGGCGAATCCATCTCGACGCCCAGTTCGCGGTAGGTGGGGCACGCGTTCAGGCACAGTCCGCAATGGACGCATTTGTCCAGGTCAGCGCGCGCGGGCCCGCTGTGATCGCTTGTCAGAACCGGCAAAGTTTCAAAGGCAGCCATACAGTCGGGAACGGTTCAACAGATTACGGGGATCGAACATCTGTTTCACCTTCTTCATCATGGCAAAGGTACTTGCGGAAGGCATAGACACCAGCGCCTGCGGAATTTGTGTGCCGCGAAAATCGTCGGGCGCATACTCGACGGAAAATTTCCAGTTGTATCCGGCAGCGGCCGCGAGAAACGGGATGAGCGCTTTCGAAGAACTGAGATATACCTGGGTAGTGCCGGATCCTGCGCGTGATATCGCTGGCCCAGATACGAGCTGGAGCAGTCCAGCGAGTTCGCTCAGAGTTGTCGAAATGCGGAGCACGATTCCGCTGGGCTGACGGAGCATGAAGTCAGCAGCAAACTCCCGGATTTGGGCCCAGAACGCTGCTTCGTCGGAGCCGGCAATCCGCTCGCCCCCGCTGAGTTCCGCTCCGTAACGTGCAAGTACCCGAGTGCTGCCGCCAACGCGCACCGCAAGTTGATAGCCGCGCCGGTTAAGACGGGCGGCCGCCGAGGGACTGAGAACATCGATGGCTAGCGGGCGCAGAACACTGGCCAGAAGTGCGTCTCGTTTCCCAATAACCTCCGCCAGATCGTTGGATGAGAACACAAACGTCTCGGTAGCCTCCGGCACAACATGCAAACGAAAATTCACCGATGTGATGGCGGCGAGTGTGCCGAAGCTTCCGATCATGAGCTTGCCGATATCCAGACCCGCGACGTTCTTGACGACCATCCCGCCGGCGCGAACCAGCTTGCCCTCGAGCGTCGCAAACTGCATGCCGATGACAAGGTCGCGGGCTGTTCCGAAAGCCCGGCACAGTGGCCCGCTCGAGTTACTGGCGATAACGCCGCCCACGGTTGCCAGTTCGTGAAAAGGCGGGTCGAGCGCAATCATCTGTCGCTTGCGGGCAAGCAGGGCTTGGAGGTCGGCCCAGCGAGCACCGGCTTCCACGCTTACCGTAAGATCGTTCGGTTCGTAGTCGAGAATGCGGTTCAGGCGAACAGTGGAGAGGATCTGGTCGGCGGGAAGCATAGGGCCGGCCATCAGGTGTTTGCTGTTGTTGCCGAGGACGGAAAGGGTGCGTGAGCCCGCCGCCGCGTCCGCCAGAAAGCCAGCGAGTTCTTCGGCCGACGCAGGCGCGACAGGTGACATGCTTTTCTATTGTGCATGGAACGACCGGGCCGCCGTACGCCCCCTGCAGCGCGTTTCGGATAATCGGGTGTGGGCATGTTGATCGATTCGCGTTCGTTCCCTTTGGCAGCTTATGGATTTTGAATATTCCGCTGAGCAGACTCAGCTTCGAAAGTCGGTACGCGACTTTGCGCAGGCAGAGATCGCTGAACACGTCCTGAACTGGGACGAGAACCAGATTTTCCCGCTCGAAGTGGTGAAGAAGGCGGGAGAACTTGGCATGCTGGGCGCGATCTTTCCGGAGGAGCTCGGTGGCGCTGGTTTCGGCTACATCGAGTATTCGATCATCATCGAAGAGTTGGCGCGCGTCGATCCCAGTGTTGCTCTGATTGTCGCCGCGCACAACTCGCTTTGCACAAACCACATCTACCTGGCAGGAAGCGAGGAGCAAAAGAAGAAGTACATCCCGAAGCTGGCGAGCGGCGAGTGGATTGGATGCTGGTCTCTGACAGAACCGGAAGCGGGTTCGGACGCAGGTGGGACGCGCTCTACGGCGACCTTGAGAGACGGCCACTGGATCCTCAACGGTGGCAAAACGTTCACCACGAACGCTCACTATGCAGATGTGTGCGTGGCGATGGCCGTCACCGATCGGGCGGCGTCGCAGCATGGCATCTCGGCATTCATCCTCGAGAAAGATGCGCCGGGCTTTCGCGTTGGCAAGAAGGAAAACAAGCTGGGTATGCGGGCCAGTGCTACCGGCGAAGTGCTGTTTACGGACTGCCGGCTCGCCGAAACCCAGCTGCTCGGGAAGCCCGGCGAAGGCTTTGTGGATAGCCTGCGGATTCTCGACGGAGGAAGAATTTCCATCGCCGCCCTATCGCTTGGGCTTGCGCAGGGCGCTTACGAAGCCGCTTTGAAGTACGCGAAGCAGCGCAAGCAATTTGGCCGCTTCATCTCGGAGTTCCAGGCTATACAGGACAAGCTGGCCAACATGGCAACCGAGCTTGAGGCCGCACGCTGGCTGGTTTATTGCGCGGGGGCCCGGAAAGATGCCGGCAAGCGCGTCACGCGCGAGTCAGCTATGGCTAAGCTGTTTGCCTCAGAGATGGCGGTGCGAGTGGCAGATCAAGCGCTGCAAATTCACGGCGGGTACGGCTTTATCAAGGACTATCCGGTTGAAAAGTTTTATCGCGATGTGAAGCTTTGTACCATTGGCGAAGGCACGAGCGAAATTCAACGATTGGTTATTGCGCGGCAGCTGCTCAAAGAATAAATGGGCGTGGCGCACGAGGCTGAGCAACTTTGCGGACGTATTTTGGCCGGTGAAATTCGAGCGCTGGCGCGTGCGGCGACGCATGTCGAAGCGCAGACCGCGACCGGCCGCGAGATCATCGAGTGCCTTTTCACAAGAACCGGACGAGCAAAAATTATCGGCATTACTGGCCCTCCCGGGGCGGGGAAGAGCACGCTCGTCGATGCTTTGACAAAGGTGTTGCGCCGGCAAGGAAAGACGGTTGGAATCATTGCCGTGGATCCGAGCAGCCCGTTTACGCGCGGCGCGATTCTCGGGGATCGGATCCGAATGGCCGATCATCACGCAGACCCGGGTGTATTTATCCGCTCCATGGCGGCTCGCGGAAAAGCTGGTGGTGTTGCGCAAGCAACTCTGGAAATGGCCCTGCTGCTTGACGCTGCCGGACGAGATTCTGTCATCATCGAGACGGTCGGCGTAGGACAGGATGAGATCGAGGTTACACGCCTGGCTGAGATCACGGTCGTCGTTCTGGTGCCGGGTATGGGCGACGATGTGCAGGCGATCAAGGCCGGCATTATGGAGGTCGCCGACGTGTTCGCAATCAATAAAGCGGATCTGCCCGGGGCGAGCCGGCTCGAAGGCGAGATACGAGCGATGCAGAGCCTGGGTGATGAAACAGCGCGAGCCAATGCGGCGCCGCTGCGAACTGTTGTGGCCAACCAGGGACAGGGAGTCGACGAGTTGCTGACGGTTATTGAGGAGCTGGCCGAGAAGCGGCACAACCGAGGCTCTCAGGCAGATTTATGGATCTTTCGCCTGCAAGAGATGCTTCGGGAGCGGATCGCGTCTGCGGTGGCGAGGGAAGATCTCGCAGAGCACGCCCGGCGCGTGGCGGAAAAGCTCGAAAGTCCTTTTGGAGCAGTCGACGCACTGCTCGCTTCAGCGTGCCGCGGTCTCGGAGCGTAGTCGGATGATGGTGGAAATCGATCATCTTGGAATTGCCGTAAACAGCATTGACGAGTCGCTCAGGTTCTACACTGACGCGTTGGGAATGCAACTAGGCGGACGCGAAACTGTGGCGGCGGAGCAGGTGAACGTTGCCATGCTGCCCGCGGGAACGGAAGCGGGCGCACCGCGGCTTGAGTTACTCGAGGCGACAACTGCAGATTCGCCGATCGGAAAATTCATTGCGAAGCGCGGGCCGGGCTTGCATCACGTTGCTTTGCGGGTGCACGATCTCGCTGCTGTCGCAGCGCAGCTGACAAAGCGGGGAGCGCGGCTGCTGAACGAACCTAGGCGCGGGGCGGGCGGCCATCTGTATGTCTTCGTGCATCCTTCATCGGCAGGGGGCGTGCTGCTCGAAATAATACAAAGCAGCGCGCCAGAGGAAAACAAAGGTTGAACAAACTATCTAATTTGGACAGAGCAGAGATCGGCGTGATCGGTGGCAGCGGAGTTTACTCCCTGATGGCGCTGGAAGAGATCCGGGAAGTGCGCCTCGAGACGCCTTTCGGAGAACCCTCCGACGCATACACTATAGGCAAGCTGGAAGGCAAGAGTGTCGCCTTTCTGGCGCGCCATGGCAAAGGGCATCGCTTATCGCCCTCCGAGTTGAATTACCGGGCGAACATTTATGGCATGAAGATGCTCGGTGTGGAGCGGATCATCTCACTGAGCGCAGTGGGATCGATGAAGGAGGAGCACGCGCCGCTTGACTTCGTGATTCCGGACCAGTTCTTCGACCGAACTCGCGGACGCATCTCGACTTTTTTCGGCCAGGGCGTGGTGGCGCATATTGGTTTCGCCGATCCGGTCTGTCCGCAGCTGGCAAACACCGTAAACGAGGCCGGGAAAGCGTCCGGCGTAAACACGAAGCTGGGCGGTACGTACCTGTGCATGGAAGGTCCGGCCTTTTCAACGCGGGCCGAATCGAACATTTACCGCAGCTGGGGGATGGACGTGATTGGCATGACCAATCTGCAGGAGGCGAAGCTGGCGCGCGAGGCGGAGATCTGCTACGTGACAATCGCCATGGTGACGGATTATGATTGCTGGCACGAGGCGCATGATGCCGTGTCGGTGGATCAAATCATTGCTGTCCTAAAGCAGAATACGCACAACGCCGGCCGGCTGGTGCCCCAGGTAATTCGGACCCTTGCGAATGAGCGGTCCTGCAAGTGTGGGGCGGCGCTGAAGCATGCGATTATCACGGATCGCGCGGCGATAACGGATGAGGCGAAGCAAAGGCTGGGGCTGTTAATTGGCAAATATACCGGCGGATGAACTCGCGTTTGACGTACTCGATGCGTGTCTCAAGGATGGAACATGGCCCGCGCGTTCCTTGGATGCCCTGATCGAACGGGCTCTTGACGAAGAGGACCCCTTTGTAGCGCGTGCTGCTACTCGTGCCCTCTTCGGCATCGTCATAGAGCAGCTTGGAGATCGATTCGAACCAGCCTTGTGCGAAGTATATGCGCGTCTTTTTGCGCACGTTATTTCGCGAGCCATCCCCGAATACAAAGCTGATGAGCTGCTCCTTCGGTATCGCAGAGTGCGGCAGGTCAGACGTTTTCCGGGCGGTGAAGTGCTCCGTGTCTTTGTACTCTCGCGCGTAACGCTTGGTGCAGACGTGGCAGTGACCAGCGTCGCGCTCGAGGCGGCGAAGCAAAGGTTTCCGGATGCGGAGATATGCCTCGTTGGTCCTGAAAAGAATGCTGAGTTGTTTGCAGCGGATCCGCGCATCGTGCCGATTGCGCTTGCCTATGGGCGTTCGAGCCTGCTTCGCGAGCGGCTGCAAGCGGCTGCCGAACTGCTCGTGGCTGTCGATGAGCCGAGTTCAATCGTGATCGATCCCGATTCGCGCTTGACTCAGCTCGGCCTGATACCGGTCGGCGAAGATGACTCGCGCTACTACTTTTTTGAAAGCCGGGCCTTTGGGGGCGAGCTTCCCATGTCGCTGCCCCGCTTGACGGCTGAGTGGTTGACGGAGGTTTTCGATGTTGAACCGCTGCGACCCTACGTGGCTCCCCCGGAGCAGCAGAAAATTGCCGAGATCACCGTCAGTTGGGGTGTTGGCGACAACACCCAGAAAAGAATCGCAGGCAACTTCGAAGCACGAGTCTTATCTGACCTCCTTGCGCGCGGAGTTCCTGTCTTGCTCGATCGCGGCGCTGGTGACGAAGAAGCAAGCCGTGTGGATGCGTTAGTTGCGACTTTGGGTTCACCGGCTCACCTTCATGTACACGAGGGCAGTTACGCTTCTTTCTGCAGTCACATTAAACAGAGCAAGTTGTATGTCGGCTACGATTCCGCCGGACAACACGTCGCTGCTGCTTCCGGAGTGCCACTCGTCTCCGTCTTCAAAGGTTATGTCTGCGAGCGGATGCTTTCCCGGTGGCGACCCGACACCCCAGAGGCGCGCGTTGTAGTAGTGGGCGAGGACGACGAGAGTAACGCGTTCGGGCGCACGCGCCAGGCTATTGCTGAGGCGGTGGAGGCGGCGGAGCTTCCGGTAGCGTCCACGGATTTGATGTAGATGCTGCGCTTTTCGCCGGGGTCTTAGGCGTCTGCTGCGACGCTGCTGGCTTAGCGCTAGATCCCGTTACGGATTGCTCCTCCGTCTTGCTGGCGGGTAACGGCTCGGCGCTGGCTTCCATGTCGTAATTGATCTTGAATTCAGTTCCGAACTTGCGATAGTTCCGGAATTCAATCTCGTTCTTCGACGTCTCCCGGAGTGTTCTCATGTGCAGCAAGGCCCTAATCGGAAGAACGGACTGCTGGCCGCCTATATTGACCAGATCGTAGTCAACCAACTCGTCCGCCTTCCTGACTGGGAAAGAAGATGGGATGTCCACCGCCGAGAAAGTAATGCGGTCAATCTCACCGGTGTTTGCGTCCGCGTAGACAAGCCCTTTATAGGCCGTAATGATGCGCTGGTCGTCCTCCCGGCCGCTGCCGTAATCGATAGTGTAGCTGGAGTGGCCGCTATCGATGAAGTAATTGAATACTGCCATGGTTCGCCCGCGCAGCTTCGCCCAGTGATCCCAGCCAAACTCGGATGAGCTCTTCGGATCGAAGAGGCTTCGCATCATGGCAGCGAATTCACCGGAAGATCTCGCACCCCCTCCGCCCAAACCACCGACGTCCGCCCCCACTAATCTCCCGCCTTCTGAGTAGACTTCGTAATGCTCCTGGCCCTCGTTAAAGCTTACTTTCGCCAGAACTGTTCCCAGACTTCGATAACTGTCCCCGCCCCGTGGATCCATGTAGCGGCGGTCTACTCTGACGCAGACGTAATTGGGCAAGCCTTGCGCGTACGTCATGGCGTACTGCTTCATCAGATCGAGAATTGCTTGCTGGTGAACGGAGTCAGGAGGAGGCGGGGCCACGGGCTGAGCCGAAAGACTGGCCGAGGGCGGCTTCTGAGTCAACGTAGTGTCCGGCGCTGTCGCGGGCGAGTAAGTTGCATCCGGAGCTCCCGCCTTTTTTGCACTGGCCGTGTGCTCGCGCATAGCCCTAAGCGCCTCAACTGTCTTGGAACCTGCTCCCTGCGCTTCGAGGTCTGTGATTGTCTTCTCGGGCAGCTTCTCGCTGAGCTCGATCTTTTTCAGGTAAGCCGCAATCTGCTTATCTGTATGTTGGCGAAGCGCAAGCTCCGAGCGTAGGAAATCTGCCAATTGCTGCACATTCATCTGTTGGGGAGCCTGCGCGCTCAAACCAACGGTGAAGCAAAAAGTAAGCAGAATCCGCCGCAACTTCATATCCCCTATGATGACGTAGTTCACGGCCGGGAGGTTGCGTGATGGCGCAATACACTCTCACCTTTGCTGCTTCTGCAGGGACACGGTTATAGTGCCAATAGGAAACCCGATCAGCAGGCGGAACTGCACCGGCAGGTGACCGGGATCCTCGCTGACCCAAATCAGCAAGCGTCCATGGCGCCGGTACAGAACGCCGTCGAACAGATAAGCTTCATAGCGAATTGTGTCGTATGGCTTGCCGGCTACCGTTATCTTTTCACGGGCTTGCGCCTCCACCTTGGCTTGCGCAAACTTCTTTCCATCACTAATCGGGACGGTCGTCGATTTTCCAGGCTGCAGATCAAGGGTGCGGAGCGTGGCAAATGCGCCGGCTATCTCGTGCGTGCAAGCAACAATATCCACTTCCTTCTGCGTCGTCGTATTTCTGATGAGGTCGTGTTCATCGTAATTGACTTTCTTCCGGGAATAGTCAAATGCCAGCTTGGTGATCGTGTGTTTCTTTCCCTCTTGTGCGTCTAGCGACGCATTGGCTGCGCAAAAGCGATCACTAGTAGATACTTTATAGGAATCGAGAACTCGATAGAGGCGGGAGACAAGACCGGCACTCTCTATCTTGATATCGAAACTCCAGGCGTGAGCGTCAGCGCCGCGCGCGAGCTGAACCGTAGCGGTGCCTGCGTCGATCAGCCGCCAATCTACTTCGTAGGTAAGTTTCTCGGGCGTTGGGAACGGCGAAGAGGCAGGCGCATCAGCCGACGAGAGCAGTTGAGCAAACGCCATGGGCAGCAAGAACGCGCAGGTTATTCGAAAAGACAATCTCTTCAAAGTAACCGATTAGAAATCGATCGAAGATAAAAGCTCCGATGGCCGCCTTCCAAAGGCGTGGCAGATTGAGAGCAGACTTTCGATGCTCGGTAGATTTGCGCCGCGCTCTATCGAGCTGATTTGCGAGACGCTCAGCTTTGTCATCGCGGCAAGATCCTTAAGCGACCAATCGCGCTCCACTCGCAATAACTTCAATCGATGACCGAGGCGCTCCCGTAGGCGGTCCTGCGCTGTCCGGCCAAGGGCGAAAGCTTCAATTGCGTTGCTCAGGGTTTGACGTAGCTGCGAAATCGAGAACGGTTTGGCCAGATAATCGAAGACGCGCAGCTTGAAAGTGGCCCGCATACTTTCTAGTGAAGGGTAGCCGGTGACGATGACTATACAAAGATCCGGCCAGCGAGCGAGCAGGTGTTCCAGGACCTGTTCGCCCGATGTCGCGCCCATCTTCATGTCCAGCAGCACGATATCGGGAACACGCGTTTCTGCAGACGCAAAAAGCTCGTTCGAATCGCGGAAGGTTCGTACACTGTACGTGCCTTCGTCACGCAGCAGATCTTCGATGTAGTTACGGAAGTCGGAATCGTCATCGAGCACCGCGATGTCGATAAAACCCGCCGCCGCAACCGCGCCCTCACTCATAGCTGGAACTTACTTAGTTTTTCATACTTTCCGTTCGATGAGCCGTTCCTGATTGACGACGGCCGGCAATACAACCTCCAGACATGCTCCGCCTTCGGAGCGGTTCGATGCGGAAATCGAGCCACCATGCTGAGAAACGATGCCTTCGGCCACTGCCAGCCCAAGACCGGTGCCGCGAGCATCTAACCGCGTGCTGACGAATGCTTCGAAAATGTTAGGAAGCACGTGAGCGGGAATGCCGGGGCCGTTGTCGAGCACCGTGCAGCTGATCCAGTTCTGGCCGCCGCGCTGCAGGGCTCTCGATGTGACATTTATCGTACCCTCAGGCGAAATGGCGAGCAGGGCGTTGCGAATAAGGTTTACGAAAACCTGAACCAGGCGATCAGCATTACCCAGAACGAGATCGCTTGGACGAACGCTGTTAACGAACGTGACGGCAGAGGCCTTTTCGTCGATCGCAACCAGGTTCCAACTCTCATCGATCACGGCGCGGAGCGGGATGGCTTCCGTTTCCTGCTTGCGTACCCGTGCAAAATCGACCAGGCCTTCACTGATTTTGCGCAGCCGCTGGGTCACGCGCAGCATTCGATTCAGCCGCTCGAGCGTATGCCCGTCCTGCGTGCTTTCCACTAGTTTCTCGATCGAGCCCTGGAGAACAGCAAGCGGTGTGTTCAGCTCGTGCGCGACGCTTGTGCTAAGCAGGCCAAGACTAACCAGCCGGTCCTGTTCTTCAAGCTTCTGCAGGGCGCTTGCGAGGTCATCTTCCTGTCGGCGGAGCTGCGCCACCGTGGCGTTTCTCGACCGCATGATCTGGCCGATCTCGTCGCTGCAAATGAACCGGTCATCGATCAACTCGTGCGCCCGATCGTCCTGTTGTGTGGCAGCGTCCGCCTCCAGCATGAGGTTTAAAGGATGGTAGACGTACTGCGGCATGATAAAAAATTCCATGACCGCAATTGTCAGCACATAGATCGTCCCGAGGACCACAAAAAGACTGATCTTTGCCTGACGTAACGCCGTCTGATAAAAGGCCGGCGAAAGGCTGACCCGGCGATATCTTCCGGGTGTCTTGGCAATTCGAAAAAGCGAATCCTGACCTTCCTGCCATGTCTCGGAAGGGTGCTGAACTAAGAATTGCCGGCCTGTAGCCGATAAGTTGAGCGCCGGCGCTGAACCCTCGCGAAGATCATAGAGCGCCAGTTCCTTTGATTCAAGCAGAGGATCGAGAGGCAGCTCGGCGGAGAAGATCTGGCGCAGCATGTGAAGTTCGCGCTGTCGGGTCCCCTCAATGTGCTGTGCAAAGAGCGGGATGACCGACAGATAAACCGAGACCGACAATACGATGAAGAAGAGATTATGAAGCAGGGCGAGCTTCTTGCGAACTTTCCATCCGCTGAAGATTCGCAGCAGAGCGTTGGGCGGCTTGGGAGCGCGATAGCTATTGAGGCGCGAACTCTTCTCGGGATTCAAGCTCCTGCTCCTTATACTGCAGCTGGTAGAGCTTCCAGTAAATGCCCCGTCGCGCCAGAAGCTCCTGATGCGATCCTACCTCACGCAGCTGTGCCTTATGCATGACGATAATGCGGTCGGCGCGTTGAATGGTCGAAAGCCGGTGAGCGATAACGAGTGAAGTACGGTTCATAACGAGTCTGTTCAGAGCATCGCGAATCCGCAGTTCGGTTTCGGTATCGACGCTCGAAGTGGCCTCGTCCAGGATTAAGATGCGCGGATTGTGGGCGAGCGCGCGAGCGAAGCTGATCAGCTGCTTTTGACCGGTTGAGAATCCGTCGCCTCGTTCGCGCACAGCCGTTTCAAATTGCTCCGGCAGCTCCTCTACGAAGTCCAGCAGGTTCACCTGCTCGGCGGCGTTCCGTACTTCTGTCTCCGTAATGTCAGGTGTGCCCAGGCGAATGTTGCTGGCGACGGTTCCGGTAAAGAGAAAAGAATCCTGCAGCACCACTCCGAAATGACGACGCAACACGACCGGATCGAATTCACGAATGTCGATGCCGCCGATCCGTATCGCTCCCCGCTGTACGTCATAGAATCGCAGCAGTAAATTCGTTAAAGTTGTCTTCCCGGCCCCGGTATGACCAACCACGGCAACCGTTTCACCTTCGGAGATATGGAAGGTCACGTCGCGCAGTACCCAATCCTCCCCGTTGTAGGCAAACCAGACATGATCGAATTCGATGTCCGCACGATGTTGTGGGAAGTGCACCGCAGCGGCCGGGGCGTTAATAGAAGACGGTGTGTCGAGCAGCTTGAAGACCCGCTCCGATGCGGCCATGGCGCCCTGCAGGACGTTATATTTTTCGCTCAAATCTTGAATGGGGCGAAAAAACCGCAGTCCATATTGAAAGAAAGCGACAAGTACGCCCAAGGTGATCGCTCCCTGCCGAATCCGAAGCCCGCCATAACCGAGTAATAGAGCCAGCGCGAGCATTCCTAGGAACTCGACGGCCGGATAAAACCAGCCGTATGCCAGGATCGAATCCTTGAAAGCAAGCATGTGGTCCCGATTGATGCTCTCGAATTCAGTCTTGCTCCGTTCCTCACGATTGAAGAGTTGCAAAACCGCAATGCCAGCCACGTGCTCCTGCAAATAAGCGTTGATTCGAGCGATGGCGACGCGAATGCGCCGGTAACTTTGGGCCGCGGTACGGCGGAATTGCACCGTCACGAGCACCACAATTGGCATGACCGCAAGCATAAGTCCGGTCATGCCGGGACTAAGCCGCAGCATCGCGACCACCACAAAGGAAAGCATTAACAGGTCGCCGACGATTGTGACAAGACCCGACGCGAAGAGATCATTGAGCACATCAACGTCAGTTGTGACGCGCGTCACTAGCCGCCCCACCGGATTTTTATCAAAGAACGCGAGATCCAGCTTCTGCAAGTGCATCATCAACTCGCGCCGGAGATCGAACATCGCCTTTTGCCCCGTCCACTGCATCAGGTAGGTTTGACCGAAATCGAAAAAGAAGCCCAGCACAATTACGGCCAGGTAGACTAGCGAGATTTGGCCAAGGCCCGTCCAAGGATTAGCTGAGAGCCGGCGAGCTACGAAAGCGAATGTATGGGCCTGAGGATTCGGAGCGAGATACCGGTCGACAGCCAGTTTCGTAAGCAGCGGTCCGATAATCTGAAGGAGGGAGTCGACCAGAAGCAAGACTAGCGAAGCAGCCACAATCAGGCGGTATGGCTTTAGATAATGCATCAGCCGCCGCATGAGACGTGAATCGTAGGCCTTGCCTAGCGCTTCTTCTTCCAAATTTGTTCCCCTTGCCTGATTAAGAGCCAAACGAAATATTCGGCTCTCATCTCCAGACTAACGTAGCTTGCGCAGGAAATAATAGGACAGGAATGAACGGTCTTGTTTTGATCGATAAACCCGGCGGTTGCACCAGCCACGATGTGGTAAACCGTTGGCGAAAGCTCGCCGGGACCAAGCGCGTTGGCCATCTGGGAACGCTCGATCCGATGGCCACCGGGCTGTTGGCGATTGTGACCGGATCAGCCACCCGCTTGGCTACCTTCTATGAGAAGCAAGAGAAGACCTACCTTGCGACGATTACGCTGGGATTGATCTCCGATACCTACGATGCAGAGGGGGAAGTCACCGCTACCGCGCAGCCTGTGCCCTCCGAGGACAGCATCCGCTCTGCGCTCGACGCATTCCGAGGACGTATATGGCAGACTCCGCCTGCCGTTTCTGCCAAGAAAATCGGCGGTGTACCCGCTTACAAACTGGCGCGGAAGAAGGTGCCGGTCGAGCTTCGACCGGTAGAGGTCCACATCCTGAAACTGGAAGTGCGGCGAGTTTGGGAGCACTTTCTCGATCTCGAAGTGAGGTGCTCGGCCGGTACTTACATCCGCAGCCTGGCGCACGATCTTGGTCAGCAGCTCGGATGCGGCGCGCTCTTGAGCAGCCTGCGCCGGACAGAAATCGGGGAGTTCTCTCTTGCTCAGGCGCGCACGCTCGACGAGCTTGAAACGCTGAGGAAGGCGGGAAGTTTAGAGTCCGCCGCTATCCCGGCTTCAAAACTGCTTTCGCACATTCCCGCCGAGCACGTCGGCATTGACGTCGAAGCACAGATCCGGCAAGGCCGTCAGTTCCGCACTTCGCCTTTCGTCGTGCCACCAGGCTCGCCGCTGGTTCGTGTGCTCTCTCGCGCCGGTGAGTTGATTGCTGTCGGCACACTCGTGGCTCCGAATATCTATCACCCGGGCACTGTCTTCAACCTGGATTAAATAGCGCCGCCTGGGTCTTTCTTTAACCGCTCCCGCCGGCGCTTCGCCCAGCCTTCTTTCGAGACCTGGTGCGACCGTCCGATGGCCAGCGAGTCCGTTTCAACGTGCTTCGTGATGACCGATCCCGCAGCCACGTAAGCGCCCGCCCCAATCTCGACCGGAGCCACTAGTGTGGAATTACTGCCAACGAAAGCTCCTTCCCCTATCACGGTCGGGTGCTTTGCCTGCCCATCGTAATTGCAGGTGATTGTGCCCGCGCCAATGTTGACGTGTTCGCCAAGCACGGCATCGCCGAGATAAGCCAGATGCTGCGCTTTCGAGCCGGCGCCTAGTTTCGTCTTCTTTAGCTCGACGAAATTACCGATTCGGCTATCCTCGCCGGCGTGCGCCTGCATGCGCAGCCGGGCAAACGGCCCTGCCGAAGACTTCGCGCCGAACTCCGAATCTTCCGCTACCACGTATGGGTAAATCGCCACGTCGTCCGCAAGAATGCAATCGCGTAGCACCGAACCCGTGCCGATGTGGCAGCGTTCACCTAAGCGGGTCTTCCCACGAAGCTGAACATTCGCCTCGATCAGCGTCTCGGGCCCAACCTCGACATCGACATCGATTGTCACACTCTCCGGTCGCTCAATCGTCACGCCCGAGAGCATCAGCAACTCAGCTTTTCGCGAGCGTAAAATGCGGTCCGCAACGGCCAATTCGACCCGCGTGTTAATACCAAGCAACTCAGTTTCGTCTTGTATGAGCATCGGTGCGGTGGCATAACCGTGCCGGCGCAAGATCTCGACCATATCTGTCAGATAGTACTCGCGAGCCGCGTTGTCGCAAGTAACCTCCCCGATGTGGTCCCAGAATGGCTCTGCCGCGAAGCAGTACGCACCCGGATTGATCTCGCGAATTCGAAGTTGCTCTTCGCTTGCCGACTTCTGCTCGATGATTGCGGCAATCATGCCCTGCGCATCACGCACGATGCGCCCATAGCCAGTCGGGTCGCTCACCTCAGTTGTAATGAGCGTACTCCCGGCGGTCGACTTGCTCGTCTTTTCCACCAGTGCCTTGAGCGTTTCTGCTTTCACCAGCGGCCCGTCGCCATTTAAGATGACTAGCAGGCCATCTTTGCTGCGGACCTCAGCAGCGGCCGCGCGAACCGCATCGCCTGTCCCTCTCTGTTCTCGCTGAATTGCGAAACGGACGCCTTCAAAAGGTACGCTCGCGCGAACCTGCTCTGCCTGATAGCCAACTACTGCCACAATGTTTTCCGCCGGCGCGATGTGTAGCGCTGCCCGGAGAACGTTGTTTAAGAGCGTCTCGCCCCCAGCTTCGTGCAGCACTTTGGCCTTCTTCGACTTCATGCGCGTCCCGAGCCCTGCGGCCAGGATTACGACGCTTACCTTGCTTTTCATTGAACCCGTGTGCGGCGCTCGTTCAGGTCGGACTTCTTCACCTGGTGCGCTCTCGAGCGGCTCGCCAGATCGATAACGATACGCGCAAGCGCTGCTGGGTCGTGACGGATTTTCTTTTGAGCCATCCCTGCATCCGAAACCAGATCCGCAGTCACTACCTTCACGCCCAACTTTGTCAGCACTGGGAAGTCGTTCTCAACCGGTTTAACGCGCACGCGCGCATATCTCTTCTGAAGATTCCACGGTATGGCGCCTGTGTTCAAGACAACGCAATCGATCAGGTTGCGACCGGCGTGGGTTTGAATCGCGTTGACGTGCTGCGACGCTGAAAACTCAATCGTCTCTCCTGGCTGCCACATCAGATTCCCAAAGTAGACCTTCACCGCCGGCGAACGCGCGATTGCATCCGACAGCCCGTTTACGAGCAGATTGGGGATGACACTCGTGTAGAGAGATCCGGGGCCGAGCGTAATCAGATCAGCCTGCCGCACCGCCTCCAGTGTCTCCGGCAGCGGCTCCGAGTCGCCAGGTAACAAGCGCACTCGACTAATCGGACAGCGGCTTCTGCTGATCTTCGTTTCACCCTTCACCACTGTTCCGTCCTCGAGACGCGCTTCTAGAATGACGTTCGCTGCAGTCGCCGGGAAGATGCGGCCGCGAATGGCCAGGATCTCTGAAGAAAGCTTGACGGCCTGCGCGAAATCGCCCGTAATCTGGTGCATCGCCGTTAGGAAAAGATTGCCGAAGCTATGCCCTTTCAGCCCCCGGCCGCTCGCGAATCGAAACTGGAAAAGCTGTGTGAGCAGATCTTCGTCTTCCGAGAGCGCGGCCATGCAGCTCCGAATATCGCCCGGCGGAAGAATGTCGAAATCGCGGCGCAACCGGCCTGAACTGCCCCCGTCGTCGCTCACCGTCACCACCGCCGTAACTTCAGCTTCAGGAGTCTTCTCGACTGCCGACCCGTGCACCTGACGTGTATGCTTCTTCAGCCCAGCGAGTAGGGTCGAAAGGCCGGTTCCACCGCCGATCGACACGATTTTGAGGGGCTGCTTGCCGCGCTTCTTCTCAGAGCCCGGAACCCGGGTCAACGATGGCATGGTCCGGGGTTTTCCAAAACTCTCAACCAGTGTGCCCGCACTTTGACGGCGCACTCAGCGGCGCTTCTTAGGCTTCTCTTCTTCGTCTTCGTAAACCGGAACCGAGTCCAAATCCTCGGCTTCGAAGACCTGGCCGCAATCGAGGCATCGGACATAATCGATACCGTCGCGACGGTATAGAAATTCGGTTCGCTCGTGCTGACATCCCTGCATAGCGAATAAAACCTATTCTAGACTGCAAGAGCGATCTGTCAAGTGGCAGGGGCCGGTTCAATGCGTCTTATCGTGTCGGAGCAGTTACTCTCGGCCAGAGAGTAGCGACCAAAAACAAGCGGTCTCGTCTCTCTCCATCGCGGCATAAACCCCGATTCAGACGGAATCGCGCGTTGACCGCCAGCTACAAGTAAGCAAGCGGAGCTTTCTCCGAGCGCCGGTTCCAAGAACACCAGCGAAGCCAACCGACAGCAAAATGAGAGTCCCTGGCTCAGGTGTCGTATTCTGCTCGACAGTTAGATAAACCTCTCCCAATTGGTATTGGTAGGTAAGCGCGTACCTTTCAAAACCGCCGTCGAATACCAGACCTTCGACATTCGAAAAACTGCCCGTCAAAGTATTCGCCTGTCCCCCGGTTAGAACTGTGTACACGCTGCCAATCGGCTTCTCGCCATTTCCGAGCATAATGTCTAATGTTCCATCCAGAGTCACGGCCCCTTCCACATTCAACGCGCCTCCGGCCAGCTCAAGTACGCCGTTAGAGAATTGCTCATATCCTGTAAACCCCGCCGGTGGCCTTCCCGATCCGACAATCAGCTGTACCCCATCGCCGGCGGTAATTGTTCCTGCGCTGAGCTTCAATGTTCCGACCGTGAGACTTCCAACATCGCTGTTAGAACCGTTGGACGAGCCGAGCGTCATCGTCCCGCTGTTCTCCAGACGCTGCGCCGTCGATATGCTTCCGGACTGGAAGTTTGCTGTACCGTAATTCACCAGAGTGCCTACATTGAGTGAGCCGGGCGAAGGAGGGTAGTCCAACGTAGACGGGTCATTGACATCGAGGGTGCCATTTACCTGATTGGTAAGGGTGCCCGCCACACTGAGGGTGCTTGTGCCATATGATGCTCGTGGCGTAACGGCAACTTTCATAGCTCCGGTATTCGTTAAATTCCCAAGAACGTTCACCACACTCGGCCCGAAGCCGGATCCGATCGACAAGGAACCGGAGTTGTTCAGGGTGTTGCCCCGAGATCCGAGGTTTAGCGGGGCGATATTGCTCATGGTGTCAGATGACCCTTGAACGTCAAGAGATCCTGCGATGTCCGTCAGAGAAGAAAACCCGGTAAACGAGCCGGCTATGTACCAGGACGCTCCTCTTGGTATATCGGTAACTCCGCCGCCCACGAATAGGCTCGTATTCGGAGCTATAAAGACTGAGCCTCGATTGACCAGCCCGCCGGCAATGAACGATTGGCCGCCAGGATTGGCACCATTGGCTCCAAACTGAAGCGTGCCTGTGTTGACAAACGATCCGCCTGCACCAAGACCACTCATCTGCGAATCCGCGACCACAGTGATGTTTCCGGAGTTGTTCACATTACCGCCTACCGAAAATTCGCTGCCCATGAATAGAGTGCCGTTGTTGGTCAGGTTTCCGCCGATAATCAGCGAGTCGAGCCAGCCAATGTCTCCCTCTTTCGTAATTCCTCCATTCACCACCGCATTTGTGTTAACGGTAAGCGTTGTGTACTCGCCGTTCGTAGGGTCGACACCCTGGCCCAGACCTCCGTTCAAAGTAAGTGAATTGATGGTTGGGCTGACATCAAGCGTCGCAGTACCGCTATTGACTGCGACGTCGTAAGTGCGGCCGTTAATGTTGTCCGGAACGACGGCCGGATTCCACTGTCCCGCGCTGCTCCAGTTACCCGAGCCGCCATTCCATTTGGAGAGGATGTCGGCCGCATAGAGACCGAGCGAGCCGATGAAAAGCAGCGCGAGGCAGGAACTGCCGCGCTGAAGAAAAGTCATGGTGTTACCCCCGGATTGCACCGCGAATGCTGGCTCATAGTATATTGCGGCCAGGAACGACTCAGCATCATTCGCAGTGGAAATTTCAACTCCCATACGTCTTGAACCCGGCACTCCGAACCTTGCCGAAGAGCTTGCAGCCTTCAGCGGACGAAGCGGGATCTACTTGCTCGCCTTCACCGGAGCACCGCCGCATTTAAGCTGGTCGACGAACCTCGAACGCCGGCTGAAACGGCTGCTGCTGACCCGGGCCGATGCTTCCAAAGCCGGTTCAACCGTCTTACGCGACAGAGTAGCGGCGGTCAATTGCTGGATTACCGGGTCGCGGCTCGAGACTAGTTTGCTCCTATACGAGCTTGCCAAAGCGCTCTATCCGCAACGCTACTTGCAATACCTGAAGCTTCGGCTGCCCTGGTTCGTCGGGTTGAGCGCCGATGATGCATTTCCGCGATTGCAGATTTCGCAAAAGAAGATCGCTGTTTGGGGCTCGCTCTTTGGCCCCTTTATTTCGCGTACCGCTGCCCAGCAGTACGAAGAGGAATTGCTCGCCCTATTCCAGACGCGCCGCTGCACGGAGACTCTGGCGCCGCATCCTGAACATCCGGGTTGCATCTACGGCGAAATGAATCAGTGTCTCAGGCCCTGCCAATGCGCGGTGACCACCGCCGAGTACGGCACGGAAGCTGGGCGCCTGGAGCAGTTTCTCCAGAGCAACGGTAAAAGCGCGCTTGCTGCCCTCTCCTCGGCTCGCGACCGTGCGTGCGAAGAAACTGACTTCGAGCAGGCCGCGCAGATTCACAAAAGGCTCGAGAAGATTAAAACCGCGGCCTCGCTCCGCGATCCGGTGATCGGCGAAATTCACCGCTTCAACGGCGCCGCGCTCACTCGCTCCCCAAACCAGGGCGAATTCCTGCTGTGGCCGATGCTTGCGGGCGTTTGGCAGGATCCACTCGCGCTCGATTTTCTGGGCGAGAAGGTCCGCACGAAGTCGCTTGACGCCGAAATCCGGGAACGGCTGGTTGCTCATCTCTCACACAAGCAAACCGAGGGAGACCCGCTTGAACAGTTGGCGCTCTTCTCGCGTTGGTACTACTCGTCCTGGCGCGACGGAGCTTGGTTCCCGTTCACGGAACCGGGTAGATTGAACTATCGCAAGCTGGTCCGCGAGCTCTCTAAGTAGAGTTCTTCGGGGGCGAATCGGCCTCGCAGCTCGTGTTAATTTAGACGCTGTGTCTGTCAACGAAGAGCTGGAAGAGCACGCCCATCACGCGCAGGAACCATTCGACAAACGCGTAGCGGCAACGATGGCGATCATCGCGGCGCTACTGGCCATTGTCTCGGTGCTTGGATCGCATTACTCAACCGAGACGTTGCTCAGCCAGCAGTTGGCATCGGACGAGTGGTCCTACTATCAGGGCAAGACCACGCGGCGCTACATCGCGCAGGCCACTCACGACAGCGTAGCAGCGGTGAAAGGCGATCACCCCGCCGCTGCAAAGTACGCCAAAGATGAGGCTAAGTACACCACCGATGCAACGGAGATTCAGGAAAAAGCCCGCGAGTTCGAGAAGGAGCGCACCAAAAGTTCGCACATCGCCAACAGATTTCACTTTGGAGAAGTCTTCCTCGAAATGGCGATAGTCTTCTCGTCCCTTTCGATCTTGTCGAAGAAACGGTCGCTTTACTTCGGGGGCATGACCGCCGCGCTGGTCGGCATTCTGATTTCCTTTACCGCTTACTGGGCCTGATGATGAGGGTGGAGCTCGGCCATCTGCTCGAGCGACTTCTCCGGTAGCGAGAACGATAGCGACAAATGATCGCCGGTGGCCCGTAGATTCATCTGGTCAAGAGCACCGGCCAGGATGGCCGCCCGGGGATCTTTTCCACGCTGCATCTGAACCATGCTGGCTCCGAAACGAAGCACATCCGCCAGCGACGTTGCATCTTGTGCTGATCTCGTGGAAGCGTCGAAGGTCACGTCGATCGCGTCGCCGAAGCGCATCCCGCCCGAACACTGACGGATTGATTGAATAGCTTTTGCTTGTCCCTGGTTTTGCTGGTCCGGGGGCAGAAAGTGGCTCCCGAAGCTGTCTGCGCCTGCCAAGGAAGCAAACCAGGCGTCGTTGTTGGTCCCGGCACTTTTGATTAAGCTCTGCAACTCCGGGTCGAGGCTTGAAGGCGCGCCGCTGTTATCGAGTATCGCGTGCACTGTTTTCAGGTCGCCGAAAACGGCAATATCAGCCAGCGGGAAAACGAGTCCGGTCGCCCGCTCGTCGCCCTGCTTGTTTACCAGAACATCCAGTCCGTGATACTTGCGAATCACCGCGCCCTTGGCCTTCGCGGCAGCTTTAATCTGGTCTGCATCGAAGATGCCGCGGGCCAGAACGGCAAACTCAATCAGCTTCTCTTCGCCGTTGCTGCCTGCATTCGCAAATACAAGATGCTGCAAATCACGGCGCGGATCAAAGCCGGTTGCCGCGACTAGCTGCTCTAGATTACTGTCATCCTTGTTCATCCGGTTAAGCAGGTATTGGCCGAAAGCAGATTCGCGTGCCCGTGTAGCATCCACGCTCGCTACCACCTTGGCTCCGGCCGGAACCATTGCCATAAGCTGATCGTCGACCGAGCCGAATAGGCCCAAGGGAACGCCGGTCAAGAGAACCGAACACAGAAGAAAGCCGCGCATAAAGCCTCTGACACTACTCTACGGCTTCGAACGTGAAAAGTTCCGGATTACCTGTCGGGACGCTTATTGATTCGCGCTTGCCGCGCCACGTGTGCCAGGAACATTAGGCCGGTTCCGAAAGCGAGTGCTGCCGGTACCGCAAAGCCGGCCTGGATACGAGACTGGCCCTCAATTAATTGACAAAGCCCGGCCCCCAGCGCCACCGTCGCCAGTGTTCCCGCGACAAAAGCGGTGTGCCAAATCAGTTCGATGGCGAGCAGGAGTGCCGCAGCGGCGAGCAGTGCCAAGCCGCCGCGGGTCGGCGACTCCATCCCGAGCAGATAGGCTCCTGCGAGCATAGCGCCAAGCCCAGCTACGCCAGGCAGAATGCGGTATGGCTGCAGAAGTTCATAGCCGACACCCAAAGCGCCGATGACACACAGGAGGAAAGCCGCACTTCCGCCAGACATGCGAGAGAGTTTAGCGGGGCAGATCGGCCAGGTCTGACCAGGCGTGATTCGAGCCGCTGCCCGTGTTGTTGAGCGTTGCCGGGCGCAGCGGAAGCTCAAACCAGAAAGTCGCGCCGGCCGCCGGATGATTGTTGTACATTCCGATGTGCCCGCCCATAATCTCCACCAGTTGCTTGCAAATCGTGAGTCCCAGGCCCGTACCGCCGAACCGCCTCCGGGTTGTGCCGTCGGCCTGGAAAAATGCCTCGAAGATCCTCTCGCGCACCGAATCTTCCACCCCAATTCCGGTATCGACTACATCGCAGCATACGCTCTGCTTATTGCGATCCAGGCGCAGCCGGACCGTCACGCCGCCTGACGAGGTGAACTTAACCGCGTTCGCGATCAGATTCGTTAAAATCTGCCTGAATCGAACCGAATCTCCGTACACGTACGGGGGCAGTTTGGGATCGATCTCGCACTTGAGAGTAAGGTCTTTCGACGACGCGCGGACATCCAGCAGCTTAACCACTTGCTTCAAACTATCGCGCATATCGAAGGGATCGTCATTCAGCGAGAGACGACGCGCTTCAATCTGCGAAAGATCGAGCAGATCGTTGATGATTGTAAGCAGATCGTTTGAACATTGGCTCACTGCCTCGGCATACTCCCGCTGGTCGGGTGTCAAGTCGGTGCCTTTCAGCAGATTGATCATGCCCATGATGCCGTTCATGGGCGTCCGCAGCTCATGCGATGTGTTGGCCAGGAACTGCTCCTTGAGCTGCGTCGCTTCACGCGCAAGATGGAGCGCCGTGCTCAGCTCTTCGTTCTTGAGCTGCAGTTCGCGCGACGATTCAAGCAGCTTCTGCTGGGCATGCTTACGCTCGGTAATGTCCCGGCCGATACCCTGGACGGCAACTGCATGCCCGCGCCGGTAAATAATGCGAGTGCTGACCTCCAGAAAACGGAGCGTACCGTTCTTCGAAACCACCGGCAGCTCATAATGCTGCGGAGCGCTTCCGCCAAGATGGCCACGAATAATGTCTAAGACAACATTGTGAGCTTCCGGGGCAATCAGCTTATCGAAGTTTCGGCCCAGCACTTCTGTTCGTGGGTAGCCTGTCAGGTACTCGGCTGCCCGGTTCACTTCCAGAATCTTGCCTTGCAGATCGTGAAGGAAAATGACGTCGTTGGCGTTTTCGAACAATTCGAGAAAACGCTCCTCGCTCGCGCTCAAGGCCTCTTCGGTGTTCTGCCGTTCCGTCTCGTCCTCGATCATGAGGATTCTGGCGTCACCGCTCTTCCTGTGAAAAGCGAACGAGACCAGGTTGACTGCAAGTTCCCGGCCGCCGGCTCCGAGATGAACAATCGGACCAATCGAGTTCAATGGCCTCCGAAGCCCTTCGGCAAGTTCAGCCAAGTCTGCCCCCGCCGATGGCGCAAACAAATCCAAGACATTCAGCTCTCGGATTTGCTCTAGACTGTAGCCGTATAGGTCGAGCGCGCTCTCGTTTGCATCAAGCGTAGAGAGGTCGTCAACCGAGTAGATCAGCGCCGGAATGGGATTGTCATAGAAGACCCGCTCGTGAACAGCCAGCCGGTCCGTTAACTCCTGCACCGACTGCTCCAGATGAGCGATACGCGCCTGAGCGTCTGCCATAGACATCTCAGCCAGACTCGAACCGTCGCCTTCCGCACCGTAGCTCTGTCGGGGCGCCTCCAGGTTCAGACAGTCTTCAGTAGCCACGCTTCCTTAATGTAGCAGCCATTTAGGTCCCCAAAACTTGCGGAGCAGGCCTATATTCCTAGGAGCAATCCTACGAAAAGTAGCCTGAACGCTCCAAAAACGTTTCCCTCCCAGGATGTTTTTAACCAGGAATTCATACACCGCAAACGGAGCCGCAACATGCATCCTCGAAAGTGGTCTCGGGGATCGAAAAACATGCCCGCAAAATCCGAAAGCAGGCTGCAATTTCTTTGGCGAGACCGCTCCGTCGGAAAGCGGTTCCAGTCAGGTGTGTCGCTTCACAGTCACACCATGTTCTCTGAGGAGAGCCTGGACATGGTGCCTCGCTATACGGCCAGGCTGCCATATCTCGGGCGTGCTATCCGCGAGCAGGAGGCGCAGTACAGCGCTCGTAAAGCTCAGCCGTTCGATTTCAATTGCGCGTTCTGGACTCCGCCGCTCACGCCGCGTCAAGCCTATCGCCTGGAGGAAAAGCAGATTCAGAGGCGTTTTCAACTGCCGGGTTTCGTTTCGCTTACCGATCACGACGACATTCGAGCAGCGGGTCTCTTGCAAGTTCTGAATCAGTTCCGGAAGGCACCCGTTTCAGTTGAGTGGACCGTTCCGTTCGGATCGACGTTCTTTCATCTCGGGGTACACAACTTGCCCGTCGAGGAGTCTCGCGCGCTGCAAGTTCAGCTGGCAAAATTCACGGCCAATCCGGCAGCGGAGTCGCTCGCGGACTATCTGAAAGGGCTTACTGCCATGCCCGGCGTTCTGGTTGTACTCAATCATCCGCTATGGGACGAGAAGGGCATCGGTGCAGGGCTTCATCAGCAGACACTTCTGCAGCTTCTTCAGGAGCACGGCAACCACATCCACGCGCTCGAATTGAATGGCCTGCGTTCCTGGCACGAGAACAAGCAGGTTATCTCGCTCGCCCGCCAAGCTGATCTGCCGGTGATTTCAGGCGGAGACCGGCATGGCCGCGAACCGAATGCGATCGTCAATCTCACCCCCGCCGCCTCGTTCACCGGCTTCGTGGAAGAGGTTCGCTACGAGCGGAGGAGCCATGTCGTATTCATGCCGCAGTATCGTGAACCAATCAAGCTTAGAGTGCTTCAGACAATGGTGGATGTCGTCAGAGAATATCCGGAGAACGTGGCGGGCAGGCGCTTGTGGAGCGACCGGGTCTTCTTCCGCGATCCTGCCACGCAAGTGACGTCGCCGTTGTCTCTGATCTGGAGCGATGGCGGCCCGCGCGTGGTCAAGTCTTTTCTGGCGGCCATGCGCCTTTTCGATTGGCCCGGAATGCGCGCCGCGCTTCGGATTGCCCTCGACGACCGGGCGGTCGTCTGGTCCGATCGCGAGGCCTCTATCCAATGAGCTATCTTCGGGCGGCATTTCTGCCCGATACGTTTCACGAGGTCAATGGCGTTGCTCATACGAGCCGCCACTTTGAGGCATTTGCCCAGCGCCAGCAGATTCCTTTCTTAAGCATTCATTGCGGACCGGTGACCGAGACTGCCGTCCACGGCGCGGTCACGGTGATGCAGCTGAAACGCGGCCCGGCACGCATCGGCCTCGACGCTCATCTCGATTACGATCCCTTCCTGTTTCGCTATGCTCCGAAGATCATTGCGCAGTTGCGAGATTTCGGTGCTGACGTAGTTCACATCACCGGGCCCGGCGACATGGGAACGCTCGGATGCTATGCGGCCCGGCGGCTGCGGCTGCCACTCGTCATCTCCTGGCATACCAGTCTGCACGAGTATGCAGGCCAGCGCCTCGAACGAGCCCTCAGCTTTCTCGGCCCCCGGCTGAGCCGGCGCGCCGGAGTGCTAGCCGAGAAGCTCGGCCTTCGCTTCCTCGCTTGGTTCTATCGCAGAGCCGCCATCGCCCTTGCTCCGAACCAGGAGCTTCTGCGCATGGTCCGCGACCTGACTGGCCGGCCAGTCTTTCTGATGAAACGGGGCGTGGATACCAGTCTCTTTTCGCCTGCTCGCCGCAGCCGCCTCGATGGTTCCTTTCGCATCGGTTACGTGGGCAGGTTAACTGCCGAGAAGAATGTTCGTTTTCTGGCGGAGCTCGGCAACTCGCTTAAGGTTCTGGGCCGCGAGAACTTCGAAATTATTATTGTCGGCGAGGGCAGGGAAGAGGCCTGGCTGCGCCAGCATGTACCGCACGCCATCTTCACGGGTGTGCTGAAAGGCGAGCGCCTTGCGGAGGTCTACGCCAACCTGGACCTGTTTGTTTTTCCGTCTCGTACTGACACTTTCGGCAACGTTGTGCTCGAAGCACTGGCATCCGGTGTTCCGGCTGTTGTTACTGCATCGGGTGGGCCGAAATTCTTGGTCGAGTCCGGAGTGACGGGGTTCGTTGCTTCCACGGATTGGGCTTTCATCACCGCTATCAACACGATCATGTGCGATCGCGATCTACACCGCCGGATGTGTCAGGCCGCGCTCAGCTACGCCAGGCTTCAATCCTGGAACGCGGTGTTTGAACAGGTTTTCCGAAGCTACGAGAACTGCCGTCCGGTCGCTCCCGCCATCAAGTCTCCGGTTTTAGGTAGCGCGTAAACCAGCCGAGCATGCGATTGAGAACATCGACCTGATGTTTCTCTTCCTTGAAGCCATGCGGCTCTCTCGGGTAAAGCACAAGCTCGGTCTCGACTCCGTAGCGCTTCAGCGCACGGTATAGTGCTGTTGATTGGCCCGGCGGGTCGATGGAATCGTTCTCGCCTTGCAGGATGAGAGTGGGCGTCCTGGCATGCTTCACGAAAGTCATCGGCGAGCTCCGGGCGAATTTTTCTGGATGCTCCCAGGGCGTCGTGAAATACCATTCGTCGTAAGCCGGTCCGGCTTCGGTCTCGAACTCGGCCGCCAGATCGAACATGCCCGCGCCCGAGACCGCGGCTTTGAATCTGTTGGTCTGCGTTACTGCCCATTCCGCCATGTACCCGCCGTAGGACCACCCTCCAATACCGAGCCTTTCAGTGTCGGTTTCGCCCCGCGCGATAACAGCATCTACCCCGGCCATGAGGTCCTTAAAATCGCGTCCGCCCCAATCAGCGCGATTCGCCTTCAGGAAGTCTTCCCCATACCCAGACGAGCCGCGCGGATTGATCATTAGTACTTGGAACCCATGCGCGGCGAGTAATTGCGGCCAGGATGAATAACTCGCGCTGAAAGCTCCCGCCGGACCTCCGTGAACCAGCAGGATCAGCGGACGTTGCTTCGCCTTTCCCTCTGAGGCGGACGGCTTCATCAACGCAGCTTCGACTTCGATGCCATCGAAGCTCCGGAATTTGAAGACCTGCGCATTGGCGAGCTTGATTCCCGCCCACGTTTCATTCAACCGGCTTACCTGCTTCGGCGCTGCGCCCTTCGCCGCCTGCAGGTAAAGCTCAGGTAGGCGATCGAATCCTTCCGCCACAAAGGCGAGTGTTCCGTCGCGCGCCATATCGAAGTCGCCGGTCGGAAACGGCGTGTGAATTGGCTCTGGCTTCCCGGCTACGCTCACCCGGTAGAGCTTCGATTCAAAACCATCTGCCACCGAGACCACGGCATTGGCATCGTCCTGCCACTTGACACCGCGCACGGGTCGGTCGAGCTTCTCGGTAACATCGTGCTGCGTTCCTTCCCCTGCAGCCAACATAAAAAGATCGTGCGGAGTGGGCCCGGCAGTGCGCGCCCCGGAAAACGCGATAAGGCTGCGCCCTTTCGAGATTGTCAGGCCCCCGAACGGCTGATTCGGCTGAAGCGCGGCTGTGAAAGTTCCCGTCGCGAGATCGATTCTGTATAAGGCGTTATGCCAGGTCTCGCTCCTCGGTTGATCCCCGGCAACTACCATCAATCGATCGGCGGAGAGCCATTCGAAATCATCGATTCGCCAGGCGCCGCGTGTGATCTGCTTGACCTGCTTGGAAGCTAAGTCGACTATCCACAACCGGGGCAGATCGCGCTCTTCATCAGCCACTTTGCCATCGTCTTTGTCTGTCGCTTTCTTCTCCTCTCCGGGCGTCTTGGGTTCGGGTGCCAGAAACGCGATCTGTTTTCCATCTGGCGCCCAGCGGAACTCGCTGACCGCATTTGTCCCCGAAGTAAGTTGATTCGCTTCACCGCCGTCCATGCGAATCACGTACACCTGCATTCGCTCATTGCGGTCCGACGCAAACGCGAGTGTCCGGCCATCCGGTGACCACTGCGGCGAACGCTCGGACTTGGGCCCGAACGTAAACTGGCGGAACTCCGAGCTTCTCGCGTCAAGCATCCAGATATGCGATTCAGGGGTCGGTCCTTTCGGGACTTCCGAAACAGTGCAGGAAAGCCACGAGCCGTCCGGCGAGAACGAAAGCTCTGAAATTCCGTGCACTTTGATTGCTTGTTCCGGAGTCAAGACCGCGCTCTGAAGCTTGCAGGTAGATGTCAGCGTCAGAACTGCGAGCGCAAGCTGAAGTCGAAACATTGGTCTAACAACATAGCATCGTAGGCTCTGTTATCCTCACGGGTGCATGAGTGGGGCAGTGCTCGATGGCAAGAAGATCAGCCGTGAAATTCAGGAGGAACTTCGGTCTCGCATTGCGGCCCTGATCGCCGCGGGCAACTCGCCCGGTCTGGCTGTCGTCCTGGTTGGCAATAATCCGGCCTCCGAAATCTACGTCCGCAACAAAGTCAAAGCGTGCCACGACCTCGGCATTCGCAGCGTCGAGTTGAAACCGCCCGGCGATATCACGACCGATGCGCTCATCGAGTTACTGAAGCCGCTCGCATCCGACAGCTCCGTACACGGCATTCTCGTTCAGATGCCGCTTCCGCCGCAGCTTGATAGCGAATCCGTCGTCGCACACGCAGTCGATCCAACGCGTGATGTGGATGGCTTCGGCACTCATAGTCTGGGTCTTCTGGTACAGAACAAGCCGGGCCCGCGTGCCTGCACACCCGCCGGCATCATGGAGATGTTGAAGCGCTACAACATTTCAATCGCGGGCAAACACGCCGTAGTCGTCGGCCGTAGCGACATCGTGGGTAAGCCGATGTCGCTCTTGCTGCTGCATGCGAATGCGACGGTGACGATCTGCCACTCTCGCACAGCTAACTTAGCCGAAGAGTGCCGCCGGGCGGACATCCTTGTCGCCGCCATCGGAAAACCGGCCATGATCACCCGCCATCACATTAAGCCCGGCGCAGTGGTGGTCGACGTCGGTATGAATCGCCTGGCAGACAAAGCAGAAGTCGAACGGCTGTTCGCGCACGACCCGGCGCGGTTGGCGGCCTTTGCGAAAAATGGCACAACGCTGGTCGGTGATGTTGATCCGCTTGCCATGCTGGAACTCTCCTCCGCCTACACCCCCGTACCAGGCGGCGTTGGACCGCTCACCATTGCGATGCTGATGGCCAACACGGTCGGCCTAGCGGAGGGCAGCATTTGGCGTGATTAAAGTCGGGCTCACTGGCGGCTACGCGAGCGGAAAGTCTTTCGTAGCGGCGGAGCTGGAGCGTCTTGGCTGTCACGTCGTATACGCGGACAAGCTGGGGCACGCTGTTCTTCAACCCGGCGGCGAAGCTTATGCACCAACGGTAGCGGCCTTTGGTCCCGATATTCTGCACGCCGATGGCGCCATCGATCGTAAACGGCTTGCTTCGCTCGTGTTTCGCGATCCCGATCTTCTGGCCAAATTGAACGGGTTTGTTCACCCGGCCGTGTTTCGCCTGGAACAGCTGCTGATCGAACAATTCGCCGGTGTAGATCCTGCGGCTGTGATCATCATCGAAGCCGCTATCCTGATAGAGACTGGTCGATACCGGAGTTTCGACGCGTTGATCCTGACCGCCTGTAGCGAAGAGGTGCAGATCGCTCGCGGCATGACGCGCGATCAATTAACCCGGGATCAGGTCTTAGCCCGCTTGAAGAATCAAATGCCGCTTGAACAGAAGAAAGCTTACGCGGATTACGTGATTGACACCGGGTTGCCGCAAGCGCAAACCATCTCTCGAGTGCGCGAGGTCTTTGAAGATTTGGAACGGCGCAGCGGAGCCAGCGCATGAGAGTGCGCATTGTTCTCGTTGCTTTTGCTCTGACGGTTGGATTTGTTTGGCTCACTGCTCGCGCGAACTGGAGCCTGCGCGACGCAGCGGCCCCGCTTTTCCGCGCTGGCCTGAAGTGGTCAGAGCCTTTGCCCGTGCATGGGGCCGGCATTTCACCCGAAGAGCAGAACAACATCGAGGTTTACAAATCTGCGCGCCTGGCCACGGTATACATCACGAGTACCACCGTGCGCCGCGATTTCTTTTATGGCCCGGTCGCTTCCGAGAGTCTCGGCTCTGGCTTTCTTATCAACGACAGCGGTTTCATCCTGACAAACTTTCATGTCATCTCTGGCAGCAGCCGCATCCAAGTGACTCTGCCCGACCAGACGCAATACTACGCCACCGCACTCGATACCGATCGCTCCGATGATCTTGCTCTGATTAAAATCTCTCCCAAAAAGAAACTGGACTTTCTGCGGCTGGGCGATTCAGACCATGTGCAAGTAGGGCAAAAAGTGCTGGCCATCGGCGATCCGTTCGGGCTCGAAGGCACTCTGACCGTCGGCGTGATCAGCTCGATCGGGCGCGCCATCAACAGCGAAAATCAACAGCGGCTGGAAGGGCTGATTCAAACCGACGCCGCGATCAACGGCGGAAACAGCGGTGGCCCGCTGCTTGATTCGAGCGGCAGCGTGGTCGGTATCAACACGGCTATTCTCGGAAAAACCAACATTGGCATCGGTTTTGCCATGCCCATAAATCGGGCCAAAGCGCTTCTCGGCGATTACCAGGCGGGCCGCGTCACCGAACGTCCCAAGCCGGGAGTTACGACTGAGTATGTAGCCGGCGACCTGGCCGAAGCCTTGGGATTGCCCACCCGCGGCGGTCTCTTGGTCCAGGGAGTTGCGCGAGGTTCATCGGAGGATGCGGCCGGTGTGCGCGGTGCTCGTCAGGTGGTCGATATCGGCAATGTTGAGCTTGGGATTGGCGGCGATCTCATCACCGCCATCGACGGGCAGAGGGTCGAGCGCGAAGACGCGCTCATCAGAGTCATGTCTCAAAGGCGGGTTGGCGACACGATCGTCCTCACCGTTAATCGCAATGGTAAGAACCTGCAGCTACCGGTGAAGCTCAAGCGGCCGCCGGCTGACGTCAACTAGCCTCGTCTGCCTTGAACGGATTGAAGTTAGTCCTGTAGTCGAAGTGGTCCACGCCCTCAGTCCGCTTCAGGAAATTGACGACTTTGTAGGTCGCTGGCGTCATGAGCGTCTCGTACAGGACTTTGATCAGGTAGCCCGACACGATGAGCTGCAGAATGACGCGTGTTGAGCGGATGCCATAAAAGGCAGCGAACATTACTACCGTGGTGTCGACGGCCTGTCCCACGACTGTAGAACCGATTGTGCGGGTCCAGAGATAACGGCCCTTTGTCACCAGCTTCAACTTCGCCATTACAAATGAATTGGCGAACTCTCCGCACCAGTAAGCAAGCAGGCTAGCGAAGACAATCCGGCCAACCGGGCTGAAAACTTTCGCGAAAGCTTCCTGATCTTTAAACTCCGGAGCTGCCGGAATCGCGACCGCGATATAGCTGATGCCAACCAGCAGAAACGACGCGAAGAAACCGTACCAGATGGCACGCCGGGAAGCTGCGTAACCATAGACCTCGGTGAATATATCTCCGAAAATGTAGGTGATTGGAAACAGCATCTGAGCGGAGCTGACGCGCAGCGGCCCGAGGGCAAAAAACTTAGGTGCCACGATGTTCGAAATCAGCAGCACGGCCACGAATAGCGTAATGAGCGGATCCAGATACTTGAAGCGCTGATTGCTCTTGAAGAGGTCGCCGAAACGGGCTTTTTCGCCCGCTTGCTCAGCTCTTGACAAGCTGCTCACAAATTCTCTGATGGCAATTCGATATCCTTAGAGCCGCTTAGACAACCCAACCGAAAACTTCGGGCGAGAATCGGCGCCCCCCTCAACACCACTAGTTATAATCGGATGGTGTTACGAGTGTCTGCGGCTTTACTTCTCTCTATCCTAGTACTCTCAGCTTGCCGCAGCGAGCTCAAAACGAAGGCCAAAGTTCAGGAAGCAATTGTTCAGCGTCTTCAAAAAAGCTCCGGTCTTGACCTGAAGGCTCTGGATGTCGCCACTACCGACGTCACTTTTAAGAATAATTTGGCCTACGCGACCGTAGCTTTTCATCCTAAAAACGATCCCAGCGTAAATAGCGGAATGACTATGAAATACACCCTGGAAGATCGAAACGACAAGTGGGTTGTGGTGGGCATTAGCGATTCGCAAGGCCACGGTTTTGGAAGTGGAGGAGCGGCTGGGCGCGATCGCCTTCCGGCCGGGCACCCTGCAATCGGAGCGGCTCCGGGCGCTGTCTCGCCGGATTCGGTTCCCCATTCGCAAACTCCAACGGGTAAAGGTCCCGGCGGACAGTCGCAATGAAGACTGTTGCGGTTCTCGGTGGCGGGCCTGCCGGGGCGACTGCGGCCGAGAGGCTTGCGCGCGCAGGCCTGAGAACAATTGTTATCGACGAGAAACTCGCCTGGGAAAAGCCCTGCGGCGGCGGTATTACCTATAAGGCGTACTCGCAGTATCCGTACCTGATCGACAACGATGCTCCGAAGCGTTTTGTCTCCGATACGCTCATCGCTGCGCCCCGTTCGGGCACTTTCAAAATGGAGTTAACGCGGCCGCTGCTGATCTACTCGCGCATTCGATCTTAACGGCCTCCTTTTAAGGCGCGCCGAAGCAGCCGGAGCTGAAATTGCGCAGGAGCGCGTCCTCGGACTCGAACGTAGCCGCAATGGCTGGAACATTCGAACACGCACGGGCCGCTTAGAAGCGGATTACTGTGTCATTGCCACGGGTGCCCGTAACCCTTTGCGCGAAGTCGGCACTCAGTACACGGCTAAGGACACAATGTACGCTCTCGGCTACTGGGTACCTTGTGAACAATCCCATATAGATATCCAGTTTTTGCCTAATCTCGAGGGGTATATCTGGGTATTTCCGCGCGCTGGACATTTGTCAGTCGGTATTTGCGGCAAGGGCGAATCGGCTCAATGCCTGCGTGCCCGTCTGGAACGCTACATGGAAGAGAAGAGTATCAGCCGCAAAGAAGGCAAGTTCTATGGCCACATGCTGCCGGCGCTCGAGTGCAGCGGCTGGCGGAATAACCGCTTGGCGGGTGATGGCTGGATTGCGGTTGGCGACGCGGGCGGTCTGGTAGATCCCGTTACTGGCGAGGGGCTTTATTACGCCGTACGTTCCGGCGATTTGGCGAGCCAGGTTCTGCTAAGCGGCGCTTCGCCCGACAAGGCTGCCGAGACTTACCGCCAAATAATCACTCGCGATTTCGGTCTCGATCTCACCTATGGCGCCGGCCTTGCCAAACGCCTTTTTTGTGGGGCCATCTGCTTTGGCGCGGTACCTACTCGCATGATCGATTTCATGAAACGCAGCCCCAAATTCTGCGAGATCATGCAGGACCTGTTTGCCGGCACTCAGCCTTACCTGGAGCTCAAAAATCGTCTCTTGCGCAATGTGAACACGACCTTGCACGAGATTCTGATGAGTTTCCTGTTCCGAAAACTGATCCTCGGCGAAACGCGCGTATGAACGTTGCGCAGTCGGAGCTCTTGTTTGCACGCGCAAAACAGAGCATCCCAGGCGGCGTCAACTCGCCCGTACGCGCTTTCAAAGGTGTTGGCGGAACTCCGCTCTTCATCGCTCGCGGCGACGGCGCCTATCTTTACGATGTGGACGGCAACGAGTTTATAGACTTCATCGGGTCGTGGGGTCCGCACATACTCGGGCATCGACCGCCCGCTGTGATGCAAGCTCTCTCTGCGGTGCTCGAGCTGGGAACGAGTTTCGGCGCTCCGACCGGCAGAGAAGTGGAACTGGCTGAGTTGATTATTGATGCGGTGCCGTCTGTTGAGATGGTGCGGCTGGTCAACTCGGGTACGGAAGCGTGCATGAGCGCGATCCGCTTGGCGCGTGGCTTCACGGGCCGCGATCTGACGATCAAGTTTGAGGGTTGCTATCACGGCCATGTCGATTCACTGCTCGTAAAAGCAGGTTCGGGCGTCGCCACGTTAAGCCTGCCCGATACGGCGGGCGTCCCCAAAGCCTTTTCCGATACCACCATTGCGCTTCGCTTCAACGATCTCGATCAAGTCGAGGACGCTTTCAAGCGTCAAGGAGACAAGATCGCTTCGATTATTGTTGAGCCAGTGGCGGGTAACATGGGTTGCGTGCCTCCTGAACCGGGATTTCTCGAAGGGCTGCGCAGGATCACAGAAAAGCACGGTGCCTTGCTGATCTTCGATGAGGTGATGACCGGCTTTCGACTAAGCCGTGGCGGAGCTCAGGAGCTTTACGGCATCAAGCCTGATCTGACCACCATGGGCAAGATCATCGGCGGCGGTTTGCCCTTAGCCGCTTACGGCGGCCGCAGAGATATCATGAGCCGAGTGGCACCGTCCGGGCCGATTTACCAGGCAGGTACGCTGTCAGGCAATCCGCTCGCAGTCAGTGCGGGTATTGCGATGCTCAACTACCTCGAAGCCCATCGCGAAGTTTACGACACACTCGAGTCTTTTACTGCTGAGTTGGCGGCTGCAGCGCCCCAGGGAGCTTCTGTCAACAGGGTCGGCTCCATGCTGACGTTTTTCTTCGCGGAGGGACCAATCAGAAACTACGATGACGCTAAGCGCTCGAATACTGCCGTGTTCGGCCGCTTCTTTCATCACCTGCTCGACCATGGCATTTATTTCCCTCCTTCGCAGTTCGAAGCCGCCTTCATCTCGGCTGCGCTGAGTCCTGTGAATTTGGCGACCACGACGGCGGCCTTACGTGAGTTCTCCGCCTAAGCGAGTCCTCATCACCGGTGCGGCCAAGCGCATCGGACGTGTCATCGCCATCGAGCTTGCGCGCCGCGGATTTGCCGTCGCTATTCACTACAACACCTCCAAAGAGGAGGCCGAAGAAGTCAGCCGGGAGTGTGGAGGAGCCCCTACCTTTCAAGCGGACGTTGGAAACGTGGCAGAGATCCGGCGTCTTTTCCGCCGGGTCCGAGAAGAATTCGGACCGCTCGATTGCTTGGTGAACAATGCGGCCCGCTTTACACGCATTGCTCCGCTCGACATCACGGAAGCAGACTGGGATTTCATTCACCAGGTCAACCTGAAGGGCACTTTCTTCTGCTGCCAGGAGGGTGCGCGTCAGATGCAGGCGCAAGGTGCCGGCCGAATTGTGAACATCAGTTCACTAGGCGGTATCCGTCCCTGGGCGTCGCATGCTCACTACTGTGCTTCAAAAGCGGGGCTCATCATGCTGACGAAATCGCTGGCAAAGGCGCTTGCTCCGCAGATCACCGTCAACTCGGTAGCGCCTGGAGTTATCGCCTTCAATGATGTCGACGAGCGAGTGCAGCGCATGATCGACGCCACTCCGATGGGCAAGCCGGGAACTCCGGAGGACATCGCAGCCGCGGTTCACTTTTTCCTCACCGCACCAGACTTCATTACCGGCCAGATCCTGGCCGTTGACGGCGGCTTAAGCCAGCGTTAACTGCTAGCTTTCCGGATTTAGCGCCCGGCCCTCGAAGAAAACATCCCGGTGATGAGTGATGGAAGGTGGAGAGGTGAATACGACCGAAACCGTGTCAAAACGGACGTTGCTCCAGGGATCGCCTGAACGAGCGACAAAGCTTCGGGCGGCACGCAAAATATGCTTCTGTTTCTCGCGATCGATAGCGCGATCCGGGCTGCCAAATTCAGCCGACTGGCGTGACTTCACCTCTACAAAGACCAGCACTCCGTTCTCGCGGGCGACAATGTCGATCTCTGAATCTTCGCCGGGCCGGTAATTACGCGCGATGACGGTGAACCCCGCCTTCTGCAAGAAACGGTGTGCCAGATCCTCGCCTTTTCGTCCCAGCGCCGCCGTTGGCGTTAGGGTCGCCTGCTCCCGCCTTTGCCTGGCGGAATCGCTCAGCTTCCAGAGCAATTGTCTGGGCTGTATTGACCAACTACTTCGCTTTCCTTCATCGCTACTAAGTGCCACTCGATCACCTTGCCTCGAACCAGATAGCAGAGATAGAACTCCCAAAAACGCCTAAACCACCTAAAGCGATTTACGAGCACTTCTAGGCCCAAATATCTCCACAGGGCTAGTAGGCGTACCCGGATCAAAATCTCACGGAATGTCGCGGAAGAATAGTATCCGTATCCGCCGTGGTCGGAGCCGAAGTAGCGCATCGAAAAGCTGTTGAGATGCCAGCGGTGAGTAGGGTCACAGAAGGAGCTGAAATCCGTATAGTGCGGGGTGACGATAACCGCCTTTCCTCCCGGCGTGAGGATACGATAAATCTCTTCTATCGTGTGGATTACGTCGGATACGTGTTCTATTACATGAATAGCTCTTACTTCTCTGAACGAAGACGATGCGAACGGGAAGAATCCGCCGTCCAGGTCCGCCACTACATCCGCCTTGGTGCGGAGGTTGCGGTCAACGCCAATCGCGCCGGGATATTTGTTGATCCCGCAGCCGATGTCGAGAACCGGATGAGGGAGAGCGGAAGACCTGGTTTGAGCAGAAGCCTGCACCTCTCGCAGGTCAGGCTGAGTCAACTCGCTTATTGCTCCAGGGCCAGCAGACACTGCTCCAGTGTATCGACCGCGAACTCGGCCTGTTGTTGATTGATAATCAGCGGTGGGCAGAGCCGGATGCTGTTCGGGCCGGCGCCCAGGATCAAAAGCCCACGTTCGAAGGCCATGCATTCGAGGCTGTCGCGCAGCCCCGGCGCGCGCTCCTTGGTCACCTTGTCCAGTACCAGTTCGATACCGATCATCAGACCAAGACCGCGCACGTTGCCGACGTACCGGAAGCGCTCCGGCCAGGATTGGGCGCGTCCGAGGATGTAGCTCCCAATGGCAGCAGCGTTCTCCACCAGCCCCTCCTCGAGCAGATCGAGAGTGGCGAGCGCCGCCGCGATGGAGACGGGATTGCCACCGAAGGTGGAAGCGTGCGCTCCCGGAGGCCAGTTCATGATGTCGGCTCGGGCGATCGTTGCCGAGAGTGGCAACCCGCTCGCGATGCCCTTTGCGACAGTCACGATATCCGGCACAACGCCGAAGTGCTCGGATGCGAACATCCGGCCGGTCCTGCCCATACCGCATTGCACCTCATCGTGGACCAGCAAAATGCCGTACTTGTCCGCAATGCGGCGCAGCTCCTGGTGGAACTCTTTCGGAGGAACCAGATACCCGCCTTCTCCTTGTACCGGCTCAACAAAGATCGCCGCTACTTCCTCTGGTGGGACCACAGTCTTGAAAAGCTGATCTTCGAGCACACGAACGCAGTCGAGCGCGTGGCTCGCAGGAGTCGCGCCCGGCTCAGCGCGGTAGAAGTTCGGGTACTGAATGTGGTAAACCGGCAGCGGTGGGTGGAATCCACGACGCTGTATAACGCGGCTGCCGTTCAGTGATAAAGCGCCCATGGTGCGGCCATGGAAAGCGCCGAAGAACGATATAAATTTATCACGGCCAGTGTGATAGCGGGCCAGCTTGATAGCCGCTTCGTTCGCTTCCGCGCCTGAGTTTCCGAAGTAGACGCGGCGCGGCACGTTGCCCGGCGTCAGCGCCGCCAATCTTTCAGCCAGCTGCACCATTGTCTCGTAGTAAAAGTCGGTGCCGGACATGTGAATGAACTCGTCGGCCTGGTCTTTGATCGCGCGGACTACACGCGGATGCGAGTGTCCCGTGGCGACTACCGCAATTCCGGCGGCGAAGTCGAGAAACCGATTGCCGTCGACGTCCTCCACTACGGCTCCGCTGCCCCGCTTCATCACAAGCGGGTAGCAGCGGGTGTAAGAAGTTGAAAGCACAGCTTGATCGCGAGCGATCACTTCGCGCGCAAGCGGGCCGGGCAGGGAAGTAACGAGATTAGGCAGGTATGGATGAACAGCCGTATCAGTCAGCATGGTCGAGAACCTCAGAGCAGTAACGGGTTAGAAACAGACGAAGAAGGGCCGCGAACGTGCGGTTAGTCTGCTGCGAATAGGGAGGGGCGACTGCTGGCCGGAAGAGCCATACCTTAGCTTAATGCAAAACAGGTAAGCTTGGCAGGGCTCTTTCGTTATTTCTCTTCGGCTGCAAAAGCCTGGTCGAGGAGCAGGGCGAAGTCACGGCTTTTGCCGACCACGGAATCTCTCAAAACTCCCAGTTCACGCTCCGCATTTCGCAAGCGGTCAGCCAGGTGCAAACAAGCGAGAACGGCCGTCCGCGTCGAATCGAGATTACCCGCCCGGCGTGCAATAGACGACATCAATTCGTCTATCTCATGCGCCAGTTCCTCTGTATCTCGCGGGTCACCCGATGTCGAGATGGTATAGCTCTGGTTGAAGATGGTTATCCGGACAGTTTGTTTGCGCGGGTCCGGTGCGTGCATGTCAGTCTTTTAACTTGCGCTAAGCAGGTCCAACTGGTTGAGCAGCTTCTCGATCCGGCTCTTAACCTGCTTGCGTTCGGACTTCATAGTATCGAGTTCCTGCGTAAGCTGTCCAATTCTCTGCTCAAGAGTACTGTTTTCTTTCTGGAACTCGTTGGATAGCGCCTGCACTTCGTCAAGCTCGGCGCGAGCTGCGTTGGCGCGCTCATCGGCCGATCTAAGTTGTTCCTGGAGCCTGCCATTCTCGCTGCGCAGTTGTCCTATCGCCTGCACGGCGCGAGTAATCCGCTCTTCCAGACTGGCTAATGTATCCAGACCCTCTTTAGCGGGACCCTCTTTGGCGAGAGCTTCTTTGTCCAGTGCCGTTTGAGCTGCTTCCATAAAGGTACTGTAGCCCTCTCGTTACTGAAGCTGAGCCTGATGTGCCGCTTTGGCCTTCTCCACCAGAGAGGTAAACCCGGCCGTATCGTTAACTGCGATATCGGCCAGCACCTTTCGGTTGAGTTCGATCCCTGCACGCTTCAACCCGCCGATAAACTTGCTGTACGAGATTTCAGCTCCACGGCAGGCCGCATTGATGCGCACGATCCATAAGGAGCGGAAGCTTCGCTTCTTTAACCGTCGGCCCACATAGCCGTATTTGAGAGCCTTCTCCACCGCTTCCTGCGCGGCGCGGTTCAACTTCGATTTAGTGAGGAAGAACCCCTTCGCGCGGCGAAGTGTCTTGTGGCGATAATCTCGCCGGTGAGTACCTCTTTTTACTCTGGGCACGTTTTCTCCTTAATGAATTGCGTTCTATTACGCTTTTTGAGAGGGCAGGCACGTGCTGCGCGCTGCTTCTACTCGAATTTACTGCTGTAACCCTAATAAGGGAGCATGATGTGAAGCTTCGGCTGATCCGTTTCGTCTGCAAGAACGCTTCGGCCGAGCTTGCGTTTCCGGGACCTTGCCTTAGACGTCAAAATATGTCGTCCGAAAGCATGGCGACGCATAATCTTGCCGGTGCCGGTCTTCTTAAAACGTTTAGACGCACCTTTATGCGTCTTCATTTTTGGCATAATCTGACCTGATTCGTTACGGGATTGCAAAGACGTCTTTAGAGCAAAATGCGACTAAAGGTCCGCTGAACTACCAGATAATTCTAACATAGCAGATGGTCTTCTCAGCCGCCCTGGTTGTCTTGATACTCTTCAACCCATGCCATTTGAATGGCTTCCAGCTTCCCCTCGGTAGAAGCAGCCGGATCGTCTTTGAAATTGGGGAGCTCCGTAATCCACTTGTGAAGGTCTGTGTAGCGGATGTGGGTAGGATCCGTTTCCGGGCGCGCCTCAAATAAGCTCAAAGCGATGTCTTCGGTGTGTTCCCAAGTGAGTCCGGCCATGCAAAACCATTGTACCGGCACTGGACTTTAACAGGGCCTACTTGACGAACGCATATCAACCATGCATACTGATGCATATGAGAACGACTTTGATCTTAGACGAAGAGTTGCTCACCGAAGCACGAGAAGCAACCGGCATCGAAGAGAAAACCGCTTTAGTTCACGAAGGATTGAGAGCTTTGGTAGCGCAGGAAGCTGCCCGTCGATTGATTGCGCTTGGGGGCACTGAGCCTGAGCTCGAAGATATCCCACGCAGGCGCTCCAAACCTGAGTAAGTGACTCTCGTCGATACCTCCGTCTGGGTGAGCCATCTTTCGTCAGCACATGCTGGCCTCTCCTCCCTGCTGGTGCAACAGCGCGTGCTGATCCATCCTTTCGTGATGGGCGAGTTGGCTTGCGGCAGTCTGAAGAACCGGGCGGGTGTCCTGAATGCCCTCCGCGCACTTTCCACTGCGGTTCGGGCAAAAGACGAAGAAGTTTTGGGTTTGGTGGAGCGGCATCGGCTTTGGGGCAAGGGCATTGGATGGGTGGATGCGCACCTGATTGCTTCCTCTCTGCTTTCGCACTCCGAGCTTTGGACGCTCGACCGGCGAATGGCGGAGGCAGCAACGCTCGCCGGCGCTCGACTAAGTACGAGATAGATGCCCTGTTACACGCAGGAACAAGTTTGAACCAAAAGCCATCAGCATCACGGCTTCAATGGTAGAGAGCAGTAATCCGACGGTCAGAGCGGCGCAGTACTGAAGCACCTTTGCAAAAGGCAAACGCCAGGCTGGAAACAATCTCTGAAGATAGACTGCGGAGATCAGTTGGGCCGGAACGAACAGCAGATACGCCGCCTGATAGGCACGACCAAAAGACTGGTACTGGGCGGGCGTGAGACGAGTTTCGCCCGTAGCGAATTCGAAAACCATTCCCAGGAAAAGGATCCCGGCCGGAACGAACATCGCAGCCAAAAGAGAGACGAGATTTTTGCCTTGGTAGCGGGCCGGATTGTGACGAGCGCCGCCTTGTTGCATGGCGCTAATCGATCTTCGTGCCTTTGAGGGCGCCGCGTACAGCCGTGTTCATCATGTTCTCGGCCAGGTTTTGGGTGACGTGATTGAGCGCTTCCAGCTTCGCGTTGATCGCGTGGTGATCGTCGCCGTTATAAGTCGCTTCCAACTCCCGTTTCGCAGCCTCAATCCCATCGCGCTCCGTCGCGCTCAAGGCTCCCCACGCTTCGTTTCGCTGCGCCTTGGTCAACGCGGCCAGAATGTTATCGGCTTCCACCCGGGCTTCGCGCACCTGCCGCTCGCGCATGTCTCGCTCGGCATTTTCGTAGGACTCCTGGATCATCGCGCCGACCTGCTCTTCCGACAGACCATAGGACGGCTTGACCTCGACGTCTTGCTCCTTGCCGCTGCGAGCATCTCGGGCGGTTACCTTCAAAATTCCGTTCGCATCGATGAGGAACCGTACTTCCACTCGCGCGAAGCCGGCCGGCATGGGATCGATATCCTTCAGATCGAAGCGCGCCAGGCTGCGGCAGTCTTTCACCAGCTCACGCTCGCCCTGTAGCACGTGAATCAGAACGTTACGCTGCCCATCAACGGCCGTTGTGAAGCTCTCGGTGGCACTGGCCGGGATGGTCGAATTGCGGTGAATGAGTTTAGAAACGACTCCGCCCATCGTCTCGATACCGAGCGAGAGGGGTGTGACGTCGAGCAGCAGTTTATCTTCGACATCGCCGGCAAGAATGCCCGCCTGCACGGCAGCACCGAGCGCCACCACTTCGTCAGGATTTAGTTCCGTATGCGGCTTGGCCTTAAAGAGACGCTCGACCGCACTGCGCACCAGCGGGATGCGCGTCGACCCGCCGACCATCACAACTTCATCGATCTGCTCGGCCGTTAACTTCGCGTCTGCCAGGCAAGCTGCGGCAAGGCTCCAGAGTTCTTTCCACAATTGGCGCAATCAGCCGTTCAAAGAGGGGACGATCAATCACGCGCGCATAGCTGCGGCCGCCGTAAGCAAGCTCGATTGTGGCTTCGGGGACGAAGGACAGTTCTTCCTTTGCGCTGATCACAGCCCGCCGCAGGCGCTGCACTCCTTCGGCATCCTTCGACAGATCGGTTTGCCACTCGGAGTGGATATCTTCCAGGGCGATGCGAAGCAGCAGGTTGTCGATATCGTCGCCGCCCAGATGAGTATCGCCGTTGGTGGCGAGCACTTCGAAGATCCCGGCATGCAAGCGCAAAATTGATATGTCGAACGTGCCGCCGCCGAAATCATAAACCGCAATTACGCCGTCGTTACGCTTGTCAAGACCGTAAGCCAGCGATGCGGCAGTGGGCTCGTTAACAAGGCGCAGCACTTCGAGACCTGCCAAACGGCCGGCGTCTTTCGTCGCTTGCCGCTGCGCATCGTTGAAGTAAGCCGGAACAGTAATGACAGCTTCCGTGACGGGCGCGCCCAAGCGCAGCCTCGGCATTGTCCTTCAGTTGCCGGAGCACCGCAGCCGAAATCTCGGGCGGCGTAAACGTCCTGCCGCCGAGATCGAGTTTAATGACCGACTCGCTGTCGCGGGCAATGCGGAAAGGAAACAGCTTGAGCTCGCTCTCGACGTCGCTGACTCCCCTACCCATCAAACGCTTCACCGAGTAAACGGTGCGATCAGGCCGGGTCAACAAAAGTTCTCGCGCCTGCTCACCGGCTACCAGGGCTCCGTTTTCTGACAAAGAAACGACGCTAGGCACAATGCTGCGGCCTTCGGCGTCCTGAACAATGCGCGGCCCGGTGAGGTCCATATACGCGACCAGGCTGTTGGTCGTACCGAGATCGATGCCGACTATCTTGGATTGCCGGCTTTCGCCAAAATCGATTTGAAAAGTACCCATGAAAATGTTAGATAAAGCGGACTACAGGCGATCCTCAAGAGCTTCGGATTGCGCCAAAGCCGGGGTCAGCGCCCGATCCACATCGCGAATTAGATTTTCGATGTAGCGCCGTCGATTCAGCGCAGCACGAATCTCATGCAGCGCCTGCCGGGCGGTCTCACTTTCAGACTCGGAAGCATCGTACTTTTCGAACAATCGTGTGAGCTCGTGATCGACGCCCGTGCGTAGCTCCAAAAAGTTCTGTTTGGCTGCTTCAAGTTGCGGACGCGCCGCCTCGTCGCCGTCTTTTAATTCTTCGAGCGCCATGTTCAACTCGAATACTTCTTCCAGCAGTTCGGGAGGCACGTCTTTCGAACGTTGCTCTCCAATGGGATGGCCTTCTTCGGTGAGCAGGTACTCTGCACGCTTTACCGGATCGCGCAGCGTGCGATAACCGTCGTTCAAGATCGAGGTCGCTTCCAAAGCTTGCGCTTGTTCGACGGCGCTCTTCCGGGTGAATCGATCAGGATGCCACTGCCGGCTTAATTCGTAAAACCGCTGCTGGAGGGCATCCGCGTCGAGGTTGAGCTTACGGTCAAGCTCAAAAAATTCGTAGTAGTTATTCGAAAAAGAAGGCATAGCAGCACGGCATGTAGAAAGAGCCGGATCAAAATCCGGCTCTTGGGGGAACTAAGCTGAAAAAGAGGTGCCGCAACCGCAGCTCTTGGTTGCGTGTGGATTTTCGAAAACGAAGCCAGACTGCATCAGCGAATCTTTCCAATCGAGGGTCATGCCGTCGAGGAAAAGAATGCTCTTAGGATCGACAAACACCTTCACGTCCTCGAATTCGAAGACGTAATCTCGCGGACGAGGCTCAGCCGCGAATTTGAATTGGTAGCTAAGCCCGGAGCAGCCGCCGCCGAGCACTCCAAGCCGCAGTCCGCCGGCTACGCCTTCGCGCTTGAAGGCATCCCGGATCTTGCCGACCGCTTTCGGAGTGACATGGATCTGTTTAGGTGCTGCCGGATCCGGAGGCGGTGTCGCCTGAGCAGGAGCACCGAGCTGAGTTAAATCGGCCATAGCCGCAAGCCTTCCTAAGCCGTGACTGCTTCGCGCGCGGGGACCGAAGCACGCTTCTTCTTGTAGTCTCCGATGGCAGCCTTGATGGCATCTTCGGCCAACACGGAGCAGTGAATTTTCACCGGCGGAAGAGCGAGTTCACTCACGATGTCGGTGTTCTTGATTTCAAGCGCCTGATCGACGGTCTTGCCGCGCAGCCACTCGGTAGCAAGCGAGGAACTGGCGATTGCGCTGCCGCAGCCGAAAGTTTTGAACTTCGCATCTTCAATCACGCCGGTTTCCGGATTGACCTTTACTTGAAGCTTCATCACATCGCCGCACTCGGGCGCGCCCACCATGCCGGTTCCAACGTCCGCACTGTTCTTATCGAGCGAACCCACATTTCGCGGATTGCTGTAGTGGTCTAAAACCTTGTCGGAATATGCCATTTATCTGTCCCCTTCTTAGTTTAATGCGCTGCCCAAACAACTTTGCTCAGATCGACGCCCTCTTTCGCCATTTCGTAGAGAGGCGAAAGCTCGCGCAGCTTCTGGACCACATCGACAACTTTATCTCCAACGTAATCCACTTCGTCCTCGGTGTTGAAGCGACCGAGCCCGAACCGGATAGAGGAGTGCGCGATGTCATCGCCAGCGCCTAGTGCCTTCAGAACATAACTCGGCTCGAGCGTAGCCGACGTGCACGCGGACCCGCTCGAAACTGCGATGTCGTTGATGCCCATCAGAAGGCTTTCCCCTTCCACATAGGCAAAGCTGATGTTCAGGTTATTGGGCAGGTGATGCTCCATGTTGCCGTTGACATAGACCTCATCGAGGTCGCGCATCAATCTGTCCTTCAGCTTGTCACGCAAGAAGCCGAGACGCTTCGACTCTTCCGCCATCTCCTGGCGCGCAATTTCGCAAGCTGCTCCCAAGCCAACGATGCCCGGAACATTTAAGGTTCCGGAACGCATGCCGCGCTCGTGACCGCCGCCATCCATCTGGGCAGTAATCTGAACCCTCGGATTGCGACGCCGGACGTATAGAGCCCCGACTCCCTTGGGACCATAAAGCTTATGAGCGGTCAAAGAGAGAACATCGATACCGTCCGCAACAACATTGACCGGAATTTTGCCGACCGCTTGCACCGCATCGCTATGGAAGAGTATGCCTCTCTCTTTGGCGATCTTTCCGATCTCCGCCATAGGCTGTACCACGCCAATTTCGTTATTGGCGTACATGATCGAAATTAAAATAGTTTTGTCTGTGATCGCGTCGCGCAGCTGATCGAGATCTACCAAGCCGTCTGTTTTTACCGGCAGGTAGGTAACGCGCACGCCTTCTTTTTCGAGCCGCTTGCAGGTATCGAGCACTGCTTTATGCTCGGTGGCCTGGGTGATGATGTGGTTGCCGCGCTCTGCATACATCTCCGTAATGCCCTTTAGCGCGAGATTGTTCGATTCAGTCGCGCCGCTGGTGAAAACGATTTCCTTGGGCGTTGCCCCGATCAGCTGGGCGATTTGTTTACGGGCAGTTTCGACGCCCTGTTCGGCTTCCCATCCAAAACTGTGATTTCGTGAGGCGGCATTACCGAAATGGTCGAGGAAGAAAGGCTTCATCGCTTCGAAAACGCGAGGATCCATCTGGGTCGTCGCGTGATTGTCCATGTATATCGGCAGTTTCATAGTAGTCATTCCAATACTGAGATTTGCGGCTCGTGAGACTTGGGAGCGGCGCCTAACGTCACCAGGGAATTGGCAAGCGGCTCTGACACTTCCCCGTCAGAATCCTGCAACATATCTTGGATGCTAACCCCCTCGAGAAGACGCAGTATGCCTTCGTGAATCTTGCGCAAAGGACGCTTCACGGTACAGCGACCGGAGTGACCGCAGTGCGCATCTTCGGTAAAACAATTTGCCAGCACGATGGGCCCGTCGATCGCTCGAATCACTTCGAGCGCCGATATGCGCCGCGGGTCGCGGGCCAGCCGGTAGCCGCCATTGGTCCCGTACTCGGAAACGAGGAATCCACTTTTCCCAAGCTTCTGGAGAAGCTTTGAAAGCACCGGAAGCGGTATGCCGCAAAGATCAGCCACTTCCTTGGCGCTCACGCTGCCGCCCCTGTCCGCAAAGCGCAATGCGAAATGCCTGAGAGCAATCAGGCTGTAATCAGCCTTCTTAGTGAGCCGGAGCATTGCGGTTGAGTGAAGAATCCAGGAACAATGGCGACCGAAACGGTCCTATCCCTTTATAGCACGTGTAGCAGCAGAGTAAACGACTTTGATCCCATGCAGAATCAATAGTTTGTCAGTTGCCATACGCGTCCCTGCCGGCGGCCGACTTTGCGTAAGGCGATCCAGTAAGCTGTAAAAGTTAGTGATAAACTCAAACTCCATCGTTCGTTTTAAGAAGCTCGCGTGATTCGGCTTTTTCGTGTATTTATTCCAGCCAGTGTTCTCGCGCTGCTGACTTCGGAAATACTCCTCATTCTGGCCTGCTATGTCGCGTCATTGCTTGTGCTCGGCATTGACCCCTTCTTTTATCTGTTCGCCGAAAATTATTATTGGAAGCTGTTAATCGTCGCCGGCCTGATAGTTTTCATTTTTTATTTCCAGGATCTTTACGCAAATCTTCGAATTACCTCGCGCGTCGTTCTGGTGCAGCAGGTGTGCCTGGCGGTTGGGTCGGCATTGCTGCTCATGGCTTTTGCCGGCTATCTGCAACCGGACCTGTTGTTGGACCGCTGGCTCATGGTCCTCGGCAGCTTCGCGGTCATCATCGTGCTCCCGCTCTGGCGGCTGGTGTTCTGGAAGTACATTGTGGCCGGGATGCGGTCCGAGCGCGTGCTGCTGCTCGGCAGTTCCAGTATCCTGGGCGAGATCATAACGCCTATTCTGGACCGGCCGGAGTTTGGCTACTCGATACTCGGTTACCTCTGCGAGGAGGATGTAAGCCCTTGCAACTTCCCCGTCCCCTGCCTGGGCAGAGTAGACGAGGTACGCGCCGTGTGTGCTGAGTACAAGCCGACCCGGATCGTGGTTGGCATGGCCGAGCGCCGGAATCGACTGCCGGTACAAGATCTGCTCGAGATACGTTTTGGGGGCGTACGCATTGAAGATGCGGCGGACACTTACGAAATGGCCATGCACCGCGTTTGCAGCAGGAAGATTCAGCCTTCGCAACTGATCTTCTCAACCATGCTAGGGCCGCGGTCGCAGGCGATCGCCTTTCAAAATCTCTATTCGCTGATCATCGGCGTCACCGGTTTAGTTCTGACGCTGCCCTTCATGCTGCTCACGGCGCTCGCGGTCCGGCTCACTTCAAAGGGCCCGGTGCTTTACCGGCAGAGACGCGTTGGGCTGGATGGCCGGCTTTTCACGTTGTATAAGTTCCGCTCGATGTATGTCGATGCCGAAGCGCGTACCGGCGCGGTCTGGGCTATAAAAGACGATCCGCGTATTACGCCACTCGGCAAATGGCTGCGGAGGCTCCGGCTGGATGAGCTACCCCAGTTCTGGAACGTGCTCCGCGGCGATATGACAATCGTTGGACCGCGCCCGGAGCGGCCTGAATTTGTGGATCTGCTCGCGCAGCAGATTCCGTATTACCGGCAACGCCTCGCCGTGAAGCCGGGGATCACGGGTTGGGCCCAGATCAACCACAAGTACGGCGATACTCAGCTAGACGCGATGATCAAACTTGAATTCGATCTTTACTACATCAAGCACATTGCTCCAGCACTCGACCTCTATATCATTTTTCACACGATGAAGGTGATGCTGCTCAGCCGCGGTGCGCAGTAGGGCGACCGTCGATCTCACTTAGCGATTCGCAGAGACTGCTTGCGCCGGAACTCGCGAGGGGAACAGCCGAAACGCTCGCGAAATAATCGTGAGAAGTGGGTCGGGTTTTCAACTCCTACCGCCAAGCCCACATCCGTAACCGAAAGCTCGGTTTGAAGAAGAAGTTCTTGTGCCTTCTGCAACCGTAGCGTTCGTTGCAGGCGGAAAGGGGCAGATCCCGTTCGCGCCGCGAAGGAGCGCGCGAAATGAAAGACGCTCGAATTGCACAAACGGGCAAGCTCGACGAGGGTGAAGTTTCGCTCCGGGTTTCCATGGATAAAGTCAATGGCCGGCTGCAATCGCTTTACACTCAGTAGGCCGGAGGTCCCGCCCGTTGACACTGCCTCCGTGGCTCTGATAACACGGCCTGCGATCAACGCGATCGCATGGTCGATCATAGTCGGAGCTAAGCCGCCCATCGACTTGAATTCATCCAGGAGCAGGCGGCCTATCTCGTACACCGCACGATCCGGCCGCTCAGGGAGCTTCAAGCCGGGCAGTTGAAATCCATTTTGGTCCGTGATCGCACTGAGCGTTTGGCCAGAAATGTAAAGGTTCAACAGTTCTCCGTCGCTGCGCCAGTTCAACTTATGAGGCTGGCCGGGAGGAATGTAGGCGAACGACTCGCGCCCGATCCCCGTCCGCAGAGTTTTCCCGCTGTCACTGTGCGTCAGGAGATTCGCGGATGCCCCTCTAAACAGAATGGACACCTGAGCTTCGGGATGTTCATGCTCTCCCGCGTTGTACTCTGGGCGGCTGAAGATAAGCGCGCCATTTCCCTCCCCAGACTGCACTCGGTATTCCAGTTCGTCCTTGTATGAATAAACCTGAGACTCCATGCGATGTCTCTCTCACTGTCATTGTGCGCCCTGCGCTGCCCAGGTTGAAGTTCCAGACCCCCCGACACCGGAAAACATGGTCACACGGCCGAGTACCGTCCAATCGGATCAAGCCTTTCGGCATCAATGTAAAGGAGGCTCCCGCCTGCTGGTCGCAAGGGATTCTCTGGACTATTTTGGCCAGTCCGGAGCAGACAGGCGGTTCTTACTCACTGATGGAGCAACGATGCCCGGCGGGAGCCCTCGCGTACATCCCGGCTGGCTGCGTTTGACATTTTCCGCGTCGATTCACGAGAAGCGCGGCCGCTCAACTTCTATCTGCCGGGCAGCTTCGAGCGCATCATCACGGAGTTCGCCATTCCTGCGAAGTCACGCGAGATCCCGCCACCGGACTTAGCGTATCCAGGGACGCCAGAGCAGAGGGAAGCGCTGTTCCAGAGAGTCGGTATGAAGACCGTGGCGCTGCCCGACTCACTTCGAGAGGGTATCGGGAGGGATCACTAGGCCCGTCATTCAGCGGCCATGCATGACAAAGGAAAAGAGCGAGTCGCCAGCTGCGACTATCAGATACTGAGTGCCGTCGAGCTCATATGTGATGGGACCGTTCGAAACCGGATTACCCAGATTCGCGTGCCAAAGTGCTTTGCCGGTAGCGGCATCGAGAGCGACCAGATTACTGCCCGAGTCGCCAGCGAATACCAGGTTTCCCGCCGTACTGAGAACGCCTGAGCGAACGCTTGAACCCTCCCATTTATGGCTCCAGCGGATCTTGCCTGTCTTGTAATCGAGAGCTTGCAGCATTGACTCGCCCCAGCCTCCCTGGTCGTTGCCTCCCCAACCTTCCGGTTTCTGACTGTCGTCGAAGATGTAGTAAATACTGTAAGCGCGCGTAGCGTTCACGTAGAAGAGGCCCGTTTGAGGGCTAAAGCTCGGCGGCGGCCAGTTGGCCGCTCCGCCCTGGTTAGGGGACGCCAGGGAGCCATCGACCTGGGGCTCTTTGGCCGGATTCGGGATGGGCTGTCCTTCTTCATCGATGCCCAGAGTCCAGTTCGTTTTCACGAACTCCGATGATTTGTAGTTCTTGCCTGTTTTGCGGTCGAGGACGAAGAACCATCCGTTACGGCTGGCCTGGGCAACAAATTTGCGCGGCTGCCCGTCAATTTCGCCATCGATCAACACGGGTGTTTGCACGGCATCCCAGTCGTGCGTGTCGTGGGGCGATGGTTGGAAATGCCAGACCAGTTTGCCGGTATCCAGATTGAGGGCGACAATCGACTCGGTAAACAGATTGCTTCCCTTGCGGCCTTTACCGGCAATCACCGGTTGCGGGTTGCCGGTACCGAGAAACAGCATATTCAAATCGGGGTCGTAGGTGCAGGGAACCCAGGTCATCCCGCCGCCATGCTCCATGGCTTCGGCACTGGGCCAAGTCTCAGAACCAGGCTCGCCCGGCTTAGGAACCACCGACCAGCGCCACTGCAGTTCACCTGTTTCGGGATCACGCGACTCCAGATACCCCGGCCTGTCCAGATCGTCGCCGCTCACGCCTGCGATGACGTGATTCTTGATCACGACCGGTGCGACCGATGCGTAGTACATCTGATCGAGATCGCAGATTGACTGACTCCAGCGAAGCTTCCCATTCCGTGAATCGAGCGATACCAGATTGCAATCAGGCGTTTCGAAATACAGCCAGTTGCCGTACATACCGACGCCACGATTGCCGAGGTGAATGCCGCCTTTCGACTTCCAGGTGTAGTTCCAGAGTTCCCGGCCCGTGCGGGCGTCAATGGCCCAGACTTTGTCCGGAACGGTGAAGTACATTATGCCGTTCACGACCAGCGGAGTCGCTTTGATGACGCCGGCAAAGGGATCGCCGCCGCCGTTGATGCGATAGACCCATCCCAGGCTCAGTGAGTTCACGTTGGAATCGTTGATTTTGCTCAGCGGGCTGAAGCGACGCCCCGAGTAGTCGCCGTTATAGGTAGACCAGGAATCGGTCGGCGGCTGGAAGGGTTTGGCCGGGTCGAGACCTTGCGTCCAGCCGGCCGGGCTGGCGATGGTCAAAAGGGAGGCGCAAGCAATCAGAAGCGTGCCGAGTTTCATTTGAAAGTCTCCAGATAAGCGACAACATCGTGGATGTTCTTGTCGGTGTACCGATCCAAAAGTTCGACGTGCGCCGCGTAGGGATCGTCTTTCTGAACCGTAAGACCGGGTTCTCGCTGGAAGGAGTGATATTCGCCGGACGCATCGTGCAAGGAAACGCTGAAATCGTCCATCGTGTCGAGAACTCCTGTGACCGGCTTGCCGGAAGGCGGGGTGACGGTGACCATGACAGGCTTCTTTTTGCCAGCAGCCATGCCTTTTCCAAAAGCGACAGTCTGGGGAAAGACCACCTTCAGCTGCAGGACGGAGGGTTCATACTTACGAGCAATTCCTGCCAGATCGCCCGTACGCGAGTGACAGCTGCTGCACTTACCTTCGCCGTTGAAGTAAGCTTCACCCGCCTTCGGATCCCCTGTCAGTACATTCAATACCTTGTTGTACGGACCCGTGCGCAGAGTGTCGCCGACCTTCTGATGGAGGAAGTGAGAAAGGTCTTCGACCTGCTCGTGACTGAGACTGGCGCTCGCGATGCCGCTTTGCATGGGATGACCTTTTTGCAGGAACGAACCCAGACGATCGCCGTAACGATCTTTCAGCACAACCAGCGACCGAACTATGTCAGGTCCGCGCTCGGTGCCCCTGGCTCTGGGACCATGGCAGGTAATGCATTGAGCGATATAGATCGTTTTCCCTCGAGCCGCGGCTTCGTCGTCAACGATATGTTTGTCGCTTGGACCGGCCTGGGCGAGCAGTCCGCCGCCTTCCCCTTTCTGTTTTGCCGGGCGGGGCGAGCCTTTGACACCGGGCGGAAGATTGGCCGATAGGTAATCGACGATCTGTGCGAATTCCGCATCGGTTCCCTTGGCGCCCCGGCTGATCATGTTGGAGACCATGGTTCCCCATTGCTCGCGGGACATCCCCTTGCCGAGTACGACCTGCGCGGGATGGCAGGCCGAACAAACTTTAGTGACAGTTTCGCGGCCCGGAGCGTCCGGCAAATCCGCGGGCCGGTTCGAATTTTGCGCGCGCGATGCGCTAGCGACCAAAACAAGGGTCAGGATAGAGTTCAGCAGGGATCTCATGAGAAGCAAGTTTGGCACGCAACAGAGGCGTGATGGTTCAGTCTATACCGGCAGCGTTGAGGCTCAGGACCCAGGGTCCTACTCAAAGCGTATCGCGGCCTCCGACCCATAGCGATGGTACTGGGAGAACGTAAGAGTATTCCATTCCCGGCGCTCCGAGTAGCGATAGAGAACCTGGTACTCGCCCGCGCTTGGCAGCAACCACGTTTTGCCATTGAGATCGAACTGGCTCAGTGTGACGCTCCAGTCGATTTGACGGATACGTAGCGGAGCGGGCACGTTTGTAGAACTACGAACGATCTTCAGAATCTCGCCCGAAGATGCCGACAACCACACTCGGGTCTGAAAGGGAATGAGGTAGTGCTGCCCGCCCACGGTCAAGTCCCAAGGACTATCGGCGGCCGTTACTTTGAAAATGTAGATAAGGGCGGGCGTACCATTGACCTCGTCCCGGCTTTCGAGGCGCGCGCGCTCGGTTCGCATTAACGTTTCGGTTTGCTTCAGCAGAGTGCCAAATTCGCCCTCCGACCAGGCACCATCGAGGGTGCTTATGTCGGGCAGGGCATGTTCTTTCTGCTGAAGCTCGGAGTAGTGCTCGGCGCCATTCTCGAAGGAGACCTTAGCGGTGACAGTATCGATATGACTTGCGCCGCCGGAGCCGGAGCCGCGATACCGCTCTATGCGTTCATTGCAGACAAAGGACTCAAGAGCGGCATATAGACTCTGGTTGACTGCTGCTGCCCGCTGCAAAGTCTCGCGGGAAGAGAAAAGCTCCCGGCTTGTGAATGCGACGGGCAGCGAGCTTCCGGCAGCAGGTTCGGCCGGAAATGCGGATCGGCTGAACAATCCTGCCGCGAGAAGAAGGAGTGCTTTCGGAGCACAGTTAGGAAATGTCAGAGCGAACCTCGCCAGTGGGTTGCGCCTGGGATTGCATCGTTGTTCGTCCCTCGAACCCTATAGGGAGCTGATCGGCTTATTTCAGCTGTGTAGGAGCAAGATGGGTACTACAGACACTACCGGCGGGTACTGGTAAATGACGAACTAAAGTTCCCGGCCGGAGAGCCGATGGGACTTTTAGTGGGTTCCGCGGCGATATTCGAGCACGGCCTTCTCGTGCTCGGCGAGACTGCTGGTAAATACGTGTGAGCCGACGCCATTGGGCTTGGCTACGAAGTAAAGGTAGGTGGAATCTGCAGGGTAAAGCGCCGCTTTGAGCGACAGCGCGCCCGGGTTAGCGATGGGACCGGGCGGCAAACCGGGATGCGCGTAGGTGTTGTAGGGGCTGACACGCGCGAGATCGGATTTATGAATAACGCCCTGATACTTATTCTCGAGTAATGCCGCATAGACCGTTGTTGGATCGCACTGGAGCGGCATCGAAAGCCGGAGTCGATTAAAAAAGACAGAGGCGACCAGCGGCCGCTCTCCTTGAACGGCGGTCTCTTTCTCCACCAAGGAGGCAAGCGTAACGATGGCGTGTATTTTGTCTGCCTGTTTGTCGCCTCCGAGCAGTTTCCACTGCTTGCGAAACTCGTCCGTCATGGCGCGGCAGATCTGCCGGGCGGTGGTTTTGCGAGTGAGACGGTAGGTGGAAGGAAAGAGATAACCCTCGAGATTCGGGGCGCGCGCATCGAGATCGCGGATGCTTTGCGGGTCGGCGGCGGCGCGCAAGAAATCGGCCGCCGTGAAGGTGCTGACGTTCTCGATCAGCCCGGCGATGTCGAACATATTGCTGCCTTCGGGGATGGTGAACTCCTGATAAAAGATCTCGCCGCGCCGTAGTTCGTTGAAGACTTGCTGGGGCGTTTGCGCAGAGCCGAAACGGTATTCGCCGGCCTGCAACGATGCCTTCGGGTGAAGAAAGCGTACCGCCAGAAAAGCCCAGCGGGAACGCACGACGCCCTTCGATTGGAGCCTGGAAGCGATCGCGCGGGAAGACATCCCGTGCTCGATATCGATGAAGACCTCGGTGCCGAAGTTCCGGTATGGCGTGAAGTACCAGTAAGCACCGAGAGCGCTGGCAAGCGCGGCAACGACCAGAGCGGCGGCGAAGAAGAGTGCGATACAGCCGCGACGCCTAGGCAAGAGAGCCTCGCGCGTCGACGGTGTCCGAAAGGCTGAGATAACCGAGATAGCTTTCGAGAAGCAGGATTGCGGCGAAGCGGTCGACAGCTTTCTTTCGCTCGTCGAGCGATTTTCCGGCTTCCTTTAACATGCGTTCGGCCTCCATCGAGGTCCATCGCTCGTCCCAATAGACGAGCGGCAAACGGACAGATTTGCTCAAGCGCTCGGCAAACTCTCTGGTGTATTCGCTCTGGCGGCTCTCCGAACCACTCATGTGGAGCGGTTTGCCGATCAGCAGCAATCCCAAACTATACTCCTGGGCCAGATCTGCGAGCTTTTTCAGGTCGTCGCGAATGCGCGTACGCTCCAACGTTGGCAGGCCCTGCGCAGTAAGGCGCAGCTCGTCGCTAACGGCAAGGCCGATTCTTTTCTTACCGACATCGAGCGCAAGTATGCGGCCGCCACCGGGAGCTGAAGATGCGGTTACCAAGCTTGAATTATAGATGCCGTTTTGCGTGTTAGGGTGGGAATACCCGGGCAGTCTTCCCTTTGGCACTTCTTACTCGTCCTTCCATTCCACAAAACACCTATGGAATCGGGCGAGCGCTAATTGCTCTGGCTGCATTGATTGCGCTGCTCTACTACGGGCGGGATTTCCTCGTCGCGCTAATCGTTTCGGCAGTGTTCGCGTTCATCCTCGATCCTGCGGTCTTACTGGTGATGAAGCTGCGCGTGCCGCGAGGCGCAGCGACCGGCATTGTGATCGCGATTGCGCTGCTTGCGGCGAGCCTGCTGGGAATAATGGCCTGGAGCCAGGTCTCGACACTGACCCGGGATTTACCTTCTTACAGCTCGCGAGTGGGCGACGTGATTACGTCGGTGAACTCCCGCGTGGACGAGATGGAGAAGAGGACACTCGATCTTGTTCTGCCCAAGAACCTGCGCCAGCAGCAGCAGCAGATCGAGAGTAAGCCGCAAGAGGCACTAAAAGCGCGACGCCGGCGCAGTGCGGTAGCGACGGCCCCGGTTCCGGTCCAACCGCCGGCTATCCAGGAAGTCCGGATACATGACGATCCGCGGCCGCTGATCGGGACGGTCTACGGCTACGTCTCGGGCTATCTGCATGCCTTGGTGATGGCATCTTTCGTGCCGTTCCTGGTGTTCTTCATGCTGAGCTGGAGAGATCACATGCACCGGCGTTTTCTACTGCTTTTTCCGAGCGAGAAGCGGTATGTGGTGGGTAAAAGCTGGTCTCAGATCGGCGAGGCTACGCGTGCCTTTGTGCTGGGCAATTTCCTGCTTTGGGTTTTCCTGAGCTCGATCAGTGCGGGCAGCTTTTTCTTTCTGGGCCTGCCCTACTGGCCTCTGATCGGATTGCTAAGTGCGTTCTTCAGCCTGATCCCCTATGTCGGATTACCGCTAAGCCTGCTGCCGCCCGTACTGGCAGCGATCGCGGTACCAAACAAGTTCAAGATTGTGATCACAGTGATTGTGATTACCGCCGCGCTCCATTTGCTCTCGATGAACTTTCTCTACGCAAAAATTGTCGGCCGGCGGGTCCGTCTCAATCCGCTGGTGGTCACGATCGCGATGATGTTTTGGGGGCTGATCTGGGGCGGGGTCGGACTGATCCTGGCGATTCCGATCACGGCGGCGCTGAAAGCTGTTTGCGACAGCGTCGAAACACTCGAGCCGTTTGGACGATTGCTCGGCGACGATTAGCTGAGCCTGGCCAGTCAGCGGACGAATGCCGCAACGGGCGGGTCGAACCCGTTCACAAGCATGGCAGAATTCTCGTGTACCGCCTCGGACCGCAGGTAAGCGAACCCGACTACCTCGCCAAGCGCGGGTGAGTACGCGGCCGAAGTCAACTCGCCAATGTCCTTGCCGTCCAGGCTGAGTTTGGTCCCCGGCACGGGAGCTTCTTGCGAAAGGACGCGAACGGGTGTGAGGAGGCGATGAACCTGGCCGCGAGACCGGACGCGCTCGACGATTTCCTGCCCGAGATAACAGCCTTTGTTGAAGTGAACGCCCTCAGTGCGCTGTGTCTCCTGAACAAGGTAGCGCTCGGTGATGTCGTCACCGTACCGTGGGACCGCGTTCTCGAGCCGCACCACCCGAGCCTCTTGACTGGTCGCGAGCGGGACGCCAGCTTGCGCGAGGATCTGGAGAAGCTCATCGCGATCGGCGGGGTTGACGAAGATCCGAACGCCTTCCGCCCCAGTGGCGGCGGAGCGAACGGTGAAACCCGTACGAAATTCTTCGACGCCGAGCCGGTCGGCGCCGACTGGAATTTCGAGCTGCCCGGCTAACTCCAGGCTTTTCGGACCTTCGAGGCCAAAGCAGGCGAGCGAATCGGTTCGATCTTCGAGGGTGACATCGTCGGCGATGATGAAACGATCGAGATGAGCATAAAGCTTGGCGCCCGTCTCGGGCTCTGTATCGAGGAGAAGACTATCGGAGAGGTTGTAAATAAAGGCGTCAGCAAGGATGCGGCCTTTGTCGTTGAGAAAGAAAGAATAGAGGCCGTGCCAGGGAGCAAGGTCCTGCACATGATTGGTGCTCATGGCATGCAGCAGGCGAGCGCGATCTTCACCGGATACGCGGAGCTTGCCGCGAGAAGAGAGATCGACAACGGCTGCGGCGGTCCGCAGATGCTCATAGCCAGTCATTAAGTTTAAGAAAGCAGTCCTTCAAGGTCGCGGCCCGGCAGACTGCTCCGATCGCAGGAGCTCTTGCACGTACGACTCGAGCCCGGGAGCGCAGCCATAACCGTTGCCGGCGTAAATGGAATTCTCTCCCGCGAAGCTGCGAAACACTCCGCCCGCTTCTTCAATGATGATTTTAAGCGGGGCAAAGTCCCAGGGAGAAGCATTCGGCTCAATCCAAACGTCGCTTTTTCCTTGGGCGAGGAGTAGAGCGTCGCATGCGCCGCCAAGGCTGCGAACTGCCCAGAACGGAGCCACCCAAGGCAGGAGTGAGCCACCAAATCGCGCCACGCCCAGCTTGTTGAAGCCGTTGAAGGACAGCACGGCATCCTGCGGTCCGCGCTTATCTGAGACGCGGATGGGCGAGCCATTGGCCCAGGCGCCCGCACCTTTGGCGGCCCAGGCCAAAGTGTTTTGACCGGGGCTGTAAGCCGCACCCGCTACTACCTGGCCATTTTCTTCAAGCCCGATCAGAACAGCCCAGAGCGGGATCCCGCGTACGAAATCGCGAGTACCATCAATGGGGTCGACGATCCACTTGCGGCCGCTCCGGCTTTCCCGATTAGCACCTTCTTCCCCGAGAATGCCGTCCTGAGGGAACTCGCGCACAATGCGATCGACGATCAACTTCTCGCAGGCCCGATCGGCAGCAGTAACCGGGGATTCATCTGCTTTTGTTTCGGCGTTGACCCCGCGCCGGGCGAAATCGACCGCTACTGCGCCGGCTTCTTCCGCCATGGTTTTAGCCAGCTCAAGCTCTCGTTGGTATTCCATACGATTCAGGTTCCAGGTATAGCAGGCGGGAGGAACTTGAGTCGCGAGCAGCTAGTGCGGGATCATCTCTGTTTTTTACTTAACATGTTGCATGTATTGACAGAATTTATAGATGAATGTAGCCTGGAGTTTCGTTAAGGTTTTTTCTTATCTCCCGGGCAGTACAGGTTTGCCTTAGACGGAAGCGATGTATGGCCTAACGACCTGCGAGGAGTCGAATTGAAGAGAGAGTACTTTGTTCTTGACCTGGCGCACTCGATCAATGGACAAGTAAAGCGGATTCACATCAGCCACAAGTCGCTGGCGTATGCCGCCGGGTTGCTGCTTGTAATTGGCCTGGTGGTGTTGGGACTTTTCTCGAGCTACCTATGGATGAGCTGGAAGGTCTCTGATTACGAGCACCTGCGAGCAGATTTCAACGGCCTGCGTACCAGATATGTGGAGCTGCAGCGGCAGGCAAATCAGCATACTCAGCAGATGGCGTCGCTGCAGACGCTGGCAAGCGAAGTTTCGGTAGCGTACGGAATGAATCAACCCAATGCGGTTGACGAAAGCGCTATGCCAGACTCCGGACTGACCCCGAACCTGAAAGAGTCGATCGACCGGTACACTTTTTTGCAGTCCGCTTCATTTTCGAGCATTTATCACCACTACGCTTATCGGTGGCAGTCGCATAACCAGCCGAGTCTCTGGCCCGTGGTGGGGGTTCTCCGGAGCGCATTTGGCGCACGCACGGATCCTTTCTCAGGAGAGGGAGCATTCCACACGGGCATCGACGTGCAGACTCCCACGGGAACCCCGGTACACGTGGCTGGGGATGGAGTGGTAGAGCGGGCAGGCTGGAGCGGGCGGTACGGCAAGCTGGTGGTGGTAGATCACGGGAATGGCCTGCAGACGTACTATGCGCATCTTTCCCAATTTGCGGTGGTGCCGGGCCAGGAAGTGCGCCGCGGCGAGGTAATTGCGCTCTCGGGAGTAACGGGGCATACCACTGGGCCGCATGTGCACTACGAAGTCCGCCTGAGCGGTACGCCAGTGAACCCGTACAGATATTTGGCGAAGGCACCGAATCCGCAAGGCTTTGCGGTTACTCACAGCGATCTAGGACTGTGATGCAACGGGCGGTCTGGCCCTGCAATCTAACTTGTCAGTGGTTCCAGAGATTACGCGCCGGGCGATACTCGGCCTATTGCCGGCTGGTCTCTTATCGGCCTACCAAAAAAGCCAGCCTTTGCCACAGGCCGGCGAATTCGTAAGATTTCCCGATCCTACAACGGAAACCGCCATTGTCCGGTTGACGAGCCCGGCGTACACGAATGTCTTGCCCGCGCCGACCAACCGATTTGTTTCGCTGAAGCCTAGAGTCCTGTTCTGTGCTTCCGACCGGATGAACGGGCGTATGGCGCCCTTTCAGGTGGATCTTCGGACGGGAGCGATCCGGCCGCTGGCTGACACCCGGGCACTTGATACCAACTCGCTGACGCTTGATGCGCCGGGACGAGCACTCTACTTCCTGGATGGCGGGAACTTGAGCGAGGTAGCGCTCGGCAGGGGAGGAGCCAAGCGGCCGGAGGTGCTGGCCGAGGGTGTCGCGGCGTTTAGCCCGGGCGGTGCCAAGGGAGAGTTTTTTCTGATCCGGGACGGCCGGCTTGAGCAGAGGAAAGGTGGCAATGCCACGATTCTGGCCGAGAACGCTTCGGGTCCTTGCCTGGTTCGCGCCAACGGTACGGGATGCCTGTTCACGCGCACGCGAGGCAACGAGGAAAGCGAGATCTGGTACGCAGGTGCGGCGGGCGGGTCCAAGAAGGATGTGCTGATTGCAAGCGGGCCGGTTTCGAATCCCTGTTGGTCGGCCAACGGGCGCTCGGTGCTCTTTCTGCGCCAGGTGCCGGTGAACGATGTGGTTGTTGCCGAAGCGCATGAGGTGGTGCCGGAAGAGGGAGTGGAGCGCTGCCTGGCGAAGACAAGCCAGTTTGCGGCATTCGCTCCAAACGGCGATGATTCTGTCTTCGTGGGAGCAAGCCTGAGCAAGGCGCAACCGAACGTGATCTTGCTGCTTCGAAATCCAGCCCGCGAGCTTACCTTGTGCGAGCATCGGTCGAGCCACGCGGCCGACGTAAAGCCGGTGTTCTCGCCGGATAGCCGGCGCGTTTACTTTCAAAGCGACCGTGAAGGGAAGAGCGCGATCTATTCGGTGAACGTGGAGCAGTTGGTAGAGCCCACCTGAGCGCATACCGGACGATACGCCCGTCGCTTTTACGCGATTATCCGGATCTCGCCGATTCCCCCCTCGACTTTCAGGTGCACGTTGACCTTTGCCTTGTCGTACAGGCTGTTCTCCCAGTGATCCTCTTTTTTGTCGAGACCCGTTACCGTGATGCTGCCCAGACCGCCATGCGCTTCGGCCCAGATCCCGACGTTTTCGGGGAGACGCACGGTGGCCTGCCCGATGCCGCCGGCTATTTCGACATCGTAGTCGCGAGTGGGCTTGCCGCGCAGATCAAGTTGGACTTCGCCGGCGCCCATATGGGTCTCGACGTGGCGCAGATCGAGCTCACCCAGATTTAGCCTGGCCTTGCCAGCGCCACAGTGAATTGCGAGATCGAGCAGCACGTGATCGTTCAACTGCAGATCCCACAGGTAATGACGGTTCCCGCCCAGATGAGCGTTGTTCGGCTGGCTGATTTTGATTTCCGTGTGAGCGCCGTTATCTGACGACTCGACCTTCGGCTCCCAGGCAGGTACGTTGAACTCGAAGCGTCCGTCGAGAAGCTTCTCCGCGCCGCCACGCACGTTCAACTCACCGGCAGCCATATTCAGCTCCAGGCTGGCTCGTTCCGTATTGCCGCGATTGAGGTGGACCGAGGTCTCGCGGGTCGGCCCCGCCGGTGTCGAGTCAAATTGACAGCTCGACAGGAGGAGGGCGAAGGGAGCCAGAAGCAGGAGTTTTCGCTGAGTGTTGTTCATGTGGCCGCGCAAGAGAATACGTAAGAATATACTCTCTTGTTCGGCGGAGGAAGGCGGTCTTAGTTCAGGCCAGGTTCTTCGGAGAGGAAGTCTTCGGCGATCGCCGCCTTGAGCGCAGGGCTACCGATAACTTCGCGCGGCGCCTCGACGGTCAATGCGGTCGCCCTCCAATCCTCGGCCAGCGGCGGAATGTTTCCTTCGGCCCAGGCGAGCAGGACACCGAACGAGAGCGTAAGCAGCAGTGCCTCATCTCCCGGGTGGAGAAGCATGGCGTCATCGGAAGGGACAAGAGAGACTCCGAGACCCGCCTCGACGGCAGCGATCATTTCGGTGGTTCGAATCAGAGAAATCAAGCCAGGCTGCTCGAGCCATTCTTTGGTGGCATCGTAGTCGAGCGGAGTTGCCAGATACGCTGCCGGTAGACGGGGCAGGTGCTCGATCACAAATCTTCGCATTGAAGGATTATACGGGCCACAATTCCAGGGCGTAGCCGGGAGCAACTACAGGATGCTGCGAACGACCCCGCCATCGACGCGAAGTGCCGCGCCATTGGTGGCAGACGACAACTCACTGGCAACGAAAACGACCAGGTTGGCTACTTCTTCGGTGGTGGCAAAACGTTGAATCAGGGAAGACGGGCGTGCCGACCGGAAGAAGCCCTGTTCGGTTTCCTCCTCGGTTTGAGCGTTGTGCTTTGCCATATTCTGGATGAATTGCTCCACGCCTTCCGAGCGGGTCGGTCCCGGCAGGATGCTGTTCACAGTAATGGCTGTGCCTTGCAGCGATTCGGCGAGGCCTCGCGACACGGCGAGCTGCGCTGTCTTTGTCATCCCGTAGTGAACCATTTCGACCGGAATTTGCACGGCGGATTCGCTCGAGATGAAGATGATGCGGCCCCAGTTCTTTTTCCGCATACCGGAGAGGTAGTGGCGGGAGAGCCGGATGCCACTCAGAACGTTGACATCGAAGAAGCGCTGCCAATCTTCATCGGGGATGTCTTCGAACTTCTTTGGTTCGAAGATTCCCAGGTTATTGACCAGCACATCGACCTCAGGAAGCGATTTGAAAAGGAGAGCGGCGCCTTCGGCGGTACCGAGGTCCGCCGCGATGCCGTGCACGCGCGCCTGCGGCACCTCACGTTTGATCTGCTCCAGAGCTTGTTCGACGCGCTTTTCAGTACGTCCGTTGAGGTAGACAGTGGCACCTTCGCGAGCAAGGCCTTCGGCGATTGCGAAACCGATACCGGCGGTAGATCCGCTCACCAGTGCAGTTTTGTTTTCGAGGTGTAGATCCATAGAGGAACGCTCGTTCTACAGTAACCTGTAGAAGTTGTCTGAACCGGGAACCGAAACTATGTCTGAGGTAGTGGGTAAAGGTGCAGGCAGCGGCGTCTTTTGCGGGCGAGGAATCTTATGACGAAAACAATCTGTAGTTCTTGCGCTGTTCTTCTTGCATTGTGTCTTCTGCCATCGCTTAGTTCGTCACAGGCGAAGCGAAAGGCCCCCGGAGAGGATTGGGTTTCACTCTTCAACGGCAGCGATTTATCAGGCTGGGAGAAGATCGGGCAGGAGAGTTGGACGGTCGAGAACGGCTTGATTCATGGAAAGGGCCTGACCAAAGACTACGGATATCTACAGACCGCGAAGCCATACCAGGATTTTCAGCTTTCTCTACGCTTCAAATGCGTGGGTGACGGCAACAGCGGAGTGTTTTTTCACTCGGCCTTCAAGCCCGGCACGGCTGACGTCACGCAAGGCATGCAGTTCGAGATTGACTGTAATATGATGCACCACACGGGCGGCGTATATGCCGAGGATGGGCGAGGCTGGGTGGTCTGGCCGGCGCCTGAGAACGAGAGCGTGGTGCGGATGGAAGAGTGGAACGACTATTTGGTGGAAGTGGTCGGCAATCGCTATCGTTCGAGACTGAACGGAGTGGAGATGATCGACTTCACGGATCCGAAGCCGGGTGCTCCGGACGGAACCATCGCGCTGCAGCTGCATGCCGGGGGACGCGGCAATATGGAATTCAAAGATATCTGGATCCGCGATCTCTCGCACCGATGAAGCGTATTGCGCTGTTAGGATTGGCTGCGGCGGGCCTGCTGGGAGCGGCCGAGACACTCGAGGTTTTCGGACGGCAGTGGACTGTTCCGGCCGCGGCAGACTGGGCGTTGCAGCACGAGAACGGCGGACAGACGCTCCGCCTGGTTCGGGAGAGAGGGCCGCTGCCTGGGCCTACCCGGCCGATCGAATTCGCTTTGGCGAAGCCCGACCTCCAGAGCGCGACCGTCGAGGCCGACGTACGCGCCTTTGGCCGGTCGGTAATCATCGTCTACGACTATCACGATCCGGAGCACTTCAATTACGCGCACATCTCGAAAGATACGGCCGCCAAACAGCCGCATCATAACGGCATTTTTCATGTCTACGGCGGGGAGAGAGTAAGGATCAGTTCCGAAGACGGTCCGGCGGCGCTGCCGGAGGGGACTGACTGGCAGCATGTGCGTCTGTGGTTCGATGGCAATTCGGGCGAAGTGCGGGTGGAGGTGAACGGGACGGCCGTAACGGCACTTCACGCGATTGACTTGAGCCTGAGAGGCGGCCGGGTGGGAATCGGTTCGTTCGATGAGACCGGTGAGTTCAAGAACGTGAAGATCACGGAAGCGGCGCCCGCTGGAAACTAGAGCGCCGCTGTCTTATTCCGGCAAACCGAACGCGTAAACCATGTTGTCGTAAGTGACAGCATAGACGCGGCCGCCGGCAACCGCCAGACCAGCGAAGTGGCTCCAGCCCGGAATGGAATCGCCGCTCGAATACAGTGTCTTGCCCGTTTGCGCGTCGAGTGCGTAGATGATCGAGTGACCGCTCGGATGAGTGGAGCGATAGTCGGTCTGATACAGCTTGCCATTGGGATCGGTTTGCACCGGATTGTCACCGCTTGCCAGCGCAAAGACGACTCCGTTCGCGATGACCACCGGCTCCGGGATGGACATGTTTGGCGATTTCCAGGCGGGCGTAAGAACGGGCTTGTCAGCCGGGCCTGTGACCTCAAACGCCATGACACTGCCATCGTTCGTATCGCCATAACTGATCGGAAACTTGGCATTGTCGGTAGGCGGCCCCCACTCAGGAGCATAGAGCCAGCGCTTGCCCGACTTGTCTTCCCAGGTTGAGAAAGCTCCCCAGAAACCGTGGCCGGAGAAGTCGCCATTGCCGTTTGCCAGAATGTCGCTCGCATAAAGCGGGGTCATATGGTCCGCGCCGCCCAGCGCCTTGGCGTCGAGCAGAAAGATGATGCCTTCTTTGCCGCTGGCGGCGACCATCTCTTTGCCCTTGTAAGAGAAGACCACGGGACTCATTCCGCCCATGTCCAGATCTTTTTTCCAGAGGCGCTTGTTGTTGCGCGGAGTGAAGTAATCCTTCAGCTGTAGCGATTTTCCATCGACCGCCAGGACGGAATCAGGGTACTGCTCTTTAGCCGCATCGAAGCTGCCGTCGCCGGTGGAGGCATAGACCGTTCCGTCGCCCGCGACAGCGACGCCGGCGCGTCCCCAGATGCCGGCACCATAGGTGTGCACGGCGAGGAACTTTTTCACCTCCGAACCGCCTACGCCGATGCCATAAATGGCTGAAGGAACGCTATTGCAGCCGTTCGAATTGGTTGTGTAGATAGTGCCATTGGCGAGATTGAGGCTCCAGGTTTTGGCGAACGGAGCCGTGAAGGCGCGCGGCGCCTGGTCGTCTTCACCATTGACGACCTTCAAGCTATGTAATTGACCATCGCTCGCGAGCACGTGAGCTACGAGCTTCTGGCGATCGATGACAGGCGTAGCGGTGAGCGCATTCGGACAGAAGACATACCCCGCCTGGACGGGCGCACCCTTGATGGAAAAGTGTTTCTGCCAGACGATCTTACCGGTCTCGCCGTCGAGAGTATAGACATTGTCGTCCGATCCGGCGACAACAACGAAGTCTTTGATGCCGCCCGGAGCGTAGACGTAGCTGGCAACTACGGGAACAGTGAGCGAGGTGAGCTCCTTGGTTTTGTTGTCGAGTTTCGCCTTCCAAAGCAGTTTCAAATGGGAGACGGTGTCCTTCGTGAGATCCGGCTCATTCTGCACGAGGCCGGTTCTTTGCGGGTCGCCTGAATAGGTAGTCCAATTGGAAGAATCAGCCAGCAGAAGACCTGTCGCGCAGGTGAAGGCCAGAAGTAGCAAACGGGGCTTAGTCAGAAACGAGAAATCCTTTCGTCATCGACTAGAGTAGCGTCCCAGTCTCGAGCCCGATGGGAGGCCGGGCAAATCCGGCTTGCACGGGACTGCACACGTGTGCATACTGAAGTACAGGAGATTTACGGGTGCAGACACAGGTAGCGAATCAGCCTTTGCAGGAGCTCGACGAGTGGGACGATTTTGTTGCGACGCGGTATGGGGAAGGCAAGAGCGAAGAGGAGTTCCGGAACTACAAGGAAGACGCTAACCCGAGGGTCACTGAGTTTTACCGGCAGAATCATCGGTTTCAGACACTCGACTTCGTACGCGACAAGAAGGCCGAGTATTGCGGGCTGACGCGAGGCAAGAAAAGCATCTGGGAGATGGCCGAATATCTGAATACGCTGGTTGACGACAGCGATCCGGACACGGATCTCACCCAGATCGAGCACCTGCTACAGACATCGGAGGCGATTCGTAAGGACGGGCATCCGCGCTGGTTTGTGCTGGCCGGCTTCGTCCATGATCTCGGCAAGGTTCTGTGTCTGTATGGCGAACCGCAATGGGCGGTGGTGGGGGACACGTTCCCCGCTGGGTGTGCCTACTCGGACCAAGTGGTCTTTCCGGAGTTTTTTGCGGCAAATCCGGATAAGAAGGTTCCGGAGTATCAAACCGAGACCGGCATCTACGAAAAAAACTGCGGCCTGGGCGAAGTGGATCTTTCGTGGGGCCACGATGAGTACATTTACACGGTGACGCGTAATTATCTACCGGAGCCAGCCCAGTATATGCTCCGCTATCACTCGTTCTACGCGGCGCACCGGCATGGCGCTTATGGCCAGCTGATGAATGCACGAGACATCGAGATGTTCGACTGGGTGCGTAAGTTCAACCCGTACGATCTCTATTCCAAGAGCGCCACGCGTCCTGATTTCGGCCAGCTTCGAAGTTATTACGAGGATCTGGTGACGGAATTTTTCCCGGACAAGATCGACTGGTAGAGCTCAACCCGGCGCGGCGGTGGAGACACGCTTGATCAGTTCGCCGCGCACCAGAATATCGATTTCCGTCTTGTCACCGCGCAGCAAAGCGAAGAGCATTTCGGCGGCGCGGCGTCCCAACTCACGCTTTGGCTGCCTGACTGTTGTCAGAGGGGGATTGAGATATTCCGCAAAGAAGATATCGTCGAAACCGGTGACGGAGAGCTCGGCCGGCACCGGGATGCCGCGCTGAGCAGCCTCATGCAATACGCCCAGAGCCGACATATCGTTGTAACAAAGAATGGCAGTAGGCCGTCTGGCGAGCGAGAATAGCCGGCGGCAGGCTTCGCGTGCGCCTTCCGGCTTGCCATCTCCGCGCACGGCAAGCTGCGGCACTGCGCGGAGTCCGCTTTCAACGAGCGCCTGGCGATAACCTGCGTGACGCTCAGCGTCCGATTCGAGTCCGAACGTGTCACCCAGATACGCGATCCGCTTGTGTCCAAGCTGCACCAGGTGCCGGGCCGCCTGATAAGCGCCATTGACGTTATCGACGCGCACGGAATGAGCAAAGCCGCTGGCATGCTGGTTGTTCAGGAGAACGATGGGAACCTGAAGCTCGGCGAGCAAGCGGGTATGAATAGCGCCAATGCGTGAGGACGCGACGAGAATACCGTCCAGGCGGCGCGCCTGAAAACTCTGTACGACGGCAAGCTCGCGGCCGGGATCGCCTTGCGAGTTCGCCAGGATCACAGTGTGGCCGTGCTCGTTAGCCACTTCTTCGACCCCCGCGACGACTTCGCCGTTGAACGGATCGGCAATCGAAGTGACAACCACGCCGATCGCTTCCGTTTTGCTGGTGGCAAGGCTGCGCGCAACGGCGCTGGCGGAATAGCCGGTTTCCCGGGCGATTCTCTGGATGCGGGCGACAGTCTCAGGCCGGATCAGCGGGCTCTCGCGGAGGGCGCGGGACACGGTGGAGTGCGAAACACCGGCCATGCGAGCTATGTCTTTTATCGAGACTGGCATGAGTCTTTGCGGCACCGGCCGGACAAGCTACTTGTGAGACTCTGGAGGTCATGCCGCAAGCAAACTTCAAGGTACTCTACAGCGACATCGGCGGTGTTTTGGGCACAAATGGATGGGACACCGGGGTTCGCGAAATTGTTTGCAAGCATTTCCAGCTCGACTCGCTCGAGATAGCGGCCCGGCACCGGCTCATGTTCGACAGCTACGAGCGCGGTTTTATGTCGTTCGATGAATATCTGCGGCATGTCTTCTTTCGGTCGCCGCGCCAATTCAGCATGGGCGAGATCCGCGAACTGGTCTACGCGCAGTCGGTGCCGTGGCACGAGAATATCGCGTTTTTCAAGGCAATCAAAACCGCCAATAAGATCAAGCTGGGGCTGATCAGCAACGAAGGACAGGGCATTACCGAACATCGCGTTGAGAAGTTCGGCTTGCGCCAGCTAGCGGATTTTATGATTATTTCGTACTTCGCTCGAGTGCGAAAGCCGGACCGCGCGATTTGGCAGCTAGCGCTCGATGTGGCTCAGGTCTCGAGCGCGGAGTCGATCTACGTGGATGACCGGATTATGTTTGCCGAGATCGCGGCAGAGATGGGCTTCACCGCCATTCACCACGTATCGCTCGAGGGAACGATGGAGCAGCTGGCACGATTGGGATTGAGGGCCGTCGAAAAAAGCCAGTAGAAATCAGTGTGCAAGCCTGTTCACTCTGCTACACTTGAGAAGTCTTCTGCCGCATTCGTCCTTCCGAGTGGTCTCCGCTACTCACTGAGACACTCAGCTTTCGCTGACCCGAAACTCTGGTTGTTTTTCCTAAGGACGCGCTGCCGGTACTCGGCCATTTGTCCTTTTGAAAACTATGAACCAATTCTCTGAACTCTCGTTATCTCCCTCGATCCAGCACAACCTTGCTCGCAATCTGTTCGTGGAACAGACGCCTGTGCAGGTGCTCGCCATTCCTCCAGCGCTCGCTGGAGAAGATGTGGTGGCAACCGCTCAGACAGGCACCGGCAAGACGCTGGCTTTTCTGATACCAATACTTGAAAGACTGCTCAAAACTGCCGGTGCAAAAGAGCGCGGCTCGAAATCCGAAGGAGTTCAGGCGCTCATCCTGAGCCCAACGCGCGAGCTTGCGATTCAGATCCACAAAGCTTTTACCGATATTTCTGTAGGCACCGGTCTGCACGCGGCCATTGTGGTCGGCGGCTTGAGTGAACAGAGCCAGTTGAGCACGCTGAAGCGCGGAGTCGAGCTGGTAATTGCAACGCCGGGGCGGCTGGAGGATTTCCTGTCACGCCGTCTGGTGAATCTCAAAGCCGTGAATACGCTAGTCCTCGACGAAGCGGATCGGATGCTCGACATGGGATTCCTGCCGGCGATCGAGAAGATTTTATCGGGTCTGCCGGCCACGCGGCAGAGCATGTTCTTTTCCGCCACAATGGACAAAACCATTGAACGGCTGATCGAACGGCACTCGAAGAAGCCGGTTCGCATCGCAGTCGGCGGCGCAGCGGCGAAGGCCCCGGAACAGATCGATCTCCATGTGTATGAGATCGAAAAAGATAAGAAGGTAGGCTTGCTGCGTCATATGCTGACGCTCGAGCAGGGTTCGTTTCTGGTGTTTGCCCGTACGAAACACGGTACCGACAGGCTGGCGCAACGGTTGTCAAGATCGGGCATCCGCGCTGTGGCGATGCATGGAGATCGAACGCAGAATCAGCGCAATCAGGCGCTTGCCGGTTTTCGCGACGGACGCTACCGGGTGTTGGTGGCGACCGATGTTGCGGCGCGGGGCATCCACGTGGATAGCGTGGCGCACGTTGTGAACTATGACTTGCCTCAGGCGCCTTCCGACTTTATTCACCGCATTGGCCGAACCGGCCGGGCGGGCCAGCGAGGCACGGCGTCTACATTCAGCATGAGGTCTGAGCGTGCTGAGGTCCGCCGCATCGAACGGGAATGCAAGGTTCGGCTGATCATGCAAACCATCTCTCCGGAGATTGTGATCGAGAGCGACGAACGGCTAGACAAAGCTCCCGCAAACGCCGGCTTTGAGCATCGGGACGCTCCGGCGCATGAACACGGGCACCAAACCCGCAAACCAGCATCTTCGGGTGCGTTTCCCAGCAAACACACCAGGAGTTTCCGGTTCGGTAAGGGCCGGCGCTCGGGACAGTAGGCTCTCCGAAGTCTGCAGCAGGCGAAACAAACTTTCGCCTTTTTACTGCGCCACCCAGGCGACTCGCTCACCCTCCTGCACGGGTGTGCTTTCCTCGATTTTGATTAGCTCAAGCGGATGATAGGTCGGGACCTCATTGGCCCTGAAAGCTGTTCGGTAACAGAATTATCTTAACCGCTCAGTTTCGGTAACTCCGGCACTAAGTTCTCAGGTCGAGTTAACCACGAAACGTAGATGCACGAATCTGGGAACGTCAGTGTCAATTTGCAGGGACTAGGGCGGAAGTGGCCCAACTTGCGGTTGAGGGCAAAGGGTTTTGTCGTACTCGCCTTGCCGCTTGCTGCGTTGCTAGTGAACGGCGCGGCAATGCGACTGGTCCTCACCAAGCAATCAGAAGCACAGCACTGGCTGCGTCACACCCTGAACGTTCGGATTGCGATAGGTGCAGTTCTCGCCAATGTGGGCCGAATAAGCGTGGATCTTTCTTCTTTCAAGAACATGAAAGATCCGCACTATCTGCAGCGAGCGGACCAAGACAAAGCAGATCTTTTTACCTCGATTGAAGACTTGCAAGTGCTCATGGCGGATAATCCACGCCAGCGAGCTCGCCTGGTAGCGCTGAGGAGCGAGACGGCTGTTTATGTGCCGTACATCTTCGATCATTTGCTTTCACCGGAAAAGGAGACGCCCGGGACCGCGGCAGCGGGTAGAGCAACGCGGCGAGCCCTCGATACCACAGTCCGAGACATGGACGCAGAGGAAGCGACACTTGAGATCGGACGATCCCGCGCACTGGACCGCGTCCAGGGCTGGCTGAAGATTTTGGAGCCTCTCAGCCTGATATTGGGCATCTTGGGCGGGCTGGTGGGAATGTGGCTGTTCATTACCGGCATCGAGCGGAGAGCGGCGTATCTGAAACAGCAGGTAGCACTGCTCGCCGACGGACTGCCTATGGGCGAGATCGATCGTCATCGCGACGAAATTGGGGAGGTCTCATCCGGGCTGGTCGATACCGGCCGCCTCTTGAATGAGAAGCAGCGGAGGATACAGCAGGAAATCACTGAGCGAATCGCGGCCGAGAAGAGGCTGATCGAACAGCGGGAGCAACTCCGTTTGACTCTCGAAACTGCCAGCGATGCGTTTGTCGCGACGGATCTGCGCGGACGTATTACCAATTGGAATCGGGCGGCCCAGACCCTTTTTGGATGGAAACCGGAGGAAGCAATAGGCAGCGAGCTATCGGAGTTTCTTCTTCCGGAACGATACCGAGAGGCCCTCCAGATCGGGATGCGCCGCTATGTCGAAGAGCGCAGTTCGGGAATGCTTGGGAGACCGATAGAGTTGGCGGCTGTAACCAGAAAGAACATTGAAGTTCCAGTCGAGATAACGATTTGGCCGCTTAGCTCGAACGGCGAAGTTTCTTTTCAGGCGTTTCTCAGGGACATCTCCGCCCGCAAGGCCGGCGAGCTGGAAAAGCGACGCGACATCGAACTCAGCGCGCTACTACAGGAAATTACCGGCGCAGCCAACAAAGCCGGTACGACTGAAGAGGCGGTGAAGGCTTGCCTGAGGCAGGTGAGCAAGGCGGCTGGATTCCAGCTTGCGCACCTTTACCTCATAGATCCGGACACCAGAGACCTTATCAGCTCCGGCATTTGGTATGACTCCGACCCGGTTCGATTTGCGCCGTTCCGAGAGTTGTCGGCGACGATTGCGCTAGGGCGCACTTTAGGGGTTCCTGGCGTGGTCTTGTCGGAACGAACGCCTATGTGGTTCGAGGAGACCAAGCTGAACCCGGCCCTTGTACGGGGCAAAGTAGCGGGCCAGGTGGGGTTATGTTCAGCGCTGGCTTTTCCGGTGACTACGGGCAATAACATCTTAGGGATACTCGAATTTTTCAGCACCGAATTCAAGCGGCGCGACGAAAAATTACTCAACATTTCGGTCCAGATCGGCGTTCAAGTAGGCCAGGTCATCGCGCGCAATCGGATGGAGGATTCGCTACGGGAAGCAAAGGAAGCGGCAGAAATGGCAACCCAGGCGAAAAGCGCTTTTCTTGCCTCGATGAGCCACGAGATCCGGACTCCGATGAATGCAATTCTCGGCATGGCGGACCTGCTTTGGGAATCCAAGTTGAGTCCCGAGCAGAGGCAATATGTGGAAGTGTTCCGGCGGGCTGGAAACAACCTGCTCACGCTGATCAACGACATTCTTGACCTCTCGAAGATCGAATCGGGACATTTCGAACTTGAGCAGATTGCTTTCGACCTGCAGGATCTGATCGATAGAACAATTGAGCTCATCGAGCCGAAGGCGCGAGGAAAAGGACTGCGGCTTACGACGATCTTGTCGCCCGAGCTACCTGAATCTTTCATCGGAGATCCGACTCGCCTGCAGCAGGTCTTGATCAACCTGCTCGGCAACGCGGTCAAATTTACGGAAAAGGGAAGCGTGAGCCTCTCGATCACGCCGGAGGGAAGCACGCCCGGCCATCTGTCGATTACCATCTCCGACACGGGCATCGGAGTTCCGAACGACAAACTGGCTACAATCTTCGGTGACTTTACGCAAGCCGATTCCTCGACAACCCGCAGGTTCGGAGGCACGGGGCTGGGACTTGGAATCTGCAAGCGTCTTGTTTCCCGGATGGGCGGAAAGTTGGAGGTGGATAGTGAGGTGGGTCGGGGCAGCACATTCCGGTTTACGGCGCAGCTGGGTACGGCGATCCGGCCGGTGGGTAAGACTGCAAGATCGGTGGAAGACTTTTGCGGGAAGCGAGTATTGGTCATTGACGACGATCCGACAAATCGCTTGATTGCATGCGAAATCCTGACCGGCTGGGGCTTCGAAACAGATGATTTTTCGAGCACTCGCCAAGGGGCGGCCGCATTGTCTGGAGCTCTGCTGGCAGGCGAGCCTTACGCGCTGGTACTTCTCGATTCGCGAATGCCTGACCTGGATGGATTTGAAGCCAGGGAGCAGGTACGGCGGATCGCGCCCAGCGTGCCAGTGATTTTATTGACCTCCGATGATTCCCCGGGCAATGCAACTCGCTGCCAGCAGCTTGGGATTATCGGATATGCGGTAAAACCGCTCCGGCGCGACCACCTTTTACGGCTCGTCTGCCGCTCGTTAGGAAGTGAACCGACCGAAGAGGCTTTCCGGGGCCGCCCGAAGCAACTGAGGGCGCTGAACTCCGTTCCGTTGCGAGTACTGGTGGCGGAGGATTCGCGTGATAACCAGATCTTGCTCGAGGCGTATTTGAAAGACGGCCCCTACGACATCACCTTTGTGGAGGATGGGGCGCTAGCAGTGGAGCGCTTTGCCGAGGGAGTTTACAAGCTGGTGATCATGGATATCCAAATGCCTGTGATGGACGGTCTTGAAGCAACCCGTCGCATTCGGCACTTCGAGCGGGAGAAAGGATTAGCGCGGACACCGATCATCTCGCTTACGGCTAATGCTCTGCCGCGCGACGTGGAAGCTGCACTGCAGGCCGGGTCGGACTCGCACCTGGCGAAACCGATATCCAAGCAGAAGCTTCTGGATGCCATTGCTCAGTGGCAAACGCCGGCATTTGAGAAGGAACAGAAGGCGGTCGACATAGTTTCGGACATGCCGCCCGAATTTGCAGAGCACGCCGCGCGGTATCTGGCCGGAAAGAGAGAGCAATTGCCGACACTCCAGCACTTCCTCTCAGAATCGGATTTCAGCAAAATCAGTTCGTTGGCACACAATCTAAAAGGCACGGGTACTTCTTTTGGCTTTCCTGAGCTTTCCCGGATCGGCGGCGAGATGGAGGATGCGGCACGAACGTCCGATGCCGGCTCGCTAGCCCGCCAACTTGAGGAATTGTCAGATTATCTCTCCGAAGCCGCTGCAGTTGTTGAGAACGATTTAGCAGGAGTGACTACGTTATGAGCAGGGACGCGGAGAAGCTGCCCTTGGTTTTGGTGGTGGACGATGATGCAGCGATGCGGGAGTTGCTGGTGCTGGTGCTGCGTAACGCATCGATGGACGCCATTTGTGCCTCGAGTATCGAAGAAGCGCGCAACATGCTTTCGCACACCACGCCTGACATCCTCTCGGTTGACATCCAACTAACCGGCGGGGCGGATGGAATCGATTTTGTGGAAGAGCTGTCGGCGTTTCTGGCCGCGTTGTCAGTGCCGGTGGTGGTGGTAAGCGCGTCCTGCGACGAACGAACGCAGGCTCGTGCGCGTGCGGCCGGTTGCGTTGGTTTTCTTCCCAAGCCAATCAATCCCAGAGCTTTCCCATCCGAACTGAAGCGTTTTCTCGGGGCGCCACACCAGGGATGCGCTCCGCAGAGTCCGGCTCGTAATCCGGACGTGTTCATGGACCAGGTTCGCGCGCGTTTCCTGGAAGACGCTCTGGAGCAGATTGAGCGCTTTACTGCTCGTGAAGATGCGCTGCTGCTGGTAGACGGCCAACTCGCCAGAGCTGCACACCGCTGGGCCGGAGCCAGCAATGTGGAAGGCCTCCCAAATGTCGAAGAAGTCGCGAGATCGATAGAGCGATCGGCTAAAGAGAACCGGATCGATCAAGCCGAACAGATCCGGGCGAGCCTGCACTGGCTGCGTGATCAGTATCGAAGTTCGTCCGGGCTTGAGCCGATTTATACGCCGGCGAAAAGTTCGGAAGCCGGCTTACTGGTTTAGACCGGTTGTGCCACTGGCTCTAGTTTTGGGGCCGGTTCTCTCGCAAGCAGAACGACGGCGATCAAGGCGCATACCACTCCCGCGATCTGCAGACCAGTCAAGCGTTCACCGAGTATCAACGGCGTTAGCACTACGACAGGGAGCGGATACAAGGCGGTGAATACAGTCACAAGCGACGCAGAGCCGCCTAGCTTCATCGCCTCAAACAGCCCCCAGGCGCCGAGGTCATTCAAAAAGCCACTCAGTAAGCCGAAGATTACTGCTTTTCGTGAATAGCTAGACAGCGGGACAGCTGGTATCAGAAAGGGTTGGGTGAACAGGATACCGATGACGAGCAGCGCGATATTCGTATCGGACGAGAGGCGGTTGGCGGCTAACTTTTGGAAGATGCCGGTTAGACCCCACGAGAGAAGAACGATGAGCGCGAACCAGAGCCACGAGATATGCATGGCCGGTCAGAATGAGAACAGGACGAAAGCCGCCACGGCGAATCCCAGACCCACAATCTGCGCTTTTCCCATGCGCTCGCGCAGCAAAAAGTAGGCGAGAAGGACGGTGACGATCGGGTAAAGAGAGGTAATCACGGTTACGACCGCAGTATTCGCTCCACCCCGATAAGCCCCGAACAAGGCGAGCTGGCCAAGGGCCGACAGGACACCGACCGTCAGTGCGTAGGTGAGTCCGCTCGGGCTGCGCTCTAACTTGAATCGCCGCTTGGCAAGGAAGAGAATGCCAATCGGGATGCCACCGAGGTTAAACAGGTACTGCATGGTAGGGGCGGGAATTTCGTTGGTCCCGAGCTTCGAAAGGAAGATCCACGGCACCCAGCAGGCGACGCAAAAAGCGGACCAGAATAGCCAGGGCGCTATCCAGGGCTTCTTGGTTTTAACCATTGGCATTTAGGGATTGTACTTGGAGGCGCAGGGCGGGATCGAACCGCCGAATAAAGGTTTTGCAGACCTCTACATACTACTGCATTTAACGCGAACTGTTTAGCATGTTTTTCGCCCGCGGTTCGGGCGTTTTACGGCCAGCAGTGAACGTTTTGGCCGAGTTGCTGGATACTTCTCGTGAGGTTGCGCTGATGCCCGGCAGTCGGGGAACGTAATGCATCAACCGTGCATGTAGCGCAGGTGTGCCGGAGAACGTGAACGACGCAAGCAGGCTGAGGCGGCACGTGATTGAACGCGGGCGTAGATAGGTAGGAAGAATAGGGCACCTTCGATGGTCAGTGCCATTCTCCTCGATCCGTGGCCGCTTCCCTCATGGCATCCGCCGCCTTCTTCCATCTGTGGTTAAGACCATCGCGAGCAGCGGTTACAGAAAGCTTCCCACTTTTCAGGGCGGCTTGCGTTTCCTGCATGCTCAATTGAGCCATTTGCAAAGTCGAGTTTAGGGCTCGATCATGGGCCGTGGTTGCTCGCGATGGCGCCTGTTCCTGCGACGAGAAGACGCGCGAACCCTTAGAGAGAAATGCGCTCAATGCTTCGGGCGTGTTCGCCAAGGCATTAAGCTCTTCAGCCAGTCGAGTGTAGGCATCGGCCCAACCTTGACGGGTCTCGAATATGCAGGCTACCGCGTCTTTGTTACTACAGAGTTTGTCGGGCACATGTCCGACGTGGGTACCGTCTGTAAAAATCACTGCCGCAACACGGACCTGGTTTTCCTTTACCACTTCGGGCCAGATGCCCATGGACGTGTCGCTCTCACCGGGCTGTACCGGCGGATCCTGCAGAAGGCAAGACCCGACAAACCCGTTCCATTCACTCTTCGGAACAAGGTTCTCAATTGTATACGCTGAAATAGCCTTTCGGCTGATATTCAGGAGCTTAATTTTGTGGTCTGGGGTAATTCCCTCAATTGACAAAGCGTCAGAGGTTTGGCGTTCTGAAGCCTTAGGCGCTGAAGCTGTTTGGCCGAAAGTGGTCAACACTGGCCAAATAATCACGACTGAAAACACAAACGGCCGGAAGGTAGGATATTTGGCAGCCATACTCACCTCCGCGTAGCAACACTATAAGGTACGTCGAGGCCCGTCAAGGGTCCTCTTTTCCGAGCTAACTTCGAATTCAGAGGTCTTTCAGGAAAACAGGCAGCCTAGGCGGGAAAATCGACTTCGTTGTAGCGATTATACGTGGCCACCGGAGGGATACCCGGATGGTTGGAGTCCGTGGTCTCCATGCGGCCTGTCCATCACCAAGATGCAGCCTCAGCACGCCCACAGAATCGAATGACGTATGAGTTGCCTGGCGAGCCGTAGAATCTGTAGATCTTGGAGGCGCGGGGCGGGATCGAACCGCCGAATAAAGGTTTTGCAGACCTCTGCCTTACCACTTGGCTACCGCGCCAGTTCTACCGAAACATTACCATATTCGAGGCATTCACGGCCGAAAGCGGCGTCTTCCGGGTTACTCTCAAGTTAACCTTGGTTGACCATACGCTGCAAGCGTCGTCGATGAGCACGGGGAGGGCCGGCACGATGGTCAGTCGCTTGTGCCCGCCGGGTGCATTCTCGTTGACCGAAGCGCTCTGGCTTCGGCTTCTTGGTCTCATTTACCTGATAGCGTTTGCCTCGCTCTGGCCGCAGGTCACAGGGCTCATCGGTGTTCGCGGGGTGGCGCCTGCGGCACAACTTCTCACAGCCATGCGAGCGCAGTACGGCGCGCGCGCCTTCTACTACGTGCCCAGCCTCTACTGGCTGCAGATGAGCGACGCGGCACTGGTTCTGCTTTGCCTCTTCGGATGCCTGACGTCGATCCTGTTGATGCTGCGCATTTTTTCCCGCACTGCCGCAGCGCTTTGCTTCGTCCTCTACCTTTCGCTCTCGACCGTTGGCCAGCCTTTCACGTCATTTCAGTGGGACGCTCTTCTTCTCGAGTGCGGCTTTCTCGCCATCTTCGCTGGAGCGCCTTGTCTCGTGTGGGCTTACCGGCTGCTGCTATTCCGGTTGATGTTCGAATCGGGATGGGTAAAGATCGCTTCGCACGATCCAAACTGGCGCAGTTATCATGCGCTGCGTTTTCATTTCGTGACGCAGCCGCTGCCGAATCCCGTCGCCTACTACGCTCATCATGCGCCGCCCGCGCTGCTGGACGCGCTCACGTTCCTCGCTGTTGCAATCGAATTTGTAGCTCCGCTACTTCTCTTCTGCCCACGCCGGGCCAGGTGGGCCGGCACCGGAATGCTCATTCTGCTTCAGCTGGGAATTCTGGTAACAGGCAATTACGCCTTTTTCAACCTGCTCTCGTTGGCGCTCTGCTTGTGGGGGCTCGACGATTTCATTCTTGCGCCTATGACGCGGTTCCTGCAGTGGCGTTATCCGCGGTGGCCGGTGAACGGTCGTGTGCCGTTCTGGCGTGCGGCAGGCAATCTAATCATCGGCCTGCTCGTTATGTTGGGCTTGCTGCAGCTGCTCGAAGCAGCGGCCCCAATCGCAGGCTCGACTATTTCGCCACTCCGCTGGGTTCAGCCTTTCGAGATCGTAAACAGCTATGGGTTGTTCGCCGTGATGACGACGACTCGGCCTGAGCTGATTATTGAAGGCTCGAATAACCAGACAGACTGGCGCGAGTATCAGTTCCCTTATAAGCCGGGCAACACGCATCGGGGCCTGCCCTGGGTTGCGCCTTACCAACCCAGGCTCGATTGGCAGATGTGGTTTGCCGCTCTCGGCGAGTATCAATCGAATACCTGGGTGGGAGGTTTACTCTACCGCATTCTGACCGGCGAGCAGTCCGTCTACAGATTGTTAGATCGCCCCCCGTTCCAGTCTCCGCCGCGTTACCTGCGCGTCTTGCTTTACGACTACACCTTCACCACTTCTGCTGAAAGGGCACGCACCGGGGCAGTTTGGCACCGCGAACTGCGCGGAACCTGGTTCGGGCCGGTGTCTCTCAACGGCCGTTGATTCTCCCGAGCAATTAGCCGTACTCACCGATGGAGCCGCTAGCGGGGGCACCTCGCCAGCGTCAATATCGGTTCGGAGTGATTCATGGGTTGCTCGCCGCTCGTGTGCCGACCGCGTGCCGAACACTCATGGCAGTGATTGGATTTGCTGATTTGCGGAGCCATTCGTCAAATCGAGTCCGACCGAGCTGCGCATTCGCCTCGGGTACCAACGACCTCTCGCTTAGCTGGATGCGGTAGTAGCGCGCGCCTGGGTCTGCGATGACGGTGCGTGGATCCCGGCTCGCAGCCAAACCCTGCCGGACGAGCTCATCGAGATGAAACTGCTCCGGACCCCCCACTTCCAGGGTGCCATTCACCGGTGAGCCCGTTGCGATTTTAGCTACGTGACCGGCGACATCGTCGGCCGCTATCGGCTGAATGAGCGCGGTTGGCAGGCGTATCTCGTCGCCTTTGGTAGAGAGATCGGCGATGCCCTTTACGAATTCAAAGAACTGCGTCGCGCGGATTATCGAATAGGAAACTGAGGAGCTCTTGATCAAGTTTTCCTGAGCGAGTTTTGCACGGAAGTAACCGCTTTCGAGCAGACGTTCAGTTCCGACGACTGACAATGCAACGTGATGTTGGACGTTCGCAGCCGCCTCATAGGCGAGGAGGTTACGCGTTGATGTCTCAAAGAAACTCATTACAGCCTCGTCTTCCCAGGACGGAGCGTTCGATACGTCGACGACCACGGAAGCGCCTTTCAGCACTTCAGCCAAGCCCTCGCCCGTAAGGGTATTAACGCCGGAACTGGGTGAAGCGGCTACTGCTTCGTGCCCATGCACGCGAAGCTTGTCGACAACTTTAGATCCAATGAGCCCACTGCCGCCAATAACTACGATTTTCATGATTGTGTCCCTTTCTTTCGACCTCTGCTTGTTCAGACGCGCCGGTCGTACTCGCTAAGACCGGACAGGCGATCGATTCGTGACACGCTGGCTATTGTTGGATGCGCGGCTCTACGACAAACAGTAAACTCGACGATTGGAGTCTAAAGCACAAAGTGATTCGCTCGCAGAATTCACGAAAGCGCGGCCGCGTCTCTTCGGCATTGCCTACCGCATGCTCGGAAGCGCGGCTGAAGCGGAGGACATTGTCCAGGATGTTTGGTTGCGATGGCAAGTCACTGATCGCAGCGTGATTCTGGATCCGCCAGCGTTCCTCGCGACAACGACAACGCGATTAGCAATCAACCTCGCTCAGTCCGCACGTGCACGGCACGAAACATACATTGGGCCCTGGCTGCCGGAACCGGTGGATACCAGTATCGACCCTCAATTAGGAGCAGAACGGGGCGAAGCGCTGGAGTTCGCCGTCTTGTTGCTGCTTGAAAAACTCTCGCCTACTGAGCGGGCCGCCTATGTTTTGCGGGAAGCCTTCGACTACCCTTACCGGCAGATCGGTGAAATTCTACAGCTCGAGGAAGCGAACGCTCGCCAATTGGTTGCCCGGGCTCGCCAACACATCACCGAGGGGCGTCGCGCTCCTGTCAACTCGGCAGAGCAGCGACGCCTGCTCGAAGCCTTCATCGCCGCAGCTCAGAAGGGAGATCTTGCCACGCTAGAAGGTCTCTTCGCTTCGGATGTGGTTTCGTACTCCGACGGTGGTGGAGTTGTGCGTGCAGCGCGCAGCCCGATTGCCGGTCGAGAGCGTGTCGCAAAGTTCATTAGCGCGTTCGCTTCACACTTCTGGACCGGTGTGACGTTGACGTGGATTCAAACGAATGGACAGTCCTCGGTACTCATCTCGCGCGATAGCGCCATAGTCACTGTCGCAACGATAGGCGCTTCTGAGCAGGGGATCGATCAGATCCTCTGGATGATGAGGCCTAGTAAGTTGAGCGCGCTTCATCGACTCGCCTGACGTGTAAGAAGAGCTCGGTTCGGCCTGTGGAAAACATCCACTGCGCAGTTTGAATCAATACTGATACACACTCGTCCAAGAGGGAGAAGCGCCGACTGCCTTTTCAGCTGCGCTATAGAACATGCCTCTCCGATGCTCGTCGATGATCATAGTTCCGCCCCCAGGCGCCGCGCCAAATCGGCCCGCAAACCCAAACGTTAGCGGCACGATCTCCGCGTCGTACATGTTGAAGGTACTGGTATAGCTTTGCCACACCTTCCAAGGCTCCACACCATTCCTGGAGCGCCACCAAGTGAGTGTAGCCTCCACGGTTCCTGCCGGCTGCCTCTGTTTATACGTTCGTTCCAGCTTTAAGAGATCGTCGATATTGTCGTCTGCATCCATGTTGGCGATATAGAGATTCTGAACCGGATCGTTCAAGTTGGTATTCAATTGGTGCCATTGGCCTGTTCCTGATTCCGAGATGGCCCAACGGCCATTCTCCACCGCCAGGACATCGGTCACTCCGTCACCATTGAAATCACCGAACCGCAGTTGATCTAAGGGAAAACTCGAACTGCCTATCGCTTTCCAAGGCCCACGTGGATCAGCCAGCGGCTTCACAAACCAGTGTCCATCCGCTCTGCGCCAGAAGGCGTGCGTTGTCTGGCGCGTGACTCCAGGCCGATGATCACGCACGTTTGGATCGAAGCGGCCAAACTGCACTTCGCTCAAAGGATGACCGAAATCGCCAAGCGCACGCCAGTCTGCCGAACCAGCGCTCGAGATGAACCAGTTGCCGGGCAAGGTTTCCATCAAGACGTCGCATTTCGAGTCACCATCAAAATAGCCGAATCGCAATTTCTTCGGGTTGGCGTCATCGCGCCTCAGAAATGACCATTGAAACTCCCCGAAGCTAGAAAACCACCAGGAGACTCCGGTGGCAAGAAACAAATCATCTACGCCATCGCCGTCAAAATCGCACACGTTGTATTGACCGAAGCCGTCGACGTCGTAGTGATTGTTCCCCAGAACCTTTACCGTGCAGCAATCCCGGTAGAGGTCGATGGCAGCGTCTTTGTCGGAGCGGGCAAAATAATTTCCTCCAATGGTAGCCAGATTCTTTGGCTGGCCACGGAACTTAATCGCGTTTGTCTTCTTGTATTGGACCGCGTTATCCAGAATGGAGAACGAGCGTCCGGCATCGCCGCAGTTCCAGACGGCATCCGGATGCCCATCCACGCCGCAGTTATCGTTCCCGTGCGCGTCAATCACATGGATGTACTTCTCCACCGAAAGACCAAGGAAGGTTGCATTGTGATATCCGCCTCCCTTCAGAACCAGATTGCGTTCTGCCTTGTACCCGCCCGTATTCCCATCTGCCTGGATGGAATGACGGTTATTGTCAAACACGTTCTGATAAATGCGGGCCCACGCAGCTACGCTTGTTGCGACTCCATATCCTTCTGCTTTGCCGTTAATACTCGAATGCTGATTGTTGTGAATGAAATTGTCGTGAACGCGAACCAGGATCTCGGCTGGGTCGTGATCCGGTATCACCGCGCCCAGAGCGGGATTCTGAACCTTCACTGCCGTGCCGCCCCAGTTGGCGATCTCCATATTAGAAATTTCAACGTCGCGGCAATCCATGATGTTGATGCCCGTCTCAAATGTGCGCTGATCCCCTGACGAGGGTCCTATAACGCGAAAGCCCGACATCTGGGCGCCTTCGCCGTCAAGGCCTCCCGAGCAGCGCGCTTCTAAGAACGCCACGTCGGAGGAATCTTTGGAGGGGCGATTCGGGTGCTTACCGTAGTAGAGCGCTGGGCCGGGAGACCCTGGTGTGCGCGCCGAGGAATTAGCCAGGGGAAACGCCGCTATTACAGACGGACTGGCCGATCCGGCCCTGTTTCCCGCGGAGAGCCTTCTCCGGACATCGGTCGCATTATTAGCTACAGCACTCGTCAAGGTTACACAGCGTGCAAACTGAATCGGCAGTGCGGAATCGGGTAAAGAGCTGAAATCTAACCTGACACTCGGGCCGAGCAGCACGGTCGTATTTGCCGTGCTCACGCCCTTGATCAGGTCGCTGATCTGCTTCGCTTGATCAGCCGGCGGCCCAACGTAGACGGTTGTCCGATTCACCGGACAATTTGCGGACTGCGCCTCGGCGCAACCTAAGCCCAACGTCAGAACTATCGCCGTGTATATGAGTTTCATCAGCTTTCTCAAGAGACAACGATCCTATCTCGCAAGCTCCCTAGACGGGTTGAAAAGTCAGGCCGGTTTGACTCGACCGAGCACCATACCGAGGCTTGCGACATCGATGGTGGTCTCTGACTCCGCGTTCCGCGATGGTAAACGGGGAGCCACTCGTAAATGAATCTCAGCGCATCTGGTGGGTGCTAAAACGGAAAGGAGTTGCCGATCCACCCGGGGAGATCTCAAGAGAGGTGCCATTCCAAAGCACCATGTCCGAGCCGCGCGTTGACGTAAAACGGCCGAACGCCGCCACTTGTTTGAAAAACGGATCTGCCCTCAGCGGCTTCCAGTTTTCCACCCCACCTCGGGAGATCTGCCAGTCAACAACACGAGACGGCAATCTCACGCTTCCCCGAACGATGTCCGCCCGTCCGTCGCCATCGAAATCCGCAACCTGGAGGTTTGCCACGGAATCGCTAAGTCTGTCGCGCAAACGCGTCCAGTTGACCGTGCCTCCGTAAGTCACGCTCCAGGCACCATTCGCGACTCCGAATACGTCGGTTTTGCCATCGCCGTTGAAGTCGCCGAAACGAAGGTCGGCCACGCGAAAGCTCGAGGTGTCGAATAGCTTAAAGGGACCGGAGCCACCCGATGCCACAAGCCAATTCTTACCAGAAGCATAGAAGATATCGGCGCGGTGATCGCCATCGAAGTCCCCAATGGCGATATCGCCGATGTTGCCATCCAGCTGGTTGATGATCTCCCAATCCGAGGCTCCGCCCCAGGAAACGAGCAAGGTCCGCTCATGCTTGGTAAGCACATCGGTTCTCCCGTCGCCATCGAAATCGCCCAACAGAAGATCGTCCATCGACTCTGTTTTCGCGTTCAGGAATTGCCATTCGGTGCGCCCTCCGGGCGCGTAGTACCAAGCCGCGCCCGTGGCCAGGAATAAGTCGTTTTTGCCGTCACCGTCGAAATCGCCGACCCCCAGATGGCCGGCTGGATTCGTTTTCACCCAACGGTTACCACGAAGCGAGACATAGGGAGTGGACGAGGGAACCGGCCCGTTGTAGGGCACGCTGTTCTTTGTCGAACCATTCTTACCGATGATGAAGACCGGCGACGAGTTCATCGTCACGTTGAGATCGAACCGGTCGAGAGGCGAGGTTGTCGAAGCACCCGAAGTGTTGCAAGGCTCGCCACGCTGCTCGTAATTGGGGCGATTACCGCCCAGGAAAGTATTTGATTGAATATCGACTGGGCCGCCTGCGAATCCGCCGAACCAATGACCTGGCTGCTCCGTCCCATGCATGTCGAAATCCTGCTCCCGATTGTCACCGTAAACAGGAACATCCGAAAGAACAAGATTGTAAGCCGCGTTGTAGCGGTTGTGAACTTCGCCGTTTCCTCCAGAGATCGAGTGCCGGTTCATCAAAAAGACATTGCCCACAATCCGTGCGGCACCGCCGCTATAGATCCCTATGCCGTAGCCATCGTTGTTCTCGTTGTGGTGAAAGAAATTGCGAGTCACAAAGATATAGCTAGGCGCCGGAGCCGCCTCTCCGGGGCAAGTGTCGGCACTGTCCAGGTTGCTGGCAATGTTGGTTCCCGCCTCCGGCCAGTCGAACAGCTCGTTGTGATCTACGAGGACGCCCGCCCCCGCTGCACCCTTCACCCGGCTTCCTACTTGTATACCGATGAACATAGGTAGATTGGTGGAGTGGCATGAATCAGGTTGCTGCACACAGTTGCTCGGGCCCCGCACTCGAAGTCCTGTGATCCGCACGTGCTCGCCCTGAACCTGAAAGACGTTTTCGTAAACACAAGGATCGTCACCGTTGAGCGGCTGACATCCGTAGTCGCCATGGACGAGCGCGCCAGCCAAAGGGAACCGCCGGCCGCCGCGCACCGTGACTCCACTTGGGATCAGCAGATTGTGAAAGTAAAACCGATTGTGAGTGCCGTCAAAGCTGCAGTTATAAGGCGCTGTGGGTGCACAGGCGACTGAAGCATCGGTAGTCAATTCGATGTTCGCGGATGGATCGATCTTTATGACGCTTCCCCATGCCGCGCCGCTGTTGCTGCCCGCAATCTGGTTCACCTGCGAGATGGCGTTCAACAAGGTCTGCTGGCTCGACACGCGAATGAAGCCGCTTGTTGGGTCCTGGTCGGATCCGTCGATTGCAGCAAAATTCCAGAATTCCGCATCCGCCAGATTGCGAGTTCCAGCAAACACCGGAGTGCCGTCCGCACCGCGACTGTTTTTTACTTGAACCGCCACATTCCGGTTGGACGCCAGTACGATGCTATCTCCGTCCAAAGTGAAAACCTGGTTCCGAAATGTCCAGTCCGTCGGCTTGGCGGGCGCCTGCAGTTCGAGCCCGGAGTTGGCCGGGTCCACAGCCGGAGCGCTGCCTGTGCTAAGCGCCGAAGGGTGATGAATGCCAAGCACTTTCTGACCGGCATGGAGCACAACGTCATGATGCGCATTGATTTCTTGCACTACGATCTGCTGGGTTGCGGTGTTGTTGCACGCGGCGATCACCACCGGCCCGCCACCCGCTTGCGTCGCGTTTGTAAAATCGAGGCATTTGTTGGCATACGTTTTGACAACAAAGGCGTGCTTTGCTGTCTGCGATTGAAGCGCCAGGACCAAACTTATCAGCGAAACGCCCGTTAAGAAGCTGCGAAATCGGCCCATGCGGCACCTCGGGTCTCACATGGTATCGTGTCGAAATTCCGGAATCCGTTTCGCCTGCCTTCAAAATTCTTGCTGGTTCACATCTGTGTCTGTCAGGCGGCCAGCATGCGAGCGACGCGAGCGACGGCTTAAGATATGATGCTTGGCGATACGAACACATGCCAGAAACGACACGACGCAGACGATTTCTTTCCTCACTGAGTTCGCTTAGCGGAGCCGCAGCCGGGCTGATCACGGGGCAGGGAATCGCGACGGCGCAGACACCCACCGCAGCGCCATCCGGCGCACCGACGCTTCCCGCTTATGCGCGTATGCCAGCTCATCAGACACGCAAACAATCGAGCTTCGATCGTACAGGGGGGAACCAAGACTTTTGGCACATCGCGCCCGGCCAGAGCCTGGATGTGTTTCAGTCCGATGGACCCGGCATCATCACGCATATCTGGTTTACGATCAATGCGCGCAGCGCCGGCCACTTAAAGGAACTGGTGATGCGGATTTATTGGGATGGCAACGCACGCCCGAGCGTGGAAGTGCCTGTGGGCGACTTTTTCGGCTTGAATCTCGGCGACTACTTTCTGTATCAGTCCGCGTTTCTGAACTGCTCTTCGGTGAAGGCGTTAAATTGCTACTTTGCGATGCCGTTCCGCCGCTCTGCCCGGATCTCAATCACCAATGAAGGGCAACAAGCGGTGGACTCGTTTTACTCCAACATCGATTACAAAGTGGTGCGTGAGCTGCCGGCTGACACGCTTTACTTCCATGCTCAATACCGGCAGGCTACACCGAACAAGGCAGTCAGCGGTACCGACAAGAACCTGGAAGGCCGCGATAACTACGTCTTCTTTTCCGCTAGCGGTAAAGGCCAGGTGATGGGTGTCACGCTCGGGGTGGTGCAGAACACGGATCACTGGTTTGGAGAAGGCGACGAGATGATCTTCATCGATGACGATGCGAAGCCTGCCATCACGGGGACCGGCACGGAAGATTACTTCTGCGGCGCTTGGGACTTCGGTGTGACCAGCCAGTTCGACAATTTGTATAACGGAGCGCCCTTTATTGGGGTAGGCGAGCGGGCGGGTGGGCGGTATTGCTTGTACCGGTGGCACGCAGATAATCCGATTGCGTTCGAGCGTTCGATCAAGTTCACTATCGAGCATGGCCATGCCAACGACCGTGGCGACTGTTTCTACTCGGTCGGCTATTGGTATCAGAGTGAGCCGTACACCGAATTCCCGGCGCTGCCGTCCGCGGCCGAGCGGCATCCCGCGCTCAAAATTGCCTAGGACAGACGAGAGACTTATACATGCCTTCAGAAAAGACACCGGAAGAGTCCCTTCAGAGCCTAGCGGCGGGCGTGCGGCGGTTTCGCCGTGAAGTGTACCCGCAGAATCAGGATCGATATGAAAAGGCGGTTCAGCAACCGCAGCGTCCGCACACTCTCTTTATTACGTGCGCCGATTCGCGCATCGATCCAGAACTGCTCACGCAGTCGGGCCCGGGCGATATCTTTGTTTCCCGAAACATCGGCAATATCGTGCCGGCGTATGGGCAGATGCTGGGAGGCGTCTCCGCGGTGATTGAATATGCTGTCCTGGCGCTAGAGGTGAAGCAGATTGTTGTCTGTGGGCACTCTGATTGCGGAGCCATGAAAGGCTTGCTGCATCCGGAATCTTTAACTCAGCTGCCCACGGTGAGCGCCTGGCTCAAAAACGCGGAGACCGCTCTGAGCATTGTTAAGGCGCGGGAGACCACACCGGATGAACAGGCAACTCTCCGTGAGCTGATCGAACAGAATGTACTGCTGCAGGTAAATCATCTACGGACACATCCTTCCGTCGCGGGCCGATTAGCCCAGGGAAAACTCGGCGTGCACGGATGGGTTTACGACATTGGGCCCGGTCAGGTGAACGTGCACGATGTCGATTCAAACCACTTCGTACCCCTCGGTGACGATTGAGACGAAAAGTAGCCTCGGTCCTGCCGTTCTTGTTCGCGCTCGGGCTGATTGTCTGGGCTGGGCCTGAGTGGAAGGGCAGCAAACCCGACGAGATTCCCTTCGAGAAACAAACGATCGATCTGGGGAGTGCCGAGACGGCCTTGTTCGCCGACATCAACAAGGACGGGAAGCTTGATCTCGTGTCGGGCGAGAGTTGGTACGAGGCGCCGCGCTGGACGAAACATCGTTTTCGGAGCATCGATTACACCAACAACTACGTCGACGATCTTTCGACGCTGGCGCTCGATGTGGATGGAGACGGCTATGTGGATCTGGTCACTTCGGGATGGTTCTCCAAAAAGCTTGCCTGGTGGCACAATCCTGCCCGGACCGGGGCGGCATGGGAAGAGCACGCCATTGAGACTGGCTCACCCATCGAGTTCACGTTTTTGGTCGATCTGGATAACGATGGCAAGGCGAACGAAATTCTGCCTCAGTTCGGAGACAACCGGCCGCTTGCCTGGTACGAGCGCGATGGGCATGGAGGAATTCAGAAACACTTGGTGGCGGACCGCAGCTTCGGGCATGGAATTGGTGCCGGCGATGTGAATGCGGATGGGCGGAACGATATTCTGACGCCCAAGGGATGGCTCGAAGCGCCCGCGAATCCACGCAGCGGAAAGTGGGTTTTTCATCCTGATTGGGATTTCGAGCTGCTGGGCTTTCTGTATGTCGTGGACGTGAACGGCGACGGGCGGCCGGACATCGTGACGAGTATGGCTCACGATTATGGAATTTTCTGGCTGGAGCACACGGCGGATAACAAGTGGGTGCGCCACGTGATCGACGATAGCTGGTCGCAAGCGCACGCAGTGAGACTCATCGATTTTCGCAAATCCGGCAATCTGGGCTTGCTTACCGGCAAGCGATACATGGCGCATAACGGCCATGATCCGGGGGAGCGCGAGCCTCTCGGTATTTATTGGTATGAACGATTGCTCGACAAAGCGACTCATCAGGTTGACTGGGCAAAACACGTGATCGACTACGGCGGGCGAACGGGCGGCGGCATCGAGATCGCGCTTGCAGATCTTGATGGCGATGGAAATTCCGACTTTGCGGTGGGCGGCAAGAGCGGTCTGTTTCTCTTCAAAAACAAATTAGGCAGGCAGCCATGAAGTACGGCATCAACACATTCCTATGGACGGCGAACTTCGGCTCCAAACACTTCGACCTACTGCCGCAGATCAAAGAACATGGATTCGACGGAGTAGAGGTATCGCTGATAAGGCCGGCGGACTTTGAGGCGGCGGAAATTCGCGGCGCTCTGGCCAAGTACGAATTGAGCGCTACAGTCTGCGCAGTCTTGCCACCCGAGCTGAGCTTGATTACGGAGGACCCAGGGACGCGCGCACGTACGGTGGAGCACCTTGCGGAGTGCATCCGGCTGACGGCGGAGGCAGGGGCGAGCCTGATAGCCGGTCCGCTGTACGCACCGGTCGGCTATCTGCCGGGCAGACGGCGGACGACTGACGAATGGAAGCGGGCGGTGGAAGGCTATCGCGAACTCGGACCAGTGCTTGAGCGTTATGCGGTTGACCTTTGCCTTGAGCCGCTGAACCGCTTCGAGACATTCTTCCTGAACACGACGGCAGATGCGGTTGCGCTTTGCGAGGAAGTGAATCATCCGCAGGTTGGCATTTTGTGGGACACTTTCCACGCAAATATCGAGGAGAAACAGGCGGGCAAGTCGCTCAAGGCTGCCGGGGCTTACCTGAAACATGTGCATACCTGCGAAAACGATCGCGGCATTCCCGGCAGCGGGCATGTGGAGTGGGACGAAGTATTCGAAGCACTTTCGGAGCTGAAGTACGACGGTTGGCTTACTATTGAGAGCTTCGGTTTCAGTGCTGGCGCGCTCTCCGCGGCAGCTGCAATCTGGCGAGACCTGGCCGAGACACCGGAGCTTATTGCGTGGGACGGAGTCGATTTTCTCAAGAAGGAAGTCGCCGCCCAGGTTCGAAAATAATCGGGAAAAAACGGATTTACAATCGCGGAAAATCGTTACAGAATACTGGAGGACTATTTTTAGTTTCAACGAAAAGAAAGAGTTTCGTCATGAGCCGCACGCTTTGTATCCTGCCTTTCTTGCTGCTGCACCTTCCCGCTTTTGCTGCGATTCCATTCGATTGCGGCCGCGGCATCCCGCTTCAGGCTGCCGTCAACTTCGCCTTACCAGGGGAAACGCTGCTGCTCTCCGGCACTTGTAGCGGACCAGTCGTGATCAAGTCGAAGCACCTGACGCTAGCGAGCGATCGCGGCGCGGTAATCGACGGGACGGGGAAGGATGCAATTACGGTCGATGGGCCCTCGAAGGTAACGCTGCGAGGCCTCAGCATTCAGCATGGAAAGAACGGCGTTTTCGGCGAAGCGGGAGCGCAGCTAGCGATCACAAACACGGCCATCCATGACAATGCGCTGAACGGAATTTTTTTGCAAGGCGGTTCATCCGCGACTATCTCCGACAGCGGCGTCAAGCGTAACGGGAACAACGGGCTGGATGCGGAGGCGTCCTCTTCAGTCATACTCGCCAACGCGTTCGACTGCGAAAACAACGGCGTATTTGGGATCAACATCAACGCGAGTTCGAGCTTGACCTTCACCCATGCCAAAGTTTTGGTGTCGGGCAATATTCTGGGCATTCAGATTGGCACGAGTGCGAGCGCTTTCATCAGTGATCCGGTTACGATGCTGAACGTGAAAGACAATGGCACAACCGGGCTGACGATCGTCTCCGGCTCGCACATGGTGGCGTTCGGCGGGACAATCAACGCGACCAATAACGGTATTCACGGGGTCTCGATCGATTCCAAAGCAGGTCTTGACCTGGACGCGGCGGCGATACTGACGGCCAGCGGAAACAGGCAGGATGGAGTTCACTTAGAGGAGACTTCGGTGCTTACGATGTTCAATACGCCTGCCTTTTCAGGGGCGCCCGGCGTCACCACGCTGAATGCAGAAGGCAACGGGCTGAATGGCATCAGCGTGCTGACGGGTTCGAACCTGACTGTGATCAACCAGGCTTCGGTTAACAGCCTGGGCAATACCGCCGACGGCATCGAGGCAGATAACGGCAGCTCCGTTACACTCATCCAATCGAAGGTGACTGGGAACGCGAAGGACATTAAGTTGAGCTTCGGCTCGCGTGCGGATCTCAGGACCAGCAGTATCGGCACAGTCGCCTGCGATGTCTCGGTGCTCGTGCGCGGCGATACCGGAGTTGTCTGCCCGCGATGAGTGATTAACCATCCGAGGATGCACGGTTGAGGGCGTTTCGCATGAAATTGCGTGCTATTCTTGAACGTGCCGACGCGAATACTCGGCGTAATTCCCGCCCGGTTTGCATCTTCCCGCTTCCCTGGTAAAGCTCTCGCCACTCTGGCCGGTAAACCCATGCTCCAGCACGTTTGGGAGCGAGCTTCGATGTCGCGTTACTTACAGGGCTTGCTGGTGGCGACAGATGACGAGCGAATAGCTTCCGCGGTTCGATCCTTTGGCGGCCGAGTGCGGATGACCAGTTCGGTGCACCTCTCGGGTACTGACCGGCTGGCGGAAGTGGCGAGCGCGGAACCTGCTTCGCTGTTCGTGAACATTCAGGGCGACGAGCCGCTGATCGACCCGGACGCCATCGACGCAGCTATCTTATCGGTGACCGGCGATGAGGCCGTAATGATGGGAACGCTCAAGAAGCGGATTACCGATCCAAGTGACATTCTGAATTCAAACGTGGTGAAAGTGGTCACGAATCTGCTCGGAGATGCGATTTACTTTTCCCGTTGCCCCATCCCTTATGAACGTGAATCGCGAAGCGTAGATCCGGTTTATTTCAAGCACATAGGCCTCTACGTTTACCGGAGGGAATTTCTACTTCAGTATCCGGATCTGGAAGTGGGTCCTCTTGAAATGTCGGAGCGCCTTGAGCAACTGCGTGCTCTCGAGAATGGATATCGAATTCGTGTGGTTCCCACGGAGTATGAATCGCTGGGGGTGGATACGCCGGAGGATCTGGAGCGTGTCAACGAGCTTTTCTGTTCGGTGGCTAGCAAATTTGGAGTGGATGGAGGTTCATGCCGAAATACATCTTCGTAACCGGTGGCGTTGTCTCGTCGCTTGGCAAGGGCATTGCAGCGGCGTCGATTGGCTGTCTGCTTGAAAGCCGCGGGGTCCGAGTGACTCTGCAAAAGTTCGATCCGTATCTGAACATCGACCCCGGTACGATGAGCCCGCTACAGCACGGCGAGGTCTTTGTAACCGATGACGGAGCCGAGACCGATCTCGACCTCGGTCACTATGAACGATTCACACATGCCCCGCTCACGCAATCGAACAATCTGACATCCGGCCGCATTTACGAGAACATCATTGCGCGCGAACGCCGGGGCGATTATCTCGGGAAGACGGTGCAAGTTATTCCGCATGTCACGAACGAAATCAAGGCTGCCTGCCGCAAGGTTTCGGCTGGTGTAGATGTCGCCATTGTCGAGATCGGCGGCACGGTGGGCGACATCGAGTCACTTCCGTTCATCGAGGCGATCCGCCAGATGCGCCACGAAGAAGGACGCGAGAATACCCTTTTCGTGCACCTGACGCTGGTCCCCTGGATCGCCGCTGCGCAGGAACTTAAAACAAAGCCAACTCAGCACAGCGTTAAAGAACTACGGGCGAACGGTATTCAGCCGGATATCCTGCTCTGCCGTTCGGAACGAACTCTGCCCGATGAAGTCAAGGAGAAGATCGCTTTGTTCTGCGACGTCGATGTCAGCGGCGTCGTTACTGCTAAGGACGTTCACTCGGTGTATGAAATCCCGCTGGTGTTTGCCGATCAGGACGTAGATGGAACACTGCTGCGGCTCCTTCACATGGAAACGGGACCCAGAAACCTCTCGCGCTGGACCGAGATGCTCGATCGCATGAACAATCCGGTGCGCGAAGTGACGATTGGGTTGGTAGGTAAATACGTCGAGTATGAAGACTCCTATAAGAGCCTGAAAGAGGCGCTGCTCCATGCGGGAAGTGCGCATCAGGCGCGCGTCAACATTGAGTGGATCGAGTCTGAACAGATGAGGTATCCGGACTGCCGGGCGTATCTTTCGCGCTTCGATGGCATTCTCGTGCCGGGTGGCTTTGGCAAGCGAGGGATACCGGGCATGCTCGATACGATTCGCTGCGCGCGCGAGGAAAAGATTCCGTATTTCGGTATCTGCCTCGGCATGCAAACAATGGTGATCGAGTTTGCGCGTAACGTGTGCGGCCTTGCGGATGCAGACTCCACCGAGTTCAATCCAGCTACTCCGCATCGTGTCATTTTCAAGCTGCGCGAGCTGAAGGGCGTCGACGAGCTCGGAGGGACCATGCGGCTGGGCGCTTACCCGTGCAGTCTGGCGGAGGGAAGTCTAGCCGCCGCGGCTTACGGCAAATCAGAGGTGAGTGAGCGTCACCGCCACCGTTATGAGTTCAACCGCGAATTCGAAGACACTCTGACAAAGCACGGATTGCGGCTTACCGGGCAAACTCCTGATGCCGTTTACGTAGAAATCTGCGAGCTGCCGGGCCATCCGTGGTTTCTGGGCTGCCAGTTCCACCCAGAATTCAAATCGAAGCCGCTTGAGCCGCACCCGCTTTTCACGGCATTTGTCGAAGCGGCGCTTTCACATCGAGACGGGAAGGACATCTCCCGCGATGTGTCAGGAGCCGATGTGAAGGTGCTGCAAAACGCATGAGCGCCGTTTCCGTCATCGTTGGTGACGGCGATGCTCGCGTAACCTTCTCGAACGAAACCGGAATTGCTCTTATCGCGGGCCCCTGTGTAATTGAGTCGGAGGAGCATGTGTTGCGTATGGCTGCGGCCATACGTGGCCTGGCAGGCGCGTATGTGTTCAAAGCTTCTTTCGATAAAGCGAACCGGAGCAGTGTGCACTCCTACCGCGGCCCTGGCCTGACAGAAGGTCTCCGTATCTTGGGGGAGGTTCGGAAGCGAGGCGTTCCTGTGCTCACCGACATACACGAGCCGATGCAGGCGGAGATTGCGGCCGAAGCAGCCGACATCCTGCAAATACCCGCCTTTCTCTGCCGCCAGACGGATCTGCTGGTGGAAGCCGGCAAGACAGGGCGAGCGGTGAACATCAAAAAAGGGCAATTTGTCTCTCCGGCTGACATTGCAAATGCAGCCGAGAAGGTCGCCAGCACCGGCAATCACCGGATCATCCTGACTGAGCGCGGTTCGTCTTTCGGCTATAACAATCTGGTAGTCGATATGCGCGGGTTGAAGATTATGGCGTCTACCGGATATCCGGTGGTGTTTGACGCCACGCACAGTGTCCAGCTGCCGGGTGCTGCAGGAGCCACGTCCGGGGGACAGCCGGAGTTTATCGAACCGCTGGCACTTGCTGCTACGGCGGCGGGTCTAGCCGGCATCTTTGTTGAAGTCCACGACCGCCCGGAAGAAGCACTCTCCGACGGGGCCAGTGCCCTGCGCCTGGATTTGCTCGCGGACTTCTGGAGCAAGGCCACGCGAGTCGACGGGCTTGTCAAAAGCTTTGCTCATCCGAAAGCTTTGCTGGAAGCCAATCACACTGCAAAATCTGCAGGTGAGACAACGCGGAGCGCACCCCGCACGTCTTAATATGGTGAATTAGTATGAGGTCACGTATGAAACAGCGCCGAAGAAGCCAGCGAGGCTTCTCGCTTATTGAGCTCCTGGTTGTCATTGCCATCATCCTGATCATTTTGTCTATTGCTGTTCCACAGATGGGCAAAATGCGAATGAACGCGCAGGAAATGGCAGCAGTGGAAGAAATTAGTACCGTGAATAAGGCGCAGACTCAGTATTATTCACAGTTCAACCAATACGCTACCGCTCTCTCCCAGCTTGGGCCGCCTCCATCGGGCACCAGCAACGAGGGTCCGCAAGCTGCGAATTTAATTCCCGGTAGCCTGGCAAGCGGAACGAGCGGTGGATATACGTTTACTCTGGCCCCTTCGCCGCAAGGGTACGCCATTTCGGCAGTCCCGAAAACGTTCGGGACCACCGGGCGCCGCACGTTCTACTCCGATCAGAGCGGTGTTACTAGGCAAAACTGGACCCAAGATCCAGCGACTGACAAGAGCCCCGAGCTGAACAGCAGTAAATAGCCGTGCCGTGATTTCGCCTTCGTTTGCCTGCTGTGCTTTGTTGCCCCTGACAGCGGCACTGGCTGCAGCGCACGAAGGCCGACAGCCGGCCGCAGCTGAACTTGCTTCTGAGTTTCGGAATATTTCGCTAGATCAGGCGCAGACTTATCGTGTTCGCGATCTTGAGATTTCAAGGGGCGACATAAAGCTTTTCCTCAACGAAGGAGTGCTGAGCTTCTTCACGCCGGTGAACGGGCGTAAGCTGGCCGCGTTTTTTACCGTCGAGGGTTCCGAGGGAGGCGATGCCGAGGTTATCGTTATGCCGCCTCTGCGGAGCGAACGAGCCTCGCTCGCATCCTTCACCAAATCGCCTAACCTGGACGAGCACTTTCGGTCTGCGCTATTTTTCTTTACTGATGAGACCGAGAGACAGATTCTTGATGAACTGAATCGCACCGGCTTGCGCGAGGCGCCCGAGCTGGCGGCCGGGCTTAGACCGCGTGCCGATTCCATCGCGCGCGACATAGCAACGCAAATAGAAGTTCCGCTCGCTCAGGCCCTGCTCGACAACCATCAGCTTTCACGAGGCTTCTTTTTTGGGTTGATCGCCAGCCAGGGTTCAGGCGCATTCGATGTGATTTATGATCCTACGCAACGCGAGCCTGTTTCGCTGGGTCGTGTCTCCGCTGCGGCGGGAAATCACTTTCAGCTTTGGACGAATTTTCGTTCCCGGCGAGCGCCTCAGTTCGTGGAACCTCAGCCCGGGATCCATAATTACCGGCTCGATGTGAACATCCTGCCCAATTTGCTGCTTGAGGCCGCCGCAAACTTTGACTTCCAGACCGGGGCTGAGGATGGCCGTGTAATCGCGCTGAGTTTATCGCCGCGCTTGAAGGTCTCGAACGCGAAAGTGGACGGACAGCCGGTAGAAGTCTTTCAAAGGCCGTCAGGCCGGTTAGCGGAGTTCGGCAGCACGGAAACCTTCCTGCTCTCTTCCGTGAATCCCTTCGCGCCTGGCGTTCGCCACCAAATCGAACTGCATTACGCAGGGACGATGATCCGGCGAACCGCCGAGGGTGAGTACTTTGTGGACGATCGCAGCAGCTGGTATCCAGTGAGCGAGCCGACGCTTGCAAGCTTCGACATGACGTTTCACTGCCCGGAACATCTTCGCCTGGTTTCGACGGGCGAACTAGTGAATGAGGGAGTCGAGAGCGGGATTCGGACGGTGCATCGTATAACGCCTGTGGCGGCAGCGCTTGCCGGTTTTAACCTGGGCGAATATAGCATCCGGCGCGAACAGCGGCGATCCTACACGATTGACTTATACTCGACCAACACAGTGCTAGCTGCACTCACCGCAGATCCGACTCTGCTTTCGCACACAGCGGACATTCTCGACGAGTACACCAAACGCTGGCAGCCTCTCCCGATCCACAGCCTTGCCGTTTCTCCGATCAGCGGCTACTTTGGGCAGGGCTTTCCCGGGCTCATCTACCTTTCGAGCGTTTCTTACGAGAGGGAGGGAAGTCGAGCGGCAGCGCTGCGCAGTTCCCGATCCGATGCCTTCTTTTCGCAGCTCCTGCTACCCCACGAGATTGCTCATCAATGGTGGGGCAATATCGTGCGTCAAGCTGATTACCGGTCCGGCTGGATCACGGAGGCGATGGCCAACGAATCGGCACTTGAATACATTGAGCGGAAGAATGGCGCGGCTGCGCGCGATGACATTCTCCAGAGCTATCGCGAAGACCTCGGTAGGGATCAAGACGGGAAAACAGTTGAGTCGGCGGGTCCACTCGACTTCGGCGACCGGTTGATAGACACGCATGGCCTCGCTACCTGGCACGTTGTTCTTTACGAAAAAGGCTCCTGGATTTTGCATATGCTTCGGAAACGGCTCGGGGAGGCCAATTACGCCGCGATGCAACTGCGGCTTCTGCGAGATTATGCCTCGCGTCCCTTGAGCAACGATGATCTCCGGCAGTTGGTGAGTGCCTTTGTTCCGGCGAGCCAACCGGATCGGTCGTTGACGGCTTTCTTTGACACCTGGGTTTACGGGACTGGCATTCCCACCCTTGCCCTGCACGGGCGCGGCCGCAGTTTCGACCTCGAGCTTTCCGGCGTTGACAACGACTTCCTGGCGGATATTCCGCTGCGCTGCAAAGGCGCCCCGGTACATTGGGTACGGGCGGGATCCGGCAGCAACATTGTTGAATTGCCGAACGCCAGCGCCAACTGCGAACTGCCTTCCCCACACGATTTCCTCTACTTTTCGCGCTAGAAGTTAGAGCATGTAAACCTCCCGGGCAGATTCCTCGTTAACGAAATAGGTCGCTAAGATTTGCGCAATGGCCGTGTTTGCCCTGCGTCACCATGACGCCATGCCGCTCGACGAAATTGCCGATGTTTTTACACTGGACGTAGAGAACCGTATAGGGCTCGTTTGCGCAAATATTTCTCACTCGAGGCCAGTTCGATTCGCTCAGATCACCTATGGGAATCACCGGGATGAGGCATGATTCGGATGCGGTCCTGAATCTTGTGGAGCCGGTAGTGCAGACATGGAACAGATTTCACCTCCGGTAGAAAACAACAGGCAGGCCCGCCGCCAGCTTCTTACCGGTTTCGGAGGGCTGCTTTTCTTGCTAGCTTTCGCCGGCCTTTATGGGATTTCAGCGGTACGTGCGATTCAAAACCGCAATGAGCATATCCGGGTTGTCTATGTAGCGCGAGACCGTACCTTGCAGAAACTGCGCTCCGATATTTACCTCTCTGGAACCTATGCTCGCGATTTGCTTTTAGAACGTGACCCTGCCTTAGCCAGTTCGCGTAGAACGGAATTAGACCGGGCGCGCGCCCGGATCAACGTAGATGCCGCCGCTTATGAGCGCAGCCTGCCGGATGAGGAGCGCCTGACCTTTCAAAACTTCAAAATGAAACTGAATTTTTATCTTCAATCGCTCGATTCGGTTCTGGCCTGGAGTTCGCCGGAACGCGAGCGGCTGGGCTATGCGTTTGTCAACAGATCTCTGCTTCCCAAGCGGATGGAGCTTGTCGCTTTAACCGACAAGCTCAGTGAACTGAATCAAACGCTGTTAGAGAAGGGCAACAAACAGGTACAGGAACTCTTTACCAACTTTCAAAGCTCTCAAACTGATCGTTATGATTCTGTCGTGCTCATCCGGTGCGCTACTTGCCGGCGTAAGCATCCGGCGGCTATTGCGGCTTGAGGGAATCTCGTCTCGGCGCTTACGTGAAGTGAGCAAACTCGCAGCGCGCTACGAGATCTTTCGGTTCGCTTGCTGGATGTGCAGGAGTCTGAGCGGCGAGCCATCGCGCGTGAGTTGCATGACGAGGTGGGTCAATCTGTATCGGGGCTGCTGCTCGGGATAGGGAACGTGGCGGCGATACTCTCTCCCATGCACAACGCCACGGCACTTGCGCAGCTTCGGGAACTGGGCGGCCTCGCCGAAAAGACGGTCGCGGTTTGTACGTGATCTATCGCTCTTACTACGGCCTTCGATGCTGGATGACTTGGGGCTGATTCCGGCCTGCTGAATGGCATTGAGGCTGCTAAGCGAATCTCAGTAGACCACCCCGCGACAGCGGTGACGAACTTCTGAAGCAAGCCGCCACCGGTCTTAGCCTCGCGCAGACAAGATATCAACTCGGACTCAGCTCCACAGTTGAATTGAGCCAAGCCCAACTTCAGCAAACACAAGCTGCCATTGACAATGCGAACGCCCGAAGCCAGTTCCAGCTGGCCTATGCCGACCTGCAATTTCAGACCGGCTCTTCAAAGTAGAGGCGGCCTACGCTGTTGCTTCGAGCTCCTGCGTGAGCTCTTCCCACTGAGCGATCGCTTGCTCGAGCATGGCGCGCTGCGAAGTAAGCAGACTCCCGATCCGCGCTGCTTCTTCCGGCCCGGGATAGTTGGAAAGAGCTTCCTCGCTCTGGCGAATTTTAGCTTCGAGTTCCGCGACCTGATTTTCCAGACCGACCGCTTGTTCCTGCATCTTTTTCAGCTTTATCGGATTGATGCGTTTAGCCGCCGCGGGCTGACTGGGCATAACGATCGGCACGGCCGGTGGAACACCCACGAGCACGTCTTTGATCGTCGGCAGCTGTTCTGCGCCGCCACCCTTGCGCCAAAGGTAATCGGCGAAGTTGCCCGGATAGACGTGAACACCGCCGTCCGCTACTTCAAAGACGCGAGTGGCGACGCTCTCTAAAAAATAACGGTCGTGCGAGACGAACATTGCGGTGCCGGTGAACTTGGCAAGAGCTTCAAGAAGGACGTCTTTCGCCCGCATGTCCAAGTGATTAGTCGGCTCATCCAGAAGAAGGAAATTAGCGGGATGAAGAAGCATGCGGGCCAGCGCGTACCTGTTGCGTTCACCGCCTGAGAGCACTCGGATGTGTTTGAATACGTCATCCTCGCTGAAGAGGAAGCAGCCAAGCAGATTGCGCAGCTCCGTATCCTGCATGCGAGGCGCAGCTTCACGAAGGTCATCCAACACCCGAGAATCCGGATTCAGCTCTTTGTACTGGTCCTGTGCGAAATGATCGAGTTCGACGTTGTGTCCAAGCGTGTATTCGCCTGATGTCAGGGCCTCGGTTCCGGCGAGCAATTTGATGAGCGTGGACTTTCCGGCGCCGTTTACGCCCACCAGCGCGATTCTGTCGCCCCGCTCGATCGTGAAATCAACATCCCGAAGTACGTTCTTCGTGCCAAAGCTTTTCGACACGCCTTTAAACTGGGCTACTACGCGCCCGCTCGGCTTAGGCTGCGGGAAGGTAAAGTGAATGGTCTTTTCTTCTGGAGGAAGCTCGATACGTTCGATCTTCTCAAGCTCTTTGATGCGGCTCTGTACCTGCTTCGCTTTGGTCGCCTGAGCCCGGAAGCGATTAATAAAAGTCTCCAGCTGGGCGATCTTTTCCTGCTGATTCTTGTAGGCCGATTCGAGCTGTGCCAGGCGTTCGGCTTTTTGCGTTCGATATTTTTCGTACCCGCCGCTGTAGAAATGGACTTTCTTGTTCCAGATTTCGGCGATCTTCTTGACCGTTACGTCGAGGAAATACCGATCGTGAGAAATCAGAATAAAGGCGTACTCGTAATTGGTCAGGTAGCTCTCGAGCCAATCACGCGCTTCCAGATCCAAATGGTTTGTCGGCTCATCGAGTAGCAGGAGATTAGGTTTTTCAAGCAGTAGCTTGGCGAGCGCGATGCGCATCTGCCAGCCGCCGGAGAACTCTTCCGTCTGCCTGGTCCAGTCTTCTTTGCGAAACCCGAGGCCGGTGAGCACGGCGCCTACCTGCGCTTCAATCGTGTAGCCGTCGCGCGAGCGGAACTCGCTATCGGCGCGCTCGAACCGGTTCGCCACCAGCCGGTACTCTTCGCCGAGCGGGTCGAGGTCGCTCATGCGGGCCGTCAGACGCTCGAGCTCAGTCTCAAGTTCCTGGACGCCGGCAAAGACGCTCAAACACTCGGCGAAAACAGTCCGGCCGCTCACCTGCAAGCCATCCTGAGGGAGATAGCCGACGCGCATCCCTTTGGTAACGGCCAAGGAGCCGTAGTCCAGCTGCTCGAGACCGCCCGCGACCTTCAACAATGTGGATTTACCGGTTCCGTTACCGCCTACAAGTCCCGTGCGCTCTTTCGGAGTGATCAGCCAATCGAGGTCTTCAAAGAGGAGCTTATGTCCATAGCGCTTGCCGGCTCCTGTCAGTTGCAGCATCTGTTTCTATTTTCGCCGATTGACGAAGCGGCGCGCACGGTCGCGGCTTATGCGGCGAGAAGATTCAGCGCGTTATTGAGATAGTCTTTGAGCTCGGTGCGCTTTACAACGGCATCGAGAAACCCGTGGTCTAGTAAAAACTCGCTGCGTTGGAAGCCTTCCGGAAGCTTCTGCCGGATGGTCTGCTCGATCACGCGCGGCCCGGCGAAGCCAATCAGAGCGCCCGGCTCGCCTATGTTTAAGTCGCCGAGCATAGCAAAGCTGGCTGTGACGCCACCCGTAGTCGGGTCAGTCAATATGCTGATGTAAGGCAGCCCGGCCTGATCGAGACGCATCAGAGCCGCCGAAAGCTTGGCCAGTTGCATCAGGCTGATAGCGCCTTCCTGCATACGCGCTCCACCGGATGCCGAAACGATGATGAGCGGCGTCTTCTCTGCCAGGCATCGCTCAATCGCCCGGGTAATTTTCTCGCCGACAACGGAGCCCATGCTGCCGCCGATGAATTTTAGCTCAAGCGCGCAGATGTGAACCCGACGGCCATTGAGGAGGCCGCTGCCGCAGATGACGGCATCGGGCATTTGCGTCGCTTGCTCCATCTCGCGGAGGCGCTGTTCATAAGGCTTCGAATCGACGAAGCTCAACGGATTCGACGAGCGCAAGTCTGGATCGTGCGAAACGTACTCTCCGTTATCGAAGAGAAGCTCGAGGCGCTCCCGCGCGCTGATCCTGAAATGATGCCCGCATTTTGGGCAGACCTGCTTATTCTCCTCGACCGCTTTGCGCCAGATAATCTGTCCGCAAGAATCGCACTTCTGCCATAAACCTTCGGTCTTTACGGTTTTTTCGCCGTTTGGCGTGGGACTGCCGTCCACTGAAGGCTTTTGACGATTGAACCAAGCCATGTAAGTCTTGTCATTACCGTATCACGCGTCTTCTTAACAAAGAATTAATGAGGAAGGCTTGCCAGGATCTGCTGTTTATAGAAATCGGCCTTAGCAAAGATCTGCTCCTGATCGAGCGTAAGGACGTGGCGGGCGCGCACAATCGGGCGCCCATTGATGAAGACATCCTCAACATCGGAAGCACGGGCGGTATAAGCAAGCACGGAGTAGATGTTGTACAAGGGAACGGCCACGGAATGCTTGAGCGAAAGCGAGAATAGGTCAGCCCGCTTGCCCTTCTCAAGAGAGCCGATCTGGTTATCCATACCGAGCACCCGGGCGCCGCCCATAGTTGCCACTTCGAATGCTTGTTCTGCCGGAAGAGCGGTTGGGTCGAGCAAGGTGACCTTCTGCAGCTTGGCTGCGAGATCCATTTCCCGCAGCAGATCTGCGCTGTCGTTGCTGCCGGCAAACCCGTCGTTGCCGAGCCCGACGTGGATACCGAGCTTCAACATGGCAGTCACATGCGCCACCCCGTCGGCGAGTTTCATATTGCTTGAAGGGCAGTGAGCCACGCCCGTGTTGTGCCGTTTCAGAATTTGCAGATCGTTGTCGTCTTCCCAGATGGAGTGGGCGGCGATAACGCGGCCATCGAGAACGCCCAGCTTCTCGAGTACCTGGGTGGGTGTCAGACCGCGCTTGCTCATCGACTCGTCCCGTTCGGTAACGGTTTCGGCCAGATGAATGGTAAGCGGCACATCGTACTTGATTGCCAAATCGTGAGCCGCAATGAGTGCCTCGTCCGGGGTTGTGTAGATCGCGTGCGGCGCAACGGCGGGCACGATTAACTCATCATGGCGAAAGCGTTCAATGAAATGTTCGGCGCCTTTGATGGCCTGCTGCCAGGTCGGGTAATCAGGCGCCGGAAAGCCGATAATCGATTGGCCGAGAACGCCGCGGACGCCTGCCTCTTTAGCCGTCTCCGCTTCGGCGTCTTCGAAGTAGTACATGTCCGTATAAGTAGTAATGCCTGCCAGGACCATCTCCAGACAAGCCAGCCGCGTTCCCCAGCGGACAAACTCCGGCGTCACATTGCGCGATTCGGCAGGAAAGATAAAGTTGTGCAGCCAGTCCTCGAGCCGGCGGTCGTCCGCAATGGCGCGGAACAGCGACATCGGCGCATGCGTGTGCGTGTCGATCAGGCCTGGCGCCAACAGGGCATCGGGTTTGTCCAGCGTGTGCGACGCTCTGAACTCGCGAGCTATGGCGGCCTGAGTATCGACCGCGACGATGCGCGACCCCTGAATTGCGACGGCGCCGTTCTGGATTACTCGATGAGTGGCGTCCATCGTGACTACGTAGCGGGCGCGCACAATCCAATCGACAGCTTCGGCGCCCCTGGCTAGGAGAGAAGCGAAGAGCAGCAGAGCAATCAGATTAGAGAAACGAAGCATCGAAGGGCCTGGGCAGGAGATCAGAGACCGAGACGATCTCGTGTTTTCCTGAAAGATTCGCGAGGATCAGTTCGGCTTTTGGGCAAAACTCCCACATCAACTGCCGGCAGGCACCGCAAGGCGGCGTGAGCGAACTGGTATCGGCAATTACGGCCATGCGCACCAGCGTAACTGCTCCTTCCGAGATTGCTTTGAACAGCGCCACGCGTTCCGCGCACATCGTTAAGCCATAGGTCGAGTTTTCGATGTTGCAGCCCGTGAACATTCGACCACTCTCGTCTTCGATTGCGGCGCCGACTTTGAAACCGGAGAAAGGAGCACGCGCTCTTTCGCGAGCAGCCGCGGCAGCCTTCACGATTTCGCTTATCGCCACGTGAGTTTAGCCGGCGGGCCGAATCTTCTTGGAACTTCGGAGCACCTGCATCGCCCATAGCGGCAGAAAGCGGGGTGTGACCAGCAAATACCTGCGCCAGAGGCGTGCCGGCTCAGCCGCAAGCCGGAACAACCACTCAAGCCCGTTGCGCTGCATCCAGCCAGGCGCTTGCGGAGTTCGCCCGGCATGAAAATCGAAGGCCGCTCCGACGCCGATCATCGTGACCCCAGGGAAACAGCTTCGATGGGTGTGCATCCACTTCTCCTGCTTTGGCGTGCTGATGCCAACGAAGATGATATCGGAATCAGCCGCGCGGATCAGATTCTGAACGGCGAGGTCTTCTTGCCCGGTCAAAGTGCGAAATGGCGGCGCATAGGAGCCGACGATCGCGATTCCGGGAAATCTCATACGAAGGCGCTCGCCAAGGATGTGGAGAGTATCTTCACGGCTGCCGTAAAGAAAGATACGATCACCGGTTTGCGCCGCGTTGCGGCAGATTTCCAGCATCAGGGTCGGTCCGTAAACGCGCTGTTGTTCACGCACCCCAAGTGAGCGAAGAGCCCATACGAGGGGCATGCCGTCGGGCGTTGCGATATCGGCCTCATTCAGGACTTGAGACATTTGCGGATCGTCGCGCGCGGCGATAACGCCGTGCACGGAAACGGCACAGATGTAATGTCCAGTTGAGTAAGTGAGAGACCGCCGTTCTTGTGCCCATTGGCGGCAGCAGTCAACGACCTGAGCGTAGTCCGTCTGGCTGATTCCGACTCCAATGACTTGGCGCTTCTCTGGGAGAGTAAGCGCTGCCACGCGAAGCTTTGCTTCAGAGTAACAGGGCGAGGAGAAGTACGCAATCGGAGAATCTCGTTAAGTCGATCGAGATCTGGCTATACTAACGGGCATACGAACATCAAATGCCGCTGCTCCGTCGCGGGCGCGGGACCAGGAACGCACGTTGCAACGTTCATTCATCGCACTTTTCTTTCTTCTTTCACCTCAATTTCTCTTCGGGCAAGGTGGGGCTACCGGGGCCATCTCGGGCACAGTTCTCGATCGAAGCTCAGCTGTCATTCCCAAGGCGCAAATTGACATTTCGGGCGGTTCGGGCACAGTCAGGCATCTCGAGACCGACGCGAGCGGCAGCTTCACGGCTCCGCTACTGGCGGCCGGTACTTATTCGATCCTGATTAGCGCACCGGGTTTTGGCCAGACGCGGCTGGCTTCGGTGGAAGTGCGGGTAACGGAGACGACCCGGCTAACGGCAACTCTCGAGCCGCAAGCAATAGCGACACAAGTCGACGTACAGGCGCAGATCGCAAGTGTCGAAACGAGCAATGCCGCCACTGGGCAGTCTCTCTCCAGCCAAACGATCAGTACATTACCGCTAGCAACGCAGAACTTTCAACAGTTGCTGGCGCTTTCCTCGGGCAGTTCGTCGAACTTAAACGCATCTGCGTCACTTGGCCGCGGCGATACACGCATCGAGGTCAACGGGCAGCGTGAAGACAATAATAACTACCAAATCGAAGGCATCACCGCCAGCGACTATAACGTTGGCGAACTGACCAACACTCCTTTGCCGAGCCCCGATGTTGTGCAAGAGTTCAAAGTGCAAACGAGCTTATACGACGCGTCGCAGGGCCGTAATGGAGGCGGCAACATCAATGCCGTGCTGAAGAGCGGTACCAATCAGGTACACGGCGATGTGTTCGAGTTTTTCCGAAATGACGACCTGAACGCGAATGAGTTTTTTCTCAACAGTCAGGGCAATCCACGGCCGACGGTAAAGCAGAATGTTTTCGGCGGCAGCCTGGGCGCTCCGATTTTGCCGAAAGGAAAATGGGGTTATATTTTCGTGAACTATCAGGGGACGCGGCAGCTGAGCGGGCTCTCATCGGGAACGATTATCGGCACATCGCTTCCGGTACTTCCAGTGGATCGATCGGCTGCTTCTCTGGCGAGCACATTTTTTCCGAACGATCCGACGGCCCAGATCGATCCGGTAGCTTTGAAGCTGCTTGCTCTGAAAGGAAATCAGTTTGGCAGTAGCCCCGGCGGATACCTGATTCCGAGCGTTGCGGGCACGGCGGGCAGTACCGGGCGTTTTAACTACAGCCGCGCAGGCCGCTATAACGACGATCAGTTCACGACGAACTACGATAAAGAACTAGGTCCCAAGGACAAGATCTCCGGCCGGTTCTTCTTCTCGGATTTCGAATCGAAGCTGCCTTTCGGAGCAGGCGGTCTACAAGCATCGTTCGGGGGAAGCATATCGCCGAGCGACCTGAATTTTCCTTACGATCTACCGGTGAGCGACCGGTTTCTAAACGTTACGGAGACGCACACCTTCTCCCCGGCCTGGGTGAACGAGTTTCGCTTTGGCTTCGTGCGTATCAACAATAAAGCAGTGAATACGCCGATCGTAACGGCGGATCAGCTTGGCATTCAGAGGCCAAACAATAATCTCGACAACCTGATTTACAAATTCACGTTTAGCTCTGGTTTTCAAATCGGCCCAACGCCGGCTGCGAATCAAACGCAAGATCAGAACAACATCATCTTGCTCAATACGACGAGCTGGTCGAACGGCAAGCACCTGGTCCGCTTCGGGGGCGAGTTCGATCGCGTCAATCTCGACAAAGATTTTCCGCAGGTATTCAACGGCCAGCTCTTCTTCAGTCCGGGAACCACGGCGAGCGGTCCTTGTGCGCTCGGCTGTTCAGACTTTCAGGAGTTCCTGCTCGGTGCGCCAGCCTTTACTTTTGGCGGCAGCGGTGTTTCGAACCACGAATATCGGATTGCCGATACGTCGCTCTTCGTGCAGGACGATTACAAGATCACGCGCGACCTGACTTTGAATCTTGGTCTGCGATGGGAGCTGAATGGGGCCGTGACGGATGATCTTTGTCACATCGGCAACACCATTCCGACGCTCGGCCTGACGGGCCAGAATCCGTTCGTTTATCCGACGTGCGTCAGCAAGTTGAACGTTCCTGGATTAGTGGGCACGCGTAGCGCCACCACGCTGAACAACGACTACGCCTCTAATTGGGGGCCGCGCTTCGGTTTCGCCTATAACTTGTTTGGCAAGAGCTCGACGGCGGTCCGTGGCGGCTATGGCATTTACTATGTTCGCGAAGATGTCGGCGCGGTTGATCAACTATCTTTCGTGACTCCGTTCCTGCCGATAACCAGTGCAGCCGGTGTGCCGGGTACGATGGGAACGGTTTTCGCGAGCGCGCTCCCGAAAGGTGGCGTGATCGATCCGGCGTTCGTTCCGGTTTATTCGCGCTTGCAAAGCTTCGTCGACGCTAACGGAAATCCGACCCGCGACACCACGCAGACGCCCGTCTATACCGGGAACAGTGTCAATTATCTCGGCCTCGAAGTGCCGGCTCGCTACGTCAATCCCAGCACGCAACAATGGAATCTTTCGCTGCAGCAAAATTTGGGCGCCGGCTGGGTGCTCGAGCTTGGATATGTCGGAACTAAAGGCACGCACCTGCGAGAGACTCGCGATTTAAATCAGGCGTATGATGCACGCACGAACCCGCTGACATTGACCGCTACCGACGGAACCACTTATACGATCAATCAAAATACGCTCGCGAATGTGAATGCGCGCGCGCGCTTCCCGGGACTAGGCGTCTCCGGTTTCCAGGTGTTTGCGAACGACGCGAATTCCGTTTACAACTCTTTTCAGACCACGTTGTCGCACCGTTTTGCAAACGGGCTGCACTTCCAGGCAGCGTATACGTTCTCGAAGGCGATCGACGAGACTTCGACCGGCAACACCTCTTTGAACTCGGCGGTCAATGACCAGACATCGCTGCGGGACTCGCGCGGACCAGCCGACTTCGATCATACGCATCGACTGATTCTCAACTACACCTACAGCATGCCCTTCTTCGCGCACTCCACAGGCTTTGTACACGGTGCTCTCGGCGGTTGGTATATCAGCGGCGTAACTACATTTCAATCCGGCGCGCCGTTTACTGTTATCGATTCGGCGGCGGGCTCTGCTTATGGCCTGCTCGGGACCGGTACGCCGACCACGCCTGATTTGATTCTCGGCGTAAGTCCCTTGACAAAGGGTTCGGTTGAGGACCGATTGGGTGGGTTCACGAACATCGATGCTTTTGCCCCGGCGCAGGCCGCGGGCTCGGATGGCTCTACCGGGTTCGGCAACCTGGGACGCAATACCTTTCGCGGGCCATTCCAGCAGAATTGGGATTTCTCAGCAGGGAAGTCGTTCGCCGTAACGGAACGACAGGCACTTCGCATCACAGCTGATTTCTTCAATTTGTTCAACCATGCCAACTTTGCGAACCCTGCCTTTCTCGACATTCAGAGCCCCTCGAACTTCGGGCAGATCACAAGCACAGTGGGCACGCCGCGCCTGATTCAATTTTCGGCGAAGTATTCGTTCTGACCCATGCGGTTTCTTCTCTCTGGCCTGCTGACCGCGATGATCTGGGCGCTTGTGGTGGGGCCCGAGTCGCAAGCCCAGTCCACGGTCTATGGAACAGGCAATCTCCCAGCCTTGTACCGCGATCTTCGGAATCAGATTCAACAGATTCCGATCTTTGACGATCATTCCCACCCTGGTTATGCTGACGATCCGGATGTGGATGCGATGGCATCCCCGCCGGGCAGTTCGGCGTTCCGCTTGAGAGCGGATAATCCGGACCTAACCGCCGCGGCCAAGGCTCTGTTTCAGTATCCGTATAGCGATTTCTCGCCGGCGCACACCCGCTGGCTGGTCGAGCGCAAGGCGGGGCTGAAACGAGCGCAAGGAAGCCGCTACTTCGATCGCATACTCGACCAACTCGGGATCGAGACGGTTATCGCGAATCGGGTCGCGATGCCGGACTATCTGGACCGGAAGAGATTCCTGTGGGCTTCTTTCGTGGACTCGTTTCTTTTTCCATTCGACAACCAGCACTATTTGGAAAAGAATGTAGACGAACAGACTTACATTCCTCTCCAGCAGAATAAGCTGCAGCGGGAACTGAAGCAGGCCGGCTTGAGCGCTGTTCCCGATACGCTTGATGCCTACCTGGAGTTCGTTACGCGCATTCTAGAGCAGAACCAGAAGAACGGGTCGATCGCCATTAAGTTCGAGGCTGCTTACTTCCGCTCGTTGAGCTTCTCCGACCCATCGAAAGAAGAAGCTGCGCCGGTGTATGCGAAGTATCATCACAGCGGCGCGCCGTCGGCGGCGGAGTATACGGTTTTCCAAGATTGCGTTTTCCGGCACTTACTCAACGAGGCGCAGCGCTTGCATCTGGCCGTGCACTTCCACAGCTCCGTCGGCATTGGCGACTTCTTCAGCTTGCAAAACGGCAATGTGCTGAATCTTGAAAACGTACTGCGTGATCCGCGCTACAACGGCATTCGCTTTGTGTTACTGCATGGGGGCTTCCCCTATGATCGCGAGGTCATCTGGCTTGCCGCCAGAAAGAACGTGTATGTCGATTCCTCGTTTGTCGAGCTGGTGCTTTATCCATCGGAGTTTAAAAACATTCTCAAGTATTGGCTTTCCATTTACCCTGACAAACTTTTGTTCGGCAGCGATGCGTTTCCGTTCAACGAAGCCTTAGGCGCGGAAGAGTCGTATTGGGTAGCGGTGCACTCGGCCCGGGAGGCGCTGGCTGGGGCGCTGGCTGAACTGGTTTCCGAGAAGGCGATGACAAGAGAGCAGGCGTTAAAAGCAGCTCGTGGTTACCTGCACGATAATGCGGCGGCGCTCTATGCGCAGGGCGGAAACGAGTAAGATATTGATTGGAGCACGTTGATTGAAACTACTTAGTTCCATCCTTGCGCTTGGTATTGTTTCCGCTCTCTTGATCGCCGATACGAATGCGACCAGGAAAGCGCCCGAGCTTGCCTTTACGCTGGCAGGAGAGGGAGATAAGCTGCTTAGCCAGTATCGCGGCAAGGTGGTGGCGATCGAGTTCATTCTAACGACCTGTTCGCACTGCCAGGAAGCTTCGAAAGTGATGACCCGGCTGCAGCAGGAGTATGGCCCACGCGGTTTCCAGGCCCTTGATCTGGCAATCAACGCGCTTGACGAAAATCGAACTCCTGATCAGGCTGCCTTAATGGCGCAGACATTCGCGAGCAATTTTCAGGTCGGCTATCCCGTTGGCTTCATCGGGCGCGATCCTATGATGAGCTTCCTCGGATTCTCGATCATGGACCGGATGGTGGTGCCGCAGCTCGTGATGATCGATCGGAAAGGTACGATTCGCTATCAAACTCCGGCCGGGAGCTCCGAGGAATACGGCAAGTTGATGAACGAAAATGCGATCCGGCAGCACATCGAGGAACTACTTGCGCAACCGGCTACTACGGCCGCGGGACGGCGCGCTCCCGGCAAGAAGTCGATTTAAAAAGCTTCTTCGTTCACGCAACTGAAACAAGTACGGAATATGATGGGAGACCATGAACCATGAGGTTTCGCAAGACGTAACTATTGCGCTTGAATCGAGCTCGCGCGATGGCGTGAAGGTGCTCAAAGTCAGCGGTCCTCTCACCATCCGTAATTTCTTCCCATTTCAGGATCTGACGCGCAATGAAAAGCCGGCTCTGCTGGTGTTGGATCTGGCCGGAGTTCCCTACATGGATTCGGCGGCGCTGGGCGCAATCCTCGGATTACATGTCTCCTGCGGCAAGAACAATCGCAAATACGCTCTAATCAACGTGAGCGAACGGTTGCTGACCATGTTCACGGTGTGTGGAGTGCGCGACGTACTTGTCACGTTTTCTAACCTGGCAGAAGCTGAAGCGGCGCTGGCCTAAAACGCGGTTCAGGTGTTACTGTGCACGCAGGGTCTTAGCAGGATCGATGCGAATGGCCCGGTGCGCCGGATACCAGCACGCGACAACAGCCACCGCCGACATGAGCGAAATTGCGATTGCGTAGGTTAGCGGATCGCGCGAACTAACGCCATACAAAAGTGTCGAAAGCAGACGGGCGGCTGCAAACGTGAAGACGGTTCCAGCCACGATCCCGGCCGCGCAAAGAATCACCGTTCTGTGTAGAACGAAGGCAAGCACCTGTCCTGCCCGAGCTCCCAGCGCCATCCGAATGCCGATTTCACGTGAGCGCTGAGCGACGCCGAAAGAGACCATTGCGAAAACGCCTATGGCAGCAAGCATCGCGGCGAGAGCTCCGAAGGCTCCCAGGATGATGGCGGCAAGACGAGCAGGGAAGAGTGGAAATGCAAGTTGGTCCTTCAGACTGCCGCTGTTGAATAGGGGCAAGTCGCTATCAAGATCCGCCACGGTCCGGCGCAGCAAGTCTGTTGCCTGCTCGGCAGGTAGCGATGTTCGGACGACAACGGTAGTCCAGCCATTGTATGCCTGCGAAAAAGGTACAAAGACAGCCGGTGTTGGGTCTTCACTGAGGAATTCATACTTGCCGTCTTGAACGATGCCCGCGATTCTGATGGGCTTTTCTCTCGGGCTCGAGCCGAGCGAGAATTCTGCCCCGACAGGGTTCTTGCCAGCAAAGAATTCTCGCACGAACGTCTCGTTGACCAACGCGACGAGCGGAGTGCCGGCCCGGTCGTGAATATCGATATCGCGGCCCGCGATCAGGCGGGTTCCTGCTGCACGCAGATAGCCCGGTGAAATGTTAAAAATCCGAGCCGAAATAGGCGCAGTCCCTGGCAGCCGTGGCCGGCCGGGTATCGAAATGTCCTTATCGTTTTCCCCCAGCCGGAGGGGCGGATTATTGATCAATCCTGCCGCTTGGACGCCCGGCAGCAGACTAGCCTTTGCAAGCATTCGCGCCTGAAACTCCCTCCCGCGCATCTCGTTGTAGCCCTGCAATCCCAAATCAAAAGACACTGAGACGGCCTGCTCTGGATTGAATCCCAAGTTCATCTTCAGGGCGTTGTAAAGGCTTCGGACGACCAACACTGAACTGATCAGGAGAACAACCGAAAGCGCGACTTGCGAAACGATCAGCAGATCACGCGTTGTTAAACGCCGCAATGGCTGGTGGGCGGCAGCACTTTTGAGGGCAGGAACCAAATCGACCCGTGTTGCGTGCAGTGCGGGGGCCAGCCCGCATAGCAGGGCCGTGACCGATGCTATAAGAATGGCGAAGAAAAATACGTGAGCGTCCGGCGCAAACGAGGTATTTGCCGGGAGATCGAAGGGCGGATGCCAAAGACTGAGGGCTCGCGACGCGGCCAGCGCAAAAGCTGCGCCGGTGACTGTTCCACCCGCTGCCAAAACGAAACTTTCGGTCAGCAATTGCCGCAAGATCTGGGCACGGCTTGCGCCGATCGAAAGCCGGACGGCAATCTCCTTCCGGCGGTCCGACACGCGGGCGAGCAAAAGACCAGCCAGATTGATGCATGCCAGAAGCAGCACGAGAGCGCCAACGGTTGTGACCACGGCAGCGAAAGCGGTGATGGGACCGCGGAGCGCCTTGCCCACTAAGCCCGGCGTCCCCAGTTCGATCCTCATGCCTACGCTGGTTTGCGAGTATTCGCGCGCCAGTTGATGACTTACCCTGGCGAGGGATGCCTGGGCCTGCGTGCGCGTGATTCCGGGTTTCAATCGTCCCAACAGCCAGATCATGCTTTCGGCTCGGTCTTCAAGCCACCGGCTGCCCGGGTCGATGCGCCTCTCCATGCTCATCGGGATCCAAAACTCGGGCGTCACGATGAGCTCTGTCCCAGCGAAGTTAGGTTGGGCCACTCCAACTACCGTGAAATCAAAATTGTTGATCTTCAACCGGCGGCCGATTACGTTCGGATCGGCAGCGAAACGTCCTTGCCAGCAACCGTAGCTGAGAACCACGACCGGGTTTGCGCCGGGAGCGGAACTGTCATCAGCACGAAAGAAACTTCCCAAGCGGGGTTGAACTCCGAGCAGGTCGAAGTAGTTGTCCGTTGCCTCGTAACCCCAGACCCGAAAATTCCGATTGCTTCCCAGGCTGAAATGAACGGGAATGAAGCGCGAAGCGGCCAAACCTGCGAAGACGTTGTTGCGGTCGCGAATGTCGCGGTAGTTGGGATACGAGAAGACCGGACTCTTGCCATCACTCAGCGAGACAAGCTGCTGCGGAGCGGGCACCGGCAGAGGGCGAAGCAGCAGAGCGTTGACCAGTGTGAATATTTCTGTGTTCGCTCCTGTCCCCAGACCCAGAGTGACAATCGCCACCGCCGTGAAGAAGGGCTTTTTGGCCAGCACGCGAAAGGCATAGCGGAAATCACGCACCAGCGAGTCGAAGATGCCGGTCCCACGCTGGTCGCGGCACTGTTCCTCATAAAGAGCCGACGAACCCAAGGAACGCTGGGCGGCGTAGGCAGCCTCTTCCGCGCTCATGCCCGATTTTATGTTTGCTTCCGTCTCGCGTACCAGGTGATCCCGTAGCTCAACCTGCAGTTCCGATTCGACACGGCTCCTCTGAAACAAAGTTCTCAGACGAAGAGAAAGGACTTGAGACCAGCGCATTTCGGATTCCTTTAGACCATCTGGATGACGAGGCCGATCGCTCCCGACAGGCGCTCCCAATTCGCAAGTTCAGCCTTGAGCTGCTTACGTCCTGCAGCCGTCAGTGAATAGTATTTGGCTTTTCGGTTGTTTTCCGATTCCGACCAGTCGGCTTTAATCCACCCCTGCTGTTCCAGGCGGTGCAGCGCCGGGTAGAGCGATCCTTGCTGCACTTGCAAAACATCTTTAGAGACCTGACCGATTCGTTTGGCAATGGCCCAGCCGTTCATCGGCTCGAGCGAAATCGTTTTCAGGATCAGCAGATCCAAAGTTCCCTGCACCATGTCTGTCGGTTTGCCCAAAGTGTTTCCCTCGACTATCTACAATAGCCCTTTAATTGTAGATCGTCAAGGGGAATGTCACGTTCGAGGGCGTGTTAAAACAGAGCGATATGCGATCAACCCTGGCCATTCTCATCTCTTTCGCTGTTGCGGCTGGTCCACTCTGGCCCCAGGAGGACAAGTCTCTTGAGACGGTGGGAAAGATCAAGATGGAAGCGTTTGATCGTTCGCACGTAATGGATACGCTTGAGAACCTGACCGATCTTTACGGCCCGCGACTGACCGGTTCACCGGAGTTTCAGCAAGCGGCTGATTGGGCCATGGGCCGTCTAAAAGAATATGGAATCGAGAACGTTCACGGGGAGGCCTGGGGACCGTTCGGGCGGAGCTGGTCGCTGCAGCATTACGAGCTTGAAATGACGAGTCCGCGCTACTCACATCTGGTGGCCGCGCCTCTCGCGTGGAGCGCGCCGACACGAGGAGCTAAGACCGCAGATGCGCTTTATGCTCCGATCCACACGCCGGAGAGTCGCTACGACATGAAGAAGCAGCAGGAGGCGCTCGACCAGTACGAAGCACAGTGGAAGGGCAAGCTGAAGGGCAAGGTCGTGCTTATTACCGAGCTCAGGGCTCCGAAGCCGACGACCAAGGCGCTTTTTACGCGCTATACGGATGCTGAACTGGCAAGCATTGCGGAAGCTCCGGAGCCAAGCATCAAAAAGAACGTCAGTCTCGACGAACTCAAGATCCCGACGGATCCGGATGAGGCCCGCAAATATTTCAACAGCCTGCCGGAATCGGTGATTGACAAGATGTTCGATCGCTTCGATGAACTGCACGCGAAGGAAGCCAAGTTTTTCAACGATGAGGGCGTAAGCGGCATCATCCGGGCCGATAATCGGGCGCATAATGGACTTCTCTTTGGAGAGGCAGCAGGTCCGCATCAGGCTAAGAATGCGATGGCTCCAGCCACTTTCGTCGTCACCGAGGAACAGTACACGCGAATGACTAGGCTGCTCGAGAGAAAGCAGGCCGTCTCTCTGCGACTCAGTCTGGAAGCCAAAGCAGGGGATGGCGACGCGAATGGGCTGAACCTGGTGGGCGAAATACCCGGACAGAAAAAGCCAGACGAGGTTGTAATGATTGGTGCTCATTTCGACTCCTGGCACACCGGCACGGGCGCGACGGATAATGGCGCCGGAAGCGCGGTGATGATCGAAGTCATGCGTATTCTGAAAACGTTAAACCTGCCCATGGATCGAACAGTGCGTATCGGCCTCTGGAGTGGCGAGGAGCAGGGCCTCTACGGTTCGAAAGCTTACGTGAAAGCGCATTTTGGCGATCCCGACACGATGCAGCTTAAGCCGGAGCAGGCCAAGCTCGATGCTTATCTCAACTTGGACAACGGCAGCGGCAAGATTCGCGGCGTTTACCTGCAGGGCAACGATGGCGCGCGTCCGCTATTTGAGCGGATGCTTATGCCCTTCCATGACATGGGCGCAAGGACGCTCTCACTGAAAAACACAGGCGGAACGGATCATCTCTCTTTCGATGCCGTTGGACTGCCCGGCTTTCAGTTCATACAGGATCCGCTCGATTATGGAACGGTGACGCATCACTCCGATATGGACACGTATTCGCATGCCGTACCGGAAGACTTGATGCAGGCTTCGGCGATCATTGCCACCATGGTTTACGAGATCGCGAATCGTCCGGAAATGTTCCCACGCAAGCCTCTGCCCCAGCCGATGAAGAAAGACACGCCGGGCAGCTAGCCTCGTTCTGACCGCGGCTGCGCGATCGCGCTCAGTGCGCTTCTCAAACGCTAGACTGAGAGCGCATGCACACCAATGCTCTGGCCGACGAGAAGAGCCCGTATTTACGCCAGCACGCTCACAATCCGGTGGAGTGGCTGCCCTGGGGGGAAAAGGCTTTCGCCAAAGCAAAAAACGAGTCGAAGCCGATATTTCTTTCGATAGGTTACTCCACTTGTCACTGGTGTCACGTTATGGCACACGAATCTTTCGAAGACGAGTCGATCGCGGCCGTCCTCAATCGGCACTTTGTGCCGGTGAAAGTGGATCGTGAGGAACGGCCCGATGTAGACCGGATCTACATGCTCTTCGTGCAGGCCTCAACCGGGAGTGGCGGGTGGCCGATGTCCGTGTGGCTGACGCCGGAGCTGAAGCCTTTCTTCGGAGGGACATATTTTCCGCCGGACGGGCGCTACGGACGACCCGGATTTCGAGACGTTCTCGAGCACCTGGCGCGGATGTGGCAGAACGATCGTGCGCGCGTAGAGCTTTCGGGGGAACAGGTAACAGAGCAATTGCGCGGGTTAGGTGGCGCGGGCGCAGGCTCGAGCGAGCTTACGGCCAAACTATTCGAAGCTCCGTATTCACAGTTCCGGCGCATGTTCGACTCCAAATGGGGCGGATTCGGCGCAGCCCCCAAGTTCCCACGGCCAGTGGCGTTAGATTACCTCCTTCGGTTCTACGCCGCCCAGCAAAACGAAGATGCATTGGAGATGGTAACGGCAACGCTGCGGCACATGGCAGCCGGCGGGATGCACGATCACCTCGGCGGCGGCTTTCACCGCTACTCGGTAGACGAACGATGGTTTGTCCCGCACTTCGAAAAGATGCTTTACGATCAGGCCCAATTAGCGGTGACGTATCTGGAGGCTTATCAGGTCACGAACGACGAGGAGTTCGCGGATGTGGCGCGGGGCATATTTGACTATGTGCTCCGGGATCTAACCGATCAGGCCGGCGGGTTTTACTCGGCCGAGGATGCCGATAGCCCGGATCCTGAAACTCCGGGCCACTCGGGAGAAGGTGCATTCTACATCTGGCGCAGGAGTGAAATCGAAGCCATTTTGGGAAGTGAAGCCGCCGCACTTTTTTGCCGGCGCTACGGAGTGGAGCCCGATGGCAATGTGGAGCAGGACCCGCAAGGCGAGTTCACGGGGCGGAACATCCTCTACGAAGCCATGAGCGAGGGGGAGGCTGCGGCGAGATCGGGACTCGAAGAATCCGCCGCCAAGGTGTCGATTCGGTCTTCGAGGCGCAAGCTCTTGGAAGTGCGCGGAACGCGGCCGCGACCGCATCTCGACAACAAGATCCTGACCTCTTGGAACGGCCTGATGATTTCGGCTCTTGCAAAAGGCTTTGCCGTGCTAGGCGACATGAGGTACAGGGAAGCAGCGTTGGAAGCCATGGATTTTATCTGGGCGACTATGTACGACGAGACTTCAGGCGGGCTTTTGCGCCGCTATTGCGAAGGCGATTCTGCGGTGCCAGGCTTCCTGGACGATTATGCATTTTTTGCGCAGAGCCTTCTGGATCTTTTTGAGATCACTTCCGATCCGCTGCTCCTCGAAAGAGCCATCGGCCTGGCGATCCAAGCATTTCGCTAATTTCGAAGACTCGGAGAAAGGCGGCTTTTTCAGCACCGAAGCTGGCGCTAAACATATTCTGCTTCGCATCAAAGACGATTACGACGGAGCGGAACCGACCGGGAATTCAGTTGCAGTGGATGTGCTGGTCCGGCTGGCGCACATGACCGGCAAACAGGCGTTCGAGACACAAGCTACGCGAGCGCTCTGCGCATCGGCGGGAACAATGAAATCGCAGCCCACAGCGGCTCCTAAATTAGTGATGGCGCTGGGACGCTGGCTGGCAGGTTCGAGCCACTTTGTACTTCGAACGGACGCCGTCGGGGAGTTGTCGCGGCAAAGGTTGGCAGAGGAGCGTAAACGGTTTCAGCCTAATCTTGCAATCCTAGTTGTAGATAACGGCTCTGCGCAGCGATTGGGTGAGTTAGCGCCGTTCCTGACAAGTTTCGAAAGCAAAGGGACAACGACGATTTATCGTTGTCAGAATTTTACATGCGCTCTGCCAGAGCTGGTATCGGCTTAGCCAACCCAAGCTTGCGCCTTAATGAATAGAGGGCGACCAGGATGCCGGCGGCTCCGAGGAGAGCGAATGAGCCGGGTTCCGGTACAACAGGTGCTAGTCCCCACGCATAACCCGGAGAGCCGATAGCCGAAACAAAGGTGGACCCGCCGGTCGTCGGGTTCATCGCATAAAGCGCGTTCGGTTCGATGATCGATCCGGCATAGATAACATTGCGTACTCCGACCAGGGCTCCAAAGGAGTCGCTGCCGCTGCCGCCCAGCAATGACGCCTGTGCAGTGACAGTATCGATGGTATACACCGCGCTGCCTAGCGCCATGTAAAGCGTATTCGAACCAGTGGAAAGCCCAATCGTGTTATCACCGATCGGCAGCAAGGTCGAGCCAATGTAGCTGGACTGGCCGTTAGTGGGATTGATGCTCCAGAGACCGCCACTCGAATCAATCGTGTACAACGATGTCGTGGTGGACCCGAGAGTTGCAAAAGAAATGGATGACGTGCCGATTACGCTAGTGGTGCCATTGTAAGTATTGACCGCGAGAAGATTTACACTGCCCCATTCAGCCGTATAGACATTTTGGCCGATTTCACCGAGGCCCGCCGGAATGAAGCCAAGATCGCTGACTTGCGTAAACTCGCCAGTTCGTACATTCAAAGTTCCAAATTGGTCGATACCGTTCGCATCCCAGACCAGGGTATCTGCAAACGCACAACCGGAAAGCGCAAAGGCCATTCCAAGAATTAACAGTTTTCTCATCTGCCGCCTTTTACCTCGTAAAACAACACTGAGTACTAATAGTACCGGAACTTTTACACCTTGTCACATGATTTGGTGCAGCAGCGAGGCTGAAAGTCTCTGAATTGAGCGTAAAGCCGGCGCTTTGTTTAAAGTGACTTGCGATAACCGGGATTGCCGCTTCTATTCCCAAAAGCGGACACTCAGTAAGGTGCTTCCCGCGTGTTCAACCTTTTTCTTACAACAACTTAGCGGCAAGGCGGCCGTGGTCTCCGGCTTGCACTAGTCTTAGAGAATATGGATGTACCTCGCGGAAAAGAAGTAGCTCGACGGCGAATTATCCGCCGTGTTTTGACTCTGGCAGGAATTTTGTTGTTAGTCGGCGGTGTAGGGGTCGCTGTGGCGCGTTTAAAGCCAGCCGCTCCTGCGGTCGAAATGAGTGGTCAATGGCCCGGCACAGTCCGGCGCGGACCGATTGAGATCCAGGTCCATGGCCTGGGCGCATTGAAGCCGGAGGAGATTCACTACATTGCGGCGGCTCAGGATTCAGCCGCGTGATGCAGATTGTGCGGCGCGCCGGAATTGATCAGGTGAAGGCGAATGACGTAATCCTGGTGCTCAGTGATCCTGATCTTGAACTCGAAGCCGAGAAGGCCGAGTGGCAGCTGAAGCAGGAGCAGGCAAATCTCGCCAATCTGAAGGTAAAGCTCGAAAGTGACAAGCTCGACCAGAGAGCAAGCTTGGCTTCGCTCGAATCTCAATACACCCAGGCCAAGCTGATTGGCGGATCGGGATTTAGAGCTGACCCGGCTAAATCTGAAAAGCGATCTGGATTCGAGACTTTCGGTGGACCCGGCGAACCAGCTGCAGAACCGCGTGGCCCTGCAGAAGCAGCGTCTGGATATTGCCGACGAGGCCATCAAGGCGCAGATCGAACGCCCAGGAAGTGGTGGTTGAAAGTGCACGAGCCGCGTACGATCTGAAGCGTAAGCAAGTGGACCAGCTCACCATGCGCGCCGGCATCGATGGCGTGCTGCAGGAAGTTGATGTCGGAAGTAGGACAGCGCGTAGCGCTCGGAGCAATCCTTGCCAAGGTTGCCGATCCCAAGAAGCTGAAAGCCGTGCTGCAGATTGCCGAGACGCAGATGAAAGATCGTACGTGTCGGTCTCGATGCCACGGTTGACACGCGCAACGGCATTATTCCCGGGCGTGTGATTCGCATCGACCCTGCGGCGCTGAACGGAACAGTGGGTGTCGATGTGGCTCTGCTGGGTCCGATGCCGCAGGGAGCGCGGTCCGGAGCTGAGCGTCGATGGAACGATCGAGATCGAGCGATTGCCGGATGTGGTTTATATGGACCGTCCGGTATCTGGAGAGCCAGATGCCACGATCGGGATCTTTAAGATCGATCCGGATGGTAAGGGCGCGTCCCGGGTCAACGTAAAACTCGGACGCGCGTCGGTGAACACCATCGAAGTACAGGAGGGACTGAAAGTTGGCGACCGCGTGATCCTGTCAGACATGTCCCAGTACGAATCAGTATCAGCGACTTCGATTGAACTGAAGCCTAACGACTTGCGTATAGCGTAATTGATTTGACGAGAAATAGTGCAGACCAGGAGAAATGAACAGCAATGACAACATCCGATCCTCTGATCCATCTGGACGGCGTCACGAAAGTGTTCGTCACGGACGAGGTGGAGACGCACGCGCTCTCCGGCATTCACATCGATATTCAACGCGGGGAGTACGTTTCCATCTCCGGGCCTTCAGGCTGCGGAAAATCGACTCTGCTGGCGATTCTCGGACTTGCTCGATTCGCCCAGCTCCGGCACTTACATCCTGAATCGAAAGCCGGTCCAGAGCCTGAAGCTATCGGAGCGGGCGCGCATCCGCAATCGCGAGATTGGCTTCATCTTCCAGGCTTTCAATCTGATCGGCGATCTGAATGTGTATGAGAATGTGGAGCTGCCGCTGACGTATCGCGGCATGGCTTCGACGGAGCGCAAGAAGAAAGTGCATGAAGCGCTGGAGCGGGTCGGCATGTCGCATCGCATCAAGCACTATCCATCGCAGCTCTCCGGCGGTCAGCAGCAGCGCGTTGCGGTGGCGCGGGCGCTGGCGGGTGATCCTTCGATCCTGCTGGCGGATGAGCCTACCGGAAACCTCGATTCGCAGAATGGCGAGCAGGTGATGGATCTGCTTGCGTGAACTGCACCGCGGCGGCGCGACCATTTGCATGGTCACGCACGATCCGCGTTATGCCCGCTATGCCGACCGCTCGATTCATCTTTTCGATGGACGTGTCGTGGAGGAGAACATGGAGGTTCCAGTATGATCTGCGAAACACGTCGATCTATTTGCTATCGGCGCTCTTGGCTGGCTGGCATGGCGATCGTCGGAGCAGTAAGCCGCGTGCTGGAAGCGATACAAACGTCAGCTGGCAGTATTCGCTGATGCAGAGTTGCCGCCCGAGTGTCGGATTGTCCGGTGATCGTCACGCTCGCATCTGCTCACGCTTCGCCTTCACGCTTGATTAGTGCTTGTTTCTGTCCGCTGTCCCAGCAAGGCATTTAAGCGTTGCTCTACGCTAGATATGAGGCGGGTATTCCCGCACCGCAATGATCTCTCTACGCAACATTGAAAAATTCTTCGAGCATGGCCCAAGCAAGACTTACGTGCTCCGGCGTATCAACGTCGACATCAAAGAAGGCGAGTTTATCTCCATCATGGGCCCATCCGGGCGCAGGGAAGTCGACCCTTCTGCACCTGCTGGGCATGCATGACACCGCCTGGACGGGCGAATATCATTTTCTGGACCATCCGATTCATAAGCTGAACAAGAAAGACCGCTCAGAGATCTACAAGAAATACATCGGCTTTGTCTTCCAGAGTTATCACCTGCTGGATTCGCTGACTGTGTATGAGAACCTGGATATCCCGCTCTCTTATCGCAACATTAAGAAAACGGAGCGGCAGAGCATCGTGTGCGACGCGCTCGACCGGTTCAACATGGTCGGCAAGAAGGATCTGTATCCCAATCAGTTTTCGGGCGGACAGCAGCAGCTGGTAGGCGATTGCGCGAGCCGATGATTGCCAACGCCCAAGTTGATTTTGGCTGACGAACCGACCGGCAATCTGCACTCGAGCCAGGGCAAAGAGATCATGGAGCTGTTTAAGAAGCTCAATGAACGAAGGCGTACAACGATCGTTCAGGTGACGCACAACGAGAAGAATGCCGAGTATGGCAATCGCGTTATCTACATCGAAGACGGCTGGATCACACAGAATTAAGCTTCTGCTGCACCCGCCTAGCGGCTCTCCAAGCTGAATGAAGATGGTTCCTTCGCAAATGCGCGTTCTGATCGCCGACGATCAGCCGGACGTGCTTGAAGCCTTGCGGCTGCTGCTGAAGCGCGAAGGGTACAAGATTGAATCTGCCGAATCGCCGCAGCAGGCGCTGCGAATGCATCGAGAAGCGCGATTACGATCTCGCCATTATCGACCTGAACTACACCCGCGACACGACGTCGGGCGAAGAAGGGCTTGATCTGCTCGCGAAGATTCAAGCGCTCGATGCCATGCCTGCCGGTGATTGTGATGACGGCCTGGGGCAGCGTCGATCTGGCGGTGGAGGCGATGCGCCGCGGCGCGCGCGATTTCATCCAGAAGCCTTGGGAGAACGAGCGGCTTGCCTCCATCGTGCGCACGCAACTCGAGCTGAGTGAAGCGCTACGGCGAGGACAGCGTCTGGAAGCAGAAAACCAGCTGTTGCGCGGCGAAAATCTGCCGACGATGATTGCTCAAGCGCCGAGCGATGCAGCCGGTGCTCGAGCTGATCTCGCGCGTAGGTCCGTCGGATGCGAACGTATCTGATTACCGGCGAGCCGGGCACCGGCAAAGAAGATCGTCGCGCGGACGCTTGCACGCCATCTCCGTAGCCGGTCCAATAAACCGATGGTGACCGTAAACGCGGGCGGTTTGGCGGAAGGCGTTTTTGAGAGCGAGCTGTTCGGGCATGTGAAGGGCGCTTTCACGGACGCGAAGATGGACCGCGTGGGCCGTTTCGAGCTGGCCGACACCGGCACGCTGTTCCTGGATGAGATTGCCAACGTGCCCATGAATCTGCAGGCAAAGCTGCTGCGCGTGCTCGAAATCGGCGAGATGGAACGTGTCGGTTCCTCCAAGACCAAGAGAGTGGATGTGCGCGTCATCTCGGCAACGAATGCCAATCTTGCGCGACGAGGTGCAGAACGGGCGCTTCCGGCAGGATCTGCTGTTTCGCCTGAACACTATCGAAATTCATCTCCCGCCGCTGCGCGAGCGCGCGAAGACATCCCGCCGCTGGCGAATCACTTTCTTGGCGTGCATGCGCGGCGCTATCGCAAGAATCATTACCGGCTTCGATCCGAATGCGCTGCAGGCGCATGCAGGAGCATGCCTGGCAGGGCAATGTGCGCGAGCTGAACCACGTAGTGGAGCGCGCGGTGCTGATGGCGCAGAGCAATTGCATCAAAGCGGGCGATCTGGCGCTGCGCAGCGGGTCGGTTCAGCTCGCCACGGCTGGAAGAGATGAGTCTGGAAGACGTGGAAGAGTTCCTCATCAAGAAAGCGCTGGCGACGATACGGGGGTAATGTCAGCCATGCGGCCAGCGCGCTGGGATTGAGCCGCAGCGCGCTTTACCGGCGCTTGCAGCGTTTTGGCCTGTGACTCTAAGCGGGTGAATTCGTGAAGCTCGGCCGCGTTGAACTCAGGATCGGGCACGATAGCCGGGTGCTGTTTCTGGCGCTGCTTGCTGGGCTGCCGGCATTGATCGCGGCCGCCACTTCTGCTGGCCGTTGGCGGATTCTCGGGCCGCGTGCAGTGGACGGTCGATCTTCTGCTTGTTACCGCCTGGCTCGGCTTCGGCTTCGCTGCCCGGGCACGCGTAGCAGGGCCGCTGCGCACGCTGGCCAATCTGCTGGAAGCGATGCGGGAAGGCGATTACTCTATCCGCGCTCGGGTCGATAATCCGCGCGAACCGCTGGGCGAAGTGATGCAGCAGGTCAACGCGATGGCCGCGACGCTGCGCGACCAGCGGCTGGGCGCGCTAGAAGCCACGGCTCTGCTCCGGAAGGTGATGGAGGAGATCGAAGTCGCCGCATTTGCTTTCGATCCGCAGCAGACGCTGCGGCTGGTGAATCGGGCTGGCGAACGGCTTCTGGCGCAACCGGCGGAGCGGCTGCTGGCGCGGGACGCGACTTCGCTGGGTTGGCCGAGTACCTGGTCGGCGAGCCGGAGCAGACGCTGCAGCGCTCGTTTCCCGGTGCCACGGCCGCTGGGGAATCCGCCGCAGCCAGTTCCGAGAAGGCGGTGTTCCGCATCAACTGCTGGTGGTTACTGATCTGACGCGGCCCCTGCGTGAAGAGGAGCTGCAGGCCTGGCAGCGGCTGGTTCGGGTGCTGGGGCATGAGTTGAACAATTCGCTTACGCCGATCAAGTCGATCGCGCAAAGCCTGGAGAAGCTGGTAAAAACGGACCCGCTGCCGGAAGACTGGGACGAAGATATGGCGCGCGGCCTGAATGTGATCAGCACGCGCTCGGAATCGCTAAGCCGCTTCATGAGTTCGTATGCGCGGCTGGCCAAGCTGCCGCCGCCCGAGTTTCGTACCGGTGGAGATGAACGGTCTGCTGCGGCGCGTGAGCAGTCTCGAAACGCGCATGCCGGTGTTCTTTGAAGAATGTCCTCCGCTCACGATTCAAGGCGATGCCGACCAACTGGAGCAGGCGTTGATCAACCTGATCCGTAATGCGGTTGACGCGGCGCAAGAGACCGGCGGGCCGCGTGTTTATTCGCCACGAACGCACGAGCAATTATGTCGAGATCATGGTGCGCGACGAAGGGCCGGGCCTGTCGAACACGGCGAATCTGTTTGTGCCGTTCTTCACAACCAAGCGCGGCGGCTCGGGCATTGGGCTGGTTCTGAGCCGGCAGATCGCCGAAGCGCACAACGGAACTCTGACGCTCGAAATGCGCAGGATGGGCCAGGATGCGAAGCGACTCTCGCGCTCCCGCTTCAGTGAGTGCAGGCGTGAACGGCTTGGGCGCTCTCGTGCGAGTGATCCGCGTGATAAGAGCTTCGCACCAGCGGACCCGCTTCCACATGTGCAAAACCCAGTTCGAGGCCAGCCTGGCTGATACTCGTCAAATTCTTCCGGTGAAATATATCGCAGCATCGGCAGGTGCTTGTGCGAAGGCCGCAGATACTGGCCGAGAGTGATGAATATCCACGTGATGATCGCGCAGATCGCGCATCACCTGAAAGCACTTCGTCCTGTGTTTCACCTAAGCCCAGCATCAAGCCCGATTTCGTCGGTATGCGGGGCCGAACCTGTTTCGCATAGCGCAGCATGATCGAGCGAGCGCTCGTAGCGAGCTCCCAGCCGGACCTGGCGATACAGGCGAGGGACAGTTTCGGTGTTGTGATTCAACACGTCAGGGTGCGCATTCATGACGATATCCATCGCCGCGTGGGAGCCTTGAAAATCGGGGACCAGCACTTCCACTTTGCAGTCGGGAATTTGTGCGCGGATCGCTTCGATCGTGAGAGCAAACAGCTCGGCGCCGCCATCCTTACGATCGTCGCGATTGACGCTGGTGATAACGGCATAGCGCAGACCGAGCGCCGCGCAAGCTTCGGCTACGCGCCTTGGCTCATCGAAATCGACGGCGAGCGGAGCGCCTTTCTGAACGGCGCAAAAACCGCAGCGACGGGTACACACGTTGCCGAGAATCATGAAAGTGGCCGTGCGCCGGTTCCAGCATTCGCCAACGTTCGGGCAAGCCGCGCTCTCGCAAACAGTATGCAGGTTGAGGCGAGTTACCAGATCCTTGAGCTCACGATAATTTTCGCCGACCGGAGCCGGAGCACGCAGCCACTTCGGACGCTCGGACTGCTGAGAGATGTTGACCAGCACTCCCTCCAGTCTATCGGTAACGGCTCAGATCCAGTTTCCTGGCGGCGCCACCTCGACCCAGGATCCTTCGACACCATCGGCATGCAACGTGATCCGGAGGACGTATTTCCGCAACACCGGATAAGAGTTCCCGATCTGAATCTCATCCCCTTGCGGCGAGGAGAGTTGGTCCGGCTCAGGCTTTTGATCTCGCAGACAGGCAGTCAACTGCTCGGCAATCGTACTGGCCTCGTGTTCATCGAGGGAAGCCTCGTAATCCGGTTCCACTACCACGCGCCCGATCTGGTTTGAAGTTGGCTCAATCGAACCCAAGGCCGTTTCGAGAAAGGATTCAAGCTGAAGGTTCATAGCTACATCTCCCGCCGGTTTTCGATGGATCGCGACATGGTTACTTCGTCGGCAAAATCGAGATCACTACCGACCGGGATGCCCATGGCGATACGGGTAACACGCGGCCCGAGGGGTTTAAGCAGGCGCGAAAGATAGACCGCCGTCGCCTCCCCTTCCGCGGTCGGATTGGTGGCCAGGATGATTTCCTGGACGTCCTGGCCCTGTAGTCGATCGACCAGGCTCTTGATGCGAAGCTGCTCCGGGCCGATGCCGCGGAGCGGTGAGAGAGCGCCATGGAGTACGTGATACACGCCGCGGAAATGAGTCGTTTCGATGGGGAGGATGTTATGCGGCTCTTCGACCACGCAGATTTGCGCGTGTTCGCGATGCGGATCGCGGCAGTACAGGCAGAGATCGCCATCGCTGATGTTGTTGCATTGTTCGCACATGCCCAGTTTGTCTTTCAAATCGAGAATGGCCTGAGCCAGATTGGCCGCGTCTTCACGGGGGGCTCGGAGTAGATGAAAAGCGATGCGTTGTGCCGATTTCTGGCCAATACCGGGCAGGCGCTTACACTCATTGATCAGCCGAGCGAGCGGCTCTGCAAATTCCGCCATTTAGAAGCGACCTAAAACAGGCCGGGAGGAAGACCGAGCCCGCCCAGCATGCCGCCCATTTTCGACTGCGACTCGTCGTCGACTTTCTTGGCTGCGTCGTTGCATGCCGCGAGCACCATGTCCTGCAGCATTTCTACATCGCCCGCAACTTCAGGATCGATCTTTACGCCGAGGATGTTTTTGTGCCCGTCCATCCGTACGTTCACCATGCCGCCGCCGGCTGAACCTTCCACTCGGATGGCAGCAATCTGCTCCTGCATCTTCTGCTGCATCTGCTGCGCTTGCTTCATCATCGACTGCATGTTGCCGGGCATCTTCATAGCGTTTCCTTTTTGAACCTTAGGGTTTCTATTCACTCAAATTTCGCACGGCGCGAATTTGCGCATCGGGAAAGAGTTCCTGCAAGCGTTTCACGCCCGGGTGCGAAAGCGCCCGTTCCCGCAAGCCGGATTCGTCAGCCGAGGCCGGTTCGGGGTCTCGTCGAACAACGGGCGGCGCAATCGTATCGCCTCCCGCTTCGGTACGCACGCGGATGCGGCTTCCGACTACTTCGGAAGCAATCACCTGTAGCTTCGGCTCCTTTAACGAGAGCAGCGCCGCTTTCGGTGCACGGATGAGAAGCTCGGAGTTATCGAGCCTAATCTCGGCTTGCGCAATTGCATCCGCTGTGAACGGCAAACCAGCGGCCGCCAGGGCGTCATGTAGACGCTGCTGCAAAGTATCCTGTGTCGTCGAAGCATCGGCGGAAGGACTGACCGGCTTGGCAGCTACTGAGGCCGGTGCGGGGGCGGCCAGTGGCACTGATCGAGGAGCTTGCAGCGCCGGAGGGCGAGGTTCGACAGTGCGCGCCGAAACTGTTCGCGGTGGTTCCGCAGGCGGTGCGGCTTCCACACGCGCCGGCTTACTGGCAGGTGCGGCGCTGCCGAGTCCCGCCAGCGCTTCTTCAATCGACTGAATCCTGCCGGCTTGCACGAGTTTGATCAGCCCCAGCTCGAGGTGAAGCCGCGGCTGCAGCGACGATTGGAGCTCCTTGTAGAGATCGAGCGAGAGATTCAGATAGCGCGTTAGATCCTCTTCACTGAACGAGTTGGCCGTAGCGAGTAATGCCTGCTGCTCAGGCTCGGAGGCCGCGATCAGGCGGGTTGATTTACCTGCGATGCGCGCCACCAGCAAGTTGCGCCAATAACGTGAGAGCTCGCGCGAGAAGTGATGCAGACTATGGCCGTTGCGCTCCAGTTCCTGAACGATCTCGAGCATTTGACCGCCATCCTGCTTTTGAACTGCTTCGGCCACACGCTCGAGCGACTCTGCTCCAAACAGCCCGAGCAGATTGCGGATTTCTTCAACGCGTAGAGATGTTCCGCAGCAGGCGATCGCCTGGTCGAGAGCGGACAAGGAATCGCGAACACTGCCTTCACCGGCCTGGGCCACTACCGAGAGAACTTCGTCGCTTGTCTCTATGCCTTCCTGCTCGGTGATGAAGCGCATGCGGCTCACGATCTCGGCAAAGTCGACGGAGCGAAACGTGAATTGCTGGCAGCGCGAGGCAATCGTGTTAGGAATTTCTGCGGCTTCGGTAGTACACAGAATGAACACCACCCACTCGGGCGGCTCTTCGAGTGTTTTCAAAAGAGCGTTGAACGCTTCTTTTGTAATCTGATGCGCTTCGTCGACAATGAAGACCTTGTAGCGGTCGCGAGCCGGCCGGTAACGGACATTCTCCCGAATCTCGCGCATTTCGTTGATGCCGCGATTGGAGGCTGCGTCGATCTCGATAACGTCAACTGAGTTCCCGGCGCTGATTTCAATGCAGCTCGAGCACACGCCGCAAGGTTGCGCCGTCGGGCCGTGTATGCAATTCAGGCAGCGAGCGAGAATGCGCGCCACAGTCGTTTTGCCTGTGCCGCGCTGACCGGAAAAGATATAGCCATGCGCAATGCGATTCGCTCTCGATGGCATTAGCGAGTGTTTTCTGGACGTGCTCCTGGCCAATCAGCTCAGAGAAGTTCTGGGGACGGTACTTCCTGCGCAATGACCTGGTACATGAAACTGGGTAAGACTTACCGGTGAAGAGAGCATGCCAGACCCCGGGTGATCCGCGGCACACGAGCTAAATCGCTACCGTTGCTTCCTTCCGGACCTGGCGGGGTTTACAACCGCCCATTGCACGAAGCCCGGAGCCTGACAACTCACGATTCTAACATCCGGAATTACTTGCGCCCTCCGAGTACGGCTTGCAGTTTTTCGCCGAAGAGTGTGTTGGTTTGCGGCCGGTGCGGCTCTGGCTTCCGCTCGGCGGCGGATGGTCCGGCCGGCACGCCTGGGATAGCCGGCTGTTTCGGCACGGAAGGCGGCGGCACTGGTCGGGGATCAATCGGCTGAGGTGTCGCCGGCGCTGCTTCGTGAGGCACTGCTGCCGCGGCCGGCTCAGGAGGATCCACTGAATTACTTGCCGCGGGCTGCTCCCGAACGGACGCCGGGGCCGGGGAAGCAGCCGGCGGGGTCGGGGAAGCAGCCGAACTTCCGTTGACTTTGTCGCTAAGGTAGCGATCTTTTCGTAGCAGCACCCGTTCCAGCGAGGGCACCCAGCCAGTAAATTCTCCCACGCTTAATTGCTCACGGCGGAAGACACTGCTCATCGCATTCATCTTCGAATCGAGATTATCCAGATGGTGCAGCAACATCGCTTCCGGAAAGAGCGGGACTTTGGGTGATCCGAACTCCAGTTCTCCGTGATGGCTTACGATCATGTGCTCGACCAGTGTCCGCAAGCTTGTGCGGAAAATCAGCGAGCTGATCGAGTTTCTGTTCCGACCAATCGAAGTCCCAGCACGATATGCCCCAGCAGCTGCCCATCGGAGCTGTAACCGAAGCTGCGCGCGTAGGAAAGTTCTTCGATCTTGCCGATATCGTGCAGGAGGATGCCGGTTAACAGCAAGTCGAGGTCGACTTCCTTGTAGTGACCGGCGGTGAGCTTGCCGAGCGCACAGAGAGACAAAACATGTTCCAGCAGTCCGCCGCGGCAGGCATGGTGAATGGTCTTGGCGGCCGGCGCAGTCCTGTACAGATCCGCAAGCTCAGCGTCGTTAAAAATCAGCTCGAGTAAAGAGCGCAGGTGAGGATTGCCAATCCCGGCGATGATGCCCTGGAGTTCCGCGAACATCTCATCGGAAGGCCTTTCGGAGCAGGGAAAGTAATCTGCGAATGAGACTTCATGGTCGTCCAGCCGGCGCAGCTTGTGAATAGTAAACTGGGAACGGTTGTTGTAGAGCTGCGGAAGACCTTTTACCTTGACAAAGTGGTCGCGCTCGAAAGTATTCATTACTTCCGTGACGTTGTCCCACATCTTGGCTTCGATCTCGCCGGTGCGGTCGGCTAAGTGCAGTGAGAGATAAGGTTCGCCGGATTTCTTCTGCCTGATCTCTTTTGAGAGAACCAGGAACTGAGCCGTGACGAGCTCGTCAATCACCAGAGTGTTAACGAGTGGCGATTTCATGGTCCGAGTTAGCGTGAGCTGCTCTTTCCTGTGACTGTTGTCTCTGTTCCGGGAACTGGAATCATGCCGAGAAGCCGCTTGTGTCTCGTCTTCTGTTCTACTTCAGACTTCGTCACTGTCTCTGGTTTAAGCTGCGCGACTTCCTGCCACTTTGTGTCCTGTCCGGACGCCGCGCCAGTGTCGGTGAATCCCGGCTTGATCTGCAGGAAAGCCTGACGCCGCAAGTTCGTGAGATACTCGCGCACTTTCGGCTGCATCTTCGGCCCGTAAAGCACATTCTCGATTTCGGGCTTTACGTCTGCCAGCGGCGCGAGCCCCGCTTGGGTGTGGTCATCCACGCGGAAAATTTCATAACCTGTCGCCAACTTGATGGGGGGTGTAATTGAGCCCTTCGCTTTGCCCCAAACAGCATCTTCGATATCGGCACTGAGTTCGCCCTTCTTATAGCCGCCCAGGGTGCCGCCATCCTTGGCGGTAGCCGCATCGGAATTATCGCGCGCCAAATCGGTAAAGCGCTCTCCCCGGGCAGCCTGTGCCGCAATCTGCTTCGCCTTCTTCTCGGCGGCAGCTAGCCCGGCTGCGTCCTTCCCCTGAGTCGAGATCAGAATTTCGCTCAGGAAGACCTTCTCTTCCCGTATGAAGTCATTCTTGTGCGCGTTGTAGAAATCCTGAACTTCTTTATCTGTGACGCTGATGTGGCGGCCCACTTCCTGGCCGATCACTTCACGGGTGAGCATCTGGTTCTTGGCTTGATTGATGAAATCTTCGTAGCTCATGCCGGACTGCTGCTTCACGTACTCGTGAAACTTTTCGGTGTCGGCCATGCCCGATTGGCGCTGCAGGTTGGCGGCGTATTTGCTTACTTCGGAATCGACATTCACGTTCAGCTCTTTACCTTTTTGCGTAAGAAGCAGTTCGTCGATACGATCGCGCAGCACGTTATCTTCGCGGCTTTGCATCTCCTGCCGCGAAGGCGGAGCCCCGCCGCTCTGCGCCTTCATTTCGTTGGCAAGCTCTCTGCTAAACCGCTGGATTTCTTCCTGGCTGACGATATCGCCGTTGACTTTGGCGACGATCTGGTCAACAACTTTGGCGTTTTCCTTCGGGGTGTCCGCTGCCAGGCAGAGTGAACCGAGAGACACGCCCAAACAAATGAAAGCTTTCATACGATTTCCCTTCATTATGGCAACAATCAGCGCATGCGGCGAATGCCAAATGATCTTAGACGGCTGATCTTACCCGGCGAGTACAGCGGCGTCGGAAACCAGCTCTGTCAACATCTTCCTCAACTCCTCGATGAGCCTGCCGACATCGGTCGAGCCGCTCAACGGCATCTTAAGCACGCCCGCCGGGGTAAATTGCGCGCCTGCCGTATTGCGGACCAGAGCCATCAGTCGGAAAGGATCTACTTTTGCCTGCTGGTGGAATTTGATGTTGGCAAAACCCTGGCGGCGATCAATCGATTCCACTCCCGCTTTTTCCGCCATGCTCTTCAGCAGCGAGAACCGGACCAGCAGCTGCACGTCTTCGGGCGGAGGACCATAGCGGTCGGCCAGCTCGTCGAGGATTCGCCGGCCCTTCTCGTCATCCACGACATCCGCGATGCGCTTGTAGGAGCGAAGACGCTGCGCTTCATCTGAGATGTAAGACGCGGGGATGCGAATGTCGAGGCCCAGATTCAAGGCGGAATGAATCTCGAGCGGAACTTCTTCGCCCTTGAGCTCGCGGACGCTTTCCTCAAGCAGGCGGACGTACGTATCGTAACCGACAGCCTCAATGTGTCCATGCTGCTCGCCGCCGAGCAGGTTGCCCGCCCCGCGCAGTTCGAGGTCGAGCGCCGCAATTTTGAAGCCGGCTCCGAGGTCGCTGAACTCCTTCAATGCCGCTAACCGTTTGCGCGCGATCTCACTGAGTTGCGTATCCGCCGGAACAAGCAGGTAAGCGTAGGCACGGCGATTGGAACGTCCGACGCGGCCACGCAGCTGATACAGCTCGCTTAACCCGTACCGCTCTGCGTTCTCGATGATCATCGTGTTTGCCAGCGGGATGTCAAGTCCGTTCTCGACAATCGTCGTGCAGACAAAGACGTCGTATTCATGCTTCATGAAACCGAGCAGAACCTTTTCCAGCTCAGCTTCGCCCATCTGCCCATGCCCGACCCCGATGCGCGCCTGCGGAATCAGTTCCTGAATGGAAGCCGCACGCATGAAGATCGTGTCCACGCGATTGTGCACAAAATAGACCTGCCCCTGGCGCGCGAGCTCCTGTTCGATCGCGGTCTTGATCAGATCCGGATTGTAGTGAGCCACCAGGGTGTTGATGGTCAGGCGATCTTTCGGAGCCGTTTCAATGACCGACATGTCGCGCAAACCGAGTAGAGACATGTGCAGCGTGCGAGGGATCGGGGTGGCGCTCATCGTCAGCACGTCCACGTTGTGCTTGAGCTGCTTCAGGCGCTCCTTGTGCCGCACCCCGAAACGCTGTTCTTCATCGACAATAAGCAAACCGATGTCCGAGAACTCGACATCCTTCGAAAGAAGGCGATGCGTGCCGATGAGGACATCCACCTTCCCGGCGCTAAGATCTTCGAGCACTGCTTTGATCTCTTTGGCATTGCGAAAGCGGCTTACGAGCTCAATGCGTACTGGAAAAGAGGCGAACCGGCGCTTGAAAGTCTCAAAATGCTGGAACGAGAGAACGGTGGTGGGCGCAAGCACTGCGACTTGTTTTCCATCACCCAGCGCTTTAAACGCTGCTCGCATGGCGACTTCAGTCTTGCCAAAACCGACGTCCCCGCAGAGCAGGCGATCCATCGGCAGCTCGTCTTCCATGTCGGCTTTAATCTGGCTGACGGCGCTGAGCTGGTCCTTTGTCGGCAGATATTCAAAAGCATCTTCGAACTCGCGCTGCCAGTTGCTGTCGGAGGAGAAGGCAAACCCTTTTGTCATGCGGCGCTGCGCATAGAGCTTCAGCAACTCGTCCGCCATGTCGCGCATTTTCGCCTTGACGCGCGACTTCGTTTTTTCCCAGGTAGCGCCGCCGAGCCGGTCGAGATGGGGCTTCGCTTCGCCGGCGCCGCGGTACTTCTGAATCAGGTCAAGGCGGGTGAGAGGGACGTACAGCTTGGAATCGCCGGCATACTCGAGCAACATGAAGTCGCCCTTCTGATCGCCCTGCGCGATCTCCCGGATACCGAGGAACTGGCCGACTCCGTGCGTTGCGTGCACCACGAAATCGCCTGGTTTCAGATCCGCGACGTCCGCCGCAAAGGCCGCCAGCTGCGACTTGGTCGGCTGGCGCGCGATCAGATCGGAGGTTTCAAACAGGTCCTCCGAACCAAGAATCGCCAGTCCCGTGTCGGGCAGCACTGCACCCCGCCGCACGCAGCTTTTGATCAGATAAGTGCTGGCAACGGCACCGGCATGGTAAGCGCGTTCGGCCAATGACGGCCGGGTGCCGGCCGTCGATTCGATCCCGACCTGATACGGCACTGAGTATTCCTGCAGCACATCCGCCAAGCGCTCCACTTCGCCGGTAGAGGCAGCAAAAAAGGCAACCCGATTACCGGCCTGGATCAGATTGCGAGCTTCCGCTACCGCAACGGTCATGTTGCCCTGAAAGGTCAACGCAGGCCTGGTGCTGATGTAGAAGCGCTGCGCGCCCGCGGCGTTCTCGCCCATTACTTCCAGCTCTTCCAGCGCAATACGCGTTCGACCAGCCAGCAAATCGGAATGCTCTGCCCAGCGCGCAAAATTCTTCTCCGGCTCCAGCGGGGCGGGACGATCGGGGTGCTCTAGTCTTTGCCAGAGTCGTTCGTCTGCCGATTCAATGGCATGCGGCTCGTCGAGGATGATCAGCGATTCGGGTGCAAGTGAAAATATATTGCTGCTCCGGGGTCGAACGAGCGGTACGAGGAACTCCCAACCGGGAAAAACTTCACCCGGGTTCGAGAGGTCGATTTCGGATTTCTCGGCCGCCTCAGCCAATTCGCGTAACAGCACACGCGATTGAGGATATTCGGCCAGCGGTAGAACACTGACGGAGTTGACCTTCAACACCGAGCGCTGCGACTCGACATCGAACTGGCGAATGGATTCGATCTCGTCTCCGAAGAACTCAAGCCGGACCGGGCGCGAAGCTTCCGCGGGAAAGACGTCGAATATGCCGCCTCGCAACGAGTATTCGCCGACCATTTCTACCGGCTCGCGACGCTGATAGCCGATGCTCTCGAGATGCTGGGTCAGATCCTCGATTGCCATCTCTTCACCGACACGCAACGAGAGCGCAAGCTGGCGGTAGAAGCCTGCCTCTTCGGTTCGCAGCAGGGCAGAGGCGAGTGGCACAATCGTGATCGGTACTTTTTGCGTCGAGAGACGCCAGAGGCCGACAGCGCGTTTTTCGGCGATCTCGTTATGCGGTGAAAGGCGTTGATGCGGCAGTACATCGAGCGCGGGAATCAGCTGCGGCGGGACAAAATCCCGTCCTTCAAACAGTAGATCGAAAAAAGCCTGGGTCGACTCGAGCAAGCTTTCGGCCTGCTTGTTTCCGTCGACGACAACCAACATCGGTTTCTCAATTGCCTGATAAAGCAGGACAAGGTACAGAGCCTTGGCTGTGGTTACCAACCCTGACACGGAAAACGGACCGCGCTCGCCCCGCGTCAGGGCCTGCAGAAGAGATTGAAAGTCGGGGTGGCGTGCAGCCGACCGGAAAAGTTCTCGCGTCGCAGGGTGGGTCACTGGCTACTTCGGGACCTGTCGGAGAGAATCTTGGCGGCAATATCGGTAGTTGAGTAGCCAGGCTCGAGAGAAAGCGCATGCACCATGCCGCCCGCTGCTTCCACCTCCTCGCGGCCGGCTATGAAGTGAGCCCAATCTGCGCCCTTTACCAGGACGTCCGGCAGGAGTGCGGCGATCAGCTCGCGCGGGGTATCTTCGTCAAAAAGCGTCACCGCATCCACTGCCTCAAGATGAAGCGCGAGTGCCGCCCGGGTTCGTTCATCAAAAAACGGCCGCGAAGGACCCTTTAGCCGCTTCACGCTCGCATCGGTATTCAAAGCCAGGATCAATACATCGCCGAGTGAGCGGGCGCGTTCCAGAAGGCGGATATGGCCGGGGTGCAGAATATCGTAACAGCCATTCGTAAGAACAACTTTCTTGCCAGCCCGCCGCCAGCTTTGGCGCTGCGCCTCGAGTTCGCCGCGGCTATACAGCTTGGTCATCCTTCTTGATTTTACGATTCGACGCCGCATGGAACGCCTTGACAAAGTATGCTGAAATTTCAAACGTACTTGTGCGAATGGGATGGCGTATCGAAAGATAATAGTGCGGGCAACGAATTGGGTGGGTGACGCGGTGATGTCCGTTCCCGCTCTGCAGCTGCTCCGCCGTCAGTTTCCCGACGCAGAGATTTCGATTCTCGCGCGGCCCTGGGTGGCCGGCCTCTATAGCCGCGAGCCTTTCTGCGACGAGCTGATTCCGTACGAAGCTCCACGGGGGTGGCGTGGCTTGGAGCACAAGCGGGCATTAGCGAGGCGGTTGCGCGAGCGTGAATTCGAGTGCGCCATTCTGCTGCAAAACGCCTTCGAAGCGGCCGCTTTGGCATGGCTGGCGCGGATCCCGGTCCGGATCGGTTATGCGCGAGACGCGCGCGGATTCTTGTTGACGCACTCGATACCGGTTCCCCGGCCAGGTGAAACTCCGCGGCACCAGCGCTTCTACTACCTTGAACTGCTCCGGCGCGCGGGGCTGGTGGAAGCTTATCCCCATAGCGGCTCCATCCGGCTGTCCGGCGCTGGGGCGGCAGCTGGTGAGGGCCGCAAACGCTTCGAGGCGGCTTCTATGGCGGGCCCAATTGTAGGTGTCAGCCCAGGAGCAGCGTACGGTGGGGCCAAACGATGGCTGCCTGCGCGATTTGCCGAGGCGGCGGTAGAGATAGCGCGCGACCGCCGCGCCAGTGTCGCCGTATTTGGCTCGCGCGAGGAACTGGCTGTCTGCCAAGCCGTTCGCGAGGCGGTGGAGGCCGCTGGCGAGCGCTGCGTGAATTTTGCGGCCGCCACTACCCTGGCTGAGTTCATCGAGCTAGCGGCTGCGTGCGAGGTGTTTCTTACCAATGATTCGGGTCCGATGCACATTGCTTCCGCCCTGGGTGTTCCGACGGTAGCGGTGTTCGGCGCAACGGACGACGAAGCCACCGGGCCCACGGGCGAAGCGAGCCGCGTGGTGCGTGAACCGGTCGAGTGCAGTCCGTGCTTGCTGCGTGAGTGCCCCATTGATCATCGCTGCATGACGCGAGTAGAGGCCGAGCGCGTCGTTACTACTGCTCTGAGTCTTCTGACGATTGATAGAAGGATATGAATTAGGACATCGTGGATACGCGCGACAAGATTGTAGCTTTAGAGCAGCTTCCAGGCCTCCTCACGAGCGGTACGTGGGCGGTCGTTGCCGGCACGTTTGACCCACTCACATTAGTGCAGGCGGAAAGACTGAGCGCCTTGTCCGAAATCGGTGAGCGCACTTTGGCCGTTGTCCTGTCGGAGCCCGAGACACTGCTGACGGCGGATGCCCGAGCAGCTTTAGTCGCAGCTCTTCGCAGCGTGGACGCCGTCGTTCTGGCAGATCGGGGTTGGCATTCAATTCTCCCTCCAGATTGCGAACTGCGAATTATCGACGACATGCCAGAAGAGCGGGCGCGCACCAGGGATTTCGTCGAATTTGTCAAATCACGGCAGAGGGCAGCGGAGCCTTTCGTAGCCGCCGCTAAGTAATGGCCGCTCAGCCTCCCGAAAAGATCCTGGTTGTGCGCCTCGGGGCGATGGGCGACGTTCTTCATACCTTACCCTCGGTCGCCAGCTTGCGGAAGAGCTTTCCCGAGAGCCACATCACGTGGCTGATCTCCCGCAAATGGATGCCGCTGCTTGAGGGCAACCCGAGTATTGATGAGCTGGTTCCGTTCGAAAGGCAAGGACCGGCCGAACTCTTGCAGACATGGAGAAGGCTTCGGGACCTGAGGCCGGAGCTGGCGTTCGATTTCCAAGGGCTGGTCCAATCGGCGCTGGCGGCGCGTGCCTCCCGCGCACAGGCGCTCTGGGGCTTCGATCGTAATGTTGCCCGGGAGCCGCTCGCTTCTTCTTTCTATACCGATTCGGTGCGGGTGACAGGGCCTCATCGAATCGAAAGAAATCTGCAGCTGATTGCGGCCGCAGGTGCGTCGGCGCTCACGACGGAGAGCTGGATACCGGAAGGCAGGCAGGAAGCAGCGCTTCCGCGGGGCCGCTATGTTCTGGCCAGTCCGTTTGCTGGTTGGCGAAGTAAAGAGTGGCCCATCGAGTTTTACGACCGTTTAGGCGGGCGTCTGCAAGCCGAGGGCCTTGAGCTGGTGATTGATGTGCCGGCCACGCAGTCACAAACGGTTCGAAGTTTTAAACATGCAACCGTACACAGCTCTTCCGTGGCGGGATTGATTTACGCGACACGGAACGCCGTAGCGGTGGTCGGCGTCGATAGTGGGCCGCTGCATTTGGCTGCTGCTCTGAAGAAACCTGGGGTGGCCATCTTCGGGTTGACCGATCCGGCGCAAACCGGTCCGTTTCAAAGCACGATCGTGGTTTTGCGCGAGCCCCAAGCCGCCACTACTTATAAAAGAGGCCGGCAGTCTCACTCGAGCATGGCTGCTATCTCGGTAGAGCAGGTCTGGGAGGCGCTGGTTCCTACACTACTGGCGGCCGGCGCACCGGCGGATCGGGTGGCCCGGAGTCTGTGACGAAGGCTCCTCTGCCTCCTGCGCCGCCGCGCTATTGGTTTCCGAAAGCGTATGCCGACCGGGTCCAGCGATTGCGGGTTGCCGGCGGATTTCTACTCCTGTTGGTCTTCGCCTGGCGATCTCATCCCACCGCTCTTTCTATGATCATCGGTCTACCGGTTTCGATAGCGGGACTAATGCTGCGCGCTTGGGCAGCGGGGCATCTTGCAAAAGATCGCGAATTGGCTACTGCGGGACCTTACTCGTTCGTTCGCAATCCGCTTTACTTGGGCACACTCATCGCAGCGCTTGGGATAGTCATTGCCTCGCGCGATAACTGGCTGGGACTTCTCTTCGCGATCGTTTTTCTGCTCGTCTATCTACCCGCGGTTGAACTGGAAGAGCAACATCTGCGGGAGATCTTCCCCAGCTACCAAGCGTATGCGGAGCGCGTGGGCCGCTTCCTTCCGCTCAGCAGATACCGCGGTGCCGACGTGCCGTTTTCGCCCGCACTTTACCGGCGAAATCAGGAATATAAGGCGGCTCTTGGCTGGTCGATCGCGGTGCTATGGCTGGTGTATCGCTTGGCTTCTTAGGCCTGCTCCCTGTGATACTCTTGCGCTGATGAGAGTTGGTTGTTTCACCGCATTGCTCGCGCAGTTTCCGCTCGAAAAAGTTCTGGAGAAGCTGAAGAAGCTCAACATCACCACTGTTGAACTCGGCACCGGCAACTATCCGGGCGACCCGCACTGTAAGCTATCGATGGTCGAGAGCGAAAAAGAGCTGAAAGAGTTCAAGAAGAAGTTGGACGACCACGGCTTTTCGATCAGTGCTTTGAGCGCGCATGGAAATCCGCTCCACCCGGATGCGGCGGTGGCGAAAGCCTATGCCGATACAAGCAAGCGGACGGTCGAATTAGCGGCGAAACTGGGTGTACCGGTAGTCATTGATTTTTCCGGCTGCCCGGGCGATAGTGACAATGCGAAATACCCAAACTGGGTGACTTGCCCCTGGCCGCCTGAGTACCTGGACGTGCTCGATTGGCAATGGGAGAAGAAAGTTACTCCTTATTGGACGGAGCACGGCAAATTCGCGAGCGACCACGGCGTGAAGATCGCGGTTGAAATGCATCCTGGATTTGTAGTGTACAGTCCTGAGACGATGCTGCGCCTGCGTTCCATTGCCGGCGATAGCGTCGGCTGCAACTACGATCCCAGCCACATGTTCTGGCAGAGCATCGATCCGATAAAGGCTGTGCGCGTGCTGGGCGATGCCATTTTCCATGTGCACGCAAAAGACACTCAGATCTACGAGTGGAATCTTCCGAAGAGCGGTGTGCTCGACACCAAGAAGTACACTGACGAACGCAACCGGGCCTGGATCTTCCGTTCCTGCGGTTATGGCCATGCTTATGGCTGGTGGAAGGAATTCATCTCCACGCTGCGGATGTACGGCTACGATTACGTACTCTCGATCGAGCACGAAGATACGCTGATGTCGCCCGATGAAGGACTGACGAAAGCAGCGGAGTTTCTGAATCAGATCGTTATCCGCGAGCAGCCAGAAGCCCCCTGGTGGGTGTAAGTTTCGCGCGCGCGCGGCGCATTGGCTTGCGCCGTTCTCCACGCAAAGTGGCTCTCTGAATTTCCTCCGTTTCAATTGCGTTGCAGTGTAGCGAACTCCTTTCCGGGTCGTCGCTACAATAAATCGATTTCACCTAGAGCGCGAGTTCTGTCAAGAGGAGAGTTATGTCCGGGAAAAAAATTGGCATCTTAACGGGCGGTGGTGATGTGCCAGGCCTTAACGCCGTCATAAAGAATGTCGTCTACCGCGCGACATCGGACGGCCACGATGTTACGGGCATCCGCCTGGGCTGGAAAGGTCTCACTGACCTGAATTTTGAAGATCCGGCGAGCGTGGCCCGTTTCGTACTTCCGTTGACACGTGAGAACACCCGCCGCATCGATCGGACCGGCGGAACGTTTTTACACACGAGCCGTACCAATCCCTCGAAGATGAAGAAAGTTCCCGCGAATCTAAACGCTGCGGATTTCCCGTCGGCGACGGGCAAGGACGGGCAGCCAACCTACGACATCACGAAACAGGTTCTTTCTAATCTGGAAAGGCTCGAGATCGATCATCTGGTGGCGATCGGCGGAGACGACACACTCAGCTACGCCGCCGTTCTCGATAAGCAGGGATTCAAAGTGATCGGGATCCCGAAGACGATGGACAACGATGTTCGCAACACGGAGTACTGCATTGGTTTCTCCACCGCTGTCTCACGCGCCAACGACGCCATACAGCGGCAGCGCACAACCGTCGGGTCGCATGAACGTGTCGGTATCTTTCGCGTATTTGGCCGCGACGCGGGTTACACGGCGCTATACACCGCCTATGTGACTTCCATCCGGTGCGGCATACCGGAGTACAAATTCAATCTCGAGCACATGATCGAGCTACTCATGACCGACAAGAAAAACAATCCCAGCAACTATGCGCTCGTGATCCTCTCGGAAGGTGCCCAGTGGGAAGGCTATCAAATGAAGGAGTACGGCGAGCCCGACGCTTTCGGCCACCGCAAAAAGTTCAGCGTTGCCGAAGCATTTAGCGATGAAATCATTGCGCGTACGGGAGCCGAGACCGTGGTCAGCGATTTGACCTATGACTTGCGCAGTGGAGCGCCGGATTTTCTCGATTCGCTGGTTGCCACGACATTTGGAACGATGGCCTACGATGCGATTACCTCGCACAAGCATGGTTTGATGGCCTCGATCTCGGAAGGAAAATTTGCCATGGTCGACATTCCCGACCCGAAGATCGGACCGCGCAAACTGGACGTCGAACATATGTACAACGCGGAGCGTTACCGCCCGAGCTATACGAGCAAAGAAGGCATGCCGCTGCTTCTTTCGCATCCTTAAGGCATGGCAAAGCAGGAAACGCTCGAAGATTGTCCCTTCTGTGAGGTGGTCGAAGCGCAGGGCCACCTGGTGGACTCGCACATTATGGAGCAGATCTTCGACACGGTGGTCGAGTTTGGCGGCCGCTTCGAGGTCCAGCACTTTTCAATAGGACGCACCAATAGCGATCCCTCCAGACTCAATCTGCGAGTAGAGGCACCCTCCGAACAGCAGCTTGAGAAGATGTTGACGCAGTTGCTTGGACTTGGCTGCGCCCCGATCGATTCCGGCGAAGCGGATCTCAAAGAAGCCGAGCAAGACCGCTGTGCTCCGGAAGATTTCTACTCAACCACCAATCAACGGACACTCGTTCGCTATCGCGGCCAGTGGCTCGAAGCGCGCAACCAGCGCATGGACGCAACCATCGTAGTTCGCGATGCCACGGCAACCTGTACCCGGCTGCGGGACGTGCGCTCGGGCGACCTGGTTGTCGTGGGCATGAAGGGAATTCGCGTCGTGCCCGAGGAAAAAGAGCGCGATCGGCAGTCGTTCGCCTTCATGAGCAATGAAATCTCGTCCGAGCGGCAAGTAGAGACAGCGGTAGGACAAACCGTTGCCATCATGCAGCAGGCGCGGCGGGACGGGTAGAAGATCGTGGCGGTAGCGGGACCGGTGGTTGTGCATACCGGAGGAGCGGTGGCATTCGGCCGTCTTATTCGAAATGGCTGGATCGACTCTCTGCTGGCCGGCAATGCCCTAGCGGTGCATGATATCGAGGCGGCGCTGCTCGGAACTTCTTTGGGCGTGCGCACGTCTGATGGGCGCCTCGAGCAGCACGGGCACCGGAACCACATGCGAGCCATCAATGCAATCAATCACGAGGGCGGTATCGCTGCGGCCGTCGCACTCGGGCCGGCTTCAGAGTGGGGTCATGTATGAATGTGTGAAGGCGCAGGTGCCCTTCGTGCTGGCCGGGAGCCTGCGAGACGACGGTCCTTTGCCGGGCGTAGTGACCGATATGAACGCGGCCCAGGACCTTACGCGGAACATTTGCGAGGCGCGGGTGTGGTTCTCTGTCTCAGCTCCATGCTGCATTCGATTGCCGCCGGGAACATGCTTCCGGCGTGGGTTAAAGTTGTCTGCGTAGACATCAACCCGGCTGTTCCGACCAAAGTTGCCGACCGGGGAACCGGGCACGCCTTGGGAGTTGTGACGGATGTTGGGTTGTTCCTGGACCTTCTGGCCACCAGGTTGCACGCGAAATGAAAAAGAATCGTCAGTATACGGATGAACACGCCCAAGCGGGCGTAGATGCGGATTTGCCGCCTATTGAGACTTGGCCGAATCAGTACAGCGGCTATGAGATCGATATCGAAATGCCGGAGTTTACCTCCGTTTGTCCCAAGACGGGGTTGCCTGATCACGGCACTCTACGACTGGTGTATACCCCCAGAAAGCTCTGTCTGGAACTGAAGTCATTAAAGATGTACACTCTGGCGTATAGGAACCTGGGAATATTTCAGGAGAACGTTGTGAACCGCTTCCTGGCGGATGTGGTGAAAGCAACTGATCCGATTGAGGCGACTGTCACGGGTGACTTCGCCGCGCGCGGGGGAATCACCACGCGGGTGACGGCGAGTTACCGGCCGTCAAATTCCAAGCGAAAGGGAAAGTAACCGCGTAGCGACGGTGCTGGCGGGAGAGCGATGAAATTTCGTACCTCGATCCTGCTGGTAACCTCTATCGCCTCGCTCGGGGCCGCGGAGTTCCAGACCGGCCAGGCGGCACGCGCTGTTCTTGGCCAATCCTCGTTCACCTCGCGGGAGCAGGGAATCAAGGCTTCTTCTTTGGCGATTGCGAAGGGCAATCTATACGTCTCCGACTCTTCGCACCACGTTCTTGCTTTCGACCTCTCGAAGATCCCCGACGTACGGGAAGACTTATCAGGCCGGCGCGAGAACGGGTGCACGCTATGCGGGTTTGCACCGATAACCACAGCCAATCAATCTGTCTTGCCGGGGGTAGCGGGCGTAAGTGTTTGGGGAAAAAGTGTTGCGATTGCGGACAGCGCGAGCCATCGTGTTTTGGTCTGGCGGGATTCGACGGCCACCCGCCTCGACCACAGCCCTGACATCGTACTGGGCCGAAGCAACGACGGCCCGTTCATCGGCCCCAAGACGCTGGTTGATCCGGTAGCTGTCGCGCTCGACGGCAAGCGTCTTTTTGTGGGCGATGCCGCGCTTCACAGAATTCTTGTCTGGAATTCACTGCCTTCCTTCGATGATCAGCCAGCGGACGCTGTGCTGGGCCAGATCGATTTCGCCTCGTCCTTACCGGCTGAGACGCCCGGTCCCGATTCGATTACTGTGCCGGCGGCGCTTGCGTCCGATGGATCGAATCTCTTTGTCGCCGACAGTTCTACCCGCCGCATTCTGGTCTTCTCTCCCGGTGATAGTTTCCTGCCGACAGGTGCGGTTGTAAACGCAGCTAGTTTGGTGAGCACTCCGCTGGCGCCCGGAACGCTCATTGCGGTGAATGCCGCAGGGCTGAGTGAAGAACAGGCATCCGCTCCGGCTGAAACGGGAAGCGGTCCGTTGCCGAAGCGCCTCGGTGGAGTTGAGTTGCTTTTCGACGGGCAAGCTCTGCCGCTAATTGCCGTGTCGCCCCAGACAATCGGGGCGCAACTTCCTTACGATCTCGGCGGCAGAACAGCCGCCAGCCTGTACGTTCGCACCGAGCATAGCAGCGGTTCGACCACTGTCACTACTCCGGTAGCTTTGAAGATTGTACAGTGCGCTCCGGGCCTTTACGCCTTTCCGGGCAGCGAGCCTCGTCCCGGAATACTGCTCCATGCCGGCGCGGGTACTGCTCACGAGGATGGTTCTCCGGTGACGGAAAGCAGTCCCGCAAAACCCGGCGAAATTTTGATCGCTTGGGCGGCCGGTCTGGGTCCGATCGCTGAAGAAGGAACGGCTGCGATTGCGGGTCGGGCTTACGGAGGTGCAGCAGGGGAACTTGCCAATCCAGTCTCGGCGCAGATTGACGGCGAACCAGTGCTGGTGCTGTCGGCGAAGCTGCCGACGGGCGCTATCGGAGTTTACGAAGTTCGTGTCGCCGTCCCGGACTTTGGCACCTCGGGAACTGAAGCTCACCTCACAATCGCGCAGAACGGAATCGGCAGCAATACGGTTGTCTTCCCGGTGAGACACGCTGGTTCTGCGAACGCTCCTTAGGGGCTGTAGGGCTTGTAGCGGTTCGACCAGAGCACTTCGCGGGTTTGCTCGGTGTTGTGAGGCGCGACGTAGAAGAACGCGCCAGCCAGATCACGCTTCATTAAGAGCCCGGCCGTGTACCAGCCCGTCTCAACCAGGTAATCGATGCCTGCTTCGTTGAGAACACGCTCTAATTTGAGTGCGTCGCGAAGACTTCGGGCCATATAAATGAGCTCCAGCTCGATTTCGCCAAAGAAGTCAGCTTCATGCCGCATGCGCCGTTTGAGTACTCAAACCTTCTTTGACGATTTTATAAGCGCCGGGCGTGGTGCATTTTTCACGTTGCTAAATAACCAAATAGACGTCGTACTACGATGTTCCCAATGACTAAACTGACCTATGCCTGCCCACTGCTGCTGTTAGCGGGCTGCAGCACTACGCCTCCGAAGCCGGCAGTTCCCTCGCTGAACCCGGAGCAAGCTGCGACGCTGTTGCACTACAACAACAAAGCTCAGAACTGGATCAAGTATGTCAAAAAGCAGAACGCCGCCTGCGACTTCCGGCTCGATCTGCCCGATCAAAGCGCCCACCCGAACGTGATTGATTTGGATCACATCGTCCTTTGTGGAAACCGCCCGAGCCCGAAGGAGTTCGATGCCAGTGTCTCCTACTCATACGATCAGGCGCAGGGCAAGTGGGTGATTACCCGCTTCTCCAGCTAGGACGAACTAACCCTGCGCAACTCGCGCTTCATTCCTCACCGTTCGCTGCCGCTTCCAGACTTTTTGTTGAAAACACTTGAGAGATTGCCTGCCCCGGGCTAATGTAGACTGAAAGGGTCCGAGATCGGCGGCATCTTGCCACGAAAGCGGATCCCAGAATATTCAAACAGGTCCTCGCGGCTGACTTTTGCTGAGCACCGTGAGGACCTGAGATCGACAAGCCCGGAAGGCTGACGACTTTCTCCAATTGTAGAGGAAGGCAGCCAGGGTTTTCAGGAGACTAAACCGATTGGCTACCGAAAGTTCCTTCGTTCACTGGCGCAGCTACGTGCTGCTGGCGTGCGCCGCAGCGCTATTTGTTCTTCCGACTCCGCTCCGAGCAGACGAGCCGCTCTTCGGCTACACCTACACGACCGACCTCTTGCCGCAAGGTAAATTCGAACTGGAGCAGTGGTCAACGATGCGCTTGGTTAAGGCGCATGGTAACTTCTGGCTCAATGAATCGCGCACCGAAGTCGAATACGGAGTCAGCGACAAGTTGCAGCTATCGCTGTACGCGAATTACGCCTTCACGCATGCGAACCATGACCTGGTAGATGGAACAACGGCACCCCCGGAAACGTTTGCAGGGCCTCTTTTCAACCCGGCCAGTCCGTTTGACGGGAAGAAGTATGTCGGTACCTCAGTTGAAGCGATCTACCGGATTCTTAGTCCTTATGAACACCCGGTTGGTATTGCCGTATATTTTGAGCCCACGATCGGGCGCGGCCTGCGCGAATACGAATCGAGGTTTATCCTCCAGAAGAATTTCAAGGACGACCGCCTGGTACTCGGCTTCAATACGACTGTGTCGCAGGAGCGCCGCTGGCTGGAAGGCGACCCCGGCGCGGATCCCACTACGGTCGACTTCAAAAGCCATTGGGATCACGAAACTGACATCAATTTTAGTACCGGCCTGACCTATCGGTTTGCGCGGCGATGGTCTGCCGGGGCGGAGTTTATGAACGAACGCGAGTTTTCCCGCTTCGCGTTCTGGAAGTCCGGGACGGCCACAAACAGTGCCTACGATGTAGGACCGGTGGTTCACTATGCCGGGCAGCATTTCTTTGTCACCCTTACTGCGCTAAAACAGTTGCCTTGGGCTTCGGACTACACCAATCCGAAATCGGATGTTCTGCTGGGGGGCCGCAATTACGCTGATGACTTCGAACGCTATCGCGTGCGGCTTAGATTTGGCTGGTATTGGTAGGCGGGTGATGCGGCATCGATTCTCTCTTGTCCCTCTCGCCGCGGCAACGATCCTGGCCGGACCGGCATTTGCCAAGGTCTACCTTAGCGTCGAACAGGCCCAGGCACTTCTGTTCCCAGGCGCAACATTCAAACCGGACTTCCGCAGCTTAACGTCAGAGCAGGTAAAGGCTGTCGAAAAACTCTCAGGCGTCAGTGTCCGGAACAAGGAACTCAAGATCTGGCGCGCATCCACCGGCGGATGGTTTATCGTTGACGAGGTCGTCGGTAAGCACGAGTTCATTCCACTTGCTCTCGCGTTGGACGCCAGCGGTGCCGTGAAAGGCGTCGAGATCCTGGAGTACCGCGAGGCTTATGGCGGACAGATTCGTGAGCCTGAATGGCGCCGCCAGTTTCAGGGAGAACGCGGCGATCAAAAACTGCGTCTGGGCAAGGAGATCCGTAACATCTCGGGCGCCACGCTCTCCTGTCGGCACGTGACGGATGGTGTTGCGCGTTTACTCGCGACATACTCCGTACTCATGGGGCAGTCGCGTGGTTGAACGCGCTCAGCCGTGGCTTGGTACTACCGTAACGATCCGCGTCGACGGCTTGCCGGAAAGCCAGGCACATGCGGCCATTGATGCCGCGTTCAAAGAAGTGGCTCTGGTGCACCGGCTGATGAGCTTTCATGACGCCAGAAGCGAGGTAAGCAAACTGAATCGCTTGGCCTTCCAGGAGTCCGTCAGGGTGCATCCATTTACGATTCAGGTTCTGGAATGCGCGGCAGAGATCTCAGCTTGTTCGGGCGGCTGCTTTGATGTCTCAATTGGCGGTGACCTGGTACGCCACGGGCTGCTACCGGCAACCGTTCCGGAGAGCCTGCCGCTAGACGGGTGCTGGCAAGACGTGCAACTGTTGCCAGGCAACCGGGTCAGGTTCCAGCGTCCTTTGTGGATCGATCTCGGCGGCATCGCTAAAGGTTTTGCGGTTGACCGCGCCATAGAGTCTCTCGAGAAAAGTGGAGCGGAGCAGGCCATTGTCAATGCGGGCGGAGACCTTCGAGTCCTCGGACCGCGTCCCGAACTTATCGGTCTCGCGCTCGAGACCACCGGAGAGACGGTGCCCGTGATCGAGGTGCAGAATGGCAGCGTGGCCAGCAGTAGTGGTCACCAAAACGCGCAGCTCCATGGCGGCCGCTGGCACGGCCCGCACCTGCACGGCAGGCTGCGATCGGAAACGCCCACCCTTCGTTTTGTGTCCGTGGTAGCCGAACAATGTATGGTTGCGGATGCTTTAACAAAAACCGTCATGGCTGAGGGTTGCGAAAGCGGCGATGTATTGCAGTCCTTTGAAGCGTGGGGCTACTTCTACGACCCGATGGTTGGTTGGCGGCAGGTTGGCCGTGAACTCTTACTCGGATGAGCGCTCCGCAACGGATAAAGGCGACTGATCCCTTCGTGGGCGCCCCGGCGCGCAGTTCGCCGGTGCGTCTGGGGCGAGCCAGGCGTTTCAATTTGTATGTGATTGGCATCGGCGTCTGGCTCACTGGGGGCGTCTGGCTCATCTTGCACTACTTCTTTGCGCGGAGCGGCGATTTCGGGATGCAGACCCATCCCCTAGAGCCCTGGACTCTGAAATTGCACGGCGCATTTGCATTCGCAACAATATGGCTGCTCGGTTTGCTTTGGGGCGTTCACATCACAACGGCGTGGCCACTAAGACGGCGACGATGGTCAGGCGGCATCACGACGGGTGTTCTGCTGGTGCTCACGCTAACCGGCTATCTGCTCTACTACGTTGGCAGCGAGACCGCGCGGCCCATCATCTCCGTCTTACACTGGACAATCGGCCTGGCAGCTCCTCTGGCGTACTTCTGGCATAGGTTCAAGTTCAAAGCGCGAAGGTAAATCTATTTGCCGGCAAGATCCAAGCCGGCACTGCGGGCCGATACCATGGCCAGGCTCGACCAGTCCATCTCCGCCTGCCCATACGCCATTGCCGAAACAAGGTGGTCTTTCACTACGCTTGCGAAGGGCATGGGAGCGCCGAGCTGCTGCGCGTTTTCGATGGCGAGCTTCGCATCTTTGAGCCCCAATTTAAGCGCGAACCCGGCCGGCTCATAATTCCTTTCGACGATGTTCGTGCCGTAGTTTTTATAAACAGGCGATCCGAACAGCTCGGCCATGACGCTCAGGAATAGCCGCTCCTCGATGCCAGCCTTACGCATGACGGCGAATGCCTCACCGAACGCTTCGAGCATGCTGGCAATCATGAAATTGCCGCACAACTTGACCGCGTTTGCCTGCCACGGCTCAGTGCCTGCAATAACTGTCATGCGCCCAATCGCATCCAGTAAAGGCCGACAACGTTCGACATCCTTTTCCATCCCAGCCGCGACAACGATAAGCCGCTTGGCTTCCGCGGCGTCGGGACGTCCAAAAACAGGCGCGCTGACGAAAGATTGCCGCCGGCTGCGATGCTCTTCCGTCAGCTTGCGTGCCAGTGCAGTGCTGATCGTGCTCGCTGAAATGTGAATGGCATCTTCGGGCAGGGCTGAAGAGATCCCGTCAGCGCCGAAGACCACCGATTCCAGGGCGGCATCGTCGGCCAGCATGGTAAACAATGCCTCCGCGTTGCGAACTGACTCGCTCGGAGAGTCCGCGGCCGTGGCGCCTTCCTGAATGAGCGGCCCTGCTTTGTCTCGAGTGCGGTTGTAAACCGTCAGGTGGTGGCCCGCTCGCATTAAGTTCAGCGCCATACCCGTACCCATTCTTCCGAGTCCTAAGAAACTAATGTTCATACCGGGTGGACTAGATAGCGGACCAAACAAGTTCACTCGAAACACAGGAGCAATGTGACAATGGAAGGCATGGACAAGCTACTCCAGCGCGCTCTCGCTTGCGTTGGCGTGCCGCTCGCGTTATCTCTCGGCCTCTTCGCCCAGGATTGGAAGAAGAGTGACTCTCTCGCCGGCGTTGATATGTCGCGACTCTCGGCGACGCAGAAAGCAACCGCGCTGAAAGTACTGCGCGCCCAGGGCTGCTCCTGCGGTTGCAACATGAAGCTGGCAGAGTGCCGCGTGGTCGATCCGAATTGTTCTTACAGCAAAGGTATGGCGGCCGCGGTCGTCGAGGCGATCGGTGAGGGCAAGAGCGAAGCTGAAGCGCAAAGCGCCGCAGCGAGTTCGCGGTGGGGTCATGGTCAGGAAACGGTTGAGCGGAAACTTCTGGACGATCCGGTGAAGATACCGGTTGCCGGCGCTCCCTCAACGGGTCCACAGACTGCCACCATCAATATCGTTGAATTTTCTGACTTCCAGTGTCCTTATTGTGTCGCCGCAGTTCCGGAGATTAATGCCGCGTTAAAGGCGTACCCGACGCAGCTAAGGCTGGTCTTCAAGCAGTACCCGCTGGAGATGCATACTCACGCCGATCTAGCTGCGGCTGCTGCCGTAGCGGCCCAGAAGCAGGAAAAGTTTTGGCCCATGCACGACGCGCTATTTGCGCATCATAACGACCTCTCGCGGCCCAACATTCTGTCGCTCGCCAAAGAGATCGGGCTCAATATGAAGCAGTTCGAGGAAGATCTTGACTCGACAGCGGTCCGTGAGTCCGTTGTGCGGGACGTGCAGGATGGCGATCACGCAGGTGTAGAAGGCACTCCCACGCTCTTTATCAACGGCCAGCGATACAACGGCCCGATAGTACTCGACTCGCTCAAAGCCGTATTCGATGCGGAGTTGAAGCCCGGCGCTAAAGCTGTTGTGTCCAACTAGCTGCCTGGGCTAGTTTGCCTGATCTAGCTCGCTCACCAAGTTCATTACCAAGTTGCCGACGACCTGAAGGCTGTTGACGCTTAACTTATCCAACGAGTCTTCCGCGGTGTGCCAGTAAGAACCGCCTGGCCCGTAATCGAGGTCGATGATATCGAGCACGTTCACTCCAAGGTCGGCGAAGGGTCGATGATCATCGTCGATCGCGCCCGCTTCGGTCCGCAGGTAGCGAGTGTACTTCCGCCGCTCTGCGATTGCCCGAACCGTTGCCCGCAGAGACTCGGAGGAGTTACTGTCATTTGAAAGGTCCAGATCCTTGTCGCCGACCATATCGACATTGATCAGAGCCTTGATTTTTCGCAGAGTGCCGTCCGCCAGCCACTTCGCCGCCAGGTGACGGCTGCCATATCGGCTGTCGGTATCTGACCACTCACCGAGCGCTTCCTCGCCGTCGAAGAAGACAATCACAAGGTCATCCCGGTGCTTCGTCTGTTGCATCGCACGCGCAAACTCGATCAGAAAACCGGTCGACGAACCCCCGTCATTCGCTCCGACAAAGCGCACCATCGGGATTTTTTTTGTGTCGTAGTGCCCGGTCACCGCGATGATCTTGCCAGATGTCCCAGGAAACTTTACTAATATGTTCGCCATCGGCACGGGACCGGCCGGTGTGTGTCCCTCGAACCGGTCGAGCATAACTTCAGCGCCCAGCGGTTTCAGTTCCGAGACGATCCACTCCCGCGTGCGGGTCAGTGCTTCCGAGCCGGAAGCGCGCTCACCAAACGAAGTCGCTTTGCGGGTGTACGCAAGAGCTTTCGCTCCGCCGAAGGCAGCCGGCCGGGGGGAACGGGACGAAGCGGCCTGAGCTTTGAGATGCAAGCCGGAGGAGCTCACGAGAGCTGCGGATACGAGAACGTGTATGCAGGTAAGCCGCACGTAGTTGCTCGTGGTGGAGCGGTCTGGAGATAAGTATTTCAACTCGGAATGCACTCAGAGGAAGGAGCTCAGGAGAAATATTCGAATAAGTAAAGACTGTAGTATTATAGCCGTACAAACGGAAAGTACGGACGTTCAGGTTTTTATGCGGTCAGTTGGACAGCAACTCCGTCAAGCGCGACAAGCGCAAGGACGAACGCTTGAGGAGCTTAACTCGAGCACCCGGATCTCACTCAAAAATCTGGAGGCAATTGAGGCCGACCAGCCCACGGCCATCAGCTCAGCCTTCCTCTATAAAAGCTTCGTTAAGCAGTTCGCCGAGTCCGTTGGATTGGACTACGGGCAGCTCCAGGAAGATGTGCAAACCGCGGCGAGCCAGATGCCCGCTCCGCTCATGCCGGGCGAGGTAGTTGGTTCTGCTTTGAAGGTGCCGGCACTTCCAGTGCGGCAAAAGCGGACTTTCCGGTTGCTGTACTCGCTTTCGTCGTTCGCATTGGTGCTGGTTGCCTGCTCGGGCATCTACTCGGTATGGCAAAACGCAAAGGTCAGGTCGGCGATTGCGCAAAGAGCACGCCCGCGAAATGAAAATTCTGCAGCAAAGCCGACGACACCTGATCGATTGCACGCGGCGGCTGTCAAAAACCCGGCCAGCGCGGAAGCAAAGCCGAATACCAGTACATCATCACCAGGACCTGACTCGAGGGAGAGAGTGCCTGAGAGCTTCACGCTTGAGCTTTCGGCCACCGAACCAGCATGGCTCTCGATCGTTGCCGACGGTAAGCAATCCTTCAAAGGAATTCTCGAGCGCGCTGAAACCAAAATACTGGAAGGGCACAATACGGCGCGCATCCGTACCGGCAATGCTGGCGGCGTGAAAGTCGTGTTTAACGGGAAGGCGCTGGGTGCGCTGGGACGTCGCGGACAGATCCGCACAGTAGTGTTTACAACGAATGACTACGAAGTGGTCGACCGCCCGGCCCGGGTAGCGGCGGTCATGTTCAGCCAGAGCGCTGAGCTGAAGTGGCCCGTGCAGCCTTTGTTGCTTTTTCCTGGCCTTTAGTCCCGCGCTGTAGGCGCCGTTTCTGGCGTTCGAGCGCGAGCAACTCGTTACGCCGCCTCAGCTTGATGCTCATATCGACTTTGCGCCAGAATTTTCGGAAGTAATCGACTGCAGAGGCCAATCCGAAGAGGACGACGGCCCACATGGCGGCCAGCGCATAGGGACGCAAGGCAGACCAGCGAATCGACAGCATAATCAGACCGACTCCGATTACCTGGAGCACCATCTTCGATTTGCCAAGCTCGCCAGCCTTGACCGTGAAGCCCTCGGCGGCAGCGATGCTGCGCAGCCCGGAGACAGCGAACTCCCGGCTGATGATCAGAATCACCATCCAGCCGGGGAGTAACCGCATCTCCACTAGCGAGATCAGGGCAGCGGAAATCAATAGCTTATCGGCCACGGGATCAAGCAGCGTTCCAACGGTTGTTACCTGCTTCCACCTGCGCGCCAGGTAGCCGTCCAGAAGATCCGTAACTGCGGCCGCCATAAAGATCAGAAGAGCCAAAAAGTCGTTGGCGACCAGAAGGCGTCCGCCCCAATGAATGCTGAGGCTGTGCTGAACAAGCGCCGCCACGAGGAGCGGCACCAGGAAAATCCGCATCAGCGTTAAAAAATTTGGCAGGTTGGACAATGGTTCTCGGCTATCCATTAGAATATCCAGCTTGGCTGGCAGTTGCGCTCGACCTGGTACTGATGGTCCGCCCGAAGCTGGGCGTCGTGCATTAACCTCGTTTTATGCGGAACCGTAGATTCAGCGATGAAACCGGTCGGCGGCTTCGTGATTTGGCCGGTATCGGTCCAAGCATTGAGAGCAATCTGCGCGACATGGGGATCACTACCGTAGAGGAGCTTGCACTTCAGGACGGCGAGGAACTATACCAGAAACTCTGCCGTCTGACTCGATGCCGGCAGGATCCTTGCGTGCTCGATACCTTTCGATGCGCAGTGGCCCAGGCCCGCGATCCCGCGCTGCCTGTGGAGCAGCGGAACTGGTGGTGGTGGTCGCGGCAGCGCAAGGCTGCGGGGATAGGTTAGTCGAGAACTGAACTTATACTGGACCTAGTGCCGTGCCCGTTTTTTGAACCGCAGAGGCTAGCTCGCGATGCGGCCTATCGGAACGCTCGCTTACCTTTATTGGACGAGTATGAAGGAGCGTGCCATGCCTCGCCGGAGCCGTTCATCGCTTCGGGGGACCTCCGGTTTCGTTGCTGCAATCATGGCTACTCGCTCGGCATATGCCCGCACTTTCCCGCTGGCGAAACCCGGTCGGGAATCCGTTTCGACGTTCTTCGTTCGGATGCCGCCTCGCTGGAACTGCTTCGGGTAGAAGAGTGCAACCACATGCCGGCAGCCTGGAGCACATTTCGTTTCGTCCCCGGTACCGAGGTAATCGAGCCCGAGATCAGCGATAGCTGCGCGCGCGCGCAGCTGATCGCTTTCTGCCGTAGTTACATCCAGCGTCTCGACAAGGATCAGGTGCCTGAAACTCCTTAGAAAGTGATCTTCGCCGCCACGGTAATCGCGCGGGAATTGCTGGGAAAGACCAGATCGGGACGATTAAATATGGCGTTACCCGGCGTGAGCATATTCCGGACACTTCCCGACTGTTCAATCGCCACGAGCGCAGGGTTGGCTCCATCCACGTGATTGATGAAACCGCCTGTGTATTGCGGATGATTTAAGGCGTTGCTGAACTGCCCGTGGAGCTCCAGCCGCACGCGCTCACTCAGTGTGAAACGCTTTACGATGCTCAGGTCCAGGTTATTCGTGGGCCGAAGAGGAAGAGTATTTCTTCCGCCGTTCGGAAGCGTCCCTTGTGAGGCTTGGATATACCGGGCGCCTGGATTGTTCGCAACGTACGCTGCGATAGCTGGATTCGTGAAGGTGTTTCCCGCTGCGTCGGTGACCTGATAGGGAACTGCCGCTCCGCTGCTGTCGATCGGGGTGACGTTGCTGCCGCTTCCCGCTTTGCCACTGGGATTAATGAAAACGCGGTCACCCCAGGGATCGCCGTTTAGATTTGAATCGTCCTGACTTTGAACGGTGGCGTATTCCGGGCTCTCATACGTGTAAATCGGAGCGATCTGCCAGTTGCCGACCAGGTTCTTCAGGAACCAGTTACCGCTGCTCTTGTAGAACGGGATATCTTCGACTGCGGTCAGCGTTAATCTGTGCCTCCGGTCCAGCGCTGAGGATGAGCGCTCGGAGCGCAGATTCTGGAAATCCTGCGGCCGTCTCGGCGTCAACACCGTAGTGAAAAAATCGGCGGTGCTGTCGTCTATATTGTGACTCCAGGTGTAGGAGCCGATCAGGAGAAGTCCCTTCGAGAATCGCCGATTTAATTGAACGGCCAAGCCGTGATAGGTCGAGTTGCCAACGGGCGCGTTTTCGACAATATCGTTGTTGAAACCAGCGTTCGCAAACTGCGGCAGAGTGTTCGGCAAGTCCTCCAATCCGGCAAATGTATTCCTGAGCGACGCCAGTTGCGTTGGTGTCGGGGTAGTGAAGAAAGTCGGCAGCGCATTCGAAGATGTCACCGGCGAAAACCTGTTAATCCTGGTTTGCACATCCAGATGAACTCCCCGGGTGCCCAGATAACGCGCCTCAAAGGTGTAATCGTGCGCGAACTCGCGCTGCACTCCAAAATTCCACTGAATCGAGTAAGGAAGCTTCTGGTCGGGCACGAAGGCGGAGGTGGCGGCGCGTGCGTCAGCGATGGAGAGTTTGCCTGTTGGAGTGCCCGGCAGAATGCCGCCATTGCGGAGGAAATTAGGCCCGATATTTGTTGGATTGTTACTTAGCAGGTCTACCGTGCTGCTTAGCTGCGGCGGCAACGAAAGGATCCCGATATTGTCGTAGAGTACGTCGTAGTTGATGCCGAAGCCTGCTCGAATCGAGGTCTTGCCGCTTGATCCTGGTGAGTAAGCAATGCCGATGCGAGGCGCAAAATTCCGGTACTGGGGCTTGGGCTCTTTAAACTCGAGCAGGCCTGGAACCCCAGCGTACCCATTCAGCGTCTGCGACCTTTCGCCAAAAGGCACGCTGGAAAATTCCCAGCGCAGGCCAAGATTCAAAGTCAGATGAGGATTGACCTTCCACGAATCGTTGCCGAATAAATAGGTCGAGATCTGATCGCCGTAGTAAACGGAATTCCCTAAGCCCCGTATTGCGGCTTGATCTGGCAGCTGATCGAACAAGTAGGTAGCAAGGGACGAGTAACCGTAATTGCCCCGGCTTACCTGAGTAAAGGTTTGCGGAGAAATATACTTCCGTCCGTCGAATCCGAATGTCAGCGTGTGTGCCCCTCTAGTCCAGGTGAGGTTGTCTGTAATCTGATAGTTGTTTTGAATCGTAAATTGCGGAGCCTGCTGGTCCGGGCCGATCGGCAGACCATTCAGATCGGAGAATGCAAGATTTGGAAATTGGTCCAGCCCCGGGAACTTGATGTCAGGCGAAGGAATCTGCTGGTTGAAGCGCAGATAACCGAGGCGCAGTTCGTTGGTGAGCAGCGGCGTAAAGTTGTGGTACTCGCTTAGCGCAATCAGATTCAAGGTGTTAGGTTGCAAGATAAAGAAAGCCGGCAGAGTAGCGGCGGTATCGATCGTGTCCGTTTTGTTGTGAACGTACCTTCCTCGCAATTGATCCCGGTCCGAAATGTTGTAGTCGACCGAAGCAACGGCAAAATAGGCATTCTGATAATTCGGAGCCGAAACCGGGAAAATGCCCACCGGGATCTGCTGGCCGCCTACGCTGATCGTTCCGCTCGCCGTGGCAGCGGGAGCGACGTATTTTTGGAGCACGCTCAGATTGGTCTGTGAGATCCCTGGAATGGCGGCAAGCTGCGCGTAACCGGGGGCTGTGGGCGCCAGCAGCGCAGAACTGGGATTGCTGGCCGCGCCTGTAGGATTGTATTCGAAGGCTCCAAAGTAAAAGAGCTTGTCATGAATGATAGGGCCGCCGATGGTCGCCCCGAGCCGGTTCGAATCGTACCGCGGATTATGCCGGATTCCCTGATTAGCGCTCGACTGGTCGACCGCGTCCAGGTTACGATTCTGCAGATAATCGTAGATTGATCCGTGCAGCGAGTTCGTGCCACTCTTGATAGTGGTGTTGAATTGGCCGCCGGAGGAATGGCCAAACTCGGCAGAAAACTGGTTTTGCAGTAGTGTGAACTCCGAGACGGCATCATTTGGGATAAACAGCAGCGAGCCGGTGGTGCTCTTCTCGTTGTTGTCGATGCCTTCGACGGTGAAGTTGTTATTGTATGGCCGCTGTCCGCCTACCGACGGACCCTCGCCTACCCCAACGCCGCCCGCGTTCGCGACGCCGGCACTCAACAATGAAAGATTCAGCACGCCGCCGGCGGTGTTACTGGCAATGGGGAGATCGGCAGCCAGCTTCTGGCTGAAGTTAGTCTGAATTTGCGCAGTCGTCGTGTCGATCGTTTGTGCCGCATCCGAGACATCTACTGTTGTTGAAACCTGGCCCGGCGCTATCACAAGATTTTGCGTGGAGGTCTTATTCAGCTCGACTCCGACCCCTTTGATTGCCGCGGAGCTAAAGCCCGATGCGGTCACAGCCAGGTCATACTTTCCGATGTGTAGATTGGTGAACCGGTATTGGCCATTGGCGCCCGTTAGCTGGACCGCGCGGACGAGCGTCGATTCTTCTACGGCTTCTACCGTAGCGCCGGGCACAGCGGCACCGGATGAATCGACTACCGATCCGACTAAATCCCCGCTTGTCAGCTGAGCCCGCACCGGCCCATCCAGCAAGGACAACGCAATGGCAAACAAGGCTCCGCTCTTTGCCGCCAGCTTCGTCGATACAGATATATGGATCCTCATTGCTCCCTCGATAGGTGCCCACTCGCGGGGCAGACTCCCTAATCAACTCTAGGTCGACTTGGCTGAATATGGTCTGTACAGTCTCTAAAGAACGCCTTACCGGTGCCTAACCAGAGCCTCAACCGGTGATCCTGAGAAATCTAACCTTCAATTTATTTGCCGTCTATGGCTAAAGGCGGCAACCGGATCGATAGTGTTCCCAGGAGCTTTTCCGGTATGTCGAGAAAACGGTTTTGCCGCTTCGTTGTTCTCCTTCGCCTGGCCTCTTGCTTGATCGCTATGGGTGCCACGCAATGCATCCTGGCCCAAGCAGCTTCTGACTTGCTTCCTGCGCAAAAAGCTGCACCAGTTAGCTGGAGTACGCTTCTGCAGGAGGCTCGAGGTGCATCTCGGAAAGGCTTATTCTCAAAGGCGGACGAACTGCTGCGCGCTGCTCTCGATTCGTTGAACGACCGGCAGAGCGCCGCAGCGGTTGCAATCTGGAATGAAATGGGCAGTGTTCACCAGAATGCCGGCCGCATATCGGAGGCGGAGCAGGAGTTCACACGCGCGCTCTCGATGAATCAAAAGTTGAAAGAGCCGGATCTGGGCCAAGCTGCGATTACCCTTAACAATCTTGCTACTGTGGCGGGCACGCAGCACCGCCCGGCGGAGGCCGAAGCTCTTCTTGCGAAGGCGCGGCGGTACCTCGAGCAGATCGGGCAAACGGAAGGCCTCACCGGCGCGCTCGTCACACAGAATCTGGCCCTTACCTTGCAGCAAGAGGGACGTTACTCCGAATCGCGGACTCTCTACGAAAAGTCTTTGATCTCCGTCAGAGCTTTATACGGGGATAACAGTATCGAGCATGCGCGTACCCTGATGAACTTTGCTCTGCTGAACTTCAAGCAGGGCGCATACGCAAATGCCATCGCGAACGGATTTCTGGCTATTGCCACTCAACGCAAACTGCCGTTTGTAGGCGATTTGGAACAGGCTCTGGCCTTAAATAATCTCGGGTTGGCGCTCAACGAATCCGGCCGGCCAGCGGAGGCGGAAACAGTTCTGCGGGAAGCGATCGAAATCGAAAGACGAATGCCTAATAGAGGTGAGCAGCTTGTCTATACGTTGAACAATCTGGCGTCGTCAGAGCTGCGCCGTGGGGATTTGAAGCTGGCCCGGGAGTATGAATTTCAAGCAACCGGGCTGGTAGAGCACGGGGTACATGTGGATGGTCTGACGCAAGCCGCCATCTGGAATACTCTGGGCCGGATCGCAACCGCCGAGCGCCGGTACGGGGAAGCGAGAAACTCTTACGCCGAAACGCTGCGCCTGCTGCGTGCGACAACCGGGGACAAAAGCGCGGAGATCGCGGGCACAATCTCGAATCAGGCTGCTCTTGAATCTGCTCAGCATCACTTTGCAAAAGCGGAGGCTCTTTACCGGCAAGCACTTGAAATGGAACGGGCGATCTTAAGCAAGGACCATCCGGCGATCGCCTCCGATACTTCGAATGTCGCTTCGCAGCTGTTTTACCAGAAACGAACTCCTGAGGCGCTGGCGCTGTTCATTCGCGCAAGGGAGCTAACAGAGGAGAACCAGGGATCCTCAAGCCGAGATGCAGCACAGATATGGCGCAATATTGCCGTCTGCTACAGCTCAATGAAGAACTTTACCGACGCGGTCAGCGCCTATGCGAAGAGCTTAGAAGCACTAAGTATCTCGTCTGGCGGCAAAGATCCAGCCATCGCGGCGTGGCTCCGCGAATACGCCGTGGCATTGCGGAAAGAACAACGGTTCGGTGAGGCAGAAGCGGCTGAAACGCGCGCTCTGGGAATTGACGTGAAAAATACATTGGTTCGACAGAAAGAAGCACGGAGTACCGCTGTGCCAATCCCTGGAAACACGTAAGTCTCGCCCTGGAACTGTAGCGTTTCGAGACACACGTTCGCATAGTCAGACACTTGCGGCAGGCTATTGGACCAGTGGCGCTCTCTAGCCCGTTGAGATTGCTCACCTTTATAAAGGAGACGAATCGGCCCAATTTGTGCTGCAATTGAGTCTCAGGGCGGGGCACAGCAAATGGCGGTTGGAAATTCCGGGGATGCGCTGGACGGGGACGGAAGATTCAATCCAGAGCCTCGTGCGAAGCCTTTTCGCACTTCGAAAGTATTGCAATTTGCCGATTTCGAGCTCAGAGTCGATACCAAGGAGCTACATAGAAAAGGCAGCCGGATCAAGCTTCAGGTCAAGCCCTTTCAACTTCTCGAAACGCTGCTCGAGAATCAGGGCGAGCTTGTCACACGCGAACAGCTGCGGAACAAACTTTGGCCTGCAGGGACATTTGTCGACTTCGAAAGTGGGCTGAACACTGCGATCAACCGGCTGAGGAAAGCGCTTGAGGACTCGGCGGAGACGCCTCGCTACATCGAGACTCTGCCCCGGCTGGGCTACCGATTCATTTGCCCGCTCGAAGATCGCCCCGAGACGGTTTTAGACGGGAAACCGGCGACCGGGCAGGCGGGCGATCCCACTAAATCACAACACATTCAGGCCGGCCTTGCTTTCACCTCGTCACTTCTGGCGAAACTGCGTCTCGCGGCGCGGTTCGATCGGCGTGCGCTGACAAGCTTAGGAGCCGTTTCGTGCTTCGCTATACTCGCTCTCCTGGTTGGTATTCCGCAGGTGAGGGCGCCTCGTCGCGGGGCGGATTTCCGGCCTCTGAATTTTCGCGCACGGAACATTATCAATGCGCGCTTTCTGCCGGACGCGAGAGTAGTCTATTCTGCCCGGGTGAATGGCGACCGAAGGACTTTCGTTTCCAGCCTGGACGGGTCGGGCAGTTACACGCTGCCGGGTTCGGGCGTTATCGCTTCTGTTTCGCATCGCGGCGACCTCGCAATCTTCTCGCGAGCACCCGCGAAGCCCGGCCATCCACTTCAGTTGTCCCGCTCTTTTCTGAGCGGCAAGCAAGCAGAAGTGTTAGCGGACGATGTGTGGGTTGCGGACTGGAGCCCGGATTCTACGCGACTCGCCTTGGTTCGAGAGAGCGGCAGCGAGTCTGTCCTCGAGTACCCAGCCGGCAATGTGATTTATCGCTCGCAAGGTTGGATCAACTGCATCCGAGTGTCCCCTAGCGGACTGGAGCTCGCGTTTTTAGAGCACCCGGTCCGAGACGACGATGCGGGCCACGTGAGGGTGACGGATGCTCATGGCAGGACCACTCTGCTGACTCGCGATTGGAGTAGCGCCGAAGGCTTGGCCTGGAATCCGTCGACAAACCAAGTGTGGTTCACGGCCAGCAAGACAGGATTGACGCGAAGTCTCTACGGGCTCTCCCGCTCAGGCGAGATCGCCAAGCTTTCAAACGAGCCGCTGTCGCTTCGACTGCTCGACATTTCGCAAAAGGGCCGAGCGCTGCTCGCTATTGACGATCTCCGCATGACCATGAAGGCTGCCCTGGCCGTCGGGAAGACAGAAAGCGATCTCTCGCAGTTTAACTTCTCGCATATCGATGACATTTCGCAGGACGGAAATCTGCTTCTGTTTACCGAAGACGCCGACTGGACAGGATCGCATTATTCGGCCTATGTCTATGACCAAACCTCGCACACCGCAAAGCGCTTCGGATCCGGGCGCGGGCTTACTCTCTCGCCGGATGGCAAACGTGCGCTAACGGTCGACCCGCAAGATCGTACCGTGCTCACGTTGACGAATCTCGCTTCCGGCAAAGCTGTGACATTGCCGGGTACCGGGTTCCGATATCAGTGGGCAAGATTCTTCGGGCCGGAGAAGCTCATCGTAGGAGGTTCGTACCCGGGCCAGCCCCTTACTATCTGCTACCAGACTCTGCGTGACGGAAAACTCGAGTCCGTACCGGGGGCACCTTACCTCGACTACGTTGCCGTTTCTCCCGATTTGACAAAGATCGCAGGCTGGTTGAGCGAAAAAACCGAGATCTTCGATCTTTCAACGCGCACAGTTCGCCAGGTCATGCCAGAGTGCCAGACAATGCCGATGGTCTGGGGCGCAGACAGCAAAGACCTCTTCCTCCTGAGCGCAAGCCAGCCGACTTACTCAATCTTGAAGCTCAACATAGGTACCTACCATTCCAGCTCCTGGAAAACGCTTTTGCCGGAGAATCTGGAGGCCTTCATGGGCTTCGCGAGTGTTGTGGCTGCTCCCAAGGCGGACGCCTACGCCTACTCTGCGCATCAGAGTATGTCGCGATTGTTCGTTGTTGACGGACTTGCCTGACGCCCGAGCGGCGATGGCGAAGACCTCCTGCTTCGGCATAATGGCCGTATGGCGGTAATCCCAACGGTAGTGTTCGATTCAAACAGCGAAAGCACTCAGCGAACGGTTCGAGACACGCAATCCGACTACGCCGAGATCTGCCTCCCGAATGATGTGAACACGCTGGGCAACATGCTGGGTGGGCATGTGATGCACCTGGTTGATCTATGTGGAGCCATCGCTGCAATGCGCCACGCGCGCTGCGCCGTGGTGACGGCGTCGGTCGATCAGATGACCTTTTTGCATCCCATCCACTTGGGCGAACTAGTCAGGCTCAAGTCGCAGGTGAACCGCGTGTTCAGAACATCCATGGAGGTGGGCGTGAAGGTCTGGGTCGAAAATTTGCAATCTCCCAGCCTGCGGCACACCAGCTCGGCTTACCTGACCTTTGTCGCTCTGGATAAGGCGGGCAATCGCGTGGTTCTGCCACCTGTCGTTCCCGAGACTGATCAGGAAAAGCGGCGCTTCGAAGAAGCAGCCGAACGCCGCGCCTATCGCCTGGCGTGCAAGGACAAAGCGAAAGATAACCGCGATTGACCGAAAGCTACTGCACTTCGACGTGATTCTTTCCTGGATGCAACTCGCGCTGCGTTCCCGCCCAATCGAGCTCACCGGTCGTGTCGGGCGGCAGGTCTATATCGGCCACCAGCTTCTTCTTCCGCGCGATGCGGACTTGGATCAGTCCCTTCGGGTGCGGCATGCGTGCGGTGATCTGTTCCAACTGGCCTGGGTTCGGTGTGATTCGGACACGCTTGAACCCCGGTGCCGCCGAGTCGATGCCGGCCACCGTGCGTAACAATTCAAAATTCGGACTCGCTCCCCAGGCATGGCAATCGGAGCGTGTTTCGGGTCCGCCAATCTCCGACCAGGTGGTCAGCCCGGCCGCGAGCATCTCACGCCATGGCCCTAGACTCTCCAGATACTTGTTTCCCAAACCGGCCTCTCTCAGAGCTGCGTTCGTGTAGGCGCGAAAGTAGATCGACGATTGAGCGAGCTGCGGAGAGGCTCCGGCCGCATTCATCTTTTCCACAATAGATCCGGACCTGCCAGGCAGAATGTGCGCCAGGACTGCCAGCGTGTTTGTCTGCTGCGAGTAAGTCCGGTGCGAGGGCTGGTCCGCGAAGAGACCCGTGCGCTCGTCCCAATCACTTGCCAGCACCTTTGCCTGTACTGCGGCCGCGGCGCTCTCATATTCAGCTGCTCGTGCGCGACTACCAAACACCTTTTCGAGATCTGCCGCCCAGCGATACGCAAGCAGCAGTTGTAGGTCGAGAGGTGCCGTAGAGCTGCCATCGGGTTCGCCGGGCGGTTCGCCGTTCGGCCACTCTTTCACCCAATCGACGAAATTCCACCAGGGCATTCGCTGTAGTGATCCGCCAGGCTTCTGATAACGCGCATAGAACTCTAAAACCGCGTGAACGCCGGGCATCATCTCCTTTACAAACTTGGGATCATCCACGAACATCCAGTAATCGTGCACCATGCCGATCCACCACAGCGAGAAGGGCGGGATGTATTGCTGCAGATTTGAAGGCGCGCGGCTATATGTGATGCCTTCCGCCGTGCGCGATGAATTCAGCAGCGCGATCCCATTCTTCATCAGCCGCGCGTCTCCGGTCATGTACAGAGAGACGAGCATCTGAATGCGCGCATCGCCTGCATATTGAAGCTGTTCATAGAAAGGGCAGTCCATGTAAGTTTCATGCGCGCAGAGGCGGGCTGTTCGCCAGCCTGTGGAAAGAATCGTCTGCAGTTCATCGTTAGTCGGCTTATCTCCGGCTTGAAAGTCAGCCCTCCGGGTAAACGGATAGGCGCTGAAGACTCCCCGGAGATCCTCGACCGTAAGGCTGTCATTGGCCGTTTTCACATCCAGTTCGAGATAGCGGTAAGTCCGCCAGAAGAGCGGCCGGTACACTCTGTGCGCGCCTCCATCCGGGTGAAAGGTATCGAACGGACCGAAAAACTGCTTACCGGCTACCTCATTACGATTCAGCTTCTCGAACTTCTTTGGTTCGGCGGCTTTCGAGTAGAGCGCCTCGGCGTAGTGAAGCTCCACCCTGGCGTCCGCTCCTCCGCTGATCTGCAGCTCGGGGTAAGCGGTGGTCAAGAAGCTCTGGTCAAGCAGCAGACGCACGCTCGTTTGTGGCGGAACAGTCAGGGGCGACTTGCCTGCGAGAAGCTTGTCATCTGCCTGGATCCCTTGCGCCTCTCGCACGCTGGCGAGGCGTTCCAGCTTCTGCTCTTCGAGTGGGATTTCGCTCGGCACAAGCATCCAGCGATTCGGAGCGTCTCGGGCATCGCGCGGAGCCGCATGCGTAAGCTCTTTCGCCCCGATCCATTTCGCATCGTCGAAGGAGGGTTCCTGCCAATCCCATGGATAGAGATGTCCGTCCACTCGCTCATTCGGCGGAGCGACATAGTAGCCGCTGACCGTTCCCTTGGGCAGGACCTGGGGCGTGTAGGCCGCATCCGCCGTGCACTTCCAGGAATGATTGGTATCGACGGCGGCATGCCCGGGATCGGCGGCCTGCAGCAGAAATCCCGTCCCATTCGAGACCTGCGCGACCGCGCGGTACGGCCCATCATTCCAGACGATTGCCGCCAGCACGTTACGGCCGGCATGCAGATTCGGCGCAAGGTCGACAGTCTCATACCGCCAGTGCGTCAGATCGCTTCGGGCAGGACCCCAGGCTACGCGCTGACCATTCACGAAAAGCTGATAACGGTTGTCACCCGACACATAAACAACGAAGCGATCGGGCTTCGACGCGAGCTCGAAGGTACGCCGGAAATGGTACACCCCGAAATCCTGAGACGGCGTGTCCGGTACTTCGATCCACTGCGCAGGCCAGGCTTTTGTTAAGAAGTCGTTTTCGGCCGCGAAGACGAAGCGCGCGACCAGCAGCAAACCGCAAGCGAGCCGCATACTCATACTACGCGCGGCAAGATCCGGAGCAATGATTCGATATCCTCCGGACTGATATAAAAGTGCGGCGATACTCTCAACCAGCCTTGGCGAGCTGCCGCGGAGATGTTGTGCTGCTTCAGATGACTCAGAAGAAGGCGCGAGTCCTGGTCAGGATGTCGGAAGCTAACGATACCTGAGCAACTGCCGGACTCTCTCTTCACGATGGTTTCGTAACCTCGCTGGCGTACGCCTTCGTCGATCTGATCGGCCAGCGCCAGAACAGCGGGTGCGATCTGGTCGACACCAACCTCAAGCAGAAGCTCGAGGGCGGCGCGATGCCCGAAACAGCCGATCGTATTCAACGTGCCGCATTCGAAACGCCCGGCGTCAGGGCGCAGGGTCATGTCGCGCGAACTGTAATCGTTGTAATTGGCCGCGTTCGTCCATCCAAATTCAAATGGTTCGATTTCGTCGAGCCTACTGGCGCGGACATAAAGGATTCCGTTGCCCTCGGGACCGAGCATCCATTTGTGCCCATCGGCCGCCAAAGCATCTATACAGCAGGCATCGACGTCGATCGGCAGCACACCCATGCCCTGAATGGCGTCGACAAAGAAGAAGCAGTCCTGCTCACGGCACAGCTGACCGATGGCTTGGAGATCGACTCGAAATCCGCTCAGGTAATTTACGTAGCTGATGGCGAGCAGACGTGCACCCCGTACGGCTTCGGCGACTCGCTCGAGCGGATCGTAAATGGAGAGCCACATCACTTCCACCCCACGCTCTTCCAGCCGCAGCCAAGGATAGTAATTCGCGGGAAATTCTTCCTTGAAAGCGACTACGCGATCTCCCGGGTTCCACTTTAGGCCGCTCGCCACGGTTGCGATCCCTTCGGAGGTGTTCTTGACGATCGCGATCTCTTGCGGAGAAGCACCAATGAGCCGTGCCGCCGCGGTGCGTAAACCGTCGTAAGCTGCGAGCCAGGTGTTGTAATGCAGAGACCCTAGACAGCAGGCCTCTTCCGCCAGCTGCTTCATAGCATCTGCCGCGGGCCGGCACAAGGGCGTCACGGCAGCATGATTCAAGTAGATCAGCCGCTCGGTGACCGGAAACTTCTCACGGTAGCGCGCGTAGATGGGTAACTCACCTTTATAAGTGGTCGAAGTGCACAATCTGGTAACCCATTCCTCAGAGGATACGTTATGTTCTTCAGTTCTCCTGTCGACCGGCGGCGGACGTGGTCCGAGAATTAGCCCAACAGCAACCGAGTCCTCCGCCGGGTTCTTTCGTCCGGCAGGCCGACGAGAGCCTTTTTGGCTCTATACTGAATGTGGGCAGTATGCGGTCCGGCGCTTTGTGTCGGGTTAGCAGGTCAGTTGTCTAAGGAGTTCCTGTGCGGCGGCTCAATTTTCTGAAGTCCTCTGTAAGCGTTGGTCTTGTAGCTCTTCTCTCGTTACCGTTCCCGGCCTTTTCCGGCACCGACAAGCCCAAGAATGATCCGGACGCAATTGGAGACCGGAACGTCTCAGGAAAGGTCAACTTTTACTCACTCGAAAAAGAGATCGGGCTGGGCAAACAGATGGCGCAGCAGGTGGAGCGTCAGTCGAAGGTGATCAACGATCCGGTGGTCTCTGAATATGTCAATCGCATTGGCCAGAACCTGGTCCGGAACTCGGATGCTAAAGTCCCTTTCACGATCAAGGTGATTGAAGACCCGAGCGTAAATGCTTTTGCGCTCCCTGGCGGCTTCTTCTTCGTGCAGTCTGGCTTGATCTTGAAAGCGGATACGGAAGCAGAGTTGGCGGGTGTGATGGCGCACGAGATTGCCCATGTGGCTGCCCGGCACGGTACCCGACAGGCGACTCGAGGCGAAATCGCCCAGCTCGCGACTCTGCCTCTGATCTTCATGGGAGGCGCCGCGGCTTACGGTATCTATGAAGCTTCAGGCCTGCTGGTGCCGCTGTCGTTCCTGAAGTTCTCTCGCAGCTTTGAGGCGGAAGCCGATTACCTGGGTATCCAGTATATGTATAAATCGGGGTACGATCCGACCGCCTTCGTCGACTTCTTCGAAAAAGTACAGACGCTGGAAAAACGCAAGCCGGGAACAATGTCGAAGCTGTTCGCTACGCATCCTCCGACCGACGACCGGATCACGAAGTCACAGTCTGAGATTTCTGGCCTGAAGGCGCGTCCCGAATACGTGGTAACTACTTCCGAGTTCAACGACGTCAAGCTGAGACTTGCCATGCTCGAGAATCAGCGCCGGCCGGATAAGACGAGCGACGATCCAAACAAGCCAACGCTGCGGCGCAATCCCAACTCCAATGCCCCAATCGAAGATGAGACCGATCCCTCGAAGAAGTCTAAGGGCGACGAGGATGATCGTCCGAAGCTGAAGCGCCGACCGTCCGATACGGGAGACCCCTCTTCCACTCCGACGACGGCAGATCCAGCGCCAACCTCGCAGCCGTAATTCTAATCAGTTCCGAGGACGGACTTAGCGTAATAGGCAACTCCGTCCCGCTCCTCGACAAAAGTTACTCGATCACCAACCCTGACCCGCGACTCGTCGGTCTTTCCTAGAATCCGCACTGTCATTCTCGAGGAATCCGTGTCAATGATTGCCAGCTGGTACGGAACATCGGCCGCAAATTGAGCGGGCGGAGAATGCACAATCGTCTCGGTATACACCAGTCCCTCGCGAGGATCGGAGTTGCTCATTGCGCCGCCTCCAATATCGTGACGACGCAAGTCGCCCCGGAGCCACCGAGATTCTGAGCCAATCCGACAGAGTGGCGGGCGATCTGCCTCTCGCCTGCTTCACCACGCAGCTGCATGACAATGTCGCAGATTTGCCCGACACCGGTAGCACCCACTGGATGCCCCTTCGATTTGAGGCCGCCACTTGTGTTGATGGGCAAACGGCCAGTCAGCGTCGTGCAGCCGGCGGCAGCAAACGGACCGCCGTCCCCTTTCTCTACGAATCCTAGATCTTCGCTGGCTACGATCTCCGCAATCGTGAAACAATCGTGCAACTCCGCAAATTCGATTTGTCGCGGCCCGATGCCGGCAATCGAGTAGGCCTTTTGCGCGGCCGCCTTCACGGACGGGAACTCCGTTACATCGGCCTTTTGATCGAGTGCGACATAGTCGGAGGTCTGCGCCACCGCCAGTACTCGCGCGAACTTCGGGTTTAAGTCCTTGGCCCGCTCCAACGGCACAACCAGCACCGCTGCCGCTCCATCGCTGATCAGTGAGCAATCGTAAACCGTGAGAGGTTCGGCGATAGGTTTGCCCGCTAGCGCCTGCTCCAGAGTGATTACCTTTCTCATATGCGCCAGTGGATTCTTGGCGCCATTAGCGTGATTCTTGACCGCGACCGAGGCCAGCTGCTCGCGCGTAGTTCCGTACTGATGCATGTGCCGGCGGGCGATCATCCCAAAGAGCGCGGGGAAGGTCGCTCCGGCGCGGCCTTCACCGGCCATATCTCCGGCACCGGCCAGGATTTCCGTAACGCGCGGCGTGCTTTGCGACGTCATCTTTTCCACCCCGGCGGCCACTACGGTTTCGTACAGGCCGGCGCTTACCGCCTGCCAGGCATGAAAAAATGCAGATCCACTCGATGCGCAGGCATCCTCAAAGCGGGTACATGGAATGCCCGCGAAGCCGGCCGCCGTGCCTACATAAGGAGCTAAATGGTTTTGCCCGACGAACGAAGGGCCGGCAAAGTTGCCCAGATAGAACGCTTCGACCGAGGAGGCCGGCACGTTAGCGTCAAGTAAAGCGTGCTCGATGGCTTCGACGGCCAGCGACCGTAAATCGCGATCTGGGAATGCTCCGAAGGCGGTTTTTCCGATGCCGACAACCGCGACAGGTCTCATATACTCTAAGATAACGTCGATGACTGGACGGCCGTTCGAGCAGCTAGCCGCCGGAGTTGAGGGCCGCCCAGCGCCATCCGCCGAAGCTGTAGAACCGCTGCTCATTCGTCATACCGGTTGCACGTTTCGGCCGCGACTCCGTCATTCATTTAGACAGGAATGCGTCCCTTACCTGATCGCCGCCGGGAGTTACCCCCGCTTGAGCTTGCGGAGGAAGACTTCGTGAGCGATTCCCGGCAGCCTATCTCGAAAAGAGAGATGCACTCCGGCGACGACGCGCAGGCACAGTTCATCCAGCAGAACCTGCGACGTATCTTCCTTCTGATTTATCGTGTGGTCGGCAACGTCGACGACGCTCAGGACCTCACGCAGGAAACCTTTATTAAAGCGCTCCAGAGGCGATCGCAATTGAAGGATCTGGAGCGTGCCGGCCCGTGGCTCTCGCGTATCGCTGCGAATACCGCAATTGACTTTCTCCGGCGGAAGAAAAGGTTCACTTTTACCGATATGGGTCAACTTGCCGGGCATGCGAGTTCCTGGATCGATCCGGAGCAATCTGTTCTGCGCGGCGAGTGGAAGCTGCATCTAGATGGAGGGTTAGCCGTGCTGACGGAGCGCGAGCGTATGGCTATTTTATTGCGCGATGTCGAGGATCTGCCGGCTGAAGAGGTGGCTCAGCATATGAATTGTTCGATGGCCACAGTTCGCTCGCACATTGCGAATGCGCGCGCCAAGTTCAAGCGGTACCTGGATGAAAGGAAGTCCCGTTGAGCGCTCTCGGGGTCCGGCGCAATCCTCATCCTGCCCTGGAACTCCTGTCCCTCTACGCCCAGGGGGATCTTGCTCTTCTGCCGCGTTTACGGGTCGGCTCCCATCTCTCCCGTTGCGTGAAGTGCGAGGAGTACGTCGATTCCATTCGTTCGGCAGTGGCCGAGCTCAAGCGTGACGCGGCGAGCTCGACTCTGACCGCCTTTGAAGCAGTCGCCGACTGGCATCGTTTAGAGCTGGAGATGCTGGGCAACATCAACGTCGGTGTGGCTGCGGCGCGCTGCGTGGACAGTGTTCGCGGTAAGCGAACTTGGCTTCCCAGAGTAGCTATCACTGCCGGGCTGACCGCACTGTTTGTAGCGGGTTGGGCAACGCACATTCCGCGTGAGCAGACTTCTCACCTTGCCTCTTCATTTAGCCGGTTTTTGGGTCTTGAGCGCGCCCCGCACCTGGGCAACGTTGTCCAGACTCTGCCAAACGGCATTGCGGTCCGCTCACAGGGAGTTACTTTGACGATTCTGCATCCGACCGGCGCAGTTGTTTCGCTCTCGGGCAACTCCTCGATCGAGGCCCGCTACGTGGACGAAAGTACCGGGCAAATGACGATTACAAATGTCTATGGGCAGTAAGGGCCGTCAACGGTTGCTCTGCCTGCTGGTGGCGGGATTTCTCGGCGCCTCGGCTCTGAAGGCTGACGATTCGACCGGTCGCTGGCTGCAAATCACGTTCCCGCACGATTCGCCGGTGTTGCCTGTCTCGAGCCTTCTCGGTGCAGGACCAATTTCAGCTAGCGTCCGGGGCGCATCGCTCGTCATCGGGCTGCATGCTTCGCTTCTGCTGCGGAACACCGGAACCAAGACGCTGTCGGGCTTGACGCTGATGGTACAGGCTGAAGACCCGACCTCCGCCGGAAAGGGATCCGTCACCGTTCCGAGCCTGCATGCCCAGCCCGGCGAAGTGTTCCCGGTGCGCATCGATATGGAACTGGTGCGCCCGTTCACCATGACGAAGTCCGAGGGCGCCATGATGCAGCTCTCGCTAGATTGCGCGCTGTTCTCCGACCTGTCCGCGTATGGTCCGGACCGTCTGCATTCACGCCGTACCCTGGTGGTCTACGAGCTGGAGGCGCGCCGCGATCGCCGGTATCTCGCCACCCTGCTCGAAACAGGAAAGCTTGCTGAGCTGCGCGAGGAACTCAACTTCGGATTGCCTGATCTGAATACGTCGCAGCTGAATTTCGAGATCCTGCGCGGTCTCGGAGTGGTTCAGCCGAAAGAGCAGCCTGTTCGCGTAGGGGCTGTTCTTTTTCGAAGTTCCCCGGTGGAGCCGCTGGGCGGGGATGCGCGCATTTCCGGCAATGAAGTTCGCGCCTCGCGTTTATCTCTCCGGAATACGTCCGGTAAGTCCGTCAAGGACTTCGAAGTAGGCTGGATCGTACGCGACGAGCATGGGCACGATTTCGTCGCGGGATCGGTGCCATCCGCCATGCAGCTTGCTCCTGTTCAAACAGCCAACATGGTGCAGCCGGGAACGCTGCGATTCTCGCGCCCGGCCGGGCAGGCCATGGTGGTTGACGGCCTGCTCGCGTTCGTGAATAACGTAGAATTCGCTGACGGTAAGCTTTGGATTCCGAGCCGGACTGATATCACTGAAGCAACCAAAGATCCGATCCTCCGCCGCGCATTGGCCTTGTCACCGGAGCAGCAGAGACTGGCCGATGTGTATCGCCGAAAAGGCATGAGCGGCCTGCAGCAGGAGCTCAAGAGCCTGAATTAGCGGCAGCGAGCGCATCCGCGAGCTCGCACTTCGATTGCAAGAAGACCGACCCTATACACTGGATGTATTCGGGGCGTGGCTCAGCCTGGTAGAGCGCCTGGTTCGGGACCAGGAGGTCGGAGGTTCGAATCCTCCCGCCCCGACCAATTCTTCTCGCTAAATCAAGACCTTTTTGCCTACTTCGGTACTTGGCCGGGTTCAGAGCAGTTTCGGCGGCTGATCTCTAAACTGCCGTAGGGCCGCGCCCGTACTAGCGTCCTATGGCAGAGCGCCGCCGGGAGGCCATCCGTCTAGCAAACAAATCAGTAATCGGCTGTTGTAAACTTCGATAATTCGCTTATTGTAGAAGTAACGGTAGAGGAGATGGGATGACGGCCAGCAAAAAGCAAACTGATGAACAGGTACCGCGCTTTGCGGATATGTTCTCGGCGTTGGGGACTGAACCACGTTTGCGTATTATGCGCCTGCTGCTCTCGGCCCATCCTGACGGCATGGTAGTGGGCGACATCATCGGGGAGCTGGGCATTACAGCTTCCACCCTCTCGCATCACCTGGAAAAGCTCAAGAACGAACATCTGGTGAAGGTGCAGCGGGAAAGCACGTTTCTTCGGTATTCGGCCAATGCAGAAGCACTGCAGGAACTTCTCGGTTTTCTCTATGCCGAATGCTGCACGCGTAACAAGGCGATCGAACCACAGGCGATTGTGCGGCTGTGCCGCTAGCGAACTAAGGAAAGGCAACACCATATGGAAATCAAGGAAGTCGTCAGAGAAAAATACGGGCAAGCGGCGCTACGCGCTCGGTCCGGGTCGGGTAGTACCTGTTGCGGAGGCGCCTCTTCGCTTGAAGATTCCTGCGACCCGATTACCTCAAACCTCTATGACGCGGGGCAGGAAAGTGAATTGCCGGACACGGCAATGAAGGCCTCGCTCGGCTGCGGAAACCCTACGGCGCTTGCCGAATTGAAAGCCGGTGAAACGGTCTTGGATCTTGGCTCGGGCGGCGGTATCGACGTGCTGCTATCCGCCCGACGCGTCGGTCCGACCGGCAAAGCGTATGGCCTCGACATGACTGATGAAATGCTGGCGCTGGCCGAAGAGAACAAGCGCAAGAGCGGCCTGGCCAATGCGGAGTTTCTGAAAGGCGAGATTGAACATATTCCGCTGCCGGCCAACACCGTGGATGTGATCATTTCCAACTGCGTCATTAATCTGTCCGGTGACAAGGACCGGGTATTGAAAGAAGCATTCCGCGTGCTAAAACCCGGTGGCCGCTTCGCCGTTTCCGATGTTGTCGTCCGCGGTGACGTGCCTGCTGAAATCAAGAAAAACATGGAGCTTTGGGTCGGTTGTGTGGCTGGTGCGTTGAGCGATTACGATTACGTAGCTAAGCTCGCCAAGGCCGGTTTCGACAAGATCGAGATTGAGCCGACGCGCGTTTACAGTGTCGAGGACGCACGCACATTTCTGGCTGGGCAGGGCCTAGATGTGGATGCGCTGGTAAATGAAATTGAGGGCAAATTTATCAGCGCCTTCATTCGAGCGGAAAAGACTGCTGCCGCCTGTTGCGCGCCCGGCTGCTGCGCGTAACGCGTCATCATGGCGCAAACCGTCACAGCTGGTCCCGTAACGAACGCAGGCGGACTTGGGTTCTTCGAGCGTTATCTGTCCTTGTGGGTCGCCCTTTGCATGCTCGCGGGCATTGCCTTGGGGAAGCTGCTGCCCAGTGCCATGGCTAGCTTGCGCGGAATTGAGTTCGGGAAGGGAAGTCAAATCAATGTGCCGATTGCAGTCCTAATCTGGCTTATGATCACGCCCATGATGATGAAGGTTGATTTCTCTTCTGTAAAAAACGTGCGTCGGCGTCCTGCGGGCCTCCTCGTCACGCTCTTCATCAATTGGGTGGTTAAGCCGTTCTCAATGGCGCTGCTCGCGTGGGCCTTCTTCAGAATCGTTTTCGCCCCATTTATTTCGCCTGCTGAAGCGGACCAATACATCGCAGGCTGCATCATTCTCGCCGCTGCGCCCTGCACAGCGATGGTCTTCGTCTGGAGCCATCTCACGAAAGGCGATCCGGCTTATACGCTGGTGCAGGTGTCAGTGAACGATCTGATCATGCTGGTCTTGTTTGTGCCGATCGTGCAAGTTTTAGTTCACGGCACTTCATCATTGACGGTTCCTTTCAAAGTGCTGCTCACCTCCGTTTTGGTGTTCATAGTAGTGCCACTACTCGCGGGTGTCGTGCTGCGATTCGTCCTGGTAAGGAGGCGTGGGCGCGCATGGTTTGAAGGAGCGTTGCTGCCCCAATTCGCGCCGATCACTATGACGGCGCTCTTGGGGACGCTTGTGCTGATTTTTGCCTTTCAGGCTGATAACATCACCGGACGCTTTCCGCATGTCGTGCTCATCGCCATTCCCATCACTTTGCAGGTATATCTGAACGCCGGGCTGGCTTACGGCCTCATGAAATGGCTGAAGGTCGAGCATTCCGTGGCGGCGCCCGGGGCGCTGATCGGTGCGTCAAATTTCTTCGAGCTTGCCGTCGCAACTGCGATTACCTTGTTCGGCCCGGAATTCGGTGCGGCGCTGGCGACAGTGGTCGGCGTTCTGGTTGAAGTGCCGGTGATGCTGTCTGTCTGTACGGCCTGTAATCGAACCCGGCACTGGTTTCCCGGCGAGCAAGTCAGTTATCCATGAGGAAGAAACGAGTATTGATCCTTTGTACAGGCAATTCTGCCCGTAGCCAGATGGCCGAAGGACTGCTGCGCCATGATGCCGGTCATCGCTTCGATGTTTAGAGCGCCGGGACCAACCCGGGCATAGTCAGGCAGGAAGCGGTAGCTGCCATGCATGAACTGGGCATCGATATCTCCGGCCACCGGTCGAAGCACGTTGATGAATTCCAGGATCAGCAATTCGACCTCGTGATTACCGTCTGCGACAACGCGAAAGAGAGCTGCCCGGTGTTCTTCGGTGCGGCCAAGAAGCTTCATCAAAGTTTTGAAGACCCGCCGGCAGCCTCCGAGCAGACCGAGGAAGAGCGCATGGCAGTTTTCCGGCGGGTCCGCGACGAACTGCGAGCTTATCTGAAGCGCATCCTGTAGCAATCTCGTCAGTGATTGTTGCTGGTAAACTTTTCAGCTATGGTCACACGACGAAAGTTTCTCTCGGCCACAACGGGCGCGCTTGGGCTTGCTTTCTGGGAAGACAAGATGCTCGATGCCGCTACGGCATATGCTAATCCCAACTCGAAGCCTTCAGAGTTGAAAATCACCGATCTGCGGGTAGCCACCATCAAGGGTGCGCCGATGGTCGACCCGATTTTGCGCATCGATACCAATCAGGGTATATACGGCTTGGGCGAAGTGCGCGACGGGGCTAGCAAGACTTACGCGTTGATGTTGAAGAGCCGGCTCATCGGTGAAAATCCGTGTAATGTCGACAAGATCTTTCGCAAGATCAAGCAGTTTGGCGGCGAGTCCAGACAGGCGGGCGGTGTTTGCGGGATTGAGATGGCGCTCTGGGATCTGGCCGGCAAGGCATACAATATTCCGGTTTATCAGATGCTTGGCGGCAAGTTCCGCGACAAAATCCGCTGCTATGCCGACACCACGGAGTCGGACGATCCACACATCTACGGCGACCGGCTCAAGAAGCGCAAGGAGCAGGGCTTTACCTGGCTCAAAATGGACCTGGGCATCGATCTAATGCAGGGCGTTCCGGGAACGATTACACGTCCAGAGGGCGTCTCGATTATGCAGCGTTCCGACACACCGCATATGTTCACGGGGATCGAGCTTACGCCGAAGGGCATCGACACCATGGCGAACTTTGTATCGGTCGTGCGAGATTACGTCGGCTACGATGTGCCGCTTTCCTGCGATCACTTTGGCCATATCGGCGTGAAGTCCTGTATCCGCCTCGGTAAGGCGCTCGAAAAGTACAACATTGCCTGGCTCGAAGATATGGTGCCGTGGCAATATCCGGAACTGGTGAAGGAAATCAAACAGGCAGTAGATATTCCGCTCTGCACCGGAGAAGATATTTATCTGAAAGAAGATTTCGTCAAGCTCGCGCAAGAGCACGTGGTCGACATTCTGCATCCTGATCTCGCCACCTCGGGCGGCATCATGGAAACGAAAAAGATTGGCGATTTGGTTCAGTCGTGCGGTATCCCGATGGCCATGCACTTCGCCGGGTCGCCGGTGTCCTGTATGGCCAATGTCCACTGCGCTGCCGCTACCGAGAACTTCCTCGTACTCGAGAATCATTCCGTGGATGTGTCCTGGTGGAGCGACCTGGTACAGGGAGTGGAGAAGCCAATCGTAAATCACGGGTTCATCACGGTACCTGATGGACCCGGACTCGGGATCACTTTGAACGACGATGTGATGAAGCAGCATCTACTCGAGCCCGGGTACTTCGAGCCGACTCCCGAATGGGACAAAGAACGATCGCATGACCGTCTTTGGAGTAGAGCCGGGCGCCGCAATCGACCCGCAGCCGTCTAAACATAGGAGCAGAACATCAATGCCTGGGCGGCTTCAGGCCAGTCGTGCTGAAGCTGAAACCGCTCAGTTCTTGACCCAGTACAGGCGCAGTTAGCGCTGATAGCCGTAGTAGAAGTTCGGATCGTAGTCGCGACGGTAGCGATCGTGCCGGGCTTGTTCGCGCCACTCCTGCGCGCGCCACTCGTTTCTGCGCCAATCACGTTCCCGCCGTTCTTCTTCGCGGCGTTCCCGGCGCTCGTGTTCTCTCCACTCGTGTTCCCGGTGACGGTCGTATCCCCGATCGTTTTGGTAGTAGTAGCCCCGAGAGCCATAGTAGCCATCTTGTGCAAAAGCCACCTTTGGAGCAATCGACACTCCAATCGATGAAAGCATCAAGGCCAGTAAACCGATTCTCTTGAACATGGCAATCTCCCCTTTGGGAAGCCTTTTCGTTTCTGGCTTCCTGTCCTTTGGACGCAGCCGGCGAGGCCGGGTTCTTCCGGAAACAAGTGGTTTGCTATTAAGCCAATTTCACGTCCGCAGCTAAAGCTATACGGCGAGTCTGCCGATGGAATACCAGGAACTCACTGTGCCTCAACCCGTACAACCAATCATCATCATTCGCAAGAAGGTACAGGCACATGCTGCTCATCACGGGGGAGCCTGGAAGGTCGCCTACGCCGACTTCGTGACCGCCATGATGGCTTTGTTTATTGTTCTCTGGCTTATGGCGAGCAGTGATCAGGTCAAGAAATCGATTGCCGCATACTTTCTTGATCCGCAAGGAAAGAAACACGAAATCGGCGGGATGAACGGAACCGGACGGTCGATGTTCCTATCGGTTGATGATATGCAGCATTTGAAAGAGAAGCTGCAAAACGCGCTCCGGTCTTTACCATCCGTCGAAAAATTGAAAGATCAGATCACGATGACCGTCACTGGGGAAGGACTGCGCATCGAGCTGGTCGAAAACTCGGCTGGAGTGTTCTTTGAATCCGGCAACGCACGGCCGACGCAGCTGGCTGTGCAGGCGATGTCGGTGCTGGCCAATCAGCTTGGCGAACTGCCCAACTCGATCGTAATCGAGGGCCATACCGATGCCACTCCTTATGGAAATACCGAGGGATACTCGAACTGGGAGTTATCGACCGATCGCGCCCATGAAGCGCGCCGGCTCATGCAGGCTCACGGCGTGCGTGCCGATCAGATAAAGCAGGTGCGCGGCTACGCAGACCAGAGCTTGCGTAATCCCAAGACACCGCTGGACCCCTCGAATAGGCGGGTTTCGGTGATCGTGCTTTACGGCGATCAGACCGTGCTATCCGAAGCGGCGGCGAAGACAGCGGCAGCGAAGGTCTCCGGCTCCACCTCCAAAGTGCCTGCCGAAGGAGCCAATCTGGCCCTTCTCAAACACGGCAAGTCTTAGTTGCCTTGCGAGAGACTTGCCTCGTCGCGACTCACCCGGAAATCTTTCAAGGTCAAACACCAGGAACGATACCCCCGCTTCTTCGATTGGGGATCGTCTTCGACCTGCAGCAGGACGTCTAACTTTCTGTGCGGGATAAAGTATTCGGCGCGATCCCCAAAATTCCATGCTTTGCAATGCAGCGTCGTTCCGTTTTGCCGAAGCGGAACACTGAAGTGCTTCCCGGAGCCTAGCATTTTGAGCGGACCCGCAACTTCTATCTGCGAACAGCAGAGCAGGGGAGACGGATTGCCGAGTCCGAATGGACCGATTGAGAGCAGCTGCTGGACACTACGGTCTGTGAAGTCACCCAGTGCCGCCTCCGCATCAATCCGGTATCGCGGGCGACAATCTTCCTCCGTCAGCTTGCTCGAAGCATATGACTCGAAACGGCCCCGAAACGCTTCCATCTCAGCCGCCCGAAGAGTTAAGCCTGCGGCCTGCCGATGTCCTCCGAACTTGGTAAACAGCTCGGGCATACTTTCCAGCGCTTCTAACAAATGAAATGCCGGAATACTTCTACCTGATCCCGAGAGAGTAGCTTCACCCTGTGCAGTAGCGGTGGCATCGCTCAGAACGAAAACAGGACGGCTGAAACGCTCCACTAACCGGCTCGCCACAATGCCGAGCACACCTGGATGCCAGCCTGAGCCGCAGAAGACTAGTCCGGAGAGCCCTCCGGTGGCTGGGCTTTCCTCACATTGCTTGAGGATAGTCTCCACGATCTCTGCTTCTACGCGTTGCCGTTCACGATTGAGCTCGTCCAACTGTTGTGCCAGCTGTTGCGCCCGGCTCGCGTCATCAGTTAGAAACAGCTCAACTACGTCGCGGGCTGTCGCCATTCGGCCGGCCGCGTTGATCCGGGGCGCTAGCCGGAATGCGACCTGATGCGCGGAAGGGCAATCCCCGGCATCGAATCCCGCTACCGCCAGCAGAGCGCGAAGCCCCAGATTCCGCACCTGCTTTAATCCCGAAAGCCCGCGTTGCACAATTACGCGGTTCTCGCCGGTTAAAGGGACTATGTCGGCCACCGTAGCCATTGCGACCGGCTTCAGAAAAGAATCGAGCAAGGCGGTTTGCCTCGCCTCTGGCATGCCGCTTTGTCCGAGTAAGGCCTGAATCAGCTTCAGTGCGACGCCTGCGCCGCAAAGGTGCTTGTTCGGATACTGGCAATCCGCTCGATTTGGGTTCAAAACAGCCAAAGCCGGCGGCAGTTCGCTTTCGGGTAAGTGATGATCAGTCACAATGACGTCGATGCCCAGGCTGCGAGCGTGTCGAACCACCTCACCGGCCCGGATTCCGGTATCGACGCTGACAATTAGTCGAACACCTGTTTCGGCAGCGCGCCCGATCACTTCGCTTCTCATGCCATACCCTTCTTGCACCCGATGCGGGATGTGAAAGGCGGCTGATCCGCCAAGTATTTCAATCGTTTTCTTCAGGACGACAATTGAGCAGGTCCCGTCCACATCGTAATCGCCATATAGGAGAATCGGCTCGCGCTTGCTAATTGCCTCTTTGATCCGAGCCACCGCCGGCGCCATGTCCTGCATCAGAAAGGGGTCATGAAGTCCTTCGAGCTTAGGGCTAAGAAACTCGCGGGCCGAACTTGCCTCGGCGTAGCCACGACTGCACAACACGGCTGCCGCAAGAGGTTCCAGGCCTAAATCGAGCTGCAAGAGCCTCACCGCTTCGGCGCTAACATCGGGTTGAATCCAGCAAGAAGCAACCCGCTCTCGCCCGGATCCGGTATCGGCTTGCGGCATCAATTATTAGAGAAGTAGCCCCCGAGCGACCCATCCTCGCTGACATCTTCCTCTTCCACCGCTGCCTCGAGCTCTCCCAGAACGTCGGTAAATGCCTCGTACCAATCGGTATGAGCCTCGAAAAGATAGACCCGGGAATCGATTGTAAAGGAGACCTCAAGCATGGAAGTAAATCCCTCATAAGCCTGCAACTGGCGCAACCGGCTTTCGAAGTGGCGCTTCTCTTCGCGCGTGAGATCGCACTCTTCCAGTTGATCCAAAGCTTCGTCGATCTGGTCGAGTGAAAATGCCTGCTGGTTGAAGACAAAGAGCTTGGCCCCGGCCAGCCGCCCGGTCTGCAGAAATTCACCGACATCCGATCGGCGAGCAGTGTCCCACGAAACCTGCGACATCGCATCCAGCATTCGATGCGAACCGTAAAAAACAGGTATGCCCGACTCCTGGAGTTGAGTTTCGATTTGGGAACGTAGGGTCTCAAGATCTTGTGGCATTTGCTTCAACCTATCAGATCGATGTTTGTTCTTGCTATGGGAGTCTTCCTGGAATCTTCAACATAGGGAATACGGTACTTAAGTTTGCTAGCCTGGATGTATATGCGTGTAAGTTATACCTGCATAAAGTCGACTTGGTCTCTGTTGACTAAGCGGACTTTGATGGTCGCGGGTCTCCTGATTCTTCCGCTCACTGCCAGGTTAGAAAAGTCTGCTTCGGCGAAGAGCGCTTCGGCCAAGGCTCCCTTGCCTCCCGGCACTCCAGATCTGCGTGCTGCAAAATTGCGTAAGTTCCTCTCCTCTTTGCACTGCCCGGTAACGAATATGGCTGAAGACTTTGTTCAAGCGGCCGACGATAATCACCTGGACTGGCGTTTACTGCCGAGTATCTCGGTTATCGAATCCGGGGGCGGAAAGGAATATCGGAACAATAATCTGTTTGGCTGGAACCAGGGGCTGCAGGCTTTCCCTACGCTTCGCGCCGGATTGAACACTGTGGCATTCAAGCTTGGCAAGAGTTCACTTTATAGAAACCAGGACATTGTCGGCAAACTGCGCCTGTATAACCCTGACGAGAGCTATCCGGGGAAGGTGCTCAGTGTGATGCGCCGCATTAGTCCTGTCGCTGAACTCAGTCCGGCACGCCGAGCCGTGCGTCGCCAGGACGAGTATGTGTACGTCACCAACTAATTCGAGGCTACATTCGGCGCAACGCTTCTAGCGCGAAATGCTGATCGACCGGCGGCCGGGCCCCGATGGCGGGGGAGGCGGAGGCGGTTCTTCGACGACTACTTTCTTGGGCTTGGCATCCAGACGGGCTGCGATAAGCTGTTGCCGCATCTTGTCGAATTTCGGTGTGCCCGGGACTACTCCCTTGTCGATCACGTCCTGATCGGTAACTTCCTGTGCTAAAGGCAGGTACTTTTGAAGGTAGTTCTTGATGCGGTCCAGGACCAGACGCTGACCAGACCGCGCCAGCAGGAAGAGCACAATCTCGCCGGGGACCTTGCTGAGAATGGCGTAAAGAGCGGAAGGCCGGGTTATCTTGGCCGTAGCCAGTTCCTTTTCGACTTTGGCCGCCCTGCCTTCGAGTTTGGCTGCCGCTTCCACCTGCTCTTTCGGAAATCCGATGGTGTTGATCAATTGCGATCGCTCGCGTGCGCTTAGCTTTTCAAACAGTAGAAAGAAAAAGAGCGCGGGTAGATCGGCGCCCGTATCGATACCGAAAGGCAGCGACTGTCTAGCTTTCTGGACCTTCTGAAATCCAGCTATATTTAGCTTCGGTCCGGCCAGTGCGGGCGAGAGAAACTTGATCAGACCCTCTTCCTCAAGCGCTTTCAGTATGTCGCCGGCAAGCGGGTCGAGTGAGATCTGTTGCAGTTCCCGCTCCCAGGCTGCCGGAGGGATCTTCTCGTCCAACTGAGCCTCTCGCACATTCCGATACTGATTCAAAGTCCGCTCGTCGATCCCGAAGCCGAGCCGGACCCGTAACCGAATCATGCGCAAGATTCGCGAGGGGTCGTTGTAGAGCGTGTAATTGGTGAGCGCGCGAATTTCCTTGCGGCTGAGATCTCCCAGGCCGTTGGCGGGATCGAGGAGCAGGCCGCGCGAAGCTTTGCCCAGCGATAGTGCAATCGCATTGACCGTGAAATCGCGCCCCAGCAGGTCCTCATGAATAGTGGCGGGCTGAATCTGCGGCTTCGATCCAGGCTTCCCATACTTTTCCTGCCGGGCCATCGATAGGCTCACGGTCACGCCGCTCGGGAACAGCAGCTCGGCTGACTTGCGTGTCTCGTCGACGCTCAGAACCTCCGCTCCAGCCTTCTGCGCAACCAATCTGGCAAATTTGACGCTGCCGCCCTCGACGGTGAAGTCCAGGTCGCGTATGGAGAAGCCGCCCATCATGTCACGCATCGCGCCGCCCGTCAAAAAGACGTTCAGGTTCACCTGCTCGGCGCACTCCCGCACCTGCGCTAAGGCCTTGCTCTGTTCGCCGCTGAGATGGCTGTCGAGCATGAACATGTAATCACTCACGACTTCACGCCCCTACCCCGGCCAGGCTTTTCCGTCTGCTTTTCGCTCGCGGATGATGCCGGTCGACTACCTGTTTCAATGTCGATCGCATGACATGCGTGTAGATTTCAGTGGTTCCGATATCGGCGTGCCCCAGCATGGTCTGCACGCTCCTTAGATCCGCGCCGCCTGCAAGCAGGTGAGTGGCGAAGGTGTGCCGGAGAGTGTGCGGGCTTAGCTGGCGGTAAATCCCGGCACTCTTCCCGTGTCCCCGAAGCAATTTCCAGAATGCCTGACGTGTCATTGCCCCGCCGCGAGCGGTAACGAATAGATAAGCGCTCACCCGTCCTTTTAAAAGCTGCGGGCGCTGCAGCATTACGTACTCCGCCACAGCCTTCAAAGCGTGCCGGCCGACTGGAACCATCCGCTGCTTATCGCCCTTTCCGATCACTCGAACAATACCCGATTCCTCGTCCATGTCCGAAATACGAAGCTTGATCAACTCACTCACACGCAAACCAGTCGCATATAAGAGCTGGAGCATGGCTCGATCTCTCAGCCCTGTTTTGGAAACCAGGTCGGGCGAGAGGAGTAGCCCTTCCAATGCCTCCGCATCCAGGTACTTTGGGAGGCTGGAACCGATTCTGGGAGCAGCCAGAAGCGTGGTCGGGTCGGCTGGAATCAGGCCTTCCTCGGTAAGTGCGCCGAAAAAGCCGCGCAGCGTGGTGACCTGTCTCGCAATGGAGCGGCTCGACAACCCTGCCTGTCGCAGCGTGTCTAAGTAGTTCCGGAGTAAATCGATGTTAACTTGGGCAACGGATTTATCGTCGTTAAACCGGGCGAATCTGTCAAGATCGTGACGATACGCCTCTAAGCTGTTCAGTGACAAGCCCTTCTCTGTGCGGCAGAAGTGTAGATACGAGCGCACGAGCTGCTCGAAGGGACCATGTTCCGCCATCCTGCCAATGATACAATATCCCACAAATTGTTTGAAACAAACCTCTAACAAACATCCACTTGCCGCCTAGCACCGCGAAAAGAATTGTCCTCTACCGCTGGGATCGTCCTCCGGCCGAGGCCATTATTAATCCTTCTGCCTATCTTTTTGACGATCGACTGGAGTGGCTGACCCCTGAGGGACGTGTCCAAAGCTGCGGGCTGGAGGAGTGTAAGGCCCTCTGCTTCATTACGGAAACCGGCAAGGCCGACCTTTTTCTGGAACACAATCGGTTTGAGCGCCGGCCGCGCGTGCCTGGCCTTTGGACTCGTTTCACCTTTCGCGATGGCGAGGTTCTCGACGGAATCCTTTCGCATAATTTATTGGAATGGCCAACCACCGGCTACTTTATTGTTCCTCCGCAGGCGAAGGCGACGCGTCAGCGCGTGTTCATTCCGCGTGTTGCGCTCTCCGGAACAGAGCTGCGGGGAGTGGTCGGCGGTTCCGGTTTAGCTCGGGCCGATAGAGAACTGGTGAAGCAGAAAGGCGCCACTCAACTCACTATCTTTGATTCGTAGCGGGCCTGCTGGCGCCATTGCTCGCGAGCCGCCACGAATTGTAACGCTGCCATTGCTTTGCTTCCGAGTGCGGCGGAAGCCACAAACACACCATTTCGCTAACCAAAATGCGCCGGGATACGGCAGCCGACTCCCAGGCCTGCTGCATATTCCGGCTCGTGATCTCTAGCTGTCCGACGGGAACCGGACCGCCTAAGGTAAGGTGCGGCCGATAGTCAAAATGCTCGGCATAACTAAGCTGCCCAGTATTGAAAATGTCGTGTATTCTGTGTAATTCATTGCTTCCCTCGGCGATATCCAGATAAAGGAAATCCGTTTGGGTAAAGTGGCCAACTCCTGAAAACTCGACTTCGAAAGAGGTTAATCCCGCGGCAGTTGACTCGATTAAACCGCAAGCTTCGTCCAGCGGAATAGAGAGCGGCCGCGGCGGCAGAACTGTGATGTGAAGCGGAGGAAGCAGCTTACCGGGAATGTGGCGCCGGGCCTCGTCCAACGCGGACCTGAGCGGGTCCGGTACGTAGCAAACGAGTGCAAACCAGCCCCGCGCAGGCGGCTCAACACAATCGGATATGTTCAACAACGGATCAGGCCGCTTCCGCTAAGTAGAAGCTTCGCTGCCGGAGGTTGCGCCTGGCAGGGAATCTACCGCCTCGTTGGGCTTATTTTGGGGAACGAACCACTGCGCTGGCTCAAAGCCGATGTACTTAGCGATGTAAAGCTCGCTTGAAGAGTCTGTCACGCGCTCCAATAAATCTCCCGGCGCGAGTGGCTGTCCGTTGTTCCTGCTCAAAACCCAAGCTGAATAGGGCGTAGATGCTGAAATTTCGCCATCGGGTCGGTAGTCTTTGCTTTTGACAATGGCAAGACCGCCGGTGTGCGCGGCCCATCGGAAACCCTCCCTTGGCCCCGGTTCCAAACGATGGATTCGATAATGCGGCATTTAGGAGATAGTTTATCGCGCCGCCGGAGGGTCGACGGTAGTTCTGCCTGGAGACTGAGTCTGTCACAATGTTGACGGGCGCCTGAGGCGCCTCACAATTCGATTAATGAGGAAATACTGGTGGCTGTTAGCGCTTCCTGTCGCGCTAATTGTTTGGTGGGCTTTCGGCCGCGGCAATGCTCCCGTCGAAGTTCACTTTGCGACGGTGAAGCGCGCACGGATCTCTAGCGCCGTGCCAACCAACGGCAAAGTCGAACCGGCCGAGTGGTCAGCCGCCCGTGCCGAAACAGCATCCATTGTTCGCGCGATTAATGTGCAGCGCGGTGACAAGGTTCAGAAAGGGCAAACGCTTGTCACGCTAGACCAAACGGCTGCTCAGGCGACGCTTGCCGCGGCGCTGGCCCGGCAACAGGAAGCGCAAGCCGAGATCGACACCTTGAGTCAGGGCGGTAAAGCTTCTACGGTGGCGGACATCAACGACCGGATTCGCAGTGCTGAGGCCGCCGTTCAAATGGCACAGCGCATCTATGATTCCGACAAGCGACTGTTCCAGCAGCACGCGATCACTCAGCTCCAACTCACAACCGATGCCGATGCTCTTGATCGCGCCAAACTGAACCTGACTGCACTCCAGAACCAGAAGAAGAGTTCCGTAACGACACTCGATCGCACAGTGGCTGATGCCAAGCTGCGCGACGCACGCGCTGCTGTAGCATTAGCGCAGCGCGACGTCCGATTGACTGAGGTGAAGTCTCCGATGTCGGGGACTGTCTATGAATTCGACCTGAAGGTCGGTGCTTATCTCGAGCCGGGCAAACTCATTGCACTCATCGGTAACCTCGACCAGGTGAAGGTTCTCGTCTATGTCGATGAGCCGGATTTGGGACGGGTTGGCTTGAACATGCCCGTCACGATTACTTCCGATTCGCGCCCCGGCCAGAAGTGGTCCGGCCGAGTCGACAAACTGCCCACGCAGATTATTGCTTTGAGCTCGCGGACGGTGGGCGAAGTTACTACCATCATTGATAACACAGGGCACGAATTGCTTCCGGGAGTTTCGGTTTACGCGAGCATCGTTTCACAAGTCGTGCCCGATGCAGTGATCATTCCGAAGCCGGCACTTCGGCGGCAAGGGACTGCGGACGGCGCTTTTGTTCTAAATGGAAAGTCTCTCATCTGGCGGCCTGTTCATACGGGCATCAGCGATATCAACAACGTTCAGATCGTATCCGGACTCGCACCCGGTGAACATGTCGCCGACCGGATCGTTGATCCGCCCGACGCCGAGATTCGGAACGGCATGCGCGTCAACCCTGTGTTCTGAGTGTCTGCCGTGAAAGCGCGGCTGCTGCTCGCACTTGCTCTGGCCAACGGGGTACTTTACTGCTGCGCGCTCCCGCTCTGGGAAGGATTTGACGAACCTTTTCACTACGCCTACGTCGAGTCTCTCGTAAAAGCACACTCTCTGCCGGTTACGAACCGCACGGAGATCTCGGAAGAGATCCGGGAATCTTTCAACGACGTGCCGCTTAGCAGGCTTCTCAGTCAAGCGATGCCAGGCAGCATGTCGTTTGAAGAGTGGTCGAAAATCGGTGATCCGGAGAAGAGAGTCCGCCAGGGCAGGCTAGCTTCTCTTCACGAGGAAATGAGAAGGTCGAGTGGCGGCGTTCTCAACTATGAGTCCCAACAGGCTCCGCTGGCGTATTTTCTCTACGCGCCTTTCGACTATCTGTCTTTCACCATGAAGCTCAGTTCGCGGATACTGGTGCTCCGCTTGGTTGGTACCCTAGCGGCTACGCTCGCCACCTTTGCGGCGCTTTCGCAGCTCGCGGCTTTACTCGGGATCACGGGAGATTTCTTAATAGCCGCACTTCTCGTCGTCTTCAGTGGGCAGATGTTTTGGGCATCTGTGGCGCATGTCGGAAACGATTTCGCCGCCCTGCCATTAAGCATCTGGTTCTTGCTTCTGCTGATGCGATCAGCCATGCATCCAGCTTCGCGAAACCTCTTAGCTCTATCGGGTGTTCTTGCCGCTGGCCTGCTCACCAAAGCGTACTTTCTTGCATTCGCTCCCGTTTTACTTTTGTTGTTGGTCTATCTGGTCGCCGCACGCAAGACATCGAAGCAAACTGCCATCTGTTCCGCTGCTTTTGTCGTTCTAGTTGCCGGTCCGTGGTACCTCCGCAACTATTTGCTCTACGGAACGCTCAGCGGCACCCAACAGAGCCTTGCCGGCATTGGATTCAGTCAGGCCCTTGGCGCCTTACCGCGCATAAACTGGCTGAGTAGTGCGAGTCAGTTCGCGCTCTGGTCTCTCTGGACGGGGAACTGGTCTTTTCTCTCGTTCTCTCAGATTACGCTCAAGCTTGAGCTGCTGTTGCTTGTCGCGAGTTTCGTCTTCTACGCGCGAACTTTGAAAGGGCGTGGGAGCCTTCCGCAGGTCTGGCTTCTTTCAGCTTGTGCGCTCTTCGGCTTGAGTCTGGTATATCAAACTTGCGTGACCTGGGTGCACACGAGCGGCGCTTCTACTTTTCCTGAACCCTGGTACGCGCAGGGAATTGTGGCTGTTGGCATTTTGTTGTGCTTCCGTGGTCTGGCGCAAAGCCGCGCGGCAGGCAGGATTGTTGCGGCATGCCTGGTGCTGCTCACCGGCTGGATCGCTCTCGCTACCTACTTTGCGAAACTGCTTCCTTACTACGGAGCAGCGATCAGCCGAGCCAATGCCCGGACTGTCTGGCTATGGTGGTCGGGTCACCCTTCAGCCGACCTAGCCTCGATTGCAATGGTTCCGGTGCCGCTGATTTACTTGTTGCTGTGGCTTTTCGTTGCTTTGCTTGGGGCAATAACCGTCCCGACAGTGCGTGCGCTTTGGGTCAGAGTTCGTCGCGCTTGATCTTCACGAGCGGGTCGACAGTTCCATTCGCAAGCACCGCTGCCGCGTCATCTTCCGTGAACGCTTGAGTTTTGGCCGAATGATTCATCGAGCAAAACTTCGGACCGCACATAGAACAGAAAGCCGCGTCCTTAAATCCTTCTTCAGGCAGCGTCTCATCATGATAGGCCTGCGCGGTTTCAGGATCCAGACTCAGTTCGAATTGCCGTTTCCAATCGAAGTTGAAACGGGCGCGTGATAGTTCATCGTCCCGATCTCGTGCTCCGGGACGCCCGCGCGCTACATCTGCGGCATGCGCCGCGATTTTATAAGCAATGATCCCTTGCTTAACGTCTTCGCGGTTCGGCAGACCCAGATGCTCTTTCGGTGTGACGTAACAAAGCATGGATGCGCCGTGCCAGCCGATCATCGCTGCCCCGATTGCGGAGGTGATGTGATCGTAGCCAGGGGCGATGTCGGTAACCAGCGGACCCAAGGTGTAGAACGGAGCCTCATAACAGACTTCCCGTTCTTTCTCGACCTGCAATGCGATCTGGTTGAGCGGTATGTGTCCGGGGCCCTCGATCATCACCTGTACGTCGTATTCCCAAGCCTTCTTAGTCAACTCACCGAGAGTTTTCAGCTCCGCAAATTGGGCGGCATCACTGGCATCGGCCAGGCAGCCCGGACGCAACCCGTCGCCCAGTGAAAAACTGACGTCGTGCTTCTGAAAAATCTTGCAGATGGCGTCGAAGTTCTCGTAGAGCATGTTCTGCTTATGATTCTTCACCATCCACTCCGCCAGAATCGCGCCACCCCGGCTGACAATGCCGGTGATTCGATTCCGTGTGAGCGGGACGTATTGGACCAGCACGCCTGCATGGATCGTCATGTAGTCGACGCCCTGCTCGGCCTGCTCTTCAATCACTTCCAGCAGGACACCGATGTTCAAATCTTCTACTCGCCTGACCCGGTTTAGCGCTTCGTATATCGGAACGGTTCCAATTGGCACCGGCGAGGCATCGATGATCGATTGGCGGATACGCGGTATGTCGCCGCCCGTGGATAGATCCATAACGGTGTCGGCGCCGAACTTGACCGCGTACTGAAGCTTGGCCAGTTCGTCATCGATATTCGAAGTTGTCGCCGAATTGCCGATGTTGGCGTTGATCTTGCAACTTGAAGCAACTCCGATGCACATTGGCTCAAGCAGGCTGTGGTGGATGTTGGCCGGGATGATCATGCGTCCGCGGGCGACTTCATCACGGACCAGTTCGTCGGAGAGCTTCTCCCTGGCTGCAACGAACCGCATCTCTTCCGTTGTGACACCCTGGCGGGCGTAGTGCATTTGAGTGCGGATCGGATCAGCGAGGCGGGGTGCAATCCACTCTTGGCGATTCATGATTCGATTATAGGTGGCGCCGTTCACCTGCTTTCAACCGCTTCATCTACTGCTTAAGTGCTTCCTCAACGGCGGCATTCAATGCCGGGTCACCGGGTGCAACGGCCGATTCAAACCGCTCAATGATTCTGCCGTCGCGTCCCACCAGAAATTTGGTGAAGTTCCACTTGATCTCGCCTCCGGAGGCGGGGTTCTTTGCCTTGTCTGTCAAATAAGCGTAGAGCGGATCCTGGTCGCTGCCCGCCACCGATACCTTGGAAGCCATGGGAAATTTGACGTCGTATTTGCTCTTGCAGAACGTCTTGATCTCGGCGTTCGTACCCGGCTCCTGACTGCCGAAGTTGTTCGCCGGTATGCCGACGATTACAAAGCCCTGGTCCTTATGCTTCTCGTAAAGCGACTCCAGGCCGGTGTACTGCGGCGTATAACCGCAGCGGCTTGCAACGTTCACCAGCATCACAACCTTGCCCTTCAAAGAAGACAATGGCATTGGCTGGCCATCAATGGTCTTCAGTGTGTAATCGTAAACGGAACCCGCCGACAGGACTCCGGCGGCAGTGAGCAGGGCAGCAGACAAAATTACGGAAGATTTGAACATGATCTAATTTCTCGTGGGTAGCTTCAATCGTAGCCAATCTGCGATAGGCGAAGTAGCTCTACACTTAAGTTAGTAGAAAAGGAGCCGCGTTGCGCAACTTCAAGCTCGCTCTCACCATTGCATTTTCCTGTGCTTTAAGCATCGCTGGGCAGGATGCCGGGGCAGGGAAGCCGGTCACGTTCTCGAAAGATGTGGCTCCCGTCCTGTACAAGAATTGTGTTTCCTGCCACCATCCGAATGATATTGCGCCCATGTCGTTGCTCACTTACAAAGAGGCGCGTCCCTGGGCTGCGGCCATCCGGCAGGCGGTAGTACAGCGTGTTATGCCGCCCTGGCACGCCGATCCGCATACCGGTGAGTATCTGAATGATCCACGGCTCTCCGATCGCGAGATCCAAATCATTGACTCATGGGTAAAGAGCGGGGCCAAAGAAGGCGATGCGGCAGATCTCCCGTCTCCGCCGATCTTTAGAGCAGGTTGGCACATACAACCTGATGCAATCTTGTCGATACCTGAGACCAGCGTTGCCGCAGGAAATCAGGACGATTACGAGTACATCTACGTTCCGACCAATTTCACGCAAGATATGTGGGTGCAATCGGCCGAAGTTGTGCCGGGTGACCGGCGTGTTGTTCATCACGCGACGGTGAGCGTGATCACGGCCGAAGAGATGGCTAAGCTGCAGCGCGCCTCCGGCCATACGGGTGAAAGCCTGAATAAATATCAGTACAGAACGGGCAAAGTGAATCACACTAAGCCCGATGCGCCAGTGAACGACGACGGCTGTTCGCCTACGCCCGAGTTAACCGAACCGAGCCTTGGAAGCCTGAATCACGTCCCTGGAATTTATTTGCCGGGACATTTGGCGGAGACACGTCCTGCGGGCTATGCACTCAAGATCCCCGCCGGCTCGTATTTGCAATTCCAGGTGCACTACAGTAACCGGCTGGGGCAGGATGTGAAGGACCGCACCGCGATCGGGCTCGTATTCGCAAAGCAGCCCGTTCAGCACGAAGTGGCACAGTACGAGATTTGGAACAACTTCTTCCTGATCCCGCCAGGGGATGGAGATCACAAGGTGACATCCTGCTTTGTGCTGCCGAAAGACTTGACTGCCGTGGCGTATACCGCGCACATGCACTTTCGCGGTAAAAGCATGAAGACGGAAGCAATCTATCCGGATGGACGGCGTGAGTTGCTATTTAACGTTCCCAAATATGATTTTCGCTGGCAGGAGACTTACTTTCTAAAGAATCAATTCCTGCTTCCGAAGGGTACGAAGCTCGTAACAACTGCCTACTTCGACAACTCTGCGAATAATCCACTCAACCCGGATCCAACCAAGACGATCCGCTGGGGTGAGCCGAGTAACGAGGAGATGATGGGCTTCTGGCTTGCTTACGCTGATGTCGAGCCCGCTCAAGTGAAGGTTGCTGGTTTGCCATCTCACAGCCCCGCTCAGTGACGCTGCCGCCCTCACGCCGGTTGTGCCTGAGCTTTCTGTGTTCGACGCTGCTGATCTCTGCCCGTCAGCAAAGCACAGCCGCCGATTCGCCTGCTGAAGACTGGGTCTGCCCCATGCATCCCGAGTATCGAACGGGAAATCCGGGCGTCTGTCCGCGCTGCGGTATGAAGCTCGTCGAGCATGTACCCGACCGCATTGAGTATCCGCTGAAACTGTCCCATTCCCCTGCCGTCCTGCGGCCCGGTGATGCAGTTACGCTGCGTCTAGAAGTTCTGAATCCGGAGACCGGGCAAGCAGCTAATCGCTTTGAAATCGTGCACGAGAAATTGATGCACCTCTTCCTTGTCAATCAGAACCTTGAGTTTTTTGCCCACCAACACCCCACCTTGCAGCCGGACAACTGCTTTGAGCTGAAGATCCAGCTTCCCGTCGGCGGCCTATACCGACTATTAGCCGACTATTATCCGGCCGGCTCCGTTCCCCAACTCGCCGTCGAGACCTTGTTCGTCTCGGGCACTTCCGAATTGCCGCACTTAGCTGCTTCCCTTGCTCCGTTCCACTCGCGAAACCTATCTGCCCGGCTGCGGCTGGAACCAGAACGCATCGTTGCCGGTCTCGAGACAAAGCTCTTCTTCTCGCTGGATCCCGCCGCCGGACTTGAACCTTACCTTGGCTCCTGGGCGCATATGCTTGTCGCGAGCGCAGACCTCATCGACCTGCTCCATCTGCACCCGTTTCTGGTAAGCGGCGGCGAGATGCAGTTTAACGTGCTGTTTCCGCTGCCCGGCACCTATCGCATCTGGACGCAGTTTCAACGGAATCAGATCGTGAACACGACCGTGTTTACGGTGGAAGTGAGTAGCCTCGGATAGTGCCGCGCTCGGCTAATTCACAGGTTGAGCAGGTGGCGGCGCGGCGGCCTGCAAAGCAAAGCGAAGCGTTTCAGACGAACGTACTCGAGTACCAGCGGGAAGGGCAATCGGAGTCGCAAAATGAAAAGCGTCATGCAGCTTAGGGTCGAAATTATATAGCCAGACGAGCGGCTTAATCTCTCCATCGGGCAGATAGGCGAGGATCTGAGCGGAACGGACCGGCTGTTCTGGGATCGGACGAAGCCCTACGATCGTTAGAGGGTGCGCGAGGGTGGCAGCTGTGGAGATTGATAGGGCATCGCTCATCGCCGGAACTGATTCCCTCGGCGCTTTCGGCTGCCTGGAAGAGATGGCGCTAGCTTTGCCTTCGGGCGCTCCTCCGATCACCCATGAGGCAACAATCAGCATCTCCTCCTGAGTCAAAGCGTGGTCAGGCTTTAAATCCCCGAAGCCCTTCACTGCTCCCCAGGGTGGCATGGCTCGCGAGAGCACTTGCTCCTTAATGGAAACTGCCCACGGACGTATCTGCTGATAGTTTGTCAGCACAACACTAGACTCTGCGTTGTGACAAGCTAAGCACCGGTGCGCAAAGATGGGAGCAATGTCTCGTGTGTAGGTCAGTTTGGTTGTAATCAGATCGTGAGCAAGGGCAATAGCGGCGCCGCAGCCCAGCAACCCTACGCACGCGAGTGCCTTCACGTTCTGCCGCCCTTGTCCGGCCTTAGCCGATATGCCAACCCTTACGCACCACCGGTTTCAGTAGCGCGTCTGCTTCAGAGTTGTTGGTGATCTTCATCTTCTGGGCGTCCCATTCGATGCGCGTGTTCAACTTTGTAGCGATCGCCCCAAGTGCGATCCACTCCGTAAATGGAGCAGAGACAGCAAAGTTCGAGCAGGCAGGCTGCCCACCTTTGCAGGCGCGGATCCAATCGCGATAATGCCCCGGTGATCGAGGGAGAAATTCCGGCGGAAATTCGTAATCACGCATCTTTTCTACCGGCAAAAGTCGCGTATTTTCGCCATAGGTGCCGGTGGTGATCATCCCTTTGTCTCCAACAAAGAGGCTCCCATTCGTGCCTTTGCCGATGAGACTCATCCATTTCGAAAGCTTGCGCTCTTTAGGAGTCATCTTCGCTTCCCGGTCGGGATCGGGCGATTCGTCTCGCGAGGGCGGCGCCTCTTTGGGCGTGAAGAATTGCTCGGTAAAGACCTCGCCGATGATTTGCCGCTCCTTGGGCTTGATCTCGCTGCGAGCATCGCCTACACGATTATCAGGCAGGTCGCCCAGGATTTGACCTTGCGGCGCTTTGGGGAAGTTCGGCACCTCCTCGCGCATCGCGTCGTACCAGTAAATCTTAACGGGCGGCATTGCGCCTCGAGCCGGAAACTCAAAGCAAACCGCGGATTTTGCCGGGAAGAACATGTTGCTCTTGCCTTCCTGGCTAAGGCACTCGACCGCGGTAGGTGCTCCCAGTCGAAGCGCCATATTGGGTGCACCGAGAATGTGGCAAGCCATATCCCCGAGCGCACCCGAGCCAAAGTCGTAAAACCCGCGCCAGACGAAGGGCATGTAGTCGTCGCTATAAGGCCGTTCCTTGGCGACGCCGAGCCACAGATCCCAGTCGATACCCGGCCGGCACCGCCGACGGTGCTGGCGCCTCCAGGGAACCCTGCGGCCATACCGGGCGATTCGTCCAGGCGTGTACTTCCGTGACGTTACCTATTTCCCCTGACCAGATCATCTCGGCGCATTGACGGGTCCCCTCGTTGGAGTAGCCCTGGTTCCCCATCTGAGTGGCAACTTTGTATTTTTCAGCCGCCTTCTGGAGTTCACGGCATTCCCAAACTGTGTGGGCAAGCGGCTTCTGCACATAGACGTGCTTCCCAAGCGACATCGCGTGTATCGCGGCCGCCGCATGCATATGATCGGGCACCGTCACGATCACTGCATCGATGTTGTCCGCCTGCTTGTCCAGCATGACGCGGTAATCCTTGAACTTCGGTGCGTTCGGATGTTTCGCGAAAGTCCTGGCGGCGTTCTGCTCATCCACGTCGCACAACGCGACAATGTTCTCCGTCTCAGCGCAGGCTGCAATGTCGCTCGTAGCTTTTCCGCCGGCGCCCACCGAGGCGATGTTCAATTTTTCATTCGGCGATTTGTAGCCGAGCGCCTTGAGCGATGGCTCGCTGCCAAAGCCGGCCAGCGGAACAGCTCCAGCCAACACACTGCCGAAGAAAAAATACCTTCGCGAAACCCCGTCAGATTTGGTCATCTGGCCTCTATCATATCGTTCATCTCTCGGCCCTCTTGGCAATCAGTAGTGTCATCAGCCGGTAATGGCCAATGCTCAAGACCTCGCATCAGGAAAGGAAAAAGGGCCCGACGAATCGAGCCCTTGACCTTTTGATTGGTGCCAGTATTTAGCTAAGTGTTCCGGCTCCGCGGTGTAGCGGCTTGTTTGATTCTGCGTAGTCGGCAGACGCCTCGCCAGTGGAAGATACATCTTCTGCACCGGTCTGCTTCAGCATGTCTTTCGCCCGGCTCACCCAATCGCTGTTGTCACAGTGAACAGAAAGAAGAATGCCTCCTGACTTAATGCGACCTTCGTAGCGTTTTGCCTCATACTCCGGAATTCCCATGCCTACCAGGGCACCAATGACACCGCCCACGAGCCCACCTGTTCCTAAGCCGGCTAGGGTTCCCATGATCGGTCCCGCTGCAATGAACGGTCCAAGGCCTGGAATGGCAAGCGCGCCGATGCCCGCCAGCAATCCAAGGGTGCCGCCAATCGTTCCACCGGTTAATGCGCCAGTGGTTGTGCCTTCGGGGGCCTTTGTAGCCTTCTCGTGCGCGAAATCCTTAGTGCCAGCGTTATCCTGCAACAGGACCGAAATATCTTCGTTCCTGAAACCCGCCGCCAGCATTTGATCCACTGCTAGCTCAGCCGTATCACGGCTCTGATAGATGCCATAAACTACTGTGTTTTTCCCTGCCATAATTGCGTCTCCTGTATCCTCACTAAACTCTTAGCTGCCTTTAACGGACAGTTCGTTAGTAACGTTTCCGCTGCCTGCGTACTTCGTTGCGTGCTCTTCAATGGCCTTCTTTTCGTCTTCTGTGTGAACCGCGCCGCGAAGAGTCACTTTCCCGTTTACCGCAACGATCTTTACGTTGTGTCCGTAAGTCGAGAGCGATTTATCTTTCACGATGTCCTGACGAACGTGTTTCATCAAATCCCGATCAGACATATTGTTCTTCGCCTGATCGGCGGTTTGTGCATTGCTGTTTCGATCAGTCTTGTTCGTCTTCGTGTTGTCAGCGGCCTGTGAACTTCCAGAGCTGTTTTGCGCTGGCATGCTCGGCGCGGCCATCAGTACAGCACTGAGAATCAGACCGGAAACGAGCGATCCCAAACTTTTCTTCATAATCCTCCTCGGACCGCAATGAGAGAAAGCACGAAGAGGGCCGTTGTTCCTTTCCAGAGTTGATCCCTGCTAAAGACCTGATACACGTCGACTTCACATCCGAGTGACTCCCCTGAAACAATTGCCGGGCTCTCGCCGCCGGGAAGAATCTCCCTTGTTACTTGAGATGCCTGTAAATCTTTCCGTTTCTGCAGCCCCAGCTCCTGACATAATCTCTTCATGCGGAAGATCATCCTGTCGGTTGCCGCGAGCCTCGATGGTTACATCGCCCGTTTAGACGGTGGTTACGACTGGATCGTCATGGAGCAGAGCGATCAGATGGCGCAGTTTTTTGCAAGCGTCGATACTGTGCTGATGGGCCGCAAGATGTACGACCTAATTCTCCAGAAGGGGATGCCGATCTTCAGGGGAATGCAGAACTTTGTCTTCTCGCGTACTCGCACCGAATCGGGCGAGGAGAACGTGCATTTCGTGTCAAATAACAAGAGGACTTTTGTCGATACACTGCGCCATCAGCCGGGAAAGAATATCTGGCTGGCGGGGGGCGGAGAACTGATTGGAAGCTTTTTGCAGGCCGGCTTGGTTGATCAGGTCATCCTCGGTTTGCAGCCTGTGCTGCTCGGCGAAGGTGTTCCGCTATTCCCGTGCAATTTTCCTCAGACCAACCTGCGCCTGGTTGATTGCAAGCCGAACCCCAGGGGAGTTGTGCTGTTGACTTACGACGTCGTCAAGTAACTAATTCCTCGGGCCCGTCCTGTTCACGCCGCTCTCATCTGATCCGATCAACTTAGCTGCGATCGGCATCCATTCAGTCGATTCGCCGGGCCCGACCCACCTTGGCGGCATACGGCAGCACAAACAAATACAAGCCGGTTAACAGAAGCACGGCGAGCGGAAGCAGCGCCAAGAAACCCATCCAGGCCGTGTACTTCTTCAGGGCCACGTTAACGCCGTCGAAGATGACGGCCAAAGTAAAAACGATAGAGAGCCAACGATGGGTCTGGCGAATCAGTCGGTTCATAATTTTTCAGACTCCTCAGGCGCCCAACCTGGCGTTTCGACCCCGAACTGCCGCGCGTACTCCGTGTTTAGCCTCGGCCAGCCAAACTTCAGCGCCTCTGGACCAGCTATGCGGCCAATAGGAGTTCCGTCAAGAAAGTGATCCAGAACGTCCAAACAAATGTGCCATCCAGCAGCACCCCATGCAATGAACCGGCGATCAATTTTGTGCCACAGCGTAAGTCGCGTGCCCCCGGCAAGTGCTTCGAGTTCCCACCGCAGATCGTCGTATTCAAGCACATTAGGATGTTCGGCTCGCGTTACTCGTGTTTCCAGCGGCGTAGGCGTGCCCACCCACGTGAGCTTCACCGCGGCTCCCACCGTACCCAGACTTCCGTCAGCTTCGAAAGGTGCCCATTCGCGCAGATGGGCCGGGTCGGTAAGCGCCTGCCAGACTTTCTCCGGCGAGTGGCGCAGTTCTCTGACAAGAATGAGTGTCCACTTCTCTCCGTCTTTCCGTATTTCCGCCCCGCCGGCTGGACCCGGCTCATACCGCTCGCGATCACGCATCTTTTCTTCTCCTTGTCTTCTTTTTCTTTGGTGTTGCTAGAGCGGTGTCTGGTGGGCCCATGCGGTCCAGATGGCGTTCGAGAGCGTCCACGTGAGCGGACCAGAAGCGGCGGAACGGAGCCAGCCAGGCATCGACCTCCCGAAATGGTTCGGGTCTCAACCGGTAGAGACGACGCTGTGCGTCCACACTGGATTCCACGAAACCGGCTTCGCGCAGCACTCGCAGGTGCTTTGAGACGGTCGGTTGCGACATACGAAGTTGACGCTCGATTTCCCCGACCGATTGTTGAGACGAGACCAGAAGGTTCAATATCGCCCGGCGGTTCGGCTCCGCAATGATCTCGAACACAGACTCCATGCTCGAAATATACCGCAATAGGTATATACGCGTCAAGGCATATGATGACGTATGGCAAGCGGGCAGAGCGCCGGAAGCCGGCGTCGGCTACGCTTACCGGAGATCGCTCAAGCCGCTGTGATCGAGCTCAGTGAACTTACAGGGAGGTCGACGCTTCCCGCGCGTACTTGCCGTGCTCCGGTATGGCGACACGGTCAAAGTCAACCGCCAGCTGCAGCAACTGATCTGCAACTTCTTCTCCAGATATCGGGAGTCCGTGTCCGGGCGCGATCGTACGGGGCCTTAACTCGGCCAGCTTACGAACGGATTCTCTCGCAGCGTTCCAATCCGGCGTGTAGTAGGCGGGAGGTCCATTGAGTTCAGGCTTCTGCTGCGCCACGGCCAGAAACGAATTCTGGTCTGTTGTGCAAAACGCATCGCCCGGAAGCAGCACGCGGTCCGCTTCACGAAAAAGTGAGATGTGCCCGGGCGCATGCCCCGGGGTGTGAATCCATCTCCATCCCGGCAGAGTCGGCACTGAGCCGTCCAACGGAAGAGTCTGTACGCCTGTGCGAATGTCGGCCGATGTTCGAGGATAGAGCGGCGACATCACTGCCATCAGACCGCCTCCAACCGACGGATCTGGCGGCGGGTACTTGATCTCTCCCGTTAAATAAGGCAACTCCGCCGGGTGGGCGTAGAAGGGGACATTCCAATCTTTGAGCAGATCTTCGGCGGTTCCGACGTGGTCGAAATGGCCGTGCGTCAGAATGATCGCGCTCGGCTTCGAGCCCTTACCGAATTTACCTTCGGCCCAGCTCTTCAGCTTTGAAGCGGATAGCGGCAAGCCGGCGTCGATTAAGGTCCATCCGCCGCTGGCATTCTCAATCGCATAAACATTGACGAAGAGAATACGTGTACCGATGATTCCAGGCGCTACGTTCTCCAGGGGAACAACTTCGTACTCGGGAAGAGGAATGGCGTCCATGCCATAACGACAGCGAAACACGCATTTTTCGCTCCTGGTGAAGCTACTAGTGCCTGCAGAGGCCTCTATTACTTGAGCGAACCATTCCAGCGCAAACCCACCCGCCACAGCCTCGGCGTTCCTGTATTTGGAGACGGTGTGAGCGCCACCAGATAGCTGCGGTCGAGCAGATTGTCGACTGAGGCAATAGCGAAGAGTCGCGATGTAAGCTGCTGCTGCGCCGAAAGCTGCAAGGATGCAAAGCCGGGCAGCTTAAATTGATTCAGGTCGTCGTCAAAGGCCAGACCAAAGCTACGAATACCACCCGAGACAAGGGTTTGCTTCGCGCTGAATGTCAGAAACGCGGTGCCCTGCTGCTTGGGAATTTGCGGAATTCGCTGTCCAGTTGCCAGCCGGGCGTCGGCGAACAGATAACCGGCCTCGCCGCGCCAGTGTCCCCAGCGCTGGTTTGCGTTTGCCTCCACGCCGCGCGAGAGTGCGCTTGGGAAGTTCTGCCGCTGCCGCGTAATCAAGGTAGGCGTAATTCTCAGAGTCGTGTTATCGATAAGACCGTTCAATTCATTTCGGAAGATGGAAAACGAGATGTGGGTATTCTCCGCACTCCAGTCCGCGCCGGTTTCAACTCCCACCAGCCCTTCCGGAAGAAGATCCGGATTGGCCAGAGTCACTGCGTTTCCCACCCGGAAAGTGCGGTAAAGCTCGTTCAGAGTCGGCGCACGAAAGCTGCGATAGCCCGAGGCTCGCAGCCGGAATCTCTTCAGCCCAACTGTGACGCCTCCGTTTGGACTGACAAACGTGTTGCCATGCTGGCCCGTGAATTGATGACGAATGCCGCCAAAAAAGCGGGCTGGACCAAACGTTACGTCGCCTTGCCCGAAGACTCCGTGCTCCAAAAGCGTGCCGCCGCTCCGAGTCAACAGATTCGTGTTGTACGAAAAATCATTGCTGATACCGTGCGTGTCATCCGCATCGGCGCCCGTAATGGTATTCCAATGCCTGGCGTGATGGCGCCAATAGATTGCGCCGCCCGTATCATCGATCGGAACTTTTTGCCTTACTGTAAGACGCTCTGAATTACGATCGGCCGAGATGCTCGAGTAAGTGCTGCGAAATTGTTCTTCTGTGTGAAAGCCAAGGAACGAAATCTGATCATTACTCCAGGAGTGCGTATAAGTCAGAGCCGCCGTTCCGAGACCGGTCGAGTTTTGCGTCAGAATCGTCCCGTTCTGGCGTTTCTCGGCAAGCGCATCGAAGTGGAGCGAGAGCCGATCCGCAGCTGCCTAAGTAGTCTAATCGGAAATCGCCGGTAGCGAAGCGCACGTTCGCCCGGTCGTCGACCTTCCCGCGTACGGAATCGGGCGTAATGTAATACCCGTCGGTCGCCAGTGCGCGTGAATGCAGCGACAAGCCCCAGAGACCCCAGAGATTTGAGTAAGCGGCCGACGCATCCTCAGTGCCTTGACTGCCCGTCAGAAACTCGGCCTGCAAATGCTCTTTCTGCTCGGGCGGCGAGAAGAGCGAGACCGTACCTCCCAATGCCCGGTCCCCGAAAATACTGGTCGAAGCGCCGCGATCGATATCTACTTCGCCGATGTAATCCGGGTCAATGCGATCCCAATACACCCAGCCTCCAAACGGGTCGTTGATGGGAATGCCATCCCATAGCACTAGTGTTCTACTGGCTCCAGACGATCCTGTTGCCCGTAGGGACACACCCTGTGTGGTTGGATTCGCAACCAGACTCGAACTTCGCCGAAACAGGCTAAAGCCCGGAACTGCACGCAAGCGGTCATCTAGTTCTATGCCTGGGATCTGCTTAATTTGTTCTTCGCCAAGGACCGTAATCGCGGCTGGAACTTCACTCGCCACACTGGTGTTGACATTGACTGTTGTCTTGAGCGGAGGTAAACCAGGCGGCTGGCCGGCCGCTGGAGGTACGGTATCTGATTGTGCCAGCGCAGCTCGGCCCATCAGTGCGACCAATGTTATCGCCAGAATCGGCAGGGAAGAGTATGCGCGCACTCGTATCCTAAGTTACATGACCTTTCCCGTCAGTGCAAAGAATGCGGCGCGTTAACTTACTCGGTCTTTTCCTGATAGTGATGCTCGGCAGCTGCCGGAGCCATCTTTCGACCGGAGTAACGATCGATCCAGCTTTGCGAAAGATAGTACCGTCTGACTCGATTGCGCTTGCCGGCGTGGATCTCGACAAACTACGAGCTACTCCGTTTTACCAACGCCATTCCAGCCAGTTAGACATTCCGCTTTTGAGCGGAGTGGTGGAGCAGTTGGGCTTCGATCCAAGGCGCGACCTTGCTGAGGTTCTAGTCACCTGGAACGGTAAAGAGATCGGGCTTGCCGGTCGGGGCCGGGTTGCCCGCCAGGATATCGAGCGCCGCCTATCGTCGAACGCCACCCGCACTGAATACAACAAACATCAAATCTGGAGTACGGGCGGCGGGAACGCGGTTGCTTTTCTCAGCCAGGAAGTGGCGGTCGGCGGGAGCCGGCACTCGGTTCAGAATGCAATCGATAACTACGCGGGCAATGCCGGCCTTGTGCCCGACGAACTCGCAGCATCGCTCTCTCATGTGACGCCGACCGATCAGGTTTGGCTGGTCAGCCGCGGAAACCTGCCGTTTTCCGACGTGCCCACGCGCTCCGAATACGCTTCTCTGCTGGCTAACTTCGCCGGTTATATTAAGTCCACAGCTACTGGCATTACGGTGGACTCCGGGCTGCATCTCAGAGCTCAGATCGATTGCGTTTCGGAGGAAGGCAGTAAACGCGTGAACGACGCTTTACGGGGCGGCATTGGCCTTGCCCGTCTTTCGGTGAAAGACGATCAGCTCGACCTTCTGCGTCTCTATGATGCGTTCCACGTCAAGCAGGAAGGGCCGAGCGTATTTTTGCAAGCCGATCTGCCGGCTGATCTAGCCGATGCTTTGCTCAACCTGAAAGGCAAGCTATAGCCTCGATTTACCACCTTCGCTGATATAGTTCCGGTTCCACGCTGGTATTTCCACCGTGACGTCTCCGTTCACTACGGCCTGGCATCCGAGCCGCGATCGCAGGGTCAATCCGGCTGCCATGTCGAGCCGGTCCAATTCGTCATCTTCGGGCTCCGAAAGGTTCTTGTCCCCCTCCGTCACGATTACGTGGCAAGTGGTGCACGCGCAGCTTCCGCCGCACGCATGTTCGAGATCGACCCCCAGGTTCAGCGCTATGTCCAACAATGATTGCCGTTTTCCATGGTCGCTGTAAGGGAGTTTGCCGGATTCGAATTCGACTGTCTTGTTCTCCGGCAGGAAAGTAACCTTAGGCACAAGCCAATTGTACGATCCAGCGGAAAGTTCCAGCTGAACGCCTCCGCCATACTGTATTGCAGTGTTCCAGCAGATTGAAGCAAACATCACCACTGCGATAGAGCAGCGCCTGCGCGACCAACTTGGCCTGACCGTGCCTGTCTCGGTTGAGCAGCCGAAACAAAGTTCTTTCGGTGAACTCGCCCTTCCGATCGCGTTCCAGCTCGCCCGGCAGCTCAAGCGGCCTCCTCGCCAGATCGCGGAAGAACTTGCGACGGCCCTGGCTGGCGTTGCTGGCGTCGGCTCTTTCGAAATTGCAGGAAACGGCTACATCAATGTTCGGCTCGATCGCTCCTGGTATGCTCAGTCGCTTCTCAGGCCGGCCCCGGCGCCAGGCGCCAGCGACTCGCAAAAGATCATCGTCGAGCACACCAACATCAATCCCAATAAGGCGGCGCACATAGGCCATCTGCGGAATGCGGTTCTGGGCGATACTTTCGTCCGCATGCTGCGCAAACGGGGACGCCGGGTCGAGGTGCAGAACTACATCGACAACACGGGCGTGCAAGTCGCTGATGTGGTCGTTGGCTTCCATCATCTCGAGAACAAAACTCCTGCGGAAGTGCAACAGCTGATCGACGATCCTGCAGTCCGCTTCGATTTTCTTTGTTGGGACCTCTATGCGCGCGTGTCTTCTTTCTACAAGGAAGATCCCGCCGCACTCACCTGGCGTGCCGAGACGTTACACGGCATCGAGTCCGGCGAAGGCGAACTCGCGGAACTCGGCCATCTCGTTTCTGATGCCATCGTGGCCTTGCATCTCCGGACCATGTACCGCCTTGGAGTGACGTACCAGCTGCTTCCTCGAGAGAGCGAAATTCTGCAGCTTAAGTTCTGGGCGGATGCCTTCGAGCTGCTGAAACAGAGGAAAGCTATCTATCTCGAGACCGCGGGCAAGAACAACGGCTGCTGGGTAATGCCGGCTGCCGCTTTCCGCTCGGGCGACGCCGATGCGGGCAGCTCCGAAGAAGAGAACAGCGACGCCGATAACAAGATCATCGTTCGCTCGAATGGTACTGTCACCTACGTCGGCAAAGACATTGCCTATCAGCTATGGAAGTTCGGGGTGCTAGGCAAAGACTTCCACTATCGCCCCTGGTCCACTTACCCGGATTCCGAGCAGGTCTGGGTCACCACCGCAGATGCCTCGGCACCCGGTGCGCCAAGTTTCGGCCGGGCATCGCGAGTGTTCAACGTCATCGATTCGCGCCAATCCTATTTACAGGACGTCGTTGTCGCCGGACTCCGCGCGCTCGGTTTTAACGAACAGGCCGATGCATCAACACATTTCTCCTACGAGATGGTGGCGCTTTCTCCACGTACTTGCCTCGAGATGGGTATTGCTCTTTCCGAAGAAGACAAACGCCGCCCCTATGTGGAAGTCTCCGGTCGAAAAGGGCTTGGAGTGAAGGCTGACGATCTGATCGACCGGCTGATTGAGACAGCGCTGCGTGAAGTGGAAGATCGCCATTCAGAGGCTGCCGCCGAGGAACGTCGCGAAGTCGCCGGTCAGATCGCGGTGGGAGCGCTGCGCTACTTCTTACTTAAGTTCACCCGCAACTCTGTCATCGCTTTCGATTTTCATGAGGCCTTGAGCTTCGAGGGCGAGGCTGGTCCCTACGTGCAATACGCCGCCGTGCGGGCGCGCAACATACTTCGTAAGTATGAGGAGCGCGTCGAAAAGTTGCCTGATTTTGGCAATGCTCTCTCGGGCGATTTGCTCGCCGCTATCTTTGCCGGCGAATCTCTGTGGCAGCTCCTCCTGCTGGGCTCCAAAGCCGATACCGTGATCGAACGCGCAATTTCGTCCGGTGAGCCTGCACATGTCGCTAAGTACGCGTTCCAGTTAGCGCAAGCTTTCAACAACTTCTATCACGAGCACTCTGTCCTTGCGGAACCCGATGCGGAGCGCCGGCACACCCTGCTTTGGTTGACGCAATACATCTCCGGGCAGCTGATCGCAACGTTGGATGTTCTCGGTATAAGCTTGCCCCCCTACATGTAAACTGACCGGAGTTAGGGATCTCCGGTTCTAAACTAAAGATAGATGGCGAGTAAGAACACGTTCGGTGCGGCTTCTGTCCTGCATGTCAACAATGATGAATTCCAGATCTTCCGGTTAGACGCTCTCGAAAAGGCCGCCACGGGTGTCAAGCTCTCGCGGCTGCCCTATTCAATCAAAGTTCTTCTTGAAAATCTGCTTCGTTTTGAAGACGAGCGCACTGTCCGGGCAAGTGACATTGAATATGTTGCCAAGTGGGACGCGAAACTTGTCCCTCAAGAAATTCAGTTTCGTCCCGCCCGCACTTTGCTGCAGGACTTCACGGGGGTTCCCTGTGTGGTCGATCTGGCCGCTATGCGGGATGCTCTCAAGAAGTTGGGTTCAGATCCTGCGCTGGCTAATCCTCTGATTCCGGCTGATCTGGTCATCGATCATTCGGTACAGGTCGACGCGTTTGGCTCCGATGGTGCATTTGCTGAAAATGCCTTGCTGGAATTTAGCCGTAACCGCGAGCGTTATGCCTTTCTCCGTTGGGGTCAAACTGCGTTTGAGAATTTTCGCGTGGTGCCGCCCGATACGGGAATCGTGCATCAGGTGAATCTGGAATACCTCGCCAGCGTAGTTTTTACGCGAAGCGTCGAAGGGCACATGCAAGCCTACCCAGACACGCTGATGGGAACGGACTCGCATACGACGATGATCAACGGCGTCGGTGTGCTCGGCTGGGGAGTTGGGGGTATCGAGGCCGAGGCTTGCATGCTTGGGCAGCCCATTTCGATGCTCCTGCCGCAGGTTGTCGGGTTCAAGTTGAGCGGCCACCTGCCTGAAGGCGCAACGGCTACCGATTTAGTCCTGACTGTTACGCAGATGCTGCGCAAGAAGGGCGTAGTGGGTAAGTTCGTTGAATTTTATGGCCCAGGTGTAAGCGCCATCTCGTTGGCAGACCGCGCGACGATCAGTAACATGGCGCCCGAATATGGAGCAACTGTCGGATTCTTTCCTATTGACTCAGTAACTCTCGATTACCTTCGGCTTACCGGTCGCAGCGCGAGCCAGGTCAATCTAGTTGAGGCCTACACAAAGGAACAGGGTCTGTTTCTGACTCCTTCCTCGCCCGAACCGGCTTACTCCGATACTCTGGCGCTTGATCTCTCGAAGGTTACCCCGTCTATGGCCGGTCCGCGCCGTCCGCAGGACCGCATCGATTTGGCGGATGTCAAAGAGAATTTTCTATCTTCTCTTTCAGGTTCGCAAAAGAGCGCAAACCTTGCAGTCAACGGTCACAAAGAAAAGATCCGAGACGGCGCTGTGGTTATTGCTGCAATCACCAGTTGCACCAACACATCTAATCCGTCTGTCATGATCGCCGCCGGCTTGTTGGCCAAGAAAGCCGCTGAACAAGGGTTAACCCCGAAAAGCTGGGTCAAAACCTCGCTCGCGCCGGGCTCTAAGGTTGTCTTCGATTACCTCACCGACGCTGGTTTAATGCCCTATTTGGAGCAGTTCAACTTTCATCTGGTGGGTTATGGCTGTACTACATGCATCGGAAATAGCGGGCCGCTGCCTGATAACGTCGCCGCCGCCGTGACTGACGGCAAGCTGAACGTCGCTGCGGTTCTCAGCGGCAACCGCAACTTTGAGGGGCGCGTCAACCCGCTGGTCCGCTCAAATTACCTTGCTTCGCCGCCCCTTGTGGTGGCTTATGCGATTGCCGGCCGGGTAGACCTCGATCTCACTAGCGACGCGCTAGGCAAGAACGCTGCTGGGAAAGACGTCTACTTGAAGGACATCTGGCCGACAAGCGAAGAGGTGGATACCGTTGTAAGATCTTCGGCGCGAACAGAGTTCTTCGTAAAAGAATATTCGGAAGTTTTTCAAGGCGATTCAGCCTGGAACTCGCTGAAGGTTCCGAGTGGCAGTATCTTCGAGTGGAGTGATGACTCCACTTACATCAAACGGCCTCCGTACTTCGATAACATTGCTGATCCCGAGACTTACATTACCGATTTAACTGGGTTGCGCGCCCTCGCTGTCCTGGGCGATTCAGTTACTACGGACCATATTTCACCGGCCGGCTCGATTCCGGTGGATAGTCCCGCTGGCAAATATCTGATGGACCTCGGTGTTAAGCCGCCTGACTTTAACAGCTACGGGTCGCGGCGCGGTAACCACGAGGTGATGGTGCGCGGAACATTCGGCAACATCCGTTTGAAGAATCAACTTGTCCCGGGCGTGGAAGGCGGTGTGACTCGACATCTTCCCGATGGCGGCAAGATGTTTATTTATAACGCTGCTATCCGGTACAAGGCTGAAGGTGTTCCGTTGATCATCATTGCAGGCAAGGAGTATGGATCCGGCTCTTCGCGAGACTGGGCTGCCAAGGGAACTCTGCTGCTTGGAGTGCGCGCCGTACTAGCGGAAAGCTTTGAGCGTATTCATCGCTCGAATCTTGTCCAGATGGGTGTTCTGCCGCTGCAGTTTTGTCCTGGCCAGGGACACCAGACTCTGGGTCTCTCGGGCGAAGAGACCTTCGAAGTCCGCGGCGTACCAGAGGCTATTGCGGCGGGGGCAGGCACTGTGCACGTTACGGCAACGCCGCTCAAAGGTAAGGCGATCATCTTCGATGCAAAAGTTCGGATCGATACTCCGCAGGAGGCTGAATACTACCGCCACGGCGGAATTCTGCCATACGTTCTGCGCCAATTGATGACCGCTGAAGCGATACCCCAGATGTCCGCTTGAGCCGCTGATGAAGATGCGGTCACCGTTGCTGGTAGCCGCCGGAATCATCTCACGCGGCGGGCAGATTCTGGTCGGCCAGCGGCGCCGCAACGACCGGCATCCGCTGAAATGGGAATTTCCTGGCGGCAAAGTCGAGGCGGGGGAGACCCCCAGGCAAGCCTTGGTGCGCGAGCTTTGGGAAGAGCTGCGGATACGCGCCAAGGTCGGCCGTGAACTTGCGCGGTACGAGCACGATTATCCGAGCGGCAGCCGTGTTCACCTTCTTTTTTTTGCCGTGCCCGATTTCGCCGGTGAACCGACCGCCTGCGTCTTCGAACAGATTTCTTGGGTCGACCTCCCGAACCTACCGAGTCTGGACTTTCTGGAGGGTGACCAGGATTTCATTCGTCGTCTGGCTCGCGGAGACTTTTCCGGCCACCTGCTGACCTGATCCCGTACCCAGTTGCACGCCTGAATACTCGGCGCCTTCTTTACACTGCGTTACGCTGAACTTAGCACGGGAAGCTCGCGCAGCATTCTTTCAAGACGCAAATCTTCTTGAGTTCGGCTCGGCGAGTCAGCTTCCAGGTGAGGACCTATTTATGGCTACCAATGTTATCGCGGCCCACGAGGTTGCTCCGGTACGTTTCTGGGAATCGACCAATGGCCAGAAAGCAGTTATGGCGGTCACCGGCCTGATTCTATTTCTCTTTGTGGTCTTTCACATGATTGGAAATCTGCAGGTTTTTGAAGGACCGGAGCAGCTCAACTTCTACGGCACAGCCTTGCGGCGTTTTCCTGAAGCTCTTTGGGCGGCGCGCCTCGTTTTACTGCTCTCGGTTGCGCTGCACATCTGGTCGTCGATTCAGCTGGCACTCCGTAAGAAGGCTGCCCGTCCGGTGGGTTATGCGAAGCGCGAGAACACACATTCTTCCTACGCCTCGCGCACCATGTACTGGAGCGGACCCATCCTACTCGCGTTCATCATTTACCACTTATTGCATCTGACCGCCGGCTACGTACACCCGGGTGGCGCGTTTATTGAAGGCGACGTCTATCACAACCTCGTGTCAGGATTTCAGGTTTGGTATGTCTCGCTCTGGTACATCTTTTCGATGATTTTGCTCGGCTTGCATATTCGTCACGGTGCCTGGAGCATGTTCCAATCACTCGGATTGAATCATCCCCGTCATACTCCAGTACTGCAAAAGGGCGCTGCCATACTTGCCATCGTAATAGTCGCTGGCTACATCTCAATTCCTGTAAGTATCCTTCTAGGAATCGTCAGGTAAGGACTGCAACTTAAATGGAACTGAATGCAAATATCCCAGCTGGTCCGATCCAGGACAAGTGGGATAAGGCTCGCTTCGAACTGAAGTTAGTCAATCCTGCCAACAAACGCAGGCACTCGTTGATAGTTGTCGGATCCGGATTAGCCGGAGCCTCCGCGGCGGCTACTCTCGGCGAGCTCGGCTACAAGGTAAAGTGTTTCTGTTTCCAGGATTCTCCTCGCCGCGCGCACTCTATTGCAGCCCAGGGTGGCATCAACGCTGCCAAGAATTATCAGAATGACGGTGACAGTATTTACCGGCTCTTCTACGATACGGTGAAGGGCGGCGACTTCCGAGCCCGTGAAGCTAATGTCTACCGGCTTGCGCAGATCAGCGTTCACATCATCGATCAATGCGTAGCTCAGGGCGTTCCGTTCGCGCGTGAGTACGGCGGTACCCTCGCAAATCGGTCGTTTGGAGGCGCGCAAGTCTCGCGTACCTTTTATGCTCGCGGCCAGACGGGTCAGCAGCTTCTCCTCGGCGCCTATCAGGCTCTGGAGCGCCAGGTACAGGCGGGCAGCGTCAGCATGTACCCGCGCACCGAGATGGTCGACTTGATTGTGATCGACGGCGTGGCACGGGGGATCGTGACTCGCCATCTTGTCACAGGCGAGATCAACACCCACTTTGCGGATGCTGTCATTCTCGGCACCGGTGGCTACGGCAATGTTTTTTATCTCTCTACCAATGCCAAGGGATCGAATGTAACCTCTATCTGGCGTGCCCACAAGCGCGGCGCTCTGTTTGCAAACCCCTGCTTTACGCAGATCCATCCTACGTGCATTCCGGTTTCGGGCGAGTATCAATCGAAGCTGACGCTCATGAGCGAGTCCCTGCGCAACGATGGCCGCATCTGGGTGCCTCTGCAGGCCGGCGACAAACGTTCCCCCGATCAGATCCCCGAAGCGGAGCGAGATTACTACCTGGAGCGAAAGTACCCGAGTTTCGGGAATCTTGTGCCACGCGATGTGGCGTCCCGTAACGCGAAGTATGTCTGTGACGCCGGTCGGGGCGTGGGCGAAACCGGTCTGGGCGTCTATCTCGACTTCGGCGATTCGATCAAGCGCCTCGGGCGCAAAACTGTTGAAGAGCGCTACGGCAATCTCTTCGACATGTACCAGCGCATCACGGACGAGGATCCCTACAAGGTGCCGATGCGCATCTACCCCGCAATTCATTACACGATGGGAGGCCTTTGGGTCGACTACGACTTGATGAGCACGATTCCCGGGTTATTTGTCGTCGGCGAGGCCAACTTTTCGGATCACGGTGCCAATCGCCTCGGCGCGAGCGCTCTGATGCAAGGCTTGTCGGATGGCTATTTTGTTGTCCCTTACACGGTGGGCGACTATCTTGCGAAGAACAAGTTCCCATCGGTGAGCGACAGTCATCCCGAAGTGAAGAACGCAGTTGCCTGTGTGGAGCAGACTGTGAAGAAGCTGCTGTCCATCAATGGTAGAAGGACGGTCGATTCCTTTCACCGGCAGCTCGGAAAGATCGTTTGGGATTACTGCGGAATGTCGCGTACAGCGACCGGTCTCGACACTGCCATTGATCAGATTCGCGAATTACGTGAGGAGTTCTGGCGAGACGTGAAGGTTCCCGGCTCGGCCGACGACTTAAACCAAAGTCTTGAGAAAGCCGGGCGCGTCGCTGACTTCTTCGAGCTGGCAGAGCTTATGTGCATTGATGCTCGCGAGCGGAATGAATCGGCGGGCGGACATTTTCGGGAGGAGTATCAGACCGAAGACGGTGAAGCTCAGCGCGATGATCAGAACTATGCTTACGTCGCCGCCTGGGGTTATCGAGGCTACGGCAATTATCCCGACCTGGTGAAGGAACCGCTCGAGTTTGAGTACGTTCACCCGAGCCAGAGGAGTTACAAGTAAATGCGCGTCACGCTAAAGGTCTGGCGGCAGGATCGTCCGAAAGCGAAAGGGCGCTTTGTGCGCTATCCGGTCGAGAATGCCAACGCCGACATGTCGATCCTGGAGTGCATCGACGTTCTCAACGAAGAATTGACCGCGCGGGGCGAAGAGCCGATTGCGTTCGAACACGACTGCCGCGAAGGCATCTGCGGTTCTTGCGGCTTCATGATCAACGGAATTGCACACGGGCCGCTGCCTGCTACCACGGTGTGCCAGCTGACCATGCGCCACTTCAAAGATGGCCAGGAGCTGACGCTCGAGCCTTGGCGTGCGCGAGCATTTCCGGTAATTAAAGACTTGGTTGTCGACCGGCGCTCTTTCGACCGCATCATCGCGTCAGGCGGATACATCTCGGTTTCAACAGGCAGCGCTCCCGACGGAAATGCTATCCCGGTCTCCAAGGAAGCTTCCGATCGCTCGATGGATGCCGCGGCCTGTATTGCTTGCGGCGCTTGCGTGGCAGCGTGTCCAAACGCCTCAGCGGCTCTGTTCACGGGCGCTAAGATTGCTCACCTTGGAATCCTGCCACAGGGGAAGCCGGAGCAGGACCTGCGCGCTATTCGTATGGTTACTCAGATGAACACTGAGGGTTTCGGCGGCTGTACGAACATCGGCGAATGCACCAGCGTTTGTCCGAAGGAGATTCCGCTCGAAGTGATTGCAGCTATGAACCGCGATTATCTGCGCGGCAGCTGGCGCGAGCGTGATAACGCCGTCACGCCGATTCGCCCGTTTACGGAGTGGAGCACCGGCTCCAAGCTGCAGAACGATCCGCTCTCCGATTAATCTGCAATTGTGATCGTCGGTCTTGCCTGTAGCTTCGTTGCTTCGGCTCTCTCAATGATCGTCAGCGCGAGTTTTTCAAAAATGGCAAGTTGCGGACTACCTCCGCTGGTCGTTGTGATCGGCTGCCCTGCATCGCCCATCTCACGAGTCTTCGGGTCGAGCGGGATCTCAGCTAACAATGGAACTTTCATCAGCTGGGCCGTCTTCGCACCGCCGCCTTTACCGAAGACGTAAATCTTCTCGCCATTGTGGTCGAGATAACTCATGTTCTCAACGATGCCGAGCACTGGCTCGCGCACTTGTTCAAACATGTTGACGGCTTTGCGCGCGTCCTCCATCGCTACATCAGACGGAGTTGTCACCACGACTGCGCCTGTGAGCGGGGTCGTCTGAATTAGCGTGAGTTGAACATCGCCGGTCCCGGGCGGCAGATCGATTACTAGATAATCAAGCTCACCCCAATCGACATTTCGAAGGAATTGCTGAATCACGCTGTTCAGCATCGGGCCTCGCCATACGAGGGGCTTATCTCCCGGATTCAGCAGTGCCATTGACATTACTCGGACCCCGTACGCTTCCACCGGCTGAATCCGCTGGCCGATTGCATGTGGCGTATCCCGAATCCCCATCATGAGCGGCACATTGGGGCCGTACACGTCTGCATCCAGCAGGCCCACGGCGTGCCCGAGCTTTGCCAGCGTGATGGCTAGGTTGACCGCTACCGTGCTCTTACCGACACCGCCCTTCCCAGAGCCGACCGCAATGATGTTCTGTACGCCGGAAATCGGCAGCTTCGGTTGCTCATTCGGAGCTTGGGGAGGCATGTCCTCAAGCTAACATCAGACTCGCCTGTGCCTTCAGATCAAAGCCGGCGAAGTTTTTGCGCTCAAGCTTCGGGAAGGCGGCGGCTGCAATCATAGCCGCATTATCGGTTGATAGCTCGTGGGAAGGGAAGTGGAACGTGAAGCCGTTCAACTGCGCTGCGGCGCGACGCAACCCGGCGTTCGAAGCCACTCCTCCAGCAATGAGAATCTGCTGTGCTCCTACCTGTTCGGCCGCCGCGACCGAGCGTCTGAGAAGCTCCTCGATGACGGTGTATTGAAAACTGGCCAGCAGGTCGAGTGTCCGCTGCGGCGTAGCTTCGCGCCAATCGGCGAGCGTAGGCTTCTGCACCGCACGGCGGCCTGCGATCTCATCTTTAACATCGTTCTGCTCAGTCCATCGAAGAACGGCGGTTTTCAAACCGCTGAAGCTGAAATCGAGCTCGTTGCCCTTCATGCGGGCGAGGGTAAAAGGCACAGCTTTGGGATTCCCGAATGGCGCGAGTTGGTCCACGATCGGCCCTCCGGGATAGCCGTACCCAAGGAGCTTCGCTACTTTGTCATAAGCTTCACCGGCCGCATCATCTCTCGTCTTGCCGAGCAGCCGATATTCGCCCGGCGCGCGCACTTCAAAAAGATGGGTATGGCCGCCGCTGACCACCAATGCCAAGGCAGGAAACTCGAGATAGGGGTGATCGAGCAGCACGGAATGGATGTGCCCTTCCACATGATTTACGGCAATCAGCGGCAGCCCGCTTGCAAAGCAGAGTGCTTTCGCGTACGTCACTCCCACCAGCAGGGAACCGACCAGTCCAGGCCCCGTAGTCACGGCCACGGCTTGCAAGTCTGCCAGGGACACGCCCGCCTTGCTCAAAGCCTCTCGCACCACCGGGACGATGGCGCGCAGATGTTCTCGTGAAGCGAGCTCAGGCACAACTCCGCCGTACTGGGCATGTGTTGTCAACTGTGAAGCCACTACGCTCGAGCGAATCTGTCGTGCATCGTTGACCACTGCGGCCGCGGTCTCGTCGCACGAAGTCTCGATTCCTAAAATAAGGGTTTGCAAGTCTCTGATTTTTATTATGAGCTGCCCGAAGAGCTGATCGCGCAGGAACCGGCCCGCGAACGGGATGCTTCCCGCATGCTGGTGGTAAGCCGCGGGACAAACTCCTTCCGCGATGACGAGTTCCGAAACTTTAACCGCTACATCCGCCCGGGTGACTGCCTTGTGCTGAACGACACGCGCGTGTTCCCGGCGCGGTTGCATGGCCGGCGGAAGAGCTCGGGCGGAGCGGCGGTCGAGGTATTTCTTGTGCGGCCTCTGGATGAGCAGGAAACCACTTGGAGAGCGCTGGTAAAGCCCGGCAAGCGCCTACGGGTCGGTGACCAGGTGATTTTCAGCGATGAATTGAGGGCCGAAATCACAGCCCACGGCGATTTCGGCGAACGGGAGATCCGCTTCTTTTCAAAAAAGCCGCTGCGCGAGACGCTCGAGCGTCTCGGGGATGTCCCGTTGCCGCCGTACATACGCCGCGCTCCAACAAGCGCTGACCGGGACCGCTATCAGACAGTTTTTGCGCGCCACCCGGGTTCGGTTGCGGCGCCTACTGCCGGGTTGCACTTTACGGCCGAGATGATCGAGGCGTGCCGCGCCGCGGGCGCTGACGTGGCGCACTTAACTCTGCACGTGGGCCTCGGAACGTTCGCTCCGGTGCGCGGCAGCAAGCTTTCAGATATCACGTTGCACGAAGAAGCGTACGAACTGACGGACAGCAACTGTGAACGAATGCGCCGGGCCGAACGCCTCTTTTGCGTCGGCACCACCAGCGTGCGAACCATTGAATCGGCTCTTCTGCAGGGCGGCTTGCGCGCGCAGAGAGGCGAAACCAGGCTCTTCATATCTCCAGGGTTTGAGTTCCGCGGCACCGGAGCTATGCTGACGAATTTTCACTTGCCCCAATCCAGCCTGCTTATGCTGGTCTCCGCCTTTGCGGGCCGCGAACTCACGCTCGCAGCCTACGAACACGCCGTAAGAGAGCGTTATCGCTTCTTCTCCTACGGGGATTGCATGCTTATTGAGTAGCCAGGTATTGCCGGTAAGCATGCACGCCGGAATGAACGTAGCACTTGAGTGCTGCGTGGCCTTCGGCAGCGGACCGCGCATCGAGCAGTAAACGGCGCCCGGTGCGCGCGATATCCATGACATCATCGACATTCGCTTTCCAGTCTTCGGGTGCCCAATCGATCGCGCTGGAGACAACCGAAGGCACCCCTTCGGCTACGCCGTCCGCCGTCACCATATTGAAAGATTCGGTATAGCTTGGCTGCAGAAGCAGGTTCATGTGGGCAACGGTCCTGCGGAAACTCGGCCAGGACTGCCAGTCTTTCAGGACGAGATTTACGCCGGGAAGACCGTTCAGCATTTCCTCAACCGCACCGAGCACCGCTTCGCCGCCGCCTTCCGCTCGTCCGCCCGAGAGCCAGAGTTCGAGCGGAACACGGAGATGTCGAGCAATCTCCAGCGCGGCTCCCGCCGAGCTCATCATATTTTTCAACGGCCGGATTGCTCCAAAGACGCCAATGCGGAGCGTGCCGCCTACCCACGGCATCTGATGCACGGGATGATGCCCGTTCAGCCAATAGAGGTTCGGTAGATACTCACAAGGCGAACCGAAGGCCGAGCGCACCCAATGGCAGAAACGCTGGCTATTGGCGGCCAGACGAATATTCGAAGTGCCCAGCTCAAGCTCCATCACTTCGCGCACCAGTCTGACGCCGTTCCGGTCTGCCTGTAAGAAACCAACATTGGAATGGCAATTTACAGCGAATTGCGTATCCTCGAAGTCGGTCGCCAGCTGCTGTAACTCAGAGCTCGGAATCCACGGCGCCGAGATAATCACGTTCTTGCATGGATCAGCGGTGAGTTTTCGGCGCAGATCATCGGCGCTCAAGATTGGCCAGACATGCGCTTTGATTCCTTCGTGACGAAGAACCTTCGCGGTGTTGATGGCGGCCACGCCCAAGCCAATGTGGCTTATGTTGCGATTGGCAGCAAAGTTTTTGTAGACAAGAACGACACTCAAGACTCGGGCCTCCTCGATCGGCAACGGAAATTGTTGCCGCGATCCAAGGATGGTGAAAGCAGGTCGTGGCCCGAGTCAGATATCTATCCGAAAGACTTTGATTCTATGGCGAATAACTTCATAGCTCGTCTTGTCACTCGCCAGGCGCGTTCACGTAGCTGGGTTAAGGCCGACCCTGTCCGGAAAGAAACTGGAGAGTGTAGCTCACCGCCGAGTTCGGTTGACGCTCAAACACCAGCTTCTCGTGAACGCTTTGGCCCGGGTTGAGCACTCCGCCCGGGAGAAAGACGCGGAGATATGGATCGCCGCTCTTGGTCGTCCCGCTCGCATTGGCCAGCCGGACTTGTCTGGAAAGTCCGTGAACAATCACCAGAAGATGGGTGTCCACTACGGATGACGTTTTGTTTCTGATTCTATAAGCGTCCACTTGGTGCCGCTGATCGTCCCTTTCGACAGTTGATGTCGCGGCTAACCGATCCGTCACATTCAGGAATTCAAGCCCCGCGTCGCGCCTTGCAAGCGGATCGTTGTCGGCAAGGTTAAGCCCGCTCGGCACGAACCCGTCTTTCGCGCCCAACGCGGCCAGATCCGGACGATATTTCGAATAGGTCAAGTCTCGTGCGTTAGGCTGCATGGTTACCGTCGTCGAGTTCGGATCAAACTTAACGAAAGCGGTATCGTACAGCCCGTTTTTCAGGAACTCAGTGAGATCGTTCACTTCGCGCTCGCTCAGTCCCAAGCCGAGACCAAATCCCGAACCGCGCGGATTCGAGAAGCGGGTCGAGAAGGAAGTTGCCGCGCCCGTGACAGAGTTCTGCGGCACCCCGGCGTTGAAGTACTCCACCACGTCCCGCACGTTTGTAAATGCGCCGTTATGGAAGAAGAACTTGCTGCCCTTCATCTGCCGCAGCGTTGTAACGCGGAACTTGTAAATATCACTTTCACGACCGGTGATCTCCTTCCGCCCCTCGTCGAGGAAATCGGGATTATTCCTCGCCAACCTGTTCAAGGCTTGTACTGGGTGGTCGGAGAGTCCAAGGTTGAAGAAGTTCTCTTCCACAAACTCGCCCGTGCCCGTCACGTCGGGGTCGTTTACCTGCTTGTTGAGCATGGGGCCGCTGTGGCATGAGAAGCAACCCGCGCCCCCTGCAGCGTTTGCGGCGGGGGTGAAAAAGAGCTTTGCTCCACGCTGCTGCTCGGGCGTCAGTGCCTGGTTATCGCCCGCCAGGAATTTATCGAAGGGCGTGTTCCGGGTGAGCACGGTCCGGAGAAAGCTTGCCGTGGCTCGCAGAACAGTTGTGTCGTTGATAAGCAGGTTCAAATCGTTCGCTGCATCAGCCTGCGCCGCCTCCTCGGGAAACGCATCCCGGAACAGCTTCACGAAGACCGGGATTTCCTGGAGTTCGGCGGACTGAAAGTCCTGCATCCGGTGAGCATCCAACAGTAGCTGCGTTACGCTTTCCACGGCCGGAAAACCAAACGGGTTCAGCGCCCCGGGTGAAGCATCGGGCTCGCCCGCGAATCCGCCCAATAGATGGCGGTTGTTGAACGCAGCTCCGACGATCGCTGGCGAGTTCCGCCCTACGCTGTCCAGAGCGTCAAGGCGGCCCGTCCGCAGCAGATAACCGGGAGGCGGAAGCTTACGCGCCCGGCCTGGGTCGCCTATGGCGTATTGATACACGTCGGTGAGCGTGGGAAGTTCGTCCACCAGAGCGTCGCCCGCGAAGAGCGGAGTCTGCCGGAGACGCGGGAGAATATCGGTTCGCGGTCGCCGGCGCGGAACGAAGTTTCCAGCAGCGTCCGTGTAGCCGCGTCCCTCGCCGCCCACATTGAAATTAAGAAGCGTACCGGCTTTTCCCGCCACTTCGCCCAGGTGGCAACTGCCGCAGGAGCCCGTCTGCCTGGTGGCGAGGACGCCGCCAAATTCGGGTATGATTCTCGCCGTTCGAATCGGGTCGAAGAATAGCAGTTTGCCCAGATAGCGTTTGGCTTCAGTCGTCCGGAAGCGCGGGTCATTGGTGATGTTGCCATTCGGCAGCCGCGGCAGGGGAAGATGGGCATTATCCGGGACCACCAACTTCTCAATCCCTCCAACTTGCTGACCGATATAACGGCGTAATTCAGCGGCGCTTTCCCTGTCCTCGCTGGACGCGGCGAGCGCAGCAACGACTCCCCCGCAGAACAGGGAAAAGGCCAGCGCTGCAGCCCCCATCAGCATCAGCCTATGCCGGCGCCACCAATTCAACGCCGGAGCGCCTCCGCGCTGACGAGTAATCTTTATGAAGTCTTGTCCCGGTTCGTTCTTCATGTCCTGCCTTTCGGTTGTAGGTCAATCATCCGTCGGGTAAAAGGCAGGCTTGTATGATTTGGATCAGTTCAGTCGTCGAAAGATCGAATTGCTTCTCGTTCGGTGCATTTTGTAACTTTTCTCAAACTGAGAGACGCTTTGGTACGGCAGACAACTCCCTCGTCGACCAGCTGCGTCAGCGTGCGATAGAAGGTCTCATGCGACAGGCTCAGATCCTCAGCTATTCGTTTCAAGGGACGATCCATGCGCACCGTATTGGAATTGCTGGCGCTGGCGGTTCTCATGTATTGCAGGATGCGTTCCCGGGCTGAGCGCAAAGCGCGCAGTTCCAGGCTCGTTCTTATCCAATTGAACCGCTCGGTCTGCAAGGCCATGAACTCCGCGGCCAGTTTCGGACTTTCTCGAAGCGTCTGCTGCAAAACCAGTTTGGGAAAGGCCCGTACCCGTGATTGAACTTCTGCTACAACATCGCTGCAGTAGACTTCCGCGAACAGAGCTGCTTCCGAAACGCACTCGCCTGGCCTGGCTACGTAGAGAGGAACCTGTTTGCCTTCGGTTGTACAGGAAAGTAGCTGCACCCGGCCGCGAAGAACAGCATAGACAGACGTGGCAGGCTCGCCGCGGCGATACAACAGCTCTCGCGGGGCAAGATCACGCACGCTGGAATTCGCGAGCAAATCGGCTGGCAGTTCGTCCGAATCGACCAGAAACATGAATGAGTATGTTCCTCGTCATCCAATTCGAAGCGCCGGGAAGGAAAGTTCCGAAAAGGGAAAAGCAAAAAACGAGGGCGCTGAAAAACGCCCTCATCTGCAGCAGGTGGCGGGTCTTGTAATTACAACTCGCGACCCCGCAGCGCAGCTACTTTTTGGCCGGCTTCGCCGAAGCAGGTTTCAGTGGGACCAGTGCGGCCCCGCCCGCAGCCATGGCTGCCGGCATCTGAGTTTCGTCGCCGATCATGCTGAACATGCTGTGCATTGTCAGCCCCTCGTCTTCGGTCGTAAAGAGAAGGCAATCGCGCTCAACATCGAAATCGGCTTTGATCCAGTCACCGGTATTTACCTGACTGGTGGCGATCAGATTCGAGATCGGATGGACCAGGAGCCGTTCGATCGCGCGCTTCAAATGACGGGCTCCATACTTCGGATCAGTTCCCTGATTGAGGAGAAAGTCCTTGCCTGAGTCCGACACGGTAAGCACGAAGGACTTTTCCGAAGGGGAGAGCAGAATTCGCTGCTGCACCTGCCCCAGTTCCAGATCCAGGATGCGCTTGAGCTCAGGTTCGCCCAGCGGCTTAAAGACAACGACCTTATCGATCCGGTTCATGAACTCGGGCGTAAATTTCCGGCGCGCTGCTTCGATACCGCTGCGCGAAAGCTTCTCGTTCAGCTTTTCTTCCGATTCGGGCGTCTCCTGCTGCGGGATTGTTCTACCGAAGCCCAGCTTGGGAGCGATCAAAGCGCTCATTTCGGAGGCGCCCAAGTTGCTGGTCATGAAGATCATGGCCTTCGAAAAATCCACTTTGCGGTTGTCACCCAGGGTGAGAGTCGCCTTATCCAGGATCCCCAGCAGCAAATTCCACAGGGCATCGCTTGCTTTCTCGATCTCGTCGAACAGGATGAAGCTCAACTTCACCGTGTCCGTATGGTGCTGATTGATGACTTCCTGGCTGAGAAGCGGGTGAGTCTCCCGGTGTCCCAGGTATCCCGGAGGCGAGCCGATCAACTTTGCAATCTCGTGACTATGTTGAAATTCGGCGCAATCGATCTTAATCACTGCGCGCGGATTGCTCAGCAGAGCCTCCGCCGTTGCTTCTACCGTACGTGTCTTTCCTGAGCCTGTTGGTCCGAGAAAGAGGAAATTGCCGACCGGGCGTCCCGGCGCAGACAGACCCGTGATATGCATCTGATAGATATTCACGATCTGCTCGACGGCCTCATCCTGCCCGACGACCAGCTTGAGGAGCGTGTGCTCCAAGGCTTCAGCGTTCTTGCCCGTTCTGGTTGGGTCCAGCACCCTTCGGAGGTGGCTCATATGCATCGATCCTCTCTTCTGCCCATCGGCGCTGCAACTCCCCTGCCGCGCCAGCCAGCCCTGAATGAGTCTTCATCTTGCAGCGAGGCTCATCTACTCTTGAACCTTCGCCCTGCTCAAGTTCGCTGGCTCATCGATTCTTTGAGTCATCGCCTTGCTCAGGTCCGCTGGCTCAATAATCTGTTGGACTGCAACCAACATCAAGCAAGCCGCGTGCCAAAGCCACCGCGGCGCCTTCTACCACGAATATTGTTGGAAGCGCTACATAGTTTGAGAGGCGATCTAGCCTTTTTCTCCTCGGGCTTTTCTGATTAGTACTTCTGGGGGCGCGAAGGTCTCACCTCAATTCGACTGATTAATGTTCTTTCTGGCATTCGCAAAACGCTCAGCACAAGTTGAGCGATATCCTCAGGCGCGATCTTCCAATCGGTCCTATCCGTGCCTTCGCCGCCGAAGTGAGTGGCCACGCTACCTGGCATGATGTAGCTCACTCGTACATTGTCGTTGCGGTGATCGAGCATCATAGCCTCGCTGAAACCGTTCAGCCCGAATTTAGAAGCGTTGTACGCGGCGCCGCCGGTGAAGGGATTCTTTCCAGCCAGACTGCTAATGTTCACAATGAACCCGCCCCGAGTCTGCTCGAAGCGCTGCAGCGCCTCGCGGCTGCAATAGAAGGCGCCCGACAGATTGGTGCCGATCTGCCGGTCCCAATCTTCAATGCTGAGTTCGCCTGTCGCCCGGAAGCGGCCGAACCCGGCGTTGTTAATCAAAATATCCAATCCACCGAACTCCTTATCCACAAAAGAGAAAAAATCAGCCACTTGCCGGCTGTCGCTGACGTCGGCGGGATAGCCGACCACTTTGCGCCCGCCCTCCTCCTGCTTCAGAGTGGTGACTGCCGCCTCGAGTGTCTCCGGATTGCGCGCGCAGAGCGCCACGTCCATTCCCTCTTGTAAGAGCGTTTGGGCAATCGCCAGTCCGATGCCCTGGGATCCCCCCGTTACAACTGCTCGTTTGCCTTTCAGTACGCTGTTCATGAAATCGCGTTAAACTCCTCTCCCCTCATTGAACAATGAGCGGTCACATCGAACCACCAGGGCGGCCGTTCCGGGCCTGGCACCGACCGTCAAAACGGTTTCAGGGCCGCGCCTTCTCCAAGCCTCTCCGTGAAAGCATCTCGCGGCAGCTGGTACAGCAAATCGACTGTCTTTGGTATCGCACCTATACTAAAAGGAGAGCCCCGGCTATGAGCGTTATCTGGCTGCGGACGGCAGCTGGCCTGTACTCATGTGGGCTGCTGTACGCGCTAATCTATCTTTTTCGAAAAAGCGGATATCTGTTCTTCCCAGCGCTGGTCGCTTTTGGGGCGGCTGCGGTATTTCAGTTTGTCGGCATTGCCGAACGCTGGGCCGAAATTGGGCATTTCCCCGTCAGCAATTTCTACGAGACCAGTTCACTGTGCGCTTTCTTGCTCGCCGTGCTGTTTCTTATCGCTTATAGCGCGTACCGCATCGCAAGCTTTGCCCTTTGTATATTCCCGATCGTCTTCTTTCTGAATCTGATAGGTGTGACCGAGTTTCCGGTAGAACATTGGAGTCCGCAGGCGCGAAGCATCTGGCTGGTGATTCATGTCTCGACCGTGCTGATCGGTTACGCGGCCCTCGTCTTTTCGGCGATCGCGTCCATCTACTATCTGCTGCAGGAAAGGCAGCTAAAGCGGAAAGACGTAACACCCGCCGCCAATCGCCTGCCTCCTCTCGCCACGCTCGACCGGATCATCACCCAGACTATGAATACCGGCTTTCTCTTCATCACTCTGGCTACCGTGAGCGGGGTGGTATGGGCGTTCATTGAACGCGGCACCGGCTGGATCAGCAATCCCAAAATCGACTTCTTCCTTTTCACCTGGGCGTTTTATCTGGCGATGATCTTTCTGCGCATTTCGGCGGGATGGCGCGGCCGCCGCATGGCGTGGCTAGCTGTCAGCGTGCTTGGCTGTTCCATCATTACCTGGGCCACGCACATGAGCCTGAGGAGCTTGTGGCCGCAATGAAAATTGCGCTTGCTGGCATCAATCACCGCACTGCTCCGGTGGAGCTGCGCGAAAAGCTCGCCTTTCGGACCGAGGAAATTCCAGGCGCCTTGCTGAACCTGCAGGCGCACGGCGCAAAAGAGGCGCTCATCCTGTCGACCTGCAATCGGGTCGAGGTAGCTGTAGCGTTTGACGAGTCTCTGTCGTACGAGGCTCTTCTTCCGGCAATTGTGGCTGCCTCGGGCGGGATGTCGCTCGAGGCTCTGCGGCCTCACCTTTACATACACGAAGCCCGGCATGCCGTTCGTCATCTGTTCCGTGTGGCTTCCAGCCTCGACTCGATGATCGTAGGCGAGCCGCAGATCCTGGGCCAGCTCAAACAAGCTTACTCGCAGGCTCGCGAGGGGGGCACAATCGGGCCGGTGCTTGAAGCTGTTCTCAGCCGCGCCTTTCACGTAGCCAAACGCATCCGCACGGAAACGGAGATCGGGCAGAACGCCGTTTCGGTCAGCTATGCGGCCGTCGAGCTGGCGCATGAGATCTTCGGATCTTTGCAGAAGAAACGAGTGCTGATCATCGGGGCGGGGAAGATGTCGGAGGGTACCGCCCGTCATCTGCTGAGAGCCGGCGCAAACGACATTTCGATTAGTAACCGCACGGAAGAGCATGCGCACGAACTCGGAAAGCTTTTTCAGGGACAAGTTATCGCTTACCCGAGCTTCCCTCAACACCTGGGCGAAATGGATATCGTCATTACGTCTTCCGCCGCCCCCGGCTACGTCATCACTCCGGAGATGGTGCGGCGGGCTATCGAAGCACGCAAACATCAGCCGATGTTCCTGATTGATATCGCGGTGCCGCGCAACATAGACCCTGCCGTGAACGACCTCGAGCACGCTTTCCTGTATGACATGGACGATCTTCAGCGCCTCACCGAGCGGAACCTCCGTACTCGCCAGGAAGTCGCGCAACAGGCTGAGAGCATCGTCGAGGAGGAAGTGGTCAAGCTCGAAACGAGGCTGCGCGGCCGCGACGTGGCGCCGACCATCGTCAGTCTGCAGGAGCAGCTCGAGACGATTCGCAAAGAAGCGCTCATCCGCTACCGCGGTCGAATGGGAAATCTCACGGCCGAGCAGGAAGACGCGCTGCAGGCGATGACGCGCGCGATCGTCAACAAGATTGCTCATGGACCTATCTCCGAAATGCGCCAGCAGGCCGCTGTCCAGCGTTCCGAGCAGACAGAAGATGCCGAGATAGTAGCCGCGGTGCGCCGCATCTTCCGGTTGCGCTAAGGCGGCTTACCATGCTCTCCGTTCCGGTAAAGACGTTGACGATTGGGTCGCGCGGCTCGCAGCTCGCACTCTGGCAGGCACGCTACGTCGCCGGTCTTCTCGATCAAACAGGGATTCCTACCGAGATCACGATCATCAAGACAACCGGTGACCATCTGCAGACGGCTTCGCTCATCCAGGCAGGTGGCAAGGGGCTGTTCACCAAAGAAATCGAAGACGCCCTGCTTTCGGGATCGATCGATATAGCGGTTCACAGTCTGAAAGACCTGCCCACGGAAACGCCTGCCGGCCTTGCGATTGCAGCAATACCTAAGCGTGAAGATCCACGCGACGCGCTGATCGGTTTGTCACTCAAAGATCTTCCCTCCCAAGCCTGTGTTGGGACAAGTTCCGGCCGGCGTGCTGCCCAATTGCGTGTGCTCAGGCCGGATCTCGCCATTGAGCCCGTGCGAGGAAACGTTGATACCCGCCTGCGGAAGTTGAAAGAGGGCCAATATGCCGCTATCCTCCTGGCAGTCGCAGGTCTCAGCCGCCTTGGCCTGGCGGATCAGATTGCGGAGATCCTCACGCCCCACCAGATGTGTCCCGCTGCCGGGCAGGGAGCTCTTGCCATCCAGACACGCGCCAATGATAAGGCTTATGAGATCTGCCGGGCGCTTAACCATCAGGCAAGTTTTCAGGCCGTCACCTGCGAGCGCTCGGCGCTGGCCGCCCTCGGAGGCGGTTGCCAGTTACCGGTCGGCGCCTTTGCTGAGGTCCTCGGAAGCGTCCTGCGTTTAACCGCCGTGGTCGTAGCCCCCGACGGCTCGCGTCAGCTCAGGACGAGCCTTGAAGGGAATGTGGACGATGGCGAAGCAATTGGTTTACGGGCCGCGCATGACCTTCTGCGGTTAGGTGCCGATTCTATCCTTGGCGCACTCTGACCAGCCAACTCCCGGCTCTTGCCGGCTCCACGGATTGCGCGTGGTCGTAACGCGCGCTTCCCACCAGGCCGAAGAGCTCGCCAGCCCTCTGCAGGCTTTGGGTGCGGAGGTGCTACTGCTACCTGTTATCGGAATCGTGGAACCTGCCGACCCGGTCCCGCTTCGAAAAGCTGCCGCGGAATGCCATCAATATGACTGGATTGTTTTCACGAGTGGGAATGCGGTGGCTTCTTATGCTCGAGAACTGCGCATTCACAATCGTGAATGCACAGCGCGAGTTGCTGCGGTGGGCCAAGCCACTCGGGAAGCGGCCGAGCGGAGTGGCTTCTGCGTGAGCCTGACACCTGACAAATACATTGCCGAGTCTCTAGTGGAAGCTCTCGGGTCTGAGGACTTGGCCGGCAAGCGCATTCTGATTCCCAGTGCGGCTGTTACGCGCGATGTAGTCGCGCCGGCCTTGCGGAAACGAGGCGCCGAAGTCAATGTTGTCGAAGCGTATCGTAACGTGATCCCGCCGGGGTCGGATGCCAGAGCGGCAGAGATCTTTCGTGAACCCTATCCGGATTGGATCACGTTCGCGAGTTCCTCCGCCGTTGACAATCTGGTGAAGCTGGTCGGCATTGCAGGCTTACAGCGCGCAAAAATCGCAAGCATCGGCCCGGTCACATCCGAAACAGCGGCCCGGCACGGGATTGATGTTACTGCCGAAGCAGTTGTGCAAACCGTCGAGGGTCTCGTCGCCTCCATCCGGGAACACGTAATCCGCAATTCAGCTTTCGCAGGTAAATCGTAGCCGCTTACTCGATCGGTGCGCACTCCAACGCAAACAGCCGCAGCGATCGGGGCGTTATGTCGTAGATCTCCCCGATCTTGAAGATCTTGGCCTGGCGTTTTCCTTCCGGATCATTCGTATCAATTAGAATGGTCCACTGCTCTCCTCCGGGTGAATCAGGCAACTTGAATTGAACCGGATCTTTATGTTCGTTGATGATAAGCAGCAGCGTTGCCTCTTTGCCGCGCTGCCGGATGCCAGTTGTTTGAGCGCGCCCATCGAGTAGCATGCCGAAACAACGCATTCCGTGGTCACCCCAGTGCGCGTCTTCCATTTCGCCGCCATTCGCATTGATCCACGTGACATCTTTGACGCCGAGCTCTTCGTTGTACTCCCCTGTCAGGAATATATTTCGCCGCAGCACAGGATACTTATGCCGCAGTGCAATCAGCTTCTTTACAAAGGCGATCAAGGTCTTATTCTTAGCGTCGAGTTCCCAGTTGACCCAGCCAATCTGGTTATCCTGGCAATAGGCATTATTGTTGCCGTGCTGCGTCCGGGCAAACTCGTCGCCAGCGAGCAGCATCGGCGTCCCCTGCGACAGCAATAAAGTAGCCAGCATATTTCGAATCTGCCGGCGGCGCAGCTTATTAGTCTCCCTGTCGTCCGTGGGGCCTTCCACTCCGCAGTTCCACGAGCGATTGTCGGAACTGCCGTCCTTATTTTCTTCGCCGTTTGCTTCGTTGTGCTTCTCGTTATACGTCACGACGTCGTTCAACGTGAACCCGTCGTGCGCGGTGACGAAGTTGACGCTTGCCCAGGGCCGCCGGCCGCCGTGACCGAAAACGCCTCCCGAAGCGCACATGCGTTCGGTTAGGGCGGACGCAGGAGCCTGACCGCGCCAAAAGTCACGTACGGTGTCACGGAATTTGTCGTTCCACTCAGCCCATCCCGGAGGGAACCCGCCTACCTGATAGCCGCCCGGCCCGCAGTCCCACGGCTCGGCGATCAACTTTACACTTGCCAGCACAGGATCCTGGCTGCAAGCTTTCAGAAACCCGCTCTGATTATCGAAACCGTTGGGCTCCCGCGCAAGGATTGTGCCCAGGTCGAAGCGGAAGCCATCCACATTCGTTTGCTCCACCCAGTACCGCAGGCTGTCCATTACCATCTGCAGCACCCGCGGATGGCTCAAGTTAACGGTATTGCCTGTCCCGGTGTCGTTTATGTAGAAGCGTTTCTGCCCCGGCAGTAAACGATAGTAACTTGCGTTATCGATACCTTTGAAAGAGAGAGTCGGACCTTTCTCATTGCCCTCTGCTGTATGGTTATAAACCACATCGAGGATAACTTCCAGTCCCGCATCGTGAATTTTCGCGACCATCTCCTTGAATTCGAAGAGACTGTCCTCCCGATTCGCTGCATAGCGAGGGTCCGGTGCAAAAAACCCAATGGTGTTGTATCCCCAGTAATTAGTGAGCCCCTTTTCCAGCAGGTGGCTGTCGTTGATAAACGTGTGAATAGGAAGTAACTCGACGCTTGTAACTCCCAGGGCCTTTATATAAGCGAGTACCTCTTTCGTTCCGAGTCCCGCATAAGTACCGCGTAACTTTTCGGGAACAGCGGGATGTAGCTTGGTGAACCCTTTGACGTGGGTCTCATAAAAGATGGTGTCGTCCCAGCGAACCGGCCGCCTTGTAACACGCTCGCCCTGCCAGGTAAAATTCGGATCGACGATCGTGCATTTGGGTACGAAGGGCGCGCTGTCACGCTCATCGAAAGTTGTGTCGTCGCCGGACTCCATTTTGTACCCGAAGACCGCGGGATCCCACTTCAATTCGCCAAAATGCGCTCCCGCATACGGATCGAGTAGCAGTTTGTTTGGGTTGAAACGATGCCCGGCATCCGGCTCATAGGGCCCATCCACTCGATATCCGTAGATGGTTCCCGGCGTCACATCAGGTAAATACCCATGCCAGATCTGATCAGTGTATTCGGGGAGAGCGATTCGTTCCACCTCGCGCGTGCCCGTCGGGTCGAAGATGCAGACTTCAACCTTCGTGGCATTCCCGGAGAACACAGCAAAGTTCGTACCTTTTCCATCCCACGTTGCTCCGCGGGGACGGGGCAGACCTTCCCTGATCCTGCTTTTCTTCGTTTCTGGCATGTAGAATTCCTTATTTGCTATTCGAGTAAGTAGTAAGACCTGAAAAGCGGCGTAACTTCGCCAATGTAAGTTGCGACTATAACTGCGAGCCTGCGCGCAGAACGGCCTGAACTAATCTAGCGGTAAGTTGTTGGGGTGAACAGTCCCGCTCGAAATGCAAAGGCTCCCCAACGCTCACCCGTATTGTACCGGAGCGGAACCAACCCTTCCTTCTGACCTTCAGCTCTCCCAAGCCAGACAGAAAAACAGGCAAGGCGGGAGCGTTCAGCTCTTTCCACAGCAGGCCGGCTCCCGATTTAAAACTTTGTAACGTGCCGTCATCGGAGCGGCGTCCTTCCGGGAAAACAAGTACGCTGTAGCCGCGGTCCATCGCTTCACCTGCGTGACGGAAACTTCGCTGAAAGCCGCTGCGTTGCGGCAACGGAAAGACATTGAACAGGGCAGTGATCAGAAAGTAAGCAATCGGCGCGAGAAAGTTGAGGAACCAGTGCCCTTGATTACGGCCCCGGCGGTAATCAAGCAACATTTCGCCTGACATCGCAATTGCCATCCGGCGACGGACGCGGCTCGGTAAAGCGAGCAATACCATGGCGGCGTCATACGAAGTGATATGGTTCGCGACAATCAGCATCGGTGAGTCCGGCCATTTCCGAACGCTGCTCCGGACTTCAGGCTTGGCCAGAAAGCGTGCAATCGGCATCGCAATTAGTTCTAAGAAGACATTTCGGATCACCTGCTGAATCGGATGCCAGGGCCAGCGCGGGTAGATATGCCGCTCTTCTCTTTGGCGGCGTTGCGGGGCGCTCGGCATGGTTCGAATCAGCTGCTGCAGATCTTCTTCGCTCTTTACGTTCTGTATTGCCGAATCCTCTATGGCCACACCGTGCTGCTGTTCTATTTGCGCCTGTAGCTGCACGCGCCCGAGACTGTCTAGATTGAGCTCGGTTTCTTTGCCGGTCTGCGGAGTAGCTTGCTCGAGCTCGCCGGCGGTGATCCTCCGTGCAATCTCCCGGCGCAAAACCTTTCCGGTAGACGTGCGTGGCAAGTCGGGCTCGGGCCAGATCAGCCAGCGCTGAATTCTTTGAAAATCCGCCAGCGTTCGGTTGGCGGCTTGCACCACCGTCTCGGGATTCGCCTCCGCGTCGAGAACCAGCACGCTCAACGGTTCGGGTCCCGACTCGCTGTTAGTCTCGATCACGGCAGAGGCCCGCACCCCCGGCTGGCGCATCAGCGCCGCTTCCAGATCTTCCGGATGAATGTTCAAACCGGCTGATGTAACGATCGTGTCCTTCTTGCGACCTCGGAAGCGCAAATTTCCATCCTTGTCGAACTCCGCCAGATCACCCGTGCGGAGCCAGTCGCCTGCGCCGCGCTGCAATTTTCCGCCCTGCCAGGTCATATCGGAGATCGTCGCGCCGCGGACCATGACTTCACCCTCGTCGCTCAGCTGCACCTCACGCCCGGGCAGCACCTGTCCGATCGTCCCCTGTGCCGCGCGGAAGGGATGATTCAGGCTGACCAGGGCCGTCGTCTCGGTCATCCCATAGCCCTGCACGACAACGAACCCCAATCGATTCCAGAATTTCTCTCCTTCCTCCGGGAGCGCCGCGCCGCCGCAGACGAAAGCCCAGAACTTGAAGCCAAACAGGCGGTGCACATCCCGGAAGCGCCACCATCTTTGCCATGCCTTCCAGGTTTGGGCAGCTTCCAGGTGCGCTGCCAGATTGGGCACGCGCGCTGCAATGTGCGCCTTTACGAGCTCAAGCACGCGCGGAACCGCGGCCAGCACCGAAATTCGTTCTCTTCGTATCTGCTCGACCAGTTCTGCCGCTACCAGCCGCGGCTGGTAGTAAATTTCAGCACCGAGCAGAGGTGGTATCCAGAGCCCCATAAACTGTCCGAAGACGTGGCTCAAGGGCAGAGTGTGCAGGATGCGAATGGGATGGAACGGCCGCTCATATTTGAGGTACTTCTGCAACTCGGCCTCAATCGGTTTTAGACTTGCCAGCACGTTGCCATGCGTGTGAACTACGCCTTTTGGCTCGCCTGTGGTGCCCGATGTAAAGACGATCTGCAGTGGATCCTCGGCGGCCAGATCGCCGATCGAAGCTGCTTGTTCCCGCGTGATGGCCTCGCTGAGATCTTCCAATGCGAGCAGCCACGGCCCGGCTTCGAGTTCGCTGAGCTTATCCCGATTTGCCACGATCAGCCGCGGCGAAATCTCGGCAATCACGCGCTCTGCAAAGGAGGCGGAGCCTGTCACATCGAGCGGCACCGGAAGAACTCCGCGAGACACACAGCCGAAGAATGCAGCTACCCACTCAGCGCCGTTGTCGCCCCAAAGAAGAACGCGCTCGCCTTTTCCGATTCGGCGATCGATGAGCTCGGCTGCGAACCTCGCCGAGAGTGCTGCCAGTTCGCGGTAGGTCGTCTTGATCTGCCGCAAGCCGCGCGGAGTGACAATAGCAATCTCGGAACCGCGTTGCTCGAAGTCTGTCAGCAGCGACGTCAGATTTTTGCGCTCCATGGTTGCCGCCACAGTCTTAGACTACGACCTTGCACATACGGCGCGAATCGTATCCGCCAAGCTCTGCAGGGGCTCGCCTCCGATAGAGTGAAGCAGTGGCAGGCGGCAAACAATCAAGCAAACGTGCGGCGCTCTCAAGACGAGACATGCATACCATCAGCCGCGCTCTGGCGGATCAGCGCCGGTTCGAAATTTTCGCGCACATCGCGTCGCATTCGTGTGCAGCTTGCTCCGATCTTCGCGCCGCGTTCCCCATCACCGCCGCCACGCTTTCCCATCACCTGAAAGAACTTGAATCCGCGCGGCTGATCGAAGCAACCCGAAGGGGAAAGTTTGTCGACGTCGTTATCTGCCGGCCGGTTTGGGAGGCCTATCTGGCAAGTCTCCGAGAGATTTAGGCAGCGCGCTTCCGATTCCTTGCATCAGTTAGATGGTTGCGAAACTGTCAAAGCGACTGAGGAAGAGGGATTCATGAAACGACTTGAAGGAAAAGTAGCCGTAGTTACCGGCGCATCCAAGGGCATCGGTGCTTCAATTGCCGAGCACCTGGCGGCTGAAGGCGCGTCGGTGGTCGTGAACTATGCCACTAGCAAATCCGGCGCTGACGCTGTTGTTGGAAACATCACGAAAGCAGGCGGTCGCGCTACCGCAATTCAAGGCGATGTCTCAAAGCAGCAGGAGATCACCCAGCTGTTTGCCGCGACGAAAGCCGCTTACGGCAAGCTAGATATTCTCGTAAACAATGCGGGCATCTACGAATTCGCACCGCTTGAAGCTATCACCGCGGAGCATTTCCATCGGCAGTTCAATCTCAATGTGCTCGGTCTGCTGCTCACCACCCAGGAAGCTGTGAAGCACTTTGGTACAGATGGCGGTTCCATCCTGAACATCAGCTCGATTGTCGGACAGATGCCTGTTCCCATGGGTTCTGTTTACAGTGCGACCAAGGCGGCAGTTGATGCGCTAACCGTCTCGCTATCCAAAGAGCTCGGACCAAAAAAGATTCGCGTCAACTCTCTAAATCCGGGAATGGTCGAAACAGAGGGCCTTAAAAGCGCGGGCTTTGCGGAGAGTGATTTCCGCAAAACGATCGAGTCGCAGACTCCTCTTGGCCGCATCGGACAGCCGGAAGATATCGCGAAGGCCGCAGTTTTTGTCGCCTCCGATGAAGCAGGTTGGGTGACTGGCCAGACCTTGATCCTCTCGGGCGGCCAACGGCAATAAGGGACTGATTACTGCCCGGCGGCAGCCGGTCGTTGTAAAGGCACAACGGTGGCAGTTCGCTTCCGTCGAGCTTCTTTGGCAGGTTCTGTGCTCGTCGTATACACGAGCGTGGGCTTGGCCTCTTCCGCCGTTGAGATTTCGCTCAGGAAGGCGAGCGCCCTGGCATTCCGCGCCGCGATCAAGGTCCCGTGGCGCTGCATTTCCCGCAGCAACACCAGGCCGGCGCTGTCGTACCCGCTTAACTGCGAAATATCCACCACGAACGAGCGCGAGGAGCTTTCTCGCAGGACGCTCCTCCAGCAGCGCTCGGTTTCAATCACGGAGTCGCCCGCGAATCGTCCCTCTATCTCAATCCGGAATTGGCCGGCTTCGTCGAGAATTCGGATGCTTCTCACCGCTGTCTCCCTGCCTTCAATCTAGAGAATACATTGAGCTTTCTTAATGTCGATACAGGTAGTGTATCGCAACGGAATGAACGTGGATTTTGCCCGGGAAGCCTCTCAGTGTGACTAGTACTAAGGGTTCCAGAAACTTCACTTGTGTCTCAAAGCGGTCATCTTCGGAATCCCACATAACAAAATCAAAATATGCCAGCAAAGATACTTCCCGGATCACCTTACCCGCAAGGCGCAACTTGGGACGGGACAGGTGTTAACTTCGCCGTTTACTCAGAAAACGCGACTCGCGTGCAACTCTGCCTTTTCGATGAGCGCGATTCCAGCGAGCAGAGACATTATCGAAATGCAGGAATCGACCGGGTATGTTTGGCACTGCTATGTGCCAGGGCTTAGCATTGGACAGCTTTATGGATATCGGGTTCATGGGCCGTATCGAACCGGAAAAGGGCCTGCGCTTCAATCCCGCCAAGCTTCTGATCGATCCGTATGCGAAGGCGTTGACGCGGCAACGTGGACTGGAATCATCCGGTCTTCGGATACAAGTTCGGCGACCCGGCTAACGACCTCAGCTGTGACGACCGCGATGACGCCGCTGGTATGCCGAAAGGCGTTGTCACCAGCGGCCACTTCGACTGGCAGAACGACCGCTCTCCGGAGACGCCGCTGCACGAGTCGATCATCTACGAGGCGCACGTGAAAGGGATTACGGCGCTGCCATCCAGACGTGCCGGAAGACCTCCGTGGCACTTACCTCGGTCTGGTCAGCCACGCCCATGATCGCTTACTTCAAGAAGCTGGGCATTACCGCAGTCGAGCTGATGCCGAGTGCATGAGTTCCTGGATGACAAACATCTGCTCGATAAGGGGCTGAGCAATTACTGGGGATACAACACCATCAATTTCTTTTCGCCCGGCAGCCCGCTATTCCAGCTCGGGCGACACGCGGACAGCAGATCGGCGAGTTCAAGGCTATGGTGCGGGAGTTTGCACCGGGCCGGTATTGAAGTGATTCTCGATGTGGTGTATAACCACACGGCAGAGGGCAACCAGATGGGGCCCACGCTGAGCTTCTCGCGGCATCGATAACTCGACTTATTACCGGTTGGTGCATGACAATCCGCGCTATTACATGGATTACACCGGCACCGGCAACACGCTCAACATGCGCCATCCGCAGGTGCTGAAGATGGTGATGGACAGCCTGCGCTATTGGGTGCTCGACATGCATGTCGATGGATTCCGCTTCGATCTGGCGTCGGCACTGGCGCGGGAACTGCATGATGTCGACCGCCTCTCGTCTTTCTTCGACGTGATCAATCAGGATCCGGTGCTGTCGCAAAGTTAAGCTGATCGCCGAACCCTGGGATGTGGGCGAAGGCGGATACCAGGTAGGACGCTTCCCCGCTCTCTGGGCGGAGTGGAACGGCAAATACCGCGATGTCGTGCGCCGCTACTGGAAAGGCGACGATGGACAGCTTGCCGAGCTCGGATATCGGCTGACCGGCAGCAGCGATCTATACCAGCGTGACGGCCGCCGCCCTTCTGCCAGCATCAATTTCGTTACAGCGCACGACGGATTTACCTTGAACGATCTGGTCAGCTATAACCACGAAGCACAACGAAGCAAATGGGGAGAATAACCAGGATGGCGCCAACGACAATCATTCCTGGAATCATGGGATCGAAGGACCGACCGACGACCAAGCCATCCTCGAGCTGCGTGCTCGCGAGAAGCGCAACTTCTTAACGACGCTGCTGCTTTCGCAAGGCGTGCCGATGATCTGCGGCGGTGATGAAATAGGGCGCACCCAGCGCGGGAACAACAACGCCTACGCGCAGGACAACGCTATTAGCTGGATCGATTGGAATCTGGATGAGCGGAAGAAAGCTTTGCTCGATTTCACGGCTCAGCTCATCGCGCTTCGGAAAGCTCATCCGAATCTTCATCGCCGCAAGTTTTTCCAGGACCGTAAGATTATGCCGGGTTCGGCATCTAGGCTGAAATTCGCTGGTTTGGAGGTTCACGACATCTGTTGGTATCGACCCGACGGCCAGGAGATGACGGAGGAAGAATGGACTGCCGGTTGGATTCGCTGCCTGGGCCTGCGGCTTAGCGGGAGAACCTTGGATGATGTTGATCGCCATGGCGAGTTAATCCGGGATGAATCGTTTCTATTCTGTTTAAACCCGCATCACGAGAACATCCAGTTCTACCTGCCGCCGTGCACGGCATCGTGCAGTTGGGAGTTACTCATCGACACGCGCTTTGCGGAGTGTCCCAAGAGCGAGGCCAGGCATGGGGGCGAGTTCTACGATATGGCGAATCACTCAGCGGTCTTGTTTTGTGAGACTGAACAGCCTAGAGAAGCGGAAGAGCCGCAAAGGGAGGAAATGAGGAAGCGGCATGAAGTGGATCTGAAACACCGCACTCAAGTTGGCCATATCGGGTAACGCCGCAGCGGTTCCAAAGGCCAGCCGATTGTAAATCGTACGGGCGTAGAAGTAAGGATGCTGGAATGGCCTGATCGCGTCATCTAGAAAACGAGGTGGCTTATGTATTTTTGTGATGCGCGATTACAGTATCCTGTTCGCGTCGACAAACCGAACCCCGTGTTTGCGAAGATGTTGCAGCAAGCGATCGGTGGAGTAGAAGGTGAAATGCGCGTCTGCTTGCAATATTTTTTTCAGGCGTGGGGGTCAAGAGGACCGAAGAAGTACCGCGACATGCTTCTTCAAACTGCGACGGAAGAAATCGGACATATTGAAATGCTGGCCACAGCCGTGGCGCTCAATCTCGAAGGGGCTCCGGTTTCTTTGCAAGACGAAATGGCGAAAGATGGAGCCGTAAATGCAGTGCTCGGCGGGATGATCCCGCGACAGTATCTGTCAACAGGTCTTGCGGCCACTGCCGAGGATGCTAACGGCGTACCGTTCAACGGCTCGCATGTTTATGCCAGCGGAAATATTGCGGGAGATATGCTGGCCAACGCGACTGCCGAGGCTACCGGGCGCACTCTCGCCTGCCGTTTATACGACATGACCGATGATCCGGGAATGAAAGATATGTTGTCGTTCTTGATCGCGCGCGACACAATGCATCAGCAGCAGTGGCTGGCGGTGATCGAAGAGTTAGGCGGGTATACGAAGCAGCTGCCGATTCCGAACAGTTTTCCGCAGAGCTTAGAGAAGCAGGAGTTCAGCTACGCCTTCTTTACGTCACAGGTGGATGGCAGCATACCTTCCGATCTGCACGGCGCTCGCTTCTCTGAAGGCACTGCGCTTGATGGTAGAGGGAACTACTCCTTGTTTGCCAATCGCCCGCTCGGCCAGGAGCCCAAGCTCGCCCCGGGGCCGAAAGAGGCGTATTCGCAGCAGGAGCAGCACGTCGGCATCGTCCAAAAAGTAAAGGAAGCAATCGTCGGGTAAGGCGATCCGCGCGGCAGCGTTCTGTTGCCGCACAGCTTTTTCTTGATCCTAGTCGTATACCGCTTGCACATACCAGGAGCTGCTCTGCAGATCCTGGTAAATGCGATAAAGTGCTCCGTCGTCCAGCGCGACATCCCATTCTTCGTGGTGCCAGAAGGTCGATGTCCACCATTCGCCGGAGGTCTTCCAGGGACCGGCTGATCGCATCACCTTTCCTTTGACACCGGTCGCCATCACAGTCTTTGGCGAGTATTCAATCATTCGCACACGTGCCGGTAACGCCGGCCGGAACAATCGCATAGCGAGCTGCAGGGTTGGCAGGCGCTGTTCCAGTGGCTTATCAGGCAGGGTTTCTGCTTGATTGGCTTTTGCCCGATTGTCATTTAAGATGGGCATCGGCTTCATCTCAAATGCATCAGGGCGATGCGTATTTAACAAAGCAGGTGTTCCGACGTTGTTTGGGCCGACCATGCCGGCGATTCGGGCCAGCGTGAGCTGCAGCTTGTCGGGTGAGGGCGTGGGCGGCAAAAACATGCCTCCTTGTACGCGGCGTGGATCGGTTGGATCCACTCGCAAAGTAAAGGCAGTGATCGGGGCTTGTGGCGAATGTCTTTCCAGATGAAGCTGCAGAAGCTTTAAAATTGTCCGGCTATCAACCAGCGGCACTGAAAATTCCAGCTCGCAGCAATAGGGCTCGTGATCCTCCAGCTTCAATTGCACAGCAATCAGGCGAGCTGCTTGCGATTGGGAGCGCAACTTGCCGCATAGGTTATTCAAGACGCGCCCAAATAAGAAAAGCAAAGGTTCCAGCAGTTCCAGGCTATGTTCTAACTCGACATGCTCCTCATAGTTCGTTTCAACGCCTGTGACTTGCAGTGGCCGATCGATCACCCCGCGCGCTAGATTCCTAAGGTAAACTCCGCTTGGACCGGTTCTTTCGGCCACACCCTTTTCTGGAAGGGCGGCTAAATCTTCACATGTTTTCAAGCCCCAACGCTGTAATACCTGAAGTAATGCATGATCCAGGCCAGCTAGTTGATGGAAGAGAGAAGAGAGCGGAATCGGGCCTAGTTTTTGCTGCTCTTCACCGGGGGTGACTAGGGTGGTTCCTGGAAAATTCCTGGCCAGCAAGATAGCTGAATCAGGATTCGCAGCGATCGCCAGACCAGCCTGCATCTTCCGCTCAAACCCGGCGCGTGATATTTCGGATGCAATCTGATGCGGTGATCCAATCAGCTTGCGTAGAGGAGCTATCGAGAAAACTACCCTTTGCGGTGCTTGTTCCACAACGGGAGAGAATTGCAAAGCCAATTCATACAGCAAAGTGTCTGGAGAATTCGCGGAGTACAAACAAGCGTACATGCAAGTCTCAACTCTGTTTCTGCTCAAGCGTCAACGACTGTGGCCGAATAGAAAGCACCTTACCCGAAATGGCATATGTTTCGCATCCATGCAGAAGCGGAAAAGGTTCTTCTCCCACCCAAACTGCTTCTTGATGTTTCGCCTTTAAGTGAATGCTGGCAGAGGACTTGGCTTGCGCCAAGTGTGCACATACTAGCAACACGGTAGGCGTTTGCTCGATCGTTCTTCTGAACCTGTGCCAATAAGAAAGGGGTATGCGGTTCAATGTATGCGAATCGGCTTCGCATAAATCTAAAACAATCAGGCCAAATCCGCCTGCATGAAGCAGTAGGTCCACTGATCGCATCGCGTGGGCGGCATTGCCACCGCATCGAATCCAGACTATGTGCTCGAGTGCCACTCCCGAGGCAAATGCGGAAGCAGGGTTAAAACTATCGTGAAGATCCACTACCGCGCAGATTTCGCCTTTTGCGGTAGCTTCTCCCAAAATACGCAGGCTGACGGAAGTCCGTCCCGAGGAGCGGCTTCCAAATACTTCAAAAATTCTGCCGCGCAGGATCCCGTGCGGTAAAACTGTTTTCAATGCAGGTACTTCGATTGGCGAATACGCTTCTTCAAGTTTTGGTTTAATCTCTGCTGCACGTTTCCAGTGCTCCTCTAAGCGCCATGCAGCGGGTGAAGTATTCGCCATTTATTCGCCTAGGTTCATTCTGCTCTACCTGCCAGGAAAAATCAAACAGAAAGTAAACTTCTTCCCAGCGACTTCTTCTTTCCCCAGTACTCCACCTAAATGAGAGAATCGGGTATCAGAGGTTAGTGTCGAATGGGGTTCAGGGCCGGACGAAATGTCCTGGCAACAGGTCTTTTCGGAGTAGGCGTACTAGCCGCACTTCGCATCCTGTCAGCGCAGACCCAGGCACATACCGCTGCCCCAAACAGTGAACGTGACGCTTATGCGGAGAAGATTCGAGAGACCTACAATTTCCGTTTCGGCAAGGAAAATTTAGCAGCTCCCGGTAACGCCTCGGTTGAAGGCAAGGACTTCATTCAGCCAGGCGCTTTTCCCAGCGCGACTTATTGCGCCCATTGCCACCAGGAAGCCTACACGCAGTGGCGCCAGTCTCTACACTCCAATTCCTTTCGCACTCCGTTTTACCGGACGAGCGTCAACATACTCGCCCGCACAAAAGGCATTGAATTTACTCGCCACTGCGATAGCTGTCACAATCCGATCGGCGTCCTGAGCGGGGCATTGAACGAAGGGGCGAACGTCGATCGTAAATTCGATGCGGATGGCCTGACTTGTACCACTTGTCACTCGATTCAAGGTTTGCAGTCGACTCTCGGCAATGGCAGTTTCGTTATGGGCGTTCCGGCCGTGATGACCGACGAGAACGGCCGCCAGATCCCGGGCGAAGTTCCTTACGAAGACATCATCCGGCATCCGGATCGCCATTCAAAAGCGGTAATGAAAGATTTCTATCGCACTCCCGAATTCTGCGCCGCTTGTCACAAAGCAAATCTGCCTCATACACTGAACGAGTACAAATGGATTCGCGCCTTCACTTCGTACGATGAGTGGCAGAATTCCAAATTTTCTAAACGCAACCCACTGACGTTCTATTCGGCGGATTTCACCACCTGTCAGGGCTGCCACATGGCGCGCTCGCCTGCGACGCACCTCGACTACGGTGCGAAAAACGGTACCTTTGCCTCCCATCGTTGGCCTGCCGGCAACACGGCCGTGCCGTTCTATTACGGTTTCGATGAGCAACTGCAGAAGACCGTCGATTTCTTGCGCTCCGGCAACTACCTGAATGTCGATCTGTTCGCACTAAAGAAAGATGGCGTCGAAGCCATGGCAGCGCCCCTCGGCTCTGTTCCTTTCAAACTTGCTGCGGGCGAGAACGTTCAAATGATGGTGGTCATTCAGAATAAAAACATCGGGCACTCGCTTATTCCGGAAGTGCGCGATCTTTATGAGACTCGCGTAGACTTCACTGTGGTCGATGAGAAGGGCAGGGCGATCCACCGCAGTGGATTCTTGAAGCCCGACGGCATGATCGACGAGAGCGCTCATAGTTTCACAAACCGGCCGGTAAATATGAGCGGCGAGTTTGTCGACAACCATAAAGTCTGGACCATTCACTCCATGGCTTACGACAACACGATCCAATCCGGAAGATCTGCCCTTGTGCGCTATGACTTCCGAATTCCGAGCGATGCCAAAGGACCGCTCACCGTCACTGCGCGTGTGAATTATCGGCACCTCCGGCAGAGTTATTTGAACAACGTGTTCGGTCCGGATCATCCTTCTTATCCCATAATCGAGCTCGCCTCAAAGACCCGGACGTTAAACATAGGTGAAAATTCGCCGAGTGCGCCCGCACCACAGGACAACGCTGATTGGATGCGCTGGAATAATCTGGGCATCGCTTCACTCGATCAGCTTCAATACGCCGACGCGATTCAGGCGTTCAGTGAAGTCGTAAAACTTCGGCCTGATTATCCCGACGGCCACATCAATGTAGGTCTCACTTACATTGAATGGGAGAAGTACTCCGCTGCGCGTTCGAGTCTCGAAAAGGCGCTTTCTTTAAGCCCTGAAAATGCGCGCGCTCTGTATTATCTAGCACTGGTCGAAAGGCGCGTCCGCCGATCCTGAAGCGGAGGTAGCGGATCTGCAAAAAGTGGTGGCTCAATATCCTGAATCGCGTGATGCGCGGCGCGAGCTCGGCATCTCTTACTATCAGCAGCATCGATACGCCGACTCTATCCAGCAGTTTGAGACTTTACAGTCGATCGACCCGGACGATTTAGCTGCCCACTATAACCTGGCGATCCTCTACCGGCGTGTGGGCCAGAAAGCGCGCGCTTCAGAACAGGCCGCACTTTTTTCGCTGAAGCAGATCGATCCGGGCGCGCCAACCTACTCGCTCGATTTCCTTCGCAAACATCCCGAGATCTCAACCGAAAGCGTCCCCTGGCATATGCACAAAGATGCCGAGCGGGTGGCTACTGGCCCGGGAACACCTTAAATAGCATGCTCGATAACAGCCGACGTCATTTTCTTCGCTCACTCAGTCGAAGTGCGCTGGTCCTTCCATTGGAAGGCGTGCTGGCAATGGCTGCGCCTCCTGGAAGGCAGCAGGTCCAACTGCCCGGGCCTATCGAGCGCACTTATGATGCGAAACCCAGAGCTGCGCCGAAGGGTCCCAAGTCTCCTATTGAAGGCACGCCGCTCGGTGTCAGTTTCGTCGACGTGGTCAAAGAGTCAGGGCTGCAACGTAAAAACCATCTACGGCGGCGAGCATAAGAACAAGTTTCTGCTCGAGACTACCGGCTGCGGCCTTGCCTTTTACGATTACGATAACGACGGCTGGCTCGATATTTTCCTGGTGAATGGCTGGCGTCTCGAAGGCTTTCCCACGGGCGATAAGCCGCACTGCCGATTATTTAAAAACAATCGTGACGGTACCTTTACCGATGTCACAAAAGGCTCGGGCCTCGAGAACCGCACAGGCTGGGGACAGGCCTGTTGTGTTGGCGATTTCAACAACGATGGCAATGAAGATCTGTTTGTCACCTACTACGGACAGAATGCGCTTTACCGCAATAACGGCAACGGAACCTTCACAGATGTAACTGAGCAGGCGCGCCTCATTCAGCCCGGCCCGAAGACACGCTGGAACACCGGCTGCACTTTTGTCGATTACGACCGAGACGGTCATCTTGATCTGTTTGTCGCCAATTACGTCGACTTCGATCTGAAGACCGCACCGCCGCCTGAGGCCGGACCGTGCACATATAAAGGATTGCTCGTTGCTTGCGGTCCGCCTGGGTTACCCGGCGGCAAAAACATTCTGTATCACAACAATGGCGATGGCACCTTCACCGACGTCAGTGAAAAGGCCGGTATCTGGAACACACGCGGCACCTATGGGCTGAGCGTTGCTGCTTCCGATCTCGATAATGACGGATGGCCGGACATCTACGTCGCGAACGATTCGAGCACGGCCACGCTTTATCAAAACCAGAAAGACGGAACTTTCAAGGACATCGCGATCGAGTCGGGCGCAGCTCTCTCGCCCGAAGGCAAACCGCAAGCCGGCATGGGCGTCTCGATCGGCGACTACAATCGCGACGGCAATTTTGACATCGCAAAGACCAACTTCGCCGGCGACACCGATTCGCTTTACACCAATCTGGGCGACGGCTCTTTTGAAGACCGGACATACCCGAGCGGCCTCGGCGTTAATACTCGTTTGCTTGGCTGGGGAGTTGGCTTCTTCGACATGGATAACGACGGCTGGCTCGACATACTGATGTCGAACGGCCACGTGTATCCGGAAGTCGATCAGTTCAAATGCAGATCTGAAGTATGCGGAGCACAAGTATCTGTATCGGAATCTTCAGAATGGCCGGTTCGAAGAAGTTACCGAAAAAGGCGGCCCCGGCATCATGGAAAGTGCGCCCGCAAGAGGCTGTGCTTTCGGCGATTGGGACAACGACGGCGATATCGATATCGCTGTCAACTGTGTCAACTCTGTTCCTCAGGTTGCTGCGTTGTGATTCCACTCTGCAGCGCAACTGGATCAAGATCAAGCTCGTCGGTGTCAAATCCAATCGTTCCGGGATCGGTACACGCGTCACGGTAGTCGCCAAGACCAAGCCGGACGCTTCCAAAGCTCTGACGCAAATCGACGAGTTGCGTAGCGGCGGAAGTTACTTTTCCCAAAACGACATGCGTTTGCATTTCGGCCTTGAAGCAGCAACGAAAGTTGATTTGGTTGAGCTACGCTGGCTGAGCGGTCAGCTCGATCAGCTGAAAGATCTCGAACCCAATCGCCTCTACGTTGTACAGGAAGGCGGCAAGATCCTGAAAGCAGAAGCGTTCTCATCTCCGGCCAAACGTTCGTGAGATCGCGCTTATTTAAGGCTTTTCTCGCTGCGCTGTCGCTGCCGGTATTCGGTTATGGCGCCGCAAGCAGTTGCCCCTTCCTCAATCCCGCAACGGCTGCCGGTGTACTAGGCGGAACGGTAGTGGCAGCTGTGACTCGCCCCGCCAAGAACAACGACGACGCTCACTGTGATTTCACTCGCGAAAACCGCACCGGCAAACAAGTTCTTACCATCGAGGTTATGACGATGACTCACCCGCAAAAAGAGTTCGCGATGTTTCTCGCTCGATGCAGCTCATCTCCTGCTGCGCTGCGCGCGATCGGAAACGAAGCAGTTGCGTGCTCCTTTGGTCGCGAGCCAACGATCGCTGAGCAGGTGATTGGACGAGTTCGCGATCGGGCCTTCGTCGTAGAAGTAAGCACAACCGTTAAAACGGCAGGGCGTCCGGAGCTTCGTGAACAGGCGCGGGATGTGGCTGAGCAAGTCGCAGGGAACTTATTCTAGCGCAATCAGCGAGCCACAAGCGCTGTCCCGCGCCGCAACGACTTCTCTTTGTTCTGCTCTTCAGTTGCTCTCAATTCAGCCGCTCGGTCAAAGGCCTGCTTCGCACCGGCTGCATCGCCTTTTCGGCGCAGCAGTAAGCCCAGTGAGTTGAATGCACCGGCGTCCTTGGGATCTAGAGTCACCGAGTGCCGCAAAGCCTCGATTGCTCCATCTACCTCGCCTTCCTGCTTTAGAATCGTCCCAAGCTCGAACCACGCATCGGCATAATCGCGTCGTGCTTCTACCGCAGCGCGAAACTGTTCGACCGCTTTAGTCGGTTCACTTGAATCTACGTACACCAGCCCGAGAAGATAATGCGCTTCGGCAAGTGTAGGGGCAAGCTTTACGGCTTGCTCGAGTTCTCTTCGAGCATCGGGTAAGTCATCTGTCTGCTTGAAGGCGACGCCTAAGTCATAATGCGCGTCGGCGGCCTCGGGATGCGCTCGAGTTACCCGAGTCAGCTGGTTGATCGCCTCTTTGTAATTGCCCGCGCCTATGTAGGCGTATCCGACATTTACTTGAACGCGGTAGTTATCGGGCTCTCTGGCCAGAATCTTACGGAATTCCAACAACCCACTCGCCGGGTCACCTGAATCGACCAGCACCGCCGCATAACTATTGCGAACAGCAGTGTTTGTCGGGTCCAGTGAGAGCGCATTCCGGTAAGCCTCGCGCGCCGTCTTCCAGTTCTTTTGTCTTTGCGAAACTTGCCCGAGTGCTTCCCAAATCGCAGCATTCTTCGGCAGCAATTTACCCGCCCGTGTCAGCTCGATGATTGCTTCACGATTCTGCCCGGTGTCACTCAATGCTGAACCAAGGCGAAAGTGATACTCCCCGTTTTCGGGCGCGAGTGCCGCAGCTTTTCTTAACGCTTGGAGCGCTGGGTCGCGCGCCTGTGACAGCCATCGTGCGACGCCCAAGTGGTACCAGGCCTGCGCCATGCTCGGATCGAGCAGTGTCGCCTGCTCGAAATGCGGCACTGCTTCAGCCGTGCGCTTGGTCGCCGCCAGCAAAAAACCGATCTCGTCCTGATACACCGCCGAAGCGGGAACCAACCGTGCCAGCTCTTGGTATTTTGCGAGGGCCGCATTCACATCCTGTGCGGCAAGTGCCTGCCTCGCTGAACTCTCCAGTTGCCGAACATCGTCCGCCGCCTTTGCGATTGAGCACAGTCCGATCGAAAGGACAAGCCAGGCACTCCATCGCAGGCGTAGCAAGCCTCATTATAGGTCGGTTGCGCATGATATAGCTCGGCTGTGCCTGACCGTGCCCGCCATGGCGGGAAAGCTACAATTTCACTTTCACCAGGCACTATGAAAAGCTATCGCAAAGAACTCTGGTTCGAAGTTCCTACTCGTCGCGCCTTTCTCAACATCACAGATCAAGTAGAAATGTGTCTGCGTGAGGCTGCTATCGCGGAGGGGCTCGTACTTGTCAATGCCATGCATATCACCGCTTCAGTGTTTATAAATGACGACGAAACAGGGCTGCACCTGGATTACGAAAAATGGCTGGAACAACTTGCGCCCCATGAGCCCGTGGCTCAGTACCGCCACAATCAAACGGGTGAGGATAATGCCGATGCTCACCTGAAGCGGCAGATCATGGGACGGGAAGTCGTGGTGGCAGTCACCGCGGGCCGCCTTGATCTCGGACCTTGGGAACAGATCTTTTACGGCGAATTTGACGGACGGCGCCGCAAGCGCGTGCTGGTGAAGATCATCGGGGAATGAGTGCTTCTAGACGCCGATGTTGTTGCGTTTCCGCTTCAATTCAAACTAAGATCCGCATTTGTTTCAATTGTGAGAAGGATCAACAACTATGTTTTGCCCCAACTGCGGTACTTCGGTAAACGCAAGCGAGATGTTTTGCCCGAACTGTGGAACGGGTCTGGCCGCGGCGTCTGCCTCGGGCACGGGCTCTCCTCCCGCTAGCACCGCGTACGGTTTTGGCTACTCATCGCCCCAGACTGGTTCCCGTCATTCCGATGTGCCCGTCTATCATGCTCAGCCTGAGGAAAGGGTGAAGCGTGTTGTGGGCTACCTGATTGATGTGATCCCGATGCTGTTGCTGACCGTTTTGCATCTGCTGCCTGTTTTTGGCTGGATGCTCTATGGGCTGCTGCATATCGGTTACTGGCTGTTACGCGACATCAACGGCGCCAGCCCGGGCAAACTCGTGATGAAGAGCTTTGTCGCGAATGCCGACGGAACTCCCGCCTCTACCCAACAGAGGATCCTTCGCAATGTGCCGCTGGCCATCCCCGGCCTGATCGGTCTGATTCCTCTGGTCGGGCTTTTTGTCGAGATCCCGGTGGCCCTCGCAATCTTTGCCGGTGAAGCCATTATGTTGCTCGCTACCGGACGCCGCTTCGGCGATCGCCTGGCCGGAACCGATGTCTTTCGCAACTAATCTGCCTACCTGTTTCATACTTGCGGCCCGATGCCATCCCCTGAACAGGAACGACTCGATGCCATCTCCGCTAGTCTGGCCCGAGTTTTAAGACGGCTCGACGAGTTCGACAGAAGACTTGCGCAGCTTGAATCCGGAGCCGCAATACCGGCCCAGACTGCCTCAATGCCTGGACCGGAAACGCCGACACAGGAGATTCAGCCGAACCTTGCGAAAGCGCCTGTCGCTGCTGAGCACACGCTTGCCTCGCGACCGCCATCGCCGGTCAAGCCTCCTCTGGAAACCCGGGTTGGGCTGACAATCTTGAACCGCGTGGGCGTCATCACGCTTGTACTCGGGATTGCGTTCTTCTTCAAATGGGCCGTCGATAACAACTGGATCGGTGCTCTGGGGCGGGTGACGCTTGGCATACTCGCCAGCTTTTTGGCGATCGTCGCTGCCGAGCTCCTGTGGCGCAAGAAGCAGGAGATCTTTGCTGCAGGTATTACCGGCACGGGCGTCGCTGTCCTCTACCTCTCGCTGTATGCGGCTTTCGGCTTCTATCACCTGATCGCCCAAAGCTTTGCCTTTTTTCTGTTGTTCTGTGTCACCGCTGCGGCCGTCGCCTTGTCGCTGCGCTACCGTGCGCAGGCCGTCGCCGCCCTTGGATTCTTCGGCGGTTATCTCACTCCGCTTCTGCTTAGCCGCGGAGAAGATCGGTCCTGGTTCCTCTTCAGTTATCTTCTTCTTCTTGATGGCGCGGCACTAGCCTTAACGAAGAGGCGCCGCTGGCTGACGCTTGAGCCACTTTGCGTACTAGCGACTGTCTTGCTCTACGGCCGCTGGCTCTTCGGCGAATCCGTCGTCTTACACCGCGATCGATTTGTCGGCACGCTTGCTCTCTTCGCCTTGTACGCGCTCTTCTCGCAGCTATCGATACGTCCGTTGTTCCTGGCCGTCCAGTTCTTAAGCTCGCTTGCCGCAGCGTCAATCTGGACAAATTCAGCCGCCGGCTTCTTTTTAGTCTCCCTCTCGCTCGCTGCTGCCGGACTTCTGTTTGGTGAGCGCCGGCGTTCCTCCTTGGCGCTTAGCCTCACTTTCAGTTCGTTCTGGATTGCCTTCGGTCTGTGGAGTTTCGGCGAGTGGTCAAAAGTACTGCCGGTCTTCGTCGGCATTACGATCGCCTTTCTGCTCTTTCTGATCTGGCAGGCTCGGCTGTTAGCTATCGGAAACGAGAATGTGACTGCCCAGCGGCTTTCGGTGCTCTCTACGAACGGCGCCGTTTACTACGCGGCCCTTTATGCGCTTTTGAACCCTAAACAGCATGCGTACCTCGGGCTGCTGGCGGTAGCTGTTGCCGGAGTGTATTTCGCGTGTGGCGCGTACCTTTCCCGGGTGCGCACTTCGGATTCAAAGGATCGCCGCGCCGTGGTCCTGTCGTGGGCCGTCGCGCTTTGCTTTGTTGCTCTCGCGATTCCGATTCAGTTCACCGGCTTTACCATCACTGTTGCCTGGTCATTCGAAGCTGCCGCACTCACCTGGATCGGGTTGCGCTTCGCAAGCAGGCAAGCTGTCCTCGGCTCACTTGTCATCTTCGTTTTGATCGCACTTCGCTTAGTTCTCTTCGATGGAACAATGTTCAGCAATCCTCGCTCTTACGCCTTGCTTTGGAACACACGCTTTCTCACCTTTGCGGTCGCGTCGGCTAGCTTCCTCCTGGCTGCTCGCTGGGCGTTGTCTGTGTTTCCTCGGGTGGCGCTCGCGGAGTACTTTGCAGGGCACGTTTTTCTACTTTATGGCCTGAGCCTTGAGGTTATCGGATGGGCGGAACGAACCACTCCTTCGCGTAATCTTCTGAGCGTCGAGACAGTGGCCCTCTCGATCCTGTTCGCTGTTTATGCTCTGCTGCTGATCAGCCTAGGTGTCGCTGCACGCACTGCGTTGAATCGCCTGGCCGGCCTTGGTTTGATTGGAATCGTCATTTGCAAGCTCTATCTGTTTGACGTATGGCAACTCGAGCGCGTCTACCGTATATCGGCGTTTGTCGCACTCGGCGTTTTGCTGATCGCGACCTCTTTTCTTTACTCGCGTTTCCGTCAATGGATCGAGCGCTGGCGCAAAGACGACGATCTGCCTAGGGCAAACTAAACGCCACGTAAGCTCCATGGATTTCGTGGTGCTTCGCGGGATTCACTTCGACCTGAGCGGAGGCGCAAAACACAATGTACTCGCGCCCATTCAGGCGATACACCGCCGGGATGCCTTCGAGCGCTTCTTCCACTTGGTTCTCCCAAATTACCTTGCCGGTCGTGGCATCGATCGCGCGAACCTTCTTATCTCTGGTGCCGGTGAAGATCAGGCCGCCCGCCGTCACCACCGGGCCTACCTTCGGATACACCGTGCCGGTAGTCTCCGCCGTTTTGCCGGCAAGATCGGGAACATCGCCTAAAGGTATCTTCCACTTGATCGTTCCCTCATTCAAGTCGTAGGCCGTGAGCGAGGCCCAGGGCGGACTGATCGCGGGAAGGCCGGTGCTCGTAAACATAAAGCCAAATGCGCTTGTGAATCTTGTTCCTTGGGGAAGGGAAGCGCTCGTGGCCGGCGTCGAATTTTCGGGCTCCAGCTTCAACAGGCAGGGCAGATCTTTCGAGACAACGTAGAGAGTGCCGTTCGTAGGGTCAATCGCCGCGCCGCCCCAATTCGAACCGCCGTTGTTGCCGGGCATTTCAATAGTGCCGCTCAGCTCCGGCGGAGTAAACAATCCTTCGTTCCGGGCCTGCTGCACTTTCGTGCGCAGGGCGGCTCGTTCCTCGTCATCCACCAGTGGATTCAAATCGTTTACCGTGAAGCTCTGCCGCGCGAATGGCGGAGGCTTCGTCGGAAATGGCTGGGTCGGCCATGTCTCCTCGCCGGGGACATTCGAACGCGGCACAGCGCGCTCCTCAATGGGCCAAAGCGGTTTCCCTGTTGTGCGATCAAATACCCAAAGAAAGCCTTGCTTACCGGCTTGCGCCACGATGTTCATCTTCTGCCCGTCATGCTGCACTGTCAAAAGCTTCGGTGCAGTGGCGTTGTCATAGTCCCAGATGTCGTGGTGCACCATCTGAAAGTGCCAGAGCCGCTTGCCGGTTCGCGCATCGAGCGCCAGCAGGCAATCGCCGAACAGGTTCTCGCCGTGCCGATTAGCCCCATAGAAGTTGTACTTCGGGCTGGCGGTCGGAATATAGATGACCCCGCGCTCTTTGTCGAGCGATAGTTCGCTCCAGGCATTCGCTCCGCCCACGCGCTGCCAGGCATCTTGCGGCCAAGTCTCATAGCCAAACTCGCCCGGATGCGGCACCGTGTGAAAGGTCCACCGGATCTTGCCCGAACGCACATCGTAGGCGCGCACATCGCCGGGAGCCGATCCGTAACCTTCGTTGGTGGCTGAGCCGAGAATCAGCATGTCTTCGAACACTCTGCCAGGCGTAGTCGATTGCACAATCGACAGCGAGCCGGCCACCCGGCCCAACCCCTTCCGTAAATCAACGCAGCCTTTTTCGCCGAACGAACCGATTGGCTTACCAGTTCGCGCATCGATCGCCTGCAGCAAATTGTCGCTGGCAAAGAACAATCGCCTGTCCGCTCGGTCCTTGCTTTCCCAGTAGCTAATTCCCCGGTCAGACATGATCTTGGTGCCAGACGGGACCTCGTGCACCCAGAGCTCCTTGCCGTTCGCGGCATCGAGCGCAACAATCGAATGACCTTTCGCCAGAACGTACATCATCCCGTCCACTACCAGCGGATTGAATGAATACTTGTTGGTATCGCCAGTCGAATAAGTCCACGCGACTTTCAGATTGCGCACGTTCGCGCGGTTGACTTCATTCAACTCCGAATACTGGCTGGAATCAGCCGAGCCGCCGTATTCCCGCCAGTCCACATTTTGGCTCCCGCACAAAGCATGTGTGCCGGTGAGAAACAGCAGCACCTGAAAACCTCTTACGACGAGCAAAGATTCGCGAGTATGTGTTGCCACTCCCCAAAGCTTACTCCGCTCACTCTTGGCTGCCACGCTTCGGAACCACTTGCTGATCATCGTTTTCGTGTTCAAAGCGCTTTGCGGAAAGTTAAATTTAGCCGGCAGCGGCCGGTGAGCGGGTGATCACCGTCTTTCAGTGCGTTTATCCCGTGATAAGCGAGGCGCGCCACTCCTCCCCAGACCACAACGTCGCCGCTCTCCAGGCGAATGCGCCGTACCTTGTCGTTCCGTTTCGCTCCACCGAATAAGAAGACCGCTGGCAATCCCAGGGATACCGACACGATTGGCGCTCCATAATCCTGTTCGTTCTTATCCTGATGCAGCGTCAGGCGCGAGCCTGGTTCATAACGATTGATCAGGCAGGCGTCAGGTTCAAAGCCTGGGAACCCGGCCGCGGCAGAGGCTCTGACCGCTACGTCAAAGAAGGGCGCGGGCATGGAAGGCCACGCTGCTCCCGTGGTTGGATCGGCCGCGGCATATCGGTACCCCTTGGCATCGCTCACCCAACCAGCTTGGCCGCAGTTTGTCATTGCCACCGACATGCGAAATCCCCCGGGTGTCACCATGTGCCGGAAGGGCGCCTGCCTCACCACTTCATCGAGCGCTTCAAGCAGCGTTTTCGTCTCCGGTTTGGCGAAGCTCCGAAGAAGCACGGCGCCGTCAGTCAAAGCTTCCAGGCTGCCAGTCGGTCCGTTCTCATCTCCAAAAAGAAGGCCGGGCCCGGGGTCGATCTCGTTCATATCTGCTCTCCAGATTGTCGCGCGCCAGGCGGGCGTATCTTGTTTAGTAGTGACTCTGCTCGACGCCAAAGATAGCTGGCTTTCGCGCCTTCTGCTCGAACGAGGAATCGCCGCAATCTGCCTAGTGGCATTCATTAACGCGCTCAATCAATTCAAACCGCTCCTCGGGGAACGGGGGCTCACACCTGTCCAGCTCTTCATTAAACGAGTGCCGTTTAGCCAATCGCCGAGCCTGTTCTATCTCTTCCCGCGGGATTGGGCCTTTACTCTTGCTGCCTGGATCGGGATCCTTCTTTCCTTGCTGTTGCTAACCGGCGTGGCTGGCCTCTACAGCTGGTCGAGCGCGGCTGCCTGGGTCGCGATCTACCTGCTGTATTTGTCATTCGTGAACGTCGGACAGACCTTTTATGCCTTCGGTTGGGAATCGATTCTGCTCGAAGCCTGCTTCTTCGCGATCTTTCTTGGCGGAGCGCATGTACTGCCACAGACCATTCCGATCTGGCTTTTTCGATGGCTGCTGTTCCGCATTATGTTTGGGGCTGGCCTGATTAAACTTCGTGGCGATTCCTGCTGGCGCGATTTGACCTGCCTTGATTACTTTTACGAGACGCAGCCAATGCCAAACCCGCTCAGCTGGTATCTGCATTGGGCTCCACACTGGGTTAACCGGGCGGGTGTGCTGTTCAACCACTTTGCGGAACTGTTTGTTCCATTCTTCTTCTTCCTGCCGCAGCCCTTCGCCGGCATTGCAGGTTTTTTGACGATCATCTTTCAGCTCAGCATCATCATCAGCGGCAATCTTTCCTGGCTTAACTGGCTGACGCTCGTGCTCGCGTTCTCAACCTTTGACTCTCGATTCTTCTCCCGCCTGGCAGCTTGGACGGCGACCTTGCATCCGCCCCTCCTTGCCACACGCTGGGTGCATGTAGCGCTGCTGGCGGCGGTGGTCGCCATGAGCATACCGGTACTTGCCAACATGCTTTCCGCACGCCAGATCATGAACACCAGCTTCAACTCACTGCACCTGGTCGGGACCTACGGCGCGTTTGGGAGCATCACTCGCGTACGCAATGAAGTCGTAGTCGAAGGCACTCAGGAAGATGTGCTGACCTCAAGCACGCGATGGCGCGAGTATGAATTTAAAGCCAAGCCGGGTGACCCGCGCACGACGCCGCCGCAAATTGCGCCGTATCATCTGCGGCTCGATTGGCTAATGTGGTTCGCTGCTATGTCGAGCTATGAGGATCATCCCTGGTTTGTCAATTTAGTCGCTAAACTGCTCGAAGGAGACCGCGAGGTAATCGGGCTGCTGCGGTCGAATCCTTTCCCAGGCAAGCCTCCGAGGCATGTTCGTGCGGTTCTGTATGAATATCGCTTCACCAATCCTGCGGAGCGCCGGAAATCCGGTTTGCTCTGGAAGAGGGAACTCACTGGTGTGTACTTTCCGGTTGTATCGCTCGACATGCCTGCGTTTCGCCAGGTTCTCCGCAGCCAGGGATGGCTCGAAGGTAACTAAATTGTCGTGCCTTAGTCAGATCATTGGTAATACAAGATGAAAACGCTTGCCGCTTCCGCCTTCTGCCTGACGCTGATGTTCGGCATTAGCGCTGTTGCTTTACAACAGCAGCCCGCTCAAACTTCGACGCAAAATGACCAAGACGTGCCGAAACAAAGTCCGAAGACAAGCAACCCGGATGTTGGCAAGCAGCGCCATAGTACTCCGGCTACTCCGTCCACTGGGGGCTCTCAACAGCCATCGGCCGACGTGCCGCAAGCAGAACCGAAGACAAGTAACCCGGATGTCGGCAAACAGCGGCATCCCGCTCCCAAAAGGAACAAGTCAGCCAAATCGACAGGCTCATCCACCCAGTCCTGAGGCGAAAACACGCTTACCAGCGGGCTCGGAATTCGCTTCTATCGATCAGCATTTCGGAGTGCGACACTTCGGGCATGGACTTAATCGTCGCTTCCTTTTGGAGGGTGGGCCGCGGGCGTGTTTGATTCATGCGGCTAACAATTCGCGGAAGAATCCGACGGCGTTTGCGGGGCCGCCGACTTTCCCGCCACACAACAACCAAAGCTAATTCATACACAAAGCCAAATTACCACTTGTGCTTTGCATTGTAAAGTACTTCGAAGAGTGCTGGACGAGTCAATCCTAGGCAAATCCTTTTGGGGAAGCGGGCTTAGCTGCGCTGCCTCAATGTCTTCTTTGCGTCATGCGTCTTGCCTTTCTAGCCTCGTTTTTGCGACCAGCTAAAATGGTCTGGTCAGCGTGCCTGCAAGCGGGAGTAACTCAATGGTAGAGTCACAGCCTTCCAAGCTGTTGGTTGCGAGTTCGATTCTCGTCTCCCGCTCCAATTCTCCAACAACATAGAAGAGCCCGTAGTTCACGCCTTAACTCCTTTTACTCCGTTCCTTTTTCAATCCTGCTGTGGGATCGCCATTCCCCGAAGCAACGAATTCGAAGCATCCTTATCTGACGCCTTGATGACTGCGGATTCGAGCTTCGTTACGGCCTCGATTTTCTGGTCGAAACTGGTCGGGAGACCATCAACGCGCTGGTGGGGCTTAGAACTCCTTGATCGGCGCGCATTACTCCTTCAGTCGATTCACTGTTGAGCCAAACCATCGAGCGATCGTACTTAATTCTAGGAATGAGAGAGACTGGAAAGCTTCATGCGTCTCAACGAGGTAAGTTGAACAAAGCCAGCGATAAGATCGCCGTACCTGACATGGCGACAGGGGCAGGCGCGACCAGGAATGACCCGTCACTCCCGTCCGAGACGGATGATTCCCTAGACAATTTCGTCGAGGAAGAAGATCAGCGCCAGCACGGTTTTCGCATTCGGCGCTTCCCGCGTCGATGGAAATGGGAATTTCTAGCGTTGGCCTGCCTTGGACTCCTGGCAGGCGTGCTGACGGCAGTCTTACAGATTCCGAAATACCAGGCAAGAACCGGAATCGAAATCGGGTCTGTGAACCGGGACGTTCCGACGAGCGGACCTGCTTCTGGCGGCCGTCGTTCTGAATCGATAGACACGTTGCTCGATATACAAACGAAGGTTAAGGCGCTTCAAAGCGAAGAACTCGTGCGCCGGGCGCTGCAGAGAACGAGAGCTCAGTCGGCTGATATCGATGCCTGGCAGCCAGTTGCAAATGGCTGGCGCCGGCTTGCGAGAATCGCCCGCGGAGCATTGCACTGGGCGCGCTGGCTCCCGGCAGTTCCAACGCCGAGTGTTAGAGTCAGGGCCATTCCCATGACCAGGGACATCGAGATCGTGGCAGAAGCTTCGAATGCCCGCTTGGCAGCCGCGTTAGCGAATAGCATCTGTGACGAGTTCGTGGAGGAGTCTCTCCAGGCGCGCTGGAACGTCACTAGTCAGGCGCGGGAGACGCTCGACGGGATGTTAAATAAGGCCAGGGAAAGGGTTGAGGGATCGGAAACGGCGCTCCATGAATATGCCAAACGGGCTGGTCTGTCTATGAGTGGCCTGTCTGGGAACGCGCACGCCCAAGCGCTTCGTCAGACGGAGCAGCAGCTTTCAAGCGCCCGGGCGGAACGGGAAGCCAAGTACGCTCTAGTTGAAATGGCGAAGAGAACGGACCAGGCGGAGCTTTCGGAATTTCTGGACGATCCTGTTCTGAAGAATTACTCCGCCCGGCTCGCAGAACTGAAGAGACAGGTGGCTCAACTATCAACGGCCGGCACTGCGAACACGCTGAAGCATCTAAATGCAGAGATCTCGTCTTTGCAAAACGCAATGCATCTGGAAGCGGCGGCAATGATCGAGCGATTGCAGACCCAATATTGGGCGGCAGCCCGGCGGGAAAGTTTGCTCCGTGCCGATTACGAGAATCTGTCGCGCACGAAATTCGGGGAAACAGGTAGGGATCTTCAGGTCGACGCACTGCAGCACGAACTGGAAGCCGCCCGCCGGGATTACGAAGCGTTGCTCGAGCAAACCGGGGAGGTTACAAAGCAAGCTGGGCTCGGTGCCGGCAATATGCGGCTACTGGATCCAGCCACCACTCCTACTCAGCCTTACAAACCAAGTTTGAGTTCCAATGCGGCAGTCGGTCTACTTTGCGGCATTCTGGCAGGTGCGATTTGGATTTTGTTGCGCGAGCGCACGGACGCAACAATCCGTTACCCGCATGATTGCAGTGAGCTGTTGGGCGTCCCTGAATTGGGAGTCATCCCGAGTGGCAGCGTCAAGGACAGTGCCGGTCAGTCCGAAGTCGCCGAGTCCTTTCGCAGCCTGCTGGCTTCACTTCTCTTTGTAAGTGGAGAACAGAAAGAGCCGCGGATTTTCGCTATAACCAGCGCGGGCGAACGAGAGGGCAGAACGACGGTCACCGCCAATTTAGGGTTGGCGCTCGCAGAGATCCGCCTGCGGGTCCTGGTGATCGATACTCACGCCCGGAACGGGCGATTGAGCAAACTCTTGGGTTTTGCCGGGAAACCTGGTCTGACAGAGCTCTTTGAGGGTGATAGCAGTGTGGAGGCCGCGAAGTTCGCTCATCCGACGAGCGTCGCCGGACTCTTCATCCTGCCCTGCGGCGCACCAATGCCGTCACTCTCACGGTTTCTCTACACCGATCGATTCTCGCGTGTACTCGAGGAACTCAAGTCGCAGTTCGACGTCATTTTATTCGACACCCCGCCTGCCATCGCAGCACCCGATGCGCGCCTCCTTGGGCGGGCTTCGGATGGTGTCATTCTAGTGGTGCGCGCCGGACAGACTAGTCGACAAGCAGCTATCATCGCTTCGCGTCAGTTACGAGGCGACGGAAGCATTCTGCTGGGCACGGTGTTGAACGACTGTCACAAGCATCAGAACTCGGAAGCTTCTCGTCAGACGCCCGGCTTTCCCGAATACCGCGGAACGCTGACACGCTAGGGGAAAGAGTCGCGCACAGGGGCGAACCAACTTTGCCCACAAGGTTTGCGTCTTCGGAGAGAGATCCGGCGAGCTACTGGAGAGCCGCGCCATTCAAAGTGACATTTCCGCCGCCCGATGTATCCACCCAGGTGACCGTGAGTATCTGCCCGGACGAGGCCGCCTGATAACTCAGGACGTAGTTCCGGTCATACTGTCCGCCGGATGGCGTTGTGCTGTCAAGGAAATCGATAGCGGATCCATCGGAAAGGTGCGCGGTGAACGTACCGCCGCTTAACCATCCGCCCACATGCACCGTCAGCGTATGCGGTGCAGTGCCGGCCGGCACGGTGAAGGAGAATCCGTTCTGCAGGGAGTTGATGTACACTCCGTTGTTATTTGAGCCGCTTGCCGTCGGATTCCCATCTGTCCAACTCAGTGCTCGAGGATCGTTCGTATAACTGAGCACGCCTCCCGAGCCGACTACAACATAGTTACTGATCTGAGCTGCCACTCCGGTTTTGCGGCTCAAGCTTGCGTCTCCCCAGTGAACCCAATCCGTCGGACCTTCGACAGTTAGGTTGTAAGTGCCGGCGTTCGAGTTACCCGATCCAGATAGAGCGCCGCCAGAGGAGCTGCGTGCGTTATTCGTCAGGCTGAAGGAGACTGCGGGGGCGGCGCCCGTGATAATCGCAACGAGGGTATAGGAACCAGTCTGAGAGTTGGCAGTGAGCGCCGGTGCGGTTGCGATGCCGCTCGAGTTGGTGATGGCATTAGCAGTAGCTGAACCGCTGAAGCTTGCGCTCGGTCCGCTCGAAGGCGCCGTGAAAGTGACGCTCACCCCGGTCACCGGGTTGCCACTGCCGTCTTTCACTGTTGCCTGAAGCCCCGTGGCAAATGGCGTATTAACGGTTGCGCTCTGCGGCGAACCGCCGGTGGCGCTGATACTGTTGCTGCCCGGCCCGGAGACCGCGAGCGAAAGCGCGGCTCCCGCCAGGATGACATGACCGGAGCTCGTCGCGTCGATCCACTTGATTGTCAGAGTCTGTCCAGCGGAGTTGGCCCGGTAAGTGATCGTGTAGTTGCGATCGTATCTACCGCTCTGGTTCGGGGTGGTGTCTTGGAAGATGGCTGCCGAGCTGTCTGAGAGACTCGCCGTGAGTGTGCCGCCGCCATCCTGGCCGCCAACATGTACCACCAGATTGCGGGTGTTCGTATCTGCCGGCACCGTAAACGAGAATCCGTTTGAGCCATGGCCCGAATAGTTATCCACATACAAGGCGTTGTTGTCGGAACCGGTGGTGCTGTTCATGCCATCGGTCCAGGTCAGCGTGCGCAGGTCGTTGTTGATGGTCCCGATGGGCAGCGATCCGAGCAGAGTGTAGGCGCTAATTTGCGCGGTCACCCCCTTTTTGCGATCCACCACTCCCGGGCCGCCGTAGCGAATTCCCCAGTGCACCCAGTCGGCACTACCTTCGCTGGTCAGATTGTATGTGCCGGAACTGGAGTTAGCCGTTGCCGAAAGCACGCCGCCAGATGAACTGACGGAAGTATTCGAAAGACTGAAGCTGGCGTTTGTCGCTACCCCGGCAGTCGTGGCCGTCACGAAATAAGAGCCAGTCTGCGCGTTTGCGGTAAGCGTCGGCGCGGTCGCGATGCCGCTCGCGTTCGTCGTCGCATTGGCTGTAGCTGAACCGCCGAAGCTTGCGCTGGCCCCGCTAGCCGGCGCTGTAAACGTTACGCTTGCACCGCTGAGAGGGTTACCGTTGCCGTCCTTCACAGTCGCTTGCAGCGCGGTGGCGAAAGCCGTATTGACGTTGCTGCGCTGCGAGGTTCCGCCCGTGGCTGTGATGGTAGCGCCGCCGGGTGAGCTAGCGGCCGTATTCGAAAGACTGAAGCTGGCGTTTGTCGTTACGCCAGTGGTCGCGGCCGTCACAAGGTAAGAGCCGGTCTGTGCGTTTGCGGTAAGCGCCGGCGCGGTTGCGACGCCGCTCGCGTTCGTTGTCGCATTGGCCGTAACTGAACCGCCGAAGCTTGCGCTCGGTCCGCCCGAAGGCGCCGTGAAAGTGACGCTCACCCCGCTCAGCGGGTTGCCGTTCCCATCTCGTACCCTTGCTTGCAGCGGAGTCGCGAAAGCCGTGCTCACCGTGGCGCTTTGCGGTGTACCTCCATTCGCTGCGATACTGTTTCCCAAACCGGCAAGTGACATCGACGCACCCGCGAGCGTGACATTGCCGGTGGTCGTCGTATCAATCCAACTAATAGTAAGGGTCTGCCCAGCGGAGTTCGCCCGGTAGGTAATCGTGTAGTTGCGGTCATAACGCCCGCTCTGTGCTGTGACCGCGTCCTGGAAGTTCGCTGCTGAATGATCCGAAAGAGTGGCGGTGAGTGTAGCGCCGCTGTCCTGGCCTCCGGCATGCACCGTCAGACTGCGCGTCGTCGTATCGGCAGGCACGGTGAACGAGAAGCCATTTCCGCCATGCCCCGAGTTGCTATCCACATACAGAGCCGTATTGTCCGAGCCGCTCGTCGTGTTTGTTCCATCCGTCCAGGTCAGCGTGCGCGTGTCGTTGTTAAGCGTTCCGATAGGAAGCGACCCGATAAGCGTATAGTTGCTGATCTGGGCGGCAACTCCGCCCTTGCGGTCCGTTACTCCCGGGCCACCGTAGCGAATGCCCCAGTGCACCCAGTCGGTGCTCCCTTCGCTTGTCATGTTAAAGTTGCCCGAACCGAAACTGCCCGTTCCCGAGAGAGCACCGCCGGCAGAACCGGAAGCATTGTTGGTAAGAGCAAAGCTGGCACTCGCGCTCACTCCGGCAACGCTCGCCGTCACGTTGTAGGAACCGGCCTGGCTATTGGCAGTGAGCGCGGGAGACGTAGCAACACCACTGGCATTGGTGGAGGCGGTAGCCGTAGCCGTGCCTCCGAAGCTGGCGCTCGCACCGCTAGCGGGTGCCGTGAAAGTGACGGTCACCCCGCTCAACGGGTTACCGGCGGTGTCTTTCACTGTTGCCTGCAAGGCTGTGGAAAATGCGTTTCCAACATTTGCGCTCTGCGGCGTCCCGGCAGTCGCGGTAATGCTGCCTGCAGCGGCTGCCGTATTGACAAGACTGAAGCTGGCGTTCTGCGTTGCACCGGCCGTGCTCGCGCTGACACTGTAAGAACCAGCCTGCGCGTTGGCACTTAGCGTGGGAGCGGTCGCGATGCCGCTCGCGTTGGTCGAAACTGTGGCGCTGTTCGATCCGCCGAAGCTTGCGCTCACGCCGCTGCCAGGCGCCGTGAATGTTACGCTTGCACCACTCACTGGATTTCCGCTCGCATCCTTCACGGTTGCTTGCAGCGCGGCGGTAAAGGCAGTATTGACCTTCGTACTCTGTGGTGTCCCGGCTGTCGCTGTAATACTGGTGCTCGTGCCCGAACCAGAAAGCAATCCGTAAACGAACACGGCATTACTGAAGGTGGGCAGATACACTTTCCCGTTTGCAACGGTGGGTGGCGCCCACTTAGCCCAGTTGGCGCTTGAATCGCGCGTCGCATTCTGGTTGCTGTTCCACAACTCGCGACTTACATCGGAGGCATCAAAGGCCCGAAAAATTCCCGGGTAAGCGCCGCCGTCTGCCATTCCATTTATCGAATAAGCGGCCCATACAATTGCCGTTCCGGGAGTCGTGCCGTTGGCAGAGATCGCCATGGCCGGATCGTTGCTGATCGAAGAAGCGATTTCAAAAGCGGTTTGCGAGCTCGGCGATACGTTAAACTGCGAACCGTTGAACGAGAACGCCTTCAGCGAGTCCCGTTCGCCGAACCCATACATAGTGTTGTTGTAAAAGATGTAATTGCCGCCCCAGAAGCCGCCGGCTTGCTGCTGTGAGTAGGAGTAAGTAGCCTGCCACTCCTGCGTCAGCTGATCGCCAGCGGCGTTGAATTGACCCAGATTTGCTGTATTGAAGACATACATCTTCCCGTCCTTACCGCCGGCCAGCCCAAGGTTGGTTCCTGGCATCAGCACCGGCCCGCTGCTGCCGAGATCCCAGTCGTTATTCTGGTCGCTCTGCTGGGTAGACGGCGCAAAGTAATCAACAATCCGCAGTCCGTTCGATGTGCTCACTTTGACAATGCAGTCACCGTAATCCGTTCCGCCCGCGTTTACATCGAAGGGCCCGTTCCCGGTCTCCAGGTAAATGTTGCCGCTCGCGTCCGCTGCCGGAGCAACGCCGCCCTGCCAAATACCGTTCTCCTCGCCATTCGGTGAAAAACAAAGAATTCCAGTTTGCTGCAAAGTGCTCGCGCTATAGGCGAACAGCCAGCCATGATAGGGAGTGTTGTCCTGGTGGGAACCGAATCCAATATAAATATTGCCGTTCAGCAGCAGCAAGCCGGGCCGCTGCCATTGTTGAATGGGATTGAAAGTGAGTACTCCATTGACGCTGTCATAGCTCCTACCGGGCACGCTCCCCCCGATCGCCGCAGGCGTTACCTTATCGGCGCCGGTCGTGATGTCGAGTGCATGCAGCCGGTGATAGGTGACGCGATTCTCATATGATTCGGCCACAACATACAGCGTCTTCGACGGCAGATCGATCACGGGGGTGCTTGTGATTCCGATTTGCGGCCGAATATCCTGAAACCAGCAGCAGGTGGAGTAGTTCATTGCCGGACCTAAGTTGACCTGCCATAACGGCGTCTGCGATCCGGAATCTGCATCATAGGCGTAAACGCTGTTGTTCTGGGTCGCGACGTAAAGAACGTTGTGTGTCCCTTGCTGCGGAATAACAACGCCGGGAATATACAGTGGCTGGGCGTAAATCTGGCCGTCCACCGGTAGAGAAAACAGCTTCCCGAACGTGTTCACATTCACGTTTGAAGTCGTAAGTGCTGTTTCGTTCAGAGTGGCCCCGGTACGGGCATTGTTGTAGTGATAAGTGGTGACTTGGGCCAAAGCGGGTTGAAGCGCCGCGAGCGCCAGCAAATAAGCAAATCGGTTTGTCATAGATGTCGGACCTTTGCAGGTGGTTTAGTTATCTTTCCCGGAGGAAACAACACGGCTTGCGGTGATTGTTTCTAGTAACTGCGGAACGTCGAACTAGAATCAGATTTACGTTAAAACGGAATCGTCGGAAGCCCGGACAGATCGTCGCTCAGCGACGAGCTTCGAAAGCTATGGAATTACTGAAGCGGCGTTCATCTTCCACGAAAGAAAACATCCGATCTTCACAATCTCCAAACGAGCACAGACGAACATTCCGGTAGCCGTGATGTCGGAGCGCTTCCGCCAACGAGAGGGAATCCCACATCCACTGGTGGGTACGCCGGGAGATGTTCTGATAAAGCATGGCAAGCAGCCCACGACTGCGATCCCGTTTACCCAAAAAGGTGGCGGCCAGGAAAAAGTCGTTGGCGGCGCGATCTCCGAGCTCCAGACGCCGGAGATATTCCCGCGCAGCCCACTCCAGGTCCGGGAGCACGACCCGGAAAATGCCACCTTCGCGGAGAAGGATCTTCGTGTTTCGGAGCGCGGCATGGAACTCCTCGAGCGTCAGGTGCTCGAGCACATGGCTTGCGTAGACGCCGTGGCAACTGCCCGCTGGAATGGGCAACCCTTTGATGATGTCGCCCAATCTCACATTTGAAGGGAAGCGCCGCGCGTTCTTAGTTGCCAGCTTTCCTAGTATTGGAAATCGCTCCCAACGGAGAGTAGCTGAATTGTCGAAGTTAGTCCATTGAGGGGGCGCGGACAAGCCGCAGCCGTACTGGACGTAACGTTCGCTCCAAAGGCAGCTCGCAATTGGAGGAGTAAGCACTTGCTCGGACAACTGCAACGTTGTTGATCGTTCCTTTCGAGTAGCTGGTCAGGTCCTTACGACAGCCACACTATCTGAGTGGCAGAATCCCTGCTAAGACCCGGCCGGAGTCTTCGCCTCATTGAAGACACTGTGAAGTGTTGAAAGCCTTCGGAACTGCGCGGCCAGGTAACCGAGGCGGAACACAAAGAGAAAAGCCATGAGAAACAAGAAAATTCCCGTAAGACGAGTGATCAGTTTCGCGTCGATGCTGAAAGGCAGCGCCGCTGCCAGGAGAGCCGGTCCGAGATCCAGAATCTGGATCGAAACGACAACCACGGTCGCCCCGAAGATCAGGTCGCGAATCATGGTGCCGAATAGAAATACCAGATTCATTACTTCGAGGTTCGAGAGGTCCCGGCGCGGACCAGCCTCGGAAGAAGCTCGCGGCGGCCGCTCCGGCCTAAGGCGCGCCAACATTTTCGGGGCGTGCTGCCCTCCGAAAGGCGAGTTTAGGCGGCTAGTCGCCACGATAAAAGCAACAGCAATCAAAAAGGAAAGGGTGCCGGCCCAGGCGGCCAATAATCCTATCGTGTCCATTTTGCAGACGTCCCTCCTTGAGGGCTAATCAAGATCCGCTGTAAGAGGTATAGCGTTATCACAGGCATTGAACTTTCGCTTACGCTTCGGTCATTTCTTGCTAGAAAACACGGATAACCCGCCACAAGCTCATAAGAGGAGAAACCAAGCGGCTCAAGCTGGATCAATAGCCTTATGCTATCTGTGCTTAGGCGGGGCCACGCCCGCTGTTAGTAACTACGCGTGCGCGAGGTTATCGTCGCGTGGGGCCGATGTTACTCCTCAATCATTCCCGGACGAGCTATCTCGAACCGAAAACATGTAAATCCACTTTCGACACGAAACGAGCTAATTATCCTAATAAGAACAAATGTAAGCAGTATCCTGCCAAAAATCTTCTGTTTTTATCTTGCGGGCTTTTCTCTGTCCTGCATCCACGCGCAATCTAATGTGAGCGTCCTGAACTTCGGCGCGGTTCCTGACGCAGTCATGCGGAAGGACGGCACGATGGTTGCGGGATCCACGGCGCTTACCTCTCACTCCGGATCGTTTACCGCCGGAGATGTTGGCAAGTACATCCAAGTCATCGGAGCAGGTCCGGGAGCAACGACCCGTGCCGATGCGAACATGTCGGCCGGCTCTCCGGTTCTGACCTCCGCTTCCGGAACATTTTCGCCCTCTGATGTCGGTCGCGGCCTAGTCGTCATCGGCGCGGGCACGGGCGGAGAAGCTTTATCGGGACGCATCCAGAACTATTCTTCCTCCTCTTCCGTCATCCTCTCCGTTCCCGCTTCGACGGCAGTGGCATCGAAACCATACATGTATGGAGCCATGACTTTAGAAGCCTCCATTGTCCGCGTACAGGACAGCAGCACAGTTAACCTGAGCGCTGCTGCCTTGAGCTCTATCAGCAGCGCCGAATTCGCTTACGGCACAGACAATCACGCGAGCTTTCAGGCAGCCTTGGATTCGGCAGGCCGAGCTGGTGGAGGAACTGTCACTGTTCCTTCCCCGGCGTCCTGCCCGGCGAGCGCCACCTGCGGTTACGTTGTTCGCGCTAGCGACCAGATGACCGCGAAAGCGCCCGCAGCTTTGAAGATCCGTTACAGTAATCTGTCGCTGGTCGGGGATGGGTCGGAGACGAATCTGTTCTGCCGGGGTGCCTTCGGCACTTACGCGAATTCGGTCGCCTTTCCCGGGACCACCGGCAATATCCGCGGATTCTGCTTGAGCATTGGCGACGACGGAGGCCCCAATGGAGTTGCCGGCGAATCGGTTTCTAACGTCACCATTTCGAACCTGCATTTCTACGGCATGACGAACGGAAACACATTCCAGAACAATTTTGCTTACCCGCCTGCTCCTTCCACCACCGATGGCTGGGACATCACTCATAAAGCCATTTACCTGTGGTCGGGTGGAACGTTTTCGAATATCACCATCGACTCTCTCACTCTGCAGGACTTCAAGGCAGAGAACATCTTTTCCGGTGGCTCTCCGGTTACCGGCATGGTGATCAAGAATTCCACTATCACCAACTTCAACGGAGACGGCATCTCTATGCTTGCCGCCGATTTGCAGGTGGTCAACAACGCGATCAGTAATGGCTCGAACGCGGCCATCGAGAATTCGACCGTAAGCTCCGGCGCTTCCGCACTCGTTCAGCAGCTTTACCGCGACAACAGAATTTCTCAGTTCCCGCGCGAAGGGATTGTTGTCGTGGGTGTCGACGGAGGCGTTGCATCCGGCACGGTTCAGATTCTTGATAATTACTTCGACACCATCGCACAAATAAACCGCGCGGGCACGGCATCCGCTGTCTACATTGCGTCGCAAAACAATTCTGCGCCTCCGGCGAACGTGACCGTGAAAGGAAACACCTGCCACGACTGCTACTCCTTTGGCGTCTTCGACACCAGCGGCAACACGCTGATTCAATCCAATACTTTCGTCGTCGATCAACACAACTGCGCCAACTTTATTTCCTTCACAAATCCCATGTCGCGAACAACCATCAGTAACAACTCGGGTTACGCTTCGGCTCACGCTCAGGCCAACGGCATCTCCCTCGGCGCTGTCTACGGCATCAATCCCGGTTATGCCAGCGGCGCGTTTCCTTGGAAGAACGTCATTCTCAACGGCAATACCTGGGCTTTCTCCGGAGCGCCGCAGTATCAGTTTGTGACCAGCAGCGGGCTCGGTTGGAATTTGGTCACGCAGCACAATCTCAACTGGCAAAAGGATGTTTGTACCGGTTGCACTCACGCGGATGTAAATCACGGTCTAATCGATCTCTCGAAAACCACTCTGATCAGACCCTACGGTCCGGTCGTCGTGCTGAAAGGCAACAGCTCGCCCGTATCGGTTTCCGTCGACGCGTCTAAAGAAGAAGAAGGCGCAGAGCTTCAGCTCTTCAACGCCGGATCGAATCCGGTAACGTTCCACTCCGACGGCAATCTCAGCCTGACTGGTCCGGTGACGCTTTCGCCCGGCGGCAACCCGCTGACTCTCGTTTATCACTCCGCCAGCGCAAAATTTGCGCTTCCCGGCACATCTTCCACCAATGCGCCGGTGAACATTGTCTCCGCCGGCGGCACGCCGCAGAGCGCGGCCATCAACACTCCGCTGCCGAACTCACTCAAAGCCTTTGTCACGGACGCGGATAACAACCCCGTCAGCGGCGTCCGGGTGACCTTCGCCGCGCCCGGTTCAGGCGCGAGCTTGACCTTCGGCGGAGCCCCGCAGACAACCGCCCTCACCGGTTCAAATGGGATCGCGACCGCATCGGCCGCTTCAACCAACGGGCAGGTTGGGAATTATTCCGTTACAGCCAGCTTCTCCGGCTCGGCCAGGCAAGCGCTTTATCAGATCTCGAATACGGCGAGCACGCCCGGCCCCACGGGTGGGGTCCTCGGCGGCGCAGTCACCAGCGCTAAAACGGCAGTCGACTTGAGCGGCGAAGGCCTCTCGGATTGGGTTCATTGGGGAGACCCGGTGCTCAACAGAAAAGCCGGCGACACACCTCTGATCAGCAGCTATCAGGTTGTTGGCTCAGGAGGCGTAACGAGTTACAGTAACGATCCGCGCCCGATCAACTGGGCGGACGGATCGCCCGATCTGCGCGGCGGCAATCAAAACGGAATCTATACGAACAGTACATCCGACGGGCTTTCCTTCTCCGTTTCCGCAGGAACGTCCATCCAGACGCTTTCTGTACACGTCGGTGGCTGGCTGAGTGCCGGCAGATTGACCGCTCATCTGTCCGATTCCTCCGCTCCGGATTATGTGGATCAAACCACCATGGCGGGCGGACAGTTCGACAGAAATTACTCCCTCACATTCAAAGCCGGGTCGGCTGGCCAGACCTTTCACATTACCTGGATGAACACCTCTCATTCGGGGAACGTCACATTGAACGCTGCTGCACTGCATTAGCCGGAAGAAGCTCAGCGGCAGACGCACCTCGCCGTGCTTACTTCCGCTGCGGTTGGCTGCTCATGATCCGGAGTTCAAGCGCCCCGCGTCCGCGCATTCCGCGATTGAAGCCAGCTAGCTGCCGCGGCGGTCAGAAGCACCAGCAGCGATGTGCCGCCAATTCTCTTCAACCAGCTGAGCCGATACTCATCCGAACGTTCCACGCGTCCGATCCAGCTGCTATTGAGCGCGTCCGGCGACGAATCTCCGCTCGCCAGCTGCAGTGGGTTCTTCCTTTCCGCTGTGCCGCCCGGCGCGAAACTGTAAACGTTCGAATCGTGGTCGACGGCAAATATTTGTCCGCCCGAGATCGCCAGACCGCTGAAATGCACCCAGGTCGAGATGGAGCTTCCACTCTCGAATAACAGCTTTCCCGTTTGCGCGTCGAGCGCTTTCAGAACAGCCGGCCGCGTGTTCGAGAAGCGCTTCGACTCGTCGCCGCGCTGATCTGGATTTTCTCCGTTCGAGAGTGCAAAAACCACTCCGTTTGCAATCACCGGAGGATCCGGATAGTAGAAGTCAGTCGAAATCCAGGCCGGCTCCAACGCCGGAGCATCGGTACGCCGATCGCTGACCACTTTAAAAGCCATAATGCTGCCATGCGGATTGTCGCCATTGCTCAGGGGGAATTTAGGTCCCTGCGCCGAAGGCGGCCCGCCCAGGGGAACGTAGAGCCAGCTGTTCCCGTCCTTATCGCGGCTGAAGCCGAGACTCCCCCAGATGCCGGAAGCAGCGCAGCATTCCGCCCGGTCGTTCCCGAGACGAGGGGACGTGTAGAGGGGAGTTTGATGATCGCTCGAACCCAGATGATCGGCGTCGAACAGATACACCACACCCTCCTTTGAACCATGCGCCAGCAAGTGCCGGCCTTTCCACTCAAACCAGACAGGGCTGGCGGAACCAACGTCCATATCGCTCTTCTTCAGCTGTTGATAATTCCGCGGGAGGAAGTAATCGTGCACCGATAGATCGCTGAGCGTAGCGGAAACCACCGTGTTCGAGTAATCGCCATGAACAGGATCCGTATCGCCATCCGCCGTGCCGCCGTAAAGAAGGCCGTTGTCACCGATCGACACTCCGCCGCGTCCCCAGATTCCCGCCGTATAGGCTTTCGATAAGAACAAGGCGCGCAGCTGCGGGCGCCGCACATCGCGAACATCGGCCGCGTAAACACCGGCGCGCCCGTTGCCGCAACCGAGTGAGACACTCGTATACACAGTGCCGTTGACGAGGTTTAAGCTCCAACTCTTCGCAAAGGGAGCGACGAACGGAACGGGCCCGTAGCTAGCGTTCCCGGTATCGAGATCCAGCCCATACAGCGAGCCGTCCGAAGAGATGACGTAGAGCCTGTTTCTCTCCTCGTCTACCACCGGAGTGGCGGTAATTCCGTTAGGGCACAGAAAAGAACCTTGAAAGCCGCCCTTCCCCGGGAGAGCCATGGAGCGCAGCGCTTTTTTCCAGAGGATGGCTCCCGTCTGCCCGTCCAAGGCGAACACGGTTCCACCCACCCCGGCAACATAGACGACGCTGACTGCTGCTCCATCCGCTCTCTTCCGCGTCGCCACTACCGGCGCGGTTAAGGCGGTCAGGCTGTAGGATTCGTTCTCGACGTGCGCTTTCCACTGCAGTTTCAAAGTGGAAGCCGTGCGCGGGTTCAGCGAAGTTTCTTCTTGCGCCCAGCCCGATCGAGCCGGGTCGTGCCCATACGTGGTCCAGTCTCCCCGCAGTAAACCCGAGGCGGCAAGGGACAGCGCACACCAGGCCGCGGCGCGCCTCGCCTTCCGGTCACCGAACTTGCGAACACGCGTACTTAAGGGTTTGAACATGCATCGATCCGGCTCAGCTCGGCTGGCCCTACCCGAACGTCGAAAATGAAATTGGCGTTTCCGAAAGGATGGTTCACTTCGATCTTGGACCCGGCGTCCATCAGACAATGGAGCGCCCAGACATGATCCGCCGACCGCGGCACCAGCCGAAACGAGGGCCACCGGCGCACCGCCTCGTGCAGACTTACCGTCTGCGCGCGCCCATACCTTGCCAGAGCCAGCATGATCTTGTCATCGGTGTCATAGTTCCGGAAATGAAGAGAAGCGGCCGGATCTGTGATAACCCACATGTTCTTCCGCAGCTCGGGAAAATAGTAAGCGGCCTGCAGGTAAGTTCCCGGCGTATCAAAGAGTAAGGGCGTTCTTCCTGCCTGCAGATCACCTGCCCCCGGCAGCGGATCCGTTCCCCCAGGCAGTTCCTGAAGCGACATTTTCGCGAAGCCGACCCCGAGCGAAAACACAAGAATCAGCACCAGAGAAGGAACGCGTGTCGCACCTCTCTTGACAGCCAGGCACAGGCAGACACTGAAGCCGATCGCCGCCGGCAGAAAGTAACGCGGCACATAGGCGTGCGTGACCAACTGCGTAATGACGGCTCCAAATAACGGAATCAAAAGCAGACCAGCGGAAAACACCGTCTCGGGCGCGAGCAGCGACGCTTCCGGTTCCGGGCCGTGCGCCGCTTGTCTGCGCAGGGAAATGGCGGCCAGGATCAGGATGAGTGCGACGCAATAGATCAGCGGATCGAGCGCCAGATCGTCATACCCATGTTTGAAACTCAGCAGGTTGCCACGCGCAAAATAATGCGTCAGCGTTGCCCGCTGCTGCTGAATCGCATCGCGCAATGACCAGATCACGCAGGCCGCCGGCGCCACTGTCGCTACCAGCACCGCCCAATCGACGCGGCGCTTTTGCCAGCTGCGGTACACCTCTGCCAGCAGCAGAACTCCGATCACGAGGAATGCATAGTAGTGGCTGGCCAGTAAAGCCGCCGTGCACATCCCGAGTCCAACGAGCGCGAACGGCCTCGTAGGGCCGTGCCAGCACCTGCGGTAGAGCACCAGAACGAGCGCGGTCAATCCCAGGACCAGCCCATAGGGACGCGCCTGAATCGCATAGTAGCGGACCGGCGTGCACAGCAGAATCAGCACCGCCATGGCCGCATAGCTGCGCCCGATTCTCCGGCTGACGAAATACTGGAGACTCACCAGCAAAACCAGAAAGCCTGCAAAGGCCGGAAGACGAGCGGCCCATTCGCTCCCTCCAAAAACTGACAGACTTCCACGAACCAGGAGATGAGAAAGAGGCGGGTTGAAATCCACTCCCGCGGCCAGCGCCCCGAGAACGTCATGCACAGTGGGCGCCTCCGCGGCTGACACTTCCAGCAGCTCGTCGAACTGGAAACGCGTTCCCTTCGACGCGTGCCAGCCCCACAGCGCGAACAGCAGAATGATGGCTGCCGTGAGAATAGGCGCGAATCTGTCCAGCCACAACTCCGCTTTGGCAACAGGGTGCAAAGCGGACCGCTCGGCCGTTTCGAGGTCCGGATACTTGACAAAAGTCGACATGCAGTTAAGTGCTGAGAACGAGCACAATCAACGCCAGAAATCCGACAAACCAGGTAGCGCGGTCTTTCAACGCGAACGCCACGGGATCGTCGTCGAGATGACCGCGGTTCGCGATGATGCCTAACCGGCTCAGCCAGTAAATCAGCAGCGGGCAGAGAAACCACAGGCCTCGCGGCTGCTGATAGAGCAGGGACACTTCGGGGCTGTTGATGTACAGCGCCAGAACCAGGACCGCCACATAGCCGGCGGCAGACGTCAACGAGGCAAGCTGCGTCACATCGATGCTCTTATACCCGCGATACTCTTCCGTTCTCGCCGCGCTGACGTCGATGCGCCGCAATTCGGCCAGCCGCTTCATGGTCGCCAGACTCGTAAAGAGGAACAGAGAAAAGGCAATCGTCCAAATGGAGATGTTGATGCTTGTGGCGGCCCCGCCATACAGCACTCGTGTGACGTACAAGAGCGCCAGGCAGACCACATCCATAAACAGAATGCGTTTCAGCCTGAGCGAGTAAGCAAGCGAGCCGGCTGCATAGACCGCCAGCCAGCGCCCCGTCTGTTCCGGCAGAAAAAGGCAGAGCGCGCTCGCTGCCGCCAGCAGAACGAGGCCCAACCCGAGACCCTGGGCAATGCTGACCTCACCCGACGCGAGTGGACGAAGACGCTTCCTCGGATGTTGCCGGTCTGCTTGTATATCCAGCAGGTCGTTGACGATGTAGAGCGCGGAGGCACAGAAACAGAGTGCCAGGAAGGCCAGCAGCGATCCCAGCATGACTCTCGGATTGCGCACCTCGTGCGAGAGAACGGCCGGGATGAATACCAGCACGTTTTTGGACCACTGGTGATACCGCAGGCAACGGAGAAGCGCTTTCCAGCTGGTCTCGGCTCCGGCAAACTCCTGCTCGATCTCAACCCCGGCTTCTTGCAGCTCCCGCCCGCAGGATCTCGGCGCGCCCACCAGAATGGCCGCTCGCGCCTGATGCCAGAGAGCCAAGTCGGTGCGCGAATTGCCGGCATAGGCAAACGGAGAATCGCCTAGACGCTTCCGTACAGCCTCGAGCTTTGCCTCGCCGGTCAGATTGCGGCAGCCGTCGCTCGAAATCACTTCGTCGAAAATTGCGAGATGCCGGGCGACGCCGGACGCAATCGAAACGTCTGCGCCTGTTGCCAGAATCAGCCGCCGGCCGAGCGCGCGCTCTTTCCGCAGATAATCCAGCAGCGGTTGATTGTAGGGCAGGTTGGCCGCCTCGAGCTGGGCCGCGTTCGCGGTTACGCTTTTGCAAAATGCCCGGCCTTTGCACAACCCTCGCAACACAGAAAGCACGTTCGCAGGATTTCTCCGGACCGCTTCGAGCAGGCTGACATGAAAGGTGTCCGTCAACACGAGTGTGCCGTCGAGATCGACCACCAGATCTTCTGCTACGGGAAGCGGTGCGGCTGCTGCGGACATTTGACTCTCCTCCTTTCCTGCGCTGCGACGGGAGCTCTAACTTGCGTTGACCGGCTCGGACACCCGGTCGAACTCCGGTTGTTCTGTTTCGCTCCGGATTTCCTGATATTCCATCTCCGTGTTGACTGCCCAGATATTCGATTTGTCTCTCCGTCCCGAGGCAATGTTCTCGACAGCAGTCATGGCGGTTAGCATCGAATGATCCTGGTTGTTGTATTTGTGCATGCCGTTCCGGCCAATTAAAAACAGATTGTCGATCCGATCGACATATTCGCGGAGCTCGCCAAATTTCGAATATGTTCCGAAATACGCCGGATAGGTTTTCGGCATGCGGTGGACGGTGCTGTCGATCACGTCGGCCGCGTCGATGATGCCGATGCTCACGAGCTCCCGCTGGGCTAACTCGCTCATCTCGGAATCGCTGAGCTGCCAGATCCTGTCGCTCTCGTAGCAGAAGTATTCAACCCCCACCCAGACCTTGTTCGGATCGGCTACCAGAAATTCACTCCAGTTATTGAAGATCTGCAGCCTTCCCGCGAGCACGTTCGGTTCCTGAATGTAGATCCAGTTGTCAGCCACGCCCAGCTTTCCGTCGGGCGCGCCATCGCGAATCTTGAGCCGGTCAAGCAGCAGTCCGACCGTGATGAAGTCGCGGTAAAGTAATCCGTCGCTGATCGCGCGAATGTTCTCAGGCACTTCCCGGTCGAGCGAGCGCACCAGCTCTTTCACCGGAAGAGTGGACACGAAATAATCACCATCGAAGCGTTCTTCCGTCCCGTCGGTTGTGTTGCGGGCCACGACCGACTTGACCTGGTCGCCTTCCAGCACTAACTTCGTCACCTCCAGTTCGGTCAGAATCTTGCCGCCGCGCAAACGAATCTGACGCGCTACTTCTTCCCACATCTGGCCGGGACCATATTTGGGATAAAGGAATTTCTCGATCAGAGAGGTCTCGGTTTTCTTCTGCGCGATGTCCCCCGATCTTTTGAAAGGCTTCGCTAAGATATGGCCGATCGTTTTGCTGATGGACAAGCCCTTGATGCGCTGCGCGCCCCACTCGGAGCTGATCTCGCGGCAGGGCACGCCCCATACCTTCTCCGTATAATCTTTGAAAAAAGTGAGATACAGCTCCTTACCGAAACGATTAATGAAAAAGTCTTCGAGCGTCTGGACATCCCGGATGGGAAGCGCAACGGCCCGCAAGTAACTCAACCCGATGCGGAAAGTTCGCCAGAACCCGAGCTTGACGAGCGTGTCTTTACTCAGGCTGATCGGGTAATCGAAAAAGCGGGAAAGAAAATAGATGCGAGACTTGCGGTTTCGCACCAGCATGACGCGCTCGCCGTTATCGGCCTCAGCGGCGTGCTGCTCGCAATCGACGGTGCGGCTGGCCCCGTGATAGCGAATCTCGTTCGTATCTCCGGCACCGCGCTCGATCGGCAGCACGTTCAGCCACCAATCCATAACGCGATCCGACTTTGAGAAGAACCGGTGGCCGCCCAGGTCCATGCGATTGCCTTTGTAGTTCAGGGTTCGTGAAATTCCACCCATGTAAGTGCTCTTTTCGAGCACAACCGGCAGAATGTCCGTAGATTTCAACAGTTCAAGGGCGGCGGTCAGACCAGCAGGTCCTGCACCCATAATGATCGCCGTTTTCTGGGTCACTGAGATGCCTCTTTCAGAGAAGTAAGTAAATGGAAAAGTATGTAAATGGCGAAAACAAGTCGATAGGAAAAATGATCGATCAGCGGGACAAGACTTCAGTCAAGCGGGGTCAGACGACCATCTTTTGCGCCGACGTTGACAAGCCACGCGTGACGCTGGGCGTAGTAAGCCAGGACGCGCCGGTTCTGTTCTTCATCCGCAAAACGCGCCCAGACGATCTTCGACCTGTCGATGTCGGCCGCGTTGTGGACCCACTCCTCATCCACATGATGCTCCGGGCTGTAGCGCACAAAAACTAACTGAAGGCCAGGCTGATGCGCGAGGTAGGCCCGGATGCGCTCCCGATACAGATTGCCCGGAGACACGGTAAACCAGGGCACGAGCCCGTGCTCGGGGACGGGCGCCGCCAGCGCTGCTGCTACCAGCCTGAAGGAGCACATCACCAGGCAAAGCAAAGGGATCGCATAGGAGACGGCAAGCCCGACCGGCCGCGTCTTCCATCGAATCTGTCGCCAGCAGCGCATCACCTCGACAAGCAGGAGAACCGTGACGCCGGTGATCGGCGCATGATAGTGAAGCGTCATGGGCCAGATCTCAACCGCCAGCCCTGCGAACATGATGCCGAGCGTCAGAAGGCAGAACTGCACGGTGCCGTTCCTTCGCAGGAGAGGGAGCGCCAGGAGCGTTGGCAGAACGGCCGGCCAAAAATAGAACATCAGCAGCGATTCCGCTTTGTGACCGGTCTCGGCCAACCAGCCGCGCACCGAATGCGCAGCCTGAAAAGCGGCTACCTGGCGTTCGACGTGGTACTTGCGCATCACTTCGTAGCGATAGTTCGGGGCGCTGCGCAGCCGCTGCCAGAGGAAAGGCCCCGTCACTTCATAAACCTTCGAATGCAGCTGATAGGGCATCTCGAGCGGACTGTTCGTGACACGCCAGAAGTAATAACCCATGGCGGCGGCTCCGATCCCCAGAACAGCTATCAGGGGAAGGGCGACGCTGCGCAGCACCGAGCGGAAAGACACCATGGCGCGCCCCTTCCAGCGAAGCAGAAGGAAACCAAAGGCCGGGATCGCGAGCAGAATACCCTCAAACGGCCGGCTGTTGGCAAGCACAAGCAGGCCAATCGCCAGAACAACCGACGGAGCCACGCGCGGCTTCTTCGCCATCCGCGGTACCGCCCCGATGACGAGCGCGCCTCCGAGAGCCGCCACCGCGCCGCCCCAATAGCTCTCCGACCAGTAACTGTAAATGCCGAGGCGCAGCGCAGCGAGCAAGCCGCCGAGGAGAGCCCATGGCGGCGGCACCCAGCCTTGTAACATCCAGCACACCGCGCCACACATGGCCGCCGCACTCAGATAGATACCCATCCAGGGATTGCCCGTCAGCTTGTCGCCCAGCGCGATCGCCAGACCCTGCGCCGGCGGGTACATCGAAGCATAGCTAGGCTTCTGAATCACATAAAACGTTTCGAGACTCTGCCAGAGCGCATGCGAAGGATTGGTTAGCCGGCCCGCCGCGAACGTTTCACCCGCCAGAAGATAGCTGAACTCATCGTGTACACCGGGGACCGGCGTCGGCAAAACCAGGGTGAACACGCCCCGCATGACCAGGACGAACGCCACAACAGCCAGCACGGATAACCACGGCTTCGACCCCAGCCGCCGGAAGGCCAGCAAGACAGCGCTCCGCCTCGGCCGAAGAACCGGAAGAACAAACCAGCCGGCCAGCGCGACGGCGGCGTAGACCAGAAACTCGAATAGCAGAAGACCTGCGTTGGTCGAAAACATGGCTCAGTTCGATCGAAGAAAACTCAAAGCGCCTAGGGTTCCACACACGCCACATTGACCGGAGCCGCGGCCGCTGCTTCCCGATTCAGCACGGCTGCTTTGGCCTCGCCCAAACCCAGCACGGCGGCAAATCGAGCCACTCCGATCGGCAAGTCGTAGTTCTCGCGAAACGCTTTCCATCCGTTCTGCCCTTTGGTCACAATCTCCTCGCGGTTTTCGGATAAACGGTCGAGCAGCTCGATCAGCTGCGTCGCATTGCCGGGATCCGTCTGCCAGCCGCAATCGAACTGTTTGATCAGCAAGGCAGGTGTGGCGTCACGCGGGCCCACAAACAGGATGGGGCGGCTCGCCGCTAACAGTCCGTAGACCTTGCTCGGCACAATCGTGCCGACGCAGCTCGCGAGTTCGGTCACCAAGCCTACGTCCGCTTTCGCCAGATGCGCGCTGACATCCTCGCGGCTCGCATAGCCGGGGAAACTGACATTCTGAATATCCTCCGACTCGCAGATTCGCAGCAGGTGATTCCTGCCCACGCCGCGACCGGCGAACGAGAATCGCAGACGCGGGTTATTGCGGAAGTAGCGTATCGCGTCGGCCACCGTTCCCACGTCGTGCGCCCGCCCGAGATTGCCCGAATAAAAAATCTGTAGAGCCTCCGAGCCTGCAGGCGACTGGGGCCGGATCACGCTTCCATCCGCCCAGTTCTCGACTACCTGCACTAACTCGGCCGGGGTTCCGCTCGCAACCAGTCTCGCCTTCATGCAGGGCCCGAGCGCGATGACACCGTCTGAATGACGGCGCGTCCAGCCTTGCACGGCACGCAGTAGGCCGATCAGCAACCCCTTGTCGCCCATCGCACCGGTTGTGACGAGCGCGTCCGGGAAGACGTCCATTTCCCAGATGAAATGCCGGCTCCCGCGCAACATTTTCACCAGCCGGCCCACCACCGAAAGCAAAGGCGGCGTGGTCAGAGTTACCACCACATCGAAACGCCTGAGCCGGACTGAATGGAGAGAGGCCAGCAGGAAAAAGACAAAATAGGAAAGCACGCGCGAGGGGATTGTCTTCCGGAACGGCAATCCCGGCACCCGTAGGATGCGGACAGGAGGCGCCGCTTCGCCCTCGCTCTCTGCGCCGGAGTAGGCGGTCTGACTGCAAATGACCGTTACGTCATGGCCGTTTGCCGCTAGATAGCGTGCCACGTCCGATAGATATTGACCCGTCGGTGCCAGATCGGGCCAGAAGAACTGATTGAGAAGCAGAATTCGCACGGATGGTATTCCTGAAGCTGGTTTCGAGCGCTGATGGTTTCTTCGGGCAGGGAACTGTGTTACGCCGCCACTTGGCCGCGGGACTCACGCGTGCTCGCTTAGCTTACTTGGGTGAATCCGTCGGACGGCCCAGGACAAAGTCATAGACTTCCACCATGGCCTCCGCCTGAACGGGCGCATCGAAGCGGACGCGTACCCACTGCTCCGCCTCATCCACCATGGGCCGGAACGACTCGGGGTTGAGGCCGAAGCTCATAATCCGTCCCGCCAGGTCGCTGATGATAGCCGAGGGCTCGGGAGACAAGTAGTCACCCGGGCTCGAGCGCTCCACGAACACCGAGTTCTTTTCCGTGATCAGCGGATACCGGCTGTCCCGATAAGCGCCTTCCCCGGCCAATCCGAACACCGGCACACGCGCCGCCATCGCTTCCGCAATCACCAGACCGAACGGCTCTAGCTTGCTCAAGAACAGGAAAGCGTCCATGCTCGCATAGGCCAGTTGCATGTCCTCGACCATTCCCGCAAAGTGCGTTCGGTGTTCGAGTCCGGCTTGTTTGGCAAGGTCGGCCAGATAGCCCTTCATCGGACCATCGCCGCAAAAGAGAAGGTGCCACGAACGAGGCAGCCGTTCCAGAACACGAAGCGCGTCCGCGCAGCCTTTGTACCAAGCCAGACGGCAGACCACTCCGATCAGCTGACAATCGTCGGGCAGGCCCAGCGCGGCCCTCGCTTGGCGCCTCGAAGGCGCACTTTGAGCGGCCCCGCAATCGATTCCGTTATAAACCGTCCAGGTCGCTTCCGGCTTGCCCCATCCTTGCTCGATCACCATCTGGCGCATGTCGCGCGTAATGCAGACCACCGCATCCGCCAGCTGGCTGTTCCGGCGCATCAACCATCGGCCCATGAGTCCCATGCGAGCCGGAAAGTACGGCCCGTGCAAATGCACCAGCTTCTTGTAATTCGTTCCGGTTAAGGCAGCCTGTATCCAATACGCTGGATTGTGGAAGTGAATGACGTCCGGATCGATTTCGCCCAGCACAGCGCGCGCCCGTCGCCAGGCTCTGAGATCGAGCGGCCCGTCCGCGCCAAGGAAATGACAGGGTACGCGCGCCCGGCTGGCGACCGGTCCCGGGCCGCCGTACGCGAAAACGATGTGCGCTTCCACTCGCTCCGGATCGAGCGCGTGCGCCAGCGTCTCAACCACGCGCAGCGATCCGCCCACATTCAAATCGTCCCGGTAAACCACCAGGGCCACCCGAGTCCGCTTCCAGGTGCGCGCGAGTTGTCGCGTTTGTTTTCCTTCCAACGCGCCCGACCGAGCGTCCCGTGCTTCTTCGACCAGGTTCATTTCTATACTTTGCAGTCGAAACACCCCGAGCTCGTACCGACTTGCTGCTTGCGCTGACTTACTGCCCGCGCCGGTCTACTGCCCGCGCCGGTCTACTGCCCGCGCCGGTCTACTGATAGATCGCTTTCACTTTCGCGTTCTGCGGATCTGCGAACCAGGTCCGGTACATCAGGCTGTCGCCGGACTTCACCGCGCTTCTCAAGCCGTCCTTATAAAGATCCAGTGCGCCGTCGGCTGTGTAAATTGCAGAGAAAGCCTTGGGATAGACCTCGCGCATCGTCGAAGGAGTGCTCGCTACTCCATGCCGAAGCTCTCCGAACGGGGCCGAATAGGCGTAATACAGCAGATTGGAGTGTTCGGGAATCAGCAGACAGTCCGGGAACCGCTGCCCGATGCGCTTAATGATGGAAGCATCGAGCGGATTGGGATCTTTTCCGTTTACGTTTGAATCAAGATAAATCAGCGAAGCGCCCCAGCGCTTCTTCGCGTAAGCGATCTTGTCGATCAGCAGATCGGTTGGATCGTCGACGATTGTCTGGTCAGCGGTCTTCTTATCTGCGGAATATTTCAGGAGCTGTGGCCGTACGCAAACGCCGGTGCGCAAGCCGGCGGTGCGAAACCGGGCGAAGTATTCATCCACCACCTGCCCCATCTCCGGAGCCAGTTCCTCGACCAGTCGCGGATCTCCGATGTAAGTCGTCGCATGCCGGAATTGCTGGCCCTCGATATCCCAGGTAATCGCTCCCTGGGCGTTCATATCGTGCATGATGTTGATAGCGTTATCGGCCAGCGCCAGCAATCGCTGCCGGAATTCCGCCTGTCCCTGAGGAGTGTTGACGTTCAGCGCGGGATCGCCAAACCATCCGCGCGGATTAGTCGCCCAGGCTTGCGGCCCGGTCGCGATAAAAATAGCTCCGATCGGACGCCGGTCTTTCCACTTCAACTGCTGCGGAAAGGCCCGCGCAAACTTCTGATCCATATCCCCGGTCAGACTCTTCTCCGTCGCATGACTGCGCCCGAACCGGAGCGAAACGACAAACTCGTCCTCTTGTCCCGGAGGAATCGGCCGCTTCACGAGCGGATAGCTGTCCGGATAGGATTTGACCCGATTGGTGTGCACACTCAGCGGAAAAACTGTGTTGCCCGGTTTGTCGAGCGCCCAGGGTAGGCCGATCATCAGCGGCTTCGATAGGTCTTCACTCACGATCGCCATCGTTCCCGAACCATAGGAAACCGTTGTTGCCGCCACCTGCCCGATGTTGTGCTCCAAGAGCGGAATCGATCCGTCGTACTCGGCCACTTTCGCCGGGAACTTTAAAACCAGCGGCGTGTACCGTAAACCGACGATAGTATCGGACGCGGAAAGATTCTGGGTCTTGATTTTCAAGGTGAGCCGATTGCCGTCGACCTTGTAGGACGTGTTCACCTTTCCCCAGGGAAAAGTAAGCGTGAGCGTGTTCTTTGCCTGATCCGATTGCGGGATCCCTGCCGTCGTCCCGAAATAAGTCTCGCCGGTCGGCTTCTGAATGAGTGCTTCTTCGACTTGAAACCCGCCGCTCTGCAGAAACTCTACCTTGTTCGCAGTGAGCGAAGACAGGCCGTTCTGGCTCACCTTGATGGCGACGGAAGGGGGCGCGCTGTTCAGCATGTGAACCGCGGCGGCGAGGCCGGCGGCTACCCCGAAAACAGCAAACCAGATAACAGTAGCTTTCATATACTCTCCACAAGGTGCCTTCTGCGGAATGGCGGTCACTCCGCACATGGCCAAGAAACCGAAAAAATCCTAAGTCACTACGCGCGCTGTTGTTTTCTGAAGATCGAGCGTAAGCGCTTCCGGCTGTCCGACGGTAGACGCAGCGCGCAGCCAGGTGAGCTTGTCCTGTAGTCTCTCCGCCAGTGGGGCGATCAACATGGCTTGCGAGGTGAGCCGTCGATCGTGCCCGAATGCCACTTCGTCGTTATACCCGAGTGCGACCCGCAGGCGGCACGCTCCGGGGACGGACGGCTTTCCTCGGCTCTCGAACAATTTGCCATTCACCGACAGAGACACGGAGTCGAAGCTCGCCTCTTGACAGGTGATCCTCAACACAGTCCAGCACTCGTCGAGAGTCTGCGCGGCGGCTAACGACTGCTCATACTCGAGCAGGTGAATATTGCTCCGCAGGGTTCCGCGAAACCCTCCGGCAAAGAGGAATTTGCCCAAGATGCCAAACTCCGGATAGCGCAGCGTGCGAAAGCCCACATAGGCAGCCGCCAGCAACAGCAGGAGGATGACGGTGGCGAATCTGGGCTCGAGGATAGTCTGCAGCACCGCCACCGCCGCGATCATCGCCGCCACGCCGTACAACACAAGGGCCGTATCCCGGTGACTCAAGCCAAGTAGTTGCATGCGATGGTGAATATGGTTTCGATCCGACGAAAAGATCGGCCGGTTTCGCAGGAATCTTCGAAAAATCGAGATCGCCACTTCGAACATCGGGAACGCCAGAGCCACCAGCGGCGCGTACATGCCTAATCCCGGATGGGCGCGCTGATTCCACATGAGGCCATAACAGCCAAGCAGAAATCCGACCGTCAGACTTCCGCAATCGCCGAGGAAGATGGAAGCAGGATTGAAGTTGTAGTACAAGAACCCCAGCAGCGAGCCGATGAGCGGGGTGATCACCAGCGCAAGACCCGCATTGTGATGAATCAACGCCGATAACAACAGGCTCGCCGAAGCCATCAGCGCGACTCCGGTAGCCAATCCATCCAGCCCGTCGATCAGATTGAACGCGTTCATGCAGAGAACGAGCCACAGAATCGTGATCACGTTGACCGCAATCCCCGGCAGCGGGTGCGAAACCGGGTGGGCAAAATGCACCCCGATCCAGCAGGCATAAGCGGCGGCGAGAACTTGGCCCAACAACTTGCGCCCCGGACTCAGATTCCAGAGATCGTCCCACAAGCCCACCACGAAAACTAAAATGATGGAGGGGAATAACTTTACGATCAAGCGGATCGATGGATCCCGCGGATCGATGAGGCCTTTCCACCAGCCGAGCGCGAGAGTAATGCAGGCGACCAGGTAGCAGGCGATCAGGGCGATTCCCCCCACACGCGGAATCGGGCGCAGATGCAACTTCCGATTCGAATCGGGCAGATCGACCACTCCCAGCGTCCCGAAGAAGTCGCGGAAGAAGGGGGTGAGTACAAAACAGACTAGGAGCGAAGAGAGAATGATCGGAATCAACGCAAACATGAGTCGGCCTCTCGGGGCGCGTTCGGCGTCTGAGTAACGAGTAGCGAAGGCAGTGTCGAAGGAAACGTTCTGCCCTTAGCTCTCTGGCGAGGCTGCGAAAGCCGGAGCCTTTTCGGGGTGGTACAGATCGGGCCGTTCTCGGATCTCGCGGCGGCGAACAAATCGCGCCGGATTCCCCACATGAATTTCAAACGGCGGAATGTCGCCGCTCGCCATCGAGTTCAGCCCGATCACCGCATGTTGCCCCACCACGGTCCCTGGCGCAAGAACCGCGCGCGCTGCAATCCAGGCTCCGTCGCCGATGCGGATGGGCTTGCTCTGCAAAACGAACGCCGGGTCCGACCAGTCGTGGCTGCCCGTGCACAGATAGACGCCCTGCGAAAGGCAGACATGATTGCCGAGCGTCACCGGCGCGAGATTGTCAATCCAGCAGTCCTCGCCCAGCCAGCTGTGATTTCCTATCTTCAATTTCCAGGGAAACTTCACCCGCACCCCGGGCTTGATCACGGCGCCTTCCCCAATCTCGGCCCCGAACAGCCTGAGCAGAAGAACTCTGGCCCTCGACGAGCTGAGAACCGAGCTCCGCAGAATCGGCAATCCGGCAAAAAACCACGCTGCCTGCGTGAGGAAGGGCCGGCCGATCGTGAACGTCGAGTCGCGCTTGTTGTTGAACGACGAAAGATCGATTGAGCCGGACAGCATCGGAAATCCTAGATCACTTCAACCGTCTGCGGCTTGCTGCCGCCTTGCAGCCAGTCGTAAACCTCCGCCAGCTGCCGGCCGACGATCAAAGTCTCGAACTTCTGCTTAACCAGCTTGATACCGCCCTCCCCCATCGCTTTGGCCTGCTCGGGTGAAAGCGCGAGAAGACTGGTCAATGCCTCCGCGATCGCATTCACTTCCGGTTCGACCACCAGACCGCAGTCGAACGACTCGATCTCGGGCAGATGACATTTGTTCGTTGCCAGTACCGGCACTCCGCTGCCAAGCGCCTCGAGAATGGCCACGCTGAATCCCTCCGAGTACGACGGCAGAACAAACAAGCTCGACGCGGCGAGCGCCGCCCATTTCTTTTCGGCAGAAAGCATGCCTGTGAAAGTGATCGATCGCGTCAGCCCCAGTTCGGCTGCCAATGCTTCGAGCGACGCGCGCGTACCTTCAGAATCCGGGCCGGCGATCACTAAATGAAAATCTTCGGACCGAACAGCCTGGGCCCATGCCTTCAGCAGTAGCAGCAGACCTTTCTTCGCATGCAGCCGCCCGAGGAACAGGACGACCCGCTTGTCGCGCGCTTCCGGACAGGACTCGAGGAACAGCTCAGGCGAAACCGCACCCGGTAAATCGATCCCGTTCGGCACGATCGCCACCGGATTCGTCAAGCCGAGCCGCCGGTAGTCGCCCGCTTCGTCATGGCTCAGTGCCCGCAAACAAGCCGCGCGCTGTAAACGCTTAATCTCGATGAGAGCCGCGTATAGAGCTTTTCTTACCCGCCGCTGGCGCAGCGCCCAGGGCTCGAGCATGCCATGCGCCGAGATGATGTAGGGCCGCTTGCATCGTTTTGCAAGCGCGGCCGAAACCATGGAATGGGTCTGCCACAGACCGTGTATATGCAGTCCGTTGCTTGCCTGGATGGCCCGGGCGAACCGTCCGCGCAAACTGAGGTTTGACATCCACGGAGTGCGATCCGGAGGATACAGGACCACGCCCTCCCGTTCCTCTTGCGACAGTTGCAATAATTCGTCGCCGTGGCAGAAACCGAGGATGGGACAGTGATGACGGCTCACCGATAAGGAGGCCCGTGCCAGGCGCGGCACAGATGTCGCAATCCCGCCAAATTCAGGACTCACATGAGAAACCACTTGCGGCCAGCTGGTAAGATTCCTCGCCGTGTCGGCCAGCGTGCGCGTCTGAAGCGGATAAGCAGTTACGGCTGTAACAAAGGTGCCCACGGAGCTAGACCTCGATTCCTTCACTAACTTTGGGGGCCCGAACCGCTCGTCAGTGCGCGTTGGGCATAGGGCGAATACGTCTGCAGTAATGGCTCTCTGACTCCTCCGGACATCTCCAGGCGCCGGAGGGCGGGAGCGGACCTGCTCGCCGCGCCTTTTCCTCTTTGCGCCAAGTACCAGGCGAAGCGCAGAGGAATCGACAGAATCAGCAGCCGGAAAATGACCGCCTCCATCGTCTGCATGACAAGGTACACCGAGAGAGCAGCCATAATGACGTACTGCGCAATCCAGACTCCGCCCTCGAGCTGTGATCGGCGCCAGGCATGAGCGTATAAGCGTCCCAGGAGAAACAGAACAGGCAGATTGAACCAGTGGAACTCCATCCACAGATCCGCGATCAACCCGGGAGCAGATCCCTCTGCCCCCTCCCAGCCGAGTGTTTGCAGCAGGCCCTCTCCGGTTCCGGCGTTGTGCATCAGTTCCGGCACTCCGAAATCTTCATACTTGGTCGGCCACACACTGCTTGGGATGGGCCGGATCAGCACCTGGGCCAGGTAACGCCGGCCCCCGAAGAAGCTATCCCGCTGGTCAGCGCTTAAGATCGTGCCCGTACCATAGATGAACTCGTTGCCGGTATCCGGCTTCTCGACAATGTCGGTGATATCGGTCGTCAGTTGCTGGTCGGAACCAAAGTAAATGTTCTGTCGATTTGAAACCAGAAAGAGCATCAGAAAACCGAGCAGGACGCCGGCCAGGCCGGTCAGCAGCAGCGAGGGACGCTTCTTGCGGTACATGAACCAGCCGATCGTGAGCACAACGGCGATCATGAACGTCGGGCCGCGCCGGGCGCTGAACGCCGCCTCGATCACCAGGGGAGCAATGCAAAACGCCAACAGGCCGATGTCAATCAGGCCTATACCTTTTCTCAATGCACCCGCTAGGATCAGCAGAAACGCAGGAAACATCAGCAGAGAGGCATCGCGGATATAGCCGCTATCGTCCCAGCCTCCCCGGTAGCCTCTGAGATCGCCGCCCGTTCCGTGAACCACCGTCAGGCACCAGGCGCCGATGCCAATACAGCCGAGGATTATTCCGCACGTCTTCAGCACCACGGGCGAGCCCGGGGCTTCTCTCTTGCGCCGGCGCGGAAGCCGTGCGCCGAGACTGAGCGTTCCCAGAACAAAACAAATGACTCCGAGAAAGTTGATCCACTGTACGAATTCAATCTGGTCGCGCTGGAAAAATCCCGCCAAGCCTCCGATCGCATCCAGTTTCAGCGGCATCCAGGCATACATGAAAACGAGCATCGGCCCGATGAACATCAAGGGATGGAAAACGTCCTTCGACCCCAGGTACGTGTAAACCAGGGCGAGTGCCACCACGGCAACAATTCCCCAGGTTAAAAGAAGAAACATGGTGAGTTGAGAATGTGCCCGTTCATCGGTTCCTCCGGTTGCCGGCCGTATCGGAAGCGAAGCGAAACAGCGGTGCCATCAGGTCCATACCGCCCTTCGGTTCGGGCTCAAGCGCCTGTTCGGCCGCTTTCAGCAGGTCGCAGGCGCGGGTGCGCCACGTGCCGTGCTGGCTCGCCTGCCACCGGGCCCGCTCCAGACCGTCGGAAAAATTGCTGCACCGCAGTTGCTCAAGAGCGCTGACCAGTTCCTCCTCCCCATCCACCAGCCGCAGCAGAGGTTCCTTCGCAAGCAGTTCGTGAAAGCCTCTGGTGGCGAGAATCGGCCGGCAAGCTGCCAGGTGCTCATAAAACCTGGTGGCGCTGCCCGAAAATGTCGGCTCTTTCTTCTTGTAAGGCAGCAGCGCGGCGTCGAACGCCCGCGCGTAGTTGCCCAATTCGCCGTAAGGCTTGGCACCTACAAAACGCACTCGGCCGCCCGCCTTCCGCACTCGTTCGCGAGCTTCCGCCTGGTCTCGTTCCTGGATCTTCATTTCACTGGGACCGACAAACACCCAGCTGACATCTCGTGCCCCGGCAATCGAGTTCTCAATCAGCAGCCAGTCCATGTTGCCGGCCAGGTTTCCTATCACGCCGAGAATAGGACGCTCGAGTCCCGCTAGGTCAGCCGGCAGGGGCGCCGGCGATAACAGCGGCCGATCGAGTATGTTCGACAAGCGCGTCGCGTTTGGGATCACCGTGATTTTTTCCGGAGCGCAACCCGCCTCTTCGATCAGGTAATCCGCAATGCGAGTGGAGTTCGGGCAGACAGCAACCGCCGTGCGGCACATCCGCTGATCCAGTCGGCGGATCTGCCGCTCGTTCATCCCCTCGTACTTCTTTGTCAAATCGGTCAAGTAGTACACCACCGGACCCGGCCACTGCTCGGCTAACGGCGCATAGAACGGTGCCGTGCAGATGAGCCCGGTTTCTTTCACCCGTTCCGTCCTCTGCCGCAGCCGCCTCAGCAAAGGATTCTGGAAGGGAAGCAGCTTTCTAATCGCATCGTGCGAGTAGCCGCGCTGTAAAGGAAACTTGATTACCTGCAGGGCGGGACTCTGAATATCTTCGATCCTCTCCCACTTCTCCCAATGGCCCCAGGCGCGAAACTCCGGAACCCAGTTCCAGGTCGGAGCCAGCTGAGCCATCTCGTTGGCAAATTCTTTCAGCCAGATGCTGCCGGTATCCAGAATGTGCCAGCCTGAAACTTTCATAAGCTGCCGCTTCAGCAGAGAATAGCTAGAGGAGCGGATCACCCGCGCGAGCCAGGGTCGCCCGCTGCCGCTAGTTGACCCCGGTACGGTTTGTAGGCGGCATACTCCTCGCCCTTGCCGGGATTCCAGTCGTTTAGTACCGTTCCGAAGACGTGAGTTCCGTCCTGAAGCAGGCAATCGTAAGCCGCCACCGCATGTTCCCTGGTCGTTTTGCGGGCGCGCAGCACCAGCAGAACGCCGTCCGCGAGCCAACCGAGAACGCGCGCGTCAGCGATCTTGAGCATCGGCGGACTGTCGATGATCACCGTGTCGTATTCGTTCCGCAGCCGGTCGAGCAGCGCTCGCATGCGGGCGGAATGGAATTTGGTGCCGATTCCCTGATGCGCCGCCTTGGTGGGAAGTAGCGATAGTCCCGGAATGGCCGTCTTGACGATGTAACGCTCGAGCGGAATCTCGTCCACCGGCCCGGTCATCTGCATGAGCTCCGACAATCCCCCCTCGCAGTGCTGATCGAAGATCCGATCCAGACTCGGTTTACGAACGTCCCCATCGACCAGCAATACCTTGCGTCCGATCTCAGCCAGAACCGTAGCCAGATTTGTGGCGACCGTCGTTTTGCCATCGCCGGGTTCGGGGCTGGTTAAAACAATCACCTTGGCGCGTTCACCCCGTTCAATGGCGAAATGCAGCGAGCTGACCGTGCCGAAAAAAGCTTCGGTGATTTCCGGAATACGAAGCCAACTCGCTAGCGCGAGCGAACTCTGGAAATCCGCGGGATCACTCAACCCTTGGCGTGTGCCATGGCCGGCGAGAGAGTCTCGCAAACTGCCCAGACCGGCCGGATATTCGTCATTCGACCGGCGCAACCAGCCAAACACCTGCGGGAGCCTGCGTTGCCGCACGTTCGGGATTACGCCGAGCTCGCGTAGCTGGAGATGGACCGCCGCTTCGCCCGGATCCCGCAAGGTACGATCCGATCGTAAGTGCAGCAGAGCAAGAGACAAGCCAATCAGTGAACCAGCAAAGAATCCCAAACCGATACTGACCGGAAAATTGGGCGAGTACGGTTTCAATGACGCAACCGCTGGATCCACCACGCTGATTGCGCTGGTATGCAAAGCGGCAGCCAGCCCGACCTCCTCGACTCTCTGCAGCAGCGTCTCGTAAAGCGTGCGCTCTGATTCCACTTCGCGCTTCAGCATGTTATAGCGCACGGTTTTGTCTGCTTGCTGCGACATCTGCGCCGCCTGGTGTTGATACTTTCCGGCAAATACCTGTTCGCGGCGCTGTGCCGTCTCGTAATCTGCCTTCAGCCGTTCAATCACGCCTTGCCGTTCGCGCTCCGAATCTCTTTGCAGTTGCGCAATCTGCATTTGCAGCTCGCGGACTTTGTAATGCTCCGGCGTCATCGTCGCGCTCACCTCCGCCAGCTGGCGCTTCAGGTCCGAGAGGCGCATCCGATACTCGCGGATTGGTCCCGAGTCCAGATCCATCGGAAGCGAATCCACCGCCCGGCTCGAGGCAATCTCATATTCGGTATAAGCGTGTATCCGTTCCGCCTGCGAGTGGGACAGTTGGCTCTGCAGATCACGCAGCTGGTCTTTCACCGGATTGTCGGCGGCGTCCGAATCGAACAGAAACGCCGTCTCCTTCGAAGAATCCTTAAGCTCGTTCTCCGCTTTGGTTAGCCGCTTCCTGACGTCATCTAACTGGCTCTGCAGCCATTCGCCGGTTTCTTTTGTGCTTTTCGAACGGGAATCGAGGTTGTATTCGATATACGTCTGCGCAATGCTGTTGCACATATTGGCGGCGAGCTGGCCGTCCCGTGCGTCACAGAGTATTTCGACGATGCGGGTGTTGCCGACATTGCGGACTTTGACCCGGTTTGCCGAATCGGCCGCCAGCGTCTTAAAGGGAAGATTGGCTGCGCTCAGCCGCCCGGTCAACGATTCCCACAGCGAGGATTCCATTCTGGGAGGCGGCACGGCAGCTTGCTGATCGCGCAAAAGCCGTCCGAGAGCCCGTTTGCGCAACGAGTCGCTTGACAGAATCTTGATCTCTGTCTGGATATAGGACTCGGGCAGCACGCCGCCGTTTGTGCCGGTGGCCGAACCATCTTTGGCGTTGAGAAAGTTGTCGTTCAGGCTGCGAATGTCGAGCACGGCGCGCGATTCGAACATCGCCGGACGCAGCGTCGCAACCAGCCAGCCTAACGTCGCGCCGGCAAGCGCAACCAGGGTGATCCAGCCCAGATTCGCCCGTAAGACTTTTGAGTACTCGAGAAACTGGCTATTCGGTGGCGCGCTTCCACCCGGCCATTCGCCGTTGGCTATCGGTCCCCAGCGGTGTTCCAGAACGCGCGGCGTTTTGCTTTGGTAATTACTACTCGGTAGCTGGTAAGACATGGTGGGTTGCTTTCAAGGAATTGCAGGGACGCTTCGGTTCAATGCGCAAAAATCGCCAGGCCTGTGCCAATTTGGATAGCAGCTTCAATCGTCCTCGTGGTCACAACTTTGGCCGTGCTGCTCGGAATATACAGAACGTCATTCGGGTGAAGGATAAGATCCTCGTCCTTGCCTGCCAGAACCTTCGTCATGTTGATCGGGATGCGCTGCACAGCCGGCGTGTCCCGCCGCAGAATCTGCGCCCGGGAAAGCGCCGCCGTGCCGTCCGCTCCCTCGGCCAGCGCCAGCGCTTGCACGACCGACAGCTGAGGCCGTCCAGCCAGCGCAAATCCGCCCGCCTTTTTGACGTGGCCCAGAACATAAATCAGCTGTGCCGCCGGCACCGAGATCACATCATGTGACTCCAGCAGGAAATTTTCTGAAGAGTCCTGCGAATCCATCAGCGTTTTCAGATTAAGCTCGACGATGCTCTCGCCCGTCAGCTTCTGCCGCGCATTCGGATGCGGAATCAGACCATAGCCCGCTTGCCGTGTAACGATCACGGTCGTACTCGCGTCGCCGCGCACTCCACCGGCCGCCGAAAGTGCCTCCAGCAGCCGCACCTGGCCTTTCAACTGATAAACGCCGGGCGCCCCGACCGACCCCACCACCGAAATCGATTCCGGATGGAACGCGGTCACACTGACTGCTATGTCCGGCGAAACGTAATACTTCTTGTAGACACTGTTCAGTTCAGTCTCAGCTTCCCGCACCGTCAGCCCGCCCACGTGCACAACACCGGCGAGAGGGACTTTGATTTCGCAGCCCTGGTCGATGCGGAATGTTTTATCCGCCACTTCTTTTGCCTCGAGACTGTGCACTGTGATTTCGTCATCCGGGTGAAGCTTGTAAGCCGGCAATGCGTCAGAAGCTTGCCCGCTGATTGACAGTGGCTTCACGTCCGCAAGGCAGTTGGTGCCGCTCGCTCCAAGCAGAAGACAGAAAATCGCCCATCGGGTATTTCGCAGCATCGGATTACCTTTCACGTATCGCAGCACGGCCCAACCATGTTTGTGTAAGTCGTTCAGACCGGCTCGCTCTGCGGTTCCAGAACGTGCGCGATGCGGACACTGATCTCGCGCAATACTTTGCCGACTTGATCGAGACCACGAATCAAAATCACCAGGTCTTCTGAAGCCACCCCGGAGTGCCTGCGCTTGGCCGTAATCTCCTGCAGGAGCACCTCGCGCGTAAGTTCCGAAACGCTGGGAACCCCTGTTGCTAAACAAAACTGCTTGACGATTTCGTATTCGTGCTCTGTCAATCGGAAGGAAACAAGTCTACTTCTGTTTGGAAGCGCTTTCATGAAGAGTTAGCATCGTCGCCTCGCGCGGGATCGTGCGGCAGCGGCCGACTTTATTGCCTGGCAAGGTGAGCGCGAAGAGGGCTGACGCGGCACGGTTCCGCAGCGGTAGCCGGTCTGGCAGGTCCGTACGGAGCGATCCAATCACGTTCGATTTTCACCGAGACGGACCGGCAGAGGAGCTCGACGCTGACTACCAGCCACAGACTGTTTCGAACGTCGGTGAGCGTTCCGAACAGGCCCGTCAAAGGGCCTTGCAAAATCGCAACTTTCTGGCCGGCTGCCAGGTGGGCATGCGGCAGGGCAGACAAGCCGGAGGCGACAATCAACTTGAGTCCGTTGATTTCTGAATCTTCGATGGGAGTCGGATCCGGACCCATTCGAACAACATCGATCACACCGGAGGTCGCCAGCACATTCGATCGCAGCGCGGGTTCGAATCGGCAAAATACATACCCGGGGAACAAAGGGAGCGAGACCTGCTTTGATCGATCAGCCCACTTATTTACAACCGAGTAGAGCGGCAAGAAGACTTCCTGCTTTTTTGCTTCCAGTTGTACGGCTACCGCTTTCTCACGACGCGATCGCACGTGAAGGGCAAACCACATCGACATATGAGCCTGATCCATTGAGATGTTCTTCACCGGACAAACCTCCGGCGTGTCACTTACAGACTCCTTATCCCACTTTGAGCAAACGCAGCAACTTGTCTTACGAGGTGCGCGTCTTGTCCGACACGCGTAAGCGCTCTGTAAGTAGGCTCTAGAAGCTCATCATCAGGGCTAGGCATTCTGTAAGTCAAGTAGGATGGCGGCGGCGCGGTTGTAAGACGGCTAGTACTCAGTAATCCGATCCACTGATAGAAGTAGTACCCATTTGCCACTTTTCGCCATTCAATAACTACGGAAGCGGCTAGACGAATGGCACACGAGCCACGAAGTCCGCCATCCACAGCGAGCGCGACCTGCAATTTAGAAACCTGTCCAGATCGAAAGTGATGAAGCCACCTCTATTTCGAATGTACGTCGAACAATCTGAGTCGGATCAAATCGGGAAGAAAGCTGGTACTAAAACTGCCGACCCGGCGAGAGATCCTTGAAGAGCTGGAAAAGCGCCCGGCGCACGACTGCCGCATCATTCTCGTTCCATGTCTTTGCGATGGGAGTAACTGCGCACCTAATAATACGCGCCTGCCTGCACTAAGTATCATTAGCCGTTAATTAGTGAGTTATTGCTCGAATAAGCGGGATCATTCGTAAGGTGCGTTCTATGTGGGTCATTACCAGAGAGCATTGACAATGTCACCTTTACTTTGAGGTAATGCCTGGAGAGACAGCGATTCTTGCCGGGGGAAGTAGAAATGGGGTTATCTTGCAAGCAGGCCAACTGCCATTCGCTTAAGTCCGCTTCGTATCGGCTCGGAAGAACTGGGCAGCCTGCTCCACTCTTCCGGTCGCGAATTTTGCTGAATACTCGAATGGCTGACCTCAACTCTGTGCTCATCGACAGCGCATCTATGCTCCACCTGGCCATCATCATTCCGGACGCTTGCGATTGTTTGGCAGAAGGAAAGGCCTGCGACTACAACATCTATCACCAATACGCCGGGCCATCGGATAGGGTAGCTGGAGAAACGAAGCGTCGATGACGGCCGCCGCAGAGGTAGAGAGCGGCGCCCCTAAGCTCCCGATGCAAACCAGCCTGCCGGAGTCCGCCCCGCTCGCGAAAGGCCCGGCACGGGACCTCGTCCACGGCGCTTCGGCGCTCGGGGCTGGGATGATCTTCGAACGCGGCCTCGGCTTCGTGGCGAATCTCCTCGCCGCGCGCCTCGGCGGCGCTTCCACCTTTGGCGCCTATGCGCTCGCTCTTTCCACCGCCAACAATATCGCTTCTTATGCAGCTGGCGGAATCGGCTCGACCGCCGTCCGGTTTTCGGGCCGCTACGGGCGCGAGAGCGCTGGTTACCCGGCGCTTGTGCGTGTGCTCGCGATCATCTCGCTTGTTTCTTCTGCGCTCGCCGCGCTCGTGCTCTGGCTCGGCGCCGCCCCCATCGCGCGATTGCTCGGAAAGGCGAGTCTCACCGGACTCTTACACTGGGGGGCGCTCTGTGCGGCCGGTCTGATCCTGCTCGAATGCTGCCGTGGATTCCTGGTCGGTCAGCGCCGTTTGCCGGCGATTCTCGTTCTTTCGGCGACGGTCGGAGTCGGCCTGCTCGCGCTCGTTCCCGCCGCCTCTCGCGTAGGCCCCGTTCCGATGATTGCCAGCCAGGGCCTGGTGATGTTTGCCGCCGTCGCTCTTTGTGCGCTTCTTTATCGCCCGCTCGGCCTCGCCCCTCGCGCGGCTCCTGCCCGCGCCGAAACCGTTGGTCCCCTCCTTCGGGAAGTCTGGTCTTTCGGCTTGGTCCAGCTCGCCGGACTGGTCGGGATCAATGCCGCGGGATGGTGGCTCACAACCGTTATTGCCCGCTCCGATACCTCGCTTGTCCAGATTGGATTCCTAGCCATTTCCCACCAGCTGAGGAACATGGTCGGTCTTTTTCCCGGCCTTCTCACCGAGAGCAGCCTCGCCGTTATGGCGCGCGGCGAAAGCAACCGCGAAAATACTCCCGACCGGGTCATGGCAGTCTGCACGGTCGTGACCACGTTCGTGTCGCTTTCCATTGCAGCACTGGGCATCGTCATTCTTCCTTGGGCTCTGATTTTGTTCTATGGCGCAACCTACGCGGCCGCCGCCGCCGCCGCTTCGGTCGCTCTCTCGACGGCCGTCATCCACATGGGAAATGCTCCGGCGGCAGCGCGGCTCAGTATCGTCTCTATTCGCACCACCGGGATCGTCAACACGCTCTGGGCGCTGCTGGTCGCCGCTGGCGCAACGTTCTTTTTCTTTCACGGAGGAAACGCCTGGCAAGGCGCTCTCCTTTATCTGGCCGGCCATCTCGTATCGGCGTCTCTTACGCTGCTGTATCTCACGCGCAGAGACTGCGTTCCGCCCGGTATGAACGCGGTCTTTGTTTTGAGTACAGGTACCAGCCTCGCTTTATCGGCGCTCGCCCTGGCGCGCTCGGCGAGGCCGGAGCTGACTGGAGTCCTGACGCTTGGCATGGCGCTACTCTCCGCTGCCGCTCTCTCGATGCTCGTCGTGACGGGCAGGCGCCATGGCTGGCTCCCCTCTTTACAATTCCTGCTGAAAGTCCTGCGCAGCCGCGGACTTTTTCGGCCCCAGGCTCTTGAAACGCCCGGCGGAGGCTTGGATGCCTGAACCCAGCATGACGATGGTCTCCGGGCTCGAGGCGCTGCTCTAATGCCGCGACTCAAACCAGTGGCGAAACGCGTTGTCGTCGTTCATCGCGGAGCACGAGATGCGTACCAGGTCGCAGCCGCGCTCGCCGAAGCCGGCCTGCTCGAGCGTCTTGTCACGGATCTCTACTGGCCGGGCGACCGCTCCTGGGCAATGGCATTGGCGGCTCTCTTTCCCGCCCGCATCACCGCCCTCCTGCGCGCGCGGAAGCATCCGCAATTGCCTTCATCGCTCGTCCGCCAGCAGCGCATCTCCGGTCTCGCCTCCTATCTGATCGAGAAAATGCCGGCCGCTCCCTTCCGCTGGCGGCGCCGCGCCATTCGTTCGACCGATGCCGCTCTCGGCCGCGCTGCCGGAAAACTCGCCGCCCGCACGGACTCGCTTCTGCTCAGCTACAGCTACTACGGCTATCACGCTTTTGCGAGCTATGGAAAGCCTGGCGTGCTCTTCCAGCTCCATCCCCATCCCGCCAGCGTCCGCCGCATTCTCTTGCGGGAACTGGCCGATCACCCCGATTGCGCCGAGTCGCTCGGCAAAGAATGGGAGCTCTCTCTGCCGCAGGAGGATTTCGATCGCCTCACCGCCGAACCATCCCTCGCCAGGCGTTTTCTGGTCGCTTCTTCGTTTACCCGCCAGACACTTATCGAAAACGGAGCCGATCCCGCCGCCATCCGCGTCCTTCCTTACGGCGTCGATCTGGCGCGATTTGCGCCTTCGGCCGCGGCACACGACATCTCCGGGCCGCTTCAACTGCTCTTCGTCGGCACCATCAACCAGCGCAAAGGCATCAAGTATCTGCTCGAGGCGCTCCGCCTCGTTCGAAGCCCACGGGTCGAACTCTCCGTGTGCGGTCGCGTGGTCGACGATCTGTCGCTCTTCAAGCCCTTTGGTTCACAAGTCAGGATCCGGCCCTCTGTCAGTCACACGGAGTTGATCGAAGCGTATCGCCAAGCCGATCTGTTCGTGCTTCCCTCCGTTGCCGAAGGCTTCGGACAGGTGCTGCTCGAAGCGCTCGCCTGCGGTCTCCCTATTTTGAGCACCACTCATACCGCCGCGCCCGACCTCATCGAACAAGAGCGCGAAGGCTTTGTCGTCGAGCCAAGACGTCCAGATCTGCTGGCCGCGCACATCGAGTGGGCGATTGATCACCGGCCGGAACTTCGTCAGATGCGGTCTGCCGCGCGCGCCCGGGCCGAGCAATTTACCTGGAGCCGTTTCCAATCAGGTGTGGTGGCAGCTGCGCGCGAGTTTCTGGCCGAACACGAAACCACCTCAGACCCGCCTGCCTCCACGCCTGCGCCTCGAAAGTCGGTCCAGTATGTTTGAAGCTTTTCTCGCGACCGTCACCGTGGTTGCGGCTTCGGCCATGCTTGTCAAACCACGGATCGCTTCCGGAGGACCGGGCGCCGTCATTTCTCTCAAAAGGAATACTCCATGATTACGGAGCCGCAAGGCGCTCGGGCCGCGCGTTCGCCCCGCGAAAAAGCCGGTCGTATCGTCGTCATCTGGATAGATTGGTATGCCTATCACGTCGCGCGCTTCGAAGGTTTATCCGGGCACCAGGATCTGGGCGGTCACGTCGCCGGTATCGAGATGGTCGGTGGGGTAGGCGTGCATGCGGGTCTCAAATTTCGCGAAGATCTCCCGGCTGCGTTGCCGGTTGAAACCTTGTTCCCCGACCGTAGCTGGGGTGAAGTCAAAGGCTGGAAGATGGCCTCTGCGCTCTGGCGTCGTCTGAACCGGCTAAGTCCCGAAGTTGTTCTCGTGCCCGGCTACTACACCGCGCCCGGTCTAGCCGCGGCGCTCTGGGGCAAGCTCAAAGGCCGCCGGACCGTGCTCATGACTGAAAGCACCGAGGGCGATCACAAGCGCCGGGCCGGCAAGGAAGCGCTCAAAGGACTCGTCATTCGCCTGCTTTTCGACTGGGCGGTCGCGGGCGGCGCCCCGCATCGCCGCTATCTCGAACGCCTCGGGTTTCCTCCCGAGCGGATCGCTGGCTTCTATGACGTGGTCGACAACGCATTTTTCCGCCACCAGTCGCAAGCCATCCGCAAGCACTCTCGAGCCGTGGATTTTGACCTGCCCGAGCAGTATTTCCTCTATGTGGGACGTCTCGCGGCTGAGAAAAACGTGGTCGGCTTGCTCGAGTCTTACCTTGAATACCGCAAGGCGGGCGGCCGCTGGTCGCTTGTCTTTGTCGGAGACGGCCCCGAGCGCCAGCCGCTCGAGCGCGTCGCCTCCCGTTCGAAGTTCGTTCGGGACATTTACTTTCCAGGCTTGCGCACAACCGCCGAACTCCCTCAGTTCTACGCCTTCGCCGGCTGCTTCGTGCTCCCGAGCACGCGTGAACCGTGGGGACTCGTCGCCAACGAAGCCATGGCCGCCGGATTGCCCGTCATCATCTCCCGCCGCTGCGGCTGCGCCGAGGACCTGCTAGCGGAAGGAGAGAACGGCTGTTCCTTTGACCCCGGATTGCTGGGTGATCTGACCAGTTGCCTCACCGCCGTCAGCGCCCTCGATCGCACCTCGCTCCTCGATATGGGCCGGCGCTCGCAGGAAATCATCTCCCGTTTTTCACCCGAAGCCTGGGCGGCCGAAGTAGCCCGGATCGTGACGTCCTGAGCGATGCCAACCCTCGCCCAGCGCGCCGCAAGCGTTTCTACGCGTCAGGTTCCCCGCATCTTTTTTGAGGAAACGAACCCAATCGCCGTCATCCCGAACGACCGCAGCGTCCCCGCGCGCCCGCTGAGTTCGTTCGGTAATAACGGCGAGTACCTGTTTCTACATCGCGGCTGGTCCGTCATCTGCCGTTTATTCGAAAGTTTAGGAGAGTCAATTTGAGCAAATCCGCTTTAATCACGGGCATCACGGGACAGGACGGGTCGTACCTGACGGAGCTGCTGCTCTCGAAGGGCTATACGGTCCACGGCATTCTGCGCCGAAGCTCGAGTTTCAACACGGCGCGTATCGATCATCTCTACGAAGATCCCCACGAGACAGGCCGCCGCTTGATCCTCCATTACGCCGATCTCTCCGATTCCACCGGCCTCAGGCGGGTGGTCGAAGCTTCGCGGCCGGATGAAATCTACAACCTCGGCGCCCAATCGCATGTCAAGGTTTCCTTCGAGAATCCCGAGTACACCGCGGACGCCGACGCGGTCGGCACGCTCCGGCTGCTCGACTGCATGCGCGATCACGTCGAGCACACCGGCCGTGACGTACGCTTCTATCAGGCCGGTTCTTCCGAAATGTTCGGCGCGGCCAAGCCTCCCCAGAATGAGGCAACCGTCTTCTATCCACGCAGTCCGTACGCCGTCTCGAAAGTAGCGGCGCATTGGTATGCAATCAATTATCGGGAAGCCTATAATCTTTTCATTACCAACGGCATTCTCTTCAATCATGAGTCGCCCCGCCGCGGTGAAACGTTCGTCACGCGCAAGATTACCCGTGCCGTCGGCCGCATCAAGGCCGGCCTGCAGCAGAAACTCTTCCTCGGCAATCTCGATGCGCGGCGCGACTGGGGCTTTGCCGGCGATTATGTCGAGGCTATGTGGCGCATGCTGCAACACTCCGAGCCGAACGACTTCGTCGTGGCTACCGGGCAGGCCTACTCGGTACGCGAGTTTCTCGAACAGGCTTTTTCCCACGCCGGACTCGACTGGCAGGAGCACGTCGAAATAGATGCACGGTACTTTCGCCCGACCGAGGTCGATTACCTGCTTGGGGATTCGGCCAAAGCCCGCAAAGCTCTCGGATGGCTGCCGGCCACCAGCTTTCAACAGCTCGTCCGCATGATGGTAACTTCCGATATTCAGCTCGCCGAGCAGGAGCGCGTAATCCACGAGCAGAAGTACCTTACCTCGCAGTGTTTCAAATAAGCCAAACGCGCGCGAGCGGCTTAAGCGGGCCGCGCCCCTCATTTCATGCAAATTGATGCTCCGAAGAACACCCCAAACACTATCCCGTTGAAGGTAACTGTGCCCAGGCTCTCGGTTTGCAAATGCCAGGATCCAATAAAAACATGAAACTCCGGAAGATGAATGGCGGTGTGCTGTGGGTGGTCGCAGTAACTGTACTCATAGCTTTTACGTCAACTTCCCTCGCAGGAGAAGTCTGTGATCGAGCGTTCCATTCAGTAATGGCTTTGTCTTTCGGGCCTGTGCGACCCCACAGCTTCGGCTTCCTTCTCCTCCACTTCATCGCTGAGAAAGGAGTGCACTTGGCTCTGTTCGCGGCGCTTGCGATGCTCCTTTCTTATGTAATGCCGAATGAACGGTGGAGGACGTCAGTCATTCTCCTGATAGCATTTACTTCCGGTGCGTTGAGTGAGTGGCTCCAGAGCTTCTTCCCAGGACGTGACCCAGCCCTTCGCGACGTTGCCATTAACTTCTGCGGTGCCGTGTTCGGGCTCATCTTGAGCAATTTTCTTTGCCGAAGGACTCTCAAGAGGAGCGGTGTCCTAGCGGCCGATTCGATTGAAACTTTGTCACAACAGTAGTCGGCATGAGCAGCTGTTTGGGAAAGCAGTGCGAGAGCATGCAAGGTTGTGGGGTGACATAGGCACTGTCAGGTTAAGCGGCCGCATTACAATGTGAGGCTGGATGTCACTTTTCTTAAATCAGTAGACAGACCGGTTTACCCAATTCCTTTTTGCAGAACTTGACAAGCACAACTTTCTCGTCTCCCGCTCCATCGTTTAAACACCCACCGTGCCTCAGCACTCAAAACGGAGTAACGACAGGTAACTGCTCTTCGCTTAGGGATGAGTCACAGCGCATCGGTGTGAGATGGATGGGCAGTCGGAGCTGCCAAATCTAAGCTAACCGTCTCACGAAGGGTTCGAGCTCCGCCTTCTACTGTCTGCATGGTCGTTAAGGCAGGTCCGGAACTTCTTCCAATCGGAGAGATGGTATGGTATTTCCACATCGTCGCATTGGCGGCGTTCACGTTGAGCTATGGTCTGCGCTTCAGACACATGTGTGCGCTTGTGAGGCTGCGCTTGGGATTGGCAAAGCTTGCCATTTGCATGCTCTCCGCTTCGATTCCGACTCTCGCGACCACTATCGACGGCGGCCAGAGTAGCCCACCGGATCAGGCATTGTTTGCAAAGGGACAGCAAGATCTGGTAGCTCACCGGGATTCCGAAGCATTGAAAATCTTTCGTCATCTGCTCGCTGTCGGTATGAAAACCGCTCCAGTCTATAGCAATCTCGGTATCGCCTACATGCGGGCCGGAGATTTCGATCAGGCAGTGCGAAGTCTGGATAGGGCTAAGCAACTCGCCCCGGCTCTACCCGGAATCGATCTTAACCTCGGCTTGGTGCGCTATCGACAGCGCGAGTATGCCTTGGCGGTAAACTCGTTCGCGAGCCATCTAGAACGTGATCCAGGCAGCACGCAGGCGCGCTTTCTGAAGGCAGTTTGCAGCTACATGATGAACAGTTACGAGGATGCGGCTGCGGAGTTTATTCGGTTACACGACAGCCAGTCTTCCGTGGATTACTTCTTCATGCTTGGCATCTCGCTTGCCGAATTGAAGCGGGTATCCGAATCCGAACAGGCCTTTGCGCGGATGATTGCTGCCGGAGGGGACGGCCCCGAAGTTCATCTGCTCGCCGTTCAAGCAGATCTGGCTTTGCATGATAATCAAAAAGCCGAAGTCGAAATAGCGAAGGTGATGGCGGTAGCACCCGATATTCCATTCGCGCACTATTATCGGGGCATTATCTATGAAGCGCGCGGCGACTACCCCCATGCCCTCGACGATTTCGAGCAGGAGGCACGCCTATCGCCGCAGGAGCTTTGGGCATTTGAACATGCCGGTGCGATACGCCTCGAAGAGGGCGATGCCTCCGGTGCCGTGCGCACCCTGGAATCAGGCCGCCATTACAATCCGCATTCGGCTACGTTGCTTAGTTCGCTTGCCAAGGCTTACTTACGCTTGCATGATCCTCAACGCGCCATTGAAATTCTAACGGCTGCGTTGAAGGAGGAGCCGCAGGATGGTGGGTTGCACTACCAGTTGGCGCGCGCTTACCAGAAAGCAGGGATGAACCGCGCTGCCAGCTCAGAGCTTCGTCTCGCGGATCGTCTCTACAAAGATGCCGACCGCCGACAAGTGAGATCGCTCTCTGAGGAGCAGCGACTCAAGCAGTCGGCCGTCGAGCCTGCGCCTACCGTTCCGTAACTGCTCCCAACAGCAGTTTCGTGATACCGGTTTTCGCATTTGTTATAGAAACCACTTCACCAACGCCATACACTCCAATTCAAAGCAATCCGACGAATCTTCAACTCTCCACGCCGAAGGGAAGCGGGCGCGGCTAAGTTAGACTGCGCCTCACAGAGCGATCGACGGAGAAAAGAAGGCAAACGAGATGAGACTATCGCTGATCGCGTTGTTCCTAGCAATGGGCTGCTCGGCTGCTCGGGCCCAGGATCTCGGCGGCTTCGTCGGTGCCGTCACCGATTCCTCCGGCGCTGTCATTCCGCAAGCCGCCGTAACGGTTTCGAATGCAGATAAGGGTTTCGCGCGTCGGGTTGTCTCCAATTCATCCGGCGAGTATGTGGTTCCGCGTGCACCGCTGGGCGCATACGTCATCATTGTCGAAAAAACGGGTTTCCAGAAATTGGTCCGCACCGGCGTCACGCTATCGGCCGGCGATACCTTGCGTGTCGACCTCGCGTTGCAAATCGGCTCGGTGTCCGAGCAGATCAATGTTAACTCCAACGAGGCGAAGGTTGACACGGAATCGGGAGCTCTATCCGACGTTGTCACAGGTTCACAGGTTAGCCAGCTGAACTTGAACGCCAGAAACTTCGCCAACCTGGCCACGCTGGTGCCGGGCGCAGCTAGCCTCAGCACAGGCTTTGACCCGTCGTCGGTCGGAGTCTTGGCAAATGCGACGATTTCGTTCAACGGTGTTCCCGGAAACTTCAATAACTGGGAAATTGACAGCACCAACAATGTCGACCAGGGTTCCGGCAGTAACTCGCTGATGGTTTACCCCAGTGTGGATTCTATTGCAGAGTTCCGGATTTCTACGTCGAACTACAGCGCTGAATACGGTAAGTCGGCAGGTGCAAACATCGAAGTCGTTACCAAATCCGGGACACGGGACTTTCATGGAGACATCTTCGAATTCATCCGAAACGACAAGTTCGACGCCAACGATTGGTTTATCAACCGGACGATCACCGGCAATGGCAGCTCGGCTCCCAAAACACCGCTGAAGAGAAATAATTTCGGTTTCACTCTCGGCGGTCCTGTTTATATCCCGAAGCACTACAACGTCGACCGCAACAAAACGTTCTTCTTTGTCTCCGAGGAGTGGCGGAAGAATCGTGAGGGAACAGTTATCGACAAGGAGGTGCCGACCGTTCGCATGCGGCAAGGTGATTTCAGCGAGTGCGATTCGGGATCAAGCAATTACAATCCGGTTGTCGCTTCAGGCTGCGCATTGCCGATCGATCCCGCGACCGGTACCACTTATAAGAACAATGTTGTGCCGGTAAGCGCAACTGGCTCGGCTCTGTTAAACGGCCTCATTCCGCTGCCCAACAATGGAGTTAACCGGTACACGGCCGCACCCAGTTTGCCTACCAACTTTAGGGGCGACATGTTCCGAGTCGATCACAATTTCACGGATAACATTCGTCTCTTCGTTCGCTACACCCAGGACGCCTATGAGCAGGATTTCGTGCCTACTTTGTGGTCGAGCGCCGATTTTGCCACTGTGAAGTCCACTTGGACGAGTCCGGCAAAATCCTTTGTTGCACATCTGACTCAGACCATGACGCCGAACCTCTTGAATGAGGTGATCGTAAGCGTTTCGGCCGACGTTAACACCGTCAGCAACTCACTCGGCACGGGCTCGCCTGCCAACTCGATCAGCAAGCCTCCCGATTTTGCAGCGAAGACGATTTTCCCGGCCAACCAAGCCGAGACGAAGCTACCCGGGATCAACGTCTCTGGCGGGGTTCCATTCTCTTTCGCAGAATCCACTGGGTTCGACTTTTTCTTCTGGGATCCACAGCCGCAGATCAAAGACAATCTGATCTGGTCGAAGGGCAAGCACACGCTGAAGTTCGGGTTCTATCTGCGCAAGAACTTTATCAACACGACCACCAATATCGGATTAAACACGCAAGGGTTTCTGACGTTTTCTAACTCATCTCCCCTGACTACCGGCAATGCGCTGGCCGACCTTTTTGTCGGCCGGATCGCAAACTACGAAGAATATGGTCGCGTGGTGAATGGCCAGTTACTAGGAGGAGCCGCCCTCGGGCATTGGCGCCAATGGGATTTCGAACCCTACTTTCAGGATGACTGGCGTGTCACCTCAAAACTGACATTGAACCTGGGCGTGCGGTATTACTGGATAACACCCTTTCACGACGCCGTTCGGCCTACCAACGACTCGATTTTCATTCCTTCGCAATACAATCCAGCAAAGCAAGCACAACTCGACTCCGCTGGAAATCTGATTCCAGGATCCGGCGCCAACTACCTGAACTATGGAAACGGTCTGGCAGAGTGTGGCACCGGGGGCGTGCCTGAAGGCTGCTTTCGCTCTTATCGGGGCACAATCTCGCCCAGATTTGGTTTCGCGTGGGATCCTTCCGGACACGGAACTACAGTACTGCGGGGCGGGTACGCCCTTAACTGGGATAGCAGCAACCCATTGCAGGGCGGAGCTGGCTTCAACGGGAATCCGCCGACAGCCACCGATCTCTTTGGGTACAACATTCTCGGTTACAACAACGTAGGTCCGGGACCGCTCGGACCGGCGAATTTTTCGAATGTGCCGGAAAGTCAGAAATGGCCGGAGGTTCAGCAATACAGCTTCGGTATGCAGCAGCGATTGCCGGACAACACGATCTTGACAGCTAGTTACGTTGGATCATTAGGCCGGCATCTGCAGCGTTCGCGTAATATCAACCAGGTTCCCGATAACTCTGGAATTGAGAATGTACCGTCGCTTGCCGGGACCCCCGGATGCGACGCCGCGGGTAACTGCAATGTGCAAAACATCCTGATCAATACCCTGCAACCCTCTTTATTCTTCGTTCCCTACCGCGGGTATGGAACGATCTCGCAACGGGAAAGCACCGCTAACTCGAATTACAACTCCTTGCAGATCAACCTGCGCCACAATATCGGCCACAACCTCACCTTCCAGGCAGCCTACACGTGGTCGCACACGCTGGACGATATCGTTTCAAACCGGGTAGATGACAGCAACATGCATCGTTGGTATGGAACTTCGAGTTTGAACCAGGCGCACATCCTCGTTCTGAACTACGTCTATAATCTGCCGTTCTTCGCAAACAGTAAAAGCCGTTGGCTTCGCGCAACGGCGTCGGGTTGGGAAATCAGCGGCATCTCCAGTTTCATGACAGGTCCGCCGATCGATACCACCTGTGGCATTGCAGGTATGGCGACGGGCATCGGCGGTCCGGCTGTCTGCAATTCCGTCGGCAGCTTGACTGTAAAGAAAGGTGTTGTGCAGGATCCACAGTTCGGAGCAACGCAGACGTGGTTCGATCCTGGAGCGTTGGCGCAAGTGACGGTAGACCAGCTACGGGCCGACAATCAGCCAGGCATGTTCGGATATTTGGGCAAGAATCCCATAGCGGGTCCCGGGCGTAATGATTGGGATCTGGCGCTGATGCGAAATTTCCGGATCGGTGGGCTCGGTAAGGAGGGCAGTTCGCTGCAGTTTCGGCTCGAGACGTACAACACGTTCAATCATCCGCAATGGAGCGGCGTAAACTTCTCCTGCAGCGATCAAACCGCACCGGGCAGTGCTTGCAACGGTTCTCAAAATATCGGTAACGGAGAAGTCTCATCCGCCTTTTCGCCGCGCATCCTGCAACTCGGATTGAAGTTAATTTTCTGAAAACACAACCCCCTCGATGCTAAGAATCAACGGATCTGTCATAGCTCTCGCTCTCTGCCTCTCTGTATCAGTACCAGCATTGGCGGGGCAATCGGCCGATCCAGCCGCAGGCTGGTCAGTCAGCCCGAATCATCGTTATCTGATCGATCCTGCTGGCAAACCTTTCCTGGCACAGGGCGATGCAGCCTGGTCGCTGATCGCGAACCTGACTGAAACCGAAGCGGAGCAGTATCTCCGAAACCGGCAGGCGAAGGGCTTCAACACGCTGCTGGTGAATCTGATTGAGCATAAGTTCAGCAAGCGTCCGCCGTTCGACTCGGCAGGGGAAACGCCGTTCGCAGATATGAACGATTGGTCCCATCCGAACGAGAAGTACTTCGCGCATGCCGATCGAGTGATCCGTAAAGCCGCGGACCACGGGATGGTCGTCCTGCTCGCACCCATCTACCTCGGGTACATCGGAACGGACGAAGGATTCATCAAGGAGATCATCAAGACCGGCAAGGAAAACGCAGGTGCATACGGCCGCTTCCTGGGCAAGCGCTACGCCGGATACGACAACATCCTCTGGGTCATGGGCGGCGACCGTAACCCCGGCGAGGCCATTGATGAAATCAATGCAATCGCCGCTGGCATTCGGCAGTATGACCACCGCCACCTCTTTACTGCGCACTGTCATCCGGACGCAGTTCCGGCCGAGCAATATACTGCCGGCTGGTTGGACTTTGGCGATACCTATGACTACAAGATCGTTCACCAGAACTTACTCGCTGACTACAATCGCAAGCCAATTCGTCCGAACTTCCTGATCGAATCTACCTACGAAGGTGAACATAACGCCTCCGAAGTACAAGTTCGAAGGCAGGCCTACTGGGCGATTCTTTGCGGCGGCTTCGGCCATGTTCTGGGCAATCTCCCAATCTGGTCGTTCAGTACGGGCTGGCAATCGGCAATGGATCTGCCCGGCTCGGTTGGAATGATGTATTGGGGCAAGTTCTTTCGGAGCCGACCTTGGTTTGAACTCGTGCCCGATCAGGAGCATAAGGTTGTCACCAGCGGCCTCGGCGAGTTTAACGGGTTAGATTACCTCGCCGCTGCGAGGACTTCGGACGGCGGAACGCTGATCGCGTACATGCCCACCTCACGAACCATTGAAGTCGATCTCACAAAAATTGCCGGCAAGACCGCCGAGGGTTGGTGGTTCAATCCACGCACCGGCAACGCAACGAAAATCGGATCCTTCGCAACCGAGGGGACGAAAAAATTTGCTCCGCCTGGTGCCGGAGATTGGGCTCTCGTTATCGACAGCGCGGACAAAGAGTCACGAGCGCCAGGTCAGTAACGAAGAGAAGCACCTGAACCCCGATGGTGGGCGCCGGATCAGGTCTGTTCCGCTCATAAAGGACTATTCAAAATGAATTCAGTAGATTACGAATCGCTTTCTCGTCAGCACGTGTTGCATGCCGTACAACGCGAGAAGACGGTTATCTTCGAGCGTGCCGAAAATGCCCGGCTTTGGGATGTGGACGGGAAGATGTACCTCGATACCATGTCGGGCTCGGCGGGTCCGGCCATGGTCGGACATTCGAATGCGCTCGTGGCTGCCGCCATAGCTAGACAGGCAGCAAAGTTGCCGAGCGTGAACCTGTTGCACGACAGCACTACTGCGATCGAGTTCTGTGCACGCCTGGCATCGATTGCTCCGGCTGGCCTTTCAAAGTGTTTCATCTGCCCGGGCGGCGGTGAGGCGGTGGAAGCTGCCGTCAAGTTTGCGATTCATGTGACCGGTCGCTCCGAGATTCTCTCTTTGACCGGCGCTTACCACGGCATGTCTCTCGCGACGATGAGTTTAGGAGGGATGCCGGGACTTCGCAGTTGGTTCCCGGGGGCTACCAGGTGGCCCACGTTCCGTCAGGTTCCGTCAGCAGATACCTATCGTCCACCGCTCGGAGAAGCCGGAGACATCGCGGACGCCGCTATCAGTGCACTGGTCTCGAGCCTTGAAGCAGGCGGTTTCAATCAGCCGGCTGCGCTACTGCTCGAACTCGTGCAGGGGCCCAACGGACATGCGGTGTTTCCGCGCGAGTATTACCGTGAAGTACAGCGTATTTGCCGCGAGCGCAACATTCTGCTGATTGTCGATGAAATACAAACCGGTTTAGGTCGCTGTGGGGCCATGTGGGCCTGTGATGTCTACGATGTGCAGCCCGATATCCTGATCGCTGGCAAAGCGCTTGGCGGCGGCATGCCGATCGGTGCCTTCATTGTGCGCCCTGAACTCGTAAAAGAAGGCCTGGAGTCACAACCCTGGCACATGCTCACCTTTATGAATCAGCCGCTCATCGCGGCAGCTGGGTTGGCCGTGCTGGACGTCATCGAGCACGAAGAGTTGGTGGAGCGCGCGCGCATGCTGGGCGAACGGGCTACCGCACGTTTTAAGAAAATGGCTGCGCAATACGATGTCATCGGCGATGTGCGCGGACCCGGTCTTTTTATCGGCATAGACTTCGTGGAGAACTCAAAAACAAAAGCTCCGGCCACCGCTGCCTGCCGGGCTGCCTGGAACTTTGCTCTCGGAAAGGGTCTCATTACACAGTTTGGTGGGATGGGCGCAAACGTTTACAAGTTCAAGCCGCCGCTGACGACCCCGCTCGACGATTTCGATCGGATGCTTGCGATCTCGGAAGAGGTGGTGGCCTTCATTCAGGAAGCGGTGGACCGCAAGATGACGCGTGTTCCCGCCGGTGTCGCGCCAGCTTCCGCCGTGCCGCTTTAGATTTCAGTGCAGCGGAAGAGCGGAGTTCCTTTGCCAGAAAGCTCTAGTCCCAAGACATCTTTCAAACGAGTGCTTTCGCTCTGGACGTTAGTCCTGTTTGGGCTTGCCTTTGTGGGGCCTACCGCGCCTTTTACATTTTTCGGTATTGGAAGTGTGAAGTCGCATGGCCATTTCGCACTCGTCTACCTCATCGCTATGCTGGCAGTCAGCTTCACGGCCTTGAGTTACAGTCGAATGGCCGCTGCGTTTCCCGAGGCGGGTTCCATTTATGCCTATGCTGGGCATGGCATCCACCCCTTAGCCGGCTTTTTCTCCGGGTGGATTGTAATGCTCGATTACGTATTGCTGCCGCTGCTCAGCGTCATCATCATCGCCGCTAGTCTCAACAGTGTTGCACCCGCGCTTCCATATTTTGTGTACGTCCTGATCTCCGCTGCGTTAATGACCGGGGTCAATCTTAGCGGGATGAGGACGACGTCGCTCGCGACCCTTCTCTTCAACCTGGTCTTAGCGGCAGCTGTTTTATGGTTTGTCGGTGATGCCGTGAAGTGGCTGTATTTGCGGCCGGCAGCGGTAAATTCCGGATATCTCCTTCCTTTCTTCAACTCCCGGACCTTTCAGCTTACGGCGGTAATGGCCGCTACGCCCATTGCCGTGCTCTCCTTCCTCGGCTTCGACGGTATCTCGACTTTGGCCGAAGATACCAAAGATCCCGCCAGGAACATCGGACGTGCGACTCTCCTGGTGTGCCTGATTGCCGGCTCAATCTTTGTCCTTCTCACCTGGCTCGGCCAACTGATTTCGCCCGACTACAAGACGCTCACGAATCTGGAAACCGCGTTTGCGCAGATCGGACGTCTTATCGGCGGCGCTCACCTTTATTACGTAATCGCCGCGCTAGTCGTGGCACAAGCCTGGGCAAGTGGCATCACGAGTCAAGCTAGTTCATCGCGTCTGCTGTACGCCATGGGCCGAGATGGCCGTTTGCCGCCACGCTTCTTCGGCTATCTGCATCCCGTTCGAAGTACACCCACCTATATTCTTCTGCTTTTAGGCGCACTCGCTTGCATTGGTGCGATACTGATCGATCTTGATCAAGCCGCCCAGTTGGTGAACTTTGGAGCGTGCATCGCCTTCATGATGGTGAACGTTTCCGTTTTTGCGCACTATTATCTCTGGCGGCGGGAGCGCCGAGGCATACACGTTCTGCTCAACTTGATCGCTCCTCTGGTTGGATTCCTGATCTGCTTCTATATCTGGTTAAGCATTTCCAAGCTGGCCATGCTGGTGGGATTCGCCTGGTCGATCATTGGAGCTCTATATTGCCGATACGGTAGGCAAAATTTGTCCCCAGGAGAGCAGCTTGCGGTTAAAGGATAAGGTGGCTATCGTTACGGGCGGCGGAGCTGGGATCGGAAAAGGGATTGCGATCCGGTTTGTCCGGGAAGGTGCACGCGTGGTGATTGCCGAACGCGATGCAAAGCGAGGGAGCGAGGCGCTCGCTGAAATCCAGGGCGCTGGCGGAGAAGGGATCTTGGTTGAGATCGACGTGTCATCAGCGGAGGATGTCCAGCGCATGACCGATCGAACACTGGAGAGCTTTGGTCGGATCGACGTGCTCTGCAACAACGCCGGTATCATTGCACCCGGCGAAGGTTGCGCCCATGAGATCTCCGAGCAGGTCTGGGATTTAACCATGAACGTCAACTTGAAGGGCTACTGGCTCTGTTCACGCTCCGTTCTGCCCCACATGATAGACCAGAAACAGGGCGCGATCATCATGATGGCTTCTCCCACCGGTCTCTACGGTTTTACGCGGTTGACTGCCTACAGCACAAGCAAGGGTGGCGTGGCAGGCCTGATGCGGGCCATGGCTGCCGATTACGCAGGTTTAGGGATTCGAGTCAACGCCATTGTTCCGGGCACCATCGACACACCTATGAATGCAGCCGAATTTGAGGATCCCAGGGCGAAACAGTACTGGGCAGATGCGGCGCCAGCCAAGCGGCTTGGTTACCCGAGTGATATCGCGGGAATGGCCGTTTTCCTGGCCAGTAGCGATGCCGAGTACTGTATCGGCGGTCTCTTTACCGTGGATGGCGGCCTGACAGCTGTATAGCGAGACCGCATGAGGCAGGTGTCGGAAATTGACTTTCTCTGAGTGCGCATGCTAGGATCGCAGATCGTTTCGATCGGGGCGCGCGGAATGCAGCAGCACGACCATCCCGTTTGGGAACCGGTGCAAGACATTGTCGAGCGATTTATCAAGCCGGACCATCGCCATCAGTGGCCGCTGAGTCCGACATTTCCACTTGATATTCGATTGCTGCGCCTCAATCGAAATCTCGACGTTCCTCCGCACCGCCCGGATCATCTTGAAATTGTGTATGTGGAACAGGGCGAAGTGGGCTATGAATGCGGCGACCGAACCTGCACACTACATCCGGGCGACATCATCGTCGTCGGAGACCGGGTTCTGCATCGTTGTCTGCGCACCAGGCTTGCTCATCCCGAGGTGCATTCCACGGTTCTATATTTCCGGCCGGAACTCGTCAGTTCGGGGTCACCTTTTGGCGATGACCTTCGCTATTTGCTTCCTTTTTCCCGTCAAAGCGAATCGTTTCGCAACGTTATTCCTGCCGAAAGTGGGATTGCGGGTGATGTGTTCACGTTCTTGCAGCGGATACGGCGGGAGATGGACACATCCGATCATGCACGCTTCGCAGTGCGAACGTATGTCAGGCTGATTCTGGCGCTGATCGGCAATCACTATATGGCCAATCGTGAGTCACGCGAAGTCATGATGCGGAGCCACGATGATCTCTCGCGGCTTAAGCCAGTCTTCGACTACATTTCGGCCAAGTTCTCCGAGCCGATTCGAGTAGAGAATGCCGCACGTCTGGTGGCAATGAGTCCGACTTATTTCATGCACTACTTCCGTAAGACGACGGGTAGTTCGTTTGTTCACCATTTGAACAAGCTGCGCGTTTCGCGCGCTCAATGCTTATTGGCCGAGACCGATAAGAGCATCGCGGAAATCAGCTATGAGGCAGGCTTCTGCAGTCAGAGTTACTTTGGCACCGTATTTCGACGTTTCTCCGGTCTCACGGCTCTCAGTTATCGTACGCAGTCCCGTGCCGCAACCCAGATGCCGGCTTAGGCCGCCCGGACGGGCTGCGCCTAACAACAGGAGAAGGTACAGAGTGAGCGAAGAACGCACCCCGCAGTTCTTGATCATCGGAGCGGGCAGCCTCGGCTGCGTATACGGAGCTAATCTCTCGCGCATCGGTCAGAACGTTGCCTTTCTCGATGTCCATGCCGAGCAAGTTGCCGCCATTAATGGGCGAGGGTTGCACTGTGAGGGGCTGACCGGCGACTTTGTTGTGCATTGCTTTGCCACTACCGATCCGGCGAAGGCTCCGCCGAGCGATGTGGTCCTGCTCTGCGCGCCGTCGCACGCGACGGCGCAGACTGCGCGTTCGGCCGAGATCGTTCTTAAGCCGGACGGGTACTGCCTCACGCTTCAGAACGGCGCAGGCAATGTAGAGCAGCTTACCGCTGTCTTGGCCGAGAGCCGGGTAGTCGCCGGGCTGAGCTTTCAAAGCGGAGATCTGGTCGCCCTCGGCGATGTGCGACACACCAACGATGGGCCTACGTATCTGGGTGAGCTAGATGGATCGCGAACATCCCGACTCGATCAGATCACGAAGTTGTTCGCAGATTGCGGCTTGAATCCAGTGGTGGTGCCGAACATCGTAAACACTATCTGGGAAAAGTTTGTTCACAACTGCGGTATCAACGCCATCTCTGCGCTCACTGGTCTGCGCCCCGGTGAATTTAAGGAGGTACCGGCGATCGACGATTTCCAAACTCGCATCATCGAAGAGACCCTCTCGATGCTGAGAATGAAGGGGATCGTTCTACCCGAACGCGATTTCGTACAGCAGATCAAGAGCTACTGCGCACATAAGTTTCATCGACCATCAATGTTGCAACACTTACTGCGCGGCCAGCGAACCGAGATCGATTCGCTCAATGGACTCGTTGTGCAGGAGGTTGACAGGCTCGGCGGATCCGCGCCATTCAGCCGCGCATTGACCCAGCTGATCCTCGGGCGAGAGTTTCAATCGGGCCGGGAGCGCTCCGGCACGCCGCCCCCGAGTGCCTGAGTCGGCTCTCACGTCATATCTCAATAAAATTACGGCGGATCCTCACAGATCTTGTTCACGAGTCTCATTACTCTTCTCTATAGGTTGGAAAGAGTGTTGGTGTGAAAGCAGCAGTTTGGCATGGGCGCCGGGATATCCGTATCCAAAACGTAGCTGAGCCTCCGCCACCTCCACGGGGCGAGTTGCAAGTAGATGTTGCTTGGTGCGGTATCTGCGGTACCGATCTCCACGAATATCTTAGCGGGCCGCTTTACATCCCGGTCGGTCAACCTCACGCGCTTACGGGAGTGCAAGCACCTGTCATCATCGGGCACGAGATGTCGGGCAGAGTACGCGCGATTGGCGACGGCGTCGAAAACTTTTCGGTCGGGGACCGCATCGCAGTGTGTCCAATCATCGGTTGTGGAGATTGCCGGTGGTGTCGGTCCGGTTCGATGGCCCAGTGCGACCGTGTCGCATTTCTTGGCACTTCCTGGAGCGGCGGTGGCCTTGCCGAGCGACTAAATCTGCTCGCTTACCATTGCTATCGCCTGCCTACTTCGATCAGTGATGAAATTGGTGCGCTTGTGGAGCCTTTTTCGGCCGCAGTGCGAGCGGTAGCCCAGGGCCAGCCCGGTCCCAATGATCATCTGGCCGTGGTGGGAGCTGGACCTATCGGGTTGATGTGTGTGATGGCGGCTCGACTGTACGGCGTCAAGCATGTGGTTGCCATTGAGATGGCCCAGCAGCGTGCAGCGGCCGCACGGGCCGGGGGAGCGGATTTTGTCATTAACCCGGCGTCTGCAGATACCGAACAGATTGCGCGCGATCTCACAAACGGTAATGGGTTTGATCTCGTCCTCGAATGTGCCGGACAACCCTCATCCCTCATGCTCGCGAGCAAGATCACGCGCACACGAGGCCGCCTTATTATCATGGGCGTTTTTGAGAAGCCGGCGGCCATCGATATCACAGATGTTGTATTCCGCGAGAAAGTCATCTCCGGCAGCATGAGCGGTTATGGACTGTACGAAGAGACGATTGCCATGATGTCCGATCCGAGCTTCCGAGGCGATCTGCTCATTACGGATCGCATCAATCTCGAGAGTTTAATCAACGACGGCTATCACGGATTGCTGTACGAAAAACATAAACACGTGAAGATACTGGTTCGCCCTCAATAAGTGATTCAACCAACGATGCAACGACACCACTTTCCTAAATTCGTCAGATCTGCCGCGATTCGGTTCACGATCTTGGTGCTTCCGGTCATGACTCTGACTGCAGCTCCCGGACAGATAACGTTTACGCCATCAGCATCCTCTGTGGATGCTTGGGATTTTGTTGAAATCACCATAAACGTTGAGAACCCCGATGTTCACAATCCTTTCACCGACTCATCGGTGGAGGGGACTCTCACTGAGATTCAAGGCGGTAAGCAGTGGAAGATAGATGGATTTTGCGATTCTCCAGACGGATCGCTTTACCGCATCCGTTTCACGCCCCCAGCCGCCGGCGACTATAAGTACGCAGTTACTTATCACCAGGGACAAACACAAAAGGAGTACCCGGGCACCTTTCACGCCATCGACGGCCATCGTAAAGGCCCGATTCGCGTTGACGCGCAGAATCCGTGGCATTTTGTTTGGGAAGGAACAGGCGAACATTACTTCTTTAACGGCACCACTGCTTATTGGCTGACAGGCTGGAAGGATGAGAGGATTACTCGCGAGGCAATTGCGCGGCTCCATCGTCTCAAGGTAAATCGCATTCGCGTTACTGTCGCCGGCCGAAGCAATCTCTTCTTCGGTGAACCCGTGATGATCGCTGGCAATTATTCGAATCTGCCGACTCCTTGGATCGCTGAACGGCCGAATGATTTTACTCATCCGGGATTCGATTACACGCGATTCTACATTCCGATGTGGCAGAAACTTGAGCGCATGCTTCGATACGCGCGCGATCAAGACGTGATCATCTCGATTGTGTTCGATATGAACGACAACAAAGTTCATCCGGATGCGGGTAGCGAGGACGAACATCGCTTCCTTCACTACACGGTTGCTCGATTTAGCGCGTTTTCCAATGTCACATGGGATATGGGGGACGACTTGAACGGATACCGGGATGAAAAATGGACCCATGAAACCGGCATTTTAGTCGAGCAGTGGGATCCCTATCACCACCTTGCGACCAGTCATCCGACCGGACCGGATCACCCGGGCGGCTTGATCCCTCAAGACCGGGCTTCCTCCTGGTTTGGATTCACGTCTTATCAGGAGTGGTCCCGACAGCAGCACACGCTGATGCTGGCTTCCCGTGAATTGCAAAAACGATCAGGTCGCATCATTCCACAGACGAACGAAGAATATGGGTACGAGGACCACTATCCGACCTGGGCCCTCCCGGGAAGTGACTCAGCGGATACGCTCCGGCGGACAGCCTGGGACATCGCGATGGCCGGCGGCTACCAGACCGCAGGTGAGACCTGCCGGCGTGGCACGAATATTTATCCGGATACCGGGGGCGGCTGGATGAACGGTCGCGGCGACGACACGATGACTATGTTTCTGGGTTACGGCCACATGGTCGATTTCTTCACCAGCTTCGATTGGTGGACAACGGAACCACACGACGAACTTGTCGATAACGGAAATTATTGCCTAGCGAAAGCAGGGGAGCTCTATGCGATCTATCTGCCTAAAGGCGGCAAGGCAACCGTGAAACTGAAACCCGGAACGTACCAGGCAACCTGGTTTTCTGCTTTGAGCGGAGAAAGGATAGAGCTTCCGGCGGTACAAGGCCCGTCTTGGACATCGCCTGAAGCTCCCGACCAAAACGATTGGGCTTTGGTTCTACGCAAAACTCGATAAGCAGAGGCGAGGCGAACGGAGCTCTCTTTCAACAGCACTGCTAGCGCGACGTGGTGTGCGCCGGGCTCGTCTCCTTCAGCGAGCAGTACAGCTCGAACGCTCGATCGGGGGATTCGTTCTCGTGCACGACCGCCCGCACCGCTTGAATCATCGCTACCGGATCTTCTGCTTGAAAAATATTCCGTCCCATATCGACGCCCGCCGCACCCTGGTCGATGGATTTATACGCCATCCAGAGGGCGTCGAGTTCCGGCAGCTTCTTCCCTCCCGCGACAACGACTGGCACCGGGCAGCCAAGCACCACATTCTGAAAGCTGGGTTCGCAGTAATACGTCTTCACAAGATGCGCGCCAACTTCGGCTGCGATGCGAGTTGCCAAGCCCAGGTAACGCGCATCCCGCGTCATATCTTTTCCAACGCCCGTAACGGCGAGCACGGGAATCCCGGACCGTTGCGAGCGATCCACTAATCCCGTTACATTCCGTATGGACTCGTGCTCATACTCAGCGCCAATATAGACCTGGGCCGCCATTGCGGAGGCGTTAATCCGAATCGCGTCATCCAGATCCACCGCTAGCAGCTCATTGGAAAGTTCCTTCAGCACGCTTTGGCCGGCACTGCACCGCAGTACGACCGGTTTATTGGTAGCTGCTGGGATCGCTGCCCGCAAGGTCCCGCGTGTCACCATTAGCGCATCCGCATACTGCAGCAGCGGGAGAATGGTCACATCCACGCGTTCTAATCCGGTTGTCGGACCTTGAAAGTAGCCGTGATCAATCGCGAGCATGACCGTGCGGCCGCTACGGGCGTCGAAGATCCGTGCCAGGCGATTCTTCATGCCCCAGTCGAGCGAATGAGCGCCTTTCACAAAAAACCCGTACTCGGGTACCGGAATCTCCGGATGAAAGGCGTGCCCGCCTTTTACATCGTCCACATCAGCCATGTTCACTCCTTGTTTTCTGCTTCAGCGCGCCGGTAAAGCCCTTGAAGAATAGGGCAATGGTTGTGGCTCCCGGATCTTGCCAGCCAATAGTTCTCGGGCCAGCATATTGCGCTCGTCCGAATCGCGCTTGCATGTTCTTTGTTTCGCTTGCGCCCTCGGCCGCAGCTTGGGCTGCGTCTTCCAGAGCAAGGGTGAGATCATCGCCGCGGCCACTTGCCTGCACCAGTGCCAGCACGGCCGGTTCTAGCGCATCGATCATTGTCTTGTCTCCGCGTTTGGCCTTGGTGAAGCGCTGCATAGCTTGTAGCCCGGCGCGGAAAATATTCGACAGGGTCGTCGTGTCGAGTTCCGTAACACCCTCGCACTCGCTCCCTGCACCCAGGAAGAAACTGCCTAACAGCCCGCCCGATGCGCCACCGTCGGCTGCCAGAAAACAGTTCCCGATTCGGTTTAGGAGCTGTGCCATACCCGCCTCGGCTGGAACTCCACATTCACGAATGTCTCGAATCGCATTGTGCATCGCGGTGCCGTGATCACCGTCGCCGCCTACAGAATCGAGCCGGCTTAAATAGGCGTGCTCGCGCTCGATTTCCTCCAGTCCCGCTTGCAAGAGACCTGCGAAATCCGCCGCCCCGAGGCGCGTGGCCGTCATCGCACTACCAGGTATGGACTGTCGCAAGGCGCATCCCACAAACGAAGCAGCTCATCATCCATCCGAGCGATGCACATCTGGAATCCCGCCTGCTCTTGCGTGGTTATGTATTCACCAACGAGACTGCGCGTGATATGAATGTTTCGTTCTTTCAGAATCTGACTGACCCGCCGGTAAACGATGAACAGTTCCATCAGAGTAGTCGCACCTGCGCCGTTGAGAATCACAAGAAGCCGATCATCTGCTCCGGCCTCCAAATGATCCAGTAAGGCGTTCAGCATAATTTCGGCTGTCTCGTCCGCGCTTTTGAGCGGTCCCCGGCCAACGCCAGCTTCGCCGTGCTGACCCATCCCTATTTCCATGTCACTCTCGCCGAGCGGATTCGAAGGATCGCCGATTACCGCTCCGCTCGCGGGATGCGTTGCGGGTCGAACGGCGACGGCCAGCGTGCGCATGTTCGCCGACATTTTTTCGGCAGCCGCTTGCACCATGTCCAGATCCAATCCTTCTTCCGCAGCCGCTCCCGCGATCTTAAACACCGGGAGAAAGCCGACCAGCCCGCGGCCATTTTCGTGCCCCGCCTTTGGACCGGTCGAAATGTCTTCGTGCGTCAAAATGCTTTGCACGTGCGCACCTTGCCGGCGCGCCGTTTCGAGCGCCATATTCCCCGACAGAACATCGCCCGCATGATTTAGGATTACCAGGAGGACGCCCGCACCGGTATCCGCCTGGCGGATCGCCTCCACGACCGCGGGCGCTCCTGGGGCAGCGAAAATTCCGCCTGCCACACTGATGTCGAGCAATCCTTCTCCCACGAAGCCACTTAATCCAGGCTCATGGCCGCTGCCGCCCAACGTCACGACTCCGACTTTTCCCCTCGCCTTGGGCATCGCTCGAACGATCAAATTCTTTCCTTCGAGGCGCACTTTATTGCCAAACGCCAGCGTGAAACCTTCCAACAGTTCCGCCACGAGGCTCTCGGACTTATTGATGAACTTTTTCATCTTGAATGGAGATGGATTGGAAACGGACTCGGTTTGCATGGCCATAGCTCTGTTGGAAATGTCATCAACAATATATCGTCGGAATTCAGACCTGTGCAGTCTGCCCCCCGTCTACGAACAACATGCTCCCCGTTACAAACGACGAGTCGTCGGAGGCAAGAAAAAGAGCTGCCTGCGCAATCTCTTCCGGCTTTCCGAGTCGTCCGGCGGGAAAGCTGTCGGCAAACTCAGCCAACTGCGCCGTATTCATTGCCCCGCGCAGCATTGGCGTGTCGGTCGGCCCCGGGCAGATCGCGTTGATCCGAATTCCTTGTCTTGCGTGATCGATCGAAACTGCGCGTGTAAACGCAGCGACGCCGCCCTTCGAAGTTACATAAGCTACCGCATGTGCGCAGGCATCGTGAGCGCCCGTGGTCGATGAAAAATTGACGATTGCGCCCCCACCCTGCTTGAGCATAAGGGGAATGACGGCCCGGCAGCAGAGGAATGTTCCCTTCAGGTTAACGTTCATGACGCGTTCCCAAGCAGCATCATCAGTCTCAAGGATCGTCCCGTAGAAAAGAACGCCGGCGGCGTTCACCAGGGCATTCACACGTCCATACTTCCTCTCAGTAGCCTGCACCATGTTTGCGACCTGTTTTGCGTCGGCGACATCCGCTGCGACGGAGATTCCGTCCCCGCCGTTCTGACGGATCCGCTCGGTGGCCTGCTCGGCTGCGGCGGCGTTGAAGTCCGCGACCACAACCTGCGCCCCTTCCCGGGCGAATAGCAATGCGCACGCTTGCCCGATGCCTGAACCAGCACCCGTTACAACAGCAACTTTGCCCTTCATTCGCATAGCGGGATTAGGACGAAACAGGCCTCACTGTGACTGTATGAGCAAACCTCGAATGGATCTATTGGATTTGTATCCCGGTATGTCGCGATGCTACTGCGGCACTTCTACAACCAGCTTTTCTTTGCTACGATGCCCGGGTGGTCTCCGTGGTGCGCTCGGCTTTGTTCATCGTGACACTCACTGCCGCCCTGGAATGCGCCGATCCGCAAACGAGCCCCGATGAGCTTTTCAATGCTGCCGTGCACGAGCAGCAGCAAGGGCAGGTGAAGGCTGCAGCACGCGATTATGAGGCGCTTCTGACGCGTGCGCCCGATCGCGTTGATGCCCTTTCGAATCTCGGCCTGATTTACGGCGAGTTGGGAAATTACGATGACGCGATCGGGCTGCTCAGTAAAGCACTCCGGCTCGCTCCATCTCAGTCAAATATCCGGCTGAACCTGGCCATGACGTACTTCCAGGCGAAGCGTTACCACGATGCGGCCGCAGAGGCCAAACAGATTGTCTCCGCTCAGCCTTCGAATCCACTTGGTCACTATATCTTTGGTCTTGCTCTGCTGAAGACCGACCAGCTTGGTGCGGGTATTGAGCAGCTCGAATCGGTAATGGCGGCCCAACCGGGTAACCTGAGCGCCGCCACCACGCTCGCTTCGGCTTATATGAAATCGCAGCAGATAGATAAGGCGCGCACCCTCGTCACGGGTGTCCTGAGCCGTTCGGATACAGCCGACGCGCATTTGATTATCGGAACGTACAACCTGATGACCGGAAATACACGCGACGCCGTGATCGAGTTGCAGCGCGCTCAAGAACTGAACCCCGCCCTGACCCAACTTGGTTCGACGCTTGCCGAAGCCAATGCTTTGGCGGGCAATCTCGAGGCATCGGAAGGCTTCTTCCGCTCCCGAGTACGCAGCAATCCAAGTGATGTGGAAGCGAACGCCTTCCTGGGCTGGCTCTATCTTGAAAATCAAGAGCTAAGTAAAGCGGATGAATTTCTCAACAAAGCGCATGCGCTTCGTCCGGATGATGCTGCCATCGATTTCCAGCTTGCGCGTCTCGCGCGAGCACGGGGCGACTATGAACACGCTCTGCCGTTATTGGAGACGGTGATCGCCGCCCAGCCCAAGAGCTCGCCAGCCCACGTTCTGCTCGCGGAGACGTACTTAAAACTCAAAAGAACGGACGAGGCAAAGAGGGAGCGCGAAATCGCAAACGAACTCAATGCCGAGCAACAGTCCTCCCAGGCAGTTGCGGCGCGGAACCGGTAGCGCGTCCAGTTCTATTGCTTATTTGCTAATCCCGCTTCGGCCTGCGCCAGATACTTGCGTGCCGTCTCGTCGTCCGGCTTTTGTTTGAGAGCGATACGAAAGTTCTCGATGGCCGCTCCGAATTCTCCTTTTTGTGCCAGCAATGCGCCTAGATTCATTCGAATTTCTGGATTATCGGGCCGCAACCGCGAAGCTTCACGCAGATGCGGCAAAGCATCGTCGTAACGTCTCTCAAGGATGTAGATTCCCGCCAACCCCGCTTGCGCGTCGACGTTTTGCGGTTGACGCCGGAGCAAAATCTGTAGCTGGGCGGCAGCTCCATTCAAGTCGCGCTTCATAGCGAGTGCGTGCGCCAGATTCCAACGTGCATTCGCGTGCAGCGGATCGGTGGCAAGCGCTCTCTCGAACTCGGAAATTGCCTGTCCCATTTTGCCTTCCGACAAAAGCGCTGCGCCCAACCCGTTCCTTGCAGTTGCACTTGTGGGACGTGCGATCAGCGCGTTAGAAAACCGGGTCGCCGCCGCCGGAAAATTTCTGCGGTCGGCAAGGAGTGCCCCCAAGTTGCAATTCGCGACGAAATCGCCTGGATACTTCTCCAGGCGCCGATCCATCATTGCCTGCTGCAAAGCGACTCGACCGTCTTCTGCGCCGTTCCGTTCCGGCAGTAGCTGCAGCCATACATGGCCCATCTCGTCCTCGCTGCGCGGCCCGCTCTTCACTTCAACCGGCGGAGAATGAGGATTTCTGGCGTTCCCGCTTGAATTGTCGTATGAGATTCGCATCTCAATACGCGTCCCTTTGGGCAACGTGGCCGGGTCGCGGTAACGGTAGACCGCCTGCCAGTCTTGATTCCAATCATGAATTCGAAGAAGTGGTTGCACTCGTCCATCCGGCAAAACCGCCCAGGCTTCAATCCGTTTGCCCAGATAGTGAGCGTGCGGGTAGATAGCTAACAGCTTGGCGGCTACCGGCAAAGTGACGTGATCAGTGATTTCAAAATTCTTGCTTTCCGCTGGAATGTCTATCGCCCCGTCGTGCTCCAGTTGAACCAGCATCGGAAAGTATTTGGGCGCCTCGTTGGAAAAATAGATGCCCAGCTCGGGCTGGATTAGTTCCTCTTTTCCCGAGGGCTGAAGATGCATATTGACCACCAGATCCGCATCGGGATCGAGCCGCCAGTTCAGGCCTTCCGGTTCTGACTGGACTACAGTGCCGGGCTTCCAGAACAAAAAGTGAGAATCCGGCTCGAAAGAATCCGAATGAGCTTCGGCCAGAAGATCCATACCGTCGAATCCGGGTTGCCCATCGACGCCGTCTCGTGCTCGCAGTGTCCGCCGGTGATCCACGAAGATGTTTGCGTGATGAACAATTCGCTTGTTCCCGGGCCTCAGTTCAAACGCCCGAACGTACTTTGTTTCGGCGATGAAGGGCGGCAAGATAAAGTTTCGAAAAACGTCTCTGCCCTCGGCACGGAGTCTATATGAAGCGGGCATCCGCAGGATCAAGTCGGGCGGCCCAAGTTGCCACTCGGATACGAAATGCGGCAATGCGGGAAGGTCGGCTGCGTTGCCTTCTCGCACGCCCTGCTCCACCCAGGCTGCGAGGATACCGATCTCGCCCGCCGATAACCGGCGCTCGTCTGAAAAGTTGCCGTAACCGGCATCCGGAAGCCACGGCGGCATGTATCGCGAGCGCGTGACGGAGACAATCTGCGATGCGTGCCGGCGAGCATCGTCGAAGGTGAGCAGAGGAAAGGGTCCGCTTTCGCCTGGCCGATGGCACTGCGCACAGGAGCGAAAGAGGATCGGCGCTACATCTTTGTTGAAAGTGATGGTTTGGGCACCGCCCAGAGCGCAGGCCACGCTAATTGCCAGAACCAAGATCTTCTGCGCCCTCCGCATACTAGGAACCGTACCCTTAGGCGCTTCCCGACCACAGCGTCAGACCATCACAAGGAGCTTCAAAGGTCTGTAGCGTGCCCGATTCGTATTCGGTCACATAGACTTGCTTCGAGCCCGAGCTCGCAAATGCGATATTCGTCGGCAGCGATCCGTGCGTCTTCATACGTTCCGCGACGTGCCCCGAGGGGTCGAGTACCGTTACATCTCCTTGACCGAATACCGCGACATAGAGCCTGCCGTCCAAACCAAAGGCCATGCCGTCTGGCCCGCGCCACGCCTTAGGCAAAGACGGGTCCACAACATTGCCGAAGTATTCGCGTTCGCTCGACACTTTCCCGTCCGACCACGCATACCGGTAAACAGCGCCCGTCGCGCTTTCGTTCACGTAGAGCGCTTTGGCAGAATCGAAGGCGATGCCGTTCGTAAATTTAATTCCGGAATCGAGCTTCGTCACTCGCCCGTTCGCAGGCTCAATGCGGTACACGCGGCCATCGTAATCTATCGATTCGAAATCCTCCCGCACCGCATTGTTGGGAGCGAATTCGTCAATAAACACACCGGAATCGGTCATGTAAAGGGCTCCATCCGGACCAAAACACAAATCGTTTGGAAAGAGAAACGGCTCCCCATCGCATCCCTTGGCCACCGTTTCCACGTGGCCATCGAAGCCCACCTTCAGCAGGGCGGGGAATTTAGATTCGGCCACCCAGATCGTTCCTGCCGAATCGACCGCCAATCCGTTCGGACGTCCGGTTTTAGCCACCACCCGCCTGGTGCGCCCATCCGAAGCAATCCACGTGATACAGCCTCGGTCGGCTCCGCCCTCCACGATCAGCCAGCTTCCGTCAGCTAGCGAAACGGGACCTTCAGGATTCTTCAATCCGTTTGCAAATATCAAGATTTACGCTCCTGGCCGGTCTTGTGGAACGATCCGGTCACTGAACGCTTGCCTGGCGATTAAAGGTGGCGTCACTGGCCCGCAAAACTGGCTCATGGCTAGTGTTGCGCTGTGATTGTTTCGTCTCGCCGTATTGCCGCCGATAAGCGCGTGGCGTGACGCCCACCATGCGCCGGAATGTCGATCCGAAATGGCTCTGATCACAAAAGCCCGTCTCTTGGCTGATATCTGAGATATTCTTTTCCGTGGTCCTCAGCATCTCCTGGGCTTTTGCGATTCGAAAATGATTGGCATAGGCGATGAAGGATTGCCCGGTCACACGCTTGAAGAAGTACATGAAGTGCGAGCTGCTCATCGCACAAATCCGCGAGGCCTCGTTGACCCCCACATGCCTGCCAAAATTGTCCTCCAGGAAGGAAAACACCGCCTCGAGGCGCTTGACGTCCCGCTCCCGTTCGTTGAGCGCCTGCCGTGTGTCGAGCAATTCGGCATAGTGATTCAGCAGCGAGACGAGAATCATTTTGAGATAGGTTTTGATCGTTAGCCGCGCCCTTGGGCTCTCGGCCGGCATCCCGGTCCGCATCCGTTCCATCAGTGCAAACACTTGCTGAGGTACACCCGAAGAGGTCGGTACGACGAACGGAAAATCGCAGGATTGCTGAAAGAAGGGAATCAAATAAGTCGCGCTCTCGGCCGTGGACGGATCGTTCAAGAGTTCCGGTTGAAAGAACAAGACGGCAATGTTCATCCGAGCGCCTGCAGACAGGTAAACGCGGTGGTAAAGCGAAGGACCGACCACCACCAGATCGCCTGATCTTATTTCAAACGCGCGGTCCTGTATCTGAAACTCGCCAGAGCCCGAGTAGATGTACATGAGTTCGCAGTACTCGTGGCGGTTCATGCGCACGTTTGGAGCCCCGCAGTTAAAGGCATGCAGCTCGAGTGGAAAACCCGCGCGAAAAGGCGCTACGTGCACGCCGTCCGCCGTGATCTGGCGCTCTACTGTCGGGTACTGCCGTTCCCAATGCAGCTTGCTCTTGCCCGGCGCGATCTGTACCAGATCAGAGCGTAAAGCATCCTGCGTTGAGACATTCCGGGTCTCCGCTGCCGCGGACTGGAGCGAATCACTGGCGGATGATGCTGCTTGTCGATAGGTCACGCATAACCTCCCTGACGGGTGCTTACGGATTTCCAAATTGTAAAGCGCATTCCGTGTCCGAGACAATCGTTTCTTCACAAAACTTTGTCGCAAAACTATGGTGGTAGAGCCGGATGACTTTTTGCGAGGCGGCCCGTTTACGCTTCAATCTCCAGAAGATCTGTCACGATTCCCTTGCGGATGCCGAACATCCTGCGATGCAAATTGACCGTAGCATCGCCATAATGAACATTCATTTGCAGCCGGTCGCCTACCTCGATCGGCACATCGGGTTGAGAGAGATCGATTATGCCGTGCTCGGCGTGAAGAGCTCGCAGGAGGAGCCGACCATCGCCCCGGATAGAAGGCATCCCCCGTTCAGCGCTTAACGCCTTCAAGCCCGCATCCACCACGATTACCTTGCCGTCAGTCTTGCTAATGACGGTTGCGAGCACAGTCAAGGCCGTTGCGAACTCCGGTGCGGCCGGTTCGTATCCGGTCTCCATCAGAAGATACGATCCCGCCTGGATTTCCGTGATTTCAGGCGTTTCGGCGGCGTAAATTGCGGATCCGGTACCGGATGTGCTCACGATGTCTACCGCGATGTTTTGTGCTCTGAGCCGGGTAGCAACACCGACAATCTTGTCCAGAACCTCCCGGCAGACTTTACGCTTTTCATCGCCTGGAGCGAGTCTCTGAACGTGACCTTCGTATCCGAATAGCCCACGGAAGCGAAGTCCGTCCGCGATCGCAACTCCGGCCAGTTCAGCGGCATTTTGCGGATCGACGCCTGTCCGCCCCAGCCCGAGATCCACATCAATGAGCACCGAAATGGGATGCTGTGTCGACGCGCTTGCGGCCGCCATCGCCCTCAGTGCTGCGCCGTTGTCCGCAATAACGAGCAATTCCTGATCGGAGAAACGATTTGTGAGTTCTGATACGAATTGGATGTCTGGCGGGGTCACGACTTCGTTGGATACTAAAACGCTCGGGATCCCGGCCCGGAGCAGAAGTTCGGCGTGATGCAATCGCGCGACTGTCAATCCGATTGCTCCTGCCTCCATCTGCTTGTGCGCCAACGCGAGCACACGGTGATTTTTGAAGTGCGGCCGGAGCTTGACGATCCTGCCCTCTAGCAGGGTCGACATCGCCGCGATGTTCCCCTCGATTACATCTAGATCGGCCAGAAGAGCTGGCGTTCGCAGCTCTTCGATGTTGCTTCCTCGCATAAAGGCTTAAGCTAAGCCCTGTACTTTGGCCTCGGGTGAGGACCGGTCACGCTACTTCAAAACCTCGCGATGGAAGGTTACTTCTTGCTGCTCGACCAGCTCCGGCGCGACTCTTTGGAAAAAGTCTCGTATATAAGGAGCGCTCTTGTGCTCATCAAAGGCGGCCTGATCCTTGTATTTCTCAATGTAGGTCAGGATGCGGGGGTTCTCGAAATTCTGGTTTAGTTCGTAGCGGATGTAACCCGGTTCCTTGTGCGTCGGTTCCATCAAACGCTGCATCGCCTCAAGCAGATCTTGCTCTTTGCCTTCTTTAGCAAGAAAACGCGCAATCACGACCACCCTGGTTTCGTCACGTGGAATCATTTTTTCTCCTCTTGAACTGTACTGTTCCGGCTTCGATCACGGTTGGACCCGCTTCATGCGAAGTGCGATGTCTACGGTGTAATGGGGCGTCGTAAAACTGCATGGGCCGTCCTTCGCCTGGATCATCTGTGATTCTACAATCGTCCCGAGGGTCGGATCGATCCATTCAGCGTGGTAGCTGCCCCCGGGCAGGTTGACTGCGAGCCGCTCCCGGTAGTTGCCTGGTCTTACCTCGTAAGAACCGCGCGACCGGTCGCCGCTATGGTGAATGTACATGGCGTATTGCTTGCCGGGTTCGCTCAGCACTCTGACATAGACGCCCTGGGCAATGTTCCCGGCTAGAAACTCGCGATCCGGATGCATGTGAACGTAGTCGAACGATTCGAGGAAAGTGCGCAAATTCCGCAGCCCGCGCCACAACTGTTCGTCCTCTGGCGTTTTGCCCGACGGATTCTCCACCGTGTACAGCCCGTTCAGTTGGTTGAACCCCGCGCCGCCCCCGGTCATGAATTCCCAGGCTTCGACGCGCGAATCGGCCACTCTATCGCCTTCATAGCTCATCGGAAAGTAGTGAGTCTCGTTCATCTCGAGGGGCTTATTGAGCCCGTACAGAAAATCGAGCGCTCTCATCCCGCCGAGTTCCACATCGTTGGTTTCTGTCTGGTTACCCCAGATATATTGAGCAACAACCACCGAGGCGCGCGGGTCGGCTGAGAAATCCATGCCGCCTCCGAACGGACCTTCCACTTCCTGGCCGAGCAAGTGTCTCTTGGGCAGGCTTGCCTCCGCCTCATGCACCACGCCGATTCCGTGGCTCACCCATGGGCCCGCGAGCGTAATCCCGGTCCCGATATGCGCAGGCTCATCGCAGAACTCGAGAATGACATTGTCGAATTCGTTCACTTCCGCGACAATCTTGCGTACGTAGTCGTCTTCGCGCCGGACCAGGTCCGCGTGCTCTAAGCTTTGAGCATCCCGCCAGTTGCAATCGCCGACGCCCTGTATGTTGTTCTCGTGATAAAGCGGCGAGAGCATCCAAGCATCGGAATACTGTGAGTTGAACAGGCAGACCTCGACGACGATCCCGCGCTTGGCCGCTTCCGATATGAATTGCTTCAGGCGCGAGAAGTACGCTTTGTTCCAGCGGTCCAGGTCGAATTTATTGCCTCCGAACAGATAACCGGGTTGATCGCTCCGCGCCCACGGAAGGACCAGATCCCGCATCTTGGGCCCGAGGGTGTTACCTTCGACGAACTTGCCCATCGGCTCAAACATTGCGCCCGGGTAGATCCGCGTGTAGTTGAGGCCGTTCGCTTTGAGCGAATCGAAATAGGCTACATAGTCGAAGGCGTTGTTGATCACACCGCCATAGTGCTCAGCGGAAGTAATCAGTAGCAGCGGATGGCCATGGAGCGAATAGTAGTGCGGGTTGGCCTTGTCGGTTGTTACCGGGTCTGCTGCCAATGTTGCGGCAGCGAACCCGGCCAGGAGTCCCGCCCAACAAAGCTGTTGCGCATTCATAAAACTACCGGGACTAGAAATCCAGCCTCAGCGAGAACTGGATCACTCGTGGCGCGCGCGTAGCCACGACCTGCCCCAAGGTCGCGTTCACCTGCTGACCACTTGAGGGATCAAACGTGGCGTTATTATCCACCGCCGAATATTGCGTGTGATTGAACGCGTTATACAGTTCCGTTCGGAATTCCAGTGCTCTTCGTTCGCTCCAGAGCGGGAATCTCCGCATCACAGTCGCATCCACATTGCACTGCCCTGGTCCATAAAACGGGTAAACCGACGCGTTTCCTCCCGTGCCGAGGGCGGGCATTGCGACTGCCGAGGTATTGAACCAATCATCGAAGGTGCGATCACTGTGCGAGCGCATAAGCGGAGCAACTAGGTTCACACGTGTTCCATCGCCGCCACCAGATATGTTCTGGCCGTTGATGGTTCCAAAGTTGATCGTCTGGGGAAGGCCGGTCGCCAAAGTGACGACTCCGGAAAGCTGCCAGTTGTCGAAGACAGCCTTAACCAACGGATTCGGCAGCAAGCTGCTCGCTTTCGGCAGGGCCCAGTTCCAGGTCCCCACGAACATATGTGTCTGATCGAAGAATGTCGGACCATAATTCCACACGCGCCATGAGTGATAGGTAGCGAGTTGATCACCATCGTTCCCTCCGGTGCCCAGTGCCTTCGACCATGTATACGCGAGTGTGAAGAAGAGCCCGTGCGCTGCTCGCCGGTTCAAAGACGCTCGGAACGAATTGTAGTTCGATGTCCCACCGGTTATGAGCGTGCTTAGTGATGCATAGCCCGGATACGGTCGGAAGAAGTTATCCGACAACGGCGTGCCTGCGATCGGATCCTGGTTCTGAGGCAGGAACTCGGATCCATACGGCACCTCGTTTACATTCTGCGTCTGGATCAGGTGGCGCGCCACATTCCCTACATACGCCACATCCATTAGCATGTTCTGGCCGATCTGATGTTGGATGTCAAAGCTGAAATTGTAAAGCGAGGGAATATGATCCGGATTCTGAATCGCGCTCGTACTCGACGGAAATACCAGTCCTTGTGATTGCAGAAGGTTATTCATATTGCCGTAGAAGATCTGCGGTTCAATCTGCACGGGAGGGTTCGATACCATCGACCAGAAATAGGTGTTGTACGTCGGCGTGTTCTCCTTCATCACGCCAAAGCCGCCGCGGATGGCTGTCTTGCCGTCGCCGCTCGGGTCGTAAGCAAAGCCGAATCGCGGAGCAGCCTGCACCGAGTGTTGTTCGCGGAAGCCGGCAGACACGGAAGGATCTGTACTCAGCTTCATGCCCGTGTAGTTGAAAGGCGCGGTGAAGGCTCCGATGTAAGCGGCCGGGTAAAGCTGGCCCGTGGCCGGATTGACTGCCGCCTCGCTTCCATCCGCTGCCTGGCCTGGACGATAAAACGACGGCACGCTGCTGGAATTATAGGAGTTACCGTAGAACTCTGCTCCCAGTCCCTTGCCCACGTACCAGGGAGTTGCCCACGAGAAGCGTACTCCGTACGTCAACGTGAGTTTGTGGGTGACCTTCCACACATCCTGCGCGAACCATTCGTACACTTTGTTCCTCGCCTGGTAGGGAAGACGGGTGTTCGACTCCGAATACTGGTTGAAGTTGCCGAGGACCGCGTTCGCGAAGTCCCATCCGGAGTTCAGAGGATTATTTGAATTTGATGTGAAATCAAAGCAGCCGCTGAAACAGGATGCATGCGGACCGTCGGTTGACCAGTTGCGCTCGAAGTACAAGCCAAACTTCATCGTGTGCGCGCCTTTCACCAAGGTGAAGTTGTCGGTCAAGTGGAAACGCTCGTATCCTTGGTTGTCAGGCAATCGCGCATCGGCGGTAATGCTTGGCGACCCGGTGATTCCCGGAACGTTGTTAAAGGTGGCCTGGGGGAGGAAACCGTACCCGTTGGCGCCGGGGTACAGTTGCGGAGTCGTGAACCCGACCGTGCTGCGTAGAATCGGATTGAAGTAATTGCTCGTCGTCTTGCCGCCAATCGCTTCCGGCAGGCCCTCCTCCTTCTCGCCCGTGAAACCGATGCCAAATTCGTTCACCATGTTCGGCGTGAGAGTGTGGGTCCAGTTAACAACGATGCTGTCTGTCGAGTAGTGATAGTGGTTGTAGAAAATCGGGAGCGAGCCACCGTACCCGATGGTGTTGCACGTGAAGGCGCGTGTATCCGACCACCAGCGACGCGGCAGCGCGGAAATGGTGTCCTTTTCCGTCGGGTGATAATCCAGCTTCAATGTCTGTAGGCGTTTCGGAATGTCGCACGTGTCCTGCCACTGATAGTTGTATTCATTGTTTGTAATCGCTGAATTAGTGACATTGGGCAACGGCATCAAATTCAACAATCTTTGCCCATTCGGATTGATCATGGTGGCCGGAATGATGTTGCCCGGAAACGGCGCACCGGTTTTCGGATTTGTGATTACGCGCAGACTGCCTGCCTGATCGAACGTCTGCGAAAAATTTCCGCCCCGCTCGAGCGCGGTTGGAACCGTTAGCTGTTGAATCGGTTGCGGCAGCTTCGTCTGCCAATCCTCTTCTGCATAGAAGAAAAACAATTTGTTCTTGTTTGTGTTAAAAACCTTCGGGATATAAACGGGACCGCTGATCGTCCCGCCTTCCGTATGGAATCGATATAACGGTTTGCCCAGCCCGTCCCGATTGTTAAAGAAATCATTCGCGTTGAAAGCTTCGTTGCGGATGTAGTAGTAGAGGCTGCCATGAAAGTCGCTCGCTCCCGATTTTGAAACTAGAATTATTGTCGGACCGGGGTTGCGGCCGTAATCCGCTGTGTAGTTCTGCGACAAAATCTTGGCTTCGGACACGGCGTCCATACTCATGGCCGACATGAACAAACCTGGGAAATCCGGATTGGAGCCGACCTGCCCATCCACCATCACCGTGTTCCAGAACAGACGGAAACCGCCGACGTTTGGTGTGAAGCTGCCGTATTGGCCGCCGTTTGACGCACCGCTGCCAGTCGGGTCGCTCTGCCGGATCTCGCCTCCTGGTCCGGTGGCAATGGTTCCGATCCCGGGCAGGACTCGCAACAAAGCCATCACATCGCGCCCCACTACGGGAATGTTTTGCAGTTGCGTTTGTGAAAGTTCCGGTGCGATATCCGCTGTTTCACTACTCACCGGCGGCGGCTCGGAAGTGATCGTCATCGATTGGCTGGTCTGCCCGACAGTGAGCGCGATTTTATCTAAGGCGAGCCTTTGATTCGTTTGTAGCTGCAGCCCCGTTTTCCGAATGGTCTCGAAGCCACCCTTCTGAACCGTAACGGTGTAAGTGCCCGGCTGCACAGCGGCGAAGACAAAGTCGCCGTGGCTGTCGCTGGCGTCTCGTCGGGTCTCTTTGGTCAACTCACTCGCGAGCGTCACCTGTGCACCGGGAACAACCGCACCGGATGGATCGACCACACTTCCTGTGATCGTCCCGCTGATTGTTTGTCCTCGCACTAGGAGGGAAGTAAAGGTCAGAAATACAACGCCCGCGAAGCGAACTGTTCCGTAAAGCGACATGACTGTTACTCCTTTCACCGCTTGTAGCGAATGTAAGGTCGCGGCGTACTTTGATCTATAGCTTTTGAATTTACTTCTCTCGCAAACCTATGCCGCTATTCATAAGTGGCCGGATCGGACAATTCCAGCGGGCTGCGGAACCACCCTGTGTGCCATGCGAGAACGCAGACGCCGATGACGAACCAGATGCCCCCGGCGATTTTAGCCGGTGCTCCCAGCCCGAGCCAGATGATCGCGCAGAAGAGGAATCCCAAGAATGGCAGAGCGAAATCCGTCAGCGCATTTTTGCGACTCGGACTCCTGACGCCGAACTGCCAGATCACGGCCAGGTTCACACCCATGAAACCAAGGAACGCTCCAAAGTTCAGAATCTCGGCAGTGAGCTCGTAGCTCATCACGAGCGCCCCGAAGTAAGCAAGAATGCCCATCAGCCAGATATTCTTTGAGGGCGTGTTACGAATCGGGTCCAGATAAGCGAAAAATCGCCTCGGCATCACTCCGTCCCGCCCCATCCCGTACAGCAAACGGGCCGCGCCTACCTGGGTCGTCATTCCCGCGCCGATGTTGGCCGCCACCAGGACCAGGGCACATGCCTCGGAACAGAGCCATCCCTCCCACCCTTCGCGTCACATCCATGAACGCGGTTTCCACGTTTGCATAACTGCTGTAGTCGGGCCACACAAGCTGCCCGAGATATACCAGCAGACCCCCGAAGATACCCGTGAATGCACACACAAACACAGCGGCGAGCATTACGTTGCGGCGCGGGTTCTTCACGTCTTCTGCAAGCGTTGTCACTGCGTCGAAGCCCAGGTAGGTAAGCGCTGCAAACGAGGTCGCGCCGACGATATCGCGCAGGTTGAACGTCGCCGGATTGAAGAACGGACGGGCGGAAAAAAGCGCCATCGTCCCATGTTGCGCAACTATGTACCGGGTAGCCAACACGATGTAGCTAAACAGCACACACATCATGAAAACCAGCAGGATTTGGTTTGTCCTCGCTGTCGAGCGGATGCCTCGCAGATTCAAATACGTGATCCCGCCTGCGAACATGGCAGCTCCCAACGAAAACGGAATAGCCGGAACCGCTCGCTGCAGTGCGAGCGTTCCATAAATGACGCAGAACAACGGGCTAACCACGTAATCAAGGAGCATGGCCCAGCCCGAAACAAACCCGAGATACGGATGAAGCCCTCGTCCGACGTACGTGTACGCGGAACCAGCCGAAGGATAGAGCGCTGCCATTCGTCCGTAACTGATTGCGGTGAGCACCATCGCGAGCATCGCCGCCAGGATGGTCACGACCGCGTGACCTTTTGACTTCGATTGCGCCAGGCCAAACACGGTAGCGGGCGCACTCGGCGTTACGGCAACGATCCCGTAAAGGATCAAGTCCCGAACGTTCAAGACCCGCTTCAGCCGCGGCACGTCTTCGAGCGCGACGGGTACATCGGAAGCCATTCAGTCATAGTGCTACGAAGGCCCTCGGGCGAGCAAGCGTTTAGAGGCCTGAATCCCCGGCAACCTGCGGGAGCAACAAAACTTTGCAAGATCTTCAGAGAATGTGGATGCGCGGTTCTCTATGTTACGTAACTAGGGATTCACCATGAACCTGGAAGAGGCAAACGGAGCCAGGCGCTTCGCCGGACAAGTGGCTCTGGTCGTGGGAGGCGCGCAAGGAATTGGAAAGGCCATCGCGGTTCGGCTTGGTAAGGAAGGAGCGCGCGTTGCGATCGCCGACGTCGACCGCAGCACGATGTCGCGGACCACGTCCGAGATGCGGACCGAAGGCATGCCTGTCTGCGAAGTGGAATGCGACGTGCGTAATTCCGCTCAAGTGCAAGCGATGGTCGATACAGTCCTGCGGCATTATGGACGCGTAGACATCCTGATGTACATTGCGGGAATCGCCCCAGCCGTCCCGTTTCTCGAATTGAACGAAGCGATTTGGGACGATACTCTCGATACAAATCTACGAGGGGCATATCTTGTTTCGCGCGCAGTCGCGCCTTCCATGATTGCGCGTAAGCAAGGCAAATTAGTTTTCATGGCGTCCACGAATTGCTGGGATGCGGAGGCGAGACTCGGTCATTACAACGCCTCGAAAGCTGGGCTATTTTTACTTGCGAAGACGCTTGCCCGTGAACTTGGCCCCCACGGGATCAACTCGAATGCCGTCGGACCCGGCTTCATTCAAACGCGCCTTACCGAGCCTGTTCTCCGGGACCAGGCGTTCATGAAAAAATACAGTTCGGAAAACAGCTTAATTCCTTTGGGCCGTCTCGGAACACCGGAAGACGTTGCGGGCCCGGCGCTTTTCCTCGCCTCTCCCGACGCAACGTACGTCAACGGTGTGCTGCTCTTTGTCGACGGCGGCCAGCTTGCCTGACGTAAACGTACGGTGAGAAACGTCTAGCGGAGCCGTGCGAGGTTACGGCATGCTTTCGGGAGGAACGCATTGACACCATCCGAGAGCAAGCCACACCAGGAGATACGAACTGCAGACAGTGGACAGACGAAGCGCTTGAACTGACCGTGCGGCTTAGCTGAAGAAGGGTTTTGGTCGCGCCGATTTGGTCTGTCGACGAACTGAAACTGGAGGATCAAGATGGCCCGGAGAATTCAGGTGGCAGAGGTACTGGGTTTTCTGCTATTGGTGAGCACAGCCGACGTGGCCCGCCCGGAGCCGATTTGCGTTCACCCGCAAAACCCTCACTATTACTTATTCCGTGGACGGCCGACCGTCCTGGTCACCTCGGCCGAGCATTACGGAGCCGTCATAAATCGAGCATTTGACTACAGCGCTTACCTTGACGCGCTAAAAGCCCATGGTTTGAACTACACGCGCATCTATCCGGCAGCGCTGGTGGAAGCTCCCGGTGTCTTTCATCTGGAAAACACTCTTGCCCCCGCACCTGGCAAGCTCGTTCAACCGTGGGCGCGCAGCGATACGCCAGGCTATCGCGGGGGAGGAAACCGCTTTGACCTGAACCGCTGGGACCCCGATTACTTCCGGCGTTTGAAAGATTTTCTGGCGCAAGCCGATGCACGCGACATTGTAGTAGAAATCTGCTTTTTTAACGCGCAGTACCGCACAGCCTGGCCTTTCTCCCCGATGTATCGGGACAATAACATTCAAGGTGAAGGCAACTTTGGGTACAACGATGTGCAGACGTTGAAGCATCCCCAACTCATTCGACGCCAGGATGACTTCATACGCCGCATTGTGGAAGAAGTGAACTCATTTGACAATGTAATTCTGGAGATTTGCGACGAACCACTTTCCTACGGCACGAAAGCTCGGCTAGCCGGACCCTGGCTCCAGCATCATGTTCAGCTGATCCAGCGAACTGAAAGCGCGCTTCCCAAGAAACATTTACTCGGGCAACAAGTGCAAGGGCGAATCGACGGACCGGTGGATTTTTCGGCCAACCCAAACGTGAGTGTGATCGTAACGCAGTACATTTGGGAAACGCCCGACAAGCAACTCGGCGGCTTGAAGGCCCTTGAGAAATTATATGATCGCAACAAGCCGATCGACCTGAATGAGACGGGCTACTATCCGCTCTCTTCCTGGTACAACGGCGATAAGGCGGCCGACGTGCGTGTTGAAGGCTGGGAGTTCATGGTAGGCGGAGGGTCGAGTTTCAACAATTTGAATGGCGTATTCTCAGTGAGCGATCCCTCCGGAAAAGCTTCGGAGAACAAACCGGTGCTCGAGACGATGGGGAACCTGAAGCACTTCATCGATAGCTTTGAGTTCGTCAAGATGCGGCCGGATCACAATATCGTGGTAAGTGGCTTGGCATCGGGCGTACATCACCACGCCATGAGCGAGCCTGGCAAGCAGTATGCGTTATACCACCATCACAGCAAATTGAAACCTTATGTATATCAGGCCATACCCGGCCCTTATCGGGAACGCATTGTGCTCGGCCTGTCTGCCGGAAGCTATCGCAGTGAGTGGATCGATCCGTTGACCGGTGCCAGCCTCGGCATGGAGTCCTTCGAGCATTCCGGCGGGCAGCGTGCGTTCGCGACGCCTGAGCATGCGGTCGATATCGCTCTCCGGATCAAAGCTCAATAAACATCCAGAGTATGAACCTGCGAGAGAGCGCCGCTTGGGAAACACCGTCGTTGCGAATCTTGTACCGCTTTTCTTTACCCGGCTATGAACACTGGCGGTGTGCTGACCGCAATGGCCCCGCCGATCCTCGCAGGTTCCCGCTCGTGTCCGTTGTCTCTCTTCCACCGCAGAAAACCGGGGAGCTCTTCGTGGAATGAAGCTTCAACTTAGCAACGTGTCAAAGGAGTAGTCAACGTCACTCTTCCGGACCTTTAAAGGAAGAAGACATTTGCGGTACCAACAGCGAGTCATTTTGTACTAAAACTGTGAAACGAGAAGGCAATGTATCAAATGTGGGTACTGCTTTCCTTGACATTGGGTACTCAATCGTTGCACGCTTGAATCCTAAACGTTGCGGGTCGGCGCAATCAATGTTCGGAGTTATACGGACGGTTTTCGCAAACCGAAGAAAGCTCGGACGGGGGCGAAGCTCGCTCGTTTTGGAGCAATGAACGAGTTTATTCGATGTCGGTGCGTTCTTATTCGGGAGGTTCCCTCCCGTGATATTCCGTTCTGTAAGGCCTAGTATAGTGAAAACCGTTTTCAGCTCCACTCTGAGTGTCATTGGGCTTCCTCGTCTCGTCTGGAGGCGCATACAAAGCACGGCCCCACGACAAGTTTTCGACTTGTCATTCTTTCCCGGATATCTCTTGTGCCGGTTAGACACTTACATTCTGGGTGTTCGTATCAGCCCTGATGCTCTTGTGTCCAGTGGCGACCAGTCGAGCCGATTGGTCTTGGCGCCCGTAAGTCAGTCGGATTCCAGCACTTCTGTGCCAGTCGGCCGTCGTGTATGTTAACCGGAATTGTCCGAGCCTGCTATCGCTAGGAAGGAAGGACTCTTAATTGCACGATGAAATGCCTCGACTCTGTGGGAGGAGATTTGTCTTATTGGTTACAGAGAAGATGCAGGCGGAATTTAGATAATTTTTTTGGGTCACACGGACTAGCATTTGAACGATAAGAACAGAAAGAAGTAAGTGCCTCAATCGACAAAATACGGACCGATCCGTTCACCTCAACTCCTCCTTGCGGAACGCATACTCGATGCCGTATGCGAGGAAGGGCTTGGTTTTTTTGAACAGCCTGACACATCCGGATTGAGTATAGATTCCGTACCAGAACACTTGGGTGATTCGCGGATCAGAAGCAAGGGCGTAATCTAGGCGATGTCTTCCAAGCCAGGGCCAGTAGACCGTAAACAGATCCTAAGCATCGCCCTCGAGGATTATTTTCACGGGCCGGCCTTCAGTAAATTTATTAATCGTAAGCACTGGGCTCGGTTCGAAACGCGCTTCGAGCAGAACTGTCTGGAGGTGCTGGATAAGCTTGCTAAAGCCGGGTCGAAAGCCACATTTTTCGTAAACGCCTGGACGGCTCAGTCCTGCCCGGAGTTAAGCCGCGAAGTCATCAGGCGAGGTCACGAACTGGCTCTCGCCGGGGCTCGCGATTCAAGTTTTCGCTTCCTGACGCCCGACGAATTACGCCGGCGCGTGCGCGCGGATCGCGACATTGTGGAGGCGGCTTGCGGCAGACGGATCCTTGGTTACCGGGTTACCGATGTGCTCCTTTCAGAGCGCGATCTTTGGGCGCTGGAGGTCCTCGCCGAGGAAGGGTTCTCTTACGACTCGAGCCTGAGCCCCTTCTTCCGGCGTTTTGCCCGTCAGCCCTGGCGCCAATTTATCCATCAAAGCGTATTCAAGGGATCCGAATTTTGGGAAGTTCCGTTATCGTCTTACCGGCTGGGGCGTATGCTCTTTCCGATTGCGGGTGGCAACTACTTCCGCCAGTATCCGGAAGCTCTGGTCCGGTTCGCGCTCGATCGCTTTACGCGCGGCAGCTCTCACCCTCTCGTTCTGTATTTCCGTCTTTGGGATTTCGATCCCGCCCAGCCCCGTATTGAAACAGGGTCGATGATCCGACAGTTCCGCCATTACCGGAATCGCGAGCGGATCGTCAAGACTTTGTCGGACCTCTTAATCACATATCAATTCACGAGCATCGCCGGTTATCTCGGGCTGGAGCAGAAACTCGCGGATCCCCCGGCCAAGCCCGCCGCGAGTGTCAGCGTTGTTTCGCAGTCGGAGCGCACCATACAGAGGACGCCTGTCAGCGTTATAGTTCCTTGCTACAACGAAGAGTCGTCGATTTCCTACTTGATGAATAGTCTGGGCGAGCTCAAGGCCGGTTTGCGCGACGAATACGACCTGCAATTTATTCTGGTCGACGATGGCAGCACAGACCATACCTGGCAAGTCCTGAACAAGCACTTCTCCGGCAGCACTGACACGCTGCTTATCCGGCACGAGAAGAATCAAGGTGTAGCGGGCGCCATTGCTACCGGTCTCGCTCATTCCCGTGAAATTGCTTGCTCGATGGATTGCGATTGCAGCTACGATCCGTTCCTGCTTCGTCCCATGCTGAAAATGCTGCAGGATGGCGTCGACCTGGTCACTGCATCTCCTTACCATCCCGACGGAGCTGTCCGGCATGTGCCCGCTTGGCGTCTCACCCTTTCACGGGGAGCCTCGTTTCTGTATCGCACCGTGACCGGACGAAAACTCTATACTTTCACCGCCTGTCTGCGTGTGTATCGTCGTTCGGCGGCCGTCCCAATTGTTCTCCGGCACTCCGGTTTCCTTGGGGTCGCCGAATTGCTCGGGCGGTTGGCGGAGCAGGGAAGCGGCATCGCCGAATATCCTGCGACCCTCGAATCGCGTATCTTCGGCCGCTCAAAAATGAAGGTGGTCCGGACTACGATCGGGCACGTCGGACTCCTGTCGACACTTGCCTACTCGCGGTTCCGCAAAAGCTTTTCCGTGCCCGCCCAAAAAAACTCTGATAGTTCGACGAGAACAAATTCTGATAGCCCCACGGCTAATTCATCAAGTGCCATTTCGGCAGGAAAATTATGACAACTGACACAATGACACGTCCTGTGACGGTTTTACCGAACGATCAGGACTCGACCGGACGTACGTTAGGTGAACGCGAAATCGAATTAGTCACCGAGGCTATCCGAAGCGGTACCCTGACCAGCACCAAGGGACGCTTCGTACCTCGTCTGGAAGCGGAGTTTGCCAAAGCCATCGGGGCGCGTCATGCCTACGCTTGCTCTTCCGGGAGCGCTGCCATCCACGCCGCTATCTCCGCCATCGATCCTGAGCCCGGCGACGAGATCATTACTTCCTCGATTACCGACATGGGCGCGCTGACGCCGATTCTCTACCAGGGCGCTATTCCGGTTTTCGCGGATGTTGATCCCGAGACGCTCAACTTGACCGCCGAGCACATCGAACCCTGGATCAGCTCGCGTACCCGCGCCATCGTTGTCACGCACTTGTTTGGAAATCCATGCGAGATGGATCCCATCCTGGAGCTTGCGAAGGCCCGCGGAATTCCGGTCATCGAAGACTGCGCTCAGGCTTTCCTCGCCACATACAAGTCGAAAATGGTTGGCACGCTGGGCACCATCGGTTGCTTCAGCTTGCAGCAGGGTAAGCATATGACCTGCGGCGAGGGAGGCCTGGTTGTCACCGAAGACGCCGAGCTGGCCCGGCGCGTGTTCCTGTTCATCAATAAATGCTGGGGTTATGGCGACTCGCAGCCGGATCACTATTATTTGTCACTCAATTCTCGTCTGAGTGAAATTCAGGGCGCCGTCGCGCTCGGTCAATTGGAAAAGCTGACTAGCTGTGTCACCAGCCGCAGAGAGCGCGCTGACCAGCTGACGGCCGACCTGCAAGGCGTTCGCGGCATCAAGCCGTTTCCCGTTCTCGCTGACGCGGAGCCCGTCTACTGGAAGTATTGCCTCGTGGTCGACGCGCAAGTAATACCAGGCGGAGCGGTCGGTCTTGCCAAGGCTCTTGCTCGTAAGGGCATCAGTTCGGCGCCGCGTTACATCCAGAAGCCGGCGTTCATGTGTGAGATTTTCCAGAAGCGCCGTACTTTCGGCCGTAGCGAGTTTCCTTTTACTCTGGCCCGGCCGGAGGTGCTGCAGTACGACCGCGAACATTATCCCAAGACTTTCGAAGGTCTGGAGCACACTCTCGTTCTCCCCTGGAACGAACGGTACACAACCGACCATGTGGAACATATTGCGGCTTCGATTCGGGAGGCGGTGGAAGAATAATGGCCAAGATCAAAGATCGAGGCGTCAAGCTCCGCTTTGGCTTGATTGGTGCCGGCCGTATTGCGGAGTCCTACGGACAGGCTTTTCAGACTGCCAACAACGCGCAGTTGGTGGGAGTGGCCGACACGCGGCCGCAATCGGCGCAAGCCTTCGGGAAGGCCTTCGGTTGCGAGCACTATGATTCGTACGTCGAGATGCTCGAGAAGCAGTCGGTGCAGGCGGTGGTCGTTTCCACTCCGCCCAGTACCCATCCTGCGATCTGTCTCGATCTGCTCGAGCGCGGGATTGCGGTCCTCTGCGAAAAACCGGTCAGTATCGATCCCGAAAATGCTCGCCTGATTCAACGCAAATCACGCGATAACAAGGTGGCCTTTACCATGGGTTCGAAGTTCCGCTATGTCGAGGACGTGGTGCGCGCCCGCAACATCGTGGAATCCGGCATTCTCGGAGACATTGTTCTGTTCGAGAACACCTTTATGTCATACGTGGACATGGCGGGACGCTGGAACATCGATAGCTCAGTGAGCGGCGGCGGCGTCCTCATCGATAACGGCACTCACTCGGTCGACATCATGCGGTACTTTATCGGCCCGCTCGCTTCGATTCATGCCGTGGCAGGCCCGCAGATTCAAGGCTTGCTCGTCGAAGAAACTGTTCACGTCACGGCGCGCTCCGAGTTTCACGCCATCGGGCGCATGGATCTCTCCTGGAGCATCAACAAGCAGTCTGATGACTACATTGCCATCTATGGATCCAAAGGCACGCTGCGGGTCGGCTGGAAAGCTTCCCTGTATAAGCAGACTGGGAATTCGAACTGGATTCAATTCGGGAACGGCTACAGCAAAGTGCAGGCATTTCGTGATCAGATCGAGAACTTCTCGGCGGCTGCTCAGGGCCTTGAACGCCTGCTGATCGATTCGACCGACGCCGTCGCATCGGTCGATGTGGTCCATGCCGGTTACCAGGCGCTCAAAAGTGGATCCTGGATCGAAGTTGCCACCGTTGAGGCCGGCTCCGTTGTAGGTTCTTGTGCAGCATGAAACCATTCATCCACCCGACTGCCATCGTAGAGACTGGCGTCGCCGTCGGTGAGGGCTCGTCCATCTGGGACGGCGTGCATGTGCGGCGCGACACCGTCATCGGCAAGCAGTGCATCGTAGGGGAAAAAACCCACATCAGTTACGACGTCCGGATCGGCGATCTGGTCAAGATTAACGCCTTCGTCTATATCTGCACCGCGGTAACGATCGAGACCGGAGTGATGATTAGCGCCGGCACCATTTTTACCAACGACCGCTATCCGCGCGCTACTGATCCTGATCTTCAACATCCTATTGACTCGGCGCCGAACGAGCACACGCTCGCTACCCTGGTCCGGGAAGGAACCACCATCGGGGCTGGCGCGATCATCGGCCCGGGCCTGACGCTGGGCCGCTTTTCCATGGTCGGCATGGGTAGTGTCGTCACCCGTTCTGTCCCTGATTTCCACTTGGTGTTCGGCAACCCCGCCCGTTTTGCCGGCTACGTGTGCCGGTGCGGCGAGCCGCTCCCCAGACTCAGCGAGGAAAAACAGGCCGCCGCTCTTTGTTGCAGTGTTTGCCGGCGCGAGTATTCGGTCGAAGCCGGTCAGGTGCGGGAAGCCGCGAAGCTGGAGTCAATCGCTTCGTGACAGCTCCCCGCGGGTGGGCGGTCGTCGGTGGCGGCCTCCTTGGAATGACCGTCGCTCATACGCTCGCCAAGAAAAACGAGCAGGTAACGCTCTTCGAGTCTGCCCCAAGCTGCGGCGGTCTGGCGAGTGCCTGGGAGATCGGCGACATCGTCTGGGACCGGCACTATCACGTCACCTTGTTTTCCGATCTTGCCGTACGGGAACTGCTTTCCGAACTCGGGCTCGAGGCCGACATGCGTTGGAAAAAAACGCGCACCGCCTTCTATCACGACAACGTCACTTATCCTTTTTCCGACGCGCTCGATTTTCTCCGCTTCCCGGTGCTTACGCCCTTTGAGAAGCTACGGCTCGGCAGCACCATTCTCCGGGCCTCACGGCTGCAAGATTGGCGCACTATCGAAGACCTTACCGTCGAAGAGTGGCTCACCCGGCTCTCCGGCAAGGGAGTATTCGAAAAAATCTGGCGGCCGCTTCTGCTTGCCAAACTCGGGGAAGAGTATCAGACCACATCGGCCACTTTCCTTTGGGCGACGATCCAGCGCATGTATGCCGCGCGTCGCACCGGAATGAAAGAAGAGTTGTTCGGTTATCTGCGCGGCGGGTACGCCCACATGCTTGAGAAATTCGAGTCATCGCTCACCAGCACCGGGGTCCGTATCCGCCTGAACGCGAAGGTTCGGTCGGTTGAGAACCAGTCGCCTTCCACCGTCGCCGTCCGGCTTGAAAACGGTGAAAATCTGGAGTTCAGTCGAGTCATCCTTACCGTTCCGTCGCCGGTAGCCGCCCATCTCTGTCCTGAACTGCAGGACGCGGAGAAGCGAAGCCTTTCCGGGATCGAATATCTTGGCATCATCTGCGCGTCCGTTCTTTTGCGAACGCCCATTTCGAAGTACTACATCACGAATATCCTCGACCGCGAGATTCCGTTTACCGGTCTCATCGATATGTCGGCACTGGTCGACAGCGAAGAGTTCAAGGGGCACGGCTTGCTTTACATTCCCCGCTACCTCCGGCCCGATCATCCGGATTTCGCCAAGACCGATGACGAACTGCGTGCGGAAATGCTGCCCTCCTTGAAGCGCATGCATCCGTCGCTCGAGGACGACGACATTCTTGCTTTTAAGATTTCGCGGGTCCGGCACGTTTTTCCGCGCCCCACCCTTGGCTACTCACGCAAAGTGCCTCCGATCGACTCGTCGCTGCCCGGTGTAAGCATCGTCAACTCGGCGCATATCGTGAACGGCACGTTAAATGCCAACGAAACAATCGGATTGGCACAGAGGGAGACTCTTCGACTGCATGCACTCTCAAACTAAGCCTATCGCCAGTCTTTCGCTCGATCTGGACGATAAGTGGACTTACATGAAGACCCACGGCGACCCGAAGTGGAGCGAATATCCAAGCTATTTAAATATCGTGATCCCGCGCGTGCTCACCTTCTTGGAGGAGCGCCAGCTTAAGATTACGTTCTTCATCGTCGGCCAGGATGCCGCCTTCGCTCGCAATCACGCCATTCTTCGTTCCCTGAGCGAGGCCGGGCACGAAATCGGCAATCACTCCTTTCACCACGAGCCCTGGCTCCACCTGTATTCGGAGCCCGAGATCCAGCGGGAATTTGCCGCTGCCGAGCAGGCGATTGAGGAAGCAACCGGTTCTCGGCCCCGAGGTTTCCGCGGCCCTGGATTCAGCGTTTCCGACACGGTGATCAAGGTCATGGTCGAGCGCGGCTATGACTACGACTGTTCCACTCTGCCGACCTTTCTCGGCCCGCTTGCTCGGGCCTATTACTTCTTCACCTCGAAGCTCAGCCCCGAGGAGCGTGAGAAGCGATCGAAACTTTACGGCACCATCAAAGACGGTCTGCGTCCGCTCAAAGTTCATAGCTGGCAAACCGCGCAAGGTCCACTCACCGAAATTCCGGTGACCACCATTCCCGGCCTGCGAACGCCGTTTCATCTGAGCTATCTGATCTATTTGGCGGGATATTCGAGGCCTTTAGCCGATTTCTATTTGGGGCTCGCCCTCTCCGCTTGTCGCATACGCGGCGTTGCGCCGTCTTTTCTGCTTCATCCCCTCGACTTCTTAGGACCGGATGAGGCGCCTGAATTGGCGTTCTTCCCTGGTATGCGCATGTCGACCGCCGCTAAATTGGACGTGGCCAGCTACGCTTTGGCAAAGCTCTCCCAGCACTATCAGATGGTTCCGATGGAAACGCACGCCGGCAAGAAGACTGCCCGCGACGCGGCCCTTTCGAGTGTTTCGGCATAAGAGTTAGGAGGACGGGGCTTTAGAATTCGCTGTCACGCTTTTTCTCCTTAGCTCCTGCTACTAACCTTGATCGGCGAAACCACTGGACAACCATTTTCGGGACTGCTCACGGTTCGCCGAGAGGCCGCAGCGCTCCTTCAGCCCGACCTGCCCTTTGTCAATTGGCAGCGCATCGCTGAAAGGCAGATTGCTGCACCGTACCGTCAATTAAATGCCGTTCCGGTCCTGAGCTTTTTCCTCGCTCTAGGTGCAGTTGCGCTGTCGGCCTTTCTTTTCTCGCGCATCGGGCCGCGTCAGCCCCATTTTCCCCGCGCAGTCGCAATGGGCGCAATCGTGCTGATCTCGCTCGCGAGTGCTCCTTCTTACTGGCAACTACTCGCAGCCGAATCCAACCGCCCGGCACATCCCTTCGCCTGGACTCTCGCGAAGGAAATCAGACAACGATCCTCGCCGCAGGACCGCCTTGTCATGATCGGCAAATTCGACACCAAGGTCGGGGGCAACGACCCGAGCCCGGTTACTTACTACTACCCCGGCCTGCGTGCTTGGAGGCTCGAGCTCCGTGACTGGTCGTGTGGGCCGGTCGAAACCCTGATTTGGCTTGGCGCAACGTTGTTTGCCGTAACGCGTGAGTTCGGCTTGGCCGATCTGGCGCACGACTCCGCTCTAGGCCGCTTCGTCGAGCAGGTCAAGAGTCGATACCCCGTCCTGTCCGAGAAAGACGGCTGGTTGCTTGTGCGTCTCGCCCGATGATCCGCCCACCGGTGAGCCGTACCCTGCCAACTCCACTGCCACTCGTGACCACGACCAGAGCCGGCTCGCGCCCACTTCCGCTTACTCGTACCGCCTGGCTCGAACCACTCAAGGCCTTTGCTTTTCTGTGGATCTTCCTGAATCACGTTGTTGAAAGACTGTTTGGCTCTCCGTTCTTCGGAAATCCGGCTGCCGATTGGCCGTCTCTCGCGGCACGTGTTGCTCAGCTGAAGCCGCTTACGGGCTTCGGGATCTGGAATCTTCCCCTCAGTCTTCTCCGTGACGTCGGATGGCTGGGGGACACCGGTGTAACTCTATTCCTCATGGCGAGCGGCTTTGGGCTTGCCTGGAGCTGTCTCGAGCGGCGCGACCGCGGCAGCCCGCTGCGCTGGAACGATTTCTTTCAACGGCGTTTGCGCCGGCTGCTGCCGATCTGGATGGTCGCTCACCTCTGCTTCCTGTTCCCCTTCGCACTCGTCGGCTGGCGCCTCTCGCTGCTCGATACGCAGCTCTACTGGAGCCTCTTCGGAATCCGGATTCTGCCGTCCCAACTCTATTACGGGGTCGCCGCCTGGTGGTACGTCACGCTGCTGCTCCAGCTCTACCTCGTATTCCCGCTCCTCTGGCGACTGCTCGAACGCTTCGGTGCGCTGCGGTTCCTACTCTTGATCGGCGCGGTTCTGCTGCCCTTGCGGGCGGCTGGCCTGTTCTACTTCACGGGCTATCTCGATGCCTGGAGCCGGGGCGCTCTCTTTCTCTCGCGCGCCCCTGAGTTCGCGCTCGGAATGGCCGCCGCGAGCTGGTATTTCGGGTTCCGTCTTCAAAGAAAAGGCCAGTTATCCGGGCCCGCTCTGGCTCTCGCCGGCGCCGCGCTTCTCGGCCTGGGAATCAGTGCCTCCTTCGATCTTGCCGGAATGACGATCGCTCCGCTCGCTTCGGGCGCTGGTGCCTTTCTCCTGCTATACACTGCCCTTCGCCCCTTCGCAAAGGCGCCCGGGAGTCGCGTTCGCATTGGCATTCTCGACTGGATAGGGCGGCATTCCCTGTCGCTGTTTCTTGTCCATCAAATCTTTACCCAAGCTTTGGTGCCGCGTGGGGAAGCGGGTTTCACGGCTAAGCGGGCGCTGCTCGGTGTTCTGGCGGCCATCGTCTTGAGCGTGGCTGCGGCTATCACCCTTGAGAGACTTACGGCACTCGTCGAACAGCTTTTCGCCCGCGGGGCGGCCCGCTTCGGCCGCAGCTTTGTCTGGCGCTGTGCGGCGATGGCGGGTTTGCTCTGGGTGCTTCTGATCTCCGCGGAACTGCTAATCCGGCGCATCGCTCCCCAGGAGCCCTGGGACCTGGGCTGGGGCGAACGAGCAGCCTTGCAGCCGCATCCCGTTTTCGGCTGGAACTTGCAACCGTCTCGCTCCACTCGATTGCGTTGGGAGAGCTATGACTACCGGGTCGACTCCAACAGCCTCGGTTTCCCCGGGCCCGAGTACTCCCAGCGAAAACCCCCGGACGTCTTCCGCGTCCTCGTCACCGGTGACGCTTTCAGCAGTGCCGAGGGCGTCGACACCAATCAATCCTGGCCCCGGCTGCTCGAGAAGGATCTCGCTCAATCCCAACCGGGCCTGCGCCCGCAGGTGCTCGACTTCTCTATCACTGGTTATGGTCCGAATCAATATCGGGCGGTTATCGAGCGCTTTGTCCCGCTCTATCGTCCGAACCTTATCGTGATCGGCTTTTTCGTGAACGACTATGGTGACGTCCTGCTGACAGACGAGCAGTTCCGCCAGGCAATCGGCTTCGGCAAGCCGGATCCGAATGGCCTCGCCAGCATTGTGACCTTCCGGCACCTGGGAGCACTACTTAGAAAAAGTGTGACTCGGCTCGTCTATAGGGTCGCAGGAAAGGCAGACCCGGATGGCTATTTTCTCGGACAGTTTCGCTTCATTGAGCGGGACAACGCTCAGGTGAAGGGGGCGGGGAAGCAGGCGGCCACTGAACGGCTCAGACAAATCAAGGAGATCGCTGACCGTACCGGCGCGAAATTGCTTATCGTCATGATTCCTGCTGCGTCGCAAGTGTGTGGACCGCAGTCGTTGCCTTACTGGCCAAAGCGCGTTGATGTCACCGACCGTGACCGGTTCGATATCGATCTGCCGCAGCGCACGACCAGAACTATAGCGGGCGAACTCGGTATCTTAAATGCCGATCTTCGCGTTCCGCTCGATAAAAGTTCTGTTCCGTGCCCCTATCAGGCCCATAACATGCACTGGAAAACGATTGGTCACCAGGCAGTAGCCAGCTACGTTGCGTCGATCCTAACAAAGGAGTTTGTCGGGTCGAAATAGAAGTGACATTACTTACAATTTCGAAAAAAATGGTTATGTTGCAGCTGAATATATCCAAGAGTACTAGTAAATGGGGTAGAGTACTGGACCGGATTTGTCGTCCGTATCTGCTTGACAACGCGGTGCCAAACACGCGAACCTTAAGTGAAGAATACGGGGGTCAGTGTAAATTTGGATCTCCAAATGTGCATCGACAATGGCGAAGCCCGTCTGCTGGATTACGTCATCGTGAAATTCACTTATGCGTGTATTTGACGTATTACTGGCACGAGGTATCAGGCCCCGATCTTCCTTGTGTTTTTTTCCACACGGCCTGTTCCAAAAGCTTCGCTGAGCAGGCGCAAAGAAACGAGAACGCTACTCTGCGGCGCGCACATCGCGGTAGGGGTGTCTATCAGGGCGACTTGCGACAGAGGCTTGGAGTAGATCCAGTTGCCGGCGGGCGATTGGATTGAGATTTTCGGTTGGCTTTTTTCGAAGGGGAAAGAGACTCAGGGAAGAGAAAAGTTTATGAGTACATTAACTGCCGTCCAGCGGCCTATCAGTATCCAGCAGTGTCATCCAGCGTTGATGATTCTGGTGTTGGTTATCACGGATGTATTCAGTCTGTCTTTGTCCGGACTTATCGCACTGATGCTCGACTGGAGCATTGCGGGCGTGCATGAGATCGCCCCTTACGCGGCTCTGATTCCGTTCATCTCTCTCTTCCTGCTCGTTTTCGCGGCGCTCGGCCTCTACTCCGGTGTCTCCCTCAGCGCTTCGGAAGAGTTGCGCCGGTCGACGCTAGCCTGTATTTTGATTTCGCTAACGGTTGCTATCAGTACCGTTTCGATCCGCCACAGTCACGTTCTGATCACCTGGTATATCGCGGTTGCCATTTGTATCAGCATTGTTGCGGTTCCGGTTGCGCGCGAGATCGTGCGCGCTCAATATTCGAAGGCCGCCTGGTGGGGTTACCCGACGGTGATCCTGGGTGATGGAGAATCGGCTAAACGCCTCATCCGCACACTGCACAAGCAGACTGATCTCGGCTTGAAACCGATGGCCTTGATCTGTTCCGATGCCGCCGAAACCAATCATGTTTACGGAGTGCCGGTGATCGAAGAGCGTGAGCTCAGCGATTGGGAGCCCTATCTGAAAGGTCGCGGCTATGCGCTCGTTACCGGAACGGGCGAAGCCCGCGAGCGGCTGATGAATGTCATTGCCGATAACCGGCGTTACTTTCCGCACGTGTTGATCATTCCTGAAGCCTGGGAATTTTCCTGCTTCTCGGTGAGTCCGAAGAACGTGGGCGGATTTCTCGGACTGGAAGTTCGCGAATCTCTCTTTCAACCAGGTAAGCAGTTACTGAAGCGCGGCCTCGATCTCTTCGTGACGCTGATCGTGCTCCTCTTTGCTGCTCCGATACTGCTCGCAGTTGCGCTGGCGATCAAGTTCGATTCGCCCGGGCCGCTGTTTTACAGCCAGCGGCGAGTGGGTCGCAACGGCAAAGAATTCCGTGCCTGGAAGTTCCGTTCGATGGTCTCTGATGCTGATGCCCAACTGGCCCGCTATCTGGCGGCGCATCCTGAAATGGCGGCCGAGTGGGAACAGAATCACAAGCTGCGTGATGATCCCCGGGTGACTAAGCTCGGCGCATTCCTGCGCAAGACCAGCCTTGATGAGATTCCACAGCTCTGGAACATCATCCGCGGTGATATGAGCCTGGTCGGTCCCCGCCCGATTGTGCAAGCCGAGATCCCGAAATACGGTAAATACTTCAGCTTATATACGAGTGTGCAGAGCGGCCTTACCGGTCTCTGGCAGGTGTCGGGGCGCAGCCAGACATCCTACGCCGAGCGCGTCACTTTCGATACGTTTTATATCCGAAATTGGTCGGTTTGGCTCGATCTGTACATCTTATTCCGGACTATTGGCGTGCTCTGGTTGCGCACTGGCGCTTATTAGTTCGTGCGTTTTTACTAATTGAATATCTAGTAAATATAAAGTAATTAGTAAGTGAATAAATTAAAACGAGGTATAGTACCTCGTTAATGTTCAGGTACTTGTTTTGACTTATCGGAAATCGTTAGAATCTAGTTACCTTGATGACGGGTCGGCCGAAGCTGGACTGCCGTCATCCTTTCAAATCGGAGGCAGTGCATACGTGAATCGTGAGGACAATCGTTCGATACAGGTCAGGGTAAGGATATTCTGATGAGGCTTCGTGGTTTCGTCTATTTGCTCTCATTGGGAGCTTTGCTCACAGGCGGTGGGATCGCCGCGGGAGCCGATGCGCAGATTCGCGGCTACCGCCTCGGACCGGACGACCAGATTTCGATCCGCGTGCTTGATCTGGAAAAGCTTCAGCTTGACAATGCGCTTGCGCCCCGCATCGATGTGAACGGCAATCTCGATCTTCCGCTGGTGGGGCATTTTCACGTGGAAGGTTTGACTGTCGAGGAATTTGAGAAACAAATCGCTTTGCGGCTCAGCAACATCATGCAGAACCCGAGCGTAAGTGTGAATATTGTCCAGTACCGAAGCCATCCGGTGTCGGTGCTCGGAGCGGTCCGCAATCCGGGTGTGGTGCAGATGACTCAGCCCCGGCGATTGCTGGAAGTGTTGTCGATGGCGGGCGGATTTGGCACTGACTCGGGTGACAAGATCAAGATCAGCCGGCGCAAAATGCGTGGCCCACTCCCCTTGGCGGGCGCAATCGATGATGCCTCGAGCGACTCTTTTGTTGGTCAAGTGGACGTCCGGGCACTACTCCGGGCGACAGACACCGGTCTGAATATTGAAATCCTCGAGAACGACGTCATTACGGTCTTGCGCGCCGAACTGGTCTACGTGATCGGAGCCGTCAAAAAAGCCGGCGGTTTTACACTGGGCGAGCGAGAGCAGATGTCGGTGCTGCAGGCACTCTCTTTGGCAGAGGGCTTGGGTCAGGCGGCATCCGCTTCGAATGCTCGTCTGCTGCGCGAGGACTCGCCAGGAAAAGAAAGACGTGAGATTTTGGTGAATCTGAAGCCGATCATGTCCGGGTCGTCGCCCGACGTGCAGTTGCGGGCTAACGACATCCTTTTTATACCGACTAGCGGGACCAAACTTGCGGCTATGCGGGGCATCGAAGCCGCCATTTCGATGAGCACGGGCGCCATCATGCGCTACTAACGGGATTTCCACATATGTCGATGACCATTTTTCCTTTTCGTCCTGACTCTGACCTGCCGGCTCCGCTGCCGGCAGACATTGTCGGGCTTCCGGCGACGGCGAATCCGCCCGCCGAAGCAGTTCAACTGAGTGATTACGTTCGTGTCGTTTTCCGGCACTGGCGTCTGCTCGGACTCGCAGCCGTGATGGGTGCGGGCTGTGGCATACTGATCACCTTTTTCCAAACACCGCTTTTCCGGGCACACACCTCCATTGAAATTCAGAACATCAACAGCGACTTCATGAACATGAAGCAGATGCGGCCGGTCGCTGACAGCCAGCAGGGCACGGATGCGATCGCCGATCTCCAGACCCAGATCGAAATCTTGCAGAGCGAATCGCTCGCTAACAGTACCAAGCATGCCGTTCAGGAATTGAGCCAGAAAAAGGCTGCTGCGCCTGCCGTGACCGAACCGGTGCTGAAGCCGGTAGCCGATAGCCTGAAGGTTCATGCGGTGGGCCTGACGCGAATCGTTCAGATTCAGGTGGATGCGCCCGATCCTTCGCTCGCCGCTCAGTTTGCCAACTTGCTGGTAACGGAGTACATCCGTCAGAATGTCCATCAACGATTGGAGATGACCGAAGCCGCCGAGGACGCGACTCGCAGTCAGCTGTCCGAAATGCGCGAAAAGCTGAAGCTCTCCGAAGAAGGTTTACAGCGTTACGCCAACGACCATGGTCTCGTGCTGACTTCCGAGCGGCAGAATATCTCCGATGATCGCTTGCGTCAGGTGCAAGCAGATCTGCTTCGCGCTCGGACGGATCTCGTTGAAAAAGAAGCGCGCCGTCACTTAGCTTCCACAGCGCGAGCGGACTCGCTGCCCGATGTCGCCAAAGACACAGATCTGCGTGACCTAAGGGCCAAGCTCATCGATCTGCGGCGTCAGGAAGCTGAACTGCTCACAATCTTTAAGCCCGATTACAGTGAGGTTCGCAAAGTGCGAGCTCAAGCTGACGAGATGCAGTCCGCGATCAACCAGGAGCACGAGCGCATCGTCAGTCGCATTGTCAACGAGTACATGGATTCGAGCGAGAAGGAAAAGCTGCTCACCGCCGCTTATGATCAGGCTGTTGTGCGGGCTGCCAAGGATTCCCAGACTGCCGTCCAATACGACATCTTAAAGAAGGAAGTTGATTCGAACCTCAGCGCCTACCAGGAAATGCTCCTGAAAGTGAAGGACCTCGGTCTGGCTGCTGCCATTCGGACTAGCAACGTCCGGGTGATCGATCCTGCCGAACCGCCGACCAAGCCGACATCGCCGAAGATGCCTGTCAATATCGCCCTCGGGCTGTTTTCGGGGCTTGCGTTAGCAGCTGGCTTCGTTCTTGTACAAGAGCGCGGCAATCAGAATCTCCGGCATCCGGGCGAGGCCTTCATGCGCCTCGGGGTGCCTGAGCTCGGTGTCATTTCATCCGCTGGAGATGGCGTTCACAAGCTGAAGCCTCTGATTCTTTACAAGCCATCGGCGGCTCTCGAGCAAAGTCTTACGGCCCGCAGTATCGCCGATTCGAGCGCCGGTGGCGAACTGGACCGGTATGCGCCGACTACCGACGATTTCCGAACGCTCCTGACTTCCATCATGTTCTCGGGCGAAAATGGAGAGCATCCGAAACTGGTTGTGATCACCAGCTTCTCTCCCCAGGAGGGTAAGACCACTGTCGCGAGCAATCTGGCGGTGGCGCTAGCGCGCGCTGGCAAGCGAGTCCTGCTGGTCGATGGCGATCTTCGCAAGCCGCAGATCCACAAAATGTTCGGTCTGCCGAACACAGTCGGGCTAGGCAATCTGCTACAGGGTTCGAGCAGTGTTCTTGAAGCCCAGCAGGCAGTTCTGAGCACATCTGTCGCCCGTCTCAGTGTTCTGACCAGCGGCACATTCACGGCCGCCCCGGCCGACCTCCTTTTCGATCCGCGCCTGCGGGTCCTGCTCTCTTCCTTCCGCGAACGCTTCGATATGGTGGTCATCGATTCGTCTCCCATGATGCGGATACCCGACGCCCGTCTTCTGGGGCGCAATGCAGATGGGGTGGTGCTGGTAGCTCGAGCGAACAAGACTATGCGGAATTCAGTCGCTATGGCCTGCCATCGGCTGGCGATCGATCGCAGCCGCGTTCTTGGAATTGTGCTTAACGATTGGAACGGTGAAACTTCGCCGTATCCGAGTTAGTCGTTCGATTTTTCATGCCTGCCACTAGCACCGAGAGAGGCAGTGTCTCTCCGATCGATCTCTCCTCCCCGGACAACACCGAGCTTGTCCGGGGTAGGAGCCGCGTGGTTGAAGCGCTTTGGATTTTTCTTGCTGCGCCCATCCTCGGCTCACGGGTCATCATCTCGTCTCGCCTGCGAGTCTTCCTTTTGCGGCTTTTCGGGGCCGAGATCGGGACCAATGTCTACATCAAGCCAAGCGTTCGTGTCAAATTCCCGTGGTATCTCTCGATAGGCGATCACTGCTGGATCGGCGAAGATGTCTGGATCGATAATCTCGCCCGAGTGTCTATCGACTCTCATGTGTGTGTCTCGCAGGGTGTTTACCTGTGTACCGGAAACCACGATTGGTCCAGTCGAAACATGCGGCTTTTCTCGAGGCCTATTACCCTCCATTCGGGTTGTTGGATCGGCGCGCGCAGCGTAGTCTGCCCCGGCGTCACGGTTGCTGAAGGAGCGATCCTGACTGCTGGCAGCGTGGCCACCAAGAATTTGGGTTCGTTTGGAATTTACACTGGCAATCCCGCCGAGTTTGCCCGCACCAGAGTAATGAAGAGCTAACTAAGAGTGGATATAGCGGTCATCTCTCCCGTGACTCCCTTTCGCCCTGACGACGGCCACCGGCTGGCCGTTCTGAGCGACGTTCGTGCCATGCTTGACAGCCAGTTGCGCGTCGGCGCAATTGCTTTCACTTACGATAACGAAAAGAACAACATTCCTGAAGCTTGTCCTTTTCTAGCTATACCGGCTCAGAGCGGAGGAGGTATATCTCGCTTTGTGCGCGGTCTCTACAAGGGACTTCCTCCTTCCGCCGAGCGGCTTTATACCCCGCAAGCTCACGCGCTCATCAAGAGCAAGCTGCTCGAATGGGCGCCCAAAATCGTTGTTATCGACGACGCGTCCGTAGCTGGTTATGTTCAGCTCATTCGCGATACACTGCCCGGCGCGAAGGTTGTGCTTCGCTCACACAACGTCATGGCTGATGTCCGCAGTGAGCAACTTCGCCGTACTCAGGGTCCCTCCCGTCCGGCTGTTCGCTTCGATTGCCAGCGCTACACAGAATTCGAAAAGAAGGCCGTAGAAGCATGCGACCATCACTGGGCAATTACCGAATCCGATGCCCAACGGATGACTGAGCTCTATGGCCGGCCGACCGGTTACCTCACCGTATCTATCCCGCTCGAGAAGTATCAGGCTTTGGGGGCTGACGAGGGTTTTGGCAACAGCTTCGTGCACGTGGGCACGCTCGATTTCCGGCGGCGCGCCGACCTGGCCCAGTTTCTTGAATTGAGCTGGCCCAAAGTGCTTCGCGCAGACCAGGGGGCAACGCTCACCCTGGCCGGTTCCGTTCACGGCAGTGCAATTCCTGCGCAGAACGTCAGCTACTCCGGCCGTGTTGCCGACGATGCGGACGTCTACCGGCTGGGCCGCTTCGCCGTGAATTTCCAATCAACGACTGGTGGTGTCAAACTAAAAACCTTGACCTCTCTGGCTGCAGGCCGCACTTTGTTGAGCACGCCCGCCGGCGTCGAAGGTCTGCCGCTCGCTTCACAGCTACACTACTGGGATATGGATGAGTTCCTGTCCAATCCACATTTGAACGAAATCCTGGGCGACGCCCGGGCCACCCAGCCCATCGCGGACGCTGGTCGGCAGTACGTGATCGAAAATCACTCTCGAGCCGCGGTTGCCCGCCAGTTCTCAAGGCTGCTTGCCTCTGTTCAGTAAATCCAAATTTGACCGTCTCGACTCTAAATATCCAAGAAAGACACCCTCACACTGCCGATATGTTCAAAAGAGAGAGTTCTGACAGACTGCCGAAGAGAGAAGTGTCGGCTGGTAAGCCTCCTATATTCCATGAACACGGCGCGCGCACGGGTATTAGTCGAACGAAGACCGCCGTCGGTCCGCGCGCTTGATTGCGCCCGGTTTGCAACATGAGAATCATCGTTAACGATTTTGCCGGCCATCCTTTTCAGTTTCAACTCAGTCGGGAACTCTGCCGGCGCGGCCACCAGGTCATGCATACCTACTTCGCCGATCTGTCTGGTCCTAAGGGAAAACTGACGGTAGACGACGAAGATGCCGGGCGTTTACTCATAGAACCGGTCAGGGTAGGTGGAAGTTTTAGTAAATACTCCTATGGGGGGCGCCTCAAAGCGCACCGCCAGTACTTTCGGGTTTTGCAAAAGAAGATCCGCGAGTTTCAGCCGGAAGTGGTCATCTCCGGCAATATGCCGACCGACGCGCAGTACTCTCTCCACCGGGAGTGCCTCCGTCGCAACATACGTTTCATTCATTGGATTCAGGATTTCTACGCACTTGCGCTAGAGACGCTTCTTCGTCGACGGTTCGGCGCTCTGGGCAGTGCAGCCGCCGCGCCCTTCCACTATTTGGAAAGGCGAATCTTCAAGAACAGTGATGCCGTGGTCTACATCTCGGACGATTTTTCGCGTTACGCGTCCTCTTCTAATTACGCGCCTAAGCGAAGCGTCGTTATCGAGAACTGGGCCAGCTTGAGCGATATACCGGAGCGTCAGAAAGTAAACAGCTGGAGTAAGCGGCACGGTCTCGACGATAAGTTTGTCTTTCTTTACTCGGGAACAATGGGGCTGAAGCACAGCCCTCATACGCTGGCCGAGCTCGCTCGAAAATTCAAAGACAAGCCGGATGTGCGAGTCGTTCTTGTCTCGGAAGGAATCGGCCGCGGCGTACTCGAAGAAACCAAGAAGAAGGAGAGTCTCGACAACCTCATCCTGCTTGATTTCCAGCCGTACGCGGAGCTGCCCGATGTGCTCGGGTCTGCTGATGTTCTGCTCGCTAGTGTCGAACCTGACAGTTCGATCTTTAGTGTTCCCTCCAAAATTCTGAGCTATCTCTGTGCCGGACGGCCGGTGCTCATTTCGGTGCCGGCGGAAAATCTAGCGGCGCGTGTTGTAACCGCTGCTCAGGCCGGGCTGGTTTGTGATCCCACAAACTTGGCAGAGTTTCTGTCGAGCGCCGAATCCCTATGGGCGAACCGCGAGTCGTGCGTGCAAATGGGTGCGAATGCCCGCCGCTACGCAGAGTCTACTTTCGATATCAATAAAATCGGCACGGTATTTGAAGCCGTCCTGGGTGATCAGACTGCCTCGACTGTGCCCGTCTCTAACTCCATTGCGATGAGAGTTCCTCAGTGAGACAGCTAGGGCCTAAGAACTGCCGTGGCGCTCGGATTTCGCAAGTGCTGCGGAGTATATGGTTTTAGCTCCTGCTTCTCCCCGGTTTGAGCTGTACGAGCGCCCGCGAGCCGATGCGGCTCCGGTTGCTGTGCAGCAATCAGCTCGGCTCCTCCGGCTTTGTCAGCTTCAGCTACTTGCTACTGTTCTCCTGTCGCGATTTGCAATCCCTTTCGGGAGTAAGCAGATACAGTTTGCCTGGGTCATCGGCATTGTCTTCTTCGTCGTTATTGCTTTCAAGACCGGTTTCGCACTCAACTTAGTTCGCGTTGGGGGCCTGTTTGCGATTGCTCTCGTTATGCTGCTCGAGCTGAGTTACTACCACTCCAGTTACTCACCTTTGTCGTTGTTTTACCTGTTCGCCATCTACGGCCCTTTATGCCTTAGCCTCCCTTCCTTGAATGGCGATCACATGCGAGAGATTTGGAAAACAATGACTCAGATTGCCACCGTTCTCGCGGTCTGCGGCTTGTTGCAGGTGGTGGTTCAGCTTGGCACCCATTATTTCCTCGATCCTTTAACGTTTCTGCCGAAATCCTTTCTGCTCGCCGGGTACACCAGCTTCTATCCGACCTCGATCGGTCCGCTTCACTATGTGAAGCCGACAGGCATGTTTGCCCTCGAGCCCTCGTTTTTCTCTCAATTCGTAGCCCTCGGTCTGATCGCAGAACTTCAGTTCTTCCGGCGGAAGAATCTGATTTTCCTGTTCATTGCCGCACTTCTGGTTTCCTTTGCGGGAACCGGTCTCATGGTGCTGTTCGTTTCGCTTCCGTTCATCAAGCAGTCTCCCAAGTGGATCGTCATGCTGCTGGCCGCGGGGCTGCTCTGGAACGTCACCATCGGTAGTAAGACGGACGGCTTCTATGCGCAGCGTCTAGAGGAGTTCAACAAGCCGGGCCAGAGCGGTAATGCGCGCTTTATCTTTCCGTATCAGGTCATGGCTGAATGGTGGGATCGCTCACCTGAGTACAGGAATTTCGGCATCGGCGCTGGCCAATCGTCTACCCTTAACACTGTTTTTGAAGCGAACTTTGCTCCGGTTGCGAAGGTAGGCCTTGAGTTCGGCCTCATCGGTCTGATTGCTTTCTTCCTGCTTTGGGTCGGCATGTTTTGGGACCTTGCTTTACCCGCCTGTCTGAAAGCTGCTCTCCTGATGTTTTACTTCGTCGCCTCGGGAGCGCTCCTGCATCCTCCCACGGTTTTCCCGATCTGGACCCTCACGCTCGGGTTCATGCGATCCAGTCAGCGGCTGAAGAAGGCATGACACTACCCCAGATAAAAAATGCGGACTGGCTGAAGTCAGGCATCAGCCGCGACAACAATTTTGATTTGATCCGCTTATGCGCGGCTCTGCAGGTGGTGGTCTGGCACGCCTGCTGGCACATGAAGGCTCCCGCACCGCCTTGGGTCTTCAACTTCTTGAGTTACTTCCCGGGGGTGCCTATATTCTTTTTTCTAAGCGGCATGTTAGTGACGTCCAGTCTCGCTTCGAGCCGCTCGGTTGAGTCGTTCTACGGGAAACGGATTCGCCGCGTGTTCCCGGCGCTTTGGCTCTCTTTCACTTTCGCCATCATTCTCCTGATCAGTTTTCACCAGCTGACAGCCGCTGAGCTGAAACTTCCGGCCTTCTGGCTTTGGGTCGTTACCCAACTTAGTTTTCTTCAGTTCTACAACCCGGAATTTTTTCGACACTTCGGTACCGGTGTCGTCAATGGGAGTCTATGGACGATTTCAGTGGAAATCGGCTTCTATCTGGTCCTGCCGTTTATCGTGCTCGCTGCCATCAAGTTCGCCGGGCAGGCCCGCAAGTCGCGGGCAACTCTTCAGATCATTGTCATTCTTGGGACAGTGCTGTCGTTTTTCCTGTATTCATCTGTTCCCGGACTCGGAAATTTAGCTGGTTCCGGGCCCAAAGCGCCGATCACGATCCGGCTCTTGAACCAGACTTTTGCTCCATACTTCTGGATGTTCGGCCTGGGTATTCTGGCTTACCTGCACTTCGAGCCTCTTAAGAGGCGGCTGACCAAGGTGGTTTTCATCCTCCCGGTGATCTACCCGCTGCTCTGTATCGCCGCTGATCGATACGGCTTACTCGACGTACCGGTGGTTCTCTTTGTAACACGAATCGTGCTTTGCGCCGCCGTGTTTGCACTCGGTGCATCTTCACGACCGATCGCATCGAAACTTCTCAAAGGCTGGGACCTCTCCTACGGCCTCTACGTGTTCCACATGCTCGTGGTCAATACGTTCATCAGCTTGAATTTTTTGGGTTCCTGGATCAGCATGCTGTCCATGATCTCGGTGTCCCTGATACTGGCAGCCTTGTCCTGGAAGTATGTTGAGCAGCCCTCCATCAAGGCTGGCCAGGCGTTCCTCGGAATCTCCTGGAAGCGCCGTCCCACCCGTGAAACCGTTGCCTGGTAAGCCTGGCGCGAGACGTATGGGCACTCTCTTACTGGCACGTTTGAAAAACCATTACTGGTGGACTGTTTCTGTAGCCTGCTTTGGAGTTGCATTGACAATCGCCACGCTAGCATTCGCCAGTCCGCGCCAGACCTCCTCCGGTCCGAGCACCACGGCGTCTTTCGGAGAAGTAATCCGCTCCATGCAGCCGCTGGTCGATTACACTTTCGGTACCGGTGAAGACCGAACGGTGAAAGACCGCGGTCGCCTCGCACAAGAGTTCAATCCTTACGGCATAGCCGGCAAAACGCCCATTAACCAGGAGTGGAACCGCTACCAGCCGTTCAACGAGGAAAACTTTGTCTTTACGGCTAACACTCTCGATTTGACCGCCACTGTTCCGAAGGGCGGGGGATTGTTTCCTGGCGGCATTCATTCGGGCCAGATCTGTACTAAACAAACGTTTCAGCCAGGTCGGGAGGGGCACGCAGGGTATGCCTTCGATGTCCGGATGAAGGTACCGGGTGGGCCGGGTATGTGGCCCGCAGTTTGGCTATACACCCAGGAGCCGGGGAAAAACGACGATTCTGAGATCGATAATCCGGAGTTTTTCAATATGAAGCGGCAAACCGAATTTGATTGGACCGGGTCCCAGCACGGTCCCGGTCAGGGATCGGAACTTTACTCCGCGAAAACGAGTAAGTGGGGCTGGCATCCGGGAATCAATTTCTCCAAGGATTACCACAGCTTTCAGACGGTCTGGACATCGAATGCGGTCTACAAGTACGTCGACGGCAAACTGATCTACGCTCAGGAATTTCGTTGGACGGCGCGAGGTCCCGCGCAGCTGATCGTTAATCTGGCAGTTGGATCAAGCTTGCCCGAATTGGAAGGCCTGCAGCCGACCTCTCTCGCGCAGTTCCCGAGCGCTCTTTCGGTCGAATACATCAAGATTTGGGCTAACTAGCAATCCAGCGGCAAAGCGCTAACGACGCGGGCCAAAAGGGCGGGATGCCTCGCTCTCCAGTTCGTTTGAAAGATTCTGATGGCCCGATAAAAGGCCGATAAGCCATTTCAAACCAGCCGACCGATTCAGCGGTGATCGCTGCGCAAACACCAGCTTCCTGCGCCATTTCATCATCGGCAAAATCAGCCCCGTCGCCCAGACAACCAGCATCAGTTTCTGCTTTGTCGGTAAGTGTGCCGGCCCTAAGCGCCGTAAGTACGACCAGACCGCTGGCGCGAGCCTCTGATTCTCCAGTGCTGACTGCATCAGCCGTCTTTCTAAAACGTAAAGCGGTTCTTCCTCGCCGAAAGGCGGCTGGCTTAGGCCTAAGAGGTTGCAGACATCGGTCCAGCGCCGGTAAAACCACTCAATTTCGCCTTGCAGCAAAGACCGGTCCGGCTGATCCCATCTGCTGTGGTTCTGCCCGTGCACCCGGTAAAGGGCAAGTGGCCGGTTGATCGATCTCACTGCCCCGAGGTACGGCACCGCCAGGCCAGGAGATCCGTCGAGCGGTTCGTTCGCTTTGATCAAATCAAGCCGCATTTCGGTTAGAACGTTTCGCCTATACACGTTTCCAGATGTCGGCGGACTTACATAGAACCCGATGATGCGATTGTCTTCGATCATCTGGCTCGAGCCGTACCCGTCCGAATAGGTCGGAAAGGTGGATCCGAGCAGTTTTTTTTCAGCATCCACTCCAATCAGCTGAAATTGAACTTTGGCCGGGTTTTCCGCCAGATACGGTTTGATCGTCCGAACAAAATCGAGCGCCACATAGTCGTCGGCGTCTAAAATGTAGACATAATCTGTCCGGGCCGCAGTGATGCCGGCGATGCTCGCGCTGAGTTGCCCTCCATTCGCTTTCGCAATAACCTGGACGCGGGGCTGGAATTTAGTGATAACCTCAAGCGAGTTATCGGTCGAGCCGTCATCTACTACGATGACTTCATCGAAAGGCGGCTCTTGCGCTAAGACACTCTCAATCGCGTCGACTACAAAGCGGGCATAGTTGTAGTTCACTATAATCACCCCGAGGGTCGGTGCAGCGACGCCCGGCGGTGTTATAACCTGCATCTGGCAATCCTACTCATAGTCGAAGTTGTACCCGGCGGTCGCTGTGATCAACGCGACTCCCGTCCGAATCTATCCGGCTCTCCCGGGATTGTCCCAATATCCCAGGTTTTTGCGGCGGTGGAAAACGTCCAATATCGGTTGAGTCTTGTCCAAAGCATCATATATCAATGTGCGAAAGAAATAGAACAATACTCCTTTTTAGGTTACCTGTGATTCGAACTACTTTTCAAAGCCGGTACGCACATGCTTGACCGGAGGGCTTCCAAGAACCTTATCATGTACGTGGCGTACCAAGCCTTGCGGTACGTCGCCCCGATTGTACTCACGCCTTTTCTGGCACATACGCTCACAAAGACCCAGTTTGCTGAGCTGGTTATTTTGAACTCTTGTATCTGGACTTCCACTGTTTTCATGGAGTTTGGCTTTTATCTTTACGGCGTCAGTAAGACCGCTGCTGCCGCAAATGAGGTTGAGCTCTCCCGAACCGTTACGGCTATCACCTTAGGTAAGGTAATTCTCGCACCCGTAGCTCTCGCCGCCTATTTTGGATTAGCAGCCTGGGCGGGCCTACTTTTCCGTCATCCTCAGGTTGTTCTGATAGGTGCTTTGGGTTCGGTCGGGTATGGAGCAAGCTTCGCCTGGTTTTTCCAGGGCCAGGAACGAGGCGCAACGGCCGTTATCACCGAGGCTATCCCGCAGGTCATTTACTATGTCCTGGTTCTCCTACTGGTCCGTGGGCCGGGCGACCTTTGGATCGCGGCTCTCGTGCAGACCATCCCGCCACTCGTCTCGCTCGCGGTAGCAGTGGTGCTGGTCAACCGCACTGGACTTTTCGGCCGTATCGATCTAAAAGCGCTACGGTCGGTGATGTCGGAGGCGCTTCCGTATTTTGTCGAACGTTTCTGCTTCACCTTATATACCGCCATTGCTCCCACGCTGATCGCCGCTCTCTCGGCGGCGTCTGAAGCCTCCTATTACTCCATCGGAGATCGCGTCGGAATATTCCTTGGCACTGTTCCCACTCCGGTATTCCAGGCGGCCGTCCCGCTCATCGCCAAAACTGTCCGGCGCGAAGGAGGCGGCTGGCGCCTTTCACTAAGTCTGGTGGCAGCCGTCACGCTGGTAGTAGCAACCCTCGCTGCCGTGACTTTTCTCGCAGTTGGTTTTGTCATCCAGCGCGCCTTCTCGAGCGATTTTCATCCCGCCATTCTCGTCGCCCGCTTATTTTGTGTCAATGCCGTCATTTCCGTTCTCGGCATGGCTTTCGCAAACTTCATCATCATTCCCCGGAATGCTGCGCGTATCATGATCTGGAGTAGCTCCATTGCCCTTGTCACCGGGCTAATCGTGCAGTTCATCCTGGTACCCCGCTTCGGAGCAGTCGGTGCTGTCCTCTCGCGAGGCACTTCGGAGACGATTGTCACTTGCATACTCGGCGGCGTTGTCCTCCGTATGCTCCTACGGGATTTGAAAGACCGCCGCACCCGCGCTTCTGCCTCCGAGATGTCCTAGGTCGTCAAGGAAACTAAGTTCGCGTCAACTTTTTGGTTGAATTCGCCGTTTTGGCACATTCCACAAAGAGCTATCTTTGCCCGAACGGCCACTGTAAGTTGTAAGATATCTGCTGTGTGCAAAGGGAGAGTATTGAAGCAAATGAATCCTGAAGTAGCCTCGCTTCATGGTGTTCGTTTGTTCGCAAACAGGCTGAGTGCATGAGCGACACTCGCCAGCCTACTCCTGAAGAACTGCGCTGGAGAACTCTGCGTGGGACCAAACTCCTGCAATTCTTTTCAGTCGCAGCACTGACTCAGGTCATTCTGATCCTCAGTCAGCTCATCCTGCTGCCTATTCAGATTCGAATGTGGGGCCATCGCGCCACCGCCGCCTGGTACTCCGCCATTGCGCTCGCCACCATCACCACTGTCGTCGATTGCGGGTTGCGAACTGCAGGGCATGCCGAGCTGGTGCGCTTTATTGGCCAGCCCACGACTGAACTCGCCGCCGGAGAGCATTTCCAGCAAGTTTGGGGATGGATTCGTGTGTTGGTGGTAGTTTTGACACTCGCACTCATCGTGGGCGATGCCGTCTACACGACCGGGGTGAAAGGTTCGCCCTATCCGCTCTGGAAAGCCGCCCTGACTTTCGCGTACGCCCTCGAAACGGTCTTAATCATTCGCATCGTTTACCTGGATACGCTCGGCTTCTATAGAGGGGCGGAGGCGAGTTATTTTATGTTTGCGGCTCTGCGCCTTGCTTTTGCGGTGCCCGCTCTTCTGCTCTTTCACCTGGAGGCGAATGGCCTCGCCTGGTTGTTTCTGGCGACTTCCGTTGTTGCTCTTGGGCTGCAGGGCTGGCTGCTCTGCCGCCCGATCGGTGTTCTGGGCGCCTTCGCCCCCTTGCCGCGTAAGCTGTCTATTCGCGTGCTCGCAGTGGCCCGCTACACGCTGGCCGAGCCTTGCGCGAACTGGGTGCGATTGAGCTTGCCGGTACTGGTGATCTCGGTCATTTCGCATCCCGCCGCTGTTACCACGTATGTCGCCCTACGAGCCACATTCGGGGCTGGCCGCACGACCATCCAGCAGCTGGCAAGGGTTGCTTCGGTCGAGTATCTGCGGTTTCGTGGAGAAAAGCGATCCGACGCGGCGGAGTCTCTGCTGTCGTCTTTTGTACTCGCCGCCGGCTTTTTCGGCGCTGCTGTCGCAAGCGTCGTAATCGTCGATAACATGCGGGTACTTGGCTTGTGGCTCACTCGCTTCGACCGATCGACCTTCCAGACCATCGCTCTCTCCTTTGCCCCGAGCGCGGCCTTCTACTCCTATCAAATCGTACTCAGCTTAATGTTTCGGGTAGGGGAGCTGGCCTGGATTGCTCGCCGTCATTATGCCTATGTCATTTACTGTGCCGTCTTTGCAGGAGTGGTCACACAGGTAAAATGGCTGCCTCTATACCTCGGAATGCTGGTTGTCTCCGAAGTCGTCCTCTCCTGTAGCTTCATGCTGCCGGGTATCAAAGATAACGTAGCTTTCCCCATCCGCGCGGGCCGGCGCGGAATCCTCGCCGCACTTGCTGGCTCAATCTGTGTTCTCCTGCTCTGGTTCGCCGCACGGCATGACCTCGGGGGCATCTTTGGCGACTTCTCACTCAGGAGTGTCCTCGCATCCGCTTCTGTCCTTGCTCTGGTGTTGGCTACTTTGGCCGCGATCATCTATTTCACCAACTCCGGTCTCTTCCGCACCGTTCCGCTTGTCTTCCGTCGCTGGCGCGAAGTCCCTCCCATCAGCGGGACCGGAGCCACCGATCAGATGAACCAGAACCTCTGAATGATGTGTTACCGTACTCTTTCCTGCCTAGCTAGCTAGCATAGAATTTTTATATACCCTGATAAGAATTGCTAGCTAAAATTTACTCTATTGATGGTATGCTGTTCCCGAGGTAGTCGCTTAGCTGGCCTCCGCTAGCCTGATTGGCCAACCGGCCGCTTACGCTAGACATTCAGCTTCACGGCCAAACCTCAAAAAAAATAAGAGTGGAACATCGGCCACATCTGAGCTAGCCCAAGTTGGCGAGGATGTGCGAGGCTTCGAAGCGCCTGCCATAGGTGTGTTCAAAGACCTTATTCCGGGGAAAACACTCGCTTAGGAGACAAGCCATTGAAAACGTCCTTTTGTGTCGCACTCGGACTAACCTTTTTGACGCTCTCATCCGTTCAAGGACAGAGCTCATATGATCCAAAAACTTCCCAAACGTTCGATCAGTTTGTGGCGGGCATGCATCCGCTTCGTTACTATGCATTCGGCACCGGGTCGGGTAGCAACGTCACGAATTTAACCCAGCTGGCGCAAGCGTTCAGCCCGTATGGCATAGCCGGCACCACGGTAGAGGAACAGGAATGGGAGCGCTATCAGCCCTTCAACAGCACGAACTTCGTCTTTACGTCGCACGCGCTGAATCTCACCGCAACCCTGCATGGAGGCCTATACTCCGGCGGGATTAACTCGGGCCAGATCTGGACCAAGGAAACATTTAAACCGCAGCAAACCGGATATACCATTTACGCGATCTCGGTCCGGATGAAAGTTCCAAATGCCTGGGGTTCGTGGACAAGCGCCTGGCTTTACACCAAGCAGTCCGGGCAGGGTGATGGCTCGGAGATCGACAATCCGGAGTTCTTTATGATGAACAACCAGAACCAATATGACTGGACTGGTTACAATCATGGACCTGGCAAAGGTTACACGATCTACACCATCAAACAGAACAAGTGGGTATGGGAACCGGGTATCGATTTCTCTGCGGACTACCACAGCTATGAGCTGGTTTGGACGCCCGATGCTACTTACAAGTACGTTGACGGCCGGCTCATTGATGCTCAGACCTTCAAGTGGACTGCCCCGGGAGCAGGTCAGTTGGGAATCAACCTCGCGGTTGGATCGAGCGCCTCCGGACTGTACGGTCTTCAGCCCCGGTCGACGAGTGAGTTTCCGATCGTCAATTCGATCGAGACCATCGGGATCTGGGGCAAGTAGCCTAGCCTTAACTTAAATGTGAAAAGCCGCCTGTGAAATCCTGCAAAACAGGACTGCACAGGCGGCTCTAAATTCTGATCTGATGTTTACTTGGTTTGTAAGTGAATCAAGATCGACTAACTTACTTGGAACGACTTACTTTGCCCAGACACTGATGTGCTCTACGGAGAGCATCGCTGGGAACTCGCTCAATGAGTTCGGCTGTAGTCCGGGTAAGTTACCGCTTCCAACCGCCAGATTCACTATTAGCTGGGCAGTACCGGGCGAAGTCCACTTGAATTGTTGTGCGTAAACCAGTGTGCCGTCGAAATACTTGTAGACTGCATCGGGTGTCCAGACTGTCTGGTAATCGTGGTAATCAGCGGAAAAGTTGATCCCAGGATGCCAAACCCACTGATTGTTCTTGATTGAGTAGATTTGATTTCCCTGGCCGGGGCCATGCTGAAACCCGGTCCAGTCAAATTGATTCTGGTTTTGCATCACCCAGAACTCCGGATTATCTATTTCCGAGCTGTCATTATGGCCGGGCTGCTGAGTATAGAACCAGGCTGCGGGCCAGGTTCCAACGCCATCTGGTATCTTCATCCGAACTTCGAACGCATAAATCGAGTAGCCAGTTACATCTGGCTGGTAAGTCTGTTTTGTACAGATCTGGCCGGAGTGAATTCCGCCGCTAAATAATCCACCGCCGCTGGGAATAGTTGCTGTCAAATTCAGCGCGGTATCTGTAAATACGAAATTGCTGCTATTAAATTCCTGATATCGCTCCCACTCGTTCTGTATCACTGTATGGCCAGCGATCCCATAGGGGCTGAAGCTCGCCGCTAGCTGACTTAAGTTTGGTACAGTTCGCCCGTAAGCAGTACCAAAGGTATAGTTGTGAATCGCCGACATTCCTTTGGTTGCTTGCAGGAACGTGGCACTGGTGGTTGGATCATAAGAGGCCTGGCTATAAGCCGGAGTACTTACAGTCAATAGGCCAAAGAAAGAGATGAGGGAAGATGTGTAAATGAATGATTTATTTAAGAACAAGGGTTAAACTCCAATCGCTAAATCGGAGTGTTGTACTAGTAGTTTTGCGCTCTGCCAGGACATTCCGAAGTGTGATATCTTCCGGTCCTTCCCAAACGGTTTGCTTAGACCTGAGCCGTCTATAATGGGACGGCATCCACTTTCCCCGCTTGAACGGAATGCTGACTTTGGTTGTCTTTTTCGAGTACCGGAAGTCCCGGTACAACGGCTGGCGTGCGTTAGGGCCTCGTTGCTACTAACATGGCTTTAACCGCCTAATTTTCTCGGAGTGTACAAGCAATTGGAACTGCTGGATTCAGCGTGCACTTACACTCCGGCACACCAGGGGTCGAGGTAGTGAAAGTCCGATGAACGTAAGCCTTCAAACCAGTAACACAAACATGCAGCAGAGCAATAGCTTCAAACTGAGATTAGTGTGCTTTCTTCTTATTGTTAGTTGGCGAGTAAGTGCACAAGCTGTTGTAACTGCGCATTATGACAATGCCCGGACAGGACAAAATGTCTCCGAAGTTCTGTTGACGCCGTCAAACGTTAACTCAAGTAGTTTCGGCAAATTGTTTTCGGTTCCGGTTGATGGCTTCGTTTATGCGCAGCCGCTTTATTTACCAAATCTCACCATTTCCGGGAAAGGCAATCATAACGTGGTATTCGTCGCGACGGAGCACGATTCTGTTTATGCTTTCGACGCGGACACAAATGGTGGAGTGAGTGCGTCCCCTCTTTGGAAGGCTTCACTGTTCGATTCCGCTCATGGCGCAGCTTCCGGCGCCCGTCCGGCCACAAGCACCGATGTGGGCACGAGCGATATCGTTCCTGAGATCGGCATTACCGGCACTCCGGTCATCGATGTAAACTCCGGAACGATCTACGTGGTGTCTAAGACCGTCGAGAACGGTGTTTTTGTGCAACGCCTACACGCGCTGGACGTTGCCAGTGGCCAGGAGAAATTTGCCGGCCCAGTCGTGCTGCAGGCCTCCGTGCCGGGTACCGGTAACGGCAGCTCCGGTGGCTTCCTGCACTTTGACCCCAAATGGGCCCACAATCGCCCCGGGTTGCTGCTCTTGAATGGCATCGTATACCTGGGCTTCGGTTCGCACGGCGATAACGGACCCTGGCATGGCTGGATTCTTGGTTACAACGCAAAGACGCTAGCTCAGACTGGCGCGCTCTGCACCACTCCAAATGGCATCGGTTCTGGCATCTGGATGTCCGGTGCCGGCCTCGCGGCCGATGTTGTCGATTCGGTGAACCATCCTTATGGGCGAATGTTTATTCCCACTGGGAACGGTTCTTATGACGCCTCCACGCCGTATGGGAGCAACATGGATTTCGGTGACGACGAGCTGCGTTTGGATCTTACCGGCGGTGTTCCGACAGTTGTGGATGCATTTACTCCGTCTAATCAGTTGTCGCTTGATCAGTCGGACGAGGACTTCGGCTCGGGCGGCGCTCTGCTCCTGCCCGATCAATCCGTGGGCGGTCACAAACACTTGTTGTTACAGGTCGGCAAGCCGCACGCACTCTACTTGATCGATCGCGACACCCTGGGCGGCTATAACTCGACCGATAACATCGTGCAGGAGCTTCAGGGGCAGACCGTTGGCTCTTATGGCGCACCTGCTTACTGGAACGGCAATGTTTACGCGTGGGGAATTACCGACCAGCTGAAAATGTATTCTCTCGTGAACGGAAAGTTGTCTACTCAACCCGTATCCGTTTCGAGCGAGACATTTGGTTATCCTGGCGCAACGCCGGTCATCTCTGCCAACGGAGCTTCGAACGGGATTGTCTGGGCGGTGCAGACCGATGCCTACGGCTACAACGGTCCAGCCGTTCTCGTCGCCCATAGCGCCACGAACGTCGCGAACACGTTATATTCGAGTGCTCAGAACTCGACCCGCGATAACCCTGGTAATTCGGTTAAGTATGCCGTTCCTATGGTCACCAACGGTAAGGTCTATGTAGGAACCCAGAGCCAGCTCAGCGTCTATGGGCTTCTAGGCGCCCAGCAGCAGACCGCCGCGCCAGACTTTACACCCGCCAGCCAGTCGTTCAGCGGGACGCTGTCCGTCTCTCTCACCGACAATACAACGGGCGCCACTATTTACTACACAACGGACGGAAGCACGCCGTCGCAGGCGTCCGCTCTTTACACGGGTCCAATTGGCGTCACGACGACGACCACGATAAAGGCAATCGCGAGTGCGAGCGGTTATCTTCAGAGCGCGGTTTCTTCGGCTACCTATACTCTTCAGAACCAGACCGCCACACCGGTCTTTGCGCCGGCTGCTGGAACGTACGTTTCTGCCCAGTCCGTAACGATCTCTGATGCCACATCGGGCGCTGCCATCCGTTACACAACCGATGGAAGCACGCCTACCGCAGCGTCGGCCTTGTACTCGGGTGCGATAACTGTTTCGGCGAGCAAAACACTGAAGGCGATTGCAATCGCAAGCGGCCTGACCAACAGCACGGTTGCAACGGCGTCTTACACCATCCAAAGCAGCGGGACGGGTATAAACTTCGGCAACGGCTTTGCGTCTGCGCTGAGCACGATGACCTTTAACGGGAGTACAAAGCTAGACGACTCACGGCTGCAACTGACTGATGCCGGAGCCAACGAGGCGTCGAGTGCTTTCTACAACACGCCGTTCAATATCCAGAGCTTCACCAACGACTTCAATTTCCAACTATCGAGTGCCACTGCCGATGGGTTCACCTTTACCATCCAGGCTAATTCGCCCACCGCTCTGGGCCCTCCTGGAGGAGGTCTCGGATATGGGCCGCTGAATGCCGGTGGCACGGGCGGAATCCCGAATAGTATCGCCATAAAATTCGATTTCTTCAATAACTTAGGTGAAGGCAGCAATTCGACCGGGCTCTATAAAAACGGTGCATCTCCCACGCTGCCGGCATCCGATCTTACGAGCAGCGGCATCAACCTCGCGAGTGGCGACTCGATGGCCGTCCACATGACATACGACGGCACAACCCTCACGATGACAATTACCGACTTTGTCACCAATGCCAAATACTCGACTAGTTGGCCAGTGAATATTCCCAGCGTCATTGGCAATAACACCGCCTATCTCGGCTTCACGGGCGGCACCGGTGGCTTGACGGCAAGTCAGAAGATATTGACCTGGACGTTTGTAAGTACCGCCGCTGGTCAAACGGCGGCGGCTCCTGCGTTTTCGCCCGCCGGCGGTACCTATAGCTCGGCACAGAGCGTGACAATGTCAGACGCCACTTCCGGCGCCGTAATCCACTACACCACCGACGCCAGTACGCCGACCGCTTCTTCGCCGGTGTATACCGCGCCCGTCAACGTCAGTGCCACTACCACGCTGAAGGCTATTGCCGTGGCGAGCGGCTATACCAACAGTGCCGTCACAAACGCCACCTACACCATTCAGGCGACCGCGGCTGCCACTCCTGTGTTTTCCCCTGCCGGAGGAGCTTACACTTCCGCTCAGAGCGTATTGATGTCAGACGCGACAAGCGGAGCGGTGATTCATTACACGACCGATGCCAGCACGCCGACCGCTTCTTCGCCGGTGTATACCGCACCCGTCAATGTCAGTGCCACTACCACACTGAAAGCCATCGCCGTGGCGAGCGGCTATAACAACAGCGCTGTCGCGGCCGCCACTTACACAATCCAGAGTGGCGGTACCACCGGCATCAACTTCGGCAGCGGGTTTAGCGGTGCTACCAGCACGATGACCCTGAACGGAGGGGCACAGCTCGACAACACGCGTTTGCAATTAACCAATGGAACGGCTGGCCAGGCCACGAGCGCTTTCTTCAACACCGTTCAGAACATTCAGAGCTTCACTAACGATTTCACGTTCCAGCTCTCGAACGCGACCGCGGATGGCTTCACTTTCACCATTCAAAGCAATTCGCCGGCCGCGCTCGGACCGGCTGGAGGCGGCCTTGGCTATGGTCCTCATGCCGTTGGCGGCACAGGCGGAATCCCGAACAGCGTTGCCGTGAAATTCGATATCTACAACAACGGAGGCGAGGGCAGCGACTCGACCGGCCTTTACACGAACGGCGCATCGCCCACCGTGCCTTCAAACGACCTCACAGGAAGTGGCATCAATCTTTCTGGCGGGGACACCATGGCCGTTCACATGACTTATAACGGAACCACGCTTGCCATGACGATTACCGACACGGTCACAAATGCAAGGTACTCGACTAGCTGGGCCGTAAACATTCCGGGCGCAGTTGGCGCAAGCACCGCTTATATCGGCTTTACTGCCGGTGACGGGGGACTTACCGCCAATCAAGAGATTCTGACTTGGACCTTTGTGACTTCCGGTGGGGGCGGCGGTCAAACGGCGGCGACCCCGGCATTTTCCCCGGCCGGCGGAACATACAGTTCGGCGCAAAGTGTGACGATCTCGGATGCGACCTCCGGGGCAATTATTCATTACACGACCGATGCCAGTACCCCCACCGCTTCTTCGCCTACTTATTCGGCTCCCATTAACGTCAGCGCGGCGACCACGCTCAAAGCGATAGCCGTGGCGAGCGGTTATAGCAATAGCGCGGTTGCAAGCGCTACTTACACCATTCAGGCGGCCGCTGCAGCCACTCCTGTGTTTTCACCAGCCGGCGGCACATACACTTCGGCACAGAGCGTGACGATCTCGGATGTGACAGCCGGAGCGGTCATTCACTACACCACCGATGCCAGTACGCCCACCGCTTCTTCGCCGGTTTATAGTGCTCCGATCAATGTCAGTGTGAATGCCACGCTGAAGGCGATCGCGATTGCTGGCGGATATGCGAACAGTGCTATTGCCACCGCCGCCTACACAATTCAGAGCGGCACGGGTGGCATCAACTTCGCCGGCGGGTTCAGCGGTGCTACCAGCACCATGGCGTTCAACGGCGGCGCCCAGCTCGACACCACTCGCCTGCAGTTAACCAATGGCACAGCTGGCCAGGCCACAAGCGCTTTCTTCACGGCCGTTCAGAACGTCCAGAGCTTTACGAACGATTTCACGTTCCAGCTCTTGAACGCTACTGCGGACGGCTTTACCTTCACCATTCAAGGCAACTCGCCGGCCGCGGTCGGGCCGCTAGGCGGCGGCCTCGGGTATGGACCGCAAAATGTCGGAGCCGCCGGTGGCATTCCCAACAGCGTGGCGATCAAGTTCGACATCTACAACAACAACGGTGAAGGCAGCAACTCAACCGGCCTCTACACAAATGGCGCTTCGCCGACTCTTCCGGCGAACGATTTGTCTGGCAGCGGTATCAATCTCGCGAGCGGGGATATTATGGCGGTTCACATGACCTATAACGGAACCACGCTTACCATGACAATCACGGATACCGTCACCAACGCCGTGTACTCAACCACCTGGACGGTGAACATCCCCGCCGCAGTTGGCGCCAACACTGCTTATATCGGCTTTACCGCCGGCGATGGGGGACTCACCGCGAATCAAGAAATTTTGACCTGGACGTACACTCACCCTTAGAAAGTCGTGTTTGTACACCAGAAACGCACTCGCGCAATGGGACTGAGGCTATGCTGCCTCGCGGTATTTGCTTTTTCAGTGGCTCAACCGCAGACGCAGCCTACCGCCACTCCAGATTTCACGCTAGAGAGCGTGCTTAAAGATCCGCTTCAGGACTTTGCCTGGAGTCCGGACGGGAAACGGCTGGCCCGCTTCATAAAGTCTGCTGGCCAAAACGAGAAACGAGTTGCCCTGCAACTGTTTTCAACGGAGAGCCCACAGCCCGGCTCGACTGAAACGATGGCGCTTCCGCCAACGACTACCGATCTGCAGTGGTTCCCCAATGGGTCAGCTCTTCTCCTGAGCTCACCTACATGGCTATCGTCATTTGAGCTCAAGACCAGGCGCACACAAGTACTGCTCAGCGGTTCGGAAACTATCAGCGATCCGAAGATCTCGCCCGACGGACGTTGGATCAGTTTCATCAAAGCTCATAATCTCTGGATCCTGGATCCCTTGACCGGGCACGCCGCAGCACTTACCAAGGCCGGAGCAAATCGATTACACCTGGGAGAACCGGATCGCCTGTATCGCGACTCCTTCAGTCTCCACAGTGCGTACTGGTGGGCCCCGGATTCTTCAAAGCTGGCTTTGCTCGAGTTCGATGATACACATGTGCCGGATTGGCCTGCTCCAGTTCGTCCTAAGCATGACGCCCGGCCGGATCACGATCCTTACCCGCTGCCCGGAGGCTCGATCCCGGTTGTGCATGCCGCTGTTATTCGTTTGAGCGATCGAAACATTCAAGTAATAGACTCAGGATTTGCTTCTGACACTTACCTTCCATGTGTAAATTGGCTGCCGGATAGCGGCCGCCTAGCGCTACAGGTTGTTGACCGAAAGCAGAAAAAGCTGTCGCTTCTCTTTGCCGATGTATCCAACAGCGGAATCAAAACGGTGCTGGAAGAAACGGATGCCTATTGGATGAATGTCCACGATGATCTTCGCTTCCTGCCAGGGCAGGATCAGTTTATCTGGTCCAGCGAACGCACTGGATATCGACACCTTTACCTGTATAACTTGGAGGGGCAGCTCGTCCGCCCACTTACTCGCGGCGATTGGGATGTTACTCAAATCAACGCAATAGACAAAGCGAAGCGGCTCATTTACTTTACGTCGACTGCGAAGAGTCCTCTCGAGCGCCATCTCTCTCGCATTACTTTTGACGGCTCCCCAGCGGAGCAGATCACCAAGAGTGCCGGCTGGCATACTGCTCTATTTACTGCCGACGCGCGTATCTTTATCGATTCCTATTCTTCTGCAACCACGCCCCCTGTTCAGGCCCTGATGCACGCGGATGGTGGTCCCATCCGGTCTGCCCTTGACGAAGAGAAGCAAGTCGGTAAACCGCTACTGTTCTCGAATCGGGAGTTTGTCTCAGTGAAGACGCACGACGGTGTTCAGTTGAACGCCATGCTTCTAAAGCCGGCGGGCTTTCAACCGCAGCATAAGTATCCGGCAATTATCTTTATCGATAGCCGCCCGGAGACACAGATTGTCCGCAATGCTTGGGGTGGGTCCGCCTCCGCCTGGAACCAGCAATTAGCGCAGCAGGGATTCGTGGTTTTCGCGCTCGATACACGCGGCTCCGGCGGACGGGGACACTTGTTTGAAGAACCGATCCATTGCCGCCTGGGGGCGCAGGAGCTCTCCGATTTGCTCGATGGAGTAGCTTACCTGCATGGTCTTCCCTATATCGATCGCGAGCGTATCGGCATCTGGGGATCAGGGTATGGCGGCCAGATGGTCCTCCATGCGATGTTCGAGGATACGCAGGATTTCAAAGCTGGTTTTGCAGACGCCCCGGTAGCGGACTGGCAGCTTTATTCCGCTGCCTTCTCGGAACGTTACCTCGAAGTCCCCAAAGGCTTCTCCGGCCAGTTTGAGGAGTCGTCACCCATCAACGGTGCGTCCCACCTTCGGGGCAACTTACTGGTATCTGCCAACCCGGACGATGACGTTCAATACGCGAACTTCACTGCGCTGCAGAACGACTTTCAGAAGGCCGGGAAACATCCGGAACTCCTGCTCTCCCGTGACCCCCGTGCGGTGTCGCAGCGCGCCCTCGAGTTCTTTCGCCAGAGTCTTGGCGGCCGATAAGTTCGATAGCCGAGCTAGGATGCTCTGCGTGCCGACACGACGCGCGAGCTATAGAACAGCTGTCCCAGATGTTGATCGCTGCTCAATGCGAATCCGTGCTTTGGCAGCAGGTCCATGACATAGCTGTCTACTTGCCGGCCCCAAAACGCCGGGGCGACTCTGGAGCAGACTTTATACGCCGCATTAAATCCCGGCCTGTCTTGAGCGATCAAAGTCAGTGTGAGCCGGCCGTCACTCTTCAGTACGCGCCGTACCTCGAGCAGAGTGCTGGCCACATCCTCGCGCGGCAGCAGCTCGAAAAGGTAACAGCAGATCACTGCATCGAACGAACCGGCCGGGAAGGGAAGGGCGCGCGCATCCGCCGCCTGGCATTGAGCCGAAACGCCCGGAAAAAGACGGCGCGCCTGAGCCTGAGAAAGGGCCGCCATCTTCGGTGATAAATCCACTCCGATCGTCTGTCCGTCCGGGTTCACCCGAAGCAGCCGCCGGAACATCTCGCCCGAACCCATAGCTAGCTCGAGCACCCGCATGCCATTCTCAATGCCCGCCCGCTCCAAGGCTGCACGATGCGCCCGCGAGTGGAACAATTGCGCAGAAACCGTGTAAACCGGTGCAAGAGCATCGTACACGCGCCGCGTTAGCAAGGACGCTCCATCGTCATCATGGCGGGACGGTAGCTGTGCGCTCGTACTTGTAAGCTCGGACATTCGTTCTAGTAAACCAGACTGGAAAATGGCCTTATCTGATTCACACAATCTTTCTCCGGAAAGCTTTGAAAATGAGGCCTCACCTGTATGCTGCGAGAATAGCGACTATGAAGATTGCACAGGTAGGTGTGGCGCTGACGCTGCTTTCATCTGCTCTCTTATTCGCTGCCCAAAGCCCCCGCGAGCAGGCCTCCGTCACGGTAGCCGGCAAAGCGATCACCATCAAGTACTCGGCACCCTCCGTGCGCGGACGTAAGATTTTCGGCGATGGCGGACGGATTTCCAGAGACCCGAACTATCCTGTATGGCGCGCGGGAGCTGACGAGGCTACGTCACTTCACACCGATGCCGACCTGCTGATTGAGGGGCTCTCTGTACCGAAGGGCGACTATACGATCTTCGTCTCGCTGGCTAACCCGGCGAAATGGCAGCTCATCATTAGCAAGCAAACCGGAGAATGGGGCCTTTCTTATTCGAAAGATATGGATCTCGGCCGCGTGCCTATGCAAATGAGCAAGCCTCCGGCACCGGTTGAAACGTATAAAATGACCCTCACCAGCACCGGCTCGAATGCCGCGCAGCTGCAACTGGCGTGGGAGAACTATGTCGCATCGGTTCCGATAACGATCAAGTGACGCTGCTTGCCCAGCCCGTTTTCGCACCGCGCTAAAATATCGGTCAAGCCGACATAGCTCAGTTGGTAGAGCGGCAGTTTTGTAAACTGCGGGTCGGGGGTTCGAGTCCCTCTGTCGGCTCCACCTTTGATTTGTCCGAACCGGACACATAGGTAACGAGTTGTTCCTAAGACCTGGGCAGCACTTCTGGCCCGAAGGGATTTTCGAGGGACTGCAAAGTACGTTCCTCCAAATCGACCTACCCGAGATCGTAATTCATAAAGCTGACCAGCGAGCGACTTGCTAGGTTGATCTCTTTACGATCGAGGCAGAGGCGTCCGCAGCAGGTCACCAGGACGGCCGTTCTGCTGCGGATGGCCCGGAGGAATTCGTTCCATCAAGATGCCCAGGCGCGTCCACCTCATCCGCCCTCCAGAGCGAAGAACTGTAACCCATGTGTCCGGTACATTCTGTTACCTATGTCTCGGGTCGCTCAATTTGGTCCCTCCTTCCTTTGCCTCCGGGCTTTAGCAATGACGTCGCGGTGAGTTTCTGACCGAACCGCTGCTCTCCACTTACATGGCTCCCTAAGCGCATCTTGGCGATGAATTACGCATTAGTTGTCGCGGTGCAAACCTCCGGAAGTATATACTCTTGCTAAAGGGATGTGGAGATTAAGCGGGTGACAGTCTAACTGTGTGTCCGTAACGTCCTGGTACGCCCAATACGTGCGTTCCGGCGATCTCTCCTATAAGATGGGCCTAGCGCTACGTTCTGCATTTACAGGCTCTCCAGTAATTTCGACTTGTTAAGCAATCGGATGTGCTTGGCAAGTATTTCGAAATCAGCAATCCCGCGCTGTTTCAATTACAAACGCGTGAGGACTGACTATAAGTTCTCCGGAGAAGGGTTACTAGACACAATGTTTCAGACGACGCAAAACCTATTAAGTTCGCAAATAAGTCGGGTCCGTAAACGGGTCAAGCATTTGCCTGTTATCTGCGCACTGGCCCTGGCGAGCCCGCTTGCCTTTCCGCAAGATGTGCTAACCCAGCACTACGATAATGCGCGCACGGGTCAGAATCTAAGTGAGTATTCACTGACGCCTTCAAACGTGAACTCGAATAGCTTCGGCAAGCTCTTCTCCGTTTCTGTCGATGGCTATATCTATGCGCAGCCGCTCTACCTTTCTAACTTGGCCATTCCCGGAAAAGGCACCCATAACGTCGTTTTTGTGGCAACCGAACACGATAGTGTCTATGCCTTCGACGCAGATACAAACAGTGGTGGAGCACTCTGGAAGGCCTCCCTTCTGGACGGAGCTCACGGCGCTGCAAGTGGCGCCCGGACCGTTCAGAGTTCCGAAGTAGGAACAAGTGATATTAGTCCCGAGATCGGAATTACTGGCACACCGGTAATCAACAAAGGCTCGGGAACGTTGTACGTAGTTAGCAAATCCGTCGAGAACGGCGCTTTTGTCCAGCGGCTGCACGCTCTCGATGTGGGCACAGGACAGGAAAAACTTGGCGGACCCGTAACGCTGCAGGCCTCGATACCGGGAACCGGAAATGGCAGTTCTGGAGGTTTCTTACGATTTGATCCCAAGTGGTCTCATAACCGGCCCGGCCTCTTGTTATTGAACGGCATTATCTATATCGGTTTCGGATCGCACGGAGACAATGGGCCCTGGCATGGCTGGATCCTTGCGTATAACGCCGGCAACCTCTCCCAAACTGCAGCTTTCTGCCCGACGCCGAACGGTATCGGGTCAGCCTTCTGGATGTCAGGTGCCGGCCTCTCGGCGGATGTGACTGATCCCAGCGGCCATCCGTATGGGCGAATGTTTGCGCCGACCGCGAACGGTACATTCGATGCGAGCCGCCCTTATGGAAGCAACATGGATTTTGGCGATGATGAATTGCGCCTCGACCTCAGCGGAGGCGTGCCGACCGTTGTCGATGCCTTCACGCCCACGAATCAACTCTCACTCGATGAGTCCGATTCGGACTTTGGTTCTGGCGGTTCTCTGCTCTTGCCTGACCAGCCAGGCAGCCATCCCCATTTGCTGGTTCAGGCCGGAAAAGAAGGCACCATTTACTTGATAGACCGCGACAACCTGGGCGGTTATAACAGCACCGATAATGTGGTCCAAGAACTCCATGGTCAGACTTACGGCCTTTGGAGTTCAGCTGCTTATTGGAATGACAGAGTTTACTTGTGGGGAACCGATGAACCGCTCAAGGCATTCTCGCTCAGTAACGGCCAACTTTCCTCCTCACCGGTATCGACTTCGAGTGAGACATATGGTTTTCCGGGCGCAACGCCCGTGATATCTGCCAATGGAGCTTCGAACGGCATTGTTTGGAGTCTCCAGACCGACGCTTATGGCTCAAATGGTCCGGCTGTCCTGCACGCACATGATGCGGTCAACCTGGGAAGAACGCTTTACAGCAGCAACCAGAATGCGTCCCGCGACAATCCAGGCGGCGCCGTCAAGTTCACTGTTCCTACCGTCGCGAACGGGAAGGTCTATGTCCCCACACAAGGCCAGCTGAGTGTATACGGTCTCTTCGGAGGCACGCAACAGACATCTGTGCCAAGCTTCAGCCCGGGAAGTGAAACCTTTACCGGCACCATTTCGGTTTCGCTCAGTGACGATACGTCAGGTGCGGAAATCTTCTACACGACCGACGGAAGCACCCCGTCGCAATCATCGGCCTCCTATTCGGGTCCGATTACAGTTACTTCCACTACCACCATCAAGGCGCTCGCAGTTGCCAGTGGTTATCTGCAGAGCCCGGTAGTGTCGGCCACTTACAATCTGCAGAATCAAACCGCGACTCCAGCCTTCTCGCCCGCGGGTGGCGCGTACACATCTGCGCAAAGCGTGACCATATCCGACTCGACTCCAAATGCTGTTATTCACTACACGCTCGATGGGAGCACGCCGACCGCCTCGTCGGCGCAATACTCGAGCCCCATCAGGGTCGCCTCAAGCCTCACAATCAAAGCGATCGCGGTCACGAGCGGACAGCAAAGCAGTGCCACAGCCACCGCTGCCTACTCCATCCAAACCAGTGGAAACGGAATCAATCTCGGAAGCGGCTTTAGTACGGCTCCGAGTGTGATGACATTCAACGGAAGCACGCGCCTTGATGACACTCGGCTTCAGCTGACCAACGGCGGAGTTGGCGAAGCGGGTTCTGCTTTCTACAACACGGCGTTCAATATCACGAGCTTTACCAACGACTTCACCCTCCAACTCTCGGCCGCTCTAGCGGACGGAATTACGTTCACCATTCAGCGGGATGGTCCCACTGCTCTGGGCCCTGGGGGCGGTGGACTCGGGTACGGTCCTGATGTTCCGGGTGGAACAGGCGGTATTCCGAACAGTGTCGCTATCAAGTTCGACATCTTCAACAACGATGGCGAAGGTACTGACTCGACTGGACTCTATAAAAACGGTGAGTCGCCGAGCGTGCCGGCCAACGATATGACGAGCAGTGGCATCCGGCTGGCCAGCGGAAACTCGATGGCCGTCCACATGACCTACGATGGCTCGACGCTCGCTATGAGCATCACGGATAACGTCACTGGCGCCAGATACTCGACAAATTGGACCGTAGATATCCCGTCCACTATCGGCGGCACGACGGCTTACCTTGGTTTCACGGGCGGCACAGGCGGCTTATCAGCCAGTCAGAAGGTATTGACCTGGACATTCACGACCGGTTCTTCCACCAAGACTGCAGCTGCCCCGCAGTTTTCGCCGGCGGGCGGCACTTACAGTTCTGCCCAGACCGTTACGCTGAGTGACTCCACTCCAGGCGCATCCATTCGCTACACGCTCAATGGAAGCACGCCGACCTCGTCTTCGGCCGGTTACTCGGGCCCGATCACAGTCTCGTCGAGCACCACAATCAAAGCCTTGGCTATGGCCAGCGGCTACGCGGCGAGCCCGGTTGCAACCGCCTCTTACGTGATTCAAAGCGCTCCTTCCGCGGGCGGCATAGCTTTCGGCAGCGGGTTCAGCGCTGCGACGAGCACCATGACCTTCAACGGAAATGCGCAGCTCGATACCTCGCGGCTGCAGTTGACCGACGGCGGAGAGGGCGAGGCATCCAGCGCTTTCTTCAACACCGCGCTTGATATTCAAGGCTTCACTACCGACTTCACTTTTCAAGCGCTAAACGCAGCAGCGGACGGTTTTACGTTCGCCATTCAAGGTAACGACCCAACCGCCATCGGCCCGCTCGGCGGGGGACTTGGTTACGGACCCCAGTCGCCAGGCGGCACTGGCGGTATTCCCAATAGTGTCGCTGTCAAGTTCGACTTCTTCAACAATCTGGGAGAAGGCACTGACTCAACGGGCCTTTACCTGAGTGGTGCGTCCCCAACTACCCCGGCGATCGACCTGTCTAACACCGGGATCAATCTTGCAAATGGAAACGTCATGGCCGTTCACCTCACGTACGATGGCACCACGCTGACGATGAAAATCACAGACACCGTGACAAGGGCGACTTTCTCAAATAGCTGGAACGTCAATATACCGGCGGCTGTGGGTGGAAATTCCGCTTACATTGGCTTTACTGCGGGCGATGGCGGCCTGACTGCGAATCAAGAGATTCTGACCTGGACCTTCAGCAGCACTCCGTAAATACCAGGGGCCCGATCATGGCATCGATCGGGCCCGGGTTCCTTCAGTAGCATAATCCGGGGTCACTCCCAGATTCTGAAATATAAAGGCGAATATATCTGTCGTCTGTTCGAGCTGCTTCTTCGTACTGCTTGGCCCGTGCCCAGAGTTTGTATCTATTCTGATAAGCACGGGATTCTCATGGCTGGCCGAAGCCTGCAGTGTCGCTGCATACTTGAACGAATGTCCAGGCACTACTCGATCATCGTGATCGGCGGTCGTTATCAACGTTGCCGGATACCTCCGTCCCGCCTGTATGTTGTGTAACGGCGAGTAAGCATACAGATTCTTGAACTGCTGGGGGTCATCACTCGACCCATAATCCGCAATCCAGTTCCAGCCGATTGTGAACTTCTGAAACCGCAGCATATCCATCACACCCGCCTGTGCAATCGCGACGCGAAACAAGTCCGGCCTTTGGTTGATTACTGCGCCGATCAGCAGCCCCCCATTCGAGACACCCTGGATCGCCAGCTTGTCTTTCGATGTATAGCGACTTGCGATCAGCCATTCCGCCGCTGCGATGTAATCGTCAAATACATTTTGCTTGTGAAAACGCATGCCCGCCTCGTGCCAGCTCTCGCCGTACTCTCCGCCGCCGCGGATGTTGGCCGAAGCAAAAACAAATCCCTGTTCGAGCAGAGCCAGCCGCAACGCTGAGAACGCCGGAGTTGAAATGATGTTGAAGCCGCCGTAAGCGTAGAGCAGTGTCGGGTTCGTGCCATCGAGCTTCAATCCCTTCCGGTGAACAACAAACATCGGGATCCTGGTTCCGTCTTTGCTCTTGTAGAAGATCTCTTTGCTTTCATACTTCGCCGGATCAAATCCCGGAATATCGGGCGAGTGCAACACTTCGCTCTTGCCTGATCCGATGTCGTAACGGTAGATGGTGCCCGGAATATTCAAAGAGCTGAAGGAATAAAAAACAAACTTGTCTTCATGGTTTCCGGCAACCTCGCCGGCCACGCCGCTCCCGGGCAGCTTCACCTCGCTTTCCAAATGACCGTCGGGCCTGTAGACATAAACACGCGACGCGACGTCCTCCACGTACTCGGTAAAGAGCTTTCCACCCGCATACGTTGCCGATCTCAGCGGCTGCCGCTTCTCGGGAATGACATCTTTCCAAGTGGAATGGCTCGGGTCATATAACGCAATCCGGCTATTCGGCGCCTTGGCATTGGTCTGAACAAGAAACGAGCCGTCTACGTTGTCGATAACCGAGTATTGGCTCTCCGATATCTCGCTGACAATAGGAACAAAATCTTTGCCCGGCCTCGAAAGATCACGATAGAAGAGCGCGTTGCCATCTTTACCGGTGCCCCGGTCTGATATCTCCAAAAATGCGTATCTCTCGTCTTCGGTAGTGGCTACATTGTTGAACCGCTGGGGATGCGTCTTATCCTCGAAGATCATTCGATCGTCCGCCTGGTCGGTTCCCACGCGGTGAAAGTAAACTGTTTGGTTTTCATTCTTGGAGGAGAGTTCATGGCCCGAGACCGGAGCCGGATAACGGCTATAGAAAAAGCCATCGCCCGCCCACGCCAAGCCCGTGGCCTTCAACCAGTTCAGGCGATCGGGTAGCACCTTACCTGTGGCTACCTCGATGACATGTCCTTCCTGCCAATCCGACCCGCCTGTTGAGATCGTGTACCCCGCGTAAGTGCCCGCTTTGGAGACTTCGAAAACTCCGAGCCGGGACGTGCCGTCTTTCGAGAACCGGTTTGGATCCAAGAACACTTGGGGAGCGCCACTCAAGCCTTTCTGGAAATACACTATGTTCTGGTTCTGCAATCCATCGTTTTTAGTAAAGAAGTAATACTCGCCGCGCCGAAAAGGAGTTGTGTAGCGCGCATAGTTTTGTAGCTGTTCCAGCCGCGAGCGTAACTGTCGCCGGTATGGAATCCGGTTGAAATATTCGGCCGTAACCTCGTTTTCAGCTCGGACCCAGGCTTCTGTTTCCTGAGAACGATCGTCCTCCAGCCAACGATAGGGATCAGGCACGCGCACGCCGTGATAGTTATCCGCCTGATCGCTCTTGCGAGCTGCGGGGTAAGTTACTCCGCTTGTCTCCGCTGCCTGAACCAGAGCAGTTACAGCGACAACGGCGAGGACGAACTGCAGTGCTTTATTCATGCGACCTCCACAAAGTATTGACGTAGCTTAACGCGATGACGCCGGTTCCGAGCACCGTCCTCGACCCCAACTCGAGCCATTCATGCCGGCCTGCTTCATGCTCAAAGTGCCTGCTTGAGATTGTCCCGGAGAAAACGACTCGTACCGGTCGGGGCGCTCTATTCAGAGAGGCCGCAACATTCTCGAGAACCTGCGTCAGCACGGCGCCTCCGAAGGGATTGAATAAGTAGATGATCGAAACGCAGTCAGGAATCTCGTACCGTGCTGCATCGCTGTTCACGATCTGTACATTTTTGCACTTCAGCTTGTCTTGAGTGGCTTTCAGATTGTGCTTGGCTATTGCACAGAGCTCTGTCGATATCTCAACTCCAATGACAGCTTCGAATGGGTAAGTCGCGGCCACGCAAACGGCGCGACCCATGCCCGCTCCAAGATCCAGCAACACCTCGCCAAGCCCGATGTTCAGCTTATCCAGGATCTCCTTCAAATCGCGATAGCTTGCCGGCTGGTAAGGAAAGAAGTCGGAGGATCCAGATCCTAACTGAGCTACCCGGCGTCGAGCGGAACAGATGCCAAACTCGCGATCGAACCTGCTGTCGTTTACGCGGTCGATGATCCACTGCCATGTTCGCCGAGGCCCTTGCCTCAAGTGAAATATGGCCTCCGACAGCAGGGCGGGTAGTCCGGGTGGGTCTTGCGCCTGCAAAGTCATCGCGCAATGTTCCAGAAGCCCGCGTCTTGGGAGAAAACCTCAACTTGAAGTCTCTCCCAATAGGCTGACGTTCTTACTTCAGCTGCTTGTTTACTTCGTCCCAATTGACAACGTTCCACCAGGCCGCAATATATTCGGGCCGGCGGTTCTGATACTTCAGATAATAAGCATGCTCCCAGACGTCCAAACCGAGGATGGGCTTTTTGCCTTCCATCAACGGGCTGTCCTGATTAGCGGTGGAAGTAATCTCGAATTTCCCGCTGCCATCCTTAACCAGCCAAGCCCAGCCGGAGCCGAAACGGCCCGTCGCCGCCGCGTTGAACTTCTCTTTGAAGCTATCGAAGCTGCCGAAATTCGACGTAATCACGCTTTCGATTTCGCCCTTTGGTGCTCCGCCACCGTTTGGTGAAAGAAGTGTCCAGAACAGCGAGTGATTCGCGTGACCGCCGCCATTATTTCGAACTGCCGTCTTGATTGCCTCCGGAACACTCGACAAATTGTTTGCCAGCAGCTCTTCAATGGATTTGTTCGCCAGGTCCGGAGCTTGTTCCAGAGCCTTATTCACATTTGTGACATATGTTCCGTGATGCTTGTCGTGGTGAATCTGCATCGTAGTTTTGTCAATGTTAGGCTCTAGAGCATCTTCAGGGTAGGGAAGCGGAGGTAGAGTAAATGGCATTTTGTGTTTTAACCTTTCAATCGTTTAGATGATCTTGCATTTGGGATGCAGTAATTACGCGGCCCGGTGCGTCGATTCCGTACTGAGCCTGGGGATATAGCTACGCCCGATACACCGTTGTACCTGCAACAATCGTCTCGGTGATCGCAATCTTGTCATGCGCGTCATCCCATTTGAAGCGAATCAGGTCCGCTTTCTCTCCTGGAACAAGTCCTCGCTGACGTCCGGCAATCCGTCCGACCCGCGCCGGATTGGTTGTCGCCATTGCCAGCACGTTGCTGAGCGGCATCTTCGCATAGCGAACAGCCTTTTCGAGCGCACGATTCATCGAGAGCGCAGAGCCCGCCAGTCGCATTTCGCCCTGCATCACCACACTCCCGTCCGCTCTTAATTCCACATCCACCTGTCCGAGTCTATATGGCCCGGGCTTGCACATCGCCGGCATCACTGCATCCGTAACGAGTATCGCGCGCTCCACTCCCTTGGCCCGAAGCGCTGCGCGGAAAAATGTCTCCGGAATGTGGATTCCATCCACGATGAAGCAGCCGGCCAGGCGATCCTCAGCCAGTTGATCCCAAAGATAGTTTTGCGTTTTGGGCAGAAGTGGATGCGCTGCATTGCCCAGGTGTGTCGACATGGTAGCGCCCGCATCCACCGCTGCTTGAATCTGCTCGCCCTTTGCCTTGGTGTGCCCGATGCTGACCACCACGCCCGATCTCACCATAGCTTCTATATACGCTGGCATCCCTTCCCACTCGGGAGAAACTGTCACCAGGCGTATATTGCCGCCGGCCGCCTCTTGCCACCGTTTGAACTCGTCAAGATTCGGTGCTCGAATATGTTCTAGCGGATGTGCCCCGCGCGGTCCTGTTTCGGGAGATATATTCGGCCCTTCGATGTGGAATGCCTCCATGGCCTGTGCTTCCGGAGCGCCGTTCCGCGAAAACTCTTCTTTCGCTTGCGCCAAATTTCGAACGGATTCAACGATGCGTTCTTCCGAACCTGTAATGACGGTGGCGAAGAAACGCGTTACGCCGGTCGTGAACATCACGCGGATCGATCTCGCAATGGCCTCAGCGGTGGTGGACGGATCGTTGTAGTCGACGCCCGCAAAACCGTTTACCTGCAGATCGATCAATCCGGGCGCAATGAATTCGTCAGGCTCCGCATGATTGACCAACTCGTCGACTGCTTGGATCGTGCCGTCATACCGCAGCTCAGTAGCAGCGCCGGTTCTCGCTATCTTGCCGGTGATTTCTTTTCCTTTTGTGCCGTTCATCGACTACAAACAACTCCGTCCTTGTTTTATCCACATCTTGCCCACAACTCGCCGCTCGTAAATGCGTTTGATTACACGAGATAAAACGTGTTGAAAAGCCAATCTTACGGCGTCTGACCGCTGGTCTTTGGGTGTTCTTTTCGGGTACACCATAGTTAGATCCGGCGCGAGTGCTGAACGGGCAGATGATCTCGGGGGAGGTGGCTGCAAGTTTGGTATTCGCGCCTGGACCAGCATACTTCAATTCGGATTGCACTAGCGCTAGTGCTCCTCACATCTTTTGGGCGCAAGCCGTCCCCTCAAGCCCTTCGCCAGACAAATACGATCTTCGCCTGCCAAATTCGCCGGTACCCGTATCTTCTGTGCCCTCCGTCGAGTCCAGAGACAATAAGGCGAATCCATTCCAATGAACCGAATCCTTCCTCTCCTCCTTGGGATCGCAGTCGCTCTGACTACAAAGTCACAGACGCTGAATGATGGTGACTCGGGCGCGCAGCTAAACCAATTCAGCCGTGCTATCCAATCCCTCAGCTTGCGCGTTTCTCCGGCCGTTGTCCGAATCACCACGACTCGCTTGGGGTCGCAGGAGGACTCGGGCCGTACCGACGTGCCAATCGGCAAACAGCAAAGCATCGGATCGGGCGTTATCGTCGATTCTGATGGCTACATCCTAACCAACGCGCATGTGGTCGATGGCGCTCAAAGAATCAAAGTAGACATGGTCGCAACCGGAGAGCAGACGATTCCTGGCGTGCTGGCGCGCTCGCACATGCAGCCTCAGGACGCGACGATCGTTGGAGCCTTTACGGAAGCAGACATTGCGGTGATCAAGGTCGACAAGACCGGCCTTCCTACACTTCCGTTTGCTGAGTACGGCAAGCTTCAGCAAGGGCAGGTCGTGTTCGCTCTGGGCAGTCCCGAAGGCCTGCAGAACTCTATCAGCATGGGTATTGTTAGTTCGATTGCCCGGCAGCCTGATCCTGACAGCCCATTCCTGTACATTCAGACCGACACACCCATCAACCCTGGGAATAGCGGTGGTCCGCTCATCAATACGGCGGGTGAAATCGTCGGACTGAATACTTTCATTCTGAGTCAGTCCGGCGGTAACGAAGGCGTCGGGTTCGCGATTCCCAGTACGCTGCTCAGATGGGTGGTCGGGAATATCAAAAAGTACGGCCACATTCATCGCTCGACAGTTGGTATCGGCCTGCAGGCGATCACACCCACTCTTGCGAGGGCCCTGAAGCTGCCCCGTGATTCGGGAGTGATGATCAGCGACGTCACTCCGGGTGGACCGGCGGAAACTGCAGGCTTGAAGCTCAATGACGTGATCGTCGCTCTCGACGGGCGGCCGGTCGATGCTGTCCCCGCCATGCTCGGGCTCTTTTTCCAGCATGGAGGCGGCGATCACATCAGGTTTGATCTGCTTCGCGCTGACCAGAAGATTGTCGTCGATCTGGTGGCAGTCGAACAGCCTCACGAGTCCGACCGGATCGGCGACTTTGTAGATCCGGTGAAAGATGTCATCCCGCCGCTCGGCATCATTGGCGTCACGCTCACGCAGCGCCTGGAAGCAATTACCGGGCCTACGAGGCTTCCCACCGGTATTGTTGTTGCCGCTCGGATGCAGACCTCCTCGGTGTTGGAACTTCCATTGCACACCGGAGACATCATCCACTCGTTGAACGACAAGTTTGTTTACACGGTGCAAGATCTCAACGCGGCTCTCGCCAATCTCAAGCAAGGCTCTCCGGTTGCGCTTCTCATCGAGCGCCACGGGCAATTGCAGTATGTTGCCTTCGAACTCTAGTGGAAAGAGGCAGATCAGTTGGCGGCCTTGGCGATCTTCAGCAGGGAATCGCTTCACAAAGCTTACGGTAGAGTACAACTTCTGACCTTCTTTCGACTGTTTTCCTGCTTGGGTAGAAGGGTGCCTGCGGTCACCCTTCTTTTTTTCTCTGCTCTCTCGTACGCAGGCGGTGGCGCCGCGGCTCCCATTCATTTCAGCCTTCAATCGATCCCAGCAACATTAGAAAACGATCCGACTTCCGCCAAAAATCCGCCCGAGAGTATGGCTGGAGGGGTGGCCATCCTGGACTACGACCGAGATGGCCGCCCCGATATTTTCTTCACCAACGGGGCTAATCTGCAGACGCTTAAGAAAGACGACCCGAAGTATCGAAATCGCCTGTTTCACAACGAGGGCGGAGGCGCGTTCGCCGATGTAACGGAGAAGGCAGGTCTCGCGGGCGCCGGCTTCGATGTCGGTGTAGCAGCGGGTGATTTTGACAACGACGGTTATCCCGATCTTTTTGTGGCGGGGGTTCACAAGAACACGCTCTTTCGCAACAATCGAGACGGAACCTTTACCGACGTGACCGCGAAGGCCGGACTCGCCAACTCGATCGATCCCGAATACGGGCCGCTCTGGGCAGTGGCGGCAGCATGGGTTGACGTGAACAATGACGGACTGCTCGACCTGTTTGTCGTCAACTATGTTCAATGGAAGTACAGCGACAAGCCCGCCTGTTCGTACAAGGATCTGGCGGACTACTGTCATCCGCGTTTCTTCAAGCCGCTGCCGAATCAGCTTTACCTGAACAAGGGCGATGGGAAATTTGAGGATGTGTCGGCGGAATGGAAGGTGCGTTCGCATCCCGGGAAGGGAATGGGCGTGGGAATAGCGGACTATGACTCCGATGGCCGGCCGGATCTGTTCGTTACGAATGATGGCTACTACAACTCGCTTTTTCACAATCTCGGAAACAGGTTCGAAGAGGTCGCGTTCGATGCGGAGGCGGCGCTGCCGGAAGACGGCAGTTTCATATCGGGGATGGGCCTGGACTTTCGCGACTTCAATAACGACGGCCAGCCGGACATAGCGTACGTTGCACTGGATAACCAGACTTTCCCGCTTCTGCAAAACTCTGGGAGAGGCGGGTTTAAGGAAGTGACAGCGGCGAGCGGGCTTCGCGCACAGAGCATGTCGATGGCGGGTTTTGGGGCGGGGCTTTTCGATTTCGACAACGACGGATGGAAAGATCTCTTTGTGACTCGCGGACACGTCGCTTCGCTGCCGCAGCCGGGTACGACCATCGATCAATACAACACTGTTTTTCGAAATCCAGGCGCTACTGGAAAATGGCTGGCGCTGACTGCGGAGGCGGGGCTGAACGCAGGCCCGGCAGCACGGCACCGCGGCTGCGCCTTCGGCGACCTGAACGGTGATGGGCGTATTGACGTGGTCGCGACGGCACTCGGTAGGCCGGCAGAGGTATGGATGAACAGCAGCACGACGGCAGGCAACTGGCTCGACGTTGCCCTGGAAGGAACGAAGTCGAATCGCGACGGCATCGGCGCAAGAATCAAAATCGTGACAAAAGCGGGAGCGCAATACAACCATATGACGAGCAGCGTCGGATATGCGTCTTCGAGCCTGGGCCCGGTGCACTTTGGAATCGGCGCTGATCGGCGTGTTCAGTCGATGGAGGTGCGCTGGCCTTCGGGTATCGTGCAGAACTTTGTCGACATCGAAGCGAACCGGGTTCTTACTGTAAAGGAACCGGTAAAGTGAATCACACATGATCGTTTCGGATTATCCGTATTGGCCTCGTATGCTGCGTCAGATTGGAAAGACGCTCGCAGTACTTTTCGTTCTCTCGCTGCTGAGTCTGGTCATCGACCGGAATCACTTTTTACGCACGCTGACGATTCCCGAGATTGCGGTCGGCATTCTAGGGGCGACGCTCAGTATTCTGCTTGCTTTTCGCACCAACTCCGCCTATGCGCGATGGTGGGAGGCCCGGACACTCTGGGGCTCGCTAATCAACAACTCGCGTTCGCTGGCGCGCCAGGCGATCTCCTTTCCAAAACCATCGGCCGACTTCGTAACCGAAGCGGCTGCTGCTGATTTCTGCGAGAGCCTCGTCTATCGCCAGATTGCGTTTGTCCACGCTCTTCGCTGCGCGCTCCGGCGACAGGAACCCTGGGAGGCGATCCGGCCCTTTCTCGACGCGGAGAGCTTCGGAGCGCTCGCAACCGCTCGCAATATACCAGCAGCCCTCCTGATGCAAATGGGCAAGCAGGTAGCTCAGGCGAACGCGGCCGGCATTCTGAGTGATTTGCAGGCTCACCGGATGGACCAGACGCTGAGCGAGCTTTCGAACGTCCTCGGCGGGTGCGAACGGATCAAGAACACACCGTTACCGAAGCAGTACGACTATTATCCAGAGCTCTTGATCCGCATCTACTGCATTGCGCTGCCGTTCGTGATTGTGGATGACGTGGGATATTTCACGCCGGTTGTGACCGTGGTTGTGAGCTTCGCCTTTCTCGTTCTGAACCGGGTGGGCAAGAACCTAGAAGATCCTTTCGAAAACCGCCCTTATGATGTTCCGCTGTCAGCACTTTGCGCGACGATCGAGGTGAATCTCAGGCAGGCCTTAGGGGAAGTGCAGGTGATGGAACTTCCGCAACCGGTAAAAGGCGTTCTCATGTGATGGTTGAAGAATTCAGATGAGTTTACATAATATCTGTTATCAGACGCAAAGGATAGCGCAAAAAAAGGCCGCTCCAACCGGATGAGGATTAGCTGGAGCGGCTGAGGGAAATTTAAAGCTTTTGCTTAACGATGGTGGCCGCCGCCTCCACCTCCAGCGCTTGCATGACCTCCGCCACCACTGCTGTGGCCGCCGCCGCCGAAGGAGCCGCCTCCGCCGTGTGACGACCCTCCACCTGCGGGTGCGCTGAAGTGCTGCGCGCTTCCGCCGCTAGGGCGCGAGGATGGACTCGGCGCATAGGATCGCGACCCGCCATAGCTGGGCGAGCTATAACGAGGGGCGCTGTATGACGAGCGAGGAGCGCTGTATGGCGAGGAGCTGTAGCCGCCGCCATAGGACGGCTGACTATACCGAGGCGTGCTGTAAGCAGGACCGCTGGACCGCGCGCCACCATAATTTGGCGTGTAAGAAGATCGTGGAGTCGCTTGCGCAGGACTGTTGTAGCGCGGGCTGCTGCCTGTATAAGCGTTGCGGCTTGGCTGCGGTTGCCCAAAGCGATGCCAGCCACTTCCCTCCTGGCTGTTTGAAAAACCCTGACGGGCGGCGGCGGCACCTGTTCCAGGATCGCCGAATCGCTGCCAACCACTGCCCGAAGATCGGGCGCCATTCGAGAAGCTGGCGCGACCGTTCGCCGAACCGTTCTGCAGATTCGGCGGAACACCATGCGATGCCCTTGGCGAACTGAAACCGGAGTTAGGCACCGCGCCGCTGACACCGACATGTGGCGCTACATTGGCCCGGGTTTGCACATTGCTTCTGATCTGCGAGCTCTGAAAAAACTGCCGGCTCGAGGCGGCAGCCAGCCGCGGATTGGAAATCGCCGCTCTGTTTGTGAACTGATAACTCGCCCTGGTAGGTGTAACGGGCAGAGCTCCCCGAAAGGCGTTGACGTTTGTCATCTGCGCGCGCGTGGCAGTAGAAAATCGCTGCTGGCGTCCGCTAAAAGAGTTGTAACTGGCTGTGCGAACGGCTCCGGTATACCTGGCATTGCGGTACGCGCGCGCGATATCTACGTTTCGGGTGTAGCTGCTGTAAGGCCGGAACCCGCCCTGCCCGCCATAACCGCGGCCATACCAACCATGTCCGTACCAACCAGGACCCCACCAACGATGGAAGCTTTCGAAAGGAGCCAAAGCAACCCAACCTAATCCGCCTCCAAAGCCGAGCCCACCCCAGCCAAAAAAGCCGACCAGCGCGGGGTTCCAGAAGTAAGAGCCGCCAATGGCACCCGGCCACCAGCACCAGCCATAGCCTCCGTTACGGAACCAGCGCCCATAGTGATAGGGAGCCCAGCCCCAAGGTGACGAATCGACCCAGCTCCAGCCGTAGTAATCCTGCCATGCCCACTCGCCGCTGCTGTAGGGAGACCATCCGGAAGGCTCCGACTGTGGAGCCCACACCTGACCGTATTGGGAAGGTACCCAGTTGCCGTAGCGGTCGAGATCTTCGGCACCTGAGATGTCCTGGCTGACGTAACGATAGCTCTGCGATCCAAGCAGCTCGCTATCACGGCGTGCGCTCCAGTCATCGAACTGATCGCGGGCGACTTCATAAGTGTTCTGAAACTCGGGGTCGCCAGCGTTGCCGCGAACAAGGACAGTCTGACCCGGGGAAACAAGCTGCGAGCCGCGGGGGCCAAATATCTCGCCCTGACCGGAACGCGCGGTTATTTGAGTGGTGCCATCCTCAAGCACCGAGAGACGAAACTCTCCCTGACCACGAGGACGGAAGCCGACGCTCGGAGTGTCCACCTCCACTTGCGCGTCAGAGTTGCGCAGCACTCGATAGATGATGGTTCCCGCCCCTAACTGAAGCGTGTAGCGACGATATTCGAGGCTGGCGAAACCAAGGTCGGTGTCCGGAGCAAGCCGGATCAGATTTGCAGAATCCAATTGCACTTCGGCCCGCGAACCGTCGGAGCTCTGGAGCCGGTCCTGAGTCAGGAGCGGAGCATTTATGACCGCAGCGGCAAGATTCCCGGTATCACCGCGTTTGATATTGACGTCGCCCTGAATGATGCTGAGCCGAGCGACGCCATGCTTTCTGTCGGCCGCGATATCTTCCTCCGGATTTCCGCTGTCGGTGCCCGGAACCCCGCTATCAGCCTGCGGTGGGGGAAGTTGAGCGTCCTGCGATGGCACGGGATACTGGCCCGTTTGCCCTTCCGGATCAGCTGGACCACTATATTGCGCATGCAGCGCCGGAACCAAGCTTAAGAGAACGAGGGCAAAAGCCAACAACATTGCTTTTGGATTTCGAAACATACGGCAACGTCTTATATACACGTAGGAGGCCAATAAGTAATTTGTTGACAGGAAAGCGTTTAGCACGCCAAGCAGCGAGTGACAGCTGGCCGAATTCAACCACCCGTGGGCCGGTTGAACCAGCATGAAGCCTTAGACCGGCATGGTGAACTTCACGACCGAACCAGTTTTGCCGTCACTTTCGATCCAGATCTTGCCTTTGTGAGCGCGAACGATTTTGCGGCAGATCGACAGGCCCAGGCCGCTGCCTGGAATTTCTTTCGAGTGGAGCCGTTTGAATGGCTCGAATACCTTCTCGTGATACTCAGGTTCGATACCGGAGCCATTGTCACGAACCGAGATGGTGTGGCACTCGTCTCCTGTTTCGCCTACGATCTCGACCTGCGGCGTTTCGGACCCACAATACTTTATGGAGTTGCTGATCAGTTGCTCGAAAACAGTGACCATGTGCTGCTCGTCCACTACGGCCTCGGGCAAATCATGGGAAACGACTACGGCGCCTGATGCTTTGATTGCTTTTGCCAGATTGTAAAGCGCCCACTGGAGCGGAATGTTCAGCTTGACCGGCGTAGGCCGAGGGACAACCGAGGTTCGGGAGTATGAGAGCAGATCGGTGACAAGCTTGTTCACTTCAGCAGCCGCGTCGATGATGATGCCCGTGAACTCCTTGGCGCGCTCGTCGTTGGGATACTCGCGCTGGAGAAGCTGAGCGAAGGCTCCGATGGTGCGCAGCGGCTGCTGGAGATCGTGGCCGGCGGCATAGACGAAATACTTTAGTTCTTCGTCGGCAGAAAGGGCCGCCGCCTGACTCTGCTCGACTTGGCGACGCATAAGGTCGAGCTCTTCCAGGCATTTGGCAACCGGGTCAGCGGCGCGATTCAGTGTTGAACTCATTAGTGTGCCAAGTGAATGATGCTCATACCAAATCGGAAACAGCCTGAGCATCAACCACTAGCGAGCAAACCCAACCGCTCCAGCAGCGCATCGGGATCGGGATCACGTCCCATAAAAGCGCGATATAGTTCGGCGGGATCATCGCTATCACCTTTCTCAAGAATGTGACGGCGATAAGCGCTACCCGTTTCCGAGTTAAATACGCCTTCGCGCTTGAAGCGCGTGAAAGCGTCAGCTTCGAGCACTTCTGCCCACTTATAAGAGTAGTAGCCCGCCCCGTAAGCAACAGGGCCGGCAAACAGATGAGTGAAGCTGGCAATCATGGCGTAATCCGAAGGGAGGGCTGCCGGGGTGAATCGTTCGGCAATTTCGCGCGCAAAGAGAAGGACGTCGTTCTCGGCGTCGGGATCGAACTCGCGGTGAAGCTTCATATCCACCAGAGCCAGACCGAGCTGCCGCATCTGCATGTTGGCGCTGCGGAACGTGCGTGCCTTTTTCATTTTGTCGAGGAGCGTATCGGGGATCGGGGCACCGGTCTGGTAATGCCGGGCGAAGAGATGCAAAGCCTCGCTTTCGACACACCAGTTCTCCATTATTTGCGAGGGCAGTTCGACAAAATCCCAGGGGACGTTGGTGCCGGCAAGAGTTTGAACGGGTACAGTGCTCAGAATTTGATGGAGCAAGTGACCGAACTCGTGGAAAATAGTCTCCACCTCGCTGTGAGTAAGCAGCGCGGGAGTGTCAGCGACGGGCGGCGTGAGGTTTCCGCAGATGAGACCGAGATGCGGGCGACCTTTGGCGGGATCGCCCGTGATCAAAGAGTTCATCCAGGCGCCCCCGCGTTTATTTTCACGAGGGAACCAATCGGTGTAGAAAGCGCCGAGTGCAACGCCAGATGACGCGTCGAGCACGCGGTAATACTTCACAGCAGGGTCCCAACCGGGAATACCCGGTTCTTCGATCACCTGCATACCGAGGAGACGGCTGAAGAGGTCGAACATTCCGGCAACGACGCGATCGAGCTCGAAATAGGGGCGCAGTTCTTCCTCATCGAAATCGTATAAGGCCCGGCGCTGCTTTTCGGCGATGTACGGTACGTCCCAGGGCTCGATGGAGTGGTAACCGAGCTCCCGGGCCCAAGCCAGCAGCGATTCGTTCTCTCGCTCGAAATGACGGCGTGTTTTGGCTTCGAGTTCCTCGAGGAAACTCTGGGCGCGAGCGCCGGAGTGTGCCATGCGCTCGTCGAGCACGAGATCGGCAAAGTCCGGATAGCCTAGCAGGTGCGCCTTCTCGCGACGGAGGCGGAGAATATCGACGATGAGTTTGCGGTTGTCGAGGTCGCCCGAAGTAGCGCGCCGGTTATGCGCGTGCCAGAGTTCCTGGCGGGTGGAGCGATCGTCGAGATACGTCATTACGGCGATGTAGCTGGGAGCCTGCAGCGTGAAACGCCAGCCTTCCCTGCCCTTACTCTTCGCGCTTTCGCGTGCCGCGGTTACGGCCGAGGGAGGCAACCCGGCAAGACGCGACTCTTCCGTGAGAACGAGCTCGTAAGCGTTTGTTGCATCCAAAACGTTTTGCGAAAACTTTGTGGTGGCTTTGGTTAGCGCAACGTTCAGTTCTTCGAGCCGGATTTTGCCTGCCGGGTCGAGATCGGCGCCGGCGCGCCGGAAGCGCGACACGGTCTTGGCGAGAAATCTCCGGTCAACGGGCGCGAGACTTTCGGGCGGCGTGCTCTTCTCCACCGCCTTGATTGCCGCCCAGAGGTCTGCGTTCAAAGGGATGGAGGTGTGAAACTCGCTGACCGGTTGCTCGACCGCGTTGTAAGCGGCACGGAATGCCGGATATGTGGCAACCGACTCCAAATGCCCGATAATCGACATCGCGAAGTCGAGCGGTTCGGAAAAAGTATCGAGGCCAAGCAGTACATCGGAATAGGTACGCGGCGTTGCCGTGCCCGCTAGCTCGGCGAGGCGCGTCTTCATTTGCTCGAGCAAAAGGGCAACGGCGGGCTCAACGTGCTCGGCTTTTACCTGGTCGAAGGGAAAAGGAGATCGCTCGACGAGCAGCGGATTAGCAGCACTACCAGACACGGCAGCCCCTACCTTTCGCGACAAACATGGCATCCTTTGGCTTGCAGCCGAAAGCCTGGCTGAACTCCGGCATATTTTTCATGACGCCGTCGGTCCGAAACTTTCCGGGCGAGTGCGGGTTGGTTTGTGCGAGATAGCGAGCGGTTTCGGGCCGGACATTCTCGCACCAGATCTGGGCGAAACCAAGGAAGAACTGCTGAGGCTCGGTGTAACCGTCAACCTTTGTCGAAGGCGGGAGACTTCTCTTGGCGAGGTTCTCGAGCAGAGCCATATATGCGAGACGGACGCCGCCGTTATCGGCAGTATTTTCACCGAGTGTTAACTTTCCATTCAACTCGACGCCGGGGACAGGGCTGAATCCTCCATACTCATTGACGGTGCAAGCGGAGAGCTTTTCAAAACGGTCGGAGTCACTCTTCCGCCACCAATCTTTCAAGTTTCCATCGGCGTCGTACTGGCGGCCTTCGTCGTCGAAGCCATGTGTGAGCTCGTGTCCAACGACGGCACCGATGGCGCCATAGTTGAACGCATCCCCGCCTTTACTGGAGTAGAAGGGAGGCTGAAGAATGCCGGCGGGAAAGTTGATGTTGTTCTGCGAAGGATCATAGTAGGCGTTTACAGTCGGCGGAGTCATGCCCCATTCCTGGCGATCGACTGGTTTGCCGATCTTTTCGAACTGGCGTCTGGCCTCGAATTCATTCGCTCGATACGAGTTGCCGAAGTAATCGTCAGGAGAAATCGCAATGCTCGAGTAGTCGCGCCACTTGTCAGGGTAGCCAATCTTATTAGTCACGGCGTGCAGCTTAACGAGCGCCTGTTCTTTTGTTTTGGCGCTCATCCAGGTAAGCGAGTCGAGGTCGGCGGCCATCTCGCGTTCGATCTCACCTACCATCTGCAGAGTGCGCTGCTTCCCTTCCTCGCCGAAAGTCTTCTCGACGTACTTGCGGCCGAGTGCTTCTCCTAACTCATCGTCGGTGGCGGCGACGCAGCGCTTCCAGCGCGGGCGCAAGTCTTTGGTGCCGAGCAGCGTGCGTGAGAAGAAATCGAAATCTTCGTCGACGAATGTCTTGGTCAGTAGTGGGGCGCTCGCGTGCAGGTAGTGCCAAGTCAAATAAGGTACGAAGTCGCTGATGGGACGCGAACTCACAAGTTGACTGAAGGCCTTGACGTAATCGGGGACGGCGACATTTATGGTGTCGAATTTCGGCGCGCCCACCTTGGTAAAAAACTGTTCCAAATCAAAGTGCGGACTAAGCGCGACTGCCAGAGGCCGCTGCATCTGGTGAAAGAGCTTCTGCGGATCGCGGCGGCTGGTCACGTCGAGCGAGGCGCGGGCCATATCTGTTTCGATTGACATGACGACAGCCGCTTGTTTGGCGGCTTCGGCCTGGTTGACACCAGCGAGCTCGAAAGTCTTCGCGATGGAGGCAACGTACTTCTCGCGAATCTCGACCGACTTCGGATCGGTGCGGAAGTAGTAATCTTTTTCGGGCAGGCCAAGGCCGCCCTGGTCCAGCTCGGCGATGTTCATCTTTGCGTTCTTGAGATCGGGAGCCGGTCCGAAGCGGAAGAAGACGTTGACCTGGCGCTGCTGAAGGCGGGCAGTCTCCTCGACCAGATCGCGCACGCTCGAAATGTGAGCGATGCGCTCCAGTTCGGATTGGAGCGGAGTAATGGCGCGCTGCTCGATCTCAGGCTCGTTCATACAGGAAGCGTAGAAGCCGCCGATCTTGTTATCGATAGCGGAGCGGCTTCCGTCGCGGGCGGCCTCTTCTAGGATTCCGCGGAGGATGACCTGATTGCGCTCGTTCAACTCGGAAAAACGGCTCCAGATACTTTCGTCAGCGGGTACGGGATTCTGTTTGATCCAATTGCCGCAAGCGTACTGATTGAAGTCCTGGCACGGGTCGGCCGATTTATCGACCGCTTCGAGATCGACTCCGCTTTCGGACACGGGTGCTTCCGCAGTGGCGGGGGCGGGGCTGGAGCGCTCACCGACAGCGGCGGGGCAGACGGCGGCGAAAAGAGCGCAGAGTCCGCAAGACAAGACAATCCGATTGAACATGCATTCTCAGTGTAATCAGAGTTCTACCGACCGAACTCGAGCGCGGCGGCTGCGGCGGATGAGCCAACCGACCAGGATCAGGACGGCAGCGCAAGCGGCGGCAAAGAGTATATAGCGGTGAGCGAGAGCAGATGTTTGCTGCCACTTCTCGCCCGCGAAGTAACCGAGGGAGAGGAACGTGGCAACCCAAATTGCAGCCCCGGCATAGGCAAAGAGAGCGAACCGGCGAAGATCCAAACCGGCCATACCGGCCACGAGGGCCGTAAAGTGGCGCACGCCAGGGATGAAGTAGCCGGTGGCGAGCAGCCAGGCGCCGAGACGAAGGAACGAGCGTTCGACGCGGGCGAGGCGTTCTTCCGTAAAGCCGAAGTAGCGCCCATACCGGCCGATAACGCGCCGGCCGTATTTTCGTCCGAGCAGATAGCTGAGGGAGATGCCGCAAGCGCTGCCGCCGAAGCCGGCCAGGAAAGCGCCGGTCGCCTGCAGACGTCCCTTCCAGATGAGATAACCGCAGAAAACGAGCAGCGTTTCATCCGGCACAGGCAAACCGACGATGCCAAGCACGAGCAGGATAAACAGTGCGGCATAGCCGTATTGAGAGATCCAAGCGAAGACCGATTCCATTGAGTAAAGTTTGAAGAATAGCAGTCAGATCCGCTTGGACTGCCTGCGCTACGATTCCGTTATGACGCCGCCTGATGCTCAGCTGTTCGAAGTTATCTGCCCGTGCTGCGGGTCGAGCCTGCAAGTGGACACGGAGACGCGGCTGGTTATTCACCACAAAGAGCCTGAGAAGAAGCCGATGATTGAAGATCTGCAGGCCGCGGTGCAGCAGTTAAAAGGTGAGGCCGAGCGGCGCAACGATGTCTTCGAGAAGAGTTTCGCGACGCACCTCGGGGGAGACAAGATGCGCGAGAAACGTTTTGAAGAGCTTCTGCGGCAGGCCAAAGAGGACAAGACCGGCGCTCCGCCTAAGCGGCCTTTCGATTTGGATTAGGCAGGTGAGCCGGCAAGTCGTTCCACCTCTCTTGGCTGAGAGTTGGCGCAGCTTTCAAAGGAACGAAGCCACGACGAGGCAATCCGAGAGCTTTGGCCGACTGAGTTTCGGGTGTAGCGGGGCTAAATTCCGGGCCAGGAAGCTGAGTAGAGGTAGCGATCGCGCGGCTACGGTCTTGCTGAAGCTGGCGGAGCGCGGTTAGGGATCGATGAAACGAACGCTCTGCGGAAGCAAGCGAGCGTTGGACGAGGGAGGCAAGACCGCTTTCAAGCCAACCGTCGAGATTGTCCGGACTAAAGGCCTGCGCTTCCAGAAGGCGGAAGCGGCGCATGCGCCAGAAGTGTTGAGCGAGCTCGTCGACGAGAATTTCTTCAACGGTGTTGGCGGGCCCGTGCTCAGCGCGCAGAGTGGTGCGCAAATGATCGAACTCAGCCGGATCTTCGCCGGGGATGATCAATTGTTTGGAATAGAGGCCATGCCGGAAAGAGTTCGATGACGACCGAGCTTTGCCCTCGAGGGTCCGAGGGCCGGTGGAGTGCTGAGCATTGGCGCGATTCGTTTCGGTGCGACTAAGTTTCGCCGAGCCGGGAGCATTACCGAGGTGCATAGTTGCCCGAGGGTAGCATCGGAGGGGCGCGGGGAGGAACGAGACCGCCAGGATTGACGGGTAACTGATTGAGAGCGGTAGAGAAGATTATCCGGCGAGATCGGTGACTGCGAAGAGGGACGGATTCCTTGTGCACATAATACTTTGACCGTGAGAAGCCCCGTCGAACTGCGGACACCGACTCTTCCCCCGACGCCGGCGGTGTTGTTGGGAATGCTGAGCGTGCAGGGCGGCGCGGCGCTCGCGAAGGGCATGTTTCCCGAACTCGGCGCGATCGGCACAGTGACTCTGCGCATTGCGCTCTCGGCGTTAATCCTGGCGATAGTATTCCGTCCGCCGCTGCTGCGCTTTCAGGCGGCACAGTGGCGCGCGGTGGTTCCCTATGGCGTTGTGCTCGGAGTGATGAACATTTCTTTCTACCTTGCGCTCCAGAGGATTCCGCTGGGCCTGGCAGTGACGCTCGAGTTTACCGGGCCGCTGGCGGTAGCGGTGCTGGGATCGAGGCGCGGGCGCGATGTGCTTTGGATCGCGCTGGCCGGGATCGGGGTGGCTTTGATTGCACCGCGCGGCGGAGGATCTTCGAACATCAACGGGAGTGGTGTCTGTCTGGCATTGATAGCTGGCGCGTGCTGGGGAACGTACATCGTGCTCGGGGGACGAGTGTCCCGTTTGTTCGCCGGCAGTGCGGGCGTGGCGGCGGGCATGCTGTTCGCCACTCTCACGGTGGTGCCGATCGCGCTGGCGACTCATAGCCTGGCGCATATGAGGCCGGCGCTGCTGGGTACGGGTTTTGGAGTAGCGATGTTATCGAGTGCCCTGCCCTACTCGCTCGAGATGGTGGCGCTGCGCGCGATGCCGGCGCGGACGTTCGGAATCCTGATGTCGGCCGAGCCCGCCATCGGCGCGCTGAGCGGTCTGGTTTTCCTCGGTGAGCACTTGCGGAGCTCGCAATGGCTGGCGGTCGTGCTCGTGATGCTCGCAAGCGCCGGCGCCGCGCTCAGCTCACGGAGGATAGAGGTCGCCACAGAAGTGTGACTCTCGCTGAACACGGAGCGAACAATCGACGGGTAAACGGCTCAAGCACTCGCACTGACGCCATTCTTTGAAGCCACCTTCGAATCGTCCACTTCTCCGCGCGCTTCGCGATTGACGATTTCGATGTTGCCCTTGAAGTAAGCGCCATCTTCGATCACGATACCGGGCGTACGGAGATCTCCGATGAGCGTCCCGCCAGTCCGTACCGTGACTTTCCTCGAGGCATCTACGTTGCCATGGACGGTTCCTGCAATGTCAACTTCCCGCGCTGTCACGTCGGCTCGCAAGCGGGAGCCGGGAAACGCTTTGAGATCGTAGCCGGCCAGGTACAGCGACCCGTCGATCTCCCCTGCAATATGCATGTGTTCCGCGCTCCTGACCTGGCCTTTAACGACCATGTCTTTTCCAATGACAGCGGTGGCTCGCGAATCTGCGGCGACGGCTCGTCCGGGGCCGCCGGAAGACTTCTCGACGGAAGACGGCTCTCCCCTGCTCATACCAGGAACGGATCCGGGTGTATTTTCCTGCTGTTTCCGATCACTCCACATGAAAGACCTCTACAGAGTATAAAGCCCGCCCGAATGCGCGGACCAGAACTATTTGCTGGAGCCGGCGAGCTGTTTCGCTTCCTTCAAGTGCTCCTCCAAATGCGGGATAGCGGCTTTGGCATAAGCCTGGAGGTCCTGATTGAAGCCGTGGTCGGCCTCGCGGTGGAAGGAGACGAGCGCGCTCTCGTGCTGATTTACCATGGCCTTCAAGAAAGCGTGATCGAAAGAACTGCCTTTTGCGGCATGGACACGTTTTATGACGTTTTTGTGAACATCATCGAGTGAGTTAGGAGCGATGCCGCCCACTTTGTTGGCGACCGCAGTCAACTTGTCCAGATCGGCGGTATGCTCGTGTTCGACTTTCAATCCGAAGTCTTTCAGCTTCTGCGTAGTGCTATTGGCCTGCGCCATTTGGCCCAGGCGAACGGCCGCTATATTCATCTCACCGGCGAGCTCGATGAAATCTTTGTCGTTCGCGCTCAGCCGATCCGATTGAGCCGGGACGCGGACACTGAGGAACGCACCGAGCAGACAAAAAAAGAGAAACTTCCCGAAGGGCATGAAGCTTAAGAATACCTTGGCGAACTAGCGCATAACGGAAAGCACTACACGGGACGGAAGTCTCGCAGAGCAGTAAATTTTCTGCGTTGCGCGCACATAATCTTCCGCGCTCGCCCCGTAGATGCTTGGCATGAATTTCTGGGGATTGCGATCGATGACGGGGAACCACGTCGATTGCACCTGAACCATGATGCGATGACCTTTGAGAAAAACATGATCGTGATCGCGAAGGGGTATGTTGAACTCGACCGGCTGATCGGGCACGAGCGGCTCGGGAGTTTCGTAGCTTTTGTTAAAGCGCCCTCGGCGAACTTCCATGGCAATGGGTAATTGATAGCCATTGAGAGACTTCGCATAGGCGTCCGGCGCGGGACCTTTCTCCTTGTCCCAGGAATCTTTTTGCGCGTTCTCGGGATAGACGTCGATGAGTTTCACTATGAAGTCGCTGTCGGTGCCGGAGGTAGAAGCAAAGAGACGGGAAGAGAGCGGACCAGTCACGGTCAGATCTGTTTCAAGCGGTGCGCCGACAAAGGAGATGACATCGGGCCGGCCGTCGACGAAGCGCTGATCGGCGGCTTCCCAGTTAGGCCAGTCGCCTCCGGGATAGGTGGGAGAAATGGGACGCTGGCGGTATGGAACCGGGTTCGCCGGATCGGAGACGTATTCAACCGGGACGTCGGAGGCAGCGCCGGCCGCGGGCGGATCGAATGACAGGGTGCGGTCTGAGTGCAGGTAGAGGTCCTTCGACTTTGCTTCCCGCGGAGGCCATTCCGTATAAGTGTGCCAGGTGTTCGAGCCGGTCTGGAAAGTGCTCGCTTTCCAATTGAACTTGTCGCCTTCGCCATGCAGGAAATGACGGAAGAACGGTGCCTCCAGATTTTCGCGAAACTCGCGCGCGGTCTCGTGCCCGCCGAACGGAACTATGCCGATCTTTTCGCCTTTTGCATCCTGCCATTGGCCGTGATGCCAAGGCCCGGCGACGATGAAATTCTGATGCTCGGGATCTGATTCTTCCGAGTGCCGGAAAATCTGCCACGGTCCCCAGGGATCCTCCTGATCCCAAAACCCGGCAACATTCAGGCTGGGAACGGGGGCGGAGTGGAGCTGGTCGACCCAGGCTTCGCGGCGCCAGAACTCGTCGTAGTTGGGGTGCTCGACGACCGAGTTCCAATAAGGCAGCTTGCCGTGCTCGTACTGCTTGTTGATGTTCGATACCGGACCGAGCTTCAGATACCACTCGTAAGTGTCGTAATTATCGAACTGAAAATGTGTGTTCTGGTTCTTGTCTGCCTGTTCGAGGACGGCGTACTCGAAGGTGTAGCTTTCGCGCAGAGCGCCGTACCGATGATCGTCGTCATTCATCCATTGGTCGACGGGAGAGGCCTGCTCGGAGACGGCCTTCAATGCCGGATGCGGCTGAAGAAGAGTCATGCCGGCGGTGAGCCCCACGTAGGACACGCCCCAGATACCGACTTTGCCGTTATTGGAGGGAACGTTTTTGACCAGCCAGCCGATGGTGTCGTACGCGTCGGTGGTTTCGCTGGTGGCTTTCGGATCTTTGAGATTGGCTTCCTGAGACAATTTGAAGACGCCCTCGGATTGGAAACGGCCGCGCAGGTTCTGGAATACAAAAATATAGCCGTCCTGATAGAGCTCTTTGAGTTGAGGTGGCACTTTGGCGGGAGCCTTGTCTGGGACGCCGTAGGGAGTGCGCGAGAGCAGGATCGGAAGGGGCTTGCTCTGGCCGGCGGGGGCCAGGATGACGGTTTGCAGATGAACGCCGTCGCGAACCGGCACCATCACCTCTTTGAAGGTAAAGGCGGGTGGTTCCGGGTCGGCGTGCAGGTGGATGACTGCGGGCAGAAGCGCGGCGGTAAGAATTGCAGCAAAGAGAGTCAGTTTACGCATAGATGGGCCAGTATGAGGGCAGCAGGTATCCAATTGTATAAATCGCGACGAAAACGGAACCTTTCCGCAATAATAGGCGTAGTTAGCCAGTAGCCATGTTTCGCAAGAGCACCCGTTTGCCCGCGGCGTCGTTCTGGGAATCTGCCCGGATTGCGGTGGAGTCTCTCAGCAAGAACAAGCTGCGCAGCTTTCTGACGCTGCTCGGGATTATCCTCGCGACGAGCACGCTGATTGCTGTTTCGTCCTTTGTGAACGGCATGAACGTTTATATTGCGACGAAGCTTTCGGACATGGGCTCGAACGGTTTCCGCGTGGTGCGGATTGCGTTTATCGGCAATTGGGACCCGAAGAAGTATCTCGAGATGGAGCGCCGCAATCCTCAGCTGAAGCCGGAAGAGTATGAGTATATCCGGGCGAATGCACAAATGCTGAGCGACGTGGGTCTCGAAACGGATAAGAGCGTGAACCTGTCGTTCTCCGGGCAGACCATGCAGGGAGTTGATCTGCAAGGCATCACGGCGAACATACCAGCCTTAAGTGACATCGAAGCGGGAACGGGCCGGGAGATCTCCGAATCGGAGGTGAAACGGCATGCGCCCGTGGCTTTCATTGGAAACGATGTGGCGGAGAAGTTCTTTACCGGGATGGATCCGATTGGCAAGACGATCAAAGTTGATGGCGCGCCGTATGAGGTGGTTGGGGTAGCGAAGGCCAAGGGTAGCGTGTTCGGCCAATCGCAGGACAAGTACGTGATGGTTCCCGTGTACTCGTACTTTAAGACCTACGGCAACAGCAAAAGAGATGATGTGGCGCTGTTTGCGAAAGCGATCAGTCCGGAGCATACCTCAGCCGCCGAAGATGAAGTTCGTATGCTGCTCCGGGCTTACCGGCATTTAAGGCCGGGCGAGGACGACACTTTCAGTATCTTCGGCTCCGACACGCTTTCGAATGCTTGGACGAATTTGACCGGAGCTATTTCAGGCATGGCATTTGGAGTTGTCTCGGTGTTTCTGGTGGTCGGCGGAATCGTCATCATGAACATCATGCTGGCAGTGGTAACGGAGCGCACCTTTGAGATTGGTATCCGTAAAGCCGTGGGCGCGCGGAGGCAGGACATTCTGAACCAGTTCCTGGTTGAGGCTTCGGTGCTCTCGGCGATCGGTGGATTGATCGGAGTGGTTGTTTCGTACCTGCTTACGGTGGTTGTGAAGCACACGACTCCGTTACCGATGGAGATGCCTTTAGCGGCGGTGGCTCTGGGCGTTGGCCTTTCGGCGGGAGTGGGACTGTTTTTTGGCATTTACCCGGCGCGGCAAGCTTCGAAGCTCGATCCGATTGTGGCGCTGCATGCGGATTGATCGAACCAATTTATGAATTTCTTCCGTTCGTTCCGCAACAACACGATGCTCGCCTTCGATACGATCCGGGCTCACAAATTGCGAAGCCTGCTGACAATGCTGGGCGTGATTATCGGCACCGGAACGATCATTGCGGTGGGATCGATACTCACCGGCTTCGATGGAGCAGTAACGAACGTCTTCAAGAGTTTTGGACCAAACGCGATTATCGTTTCGCGGGAGCCGGCGTTTCGGACCAGCGATCTTACTCCGGAAGAGCGCGCCCGCAAGCAGTTGACCTACGACAATGTGGAGACGATTCGCGAGGAATGTACCGCGTGTGCGCGTGTTTCGGCGCTGGTCTGGCCGAACCATGGCCCGATTGTGACGAAGTACAAAGGGAACGCGGTTTACCAATCGCAACTGCGCGGTGTGGAAGAGTCGTACGCACAGGGCGGCCAAGTGGACATGCACCAGGGCCGGTTTATCACCGACTTCGACGGGCGGCATCGCGCTCCCGTGGCGGTGATCGGGGCTGACATGCAGAAGGGTTTGTTCGGCGAAGAAAACCCAATCGGCAAACTGATCAACGTAGATGGACAGCAGTTCGAGGTGATCGGCACGACCAACCGGCCGACCGCAAGCTTTTTCGACAGCTCGGATAATCGCGTTTTTCTACCTTTTTTCTCGATGTTGAAGATGTACCCGAACGCGAAAGACATCGCCATCAGCGTGACTGCCGCAGACGGCATGTTAGCCAACGCGATGGACCAGATTCGAACAATTCTGCGCATTCAGCGCCATGTGCCGCCGAACAAACCGGAGAACTTCTCGCTGCAAACGGCCGAGCAGATGGTGGATCAGTTCCGGCAGATCACAGCGATGACTTTCCTGGTGATGATTGTGCTGAGCTCGATCGGGCTACTGGTGGGCGGCATCGGCGTGATGAACATCATGCTCGTATCGGTGACGGAGCGGACACGCGAGATCGGGATCCGGAAGGCGATCGGGGCGCGGCGGGGAGACATCATTGTGCAGTTCCTGCTGGAAGCGTCGGTGCTCACAGGCCTCGGCGGCATTGCGGGCCTCGCGCTCGGGTGGCTGATCGCGATGGCAAGCAAACTGGTGTTCAGTTCGCTGCCGATCACGGTGCCAGCCTGGGCGGCTATTGCGGGCATTGTGGTGTCGGTCGGAGTCGGGCTCTTTTTCGGAATCTGGCCCGCGAGTAAAGCGGCGAAGCTCGATCCGGTACAAGCGCTGCGCTACGAGTAGGCGTCTGGCACGTCAGCTGAACGCGAGGCTAATGCATTGCCCGGCTCAAATCGTTGATCGTCATTTGGGCGTGCTCGAACGCCATGGGAGTGACGCATACCGAGCCCTGAAAGGGCCGGTTGATATCGGCGATGGCGACCAGCAGCAGCGAGAGGATCAGCGACAGGGCGGTAACCTGAATGGCTTGCAGCTTGAAGTCGGCGCTGCCGAAGAGACAGGCGGAGAGAATCGTCACAACTGCCCCGACGCTCAGTACGGCCCATAGAATTCCAGGTAGGTCGGAGTAGACTTCGAGATGACGCAAGCGGCGATGCTCAGTCATTTTCGAGATCTCGCTGTAGGTATGATCCAGACTAATCTGCTCTGAAGCGGTTCGAACCTGCGTTTGGGCCAAAATCGACCAGAGTTCCCGAACGTTATTGTTAGATTCCGGGCTCATTGTCACATGGCTCATCGCGGGCCACTCTTCGGTCAGTATGCTCTGGACATACTTGCGTGAGAATTCCGTAATTTCCTGGCGGTGAGGTGCGGGAAGCGCTTGCGCGGCGCGGACGGCGTTGACGAGAGCGTTGGCTTCGGCCTCTGCGTTTCCGGTTGCCACTTCGAAGCTTGTCCAGACGGCGTAGAGCATGAAGCCGATGATTACGGCGTAAGTCGTCCCGAGCACCGTGATTTGCCAGCCGATGAGGTCGTTATGCTGGCGGCGCGCTTCAGCCGGCCAAATGCGATGAACGAGCGCGAGGCAACCGAGCGAGCTACCGACAATCAAGACCACTAAGAGAGAACTCTGCACTGTGTCTAACATATGTTTGCCTGACTTGGATTGCTGATTATACGATTCGAAGGCCGGATGCGCTAAACTCAGTCGTTTCAATATGCAGTTGAGATATTTTGCCCTGCTGGCCATGTGTTCGCTGGGGCTCGGGCGGGCGCAAGGAGTGGTTGCATTTACGGGGGCCAGGGTCATTCCAATCGGCGGTCCGGAGATCGCCTCGGGAGTGGTGGTAATTGAAGGCGCGAGGATTTTGGCGGTCGGTTCAGCGGACACGACCAAAGTGCCGGCCGGAGCAAAGCAGATTGACGCAACAGGCAAGGTGATTATGCCGGGCCTGGTGGATTCACACAGCCACATTGGAGAGCCGGAAGGCGGGGACAGCAGCGCGCCCATTCAGCCGGATGTGCGAGTCCTCGATTCGATCAACGTCAGAGATGCGCACTTCGATAAAGCGCGGGCGGCAGGGATCACGACGGCTAACGTGATGCCGGGCTCGGGGCATTTGATGAGCGGACAGACGGTTTACCTGAAGCTGCGCCCGGCGAAGACCATTGAAGAGATGTTGATCAAGCTGCCGGACGGGCGAATCGCCGGCGGAATGAAGATGGCAAACGGTACGAATCCGAGACGGCCCGCGCCGTTTCCGGGTACGAGAGGCAAGGCCGCCGCGCTCGATCGCGAAGAGTACATAAAGGCGCAAGAGTACCGGGCGAAGGTGGCCGCGGCGAAGGGCGACGCGACTAAGCTTCCGCCGCGAGACCTGCGAATGGAGGGTCTGGTGGAGGTCCTGGATGGGAAACGCACCGTGCAGTTTCACAGCCACCGCAGCGATGACATTATGACGGCCATCCGGCTTTCGCAGGAGTTCCATTTTCATCTCGTGCTGCATCATGTGAGCGAGGGCTGGGTGGTTGCTGACGAGATTGCCAAAGCGCATGTTCCCGTTTCACTGATCGTGCTCGATAGTCCCGGCGGCAAAGAAGAAGCGAAAGATGCGGCACTGTTCACGGCGGCTACGCTGGATAAGGCCGGGGTGCTGTTCGGGTTTCATACCGACGACAGCATTATCGACTCGCGCTTTTTCCGACGCGAAGCAGGGCTGGCGGTGCGGGCCGGTCTCTCCAGAGAGAAAGCGCTTTACGGACTGACGATGGCGAATGCCCGGATCATCGGGTTGGAATCCAGGGTCGGCTCGCTCGAGGCCGGTAAAGACGCGGACCTGGTGATCCTTTCAGGCGATCCTCTGAGCACCTATTCGCAAGTGCTCGAAACGTGGATTGAAGGGAAGAAAGTATTCGATCGCAGCGATCCGAAGGACCGGATCTACGCGACCGGCGGGGTGGGGGCAAGCCACGACCAATCGCCTGAGTGGATGGATGACGATGGGGAGGCGGTAAGCCAATGATGGCGCGATACTGTGTTCTCGCGTTGCTGGCGGCAGCGGCGCCGGCCCAGAATTTAGCGGTGCGCGGCGCGACGGTGTACCCGATAGCGGGTGCGCCGATCAAAGACGGGGTGGTGCTGATCGAGAACGGAAAGATCACACGAGTTGGCCCGGCTGCGCAGGTTCCGGTTCCCGCGGGATGGGAGACGCGTTCGGCCGCGGTGGTTACGCCGGGTCTGGTGGATGCACACTCAGTGGTCGGGTTGAGCGGGTACTTGAACGCTTCGACCGATCAGGACGAATTAGAAAAAAGCGCCGCGATTCAGCCTGAGCTGCGAGCGATCGATGCTTATGACCCGCGCGAGCGATTGATCGAATGGGTGCGAAGTTTCGGCGTGACAACGATGAACACGGGACATGGCCCCGGAGCGCTGGTTTCGGGCCAAACCATGATTGTGAAGACCCGGGGGAACACGGCCGACGAAGCGGCGATCGTTCCGGCGGCGATGGTGGCGGGAAGTCTGGGAGAACAAGGATTAGCGGAGAAAGGCAAGAGTCCCGGAACGCGCGGAAAAGAAGTGGCACTGCTGCGAACGGAGTTGATCAAGGCGCAGGCCTACGCCAAAGGCGCGACTCCGAAGAAGGATGCAAAGCCGCAGGATCGGGACATCAAAGCCGAGTTATTCGTGAAAGTGTTGAGTGGCGAGATGCCGTTTCTGATCAGCGTGGACCGGGCCCGCGACATTATCACGGCCATCCGGCTAGCGAACGAGTTTCACTTCAAATTGATTCTGGACGGCTGCGCCGAATGTGACCTGGTGATCGACGAAGTGAAAGCGTCGGGGTATCCCGTGATTATTCATCCGACGATGCAAAGGGCCGGAGGCGAGACGGAGAATATCAGTTTCGAGACCGCGGCGCATCTGCAAGCTAAAGGAATACCGTTCGCACTGCAAAGTGGATTTGAAGCCTACGTGCCAAAGACGAGGGTGCTCCTTTTTGAGGCTGGGGTGGCTGCCGCGAATGGTTTAACTTTCGATCAAGCGCTCGAGAGCGTGACGATCAACGCCGCGAAACTGATTGGCGTGGCGAACCGTGTCGGCTCACTAGAGCCGGGTAAAGACGGCGACGTGGCCCTGTACGATGGCGACCCGTTCGAGTACACAACGCACTGCATCGGCACTGTGATCGAGGGCCGGGTCGTGAGTACGGCAAAGCAGTAAAGCCGCGGTTCAGTCTAAGTCAGCGAACAGATCGGCCAAAGGGATCGCAATGGGAGAAGAAGGAATAGCAAGAACCTTGCCCCCCGGCTCGCGAAAGTCGCCGTGCGATTGCCATGATTGCTCCGCAAACTATGTAATGGGAATGCCGTTTTCCGCGAGTGTGCCGCGGACCTCTTTGGGCGAGAGGCGGGAAGCATCGTACTCGACGAAAAGCTCGTTAGTGGGTAGCAGCCGGACGGCGAACATTCCGTAAACCGCGTGCACGCGCGAGATGCTGTTCAAGTCTTTGTCTTCGAGCGGACGAGAGAGCGGGAAGGTGATCTGAACCTTCGTCATGGGCAACAGAATAACACGGTCAAGCGACTCGGCCGGCAATCCCGACACGAGCCTCGTAAGCAGTTAAAGTCGGCCCTGTTTCAGCTTCCACACAATCTGACGCAAGATACCGAGCCATGCTTCTGCGTCCGGCGCCGGCATGCCGAGGCGGTGAATCAGGCGGCGAAGCTTCAGATCGGCTTCGACTGCTCGTTCAGGAATATAACCGGAAATTTGCAGCGCTTCGAGCAGGAGAGCCGTGACGCGTTCGCTTACCTCGCCTGAGATCGAATCCGGTTTAGCAAAGCTTTGACTCTCGGCGGCCGCATCGCGGCGCAGCTCATAGAGGCAGGTTGCGACTGCCTGGCCGAGGTTCATGGAACCGTGCTCGTCGCGGGTGGGAATACGGAGCAGCCAATGACAGTGGCTCATATGCTCGTTGGAAAGGCCGAATTTTTCAGAACCGAAAAGCAACGCAACCGGTGCCTGCGCAGCCCGAATTAACGCGGGGGCGGCCTCCAGCCGGTAGAGCGGGAGGTGCAGATCGCGATTGCCGACGGAGGTGGTGCCGATGACTAGCGCGGCATCAGAGACCGCCTCGCCGACCGTCTCGAAAACGCGGGCAGCTTCGAGTACGTAGTGCGCGCGAACGGCCGACTTGGCCTCGCGAAAAGCGACATCATACGGCCGCACCAGGCGGAGCTCGGTGAATCCGAAGTTGCTCATCGCCCGAGCAGCGGCCCCGATGTTGAGCGGGTTTCGCGGCTCGACGAGAACGACCCGAAGCGCAAGCTCCGCGCTACTGCTCGAGGTAGGTATAGCCTTGCAGGCCTTCTTCGTAGAATTTCAGAAGCCGGCCCGCTTCTTCATATCCAATGCGCTGCTCGCGGACCGCTAGCTCAACGTCTTTGCGAAATTGGTCGAGCAAGGTTTGAGAATTGTACTGGACGTAATCCAGCACCTCGCGTACCGTGTCGCCTTGTACAACCGTTTCGAGAACTACATCGCCCGCTTCATCGAGGCTGACGTGAACGGCATTGGTATCGCCGAACAGATTGTGCAGGTCGCCGAGAATCTCCTGGTAGGCGCCGAGCAGAAACGCGCCGAGGATGTAAGTGCCGTTATTGAAGGCATGCAGCCGGAGAGTTTTCTTCACGTCGTGGCGATCGATGAACTGGTCCACCTTGCCGTCTGAATCGCAGGAAATATCGCCCAGAATGCCGTGCCGGGTCGGGGCTTCCTCGAGCCGGTGGATCGGCATGATGGGAAAGAGCTGCTTGACGGCCCAGCTATCCGGCATGCTTTGAAAGAGCGAAAAGTTACAGAAGTACGTATCGGAAAGCAGGCTGTTCAAACCTTCCAGCTCTTCCGGAAAAAATTCGAGCTCGCTGGCCATACGCAGCGTTTTGCGGCAGATGGCCCAATAGAGATTTTCCGACAAACTGCGCTGGGCGAGCGACAAGTAACCGAGGCTGAACAGATTCAGCGCCGAATCGAGTGCCTGCTGCGCGTCATGATGGCTCTCCAGGAGATTCCTCTTATTAAGCGAGTGGTGGGTCTCAAACAGATCAATGAGCGGCTGCTCAGCGTCCTCCGGCAGCGTGGCGGGAAGCTCTTCTTCGCCGAAGCCGCTCACGCCGAGGACATTAAAGACCAGCAGGCTGTGATAAGCAGCCACGGCGCGCCCACTTTCCGTGATGATGGTCGGATGCGGTACCTCCGCCTCGTCGCAGATGCTTTGAATATGGTAGACGACGTCGCGCGCGTACTCTTCGAGCGTATAGTTCACACTCGACTCAAAGTCGGTTTGCGATCCGTCGTAATCGATTCCGAGACCGCCCCCGACATCCATATACTGCAGGCCGGTGCCCATCTTCTTGACATCGACATAGACACGCGCGGCCTCGACCACGGCCGCTTTGATCTGCCGGATGTTTGTAATCTGGCTGCCGAGATGGAAGTGCAGCAGCTGGAGACTATCTTCGAGCCCGCGCTCCTTCAGAAACTCGACAACCTTTAAGGTTTCGGTGACGGTAAGCCCAAATTTCGAGCGGTAGCCGCCCGAGGATTTCCATCGGCCTGAACCGCGGCTCGCGAGCTTGACGCGTACGCCAAGAACCGGCTTTACACCGACCTCTTCGGCGTGCCGGACGATGAGTTCCAGCTCAGTGAATTTTTCAACGACGGGGATGATCTGCCGTCCGATTTTCTTGGCAAGCATCACCATCTGAATGTATTCGTCATCTTTGAAACCGTTGCAGATGATGGGCGTGTTGTTGTCGGCGATAGCCAGCACAGCCAAGAGCTCGGGCTTCGAGCCGGCCTCCAGGCCGAAATTGTAAGCGCGGCCGAAATTGAAGACCTCTTCCACAACCTGACGCTGCTGGTTAACCTTAATGGGATAAACGCAGCAGTAACCGCCTGTATAGCCATGCTCACGCCGGGAGTTCTCGAAAGCCTGATGCATTTCACCCAGGCGATGGCGAATAATGTCGGCAAAGCGGATCAAGATGGGCAGCGAAATGCCGCGCCATTGCAAAGTATCGACCAGCTTCTTCAGGTCGATACTGCGGGCATTTTCTTTGGTGGGATGGACTAAAAGATTGCCGTTCTCTCCTACTGAAAAGTAGCCCTTGCCCCAGCGGGCGACGTCGTAGAGTTCGGCTGCATCGGTGATGGTCCACCGGTCAGCGGGCTCACGCACTTGCGTGGCAACAGGGGCAACTTTGGTGTTCAGGGTGAAAACTCCTTGGGGTGACATCGGGGCCGGGATGCGGCGGCCTAACAGCAGACCGGGCACGCCTCCGACAAGACTAATTACAACATGATGCTGGCGACGATTCCGTTTCCGGAGAGAATTTTTTCTCCCGAGCACCATTATGTGGACTGCGGCGGAATCCCAACGGAGCTGTCAGCCTTAACGCGGCATAACGCCAACTACGAGTAGGATTATTCCGTAGTACGAATGTAATGCCAGCCGCGGCAGTAGTTCGCAGATTTTCTAAACCTCTCCTCCACTAGGGTCGATAGAAGCTTTAGACGGAGCGATGGGGATTACGGGAATCGACAAGCATGAGCAGCTACGGACACTTCCGACTCCAGAGGCGCTGTGGAGTGGAGCGGGCGCGGCGCAAGGCACTTCGGGCAGTGCGACCATCCTGAGCGTCTACTCTTCCGAGACGAGCGCTCGAGCGCTGCGAGGAACACTGACCGGATTTCGTCATGAACTGATTCAGGCGGACACGACAGAACAAGCCCTAGCTGCCCTGACACGGCATCGCATCGACCTGGTGCTGCTAGATTTAGCCACCCCTGAGCCGGGCGCCTTAGATTTTTGCCGCTTCGTGAAGAAAAGCCCCACAACACAGTTCCTTCCGGTCTATGTGCTGGGCACGTGCGATGACGATCCGGAGGAAGAAGTGCGTGCCATCGAAGCGGGAGCGGATGAGTTTCTGGTCCGACCGCTCCGGCCGCGAGCCTTTCGGGCACGAGTACAGGCCAGCCTGCGGCATAGGGCGCTGGTCGATTCTATCGATGATTCAGAGGCGGTACTGTTCTCGCTGGCGCAGTCGGTGGAAGAGCGCGATCCCGACCTCGGGCTGCATTGCCAGCGGCTTGCCCTGATGGGAGCCGCCATGGGGCTGACGCTTGGCCTTCCGAGCAGTGACATCCTCGCCCTTCAGCGTGGAGGTTACTTACACGACATCGGAAAAGTAGCCGTTCCTGATAATGTGCTGTTTAAGCCGGGTCCTTTGACACCACAGGAATGGGACACCATGAAGACCCATCCGGAACGCGGAGAACGGATCTGTAAGGGAGTGAAGTCTCTTGCGTCTGTTCTGCCGATCATCCGGCACCACCATGAGAAGTGGGATGGGTCCGGTTATCCGGACGGCTTACAAGGAGACCAGATTCCGCTACTCGCGCGCATTCTGCAGATGGCGGACATCTACGACGCCCTGACGTCAGAGCGCCCGTATAAACAGCCGATGACTCCGGAGCAGGCACTGGGGATCATCCGCGAAGAAGCCAGAAAAGGATGGCGCGACCCTCAGCTGGTAGACATGTTCGCAGAGATCCTGCCCATGTTTCGCACAGTTCAGCCAACTGGCGACAGTTGTCATATGTCGCTGCGCGCTTTAGCCCGTTCGATCGATCAATACCGCGCTGACTCAGTCCGCTCGTCGAAAAACATCGATCAGGCGGACCTGTTTCGAAAGTACAAGCTAGTGAGCGGCTTTTAGACGTGGAAGGAGGCTGCCGGCCAGCCCCTTCCGCATGTATCGAGGGCGATCTTACTTGTGGTCCACGTCCGTGCCGGCTTTTCTGTCCGCATCTTTTACGGCTTCCTTCGCGTCGCCGAAAGCCTGCTTGATTTTGCCCTTCGCTTCGTCGACCAGGCCTTCGCCCTGGACGCCGGGGTCATCGGTCGCCTTGCCGATTCCCTGCTTCGCCTTGCCCTTCAACTCGTCAATCTTCCCGGTTACTTGTTCTTTTTCCATGTGTAAGAGAGGACTCCTTGGTCCTCTCCGATCTTACCGCTTAGAAGTATTACGGGCGACAGTTCGGTAATCTGCGCAGCTAGGATGAGCGGTCCTGAAGTTGTTAGGAGAGCTCGGGGCTGCTGCCCACGGTTTTGCAAGAGCAAACTAACGGTTTTCGAGAATTAATTTGCCGGGCGCGGCGTTGGGCAGAGACCCGGTGACGAGATCGATACGTAAGCACATCGCGACAAGTCTTTCGGGATCCTAGAGTCCCGTATTCGCGCAAAGCGGTGCTCGGCGTCGTGGCGCGTTCTGCTAGAGTTTCGGCGCCATTTGCGAGTGAAATTGACGTGTTTCGCAGCTAGACTTGGTTTCAGAGGGCGAGAGAAAGTCATCGCCTGTAATTAACAATGGCTGATCGATTTCGAGTTCTCTCCGTGATGGGGCGTCAGTTGGATTGCATGGGGGTTTCAAGCCATGCTGTGCTGAAGCTTGCCGGATTGCCCTCACAATTGTTTCAGCAAACCCGCATCTGGTTAACTACCGAAGAGATGCGGGCCTTGTACGACGCCATTGCTGAAGTCAGTGGTGACCAAGCGGTCGGCCTGAGGCTAGGGGCCGAGGAGCGGCCTGAGAATTACAGTCCGATTGCTATCGCTGCGCTGTTCACTCGCTCCTTCCGAGACGCACTGAACCGTGTCGCTCGATACAAGAGATTAACTTCTCCGCAAGAGTTGCGGCTTTCCGAGGGCGCGGACGAGTTCGGAGTTCAATTTGTGTGGCTTTCGGCGGAGTTCGAAGAGTCGCCCGTCTGGGTTGATAGTTGCTTCGCTTGGACAGTGACGATCGGTCGGCGTGGAATCGGGCGCAATATACATCCGCAGCGGGTCGAGCTCCGTCACTCCGTCGCAAAGAAAACCCCTTACGAGAACTTTTTTGCCTGTCCCGTACATTTCGGGGCGCTGCACAATCGGCTAATTTTTCAGGTGGAAGATGTCGATCAGCCGTTCATAACGCACAACGCCGATCTGCTGGAACTGATCGCGCCTCAATTGGAAGCGCAGCTGAAGCAGCATTTAACAAGCACATCGCTGAAGGAGCAGGCCAAGGGTATCCTGAAGCGCTCACTAGCCGGGCAGCGCCCGCGCTTGGAAGATGTCGCGATTGAGTTGCGCATGAGCGCGCGCACGTTACAGCGAAAACTGCTTGAAGACGGCACTACGTTCCACGCATTGATGGAAGAAGCGCGCCATGAGATGGCGCAGCACTACCTGCGGCAGTCTTCGCTGGAATTAAACGAGACAGCGTACCTGCTCGGATATGAAGATCCCAATTCTTTTATCCGAGCCTTTCACAAATGGGAAGGGACGTCTCCAGGCGACTGGCGGTCCAATCACGCGCAAGTAGTCCAGTAAGGGATCAGTGCAAGCTGCCTCTCGGAGAGGGACGCATTTAGAAGCGAGGACAGACAAGAGAAATGAGCAACAACGTTTTGGATTTCACTGGCAAGGTGGCGCTTGTGACCGGCGCATCGTCAGGTATGGGCTTGGCCACCGCCCAGGCGTTCGCTGAGGCTGGAGCCGCTGTCGTACTCGCCGATGTCAGAGAGGAATTAGTGAATGCGGAAGCCCGGAAGCTGGTCCACTCCGGTCATCATGCAATCGCGGTTAAGTGCGACGTCAGTGACGATGCTGAGGTGGCAGCAATGGTCGACCGCACTGTTGCGGAATTTGGCCGACTCGATCTTGCTTTCAACAACGCCGGCGTGATGGCCCGTATCGCCCCGACTGCCGACAGCACGCGTGAAGAGTGGGACCGCGTGATCGGCATCAACTTGCGCGGTGTTTGGAGTTGCATGAAATACGAATTGCAGCAGATGGAGCGGCAAGGCAGCGGCGGTGCGATTGTCAACAATGCCTCGGTCGGCGCGTTAACCGGAAACCCGGGTATTGGTCGTATATCGCATCCAAGCACGGCGTAGTTGGCCTGACGCGCACGGCTGCTCTCGAATACATCAAGCACGGCATCCGTGTGAATGCCGTTAATCCGGGATTGATCGATACGCAGGTAGCCCGTCATGTGGTTGCAGGTGACGAGCAGGCATACGAAGAGATAGCAAACAACGTGCCCATCGGCCGCGCCGGCAAGCCAGAGGAGATCGCATCAGCTGTGCTGTGGCTTTGCAGTCCAGGAGCAAGCTATGTGGTCGGCCACGCGTCTAACGGTAGACGGCGGGATGACAGTCATCTAAGGAGACTCATATGAAAGCAACGGTGCTCTACGGTCCGCGAGACGTTCGTTATGAACATCGGCCGGACCCTACGATAACGAAGCCAACCGACGCCATCCTGCGCCTCTCTGCAACTTGTATCTGCGGATCGGACCTGTGGCCCTATCGAGGGATCGGCAAGTTTGCGGAACCGCCGACGCCGATGGGACACGAGTATTGTGGCATCGTCGAGGAAGTCGGCAAAGACGTCAGAAATGTTAAGCGGGGCCAGTTTGTGGTTGGCTCGTTTGCCACTTCGGACAACACTTGCGTCATCTGTCGGGACGGTTATCAGTCCTCCTGCGTGCAGCGGGAGTTTATGAGCACTGCACAAGCTCCGCTGTTGCGTGTTCCGCTTGCAGATGGCACGTTAGTACCGACGCGTGACATTCCCCCCAAAGAACTGATCCCGAGCCTGCTGGCGACATCCGATGTTCTTGGCACTGGTTGGTTTGCAGCAGACGCCGCAAACGTGAAGCCTGGCAAAACCGCTGTGGTTGTAGGTGACGGCGCAGTCGGTCTGCTCGCTGTTCTTTCAGCAAAGCAGATGGGTGCTGAGCGAATCATCGCGATGAGCCGGCATGAATCGCGGCAGAAACTGGCACGAGAGTTTGGTGCGACCGACATCGTCAGCGAGCGTGGTGAAGAAGGAATCGCGCGGATCAAGGAACTGACTAACGGTATCGGTGCTGATTCTGCGCTCGAGTGTGTAGGCACGCAGGAATCCATGATGCAGGCCATCCGTTCGACTCATCCTGGCGGATACGTCAGCTACGTTGGCGTGCCGCACGGGGTGGAACTTGATGGGGGACAGTTGTTCTTCGCTGGGGTTCATTTGCATGGCGGGCCAGCGCCGGTTCGCCGCTACCTGCCTGACCTGATCGACCTTGTGCTGGACGAAAAAATCAACCCGGGCAAAGTCTTCGATTTAACGCTGCCGCTCGATCAAGTCGCGGAGGGCTACCGAGCCATGGATGAGCGTCGTGCGATTAAAACACTCCTGGAGCCGTAACATGATTGAAGATTTCCAGCACGTTTGCATTACCTGTCGCGACATCGAAACAACTGTCCGTTTCTATGAAGATCTTGGCCTCAAGGTGGTTGACCCTGTTCGCGAACTCGACCAAGATGCGCTTGCGCAAGCGATGGGCTTGCCAGCAGGCCACATCAAGGTGCTGCACCTGGCCCCACCGAATGCGACCAGCAACTTCTTCATTGACTTGGTCCAATGGCTGAACCCTGCATCCACCGGTGAGCCATATCCCGCATTGAATCACGTAGGCATCAACCGAGTCGCGCTTCGTGTGTCGGATATCGATTCAATGACAACGACGCTGCGAGGACGGGGCATCAAGTTCCTGACGGGCGAACCGCAGTCTTTCGGGCCCATTAAAACCATCGTTACCACGGACCCCGATGGAGTGTTCATTCAACTCCTCGAATGGCTGTGAAGTTCACAGACGGTCCTTGGGAGAGGGAAAGTGATTCGCAGATGAGAAGGAGAGCCATAGCGGTGATTGCCATCCTGATCCTTGTCTCCACATCCTGGGCTCAAAATGGACCGGCAAAACAGGAAAGGAAATCGAAGACGATGCAACCTTCAGATGTGACCAATGTAGAGGGCACGAACTTAGTCGCTCCGGCGCTTGACAAATACACCCACGGACCCGTTGCAGAGCTATGGAACCGTCCAGGCCTCTCGCGGCGAGACCGCAGCATGATCACCCTTGCAGCTCTGATTGCGCGAAACCAGACGATCGAGATGGCGCAATACATGAATCTCGCGCTCGATCGCGGTCTGAAGCCGAGCGAGATCTCCGAGATGATCACACATCTCGCCTTTTACTCCGGATGGTCGAATGCCATGTCTGCGGTAGCTGTTGCAAAAGATGTCTTCGCCGCTCATCACATCGGCGCCGATCAACTCGCCGCTGCATCACCCACGCTGCTACCGCTCAACAAGGAAGCCGAGGAGAAGCGTGCGACTAGCGTTGAAGAGCAGTACGGGAAGGTGGCTCCCGGCGTCGTTCAATACACTACCGATGTCCTGTTCCGCGATCTCTGGCTTCGCCCGGATCTGGCTCCACGCGACCGAAGCCTTGTGACCGTCACCGCACTCATCGCGAATGGTCAGGCCGCGCAGGTTGCCTACCATCTCAATCGGGCCATGGACAACGGACTTAGGCAGACGGAAGCAGCGGAGGCAATCACGCACTTGGCCTTCTATGTCGGTTGGCCGAACGTGTTCTCGGCTCTACCGGTCGCAAAAGATGTCTTTGAGAAGCGGGCACGGTGAGAAACGTGAAAGCGCTGCAGAAGCAATAAGGGGAGAGAACCATGAGAGATGCAGAACCAGTTCGACGCGTCGTTGTGAGCGCTTTTGGCGGGCCCGAGCAATTGACGCTCGAGACTGTAGCGGAACCGCGGCTGATTGCACCTAGCGAGTTGCTAGTCGATGTCGAGGCAAGTGGCATCAACTACCTCGATGTGTATCAGCACAGCGGCACGTATCAGCTACCGCTTCCGTACACGCCGGGCTTCGAAGGCGTCGGACGGATTCGGGAACTCGGCGAAACCGCTAGTGCGTCCGGTCGATTCTCCGTCGGCCAGCGCGTGTCATGGATCAATGCTTTGGGATCATACGCGAGCCAAGTGGCTGTGCAGGCCGCTCAAGCGATCACTCTGCCCGAAGACTTCACAATTGCACAAGCGCTGATGTTCCAGAGCCTAACGGCTCAGTATCTCGTCACCGAGTATCGCGAAGTTCAGCGCGGTGATCGCGTGCTCGTCCATTCGGCGGCCGGCGGAGTTGGCCTGCTGCTCGTGCAGTGGTTGAAGCACCTGGGCGCCTGGGTGGTCGGTACCACGTCCAGCGAGGCCAAAGCGGCGACCGCCCGCGCCGCCGGTGCCGATGCGGTGATTAACTACGGCGGGAATTACGAATTTCTGGACGAGCTGCGATCCATGACCGGCGGCAGAGGTGTCGACTTAGCTTTCGACGGAGTCGGCGCGGCGACACTGGAACCGACGTTGAAGGGCTTGGCCCGAGGTGGAATAGCGGTATCCATTGGCTCAGCATCTGGCCCAGCGCCGGCGATTCGACCGGACCAACTAGTTAGCCAGTCGATTCGGCTCGGCGCTGGTTCGGTGTTCAACTACACCGCGGACCCGGCGGAACTTAAACTTCGCGCGGCGGCGGTGATCGATGGCATCCAGGCCGGTTGGTTGCGCGTCGCTGCCGGCACCTCATATCCTCTTGATCGCGCGGCGGACGCGCACCGCGACATTGAGAGCCGCAGCACCCAAGGCAAGCTGTACCTCAAACCCTAACTGGAGACGAAATGAAGACCGCATTGATCACAGGTGCGAACCGCGGCATTGGACTTGCGATAGCGGCTGCGCTGAACAAATCAGGAGATATGAAAGTTTTGGTCGGCAGCAGGCGTGCCGAGGACGGCGACAACGCCGCCAGAACACTCGGTGGGAATGCGGTCGGCGTCCAGTTGGATCTGTCCATCGCCAAAGATCTTCAACCCCAGATCAAGAAGATCGCGGACATGCACGGCGCGATCGACATCCTTGTGAATAATGCCGGAGTGCTGGAGAACGGGAACTTACTGGAAGTTGATAGTGGAAAGCTTAGTCACTCACTCGCTGAAGCGTTCGAGGCTCAAACGCAATACCGAGGCTTGATCGGAGCTTCCGTCAATATGGATCACGGCCAGCAATCGACCGAATAACAACGAAGGAAGGTGCCCTTCGAACCGAAATATCGTTCCAACAACCAGGAAGTCCCCGCCTCCCTGACACGTTGCGAGACCGTCTTGTGCATCTGCAAAGAGTTGCTCTGCCCGAAGTCGATGCGGCCAGGAAAGGTCGGTTCCCAGGGCGAACACCCTTCCGCCTGTAAGAAGAAAGCAGTCACCGACTCTGATGCGAATCTTTTCGCACTGGCCCTCAATGGATAACCAGCACTCTCCCTTCTGAACGACATTCAATGTGAAGCCCTCATAGGCGGGAAAGTCGACCACCCAGTTGCTGCCAGCGTCGAGCGCGACATTGTTGTACGCCCGGAGTTTCATTTTCATCAGAGCGGCGGAGAGCGCATCACTCGCAGTTGATATCGTAGTTTCGATCAAGTTTGGACTCCCGAGCACAAAACGCAGACTCCTGAGCGTTGAGAGTCACGATCTGTAATCCGATACTAGACTTTGCATGAGGAAGAACTCAAAGAGCTTTGCTGCCCATCCCTTGCATATTGCGGTGTTGGGCGTGGGCCGTATCGGCAGCACCTTTGCTTTTCAACTGGCGCGGACCGGACATCACGATGTCACGGCGATTGCGCGCCCACAATCCATTCGCTTCAAGCAGCTTCAGCGCAACGGTGGGATCGTCAACACCCAGGGCGCACGAGCAGAAGTTCACCTGGCCGACAGACTAGACGAGGAGACCCCGTACGATCTCGTTCTTGTCACTTTGCTCGCCCATCAGATCGATGCGGTGCTGCCTGCTTTACAACGGAGCGCCGCCAAATGCATCCTGTTCCTGTTTAACAATTTCAACCCGGAGCTTTTGCGCGACGCAGTGGGTGCTCAGCGCTGCTCGTTTGGCATGCCGTTCGTGCAAGCTCGCTTCGATGAGGAGGGCAGGCTCGACGCCACGATTGGCGCGGCCCGTCAGAAGAGCAAACTGGATTCTCAAAACTGGGTGAATGTATTCAATCAAGCCGGATTGCCTGCTGTTTTTGAGCCAAAGATGCTGCTTTGGCTTCGCTGCCATGTCCCGTTGTGTGTCGCTTTCGAAAGTGTTTCGGTGGCGGCTGTTCGGCGTGGAGGTGCCGCTTCATGGAGCGAGGCCATGGTGCTTGCGCGCGGGATGCAGGAAAGCTTCAACCTTATCCAGCGGCTCGGATACAGGCTGTATCCGTCGGGCAAGAGATGGCTGAGCATCAGCCCGGCGTGGATGGTGGCGGGCATGTTGTGGAATCTTTCCCGTATTGCAGGATTTCGCAACCTGCTTGCTACAGGAATAGGCGAATGCCGTGCGCTTGTGGACTTATTAGTGAAGACAGCAGCTAGCGTGAAGCCGCCTATTTCGGTTGCCAAGATTCAAGCCATGAAACCGTGAACGTGTTGCGAGCACACGCCTAGGCATGAGTTACATTTACCCGGCGCACGAACTTCACTGCCTTGTTTTCGAAAAGCTGCGAGATTAGCGAATCAGGCACCGGCTCATCCGTCTCAATGATCGAAATCGCGGTCAAGGGCTGGGACGCAGACTTGCCGGCTTCTTCGCGCCCGAGTGCAAAACTGGCGATATTCACGCCATTGGCACCGAGTACCGTACCGAGATAACCGATGACGCCCGGCACATCGTCGTTCTTCGAGTACATCAAGTTGCCATCGAGCGGAGCTTCGCAGGAGATACCTTCCACCTGCAGCAGACGCGGCTTATCGAGCACCACGGCTCCGACAGCGGAGAACGAGCCGGCATCGGACTCCAGCTCAATGCGGATCGAATCCATGTGCACGTCACCCGGCTCGAGCTGCTCGACCACACGAAAACCGCGCTGAGTGGCGATCTGCATGGCATTCACCAGGTTGGCTCTGTATTCCAAAGAGCGGCTGAGCACGCCGGCCAGCCCCGCGTTGCGCAGCAGCTGCGTATTGTTTTCACCGAGACGGCCGAAGTACACAAAACGGATCGTGTGGGCATTGCCGCGGGCGATGTGGCTCAGGAACTGCCCCAGACGGTCGGCCAGATCGACAAAGGGCCCGAGCGTTCGATACTGTTCGGGCGTGAGTGCTGGCATGTTTACGGCGTTCAGCGCGACACCGTTCTTCAAATACTCGATCACCTGCTCGACGATGCGAATCCCGACAATCTCCTGCGCCTCTTCTGTCGAGCCGGCGATGTGCGGCGTTGCCAGAACGGTCTCCTGCTTCAGGAGCGAGAGCTCGCCGGGAGGCTCAATTTCGAATACATCGAGCGCCGCCCCGCCCGCCTGTCCGTTCTTGATGGCGGCTTCGAGGGCGGCCGGATCGATCAGTTCGCCGCGGGCACAGTTGACGATGCGAACACCCGGCTTCATCTGCGCAAACGCCTCGGCGTTCAGCATGCGATTGGTTTCGGGAGTGAGCGCAACGTGCAGCGAAATGTAGTCGCTCTGCCGGTAAAGATCCACTAAAGACACCAACTCGATGCTCAGATCGCGAGCACTCTGCGGGCTGATATAGGGATCGTGCCCGATGATACGCATCTCAAACGGGCGGGCTCGCTTAACGACTTCCCTGCCGATGCTGCCCAGCCCGACAATGCCGAGCGTTTTACCGCGCAGCTCGTTGCCGAGAAATTTTTTCTTTTCCCATTTTCCGCTTTTGGTCGAGCTGCTAGCCTGCGGAACCGAACGAGCCATGGAGAGCATCAGCGCAAGGGTGTGTTCGGCGACGGAGACGGCATTGCCGCCCGGCGTATTCATGACCAGAACACCCGCTTCAGTTGCGCGCGGCAGATCGACGTTATCGACTCCCACACCAGCACGCCCGATGATGCGCAGCTTCGGGGCGGCCGCCAAAACAGTTCCGTCGACTTTCACAGCGCTGCGAACTATCAGCGCATCGGCATCCGCCAGGTGAGGCGAGTAGCTCTTCGGGTCGGAGACAACCACGTCCCAGCCGGCCTGGGCACGCAACAGATCAATTGCCGCCGGTGCGAGCGGCTCAGCAACAAGGATTTTCATGTTCTTTAGCTCAGCGCCAGCGCTTCTTTGGGAACCGCGGCGTCCACGTAAGCATTCTGAACAGCCGCCACGCCTGCTCCGAAGCGGACCGGATAACCGTTCGCCGCGAGTATGATTTCAAGTTCGGCGATGACCGCGAACAGGTCGTGAAAATCGAAGAATCCGAGATGAGCAAAGCGAAAGATCTGCCCCTTCATAGATCCCTGGCCGTTGGTGATGATGGCGTTGAAGCGGTTGCGGAACTCCTTGATGATGATGCCCGAATCCATGCCTGCCGGCGGGCGTACCGCCGTGACGGAGGATCCAGGCGACGAAGAAAACAACGCCAGACCGAGCGCTTCCATGGCCTCGCGGGTGGCGCGCGCAAGCAGCTGCGCGTTTTCGATCAGCTTGTCCATGCCGAGCGCCTTGATGTACTTCAGAGCTTCCCCGAGGGCGAGCAGCAGCGCTGTATTCGGAGTCCAGGCAGATTCGCCATTGGCGGCATTCTTTCTTCTCTTTCTTCAAATCGAAGTAGAAGCGCGGCGCTTTCGAAGAATCGGCAAGCGCCCAAGCTTTGGCGCTGACCGAGACGAACGCTAGTCCGGGAGGAATCATGAACGCCTTTTGCGATCCGCCGATGACCACGTCGAGGCCCCAGCCGTCGATATCGAGCGGCATGGTGCCGATGCCGGTGATTGCGTCGACTACGAAGATGGCATTCGTTTTCTTAACCGCCAGCCCCATGGCTTTCACATCGTGCTGGGTCCCGGTTGAGGTCTCAGAGGCTTGCACGAAGACGCCCTTGAAAGAGGGATTGCCAGCGAGCGCTTCTTCCACCGCTCTGGCCGTAACAGCCTCGCCATAGGGGGCACTGAGAACGGTAGCTTTCATCCCCCAGGCCTTCATGATCTCGACCCAGCGCTCGCCGAACTTTCCGGCCGAACAGACAAGCACTTCGTCGCCGGGAGAAAAGAAATTCTGTGTTGCCGCTTCGAGACCGCCCGAACCAGACGCCACCAGAACCAGCACGTCGTTCGCAGTGCCAAGCACAAGCTTGAGATCGGCCAGCACCTGTTTGTACAGATTGCGGAAATCTTCGGTCCGGTGATGAATGTCGGAGCCCATCATGGCGTGAAGGGCTGCGGGCAGGATGGGAGTTGGGCCGGGTGTAAGGAGTCGCTGCTTTTTAATGTGCATGAGGAATTTGAGTTCAGGGTGCCAGCGCGCTAGAGTAGCCGCAGCGCCGGCGCCGAACTCGAGAAAACCTCAGAATAGCATCAGTTTCCAACAATAAAGCTGGTCGACATGGTGGCACTCTGTCCGGTGGAGGTGACCGCAGTGACCGCCAGAGTGTGACTCCCGTTAGCCAGGATTGTTGAATCGATGGGGAAATTCCAGCCGACACCGGGGCAGCCCGGCACATTGCCATAGACAGCGCATACATCCGAGCGCGTGCCGCCGTACGCTGCTGCGCCGAATGAGACACCATCGATTGCTATCTGGACGCTGGTGAGGGTGCTATTCGGATCGAAAGCCCAGCCGCCGAAAGCGACGGATCCCGCGATGGGGGCACTGGAAGAACGCGGGGAATCGATCGTCACGCGGATCGGGCTGGGGGAGCTCCAGTTGGCGACGGTGAAGGTCGCAGAAGAAAGCGAGAATGTGCCATCGGCCGCCATGGCGGTCACACCAAAAGTGTGCGGTCCATCAGGCAGAGGCACCGTGTTGAGCATGTAACTCCAGTTGACCGGGGCATTGGCGCCGGCTGGGGTATAAGTGGCCGAACCATACGGATAGCCGTCGATCGTGACGAAGATGCTGCTGATAGTGGAACTGCTGCTCAGCGCGGACCCGGAGAAGGAAGCTGAGCCCTGGTATGGGCTGCTGGCCGCGCCTGGCTGCGCGATTGAAACGGAAGTGGGACTGACCCCGGCGCTATTAGCAACGGTGAAGGTTGAGCTGACGGTGGCTCTTTGGCCATTGGCGCCAGTTCCCGTCACTTCTACAGTATGAAGGCCGTTGGTAAGCGTACTCGTATCGAGAAGATAGTTCCAGCCCACGTTCGGGCAGCCGGGAACACCGACGTGCACCGCACACACATCGCCCCTTGGTGCGCCATATAGAGCAAAGCCAGAAGGATTGCCGTCGATCGAAACCTCGACCGTGCCGATGGCGGAGCTCTGGTTCAGGGCCCAACCGCCGAAAGCGGTATACCCGCTAACCGGAGCGGACTGCGCAGCCGGAGTATCAATTGAGAGGATCGTTCCAGTGGCCGAAAGGTTTGAGACCCGAAATTGGGTGGTCTGCGTAAACCCTTGGCCGCTGACTGGAGTTGCCGTGGCAGCAAGGGTGTGCATTCCATCAGCTAAGACCGTGGTGTCGAGTACAAAATTCCAGCCCACGTTTGGACAACTGGCAGCGGTCGGGTAAGTTCCGCAAACATCCGGGCGAGCAGCCCCATAGCTGGCATTGCCGACGGGGATGCCATCCACACTTAGCGAAAGCGAAACGATGGGCGACAAAGGATTAACGGCCCAGCCGCCTATATTCGTGACTCCGCTCAAAGGTGCTGATTGCGGCGCCGGCTTATCAAAGTTGATGATGATCGGGGTTGCCGTAGTCCAGTTCGCCACGGTGAACGGGTGAGCCAGTATGGAGCGCTCGCCGTTCGCAGCGGTGGCGCTCAAGGCAAAGACGTGGGAGCCGTTGGCCAAAGCAGACGTGTCGAGCGAGTAAGACCAGCCAACGTTCGGACAGCTGGGCGAACTGCTGTAGGAGGGTATAGCGCATACGTCGCCGCGGCCGATACCATAAGAAGCGCTGCCGCGGGAGACTCCGTCAACCGATACGGTAACGCCAGTAATGGCCGATCCGCGGTTGATTACCCACCCGCCGAAGACCGCCACGCCTTGAAAGACTCCGCCCCGCCCACCAGGACTGTCCATATCGATGACCGTCGAACCAGTAGTCGTGTAATTTGAACTGGTGAACGAGGCGCCGTGGGTCAGACGCAAGCCGTTTGCATCGGTAACCGTAACCGAAACGTTATGCGCTCCATCGGCAAACTGCGTGGTATCCAGAGCGTAGTTGAAGCCCACGTTCGGGCATCCGGTTAATTGGCCTACCGCAGCACAGACATCGGGGCGGCTGCCCCCATAGGTGGCGGTGCCATTCGGAACGCCGTCTACCGAGATCTGAACAGAACTGACGGCCACGTTTGCTTCGACTGCCCATCCGCCTACCGAGGCGATACCGCTGAGCGCGGGGCCTTGAGCCGCGGGATTGTCGATACTCAACTTGATCGGGCTCGCTCCCACCAGATTGTTGGGATTGGAGACAGCCGGCCCAACCGGAATTGTCACGATATTACTGATGAATGCATTTTGAGCAATCGAAACTTGGGTGGCTGCATTCGTGGCCTGATCCTGCGGGATGATGATCTGCACCTGATAGATGCCGTACGACCCTTGAGTCAGTCCGGCGCCGACCACCTGCGCGGTGGTGTTGTTGGTGCCAATCGTGGCGCTGACTGAGTTGGTAGCGGTGTTGATCGGGTAGCCATTGTAAGGGCCGCCGGTTGCGGTGTCAGAGATCACGTTGCCGGAGAGGTTTTGAACTTGTCCTAAGCCGGCCGCCGAAAGCGTAATCGTTTCGCCGGGAGCCGCTGGATTCGAAGGTGTCAAGAGCGAGCCGGGGATGACATTACAGCAGGTCTGATTGGTGTAGGCGGTGAGCGTAATCTTGGCGCTGCCGCTAACGCTTCCCGCCACGCTGATCCCGTTGCCGGCTGCGCCGCTTTGGCGCGCTACAACGACGACCCGGTTAAACGCTGCACCGTAAGTTGCCGTAGCGGACGGATCGTTACCGTTGTTGATGGCGTTGACAATGCCCGTGACGATGGTGGAGAGAGTATCGGCGGCAACTACGGTGTAGTTGTAACTGGCACTTCCAATCTTGACCGTGGCGACATCACCTGCGTTGACGGTGCCCGTAACATCAATCACGGCCTGCGGATTCCCGGCTTGATGGTACGCTCCGGTGGCCGGCCAGGGGCGAACGTCGCCTTTATTTGCAGGCGCATCGAAGATGCCAGGGTTGGCAGGCGCGATGTAAATCGGGGTAGCGTTCGTCACCGTGACGCTGCCATCGTTGTGCGTTGTCCGGACGAACACGCTGGTACTGTTCCGGCCGGCCAGATTGTAAGGAATCTGGGAGACAACGCGATTTGAGGACGCGCTGTATACGGGCGTTGCCACACCATCCATAAAGACCTGGGCGCCGCCGAGCGAGGTCGGAATTGTTCCCGTGAGAGCGGCATTGGCCGGATTGCCAGGCGACAGATCCGATAAGTTGGAGCCATTGATCTCGACGAGCATGCCGGGCGAACCGGTGGCGGCGTTGCCGGCGCTCAAGTATCCATTCCCCGACGCCGTCGCGGTGCCGGTCGTGGTGTTCGAAGTGGCCACGGAAAAGGCAACAGAGTCAAATGACAGACTGGTCTGCCGGGAACTGAGATAGGCAGATCCAGAACCGGTGCCGGCAAAGATTGCGATCACATTCGGGTCGCCGCTGCCGGCATTGATGAGACTGACAAGGCCCTGTGCAATCGCATCGAGGCTGTCATTGTTCTTAACGGTGTAGGCGTACGGCTTGGTCGCGACGGTAATCGTCACCGTGTCGTTTGCCGCGAAGGTTCCGCCGAGAGAGACAACACCCTCCTGGCGAATGACTTCGCTTGCCCAATTGACAACTGAGTTGTCGGGGAGCGGGCTATTGCCCGGGGTAAACACCAGGACGCGGTTATCGAGCGGATCGCTAACGTAGAGGTTCTGTCCGTCGTAAGCGAGCGATGTGGGCGAAGGAGTGACGTCGACCGCACTTGTGGTATCGACCGCAGTGCTTGCAATACCGTTGCTCTGGCTGGTAACGTTATCGACCTGAAAGCTCGGTTGACCGAGAACGCCATCGGCACGGGCGCCGTTCTGAGTCGGAATTGTGTTGAAGATCAGCACGCGGTCGTTTCCGCCATCGGCCACAAACAGTCGCCTGCCATCGGAAAGCGCATACCGAGGAAAGCTCATGTTTACATCGCACTGGACCTGCGTGCCGGTGTTGAGGCAGCCGACCGGATTGTTCGATACGGCGCTGACCATATCGGGCTGGCCCAACACGACATCCGCGTTCTGACCGTTTGCCGCAGGAATGGTATTCCAGATCAATACGCGATTGAAGCCGAGATCTGCCACAAAGACGTGGGCGCCATCGGAAGTCACAGAGACCGGATTGCAGAGTGTATTTGCGGCACTAACATAATTCGAGTTGCTTGGAGCGCAGGCAGACTGCGTGCCGGTTGTGAAATTTGATTGACCGAGCACGACATCCGCCGGTTGGTTATTGCTGGTTGGAATGTGATTCCAAATCAGCACGCGATAGTTTTGCGTATCGGCGACAAACAAACGGCCGTCCTGAATCCATACGCCCTGCGGGCCGAGCAGAGAACTGGCGCTCGGCACTCCGGCCAAGGCGCTGTGCGTAAAGTCGGCTTGGCCCAAAACGACATTCGCCGGCTGGTTGAGGGCGGTAGGAATGCTGTTCCAGAGCAAGACACGGTTGTTGTCGGTATCCGCTACGGCGAGGATGTTTCCGTCTGTCGCGACGGCAGTAGGCTGCCGCATATTCGGCTGCGTCGCGTCATTATTGACGCCAATCGGGAAGGCATCCGGAGCCGAGGGCGTGAAAGCGATGGGCGCTTTGAACTGGGGCTGGCCGAGTTGATTGAAAGCGGGAAAAGCACACAGATTGCAGCTATATGTCGAAAACGACTGAGAGTTTGTCAGGTCAGCGGTAAGCGCGGGAATGAGTCCGGTCTTAAACAGGACCACGCGATTGTCCTGCGGGATCGCGCCCAGACGGTTGGAATCGACCACATAGAGAGTGCCGTTGGCCCAAGCCAGCCCACTGACTCCGCCAAGGATCTGCTGATTGGGAATGGTCGAACTGAGGCCGGGCGTAGCGCCGCCGAAGGTAAATGTGTATTGCCCGAACTCAGCCCGGGCCGCCTGGCCATTAATAAAATTCTGTGCGTTGACTACCACCGAGCACAAAACGAACAAAGAAACTGCTGTGTACTTTCTCAAACTCTAAGACCCCGAACGATTGGTTACGGCCCTACAGTGACGTTGCGCGCCTGGGGAGAAATCATCACCCCGAACAAATTGCAAGCGCAACCAGGCTGCCGGGCTAGCTCAGTATATCAGCGGGTTTGACGCTGGGAAGTTCTCCGGGGTTCCGGCAGATACGGAGTTTTCGAGCTCTCCGGCGCTTTCAGATGAATCGCTACAATGTTGAAGCGATGCCCCTTCTCGAACGAGTGCAGAAAGACATGGTGGAGGCGATGAAGGCTAAGGCAGAGGCCCGGCTAAGCGCGCTTCGCATGATAAAGACCGCGCTCAAGAAGCAGGAAGTAGATGCGATGAAGCCCCTGGACGAAGCCACCGAGATGCAGGTGATGAATATGCTGCTGAAGCAGCGCCGCGAATCGGCTGACGTCTTCCGCAAGAACGGGCGGGAAGAGCTCGCGCAGAAGGAAGAAGCCGAGATCCAGATTGTGGAGAGTTACCTGCCGCAGCCCGCATCGCAGGCGGAAATGGAAGACGCGGTAACGGCGGCGATGGCAGAGAGCGGCGCAAATTCTCAAAAGCAGATGGGCCTGGTGATGAAGGCGGCGCAGGCGCGTCTGGTAGGCAAGCGAATCGATAGTAAAGCGTTAAGCGAGTTAGTGAAACACAAGCTCGGATGATGCAGCTCGATCCCGTAGCGGACGGTCGCCTGAGTCAATTCGACGCTGCCCTGCTTGCGTGGACGAAGTCGGCGGAGGCTGGCTTTCGTGCGGCCTGGAGCGCTCCTGTGCTGGGAGGCGTGCCCGGCAAGCTGCTGCTTATTGGCGTGGTGCTGATGCTTTGCCTGGTACGCGCCTACATCGGACTGGTCGGCTCGCGCTTGTTTTCGCACGACGCTTTCATGCTGTTCGATGGCGCCTGGCGGATGATGAACGGCCAGCGTCCGCATATCGATTTCTACAGTCATGTAGGAGTTCTCACGTATGTGCCGACCGTGGCCGGGTTGTGGCTGGCACACGGCACGGCTTGGTCGTTTGGTTACGGGCAGGCCTTGGCGGGATTGCTTCTGGCTGCCTGGGCCTACCTGCTCGGGCGCGATCGCATGGCAGATGTACCGCTTGCGCTAATGTGTGTCACGGTGGCGTTTGTGTCAGTGGCGCCCTTTGCTCCTGGGTACTTCGTCTTCAAGATGGGCTCAGGCACCACATACAACCGCTTTGGCTATGCCCTGATTTCGCTGCTGCTGCTGGAAGCCGTATGCGGCCCCAAGGGCATGCGTCCGCGATCGGATTTCTGGGGCGGAGTCTCCACGGGTTTGATTCTCGTGACGACGCTCTTTCTAAAGATCACTTACTTCGGCGTAGCAGCGCTGCTGATTGTGGTTCTTCTTCCCTGCCTTACGCAGAAGAGAGCCCGCTGGATTGGCATGGCGAGCGCTCTACTGGTGGCGCTTTTAGTCTTTTGCGGGTACTTCGGATTCAGCATGGGACCGATGGTTCGGGACCTGACCACCATTGCCGGCGGTAAACACATTTTCTTCCCGAAATACATGCTCGATGAGATCGTGCAGCACGCGATCACAGCGGTGGCTCTCGCGGGTGCGGTGGCGCTCCTGTGGCTTTCTAAAAACTCGCCTGGAAAAGCTTTGTCAGCGGCGATTGCAGGAATCGCAGTGGCTTTTTGCGGTATGGTTCTCATCCTGGGAAATTCCGAACAAAGCGGGTTTCCTCTACTCGCTTTTCTCGCGATCATCCTGTTGAATGAACTTGTCTTGGTCGAGCCCGAGCACGCTTTTGCGCCGGACTACTTCCAATCGTCGGTTCTGCTTTTGGGGTCTGCGTTCATCCTTGGATTGTTATTTTCGAGCGCTGCCGGAACGGTGTCTGCTTTGGCGGGGAGAGTCGTGGTTCCAAGGGTGTATCCGCCGTTTCGCTCTCCGATACTAAGCGGCTTCGTCCCGATGGGCGACGATTATCTATACACCGGTTTTGTGAATGACGGGCTCGATCTGGTCCGAAAATTCAGGCGTCCTGGCGACACGATCATGAGCCTCGATTTCACCAACCCTTTTTCGTATGGTCTGGGCATGAAGCCTGCTCCTGGCGGTACGACGGTTCTGCAGTACAACACCACCTTCAACGATCGCTTCCGGCCTTCGGCGAAATCGCTCTTCGGTGCGGCGGAGTTAGTGGCTGTCCCGAAGACTTTTTCGGATGGCAGCCTGGAAGGAAATGTAGAACGGCTATACGGACCTTATCTCAGGAGCCACTTCAGCCTGGTTGGGGAATCGGCGTCGTGGCTTTTGTATCGTCGCAACCGCGACTAGTATTCTCCTTTTGTTCGCCTATAATGGCCTTGTGAGATCCGCCGACTACGGATGCCTTTTGGGGCGTTCCTAGAGTGTGACTCATCTGCGAACATGCCGGCAAATTATGTAGAACTGCATGCCAAGTCCGCTTTCTCTTTCCTAGAAGGCGCTTCTCTACCGGAAGATCTTGCCTCGCGCGGCGCTGCTTACGGACAAGGTGCGATGGCGATTACGGATGCGCACGGAGTTTACGGAGCGCCGCGGTTCCATCTGGCGGCGAGAAAGCTTGGCATTCGCGCGCTGATTGGCGCCGAAGTAAGCGGGACCAGCAATTCCCGTTATACGCTGCTGGCGGAAAACCGGCTCGGTTATCAAAACTTATGCCGCCTGATCACGCGCACCAAATTTCGCAGCGGACTGCCGGGGAAAGCGGAAAACCCTTACGCTACTGATGACGATTTTTCAGAGTTTCAAGCAGGGCTGGTCTGCTTAACAGGAGGCGACGAGGGGCCGCTTGCGCAGATTTTCCGTGAAGTGGCCGGACCAAACGCGGAAGCAGAAGCACGGCGCAGACTCGAGCGCCTGGTTGGAATCTTTGGAGCGAAGAACGTTTTTATTGAATTGCAGCGGCACTACCGGCGGGATCAGGAAGCGCGAAACCAAACCTTAGTAAAGTTAGCGCGCAGCATGCAGCTGCCTTTACTAGCTACGAACGGCGTGACTCAGGAAACACCCGAGCGGCGCGACTTGCTGGATATCCTTACGGCTATTCACCATAAAACGACGGTAGCCGAAGCAGGCAAGCTGCTTTCGTTCAATGCCGAGCGGCATGTAAAAAGCTCGGAAGAGATGAGGCGGCTCTTCGCGGATCTGCCGGACGCGTTTGCCCAAACAAGTGAGTTAGCCAGCCGCCTTCAGTTCACGCTCGAAGATCTGGGTTATGAGTTCCCCAGCTATCCGGTTCCGCCGGGTGAAACGGAAATATCATACCTGCGGCAGCTGACCGATGCAGGGGCGCGGAGCCGGTATCAGCCTTACCACGACAAGGCACGCGAACAAATCGAACGTGAGCTGGCGTTGATCGAAAAGATGAGGCTGGCAGGTTACTTTCTGATTGTCTGGGGGATTGTCGATTTCTGCCGCCGCGAAAATATTCTGGTGCAGGGGCGCGGCTCAGCTGCCAATAGCGCAGTTTGCTATTCGCTCGGCATCACGGCAGTCGATCCGGTTGGCATGGAACTGCTCTTCGAACGTTTTCTCACGGAAGAACGGGGTGAGATGCCCGATATCGATCTTGATCTGCCAAGCGGCGACCAGCGCGAGCGCGCCATTCAATATCTGTATCGGGAGTACGGCCATTTAGGCGCGGCCATGACGGCGAACGTGATCACATATCGCGGCCGTTCGGCGGTGCGCGATGTCGGCAAAGCGCTGGGCTTCGATGAAGAGGAGGTTGGGCGGCTGGCATCTCAGATCAATACTTTCGAGTGGCGCGATCCGAAAGATACGCTCGAGCGCCGCTTTCGAGAGCAGGGTTTCGATCTCGCCGATGGACGTATTTTGAAGTTCTTCTCTCTCACTACGGAGATTCTGGAACTACCCCGTCACATCGGCCAGCATTCGGGCGGAATGGTGATCTTTCAAGGGCAGCTCGATTCAATTGTTCCGCTTGAGCCCGCCTCCATGCCAGATCGCGTGGTCGTGCAGTGGGACAAGGACGATTGCGCGGATCTCAAGATCGTCAAAGTGGACCTGCTTGGATTGGGCATGATGGCCGTGCTGGAAGACACGATCCAGATCATCAACGAACATCATGACGAATCGGTCGACTTGGCACATTTGCCGCAGGATGACAGGAAAGTGTACGACTGTTTGCAGAAGGCCGATACAGTTGGGCTCTTTCAGGTAGAAAGCCGGGCGCAGATGTCCTGTCTGCCACGCCTGAAACCGGCGTGTTTCTACGACATTGTGGTGCAGGTGGCGATTATACGGCCGGGTCCGATTGTGGGGCAGATGCTCCATCCATATTTAAAAAGGCGGCAGGGCTTAGAGGAGCCGGTCTGCCTCCATCCTTCTTTAGAGCCGGTTCTGAAAAGGACCCTCGGGGTTCCTTTATTTCAGGAACAGCTGATCCGGATCGCGATGATCGCGGCAGGCTTCAGCGGCGGCCAGGCAGAGGAATTGCGGCGTGCCTTCGGTTTTAAAAGATCAGAGAAGCGAATGCGTGAAGTGGAAGTGCAGCTGCGTGAGGGCATGGATGGCAGGGGCATCACAGGGGACACGCAGGACCGGATTATACAAGCGATCACGTCTTTCGCACTGTACGGCTTCCCGGAGTCGCATGCCGCGAGCTTTGCCTTAATCGCTTACGCGAGCGCGTATCTGAAATGCCACTACCTGGCGGCGTTTACAACCGCCATGCTCAACAATCAGCCGATGGGTTTCTACTCGCCCGCGACGCTTGTTAAAGATGCGCAGCGGCACGGCCAGCGCTTCCGGCCGGTGGATGTTTTGCGCTCCGATTTCCGCTGCACGGTTGAGACCGACGGTAAAGCCCGCTATGTGCGGCTCGGCTTGAATTACGTGCGCGGATTGAGCAGCGCCACGGCACGCAAGATTGAACACGAGCGGAAGCAGCAGCCGTTCGCTTCGCTGCGCGATCTGGTCTGCCGTGTGCCTGAACTGCAGAAAGACGAAATTGCCACTTTAGCTGAACTGGGCGCACTGAATTGTTTGCCGAAACACAGATCGGATCGTCACCGCCGCGGCGCTTTATGGCAGGCGGAGCTGGCGCTGCAGCCGGTGGGTGAACTGTTGGAAGCAGCGGTAGATGACAGTGTTCCTTCCCCGCTCGAACCGATGACCACCGGACAACGAACCTTTGCCGACTTCAGCAACAGCGGCGTGACCATCGGGGTGCATCCGATGGCTCATTTCCGCAGCCGCATGCAGGAGCTGAATGTAATGACTGCGGCGATTGCGAAAGCGCAGCGCGATGGAATGCTTTTGAAAGTGGCGGGATGCGTAATCACCAGGCAACGCCCGGGCACGGCCAAAGGATTTGTCTTTTTGAGCCTGGAAGATGAGACAGGGATTGTAAATGTGATTGTGCAGCCCGATCTCTTCAATCGAAAGCGGCTGGCCTGCACAACTGCTCCGTATGTTCTGGTCAAAGGAGTTTTGCAGAGCATTAGCGGAGTGATTGCGGTGAAGGCCGGCGATATCGAAGAGCTGAGTTTTCAGCAGGCGGCTGTAATGGAGTCGCATGATTTTCATTGAGACGGAGTTTTCATTGAGCAAAGAACTCGGCCACCGCGACTGAGAAGCCTGGAAGCAGGACCTTCGATTCCAGAGTGACCGCTAAGCTTTCGGGGTAAATTTGGAATGCACGTTACATGAACCGACGCACATTCCTGACAAGTGTGACCGCTACGGGAGCGCTTACTGCTGCCCAACCCCACGACTCCGGCGAGGCCTCCCCGCGATTCTCGGGATCTTTTCTGCTGGAAGAACATAGCGTTTCCGAGTTGCAGGAGAGGATGCAGCAGGGTTCTCTGACTGCGGAGAAGATAGCCGGGCTTTATCTCGAACGGATCGAAGCGATTGACCGCCGCGGGCCGAAGCTCCATGCAGTGATCGAGACGAACCCCGACGCACTTGCGATCGCGAAGTCACTGGATGCAGAACGCAAAGCCAAAGGTCCTCGCGGGCCCCTGCATGGCGTTCCGATTCTGATCAAGGACAACATCGACACAGCGGACAAGATGCAGACTACCGCGGGCTCGCTAGCGCTGGTGGGGCAGCCTGCCCCACGCGATGCTTTTTTAGTCGAGCGGCTACGAGCCGCCGGTGCGGTGCTACTCGGCAAAACCAATTTGAGCGAATGGGCCAACTTCCGGTCGACGCACTCTAGCAGCGGCTGGAGCGGTCGCGGCGGCCAGACCAAGAACCCGTATGCGCTCGATCGGAATCCTTGCGGATCGAGCTCCGGCTCCGGCGCCGCGGTTTCGGCGAACCTGGCCGCCATCGCCGTGGGTACCGAGACAGACGGATCGGTGATCTGTCCGTCCGCCATGTGCGGCCTGGTGGGCATCAAACCGACACTCGGGTTGATCAGCCGCTCAGGTATTGTGCCGATTGCTCATAGTCAGGACACTGCGGGTCCTATGGCGCGCTCGGTGCGCGACGCCGCAGTGCTGCTTGGCGTTCTCGCCGGAGTCGATCCGCATGACCGGGCAACGGACGAGAGCAACAGTAATTCGATGCGAGACTACACACAGTTTCTCGATCCGAACGGATTGCGCGGCAAGCGCATCGGGATTGCCAGACAGTATTTCAACATCGGGCCTGCCGTAAATGCCGTGATGGAAGATTGCATTGCGCTGATGAAGCGTGCCGGGGCGGAGATTGTCGATCCTGTTGAATTCGCGCAGTTCGAAGGCTGGCGGGAAACCGAGACCGATGTGCTCTTGTATGAATTCAAGGCCGACCTGAACGGCTATCTCGCGCAGCGCGGAGCTCGCGTGAAATCTCTGGCCGACTGCATTGCGTTCAATCGCGCACACCGCCGGGAAGAAATGCCTTACTTCGAACAGGAGCTGATGGAGCAAGCGCAGGAGAGAGGCCCGTTGACGGACAAGAAGTACAAGACTTCGCTGGAAACAAATCACCGGCTGACGCGAAAAGACGGGATCGATTTGCTGGTCAGCAAGAACAAGCTCGACGCGATTGCCGGGCCCACTGCGGGGCCTGCCTGGACTACCGATTGGGTGAATGGGGATCGCGTGGATAGCGGCTGTGCTTCCCCGCCCGCCGTTGCCGGCTACCCCCACATTACAGTTCCGGCCGGGTCGATATTCGGATTGCCGATCGGGATGTCGTTCTTCGGGGTTGCCTGGAGCGAACCAAAGCTGATCGGAATTGCGTACGCGTTCGAGCAGTTAAGAAAAGCGCGCCGCAAACCCCAATTCCTGCCTACGCTCGATTTATCTGCCTAAGAAACCAGGCTTTCAGCATCAAAAAATTGTTGCAGGGAGCCAAAATGCCAGTCAAACATCGGGTGGTGATTCTAGGGGGGGGCTTTGGTGGATTGTATGCCGCCCAAGCGCTCAAACGAGCGCCCGTGGATGTCACGCTGATTGACAAGCGCAACTTCCACCTCTTTCAACCGCTGCTTTATCAGGTAGCTACGGGCTCGCTTTCGCCGGGCGAGATTGCCGCGCCATTACGTAGTGTGTTGAGCGAGCAAAAGAACACGCGCGTGCTGCTAGGTGAGGCCACTGACATTGACCCTATTTCGCGGCAGGTACTACTGCTTGACGGCGCGCGGATCAGTTACGATTCGCTGATCGTCGCCACTGGTTCCAAAAGCAGCTACTTCGGGCATGACACTTGGGCACAATATGCGCCGGCACTGAAGACCGTAGAAGACGCTACCGCGATCCGGCACAAGATTCTGGTTGCGTTCGAAAATGCGGAGCGCATTTCGGATCCGGACGAGCGCCGGGCATGGCTCACGTTTGTAGTAGTCGGCGCTGGACCAACCGGCGTTGAACTGGCGGGCACCCTAGGGGAGATCGCCAATCGTACCCTGAAACACGACTTTCGCTCGATCCGCCCGGAAGATGCACGAATCATCGTGGTCGATGGCGGCACCAGAGTCCTGTCGAATTATCCGGAGGACTTGTCACTCAAGGCAGAAAAGCAGCTGATCAAACTTGGTGCGCGCGTTCGGACGGGCCTGATGGTTACGGGAGTAGATGAGAATGGAGTCACGCTCAAGAACAAAGCCGGGATGGAGGAGCACATTCATGCACACACGGCGATCTGGGCGGCGGGTGTAGCGGTTTCCGACTTCGCTCGCCAACTGGCCAAACGCACCGGGGCGGAGACGCAGAAATCGGGGCAGATCAAAGTAGCCAATGATCTGACGATTCCGAATTACCCGGATATCTTCGTCGTCGGAGATCTTGCTTACGTGCAGAAGTCTGAGGGCCGGTCGCTGCCGGGTGTGGCGCAGGTGGCAATGCAGGAAGGATCCTATGCAGCCAAAGCAATTGTCAGCCGCGTCAAGGGAGAACCGGTCAAGAAGCCGTTCTCTTATTTCGATAAGGGCGATCTGGCTGTAATCGGGCGGGCTGCTGCAGTCGCAAACGTGTTCGGCGTGCACCTCTCGGGATTTCCGGCCTGGCTCGTCTGGCTCTTTATTCACCTCATGTACATCGTCGAGTTTCAGAGCCGTATCCTCGTTTTTGTGCAGTGGGGCTTTCTTTACCTTACGTTTAGTAGAGGCGCCCGGCTGATTACCGGTACGGCTGCGCAAGCTTCCGTTTCTGAAGTACCAGTACACTCAACAGTCGGCGCGCCGGTCTCATAGGTTAGTACAATTTCCGCCGCTAGTGATAGGTTGAGAACTGCGCAATGGAGCTGTTAATCTCCGGGCCAGAGGGCGCCTTCTCGGATATCGAACTGCAAAAGCCCACGTTGTCTCTGGGACGTGCCCCGGAGAATGATCTTGCTTATCCGGAAGATCCTTGGCTTTCGCGGTCGCACCTTTGCTTTGAAAAGCATGATGGCGACTGGTTCGTTAAAGACTGCGCCAGCCGCAATGGAACGGTGGTAAATGCCGTCAGCCTCAAGGCTCCGCACCGGCTGCGAGCGGGCGACCGAATCTACGCCGGACACCTGACGATCGAGGTTCGAGACAACTCTCCGGAGCTTTCGAAACCAGTAGTCTCCTTCGTGCCGCAGGAAGAAGAGCGCATCACGCGCGAAGCCACAATCGTAACCAGCCTCGATAAGCTGCTCGGGAAGACTCCAGGCGCGGGTGCGAAGCTCGAGCGTGAGGCCACGCTTAACACGACGAGGGTGGTTGGGGCACTGATTCGGGCAGGCCAGGAACTGGCCGGCCACCGGCCGCTCGAGGAGCTGTTCCAGGTGATTCTGAAACTCGCCCTGTCCGCCATGGAGGCGAAGCGCGGTGTCATTCTCACCCTGGAAGAAGGCGAGCTCGTAGTTCGAGCCAGCGAAGGCGATGGCTTCTCAATCAGCACTTCGGTGCGCGACCGGATCCTGCGCCAGAAATGTTCGCTAGTGATCAGCGACGCGCAACTCGACGACGCACTGCGGCAGCAGCGAAGCATTGTCATGCATCGGGTGCGCAGCATGATGGCGGTTCCTCTGCAGACTGGTGACCGGGTCATTGGTTTGATTTATGTCGATAATGGCGCGATTTTCCGGCCATTCTCGCAGGAAGACCTCGACCTGCTCACGGTGATGGCGAACGTGGCCGCGATTCGAATTGAGCACGCGCGGCTGGCGGAAGTCGAGCAATCGGAGAAGCTGATGGAGCTTGAACTTGCGCAGGCTAGCGAGATCCAGCAGATGCTTCTGCCGACCGAAGCACCGTTGTACGACGGCTACGACCTGGCGGGTCACAATTTGCCCTGCCGCACCATTGGCGGTGATTACTTCGACTTCGTTCCCTATAGCGACGGCCGTTTGGCGCTGGTGGTGGGTGACGTTTCGGGCAAGGGATTGCCCGCGGCTCTTCTGATGTCGAGCCTGCAGGCGCGCGTTCAGATGTTACGGGAGGCAAATCCGGACCCGGCTTCGGCAGTAACTCTGCTGAATCGCAACCTGGCCGAGCGCTGTCCGGCGGGTAAATTCATTACCTTTTTTTACGCCTTGCTCGATCCGGAAACAGGCCGATTAGAGTACAGCAATGCAGGCCACAACTACCCGTTATTGCTACGCGCCGATGGCTCGGTAGAAGAACTTGCGGGCGGAGGTATTGTACTCGGCCTCTTTCCCATGGCGAAATACGAGTTGCGGGAGACGGTACTCCATCCGGGCGACATGCTAGCGCTTTACAGCGACGGTGTCACGGAAGCTTGCAGCCCGCTTGGCGATGAGTTTGGAGAGAAAGGGCTGGCCACCTTTCTCAGCGAAAGAAAGACAGAGTCCTGTGGCCGGCTCGCCTCAAGCCTTGTCGATCATGTTCGCAAGTGGCATGGAGTAACCTCTTTCACCGACGATTTCACAATTGTCCTGGTGCGCCGAAACTAGGAGCTCTTTGCGAGCTCCCGTTCCAAGCCTTGGCCGAACCCGGCGAGGGCAGATTTACTGAGTCTGCGGAGTTGAGTTTTGCGGAGCCGCCGCGGTGGGTGCCATCTGCGCTCCCTGGCTCGGCGGAGTACCGATCTTTACCCCGATCACTTCGCCCGAGACAACCAACTCGACGCGCCGGTTGAGTTTGCGTCCGGCCGCCGTGTCATTCGCGGCCACCGGATAATTCACTCCGTAGCCCACCGCAGTCATGTTGTTGGTATTAACACCTTGGGTCAAGAGAAAATCGCGCACGGCATTTGCCCGCTGCTCCGATAGCTTCTGGTTGAGCTCCATGGTTCCGGTGCTGTCGGTATAGCCTTCGATCTGCAGACTTAAACCGGGATGCGACTGAACGATTCCGCTGATCTTCGCGAGGGCGAGTTGAGCGGGCGCCTTGAGGGTGTATTTGCCGGTATCGAACAGAACGTCCTGCATGTTAACAACGAGTCCGCGCGGAGTCTCGCGCGTTGGCAGCACGGAGTTAAACTGCTGCAGCAACTGCTCCCGCAGCTGATTCTTGTCGGTTTCAGCCTGTTGACGAAGCCGGTCGGCTTCGGCTGCGGCCTGCTGAGCCTTTTGTGCCTCAGATGCGGCCTGGGCACGAGCCGCATCTGCCTCTTGAGTGGCCTTTTCGGCTTCGAGCTGCGCCTTCTGGGCTTGCGCTCGCTGCTGCGCTTCTAACTCTGCCTGGCGCTGCGCTTCCTGGGCGCGCTGAGCCTCCTGGGCCGCCCGCTGCTGGGCTGCCGCCTGTCGGGCAGCGGCCTCTTCACGTTCGTTCTGCAACGCTTCCTGCTGCTGCTTACGAAGCGAAACCGTGCGAGCATCCTCCGCCTTCTGCACTGCCTCGCGAGCCGTCATCACGGCCGGTTTCCACTGCTTGCGATCGCGATAATCCTGAGCTTGCTGCCATAGATTTTGCGCCTGTTGAAACTGCTCGGTCGCGTATTGATCGGCTTTCGCGTATTGCGCAATCTGCACGGCATTCTGGGCCTCGTACAGTTCGAGCGGGCTCTTCTTATTCGAATTCAAATCGACCGGCTTCAGCTGCGACTCGGGAACGTGATACGTGTACTGGCCGCGCGGCAGCAATTCGAATTTTGCATCTACAGTCTGCCACTTGCCTTTCGTATCGCTTCGGATGATGTTCTCCATCACGACTACATCGCTCGGCTGGTGAACGTTAAAGTAAGGCTCGGCAGTTACGATCAGGCCGAACGCCTGCAGCGGCGTTGTCAATTGACCGCTGTAGTTCCCGTTCGAGTCTGTCGCGACCTCGCTCAGATTGTAAGGCCGGCCGTCGGGCGTGATCGCCCACAAAACATACGTCAGGTAAAGCGGCCCGAAGGTCTGCGCCGCAGGCAGGCCCTTGAGATCCACTTTCACCTGGGCGTACCCGGATTGCGTTCTTACTTCGGCGTTACCCTTCGCCTGCGACGCTAGCGAGGTGCCTTGAAAATCGACTTTGGTCCAACCGCTGCGGTCACGATACGTCACGGCCGCAACAGACCGGGAAACTACTTGCACGCGAAAGATCGGATTGCCATTACTGCTTTGCGCGGGCTGCTGTGCGGCAGACTGCATTGGGCTCGGTTCCTGCGCCATCAACACGGCGGGTAACAGCATAAGCCATGCACGGGAGTTAATTTTCATAACACCTCAATTTTGACACGATCCTGGGCCTTCTGGAGCTTTTAATCAACAAGATAGCCCCGGATTCTTCCTGCCGTTTCACCCCGCTAAGATCGTAAGGTGAGTGTCCCGCAGTCCCCCGTGATCGAGTCGCCGCCCGCCCGGCGTTCCCGCTCGCCCCTTTTACCGATTTTCCTGATCGTCATGGTTGATGTTCTTGGTTTCACGATCATTCTTCCGCTGCTGCCTTTTTACTCCGAAAGGCTGGGCGCGACTCCGACGGTGGTGGGCATGATCGTCTCCATCTATGCGGTCTGCCAGCTCGTTGCCGGACCGATTCTCGGTCAACTATCTGATCGAATAGGACGCCGGCCCGTGCTGCTGATCAGCCAGGCCGGAACCTTCATCGGATTCCTCATACTGGCTTTCTCGAAGCAGATCTGGATGGTCTTTCTGTCGCGTGCCATCGACGGCGCGACGGCCGGAAATCTCAGCATCGCGCAAGCTTATATCAGCGATGTCACCAAGCCCGAGAACCGTGCCAAATCGTTCGCCATTATCGGGGTCGCCTTTGGCTTCGGCTTTCTGGTGGGACCTGCCATTTCCGGGTTTCTTGCCAGGTTTGGCTATCAGGCCCCGATTCTGACAGCTTCGGCGCTCTCGCTGACGAGCATTCTGTGCACTCTCTTTCTTCTTCCCCGGCGAGAGACGCACTCGATCCACGGCGGCATGACGGACGCCAATCCCGGTCCGGGCGGTAAGCGGCTTTCGCTCTTCTCCTGGGGCGAATACGCAAAGTACTTCCGCAATCGTGAGCTCGCGCGCCTGCTCATGCAGTGGTTCCTGTTTTCACTTTCTTTTTCCGCGTTCATCTCGGGTTTTGCCCTGTTTGCGGAGCGGCGGTATGTCTGGGAGGGTCGGCCTCTGGGGGTGCGCGAAGTCGGCTATCTTTTCGCTTTCAACGGATTCCTCGGCATCATTATGCAAGGCGGCGTCGTGGGACGCATGGTGAAGGCATTTGGCGAAAAGCGCGTCGTCCAACTCGGCTTCTTCATCTCGATGCTCGGCTATATTGCCACGGGTCTGACGCATACCATTCCGCAGCTGCTTTGGGTGATCGCCATCTCAGGCATTGGAGGAGCTGGCCTGCGCCCCGCGCTGACGAGCCTGGTGACTCAACGGGCCGGTTCTCGCGAACAAGGCGTGATCCTCGGCCTAACGCAGTCTTTAACTTCGGTCGCGCAGATTACGGCTCCGGTGATCGCCGGACTACTAATCAGCCACGGCCTACTGACTTCCTGGGCGATTTGGGCCGGTCTCCTAGCTGGTCTGGCGCTGTTCTTTCAATCGGGCTCGCGTTCCGTCAGACCCGCTGCCGCGTGAAGTACATCCGCGCTAAGCTGCGGGCCTCGGAATGGATCTTGCTGGCGTTCTTCGCCTATTTAGTCGTGATCTCGCCGTTTTTCCGCGATCGGCCTCGTTTGAAGCTTCAGCCCATTGCCATCTTGGCCGCGTCGGCGCTTTTGCTGTGGTGCCTGGCGGCTGCGGAGAGCGTCCTCCACGCGCCTGTGATCGGCATGGTTCGCGATTGGTTACCCATGCCGCTGACGCTGCTGGCCTTTCGCGAGATGGAGCTGTTCGTTCCCGTGCAGTACAACGTCCATCTTGAGACGGCCTGGATCGGCCTCGATCATGCGGTGCTGCACAATTGGGGCCTGAAGCAGGCGATCGAAAGCCTAGGACCGCTGCTTCCACTTTTCCTTGAGCTCTGCTACCTGCTTATTTATGGTATCGGTACGTATTGCGTGGCTGTTCTGTGGGTAGAAAAGCGCCGGCCGGAAGTCGATCGCTTCTACATCGTTCTGCTCACCGGTACCTTGCTCGCTTATGCGCTGTTTCCCTACTTCCCTTCCCGTCCGCCGCGCGTGGTATTTGCAAATTTAGATCCACCGAACTCGCACAATCTTTTTCGGAGTGTGAACTTGTTTCTCTTGCGAAAAGCGACCATTCACTCTGGCGTCTTTCCAAGTGCGCACGTGTCGTCCGCTTTCTCGGCAGCCTGGGCCATGTTTCTGGTCTCATCGCAGCGCAGACGCATCGCCTGGGGCTTGTTAATCTATGCGTTCTGCGTCGCTCTGGCTACGGTGTATGGGCGCTACCATTACGTGGCCGATGCACTGGCAGGCTTTGCGGTAAGCCTCGCTGCAGGAGTTGTGGCAATTTTCCTGGCGCGGCGTTCAAACCAGCGCGTTGTACGCCAGCCTTAAAGAAGGAGAGTCTATCCGTTCAGGCGCGACACTTCGCTCAGGCAAGCGTGAAGTCTTCCTGAACCGTAGAGGGCCGAAGATCGCGATAGGCATACTTCAGTAAGGGTGGAGCGATGATGGTGGTCAGAACGGCCATAGCCACTACGACCGCATAAACCGGTTTTTCGATCACGCCGAGGCCTAAGCCGATCTGCGCAACCACCATTCCCACCTCTCCGCGAGGTACCATGCCTAATCCGATTCGGAGCATGTCACCACGCCCGAGCCGCCAGGCTCCGAAGCCGCAACCGATCACTTTGCTTATCACGGCGGCGATCACGATTCCCGCAGTAAGCAAGAATGTGCGCTTGCTCGCAAAGGCTGATATTTCCAGGTGCAATCCGATCCCGACAAGAAAGAAGGGCACGAGCAGTTCGGTGATGCCATGAGCCAAATCGTGCACGCGCCGGTCGACGCTTTCGGACAACGCAATTCCCGCCAAGAACGCTCCGATGATTGCGGCGACTCCCACGTAGACCGCAAGCAACGAAAGGCCAAACAGCAAAACAAGGGCCAAGTTGAACTGCACCTCGCCCTGCGATAGTGTCCGCTCGACCCGGGGCACGACCCGCTGCATGGTGCGTGTGCCAAAGCGGGCTACTAGCCAAGTGAAGCTGCCAGCCAGTACCGCCGTGGTTATCAGTCCCCCGACATTGACGGTTCCTTTGGCGAGGCTGCTCACGACTGCGAGCACTAGTAAACCGAGGACGTCGTCGATGACTGCGGCAGCGAGAATGACCTGGCTGGCGCGCTCGTGCAGGAACCCTTTGGCCGCGAGTACCTGCGCCGTGATGCCCACGCTGGTCGCCACCATAGCGGCCCCCACAAAGATGGCTTCAATCCGGCTCACCCCAGCGGCCGCCATCAAAGCCCATCCAGCCGCAAAAGGTAACAGAACTCCAAGTATGGCCACCCACAATGCTGTGCCTTTTTGGCGTAGCAAGGCAGATGTTTTTACTTCGAGCCCGACTCGAAATAACAGAAACAGGACGCCCAATTCAGCTAGGACGGAGAGCAGTGGCTCGGGTGATACCCATCGGAGGACACTCGGGCCCAGGAGCACACCGGCCAGAATTTCGCCCACGATCCCCGGTTGTCCGATTCGCTCAAACACTTCAGCGAGCAACTTGGCTGTCCCGAAAATGAGCAAAAGAAGCAACGGCAAATGCGCGGCACCGTTATTGCCAGCAAACAAATAGGCGGGAAGAAAAATGTTTATGTTTGGCAGCATGACGATCGAGTATGCGGTATCCGGGACGCGCCCGCCTCCTAAACGCTAGCGTGAAAACAGAGCTGCTTCAACTATCGACTGCAGTCCGATACAGTTGATCTGATGAACCGGAGAGACTTGCTTCGGGGTAGCACATTTGGCCTTACGGCACTCCAATCCGCGGTTGCCTTCCAACCAGCCAAAACCACGCCACTTCAGATTGAAACTTCTGCCATTCGACTGGGAATTTCCGGCGGTCGCGAGACCCTCTGGTCGCTCACCAACCTTGCCCGGTCTAAGACTTACGACTTTGAACCACCGGTGTTTCCAATCGACGGAAAGAGCCTGCGGGCAGTGCTCACCGGCGTTGTCGCAACCGCTTCTAGAACCCTCCCGAACGGTGTCAGTGAGCACCGGTTCCAAGGTGCATTCTCGGAAGACTCAACACTGTCGCTCGGCATGGTGTTTCGGGTAGGGCCGGAGTCTCCGGTTGTTCGATTCCGATACGAGCTGCACAGTGAAAGCAAGACTCATCGCCTGCGAGGCCCTCATCCTTTGCGTTACCTTGCTTTCCCGTTATCGGGCGTAAACCGGGTTAACGAAGTGCAGCTCTCCGTCTTCAACGAGATGATCCACAGCTACCTGCCGAACGAACGTCTCGTATCGCAACGAGAGCTGCAGGATGGAATTCCGTTGCTCGGGCCGATTCTGGTAGCCGAAGATTCCGGGCAGAACACACTGCTTGTCGCGTATGAACACGGCTCCGAAGCACCGGAAGCGTTTCTGCACTTTCATCCCATCAACACAAATCGTATCGAGCTACGCGCCGCGAAAGGAAATTACATCACCGGGGCGGCTGCCGATGACTATTCCACCGTCTGGATGCACGCCGCGCTTTCTCCCGGCGGTATCGGACAGATGCAGGAACACTTCCGCACTTTTGTGCATAAGTGGATGAGCCAAAGTCAGGAGAGCCGAAAACCCTATCTGTTCTACAACACCTGGAACTATCAGGAGCGCAACAAGTGGTGGAACGGCCAGAGCTATTTGGAGTCGATGAATGCCAAACGCATTCTGGCCGAAATCGAGGTCGCGCACCGGCTCGGCATAGAGGTGTTCGTGATGGACACCGGGTGGTACGAAGCCACCGGCGATTGGAATGTCAGTCGGAAGCGCTTTCCGGATGGCTTGCAAAGCATTCGAGCGCAGCTGCAAGACTACGGCATGAAACTGGGGTTGTGGTTCAATCCTACGGCGGCAGCGGTGTCGAGCTCGGTCGCCGCGACACATCGGGCCTGCATCCGTAGTTGGCGCGGTATCGAACCGAAGCCAGAGCCGATCTGGGAAACCGAGGCAAGCTATTCGATGTGCCTGGTGAGCCCCTACAGCGATGCATTCGCCGAGAGCCTCATCCGAGCAGCACGCCAAACAGGAGCCCGCTACTTCAAGTGGGATGCCATCGGGCAACACGGTTGCGACTCGCCGCACCATTGGCACGGAACGGAGGCCAACTCGCCGGAAGAGCGCGCCGATTCCTACGCGTTTCAGTTGCCGCTGCAAATGGCGCGAAATCGTCGAGAAGATTTCGGAAGCTATCCCGGATGCCATTGTCGATTTCGATGTTACCGAGGCCGGACGATCGTTCGGATTGAGTTTCTTGTCGGCGGGCAAGTACTTTCTGATTAACAATGGGCCGTACGCATTCAACTATGACTTGCCGCTGAATAAAGCGAAGGAGAACTGGAATCTGTTCTTCTATCCGGGCCCGGCTCGTACCTGGATCTGCCGTTCACCACTCACCTATGATCGCTGGCTTCCGTCAATTTTGTTTCTTACGCACTATCTTCCCGATGATCCCGCGTCCTCGCAGATGGTGAATGTGGCCAGCCTGATTCTTGGCCAGAACGGTATCTGGGGCGATCTGCCAAAACTGTCCGAAGCCGGTCTGGCGCGAATAGCCGAAGTCGTTCGACACTATAAAGAAGTCCGAGACGACATTACGGCGAGTCATCCTATTCAGTCCGGCAAACCCGGCGGCTCACCGGAAGTTCACGAGAAAATCTCCGCCGCCACGGGCCGAGGCACGGTGGTGATGTTTGCCACGGCTGAGGGGACTTTCGAATATGTCACCGCGCGTAACCCGACAAGACGAATATGGGCAACGCCTGGAGCCGAAGTCCGCTTCAATCCCTCAGGTGGCGCAATAGTCACCGCCACGTTCGACACCCCCGGGGCCGCTATCGTTTTCTTTTCCTGAGAACGACCGAAGTCTCATGCGGCAGCATTCGGCGGGAGTTCTGAACGATGCAGGCGTTGCGCGTCGCTCTGATATATTTTATGGTCGCTTGTCGGGTACGCCGAGGATGGGGGCACACGTGAATATGATTCAAAATCCACTCACGCTCGTTATGCACATAAAATCAGCTGACGATTACGCTCAGCTGAATGGCTTGCTTGCAAAGATTCAAAGTGCGCCTCCGGAACAGAATCCAATTTGGGTTGCACTCACCAAATTGAGGACAGTCCACTTCGCTCGATTCGTGTTTCTCTCGAATAACACGCAACTGGCTGTGATTACCACTTACGACGGGTCGTTCGACAAATACATAAACGACTTCATCGATGAAATCGGCGATGTCTTCAATGCCCTTCTCTCGCACATGAGCGACGCGCCGCCGCTTCCGGTCCAACAGAATCGGGATGCCTTTCTCGCCTACGTGAAAGCGAATGACTTGCGGTGTATCGATCCCTTTTATAGCGCCTACCCCGAAGCTTCTGTCATTACGATTTTTGACGCTGTAAATCCATCTTGACGCATGGCTCCGTTGTGCGATGTGCAGGGATTGATTCTGCGTAGCTATGGCATGGATTGCGCCGCCTTTCTGCTACTTCGAGTAGCCAACGCGGCGTCCGCCAGACGCTCGCTGGGCGTGCTGCCCATCACTCCCGGCACATTGTGGGACGATAAGCCTCCCTGCTGCGTGAATGTGGGCCTTACTTTTGACGGATTGGCCGCACTCGGTCTTCGAGACGACTCTCTGCAGTCTTTTCCGGAAGAGTTCAGAGCCGGAGCTTTCGCGCGCTGCTCGGAGGTGGGAGATGTCGGTTCTTGTTCGCCAGATCAGTGGGAGTACGGACTTGGGCAATCGGGTTTGCACGCACTCGTCTTGGTATTCGCTCAGACCGATGAGATTCGTGAGAATCAGGTGGCGGCGATTCGTAAAACGTTACTGGAAGAGGGCGGATGGTCGGAGATCGTAACACTGCCGGGAGATGTACTGCCCGGCAGCACGGCGCATTTCGGATATCGGGACGGACTTTCGCAGCCCACTATCGATTGCGGGCTGGGCAATCCGGTGCCCGATAGGCAACCCATTGCACCACTCGGCGAGTTCCTGCTTGGGTATCCCAGTCAGTTCGATCAATTGACCTATCCGGTTCCTAAACCGGCGGAACTGGGAGAAAACGGCAGCTTCATGGTGTTTCGAATGCTGGAACAGAACTGTGCCGCTTTCGATGAATTGATCACTTCGGCGAAGGACCGGCTCGGGATTGAGGGAGAGCTGCTGGCCGCCAAGATGGTGGGACGCTGGCGAAACGGAACCCCCCTCTCTGTCTCGCCCGACTCCGATTCTTCAGCGCAACCATTACCTGTCGCGGAACTGAATCAGTACGACTACGCGCCAAGCAGCCAACATCCGTCGGCTTACGACGACCGCAAAGGGTATCGGTGTCCGATCGGGTCCCATATGCGGCGGGCGAATCCTCGTGCGTCGATGATTGCGGGCAACGGCGGTTCGCGGCATCGCCTTGTCCGGCGCGGCGTTCCATACGGACCGCCCTACGATCCTGCGAATCCCAACGACGGGATAAAGCGCGGGTTGCTGGGTCTCTTCATTTGCGCGAGCATCAAGGATCAGTTTGAATTTCTGATGTCGGAGTGGATCAACGGCAGTGCGTTCGCTCCCGGCATATCGGGAACCACCGATCCGATCCTGGGAAATTCGTCGCCAGGAGGAAACAAGTTTGTGATCCCGCAGCAGAACGCAGCCCCCGTCGTGGTCAACGATTTCGCGCGATTGGTGACCACGCGCGGCTCCGCCTATACCTTTCTGCCGAGCATCCCCGCTTTGCGTTACATCGCCGACCTCACTTAGGTGGTTATCGATTCATGCATGGAAGGTAAGCTCGGCCGCGTCCCGGTGATGCAGAAGCCGACCGAAGATCCCAGAGCCGGTGAGTCAGGGGAGGCTGGTCGGATAGATTAGCGAGATGAGACGCGCCACTCCCGATGACATTCCCCTGCTTCTTGATTTAATGGCCGGGTTTTATGCCGAAGCGGGCTACGAACTCGACCATAAGTCTGCAGCGGGCGCATTCTCTGCCCTGCTGGCGGATGAGCGCTTGGGATACGCGTGGATTATTCAGCGAGAACAGGATGATGTTGGACACCTGGTGTTGACGCTCAAGTACGCGATGGAATATTGCGGATTAGTCGCTTGCCTGGATGATCTCTATGTCAAGCCGGGCTGGCGCAATAAGGGCCTAAGTACGGCGGCGCTGCTTGAGGTGCGGCGTTTCTGCGAAAACGCCGGCCTGCGCGCGCTCGCCGTCGAGGTCGGATTCAATAACGGCCCGGCACAGAAGGTATATCGGCGGGTCGGCTTTGCTGAGCTCGCTGATCGGCAACTCCTTGCTCTGGCGATGGCCGCGCCCGCGCACATTCAATCGTAAGATCGCCGCCGCAACACGGCGCAGTGTGCGGGTTTATCGAACCTCGCCCTGACCAAGTAGAGTGAATACCTGTTCCTGATCCATCGCCTGAAACCACGCACCAGCTGCGGGGTTCGTGTAGTCTCCCAACAAATGGGTGATCATAGGGATGGTCGTCATGATCGGAATGTTGGCCGCTTCGAGCAGCTGCCGCGAATTGATGGCCGCAGTCTTCGTGCAGGCGCCCGACTGATCGAACAGGCACACCACGCTGAAGCCCTCCGCCTTTGCGCTGAGGGCGGGCGGGGTCAAGCAAACGTCGGTCGTCAGGCCGGACATGATCAGATTCTTGCGGCCAGTGGCTCGAACCGCAGCGGCAAAGTTTGGATCGTCCCACGCATTGATTACACCTGTGCGCTTCACGCGGTTCTCGTACTCATCCGGAAAAATCTCCTTCAGTTCCGGCAAGAGTAAGCCTTGAGCCTGCGTCTCCAGACTGCTGGTCAGCACAACTGGCATGCCGGCCGCCTTGGCGAACCGCGCGAACACGCGCACAAACATTTTGAGCTGATCACGCTCGGTGGGCGTCAGTTCGCCCGCCCAGTTGATGGTGCCTACCTGGTGATCGATGAGAACTACAGTTGTGTCAGAGGTTGAAAACTTGAAAGACATATGAAATGTACAATCCGATGATCCGGGTTTCTGGTCCCCCGATAAAGTGGTGTGCGTGGGAATAACTCCGCCATGAATGCAAGAATCGATCAGATCCTAGGCGATGTTGCATTGTTCGTAGAGGTCGCGAAAGCAAAGAGCATCAAACGGGCCGCGGAAGCCTTGGGCATCCCCGATTCCACTCTGTCGCGACGCATGACCGAACTGGAGCGCTCGCTCGGCGTCCAGTTGCTGCACCGCAGCACGCGTCGCCTGGAGTTCACCGAGGCCGGCCGGCTTTACTACGACCAGTGCCGAAGAGTGGTGGAGGCGGCCGAGCAAGCCAATGCCGACCTCAAAGATCGGGCCGAGAGTCCGCAGGGCAGCTTGCGTCTATCCCTTCCGATTGATTTCAGCGCTTTGTTTATTGCCCCGCTGATCGCAGAATTTTGCCGCCTCTACCCGCTGGTTCAGTTTGACCTGCGATTGACCGAGCATTGGGTGGACCTGGTTGAGCAAGGGATCGACGTCGCGATCAGGCTCGGCTTGCAGGCAGATTCGGCGCTGACCGTGCGCCATCTCGGCACCATCCAATATGGGTTGTACGCGTCCCCGGGGTACTTGCATATTAGGGGCGATGCGCCAAGCGACCCTTCCGAGCTTGCTCAGCATGCCTGCATCCGAATGGTCTGCCCGCATTGGGACGAGACCTGGACTCTCCTGAATCGCGATGGGCACTCGGCACAGGTGAAAGTGCAGCAGCACATCTCCGCCAACAATGTGGGTCTGGTGCGAAAACTCTGCACGCTGGGTCTGGGCATCGCGCCTCTCGACGATTTACTGGCGCGCGAGGACGTGGACACCGGACTACTGCGCCGCGTTCTACCGGATTGGCGTTTCAGCCCCGTACCTGTGTTTGCTCTGACCGCTGCCAAAATTCTTCCCGCGAAGACACGCGTTTTCCTGAACTTTCTGGTGAACCGGATGCGGGGCGCCATGCACGATAGCGGGGTCCCCGCTGACGGTGCAAGCGCCGTGTGATGTTAGAAGGCCCTTGCTCGACTCTGAGCCGAGGCAAGCAACTCAGTTCGCCCGATTCGTCAGAACAAGGGTTTTGGAAGGAGAGTTCGGATTGGCCCCGCTCCTAAAGCCGCGCTTTCTTCAGTGATAAGGTGCTTCTGAGTTCGCCTTAATGCTTGCCATCTCGTCTGCGAATGCGTTAGTTTCGGCGAACGAACCTTTCGTCTTCTGACCCAGGAGCACCTCATGCTTGCATTCGTTATAACGACAGTCCTTATGGCGCTAAAACAAGACCCCGGCACGATTACACAGGCCGAGCTCATCCGCCGCACGCAGATTCTCTACGATGCCGTTGCACCCGGCGATAAGGCACCATGGCAGCAATACCTCGCCGATGATGCCATCGTTCACGATGAAAAAGGCGGGTCGTATACGAAGGCCACATTGATCGCTACCGTGGATCCGTTGCCGCCCGGCTACTCAGGCAGTATCAAAGTCACCCATCCGCAAACGATCTTTGCACCGGGCGTCGCCATCTTCAGCTACGACACGGACGAAGTCGAAACTGTCTTCGGGAATCGGATGACGGCGCGCTATCACCAGACAGACACTTGGCTCTACCGCAAACATCTCTGGCAGATTGCCGCCAGCCAGGTTATGCGCTACTATGACGACCCGGCGCGCGGCACCATAAACGCGGCGATCCTTTTTGACTATGTCGGTACTTATGAATTAGCTCCGAGCAATCAGATCGTGGTCACCGCCCGCGATGGCAAGCTCTTCGCTAAGCGTGGGACCGGCAATCCCGTCGAGCTCATCCCGGAATCGCCCGACATGTTTTTTCGCGCCGGGGTCGAGGGCCGCCGTCTTTTCCACCGCAAGGCGGACGGCAAAGTGGACGCGCTGATTGACCGCCGTAACAACGAAGATATGCTTTGGAGGAAGATCGGCTAAGCTGCCCCCCTGTCTTTCCGCAAACCGGCGTTCACGTATTACTCGTGGCTCTTTGCGTTAGGGTCAGGGGCCGGGGTTGGGATACGCGGGAGCATCTCGGCGCGGGTAGCTGCGTTGTAGGCAAACCATGCTTCGATCATGGAACTCTGCACCACATCGGCCTTCTGCACGCGGTCGTAAGTGTCAGCGTTGGAGTGGTGGGTACGGGAACCGTACTCCAATCCATCCTGCAGAAAACCGATGCCATTCAGGCCGATCCACGAAAAAGCGGAGGAGTCTGTGCCACCCGGGCTCGTCGTGGGCCTGAACTGATCCCCGCCAAGAACAGCAACCATGTGCTGGTCCTTGAGAGGTTCTATCCAGGACCTAAAGATAGCGGCCATCTGCGGACTACCGCCGGCCGAGACTCCGCGAAAGCGCCCAGAGCCCCCATCGTCGTTGAAGTACACATCCAGCTTGTCGTACTCGGGCGTCTTCACCATGGTGGAGCGTTGTGCAAAGTGCTGCTGCACGTAGGCGGTTGAGCCGTAAACGCCCTCTTCTTCGCCGCCCCACAGGGCAATGCGAATCGTCCGCGCCATAGGCTTGTGCAGCGTAGCCAAGATTCGGATTGCTTCCAGCGCCACTGAGGAGCCCGTGCCGTTATCGGTAGCGCCGGTGCCGCCCTGCCAGCTGTCAAAGTGACCTCCGAGCATAACGACTTCGTCCGGTTTGGTGGTACCCGGAATCTCGCCGATGACATTGAAGGCGTTCTGGTCTTCTTTCTCGTAATCGACAGCGATGTCGAACGTCAGCTTCGGCGTGATGCCATGCTGCACCAAGCGGACCAGGCGGTTATACTGCTCTGCCCCGATTGCGACGATCGGAGGCGGAATCGGATTTTTAGGATTCTCCGAACCGCCATACGTGGAAAAGGTCGTTCCTCCGTCTCCGTTGTACCCCGGCGTGATGGAAATAGCCACGCCCTCTTCCTTCAGGAAAGCGTTGACCTCGTTGCGCAGGGCTGCGTTCTTGGAATTGGCAAGGGCAAGCGACGTCGGCGTGTACTCCCACTCGCCTTCACCGGGACGTCCCCGCCCGCTGGGGTCACGATTCGCTTTAGCGCCGGCTGCTGCCCCTCCGCGGCCGCCGCCCTCGCCCATGTGCGCCGATGCCCGCGCGAGGATCTCCTCATCCGTTGGGGAAGGCTGTGCGTCCGCCTTCGTGTGAAGCGTGAGCGGAGCCGGGTCAAACATCAGCAGCGCCTTGCCGTTCAGCTTGCCATGGTACTTGGCGAAGTCTGCTTTCGAGTGAATGGGCGCCCACACCGGCTCCACCGTGATCGGGCCGTTTGTCCCAGGCGTCCATGCCAGCGGGAAGCCACTGAACGCAGCATAGACCGGGCTTTCCATCGCGGCGTAGAAGTGCTTGATCTGCCATCCATAGCCGAAGGGCCACTTTTCAAGGTGCACGTTCTTAAGTCCCCACTCTTGCATCTGCTTCATGGCCCATTCGGCGGCAAGCCTGTGATTACGGCTATTGGTGACGCGCGGACCATACACCTCGGAGATCCAAAACAGGTTCTCCATTACTTGTGAGTGCTGGAAGGCTTCGGCTTTGATCTGGGCCAGGGCGTCCAGATCAACGTTGTCGCCTCCTGTCGCCTGCGCGAGCGAAGCCGGGATGAGAAGGAGGGCCGTCACAACCGGTGCAACCAGCCCAAAACGGAGTAGAGTCGTAGGAATTGTCATAATTTCCGATAGCTGACCGCCCACAAGTTCCGTTCAAGGGGGCATGCTCAGACTAAGAACGAAGCAGTCATTCTCGCACGCGAGAGTCCGGATGCCGGCTTCGGGGGCGAGGCCGCATTATTCTTTGGGCTGCATGCGCCTTTCTCTCTCTAGTCGCGGCTTCTGTGGGGTTACGCGTGATTCGGGTTTCAGTGGAAATGATTCGCAAATCACTTGTGGAATCTTGGCCACCGGCCAGAGCTCAGCTCTTTTCAGATTGCGAGTAACTGGCGACTCCCGAAAGCTTCAGGTCGACATCTTACAGGAGTCTGCTGGATATCAGGGTTAGATGTCTACCCAAGAGGAAAAAGAGCGTATTGCGCTGCTCCAAGGCACACTCGATCTGCTAATCCTACGGATTCTGCTTTTCGGACCGGCGTTGCGAAAGACGCCCTCATGACTGGCAGTCCCGGCAAGCCCATTGGCGCGTTCTTCTTTCTTCCAGAAGCGCAGTATACGGTCTATCCCAAACCTGGGGACACACAGGGCGATCTAATGACACATTACATGGAGGATGTAATTCTGCAGTTGCATCCGGGAGCAAGAATTTCCGATGAACAGATCCGGCACGTTGTATCCTCCGTCGGTCCAAATATGCCTGTGAGTTTCGTCCGAACGTTGCGCGACTAAGTTGCCGGCGCTTTCCGGCAACAACGTCTGATCGCTAGCTTGACCGGGGTTTTTGGCCTACTCTCTCTGGTGCTCGCGGCGATCGGAACTTATGGCGTAATCGCATACAACGCGGGCCAGCGCACCACTGAGATCGGCGCTCGAATGGCACTTGGAGCGAATCGCGTGGACGTTATACGGCTGGTCCTTCAGAGCGCTGTCCGGTCAGTTGTCTTGGGCGTGCTGTTCGGATTGCCGCTTGCGTACGGCGCCGCTCACGTGCTCGGTAATCAGCTCTACGGCATCAGCCCACACAATCCAGTGGTGATGGCCCTGGCGATTCTGGCGCTCAGTTGTTCAGCGCTTGCGGCATCTTTTATTCCAGCACTTCGCGCGAGTCTGCTTTCGCCGCTCTATGCCTTGCGAACTGAGTAGCGGTCGTTGATCGGAATATTGCACGCCAGTAACCCAGCCGAGAGCTCCATCAGTCGGCAGCCGTAACTTCGGAAGCGTCCCCACATGCAGAGAAGAAAGACTTTTTCGTGTTCGAACGTGCCGAAACGATTCCTTGGCATCAATTATTCCTGAGCGTCAATCAATGACGGCAGGGTAGGCCAAGTCTGATTGCACCTCGAGCCGTTGCTGCGTCCACTGGTTTGCCGCTCTGGAGCACAACTAAGGTGCCGCGCTGCTCAAGCAGGATGGCAGTTGCTCGTGTCCGATTGAGCCAAGCGCGCCAGCGCTCCGGAAACCCGACCAGTTCAGCCATGCGGCGGGCTGCCTCCGACGGACAAATCGTCTCATTTGCGCCGCGCTCTTCCAGCAGCTTCAGGATTACCTTCTCAATTTGATTTACGTGTTCGTCAGGCATGCAAGCCTAGTCCGAGCATACTGTGCCGCGCTGCGCTCGGAAGTCACGGACCGGCGGCAGTAGCAGAAGATTCAGTTCACATCGTGCTCCGGCGCTCCCGCCAGATGTCACTCTTCAGCAGCGTGGGTCCCACTTCGATGACCCGCGGCAATAAGTCGAACACTTCTGTAGGACCCCACGATCCGCCTTTACGGGTCAGGTAGCCTTGCCGGTTCAGTTGGGCCGCAATCTCCGGAATCCGTTTTTCGTGAACAATCTGCTCCAAGATCAGAAGCAACACTGTCGCTTCTAGCGGATTTTCTTCCAAGAGCTTCTCTCCCGTCAAACGGTAGCCGAATGGCACAGCGTCCTCCTCGCTGAGCAGGTGAGTAAAGGGTGTTTCGTATGCCTCGGCGCCTTCCCGGGCCTCGCGCGACCAGTCGATAGCCCTCACCTTCCAACCCTCCGCGAATTTCTTCGCAAAGTAATCCAGCGTCAGTTCGCCCCGAATAATGTCGCGGGAGTGTTGCTCCATTTCTGTGCTCTCCTGTCGTCGCGTAGCAACAGCAATCGTCGGGCCAATTCCTGCTTCCTTATCAGCCGAGCATTGGCGGCGCGGAATCCTCGCGGGCGCTACATTTGTGGGAAGCCGCTGTGCGCAAATGGGAAGAGTCGTGGCGCTGCAGCCGAGCGAGAACGACACTCGCGAGTACATAGATGGGCCGTTAAATGCCCATCTTTAGAGCTCGGCAAGTGTGCCTGAGGCATTGCGATTACCGGACACGCCCACAACACAGAAGCGATTTCCTTCGGGGTCGGCGAGAATGACATAGTCCGCATCCGGCGGGCGTTTGCTCCAATCCACTCTCGTTGCGCCGAGTGCTAGCAACCTCTGAACTTCCTCTGCTTGATTGTCTGTGTACAGGTCAAGATGAATCCGGGGAGGAATGTGCAGTTCTGAGCGATGTCGGTCGAGAGAGATGTTGGGACCGTTTCCGTCCTTAGGACGTAACAGCACAAAGTCATCGCTATTCTCCTCACGCGGAACGTACTCCAAAGCCGCCGCCCAAAACGTGGCTTGACCTTCCAGGTCGTCTACTCGGAAAACGATAGATCCAACGCGCATGGCTGCCACTGGTAATCCTATTGTAAAATCCGGCTCCTACTCTAGACCAGCCGGGAGCGAAGTTTCAGTCGCCTCTTGGTACATTGTCTGGACGGCTATGAAAGCTTCGTTGCTCTACCGAATTGCTTCCATTCTTCTGGTCCTCTTTGCGATTGGGCACACGTGGGGATTTCGCCAGACCGATCCCAAATGGGGCATCGATCCGCTGCTCCAATCAATCAGAACAGTCCGCTTTCACGCGAATGGGTTCGACGACCGGAGTTTCTGGAATTTCTATGTTGGCTTTGGTTTGTTCGTTACGGCCCTGATACTTCTGGCCGCCGTATTTGCCTGGCAAATGGGGCAAATGTCCCCCGCAGCGCTGGCAACCGTGCGTCTGAGTGCTTGGGCCTTCGTTGGCTGCTTTGCTTTTGTGGTGTTCCTGAGTTGGCGTTTCTTCTTCCTGATCCCGCTTCTGTTCTCGGCAGTGATCCTGGTGTGTCTTACGCTAGCGGCTTGGCTTTCCGGTCAAGAAAGTTGAGGAGGCGCCGATTGACAGCTGGCGCCTCCCATCGATGAAGCGAAGGGTTGTCGAGCCATGCCCGCGACTGCCCCTGAATCAACAGACCACCCTCCGTCGCTTGCGATAGACGCTCTTGCTGATCCGGCACGCAGGCAAACAGCTACGCCGATTTGGCTTTAGCCCGCTGCTTACCCATTTGGCTCATGAACTCACGCATGGTTGCGATCTGACCCGGAGATCGTTTCTCGGACCACGTTTCGAACCGCTTGGCCGCATTCTCCATATGGGCCAAAAAATGTTGATTCTTCCACATCTCGCGGCCCTGCTGCAGTCCAGGCCGGACGCGCTCGAAGACACCGAAGAACTCGCCACTCGTTTCGAAGAAGAGGTCTTCGTGCAGGAGTTCATAATCGAGCAGGGCGCACGTCTGTTCCCAGTAACCGAGAACCATCATGAAATAGGTCCCGCCTTCTGTTCCGGGAGCAGCGATTCTCATTGAATCTTCAAAGCTTTCGGGCCAGTAGTTCTGGAAGAACCAATCGCGTGCTTTACGCAGGCGCTCCTCGCGGCGTTGTTCGTATACCTGAAGGTGCAGCTGGGCTTGTTCAAAAGTCGGCTTCGTTGCCATTCTTCGTCTCCTTTTCGTTCGTTTGACAGGTTAAAACCATATACCTACATGAGGTAGTCGAACCGAGGAGTGTCAAATAGACAACGAGGCTGATATTTTTTGAGGCCGCTAGTCCGTTCGAGCAGCTGCCGGAGAGTTGTGGACCGAGGTCGCTCGGTCTCCGCGCTATGCAATCCCATCTCAGCTTGACCGCAACGAGATCATAGGATCGATTTTGGACGCTTTTCGTGCAGGCAGGTAGCCTGCCAGCAGCGCGACCGCGCCGAGCAGAACGATCATCCCGGCGAAAGTAAGCGGATCGTAGGGAGCCGTTCGAAAGAGAAGTGAAGCAATGAGCCGAGAGACAGCCAGCGATGCAACGATGCCGATCATCGTACCGGCTACCGCCAGCCGCATGGTTCTAGAGATTACTTCGAACTGCACACGGGATTCGGTTGCGCCCAGAGCCATGCGTACGCCGATCTCCTGTCGCTGGCGGGCCACGGAGTAGGAGATCACTCCATAAATTCCCAGCGAGGCGAGCAGCAAGCCTAAAGCGGCGAAGATTCCCACCATTAGAACGAAAAAGCGGCGGGGCGACGTGGCGTGATCCACCAGCCTCTGAATTGGTTTGAATTCCGTTGCGGGTTGTCCGGGATTGAGGCGTCGCAGCGTCGTCATCACCGTCGTGGCCAAAGTAGCGGGAGGCAGCTTCGAACGCAGGACAAGGTAAGCGCCCGCCGGGTCGAATTCTTTGGTGGCCGGGAGATACACTTGCGCTCCTCCCTCGTCTTCTGCAGAGCTTTCGCGCACATCGGCTATAACACCGATTACCTCCGCTTCCGCTCCGCCCACGAGAGCGGTACGGCCTACTGGGTTAAGGTGCGGCCATATGGTTCGTGCGACCGTCTGATTGATGATGACCACAGGCCGGTTACCGACCAAGTCGTGCCAACCAATGTCGCGGCCCTCGAGCAGGCGCATTCCCATGGCCGGCAAATAACCCGGCGACACAATATACACGAAAACGCCTAGGAAGTCGCTATTTTTGGGCTTCTCTTCACCCTTCGCCGCGATGCCCCACCCCCGGTTACGACCCATCGGCAAGTTGTCCGATACTCCGGCTGTCTCGACGCCCGGTATTGTCGAGATTTGCTCCACGATCTCCTTCCATTTGGCATTGCGTAAAGCGGGCTTCTCGGACCCATCAAACTCAAGGCCGATGCTCGCCGCGCGGCTGGGCTCAAAGCCTAAATCAACATCCAGCACGCGAAGAAAACTACGCAATAACAGTCCCGCGCCTACCAGCAGAACGCACGCCAGCGCAATTTCCGTTATGACCAGCGTGGAGCGCAGCCGAGCATGCTTTCTGCCATCGCTTGCTCCGTGCCCTCCGCTGACCTTCAGCAACTCCTGCACATTGCCGCTCGACACGCGCAGGCCCGGCGCCGCGCCAAAAAGAACTGCGGCCGCTAGCGCAATCAACAGTGTCCAGGCAAGCACGGTTCCGTCGATGCGTACCATGCTGAGCAACGGCAGAGCGATTGAGCCTTGATGAGCTAGATACCGGATGGTCACAATGGCAAGTGCCAAACCGAGGACTGCTCCTCCGGCCGCGAGCACCATACTCTCGGTCAGAAGTTGACGCACTATCCGTCCGCGCCCTGCCCCCAAAGCGCTACGCATTCCAAACTCCTTCGTCCGCGCTGCGAGCCTCGCCAGCAGCAAGTTTGAGAGATTTACACAGACAATCAGCAGAATCAGGCCGACCGCACACCACAGCACGATCAAAGATCGTCTCAGTTTGCCGCTAACGTAATCCTTCAACACCGTCAGTTGGGCTGTGTAGTTGGCCTTGATTTCGGGCCGCTTGTGCTCGAAGAGAAGTTGAGGAAAGATCTGGTCTGCTTCGCCCTGCGCTTGCCCTAGTGTCACGCCTTCTTTCAATCGGCCGACCAACGCAAGAACATTTCCGTCATCGCGGTAATCGTCCATGATGTAGGGCACGAACAGATCCGTCCTGGCTCCGGGAGAGAAGATGGACCCGAAGTCAAACGTTGGCGGCAGCACCCCGATAACGATAACTGAATTGCCGCTCAGATTGATTGGTCGGCCAACAACGCCGGCATCGCCTCGAAACTGGCTTTTCCAGAACGGATAACTCAATAGAGCTACCGATTTGGCGTTCTTAACAAACGCTTCCGGCTGAAACAATCGTCCCAGTACAGGCTTGACACCCAGCGTTTCAAAAAAACCTTTGGCGACAAGTATGCCTGTGGCCGGTACCGGTTGATCGTGTCTAACGAGCTTGAAGTTATCCGGTCCGGTAAACGCGAAGTATCCGCTAACGCATTCAAATGAGCGATTGCTCTCCTGGAAATCCTGCGTCGCATCGGCCGTATACGTGCGATCGGATTCGTTGGCGCCGGAGTTCTTCGGAACGATGCGCACCAGGCGCTGTGAATCGTGAAATGGCAAGGGCCGCAGCAGGATTGTATTTACAACACTGAACACGCTGACATTGGCGGCTATCCCAAGCGCAAGAATGACAACGGCGATAGCTGTGAAGGCGTAATCGCGGCGGAGAGTCCTAAAGGTGAATCGCAGATCCTGGAACAAAACCTCCAGCCAAGGTATTCCGCGCGATTCACGGTGTAGCTCGATCGATTGCTGCACTCCGCCGAAAGTGACAAGCGCCCGCCGGCGGGCTTCTTGTACCGACATACCGCGTTTGATATTTTCTTCGACAGCCATTTCCAGGTGGGACGCCATCTCCTCCTTCAGTTCCCGATCGAGTGGAGCTTTGCGGAACAGGGAGCGGATCCGGTTCAACGTTTCTTTGAGGAACGATGTCATTATTCGCCGCCCTCGTTGCGCATCGCGAAAACGCGCCCCATCACCCCGGATAGCCTTTCCCAGTAGGCCGTATCCTGCGCCAGCCGCTTCCTGCCGGCTCGTGTGAGGGAGTAGAACTTCGCTTTCCGATTGTTATCCGAAACGCCCCACTTCGCTCCGATCCAGCCTCGCTGCTGCAGCCGGACCAGCGACGCATAAATCGTTCCCTGGTTCAGTAGAACCTGATTCCCGCTCACTTGTTCGATGCGGCGCGCAATACCATAGCCGTGAAGATGGCCCAGGGTCTCCAGTGTTTGCAAGACCATGACGTCGAGCGTGCCTTGCAGAAGATCGAGTTTTGTATCCTTCTTCATACCAGCCTCCTGTGGGTGTACCACAGAATAACACGGGCATCCTGTGGGCGTACCACATGGCGGTAGCCGATCCTAAAAGGTCCGCACCGGCCCGGGCTGACAATAGTGGTCCAGGGCTGTAACCGCGAATGCGGAGTCAAAAGGAGCTCTTCATGAAGGCAGCAAGAATTCATCGCTTCGGGTCGCCGGATGTGATCGTAATCGACGATGTCGTACGGCCCGTGCCGGATTCGGGGGAAGTTTTAGTCCGCATTGAACAAGCCGGGGTGGGCCCCTGGGATGCTTGGATTCGGGAAGGCCGCAGTGTTGTGAAGCCGTCTCTGCCTCTGACCTTGGGGTCGGACCTGTCAGGAATTGTTGAGGCTGTTGGTTCGGGCGTGACAACGGTACAGCCGGGGGACCAAGTGTACGGAGTGACCGGCCCGGAGTTCGTCGGAGCGTACGCGCAGTTTGCCTTGGCGAAGGCGAACATGATTACGCAAAAGCCAGCTTCGTTGAGTTTCGCTGAGGCAGCTTCAGCACCCGTCGTAGCCGTCACGGCCTGGCAGATGTTATTCGATTACGCGAAGGCGGTGTCGGGTCAAACTGTTCTCATTCATGGAGCGGGAGGCGGTGTCGGTGCCTATGCGGTTCAGTTTGCCGTCCAAGCTGGTTTGCACGTGATCGCTACCTCGTCAGCCTCCGATATCTCGTACGTACAGAAGTTAGGAGTGCAAACTGTTATTGATTACCGGGCCAGCAGATTTGAGGATCATGTTCCAAGGCTCGATATCGTCCTCGACACGGTTGGTGGAGAAACCATGAAGAGATCCCTCCGCGTGCTCAAGCCGGGCGGAATACTTGTCTCTGTAGTGTCTGAACCCGGAACCTTGCCACCCGAATTGCAGCAGATCCGCGCGGTTTTCTTTCTGGTAGACGTGACCTCCTCCCGCTTAGCCAAAATTGCGGCCTTGTTCGACCACGGAAAGCTGCTTCCGCGAGTAGGTACGGTACTTCCTCTCGATCAGGTGCGCACGGCACATGAGATGTTGGCCGGCAGTCCGCACCTGCCCGGAAAGATACTACTGGACGTCAGCAACATGTAAGATTTGCTGGAGGACTAAGCCATGTTAGGAGATCTCAGATTTGCGATTCGATTGCTATTGAAGCAGCCGGGGTTCACGATCATTGCGGCGTTGACCCTGGCGCTCGGCATCGGAGCGACCGCAGCCGTATTCAGCTTGATTCAGGGCGTGCTCCTCACGCCTCCGCCCTATGAGAGCCCGAAGCAGTTGGTGCTGATACATTCCGTGCTTTCAGATGGCCAAAAGATGGACGGTCCTCATGACTGGGCGGCGGAGCAGTGGATCGATTGGCAGAAGCAAGCGAGATCGTTTCAGGGCATTGCTGCTTACGGCTGGACTTTCAATTTCCTGATTCTTGACGATGGCAGCCAGTCTATGCAGGGCATGGAGGTCACCAGCAACTATCACCAACTACTGGGCCTGCAGCCTGCCATCGGGCGCGGCTTCGTTCCGTCAGATTTTGGAACTGGGCCGGTAAAGGTGATCGTCTTGGGATACGAGTTTTGGCAGCGCGCGTTTGGCGGCGACAAGCGAATTATCGGAAAAACGGTTCACATCAGCCGGTGGCAAGTGCCACCGACCGTGGTCGGAGTGATGGAGCCGGGCGTTCGATTCCTGCCCTCTCCGGGAGCGGCAAAAGAGCCGAACTACGACGTCAACGCGACTGTCGATTTCTGGATACCGACGACTCCAGACCCCAAATATTTGAAGGATCCCTACTGGAACGTTGTCGGGCGATTAAGGGATGGAGTTACGCCTAAGGAAGGACAGCAGGAACTTGCAGTGCTGACCGCGAGAGAGGCCCGCGGCGAACGCAGATTTGAGGGATTTACTCCGAAAGCCGAACTGCTCAGTGACGAAATGAATCGGGACGGAAGACGAATCTTGCTGCCTCTGCTCGGAGCGGCAGCACTTGTCTTACTCATTGCCTGCGGAAACACAGGGGCGCTTCTGCTGGTAAGGGGACTTCAGCGGCAACAGGAATACGCCGTGCGGATAGCCATGGGGATGGGGCGCATGGACCTTTTAAGACAAGTTGTCACAGAAGCTCTGCTACTAGCTCTGGTGGGAGGGGTTTTGGGAGTCGGCTTCGCGTTCGGTGTAGTCAAGCTGTTTAAGGCTATCGCCGGCCACGCCATTCCCAGGCTGGATGCAGTCACGGCAGGGTGGGCCGTGTTGGGTTCGGGACTCGGCGCAGCAGTGCTCGCGGCGGTTCTCGCCGGGGTGATCCCAGCTGTGCGGGCCTTTCGTCTCAATCCGATTGAAGTCCTCAAAAATGCCGGTCCGAAAACATCTGCCGGAGTCGGAGAACGACGATTGTTGCGGGGAGTCACGATGCTGCAAACCGCCCTGACGTTAGCGCTGCTGGTAGGTGCCGGATTGCTCATTCATACGATGATGAAGATCGCCCGCGTGACATCAGGGTTTGAAACAAGTCGTATCTTGACCATGACTGTCACCGATGTGCAGAGTTCGGCAACCTGGGTCAGCTTTCACCGGCAGTCGTTGGAGCGCGTCGCATCTATTCCTGGTGTGCAGGCCGCTGCCTTCGCCTGGGGAGTTCCGCTGACGGGGAATAGTTGGCCGGTTGCTTTGGAGATTGAGGGTCAGCCGCCGGCGATCAAGGAGAGCGACAAGGTGGCACTCCCGTTGCGTGCGGTCACTTCTGATTACTTCAAGTTGATCGGGATACCGCTGCTTCGGGGACGAGACTTCCGGTCGAGTGACGATAGTAAAGCGCAATCAGTTGCCATCGTAAATCAAGCCTTTGCGGATCGCTTCTTTCCGCATGGCGACGTCATCGGGCGGAAGTTCTGGATCAATGGTCGGGATAAGCCGGCCACGCAACTTGTTGGTGAAATCGCAGACAGCCGAACCGATGATCTGACACAGCGGGCCTCGCCGGAGATTTATCTTCCCTTGTGGCAGGCTACGGCGTTCTCGAAACATCTCGTGGTGCGGACGACCGCAAATGCACGCACCGTGGCGGCTGCTGTAGAACGCACACTCCACTCCATCGACCCCACGGCGGCGATTGAGAATGTGAAAACGTTGGAACAGATTCGCGACGAATCACTTGCCTCTCGAACCTTTGCCATGAACCTGTTGAGCGCATTCTCAGCAGTGGGAAGCCTCTTGACACTGGTTGGGATCTACGGCTTGCTCTCGTTATCGGTGACGTCGCGACGCCGCGAGCTAGCGATTCGCAGTGCGGTAGGTGCCCAACAAAGCGACCTTCGTAATTTGGTTTTCGGCGAAGGTTTCCGCTTGATCGCCGGTGGTGTACTCATTGGCGTGGCACTCGCAATCGTTCTCTCGCAAGCTTTGAAGTCGCTTCTGTATGAAGTACAGCCTAACGATCCGATGACCCTAATGCTCGTAGGCGGTCTGTTCATCGGAGTCGGGCTTCTTGCGTGCTGGGTTCCAGTACGTCGGGCAGCTAAGGTGGACCCGCTCGAAGCGCTTCGCTACGAATAAGTTCAGACACGCTGGGCTGCATTAGAGTCGCGTCAAGCCATCGAAAAACTCCTTGGCGGCAGAGACTCCTTGAGAAGTCTTCGCAGTGCGACGGTCAGCTTAGGTCCCGCTTCTCCGTCTCGCTGTAACTTCGATAACCGCTCACGTAGCCGTTTTATTCGCCCGTTGAATTGCCATGTCTGATTTTCAGTAACACGGAAAGTGGTTGTCCGTCGGATCGGCCCGGCCGCCCGACATGCGCGTAGTGATCGGTCTGCGCATTTGAGCAAGTTGTCACTACTGCTCTCTTGCTCAGCCGATCTATGGGTAAAAGCCGGGCTTCTTCGATAGGACGTGCTTCGCCATGAAAGTTTCGATGCGAAGCGTCTGGTCATTGTGTTGTGCCCGAAGCTCATGGGGCACAACGTCATCCATGCGAAAAAACTGGGCAAGCGCGTCTTGTGTATACTAAGACTGACTATGGGAGCAGACAAACCGAAAGCTGATCTCTTGCCTGGGACGCTGGACATGCTCGTCCTCAAAATATTGCTGCGAGGCCATCTGCACGGGTATGCCATCGCGCAGCTCATACAGCAACTCTCCGACGACCTCCTGCGAGTGGAAGAGGGTTCGCTTTACCCGGCTTTGCAGCGTCTCGAATTAAATGGTTGGATCGAAGGCGAGTGGGGCTTGTCGGCTAATAACCGGCGCGCTCGCTTTTACAAACTCACTCGCGACGGCCGTAAACACTTGAGCGACGAGTCCGCTCGCTACCGCCAAGTTACGGGAGCAGTCGCTCGCATCATGGGCTTCGCCTAACGCGTGCCATGAAAACCATCCTCAACTGGCAACGGTATCGAAGGCGTCTCCGGTATTGGCTCGATCACCGCAAAAGGCAGCATCTGTTGCGTGAAGAGATGGAATTCCACATCGAGTCGATGACGCAAGACTTCGCAGCCCGAGGGATGCCAGAAGATGAAGCACGTTTCGCAGCCCGAAGGAGGTTTGGCAATATGACAAGAGCATCGGAAGACGCCCGTTTCACCTGGATCGCGCATTGGATAAGTGATCTGGCCCAAGACTTACGATATGCATTTCGTGGCATGCGGCGTAACACCGGATTTGCCACATTTACGATCCTCATTGCGGGTCTCGGTATCGGCGCTAGTTCCGCGGTATTCAGTGTAGTCAATGCAGTACTCCTGCGCCCGCTTCCGTTTCGTGATCCGGGGCGCTTGATATGGATGAGCAACGGTAATGAGGCCACCAGTACGCAAACCGAACACTACTCCGACTTGCGGGCCTTGAATCGATCATTCTCCGATCTGGCCGCATTCGCCGATTGGGGCGTGGGGAATAGGCAGCTACTTGGATCCGGTGAACCCGATCGTCTTACGAGCGTTCCCGTCACCGCAAATTTCTTCACACTGCTGGGGGTTCAGCCCGCAATAGGACGATGGTTCACCGCAGAGGAGTGTCGGGGAAAGTATTCCGCTCCACCGGCCATGCTGCTGAGCTACAGCTTTTGGCAGCGGCGATTTGCCTCAGATCCCAGCATTGTGGGCCGAAAGCTGACGTTGGATAGCCAGCCGGTGATCGTGGTAGGCGTGCTGCCGAAATCAGTTCGACTTCGGCAGTATCTTTACACCCGGCACACAAATGGACATCTTCGTTCCCTGGCCTTTCTTGGACCCCAACAGGCCGCAAGGAAACACGATGCGGATCGTTGGCCGCTTGAAGCCAGGCGTCACGATTCAATCTGCGCAAGCGGAGCTAAGTATCCTCGCCAAGGAACTCGAGAGGCAACATCCTGAGCGAAACGGTGTCTCGCCTCTGCTTGTTCCGTTAGCCCAACACGTTAGCGGCGCAGTGCAACCGGCTTTGTTGGTGCTCACTTGTGCAGTCGGTGTCGTGATGCTGATTGTCTGCGCCAACCTCGCGAACTTGCAATTGGCAAGGCTGAGTGGACGTCACAAGGAAATAGCAGTGCGAACGGCATTGGGAGCGGGACGCCTTCGACTGCTTCGCCAGATGATCACCGAGAGCGTAGCGCTCTCCTGTTGTGGGGCTGTGCTCGGTATTATCTTCGCCGTGGCATTCGCGCATGAGATAGCACACGGCGATACATTCAATATTCCACTTCTGGCAACAGTCCGAATCGACGGACGCGGATTGGCTTTCACTCTGCTGGCTGCGGTCGCTACTGGCGTACTCTTCGGCATGCTGCCGGCCTTGCACGCTTCCTCCGCATCCGTTCGCGAAGGTCTTGAAGATGCAAGTCGCGGTTCAACTGGTGGCAAGCAGCATGCCTGGCTCCGTGACAGCCTGGTGATTTGCGAGATCGCATTTGCCTGCACGCTCTTGGTTGGCGCAGGGCTGCTCATGCGAAGCTTCGTGCGTGTTCTGGACGTGAAGCTTGGGTTTCAACCGGAGCGTGCCGCTGCGCTGAGGATTGACCCGAGTTTTCACATTTTGAGCTTGCCCCAACAGAACTCTTTCATAGACGACGCACTGCGCCGTGTAAGGTCGGTTTCCGGCATAGTGGCGGCGGGGATATCGGACGTCCTGCCTCTTCGGGACGACCGGTCGTGGTCAGTCTCTGTGCAGGGCCAATTTTATGAGAAGAACCGCCATCCGGAGCCATACATTCGTGTCGTCACGGACGGATATTTCGAAGCAGCGGGCATTTCATTGCGGGCGGGGAGACTGCTTACAGAGCGTGACCGCGCCGCGAGCACCCCGGTAGCGGTGGTCAACGAAACGATGGCACGAACCGCCTTTCCGGGTGAAAATCCATTGGGAAAGATGATCACGACCTATCGAGGAGATCGAGTTTTGGGCGTGGTGGTTGGCGTAGTTGCTGACGTCCGTCATAGTGCCTTAGAGGAAGCAAGCGGGCCGGAGATGTATTTGGCGCATGCGCCAAACTGCGGATTATGGAGCGATGCAGCTTGTAGTGCGAACTGTGCTTACTTCGGACAGTTTGGCGAAAGAAATTCGAATCGCTCTCCGACCGCTTGATCCCAATCTGCCTGTGCGCAAGTTCCAAACGTTTCAAGAGCTGGTCGACAAAGCGATTTCACCGCGCCGCGCTCTGCTCTTTCTCTTGGGCGGGTTCGCAGTCTTTGCGCTGTTTCTGGCTTCCCTGGGTATCTACGCCGTGATCTCTTATTCAGTCAGTCAACGAGTGCAGGAGATTGGGATTCGAATCGCACTGGGCGCTTCATCGACAGACCTGCAGAGCCGCATCGTGCTGCGAACGCTTAGTTTGGTTGGGGTTGGTCTGGTGCTAGGGTTGGCCGCCTCGCGGGCACTCTCAACAGGCTTGGCAAGTTTATTGTTCGAAGTGACAGCCAGCGATCCGGCGACATTCGCCGGAATTGCCGTTGTGCTGACTGCTGTTTCGGCTTTGGCCGGGTACATTCCCGCCCTGAGGGCGTCGCGCATCGATCCCATGACCGCCTTGCGATCCAATTGACTTACTGCCTTTGGTACGGGCTCTCCGGCCGGAATCAGACGTCCGCACCCTTACCCAGTGCTCTATCCAGATCGCTCCAAAGATCCTGTACCGCTTCGATACCGACACTGAGCCTTAAAAGCGTGGGAGGCAGGTGCTCCTGGCCAGGAATGGCAGCCCGCCTTTCGATCGTCGATTCGACCGCACCCAAGCTGGTGGCATGTTGGATGAGCCGAAGTCCGGCACACACGGCATCGGCACTGGAGGCATCACCGCGTACATCGAACGAGATAATCGTGCCGAAGCCTTTCAGTTGTCGTTTGGCAGCTGCGTAAGTTGGATGGCTCGGCAGACCGGGATAGCGCGTCATAGTGACGCGTGGATGGCCTGCGAGGCGCTCGGCCAACGTCATCGCATTGCACTGCGCGCGTTCCAACCGCAGCGCTAACGTTCTTGCGCCGCGTACGGCAAGAAAAGTCTCGAGTGTGCCTGGCGTCGCACCCATGAGCTCTCGTGTGTGCCGAAGCGCCGCGAGTAGGTTCCTGTCGCGCACGCTGACGATTCCCCCGAGCAGATCTGAGTGTCCGCCGATGAACTTTGTGACCGACTGTACGGCAACATCAGCTCCGAGCGCGAGCGGTTGCTGATTGAGCGGTGTAGCGAATGTGTTATCCACGCCCAGAATCGCGCCTGATTTCCGCGGAGCTGCGCAGATAGTGTCCAAATCGGCTACCGTCAGGAGCGGGTTTGAAGGCGATTCCATCCAAATCAGATCGCCGATGCGGCACATCTCGATCCAGCCCGCCGTATCGGTCACGGCGAGCCGCTGCACCGTCCATCGGCCGCGGCTCTGACCGGCTCGGGCCAGTCCGGCGACGCCCTGATAACAGTCGTCGGGCAAGGCAATCACCGCCCCCGTCTGGAGCTGATCGAAGATAGCTGCAATCCCGGCCATGCCGGAAGCGAAGGCAAGGGAAGACCCGCCTTCCAGTCCTCCCACGATTTCTTCCAACGCTTCCCAACCCGGTGTGCCGTCGTCGCGAGAGTACGCTCGGCCGTCGCCCAAGACAAAGTTCGATGCCGGATACAGCGGCACGTTCAGCGGGGAGCCGGGCCGCCGGTCGCGTCCTGCCGCGATCAGCCAGGATTCCACCGAACTTGCATCGCCTCCGTGCGAAGTCATGTCCCTCGATCTCATTGCTTGATTTTATGGGTCGACACCCTCGTTGGGCTCTACTACGAACTCAGAAGCACTATCACAATTGGCACAATCGAGACATGATCAGCACGGTGACGGCCAAGTATCTTCTCACCGCAACTAGCATGATTGAGCACCCGCTCGTTGCATTCGAGGACGGAAAAATGGTATCGATTTCGTCTCGCCACGCGGAGCAGTCGAACGAACTAACCTACGACTTCGGCGATGCCACGCTTACGCCTGGGCTGCTCGATATTCACGTGCATGGGGCGGTCGGCCACGACGTCATGGACGGAACTAGCGAATGCCTCGCAGCCATCGGGAGTTTTCTGGCCGGTCATGGAGTTTCCGACTACCTGGCGACAACGGTCACAGCCTCCCGGGATTTCACGTTGCGAGCCTTGGACGGCATCGCGGCCTACATGAGCAGCTCTCCCGCTGATCAACAAGCGAATATCCGAGGCATTCATATCGAGGGGCCGTTTCTTTCGCACGCAAAAAAGGGTATGCATCCGGCGGAGCATCTTGTTTTACCGACTCCTGATGTGCTGAATGAGCTATGGTCCGCATCGCGCGGAAAGATCGTCTTGATGACGATTGCACCTGAACTTCCGGGAGCGGTTGAGACTATGGCGCGAGCGACAGAACTCGGGATACGCTGCTCTCTCGGCCACTCGGATGCGAACACGGCCGAAACGCTGCGAGGCGTTGCGGCGGGAGCCCGCTCGGCCACGCACACCTTCAACGCCATGCGTCCGCTGAATCAGCGCGATCCGGGTATCCTCGGCATCGTTTTGGATCGGGATGATCTCTATGCGGATTTAATCTGCGACGGCATACATGTTGCGCCAGAATTGGTCCGGCTTTGGTTCAAAGCGAAGGGTCCTGATCGCGCCATCCTGATTACGGATGCTTTGCAGGCGACCGGGATGCCAAACGGCGTGTACAGGCTAGGCGAGACGAGAGTGCATGTCGAGGACGGGAGATGCGTTACCGACGATGGAGTTCTTGCAGGAAGCGTGATAACTCTCGCCGAAGCTGTGAAAAACATGCGCGCCTTCACGGGTGCGGACTTGGCGACCGCCGTTCGGCTGGCGTGGCGAAATCCACATCGCATGCTGGGGTGGCAGCACGAGCTCGAGGAGGGTTCAGAAGCCACGCTGAACGTGTACGGGGAGCACGGAGACCTGCGTGCAACCATTCTTCGCGGCAAGCTGCTGCAGTCCACGCGCAATTAAAGCCGAGTGATGCTGCTTTGGGGATTCGCATAAACTCGGCCCGGTTTATAGAATGGCTCGGAAGCGGCTTCCAGCACATTCCATCACGACCGGAAGCAGCCGATACGTTCCGCTATCGCGCTACCGTTGTTTTGCCGGCATTTACACGCGTCTCATTGCCTGAGCCGGTCGTTTTCCATTCTTTGTTGTCGGCCGACTCCTGCTGCTCGTAGCGAATTTTAGTTTTTCCAGTAAACGTGTTCGTCGTTCGGTAGTAAGTCGTCTTGCCGCCTCCCTGATTCCAACTGCTTGAATAGACCCATTTGTCGCCGCTGATCGTAAGATCTCCCCGGCCCTGCGCGCGCCCGTCCGGCGTCACCGACTGCGTATAATACTGGCCCGCCGTCTTCGAGGGAATAAAAATCAGGAGCGCTCCGGCCGTACCGTTCACTGTCTGCTGGCAGGTGAAAAACGATCCCACGCGCGCGCACTGGTTCAGCAGTGTATCCGGCTTCGCGCCCGCCGCCAGATCCTCTTTCGCCACTTGCCATGTTCCGTTGTAAAGCCACAACGGAGCATAGACCGCGTCGGCAGAGGCCGCAGGCTGACCCGCCGTTGCGAAGGCCGCCAGTAATAGAAGTGCTGAGATTGGCAAGGGCTTACCTCCGCTACATGTTATCGTGCAAGTCAGCCCTCTCCGGCGCTCCTGTCGTCATGCCAACTTCGGCCGAGACCGACTTGCTAGTCGAAACTCAGCTCGCCACCTTTCCGGCGCTTACCCTTGATTGCGGCGTTACTCTGCTCAATGTCGATGTTGCCTATGAGACCTATGGCACATTGAACTCCGAGCGCTCGAACTCGATCCTGGTCACGCATGCTTTCTCAGGCGATGCTCACGCGGCGGGTATCAGTAAAGATTCGGGCCAGCCCGGTTGGTGGTCAGCGATGATCGGCCCGGGACTCGCCTTCGATACCAATAGATACTTCGTAATCTCTTCAAACGTGCTAGGTGGCTGCCGCGGCACAACCGGACCGAGTTCGATAAACCGCGCTACCGGCCGTCCCTATGCCATCCAGTTCCCGGTCATCACGATCGGAGACATGGTGCGCCTCCAGAAGCTGCTCGTCGAGTCTCTCGGCATTGATCGCCTGCTTGCGGTAGCCGGTGGATCCATGGGAGGCATGCAGGCACTTGAATGGACAGTTGCTTATCCGGAGTCCGTTGTTGCTGCCATCCCGATTGCCGCCACATCTCGTCACAGTGCACAGCAGATTGCCTTCAACGAAGTGGGGCGGCAGGCCGTGATGGCCGATCCCGATTGGAACGAGGGCAACTACTACGATGCCCATCCTCCTGGTCGTGGACTCGCCGTGGCTCGCATGGTTGGTCACATCACTTATATGAGCGATGCCTCCATGCGTCAGAAGTTCGGCCGGAGGCTTCGTGAGCGAGACGCGTTCGGCTTCGATTTCTCCGCCGATTTCGAAGTGGAAAGCTATCTTCGCTACCGTGGCAGCCAGTTTGTAAATCGTTTTGATGCAAACTCTTACCTGTACATTACGAAGGCAATGGATTACTTCGATTTGTCGGTCGGTAGGAGCTCGCTGGCCGCTGCCTTCGATCGCACCCGGACACGCTTCCTCGTGTTAAGCTTCACGTCCGACTGGCTGTACCCGACCTACCAGTCTGTCGAGACCGTCAGCGCCCTTCGCAGCCGCAACATCGATGTCGCCTTCTGCGAACTGGCATCGAACTACGGCCATGACGCCTTCTTGCTAGAGACCAAGGAGCAGAGTGAGATGATCACTGGATTTCTGGCGAGCATTGAGCGCGATGCCGCCAGAGTTCCACACAGCTTGCATTCGCCTGCCGCCTCAGTGCCGCGCGTAACCTCTGCGATCAGCACGCGCCCCGACTATGCCATGATCACCGCCATTGTTGAGCCCGGCTCTCGAGTGCTCGATCTGGGCTGCGGCGAGGGTGAACTCCTCGCTACCCTGCAGCAGCAGAAGCAGGTGGAAGCGCGCGGCGTTGAGATCGATCCGAACAAAGTTCGTCGAGCCATTGCGCGCGGCGTATCGGCCTATCAGAGTGATATCGATCACGGGTTGGCTGACTACTCCGACAAAGCATTCGACTTCGTTATTCTGAGCCAGACGCTGCAGGAGACACGCTATCCGCTCTCGGTCTTGCAGGAAATGCTGCGCGTGGGTCGGCGCGGCATCGTTTCCTTTCCTAACTTCGGTCACTGGACGTCTCGTCTCTCCCATCTTCTTAGCGGCCGCGCTCCGCGCACTGAGTTGTTCCCGCACGAGTGGCACGAATCGCCGAACCTGCATGTTCTGACAGTGGACGATTTTATTTTGCTCTGCCGGGCCCAAGGCTGGACGGTCGAGCGCCAGATCTTTCTGCAGGGCACACGGCAGGTCAAACTCTTTGCCAATCTAATGAGCGAGGTTGCCGTGTTTCTCATCAGCAACGGTCCTCGATAACTGTCGCAGTTATCTGGTTCTTGCCTTTCATACGGTTGATAGCGATAGCAATTCAGCGGATCGCATCACAGTAATTGATTGGTCGGACAAAAAGCACGAACTGAAGCGGCGTTCAGCCCAGGTGGGACGCCGCTACACGGATAACGGATGGCCACGTGATATTCGGTCAGCAGGGGCAGGAGGCGTTCTTTACAGTTGGCGATGTCCTCCACGACGGCGGCCAATCTGTTCCTGCCGCATCGACTGACAAACGGTAAAGGGACGTATTTAGTCGCCTGAAAGAAAAACGGCGACTTGAATTTAACTACGGCTGCGTTCTTCACCCGGTTTTCGTTCCGTTAATCCCCAACGCCCGGCTACCGTCAGCTTTCCACATTTTCCTGAGCTCCACGGAACAAATCTCCGAAAGGTCTCGTCATGTTTCTCAGTCCCATATTAGGGAGTCACGAATATGACAGGCAGTTCACCAGAGCAGGAATGGAAAAAAGGAAGCGCTGAGCTTCTTGTTTTGTCATTGCTGGAAGACGAGCCGCGGCACGGCTATGACATATCGAAGCTGATCCAGATCCGGTCGGCCGGCGTTTTGCGATTCCACGTCACCTCCCTTTACCCGCTGTTGTATCGGCTGGAGGATCGAGGATGGATCGCAAGCCGTTGGGTGGAAAAGGCGGAGCAGCGAAGAAGGCGCTATTACAGCCTGACCGCGGAAGGCCGAAAGGTGCTTCGCTCTCAACGAAAAAGCTGGAAGGAATTTGTCGCTGCCATGAGTCTGGTCACAGGAGTCGAACATGCCTGATTGGAAGCGTGTCGTTCAAGAACGGATCGCGCCGTTGCGTCTGCAACCAACCGCCGAATCGAATCTCATCGAGGAACTTGCGCAGCATCTCGAAGATTGCTACCGCGAACTACGAAGCGGCGGAGCAAGCGACGAAGAAGCGTACCGGAACACCGTCTCGGAGTTGGATGACACTTACCCGCTGCAGGCAGAGTCCGGAAGGACGCAGCGCATTACCGAAACACGATCCGGTGCCGGTCGCGCGATGCCGCATCGGACACCGTACGCTCTGGCTCACTTTGTAGACGTCCTGTGGCGAGACTTGCGGTATGCAGTCCGCATCATGCGGAAAAGCCCTTTGTTCGTGCTGTTTGTGGTTCTGACGCTCGGTTTGGGAATCGGCGCAAACACTACGGTCTTCACCGTCATCAACACGCTAATCCTGAATCCTCTGCCGGTTCCGGATTCCTCCAGGCTTGCAGCGGTGGGTTCGCTGAAAGCCGGCAGTACAGCCAAGGTGAGCGCGCCGCAGCCGCTCTCCTACCCGGATCTGAAGGACTATCAAACTCGGAACCGTGTTTTCCGCTCGCTAGCCGGTTACACTTCGTCGCGGCCAGTTATTTGGTTGCAGGGCGGCAGTTCTCAAGGCATGTTCAGCGAGTTGGTATCCGCCAACTACTTTTCGACCCTGGGCCTCACGCCCGCCGCCGGCCGGTTCTTCTTCCCCGACGAGGACGCCACTCCCGGCGCGCATGCCGTTGCCGTTATCAACTACGGAACCTGGCAATCGCGCTTCGGCGGTGCGGCTGACGTTCTGGGCAAACAGCTGCGGATCAATCACGTGGTCCTGACAGTCGTCGGTATCGCTCCACCTCGTTTTATCGGAGTAAATGGAGTCTTCGGTCCTGATCTCTGGGTACCGGCCAGTATGGCCGAACAGCTGTTTCCGACCGAGATGCAGGGTGTGTTTAGCGATCGCGCGCAAGACGCTTTTTCAAGCTGTAGGACTTCTCAACCCAGGTGTCGAACTGGCCCAGGCTCAAGCCAACATGACGGCAATGGCAACAGAACTGGCCCGCGAATACCCGGCCACCAATGAGGGCCATGGCGCAACCGTAGTGCCCGTCCGCGATGTTCTCCTGGCTAATACTGGCAGCAGTTCCAGTCAGGTTCTGGCGGCCAGCATTGGATTGCTGATCGTGGTCTTAATCGTGTTATTGATCGCGTGCTCGAACGTGGCGAATCTGCTGCTGGCCCGTTCAGCAGCGAGACAACACGAAATGGCCATTCGCCTTGCCATGGGAGCCAGCCGCCGCGCGCTCGTGCGGCAGCTCCTCACGGAAAGCGTGCTCCTCGGATTGCTCGGCGGTATCGCCGGCGTCGCTATCGCTTACGCGGGGCTTCATCTCCTATTTGGCGCTCTGCCCTCATCCGCCAATTTCGTGACGCCCAAATTCAACTCTGCGGTGTTCGCATTTGCTCTGATCGTCTCACTCTCGACAGGCTTCCTGTTCGGCGCCATTCCCGCTTTCAACGCCTCCCGTGGCGCTGTAGCCGAGACGCTCAAAGAAGAAGCTCGGACAACAGGCAGAAGCCGAAGAAAGGTTGCACTCGCAAACGTTCTGCTGGTTGGCCAGGTAGCCTTTTCGTTTCTTTTGCTGGTGACTGCCGCGCTTTTCTTGCGGAGCATCCAGCGCGCCTACGACATCAACCCAGGTTTCCAGACAGCCCATCTGGCAGTATTCTTTACCAATCCTCAGCAGGCCGGCTACCGCAAAGCGCAGATCAAAGCCTTCGGTAAAGATGTACGCGAGCGCGTCAGCAGAATGCCCGGCGTCCAGTCGGTTTCCTGGGCATCGAATTTGCCGCTCTGGGCCCGCAGCGTTTCTGGATTGCGGGTGGAAGGCCACCAAACACGATCGCAAGCAGACAAGATCTCGACGATTGTGGACACGGTCGACACCGATTACTTCGAGACCGCCGGGGTGGCGCTCGAAAGAGGCCGAGGATTTAACCGCCTGGACGAGGAGAACTCCATCCCCGTGGCGATCGTTAACCAGAAAATGGCGCATGATTATTGGCCGGGCGGCAATGCATTAGGAAAGCGCATTCAGCTTCCGGGCGAGGACCAGATGCGGCAGATCGTGGGCGTAGCGAGAAACGCCAGCTACACCAGTTGGGGAGAGGCGGTTCAACTCTGTGTCTATGTACCGCTTGAGCAAAACTATGGTGGCGTAATGAACTTATTTGTACGTACCTCCGGAAATCCGGGACCGATCCTGCTCCCGGTGGAACGCGCGATTCATGCCGTCGCTCCGGAAATCGTGGTTAGCAATCCGCGAACCGGCCGCGAAATTATCGATGGAGGCTTGTTCGGGCCCAGAATGGGTGTCGCGCTGCTAAGCGTCTTTGGGCTGCTCGCGCTCGGCCTGGCAAACATCGGGTTGTACGGCATCCTGGCATACTCGGTCAGTCAACGAAGACGAGAGATCGGCTTGCGCATGGCTTTGGGCGCGGCCCAGACCAGCGTGCTTCGTCTGATTCTCCGGCAAGGTCTGTCGCTGGTTTTGACGGGAGTGCTGATTGGCTTGGCAGTGTCGCTCCTGGTGGGGCGCCTCGTGAGCCGCATGCTCTATGGCGTAAGTGCAAACGACCCAGTCAGCATAGCGGGGGCCGCCTTGGTGCTGCTGCTGGTCGCCTTGTTGGCCTGCTATTTTCCAGCCCGCCTGGCTAGCCGCGTTGACCCACTAGAGGCGCTACGCGAGGGCTGATTCCGCATGCAACAGCACTTATCGACTGCTCCTCCCCGGCATCCTGTTTGGCTTCTCGCGGGGTTCTGGTTCTGCGTTGCCATTGCGATTGCCGCGGTAATCCGCAGGCTTGTGGAATTGGTCCATCCGTCGCACGAAGGCCCTCCCGCGATGCTATCGCTCAATGCCGCCTTTTCGTCACACGCTGTGCTCACCGCTTTGCACATCATCCCTGCCGCCCTCTTCGTGCTGCTCTCTACCGCTCTCTTGCTGGGCAACACGAGCCATGCCTGGCTGGAGCGGCTCTTTTTTCTTTGCGGAGCCGTCACAGGCGCCACCGCCTACGCCATGAGTCGTTATGCTGTGGGCGGCTGGATCGAGCGTTCGGCTGTCTTCGTCTTCAACACCTGGTTCCTGCTATCGCTGGCTCGTTCGTATTGGTTTCGTCTCCGCGACGAACCAGTCCGAAAGCGCGAGTGGATGGCCCGCGCGGTGGGAATCCTGCTTGGCATAGCCACAACTCGCCCTGTCATGGGCCTATTCTTCGCAACCAGTGCGCGCACGCATCTTGGCCCGGATCAGTTCTTCGGCATCGCGTTCTGGATCGGCTTCTCCATCAATGCCGCCGTTACTGAGCTTTGGTTAAGGTCGAAGCGGCGGCAGAATGCATTTCTTCTCTTGTCAAACTAGGAGAGTGGCGCTATTCTCCTAGAGAGACTAGGAGCGGCGGAATAAGTTGGCTAAGGCGGCGGAACTTTTACCAGGCACCCTGGACATGTTGATCTTGAAGGCAGTGTCTCTGAATCCGTTGCACGGCTACGGAGTACTGCTGCGAATACGTCAGATTTCGCAGGAGGCAATCGACGTTCCGCAGGGCTCGTTGTATCCAGCGCTCTACCGGCTGGAACATCAGGGCTTGATTGCGGCGGAATGGGGCCAAAGCGAGAACAATCGGAAAGCGAAGTACTACACGCTCACAGCAGCTGGGCGGCGGCGCTTGCGAGATGAGACCGCAGGATGGAGACGGCTTACCTCGGCTGTCGATGCGGCGCTGAATACAACGTCAGTGGAGGAGAGCTAGTGGCCGTGTTTGGGCGATTCAGTTCCTGGTGGCGAGCGGCGACGGGGCGGCAGCGATTTGAGAGCAGTATGTCAGCGGAGCTGGCATTTCACGTCGAGCGTTACGCAGAAGACCTCATGCGAGAAGGCTTGTCGGAGTTCGACGCTTACCGGCGAGCACGTTTAGAGCTGGGCGGGTTAACTAGTGTGAAAGAAGACTGCCGCCAGGCTCGCGGACTTTTGCTAATTGATGAGATTGGGCGGGATGTAAGGCTTGCGGGACGGCTGCTGCGGAAATCTCCTGCGTTCACCGTGACTGCTTTGCTGACGCTCTCTCTCTGCCTTGGCGCGAACTTGGCGATCTTTGCGGTAATTGACGCAATCCTGGTGCGGTCGCTACCGTTCCCGGACGCTGGGAGGCTGGTCACGATTTTCAATACCTATCCCAAGGCGGGCGTAGAGCGGGATGGCTCGTCGGTCGCCAACTACTACGAGCGGGACGGGCGCATCGCGGCATTCAGTTCGGTGTCCATGTATGCATTCGGGACGGCCATTGTGGGCGTACCCGGATCCACCGAATCCGAGGAGATTACGCGAATAACACCGAAGTTCTTTGCGACGCTCGGCACGAAGCCAGCCATGGGACGCGAGTTCAGCCAGGCGGAGATGAATTTCCAAACCGATCGAGTGGCTCTGTTGAGCCACGAATATTGGCGGAATCATCTGGGCCAGGATGCGGGCGTGATTGGGCATCAAGTGATGGTCGATGGAACGCCGCGCACGGTTGTCGGCGTTCTGCCCCGCGGGTTTCATTATCTTTCCTCAAAGGCTCAGCTGTATCTGCCGCTCTCTTCAAGTTTCGATCAGAGGACGCCTAAGGAACGGCATTCGGGCGGAAATGTGAAGCAGATGATTGCGCGGTTAAAGACCGGAGCAACGATTGAGCAAGCGCAGGCTGAGATCGACGCGCAAAACAGGGCGCTTGAGCAATACAATCCGCAAGCGAAGATGATGGCAGACGCGGGATTTCGCTCAATCGTGGCTTCGCTGCACGGGGACCAGGTAGCAGCCGTGCGGCCGATATTGTTGTTGCTGCAAGCTGCCGTGTTGGTGCTGCTGCTTATTGGCACTGTAAATTTAGCGAACTTATTGTTGATTCGGGCGAACGGGCGATTGAAAGAAATGGCAGTCCGACAGGCGCTCGGCGCCACCGGACGGCGCATGGTAATGGAGACTCTGGCCGAGACTCTCGTGTTAACAATCGCTGGCGGATTGCTGGCAATGGCGGTGGGAGCGGCGGGCGTCCGTTTGGTGAGCGCATGGGGGGCAGAGCGGCTGCCTTTGGGTGCCTACATTGTCTTCGACGCTCGTGTAGCACTGATCGGTTTGCTGGGGGCGCTTGGGTTAGCTGTTGCGCTGGCTGCGCCTGTAGCGTGGTTCAATGTGCGCGCCCTTCCCTCGCGAGGGCACCAGGCAGAATCGAGGGGAACAACCGCCGGACGCGCGGCGCAAGCATTGCGGCACGCCTTTATCGTGGCGCAGATTGCGCTTGGCTTGATGCTGCTGGCAGGATCGGGATTGTTGGCATTGAGTCTGAATAGGGCCATCGCAGTTTCGCCGGGATTTCGGGCCGATCACGCGATCGCAGGGCAGGTGTCGGTGGCGAGTAACCGATATCCGTCCGCCGCTGCCGCATTGCTGTTTACAGAAAGGTTAGTGGACGAGTTGCAACGGCGCCCAGGCGTGCTGTCCGCAGGAGTAACAAACAACATTCCTTTTAGCGGCCACAACGGAAAGAGTGCTGCGATTGCCAAAGGTGAAGTGCAGCCGCCGGGCGAATCGATACGCGCCTCTTACTCGTATGCGGTGAGCGGCAACTATTTCCAGGCCATGGGACTGCCTCTGCGATCAGGTCGATTTCTGACGGCAACCGATTCACGACGAGCAGAACGAACCTGCGTGGTAGATGAAGATTTTGCGCGTTATCACTGGCCGCAGGGAAATCCGGTGGGGCAGAAACTGTTCCAAGGATCGCAGGCAAGGGATGAAGCCGAGGCGTTCACAGTTGTGGGAGTGGTCGGGAGCGTTAAGCAGGCGGGGCTTACCGACGATACGGCGCAAGGAGCAGTGTACTATCCATACCTCTACCAGGCAGCGAACAACATCTTCGTGGTTGTGCGCGGGAGCGTCGGCGAGGAGCGGCTGAAAATGGATCTGCAAAGCGCGGTGCGGCAAGTGGATCCGGCCATGGCCGTGAATGGGACCGAATCGATGGACGATCGGATTGCGGAGAGTCTGCTGGTCAGGCGGTCGCCGGCGTTCCTAAGCGGGCTGTTTTCTGGCATTGCCGTGCTGCTGATCGCGATTGGGATCTACGGAGTATTGAGCTATGCGGTAACGCAGAGGCAGCGGGAAATCGGAATAAGAATGGCGCTCGGTGCACGTCCGGCGGAGATAACCTGGCAGTTTCTGTCACTCGGTTTGCGGCTGCTGAGTGCTGGAATTGTGATCGGATTGGGCGGAGCCTGGATCACTGGGCGAGCCATCGAATCGGTTCTGTTTCATGTTTCGGGCCATAACGCGATTGTGCTGACAGCTGCCACCGGTTTGGTCATGCTGGCTGCGCTGTTGGCTTGTCTGCTGCCCGCGCGGAGGGCGGCCGCTGTCTCGCCTATGCGCGCCTTAGCGGAAGGATGAGTCTCCGCTGCTTGCTTTCGATCCAGGTGTTCGAAAGCCCGTGATCATGGCTCCTATACTTGAGATCGAAGGATCACCAGCTTGCCCTCTCCCGTCGATGAATATGTCGCTCAAAACGAAACGCGGTTTCTGGATGAGCTACTCGAGTTTTTGCGCATCCCCAGTATCAGCACCCTTCCCGATCACAAAGAACAGGTAGCGCGCGCCGCCCGCTTCGTGGCGGATGCATTGAGTCGCGCCGGTCTTGAAAATGTCGAACTCATCGCAACGGAAAATCATCCGCTCGTCTACGCCGACTGGCTGCATGCACCCGGTCAGCCGACTGTTCTCTGTTACGGCCACTACGACGTGCAGCCGCCAGATCCTCTGGAACTTTGGCAGAGCCCTCCTTTCGAGCCCGCCATTCGCAACGGCAATATCTACGCCAGGGGAGCTTGTGACGACAAGGGGCAGATGTACATGCACATCAAAGCCGTCGAAGCGCTTCGGGCGGTCAGCGGTGGAGCGTTTCCGGTCAATATCAAGTTTCTGATCGAAGGCGAAGAGGAGATTGGCGGCGAATCGATTTCAAAGTACGTGCGCGAGAATCAACAGAAGCTCAAGGCCGATGTCGCGCTTGTTTCCGATACGGAACTTTTCGCAGACGGCGTGCCGACGCTTTGCGTAGGTCTGCGCGGGCTGATGTATCTGGAGATTGAAGCCACCGGTCCGCGGCGCGACCTGCACTCAGGCATGTTCGGCGGTGCTGCTCCCAATGCTGTTTATGGCCTGATTGAACTGCTCGCCAAAGCCAAAGATGCCAATGGACGTATTCAGATTCCGGGTATCTATGACGATGTAGCCGCTCCGGATGCGGCGGAGACTGCCAGCTGGGAACGGCTTCCCTTCTCCGAAGCCAACTTTCTGCAAAACGAAGTGGGCTCGACTGCCCTTACTGGGGAACCTGATCAGAGCGTGTTGGCGCGTGTCTGGGCGCGTCCTACGTTTGAGGTGCACGGTATTGCGGGCGGCTTTACCGGCGCTGGCGCCAAAACCGTAATCCCGGCCAAAGCAGTGGCGAAGGTAAGCCTGCGGCTGGTACCCAAACAAGATCCGCAGCGTGTTCTTGCCAGTGTTAAGCGTTGGATTGCGGAGCATACGCCCAAAGGCGTTCAGACTGAAGTACGCCTGCTGAGTGCGGGCCCGGCCATTTCGGTCAATCCGAATCATCCCGCCATTCACGTGGCTGCAAAAGCTTTCGAGGAGATGCTTGGCAAACCGACTGTATTTACCCGGAGTGGCGGCTCTATCCCGATCGTGGGAGAGTTCGCCGAGCAGCTCGGAATTCCGACAGTCCTGATGGGCTTTGGCCTTCCCGATGACGGACTTCATTCGCCGAACGAAAAGTATCGCATTAGCAATTACTACCAGGGCATTCGGACGGTAGCCCATTTCCTTTCTTTATATAGCCGTCCGCATGCTAAACTGCCTAATTAATGCTGCAGGAGCTTGCTCTCGCGCTTCGTCTTCAGGCGCTGGATCGCAAGATCGCGACAATCGAGACTGAGATCGCGACACTTCCGAAACACATTTCCGAAATTGAGAAGAAGCTCGGGGCGCATACCCGGCGACTGGAAGCAGACCGCGCGGCACTTGTGGCTAACCAGCGCGATCGCAAGAAGCTCGACGGTGACATTCAAGTGCACGAGCAGCAGATTTCGAAGCTCCGGAATCAAATGCTCGGTGCAAAAACGAACGAGCAGTATAAAGCTTTTCAAAATGAGATTGCCTATGCCGAAGGCGAGATCCGCAAGGCCGAGGACAAGATTCTCGATCTGATGGAGCAATCAGAGCCGCTCGATAAAGCGGTGAAGGCCGCTGAAGTCGCGCTTAAGGAAGAGCAGCAGCAAGTAGAGCATGAAAAGGCGCATGCGCGCGAACGTACCGCCATCGATACGAAAGAGCTGAGTGCCAGACAGGCTGATCGCAAGCTGGTTGTCGGCGAGTTAGCTCCGGCTTTTTACACCGAGTACGAGCGAATCCGTAAGAAAACGAAGAACACGCCTATTGCCGATGCCAGCGACGGCCGGTGTAGCCTGTGCCAGATCTCGCTGCGCCCTCAGTTCTTCCAAGATCTCCGCCGCGGCGACAAGGTAATGTATTGCGAGAGCTGCGGCCGCATACTCACCTACAATCCCGTAATCGACGTTGAGAGCGACATCGCCGCTTCCCGTCAGACCGCCTAGTTCATCGCCCGCGAACCTCCGTCACCCAACTGTAACCGGCGCCGGTTTCCGTTTTGATATGCTTTCCCCTTCGGCCAGCCGAGTTGCTCGCCGGCCGTAACTCCTGTCTTTGGGGGATCCGTTATGAAGGTCTTCGAGAGTTCCGACATCCGGAACGTGGCGCTCATCGGACACGGCCATTGCGGCAAGACAACTTTGGCTTCTGCGGCTCTGTTTACGGCTGGTTTGACAGATCGGTTTCAAAAGCCCGACGAGGGCAATGCTCCCACCGATTTCGACGAAGAAGAGATAGCCCGCAAGTTGAGTATCAGCTCTTCTGTCGATCGCTTTCCCGTGGCAGAAAATCAAAATCAACCTGATTGACACGCCCGGTTACAACATCTTCCTGAACGATAGCCGGTCCGCGCTGCTGGCTGCGGATGCTGCGCTGGTCGTGTTGGACGGTGTGGCGGGCGTGGAGGTATCTACCGAGAAGGTGTGGAAGTTCGCCCAGGAGTTTGAGCTGGCTACCGCGCTTCTGGTCGATAAACTCGATCGGGAGCGCTCGTCTTTCTCGCGTGCGCTTGAAACAATTACCAAACGATTCGGCCGGGCAGCAATCCCGATTCACCTGCCTTTCGGATCCGAGAAAAACTTTGCGGGCGTGATCGATCTCATCCGCATGCGGTGTGTCTCTTACAAGCCGGGCGGCAATGGACGCGGCACAGAGGGCGACATTCCCGAATCGGAACTAGAGGCCGCTACAGCCGCCCACGAGGCGCTGGTGGAGATGATCGCGGAAGGAAACGACGAGCTGCTGGAGGAGTTCTTCGCGACCGGAACCCTGCCCATCGAACATATCGTGAGCGGCCTGCAGGAGGCTGTCCGCACGCGCCGTATCTTCCCCGTAGCTTTGCAGTGCCGGCGGCCAGAACATCGGTTCCGATCTCCTGCTCAACTTCATTGCCGAGATCTTTCCTTCGCCCTTGCAGAGTGCCGCGACGAGCCTGGCGCAGAGTAATGCCGATCGCAGGAAAGCTTTCGCGCCGAACGAGCCGCCGGCCATCTTCATTTTCAAGACTGCCGCTGATCCTTTCGCGGGGCGTGTCTCATATTTCAGGGTCATGTCTGGAACGGTCAAGGAAGACGTCCACTTGGTTAATCAGCGATCAAGCTGTAACGAGCGCCTGGCTCACATCGCAACCCCATTCGGCAAAAGCATGCAGCCCGTGGGGGAACTTCGCGGAGGCGATATCGGCGTCGTGGCAAAGCTGAAGGAAACACTGACGGGCGACACGTTGTGCTCGAAAACGAACTGCATCGTTTTTCGCGGTATCGAGTTTCCTGAGCCCTCGATCTCCTATGCGATCTCCGCGAAAACGCGTAGTGATGAGGACCGGTTGAGCACGGCGCTTGCGAAGATCCTGGAAGAGGACCGTTCGCTCCGCTTCTATCGCGATCCGATGACCAAGGAATTTCTTCTGGCTGGAAACGGTCAGCAGCATCTTGAAATTGTGGTGAGCCGTCTGAAGCGGCGCTATCAGGTGGAGGTGGAGCTCAAGTCACCGAAGATTCCGTATCGCGAAACAGTGCGCGGAAGCGCCAGCGTACAAGGCCGGCATAAAAAGCAGACGGGCGGCCATGGTCAGTTCGGAGATTGCTGGATCAAGATCGAGCCCTTGCCGCGTGGCGAGCGCTTTCAGTTTGTCAACGATATCTTCGGCGGCGCCATTCCACGCCAATTCGTACCCGCCGTGGAGAAAGGCATCCTCGAAGCAGCCGAGCACGGCTTCGTCGCCGGTTTCCCAGTGACCGACTTCAAAGTTACGCTCTATGACGGCTCTTATCACGATGTCGATTCCTCCGAAATGGCGTTCAAGCTTGCCGGCCGCAAAGCCTTTCGGGCAGCCATGCAGCAGGCAAAACCGGCGCTGCTCGAGCCGATCATGCGAGTGGACGTGGAAACCCCGGCAGAATTCGCGGGCGATTTGATGAGCGACTTCAACGGACGGCGCGGACGCGTAGCTGGAATGGATCTAAATGGAAACTTACAAGCCATTCACGCGCAAGTCCCCATGTCGGAGATGTTGAATTATCAGAATGACTTGATTTCAAAGACGCAGGGGCGCGCCTCGTTTCACATGGAGTTCGACCACTACGATTACGTTCCCGGGCCGCAGGCCGAAAAGATCGCTGCCGCCGCAAAAGCGCACTTGCATCTGGATGAGGAAGAGTAGCCGCGAGATTACTGCGCAAATACGGCTTCAAACAGCCGGCGCATCTTCGTCTGAAGCGCCAGAAGATCTGTTTCCAGACTTTCGGCGCTCGATGGCCGGGAAGTCCAGCGGTTTACCAACTCTGCCATCATCTGACGATGCTCGACCGAGGCAGGCATTTTGCCCTCTGCATGGCCGGTCACGAGCCGGAGCGCATGGTCGAGCGCGCGGAAGTGAGTGGTCGCTTCCAGCAGAAAGGCGGCATCGGCACGCTCCAGGTGGCCCATCTTTTCCACCACGTCGATACGCTCGGGTGTATTCAGGCTCTTAAAGAACATGCCAGCCCCTCGAAGCCGCAGATACATCAGAATGAAATCGGCATCGTAATAGCCACCCTGCGCGGCTTTCAGCGGAGCAATCGCGCCCTGCTCGCGCTGCAGGCGAAGCCGCATCTGCCGGAGATCGAGCTTCGAGCGGCCGCCCTGCCCGTATTTGCGCCAGTCAACCTGCTGCAGCTCCGTCAGAAAGATGGTGGCGCGCTCCGTGTCACCGGCTACGGCCCTCGCCTTCATGTACGCAATACCTTCCCAAGCCTCGGCTTTGGTCGACAGATAATCGACGTACTTCGATTCCGATTGGACCAGCATCCCCTCGCGTCCATTCGGCCGCAGACGTGTATCAACCGAAAGAATCGGACCGCCCTCCGTGTAAGAGGACAGAATTTCGAGCAGACGCTCGACCACTCTGGTCCAGAAGCGGTGCCGGACGGATTCGGAGTCGGGGATGATGAATAGCAGATCGGCGTCTGAACCGAGGTCGAACTCGCGCATGCCGAGCCGTCCGAGAGCCACCACCATCATTTCGTTTTGCGGCTCCGCGAAAGGTTGCATCGCGCCGGCATGCGTGCGGGCATGCTCAAGCGCCGCTTCGAGTGCAATGCGATAAGCACGCGCGACTACAAACTCGGCGAGCGCGGAGGTCTGGTCGAGCGTCTGAAAAACAGGCTCCGGAAGGCAGATACTGCCGGCTTGGATGCGAAACATCTCGCGACGGAAGAAGCGCCGCAACCCTTCAATGTCATTCAGCGGAGCGGCCAGCCCTTCAAAAGCATACCGCCTATGCGGCCGTTCAACAGTTCTGCGGATCTCCGTCAGGAACTCGGGGTACCGGGCAAGTTGCCCTGCCAGCAGCGGACTCGTCTCGAATAGCTGCGTTGTCCAGGCAGAGACCAACGGATCTTCCGCTAACAGCGTTTGATTCAACACGGCGTGTGAAGCATTCTGAACCTTCGCGGGAGCCTGCCCGAAAGATGCCATGGCGGGTGCAGAGGAGTAGTAGAGCGGCCGCTGCGCATGAACAATCCGTTCATAAATCACCTGAACATTCTCAAGGTGCTCATTGAGCTCGCGCAAAAGTCGTGTGGAAGCCGTCGCGGCGGGCTGATTCTGGCCGTTTTGTAATCCAAACATGCGCTGTGCCACGCGTTGGAGATCGGCCTCGTTCGAAGGCAGGGAGTGAATCTGGCGGTCATCTTCGAACTGGAGAATGTGCTCGAGTTTTCTCAGAAAACGATACGCTTGCTCCAATCGTGAGAATTCAGTAGAGGAGAGCAGGTCGTTATCGTGCAGCTGCGTGAGTGCGGGCAGAGTCCCGCGGCGCTTGACCGAGCTTTCGCGATTACCGTGCAACCGCTGCAGGCATTGCGCTAAAAATTCGATATCGCGTATGCCGCCACGGGCGAGCTTGACGTCAAACTCGTTTGAACGGGAGTGTTTGCGGGCGGCTTTTTCACTGATGCGCTCGCGGGTGGCGGACATCGTTTCGATGGTGGAGAAATCAAGCGTAGTGGAGTAGATGAGCGGCTCAACGGAACCGAGCAGCTCCTGCCCGAGGCTCGAGTCGCCCGCGGCGACGCGCGCTTTAAGCAGCATTTGCAGCTCCCAGTCGCGGGCCCGCTTCGCGTAGTATTCCTTCGCAGCGGCAAGCGAGATGCAGACCTCTCCATGGCTGCCCTCCGGACGCAGGCGCAGATCGATTCGGTAACACTGGCCGGCCGGTGTATAGGTGGAGAGTAGATTCGTAAGGTCATTGGCAACCTTCTTGAAGAACTCTTTGTTCGTCACCCGCTGCGGACCCGACGTCTCTCCGTTTGCACTGTAAAGGAACATCAAGTCGATATCGGAGCTGTAGTTTAGCTCGCGGCCGCCAAGCTTTCCGAGTGCAAGCACGGTAAAGCGCGCCGGCTCCTTGTTGCCTGCCTGTTGTTCGTGGATCGGCGCTCCGAACCGCGGGGCGAGCTCGCGTGTAACTTCTTCGAGAGCGCAGGCCAGAATTGCGTCCGCAAGGTTCGAAAGCTCTTCGGTGATCGAGGCAAGGTCGCCCGAACCAGACTGATCCCGAATCAAGATGCGCAGCAGTTCTTTTCGCCGAAACATGGCAAGCTTGACGGCTGTCGCCTGCGAGGAAGAAGAGTCTAGAAGAAATCGCTGAAGATGAGCCTGGAAGTCGGCGAGGGAGAGCGTACGTTCGACGTCTTCCAGCTCAAGAATCCAGCTTGGATGCCGGAGCAGCTCCTCGGACAAAAACCGGCTGGATGCGAACACCAGAGTGAGCCAGCGAAGGCAATTTTTGGTGTGCGAAACCTTAGAGAACTCGGCCGGATGTCGTCCGCGAAACTCTTCCAGGTATCTGCGAACCCGGTCGTCCGTGGCAAGTTCGCCAGCAACTTCGAGAAACGGATCAACTTGCAACGGCATGGATAGGCTTCAGCGACGGAGAAGCCGCCTGGACGAACGTGGTCTCAGCTTTATTGTATATTCGACATCGCCGTTATATCGGCTTTGATGGAGAAAGTTGGATAAATCGTTGCTCGCGGCACGATCGGTAGACCCCCAGAACCACTTCCAGAGCGCGGTAGCCGTCGTCGCCGTTCACAACCGGTTCTCGCCGGTATTCGATCGCACTTGCAAAATCCAGAAACTGACGTTCAAAGGACGTAAGGGAGATGGCCATCGGATCGGACGACCCTGATGCCACGTTCTGCGCCACGGGCGCGGGATCGAGGGCGTTCGCCTCATCGTCATTCTGCACGTCCCAGCTCGTGAGGCGGTCACCCGAGATCACCGCACTGCCCTTTATGCCGTGAAGCTCTACCCGCTCGGTGTAGCCGGGCCAAAACGCCGTTGACGCTTGCAGCGATCCGGTGACACCGGAGTGAAAGCGAAGCAATGCATTTACGATGTCTTCCGATTCGATCTTGTGACGCGCGCCCAGCTGCCACATTCCACTGACTTCGGAGATCGGGCCTAGAAGATACAGCAGCAGATCCACCTGGTGAATCGCCTGGTTGATGAGCGCGCCGCCGCCTTCGGTCTGCCAGCTGCCTTTTATGGGCGGCAGTAATAATCGTCATTGCGGAACCACTTGACGTACGCATCGGCCTCGAGAAGCTTACCGAGGCGTCCTTCCGTTAGCGCGCGCTTGAGAAACAGCGTCGCATCATCGAAGCGATGCTGGCTCATCACGCCGAAAGTTATCCCGGCCGCTGCGCCAGTGCGATCATGCGATGCGCCTCAGCAAGATCCGTGGCGATCGGTTTCTGGACGAGAATCGGGCGGCGTATTTCGGCGCAGATTTCAACCGGCCGCAGGTGAGAATCCGGGAAAGTGCAGACGTCGATAAAATCCAGATCGGGATAGCGGCAGAGATCGTCGAGACTCGCGACAAAGTGTGCGCGCCAACGTTCCGCAAACTCACGGCCGCGGCTTTCCGTCCGGTTAGAGCACGCTACAAGCTCAAATCCGATGTTTTTATAGGCTTGCGCGTGTTTGTTTGCGATCGCACCTGTTCCCAAAAGGCCGATACGCATGCTAGAGTCCTGTCTCCGTGCCGCAGACATTGACTACGATGCCGGCTTCGCGGAAGAAGGCGGCTTTTGCAGCCAAAGCCCGGTTGGCGCTGGCGGAATCGGCCGCGTAGGCGACTTGGATATGATTGGCCTTATGACGAGCCATCATCTGATCGCGGGTGACGCCGTAGAGCACGGCATGCATCATCGGCCATTGCGGTGTGGTGATGCGCCAGCGCCGCTCGGTTTCCTCGGCGGGCAGGCTCAACACCTCGGCGCGGCCCAGATCGGCCTTCAGCTTGCCGTCTTCAACAAACATCCGGCTCCACACAATCTCACCCGGCTTGCCGATGCCCTTCAACGATCCGCCGCCCAGCCGGAAATACATCGGCGGCTGACGCTCGCTGACCGACCCCGCGTAGCCATCGACATGATGAGCGGGAGGAGCCGCACCCGATATCTCGAACACCCAGACAAACTCGCCCTGTAACTCTTCGCCATAGCGCAGGTCGTGCAGAGTGGTTTCGGGCGGCAGGCCCAAGGCGTTCCAAACACGGTTCGTGACCAGGGCGTCCAGCCCCGCGCACTCATCCACTTCGTTGAAGTGCGGCAGCGGCTTGCCCGTATAGAGCTCCCGGCCGTCGCCGACTTCACCGGAGGCCGGTCCACATTGTTCAATAGACCTTCAGCCAAGTCCGATGCGGGGGCGAGGTCTTTCAAGCCCTGCTGATACTGAATACCGATTGTGTCGCAGCCGAACTCATCCGCGATCCGCAAAGCAGCGATGTACATGTGGCACTGCTCAAGAATCTGAGCATCGGTTAAATCGGTTTCGGGATTGGGACCGGTCTTGAACTGACATGCCTTTTTCGTCCAGCCAGGCCGCACACCGTGCGCTTCACTCGCCGACGTCTGACGCATTGCGGCATAAACGCCGACTGGCTCAGTCGCTCCTTGAACACGCCCGTCGGGTTCAGCAGATGATCGGGCACGATGGCGTTGAACATGCCCATGCATCCTTCGTCGAACACACCCATGATGGCTTTGTCGCGCCTCAGCTCTGCGCAAGCTCGTGCCCGAGCTGCTCGGCTCGTCGGGCAGGCGTGCATGCTTCGGAACCATGACGTGGCTTGCGTCGTGGTGGCACCTCCCGCCGTTCAAGCCAGTCTTCAAGCCCGACAGGAAGAAGTCATCCGTGAAATCTCGCTCCACAGCGTTCGAAACGACTCCCGCTTTCGTCAACGAGCCATTGAGATTCAGCATGCCGACCAGACCTGGCCACTCTCCACTCCAGTTCGCAATTGTAAGGATCGGTCCCTTATGAGTCGTGAGACCGGGAAGCACGTGATGACTGTACTGCCAGACAGCTTCGATAACGATCAGCGGCGCTTCTGCGGGATGTCTCGGAAAACCTCCATGCCGCGCTTTTGCGAATCAATGAAGCCGTGCTGTTTGGCGGGATCGAAGGCGTGTGCTCTCTGCGGCGTAAATCCAAGTTCACGAATCGCTTTGAAAACTGCTGCTTCGACACGCTGCTGGGCGGGCCAACAGACACGGTTAGCAGAAAGCCGGAGATCGCCACTGGCGATTGCCGATACTGTTTTGGACATCGCCATACATTGTTACAGAGCGGAGCACCGCGGAGAACTCCGCTCCCTATGGTTGCGGCTCGGATCGGTTGTTCGCGGCTCGGACCGATCCCGGCTTAGTAGACCCAGCCAAGCGAAGCTGTCAGATTACGCGGCGATACCCAATGCGTGCCGCTGAATGTGGAAAGGAAGTTGTAAAGACTTGCGGTATTGGTGATATTCACTGCGCTGAGCTTCAGAGTTGTCTTGAATTTTTCCTTGTGGAAGAGATTGTCAGTGCCGACTCCGATATCGAACAAATTGCGCGGGGCGATACGGGGCACATTGTGGTCGGGGTTGTAGGTGCCGGCCGTGGGTATATTGAGACGCGTTGCCCCATAACTTCCTGCGCAGCTCGAGATCGGCTGCGCTAACGTTGCTCTCTGGCCATTGCAGTAGAAGCCGATTGCTGTTTGCTCATCGGCGGTCAGAGCTAGGGCATCACTCAGATCTGTAACAGAGCCGGCGACTTCTCCGCTATCGAAGCGCCAGGTAAACGTGGCCCAAATACCATCCTTGCCGTGTTGGTAGTGCAAATAGCTTGTCTGCTGAAAAGCCTGGTCGTGGTCGATTCGAAACGCGCCGATGCTCAGCGGAGAATTGAACACAAGACCACCCACTTCCGGCCCGAAGAAGCGAGCGCGGGTGTGCCCAAGTGTCGTGTACGCCTGAAAGCCGTGCAGATTAGAAGTCGAGAGGCGAAGCGAAAAGCCGTCTATCTTCGATTGGCGCCATTCAATCGGAAAGGCAATGGATGAATTGAAGAGATTATTGAAGTCAAATGCGTTCTTGGTGAATTTCCAGAAGTAACTTCCATTGATTTGCACATACTTCTTTATCCCCTGTTCAAACCCGGTGCTGTATTGATTGCGGTGACCAGGGCGGAGCGTATTCGCGCTGCTCAATCCCGATGGGTCTCCGACCAATCCACCTTCGCCGGTGGCACTGAGAGCAGCAGGTTTTCGTTGTAAGGAGTCTCCATCGACCTGCTGAAAGAGGCGCGAAGAACGGTACCGGTTGATTTCAATAGATACGAAGCTCCAACTCGTGGAGCGGCCAGGCGGTCGGAAGAAAGACCATCGTAGTTGTCGAACCTGAGACCGATCTGAACAGACAGATTCTTCAGTGTCAGCGAGTCCTGCAGATACACTGCCTGCTGGTTGATGTTCCCGGTCGAGTGGAAACGAAGCGGTGTTCCCCCGCGCGTTAGATCGATAGGCAGCAGACCCGGTGAGAAGTCGGGGTTAGCGAGGTAATTGGAAGCTGCGCACGAGGCAGGCGGAACGGGAGTTGAGGCAGTGACCGGATCACCGGCAGCCGTCAAGCAGACTGCGTTAAATGCCGGATCGGTGATGCCAATGCCAAAGTTCTCAATCAGGCGCGTCTGCTGGATATCCGCACCTAGCTTAATGTCATTGATGCGGTTGGCGTAGGAGTAATCAAACCGAGTCCCCCAATTTGTTAAGTGGCGATCCTGATTGATGGTGGCCGGGAGATCCTGAAACGGATCGGAGCTCGGATAGTAGTTCACACGGTCCTGCCGCACCCAGGGCGCAATCGAAAGCAGAGACTGCGGATTGAAAGTATGTTGGTAGCCGAGCGAGAAACTGAGCGTCTTGGCTTGCTGGCGCTGGTCCTGCCCGAGCTGATCGTAGGTGACCGGGATCTGGAACCAGTTGCGCGCAACGAACATGTTCAGGTGCAGCGATTCGCGGCTCGCCGCGGCTGGTAATCGACGCGATCGAAAACGTCTCGTGTTGCCAATATCGTGGAACGGCTGAAACTCCGGGCTGTCAAGAAAGCGGCCGCTGCGGCTTGAATCGATCACCAGAAAGTTGCCCCACTTCGCGCCGCCAATCCCGAAGGTCGCATCTTCGCCAAATGTTCCGAACGACCCGTAGTACGCGTCAAAGCTCGCGGTGGGCTTCTGACCTAATCCGGAACGAGTAACCGTGTTGACCATCAAACCTGTCTTATCGCCGTACTCCGCACTGGGCGAACTACTGACTAACTCGAGGGTTGAAATGCATTCGCCGGCAGCTGAGTGGAAAAGGTTTTGTTCTGCTGGTCGCTGATCGGCTGGCCGTCGATCACGTAAGTGGTCTCGCCGTGATCGCCTTGCGGATGGAAGAACCCGTTTGAGTCGGCGACGACTCCGCCGGAAGTCAGCGTAATGGCGTCGCTCAAACCTTGTCCGGTAGAAGCTACGGGAAGATTCTCAAGCAGGCTTTGACTAACATCCGTGTGGGCCGCGGGTACATTCTCGATCACATCCGCCGATGCGTGTACCTCTACAGTCTCGGTGGAGCCGGCCAGCGCGAGGGTCGCTTTTACCTGAACCGGAACTTGCGAGTGAAGCGGGAGGTCTTGTGTATAGGTCTGAAAACCGGAAGAAGTAATCTCGAGATGATATTGGTTAGGGGGTATGTTAGTCAGGCGGAAAGAACCATCAGTGCCGGTGGTCGCAGACTGCTGATGGCCGCTAACCGAGTTACTCAAGGACACTTTCGCGCCAGCGATCAAACCGCCGCTAGGGTCGGTAACGATGCCAATCACCGTGCCGCCAGTGCCGGTGGCCTGATTTGCCTTCGCGGAGAAAACGCCGCCGAAGAAACAGGCGAGCATTAGCGCACCGATCCCCATCCGACTTACTAATGAGTTCATGCTAGGATTTCCTTTTGATCAGACGCGGCGCAAATTGAAGCAAGTGTGCCAGCAGCACGCTTGGCTGCGCATCGGTTGATCGGAGACAACTTGGCCGACAAGAAGATTGCGGCCCCAAAGTAACTGCACTTACTGAAATTATACGCGATTGAGAGCTCATTCCTCCTACCTGCCTGATGAAGTTCCCAAGCGCAACGCTATCGAAAACCGGCTTTGATCGTCAACATTTGAGGGGCGCTCTTAAGCGCCTTCCCTTTCCTTGTAATCTCGTAATACGGACTCAAACATGGGTGAAGTAGATACCGGCTCGAGTGCGGTTTCGCAAACGGAAGCGCCGGAAGCGGGGCAGCGGCCCCGTTCGTTGTTAATTGGCACGATCTCCTGGTTCAGGGATCTGCTCCTGTCGGTTTTGATCGCCGTCCTGATTATCCTCTTCCTTTACCGCCCGGTGAAAGTAGAGGGAACGAGCATGATGCCAAGCCTGTACGATCAGGAAAGGCTGTTCATCAATCAGTTCAGCTACAAATTCGGGTTGGGGGATATCACGCGCGGCGACACGGTGGTGTTTCTGTTTCCGGAAGATCCGACAAAGTCGTACATTAAGCGGGTGATCGGATTGCCGGGAGATTCGATCGCGGTGGAAGACGGCTACGTGATTGTGAACGGTAAAAAGCTGGTGGAAAACTATGTTCCGCCGGAGTATCGCGACGACCGGTCTTACTCACGCACGATTGTTCCTCCGGACGATTACTTCGTCCTGGGCGACCATCGGGTGTCTTCCAACGACAGCCGGGCCTGGGGATTCGTTCCCAAGAACTACATCTATGGCAAAGCGGTCTTTGTATTCTGGCCGCCGGAGCGAATCGGATCGGTGAGATAAGCTGCGAATTCCTGAAGGTGCTTTAATGCCTTCATGAGCCAATCCAAAACCTCCGAACTGCACGAGCGGGCAAAGGCGGATCCGGATAAATTCTGGTCGGAACTGGCCCGAACGGAGCTCCATTGGTTCAAGCCGTTTACTAAAGGCCTGGAGTGGAATGCTCCCCATGCGAAGTGGTTTTCGGATGGCGCATTGAACGCCTGCTTCAATTGCGTAGACCGGCATGCCGCGTCCGAACGCAAAGCGAAGCCGGCCTTGATTTGGGAGGGAGAACCGGGTGATTCGCGAGTAATCACGTACGAAGAGCTGCTGCGCGTGGTCTCGCGCTTTGCGACGGTGCTGAAGCAACTCGGAACAAAAGCAGGGGAACGCGCCATTATCTACATGCCGATGGTTCCGGAACTGCCAATTGCGGTGCTCGCATGCGCACGGCTCGGAGTTACGCACAGCGTGGTGTTTGGCGGTTTCTCGGCTGAGGCGCTCAAAACGCGCATACAGGACCTCGATGCGTCGCTGGTGATTACGGCGGATGGCGGATGGCGGCGGGGCAAAGAAGTGCGGCTGAAAGATGCGGTCGACGAGGCGCTAGAGGAGTGTCCGCAAGTGCGCAACGTGGTCGTGTACCAGCGCACAGGCTCAAACATCAAGATGAAGAGCGGTCGGGACGTCTGGTGGCACGAGCAGGAGAGCGCGCTAGGCAGCGAAGCCGATCAGTGTCCGGCGGAAGAACTTAATGCAGAGCATCCGCTTTTCGTGCTCTACACGTCAGGAACAACCGGCAAGCCGAAGGGCATCGTGCACTCAACCGGGGGTTATCTCCTACAGACCATGATGTCCACCAAGTGGGTTTTCGACCTGCAGGAGAACGACATCTATTGGTGTACGGCGGACGTTGGCTGGATCACGGGCCACAGCTATATCGTTTACGGTCCGCTTGCGGCAGGCGCGAGTGTCGTGATGTATGAAGGCGCGCCCGACTTTCCGGCTTTCGATCGCATGTGGCAAATCGTCGAGAAGTACAAAGTAACCATCTTCTACACTTCTCCGACGGCCATCCGCGCTTTGGTGCGGCAGGGCGATCGCTGGCCGGAGGCGCACGACCTATCGAGCCTGCGCGTGCTCGGATCAGTAGGTGAGCCGATCAATCCGGCGGCCTGGGAGTGGTACCACCGCGTTATCGGGAAAGAGCGCTGCCCGATTGTAGATACCTGGTGGCAGACGGAAACGGGATCGGTGATGATCTCGCCGATCCCTGGAGAAACACAGCTCAAGCCAGGTTCGGCGACTCTGCCGCTACCCGGAATCGTGCCTGACATCGTGGATGCAAAGGGGCAGCCGGCGGGGAACAACCGCGAGGGTTATCTGATTATCCGGCAGCCGTGGCCCAGCATGATTCGAGGCATCTGGGGCGATCCGAAACGATTCGAAGAAGGCTACTGGTCGCGCGTGCCCGGCTCCTACTTCACAGGCGATGCGGCGCGCCGCGATGACGACGGGTTCTACTGGGTGCTCGGCCGAGTGGACGATGTGATGAACGTGAGCGGGCACCGGCTCAGCACAATGGAGATCGAATCGGCACTGGTGCATCATCCGGCGGTGGCCGAGGCAGCAGTCGTGGGCAAACCGCACGAAGTCACGGGGCAGGCAGTCTGCGCCTTCGTCACCTTGAAAAAGGGTGATTGGGACACAGACGCTCTGGGACAGGAGCTCCGGAAGTGGGTTTCGCATGAGATTGGACCATTTGCGCGCCCGGACGAGATTCGCTTCACCGATGCGCTTCCGAAGACTCGCAGCGGAAAGATCATGCGGCGGCTGCTGCGAGAGATCGTGACAAGCAACGGTGTGACGGGAGATGTGACGACGCTGGAGGATTTGTCGGTGGTGGCGGCTCTCTCGAGCCACCACGACGAAGAGTGAGTTACCGCTCCCTCTGGTCGCGGCTCGGTTAAGAAGCGCGATGAAATAAGAAGCGCGGCGCGGATAAGAACCGCGATGGAATAAGAAGCGCGATGAAGAGTCGGCTAGCCGACGAGCTGGGCGTTCAGCGTGATCTCCGTATCGTAGAGCTTCGATACGGGACAACCTTCCTTGGCATTATTGGCTGCGCGATTGAAAGCATCCTGCGAAGCGCCGGGGATTTTGGCCTTCAGGTCGAGGTGGCTGCGTTTAATCGCAAAGCCCTCGCCCTCTTTCTCGAGCGAAATGGTGCAAACGGTGTCGATGGTTTCGGCCTTGAGTCCTTCGGCTTCGAGCATCAGCGACAACGCCATGGAGAAGCAGGCCGCGTGAGCGGCGGCAAGCAGCTCTTCGGGGTTGGTGCCATTTCCCTGCTCGAATCGGGTTTTAAAAGAGTACTGAGTATTCGAAAGGACCCCGCTGGCCGAGGAAATCGTTCCCGAGCCTGACTTGAGGTCGCCCTTCCATTGTGCGCTTGCAGTTCTGTTCATGCCGATTAGATACGCTCGATGGCGGAAAGCATACGCCCGGGGTTTTGAGGCTCCCTCCGATAGGAGAAGAACTGCTCCGCGAGGCAGGAAGTGCACAAATCGCAATCGAAGATCTGATCGGCGGGCACGCCGACGGCTTCGAGCTGACTGCGATTAGCCCGCGGGAGATCGACATGGCAGTTCTCGCGAACGTTGGGAAGCCAACGGGTAAATTGGCTGGCGACGTCGATGCCGACGCGATAACAGCACGCGCGGATGGAAGGGCCGATGGCTACGAAGACATCCGCTGGTTCAGTTGCGTAACACTCGCTCAGCTTTTCGAGAGTGCGGAGTGAGATCTGAGCAGCTGTTCCGCGCCATCCGGCGTGAATAGCGGCCACCGCGCGCCTCCGGCTATCCAGCAAGAGCAGCGGAACGCAATCGGCGGTTCTGACGCCTATAGAACGCCCGGGCAGATCGGTAAAGAGGGCATCGCCTGCGAGCTGGCGATCGGCTAGTTCGTCGGCCTGAAAAACCTGGTCTGAATGAACCTGCCGCAGCGTGACGGAGGCGACAGGGTTAGCGTGCCGGGAGCCAAAACCATGTTTTTGCCAAACGAACTCGTCCCACGGCAAACAGCGGTAGATGCCTTCCGCTTCAACGAAGTAGCTCACCTGACCGAGCCGGCCGCGCCGATTGGCTTCGTTCCCTCAGAAATTTTTCGTTGGTACCAATCGAGGGTCAGGCGAAGGCCCTGCTCGAAGGTGAAGCGGGGAGCGTGTCCGAGCTTGGCGACGGCGGCGGAGGTATCGGCCTGCGAATCTCTGACATCGCCCGGGCGAGCGGGCCCGTAACGGGCCGGCAAATCGACGCCTTCGATCTTCTGAAGCAAGTTCCAGGTCTGATTCAGCGTGTAACGATTACCGTTGCCGGCATTGAACACTTCTCCCGAGACGCCTGGGGCGCTAGCCGCCTTAAGTAGCAGACCGACTACGTCTTCCACAAAAGTGAAATCGCGTGACTGCTCGCCATCGCCATTGATGGTCGGAGCGCGGCGCTCGATGAGGGCGGTCAGAAAAAGGGATAGGACGCCGGAGTAAACGCTGGTCGGATCCTGGCGCGGGCCGAAGACGTTGAAGAAGCGCAGCGAAACTGTTTCGAGGCCGAAGCATTGGGAGAAGACGCTGGCGTAGTACTCGCCTACGAGCTTCTGGAGAGCGTAGGGTGACTTGGGACGCGGCGACATGGTCTCAACCTTCGGCAGTACGGCAGTGTCGCCATAAGCGGAGGAAGACGCCGCATAGACGACGCGGCCCACTTTGCCCTCAGCAGCGGCGCGGAAGACGTTGAAGGTGCCGTTGATGTTCGTGTCGTGGCTCGAGACCGGATCGAGGATGGACTTGGGCACGGACGGAAGCGCAGCCAGATGAAAGACGCGGGTGGCGCCGGCGATGACCTTGGCGATGCGGTCATAGTGGCGGATATCCAGTTCGTGGACAGTGATGGCATCCGCGACTTCCTCGAGGTTATCGAGGTTTCCGGTCGAAAGGTTATCAATGACATGAACCCGGCGACCTTCGGCGAGCAGAGATCGGACAAGAGCGGAGCCGATGAACCCGGCTCCACCCGTTACAACGTAGTGACTCATAGTGTTTGGGATAAGGCTTCAGAATGCGAACAGGTCTTCAAGAACGATAGGGCGGACGCGGCCACTTGTGCGCCATCGCGAGTGAAATCGAAGACTTCCAGAGATATCCAACCGCGATAGTGGAGGCGCTCGAGCGTGGAAAGAAGCGCGGCAAAATCGTAGCTACCCGAACCGGGCTCAAGGCCATTGAACTCGTTGACGTGCACGTGACGGATGAAAGGTGCGTACCTGGCAACAAGTTCCGTATGCGAAGTCGTTTCGGCGGCGGCGTTGTGAACGTCGAACATAGTGCGGATCGCAGGATGGGCGATTTGAGCGACGATGCCGACGGCTTCTTCGAGCGAAGTAACTACGTCGGTTTGATCGGGAGAGAGCGGCTCGAGCAGCAGTTCGACGTTGCGGGCCCCAGCATGTGGCGCAATCGCTGCAAGTTCGTCGATCAGGATCTGAGTGGCTTCGCGCGGGGTAGATCCGGGAACAGAAGAACGCTGATGAGGGGAGCCGAAGACCATGACAGCGGGCTCCTCGCTGGCTGTTTTCAGATCGGAGCAGAGGTCGATAAGGGCGCGAAGAAAATCCCAGGTACGGCGTCGAAGCGCTTTGTCAGGAGTTGTAGCGTGGAGGCCCTCAGGCGATCGAAGCAGCCAGTGCAGGCCGACGAAAGAAAGATTACGGCCGGCCATCGCATCCCGAATCGCGGCGCGTTGTTCGCCGCTCAGGCCAGCGGGGTTGCCGGCGAGAGTAAAGGGCGCAATCTCAAGGCCGGTATAGCCCGCGAGGCTGGCAGCCTCGCAGATCTCTTCAGCAGAAAGCGGCTGAAAGATCTCATTACAAACCGCAAAGCGGAACGGGACAGCCATCAACCCTTAAGTGTAACGAGACGAGGAGCTGAGCTGGCGGGCTTAGCGAATAGGGCCAAGCTGCCCGCCCATTGGATGCTTCGACCGGCAAACTGCGCTCAGGTGGAGGCTAATCCGCGCAGATTCCACCCGCAGATACGGCTCGCTTCTTTCTTGTCGCCGTTTGGGCCCGCCCAGTGTGTCTCCAGACTCAAATAGCCTGTATAGCCGTCGGCCAGGAGTCTGCCGATTTGTTCCTTCCAAAGGACGTGCCGGGTCCCCAGCGGTCCCCATTCAGGCTGGCCTCCGCGCATCTGGCAATCCTTCGCATGGACGTGAACAATGCGGTCTTTCGGCAGGTGCTCGTAGCCGCCAGGGAACGGCGTTTCGCCGGCAACGAGCGCATTGGCAGGATCCCAAACAACCATCAAGTTCTTATTCGCTACCAGCCGTAGCAAGCTCGCCGTCTCTGCGCCGGTGGCCACGTTGCAGGCGTGCTCATTCTCGAGACCGATCACGATCGATTCGCCGGCGGCGGCGGCAGCCAATTGATCGAGTGCACGGGCGACGGCCTCCCGGCATCTCTCCGGCTCGGTCGTTCGCCAGTAAGAAAAGACTCGAATGATCCGCGCCCCGAAGAAGCGAGCGATCTCGAGTGCTCGTTCTGCTAACCGGGGCTGATCGGCGAGCGTATGCTTCGACGCGAACACATCGCGCTCGAATCGAGTGTCTAAGGCAGGGCCGGGCTCCAATACACATTTCAAGAGCGGCGACGCAATTGCGACAACCGGCAAATTTGCCTCCTCCAGCAGGTCGCGCGCGCGTTTCAGTTCGTCGGCCGTGAGGTCCAGGATGTTCTTGCCATCGATGACCCGCAGCTCGGCTCCGCTCATGCCGATTTCCTGCATTAACGGGAGAGCTTCGTTGAGCCTCGGAGAGAATTCATCAGTGATAGCAGCGATCGGCAGCCGGGGTGTCATGATTCGGTCAACTCTATACTGAGACTATGTTCTTCCGCCGCGATCGCCCCAAAATCCCTACGTTTGCTGAGCGTATCGAGATCCTGACCAAAGCCGGGTTCAGTGCGGAGAGTCTGCCCGATCATCGCGTGCGTGTGTCCAAGCGTGGGGTAGCGGCCGTGATTGGGGACGAAGGCAAGAACCAGCCTGATATCGAAAAAGCGGGCATTGTGATTGGCTCTGAGATCGCCACTCTTCTCAATCGCGGGTACCAGATGTTCCTCGAGACGCCAAGCGGCAAGCGCATCCCGGCGCAAGCGGAACAGCTGAAAGCTTTGCACGAGTTTGAGGATGACGTAAAAGAAGCGCTCGACCTGGTGAACCTATACAATACATCGCTCGGCACAACGACTCCCAAGCATATGTACGATCGTGTTTACCAGCGCGATAGCGGGCAGCAGCCTAAGCCCTGGTTGAAGAAAGATAACAGCATTTCCCCGCCTTACACGAAAGCGGACACTTAAAGCGCCGACGGCAGCCAAGCGGCGATTCTCGAAGTTAAAGCGGCTTGGGATTCTCGGCGAGGAGCTGTTTGAAATCGGCGTTCGCTCTCAGCTGCGCAAACTCCGGCATCTCGGGGATCTTGTTTCGATCTTTCACGCCTTCTTCGAGGGCCTTTCGAAGATAGATCATGGCGCGTTCGTTTGCGCCGGACTTGGCATACATCTTCGCGAGATAAAGGTGAAAGAGAGCGCGCTCCTCCACTGTCCTCTCCTGCATCATGGTGCCGAACGTCCCGTGATGGTCGAATACTTCCGGATCCAGCTTAAGGGCCTGTTCGTAGTATTCGGAAGCCTGCTTGTAGTTATGCCGCGCGAAGTAAGCCGCCCCTAGATTGGCGTAAATGGAAGCGGTCGGATTGGAACAGCGTAAGGCGCGCTTGTAATAACCGATAGACCGCCGGTAGCTTTTCTCGGCGTAGTAGATGGTCCCCAGATTGTTTATGGCTTCCGGGTAACTCGGATCGAGCTTCATAGCGCGCTCGTAATTTTTCTTTGCGAGATCGAGCAGCACAAGCTGATGGAAAGCGATTCCGATTTTATTGACGAGTATGGCGGAATTGGGCGGTCCCAGACGATAAGCATCGATTGCCTCTCGGTACATCTTCCGGGCCATGTAGATGTCGCCCCGCAGTTCCGGGGAGATGGGCCGAAGAGGAGTGGCTGAAGGGGGGAGTGAGGCAGAGGCTCGGAGACCGGATCCCGAGAGCGGGCTTTCCTGCTGCGCGGCGCTCATGACGGGAGCCGCGCTGAACGCTAGAACCAGGCAAGCAAGACGGACTGCCGGAGAATAGATCATGCTGATCCTCCTTATTTGTCCCTACTATATACCTTTTTAAGGATCTCGGATATGGAGGAAAGATTACTTGAAGATACTCTTCAGTTTGTCGAGCAATCCGCGCCGTTTGCCGTCCTGCTTATCCTTCGAACCATTAAGCGCGCCGTTCTGCGCCGTCTCGCCGTTGGCCCCGGGAGGGCCACTTTGATAAGCGGGCGCCGCCGGGAGGGTGGGAGTAGGCAACACATCCCAGCCTGCGATTTCGGTTGCGCCGCCGGGGTGCAGAGCGCAGAACTGCACAGGCTGTGTGCCCAGCAGATAGTACTCGGTCACAACGCGAGGACAGAGACTGGTGGCTAGTTGGCCGGTGGTTCCGTCGATTTGCGCGCTAACCACGCCCGTTGGAACGTCGAACTGAGACACGCTCCGATAGGCGCGCCGCCGATGGGCGCGCTTCATGAAATCGGTCCAGATCGGCAGGGCTGCCTTGGCCCCGTCCATCTTAATGTCCTGATAATCATCAAGGCCGACCCAGACGATGCACAATAGCTTGGTGGTATACCCGGCGAACCACGAATCATGCGACGTGCCCGTCTTGCCGGCGGCTGGAAGATTGAATCCTCGCGATCGCACGCCCGCGCCAGTGCCGCTGCGAAGCACCTCCTGCATCAGGTTAGTGGTCAAAAAGGCTATTCGGGGATCGAGAACCTTCTTGGTCTGAGGCGCTGCCGACCAAATATCGTTGCCGGACTGGTCGACGATCTTCGAGATCATCTGCGATTGCACAAAGGTTCCCTGGTTGGCGAAGATCGTGTAGGCGCTGGCCATCTCAAGCGGCGTGACGTCGTAGGCACCGAGCGCCATTGCCGGCGTGGCGTGTATGTCGGGTAAACCGGCTTTGTGAGCCAGCTCAGCCACCGCGCCATAACCGGCTTGCTCGGCTACTTCCACGGTGGGAACATTCAGCGATTTCGAAAAGGCGGTGCTCACGGTCACTTCGCCCAGCCAGGCGCTCTTGTGATAATTGACCGGCTCGTAAGGCTTCCCACCGTAGTAAAAAGTCTGCGGCTCATCCTGGAAGATGGTGGAAGCCGTGATCGGATTCGGATGATCGAAGAGGCCTGTGTTCAGCGCCGCCGCGTATACGAACGGCTTGAAGATACTGCCGGACGGGCGCTTGGCGACGACGTGATTCAACTGACTCACACCATAATTCCGCCCGCCGATCAGGGCCTTAATTTCACCCGTATGGGGATCCAGGCAGATGAGCGCGACTTGCGGCTCCTCCAGCGGAATGCCTTCTTTTCGGCCCTTCGCGATGATCGACTCAATCTCGCGCATCCCCGAACCGACCGCTTCCGCGGCATCGCGCTGGAGATTCGGGTCGAGTGTTGTATAGATCTTCGAGCCCGACTCCAAGAAGTTGCGCTCCTGGAAATCCTGCACCAGTCTCTCGTTCACGAGATCCACAAAGTACGGAGCATCGGCGGACTCGACGCCTTGCTTGGCCACAAACATTGGAGCGACGACGGCCGTCTCGTATGCCGATTGCGAGATATAGCCGTTGTCGAGCATTTGCTTCAAGACGACATTGCGGCGCACCTTGGCTCGTTCGGGCCAGCGGACAGGATTGCGGAAGCTGGGCTCCTGAATCAGCCCGGCGAGCGTAGCTGCTTCGGGTAAAGACAATTGGCGGATGCTTTTTCCGAAATACGCTTCAGACGCTTCACCGAAGCCCCGAATCGCAAACGAGCCGCGCCTGCCGAGATCGACCTGATTCGCGTAGTACTCGAAGATTTTCTGCTTGGTGAGTTTACGCTCGAGGTGAATGGTAATCAGAAGCTCGTTGAACTTGCGCGTGAATGTTTTGCGGCTATCGAGCCAGAGATTGCGAGCAAGCTGCTGCGTGAGAGTGGATGCTCCCTGCGCATTACGCCGCTCGCGGAGATCGACGAAAACGGCCTTGGCGATGCGCACCGGATCGAAACCAGAGTGCTGAAAGAAGCGCTTATCCTCAATGGATATGACGGCATGCACGAGCACCGAAGGAATATCTTCGAAGCGAACCAGCCGGCGCTTTTCGCGGTTCTTATCGTAGAGGCTGCTTAATAGCTGGGGCTCGAGCGTGTATTCGGTGCGGGGCGTATTATCGCTGAGCGCAATGATGGACGAAATCTTACTGTTCTCGAAGCGAAGCACACCGGGTTCAGCTCCGGTGGAAGACCGATCGCCCGGAAAGATTTCAATGGCGTCGGGCCGCACGTGATACCAGCCGACCGGGTTGGCGCGCGCATCTTCTCCGTAACCGCTTTCTCGCAGACGAGTGGCATACCCGAGCGGCGTACCCGTATCGCCCACACCGATCGTTTCCGGCGCGGCATAAAGCAGTGACGAGTTCGGGAACGGCCCTTGTGTCAGCTTCTCGTCAGTTAGCCGGGCATACTTAGCGTAATCAAACGCCACGATTGTGCCAACAATTGCCACGATCGCGACCAGCGCGATTAACAGGATTTTGCTAACGCGAACGGCGGTAGGAGACAGCGCGGAACGTTTGAATTTTGCCTTCTCGGGAAGCTTTATACGTACCGGCAATATTGGGCCTAGAAATTCTGTTCAAATTGCCAGGTTGCCAGTGGTACTTCACGCTACCTCTGGGCCTGCTGAAACGATTCTAACTCTTTCCAAATGTTGTCATCATGCGGCTGCCAGTCGGGCGATTGCCGTCCGGTAATCTGCAGTTCGTCGATGCTGAGGGTGCCGTGACCAAAGGGGCAGATCCACTCCGTTTTGGGACGCCCGAAGATGACCATATTGCCCCAGGAGCCGCTTGCCATTGGCATGATGAGGCGCCGCAGGCAGGTTCGGCAGCGCCGGCGCTGATCCCAGACAATCACGAAAAATGTTCCAGCTGCCAGCAGCCAGACGCCGAGGGTAGCGAAAGTGAAAAGCATGTCGCTCAAGAACAGCGGAGGGGCCGGTCCGAATTTGGCGAGAGGGGCCGGGGGCACCGGGTAAAAGTGGACCAGAGTCAGCTGCACAGCGCAGATAAACGCAGCCCCGGCCAGCAGCTTGCCTAACAGATAAAACCAATATTTCATTTTGAAGAAATAGACTCCTTTACTGCCGAGGTGGTTCCGACGCAAACCCCGGGCACCCTGCACGCGAAATCTCCGCCGCGGGTACTTACCAGTTGCTAGTTAATTGCGAACCAAATTCTTCGCCAAGAACAACAGATTTGCCGGACGCTCCGCCAGCCGTCGCATGAAGTACGGGTACCAAGCGTCCCCGTAAGGCACATACAAACGAAGCGTGAAGCCCTGCGACACCAGCTCTCGCTGCAAGTCTCGACGGATTCCGTAGAGCATCTGGAATTCCAAACGATCCGAGTCGATCTTTTGTTCCCGCACAAAACGAACCGCCTCTCGCACAATGCGGTCGTCATGGCTGGCAATGGCCGGATAAGTTCCCTCCCTCAACAGGAGTTTCATCAGCTTCAAGTAATTCGCATCTACGTCTGCTTTACGCGCGAAAGCAACGTTGCCAGGCTCCCGGTACGCTCCCTTGCAGAGCCGGACCGGAATGTTACGGGCCGAGAGCATTTTGATATCAGCTTCACTGCGAAAGAGGTAGGCCTGAATGACTGCCCGGACGTTGCCCGGATGGCTCTCCTGTAAGGCCGTGACAATCGCCAGCGTGCGGTCTGTATAGGCAGTCGACTCCATATCGATCTCTACCCGGCTGTTCATGGCGCGGGCACGATCGAGCAAGGCCGTTACATTGGTGAGGCAAGCGGGCTCGGAGAGATCGAGCCCAAATTGGGTCAGCTTGATAGAAACCGTGGCCGGCAAATTCGCTTTTTCAATTTCCTGCTGAGCAGCCAGATAGGAATTTTTGGAGTGCTGGGCGTCTTCGAGCGAAGAAACGTTTTCACCCAGGAAATCGAGTGTCGCCTTTATCCGCTCACCGGATAGAGCCTGCAGCACGCGTATCCCTTCTTTCAGGCTCTGCCCAGCCACGAAGCGCGCGGTAAATTTCTGCGAGAGCGATGAGTTCTCCATCCAGTGGCGAAGCCAACTTTGCTCGGAGAGATAAAGGAGTGTGTGGCGCAGCACAGTAAGCTCGGACAGGAAATAACCGGGTCATTACCAATATAAGTGTTGAGATCGAGCTTAGAGCTCTCAACGATTAAGTGAAGAGTGAATGGCTAGTGAGAGCGAGGCCGGAGCCGAGGATGGCGCCGACAACAACGTCGCTGAGAAAGTGCATTCCCAGCAGAATTCGCGAAGCCGCGATACTGACAGCACAAAAGAGAAGAGCCGGCGAGAGCGCGGGATAAAATTCCGCTAACGCGATGGCAACCGCGAAGGCTGTGATCGTGTGACCCGATGGAAAGGAAAATTGATCAGGCGGCAGCAGCTTCGCCCAGCAGTGCGGTTCTATCTCACAGGGGCGCCGGCGACCGGATAGCTTCTTGAGCGATTTAAAAACGCCGATGCCTACCAGCGCAGCGGAGCCCGCACAGGCGATGGCGGTCAGGCGGTCGTCTCCGCCGAAAAGTAAAACCGAGAGCCCGGTCAGATACCAAAGCCACCCGTCTCCGGCGCGAGTGGCCGCGATGGCCCAGAGGCGAATCCATTTCGGAGCCGGCCATTTGTTTACCTTGCGCATCAACCGGTGATCGCGCGTGGCAATGAACTGAAACATACCGCCCTGTCCTGTTCTGCCGTGCCCTGTCATAGTGGGGCCCTCTCGCATTTGTAGTTTACGAAACTTTGCGCACTTCTCACTGCCCTGCCCTTGTTTTAATCGGTAATCGATTACAGCGCCATGACAAGTTCGAGAAACATTCATGACTCGCTTCCGCGGCAAGGGAAAGCAGCTTGCCGCCAAGTACGATAGATAGTTGAGTAAACGACCGACACTAGCCTTTATCTATTTCGATGCAGGCGGCGGTCATCGCAGCGCGGCCCTTGCACTACAGTCCGTTATTGCCTCGGAAGGCTATCCATGGCAGGTCAAGCTGATTAATCTGCAGGAGGTGCTTGATCCGCTGGACATATTTCGTAAGCTAACCGGCATTCGCCTGCAGGACATCTACAATCTGGTACTGGCTAAGGGCTGGACTCTTGGCTCCACTTACCTGCTTCCCTGCATGCATGCCGTCATCCGGCTGTATCACTCGGCGCAGGTTCGATTGCTCGAGGCTTTCTGGCGAGAAGAACGCCCCGATATGGTGGTGTCGCTGGTGCCGAATTTCAATCGCGCTCTGTTTCAGAGCCTGGAACGCGCTCTTCCCGGCGTTCCGCTGGTGACGATTCTTACCGATCTGGCCGATTATCCGCCGCACTTCTGGATGGAGAAGCAAAGGCAGTATCTGATCTGCGGGACCGACAAAGCCGTGGAGCAAGCGAAAGCGATGGGATACGGCGAAGGCCGGGTGTTTCGCGTAAGCGGGATGATCTTGCGGCCGCAGTTCTACGACCTAGCCCCCATAGATCAGTGCAAGCAACGGAGTGAGTTCGGTCTGGAGCCGGGAGTCCCGACGGGTCTGGTGCTTTTTGGCGCGGAAGGCTCGAATGTGATGTTCCGGATAGCCGAGAGGTTAGGGAACAGCAGTTCGAAGCTGCAGTTGGTGATGATCTGCGGAAGAAATAAAAAGTTGAAAGATCGTCTGGCCACTCTGCGCACGAAGAATAAGCTTGTACTCGAGGGATTCACGCAAGAAATTCCGCGCTATATGCAAGTCTCGGACTTTCTGGTCGGCAAGCCGGGCCCAGGCAGCATTTCCGAAGCGCTCAAGATGGGCCTGCCTGTGATCGTCGAGCGCAACGCCTGGACGCTTCCCCAGGAACGCTACAACGCGCAATGGGTGGCGGAAAACGGATATGGCGCGGTCCTTGATAACTTTCGAGAGATTGAGTCGGCAGTTGCCGAGCTACTGCAAGCCGACAAGCTCGAGGCGATCAAAGCGCGCATTGCGCAGTGGGAAAATCGCGCAGTGTTCGAGATACCAGCGATTCTCGGGAAGATTTTAAGCGAACAGCGACACTCTTTCGTGCCTGCTTAGGACGCCGACAAGCAACATCTGTGTGCCGGAGAGCGAGGCTCAAACCGCCTGAAGCTGGACCTTCTTCCCGGCCAGCGACAGATTCTCGCGAACGAATGTCTCGTCCCAGAGATTTGAGTTCACGGCCGCAATGTGCTCGTTTTGCAGAACCCAAAGGTACCCCTTCATGGCGGGCTTCATGTCACCCGGAATGATGCGGTCGAGCTTTTCGATGCGCCACTGCGGAATGGGCTGCAAGGGTTTGTGATGCGTCGCCACGGCATGCGCCGTCTTCATGGCGATTATGCCGACATCGCGCGCGGCGGCGTCGCGTATGGCCTGTTCCAGGTAGCCTCCATTGATAACGTTGTAGGCCATCTGCACACCGTCGTAGTGCCCCAGCTGCGCCGCCTTTACCAGCACGCCGGCGGGATCGTTGTGCGAGGTAACGCCGAGAAACCGCACTTTGCCGGCTTTCTTTAAGGACTGGAACGTCTCGTAAATGTGAGGATTATCGAGTTCTTCGGCGAGGTTTGCCCCGTGCGGACACATGAGAAGGTCAAAGTGGTCTGTGCCGACCCGCTTCAGGCTGCCCTCCAAGGAATCGGTGATGCACTTGCGGAACTGCTGACTGCCTTCCACCAAGTGCGCGTAATCGGGCATCATCGCGCTGCAGAGATAGGCGCCCGCGAACTGATCGTGCTGGCCAGGAAAATAAGTGATGTAGTAGCCTGGCTGCTCGGCGAGGTTGTTTTGCCGGATCTCATCCACCCGCCGCATGATGGCGCTCTGCTTTTCTCCGGGAAGGCCCTGGAAGACATCCTTATAGAGCTGGTTTCGAAGGCGCCCGAACTCGCTCACTTTGGTCTGCAGAAAGACCTTGTCGCGTTTGGCTGAACCGCCCAGGAATTTGCCATAAGCGATCTCGCAGTCCCCGTTGCCGTAAGCCGGAGCCATGTCGAGATAGTTGAGACCCATCTCGAGTGCCAGGTTCAAGTGCTCGAAATTGGTCGAACTGATCGGATCGCCTCCAGAGACGACCTCCGAGATCATCAGATTCGTTCGCCCGAAGCGGCGGTAAAACATTCCCGGCTGCTTGTTGCGCCATTCCAGATTCTGCGTCTTGTGGGCCGGCTGCCTGCTCTCGGTCTGAGCCGGCGTTTGAGCAGCCAGCGCAGAAGCAGCGCCCAGGCCAGCTGCGGTCTGAAGTGATGCGTTCAGAAAATCACGCCGCGTATTTCGGTCGGTCATTCGAGTCTCCTTCCGGGAAGCTGAAATCTATTGTCGCGCTTCCGGGTGCTCCAGTAAGCTCGAATTTGTTCTTTCTTCAACTGAGTTGCAAGCCCGATGATGCCGATATCGTGTCAGCCGAGCTGTGGGAACTGGGAAGCGCCGGCATCCAGGAGGTTCAGAACGATACGTCGGTCACTTTGATCGCGGCTTTCGAGGACCCTAGCCGAGCGAGCGATCTTCTGCTTCGCTTTGCATCGCTGTCTCCGATCTGGAGCGCTGCCTCGGGCACAGATTGGGTGGCGGCGACGCATGCGGCCTGGCCAGCGCGCGTGATCGGCTCCAAGCTGTTTCTCGCTCTACCCTGGAGCGAGGAGCCGACGCCGGCTGGCCGCCAGCGAATCATTCACAATCCTGGATCCGCCAGCGGAACCGGCGAACATCCGTGTACCCAGCTGGCGCTCGAAGCACTCGAGCGGTGCATCGGGCCCGGCGCTCGCTTGATCGATATCGGAACCGGTTCGGGCATTCTGGCTATGGCCGGGTTGCAGCTCGGGGCGAGCACGGCTGTCGCGGTGGATATCGACGAACCATCGATCGAAACGGCGCGCGGCAATTTCAGGCGCAACGATCTTCCGGCGAATCTCGTGGTCGGCTCGGCCGATTGCCTGGCCGCGGAATGCGCAGAGATTGTCGTCGCGAACCTAAACGCGACAGTGCTGCTGGCGCTTGCCGACGACCTGCTGCGAATAGCCCGCCCGGGCGGCTCGATTATTTTGACGGGCTTTCCCGAGGTTGAATCAGCGGCAGTTCAGGAAGTGTTTCCGCCTGCCGAGGTTCTCACTTCGGAAGGCTGGAGCTGCCTTATTTCGCCTTCGATTTAGCGGGCGTCCGGCTCGGACGTTTTGCCGGCTGACTTACAGCTGGCTGCTGTTTCGGGCTTCCCAACCGTTCGAGGGCCTCTTCCAATCGCTGGCCGCCCTTGAGCACCGGCGCAAACAGATCGCCCACTTTCTGGAACCGCTCGATGCTGTTATCGATGCGAAAATCGTGCGGCTGCAATCCGGGTTTGACTTCTTTCCAGTCGAGCGGCGTGGCCACCGGTGCGCCGTCGTAAGCGCGAATCACGTAGGGCGCCGAGATAGTCTTCCCGGTTCCGATCTGCAGGTAATCGAAGTACACGCGCTGTTTCTTGCGCTTATCGACACTCCTCGGCGTGGTGAAGAGATTCGGTTCCCGCTCGATCGCAATGTGGGCAACGATCTCCGCAAAGCTGCGCACCTGATCGTAGGTATAAATCGCTTCGAGCGGTACGTATACGTGCATGCCATCGCCGCCGGTGGTTTTCGGATAACCGGCCAGGCCTAGTTCGGCGAGGACTCCACGGACAAGCAAGGCGGCTTCGACAATCTGATCGTAGGACGTCTCGACCGGATCCAGATCGAGCAGCATCCAGTCAGGATGCTCGAGATTTCCCACACGGCTCATCCACGGATTCTGATCGATGCATCCAAGATTTACGAGGTAGAGAAGGCTAGCGCGATCGTTCGCCAGCGGATAGTGATTTAATTTTGTGCCGCCGTGCTCCGAGATCGGCTCGCATTTCATCCAATCGGGGAAATGATTTCCGGCGTTCTTCTGAAAGAAGAAGTCTTCCGCAATCCCGTTCGGATACCGTTTCAGCGATAAAGGGCGGTCCTTCAGATGAGGCAGAAGCCATTGCGCGGCAGCATCGTAAAACGCAAGCAGATCGCGTTTTTTCCAGCCATCTTTGGGAAACAATACTTTATCGAGGTTCGTCAGCTTCAGTCGGTGCCCGTCTATTTCGAGCGCGGCTTCCTTGCCGTTCAGGTTGAGGCTTCCCTGCCCGTTCGCCACAGCCGGCAACGCAGTTTTCTGCTCGGCCGGAGAGTCGTTGACGTGCAGCGGCTCCTCACGCGCCACATCTTGCGCCGGCTTGTCTTCCCGAAGGCCAACAAACACCGGGGCGCGGAGCATTCCTTCTTTGGTCCATTCGAGAAAACGAATCTGGCAGACAACCTCCGGGCGCACCCAGGTCACGTCTTTAATCCGAGGCTTACCGGCAAACGGGTTTGTCTTTGTGATTAGCGGCTGCAACCGGTCGTAGATTACCTTCATCAGCTTCACGTCGAAGCCGGTTCCTACTTGTCCCGCGTGCTGGAGCCTGCCATTTTCCTGCACGCCGAGAACTAGCGCCCCGAAATAATCGCGCTCGCCTTTGGTGTATCCAGCAATCACAAACTCCTGCTCGTTCAGAACCTTGAGCTTCTGCCACCGGGTGGAACGTGTTCCCTCGTAGGTGCTGGTGCGATCTTTCGCAAGAATGCCCTCGAGCCCCATCTGGCGCGCTGCCTCGAACATCTGTTCGCCCGGTGCATCGAACGCTTCCGAGATGCGGATGTGCTCGTCCGGCACCACAAGCCTGTTTAACACTTTTCTGCGATCTTCGAGCGCAGCGCCGCGCAAGTCGTACCCGTCCACGTACAGAATGTCGAAGAGAAAAAGGGTGGCAGGCGAAGTGGCGGCCAAATGGGGAACCACATTCAAGTTGGCCCCTATCCTTGGCTGAATGTTCTGAAAGCGGGCGCGCCCCTGTTCATCGAGCACGCAAATCTCTCCGTCGAGCCACACGCTCGCTGCATTTACGTGCGCGGGTAAATCGGCGAACTCCGGATACTGCTGTTCACATCGATTCCCGCGGCGCGACTGAATTCGCAACTCGCCATTTTCAATGCGCAGCAATGCGCGGATGCCATCCCACTTAATCTCATACAGCCACTTGTCACCCGCCGGAGGTTTGGTGATGGCGGTTGCGAGCATCGGTTCCAGATTGGCGGGCAACGGAGCCTGGCGCACACCCTTCACCTCTGCCAGCGAGAGCGAACCGCGCTCCTCTGCGATCTCTTCCTGGCTGCGCTTGGTGGCAACGCTCCAGGCAAACTGGTCGATGTCGTAGCCGGGTACGGCGTGCTCATCCTTTTTCTTGATCAGCAGCCACTCGTTATTCTTTCCCCGACCCCCTGGCAGCGTGCTTCATATGCACGATCGCGAAGGAGCCTTTGAGCTTGGCGCCGTGCAGCTCGAACTTAAAATCGCCTCGCTCGAGTTGCTCGGTCGCGTTCGCCTCGCCCAGCACTTCGTAGCTCCCTTTGTCCCAAAGCATCACGCTGCCGCCGCCGTAGTTGCCCTTGGGAATGTTCCCCTCGAAGGTGCCGTAATCGAAGGGATGATCCTCTACCTTCATGGCAAGCGATTTGCGCCCCGGGTCGAGACTTGGGCCTTTCGGCACAGCCCAACTCACCAGCACGCCATTTACTTCCAGCCGAAAATCGTAGTGCAGGCGAGTTGCATCGTGGCGCTGCACGCAAAAGAAACCGCCCCGGTCGCCGCCAGAGGCTTTCTTCTCCTGGGGCTTCGGCTCCGGAGTAACCGCAAAGTTCCGCTTCTTCTCGTATTCTTTAAGCCCCATGCGCCTGCCGCCATTATGTCAATCGAAGGGTGGCCATGCTTCCTTAGAAACTGCTACTCTGTAGGCAACTTCCCCCAAAATAGAGCCGTTCTGCTAAGCGGCTATTATCTTTAATGAACTTCGCGGAGCAGCTGAAGAATCAGCTCAATATCGTCGACGTTGTCCAGCAATACGTCTCGCTGAAGCGGCAGGGCTCGGGCCAGCGCTGGAAAGGACTTTGTCCTTTTCACTCGGAAAAGACTGCCTCGTTCAACGTCGATGGGGGTCATCAGTTCTACAAATGCTTTGGCTGCGATGCGGCCGGAGATGTTTTCAACTTCGTTCAACAAATTGAAAGCCTCACCTTTCCTGAGACGCTGCGCGCCCTGGCCGAGCGTTACGGGATTCCGATTCCGGAGCGCCAGCGTTCAGAGGATCCCGAAGCGCAGCGCATTACGGCTCTGCTCGAGATCCACGAAGCCGCTGCCGAGATTTTCCAAGACAATCTGCGCGCGGCTAACGGGGCCGAAACGCGACGCTATCTGGAATCGCGCGGCGTTAGCCCAGATGCTGCCCGCGAGTTCCGCCTTGGACTCTCCGACAGTGCCGGGCAGCAGATTGCCCAGCGCCTCAAGCGCTTTGGTGAGCCGCTGCTGATCGAATCCGGTTTGATCAAGAAGCGCACGGACAGCCCAGGGGTTTACGATCACTTTCGCGGGCGCCTGATGTTCCCCATTCACGATGTGGCCGGCAAGGTCATCGCGTTCGGCGGGCGCGCGCTTCGTCCCGACGAGAAGGTGAAGTACGTCAATTCACCCGAGACAAAGCTTTATAAAAAGTCGGCCGTGCTTTATAACTTGCATCGGGCCAAGATTGCGGCGCGCAAGAATGACCGTTTGATTCTGGTGGAAGGCTATCTGGATGCAATCGGGATTTACGCGGCAGGTATCCAGGAGGTCGTGGCCCTCTGTGGCACTGCGCTGGCTCCGCAGCAAGTAAAAATGATGAAGCAGCAACTTGCGTACGAATCGGGCAGAGGCCACATCGTGCTGAATTTTGATTCGGATGCTGCCGGAGCGCGCTCGACCGAGAAACACATTTCAACTCTGCTGCTAAACGGAGTGCGCGTGAGGGTGCTCGAGCTGCCAGGCCAACTGGATCCGGACGAGTACATCCAGGCAAACGGCGCCGAGACCTATAGAAAGCGTCTCAACGATGCACCGCCCTATTTTCACTGGCTGACGGAATACGCGCGTGCGCAGTTCGATATGCGAAGCGCGGAAGGGCGAGTAGACGCTTTCAAGTCCATCCTGCCCGCGATCGAGCAGGTGCAGGATCGAATGGAACGGGACGCCATCGCCACGGAAGTATCGGAACGCTTGGGCGTAGATCGAGAGATGGTGAAGCAGGCAATCCGGCCCAAGACCGGTTTGTCAACCCCGCCGCGGCCGCGCGATATCGGGTCGGCGGTACCGCCGAACGAGAAACTACTTATCGCCTGTATGGTGGCAAGCGCAGATGCCCGGGCTGTGGTTCGCCAATATATAAACACTTCCGGCAGCCTGGAAGCGCTGGAGATGAAGTCTATTGTCGAAGCGCTGCTGTCGGCCGATCCGGACTCCTTCTCGCTGGCCGCTGCCGTTAAGTCTCTAGAGCCCCGGCTGGGAGAGATCTTATCGACCATCAGTTTTTCGGAATCCGAAATGTCCGAGATGCAGGCTACCGAGCAGGTCTTGTCCTGCTTGCGACTAGTTGAGAGTAAAGCGAATCAGACGAAGTGCGACAGCCTCAAGCGGCAGATCCGGGAGCTGGAAGCAGCTGGGAAGCCTGAAGAGGCGTTTCGTTTGATGATCGAGTTCGAGAGGGTAGCGCGCGCGTCCAGAAAAGAGTGAACCGTTGTAATATGAGGAGTCGAGGAATCGGACAGGGGTGCCTCGGCAAACATCCGAGATCTGTGATGGCTTGTTTCCTGCAAGCGCGTTGTACGCAGATAGGCAAAGGCAGTTGATGCAAGACAGCAACGAAAAAGGATTCGCGCTGTACGACGGACTCGGTAGCTCGGTACGCGAAGACTTAGCAGAGAATGGCGAGTTAGGCGATCTCTTCTCCGAGCTCGAAAGTTCTCCCGTCGAGTTACTTGACGAGCCCAAGGAATTCGAAAAGAAGGACGAAGAGGCCGAGAGCCTTTCCGACCTCGATCTCACGCCCGGGCTCCTCGATAAGAGCAATGACTCGGTTCGGGTCTATCTGCGCGAGATGGGCATGGTTCCCCTGCTCACACGCGATGGCGAGATTGAGCTCGCCAAGCGTATTGAGCGCGGCGAGAACGCGGTTCGAAAGGCACTCTCGCGGTCGCGGTTAGCAATCCAGACTATCTTCGACACCAGAAACGCGGCCGAGCGGGGCGCCCTTCCGATATCGGAGGTCTTGCAGGTTTCCGATATACAAGACGGTGAAGACGAGCAAAATGTCCTGGCCCAGCTTCGAACGCAGTTCTTCGAAGCGACGGAGGAGATCGAGAAGCTCTACAGAAAAGCTCAGCAGACTCAAACCAAACTGATCAGCACGTCTCGAAATTTGAAGGCCAAGCAGCACCGCAAGCTGCGGTTTGAGTATGCGCGCCTGGCGGTCGCGATTTCGCGGCGGATTCGAACGCTTCCGTTTACACCCCGGTTTCGCCGGCTGCTCAGCAGCGCTCTGAAGAAGCTGGTAGAGCAAATTACACCGCTTGAGGAAGAGATCGCCAGATTACAGCGCAAGCTTGACGCGCCGCAAGCGTCCGAATCAGGTTCAGCGGTTTCGGTCCGCAAGCAGCTGAAGGCTGTGGCTTCGAGCCTACAATCGCTCGAGGAGCGCTCGGGGAGCAACGCGAGCGAACTGCGCCGGACGCTGCACATTGTCGAACGCGGAGAGCTCGAATCGGATCTGGCCAAAAAGCGCTTGATCGAGGCAAATTTGCGCCTTGTCGTTTCGGTGGCGAAACGCTATACCAATCGCGGGATGCAGTTCCTTGACCTGATTCAGGAAGGAAACATCGGGCTGATGCGCGCGGTGGAGAAATTCGATTATAAGCGCGGCTACAAGTTCTCGACCTACGCCACCTGGTGGGTGAGGCAAGCCGTGACGAGAGCGATCGCCGATCAGGCGCGCACCATTCGCATCCCGGTGCACATGATCGAAACGATCAATAAACTAGTGCGGCTGCAGCGAGTAATGCTGCAGGAGCTCGGCCGCGAAGCAACCACGGAAGAGCTCGCCGCGCGTATGGATCTCAGCCCCAGCAAAGTGCGCCGTGTCCTGCGTATCGCACAGGAGCCGATCTCGCTGCAGACGCCGGTGGGTGAAGAAGAAGAATCGAACCTCGGCGATTTTCTTATCGACAGCAGAATGGTCTCGCCGTCGGAAGCCGTGATCAACTTGAACTTGCGCGAGCAGACGGCGGAAGTGCTGAAGACGCTCAGCCCGCGTGAAGAGAAGATCGTCAAGATGCGATTTGGTTTGCAGGATGGCAGCGAGCACACGCTCGAAGAGGTCGGCCAGAACTTCGCCGTTACTCGTGAGCGTATCCGGCAGATTGAAGCGAAAGCCCTCCGCAAGCTGCGCCACCCGAGCCGGAGCCACCGGCTTCGTACGTTCCTGGATAACGGCGCGTCGAATTAGCTGCTAACGCCGCGAAGCAGAAGATAGCTACTGGCGGGCATCCGTTCGCGAGTATGTGTCATCCTTCCTCAGGAGAAGCAATGGGCAGAGAGATTGTGTTCACTTCGAGGGCGGCAAAGCCTCCGGCGACATACAGTCAGGCAGTCAAGGCGGCTGGCCTGGTGTTCGTTTCAGGCACTGCTCCGCACGATCCTGCGACTGGCACCATCAAAGGGAATACGATTCAGGAACAAACTCGACAGTGCCTTCTAAACATAGCTGCCATTCTGGAAGAAGCCGGGAGTTCACTCGAAAAAGTCGTGAGCGCGACTGTTGTGCTGGCCGATGAGGACGATTTTCCAGGATTGAACGAGGAGTGGTTGAAATGGTTTCCCGCGAACCCGCCAGCGCGGCAAGGCGCCAAGCTTCCTGTGAAGATCCCGGGACTCAAGGTGTCTATTGCCGCAATCGCCGAAGCCTGACCGAGCAAAAGTTGCGCTTCGCTGATGTGCCGTCTACGCCGATTAACTCACGTGGCGGGTCCTTTTCGCAATACATGGAATCAGCCTCGTCGCAATACATGGAATCAGCCTCTCAGAGACGGTAGGAGGGATGCAACATCGGATTGGCGAAACGGCAGGTGCCTGAGCTTCGTCTTGACCGGATGATGAAGATGGGCGTGGCGCTCCTGTGCGCGCGATTCTGTTGTTCCCACGAATTGAATGAGTCCGAGATCGTTTTAGGGAGTTCAGCGAGAGAAGTCTCGCACCAGCATCAGGCTCCGATCGCCGTAGTCTCGCTGTCCAAAGAAAAGCTCACTGCCGTCCGGTGACAAGTCGATTCCTTCTTCAGTGGTCTTTTCTAACTTCGCTAGCCGCTCGTTAGTTCTGGTCGCAAGGTTGTAAAAGAAGATCGATTGAGCATGATAGGGACTACCTCCTACGTAGAAGATCCCATCCTCTGTCGGCTTATACCTTCGTCGCAACACTGGCAGGCCAAGGATTGTCTCTTCACCGGTAGCTAGATCCATTCTGTGGAGGAGACTGGTCGGTAGCCGCCCAGCAGTGAAGTACAGATAATCACCGCGCGGCGAGGGAACCGCCCCAAATCCGCCATGCCAGGTCACTCGTTGGGCCGGTCCTCCGGCGGTTGGTTCCTTCCAGATCTCTGTCGTGCCCGACCGGTCCGAACTGAAGAAGATGAAAGCATCGTCGGCCGACCAACTGGGCAATACGTTCCAATGGGAACCATCGGTCAACCGTCGCGGTTTGCCTCCCTCCGCTGAAATGACGTAAATCGCAGGCGAGCCACCGGCACGTGAGTCGAAGGCGATAAATCGACCGTCGTGAGACCAGGCGGGCGAGCCGGTTACCGGATTTTGCATATCCGTTAGAGGAGCCGCATTAGATCCGTTACTGTCCGAAATCCAAATCTCCCTAAAACCCGAACGATCGGACTCAAACGCCACCTTTCGTCCATCTGGAGAGACCTTCGGGTTGCTCTCCATGCGCGTGGACGCAATCGCGCGGGCTGGCGCCGTACCGACTTTCCTACGGCTGCCTACATCCAGCTTCCAGATATTGACATCGTACGAAGCTTGCACAAAGGCAAGTTTTCCATCTCGCGAGATGGCAGCATCCATCACACTGCTGCCGAGCGACGTCAGCGGCGTCGGCTGCCGAGAGCCGTCCGCTCTCGCGATCCAATAGCGAAATTCGCCTGTGCGGTTCGACGAAAACAATATCTGTTTTCCATCGGGTGTCCATACCTGCCGCCCGCAAAAGACCTGCTCGAATCCAGGCCATCGCAATGCTCTTGGCTCCTGCCGACCTGCCGTGTCGACTTCCACCGGAAGCAGATAAATCGAACTGATGCCTCGTCCGGTATCGCGGGTGAATGCCAGTTGTGAGCCATCAGGCGAAAAAGCCGGGAACATGTCCACTTCCGTGGCGCCAGGAAAGGTCAGCTGTCGCTTTTGACCAGTTCGAACATTTATTAAGAAGATGGCGTCCCCACCGGGACCAGGAAGGTTATCAGAGTAAGCCAGCCATTTGCCTTCCGGCAACCAACTGATGGACCGATCATCGGGCGAAGCGGAACTTTTTAAATCAACAAGCTTTCGTTCCTGCCCTCCGAGAGGCGATATCAACCATATGGCTCCTCCCTTTTGATCCGTTCCGCGGCAGAAGGCAATGGAGCGCCCATCCGGAGACCAAGCAGGACTGTAATCGATATCGGGGCTGCTGGTAAGTCTAACCCTTGCCTGTGAATCTACCATTCGTACGTAGATGTCGAAGTTGTCTTGCGCTTCACCATTCCAAACGAAAGCGAGTTGCTGCCCGTCTGGAGAGAAAGTCGGGGAGGCGGCTTCTCCCAAGTCGGTCGCCAGCGGCACAGGGTGGATATCCGGGTTTATTCCCTCGTGTTTCTTGGAAAGCAAGACGAGTACGACTGCGCCGGCCACGACCAAAGCTGCCAGGCCGAAAAAAAGAACCCACCTACTTCTTGGTGGAGACTTCGCTTCGATGGACGCCACAGTGCTCACGGCCGGAACCGTCACCGGGGGGAGAAGCTCGCTTGAATCGCGCTGGTTTTCAAGCTGGAGGCTCGCAGAGGCATCGTCAGTTTTGCTTGGGAGAAGCCTTACCGCGGCAACAAAACGGTAGCCAACGCGAGGGATCGTTTCTATATACCGGGGTGCATCGGCTTGATCGAGCAGCGCGGACCGGACTTGGCGCACACAGCGATTCAAACCCAGGTCAAAGTCAACGGCTACTTCGGTTCCCCAAGTGAGCCTCTGAATTTCCTCGCGAGTGACTACTTCGCCCGCCCGTTCCACCAGTAGCAGAAGGATCTGCATGGGCTGCTTGGGGAGTCGGATCGGTACGCCGTTCTTGCGCAAATCTCCCGGATTCCGGAAGAGCTCGAAGCTTCCAAATGAAAAGCCTGGGAGTTCCCGATCGCTCGTTCTCAAGGTGAACACTCATTGTATAGACCTTCTTGCTATCCGGCAATCGATCCGGAATCCGCTTATCCGCGCCGCATAAGCAGCGCATACGGGCGGCTAAGCACCTCTATTTCATCTGTTTAGCGGGAGACATAGCTACTGCCACAGGGAGGGACCAACACACACATGCAAATCACGAAAACAGCATCGACTAGCCATTGCAAGGCCGCTGCTGAACCGCGAACATGGCTTTCAAGCCAACACAGTTCTCGGAAGGGTCGTCTCGCTGAAAGAGAGATCTGGCGGGGAACTTTGAAAGCGGAATCGAGAAAACCATGAACATCCTCCTGGCGTTCGCGCCCTTTCTTATCTTTGCGGTGCTCGGCAGAATAACGTCGCCCACTATCTCATTGATCGCGGCGGCGACTGCCTCCGTCCTGATTCTCCTGCGAGACTTGCTGCTTCGCCATCAGTCTGCCAAAGTACTCGAAATCGGGAGCGCTCTTCTCTTTGGCGGATTGGGAATCTACACTGCTCTCGCGGGAGCCCACTGGGCGGTCTTACGAGTCCGGCTATATGTGGATCTCGGGCTCCTGCTTGTGGTGCTCATCTCCATGGCGATCCGACGTCCATTTACCCTCCAATACGCGAAGGAAAAGACACCCCAGGAATCATGGACGCAACCTGGATTCCTCCGGACCAATTACGTGATCACGGCGGCATGGGCGCTCGCTTTCACAGCCATGGTGGCCGCCGATTTGGTCATGATGAACCTGCCGAATATCCCTTTGCGAGTTGGCGTGGGCGTCACGCTTGTTGCGCTATTCGGTGCAATTCGATTTACCAGCCGCTACCCCGCGTATGTGCAGAATGCATCTCGACGAAACATTCGAGACAAAGCCCTGCCGGGGAATGCCTAGCCAGAAAGGAACTTAGAAACCAATGCTTGAAAAGAATCTGGCTTTGACCAAGCCGGTTGTGAGCAGACGTGCGCTGCTAAAAGCGGCGGGTGCCATCGGTGCCGGTGCAAGTCTCGCCGGTGCCGCTGAGCAGATGCCCTATCAGGTTGGTCAGTTCCTTGTGTGGCTCACAGGAGAGCAGGCGATCCCACAATTGAAAATTGTTCACGCCAGCGAACCGCAGCGGGTGCTCTGGCAAAGCGTGCCATCGGCCTCGTTTCTGATTGGCGGATTCGCCGAGACGGTGATAGGGGAGAACGACACGGCGGCGAGTGGATTTACCATCGCCGACAAGAACCTCGTCCGTTACGAGAAGCAAACCGTGCAGTCGGCCACAATGCGCTCTGGCGCGCTCGAGTTAACAGGCACGCTCGAAGGACGGGGGATCGCTGTCGGTTACAAGATGACGTGGAGTGCGGTCGGTCCCGACCAGCTGCGATTCGCCGTGGATGTCAGCGGGCCGAATACCGCGCGACTCAACCGCATCTTCTTACGCTATGCCTCGAACCCCGACGAGCACTTCTTTGGGTTCGGCCAGCAGATGACGTATTTCGACCAAAAAGGTAAACGGCTGCCCATCCTGGTGCAGGAGCATGGTGTGGGGCGCGGCATGCCGATTATTACCGAGCTCATCTCCCATGCCCCTGGGTTCGGGCCTCGATCGGCAGGCTCTTGGTGGACGACTGAGGTCTCGGTGCCGCAGTATGTGACCAGCCAGCAGCGATCGTTATTTCTGGAGACGACGGAATATTGTGTGTTCGATCTGCGCCACCCCTCGCAGGTAGAAATCGAGATTTTTGCCTCGGCCGCGAGCGGCCAAGTGCTGCACGGCAGGAGCGCCCTTGATCTGATTAGCACCTACACCAACTACAGCGGACGCATGCGCGAGCTTCCCGATTGGGTACACGACGGCGCCATCATCTGCTTTGAGGGCGGAACAGCCTTGACGACTAACTTCATCAACCAGCTTGTCGAGGCGAAGGTGGCCGTCTCCGCGCTGTGGTTCCAGGACTGGACCGGACAGAACCCGACTAGCGCCGGCATTCAGGTCTGGTGGAACTGGAAGATGGACACAAAGCTCTACCCGAATTGGCACGACCTGCGTCAGTCGATTGCCGATCAATTGGGGGCTCGGGTCCTGTTGTATGTAAATCCGTTTCTGACGACGCAGCAGGGGCATGACGACATGTACCAATACGCCAAAAGCATGGGATACCTAGTCAAGAATCAGGATGGAGAGCCCTATCCAATTCGCAATACGTTCACGGCCGGCCTGGTGGACCTCAGTAATGCCGAAGCGTTCGAATGGCTCAAGAGCATTGTGAAAGGACTGATCACCGAGGCAGGGGCTTCCGGATGGATGGGTGACTTCGGCGAGGCGCTCTCATTTGATGCCGTTCTCAGTTCCGGCGAGAGTCCGGCGGTTTGGCACAACCGCTATCCGGTAGAGTGGCAACGGCTGCAGCGCGAGGCGATTGAAGACGCTGACCACGGCGGCGATGCGCTGTTCTGGAACCGGTCCGGCTACAGCAAGAGCCCGGGCGTTTCCACTCTCTTCTGGGTTGGAGACCAGTTGCAAGATTGGAACGGCTACGATGGCTTGAAGAGCGCCATTTCCGGCTCTCTTTCGGGCGGAGTCTCCGGGTTCAGCCTTGTGCATAGCGACATTGGCGGCTATGATTCGATCGGCTTTCCAATCGGTGGCAAATTCTTCAATATTGTCGGACGTACACGGGAGCTGTTGCTGCGCTGGGCTGAGTTCGGCGCTTTTTCGCCGGTGATGCGCACGCATCAGGGCATTAACCCAGGTGCTGTTCCTCAAATCAACGCTGACACAGCCACCCTGGCCGCCTTCGCACGATGTGTGCAGATGTATAAGGCGTGGGCGCCCTACCGTAAGGAACTGGTGGCGGAAGCGGCTATCACGGGGCATCCAGTCATGCGTCATCTCATCCTCCACTATCCGGACGCGCCCTTGGAGCAGTTGCAGTATCAATATCTGCTGGGAACGGACATTCTCGTCTGTCCTGTCACTGAGGCACATGCAACGATGGCAACCGTCTACTTACCCGAAGGACAATGGATGCACATCTGGACAAGGCAGACTTATACATGCCGCTCGGGACTTTGGTTCGATATACCTGCGCCGATCGGCCAGCCCCCGGTGTTTCTGAGAGCCGGCGCATCGATGCAGCAGTTGTTGGAGTCGGCTTTTAGCCGTATCTGAACGTGAGTGTGGATTGGCTGTCACGAAGCGCAATTGACGGTCTAGGATGCAGCGGGGCCATCGGTCAAGCGCCAAAGAACATTTCGCGTATCGAAGCTAAAGGCCCGTAAGCCTGGGCACGGCCCTCATCCAATGGTTAGGGACTGTTTGCCAGTAGGCGCGTTGGAAATGGACTGGGGCTCAACCAGTACCGAATCAACTCCAAAGCCGGTTAGTTCATAATGCAATACTTCGGCGTACGCCTCGAGGGCGAACTTGCTCGCGCAATAAAAAGCACAAGCCGGAAAGAGAATCCGGCCTACGATGGAGCTGACATGCACGATCAGACCCGACCCACGTTCTCTCATCCCTGGAAGCACTGCCCTGCTCAGTCGAACAGGTCCGAAAAAATTGACCGCAAACTGCTCTTGGATCTGATCCTCGGTAAATGCCTCCGCTATACCGATTGACATCTGTCCGGCGTTATTGACCAGCACGTCTATCTCTCTGTTGGCCGAAAGGATTCCCTGAATCGCCTCAGAAACTGATTCCGGTTTGGTGACATTCAAATCGATTACTTCGATCTCGAGATCGTCGCGCTGTGCCAGTCCCAGCAACTCCTGGGCAGCAGGCAGGTTCTTGCCGTGCCGATCTCGCATTGAGGCAAATACATGATGGCCAGCCGAGCAACGGCGATTGCCGTAAGTCTGCCAATCCCGGTGCGCGTGCCGGTGATCAATACATTCAGTTTGGGCCGAGGCATCGGATCATTCTCTGCCAAGCTGTCTGGAAGCTTCGGGTAGTCCTCCTTGATAAGCTTCATGCAATTGGCAGGATTTCCGGGGCTGCAAACTGAGTACTGCTGATGGCTGAGTATCCGAGCACGATCTAACCCAACCCGAATCCATGCACTCAATTTGCTTTGGCAGACCCTCCGCTGCGACCAGGCGATTCGTTCGGTTCTATGCTCAGCGGCAGTCGCAGCTGGGCTCCTCTGTTCTGATTCACCCGGTACCGGCTCGCTCGGCGCAGATGCTCAATTTTGAGTTCGGCGATAACATTCTGGTTCGCAATGTTCGCGATGGAAGCTTGCAGAAGGCGGAAGGCGCGGCTTTGATCGGCGTGCAAAGTTTTCGGCGAGTTGAGCTGCTTATTCAAGGGCAAGTCGAAGGCTTCACGGCCTTTCTTCAACCTTCGGCTCTCAATTTGATGTTTGGTATTCCGGCAACGACTATCGCCAACTCCGACTGTGAAGCAAGCGGGCTGCTGGGGTTCCGTATCCGAGAGTTAAGGGAGCGGCTAGGCAATTGCCGCTCATTTCAGCAGAGGATTGTAGCAGCGGAGGAGTTCTTTTCCCAGATCAGTTCGAGATCAGCAAGTCTCGACGCCGCCGAGTTGGTTGCAAACGAAATCGTTCGGTTGAAAGGGGTTTGCCGCATGGATGCGCTCGCTCAGGAAACCGGCTTGAGTAGCAGCACATTTCAGAGGAGGTTCCGGCAAGCTGTCGGATTGGCGCCGAAAGTGTATGCCCGCATCGTCCGGTTCGAATCAGCGGCACAGAAGAAAGCTTCGTCACCTCATCTCACCTGGACGGAGGTCGCCTGCGAGTGCGGCTATTACGATCAGATGCACATGATTCATGACTTCGAACAGCTATCGACCGAAACCCCATCGGGACTCTTGTTTCATCTGACGACTGTTTTCCAACCCGGCCTTCTCTCTGCCGACAAAACGCATCTTGTTTTATGATTAACGTCGGACAGCAGGTAGGGCAGCCGCTTTACTGTCTTTCGAAAACCACAACAGTTTTGCTGTTTTTGCCATGCGGATCGTAGTTGTCTCTGTTCTCCGTAAGAGTCCGGCCATCGGCGGACACCGTTGTCAGCACCCGACGAACTAACTTGCCATCCAGCGTCATGGTTGCCTCTGAACTGCGATCCTTGACCGGTGTACACGAGACGACGACGGTTGGGCCTTCGTGCACAACGTGTGGTTTACCGTCCCAGGGTAATATGCTGCCCTGCGGTCCCCCTTCGTCGAGTGACTGGCCGTTCACATATGTGCCGGTTACGACGTGGCGGATCTTGTCGCCGTCAGCCGTGAAAACAAGTGTCATTTCTTTCATTTCCTGGCCGCTGACAAATGTTGATTTGTCTGGTCTCATCTTCCAAGTCCCGATAAACGGATTCTCTGCCGCGACTAGGACATTGGCGAACAGTACCGTCGCGCAAAGTGCGTTGCGGAAATGCAGCATAATAATCTCCCCAGGCCTCGAGGGCCAACTAGTCATTTGATTGATCTACGCTATTCACGAACTGGTCTGGCAATCCGATGCAGGCGAGCCTGTCTTGTAAGGCGCCACATCTCAGTTCATGCGTGTGTGCCGCGAATTGCATGGAGACAATCGTATGCCGGCGACGTGAGAACGGAATAGTAAAAAAACAGCAACTTTGTTTCGTCAACAGCGCAATCTTTTCGCTCCACAGAGGTTGTATCTGTCGTTAACATCCAGGCAACTATTGCTGCTTTTTTACTATCGCCATGCGAGGTCATCCGCGTAGGATATACTCCATGCACCTCGCGGCAAAGAGGACCAACATTCTCGGAGGTGCCTGGGTCGACGCATGATTCGGTTTTCCTGGTACCGGCCGCGCGATAAAGAACGGGCGTATCAGCAAGGGAGGATATGTGGAGAAATTCGGTTTTGCTCTTTTCCTGTTATCGCTTGGCGGGGCTCTCCCGCTGGCGCGGGCCAGCGCAGTGGACACAATCACGATGACGCCGACAGGCACTGATACGGCTTTTACAATTACGGGCGCTTTCCCGTCTGATTTCCCGACGTCATATAGCGCTCCCGGCGGTGCATACACTCTGACATTTACGGTTCCCACCACGCCGACGTCATTCGCCTTCGAAGATCCGATGGGATTGTTTGTACTAAACACGGGCGTTGCGTTGAATGGAAAAACCTACCTGGATAGTCAGGTCGCCTTTTTCACTGTGGATCTGGGTGGAGGAGTTGATGTGTGTATCAGTGAGGGCTGCAGCCCGGATCCACCCACTATCGCCCCTCGGTTCGTTATTTTCACCGACCCGGTGCAACTGTTCACGGGAGCGCTGCAAGAGCCAGTCCTCATAGCGGACCCGATTCGCGTGGATCAGAGCCAGACCGTTATTGAAGCGCCGGTACCAGAACCGGGTCCGCTCGCAGCTGTGCTCGTTGGAAGCTGCCTATTGAGCGTGCCGTTGTTCAGAAAACGAGCAAAGCAAGAGTAGGGCTTCGAAAGAACCTTCGACAGATGAAACGAGAGGGTACGACTAACCGGTTTTGGAGGATATAAAACTTGTGCCCGCAATAGTGGACCGCTCAAAATCGCTGAGCCTTCCTCGAACGCGCCGCAAGTCTGACCGCATCTTCTTTTCGATAATGTCTTTGCTGATGCTGACCAGCGTGCTGTTCGGCTTTTCCCGGACGTATTTCCTTGCCGGCCTGTGGCGCGCACCTTTGCCGAATCTGTTGATCCACCTGCACGGAGCAGTGTTCACCGCATGGATTGCGCTTCTTCTTGCGCAAAGCGCCCTCATCATCACCAAGAATGTAAAGATTCATCGGAACCTCGGCATAGCGGGATTCTTTCTGGCAATTTCTATGGTGGTTCTTGGCGTACTGGCGGCAGCAGATTCACTGCGGAGAGGTTTTGCAGCGCCCGGATTGGATGCCAAGACTTTTTTCGTCATTCCCATCTCTGACATGCTTCTTTTTAGTCTTTTTGCTTTCTTCGCGTTCACACTGAGATTTAGCGCAGAGGCACACAAGAGATTCATTCTTATTGCATCGATTGCCCTCATGAACGCGGCGGTAGCGAGATGGCCCCTGGCGGTTCTTCAGGTAAGGCCCATGCTGTCGGATCTTGTTCTCTTCGCGTTCCTCTTCGTGATCATGGCTTACGATCTTTTTTCGCTGCGTCGCATAAGCCGAACCACGTTGTGGGCCTCATCGGTTTTCGTACTCGTACACCTGACGCGAGTGCCATTCGGTATGACCCGACTATGGCACTCTTTTGCAACCCTCATTCTGCGAATCGGGTTCTGATCGTGTAAGGTGCGTTCGGAGCTACCGTACTTGCAGACGCTTTTACGAACGCATCTGGAACCGCCCGCGCCCGCTACTGCGGTTGCTTCTGCGTGTGGTGATAGAAAGTCATGTTCGGCCCGTGATTGGAAATGGTGTAATCGGACGGAACTTGAAACAGTGACGCATCCGGCGGCGTTCGATTGATGCTATCGATTGTAACGGTGGTTTGGCCCATTCTCGGATCGTTTTGCGTCGATTTGACCACCGTCTTCAGGTCCGGCGAGTACCAAGTTTCAGAGACCACCTGTATCGGCATCTCGTTTCCGACTGCACCAGCCGGGATGGTAGAAGTGATCCTGGTACCAGTCGCGGTGACTCCGCTGACCTGCTGTGTCCCGAGATCCTTCTTTTTCACCTCTGGCGCTGGTTGATTTCCATCAAAGGTAATCACCATGGGGCCGGCTCCGTCGGGAATAGGCGGAGGCATGGGCGGCTCACCCGCGCCAAAGGCAGAAACAGATACTGTGGCGGGCCCTCGCGGCCCCTCGGTTGACTTTGACTCGGCGAGCATTTTTGACTCGAGAAGCAACTTCGGCGCCGGAAGCTTGAAGGCTGTCTTGGTCGCGGGCTGCAAAGTATAAACACTGCCCGACACGACATCATCGATGGTGATCATTTTTGGTTGCTCAGCTCCGTTGGCGGGACCTGCGAGAGTCACTTCCGTGCGTGTTCTGCCTTGCGCATCCCGGTACATGCGCGTGGTAGTTGTGTTCACGATGCGGTTCCCGTCTGCCAGCGTTTGCACATGTTCCGTTACCTGTTCCGCTGAATAGGGAGCTCCGGTGACCGGTTTCCCGCCTCGCAGGCTGTACTCCTGAGTGAGGAACTGCACGCCCCCGATGGGAACTGCCGGCATGGCGATGGTTGGCGCCGCAACGGTGTCCACTTTCACCATCACGTTGGGCTGTGGTTCTGGCGTCTGGGTCTGGCCTTGCAGGCCGATGCCCAAGAAAAATAGAGCGGGGGTGACTACTTTGTGCATGTTTCTCTCCAAGAACACTGAATCAACGAACAAAACGAACTGCTCTGGCGATGCCATCATTTCCCACCGCCAGGTCGGCCGTTACCGAGCCGCCCAAGAACCCGGGTTCAATTGGCAGACCATAGCCGGCCACGGTAGCTCGCGGCATACGAACGCGATACACCTCAATGCGGTCGTCTTCCAAAATCGGTGGCGCATACGGGATGGCCATAAACGGAGGATCGGGTGGAACCTCCGCCGCGCGGACCGATGAGCTCTTCCGTCGGACTCTGGGGCGAGGCCTGGCTTCCGGAAAGTTTTGGGTAACAACCGTCCGCTCAGGAACTGGAGCTGTGACTGGAATTGCAGCAACGGGGCCTTGCGTCACCGCGACCGGTGCCCGATGTCTCGCCAAACTCCAAGTGCCGAGGCCGACCACGAGCGCTGCCGCCGCTGCATAACGCAACCAAGGGCGCCGGCCGACCCGCTCACGGTGGGCCCTGAATAAGGCGTCTCGCACATGAGCGCCAGGCTGTTCCCGGCTATACTCACTTCTAAGTTCGGCCAGTGCAGAATCGAGTTTTGGGTTCATGCCGGGCACCTCGCATTCAATTTCGAAATCAGCATTGACTTAGCGCGGTGCAAACGAGACCGCACCGTTCCAATCGGGCACTTGATGATCTCCGCAGCCTCGCTGTATCCCAGTTCCTGCATCTCGCAGAGCAGGACCACCTCTCGAAGATGCGGTGGAAGAGTCGCGATCGCCTGCCGAAGTGACGCAATCCGTTCCTGCCGCGTGAACTCGGACAGAATGTCCTCGCCGACTACCAGTTCTTGAGCTTCGGATTCATCCATCGGCTCCGACCCGCACACGTCCCGCATGGCTCGCCGCGATTTGTTGCGTGCGACACCGAGCAGCCATCCGAGAAGCGTGCCCTTTTGAGGATCGAACGAACGGTTGTTGGACAGCAACTCAAGAAAGGTCTCGTGCGTAATGTCTTCCGCCAAGGGCGCCTTTCCGGTCATATGTAAAGCGAACCGGTACACCGGACCGCTGCAGCGGCCGTAGATGGCGGCGATCGCTTCTTCGCTTCCGGCGCGCAAGCGGCTTACCAATCGTTGCTCTTCGCGGTCACTCTCGCGCGTCATGCGTTCTGTTTAGGATTGCGCGAACCGGGCGGGAAGGTTCCATAAACTTCGACAGATGCATGCCGATGTGGTGGAAATGTCAGTTCAAGGGGCGATTCGAGGCGCATTCGCGAAAAAGCCTCCGAGCCACGCCTAGATTTCCGCTTCGCGCGACAAGTCGCGATGCGGCGGGTAATCCAGCGGAGTCGGCCAGTGAGTTCTCTCAGAACCCTCTTTCGGCGCAGTGGTGTACCTATCCGCCTTTATCATTGGGCTTCGATTTCGTCGGGCGCGCCCGCAAATCATTCCACTCCTGCCGGTAGTCTCCGTCGGGGTCGTACGCGATCAGGGTGTAGGAACCCGGTTCGCGAACAAGGGGTGTAAACTTCTGTCCGCTGATGCGCAAGGTGTAGACAACGTCTCCATCTGTTTTCTGCACCTGGATCACAGCATCTGCACGAGCCGTTTCGATTGGCTGCAATTCCCACTGCGCGCCATACCAGCCGTTCTCGAGCTGCTCCATGATAAATGGCCAACCTTGATATGGTTTCGCTCCGGCGGCGGACGGGTCCACCCAACGCGGCCAAGCTGCGACGGTAGTTCTTCGGGTCTCACGATTGCACGTCAGAATGGTGTACCCGGTGACTCGAAAGCGCACTCCGTCGAGACCAGGCCCCGGATAGCGGGCCGGATTTGCCACCGCGAACACGCTGAAATGGTTTCCAAAGGCATCCTTGTGATCCCCCGTGTATTGGTTCCCGCCGGGCGGAAACCATCGACGCGGCCAGATGTTCGAGATGGCGGGTGTACAAACGGCATAGACGCCATCGCGAAATTCAGTGACACCGTAATGCGACACCGTTCCCAAATGCTGATCGCCGCAGAGATGCGCGGCGAATCCTTTTCGCAGCTTCCGGATTGCGGCATTGCGTCCGTGCTGCGGCCATCCGGCGGAATCATGGTCGGCCACCACGTGATCGCCTTCGATGTACACGCCGAGTTCGGGAATCGCTTCTTCCGGATCGCGGCTATCGGTATCGACTCCGCTGGGTTCGGTGTGCAAACAGCCAAACAGCGTCTGAGAAACGGCGAACTTCATCCAGGTCCCGCCGCTCCAATCGGCGGCCCAGGCTTCGAGGAAGCTCAACTGGCGCTGTCCCAACAACTCCGCCGTCAGAACGCTACTTTGGGTGGCGGCATCCCAACGCGGATTCTGTGCGAAGCCATTCACGATGTTCGCTTCGGGCAGCTGTTCCTTTGGTGCTGACTTCCACTTGCGATCTTCCAGAATCGCAAAGCTCACGCCGCCCCACCGCAGGCTGGTGTAGTAAACACCAATGCCCTGCAGCACCGGTGTTGCGTCGAAGGGATCCGGCAGATGCGCCGTTTGCGCCCTTTGCACCATGTTCACCCAGCGGGCGGGCATCTTGTATCCGCCGGAATCCTGCGCCGCGTACCGGTCGTACCTGACGCTAGCAATCTGTGACGCGTCGAGGCTGATAGCCGGATTTGTCGGACGACCGCCACAGCCCCAGATGTTGCCATGAAACATGTCGTGGTCGTCAGTCATGCAAACGGAAGGTATGTCGCGGGTCAACTCGCGCACCGCCCATCCGAAGATGAACCATTTGCGCAGGAAATCAAGCATGGCCGGCTTCAGCATGTTCGCCTCGCGACTCGCAATTACGCCGAAACCCCCAACGGGCTCATAAATCTGATCGCCCGTCCAAAACAAAATGTCCGGACGATGGTGTCCCAGGTGCTTTACAAATTCGGCGTGTGGAAAGCCGAAATCCCAAATGCACGTCAACAGACCGATTGTGATATCCGGCTTGTTGACCGGATCTCTTCGGACAGTTCCGTGATAGGCGTGCTGCTCGTACAGAACACGATACTCGCAATCGCGCGTGGCATCCCATCCGGGCACGCGAAACGTTGCATTCCAGGAATCCGGGTCAATCTGGGCAGTCGTGATCGGCTTCCAAGTCCCGTTCTCCAATACTTGCAACATCGCCCTTGGGGAGCCACTGCCGAGCGGTGGAAATTGCGCCGACAGCTTTAGTGTGCCGTGGCTGAGTGTGTAGAGCGTGAACAAGATCGGTCCATAAGCCCGATCGTCGTGCCGGTCTACCTTACTGCCGCTAACAGTCCAATCGTCGAACCAGAAGCGTGTGAGTCCGCCTCGCTGTTGATTTAACGGATAGAAGCTGAAGTCTTTAATTGGATCCAGCGGCACGGGCGTCGGCTCAAGTGGTCCTGAGCTGCAGACCAGGGCAAGTCCGCCGGTAAGCCACTCGCTTGGCACGTTGCGGGTAATCTGTACGCTCGTAGCGTGGGAGCCGGTCGCGAGCAGAGACACTGAGTACCCCGCTTCCGAGGGAGTCGCTGCCAGCCGCAGGCGTACCTCGCCGGACAGATCTACCCGCGGCGCCGACGATTCGGGCGCTCCGATAAATAGACGTCCATCTGCGTTCACGCCGGCATTCAAACCTCTGCCGTAGATCGCAGCTGCGCGATAATCTTCAAGCTGGTGCTTCACCCCGACGCGGAATCCCACAAAGCCCTGTTCGGGTTTCATCGTGTCCATGGGTCCGAACCGCACACCCAGCTGCAAAGTTCCGGGGCGATCGGCCACGGTGCGGGTCAATAACGCCACATTCCGGTCTCCGCCGGCGGAATGACATTCCAGGCGTCTCCCCAGCAGTCGCCAGTCCTGCAGCGGATTCGCCCAGTAGTCCGCACCCGCCCAGGGCCGATCACCTTCAAGGTTCCAGGCGCTTTGAAACGAGGCTGCCGTTTGTCCGAGAGTAGCTTCGGGCTGAACTGGGGTGGCGAGTGCGTTTGGGCCTCCGGTGGCGCTGCTGGCGGCTGCCAAAGTCGACAGAAATTCACGACGTTTCATCGGCTACAAATACAGCTTAGTGCGTCGCGCGTAGTACGAATGTCTTTTGCGAGCGGGTCAAGCCGATGTGACCAGTTGAGATCAGCGAGGCTGTTGGTGGCGAAACGCGGAAGCCGGCGCTTGTTCGGAAACTGCTCCACTTCCCTCGACATCCATCCGTTCGATGAGACCCGCTGCGATCGTGTAGGCATGCCACACCTCGCTGTCCGAGAGCGGCTCGCCGGCAAGGCTTCTGACCACCTGACGAACTCGGACGTCAATCCGGCCGTCTCCACGATCGATCACTTCAACCGGCTCGACATGAGGATCAAACTCTTTCCACTGACGACTCCAGTAGGCGCGAATCTCCTCCTTGCCAACCACTCGACCGCCTTCTGATGCCTTGGGCCAGCTGACGCTCTCGCTCATCGATGCCAGTGCAGCGTCGATGTCACGCCGGTTGAAAGCAGAGTAGGTTCTAGCTATGAGCGTTTGTATGCTTTCCATACGATCCCCCGTAGGAGGCTGATTGAGCCTGCACGACCATGATAGGGCGCTGCTCTGTCCTTAGAGCGCGATTCGGTTTCGGATCAGCGGAAGATCGCGATTAAGGTACTCGCGAATGTTTTACCAGCCATTTGGAACACCTTGCACATTGATCCATCTGTTACCCGTCACGGTGATGTTTTCAGGCGCGATATCTACATAAGCGGTGCTGCCGGGAGCGAAAACAATGTTTTTCTCGATGGTGTTCGTGCCGCGATTGGACATGGATTGTACGTGGATGCTGCCGGGAAACGACAGACTGGTTCCCGAGTCGTTTGAGGAACGCGTAATGATGGTGTTATTCACCATCGACAGGTTCACGAGTCCATACGGAGCCGACCTTCCGGACTGCGAATCTACATACTGGTAAGCTTCAAAGCCAAAGCGCAACTTCGATAGCAGGTTGCCCGAAACATCGAGGCTCATCGCGGGCGCGGGCGTAGCGATGTCCGGTGTTGTTACATCCTCGATGCCGGTAGCGATTCCAACGGCGGGTGTACAGGAATGATCAGGGTAAAGGCGATAAAGGGCGGTAGCGGTCGCTTCTACGACGTTGCCCGAGACGCGTCCGTAACTATGGTCGAAGTAAATTCCAACCGAGAAAGTATCTGCGATACGGTTGCCGTAGATTTCACTTTGAGCAACGTTTTTGAGTGCGATGCTCTCGCCGTAGGAGGACTTTATCGTGTTGTTGATGATGGCGACGCCAGTGATTGTGAAGGATTGACTATTTTTTGAGAGCACAGAAATGGAAGGCGCCCATCCTCCCTTCACTAAAGGTCCGCTGCATCCGACCCACCAGTGTGGAGTGATCGGATAAGTGCCGGCGTTGAGCGAGAGTGCTGCCGCACCGCTGATCGTATTGTTGTTGAACTTGAGGTTTGTCATGGTTCCAGTGACCCATTCCGCGGAGATGGCAGGCCCTCCGCCATTGCTGATTGTGTTGCCGGAGACGGTTACGTTGGAGGCCCCGTAGATATAGATTCCAGCCCAGGCGGTCTTGCTAATCACAAGTGCGTCGAGTTCGGTGTTGGGCCGCGAAATAGTGAACAGCGGTTTGCGTGTTTTAGGCTGCTCGGTGGTCGCATCGATGTTTTGCGAGAGAGAGAATCCGCTGTCTTGCGTGACGGTCAGATGTGGAAGCCCGGCGGCGCTCCCTGGTGGATCAATGGAAAAACCCGGTGCAGAATCCGGCATCGTATACGGATTGCCGGTGAAGATGATGCGCCCGTCGACCTTACAAGTGTTGAAGAGACTCAGGGCACTGCTAAGGTTTGCAAACGGATGCTGACTGGTTCCGTTTCCTTGGGGATCGGGCGAAGTCAATCGCACGTAAATCGAGTCTCCGCAGGCCGCAGCAGCCTGAGGCGGTGCAATGAAGCCAGCGCTAATTACACCAATGAGCATGAAGAGTTTGAAATGCAAACTTCTACCTCCGATCTGTAGAAAATATCAGAATGGAGGGTGCGGGAGGAACCCGCTCTAGGGAGGCGCGCACGCGTAAGCAAGGCAGGGCGGCTGCTTCCACGGAACAGCACCGGCTCCTGCCGCGATTGACGACTGTTTTTTAGGAATCCCGATCTTCGGTCTGTAATTTCCTATCGACTTCGGCGAAGAGAGTCGTCAGCTCGATAGAAGTTTCAGCAATGCGGAGGAGCCCATTCGGCGCGACCCAAGTCGGCCCATCTACGGCGTCGGGCGAGAGACTCCAGGCTGTACGCTTTTCCGGGTCAATGATCCACACGCATTGGGATCCCCAGGCGATATAAGTACTGGCCTTTTCTAAAGTGGTGGCAAGAGTGTCTCGGGGCGATAAGATTTCAATGCAAAGCGCTGGCGCGGTTGTTGGATAACGACCTTTAAATTTGCCTTGCACGGCGATTACGTCAGGAACGGGTTCCGCATCCGAAGCGATCTTCAGGCGAACCTCTGATGCCGTGTTCCAGCCGGCCTTCTCCAGCAGCATGATCAGTATGGCCTGCACAATACCGTGCAAAACAGTGGGCATTTTTTTTTGGACAGCTACGCCATGCCAGTATTCATAAGCGGGTTTTGCTTCGCCGTGCAAGGAGTGAAATTCCTCAAGAGTTAGCGGCACAGGTTGAGCAGCCATGTATCTATTATCTTTGCTACACGCTGTTTGTCAAAACGAACCCTTGAGGGTAAGTCCGGCTGAAATTTGCATGACAGCTTACCACCACCTTAGGGCGTAATTTGCGGCGCTGCGGTCTGCACCGTGCCGTCTCCAAACATTTTTTGTAGCTGCGCCTGCCGGTAGTTGAAGATGCCGAGCAATTGCTTTCGCACCATCAGCGAGTGCGCTACCGTTCCGAGCGGCCCGAGTGGCAGGGCATACTCAACATGATCTCCAACTTTAGTTCCTTCGCCACTGGGCTGAAAGGTATGCCGGTGACGCCAGAGCGTGTACGGGCCCTCCGCCTGCTCATCAATAAACAGAAACGGCGGTTCGTACTCGCGAATGATCGTCTTCCAGTGCATGGGAAGGCCAAGCCAGCGGATTGTATACTGAATCTCCGCATTTTTTCGCATCTCAACCGGACGTGGCGAGGTCACCTTGAAACTCAGCCATGGCGGCGTGATTTTCGCCAGATTGTATGGGTCCTCGAAGATCTTGAACGTCTCCTGCAGAGAGCGCCGTGTCAGCATTTCACAATGAAGCGTATAAATGGGCATGCCGAAACCAAAGCTTTTAGATGCAGGTGGAGGCAGGATCGGCGTAGAACCTGACCGGCCGCTTCGCTGCTACGGAATGCTGCGCTATCTTAGTGCTTCGTTATGGCCGAAGCACAAATAGCGGTCCCGACCTCCCTACACCCGGTAACTCCGCCTCGTAAAGTAGCCAAGCCGAAGACGGCTGCCGAGCGCAAAGCCCGGCTGGCACGAATTACTCAGGAGCTCGACCGGCTTTTCCCGCAAGCGACCTGCGCGCTTCATCACAGTGATCCCTGGCAGCTGCTGGTGGCAACCATTCTCTCTGCGCAGTGCACCGATGAACGCGTGAATAAAGTCACACCCGATCTCTTCCGGAAGTATCCAACTGTGCAGGATTTCGCGGGCGCTTCGCAGGATGAGCTCGCTCAGGATATCCGCTCCACCGGGTTCTTCAACAACAAAGCGCGTTCCGTCATCGGCGCGGCTCGAAAACTCCTCGCCGAACACGACGGGAACGTACCGAAGCGTATGGAAGAGTTGCTCCAAGTGCCGGGCGCAGCGCGCAAAACAGCGAATGTTGTTCTCGGCACCGCGTACGGCATCGCTTCCGGGGTGGTTGTCGACACCCATGTCGCTCGAATTTCCAACCGCCTCGATTTATCCAGGAACACTGATCCAGTCAAGATCGAGCAGGACCTGATGAAGACGGTGCCGGCGGATCGCTGGGTATTGCTCGCTCATCAGGTGATTCACTTCGGCCGTCAAATCTGTATTGCGCGAAAGCCGCGTTGCGCCTCCTGCCCGCTCGACCCGATCTGCTATGCCAAGGACAAAACGCTCTCATGAGATCCGCTACTATCTGGGCATCGACGGCGGTCAATCGAGTACTACGGCTCTGATCGCAGACGCTGAAGGCTGCATCATCGGAGCCGGGCGCAGCGGTCCCTGTAATCATGTCAGCGGACCCGAAGCGAATGCCAAGTTCCTCGCCGTTATAGGGGACTGTCTTGATCAAGCTTTTCGTCAGGCGGGCTTGCTATCGACGCAGGAATTCCACGCGGCCTGCCTTGGTTTCAGCGGGGGAGCGCAGGACAAGAGCGTACTCGTCCGACAACTGGTTCGAAGCGTTCGATTGAAGATCACGCATGATGCCGAGATTGCACTTATCGGAGCGACCGGCGGTGAGGCAGGCATTGTGGTCATAGCGGGCACGGGGTCGATGGCTTTCGGCAGGGATCAAAACGGGCGGTCGGCGCGTGCGGGCGGTTGGGGGTACATCTACGGTGACGAGGGCGGGGCCTTCGATCTCACGCGGCGCGGGCTGCGGGCGGCACTTCAGATGGAAGAAGGCTGGGGACCCGCGACTGCGCTGAGAGAGCTGCTCCTCCAAGCGACCGGTGCGGAAAGCGCAAACGCTCTTCTTCACCGGTTCTATGTCGAAAAGGATCGCCAGCCGATTGCGGCACTTGCCCCGATTGTTACGAATGCCGCGGAGAACGGAGATCCTGTCGCGCTCGAAATCATCGATGCCGCGGTACGAGCGCTGAGTTGGTTTGCCGGTGGCGTTCACAAGCATCTTTTCGCGCCTTCCGATTCGGTTCCAATCGCTTACGTTGGGGGCGTCTTCACAAGCCCGGTGCTGCGGCAGGCCTTTCAGGCGAGGATCCGCGCGGACCTTCGTTGTGAAGCAATGTTCCCACGGCTTAGTCCCGCTGCTGGCGCCGTTCTCGAAGCGCTGCGCATGGACGGAAATACCTCAACGCTTTCGCACTTACCAAACTTAGAAAAATGAAATACGCCCTCATTCTGCTCGTCCTTTCCTTTTGCGATCCAGGCTTGTCGGCCGCCGCTGAACCAGATTGGCCCCGAGCGGAAGATCACGCTGTTTCGCTTCTGCAGCGCTACGTTCAGATCAAGAGCATAAATCCTCCAGCCGATACGGGCGAGGCGGCCCGCTTCCTCCAGAGTGAGTTTGCAAGCCACGGAATGGAGGCGGAGCTGCTGCCTCATGGAGGGAACGGAAAGACAAACCTGCTGGTGAAACTTCCCGGCAGAGATCATTCCAAGCGCCCGCTGATTCTGCTAAATCATATGGACGTCGTGCCGGTCGACGCTGCGCGATGGAAACACGACCCGTTCGGAGGAAAGATCGAGTCCGGCGAGATCTGGGGTCGCGGCACGCTCGACATGAAGAGTACGGCCATCATGCAATTGACGGCGCTCGTGCTGCTTAAGCAGCTGGGTGTTGTTCCCGCCCGCGACATCATTTTCTTATCCGTATCGGACGAGGAGACAGGCGGCGCCGATGGAGCTTCGTGGCTGATTGCGAATCACTGGAGCGAGCTGAACCCTGAATACGTTCTGGATGAAGGTGGGGCTGGATCTCGCGATGCCTATACGCCAGGCAAACTGGTGTTCGGAGTCTCAGTAGCAGACAAGCAGGTGCTTTGGTTGCGGTTGCGGGCGCAGGGGACCGCCGGGCATGGCTCGCAGCCGATCCCCGACAATGCGAATGATCTTCTAATTCAGGCCATCGCGAAAGCCAAGATGTTTGCTCCTGCCGATAAGCCGAACGCGATTTTAGCCGAGATGCGCACGGAACTTGGCAGCTTCTCGCCTAATAAGTTCATGAACGCCATCCAGCAAAACACGATCTCGGTAACCTCGCTGCGCAGCGGGGTGGGCGATCCACCCAAGGCGAATGTCATCCCATCTCTGGCGGAAGCCACACTCGATTGCCGCCTTCTTCCGGGTCAGAATGCAGACGAGTTTCTCTCGGAGATCAAAGCTCGCGTGAACGATCCGCATGTCACTTTTGAAGAAATATCTCAAAAGCCGGAGCCCACCCCTCCGAGTAAGAGTGACACGCCCTTATATCGCGATATCCAGGCCGCGATTAAAAAGCATCATCCTGAAGCGACTGTTTTACCAATCGTGGTTCCCTACGGAACAGACGGCCAGAAGTTTCGCGCTCGCGGAGTTACGGTTTACGGTCTGATTCCCATGATCATCGACACCCAAACACTGGCGAGCATGCACAGCGATAGCGAACGAATACCGGTGGATCAGTTTCGGCTCGGACTACATATCTACTTTGATCTTTTGCGCTCCGAGTTTTAGGACGAGCTTCCCTGCCCCGTTGCAGGAGTCGCACCATCTACGCCGGCCTCCGCTTGACTCTGCTGCAGGACCTTGTGCGGATGGCGAAGATCAGGCCTCAACGGATCGAGCGTGAGATTATAACCTTCCTGGAAAGGAACCGCAAAGCCGGTACCGATGTTGGCGGCCGCTTCCATGAAGCTCAGCAGCAGTTCCGTCTGAATTTTCAAGTACTCGTTGAAGTCAGTGGTGAGCACATAAGCGAAAATCTCAAGATCCAGCGAGAGATCGGTAATCTTGGTGAACCGGAGGGGCACGCCGGAGGCATCCACGTCGTTATGCTTCTCAAGGATGTCCTTTACCGCCGCCATCATGCTTTTCACTTGTTCTGGCGTGGTATCGCGACGCAAACGAAGAGTAGGATGAAACCACATTCTGTCGCGCTTGGAGAAATTCTCGAGCGTCATTGTGGAAAACTGCGCATTCGGTACGGTAACCAAGGTGCGATCGAGTGTCCGGATGCGGGTGGAACGTAGCCCTATGTCTTCGATCGTTCCTACCTGGCCGCCGAATTGGCAGAAGTCCCCTACGAGAACCGGCCGATCTGTAATCACCGATATTCCGCCAAACAGGTTTTCGATTGTCTTCTGCGCTGCGAGCGCAATCGCGATTCCCCCAACGCCTAGCCCGGCAATGATGGTGCTGGTGTTGTACCCCCACTGATTCAGCGCGAACAAGATCGCGAAAGAACAGATCGCGATCTTCACAAAGCGAATACCGAGCGGAAAGATGGAGTACGTCAATGCCCTCTGGCGGGGATCGAGCCGGGAGACAACGTTATCCGATATGACGTCGACCAGCCGCATCAACAGAGAAGCTGCGCCGAGCACAAATAGCAGCGTCAACATCTTCAGCATCATGTCTCGCACTAAGGCACTTGGCGGGAAGAACGCCATGGAGGCTCGGAAAACGAGAATGGAAAGGAGCAGCCGCAAGGGTTCAGTGAGGGCTTCCAAGCGCTGCGCCTGGAACGATTTCGCGAACCGCTTTGCGACTGGAGAAACAATCCTGATGAACAAGCGAGAAAGCACCTGCGAGATTGCCGAGAGGATGACTGCTACCAGCAGCAATGCCAGCCAGATCCAAAGCGGTGTGCCGAGCAGCTGAATGTTCAGCAGCGGCCGCGGCAACTGCTTTTCAATCCAGGTCTGGCCCGACGCGTTGCTCAATTCCGGAATCAGCAATACGCTTGGCCAGGAGACTATCCAGACCTGTCCAACCTGCGGGAGAGTCACTCGCTCCATGTGCAGCGTAACCGGCTCGCCGTTCATATCGAATTGGGCAAGATCCTCTACGTTTGGCTCGAGTCCATCGGCCGTATTTCCCTCTGGCGAATCGCTGAGCCGGCGGAGTTCGAAGCGCGGATTGCGATCGAGTAGCCTCTTTAAGCTGGCGGCGATCTCCGGGCCTTCCGAGGCGCGCCGCTCGCTGCTCATTTTTCGCAAGTCGAGATACTGTGCAGCGGTGTTGAGCTTGCCCCGATGGCACGCTTCGAGGAAATTGTAAATCGAGCTTCTAGGCGTGGCGCGGTTCAGCGGGTCGGAAGCCGTACTCGCGTTTGCCGGCTGGCTTACCGCTTTTTCCGCGCCTGTCAGAACTTTGGCAGTCGATTGCGGATACAGGCTGCTTACCGAAAGGCTGAACAATAAGACTGAGCACTTCAAAACTCCGTTCATGCTTGTTGAACCAGATTACCTACTGGACGCTTCCAGTAGTGATCACCGCGATTTGGGGCTTTATATGACACTTCCAAGTGGCTTAGATAGAAATACTTAGCGGCAGACAAATAAAGCATCACTAGATCACTGAGATCTTTGGTGCTCAGTAGTGTTAGGCAGGAGGAAGATTCATATGTCCTGTCATGTAATGCTGGCCGGCAGCGAGCGCCAGCATCCGCAAGATTCCGTACCGGCGGGCTTGCCGCTCGGTGAACAGACGATCGAACTTACCCTGATCTTACGACGTAGGACGCTTCTTTCGAAGGATCAGACGCGGGCGGTGCGCGGAACCTTTTCCGAGACACACGGCGCCGCTCCCGAGGACATAGATGCCGTCCGAGCATTCGCGTCAGAACACCAGTTTTGCGAAGTGAGAGTTCATCCGGAAGCAAGGTCGTTCACCATCTCGGGCCCGCTCGGAAAATTGACAGAGCTTTTCAAAGCAGACGTTCGTATGTCGCAGGTTGGCCGGGCACTCCTTCGAACTCGACAAGGATCACTCTCCATTCCGGAAGAGCTCTGCGAAGTTGTGGTCGCAGTTTTCGGCTTCGATGAGCGCCCGGCAGCTTGCCCAAGTCGCAAGATGGTGCGGCATGCCGCCAGTGCCGTCTCATACACGCCGCTCGAGATCGCACGTTTATATGATTTCCCGGCCGGAACGGGCGACGGTCAGACCATTGCTTTGATTGAACTGGACGGAGGATACCGAGGCGGTGATTTGAAGACGTACTGGAAACGTCTCGGATTGGGCGGCGTGTCTGTTACCGCCGTCAGTGTGGACGGCGCTCCCAACATGCCTGCGGGAGATCCAACCAGCGCGGATAGCGAAGTCGCTCTGGATATCGAAGTTGCCGGGGCAGTCGCGCCAGGTGCAAATATCGCGGTTTATTTTGCTCCGAATACGGATGCCGGGTTCCTGAATGCAATCAACGCTGCCATTCATGACAACGTTCGCCGGCCGTCTGTCATTTCGATCAGCTGGGGTGCGGCTGAACGTGAGTGGACCGGCCAGGCACTGAACGCCTTCCACGCGGCCTTTCACGATGCTGCTTTGCTTGGGATCACGGTTTGTGCGGCAGCCGGCGATGACGGTTCGTCCGATGGCGAGCAGGATGGGAAAGGGCATGTCGACTTTCCGGCGTCGAGCCCGTGGGTGCTCGCTTGCGGCGGCACGCGCCTGCTTGGCAGCGGTGGGCGCATTCAAGCAGAAACAGTCTGGAACGATGGGACTGCAGGAGGCGCAACCGGTGGAGGCGTCAGCTCCTATTTCTCCAAGCCTGAATACCAAGCTCATTTGCACATTCCCGCACCTGTCGGGACAGCGAACTCGACCGGACGCGGAGTGCCGGATGTAGCAGGAGCGGCAGACCCCCAAACCGGTTACCAGGTGTTTGTAGACGGCCAGGAAAGCGTGATTGGGGGCACCAGCGCGGTTGCGCCCCTTTGGGCCGGACTGATCGCTCTGTGCAATGCCGAGCTCGGGCGAAACGCCGGCTGGCTTCATCCCGTGCTGTACGGAACGGCTTCGCAGCACAAGGCCTTGCACGACATTACATCGGGGAGCAACGGCGCTTATCACGCTTCCAAAGGTTGGGACTGCTGCACTGGCTTAGGCACGCCGAACGGAACAGCGCTGCTGGCGCTGCTGAAGACAACTAAGCCTGCCTGATCTCCGACAAGATCTGCCCGTAAGCGGTGCACGGATCCGCAGCTCTTGTGACTTGCCGACCCACTACCAGGTAATCGGAACCCTCGCGTATCGCTTCCGCGGGGGTTGCCACACGCTTCTGGTCTCCCTTGGCGCTACCGGGTGAACGCACGCCCGGTGTGACCAACAACAAACCCGGACCAGCTATCTTTCGTACGTTAGCAACTTCGAGCGGCGAACAGACGATGCCGTCGATACCACTTTCTACTGCCTTCCTGACTCGTAACTCGACTAACTCCGATATCGGAACCGAAAAGCCCAAATCACTGAGATCGTCCTGATCGAAGCTTGTCAGCACCGTGACGGCCAGGAGTTTGGTATCCGCCGCTCCCCTGCCCTCAACGGCGGCTTGCATAACAGACCGGCTTCCGTGCACGGTCAGGAAGCGCACGAGCCCGGTCTGGCAGATTTGCCGGGTCGCGCGCTTCACAGTTTCGCCAATGTCATAGAGCTTCAGATCGAGAAAAACATTTTTGCCTAAAGAGCTGACAACCGAGACGAACTGCATGCCGCCCGCAGCGTAGAGCTCCATCCCGATCTTGTAAAACTCAGCCTGTGAGCCCACATTTTTTATTAGCGCAAGCGCCTGATCCGGGTGGTCGAAATCGAGGGCAATGATCAGCGGGTTCGGTTGTGACATCGGTTCAACCAGTGTAATTAGAAACGAGCCGCTCTTCCTGTTCGAACTGCCACTCGCGCCACGCGTCGAGCAGCGGAAAATACAATCCCAACCAGATCGGGCCGCTTTCAAGACGACTAATCAGCGCAGCATAACTTTCCAACTGAGGTTTGTAGCGACGCTGTTCTTCGTCTAAAAATTTCTGCATGCGAGCACCTTGATGCTCGCTCGTTTTGAAATCGATGATCCACAGGCGGCCATCATCATCCCGAAAGATGCGATCGACGGTGCCGCTGATGAGTTGGTCTCCCAGCTTGCCGCCAATCGGGAGTTCCGACCGGCTTTCGGAATGCGGGGCTAGAATCCATTTGCCCCGCTTGCTTGAAAGTGTGTTCGTGATTGCGCGACTGACGCGCTCCCACGCCATATTCTCGTCTGAACGAGGAACCCCGAGACGCAATAACTCTGACTTGATTACGGGCTCAAGATCGGGCAAGCTATGCCCTGACCAGCGCTTCAGCAATTCATGTACGACGGTACCGACGTGGCGGCCTGTATCGCTCACCCATTCGTAAGTCACCTTGCGCGCAGATGCGGTAGTTACCTTCACACCGGGCTGCCACTTTACCCAGCGGCTGAACCGAGGCAGCCGCCAATCTTCAGGGAAGCTGCGCAGAATCGTCTGCGGCTCAGATTCGTGGGTGGAAGGCGTGTCGTCCGCAAACCCAAGGGATAGCTGCGCCGGTGCACGCCGAAGGGCGCTCTGAAATTCAAGCTGGGCCGAGGGCCAAAGCAGAGAAAGAAATGTGCCAGATCTCGGCTGTGCGAGAGAACCGTCCCGCTTCGGTCTGACACTGCCGATCAGATATAGATTATTCTTTGCACGAGTGCAGGCGACGTAGAGAAGGCGCTTCAGCTCCTCATCATTCTTAATTTGCTGCCGCTTGCGGATTTCATCATACGCGTCGTTCTTCTCGCCTTTGCGGGGTTGCGCAGCAATACTCGATTCATCCCAGATCAAAAGATCGCGCTCGGGCGTTTTTGTAATGCCCTCGAGGCGCGGCAGGATAACCGTGTCGAATTCGAGGCCCTTGGCTTTGAAGATCGTCATGATCTGCACGCTGTTCTGAGCAGTCGCCGGTTTTGCGAACAGGCAAGACAACCGGTTGTTCAGCTGAGTGAAGTCCCGGATGACACCACCATCCTCAAGACTCTCCAGCAGAGAAAGACATGTCTGGATGTCCTCGATCTGGTGAATGTCTCGCAGCAAGGCGGGGCCGCCAAGCAGCAGCCAAGTGTTTTCGATGAGCGTGCGGAGCGGGGTACGGCCAGCCTCGTTCACGGCAGCGAACAAGATCTCCCGAATCCGCGAAGCGTTCGAGCGCCCATGCTGAGACAGGGCTGAAATCCTGGCGTCATCGGACAAGAGATCGAGGATGGTACAGTCGCGTTGGTTCTCGGCGAGCACAGAAAAATCAGCGAGGTCCAGGGCGCACCAGGGCGCACGTAGACAGGCCAACCATGCAGTTCGATCGCCCACGTGAAGGATGGCTTTGGTCAAAGAGACCAGATCGAGGATGTGTTGGCGCGACGCGAGCTGATCGATCTCGACGGCTTCATAGTCGATTTCACTGCGCCGAAGAACCGGAAGAATGTCCGTCAAATGACTGCGACTGCGAACGAGGATCGCCACCGTTCCGATTTTCTGCGCCCGCTGAGCCAGTTCAGCCACCGCGAATGGTTCCTGGGCACAGTCGTCACCGACAAGGGCCGACCATTCGGGGAACGTGCCCGACGCAGATCTTGCCGCTTGCGCCGGACGAAACGAGACGGCGTGGTCGCTTTCGCTCGACATCATGGGCTGAAACTGCTCCCCTACCCAGTTGACGAGCTCGGGCGTAGAACGGAAGTTTGTCCGAAGAACAATGGGGTGAAGACGGACAGACTGTAGCCGCTGCTCGTTCCAGGTTCGCAGGAAAAGCGACACTTCGGCGCCGCGAAAGCGGTAGATGCTTTGCATCGGATCACCGACCAGAAACAAGGTGTGGCCGTCGTTCTCAGACCATTGGGCCGTCAGAGCGTTGATCAATTTGTATTGGGCAAGCGAGGTGTCCTGGAACTCGTCGACTAGCAGATGCTGAATCCGGTAGTCGAGCCCGTACAGAAAGTCGCTCGGCTGCTCGGGCGAACCAAGAACTTTGATAGCGGCCTGTGTGATGGCAGTGAAATCGACACTGCCGCGTTCTGCAAAGACGCGGTCGAGGAGGTATTCGGCAGCAGTGAGCAAGAGGCGAAAGTCCTGCGTTTCGCTAGCGGAGTGATCCCCGCCGAATGGCCATTGATCGCGTTGGGCGAGCATGCGTACGATCTGGTCGGAGAGGCAATTGAAATCGCTATCGAAGTAGACTCCCAGACGAGTGAGCAGTTGTTGCAGTTCTTCGGAACCTTCGCTCAAGAACCGGAGCGTCTGGCCGGCTGCGATACGGTACAACTCGGTGGCATCCTCGATGACTTCAACCGAGCCCGCAAAACCAGACACGAGCGGCATCTGCCGGGCGAGCATGGCGCAGAGGGAATCAATGGTTTCGAGCTGCAGCCGCGAGATGTCGGACAGTAAGTTCCAGCCGTGGCGCCGGTCTTGAGCAAGCACGGCACGAGCAAGTTCGCGTGTGCAGACGGTATGCTCGTCCGCCTTTTCGTCCTCTTCGGCAGAGCCAGCAAGCAACGCGTCGTGGATGCGCTCCTTCATTTCGGCGGCGGCCTTCCGCGTAAAGGTCATGGCGATGACGCTCTCGGGCTTTTCGACAGAGGAGAGCAGTTTCAAATAGCGTTGGACGAGGAGTCCGGTCTTGCCGGAGCCGGCAGGCGCTTGAACGATGAATGAACGGGAGGGGTCGAGAGCACGCTCGCGCTCTAATTGGTCGGGGATCAATCTGATTCGTCCTCGGTCTGCGTTGCGCGTTCGTGGATGCGGCAGAACGGCTTCTGCGCACAGTAATCACAGGCGCCCGGCAGCGGATCGACGGCCGCGTAACCGGACTTAAACTGTTCGGCGAGACGTTCGACTTCGTGACGAGACTCCTCCATCCTCTCGTCCCATGCCATGCCTAGCGACTCCACCGTTTTCTTGCGCTCTTTCCTGAAATGCAAGTCACGAGTCCAGCCGACAGGGCGCACATCGCGCTGCTTGAGCTGAGCGAAGACGACGCCTTCGACCGAATCGCCAATACCTGCCGCGTAGACAAGCAACTGAGGTTCTTGCGGTCGAGGGCATTCAAGCTTCGCTTGCTTCTGCTCGCCGCTTTTGTAGTCGATCAGGAGAAGACCGCCGCTGGGGAGGCGATCCATGCGATCGAGTCGCAGGCGAAGCTTAAGGCCGGAGAGCTCGACGAATTGCTCTTCTTCGATCGTCTCGACCGTGAAGGGTTGAAGGCGGCTGCGCTCTATATCGAGCCAGTCGGAGATGACGGTTTTGAGACGCTCGATCTCAACCTGGCCAACAATTTTTCCAAACGAACTCGACTCGTCGATGCGCACGGCGTGAAGGGCGGCCTCGGCGATAAGCCTGGCAAGGTCGGCTTTAGAGGTGGCCTTGAGGTTCTGCTGTGTACGGAGATTTTTCCAAACGAACTCGAGTGCAGTGTGGAGATGTCCGCCGCGATCTCTTCCATCGAAGCCGAGGCAGCCTTCTTCGGGAGCGCCGGAGGAGAGGCGGTATTCGGCAAAAGCGCGAAACGGACACAAAGACTGAGACTTGATGATGCCCGTGCCGCCCCTGGCTGTTGCGACGGGCAGGTACGGAGGTCCGAAGTTGTCCGTTCGTTCTTCCAAGATAGCTGGCTTGTAAGATTGCCAGCTACTCTTGCCTGCCCAAGCGGTGGCAGATTCAGACACGGGCTGCACGAACCTTGCGGCCAAAGGAGAGAGCCGGCCGGACCAGGAAGCGGCGATGATCGGGGCGGTGGAGAAGAGTTCGGCCGTGAGGCTTTCACGCTCAATCCGGACGAGATCCCGCGAGCTGCCTGGGATGCCGAATTTTCGACCAACGGACGACGGTATGAAAGGCGTACCAGAATAAGACGGCGGCCACGTCTCTTCGCCGAGCCCGACGATCAGAGATCGATCCACTTGAAGGCCACCAGCGGCGGTAGCATCTAAGATCTGGATCGGAGCGAGAAGGCTGCCATCTTCGAAAGATCCCGCTTCGAGCAAGCGACCGAGTTCGTGGCGCGCCTCTTCGAAGGGGACATCTCCGGACACAAGGGACAGAGAGCCAAGCTGGGACAGAGTGTTTTTCCAAGCTTCGAGCGCATTTTGTTCGTCGGAGCTGAGATCGCCGCCGCCAGGCCAGCCTAGAGCGACTAGCAGATTGCCGAAGAATGCAGTCCAGCTACTGAAACTGTCTCGCTCGTGCCGACGGCTGATTGCCTTTCGAACTGCAGGCCAACGCTCCTGCAGGAGGGGGCAGCGCAAAGAGGAAATTTCGAGATCGGAGAGCAGGACGTCGAGCTCGCGATGGCGGCGCAAATGCAGGTCGGCAAGAGAGCGCGCGCTTTTTTCAACCAGAGCGCCAGCGGTCCAGGGGGAACGGAGAATGGCGCCGGCATCGGCGATGGGGATGCGTGGGGAGGCCACTTCCAGAAGCAGGAGCGCACCCGCAATCAGGGGATGGGTATGAAGCGGCCTGCCGGCGGAGAAGTGATAAGCCAGATGCTCGCCGAGCATGTCGCGTAAGTGGTGGTCGGTAAGGCTGCGGCAGGCGCCGGAGTAGAACACATTGTAGAAAGCTCGATCGACCTGACTGCGGCGGGACTCGAGCCCGGCGACGAAGACTGCGATTGAGTGCGACGGATTATCTTCGAAAGCGGCACGAGCCCAGCGGGCCGCAAAATCGAGCTCATCCGAAACTTCAGTGAAGCTTCGGGCAGGCGCTAACGATTTGGGAGGTGAAGGATCGATGGGCTGGACGATGGCTTTGCTGCCAAGCGCTTCAATTAGGCGCTGAAAACCCGGAGGCGGCCGGCGCACAGCCGGGAATACGAGAGATTTCTGGCGACTGGCATCACTGCGCAGCCAAGCGGGCAGAAGTTTCCAGAGATCGGAGCGAGTAGTCCAGCCCTCTTCCGAGCAGGTGCGACGGAAGATCTCGAGCCAGCGCTGAAAGTGGCGTGCGCCGCTGCCAAAATCCGCCGCATCGGCAAGAGCCGGCAGTTCCCATTGGCCGACGGTAGCGGAAGAACGAGCGGCAAGGGCAGCAGCCCCGTCGGTATCGTACAGATCGGGCGACTGGGCTGCGATGATGCGCTTCCAGAGCAGATGCTCCTGAGCGGGCGAGAGCAAAACGGGAACGTCGCGGGATCCATAGCGCGCATCCTGCCACTCGCTGGTCGTCCAAGCACTCAAGCTCAGGATTTCCGGGCGATTCCAGCTAACCCGGGAAGCGTGAAGCTGGTGAGCCGTGAACTGCCGGTAGGCGACCGCAGCCAGGAGTCGATTAGGAAGTACAACGGTGGCGCCCTTCTCCAACCAGGAGAAAAGCTCCGAACATGCGAGACGCATCAGGAAGGTACAACGCCATTATCGCGGAAAGCACTTCCAGAGATCGATGAGTAACGACCACGCGGCCGTTTTTGAGAGCCGTAGTTAGCTCGATGGCTCTTCGGAGGCTGCACCCAAGATCTTGTGCGACTTAGTGTCTTGCAAAAAGGCAACGATGTGGTAGCGTTCCGAGGCGATGGCTGACGGAACCGGGATGGTAATGTTCTTCGAGAATGACGATCCGCCCTTTACAGTGCCTGCCGGCGAGAGCGCCCGCACAACTGCCACATGCGTGAGAGAGCGGCCGCCATTCTCACCTCTAGTTACGCTCGAGCGCGCCCTGTTTTGGGCGAGTGCGATGTAGACCGTGGCTGAACCCGCAGATGCCGGCAGATCAGCTGACGAGAGATGAAAGGTGAGCTGATTACCGGCATGGACAGCGCGGGACAGAGTAAGCGAGATGTTTTGGCTTCCGAGTGCAGCCTCAACCGCCTTGCGGATCGCGGCCGCGTTACTGCCAACGGTCTCACGCTGGCCATTGACCACGACTTGCGGCGTGTAAACACCGTCGAGTCCAAATTGTTCGGCATACCAGCCCTGGCGCTCGCTGAAGAGCTTCGATGAGTAAGGATCGGCCCAGCCGCCGCTATTCCAGTAATCTACGTGCTCGCTGAGCACGATCAGCCGGGCACCGCCGATGGGCTGCTCTTCTTCAAGCGACTGTAAAAGGCGATCTGCCGGGGGACAGCTTGAGCAACCCTCTGAGGTGAATAACTCCAAGACGATGGGCGATCTGGGGCCAGCGCCTGCTGCTTTGCTGCGCGTCCACGCGCCCAGAGTTCCGATAAAGGCAATCAGTATTGCAATCCGCGTCAGTGTTGTTGCCATGTCTACTCTCCGGCTTGAGGTTTCCATCAAACGCTCATCTCAAAGTTCGTCATCTGGCTAAAAAAGTTACGGTGAGCGGATCTTGTTATATTCGACTTTTGACTGCAGCTTTCGTTCGTGCGCTGTGCAGACTCTGGTGGACAGCGGTTTCTTCGGTAGTGATGATTTCCTATGTTTACGCTGCCGATCCACCGCAGCGCTATGCGGGCCCGGAATCCTGCGCTAAGTGTCATAAAGAAATCTCGACAGAGCAGCTGAACACCGCGATGGCAAAGACCTGGTGGGGCGCTACCGCACCAGCTCTGCCAGGGAATTTCAAGCAGCATAAGACAGAGGGCAGCGATCCTGCATTGCAGTATGACGTCCACCGGGTGGCAAACGGGTTCGAATTTTCCGTTACATCCGGCAACGGCACGAAAACCGTGTTGCCTGTGGAGACGGTGATGGGCGGCAAACGGCACGGCGTCAGTTTTCTTTTGCGCACTGACCAAGTAGCTGGACTTCCATTGGCGAGATCGACTCTGCTCGAGGGTCGATATGCCTATTCGCCTCATGGAACGCTGATACTCTCGCCGGGTTTTCAGAAAGAGAAGCCTAACGATGTGGAAGGTTTGCTCGGAAGGACTCTCAGTAAGGATTTCGAACAGAGATGCGTGACGTGTCATGGCGAGCCTGGCACTCTGGGGGCTGGCCAGCATGGTGGGGTTCGATGCGAAAGCTGCCATGGACCCGCGGCCGACCACGTCGCTTCGATGCAGGTGACAAATGGGCAGCAGCGACCTCCGGTGAGGCCAGAAAGCCTGCAGGGCGCTCGCGTAATGGAGGTCTGCGAACAGTGCCACAAGGGGCTAAGCACCGCCAGCCATTCCGACCCGGTACCTAGCGAAGTGCTGGTGTCGAGCCAGGTGCCGGCTCTGCGCCACTCCGAATGTTTTATTCAAAGCGGTGAAGGGCTGAGTTGTACCTCGTGTCATGATCCTCACCGGGATTCTCCGCAGGTGGCCGAACGTTCGGTGACCACGTGCCTTCGCTGTCATTCGATCGAGACAGCACAACACGCGTCGATTTGTCCCATCAACGCGAAGTCAGACTGCATTCAGTGTCATATGCCTTCACTCGACTCGAACGGCTTTCGCCTTACGGATCACTGGATCGCGGTGCATCCGGAATTGGGAGTCAAGGCGGGGCGGCGCGATGATCATTTACGGTCGTTGGTACCACCGAAGCGTGAATACCTACAGATCATTGTGGCTGAAGATCATGCGAAAGCGGAGGCGGCGCAGGGGCGGTTGGCACGGGGTGAGTCTTTTTACGACGTCGCACACGATACGTCGATTGACCCCACGGCCCCTGGCGGTGGATTTGTAGGTGAGATGAAGTTAGCCGACCTGGATTCCCGCGTTGCCGAGGCGGCGGCGCGACTTACGTATGGCGAGACCAGCGGGATCATCGATCAAGGCGGGCAGAGCGTTATTGTGCATCGGTTGCCGCGCGATTTCAAATGGGAGGCTAACCAGCTGTTCGAAAAGGCGGTTGCTCTGAAAGCGAAAGGCGATCTGACGGGCGCCGTCCAGAAGGACCAGGAAGCGCTCAAAGTTTACCCGTACTTTCTGCGTGCACTGGTCTGGATGGGTGGAGCGCTGGCCGAATCAGGAGATGTCCAGCGCGCGTCGGAGGTGCTCGGATTCGCCGTGAAATCGTACCCGCAGGATGCGTCGGCGGAGTTCGACTTCGCGTTGACGTTGAACAAGCAGCCGGCAGATCAGATTCAGATGCTTCGCCGGGTGATTGAGCTCGATCCGGAGATGGTCTCTGCCTATCAAAGCCTGGGAGCTGCACTGGCGTCGTCTGGCAAGCTGCCGGAAGCGATCGAAGTTTTTCGACAGGGACTCACGATGAACCCGCTTTCTGCAATTCTGGAATACAATCTCGGGTCGGCACTGCGACAGCAGGGCGATGAGACGGGAGCCAAGCAGGCTTTAGCGCTGGCGAGTCATCTTGATTCCGACATCGCCGCGCGTTTATCGAAGCGCTGACACCGGAGAGGTTTGCAGCGACGGCGATACGAAATGCCGAGGCGTAATCAGGTTCGAACTAATTCACACGCCAAATTGCTTCGGGATGCCACTTGGGATCCGATTCGCCTGCCCATACAAAGATGCGACGTGAACCGATAAACGACCTTTGAAAGTCGATCTTCAATGTCAGTGTGATCTCCTTCTCCGAGACATAGACATTCGACTGGCCGAGCGGTACTTGACATTGTGAAGTTTTTAGAATGGTTTCCTGGCCAGGTTTGCCGACACCAGCGGAGCCGTGACCCACATCAGCGATTAACCACAAGCGATTCTGAGGAACTTCATAGCTGAGATAGCAAGCGGCAACCCCGGTCAATTGATCGTTGATGAGGACCTGAAGCAAGTGGACATCACTTATCTGGCTGGGCCGAGAAGCGGTGACTTTCAGGAAAGCACTCATCCCGCTTCCCTCCGCCGGCGAGATGCTGGTTGCGAGCGGAGCCGAGCTCTTGGCCGGGGTGGCGATCGAGTAACCAGGACCAGATAACAAGCTCCAGCTGTACTGCTGGTGGAACCAAGGTTCCGTATGAGGGCGAGCGATGCGGAATCGAACGACAGGATCGCGACTTCGATAACCGCGCAGGAGCTCAGCGAGATCCTCCGTGCTATCCGGGATTGAATCGATTTGAATCGCGTTTACCGCGGTCCTTGACAAAAAACGGTAGCTCGAGGCGGCGCCGCTGGCTCGCTGGATTTCTAGATAGAGAGGCGGCAGTTGATAAAGCAACTCAGCCGCACGACCCAGGGGAGAAACGGTTACGTTCAGAGACGCATAGAGGGGGCTGTTTTGCCTGGGAATTTCGAGCCAATTTCCAAAGCGGCCCTGTCCCTGGGAAAGCTCCTTCAGCCGGTTGGGTTCGGCAGGCATCGGCTTGCGTGCGAGTAAGAGCCTTTGCGAAGAGATGTCGGAAGCCAGCACGGTGTAGGCGCGGGATATCGAACGCCAAACGAGTGGATTATCGACAATGATGTTCCTACCGTCGAGACTTGCGAAGCAAACGACAAGATACTGAGCGCCGCGTTTTTCGATAGCGGATGCGGTGAGTTGATCGAGCCACGCTGTGGAAGCGGCATACAGCTGAAGCGTGGGGATCGGTTGCCAGTTCAGACCGTTTGCGGCAGCAGTGCTGATTTCCCAAGGCAGGAGCGAGACGCTGGAGTGACCTACAACCTTCCACCATTCGGAGGGTAGAATGTCGCTGCGGAGATTGGAGGCGGAGGCTAAGCGGAGCCGCTGCGGCGTGTCCGAAGAGGGGAGAAGGGCGGCGAAGTTCTGCGCACCCGGACTAAGCAGAACAAAGTTGACAACGCCATCCCGCCGCAAAGCGGGGAAAGCCTGGAAGTGCGAAGCGTACGTGACCGAAGCAGCGAAGGCCACGCCAAAGGCTAGCAGCAGACAAGAGCGATCACGGGGGCGAAGGTTCGGAGCAAGTAAGAGGATGACCGGAATCATGGTCAGCGCCAAGAAGAAAATGTAGCGATGTCCGTCCTGCCGGACGAAACCTTCTTTGAAAAAGACGAGAGTCGGCACAGCAAACAAAAGCAGAGACTGTCGGGGCTGCCGAGAGAGAAGACAGATTAGAGAAAGCAGAGGCATGAGAGCAGCCAAGGCAAGAACGAGAGCGCTGCTCTCGCCCTTGATGCTCAAGGCGGCTCCGTAACCGCGCGCGATTTCAGAGGAGACTGCAATCCATTGGCGCCAGGATGCCACGGAGTCGAACAGCGCAGCCTGAAGCGCGACGAACACCAGCGCAAACGTGCTGATTCCGACCCGGAGAGTTTGACTACAACACTGAGACTGTTTGCGCCAAAGCAAGAGCAGCAGCCAGGAGCCAAGAACAAGGGGCATCGCTGCCAGGCCCAAGCTCCACTTCATAACAAAGGCAAGGCAGGCAAAGAGCGACCCGAAAGCGGCGCAGATTAGAGATGATGGATCGTCACGTAGGCTCAGCACGCAGAAGACAGCGACGGTGAAAACAACTCTGAGTTCCAGCCAGAGGCCAAGAGCGCACAGCGCCATAAAGGCGGTCAGAACCAAGATGAGCGTTCCTAATCTTGCCCGAAGGCAGTAAGAAAGACCTACGAAGAAAGAAATGTGCAGGAAGGACCAGAAGAGCTGAGCAAGCACGAAGCATTTGCCTGAACCGACTACGCGCGGACACAGCAGAAACCCGAGCGGACCGTAGGTGAAGTTTACGTCCCGGCCTATCAGATACTGCCGGGATTCGCCCAGGCTGTTGAGAGCGAATTTCCAGGACTCATCCAGACCAATTCCCAGCGGTTCGTAAACGCCGGGAAACGTGCAAAGAAACAAGTAAAGCAACGGGGCCGAGGCGAAAATCCATAGCAGGCTTCGCGGCTCAGCGTAGGGATTACTACTGCTTCGAACCACGCGAGGACTCATGGTATCGCATGCAGCGGAAGTTTCAGCTTGCTAGATTTGCAACCACGATCTCTTGCCAAATGCCACCTTGAGGGTGTTATCATCTGCGCAATGGCGGCGGAGCAGGAAGCCGCTTGGGAGAACCCGAGCGCTACCCTCCGCGATCCGGAAATCTCCTATCTCGCGCTGTCTTGCGTGAGTGGAAAGCCGGATACGGCGGTTCCTAAACGGCTGTTTGTTGTAGCGGACATAGCGGGTCCGGAACATTACCATCTCGGTGATGAGGCCATGCTGGAGGCAAACCTTCAGCAGCTGCGAGCTCTTGCTCCCGACCTTCGGTTTTGTTTGCTCTCGGGCGACCCAGGCTGGACTGCCGCTCGGTACGGAGTGGAGGCCCTTGCCTTCCCCACATTCGCTAATGGTGAAGCCGAAGCGCAACTGGCAACGCTGGCTTCCGGAACGAAGCCAGATCCCTTTTGTATAGACGTTCTCGGCTCGACTACGTGCGAAGCGATCGGAGGCTCGGACGGATTAGTCATTTCCGGCGGAGGAAATCTTTGCTCCACGTGGCCGAACAAGATCTTAGAGCGTACAGCGGCGATCAAGTGGGCTCTCCACTCCGACCTACCGGTTGTGCTATTGGGGCAGACGCTTGGGCCGGACTTGAGTGCGGATCAACGCGCCGCTCTGGCCGGCTGCTTGCCGGGATGCCGCTGGGTTGGAGTGCGCGATGAGCCGTCGCAGGCTATAGCAAGCGCTCTGCAAGTATCGAAGAGCCGTATTCACTTGCAGGTAGACGACGCCTTCTTTCTTCCGCCGACACCTGTTCTCGATGAGCGCGGCGCTGCCCTACTCAGAAACAAGAGGCCGCTCATTGTTGTTTGCCTGGATGCCTCGCTTCAGAGCAGTGCGCGCAATGCGGCCCTCTCGATCATCGCCACTCAGCTGGATGCCCTCCGCACGCACCTGGATGGAGAGCTTGTCTTTTTGCCGAATGTCGGCGGGCCTCACGTTGACGTTCGGTTTTCGGACGAGATCACCGGCCGCGCCCTTGCATCTCGATTACGTTCGAATCTGATACGGCTAGAGCGGTGGGAGCCAAGCGAAGCTCGATGGCTGATCGAAAATGCCAGCCTGGTGGTCTCTACGCGTTACCACCCGATTGTTTTTTCGACCGCAGCGGGCGTGCCTTCGGTCGGAATTTATCAAGACGACTACACACGGACCAAGCTGAGAGGCGCGCTTCGAGCCTCCGAATCAACGCCTTATTGCGTGTCGTTAGCAGAAGTGGAACGGGGCGCTCTTTTGCCCCTTGCGATGGAACTCTGGCATCGACGGGATCAGATTTCAGCCAGGCTGCGCCAGGAGATCCGGAGGGCGGCGAGTGTAGAAAGCGAGCGGTGGGACGGAATTTGCAAAGCCCTGCAGTTGCATCCAAAGGCTCCACAAAGAAGAGCGGTACTGGAAAGCGACCGAAGAGATACGCAGACAGTAATCGATAAGCGAGGAAGAAAGCCAATGTCCGAGATCATCGGTGAAGAGCAGTGGCAGGAGTACCAGACGAAAGGTTATCTGCGGCTAGGCAAATTGCTGCGAGATGAAGAGCTGAAGGTGCTTCAGCAGCTTCTGGACGACATCATGCTGGGCAAAATAAGTTATCCAACGGTACAAATGCAGTTGGATACCGGCGGCCGATATGAGGATCTGCCGGACCCGGTGGCGGAGCATTTAGCAACGACGCTGGCCTATCGCAAGCTGCAAGGGCTCGAGGCCGATCCAAAGATCTTAGAATTCATTCGCAGGGACGTGTTCCGGGATATCTGTGCGTGGCACTACGGAAGACACGCGAGTGTATCTGTCTTTCGCGTGATGATGATGAACAAGCCTGCCGGCCGTGGTACTTATCTACCTTGGCATCAGGATGCCGGAGATGTCTGGAAGCTTGATCGCGACCCCACTGTAACAACTTGGATTGCACTCGACCCTGCTACAAAGGCGAACGGATGCGTGCAGGTGATACCAGGTACGCATCGGCTCGGGCTACTTAGTAAGAACGGTAGTAACATCAGCGCCGAAGACGAAGCGCGGTATTGTCCGCCCGAACAAATTGAGTACCTGGAGTTAGAACCGGGCGAGGGATTGCTGCTCCATAATTGGCTGCTTCATCGAAGCGACATCAATCATACCGCGGTTGCGAGACGGGCGCTGAGTGCCTGCTACATGGACGGCAGAACCCTGAATGTTACGACTGGGAACCGCTTTCCGATAGTTTTCGGGGAGCGCGAAGACACGGAATCGGCATTACCCTTCCTGCGCCATATCAAGGATGAAAACCGCAACTTACGAGAGATGGCGGCTGAAGCGCAAAAGCATGCTCAGAGCCTGCTTGAAGATAATCGACGCAGAGAGGAGATGCAGCGGGAATCGGAGGCGTATGTGGCGAGCTTAGTTGCCGAGAACAAGCGCCGAGAGGAGATGCAGCGGGAATCCGAAAAATACGTTGAGAGCCTGCTCGCCGACAACAAGCGCCGGGAGGAGATGAGAGCAGAGTCAGAGCGATATGCGTGGTCACTAGAGGCTGAGCTTGCTCAGGTGCGCGCCCTTACGGCAACAGCTTGAAAGTGCGTAACGAAGAGCCGACTTATTCAATCGCCAGAAACAAGCAGGATCTTTATGTCTTCTGAGACAGCAGCCTTTACAATAATTGCCAAAAATTACCTTCCCTACGCACGAGTGCTGATGAGTTCGGTAGCGTTCCACCATCCCGAATGGCGACGATTTGTCATACTCGTTGACACTGCCGATGGTTACTTCGACGCCCGGTGGGAGAATTTCGAACTAATCGATAGTGCGGAGCTGGGGTGTCCGAAGATCAAGTGGTTCCAGTTCAAGTATTCGACGCTCGAGCTGAGTACTGCCTTTAAGCCTTACGCGTTTACTCATCTGTTCGAGACCAGAGGATTCCGAAGCATTGTCTACCTAGACCCGGATATCAAGTTGTTTTCCCGAATGGAGAAGGTTACAGATTGCCTGGCAGGCAGTAACATCGTGCTTACTCCTCACTTGACACAGAACCTGGACGATGGGAAGCATCCAAACGAAATCAGTATTCTGCGAACGGGAGCCTACAATCTCGGCTTCATCGCTGTGGCACGGTCGTCAACCAGCTTGCGCTTTCTGAGGTGGTGGGAGGCTAAACTTGTCGACCATTGCGTGGTGGATCTGGCGCAAGGACTCTTTGTAGACCAGCGTTGGATCGACTTGGTTCCCGGGCTGTTCGAAGGAGTCGCGATTGTTCGCGACGAGGGATACAACGTAGCTTACTGGAACTTGGGCCATCGCGAGATCGCTCCCTCCGAAGCCGGTCTCTCGGTGGGACATTCGCCGCTGGCCTTCGTGCACTTTAGCGGCTACGATCCGAGCAATCCCGGGGCACTATCGCGCCATCAGAACAGACTTGAACTTCAGGAGCTATCGACCGCAACCCAGTCGATCTTTTCCGATTACGGGCGAGATCTGTTGGCAGCCGGATTGCCGGGCAGCCGCAATTGGCCATACACCTTCTCTTCCTTTCGGAATGGCGTGGAGATCCCAGATCTGTGCCGAATGATTCATCATGAGGCACCAGAGATATTGGATGCGGTGGACGACCCCTTTTCCGATCGGGGATTTCAGTTGTTTGTCGAGATCTGGAATAGCGCGCACTTCGCGGACTTTCCTGGCATATCGAAACTCGCTTACAGGATTTACCAAGTAAGAACTGACGTTCGCCGTCAAATGCCCGATATCTTCGGCCGAGATTACCGATCGTTCTTAAGCTGGATGTCGGAGAGCGGGATGACCGAGCACAAAATTCCGGCTGTTTTCCTGGAGCCAATCAATCAAGCGTTGGCCGCTATGGCTCGAGAGCAGGGCGAAGAGTTAAAGCCGGCAGCTGTTCCCACTTTGACCGAACTAAACGAAGTAGTTGAAGCCGGAGACGCGGATAACCGGCTGCGATGGACGAGGCTCTCGATGGCGGTCTATCATTCTCGTCCTGATGTGCAGGCCATTTTCCCCAACGTTTTCGGAGCGGACCGCATTGGTTATCTGCAATGGTTCTTGACGCGAGGGAGATTTGAGCATCGCCTCTCGCAAGAACATTTGCTTTCTCTGGAAGAGCAGTGGCAGGTGCACCTTGACTCCAGCCCGAGGGCAGCAACAAAGCTAGCACGCAGAGTGATCTTTCAAAGGAAGTATGCAGCGGCGTTTCTGAACTCGCTCAAGAAGTCGCGACGACTGGGGAACGACGAAGAAAGATCCGCTCGGATTCCCCATCTCCTGCCGGCAATGACAAAGAGTCTGCCCGATGCCGGAAACGCCGGCGCAGGGGTAAACCTCGTCGGTTACTTACACTCTGAGACAGGCGTCGGGCAATCCGGGCGCAGCGCTTACTTCGCACTGAAGGAAGCGTCGTTAGAGGTGGATCTGGTGGGCGCAGGAGATTCGAATCCGAGCCGGAAACAGGATTACAGTGCCGGACCAATCACTGGGAGAGCGCAATATGCCGCCAACCTGTTTTACGTGAATGCCGATCAAAGCCATGTGGTGAAGAGGTTTCTCGGGCCGGCGTTTTATCAGAACCGAGTCAATATCGGTTACTGGGCCTGGGAGCTGGACGAGTTTCCGAGCTGCTGGGAAAGCGCCTTTTCGATTTACCAGGAAATTTGGACGCCCAGTTCTTTCTGCCGTGATGCCATTCAGAAGAAGTCTCCGATTCCGACTGTGTGTATGCCGCATTCGGTAGCTCCCACCACACCGCAAGGCATGGGGCGCGCATACTTCGGACTTCCGGAAGGCCAATTCATTTTTCTGACGGCCTTCGATGTGCTTAGCGTGGTGGAACGAAAAAATCCGCTGGCCACGGTTAGAGCGTTCCAGGCGGCTTTTCAGGATGACCCAAATTTCGTGCTGTTAGTAAAGCTGAACAACGCGCCGGCTGCCAGGCAAAAAGTTGAAGCTTTGAGAGCCGCTTGTTCCGCATCACCCAACATCCAATTCCTGGATTGCACTTTGCGGCGAGAAGAGATGTATGCGTTGCTACGGTGCAGCGATTGCTTTGTTTCTTTGCACCGCTCGGAGGGATTCGGGCTCTTGATTGCGGAAGCGATGTATTTCGGCAAGCCGGTGGTGGTAACGAACTACTCCGGGAATACGGACTTCACCCGGCCCGGGAACTCGTTTCTGGTGAATTACCGGTTAGTCCCGGTGGGAGCGCACTGTTCTCCTTACCAAGCCGACGGCCGGTGGGCCGAAGCAGATATTCATCACGCCGCGCATCAGATGCGAACGGTCTTTGCTGAGCGATCCTTGCGAGAACGGATTGCCCGGGAAGGCAGTGACTTCGTGCACCGGGAACTGAATGCGCGTACGATCGGAGCCAAGATGCGGCAACGGCTGGGGCAGGTACACCCCGGTATTTTCCAGCGCAAGGCGCCGGAGATCGGAACAGAGCAGCCAGATTTCAAGCAGCCAGAGGTACTCAATGCCATCGGAGTGGGAGTGTAACTCCTCGGCCATCGAGGAACTTCCGAACCACTTTCTTTAGGCTAAGTCGGGCGATTTGTGATTCGCGAGATTATGGCTGCTCCGGCTTCTTCGCCGGCGCTTTAGCGAGGTCTTTCTTGAACGATCTGAGGGCAGCGAGTGAAAAATCCGTGATCTGGTCGGCGATCAACTCGAGTTCGCGGCTATCAAGCTTCCAGTCCGGCCACAACAGAGCGAGAGTCGGACGGCCATGCGCGTAATGAACCACCTGCCCCATCACACTGTGGACACACAGGCGTGTTTTCGGGTGCGTGGGAGGGAGTCCGAGGAAGCGGCCGATGATACCGGCGAGCGACATGATTTTGGGACGGATCACCAGCTCGACCACGGCACCCAAGCCCTCAGTCGGAACGGCCATTTCGTGCATCATGACCCTGGTATGCCAAGCAGGCTGGTCTGTATTCGCAACATGCCGAAAAACATTCTGAATGAACAGGCGCAAAGCTTCTTCCGGGGGAAGTTGCTCCAGTAGTTTTTGAGGGAAAGATTCGCTGTAGGACTGAACTTCGTCGCGTAAGAGCTCCGTATATAGCCCGTGCTTGTCACCGAAGTGATAATTCACTGCAGCCACATTGTTCCCCGCTCGCGCGCAGATTTCTCTTACCGTGGCGGCCTGATAGCCGACCTTGGCAAAGACCTCGCGAGCCGCCTGCATTAACTTCCAGCGAGGGTCGTCAGCCCCCTGCCTGGACCCGGGCTTCCGGTGGTTAGTCTTGGCAAGCATAGTCAAGTAGGCGTTTGGAACAGACGTTTGAGAGCATAAAGTTTGATTTAGTACAATCGGGCTGACTCCTCCAGTATAGCGATTTATTCATCTGAAACAAATGATTCAAACAAGTGCTTGACATTGTGCTCGATCCCGAGTCTAATCGGGACAGGGAGAAACGATGCCCAACTTACTAGAAGCTGAGGTGCTGCCTCAAGCGAATCAAGCGCCGAAGACTTGGAAAACATTCTTCCAGGTCCACAGCGATGCACTATTCCAAACGGCGCTGCTGCTCTCGGCTGATCCCGAGGAAGCTGAAGCGAGCATCGCGGCCGTACTGGACACGGTCGATTTGTGCGAACCGCCGGCGGAAGCGCAATTATCTGTTCTGCAGGAGAAGTTAGCGCAGCGGTCGATACAGACGGAATCGCCGTCGGAGAGAGTGCAGGAGGCCAGTTGCCTGTTGCAGGCCGGCTTACGCCCCGTTCTCCAGATCGAGCGTTTTCCGCGAGTTTGCTTCGTATTGCGAGCGCTGCTCGGCTATGCGACATCCAGCTGCGCCCAGACGTTGGGAATTGAAGAAACAGCCGTGAGAACTATGCTGCGCATTGCGATTTTGCAACTGCACAGTACGACCACGGGAGCGAGTTCGCGCCGGATCCGGGTTGACGATTCGATAGAGGCGGATGGTCGGTGCGACTATCCGACCCTCGGATGTTTGATGAATCGGGCTGCTGCGCACTGCTAGAGCGGTGGGTGGGAAGGCGAGTCGATCGAGTTTATCGTTCGAAGGCACGCACGGCTGTTTTACGGAAGCACTCGCTCGTATGGTCGTTTACCAGACCGACGGCTTGCATCCAAGCGTAGACAATGACTGGGCCGACAAACTTGAAGCCCCGCTGCTTGAGCGCTTTTGAAAGCTCTTCCGAGACAAGCGTCTTAGTGGGAACCGGGCCACTGCACTGCACGGGTTTTCCGCCGATGGCCGTCCAAGCGAAACTTGCAAAATCTTCACCAGCCTTTTGCATTGCAAGATAGGCCCTGGCTCCGGCAATAGTTGCCTCGATCTTTGCCCGTGAGCGTATGATGCTGGCATCGGCTAACAGGCGACGGATGTCGGTCTCACCGAAAGCGGCAACTTTCTCCGGCACGAAATCGTGGAAGGCCCGGCGCATGGCGTCGCGCTTACGCAAGACAATGAGCCAAGAAAGGCCGGCCTGGAAGCCGTCGAGCATCAGCTTTTCCCAGAGCGCGCGACTGTTATATTCCGGCACGCCCCATTCCTCGTCGTGATATGCCGCCAGGAGAGGATTGCTTTCAGCCCAAGCACATCGAGAAAGCGATTGATCCATCTCAAAAACTTACCGCGGTGAGTTCATTCCATCGGGTCCAAACCTTTGTTTTGGGCCCGCTCTGGAACACTGATGACCGTCCGCGCTACTCTGCAGACTTGCCTTACCGCATCGACATTGCTTCTCTTTCTGCCGACACGCTCGACGTTCTGGTGGATTTAGGGGCGCTGGACATTCAGGCCGCGGGCGGCGGAGTGGCCGCCATTCTGCCGGACAGCGTGACGCCCGAGAGGGTAAAGAGCGCATTGGGACTGACTGAGGTACAAGTCTCGGAAGCAGTCGCGCGAGATAGCGGGTCTGTCTGGCTGCTGGGCCCGCGCGCTATTCGTATCGGAAGTGTAGCCGTGATCCCAGCGGAAGAAACTGCCCCGACTGGAGCAGTGCTTCGGCTGACCGATTCACATGCGTTTGGAACCGGGCATCACCCCACTACAGCGATGTGCCTGGAGGCACTCGAAGAAAGTTTATTACTCGATGACCCGGATTCCGTGCTGGACGTCGGCACGGGTTCGGGGGTTCTGGCGCTGGCGGCGCTGCTCCTTGGAGTGCAAGAAGCGGTTGGGCTGGACACAGATGCCGGGGCGATCAAAATCGCGGCTGAGAATGCCAGGCTGAACAATCTTGCGGACCGGTTGCGACTGGTACAGGGCGGCCCGGAAGTTGTAGACGGAACTTGGCCGGTGGTCGTTGCCAATGTTCTGGCTGCTCCTCTGATCGAGCTGGCGCATGTTCTGGTTCGACGAGTGGGACAGCGCGGCCGCTTGATTTTATCGGGGATTCCGTGTTCGCTCGAAATGGAAGTGCGTCAGGCTTACCAGCATTGCGGCATGCGTCACCTGGTTACGAATACGCGCGCCGGGTGGGTGGTTTTAATGATGATGGCGTCGTGGTGATCGGCGCGGGTTACTTTGCGAGGGCATCAAGGCCTGCCTGAGCGACGGCCTCATCGATATCGGATTTGGCTCCACTGGCGGCGATGCCGCCGACGAGCTGGCCATCGACTTTGACCGGCAGCCCGCCTTGATTGGGAAAGTAATCAGGCAGGGTTAGCACGTCCAGGTGGCCAGCTTTAATCGAATCTAATCCGTTCTTAGAAGGGCTTCCGTAAAAGGCTGCATGACGAGCCTTCTTCTGGGCGAACTGAATGGTGTTGAGCGGAGCGCCATCGGCTTTCTCGAAATACAGGAGATTGCCGCTCTCGTCGACGATGCACAAGCTTACGTGAACGCTGCGTTTAGCGGCTTCAGCTTCGGCGCCCGCCACCATGCTCTTGATAGCGCTTAGATCGAGGTAATGCCGGGAGGGAAGTTCAGCTGACTGAACCGATAGGCCCACCGCCAGCGAGAGAAAAAGCCATTTAGACATGGGGACGATGCTACCAGAACCGCCACCGCTCGCGGCATGCATATGGCCCGCCGGTGCTCACGAAAAAGACAGGACCGCTGCAGGCGCGGCTGCTAGAATCGGGGTCCTCATGCGATGTTGCATTCTGTTAGTCTGCGCCGCGGTAGCGATCCATGCTCAAAATCTGGTCTTGATCAACGGCAAGATCCTCACGGTGGACAGGAGGGATTCCGTTGCGCAGGCGGTCGCCATTGTCGATGGCAAGATCGTGTCGGTCGGATCGACAGATGCCGTTGCTAAGTCTGCGCCGCAGAATGCGCAGGTCATCAATCTGCATGGCAGAACCGTGACCCCCGGGCTAATCGATACGCATTGCCACTTTCAAAGCGTGCAGGAGCTCTATGGAGTGAATCTGAGTGATCCATCGATTGGCAGCATCGAGGACATTCTGCAGAAAGTGAAAACTGCGGTGAACAGATCCAAACCGGGCGAGTGGATCCGGGGCAGCGGCTGGGACGAGGGTAAACTTGCGGAGCGCCGGTACGTTTTAGCGTCTGATCTCGACCGTGTAGCGCCGGAGAATCCGGTGTGGTTGATGCATACGACGGGCCATTATGGAGTGGCGAACAGCGTTGCCCTCAAGCTGGCCAACATCACTAAAGCACTGAAAGACCCAACCGGCGGCACAATCGATCGAGACAAGAGCGGGGCGCCCACAGGCGTACTAAAGGAAGAAGCCGCTTTCACAAAGGTCACGCGCTTGATTCCGCCTTACACTCGCGAACAGCAGAAGAGCGGATTACTCGCGATCATTTCCGCTTTCAACAAGGAAGGCATGACGGCCGTGAAGAATCCAGGGATTGAGCAGAGTGACTGGTCGCTCTATCAGGAACTGCTTGGCGCGGACCAGCTCAATGTCCGGATCTTCGCATTGTGGCGTGCGGGTCCGACTTTGCAATCGGCGCGTGAAGTGCTGGCCCGGGCATCCGCGCTGCCAAAGCCGCCACAATCCTATGACGGCAAGCTGATTTCGGGGGGGATCAAGCTTTTTCTTGACGGCAGCGGCGGCGCACGTACGGCCTGGATGCTTCAGGACTGGAACAAAAACTCGACAGAGATCGACCGCGGCAACAAAGGATACCCGACCACTGATCCGGAAGTCTATCGAGCACAAGTGAAGATGTTCCACAACGCTGGCCTGCATATTGGGACGCACGCGATCGGCGATCACGCGATCGACTGGGCGGTGGATACTTACGCGCAAATGCTGGAGGAGAAGCCCACGCATGGACTGCGACACGCCATTATTCACTGCAATACGCCTACGGATCACGCGATCGAAACCATGGCGCGACTCCAGAGAGATTACGATGCGGGCTACCCCGAAGCGCAAGCCACGTTTATGTGGTGGATCGGTGACAATTATGCGGGCAACCTCGGGCCGCAGCGCGCCGGGCGGCTGATGCCGTTCCAGACTTATCTGGCGAAGGAAATGATGTGGAGCGGCGGCTCGGACTACTCGGTTACTCCGTTCCCTGCCCGCTACGGGCTTTGGGCTTCGGTAGAACGGCGCACGCTCAAAGGCGTTTACGGCGAACAGCCGTTCGGCGTAGCGCAGTCCGTCGACATACACGCAGCGCTGCGATCGTACACGATCTGGGCTGCGCATCAGCTGTTTCTCGAGAACACAATCGGATCCATTGAGCCGGGCAAAGATGCCGACCTGGCGGTATGGGATCGGGATCCGTATACAATTCCGGCAGCTGAACTGAAGAACATGAAGTGCGAGCTGACGCTGGTTCGCGGCCGGATCGTGTTTGACGCAGCGAAGACGCCGCAGTAAACCGGGGCCTGACTCTGCTAACACGGAGACTTCGGCAGCCGCGAAGGCTCAGTCGGATGCGATTCCCGTGACAGTGTGAGGGGGAGAGAGAGGCGAAGAGGCAAGCACCTTCGTGATCGGCTCCCCGGCGCCGATAAAGATCCAAATCACACAGCAGAGGAACGCCATTGCCGCGCCGGAACTCAGGGCGATCAGCCAGCCAAAGTGCGAGACGAGAACGGGAATCAAAGACGTAGAAGCAATGCCGCCGAGAATGCCCGCTGTGTTCATGATCCCTGAGACTGTGCCGGAGTGTTTACCCGAGAAGTAAGTCGCGCAGGTCCAGAAAGGAGCTTCGGCTGCCATGAGGAAGCCGACACTCAGGCAGAGCGCTGCGATGCAGATGATTCTCTGTGAGGAGTAAGCGGCGGCAAAGAGCAGCAGGCCGGAACTCGCGTACCCGGCTATGACGACGTACTTAGAACTGGCAACTCGGCTTCGAGAGACTGCCAATCGATCGGCAATGAAGCCGCCCACCGGCGTGAAGCACAAGCCAGTGATCCACGGCAGAGCGGCGATGAAGCCTCCCTTCAGCATGCTAAAGCCACGGACCTCGACTAAGTAGATGTATAGCCAGAACACAAAGAGAAAAAGTACATAACCCTCACTTACGTAACTGCAGCATAAGAGGATTACTCGCTTTGACTTGATGATGTCTGACAAGTTACCCGTCGAGTCAGATTCAGCTTGATTGTGAGGCCGTGCAGTCTCCAGGCGAATGCCGGGTTTATCGGCCGCAAACAGAAACCAGGCAATTGCCACAAGGAAAGCAAAGGCGGAGGTCACGCGAAAGGCACCCGGCCAGCCAATCCGTACCATAAACCAGGACATAAGCGGCGATGCGGCAGCCGCTCCGATTGAAGTACCCGTCAACATCAGAGACGTCGCAAAGGCACGCTGGCGTGGCTCAATCCAGTTATAGATGACACGCGCCCCGACCGGATAAGTTGTCGCCTGGGCGAGGCCCAGAAAAAAACGGACCACCCAAAGCCAGATGAAGGGAGTAAGCAGGGAGTGCCCGGTGACACGAGTAACTGAAGCGGTAAGTATGGTGCAGACGCCCCAGACTAAGACGGAGAGACCCAGCGTGATTTTGGGCCCAATACGATCGCCCAAGATGCCGCCCGGTATTTGAAAGATGGCATAGCCGATGAGGAAGCTGGTGAAGATCTGACCCATGTCGATCTTCGACAGACCGAGCGCGGGCATCATCAATTCAGCGCCGACGGAAATGTTGGTGCGCAGGAGATAACTGACGAAGGTGAAGCTCGCCAGCATAACGAGTATCGGACGAGGGTTTGTACGCGGCATAATCCGAAGCTGCTACTGCGGCGGCATGAATCGCATGAACCATTCGAGCGAGCGCTCGATGAGATCGATGCGATCCTCCTGACGGCCGAAGGCATGGCCCTCGCCCGGGTAGACGACCAACTGTGTCGGCACATGCATGGTTTTCAATGCGTGCCAGAACTCGAAGGATTGCGCAGGTGGCGCTTCGCCATCCCGCTCTCCGACGACGATGAGGGTCGGAGTTTTTGCCTGCTTTACGTAACTGAGGGCCGAACTGCGCATGTAAGCGGCGGGATCGTCATAGGCGGAAGCGCCAAAGTACGGAAGCATCCACTGGTCGATCGAGTTCTGGCCATAGTAACTAACCAGATTGCAAGCGGCGGCACCAGCGACGGCGGCCCGAAACCGACTGGTCCGGGTAACGGCGATCATAGTGGTGGAGCCGCCATAACTCCAGCCAAGAATCCCAACACGGCCGGGGTCTACAGGCTGTTGTTTGAGCACAGCGTCCACACCGGTGGTGATATCGCTTAGATCGCCGAAGCCCCAATCGCGGCGATTGGCTTGCGTGAAGCGCTCACCCTGGCCATAGCTGCCGCGGGGGTTGGGAAAGAGGATGAAGTAACCGGCTTCGGAGAAAGCGGCGAGGTCGAAATCGCCGGGTGCCCATTTTGGCGTGAAGATCCAGGCGGGGCCGCCGTGAACGGAGACAAGCAGGGGATAACGTTTCTTCGGATCGAAGTCTTTGGGATAGAGAAGCCAGCCCTGCACATGAAAGGAATCGTTCGACCACGAGAGGCTTTCCGCGCGTGCCGGGCTGATTTGAATATTTGAATTTTCGTGACTGACTTGACGCCAACTGCCGATGGCTCCAGCCCAAACCTCGGGCGGGGTCGTCCAGGAGCTTCGAACAAGAGCAACGAGGGGCTTGTCAGCATTCACGTTCTTGGCTACCGAGAGGCTGGTGACGTCTCCGGAGGCGTGAATCGTTTCGCCGCCTTGCCAGAGTTCTTGTGTACGAAGTGTAGGTATATCGAGCAGAGATACCGCAGTAGAACCACCCTTGAACTCGGTGAAAAGCAAACTTGCTCCCGAACGCCAGCTCAGCCAGGAAGGTGAAGAAGAGCGGCCGGGCGTGAGATTCTTCGCCACTCCGCCGGCAGAAGAGACGAGGGAAATTTCGCCGCCGGTGCCACCCTCATCACTCATCAGGCCGGATATGAAGGCGATGGACGTTCCATCGGGCGACCAGCGCGGGACTGCTATCTGCAGAGCCGGTTTATAGATAAGGCGTGGTTGCGCTTCGGCCAATGACTGGCGATAGAGCCGGGCGATGTACCAGTTATCGTCGCCGGGAGGGGGGGCGGCTGTGAACGCGAGCGTTTGGCTATCGGGTGACCAATCGAACTCGAAAATGTAGAGTCCGGGCGGAGTCAGTTCGCGTGTTTGAGCAGAAGAAACGTCGGCCACAGCGAGATGCTGGATCTCGGTTGTTTCCTGCTCATCGATGACGCCGACAGGAGCTTTGATGGCGGCCATCGGACTGGGAGCGCGGGTAGCGTTCTCGACTGCAAGGTAAGCGATGCGCTTTCCATCGGGCGACCAACGCGGAGACGAAATGTGGCCGCTGATGTGAGTAAGCGGGGTGGCGTGCGAACCGCTGCGCCAATCGACTGTGTAAAGCTGCAGCTGACCGCGAGTTCCGCAGTCGGAGAGAAAGGCGATGCGGCTGCCATCAGGAGACCAGACGGGCGATTGCTCGCTGCAGGGTGCGCCCGGATCGCCGGCGGTGACCTGCTGCGGAGCTTGGGAAAGGTCTACGGGTGAAATGCGAATCGACTGCGTTCCCGGCGTGGCGCCTTGAACTGACCAGGCGACCATCTTGCCATCGGGACTGAGGTTGGTTTGGGAGATGTACTTGACGGAATTAAGCAGCCGGTCAATTTCGAGGATGCGCTTACGATAGGGATGTTCTTTTTCAGCCTGAGTCGCGCCGGCGGATAACAAGATTGATGCGGAGGCGGCGAACACGGCAAAGACGCGAGCGAAGTTTTCGAGGATGGGATGAAACACGGACATGATGAAACTGAGCGATGCTATCTCCCGCAAAATTGATGAGCTCCGCCCGGAGATCACTCGCTTCCTGCAGCACATGGTGCAGCAGCGAAGCCTACCGGGACAGGAGCAATCGATTCAGGCCATGGTGGCCGAGAAGCTTCGAAAGCTTGAAATGGATGTTAGCATTCTCCCTTCGGAGCTGGCGGATTTGGAGAGCCATCCGGCATTTTCGGACGACGGCATTCCCTTTGTTGACCGATTGAATGTGGTGGGCAGGTGGGCGGGCGCGGGTGGCGACACGAAGCGAACGCTTATCCTGAATGGACATCTGGACGTTGTGCCGGCGGGAGAGGAAGAACTGTGGGCGTTTCCACCGTGGGATGGCGTAGTGGAAGACGGTAAGCTGCATGGGCGCGGCTCGTGCGACATGAAGGCCGGTGTAACGGCTGCGATTTTTGCCTGCCAGGCGCTACGAGAGCTGGGTTTCGAACCGCAAAGCAGCCTGACGCTCGAGACGGTGATTGGAGAAGAGAGCGGAGGAGTGGGGGCGCTGACGACCATCCTGAAAGGAATTCGCGCAGATGCAGCGATCATCATGGAGCCGACACGCCTGCAGATCTGCCCGGTGCAGAGCGGCGCCCTCAGCTTTCGGATCAAGGTCACGGGCCGTGCGATTCACGCGAGCATGAAGATTTACGGCGTGAGCGCGATCGAGAAATTCTATCTGCTTTTCCAAGCGATCGAACAGCTCCATCGCGAGCGGCACAAGCGCTACAGCAATCCGCTTTTCGAAAATCCGGAGAACATCGCTCCGATCTCAATCGGAAAAATACAAGGCGGGAATTGGCTCTCGACGGTGCCGGAGGAATTGATTGCGGAGGGACGGTTTGGCATTTTCCCGGGTGAATTGCTCGAAACGGCGCGTGCGGAGTTGGAGAAGTGCGTGGACACGACCGCTGCTTCGGATCCCTGGTTGAAAGAACATCGGCCGACGCTCGAATGGTTTGAAGGGCAATTTGAATCAAGCATCACTTCCACCGAAGAGCCGATCGCCCAATGTTTAAGCGCCTGCCATGAGGAACTATTGGGCCAAGCGCCGGGAGTCTATGCCGCCCCTTACGGCTCGGACCAGAGGTTGTTTACAAACGTGGGAAAGATCCCTACCGTACTCTATGGGCCGGGAGACGTGGCATTCGCACATACGGCGGACGAATTTGTAGTGCTGGAGGATGTGTTTACGTGCGCGCGCGTGCTGGCGTTAACGGTGGCGAAATGGTGCGGGGGAACGGTGCAGGAGAAAGATCGATTTGCGCATTCGAACTCTTAACGCAAGAGACGCGGCTGCGTATCGGGAACTTCGATACGAGGCTCTTGCGTCGGAACCGCGCGCATTCGGAACGGATGCCGAGGAGTTTCGCGCCAAGCCGACCGTGGCTGTCACCAAACGTTTGGAGGAGGCGCAAGAAGACGATTTTACTTTGGGAGCCTTCGACTCGGGCGCGCTCATCGCTCTGGCAAGTTTCACGCGCGAGACCGGCGTGAAAGAACGGCACAAGGGCAGCATCACCGGGGTCTACGTCACGGCAGCCTATCGACGGCGCGGAATTGCGAAAAAGATGATGGCGGAGCTACTGGCTAGAGCGATCCTCGATCCGTCGCTGGAATGCCTGCTGCTCTCAGTATCTGTCTCACAGACCGCTGCTGTTGAACTTTACCGGCAGCTTGGGTTCCAGATTTATGGGACTCAACCGAGGGCTCTGAAGATAGGTACAGAGTATGTGGACGAGAGTCAAATGGTCCTGAATTTGAGATGAGTGGAACATCCAAAGCAGGACCGCCGAGGGTCATCGGCCATCTTTGCATGGAGGTTTTCAGTGCCCCGTTTACCTGAACGTCCCGACATAGTTCATTTAAAAAAGCAGGCGAAAGAGCTCTTGCAATCCCGCAAGGACGCAGTGCCGTTCTGGCTGCACGATGTGTACGGACATCAACATGACCGGCCACGACCGATCCTGGCGGCCCGGAAACTTGCGGAGCGTCCCGAGCTTGGCGAAGGCGATTTGTTCCTCGCTTGTGCTACTGGGGATGAATCCACCCTTCGTCGCGCTATTGCGGAGAATCCCGCCAGCGTTCACTCGCTCGCCCAGAACTGGCGTTGTCCGTGCTGTCAACGCATGCTCGACATGCCGCCTCTGGTGGCGATCACGCATTCTGCGCTGTTGCAGCTCGGCGAATTTAAAGATCGCCTGCGGCGTTGCGCGCGCATGCTGCTGGATGCCGGGGCGGATCCGAACCAATCTTGGTTGGATGGATCGAGCGGCGATCCGCTGAGCGCGCTTTATGGAGCGGCCGGCAAGAATCACGATCCTGAGTTGACGAGGCTGCTGCTGGAAGCGGGCGCCAATCCGAACGATAACGAATCTCTGTACCACTCGACAGAAAGCTTCGACTTGACGTGCATGCGGTTGCTGTTAGATGCCGGGGCAAGGGTGGAGGGCACAAACGCGGTGCATCATATGCTGGATCGCGACGACCTCGATGGTTTAAAGCTGCTGCTCTTTTATGTGAAGGATGTCGGTGCGTTGACGAGCACGATCGGAAATCCGCTGATCTGGGCGATCAGGCGACGCCGTTCACGCGCGCATGCAGAGGCCTTGCTGGGGGCGGGAGTGGATCCTCACGCCACAACCTCGCACGGTGTCTCTGCTTATCGCTTCGCCCTCAGCAACGGGTTGCCGGAGATTGCCGAAGCGCTGGCTGAGGCGGGAGCGGGCCTCGACTCCGCCGAAGCTCTGAGTATTGACGATCAGTTCGTCGCTGCGTGCGCGCGCGCCGACGAACCCGGGGCCCAGCGGATTTTAGCCGAGAAGCCCGACATTTTTCGATCGCTTTCCAATGCGCAACTGAGGCAGCTTCCGCAGCTTATGGAGAGCCAAGCTATGGCTGCTGTGAGAGTGATGGTCAAGGTAGGATGGCCGATCACGGTGCAAGGAGGCGACTGGCGCGCTTCGGCATTAAACCTAGCGGTGTTTCAGGGCAACGCCGAGATGACGCGATTTTTGTTGGAACACGGGGCGGCCTGGACCGAGCGCCACGGCTTCAACGATAATGTGCGCGGCACCCTCTCTTGGGCATCACGCAACAACGATCCGGAACGCGGGGACTGGGTCGGCTGTGCCAAGGCGTTAGTGGAGCATGGGATGCCGATTGATCGCAGCGGGCAATACTCGGAGGAAGTCGCGGACTTTTTTGCCGCTCACGAGGCGGAGTTACACGGGTCGAGCTTACGGACTGATTCTGTCTGACGACCACCGTTGCGCCTATCGCGAGAGGTTAGGACTTTGCAATGAAGATCGCCGCTTGACGAGAAAATCGCGGGCATTCCGATTGAGACCATCGGGTGTACGGGCGAAGCATTCTTCCATCCATCGGACTGCCTGCGGCATCTATAGAGCTTGACTTTGTTGTTGCGCGATATTACTCTGCTGTTTATCGACTGCAAGCGAAACCGATCGAAGCACGCCGAAAAACTTTGAAGAGTAGACGTGCGCCGTGCTCTTCGTTTGCCGTAGCTGCCGGGTGGACCCGTGTTTACGTCTGTTCGCCAGTTTTGCCGGCCGCGATTCGTCGTTATCATTTATCGAAGGAACTTACCTCATGAAAACCGCTCGACTGCTCCTGGCAGCCTTGTACTTACTCTCTTTACAGCCGTTGTCCGCGCAGGTCGATGCCGGCTCAGTCGTAGGCACCATCCGCGATTCGAGCGGGGCGGTGGTGAGCGGAGCAAAAGTCACGCTCAAGAGCGAAGACACAGGCCAGATTCAGGAGGGAACGAGCAGCGCCACGGGGCAATACACCTTCGATCCGGTAAAGATCGGCAACTATATGGTGTCGGCGCAGCTTTCCGGTTTTGAACGTGTAGAGCATCCGAAGATCAATGTCGCGGTGCAACAGCACGTGCTGGTGGATTTAGTCCTCACGCCCGGGCAGACGACCGAGACGGTGATGGTGACGAGCGAGACGCCGCAACTGCAAACACAGGATGCATCGGTCGGGCAAGTCATTCAAGCGAAGACGATCAACGATCTACCCTTGAACGGCCGGAATTTTACGTTTCTAGCGCAGCTTTCGGCGGGGGTGACACAGGACCAGGCTGACGGGCGGGGTCTTGGGGCCAGCGGAAGTTTCGCAGCGAACGGCTCACGGCCATCACAGAACAATTACCTGCTCGATGGGATCGACAACAATTCGAACCTGGTCGACTTTCTAAACGGCACAGCGTTTGCGACTCTGCCGCCGGTGGATGCAATTCAGGAGTTTCGTGTTCAGACGAGCAACTACAGCGCGGAAGTGGGGCGGTCGGCCGGCGCGGTATTGAATGCCACGGTCAAATCGGGGACGAACGAACTGCATGGAGACGTTTGGGAGTTTCTGCGGAACGACAAGCTGGATGCGGCGAACTTCTTCGAAAACTCGGGCGGCCTTTCGAAAGGCGAGTACAGGTTAAACCAGTTTGGGTTTACGCTCGGGGGGCCGGTGAAGAAGAACAAAACCTTCTTCTTTATGGATTATCAGGGAACGCGGATCCGCCAAGCTGCTCCATCGGTGAATACAGTTCCGACAGCGACGGAGCGCAACAGCGGCTACACCGACTTTTCAGAACTTCTTTCGCAGGGCGGTACTCGTACGGACGTACTGAATCGGACGTTCCCGCTGGGGCAAATCTTCGATCCATCGACAACGCGTGCAGTGAATTGCGGGGCAGCAGACCCGGTGAGCGGAATCACAGTGGGCTGCGCAGGCAGTCCAGCGGGCACTCAGCTTGGCTTCGTACGCGAGGTGTTCGCGGGTAATAGGCTTCCGGCGAACCGCCTGGATGCGAATGCGATCAAGCTGTTGAACCTCTTTCCCGCGCCGAATAGCCCCGGATTGTTTAACAACTATACGAGCGATCCCGTTCAGCGGAACGACACGGACCAGTTCGACATTCGTGGAGACCAGAATTTCAGCGAGAAGGATACGCTGTTTTCGCGCGTTAGTTATGTCCGGAATCCGCAGATCATTCCCGGGCCGTTTCCGGGTATCGCTGACGGAGGCGGGTTCGGTTCGGGTACGCAGGATTCGACATCGTGGAACGGGGTGTTGAGCGAGACGCATAGCTTCTCGGCGACCTTCATCAACGAAGCGCGCATCGGCGTGAACCGGATTGCCAGTTCGCGGCTGCAGGCTTACGGAACCCAGCTCGGCATACCGGAGCAGTACGGTATCGCAGGCGTTCCGCAAGTAACCAACAACGGCGGGCTACCAACAATTGCGGTCGCCGGGTTGACGCAGCTTGGGGGAAGCGGCTACCTGCCCTCGGTTGAGTACAGCACGGTAGGCCAATTCAGTGACAGCTTGACCAAGAACGCGGGCAAGCACAACATGAAGGCCGGCTACGAGTACCAACGGCTGCGCTTCTCGGTATTGCAGCCGCCGGCCGGGCGCGGAGCGTTTTATTTCGACGGGAACTATACCGAAGTACCAAATACGGGCGGAGGGAACACGAGCATAGCGCAAATGCTGCTAACGCCCATTCCGAGCACTACGCCTGGCGGAACGAACTACCTGGGCGGCGCGGATTACGTGATTACGTCGAACGTTGCGAATACGGATTCCAAGCGCAACTTCAACGCTCTCTTTTTCCAAGACGACTATAAGGTCTCGTCGAAACTGACGCTGAACCTCGGTCTGCGCTGGGAGTATTTTGGTCCGCTGATTGAGCGTTACGGGGCGCAATCGAACTTTCAACCACTGCAGGGTGGAGGCGCGGATTACCTGATTACGAAGAAGCGGTGCAATACGCCGCTTTCGACGGACTTCCTAAATGCGGCCGCCGAGAACGGGGTGCAGATTGTCTGCTCCAACACCCCGGGCTTACAGGTGGCACAGAAGTTGAACTTCTCTCCGCGCGTTGGCTTTGCGTACCAGGCCAACTCCAAGTTCGTTTTCCGCGGCGGTTACGGAATTTTCTACGGCGGCTTTGAAAACTCTTCGCAGTACAACTGGGGCAGCTTTCCCTTCCAGTACCACATTAATTACAGCAACGTTGTCCCGAACCAACCGATCGTTTACCCGAACGGCGCAATCGGGACTTTGGAGACAGGTACAAGCGCGATCCCGCTAAGCCCGGATCAGCTGGCAGCGCCCGGTGTTTCGGTGCAGGGCGAGGACTATCACATTAAAACGCCGTACACACAGGCGTACAACTTCACGATGCAGTATCAGCTAACCCAGCATGACAACGTGCAGCTAGGTTATGTGGGAAACACGGTTCGGCATCTGGGAGTTTACGTTAACCCGAATCTGCCGAGTCAGCTGTTGCCGCCGTCTTTCGATGCGCTGGCGAATTCCCCCTACTCGAACTTCGCTTCCTACAACAACTACACGAGTTTCTCGGGTAACAGTTTTTACAACGGTTTGCAGTTGAACTACGAACACCGGCTCAACTTCGGACTGACGATGCTGGCGAATTTCACCTGGTCGAAGTGCCGAACAGACGCAACGGACCTACTCAATGAGACGGCAAATTCTTACCGCGCACCTTTCCTGCCGGGCTTCGGCATCAAGGGGGATTACGGGCTTTGCGATTATGACATCCCGAAGGTGTTTCATCTCAGCGGGACATATGATTTGCCGATAGGCCGCGGCCGCCAGTTCCTTGCGCACAGCAACGGGCTGGTAAACGCGGTGCTTGGCGGCTGGACAACGAACTACATTCTCACGCTGCAGAATGGGCAGCCGGGAACCGTGCCCTGTGTGATAACAACAGCTGCCGGATTCGGGTGCAATGCTCTGTTGGTTCCCGGGCAGAGTGTGACGGCCGGGCCGCACGATGTGAACCAGTGGTTGAATCCGAACGCGTTTACAAGCCCGCCGGTTGTGACCGCGGTGGGACAGAGCGATTACGCACCGCTAGGCGGCGCCCCGACGCAGTTTTACGGACCGGGATTTCACCGGCTCGATTTCTCCGTATTTAAGATTTTTCCAATCACGGAACGTACGCGGGTTGAGTTCCGCGGAGAGTTCTTCAACCTGACAAACACGCCGAATTTCTCTTCGCCGAGCTACCTGGACTACACGAATCCAACGAACTTCGGAAAGATTAGTTCTACGCGCGATGGACAGAATGATCAGCGCGAGATACAGTTCGCTCTGAAGCTGTACTGGTAATTCCCGGTCTGAGATGGGAAGGTGCGAGTCAATCTCTGACTCGCACTTTGGGCTCAACGGACATGCCGGGCCTCAATCTATCCGCCGCTTGCTGGTTCGGTTCGAGCGAAATGCGAACCGGGATCCGCTGCACAACTTTCACGTAGTTGCCGGTTGCGTTTTCCGGAGGCAAGGTACTCGCGATAGAGCCGGTGGACCCACCAATGGTTTCGACTGCGCCCCGAAAATCGCGATGTAACGAATCCACGTGGATGGTGACATGCTGGCCAGCGCGCATATTGAGCAGCTGAGTTTCTTTAAAATTCGCCGTGACCCAGAGATCGCCGATTTCAGAGATGGTCAGCAGCTGCTGCCCAGCTTGTACCCGGCTTCCAATCTGCGCTGAGCGCTTCATCACAATACCGGCGACCGGTGCCTTGATTCTGGTGTATTCGAGATTCAGCAGTGCCTGCTCGCGCTGCGCTTCAGCCGACTTCAGGCTTGCGACTTGCTGTTCGACGGTAGCGCGGCGCATCAGAAGCTGGGGAACGGCGGTTTGTTCATTTTGCGTGAGCCGGCTCTTTGACTGATCCGATTGGGCGCGACGCTGATCGACGGTGCGATCGGCGGCCAGGAGGGCAGAGCGCAGCGCCACCAGAGTGGCAGCGGCCTGCTTGGCATTGGATTCGTATTGATCGAACTCGGCTTTCGAGATTTCCTGTTTATCAACCAGGATTCGATATCGCTTTAAATCATTCTGTGCCTTAACATCGACGGCTTCCTGCTGGACGATCTGAGCGGCGGCTTGATCGCGGTCGCGCTCGGCAGTGGCGATTCCAGCTTCGGCGGCCACAACATCGGCGCGCGCTGAAAGGATGTTAGTCGAGTTCTGAACCTGTGTGATCGGAATGTAGGGCCGCTGGGAAGACAGCATGCTTTGCGCCTGCTTTACTTGCGCCTCGGCCTGGTCGAGCGAAACCTGGCTATCGCGTGGATCGAGGTCAACCAACGGATCGCCAATCTTTACAGTCTGATTATTTTGTACGTAAACCTTCAGGATGTTGCCGTCGACGCGAGTGCCGATCGGGCTGAGATTGCCATCGATCTGCGCATCGTCGGTATCCTCAAAGTCTCTGGCATGCAGCCAGTAGAAGAGACCGGCAACGGCGGCGATCAGCATAACCGCGCCAAAGATGAGCAAGGCGCGGGTACGCTTGGACTTCTCCTCGGGCGTTTGCGTCTTTTCCTCTTCCTTGCCGGCGTCGTTTTTCTCCGAGGAAGGCTGACCTTGCTTCTCGGCCTTTCCATTCGCAGCGGCCTGTTGAGCGGACGGCTGCTCGGCTTCTGACTGCTTGTTCGGAGGTTCTTGTACTTCGGTTGTGTTACTCATGTGATCTACTCTCCCGGTTGTGTTCTGACTAATGTTGAGCGCCGCTAAAAAGCCTGTTGATATTTGCTTCGGTCTCACCTGTGGCACGAGCGAGCGTTAGGCGCGCCAGGTTGAACGCATAGAGGCTCGAGACGTAGTCGGATTCGGCCGAGGACTCCTGCTGCTGCGCCTGAACGACCTCTACGGTGTTGGTGACGCCTGCCTCGAGCCGGTCGCGCGACTGGTTCAAAGTATCGAGAGCATATTTGCGGTTGCTGTCGGCTAACTGAGTTTGACCGATAGCGGTTTGCAATTGGATGAGAGCACTACGCACATCCTGCTCGACTTGACCGCGCTGATCCTGATATTCGGACTGACGCTGAGCGAACGCGGCCTGGGCCTGTTCGATATCAGCCCGCGTGCGCCCGCCTGTATAAATGGGGATGTTGACGCTGGCAGTCGCGGTAAAGACGCCATGAGCATTGTCTGGCGAGGGACCAATGGCGCCGTAGTCACCACTGCCCGTGATGGATGGATAGCGCTCGGCACGAGCCGCAGCAAGCGTGCGCTCGGCGGCTTTCATCTGTGCCTGCGCGGAGCGCAGATCGGACCGATGCTCGAACGCATTGCGCAGGGCAGCCATTTCGTCGACCGGCTGTAGTTCGTGGTACTCGAACGGTTCGGTCAAAACGAGCTCGCGCTCGAGCGGAACGCCGATGAGGCGGGCCAACGCGATGCGGTGTTGTTTCAAATCGCCCTCGAGCGAGATCAACCGCTCCTGTTCGGTTTGCAACTGGACCCGGCTCCGGCTTACGTCTATGCGGGTATTCGTTCCGGCAAGAAGCTGGGCGGACGCTTGCTCGAAGACGGCTTGCGCATACTTCACCTGAGTTCGCTGTGAATCGACCCGAGCCCGGTCGGCGATGACCTGGAGATAGGTTCCGCCGACAGCCAGAACCACAAGATCGCGGGCATTCCGGAGATCGAAAGAGGAAGCGCGTTCGAGTTCTTTGCTCGATTGATAGTTACGGAGCGCGGTGAGGTTCAGGGCATTCCAGCTTAGATTCCCTTGCGCCTGCACGTAGTGGAAGGGTCCGACGACGGTGGGGAAACCACCGGGGCCGCTCGAGACAGCGTTCAAACCATAGGCTGCCAAGTTCACCTGTGTCTCGGTGGCGCCGAGGGTGGCGGAAATCTGCGGCAGAAGCGCGCTGAGAGCTTGCGCTCGCTGAGCCCGCGCCGTTCTGGAAGAGGTGTTAGCCGTGATAGCGCCGAGGTTGACCTGCAGACCACGCGCGACTGCTTGTGAGAGCGACAGCTTCACATCGCCTGGAGGCAGTTCGGGGCCTGGTGTACTGCCGGAGAAAGAGCCATTGACCTGCACAGAAGGCTGAACAACGCTCGCTCCCCCGCCCTGCCCCGTGGACTGCATGGCGCCGACGGTGCCCGAAGATTGAGCGCTACGTCCGGAGACCGGCAGCTGCGCGGCTTGGGACGTCTGGGACTGCTGCGGAGCGCCGGGTTGGCCTTGCGCTAAGAGCAGAGCGGAGAACGACATGCTTACAACACCGGCTCGCCAGGCTAGGGAGGCACGCCGAGAGATGACGGGATGAATCATTGTGAACACTTTTTGAAATTGGCTCCTTTAGTGACCAGCGTGCTGCTCGGTTGTCTTGGGATCGTTCTTGCGCAGCGCGAAAGAAAGCAGGAACATGGCTAGGGCCGCGAGGGCCAATAAGAAGTAAGCATCCATGTAAGACAGCATGGAAGCCTGACTCTGCAGAGTGTGATAGATCTGCGCCAGAGCTCCATTTTGGGCGTCCACTTTGCCTACTCCGCTTCGGAGCTGCCCGGATTGAGTGAGGCTATGCAGCAGATCTTGAAAGTTGCCATCGCCAGAGGCGGTGTGCGCGGATAACCGTTCCTGATGGAACTGCGCTTTACGGACAAGAACAGTTTGTGCAATGGAGGTACCGATGCTGCTGCCGATGTTGCGCGCGAAATTGACCAGGCCTGCGATTGAGTTGCTCTTGCTCTGGGGAACGCCGATGTAAGACGCCGTAGTGGCGGGTATAAACAGAAAGGCGAGCGGCAAGTATTGCATCACCATGATCAGAGCCGCAGTGCCGAAGCTGATTTGGAGATTGACCAGCTTAACGGAAAAGTAAAGACCTCCCGAGAGCGTTATCCAGCCAAAGGCCATGAGATATTTCGCGGGGAACTTGGAAGTCAGGACGCCGACGATCGGCAGCTCGACCAAGAGAAGCGCGGCGCCGAGTGAGACCACGAGACCGGCTTTCTCAGCGGTGTAGCCGAGCAGCACCTGCAGGAACTGAGGCATCAGGATAGTCGAAGAGAAGTAAACGATCCCGATCATGAGCATCATGACGAAAGAAGTCATGAAGTTCGTATATTTGAAAAGCTTCACATCGACGATCGGATCCTTTTGGTGCCACTCCCAGACGACAAGAAAAGTCAGGCAAACGAGGGCGACGATGGAAAGCGTAGTGATGAAATGCGAGCCCAGCCAATCGTCCTCCTGGCCTTTATCGAGCACGATCTGCAGAGCGGCAATGCCGAGGGCGAGAGCGGAAAAGCCGAGGTAATCGAAGCGGCTCTGACCCAACTTCTTACGCTCGAGAAATGGCGGATCTTCGACAAGCTGGGTGACGAGCGCAAAGGCGATCAAGCCGACCGGCAGATTGATGAGAAAAATCCAGTGCCAGCTGTAGTTATCGGTGATCCAGCCGCCCAGTGTGGGACCAAGAGCGGGTGCTACAACGGCGGTGAGTCCATAGACAGAGAACGCCAAGCCGCGTTGTTCAGGCGGGAAAACGTCTGCCATGATGGCTTGCGCCATAGGCTGAAGGCCGCCTCCGCCAATACCTTGAAAAGCGCGGGCAAGCAAGAGAATCGGAAGGCTGGGCGCAATGCCGCAGAGTACAGAGCTGGCTGTAAACAAGCCGATACATATCAGAAAAAAGCGCTTGCGGCTCATGATGGTGGTGACCCAACCGGTGATGGGCAGCACGATCGCATTGGCAACGAGATAAGTTGTTAAAACCCAGGTGCCTTGATCCTGACTGGCGGCTAATCCACCTGAGATATAAGGCAGCGCAACGTTCGCGATACTGGTATCGAGAATTTCCATGAACGCCGCCAGCGCAACAACGACCGCTATGAGCCAGGGATTGTATTTTGGTTTCCAGCGTTCCGGGGAATCAGGCAAAAGCGACGTCTCCTACGCGTTTCGATTCGAAACTATTCATTTCGTTTCAGAATCTTTGCCCGGGGTACAGAATCTTTGAAGATGCAAGGTGTATGCACACATGGCCTCCCGTAAACTCGCTTCTAGTAGATCAACCGGGGAGCGCCCTGGGACTGTGAAAGCTGACAAGTCTCACAGTTCCAAAACCGTTACAAAGCTGCCGGCGGGCGGCAGGCCCCGGAGCGAAAAGTCGCGCATTGCGTTATTGAAGACGGCCTATAACTTGATGAAGAAGCACCGGCTGGATGCGATCAGCACACAACAGATCGCGGCCAAGGCGGGCGTCAGTACGGCGACGGTTTATCGCTGGTGGCCGAGCAAGGAATCGCTGCTGGTGGATGCGTTTCTGCATGCGAAGATGCAGAACGTTCCCTACCCCGAAAAAGGGTCGCCGCTCGAGCGGCTTCGCGAACATCTGGTCTCGGGCGCAAGATTTCTGGCAGGAGAGGACGGCCTGGTGGCGGCGCACTTACTCACGGCGATACAGGACGATGAGGTCCTACGAAAGCACTTTTCGGAACAATTCTATGTGCCGCACTCCAGTGAACTGATGGCGTTAGCGCAAGGTGCTGTGGATTCGGGCGAACTGCCGCGCAGGACAAACCTTCAACTGTTCCTGGACATGCAATTCGGAGCTTGTATGACGAGCATGCTGATGCGGCAGGAGCCAATACGGGCGAGCGATTTGGCCGCCGCTTTCGACCTGGCGGTGGCGGGCGCGAGAAGTTATTGGAAGTGACACGGACGGCAGTGTCGCGGGGCCGAAGGCGAGTCGCGGCCGAAAGCTGAGGGCTACGGGCCAGCCGCTACTTCCAGTCTTTGGAGAACTCGCCGAACCTTTCGCTTTGCAGGAACTCAAACTGTTCGATTTCGGGAAGGGATTTTGCTGTTACCGGACAGTTGGCGATGGGTTAACCGAGCAGATGGAGCCATCTCACTCGGTCTCCGGAGATCTCTCAATGCGCTGGCAATGGGCAATAATCTGCTATATCCAGGGCGGATAGTTGTGCCCAGATCCAGCTTTTGCGAACGGACCGGTGGCGAAGCCCGCTGGGAGGAGACGAAGTGGGGATAGTTTCGATTGATCCGTCAGAACCCAAACGGGCAAGCACCGGCTCCGCGCTCAGGTATCTAAGCGCGTTGTTTGGCGACGTAAGGATTGCACTACGCTCGCTGAGGCGGGCCCCTTCCTTGTGGGCCACCATCGCGTTCACGCTGGCTCTGGGAATCGGCATGAACACCGCTATCTTCAGCGTTGTGCGCGGCGTGCTCTTGCGTCCGCTGATGAATCGCGATGAAGATCGGCTGATTTACATCCAGCAGAGCGCGCCCGGCTTGCAGGTGAGCAATGCTACGTTCTCAATTCCTGAGATCAGTGACATAGGCGCGCACTTAAAGACCATAAACAAATTGGGCACGTTTTCGACCACCGACTTTTCGGCAGAGGGATTCGGCCAGCGACGTGAAATCCACGCGGGCGTGGTTGACGGCTCCTATTTCGAAGTGATGGGGCTGAAGCCCGTCCTGGGCCGCTTGCTCGACGGCCGCGACGATGGGCCAAGCGCCGCTGGAGCAGTCGTGTTGACGTATAAGTTCTGGGCGACTGTGCTGCACTCCGATCCGAACGTGATTGGAAAGGCTGTACGGCTGGGCAGCATGATGCAAACCCGTTCAGCAACCGTCGTCGGAGTTCTGGAGCCGTCTGTTCCATACCCGGCGGAAACGGAGCTGATCGCCAATATAGTCACCAGCCCGCACCATCTCTCTGCAACGATGGTGCAGGGTCGCGAGCATCGCATGACCGACGTCTTCGGTCGATTGACGCCGGGCGCGAGTCTCAAGTCCGCACGTGCGGAGCTTCGCAGTGTTTACGCAACAATGACGGCGGCCCACCCGGAAACGTACAAGCCTCAGCACCACTTCCAGATCAATGCGCGGCTTTTGCGGGACCAGATCAATGCAGAGGCGGGCACCATCCTGTGGCTGTTGTTTGGCGCCTCGGGCCTACTGTTCGTCATCGCCTGCTCGAATGTGGCAAACCTAATCCTTGCTCGTACTGTCCGTCGCGGATCGGAGTTGGCGGTCCGCGCTGCGCTGGGAGCGAGCACGGCCGCTATTCGCAGATCGCTGCTGGCGGAAGCTCTGGTTTTGTGCGGCAGCGGAGCCTTGGCCGGCGTGCTGGTGGCTGTTCCGATGGTGAGAGTGCTGGCGCGTTACGCATTGCGATTCTCAGTCAGGGCAGCCGATCTGACCGTCGATTTTGGCCTACTTTGGATGGGTTTGGCTTTGGCGCTGGCGGCGGCGGTGTTTCTGGCTTTCACTCCTCGCCTGCCTTCGGAAGACAACTCGCGCGGAATAGCGCACAGCGGCGGAGGCAGCCGAGTCACGGGCAGCAGCCGTCGCCGAATTCGCGTTTTCACCGTCGTCCAAATTGCTGCGTCTTTTCTTTTGCTGGCGAGTTCGGGCGCGTTGCTGACAACATTGCGCTCCATGCAAACAGCGCAGCCGGGCTTTGAAACGGGGCACGTTCTTATCGCCGATCTGCCATTGATTTCCGATGGCCGGACGCCGCAACAAGTGGCCCAGTTTTATCAGGAAGCACCGCGCAAACTAAGCGCGTTGCCGGGAGTGAGCAACGCCGCAATCGCCATGTGGGCCCCGTGGCTCGACAGACGTTATCTGAGCTTCACTTTGCAATTCGCAGTCGAGGGTCGAAAGGCTGAAAGCGGCACGGACGATCTGCGTGCCCGGTTCCGGTTTGTTTCGCCGGGCTACTTCGCCACTCTAGGTATTCCGCTGATCGAGGGGCGTGATTTTACGGAGGCAGATCGGAAGGAATCGGAACTCGTGGCCGTTGTCAGCAAGAGCGTCGCGCAACAATTGTTTCCCGGACAAGACGCGCTAAACCGGCACATTCTCTGGACGGATCCTCTAATCAAAGTCGCAGGCATTAGCCCTAAAGGCAGCCGCATTATTGGCGTCCTGTCTGACGTGGACGACGCCAACATTCTTCCCCAGCACAATTTGACGATCTATCAGCCGTTTGCACAGGGACCGCTGTTCGGAGCCAGTCTCCTGGTGCGCTCGGCCAAGGATCCTACTGCCCTGGTTCCCTCCATTACAAAAGCCATTCGCGCGGTGGCTGCAACACAACCGGTTGAGCACACCAGCACTCTGGAAGATGTTCGCACCGAAGTGCTGGCGAACAACCGTGTGAATGCCATCGTGTTCGGAGGGTTCGCCATTCTCGCGTTATCCATTTCGGTGGTCGGGATTGCGGGCGTGCTGGCCTTTTCGGTAAGTTGGCGCAAACGCGAGTTCGCCATTCGGCTCGCGGTAGGCGCCCAGCCGTTGCGGATTCTCGCTAACGTGCTGATCGACGGACTAACAACGGCTGCGATTGGCATTGCGGCAGGAGCTTTAGTGGGCTGGGGATTGTCACGCCTGGCAGGCAACTACGTTCAGGAACTTCAGCTTCCCGGCGCGGTTCCGTTGCTAGGATCGGCAGCAGTCGTAGTTACGTCTGCAATCCTGGCATCCTTTATACCGGCCGCACGTGCTGCGCGAGTCGACACGATGCAAGCGCTTCGCGCTGAATAAGCACTTGTCGCACGGCCATTGCCCTCCGGCGCACGGGTCGCGGATGGCGAACCTCTTTCGAGACACTGTTAGAGTCAATTGAAAACAGATGGCTGAATCTCGAATCACACCGCGCGGCCAGGATTTTGCTGCGTGGTATCAGGACGTTGTTTTAGAAGGCGACATGGCGGAGCCGGCGGAGATCGTCAAAGGATGCATGGTGATCAAAGCCAATGGCTATGCGGTGTGGGAGGCGCTACAGCGCGAGCTCGATACACGCTTCAAAGCGACCGGACATCAGAATCTCTACTTCCCCCTGCTGATTCCGCAAAGCTTTCTGCAAAAGGAAGCGGAGCATGTGGAGGGCTTTGCACCGGAGCTGGCGGTTGTGACCATAGCGGGCGGGAAAGAACTGGAAGAGCCGTATGTGATCAGGCCGACTTCGGAGACGATCATCGGACATTTCTTTTCGAAATGGATTCAGAGCTGGCGCGACTTGCCGGTGCTGGTGAACCAATGGGCAAACGTCGTCCGCTGGGAGCTTCGGACACGCATGTTTCTGCGAACGACTGAGTTTCTCTGGCAGGAGGGACACACGGCGCACGGCTCGCACGAGGAGGCACAGGCCGAGACGCTTCGCATGCTCGACGTGTACGCGGAGGTGGCGGAAACCGTGATGGCGATGCCGGTGATCAAGGGCGTCAAGACGTCGGGTGAGAAATTCGCAGGAGCGCTACGCAGTTACTCGATTGAAGCAATGATGCAGAACGGGCTCGCGCTGCAAGCCGGGACGAGCCATGATCTGGGGCAGAACTTCGGCCGCGCCTTCGACGTTAAGTTTCAGACCAGGGAAGGAAAGCTTGACTATGTCTGGCAGACGAGCTGGGGCGTAAGCACGCGGCTGATTGGTGGACTCATCATGACGCACTCGGATGACAAGGGACTGGTGCTGCCACCGAAAGTTGCGCCGTGGCGAGCGGTGCTGGTGCCGATTTACCGGAAGGACGAGGAGCGCGGGGCGGTGCTCGAGCAGGCGAGCCGGATTGCCAAGGAGCTGAACATCAAGCTGGACGATCGGGAGGGACAGACCCCGGGCGCAAAGTTCTTTCATTGGGAGCGGCGGGGCGTGCCGGTGGTGATGGAACTGGGGCCACGTGATCTGGCATCGGGAAACATCGTTTTAAAGCGGCGTGATACGGGATCGAAGGAGGTCTTGCCGCAGAGTGAGATCGGGACAAAGCTGGAAACCGTGCTGAGCGATATGCAACGGAGCTTATATGATGCCGCGAAGAAGCGCTTACAAGAAAACTGCGTGCTGGCGGAGTCCATCGAGGAAATCCAGGACATTCTGAACGACGTGACAGCGGAGAAGGGCGGCGGCAAATTTGTGCTGGCGCACTTGAAGGATGATCCGCGATGTGAAGCGCGCCTGAAGGAGTTCAAGGCAACGATACGCTGTATTCCACTCACAGATGACTGGGGCGGCGGAGGAGTGTGCGCGGTTACGGGAGAGCGCGTCGAGCAGCGAGTGGTGGTTGCGAAGGCCTACTGATAGAGCGGCTTGAGCTTGTGGGTTGCGCAACCCAGTAATCTCTCCTCCAAAACACTCGAAACTCTTCCTCCCTTGCCCGATAAGGATATGGATGGGAGATCGTCTTGAGCTTCTTGACCCTGGAGAAATACCTCTATTCCGCTAAGCGAGACAGGGTAGGCGACCCTGCCGCTGAACCTGTTCCAACCAGCGGCTTCTTCGATCTCTCTCTACAGATGATGGAGAGCGTCAACCGGTCGGTGCTGGCCGGTGAGGCAGTTGCCGATCTGGCGGGAGAGCTGGACGCCATCCGGGCTGGCCTGCGGCCCGATGCGGAAGCCACTGTCATGGCCAGCGCAGCCGAGCGCTTCGGCACGGTTCTCAGTATGTTCCGCGATCGTGTGGGAAAAGCCGACGCTGAGCGCGCGGCGGATGTCCGCAATGTCCTCTCCATCCTTACTGAAGCTTTCTCGCATGTCAGTTCCCGCAACGAGCGGTCCGATACCAAGTTTAAATATCTGGAAGAATCGCTCCAGGTGATATCCCGCCTGGACGACTTGCGGAGCGTTAAGAATCACCTCTCGGAGGTCTTGCGGTTCGTCAGTGTGGAAGCCGCCCACGAACGTCAGACGGGACGCGGCGCTGCCGAAGCGCTTGGTAAACAGATCAACCAACTGCAGCGGTCGGTCTCGCGGCTTCGGCCCAACATGGCGGGCCGGGACCAGGCGATCGCCGCCATGAATGCTTCCCTGGCCCAGCCCGCCGCTTCCACTTTGTATGGAGCCCTGTTTGTGGCCGATGCTGTCGACGCCATTCGCTCCCGCCATGGGGCTGAAGTCGCCGACAGCCTCATGAACGAGTTAGGCTGCAAAGAGCTGCAGGCTCTGGTGCCCGCCGCTCAGCTCTTCTGCTGGTCGCGGAACACCATTCTGCTTCTCTGGCAAGGCGATGCCGAACACGAGTACGCGCGCGAGTTCGGTCCAAAACTGAGCGCACCCTTCGAGTACCGCACCTTCGTGGGCAACCGCATGGCCAACTTTAGCGTCGGGCTCAGGTCGGCGGTCATGCGCCTGGAAGGAAGCGTAAAAGAGATTGTCTGGAGCTTCGACCTCTTCGTCCGAGGAGGCGCCTAATGTTCCAGGCCCCCCTTCTGCTCGATGATGAGAGCGCGCTCGACGTCGACGGAAATGCCAGCGCGTATATTTCGCCGGACCTGGTTCACGCCAAGCCCGGTGCGCTCGGCACGCTCGACGCGGTGGCTGCCATGGTGGCGCGGCTGCGGCCACAGCTTCGCTGCGCCATTCTCCTGCTGGAAGATCGTGGGCTCACCGTTGCCGCGCAGCATGCCCTGCAGCCTGACGACTGGTTGCTTCTGCGCGCGCTCGCGCCCTTGTCGAGCTTGGGCGCCCTTTCGCAATTTGCGTCCGCTAACCGCTTCGAAGTGAAACCCTTGCTCACCGATGCGGCCGAGTTCATCGGGGTCATCGCTCTCTTCTCCGTGGGCGGCGAGGTCCTGCACAGCGTTCTTGAAAGCGAACTCGACGAGGTCTGCTGGATCGCTACCCTCACCATTGAACAAAAGCACCTGCTCGAAGAAGTCACCTATCACGCGCACCACGATCCACTGACCCATCTTTGGAACCGCCTCCGCATGGAGCAGGAGATTGAGCGCGCCCTCACCAGTTCTACTCACGCCGGCGGCTGTACCGGCCTGGCCCTAATTGGCATCGATTCCTTTCGCATCATTAACGACGTCCTTGGCTGTGAAGCTGGCGATATCTTGTTGCAGCAGGTGGCCCAGCGTCTTATCCCGGCGCTCGACCCTTCTTTCGCGCTGGCTCGCGCCGGCGGTGACGAGTTCATGATCCTCATGCCCGATCTGGAGTCGGCTGACGAGGCCGAACTCATCTCCGCACGTCTGCTGCGCGCTTTGAGTGACAGCTTTTACGTAGGTGACCACGAACTTTCGCTTCGTGCCAGTGTAGGCTGCGTGGCGGCCGACCCCGGGAGACATTCGGCCGGCGAAATCCAGGGTCAGGCCAACATCGCTCTCCGTTATGCCAAGAAACGCGAACGCGGACGCGTTGCAGTCTTCAGTGCCTCCATGGCCCGCGTCCCGCCTGAGCGCCTCGTTATGGAGCAGCACCTCCGGTTCGCCATCCAGAAGCGCGAGTTCGAACTCTATTACCAGCCGCAAGTCGACCTCCGCACCGGAGTCCTGGTAGGCGCCGAAGCCCTGCTCCGATGGCGACATCCTTCACTTGGCTTCATCTCGCCAGGCACCTTCATTCCCATTGCGGAAGAGATCGGGTTGATTGAGGAGATCGGTGATTGGGCCCTCGACGAGGCTCTGCGCTATCTCAAGCGCTGTGCGGAAGCCGGACTGCTTCACCTGCGCATGGCCGTCAACGTCTCCGGTATCCAGTTTTCCCGGTCCGACTTTGGAGCTTCGGTAGCCCGCAAACTGCGTAAATCTCGCGTGTCGCCCGAGAACCTTGAGCTCGAGATTACCGAAACCGTCATGATGAGCAACTTCGAGCACGGCTTGCGGCAGCTCAAGATACTCCGCAGCCTCGGGGTCCAGTTGGCGGTCGACGATTTTGGGACCGGACACTCCTCACTCGCCTACCTGCAGCAGTTGCCCATTCAACGTTTGAAGATCGACCGCATGTTCGTGCGCGACATATCCAGCCGCGACGAGCGGCCGCCGCTCCTGCGGAGCATAATCGATATGTCGCACGCGCTCGGGCTCTCGGTCATTGCCGAAGGAATCGAAACGGTAGAGCAGGCGATCGCTCTTACCGCCATGAACTGTGAAGAGATGCAGGGCTTCCTGATCGCTAAACCTTTATCGGCCGATGCCTTTGTAGCGCGGTTTGCAACCGCTGAATCTCTGCGCGGCGGGCGCGCCGAAGTGCCCGGCGTTCCTTTCGGGTATTGACAGACTAAGCCGGCCCCCGTCCCGTCTTGCCGATACGGGCAAAGAGTGCAGACGCATCGCTACTCCCTTAAAGAGGAGCGCTACCGCAAATGTTCGCTTCTTTGTAGCGGAGCTGTCATCTTGTTACGCTTCCGCTGGCTGAAAAGACAGAGGAGAAGGCCGAGGGCGGTACCGCCGAGGTTGATGAGCACGTCCCGTTCGGCAGGGTCGCGATCGGGAAAAAAGCTCTGGAGAAATTCGCTGAGGGAACCGACGACGGCGCCCAGCAGCAGGATGAGCCAGGGTTTGCGGGCGGCGGTGGTGATACTCAACCAGAGCAGAACGGCCAGTACACAGAAGAGGGTCACGTGCAGGCCCTTATCGGCAAGCAGGTGCAGAAGACTGAAAGCTCCCAGGTCTGGATGCGTCCGGCCCAGGATCACTCTGGAGACAAATTGGTACGCCTGTTCGCAGCGCTGCTGAGCAACGGAAGTGGATGAGAGGAAGATCACCCCGATCCAGACAAAGACAAGCCAGATCAGAGCATTGACGCGGGGCATTGATTCTATTTTCGGGCACCCGAAGTTTTCGCCCGCAAGGCAACGAAGTTTTTTTGCGCGGCATCAGCCTTGTCGGGTTGACCGAGACGACGGTAAACGCGAGCCAAGAGATACTGCGGCTCGGGATAGGCCGGATCGAGTGCTGCGGAGCGCTGCAGCCAGTTCAGGCACAAGTCGAGCTTGCCAAGCTGCTCGAGTGCCTTGGCACCTAGATAGAAATCGCGGGCAGAGTACGGATTGCGCTCGACAGCTTTGGAAGCTGCGTCATATGCCTTTTGCGGATCGTCGCGCTTTAAAAGCAACTCCGCCAGATCGGCATAAGCAGTGTCGTACGCCGGATATTGCTTTTCGGTTAATTTGATCGCCGTTAAGAAGTAGCGCAGCGCCTTCTCTTGCTCGCCTTTCGCTTCGTAGCAGAGACCAAGATTGTCGTAGGCCTTATAAGAGGCAGGATCGAGCTTCAGCAGGCGTTGAAACTGACCCATCGCCTGATCGACAAAGCCTTCCTGATAGTAAATGCGACCGAGCATGTAGGCCGCCTCCCCGTTCTTGGGATCCGAGTCTAGAAGGCCGATAAAGGTATCGATAGCGGAGCGCGTTTCGCCTTGGAGGTATTGCACATTGCCTTTGATCTCCAGGGCGGCCGCGTTTGCCGGATCGACATGCAGAACCTGTTCGGCAAGATTCCGGGCTTCGGTCAGCCTGCCTGCTTTGAAGGCGGCACTGGCATTTGCGAGTGTTTCCGGCGCTTGTGCGTAAATGCAAGCGGCCAGGGCAAGAACCAGAGCAATCAGGGAACGCATGCTACTGCAACGTAGCCAACTCCTGTTTTACTTTTGGAATGATATCGCCGTAGTGCGCGGGCGAAGCTTTGGCGAGGAACGCCTGGAAGTACTGGCGCGCACGCGTACGATCGCCGGCCATTTCGTAAAGCAGACCGAGGTTCATTTGTGCCTCGACAAGATCCGGATCGAGCTCGGCGGCTTTTTCGAAGTAGCTGCGAGCAGCGTCGGCGTCCTTTTTCTGGATAGCGACAAGACCAAGCCCATTGTTTGCCGCGGCACTGCCAGGGTCGCCGGCTAAGGTCCACTTGAAGACGCGTTCGGCATCGGCGACTTTGCCCTGCTCAAGATAGGCCGTGCCTAAGTTGATTTGAGTCTCGCCGTCAGAGGGGTTGAAGTGAGCCGCTTGCTCGTATTCAGCAACGGCACGATCCTTGTCACCAGAACGGAGATAGAGATCGCCGATGCGCGAGTGCAAGCGTCCGTTTTCAACACCGTGGTCGAGCGCGGACCGATAGAGCTGAAGAGCGTCGGAGTAACGCCCAGATTTCTCGAGCTCGCCGCCGAGCTGGTGATACAAGGAGGGGTTCTGGGGATCCTCACGAACAGCTTGTTCGAGGAGCGCGATGCGTCGTGAAGGAGGGAGGTGATGCTGCGAATCTTCAGCCTGCTGAATCAGGCGGAGGACCGCGACCTTGTCCTTCGGATCGGAGCCTTGCCCGTTCAGGTCGTAGCGCTGTGGTGAAAAGCCCGAAAGGTAACCCAGAGACTTCAACTCCGCGAGCTGACGTTCGTCGAGCGGGTTGGTTTCCAGGCGTTCCGAGCTTTGTTCGCCGAGAGCGTGCTTCAACTGGGCTTCGAAGCGGGCCACCTCGCCCGGATGCTGTTGGATTACATTCGCGGTTTCGGCAGGGTCTTGCGTGAGGTCGTAGAGTTCGGGACGCGGAGCGCGAATGTACTTCCAGTGATCGGTTCGAATGCCGCGCAGTTCCGTCCAGCCCATGGCGAGCTTTGGATAGAGGGTCTCCTCGTACGAGATCGCGGTGTCCGCGGGGGCTCCGCGGAATGTGGGAACGAGGCTGACGCCTTGCATACCGGCAGGCGCTGGAGCGTTAAGCAGGGCAAGAAGCGTGGGCAGAAAATCGATGCTTCGCACCTGCTGTTTGAGACGAAGACCGGGCGGGATGCCCGGAGCAGACATCATGAAAGCGATGCGCAGCGTAGCGTCGTAGAGGAAAACGCCGTGCGAAAACTCGCCATGTTCGGCAAGGCTCTCGCCGTGATCGGAGAGTACCGCGATCACGTTCTGGTCCGCCGGAGCTTTCTTTGAAACAGCATCGAGAATGCGGCCTACCTGTTCATCGACGTAGGCAATCTCCCCATCGTAAGGCGCATTTTTATATTTGTCTTTGAAGGCGCCTGGAGGATTGTAGGGCATGTGCGGGTCGTAGAGATGCACCCAAAGGAAGAAGGGTTTGCCGGACTGCGTGTTCAGCCATTGCAGAGTGTGGTCTACGGTGGCGTCTGCGCGACGCTCCGCATCTTCGCCGAAATCGCGCTTGTCACCTTGCCGGGGCATGGTGTCGTCATAGACGTGTGAATCCGTTATCGAAGCCGGTCACCTTTTTGAGAACGGCCGAACTGACGAAAGCCGCGGTGTCCCAACCCTGATCGTGCAATATGCGCGCGAGCGGGTGCGCGGAGGACGGGAGAACGAATCCACCCGTGTTTCGGACATGATGGACGGTTGGATACTGACCAGTAAAGATGCTGGCGTGCGAAGGCGGAGTAAGCGGTGTTTGCGCGACCGCATTCTCAAATAGAACGCCCGTTGAGGCTAAGCGGTCGAGGGTCGGAGTTTGAATTTTTGAGTAGCCGTAGCAATGCAGATGATCGGGACGCAGCGTGTCGATCGTGATAACGACCACGTTCAGAGCACGGATCGGCTTGGACTTGACTTGCTGCTTACCGGTGGTGGAGCAGGACGCCGCTACAAGGAGCGACAGAAGCAAGCCGGACCAGCAACGTTTACCCGGAAACAAGTCCTCGCGCCTAAAATTCGAAGCGAGCGTTCAACTGCATCACGCGGTCTCCGCCGCCCAGCAGCAGCCCACCGAAAGCCGAGTCACCCACCGTTGTATCCGTGATGTAGGGCGTCGTCCGTTTCAGCGGATTGGTCATGGAAGCAGCGATCTCGAAGAAGCGGTGTTCCTCGCCGAGGTAGAAACGCTTACTCAGCCGAAACTTCTCGGTCAGGATGGCTGGTCCGCGCGTAGTCGGCAGATTGCGAGGCGCGGTGCCCACTCGTAGCGGTGTGCCGTTGGCGGTGAGTGGACTCTGCGTGAAGGCCAAAGGATTGAGATAAGGCGCGGGATTGACGACATCGACATGACCAGGTATGCCCCCAACGGTGAGGTTCTGCCCGGAGACGACGTCGGGCCGGATGCTCGCGCCAAAGCCGAGAGGGGCGTTAACGCCTGATTCGCCCACGGCAACCGGAAACCCGGAGGCGTAGTTCTGATTCGCAGATATCTGCCAACCGCCGAGAACCGGGTTGGCCCAGTGAAGATCCCAGCGCTTGCCTTTTCCAAACGGCGTCTCGTAGACCCAGGTCAGCTTAAGATTTTGCGGCTGATTGAAGGAAGCAACGGCACGCTCGAGTCCTCGATTGTAGTAATCCTGCACGGTGGCGCTATAAGCAGCCGGACCATTCGAATCGATGTAGCCGATGGCTTTCGACCAGGTATAAGCGCCGAGGAAGCCAAGACCTTTCGAGAGGTGATGAGTGACGGTTACCTGGAGCGAGTTGTAGTTGGAGTTAGTGACATAGGGGAACTGCTCCTCGACACCGAGATACTGAGGGTACGGGCGCAAGGCCTGGGCGACGGTCTGGCTCGTTGGAAAGCCGTTATAAGGGCTGTATTGAGGATGCAAGCTCACCGGATCGTTCAAAGTATCGCCCATCGAGAGAAGGCTGGAAGGCAGTGCGTCGTACTCCGAAAAGCCGGTGCCTGGTGAGCCGCCCCACAGGCGAGTCCCTTTATTGCCGATGTAGGCTAGCTCGAGGAGTGTTGCCTTCGGAAGCTCATATTGAACCGTAAAGTCCCAGTTCTGGACGTAGCCAGGACGGTTGGCATTGCGGGCAGTGGTAGCGCCCTGTGTAAAGTTTGCGGAAGCGGGATCTTTGTTCGGCAGCGGGCTGGCGAGCCCGGGGAACGGCTTACTCAAGTAGAGAGACGGGTCGTCCACGAAGCCGCTAGCGTTGGTGCCTGCGGCCACATTGACAGTTCCGTTGTAACCGAAGGTGAACGCGCCGTAACCCCAATTATTCGCGATCGGCGGAGTGTTCATGATCCCATAGCCGGCACGCACGACAAGTTTGTCGGACACTTTGTAAGCCAAACCGGCGCGAGGATCAATCTGCTTCGCGAAAGTGTCGTTGACGCGATTTGGGAAAACCAGAGCTCCGAGACGGCCACCCGCCCCCGGATTTGGCGTATTCAGATCAATCTCCGAGAGGCGATTCGTTACTTCGTAGAACGGAGGAACGATCTCCCAGCGAAGACCAAGATTGAAGGTGAGCCGGGGTGTGGCTTTCCAATCGTCCATCACGTACATGGCATGGTAAGGCTGACGGAATCCATTGGTGTAGCCGACAATGTTGTGGGTCGCGCTATTGGCGCCGCCGAGCAGGAAACTGGCGAAGGCGTGGCCCGTGTCGTCCAGGTAACCGGGAAGATCGGTGGCGCGCGGGGTGAACGTGAACGCGCCGGCATCGGAGAGGGCACGGTCGGTGTAGTAGTAGCGGGTGTAATCGTATCCGAACTTGAAGCTGTGCTTGCCGCGAATCCAGGTGACATCGTCCTGGAAAACATAGCTTCCATTGGGAGCGTAATCGGAGCCGCCTACGCCAATCTGCGCGAGGGTTCCACCCTGGTACTCGTTACCGGAGAAGTTGATTCGGGGAAAAATCGTGCCGGGCAAATTCTGAAGACCAATCTTGCTGGCGTAGTCCTGATTGATCGTACCGGGCGGCGCTCCGTTTTGGTTGACGAACCGATTCAACCCCGCAGCAAAGCGGTTGACGAGTGTGGGCGAAAGCGTAGCGATGTACGAAACGCGCAGCATGTTTCCAGGGGTAATCTGTTCCTGCCAGCAGCTTGTGGGAAGGCCAGGAACGGGCAGATAGCGAGCGGAGCCGCAGCTATTATTGCGGTCGCGGCGGCTTTGGTTGTAATAGCCCGAGATGCGATTGCGTTCGTTGATGTTGTGATCGATCTTTGCCCCGACGATGTATTCGTGAAAATAAGGGCAGCATGTTCCCAGGCTTTGCTCATTGCGCAGCATGGTGTTGAATGTCGGGTCCGGAAGCCCGATCTTGTTGAGGATGTTGTTCGCAACCGGATCAATTCTGGCCTGAGGGATGATATTGCCCGCGAAGGTATCGCGCACGATGTTCCCGTTTACCGTGCGGGTGGTGGCAGGATCGTAGATCTGGCCGAAAACGATGGGCCGACCCAGAGAGTCCTTGCCCAGACTAGTTCCGGACAATGGATTTCCGGTGAAGCTCGGGTCGAGCAGTCTTGAAAAGTTTCCGCTCTTAAAGTCCGTGGTGGGTAGCTGAGTGAAGCCGCTGTAAACAAGATTATTGACATCGGTCTTTTCGTAATTAGTAAAGAAGAAGGTTTTGTTCCGGCCGTGGTACAGCTTCGGAAGATAAACGGGGCCGCCAACGGAGTAGCCCCAGTTGTTCAGGCGATTGCGGGGATTGCTGCCGCCTAAGGTTTTGTTCTGCACCGGGATGGAATCGAAGGCTTCGTTCCCGAGATAGTAGAAGCCGGTTCCATGCAGATCGTTGGTGCCGGATTTGATGGTGAAATTCGCAACCGCGGTCTGGCCGCCGTTGTACTCCGCGCCCACAACGCCGGTCTGCATCTTGAACTCGCCGATCGCCTCCGCGGAAGGGCTGAACTCGTTGTTGTTGCCGCCCGAGAGATCGGCGCGACCGACGGGAATGCCTTCAATCAGGATCTCGTGCGAGTATTGCTGGCCGCCGTTAATCGAGCCCTGAAAAGTGCCACCGGTGGTTCCAGGCAGGCTGTCGAAGATAAATTGCTGGATCTGGCGCTGGCCGTCATCGACCAGGATCGGCCAGCTCTTATATTCTTCCGTCGTGATGTAATGACCGATTTCGGCCGAATCGGCCTCGAGCACTGCCGGCTGATCGTTCACGACCACCTGTTCGTTGACAGCCCCGATTTGCAGAGTAATATCGACGGTCAGGGTTTGGGCCACTCGAAGAGTGACGTTTTCGGCAGCAGTTGTTTTGAAGCCTGGCGCCAGCACGCGGACGGTGTATGTGCCTGACTGCAAGTAAGGCAGGGTGTAATCGCCTGAGGATGTCGAGGTCGTTTTGTTTTCGATACCCGTCGAGTTGTCGCGGGCGATCACTGTGGCTCCTGGAATCAAGGCGCCGGCGGGGTCCGAGATTGTTCCGTTAAGCGTGCCGACCGGCCCCTGAGCAAAAAGCGCAGAGACAACAAGCATTGAATACCCAACCGTCGCGAGAAAACACCGCATGCCACACTCCCCATTGGCCATCGAGTTGAGAAAGCTGCTCCAGCCAGGTTCTACCGATTACATTCCAAAACAGGATCGCTGTCAAGGAGAAAGTGGACGCAGCACGGCGAAAGCGAAACGCAGACAGATGAAAGCGGGTTTACGGACACAGCGAAGTTCCCGCTACTCTTGATGTGATGCGAAAGCTTTGGCTGTACTGCGCGGGCGCGGGAGCGCTAGCCGTATGCTGCTGCTGGCCGAACGAAGCGCACGAAGCCGGCCCAGTTGGATTTCGCAATGTGGCCCATCAATCGGGAATCGATTTCGTGCTTGAGAATGCGCCAACAGAGCGCAAGCATCTGCCCGAAACAATGGCGGGCGGCGTTGCGGCTTTCGATTATGATGGCGATGGACGCACCGACATCTACTTCACGAACGGCGCCGCACTGCCCTCGCTGGAAAAGAACGAGCCAAAGTACCGGAACCGGCTCTATCGGAATCTTGGCGGCTTTCGCTTCAAGGACGTGACGCGCGAGGCAAGACTGGAAGGCAGCGGCTACTCAACAGGTGCAGCGGCGGCGGACTTCGATAACGATGGCCATGTGGATCTGTTCGTACCGGGAGTGCGTAAGAACACTCTTTTTCGCAATCGTGGCGACGGCACATTTGAGGACGTGACTGCCAAGGCGGGGATCAAAAGCGGCGAGTGGTCTGTGGGCGGTGCGTGGCTGGATTACGACAACGACGGACTACTCGATTTGTTTGTCGTGAACTATCTCAATTGGACGCCGGAGTTCGACCGTTTTTGTGGAAACGCGGCCGGGGTGCGGGTATATTGTCATCCCAGGTTCTTCTCGGGCCTGCCGAACAGGCTTTATCACAACGAAGGGAATGGAAAGTTTCGAGACGTGTCTCAGGAGTCGGGAATCGCCTCGCACGCCGGTAAAGGGATGGCAGCCGCGATAGCCGACTACGATCGCGACGGGCGTATGGACATCTTCGTGACCAACGACAAAATGCCGAATTTCCTGTTTCACAACAAGGGAAACGGAAGGTTCGAGGAAGTAGCGTTTGAAGCGGGGACGGCCCTACTCGACAGCGGCAACGAGGTGTCAGGCATGGGTGCGGATTTTCGGGACTTCGACAACGATGGCCGGCCGGATATCGCGGCGACGGCGCTGGCCGGAGAAACATTCGCGCTATTCAGGAATTTGGGGAATGGTAATTTCGCGGATGCCGGGCACACGAGCCGATTGGCTGTTCAGAGCAGAGCGTATAGCGGCTGGAGCCTGGGTCTGGTGGACTTCGACAACGATGGCTGGAAGGATCTCTTCTCCGCCAACGCGCACGTGGACGACAGAGTGGAAGCGTTCGAAGCGACCACTTACAAGCAACACAACAGCGTCTTTCTGAATGATGGAAGCGGAGCGTTCCGGGACGTATCCGGCGGCGCCGGCGATGACTTTGCCGCGGCACGCGCGCACCGGGGCTCTGCCTTTGCGGATTTTGACGGCGATGGACGCATGGATGCTGTTGTAACTGCGCTGGGGGAAGGTCCTGAGATCTGGCGGAACGTGAGTCCCGAGCAGAACAATTGGCTGACGGTGCGGCTGGTGGGTACTAAAAGTAATCGCGACGGGATCGGTGCCGAGGTTCAGGTAGGAAATCAGTACGACCACATGACGAGCGCGGTGGGTTATGCATCGTCGAGTCATTTCGGAGTGCATTTTGGGGTCGGCAAAGCGAGGCGCCTAGAGAGGATTGCGATTCGGTGGCCGAGCGGGATCACACAGGAGCTCAGGGATGTGGCAGCGAACCAGGTGCTGGTTGTTCGGGAGGGCCAGTGAGGCGAGATCCCTCCTCGAACGTTCGCTGTTCATCGAGAGACGACTTCGAAGCCTGGTAATCGGCAAAAGCATGGGAGGCGGACTGGCTGTCGCCGGTCAATTGGTAGGCGCGAAAGAGCTGAAACCGGACACTCCCATCAGCGTCAGTAGCCGCAGCGCTTTTCAGATAAGGTATTGCCTGCTGAGCTTTTCCCAACCGCAAGAGCGCATGGCCCAAGGCGGCACCGGCTGCCGGGCGGAGCTGAGGGTCAAGCTCCCGCGCAGCTTGGAGATAAGGCACAGCTGCGGCAGGCTGCTCGAGCGTCACCAGGCAGGCGCCATTCAGGAAGTTGGCGCTGGCCGACTTCGGATCTGCCTGCAAGACTTTTGATAAAGCAGATAGAGCCTCTTCACAATCACGGCCGTCGTAAAGAGACTGAGCGAGGCCCAACCGATAAGCGTTGTCAGCAGAATTGAGCTTCAGAACCTCGCGCCACTCGAGCGCAGCTTCACGATGGCGGCCTTCGGCTTGGAGTTGGTTCGCATGGTGCAGGTGGCTTTCAAGCGAAGGGGGCAGGCGGTCCAGCTTCTTGTAGGCATCGAGAGCGAGATCACGGTTCGAGTGGTAAGTGCGATAGAGAATGGCAGGCGCGGTTGACGAATCATCTTGGGGCGGAACAAGGTTTTCCAAAGCCGATTCGGCGGCGGCCCACTGCGGGTGGCCAGTTTCCCGATAGATCTGCGCCAGGCCGGCGTGGATGCCAGTAACGATAGGCCCGTGCCCGAGTGCTTCCCGATAGGCAGCGAACGCGCTTCCAAACCGGCGCTGCTTCAGGTAGGTCGCCCCGGCGACAGCGAACCAGTAGCTTGAGTTTGGGTAGCTCGACTGCAGCTCGCGGCGGGCTTTCTCGGACAAAGCATCATAAGTTTTGCCGAGCCCAAACCAGGCGCGTGGATTATCGGGAAGAAGCTCAGCGGCAGTTCTAAACCTTGTGAGGGCCTCATCGAAGTGGAGCGAACCGAGACAAGCTTCAGCGAGCATGAGACGGGCGTTGCGGTCGCCGGGAAGGGACTCGACCGCTTTGTGGAGCGGATCGAGAGCGCTAGCGGGATCGCCGAGCTTCAGGTAACTCGCACCGAGAAAAAGGTTGGCGGGCGCGAGCGCCGGACTGAGCTTCAAGGCTGCAAGAGAATGGGCAGCAGCCTGGTTGTACTGTTCGGCTGAATATTCCGCGACAGCCAAGTTCAAGAGCAAGTCCGGATTCTCCGGGTAAGCGTGCACCAAGCGATTGTAGATGGGCAAAGCGTCGGCGGAATGGCCGGAAGCGACAAGTTGACGAGCTTTCTCGAGATCAGCGGCCGGATCGGAAACCTGCCCGAGCACGAGCGGAACTGCCAGGTGCGCGAAGAGCGCCCACCGGATCATCAGCGACCGAGCTTGACCGGTTTTCCGAACTGCTGCTCGAAGAGGTGCGTGATCCATTGGCGATGCGCGGCGAGAAAGGCGTCGAAGTTGTCCGGATTGGCCGTGTCAAATGACGGACCCGCCCAATCAAGATTGGCCGGTGGTGTTTGGGACTCGACAAAGATGCCGGTGGCATCGTCGGGACGATCGAGATTGCGGCCGATATAGCGGTTCCCTTCGAATACGATGTTCTTGGCCGGTCCCCAGCCGGGCGCGAGCTCATAGGTCCCGTTCTTGTTGCGCTTGATTTCGTGGCCGTAGCGAGCTGTGCCCTGCACCCAGAAAGTATTGTTGCGAAAGACTGCATCGGAGGCCCACCCTTCCCAGCTTGTGACGGCCAGCATCTGCATATCTATCTCCGGCCCTGCGTAGATCACATTGCCCTCGACGAGCGTGTGCTCGCCGCCGCTGAGGTTGAAAGCGCGCGCGTGGTCGTTGCGGCTGATGTTCGAGCGAACGACGGTTCCGACGTTGCCGAGATTTTCCCGCTGATCGCGCTTGCCGGGAGTGCAGATCAGCATAAAGCCGCCCTCGTTATCGTGACTGTAGTTGTATTGGAAGAGCGTGTTGCGGGAGTTGTAATCGGAATCGAATCCTTCCCCATCGAGCGTCGTTCGCGTGAGCGAAGCTTCATTCAGTTGAAAGACCGAATTGTCGCTACTCCACGGCCAGATGCCGGCGTTGTAGCTGCCGGCACGGCGATTGCAATTACGCGCAATATTGTGCTCGACTAAGACGCCGTCGGTCGCCCAGGGGACGATACCGTCTCCGCCAACATCATCCACATAGTTATCGCGGATGACAACGTGAAGGCTGGGAAACCAGTGCGTACGGTACGCATGGTAGCTGTCGGCGGCAATGGCCGACCGGTCGACAGTGCGGACTATGTTCCGCTCGATGGTGAGGCCGTCGAAGCGGCTCGGAACGCGGTCACCTTTGGTGCGAAAGATAATTCCGCCGTTGTCTTTGGCGTGGTCGCCACTCCCGTTTATGCCATTGACATCGTGCACATATAGACCGGCAACAACCACGTGCGTCGCAGTGCCGAAGTTGTCGAGGAAGATATGAACTCCGCGGCGAACGGACGGCTCGGCCCCGTGATTCGTCACTTCAAAATTGCGAATTTCGATGTTCTGGAGATTGTAAAGCCGAACTGCGTCTTCGACGCGGCCCTCGCCATCGATGCAAGGCTTTGGTCCCTCGCCGTATCGGTCAAAGACGACCGCGCTTTCGAGAGTGCCGGATGTTTTAGGCGCAAGCTGTCCCTTCCAGACTGCGCCCGCTTTGAACAGCACATGGTCGCCCGGGCGGAAAACAGTCGAGTTGACCTTATTCAGAGTTTTCCAGGGGGAGTTGAGCGCCGTGCCGGACGCCGCGTCTGTGCCGGAGGCGGAGTCGACGTAGTATGTGGCGCCGGAGACGAGGCAAGCGGAAGCGAAGAAGATAACCAGCAGAGTCGGGCGCATAATTCAATCTCCCAAACGAAACGCGATGAAGGTATCGGCGGGTTTGCTTCCGAAGAAGCCGCCGCCGCCCGCGGCAATGACGACGTATTGCTTGCCGTCCCGGCCCAGATAGGTGGAGGGGGTGGCGTGGCCGCTACCGTCAAGAAGAGTGGACCAAAGCTCGCGTCCGGTACGTGCATCGAACGCACGGAAGCGGCGGTCGTTCGTGGCGGCAATGAACACGAGGCCACCCGCCGTGGCAATGGAACCGCCAATATTCAGGGCGCCGGTGTTCGAAACACCTTTCGCCTGGAGCTCGTCGTTGACACCGAGCGGCACGCGCCAGGCGAACTCGCCGGTATTGACATCAATGGCCGTAAGGAACCCCCAGGGAGGCTTTTGGCAGGGCCAGAGATTCGTATCCCAGAAGCGCGCATACTCGCCGACCGGGCTTGTACGACGGTAAGGCGCGGGGACACCATGGGGCGCCGGGACCATTTGACCAATGGCGCCGACCTCGTTTGTGTTGACGTAGGCGTAGCCGAGCTCGGGATTGAAAGAAAGACCGGACCAGGTGGCGCCTCCCAGGGTGCCGGGAAAGACAACGGCCGGGCTCAGGCCGTAGGGCGTGTACCGGCCCTGATTCTGGAGCTTCGCGAACATCTCCGCGCAGGCGCGATGCGATTCGGGAGTTACATCCGAGATATCAGCAGCCGCCATAGCGCTGCGGGAGAGAGGTGGAGGCTTCAACGGTATGGGCTGCGTGGGCCAGGACGATTCGCCGGGCACATCGCTTTTGGGGATGGGTCTCTCTTCGACTGGGAAGACAGGCCTGCCATCGCGGCGATCGAGAATGAAGACCAAGCCCATTTTGGTGACTTGAACCACTGCCGGAATCTGCCGGCCTGACCGGCGTATGGTCACGAGCGCAGGCGCCGCAGGGGGATCATAGTCCCAAATGTCGTGATGCACGAACTGGTAATGCCAAACTGGCTTCCCGGTGCGGGCGTCGAGCGCGACCAGACAATTGCCGAAGAGATTCGCGCCTTTGCGATCACCGCCATAGAAATCATAAGCGGGCGATCCAAGAGCAACGAAGACGATTCCGCGCTGCGCATCAACTGTCATGGTGCTCCAGGCGTTCACACCGGTCCGATGGAGCCAGCTATCGCCTTCCCAAGTCTCGTGGCCGGCTTCACCCGGCAGCGGAACGGTGTGAAAAGTCCACTCGAGTTTGCCGGTGCGAACATTCCAGGCGCGCACGTCGCCGCGCGGGCCATGACCAGGACTTTCGGGCACCTCGGCACCGGTGATTACAAGATCACGATAGATAGCCGGGGGTGACGTAACCGCATAAACTGCATCCGGAAAGCCATCGGCCATGCCGGCGCGCAAATTGATCTCGCCTTCATCGCCGAAGCCCGGAACTTTTTGGCCCGTGTGGGCATTGAGCGCGATGAGACGGCCATCGAGCGTGCCGGCAAGAATGCGGGCCGGAGTTCGACCCTCGCCCGGCCAGTAAGCAACGCCCCGGTGAGCCCGGTATTTGATGGCACCGGTCGATTTCGACTGCGGATCGAAGCGCCAGAGCTCCTTGCCGGATTCGGGTTCGAGAGCAACGATGCGGCTGGACGGCGTGGAGAGATAGAGGACGTGGTCGACGACGAGCGCCGTTGTTTCGAATGCCGTCTGGCGCTGGCCGCGAGAACCGGAAACAGCGGGCGCCTCGCCGGTGTGAAAGGTCCATGCTCGGACGAGGCGGGACACGTTGCGGGTATCGATCTGACTGAGAGGCGAGAAGCGCATGCCGCCGGGATCGTGACCGTAAACGGGCCAGTCAGTTTGAGCAAAAGCTGCTGATACCAGAGCCGCGACGACTGCCACGATACGGATTGTGAGCACAATCTGAGAGTATAAACATGATTTCGAAAACTGGAGGCCACAAAGCTGATTACTCGAGGTACAAGCGCGTTACTGGTGATTGCCGGAGCTCTATGGGCAGGTGGATCGGACGGGCCGGAAGGCAGCACGGCGAAGAGTCCGCTCTCGGCGCTGGTGCAAAAGGTCAACCCGGCGGTGGATGTCGATCGAAGCATGGAGACGATGCGGCACGTCTATTCGACCGATCGCTGGTTTACCTTTCCGAAGTTCGAAGAGACGGCGAAGTATTTAAAGAATCGGCTGGAAGAGAGCGGCCTGAAGCGCGTGGAGATCGGCGGAGGGCACGCGGATGGCAAAACGCAGGCCGGCTACTGGACGATGCCGATGGCGTGGGATGCGAAAAGCGCCCGCCTGGAAGTGATCGCGCCGGAGAAGGAGCTTTTATGCGACTACGAGACGGTACCGGCATCGCTCGGGATGTGGAGCGCCTCGACGCCGCCGGGCGGAGTGAAGGCCGAATTGGTGGACCGCCTTACGACGCCGTGGACGAATGTGAAAGGGAAGCTTGTGCTCACGGAAGTCAATTCGGCGGGCTACAAGTATGAGCTGGCCAAGTACGGAGCGCTTGGGGCAGTAAACGGATTCAGCGAGAACCCGGCGCTAGAGAACGGACGGCAGTGGATTAACGCATGGGGCGACAACGGCTGGGGATTTACCAAAGCGAGCACGCCACTGCTCTCGTTTTCAGTGACGCCGAGGCAAGCCAAACACTTGCGCGAGCTTTTGAAGCGGGGGCGGGTGATGCTGCAGGCGACGGCAGATACGCGCTATTACGAAGGCCGGTATCCGTGGGTGACGGGCGTTGTGCCGGGCACCAGCGCAGAGGAAGAGGTGCTGGTTCTGGGGCACACGTCGGAGCAGGGCGCGCAAGATAATGCGACGGGCGTATCGGCCATGGTGGAGGCAGTTCACACGATTGCACGGCTGGTGGAAACAGGCAGGCTTCCGCGGCCGCGGCGAAGCATAAGAATCTTGTTAATGCCCGAGATGTACGGCTCGCTGAGTTATATTTCGGAGAATCCGGAGCGCATGCGGCACACGGCCGCAGCCATGACGGTGGATACGCCGGCAGCGTCCTACGATCTCGCCGGGACCGAATACACGTTTTACACAAATCCGCATGTGGCGATGTCCTATACGGACGCCCTAATCCGGCGCGTGGCGAGCGAGACATTGCCGGGAACGAGGCCCTGGCACTGGAAGGAGAATATGCCGGGAACCGATACCTACCTGGGCGAGCCGACGATCGGAGTACCGACGGACTGGCCTTACAGCGGCACCGGACCGGTGACCCATCACAATAGCGAGGACAAACCAGAGACGGTGGATCCACGGTCGATGCGCGATTTGATTGCGACGATAGCGACGAATCTTTACTTCAACGCAGCGGCGGGAGAGCAGGAAGCGCCGTGGCTGGCCCAGATCACGCTCGATCACGTAGAAGATGAGATGCGCTCGACAGTGCAAGAGGGTATGGACGCGGCAAGCGCAGGCGACGCGGCGGCGGGCAGCTACGCGCTGGCGCGAGTGAAATATTTTGCGGATCGCGGGCGCGATGCGATCGGCTCCGTGCTGAGGATTGTGCCGGCTGAGCAACAGGCAGAAGGCAGACGCGCCCTCGAGCCGGCGACGAAGGAACTCGCGGAGTTTTGCCGCTTGCAGGAATCGCGGATGCTGGCGGCGGGCTTGCAGGAACCGGCGGACAGGCCGCTGCCGGGTGCGGAGCAGATTGTGGTGCATCGCAAGCGAATCGGTACGATACCGCTGGACGATTTGCCGCGCGATCAATGGGCGGGCTATCCATCCGGCGCGTGGGACAAGCTGGTTACGTCGGCGCTCTACTGGTGCGACGGCAAGCGCAACTTAGCGGAAGTAGCGCACCTGACTGCGATGGAAATGGGACCTACCGATTTTGACTTTGTCGGATACTTTCGCTTTCTCGAACGGCATGGCTATGTGGAGTTTCAGAAGTAGCGCCAAACGCCTCGAGGACAGCGGTTGTGACATCGGCCAGGCCGGGATGAGCAAGCGCGGCCAGCCGTGAATGTTGGCCGCTGGTAAACAGAACCCCGGGAACCGCGGCGGGATTGATGCAATGATCAGCGATCCAGGCATCGTCATTGTTGTCGATCTCTGCCGAGGGCGTTCCTCCTAAACCGGTCTGCCAAGACGCGCGATGTCCCGGGCTGTAGCCAATCACGAGGTCGGGAGCAACGGCGGCGTTTTGAGGCGCGGCCTGCGTTTCGAAAACGGCATCGACCACGGGCTTGCCGTCAACGGGATCGCGCCAGGCAAGAAGCTGCTCCCGTAGGCTGGCGAGTGTGGCACGATAGCGTTCACCGCGCACGACAATCCCGTGCGGCTCACGGCCTTTCACGTTGAGATAGAGGCCGTTCAGGCCGAGCGCATACGCTTCGGTCGCTGACCAATCGAGGCTGTTCAGGTTCGTATCATCGCCGGACATATCGCGCAATGCAAGAAAGCCGCGATCGCGCAGCCAGGCGTTCAGATTCACGGCGCGGTCGAAAGTGGTAAAGCCATGGTCGGAGAGCACGAGCAACTGCGCATCGGGAGCTTGCTGCATGGTCTCGCCAATACAGTCGTCCACGGAGCGATAGACCTTCAACAGCTCCGCTTCATGACGGCCAAAGAGCATGTGGGAGTTCTGGTCGATCGATGAAAAGTAGAAGAACAGGAGACCGCTTGAGAAATGGCGAAGAGAGTAGCGGAGCAGTGCTTGTTCTTCCTCAAAGACCAGACGTGTTTGACGGAGGAACTCAGGCAGATCAAAAACGTGCTGGCGCAAGGCGGAGGTGTCCTCAGGAGTTCCCATGGTGAAGAAGCGATCGCCGATTACGGTAGCGACGGCACGGCTCCATCCGGAGGGAAAGCTGACCGGGCAGCGCGGGAGACACAGGGTCGATGTTGATGGCGGAAACGTAGAGTTCGAAACCGGGATGCAGCTGTTTGGCAAAGACGCGAAAGGTTCCGCGGACGGACGAGACGTGCGGGATCAGGGGAAAATCGGCAGCTAGCCAAGCGGACCACTCGCCTTGCTTGAGAATCGAGACCTCATCACCGACTTTGAAGCGCGCTGCCTGGTGGTCGCGGTCTACATCGACAACCAGGCCAACTGAAGCGAACGACTGATCTTTGCGCAAAGGGTTCGGCGGGCCCTGCAGCGGGAGTACGGCGTGACCGGATTCAAGGTGAACTTTGACGATGCGCCCGCCCGACACGTCTCGCGAGAGCTCTTCGACATTGTCGGTGTAAAAGGAAAACGTTCCGAGGGTGCCGCGGAGATCGGGCGTTCCCATACCCGAGAGCGCATGGCCCGCTTCGACCGGCGGATAGTTGGTTGGCATGCGTATAACCGTGACGGGAATGCCGCGATCGGACAAGGTTTGCCAGAACGGCGTGCCATGCCGCAGTGAGCTGATGCGGGAACCCGACAGGGGAAGGATGAACGGCCCAAGCGGAATGGTCCAGCGAGGAGGGTCGGTGCGGGAGAGAGAGGAGAAAGGGCGCAGAGTAGCCACATCGCGGTGAACGAAATCGAAGATGCCGTGTTCAGCCGGCGGAAGGCCGGTGATGAAGGTCGACCAAGCGACAGGACTTTGCGGTGGCGTGGTGGTCGCCAGGCGTTTGAAGCGGCCGCGATCACGCAGGGCGGCGAGATGCGGCAGGTCACTCCAGTGACGCTCGACGAACCCGGGGTCCATGCCGTCCACGCCCAGCACAATCAGCTTGGGAGCGCGGCCGTTCCGATGCGGGCCGCACGACACAATGCCGGCAATGACCAGGAGCGCCGCCGAGAAGAACCGAGGATGCAACCGCCTGCCTATTGTGACGATCCGCCCAGGTATCCAAGGCTGCGCAGCTGTTCAAGCGTCTGCTGATCGAGCTGGGAAGTTCCGGTGTGGCCAATGATGCTCCGGACTTTGTTCTGGCCCGCGATCCATTGCGAGAGCGCAGCGACTCTCTCTTCCACCAGGCGGGGATTCTGCGCGGCGATATCGTGCTGCTCCGTTCGATCGGCTAAACGGTCGTAGAGTTCGACTTTCCTGACACCGGCCTTCGCCGCTTTGTTGCGATAGATAAACTTCCAGCGCGCATCGGTGATGGCGAAATCATCCACTGCGTTTTCCGGGACCAGACCTTCAGGCCGCACTGCGGCGAAGCGCGAGGAGACTACGAGGCCGCGCCTTTCGAAAGCCTGGCCGCGCCCAAAGGGAACCAGGCTCTGACCTTGCATGACGGGTGGGGCGGTAAGTCCAAGCAGGTCGAGAACGGTAGGCGCAACGTCGATGAGCTGGACGGGCTGGCTGATGTGGCGTGGTTTTGGCAGTAAGGCAGGGTTCCACATCATGAGCAGGCTGTGGGTGAGCTCCCCGTACACAGTGTGGCCGTGGGCAGTCCAGCCGTGATCCCAGAACTCCTCACCGTGATCGGACACCACGATGATCAGCGTATTTTCCAGGATGCCGAGCTGCTTCAGCTTGCCGATGAGCAATTCGAAGTTGTGATCGTTGTTTCGAATTTCCCCGTCGTAGCGATCGGTAGCTTCGCGGATGAAAGAGGGCGGGTCGATGCCGGCTTTGCGGCAGATTTCCGGGCTGATCACAGCGCCGCCGCCGTATTCGTGATTGGTTCGGAAGCTGCTGTAGTTGTGGTTGAAGACGGCGTTCTCCGCCGGATTGGCAAAAGGATTGAAAGCAGAGGGAGGATCGTAGGGCGCGTGCGGATCGGTGGAATGAGCGTACAGAAAGAACGGCTCGTCGTGATGCGCCTCAAGCCAGGGAAAGACGACGCGGTTTAAGGCAGCAGAGTCCGTCGCGTGATCGGTCTGCAAATGGACCTCCCGCTGAACGACCGGATATTCCAGCAGATAATCGAAGCCGCGCTCGAGGCCTGTGGCGCGGCCCACGAACGGAGTAGAGACGATGCTGGCGGTGACGTAGCTTGCGGCGCGCAGCTGCTGAGCAAGCGTTGCGGAGCCGGGCGGAATCGTATCGGCGTCGGAGGTGATGCCGTGAGTGAAAGCGTAGAGCGAGGTCATCAGTGACGCGACAGACGATTTAGTCCAGGTGGCTTGTGCCTGGCAATCTTCAAAGACCAGGCCGGTCGCTCCCAGCTTTTTCAGGAACGGTGTCGTCTCGCGCGAGTAGCCGTAAAGGCTGGCGTGATCGGCGCGCAGCGTGTCGATTGTATAAATGAGGATGTTTGGCCGCTGCTTCGCCACTGGTTTGGTGATAACCGGATTAGCCCAGAGAGCCACATCGCCTTCGTGCGTGGATTCGGTGCGTAGCTGAAGTGCGACCGCCTTACTGCTGCGCCACCGCGAGAGGTCGATATCGGCATCCTGCCAGCGATCGGGATCGTTCACCGTATTCGAATAGATATCAGCCGAAGCTCCCTGCAGTGAGACGTGGAATTTAATCGCGCTGCCCTTAGCTGTGGTGCCCGTGCCGAAGCGCAGATGAGCACCAGGCGGGATCTCAACCGTAAACGTGATAGTAGAGGGCGAGTGAACGTAGAGCGCGCTGCGATAGTCGTCGTTCTTGCCGAGCATTGCGCGATCGAGCGGTTTGGTGAAGCCGGCGGCCTTCGGGATCAGCTTAATGGAGTGGATGGCCGCGGGCTGGTCGAGGCTGTCGGTAGGCATGACGCCGAGAAGACGGCTGCCTTTGGGCGCTTCCAGATCGATTGGGAAACGGTATACGTTGTACTGACCAGCCGGACCGAGCTTCTGCCTGGCTTCGAAATCGCCGATCTTGATCTTCACTTCAGTGCCGCCCTGAGCGGACATCCTGATCTCGACCGCCCGGTAGAGACTCCAATCGATGGCAGGCTGTTTGGGCGAAAGCATCACGGGCGTAGAGCCTTCGCCCTTGAGGATCAGATCACCGTTCCGCACGCCGAGACGGCCGCGCACAAGCTGCCAAGTGACATCGGAAGGGGAGAAAAAATCCTGCCAGACGACCGGCTCAGCAGCAGTGGCGCTGCTGGCCGCCGTCGAAGCGCTTACTTTCGCTTCAGACACATGGTCATCTAGCTGCAAAGCCTGCGGAAATGCAGAGTAAGTAAGTAGCAGAAAGGCCGGGAGGAACCGCAAGCCCTATGCTAGCTCCAAATAGCCGTCACACTCCGCTCAAAACTCCAGTCGCGCTCCAACCTGGATGATGCGCGGATCGTTGGGCTGCGAGCTCAGGTTGATGAGTCCCGTGACGGAGTTCGGATTATTCAGATGCGGATGATTGAAAGCGTTGAAGAAATCGCCACTCATGCGAAGCCGGATCCGTTCCGTGAAGTTGAAGTATTTGAAGGCGCTGATGTCCTGGTTCCAGGAAGACGGCCCGAGCATAAAGTTGCGGGTGTTCCAACTGAGATTGTCGGTGATCGGCGTTTGCACGACCGAGCCGTTAGCCAGAGTCTGCGGTAGAAAGTTGTCGAAACCGGGGCCGAGCGGATGAATAGTGCGCGCGCCGCGATCGACAGGAACGATCTGCTCAAGCGCCCCGACATTGCCGCCGCTTGCCTGCGTAGGATCGAAATCACCGGCAAACCAGAGCTTCTGGTTTTGTCCGAAAATATTCACATTGACGCGTTTGTTGGAGCTCAGCGCCGGGTTACCGAACTGATACTCAGAGGCGCTGTTGCCCATCCAGAAGCCGTTCGCCCAGGTGCCGATGAAGGCAAGCTGCCAGCCGCCGACGAGAGCATCGACGCCGCGATTCACATTGCCGAGATACTTCTTGCCGCGGCCGAAGGGGAGCTGATAAAGACCGGTCCAGGTGATACGCTGCGGAGGAACTTGGCTGGAGTTGGTGTAAAGAAGACGAAGACGCTGGCTGTCGGTCAGGTTGGGAGCGCCGAGCAACTCGTTGTTATCAGGAACTGATGCGGAGGTTCCGCCACCCTGATTACCGCCACCGGTGGAGACACCATTGATGCCGCCGCTGCCGCCGAAGGTGAACCCGCCTGCATCGTTTGTGGTGAGCGTATGCGTGTAGGCGTAGAAGAACTGGAAGGAAAGACCGTTTGAGAAACGCTTGTCCAGGACGGCCTGCAGGGCGTGGCTGTTGGAGTAGCCGTTATGACGAACGGCACCGTAAGAGCCGCCGTTGATGCTGTTCAGATTCCAGTTGGGGTCCAGCTGACGCTGATAGTAGAGAACTGGCGCAGCCTGGCCGGTTTGCTGCTGATAGTTGAAGCGGGAAAGCGGCGCATTGACATCCCAGTTCTGCTGGAGATTGCTGCCGTGGCTGCCGGCGTAGGCGAGCTTGAGAATCAGATTGGAAGCAAGTTCTCGCTCGATGGTGAACGTCCACTCCTGCATGCGGTTGTCGTTCCAGTGGTGCGCGTCGAGGGCGAGGAATCCCTGTGCGGAGCTATCTACCGCACCGGGCGCGACAGTCGCGGTACCACCCGACCCGAGCATGTCGCTGGCGTTCGGAAGAGCGGTCAGCGAGAACACGCCGTTAGCACCCTGCAGTGTGTCGAGGTTGTTCTGGTAGCGCAGGTTGAGAGGAGGATTCACACGCATCGACTGGAGGATTTGGGAAAGCGGAAGCGGCCAATAATAGGTGCCGTAGCCGCCGCGAATCACCGTTTTGTTGGTTAAGCGATAAGCAGCAGCGAGGTGGGGCGCGAAATCGGTCCAGACATTTGGCGTAAGAGAGCTGGCGAAGCCGATTGAGTTAGCGGAAACACCAGTGAGACCGCGCGCGGCCCAGGCATTGATCACAGCGGAAGGAAGACCCGGGATCGTGTTGAGAGTGGTGTATTGGGGAAGCACCACCTGCATGGAGGTCGGGCTCAGCGAGTTTAAGTCGATCGTGTCCATGCGATTGTACTTTTCTTTGTAAGGCGTCCAGAATTCCCAGCGGAGACCGAGACTCAGGGTCAGCTTGGGCGAGATCTTCCAAGTATCCTCAGCAAACATTCCAATCTCTTTTTGCTTGAAGTAGAAGAAGCCGCGATTGTACTGGTTCGAAAGATAAGAAGGGATGCCGAGCTCAAGAGTGGCGAGACCCGAGCCGGTAAATGGGACCTGCGCTTGCGCCGAGGAATCGTAGAGACCGGTCCAGGCGCTGCCGAAGAAATCGGAACCTTGCGCCTGCTGCAGTTCTTCGACGTTATTGAGCTCCTGGCGGCCTTTGAAACCGAACCGAAGGCTGTGCTTGCCCTTGACCCAGGTGACGTTGTCGTCGATTTGATACTGAGTCATGTTCTGAGCCTTTTTGTTATCGGAGTCCCAGCCGCCGCTGTAGAACATGTTGTAAGCGTCGGTGTAAACGGTGGGCCAGCCGGTTGCCCCGAACGGGTTGGGAAGGCCCAATTTCTGATCCCAGTTGATGTTATCCGCGCCGGTTCCCTGCCCGTTGGCCGAGCGAACGGCGCCAGCCTGGAAATCGTTCAACAGCGTGGGGGTGAAGACGTGCGTGTAATGGGCAGTGATGTTGTAGACGTGCGATTTGGAGGCAGAACTACCGGTCGAATTGCTTTGTCCGGGAGGCGGAAAGCCGTAGTGGCCTCCGTTCTGAAGAAAGTCGGAGTAGGACTGTGTGTAGCGGACTGAGAGATTGTTCTTTTCAGAAAAGACCTGGTCGAAGCGGCCCGTAATGGAGTTCGTGTTGGTGTTCTGCGGGTAGTAGGTCTGGTAATTGTAGGCGATCCAGGGGTTGGCGTCGGCGTTTGGACCGGCAGGCAGGGGCGTGACGCCTTTGAAGCCATTCAGAACCTGCTGGTTGAGGAGGTTCTGAGGAATAACGTTGTTAGGAAAGGGCGTGCGAGCGCCGCTGGCGGTAGTGCTGTATGGGTTGTAGAGGGTGAATCTTGTCGCCGCTGGTATCGGTGATGTTGCTGAAATCACCGGCCCACATGGCAGCCGTCGGAACAGCAGTTTGCGCGAAGACTTCCTGGCGCTGCTTCAGCAGTTCCTGATCGTAGAAGAAGAACGTCTTGTTCTTGACGACGGGTCCGCCAATGAAGCCGCCGAACTCGTTGCGGATGAGCTTGGCAGGAGTGTTGCCGTCCTGCACGGCGCGCGCGACCAGGCCGCCGTAATTGTCACGCAGCGTCTCGAAGGCGCCACCATGAAACTGATTGGTACCGCTTCGGGTGACAAGCTGAATGGTGGAAGGGCGGTCAAAGGCGGCGCCGGAGCCGGCAGTTTCGACCCGATACTCCTGGACAGTATCGAGACCCGGTTGAACTCGTGAGATGCCGCCTCCGAAACGGTCGACATACGACATGCCGTCGAGCAGGATCTCGGTAGAGCCGACCATCATGCCGTTCGTTCGCGGACTGGGCGCACCCTGTGTGTTCTGGCCCCCTTCGACTCCCGGGGTGAGCGTGAACAGGTTTGTTATCTGGCGGCCGTTGATGGGCAGATCGTGGATTTCTTTGGCGGTCCGCACGTCGCTGAGCTGCGCGCCCTGAGTAGCGATCTGAGATGCGGCGTCGGTGACATCGACACTAGCCTGCACGGTGCCGACGGTGACCCGGGCGTCCACCGTGACTGTTTGACCGGCCTGAATCGTGAAGTCGGTCTCCCATTTGGCAAAACCGGGTGCCTGCACGGCAAGGTGGTACTGCCCGACGGGCATGCTGCCGAGATAATACTGTCCGGAATCATTGGTGGTGGTGTCCCGAACGAGCCCCGTGGCTGTGTTCAAAAGAGTGACAGCAGCCTTGGGAACGGCCGATTTCGATGGATCCTGGACGGTGCCGGTGACAACGCCTAAGCCTGATTGGGCCATTGCTGGAACCGTAAGCACGAGCGCCAGAATAGACCACTTCCTTACTATCGACAAGAAACCGAGCATACCTAGTAGACCTTCCTGAGCCTCAACCTGAATAGCGTGAAGATAGCAAATCACTTAATTGACTGTCAACCAAGGTCGGATCTGTCACTCAGGCGATTTAGCCACTCAGGACGGAGGAACTCCAAAGCAGAGCCGGAGCGCCTACCTTATTTCCTCCTCCAACCTCGAACCAGGCTTACCGCCCACGATGTTATGCGGGGTGCTTCCGGCAGCCACGCTGCTCAAGGATTCCGTAGTTTGCAGGACAAAGGGAGATCGGGGATCCAGCCGGCCTTCTTTCATGAGATCCGCCATGCCGGAAAGATAATCGGTGGCAATTTTGCTCGCCGACTCGTCAGGTCCATAGCGCGGCCCGAGAGCAATGACGTGTTTGTTGAACCCAATCAAAATCCTGCAGCGGATTGGCTTGCAGAATTGCCTGTTCCGGCCAGTCCGACGAGATCTCAAACTGTGGAAATTGATCAGCGGAGGCACTAGTAAAGCCCGGGCGGTCCCGAGATTCAACAACAAAACGAGTCGATGAACCAGGTTTCAATGGCTCCGCTTCCGATATGGGATTTTGGGGATCTTTCAGTGGGAAAGACCAAAGCACCCATCGCCCATTCTGTGCACCCGAAAGGCCGACCCGTTTTGCATCCGTATCGGACATGAAACCTCCGGGCCAGCTTTCTCCAGCCGTCCGGATATCGGGATCCGGCAATACTACAACACCGAACCCGGTGACGCCATCCTGCGAACCTTTGCTGTTGAATAGTACATATTCGTAGCGGCTAATTGTCTTGCATGACTGGCATGCCGATAAGAGCGCTTTATTGCCGGCGAAAACAGCCTCTATATGACTCCGCCGCGAGTCAGGACCGTGCTCACCCACTAACGCTAAGAAATTACAACACCGCGATAGAGACTTTGATGCAGCGGGTCAAGAATACTACGCGTGAGTGTAGGTGCAAAATGATGATTTTATTAGGCGGCACAACAGACACTCGAAGCGAAACGCTGGCCGGGTGGGGCCGATCTAACGGGGTGAGGAAAACACAAATGGGATTACTCACACCGAACGACATTAAGGACTTTCATTCCTTGTACGCGCAGCAGCTCCGGTATCTGCTCTCGACCGAGAACCAGATTGTGAAGGGGCTGCAGAGCATGATGGAGCATGCCAGCGATCAGCAACTGATACAGGCTTTCCAGTCTCACCTGCAGGAAACGCAGGTACACGTCAGCCGATTGGAGCAAATGATCGGCGAGGTAAACGAAGGCAAGGTGGATGACAAGAAAGACGTAATTATTACGGCGATCATCGGGTCGGCAGAAAACATCGTCAGTGAATCCAAAGAAGGACCGGTGCGTGATGCCGGACTGCTGGCCACGGCGCAGAAAGTAGAGCACTACGAGATGGCGTCCTACGGTTCGGCGCGCGATTGGGCGAGGGTTCTCGACCTGCCGAGGCATGCAGAGCTTCTGCAAAAGACACTCGACGAAGAGAAGCACGCCGATGAACTACTGAGCACGATTTCGCGGCGTACGAACACGACGGCGGCTACCGCCTAGCTGGACTGCCGGCGGCCAGGAAATCTAGAAGACTTCGAAACTGGCCGTCTTCTCCTGGCCGCTGAGCAGATCTTTTACCCGGACCGTCCACTGGCCTGTCTGCTCGTTGTGAGCGAGCGCGAGACCCCTTTTCGCGCTGCCGCCCTGGGCTAGCAGGTTGCCCGAAAAGTAAGGAACCGATTCACCCGAGGGATTTAACACATCGATATGGAAAATATGTTGTGAAGCAGGTGTGCGGCCCCCGATCGATAGACCGATCTGAGCGGTTCCACCCCGCCCAATTTTAGCGGGGGCCGCGATCTGCAGGTCGCCAATCGGCGTCGCGCTAAAAGCGATGAGAGCCGGCTCGTAAGGATCGATCGAGAGATTGAGCTGCTTGAGGCGGCCGAGCGATTTAGCGCGACGAACATCGTAAGCATAGAGTTCGACAGGCGCTGTCAGCCGGACCGTCCGGTTTTTTTCAAAGCGCTGTTCGGATTTCACCTTGAGCGGGCCCAGCTCATCCACCTCGATGGGCGGATTGCTGTTCAGGCCGACAACCGTAACGGCGCCGTTGCGAAACTCCTGCAGCTCGATTCCCGGCACCGGGTGGCCGAGCGCGTCAGTGACTCGAAAGAGCGGGCTGACACCGGCACCCGCCGTTATCTTCTGCATGGCGCCCTGCAGCTCCGCACCGGTCCCGAGAACGCGCTGGTTAGCGTAATCGATAGCGTGCATCGGCGCGATCTTGCCGTGTCCCGTGTCTCCTTTCAGAAGATCGGACAAGGATGGTTGGGCCAGACGGCGGCTATGTTCGTCGAAGGTGCCCGCGTCACCATCGACGATGAGAGTGCCGCCCTGATGCACGAAGGCGGAGATGGCCTCGGCTTCGGATGGCGACAGTGAGCTCGAATCGGGAAGGACGAGAATCCGGTAGCCGCCTTTCAGCAGTTCCCCCTCCTCCACTTGACTGTAAGAGACAAAGTTGTACTGCAAGCCTGCGTCTTCGATGAGGCGACAATAGGAATCCCGGAGCTGCAAGAAGTCGTTACCGCTGCGCTCTGTCCAGGACATACGCTCCATCCAGGCATCGCCTTTTGAGCGCTGCTTCAGCATCCAATCCGTGCGCATGCTGGCTTGCGAGTAGTGAATGGCGATTGGACCCGCTTGCCGGGTGCTGTTGATCAGCAAAGCTCCGACGCCGTTGCGTAGTTCGTTCCAATAGGGAGCGACGTCCCGGCCGCGAGGTCCGATCGTGCCATCGGGCTGTACGATGTCGGTTTTTTCGTCCCAGATGATGTGACCGCGCGCGCCGTGCAAGAGCTCGTACCAGACGCGGTGCTTCTCCCACGGGCCGACTGCAAAGGAAGTCGTGACAAACGCGAGATGCGGGTTCAAAGATCGAATGATCTCGATGTTGTCGCCGATGTCATAAGGCTCCAGCACGTCGAGCGTGGAACTGAGCCGGGCATAATCGTAGCCGCCCCAGCCGGGCATTTGAGCGCCTTCGATGCCGACGTAGGCTTCCGGGTCGACTGAGTGCACTGCATCTACGCCCATTTTGAGAGCGCCCGCGAACTCCGCATCCATCCACTCTTTGTGATCAGCCCAAGAAGAGTAGTTATCGTCGGTGCGCTTCATGGCATCGCGAGTGGTCTCCGGAGTCACAGCCTCCCAGGAAGTAAAGTGAGATGCCCATTGCGCGTTGAGAGCAGCAAGCGTGCCATAGCGGGATTTCAGCCAGGAGCGCATGGCGTCGAGGGAGTGATCGGAAAAATCGAAGTCCCAGAAGCCGGCGAGTTCCGCGATGCCCGATTCATCGGCCAGGTTGTAGAAGATTGGCCGATAGCGCGCATACGTTTGGGCTGAGTCAACCAGCCGGTCGTGGATTTTGCTGAGCCAGGCAGGATCGGAAAAGCTGGGGTGACGCTTCAGACCTTCCTTGCTAGATGGATCGTGCTTGTAGAGCTCCTTGGCTTGCAGCAGCGACCAGTTGTAGGGACGGTCTTTGCGATAGCGATGGTACTCCGAGTAGAAGTCGGTCGCCATATTCTCCACGTACCAGCGCAGATTGTCTTTGAGTAGAAACTCTGGGATTGAAGTTGAGCTTTCGTTCGATTTTCCGGCGTTCACGCCAACTTTTTCGAGCTCCTTAAAGTGCTCAGCCGAACCGCCCTGCCACTCGATGATCATGTAATCCCACCACGTGCGATCCGGCGGCTTGGCAATAAAGCGCGCTTCCGCAGTCTCGTCGCGGTGATCCTTCTCACTTTTCTTATTGAGGCCATCGAATAGCAGATGAGCATGCAGCTCGTTCTCGATGGCGACCGCGCGGCGCAGGTCGAGCGGGAACCGGATTTCGGTCTCATCGGTGAGCTCGATCGGGAGCGTGCGATCTTCCACAACGCGGCCATAGACATCGGTCCAGCGCAGGTTCAGATTGCCCTTCCCGGTAGCTTGACCCACGGTTTTGAATACAACGATTATGGGCGCATCACGCTCGAGCGCGGAGGCCGGGAAGATGAGCTCAGCTGCCGGAAGCAAGCCGGCCGTGAGACTCAAAGAGGCAACGGTTAGTCTGAATGGGTGTAGAAGTTTTATCCCGATACTTTACAACATCAAGAAACAGCAGCGTAGGAGTTATACGATTTCAGGAACCCTTCACTACGAGGCTGGATTCTCCACAGGCTATGTGTTGCCTTGGGTCGCCGGGACGGGGATGCGCCGGAACCCACGGCTGATGATTGCCAGATAAAACGCACCGACGATGAGCCAAGCGAGACCTGCCAATTTGGCTTTCGCGCTGAGGCTTATCCAGAGATAGGCACAGACCAGCGCCCCGAGAGCCGGGAAAATAAGATTCGTCACCAGAGCGAGGCCGCGGCGCTTGCGCAGTCGGATGAAGAAGTATCGAATCACACTCAGATTGACCAGAATGAAGCCGGCAAAAGCGCCGAAGTTGAGCAGCTCAACGGCGATTTGAAACTTCAGAAACACGGCGGCAAAGGCAGAGAGCGCGCCCATTAAATAGATGCTTCGCGTGGGAGTGGCAAAGCGCGGATGAAGATAGGCAAAGATGCGCGGCGGAAGAACACCGTCGCGACCCATGCCATAAAGCAGACGGGACGCGCCCGCCTGGCCGGTTAAGGCACTGGCCAGACCTGCCACAAGCAGCACAAAGGTAAGTATGCCGAACATGGAGGGGCCGCCGATTCGCTGCCCGATGTCGAGGATAACGGTTTCCGCTTCAGGGTAGCTGCGGTAATCGGGCCAGACAATCGCGGCGAGATAGACGGTCAGCAGGCAAATCGCAGTCTGCAGGATGCAGACCAGCACGGTTGCGAAGCCGATGTCACGTTGCGGGTTCACGGTGTCTTCTGCAAGAGTCGAGATGGCGTCGAAGCCGATGTAGGAGATGGCCGCGATGCCTGCACCGAGCATCAACGGACGGAGAGCAAACGTATCGGGGCGGACAAAGGCAGAGCTATCGAACAAACCGGCAAGCCCGTGGTGGAGCAGGATGAAGCGCACCGCCAAAAACAGGAACAGTGCTGCACAGCCGACCATGATGATCATCAGTACGTTGCTAACTTGGGCGGTGACTTGAATGCCCGGAATGTTCACGAGCGTGAGAGCGACGGTGAAGACCAGCGCCCAGGCTTCGTAGGGGACGACCGGAAGCAGGCGATGCGCAGTGAGCGCAGCGTAGATGATGCTGATGAGCGGAATTAAGAAGTAATCGAGGATCATGCACCAGCCGGCCAGGAATCCGACATGCTCGTTGAGGGCGCGCCGGGCGTAGACGTAGGTGGAGCCGGCAGCGGGAAAAGCGGATGACATTTTGCCGTAGCTAGCGGCGGTAAACAGGACGCCGATCATGGCTACCAGGTAAGCCAGCGCCGCGTGACCGCGGGAGAGTTGCTGGATGATGCCGTAGACCGGATACGGAGCGGTGGGGCCGAGGAGTACGAGACCATAGACGACGAGATCGCGGCGGGACAGGACACGTTTGAGCGAGGTTTGTCCGACGCTCATCGAACCGCCGGAGCGGCGGACCGGGCCGGAGCTTCTTGCTCGAAGATCGTTTTCAGCGGCAGGCTGGCAGCACCAATAAGGGCCGCCTCGCCCCCCAGCGCGGAAGGGCGCACAAGCAAGTCGCGAGCATTCCAGAGCTCAAGATCGTCAGGCAACTGGCGGCGTAATACCGGTTCGACAATCGCCCAGGCTTCGGTGATCGCGCCATCGATAATCACCGCGTCGGTGTCGAGCCCCCAGATAATATTCGACAGGCCTACGCCGAGATAGCGGGAAGTTTCTTCAATCGTTTGCCGGGCACGCTCTTCACCGGCCCTGGCGGAGGCGGCAATGCGCCGGACTTGCGCGTCGGTGTTGCCGCGATTTTTGGCTGAATCGTCAGTTGCACTTTCGGAGTAGCGAAGGCAGGTTGCCGGGTTGGAGATCAGGCGCTCGAGGCAACCGGGCCGGTCGTGCCGCTCGCCGCCGGCGGACAGAGAGATCACCATCTGTCCGAACTCGCCGGCCGCCATGTGAGGGCCGTGATAAAGCCGGCCATCGAAAATGATGCCAACGCCGACGCCTTCGTCGATTTTGACGAAGAGGAAGCAGCGCTTATCAAGGTTCTCGGGCGCACCGTAGGTGTACTCGGCGAGAGCGGCTGCCCGCACATTATTTTCAACGAACACCGGCTCGCGCAGCCGCGACTCGAGCACCTGCCGGATGGGAACGTGCCGCCATCCGGGCCGGCTTCCGATAACGAGAGTGCCGGAGTCGCTATCGACAACGCCGCGCGCACAGATGCCGATGCCGGGGAGCCGATCTGAGCGCAGCGTCTTGCGGAAGTCGATAAGAGCGGAGGCGATCTGTTCGAGCGCATCTTCAGAGGAGGCCGGCGTGCGAAAACGACGAGTCTCAACCAAGCGGCCCTGCATGGTGCAAACGGCGCAACGGGTTTCCCAATTTTGGATTTCGGCTCCAAACACGACCCGGCTTGGCTGGAGCTTAAGACGACGGCCCGGGCGACCGCCAGTCGTGTTTTCCGCGCCGTCTTCGCAGATCAGTTTCTCGTCGATGAGCTCCGTAATGATGCGGGAGATAGCGCCTTCAGAGAGACCGCTATGACGAGAGATATCGGCACGCGACAAACAGCCGTTCTGTTGAAGCAGGCTCAACACGGCGCCTCGGTTCGCGCCCCGAACCTGAGGCGGGCGCAACACGTTGCCGGCCGATACGCCGCGTCGGGGCGAACGGCGAGCCATGTGCGTTCCGGAAGATTCATTCATCCGCAATTGCCTTCCAATTGAATGCGGCGGTGCGCGAGGGCAGATTGTGCGCGGCAGCAAACTGATTCCGGGCGGTCTCTGTCTTCTCGAACCACTCTTGCAGGGGAAGATTCAGCTGTCGGTACACCAGGTAGCTCATATCTACCGTGCGATCGGGCAGATGATCTTTAACGTCATCGAGTTCATGCAGGAATTGTCGGCCATTTGCTTCGGGTACGCGGGGCAGCCAACTTTTGTACCACGTGCCGGTCGCATCTGAAAGCGCGCGATTTCGATTTGTCCGCATCTCCTGTGCTTCAGCGAGGGCCCGATCGATAGCTTCCAAAGCTTTCGTCGCTTCCCCCTGACGCGCACTGCCCGCGGCTTCGGTCAATGCTTGATCGATCCGGCCGAAGCTCGCGAGCAGCTGAAGATTCTGCCGGCAAAGGTGTGTGATTGCGAGAAACACCTCGAGATCGTACAAATGAAAAGTAGCGAGCTGCAGGTTTGACTGGAGCAGCCCGGAGAGCTCGTCATTGTCGGACATTGCAAGCCCCGCCAGACGCAGGCGGTCGGCATTTTCGCGGGACCAGCTACGCGTAACCTGGAGCCCGGAATCCGGCATCGGCGGTAAGGAAATTTGTTGATCGTGGGCGGGCTTCGGAGGCTGGAAGATTCCATCCGAGTCGCCCCAGATTGGCTTGCGCTGCCGGGAATCGGCGGTGTCCCAGCTATCCAACCAGGTTTGCGCCTGCAGGCTCATAAGTTGATAGAGGCGATTCATGTTGCGGGCGGAAGAGCCATAGAAAAGCGGATAAAAAGAGGACATAGCTTCATCCGGGCCCGCACTCCAGGCGTGCCATCCGGCGGCAGTAATGGCCGCGTAACCCAGCCAAAAGGTTTGTGGATGAAGGCCCATGTCGCCCCAGCCGGCGACGACCAGGCCCATCAGGTCGGCGTTTTGACGCGCCGGATCGGAGGCGATCTGGGAGAGCGCCGAAGTGACCCGCTCGAATTCTTCCTGCAGCGGATGTAAGCGGCGGGAAGGCGGAAGCAGGAAATAATGCGGGAAGAGTTGCTCCTCGCCTTCCGTGGGTTGATAGATCATTTGCCGGATGCCGCGGGCGCGGAAAAGAGGATCGAATTTCTCGCCGTACGTTTCGCCATTGATCACAAAGGAAGGCAATGACGGTATATCGTCCGGCTTAAGCGGGTATTCGCCCCAGAAGACAACATTGCGGCCGCGATCGTGCAGATAGGACGCAGTCCGCGTCACGAATTGGGCAAGCAACTTGCCACGGCTGCCAAGTTGTTTCGCTGGGGAAGTTTCGTTGCATTGCGAGTTTTCCGCCCAGCCGACGTAATACGCTTCATCGGTCGAAAGATAGAAGTAGTGAATGCCTTGGTTGGCGGCGAGCAAGTCGTCGAACATGCCGTACATGAGTTTTAAGGCATCGGGATTGGTGGTGCAGAGCTCATAGTTGCTATCGGGGAAGGCGCGCAGCTTTGCGTATTCGGGGTGCTTGAGAATGAAGGCGATGTGCGCCGGGGCATCGAGGTATGGAATCACCTGAACGTGATAGCGAAGGCCGTAGTCGGTTAGCTGCTGGAACTCTTCGGGCGTGAGCGCCTGCGGTTCGACGAGCGACGGAGCGCTGCGATATCGAAAGTGACCTTCGAGCTTAATGACGAAGCCATTGATCTTGAAGAACGCGGCATCTCGTATGGCGGCTTCGAGAGTGGGCAGGGTCTCCAGGTGATGCGCGTCGTCCCAGTAGATGTGGCGCTGCTGGAGATCGGGCCAATCGGTGATCTCGCCTTCCGGAAGCCAGAGAGCATCTTCTCTTTGCTTCAACAACTGAATGAATGTCTGGATGCCGTAAAAGAGCCCGGTGCGTGAGTTGGCGCTGATGCGAATGGCGGCGGGCTGCAGCTCGAGCCGGTAGGCCTGTTCGAGAATCGCCGGACGGTCTTTATCCTGACTGGGGCCGGGGGAAACAGCATCGCTCTGCACCTCCAGGGTAAGTGCAGGGCCGCCGGCGTTGGTTGTTGGAGACAGCTTCAGTTGATGCCGCTGCTGCAAGCTTTCGATCAGAGTCTGTATGTCGGGCGAGTTCTCGTCGAGACCCGCTCCGAGTTGAAGACGCCACTGCGGTCCAAAGCGGAAGTCTCCGGGGCGCAGGGTGACCCGCTGCGGTTGGGGAACGACGGTGTAGCCGCGAGCCGCCAGCGGCGAGATAGTTTCAGCTCGCAGAACCGGCGTCACCAGGCAAGCGAAAACAACAAGAGCCGGTCTTGAGACTCGCGCGGGTACGAGCAATGCGGCAGCGCTTCCTGCGAGTGAACCGAGCAGAAACCAGACGAGCCAATGAAGACCAAAGATTCTCGCGGCTGGGTACTCGAGCGCGACCCAACGAATAGCTGAATCCGTGAAGGGCAGCTCGAGCGGATGCAGGAGAAAGCCTGCCAGATTTGACCGCCGGGGAGAGAGCCAGCGCAGCCCCGTCCTTTGAGAAGATATGCTTTTCGTGATGGTCTGTGGGCCGCTGAGAATCTGCATCTCGCCGGAAGAAGGCCGTACCGGTCGGACGCGCCAGCTTGTCTGATGCTCTGCCGGCACACTGACGGACGGGGTTTCCACAATGAAACCAGCGGGAACTCTGAGCGACAGGCCAGCGAGTTCGGCAGGGGTCGTCTGGATCGTGACCGTAGTGGCCTTGCCTGGGAGAATCGCCGCGCGGCCGAGAAAGGCATCGGCTCCGGCCAGGAGTATCGCAAAGGGCACCGCGAGCATGAGTGACGGCACCAGACAGTATCGTAGAACTCGCAGATTTGCAAGCAGGAGGCGGCGCTGGGCTTGCAGGATGATTGCCGGTTCATCTGCGAAGAGCCGAAACTCGAGCAGGTGAGCGAGCACGCGGTTTATCGCTGTCCGCAATTCTCTGGTGTTAGAGAAAACCGGAAACACCCACACCGAGATGCCGCCTGAGACAACGCCGAGAACGAGCGAAAGCAAAAGTGCGGCCGGCCCAAGTTCCACTTCCATCACTTGAGATAGCCTAGCCCTTCCAGTTTTCTAATCAATTCTTCTTTCGACTCGGCTTCTTCGAGCCGTGAGAGATCGCGCTCGACGGCGTGTTCTATAAATTCTTCGAGCGAGCTGTAACCAGCTTTGTCGACCAGTTGGCGGGCGCGCTCGCAGAGAGACTTGCTCAGTTTAACGGTGATTGTCGATCGCATAAGACATGGCTCGGCCCTCCATCCATTTGGGAGGCTGAATGCCGAACAGGTTGAGGATAGTGGGCGCGAGGTCTTCGATCCCAGGATCGTTGGCTTCAAGCTTTCGATTAGAAAATAAGACGCCAGGCACCAGGGCCGGATCGATGGAGTGATCGCCGCTCCAGCACTTGTCGTTGATCTCGAAAACCGAGGCAGTTACTTTGCCGACGGCGCCGCTCCAGGACGCCCGGTAACCGGAAGCATAGCCGGGAAGCAGATCGGGTGCGGCGTCGAGATAAGGTCCGCGATAGATTGCCTGTGAATCGTAGACGGCGCGGATGGCCACTTCGCCGTTTGCTTCATTTGATAGACCCGTGAGCCCTTGAATGAGCTCTGTCTTCAACGATGCGGCGCTCTCCGGAGAAACAATGCCGTGAAGTTCGCGGCCGCGCAAGTTGAGATAAAGGCCGCCAAGCCCGAAAGTATAAGCGCGGGTACGAGACCAATCGATGCCCTCGAAGTAATCACCGCTTTCGGCGAGACCTTCTTGCAGTGCGAGATAGCCATGGCGATGGAGCCAGGCATTCAGATTCACGCCCCAGCGAAAAGAGGCGAACCCGTGGTCTGAGAGTACAAAGAGGGCGGTGCTTGGGTCGGAGTACTCCAGGGCGCGGCCCACGACGCGGTCCATATCACGGTAGAGGTGCTCGATGACGCCTTCATGCCGGCTATCAGCGGATCGTTCGCGCGCCGAATCGATGTAGCGATAGAACATGTGCTGAACACGGTCAGTTGTGTCAAAGACGCACGCCACGACACCGCGGCGAGTGCGGTCTAGCGCACCGAAGAACATGGTTTCACGTTCACTCTGGATGGACTTTGCCTGGGCCAGGAATGCGTCTTCGTCAATAGCACCTTCGTTAAGCGCCCAAGTATCCTCGGCCATCCCCAGCGTAGCGAAGGAACCGAACAGCTTCGCGAGGTAAACGGCGTAATAACTCGGATAGCTGATCGGGAGCGCGGGATTTTCGGGATCGATCTCGACAGGCGTAGCGTAAAGCGAGACGTGCGGCTCAAGCTCGGTGAGTAGAAATCGCACGATGCCGTGAGCAGAGGAGAGCGGTCCGGTAGAAAACCGCAGGCGGATCCAGGGCGTGTATTCGCCCAACGGCAAGGGCACGATTTGGCCGCCGATCTCGAGTGCGTGTTCGGCGCTCTGATCAGATGTGACGATGCGAAAAGAAAGTTGCGCGTTGTCGGGCCCAAGGAGGGAGCCAGCAAGAGCGCCCGTCACGGGTGTAAGCGCATAGCGAGCGCCCCCTTCGAGGCTGTGCTTCTGCGGCCCTGACGTGAAGAGCGAAAAACTGCCTTGGGTTCCGCGCAAATCGGGCGTGGACATAGCCGAGAGCAAGCGTCCGTTGAAAGCCTCCGGTGGAAAGGTGATGGGGACGCGAAGGATGGTGCTCTTAATTGCGTTCCGGCCCAGTATCTTCCAGAAGGGTTCACTCTTGCGCCGGAGTTCAACCGTCGGGCGCGAGATGGGAATGCGCCATTTACCGATCGTCAGGAAACGACTCGGGGGCCGTACTTTGGCGGAAGACAGTTCGGGCGCATACGTGCGCAGGTCGCGATTTAAGAAATCAAAGATGTTGTGTTTGGCGGGGTTCACCCCGGTTGCAAAAGTCGACCAGGCGACGGGCGAGAGAGCGGGGAAAGTGGTGCGGAGGCGATGATAACTGCCCTGCTCCTGCAAACGGCTGAAGTTCGGCAGCTTTCCTTCAGCCATCCACCGCTCGGTGAGATTGGGATCTAAGCCGTCGAGACCGAGGAAGATTGCTTTTTTGATCTGAGCACTACCAAACCGCCCGCGGCGGCGGAGGAACAGCCACATGATGCGGAAAGGCCAAATCAGAAGAGAGAGAAGGCTCGCGACAAACGAAAGCACGACGGTGAGAAACGAGCCGAGGAATGCGAACCCCGCACCCGGACCGATGTAGGCGAGCCGAACCAGGTCTGAATGGAGGTGCCGCGACCTGACCGCGAGCAGTATGAGCACGGCCAGGCAAAGAGAGGGCAGGATGCGACGCGCTGAGTTAACCGTCATCGCAGCTTACCTTCGATAAAGGGCACTTCGAGAACTTTCTCGTGCTGAATCGGGCCGTGACCAAAGTAGCCATCCTCGCCAAACAACTCGCCGTGATCGGAGGTGATGGTGACGTAGGTGTCAGGCGGAAGAAGGTCGAAGAGCTCTTCGATTGCACGATCGAGGTACTTGACTGCATCGATCTGCCGATGCCGTAGCTGGCGCAATTTAGATTCGTTGAAAGTTTCGCTGCGGCTCTTGCGCAGTTTGCCCCCTACTACGTGATCATCAAGATGTTTGAAGACGCCATGCACGCCGCTGATGCGGGGCCAGGATTCCGGGGGCTCGCCGGGCAGCGCGTAAGGATAGTGAGTCTCGCCGGTGTTCAGGAAGTAGAACGATGGCTGATCTTCGCGAAAAGTCATTAAGGGCAGCATGGCGCGAAGGTCGTTGTGATGATCCATGAGGCGATAGGTATCGAACCCGCTATTGAGAATCGTCATGGGATTCAAGACCGGAAGCGACACCATGGCGTGAGTTCGATAGCCGAGATTTTGAAGCAGTACAGGCAAGTATAAGCGCGGAACAAAGCGCTTGAACTCGAGCCCTTGTGAGCCCAGGCGCTCGTTGTACTTGAGGAAATCCCGCTGATAGTAGTCGGAAGCGAACACGCCGCGAGGGCTCGAATGCGGCATGAGGCCCATCAGCAGATTGTAGTGCGAGGGAGCAGTCCAGGAAGCGTAAGCCCACCGTTTTTCGAGAGCTCCCAGTCTCCGCATCGTCTTGGGGCGAGCTTTTACAAAAGCATCGTACCGGCAGCTATCAAAGACAATCAGAACGTAGTTATTCAGTTTCGGAGGCAAAACAATCTGGCAGTTCTCCGGAGCGTTCGAGACGTCTGTTCAATCATACGCTCGCGCGTCTTCGATTGACGAATCAGGAGGCACTCACATAGACTTACTTGCTTAGGACAATTAAAAGATCTTGCATGAACGTTTCGCCTCATCTGCAAACTGAGCTTGCCAGCCTCGTCGAGAAAAGACGGGACCGGCTGATTGAGATTACGCAGAAGCTGGTACGAATCCCGTCGGAGAACACTCCGCCCGAGGGAGCCGAGAAGGCATGTCAGCTGTGGTTGGCAGAACAGCTGCAAGCAATCGGGTTAGAGCCTGATATTTACTTTCCCAACGAAGTAGCGGGACTGCGGGAACACGCGCTGTTCTGGGGCGACCGCGAATACGGCAACCGGCCTAATCTCGCAGCGAAGCGCAAGGGCAGAAACGGCGGAAGAAGCCTGTTGCTTTCCGGGCATATCGATACGGTGCCGCGCGGAACGCAACCTTGGACTCGCAATCCGTTCAGCGGCGACGTCGAGGGCAACCGCCTCTACGGTCGCGGTTCAAACGATATGAAGGCGGGGATTGCAGCAAGCCTTTTTGTGTTTGAATGTCTGGCCGGGTTGGGACTCGAGCTGGGCGGCGATCTCGTGTTCGAATCCGTGATCGATGAAGAATTTGGTGGCTGCAACGGCACACTGGCGGGTCGTGTGCGCGGATACAACACAGATGCGGCGATCATTACAGAACCCTCTTCCCTGCGCATCTGTCCGGCGCAACGCGGCGGGCGCACGGCGCACATCACCTTTCACGGCACGGGCGGGGTGCTGCAACAAGGTGAGCTCCCGGCGGGCGTGGTTCCGCAGCTTACCCAGTTTCTGACGAAAGTGGAGAGTTTCGCGCAACGGCGGCGCAGCGGCATGCAGATTCATCCGATGTATGCCGGGAATGCCGATCCGGTGCCGGTGCTCGTGACCAAAGTGTTTACAGCGCCTTGGGGCTTCACCGAGCCGATCACCATTCCGGAAACAGCACAGGTTGAATTGTATTGGCAGCTCATGCCAGGCGAAACACAGGCCGAGGTCGAAAGCCAGTTTCATTCCTGGCTTGACGAAGTGGTGAGTTCGGCTCCGATGCTCTTCCCTGCCCGACCGACCGTAACGTTCCCCATTCGCTGGATGCCGGGTTCGGCGATCGGACGTTCAGAAGCCATCGTGGAGGAGCTTGCGGCCTGCGCGAAAGCAGTGCTCAAAGAAGAGCCGAAAGTGGCGGGCATCGAAGGCCCGTGCGACCTCTTCGTCTTCCAGCAAGGCTTCAACATTCCGTCGGTCCTATGGGGGCCGCGCGGCGGTAACACGCATGCAGCCGATGAGTACGTGGAGATCGATTCGCTGATTGGAGCGGCCAAGACTCTGCTGCTATTCGCTGCGGAGTGGTGCGGGGCGATCGAGAACTGAATCGATCCGGTAGACCCACTGGGCCGGCTTACTGTCGGGCAGCGATGCCTGATTGGTCACCTTGTCGACGGTCGGCCGGAGAGGTGAAAGCGAACAAACCGGATCAGTAGCGGCGGCGTCGCCGGCGAGCAGGAAAGCCTGACAACGGCAGCCCCCGAAATCGACACTCTTTCGCTCGCAGGAGCGGCAGGGATCCTGCATCCACTCTTCACCGCGAAAAAGCCGGAAAGCAGATGACTCTTCCCAGATTGAGCGAAGCCCCTGTTGCGCGGCGTTGGCGAACTCAATACCGGGAATAACGCCGGCGGAGTGACAGGGCATGGCGCGTCCAGCGGGATCGATCAGCACGAGCCCGCGGCCCCATCCGCCCATGCAGGGCTTCGGGTACTTAGCGTAGTAGTCGGGCAGGACGTAATCGATTCGCATTTTGCCGGCGAGCCGGGAGCGTGCTTCCTCGATGACCGGAAGCGAAGCTCGCACCTGTTCGCGCGTAGGAAGAAGTCTCTCGCGATTCTTCAGCGCCCAACCGTAGTACTGGACATTGGCGATCTCCAGCTTATCGGCTTTGAGCTGCTCAGCAAAAGAAATGAGGAGCGGAAGGCGATCGATATTTTCACGATGAACAACAAGATTGATAGTAAACGCGACCCGGTGTTCGCGGATCCATTCGGAGACGCGCAGCTTATGAGCATGGGCTCGCGTACCGGCAATTGTGTTCGCCGCAGCTTCTTCGTTGTCCTGAAAGCTAAGCTGCAGGTGATCGAGTCCGGCGCCGACGAGATACTGGAGACGCTCGCGCGTAAGGCCGAGACCCGAAGTAATCAGATTGACGTACAGGCCGGCATCGTGACCACCGCGAACCAGCTGCTCGGCGTCCTTACGCGACAAAGGCTCGCCGCCGGTTAAGTGTAGATGCCAGCAACCAAGATCCGCGGCTTGCTGGAAAATCGAAACCCACTGCGCAGTGGCCATTTCGCGGTCAGCGCTCTGCATCTCAAGCGGATTCGAGCAATAGACGCAATGCAAGGGACAGCGATGGGTCACTTCTGCGATAAGGGCTTGCGGAGCAGCGATCAGACCCATTCTATGGCGCCCTTTTCCGAGAGCCTCTTGAGAAATGATGCTGTCTCTTCGAACACCTTAGCCGGTTCCGCCCCGCTAAAGTCAGCGAGCAGCGCCGCGACAATCTGCGGAACGGTTCTTTCGCCATCGCATGCTTCGAGGATGCGGCGTGCGGGCCCTTGCAGCTTTAGAGCACCTTCCGGTATGAGTAACACGTCTCCGGAGGGCGACAGCCGGCAACCTGCCTTCAATCTTGGACGAGCTTGCGCTTCCATCATGGAGCAAACGCTCCGGGCGGCGGCCATCCAGGCGTGACATAGGCGAAGTGAATGGCATCGAGCTGCGCCCAGAGTATGTCGCACTTCGAGCGCAGCGCTCGAATGGCGGATTCCTGTTCGGGGCGGGCGCGCGCGTTGCGGGCGACGTAATCGAGTGCGAACGCAGCGTCCTCCGGCGCCTGGCTCAGACGTGCGGTGAAGTACACCAATCCAGACTCTAACCAGGGGTAATGCTCTCGAAGCGCGTCGATGCGGAGTGAAATCAAGTCTCGCGAAAACATTTCAGTAAGCGAAGAAGCAACGGCTTCGAGCAGGGTGCGGCGCGATACGAGATCGAGATAGGCATCCACGGCATAGCGCACTCCGGGCAGGATCTCACTTTCAGAAACGACGCGAGCGCGATCGAGGCCAGTTGCTTCGGCAAGCCGGATCCACTTCTCGATGCCGCCCGGATGATCACCCGTGCCGTCGTGGTCGGTGATGCGCTTTAGCCACGCTCGCCGGAAGCCTGCATCGGTGCTGCGGGACAGGATGATCGCATCTTTGACGGGAATGCGGCTTTGATAGTAGTACCGGTTCAAAGCCCAGGCTTGCAGCTGGGTGCGCGTCAGCTCGCCTTGGTGCATCAGCAGATGAAACGGATGCTTGTGATGGTAGCGCTCGGTGCCGACGGCAAGCAGTTGCAGCTTCAGTTCTTCCGGAGTGAGCAGCTTGTCGGGGTCCGGCGAAACAGCGGCTTTCATAGGGAGAGATCCATACCGTCGAAGGCAATTTCCCATCCGGCATCCCGAGTGAAGCGATACTCCTCGCTCTCCTCGTCGAGAATGGGATTGGTGTTGTTGATGTGAATAAAGACTTTCCTCGCGGCGAGAGACCCGAGCGCCGATAGCGTTTCGGATACTGGGTGGTGACCCATTTGGCGCGCCGTTTTGCTGTCACCTTGTGACGCGATGAGTTCATCGTCGGACCAGAACGTTCCGTCGAACAGAATGAGGTCGCATGTTTTCATCTGTTCGAACCACTCTGGCCTGACTTGCGCTGCCCCGGGAAAGAAGGCGAGCCGTTTAGAGTTATGGCTAAGAAACAGGCCGAGCACGGCTTCAGACTCAGGCAACTGAGCCGCACGTCGCTGCGGAACAAATCCCGGAAAGCCGCCATCAGCCGAAACGGCGAGACACTCGATACCGCTTGTGCCCAGCAGGAAAGGAACGCCCGGTTGAGCGGCAACCCATCGCACCTGATCTGTTTGACGCCGTAATACGCCAAAAATGGCGTTATCCTCCGTCAGGAGCTCGCGAACGGAATCGGTAGCATAGACGGTAAGCGGCTGAGACTCGCGAAGCAGTAACAAGCCTAAAGCAGCATCTAGTTCAGCAGAGGGCAAAACGATTCCCGCCAGGGGTGAGTTGCGCAGCGAAGAAGCGTGGGGATGAAGCGGAGGAAAACTTTCAATTTGATAGCGAAGATCCGGACTGGCGTTGAGCAGGATCCACTGGAGGCCGTCGGTCGAGACAGCGAGCTGGGCCTGGGATCTTGCTTTCCCGGGAAACCGATCCTGGCGCAGACGCCGGCAATTTGAACAGGAGCAATTCCATTGCGGGAACCCTCCCCCGGCGGCTGCACCAAGAACCCGGACCTGCATCCGTTCTTAGAAATCAGGATTTGCGTAACTTGAAATCTCGCAGCTAAGGCAGACTTCTTCAAACTGCGGGGTAGACCACTCCATAATGTGTAATTCTCCTTCGCTCTAGTTTACTCATAAGCCGGAAGCTCATTTGAACGATCAACGCCTAGAACCGACCAGACGAGGCTGGCCCGCTAGTTTCCGCGCCTTGCGAAATCGTGATTTCCGCGTTCTCTGGATCGGGCTGGTGATTTCGGCCGTGGGCACGTGGATGCAGATCATCGCGCTAAGCCTTTTAGTTTTGAAACTGACTCACGGTTCGGCATTTGCGCTTGGATGCGTCTCCCTTTCGCAGGCGTTGGCTTTCTTTTCTTTTTCCTTGGTCGGCGGCGGATTCGCAGACCGAGTAGACCGCAGGCGGCTGTTGCTGACCACGCAAACCGGTCTAATGGCGTTGGCAGCGCTGCTAGGTGTTTTGAGCAGGGCTGAAGCGATCGGCGTTCCTCTCATAGCTGCATGCGCCTTTGCTTCCGGCGTAATTCTCAGCTTCGATCAACCTGCCCGAGCAGCTTTGATTTCCACGCTTGTTCCTCAGGAGGACCTTTTGAACGCGATCGGTCTGCAGTCAGCGGTATTCAACGCGGCGGCGGTAGCCGGACCTGCACTGGCCGGAATGACGGCTGCGCTGATTGGAATTCCGGCCAACTTTTTCTTTAACGCGCTGAGCTATGGGGGCGTGCTGGTCGCTTTGCTGACGATCGGCAGCAGTCCCAGTGTCCAGCGCCAGCGAGAGAAACTATCGCGGCAAGTACGAGCCTCTTTGCGAGTTGTGAAAGACGACCCTGTTTTGTTCCCGCTGCTGTGTGTCTATGGAACTCTCCTCTTTGCAGGACCTTCGTTGCCGCTGCTCGTTCCGGTATTAGGAACGGCAAAGCTGCATGTGGGACCAGCCGGTATGGGTGTGTTGTTCTCCGCTGCGGGAATTGGATCAGTTGCAGCGGCGCTTCTTGTGGGCAGTTACGCGACGACAACAAAATGGCTGGTTCCGGCCGCGGTAGGCTGCTGGTGTGCCGCCCTCGCCATTACCGGAGCCAGCAGCATTGCCGCCCTGACGTTCTGCTCGTTGTTCCTGCTCGGCGCAGCGCAAAGCGCCACTGGCGCGATCACATCGTCGCTACTCCAGACGCGCGTTCCAGCAGACCAACGCGGACGCGTGATGAGTCTGAACACCTTACTGCTGATGGGTGTCCGTCCGCTCGGCGATTTCCCGGCCGGAGCCGCCATTGCCTCATTCGGAGCACCCCGCGCCGCTCTGGGAAGTTCGGCACTGGTGGCGTTGACAGCTATTGCTGTCTTTTCCGGACGGCGTGAGATCAGGCCGAAGCCTTGATCGAAAGCTGTTTGTGAGAGTGACCATCCAGCGTTTTTGGGCTCAGATACTGTCAAGGGCGGCGGGCGACGATCTCTGCAACCGGACGATGATGCGCAGGGTCTCGCGAAGGCCCTTCGTAGGTATGCAGGATCTCCCAATCCGCAAAGAATGTGCGCAACTCATCGAGCGTAGCTCGCTTAGCATTCGACTGTTCGCCCGGTTCGGGCGTGTGCACAATGGCAAGCACAACGCCGCCAGCCTTCACCGCTAACTTGGCGCGCCCGAAGAGATCGCGTTGCAGATAGTAAGCGATGACGACGAGGTCATAAGCGTCAGGTGGAAAGGCGAAACCAGCGCTTGTCAGATCCGCGATCGCCGTCTGCATTACCAGATTGCGGGCACTGGCCCGTGCGCGTACCAGTTCGATGGCGCTTTCGGATCCGTCAATCGCCGTAACCGTCCAGCCCTTCTCAGCAAGGTACAAAGCGTTCCGCCCGCCGCCGCAGGCGAGGTCGACGGCCGTTCCGGGCGAAAGGTTTGCCGCTGTTTCAACTACGAGGGCTGTAGGCGCGTCCTCTTTGCCGCGCTCGCCCGCGCGGTACATCTTTTCCCAACCGTCGATCTCCATGCCCTTATAGTCGATCACCACGCATAATGACAATGGACAAGCCGGTGGGGTCTAAAGCTTCCCGGGTTCGCCGATGCGAAAACTTCTATGCTTCTTGAGCACCGCCCTTTGTGCGGCTCAGGCTCCACGGTCGCAGCAGCCGCTAGGAGGCGAGCGCATTCCGGCGCTGCTCATTTCGGGAAGTGACACCTTTCATGACTGGCCTGAGTTCATCAATGTGCTTGGCCGCGCCTGGCAAGAAGGCGTTTCGAAGGAAGAACATGATTGTCAGAGCGAGCGAGTGGGCGGCTACCGGACGGGTCCAGTGAGGTCTGAGACTGCAGCGCAAGCTGGCGCAAGTGCTCAATCTATTTTGTGTTTGATGCCGTAGACGGTCGTTGTGGGATTGTAGTTGCGCCAGTCGAACCAGTAGTCTTTGATCGCATCCACTTGCTTCAGGCAGGTGCCTTTCAGTTTGCCTGAGACAGCACAGCCTTGAAAATTCCACTCGCTTCCCGTTTCGGCATCCATGAGAAGCGCATCTGGCATGTGCTGATCCTGCGGTGTCTTGCCGCCGGTTTTGAGCAAGCTGTAGAACTGCGGGAGTGCAGAAAGACCGGGGATATGCCGCTCGAATACCCGTACTGAGAGGTTGTCCGGTCCAACAACAACGATCACGGGTTGGGCCCCTACATTGTCCTCGACAACCTTCTCTTTCAGAAGTGAAGAATAAGGATAAGCACGGCTGGCGTCCGCGACGTGAACACCGAGCATCAAGTCTCGCGGCTTCAAACCAGGCTGCGCATAGCTGAGGACAGTACGTGCCTTGGCCATTTTCACATCCCAATCGCGCGACGCGTAATCAGGCGAGAAACCCGGTGCATCTTTTAGAACGGTTCCGGTTGGCTGCTCCTTTTTCCAGAGTGCGAACGTGAGCTCGTCGGCGGGAACGAGCGTAAGTTGACGGCCAGCTAGCGGGCCCGATACGGCGCGGCCGGTGATCTGCTGCCAGAATGTACCGGTCTGCTCATCTCGCATCAGGAAGTTCTGGTTGTTGATCCCGGCGAGGTGAAAACGCAGTGCTACTCCGTCAACGACTCGTTGAAACACCAGACCGGTGTGACAGAGCGTTCAATAAGTAGCAACGACCGGCAACCGGCCTACCGTGTCGTTCACGATGTGGTGGTAGGACATAATGCGGATCGGATAGGCGCGGGCGGTGTCGCCCACCCGAATCGAGATTACTTCTTCAGCACCGTCGAGCTTAGCCTGTACTGCGGAAGTAAACTCAGAGCGTTCCAACGGGTGGAACATCAGTTCGTAAATATTGATACCCGACGAGACTCCGCACGCGAACACGAGAACGGCGAGCAGCGTAAGAGCCGTCTTGGTCCATATACTGGCCCGAAGCTTAGTCCAGGCGAACGCCATTGCTGCCAATGCAATGATCGCCAAAACCGCTTCGAGAACAGGCCTAAAGCGTACGACGGTCAAGGCCAGCGCCAGTTCACGCGGACCCTGGTAGCGAAAGGGCCGGATCACGTAAACCGGGTAAGCAGCCAGAAAGAACGCCGCGAGAAGCGTGAGTGCTAAAGCAATGAAGAGTTTTCGACTCATTTCGGTTGGTCGGAGCCGGGCGGCGGCTGCGAACTGCGCGCGTAGCCATGAACAGCGGACCGCTTCGCACCCTGCCTATGAGCAGTGTCGCTCATGGGATGGACGCCGCTCGCATCGATCCAGCGGTTGTAGAAGTTAAACAGAGCGCAAACGGAGATCGCGTAATAGATGGCTTCGTCCGTGTAGCCCGCCTGATGCAAGATTTCGATGTCGGCAGGCTCGGTAGCGACAGATTCGAAATTGACCTTGCGCACAAAGCGGAAGAGGGCCTTTTCGGGCTCCGAAAGTTTCGAGCCTTCGACATCATTGAGTACGCCCGCGACCAGTTCTTCATCACCTAACAATTCCGCCGCGACCGCGGCGTGAGACTTCGTTCAAAACGGGCAATGGTTGAGCTGCGACGTGTAAGCGGCGATTAACTCTCGAATTCCAGGCGAAAGAGGCGCGGGCTCGCGCATGATCTGTTGCGTGAAGCGCTCAAGATGAACGGTGGCCTCCGTCTTGAAGGCAAACATGTGCAGGATTTGCGGGTATTCGGGGCCCGAGCGCAGCATCATATCGACCGCTTTGCTGTAATTATCAGTTCCGCGGTGCTGCTCGACGTCTTTCAGAAACATGTGATCCATAGGATTGCCTTCGCTTATTGGGCAGTATACAAAGGTATTTCTAAACCGGTCAAAGAACGTGTCGGGTATCGCCGGAACGGCGGGTGATGCGCTCGCGGTCGAGATATTCTAGCCAGGGGATAGCGTGTTTTCTTGACAGATTTGTGAGCTGCTTGAACAAAGCAACATCGAGTGAGCGGCCGCGCAGGGCGGAAAGTTTTTCTCTGAGCGAAGTCAAGTGGCGGGCATGAACATACATGTCGATGCCGATGCGCGCGAGTGTTGACTGCCCGCTCAGAATAGCCAACAAACGGCGCAACTCTTTTTCAGGCAATTGAAGCGCGCCGGTGACATCGGAGAGCCGCGGAATCTCGAGCCCAGCTTTCAAATAGACCCCAGCAACTCTTGCAAGGGCCTGTTCGTCGCTGGACGAGAGCTGCCGTTGGAAAGCGGCTTCGGAAATCAGGTCGCTTTGCATCTTTATGGCTTGTTGCAAGGCAAGATCGGTAAGCGCCTGGGCAAACAGGTCAGAAGGCAGGCCAAGCGCGGCCTGAAGGTCTGCTTTTTTGATCCCAGCTGCTGAGGGCGAACTGCGATGAAAGTCCGCGAGCACTGCCTTGACCTGCTCGACAGCGCTGTTGTAAGCGGAGAGTGAAATGAGGCGGCCGGAGCTAGTCTGTATGAGCTTTTTCTCTCTCACGCAGCTATCCGCAATCCCATCGATGCGCGCTAGCGGCCAACCCGTTTCCCTAAGGGCTGTTGCGCGATCCAGACCCGCGAAATTCCGCCGTCCGGCCCGTAGCACCAGGACCTCCTCGGGCGAGGGTGCAGGTCCGCGTAGAGAATGAAGCCATCGCAGTCTCTCTTTCTTCAACAATCTCTGCAACGGATGAGTGTCGAGAATCACGCCGCCCCCGATTGTGCCCGCGGGCGAGGGGCGCCGAACAATGAAACGGTCGCCTGGAATCAGCACAATCGGACTTTTCAGCCGTAGTCTGGCGGTGCCCGTACTGCCGGGTGCGAGGGAGTGCGTTTCGTAGAGGAGCACGGTCGCAGAACAGTCGGAAGCATAGGCGTGAAAGCTTACGGACGAACGATGCTTGAGGGCAGGCGCATCGGGAAGCACCGTCAGCTCCGTATCGATGACGTTGATGGCCGGCAGCGTTTGCGGTACCACGATAGTGGAGCCGCGGGGGATGGAACTGTGATCGACGCCCGCCAGATTAAGGGCAATACGCGATCCGGCCACGCCGATGCCGTAGTTGCGACCGTGGGTCTGAATTGTGCGAACTCGGACTGGCATACTGCCCGGCTCGATCGAGAGGCGTTGCTCGGTTTCGATAGTGCCTGAAGTCAGAGTTCCTGTAACGACCGTGCCAAAGCCGTGTAGGCTGAAGGATCGATCGACGGGAAGCCGCACCAGGCCAGTGGCGTCGCGCGGGCTGATTTCAGCTGAAAGCATAGCGAGCCGATGGAGGAGTTCGGGGATGCCTGCCCCTGTTCTTGCGCTCACAGGCAAAGGCTCGGCATCGATGTATGAGTCTTTCAGCAAGACGCTTACTTGTTCGCGAACGGCGGCCAGCTTTGCCGGATCGACAGTGTCCGCCTTCGACAAAACAGGCAGGCCGTGCCGTACACCCAGCAGGTCACAAATCGCGAGATGCTCCCTGGTCTGCGGCTTGACGCCCTCCTGAGCCGAGATCACCAGGAGAACGAAATCAATACCACCCGCACCCGCCAGCATGTTGCGGATAAACGAGCTATGGCCGGGAACGTCGACAAAACTCAGCAGGACCGGGGAGCCGTCAGCTGTTTGCACTTCACGAGAGGCGAAGCCAAGATCTATGGTGATGCCGCGACGCTTCTCTGCCGGCAGATGAGTCGTGTCAATACCGGTGAGGGCTTTGACTAGCGCGGTTTTTCCATGATCGATATGCCCGGCCGTTCCGATGACGATCGATCTTGCAGGCGTCTGGTCCTTATTCATGATCGCGTTCGGCCAGACTGTTCAGCACACCGACCAGGGCCGAGTCTAATTCGGGCGGCACTGTACGCAAGTCAAGCATCACCTGGTCACGCACGATACGAGCAACGACCGAGGGCGACGACTTACGGAGCTTTCGAATCAGATCTGCCGCCCTACACAACTCGTGAGTGATGACGAGAAGATAAGTGGTTAGTTTTGTGCCAGGAGTGGTGCCTCCTCCTATGACGCTGTGGCCGCGCTCAACAGAAAGCTTCAGTAACTGGCAGCTAACTTGCGCAGTAAGTGCTTCGGCGCGAGCCCTGATTTCGGCTGCGGGCATTTCAATCATTCGGATAACAGGAATCTCGGATGTTTGCTCACTTGCGTAATCGAGCAAGGTCGCTTCCAGCGCCGCATAAGTCAATTTATCAACGCGGAGAGCCCGGGCGAGAGGATTGCGGCTGATGCTCTCAATCAGTTCCCGGCGCCCGACAATGAGACCGGCTTGAGGCCCCCCGAGAAGCTTGTCGCCGCTGGCTGCGGCTACGTCCACCTTCGACATGATGCTCTCGGCGAAGGTAGGCTCATCGACACCGGAAGTGCGCAGCGGCAGTAAGGAGCCCGTTCCCTGATCGTCAAACACGGGCACCCGGTGTTGTTTTGCCAATTCAATCAGCCGAGGAAGATCCGGACGCTCAGTGAAGCCGCTAATGCGGAAGTTCGAGCGGCTCACACGAAGGATCAGTTTGGTCTGGCTGGACATTGCAGTTCGGTAGTCGGAAAGCCGGGTCTTGTTAGTCGTGCCGACTTCGCGCAGCGTTGCACCGGCCTTGGCCAGAATCTCCGGGATCCTGAAGCCGCCTCCGATTTCGACCAGCTCGCCGCGCGAGACAATCACTTCCCCGCCCGCAGCAAGGCTGTTCAGCGTTAAGAATGTAGCGGCAGCGCAGTTATTGGCAACGAACACACCGTAATCTCGATTCAGATCGGCTATCGAGCTTCTGGAGTAAGTGGCCAGGAGCATCAGCAGGAGCCGTTCCGGGATGCGCTCGCGGCGGCCTCGCTTTCCAGACTCGAGATCGAATTCAAGGTTGCAGTAGCCGCCGGCAATTTCAGCGATGTGAGCCAGCGCACGCCGGCTGAGAGGGGCGCGGCCTAAGTTGGTATGCAAGATGACGCCGGTGGCATTTATCACGGGCCGGAGAGAGTAATCAGCGGGAGTTTGCCGGTTTGCGCTGATGTCATCGCTGAGCGCTTGGATGCGGGTAGCCAGGCTCGCCTCGTTATGTCTGCCCGCTTTGATCTCGGTACGGACTTGTTCCAGGCCAAGCCGAACCTCGTTCAAAGTCATCGCGCGACTTGCTTGGGAAGACAGCTTGCGCATCATTTCATCGACTGACGGAAGCCCGCGAAGGAGACTGCCAAGGTCGTTGTTTTGGCTGAGAGGAGAGTCGCCCATCCAGAAATTGGAGTTGAGTCCAGTGTCGCATCCGCATGAGTTACTCTGGTCGCCATGCAGTTGGAAGAGGGCGTCAGGCTTACGCAGCAGGTAAAGGCCGGCGGGTGCGCCAGTAAACTCGCGCCAGGGTTTCTTGAGCAGGTCTTAGGACGCTTACCCAAGCAGCAAGACAGCAATGTGCTGGTTGGATTTGACAAGTCGGATGATGCGGGGATTTACCGATTGAGCGATCGCCTGGCACTGGTCCAAACCGTGGATTTCTTCACTCCCATGGTGGATGATCCGTTCCTATACGGCCAGATCGCGGCCACCAATGCCATCAGCGATGTTTATGCGATGGGCGGCCGCCCGATTACCGCGCTGGCACTCGTCTGTTACCCGGAAAAAGGCGATCTCGAAGTGCTGACTCGAATCATGTCAGGAGGCCTCAGCGTGATGTCTGAGGCGGGATGCTCGGTCCTGGGCGGGCATAGCGTCAGAGATGCCGAGATGAAGTTTGGCTATGCAGTGACGGGTCTGATTGACCCTGCGCATGTTTTCACGAACAGCGGGGCGGAGCCGGGAGATGATCTTCTGCTGACGAAAGCGATCGGTACCGGCGTAATTACGACCGCGCTGAAGCAAGGGCGAGCGGAGCAGCCATGGATAGATTCCGCAATCCGTTCCATGACCACTTCGAATCGTGCGGCGATTGAAGCCGTTACGAGCAGAGACTTCGGAGTTCACGCGGTAACCGATGTGACAGGCTTTGGCTTAATGGGGCACGCGAGAGAAATGGCTTTGGGCAGCGGCGTTGCTCTGGAGATCGCCGCGAGTGAGGTACCGCTGCTAGACGGAGCGCTGGAGGCAATTCGCGCGGGATCGATCCCAGCGGGGCTCATTGCCAATCGAGAGTTCGCCGAGTGCCTTGTTCATGCCGCGGAGGGGTCGAACATTCCTGCCGATCTCACCACGCTGCTGTTCGATCCGCAAACAGCGGGAGGACTGCTGATCGCGGTCGCCGCTCCGTCGTCGGGTGAACTGCTCACTACCCTGATTGCTCGCGGCCTTCCCGCTGCGAGAATCGGCCGGGTTCTGCCATTCGATGCCGGCAGTCGTAGCATGGGGAGAATTGCTCTCGTCTGAGTCAGAGGAAGTGCGCAGGATCCGGTGATCCTCCCGGTCTTCAAAACCGGCGGTCGTCTTTTTGAGGCGACGGTGTGTTCGACTCGCACGCACTTCCGCCAGCACTGCTAGGAGCGCTGACCGTAAGGTTCGATTTCAGAATCAACCCTGGGACTGAGGACAGGCGGCCGACTTTCGGTTACTCTGCTCTGAAGCAACTTCATGTCTAAGCTTTGGTTTAACTCGGTACGCGCGCTTGTTCTTGCAACAGCGTGCACGTTCCTTCTCACTGCGCAAGATCCGACCGGCATTCTGCAGGGTCAGGTCACCGATCCCTCATCGGCCCGCGTCCCGAACGCCACCGTCACCGTGACGAGCGAAGCGACCGGCTTTAATGCCACCCAGCAATCGGAGGCTGATGGAACCTTTCGCTTCTCGTCACTTCCGACTGGTGTTTACGATCTGCGGGCAGTGGCGAAAGATTTGGCCGCCTTTTCCGCCACTGGCATTCGTATCGATGTAAGTCGCGTGATCGATCTGCCGATTGCGCTTGAACTGCGAGCAGTGGGCGATACCGTCGATGTGAATGCACAAGCGAGCCTGGTAGATGTGAGCCCCACGTTAGGCAACGTTGTCTCAGCGCGGGAAGCCGTTGACCTGCCCCTGAATGGGCGGAACTTTACTCAACTCGGGCTGCTGCAGCCAGGCGTCGCTCCCGTGAGCTTCGGAGTGCTGCAAGCGGGCGGGATCAAGCGTCAAGGCCAGGCTTATGCAGTGAATGGAGAGCCGCCGGAAGCGAACAATTACTTTCTCGATGGCGCTACGAATCTCGACAGTGTGAACGGAGGGTTTGCTCTGCGGACGCCTCCCGATGCGATTTCAGAGTTTCGGATTCTGACTTCGAATGCGCCCGCGGAGTACGGTGAAACAAGCGGCGCGATCACGACCGTGATTACGAAATCCGGGACGAACGCCTTCCATGGCGCCCTCTACGATTTTCTGCGCAATGATGCGCTGGATGCCCGAAACTTTTTCGCCGCAAGCACCGAGCCGTTACACCAGAATCAATTTGGAGCAACACTGGGCGGCCCGATCCGTAAGAACCGAGACTTCTTCTTCGCTTTTTATGAAGGCCAGCGAGACCGGCAGGGCGAAACGCGCACGGCAATCGTTCCGACGGCTGCACAGCGCCGGGGCGACTTCTCTGGAACCGGCGCGCCGTTGATCAACGAATTCACCGGACAGCGATTCCAGGATGAAAACGGCAATCTGGATCGCTTGCCGTCGTTCTTGTTGAGTCCAATCTCACTAGCGGCCGAGAAATTGATCCCGCTCGGGAACCTCTCACCCTCCTTGTTCTCGTCCACCCAGATTCTGACCAACAATTACGACCAGGGTGGGTTCCGCCTGGATCACTATTTTAAGAATTCCGATCAACTGTTTGCACGCTACGCCACGTCCTCGCAGAGCGTTCTTGACCCGCTGCCGATCAACGGGTCAAGCGTGCCAGGCTTCCCGACGGCGGATGCGATTAGAACTCATTCGGCGACTGTGTCGTGGGTGCATTTGTTTTCACCGAGGACGGTGCAGACGGCGCGCGTTGCTTTCTTTCGGAATGCCGCGCTGGTAGAAGCCGCGCAGAACCACACGCCCGCAAGTGATTTGGGTTTCACTTATCAGCCAACGCTTGCCTCTGTCACCGGCTCGCCATACCTGATTATCAGCGGCTATGCGAATGTCGGTAACCCGATTACCGGCCCGCAAAACACGTATCAAAACAATTACCAGGGCTACTACTCGGTGGCAACCACGCAAGGTCGGCATAACCTCAAGTTCGGGGCGGATGTCGACCGCCAGCAGATCAACGTTCTGCTGGGCATCGCCACGAATGGATTCTTTGTGTTCGCCCCCTTCCCAGCGAGTGACACGTTTGCCAGTTTCCTTCTCGGCGCGCCGGTGCTTTTCTTTCAGGGCGGCGGAGATTTCAGCCGCGGTTTGCGGAAGTGGGTAGCCGCCGGGTACGCGCAGGACGAGTGGCGCGTTACTCCGAACCTGACCCTCAGCTACGGGCTTCGCTACGAGGTCAATACGCCCTACACGGAAGTTCGTAATCGCCTGAATGCTTGGGCACCGGGCCAGCAATCGACCGTGAGGCCCGACGCGCCGGCAGGTCTGCTGTTTCCGGGTGATAAGGGCGTCCCCGACGGCATTGCGCCCGTCGACTATCGGGAATTCATGCCGCGCATTGGAGTTGCCTGGAGCCCGTTCGGGAAAGCGACAACTACGTTTCGAGCCGGTTATGGCATTTTCTACGACAGCTATACGAATGGAGTCGGGGGACCGCTGCAGGCTGCCGTGAGCGCGCTGCCTTGGACGGAGGCGTATCAGCTGCCTCTCCAGCCCGGGTTTAACTTTGCCAATCCGTACAACGGCAACACGCCACCTTTCGTTAACCAGAACTTTGTGCGGCCTGCTACTGTTCTTACGGTTCAATCCGGCATGGCGCCGCCTTATGCGCAGCATTGGAACCTCTCAATTGAGCATTCGTTTGCGGGCGCTTATCTGCTCGATGTTCGGTATGTGGGTAACAAGGGGACACACTTGCCGCGGTTTATCGAAGCGAACCCCGCGATCTACGGTCCTGGTGCGACGGCCAACAATGCGGACCAGCGCAGACCCTACGCCGATTGCTCCCCGGCGCTTGGCTCATGCGCCTTCGCCTCCGTGGGTCTAATTGCCGACAACAACAGCTCGACCTACCATGCGCTGCAAATCGCTCTCTCTCGCCAGTTCACTTCTCACCTGTCGTTTCTGGCCTCATATTGGTGGTCGAAGAATCTGGATTACTCGTCCTCTCTAAACCTGGCGGGCTCTGCGCCAACACTAGTGGCAGGCGAAAACGACCTGGCGCAAAATCCGGCCGATCTCCGCGCCGAGCATGGCCCTTCGCTGTTCGACGCCACTCATCGCTTCGTGTTGAGCGGCACGTATGTAATTCCTCCGGCAGAGAGCCTACCTCGCGCCGTAAAGGCGGTGGTAAACGGCTGGCAATTGAACACGATTGTGACCGTCTCCTCGGGGACGCCATTTACCGTTTATGACAGTCACAATGCTTCGCTGCAAGGACAAGCTCCGGAGATCACGGGTTTCTATTCAAGCCGTCCGAACGTGCTTTCGGATCCGAATAGCGGCCCCCATCGGCCGGATCAGTGGGTGAGCGCCGGCGCGTTTCAAGCTTTGACGCAAGAAAACAATCCGGGCCAGTTCGGAAACGAAGGACGCAACGCGGTGCGTGGGCCGGGCCTGACCTCGGTCGACCTCTCTGTGTTCAAGAATTTCGCCATAACAGAAACTACCCGCCTGCAGTTTCGTGCAGAGTGTTTCAACTTGTTGAATCACGCGAATTTCGCCTTACCGGAAAACGATCTGAATTCGCCTGCCTTTGGGCAGATACTGCAGGCCGCTCCGCCCCGGTTGCTCCAGCTGGCATTGAAGTTTCTGTTCTAGCTTCGCGCGGTCGGCCCGGCTGTTATTCTGAATAAGAACCCCCGAAAACGGCCGTCGCTCCCGGAAGTCTATGTCGCAGCTGCGCTACACCACTCCGCACGGAATCATCGTCACGCGTACGAGTACGAAAGTTCCGTACCGACGGGGACTCAAGCATATTCTTAAGCAGCTTGACACTACGCGCGGAGTCTACCTCTCGTCCGGCTACGAATATCCGGAGCGTTATTCGCGCTGGGACTTCGCCAGTGTGGCGCCTCCGCTGGAGATCATAGGCCGCGCGAGGACGTTGACCTTTCGCGCACTCAACGCGCGGGGCGAAGTTCTACTTCAGGTATTGCGGCCGCTGTTCGATGGCCACTCGCACGTCAGCGGCTGCGAGTTCGCGAAGGGCTCGATGACGCTTGCGTTGAGACCACTCGAAACTCGCTTCTCCGAAGAGGAACGCAGCAAGCAGCCATCGCCGTTTTCTTTGTTGCGAACCCTGGTGAACGAGTTCAGCCACCCGGACGATTCACGCTTGGTTTTGCTGGGTGCCTTCGGTTACGATCTGCTGCTGCAATTTGATCCGATCAAAATGCGGCTGCCGCGTGACGATGAAAAGACGTTGCACCTCTTTCTTTGCGACGAAGTGTACTCGATGGATCGAAAGCGGGAGGTAATCGAGCGCTTCCGGTATGAGTTTTCGGACGGCCAGGTAACGACGGAAGGTCTGGAGCGTACAGCCGCGGAGATTGCCCCGGCCCAGTCTACCGGCTTAAAACAGCAAATTGCATCCGATCATTCGCCTGAAGAGTACATGCGGAAGGTGGAGTCGGTGCGCGAGGGCATGCGCCGGGGAAACTATTACGAAGTTGTCCTGCGGCAAACCTTCAGCGCGCCGTTTACCAGCAGCCCATCGGAGCTTTTCGAGCGAATCCAGAAATCCAGTCCAAGTCCTTACGAGTTCATCATTCAGATGGGCGACGAGCAGCTGGTAGGCGCCTCGCCTGAGATGTTCGTGCGCGTGGAGGCGATTGCGTAGAGACATGCCCCATCGCCGGCACTGCCCGCCGCTCGGGCGATCCGTTGCGCGACGCCGAGAGCATTCGCGAGTTACTGAATTCCGCCAAGGAAGAGTCGGAGCTCACGATGTGCAGCGACGTGGATCGAAATGACAAGTCGCGAGTATGCGTCCCTGGGTCGGTGAAAGTGATTGGCCGCAGATTGATCGAATCGTATGCCGGGCTGTTTCACACCGTGGATCATGTAAAAGGCACGCTCAGCAACGGTTTCGATTCGCTCGATGCGTTCGCAACTCACATGTGGGCGGTGACCATTATAGGAGCTCCCAAAAAGGCTGCGGCGCAGGCCATTGAGGACCATGAAAAGGATGCTCGCGGCTGGTATGGCGGCGCGATCGGCATGTTGGGACTAAATGGCGATATCAATACGGGTATCACCATACGTACCGTTCACCTGAAGAACGGCATGGCTAAGTATGCAGCGGGCGCGACGCTGCTGTACGATTCCGATCCGCGATCGGAAGACGAAGAATGCCACCTGAAAGCGACAAGTTTCTTCCGGGCACTATATCCCGGAGTTGCGGCCAACGTCGAACGGTATCAAGCACGGCGCGTCGGCGAGGGTGTGCGGATCCTGCTGGTGGATAACGATGACTGCTTCATCCACACTCTGGCGAATTACGCGCGGCAAACGGGGGCGGAAGTATCAACTTACCGCTCGCATGTGGCGCTAGAGGCGATCGATAATGCCAAGCCCGACATCGTCCTCATTTCGCCGGGCCCGGGCCGACCCGCCGACTTCGGCGTACCCTCTCTGGTGAAAGAGCTGGGGGACCGAGGAATTCCGGTGTTTGGTGTCTGCCTTGGATTGCAAGGCATCGTAGAAGCTTTCGGCGGCGCTCTTGACGTGCTCGAATATCCGATGCACGGCAAAGGATCGCAGGTGGAGCATCACGGTCACGGAGTTATGCAAGGATTACCTTCACCGTTCCGTGTGGGCCGCTATCACTCCCTGTATGCAAGGCGTGAAGAGCTACCGGCATGCCTGGAAGTGACGGCTGAATCCGACGACGGCATCATCATGGGTGTGCGCCACCGCAGTTTGCCGATCGAAGCAGTCCAATTTCACCCCGAGTCGATTCTGACTCTCGAGCGCGATTGCGGGCTGCTTCTGATCGAAAACATGATCGAGAACTACGCCCGTTCCGCGGCTCCTGCAGGGCGATCGTAAGGGTCTTGAGTTACCCAATCAGTGTCGCTGTTGTCGGCGGCGGACTGGCAGGGTTAGCCAGCGCAGTCGCGCTCGGCTCCTCCGGTGCGAACGTTACCGTCTATGAATCCCGGCCGCAACTAGGCGGACGTGCGACCTCTTACCCGCTGAACACCGCCGACGATCAAAGCACCACTATCGATAACTGCCAGCATGTGCTGCTCCGTTGCTGTACCAACCTGATCGATTTCTACGAGCGCCTGGGAGTTGCTGACCGGATCGAGTTTTATCGCGAGTTTTACTGGATTGAGCCAGGGGGCCGTACTTCGGTTATGCGGCGTGGCATGCTTCCGGCGCCGCTACACTTTACCGAATCGTTCGCAACGCTGCGCTTTCTCTCGCTTGCGGACAAAATTGCCGTTGCTCGGGGGCTTCTGGCCGTAAAGCGGGAGTACGGTAAGCGTACGGATCTCGACCGCATTTCGATGCTGGAATGGCTCATCGAGAAAAAGCAGACCTCGCGGGCTATCGAACGCTTTTGGCGGCAGGTGCTGGTGAGCGCCATCAGCGAAGACTTGGAGCGGATGGCAGCCGCGCACGGGCTGCAGGTTTTTTACCTCGGATTTCTTGCAAAAGCGGACTCGTACGAAATGGGCGTACCCGCTGTGCCCTTGAGCGAACTCTATTCCGAAAAGGCGTGGTCGAAATATCCGAGCGTCACGATTGAGCACCGCACGCAAGTCGCACGCCTTTGCCGGAGCGGAGACCGGATCGAGGGTTTGCGGCTGAGTAATGGGCAAATGCGAACGGCCGATGCCTACGTTCTGGCTGTTCCCTTCGAGAAACTGAGCGCGCTCGTGCCCGACCTTTCCTTCGACTTTTCGAGTTTCGGCCATGCGCCCATCGCCGGGATCCACTTGTGGTTCGACCGGCCCATAACGACTCTTCCGCACGCGACACTGCTCGATCGTACGATGCAGTGGATGTTCAACAAGGGCGAAGGTGGGCGGCACATTCAGCTGGTAGTGAGTGCCTCGCGTTCGCTCACCGAGATGTCCAGAGCGGAAGTGATCGACCTTGCCGTGAAGGAGCTGCGCGAGTTCTTCCCGCTAGCTCGGGAGGCGAATTTAGAGCGCGGGCATGTCGTAAAGGAAATGCGAGCGACTTTATCTGCTGAGCCCGGTCTGGAGGCTCTGCGGCCCGAGAGCCGGACGAACCTTCCGAACTTGTTTCTGGCAGGTGATTGGACCCGGACGGGCTGGCCGGCGATCATGGAGAGCGCGGTCAGGAGCGGATATCTCGCTGCCGAGGCTCTGCTCCAAGACTCAGCCCAGCCGCAGAAGTTTCTCCGGGCGGATGTCGCGTAAAGTAGGCGCTGGATGCCACTGAACACATTCCTGAAAAGAGTCCTCTGGTGCATTAGTCCAGCCCTTCTGCTCTTCGGCCAGGGCACGGCGGTAATACCCGGCCCGGGGGCGCGCGTGGTCGTGGATGCGCACAATTGTTATCCGTACAACGGGCGCTGGGGCGACCGCATCGAGCGGGCACTCAGCGTTGGAACTCCAGTCGCGATCGAGCAGGATCTGTTTTGGTACACAGACCCGGTCTCTGGGAAAAGCCACTCAGTCGTGTCGCACGGCAAGCATGTCGATGGCACCGAGCCGCTCATGCGTGACTACTTCTTCGAACGCATCCGGCCGATTATGGAAAAGGCTTTGAAAGACGGGAACAAGGGTGACTGGCCTCTGATCACCCTCAATCTGGATTTCAAAACGGACGAAGCGGCCCACCACCAGGCCGTGTGGGAATTGCTAGGACAGTATGAATCATGGCTCTGCACGGCTGAACGCGGCGCGAACGCGGCGATGCTCATGCCGATCAAAGCCGGGCCCTTACTTGTCTTGACCGGCGAAGCTGACACACAAGAGCGCGACTTCTCCCAGGTCGTTCCCGTAGGCGGCCGGCTGCGCGTTTTTGGCGCGGTGCATGAGATCGGCACCGAACCGTCAATTGCCCCAGAGCACATGATTGCGGGACCCGCAACGAATTACCGTCGCTGGTGGAATAACCCCTGGCGCGTCGTCGAAAAAGGCGGCCAATTTAAAGCAGGGTTGTGGACTGCGGAGGACGCGGAGCGCTTAACCGCACTCGCCCAGTATGCCCATGCGCAAAACCTGTGGATCCGTTTTTACACTTTGAACGGGCATCCTCCAGAGCTGCTGGCCACCAACGGCTGGGAGCGAGTGTACAACTTCGGCTCCCGGGAGGCCGTTGAAGCACGCTGGCGAGCGGCCATCGCCGCCCGCGTGGATTACATTGCCACGGATCAATATGAGGACCTCGCCGCCGTAAAGCGCTCGGTCGACGGTCAGCGCTGATTCGCCTTCAGGACCTTCTTACGGAGACGGATCGACTTCGGCGTTACTTCCACAAACTCATCTTCTTTGATGAATTCGATCGCCTGCTCCAGGCTTAAGACTCTGGGCGGAACGAGCCGGATTGCTTCATCCGAGGTGGACGCGCGCATATTGGTTAGCTTCTTCTCACGGACGATGTTCACGTCCAGATCGCTGTTGCGCGAGTTCTCGCCGATGATCATGCCTTCGTACACTTCGGTGGCGGGTGAAATGAAGATGACGCCGCGCTCCTGCAGATTGTAAATGGAGTAGCTGGTCGCAACACCGGAACGATCCGAAACCAGCGACCCTGTCGGACGCATATCGATTTCGCCCTGCCACTCGATGTAGCCGTGGAAGAGCGAATTCATGATGGCCGTGCCCTTCGTATCGGTCAGCATCTCGCTGCGGATTCCAATCAACCCGCGCGAGGGAACAAGAAACTCCAGGCGCACGCGGCCGGAGCCGTGGTTCACCATCTTGTTCATCTTGCCCTTGCGTATGCCGAGCTTCTCGATCACTACGCCAATAAACTCCTCTGGGCAGTCGATGACCAGTAATTCGAGCGGCTCGTGCAGCTTGCCATCGATCGTGCGGGTGAGGATCTCGGGCTTCCCTACCTGCAGTTCATAGCCCTCCCGCCGCATCATTTCGATGAGAATCGCAAGTTGCAGCTCACCGCGTCCCATCACCTTGAAAGCGTCCGGTCCGCCGGCTTCTTCAACCCGGATAGAAACGTTGGTCAGCAGCTCTTTATCGAGGCGATCGCGAAGATTTCGCGAGGTCACGTAATCTCCTTCCCGTCCGGCGAAGGGAGAGTTGTTGACGGTGAACGTCATCGCGATGGTCGGCTCATCTATTTGAATATTGGGCAGCGGCGCGGGAGTCTCGGCGCTCGTCACGGTCTCGCCGATGGTGATACCTTCGACACCGGCAATCGCCAGTACATCGCCCGGGCGGCCGACTGTCTCGTCCACACGCTTCAGCCCTTCGAACGAGTACATCTTCGTGATTCGGGTCTTCTGGAGCGCACCGTTCAGCTTGACAATGGCCACGTCATCGCCGTGGCGAAGAGTTCCGTTGAAGACCCGGCCGATCGCAAGACGCCCAAGATAATCGCTGTAATCGAGATTGGCAACAAGCAGCTGCAATACTGCTTCGGGATCGCCCTTCGGCGCCGGAATATGCTTCAAAATAGTTTCGAAGAGCGGCTGCAGATTCTCACTGTCAGCGGCGGGATCGAGCTTGGCAATGCCAGCTTTGGCATTGGTGTAGACAACTGGGAAATCGAGTTGATCTTCCTCCGCGTCGAGATCGATGAAAAGGTCATAGATCTCGTTCAATACTTCCGAAATACGCGCATCTGGTCGATCGATCTTGTTGATGACGAGCACGGGCGGCAGCTTCGCTTCAAGCGCCTTCATCAGCACATAGCGTGTCTGCGGCAGCGGTCCTTCACTGGCGTCCACCAGCAACATGACTCCGTCCACAATCTTGAGAGCGCGTTCGACTTCGCCGCCAAAATCACTGTGGCCGGGCGTGTCGACAATGTTTATCTTCGTTCCGTGGTACCGAACTCCGGTAGTTTTTGCAAGAATCGTAATTCCACGCTCGCGCTCGAGCTCATTGGAATCCATCACTCGTTCGCCCACATCTTCGTTCGCACGGAAGATGCCGCTTTGGCGCAGCATTGCGTCCACCAAAGTGGTTTTTCCGTGGTCGACGTGCGCAATGATGGCGATATTGCGCGTATTCATACTTAGGACTTCAACTGGCATCAGTAAGATTCAATGGTCGCATGCGGAGAGAAGACGACGCTCCTTATGCGAATCTGAATACGACAGTGACCAAGGAAGATGCATTACCGACCGTTGTAATCGTGGGGCGGCCTAACGTTGGGAAATCGACTCTCTTCAATGCGATTCTGGGGAACCGGCGATCGATTGTCGGCGACGAGCCTGGCATTACCCGCGACCGCATATACGGCGAAGCAGAGTTTGATGGCAAGCGCTTCGGATTGATTGACACGGGGGGAATCGTACCCAACGACGATGCACTGATCCCCAGCCAGATCCTAAAGCAGGCTCATGTAGCACTTGAACTTGCATCGCATATCTTGTACGTAATCGACGGCAGAACCGAGATCACCGCCTCCGATCGTGATCTGGCCAGACTGCTCCGCCCTCTCGGGAAGCCGATCACCCTCGTGGTGAACAAAATCGATGCCAAAGTGCGTGAGAATCTGGTGCCCGAGTTCTATTCGCTCGGATTGGGCGACCCGATGGCTGTTTCGGCCGAACACCGGCTCGGCCTGCAGGAGCTACTCGATCTGGTAACGGAGCCGTTCCCCAAAGCCGAGCCCGAGAGCGATGAAGAACCAGAGGAAGGCTCGCAACGCCGGATAAAGGTAGCCATCATTGGGCGCCCCAATGTTGGGAAATCGACGATGCTCAATGCGCTGGTTGGAAGCGAACGCGCTATTGTTTCGCCCATTGCGGGCACGACACGTGATTCGGTCGATGAGACGGTTGAAGAGGGAAATACCAGCTACCGGTTTGTCGATACAGCGGGCATTCGTCGCAAAGGCAAAACGACGGAGCTAACCGAGAAGATGGGCGTCATCATGGCCCGCCGTAACATCCGGATGGCGAATGTAGTGCTGCTGATGATGGACGCGACGGAGGGGGTGGTTGGCTCCGATGCGACCATTGCCGGCTATGCGCACGAAGAGGGCCGCGCAGTAATTCTGGTGGTGAACAAATGGGACGCCGTCGGAGAGAAGAGCAAGCGTGCCTTTACGGAAGCCATCCGGGATGAGTTGAAATTTCTTGACTATGCGCCGGTGATTTTCGCGTCCGCAAAGAACGCTGAAGGGATCAGAAAGATTTTCGCGACCATCCGGCGATGCTACGATGCTGCTTCGAAGCGTGTCACCACTGGTGAACTGAACCGTTTTGTTGAAACGCTCAAGTTCGAAAGCGACATCAGAATCTACTATTTGACGCAGGCTTCGGTTCGGCCTCCCACCTTTATCGTCTTTACCGATAAAGCCGATAAGATGCACTTTTCCGAGGAACGCTTTCTTGTCAATCGGCTGCGCGAGCGATTTGGATTTGACGGCACGCCGGTAGTTATCAAGACAAAACGAAGATAGACAAATATGTGTTCCGACAACGTTGTTCTCGAAACGCAGCTGCCGCTTCCCCTGGTGACTCGCGGTAAAGTGCGGGACATCTACGATCTCGGTGACTCGCTGCTGTTTGTTGCCACGGACAGGATTTCGGCCTTCGACTGCATTCTCGGCAGCGGGATTCCCTGCAAAGGACAAGTGCTGACGCAGATGTCGCTTTTCTGGTTTGAGTTCCTGGCCGGGATCGTTCCCTCGCACGTGGAAACGGCGGATGTGAACGAATATCCTTCGGCAACCGCACCCTGGCGGGAGCTGCTGGATGGCCGTTCGATGATGGTGAAGAAAGCGCGCATGATTCCGATTGAGTGTGTCGCGCGCGGCTATCTGGCGGGTTCCGGATGGAAAGAGTACCAGGCCGACGGAACGGTTTGCGGCATCCCTCTGCCGAAGAACCTGCAGAATGGAGACCGTCTGCCTGAGCCGATCTTTACGCCGGCCAGCAAAGCGCAGAGCGGCCATGATATGAACGTTTCGTTCGACGCGGTGGCGCAAGAGATCGGGCGGGACCTGGCGGACCGGCTGAGGAGTCTCACACTCGAGATCTACACCAAGGCTGCGCGGTTCGCTGAAGAACGGGGAATCATTCTCGCCGATACGAAGTTCGAGTTTGGATTTGTCAATGAGCAGCTGCTCCTGGCAGATGAAGTGTTAACGCCCGACTCTTCGCGTTACTGGCCCGTGGTCAACTACCGGCCGGGTGGACCGCAGCTCTCCTTCGATAAACAGTATGTGCGCGATTATCTGGAGACCCTGGATTGGGACAAACGGCCGCCTGCGCCAGCGCTGCCGGACGAGGTTATTGAGAAGACCAGCGAGAAGTACAAAGAAGCCTACACAAGAATCACGGGCCGGCAGCTAGGTGACCCGCGGATGTAAGATTTACGTGAGGATGAGTTTCAACTGGTTTGATGTTGTTTTAGGATTGATAATCCTGATATCGACGGCGGCGGGCTTAAAATCGGGGTTCGCGCGGGTCGTTGTCGGTCTAATCGCCACCCTGGCGGGTCTGCTTCTGGGCTTCTGGTGCTACCGGATAGTTGCGGCGAAGCTGCTGCCCTTTCTGAGCACATCTGCTTTAGCGGACATCTTTGGATTCCTCATCATCTTCTTTGGCATTGTGCTCGCAGGATCGCTTATCGCAACGCTGTTATCCAAGATGTTCCGGTGGATTGGACTCTCGTGGTTCAATCATTGTCTGGGCGGACTTGCAGGGTTCGTACGAGGCATCCTGGTCGTAGCCAGCTTGGCGGCCGTTCTGGTGGCCTTCGTGCCTTCTCCCGTCCCTTCTTACCTGGCGGACTCGCAAGTCATGCCTTACGCCACGAACATGGCAGCAACGCTAGCCGAAATGGCGCCCCGCGAGTTAAAGGATTCTTTCCGGCAGCAATGGGCGAATCTGAAGCAGTTCTGGGCGAAGCCGGCGTAAGATCAAGCTGTCTCAATCCTCTTCGATGAGGACGAGGGCATCGGGTTGAAGCTGCAGATCCAGGCGGCCACCAGCGAGGCGCTGCCGGGTGGGCCGGGGAAGCGCGGTGGCTTCATTCATTTTTCGTACTTGATCCTCGTTTGGATATTGCGGGCTGCCCAGAGCGCGGTAGGCGGCAAGGGCGTTCCCGTGGTCGTCGTCCACCACACTGATGCTGACCGCCATATCGGGCCGGCTATTCTCGAACCTCACGCGGACGTTCTTCGTGCTGCCCCTCTTCTGAGGATCGCTTAAATTCCAGACCACCATCGAGAGCTTGCCGTCTTTGCGCCGGGTCACGATCGCATTTGAACTGGCGTTCGCAATGCGTATCTCGCCGAGTCGATGGAGCAGGCTGAAATCGTAGTAGCTGGGTTTGTTTATGCCGCCTTCCGCCCGCAGACCAAAGTGGCCTTCGAACGGCGTTGGAATCGGGCCGCCTTCCTCAAACACATCAGAGAACGTCCAGAACGACATCTGGTCGACGAGGCCATCGCATTCCCGAATAGTGTTGGCGAGCGCCGGGCCAACGAACGATGTATCCCGGAGTTGTCTTTCGCCGGGAACGTTCCATTCTGTCCAAAATAGTGGCAGCTTCGCCGTGGCGGAGCTCTCAATCTGCTTCCTGACTTTCGCGATCGCGCGGCAAACGCGATGCTCGGTCGGAATATTTTCGTCTGTGCCGAAGAGGTTCTCGGCTGTGTCGTCGGCATAGCCATGACTTGACACGAAGTCGACGGGAACATGATTGGCGGCCGCGTGCTTTAGAAAATCATCAACCCAGGCGGCAGCCGCCGTGGCCGGACCCCCGACTCGCAGGCGCGCGCTCACCGCCTTGAGGTCGCGTGCCGTATGGTCATACAGCTCGAAGTAGCTCTTTTGTTGGGGAACTCCGCCCCAGAAGTCGATATTGGGTTCGTTCCAGACCTCGAAGTACCATTGCCCAACTTCGTCCGCGCCGTAACGCTCAACCAGGTGCCGGGCGAACGCCGTTATCAAGCCATCCCATCGCTCGAGACTTTTGGGCGGCGAGACATTTTGCTTATACCAAAACGGATGCAGCGCGTCGGGGTTAAAGGCGAGCTTCTTCGGCATAAAGCTGATCTCGACAACGGGCCGTATTCCGTTCTTGAGGAGTCCGTCGTAAATCTGGTCGACGTACGCGAAGTTGTAGACCGGATTGCCGTGCTCGTCTTCGTTATAGACGCCGACCTCATCGTGCAAAATGGCGTGAAAGCGAACATAGCGGAAATCGGTAACCTGCTTGACGGCGCGGAGGTCGCTGCGATAGCTCTCGCGCAACGATAGGATGGCGCGCCCGGAACCGAACATTTGCTCCCAGAAATGGGGAAAAGGGGATGTTTTCGCCCCGGCACCGACTCTTATCTCTTCTTGCGTTTGTGAGAGACCGCCGCGTCCCGAGCCCAGCAGCAGACCTAAGCCCAGCGCAAATCGGCAGAATCGCGGGCAGCGTGGTTCCATTTAGACTTGGCTTTTTATCTGTGGATGCCAACCTGGCTCAGCAGCCAAGCGTATTCAAAAGCGTTATCTTTCAGGCGATCGTAGCGTCCTGAGGCTCCACCATGGCCCGCTGGATCCATTTTGATCTTCAGCAAAAGCGGAGTGTCGTCCGCTTTTAGACGGCGAAGACGCGCAACATACTTTGCAGGCTCCCAGTACATGACTTGGCTGTCATTCAAGCTCGTTGTGACCAGCATGGCGGGATAAGCCCGCTTTTCTAAGTTGTCGTAAGGGCTGTAACTCTTCATGTAGTCGTAGGCTGCTTTTTCATTTGGATTGCCCCACTCGAGATACTCACCAACCGTAAGCGGAAGCGAGGGATCCATCATGGTGTTGATCACATCGACAAAAGGAACTGCCGCATGAACAGCGCGGAACAGATCCGGTCGCATGTTCACAACAGCGCCCATCAGCAGGCCGCCTGCGCTGCCGCCCTCGATCACAAGGCCGTTCCTTGACGTCCACTTCTCCTGAATCAGATATTCAGCCGAATCGATAAAATCGAAAAACGTATTCTTCTTCTTCATCAGCATGCCGTCCTCGCGCCACTGCTCCCCCATCTCGTCGCCACCGCGGATATGGGCGATGGCGAAAGACATTCCTCGATCAAGAAGGCTCAAACGGGAACTGGAGAATGTGACCGGCATGCCGATTCCATACGAACCGTAAGCGTAGAGGAAGAGAGGAGACTTGCCATTTCGCTCGAGCCCCTTCTTATAAACGATCGAGATCGGCACCTTCACGCCATCGCGTGCAGTAGCCCACAGACGCTCGGATGCGTAGTGAGCCGGATCGTATCCGCCTGGTACTTCCTGTTGCTTGAGTAAGTGTGAAGTCCTGGTGTGCGTATCGTAATCGTAAACGCTTGGAGGCGTCACGAAGCTCTGATAGGAGTAGCGGTATGTGACGGAATCGTAGTCGGGCGTGGCTGATGGAAACGCCGAATAAATCGGTTCAGAAAACGGAATTTCCGACCACTCCCCAGTAGAGAAATTAAAGATCCGGAGATGGTTCAAAGCCTCCGACTTTTCCAGAGAAACAGCGAAGTCCCTGAAAAGATCCACTTCCTCAATCAGCGTGCCGCTTCGGTGCGGGATGAACACCTTCCAGTTCTCAGGCGCGGGATCGCTTTCGGGAGCGGTCACGACCTGGAAATCTTTGGCGTTTCGGTTTGTGCGGATGTAAAAGAGATTCTCGCGATGATCCAGATAGTAACGGTGCTTGGCTTGCCGCGGCGCGAAAACGACGAAATTGCTCTGCGGCTCAAACGCAGGTAAGTAGCGAAACTCAGTGCTATCTTTACTCTCGACACTGAGGAATATGTATTTCTTGTCGCGCGACTTACTGACTCCGACGTCGTAGAGCTCGTCCTTTTCCGTGTAAACAGAATCGAAGACAGTGCTGCCGATCACATGTCGCAGCAGGGTATCGGAACGCTTTGTGACTTTATCTTCGGTGGTCAGAAAGAGTGTCCGGTTATCAGAGGCCCACTCGATGGCGGTCACACGCGGCGCCGTATCGGGCAGTGTCTCACCGGTGCGCAGATCTTTCACTTGCAAATCGTATTGGCGAAAACCGGTGTAATCGAGCGAATAGGCGAGTAGATTTCCATCGTCGCTGACGGTGAGTGAGCCGAGGCCGATGAAAGGTTTACCTTTTGCGAGCAGGTTGAGATCGACCAGTACCTGCTCCGGAGCATCCATATTTGCCTTCCGGCGGCAGTGGATTGCGTACTGCTTGCCCTCCTCGGTCCGCGAATAATACAGATACTCACCCCGGCGGACGGGTACGCTCAGGTCGGTCTGCTTGATGTGGCTCAGCATCTCCGCGTAAAGCGCGTCCGAGAAAGGCTGAAGGCTTTTTGTCATAGCTGCCGTGTAAGCGTTCTCGGCCTCCAGGTACTTGATCACTTCTGGATTCGTTTTGTCGCGAAGCCAGTAGTAGTTGTCGACGACAGTTGCTCCGTGGCGAGTCTCGCGGTGCTCGATTGTGAGCGCAACGGGCGGCCCCGAAGGAGAACCGGCAGATTCGGCCAGCAGGCTCGAAGTAAAGGTAAGGGACATGAGAAGGAAACCGATTGTAATTCTCATTATCGGAGGTCGATGTGTAGCAACCAATGTAACCCTGCTGGGTGCACCGTCAAGACGTTGCGACAGTTTGGCTGCGCGCGGCCATCGGGAGTTCGCCCGCGCGCTCTGTGCTCAGCACCTCGCCGATCTGGTGAACGTGCCCGGATGCCCGGAATTTGAACCGGCGAACGGAGTTGATTACCCTGCTCTGATCGTCTTCGGAAAGGCCGTAGTAGATCGGTAGACGAAGTAATTGCTCGCTAACGGTTTCAGTGACGGGGCATTGACCATCCCAACCGCCGAGGCGCCTGCCCATGGCCGAGAGGTGCAGAGGCGGATAGTGAAAAACGCTGAGTATGTCTTGACTTCTCAGATGTCGAATCAAAGAATCACGGAGCTTGCTATTGGGCAGGCGAAGGTGAAAAATGTGGTGTGTTTGTTGACAATGGTCGGGAACACAAGGCAGCTGAACGCCCCACTCAGCGGCCCACACGCTTAGGCCTTCGAAGTAGGTCTCCCAGAGTTGGCGCCTTTTCAACTCAATAGACGCCCGGACTTCGAATTGAGCGAGCAGCACAGCGGCCAGGATATCGGAAGGCGAGTAGCTGGAGCCGCAGTCGACCCAGGTGTACTTATCGACCTCACCGTTCAAGAAGCGATTGCGGTTGGTGCCCTTCTGCCGGATGATCTCTGCCCGCTCGATTAAGGCTGGGTCGTTGATCAATAAAGCGCCCCCCTCGCCGCAGCTGAAGTTCTTAGTCTCGTGGAAGCTTTGGGTCGCCAGACAGCCAAACGAGCCAAGACTTTTGCCGTGGTAACGGCCAAACAGACCGTGCGCGTTGTCTTCGATCACGTGTAATCCGTGCTCAGCGGCAAGCGCTAGAATGCTGCCCATCTCGCAACCGACGCCGGCGTAGTGCATCGGAACGATGGCCCTGGTTTTCGAGGTGATCAGAGAAGGAAGAAGCCTCTCGTCCAGATTCAACGTATCTGGCCGGATATCGGCGAAAACAGGCCTTGCACCGTGCAGCGCAAAGGCGTTGACGGTGGATACAAATGTAAATGCAGGAACGATAACCTCGTCGCCCGGCTTCAGATCAAGAAGCAGAGCCGCCAGTTCCAGAGCATGGGTGCAGGAGGTGGTGAGCAGCGCCTTTCTGATATTTAGTTCGCGTTCGAGAAACGCCTGGCAGCGTTGACTGAAAATGCCGTCCCCGGAAATGTGCATCCGGCTGAAGGCCTCCTTGATGTAAGCGAATTCGCGACGGGAAGCGCTTACGCAGTTAAACGGGACGAAGGACATCGAAACGACTTAGATCCAGCCTAACTCCTGCAGGCTGAGCTGGCAAATGTACTTGAGAGATGCAAGTAGAGAATTCCACTGAAAGAATGTGGGGTTTAATGCGAAAGGGAGTTTGATTTCTCTGGTTTACGTCAGTTCGGGACGTCAACTTAGCAGTGAGGAAATCGTAGAGATTTTGCGGGTATCCCGGGCCAATAATCAGCGCGACGGGATAACTGGCCTTTTGGCGTATAAGGACGGCAATTTTCTGCAGGTCCTGGAAGGACCGGAAGAAGTCATCAACAACATCGTTCAGAGGATTGAGCGCGATTCCCGCCACTCCGGCATGATTGTTCTATCGAAGAAGCCGGTAAAGGAGAGGCTATTTGGAGACTGGTCCATGGCCTTTCGCGATTTGAAAGATATGTCGCCGGAGGAAGCTTCAGCCTATAGTCCGCTGCTCGAAGGCGCACTGTTGGACGAAAAGATACGCACTCGGCCGGAAGTGAGCTATAAGCTGCTGATGAGTTTCAGGCAGAGTATCCGCTAGCAACAGGCGGTCCAGAGGCCGTGTTCGAGAATGAGGGTTGCTGATTATATTTGATCTTGATGGCACTCTGATCGATTCGAGCCGTGATCTTGGGACCTCCACCAATGCCACCCGTGCGCACTTCAATCTCCCCCCGCTCGAGCAGCACGTAATTAATTCGTATGTGGGGAACGGCGCGGCCGCGCTGGTGGAACGTGCCATGGGCCCGGACACTGCGCCTGAGCTAAGGGTGGAAGCGCTTGAGTTTTTCCTTCAGTACTATCGAGCACACGCTTTGGAGCACACGCGGCTGTACACAGGGGTGCGCGAGATGTTGGAAGACCTGTCTCGCGCAAAGCACCGCCTCGGAGTACTGACCAATAAACCGGAGCGGATCAGCGCCGATATTCTCGAGGCGCTGCACGTTCAGAAGCTGTTCTTCCGCGTTTATGGTGGCAACACGTTCAGCGAGAAAAAGCCGCATCCGATGGGCTTGCTGAAGATGATCGAGGAAGCCGCTATTCCCGCCCACGAGAGTTTGATGGTGGGCGACAGCTCAGTCGATATCGCAACCGCTCGCAACGCCGGGGTGAGAAGCTGCGGTGTTTTGTGGGGCTTCCAGCCGGAGACGTTCGCGGGAGTGGCGCCCGATTTCACAATTGCGCATCCTGGTGAACTGGCCGGAGCTCTCCTCAGCGCACCCCAACTAAGCTAGTAGCGAAAGCCGTTTGCAAGTTGTGCGTTTCGAGCTCAGATGGTAACCTAAGCCCGACGTTCGTTCTGCCTTCACGGAGCACGAGACGTCACCTCCCCCTGCCTCGGGAATTGCATTCTCAAGGAGCTAGTCACATGAAAGTAACAGAGCTATCGCTGAACGAGGCTTCGCCCGTTTCTGCTGAGCCGGATAAACATGCCGATTTGCAGCCGGCCGAAGAGACCGGCAACACGCACGAGAGTATTTCGAAGCTGGCCTATGCACTGTGGGAACAGCGAGGGCGTCCGACCGGCAGTTCGGAGCAAGATTGGATTGAAGCACAACAGGAGATCCTCAAACCCTTGCAAAGAGCCGCGGGCGCCGGTAGCTAGCGCGAATGGTTCTGGCGGAGACGGATCCGCCAGAACCGGACAACTCAAGCCTTTTGACCCCCGGGAAGCTTCAGCCATCGAAGCAGGTTCGCCCGCCCTCAATCTTGCCCCTTCGTAATCTGTGTTCTAGTTCCAGCCGGCAGCTTTGCGCGGTTCTCCTCGCGTGTGCCCAATGCGCGCTTGCAGAAGCTGCTCGTAATAGAATCGGGGACAACGTTGAACATGAAGAAGAACTTTCCCTCCATTTTCCTGATAAGTCTTGCCATGCTCGTCGGTTCCATCGGCTGGACTCGTCAGACGACCCCTGGCGAGACTCCGTCGCGCTGGAGTCCCGAAGTGGCCAATCAGTGGTATGCCAAACAGCCTTGGCTGGTGGGAAGTAATTTCCTGCCGTCGTACGCGGCGAACGAGCTGGAAATGTGGCAGGCAAATACCTTCGACCCGAAGCGTATCGATAAGGAGCTCGGGTGGGCTGAAGGCATCGGTATGAACACCATGCGCGTTTTCCTGCACGACCTGCTGTGGAAACAGGACAGCGAGGGGTTCAAGACTCGCATAGAAACATTCCTTGGGCTTTGCGCCAAACACCATATCAAGCCGCTATTCGTGCTCTTCGATTCCTGCTGGGATCCGAATCCGCAGCTTGGCCGTCAGCCGAAACCGCAGCCGGGCATTCACAATTCGCGCTGGTTGCAGAGTCCCGGAGCACAGGCTTTGCAGGATCCCGCCCAGTACGGAAGACTCGAACAATACGTAGAAGGCGTGGTAGCCGCGTTTGGAAGGGACGACCGGGTGCTTGGCTGGGACGTTTGGAACGAGCCCGACAATGGCAACGGTTCCAGCTACGGCAAACTGGATCCAAAGAATAAGACACAGCTCGTACTTGCGCTTTTGCCAAAAGTGTACGCATGGGCACGGTTACAACATCCGCAGCAGCCGTTAACCAGCGGCATCTGGCACGAAGATCCGTCCGCCCCGGAGACCCTGTCCCCAATGGCCAAGGAGCAGCTCGAAGACTCTGATATTGTCAGTTTCCACAACTATGATTCGCCCGCTAAGTTTGAGCAGGAGGTGAAGTGGTTACAAACCTTTAACAGACCGCTAATCTGCACTGAGTACATGGCGCGTCCTAAAGGAAGCACTTTTCAGGGAGTTCTACCCATTGCCAAGCAGTTCAAAGTGGGAGCGATCAACTGGGGATTCGTGGCAGGCAAGTCGCAGACATTCCTGCCGTGGGATTCATGGCAGAGGCCATACACAGACCGCAAACCGGAAGTGTGGTTTCACGATATCTTTCAAAAGAACGGAAAGCCATACCGGCCCGAAGAGACGAAGTTTATTCGCGGCATAACTGGTACGCCTGCGACTTAGTGAATTTCGGTTTCAATCGGCGGAGATTCGTGTTACTCGTTGAGCGTGGCTAACGAGACTCTCTCTTCCAAGGAACCGCGCAGCACAACCGATTCACCAAGCGGGGCGGAATCACGCACAATCCCTCAACCTGGCAGTGCGACCGCTCTCAAGGCCGGCGATGGTCCTTCCACTGCCGGCGGCGTGCAAACGCAGCCTGCACTTACTTCCGAGGAATTACAGAAGATAGACGCTTACTGGCGCGCCTGTAACTATCTGTGCGTCGGCATGATTTATCTGCGGGAGAATCCGCTCCTGCGTGAACCTCTCCAGGTCGAACACATTAAAAACAGGTTACTCGGACATTGGGGGTCCGATCCAGGCCAGACATTTACCTGGGTCCATCTGAATAGATTGATTAAGAAGTACGACCTGGACATGATTTACATCTCCGGCCCTGGGCACGGAGCGCCGGCCGTTCTTTCCAATTGCTATCTCGAAGGTGTTTACTCGGAGATCTACCCCGACAAAAGTCAGGACGTTGGAGGCCTACGCAAATTCTTCCGGCAGTTTTCCTTTCCCGGCGGCATTGGAAGCCACTGCACTCCTGAAACTCCCGGCTCAATCCACGAAGGCGGCGAGTTGGGATACAGCGTCTCGCATGCTTTCGGAGCGGCGTTCGATAATCCGGATCTGATCGTATCGGTGATGGTCGGTGATGGAGAAGCGGAAACGGGGCCGCTTGCGACTTCGTGGCATTCGAACAAGTTTCTCGATCCCGTTCGCGACGGAGCTGTGCTTCCTATCTTGCATCTGAATGGATACAAGATCGCGAACCCGACTATCCTTGCGAGGATTTCCAGCGAGGAACTGGACAACCTCTTTCGGGGTTACGGCTGGAAGCCGTACGTGGTCGAAGGCCATGATCCGGCGCTGATGCACGGGCAGATGGCCGCGGCTCTTGAGCAGTGCGTGATCGAGATTCGATCGATCCAGGAGGAAGCGCGAAGAACCGGCCAGGCGGAGCGACCTCGCTGGCCGATGATCATTCTGCGCAGTCCAAAAGGATGGACCTGCCCGAAGGAGGTGGACGGGCACAAGGTGGAGGATTTCTGGCGGTCGCACCAGGTGCCGCTCGACGAGGTGAGAACGAATCCAGAGCATCTGGCAATTCTGGAGCACTGGATGCGCAGCTATAAACCCGAGGAGCTGTTTGACGAAGAAGGCCGATTTAGGGCGGAGTTGCGGGAGCTTGCGCCCAAGGGCAATCGCCGGATGAGCGGAAATCCCCACGCTAACGGCGGGGTGCTTCGCAAGCCGCTCGAGATGCCGGATTTTCGAGAGCACGCCGTGCCGGTAGAGAAGCCGGGTACAACGAGTGTTTCGCCGACCGACGTACTGGGTCACTTCTTAGCCGACGTCATGCGCGCGAATATGACCAGCTTTCGCGTGTTCGGGCCCGATGAGACTGCCTCGAACAAGCTACAGGCGATTTACAAAGCCTCTAAGAAGACATGGCTGGCGGCGTACAAACCGGAAGACGCCGACGGCACGGAGATTTCGGTAGACGGTCGCGTGATGGAGATGTTGAGCGAGCACACGCTCGAAGGTTGGTTCGAAGGATACGTACTCACGGGGAGGCACGGTTTCTTCTCGAGCTACGAAGCTTTCGTGCACATCATCGATTCGATGTTTAATCAGCACGCGAAGTGGCTCGAGAAGTCGAAGAATGAGCTTCGCTGGCGCGCGCCGATTTCCTCGATCAATCTGCTGATCAGCTCGCTTGTATGGCGGCAGGATCACAACGGATTCACGCATCAGGATCCTGGATTTCTGGATGTAGTCACAAACAAAAGCGCCGATATCACACGCATCTATCTTCCGCCGGATGCGAACTGCCTGCTCAGTGTGGGTGATCACTGCCTTCGAAGCAGCAACTACGTCAATGTGATTGTGGCGGATAAGCAGCAGCACTTGAACTATCTCGATATGGATTCCGCGATCAACCATTGCACAAAGGGGATCGGAATCTGGGATTGGGCAAGCACCGACGACGGCGAGGAGCCGGATGTGGTGCTGGCGAGCGCGGGCGATGTGCTGACGGCAGAGGCGCTGGCCGCAGCAGCGATTTTACGAGAGCGCCTGCCGGATCTCAAACTGCGGTTCGTGAATGTGGTTGATCTATTCAAGTTGCAGCCTGCGACGGAGCACCCGCACGGATTATCGGATCGTGATTTCGACAGCTTGTTCACCAAAAACAAGCCGGTCATATTCAACTTTCACGCCTACCCCTGGCTGATTCACAAACTCACGTACAAGCGCACAAACCATGACAACATCCACGTACGCGGATACAAAGAAAAAGGGAATATCGACACTCCGCTCGAACTTGCGATTAAGAACCAGGTAGACAGATTCGATCTCGCGATTGACGTGATCGATCGAGTGCCCCGCCTGCAGGAGGTCGGTGCGCATATGAAGGAATGGCTGAAAAACGAAATCATCGAGAACACCAATTACGCTTTCTCGGAAGGCATAGACAAGCCGGAGATTCGTAATTGGAAGTGGCCCTTTTGACAGGGCCCGCGGAAGACCGGCGCGCGACCCTCGCCTTCAACTGCGGCTCGTCATCGCTCAAGTTCGGGTTGTATTTAGCAAGTGCCGACAAAGCGCAGCTTCTCTATGAGGGCGAAGCGGAAGAAGTCGGAACTCCGAACGCCAGCTTTTGGTCTCAGAAGAGCGGTGAAGCGCGGCAGATCGGTAAAGAGCAGGCGGGCTTACGCACGCATGCAGAAGCCCTAAAGCATGCACTCGCCAAGCTGCGGGATTGGGACGCGCCGCAAGCGAAAGCAGTGGGCCATCGCATGGTACATGGTGGGCCTGGACTGCGAGAGCATGCCCGCCTCACTGAGGCTGTCGCACAGGAACTCGCAAAGGCAGTTAGCTATGCGCCACTGCATATGCCCGCGGCGCTTTCCGTTCTCAAAGCGGTCGAAAGCGAGCTGCCAGACATCCCACAAGTCATTTGCCTTGATACGGCGTTTCACCGTCGCATGCCGGAGACGAGCAAGACCTATGCACTACCCCAAGCGGTTCGCGCACTCGGAGTCGAGAGATACGGTTTTCACGGTCTCTCGCTCGAATCCATCGTGGCCCAGCTTGAGAGCTTACCTTCGCGCATGATAGTCGCGCATCTTGGCAGCGGTTCGAGCGTAACGGCCATCCACGACGGAGTCTCGGTCGACACGAGTATGGGACTAACTCCCACCGGCGGCGTAATGATGGGCACCCGCCCGGGCGACCTCGATCCGGGAGTGCTGATCTATCTGCTCCGCAACGGGTACGAGACGGCAGAGAAGTTGGAGACTTTGCTCGATCATAAGAGCGGCCTTCTCGGAGTTTCCGGCAAAAGTAGTGATGTACGCGAGCTCTCCAAGATTCGGAAAGACAATCACCTCGCCGACTTAGCGCTTGAGATGTTCTGCTACCAGGTTCGTAAAACAATCGGCAGCATGGCTGCGGCGCTTGGTGGTTTGGATTGCCTCGTCTTTACGGGCGGCATCGGCGAGCATGCGGCCGAGCTGAGAGAGGAGATTTGCAAAGGACTCGAGTTTGCCGGCGTCGGCAAAAACGTCGATCTGAAGATTCTGCCTTCGCAGGAGGACGAGCAGATCGCGAAAGTGACCGCCCGCTTGTGTTGTTGAACGGCGGCTGGTGCCGTTATTCAAAACTGCTGTCGAGAAATGTATGTCGATGGAGCCACGTTAACTGAGGGCGATCTCTTTCTGAACTGGCCCATACGAGCGCTACGGGATCGCATCAAGCTACCCGCCAAGCAGCCCTTACCGCAGCAAATCCTTTCCCTATTTTTAGAGTGCTTGATTACGCACACCGTGAACGTTGACAAAGGTGAGTGCGAGGGCTTTCGTAATAGGTTGGTGCATATCCAGAGCCTGAATGCGAAGGCGGTCAGAGGCGAGGAGTTCCTGGTTCTGACTGGCCGGGCCATTCAAGCCGTCTCCGAATACTCGCAGCGTGCTGGCGGTCTCATGGGGCAGCAATCCACCATGCTCCGTAACGTGATATCGATGCTCACGCACACAGTTAATGCAGCCGGCCCAACGGAGTACAGCGGAGAGCTAAAGGCTATCGAAGCCCAACTCGTTAAGTGCGACAGGATAGAGGAGTTAGCCCAGCTGAGATCACGTTTAGAAGGCACTCTGAACGAGGTGCGCCTGCAGCTCAATCGGCAGAAAGAGAAGGAGCGCAGTCTCGTCTCGGACCTTCGGCAGCAGCTGGTCACAGCGCACGAGAGCCAAAGCAGGGGCAGACTCGATCTGGTAACTGGCTTACCGGCCCTCTCCGACGGCTTGGCGGTCTTGGAAGAGAGGTGTCAGTCCACAGATCCGCCGTTCCTCGCCGTAGCGGCTTTTAGCCACCTGGAAGCTGTGAACAGGTGCTTCGGGCCCGAGGTGGGCGACGGTGTCCTGAGAGGTTTTTCGGAACTGGTGCGGCTGAAGCTACAAAGCGAAGATTACTTATTTCGCTGGCGCGGCCCCGCTGTCGTCGCGATCTTGAAGCGAGAAGTGTCTATCCAGAAAGTGCGAATCGAAGTCCATAGGATTTGTCAGGAGTTCGCCGAAAGGCTCTTTGACTCCAATCCGCAGCGGGTGATCTCTGCCAGCCCTAGCTCGCTGGTACTTCGTCTCGACTCCCCTTTTGCCGACGTAGTCAAGAGTGTGGATGCATTTATGTTCAACCAACTGCAACAAGCGCGGGAAAGGCCGGCAGCCTGAGCAAGGCCGCTGGCCGCTAAGTTTCGACCGCCTATATGGTGAAGGTTCGAAAAGCTAGGCGTAAGCCGGTTCTGGCTCTTCGGCAGCGCTGAAGTAAACGCAGTCGGGATGATGGAACACGAGCGCAGAAACGCTTGCTTCGGGCTCCATCATGAAACCTTCCGTGAGCTGGACACCGATCTCTTCCGGGCGCAGAAGCGCGAAGAGCTTGGTTTGATCTTCCAGGTTCGGGCACGCGGGATAGCCAAAGCTGTAGCGCTTGCCTCGGTAACGGGAAGTGAACCGCTCCTGCATGGTCATCGAGGGCGGGTCGGGAAATCCCCAGTCTTCGCGCAGGCGGCGGTGCAGCCACTCGGCCGCAGCTTCCGCGGTTTCGATCGCCAGAGCCTGCAGCGCATGAGCTTCGAGATAGTCGCCGCGGGATTTGGCCTCATGCGAGTGCTCAATTACGCCTTCGCCGGCAGTCACTACGAAAAGAGCAACGTGATCACGCCGACCCGACTGTGAATCGAGAATGTAATCGCTTAAGCAGAGGCCATCGGATTTGGCTTGACGGCCGAAGCGAACGGTCTCCAAAGGCGACAAGGCTCCTGGCGCGAAGAGGTGCATCGAGTTCCCTTCCCGCTCGGCTTCGAAAAACTGCCAGACTCCGCGCACCTTCATGAAGCTTGCCGCTTTGCGCTTGACATCTTCTACCAGGTGGTACAGCTCCAAGGCTTTGCTATCGCGCTCGGCCAGCATCTTCTCAAAGTTCCCCTTGAATCCCAGATGCCTTCCGTAGAGCATGAACGGATTGATGTAGCTCCAGACCTCCGGCAGATTGGGAATTGTACGCGCCCGCCGTTCGGTAGGAGGCGCGATAGGCAGCTGAATACCGGGGTGGACCTTAGGGCTACGCAATTCACCCGAGGGAACCGGCAGCACTTCTACCGGAGCGCTCATCAGGGGCGCGTCGCGATAAATGTTCTGACTCAATACCTGCTCGCGCAACTCGGGGTCGGTAATTTCGTTCATCAGGCGCAGACCGGTCATCGCATCCTTGGCATAGAAGGTAGGAGCCTGATAGCTCGGGCCGATCTTGGTTTTGGTGAACTTTTCGGATAATGCGGCTCCGCCCACCAGTAGCGGAACATGGATACCGGCGTCTTTGAAGTCACCCGCTGTCGTTACCATTTGCTGCGCACTCTTGACAAGCAGACCCGAGAGTCCAATCGCATCCGGCTGATGCTCGTGAAATGCCTTGATCAGTTCGTCGGCCGGAACCTTAATGCCTAAATTCACTACGTCGTAACCGTTATTGCTCAGAATGATTTCGACCAGATTTTTGCCGATATCATGAACATCGCCCTTCACGGTCGCGAGCACAATTTTGCCGCGCGCCGCGGTCTCGGCTTTCTCCATGAACTGTTCCAGATGGTTCACGGCCGCCTTCATAGCCTCTGCGGACTGCAAAACTTCGGCTACAATCAACTCATTCTTGTTGAAAAGCCGACCCACCTCTGACATCCCGGCCATGAGCGGACCATTGATGATGTCCAACGGTGCCGCGCCTTCACTGCGCTTCCGATCGAGGTCCGGAATCAGTCCGTCCTTCGTACCCTCAATAATGTAGTTCGCTAAGCGTTCATCTAGGGGTAAATCTGCCGTTATCTTCTTGACACGGGCCGTTGCTCCTCGGAAATATTCCGATATTGCCGCTATGTGGAACTGGTTAATAGCTGCTTTCTGCTCGCGCGACTGCAGGCGGGAATCATTTGGAACATCGGGTGCAAGGGCAGCATCCGAAGAATAGGTAGAGTCGGTGGGCAAATGAACGAGAGGACTATTAAAAAGGAGGGATTCGGCGAGCTTTCGCTCGTGTTCCGGGATGGACGCGAAGCGCTCCAGCTTCTCGGAGTTTACGATCGCGAGATCGAGTCCTGCCTTGGTGCAGTAGTAGAGAAAGACAGAATTGACGACTTCTCGGGCGCTGGCTGGCAGACCGAAACTAATGTTCGAGATGCCGAGGATTGTTTTGACGTACGGGATCTGCTCTTTGATGAGACGGATTGATTCGATTGTTTCTACCGCCCCGCCAATATAATTTTCATCCCCGGTTGCACAAGGGAATACCAGCGGATCGATAATGATATCTTCCGCGGGGATGCCATACTTCGTCGTAAGCAGATCGACCGACCGCTGGGCAACCGCGAGTTTCCGCTCACGGGTAAAGGCCTGCGCCTGCACTGGGTCCTCATCGATACACCCAACCACCACCGCTGCGCCATACTGACTCACTAATGGGCAGATGCGCTCGAACTTCTCTTCCCCGTCTTCGAGATTGATCGAGTTTATGATTCCCTTCCCTTGGCAATAAGAAAGCGAAAGCTCGATTGAGCGAGGATCGGTGGTATCGATCATGATCGGCGCTTTGATCTTTCGAATCAGCTTGTCGTAGAAGAACGGTATGTCGTTCAGCTCGTCTCGATCGCTCGATTGCAGACAGACATCAACAATGTGGGCGCCATTCCGGATCTGCCGGCGAGCCACTTCGCTCGCTTCCTCCCACTTCTCTTCGGCAACCATGTTCTTGAAGAGACGCGAACCGATAACGTTCGTCCGTTCGCCCACGATCAGCGGGCGATTACTATCCTCGGCTTCGACAACTTCGATGCCCGAGAAGTAAGTACGGTGATCCGCATTGTGGAGACCGCGAGGCTTCTTGCCTTCCGCCATCTGGGCGATAGCGCGAATGTGATCTGGTCTGGTGCCGCAACACCCGCCGACGATGTTCAGCCAGCCGTGATCGACAAAACGCTCGAGCTGCGCCGCCAGACTCTCCGGAGTTTCCAGGTACTGACCAGTCTCGGCGTCAGGCATACCGGCATTCGGGTAGCAGGAGACGCGCGTGCTCGACAGTTCGTGAATCGACCGAATATGGTCGGTCATATACTCCGGACCGGTTGCGCAATTCAGGCCGACCGCCAGTAGATCGGCATGCTTTACCGAGACGTAGAAGGCGTCGGCAGGCTGACCGGCCAACATAGTGCCCATCTGCTCGATCGTGCCGGAAACGATGGTGGGAATGCGGTATTGCATCTCCTGACCCAGCCTGTGAATGGCGATCAGGCCCGCTTTGACGGTCCGGGTATCGTTACAGGTTTCGAGCAGAAGAATGTCAGCGCCGCCATCCACCAGGCCCTTTGACTGCTCATAGAAGCTCTCGATCAGCTCCGGGAACGTAACGCCGCCGCTGATAGAAATCGCCTTGGTCGTCGGCCCCATCGAGCCCGCTACAAAGCGTGTTCGATTCGACGTTGAAAACTCAGCCGCCGCCTCACGCGCAAGCTTCGCAGCCGCAAAGCTAATTTCGTACGATTTGTCTGCAATGCCGAATTCAGCCAAAACGATTCGGCTTGATTGGAAGCTATTGGTTTCAACAACATCCGAACCGGCAGCAAAGTAGGCCCGATGAATGTCGAGCATAATGTCAGGCCGGGTAAGCACGAGATTCTCATTGCAGCCTTCGAGCGACGGACCGCCGAAATCCTGAGCCGAAAGATTGCGATCCTGCAGCATAGTTCCCATGGCTCCGTCGAGCACGAGAATACGTGAGGCAAGGGTATCTTCGAGAGCCAGGCGACGGTGATTGCGGCTCTCCAGTGTTTCCGGAGACATGTTAGGGGCTAACTACATTGTAACGGGGAAAGGAGGCGAACGCACCAGACTCCGCCCGCTGCTACTTGCCGCTCTCAATGCCTACCATCGGCGAGCAGCAAGGTGTTTGGACCGGTTTGAACTCCATCATCTCGACGCGGGTCAGGTAAGGATCGTAGAGATTCAGCTGCCACTTGCCGTCCCGGCCAATTTTAGGCTTCTCGGGCGGCTGCGGTAGTCGCGCCAGGACAACTTTGTAGGGCGTCTGAATATCCTCCACACCGAGCGCAATGTGGTTCATCACGCCGCGCGTCTTGGGCGACGGATTGTTCACGCCGAGCATATACTCAAGCCAGTCGGAGCCGTCCGGCACGCGCATGTCGACCCAGCTGACTTCCGAATCGTGCATGCCCCCGTACCACATCACCCGAAACCCGAGGATATCTTTGTAGAAACGGTCTTCCGCCGCGCGGTCGTGCACGACGAAACCGCTGTGGATCATGTGCTGAGAAACACGGGTCTCGGGCATTAGCTGGCCGAAGCGGGCGCTGTGCAGCGAGCCCGGCATGTACTGCACGAACTCGATGCGGCGGCCTTCCGGATCGTCCACCATAAAACTGAGATTTTTGTCGAGGCCGGGCTTCAACGATCCGGGCACCTTCACCCCCTTGGCAGCCAGATAGTCACGCAGCTTCTGGATATCGGTCGTCTCGAACGCCACGTGCGAGAGCCGATCCTGATCGTCGCCTTTGAGGCCCGGAAAAATCTCGATGTATTGGTGATCGTTGACCTTGTAATAGTTCAGCATCAGGCCGCCGGTTGGCTTGTCGAGACTGAAGTGCGCAAAGCCGAGGGCGTGTCCGTAGAACTCGTCCGCCTTTGAAACATCGCTCACGAAAAAACCGACATGAGCCAGCCCGATGATCGGGGGCCGCTCGACATTCGAGGGCTGATCCGGCGGAGTTTGGGCGAAAACAGCGAAGCAGGGCAGGAAAAGTGTAACGATCAAACTCAATCTGGATTTGTGCATGGCGCCTCCCGAGAGCATACTAGTGCAGCCTTTTGCAGTATGATCCCGGGAGATCGGGTTCGGTTACAAGCCGCTAACTGCACGCACGGCTGAATCGTAACTGGGCCTGAAATCGTCAGGATTGCGAGACGGCATCGGGGCGTTACTCGCCCAGCACTTGGCCATTGCGCCGTCTGCAAAAGCCCCGCATCCGCCAATTCCACCGGGTTTGCCGCATCGTTTCGAAGACGCTGGAGCGTTAAGCCCAATCCTTACCGGCGAGCGACAAACGCTAGCTGAGGCGGTCTTTTCCGGATCCGAAACGACGATCAAGCCCGTGAGGCGGTTTAGGGACGCAGATGCAGGCTGTTGTGGATGGCGTAAAGCGCCAGTTCCAGGCGGTCGGAGACGCCTAGTTTGTCGAATACGTTGTGCAGATGGTTCTTTACCGTCTGCTCGGTGATGAACATCTTCTCGGCGATCTCTTTGTTCTTGTATCCCTGAGCAATCAGCACAATGATCTCGCGTTCTCGTTGGCTGAGTTGCGCCCGTTCGCGGGGTGCCTTGCCGTTAGCCGGACCGCTCGGCGATGCTTCGCCGGGCGCTGCAAACTTCCTCATCACGGCCGCAGTCGTATTGGAATCGAGCCAGATCTCCCCCGCGTTCACCTTTTCAATGCTCTTCTCGATCAGGGAAGTTGGGACGTCTTTATGAAGAATGCCCGAGCAGCCAAGCTTCATGGCTTCCACGAATTCGTCCCGGTGATCGGCCGCTGCGAAAAGAATGACCCGCGACTTGGTGCGGCTCTGAATGCTCCGCAGTACAGTCAGGCCATCGACCCGGGGGAGCTTGAGGTCCATTAAGACGACATCCGGTTCGAGAGCGACGGCCTTATCGATCGTGTCCAGTCCATCCGTTGCTTCACCCACCACCTCGATGGTCGAGTGGTTCTCGAGAACTCGCCGCAGGCCCTGAAGCACAATGGGAGCACCGTCAGCAATCAGGACACGTATAGGTGTTGACATCCCCGTTACTTAGCCTGGTAATCCAGACACAAAATCCTCACTGAAAGTACGTTCGTAACAGTACCAATGGACTAAAAGTCACCGACTAAGGATATAGTGCCTACCATGGATATTCCTCTAGCAGCATTTTAAGGTGAATGTAGCGGTACAGATCCTACTGCAATTGTAGGACTTTCCACAATCGAGCGCCTGCCCCGTCGCCCTTCTACAATGGCTGAATGGCAAAACTGTCGATCAGGGATCTTGACTTAGGAGGAAAAACGCTGTTTATCCGGGTCGACTTCAACGTCCCGCTATCCGCAGACGGAGCAGAAATCAGCAGCGACAAGCGGATCCGAGCCTCGCTCCCAACTATTCAGTATGCCCTCGAGCACCAGGCGGGAGTAGTTCTGGCGAGCCACCTGGGGCGTCCCGGAGGGCGCTATCGGAAAGAGCTGAGTTTGGCCCCGGTTGCCACGCGACTCTCTGAATTGATTGGGCGGCCAGTCCGGATGGCGCCGGACAGCGTAGGCGAAGCGGTGCTTGCCTTGAGACCGGCGGCGGGCGAAATCTTACTTCTCGAAAACCTGCGATTCCATCCCGAGGAAGAGGCTAACGATGTGGGCTTCTCGCGCCAGCTCGCCTCGCTCGCGGATATCTACGTTAACGACGCGTTCGGTTCAGCGCATCGCGCACATGCCTCTACCGTCGGTATCGTCTCGGCTCTTCCGATATCGGCGGCCGGTTTACTGATGGACAAGGAATTGGAGTGGCTGACCCGGGTTACCAGGAATCCCGAACGTCCGTCCATCGCGCTGCTCGGGGGCGCAAAAGTCTCCGACAAAATCGAGGTCATCAACAACCTGAGTAAGGTAGTGGATAAGTTGTTAATCGGGGGCGCAATGGCTTACACTTTTATGCGCGCGCAGAAGAAGCCGACCGGCCGGTCGCTGGTGGAAGAAGACAAAGTGGAATTGGCGGGCGAGCTTCTCGGCAAACTCCGCGACAAGCTGCTCTTACCCGTGGATCATGTGGTGGTGCGAGAGGTAAAGGCCGGGGCGAAGCACGAGGTTGTGGAAGAGATCGGCTCCGATCAGATCGCGGTCGATATCGGGCCGAAAACGATCGAGCTTTATGCGCGCGAGATCTCTGCCGCCAAGACGGTGATCTGGAACGGACCCATGGGGATCTTCGAGATGCCTCCCTTCGACCGGGGCACGGTTGAACTCGCAAAGGCGGTTGCGGATTCGAGTGCCGCTTCGGTGGTGGGCGGCGGAGATTCCGAGAAGGCCATTAAGAGCGCGGGGGTCTCTTCGAAAATTACGCACATTTCGACCGGTGGCGGCGCTTCCCTCGAGTTTTTGTCCGGGGTGGAGCTGCCGGGCGTGGCAGTTCTGACCAATAAGAACTAAGCGGAAGCCCGATCGCGCGCTGGCAGGCGAACTTCCTCCGGTGGCGATTACCAGCACTGCGTCCCCGTGCTTTTCTTCATGGGACAATGGTGCCGTGGGCGACAGCGAGAAATTCGAAATCAGTCAACCGGCGGAGCTCTTCGCGCGCATTGACAACGACGACACGCACCTCATCAAGGAAAGCGTGATCACGACAACGCTCGACAATGCTCTGAATTGGGCGCGTAAAAACTCGATCTGGCCGCTCAGCTTTGGCCTGGCGTGCTGCGCAATCGAGATGATGTCGATGATGGCGTCGCGTTACGACATCTCGCGGTTCGGTGCCGAGGTGATGCGCGGGTCTCCACGGCAATCGGACCTGATGATCATCGCAGGCCGGGTGGCGAACAAAATGGCTCCGGTGATTCGCAGGCTTTACGAGCAGATGCCCGAACCGAAGTGGGTGATCTCCATGGGTGCATGCGCGACGTCGACCGGTGTCTTCAGCAACTATGCTCTTGTCCCGGTGAACCAGGTCATTCCGGTGGACGTGTATGTTCCCGGATGTCCGCCGCGGCCTGAACAGCTCATCTACTCGATCATGCTTTTACAGGAGAAGATCCAGCAGGAGCGTGGGACCGCGATGAGAACGCTGAACCTCGCCTAGTTGCTTATCGCTTGAGTGGATCTTCGATCCATGGCGGCGTCGCATCTATCAGGATGGCCAGAGCCGGGTCGAGCGCTTCCAAAGCCTGCTTCATCTCCCAGGCAATCTTTCGATAAGAGAAATGACCTTTTACGCCGCTCCGCAGCCGCGATATGTATTCCAGCTCGGCAAAGTCCATCTTGAATAGGAAACGCGAACGCGCCGCGAAAGGTAAGAGGTACTGTGCCGCAGGCTCGGGCAGCTTAGCCTGAGCGTCGGCTGCCTGCCCAAGAGCCTGTGAGAAAAGCTCGTCTAACTGGCAAGTGCCGATCAGTGCAGGCGTGTCGAACCCGAGCCGGTTGGTGTACTGCTGCCGAAACTGCTGGCACCTCCGATGACGATGTAAGTCACGGTAAGCGCCGATGTCCATTACAAAGTCGAAGACGTAGGGAGCACTGCGAAACGATCGCGGCAGCTCCTCTCGCCGCTCACGTCCACCGAGTGCTATATGGAGCAGCTCGTTCCGGCGCTCCGATGACCACGAGCAGCACAGCTCGTACAGCTCACGAAAAGGTCGGTCCGTCACCGGGTACAGAAGCGTAGCGCAAATATCTGCCACGTGATCAGCGGGCTGAAGCAGATCCACTGTCTGCGTAGAGCGAAGCTGAGCGGGCGGCAGATTATCGGCGGCCCATTCGGTCAAATCGGCTCTTAGGCGGCTCTGCGCATCATCAGCCTGGCCATGTCGGGCTAGCGTCGGTGCCACCGGCTCGCCATTGCTCTGGTCCTCCCAGACACACTGCGGTGGCGCAGCGCAGGCGCGGCCGATCTCTTCCCCGATTTCGCGCAGCTCTTGAAACTCCGATCCCTTCAAACGGCGCATCTGTTTTTCGAGAGTACGAATGCTGGTTACTTGCCCAACACCCGTCGGAATGCCGAAAGGCAATAAGTATCGAGCAACATCGAACGCACGCGCGGTCAGATTTCTACGATACGCTTCAGCCTTCATGTCGTCCGGCTTCGGCAGCGTTTCCTCGAGATGTTGGAAAACCTGCTCCTGTACTCTTCGATACGCATCAAGGAGCGACCCCGCTGCGGCCTGGTAGATCACTCGCTCATCGGCCGTCAGTTCGGGAGGAACAATTACGCCTGATTTCGAAAAATCCTGATAGCGTGAGCTGCGAGCCTGGCCGTCCCACAATTGCTCGTCCTCAATCTCAGTCGCCGCAAGCTCGGAAATCCCTTCGAAGCAGACCGTAACGTGGCCCAGATCGGCTATGGACGCGTGGCCATACTGAAAGTAGAAACTCTCGAGAAATTTAGCCGAGTCGTGTGTGCGCACCCAATCAACTGAATCCCGAATCGAGTCGGGAGAACGGCTGTATCGGGCTAAAGCGTAAGCAATCTTCTCGGGCGGCATCGGAGCGACCGTGAAGACACGTTTAGGCGCTGGATCCGGCGCGATGAGAGGCGAAGTCATCGGTTCGAAGCGAGTACCGGCACGGGCTGACGTGGGATCATATCGAATTCTCTCATGCGAATCCGAATCAAGAAACTGCACGCCGACGCACATCTCCCCGAGTACGCACATGGTCCGCTGGAAGACGCGGGCATGGATCTGCGGTGTATTGCGGGCGCGACCCTCGAGCCGAATATTCCGCAATGTCTTCCCACCGGGCTGGCGCTCGAAATACCGAGTGGCTACGAAGTACAGATCAGACCAAGAAGCGGACTCGCGTTGAAACACGCCATTGTGCTGCCAAACTCACCCGCTACGATCGATCCCGGCTATCGTGGCGAGTTAAAAGTCATCCTGTTGAATCTCGGGAAAGCCTCCTATGAGGTAAAGGCTGGCGACCGGATCGCGCAGCTGGTCTTCGCACGATATGAACCTGTCGAATGGGAGGAAAGCGAACTGGCGGACTCGGTGCGCGGAACGGGCGGCTTCGGTTCCTCGGGGAGATGAGCGCGCTTAGCTCTCGCTGACTTCGGTGGTCAGGCGGCTAGCCAGAGGTCGCGTTTGCCCGGCGTACTTGTTGCCTGCTTTTTTGTAATAAGGAACCGAAACGGGAGAAGAAAGCTGCTCGAACGTGAAAGAGCAGATGCGCATGCCCGGGTACAAAGCCACCGGCATGATGCCGAGATTGCTCAATTCGAGAGTCGCTTTGCCGCGCCAACCAGGATCGAAGAGTCCGGCTGTCCCGTGCACAATGATTCCGATGCGACCAAGACTCGATCGGCCCTCGAGCCGGCCAAGTACATCGTCGTCGAGTTCGAGTGTCTCCTCAGTAATTGCCAGCGCGAACTCACGTGGCTGCAGAACAAAGGGCTCCCCCGGTTTTACTTGGATCGTGCGCATGATGTCCTGAATGGCGCTCTTCTCTCGCACGTCGATGAAGGCGTGGCGGCTGTGTTCGAAAACACTGAACTCCGCTCCCAAACGGAAATCCACCGAGCAGCTGCCCATTTGGTCGGGAGGAAGCGCGGGATCGATGCGAATTTTGCCGGTTTCCAGATAGCGGCGGATATCGACGTCAGAGAGGACCATGGGCGCAGGCGAACCGTCATGCTAACACGCGTTGAAATGTTATATTGATGGGCGTGCGGCACAGCCGCAAAGCACACGTCGTGACTAGCACGACGCGGCATAGGATGGGCGGCTAGCTCAGTTGGGAGAGCACCACGTTCGCAACGTGGGGGTCGTGGGTTCGAACCCCATGCCGTCCACCAAATTATCCCTCTTAAATTCAATACTTACAGCCAACTTTTTTGAACCTGACAAAAACCTGACATTCCACACGTCCTGCGCCAGGCTCGAGATGCGTTCCTGCCGCTGAATGGTCCATTGCGCATAGTGTCGCCGGATGATCTCAGGTGTACTGCCGAGAACGATTGCCACATCCTCAGTAGTCCAACCTTTTTCCAGCAGCGCAGTTGCTAAGGTATGCCGGAATCGGTGCGCATGAGCACCGGAGACTTCTGAAATTTCAAACACGCGAGCTAACGTCCGGGTCACCCCGCGGATGAAAGCGCGGGTTGTGCCGTTGCCGCTCCAGAAGAAGTATTTTCACTTTTCCTCTGTGCCCTTCGGAGTCGGAAGCAAGTCCAGAGCTTCACGAAGGAAAGCTGGAATTGGCGAGAAAACCGGCTTGCCGTTTTTCATCGTGTAGAGATGGATGGGATCTTCGCGCACGCGATCTCGCGCGAGTGTTGCAACATCACTGATGCGCAGTCCGGTGTACCGGAGGAGAAGAACCATGGCTCTTGCCCTTCGCGTTCATAGTTCCCGCGCCCGAAATCATTACACGCGGAGACAATCTGGTAGCGTCGCAAGCGCTAGAGCGCGGCTGGTAAGGTGGGCGGAATGCAAATAACCGGCCACCTGTGTTCCGGGGACGACATTTCCAAGACGAGCTGATTGTGCTGTGTGTGCGTTGGTATCTCCGGTGTTCGCTTAGCTATCGCGATCTGGAGGAGATGATGGCAGGGCGCAGCCTGGGAGTGGATCATTCCACGATCGCTCGCTGGGTCTTGCGTTACGCTCCGATCCTGAACGAACGGATGCGGCGCCATCTCCGACGTCCAAATCGGTCCTGGCGGGTGGATGAAACGTACGTTCGCGTTGCCGGCAAATGGACCTACTTGTATAGGGCGCTGGATTCCGAGGGCAACACCGTTGACTTCATGCTGTCACCTTATCGCGATCGGAACCGGACCATTTGCGACACTGCCGTCAAAGTGAAGCACCTTATCTTCCGCTGTCAGCGGATTCTACTCCATAGTTCGGATTGGCGGGTGCATCTTGACTCAATCGCCGCGCATCAACTGCGGAGGAGACAGGGAAATGTATTTAATCACCGGAGCTACCGGGAATACCGGGTCGGTCGTTGCAAAGGGCCTGCTGGAACAAGGCAAGAAAGTGCGTGTCGTCGCGCGTACACAGGCAAAGCTGGAACAATTGGGGTCTCTCGGTGCTGAGACACTCATCGGCGATATTACTTCGCAAGACACCGCTAGCAAGGCGTTCGCAGGAGTCGAAGCGGCCTATCTCATGATCCCGCCGGCGATGACCGACCCGGATTTTCGCGGTTACCAGAAAAAGCTCGTGGACGTTTACGGGTCTGCGCTGGAGGCGAACGGTTCGGTCAAGCATGTCGTCGTCCTCAGCAGCTTCGGTGCTGACACAGACGCCAAGACTGGTCCGATACTGGGTCTTCACTTTCTCGAAGAGCGCCTCAAACAGATCAAGACGCTAAACTCCCTCTCTCTCCGGGCTGGTTATTTCATGGAGAATACCCTTGGGCAAGCCGGTGTGATCCATGAAGCCGGCGCAGTCGTCGGCCCACTCAAGCCTGATCTCAAGATCCCTCTCATCGCCAGCGTCGATATTGGCAACGCCGCTCTCAACGCTCTTGAACAACTGAATTTCACGGGCCATCAAACTAATGAACTGCAGGGCCAACGTGATCTCACCTACCGCGAAATTGCAGGCATTATAGGCGCCGCCATCGGCAAGCCTGATCTCCAATACCAGGTCATCTCGAGCGAGCAATTTGCAGGGATCATTGAGCGGATGGGATGGGCGCGAAACGTAGCGGCCTTGATGGCCGAAATGGTAGATGCTCAAAACGCCGGCCACGTGCGGGCGCTGGAGCCGCGCTCAGCGAGAAATACGACGGCCACGTCGTTTGAGCAGTTCGTCTCCGAAACGTTCGTTCCCGCCTATGAAGCTTTCCCTAAGGGATCCCTAGCGGCGTCAGCTTGAGCCTTGGCAAGCTACGACATCAGTGTTTCGTCGCCGGAGAGCCTTACGGGTGAAGAACGCGCTGATCTCCGCTGATCAATAATGCAGGCGTGAACGGGATTTCCCCGAGTAATCATCCTGCGCGGAGTGTTCTGTCCGGATTGGAGACTTATCGGTCTGTAACTGGCTTACAGTTCCCGCCCGTCAATGACGCCCATCATTCGCACGGGAGTGTGGTCCTCAGGTACGCTGAGATGTTGAACGAGAACCTGTCTCTCTTTCCGGCGGAAGAATGGGATTTGAAACGGCAGCTCGCGGCAATGCTGAAAGAGCTTGCGAGAGAGCAGCTCTACATCGGTGCCAGCTCATGGAAATATGAAGGCTGGCTTGGGACCATATATCAAGCCGAACGCTACTCCAGCCGAGGCCGATTCTCGAAAGCGCAGTTCGAACGAGACTGTCTGAAGGAGTATGCAGAGGTATTTCATACAGTCTCGGGTGACTTCGCCTTCTATCAATTCCCAAGTGCGGCCGTGTGGAGCCGCTTGTTCGCTCAGGTGCCTGCCGGATTCCGGTTTGCATTCAAAGCGCCCGAGGAAATCACGGCTCCAGTATTCCCCAGCCATGCCCGCTACGGATCGCGAGCAGCGCAATCAAATCCTCTGTTTCTGGATCCGAGAACTCTCATAGCCCAGTTTCTTGCGCTGCTCGAGCCGTACAAGACAGCTATATCTGTCATCATCTTTGAGTTCCCGGCATCGCTCGCAAGTGCATTCAAAAATGGCGCTAGCTTTGGTGATGCTTTAGGTCAGTTCTTTGGCAAGCTGCCGAATGGGTTCCGATACGCTGTGGAAGTCCGTAGCCGGAGCGTGCTATGTGTCGACTACTTTCGCACGCTACGCAATTGCGGTGTAGCTCACGTGTTTAATTCTTGGACGGACATGCCGCCAATTGCCGAACAAATCGCTGACCCGGACGCATTTACGACAAATTTCACTGTGAGTAGGGCTCTCATGACTCCGGGCCACACTTATGATCAGACCGTGTCACGATTCGTTCCTTACAATTATGTCCGAGAGCCGAACGTGCAAGTCAGGGATGCCCTGCGGGCCTTGCTCGTCCGCAGCAAGCAACGTGGCGAGCCGACCTTCATATACGTAAATAATCGATTAGAAGGCTTTGCACCAGGAACGATCGCAGCGGTTATTGATCCTTTTTCGGCGCAGTGATCCAGAAAGTTCGGAGCGTCACGACAGGACTTTGAACCCGCCTGTTGCGGGGCATTCATAGCTAACTGCAAAGTAGATAGATCGCTGTTAGCGCAGATTTGCTCGGTTGCAGCAAGTTGTCCCTGACCTGGCCGTACTACTGATCTCATCCATCGTGTGCTGATGGACAGCACCAATTGGGCTGCAGGGGCTCATAGTTGGGATGCAGTCCTGCATACCGACTTGGCACTCGCGACGGAGCCGTCAATAAGGGAGTGCGCAGCACTGAAATAACCACGCTCATTTGTTCATCGCTGCGTCCGCCGCCTTGAGCGCTAGTGCATTCGCATCCAGATCGGAACGGTTACACAGAACGATCACCGTTAGGCCCTCTCCCGTGAACCGCTCGATCGCCGTGCGAAATCCCACAGTCGTTCCCGTATGCCACATCCGCGGCCGTCCATGAAAGCTGTCGAGAAACCAGCCGAATCCATAAGAGACGGGTTGTCCCGGATGCACGTTGTCATCCCCTGGTTCTAGTGGCCAATGCGGCTGCGTACCATCTGCTAGCTCCACTGGAGTGAGCGCGACGCTCATATCTTGCTGGTTCAGCAGTGCATGGGACGAGAGCGCTGCATCCCACTTCCCTAAATCCTTCAGGTTCGAATAAACGCCCCCATCGCCCAGGGTTGCCGATGTCGAACTCTGATCTGTCTCAACAAACTTGTCGCCCTCTTTTGAATGTCCATAGGCACGGTCCGGCACTTCGTTAAGGCCTTTTATGAACGCCAGTGTCCGCGTCATATGAAGCGGTCCGAAGATCCGATCCTGCAAAACTCGTAAAAAAGGCTCGCCACTTACCTGCGCGTCAATTAAGCCCAATACAACATAAGCGGAGTTGCTGTATGCCCAGCTTAAACCCGGCGCAAACTTGCCATGTGTTTCGTGCTCGAGAAGTCTCAGGACCTCGTTGTCCTTAATTTGATGCGTTGCGCTCCACGTTGCGCCGTGCGTCTTCTCAAACTGATCCATCAAGTCTTCGTAATCCGGCAGCCCGGACGTATGTGTCAGGAGATTCCGAATTGTGATGTTGTGCCCGTACGCCGGAAACTCAGGAAAGACATCCACTAAGGTCTCGTCATATCGCAACTTACCTTCGTGCACCAGCAGCATCGTCGCCATCGCGGTGAACTGCTTGGTGAACGATGCGAGCCGAAAGTTGGTGCCGGCATCGACCGGCTTCATCGTTCGCAGCTCGCGCACTCCATAGGTCCGCTCGAAGACGACGTTGCCGCGCTTGCGAACCATCACCGCGAAAGCAGGCGACTTCGCATCCGCGATTGATCCAAAGATCGTGCGCAGTTTTGGATGCTTCCAGCTTCTCTGTCCATGCAAATGCGAACATCCCGGTACAAACGCAAATGGTCGTGGCCGCTCTCGCAAGAAGACGCATTCAGTTGAGTATAGTTGCTAATTCAACCGTCACTCAGGCCTGATTAATCGCCGCTGCGCCGTCAGGGCGGATCTATCCAGCGGATGGAATGGTGAACAGAACCGCTAGCTAGCGCGCCGACAGTACCACGCTATTCCCTTCTGAATCCTTCATAATCACTGACGTTCCCCACCCCTGCTTCGAGGGAGGTCCAGTGAATTCAACGCCCTTCGCTAATAACGCTTCGTATGTTTTCTCAACGTCATCTACCTCCCATGAAGAATGCACGAACGTTCCGATTCGATCCTCTTGTCCTGGCGGCGTAAACAAAGCGATACCAGTCTCAGCGCCTGGAACGGAAAGCTCGATCCAACGTTGGGATGGGCCGAATGCTTGATCCGTCAGTACGCGAAAGTTCAGCTTCTGGGTGTAGAACTCGAGAGCACGATCCTGATCGGCGATGGGAATGCCAATAAATTTGATGCGTTTGATCATATGAGTTAGGTTGCCAGAATTGCTGACGCAAAGGCAAGCTCTTACGCACAGAGGTCTGCACTGGCTGCTATAGTAACGATTGCCATACAGCTCAAGATAGATCCTTATTTAAATAACTCGCTGATGCGAGATTTAGTCGCGCATGATCGCTCGGCATCCTCATTTCTCGTGTATCTTCACCTCTACTGCCAAACGGTTGCCCTTGGACGCCTGTACGTCGCAGTTAGCCATAGCGTGCTCGCTGATTCAGTCGGTCTTTCCAAGCGTTCCGTTCAGAGCGCTATAACCCGCTTGATTGCCCGGCGGCTACTTCGATCTCGAAAGGCGAACACGACCTCGGTCCCCATCTATACGGTGCTTACTCCCTGGGTTCGTGCAAAACCAGGTCCTCCCAACCCACACTTCTAGTTCAGAGAATGTCGGTGTGGCCGGAACTCAAAAGCTGGCCACATTACTCCGGCCCTTGTCGGGAAGGGTTGATCTATACTTCGCCGTTGCAGCGGATCTCTCGACGACGGACGATCATGTCACCCCTCAATACCGAACTCCCGGCGCGCTGTACTCGCATGCTGAATCGGATAAATATACCACTTACTCGCGCTCTCGGAAGGTGTTCGATGAAAAAGAAGAACACTGCGCAGCCTCGAAACGGCGTTTGATCGCTGCCGGCGGCTTGCCACATGCGTGATGTACATTTGATGTCCTATCAGGGAGGCTCAATGAATCGACGCACTCTTGTCGGCGCAACCGCAACTACTCTCGTGAGCTTAGTCGGCGTTCTGAGCAAGAGCGCCGCTGCCGCCACCAACGATCGCGCAAAAGAAGAAATTCTGCAAATCGAGCGTGATCGAAATCAGGCAATCATCAGCGGCAATGCCGCTGCCTTGGATAAGATGACTTCGGACGACTACACCTTCATCACGCTGCGTGGCGAGCTTCGTACTAAGTCCGAGATTATTCAAGGTTTTAAGTCAGGATCATTTCACTACGGCTCCCGCGAAATCTCCGACCTGAGTGTCCGCATCTATGGAAGCACCGCTGTCGTGACCGGCCGGTCAAATCAAAAAGGTAGCGAGAACGGCAAAGATTACAGTGGCGATTATCGGTTTACTCGCGTTTATGTCAACCAAGGCGGTCGCTGGCAAACCGTGGCACCTGCAAACCACGTTGATCCAGCAATAGCTCGATAGGGGTTGGGCAAGATGCACTCCTCTACGCTTTGCCGCTACTCGCGAAGCTAAACGCGTCGAAGCGTCCATTTACAGGTTGCAAGCGTTGTGCTCAGTGTTGAACGGCCAGGAGCAAAGGCCAACTTCTAGAGACAGATTATTCGTAGTCGGAAGCGGTGTAATCACAGACTGGAACTCCGTGTCCGGACACGTCGGCGACCAGAATGCTCGCTTGTTTGTCGTCGGCGAGCAGAAACTCATAGAAGTCACCGGCCACGGATGTCATGGGAAGATAGCGGGCAGCAACACGGAAGCTGGTCGAAACTAGAAACGCGGACGGAAGGATCGATATCTGAACATTACGGGCAATCTGAAGTTCCTTTTGGATATTGCTAAACTCCTGCTCCTGAGCTAAAGCCGTTCTGTTGAATGTAATCGGGAGACCAAAGGTGCTCAGCCGCAGCATAATCGTGCTTGTTGAAGAGCGTGTCGAAGGCTTCCAGGACAATGGCCTTATTCTTTTCCGCAGTATTGTTTGTCATTCGTCTCTCGGAATACTTGACGTTCTTTGCCACTCCAATCGGCTCGTGACAATGACCTCGTCCTCGGAACGCGCACTCACGACTCGGAGGGTAAGTCTTTCACCACTAAAGCTCGCCAAGCGAAGCTGCCTTTGATGAATCAAATTAGGCAAGAGAGCAACAGAGGGGATGTGCGTGACGGTCCCTTTCTCCTCATCCACCTCGTAGGCTCCGCAATACGCGATATATCCGCTTCCCGCTTCCTGATCCTCCTCCGGTGTTCCTCCTTGCCAATCGCGTGATTGCAAGAGGGAACGTCTCGGCTTCATCAGTTGTGCCGAGACAAAACCGTCGGCCGTGTAAATGAGGTAACCTTCCGGTGTCGCCCCCATTGGATGGCCGTCTTCGCGCCCATTCTGTTCCTCTGTGTAGCTCACCAATCTCCAAACTCCGATCAGTTCACGAGCCATACTCATACAAACGCTCCGAAGGGCATATAGTCGGTATATCCATGAGCTCCGCCCCCGTAAAACGTCGAACGATCCGGTGAATTCAGCGGCTTGTCTCGTTTGATCCGCTCGATTAGATCCGGATTGGCAATGAATAGGCGGCCGAAGGCGATTGCATCCGCGTGCTCCTTCTCGATCGCCTCTGCGGCACTCGCGGGCGTGTAAGCGGCTGCCGAAAGTAACGGCCCATCGAACAGCGGGCGGAACAGGGCAGCGTTGTTCATCGCATTCTCGTGGAGTTCATCAGTCAGGCCAATTTCGGAGCCTCTAGCCTCAATCAGGTGCAGATAGGCGATACTTCGCTTACTCAGTTCCTTGATGACGAAGGTAAACAGTTCGAGGGGATTGCTATCGTGAATGCCTCCATATTGCCCAAAGGGCGAGAGGCGTACGCCAAGCCGGTCTGTTCCTATGGCTGCTCTCACCTCGTCTACGATCTCCAGCAGGAACCGAGCCCGGTTCTCTTCTGACCCACCATAGATATCCGCGCGCTGATTGGTTCCGTTCTCCAGGAATTGCTCGATCAAGTGTCCATTTGCACCCTGCAACTCCACTCCATCGAAACCAGCCGCCATGGCGTTCAACGCCGCCTGACGAAACGTGCCGATGATGACTGGGATCTCAGAAGCTTTCAAGGCGCGTGGAATCTCGGCGGGCACTTGTTGATACGCCCCCGTCAACGCAGGAATGTTGGGAGGGATAGCGGAGGGCGCTACCGGGAGTCCTCCATCTGGCAGCAATGAGGAGTGAGAGTTCCTTCCGTTGTGGGCAATTTGCATGAGGATTCGACCGCCCCGGGCGTGAACCCGGTCCGTAATTGCTTGCCATCCGGCAATCTGTTCGGCTGTATAGATACCCGGTGCGTTCGGATATCCTTGCGCCTGAGCGCTAACGGCCGTACCTTCGGAGATGATTAGTCCGGCCGACGAGCGCTGCGCGTAATATTCGGCGTTCAAAGCTTTGGGTACGTGTTCGCTCCCGGCGCGCATGCGGGTCATTGGCGCCATGACGATCCGGTTTGGAAGTTGCACCGCACCGAGTTTCAATGGCCTGAAGAGCACGTCTTTGTGCGATTGAAAGTCTTGGCTTTTTGCAGGTATTTGTCCTACCGACGAATTAGTGGATACCATCATCTCGCTACTCATCGCAACTGTGAAGCAGTAGCCAATTCGAGGGCCCCCGGCTCCGGTGAAACGCTTAGCGTGATCTCACCCATATCTATGGCGACCAAGAGTGGCTCCTTCACAATCTGATAATCGCCGTCGTAGGCGTAGATACGGCGCTTCGTCGGGATGATGATTCCGTCCACATTCCGATAATTCGAGGCGTAGTTCAGGCCCGTCGCGCCGCCGAGGATGTCCACGGTGTAATCGTGACGGCGAAGAAGCCCGTCTGGCCCGAAGCAGGAGATCTGTTCCCGCGTATGACTCTTCACATTGTTCGGAAAAGTCACTTTAATCTCCTCCATGTTTCACCGTCCACGTGGATGGGCGAAATCTCTTCCGTGACAAATCCCTCATGCGTGTAGAGAAAGGGAATATTCAGGTAGGTCCACAAGGCTTCCCCCTGAAAGTACGCGACGTGAATCGGATCCCAGGGGGAGTCGCGCACTTGACCCGCAAAAGAAGCCTCCGGGTTGTCCCGCTTTTCGATCGGGGTTCCGTCGGTCTTCTCTATGACGATGCGCTGCGGCTCGAAAAGGAATCGCTTGTCCTGGCCTGGAAAGTCGGTGACCAGGCGCTCTTTGGTTGTATCCACAGTCATGACAATGTCTTTGAGATAGTCGCCTTGACTCTTGACGAACCAGATCGCTCCAGTAATCGATGCCGGAACTTCTAGCGACTTCACTTTGTTCCAACGATCAAGGCCGCCGTGCGCTTTCACGGCAAGACTTAGTAGTTCGTTCATTCGGACTCCTTTGATGTTCACGTGTCGGAAGGGTTGAACGCGCTGCTTGTGTGAAGGCGAGTTCGTAAGTAAGAAGGAACGCTGCGCCCACGCATGCGCTTCGGTTCTCCGGGGCGGGATCGTCTAACTTTTGAGCCTTAATGGGCCATGGTAAGCACCATGCGGAAGCGTGCTTTCCCGTCCATCATGCGCGCGTACGCTTCCGGAGCCTTTTCGAACAGCCTGCTCTCGAACATGGGATGGATCGCCTGACGAGCGCTGAACTCTCATGTGTCTTCTCCGTCAAGGGGAGTCCCAACGTTCTCCCCTTGCAAGGTCTTCATCCCAAAAACGACTTGCGCTACGTTGATCTCGATTGGTTCGGCAGGGACTTCTCATGTTACTCACTTACTTGTGGTGAGTACCGGTTGTTGTAGCTCCTGCGCGACGGAAGACGCGGCAAGCGAGATGAAGGCTGCGACCTCCGCTCCATGCGCAACCATGGAAGCGTGGCTTGCGGGGATCGATTGCAGGGTGGCGCCCATACGTCTAGCCATGAACTCCTGCGCTGGCGGAGGGATCATCTGGTCGTTAGTGGATACCAGATACCAGGAAGGAATTGTTTTCCAGGCCGGCGCATCTTCCTTATCTGTGAAGCTTGTTAGGCTAAGGGGCTTCTGCACCACAGCCATCACGGAAGCTTCAGTCGGGGTGGCATCCGCAACGAAGGCTTTGTGAAAGCGGTCTCGCTTGATCCAGAGAAAACCGTTCGTATCGGCTGATATGGCCGAAGAACCGGACGATGGCGGACCCTGCTTGCTAAGAGACTCGAGACTCTCTCCTTCGTCAAGGCCAAAAGCTGCAATGTAGACGAGGGCTTGAACATTTGGCGTCTGAGTGGCTGCGCCAGTGATCACTGCGCCGCCGTAAGAGTGCCCAACCAGAATCGTGGGGCCCGTTTGCACGGAGAGAAGACGGCGCGTGACGGCAATATCATCCGCCAGTGAAGTCAGCGGGATTTGTGCTGCCGTCACATTCAAACCTTGGGCCTGGAGTAAAGGAATAACCTTGCTCCAGCATGAACCGTCGGCCCACGCTCCATGTACCAACATCACGCTTATATCTTTGTTCATAGTTCCTCCTTTGTAATCGAGTTATGCTGTTGCATTTTCGTAATGGGGGTGCCCGGCCACTGTCGAGCTGTCCCAAAACGGATAGTCAAGATAGCCGTGCGCGTCGAACGTATAGAACGTCTTGCGGTCATATTTGTTCAGCGGCAGTCCCAGCTTTATGCGTTGCGGCAGATCCGGATTGGACAGAAAATGGCGTCCGAACGCAACCAGGTCCGCATCCCCTTTCTCGACGATTGCTTTGGCGGTATCGGGTTCGAAGCCTCCCGCAACGATGATTTTTCCTTGGAAAACGGAGCGAATCTGCTGAGCCGCCACAGCCCCTTGGCGCTCAAGCACAAGTTCGCTTCCCTTCACGCGCGGCTCGATGATGTGGAGATAAGCGAGGCCAAGTTGATTCAGCTGTTCAGCGACGTAGGTAAAAAGCGCTTCCGGATCGCTGTCTGACATCCCGTTGAAGACGCCACCGGGCCCAATGCGTACTGCGACACGATCGCTGCCCCATACGGAACTCATGGCTGCTACTACCTCAAGCAGAAATCGCGACCGTTTGCTGATGGAGCCGCCATACTCGTCGTTGCGCTTGTTGCTGCCGTCCTGCAGGAATTGATCTATCAGGTAGCCGTTAGCCGCGTGTAGTTCTACACCTTCAAAACCTGCATCCATAGCGCGTTGTGCCGCCCTGCGATAGTCTTCGACAATCAGTGCGATCTCGGCCACGCTGAGCGCCCGATGAGGGGATGGTGGAACCCAGCCGCCCGGTATTGAGACCAAGTGGGACGGGTTCTGCCAATAGGCCGGATCGACGGAAGCTGACACTGGCATCTCGCCACCGGTCATCTCAATATGAGACGAACGCCCTGTGTGCCACAGTTGGGCGAACATGTGGCCGCCTTTAGCATGGACACCGGAAACGATCTTTCTCCACCCTGCAACCTGCCCATCGGAGTAGAGACCTGGCGCGCCCAGCCACCCACGGCTGGTAATTGAAATGTTCGTAGCTTCGCTGACGAGGAAGCCTCCGTCCGAAGCCCGTTGCGTGTAGTACTCAGCCATAAGGACGCCGGGCACGGAATCGGGCTGGAGGGATCGGGATCGAGTCAGCGGAGCCATAACGATGCGATGCTTCAGTTTCATTGCGCCTATCTGCACTGGTGTGAAAAGTTTTTCTTGACCGCTTGTTTTCATCGATTTTTCCTTGTTGCGCTTGTCCTGCTAACAACCTCAGTTTGAGCTAATCTGCCTGCGGCTTAAACCCTCGATGAAGTCTTTCGGTTCACTCATTAGTGGCGTCGAATTTGACTCACAAGAGGCTAGGCTCGATGGATATGCCGGAGTGGGCGTCCAGCGCCAACCTTGCATGCGAGCCAGATGGCGGGTCAGGTCCTACAAAACCCTTGTTCGACCTTTCAACACCAAATCCGCATCACTACTCAAAAGAGCCGAAGTATCTTCCAGACTGAATCCCTCGAACATAGTCAGGAGAACGGCGCATCGAGGAAAGATCTCGATTCTGAGCAAAGCGCTTTCGATGTTGAGCTTGCTCGTGTTTGGATCGAGCGACCCATTCGACGGCGGCAAATCTACCGCCGCGAGTTGCTGGAATGCCGTTTGACATGCCGAGAGAGCCAGTTCATCGCACACAGCCGTCAAGGCTTTCGCAACCGCTTTTTTGCGCAGGTGAGTGCGTGCCGTTGGTTAGAAGAAACGTTCCGCGTCGTCTTCACCATCAAGAATCTCGAGAGTAACCTCAAGACTCAGCTCCGAGCAATTTGTCAGGAGAAAGGCAAGGGAATATAGATCCGCCGCAACATTGTACGCTTGCTCGACTGTTTGCATATGCCTGAAACTCGTCGCTACCCTCATTGGAGCGAAAGAATCGTGTGTGAGAAGCGTTGCGATGGACCCGCGCAGAATCAGCAATCCTTTGCCGGGCTAGCTATTGGCGAAGGTTGAGAATAGCCGCTGCAGAGGGTCCTCTCTCGAATCTGTGGGATTCTCGGCGATGCCGAAACCCCGGAACGAGTTGGAACATTCCCTCTTTCGAGTGATTTACGACTGGATAATGCCTCGTTTCAGTCCGATCATGGCGGCGTGAGTGCGGTCATTCGCCTGCAGTCACATCTGGAGCGTACTGCCGAAACTCCTCAATTCCTTCCCTTCCATTGGAAGCTTGCGCGACCAGTTCCATATCTAGCTGGCCGTTGACGAGAGCTGCAATGCCATCCCGAAGAAGCGGATGATCGTCAACAACAAGCAGGCGAATCACTCGCTGACTATGGTCAGGGTCTGGATTGTCGCTGGGAAGAAGGCTCATCAGTCCTCACGCGTGTTTGAATATCCATGGACCTATAACTGATGGCTGCGGGGATCGTCAACTCGACTTCAGTACCCCTTCTGGGTTCGCTCCAGATCTCAAGGCGTCCATGGATTTTTTGGCCCGGTCCCGCATACCTGTTAAGCCCCAATTTCCCTCGCACCCACCGCGCGCCATCACAGTTGGGCTCATGCCGATTCCATCATCCCGTAGGCGAAGCCGAACAGTTCGCCGGCTATACCTTACGTCCACTTCAATTTGCTTTGCTTGTGCATGCAGGAAAGCATTTCTTAAGGCTTCCCGTGCAATACGCTAAATATCATCTCGTAAGCTCGGGTCTATAAGCTGCGGCTTGCCCTCTACTAAGACACGAAAGACCAGGGGAGCTTTGGCGATTTGCCTGAGTGCAAGATCTGCCCCGACTTCCTGACCCATGGCGCGAAATACCTCCACCAGATCGTTGCTGCTTGTCCGGCTGACTCGCAACTCCTGGACCGCCTCCCGCCCCTCGGTGATCGCCTCGCTTATCGAAGACGTTGTGCTCGAGTCGAGCTTCGACAGGTAATAGACCCATATCATTTCCTCGCACATAGCACGCAGCAGTGGAACGGCACTAACGCGAAGGAACTCCGCGGATCACGAACAACAAACCCCACTACGCGTCGCAAGCAAGTCCCTACCTACTTAGGCGGGTTCTGGTGCAAACTCGCAGGCACTAAGCTAGACCTCATTGTTACGTTCGCCGAAAGTCTCAGGCCGCGAGAAGCGCTGCCCAGATTTCCGGGGCAGTTGCCGGTCTGCTAAGCAGCTTTCCGATTTTGAATGGATCCTTCTTAGTCTTTTCCGCAAGCTCAATGCCCGTGATCGTAACCGCCACCGTATCGAATCGCTTGAATCCAAGCATTGGGCGGATCCGCTGTTTGATCCGGCGATGATCTTGTTCCACGATATTGTTCATGTGTTTGCTGGATCTGATCCTGACTCGACGCGGCATAGTTCCCGTCGCTTTCAGTTCCACGATCGCTCGATGCGACGCCGCATATGCGTCGAGCGTGAGAACTCGCGGTGCCCATTCTTCTTCACTGCATTGCAAAAGAAGCGTTTCGCCGCCGCAACATCTCGCCGCTGACTCAACAGAAAATCGAGGGTGCGACTTGAAGCCCAACCATGAGCTATATGCCTTTACAGGACTCGGTGCCGGCGACCTCCAACCATCGGCGGAGCCGTGACGTGCTTCGGCACCAGAATCCCGGTATGCTCGGGACGCCGCAGCGCGGTCACCACTTCGCGGATAGCGTCACTGACTTCCCCGGGTGCTTCCAAATTCATGTTATGTCCGGTGTGGATGACCACTTGCTTTGCGTTGGATGACAACAGAAGGAGCCTTGCCTGGCCTTCTTTGCGCTCCTTCTCGAGCTGTGCGGCGGGTACGTCGGAATCGCCATCCCGGTATCCGCCATCCGCTCGACTGAGAACGAGGAGGGGGATCTTTCCCAGCTCTCCCGCTTGCGACCTAGCCAACCACTTCGCGAAGTACTCGCCGGACCACTGCGTTTCGCTGTTCTCGGCATCATAAACCCCGGGCAACTGCTGCGCCCAGAGGTGCATTGCCTGCTCATCAGCAGGGAGAACCGCATACAGAGGATCGAGTTTCTTGAATTCCGCTGGCAAGTCTTCCACTCGCACCGTCGGCTTGTCCGAAGGGCTCATCTTCTCGCGGGCCAGGGGAATATCCGTGCCTGTTGCCCCGTCCCCAAGGCGGAGCGTTCTGCCGCCGCCGATACCGACGCGGAGGCCCTCATGCGCAGCGTCAACCAGCACCATACCCGCGACCTGGTAGGTCTTGGCAAAGTTCCTGGAGACGGGACCTCCAAAGGAATGGCCGACCAGGACGAACGGCCCATGCTCGCCCAGCTTTGTCAGTCCGTCGTACAATTCCAGGTTCAATTGCGCAAACGTGCGGGGCTTCGGACCGGGATCGCTCCACGCGTAACCCGCGCGGTCATAGGTGCATATGCGGGTGAAGCGAGACACGCGGGATTGCACCAGCGCCCAATCGACCGAGAAATCGCCGAGCCCATTCTCGACGACAACCGTTGGCGCGCCACGACCTGTGCAGTACACATGAAGTTTATGACCGCCCAAATCCACAAGTTTCCCGGGAGGGGCAGGCGTATCAGCTGAGGCCGCGATTCCCGCACAGAAGATGAGGAGTGAACTTATCCGAATCATTGATTTCTCCAAAACAGGTTCGAATTAAGCGGTCTTCGGATTAGCACTTTTAACAATTATTTCTAACGCTCGCGCTTCACGCCGCTCGAGATCAGGAACACTCGCCCGGAATGGAAGCCACTCACTCCACTCCATGCCGAGGCGATGAGGAAATCCACCGTACCGTCCCCGTCGACATCGCCCATCGTAACGGCATCGAAGCCGAAGGTATCCCCCGGGATGCGGCAAGTGAACGTTTTCATCAATGTGCCATCTCTACCAGAGTAGAGATACGCCCGCCCACCACTAACCGCCTCCTGAGCATACTGCCACGCCCCCACGATCAAGTCAGCGCGTCCATCTCCGTCCACGTCTCCGGCGGGTGAGGGACTCGTTCCGAGACCTTCACCCGCGGTTTCACCGGTTAGCGCAAATAAGCGATGTCCGTCTTTTCCGGAGTAGACGTAGACGCGCCCGGTCGATGGTCCAAGGGCACTATTCTGCCAGTCCGACGCGTAAATATCGGGCACTCCATCACCATCCAAATCCCCAGGGATCGACAGGAACATGCCCCCAAGCGCCCCACCCGTTTCATCGGAATCGATGATGAATGCCGGTTTTGGGGAAAGGCTTTCGTAGACATAAACCCGGCCGGTTTTCCTGGGCCCCGCCCGTGGGGCGCCGGTTATTAGAAACAGGCGATTCTGGCTGCTGAAGCCAGCCACTGCGTTCCCGAAGCTATCGCCGGCGCGCTCGCCCCGCAGCGTAAGCAGGAGCCGGCCATCTTTGCCGGAGTACACGTAGGCCCGGCCCTCGTTATGGCCCGGCGCTCCTACAATGACATCGCTGAACCCGTCATGGTTCACGTCGCCCACCCCGCCGACGTGTTCTCCAAACTGATCCTTAGCGGCCGCGTCGGCCTTGAGTGTTAAAAGGACGCGCCCATCGCGGCCCGAGTAGATCTTCGCGTATCCGCCTATCGGCGAACTGGCGATCACGTCAGGAATTGCGTCACCGTTGGTATCGCCGGCGCCTTCCACACCCGAGCCGAGCTGATCGCCAGGCGCGCCATCCGCCTTCCAAAGCAATTTGCCCGTCTTCGTCGAGTAGACGTAGATGCGCCCGGAGTTGTCGTTTAACGTCGGAGCCGCCGTTACGATGTCCGGGACGCCGTCGCCATCCACATCACCGATATTGCGCGCGATCCATCCGAACTGTCCATTCGCCGCTTCGCCGTCCCATTCGCGCAGGATCTTCACTGGCTCAACGAACGGGTTGTCAAAGTCCTTGCGTGTCGGAAGTAGCGTTGTAAACCTGGGGTCGCCCGTGAGAGCTGACAGCTCAGGGGCACCCTCCACCTGGGTCATGTCGAATTTGCGCGTATTTCTGGCTCTGGCAAGCCACGCGAACGCCTGATCCCGATCCCCTTTCAGCGCGTAGGCGAGGCCCAGGTAATAAAGCGGCATTGGCAGTTTCGGATCGATGTCGTGGGCGCGGAGATAGGCGGGAATTGCCTGGTCTGGTTTGTGGAGCTTCAGGTAGGTGAATCCCAACGCGCGCCAGGCAATCTCATTAACGGGCTCGCGTTTGGTGATCTGTTCGAGCATCGCCGCGGCGCCAGGCAGATCTTGGGCCTGAATCTTTGCCAGAGCCTCGGACAGTCTTGGCCCATTTCCAGCGGCGGCAGCGATCAGCAGCAATCCGACGAGGAAAGGCATATCCCAAAGTTTCCGCAAATTGCGAGACCGTCGCTATCAAGATCTTGCGCGAGAACGTCCGGCGCGCACCGCGGAAGGTGTGATGCCGAACTCACTGCGAAACGAAGCGGAGAAGTGGCTGTGCGTACAGAATCCACTTTCGAGCGCGATCTCGACCAGCCCAGCCTCGGATTCCTCAACCATCTCGAGCGATCGCCTTGCCCGGAGACGGAGCCGGTACTGATGTTGGCTGATACCCGTCGTGTCTCGGAAGACTCGGCAGAGGTGGTAAACGGACAATCCTACTTCGCTCGCGATCGCATCGAGCGTCAGCCCCTCGTGCCAGTGCTCGCTGAGAATCTTCTCGACTGAATGAACGATCTCTCGCGCGTGCCGGCTGGTTCGTGATTCCCGCCTCGGCCCGTAAACAGCCGCGACCACCTGGTCGAGCAAGGACACGACTGCCTCCTCGATTTCCAGCGGTTCCTTTTGCGCTCCCCTGGCCACGCAATTAAACACCCGCCGTTGGGCCAGGTAACTAGGCGCTTGGGCAAACCCTCGCGTGAAGCGAAAAGGGTGCTCCGGACGGTTGTCGACCGAGGGATCGTACGAGCGGACAACGTCTCTTGCAATATCGCCGCTAACGCCGAACCAATCGCAGCGGTCGCCCTCATTGCTGATCGCGTTTCGCAGGTAGGCTTGCCCCTTGTTGTAAAAGGTCACGACGTTCGGATTCGCAACGAACGCGCGTTCATGCTCATGCTGAATCTCCACGGCTGAGCGCGGAAACACAAAGCAGAACGCTGTCGCCGGACCCGAGTCGTGAAAGCACGGATGATCGGGATGACAGCGAAACGCCCCCACCTGGACGGAGCGGGTTTCAAGAAGCGTTCGATCGAACTCCCGATTCAACGGTCCCTCCTGACAGTGACCAGTCTAGACAACACGACTCGGACACCTTGGGAGTGCCCAGAGGTCAAAGGGAGGCAGGCGGAGCAAGAAGGGCGCTGGGGTTCCTTCGGGGATGGTTTCGGGCAGATGTCGGGCAAGCTGCCCTTGCGGCCACAAACAAGCGGGCGCATAGGAAACTGACACGTGCCTCGGCCCGGATTTCGCGCTCAGTAGCCGTGAGTTCCCGAAGCCGGTTGAGCGCAGCCCTGCTGAAATCGCGCCTCATCGCGGCGGGATAGTCGGTGATACTGACAGAAGCTAGACCAAATTGGCGGCATGAGCTTTCGTCGGACCGCAGCGGGACTTCCCGTTCCCAATCTGACCCCCGTGACTCTTCATGCCAACCGACCTGAGTGCTATTCCGCCGTAGTCGCTCACCACTTCTCAGCCCGAAATCCAGTTCCTTCTACGGCAAGCTAATGCGATAGATATTGCGATGATCTCTGTTGTCCACATAGGCACAGCGGAAGGGCCTGGAACCTCTGATGAAACCTACGTGGTTTACATAGAAGGAGCCCGGGAGGCTTGCGCGTTGCCCGGCAACTTGCCAGCGTTAGGGACGCGACCGAACGCATCCGCAGTGCGCCGATGTCTCAGGAAGGAATGATTATCCGCCTGCCTGCAAAATCGATGGCGCTCGGCGATGACACCAGCACCACACGAGCAAACTAATGCCTGCACCGAGGCACACCGGCTACAGATCTTCGATTCGTAAGGTCAGTGTGGCCGTGCTCCACGCATCATCGAACTCCCTTTGAACCCAGGCGGCAGCTTCAGTTTTGTGCTCCGCCTTCAGGCTTTCCAGGAGTCCGAACAACATGCGTCCGTTGTGAGGTGTTTTTAATAGGCCTTCGCGAAATATGTCTTCTGCTGCCGTCGGATCACCCGAACGCAAGAGCGCAGCTCCCAACGACTCACGAACCGGGTAGAAAAACGGAGGCGGCTCGTCATAAATCAGAGAATCCTGAATTGCGACCGCTTTCTTCCAGTCTCCGACTGCACCGGAAAGGCGCGCCGCAACAACCGCGGAAGCGAGCGAGAGGAGCGGACCAGAAGTATTGTTACCCGCTTGGTTTTGGGGATCGACCAGCTTGCGCTCTGCCTCAAACTTCTTCTGCTCTTCAGTCGCCCGAACCTCATCGCTTAACCCCTGGAAGGCCAGAGCGCGATAGAAGTGCCAAAACGCAAGCGATGGATGAGCTGACGTATCGGGTTGGAGCGCCGCCAAAACTTCATCCCATTGCCGGTTACGTAGGAGAACTTCAATGGCAGGTCCCGCCATAGAAGCGGCATCTGGCATCTCTCTAATAACATTCTTGATAGCTTTCTGCAAATCGCGGGACGCCGCGTTTCCCTCTTCCACGCGACCTTGCATGCCTCGCGCGTAAGTGATGAAAGTGAGGTTATGAAGATAGTACATGTAGTAGGCGGTGTGGTTGCCGTTACGTGCGAATAGCTCTTGATCAACTTGCGCAGCTCGTTCATTGACCTCGGCCGCCGTTTCGTAGTCTCCCGTAACAAGCCAAATGTGCCCGGGCATGTGCACCATGTGGCCAGCCATCGGACTAATTCCCATCAACCGCTGCGCACTCGGAATGGCGCGTTCCGGCGTGGGGGACGATTCAACAGCGTGTATATAAAGATGATTGGCTCCTGGATGCTGTGGATACTTCCGCAATACACCTTCAATAACTCGCTCGGCCTCGCGCTCGCCCGTCGAAGGCTGACCGTTCTCGTACCAGCGCCAGCGAATCGGAACCATGAGAGCTTCGGCATATAAAGTTTGAGCATCCGGATCGTCCGGAAAATCGGTGGCGATTGACTTCATCGATGTTACATACGCGATGGGATCGCCGAAATCAGGACAGCGACTTTGTGCGGCCTGGAGCCATCGCGTCTCCGTGGCGTTTATATTTGGAACTTTCAAACCGCGAGCAACCGCGTCACACGAATCCTTGATGCGGTAATCGGCGTCGATATCCATGTTTATATATGGGCCGTAGGCCGCAGCTAATCCCCAATAAGCCATCGGCATCGATGAATCGAGATCGATGGCTTTTTGGAAAGACTTTGCCGATTCATGCTTGTTGAAGGCATATAGCAGAATCAAGCCCTGATCGAAGTACTTTTGAGCTTCGGGAGACTTTGTCGCGACAGGGTGGTGCCAAGCTCCCAAACCGCGGTAAAGTGTCACATCGGACTCGGGTTGGCCGATATGTTCATGCTGAGCGCTGGCAGCCATCGCAGAAAGAACAAAAATCAGTAGAGCACGCATGTTTTTGAATGGCCCATTAGAATATCAGAAACACAGCGACGCGGCGAGACACTGTCGAACTTTCCGTCGCAAAATCGATTCGGAACTGGACCGCGGATTGGTGCTTTCGCATGTCTCCAATGTGCCCCAAGGCCCTGTACTTCGGTGACAACGGTCGTGACTATCAAAAGGTGATCGTACCTACAGATCTCGTTGAGCTTTGCTCTCAGACGACGAGATAAGTTCTGAGAAACGCCGTTCAGATCTGGAATCGTATGTAGATTCGAAACTCTACACGTGGCCGTCACTGGCGATCTATGCGCCTCGAGAAGGTCACACCGTCACACCGACGAGAAGCGCGTTTTACGGACACGTGGCGGAAATTGCTCTACGCTTGGCTACCCGCAAACTGTTATCGCTTTCGCTTCCTTCCGACCGCAGCAAGTGGAGTTTGATCTCGGATCGAAGGTCGTAACGTTTGGTTATGGGAGCTGCCGAAACGATTTCTCCTCCTGAGATTGCAACAGCTACCGGACACTACCGCTATGGCACCCCGAATTCTGTTCAAACGCACCCTCGTTTCTTTAGCTCTCTCCTCCTTCTCCACGTTCGCGCAGGCACTTCAGCCGCATGCCATCGATAAGGAAGAACTCCTTTCGAGATATCGAAACAAATTTGTTCGCGTGACGGAACCGGGAATCTCCACCGGCTTTTGTGGCCTTAACCAAGGTGGCGCCCCGTCAAGACTGTCCCGAAAGCTTATCATGAGAGTGAACGGTGTAGGCGAAGTTCAGACCGATAATTTCTTCGGGTGTGACGTTCAGCCCGTCAGCACAGGAGAAGTTTTAAGAATCTTCAACGTTGGATTTCATTCCGGCTGTCTGGTGCTGCTCTTTAGTAATATCTCCCAACATGCCGTGACTCGTGGACTGGGAGCCTTTTCACATCAGAGTCTAGAGCTGGGCGGGACGGCCATGTGGATTCGGGCAGGCGAGGATGGAAAGGACCTCGCGCAAGCGGATGCTCGTGCATCACACTGGTTTAAGGTTTTTAACACTGCCGGTGAGGCTGCTAATTTCGGAAACACTGCACCAGGTGTATTTGTGAGCCAAGTTAAGACTGGGATGTCATTTGCGGAGGTTGAAGCCAGTTGGGAATTCCACAGACGCGCATCGATCTGGGCGAAAAGGTCCTGTATAAATACAAAGACCTGACAGTGGAGTTCCTCACTGGTAAAGTTGTCGACGTTCGTTGAAAATCCCGCCTGAAGACTGAGTCGGTTTCTGAAAGTGCTCGCAAAGGGATTCTTCGGATTCGAAAGGTATCGGCACCCTCCAACGCCATATTCTTCCTCGGCCTTGGGGTGCTAGCGTTTTGCGTGCACATAAGTCCAGAACCTGTTTGCAGTTACTCGCACGAAGGCACTGACAGGGAAAAGTTCCGATGCTGGCTCTGCAAATAATGGACTTGGTACCAAAACTTATGATTGTTGACATAGCTGTTCATAGTAATCGATGATAGGGCTGAAAATGACTTCAACCGGATCTATAAACTACGCGGCGCACGGTACGGCCAAGGTGGCTGTGGTCGCGATTCCTTCACTCGTGAATAATCGCTTGGTCTATGTCTCTCAAAAGGGGGAATATTCCTGGGCCATCAGAGATTTCATTGCGGGTGAGATGTTGCGTTCCGGCGACTCGGAAATGACGTTGACTCAAATCGAAGCGCTGGTTACCTATTCAGAAAAAGGGCCCTACCGCTCGGTGAACCGGACCAACGAATGGCGACAAGAGTTGATCGGTTCGTCTCGCCGGGAGTTTGGCGCCAAATACGATGCCGCTACCACACCGTCCAGAACTGCGGGTAAGTGGCGACCTATCTAAGAGTGCTGGCAGCTCTGATCTTGACAGGCCGCCCGGCGCTGCTGGAGCCTTTCTAGATATCAGGAGCACGCGCCAGCAGCCGCGGTAGCGTCAGCCATCAAATTTCGGGGCGCAGACTCGTCCTAATTCGTTTTGAACGAGCGCGAAGGCGGAGCTATGACCGTCAGAGCCAGCATCGTTCTCATCACCCTGACGAGTCTTTGGAAACTCGAGATCGCTGATTTGGCTGCCAACTATACCGATTGCTCCCGGTAATTATAGATCCGTGAATCCACCCGTCCGTGTAGTCGGCGTTCCGTTCTTGTGGTCCTGCTGCGTCATCGCATGACCACGAAAACGAGATTTGCCAAGAAAACCACCTATCGCGGCCGACAGGAACAGATCAGGGACAGCGGCCTGACGCGATCCGCGGTCAGCTTGACCGCGCTTCCGCAAGGTCGAGGGCCGCTGTTTGGAATGGCATGCGGAACAATCTCATCAGATTGGCCAGGTGATGACCAAAACCTATTCGGGGTGTTCGGAAGGAATCGGAAGCGACTTTGACGTCGCAGCCACCTGCGAATTAGGGCCAACTCATCCCAGCCGCATATAACGAAAACTGCGCTACAATCGAAGCGTTTCTCGTTTTAAACATTATTCATTATTTCCGTGGTGATGGAGGACAATGCCACCGAAGAGGGCTCCAGCCAAGACTCCGGCTGTCAAAGTGCCGGCTGCTCCAAAGCCGAAATTTCCGCGCGCTACCCTTGAGAACGCTCTCAGAATCGCCTACGCCATCAAGGACACCAACGGTGGCAACCCATGGGAGCCAGAGGAGATTCGCAAGGCTATAGAAGTCGCGCAGGGCAACTCCTGGTATGCTCTGACCGCCGCCTCCCGCGATTACGGCCTAACGTCAGGAACCCGCGAATCCCCACAAATCGCCCTCGAAGAGCTTGGGCGAGAAATCGTCTACGCGCCAGACCCCACCACCGAACTTACGCTGAAGAAACAGGCGTTTCTCAAAATCGACATCTTCAAGCGCGTACTCGATTACTACAAGGGCAGCAATCTTCCCGACATGAAATATCTTGGGAACGTCCTCACCAAGCAATTTGGACTCGATCCAGAACTGCACGAGGAATTTGCGAAGATATTCCGCGAGAACTCGCAATATCTTGGAATCACCTCTGGGCTCCCAACCACGCCACCAGCAGATGGAGAAGAGCCATCGAAAGAGCCCGCCCCCGGCACCGTGACGCTCGCAGAGGGCTCCGCGGGTTCGACGCTCACAGCATTCGTAATTCTTCCATTCGTGGAGCGTGAGGACAAGCATCCGAAGGGTTTTTTGCCGAAGTCCTACGAAGCATCATCACGCCTGCGGCGGCGTCCAAGGAATGCGGATTCAACGTCAAGACGGCAAACCGTCAGGGAAGCGACATGATCCAAGCGACGATCATCAACAGCCTAGTCGAAGCCGACTTGGTTATTGCCGACCTCACGGAGCATAATCCCAACGTGCTCTTTGAACTGGGTGTCCGAATGGCGCAAGAGAGGCCTGTCGTTTTGATTCGCGCGTTAGGAACTCCGGGCCTATTCGACGTTGACAACTTGCTGCGCGTCTTCGAGTACAACCCCAATCTCTGGCCCACGACCGTGGAGAAGGACATGCCCAACCTCGAGCTACAATCACCTCTATTCGCGATTATGGCGGAGAACAAGACAAAGCCGACCCAAGTAAGCGCTAACGACTACGTTGACGCCCTTACAGATGAAGTCAAGCGGAGTGATTCGAAGAAGCTTATTGAGTTAATGCAGCAACGAACCGGCGAAGCACCCAAAATGTGGGGTCCTTCGATCATTGGCTTTGGGAGCTTTCACTATCAGTATGAGACCGGCCGCGAGGGTGATATGCCGGTGGTCGCCTTCTCTCCCCGTAAGGCAGCCCTTGTCATCTACGGCATGAACAGCTTCCCCGAAGCCGCTGCTTTGGCCATAAGTCTCGGCAAATGTAAGTTAGAAGGTTCTTGCCTTCACATCAAAAAGTTGGCAGATATCGATCTCAACGTTTTGGACGACATGATCGCTAAATCCACGGCAGCCCGGCTCAAGGATAAGTGATCAGACAACGCATTCCGACGCGTATTCTCAGGCACCACGCTCGTTTTTCTCTGGCCAGTGATGTTGGGCGACCCTTTCCCATTGCCCCCCGGCGCGTGTCTTCAGGGCCGCGGAACTCGACTGATTGCAAATAGACCTGCCTGGTCCGGAAGGGTTTATGAATCCGCCTCGAGCAATTTGTGACCGAGTCGGTTCGAAACCACCGCTTGGCGCCAGGTGCGAGAGTTAACACTGGAGGGTGAAGTGAAGGAGAGTCAACTCGCCGTTTGCATGCTGATCGCTTCTGTCGGACAGGATTTCACAGCTTGTTGGATCATCTCGAGTTCCGTCTCAGTACTATCAAACGTGTATTTGGTTCCCTGCGAAATACCGCTCGAGTCGACCAACTCAACATGAGTTTCCCCGTCGATCTGAAACAGCTTCGGTTCGATTCCAACGCACATGGCGGCGAGGATACAAGCGGACGGATCGATTTGCACGGTGACCTTCGGCATCGGTGTTCCCTATCTTGCCACGCCACGACCCCAGTTCCGCTGTGATGTGGCAAGGCTGGAGTAATGGCGTCAGATTACGGGAGTGAACGGGACTTGAACGAAGCCGAAGCGGCAAACGCTACGCGTGGCATTGTAGCGGCGATTTCTAAGCTGCGGTAGTTTGGGTCACAAAGGCGGTCCCTTGTGCCCCAGTTACGAAGAATGATGCTCGAGGAACTCGAGCGTCGGAACTACTCTCAGAGTACTGTTCGAACCCACGTCAAAACGATCGCCGACCTGGCGCGCTATTTCAAACGTCCACCGGATCAACCCGGCCCAGACCAACTTCGGCAGTATCAGGCCTATCTATTCCGTGAGCGCAAACTGGCTCCCAACACAGTCAACCAGCGAACGGCTGCGCTTCGATTCTTCTTCGTGACGACGCTCAAGAAACCATGGACCATTGCTGAAACGCCTTACCCGCGAAGGACGTTTCGGCTGCCCAAAGTTCTCAGCGTGGAGCAGGTATCGAAACCGATCGATGCCGCTCCCACTCTTTTTTACCGCCTTCTTTGATGGCCCTGTACGCGACCGGATTGCGACGTGCCGAACTAGCGCATTTGAAGGTAGGTGACGTCGATAGTGAACGAATAGTCATACACGTTAAAGGTGGAAAGGGCCGTAAAGATCGCGATGATGCTCTCAGTCGGATCCTGCTGAGGAGCTGTAGACTTATGTGCGCAAACTTCGAAAGAAACCAGAAGTCTGGTTATTTCCCGGCAACCGCTGGCATACCGGCAATAAGCCGATTACCACAAAGGTAATCTGGGCTGCTTGCCGCCAGGCTGCGACACGCGCGGGGCTCGGAGATGAGATCCATCCGCACACGTTGAGGCACTGCTTCGCGAGTCATTTGCTCGAGTCAGGTGCCGATCTTCGCAACATCCAACTGCTGCTCAGTCATCGCGATCTGCAAGAGACCACGCTGTATCTGCATCTTTCCAATGCTCGAATGAGTGCCACAGCCAGTCCTCTGGACAAGCTGAAGTTGGCCGCCTTTCTCGCCCAAAACGACGAATAGATGAACTGGCCATCGCTAGAGATGGCCGATCTTGTTCGCAGCGCGGGCCGGAACTTCATCGAACGAAATCGTTCCTAGGCTGAACCGGCTCCATTTAAAGTGCTGACCGCGATCGAGCGTTGCCGTACTGCCGCGCTTGGCGGTCATCTCGATGATTGTGTGCGCTGTGGACATCGTGTCATCTCTTTGACTCCTGCAGAAACAGGCACTGTCCCAAGCGTCAGGCGAATGCGCGGGATCGTTGGCTCGCAGCGCGCTAGCGCGAACTTCTGCCCACACGCTACGTCCATGTTGTTTTCACTCTGCCGCATGAACTGGCGCCACTCGCTTTGCAGGATAAGGAAGTGGTTTACGACTTACTCTTTCGAATCAGTGCCGAGACATTGCTTGAGGTCGCTCGCGATCCGCAGCATCCGGGCGCAGACATCGGCTTCTTCAGTGTACTGCATAGTTTGATCAGAAGCTCCAACACCATCCCCACATCCACTGTGTCGTTCCGGCTGGCGGATTATCGCCAGATCGCACGCATTGGATCCCGTCTCAGCAAAAGTTCTTCCTTCCCGTCGACGTATTGGCGAAGTCTTTCGCGGTAAGTTCACCGAAGCGCTGAAGAAAGCTTTTCGCGCACGACGAACTCGGGTTTCGTGGTTTGATGTAGCCGCTCGGACGGCCCAAAGTCTTCGCGCAACTCATGCGACAGACCTTTCATAAGAAGTGGGTTGTCTATGCGAAGCGGCCGTTTGGCGGACCGGAACACGCTCTGCGGTATCTCGGTTGCTACACGCATCGGGTTGCGATCTCGAAGCATCGGCTGGTGTCGTTTGCCAACGATCAGGTGACTCTCCGTTGGCGCGATTCAGCACACCACAATAAGAAGCGCGTCATGACTCTGCACGTGGACGAGTTCTTGCGGCGCTTCCTGTTCCATGTCCTGCCGCTAGGCTTTGTGCGTATCCGCCACTTCGGCTTTCTCAGTACACGCAAACGGTCCACGCTTCTGCCCTTGTATTTTCGTCTGCTTGGCGCAACCATTGCCGAGCCGGAAACAGAAGCTACCAGCACTAGTCAACAATCACAGCCACGCCTTGCCTGGCTGTGCTCTCACTGCCATGGGCCGATGCTGATTCTGGAACGCTGGAGCGCTTTACAACTTCGCTTCCGCGCTCCTCCGACTCTCCACCCAACGGCGGCTTAAGTCCACGTGACCCTTTGCTACACATCCCGGTATCGGTGTCGCACATCTTGCGTTTACCCGACGTGCGACTTATGGCTCGACTCACTCAGCACCGGAATTTTCACTTCGAGCTCGAGGCCAGCACTTCGGACTCCTCCCCTTGCTCACAGGTCGAATCCGGCGGTTGAAAACCCATAAGCCGCAGCAACCGTCGCGGCTTCCTTCAAGTCCCAGTATCCAAAGCGAGTCGGTGAAATAGCTTGTCCACCTTCCTCAGGTATATCGCGCCGAATCGCTCCCGATACTGACCTAAGACTTATGAGGAGTAATCCTGCGGCTGCGATAAGCGACGAAGTGGTCCCGTGAGCTGGCCCCTAGTCATGCAAGGATCGGCATCGGCTCTGTGCCAACCGCCTATTGCGCAGAAGTTTCCGTGCGTAAGCACGCCAGAGCGTAATGGGATGTGTCAGCAAGGTACAGATTTGGCCCCGGGCACTTGTCGGTTCATGGAAGACGCCAAGTTGTCGTAACAACGTTCCGCGATCATAGTAGATCCTCTCTCCCGCGAGATGGTCCTCCGAGTCAAACGTATACACTCCACAAAGGGGAAATTGCACTTGCCGTCCCGTTGCGGGCAGGCCCCGCCAGGGGCCTAGGTGCGTGCCGCGGATCACAACTTCCACAAGGACCGCTTCATCTGCCACATGGCGGCGTAAGACATCGATTTGCAAGTCTGGCAGGGCGCTCATCAGTTGCCCATAGAAAAATCGGACTTCGTTCTGGCCATTGTAGTGCTGATCCCACGGTTCATCGTCATATCGCGCATTAGGGCCAAAGGTGCTGAGCACACCCTCAAGATCATGCTCGTTCTCGAATCGAATGTGCTGTTCAACAACAGCAATCCGAACCGATCGTCTGTCTTTCTGCATCGCAACGTTTGTCACACATGCCTACCATTCAGTTGCTGTTACCGGATCTGACCCTTCAGCATATAAGAACACGGAGCGATCCTGCACGTCCTACGACTAGCAGAAAGTACCGTGCATCCGCAATGAGAAGGGGACTTGCGGGGACGTATCTGAATTACTTTTCCGGATTGCCGATAACCCGAGACTAAACACGAAGCCAAGCTCACGGCGTTTGGCTAATTAGCGTGAAGACCTTGTCAGCCCAGCTGCCACAAAAGAAAGCTAAACGCAAAAGCCTGCTCTTCTTGTGCATCGTGATCACGGGCTATTAAACTTCCGGCGTATTGCCTCAGCGACAAATTTTACCGCAGAGTAAATGTCCGTGCACAGCATCCCGGTAGGCTGTTTGAAGCCAAGCAGAGAATAAGGCACTCCGGGGACGGAACCTGAGCGCTGACTTGGTCGCCGGAATGGTGGGGCAGTCGATCTGCCCGAAAAGCATTCCGGCAGGAAAGCGTAAAATCCCGGGGCATGGGGCAGAGCCCCATCTTGAGATTTATGCTAATTCCTGCCCGATTGCTCCGGGTCACCGCCAGCCGCTGACTGACCTGTTCCGAGAAGGCGCTCCCGCAGCGCCTAAGGGCGCGTCGTCATTTTGGGTGTTCTCAAAATACCAGCAGATGTCGGGCGCCAAGGTGATGTCTGATGCATTGTGCCGTGTCTATTGGGCGACAGTGACTGAAACGGCAAACTCTCACCCGATGGTCCTGAGCAACGGGCTGTGCAGTCTTGAAGCCGCAACACGTTGATCATGTGGAATCGCCCAGCTCTGCGGCAATCACGGCAAAGTCGCGATAACTCAATCGGAACGCAGGTACCAGCACTTAGCGAACAAGGGATTGCGAACTCGAAATCTTTTCGACGCCTTCACGCATTCTCTAACGAAGATCCTAGCTGCAACAGTGCCGAATTTTGAGTCTCTCCAGCGAAGCCTTGAACCGCGGATCCGAACGGAGTGGGTCAACCTCCGGATCAAGCGCCAGATAGGTCACGTGGCAATCTCGCTCGATGAATGCCCTTTCTAGCCACCGAAAGGCGTCATCGTTCTCTTTCAGCGCGGCATGCACCACGGCAATAGAGTAAGGTGACAAGTACTCGGAGCGCGCCTTCCCTACCAGCCCATGGAGGATTGCTTTCGCTTTCGCCTTATTCCCAACTGCGGCATTTGCCCAGGCGAGATCGCGGTCGATCAGCGGAGTTGCTCCGAGTGTATTTGCCAGCTCTAATTCTTGAATAGCTGCTTCGTATCGGTGCTCACCAATATAGACCTGTCCGAGGCACCAGTGTCCCATTGTGAAGTTCGGATCTAGATCCAGTGTCTTCCTGCACTGCTCAAGCGCTTCGCCAAACTTGCGGGCGTCGCGGTAGACTCTCCCTAACGTTCCGTTGACTGCGAGCGATAGCGGATCCAATTCCCGCGCCAACTTCATTTCTGCGAGAGCGCGATCCGGCTTACCGATACTGATCCAATTTTCTGCGTACCAGTGATGTGCTAGGGCAGAATTTCCGTCGAGCGCGATGGCCCGGCGAAAGTCTAGATCGGCAGCGGACCAATCAAATTCCCAGAAGGAGGAAGCCATCGCTCGTGCTGCATACGCCTCAGCTAACGTGTTGTCCAATTGCAGAGCCTTGCTCGCAGCTTCTTGTGCTTTAGGAAAACTGTTTTCTGGCCGTAAAACCTCGTAGGACCCCAGTACATCGTAGGTAATTGCCAATCCAGCGTAGGCGGGGCCGTACTCTGGTTCCCGCTCGACCACTCGCTGAAAGTAAGCGAGGGCTTTTTTCATAGACTCCGCATCGCGTCTTGCCAGGAAGTGGCGAGCTCGTAAGTAGGTCTCATAAGTCTCTGGACCGGGGCGCTTCCCCGAACGAGGACTCGCCGCTGATGTCACCTTCGCCCCAATCTCGCTGCTTAGATCGCGAGCTGCTTTACCCTGGAGATCGAGCACATCGCGGATATCGCCTTCATACATGTCCGCCCATAAATGGCGCTTAGCGGAGGGCGTAACTAGCTGCACGGATATCCGCACTCGGCTGCCGGAGCGCTCCACAGATCCTTGCACCACGGAATCAACGTTGAGCTCTTTTGCGATCTCTGGCACCGATCTCTTGGTGTCTTTGTAACGCATCACTGACGTTCGAGAAATAATACGCACCGGACTCGTCCGGGCGAGCTCGGTAATCAACTGTTCGGTAATGCCATCAGCAAAGTACTGCTCCGCCACCTCGTTTGACATGTTCTTGAATGGCAACACGGCCAGGGACTGAATCTGAACCAAACCTGGCTTCCGCTCGAATAAGTACCGCAAGCAATCAAGATACGTGTTTGGGAGCAGTGCGATGCCGCAAATCACGGCCAGTGCAACTGCAACTGTGACCAGCCAAACGCGCGAGCCGCTTCCTGGTTGTCTTCTGGCCGGCGCAGGAGGATCTTCGTCACAAATCTCTGCCCGCTTATCGGGGGGCTCACATTGAACTGCCGTCTTACGTGTCTGGCGCCATTGCTCGAGCTCATCACTATACGCATAGACGGAGGCACGCTTCTCATGGTGTAACCGGTGAACCGGAAGTCCCTGGTTTTCTTCCCACCGGCGGACAGTTTTTTCACTCCGTCCCAAGTGCAAGGCGATCTCTTTCCAGGAGTCTAATCGGCTGCCGGAGCCTGAGTTCTGGGGATCTGCCCGGGGATGCGAACTGTTACCCATGTCCTGCCTGCGGAGCTATCGGCACATTATATACACGCACCTGCGGTCAAAGGCGGTCACACAAGCGCGTGACCCATTTTGTCCCTTGCCGAAAATTGGACTGAAGCTTAAACCAGGATTACGGCGAGGTTTAAGAATGAAAACAGCGGGCCTACAGGAACAGAGAAACTGCCATCCGAAGAAGAAGTCGCACGACAGCGGTGCCGATCCCGCGATGGCCAGCGCCATTACGTCTTCCTAGAAACAACGGATCATTACTTATGGACAACCGAGACATTTCGCGCCGTAGCATGTTGAAGGGCGGTGGTGCAACACTTGCCGGCATGAGCATGCTGCAGGTGGCGGGAGCTACCGAAGCGTTTAAACAATGGAATGAGAAGGTGCTGCCGTGGGTTGACCAGCCGCCGCCCGATACGGTCGACAATCTGCATCCATGGGAGGAGCTCGTAGACTCATGGATAACCCCGAGAGACCGGTTCTTCAATGTGAACCACTATGGCCAACCCACTTCTTTGGACGAAAGCGGTTGGGAAGTCGTAGTCGCGGGCCTAGTCGCACGTCCCCAATCCCTGAGCGTAGCGGACCTCAGAGCTCGCGAACGAAGGGAATTAGATTTCACGATCGAGTGCTCTGGGGATAACGGATTCGACTGGTTCAGTAGCGCGATAGGCAATGCCCGCTGGGCGGGCACGCCTCTCTCCTCAGTACTCGAAGAAGCAGGAATATCGGAGCACGGAAGTGAAATCGTGTTCTACGGCGTGGATAGCGGGACGGTTACCATTCGGGACAACATTGGAGTCCTGAGACCTGGCAAGACCGGAAAGGTGACCGACGATGGCGAGGGAGGTCTGGATCTGACCATCACGGAGCGGTTTGCCCGAAGCATGTCGATCCGTGACGCGCTCCATCGCGATAACCTGCTCTGCTACGAGATGAACGGCGAGCCTCTACCCCCTGAGCACGGTTTTCCGGTGCGCTTGATTGTACCCGGCTGGTTCGGCGTGGCAAACGTCAAGTGGCTGACGCGCATCGAAGTACGAGATCAGCGCTACGCTGGGCGGTTAATGGCACGCGACTACGTCAGTATTCGCGAGGAGCATCGAAAAGACCAGACCCTCTGGACCTTCAGCACCGTGGGGCCTATTAGGCTTAAATCGGCGCCGGGCCACGTCGCGCGTCGGGCAAATGGCGAATATGTGATTAGGGGCGCTGCCTGGGGCGCACCCATTGCCGCTGTGGAAGTGCAAATCGACAACGGGCCCTGGCGCGCCGCGACTCTCGATAGGCCGGCGCCGCTCGCCGCCGATGAGATTCAGAGTACGGGGACTAACACCGCAGACTCACTCGAGAGCTCTGCTCGTAGGAGACGATACGATCGAGGCTACTCCTGGCGGTTCTGGGTACTGGACTGGGGATCACCTACGCCTGGAGAGCACACGGTCCGGTCACGCTCCTTTGACGTAAGCGGTAATGTGCAACCCGCGCCGGACGATCCTTTTCTGGCGAGTAAGGTGACCTACTGGGAGAGCAATGGGCAGATTACACGGCGAGTCCTCATTCCGTCTTGATGGAAACGATAGAGCGCGGGCGGCGACGTTAACGTGACCAGTCAGGCCTGGCCATACCGACATGAGCGTTTAGCGCGCCGTTGAGTTCTCAATCTACGAGATGCGGTCGGGCGATTAGATCCCGGAGCCGATTAGCTTTGCGTCAGAGTAGCCATATATATAATTGGGCACGGTCACCACAGCGGAGTGCCTTCACGAACTTTTAGGCGATCACACGCAACGGGTTTGTCGAAGCGCTCGGACGAGTGGGAGGCACTTGCAAATCTGGCATTGGCGGCGCCTGGAACAATCGTCGTGTCACTCTGGCGATACGTCTAGCCCACCGCGTCGCGCGTTCGCGCCGTGCGCTGTCCGTTGCGATGCCGGTGCTCGCATACATTTGGCGATACAGCTTTGAGATAAAAACAAACGCTAGGCGCGCACGCAATGTCGGCGTACACGCGGAGCGTCTCCAGATGGCCGGCAAGCTGTAGAAGGCGTCCCAGACGCCCTGGGTTCTGCCTCGCATCTCGTCCGAACTCATTGAAGGATGGGGCATAAACATCTTGGGTCGTTTGTCCGGCGGAATCAGCCAGTAGCGAGTGATTGGAATTCCATCGATTGCAGGTGGTTGCTCACCCAGGCTCTTTTCCCAGCGCTCAAAGTCGACCGTCCCGCAAAATGGCGTCAGCATCACAAATTGTGCAAAGGCAATGCCAGAACGCTCTGCCATTTCTTGCGTGGCTTGAAACGTGTCCGGACGGTCGGTCGGCAGTCCAAAAATGAAAGAGCCGAGAATATGTACTCCGTGTTCTTGAAACTGCCGCAGCCGCTGCACCAAATTCTCGCCCGCTAAGTTAAAGTCCTTGAACACGGCCTTGAGTCCTTCCGCCGTGACAGCTTCAATCCCGACGAGCGCACCCATGATCCGCGCGTTGCGCATCGCGTTGAGAAACTCAGGATCTTCGGCCGCTTCCATCGTGATTTGGGTGAAAAAGACCATCCCTTTCGGAAGCTCGGCCAAGCGCTCCATCAGTTCAAACCGCTCTGCTCGAATAGCTTTTAAGGTTGCCACCCTCGCATGGTTGTTCTGCCGTTGCGCCAACTGGATATCCGTCAGAGACACGGGATAAAAGTTATCATCGGCGAGTGCAATGAAGCGGAATCCTCGCCTCCGGAGTTGGACGATCTCTTCGATAATCGGGTCCGAAGGCCTTTGCCGCGGGCGTTGCCCATCGGTGCGCCAGACAGAACAGAAGGAGCAATGTTTGGCGCAACCGCGAACGGTTTGTACCGATGCCCACATGTATTTGGATGGGTCCAGCAAGTCCCAGCGCGCCCCTTTGAACTGGGTGGCCTCGATCCGGCCGCCCTCATACACACGCTGCGCAGCGCCTCGGACGTGATCTCCCAGAGCCTGGCCCCAAGCTACGTCACCGTCTCCGCGGACTACGCAGTCCGCCGCGCCTCGCTCGAAAGCTTCTTCCGGGTACAGCGTCGTGTGGATGCCCCCGAACACCACGAACGCACCACGCTGTTTCACCTGATGCCCAATTGCATACCCCCGAAGAGCATTTCCCGTATGAATGCCTATGCCGACGATATCCCCAGCAGCAACGCTCTCGACATCGAGCGCTTCCAGGGTTTCATCACAGAGGATCGGGTCTCCGAAATCTTCGGGCGTGGCGGCGGCGAGAACAAACAGCCAGCGGGGTGTGATAACAGCGGTACCGAACGCGGTATCGCTTGGGTTGACTAGATGAACTCGCAAACGAATTCTCGGGAGGTTGTCCCAAAGGAGGCTGTCTGCTTCACCGAAGCATATGGTCTGCGTCTCATGTCACCCGTTCCGGGCTTCTGCGAAGCGAGGAAGACACCGCTATGTTTCCTCTCCCACATTCAGCCCGCGACAAAGGTATCACACTCACCCGACATACCGGTCCCAGCGGTTTCCGAACTACCATCGCCGATCGCCGCTCAGTTCGGATAGTCCGCCCTGACGTTAGGCAGCGTTTACGAATCCAAGTTGCCGTGTAGTCGGCTATGGTGAGATTGGTCCAACGGGCATCGAAGAGTATGACGATTGCCTGCTTGCAAGAAGCAGTGTGTTCAATTGCCTATCAGTGGTCGCAAGTGCCGGAGCGATGGCTTTATTCAAGGGAAGACGGGTTAGGTCCCGACAAACGGTAGATTCTTATCGTAAGCGCCGCCCTAGACGGCCGCCCACAGTGGGCACCTGATGTGGCGCTTTCGATAGGACCGTTTGAAGGAAGCCGCGCACCGAGCTGCCGCGAGTTATGGGGTTTTAAGCCCGTTCCGGCGAATCAGTCTCTGAGAAGCCGGGGTGGCCAGCATCGAAGTCGGCAACGAACTGGCAGGTGAAAGGTGTGTGACCGTTCGAAACGTACTCGGTTTTGGAGTTATGAGCGTGGCTGAGCTGCTCCCAAGCCGCGCAGGACACACGTCTAGCAAGTACACAGCAGTTAAGGCGTAAGGAGTGATTACCGAGGTCGGGTTACGAGGAGTCATTCCAGCCTGGCCGATTCAAGCTTAAACGCAACCTTGGCAAGGCAAACCGCTGGATGATAGCCATTGCTCCGCCGCAGCGAGGGCAGGTAAGCAGTCCCGATACAACGGGTGTCGCCTCGGTCCTTTCTTGCGGTGGGGCGCCAACCATCCTCCGACAGATGGGCAGCAGGTGGGCACGCGTTCGTCGCGAAAGAAAGCCAAAGAAGCGGATGCGCACAAACCCACGCGGCAGCACATGCATCAGGAATCTACGCAGGAACTCGTCGCCGCTGAGTGTCATTGGCTTTTGCTTATTGCCGTGGGCGTAATCCTTCCATAGGAAGGTAATCTGATCATCACTGAAGGACAACAGACGATGGCTTGAGATAGCGACCCGGTGCGTGTACCGTGCGAGGTATTGCAAGACATGCTCTGGCCCACGAAAGGGTTTCTTCGAGTACACCACCCAATCGTTTCTGTACATAGATCGGACGAACGCACGAAACAACCGCTGACTTGACAACCCCTTCAGCTCTCCGTGAAGCGACAATTTTCCGGAGGCGAACGCGCGGCGCAGTCCGGCGACAAACTTACCCCGAAACACTTTACTGAGCACCTTCACGGGAAGAAAGAAACCGTCCCGCGGAAAGAATCCAGGAGGACTCATCGAAAGCAAGTCCTCCCGTTGGAACAACACAGTGAACATGAGGATGATGTTTCAAGTTTTGGCCCCATGTATGGAGAACGCTCAGAAAACCGATCTTTGCTCCGAGATGGCCTGGATCTGCCGCTATCTCCAGTAGCGTGGCCGCGCTGGTACGGAGCAACAGATCGTAAAGGACGCGCTTGTTCTGCTGAGCGAGCGCAGCAAGCTGGTGAGGGATAGTGAAAACAACATGCGAATACGCGACCGGTAGAAGCTCCTTCGTTCGTTCTGCGAGCCACCTGTCGCGGGCGCTGGTCTGACACCGTGGACAATGTCGGTTGCGGCAGGTAATGGTGAGCTCACCATTACGTGCCTTATGGGGAGTCTTTTCTAATGGGGAGTGATTCGGCCGGAATCTAATAGGGCTGGGTCTTTTGGTCAGGCCGAAACAGCTTTGACTCCCCATTACCTGCGCGCACTTGTTACGTTGATGCGGCCATCGATGGCTAATGCTCAACAAGGAGAGTCCGTGCTAGAAAAGTTCTTTTCCGCTCCAAAAACACTGCGGCGATTTCGCCGTGGAATCAGTGGACCACACGTGGATACGTTTGCAAGTGACTTAGAACGCGCAGGGTATGCGCCGACCAGCGCCGTTCGATACATTCGTGCCGCCGCTCATATCGGCTGCTTTGTTGAAAGAAAAGGCGGCGGTCTGGCGAATATCAATTCCAAGACACTCGACCGCTTCAACAAACATCTTCGACGCTGTCGATGTCCTCACTTCAAGCGCGGAAAGGTTAGCTATCACGCTCAGTTTGGAGCAAAGCTCTTTCATCGTCATCTTGTCGATTGCGGGATCTGTTCAAGGGAATTAGCTCAGAATCTGATACCCGCCCCAGCTCTCGTGACTGCCTTCTGCGACTGGTTTCGAACGCATCGCGGCGTCAAGGAACCGACTCTCCGGCACTATGCCCGTGGCGCCACAGATTTAGTTCGGGCGCTCGGCGAGGATGCCGGCCAGTGGAATGCGCAGGCTGTTCGAAACTTCTTTCTAGAACGAGCCAGCCAGAGTGGAATATCGACTACGCAAGCGTTGATCACCTCCCTTCGTGCATTTATACGATTCCTCAACTTCCATGGAAAATGTCGCGACGATCTCGCCATTGCAATACCAGCGGTGGCGCACTGGCGGCTGGCGAGACTGCCGCGTTGTCTTTCAGCGGAAGAGGTAAACCGGTTGATCGTCACGTCCAATGGAACAACGCCCAGGAGATTCCGCGACCGGGCGATTTTACTGATGTTGGTTCGGCTGGGATTGCGCTCCGGAGATGTTGCCGCGCTTCGTCTCAGCGACATCGACTGGAACAACGGCACGTTGCAGGTAACGGGAAAAGGGCGATACCAAGTGCGATTGCCGCTCCCGCAGGATGTTGGTGATGCTTTGCTTCGATATCTGGATGGTCGGCCCGCGAACATCGCTACCGATCACGTGTTCCTGAGAAGCAACGCCCCTTGCAGGCCGTTTACTTCCGGGGATGGTGTTTCGTCCGTGGTGAAACACGCTCTCAAACGCGCCAACATTGATGCTCCTGCCAAGGGTGCACACCTGCTGCGCCACACAGCGGCTACAGAGATGTTGCGAAATGGGGTGCCGCTGGATCAGGCGGGCCTCGTCCTCCGTCATCGCAGCATCGACATGACTGCCTATTACGCTAAGGCGGATGTGGCGCTGCTCAAACAGGTCGCCCAGCCGTGGCCGGAGATCAAGAGATGATTGCGGCTGTCGAATCCTATCTTGCCGTGCGGCGGGCCGCAGGCTTCACCCTCAGCAACACAGAATATCTCCTGCGCAGCTTTGCAGGCTTTGCCATCGCACTAAAGCAACCGCATGTCCGCACAGCAACGGCGATCGACTGGGCCAGCCAGGCGAAATCGGTCGCGCAACGACACACGCGTTACCAAACCATCTGCCGCTTTGCTCAGTACCTTCGCGTAGAAGACCCGCGCCACGAATCGCCGCCGGCGAACCATTTTGCTTATCGGCTGACGCGTCGCGTCCCGCGCATCTATTCGCGGGATGAGATCGGGGACCTTGTTCTCGCCGCCACGAAGCTTTCATCGTCCGACCCGTTGCAGCCCAAGACATATGCGTCCCTGATCAGTCTGTTGGCAGCTACCGGCATGCGAATCTCGGAGGCGTTGAATCTGTTGGTGTCCGACATCACACCAAGGGGTTTGCTGATCCGCAGAACCAAGTTTCAGAAAACTCGATTAGTGCCTTTGCACGAAACCGCAGTGGCGGGCCTCGGCCACTACCTCACTGATCGTCAGGAGATGCGTCGGGGTGGCGACCACGTCTTCGTTTCAGAGGAAGGGCAACCTCTTGTCTACTGGAAAGTTCACAGCCTGTTCCGAACCCTTCTGAAATCGGCCGGGTTGAAGCCGTCTCGCGGTCGATGGCCACGTATTCATGACCTCCGTCACACCTTTGCGGTCCGGGCACTGGAGTCATCTCCAACCGGCCGGCAACGCATCGGGCAGCACATGCTGGCTTTGGCTACGTACATGGGCCACGTCAACATCAATGCCACCTACTGGTACCTGGAAACCACGCCGGAGCTTCTGCGCGACATCGCCGCCGTTGCCGAAAACTTCGCGCAGGGAGGTCGACAATGACTTCCCTCGCACCGCACATGGAGGCATTCCTGCGCGAACATCTTGTCCGTCACCGGGGCGCCAGCCAACACACCTGCGACTCTTACGCCTACAGCTTTCAGTCGTTGTTCGAGTTTGCCGCCGGGAAACTCAAAGTGGCTCCGTCGGCTCTGATGTTGGAGCAGGTGGACGCAACACTGATCAGCGGATTCCTGCAACATCTTGAGACCACACGTGGCAACTCAGCGGAGACGCGAAACATTCGCTTAGCTGCCATTCGCTCATTCTTCCGTTTTCTGCAGCACCGTGAACCAGCTGCCATCGAGCAGGTTCGCCGCGTTCTGGCGATCCCCTTCAAGAAGACCGATACTCGCCTGGTATCGCACTCTGGTCCAGGAGGAAATGCAGGCTTTGCTCGACGCTCCTGATCCATCCACACGGGCGGGAGTTAGGGATCGGGCAATGTTGCACCTCGCCGTGTGCGCTGGTCTCCGCGTCTCAGAGTTGACAGGCTTGCGGGTTGAGGACGTCGCGCCCCAGTCCGTGAGTATCCGCATCCGTGGTAAGGGTCGCCGCGAACGGGCGTTACCTTTATGGAAGACAACGGCGACAGCGCTTCGCGCCTGGTTGGCCATCCGCGGTTCGATTGCTTCGCCCGAGCTCTTTGTGAACGCCAGAGGCGAACCATTCAGCCGCTGGGGAGTCGCATATGTTCTGCGGCGTCACACCAAAGCAGCTCACCGACGGTGTTCAACACTACATGGCAAGCAAGTCTCGCCCCACGTGCTGCGCCACACCTGCGCCATGGTCGTTCTGCAAGCGACTCAGGACATCCGAAAAGTCTCTTTATGGTTAGGGCACAGTAACCTGACCACCACGGAGGTCTACGTTCGGGCCGACCCAACCGAAAAGCTCGAGGCCATCGAAGCAGTTGTTCCTCCAAGCCTGCGCAAAGGCAAGTTCCGCCCGCCCGACAAACTGCTCGCGCTGCTGAAGACCAAGTCTTAATGGAGAGTCGAAGGGGCATCACACCCTACGAACATGCCCTTTCGGCGCGCAACTCCCCATTAGAAAAAACTCCCCATAAGACAGGAGTTATAGGAGATGGTCTGATGACCGCATTGAGAGCAATCGTCCAGATGGCCGCCCAGAGCTGCCGTACGGCAACGCCGGATCGCGAGCAGAGCTTTCAACTGCGGCCATGTCAGCGATGAGCGGTGGCGGTCAACGAAATCGTCACCTATTGCATCGACAATGTCGGCCAACTCAACAGCTGGTCGATTCATTTCGGCATCAGTCTTCGCGATCGGCGAACAAGACTGCCGTCGGTGATCTTCAGCGCATCCAGCGGACTGGCTGCCGAATGCAAATGAATGCGCGAAAGATGGAGGTACACGAGTGTGTGCCTCAGGTCAGCATGGCCGAGTAGCTTTTGAATGGTGTAGAGATCTGTCCCCGCTTCGAGCAGGTGCGTCGCATAGCTGTGTCGCAAGCAATGGGGAGAAATCTTCGAATCTAGTCCAGCTCGAACCGCTGCCTCACGGCAGGCGGCCCACATCATCTTTGGTGAAATGGGAACATCGGCCCGCCATCCGTTTCTAGTGCCCGGAAAGAGGTATGTTTTCGGTTTCATCCACCGCCAGTAGTCTCGTAAAACGTCGAGCAACTTCGAACTCAAAGGAATGTCACGATCACGCCTGCCTTTGCCCTGACGAACGTGAAGCACCATCCGCTTGCTGTCGATGTCAGCGACCTTTAGATTCGCCGCTTCCGTTCGCCTTAGGCCGGCTGCATACAACGTCATCAGCATGGCGCGATGCATCAGCGAACTGGATGCTTCAATGAGCCGCGTGACTTCCTCCTGGCTCAGAACCACTGGCAACCGTCGCTCCTCTTTCGGAAACGGGATGTAGTCCAACATGTACGCACGCTTTAGCGTCTTCACGAATACGAAGCGAAGTGCCGCGACATGCTGGCGTACAGTCCTGGAAGCGAGCTTGCGGTCACGAAACAGGTGTGCCTGGTAAGAGCGGATATGATTCGGTCCGAGCTTGTCGATGGGCACAGCGAAATACCCGGCGAAATCATCGATGATCCGCAGGTACTGCTTAATCGTGATTGGGGCGTAATTACGGCGCTGGAGTTCGTCCAGCACCATCTGGCGTAACTGGGTCACAGAAACCTCCGTTTCTGTGACTAAACTACTGCTGGCGCACCCAGTACATCGGCTGTCTTGGCGCCGTGCGGAAATCCGCATGCGAAGCGTCTGCCGCTTTAGCGGCTTCGTTCAAACGCCGATACAACCTGGCAACTGTGACATCGAGGACGGTGCCACACACATTGATAGAGTCTGCCCAAATCAAATCCGTGCGAAGCGCATTTACGTCAATGTGCGAAGTGCGCGTTGCACAAAGAGTCCCTTGTGAAATTTAGCGGTTGCGTTGGATCACGCAAACTTCAGACAGTACGACTGCCAATACGCGAAACGAGTGCTCCGGCTAACAAGCCAAGCCCAGACAGTAGATTGTTCGCCCACGCAGCAGATCGAATGCTGCGCATCTTTCCCAGGGACCATCTCTAAGCCAGCAGGAGTGCGATAGGCGTGGTCGATTCCCCGTACGCCTACGACACAAAACCGCGGATGTACGGAGTATTCGTTGGCCTCGGCCCGGTTTCGAACAGAGGTCCGTGTGTTGAGCGATACTTCATCTTCAGGAACGGCGTCTCAATGCGGCGTCCTACTGCAGAGTAACGGCCGTTCTCCCAATTCGATTCCATGTAGTAGTTGATGATACCGGTGGACAGAAGCAGCCGCTCCGCGTTGAACGGTTCTTTTCCCGTCAGCATCATTTCGATGATCCAGTGCTCGTACCCGTTTGCAGCGTGGTACTGCGAGATCGGGCCAGGAAAGCCGAGCATGGACACAATCGTCGGATCCTTCTGCCCTTCGACTTCACCCGCGTAAGTCCAGCCTACGCCCTCGCCTGAAATGACGGCCGCTTTGGTTCCGTCGTTGTACTCTACGACGCAGGCGTTTGTCTTCCGGCCTTCCCGAAAGTGTCCCGGTTTGAGGTCGAATTTCCTTCCCACTGCTTCGAGCAGGTTGCCAGCCCAGGCATTGCGTTCGACCCACGTCCATGTTTCTGGTCCCCGTATAGACTGCACTGCCTTGACCCCTGTCTCACCGCCCTTCCGGCGATCAACAAAGGCCTGGAGAACGTCAACGCAATGGAAGATGGCTCCCTCATCTGCAGCGTTTCCAACCACGATGGAGTTCTTGACAGGGGTATCAATCGCCAGTTCGATCTCGGGCGTCCGGAAGTAAGTTGGTATGGAGGACCCCCCGGTCAACGGAAAGTTCAGTTCGCGCGATTTGTCGAACATCCACTTGGCATCGTCCCAGTTGTAGGAGAGGTGCTTATCGTTGAACACAGGCACCGAGCGTTTGCTCTGCTCGAAAACCTGGATGACCTGCTGATAGATCCACCAGCGGGGCAAAAGCCAGTGCCCCTTGAGATCAGTTGGATAGTTCCCGTGCTCTGCAACGATCGCAACGCCATCCACAGCGAGTTCTTTTCGGCCAAGGGTGACTGCTTCAGCAACTGTTTTGAAGATGGGAATGTTCTTCGCTTTGCATACTTTTTGTCCCAGCAGGCTGGTATCAAGCTGATGGATGTACGCGGACACCACCTCCACCTGTGAAGGAGTGTGGGCGCCCTGCCACCAGTAACCATCAATCAGTTTGTTTACTATCCAGTCCGCATGCGAGGTCGGGAGACCCCAGTAGCTGACGAGGCAGGCGATGCGGGGCCGCTTTTGTGCAGTCTGCGCGACGGCGTCTGTGGCGATACCGGTGAGAGTAGCAAGTCCGGCAACGCCGGTCACTTCCAGCATTCCACGCCGCGTGAAGAGAGGGTTCGACTGCATCATGCCATGGGAGCAGATAAGGCGCCCGGTCGGTAAACCGGTAGAATGGCGACACGCTTCATGAGAGCCGAATTACCCTGATGCTGCCCTTCTTATTGGCCGCCCTGCTGAACCTACCGGGAGTTTTCACCTTCGACGCACACGTACATGTGATCAACCGACAGTTCTATCATGGCGGCAATATCCGAGATCGCCTGACCGATGGTCAATTCGACCTGCCACGGGCGCGGGAAGGCGGAGTGAACGCATTCTTCTTTTCGCTTTTCGTGACTGAAGAATACTATCCACAACACTACGAGACCAAGCAGGCACTTCGTTTAGTGGACCTCGCGCTACGGCAGTTAGAACAAAGTCGGGAGACGATCGAATTGGCCCGCAACGGAAGAGACGTCGATCGAATTGTAGCGAGCGGGAAAATGGCCGCGGTACTCGACATGGAGGGAAGTCTGGATTGTGATGGCGATCTGGCTGTGCTGCGCCGTTTCTATCAGATGGGCCTGCGTTCCTACCAACTATCCGCCCATAATGCTCAGAACGGGTACGCCGATAGCTGCTGTTCACCCCCGCGCTGGCATGGTTTGAATGCACGCGGGCGAGCCCTAATTGCTGAGATGAATCGGCTTGGAATGGTGATCAATGTCTCGCATGCTTCCGACGAAGCGATATCGCAAGCAATTGATGCCAGCACCTACCCAGTGATTGCCACCCATCATGGCTTGCGGGAGTTCAACGAAATTCCACGGAATATGCCAGATTGGCTGTTGAAGAAATTGGCTGCGAAGGGAGGGCTGATCGGATTCCAGATCGGCAATGAATTCCACAATCGGAGAGTGTTCGACTGGCGCACACAACACGCTGGCAAACCATTCTGGGATACGGCACGTGTCCATTCATCCGACCTTCGCATTGAGGAGATAGACAAGATGGTTGCGCCGCAGTTCCCGATGCTTGGTAGTAACGCTCCGGACGATCTCAAGTTCACAGTGGATCAGTGGCTACAGGTAACCGATCGCGGCATTCAGTTGGTTGGCGAAGACCATGTCATTCTCGGCACTGATTTCGACGGTGGTCCAACCCTGCCGCTGCCTATGCGGGATATCAGCGACACGCCTTTAATCATCGACGCGATGCGTCGCAGAGGCTACTCAGAGCAGCGAATCAAGAAAGTGATGGGGGGCAATCTCCTGCGAGTTTTTCACCAGATCACGGATAAATAGCGGAACTAAGCAGATCACTGCCGCGAAGTTCCCTTTGATCCTTTAAAGTCCTACATGGGCCTTTTACGACAGTCGACCCGACGAATAGCCCCCTGACCATCGTATCTACGAGCGATCAGTTCGCGGCGACGCAAGCGGAACATTCGGCGTCAATATGCCGCCATCACAACGGAAGCAACGAGATTACTTCGACCACGGCGGCACGACCCCATTTACTCGTGCATACGCGATCATTTGCCCCAAGTGCTCATTAGCATGCGCCAGTGCCCGCAGCAGCACCCCTTCGCACGTAGCGTCGTGCCCCAGGAATTTCACCGCCTTCTGCTTATCGATCTTAGGATAATTCTCCTGCACCGCTTCGAACGATGCCTTAAGCCATCGCACCACGTCCGCCTTCGCGGTCACGCTCTTTCCCGGATCCTTCGGCAGATCCTCGCCGGCCTTTACACCCATGGATTGCAGAAAAAAGTAGTTCCCCGACGCCGTATGCATCAGTACCTCGCTTACACTGCGTACACCCGGGCCCGGACGCCACCCGTACTTCTCCCCCGGAATCGCCTCAGCCAGCGTGATGATCTGCCGCCCGGCCATCTTGAACTCAGGCGCCCACCCCGCGCCTGCATCCGTCATCGAATCCTGCGCGGCCACCAGCCCGGCAATCGCGCTCATTGTCAACAAAAAGATAGTGGACCGCATTTTGGATGCGATCTTATCACCCGTTTTGAGCGAACGATGCTTATCGCTTGCGCGTAGTCCGAAGCTGCTGATCCGAGAAACTGGTGGAGTTTGATTACCTACAACGGTATTTGCTGTTGGGTTGGCTTTGGGCGGCGTGATGGCTCCCTTATCACGGGCTGGAGTTTGGGACCGCACAAGGATTTCGGCCCGGCAACTCTCGTGGCCGGGCTGTGTCCGCTGTTCTACGGGCCTTGTGCTGATCTCTGGACGGAAAAAGTTGGATCAGCTCAAACGCGAATCAAGGAGCGCTTTTGAAGTCAGCAGCGCAACAATGCCAAGCTGATCGGCGATGTCACGGAGGCAACTTCTGTTTGGTCGTCCCAACGCCCGCTTACTTCGTTCGCTGTCATTTGATGCACGCAGCCGTTTCTATGATCGAGTGCGTGGAGGTAACCATTGTGGTGCGAAAGATGGACGCCTTGGAGCTCGCCAGCCTGATATTCCAGCGATAGCGAGCCTGACTCGGTATTGACCGCCCATACTGTTACGCTTTGACCAGAGCTAGCGTACAAGAACCGGCCCCTCGCATCCATCGCTAACGAGTCGCCGGCGGCAAGCTTATCTATGTGTTCCTCCGGTAAACGCACTGTTTGGAAAGGTTCGGAGATCACGCCGTCCGATGATCGATACCGATGACAAGCAATGGCCGGCCTTAGCTCGTGCTTCACATAGAGCAAAGAACCGCCAGGATGCAGGACCATAGAACCAGGACCTGCGCCGGGCGAAACTTGCAGTTTACTAACGCGCCGTAATGCAGAGTCTCCCTCTAAGGCGAAGGCGCTTAGTCGATCACAACCCAGATCAGAGGCGAGCGAGAAACGTCCTCGCGCATAAGCCAATAACGTGTGAGGATGCGACGAAACCTGGTGTTCGGGATGGGTGCCGCAACCTAGTTCCTTAAGAAGCCCTTGGACGTTGCCCAACGTCCCTTTTTGCTCGACTGTCAAAACGTTATAAGCGCCGCCGCCATACACAGCAACCAGCAGATGTCGTCCATCCGGTGAGAGCGCCAGACCCCGCGGCTTAATGCCCGACAACGATAGCGACCGCCGCTGGAGCCGAGATAACGCGCCGCTCTGCCGATCGACCGAGAACACTTCTACTGTTCCGCGCGCCAGACCCCCATGCAGCGTGACCTGATTCGCCACGTACAAGATCTGCCCGTTGGGATGAGGCAGCAAGAAAACTGGTGCATAGCTGGCAACCCGCTCGATGGGGGTCCACCGGTTCCCCTCAATACGAAACACCTCGATACCGTCTCCACCGGCAGGGCCGAGGCTTCCAACATACGCATAGCCGGTGAGGCGCTTTGGCCTACTGTGGACAGCGTTTGCGGAAACGCGGCCGCAAACTGACGCTGCTCCGATGGTTTTCAGAAATGAGCGTCGATCACTGAGTGCTTGTCTACTCATAGACGTCGCCTAAGCCCGAATCGACATCGCATGATGGAAGACATTATTGGGATCATAACGCCGTTTCACATCCTGCAAGAATGGAACAAGTCCTTTGTTGCCGTAGTAGAGTTCCGGCCAGAATGAATACTGGAGCATGTCGCAGTCCGGGTAATTGATGTAGCAACCTTCGTAGTAGTCTCCCGGATAGGGGGTTCCAGCGAACTTTGGGTCGACATTGGGACCGGAGTACACGTCTTCGTAGAACTCCTGCATCCACTTCAAACGCCCGGCATCATCCTCTGGCCGGTGCCAATAGGAGAGGTACTGCAACTTCATGATGGAAGAGCGCTGCGGAACGGAGGTCTCCGTCGACAACTCTGCATGGTTCGTTGCTCCACCATACGAATCAACGGACAAGTATGATCCTCTGAGGTCCAAACCCGGCATATGCCGAGTCAGATGCCTGTAGATACGCTTTGCCTCGTCTGGCGTAAAGTTTCTCTTCATGTAGCAGGACTTGTACTTCGCGCGTTGGCTGCCCCCGCTACCGCTGCCCTCTCCCACGGTGGCCTCAAGCCAAGGCATCTTGTGCAAAGCCGCCCTTGCTAAGTTGGTGTGCCGACCTGGATTATGCTGCGGAACAATGCTATCCGGTACGATCGTGTGCGTTGTGGACGCCTTGTGATCGTCAAAGAGTGCCAGGAACTCCTCGGGTACGGAAAGATCTTTGCAGAATCCATCCGGATTACAGAACTGCAGCGAGATCCCGAACTCACCAGAGGAGACATGAGTTAGTCCCAGCCCGGTGAAAAGGCCCCAAGTATTAGGATCTTTGCCTCTCGTCTCGAAGTAGTTGCCGTATGTTGTAAGGATCTCGATGAATCGGCCTTCGGTCATCGTCGACCAATTGAAGGAAACGCCGGCGTTTACAACTTCTTGCGGTGCAGGCGGAAGTTTGTCGAAGAAGAAGCCGGTCATCAGCCCGAAATTACCTCCGCCGGCCCCTCTGCAGGCGCGAAACAAATCCGGCTCGTTCGTCTTACTTACACGGCGAAGCTCCACCTTGCCATGCGCATCAACGGTGGCGATTTCCGTGGATGTCATCCAGTCAACGGTTAATCCGTAGAGACGCGACATCACGCCGTATCCGCCTCCGCTAATGTGCCCTCCAGCTCCGACCGAATAACAGGATCCGGCAGGGATCGTGAGTCCGTAGCGCTTATACAGATCCTGGTAAACCTCTCCCAACTTCATGCCTGGGCTGATGCGATAATCATCGTCGCTTCGAAGCCTGCCTTGATTGACGAAAGTGAGGTCAATGATGACTCCGCCCGGGTTATTTACAACGAAGTCTTCATAACAGTGCCCACCACTACGGATGGTGGGACGGATTCCGTCGCTGACTATCTTCTGTAGGGCTTCCGCTGCGCCTTCCGGCGTCTCGCAAAGCTCAATACGGCTGACCGTTTCACTCATAGAACTCGGCCAGCGAAGATTGCGGCTCTTCTTCAAGGTGTCGAAGCGAGGATCTCTCTGCGAAACAGTGACGGCCATGTCGTTCTGATATTCAGTAAACCACCAGCGCCTTCAGGCACAAAACCTAGAGGAAAGGACCCGATTGTGATTTTGCTATGCGTCAAAATGCAATTGAGTCTTTCTAATGGTGCATGTTGAATTGCTCTTAACGTCTGGCAACTCGTGAAATCCAGTTCGCTCTCAAGCTGCTGTTTGGAAAAGCTAACAACGTCAATATGCAACCATTCCGAGAAGGAACACCACTGATGAATGCCTACACGAAAAACTTAGGACGTAAGCTCTGGCTCGCCGGCCTGCTAGCACTCGGTACGTCGGATTGTGTCTTTGCCCAACACCGAGCAATCGGTTTTAAGAATGGCATGCCGTTTAGCGAAGGATATATCGCTGGCAAAACACTCTATGTCGCAGGCCAGCAGGGCCCGGACTCCCATGGCAACGTGACGGGTACTGACATCACTCTGCAGACAAGCAATGCCATCGCGGCAGTAGCGAAGGTCGTGGAGGAGGCTGGATTTCAAATGACGGACATCGTTTCGGTGACTGTCTATGTCACCGATCTGAAGGATGTGGAGAAGATGAACGAGGTCTACAAGAAACTCATGCCCAATCCAAAGCCGGCGCGAGCGACCGTCCAGGTTGCGGGTCTAATCGGCGGCGCGAAAATTGAGATTTCGGCGACAGCCGTTAAACAATAGCCCCGGCGCCGGCTCGCCTGGGCCGAGCGGCGTTCAATTGCCGATGATGTGGCTTGAGCGTCAAACTGTGTTGGAAACACGGTCACTGGACCATCTGACAATCCGCGTACGGGCTTCTGGATCGGTTGGGATTAAAGTTGAATTTCTAATACTTCTCGGTCCAGGATGAAATGAGAACGTACTCCTACTCGGCAAGGATTGCTTGCGCCGCAGTACTCGGCCTGATTTTGATCCCAGGTCTCGGTGCCGTGACGCCATACGATTCAGCGATCACACCAGCCTTAACGCCGCTAGACGTTGCGGCGAATCGCGGGGCGGCTGCTCTCTGGCAAACTCTGAAGAAACTTGGCACGCGTGCCAGCCTGATCATGATCACAGCGCATCCTGACGACGAAGATGGCGGAACACTTGCCTATGAATCGCGGGGCGTGGGTGCGCGTGTTGGACTACTTACCTTGAATCGCGGCGAAGGCGGCGCCAACGTGATGTCCTCCGATTACTGGGATGCGCTCGGGTTGGTCCGCACGCAGGAACTGCTCACGGCCGGTCGCTATTACGGCGTGGATCAGTATTGGACGCGAGTCTGCGACTACGGATTTTCAAAGACCCTGAATGAGGCTTTGACCAAGTGGACAGAGGATCGTGTGCTTGGGGACGTCGTGCGCGTTGTTCGGATGACGCGGCCTCTCGTGATTACGTCTGTCTTTGTTGGCGGACCGAGCGATGGCCATGGCAATCATCAAACCGCCGGTCTCATGGCAAAGGAAGTCTTCGAAGCGGCGGCCAATCCTAATCGTTTCCCGGAGCAGATCCGAGAGGGCTTGCGGCCCTGGAAGCCGCTCAAGTATTACGCGCACGTGCCTTTCTTTGGTGAAGACAAAGCCAAATTCTCTGAGACGGTTAGCATTCCGACCGGCACCTATGATCCGCTATTAGGGGCCAGCTATGTGCAGATATCGCGTGAGGGGCTTGGCTATCAGAAATCACAAAACGGCGGACCCTTCATACCGCGCTCCGGAGCCGTCGACGCACCCTATCACCGCTTTGCTTCGGTTGTTGCCACCGGCGATCGGGAGAAAACCTTTTTCGACGGGATTGATGTTTCACTGGCAAGTATTGCCTCCCTCGCCGGAGACAGCGATCACGAATTCCTAAATGCGGGCCTGAGGCTCATTGACGAGTCCGTCAAATTAGCGGCATCGGCATTCAGGGCGGATCGTCCGGACGCTTCGGCCCCGCATCTTGCCAGTGGATTGAAAGTAACGGTCGCACTGATTGAGCAAGTTCAGTCCAGCCATCTTTCCGAAGAACAGAAATACGATGTCCTGCACGAGCTTCGTATCAAGCAAGCCCAATTTAACAGCGGCCTCATCGAGGCACTGGGCATCTCACTGCGAGCAGTGGTCCGGCCCGACGAGGAGGTCAATCCGCTGTTCGCGTTATTCATGGGCGATCCTGATACCTTTCGGATGGCCGTCCCCGGCCAGACATTTGGAGTACAGGTAAGCGTTTCAAAGGATGGCGCGGAGGCGGCGCAGCTACAACGTGTGTACCTTTCCTCTACGGACGCTGAGGCTTTCTCGATTAGCGGCAAGGATGCGAACGTCAACAAAATTGATCTTGCGCCGGGCAGCGGCGTTGATCGACATTTCTCAGTTAAAGTCGCAAGTACCGCGCCTTATACCAAGCCATACTTCACCCGGCCGACGATTGAGCAACCGTACTACGATCTCCTGGATCGGTCGGACCTCAATCGGCCTTTGTCGCCCTACCCGTTGAATGCCTGGGTCGAAGTTGCATACCAGGGTGTTGTTGTGAAAGTGGGTCAGGTTGTGCAGACTTCGCGGCGTATCACGGGTTTAGGTGTCGTTTACGAGCCTCTTACCGTAGGCCCCGCTATTTCCGTTCAAGTAAGTCCACGTGCCGGTGTTGTTCCGCTTAATGCTAGGTCTTTCGACCTCTCGGTTACCGTCCACAGCAATGTGAAAGGGCCGGCCGTAGGCTCAGTCAGCTTGCAGTTGCCGAAGGGATGGAAGAGCGACCCACCGACGTCGCCTTTTCAGACCGAACAAGACGGCGAGGACCGCGCGCTTCGATTTCTGGTCACACCGGCGGCGCTCAGCGACAAGGCATATGAAATAACAGCGCTAGCAAGCTATGGCGGAAAGACCTACGGTGAGGGATATACGGTTACGGGCTACAGTGGTCTGCGCCCTTATTTTCTCTATAGCGCATCGACCTATTCGACCAGGGGAACCGATGTAAAAATTGCTCCCGGTCTAAAACTTGCCTACGTAACGGGGAGTGGGGATGACGTGCCTTCCACCTTAACGGAACTGGGTCTCAGCGTCAGTTTCCTGACTAGAAGCGATTTAGCGGGGGCAAACCTTAGCGGATTCGACGCTATCCTTCTAGGTGTTCGCGCGTATGCGGCCCGCCCGGAACTCGCCATCTACAATGGCCGACTGCTCGAGTATGTAAAGAATGGTGGAGTGTTGATGGTCCAATACAATACTCCGGAGTTCGATCACAACTACGGTCCATATGCATACACGATGGGCAACGAGCCCGAGGAAGTAACAGACGAAGAGAGCAAGGTTGAAATCCTCGATCCCCAAAACCCCGTTTTCAACTGGCCCAACAAGATTACAGATGCTGATTTCCGGGGGTGGGTGGAAGAGCGTGGTTCGAAGTTCCTCAGCACCTGGGACGGCCATTATTCGGCTCTTCTCGAAACACATGACCCCGGGCAATCGACGCAAAAGGGTGGGCTGCTATACGCGAAGTATGGCAAGGGCATTTATATTTACAATGCCTACGCTTTCTACCGGGAGCTGCCGGAAGGTGTGCCGGGCGCATTTCGCCTCTTTGCGAATCTACTGAGTCTGCCCAAGAACCCGCGACGCTAGCTGATTAACGGGTAGTGTCGCAAAAGGAAACCAGAGGCTGTTAAGGTAGCCGAGTGCGAAGGAACCGACCAACGGTGTTCAAGGGAAGACAGCATCAGGACGAGCTGATTGTGCTGTGTGTGCGCTGGTATCTTCGGTATTCGCTCAGCTATCGCGAACTCGAGGAACTTATGGCCGAGCGCGGGTTAAGCGTTGATCATTCCCCGATCGCCCGCTGGGCTTTACGTTACGCTCCGATCCTGAACCAAACGATGAGGCGGTATCTCCGCCGTCCGAATCGGTCCTGGCGGGTGGATGAAACGTACATTCGAGTAGCCGGGAGATGGACCTATCCATACAGAGCACTAGATTCGGAGGGCAACACCGTCGATTTCACGCTCTCTCGTTACCGAGATCGCATGGCTGCTAAACATTTCCTGCAATTAGCCTTGAGGCATATAGGACATCTTCAGCCACGAGTGATCATCGTCGATGGGCATCCAGCCTGTCCATCTATAAGGCTGAACTGAAGCAATAGGCGAACTGCCGAAAGCCTGCCTATGCCGGCCGGCACCCTACATGAACAACATCATCGAGCAGGATCACCTTTTCATTAAGGAGCGCATTGTGGCCAGTCAATGGTTCCGCTCTGTCGAAGGCGCGGTAAATACAATCCAGGGATACGAAGCAAATGCCGAGGTGACAGTTAGCGCAGATCCACTCGCGCGATGATGTTTCGAAGTACCGGCCGCAAAGGTAATCAGCATAGTAAATTAAGTCAGCGGTGCGAGGTTTTAGCCGCTTCTCCCTTGCTTCAGGCTCTCCGCTGTTGGTCGAAAATATTTGATGAGGCGTCATAACACCTCCGAGGCGTCGCTGGCAGACTGGGGCGGCAAGTGCAAGGGTGGCTGAAGCGCTTGCGCTTTTTCGGGGGAAGGAGGAGCAGAGCGACAGAAGGAGGTACCGCCTGAAACCCGAAGGGCAGCTCCCTTGTCGCGCGCCCGGGCGAAGCTCCCGGAGTTTATCGTTGCGTAAACTTCATTGGAAAAATCTGTTCGACCCTCGTGTTAGGGCGTTCATCTGCTCGAACGCTGCGAGCACTTTGGAGGGCAATTTCTGTCCGATTTCGCAGGTAAAGGGTGTTACCAGACCGCCATCATCCCAGCACTCACCGGTACCGTTGCAGCGCCCGAGGGAACATGTCAGCGAGTCTTTCAATGCCGTAGAGCCGCTGATCTTGGCTTCGAGAGCTTTCATCTGGGAACGGATATCCCAATCCCGGCGCTTAGCGCGAGCCTCGTAAAACTTGCCCACGGTGCACCGATAGTGGCCTGCCGGATTCTTGAGCTTGTGCGGAGCGGTAGTTTGTTTTTGCTCGAAGTCGAGGAAGGCTTTGAGATCTGAGTAGCTCTTCAGATCGCCCGTGATGCATTGCAGAATCGCGTGCCGGTCCACCGACTCGCCGTGGCGCTCCTGCAGCCGAAGCAGGAACTCCTGCTCGGGATCGTCAAGTTCCCGCCTCTTGTGTGCAAAATCATCATCAATCGAATTCTTCGAACCTAACGGTGCTTGGCGGTTTAGCCTTTGATTCTTTTCACATTGAATCTTTTTCGTAAGCGCACGGTAATGGCCGCATTGACAAGGAGGATATCTTTCACTTCCCACCGGGATCTCCGAATATCTTTGAGATCAAGGTGCCAAGTATGTCATTAGCCCTCTGTCGTCCGAGTAGCAGTGCGAGCAGCAGGAATCCCGATAGGCCGATAATCGCAATGAGCCAGATGATGAAGGCCGATTTTTCGCGCGCAAACGCTCCGGTGGCTTGCTCGGGCAAAAGTCCCATGAGCCCCACGCCGACTACAACGATCAGCAGAACCGTTACGCAGAGCTTCAAACAATCATGAGGCGGTCGGTGGGGCGATTCCACATTCAGCCGGGCCAGCACGAGTAAATAATGATCACCTTCGCTCAGCTTTCCGAGAGCATCCGACCATTCTTTGAGGGCGTTCGGGTCCTCTGGCTTCAGCCGCTTTTGCAGGTTCTTTATCAGTGTGGCGATCTTTCTATCGTATTGCCGCGAATCATATTCGCTCTCGAATTTTTTGGCTGCTTCTGCCATACCCGGAAGAGTCCATCCAGTTTCGGAAAAGTACAGCATCTTGCGCTCGAGTTCTGATAGCTGTACTCTCGTCCTCTCTGCTTCCGATGCGATCAGCCCTATTGCGAACTCTTTGGCTTGGCGTTGATCAGCAAAGCGTGACATAGCGCTGCTTTAATATGTCACCACAGCGGCACCACCGATCTAGGCGTCAGGCGTGGCGGCTTTCAGATTCCACGGCAGCAGTTCCGCGATACGATTCACCGGATGATCTGCAATGCATGCGAGCACGCCGCTTACATACGCTTCGGGATCAAGTCTATTGAGTTTGGCAGACCCAAGCAAGCTATAGATGGCTGCCGCGCGTTCGCCGCCACGATCTGATCCAGCGAAGAGGTAATTCTTGCGGCCAAGAGCGACAGCGCGCAGCGCGCGTTCCGCCGTGTTGTTATCGATCTCGATCTGGCCGTCATCGCAGTAGCACACAAGCGCTGACCAGCGTGCGAGCGCATAGCCGATGGCGGCCGCGATCTCGGACTTCCTGGAGACCCGGACGAGCGTTGCTTTGAACCATTCGTGCAGGGCTATTAATAAAGGGCAGGCTCGCGCCTGCCGTGCCTGTTGACGTTCCTTTGGCGAAGCGCCACGGATTTCGCTTTCAATCGCATACAGCTGCCCGATGCGTTCGATCGCTTCTTTGGCAACCGGCGACGCATGTGCCTGGTGGATATCGAAGAACTTGCGCCGAACGTGAGCCCAACAAGCTGCTTCTCGAATACGGACACTGTCATATAGCCGGTTGAAGCCGGCGTAACCATCTGCTTGCAGCGTTCCTGTAAACGTGGCGAGATGCCGGTGCGGATGCTCGCCTTTGCGATCCGGAGAATAGGCAAACCACACCGCCGGAGCGGCTGAGTCGCCCGACGGACGATGCGTAGCGTCCGCGGGCCAGTAGTATATGAGCGAGGACGAGAAGAAGAATGCCGGGGGCGAAAAGATTGAATATGGCTAACCGTGACCGATTCAGCCGGCCAGCACACGAGAATGCGGCGCAAGCTGTTCCAACTGCCGAGGTGTTGAGCTTTCTTAAAGAAATCAATTGAGCGGCGACCTGGACCGATCGCGATCTCGCCAAATCGCTCAACATCGGCATGGCTGAAACGAACAGGTACTTGCCGTTATGAAATTACAGGATACGTTGAACCCGCCGGTACAAGGAATAGTGACGAACTACGGAACGGGGCGATCTAGTTTCGGGTGCCAAGTCTCCCCGCTTCACGCGCGAAGGTGTGGAACGGAGCCTTTCAGCGCTCCGCGACCGTATTCCAGGAATCAATCAGGACACTAACGGACCATGTCGGGTCATTAGTAGTGACGCGGCTTCTAGCGTGTTCAGCGCGCCTGCGAAAGATCCGGTCCGGGATGCAATCGGCGCGTCTCCAGGTAAGTGACCAGATCGCTCACCTGATCGGGATGTAGGATCCCACCAAACGACGGCATGTTACGACCGCCATTCAAGATTCGAATTACCATGTCCTGTTCGGTAAGTCTATTTGCGACGTTCGACAGGTTTGGCCCGCGCAAGCCGCCGAGGCCATTGATGGTGTGGCAGTACTCGCAACCTTTGTCATGAAAGAGAACCTGGCCGTGCAGAGCCGCTACAGGTGCGGAAGATGGCAGCGAGTTAGGAAGCGGCGGGGATTGGAAGCGCGGCGACCATGGCGCTTCCACACCCTCGCGCCACAACCCAAGCACGCCCAAGACTACGATGACGACCCAGGCTATCGCCCAAGGACGGCGCTTCGGACTGCGTTCCCCGCGATTGAAGAAGAGCGGCAGCGCCAGCATTGTTCCGAAGATCGCCAGCGGCGCAAGGAACATGATGTAGGACTCGAGATTGTGCGGGCTCAGGGCGAGCACAGCAAAATACCACATCAGATACCAATCGGGGCGAGGATTTGCCTGGAGGACGCTGGGGTCGGCGGGAGGAACAAGCTTGGGCGCGCCAATAGTTACAGCCAGCGCTATACAGACAGACACGACCAGCGAGCCAAAGAGAGCGTCACGCCAGGCGGCGTCCGGCCAGAAAGGAACGCCTTCCTTCTTTAGTAGCTGTTCGTATTGCTTTTTGTAAGTGCGGGGATCAACGGGAGCGCCAGCCTTGGGCGGCTCAGAAATGCCATTTCGTAGGACGAGGTACAAGTGGAGCCCGATGATCGCCATCATGGCTCCGGGAATGAGAAAGACGTGCAGGTCGAAAAACCGGGTCAACGTGATGCCGCTGAGGTGGTCACCGCCGTAAACAAACCGCGAGAACCAAGCGCCGACAAGAGGAAGTCTAGCGGCCTGCTTCGCCGCGATATTGACCGACCAGACCGCATCTTGATCCCACCTCATCAACTGCCCCGTAAAGCCCATCGCCAAGGTGAGCATCAGTAGCAGGACGCCTGAAATCCAGTTCACCTCGCGTGGGTACTTATATGCCGCGTACAGAAACACGCGCAGCATGTGGACGCCGATGAACATGAACATGGCGGATGCCCCGAAATAGTGCATCCCGCGGACGATATGCCCGAATAATGCTCCGTTCTGAATATGGGAAAGGCTCTGGAAAGCGTTATCTGTCGACGGAACATACATCGTCGCCAGGACGACGCCGGTGGCGATTTGCAGAACGAAAGAGAACAAGGTGGCGGAACCGAAAACGTAGGCCCACTTACTCGTCTTTGGAACGGGATGCTCCATGATGGGCTTGAGCTTCGAGACGAGACCTGTCCGGTCTTCAAACCAGTCGAGCGCACCGGAAAGCAGTTTCTTGAGCGCCCTCAAACGACCTCCTGATCGAGAGGCTTAATCTGCTGGAAGTTTGTGCTTCGGCTGGAACATCCAGCGCATGGCGATTCGAGCTTTGTGTAGTGAACCTGTTCCGGACGCCATTGCACCTCGACTTGTCCGTTCTTCACGCGTACCGGAAATTGCTGCAAAGGTTCGGGAGGGGGCCCGGCAGCTACGTCGCCATCTTTGAAATAGACGCCGCCGTGGCAGGGGCACATGAACAGTTCGGCGCTGGGAATCCAACGAACGGGGCACCCCAGGTGCGTGCACTTGGACGAGTAGACAGTGAAGTTCTGTTCGTTATTGCGTCGGAGCCACGCGCCAATGCGCTGAGCAGGTCCATCCCATGGCAAGTTTCCGGAGGTCAGGAGGTCGACCTGCACCGTCGCCCCTATTTTGAACTTATCGAGAGGACCCACGTTGCGCCAGACCGGCGGGAACTTTCGATACATCGGCCCCAGAAAAAAGCCGATGAGCGGAATTGCTGCCGCCGCGGCGACCAGACTGCCGGCGCCGATGCTGACCCCCATCAGCAGGCGTCTGCGTGTGACGTTGATTCCTTCAACTTCCACTAGGTTCACTCTCCTTGCAGTTCGCCCACCCAGCGCCACGCGGCGACGGCGAATACCACGGAACCGACAACGCAGACGTACCAGATCGTCGCCAATCCCATGGCAAAGATGACAATGCCAAAAGCCATCACGGCGGGCGCATAGGTTGGTACGGGCAAGCGGTCCGGCTTGGGCTCACCCCAACCTGGTAATCGCGCGCTTTCGAGCCCCTGGCACTTCAAGACATCTTCGACGCTCTCCTCCCGTTGTGGCGAAAACTCGTCACGGAGAGAAGGAGGTTTGCGATTCTCATCTGCGGCTATGCGCGCGAGACGATCCAGTGGCGCATCGCCGGAGGTGCTCAGCGAAAGGCTTTCGTACTCTACCGCGCCTTGCACTTTCGGTTCCTGGTGCTTTTTTGCTTTTGCCGGCCCTTTGGCGCCCCTGCCCGTGGACACACGCCACACGGCGATACCGATGGGCAACACGTAGCCGAGTATTCCCAGTGCGTTCACTAATAAGTATTGGATTTTCTTCTTCATCGCAGACCCGCCGGTTCATGACTTGGGATCTGTTGTGACAGTTCGACATCGGTGTCCGGTTGGGCGTACCAGTGCGAGAGGACACCTAAGATCGCGATGAAGTAGATAGAGCATCCCGGAATCCACATCAACAAGCCGCCAAGCCGCTGGTCAGAAGCAGGGGAAATCTGCCAGACGTTCCGGATGAGATGTAGAGCTCCATACTCATCATCGGGATGAAGATAGGCAGGATAGTGGCCGGGCGCGATAAATGTGAGAATGATGCCAAGCACGGAATTTTCTGCGGCCGCGGCGAAGAGGTAGAGCACTGCAATGCCCGGCGCTAGGCGGCACTCCCGGATCGGATGCAGTACCGGCCACCAGAACATGGTGGCTGTCACCAGGAAACTGAGGTGCTGGAAGATGTGCACCGTCTCGTGGGCTAGCGCGAAGTTGTATAGGAGAGGGACGTGCCAGAGCGTCATGACAACGATCGCCGAAGACCACGCGACAACGGGTCTGCCCAGAATGCCTTCTGCTTTTGCGATTAATGGCACGCGAAGCCACTTGCGCGCGGCGCTTTCAGGAATTCCCATCAGAAGCAAAGGCGGCACAATGAGAATCAGCAATAAGTGCTGGGCCATGTGGGCGCTGAACAGGTAATCGTCTCCGAGCGGATCGAGCGGAGATTCGAGCGAAAGGACCAGAACGAGAATTCCAAGCGCAAACGAAGTCCTCCGCCACAGACCAGCTTCGACTTTCCAGAAGTAGACAGCTAGCAACGCTGCCGAACCTAAGTTTATGGACCATTCGAAGTCCCAAGCAGACAGCAGCAGTCTTGTTGTGGTCAGCGGCGGTGTCATTGGGTTGACCACAAATAAACAACGGAAAAGACGGCAACCCAGACGACGTCGACGAAGTGCCAGTAATAAGAAATGCACTCAAGCGCAGACTGCTGGGGCGTGAACATTTTCTTTTTTAGAGAGATGACAAGCATGGTGCCCAGCAGAATGAGGCCGATTGTCACGTGCAGCGCGTGAAAGCCGGTGAGCGTGTAATATGTGCTGCCGAACAGATTGCGGCTGACGGTTACGTTTTCATTCAGCAGCTTGTGGTATTCCTGCATTTCTCCATAGAGAAAAATGGCACCTAAACCCATTGTGGCGGCAAGCCAGCGGCTTAGACCCGGCTTGCTTTTCCGCTGCGCGCGCTCGGCGAAAGCCACGGTGACACTGCTGCTTAGCAAACACGCGGTATAAAAGCCGGTCTTCAGAGGATCGAGCACGTTATGTGCGTTAGGGCCTAAGGGAGATGACGTCGCGTAATACACGTAGGCCGCAATGAGACAGGCAAAAAAAATAGCCTCGGAGGAAACAAAGAGAAGCGTGGCCAGCAGGGTCTTCTTCTGCAGCAGACCTTGAGCGGAACTCTCGACGGCTTGGACGTTCATCTGATCACTTGTTCAGATAACGGTCCTGTTGGTCCGGATGATGCAGATCCCAAAGCGGACGTGGACCGTGTACTGGGGGGATCTGCGCGAAGTTGTAGGGCGGCGGCGGAGAAGAGGTGGCCCATTCGAGCGTCCACGCCTCCCAGGGGTTCGGTCCGGCGATCCTGCCATACTTCCGAGTACGCAGCATGTTCCAGAAAAAAAATACGGTGGAGCCGGCGAGAAGGAAAGCCCCAAGGGTCGAGATCATATTCAGTAAGCCCCAGTGAGGCATGGCAGGATACGTCCAAACGCGGCGTGTCATGCCGGCAATGCCAAGCATGTGCTGCACAAAGAAGGTGAGATTGAAACCAACGACGGTCGTCCAGAAGTGCCACGTGCCGAGGCGTTCGGAAAGCATACGGCCGCTCATCTTGGGCCACCAGTAATAGATACCCGCAAATATGGCGAACATAGTTCCACCAAAGAGCACGTAGTGAATGTGCGCGACGATCACGTAAGTGTCAGTTACTTGCCAATCCATGGGAACGACTGCAAAGATTACGCCACTTAGTCCGCCAATCGTGAATTCGACAAGAAATGCGGTGGCGAATTTCATTGCCGTGGTGAAGCGGATAGAACCGTTCCACATCGTGAACACCCAGTTGAAGATCTTGATGCCTGTTGGGACGGCGATCAGCATGCTCCCGAAGGCGAAGAACATATCCATCGTGTGGCCCAATCCCACCGCGAACATATGATGGGCCCACACAGCGAAACTGAGCAATGCAATAGCGACGGTAGAAGCGGCCACAAAGCCATAGCCGAAAATGGGTTGGCGCGAGAATACCGGAATCACCTCGGAGATGATGCCGAAGGCAGGCAGCACCATGATGTAGACCTCCGGATGGCCGAACGACCAGAAGAAGTGCTGCCATAAAATCGGAGAGCCGCCGGTGTCAGGGGTGAAGAAGCGCGCGTGAAGGCCGCGGTCGATCAGCAGCATGGCGAGCGAAGCGTTGAGCGCCGGCAACGCAAAGACGATTAGAAAGGAATTGACCATCGTCATCCATGCAAAGAGTGGCAGGCGCTTCATAGTGATGCCGGGCGCACGCATCGTGAACACGGTCACGATTAAGTTGATCCCTGACGCCAGTGTTCCGATGCCGATTGAAAATAATCCGAGCGCCCAGAAGTCCACTCCGGGCAGCGAAGAGTAGGGCTTTTCACTCAGCGGTGCGTAGCTGAACCAGCCCATATCCGGAGCATTGCCGAAAAAGATGCTGGTGTACAGGAAAACACCGCCGAAAAGTAATAGCCAGAAGCCGAATGCGTTCAACCTGGGGAAGGCTACGTCACGCGCGCCGATCATCAGCGGAACAAGATACATGGAGAGACCGAGCAAGGCGGGCACGATGACAAGGAAGATCATGGTTGTGCCGTGAAGCGTAAATAGTTGGTCGTACCCTTCCGGCTTTAGAAAGTGGTTATTCGGCACCGCAAGCTGAATGCGCATGAACAGCGCCTCACAACCGCCGATGATGAAAAACCCGAGCGCAGTGAGTAAATAGAGAATTCCTAACTGCTTGTGATCGCAGGAGGAAAGCCAACTCAGAAGTGTGTTCTTCTCTTCGAAGTCGCGCAAATCCCGCATGGGGAGCGGAAGGACAGAAACTTCACTCACTTCAGGGTCTCCAGATAAGCAACCAGAGAATTCAATTGTTCGCGCGGAAGATGCAGATTGGGCATCTTGCAGCCCGGCTTCACCAGATCGGGTTCAAGCAGCCATCTCGCCAAATTCCCGGGTGTGTTTTCCAGACGTCCGGCGGCGATCGTTTGCCGGCCAGCCACATGGGTCAAATCAGGACCGATTCTCTCGTTCGCAGCCGTTCCGCGAATGGTGTGACAACTGGCGCAACTTAACTGTTGGAAGTCCTGTGCTCCTTGCGCCGCATCACCGTCGGTGGGCGTAAGCGGGACGGCGAACTGCGCCTGCTGCCACTTCGCAAAATCCTCCGGCATCTGCGCGACCACTCGAATTCGCATCCAGGCGTGCTCCTGCCCGCAATACTCGGCGCAAGCGCCCAGGTAAATACCTGGCGCATCGGCCGCGAACCAGCTCCGATTCTCAATTCCAGGAATGATGTCCATTTTTCGGCCCAACTCCGGAACCCAAAAGTCGTGGATTACATCAGCCGATCTCAGCCCGACTTGCTGCGGCTGATTGACGGGAATGTGGATCTCGTTCGCCGTGATAATACCGCTGGCTGGATAGCGCACCTCCCACCACCACTGGTGAGCCACGATCAGCAAAGTGTTCCCCTGATTAGTGGGAGGATCGGACGCTTCCATAGCTCGGATGGAAAAAACGGAGATGACACCCAGGATCACGATGAAACCAAGTGTGTAAGCAATCTCCAGCTTTACGTTTCCATAGACCGGTTTGGGTGTGGGTGCTCCTGGCTTCTCCCGAAACTTGTGAACGGCATAGGAGACGAGGCCCATTACGAGCAGCAGAATTCCAAGAGTGGTCCATAAGACACCGGTACTTAACCCGGCAATGCTGCGCGCGTAATCGGAATGAGGCGCGAACACCGGGAAAGTGGCTGTCTGCTGAATTGCTTTCGCCGCCGCAGTGGTCATGATAAGTGCCGTTAAGATCCACCTAGCTCGCTTAGCCGTACTGGCGTTCCCGACGCCAAGGCCAGAGCAGCGTCAATCAACCCGATATGGGAAAACGCTTGCGGGAAGTTGCCTACCAGGCCTTCCTTCGGGTCGTACTCTTCAGACAGAAGCTGCAGATCGTTGCTGAGCGCGAGCAGTTTCTCGAAGTGCACCTGCGCCTCTTTGCGGCGACCCTGCAGAACGTACACGTCCACCAGCCAGAAGTTACAAGCGAGGAAAGCTCCCTCACCGGCGGGCAAACCGTCATGGACGCGTGATGTGTCGTAGCGAAGAAGCAGTCCGTCACGGAGAAGGTGTTTCTCGACCGCCTTGATTGTCCCGGTAATACGCTCATCCGTAACAGGCAGAAAGCCGACCAGAGGCAGCAGGAGAAGACTGGAATCCAGATGCTTCTTCCCATAGATTTGGGTGAAGCTATTCATCCCCTTATGAAAGCCGCGCTTGCACACCTGGGTGTGGATTTTTGTCCTGAGTTTCCGCCAGCGTTCCACGGGACCTTTCATGCCGAACCTTTCTGCGGCTCGAATGCCCCGATCAAAGGCTACCCAGGCCATGACCTTCGACTGGGTGAACTGTTGACGTCCGCTGCGAACCTCCCAAAGTCCGTCGTCCGGCTGCTCCCATACTGTTTCAAGATGCTCAAGCATTGGAACTTCCAGCGGCTGACCGCTCTGATCGTCAAGCGGATACAACCCGTGACAACGAGCCCTGTATAGCGAATCGAGCACTTCGCCGAACGTATCCAGCTGCAACTGATCGGAAGCCTTGTTGCCGATATGCACTGGTTTGGAGGCTCTGTAACCGGATAGCCAGCCGGCGGACCATTCACTGTGCTCACGCTTCCCTGTGATGCCGTACATGATCTTGAGGCCGGAAGGATCGCCTTGCACGGACCGGCTCAACCAATTCAGCCAAGCCTTGGCATCTTCGGTGTAACCGCAATGGGTCAACCCGAGCAAACAAAAAGTTGTGTCGCGCAACCAGCAGAACCGATAGTCCCAGTTACGAATTCCGCCGACCTTCTCGGGAAGCGAAGTCGTGGGGGCGGCTACGAACCCACCGGATGAGCGATCGGTGAGAGCTTTCAAAGTCAACAGGGAGCGTTCGACGGCATCCTTGTAAGGACCCTTATATGTACCTTGCGAACTCCACTTTCGCCAATAAGCAATTGTTTCTTCCTCAGCGCGCAACGCATCGCGGCTTGGAGGCTCGGGTTCTTTGTAAGAATTGCCGTGTTGAACGGTGAAGAAATGGACGTCCCCTTCCATCACACGCCATTCCGCCTCGAGGTCGCCTTTCTCGCAACGGAGATCCACATTACTCCGCAGCACCAGTTGATGAGGCCCTGCTACCGCGCTCCAGGTTTTATCTCCGGTCTGCTCGAGACGCGGCTGGGAATCACCGTAGTCGAAGCGCGGGGCAAAGCACGTTCGCATTGAAGTTCGCCCTTTGATCCCTCGTACAATGCGCACGATGCAGGAGTGTCCGTCTCGTTTCGGCATCAGATCCGTCACAGTTACTGTGGCGCCAAACCTCTGGATGTAAGTCGTCTCTAAGACGACCGTGCCTGGAAGGTATCGGCGTGTGCTGGTTTTGAACGATTTGGGAGCGAGTCTCCAAACGCCGTTTTCATCCGTTCCCAACAAGCTTGCAAAACATGCCTCAGAGTCGAAATCAGGCCAACAAAGCCAACTTAGATTCCCAGTGGCACTAATAAGTGCGGCAGTTCCCAGATCCCCTATGAGCCCGTACGCGTTAATGCTCTCTGCCAATCATCATCATGATCGGCTATATCGACGGACTAGCGCCGTGCGTTTTGTCACAGCCCAAAATAAAATGTGTGAGAAGATCGCTGCTGCCTGACGCCAAATGTCAGCTCGGTTCTGGCCGGTACTCTTTTTCCCAGTCGATCTGGTCCAGAGCGTCAAGAAAGCTCTCAAGCGTGATTCCGGATTCGACACACACTTCCTCTAACGTCTTTGCCTCCTTCCCGCTGATCGCAATGTGGAATCCATCACAAACACGTAAGGCGCTGGGAATTGCAACCAACAAGCTACCCAGCTTTGTATCCGGGTTGAGACGCATTTCACTCCTTTGATGCCGCTGGGTCGTGGTCGCTATGCCATTCAGCCTTGAACGCAATTCGCGTGCGCAAGAGAGAAGACTTGCGACAGACCTCTCCATGGCTGGGTCTGACGTTCCAGCATCTCGTGCTTGAGCTGAAATGGCTGTGATATTTGTCACTGGTAATGAGCATGTCGATTAGGGTCGCACCTCGTTAGAAATCACTGACTATGAAAAACCTCGCCATCGCGCCACCGAAAGAGCTTCAGTGGCGTCTACCTAAAGAGGCAGCACAACCTGTCCGGTAAGGGGAGACTGCGCCAACAACATGTCTAGGGTGGTGTCAAGGAATGCACTCGACAGGGTTGCAGTACTCCGTTCAACCGATTTGTTCGGGAGCCTTTCCGAGCCCATTCTGAGCACGCTCGTGGCATCGTTCACCACTCAAAGCCTTAACCGAGGAGAAATCCTCTATTCTGAGCAGGATGACGCATCGGCGCTTTACGTGGTGGGTAGAGGCGTGCTGCGCTCCGTTCGGCTGAGCGTCGACGGTCGCGAGCAGGTTCTTTCAACGGAGCGCCCCGGCGCAATCCTTGCTGCCGTTGCAATTTTCGGCGGAGGCAAATTTTACAGCACCGTGATCGCGGACGCGCCCTCAGAAGTTCTCGCCATTCGAAGGCGTGAGGCACTAGGATTATGCCAGACACATCCCGAACTGCTCTGGAATTTGGCGCGAGCGCTAGCAAACAAGCTTCGCAACTCGGCGGAATTGATCGAAACGCTGGCACTGCGGCAAGTGGATCAACGCGTCGCACAGTATTTGCTCACGGTCTGCCAGCAACGAGGAATCCAAAGCCAGGATGCGTGTGTCGTGGAATTGATGATGAATCGCTCGGAAATTGCGAGCCGGGTCGGCTCTGCCCGAGAGGTCGTGTCGCGGGCCTTTACTCAATTGGAGAAAGCCGGATTGATCAAATTGCAAGGCCGAAGACTCGTAACGATACCCAATATGCAAGCACTAAGGGCCTTCGCTGGCGCGGACACTCCGCTGAAAAGCCCCGCATTGGTGTCGGAACTCTCATCTGACATGGTTTGATCCACGCCGGTATCTCCCTGAGAGACACCGCACGATTTCCACGCAGCTTCGTGACAAAAGACACAGCGCTTTCCCGCGTTCGGCGAGAACATCAAATTAGAAATGTCAAAGGCAGCGACCGTAGCAGATCATCTGGTTGAACGGCTCATCGAGTGGGGTGTTGATACGATTTTCGGCTTCCCGGGTGATGGCATCAACGGGATTATGGAGTCGTTACGCACTCATGAAGCTAAGTTGCGCTTCATCCAAGTACGCCATGAAGAAGCCGCAGCTTTCGCTGCGTGCGGCTACGCAAAGTACACGGGCCGCTTAGGCGTTTGTCTTGCCACCTCAGGACCGGGCGGTATCCACTTACTAAATGGACTGTACGACGCGAAATGCGATGGGCAACCAGTTCTGGCCATTACTGGTCATACGTTTCACGATTTAATCGGCACTAACTATCAACAGGATGTCGATCTAGACAAGCTGTTCATGGACGTGGCCGCTTACAATCAGCGGGTCATGGGCCCGGCTCATCTGGTGAACGTTGTGGACGAAGCCATTAAGACATCGCTGACGCGCAGAACGGTCTCACACATCACCATACCGAAGGACATTCAGGAATGGACAAAGTCCGAGGGTGAGCGCTCCTCTGCCAACATCTCGCAACATAGCGCCGATCTGTTCGCGACGAATTACCCCGTTCCGTCCGACCGGCTCTTGAAAGAGGCGGCGGATCTCATCAATAAGGGATCGAAGGTCGCCCTACTGATTGGGCGCGGTTGCCTCGGAGCGCGCCAGGAAGTACTCGCGCTCGCGGAAGCTGCGGGCGCGCCGATCATTAAGCCGCTGTTGGGCAAGGCGGTGGTTCCGGATCGCAACCCTTATACGACTGGCGGCATCGGTCTGCTTGGCACGGCGCCGTCGCAAGATGCGCTTAAAGAGTGCGACACATTCGTTGTTGCCGGAAGTAGCTTTCCCTACATGGAATTTCTGCCGAAGCCCGGCCAGGCGAAGACGGTCCAAATCGATTGCGATGCGACGCGCATTGGTTTGCGGCATCCGGTAGATGTAGGGCTCGTCGGTGATTGCGGCGCCGTTCTGCGTGCTCTCCTGCCCATGATTGAGCGCAAGAAACACCGATCCTTCCTCGAAAAAGCCCAAAAGCGCATGGCGGATTGGAATCAGCTCATGGAAGAGCGCGGGACTCGGCAAGACATGCCGATGAAGCCACAAGTAGTCACTTATCACCTCAATAAGCTGCTCGATTCCAACGCGATTGTCTCTTCCGATAGCGGCACCATCGCAACGTGGACGGCTCGCTACATCGAAATGCGCGATGAGATGAAATTCTCGCTTTCGGGCTCTTTGGCGACCATGGCGAACGGACTGCCGTACAGCATTGGCGCGGCGGTGGCTTACCCGGGTCGGCAAGTTGTTTGTGTTGTGGGTGACGGTGGCCTCACGATGCTGATGGGCGAAATTGCCACGCTCGTGAAATACAAACTGCCCGTCAAAGTGATCGTCATCAAGAACAATGTCCTCGGTGAGATCAAGTGGGAGCAGATGGTTCAGGAAGCCAACCCTTCATTTGGAGTGGACCTGCAGCCGATCGATTTTGCGGCGCATGCGAGGGCTTGCGGAGCGGTCGGATTCACGATAGAAAATCCGAAAGATGCGGAAAGCATTTTACGGCAGGCGCTTGCGCACCCCGGTCCGGCGGTAATCGAGGCTGTTGTCGATCCAAACGAACCTCCGCTGCCGGGGAATATCACCGCCGAGCAGGCGCTTCACTTTACCGAAGCTCTCGGCAAGAGCGAGAAAGACCGCTGGAAGATCATCAAGACGGTCCTCGAGGATAAAGTCCGGGAAGTCGTTTAGCGATGAGGAACCCGGAGCGTATCGATCGGATTCGGGTAGCGCTTCGCAAGAACCAGTGGGATTTGGTCGTTTGCGCGCTTCCGAAGAACGTGCTCCTTCTATCCGGTTATTGGCCTGTGGTTGGCACTGGTGTAGCAACCGCTTCTGCGGATGGCCACATCGCGTTGCTGGTACCGGAAGACGAAGAGGATCTAGCGAACAGCGGCTGGGCAGATGAGGTACGTACATTCAAGTCTGGATCTCTCGATCAAATCATCACCGCTGCGCAGGGGATACGCGGCCCGCTTGCAGAACTAATCGACAGCGTCTCTGCCGGCCAGCTTCATATCGGCTTTGAGGCGAGTGAAACCTCGGAACCGGCGTCCTATGCCGCGATGCACCTCTATGGTGGAACCATGCAGGCTCTCCTGCATGAGGCGCATTCGAGATCAACTCTGGAACCCGCTGACGAAGCTTTAGCCGATCTGCGGGCCCGGAAAACCGAATCCGAAATCAAGCAGCTTCGAATCGCCTGTGGAATTGCGGAAAAGGCCTTCGGCTCCGGCTCCGCACAAATCAAAATCGGTGGAAGTGAAGTGGAAACGGCGACGCGGTTCCGCGACCCGCTCAGCACTAGCCTTGTGGAATTCGACAAGCTCAGACGCGCCGACGGGTTTGTCTGGTGTATGTCCGGCGCTAACTCCGCCCTGGCATCGGGCGCCTATGCTCGTTCTCGATCAAAGCGAATCGAAGCGGGAGACTTGGTCCTGGTCCACATGAACTCTCATGCGGACGGTTACTGGACTGACGTCACGCGAACCTATGTCATTGGAGAGCCGGACGGTCGGCAGCAGAAGATGTACGACGCAGTGTCGGAGGCTAGACAGGCAGCTTTAAACTCTATTCGCCCGGGTGTGAAGGCAGCCGAGGTTGACACGGCGGCGCGGGACGTTTTGAAAACGCGCGGGTTCGGGCCGCAATTCAAGCATTCCACCGGACATGGCGTGGGCTTTTCTGCCATCGCTGCGAACGCCAAACCACGACTTCACCCTAAATCAGAGGACACATTGGAGGCCGGCATGGTCTTCAACGTCGAGCCCGCCATCTACTTCGATGGCTACGGAGGAATGCGCCACTGCGACATGGTGGCCGTCACGGATTCTGGAGCGGAGCTCCTCACCCCATTCCAATGCTCATTAGACGATCTGACCCTCAGTGGGTCATCAAAGGACTTCCATGGCGCATTTTCGCGGCACTAACAGTGCATTCGGCGCGCCGGGAGACGAACCTAGCTGGGCACATTCCAATAAAGAAGGTGTCGGCACTGCGTGTTCGCTCGGCAGCCGGGTGTGGTTCACGATTTGGCATGGAATCTTGACCGAGGTCTACTACCCCACCGTGGATCGTCCGCAACTTCGCGATTTGGAGTTCCTATTTTCGGAGGGAGACGGACTGTTCCTTGAGGAGAAACGGGATCTCGATTACCAAATCGAGCGGATCTCGCCGTCGCAAGGATACAAAATCGATGCGCACGATCGGGAGGGCCGACTCTCGTTCACCAAAGAAATCATCTCGGCGCCCGAGCGCCCCTGCGTCCTGCTGCATGCCAAGCTCGGCGGCAATGAAACGTTTCTTCGCACGCTCCACACGTACGTGCTTTGCGCGCCTCACTTAGAGGCAGGCGGAGAAGGTAACAATGCGTTCGTAGTCGAAGTATCGGGCCGAAATCTGTTGGTCGCGGAGAAACAAGATCGCTGGCTGGTAGTTGGCGCCACCTGCGGATTTTCCAAACTTTCCTGCGGCTATGTAGGGAAAAGCGACGGGTACACAGATCTATCACAGAACCGGAAAATGAAGTTCGAGTTCGACTTAGCCAAGAACGGAAACGTGGCGCTAACGGGAGAGCTGGATCTCTCTAATACGCGTGAGTTCACAGTCGGCGTCGCTTTTGGCGAGAGTCTGCCGAGTGCCGTCTCGTGTTTGTTTCAAAGCCTCGGACTCGAATATAAAGAACAGCGCAAGACCTTCATCGATCAATGGGCTGCCGCTGCGGATGGCAGAAAATCCCTCGAACGCACCAGCGGGGATAAGGGACGCCTATTCGAATCCAGTTACAACCTCTTGCTGACTCACGAAGACGATCTCTATCGAGGTGCGTTCATTGCGTCCCTCACCATCCCCTGGGGCGAGGCGCGCAATGACAAAGAGGGCAAGGGCGGCTATCACTTGGTTTGGACCCGAGACATGGTCGAAAGCGCCATGGGACTCCTGGCCGCGGGGAACACTGAAGCTCCGTTCCGCGCCCTGCTCTATCTCGCGTCCCGGCAGGAAGAAGATGGGAAGTTCCCCCAAAACTTTTGGGTAAATGGCGAAGCTTTCTGGACGGGGATGCAACTGGACGAAGTCGCATTCCCCGTACTGCTTGCCTGGCGGCTTCACCAGTTTAAGCTCTTACGCCATTTCAACCCGATCGTCATGGTGAATCGAGCAGTTGCGTTTCTGCTTCATAGCGGACCTGTAACAGGTGAAGAACGGTGGGAAGAGGCGAGCGGCTATTCCCCTTCAACTCTGGCCGCGATCATTTCCGCAGTTATCTGCGCTGCCTGTTTTGCACGGGCCGAACAAAATGACGACCAAGCAGCATTTCTCGAAGCCTATGCCGATTTTCTTAGAGCCCATCTTCAAGAGTGGACGGTCACCACGGAAGGATCGCTCCTCCCTGGCTCACCTCGTTACTTTGTGCGACTGAATCCAGCCCAGCCCGGAGAAGTTGCGTCGGTAGGCGCAGTAAACAAAGCCGCACTCAAGCTCACAAGCCAGCCACCAGGCGCCCCCGAGTGGTATCCGGCTCGTGATATCGTCGACGGCGGATTTCTCCAGCTTGTTCGTTATGGAATCTTTTCTGCCGACGACCCGTTGATCGTCGACAGTTTGCGTGTAGTGGACGCAGTGCTCAAAGCCGACACTCCCTTAGGACCGTGCTGGCATCGTTACAACCACGATGGATACGGACAAAAACCGGACGGCGAGCCTTACAAGAAGTGGGGCGAAGGCCGGCCTTGGCCGCTGCTCGCGGGCGAGCGCGCACACTATGAGTTGGCTGCCGGCCGCGACGCACGTCCGCTCATTCAGGCGATGGAGCGATTCTCAAACGGTACCTGCCTGCTTCCGGAACAGATCTGGGACAGGCCCGACTTGCCGGAAGCGGATTTGCATTGTGGTGGCCCTAGCGGTTCGGCCAATCCTCTCTTGTGGGCACATTCCGAATACGTGCGCCTGCTTCGGTCCTGCCAGGACGGGAAGGTATTTGACCTGATCCCGGAAGTCGCTGCCCGATATCGAAATGGCAACGACACGAGTAAGCTCGAGTTCTGGCTGCCGAAACACCCAATCCGCCAGGCGAGAAAGAACCACACGCTACGGATTTGCGCGCCCGAGCCGTTTCGGCTTCGCTGGACAGCGAATAAATGGAAGAGCTGGCAGGATAGCGATTCGCAGCCCACCGGCATAGGTGGCGCGTACCTTGATCTAACCCCCGCTGAGCTACAGAACCAAGTGGAGTTCACTTTCTTTTGGACTGATCGCCAACAATGGCAAGGTCATAACCAATCGCTAGAAATGCAGTAATAAAGAATTCAAATGGACAAGACTAACAAAGGGAAAGTTGTCGTCGTTACGGGTGCTACCGCGGGCGTGGGGCGGGCTGTCGTGACAGAATTTGCCCGCCAAGGCGCACACATTGGATTGATCGCACGCGGGCGCGACCGCTTGGAAGCAACCAAACGAGAGGTCGAGGAACTGGGCGGCAAGGCACTTGCCCTGCCCACAGATGTAGCCGACGCTCAGCAGGTGGAAGAAGCAGCCGAGCGGGCCGAGCAAGAATTGGGGCCTATTGACATTTGGGTCAACGATGCGATGACCACGATCTTCGCACCGTTCCTTGAGATTAAGCCGGACGAATTCAAGCGCGCCACGGAAGTTACCTACCTTGGGCAGGTCTACGGCACGATGGCCGCCCTAAAACGCATGCACGCACGCAATCGGGGGACTATCGTTCAGGTCGGATCAGCGCTGGCGTACCGTTCCATTCCGCTGCAATCGCCGTACTGCGGCGCCAAGCACGCAATCATTGGATTCACGGATTCGATTCGGTCCGAACTGATTCACGACAAGAGCGCCGTTCACATCACCGCCGTGATGCTCCCGGCCATGAATACACCCCAGTTCAGTTGGTGCCGTACGCGTCTCCCCCGCCATCCGCAGCCCGTACCCCCGATTTTCGAACCGGAAGTGGCGGCGCGCGCAATTGTCTGGGCCGCGACGCATAAGCGACGTGAAGTGTACGTCGGTTTTCCAACCGTGAAAGCGATCTACGGCAATGAGCTCGCGCCTTCTTTCGCGGACCGTTTTCTAGCGAAACACGCCTTCGAAGGCCAGCAAACGTCACAACCTGTTTCACCTGACCGTCCGGATAATCTGTTCCAGCCTGTCGAGGGCGATTACGCGGCACACGGGATTTTCGGCGATCGCGCGAAGAGCTTCAGTGTCCAAAGTTCCTTGAATCTCGAATCGATGACTCTATTTGGTCACCGTGGGCTACTGGCTTCGGCAGCTTTGATTGCCGTCGGGCTACTGTTCAGCGGGCTAAGGAATAGATAGATGCTCACTTCGATAACACCGGACGAACTCGGCCGTGAACTGCGCGAGGGCTATAGTCCGTTTTTGAAGCGGCGGCGAGGCATCATCGGTCTGTGTTTCTTCTCTTGCGGCGTTCTCGGTGCCGTCGCGCTCTATCAAATCGGAATCCTGAAGAAGTTACCAGAACCGCAGGGGCGAGCCTTTGACACCGCGAAAGTAAATGGATCTGGACAGGCCTACTCGATCCTTGCGACACCGGATGCGTTCCTCGGCTTGGCAAGTTATGCAGTCACTGCAGCGCTGGTTGGGATGGGTTCGGAGAATCGTTCGCGGAAGCAGCCATGGATGCCCATTGCAATGGGAGCGAAGCTTCTTGCGGATTCAGCAATGGCGGCGAAGCTCACGTTTGACGAAGCCACGAAGTTTCGCGCATTTTCGCTGTGGTCTGTTCTAACTGCGACGGCCACCTTGATCGCTCTTCCGCTCGGGCTCCCGGAAGCGATGGCTGCGGTTCACCAACTGAAGAGACAAGATCGTGCCTGAGGCGGTCGCAAGAGCCGTAGAGCTCGAAAGAGAGGTCGACCTCGACGTTCGGGAAGGCCGCTTTCAACGGTGGTTGTCTTTGATGGCAGGCATGTCTAGCGTACTGGCCGGTCTCGAAGTTTCTTACGAGCACTACCGGGGCAGTTACAGCCGCAGAGTCATGTACACGCCGGTCATCCTCAGCGTCACGGTAGCGGCGGGTGGCATTGCTGGCTTCTTCAGTAAGCGCGCCGCGCGTACTGTACTCCCGGTGGTCTCGGTCGTCACTCTGGGCGACAGTCTCATCGGCTTCTACTTTCATGTGCGAGGCGTTTACCGGAAGCCCGGTGGCTGGCGACTTCCCATTGTCAACATGGTCATGGGACCGCCCATTTTCGCGCCGCTTCTATTCGGTGTCAGCGCTTACCTCGGATTCGTGGCTTCCTTTTTGCGGCGCAGCAAGGAAGATAAAGACCATTTCTTACCGAGGCCGACGCATCCACATCACTGGGGGAAACGGATTACCGGCGAACATGAACCTATCAGTTGGGAGCAGGATATGCGCGAGGGCCGCTTCCAAAAGCAGATGGCAATCGCCACAGTGGCATCCGCCTTTTTCAGCGGATTTGAAGCTTGGTATTCCCACTACAAGAACAACTTTCGCTACAAGGCGCAGTGGACGCCCGTGATCCTTGCACCCATACTGATGGCGGCGGGAATTGGTGCCGTGAAAAGCCGTCGCGTTGCACATACCTGGCTTCCGGCTCTCTCCGCCCTGGCTATTGTGGACGGAGGCGTGGGATTTTTCTACCATGCTCGCGGGGTGTTGCGACGCCCTGGCGGCATGAAAAAACCGATCTATAACATTGTCTACGGACCGCCCATCTTCGCGCCATTGTTATTCGCCGCCAGCGGGTTTTTGGGATTGCTTTCAAGTTTGCTACGGAGAGAAAAGAGATGAGTACCGAGACCACCAAAGCGGATACGCGTCCAGTTGATGCGAGGACCGGTAAGCCCATAGGCCCGCTGGCTCAACCCGGATATTACCCCGGCTTCAGCACACTCGGTCAGCAGAAGTATTGGGACGCAAAGACTCGGCAGGTCATTTTGGATCGGGTCAACAACATTCCGGAGATCCGTTTCTTCACGACTGAAGAAGCGTGCCTTCTCAAGGCCATCTGCGACCGCGTTCTTCCCCAGGACGACCGCGACGAGGCGCACAAAATTCCGATTGTGCCGCAGATAGATAAACGGCTCCACGAGAACTCTCATGACGGTTATCGCTACGAGAGCATGCCGCCGGATCGTGAGGCTTTTCAGCTCGGCATTAAAGCGATTGAACAGATCGCTCGGCACGAACATGGGCGTAGCTTCCTCCAAATCGATCCGCTCGAACAGGACGAAATCTTACGCTCGCTGCATGATTGCAAACCGTCCGCCGCCCACGATATCTGGGAACGCATGTCTGTCGACCGGTTTTGGATGCTTCTGGTCTCCGACTGCGCCGAAGCATACTACTCGCATCCGTTTGCCTGGGATGAGATCGGCTTCGGAGGGCCAGCTTATCCTCGCGCCTACATGCGCCTGGAACGCGGTGAAGCCGAGCCCTGGGAAGTCGAAGAGAAGCGCTACGAGTGGTGCGCTCCGCTGAATTCCATCTCAGGCAAACATGAGCTCATCGCTGGCCAAGCAGAGCATTTCGGGTCGCCTGGTCAGGGGGGCACGCATTGAAATCCCCAATACTCGGGCAGTTTCAGCCACCAAATGGCGAACCGCACATGCTCGGTCCGATTCAGCGGATTGAAACACCTATGCACCACTTCGCCGAAGGCGAGGAAGTAGATTACCTCATTGTGGGCGTGGGTGCAGGTGGCGGAGTTCTTTTGCAGCGTCTGGCCCGCGCGGGCTTTCGCGTGATCGGATTTGATGCTGGTCCCTTTTGGGATACCGAGCGCGACTGGGTTAGCGATGAGAAGGGCGCGCATAATCTTTACTGGAACGATATTCGTGTCACCGGCGGTAAGCATCCGCTGGCATTCGGCGCTAACAACAGCGGGAAAGGCGTGGGCGGCGGCACCGTGCACTGGGCCTCTTTCACGCCCCGCCTCCATCCTTCTGACTTCCGCATCCATTCTCAGGACGGTGTCGGCGTCGATTGGCCGATGTCCTACTCCGACCTGAAGCCTTACTATGAGCTGCTCGAATTGGAGCTGCCCGTCTCCGGTCCCTCCTACTATCCGTGGGGCGACCCGCACGGCTATCCGTACGGGCCTCATCCCATGGGCGGTGTTGGCGACGCGCTGATCCGTGGCTGTACGAAGCTGGGCATTGGCGTATCAGCAGGTGGACCGGTGGCGATTCTTAATGGCTCGCGTGCGGACCGTCCGCACTGCATCTATCGCGGCTTCTGCATCCAGGGCTGCAAAGTCGGCGCCAAAGCTTCGACTCTGATCACCCACGTGCCCGACGCCATCAAGCATGGCGCGGAGATCCGTCCCAACTGCATGGTCTCTCGGGTCCACATAGGGCCCGACCGTCGCGCCACTGGTGTCACCTATTTCGATCCGGAAGGGCGCGAGCGATTCCAAAAGGCCAAGGTCGTCGTCATAGCCGGTTATGCCATCGAAACGCCTCGTCTCCTGCTGAATTCTGCCTGTTCCGGCTTTGAAAACGGTCTTGCCAATTCAAGCGATTGTGTCGGACGTTACCTGATGGCGCAAGCCGGCAACGTAGTAAGCGGACGCTTCGATGATTTGGTCCGGATGTACAAAGCGCCACCCGCGCACGCCTTGACGGAAGAGTTTTACGAAACCGACCCGAAGCGCGACTTCGCCCGCGGCTTCGCCATCCAGACTGTCGGTCCGCTGCCCATCTCGTTTGCGAAGCAGATGATGTCCTCGAAAGGCTCTTGGGGTTGGGGTCTTCGCAGCGTCATGATGGATTACAACCATTGGGCTGCGTTCGGATTTCTCGGCGAGATTCTTCCGCATGCCGAGAACCGCGTCCAAATCGCCGAGGAGAAAGATCCCTTGGGCATTCCCGTCGCCAAAATCACCTTCAACCTGGGCGACAACGACAAAAAGCTCATCAAATTCGGCAAGGATAAAACGATGGAGGTCATGCACGCAGCGGGGGCTCAGGAAGTCGTGCAGGAAGCCCGATACGCGCATCTGGTCGGCGCGGCACGCATGGGCAGCGATCCCAAAACTTCTGTCGTCGATCAGTTTGGCCGCACGCACGATATCGCGAACCTCTTTATCTGTGATGGCAGCATCATGCCTACGCAAGGCTCAGCGAATCCGGGTCTGACCATTATGGCCCTGGCGGCGCGCATTGCTGACTACATCATCCAGCAGGGCAGCCGTGTCCTCAATCACAACGACCGCAGCATGGAGCCACCTCCGATGCGGCGAGACTTATCTCCGCCGGATACCTGGGGTCACGGCATGCCCCGCATCTAGCGCTCATTATGCAATCCAGTCCTAAGATCGAAAGCATTCGGGTTTCTGTCTACACTTTTCCAACCTCAACACCAGAATCAGACGGTACCTTCGAGTGGAAGAAAACCTCGCTCGTTTTGGTGAATGTGTTAGCTGGCGGGGTGAAGGGCCTTGGTTACAGCTACGCGGATCAAGCCACGGCCGAATTGATCAAAGCCTCACTTGCGCCCAAGCTCATTGGCCATGATGCTTTGGCCAACGGCGCTGCCTGGCGAACGATGGTAGAACAGATCCGCAATCTTGGCCGTCCCGGTATCGCCTCCATGGCCATTGCTGCCGTCGACAACGCGCTCTGGGATTTAAAGGGACGGCTCCTTCAAACATCGGTAGCTTCTCTTCTCGGATTGGTGCGTCCCAGCATCATGGCGTATGGCAGCGGTGGGTTTACTTCGTATTCCGATTCTCAATTGCGCGAACAGTTGGGCGGTTGGGCCGAATCGGGACTCACGGCGGTCAAAATGAAGATCGGGCGCGACGCCGTCGCTGATCTGGATCGCGTGCATGTGGCTCGCGAAGCGATCGGACCGAACGTGAAGCTCTTTGTAGATGCTAACGGCGCCTACACGCGCAAACAGGCGCTCGATCAGGCCTATCGCTTCAAAGAACGAGACGACGTCACTTGGTTTGAAGAGCCCGTCTCGTCCGATGATCTCGAAGGGCTGCATCTGATTCGCGATCAAGGCCCTCCCGGTATGGACATCGCGGCTGGCGAGTATGGCTACGACTCCTGGTATTTTCGGCGAATGCTGGCCGCCCAGGCTGTCGATGTTCTGCAAGCCGACTCCACCCGCTGTGCTGGCGTAACCGGATTCTTAGTGGCTGATGCGCTATGCGAAAGCCACTCCATGCCGCTCTCCGCGCATACCTCGCCGTCCATTCACGCGCACGCTTGCTGCGGCGCACAGCGCGCCATCAACGTCGAATATTTCTACGATCACGTTCGTATTGAGAAGACGGCGTTCGACGGAGCAATAGAGGCGAAAAAAGGTTATCTGACGCCGGACTTGTCCAGTCCTGGTTTCGGGCTAACGCTCAAAGAATCGGATGTACAGGAATTCCTTGTCTTCGAATCGACTGAGTAAGTCTCTTGGTGAGTTGAGATGAATGAATTGATTGAAGGAATGAGCGGATTGGGTTGGGTAGCGGCCAAAGCGCTCCTCCTCTACCTGACAGCGGTATTTGGTTTTCGATTGGGTGGGCGGCGAACGTTGGCGGAAATGTCGGCTTCCGATTTCATTGCCGCCGTAGCTGTGGGGGCGATTGTCGGTCGCGTGCCTAACGCGGACGCTTTTTCGGGGGAAGGAGGAGCAGGGCGACAGAAGGAGGTACCGCCTGAAACCCGAAGGGCAGCTCCTTTGTCGCGCGCCCGGGCGAAGCTCCCGGAGTTAGGCCGCATTTGCGAATCATTTGCACAGTGCCGCCGTGTTCTGCCGAAGAGCGTTCATCTGCTCGAATGCAGTCAGCACCTTCGGCGGCAATGCTTGCCCGACTTCACAGGCACACGCAGATACGAAACCAGCCTCATCCCAGCATTCGCCGGTTCCGTAGCAGCGTCCCAGCGAACAAGTTTTTGACTGTTTAGGTGCCCCGGCGGAACTCCCGGTCTTTGCTTCGAGCGCACGCATCTGGGATCGAATGTCCCAATCGCGACGCTTGGCGCGACACTCGTAGAATTTGCCCACCGCGCGCCGGTAATGGCCCGCTGGGTTCTTCAGCTTTTCCGGCGCGGTTGTTTGTTTTTGCTCGAAGTCGAGGAAGGCATTGAGATCTGAGTAGCTCTTCAGATCGCCCGTGATGCATTGCAGAATCGCGTGCCGGTCCACCGACTCGCCGTGGCGCTCCTGAAGGCGAAGTAGAAATTCCTGCTCAGGATCGTCAAGCTTCTTTCTCCGGTGCACAAAATCATCATCAGTCAACTTTGGCGAGACTGCTCGGTCAGCGTAGCCGCATAGCTGATTCTTTTCCAATTGAATCTTTTCTGATGGTGATGGTTCAACTGATTCTCTTCTGGCGATCACCGATGATCGCCCCAGTCCGATCTTTCGTGATTGCTCCCAGGCGATCGCCTGTGATTGTCCCGCCCCGATCATCGACGTTTGTGCTACGGCGCTCATCGGTGATTGGGGTGTCTGATTGGCTGGCCCGTAGAGATCGTGCCAAAGGAACTCAAACTCGTTCGAGCGACCCGACCGAGAAACACGCCGGATCAGGCCCTTGTTTTCCAGAGCGCTCACACACCTACGGGCTTGCGCGACCGAGAGTGCGACCTCCTCTGCGATCCGCTCGACGAAAGGCCAAGCCTTCCCCTTTTCCCCCGGCAAACTGCATCAGGTGAGCAAACACCAGCTTCTCGGAGGAAGAAGGTCCGGGCTTCTACCTTAGCCTTTTGAAGGTCCACCGAACCAGAATCTTGCGAAACCGTGCCGGTTGTACGGTTTTAGCCGTTCTGGCGAATCGTACTTTGGCTAAACCATGGATCTTCGGTGCTAGACATGCATTCGAAGCCCATGCCGTCCGCCAAATTATTCCCTTCCATAAACATTACGTCCAGCCAACGTTTAAAACCGCAGCCTATGGAAAGGAAAGAGTTTCGCTGAAGAACTTCATCACATGATTCTGGAATCGATCGGCTACGTGGCTGGTGTGGGTTCCCGAATAAATGTCGAACGCGTTGACAATGCCGTATTTGTCCAGAAGATCGTGTAGCTTCGCAGTGTCAGTGCGCAAGCCGTCCTGGTCGCCAACATCGATCGAGATCGCTCGGTACCGGCGTAGCTGATCGATGTATTGATCGGCGAAGGCGAGGGGTGCATTGGCCGTCCATTTAGCGAGGACCTCGGGTTGGGGTGCACCATCTTTAACCGGGAGATCAATAAATAGCGGCGGATGGTTCGGATTAGGGGACCATGCGGCGGCGCTGGCGAGTTGAGCACGCAGCATAAAGGGGAGCTTGGCGGAGTCCTCCGCGTTCTTGACTCCTTCGAGTGCCTTATCGCTTTCCGGATTGGTCGATCCGGCAGGGCGCGGAGAGAGGCAACAGGGGCTCATGATGTATAGGCTCCCAAAGGTATCGGCATGCTTCATCCCAATACGAGTGGCGCCATACCCGCCCATGGAATGACCAACGAGCCCGCGACTGCGTCGATCCGGGATCGTGCGATAGTGAGCGTCAATGTACGTGACTACGTCGTGCGCCACGAACAGTTCGAAATTTCCGGTAGTCACCGAACTCGAGTACATCGAGCCGTTGTGAATCGTCTTCGAGTCAGGCAGCACAACGATCATGTCTTTAGCCCTTTGTCCGAAAGCGCCTTCAATAGTCTGGGGGACGTGAATCTCGTGGGCCCATTGCTCGGCTCCGATCGAGTACCCGTGAAGCGCGTAGACGACCGGGTAGCGGCGTGACGGCTCCATCTCATAGCTGGGTGGTAAGAACACAAGCACGTCGCGATCAATGGCGTCGCCTTCCAAGTTACCTTCGAGCGAGGTGCCGTGAACTTTGATGTGCTCCACCTTGACTGGCTTCGCTCCGGCCACAGGCGGAGGCACTTCGGTCTGCACCTGTGCCGAGAGCGAGCCGGCCATCGCGAGGGTGATTGCGCAGAATAGCTTTCCAGTAGTCATTGGGCTTCGAGTTTTCTTGTAATATCGTTAGGCGCGTTGCTCTTCAACTGAACATCCGCCAGCTGCTTTCCGTAGACAACCCGGTAGTGCGCGTCATGAGCACATTGCAGCTTGCACTGCGTCAGGCGGCCATTTTTCCAAACGATGTCCGCTTTGGCGCCGCCCCGTAATCGCACGCCTTTGAGACTGCCGCTCCGCCACTGTTCCGGAAGAGCGGGCAACACGGTGATCTCGTCCGACGTGCTTTGGATGAGCATCTCCGTGATGGCCGCAGGTCCTCCAAGATTGCCGTCAATCTGAAACGGCGGGCACAGATCGAACATATTGGGCAGAGTGCTCTGGGTGATCAGGATTCTGAGATTGGCGTAAGCGCGCTGGGGATTGTGGAGTCGTGCCCAGAGAGCCGCGCGCCAGACGGTGGACCACCCCGTACCACCATCGCCGCGCAGTTCGAGGCTTCGCTTTACGGCGGCGGCAAGCTCCGGTGTGGTGGCGAGGCTGATGTCGTGACCGGGGTACAGGGCGTACAGATGAGAGACGTGACGGTGCGCCGGTTCCGATTCGTCGTAATCTTCAATCCATTCCTGCAATTGTCCCCGCTTGCCGATCTGTAGCGGCGGCAGACGCTTCTGCGCGGCGGCGAGCTGAGAACGAAACGCAGTATCGACGCCCAGGATTTCGGCTGCTCTTGCGCAGTTCTCAAAGAGCTCCTGAATAAGCTCGATGTCCATGGTGGGCGCATAGGTGAGGCTATGGCGGGTCCCATCCAGGATGAATTGGTTTTCGGGTGAGGTGGAAGGATTTGTCACTAAGCGACCGGCCACCCGCGTGCCCGCAGGCGCTTCTACTAAGTCAGTAAGCGCGAACTGTGCCGCCTCTTTGATCGCAGGATAGGCTTGCTGCGCCAGGAAGGCCCTGTCACCACTGAATTGATAGTGATCCCACATCTGGTTGGCCAACCAGCTTTGTGCGGAGGGCCAGATACCCCAGGGGCCGTCGACCGGTGCGGTAGCACGCCATAAGTCGGTGTTGTGATGAAGCACCCATCCCTTACTGTGGTACTGCACGCGTGCGGTCTCGCCGCCGGTGACGCGCAAGTCCCGAATCAACTCCCAAATCGGCTCTTGCGTCTCCCAGAGGTCACCTGAGTCAGCTTGCCAGTAGTTCATTTCCAGATTGATGTTTGTGGTCCATTTACTGGCCCAGGCGGGCAGCATGTCCTGGTTCCAGATGCCCTGCAAATTGGCAGGTTGGCCTCCGGGACGCGACGACGAGAGAAGGAGATAACGACCAAACGCAAAATACAAGGCGAGTAGGCTCGGGTCATCACTCTCCTCAAAGTTCTTTAAACGGCGATCGGTGACCTCCTCCGGTCGATCTGCGTCAAGGTGCAATTGAACACGGGAGAACCGCGGCCGATAATCGTCGAGGTGACGCTGACGCAATTCAGTGTAGGAGTGTTCAGAGGCGAGCTGCAAGTGATGTTGAGCAGTGCTGAGCGCGTTCCCGCTGATCTCGCGATAGTTCTTAAAACTGGTGGCGTTGCTGAACAGGATAGTGACTGAATTTGCGCGGGTGATCTCCAGCTGAGCGCCGGTCCGATGGACGGAACCGCCGTCAGCGACGACGTTTAGGACGGCGGCGAACTTCATACCCGGCTCAGTCCAGGAGCCCGTCCAGGTGCGAGCCGGATTATTACGCGGTTGAATTTGCCCGGTGAGTTGCAGCGCGTTGTCGCTCGTGCTCACCACCTGCACGGTCGGTTGGGGCGAATCAAGCCCAATACTGAAGCTCAGCTGTGCTGGTTGACTGGCTGTGAGGCGGACCACAAGAACCTGGTCGGGGTACGATACGAACACCTCGCGAGAAAACCTTGCCGCGCCGAGCTTGTACTGTGTCGTCGCAAGGGCGTCGTCAATGTTGAGTCCGCGGCTGTACTCGGTGGGCTGCTCTTGCCCCTTGAAACGCAGATGAAGGTCACAGAAAGGCTGATAGGGCATCAGCAGTTTGGGATCGCCCATCATAGAGGTCGAAAGCTTCTCGGCTTCGTCAAGCTTACCGGCAAAAATCAGCTGCCGGATCTCATCGAGGTGGAGCCCGGCACTCGGGTTCGTATAATCGTGCGGAACACCGCCCCATAGCGTGCCCTCGTTAATTTGCAGGCGCTCGTAACTGACGCCGCCGAACACCATGGCGCCGATGCGGCCGTTGCCAACCGGCAACGCTTCCGTCCATTTGGCAGCGGGCTTGTCATACCGAAGGCGAAAAGGAGACGGTCCCGGTTCGGCCTGAACGCTGACGGCGGCAGCGATCAGGAACAAGAGGGTCGCGGCTCTCCGGGAATGAGATCTGCCCTCATCTTGCGCAGAAGAAGTTGTCGTCTTTCGGGCGTTTGCTGAAACCATTGACAAGGCGAACAGTTCGTCGAATCGGTAGGCGCCGACCGGGCACACGGTTCTTTTTATCCGCGCTGTCAAGGGTATCACCGCGATGTCTCGCGATTCGACTCACAGTAGTACGCTGTCACTTTAAGTGAGAATCTATGCGGATCAGTCTTCTTGTCGCCCTCGCGCTCTCGGCGCTCCCCGTCTTCTCTCAACCCAAACATCCGAAGCAGGCCAAGAACGTCATCGTCCTGCTGCAAGACGCGGGTGGAATAGCAACTCTGAACGGAGCAAGCATCTACGGCTATAACGCTCCGCTTAAGTTATTTGTGCAGAGTTGGCCGCAGATCGGCCTGAGTAACACGTCACCGGCTTCGGCATGGGTCACAGATTCGGCTGCGGGGATGACGGCGATTGTCACAGGGCAAAAGACTCGTAATGGAGTGATCAGCGAGACTTCTGATGCCGTTCCGGGCCAAAAAGAAGGCCGGCCTCTCAAAACGATTCTCGAATACGCTGAGGAGCGTGGCCTATCCACCGGCGTCGTGACAAACGTCGAGGTGGCAGACGCGACACCCGCCGCCTGCTACTCACACGTGAACGACCGCAAACGATGGGGCGACATCTTCCTTCAAATCTTCACTCCTCGGTTTGGGGATGGAGTCGACGTCGCATTCGGCGGTGGTCGATCCCAAATCTATGAGCAAACGAGAAAGGCCGGCAAAGATCTCGACGCGATCGCGCACATGCACAATCGGCCCGTGTACTCCTCACTGAGCGACCTGCCGGCAGGTACGACGCGCGGACTGGTGGTGGTGGATGGCGAGATGGATGTTCCTTCTGCTGCCCGGAGAGCCATTCAGGCCTTATCGAAGAATGGCAAAGGGTATTTTCTGATGATCGAATGGGACGCCCACACAGACAGCCCGGACAAAGGCCTCGCTCATGTTGTGGCCTTCGACAAGTTGATTCGTGAACTCTCCACGACTGTCAATTCAGAAGATACTTTGCTCCTCTACACAGCCGACCACTCGTTTGACTTCCGCATCCACGGGGGCGGCCCGGACAAGCCATTGTTGACCGGGTTGGATGCGTTCCGGAAGGAACATCGGGGCAAAGAAAGTGCTGCCATCGACTTGCCCTACGTTCGCGTCGACGACACACATACAGGCGAGGAAGTACTCGCAACGGGAAGAGGACCCGGATCGGAGCTAATCCATGGGTTCTTCCCGAATACGTACTTGTTCCACGTTTTGCTTCAGGCTTACGGTTGGAAAGAGGACAGTGCCGGACAGGGCGCACCCAAATCTTCAACCGACTAAGGAGAAAGCGGTCTCAGCTATGCCCGCTCGTGGTGGGCACTGGTGCCGGAGAGCCGAATATGAGCAATCCGCTAACTTAAATCACGCATACGCGTCATCCGTTCACTTTTTCTCGCCTCGTTTGAATCGTGCGGCAAGCAGTTGCTGGACGCGATTGAAGCTGCGGCCCCGCAGCGACGCCAGCACGATAGTTCTGACAGCACGGCTTTGACGAAGGGGAATGTAGCGGCAGCTCGCATGGCGATCAACGGCCATTTCGGGCACCAGTGACAGACCAATGCCCGCGGCCACCATACCTAAGATGCTGCTGAATTGGCCGCTTTCAAACGCGATGTTCGGATTGACATTCGCGCTGCGGCAGATTGCGAGACTCAGGTCTCGGAAGCAGTGACCGTCCCGCAGCATGACAAGAGATTCGCCCCGTAGTTCTGCCACGGAAAGAGACTCGTTCGAGGCTAGCCGGTGCTCTTCCGGCACAGCAACCAGCAGGCGTTCGGTCCGGATGGGCTGCAGTTCGAGCTCCTTGTGACGAAGCGGTAGGGCGAGCAATGCAAAGTCAATCGACAGATCACGCAGCCCCTCTATGAGCACTGGCGTAGTCTCCTCCACGATGCGCAGGCGAGCGTCCGGGAAGCGCTTGGTGAAAGCTGCGGTGTAGCGCGGAATCAGGTATGGTGCGATAGTCGGAATTGCGCCCAAGGTGACGCTTCCACGAACATCCGCATTGTTGTTCGAAGCGACGCTAGCGCGAGCGACATCGACCTGATCAAGAATGGCGCGGGCATGTGGCAGGAACGCGCGGCCGCATTCCGTCACACGAATTCCACGGCCGAGCCGGTCGAAGAGCTTGGCGCCGAGTTCTTCCTCGAGCTTCAGCACCTGTTGTGAGAGCGAAGGCTGGGCGACGTGGCAACGCTCGGCCGCGCGGCTGAAGCTGCCGCTTTCGGCGACTGCGCAGACGTAGCGAAGCTGATGGAGCTCCATAGGTATAGCCTATACCTGGAAAGCCTTTTTCATATTTGAATTATGACTCACTTGGTGCTAGCGTGAGATCGGAAGCCTATAAGGGAGCACCACGTGGAAACGTTGAACACCGAGAGAGCAGAAATGTCTGCAAAAGAAACCCAATGCCCCGTCCAGCACGGTAGCGCCAATGGCAATGGCAACAGCGGCGCCAAGAACGGGCGCAGAACTAACAGGGACTGGTGGCCTAACCACCTGGAATTGGAACTACTGCACCAGCATTCCAATCTGTCGAACCCCATGGAAGAGGATTTCGACTATGTGGAGGAATTCAAAAAACTCGACTATTGGCAGTTGAAGAAAGACTTGGCCGCCGTAATGACGGACTCGCAGCCGTGGTGGCCGGCAGACTTCGGCCACTATGGCGGCCTGATGATCCGTATGGCCTGGCACGCGGCCGGCACCTATCGCACCTTTGACGGCCGAGGCGGCGGTGGACGCGGACAGCAGCGCTTTGCGCCCCTGAACAGCTGGCCCGACAACGTGAACCTGGATCGCGCGCGCCGGCTTCTCTGGCCGGTGAAGCAGAAGTATGGCAAGCAGATCTCGTGGGCCGACCTCATGATCCTGGCCGGCAACGTCGCACTGGAGACGATGGGCTTCAAGACCTTCGGCTTCGGTGCCGGACGCCCGGACGTTTGGGAGCCCGATCACGACGTCGATTTCGGCGCCGAGGCAGCTTGGCTCGGTACCGACAAGCGTTTCAGCGGCGAGCGTGAGCTTGCCGACCCCTACGCCGCCACCACCATGGGTTTGATCTATGTAAATCCCGAGGGTCCGGAAGGAAAGCCCGATCCCGTCGCTGCGGCACACGACATCCGCGTGACCTTCGGCCGCATGGCCATGAACGATGAGGAGACGGTGGCACTCATCGCAGGCGGCCACACTTTCGGCAAGACTCACGGCGCCGCGCCGGGGCACCACCTCGATAAGGAGCCCGAGGGCTCACCGATTGAGAACCAGGGCCTTGGCTGGACAAGTGCATACAAGACCGGCATTGCCGGCGATGCCATCACCAGCGGACTAGAGGTCACCTGGAGCACGAAGCCGATCCAGTGGAGCAACGACTATTTCGAGCACCTCTTTAAGTACGAGTGGGAGGTAACCAAAGGCCCCGGCGGCGCATTTCAGTGGAAGCCCAAGGGCGATGCTGGTAGCGGAACCGTGCCCGACGCTCACGACCCCAACAGAAAGCACCAGCCGGGCATGTTGACGACCGACATTTCGATGATTGCGGATCCCGAATACCGCAAAATCTCAGAGCGCTTCCACAAGAATCCCGATCAGTTCGCCGACGCTTTCGCGCGTGCTTGGTTCAAGCTCACCCATCGCGACATGGGTCCGCGAGCCCGCTATGTTGGCCCCGAAGTGCCGAGTGAGGTCCTGATCTGGCAGGATCCGGTCCCGGCGGTCGACTATCCGTTAGCCGACGAGGCGGACATAAAGGCGCTCAAGGAGAAGGTGCTGGCTTCGGGTCTTTCGGTTTCGGAGCTGGTGTCGACCGCATGGGCTTCGGCGTCCAGTTTTCGCGGATCGGATAAGCGCGGCGGTGCCAACGGCGCGCGAATCAGGCTTGCGCCGCAGAAAGACTGGAAGGTGAATCAGCCGGCGCAATTGGCTCGCGTCCTGAAAACGCTCGAGAAGATCCAGAGCGAATTCAACGATTCGGCGTCCGGGGGCAACAAGAAGATTTCCCTCGCCGACCTGATCGTGCTTGCCGGTGGGGCAGCTATCGAGAAAGCGGCCAAGGACGCCGGCACTGACGTAACGGTTCCCTTCACGCCGGGACGCACAGACGCATCGCAGGAGCAGACGGATGTTGAGTCGTTCGCACCGCTCGAACCCAAGGTGGACAGCTTCCGTTCGTACGGGTACAAAGATTCTGAGCCGGCTGAGGTGGCGCTGATCGACAAGGCGCAACAGCTGCGGCTGACTGCGCCGGAGATGACGGTGTTGGTTGGCGGCTTACGCGTGTTGAATACCAATTTTGATCGCACGAGCTTTGGTGTCCTCACTGAGCGCCCGGAGACCCTGACCAACGATTATTTCGTCAACCTTCTGGACATGAAGTTTGTCTGGAAGGCGACGAGCGATTCGCAGGACACCTTCGAAGGCCGTGAGCGGAAATCCGGCCAGCCAAAGTGGAAGGCCACACGGGCCGACCTCATTTTCGGCTCGAACGCGCAGTTGCGCGCGGTGTCGGAGGTGTATGCGTGTTCGGACTCACAGACGAAGTTTGTCAAAGACTTCGTAAAGGTTTGGCATAAGGTCATGAACCTCGATCGCTTCGACGTCATCCAGACAGTCTGATTTCTTTGCCGGCGTCAGGGCTACGGGGCCTCATTTCGAATATTCAGTCGAAGTTTGACGCCCCGTTCCGCAACGACGAACGCGCGCGAAACCCGACACGCATCAATCTGCAGGGGAGGCCTTTTGATGATTCACCAAGGTGACGAGAAGTGTGTCCAAACTCCTCGAACTGCTCGCCTGCCCCGCTTGTGCCCGTGCTGCCGGAGGCGATGGCCTCGTCGAGGGCTTGCTTTGAGGGATAGAGTTCGTGCAGGACCAGTAGCGTCTTGTCGCCCATTTCCTCGAAGGTCACCGTGGTAACGGCGCCATCGGCGCTTTCCTCATTCGTCCAGACGATGCGCGAATGAGGCGTCACTTCGATATACCTGCCGAAGAATGCCATCGGCTGCTCAGAGGCAGGGTGGCTGAACACGAAACGGTACGTGCCCCCCGTACGAACATCGGCCTCGCACGAGACGAAAGATATTCCAAATGACTTCGGCGCCCACCACTGCTTGAGCAACTCAGGCTTAGTCCAGGCCTCGAACACGATGTCCGGAGGGCCGTTGAAGGTTCGCGTGACGACTAGCTCACGCTCAGACTTTCGTTCTACCGTCGTGGGGTTCTTCATAGGGGTCTCACTTTCTCTTCTTTCGTCCATCTGACTCTTTTTGCAGTTTCAATTCCTCAACGATCTTGTCCAACTCGTCGAAGCGCGCGTCCCAGAGCCGGCGGTACCTCTCAATCCATGCCGCCTCTTCCTCTAGGCGGCGTAGGCCGAGCTTGCAGGTACGCACGCGCCCGACCTTTTCTGTGGCGACGAGCCCCGCCTGCTCCAAGACACCGACGTGCTTCTTCATGCCCGTCAGAGTCATTTGGAACTTCTGGGCAAGGTCCGTTATCGAAGCGTCCGCGCGCCCGAGCCGCTCCAGAATGCCGCGTCGGGTGGAGTCCGAGAGCGCGGCGAACGAGGCATCCAGGTGGGCTCGTCTATACTGAACCATCTGGTTCAGTATATAACGAGGATCGGTGGCCTGCAAGCGGCGAAGTAGAGAGGTTCTACGCGCATTCTCTGCCCTGTCGAGAGACGGAACAGTTAGGGAGCGAGATACGCGCAGTGTTTACCGCGCTGCGCGGCTCTGGCCGCGATCGTCAGCCAGGACACGGGCTGGATGACCGAGCAATTGCGACGGGGATGAAGCGTTCCACTTGCTCAGGGTTTGCTCAGCGTCCTGGGGTAATCCTGCCAGATGTATTCGAGGGCTTCCGGCAGAGTTTGCTCCTTCATGGCTTGGTCGCAATGCCCGGCATTCTTCACAAACAGGAATTGGTACGTGTAGCCTTTCGCCGCCAGGACCTTCGCCATATTCTCGTTGGCTACCACCCAATCGTGCATGTTGTCGCGCATGCCGTTGGGATTGTAGAGATCGCGGTCGCCGACTTCCATCCAAATCCGGATCGGCTTCTTTGAAGAGTTGGGGATCAGGGATTCATGAAATGCCCATGCGCCGTGCGGCGTTTCGGGGCTTGGCGGCCACTGCTGATTCACGAATGTCCCGGAGTAACTGAGGACGCGACCGTACAGATCGGGATGATACCAGGCCATGCTCATCGCCGCCGCTGCCCCGGAGCTGCATCCTGTCGTAACCCGTGCGTTCGGGTCGCGGGTCAGCTTCAGGTTGTATCGCTTCTCCACCTCGGGCAGCACCTCTGTCTCAACGAACTCGGCGTAGCGGCCGGTCATGGTGTCGTATTCAAGGCCGCGTTCGCTGCCTTGCGCGTCTCCACTGCCGTTTCCAATGGAGATCGCGATCATCACGGGCACGCGAGACTGCGCGATCAAGTTATCGAGCGCGGTGAACAGCAGCGGGTCGGGCCCATCGGCACCGACCATAAAGGGTGCGATCGTTCCCGGCGCGTATTGTTTAGGAACGTAGACGGCTACCTTGCGAGTGTATGGCGCCGGATGGCTGGTGGTCACGACCAGCTTGGCGGGATCGTTCGGGTCCGGCGTGCCGAATGTGCCGGGTTCACGGGCTATTCCGGGGTACAATTTGCTGTCTTTGGACTCCATCGTGAAGGTGTAAATCGTACCCTGCGGAACGGCCTCTTTGCGCGACATGTCAGGTGCCGGCGTATGACTCGGGCCAACGATGAAGTTGCCATTGATAGTGGGCGAAGGTAGGGCGCCGTCGGAGAGTTCTCTGGCTTCCACGTAACCGGGTGTGTGTGGATCGCGGGTAGGCGGCGTAGGCCGCGGCTTGGCTTTCGGCGTGGGCTGTTGACCCAACATAAAGGAAAGGAAACAGAGAGAGCTGAATACCAGGCTTGATAGACGCAGCAAGATCGATTCTACATGCCGGCCGCCCGGCTCGGGACGGCGTTTCGCGAGTAGTCGCAGGAACAGTATTATATCGATCAAGAAAGATTACCGCTTGCCCTTGTGCTAGTCTTGCTGTCACCAATGAAAACCCATCGTCGTTTCTATAGCGGCGCGGGTCTTGTTTTTCTCTTGGCGATGTTGATGGGTTTCCGCCACTTCGTAGCAAATGGCAGGGGTGCTGAAGGCAGGATCATTGATCCGTCGATCTTCCGGCTCGACCTGATCCACGGCCTCTCCATCGCCGCTTGGTACGTTCTCTTCTTCATCCAGTCTTTGCTGATGACAGTGAAAAGGCCTCGAATACATTTCAAGCTCGGCTGGGCGGTAGTGGTCGTCGCTCCCATTATCGCGCTCACGGGAACTCTGGTTGCTATACGTTCAGTACAAAGCGCCCCACCAAATTTCCAGTTCGTTGGTATGCAGTATTCACGTTTTCTGTTTGTGATGCTGACGGAAACCTTCCTGTATACGTTGTTTGCCGCCATAGGAATTGTCAGCCGGAAGAAGCCGAGAATTCATCGCGCCGCGATGGTTCTTGCGAGCCTCTGTCTTCTGGCTGGCGCTACTATACGCATGCCATTTCTACGCCCCGTTTTTGGCGTCACCGGTTGGGTCGGGATCTTCGGACCGGTTTTCTGTCTTGGTGCGATATTGCTGCTGCTTCACTGCGCCATGACACGGACGTTCGACCGCTGGTTCGCGATTGGCTATTCGGCTTGGGTGATCCTCTTCATTGCCTGTACAAAGCTCGCGCTGACCGGCACCTGGGACGCGATAGCCGAAAAAATCCTGCAAATGTAGTCCTGCAACTGTGCTAACGATGCGGGTCGCGTCATGGGTGGCAGGTTGTTCCCCCAGAACAGCTTGTAGTAGATTATCGGTTGGGAATCTAGGTATTCAAAGGCGCTACCCTTGTCGGGCATCGAGCGTGCCACATCGCTGAATAGGTTCCATGCGGCCAAAACCTCCCCGCAATTAACCGGCACGGCTGGCGCTTTTACCCACGCGGCAACCCAGTCTAGATAGTGGAGGATTGGCTCTTCATCTTGCAAGCTGTAGCGGTGGACATCTGCATATGCGCGGAGGCGCGCGGCGTCATTGAAACTCGGAATGAATCCTCCGGAATCGACCACAACGGAGTCCTTCTCATTTGAGATCCAGATCAAATAGCGGTTCTCGGCCTTCAACCGATACAACAGGGAGAAATATTGCATGGTTATGAAGCAGCCAAGCGGTAGATCGTAGCTTCGTGGACATTAAACGTCCGTGCGACGTCTCTCACCGCCTTGCCTTTCCGCGAGCAACTGCGTAGCAACTTGCGCTTGATCGGTATTGAGCTTCCGTGGCCCGTCGAAGCGCACGCCGCGCTGTTTTGCCGCTTCACGCCCGGCCGCGGTCCGCTCCCGAATCAAGTCGCGTTCAAATGCAGCAATACCAGCGAATACTGTCACGATCATTTTGCCGGCGTGAGTCGTGGTTTTGGCACTGGGCCCAGAGATGGACTGAAACTTGGCTCCAGAGTCACTCAAGATCTCTATGGTGTTGAGGAGGTCGCGTGTGGAACGTACCAGTCGATCCAATTTCCAGATGATAATCGTGTCTGCCTGTCGGACCTGGTCCAGCATACGCTGGAATTCTGGTCTGTGGCCGGAAACCTTCTCGCGGAAGATCTTCTGACAGCCTTCCTTCTTCAGTGCTTTGAGCTGAAGGTCGAGGCTCTGATCCTGTGTGGACACTCGCGCATAACCAGTTTTAATTCCCCTCTTGCAAAACTCCTTGCACTAAAGGTGGCTTCTGCGGCATACTTTTGCAAACGACATTCCTGCGGAAAACTGCCGTTTCGGTTTGCTCGCAAAGTTTTCTTACGAAGAACAACGGCGGCGTTCGATCACATCTTCTGGGAAGATATGCCTTCAACGCGACCGACTCCGTCAGTAGAGGTGAATTGCGGCCGCTTCGGAACCCAGGCGACGCCATCGAGGATGTCGCCTAATCACCTAAGACTAAGCTTTTTAGCTGCCTAAAGCTTTTGACCCAGTTTCCCGTTCCATTGATACCCAACACTCAATTCCCGCCGCAGACGGAGCATACTGGAGCCATTTGCCGACCAGCGGGATATGATTGCGTTCTGGGTTATAGGCGCAAGCGATAGGAGAATATAGGATGATTCCCGACGAGTCACTCGACATGTCACGCCGACAGTTTCTTGATGCTGGAGGCCTGACGGTCGCCGTGGCTTGCCTTGCCCCACGACTCCTGGCAGCCCAGGCGAGTAGCATCGTTCCAGGTGCGTTCAAGGAAGCTGCAACGGCAAAGGTCACGGTTCAAAATCTTCGACGCAATATCAGTGTCCTTTTAGGCGCTGGTGGAAATATCGCCGTTCTGACAGGCCCTGACGGAAAGCTGGTGTTGGATGCGGAGATCGTTACCGCACGTCCAAACGTCTCGAAAGCCCTCGCAAGCATCAACGCGGATCCAATCAAACAACTGATCAACACCCACTGGCATTTCGACCATACCGGCGGCAACGAGTGGGTCCATGAAGCCGGAGCCAGCATCCTGGCGCACGAAAACACGCGCAAACATCTTTCCAAGGCCACGTTCGTCGGAGGAAACTTTCACTACACTTTCCCGGCCGCGCCGGCGGGTGCGATTCCTTCCACCGTCTTCAAAGACGAACACACTCTGCACATCAATAACACCACTCTCCTGCTGAAGCACTACTTACCTGCCCATACGGACTCCGATATCTCCGTCCATTTTCCTGAGGCCGACATCCTCCACACGGGAGACACCTTCTGGAACCGCGATTACCCATTTATTGATTACTGGACGGGAGGAAGCATCGACGGCCAGATACGCGCGGCAGAAGCAAACATCGCGAAGGTGAGCAGCAAAACGATCGTCATTCCCGGGCATGGAGCCGTGGGCGGCAAAGCTGACCTGATTCTATTTCGAGACGTGTTGGTTGATATCCGCGATAAAGTTGCGGCTCTCAAGAAACAGGGTAAGCCCCTGCCAGAAGTGATCGCCGCCAAGCCGAGTGCGCGCTACGACGCGGAGTGGGGCAACCTGTTTCAAAATCCAAGTAACTTCATTGCACTCGTATACCAAGGCGTTTGAAACCATCTGGACCTGCAGCTTCAGCTGTTGAGGAATGCCAGCAAGTCGGCGTTGATCTTCTCCGCGTGCGTGGTAGGCATGCCATGCGGAAAATCCTTATACGTAATCAGCGTCCCGTTCTTCAGCAGCTTTGCCGAGTTCGGCCCAGCCGCTACATACGGCACAATCTGGTCATCCTCGCTGTGCATCACCAGCAACGGAATCGTGATCTTCTTCAGATCCTCGGTAAAGTCGGTCTGCGAAAACGCCACAATCCCGTCATAGTGTGCCTTAGCGCCGCCCATCATCCCCTGCCGCCACCAATTTGCAATGGTCGCCTCCACCGGCTTCACTCCCGGCCGGTTGAATCCATAAAAAGGCCCCTCCGGCACGTCGCGATAGAACTTTGAGCGATTCGCCGCAAGCTGCGCCTGCAGATCGTCAAACGCTGACTTCGGCAGGCCCTCTGGATTGGCCGCCGTCTTCACCATCAGCGGAGGCACTGCGCTGATAATCGCAGCCTTGTACACATCCTGTTGCCCACGCCTGGCCAAATAGCGCACCACCTCGCCGCCGCCCGTCGAGTGTCCGACATGAATCGCATCCTTCAACCCGAGATGTGCGGTGAGCGCCGCCAGGTCATCCGCATAGTGATCCATATCGTGTCCATCGGCCACCTGCGTCGAGCGTCCGTGCCCACGCCGGTCATGCGCAATCACGCGATAACCCTTTCCCAGAAAGAACAGCATTTGATTGTCCCAGTCATCAGCCGAAAGCGGCCATCCATGGCTGAATACGATCGGCTGCCCTGAACCCCAGTCCTTGTAAAAAATTTCAAGGCCGTCTTTGGTTGTGATGGTGGGCATGTGGAATCCTTTTGTCCGTTGGCGGTTAAGCCTAGCAATTAGACCACACTTCCCCGGTTTCGCGGTCCAGTTCCGACAGGACGAGCAGATCCGATGCAGGGCCTGTTGTTTGGATTGGGCTCGTGAACCTCTGACAGCCGAGCCAACTGTTGGCGGCCAAACTTCGCTATCCCTGTGGTACGCTACTTCATATCGGTTTCTATGCCTAGAAGCCGATAGAAGCTATAAAATGGGTAAACTCGTTTCCAAGCCGCTGCAGGGCTCCCTCAATCTGCTGATCCTTCGGACGCTGAGTCCGGCCCCACTGCATGGGTACGCCATTACGAATCGCATCCAACAAGTCTCAGACAACGTGCTGCAGGTCGAAGAGGGATCGCTCTATCCCGCTCTGCATCGTTTGCAGCAGGACGGCTTGATTTCTTCCGAGTGGGCCACCTCGGAAACCAACCGCCGCGTGCGTTTCTACCGGCTCACCGTGAAGGGCCGCCGTGCCCTGGAGGCGGAAACCAGAGACTGGGAGCGCATCAACGGCGCGATCACGAAAATCTTAAAGTTCGCATAGGGAGCGCAGCCATGGGGCTTTTCCAGAGATTGGTCGACACCTTTCGTGGCGACCGTTTGCAGGCCGATGCACAAGAAGAACTCGCATTCCATATGGAGCAGCGCGCGCAGGAATTCATCCGCCGCGGCTACACACCGGAAGAAGCTCGCTTGGCAGCGCTACGACTTGTCGGAAACGGAACGCTCGTTTGCGAGCAAGCTGTCGAAGCGGACATCGTTCTGTGGTTAGAGAACCTGAAACGAGACCTTCAACTCGCGTTCCGATCCTGGAGGCGCTCTCCGGTATTTGCTGCCACCACGGTGGTGTCGCTTGCTCTCGGCCTCGGAGTGAACACCGTCGTATTTACGGCAATGAAGCACGTCGTCATGGACCGGCTTCCCGTTCCAGACCCAGACCGGCTCGTGATCCTGCATAGCATCGGCGACATGCAAGGCCACATTTACGACGACGGCATGCAGAGCCATTTTTCGTACCCGCAGTATCGGGATTTGGCTGCCGCATCGAAACCCTACTTCGATGGCCTGCTGGCGCGGCTCGCATCACGCGCGACACTCGAGCAGGGCAACGAGACACAAAGAATTCGCTGCGAACTCGTTAGCGGCAACTACTTTCAGGTGCTGGGAGTCACTGCATGGCGCGGTCGGCTGCTAAGGGACTCGGACAATCGTGTTCCCGGCGGCCATCCGGTCACTGTTCTGTCCTATGCGCTGTGGAACAGCACATTCGGAGCAGATCCGAACATCATCGGCCGCACTGTCCGGCTGAATGGATATCCATATCAGGTGGTGGGAATTGCGCCGCCTCACTTTTACGGTATTCAGTTCGACAGTCCTGCGGGCGTCTTCGTACCTATGATGATGCAGCCGCAGATTACCCCGACTTGGAAAGCTCTGGACAATCGTCTGGATCACTGGGCGGTGCTGATGGGGCGTCTGCGCCCGGGCGTCGACATCAAACAGGCAGGCGCTGCCCTGTCCGTTCTCTACCCGCCCATCCGGGATCAGGATCTGGCGTTCATCCAAGGCCCATCGCCTCAGTTCTTGCGCGATTTCTCAAAGACCCACATTGAACTTGCTCCGGGAGGCAAAGGCTACGCGGATATGCGGCAAAACCTTGACCAGCCGCTACGCTTTTTGACGGTGATGGTCACCGTGGTTCTGCTCATCACCATCGTGAATGTAGCCAACCTGTTCATTGCCCGCAGTGCCGCCCGTCGCAAGGAGATGGCGGTGAGGCTTTCCATTGGAGCCGGTAGAGCTGCACTGATCCGCCAGGTCCTCGTGGAAAGCGTCGTTCTAGCGGTACTAGGCGGATTGTTAGGGCTAGTGCTCGCCTATGCCGGCACTCCCGTGTTCCTGCGACTATTCACGCAGAATTTGAATGAAACCAGCTTGAATGAATATCCCGACAAAGTTGTTCTGTTCTTGATGGGTGGTGCTGCGGTGTTGGCCGGCTTGGCCTTTGGATTGGCACCGGCGCTGTACGCGGCTCGAACGCCAACCACCGAGGCGCTGAAGGACACAGGAACTCGCTCGTACACGGACGGCCACTTGTGGTTCCGAAGAACGCTCGTTGGATCGCAGCTCGCGTTTTCACTTCTCCTGCTAACGGGTGCACTGCTGTTCGCGCGCAGCCTACACAATCTGCAACAAATCGATGTCGGATTCGACACGCACCACGTGGTCACGTTCAAAGTCGATCCGAGCGCTTCACGCATGTCCCAGGAACAGATCGCCATCTATAGCGACCGGATTCTTACAGCCATGTCTGCTCTTCCTCATGCGGTCTCGTCCGGGCTGGCCACCTTAGCAGTTCTCGAGGGAGATCAATGGGGTAGAGGCTGTACCGTGGAAGGTCAGCAGCTCGGCGGCAGGAGTAACGAACTACGTCTCAATGCGGTGGACGCTCGATTTCTGCACACCCTGCGAGTGCCGTTGCGTGCCGGCCGATTCTTCACTGAGCACGACTTGCATCAGAATGTGGCAGTCGTGAATGAAACGTTTGCTCACTATTTCCTGAACGGCGCGAATCCGGTTGGACGTCATTTCCAGTTCGGTTCCGAACGCGGCACGCCGCGCTTCGACTGGACAATCATTGGCGTCGCGGCCGATACGAAACCGGACGATCTGGTCAGCCAGCCGCGCCCATTCGCCTACATTCCATACCTGACGCAAAAAGACCTGCATACCCTGGTGCTTTTCATTCGTTCCGATGGCAACGACGGGCCGCTCATGGAGGAAGTCAAAGCCGGAATCAAGCAAGCGAATGCTTCGGTTCCGATGTATGAGTTGCGGACGCTCGATCGCGTGCTGGACCAGAACATGTCGACTCAGAACGCATTGGCGGCCCTGTCGCTTGCGTTCGCAGCTCTCGCGATCACGCTGGCACTGGTTGGAGTTTATGGCGTGGTTTCGTACACCGTGGTGCGTCGTACGCGCGAATTTGGGATTCGCATGGCCGTCGGAGCCAAGCGCAGAGATGTGATCGGCTTAGTGTTGCGCGATACCGCCGTGACAGTTACGGTCAGCGTTCTCGTCGCGCTACCGTGTATCTTGCTCGGCGGAAAGTGGATTCAGTCGCTTCTCTACGGCGTGAAACCGGCAGATCCAATGCTGTGTATTGCGGCGGTAATGATCATCGTGGCGAGTGCCATGATTGCAGCGGCTTTTCCGGCGCGGCGAGCGGCCGCGGTCGGTCTGCAATCGGCATTGCGCGCCGAGTGAATGCTCGGGTCGACCCTTAGGCGCCCGCACGCTCCTTGCCCAGGGCCGGGAAATCTTCAGCTTTCGCTTGTAGACCGGCTTTGGCAAGAATCACGTACACCACAAAGCCAACCACAAAACTGTATACCGCGGCCGGCTGCAGATAGGGCTTGATCTCAGGCGAGATAGGAAGGAACGGCAATATGCCCACGATGAACCCTATCGCCCACGCTCCATATCCTGCCATATTTACGCCTTGGCGCGGCCCTGCCCATCTCTTCCCGGATAACCAGTAATCGGCTACTATGGCACCGCAAATGGGTCCGAATGAGGCTCCGATGATGGTGAACAAGCCCACCAGGTTCGAGGCGACGCCGGTGATCGCCAGCAACGCCGCCACCACAGCCCCCACCATGGTGGATGTGGAACGCGAGACGCCTGTGATCATCGTGGAAAGGCTATTTCCCGCGATGAAAGAGCAGAAGCACATGGAAGCGACTGAAGCAATCGCAAACAGAAAGAAGGCAATAGAGGCGAAACTGCCGGTTTGCGCAATCGCGGAATCGAACTGATAATCCTTGACCCCATACAGCACGTGTGCGCCGGCGATAGAAATCAGCGGTAGGCCGCCGGCAATCAAGATCGCGAGCAAGACTCCCACCAGCCCACCCCAGCGAACATCCCGGTCATCGCGGCTGTTCATCCCGAAGTCAACGCCGGCTGCGCCCGCAGTCGCGAAAAAGCCAACCACGATCTGGATCAACATTGTGAAGCCAAGGTACGGGTGTGGCTCTGGAGGGGTATAGTGTGCCGCACCCCCAGCAGTCTTTGCGAATACAACTAGAATCATCAACAAGGGAACGAAGTTCAAGTATGTAGCGAACTTGGCCACATACTGAATTCCCTTCGCCCCCACATAGCCGAGCGCCAGCGCCCATGCTGCCGCGATCAGGCTGAATGCGAGCGTGCCAGGGCCAGCCTTCGACCCGAAAGCCGTCAGGATAAACGTGGTCGCGACGAACGTGTTCACCGACATCCAGCCCACCTGAAGAACGCCCATCAGGATTCCCGGCATAAGATATCCTCCTCGGGTGCCGAAGGTGGAGCTGCCTACCACGTAGAGCGGCAGGCCCGTGCGCATGCCTAGGGTCGCCGGAATACGGTAAAAAAGGGCGTAGCTGATGAGACCCGCCACCAGCAGTGCCAGCAGACAAATGCCCAGACTTGCATGGTCAAGCGTGCCCGAAGCAATTTCACGATAGAAAACGATCCAAAGAAAAACGCCCGCGTACGTGGGCGCCGTGTTCTTGTACCAAGGTGCGCGGTTCGAGGTTGGATTAGGTGAGGTTTTTGATATGTAGGCGGGCAACATGCTGATGCTCTTCTGGGAAAGATTCCGAGAACTGTCCAGTATATAGGCGTATGCTTTTTCGGTTTCCCAGGGCAGGCCGCTGGACGCTGCGGGGACTTTGCGGGAGTAATCCGAATGGACTGGCGAACACTGGTGAAAGTCCTGGATTCGAACAACCACAGAATGGCGTCGTGAAATTATTCCCCTTGGCTCGGCAATCTGCTTTGTGCGCCTTCTAAAGAATCAACTTCCAGGTTGACGGCCGGAGACAGCTTCCTATAATTTCGATTGAAGGGCGGACTACAACGAGATTTCTTCTGTGCGGCCTGACCCTATGTTTCCTGGCGTTGATGTCCCAAGCCCAGAACGCAATGGTCTTGATTCACATAAAGTTAATCGACGGTCGAACTGGGCAGCCGATGAAGAACCAATACGTGGGCCTTGAGGATGGTGCTGGTTACCTCGAAATAGCGCTGCGCACAAATGAACTCGGCGTGGCATCACTCAATACCCACAAGGATGCTGTCATCCTCGTACACAACACAAAGGACTATGTGAATTGTGGAGATGAACGGGGCGGACTTATTCACAATGACGTCAAGGTGAGCCAGATAGTTGGTACCGGGGTCGTTCAGGAAATCTTGCCACCAAATCGTTGCAGCAAGCTTCGGGTGTTCCAAAGCCGGGAGAGTTAGTTCTTTTCGTCCGACCCTGGAGACCTGGAGAGAAGATTTAACCACCCGGGAGAATTCCTACCGTGGCATGCGGTGTGTGCAACCTAGCCGGCGGGTTACCTTGTGACGCAGAGTATCCAGCCAGCATGGGGACGCCGGTCACAAGAACTGTTTGTCGATCCCACATCATTGTTGCGCGGATTCACACCCGTTTCTAATCTCTGTTAGCACCTTCCGCACAGCTCGCACAACCAAGGCCGGTTGTTCGTCAGGAATGTCATGGCCCTCCTTCGGGGCCTCCCACAATTGCGCGCAAGTAGACCGGCGCGATAGGTCGACCTGCATCTCATGCCAGGTTTTATCGATTGCAGGCAGACCATTGGTCGGTCCAGATGAAGGACCCGCCGTCTTCGGTGGTGGCTGCTTATGTTCGATTACGACAATGGGGAGGTCAACCCGCCAATGAAGTGTTTCACCGGGACGCAATTGGCCGAATAGACGGTACATGTCATCGTAGGTGTACCTTCCTCCCTGCGACGCGAACTGTTTTCCGAGCTCTGGGGAAAGAGCAGTGTATCGATTGAGCTGCTCCTCATGGGAAGAATCGACCAACACCAAACCTTTAACAAGCTCCGGGTAGCGCCTCTGGAAAGCTCGCACGTAAACTCCGCCCAACGAGTGGCCAACCAGGACGTACGGACCGCCTTCATGAGCGTTCAGAAGCAGTTCATGCAGGTCTTCAACAATACCTATTTCGCTTTCTTGACCTGTGGGCTTATCACTCTTGCCTAATCCTGCACGATCATAACTACAGACCTGGGCGAAGCTTTCGATCTGCTCCTGAACTTTGGCGAAATTGCTCGAGCTCGCACCTGCTCCCGCTTCTAGCACTACGGTCGGGCCTGAGGTTTGCCCCGAGCAGTTAAGGTAGAGCTGATGCTTGCTAGTCCTGACCATCTGGCCTCCAGAGAGACCGACCGAAGCGGCGAGCATCATCGCCATTCCTCGACCTATCGACGCCCAAACCGATTTTGAAAAACAGTAAATTGGTGCCACTCCTACCTCCTCGATAACTCGCTTCAACACACTTGGGGTGACCCGAGGACTATCCGCTCGGCAACAGGTTTGTGTAATCGCACAAGTTTCAGCGATTCGTAACTCGTGAAAGCTATCGACCTGCGGACACCTGTCGGCAACGAACTCCATTCCGAGTGCGCCAGTGTCGGAAGCTTACATCGCGAGACAACCTCAGAACGAACCCACACGCCACGGCGAAACGTTCGACCAGGTTTGAAGTGCTTGCGTCGCCCAAACCAGATCCTTATCTTTATGACAGGTTGTGCACGGGTTCGGGATGCCATAAGCCTTTGTCTTCGCCGGGCTGATGAACCGAAAGGTATGGCTTCGAACGTTCACATCGGCGATCGTCTGCTCGATCTTCGGCATGTGGCACCCGATACACTCATTCCCTGCCGTTCCAGTCTTGTGATGTGTGTGCTGTTCAATGGTGCTGGTATGCGGACCATTCGGCGATCCCGGGCCGTGGCACTCAAGGCAGATCGCATTCGCCGGCTTTAGCAGTAAGTTGTTATTCGCCGTCCCGTGTGCGTCGTGGCAGCTAAAACACTTCACGCCGCGCTCGTACATCACGCTTTGCACGAAGTCATTGCCCTGCATACGATTTTTATGCGCTGTGCCCTCGGCGAAGTGGGTAAACGTTTGTTTCCCCAGTTCTGGCTCGTCCAAGCTCCAGAAATCCCGCAGTTTGCTTCCCATCTGAAACCCCACCGGCCAATCGTAGTAGCGTCCCTCAATAGGATTGTTCAGCGGGCGTCCTTGCGAGTGACACTGAATGCACGTGTCGTTCGCACCGACCAAGTCGAGCCGGGCCGGATTGACAATGTTGTTCACCCCCGGACCCGCCACGTGAAGACTGCCCGGCCCATGACACCGTTCACAGCCAACGTTCCATTCAGTGACTGCCTTCGTTTTCACATCGTAGTTCACTGAATGGCAGCCGTCGCATAGTGGTCCAGTAGGCCGCTTCATGTTGTCTGGCGGATATAGCTCGGCCCACCAGTCAGTTCCGTTTTTAACGAAGTAGGGCCGCCACACTTGATGAGTGACGTCCCATTGCGCCGGCAGAACGTAGTAGTCGCTTCCCTTCTTTGTGAAGTAGCGCTGCTTCCAATGGCTGCCATAGACAAAGGCAATGTCCTGCTTAGTGAACGTCACCAGCGGGTCCTTTTGCGTCAGGTCAGGGATGATGGCGTTGGGGTGCTCTTTCGGATCCTGCACGACATTTGCCATCCGCGTGCTTTTCCACCGATCGAAAATCTCGACATGGCACGTTCGGCACGCCCCGGACCCCACGTACTTCGCACCTGTAATGCCGCGCTCCAGCTCCGGTGTGCTCTGCGCGCGCGCCGAGAGAGCGGCGAAGATCACTGCAAGGCTCAGCTTCAGGTATCTCATGACTACGTCGTGTGATTCTCGAACAGTTTATTACGCATTCGACTCGATTCGAATAAGGACCGCTTCCCCGCCCCAGGTTTGAGCCGCGCGTCCGGGCGATAAACTGATGCGACGTGAGAACTTCGGCAGACGTCGTCATTATCGGAGGCGGTATTGTCGGCTCGAGTATCGCCTATCAGCTCACACGGGCTGGATGCCGCAATGTTGTCGTCCTCGAGCGCGAGACCCACCAAGGCAAGGGATCGACCGGAAAGAGTATGGGTGGTGTGCGAGCGCAGTTCTCGACCCATGTCAGTATTCAGATGTCGTTATTCTCTATCCAGTTTTTCCGCGATTTTGAGCGACTCTTAGAATATCCGTCCGGGTTTCGCCCGCAGGGATATCTGTTTATCGCGACCGAGCCGCGGCACCTCAGCTATCTGCATGCAAACCATGCGAAACAGATCGCAGCTGGTTTGAAAACGGTGCGCCTGGTAGGCACTGAGGAGATTGTAGAGATAGTTCCGCAGGTGCGCTCACAGGACATTATTGGTGGCGCGTTCTGCTCAACCGACGGATTCGTAGATCCACATAGTGTACTCACTGGATTCGCATTGCGCGCGTCGGAGCAGGGCGCCAGGGTCGTGTGCAACGCGTTGGTGACGGGGATCGACCGTGATGCGAACGGGATCTCTGCCGTAAAGTCAACGCAAGGGACCATCGCCACTCGGACTGTGGTTTGCGCTGCGGGAGCCTGGTCCGAGGCGGTCGGTAAACTCGTCGGCGCTGACCTGCCGGTTCGACCGCTTCGCCGCATGCTGGTTCCCACGGAGCCCTTTCCTAAGATCTCTCAGCAAGCCCCGATGACCGTCGACATAGCTACCGGCTTTCACTTCCGACCTGAGGGACTGCGCTTACTCTTAGCGTGGAACGATCCTGAGGAGAAGCCCGGCTTTAATACGGACTTCGATCGAGCCTTCATCGAAAAGATACTGACCCGCGGTGCGCATCGCTTTCCCGTGCTCGAGGACGTACAAGTAAATCCTGCCCGAGGCTGGGCAGGACTATACGAAATGACGCCAGATCACCACCCGATTTTAGGAATGGTGCCGGATGTGGAAGGGTTTTGGGTCGCTGCGGGATTTAGCGGACATGGAGTGATGCATTCGCCCGCGACCGGGAAAATCATGGCCGATCTGATTCTGAAAGGCACAACGGACTTGATCGACGCTCGAACGCTTAACTATGAGCGATTCAGCGAGGGTCGCCTGTTCGAAGAAACAAGTATCCTTTAATCTGTCGAACGCAGGCACGTTGAACATTGAACGCGCCTTCCGAAAAACCGGAGCACTTCATCGTCCGACCCGATTGAAAAGTAATAGCCGGGGAGAGTGCTTAACTAAGTGATAATCACTGTCGAGAGAGTCAAATGAGAAGAGATGAACAGATCGTAGAAGCGGAATTGATGGAAATTAGTGTCATACAGGACGACATGCTGAAGCTGGAGCGGATCGTCGCCTGGTGCGCAACCTACCCGGACGAGGTTCCTTTTGCTCTCAGCTTCCTTAGAAGCCGGCTTCGCAAGCCCGACCACCCTTCTGAGGTGTCCTGAAGAAAGCGCGCGGCATGATCGATTTTGCTTCCCTCGCGTCCGCTTCTATCTCACCTGGGCATGCTTCCCGCCCTCCCAAACTCGAATCGATTGGTCAACGTTCAAGTTACGCAGGACATCCAACTGCCCGCTCGGCCACTGCACCTCGAGTCTCGTTACGTTTTCGGCGGAGCCAAGACCAAAGTGTATTCGAAGGTCGTTTTGCGAAAGATGGCTACCTCCACTCCGGACTTCATCGGTCTGAACGTGGTCTCCTGTGAAGCATCGCAGCCGGGCGCCAATCCCGCTGCGATTGGACTTGGTCCCAATCACTCGAATTTTGATCCAGTGATTCTCGTTCTTTCGCTGACACTTTAGCAGCGACGGATAATCATTCATTCTGTTAATCAGAATTCCGACGCTACCGTCGTTGTTGAAGTCGCCGAAAGCACAACCCATACTTCTGAAGGGCTTGGTAATGCTTGCGCCCACTCTTTCCGAAACATCTTCAAAGCGGCCGTTGTGTAAGTTGCGATAGAGCACAGAGGGCTCCAGATACTTGTCCTCCAACTGCGCACGCTCCAGCTCCGGATACACCGCCCCGTTACAGTAGAACAGGTCTAACCAACCATCGTTGTCGGGGTCGAAAAAGCCGCAGCCCCAGCCGACCAGGCGATCGTATTTGCCCACTCCGGCCTGATAAGTGACGTCCTCAAAGTTCGCCTTCCCGTTGTTGTGGTACAAAGTCGGCGGCTCCTCGGAAAAATTTGTCCTGAAAATATCGAGCCATCCATCGCAGTCGTAGTCTCCGACGGCAACACCCATCCCCGACATGGCGCGCCCGTTCGCATCATAAGCGCACCCCGCTATCACGCCGGCCTCAGTAAAGGTGCCATCGTGATTGTTCCGATAGTACAGGCTGGGCGTGACATCGTTGGCCACAAATATATCCGGCCAACCGTCGTTATCGAAGTCAGCGGCCACGGCTGTTAAGCCATAACAGGCACTCACCTTCGTGATTCCCGCCTTTTCGGAAACGTCTCTGAAAGTTCCGTCGCCGTTGTTGTGAAACAACTGATTCGTTTCGGGCTTCAACCCACGTGGACCGCAGTTGACTGACAATCCCCGGAACGAACAGTATGGATTTGTGCCCGGATCCATGGCTGTCTTGAAGTCGAAATGCAGATAATTCGAGACAAAGAGATCCAAGTGCCCATCGCGGTCGTAATCAAGAAAAGTACAACCGCTACCCCAGCGCGGAACTTCCCCAAGTAAACCTGCTTTCTGCGTGACATCGGTGAATGTGCCATCCCCATTGTTGTGGTACAGAACATTCTGTCCCCAGTAAGTGATGAACAGGTCTTCAAAACCATCATTGTCGTAGTCACCAATGCACACGCCCTGGCTCCAGCCATGACGGATTAACCCGGCTCTTTCCGTCCGATCCACGAAAGTGCCGTCCCGGTTGTTATGCAGGAGTCGATTGCTCGGCTGCTGACCAGCAGGAAATCCTTCTACCCGAGATCCGTTCAGCAGAAAGATATCCAGCCAACCGTCGTTGTCGTAGTCGAAAAAAGCAACGCCGCATCCGTTTGCTTCGATAATGTACCGCTTGCTCTTCTCACCCCCGTAGTAGTTGCGGAAGTTGAGTCCCGCCGGCCGGGCCACGTCGGTCAAGTCAAATCCGAGGTCGATGGGCACACCGTTGGCCCTCGATGCCGTTTTACTCGTAGCCGTAACCTGCGCGAGTGAGGGATGAAGAAGAGCTCCTCCTGCCAACGAGCGCAGAAAGAAACGTCGGGAACCGTCCGCATGCCGCATGTGCGCTAGTCAGTGATCACGTGCATAGTAGAAACCGGTCTTCGGGGTCCAAGCTTCCTCACTTTACCGGCTCGGATTCTCCTCCGGCCAGCAGCGCCCGCAGCTCCGACCTGAAATCTTTGCCTTCCTTGGCCTTCAGGTTCTCGAAAACGTCCATCTCCTGAAGCGCCTGCTCTCTCTTTCCCAGATCGCGATACGCCAGCATCAGCGTGTAATGAGCGGCAGGGTTCTCGGGTTGCTGCTCAATGGCTCGCTTCAACTCTTCCACCGCCTGTTCCGATTGATGCTCTTGCATCTCGATCTTCGCTAAACCGATCAGCGCCTCCGGGAAATGGGGCGATAACTCCAGCGCGTGCAGAAAGGACCGCCGTGCCTCCCCGCTTCGATGGTCGCTCAACAGGATCTCGCCGATCTGATACTCCGACGCGGCGTCATCCGGGTTAATCGCCAGTTCTTTTCGAAACTCGGCAAGAGCCTGCTCGTCTGCCTCCGCCTTTGGTGCTGTCAAAAGAATCAAGCGACCGATCCGGTAATGAACGCGCAAAGCGCTCGGATTCAGGTCCAGCGCACGGCGATACTCCTTGCTGGCCTGCTTGTAGTTGCCCTCCGCCTCCAGCGTCTCGCCGGCTATCTGATGAAACCGGAACGAGTCGGAATGTTTCTTCAATAGCTCGTCAACCGTCGTATTCAGCATGCTTGAGTAAATCTCCGCCAGATGAAACAAAACCTCCGGGTCGTCAGGGTTTGACCGTTGCAACGCCTGCGCTGTCTCACGAGCTTCTTCTAACTCGGATTGATCCTCAAAGCACGTCACCAGACTCAGTCCCAGCAACCGCCGCAGCTTCGCATCTGTGCTTGCCTGGAAAGACTTCTTCAGCAAAGGAATCGCTTGTACGCACTGGCCTAGCGCTGCCTCGCTCAGCCCCAGAAACGTCTGTGCGGTTGATTGATTCGCGTCAAGCCGGGAAGCGGCCTCGAGTGCCGCCACCGCCTGCCTTGCTTTTCCTAGTCCGTAGAGCGCCACACCAAGTCCGGTGTGCGCCTCCACATTCTGCGAATTGACCTTCAGTATCGCCGCATATTCGTCGGCCGCGCCTTGCAGGTCATGTGCGGCTAACGCACTGCGGGCGCGCTGCAAATGGCTCTCGACGTTAGCGGACTGATCCTGTCCCTGGCCGAGAACGGCCCTGCTCAGTACAAACATCACCCAGATTGTCAGCCAAGTGCGTCCTGAAAGACTCAGCGCCAAATTTTCGGTCACGATTCGAAAAACCTGCTCAATAATCAACACGCCACGACTGCCCTTCCGGTTTCATGCTGCATATGAAAGTGTCACTTCGATTACGCCACACTGCCCAGAGAATGTCTAGCTCTCCTATTGACAATAGCGGAGGCGTAATGCTAGCCTCCTTTATTCATATAGCGAAGGTCAATGATAATCTGCGTTAGTCGTAGTAGGATCGCATCTACGCATCTTCATCCCTTTGAAGATCGGAAGAGTTGAAAGAGGTTGGCAATGCCTAGAGAAGAAATCGTCGCACCGGGACCGAGAAATAACAGATTTGCTCCAAGCTTAATCTGCAAATGGCTGTTCCTCGTAGTCGTTTTCGCATTTCTGTCAACGACCGCTCAGGCTGTCGATGCAACGGGAAAAGTCCTCGGTACGGTCACGGATGCTACCGGCTCGACCGTTCCTGATGCTTCGGTCACAATCACGAATCAAGCCAACGGTGCAGCCCGCCGCATGCAAACGAATGGTAACGGGAATTTCAATTTCGAACTCCTTCCGATTGGCAACTATTCCGTCAAAGTGGAGAAGACCGGCTTTCGAACACTAGTTCAGAACGACATAACCTTGCAGGTCGATGAGAATCGCACTCTCCCGATTACGATGCAGGTGGGCGATATCACGCAGCAGGTTACTGTCACCGGCACACCGGCCGGGGTCAACCTGCTGGATGCCACCGTGAAGGAAGTTGTAGACCAGACGCGTATGGTAGATCTGCCTTTGAACGGCCGTTCTCCACTCGATCTGCAATTGATCATGCCCGGTACCGCGGTAGATGTCGTAGGCGTAGGTCATGCCCAATCGCAAAACAATGGATTGGTTGTCAACGGCAATCGGGCCGCCTCCAACTACTACCTTTTGGACGGCGTAAATTTCATCAACGCCTTCCAATCCACCGCTCCGGTATTTCCCGCACCAGACGCTCTGCACGAATTCAGCATGCAATTAGGCCAGATGAGCGCCGCCTTTGGGCGCGACGCGGGTGCCACTGTGAATGCCGTCACCAACTCCGGCACCAACGCGTTCCACGGCACCCTGTTTGAATTCCTTCGTAATACGAAGCTGAACGCCAGCAACTTCTTCGCTAACTCAACCGGTTCAGCCAAACCACCTTACAACCTGAACCAATTTGGCGGAAGTTTCGGTGGTCCTATTCGGAAAGACCGCACTTTCTTTTTTGTTTACGCGCAGCAAACCGCCCGCCGCCAAAGCTCACCCATCATCATTCCGAACGTGCTCACTGCACCGGAGCGCCTGGGAAACTTTAGCGATCTTTGCCCTGGCTCCGCATGCCCGATTGATCCCCGGACCGGCAATCGCTTTCCCGGCGACATCATTCCGCAAAACCGCATCGATCCGGTTGCCGCCGCATTTGTCTCAAGAGTGATGCCGCTGCCCAACTCTGGAATAAGGTCTTACGCTTTTGATGGTCCGACCGGTACCGGGCAGGATCATTTAGATGAAAGCCAGTTTGTGGTGCGAGTGGATCACTCTTTCGGCGACAAGGACAGAGTCTTCGGGCGCTACTATTACAACGATGATGCGGGCGTTGCTTTTAGCGGCAACCTGCCCGGCAACTTCTACGACCAGGATTACCGGAATCAAAACGTCGGCATCAACTGGGCTCACATATTCTCGCCAACCCTGGTCAATTCTCTGACGCTTGGGTTTGACCGGACTGCGCATCACTTTACCGATCCTGTCCCGCGCAACTGGCACGATTTTGGAGGAACGTGCAACAGCAAGGGTTGCGACTCTAAATACACGCTAGCGTTATTCATCCCGGGATCCATCAACAGCCAGGGGAACTCAGACTACTATCAAACTCCCACTACCTATCAGATCTCCGATAACCTGAGCTGGATCAAAGGGCGGCATACCGTCAACTTTGGAACGGACTTGTTGTATGAAGTACCGAATCAGTTCTTCAACTTCCTCTCGGATGGAACATTTTCCTTTCAAAATAATTTCTCGAATAACCCCCTGTCCGACTTCTTGCTCGGTCTTCCATCCAACGTGCGGCAAGACTCGCCGACCGGGAACGAATTGCGGTATCACGAGATAAATCTCTATGTCCAGGATGACGTCAAAGTCAAGCAGAACCTGACCGTTAATCTCGGCGTCCGTTGGGAGCCGTTTCTGCCGCCCACCGACAATCTCAATTGGCGGGATTGCATGGACCTGACCTTTACGCAGCATTCAGTTGTATTTCCCCAAGCGCCTCCCGGCCTGCTCTACCCGGCAGAAGGTCAGCAAGGTCGCGGTTGGGGCGACACCGGTGACAAGTCGTGTCCGCGGTCCGCATCGCCCAAGCGCATGGCGAACTTTGCTCCGCGCGTCGGACTTGCCTGGGATCCTTTCGGTAAAGGCAAAACTTCCGTCCGCGCCGGATATGGAATTTTTTGGGATAACATCCGGCTGGAGGCCTGGAATCGTCTCCCGAACACGCAGCCGTACACCATCTCGCGGCAATCCTACAGTCCCGGCAATGTGACAAATAACTTCGCGCCTAGCTTGTCGGGCGATCTCTGGCTGACGAACGCGGGATTAGCTGATCCTTTTCCCTTCGCCGTGCCGGAGGGCGCTAAACAGAACGCCTCGTTTAAATATGCCTACCCGGTGCTCACCGCTTTCTTCCCGTCGTATTTCAATCTGCCGTACGTGCAGCAATACAACGTCGGTGTCCAGCAGCAGTTGTGGAACGACTATACGTTAAATGTCACCTACCTCGGCAACCGCGGAAGCCACCTCTTCATGTCGCACGAATTAAATTGGGCCGTTCCGCAGCCCCTTAGCGTTCAGCCGGCGGCTCTGCAGCTAGCCAACTACAGCTCCCGAAGAAGGTTCAGCGGGATCACGTGTGGCGGCCAACCCTGTTACGACACGATGGAGATCGATGATAGTAATGGCTGGAGTAACTATAACTCTCTGCAAGTAACACTCAACAGGCCGATGAAGCATGGCCTTTCTTTCTTGAGCTCCTACGTCTTCGCAAAAACTCTCGACATCGGCTCGGTGGCGGGTGAAGGTGGGTCAGGACCGCGCGATCCTTATAATCTCAACCTCAGTAAGGGGCCATCGGACTTCGATGTTAAACATCGTTTCGTAACGTCCTTGGTCTGGCAGATTCCGGGGCTGAGTAAGTCGCACGGCTTCACCAATGTGCTGCTCAATGGCTGGCAGGTCAACGGCATTATCACCGTACAGTCTGGCTTTCCGTTTACCGTATATAGCGGTCCGGACACCTCCCTCACCGGCATAGGCGGCGAAACAGCCGACCCCGTATCGGGGCTCAACCCCAAGCTGTCCTCCGGGCGATCGAATGGCCAGCTCGTTGCCGAGTACTTCAATCCGGCTGCCTTTCAAGTAGCTTCCTGGGGAACCTACGGCGCGGTATCCCGCAATTCGATGTATGGTCCCGGGCTGGTCAACTTCGATATGTCGTTCTTCAAGAACTTCCCTCTTTCGGAACGCTTGGGCAGGATTGAGTTCAGAGAAGAAAATTTCAATCTGTTCAACCATCCGAATTTCTACAATCCCGACAGCACAGTGACCGATGGCTCGGCATTTGGCCAGATTTTTGGCGCACATGATCCACGGTTTGTGCAGTTGGCCCTGAAGTGGATCTTCTAGAGCGCATCCGTAGCTCAATTGCTTGCGGGAAGAAAGCGGTTGTACTGTGTTCATTCGCGGCTACCCTGTGTTTGTGCAGTTCCGCGGCCTACCAATCGACTTCCGGCGCGGGGAGCACCGATTTGGAAAAGGGAATCGCCTTTCTGCGAGAAGGACAAATCGCAGCAGCTTGTGAACGGTTCAAAGCAGCAATTGAGATCGATCCAAAGCTCCCCAAAGCTCACCTGTATCTGGGAATAGCTGAAAACCAACAGGGACACTTCGCGAATGCTATCCCGGCATTCCGCGACGCGCTCAGACTCGACGCAAGCTCCGAGGCGGCTCACTACAACCTCGCGTTGAGCCTTCTCGCTTTGCAGAACATCGAGGAAGCTGTACAGGAATTTCGAGCGGTTCTGAAACTGAATCCAGAAAATGGATCGGCTAACTACAATCTTGCTTTGTTGCTGGCCCAGCAAGGTCATCTGCAGGAAGCATGCGACTATCTCGAAAGGGTAAGATCCCTTCAACCCGGTGATCCGGCTGTCTGGGTGCATCTGACGGATCTCTACCTCAGGACCGGCAAAGATCCACGCGCGCTGCAGTTGGTCAGGGAGGGAACCAGGATTGATTCGGACGGAACACTCTCTATGGAGCTGGGCAAACTGCTGCTCGAAAGAAATCGGTTTAAAGAGGCCCTGCCCGCGTTAGAGAAGGCTCAAAACTTCCCCGCCGTTGCGTCTCGAAACACCGGCTATCTCGCTCGTGCTTACCTCGGCGCGGGCGAACCCGCAAAGGTGATTGAACTGCTTGCGTCCATCAGGAACGACCAGGCTTCCTGGGAGGTTTATGACTTACGTGGGTTGGCCGCCATGGCGTTAGGCCATCGCAAAGAGGCCGCGCAAGCCTTCTCGACGGCCATCGAGATGCGACCAGCCGAGGCGTCGATCCATCACCATCTTGGCCAGTTGCTGCTGGCTTCGCAAGATAACAGGGAACGTCTGGCCGGAGTGACCGAGGTCTCCAAGGCTATCGAGTCGGAGCCATCCCAGAGCAGCTACTATCTCACCTTGGGAAGCTATTACTTCGATACCGGCAACCTGAAGGCGACCATCGATCTGCTTACATCAGCTCTTGACCGTGTGCCGCCCTCAGTTCAGATTTATGTAACGCTGGGGCTCGCCCAACTAGAGCTTCATGGCCCCACGTCCGCGGAGCCCGTGATTCAAAAGGCTATTGCCTTAGATCCGCAAGCTGGCGCAGGCTATGATCTGCTCGGCAGATGCCGCATACGCATCGACGATTACGAAAGCGCCGCCAGGTACTTCAGGAAAGCTGCCAAGCTTACTCCGGAGAACGACATCTATTTCCGCGACGCTGCCATTGCTCTGGATAAGCTCGGCGACTCGGCATCGGGTCTGCCCTTTGCCGAGCAGTCGGTCAAACTCAGACCGAACGAAGTCTTCAATCACTACATTCTGGGTAAGCTGTATGCACAAGTTGGCCGTCGGCCAGACGCCATTCGTGAACTGGAGAAGTGCGTATCTTTGGATGCTCGAAACTCTCTGCCCTACAGCTTATTGGCCGGCTTATACAAACGCAGCGGCGAGGATGCTAAGGCCGCCGGTTGCTGGCGCACCCTACGCGAGCTAAAGCAGCAAGGCGCCGAGAAATCAGTCGCGACATTTTCGAGATTGGGGAGCGTCCCCCAGTGAGCACGGCAACGTGCCTCTCTCATCCGTGAATCACATATCGAGGACCATTGGAACCGCTATCGAAACCTACTCGCCTGAATCGACGCCGTGCCATGCAGGCGTTGACGGCTCTCTCACTGGCTGACCTTCCCACCGTGGCCCAAAGCGACCCCGGCAAGAACGATCGAAAGCTTGAGGTCGCATCGCCCGATACCAACATCCGGATCGAGTTTGGTTTGCGTGACTTGGGAGGCAGACGGTCTGTCGCCTCCTACCGTATTTTGTTCAAAGGTCATGAGCTGATTCGCCCTTCAAGTCTCCAGCTGCAGCTTGCACCACATGGCTTGCTTGGACCGCTTCACGTTCTTGGCGTCGCCCACCGCACGGGCGACCAGGTGTACCAGCTCAATCCCGGCAAAACAAGTTCTGCGCGCGATCATTATTGCGAAATGCGGTTGACCCTCGAAGAGGACCTCGCACCAAAGCGGCGCTTCGATATCACCTTTCGCGCTTATGACGACGGCGTGGCATTCCGCTATGCTCTCGCTGAACAAAACGGACTCTCTGCCTTCCATCTAGCGGCAGAACATTCTGCATTTGCGCTCACTGGCGATCCCTACATGTACGTTTTGCCGCTACCTTCGTTCACAACTCCCTATGAGGCACGCTATCGCAAGCTTCGGCTCAGTGAAATCTCTACCGATGCTCTGCTTGCCGCGCCTCTGCTGGTTGAATTCTCGGAGGATGCCTGGGTAGCTATCACGGAAGCCGATTTGAACGACTATGCAGGAATGTACCTTTCAGGTACGCCGGAAGGGGGTCTCACGACTCGCTTGTCGGTCCGCCCGGATGACCCACAGTTAAAAGTCAAATCCTCACTGCCTCATAGCTCGCCCTGGCGCGTCGTGATGATCGCCGACAACCCCGGCCGTCTGATCGAATCGAATTTAGTCACCAACCTGAATCCGCCATCCGCGTTGCCGGACACGTCATGGATTAAGCCCGGTAAGACCACCTTCCCCTGGTGGAACGGATATGAACTCGGCAACATCGCAGGCTTTCGTGGCGCCCAAAATACACGCACGCACAAGTACTACATCGATTTTTGCGCCGAATCCGGAATCCCTTACCACTCACTCGATGGATTCGACAACATTGCCTGGTATGGCGGCTTCATCGTGCCTTACCAAGGTGCCGACATCACCAAAAGTCTTCCCGAGATCGACCTGCCCGAGCTCCTCTCGTACGCCAAACAAAAAGGAGTGCGTTTACGTTTGTGGATGAATTCCGCCGCTGCTCGCGCTCAAATGCAACATGCCTTCCCGATCTACGAACAATGGGGCATCGAAGGCGTGATGGTCGATTTCGTCGAGCGCGACGATCAGGACATCGTCAACTTCGTTCACGATCTACTGAAACTGGCAGCTAAGCATCATCTGACTGTCACGTTTCACAACATCTCGAAACCCACGGGTCTGCATCGCACGTATCCCAATCTCATGACCATCGAGTCGGTATTCAATACGGAGTGGAATAAGTGGGACCCCCGGGGAAGCACGCCCGAACACGAGTTAACCGTTCCGTTTGTTCGCATGCTAGCCGGGCCGCTGGATTACCACTGCGGATCTTTTCATAATGTTCCCGAGCAGAAGTTCGCTCCCCGCAACATCGCTCCTGTAACTATGGGTACACGTGCGCACGAGTTGGCGAGGTATGTGGTTTATGAAAACTATTTGCCAATGACGGTAGACTATCCGGACGCTTATCGCAATCAGCCAGGGTTCGAGTTTCTCGTTCAGGTTCCCACCACTTGGGATGAGACAAAGGTGCTGAACGGCCAGATCGGCTCATACCTGACCATCGCCAGGCGACACAAGGAGATCTGGTATATCGGCAGCATGGCCGGGAGCGACAAGCAGACGCTGACCATCCCGCTTAGCTTCCTTGGAAGGGGAAAATATGTTGCCGAGATCTGGTCAGACGATCTGACACAGCTCGACGATGCTACAAAAGTTCTGCTCCATAAGCAGCAAGTGAACGCTGCGGATCGCTTGCAGGCTAACCTGGCCCCAGCCGGCGGCCATGTGATTCGTCTCACGCCTGGTTCTTGAAGCCGAGTGTTCGCCCTGCGCGGAACGCAAGTGTTCGTATGGGAAGATCACGGCGTGAGGGATCGATGAGCGTCAATTGTCCGGCGCTCTGCACGCTGGAAACTCTCGTGTGTCAGCTCCGAAATCGTCCTCTCTAAGTCGTCTTGTCGGGCCGGTTTGGCAAGATGGGCGTCCATACCGGCCTTCAAACACCGGTCATAATCCTCGGCAAATGCGTGCGCAGTCAGCCCCACGATCGGTAGCCGCGCCTGACCCGACACTCTCTCACGCGATCGGATCGCAGCGGCCAATTTGTATCCATCCATCTCGGGCATCTGGACGTCCGTAATCAGCAAATCGAATTCGCCCCCGGCGAGTAGCTCCGCTGCCTCCCGTCCATTCCGCGCGAGCGCAGTTGAGTGGCCTAATTGGTTGAGCATTCGATCGATCACCAGTTGGTTCACCCGATTATCTTCGGCTACCAGGATCTTCAACCGGCCGGTATGGCGCGTGCACCGTGCAGCGGAAGCCATCGTGGCGTGTTGCCGCTCCGCTTGCATTTCTTCGCACCGCCCCACTTTCGCAGTGAAGTGAAATCTACTTCCTTCTCCCTCTCGGCTTTCCACCCAAATCCGGCCGTTCATCATCTCCACCAAGCGGCTCGAGATCGCCAAGCCGAGCCCGACTCCGCCAAACTGACGCGTCAGCGACCCATCGACTTGCGCGAATCTCTCGAAGATCAGCTTCTGCTTATCCTCTGGAATGCCGATTCCGGAGTCAGCCACTATGAAATGCAAGAAGTAACCTTCTTCGCTCTGCTCTGACACGCGCGCCGAGAGGCGAATTTCACCGGCGTTGGTGAATTTCACAGCATTGCCCAGCAGATTCAGCAGGATCTGGCGGAGGCGCGTCGCATCCGTCATCACCTGAGGCGCTACCTCCGGCGCAATCTCCAGGAAGACGTTCACATTCTTCTTGGCAGCGAGAACTCTTATCAACTCCACGCTTTGGGCAAGTAATCGGTGAAGATGGCAGTTGCTGGCGCTGATTTCCATCTTCCCGGCTTCGATTTTCGATAAGTCCAAAATATCGTCTACGATTCCGAGCAAGGACTCAGCCGAGAACTTCAGCGAAGAAACGTATTCGCGTTGCTGGCTATCGATTTTGGTTTTGCCCAGTAGCTCCGAGAGTCCGAGAATGCCGTTCATTGGAGTGCGAAGCTCGTGACTCATGTTGGCCAGGAACTGGCTCTTGATCGACAAAGCCTTCTCCGCCGCTTCTTTCGCTTCCTGGAGGTCTCGCGCGGCCTGATTGCGCGCCGTTACATCCAGCTTCAGCACGCCGATATAGCGCTTGTCACCGTCTAATGAAAGCGGAAAGCGGAAGGAAAGCCATTGACGATCCTCGCCATCCGGCGTTGGTATCGATTCTTCAAACTGCATCGGCACACCCCGGGCCAGAACCTCGCGATCGTGTCGATGCACGACCTCGGCGATTTCGGCTCCTAGGAAGCTTTCCGTGTAGTTGTCCAACGTCTGTTCGGCACTCGTCCGAAACGTGTCGAGAAAAGGCTTGTTGACGTACACATACCTGCCCGTCTCATCTCGAATAGCGGCAAGAAGCGGGCTATGGTCCATGAACGTCCGGTAGCGGTTCTCCGCCTGATGTTTTTGTTCCTCGGAAACCTGCAGAGAATCGAGCATGCGATTGATCGCGTATCCGAGGCGGCTCAGTTCGTCGTTGCCCTCAGATCTCACCCGTGCAGATGAATCGGCGCTTTTCGCAATGCCGGTAACGTTCTCGTCTAAGGTATTCAGCCGCGAAAGCAGGAGATGCTCCAGGAGAATTTGTATCAGAGTTCCAAAGACAATCCCCGAGAGAGCAATTGCGATCGCCAAGCAGAGCAGCGCCAGTTGCCCTTGATGGTGAATCGTGCGCGGCAGAGTTGCTTTCAGGATCAGGGCGGGGTGTCCATAGATATCGTGAAACAAAACATATCCCGCTATCTTGTCGTTGTCCAACACTTGAACCATAACCGGGGTCTTAGAATGCAAGTGCCTTTGTGCGCCCTGGAAATCTGGGCTGAGATGAGGATCGTCTACCCGCCCAAATGACAGCTCCAGGCGCGCCGTTCGCCCCAGTTGCTCGATGTCTTCCGGCTTCAGGTAGCTGCCCATCACGAGTACGCCATTGAGCGGTTTGTTTTCTTCCGAATTGAGAATCGGAAGAGCAGCAATCAACATCGGTGCTCCCTTCGCGAGGAGGATGCCGCTGATCGGAACTCCGCTCAGAGCCTGCGAGATCAATCTGTTCTTAGCCGACAGGCGAGCCATGATATCGGGCGCAATCTCAACATCACGCCGTATCTTCGGGTCATAGCCTTTACTCGCGATAACGTGGCCGGCGGTATCTACAAACGCCAGCACTTGATAGTTCTCTCGTGCCAGGGTACTCTGAACACCTTCGCCGTAGTTCGAATGGAGGTAGGCGGGACTCTTGCTCCGCACAAACTCATAGGTGTTGTCGAAGGTCGCGTTGTCCATGGCGATCTTCTTGAGCTGAACGATTTCGCCTTCCAGCGCCACTTTCGCTCGCTCGACGCTGTCCGCAGCTCGGTCACGCTCGAATTGTAAGAACCGTGGTTCTAGGAACAGACCGGTACAGACAGTGAGGACCGCAATGAGAGCAATCGAGGTGAGCGCAACCAGGAATACAATCCTCTTGCGTACCGATACTTTATGCTGGCGAGCGCAGCCATCTGTTGGCATTCTGGTCTTGCACTCCCTTTTCGCCCGTGATTGCCAGCGATTCTCGAGATAGCGGTGGAAATAAATGAGTCCTGAACTTTATTCGTTGTTTCAGCCAACTTGTAGAAAGACTTTACTGAGGAGTGCTCGAAACCTGCCTAATTCTCGGGGGTACTGGCAGGGGTGCCGGAGCTCTGTTCAATGACGCCCACGCCAATACTCCGGCAGGTGCTATAGTTCTTTCCATCGCTTTACGAATGATCACGAACACTATGAATCGCAGAATGTTTCTCATGCAAGGGACTGCGGCTTCGGCACTCCTCACCGGCGCTCGATCTCTTTCCGCCGATCCGCTTGGCCTGCCGATCGGCTGCCAGACCTATCCGGTGCGTAAGTCGATCGGTAGCGACTTTGCAGGCACCATGAAGGGTTTGCATGCAGCAGGCTTCACTCAGATTGAGCTGTGCTCGCCTTACGGCTACTCCGAATTCTCCAGCCTTCAGCGCTATAAACCGCAGGAATTGCGGCGCATGCTGAACGATTGGGGACTGGGCTGCATCTCCGCGCACTGGGGGTCCAACGAGCTTTTCCAAAAGCCGGACCAGAGCATCGCCTATGCCAAGGAGTTCGGCATGACGCAGATGGCCATCGCCGCCCTGGGACCGTTTGAAGCGAAGACAACCCAGACAGTCGACGACGTAAAGCGTTACGTAGAACCCTTCAATGTTTTCGCCGAAAAGGCTCACGCTGCCGGCATCGTTGCATTGCTGCACAATGAAGGCTTCGTCTCCGAACACATCGACGGCAAGCCGGTCTACGACATGATGATTGCCGAACTCAATCCCGCCACCACCAAGTTGCAGTTTCAGGTCTCTACCTTGCAGCAGGGTTACGACGCGGTGACCTACTTCAACAAATACGCTGGCCGCTATCTCTCCATGCATTGCCAGGACTGGGTGAAGGACGCCTCCACCAAGTCTGGCTTCCGCCAGGTTCCGTTGGGCAAGGGAGTTGTGGATTGGAAAGCCGTCTTCACAGCCGCTAAAACGGGCGGTGTGAAGAACTACTTCGTCGAGCTGGAAGAAGATCCGGCGCTGATGCCGCTAAGCGTTCCTTTTCTGAAGTCGTTGAACGTATAAGAGGCAAGATCTCTCGAGCAAAAGCTCCCCTTATAACTCGTCTCGAATGGCAGCCACAACTAAGGCCCTCACGTGAGCCCAGACTGACTCGTCAAGCTCCATCTTTGCGTGGCTGCCTCCGAATGTCCTTCTTGCCCAGGAGGCGTCTACTTGGCTGAGACTGTCGTAAGGACGAAACAGGTAGGAATAGCGTGAGTTCTCAAGAATGCGCGTGTGAATCGGGTCCTCAGCCCGTATGTTTGTTCGCCCGCCCAGACTGAACAGGTCGTGCTGAAACAGGTTGACTGCGTTATCAACGTTTGCTGGTACCAAGCCGTCCCCCACACCAACGCTGTCAATCTGAATTGTGAGTTGCACTCGAATACCTGACCTTTGCAGATTTCTCGCCATGCGGATCACGGCAGCGCCGCCCAGGCTCTGTCCGTACAGAATCACCCGCGGCTGCTCGAATCCCCCTTCGGGGCCGGCATGACGCAAAGCCTTCTTTATGGCCGTGAGCGCCACAGTTTGCCGGCGATTTTCAATCGTGACGATATATACGCCGGGCAGTTCGAGAGAGCGCAGCCGGTTGGCCACTTTCACCACACCGCGATGCTCGTCATTCCAGCGCTCGAATCCGCCCAAGACGCCCACCACCAGAACCGCGCCGCGGGGTGCCCGATTGGGAAGATTCAAATTGCGTAGCGATTGCGCGTATTGCCTACCCGCACACCCCCAAAGTAAACACAGCAGAACAGCTATCTTCGAAGTTTTCAGGGACGATTTACCTTCAAGCTAGTATCGTTCGCATTTCACCACAGTCCAGGCCCGGCCGGCCGTATCTCTCTGTCCATTTATCACTCTCACACCAAGCCCCAGTTAGTCTGGGAGCGTGCCAAGGCCAAGCCTATCCGAGCTCCTCACCTGGACCGGCGCTGCGTTCTACATCGCCGCGGGCGTGCTCCACTTCCTCCTGACGGCAGCTTACTTGAAAATCATGCCGCCCTACATCCCGCACCCGCTTGCAATGGTCTATCTGAGTGGTGTGGCCGAGATTGCAGGCGGAGCCGGTCTGCTGGTTCGGGCGCTTCGCAAACCCGCAGCGCTCGCACTTGTCGCGCTGCTTATCGCTGTCTTCCCCGCCAATGTCTACATGGCGGCGAACAACATTCAGGTGACGGCAACGCCCATCCCTGCTTGGTTACTCTGGGCCCGTTTGCCCGTCCAACTTCTTCTCGTCTGGTGGCTTATGATTGTCGCCGCGGACCGACCGGATCGCGCCAGGGTTGCGGCCGTAGCGGCCACCCAGCGACTTGCGCCGGATCTGCCAAAAGATTCGTCAGGCGAATCAAACCGGGATGTATAACCTGTTCCGGTTTTTCGGAGGAGCGTCTCGTTTCGGCGGCTCAGGAGACTGCACTTTGTCAGGCAATGCCGGCGCTTCCGTTTCAGCCGGCGATAAGGGGGTGACTGCCTCTTCGATTGCCGGTTCGATTGCGTCGGCACTTTCCTTCGCTTGCTCAATGGCCGCGACCTCGGGGTCGGCATCCTGCAACCCACCGGGAAATGTTACCAGCACCGCCAGGGCTTTCGAACGGACCTCAACGCAGACGTCCTTTGCCAGGATGCGTAGGGTGGGGATTGCCTGCGGATCCGCCAGAAATCCCATGCCCCAGATTGCGGCGCATCGCACCACTTCCACCGGACTCTTCGCAAGCTGAAGCAGCTTGTCAAAGGATCCTTTCACCCCGGAACGGTACAGCCCGATCAATGCATTGACCACTACCCGGTGAGACGAATCTGTCAACGCGCCGTTGAATAGTCTGACCGCTTCCAGGCTTCTCACCGGCCAAAGCGCCTCAACCGCATTGGCGCGAACTCGGGCGTCCTCCGACTTTAGTTGCCGCTCAATCGTGGCGATGTTTGGCCGCAAGCCGCAAAGAACCTTCGCCGCTTTTGAACGAACACGGTCGTCTGCGTTTTGAGTAAGGGCGCGCAGCCAGGGAATGAAGGCTCCGGGGTCACCCACCGCTTCTTCGAAAATTCGCAATACTCGCTCGAGTCTGTTCAGATCTACCGGTGCCTTGCTTCCGGTAATTGCTTTTTGCAGATCGCCAACGAACGATGGGCTGGCATCGCGCATGATGCGGGCTACGAGCACTGCTTTGTCGGGAGCCAGGAACTCAGGATCGAGCAGCAGCGCCAAATAGCCTGTTCCGGAAAGGAGCCAGATCAGCATCCGTTTTCCTGCTTCGTCGAGCCCGTGCGCGGCCAAGTGCCGGATACAGGCTCGTGTCGCTTCGGCCGTGTGCCCGTCGCGGTTGCTCTTAAAAAGGATTTTGAATTGCTCTACATCGACTGCGGCTAGCTGTAGCAACTCTTCTTCGAGAGTGGAAGTCGATGTAGTCGAGGACATAGCGAGGACCTAACTCGAGAACGAATAAAGGGAGGTCAAGTGAGGGAGTGCGTCTTTTTACGGAAGCTCTCGAAGAAAGTAATCAGCCGCTGAGTGCGGTATTTGCAGTTACTATCTCGGTCGACGCCTGAAAGGCCAGATGCCCGTTCTGGCTGAGTACTTGTCCGAGCCACTTCTCCCGCCCGTTTACCAGCGCTGCACACAATGCATGACTCGGGCAATCGAGCGTGAGGACGTCGCCTACCTTCAGGTCCATCAGTGTTCTGACGCTCAGCAGGCCGCCCGGAAGCCGGACGTCGAATTTCAACTGCACATCTTGCAGTAATCCGGCCACATGCAGTTGATCGTCTTCGCTTGGGTTGATCTTACGAAAACGCTGTAACTCATCGAAATTGTTGCGCAGCCGTTTGATGAAAATAGCGGGAATCGCCAGATTCATCAGACCGGAAGTCGGGCCGAGCCGCACCTCGATGGCGATCACGATCATCGCCTCCGACGGTGTAAGCAGGTAAGAAAGCTGCGGCTCGCTCGCAAGCGACTGAACCGTGAAGTCTATTTCAGCGACGCTCCGCCACGACTCCTGGAGATCGTGCAGCATAATGCGCAGCAGAGTCTGCATGAGCCTCTTCTCGATGTCGGTGATTTTGCGCTGATAGGAAACCGTCGATTGCTCCTTGCTTCCGAGCAGCAACTCAAGAAACCGGAAGACAAGGTTTGTGTTCAGATCGAGGATGGCCGTTCCATCGAAGGGGTGCAGCCCCAGGTAAGCAATGCAGGCCGGAGAGGATACGCCTTCTAAGAAGTCGCCGTAGGAAAGTTGCTCCAGGCTTACCATGTTGAGCATCACGTAGGAGCGCAGGTAGGCCGATAAAGTGGAAGCCAGGTTCCGAGCAAAGTTCTCATGCAGCATATGGAGCGATTGCAGCTGAGATTTGGGGATCGTATCCAGCTTTTTAACGTCGAATAACTCGATTCCGGGAGCCTTTTGCGCAGGCTCCGCGACGCTGCCAAAAGCGGCATCGACGTCCGTTTGAAATAAGGGGCTTGTCAAATTGCGGGGCTCCTTTGAGGTCTTGTCAACGCTCGCATCACTTGTTGTTGCGGCAGAGTTGCAGCCGATCCGCCTTCCGGATAATCTCGGTGATGCGAACTCCGTAATTGCCGTTGACTAGAACAACATGGCCGCGCGCAACCACGGTCCCGTTCACCAGCAGGTCAGCCGGTTCCTCTGCGTCCTTCTTTAACTCAACGTAGGAACCAGGCGTGATTTTCAGAACATCTTTGATGGCCAGGCTCGCGCTTCCGAGTGTCACTGACGCCGTAAGCTGAAGGTCCAGCACCCTGCCGATGGCCGATAGATCGGCAGCATTCTCTTCCGCTGACGAGCTGACGACCGCAGGAATCTCACCATCCGCCAACAAGGCCGCTGCGGCAAGGTCAGCTGCCCAAAACAGCGGCGGCAACTCGCCCTGTCCTACAGTTACCGAGAAAATGGCCAGTGCGGCGGCATCGAGTCCAGCGGGTGCCAGAACTTCGCCTTCACTGCACGTGATCGTTTTGCCCAATCTGGCGCTCAGCACGCTCGCCGTCGCCTGTTGCGTTTTATTCAATAGCTCCAGGTAGGTAGAGCGCAAGGCTTCGGTTGAATCCTCGCCCGGCGATTCTCCCCAGGCAGACCAGGTCGCCCCTCTTGCGCCCACGTACACCGCGAAGCTCTCGTCACTCGTGAATGTGTGTTTGATCCACAGGAAAAGATCTCTTCCAGAGGGAAGCGCCTCGCTCGGGCTGCTCACAGCTACTTGTTGTTTACCGGTCAACATCTCCGCTGACCGGTTAAACTCTTCCAGCCAGATCGACAGCAGTTGTTCTTCAATGGGCGTATGAGATGTCATTTTGAACGGCTCACCAACTCTTGTACTCGCCTCAAGCCGCGCTCCCTACTTTGATCGGGCTAGCTTGTCCCGGAGATCGGCTACGCGTACGGCAAGTCGTTCGTCGACTACCAGGATTTCTGCGCTTCCGAGGAGAACGTCGCCGGCAAACAAGCTGATGTTCTCTCCAGCCGGCCGCCCGAACGTAATCACGTCCCCTTCCTTCAGCCGGATCAGTTCCTCGGCCGAGATCATACGCCGGTCAAGTTCTGCCAAAAGGTCGAGTTCCACATCGGCAATCAGCTGGTACCGGGCCAGCTTCAGCTCGGCCGCGGGTGCTGCCCCCTCAGTAGACGTACTGTTCATCCGAAGAGGCCTTGAGGCTGATCACGCCTTCTTTCTCCATCTCCCGCGCAAGAGCGATGATCTCCTGCTGTGCCGCGTCCACGTCTCTTAGCTTCACCGGGCCAAGCGAACTGAGCTCTTCCTCCATCATCGCGGCGCCTCGTTGGGATTGCGTCGCAATTAACTTCTGGCGCAGCGTCTCGTTCGCTCCTTTCAGAGCAGTGATCAAGCTGGTTCGCTGAGCACGGGTGACCAGGGCGGAAAGAGCAGTCGCATCCAGATTTTCTAGATCCCGGAACACAAACATAAACTTGCGGATGTTCTCAAACAGCGGCTGTTTGACATCTTCGATTGCGTCCATCAGTTGCGAACAGGTATTCGGATCCAGATGATTGCAGACATTGGCGAGCGCCCGCACACCGCCGCACGCCTCGCGGCTCAGTTCACCAAGGTTCCTGAGCTTATGGTCGATAACCGTTGCAATGTTCCGCACCACTTCCGGCGAAATCTGATCAAGGTCGGCCATGCGCACCGCTACCTCTGTCCTGGTAGCCGCCGGGAGCGAGCTCAGCAGAGTTGCGGCCTGTGAGGGATCCAGATGAGAAAGAATGAGCGCAATCGTCTGCGGATGCTCGTCCTGGATCAGTGTGGCCAGCTGCTGCGGGTCAGCCTTCCGGAAGTTCTCGAAGCTGAAGCCGTCTTTGCCAACCGACTTGGCGAGCCGTTCGATTAGTTCCTGGGCAATCGTTGGTCCGTAAGCCTCGGTCAGCATCTTGCCGGCGTATTCCATCCCGCCGCTCACGAAGAACTGTTTAGAAGCCGCCTGCAGAGCGAATTCCTGAAGTGTGTTGTGCACTAATTCCGGCGGAATGCGCTCGAGTTGCGCGATCGTGCGCGCTAATTGATTGGCTTCATCCTCGGAAAGGAACTTGAGAACTTTCGCGCTCTCGCTCGGCCCAAGCGTGACGAGAATCACGGCGGCCTTCTGAACGCCCATCAGAGTTGTCTTCGCGCTGCTCAAAGATGTTCACAATGGAGCGTCCTCTTCGAGCCGGCTCGAGTTGTCCCAAGCCGAGGCCGCCGCACCTAATGGAGGAGTGGGCCGGCAAGGGCTTTTGTTGCCAGTCTTTTCTTGTAGCCGGTGGGAAGGCTAGGCGATGAGGGCCTTCATCTACTGCGGAGTTTCCTCGGGAGTACCCTCGTTCCCCCCCTGGGGCTCGCCACTTCCCTGCTGGTTGTTCTGATTCGGATTACCGTTACCCTGCCCAAAGCCATTTTCGTTCTGGCCGTTGGCGTTTCCACTTTGCCCGAAGCTGTTTCCACTTGCCCGAAGCTGTTTCCACCCTGCCCATTGGAGTTGTTGCCGAAGGAGGAGTTGTTGCCGCCTCCGGAACTCTGTCCAAACGAGCCTTTTTGTCCGAAATTCGGGCTCCGCTCTGCCCCAGGGTTCTGGCTAAACGAATTACCCTGGCCGGAGCCGCTTCCGCTTTGCCCAAATCCACTTCCGCTCTGTCCAAATCCACTTCCTGCTTGCGTACTGCCATTGCCGTTTTGTTGGGCATAGGCCCCGGCTTGAACACCGCCCGGAGAGGTGTCTTTTCGTGGATCGTAATAGAACTCCCACAGGGCATAGTTGGTCTGATCGTTTACCGTCTTGATGCTGTGCCCCGATGCCTTACTTGCCACCCCGGCAATGCCGCCGCTATTGATCACGCCTAATTGCGATTGCGGCCCTGCGGCTGCTCCGAAGCCCGCGCTTCCCTGCTGACCCGATCCCGCTGTAGATCTCAACATCGCTGCTTTCATCTGTTCCAGTTGTGCATCGTTCGCACCACTCGAACTCGTTACCGGCGTTTGTGCCGCGCCCACGCCCACGCCCGATGGGTCACCGCCCGCCGGAACAGCTGGCTGCAGGATTCCCGGCGCCTCGCGCATCGTCGCGCCGTTCCCGTTCCCGTTCCCGTTCGCGTTCGCCTCGGCGCTGGCTTGATTGTCGGCCCCGGCCGATTGCGAGTCTCCTTCTCCGTTGGCCGCATCATTGGCCGCCGATTGCGCATTGGGGTTCGCTGCTCGGGCTGGTCCCCGCTGCCGCACAGTGCGGACCGTTGCCGTTGGATCGCTCGAACTCGTGTCTGCGTTCTGACTCGAGAATGATGCCGAGGCGCCGTTTCCAAATCCATTGCCCGACGCGTTACTATTCGAGCCAAACCCGGTTCCGCCGCCGCTCGACCCGAATCCTCCGCTTCCGCTCGACCCGAATCCCCTGCCACCACTTGATCCGAAGCCGCCCCCATTGCTGGCGCTCTGGCCGAATCCGCCACCACCGCTTGATCCGAATCCGCCCCCGCTGCTGGTGCTCTGGCCGAATCCGCCACCACCACTTGATCCGAAGCCGCTTGCACCGCCTGTGCTCTGACCGTTTGCGCTGCCATTACTGCCGCTAAACGACGTCGTACCGGTCGCCTGCCCTCCGCCTTGCTGGCTGGCTCCGCCATTTACGCCCTGTCCACCGGCTCCCGGAACCGGCATCGGATTCACCTTGGAGTCGATAATCATGCCCCCGGGGCCTGCATGCAGCAGCCGCCAGTCGTCCTTGCCCGTCAGCGGATCGACAAATTTGTGGCGCAAGAAGCGCATCCGGTTCGTGTCTTCCAAATCCTTCAATGAACCTGGATAGTGTCCGGTCTTCCTGACAAAAAGCTTCACCGCGCGCGAGTACTCACCGCCGCGATTCACCAGCAACTCTTCCTTCTGTCGCTGCGCTTCGAAGGCGGCCACCGGCAGCTCCATATACAGGGAGATCGCCACTATCGCCGCAAACACAAACACGATCAGCAATGCCGAGCCGCGCTGATTGCACCGGCGTCCGCTCAACTCGCTTTGCGGCTTTCTCATTGGTCGAGCGCCTCCGGAACTACCGGCAGAGTTTGGCTCTGTTTCACCTGCGTGTCCTCCATCCGGGCGCCTGTCGGAGTAATTTGCACGACCAGGTATTTGTCTTTCACCAGCTGGCCTTCCGCTGCTACCAGAATGTTATCCCCGTCGAGGAAAAACCCCTGGTTCGCCTCCCCCGGCGTTGCAGGCTTTGCAAAGCCGTAGTACTTGAGCGGAATATTAAGCGGGACAGCCTGGCTCGGAACCGGATACGTTGGCGTAACCGGGGCCGTCGTCGGCACCATTTTCGGGATAATCGTACGTACAGGCACGGGCGCGAGAGTAGCGCCGCTCCCGCCCTCAAAAAGATTGCGCGTCGACGAAGAAGCCTGCACATTCAGCAGGCGCGTCAACAGATCGAGCCGCAGCACCGGGTCGACATCGCCGCGCGTAGGATCTATGCTTCTCAGCCGGATCGTTCCGCGGTCGTTGCGGGCTGTGCCCCGCCTGATCGGCGTACGAGCCTTCACGGGCGTGCCCGCGGAAGGCAAAGTGTTCGCTGCCGTTTCCGCCCGCGGCGCGGCTGCGCCCGTGCTTGAGGTCGGCGGTTCATCACCGCGCGAGTTCCACCAGAATAGCCCCACGGCAATTGCGATCAGCGCCCCTACGAGTATCTTCGGATCCACTCCCAGCCTGATTCCGAAGATCTTAGGCTGCGCCGCACTGCTCAAAATTGCCCTCCAGTCGGCGCGCTGCTCGGCGAACCCTCGCCCGATCTGTCCACCGGCGGGCTCAGCCCGGTCGTATTTCCGTCTTCACGAATCACCGACTGAAAACGTACCTGTGCCGTGATATCCCCCGCTTTCTGCGGTGTGGCCGTCAACGTATCCAGCATCAAGAGCATCGGCGACCGGTCTACCTCATGAAGAAACCGCATCAGGCTCGAGTAGGAGCCATCGAAATTCGTCGTGCTGGTGAGTATCGATAAATCCGCGGTTCCTTCAATCGGCTCCTCTGTCCATATGCCGTCTCGCTCCGAAAGGTTCGCGGCCTGCGCCATTCGTTGAATCTCCGTGATCACCAACTCATACGCCAGCCGCTTTGGCAGGAAATACAACGCTTCGAAGTTGACCGATTGTTGGCTGCCCAGCTCTACTTTTCCGGCCACTGTTTTCAGCCGGGTGTTCTGCATACGCGCTGCCGTAATCGCCGAACGCAACTGCTGGCTCTCCGCCGTCAGTTCTGCCCGTGAACCGCCCGGCGGGTCCAGATAAAGGAAGAGTGCAATCGCATTCAAGAGCGCCAGTGCGCCCACCGCAATCTGCAGCCAGAAGCGCGCCCCGCGAGGCCCCCTCGTAGTCACCGACGGCCACTTAAAGCTGCTGCGCATAGGCCACCGTTAGCTTGTATTTGTAAAGCGGATCGTTCTGGGTGGGGGGCGATTGTGTGCTCACTACGGCGTCGCCGAAAAGCGGCGATGCCCGGAGCCGTTTTAAAAGTCCAATCACCGTACCCGGCTTTTCCGTCCCGACCCACATATCAAGCTGCACTCGATTGCGTCCCGTCCCGCCCTCGGCTGCTACTTGCGGCAGTCGCAGCGAAAGCAGTCGCATTTCGGCCGGTAGCACCGTCCCTAGGTCCTCAAAGACACGTGTCCAACTTACTGAGCGCCGCGCAATCAGCTCGTTCAGCAGAACGCTCTGGGCGAACACATCCGCGTTCCCCGGCTTGGCGAGAATAGTCGAATACTGCGATTCCGAGCGTTGAAGCTGTGCGAGTTCTAAGCGCTGCCCGGCGATAGTCCGCCTCAAATCGCCCGCCTGCGCTCGTCCGTGCAATATCAAGCTCAACAGCATAATAAAGGTCACAACCAGCGCTGCTCCCGCCCCTGCCAGCACCGCATTCTGCGCTCGCTCACGGCGAAAAGGCTCGGTCGCGACGTTAATCTTCGAAGGCGAAACAGAAATCATGCCGCGTACTGCTCCAGTAGTCCGAGAAGTCCTGCGTTCTCCTGCGAGGCAATTCCGAATCGCGATCGGACCGGTGCGTACGGAATACCGAATTCCAGTTCCGCCAGTTGTCCTAGCGATTCTGTATCCGGGCCGAACCCGCAGAGCATCAGGCGCGCCGCCGCGTGTCCGATTTGATCCTCGCAATACGCAAACGTCTGTTGTAAGAGCGGCATTACCGCCGAAGCCGTAGGTCGCTGCCAGTCGTCCCCTTCGCCTGTAAGATCGAGCGCCCGCACCAGCCGCACCCTTCCACCGTCAAGAAGGATTACCGAAAGCGTCGGACCAGCCGCCTTTGCCAGCAATGTCAATCCACTCTCCCCGTGATCGCAGAGGCGCAGCGCCGCAATGGAAGACGGCACTACCAAACCCAGTCTGTAACCTGCGTCCACGAAAATGCTCTCGTACTCAACCACAATCGGCTTTGCAATCGCCACCACCAGCACTTCCACTCGGCCCGCTTCTTGCAGTTGGATGTCGTAAGCAAGCTGCGCTTCGTCTATCGGAAACGGAACACTCTTCCGCAGCCGGAAACGGAGCAGCGTTAGCCGTTCATCCTCATTTGGCGGAAATGCCTCGAAATCAAGAATGGCGATTCTCGCGGCATAATCCGGAATCACCAGCCCGGTACTCCTGCGTTTGGCGCCGCTGTTTCCCGACACCCGCGGCAGCGCCTCGCGATATAACTCCGGCCGGATCAGGTTCGGCGCGCTTGGCGATACGTTTAGCCCCGGCTCCGGCAGCAGCTCACGCCTTTGCTCGGCCGGCGAGCGCGGCGCCACACAGGCGAGCGAGTCCTGCGTGATCTCGAATAGATAGTCGGGCGGCGGGTCAGAGATCCACCGCTGTATGCTCTGAATAAACGACAGGTCTGCTTCCTACCTTTCGATGAATGTCACTTTGTTCGCTTCGCGCAGTGTCGTAATGCCTTCGCGCACTCGATCGAGCGCTGAATCCCGCAGGAACAGCATGCCGTCTTCGCGCGCCGCCCGCTTGATCTCCGATGTCGGCTTGCGCTCGAGAATCAGCTCACGAATCACTTCGGTTAAATCCAGCAGCTCGTGTATCGCCGTTCGCCCCCGAAATCCCGTGCCGCTGCACTCCATGCAGCCGCGGCCTTCGTAGAACGGATGCGAGCGCCAGACCTCCAGATCAAGGCCGCTCTCGATCAGGTAATCGTCCTCGTAGTTCACTCGAATCCGGCAGTGCGGACAGATGATTCTCACCAGCCGCTGCGCCAGAATACAGTTGAGCGACGACACAAAGTTATACGGCTCTACGCCCATATTGAGGAAGCGGCCGAGCACATCGAGCACGTTGTTGGCGTGCACCGTCGTGAAAACAAGATGGCCCGTCAGCGCCGCGTTGATCGCAATCTGCGCCGTCTCCTGATCGCGAATCTCTCCTACCAGAATCTTGTCCGGATCGTGACGCAGAATCGAGCGCAGGCCGCGCGCGAACGTCAGCCCCTTCTTTTCGTTCACCGGAATTTGTGTAATGCCTTTGATCTGATACTCGACCGGATCCTCGATTGTGATGATCTTGTCTTCTTCGTTCTTGATCTCGCTCAGCGCCGCGTACAGCGTGGTCGTCTTGCCGGAACCGGTCGGCCCGGTAACCAGCACCATGCCGTACGGCTCTTTGATGAAGCGCCGGAACTTTGCCACATCCTGCTCCGCAAATCCGACAACATCGAGCGTCAGCTTCGAAAACTTCTCGCTCATCGATTCTTTGTCGAGCACGCGCAGCACTGCGTCCTCGCCATGAATCGTGGGCATGATCGAAACGCGAAAATCGATTAACCGCCCCTTGTAGCGCACCCGGAATCGGCCGTCTTGCGGCACGCGCCGCTCGGCTATATCCAGTTCGCTCATCACTTTTATGCGCGAGATAACAGCCGAATACCATTCCTTTGCGATCGGGTTCATCGCATTCTGCAGCACGCCATCGATCCGGTACTTGATGGCCAGCTCCTGATCCCGCGTCTCGATGTGGATATCGCTCGCCCTCCGCTCGAGGGCATTGAAGATGGTCGTGTCCACCAGCTTGATGACTGGAGCAATGTTGCCTTCGTCGGATGCCAGTCGATCGATCGAGAGGTTTTCGTCCGAGTTCTCTTCATCGCCCACCACGTCGAGCGTGAAGCCTTCCGTCACGCCCTCGAGTACGCGCTGCGATTGCTCGGTCTTCTTCAGCAGATCCGAAATCTGCGAGTAGGTGGCAACCTTGATCCTGAGCTTTCTCGAGAGCAGCACCGCCAGCTCATCGATCAGCACAATCTGCCGTGGATCGGAGAGCGCTATCTCAAGGGTTCCGTTATAGCTCTGCAGAGGCACAAAGTGATAACGGAACATCAAGTCGACGGGGACCGTTCGAAACAGCTCGTGGTCGATCTTGGTCGCGTTCAGGTCGATGAAATCGCAGCGGTAGCGCCGCGCAACGGCCTGCGACTGCTCCGCTTCGGCCGAAATGTCTTTTAGCTTTATGGTGTCTGTCGCCATTACCGGATCGTGTCCGCCAGTGAAAAGATAGGCAGGTAAAGCGCCACTAGAACGAAAGCCACAAAGATGCCCATGAAAATCATGATGGCCGGCTCGATCAGCGATAGCAGCGCTGTCATTCGCGTCGAGACGTCCTCTTCGTAAAACTCGGCGACACTCGCCAACATCTGCGGCAGTGCGCCGGTCGACTCACCCACTTCCATCATGTCCGTTGCAAGATCGGGCATGATGCCGCTCGATTTCAGCGAGCGCGAAAGCGGTTTCCCTTCCCTCACCAGAATTGAAGTCTGATCGAGAGTTTTCTTCATCAGAACCGTTCCGAGCGAACGCCCTGACGTTTCCAGCGCCTGCACCAGCGGAATACCGCCTACCAACAGCGTCCCAAGTACGCGTGATAACTGCGCCACCTGATACTTGGTCCAGATCTCGCCCAACACCGGCAGCTTCATCTTCCAGCGATCGAGCCTCTCCTGCGACGAGTCCCGCCGCGACCAGAGATAAGCGGCGCCAACCAACAGCGCTATCGCGCCCAAGCCCGCCAGCACGTAGGCGCGTGCCGTAGTTCCTACCGCAATCAGGATGCGCGTCGCTGCCGGTAGTTTGGCCTGCATGCTGCTGTACAGAGTCGCAAAGTTCGGCACCACATACGTAACCAGAAAAACGATGAGCGCAATCACCAGCACGGTCAGAACAGCCGGGTACAACAGCGAAACGAGCAGCTTCTTGCGCAGCGCCAGCGTCAGCTTCTGATAAGTGATATACCGCTCGAGAACCTCTACCAGCGATCCGCTCTTTTCGCCGGCCAGCACCGAAGTGACGTAAATCGCCGGGAAAACACCCTGCCGCGAGAAGGCGTCCGAAAGCACCGTCCCTGTTTTCACTTCATCCCGCACCGCGCGCACATGCCGGCCGAGCTTTTCGTCGGTCAATCTGTCTGCCAGCAGGTCCAGCCCCTGCACGATCGGCAATCCCGCCCGGACCAGAGTGACGAACTGCTGGTTAAAGATCAGAAACTTCTCGAGATTGACAGACTTGTTGCGCGTGCTGCCTGAAATCCGCGAACCAAAGTCTTTGGCTCGGATCGAATAAACCAGGTAGCCCTGCTGAACGAAGCGTTCCCGCGCCTCGCGCTCCGTGGCCGCGTCCGCCACCTGCTCGTGCATCTGGCCGCGCGGATCGGCATACCGCAGAAGAAACTCTGCCACCGCTACTTCCCTTCCGCCCCGAACTCGACTGCGTTCACCACTTCCGCTCCGGCCGGGATTTGGAAATGGAACAGCTGCTCTTCAATGGGTGGGTTTACCTTCTCATCCGTAAAAACAAATGCCGTCGACGAACCATCACGTGAACTGATACGGAGCCGCTCAATCGACCCGTCGTCCCGGATGAGCATACTTACATTCTGATAGGGCACGCGATCGCTTTTCGGCAGTGCGTTTAACCACGTTTCCCCACCCTCGGTTTGCATCTGAAAATTTCGGAACTCCTTCTTTAAGTCGAGGTGGCCCAGCAGAAAGGCGAGTGGCGCCCGCGTATCTTCAGTGTCCCGAACGGCTGCTTTTTCTACCCTATTATCCCCTGCGGTGAAAAGATAGAGAGTCTTTCCGTCGGACACAAAAAGCTTACCTGCCGGCTCGGTGTAATCCCACCTCATCTTGCCCTGCTTTCGCAGGGCTAGTGTGCCCCTCTCGACTGGCCGCCTGTGACCGAGGATGTCGTAAGTCTCTTCAAACCTTACAGAAAGAGTACGAACGCTGTTGTAATGCGCCTCCACGCGCCGGATCAGATCGTCGGTCGACGGCGTTGCCGCCCGCAACGAAAGAACTGTCAGCGCTAGCCAGGGTAAGCGGGACACACATGACTGACGTATGGTGAGCCGGGTACGTTTAGTCACGGAGAGAGCCGTTCCAGAATCCAGTTCCCGGCGTCTCCTTTCCGAAACAGCAGGCGGTCGTGCAGCCGGTTCGTTCTTCCCTGCCAAAACTCGATACTGTAAGGCGCTACACAATATCCGCCCCAATATTCGGGTGTTGGAACATCGTCCGTTTCGGCGTATAGAGCTTCAACCTCCTTTAACTTTGCGATCAGCGGATCACGGTTGGGCAATACCTGGCTCTGGTCCGAAACCAGGGCACCTAGGCGGCTGCCTTTCGGACGGCCCTTGAAGTAAGCCTCAGATTTCTCCCGGCTTACTCGCTCCACTATTCCCTCGACGCGCACTTGGCGCTCGAGCTCCGCCCACAAAAACGTGAGTGCGCAAAATGGGTTCGTTTCTAATTCTTTGCCCTTGCGGCTGGTGTAATTGGTGTAGAAGACGAAGCCATTGTCGATGACTTCTTTGAGCAGTACGATGCGAGACGAAGGCTTGCCGTCGCGTGTAGCGGTTGCCAGCGACATGGCGTTAGGTTCTTTTAAATCAGCGGCTTTGGCTTCGTTAAACCAGGTAATAAACTGCCCGATTGGGTTCGTTTCGCAGCTGGCCTCGTTGAACTCCGCCCGCCGGTAATCTTCGCGCAGTTCGGCCAGAGCTAGAGTTCGTTCGGAAATAGACGCCACACAGGTAGTTTGGCACTATAGGCCGGTTGTTATACTCGAAGCTGCGAATGTTGTACCTGTTTGCGGTTTTACACGTTATAGTTTGCTTCTTCTTGATCATTGTTGTGCTGCTGCAGAGCGGAAAAGCGGCTGATCTGGCGGGTGCGTTCGGCGGTATGGGATCCCAGACTGTCTTCGGTCCGCGCGGAACGGCCACCGTACTGTCGAAGGCCACCACGATTGCGGCCAGCCTATTTATGGTGACGTCGCTGATACTGGTGATCCTTGCCAATAATCGTGCCCCAACCACCGGCAGCGTCCTGGAAAATCGGCGCGCCCCCGTGGTCCAGAAGAGCAAGCCGGCGCAGCCAGCCCAAACTGCGCCTAAAAAGAAGTAGTTCGTCCGATTGCGGAGATGGCGGAATTGGCAGACGCACTAGCTTGAGGTGCTAGCGGGTAACACCGTGGGGGTTCAAGTCCCCCTCTCCGCACCATACACAAAGCAAAGAACTTACCCTCCTCCTTTCAATTGAGCCTCTCGGGCTTCTGTGACGTAAATTGTGCCACTTGTTTTTGTTCCCTGGCGAGGAACTCTTCTGCCTTCTTCCCAGCTTCTCGGGTGTCCGTCTCGTCCGTGATGTTGTAGCGTTCGAACACACTGCGCGTTCGATGACCAGTGATCTTCATGATCACGGTTTCAGCTACGCCGGCGCGACGGAGATTGCGGACTGCAGTTCGGCGCAGATCATGAAAAAGCAATCCTGGAAGTCCCGCCCGCTGACAGGCCATGTCCCAGCTCTCACGAAAGTCTCTGATGGGTTTTGCCCCGCGGGCAAAGAGATACTCACTGCTTTGCGGTTGCATCTCGATGAACTTGGCCATATCGCCGTAGATTGGAACGGCAACTGGCTCCGGCTTCCGATTTCGCTTCCGACCCTCCATCCAGATCGTCTCCGCTTTCAGGTCTACCTGCGACCATTGAATTCTCAGCAGCGCACCCTTTCGCAGTCCGACGTGGTAAGCAACCACGAAAAGCAGCCGGAGTTCTTCAGGCAGTTCGAAGAGCAGCTTCTGATACGATTCGGGCTTCAAGAAACCCTTTCTCGGCTCGTCCTCCGTGAGTCTCGGAAAATGGGGAACGCGAGCGACAAGCGGTGGATCTTGATTGAATCCGAGTTGAAACGCGCGGTGCAACAGACCCAATTCGCGATTCGCTGTTCCAGGCTTAACTAATTTCAAGCGAGCCTCGACGTACTCCTTGATCCGCGCGCTACTGAGCTTGGTGGCTTTGATATCGCCAAGCTTAGGCAGCAAGATCGATTTGACTTTCAGGGTCGCGATGTAATGCTGTGCTACTTCGCGGATCTCATAATCTTCTAGCAACAGCGTGAGAAGGTCACGAACGGTGACTCGATCCGGAGTCATTAACTCGCCAGAGGCGAGCCGACCTTGTTTCCTATTTAGATAGGCAACGGCCTCTTCGCGATCTGTCGTTTCACAGGACTCGCGCTTTCGTACTCCGTCGACCGAGTAATCGCACCACCAAATTTCGTTGCGTTCGTAGACTGTTCCCCGCCCCCTCGTATTCCTCTTTTTCCGGGTCTTCGGCATACTACGCAGTGGCCTTACTCTGATCAATGATGCGGTCCAGGTCCAGGCGGTCGAACCGGAGCTTTTTGTCAAGCTCGACCGTGGGAATCCGACCCATGTGGACCTTCGCTTTCAGCGCATCTGTCGTTAAACCCAGATACGTCGCCGCTTGGCTCACGTTCAGCAGCCTCGGCGTCAAGATTGCCGAACTCCTCAAGCGGTCGACAACCGCCTCGGCGATCGTGTCTGTATTGATGTCAATTGCCATATTCATCCTCTAAGCGCAATCACTTTTGCCGTCAGATCGGAACCGTTGCACATACCGCAAGCCGTGGCATCGTGTGTCGGTGACAATGTGCGCTAGCTTTTTTCCTGGGTGGGGGAAGCCTACACGATATAATTCGGTGGCTCCGCACTCATCTCCCCGAAAGCTTCGAGCTCGACGTTCTCGTGCAAGCTCCGCGTCGCAAACTCAGCGACTACCAGCCAGAAATCGCCAATAGGCTGCGAGGTTCTCTTGAAGGCAGTATTCAGACCTATACCTTGCTGCTGTGCAATAAATGCCGCGCACAACTTTTGTCCAAGTTCCTTGTGAAACTCCGAATCCCGAAGCTCCTCTATTCTTTTCGCCATAAACCTTCTTCCCGCTTAAGTTAGAACAACAAATTCGTAACCGCTTCGCTTTTCAGCTCGCCCACGCACCCGATGCCGGCGATGACCAAATGACGAGCGCCTCTGAGTATCAGCCTTCCAAGCTGTTGGTTGCGAGTTCGATTCTCGTCTCCCGCTCCATCTTTTCAACAACATAGAAGACCCCGCAGTTCACGCCTTTACTCCCTTTACTCCGTTTCCTTTTTCAACCCTGCTTTGGGATCGCCATTTCCGGAATCAACAAATTCGAAGTCATCTTCATCTGACGCCTTGATGACTGCGGATTCGAGCTTCGTTACGGCCTCGATTTTCTGGTCGAGGTCGCTAATAGCGTAGACACCGAGGCTGACGCCAAGCCCATGCCCACGCTGGTCCGCTGATACCTTGTCGTCCACGTTTGCCTTGCGCGAAAGGCTCGCGTTGGTTCGTCGCAGAACCTGAAAGTTCACCCAATTGAGTCCAATCTGGTTCAACCTTGGGCGGATGTTCCTCTTCCAATGGTTATTTGGACGAAGCGGGGTGCTCCCCGTCTCAGAACAGAACAGGTACGCCGAATCCTGCGACTCTCCGGTGTACAACCTCCAGAGACTGAGATCCACAAGGGTACCCGGGCAGAGAGCAACGGTTCGCGAAGTATCCTTACCTTTCCGGCCTTTCGGACGATCAATATCGCTGCTGCCATACAGCCGAACATCCACAACAACCGAATGCGATCGAAGCTTGCCAACTTGGATCGCAAAGATTTCGCCCGGCCGCATGCCGTCAAACACTGCCATTCGAAAGATCAGGCGCTCGCGCAGATCCAAAACCCTCAGTGCCTTTCGTACCTCATCTTTCGACATTACGCGCTTGGCTGGTGCGGTCCTACACGCTGGTATGAAAAGAGCACTTGCAGGATTGAACTCCACAAGACCATCGCTCTCGGCCATTTTGAAGATGGCATTGAAATGCCAGCGAAGGTAGCCAACTATGCTTGAAGAGAGACTCGCGCCCTTCTCTTCGAGGAATCGCTGCATTTGCTCCCGCGTGATCGTAGCCACAAGCTGATCACCGAACGCCGGGACCAAGTAGCGCAAGATGTCCGGCTCGGAAGTGCTTCTTGTAGACTCTTTCCATTTCTGCCGATACGCGGGCAGGAACACAGATTCAACGTATTGTTTGAAAGTCGAAACAGCGACTCGGCGGTAGCCGGCGAATTCGTTGACAGGTTGGAGGATTTGAGCCAGCATGGTTTGCGCTTGGCTCTTCGGGATTTCAGCACAGCGGCCAAGCACTTTGGACCTCTTGTTGCCGTTCTCTCGCCACTGAGCTACCCAGACTTTCGTCTTGCCGTGCTTGCGTGGGCGAACGCTCCCAATTTGATATCGTTTTCGACGCATTCAGAGTTACCCTTCTTGCGCCCAGGACGATGCATTCTGACATGCCGTCATGTTACTGCGTCTTGCCAGTTTCAAGCCATTCCTGCAGCCATTGGCGGCGGACTACCTTACGGCGGCCCATCGCGAGATGCATCAGTCGTGGCACGCCGCGGAGCTTGCCGCGAAGCGCGTTTTGAACGTGTGCTTTCGAGCAACGAAGGACTGTCGCCACTTCCGCAATCGTCAGGATGTCTGTTGAGTTCTCCATATTCTCCTCTCGATCTGTAAGCCGTGGCAGGCGCAGCTCGTGACGGATGGAGAGAGCAGACGACGGGAAATCGTTCGGCATTCTGGGGGCGCTTGTTTTCACAGAGCGCTGTGGAACGGCAGTGGGCTGTTCGGCAAAGACGGGGCGCTTTGTGCGCCACTTTCCGGCATTCTAGGGGCGAAAGCTCGGCATTCTGGGGGCGGCTATATATAACCCTGACATTCCTGTATCTATCCTGTAGTCGGCCTGTGGATTTGTGGAATTTGTTGACGCAAACGTAGCCGCCCGCCCAGTAGGCGGAAAACCGATCCGCTTCCGTGCTCCTCCTCTGCCCAGCGTGGGCGCGTCCAAGGCGAGTGTTGCGCTGCGTTCTTTACTCGCTTCCTGGTGAAGACCTCGGGTCGATGCGGTTTTCGGCTCCTCACTGTTCATCTACCCTTCCGGACCACCGACGACTAATCAGATTCCTAAACGAGTTCCGGCCATATTGCACAGGGAACCAAATCAATTCGGCTTTCGCCGCAGGATCCTGTGCTGCATTCTTTCTAGCGGCATGCATTCATCTTCTGGCCATAAAAATGATGCGATTCAAACCGAGAGCAAGTCCTTGGCGCAAAGCCGTATAGAAGCTCTGTTTTGCTTTTATGTGCCGGGTGCCCGACCGACGGCCACCATTTCGGGCTGAGTCGAACGAGAACTAGGGCCCGTTTAGGGATTCCGCGCGTGCCAATACGAATGAGTAACTGGCAGTTGTTCCGCCTCAATTCGGCAAGAACACCGATCGCACGCAACCGGCTTCCTTATGCTTGAACATGTCGTACCCGCGCGGAGAACCTTCCAGTGAAAAACGATGCGTGGCCAGGAATGAAGGGTCTAATTCGCCTTTCGACGCGTGCTCCAACAGGCGCGGCATATATTTTGGGCCGTGCTGCTGCGCTGAACGAACGGTGAGTCCTTTGTTCATGATCGAGCCAATCGGAAATTTGTCCATCAGCCCGTAGACACCCAGAATCGAAAGCGTGCCGCCCTTGCGGCAAGCTGTAATGGCTTCGCGGAGCGCCTCACCGCGATCGGTATGCAGACGGAGTGCTTGTTTTACCCGGTCATATTGATAGCCGAAGCCGGTTCCGTGCGCCTCCATCCCGACTGCATCGATACAAGCATCCGGACCGCGGCCGCCGGTCATTTCCTTCAGCGTCTCGGTGATCGATTCCACTTTGGTGTAATCGGTAGTCTCGGACCCCACTTTGTCGCGCGCCATGCTCAGGCGTTCGGGAAGCGATCAATGGCGATGACCCGTGCAGCGGCGAAAAGATAGGCGCTTCGCTGCGCCATCAGCCCTACTCCGCCGCAGCCCCAGACCGCCACGGTCTCTCCTCCTTTTAGATTGCAAAAGTCCGCCCCCATATACCCGCTTGGAGCCGCGTCCGAAAGAAACAACACTTGCTCGTCGCGCAACCTTTCCGGCACTTGGAAGCAATCGTTATCGGCATGCGGTACCCGTATGTACTGGGCGTGCGAACCTATGCGGTCAGGACAAGCCTCACCGCATCCGGACTTACTGTTCGCACTCCGATATAAAAGCTGTATTTGCGTCTTACATCACGCCATCGAACGCCGCCGCGTCATCGCCAGCAGACCCCACCCCGCAGCACCCAACAGAGCAGCGGTCCGGATAGAAGACTTCGGCACCCACTTCATCGCGCTCAAAACCACTGCCGGCGGCTCCGTCGGTTGTGGCGATGACACGGTTCGACCATGCTCGTGATTAGCAATCGGTGCGGACTCGGCGAACAACTCAATGATCCCCTGTATGAACGCATTCAGATCTTGCGGGCCGCGGCTCGTGCCAAGGTTGCCGTCTCGAACGAACTCCTGGTCGAGCCACGTTGCGCCCGCGTTCACCAGATCGTCCCGAACACCGGGCCAACTCGTCAGAGTTCTCCCTTTGAGAAGGCCGGCCGACGCGAGTACCCAAGGGCCATGACACAGGCTTGCAATCGGCTTTTTCTGGCGGTCAAATGCACGCACGAACTCGCGGGCTTCCTCCGACTGGCGCAGGAGATCCGGATTGATAAACCCTCCTGGAACGAGCAGTGCATCGTAGTCACTTGGGTTCGCCTGCCCGACTGTTTTCGTCACCTCGACGCGGGTGGCGGGCTCATGGAGGTTTACTCCGCGAATGCTGCCCTCGCGTAGCGATATCACGTCGACCTTTGCGCCGGCGAGTTTCAAGGCCTTCATCGGAATCGTAAGTTCCACTTTTTCGAATCCGTCCGCTGCAAGCACGGCAATTCGTTTTCTTTTCAATACTCTCTTTGCCATAGATTAGTTCTCCTTGCTATGAAAGATTTGGTACGGTGAGGCAGCTCGAAAACGCAGACCCCGCCCCGAACTGCCTTCTGTCGAACTATCCGGATCCACCTTCTCCGTCGGATACAGCATGGACTGGGCAAGGACGTTGATTTTGCGAGCCCATTCTGTACGTAGCTCAACGTATTGGCCAGCCCCTCGCGCCACGTCAGAAGCTGGTTTTACCCCCACGCGTTTAAAGAGCTCCACACTTCGGAGATAGTGGTCGCGCCATTGCTCCACGTCGGGTTCGATCGTCGCCTGCTTCGGAGGTCTGCGCTTTGCTGGACCGAAGACCTCTTGGATCATGTCGAGAAGCAAGATTGAACCGGACCAAAGTTCCGCTACAGTGCCCGAACTCTGAAGCCATTCGTATTCTTTTGCGTCGAATGCGCTCTCAATGAGAGATACACAGTCGAGCACTATGCTCGTCACGAAAGAGACCGAGTAGTAAGCTTCTTCAAACCGAAAGTAAAGCAGAACCGGATAGAAGTGGTGCATCTCTTTCAACTGGACGACCGAGGATGCCAGATCGGATAGAGTGCTGAACCCTGAATCCACTCGACCCTGAGGCGCGATGCGAACCAGCATCTCGGCCCCGCTGCCCGTCATGCCACTCAACAGAAAGAGATGAAGCCCGACGGAATTGCGCTGTTGCAGAGCGTTGTAGATCTGCATCAGGTAGGTCAGCGTCAGCGAAATCACCGACATGCCAACGAAGGAGTTGAACATGAAGATCAGCCGGAACGCAGAGGTTTGCGGCGAAAAACCACTCGATCCGACGATCGACATGCTGTTTGCTGCCACATAGGTCGCGGAAACGAAATCCGTAGGCGTTGGTCCGCTCGAAGTTGTGATTGCGGAGCCCAGGTAGGGATGAAAGATGAGCGCCGCTCCTAGTGTCAGGAGAAGCGCCCACCATGAGATCAGCGAGACGACAATTGCGGGTCCGCACAGTGAAAGGAAGAGTTGCGCACGCCGGCCCAAGAGCTTCGCCACCTGGCGGCACAGCCTCCATTCCCATGCGCATACGAAGGGACTGAAAACTCCTGTTCCTGCGCGCGCGTACAAGACAGTAAGAAAGACGTCGAGGAGCGCGAACAGCATGAGCAGCGCGCCACTCGACACTTGTAGAGCAGAGGACACCGTGGCTTCTCGACTAGTTGGGCTTCAACACTACCTTTTCGCAGTTGTCTTGCTTATCCCGAAACATCTTGTAACCTTCGGGTGCCTGCTCAGAGGCAGCCTGTGAGTGATCACAAAAGAAGGATCGATCTCTCCGTTCTGGATGCGCTGGAGAAGCGGTTTCAAATAGCGTTGCACGTGACACTGACCGTTTTGATGGTGATCGAGCGGTTCATCATTGACCCGGCAGGGAATTTATCGATAAAGCCGCCGTACACGCCTATGACGGAAACCGTTCCACCGTTGCGGCAAGCCAGGATGGCTTCGCGCAGAGGAATGGGCCGATCGGTTTCCAGCATGACGGCCTGTTTGGCCCGGTCGTATGCGCCGACGAATCCCGGTGCATGTGATTCCATGCCAACAGCGTCGATGCAAGCGTCTGGGCCGCGGCCGCCCGTCATCTCGTTCAGCGCCTCCAGCGTTGATACCTCTTCGTAGTTGATGGTTTCCACTCCCACCTTTTCGCGCGCCATACGAAGCCGGTACGGGAATCGATCAATCCCGATCACTCGTCCAGCTCCCAGCAGGAAGGCGCTCTTCATGGCGAACTGGCCCACGGGGCCGCAACCCCAGACCGCGATCGTGTCGCCCGGCTCGATGCCACAAAGGTCTGCCCCCATGTAGCCTGTGGGAAAAATGTCTGACAGAAACAGCACTTGCTCGTCCGCGAGTCCGTCAGGGATCTTGAGAGGATTTACGTCCGCGAACGGGACGCGCGCATATTCCGCCTGGCCGCCCGCATACCCGCCCAGTAAGTGAGAATATCCGAAGATACCCGCGGGAGCATGGCCCCACATCTTCTCTGCCATCCACGCGTTAGGGTTGGTGTTTTCACAAACAGAAAACAACCCCTTGTTGCACATGAAACAACTGCCGCATGCGATCGGGAACGGCACCACCACACGGTCGCCCTTCTTTAGGTTCTTGACGCCGCGGCCCACGTCCACGACCTCGCCCATGAACTCATGCCCAAGTATGTCGCCGCTCTCCATGGTGGGAACAAAGCCGTCATATAGATGGAGATCGGATCCGCAAATGGCCGTTGATGTGATCTTCACGATGGCGTCGCTCTGGCTCAGAATCTTGGGATCGGGCACAGTCTCGACGCTTACTTTTCCCTTGCCTATCCAACAATTCGCTCTCATTAGGTTTTCCTTGTTCCTTCTATACGGAAGCGGCCGTTCGCATGCCTTTGCCCGCCCCTACGTACTGCTCAGGAGGACGGGCAGCGTGCGTGCCACGATGGATACTCGCGTCAGACTTCGCTATCTCACCGATTTCGAGTAACTGCTTCAGGTTGTGAAGCGCGATCTTGACGTTCTGCTCTGGCACAAGTCCGAATAGCTTCCCCATGCTTGCTCCGAAGCTCTCGGGCCGGATCTCGACATGCACCTGTGTTCCGCGATTGCCCGCTGCAGTTTCAAAGCGCACCTCACCGGAGTGCGGCGCGGAGGAAGATACAGACCGCCAGGCAATCCGCGAATTCGGCAGGTCATCGGTTATCTCGGCATCCCACTCCAGGCTCCGTCCCATAGGCAGCGCTAGCTTCCAGTGAGACCGCCGATCGCCCGAACGTCTGAACGGAATCCAGGCGGTCGAAAATCTGCGGAAGGCGTTCGAAGTCACGCCAGAATCCGTAGATCTCATTGCGATCGCGCGCGATGATGATCGAACCCGCAATCGAAGTTGTAGAGCGTCGTGCGGCTCTGCGAGTTCCCAGCGCCGTTGCTCAATTGTTTGGCACAGTAAACGTCAGCCAACGTGACGCCAATGAGTGCCGCCGCGGTGGCTATGCCTTTGCCGCGATCATTGTCGTCGTCAGTCATCGCCTTACAAAGCGAAGATATGTCGGCTACGTCTCCGGCGACCCGCGCCCAAAGCCAACCCGAAGGATTGGACTGGGAAAGGATGCCGAATCCGCGGCCAGTTCGCGCGCTCCGTAGAAGCGTAAAACTTTCCGCGTCTTGCTGTCATCTGTTACACCAATAAGGTTTGCCACGAGGTTTGGCGTGGCTATTTCTGCGAGCCCCAGACCGATGCTGAACCAACCTAGCCCATTTGCAAGTTGCTGGGGCGACACCCGTTGCTCTGTCGCCATCGGAACTCCGTTTCTGCCAGAGCCCGTCCCGGCTCTGGACGTCAGCTTTTGTGGGCGATTTGCGCCCATCAGCGATTCGACGAGCTACGACTTTTATCGTGTCTAAAATCCTGACTAGGAAATCAACCGGCAACTGACAA
>CAWBUH010000004.1:0-410510 GCA_963791935.1 Terriglobia bacterium | reverse complement strand
AGGAGCAGAGGCGGCCCCAGGTGAAAAGTCATGTTGGCGGAAGTCTGCCGGCATGTCAGGATCCGGATTTCTTCTTTGACAGGGGCGGTCAGTTCGGACCGAACCGGGGCATTTTTGCGTTCCCCTCGAGTGATCGGAACGACTTTGCGTGGTTTGCGCATGGCAGATTCTAGGCTGATCTGAGCCGAGGAAGTCCAGTCATGCCGAACGATTTTCTTGAGCTGACGTGACTGCCTTCGCCGTGTCTGACTTGCAATTCTGCGGGCGCAGAGGGATGGATGAAGTGGCCGCACACGGATGTCGGCCAGAAAGAGAACCACATGCCCCTTCCCGATAGCAAAGTAACAACCTTTCCGCACAGCGAAGAACAGAATCTAGGCAACAGGTAACGAGCTTCGAAGAATGGAGGGCGCTGGCGGGCGCGTGGCCGTTGAAACGACTGGTGGCGCTCTGGAACGATCTGCCGGGCGTCCCGCCGGTCCAGAAGTTCACCAACCGGGAGATTGCGCTCGAAGAATCTGGCGGTTTCTTCACCCGCCCGAGAAACGACGCCCCGGAAAGCGGCAGAACAGAAGAATCCCGTTTCGGGAAGGGTCGAAAGCAGCCCAGGTGTATGCGCTGTTGGGCCGCCCGGAGGGAGCGACGAGGCGCGAGATCGAACAGCTCACGGGCTGGCAACGGCACAGCGTGCGAGGCTTCCTGTCGGCGGGCGTGCGGAAACAAGGGTACAAGCTGCGCTTGTTCTTGCGCGCCGGCGAGCGCGTGTACCGGCTCAAAGGCTGAGTTGCTCCCGCAAGGCGCGGAAGCGTTGTTTTTGCCCTCCCAGTCCGCCAGGCGCGCCACCGGACGAACATGGCTTTCGAGCAGAGGTCCGGACCGCGCCGGGTGGGCGGAAGAAAGAGCAGCTGCTCCTGAATCTCCGGGGCAAGATGATTCAGCTGCAAAATCTGGCTGAGCCGGGCTCGGCTGACATGTCCGGTCTCGGCCAGTTCCCGGTAGCTTCGGACTTCACCTTGTGAAAGCAAACCGTCGAGGTGGATGGCCAGCCCCATCAAGCGGCTGAGGCGCGGCATCGGCCACAAAACGGAATTTTGTTTTCCTTCCGGCGTACGCCAGGACGAACCGGAACCGGCAAGCAAACTCCAAGCGGTTTCCATCCTGCAGTTCGACCGAAACGCGACGGGTACCCGAATGGTAGGACACAGCGCGACGAGTCGCTCGAAGGCAAGACCAGCACGGTCCCTCTCCAGTTCCAGGCGCTCTCGCAACGACTGCTCGAGATCCTCGCGCGCACCGGCTGCTGCGGGCAATCGGCTGCTGCTTCTTGCCAGCCCGGCACACGTAGTACACCTGTCGCTGTCCCTGACGATGGGTGACGCTCGCCGTCAGCAGAGCTCCCCATTGCGCACACCGGAGGAGGCCCTTGAGGGGAGTTTCGACGGCTTGTTGCTGCGGTTCTTGGTACGGCTGAGTTTGTGCTTGGCGTTGACTTCCTGCCATAACTCCCGAGACACCAGGGCTGGCTGCTCGCCGGGATAGACCACGCCTTTGTGCTCGATATCACCTCGATATAAAACATTCGTTACCAGAAGCCGGAGTGTCGACATGCTCAGCCGTTGCCCGCCGTGCGTCTCCCCGCTCGGCTGGTCCATGGCTTCGCCGTCGGATTCAGGATATAAACCCGCTACCGTCAAGAGCATGCATGGCCACGGTTTGTCTATCGGGAGTATCCAGATACGTGCATTGGCCGGCGGTGCCATCATTGCGCCAGGCAATCCAACACCATCCGGATGACAGCGACATCCATGCCGCCACTGTACATTTGTTGGCGATCGTCACTGGTGCGCAAGCAAAACAGAAGATGTTCATCAAGCGAAGCAAATTTAAGGACTCCGGTGAAGACTGATACGCATCCGGAAGGAGTGAAGCCCGAACAGTGTCGTCCCGGACAGGAATCGGTTTGGGATTACCCCAGGCCTCCTCTTCTCGAGCGGTCGCCTAAGACAGTACTGGTCTCTTTTGCAGGCCACGAGATTGCCAGATCGTCCGAAGCCTATCGGATTCTTGAGACGAGCCATCCCCCCAGTTGGTATCTCCCTCCCGGCTCTGTGCAGAAGGATAGGCTTATCGCAACCCCCAAGCAATCTCACTGTGAGTGGAAGGGAACGGCTACGTACTGGACCGTGCGCGTGGCAGGCCGAACTGTTGAAAATGCTGCGTGGTCTTACTCGTCTCCCGAGCCATCCTTCGCCGCGATCCGCGACTACTTCGCCTTTTATCCCAACATTTTCGAGTGCTACGTCGATGGCGAACGCGTTGAACCTCAACCCGGAGGGTTCTATGGCGGTTGGATCACGAAAGATGTGGCCGGCCCCTTCAAAGGAATTCCCGGCAGCTTCGGCTGGTAACCGTACAGTGTCAACAACGGCGCGACGGGCCGGAGGTCCGCTCATTCGGCTTAATACCTAATTTCAGCCGATATGTCGGAACTGGTTGATGGCTCCCAACAATAGCCAAACACCCAGCAGCAAGTCATGAGATTGGTGAAGCAGGCGCTGCTTAAACAGTCATGCGATATCAGGGGCTGCTGACATGATCAGTCGGCAACGATGTCCTGCAACTCTTCACTCGCTTCCGCCACACTCCCCCTTGTCGGGGCGACGACGTTATAGCCAGCGACTCTCTTCAACCGAACCGTTGTGCTGCGTTACCGGCCCACAGCTTAGTGAACGACTTAATAGACGAGACAACGTTCATCAGACCCGCCTCAGTTAAGAATCACCAAGGAGGGCGACGCGTATTTACGTAAGCTGCTGGTGCAAGGAGCGCACTGCATTCTCAGCCCACACGGACCGGACACGGATCTGAAACGGTGGGGCTCGAAACTATGTGAACGTGGTGGCAAGAACGCCAGGAAACGGGCGATCGTAGCGGTGGCTCGCAAGCTGGCGGTGCTGCTGCATTGTTTGTGGGTGACGGGGGAAGTATACGAACCGTTGCGCAACAGTAAGGACCGTGCGGCTGCTACCACCAAAGCCGCTGCTTAAGTAAGAAAAGACTTTTCGCTGTTTGTTGTTTACCAACGCCGAGTTCGGGTGACTGCGAGGGCGCGGCAGAACGTTCGCTGCTGGCAACAGGAGCGACTCAGTTCGACGGTGAGATGGCAGCACCCGTTTTCTAAACGAAGAACCCAACGGGCACAGAGCTTGTACGCTCAAGCAACAGTGCGGATGGAAGCAGGGTGAATCGGCGGTGGGCGAACAAACTTATAGGAACAAGAACGTAACTCCCCCTTCCCGATCCCCCAGGGGACGCTTGGCTGGGTGGGTTCCCCCCACGCCGGAAAAAACGCCGGCTCCCCCACAAGAGGGGCAAGCCCCCCTTTGTGAATCCCTTTTTTTTCGGGGACAGACAGTTTTCTGTTGACAGAAGTGGCCTTCTCATGGAAGCCGCGCCCGGCTCAGCCCTCGGATCTACTAAATCGTTGAGATCCCTGAGCTGCCCGTTGCTGTAGAGAAAGGCGTGTTCCAGAGTAGGGGCAAGCCTAGATGTGCCCACCACCTGTCCGGCGTTGTTGATGCCCAGGCCGATACTGTCCACTCCTCCCTGCGTTATTGGATATCGCGGCAGAAAAACTGAACTGGGTAACGGACATGAGATGGGCTTTCCCGCTGTACCCATCACATAGAAGTGGGAACAGAAACGCTTTACCTGCGATAATGATTTCGCGACAGGCAGAGCCAGTTAGCACGATTTGAAGCGCATCGCAGGGACGGGCGCCGACCATTCAAACTATCGCCGGAGGTTGAACCGAGCGTATCTAGTTTTGACATTCATCTGGATTTTTGCCGGACTGATTCATCCGCTGTATCAGGAGGATCGATGGCGAGCAGAGCAGCTTAGCGCCTGTCTGGATGCGACCAACGGCGATGCTCCAGCGAGCCAAAACTGTTATGACCGGGACAGGACCCGGGACGCAATTGGTGCATTCGAGGCCACGTACGGCGTAGTCCGAGAATGGCCGATCAGCATCTTCCTCGTTTGTATTCTGCCGCCGGTGCTCTGTTACGGCCTCATCCGATTCCTTCTTTTTGTGGTGTCTGCTACTCTCCCGCGTGCTCAAGCCAGTCGTAGGCAGACCTGATGCCGGTTACGTTCGAGTAAAACTGACCAGGCGCCGCACCAGGCAGCCGCCTCATCATCAGGTGTGTGTAGATGTTGATCATACGCAGGGGCTCCTGAAGATCGTGACTTGCGACGTACGCGAACTCTTCCAGTTCGCGATTGGCTTTTCGCAGTTCCTCTTCCCTAGTTCTCTGCTCTGTGACGTCGCGAGTGGATCCTGCGACAGCCTCGACCTGGCCACCCGCACCAATCACTGGCACGAAAATATAGTCGTAGTACCGCGTTTCGCCGTTGGACAAAGTGCGCGCTGTCACATGTCGTACAGGTTTGCTGGCGTCGATGTCTTGTTTGATTTGTTGCTCTACCAGCGCGGCAAGATCTGGCGGATAGCCTAGCTCCAGAAAACTGCGTCCTAAAACTTCAGCTCGGGTCTTTTGTAAACGAGTGAGAAGAGCTTTGTTGGCGTACGTGAACCGGCCATACATATCAAGGGTGTAAGCGTGATCCGGCATGTTCGAGAGCACTGTGTCGAAGGTCTGCCATTGCTGCGCCAAAAGCTGTAAAGCCTCGAGCCCGACGGCAGCTGACCCATTGGGCACAGCAGGCGTATCAAATGAGCGAACGTCGAGCATCGGGTACCGCCACTGTTAAGCGCTGTGTTTTATCAATGTGGCGCCCGGTGTGCAAAATGCGCTAGCCATCGATTCACTGTCCATCTCGGAAACATCATCGCTGAATAGAATGAATAACTTGACTGTAGCGAGGTGACCACGTTACACGGACGTTACGAGCAGGACACGAGGACTTAAAAGAGCTCGTTTAGGTTTCCGGGCCATACGCGATGCGTTGGTGCGCATCCCATCGGGAGAGTTGGTGCCCCTCGAACGAAAGCGCGCGCGAGCGCCCGACCATCCATATGAGGGGGATCTCATCCAAGCCGCCGCTTATTGTGTATTGGTCGAAGAGGAATATGGGCAGGCTCCGCCGTTCATGCGTATCGAATATGCCGATCGCTGGTTCGACGAACCCTACACCCCGCAGCATAGACAATGGGTCATACAAATCAGTGCAAAGCTAAGAGCGGCACGCAGGACAGGGGCCTGAATCGTTCCCACCGCGTAGCAGCTAAATGCCGCGGCTATGGCCAGCGGCAAAACTGCGGTCAGGCGCTCTAGACGTGCAATTGACGATCTGGGAGCAGCAACGTATAACGTCCCGAGACGATCGTTCTCCGACGTGCGGCGAGGCTGCCCGGCGAGCTTCCAAGCAATGGAGGGGCTGTCCTACGCAAAAACCCGGTCAGCATCTGAAATGAGCGAGTTACCGTGAGACAATTGCACGACGTTAAGGTCTTCACCCGCCCTTCCAGGATGGTTCGGAACCTGCGCACGATCGTCAGTGACGGTTTGAGTTTCTTCGCCGCTGTGTCTCGTCGCAGCATGGCCCTCGCAGCTGAGAACTTGTTTTTGAGCAAACAATTGGCTCTATTCCGGGAACGGGAGAAGAAAGCGATGGCTCCAACTCCTGGCGACAGGTTTGTATTCTCCAAACTCGGTGAGGTCTGGACCAGCAAAGGACTGACGCGCTATATGGTTCTTTTCTTCATCGACCTGTCAAGCGCAGATAGCGATCGCGGGAATTGCGTCGCGTGCGAATGGTCTATGGATGAGTCAAGCAGGCCATTCCGGGACATCATAACGCTAGATGGCGAGTGTTGGCATCGAGAGCGGATTGCGGGACAAGGATGGACTCTATACAATCGATCTGCCGGTCCGCAGCAACAGATTGCTGTGTCGGTTGAAGGAGTCGCGCATGAGTGTCTGCCTCCGGAAGCTTTCCCTAATCCTCCTTCCGATGTGTTGTGTTGGGCAAACTTGCTTCAGCTCAAGGGAGTTCTAACACCCGTCCTGAGCTTGTGTTGCAGGTCGGTCACACAAAGCAGATCAGTGCACTGGCATTCAGCGCGAACGGAGAGTGGGTGGCCTCGGCGGGCGAAGATCTGACGGTGAAGATATGGGATCTCAGTACCGGGACTGTCGTCCGAACCATTCAGACTGGAAAACGGATCGCCACGCTCGCGATTAGCCCCGACTCGAAATTGCTCGCCGGAGGCGAGGGTAGTAGCTATGTACTTTCCTAGCTTTGCGTCAGGCAAGCGAATATGACATCAATCTGTGGGATGTGGCCACCGGACGCAAACTAAGGATGTTCCTGAGTCATGCCTTCGCTTCAAGGCCTGGCTTTCAGTCCAAATGGGCGGGAACTCACTTCGGCGGGTGGCGACGCGATCAAGAAGTGGGGTGTCGCTACCGGAGCGCACCTATCGTCATTTCCAATTGATTACGGCAAGAACCGCGAAATGTTCGGTGTCTCGGCCCAGGCCGCAGTGAGCCCAGACGGCCGCTTTGCTGCAGTTGGGGCCTACGGTAAGCCCTTCAGGATTTACGACGCGTCGACGGGTAACTTAGTTCTCGATACCAAGGTAAAAGCCGATTACCAAACCACACTGACCTTCAGCCGCGATGCCCAGCTTATCGCTTTTCTGCTATCGGACCGCGCGATAATTCGGGCACTCAACGGCAGTCCCAGCCTGCATGTACTCGCGACCGGGGGCCCGGCATCCGCTCTCAGAGGCAATCTCGCATTTAGCCCCGACGGGCGGAATTTAATAACTTTGCGTCCGGCAGTTGGGGTCGTCTATCGCGGCGAAGCAAAGGTGTGGGACGTAAACAGTGGAACTCTGGTCCGAGACATTGGGGCGGTAGGGTTCAGTCGCAGCGGTCCTCTTGCGAGCTTCAGCCCGGATGGACAAAACATCGCAGAAGTTTTGAGTAACGGCATCAGGCTGGTCAATGTACGATCAGGCCGTCAGCTCGTCCTGTCATCAGAAGAACCAGTTCCGATTGAGGAGACGGACACCTACCGTTTCTACATTAACAATCCGAAAGCGAACAATCCGAAAGCGATGGCATACCTGAAGAAGAACGGCGTATCCACGCCGGAGGAAATCAGGGCATATGCCGAAAGCCACCGAGATCAAATGGCCCCCATAGAGGAAACGTTTTCCGGCGTAGAAATGTTCTTGCCCGCCGGCTATAAGGCGATGCATGCACTTACGTTTAGCCCTGACGGACGCTGGCTGGTGTATCGACGAAAGCAGATGAAAGCAACGCGAACGGAAATCTGGAGCACCTCTACGGGCGTGCCCGCGCATGACGCAGATTTGGCTTCGCTGAGCTTAGTCGGTCAGCCCGGGTTTAGCCCGGATGGCAGGTTCAGAGCAGCTCCGCCAGACATGCACAGCGCTGGCGCGCTCGTCATACGAGGACTGTCGGGATTTTCGCCCATCCAGCCAAATCCGAATAAGGATCCATTCATTTACAAGAATGAGATTGAGCTGTTCGATGCGAAGTCGAACGCGAAGCTGTACACATTCAGCGCCGGGAAATCTGATGCTTCAGGTTTGAGTGTAGTGTTCGGGTTCAGCTCCGACGGCCAAGAAATCGTATTCAATGGCTTGAATAAGGCCCACCAACCAACGATCTATGTATACGAGACAGCTTCCGGCAAGAAAATCGCGGAACTGCCCGGACGCGACGGAATAAAGGATTTGAGCGCGGCCGCCAAGGGCAACACTGTCGCAGTCGGAGATGGGGCACGCGTTGAACTCCTGGATGGTCACACTGGCGCGTCGCTTCGTAAGCTGGCGACGGAGGACGGGGCCCAAAGCCTCGCCTTCAGTCCCGACGGCCGCGTACTCGCGATACACGATAACAGCGGAAGCCAGGAACTGTGGGACGTCGCTTCCGGGGTAAGACTGGCTACGCTGGTCAATTTGGCGGGCGTTTTGGGGGGTGCAAGTAAAGAATGGCTGGTGGTCGCCCCGGATGGACTCTTTGACGGTTCGCCAGGAGCGTGGGGCCATATTCTATGGAGGTTCTCCGGGCAGACGTTCGACATCGCACCGGTAGAGATCTTCTTTAACGAGTTTTATTCTCCTGGGTTGCTTGCCGACATTCTCCACGGGCGTCGGCCGAAAGCAAGTCACGACATCTCGACGAAAGACCGGCGGCAGCCGCACCTTACGCTCACGACCAGTGACGGCCCCCCATCGTCCACATCGCCTGTTGCGGCCCGCACCGTAAAACTTGTCGTCAATATTGCCAGCGCGCCGGCAGGAGCACGTGACGTCCGTCTTTTTCGTAACGGATCGTTAGTAAAGGTTTGGCATGGCGACGCACTTGGGGACGCGCCGAACGTGACTTTGGAGGCGGCGATCCCTATTGTGTCCGGAGAAAACAAGTTTACGGCTTACGCTTTCAATCACGATAACATCAAGAGTCAAGACGCGGTATTGACCGTCGAAGGTGCCGAAACGTTAAAACGTGCGGCTGTACTCTACATCGTCACAGTCGGAATCGATGCTTATGCAAATCATGGGTACGACTTGAAGTACGCTCTTGCCGACGCGCAATCCTTTGGCGAAGAAGTCAGGCGACAGCAGATGAAGCTCAGTACGTATTCGCATATCGAAGTGGCAAACATTTCAGACCAGGATGCTACGAAGGCGAACATCTTGCGGGCGCTGACGATGTTATCTGACGAGTCCATTGATGCTTCAGCGGGAAGCGCGCCAGCCAGTATGCGAAATCTGAAACCTGCGCAGCCCGAAGACGCAGTAATTTTCTATTACGCAGGCCACGGAACCGCTGAGCAGTCTCGGTTCTATCTGATCCCGCACGACCTTGGCTATAACGGCGCACAGGGCGATTTGGACGAATCCAGCGTGCAAACGATTTTGCAACATAGCATTTCAGACCTGGAACTGGAGCAAGCACTCGAGCGGGTGGACGCAGGTCAGTTGCTGCTTGTGATCGACGCGTGCAACTCCGGCCAAGCTTTAGAAGCCGAAGAGAAGCGGCGTGGGCCGATGAACTCGAAGGGATTGGCTCAGCTGGCCTACGAAAAAGGAATGGATATTCTCACCGCCGCGCAGAGTTATCAGGCGGCGCTGGAAGCAGTTCAACTGGGCCACGGTTATTTAACTTACGCGTTGGTCGAAGAGGGCTTGAAAACCGCCGCGGCCGACATAGCGCCGAAAGACGGCCAGGTTGAGATTCGGGAATGGCTGGATTACGCCACCAGCCGCGTTCCACAATTGCAGCAAACGAAAGTCATCGAGAGCCGGGCGGCAGGGCGAGAGGTCTTTTTTGTCGCAGAAAGAGCACGCGGTGATCGAGCGGACAGCGACGAATTACAGCGCCCGCGAGCGTTTTATAGGCGAGAAGTGCAATCTCAGCCCTTCATTGTTGCCCGACCACACCCCTGAGCTGTCCTCCAAGAGTATTCTGATCGCTTGTGATGATTCGGGGCTCGGGACCAGGGTCGAATGTCAATCACTGCCCGATTTGGGTATAGGTCAGTTTGGAATTAGGAATTTCGACGTCCCCACCAACACTTGGGACGTCCATTTCCGTCATGCGGCCGCAGAGCTAGATCCTGGATTGCGAGTGTTGTGTTATGAACAGCGTGTCGCCCGTGACGTTTGACCGGCGTCTTTCTGGAGATCGAACACCTCTGAGTGAAGATTTGTTCTTCACGCCAACCAGACGCGGAGCCGTTAATCGTGGTTCGAATCCATATCGGGGAGCCATCCTGTCGTTCTCGCTTTCGGGCTTCACTTCTTCCGCGACGCCCGCCGCTCCGAGGAAGTTCAACGATCCCTTCGGGAATTACTTCCCGGCGCAACCCGCCAGGGGCCGATTACCCTGCCCGGTTCACAGCGTTTTGACTGTGGAAGCGTGAGATAACCCAACCTCTCCGTCCTGTCCGATCCAAAACTAGGCTTTGCCTTTCTATAGCCGTTTTGAGTGAGTTCTGAGTTTTAATCAACTGGTGGGAACACTCGAACAGACACCAACAGGGCCGGGTGTGTCACTCCCAAATGTAAAGTTTCGCCCAGCGAGAAATTCTCACGCCGATCGTAAGGAAGGGGAGCCCGTTCTTCGGAAGAGAAACGAATTGGCGCTCTCGCTGGGCTAGTTCAGGAAGTCGGCCGCCCTCCTTGCATACGGAGTCGCCGACTTGTTTCTTTAAAAGACCTATGACGAGCCGGGCTGCGACCGTATTCCGGTTGGAGATGGCTGCAGATAGCACAGAATCAGCAATCGGTTTCGACGCCACTGGCTGCCTGAGACCAGGTTGAACGCTGTGGCTGCGCGCATTCCTTGTAAGCAGGCTGTTTCGCCGTAAGATCGAGCTACGGTATGGAGTACTTCATCCAAACGGTTCCGCCGTTATCCACGTTTTCGATCTCCTACATTTGTGAGTTCGGCTATCGTGGTACAGCGAAATAAAATTGGCCCACAAGGCCGAGCATTATTCACATGCCTTTCAACCAGCTCTGGCAATGGGTTGACACACTCCGAGTAGGGGAATGATTTCTAGCAACGAGCAAGGCACTACTGTTTGATTCGCTTGAAGCTCAGTGTTTGCCGATTGCTTCTACCCGGATTATGAATGCGACGTAACGGCTGATCTAAACATGGCGGCGCTTCAGGACGGTGGCGGCTCCCAATGAGAGCGCCCGAAAGCCTAACGTGCTGGGTTCTGGTGCCGATGCAATTGAGGCGGTGGTAGTCGGACTTGGAAGCAGCTCAATGTTCAAGCTTGAGGCGAAAAAGAAACGGCTCCTATCGTGCTCCCCGTCAGTTTGGCGAACCTCCACATCGGCTGCCTTTCTTACTTATGGCCGTACAATTGTTCCGTCAAGCATCCGGTCGTTTCCCGTACGGTCAAACATCTCATGCGGCCGGTTGGTAAAACCTGAGCAAACTACGCAACCGTACGTGGCACGTAAATGCAGAGTTAGGGCGTGATGGTGGAAGCGCGGCACAGTCTGAGGTGTTCCGCAGAACCATCGGGCAAGTCTCGCGAAAGTATTGGGCGACCATCAGCACAGAAGAGAAGCGGGCGCGAGGGAGGCGGAGTGCGGAAGCCCTCTGGGATCGCTGTCGCGAGGGCCGATCATAAATCGGATCATCAGTGGCGAGTCCCCGTAAAGTCAAAGAATTCATGCGGCGTGCTGGTAGAAGTTCAGCAATCCGCCTAAGCGGGGGTGACACGAAATAGCGCGGTTTGGACGTGGTGGTGGGGAGCCAGGGGCAGGGAAGAGGAGCATGTTCTCTTTCCCTTGGTGGTTGCGTTCGAAATGATAATGGCTTAGGAATTCAGTTAGTGTGCGTCGCAGTGAGGCTTCACCAAAGAGGACCAACTTCGACAAGCACTCGTGCTTGATCGAGCGGATCCATCGCTCGGCGAACGCATTCAAGTTTGGGCTGCGAGGCGGCAGCAGAATCGGCTGAACTCCGCCAGACTGAAGCATCGTTCGAAAGGAACTGCAGAACTTGGTGTCGCGATCATGTAGGGCGTAGCGGACCGGAAGCAACGCGCCGTCGATCACGTCAACAGCATTACGAGCCATCTGCACCATCCACTCCTCCGTTGGATGCTGAGTGATTCCGGCGATTGTGACGCGGCGCGTCTCCAGGTGCAAGAAGAATAGGACGTAATAAGTTGCCAACCCGCGCCAAGTGAGCACCTCGACGGTGAAGAAGTCGATACCAGCAAAACGGCCAAGTGAGCGGGAATGAAGTGTGCCCAGTTCATTTGCTCGCGGCGCTTCGGAGCAGGAGCTATACCAAAGCGCCGCAGGACATTACCCACATTTTGGTCTGAAACGTCGTGTCCGAGGTTCTTCAGTGCTCCCGCGATGCGATCGTAGCCCCAGTCGCTATTCTCGCGAGCCATACGCACGATCACGCATGGTCCGGAAACTCGCGTGCGGTGAAGATCAGGCTGCGGATCGATAGTAGTAGTTCAACAGGCCACCGAGCCGTTCGCGGCGGCAGATGGATCCTGCGGTTTGCAGATCTGAGTTGGGAACAATCAGTCGATTGTTGAGCCCCTGATGATTTCTCTCGTAATGATAATGAGTTACGAACCCGCGGAGGGCTCGGCGGAGCGACTGCTCACCAAAAAGGATCAGACGATTCAAGCACGATTCCTTGATGGATCTGACAAACCGCTCCGCATAGGCATTTAGATTGGGTGATCGCGGCGGCAACTTCACGCAATGGACGCCTACACTTCTCAGAATGCTTTGAAATTCCGCGGTGAAGAGCGGATCGCGATCGTGGATCAGGAAGCGCTTGCCATTGAGGATGCCGTCCACCGCATCCGTCGCGTTGCGGCCTACTTGACTCATCCATAGACCATTGGCGTGCGCAGCAATTCCCGCGATCGCGACCTTTCTGGTAGACAGTTCGATGAAGAACAGAATGAGCGGATCGATAGTAGTAGTTCAACAGGCCACCGAGCCGTTCGCGGCGGCGGATGGATCCTGCGGTTTGCAGATTTGAGTTGGGAACAATCACTCGATTGCTGAGCCCCTGATGATTTCTCTCGTGATGATAATGCGTTACGAACTCGCGGATGGCTCGGCGGAGCGACTGCTCACCAAACAGTATCAGGCGGTTCAAGCACGATTCCTTGATGGATCTGACAAACCGCTCCGCATAGGCATTTAGATTGGGTGATCGCGGCGGCAACTTCACGCAATCGACGCCTACACTTCTCAGAATGCTTTGAAATTCCGCGGTGAAGAGCGGATCGCGATCGTGGATCAGGAAGCGCTTGCCATTTAGGATGCCGTCCACCGCATCCGTCGCGTTGCGGCCTACTTGACTCATCCATAGACCATTCGCGTGCGACGCAATTCCCGCGATCGCGACCTTTCTGGTAGACAGATCGATGAAGAACAGAATGAGATAGCGCGTCAGTCCTTTGCTTGTCCACACCTCGATGGTAAAGAAGTCTGCCGCTACTATCAGTTCCCAATGATGCCTCAGGAACTCTTTCCAAGTTGTTTTTCGATTTCGGTCGGGCGCTGGCTCGATGCCGTGCCGGCGAAGAATAGCAGCGATCGTGCTGCGGGCACATTCATGTCCCAGATTCGCCAGGGCACCTTGAATCCGGCGGTAACCCCAATCGTGATTCTCTTCGGCCATGCGAACCACCAAGGCCGCTAGGTCATTCTTGGTGAGGGGTCGACCGGGTTTCCGCCTCGTGCTGCCATCGTATTTCTGTGCAATGAGCTTGCGGTGCCAGGCCAGTAGAGTATCGGGCGTGACCAGGGTCGCCACCTGAGCCAGAAGTTTGCGTCCCAAGCCCTTAGCCCGCACAGCTAAACGGCGGCGCTGGTCATCCGTGAACCGCAAGCGACGCTCTCCGAGTTGCTCGCGCAGGACTCGATTCTCTTCGCGCAGATACTCGATTACATTCTGTTGCCGTTGATTCATCCAACCGGCCAGCACGATCACAACGAACTGAAAGGGATTGAGCACCTTCTCCGCCATCTGGTGATCGTCTCATCCCGTCTACAATCAATCGCTTCCGTCCTCCTCATTCGAGTTTTCGGACCATACGGGGTCGGAAAGAAAACGGAGTAAACGGAGTAACGCGTGTTTTTCGGTTCTTCCCAAGTGATTGAAAACATGGAGCGGGAGACGGGGATCGAACCCGCGACGTCCAGCTTGGGAAGCTGGCATTCTACCGCTGAATTACTCCCGCTCAGGTAACGCGCCCAGTATATCAACCAACTATCCCGCCGTAACCTGCCGTTTGTCGCCGCTACAATGAGGATTCCCATGCGGATCGCTCTGGCGCAGATCAACAACACTGTCGGTGATCTGGATGCGAACGCCGCCAAGATCCTTGACTTCGCGCGGCGTGCGGAGCAAATGGGCGCGGAAGTGGTGGCGTTCCCGGAACTGGCACTCACCGGTTACCCGCCGCGTGACCTTGTCGAAAAACACTCCTTCCTCGATCGAACCGCCATTGCTCTTCAGAAAATCGCAAACGAGTCTGCAGGCCTGAAGCTCTCTCTGATCGTTGGGTACGTTGGCCGGTCGACTGAGGCGGTCGTGCGCGCGCAGAACTCGGTCGCGGTCATTGAGCAAGGGCGGATCATCTTTCGTCAAAGCAAGATGTTGTTGCCCAACTACGATGTCTTCGACGAAGCGCGCTATTTCCAACCTGCTTCGACGCAGAGCATCTGCAAGATAGGCGGCCGTCAGGCGGCCCTCGTGATCTGCGAAGACGCTTGGAACGACAAGCAATTCTGGGAACGTCGTCGTTATTCTCGCGATCCGATCGAAGAATTGGTTCAGCAAGGCGCCGAATTAATCCTGTCGATCAACGCGTCGCCGTGGAATATCGGAAAACGCCGCTTGCGCCAGGAGATCTTCCGTTCTCTCACCGAGCGCTTTGGATTGCCCGCCGTGTACGTTCATATGGTCGGCGGTAATGATCAGCTGATCTTCGATGGCTCGAGTTTTGCAATCAATGCAGATGGAGAACTGGCCGCACAAGCCAAGTCGTTCGAAGAAGATTTGATTCTTTACGACAGCAAATCCGGTACTGGCGATCTCCATCCGATCGATCCCGATCCGGACCAGGCGGCATACGACGCTCTCGTGCTCGGCACGCGCGACTACATCAGAAAGTGCGGCTTCCGAAGTGTTCTGCTAGGCCTCAGCGGGGGCATCGACTCCGCGTTAGTCGCGGCAATCGCCGTCGATGCGGTTGGAAAAGAAAACGTCACGGGCGTCGGCATGCCCGGCCCTTACTCTTCCGAGCACAGCCTGACCGATGCGCGCCAGCTCGCACGAAATCTCGGAATTCGTTTTGAGGTCGAACCAATCAAGGGCGGATATGACGCAATGATCGAGAGCCTGCGCCCGCTCTTTGAAGGTTATGCCCAGGACACCACTGAAGAGAATCTCCAATCCCGCCTGCGTGGCATGGTGCTCATGGCCCTATCCAACAAATTCGGATCGCTCGTGCTGACAACTGGCAATAAGAGTGAAATCGCCGTTGGTTACTGCACGCTCTACGGCGATATGTGCGGTGGCCTAGCTGTGATTAGCGACGTACCGAAGACAATGGTTTACCGGCTCGCGCAGGTTGCCAATTGCCGGTATGTCGAGCGAGGCTCAGTTGCGCCCATTCCGCAGAGTACGTTTTCCAAACCTCCTTCAGCCGAACTGCGTCCTGATCAGAAGGACACTGATAGTCTTCCCGAGTACCCCGTGCTCGATGCAATCCTGGCTGGCTACATCGAAGAATATAAGTCGGTGCCCGAAATTGCCGCCGAAACCGGTGCCACCGAGGAGCTGGTCCGGGAAATAGTGCGAAAGGTTGACCGCAACGAATACAAACGGCAGCAAGCAGCACCCGGGCTGCGCATAACGGCGAAAGCTTTTGGTGTGGGCCGCCGTTTTCCCATTGCTCATCGATTTACAGAATGAAAAGACTTGTATTCTTTTTGTCAGCTCTCGCTTTGGCCTGGGCCGTTCCTGGAATGCTTTCTCAAGCTCCGACCACGAAACAACCGGGCATTCAACTCGATGGTTCGTCTCTCCTGAGTAGCGGGTGGAAACTCAAACCCTCGGGCAAGCAGGTAGCACTTGACTCCTTACCGATGAGACTGGCTGTGACGAGCAACAACAAGTACCTCCTTACTTTGAATGCCGGTCTCAATCCTCCCAGCATCAGTGTTGTTGACATAGCGGCCAAACGAGAACTTGGCCGTACGCCGCTTCCTGATGCGTGGCTCGGGCTGGTAGCCGCGCGCACACGAGAGATGGTTTATGTGGGCGGCGGGAGCGCCGGAAAGGTGTATGAACTTTCGATCGCATCCGATGGAAGTTTGACACGAACGCGTGAGTTTGCAGTCTCCGGATCGAAGCCGGCAGTTGCTCCTTTTATCGGAGATGTAGCCCTCTCTCCCGATGAACGCGTGCTGTACGCCGCCGATCTATACGGTGATAGCATCGCCGAAATTAATCTGCAAACCGGCAAAATGACTGACCATTGGAAGACCGGGCGGCGTCCGTACCGGATTGTCGTCTCACCGGACGGCGCGCAACTACTCGTCAGTAGTTGGGCCGAAGCGGCGGTGTACCAGCATGGTTCTACCAGCGGTGTTTTCATTGCCAAGCTTCGAGTCGGGCCACATCCGACAGATATGCTTTGGATCGATAAACCGGTTCAGACCGAGAATGGCGGGAACGCTTACGTGGGCCGCTTGTTTGTAGCAGCGGCGAATACTAATACTGTCTACTCGTTTGGAGTGACTCGCGACAATCAATTCACAGCTCTCGACTCCATCAGTGTTGCCACTACACCACTGCATCCCCTCGGCATGACGCCTTCGGCCCTGGCCACCGATGAGCGCGGCACGCGTCTTTATGTGGCGTGCTCTGATGCCAATGCCGTTGGCGCGGCTGATCTCACGACCGAACATCCGCGGCTGCTCGGGTTCATTCCCGTTGGGGACTATCCAACTGCCGTGCATGTGCTTCCCGAAGGTCAGCTTGCGGTTCTAAATGGCAGACAGATCATCGGGAAAAATGAACAGAATGCGTTGCCGCAAGCTGGCTCGCTGTCGTTCGTTCCGCCGCTCAATGCCGATGAACTAAGAGTTCAGACTCAAACTGTTCTCGATAGCTCGCCCTATACGGACGACCTCGTCAACGGTCCCATCCGCGATCAACAGGAGGCGTTTTTCTCGCGAACGCAAGAGCGTGCTTCTCCCATCCAGCACGTGATCTACGTGATCAAGGGCAACCTAAGTCTCAGCCATTTGCAAAAGGAGGCTGCGCAAGCGGCTCCGAATCATCGCAGATTTGCGGAAGAATTCATCTCGTTCGACAATCTTTACGCGAACGGAACAGCTTATGCCGAAGGGCAGAACTGGCTTGTTGCCGCCATTGTTCCCGATTACACGGCGAAGCTTTGGCAGAGTGTGGCGGCAGGGCGCAGGAAAACTTATGATTTCGAAGGCGGCGAACCGGCTAATTCTCCGCCTACAGGGTACTTGTGGAATAACGCGCTGCAAGCGGGCGTGAGCATTCGTAATTACGGAGAGTGGGTCAAGAATGTGGAGCCGCTTGCCGGCACAGGAGGCCAGCAGGTGGAAACAACATACGATCCCACACTGGCGCCCTATACTGATCGCAACTACCGAGGCCCCGACCCGGCCTACAAAGATTTGGATCGAGCAAGAGAATTTGTCCGCGAGTGGAAGGATTTCGATCGGGCTGGTAAGGCACCGCAGTTGGCCATCGTGCGCCTGAGTAATGACGGAGGGCAGCGGACCGCACCCACTTCTGATGCGTTGTTAGCGGATAACGACGCCGCTATCGGCTTGCTGGCCGATTCTGTATCGCACAGCAAACTTTGGGCCAGCACAGCCATCTTCGTAGTGGAGGCGGCTCCGGATGGGAACAATGGCAGACTTGAGGATCGCCGGATTCCAGCATTTATACTCTCGCCATACTCGCACCGGCATGCAGCCGATTCGAGGCTCTATAACCAGATGAACATGCTAAGAACCATTGAGTGCATCCTCGGGCTTCGGCCTATGACGCACTTCGATGGCGCTATGCTGCCGATGTTTTCCGAGTTTAGCCGTCAGCCCGACACCCGTCCAGTCGACTCGACTTCGCCGAAGTAGTCGGAAAGCCGAAACGGGTTAGCGTTCCGCAACTAAGAGAATTTCGTACGCGAACAAGCCTGGAAGAACGGCCGTAACGAGTCGCTGCAACCGGTTCGCCACGCGCAAAATGGGATGGCTTGGTCGCATGGGGATAACTCGTTCTATGGGAACCACCGTGTAGTGGACGGAGGTGATGCGATAGCCGTATTTTTGAAGCAGCGCGCCGATCGTCTTGCGTGTGAAAAACCGAAGATGCGACCAATCCAGAATGCCGCGATCGGTGTATCGAAAGGAGCCGAAGAACACCATCAGCCGAACAGTAATGTTGACGGTATTAGGTACAGAAACGATCAATTTGCCCCGTCCATGCAGCAGGCGCCGGCAGTCCTCCAGCAAATATCCGGGCTCGCGCAAGTGCTCCAGCCGGTCCAATACGAGAATGCGATCAAACTCGTCGCCGGCAAGTCGCGACAACGTACCCAGGCCTTGCTCAAAATCAGTGTCGATCACGTTCGCGTAACCGGCGCCTTGGGGAACGCTCGATCGGGAGTCAGCGCCTGTAACCGTGTTCTTAGCCAGAACCAGTTCTTTCCCAAATGAGCCGTCTCCGCAGCCGATTTCCAAGACTTTTTGTCCGGTTCCAACCAGGCGAGCCGCGTAGTCGTGCGCCGAGTAGCGGCTGCGCTTGATTGCGTACGGGACGAAGTATTCTTCGTATTCCGGATGGCTTCGTACGGCGCGTGAAGTTTCCGTGTAGCGATGAACCGCGCGCACGATTGCCTTTGCGTATTTGAGCCCGTTTACGCGACAGATCTCGTCACCGTAGAACGTCGGAATCGGCACTTCCTTTATCCGGAAATTCTGGTGATGCAGCTTGATGATGATCTCCGTGTCGAAATGGAAGTCATCGGTAAGCTTATCGAGATTCAGTTGCGCCAGCGCATGCACGTTGTAAGCGCGATAGCCGCTATGAAATTCGGTGAGGTTCAGCCCCAGAGCACGGTTCTCGAAGGCAGTCAGGATGCGATTGCCAACATACTTATAGAGCGGCATGCCGCCCTTGAGCGGGCCGCCGAAGTCCTTCATCATGCGGGACCCGAACACGGCATCGGCTTCTCCCGCGACAAGCGGTGCGTACATGTGCGACAGAAGCTCAGGCGCATATTGCCCGTCACCGTGGAGCAAGACAACGACATCGAAGCCCTGCTCGACGAAGTAGCGGTAGCCAGCCTTCTGGTTTCCGCCATAGCCAAGGTTCCTGGCGTGTTTGATCACGCGGAGCTTGGGCACGTTCGTCATTGCTTGGATGCCCACGGCCAGTTCGTATGTAGCGTCTTGGCTGGCATCGTCAAAAACGACTACCTGCTCTACGTTCTTCCAAACTTCGGGAGTGATCCGCTTCAGAACCGTGCTCAAAGTCGTGAGCGCGTTATACGCCACAATAAAAATGCCGATGCGCTTGCCGCGATTGTCGGCCCGCTCCGGAGTCTCTTCAAGAGCACTCTGGCGAAATTGCGGAAGGGGCTCGAAAGGCAGCGTCAGCCGCTGCGGCGCTTCTACTTGCGGGAGAGTGGAGAGATCCATCGCATCAGGGCCCCAATGCCCCTCTGACCCGATGCTATCACCTGAAACGTCGTCACGGCTTAATAGCGCGTTAAATTCAGTTCACCCAAGCTATGCCGCAATTCCCGTATAAAGCCAAGCTGCGGCCAGGACGATCATTGTTACCGCGGTAGACCAGGCAATGGCGTTTTGCCAGGGTTTGTTCTTGAAAGCTCCCATCAGGCGCGGTCGATTGATCAGCAGCAGCATGTAAACGAGAACAAAGGGCAGCAGGATCCCATTTGCCATCTGTGAATAAAGGATGAACCTGAGCAGAAAACGGTTTGGAATGATCAAAACGCAAGCGGCTCCGCCTCCGATGAGCAGCGTATACAGCCAATAAAAGATCGGCGCTTCTGAAAATCGCTTATCGATGCCAGACTCGAAGCCAAGCCCTTCACAGATGTTGTAAGAAGTGGCCAGCGGCAGGATGGCCGCGGAAAGCAAAGAAGCGTTGATCAGGCCAACCGCAAACAATATAGCGGCGAACTTACCCGCTACCGGTACGAGTGCAACGGCCGCTTGTGCGACATCGGTCAGTTCCGGCCGGTTTGGATGATAGATAGTCGCGGCGCAAGCGACGACTATGAAAAATGCGATCACGTCGGTCACGATGCAGCCAACAATTACGTCGAGCCGGCATAAGCTGTAGTGTCGGGCATCCACCCCGCGCTCGACCACCGCTGCTTGCAAGTAGAACTGCATCCACGGTGTGATGGTTGTTCCAATTAGCCCGACAATCACGGCCAGGTAGCCTGGATCCTTGCTGAAGGTAGGAATGAAAGTCCGCTCAAGCGCCAGGTTCCAATCAGGCTTGGCCAGGAATGCCGATAACGGATACGCGAAGTAAATCAGCGAGGCAATGATTAGAATCCTTTCGACTGGCTTATATCGACCACGCACAATCAGGGTCCACACGAGGATTGCGCCAGCGGGCACTACAAGATACTTGCTAACGCCGAAGATGCCCATTCCAGAAGCAAGGCCCGCAAACTCGGCAATAATATTGCCGAAGTCGGCACACCCGAGTACGAGCATGGTGAAGAACGTTGCCCGAAGGCCAAACTCTTCGCGGATCAAATCGGAGAGGCCTTTGCCGGTGATCGCACCCATACGCGCCGCCATCTCTTGAATGACAATAAGTGCGATCGTAGTAGGAATCAACGTCCAAAGCAGGGCATAACCGTACTGAGCACCCGCGTTCGAGTACGTGAGTATGCCACCTGGATCGTTATCCACATTTGCGGTAATGAAACCCGGCCCAAGAACCGCTAAAAACGCTAACAGGCGCGCACTTATCAGGGCGAAGGGCGATCTTCTGCGAGTAGCTGCCTGGCTCATGATCGTAGGCTAATTTGGCGCGGAAACTTACTGTGTTGGTTTACTCGATGCGGAGGGCGCCTGCGTGTAGTGGCTTAACCAATCGATTACCGTCGCATACCAAAACTGGCTGTTTTGTGGCTTCAGTATCCAGTGTCCTTCATCTGGAAACTGCACTAATTTGGAAGGCACCTTCATCTGTTGTAAGGCCGTGAAGAGTTGCTGCCCTTGTCCAATGGGTACCCGGAAATCCAGCTCGCCATGTGTCACGAGAGTAGGGGTTTTGAAGTTCTTGACGTAATTACTAGGCGACCATTTTTCATATTGCTCGGCGTTCTCCCACGGAAAACCTCCAAACTCCCATTTAGGAAACCACAGCTCCTCGGTAGTTCCAGCTTCGCTGCGCAGATCATACACGCCTGCGTGCGTGACGAGCGCGCGAAAGCGATCGGTGTGGCCCAGAATCCAATCGATCATGTAGCCCCCGTAGGAAGCGCCTGCCGCCACCATGCGGTCTTTGTCCGCATAGGGCAGACTGCTTACATAATCGACGGTGGCCATGATGTCGTCATACGCCCGCCCGCCCCAATCACCATTCACCGCATCAGTGAAGGTCTGGCCATAGCCGATCGATCCATGAGGATTGGGCAAAACCACCAGATACCCTGCGGCCGCTAACACTTGAGCATTCCAGCGATAGCTCCACGATTCTCCCCAGTCGCCCTCGGGTCCTCCATGAATTACAAAAAGCACCGGGTATTTATTTCCCACATTGAAGCCCGGCGGCTTGACCACGAAGCTCTCGACCTTTGAGCCGTCGGCGCCGCTGTCGACGGAAATACGCTCGAGCGGTGTCAAATCGTAAGTGCTGGTAACGCCGTCATTCAGATGCGTCAGAGCCACTCCGGGTCCGCCCTTCGACGACGCCTTGTTAATTTCGGGAGGACGAGAGCCGCTCTGGTCCAGGTAGATCATCGTCTTGTTGTCGCGTGTGAACTGAACCGAACTTACCGAAGTCGGACCTTGCGCAATCGTCCGGATCGCACCGCCCGTCACAGGAATCATCAATAGCGGAGTCGCGCCGTGATCATCGATAGTAAAGAAAATACGCGAGGAATCAGGCGCCCAGGTGAAGTTTTCTACCCATCTATCCAGTGAATCCGCAAGCGTGTTCATGCTCCCGCTCTGCAGGTCGAGAACAGCCAGCCGCCACTGATCGCTCTCGTAGCCGCTCTTCGTCTGAGTTCGATAAGCGAGATACTTTCCATCAGGCGAATAAAGAGGACCTTCATCGGCCCCGGGGTTGCTTGTGATGCGCTTCGCTTCACCTCCCGCCGCGGGAACCGTGAAGAGGTCGGAATTTGTACTGGTCGCGCGGTCAGCCTCCGTATTAGCGACGTACGCAATGGTCGTGCTATCGGGCGAGAATACGTACGGCTCCGGCGCACCTAACGAGAACGGGGGTGCATCAAGCCGGCCAGGAGTCAGATCCCGCACTTGACCCGAGCCGTCGCTCGTCTGAATTAACAAGTGCTGGCGACGTGCTCCCTGGTACTCGGTCCAATGCCGGTAGAGCAGCGAATCGTACACGCGCGCCTTCATCTTGCTTGCCGCTTCGGCATCGAGCTTTGCTTTATTGCAAGCGGCATCGTACGGTGTTCCGGACTTGGAGTCGTTTGAGGTGCAATCCGGGTACACCGCACTGGTAAACAAAATCAGATGCCCGTCTGGCGAGAGAGTTAGTCCGCTCGCTTCAGTCGGTAAGCTCGTGATCACCTTGGGATCAGTTCCGTCGGAGTTCATCGACCAGATTTGCGAGCCGTTGCTGCGGTCGGAAACGAAAAAGATGCGCTTTGAATCCGGAGCCCATCGCGGTCGCGTGTTCGATGCGCCTTCGTGAGTGATCATCTGCGGACCTCCGCCGTCGACCGGCATGGTGTAGATCTGGGTCGGTTTGGTGTTGTTCGGCAGATCCACGCTCTGAACAGTGAATGCAATTGTTTTCCCGTCCGGTGAGAGCTGCGGATCATCCACGCGCTGCAGCCGCATCAGAGCGTCGAAAGTGAACGGCATTTTGGAAGAAGCGGGAGAGGCGCTGAGCGCGAAGCAGAAAAACGCGCACAGGGCGGCGGTTCGCATCTTGCTATTCTACCGGCGCTTCGATAGGTGCCCTTGCTAGGATGACTAACAAGGCATTCTTTGCCTTTCGATCGCGCCTGAAATTAGAACTGCCTCGGTGCGACCTCCTGAATTAGCCATGATCCGAACTTATCGCGGAGTGATGCCGCGCATCGCAGATTCCGCTTACGTTGATCCAAGTGCCCAGGTGCTGGGCGACGTAACTATTGGCGAGAGATCAAGTGTCTGGTTCAATGTCGCTATTCGCGGTGATGTCAATTACATCCGCATTGGAGACGAGACGAGCGTGCAGGACAATAGCGTTCTCCATGTCGACCATCAGGTCTTCCCCTGCATCGTGGGAAATCGGGTTACGGTCGGGCACAGCGTAGTGCTGCACGGCTGCGTTGTCGAAGATGAGGCGCTGATCGGGATCGGCGCAATTGTTTTGAACGGCGCAAACATCGGGCGTGGCGCTATCGTTGCCGCGGGGGCGCTCGTACCGGAAGGGATGCAAGTGCCCGCCAAGATGTTGGTAATGGGCACGCCGGCTAAGGTGAAGCGCCAGGTATCCGAAGAAGAGCAAGCTCGCTTCCGTAAGAACTGTGACAACTACGTTCTGATTACTGCGCTTATACAAGGAGGAAGCAAAGTGAACCCGCTAAACAGCATCAAAGGTATGCGGGACATACTGCCTCCGTCGAGCGCGGTATGGAACCAGGTGGAAGCGACAGCCCGTAGGATCTTCGCGCGATTTAATTACCAGGAGATCCGCACTCCGGTACTGGAAGAAACAACGCTGTTTGCACGTGGCGTGGGCGAAGAAACGGACATCGTCAGCAAAGAGATGTATACGTTCGAGGATCGCGACGGCAGTTCCTTAACCCTCCGCCCTGAGAATACGGCGTCGGTGTTGCGCGCCTATATTCAGCACCGGCTCGATCAGCAGCCGGGTTTGCAAAAGCTTTACTACATGGGGCCTATGTTCCGGCGTGAGCGGCCGCAAAAGGGCCGCTATCGGCAGTTCTATCAGATCGGCGCTGAGGCTATCGGATCGGATTCGGCTGTTATCGATGCGGAAGTGATCGAGATGGTGGTGGCGCTCCTGGATGAGCTGGAGATTGTTGGATATGAGTTGCTGATCAACTCAGTAGGGTCGAAAGAATCGCGAGCGCGGTACACCGAAGTTCTGCGCGAGCAGCTTGTCGAAGTTGCTCCGCGGATGTGCGCCGACTGCCAGCGACGGGCGCACACTAATCCGTTGCGCGTCCTCGACTGTAAAGTGCCTGAAGATCAGCCGATTATCAACAGCTTGCCATCGATCTCTGAATACCTGGACGATGCTGATCGCAGGCACTTTCAGGAGGTCTGCGATCTGCTGGAAGAACGGTCCATTAAGTTCAAAGTTACTCCCAGACTGGTTCGCGGTCTCGATTACTATGCGCGTACGACTTTCGAGATCGTACATGGTGGGCTTGGATCGCAGAACGCGATTCTTGGCGGCGGCCGTTACGACGGGCTGGGCGAGATGCTGGGCTCGAGAGTGCCGGCGCCTGGTATCGGATTCTCGATTGGCGAAGACCGGCTAGTAATGGTGGTCGAAGAAGCAAACACCATCAAACCTCGCACCCTGGATCTCTTTATGGCGCCCATTGGAAATGCCGCTCTGCGGCTATGCGCTCTGCTAGCCGCTGACCTTCGCAAGCTCGACCTGGCGGTGGAAGTCGGCACAGAACGTAAGCTCAAGCGGCTGCTCGAGCTGGCCGACAAATCCGGCGCGCGCTACGCGATTATTGTGGGCGAAGACGAGATCGCGAAGCAAACACACATACTGAAGAACTTGGCTACTGGCGAGCAGGAGACGCTCACGAGGCACGGACTGATTGAGCGCTTTGCCCCTCCCCTCTCTGGCGCGAAATAAACAGAACAATGGCTGAACTGAAATTGGACTTCCTGGGCGACCTTCGCCGCACTCAAAATTGTGGCGAACTGCGCCCGGCAGATGAGAACAAGACTGCCGTGCTGATGGGCTGGGTGCATCGCAGACGAGACTTGGGTGGCTTGATTTTTATTCATCTTCGAGATCGATACGGCATCACTCAGCTTGTTTTCGACGAGAGCAAGAATCCGGAAGCACACCGTCGCGCGCAGGAGTTGAGCTCCGAGTTCGTGATTGCTGTTGAAGGCATAGTCACGCTGCGCGATGCCGACACGGTAAATCCGAACATCGCAACGGGCCAAATAGAGGTCGCTGTCGGGAAACTCTGGATCCTGAATGAGTCGCGTACGCCTCCCTTTCCGCTCGAGGACAGCGTCGACGTTAAGGAAGAAGTGCGCCTCAAATACCGCTACGTCGACCTGCGCCGGCCGCACATGCAACGGAACATCATCATGCGCTCGAAGATTGCGTTCGCGGTCAGGCAGGCGCTTTACGCGCAAGACTTTCTTGAGATCGAAACTCCGTTCATGACTCGTTCGACGCCTGAAGGCGCGCGCGATTATCTAGTGCCCAGCCGCGTTCAACCGGGTAATTTCTATGCGCTTCCGCAGTCGCCCCAGCTGTTCAAGCAACTGCTCATGGTCGGGGGCTACGAACGATACTTCCAAATCGTGCGCTGCTTTCGTGATGAAGATCTGCGTGCCGACCGGCAACCGGAGTTCACTCAAATCGATTTAGAGATGTCGTTTCCGCAGCAGGAACAGATCTACGAAGTAATCGAGCCATTGATCTGGAACGTCTGCGAAGCGGCGGGCAAGCGGGTTGATCAACACATTCCTCGCCTCACCTACGCTCAGGCCATGGACCTGTATGGAACAGACAAACCCGACCTGCGCCTTCCGCCTTTTCACCGCGTTGAAGATCTGTTCGAAGGCAGCGGCCTGACAAGCGGCAATCTGCCCCTGGTAGCCATCCACATTCCGAAAATTGGTGTCTTAAGCCGCAAGGAGCGGGACGAGATAAAGGCGTTCGGCCAAGAGCGCGGGCTCCGGGTATTCGATGACATGAGGCGACTCGAGCGCGATCATGCCGGCGCGATTGAGAAGACCAAAGAACGCATTCGACCGGCGGAGGACGACCTCATCATCCTCGCCGCGTGGGCAGGTGAACCGAAGGGCGCATTGCCCGATCAGACTGCTCTGCTTGCTTGTGGACAGCTCCGCTTATTCATCGCGCAGAGGTATAACGACCGCCATCAGTTGCTCGACCCCGAGGTTTTCAAGTTTCTCTGGGTCGTCGACTTTCCGATGTTCGAGTGGGACGAAGAAGATAAGCGCTGGAATGCTGCGCATCATCCCTTCACATCCGTTCACGATGACGATCTCGACAAGCTGGCGAGCGATCCGGCACACTGCCGCGCCAAATCTTACGATCTGGTTCTGAACGGAGTCGAGTTAGGTTCAGGATCCATCCGTATTCACCGCCGCGATGTGCAAACGAGAGTCTTTGCGGCACTCGGGTTCAGCGAAGAAGAAGCTAAACGCCGGTTTGGTTTTTTGCTGGAAGCTCTCGAGTATGGCGCACCTCCGCATGGCGGAATTGCCCTGGGACTTGACCGGTTGGTAATGCTCCTGGCGGGTGAGCAGTCCATCCGCGAGGTAATTCCGTTTCCTAAGACGGCAAAGGGAACCGATTTGATGTGCGAGGCTCCGTCCACAGTGCCCGAACGTTTATTGCGCGAAGCAGGTATCCGGCTAAACGTGCCGCAGTAGGCTCGTTCCTGAAAACGACTGGTTAAGCTTTTACTGCTTTATCGACCGCTTTCCACTTTTCTTCGTCCCAATATTTCACTCGGCCCTCGCGGTAGGAATCGACCGCCATGCTGATTAAAACCTGCGCGTGTGCGGCGGTCTCGACATCCAGGTGCGGCTTCTCGCGGGTCCGCATGCACTTCAGAAAATTGCCCACGTGCGCCTGCATCATGTCGTACTGGTCTACCGGGATTTTGATCTCGTCGGTGCCGAATTTGTAGTTCGGAAAAGCGCCTTTCCGCGAGGACTCTTGATTGGCCGAATCTGCGGGCAGCCTGACCACTTCAGGGCGAACGATGATCTCTGGCGTCGGCTCCTCAAATTTTCCATGTTCCACCATGATGATCGTGCCTTCATGGCCGCGGATCAGGCCGGGGATATGTTGCGAGTTCGCCATGGAGGAGCTTAAAACCAGTGAATGTCCTTCCGGGTACTCGGCGATAAGGTGGAACGTGTCTGGAACCTCGCGCCCGTCATTGAAGGCGTAGATGCCTCCCGATGCGCTCACCTTGGTCGGAAACTGCGGCTTGTCCCAGCAAATATTCAGGGGCGCAACAACGTGAAAGAAAAGGTCTGTGGCAATTCCGCCTGAGTAATCCCAGTACTTACGAAATCGGAAGAAACGGTCCGCATCGAAAGGACGTTTTGGTGCCGGCCCGAGCCACATGTTCCAATCTATGTGGTTTTCGCCAGAGGCTTCAGGACCTGCGGCCGTATCGATTGGCCAGTTCCACTCGCCTTCAATCGAGTTGCGATGGTACGAGCCCTGGCTCATGATCATCTTGCCGATCATGCCATCGGCAATTGCCTTTTTTGCCTTGTACCACTGGTCGGCAGAAGTCGTCTGCGACCCAACCTGCAGAACTCGTTTGGTTTCGCGGGTCGTATCGACCAGTTTCTTGGCCTCCTCGATGGTGTGGCACATCGGCTTTTCGAGATAGACATCTTTGCCTGCATCCATCGCGTCCAGAGCGATCCGCGAATGCCAGTGATCAGGCGTCGCAACGATGACGGCATCTACTTCCGACAGCGCCAGCACTTCGCGATAATCACCAAAGGCTTTTGCCTTGTAGCGATCTGCCGCCGAGCGTTTTCGCTTTTCATACACATCGCAAACCGCCGTGACCTGGCAAGCATTGTTATTCGCCTCGGCGTAACGCGTGAATGAGTGAGCGTCCGACTGGCCGCGACCGCCGCAGCCGACAAGCGCTACGTTGATCCGGTCATTTGCTCCGATAACGCGGCCCGGATTGAGCTTGTTATTCGATTTGGCAAAAGCTTTGGCGGCGACAGTGACGCCCGCGCCGATGGCGCTCGTGCGCTTCAAAAAGTCCCTGCGGTCGAAATGATCAGAAGACATGAAGATCCTTTCCGGAGCCTGTATTGTATCGAAAACGTCCGCTGCACCGAGGCAATCAGCAGGCTCCTCGCGCCCGGTGAGAATCGCGAGCGTCGCGGCCCCAGTTTTCATTCGTCGCCGACTGTTACGCGGGGTGAGTCCCAATAAGAAATGGTTTACGATCCCGCGTTAGTGCATCTATACGGCTATGAGTGACGATCCAATACTAGCGTTTGTCGAGCGGCAGGAATGGCTGGCTCCTCTCCAGGAGAAAGGAGAGGCCTTTGTGAAGCAGGCTTACAGCTCCGCAGGCGAAGCCGGCCAGACGCTTAAGAATGCGATGCATGGTACTTGGCTCGGGCACCCTCTGCACTCTGCCATAACAGACGTTCCGGTGGGCAGCTGGACAGCCGCCGCAGTGCTCGATGTGCTCGAGGCGACTGGTCGCAAGGAGTATATGGCGGGAGCTGACGCGGCTGTCGCGGTGGGCTTGGCCGGGGCAACGGTGTCGGCTCTTTCCGGCCTGACTGATTGGAGCGAGGTGCATGGCAAGCCGCAGCGCGTAGGCGCTTTGCACGGCCTGATTAATGGGGGCGCCACCGTGCTGTACGTGGGTTCCTATGTTGCCCGAAAAGTCGGCAACCGAAGCCTTGGTCGCATGTTGGCCTTCGCCGGATACGGCCTCGTCGCGGCCGGAGCTTATCTGGGCGGCGCCATCTCCTACCGGCAACGCATCGGAGTGGATCACGCGGCGGATGCCGAACAAGATTTGCCGCAGGATTTTACTCCCGTCATCGCTGAACACGAGCTAGTCGAAGGGCAGCCCCGTAAAGCGGAAGTAAACGGAACAGCTATCTTTCTTCTGAAGCGGGGGGCCGAGATTTTCGCGTTGGGCGAAGCCTGCTCGCATCTCGGCGGACCCCTTTCGGAAGGCAAGATCGAGGGCGATAGCGTTGAATGCCCTTGGCACAAATCGCGCTTCTGCTTACGCACTGGAAGTGTGCTCGATGGACCTGCTGTTCATCCGCAGCCCACACTCGACGTCAGAGTGGAAGACGGGCAGATACTCGTTAAAACCAGCAGCAATACCAGCAAGCCAGCTGGGTTGTAGCCGGCTCGATCTTTCTACCGAGCAACCGCAACTTTGTGATTGACAGGATTGCAGACCGCACCCACAATAGAATAATTCCGTTAGCCTAAACAGGGGTGGGTTGCACGCTATGCCACATACAGCTGCTCGAAGTGTATTCGTTCGCGCCGCGATTCTAGTTCTTGGCGCTTTCCTTTCTCAGCACACGTCCTGGGGACAAGCGACTACTTCGCTCCGCGGTACCGTCACGGATCCGAGCGGAGGCGCAATCGCAAAGGCGACTGTCACAGCCAGGAACCCCGACACCAATCTGGAGCGAACCGCGACTACGGGCCCGCAAGGTGATTACAATTTCCCGTCATTGCCTCCCGGCAAATACAGCTTGTCTGTCGAATCAAGCGGATTCGACCGTTACGAGCAGGCCAATCTACAGCTACTAGTAAATTCGCCAGCCACTGTGAACGTTCAACTCAAGATCGGGTCCGTTAATCAGACCGTGGCGGTCACCTCCGAAGCGCCAGTCTTAAACGCAGTGGACGCGTCACTCGGAAATGCGTTTAGCGAGACGCAGGTGAAACAGATTCCTCTCGAAGGCCGCAATGTGCCCGATCTGCTCACTTTGCAGGCGGGCGTGGTCTACACCGGGAATCGCCCGGATCTGAATCGGGATACGGATACCCGGAGCGGCTCTGTGAATGGCGCGCGAAGCGATCAAAGCAACGTCACGCTCGACGGCATCGATTCCAACGATCAGGGCAACGGATACGCATTCACGTCCGTGCTGCCTACCACGCTCGACTCCGTACAGGAGTTCCGTGTCACGACAACGAACTACGGCGCCGACCAGGGTCGATCGTCGGGCGCCCAGGTATCGCTCGTCACGAAAAGCGGAACGGACAAGTTTCATGGCTCGGCCTATGAGTATCTGCGCAACACCAAAACGAGCGCGAACGATTACTTCATCAAGGCTGCGGAGCTTAACAGCGGAGAACCGAACAAGCCTCCTAAGCTGAACCGCAACATCTTTGGGGCCTCGCTAGGCGGCCCGATCCTCAAACAGCGTCTGTTTTTCTTTGCCAACTGGGAAGTCACGCGGCAGCGCGAAGAGAACAGCGTGGTCCGAACCATTCCGTCGGCCACCATGCGGCAGGGCATCATCCAATATCAGAACGCCGATGGCGGGATCACCGCTCTTTCACCGCAGGACATTACATCGCTCGACCCGCTTCACCTTGGGCCAAACCCTGTGATGCTCAATTACTTTAAGACCTACCCGCTGCCCAACGACAACTCCGTAGGCGACGGCTTGAACTATGCCGGCTACCGATTCGCTGCTCCGGTTCGCAACGATAACGATGTTTATATTGCGCGCTTCGATTATCGACTTGATTCGAACGGCAAGCATACGCTTTTCTGGCGCGGCGCATTGGAAGACTTATACAATCCCGGCGTGCCGTTTCTGCCCGGATTGCCTGCGGAAACCACGAATGTGAATCACACAAAAGGGTTCGCTGTCGGGTACACGGGCGTCTTCAGCCCAACGCTGGTGAATAACTTTCGCTATGGCCTCACCCGGCAAAGCGTGGGCAATCTGGGCAACAGCACTCAACTCTGGAACGAGTTCCGCGGCCTCGATCAAGGGATCAGACGCTCTGAAAGCTATCAAATGCCGGTGCATAACTTCGTCGACGATCTCACCTGGACCAAAGGCTCGCACAGTTTTCAATTCGGCGGCAATCTCGGTTTCGTACGCAATCCGCGGCAGAGCACGCTCAATTCCTTTAGCGACGGCCTGGCAAACTCCGCTTGGCTGAATACATCCGGCTTAGCTAATACCTCCAATGCCCTGAGCCCCGACGCTGGTGGATTTCCGGCTGTGAATCAAGCTTTCAACAACTCCTACGATTTCCCGATGATGGCTGCTGCTTGGCATGATCACCGAAGGCGATGCAACTTATAATTACAACAAAGACGGCAGCCTGCTTCCGCAAGGCGCGCCCGTGCAGCGGCACTTCGCTCTTGACTGGTACGAGTTCTACGCACAGGATCAGGTCCGCATCAAGCCGAATCTGACACTCACTTATGGCCTGCGCTACTCTCTTTTCCCGCCGCCGTGGGAGACGAAAGGTTTGCAGGTCCAGCCGAACATAAGCCTCGGAGACTTACTCACTCAGCATGCGCTCTTCGCGCAACAGGGGATTCCGGCTAATACAGACCCGCTCATCCAGTTCAATCTGGCGGGCCCCGCTAATCATGGGCCGGGTTACTACCATTTCGAGAAGACGGATTTCGCGCCGCGTGCTTCCATCGCCTGGTCGCTTCGCCCGCAGACCGACTGGGGCAAAAAGCTCTTCGGGGGCGACGATAAAACTGTAATCAGGGCCGGCTTCAGCAAAGTCTACGACCGCTTCGGCCTCGGACTGCTGAACACCTTCGATCAGAACGGATCGTTCGGACTCGCTACCCAACTCACCAATCCGGCCGGCCAGCTAACCTCCTCGACCGCGCCCAGGTTGACCGACCTCCACACCATTCCGACCGTTGCTCTCGACGGAAGCCAGCTCATCAATCCTGCACCGCCCGGTCAATTTCCGCAGACTCCGCCGGCCTCGCTCGATGGCGGCGGCTTCGCGATCGCCTGGGGACTAGACAACACCATCAAGACTCCATACTCATACACGATCGATTTCTCCGTCGGCCGCGAGCTGCCGAAGCAGTTCGCACTCGAGTTGTCGTATGTAGGCCGCTTCTCGCATGCCTTGCTGACGCAGCGCGACGTGGCGCAGCCGCTGAACCTGGTTGACAAGAAATCCGGCATCGATTACTTCACCGCTGCTACGCGCATGTCTGAACTCTATCGCTCCGGCCTCTCTGTCAATCAGGTGAACTCCACCGTTGTCGGTAAAACCGCTGCTTATTGGTCGAACCTGATGCAGCCGCTGAAATCCGGCGGCGCGTACAGCACCGGCTGCCAGGGCGGGTCCACCACCGATGTGATTCAGGCGGTTTACGCTCAGTTCAGCTGCGCGAAGTACAACGACACGACGGCACAGGCAAATATTGACGCTTTTGGCGGCATCGCGGATGCGAACCTCGGAAACGTCAACTACACACTCAACACCGGCCCGTTCTCTTTCTACAACCGGCAGTACTCGTCCCTTTACACCTGGAGCACGATCGGCAACTCGAGTTACAACGCTTTTCAGGCCAGCTTGCGAAAGCGGTTCAACGCCGGTGTGCAGTTTGACATTAATTACACATTCTCGAAGTCAATGGACATCTCCTCTGATGCCGAGCGAATCCGACCCTATGGCGGACTGGGAGGACAAGTCATCAATGCATTCTCTCCGAATCAACTTCGCGCGGTTTCCGATTTTGATACGCCGCATCAAATCAACGCGAACTTCATCGTGGAACTGCCTTTCGGCCGGGGTAAGCTGATCGCCCGCAATGCCCGAGGGCTTCTCGACGGCTTTATTGGAGGCTGGCAGTTGTCGGGCATCGTACGCTGGACCAGTGGGTTTCCCGTCACAGTGGACAACGGCTACTACTTCCCGACTAATTGGGAAGAAGAAGGTAACGCGTTAACCGTAGTCACGCCAAAGAGCGGTGCTTACAAAGAGCCGGACGGGACAGTAAACATGTTCGCTCAGGGACCGGCGGCAGTCGCCGACTTCATTCATCCATATCCCGGCGCGAGCGGTTCGCGGAATACCTTCCGTGGCGATGGCTTTGCCGGTTGGGATATGGGGCTTAATAAACGTTGGCGGATGCCTTTTGAAGGACACAGCCTTCAGCTGCGCTGGGAAGTCTTCAATGTCACCAATCTGAACCGCTTCGATGTGCAATCGAACCGGCCTGAGGTTGACTTGTCAACCCAGTTCGGAAACTACACCAACCTGCTCACGCAGCCGCGTGTCATGCAGTTTGCGTTACGCTACGAGTTCTAAGCCGCGGCCGGGCATCCTCCCCGGCCGCCCTTACTTCTGCGATACGAGATCTCCGCTCGCATTTCGGAATTCGATAGGGCCGAGATTCAGCTTCTCGAGCCCGGGCTGAATCTTGGCGCGATCCCCGACCGCGATCACGATTAGATTATCCGGGTGAACGTGCTCTTGAGCGACGGTCTCCACCGCAGCCGGCGTCACTGCATCGTACTGTGCCGGTAAGTGGCGATAATAGTCGGTCGGAAGACTGTACGTAAATAAGTCGGCAATCAATCGCGTCGTGGAATCCACTGTTTCGAATTGCCCCGGTAGCGACAACAGTTCGCTCTGCAATCCGGTCTTCAACTCGGCTGGAGTCGGCGGATCCGTGCGGATCCGATTCAGTTCGGCGAACATTTCGCGTGCGGCCGGTGCAGTCACATCCGTTCGCACCAGTGCTTCTGTCAAGAATGGCCCCTCGCCTTTGTACAGCAGATAACGCGACACCGCGCCATAGGTGAACCCGTTCTTCTCGCGCAAGTTCATGTTGATGCGACTCGAGAACAATCCGCCCAGGACGTTGTTCATCACATTCAAAGCCGCGTATTGAGGCGTGTTGCGCCCCAGCCCCAGTCCAAAGGCAGCTAATGCCGTCTGCGGCGCTCCCGGTTTATCTACAATCACCACCCGACGGCTGGGTGCCGACGGCGGGGCAGGGAGGGGTGTCGGCGAGAGTTTGCCAGTCGCGGTCCAGTGTCCGAAGTACTTCGTAGCAAGCGTACGAGCATCGCTTTCGGTGATATCACCCGCAAGAACAAGCGCGGCATTTTGCGGCGCATAGTGCGTTGCCCAGAAGGTCGAGAGCTCATCCCGAGTAATCGCCTTCACCGATTCCGTGGTGCCGTTAGAACGGTAACCGTAAGGGGAGTCGCCGTATAAAGTCTTGAGCCCAACTCGTAGAAGAGCAGCCATTGGGCTATCGGCTTCCTGTAAGATCGCCGTCAATCGATCCTTGCGCATCCGCTCCACTTCTTCGCCTTGGAAAGCCGGATGTTCGGTGACGTCGTCGAGTAAATCCAGCAGCGCTTCCGTGTTGTTACTGAGGGCTCCTCCGTCTACCGCGGCATCATCTACGGTTGCGATGGCATTCAGGTTGGCGCCAATAGAGTCCGTGTCGTTTGCTAAATCGGTGGCTGAACGTTCTTTCGTTCCTTGGGTTAGCATCCGCGCTGTAAAAGCCGCGAGGCCCGGCCTTCCAGGAGGATTGGCGCCCCCTCCCGCATTCGCCACAACACTTGCGCTGATCACAGGCAAGGAGTGATCTTCCAGCAGATAGACTTTTAAACCGTTGGCGACTTCGAATGTTTTCGGCACGGGAAGATGCAGTTCAGGCGAAGGTCCCGGTGCTGGCGCCTCTTTGCGCCATGCCTGCTGCGTTTCGAAATCCGCTGGGTATGGGTTAACGATCTTGACATCTGCATCAGTCGTCTCCGGGCTTCGCGGCACATCATTCAGCACCTTCTTGCCGGGAATCGTATAAACCACTGCGCTTTGATTCTTACCGAAATAATTGCGGGCGGCGCTCTGTACCGAGGCAATGGTCGCGCTTTCGTAGCGGGCGATGTCTTTCGAAAGATAACCCGGATCGCCCGTGTACTGGTTGTAGTAATTCAGCGTATCGGCAACTCCGCCAAAGCCCCCAAGTCTCTGGAGTCCCTGTATCTTGCGCGAAAGTGTCACGTTGCGCGCCCGATCAAGCTCGGCCTGCGTTGGTCCGGTCTTGGTCAGCTGCTCCAGCTCCTGATTGAAAGCCGTCTCCAAATCCTCTGGTTTTACTCCCGGTCGCGCTGTCAGATCACAGCCGGCGATCGATGTGAGCTGCCGGGAGGCGTTGTCGCATTCAACCGACTGTGCGATTTGCTTTTCGTAAACGAGTTTGCGGAAAAGGCGACTCGCTTTCCCTCCACCGAGGATCTGCACCACGAGGTCCGAATCGGCATCGCCCTGTTCGAAAGCTCGCGGGGTGAGCCACCCGAAAGAAACTCGCGGCAACTGCACCGTATCAGTCACCGTGGCGCGCTTCTGCGCAGTGATCTTTTCCACGGGCGCGGCCGTCTTTTCAACCGCGGGTCCGGTAGGAATCGGGCCAAAATATTTGTCCAGAAGAGGCTTGATCTTGGCCGGGTCGAAGTCGCCAGCAATGGCGAGTGTCGCGTTGTTAGGCGTGTAGTACTGTTTGAAGAAGTCGCGAACATCGTTTAGCCGCGCCGCCTCAATGTCGGCATGCGATCCGATGATCGACGCGTAATATGGATCGCCTTTACGGAAAAGCAGATGGTACATCTCTTCTTCCGAGAGACGGTAGGGCGAGCCTTCACCTTGCCGCCGCTCGTTGCGGACCACATCGCGCTGGTTGGTCAATCTCTGCCGGTCAAGCGTCTCGAGCAGAAACCCCATTCGGTCACTTTCGAGCCAAAGGCCCAGTTCGAGCTGGTTACTCGGCAGCGTTTCGAAGTAGTTGGTCCGGTCGAAATCCGTCGTGCCGTTGATATCCGTCGCACCGGCGCCTTCCAGGTAGCGGAAGTGGGCCTTCTCACCAACGTGCTCCGAACCTTCAAACATCATGTGTTCGAAGAGATGCGCGAACCCGGTACGTCCCGCCTTCTCATTGGCCGGTCCGACGTGATACCACACGTCGAGCGCAACGAGCGGCAGCTTCGTGTCACGATGCATCAGCACCTGCAGGCCATTCGGTAACTTGTATTCTTCGTACTGCAGGCTGGGAGTTTTCAGCGGCTTGGCCGGAGGCAGTGTTGCAGCGAACCCAACGAACCCAAACAGGAAGCAAGAAATCTTGGCAAAACGGGAGACTTGACTCATGAGTACTTCTCCCGTAGTGTATCGATTCGGCTTGACAAAGGCACCTCGCCGTGCCGGAACCTCAGCTGCTCCTAGCCGCGAATCGCCGGAGATACGACTTGCGAAACCTGATCCAATAACTTCCGCCGGCCGTTTTCAACAGCTTCTTCAGGTTCCAGTAGACGTACTGCTGCACTCGGGGTCGCAACGCGAATGCGGCCATGGACGCCACCAGTTCCGCCGAGGTCCCTCGCTGTACCGAGTAGCGCCCGAATACCCGAAGGCTCCCGATCTGCCACGTTGTTGCAACCGGCTCGGAGGTGTACAGTTCGTGAAAGCCCGCTTCGGCCGCGGTTTCAGCTACCGCTTTTGAGTAGTAGCCACCCGGGATTGAGGCGGTTCTTACTTCGCTCCCCAGAATGGCTTCTAGCGTTCTGCGGCTGTGCGTCCATTCCTCGAGCATTTGTGTGCGGGGCAAGGCCGCCATGCGCAGCGGGTGTGAACACGAATGGCTGCCGATCTTGTGCCCACTGCGCGCCAGTGCTTGAATACCCAGTGCATCCAGAAAGCCAACCGTTCCGATAAAATTGGTCGGCACGAAAAAGTACCCGCGCCAGCCATGACCGGCAAGTAGCTCCGCCGTACGCAGCGCACTCGCGCCGCCGTCGTCAAAAGTAAAAAGCCGGTCGCCGGGCAGGGCACAAGCCCCGATCGCCTCAAGATGCTTCGCGAACTGTAGCTCGTCAAGCTTATAGACGTCTGCATCCGGACTCTGAAAACCGCTCGCCGCGTACTGGCCGGGGATCACTACGTCGTGATACAGCAGGCTGATGGAGCGCTCCATTTACGCGCGGCTCCTCGCACTTCGCTTCCACTTCAAATAGCGGGTTAGCCAGGGCTGCCCCCAGGCGCGGGACTCCCTCCCGGTTGTATCGATCACCGGCGCCTTCCCGTCCGCAATCTCGATCAGTTTTTCGCGCAGTGCTTCGAGATTGTCGAACACTACGCGGTGCTGGATCAAGACATGGCTCTCATGTTTTTCATCGTACGGATAGCTGAAGTAGCCGTATACCGGGCCCGTATCGACGCCTTTGTCGATTTTTAAAAGCGTCATACCGACCCGTTTGTAATCCTGATTCGCAAGTGCCCAGAAACAGCCGTGAGAATTGCGATACTCCGGACAGACACCCGGATGCATTACCAGAGTGCCCGCCCGCGGCACCGCAAAAATCCGCTCATTCAGGAGGCTCTTGCAGCGTGCAATCGCGATATCGGGCGCTGCCTTGCGCAAGAACTCCTGGGCATCGGGACTGTTGGGGCTCGACGTATGAAGCACTGGTGTTGAAGCGGGTACATCACCGTAAAGGGTCGTAAGGTGCTCGATCTCTTTCTCAGCCCAGGAGTCATCTTGCCGCGCAAGAAACAACCGGTAATAGAACTGGAACGCTACGACATCGAGGAATCGCAGGTAGCCGACTCGCTCGATCTCCCGCCGTACACGCCGCTTCTTGCGTTCAGGCGGCTCGATGATCGAGATGATGCCGGTAAGCTCCGAAAAGGAAGCGAGCCACGCTGCCAGCGCAATCCGATTCAGTTTGTCTTCTTGGTGCGCAATCAGGAAGGTCTTCAAGAGAGAGCGTTCCGGTGGCTGCTACTGCTTTTTTTTCTTCCTGCCGAACTGATTCAGCAGGGAATTGACTGTATCCTGGGGCGTCTGTTGCTGCTGTCCGTTCGGCTGCGCCTGCGCGCCTTGCGCCGGGGCTCGCCCGCCTAAGACACCGCCCAGGATTCCACCCACTCCGCCGCCCTTTCCACCGAGGATGCCGCTCGCGAGCTTGCCCGGGTCACTCACACTCGGCAGCAGATTGTTGAGCTTCATTTTGGCCAGCGCCTGCGTGTCGGGGGTAAAGGTGGGGTGCGCCATTGTCCCCGTCACCAGCACTGGAATTACCAGTTCGCCCTTATTATTAGCCAGCGCCGTATTCAGAAATCCGCCTACGTGAGTTCCACCAACGGCTTGGCTTGTCGAACTCGCCAGAGCAGCCGTCATGTGCAGATCGAGCGCCTGGCTTACCAGATTCATTGTTCCATTCGCCGCGAGCGAGGCTGCATCCAGCACCGCCGTAAGATTGTTGGTCGACGCCTGCCCGTTCACCACATTCATCGTCCCTGAGAACTTCTGCAGCGCCGTTCCCGTGCCTGCTTGTGCCGGAGCGCTGCCCAGGAACTTCCCGACTTTCGAAAGCTCATTCAATATGTTCACGTTCTTCAGGCGGCCATTCGTTACGTTGAAACCCACAGTCCCGTTCAGTGTCTTCGGCAGTTCTGTGCTCGAAGCGAGTGCGAAGCGTAGATTGGTGTCGGCGGCCAAGCTCCCGTAAAGCGTGTCTTTGGCGCTACTCACAGCCGAAAGCAATGCATTGGTGTCGACGCCTGAAAATTTCGCATTCAAAGAGCAGAGCGGCGTTGCCGGCCGCACATCAAGCGTAAGCGTTCCGTTCTCTTTGCCGCCGAAGATGTCGGTTGAAAGAGGCGACAGGGTGATTACGCCTCGGTTCAGCTTGCAATTCGCATGAAAATTGTTCAGCACGATATCTTCTGCCTTGATGGTGTTTGCGGCGAGCGTACCGGAGCCCGTCATGCGTTCGATCAGGCTTGGCTCATTGGTAGTGGCGGGCGCCGGTTTGCCGCTGCCCGGTTTAGCCGGCTGCTTCGCCATTAGGCCTTGAAGCTCGGTTGTATCTACTTTGTCCGCCGATAACGCGAACTGTACGTCCGGCTGAGCGAAATTCTTGGCAGAGAGGTTTCCCTTTAGGCTCGTTGCCCCGACGCTCGCCGCCAGCCCGGTAATCGCAGCGGAGTTCTGCGAAAACTGAACATTCGCAGAACTGATCGAGACCGGCTTAGTTAGAGACGGGGACGTTATCGTCGCACCCGATACGTTTGCTGTGCCGGAATAATTGAGAGCAGACGAGTTGGCCGTCGGCCCGGTCACGTGAATGTTGGCCGATAACTTGCCTGTCCCCGACATGCCATTTGCTGCATCGATGCCATAGGCCTTCGCTATATTCAAAAGCTCGGCAATGTTTGCTCCGTCCGATTTCAGAGTCGCATCGATGCTTGTGTTCTTGGTCGAGTACTGCGAGAGGGCAAAATTCCCGCTAAGTGTTGTCGAGCCGCTGGTCGCGTTGAAGTTGTTCGAGCGCACCATGTCGGGTGTGAGTGTAAGATCGATTTCCGGAACCGATACCGGCTGCTTGATTTCACCCCCGCTTGCAACCAGCTGCTTGGCTGTGATCGATCCATTTAGCTGCGGAGCGGAGGATGATCCTTTCGCGGTTATGTCTGCCGTTACGAATCCTTTTACCTGGTAATTGGGGTTAAACGCCACTCCAAAAGCTCCGGCTAGTTTGGCCAGCTCTGTTATAGACGAGTTCTTGGTGGTCAGCCGAACGTCCAGATTGGCGGGCGTTTGGTGGTTATCGATTGCTCCCGCGAGTGTGAATGACGTGCTCCCAAGATCCACCGAACCGGACCGGATTTGGATTGTGTCTTGCGCGCGATTCGCCGTCAAATCGTAACGCGCACTCATAGGAAAGTCCAGTTTTGCGCCCTTGAGCGTGGTGTTCTGTAACTTCAGGTCTCCCTTAGCGGAAAGCTGAGCGCCCTGCGAGCTCACATCGGCATCGCCGGACGCGGTCGAATCCGTCTGCGGCGGAAGCGTGCCGGGCGAAATGCGATTGATAGCGGCGAGCGAAAGCTCCTGTAAGGACAAATGACCGTCAAGCGGGGTGGCGGCCGAGTTTGCCGGATCGAGCGGTCCTGCTTTGCCTTTGAATGCGAGAAGCTGCTTCCCTTGGCCTGGAAAGTGAGCGCCCGCTTCAATACCGAACTTCTTGCCCGGTGCGAAGTCAGTAAGCTTCAAATCGATATGGTCATACACAGAGCGCGGCTGGTTTGTCATCTGATCGGTGATGGCTACTTGCCCGTCGTTGATTTTGAGCTCGTTCAACGAGAGGCTGCTGCTGCTGCCGCTGGAGTTCCCTCCGTCCGAACTGCCGCTCTTTGCTCCACCCAGCGTCGAATAATTCCAGACGCCCGCCCGGTTATGGACCAGTTCAATCTGCGGTTCGTCGAGGACCAGGTCTTTGACCTCAGGATTTCCTCCAATCAAGGAGAAAAGGCCAACGCTGACGAACAAAGTCTTAGCGGTCGCGAACGGGCGAGATGAATTGAATGCCGGTGATTCCGCGATGGTCACGGTGTCAGCCCGCAACGATAGCGGAAAGAGCCGTAAACCTAAATGTCCGAGCGTTACCTGCCGGTCGAGCTTTTTCTGCAGTTCGGCTTGTACTCGGGGCCGGTACTTATCTACATCTCCGAGCATGACCACAGCAACGCCCGCCACAACCAGAACCAAGACCGCGACGGTGATGATGATATATATCTTCCGCATGCCTTACAGTTTGACGCATAATAACCGCGAGAGCACGGAGCAAGAAGCCTTAGTTGAAAGTAAGAGTACTTTAGGCACCCAGCGAGAGCTGATTCTCCCGTTCGGGATGGCTTAAACTTACTTTGAACACAAGAATGGCGTTTGCCAGGTACCCGGTTACTGCCGTTATGGCAGAGCCTTCTAAATCGAGGAAGTGGCGCCGCCTTGCCCTGAGTTCGGCAATTCTGGCAGCTGTTTGCGGTATTGCCGCCTTCCTGCTCCTAGTTTTGAAGGACAGGAAACAACCTCCTTTGATGGTCAACGAGCTACGAGCACCCGCCGCAGTCTCGAGCAAAGACAACTCAGTCGCAGCCTCACCTACACAAGTTTCGACACAGCGCAGCCCCGCTTCGGTTGGAATGCCTGCTTCTTCAAATCAGCAAAGCCTCGTTCCGCCGGCTCAGGTCCAAAATCAATTCACTCTTAGCCGGACTAACCACGTCTCGAGCCTCGGACCTTTGCGAATGAAACTAGTCAGAACCGATTCTCTGCGCGGACTCTATGACGTAAATGTCATCGTCGGACGGCGCTCTTTTGCGCATAGGCGTCTGAAAGTGAATGAGCCCGTGTGGATCTCCATCAGCCGCAGCAAAGGAGCGATGCAGATGCTGGTCAATTCAGTGCGGAGTGACGCGGTGAGCGGTTATTGGACCATTTCGGATCGATCTGCGCAAGTAAACTCGCACCATTCCAATCAGAAGTGATCGTCCTCCGATAACAACTGTTATAAGCTACTCTCGTCACGTAAGCCCGCCCGAGGTGCGGAATTTATGGCGATGACACCTGTCGCGAAGTCGGCGGTGAAGACTTCCGGCGTTAACACCACAAACAATGGCGCCATGGCGATGGTGACGACGCTTTTCTTCGTCTGGGGCTTCCTTACCTGCCTAAACGATATTCTGATCCCCCATTTAAAAGCAATCTTCGACCTGAATTATGCCGCGGTGATGCTCGTGCAATTTGTGTTTTTTTCCGGCTATTTCGTCTTTGCTGTACCGGCCGGCAAGTTGGTGGAGCGCATCGGCTACAAGCGCACCATGATTGCCGGGCTCCTCACGATGGCTGCCGGCGCGCTGCTCTTTGTGCCTGCTGCGAGCGTTCCGGCATTCTCGTTCTTCCTGGCAGCTTTGATCATTCTGGCAATCGGCATCACGGCACTGCAGGTCTCGGCTAATCCGTACGTATCCGTGCTGGGTCCTGCTTCCACCGCTTCCAGCCGCTTGAATTTGACGCAGGCTTTTAACTCGCTCGGTACCTTCGTCGCGCCTTACTTCGGAAGCCTGCTGATCCTCAGTACCGTCCCGAAGAAAATGGACGAGATCCGCAACATGGCTCCGGATGTGCGCCATGCTTATCGGCTGCACGAAGCCGCAACCGTGAAGTTTCCTTACCTGCTGATCGCGATCGCGCTCGTCATCTTAGCCGGGATCATCGCCAGGTTCAAGCTCCCTGCTATCTTCGCGGCTCCCGACCCTTCCCAGTACGACGATCCGAACAGCCAGGCCGCCATAAGCCTTTGGAAGCAGCGCCACCTGATTCTCGGCGTTGCCGGCATTTTCCTCTACGTGGGTGCCGAGGTCGCAATCGGCAGCTTCCTGGTGAATTACTTTAACCAGCCAGACATCGGCAACATGTCTGAGAAGAGTGCCGCCGTGTATGTTTCTTTTTATTGGGGACTAGCGATGGTGGGACGGTTCATCGGCTCGGCTTTGCTTCAAAAAATGCGCGCCGGGGGGCTTCTCGGGTTTGCCGCGATTGCCGCGGGCGCATTAGTGTTGCTCTCGATGCTGAGCTTTGGTCATCTCGCGATGTGGAGCATTATCGCCGTCGGGCTTTTTAACTCCATCATGTTCCCGAGCATCTTCACTCTCGGCATTGCCGGCCTGGGACCTTTAACCGGCAAAGGCTCAGGGCTGTTGGTTGCCGCTATCGTCGGGGGCGCTGTTATTCCCGTAATCGAGGGTGCGCTCGCGGATCGGATCGGCATTCATCACGCTTTTATCTTGCCGGTCCTCTGCTACATCTACATCGCCTTTTACGGTTTTCGAGGCTCAGCGCTTCAAACAGCTAAATAACCTGATCCAAAAAGAAATGGCAGGATACCCGCACTGTCAACACAATGCGAGCACTCCTGCCCGTACACTCCCAGGTAGCGGAGCTTACTTGGTGGTAGATGAAGCGGTAGAAGTGGTCGAACTCTCAGTAGTGGAGTTCTTCTTGTGATGCTTCTTATGCTTTGATTTCATCGTGCTGCCGCTCATCGCGCCGCTATCCGTGCTCGCCGTGCTTGTAGTGCTCGTGTTCTGGGCGAATACGCCGCTTGCCAACACAAAAGCCAGCGCCATAGCCGAACCTGTAAGTTTCTTCATCTTGTATCTCCTCTTGCAGCGTTTAACAACGCCGCTGGTGTACTGATGCACTCCGGGCCCGAATTGTCACCTTGCTAATAAGGTTTAATAATGTGAAAGGGCAGGAAAGCTGTTCCCGACCCGAATTTCTGATGTGAAGATGGAATGATGATTAAAGATCAATCAGAGCGGCGCCCCCCGCTGAGCAATCTGGACCCGAAGAAGATCGCCTTCGGCAAAACCTTTGCTCCTAACATGTTTCTTTGCGAGTACCAGGGCGGTCACTGGCAGAACGCGCGCATCGAGCCCCTGCATAATTTCTCAATCCACCCGGCCGCGCTCGTGCTGCACTATGCGCAGGCCATCTTTGAAGGCATGAAGGCCTTTCGGCAAGCGGACGGGAGCATCGCCCTTTTCCGGCCCGAAGAAAATGCCCTCCGTTTTCAGCGCTCGGCAGATCGCATGTGCATGCCGCGTGTTGACGAGACTCTCTTCCTCGAAGCGGTAACGGAGTTGACCCGGGTCGAAGAAGACTATGTTATCCCGGAGCCGGGCAGCCTTTATCTGCGCCCGGTGATGATTGGCACGGAGGCATCCATCGGCGTTCGTGCTGCAAACGAATTTCTGTTTTACGTGATGGCTCTTCCAAGCGGCGCTTACTTCCCCGAGGCTCATGGCGGGCCCGGAGCTGTTCACGTCCTTATTTCAAACTCCGTGGTGCGGGCGGCCCGCGGCGGCACTGGCTCCGTTAAAGCTGCCGCCAATTACGCCGTCACTCTGAAGTCGATCACCGATGCCCGGCAGACCGATTGCTCGCAGGTCCTGTTCCTCGATTCAACTCCCGAGCAGAAAGTGGAAGAGATGGGGGGAATGAATATTTTCTTCGTCGAGCGCGGCACTCTCGTGACGCCGCCCTTGAACGACACGATTCTCCCCGGCGTGGTTCGCAACAGCATTCTAACGCTGGCGGGCGACTTGGGCATTCCTGTCCGTGAGCATGCCTATACGGGTGTCGAGCTGACTTCCAAACTGAGAGACGGTCTGGTTCAGGAAGCATTTGCCTGTGGCACGGCCGCTACTGTCACCGGCATCCAAGCCTTTAAAACGGAAGCCGGAGACACGTTCAAGCTGATGGCTCCCGGTGCGGTCTCGCAAAAGCTTTACGAGCAGCTCGTCTCGGTTCAGTACGGACGCGCAGAAGACAAGCATGGTTGGCTTCGTTCAGTGATTCCAGCGCGCTCGCTCGTCTCCTGAGACGTGACGCCGCTCGACTGGAGCTCTAACTTAATAGATTTCGCGCGCCTCGGAGCCGCCTATTTGCTCACCGCAGCAATCGGGTGGAACCGGGAGAAGGAAGAGCACGCCGCGGGGCTCCGAACCTTCCCGATTGTAGGCGTCGCGAGTTGCGGTTATCTCCTGATCCTTGGTCCTCAGGCTGATGCCTCTTCTCACTCCCGGGTACTGCAGGGGCTCATCACCGGAATCGGCTTTATCGGCGGCGGTGCGATCGTGAAAGAGGGTGCGACTGTTCGGGGAACCGCCACTGCCGCAAGTGTTTGGAATGCGGGTGTGATCGGAGCGGCCGTTGCTACCGATCATTACGCGATCGGCCTGATGCTGACGCTCCTGAACCTGTTTACTCTGCGCTCGCTGCTTCCTCTCAAGAAGCGCCTCGACCGCGGGAAGAGTAGCTAACGCCCGGAACGCCTGCGGGTGGTGCCGGTCGCTCCTTGCGCCGGAAACTGCACGTTGTCATCATGTATCAATGCAAACTGTCTTTGAGGCGGCAGGTGGCGACGCGGGCCTATGCCGGCTGGCCGAAGCGTGGCATCGGCGGGTGATGGCGGAGGAAGTGGTGGCCCACGCGTTCAGCCACGGCTTTCATCCTCAACATGTCGAGCGCTTGGCCGCTTACTGGGCCGAGGCACTCGGTGGCCCCAGCCTGTACTCACAGTCTTACGGTGACGAGACCGAAGTGGTCAAGACACACAGTGGAAACGGCAAGCACGATGAGATGGACGAGCGGGCAATTGGTTGCTTCGACCAGGCTCTCATCGATGCCGGACTAGCCGGTAACGACCAGCTGCGGCAAGTGCTGCACGACTACTTTGCTTGGGTAACGACGACCACGATGGCCGCCTACCCCGACTCTGCGGCTGACGTGCCGAACGGACTGCGCATCCCACACTGGTCGTGGGACGGACTGCAAGCAAGATAGCAATCCTGACTGGATCGATTTCCTGCAGATTGGTTGCGGAACGTATCGCCCGCTTATTTGTCACTTCCGAAATCGTAGAAAACGCGGATCAAGTTGCCGTCAAGGTCTGCAACCATGAATTCGCGTAAGTGCCACGCTTTGTCTTCGGGTTCGGAAACAATGTTTGCGTTGGCGGTCTTCCACTCTGTGAAGAGTTCGTCCACCTCATCCTTGCTGTTGAGATTGAGCCAGAAAAGCACAGGGCCAATGTTGCCGAGGGATTCTCGAAAGGAGCGATTAGTAATAAACAGTCTGCAACTCTCTCTTGATACCCCTGCGATGCCGCCCTGGTTGTCTCCCCAATCGATGGTGAAGCCTAACTTGTCAACGTAGTAGGCGGCGGCTCGATCCACGTCAGCCGCGGGCACTTCCGGAACTGCAGCAGGAAACTTCATCGGCATTTAGATCCCGGCTCACATCGAGAGGGCATGCAGTTCTCCTAGCTTAGCCTTTCAAAAGTGTCCTTCTCAGAAAATCCAGCGCGCCTTGCGTTGCAAGCGCTCGGGTCCGGTACCGATCCCCGCCATACCGCACCCGCAGCACCTTCGTGCCCTTCGGCCCGGCTAATCCGAGGTACACGGTCCCGACAGGATCGAAATCAGTGCCGCCCTCCGGTCCCGCATAGCCGGTCACTGAGACGGCATAGGTAGCGCCGCTGCGCTGCCTTGCGCCCTCTGCCATCGCGGCGGCCACTGGTTCACTCACGGCGGAATGCCTCTCAATCAGCTCTCTCGAAACTCCCAGCACTTCCTTTTTCTGTGCGTCACTGTATGTAACGTAACCGGCCAAGAAGAATAGAGAGCTCCCATCTCGATCCGTCAAGCGCGAGGCCAGCATGCCGCCCGTGCAGCTCTCGGCCGTCGCAACGGTCGCGCGGCTCTTCCGCAGTAGCCGGCCCACCACCATTTCGAGTCCTTCGTCGCGATCTTCGCTATAGATCTTCTCGCCGAGCAACTCCGCAATCGGATTGCCCACTTCACGGAGTAAATGGTCGGCCTGCTCCCGACTGTCGCCGCGCGCCCTCAGATGCACGAACAAATCTCCTGGCGACGAGAGCACCGTGGTCACGGGATTCGTGTACTTCGTATAGATTGGTGCGATTTGCGCGTCGAGATCCGATTCGCCAATGCCCGTGATTCGAAAACTCCGCACTCGAATTACCTGAGGCGGAAGTACTGGCCGCAATCGCGGAACTAGCTCTTTTTCGACCATCGGGCGCAGCTCTCGCGGAGGACCAGGCAACATTGCAAGGGCGCCTCGGGCGGTGGAGATAAATTGACCCGGTGCGGTGCCGTGTGGATTCGGCATCGCTTCGGCGCCCTCCACCAGATATGCCTGCCGGATGTTATTCTTCGCCATCGGGCGGTTGATCTGCCGGAACCGGGCAATTAGCACGCACTCCTGCTCGAGCGAGAGTTGCAGTCTACGACCCAGAGCCGCCGCCACCGCGTCACGAGTCACGTCGTCCTCGGTCGGACCCAATCCGCCGATTAGAATCACGATGGCCGACCGCTCTACCGCCTTGGCCACTGCCTCCGTCAGGCATTCGCGGTCGTCGCCGATTATCTGCTTCCTCACCACCTCCACGCCAAGATCGTTCAGGAACTCGGTCACAATGAGCGAGTTTGTATCTACCCGCTGTGGCGTTAGTAACTCGCTTCCGATGGCAATGATCTCGGCGTTTTTCGGCATGGAAGCAACCTACGGCAGTGGTCTTCCCTTAACGTCAACGTCCACCCGGTATAGCGCGCTCTGAGTGGTGACGGCAACGGCACGCGACGGCGTAAAAGCCAGGCCCACGATGCCAGGCCCCGAGAGGAACTGTTCCGCCTTGGCGTTCTGATCAATGCGAATGATGCCGCGCCGGCCGGCCAGCGACGCCGCCACATACAGCCGTCCCTCGGCGTCAAAGGCAGCCCCTTGTGGTCTTCCGAGTCCTCGAAAGAACGTCTCCACTTCGCCTGCTTTTGAGATGCGGTAGACAGCGTCGAAGCTGGAGGTCGTCGGTCCTGTCACGTACAGATAATCTTCCGGACCGAAGGTAAGATGGTACGCCGCGATCGATGGTTCGAGAGTCGCGAAAACATAGATCTGCCGGGACCGGCTGATCTTGAAGACGGTGCCGCTGCGGTCGCCCACGTAGAGGTTTCCCTCACGGTCGAACGCCATGCCGGTCGCAACGCCCATCCCTTCCACAAACACCGTCATGTCGCCGGAAGGCGTAATGCGGTAAACGATTCCGTCATATCGACTCGAAACATACAGCAGACCTTCCGTATCGAAGGCGAGTCCAGTCGGGTTCATCAGGTCGGTAACGAACGGCCTGGAGTTGTAGCTCGTATCGATCTTGTACAGCGAGACTGGCGACTTCTGCCCACGCGATCCGCTGAAGGTGCTGTAAATATTGCCTTCGGCATCAACTGCCGGATTCGCCACCGGATGCAGGCTGTCCGCAATTTGCATGCCGATGTGCGTTTCCACCCGTTCACTCGCTTCTTCGCCGTCAGCTACCACTAGTTCTCCAACCATTGCCGCTTCTGGTACGCGCGCAATGATATAGCGATCACCTGCCATCACCAGGTGTGCGGGTTGATTTCCGATACGAACTACCGGCCGTACTCCATCTTTGGCGAAACGCTCGCCATGGATATGGAGCTCGCCCCCTGCGATCGCCGCCATCGGCTCCACTCGCTCGATGCGTGGTCTCATCTTTGCGATTTCCACCGCCTGTTGTTTACTCGGCATAAGCTAATAAATTCCGGCGTTCCCGCCTATATACAAGATAAGCGCCCCGTAAACTCCGGCTCCCAAGTCGTCGGCCACAATCCCGATTCCTCCCGGCAATTGCTCGAGTTTTCGCACCGGCCAGGGCTTCCAAATGTCGAATAGGCGGAAGAGCAGGAATCCCGCTAGCAGCGATTTGGGATTCAGTACACTCGCGCCTCCGAGTGTCACCCACTGTCCTAGTACTTCATCCACAACCACCAGGCCGGGGTCGCTCTTCCCTACAGCGCGCGCTGTTTCAGAGGCTGCCCAGATTGCCGGGCCCAGCAGCACCGTCGTCAACAGCAACAACGTTCCTCGCTCAGCTCCAAAATAGAATTGCAGCAGAACCGCCACCAGTATGGCCGCAGCCGATCCAACCGTTCCTGGTCCCCAGGGAAAATAGCCGCACCCAAACCAGGTTCCCAGAATGATCGCTAACCGGGTCACCAGTTCGACTCTTCCTCGATTTCCAGCTCGTCTTCGCCTTCTTCACCCGTCGGGCCCGGTGTCGAGATCACATACTTTTCCGATGCCCAGTTCCCTAGGTCGATCAAACGGCAGCGATCGCTGCAAAAGGGCATGTATGGATCATTGAAAGCAACGGTCTTCTTGCAAATAGGGCAGCGAAGAGACGGGGTAGCCATAACCCTTCGTTTTATCGCACTGGAATCGTGCCCGGTCTGCTACTCGCTTGTGCTGCATGCAGTATCGGAAACGGATTCTCGCTTGCCGATGCTACGTGCGCGAAGCCTCGCTCGGGCGCGCCGGTGAGTTCTCCCACCAAGTCGTAGTCATGCGCTTCGGTGACGCGCAGGGTGCGTATCTCTCCCGGCCGGGGCACTTCCCCGTTGCCCCCGAAATCATTGATGTAGCAAACGCCGTCGATCTCGGGAGCCTGTGTTCCCAGCCGTGCTTCCCAAAGTAATTCCGTCTCTTTCGACGGGCCTTCTACCAACACAGGAAACTCACGTCCCAGCAGTTGTCTGTTGCGCTTCCGCGATATCCGCCTCTGCAGGGCCATCAACACGCGCTTTCGGTTGTAGATGGTTTTCGCATCTACCTTGCCGTCCAGCTGAAAGCTGCCGCTGGTCTCTTCGTCGCTATAAGAGAAGACGCCTAGCCTGTCGAACTGCGCCGCTTTGACGAACTCGCATAGCTCATCAAACTCCGCGGACGTCTCTCCCGGAAAGCCGACAATCATGCTGGTCCGGATAGCCACATTCGGAATGGTGTTGCGAATCCGCTCGAGCAGCTTCAGGAAAATATCCCCATTCGCGCCGCGCTTCATGCGCTTCAGAACCGGACCGCTTGCGTGCTGCAACGGCATGTCGATGTATTTCACCAGCGACTCGTGAGCGGCGATAGTATCCAGCAGCTTCTGCGTAACCTTGTTCGGGTATACGTAGAGCACCCGCACCCACTTCGGCATCTCCGTCGGTATCTCGGCCAAACGCCCCATCAGGTCGGCTAACCCGTCCCTCAATCCGAGGTCTTCCCCGTAACAGGTCGTGTCCTGGCCGATCAGGTTGATCTCTCGAACGCCCGTCGCAAACATCCGCTTGGCTTCGTTCACCACGCTTTCCGGACGCCGGCTGCGAAACTGCCCACGGAACTGCGGGATCACGCAAAACGAGCATGGATGATCGCATCCTTCCGCGATCTTGATGTATGCCGAGTGTTTCGGCGTTGTAAAAACGCGCGCGGTCAGATCGTGATAAAGATATGGCTCCGGAACGGACTCTTTCGGCGTAAGTCCCTCGCACAGGGCTGTAATCTTCCCCAGCTCATTCGTGCCCAGGACCGCATCTACTTCGGGTAAATTGCTGCGGATATCGTCCCGATAGCGTTCCACCAGACAGCCCGCGACTACCAGGCGCTGCGCCTTGCCGCTTTTCTTGTACTCGGCCATCTCGAGAATCGTGTCGACCGATTCCTGTTTCGCCAGATCAATAAAGCTGCAGGTATTGACCACGATGACGTCCGCTTCTGCGGCATCTGGCGTCAACTCATGGCCATCGCTAGCCAATTGCCCCATCATGACCTCGCTGTCGACGAGGTTCTTCGGGCAGCCGAGACTTACAAAACCGATCTTCAATGGAATTCGTGCGGGCGAGTCTTCAGGATACCAGCCCCGCCTTCGTCGAAAATCTTCCTAGAACGATAGCCTCGCTCCCAGCTGCAAGATCCGACCGGTGCCCGTAACGGTAGACGAGACCACACCGAAGTTGGAATCACCAAGCCCGGCATCGGGATTACTGAAGTTGGCGTGATTAAAGGCATTCGTAGCGTCGAATCGCACCTGCAGGTTGCCGGTCTCGCGCGGCAGTGGAAACCGGAAGTTTTTGCCCACCGAAAGATCCACATCGTTGAGTCGAGGCCCGCGCAGAATATTACGTCCGGCATTGCCGAATGTGAACTGCGCCGGTATGGCGAATGCATCAGTGTTGAACCAGCGATCGATCGTCGGGTTGGAAATCCTCGGATCGCCTACCAGATTTGGGTACCAGCTGCCGGACAAAGCGCCGCTGTTGTTCGAACTCGAAACCGTGGGTGTGAAAGGCGCGCCGGACTCGAAAACAAAGGTACTCGAGACCTGCCAACCGCCAATCAGAGTGTCCAGGAGACCGCCGCGGTTTAAGAGCGTCTTGCCCTTTCCGATGGGCAGCTGATAAACCACATCGCCCTTGAACATGTTTGTTCGATCGAGATTGGAAAATCCATAATTCAGCCGCGGATTGTACGCGTCCTGATAAGGCTGCGAGCCCGCAGAGCCCCCGTACCCACCCGAATCCTGGTCATCCAGGAACTTCGAGAATGTGTAGTTGATATCGAAGCTCACGCCGCGGCTGAAACGCTTGTTGAACTGCAGCTGCAGCGAATCGTAATTGGAAATGGCGTCGTATAAGCCGGCGTTGATCGTCTGGAACTGTGGAAATGGCCGGTTTGATTGTGCATCGCCAACCCCGAGAAGGCTGCCCGGTACCTGATTGTAATCCGCAGGAAATGCCAGATTGCTGGTATGGCTGCCTACATACGCGGCTTCCGCCAGCATGTTTCCAGGAAGCTGCCGCTGCACGCTGAAAGACCATTGGTAATTGCGCGCCACCGGCGTGTGATACGGGTAGTAGTTCACCGATTGACCGTTATACGCTCCGGGATCTTTCGAAGCGACAACGTAATTCAGGGGCGGATTCGGATTCGATAAAACGAATACCGGATTCACCTGGTCTGTCTGCGCTAGCGAGCCGGTGCTGTTAGTGCCGAAGCCGATTGCGTTGGCGGCATAGGTATCGATACTCCAGCCATAGCTGTAAATGCCGAAGCCGCCCCGGATTGCCCATTTGTTGGTTGGAGACCACGCCAGCCCGACTCGCGGCAGAAAAATATTATTTACGTTTGCTTGGAGGTTATTGCGATGATTGTTGCCCGCGAACCACATCGCGCCCTTTGTTCCCGTCACCGGGTTGGTGATGGTCGGATCAAACGCTCCGATGCGATTCGCCACCTCGCTCCAGCCGCCCTGAATCTGATAGCGGAGGCCAAGATTGATCGTTAAATTTGGTCGCAGCTTGAAGTCGTCCTGCGCAAAAAATTGCGGGCTCTTCTGCCGGGCTCCCGTGATGGGCGTATTGGTTGCGTTCCAGTTGTCCACCTGCCCAAGCAGAAAATCAGCGTAGCCAAGACCGCCGCTCGAATCAAACGGCGCTGGTTGTGTAAAGGCTCCACTGAACCTGAAATTGCCTGAGTTCACGTTTCCCCACGGGGTTGAGTTGTCCTGATACATCAGCACCTCGCCGCCGAAGTGAAGAATATGCCGGCCGCGGATCATCGTGACTACATCAGATGGCTCGAAGCTGTTCTCCACATAGATCGCGTTCGTGCCAGGCGCGAGCGATGTCCCGCCAACCGGCCCGCCAATCGAGATACCTGGGAAAACATCCGCTTTCGCGTACTGCAACCCGACCTTTGCCGGATAGCCCTTGCCCAACGTCTCCGGCTGGAACCAATTGCCTTGTCGCGTGAAGCCGAAGCGGAATTCGTTGATCAGATTCGCGCTCACCGTCCAAACATCGGAAACTTGTGCGTTGTAACTTGCAATGTCGTACGGATTGCAATCTATCGGGCAGTCGGGAGTCTGTCCCAGGCCCTTGTTGTCGCGCTGCGTGATCGAGAATGTCAGCCGGTTTTTATCAGAGAAGTTGTAATCCATTCTGCCGAATTGCCGGATGAACGGAGCTGTGCTGGCCAGACCGCCTTGCCAGTTGTTCGCAAAGCCAGGCAGATTAGGGGTAGGGAAGTACTGCTCGACGGCCCGCGCGACCGGGTCAATGCGACCATCCGGAATTTTATTTCCCGGAAACGCATTGCGCACGAGATTCCCTTGCGCGTCCTGGTGCACAGTACTCGGATCATAGATCGTCGGAAAGGCGGGGTCTGAGAAATCGCCAGCGCGCATGGCCGCTGTCGGGTAGGTGTAGAACGGATAAGAAACGGTGTTGTTGATGGTCTTATCGATGTTGTAGTAGAAGAACATCTTGTTCTTGATCACCGGACCGCTTACCGAACCGCCGAAGTTGTGGTAACGCTCAATAGGAACCGTGGGCGAAAAGAAGTCTCGCGCATTGAAGAAATCGTTCTGAAGGTATTCATAGGCCGAGCCGTGGAAGGTGTTTGTTCCGCTCTTGCTGATCTGATTGAAGACTGCTCCGCCAATCCCGTACTGCGCCGAGAAAGTCGAAGTCTCAATTTGAACTTCCGATACTGACTCAAACACCGATACATCTACGTTGGCACTGTGCGGCAGCGTTGTTGACGCGCCGTCTGCGAGAAAGTTCGAGTAGTACGGCATGTTTCCGTTTACCGATACGCCCGTTCCCGAACCCGATGCCCCCGGCAAGATCTTCGTAAAATTCGACCAGTCCTGGCCAACGTTTGGCAGCTGCTGCATCGATTGCGATTCGAGCGTGGTGCCTTGCTCCGCAGTCTCTGTCTTCAACAACGGCGCTTCTGCCGTCACCTCCACCTGCTGCTGTGTCGCGCCGACCGTCAGTTGCGCATCGATGGTGATCGTTCCAACCGTCAGATCGACTCCGCTGCGTACGAGAGTCTGAAAGCCCGATCCCGTAAAGGTCAACTGATAATTACCCGGGATGATCGAGACTGCATCGTAGATACCCGAAGCATTCGTAACAAGATTGGTAGTCACGCCCGTCTGCGTGTTCAGAATGGCGACGGCTACGCCCGGGATCACCGCACCGCTAGGATCGCTCACCGTGCCGCGTATCTCGCCCGAGTTCGTGTTTTGAGCAAAGGCAGCCGGAGCAACGGTGAGCAGCAAAGCTGCACTCGCAAAAAGAGCGCAAGCCCGCTTACTGGTACATTTTCGCGGACGCAGAAACAGCATTATTAGGACCCCTTTGCCGCAAATTCTATCATCGTGTTGTGAACCGCCTCACGTTGTGCTCAGAGCGCTTCTTATGGCTGATATGCCTGCTCTTGTGGTGCGCCTTTCTGGGCGCAGCGCAGACTGAAAATTCCCAGTCCGAGGCGATCAAATCGCATCTGCGGCAGGCGCAGCTGTACTTGAAAAGTCAGCGACCGGATCTTGCCATTACCGAGTACCGCGCCGCCCTCGCGATCGATCCAAACAGTGTTGACGCCCAGGCAAATATCGGAGTGGTTCTCTTTTTCGAGGGCAAGTATGGCGACGCAGTTCCGGAGCTTCGCGCCGCTCTGAAAAGCCAGCCCGCGCTCTGGAAGTTGCAGGCTTTACTCGGGATCTCCGAGAAGCGCATCGGGAACTTGAAACTAGCGCAGGCCGATTTGGAAGCCTCGCTGCCTCACCTCGAGGAAAAAAAGCTCAAGGTTCAAGCCGGTCTGGAACTTGTCGAGGCAGATTACGGCTCGGGCGAACTCGATAAGGCCGCATCCGTGATCGGCTCCTTGAAAGAGCTGGACCCCGCAAACAACGAGATCCTTTACACCGCGCATCGCATCTACTCCGAGTTATCGGACGAAAGCATGCTCTCGCTTGCGATGCTGGCCCCCGACTCCGCTCGCATGCACCAGCTCATGGCGCATGAACTTGCCCGGCAAGGAAACATCGATGGTGCCATCGCCCATTATCGGCAGGCGCTTGCCAGAGAACCCAACCGTGCCGATCTCCACTACGAGCTCGCCGAAATGCTGAACACGTCATCCTCCGCAATGCGTCAGCAGGAAGCCGAGAGGGAATACAAAGCCGCCCTCGCTCTGAATCCGTCCGATGAAAAAAGTGAGTGCCGGTTAGGTGATGTTGCCATGCGCCGATCGGAGTTGAACTCGGCATTTGCTCATTACTCGCGCGCTCTCGAATTGCAGCCGAACGATGTGGACGCTAATTTGGGAATCACCAAGATTCTGATGACACGGCACGAGCCTGCGCAGGCTCAGCAGCATTTGGAACTGGCCGCGGCGCTTGAACCGTTCAACGCCACCACTCATTACCGGCTGGGAGTCTTGTACCGCGAGCTAGGCAGGGAAGAGGACTCTCGTCGCGAACTGGCCCAGTTTGAAAAACTGAAGAAGATGAAAACCCGCCTGGGCGAGATCTACCAAGAGATGCGCCTCGAGCCCGGGGGTCGAAAAGAAAACGCGGACGTGACCAACTAAGGGAGCAATCGATCAAAGTTCGAGCTTCTGCTGCTTCGGCGGAGCGGGCGGCCTTTCGTGGAACTGCTTGCTCAAATTGCGCAGCATCGCCGCTGCAAACTGCCAAGTAGGTCCCGGAGTGTCGCGCCAGGGAGCCGGTACTGTCACCGCGCAGAATCCGTTGGTGGCTGCATCGTAATGAAGGAATCCCGTCTCGGCTTGCTCTAAAAGCCGGCTTCGGTCGGCAGCATCTCGTCCGGCCTCGATCAGCCCACACTCTACCGGGACCCTGTCTGGCTCGATCAAGCCGACCGGCGTTACGAAGTAAAATTCATTCGAGTACCGCAGCCCCATGCGACGTTTCAGCGGCTGCCTAAGCTCGCATTGGAAGTCAGCGCGTGAAGTCTTAATCTCGTAGCAGACCCGCTTCATGGCCTGATGAGGCAGGCAATTCAGCGCGAATCCGTCCAGCCGTTGCGCGAAGTTGTTATGCCGGCCGGTCCCGAGCCGTAGTTCCCGCAAGAAAAGCCACTCGGATTTTCGCGCGTGCAAACAAGCCTCGAGTATCTCGAGCAGCGCAGTGCAGTCGAGCGTTGACTCATCGGAACGTATTACGACGTTTTCGACACCCTCCGTAATCTTCTGGCTCTCTGCTTCCAAGCTCACCCTTTTGCCCTACTCGACCTAATCAAATTTATACTGGTATAAATAGTTCTGTTACATTCTTACTTTCGCGAGGAGGCTCTTTGAAGTACTTACATCACCACTTATCCGCGCTTGCTCGTAAGCACTCGTGGAAACGAATGCCGATCTTCTTCGCAGCGCTTTCCTGCATTTCAGTATGTGCCGCTCAAACCAACGTTGCCACTTGGCACAACGATAACCTTCGCACTGGACTTAATGCTAACGAGAGAACGCTTACGCCGGCTAACGTGCACCCAGCTACTTTCGGCAAGCTCTTCACGGTTCCTGTCGACGGAAAGGTAGACGCGCAGCCGCTGCATATCGCCGCGCTGAACATGCCTGGGCACGGACAACGAGACGTCGTTTTTGTCGCTACCGAGCACGACAGCGTCTACGCATTCGATGCAGCTGGCGGGGTCGTTTTCTGGCACGTCTCGCTACTGCGATCCGGTGAAACTCCGTCTGACTCGCGGAGCTGCGGCCAAGTCGTTCCCGAGATCGGAATCACTGCCACGCCGGTGATCGACCGTACCGTCGGACCTCACGGCGTTATTTACGTGGTTGCTATGAGCAAAGATCGCTCGGGAAACTATTACCACCGTCTTCACGCCCTTGATATCACGACCGGAGCTGAGGAACTCGGCGGGCCCACGCTCATTCAGGCCAGCTATCCCGGCAACGGTGCTAACAGTGTCAATGGATCTGTTGTCTTCGACGCGAAGGAATATAAAGACCGGCCAGGCCTTCTTCTCTTAAATGGTATTGTCTACACCAGCTGGGGATCGCACTGCGATTACAACCCCTACACCGGCTGGCTCATCGGCTACAACCATTCGACTCTACGCCAGACCAGCGTCTTCAACCTGGCTCCGAACGGAAGCGAGGCGGCTCTCTGGAATGCAGGTGCAGGCCCGGCAGCCGATCCGCAGGGCAACATTTTCCTCTCGGTTGCGAACGGTACTTTTGACAATAACCTGAATGCGCAAGGCTTCCCAGCCGGCGCTGATTACGGTAACGCGTTCGTGAAGCTATCGATCAGCGGTAACCGCACGATCGTCGATGATTACTGGACGATGGCCGACACGCATAGCGAGTCTGCACGTGACGCAGATCTTGGCTCCGGAGGCATTATGCTTCTGCCGGATACGCGGGATAGCTCTGGGCGAGTTCGTCACCTGGCCATGGGAGGCGGAAAAGACGCAAACCTTTATGTTGTCGACCGCGACCACATGGGCAAGTACAATTCGTCGTCGAACTCAACGATTTACCAGGAGCTGCCAGAAGCCATCGAAGGCGGTATGTTCTCGACGCCCGCCTATTTCGACAACCACGTATATTTCGGGCCCATCAACAACGCGATCCTGTCATTCGAAGTACGTGGCGCTCGAGTATCGAGTCTGCCGGTTTCCGCCACGGCTCACGCCTTCGGCTATCCGGGCGCTACTCCCAGTATCTCGGCGAATGGAAACTCGAACGCGATACTCTGGGCGGTCGAAAACTCGAATCCGGCCGTTCTGCACGCCTATGATGCCAACGACCTTGGTACGGAACTCTACAACAGTGACCAGGCAGGATCTGGACGAGATCACCTCGGGCCCGGCAACAAGTACATCGTGCCGACGATTGCGGACGGCCGAGTATTTGTCGGTACGCAAAACAGCGTTGCGGTCTTCGGTCTCCTTTCCCGGGCGGCCATTCCGAATGGAACGTACACCGTGACCAATGAGACGAGCGGTTTGGTCCTCGATGATCCCGGATTCTCCAGACAGGCAGGGATGAAGATTCAGCAATATGCGTCCAACGGCGGAGCGAATCAGAAATGGCGATTCGTTTTCAACGGAAGTGGCTTCTACACGATCCAAAACGCTTCAAGCAATCTGTTCCTGACCAATCCAGGTGGTTCCTCGGCAGCGGGGGTGCTGGTCGAACAGGATGCCGCAGGTCACGGTGACTCGCAGTTGTGGTCGTTGAGCCCGGCAGGTTCTGGCTTCGTGATCCACAACAAAGGCGGCGGAACCGTACTTGACGATCCCGGGCTAAGTCGTTCCTCGGGAACCCGCGTCCAGATGTATCCACAAAACGGCGGCGCCAACCAAACCTGGCTTATCCACTAGATTCAAGCCGGCCGGCATCGATCCTGAGGACGGTGTCCGGCGCGGCGTAGATATCGCCTTCCGCATTCGGACGCCATACAATAAACTCGAATCGCGGGAGGCGAGTGTGATCAACACCATCACCATCGAACGTGAGTACGCCAGCGGCGCGGCCGAGATCGCCCGCAAGCTGGCTGCGAAGCTAGGCTGGACTCTGTGGGATCAGAAAATTACGCAGGAGATTGCATCCCGCCTGAAATGCGACGTAAAGACCGTCGAGCAGCGCGAAGAAAAACCGGATTCGACGTTCTATCGACTGATGAAGATTTTTATGCGCGGCAGCTACGAAGACCGTTTCTCCGGGACAGGTACAGACCTGCTGGATGCGGACAGCCTCTCGACGCTGTTCGAGGAAGTCATCAAGAATGTAGCCGATCGCGGACCTTCCGTTATTGTTGGCCGGGCCGCTCCGTGGTTCCTCCGCGAAAGGCCCGATCACATGGGCGTGTTTATCTTCGCACCGTACGCCTACAAGCTCAAACGCCTGAGGAAGAACGGAAAGTCAGAGGCAGAGGCCGAAGACCTGTTAGAGCACATGGACGCCGACCGTGCCGCCTTTGTTAAGCGCTACTACGGGAAAAACTGGCCGCAGCGCGACTTGTATCACCTGATGATCAACTCGCAGATCGGCGACGATGCAGTGTTAGAGATCATCCTGCATGAACTTGAAATACTGAATCGCTGATCAGCCTTACTTCTTTGCGCTCTCTTTCGCCTCTTGATCTTTCAGATCTTCTTCCACGGTCTCAAGGTCACCTTCGGCTTGCGACGGAACAGGGCGCTCCTCTGCCGCTAAGTTTTTGTCGGGCTGATTCTGCTTTTGAGATTGTTCGCTCATTCCTCTAATCTACTGAAAAGCGAAAAATTGTTGTAGATCGCCAACTCTCGCCGGCCTTCAGCTCGCAGGACGGAAAGTTCGGCTGGTTCGGCGAGTCCGGGAAGTGTTGCGTTTCGAAACAAAAGCCGGTCCGAAACTCGTAAACCTTGCCGCGCTTGCCGCGAACGGAGCCATCCAGATGGTTGCCGGTGTAAAACTGCAGGCCGGGTTGGGTAGTGAAGACTTCAAGTTTGCGGCCGGATGCCGGATCGAGGGCGCTTGCTGCAAGAGTTGGTTCAGTGCCTCGCCTGTTCAGAACAAAATTGTGGTCGTATCCGATCCCGAGTTTGATCTGCTCCTCGTCAGCGTCAATGCGTGCGCCGATCGGCTGCGGCGTTTGAAAATCAAACGGAGTTCCGTCCACCTTCCTTAGCTCTCCGGTCGGAATCAGGTGCTCGTTGACGGGGGTAAAGCTGTCTGCCTCGATCTTTACGATGAAATCGAGAATTTTCCCTGTTCCGGCTCCCGACAAATCGAAATACGAGTGATTTGTCAAATTGAGCACCGTGTCGTCGTCGGTCTTGGCCTCGTAATCGATGCGCAGTTGCCCATCCGCGATAAGCGTATAGCGAACGCGAACGTCAAGGCTTCCCGGATAACCTTCCTCACCGTTTCGGCTCAAATAGGTGAGCTCGAGTGCCGGTTCGCCCTCCGACCCGGATTCGCGCCCTTCCCAGCGGACCTTATCGAAGCCCTTCAAACCTCCGTGCAGCGCATTCTCGCCGTTGTTGCGCGCCAGCTTATAGGTCCGGCCATTTAGCTTGAACTCGCCATTTGCGATGCGATTGGCATAACGTCCCACCAGAGCTCCAAAGTACGGATTCTTGGCCAGGTAGCCGTCGAGTGCCTCGAAGCCAAGGACGATATCGCCTAACTGCCCTTGCCGGTCCGGGGTCTTGAGGCTAACCAGCCGGCCACCGAAGTTCGTGATTCGCGCTTCGATCCCGTTTGCATTGCGAAGTGTATAAAGCTCGATGCTCTCTCCTGATTCCGTGTTGCCCCACTTCTCTTTCGTGACTGCGCTCATGTATGGTGTAGATTCCTGCCCGCAAACAAACTATCAGACCCTGCCGTGTCCGACACTAAAGACCTGTCTCAAAGAGCTTCGCTCGGCCTGTTTGCCTTCACCATCTTTCTCAGCGCCTTCCTGCTCTTCTCACTCGAACCATCGGTCGCAAGACGCATCTTGCCCTGGTTCGGCGGATCGGCTGCAGTCTGGTCGAGTTGCCTGGTGTTCTATCAGGTGGCGCTGCTTGCCGGCTATTGGTACGCGAGCCTTGCAACTCAGCATTTGGCGCCTCGCACTCAGGCCATTGTTCACGTTTCTGTTCTTGTGCTGTCGCTTGCACTCATGCCAATAGGCCCTGGAGAAAGGTGGCGCCCGGCTCCCGGTGAAGATCCGTTCTGGCTCATCTTCCGCATGCTTACCCTCACGATTGGGCTGCCGTTTGCCGCTCTCTCCGCAACGGGTCCGCTGCTGCAATCCTGGCTCGGCCGCAGTGGCTTTGAAATTCCCTACCGCATGTTCTCTGTTTCGAACTTCGCCTCGCTTGCGGCTCTGCTGGCCTATCCTCTGCTGATTGAACCACTCTTCGGGACGCGCACCCAGAGCTATGGGTGGTCTTTCGGGTATGTCCTATTTGCCGGGTTGTGTTCTTGTACTGCCTGGTTGTCCCGTCATGCGCTCCCGAGCGCCGCAGCGGGTGAAATTTCGGGCGTAACCACTCCGCCATTCCGAAAGTTCGCCTGGTTCGCATTAGCTGCTTGTGGATCGATGCTGTTGCTTGCCGTTACGAATCACATAGATGAGAACGTCGCGTCTGTTCCTCTCTTGTGGATCCCGCCTCTGGCGATTTACCTCTTGAGCTTCGTGCTCAGCTTTGGGTCCTTTAACATCTACCGCCCGGCGCTCTGGACGCGTTTACTGCCTTTGACGCTCGGCATCATCGGCTATGCGGTCTACGACATCAATTCCGTCATAGCACTTCCCGTCAGTCTCTCCCTTTTCCTTGGTGGCCTGTTTATCTGTTGCCTTTTCTGTCACGGCGAGTTGAACCGTTTGCGCCCTCCGGCGGCGGAACTGACCCGCTTTTACCTACTCATCGCGGCCGGCGGCGCGGCCGGCGCCGTATTCGTCGGATTGGTAGCGCCCGCCCTGTTTCACGGAATCTACGAGCTGCCTGTGGCTCTTATTGCCACTTCGCTTGCCGCCGGGGCGCTGATCTGGAGAGACCGTAACTGGAATCTTCGCCTCTTGTGGCTTGCGGTCACCGCGGCGATGGTCGCGGTCCTCGCAGCAAACGTCGCGGGCTACCGGCAAAACTCCGTCACCCTGCGGCGCAGCTTCTACGGATCGCTCCGCGTGACCCAGACGCCCCATGCCGGCCCTGAGCAGCAGCGCATACTCTTCCACGGCACAATCCAGCATGGCGCTCAGTTTCTGCTACCGCCGCGTCGGCTGCGCCCCACCACCTATTACGGCCCGGATTCGGGTATCGGTATCCTTCTTCGCGAATGTTTTGCCGGGCCGAAGCAGGTTGCGGTCGTAGGCTTAGGCGTCGGCACGCTCGCCGCCTATGGACGCGAACGAGATTCGATTCACTTCTACGAAATCAACCCTCAAATCTCGGAAATTGCGCAGTCGCTCTTTACTTATCTACGCGAATCGCGGGCGACCACGCAGATCACGATCGGTGACGGCCGCCTCATGCTCGCCCAAGCGCCGCCTCAATCGTTCGATGTTATCGCGCTCGATGCTTTTGCCGGGGATGCCATTCCCGTTCATCTACTCACACGAGAGGCCATGGCATTGTACTTGCACTGCCTGCGCCCGCAGGGCGTGGTAGCGTTTCATGTCTCAAACGATTATTTGGATCTTGCGCCGGTCGTGCAGCAGTTGGCTAGAAGCGCTGGTCTACGCGTTGTTCTGGTCCATAGTCATGGTGATGACGAGGAGGGTCTCTTTGCTGCCGATTGGGTGCTGGTGACGGATAATACTGCGGTGCTCGAGAATGCGGCGATTAAGCTTCAATCAAAACCCATCGAGGAGCATTCTGGGCAGCGCCTCTGGACGGATGATTACAGCAACCTTCTTGCAACATTCAAACGGTCCGAGCCGCGGCGCTAAGTGGAAACCCGCGGCTTCGATACCGGCCCTCGTCCGCGAAATGACAGCACACGGCGGGGGCGCGAGTCGGTGATTGGGCGGCTTCGCATCGGACGCTCCTGCAGAATAAGCTCGCTTGCCTGCACTAGGCGCTCGGCGTGAAACCAGCGCTGGAAGGGCCAGTCGTGCAGCACGTTGCAGATTGCAACCAGGCTCATGCCCTGATGATGCGCCATCCAGCAGCGAATGATCTCGCCCTTCGGCTTCAAGAACCGGCGGGATGAATCCGTGTAGTCGACCGACTCGTAAAATCCATACTCGGTAAGCCACCGGCTGCTTTTCATTCGCACGAGGTTCTTCATCGCATTAACGGGATCAATCATGAGCGCCAGGCAGCTCGAGTAAGGAGAGACGACGAGTGATCCTGAACGTGCGACATTCAGCGCCAGCCCGGGCACGCCAAAGGCAGAGTATTGATAGTTGCCTTCGGCATCCGTCTTGCGGTAAGCCGCCTCCGAGATGCCCCACGGAATTCGAAAGTTTACTGCGTAGGCGCGTTGGGCGCGAACGGCGGCGCGAACTGCACGGTCGAGCAATGTGTTGGGGTGCGAGCGCATCCAGAGCACCGGCATCAGATACTCGAACATCGTGCCCGTCCACGAGATCAAGGTGGTTTCGCCCTCGCAGACGGTATGCTGGCGTCCCAGGCGGAACCAGCCGTCCTGAATTAAATCTTCTTTGGCCACGGCTATGAAAGTGGCGGTTCGAGCCTCGGAAGCAAGCAGGTCGTAGCAGGACTGATTTGCCTTTTGACTCGCGACATCATACCCGATTGACAGCAGGTTCCGATTTTTATTAATGAGCGGCGAGAAACTCATCTCATCGGCAAGCCGATCGCAGGCCTCTGCCAGAGTTTTCAGCCGGGCGGCAAGCGCCTGCGCTCGATCACGGCACTCCGGAAGCTCTCTCCGAAGCTTGTAAGCAAGCTCCTGCAGAGGAGCGGCCGTTGTCGCCGAGCGCGCTAAGGCAAGCAACCGCGTGTCGAGCTCATCAAAGAAGCCGCTCGCTCCCGCCAGGCTGAGTGGAGTCTGAGGCAGCTCGAACCCACTCGACGTATCGCGCAGGGGGGCGTACTCCGGCAGGAACCACGGCATGAAATCACGCGCCGCTGTCCGGAGCGCCTCAATTCGTGAGCGTATTTCGAGAGGCCAGGAGACGTGCTGCTTTAGATCGGCGTTCTTGATTTCGGCCGCGGCGTCGATCTGCAATCGTAGAAGCTCCGGCAGCCACAGCGGGGAGCCATGCAGCTTCAGTATCCGCGCCAACACGGGGCGCATCGATGTTTTCTCAAGCATGCGCACGTGATCGGATAGCCCGGCGAGCGCGTTGTCACTCAGAAGCGGCTTACGTGCCAGCTCGATACAGCCTTCCTTAAAGCTCCAGAGCGAAGCGATCAGGTTCCCGCTATCCACGCTCGACACAAAAGCGGGCTCGAGCGGCTTTAGAGAAACGTTGTCGTACCAGTTCAGGAAATGCCCGAGAGTGCGCGGTAGCTTCGCAAGAGTCTCGAGGGTCCATTCGCTGTGTTGGATAAACTCGGGCAGCGTCAAATACCCGAACTCAAGAGCCGCCTGCCGCGCGTTGAACAGGAGCCCGAGATTGGTAGGGGAGAGGCGCTCGGCAATGCGATACGGCTGCTCCTGCACGTTGTCGGGAATGAGCCAGTGATTCTTTTCATTGCTGTATTCGGCGAAGTAGCGCCATGTTCTGAGCGCCGCTTCACGCAGGAACAGGGTGTCGTTTTCGGAAAGAGCAAAGTCTTCGTGCGGCGAGCGATTCAACCAGATCGAGATCAGCTTGGAGAACGCCCACAACAGGAGGAACGGCAAAGCGTAAGGAGCGGCTGCCGGTTGAAAAAAGAGCCCGAGGCCAATCACGATTGCCACCAGCGGCACCCAATCGAGGTATAGATCCACGGGCGTTCTTTTCCTGATGCCCAGCTCAGCTTCGGTAGCGGTCTCCCACTCGAGAAGCCGGGTGTGGGTGATGTAGGTGCGGATAATCGTCCGCACAACCGCATCGATAGAGACGAGAGCCTGATGGGCAAGGAACGCTATATTCAGCACGATGCTGATGTGCGAAGTGCCGAAATCAGATACCGCCTCGCGGAGCGATGCCCAGTTCTTCGCAGCCGCGGTCCGAATAACGGCAAAAACAAGTCTGAAGTAGATCGGCAAAAAAAGCAGTGACACCGTAACGAGCGTCCAAAAGCGCGGACCGCCCGGCAGCACATACCATCCGGCAACCAGCAGCAGAAAGGTGAGAGGCTCAACCAGACTGCGACGTAAATTATCGAAGATCTTCCAGCGCGAAACGAGCGAAATGGGATTCTGAACCAGGCGGCCCGATTCGTCCGGGACCGTATTCAAGACCCACCGAACAATCTGCCAGTCGCCACGCAGCCAGCGGTGACGGCGCCGATTGTAAGCGCTGTAGTGCGAAGGATAGTCGTCAATGACTTCAATGTCCGAAGCGAGTCCCACGCGCGCATAGGCGCCTTCGATCAGATCGTGGCTGAGGAGCGCGTTTCGCGGAAAGCGATGCTCGAGCACCTGCCGCAAAGCATCGATGTCGTAGATTCCCTTGCCAGTAAAAATGGCCTCGCCATACAGATCCTGGTAGACGTCGGAAACAGCGCGAGAATACGTGTCAAAACCGGTCTGGCCCGAATAGATACTGGCCAGCCGGGAGCGCGAGGCCGAGTGCACGCTGATACCGACGCGCGGCTGCAGGATGCCGTAGCCGCTCGTGACGATGTTCAGCTCGGGATCGATAACGGGCCTGTTCAAAGGATGCGCCATGGCGCCGATCATGCGTTGAGCCGAGCCGCGCGGCAGCTGCGTGTCGGAATCCAGCGTCAGCACGTAGCGGATAAGCGGCAGCTTCGCGAGATTGCCAGTCTTCACCGGAAAGGGATCGTAGACGTTGCGCAGCAGCTGGTTCAGATCGAGCAGCTTGCCGCGTTTTCTTTCCCAGCCCATCCACGTGCCTTCGCGCGGATTGTAGACACGGTGACGGTGGAAAAGGTAGAAGCCGCCGAAAGGTTCGGAAGCGTACCGGCGGTTGAGTTCGTCAATCAGCTCGATTGCCAGATCGACACGTCGATCCTGTTCGCCGGCCGGTTCGGCCGTATCGGGCAAATCCGTCAGGAGCGCGTAAAAGATGTTCGGATCCCGATTCACCAGATAGCGGACTTCCATATCCTCGACCAGCTGCCGGATTTGCTTGTCGTTAATGAGCAAAGTCGGGATGGCGACTATCGTGGCGGAGTCGGGATCGACCGACTTCGAAAAATCTAGTTTGGGAAGCGCGTGCGGCGTGAGAACCGCGGTCACCAGATAGTTCACCAGTTCGACCGCGGCCTGTGTAGCAGGCACAAGGAGCAGCAGAGCGCCGGCGATCAACGCGAGACCTCCCTGCGCTCGCACGATGCTCATGATGAGAGCCACCACCGTGATTAAAGCCACAAGCTCGATGCCGAGTATGTAGACTTCATCGGGAAACTGGCGGAAAAGCCGCTGCACGGACGAGCTAAAGGAAGGGCGATAGCCAACCCGGCGCAGCATTTCCTGTGAGCCAGCCGGATCTACAAGGTAATAGCCGGCGTGGCGCATCCTCTTGCGCACGGCTTCTGGGGCGTTGGAGCTGAACTCTGCCTCACGCGCCATGCGAATCGCCAAACGGGCCAGCCGGATCTCATCGATATCCGATTGCCCGGCTATCTTCGCGATGCGTTGACGATAGAGTTCGCGGCTGTCGAAATCCATGCGGCCGTAAACATCGGCCGGATCTTCGAGCAGTATGCGATGGACGAGCGTAAGCGGCTCAAGAATGCTCCGCCAGTCGCGCTCACCGATGAAGCGCAGGCTGGTGATGATATCGCCGATACCGAAACTGACGGCATTTTGCCCCTCGGCTCGAAAGGCGGCCAGCGCTTTGGGACCGCGCTCCGCCAGAGACTCGAGTAGCGCTATTTTGAGTCCGTCGAGCATACCGCCCAGTTCAGCCAGGCGAAGCGGGTCCACCTCCTCCACCGCGGAGACGAATTGGGAAAAGGAGCCTTCGCTTAGGCGGTTGTCGGTGGCCGAAACGAGGGCGCGGGCGAGCACGATCGCGCGCGGGACGGAATCGTCGGTGGCGGTGCGAACGTTGGGCAGCTTAGAGAAAGCGCGCAACGAGTCATGAACCGATTCGAGATCGGTTCTGACCAGCCTGAAGTTGTCGTATAACCAGCGAAGATCTTCGGACGGCTCATCCGAGCGCAGGCGGTAGAGCTCGCTTTCGAGCGCCGAAAGCCGCTTGCGCAGGTCGCGGTAAAGCTGGCGCGGTCGCCTCGACAGTCGTTTGCCGGGAACCCAGGCACTCGATCGGGCGCTTTGAATAGCGCTTTCCCGCAGCTCTGCCAGCTGGGATTCGGTCAATTCGCCGGGCACTCGCGTGGCTGGTCCGGTCACGGTTTGAACGGGGGAATCGGCCATGTACTTTACCGGTAGCTCGAAGCCTGCAGTTCGAACATCTCCGCATAGCGGCCGCCGCGCGCCATTAAGCGGTCGTGACTGCCTTCTTCTGCAATACTTCCATTTTCCAGTACGATGATCCGCTCCGCCATACGCACGGTGGAAAAGCGGTGCGAGATGAAAAGTGCCATCTTGCTTTCGGTGAGCTCGTTGAAGCGCTCGAACACTTCATACTCGGAGCGAGCATCGAGAGCCGCCGTCGGCTCGTCGAGAATCAGAACTTGTGCTTCCCGCAGATAGGCGCGCGCCAGAGCCAGCTTCTGCCACTCACCGCCCGAGAGATCGACGCCACCCTCAAAACGCCGGCCCAGCATCTGCTCGTAGCGATGCTCCAGGCGCGCGATCACCCCGTCCGCCAGACTCTTCTCCGCTGCCGCATGAATTCGCACATCATCTCCCGCGAATTCTATCCGTCCGACCGCGATATTTTCCCGGGCCGTCATTTCGTAGCGCATGAAGTCCTGGAAAATAACTCCGATCTCGCGGCAGAGATCGTCGATCGCGTATTCGCGCAAGTCGACTCCATCGAGCAGGATCCTACCGCCGGAGGGATCGTAGAGGCGAGTCATCAGCTTCACAATTGTGGTTTTGCCCTGGCCATTCTGGCCGATCAGCGCAATGCGTTCGCCCGTCTCGAGCCGGAAATTCAAGCGGTCGAGAATCAGGCGGTCGGTACCCGGATACTTGAACGAGACATTCTGAAACTCGAACCCCTGACGAATGGGCCGCGGCGCCAGCAAGCCGTCTGGCTTCGAGACCACAGTCGGTTTCATCTCGAAGAAGGCCAGCAGATCGGTTAAGAACAGAGCCTGATCCGCGATGCTCGAGAGAGTCGAGAAGATCTGCGAGATGTTGCTGGAAGCATTCATCACGGCGGTTGTCAGGAGGATGAAATCGCCGTACGTGGTTTTTCCCATCGCGGTCTGATAAATGACCCACACATAGGTGCTGTAGTAGCCGCTGGTGCTCAGTATGGAGAGCGGAGTCGCCGCCATGAGCCGGCGGCGCGACAGCGAGAGGTTCTGATCGAGGATCTGATTCGAGAGGGTAGTAAAGCGATTGGTGAGAAAGCCGCTCAGGCCAAAAAGTTTTAGCTCTTTCGCTGCTTCCTTGCTACCGCCAACCTGCCGGAGATAATCGAGCTCGCGCTTAACCGGAGTCTGGCGAAAGTTCAGAGCATAGTTCAAGAATGCAAAATGGCTCTCGCCCAGAAACGCCGGAATCAGGCAAATGATGAGAACGAGCAGCAGTAACGGCGAGTACCAGAGAATGGCGCCCGAGAAGGCAAGCGTTGTCAGCACCTGCTGGAAGAGGCGGCCGAGAGACTGAATCATGCCGAGCCGGTCGGTTGCCTGCACGCGAGCGCGCTCCAACCGGTCGTAGAAAACCGGATTCTCGTAAGCCTGCAAATCGAGACTCGAAGCGTGCTCCATCACCTGCACGCTCACATAACGGGTGTAGCGATCGGCGAGAACACGATCGTAGTAGTCAATCACACGGCCGAGTACGTTACCGGCAACCTGCAAGCCGAATTCGAGCGCCACCAGCCACCAAAGTTCGGATGGATACGTTTTCTTGTGCAGCGTTATGGCCGTAATGGTGTCGATGATGTACTTAGCCACAACGGCAGCGCTGACAGGGATGAACGAGACCAGCAGGCGAAAAAAAAGCCCCAAACCTACTACCCACGGACCCGAATCCCAAACAATGCGCAACACGGGAGGGACGTTCTTCAGCGCTTGCAGACGTTCTCGCCACGCTTTGAGCAGGGGTTGCTTTGATTCTTCTTTGGCTGTCACACTAATCTGGCGAGGTTTAAGCGAGTAAAAGACTTCGCTCAAAAACCGCGAAGTGGAATGCTTCGATCTTTAGTGTAGATCGACCAACCCCGTATTTGTTTCGGGCCCGCTCGGGTTCCGATTAAGAGGTCGTCAGCAGCCGGGGGTCAACATTCGCCAGGAACCATGCATACGTGGCGCGAAGACCTGTTTCGAGGGGAATGCCGGGTTGCCAGCCGAGCGACCGGAGGCGCGTCACGTCGAGCAGCTTGCGGGGTGTTCCGTCTGGCTTTGACGTGTCGAAGACCAATTTGCCTTTGTAGCCCACCGTGCGCGCGACGAGTTCGGCCACCTCCGCAATCGTGCTGTCTTCGCCAACGCCGACGTTGATAATAGCGGGTTCGTCGTAGTGCTCCATCAAGAAAACAGCGGCGGAGGCGAGATCGTCAACGTGCAAAAACTCGCGCCGCGGCGTCCCAGTGCCCCAGATGACAACTTCGGGACGGCGTTGAATGTGAGCTTCATGAAACTTGCGGAGTAAGGCGGGTAGAACGTGCGAACTCGCGAGATCGAAATTGTCGCCCGGGCCATAGAGATTGGTCGGCATGAGGGAGATGGCGTTGTAGCCATGCTGAGCGTAGTACGCCTGGCAGAGCTTGATGCCGGCAATCTTGGCAACCGCATACCACTCGTTAGTTGGCTCGAGAGCACCGGTGAGAAGAGAATCTTCGGTAATTGGCTGAGGGGCGAATTTCGGATAAATACAGGATGAGCCGAGAAACTCCAGCTTCTTTGCGCCGTAACGCCAGGCCGCATCGATGACGTTGAGCTCGATGGCTAAGTTGTTGCGGATAAAATCGGCGGGGAATGTTGAGTTGGAAAGGATGCCGCCCACCTTCGCTGCCGCGAGAAACACGTACTCGGGCGCTTCGGCGGCGAAGAAGGCATCAACCGCTTCTTTCGAAGTAAGGTCCGTCTCGGCGTGCGTTCGCAGAATCAGGTTTGTGTAGCCGAGCTGCTGCAGGCGGCGCACGATGGCGGAGCCGGCTAAGCCGCGGTGCCCGGCTACGAAGATGCGACTAGTGGTCTGCATGTCAGGATTTGACCATATAAGGATGGTGAATCGGATTGTAGCGATTGTCTCAGGGGTAATGCTCGCTTTTGGGCGAAAACTCGTGAATGCCAGGCCCAGAGCAGGCGACGCCCGGTACGTCGTCGGCTAGGAACTCGCGAGCGGCAGCTACGGTGGCCGATCCGAAGCGGCTCCAGGTGAAGTGTTCGGCGCGGCGACGAGCCGCAGATCGCATTTCACAAAGCTCGGAACGATGGTCGAGTGCCCATTCGATTCGGGCGGCCAGTAGATCCGGGCGTTTCGGCTCTACGACGAATCCTTGGCGCGCTTCTTCGATGAGATCGGGAGCGGCGGTGTGGGTGGTGCTCAGAATGGGAACACCGCACGCGAGCGCTTCGAGCAAAACATGCCCGAAGCCTTCAGCCACGGAGGGCAGCACGAAGAGGTCCGCCTGACGATAGGCGGTCAGTAGCTCAGCGCGGCCGACCGATGGCCGGATCTGGACCTGCGATCCAAAAGGTCCGAAGAGAGAAAGATCGTCCACTACGCGGCCACAAACGGTCAGCTCCACCTTCCGGCTTCGCAGGAGGCGAAGCGCCTCGAGAAGGTACTTGATGCCTTTACGCTGGTTGATCGTGCCGACGAACAGCAGGCGAAGCGGCCCGGCGGAGGGGGCGGGAATGGTGTCTGCCGGAGAAAATCTTTCGAGATCCACGCCGTACGGTACGACGCGAATCGAAGCGGGGTCGGCGCCGTTCTCGACCAGCGTCCGGCGGGTAAACGAGGAAGCGGCGAGGAACCGCTTGGCCATGGACGGTTCGGCTGCCAGCCGGTCGAAATCTTCCCGCGGCAGCGCGAGTTCCCACTCTTTGGCGAGCGATTCAGCGCAATCGGGGTGGTCGGCGAGCTCCTGTAAAAGTAGGCGCCGCACGCTCAGCGGATGCGGATGGAGCTGGAAGAGCGCGCCCGGTCTGCCATAGCTTTGGAAGGCATCGTAGCCGTAGTAGCTATAGCTGAGCAGAAGGGAGCCAGTACGTGCGGCGAGCTTTCCTGCCGTGCGGCCAAGGATGCGATCGTTGGCGCGAATAGCGGCGCGACGCCAGGCAAAGGGAGCCGAAGGAATCTTCTCGAGCAAATACGAAGCCAGGCCCGAGAGCGGCGCCTGGCGAACGAGCGAAGAGGGTAGCTGCGGGTGATGCCGGGCGGAAGCGAGACGGCTGAGCGAAGCGGGGAGAAGCGTTGTGAGCCGGGCAATGCCGTTATGGTCGCTCGGCCAGTAGAGATCGGTAACGAGACGCTCGAGCAGGCCCGCCTGTGACAGAGCTGCCGCCACTTGATAGGCATCGCGAGCTCCGCGGTGGACGACCACGACCCGCTTCCGGTTCTCGGGCAGAGGCAGCATCAGAGTAGTGCCGTCCGGGGCGGCTTGAGGGCGGCGGCAGTTCGGCGCCAGTGCGAAAACATCGGCAAAGCCTGCCTATACATCAAGCATCGAAGCCACTGCCGGGAGTCTCAAGCGCCTCGGGCCGGAAGAGTCCGCGAGTGCGCAGAACTCTTATGAAAAATCCAAAAGAAGGAAGCCAGCCTCGGTTGCGGCCAATCGAGACGAGTGCCCAAAGCGAAGCGGTTGCGAGGAGTGCCATGGACAGAGTCAGCCATGAGGTTAGATCCGGTCGTGCCGCGCGGAGCAGAGCGAGAGCGACGAGGGCAAGGCTCGCGAAGGAGCTCAGAACGAAGATCCGGTTCAATCCTTTGGGAACACAGTTTTTGCGGCCCAGAGACAAAAGGGTGAGAGCTGCCGAGAGCAGGTGTCCGGCCAGATAAAGGAGAGCGCCTTGGTAGGCATTCCCACCGTGAAAGAAGAAGATCGTTGCGCCTGAAGCAACGACCAGGGCCCAGAACGCGTTCACGATCCCGGTGGTGCGGATGGAAACAATGCTGAGCCGGGCGGCGGCGGGCGCATTTCCCATGTGGACCACAGCGGTGACGAGAGCAACTGACGCGGCGGCGGCCGCAGCCGAGTAGGCATGGCCGTAAAACGAGGACAGCACCCAGGGAACCAAAACGATCCCGAGAGCCGCAACGGCGAGCGAAACGAACGTAGTTACGACCGTGCAGACCGCCATTACCTGATCGGGCGTTTGCTCGCGATGGCTCTCACTCCGCGCCATCACGGCGAGACTGCTCTCGGTAAGCAGGCCGGGGAAGAGACCGGCGATATTCCTCAGCTGATGCGAAATGGCCAGAAATCCGATCTGCACGAGCGACGGATCGGAGCGCGCAATCACAGTGGTGAGCCACCAGGCCGAAGCGTTGATCCCGACAAGTCCGGCAAGCTGCACAAGACCAAATGACCAGACTTCGCGTAGGAGCGGCGCTACGGGTTCAGGTGCGGCGCCGGAGGGGACCGGCGCAAGGCCAAGCGGACGATAGAACAGCGCGCATAGAGCAACGGCAGCGAACGTAATTGCGCCGTAGCTGGCCATCATGGGCACCGGGCCGACGCGAGAGGCGGCCGGCACAAGCGCGAGCAGGCCGATGCCGACCGTCGCCGAAAGCAGCAGAATGGCGGGCAAGCGGCGTTGGCCGACGAGAAATCCACGGCAGCACTCCAGCAGAATGAGGCCGGCGGCGGACAGCGCAGCCCAATGTAAGACACCGGCAAGGCTATCTTTGCCGAGTAAACGGGCCAGAGGAGCAGCGCCAAGCCAGAGCACGAATGCGGCGAGCACCGAAGACACAAGCGAGATTATGGCAAGCACGCGCGCGAGAGTGCGGTAGCCGGCGCTCTCGCGGGGGTAACGGGCAGAGAAACGCACGGCAGTCGAGCCGATTCCGCCGGCAGCATAAGATGCGATGTTATTGGCGGTCGAAAGGCCAAGTGAATAGGCGCCGAACGTGGAGGCACCGCCGAAACGCGCAGCCAGCAAATTAGCTACAAACCCGAAGCCGCGTTCGATGATCATGCCGGCCCCCAGCGCAGATGTGCCATGCAGAAGGTCGCGGACGACTCCCTTTTTCAGAGGAGCAGTCTCGCCGGGTTCAGCTTCCCGGGAAACGCCGTGAGGGCCGTGGCCGGCTTCCCGAGCTGTGGTCATGCGAACTTCGTATCTCCTGCGGCGGGGTGCGAAACACCGGCGCCTCCCTGGCAGCGCGTCAGAGGCGGCACGTAAGGAAATCCGTGGATCACGCCACCAAGGCACTCGACGAGAACCGGCGAAGCAAGCGCCGGCGTACGCGCTGTGAATGTTCCCAGTACTCCATTATGACCGCTTCGTTAGCCCTGATGATTTCCCTCCCGTACGATGCTGCCGTGCAATGTACAGCTAAGCGTAAGCCGCGGTAAATCGCGACACCGGTTGCTTAGTGAGCGTAGGGTTGGCCTCCGGGCATAAGCGGAGCTTGGGGAAGCAATCCCCGCTGGTTCCAGTACTCTTTTTTACCTTAAACAATCCAATTTGGGTCATATCGACGTACATTTGCTTTAGGAGTTTCGTCTTGAGCCTGAACCTTACTTTTTTGAAGTTACAGCTGGCGGCGCTATGCGGATTGGCCGTCCCCCTCACGATATTGGCGGCCGACGCCCAGAGTGTCGCTTTAAGCGACAAGGTGAAAATACCGGGCGCGGATCTAGGCGCGGGGGCCTACACTTTCTCAGTAGAAGACCGCTTGGCTGACCGGGCCATTGTGCGGGTAGAAAGCGCCGACAAGGCCACGCACTACCTATTGCTGGCGGTACCGAATGGAAAGCTGCCGATGGATAACGCGGACGGGGTGTCTTTCTTTACTGCGACGGCCGATAAGTCGCGATCGCTGCACGCCTGGAAATGTGCGAGCTGCGCAGCTCCGCTCGAATTCGTCTACCCCAAGCTCGAAGCAGTGAAGATCACCGACGATAGCACCGAGCCCGTTCTGGCAGTAGATCCGACGTATGACAAGCTACCTGCCAACCTGTCGGCCGACGATATGAAGGTAGTCACGTTGTGGCTGCTATCGCCGGAACGCATTACGCCGGAGAATGTGGGGCAGGGAGTGAAAGCGGTGAAGTATGCCCAAGCTGCCCAGCCCGCGCCGCCACCGAGCGTGCCTGCACCGGCTGCTCCGGCCCAAGTTCAGGGCCCGGCTCCGGCGGCCGATTCAGCTACCGCAGACACGACGAGCGCGGCGCCTGTTCAGACGGCAAGCCGGCACCATCTGCCAAAGACCGCCAGCAACACTGGGCTTTTGCTGCTGTCAGGGCTGGGGTGCCTCGGTGCCGCTGTGGCGCTTAGGATGAAGCGGATACTTGCGCGCGCTTAAGCGGCGAGCCCCGACGCAATTGGAGGATTGAAATGGCAATGGATGCGACGGGTTCTGTAGAGCAATCGAAAGACCGGCCGCAAGGTGCCGCCCTGCTAAGCAACAGCTGGTACCTGCAGGCTTATGGAGATTTGTCCGCGGTTGAGGCGATAGAAGTGCCGGGGCCGCGCCCGGTGCGGTTCATGCAGGGGACATGGTGGAAATTGGGACTCGCTCTTGCTTTAGGTCTATGTGCCGGGTTCGGAGTCGCTGCAGTAAAAGTCTCAAACGCTCCCCCGAAGGAGCTGCAGCAAGCGAAACCGCAGCTGCTGGTTGAACGACAGGCATCGCCCGAAGCGATAAGCGTGATCGATGCGCAGGAAGCAGCGAGGTTGAAGGCAAGGAATCGGCGCCTGGAAGCTCTGGTGGAAGTTCTGCGGAAGCGCGCGCAGGAGAAAAAGCAAGCGCCTGAGCAGACAAGCTACACCGGGCAATGAGGGTTGCGATAACGCTGCAGAGTGGCGAGACAGTGCTGTTGGCAGTGGGAGCCTTGCTGATCGGCATGGCAGGGTGGAGTTCCCTCCGCTATCACCTCTTCCAAAGCTTTACCTCTGCGCCGGCCGGAACACATGCAACGCGCTTAGCGGACACATTGCTAGCACCAGCATTTCGGACAACGACCGGTCAACCGCTTCGCGCGGCGGGCCGGATCGAGATTCCAAGGCTTCGATTGTCCGTGCAGGTGGTGGACGGAGACGAAGAAGAAGGTTTGGCGGTGGCGGCGGTGCACTTGGCGGGAACGCCGCGGATCGGAGACTTGGGAAATGCGGTAGTCGCGGGTCATCGCGATACGGCGTTTTGGCCGCTGCGGGATGTGAAGCAGGGTGATCTCATCCGCGTTCGTCGGGCGGATGGACGGAGCGCGTACAAAGTGGATTCGATCCGAGTCGTCGATCCTGACGACGTGTCAGTCCTCCAGAGCAGCCCCGAAGCGGCGCTGACTCTTCTCACCTGTTATCCGTTCCGCTATGTAGGTAGCGCTCCCAAACGATTTGTGGTTCACGCGCGCCTGCTCAGGCAGTAGCGGCACAGGTGCGTCTCGGGAACTTCGGGATATTACTGCGCTTTCAGGTAACGGGACGGACCCGCTATGCGTAGCAGTAAGCAGAACTCCTCATGCGACACGTGTGTTTGCGATTCTTGCTGGCGGCGGCCGCGTTCAGCCTTGTGCTTTGGGCCGATGATCCGGTTTTTAAGAGCGATGTGGCCATGACACGGGTAGACGCTCAGGTGCTCGACTCGAGCGGGCGCGCGATCACCGGCTTGGAAGTGGGAGATTTCGTGCTGCGGGTGAATGGCAAGCCGGTTCCGATTCGTAATTTTGCGAGCGAGAACATGCCCATCGATATCTTGCTGTTGCTGGACATTAGCGGCAGCATGGAGCCGCACGTGGAGCGGATTGCGTCGGCCGCACAGCAGGCTCTGAACGTTCTAGCGGCGCAAGACCGAGTGGCGATCATGGTTTTCGATACCTCAACGCGGGTACGGCTTCCATTCAAGAGCAGCCACGGGGAAGTGACGAATGAGTTGGACCGCCTGATTCGATCGGAGAGGTTCAACGGAGGGACGCGGATCACAAGCGCGCTCCTGAGCGCCGCAAGGTATGTAGGAAAGGAAGCACGGCCTGGCGCGCGGCGCGCGATCGTGGTCCTAACAGACGACGAGACTCAGGACGAGGAGGACGAGGCGAGCGTGGAACGGGCGCTGGCGCAGGCGAACGCAGTGCTCAGCTTTTTGCAAGCTCCCTATGAACCGCCGAATGTTAATGCGGGCGGCATGGGCCGGCGGCGGGGAACCTGGGGCAATGGCGGCGGGATCGGATTTCCCGGCGGCGGTGGTGGAATCGGATTCCCGGGAGGCGGCGGAGGCTGGCCGGGTGGCCGGCGCGGCGGCGGTATGGGCGGCCCCGGTGGGTATGGAGGAGAGCGGTCGCACACGGCGGGAACAGAGACGATCGCACTCGACACCGGCGGCGATACGATGCGCGTCGATGACGCGTCTGCGCTGGAAGAAACGCTAGCGAGATTGCGCCAGCGATATGCCCTGCATTTTTACTTGCCGGAAGGAGTAAGCGGAACAGACAGGCAGGCGGTGCGGGTGGACTTGTCGCAGGAAGCACGTCTGCGATATAGCGATGCGGAAGTGCGTTCGCGGAGAGTATACATGTCTGGCGGAGCAAGCGAACGTTCGGGACCAACGGTTGTCAGCCGACAAACGCCAGGAAGAGAGACGACGGCTAGCATGTCTGATGACACGCAGGTGCAGGCAGCAGACGAGAGCGGACCGACTCCTAAGCGCAAGCGTGCCGCCGTGAATGAAGACTCCGGCGATCACATCAATACGATTCCGGATGATTCGACCGGAGATAGCCAGCCCGCTAAAAGCGCAACGCCGGCCCCAGCTCCAGGAGCGGCGAAAGGCGGTTGGCCGCGTTCAAACAGCCAAGAGAATACGACAAGGCCGAGTCCGAATCAGTTCGTGGCCGGCGGCCGGTAAGAGTTAGAGCGAGGGCAGAATAGGTCTGCCGGGATTTACGCGGATTACCGCGTTTTGAAACAGGAGAAAGGCTGAACCTGCTGGCGGTGAGGGTGAGATTCGAACTCACGGAACCCGTGAAGGTTCAACGGTTTTCGAGACCGCCGCATTCGACCACTCTGCCACCTCACCACTCTGCTGACTTCACAAGTTTATCAAGCTGGCTCGATACCGAATCAAAAGTCGCCGACGGCTATGCGGATCGACCGTGCGAACACAGCGTAGGAGCGCTTTGAGAGTTACGCCCCTGCAACTCGCAGATCGGACGTGCAGAAAGCGCAGCGGCGCGCCGCAAGCTTAACTTCGCTGAGGCACTCCGGACAGGTCTTGGTTGTCGGATCGACAGGCGCCTCGCCGCGCTTAATGCGAGCCATGAGGGTGTTGAACGGAAGCACCACAAAGAAGTAAACAGCTGCTCCAATCAGGACGAACGAGAGCACAGCATTAATGAAGTCGCCGATCAGAAACTTGCTGCCATTCACCTCAAAGACAATATTCGAAAAGTCAGGCTTGCCGACCAGAGCAGCGATGATCGGGGTCAGCAGGTCTTTGACCAAGGCAGTGACCACTGCGCCAAAGGCCGCGCCCATGACCACCGCGACCGCGAGATCGAGTACATTACCGCGTAAAAGAAATTGTTTAAAGCCACTCATCCAGTGATGTTCTCCTGTTAGTCGAAGCCTGCGCCGCCCGGCGAATCAGGCATTCGATCATTTTAGTCTCATAGTCGATTCTTAACCTTTTGCCTACCAGCCAAGTACGTAGGCAAAAACCAGCGGAGCGACAATCGATGCGTCAGACTCGATCACGTACTTGGGCGTGTCGATGCTCAACTTCTCCCACGTGATCTTCTCATTCGGGATCGCTCCAGAATAGGAGCCATAACTCGTGGTGGAGTCACTAACCTGGCAGAAATATCCCCAGAGCGGCGTGTGTTCGCGCGCCAGATCCTGACGCAGCATCGGTACTACGCAGATCGGAAAATCACCCGCGATTCCGCCACCAATTTGAAAGAAGCCGAGAGAGGAGCCTCCGGCGATGCTCGTGTACCAATCGGCCAGCGACATCATGTATTCGATGCCGGTGCGGACCGTGTGCACATTCTTTATGTCACCAGCGATGCAATGGCCGGCGTACATATTTCCCAGAGTCGAATCTTCCCATCCCGGAACAAACATTGGGAGATTGCGCTCCATCGCGGCGTATAGCCAGCTGTCCTTTACATCTATCTGAAAGCTCTTTTGCAGCTCCGCTGATTGTAGGATGCGATAGAAGAATTGGTGAGGGAAATAGCGCTCGCCGCTACGGTCGGCGGCAGTCCACTGTTCCAGAATCACACCTTCGATCCGCCGCATGGCTTCCTCCTCCGGAATGCAGGTGTCGGTGACCCGATTCATGTGACGGTCGAGCAGTGCCTGCTCGTCTTCCGGCTTCAGGTCGCGCCAGTTAGGAACGCGCTCGTAGAAGTCGTGGGCCACCAGGTTGAAGACATCTTCCTCGAGATTGGCTCCGGTGCAGCAGATTCCATGAATTTTGCCTTGCCGGATCATTTCAGCAAGTGAAACACCCAACTCGGCGGTACTCATCGCGCCCGCCAGGGTCAGGAACATGCTGCCGCCAGACTGGAGATGGCGGTTGTAGCCTTCGGCAGCCTCAAGAAGCGTGGCTGCGTTGAAGTGACGGTAATGGTGTTTTATGAACTGAGATATCGGGCCAGTACTCATGTCTCTTCAAGTTACCTTTTCCGCTGAAGAGACCGGGAGAATTGTTACTCTCAAGCGATACTTTCCAGCTTTGCAACTCAGAATTCGCATACCGCAGCGATCGAACAGTCCGAAAGAGCTTGCGCCTGAGACAACGATGGTGAGGGCGGGAGGATCGTCTCGAGTTGCGCTCGGTATTCTTCTCAGCCGCTTGACCGGACTGATTCGCGAGAGAGCGATTGCGCACTACTTCGGCAACTCGACCGTAGTTGGGGTCTTCAAAGCGGCCTTCAAGATACCGAACCTCCTGAGTAACTTGTTCGGCGAAGGGGTGCTGTCGGCGGCATTTGTGACGGTGTACGCGAAGCTGCGAGCGCTGGGCGAAAACGAGGAGGCTGAGGTGCTGGCGGAAGCCGTTTTCAGTCTGCTCGCCATTGTCTGCTCGATGCTGGTGGCGGTTGGTGTGCTGGCGACCCGATTACTGGTGGACTTAATCGCGCCAGGCTTCCACGGCCACGATCGCGAACTGACCATCCGGCTGGTCCGCATCCTGTTTCCGGCGGCGGGCGTCTTGGTAATGAGCGCCTGGTGCCTGGGTGTGCTGAACAGCCACCGCAAATTTCTGCTTTCGTATACGGCACCGGTGGCCATGAATGCGGTGATGATCGGGGTGCTCCTGTTCACAGCACGCGGGACGCCACAGCCGACGGCGATTGCGGCCCTGGCGTGGGCGTGCGTAGCGGGAAGCATTCTTCAATTCCTGGTTCAGCTACCCAGCGTGCTTCGTTTGCTGCCTTCGTTTCGACTGAGCCTGGATTTCCGTTCGCCACATCTGCAGCTTGTCATTAAAAACTTTGGGCCGGTCTTCGTGAGCCGCGGCGTGGTGCAGATCAGCAGCTACGTCGACCAGATGATTGCCAGCTACTTAGGTTCAGTAGCGGTGGCCGCGCTCAGCTACGGGCAGTTCATTGCGATCCTGCCGGTGAGCCTGTTCAGCATGTCGGTTGCCGCGGCCGAGCTGCCCGAAATGTCGAGCGCAACGGGAACGGGCGAGGAGGTAGCGGCTTATCTTCGCAATCGGCTTACATCGGGGTTGCGGCGGATCGCTTTCTTTATCGTTCCCTGCGCAGTCGCTTTCCTGGTGATTGGAGACGTACTCGTGGCGGCCCTCTACCAGGGAGGGCGGTTCAGTCACGAAGACACGCGGTACGTGTGGTCCGTTCTTGCGGGATCGTCGATAGGCTTGTTGGCGAGCTCGCTCGGGCGCCTTTACTCTTCGGCGTTTTACGCGCTGCGGGACACACGAACGCCGCTGCGGTTCTCCCTGATCCGCATTGTCCTCACGACGGCCCTCGGCCTCCTTTTTGCCTTTCCCGTACCGAGATGGCTCGGTATTGAATCAAAGTGGGGCGTGGCAGGCTTGGCCGCCTCGGCCGGCATTGCGGGTTGGGTCGAGTTTGTTCTATTAAGGCGTGCGCTGGCACGAAGAATCGGCCCTACGCCTTTGCCCGTCAGCTTTTCAATGAAACTCTGGAGCGCGTCAGCAGTGGCAGCGGTGATAAGTTATCTGCTCAAAGCGACTATCGGCATGATGCATCCTCTTCCTCTCGCGGTTGGGGTGATCGCGGCATACGGGACAGTTTATTTCGGAGGGACGTCGCTGTTGGGGATCACGGAAGCCAAGTCGGTGGTGGGAGGAGTTTTGAGACGGATCGGGTTCGGCGGAGAAGCCACTCCCTGACGGTCATGGCTCAGTAAGATCCTTTGCCGGCTTGGATCAGCTGCTCGGCTTGGCGTAACGCTTCGGCCGTGATTTGCTCGCCGGAGAGCATACGACCGATCTCGCGAGCCCGATCTTTGTTGTCGAGCTCTTCAACGACTGTCGCGATACGGCCTTTCTTCTCGCTTTTTGACACCGCGAAATGATGATCGGCGAAGCCTGCAATCTGCGCGAGGTGAGTGACGCAGATCACCTGGCTCGACCGGGATAGCGTCTTTAAGCGCTTGCCCACAGCGGCCGCAGCCGCACCGCCCACACCGGCATCTACTTCGTCAAAAACTAGCGTAGGGACACCTGCATGGCGGCGGTCGGCGCCCCCGATGGCGGTCTTGAGTGCAAGCGCGATGCGCGAAAGCTCGCCTCCGGACGCAATTTTGTCGAGCGGCTTCAGCTCCTCGCCTTTGTTAGCGGAAACGAGAATCGAGATGGCGTCAACACCGGTCGCCGTCCACTCGCCTTGCCTAAGGCTGACACGGAACTGCGTACCGCCCATCATCAAGCTTCTGAGTTCGCCCTCCACTGCTTTGCTCAACTCGACGGCGGCGGATGCGCGCATTTTGCTTAGCTTGCCTGCTGCTTGCTCGTACTGTTTTCCGATCTCGAGACGCTGCCCTTCGAGCGCTGCCCGGTGTTCGGAGACATTCTCCACTTCGTCGATACGACGCGCCACATCGTCGCGAAAGACGAGTATCTCCTCGAGCGTGCGGCCGTATTTGCGCTTCAGCTTATCGAGTGCGGCAAGCCGGCTTTCCACATCTTCCAGGCGGGCAGGATCTCCTTCGAGCTTGCCCAAGTAGTCGCGCAGAGTATACGCGGCATCGTCGAGCAGCACGGCAGCCTGGCGAAGAGAAGCGGCCGTTTCGGCCAGGGCCGTGTCAATGCGGGCGACCTCATCCATGCGCTTGACAGTCTGCCCGAGCTGGGCCGTGGCACTTTGCGGTGATTCGTAAAGCGAACTGAAGGCGGCGGCAGCACTCTCCTGAAGCTTGGTTACATTTTGGAGGATTTTCCGCTCCGCTTCGAGTTCTAGATCTTCGCCGGGGCGCGGCTGGACCGTTTCGATTTCGCGGCGCTGAAAGCTCCAGAGATCCAAGAGCTGCAGCTTCTCCTGCTCGTTCCGGCTCAGCTCGGCAAGTTTCAGGCCCGCCTCCCGCCAGGATGCGTACAATTGAGCAACTTGTAAGCGCAAGTCTTCGGCCTGCGCATAGTCGTCGAGCAGATCGCGCTGAGCGCTGGAAGTGAAGAGAAGCTGCTGCTCGTTTTGGCCGTGAATGTCGCCCAAGTTAGGGGCGAGCTGGCGAAGAAAGGCGGTTGTGACAGGGCGGTTGCCTATAAACGCCCGAGATTTGCCGCCGCCCGCCACTTCCCGCTCGATGATTAGCTCCTCGTCATCGGTGCCTCCAATGCCGGCTTCTTCGAGCAGCGACTTCAGCTGTGGATTTGATCCCGAAGAGAAGATGCCGGAGACACGGGCGCGGCTTTCACCGCTGCGAATCATTTCGGAAGAGGCGCGAGCTCCGAACAACAGAGCGAGTGAATCGACCACGATCGATTTACCGCTTCCTGTCTCGCCCGACAGAACATTAAGGCCCTCGCCGAATCGCATGCGGGCCTGTTCGACCACTGCATAGTTCTCAACGATGAGCTCGAGCAGCATGTGACCGAATTATAAGACTCTCACCGCGATTTGAGCAGGCGTTGCGATCAAGAGATTGAGAGGCTGGAATCATTTTTGTTTCTATAATGAAGACGAGGCAAATGAAAGGACACCCTAACTATTGATCCTTATGCTGTTTCCCGCTGACCTCAGTCTGTGGGACATCATCCAAAACCTTCGGCCGGTTCCCCTCTCAGTCATTGTTATCCTGATCCTCTTCTCGCTCTTCTCGTGGACTATCGTTTTCTCCAAAAGCAGCGTGTTCAGCCGTGCGCGTCGCGACAACCGAAGTTTCCTGCGTGCTTTTCGAAAGGCACCGAATTTGCAATCGATAGCTGTGGCCAGCGAGCAGTTCGGTTCGGCGCCGCTGGTAGCGGTTTTCGATTTCGGGTATGGAGAAATTGAACGCCAGATCAAGCAGCGAGGTGCTCTGGTGAATAAAGTTGCTATTGAACGCAGCTTGCAGCTAGGGATCAGCGAAGAAGTGACTAAGCTCGAGATGAACATGAACTGGCTGGCTACTGTGGCGTCAGTCTCTCCCTTTATCGGCTTGTTTGGTACGGTGTGGGGCATCATCGATGCCTTTGAAGGTCTTGGCACGGCGGGCAGCGCAAGTTTGCGGGCAGTCGCACCAGGCATTTCGGAAGCACTGGTTACGACGGCGATCGGCTTGGCGGCCGCGATTCCGGCCGCGATCTTTTACAACCTCTTCGGAACGCGCATCAAAGAGATTGGCACGCGGATGGAAGACTTCGCGATCGAGTTTCAGAACGTAGCTGACCGGGATTTCGGGGGCTGATCCAGAGCGGACGAATGGCGTTTTCATTCAATGATGGCGGACGCAGGGGCCGTCGATTCGGCGGCCCGACAGCTATGTCGGAGATCAACATTGTTCCGCTGGTGGACGTGGTGCTGGTGCTGCTGATCATTTTCATGATCACGGCGAACGTGATGGAGTTTGGCCTGGACATCAAGGTGCCCACCGTGAAACGCGTGCAGAACACCGCGCAGGACCTGCCGGTAGTGAGCATTACAAAGAGCGGTGAGTCCTTTTTGAACGACAAGCCGGTGAATATCAACTTGCTCGCAGAAGGCGTACGGCAGCGATTTCGAGGCGCGACGGCAGTGTATGTGCGAGCGGACAAAGAGACGGCCTGGGATCCGATAGCGCAGATAGTGGCTGAGTTGGGAGAGGCCAAGTTCGAGGTGCGGATGGTGACCGCGCCGATCGATTCCGCGGCTCGCGGGCGGCGCTAAGTATGCAACAGACAATTGACATTCTCGACCAGCGCGATCCGATAGCGGCGCCCCTGGCGGGAGCAGTGCTGGTGCATGCGGCGGTGGTGGCGTTCCTGTTCTTCGGCTGGTTCTGGATGAACCGCTCACGAGAAGCTTTGGGCGACCCGCACCCGGCCGGAGGTCCGTCATACGCGGTTTCGGCGGTGCATAGCATTCCTATTCCGCAGCGCCAGGCAGCTCCAAATCCCGTGGCTAACGACACGCAATCCATCGTTCCGAGTGCACCTGCAAAGCAGGAGACGGAAAAGAAACTGCCCGTACCGGACAAGACGGCAATTGAGATTCCTGATAAGGTGCGACGTCCCGCCGAGCAGCCGCTCCGGGAGCAGCACTACATACCTGCGGCCAATCCGAATCAGGTGTACAGCCGTTCCCGGCAAGCCGTCTCAAACCCGATGTACGCGGCGCAGAGCGGCGCCGGGCAGGTAGGGATCGGGCTGAATTCGCCCTTGGGTAATCGACTGGGCTGGTACGCCGAGATCGTCCGCGAGCGTATCGCACAGAACTGGCAGACGAACGGACTGGACGCCCGCTCGCAGGCGCAGCCGGCAATAGTCAGCTTTTACATCGCACGCGACGGGACTATCCGGAACCCACAGATCGTGCAATCGAGCGGGAACCCTTCGATCGACAACACCGCGCTGAGATCGGTGTATGGCGCGAGCCCGCTTCCGCAGCTTCCGCCGCAGGTCACGGAAAGCTCCATCTCGGCCCAGTTCACATTTAATCTACGCTGATGCGCATTACCCTTGCTTGTTTTCTTCTATTGAGCGGTATTGGTTACCTGGCGGCCCGGCAACAGATAAGCGGAGTCGTCGAAAAGAATCCGGGCAAGCCCCGGGTGGCGGTCACCGATCTGAGAGGCGCGGGCGGCTCGGCCGGCTTGATGGATGCATTTAATAGCACTGTGCGCGCCGATCTGGAAGGATCGCCGCTGATCAATTTCGTGCCAAAAACGATGTATCCGCTCGATGTGCCGCAACAGCCAAGCGATCTCCAAGCGGGAACGTCCGGGCCCTCAGGGCGCACGGGAGCGATCTCCGGCAAGCGGCTGAGTGACTGGAGTCTGCCGCCGGTGGCTGCCAACTATCTCGGAATGGGCTATGGAGCCGAGAACCAGGGGAGCTTCGTGGCATTCGGCTGGTTTGAGAGTACGGCAGCGAATCTGCCCTCGCTGCAGCAAGCACAGGTATTCGGCAAGGTTTATACTGCAGCCTTAACGCGCGAGGGAGCAATCGATGCCGGACATCGCTATGCGGCCGACATTCTGGCGCAGTTTGGCGGCAAGAGTCTGGTGGGCACCCGGATTGTTTTCGTATCGAATCGCACCGGCGCGAAGGAAATCTGGGTAATGAATTGGGATGGAACAGGCGAGAGACAACTGACGCGATACGGGTCAATCACTACGTTTCCCTCCGCGTCACCGGATGGCCGCGCGGTTGCTTTTACGACCTACGCTACGGGCTATCCGGCGATTCAGATCTTTTCCATCGACACAGGGCGTAAACTGCCTTTTTATAATCAGCGAGCATCAATGAATGCCTTTGTGTCGTTCACGCCGGATTCCCGCAGAGTCGTTTTCTCATCCACGACGGCGGGCGGCCCTGCGCAGCTTTACATGGCCAACGTCGATGGCAGCGGGTTCAGGCGTTTGACATCATCAAACTCGATCGAGGTGGAGGCGAAGATTAATCCGGTCACGGGCAGCGATCTAGTAGAGGTTTCCGGGCGCTCGGGTTTTCCGCAGATTTACCAGATGAATATGGAGGGGGCGAATGTTCGGCGGCTGAGCGCCGGTACAGGCGAGGCAACAAATCCGGCTTGGAGTCCGGATGGCGCGCACATTGCCTTTGCCTGGACCAAAGGCTTCGAACCGGGAAACTACAACATTTTCCTGATGGATGTCGCTTCCGGGCAAACCACGCAATTGACAGCCAACGAGGGACGTAACGAGAATCCATCCTGGGCGCCCGACGGCGCGCATATCGTTTATGCTTCAACTCGGGGCGGGCATTCGCAGATCTGGATGATGAATGCGGATGGCACCAACAAACATCAGATGACGCAAACGGGAAGCAACGAAAAGCCTGTTTGGGTGAACGCCGAATAAGATAGAGCTTCTTACACCAGGAGAACTCAGACAATTTATGAACAGACGCAGGCTAGCACTGACGCTCACATCGACGCTGTTGATAGTGGCTGCAGGTTGCCACAAGAAAGCGCCGCCACCACCGCCACCGCCACCGCCGGCAGTTGTCACACCGCCAGCGAGCAAACCGACAGTAGAATACTTTACGGCTGAACCGGCTACCATAAGCGGCGGGCAGCCCTCGTCACTGCGCTGGTCAGTGACCGGCGCAACGGGCGTGCAGATCGACAATGGGGTCGGAAGCGTGAGCGTCAACGGGCGCAAAGCCGTTTACCCGACGGCAACAACGACGTATCATTTGACGGCGACCGGCGCAGGCGGGGACACCTCCGCTGACGCAACGATTACAGTGAGTACGCCGCCACCACCGCCACCGCCGCCAACTAATAACGCGTCGACGATCCAGGACATCCTGGCCCACCAGGTACAAGATATTCACTTCGACTACGACAAGAGCGAAGTGCGTGCAGAGGACCAGTCAGTTCTCCAAAGCGATGCGAGCGCGTTGAAGCAGATTTTCTCCATGGACGCGAACTTCATCGTCACGGTGGAAGGGCACTGCGATGAGCGCGGTTCGGCTGAGTACAATCTGGCGCTGGGGGACAGGCGCGCCGCCGCTACGAGGGATGCATTAGTCGCCCTCGGAGTTCCCAACGACAAGCTGAAGCCTATCAGCTACGGCAAGGAGCGACCGCTCTGTACTGATGCTACCGAGGACTGCTACGCGCGGAACCGCAGGGCGCATTTTTCGGCAACGCAGTAGGAGAGTCCGACAAACGGAGACGGTCCGTCTTCTTTTACACTAAGACTGAGCGAGGGAGGGACAGAGGCCGATGTCCCTCTTTCAACGAGGAGTAAATCGTAATGAAATTTGTGCGCCTGGCAGCATTGCTGCTCACCTGTTCGAGCTTTTCTTTTGGCGTAAATAAAGACTTGGTGGCCCTTCAGCGTGATCTTGAGGATCGCATCAACACCATGCAGCAGGCGATGAACAGCAAGCTCGACACGTTGAGCGGGATGCTGCAGGCCATGCAGAATGATACGCGGCGCACGGCAGATCAGGTGGCGACGCTGCAGGATGCGGTCAGCAGCGGAGTGGCGAAGTCCCTGACCCCCGTGGCGGGCTTGGGAAATAAGGTAGACGGAATGAGCGACGATGTGCGCTCATTGAAAGATTCGCTGGCTGACCTGAGCGCGCGCCTGGAGCGCATGGACGCGAAGATGACTGATTTGAAGAATCAGATGCAGATCATCCAGAACCCACCGCCGGCTCCGGGCGCGACCACCGGACCGGCTGGCACAGGCACGGGTGCTCCCGCGGGTTCCGGGCCCGCTTCAAATACCCCGCCGGCAGGCATGAGTGCGGACCGAAGTTACACCGAAGCCCTGCGTGATCTACAGACCGGTAAGACAGAGTTAGCTTATACGGAATTCCAACAATACCTAACTTACTTTCCTACTACAGAGCTGGCGGCAAATGCTCAGTATTATCTGGGCGAAATCAGTTACAATCGCGGCGATTATAGCGGGGCCATCAAAGCGTTCGACGCGGTTCTCGAGCGCTATCCAAACAATCCCAAGACTCCTGATGCGCAATACATGAAGGGCATGGCTCTGCTGAAATCGAATCAGAGGGCGAGCGCCGTGGGGGAGTTCCGTAGCTTGATGCAGAATTATCCAAGGACGGATGACTCGCGTAAGGCGCTGGCGCAACTGCGGGCGCTCGGCGTATCGTCTGCGACGAGTTCGACTCAGAAACGGCGCTGAAGCAAGTTATCTATAGATCGACTTAACCGGCCGGCTCAGAGCCGGCACTTTCCCGCCAATGTTCTCGATGCCGTGCGCATCCGGCGGTGGGAAGACAAGATTTGTACTTACGATGCGCCCTTCGTCGGCAAAAACTTCCAGAGAGGAGCGGTCGGCCAAGACCTCGACCTTCAGAGATTTGCTTTTAGGTGTGAGTGGAGCTTCGATACGTGAAGGAAAATCCGGACTAAAGCCAGTCAGTCCGGAATGTGAGCGATCGACGAATAGGACTTTCTTCGCGGGATCGTAGCCAACAGACGTGTAGTTCTTACCATCCGAGAAGAGTTTCAGTCCAGTCTCATGCTCCGGGTCAATGCTGAGCGGAAACGCCAGCAGGAAGGAATGAGTTTCACCAGTGTCTCCGGCCGCCTCAGCGAGTTGATTGATCCCTTCGAACGGCTGCTGGTACAGGCGAATGCCTTCAGCCGTCTGACGAAGCGATAACTCGCGAGGAAAAGTCATCTGACCGCGCCATGGATGAGTCGGCAGCTTGGCGGCGTATTGCCAGTTATCCATCCAGCCAATCATTACCGGCTTGCGATTCTTAGGCAGCCCGTTGAACGTTAGCGCACAATAGCAGTCTTTGCCGTAATCAGTCCAGAGCGTGACTGAAGATTGATTTTCATTGACGAAGCGACTGCCATCAAAACGTCCGACGAAATACTGCTCACCGGATCCGCCTGATCGCGCACCAGGATTGAGCCCAACCTTCAACACCCAGCGCGTCTCATTTGGCTTACCCTCGACTGGCAGTGAAAACAACTCGGGACACTCCCACTGCCCACCTATTGCGCCCGCTGGTCCAAAGTCGCTGAGCGCCTTCCAGCTTTTGAGGTCGGGGGAACCGTAAAGGCGAACTTTATGATCGTTGGGCAGCGAGACGGCCATGACCCAGTGCTTGCCCTCCTCAGACCAGAGGACTTTGGGGTCTCGGAAATCGGACATGTTGATATTGAGGACCGGGTTCTGTGCGTACTTGGTCCAAGTTCTGCCGCGATCGTTGCTGTAGGCGAGGTTTTGCGTTTGAAGCGCGGGCTTCCCGGCATGCTCGGGTGTGTGGCCAGTGTAGACGGCCACCAGGCAGGGCTTGCCACCGTAACAGAAGCCGCTTGAATTGCGCTCGTCGACAACGGTGCTGCCGGTGAAAATCATCACTCCGTTTTCTTCCGGAAGCGCGACGCGCAGCTCCTGCCAGTGCAGAAGATCGCGGCTCACTGCATGGCCCCAGCTCATGTGACCCCATTGGTCGCCGAACGGATTGTACTGGAAGAAGAGATGATACTCGCCTTCGAAGTAGACCAACCCGTTGGGATCATTGGTCCAGTTCACGCGCGGAGAGAAATGGTACTGCGGCCGAAAGGGCTGATCGTAGTCTTTGGGGTTGACCGATTGGGCGGGAAGGGCCGCCATGCCGAGGCACAGCAAAATGCATTGTCTGACAAGCCGCATGAGAAGAGCATACGTCAGAGTGGGCAAGCAGCGCCGTGCCGATCACGCCGGCAATCATGCCCTCTCGATCGGGCCATGCTTGAAGCGGCCCTGCTATCCTAACCTCCACGTTCTCTCGCCGATGCCTTTGCTTCCTGCCAATCTTCCGCGTTTGTGCGTTGCCTTAGGCTTCCCCACGGCTGATCAGCTAAGCAAGGTTGCGGCGCGCGAGTACAAAGATGGCGTGACGTTTTTCGAGGTGAGACTCGATCATCTTTCGGAGCCTGCGGCGGGGCTGCAGTTCATCCGACGCTTTAGACAGGCGCATCCGGAGACGCACATATTGGCAACCTGTCGCCATCGCCATGCTCATGGCCAATTCTCGGGGGCCATGGAGCGCCAGATTGCAATTTTGAAAGATGCCGCTGCAGCGGGCGCATTTATGGTCGATCTCGAGATCGAGAGTGCGGAGAAGATGAAAGCGGCTGCGAGCTTCTTGCGAGATGACATGCTGCTTCTGGTCTCCTACCACAACTTTCAAACAACGCCAGCGTTCGAAAGCATTTTGCGTCGACTGCGAAAGGTGCCGGCAGACGTTTATAAAGTAGCCACAACGGCGCGTAAGCCGAGCGACAATCTGCGAGTGCTGAGCTACATGCGCCAGCCACAATCGCCGCCTTTAATAGCGTTTGCGATGTCGGAGACGGGCATTGCCAGCCGGGTCTTGACGCCTTCGCTCGGCTGCGTGTTCACTTACGCTGCCCCGAGCGATGAAGCGGGAACAGCGCCGGGGCAAATCCAGGTGAAGGCGTTCCGGTCCCTTTACCGGCCCGAAAAGCTAACTCCACAAAGCAAAGTGTATGGAGTGGTGGCAGATCCGGTATCGCATTCGAAGTCTCCGAATATTCACAACCGCGCGTTTCAGGCGCGGCGGATCGACGCAGTTTATCTGCCGTTCCTGGTGAGTCCGTCGCAATTGGGCGACTGGATGACGCTCGCGAGTAAGTTGCCAGTGCCGGGCTTCAGCGTGACCATTCCGCATAAACGGAAAATTATGCGTTATCTGGAAAATGTGGAGCCGCTGGCGCGGCGGATCGGTGCGGTGAATACGGTCTGGCGGAAGGCAGGGAAGTGGCGCGGCACAAACACCGATACGGAAGGCGTGCTCAAGCCGCTGGCGCGGCATCTTCGGATTGCGAACTCGTCGATTTTGATCGCAGGTTACGGTGGTGCTGCTCGCGCGGCGGCGATCGCACTGCATGACGGACGGGCGAATGTCACGATTACGGGACGGAATCATTCCGCGGCGCAGTCTCTTGCGCGCGTGGTGCAAGGCGAGGCGATCAGCTTAAAGCAGGCGCAGGGGCGGAGCTTCGATGCTTTGATTCATGCAACGCCGGTGGGCATGCTACCGAACGTAAACGACAGCTTGTTTCCGGATCGAGTGCCTGGGCAAGTGGTGCTCGACATGGTTTACAACCCGCATGAGACTGTGCTGCTGAAACATGCGAAGGCACAGGGCTGCACGGTTGTGCATGGGGCAGAGATGCTGCTGGAGCAAGCTGCTTCGCAATTCGAGATCTGGACTGGAGAGAGTGCACCGCGAGATGTGATGCGGAATGCGCTCGATCTGCCGTAGGGAAAGGCTAACTCGCGCGCGGCACTATAATGTGCGCATGAGTGCATGCATGACACGCCGCAGGTGGGCCGCGTTGATAAGTGCGGCTCCGCTGGCCGCTCAAGTTACCACCTCGAAGCCGCCGGTGGGAGCACCGGCTTCAACAGAGCCCGCCGCCACGCCGGAAGCCCGAATGCAGAAAGCCTACTCAGATATCCGGCAAGTAAGCGACACACTATCGAAAATCGAAGTGCCGATGAGTGTTGAACCGGCCTTCTCATTCCGGGCTTAGGCGCGATGCACTCGCCCAAAAGCAAGCTCGACGAAACAAACATTCCTTTTGCAACAATAAGCGAGCTCAGTGCGTCGCTCCGTGCTCGCGAGATTTCTTCACTTGAGTTAACGAAATTCTTCGGCCAGAGACTCGAGAAGCTCGGCCCTGAATACAACGCATTGGCGTATTTACTTGTGAAGCAAGGCAAGAGGCAAGCAAAGGATGCCGATGACGAACTCAAGCGAGAACGATTTCGTGGTCCGCTGCAAGGTATTCCTTATGCGGTAAAAGATCTGATCGCGGTGGCGAAATATCCGACAACCTGGGGAGCGAAACCGTATGCGGATCAGGTCTTTGAGGAAGACGCGACCGTGGTCCGAAATCTGGCGAGCCAGACGGCAGTGCTGATCGGCAAACTCTCGATGATCGAACTAGCCGGCGGCGGCGGTTACAGCTCGGCATCCGCTTCTTTACAAGGCCCGTGCCTGAATCCGTGGAACAAGAAGTACTGGGCTGGCGGCTCTTCGAGCGGTTCTGGCGCGGCGGTAGCGGCGGGACTGGTGCCGTACGCTCTCGGGTCCGAGACTTCAGGGTCGATCATGACTCCAGCCTGTTACTGCGGGATTACGGGGCTGCGACCTACGTACGGTCTGGTGAGCCGGCACGGTGCGATGCCACTTTCGTGGACGCTCGATAAGCTCGGTGTGCTGGCGCGCTCGGCGGATGACTGCGGTTGGGTGCTGCGGACGATTGCGGGCCGCGACGATGCCGACCCCGGCTCGGCGCGGAAGAGTTTCTACTACACGCCGCAATACTATGAGCGCTTCAAAGACACTAAAGTCGGCTATGCCGAAATTGATTTCGCTGAATGGCCCGACGAACCGCTGCGGGCTGCGTTTCAGAACGCGCTGAACGTCTTTAAGTCAATTGGGTCGAACATGGTCGAGAGCAGGCTGCCGGACTATCCGTATTCCGCGGTGATTGGAACGATTATCGACTCGGAGGGAGCCTCTGTTTTCGAGCGATTGATTCGGAGCGGGCAGGTGACTCAACTTGCCGATCAAAGTCAAATCGATGGCTTGAAAGCTTCACTGACTTACTCGGCGGTCGATTACCTGAAGGCGATGAGAGTTCGCAAGCAGATTCAGACAGCCTTCCGTGAGCTCTTTGCAAGCAATGTAGACCTGCTGGTCGCGCCAACAAGCTTTTCACCCCCCGAGCGAGCGGATCAGCCGTTTGACGAGACGGAACCGAAAAGGCCCGATCGGCACGGGGTCGGATTCAATCTTGTGCAGGCGTCAAACTTATGCGGTCTGCCGGCGATCACAGTGCCGTGCGGGTTTGTCAATGGCCTGCCGATCGGGTTACAGATTGTAGGGCCAGCCTTTTCGGAGAACCGAATCATTGCGTTTGCGCGAGAGTTTCAGAAACGCAGCGACTTTCATAAGCAGCGGCCGCCCGCGGCGAGCTAAATATTGCCCGACCTGAGCAGGCCGACCGTTCCCACGGCAAGAAAGGTCGCTAGAAAAATCAATAAGACACTTGCTCGCCGGCGATAGGGAAAGATGGCATGGGCTGCCAGGAAGAGAAAGCTCCCACTGACGATTGCCACTACCGCGGCGGTCCACCAGTAGCCGAAGATGTGCGCACCCGAAGCGGCTGCCTGCGGCTCAAGCCAGGCTCCCAGCAAAGTGAAGAGTTCAACGCTGACAGCGGCGGCTGCGGCCCGCAGAGGCAGCGCCAGATGACGGCGAGCAAGCCAGCCTATTGCGATCCCTTCGGGAATCTTATGAAGGGCCAAGCCAAGCGGGACGGCCACGCTCATGATCTGCAGCTCCTGGAGGGCGCGCACGCTCCAGCCGTCGAGAAAGCTATGAATCGCTGTGGCCGCAAGAAGAGGCGCTAACGCGGTGGAGTGAATGCCGCCCTCGGACCTCGTGAATAGGTGATCGATGAGGCCAATAACTGCTACGGCGGCTGCCGTCATCACCAACGCCGAAAGCCAGCCGGAGAGGACGGCAATTTCCGGCATTAACCAGAAGAGCGAAATCCCGAAGAGCAGCCCGCCGCCTGCGGCTGCGGCGTAAGCCGATAGAACACGCGACTGACCCAGAAGAACTCCACCGGCTACACCCGCTAGCGCCAGGAGCGTCAGCAGCCACGCAATGGCCATCTACTGGCCGGTCACCTTCACAACGAAATAACTGAAAGACCCGGATCCGTTCTCAAGAAGGATCTGGTGAGGAATTCCTGCGGATATGTGAATGATGTCGCCAGGAGCCAGCAAGTGCCGCTCGCCGCCTTGAATGGACGAACCGCGGATTTCGCCCGCTTTCGTGGAATGCGGATTCACCATTTTGCCGCCCGTCAAGATTGTCGCCTTGCCGCTCTGGACGATGAAGATGTCGGCTTCGTGCTCGTGGAGTTCGGACGAGCCGCTTTTATCACGTTTAATCAGGAGCAGATAATGATTTCCGTAGCGGTCCAGGGCACGGTCGGCATAGGGCGCGGAACCTGGGGAAAGATCTCGAGTCATTTGCTCGAGCTTAGCCGCGGGGTACACGTCCACGCCGTTCGCCGCGGTCGCGAGTAAAGGAAGCAATAAGCCGAACAGTAGGCATTTCATAGAGATCCGTTTTGCGCTCGTGCTAGCCAGCTTTCCAAGCAAACAAGATACCGCTGATCATACGTAATCCTACTTTCAAGGCCTTCAAATTGTCGGTATTGCCGCCTTTGCTCAAGCCGATCCGCTTGTGAAAGGTCACGGGGCACTCAACCAACGAGAACTGCCCGGCAAGTGCCGTATCTAAAAAGTGCGCGTTGAATTCCAGGTTCACCTGCGGGTTGAGACGCGGAAGAAGGCGTTCAAGAGTGCTGTTGCGGCAAAGTTTATAGGTAGTGCCGACATCGGTGAAAGTGCCCTGTCCAAGATGCTTTAGCTCGAGCAGTTTACCGACCACGAAATTGCCGTAGTACATGAACGTAGTGAGCTGGGTATCCTTATCACGGAGCTGCTCGACTATGCGGGTGCCGTTGACAATCTCGGCATGTGGCGCATATGCCATGAATTTATCGATATCGAATGCCGAGAAAGTTCCGTCTCCTTCGCAAAGAAGCGTCAGGTCGGTATCGGATTGCCGGAGACCTTCGGAGAGAGCACGGTAAACGCATTGTCCGTAGCCGGGCTGCTTCTCCAATACGACGATGGCCCCGGCTTCGGCAGCAACAGCGCTGGTTCGATCTTTGCTGTTGTTGTCGACTACTATGACGCGCTTTACAAGTGGATGACGAAAGAAGTCCTGCACCGAGTGGCCAATGCTCAGTTCATCGTTGTAAGCGGTAAGTACAACGGTTAGCAGGCGATTCGGAATAGGAGAAAAGCTAACGAAATCCCGACGGCGTTTCTTCGGCAGAAGAAAAAAGAGATCGTAAACGGCGAACAACTCACCAACAACAGCGGCAACGGCGCCTGGGATCAACAAATAGGGAGCAAAAACTGCGACCAGAGACTGGCGTCCCAGCAAAACACTCGCGGTCGTCATAAGACTTGCTGCAAACAGCAGCACTCCGCCAGCAATCAGCAGAAAGACTCCAAACAGCAGGAAGGGAAATCGGGCGGGACCCGACTGATGTAAAGGCCTCGCTGCGACATGGGCGCCCGGATTGATTCGTTTCGAATTACCCGAGTCCATTTAACTCACCGTACTACATCTGGTATCCAGTTATTCTCAGGGAATGGAAGTCCAAGGACCTCAGCAGGCGAAAGCAAATTACAGCCCGGTAAGTTTCCCCGGGGGGCTTTCGGCGGCAGCCTGGGCACGCATCGCTGTCATCAGCTTTTCTTTGTTGTACTTTCTCGAGACTGCGATCCGCGCTTCCGAAAAAAGGCTCTGGTACGACGAGCTGTGCACCTACTATATCTGCCGCTTGCCCACGTTTGCAGATTCCTGGGCTGCCGTCATGCACGGAGCCGATTACAATCCACCTTTGTTCTATGTGATTCACCGGGCGGCGATGTCGATATTCGGAGCCGGTCTGATAGCGATGAGACTGCCCGAAATGGTCGCCTTCTGGGTGCTCTGCTTGTCGTTGTTCGTTGTTGTGCGCCGCTACCGGGGAGCAGTGCTAGAGAGTTCCATCGCAATGGCTTTCCCGCTGGTGACTGGCGCTTATTACTACGCCTATGATGCGCGGCCCCATGGGTTGGTACTCGGCTTCTGCGGGCTGGCGGTGGTTTGCTGGCAGCGGTGGAGCGGGGATAGAAGCAAGACGGCGTGGCTGGTCGGATTCGGCTTGTCTTTGGAAGCGGCCTTCCTTACGCACTGCTACGCCATTCTGCTGGTGATTCCTTTTGCGTTGGTGGAACTTCTCAATAACATCCAAAAGCGTGCGATCACGTGGCGTTTTTGGCTGACCTTGGCTGTGACGGGAGCCCTGGCAGTTGTCACATTCCTTCCGTTGTTACATTCGTACAAAGTCACGCTGGGAACCGCCGGGTTCAGCGAAGCATTTCCGGCAGCGGTTTGGCAGATTCGCGAGTTCTACAGAACACTGCTTCAATCGGCGCTGGTGTTGGTTGTAATCGCGATCGCGCTCATGGCATTCGACAGCAGTCTTTGGCGGAACAACCACAAGGACGGTGACATTTCATCCCGTTCGCTGGCCCGGCCAGTGCTTTTATTGTCGATTGCTTTTCTCGCGATGCCGGTATATGGCCTGATCCTGGCAAAAGTCGTGCATGGACCCTTCTTTTCGCGTTACTTTCTATCGGCGCTGACGGGCCTCTGCCTGCTGATAGCGGCTGGGATCGGAACATTGCGGCAGAAGCGTACTTCCCTGGCGTTCCTGACGCTCGTGTGCGCAATCATCGCTTACTCCCTGCTTACACTGATTTACCATCGTCTTCATCGGCAGGGTGAAGAGCTGATTGAGCCTACTGTGAAAGAAGTCTTGAATACTGACCCGACTGATGCTCTAAAGACCCATGCTCTTCTAAGTTCGACAACCGGGAACACCATACCGATTGTTACTCCTCACTTACTAGACTTTCTTTACCTTGTTCATTACGGGCCTCGGGACAGTGCCCGGTTGTTTCCGGTCAGTTTGTCCTCAAATGACCAACCGTTCCGGCTGAATCGGGCGGTACGGGAGTGGTGTCATGTCCAGATGAACCGGGAAGAGACCTTCGATGAGTTCCTGCCTGCTCATGCCCATTTCTACCTTTACGGACCACCGGATGCGCTTCGCTTCCTCTCGTATGTAGTCAGTAAGGGAGGACAACTAAGGATGATTAAGACTGGCGCGGAAGGACGCTTCTTGGCCGAGATATACATGCGCTAACGGGGTTCTAGAATGCTAAAGGTAGTTACCGATTGCATGACCCTTACGAAATCCGCTTCCCAGGTTTCGATCCGCAGGCTGGAATCGCGGGACGTTTCGTCTGCTATGGAACTCTCATCGGAAGCAGGATGGAACCAACTTCCGGAAGACTGGGCTACTCTGATCGAGCTTTCACCGGAGGGCTGTCTCACGGTCGAGATTGACGGCATACTGGCGTCGACAGCAACGTTGGTTTGTTATGGGAAGGAACTCGCATGGATCGGGATGGTTCTAACTCGCCCGGAGTTTAGGGGACGCGGGTATGCGAGGCTTCTGTTGGAGCGGGTGTTAATGGTCGCCGATGAGAAGCACGTTGCTTCGGTAAAGCTTGACGCCACCGAGCAAGGCATACATCTGTACAAGAAACTCGGTTTCCGAAAGGAGCAAATGGTGGAGAGATGGACCGGCAATGGACTATCCTCGGGGATCGTCAGCCCCGAAGCTTGTCACGAGATGAATGAACCGGAAACCGAAGAAGAACTGGATCGGAAAGCAATCGGTGCGGGGCGTGGACCTCTTCTGAAAGCGCTCGCCAGGCGATCGAAGACTCTGTACACTCTCGAGGGGTTTGCGATGCAGCGCCCGGGCAGAGTCACACGTTATCTCGGTCCGTGTGTTGCAGGTAACGGGACAACGGCGCGGAAGCTGATTAAGGCCTCGTTGCTGAGTGATTCTGGACGCTGGTCTTGGGATATTCCTTCGACAAACCTCGAGGCAACAAAGATTGCCGGAGAGCTCGGCTTCAAAGTAGAGCGTCGTTTGACGCGCATGGTTCGGGGATCGAGTCTTAGCGGCAATACGGGTCTGCTGTTCGCAATTGCGGGCTTCGAGATTGGCTAAGGCCGATGAGAATGGAAGCGTTGATCGAATCCGAAGAAAGTTTGGAAGAGCGGCTTTCCAGACCTTCGCCCTCCGATGTTCAAGCTGCTGCCGAGCTAAATGGTGACTTGCTGATTCTGGGCGCGGGAGGCAAAATGGGCCCGAGTCTGGCACAGCTTGCTCATCGTGCCATCAAACAATCAGGTAAGCGAGCTCGAGTCATTGCAGTGGCGCGCTTCAGCAGTTCAGCAGCCCGAAGTTTACTTGAGGGCGCCGGCATCGAGACGATTTCGTGCGACCTGCTCGACGGCAAGTCGCTGGCCGAGTTGCCCGATTGCCCAAATGTGATTTTCATGGCGGCCCGGAAGTTCGGCACAACGGGATCCGAGTGGATTACCTGGGCCATGAATACATATCTTCCAGCTATCGTGGCAGAGCGTTTCCGACAATCGCGCATCGTTGCCTTTTCGACCGGCAATGTCTATCACATGCGGAAGGTTTCAACAGGAGGCTCAACGGAGTCGAGCGAGGTCGAGCCGGTCGGTGAATATGCGCAGTCTGCTCTCGGGAGGGAACGGATGCTGCAGTACATGTCGGAGAAGTGGCAGACGCCGATGGCGATCCTGCGGCTGAACTACGCGATCGATCTTCGGTACGGCGTACTCTCCGATATCGCTCGGGCAGTTTACGAAAGGCGTCCGGTTGATCTTCGAATGGGGCTAGTGAATGTGATCTGGCAAGGGGATGCAAATAGCGTGTGCTTTCGGGCGCTGGCACAATGCTCGTTGCCGCCTGAGATTTTCAATGTATCGGGACCGGAGACTCTTTCTATCCGCCAGCTGGCGGAAGAGTTCGGCAGCCGCTTTAGGGTTGACCCAGTTTTCAACGGCGAGGAATCCGGTACCGCGCTGCTGACGAATGCCGGGAAATCCCATCGAGTATTCGGGTACCCGGCCGTGCCAATGGGTCAGCTGCTGGATTGGACTGCACATTGGGTCCAGATTGGCGGCAGCAGCCTCAATAAGCGAACACACTTCGAGGTCAGGGACGGTAAGTTTTGATAAGTGTTCGCGAGCGCCTCTTGGAAGGCCTAGTGATTCCGGCGCATCCGCTCGCATTAACGAAGGACCGCAAGCTGGACGAGCGGAGCCAGCGGGCTTTGACCCGATATTACCTGGCTGCCGGGGCAGGTGGGATAGCTGTCGGCGTGCATACAACCCAATTCGCGATTCGCGATCATAAAGTCGGTTTGCTGAAACCGGTTTTGGAGACTGCCGCGGAAGAAGTTGGTACTCGGCCAGTCATTAAGATTGCAGGCGTGTGCGGCGAGATTGGTCAGGCAGCATGGGAAGCGGAGCTCGCACTTTCGCTCGGTTATGACGCCGCTCTCCTGAGTTTGGCCGCCTTACCTCTCAATGCTCCGGTCTCGGAATTAATAGACCATGTGCGGTCGATTGCGGATGTAATGCCGGTGGTGGGATTTTATCTGCAGCCATCCGTTGGCGGCCGCGTTCTGCCTGATGAGTTCTGGCGGGAATTCGTCCAGGTAGAGAATGTTGTCGCGATCAAGATCGCGCCCTTTAATCGTTATCAAACCCTTGACGTGCTGCAGGCTATCGCGGATTCCGGTCGTGCTGGCGAGATTGCTCTCTATACGGGCAATGACGACAACATTCTGCTGGATTTACTCACCACATTCGACTTTGGCGGAAAGAGAGTAAGCATCGCAGGCGGTCTGCTTGGGCATTGGGCTGTCTGGACGCGCCGAGCTTGCGAATATTTTTCACGAGTCCGTGGCCGGGCGAAGTCCGGAGACTGCGTGGAAGCGGCGCTGCTGACATTAAACGGGCAGATCACAGATGCAAACGCCGCGCTTTTCGATGTGGCGAACGGGTTCCGTGGATGTATTGCTGGAATCCATGAAATCCTCAGAAGGCAGGGGCTTATGCAAGGACGTTGGTGCCTCGATCCGCAGGAAGATCTCTCGCCGGGACAGATCGAGAAGATCGACCGAGTATGCCGGCTTTATCCGCACCTGCAGGACGATGTGTTTGTTCAAGAGCACCTGGATGCCTGGATGCGATAGCTGGCGGAGACAGGTGCTCAGAATCGGTGAGCGGTTCGGCAATGACGTTACGCCTGTGCCTCAGGCGTCTCCTACGATGGTTACAGGCAACCTACAATTACTTTTCAAATGAGTAGCCGCATCATCTTGGGCCAGATGCTGGTGCTCGCGTTCAGCGTTGTGGCGGCACAAGCGCAGAGCGACGACTCAGGCCTGGTAAATCGTGGGCGCATTCAGTTTGGCGCCTCGTGCAGTTTCTGTCATGGATTGGAGGCCACGGGCGGCGCCGAAGGGCCGAATCTCATGCGCTCTTCTCTCGTTCGCCATGATTCCGCTGGAGAACTCATCACGCAAGTCATCCTGAACGGGCGTCCTGGAAAGGGTATGCCGGCGATTTCTTTGAATGCCGAACAGATCAAGGGCGTGGTTGCCTTTCTCCATGCGCGACTGGCGCAATCCGATCATGCTTCTCCCAAAGCTCCTGGAGAAGACTTCGATCTCCAAAGATTGTTGACAGGCAGCAGCGATGCCGGGAAGGTGTATTTCAACGGGGCCGGGAGGTGCTCTGGCTGTCACTCTCCCACCGGAGATCTTGCACACGTTGCGAGCAAGTACGGTCCCGCGGACTTGCAGGCCAAGTTTCTCTACCCGGAAACAGACGAAGCGCCGCCGGTGACTATCACGCTTCGTTCAGGTACCCGCATCCAGGGAAAGCTAGTGGAGCAAGATCATTTTTACGTAGGCATTCACGATCAAGATGGCTGGTATCGCTCGTGGCCACTCGATCAAGTGAATGTGGCGATACAGGATCCGCTTGCAGCGCATGTGAAACAACTCGGGAATTACACAAATGCAGATATTCACAATCTCTTCGCATACCTGGAAACTTTGAAGTGAATGTCACCAAGTTTCTAATCGCCGGGGCCGTTCTTGCAGCCGCTTTAGTAAACGGTCAGGCGTTGGACCCGGCGGACTTACTACGGCCGCCCACAAATACCTGGCCCACTTACAATGGCGATTACTCTGGGCGTCGCTTCAGTCCTCTCGATTCCATAAATCGCACGAACGTTGCCGGCCTTGCCCTCCGTTGGGCCTTTCAGACCAAAGCCCCCTTGAAGTCAACTCCGCTAGAGGTGAATGGGGTTCTCTACTTCACGGCTCCGGACCATGCCTGGGCTATCGATGCAAGAACCGGGCATCCGATCTGGCATTTCAACCGACCTTCCACCGGAAATCACATAGCGCAACGCGGCCTCGCAATGTATAGGGACCGAGTCTATTTTGGGACCACTGACGCGCATGTTCTCTGCCTGGACGCCAGAACAGGGAAGCAGATTTGGGATGTAGTGATTGCAGATTCTAAATTCGGGTACTACCTGAGTGTTGCGCCGCTTGTGATCAAAGATAAACTTGTGCTCGGCACCTCCGGTGATGTGGCTGATGTGCCGCATTTCGTTGAGGCGATCAGTCCCGACGATGGTCGGGTTCTGTGGCGCTGGAACACAATTCCGAAGGAAGGCGAAGCTGGATCAGATAGCTGGCCAAATGCGGAGGCTCGCACTCACGGCGGCGGTCCCGCCTGGTTACCGGGCACTTACGATCCGGAGCTGAATCTGCTGTATTGGGGGACCGGGAATCCTCATCCGGTACTCGCAGGAACAACGCGGCCGGGGAACAATCTCTACACTTGCTCCATCGTTGCGCTTAATCCGGATAACGGTCACTTAGTCTGGTCGTTTCAGCCCTCCCCGCATGACACCCACGATTGGGACGCTGTAGAAACTCCGGTCCTGTTTGATGCAGAGTTCGCCGGTAAACCTCGAAAGCTGTTGGCGCAGGCAAGCCGAAACGGGTATTTCTTTCTACTTGATCGCACTACCGGCCAGAACTTGCTTACTGAACCTTACGTGCCAGTTGACTGGGCCTCCCATGTTGGCCCTAATGGCGAGCCGGTTCCCGACAAAAGGAAAGAGCCCCAAGCAGATGGTTCACTGGTCCGGGCCGCGTTCGATGGAGCCACCAACTGGATGGCGCCTAGCTTCGATCCGCAGACACAACTCTTCTATGTGAATGCACAGACGGGATTCACCCTGTATTACCTCGAGCTGAATCGTGACGCAAAGCCCGAGGGACACCAGGGGGGCGCAGCAAATCAGTTCTGGACAGACTTCCTGCTCGAAGCGATCGATTACCGGACAGGTAAGATTCGATGGAGCATCGACCAAGGCCAAGGCGGAGGGTTTCCGGGGATACTGACAACCGCCGGCCACCTTCTCTTTACAGGGGATGTGTCGGGGAACGTGGTGGCTGTCGATCCCGATAACGGCCAGATTCTTTGGCACACCTACGTGGGTGGCAATTTAAATAGCTCGCCTATGACGTATGACTTGGACGGAACGCAATACCTGCTGACTTTGGCCGACAACGTTGTTTATGCTTGGACTCTCCCAGTGAAGCGCTGAATTGGTGAAGACTGCTCCGGTCTACTCAGCAGTTAGACTTTCAGTCGCTGTCTTATAGGTGTCACGTTCCGGGCTTCGCGGCACAATAACGGGTCAAAGGGAACCGACGGCTACTTTCTTGGCGACCGGTTGATAACGGTTCAACCACGTACGAAACTCCTCGGGGGCAAGTGCCTTCGAGAACAAGTACCCCTGCAAGTAATGAACACCCAAGTTGGCCAGGCACTCTGCCTGAGCCTTCGTTTCGACTCCTTCTGCAACAACAGTCAGGCCAAAGTTGTGCGCCGTAGATACAATTACCCGCACAATCGGAGCTGAGTCGGTGTCGAGTGATTCGACGAAAGACTTATCGATCTTGATTCGGTCAATCGGAAGACGACGCAGGTCAGCCAGACATGAGAATCCAGTGCCAAAGTCGTCAAGCGAGATAGTAACTCCCATTTCTCGCAGCTGAGCGAGTGTTGGAATGATGTTACAGCGATCGCCCGCAAATACACTTTCCGTCAGTTCTAAATGCAGCCGGAAGGACGGCAACCGGGCACTTTCAAGGGCATGTAAGACATCGGCGATCAAGGTGCCTCCCTCAATCTGGATAGGCGAAACATTGACCGAAACACACGGCGGAGAATCTCCTTGCCAACTGGCCGCTTCACGGCAGGCCTGGTCAAGAACCCAGCGACCCAAAGCGATAATTTCACCCGTGCGCTCTGCGATGGGAATAAGTTGAACAGGTGAAATCGATCCATGCTGCGGATGATCCCACCGTATAAGAGCTTCGACGCTTTCACAAAGGCCGGCTGAGGTAGTGATGATAGGTTGATACGCCACCGACAGAGCGCCTGTATCGAGTGCCTCATTCAAGGCGCGCTCCAGCAAGCGGCGCTCGGCCAGGAGTTGGCCAAGGGCGGGATCAAACAGCCTTACTGAGGAGCTCCCGTTTTGCTTGCTGGCGTACATGGCCCCGTCTGCTGCGCGAATCAGATCTTCCTCGCTGCGACCATGTTCCGGGAAAAGAGCGATGCCGATGTGGGCTTCAATCCTAACCGAACCGGCTTCGATCGCGACAGGATCTGAAAGAACCTCACTTATCAGATTCGCTATGACGAAGACCTCATCTGTAAGTGAAAAACCCGACACCACAACTACGAACTCATCTCCGCCCCATCGCGCCAACTCCATACCGGCATCCAGATGCCGGGAAAGGCGGCCCGCGACTGCTTTGAGGACATGATCACCAGTCGAGTGGCCGAAGTTGTCGTTTACCTTTTTAAACCGATCGAGATCGAGAAACAGTACAGCTAAAGGTGCATTCGCCCGTTCAGCGCGAGCAATTGCGTCCCGCAAGCGTTTGCTCAAAGAGGCACGATTACTGAGACCTGTGAGCGAATCCCTTGAGGCCTGATAGGCGAGTTCCTTTGAGAATCGTTCCTTCTCCTTGATCTCTCTATCGAGATCGGCGGTCCGAGCCTTTACACGATGTTCGAGTGAATAGTTCGATTCGGTCAGCGCCGCTTGCGCGTCTCTCAGCTCAGTATTCACCGCCTCGGTTCGACATCGCTCTTCCCTTACCTCGGCAATCAGAGCCTCGTTGAAACGGCTTAGGCGAATGGCCGCCATGGTAGCGCGGTTGCTCACCCTCGACGAGATCAGCAGGACCACGAAAAACACGCAGCCGAGAACCCCCAAGAACGTGTTCTCACTGCCAGGGAACCGGAGGAAAAGAATGGATGTAGGAAGTACAAGCAGAGCGCAGAAGACAGCCGAAAGAGTATTCGAAGGCGCTAATACGGTAGCGCTACCGCCGGCCATGCCACAGAGAACAATAACTGTGTAAGCTCTGCCAGTCTGGTTGAGATCCTTGAGAAGGGTCAACGGAAAGGCCGCCCAGAGCACGGCCGTTGCGATAAGACCAAAGCCAAACCGCCGAATGTCTTGCATCCCGCTCCCAATCGTGAGCCTTCGCAATCTGTAGTAGCGCAGAATGTCGAAGCCGCGGAGAACCAGCACGAGACTCATGGACACCCACCAAACGGCAATCAATCGGAAAGTAACCTGCCCCAGTGAGATGAGAGAAAGCCCCGAGGACGCTATCACGGAGACCAGGATGCTGCCAATGCTGTAACGGTACAGCAGGTCAGCCGCGTCTCTTTCAACGGTTCGACGTACCCCCTCCGACTGAATCGACTTCCAAGAAGACCAAGGCTCCGAGTACAAAATTCTCCTTACATCCAACTGCATTTCAGTCGGCCTTAGCACGCGCGATAGCAAGCGATCAGGAGCGCAAGTCGCATGGCAACGGCTTTGCTCCAGCTTCAGAAATGCGCGAAATACGTGAAAGAGTTGTTGCTAGATTAGCTCTCGACCAATGCGAATGCAAACAAAAACACGAGAACAATCCGGCTTGCTGCGATAATTATCCGCTGTAGTTATAGAAAGGTTATCCACATTGCACAATACGGCAATAAATGGCGGATTAGTAAACGCATTAATATTTGGCCGAAGGGATGTAGCTTTCTGGTGAGAGCGCAATCAGAAGAACGGAGTTACCGCAGAGGATCCCGACTTATTGTTTCGGATCGGGCCCGATCAGGAACGCCAGAAAATCCGAGTGGATCATGATTGGCTAATTTTGCTGGCTTTCGCCAATTGAAGCTGGAAGAAAATAATCGGGGCAATTATCCGTGCCGACACTTCGCATCGAATCAAGTTGACCTCGAGTGCGGCCGAAAGTGAGACCTCCGCGGACGCATTTCTGCAGGGCTGGCCAGCGGAGAGTCTTATCACTCGGCTCGGCTTGCGCGAAACCGATCCTGAAACTCAGGCATCTTCGTCCAGCGGCGCCCAGTTCGGGTTCTAAGACGAGAAAGTCACGCGTCGCTGAGCCGGCACACTGCTCGAATGCATCCGAGGCGAGGGCGGTGCCACGATTTTGCGGCCAAAAGCTCAACGACGAGCAGGCCACGTAAATGGCTGCCGTTCTCGAGACACTACTCAGCGCACGTAATGGAGTCTGGTTTATCGGGCGCGATCACTGGGTAGTCTTTACACGTTCTGACTGGTGAGAGAGAACATTGCTCCCTGAGGGTCTTGGCCTTGAACGATCCAGCCTCCGCCAGGTACCTGCATCGGGCCATTGAGAATGTTTCCCCCGCCGGATTTCACACGTTCGACAGCTGCATTGATGGAATCGACGATGAAGTAGAAGCTCCAGCCTGAAACGGGGAGTTGGGGTGGCTTGTTCATCATGCCGCCGTCGCCCATCTCCTTGTGGTCTCCCTCATCGAAGAGTCGATACGTGCCCATGGGCCCCATGTCCATGTCGATCACCTTGCTCCACCCGAAGAGCTTGTTGTAGAACGCAAACGCGCCTTCGAGGTCGGTTGTATAGAGCTCATGCCAACCTATGGTGCCGGACGCGGGCGGTGCGGGCCGTTGCGGCGATGGCGTCGCTGGATTTGGAGTGAAGATCACAATGGCTGCCCCTTGCGGGTCGGACATCACAGCAAAGCGAAGCATCCCAGGAACATCGGTAGCGGGTTTCCATAGTTTGCCGCCGGCCTCGACGATCTTTTCAATGTGAGCGTCGACATCGTCCACCGCTATGTAGCCAATCCAGGCGGTATGTCCGGGGATGTTTAGCATTCCGGCAACTCCGACTTCGCCAATATTAAACGTGGTGTACAGCATGCCACCCCCAGCAGCCGAGACGTCTTTGGTAGTCCAGCCGACAACGTCGCAGTAAAACTTGCCGGCAGCTTGCGTGTCGCTGGTCATGAGTTCGTACCAGCTGAATTTTCCTTTCGGTTTGAACATCGATGTTTCCCCCGAAATATTATCCGTCACGGTAAGGCATTACATGACCGACGTTTCATAAGGCAACGGCGATTTCTGAACGTGTGCTCGCCAACTCGGAAGTTGATCCGCAGCGGAAGGACCTAGCTGCCGGGCCGTAGCTCTTGTAAATGCCTCTTAATGGGACCTGAGAAGCTCCTGCAAGGGCGGTGTGCAGGTAAGCCAATACGAGTGGCTCCGCGACGTAGCGATAACGACCGCGGAGTTCCGAATTAACCAGAAGGTCGCGGCGAACCCTGATTTCCTTCAAAAATTTGATAAGAAATGGTCGGGGCGGTGGGATTTGAACTCACGACCCCCTGCGCCCAAGGCAGGTGCGCTACCAGGCTGCGCTACGCCCCGACTAGAGCAGCTTTGTTTAGTCTAGAACACTTGACTTATTGCCGACGACGGCCAGTAGGGAAGGCCCGCCGTTTTCATAGATCTTCGGTGCTTGCCGTGACCAGGAAAGCCGGCTTGCGATGTAATTAGTAGGAGACCGCATGGCACAGCAGGATAAGTTTGTCACTCCCGAGGAAATTGTGAATTTCATTCTGGAGGAGATGGATGCCGGGACGTGCCCGAGCTACTACAGCAATCTGGTTCCGAGCACGTTTGAAATCTACTTGTGTGGCGAGGACCTCGAGAGGCTCAGGCCGCTTACACATCGTATGCGGGAGGAGGCGGTAAACGCACTTGCGGAAAAACTGGCCGCACTCAACAAAGCTTCCGAACCGAAGATGAAGCTGCTGCCCGGTTCAAAAAAGAAATTGAAACGCTACGAGACTCTCGGCGATTGGTCGGTGGAATTTCATGAGAACACCGACGATGATTCGCGGGAGAACCCCCTGGTGATCCACTCGTTGTTTCCAATGACCGCCGAGGTGGAGGATCGCGCCGGCACACTGACCGAACGAGTCAGCAAGCGGACCGGAGACGGCCAGACCGTGACAACGGCTACCGAGCGTACGGGCAATCTCGATACTCGACGCGCCGCCGGAATTGTACACGCGAACCTCTCTTACGAAGACGATGCCGGGGCACACACCTTTCAGATGACAAAGGATCTGATCAAGGTGGGGCGAGGCTCGGCCGATCACTGGGTCGATCTCAAGCTTAAATCGAAGAAGGATGTTTCACGCGAGCATCTGCAGATCAGGCGCGATCCATCGAGCGGACGCTTATTCATCAAAGACCTGAGCAGCCTGGGAACCACAATCGACGGGAAGCGAATCCCCCCGAGTATCGAGCACAATCAGGGGCGCGAGATTGATGCCAATATCGAGGTGGCCCTGCCCTCGAAAGCGCGCATTGGGTTAGCCGGCGTGATCTTCCTCGAATTTCGAGCGATTTAATGACGCTAACTGAAATACATACGGCTCGTTATGTGTTCCTGGTGCTCTTGTTCGTGCTTGTAGGCGGCGCTTTTTTCCTGGCAAGCAGAAGGCTTTGAAGTGATGCCGGCCGCCGTACCGCGATACCTATCTGCCGCCTCGACCAATCAAGGGTTGGTTCGCCCGAATAATGAAGATCGCGTGTATTGCGACGACCGTCGTGGAGTCTTTCTGGTTGTGGATGGCATGGGTGGGCACGAGGGCGGCGAAGAGGCCGCCGAGATTGCAATCGAACGTATCCGTGCTCGCCTGGAGCGCCTGACGGACCGGGTGGAGCAGCGCTTGCGCGAAGCAATCACCCTGGCTAACAACGCGATCTTCGAAGCTGCGCAAGAGCATCCCGCCTGGAAAGGAATGGCTTGCGTTCTTACTGCCGCCGTGATCGAGAACGGGCAGGTAACGGTCGGGCATGTGGGCGATTCCAGGTTGTACAGGATCAGACGGGGAACGATAGAAAAGCTGACGCACGACCATTCACCCGTCGGCGAGCGCGAAGATCGCGGCGAGCTGACCGAGATCGCGGCCATGCAGCATCCCCGGCGCAATGAAGTGTATCGAGATGTGGGCTCTGAAGAGCACGCACCGGATGACGAAGACTTTATCGAAGTATTCCAGTTCCCTTTCGAGGCGGATAGTGCTCTGCTGCTGTGCAGCGACGGTTTAACTGATGCGTTGCCCTCACGGCAGATCTTAGACACAGTCGAGCGGACTGCGGGTAACCGCGCTGCGACGGTTGAGGCGCTGATTACAGCTGCGACGGCAGTGGGCCGGGATAACGTATCGGTCGTATGGGTGGAAGGAGAATTGTTTGCGGCTCAGTTGCGCCAGCAGAGTGAAGCTTCCTATCTTGAGGCAACGGCGCAGGAGGCGAACCACCAACCAACTGCGTTGGCTGCACTCGATGGCGGTCGAAAGAACTGGTATAGCAGCCGGCCGGCTTACGCGATTTACGGCGCATTGCTCGGAATGGTTCTCCTGATAGCAGCGGGAGCCATTCTGTTGAGGACCGGGCTAATTGGAACCGGACGGACGCTGACGGTAGCGGCGGGCGGGAAAATCGCTGATATCCTGCAGCGCGCGAAGGCAGGAGACACCGTGAGCGTTGCTCCAGGGAATTACCAGGAGACGGTGACGCTCAAGGAAGATGTAAGTCTCGTATCGGTACGGGCGGGAGAAGCCGTAATTCAGGGTGCAAAGGCGCTTGGGTTACGCAGTGCTCGGCTGGAGGGCTTCCGAATACGCGGAGGCGAGATAAGCGTGCGCGTCAAAGACAGCGATGTAATCCTCGCGCGCGACGACGTTGCGGAGGCCGAAGGAGCAGGGGTTGAGTTCAGCGGCAGCTCACGAGGGGCGATTTTCGGTTGTACCTTGCATAACAACGGCGGCCCAGGCATTGCGGTGCTCGATACCGCTTCGCCTTCCATTGAGAACAATGTGATCTCCGATAACGGTAAACAGCAAAATAGTTTGCGGCCGGGGCTGGCCCTGCAATCCTCGGCCAGAGTGTTCGTTGTGGGAAACGTTTTCTCTGGTAACGGTGCCGAAGCTATCTGGCTGCGCACACCGGACGAAGCCATTCTCGACGGCAACTCCTTCTCGCTGGCAAGTTCCTCGCCCAGCGGTGCGGGCGCGCCACCAAGGTTCCGAATTTTACCGGCTGCGGAAGGCCACCCGTGAACCCAGGGGACCGTTTCGGGCCTTATCTCATCAACAAACTGATTGGGCGCGGCGCCATGGGCGACGTGTACCTGGCGCAACAAATGCAGACAAACCGCGCCGTTGCGTTGAAGATCGTAAACAAGGTGAATGATCGCGAGGTGCTGCAAGCCGAACGTGTAGGTGCGGAGTTGCAGAGGCGGCTGCGTGGCACGGACAGCCGGGTTGTCGCCGTGAACGCGTACGGTGAAATAGCGGGCGATCTGTTTATCGAGATGGAGTTCATCGAGGGAGAGGACGTCTCTGCCTTGATCAAGCGCGGCCCCGTGAATCCCAGCTTTGCAGCGCATGTTGCGCGAGAGTTGTGCGAGATGCTCGAGAACCTGCGAGCGTTTACGACCACCATCGGCAACCAGCGGTTTACGGGGCTGGTCCACGGTGATCTCAAACCCGGGAATGTTCGCATCGACAGGCAGAACCGGGTGAGAGTGCTGGATTTCGGTATTGCCAAGGCCCTGACGCACACGCGCAAGTACACCATGAATGTATTTGCCAGCACTGCTTATTGTTCGCCAGAGCGTATCGAAAGCCAGAACATGGATACGCAGTCTGACCTCTGGTCAGTGGGTGTTCTGCTTTATCAGATGGTCGCTGCCAGGCTGCCGTTTGACGAGGTAAATAAGGAGAGACTGGAGCGGCGAATCCGGTCGGCAGAGCCACCGCCGTCGCTACCGTCTTCGTGTCCGGAACCGCTGCGGCGAGTGATCTCTAAGATGCTGGCGCGGGACGCCGCCCAGAGATACCAAACACCGCTTGAGGCCAGCCAGGATCTAGCCCGGTTCCAACAAGGACAGCCGGTGAGCGCACAAGAGATTCGTCCGATTGAGACGTTTGAAAACGACGCAACAATTCGTACGGCGCCTCCGATCTCGCAATCCGGAGCTGACGACCGAACAGTAAGATCGACCCGGGTCAGTGTGCCGCCCATTCGGAGTTCGATGCGCAGGCACAAAGTGTCGGGTTGCCTGTTGGCGCCAGCTATCGCCGGCTTACTTGTGTTTATTTACTGTGCGGTGCAAGTAAATTTCTGGAACGCGGCGGACAAGCTTAAGACTGATTTGCAGGCCGAGCGCCTTGGCAATCTCGACCAGGCCTGGACGGAGTATCAAGCATTGAACAAACGGTCGCATCTTCCCGTATTATTGTGGGGAGCCGAGCGTGCGCTTCGTAATCGTCTGGTGACGGCAGCTGACGAGACCATCTCGGAGTATCGAAACAACGATGCGCCCGCAGTGTACGAGCCGCAATGGATACAAGCGCGCACGCATGCCGCGCGGGCACTCGAGTTGAAGCCCAGTGATAACGCCATCAAAGGCCGGCTGCGGTTGTGCGAGGCGCATATCGATCGTATAGAAGCGGCGGGTCTGCGTGGGGCGCCTCGCCAGAAAATGGCAAATGCGGCAGTGAACAAATTCTACGAGGCCGCGGATCTGTTGAAGCATTCGCCCGATCCGTATCTCGGTCTCGCGAATGTATACATATACGATTTCAGCGATCTTGATAGAGCGGAGGAGGCGCTGAAAAAGGCCGCACACTACGGGTATCACATGGGAAACCGAGAGACCGCCCAGCTCGCGGACGGCTATCGGCGGCGTGCGGACCGGATGTGGAGGCAGTCGCGCGGTTTGACTCAGATGTCAGATCAGGAAAGGGACTATCTGGACAGAGCGAAACAAGACTACCTACGTGCGGAGAACCTCTACGGGCGGGTAGGCCTGTTCGGTGACACGCCGCGCAGTAAACTGCAGACGATTCAGAGCGAGCGGAAAGTGGAGGAGCGCTTGTCTCAGCTCGATACTGGTGGATCCAGACAGTGAAAGTCTCCCGAAGCGAGCTTACAGCACGGTCGCAGGAACGAACTAGAACCGAGGCGAAGGCGCGTGCTGCTGCGCGGGGCGTCGAGCTACTGGCTCTGTTATTAGCTTCGCTCGCGGTCTTAGCGGGCCTTTTCCTGGTTTTCGTTGCTAAAGCGAACGAAGCAGCCGGGGAAGGGAACGCAACGATTAACCTGAACCAGCTTGCCGGCCCAGAGCAACTGATTCCATTCCTGGCTTTTCTCCCGGCCGAGGCTGACCAGGATTTTGTAGCGCGGCGGATCTACGAGGTGAAGCGACATGGTCAGCGGTTCGCCAATGTCGGTGGACTCGCGCGGCTGCGCGTTACTCAGTCAGAGGTCACGAGAATTCGGGGCCTTCGTTCATTCGCACCACGTTTAGCGGAAGCCCGGCTGAGGCAAGAGCGATTGAGAGAGTCTGGGGCCGCAACTGGCGGCTGGAGGACGCGGTTTTCGCCATTCCGCGAGACAGCAACAGCCGAAGTCTCCGTGCCTCTGCTGACCGCCCTTGAGCTGGCTGCGTTAAAGCCTCATCTAAGGGTTCGCGACAGTGACGATTACCGGCGAGCGGTGATTTTCTGGCCGGCTTTGTTCTTTGCCGCGTTCTACGCCGTGCACATTGTGTGGCGCCTGCGCGGATTCAGCGGCGACAATCTGCTGCTTCCGGTAATGCATGCTCTCTCCGGCATTGGTCTGGTCCTGATGATTAGTCTGCGGGATCCGTTGCGCGACACCTTGCTGTTCGCGGACTTCACGCAAGGCGTGATTGCCGGATGTGCTGCTTTATTGATCTTCAGTGTTCCCGATTACCAGCGCCACTTCAGCAGATTGAGCTATGTGCCCCTGCTCGCCGCTTTCCTGTTAGCCGCGGCACTTGGAATTTTTGGAAGTGGGCCCGGTGCAAGCGATGCTAAGGTGAACCTCTTTTTCTTTCAGCCGGTAGAGATCATTCGCCTGCTGCTGGTTTTCTTTCTGGCCGGATATTTCGCCCAGAACTGGGATGAGCTACGGCATCTGAAGCAGCAGCCAAGATCGGCTTCGCGGGGATCGCGACTCTTCAGTATGCCGCGTCTGGACTACCTGCTGCCTGTAGCGGCCGGAGTAGCCGTTTCGATCGCGCTTTTTTTCTGGCTAAGCGATCTCGGGCCGGCGCTGGTTATCGGCTGCCTGTTTCTGACCATGTACAGCATCGCCCGCAATCGGGCTCTTCTACCGGCGGCAGGTTTGGCGCTGATTGTTCTGAGCTTTGCAGCCGGTTATCTGACTGGCTATCCCCACACTGTCCGCGAGCGAGTAGAGATGTGGAGATCTCCGTGGAGCAACCACGTACGGGGCGGCGATCAGCTGGCAACGTCGTTGTGGTCTCTCTCGACAGGCGGCGCCACCGGTACGGGCTTCGGGCTTGGCGACTCCCAGAGTATACCGGCGGCTCATACCGATCTGATCGTTTCCGCACTCGGCGAACAGGCGGGGCTGCTTGGAATCTTAGCCGTTTACGCTTTGTATGGCATTCTCATCTGGCGAAGTTTACGAATTGCGCTGAACGCGCGTGGAACCTACTCATTCTTTCTAGTACTCGGCCTGGCGCTGATAGCCGGCTACCAGCTGCTGCTGATCAGCGGTGGATTGCTCGGATTGATTCCATTGTCGGGCGTTGTTTCACCCTTCCTGAGCTACGGGAAGACCTCGATGGTGGCAAATTTCGTGCTCTTCGCAATCGTTCTCGGAGTTTCCAGTAAGCGCGAAGGCGCAGACCAGCGGAAACACTTTCAGGCAGGAACGCGCACTCTGCAGGTCGGTCTGGTAGCGATTACGGCGGTGGTGCTGGCACGGTTCTTCTGGGTACAAGTAGCGCAGGCCGACAACATCTTAGTTCGCCCGAGTCTTGTACTGCAAGCAGATGGCGCGCTGCGCTACCAATACAATCCCAGGCTCCTGAAAGTAGCGCATGATTTGCCGAAGGGCACCATCTTCGATCGCCACGGCATCCCGCTCGCGACTAGCGACCAGTCGCAGATCGAGGCACATCGGGCCGACTTCCAAAAGCTAGGCGTTGCGCTCGACCAGAATTGGTCCAAGTCCAGCGGGCGTCAATATCCGCTCGGGCCCACGCTGTTCTATCTGCTAGGCGATGTTCGCAGCCGCTTGAAACAGGGCGCAACCAACACGGCTTTTCAGGAGAACGCATCCCGTGTCCGGCTGCAAGGCTACGACGACGTGGCCGAGCTGGAGGAGGTACGTGATCCTGTCAGCGGCCAAGTCACGGCTACAGTTCGGAGGGACTACCGGGCCCTGATCCCGCTAATCCGGCATCGTTACGAACCGGAGAATCCAGCTGTGAAGGAGCTGCGAACCCGTGCCCGGGACGTTCATATGTCAATCGATGCGGCTCTGCAGTTGCGGGCGGCGGCCATCCTGAAGGCGCATCTGGCGAAGCTGGGCAAACAGAAGGGCGCGTTAGTGGTTATGGATCCGGCTAGCGGAGACCTGCTCGCGGCAGTCAGCTATCCCTGGCCATCCGAGACGGAGTTTGCGGCTCTCAGGTTAAGCCAGGAGAGTGCCCTGCCCAGCCCGGAATTACTGGATCGCGCACGGTTCGGACTTTATCCGCCGGGATCTTCCTTCAAAGTTGTGACCACCATTGCCGCGCTGAGAAAGGATCCGTCGCTAGCGAAGCAGCGCTATAGCTGCGTTCGCCTGCCCAGCGGCCGCGTCGGGGAGTTTGTTCGAAAACGCGAGATTCGCGACGATATCCGCGATGTGCAGCCGCACGGCTCGGTCGACATGCAAAAGGGAATCGTCGTATCGTGCAATGCATACTTTGCGCAGCTTGGGGCATACAGCGTAGGTGCCAGCGCGTTGTTCGAAACAGCGGGCAAGCTGGGCATTTCCGTGGCGCAGCCGAACACAGCTGCGAAATTGCAACAGTATCTGCCGCAGGCATCTTACGGACAAGGACAGGTAGTGGTCTCGCCGTTTCAAATGGCGCGTGTGGCAGCGACAATCGCAAGCGGGGGAAGCGCGCCGGAGGGGCGCTGGATTGTGGATGAGACGAATGCGCGAGTGCGGCAACCGCAAGCACTATTACCCGAAGCACTCGCAAGCCAGATTGGAGGCTATATGAGAAATGTGGTGACGTCCGGAACAGGACGCGTGCTCAGTTCCTCGAAGATTCCGATCGCCGGAAAAACCGGTACGGCTGAGATCGCAAAAGCGGCATCGCACGCGTGGTTTATCGGATTCGCTCCCTATGGAGTCAAAGGACCAAGGCAGATTGCTTTCGCGGTGCTGATCGAAAACGGACAGTATGGCGGCACCACTGCCGCACCAGTAGCGGGCGATATTGTCGCGGCTGCCCATGAGTTGGGGATCATATGAGATCGCTGGATCAGCTCGATTTGTGGATTAGCGATAAGGTGAGGAACTGGTCGCGGCGAATCGCCGGCGCCGCACCGAACGCGGAAATAATTGAGATCCGGCGTGACATTTTGAACGAAATCCGAGATCAGATTCGTCCCAAGGGCGAAGGAAAGAACGTTTTTCCGTTTAACGCCATTGCGATTCATTTGATAGGCGCCAATCCCGGGCAGGAAGCGCTGTTCGAAGGCGCTTTGGGGGACCGGCGTGAATGGGAAGAGACGATTGTTTCGTTATTGGAAGAAGCAGAGTGCTCAACGCCAACGGGTTTGCAGGTAAGTGCATCAGTAACGCAAGATCCGGATTTTGTGCCCGAGAGCCGCCCGTTTCGCATAGAGTTCGCCAATGCCAAACCAGCCGGGGACCGGAGTGCGCCGAAGATCCGGCCAGAAGCCAGGGTCACGGTAGTGCTGGGTCAAGCAGATGTTCGCGATTACGTCACAAATGGAGAACGCATTAATCTTGGCCGTATGAAAGAAGTGACGAGCGACAAAGAGGGACTAAGGCGGCGTAATCACATCGCTTTCGCGGAAGCAGAGACCAGTGTTTCTCGCGAACACGCGTATATTCGATACGACGAAGATTGTGGCCGATTCCGTTTGTACGATTCCATGAGCCAGCGAGGCACGCATGTTTTTCGTGATGGGCGGAAATTCGATGTTCCCAAAGGCGCTTTGCGAGGGTTTCAGCTTCGGTCCGGCGATGAGATCCATCTAGGCGACGCGCGACTACGCTTCGATACAGACGATGCGGCTGAGAGTTAGCGGCATTTAATACTGGCTCTCGGCGGCGTTTCTTGCCAATGTTCAAGCTGTCACGGCCAATGTCGGTGAGTAGCGGCGAGGGCGCTCCGAATCGCTTCCGCTTTGTGAAAAATTAAGGCGTAATTGACGCTCGCGGCGATCCAAAAACCGCTAATATGATCCTACAAGGGGATCTTAATGACTGGATTGCGGTTTGCGTACCGAGTGTCATGTTGCAGTCGCGTACTGGCACTGACTCTATTTGCATGCATAGCGGCCTTTGCACAAACGGGAACTATCTCCGGATCTGTTACGGATGTCTCGGGCGCCGGCATTCCTGGAGCCAGCATCACTGCCACGAACATCCAGACCGGCGCCGTGAGAACGGGTGATACCGGGGGCTCGGGCGCGTTCAGCATCCCTGACCTCGCAGTGGGTCAATATGAAGTAAGCGTCGCAAAGGCTGGTTTCTCTTCCGCCAAATATTCACAACTTGCCTTAACGGTTGCACAAGTACTGACGCTAAATGTGTCGCTACAGCTCGGCACCACATCCCAAACGATAGATGTGACCTCGACCGCTACTCCCACCATTGAGCTTGAGACATCCCAGCTCAGCAATGTAGTCGACGAGCGGCGCATCGAAGAGTTGCCGCTCCTGACAAGGAACCCGTACGACTTAGTTCTCCTTTCACCCGGCGCCAGTCAAACCAACGGGGTGGGTGGCTTTTCCGTAAACGGATCGCGGGATCGCAATAACAACTTTCTGCTCGATGGAGTTGACAACAACGACACTTCGGTTCCTGGCGGCCCAGGCGGTCTTGCCTCCTTGAATCCCGATGCTACACAGGAATTCCGTGTCATCACAAGTAACTTTCTTCCGGAGTACGGGCGCAATACGGGTGCGATTGTCGATATCGTGACAAAAAGTGGAACGAACGAGTTCCACGGGACAGCTTACGAGTTCGGAAGATACCGTGCGCTGGCGGCGCGAGATTACTTCAACAGCAAGCCAAATCCGCAGGATCCATTTGTACGTAATGACTTCGGTTTCTCAGTGGGCGGACCCATCGTCAAGAATAAAACTTTCTTCTTCTTCAATGACGAGTATCAGCGCTTTCGCACGACTTTGACAAACTCCGAAATCGTGCCGACGGCCGCCTTCAAGACGGGTGTATTTACTTATGGAGGTGTCCCGATTAATTTGGCAGATCCGGCTTCGCCAAACAACTCATTAGGCCTGCCGCTTGATCCGACTGTGCAGAGACTGTTGGCACTGCTGCCCAACCCCAATGGAGAGCCGGTGGACGACGTTCGCGGTATTTATCGTTTTGCGAGCCCGGATGCGCTCAACGATGCTAACGTCACTTTCAAGCTTGACCAAAAGATCACAGATAAACACAGTCTTTCCATTCGTTATGCGTACACGGGCTTTTCCGAAAGCAACAGCGGACATAGTGACTATGCGCCAGGACTGCTAGGCGCCGTGCAAGCCACTGGACAAATTCATGGCATCGCAGTCAATCTCATTTCATCGTTCCGGCCAGACCTGGTGAATCAGTTTCAATTCGGAGTCAATCGCAACGACAGTCCATTTACGTGCGCGGGTCATAGCGCGATTGATCAAATCGGCGGCGTCGACCCCTTTGGCTCCGGTTCCGATTATGATTTTGCCGGTGTTGATCCAACCCTGGGCTGCGGTGCACTTGGCGACAGTAACGGACAAACGAGGCGAACTGGTACCTATACGGTTGCGGACAACATCAGCATTACAAAAGGAAGCCACTCGCTCAAACTGGGCGGCGATTTTCGATACGTTTTCGAGGATGGTTACAACGCGTTCTCCAGCCGGCAAAGTATCAGCTTTGCTGCTTTCTCCAATTTCGGACAGCCCGCGGTGAACCTTGACCCCTCCAATCCCTGCGATCCAAGTTCGCTCACCAACTGCGGCAGCATTGTGCTGCAGGATTTGTCTTCTGCTTTGCTGGGCGTAGTCGCCACTCAATCACAGAGCCAGTTTTTCGATAAGAACGGAAATCGCACCGCGCTCGACTCCAGGAAATTTCGGCAACACGAATACTCAGTTTTCGGCCAGGACGTGTGGAAGCTGCGGCCCAATTTTACTCTGAACTATGGATTGCGCTACCAGTTCAATGGTGTGCCGTTCGAGGTAGGAAGCAATCTTTCAAACCTGTTTGGGGATCCGCAAGGATTTGCGCCTTTGACATTCTCCGTGGTGGGACCAGGGACGCATCGGATGTTGTACAACAATGATCCCTTCAACTTCGAGCCGCGGGTCGGCTTCAGCTGGGATCCATTCAAAACCGGGAAGACGGCCATCCGCGGCGGCTACGGGATATTTCACGACCGCATTTTCGGAAACCTGTTTGGTAACGCGCGGGGTAATCCTCCCTTTCAACAAGGGGTGTTTAATACTCCCGATGCGCCATTGTCGACAGTTACGCCGATTGCGACAGTCCCGACTTCGGCGACAGTTCCCGATGGTTCCTTCTTGCAGGGCTTAGTTTTATTCGATCCGAATCTCAAGATCCCGGTCAGCCAGAACTGGAACTTCGATGTCCAACGTGAAATTCCCTCAGGAATAACGATCGACCTGGCGTATGTGGGCTCCAAAGGGAATCGAATCCTGCGTGTCATAAACGGTAACCAGGCATTACCTAGTGCGGTGAATGCCCTGTTGTCTTCTGGGGCGGCGAGTCCGAGTGATCTGCAATTCACCGGACTTTACACGAGCTTTCCGACTACGAACAACACGGCTCTATTTGAACCGGCAGTCAACAAATCGATTGGAAACTCGACTTATCACTCGTTCCAGGCGAATGTCCGGAAGCGCTTCGGCGATAATTTCGACGTACAAGGTGTTTATACCTGGGCGCACTCGATCGATGATGCCTCAGACCCGATCGTTCCAGCTACGGGCAATCGTTCCTTTCCTCGAAATTCTTTCAACCTGCAGGAAGAACGCGGCGACTCGGATTTCGATGTGCGGCAGCGTGGGGTAATCAACTACGTGCTGCAACTACCTTTTGGGCCTGGCAAGCGCTACCTGAACCACGGGCTTCCGTCGCGTGTTTTTGGAGGCTGGGCGATCAACGGAATCACGACATTCCAGTCGGGTCATCCGCTAGACATTTTTGGCAACCGTGATTCGGAACACACCGGTTTAAGCTCGCGAGCAGACGTAGTGGGCAGCACGTCACGTCCTGCCGGGGCTGACAAAACACAGACCGGCCCACCCCTCAGTGCGTTTGCGCTGCCTCCATTCGGTCGGCCGGGAAGCTATGGGCGAGATACGCTGGTCGGCCCGGGCGTCAACAACACAGACGCCGCTCTGGTAAAGGACACAACTATCAAGGAGCGGTTCTCACTTCAATTGAGATTTGAAGCGTTTAATATCTTCAATCGAGTGCAGTTTGCGCAACCGGATAATCTGGTGGCGGACGTTTCGACTTTCGGTTTCTCAACTGCGACCGTTGTTCGGCCTGACGGGACGACTTCGAACCGGCAACTTCAGTTAGGCGTCAAGTTGAAGTTTTAGAACGCGCCGATACTGAGCTCCGTGATAGCTTCGAATAGCGCTCATGCGGCTCCTTCTCGTTCTCCCGGCGATTCTAGTTACCTTGCAGACCGTCCAAGCGCAGACGTCTTGCGTCTTTACCGAGCCGACAGCCAGTTTTACGATTCATCGCGTGAATGAAGAACCCACGCTGAATCTGGACCCGAGTGCTCGTGAGTGGAGAAGCGCGGCTGTTCAGCCAATGTCAAAAGACTGCCGCCATGAACTCGATTATCCCGAACTGAAGACAACCATACACGGCTTCTGGACGGCCACAGACTTGTATCTTCTGTTCGAGTGTCCCTACACAGTGTTGAACCTGTTTCTGCCGCCCAATAACACAAGCAAGCGAGTCGGTTTGTGGGACAGGGATGTCGTTGAAATGTTCCTAGGTGATGATTGGACGAATATTCGCCACTATCGTGAGTTTGAGATTGCGCCAACGGGCGATTGGATCGATTTGGCGATTGATCTGGATCACGAAAGCTACGATCGCGATTGGAGATCGGGCTGGGAGACCAAAGCCCGCATTGATGAGAAGAAGAAGATCTGGTACGCGGCAGCGCGAATTCCGCTTTCCTCAGTGACCAGCAAGCAGGTTGAAAACGGAACGAAGTGGCGTACGAATTTGTATCGGATTGATGGGCTCGGTGCTGACCCGCAAAGACATTTCCTCTGCTGGCAGCCGACATGTGTTCGAGACCGTGACCCGAATCATGTTCCCGAACACTTCGGCACGCTCATTTTCGCCAAGTAATCGTTAGATATAGGCGATTACGTCGATCTCTACGAGCGACTTGCCCGGAACCCCGGCCACAGAGACAGTCGTTCTAACAGGTGGCTCGGAGCCGAAGCGGCCCATGAACTCTTCATTCATCTGGGCGTAATCCTTAAGATCGGCCAGGAAGACTTGCGCCTTCAGAACTTTGTTCATCGAAGAGCCAACGGCTTCGAGCTGTTTTTGAATTTCATCCAGAACGTGCTTGGTATGGGCCTTGATGTCTCCTTCAAAGTGCGCGCCGATTCCCGATAGGAACACCAGGTTGCCATAAGAAACCGCAGGGCTGAATAAGGCCGGCTTCTCGGGAGGCTTACCGTTCGACCACCAGACCTTCTTGTTCGTTCCGGATTGGGCCGCGGCGGGGACGGCAATGGCTGCGCCGGCAGCGGCGCCCTTCCCAATAAAGCTTCTTCTGTTTGTTTTGCTCATATGTTCCTAATGATTATTGCTCCGCTTCTTTATCGCTTGCAGGCGATTGTAAATTCGGCGCGGAATTTAGATAGCTAATGAGGTCGTCAAGCTGCGTGGACGTTAGTTTGGTGCCATAGTCCGACGGCATCAGCGAAGGCATTTGACGGTCAATCTCAGCCAGTTCTGCCTTTTCAAAGACGCGAAAAGCTCCGTCACCGGTTTGCATCTGGAGGGAAAAATTGTCTTCGTTGCGGATCAGGCCCGCATACTTCTTACCCTTGCGAGTGACAACCGAGATTGTCCCGCTATCAGGTTTGAGATTCTTGTCTGGATGGATTATCGCTTCGCGGCAATCGGTAGCAGAGTGAGTTTGGCCGTAACCGGACAAGTCGGCTCCCAGAAAACCTCCGCGGCCATTGACCATGTGGCAATCCGAGCAACGGCCCGATCCATAAAACAGGGACTCGCCGCGTTTGGCGTCACCGCTCACCGGTCTTGCCGCTCCCTTTCCCTGAAGCTCGCGCAGGTAGGTCACCACCACCTGAATCTGATCGTTAGTGAAGGATTCCTTAAAGGCCGGCATGCCCCCGGCTGGGATGCCGTTTTTTACGATTTGTGTGATGACATTATCTGAAAGGCGCTGAATGCTGGCGTCTGTGGCGATGTTGGGCGCGTGCTCCCCGCCTCGTCCATCCAGTCCATGGCAGGCCGCGCAGGTAGAGCTGAAAAGTTGATGACCTGCTGTAGAGTTGCCGTTGGTAGAGATTCCCGTTGTTTGCGCTTGCGCCTGTACAAAGAAGATCGCGTAAAAGCCGAGCGGCATCAGAAAAGCAATGCGCAGTGGCCGGTACATGTGATTGATCATATACGTAAGGTGAAAACTCTGAGCTGCCTGAATATTCTGCTGATTGGACTACTGCTCCCCGCCGTTGTCCTGAGCACGGACGAGACTGATCTTTGCATTGATGTTGCGGCATCGGATCTCTTGAAGACTCCGATTGGCACGAACTGGCCCTCGTATAACGGCGATTACACGGGCAGGCGGTTCAGCAGCCTGGCCGAGATTAACACCAAGAACGTTAGTGGCTTGCGCGCGCAGTGGGTTTTTCATGCACGCAATTCAAATAGCTTAGAGGGCACGCCCCTGGTCGCGAACGGGTTGATGTTCATGACATCGGCGAACGATGCTTTCGCCCTAGATGCGCGGAGTGGGCGGCCCATCTGGCATTACTCACGGCCGGTGACAGAGGGACTGGTAGATGATGCCTCGGCGCATCACAATCGAGGTGTCGCGCTCTGGCACTCTCGGCTCTACATGCAGACCGATAATGCGCATCTGCTTTGTCTGGACACGCGCTCAGGACACTTGATCTGGGATGTGGCGTACGCAAAAGGCAACAAGAACTACGGGGCGACGAGCGCGCCGCTGGTGGTGAAAGACAAAGTCTTGGTAGGCACATCGGGCGGGGATGACGGTGTACGCGGATTCGTGGCGGCTTTCGATGCTGAGACAGGAACGGAACTGTGGCGCTTTTGGACGATTCCGGGCCCCGGCGAGTTCGGCTCGGAAAGCTGGCCCGGAGACATGTATCTGCGAGGCGGGGCAACCACGTGGATGCCGGGCACTTACGATCACGAGCTCAACACTGTCTACTGGGGAACGAGCAATGCAGCTCCTGATTTCGACGGAGCTCCGCGGCCCGGGGACGATCTTTATACGGCGTGTGTGCTGGCGCTCGATCCCGACACGGGCAAGCTGAAATGGCACTTTCAGTTCACGCCCCACGATCTCTTCGACTACGACGCAGAGGAAACGGCTGTGCTGGTGGATGCGCGGTATATGGGAGCGCAGCGGAAGCTGCTGGTGGAAGCGAATCGAAACGGATTTCTGTACGTGCTCGACCGGACAAACGGAAAATTTCTAAGCGCAACGCCGTTTGTGAAGAAGCTGAACTGGGCAAAAGGAATCGACGAGAACGGGCGACCGATTCGTACGGGTCTCGAGCCGACCGACAACGGAGCCAAGATCTGTCCCGACATGCTGGGAGCCACCAACTGGTATTCGCCCTCCTACAACCCGTCCACTGGGCTGTTCTACTTTATGGCGCTCGAAAATTGCGAGAACTTCTTTAAGAAGCCGCAGGAGTTTACAGAGGGACGAGAGTTCTACGCAACCGGCACCAAGCGGATTCCGGGCGAGCACGGACAGAAGATCCTGTTGGCGTACCACCCGGAGACGGGCAAATTGGCTTGGCAGTATCCGCAAATCGGCAAGGCGCAATCCTGGGGCGGCACGATGACCACCGCTGGTGGACTGGTGTTCTTCGGTGACGATGCAGAATCTTTCGAAGCGGTTGATGCACTTACTGGCAAGCCGCTATGGCATTTCAACACAGGACAGGAGATGCACGCGTCGCCGATGACCTACGCAACCGGTGGGAAGCAATATGTAGCGATTGCCTCCGGCAGCGACGTGTTTACGTTTGCGCTGCGCTGAGCTAACGATTCACTTCTCGGTGCGCTTGACAGCAATCAGCGAGATCTGTTCAAGATCGGGATAACTATCATCATTTTTCTTGTTTCGTTCGATTGACGGCACCTGTTGAATCGTTGTTCTGGCCGGATGAACGCCAGTGAAGTATTTGGCGTAAAGTTTGTTCATGACAGCAAAGTCGGAGAGATCGTCCAGGTAAACGTTGGTTGAGACAACGTTCTCGAAGGTGAGTCCGGCTTCTTCGAGATTGTCGAGAAGATTCCGCATGGTTTGGCGTACCTGGAGATCCACCGCAGGCGTAAAAACACCACCATTCAGACCTGGGATAAAGCCGCTTTTTGCGGAACAATACAAGGTGTCGCCAGCGAAAACGCAAGGACTTGCCGTGGGACTGGGCGGCATGTTTTTCGGGCGGATGGCCTGCCGAGTCTTAAGATCCCGAACCGCAACCCCAGTGAACTCGATTTGCGAACCTTCGGGCAAACTTTTGACTTCAATGGTTGCGCGAGCGGGTGTATTTCCAAACTCAAATCTCTTGGCATAGGCGCGATTCATCACGGTGGAAGGCACTTTAGAAGTTAGGTACGGGTTCACGAAGACTACGTTCTGCATGGTCAGGCCGGCCGCCTGGACTACGGCTTTCATTCCATCGAGCGCGAGTTCTACTTCTCTCTCCGGATCCGAATCTTCCGAGCGGAGGGCGGAAATGAAGAGACGATCTTTCGTCAAGATTCCGGCCGAGATCGGCTCGCCTAACTTTCGGCTCGCGACCGAGACTGCTTTCTTCTCGGAGGCATCGCGTATGGCTACAGCATTGATCTCGACGGGTGTGCCCCCCGGGAGCTTAGCGATACCAAGCACGGCACGCGCTGGCGGAACCTCTCGAAAGTACTCTCCGTAAATCTGGTTCATGACAGCAAATCGCGAGATATCGTCTAGATATACCTGCGTGTAGACGACGTTGTTCATGGTCAGGCCGGCGGCTTCTACCACTGCTTTGACGTTCTCGAGTGTTTGGCGAACCTGCGCTTCGATCGAATCCGGCATTTGGCCATCGGGCCGCTTGGCGCCTTGGCCAGAGACGTATAGATAATCTCCCGCAAAGACGCCTGGTGTGTAAGGGCCGATCGGCGGCACGCCATTCGCAGGAACGACCGGGCGGATATCGGCGGCATTAAGAAGACCTGCAACGGTAAATAGAACGAACAGTTGTGACTTCATATCAGGCCTTTTTCTTCGCAGCACTTAAAACCTGGCGGAGCCGGCGCCCCACGATCAGATCCTCGCCATCGGCAAGAGTCATCGAAACGATCTCGAGCTGGTTCGGAGGCGGCTTATGCTTCTCGTCGCCACCCTCGTGTACGGCTGGAACGAGACTTGGATTGCTGTTCGTCAGAACCTCGATTCGAGGCTCGCCGGCACGCAGAAGCTCGTCACACTGCGCAACAGTAAGACCGAATTGCTGCTCGTCCCAGAGCACTTTCAGAGTGGGATAGCTGTTACCGTCCTCGGGAACATAAGTTTGGGTGGTTACACCGGGCACGGTCTCGACCAACTTCGCGATCCGGTCGACGCGGGACTTCCATTCGCGGTTCAGTGCGTTGAGATCGATAGTACGCCAAGTTTCGATAGCGGTAAGCATGCCGATGATTTCCTCCTTGCCCACTTTCATGGCGCGGCAAACGGATCCTTCGTAGGGATTGTAGTTCTTCAACGCAGCATCGATAAGCTGTTTGCGCCCCAGCAGCACGCCCGAGCATTGCGGGCCCCGCATGCCCTTGCCGCCACTGAAGCAGTAGAGATCGACGCCCATGTGGGAATAGCGGGAGAGATTCTCAAAAGGAGGAATGCCGGCTGCGTCGTCAAGCAGGAGCGGCACGTTCGCGGCTTTCGTGATGGAGAGTGCGCGCGAAAGTCTGTCATCGCGCCAGGTGGTATAGACGAGCGCGGTTTGGTCGCGAATGGCGGCGGAGAGCTGAGTGAGATCGTGCACCAGAACCAGCTTGGCGCCGGTGAGCCGGACAGCGCTGTCGAAGGCGCTGCGTCCGCCGAGCATGACAACCTCGTTCTTGAGTCCGGTGGTATCGGGTAATTGCCAGATCTTCTCGGGATCAGTGCCCGCCATGCAAGCCGCCGTTGCTGCTGCCATAGCGCCGGCGGACCCGGAGGTGACCATGCCCGATTCAGCACCCGAAAGTTCTGCGAGGCGTTTCCCAACGGCTGTCTGCAATTCGAACAGATCGACAAATTGCAATGAGGCGGACGCCATAGCGTCGCGCACTTCCGGCAAAACAAGAGAGCCGCTCAGATAGGTCCAAGTTCCGCGGGCATTGATAAGCGGACGGACTCCGATTGCGCCATAAACGTTCTTAGGCGGCTTTGTGGCTGCCGAAAGCTTACGGGACATATCGTGCCAGGCGACGGCACCCAAAACCGGAGCGGCCGCGATCCATCTCATGAACAAACGCCTGTGTTCGAGTATTTGTGCCATTGAATGTAGTCTACTTTCACGCTCCACAGATGTTTCTTGACAAGTGCATGAATGTCGGGTAATCTCGGCGAAACGTGTTTTTTGGGGAGAGTGTATTGTGAACTGCAGAACCGCTGCGCTCGTTGTTCTTGCAATAAGCTGTGCCGCTCCGCTCTTAGAAGCCGACGTGACAGGAAACATCGCCGGTACCGTTCGAGATAGCTCGCACGCTCCGGTCGCCCACGCCGAGGTGGTAGCTAAAGAGACGTCTACAAACTTCACTCGGAGCAGCTTCTCCGATAACAACGGCGAGTATCGTTTACTCGCGCTGCCGGCAGGGCAGTACTCGGTAACAGCCATTGCTCCTGGATTCGACAGATTTGTGACAACCGGCATTACGCTCCAAGTAAACGACCAGCTACGCGTCGATGTGAATCTGCAGCTGGGCACCGTGAAGGAAGCGATCACAGTAGAAGCGAATCCCGTGCAGGTAGAGACCGAAAGCACACAGCTCGGTCAAGTGGTCGATAGCAAGCAGATACTCTCACTTCCCTTGAACGGAAGAAGCTTTATCGATCTGCTTGGCCTGCAAGCCGGCGTAGCACCGGTAACTACGGGATCTATTCAGCAGGACAGGCCGGTTTCGGGAATCCTGAACTCCGGGAATATTTCGGTGAACGGGCAGCGCGAGACTGCAAACGCGTTTCTCGTGAATGGCGGCGACGTGAGCGAGGGGCGAAACAACGGCGCTGGGCTCATTCCGAATCTTGACTCGATTCAGGAGTTCCGGCTGATCACGAACAGCTTCGATGCAGAGTACGGGAAATTCAGCGGCAGCGTGATGAATGCGATTACAAAATCCGGCACAAACGGCTTTCACGGCGACGCATTCGAGTTTCTGCGTAACGATAAATTCGATGCCCGCAATTTCTTTGATCCGACCAAAGCGGAGTTGCGCCGGAATCAGTTTGGTTATGCAGTGGGAGGACCATTTATCCGCAACAAGCTGTTCTGGTTTACGGACTATCAGGGAACGCGGCAGGTAGCGGGCGCGAGTACCGGTCTTGTTTCGGTACCCAGCGATGACCAGCGCACCGGCAGTTTCGGTGCGGACTCATTTGTGGATGCGAACGGTAAGCCGACGGTGGTGAACGGCAGTGCCTGGGCGCAGATGCTATCGCAGCGGTTGGGGTATGCAGTGCAGGATGGCGAACCCTATAGCGGGTGTTCGACCACCGCTAATTGCGTTTTTCCGAACGGCATAATCCCGCAGCGCGCTTTTTCAAAACCGGCGATTGGAATCCTGCCATATATCCCGGTTGGGAATCCGGGCTCAGGTTTGTTTAGCGACTCCAGCCAGAAAGATACGGTCAGCGATCGACAAGATGGGACAGCGCGTCGATCTCAACAACGAGATGACGGGAAATTGGTCGTTCTATTATCATTTCGACGACTCGACTGTAAATCGCGCCCTTCCTGCGGCGAACGTGCCCGGCTTTCCCTCAACTACTCCGGCCCGCGCGCAAATGGCCGTCATGAGCAACACCAAAACGTTCGGAGCGGCGCAGGTAAATGAATTTCGAGTCAGCTTCTTCCGCACTTCGACCCGCACCGATGAGCCTCAGGGCAGCTTCGCGAAGCTCTCGGATCTAGGGTTTGCGACTGGTCCCGGCACGCTCGGCATCATTCCTTCGGGCCCGGCCGGTTTTCCGCAGACAGTTCCGCCGATTTACTTCAACAGCTTCTCGATCGGCGTGCCGACACTAACCACCTTCCAGCCGAATAATACGTGGCTGATCTCGGACAGCTTTTCGAAGGTTGCCGGGAAACACTCACTCAAGTTCGGAGGCGAGTTTCGTTATCTGCAAATCAATGAGCGCAACACCTGCGCACCCAACGGCGACTTCACTTTCGATGGAAGTGAGACCGGAGTCGATTTCGCCGACTTCCTGCTCGGCGCTCCAGTGAGTTACAACCAGTGCAGCCAGCAGTTCCTGGATTCGCGAACGCGGTATGGCGCTCTGTACGTGCAGGATTCCTACAAAGTCAAGCCCAATCTGACCATCAACCTGGGGCTGCGCTGGGAAGTAAGCATGCCGTGGTACGACACGCAAGGCAAGATCGAGACGATTGTGCCAGGGCGAGCAGTCCACTCAATTTCCGACGGCGCCGCGCAGCTGGGTAGTACCCGGCGACCCTGGCATCCCAAGCACCCTTGCTCCTACGCGCTACAACAACTTTGCGCCGAGGGCTGGCATTGCGTACTCGCCGGATTTTCACGACGGGATCATGGGAAAGATCACTGGCGGCCCGGGCAAGACGAGCATTCGCGCGGCTTACGGGATCTATTACACCTCCATTGAGGATCTGAATTTGTTTTACGAAGTAGGGGACGCTCCGTTTGGACTCTACTGGGTCAGCCCTCAACCTGTCTTGTTCGATCAGCCATTTCTGACCCGCGCGGACGGCACTTCGCAAAACGCAGCGCTTTCCTTTTACTCTGCCAGTACCCGGCAGTCCGGCGAACAAGACACTCGACTACTCGGTATACCTGCCCCTTTCCTACTCGCCCGGCTATTCGATAAACAACCGGCTGCCCTATGCGGAAGACTACAACCTGACGATTCAGCGTGAACTATCGAAATCCACTGTGCTGACGTTGGCCTACGTTGGAACGCAAGGGCATCGGCTGATTGCGCAGTATGCCGCTAACCCAGGCAATCCGGCGCTTTGTCTGCAGTTCAATCAGCTGGGCGCGACGCCGACGTGCGGTCCTAACGGCGAACAAGTTACTTATACCCTTCCGAACGGAACCCAAGTTCCCGGAACACGTACCACGTTGGGCCCGGCTTTTGGCTCCGGAAATTCGATCACGGCTAATATCGCCAATTCGAATTACAATTCGGCACAGATCTCAGTGGAAAGAAAAGCAGCGGATGTCACGTTTCTTGCGGCTTATACTTACTCGAAAGCGATCGATAACTCGTCCGGCTTCAATGACTGGGTTAATTTCACTAATTACCGACTGAGCCGCTCACTTTCGTCTTACGACCTGACGCATAACTTCGTCGTTAGTTATAACTGGGCAATACCGTTCGACCGTGCGTTTGCGGGAGCACCCAAGCGGCTTACACAAGGATGGCAATTGAACGGAATCAGCCGTTTCTCCTCCGGTTTCCCTATCACGATGCGCCAGGGTTCCGGCGATCAGTCGCTAATCGGCGAGAGCTCGACAGATACGCCTGATCTGATCGGTAAGGTGCAGACTCAAGATCCACGCAAGCCCGGACCAAACGGCCCCAACACGTACTTCCTGCCTGACGCGTTCGCGTCGGAGCAGTTGGGCCAGTTTGGCACTGCAAACCGGCGGTTTTTCCACGGACCGGGAATCTTGAACACAGACCTGGGGCTTGAGAAGAACACTCGTATAACGGAATCGATGGCAGTGCAGTTCCGGGCTGAGTTCTTCAACATCTTCAACCATACGCAGTTCAACAACCCAAGCGGAAATTACAGCAGCAGCAACTTCGGTGTAGTCACAAGCGCGCGCGATCCACGTATCGGACAATTGAGCTTGAAGTTTCTCTGGTAGATCTTCAGCGCCGGTTGTACGTGCAATGGGTAAGCTGCCATCACAGATGCTCGCAGTAGTCTTGCTGTCCTCCATCCCGCTTCGAGCAGATGTTGCAGAGGATCGTTACAACCGGGGATTAGTTCTGAAAAGCAAGGGCGATCCGTCGGGAGCTATTCGAGAGTTCGACGAAGCCCTCCGACTTAAGCCGAATTGGTCTGCGGCTCACTATGCGGTGGGGGCGGCTTATTGCGACCGGGGTGACAATCATACTGGGAAACTCGAGCTTCGCAAGGCGATCGAACTTGATTCGGATAATACAGCGGCCAGACGTTACCTGGCGGGGCTTCTGCTCACGGAGAATCAGGTACCAGAAGCTATCGAGCAGCTGGAGGCGGTGCGGAAGCTCGCGCCAAAAGACTACGCGGCCTTGGGCCAACTGGCACTCGCTTACTTACAGGGCGGTGATGCTGAGAAGGCAATCCCACTCTTCGAAAACTATTTGGCAGGGCGGCCCAAAGACGTTGAGGCCACTTATCACCTGGGAATTGCGCTCGGACAGACTGGCGAATTAGCCAAGGCGCTCGCGGAGTTCCGGCGTGCAGTGGCAGTCAATCCTGGATTTGGGCCCGGCCATCAGAGTATCGGTGTAGCATTACGCCGGCAAGGGGACGCAAGGGGTGCGGTTGCTGAGTTCCGCCAAGCGGTGCGGCTGATGCCGAATAATCCGGTTGCGCTCTGCGATCTTGGTTTGGCTTTGAAGGAGACGGGCGAGTTGGATGAGGCAATCGTCAGTTTCCGTAGAGCGCTTGCAGTGAAGCCGGATTTTGAGCGGGCGAAGTACGGGTTGGGGATTTCCCTCCAGCTTCGGGGGCATCGAACAGAAGCGGCGGCACAGATGCGCGCCGTCCGTCAACTCCACGACTCGCGCAACCAGAGTGCGCAGAGCCGTAAACTCATGCTGGACGGTCTCGAGCTGCTGAAGGCGGAACGATGGCAGGATGCCAAGATGCTTTTTAAGCAGTCCGCCGAGCTTAGTCCTGATCTGCCCGAAGCGTTCTACTATCTCGGCCAGAGCGAAGGAAAGATGGGGAACAGCGATAAGGCACTTTCGGACTTTGAGAAAGCACTGGCGCTGAAGCCCGATTATGCACAGGCGCACATGGCGCTTGGCATCCTGTATGCAAGGCTGGGACAATCGGAGCCGGCGCTCAAGCAACTGCATGAGGCTGCCCTGAGCGATCCCGATCTGGCCGACGCACACTACAATTTGGGATTGCTGCTGAAGACAGTGGGAAAACGAGCCGAAGCGTTGAACGAGTTGAAACAAGCCATAGCTTTAGACCCGGCGAACTCAGACGCGCGCGTTCTGGCGGCGGATCTTAGAGCAGAGAGCAGCGGGTCGGCACATTCCGAAGCTGCGCAATAGAAGTCTTTTGAAGGAGTGTTGATGAATAACTCAAGCACGCGCCGCAATCTCCTGGGAGGGATCGCGGGCGCCATCGGGGCAGTTACTCTGACGAGCGAGGCTGGCGCGCAAAGCCAGAGCGAAAGCGAAGACTACTACGACAAACTAGGCGTAACGAAGATAATCAATGCAGCCGGTACCTACACCGTACTGACCGCGGCGACGATGCCGCCGGTCGTACGGGCCGCAGTGGCCCAGGCGGCGAAACATCCGGTTCGACTGCTCGATCTGCAGACGAAAGCCGGCGAGTATCTGGCAAAGCGTCTTCATTGCGAGGCAGCGATGGTAACGGCCGGCGCTTCGTCTGCGTTGACGCTTGGTACGGCAGCCTGTATAGGAGTGTTGAACGGCTCGCCGATACAGGCGGTCCCCTCCAAAGTGGCAGGGCTTCAGAAACGCGAGGTGATCATCCAAAAAGCGCACCGTTACTCGTACGATCACGCGATCGAAAACTGCGGTGCTCAGTTTGTGGAGGTCCAGTCGCTAGCGGATTACGAGAAGGCGTTTTCAGACCGGACGCTCATGACGCATTTCTTCAACGCCGGGGAAGGAGGGCAGATCAGCCGGGAGGATTGGATCCGTGTCGCGCATCAGCACTCCGTGCCTTGTTTCAACGATGCCGCGGCGGATGTGCCGCCGATTGCGAACCTTTGGAACTACACGAAGATGGGCTTTGACCTGGTCACTTTTTCGGGCGGAAAGGGAATTCGAGGCCCGCAGAATGCGGGACTGCTGCTGGGACGGAAGGATTTGATCGCGGCGGCCGCGGCAACGAACAGCCCGTTCGACGAAGGGGTTGGCCGAGGCATGAAAGTGGCTAAAGAGCAGATTGTCGGAATGGTGGCGGCTGTGGACTGGCTTCTCGGTCAATCGGACGAGAGCATGCAAGCCGAATTCGAGGGCCGGGCAAACCGGATCGTGGCAGAGCTGAAGCAGATTCCTACGATGCAATCAAAGATCTTTACGCCGGCGGCCGCGAATCACGTGCCGCATCTGGTGCTTCGATACGATCAGGCGCGGGTTAAGATCGCGCCGCTTGCGGTGGCGAAGCTGCTTCGCGAAGGGACGCCGAGCATCGAACTGAATCCATCAACGGGTCGGAAAGAAGGTACGACGGGCCTCGTCTCCGATGAAAACACGATTGTGGTGGGTGTTTGGATGTTAGAACCCGGCGAAGACGTGATTGTCGGGCGGCGGCTCAGGGAAGTCTTGGCGGGCGCGATGGTGGCGTGAGGTTGCAAAGCTCCTCGCTCCCCGGTAGCCGGTGCTCAGCTCGAGGCGGAGGTAAAAGCTCCCTGCGGTTTCTGCAGGTTGCTGGTGTGGCGGCTGTAGGCGAAGTAAACAACTAGGCCGATACTCATCCAAACCAGAAAGGCGATCCAGGTAATTGCGCCAAGGCCCGCCATGAGGCCCAGATTGATCAAGACGCCGAGAATCGGAACGAGCGGCACGAGCGGAGTGCGGAACGGACGAGGCAGATCCGGCTGAGTCCTCCGCATGATGATGATCCCGATGCAGGCAACCACGAATGCAAACAGCGTCCCGATGCTGGTCAGGCTTCCAAGGCGGTCAATCGGGGTGAATGCGGCGCCGATGGAAACAAACACCATCAGTAGCAGGTTGGATTTCCAGGGTGTGTGAAACTTCGGATGTACCTGCGAGAAGAGCTTCGGCAGCAGGCCATCTTTAGACATTGAGTAAAACACGCGGGATTGCCCGAGCAGCATGACAAGCATCACGGAGGTCAGGCCGCATAGAGACCCTAACTTCATCAGAAATCCGACCCACGCCACCCCCTTCATGCGATCGACAGCGACAGCCAGTGGGGCCGCCACGTCCAGCTCTTTGTAGTTCACAACGCCGGTTAATACGAGTGAGTAAAGGATGTAGAGCACCGTGCAAACGATGAGGGAGCCGATGATGCCGATCGGCATATCGCGCTTCGGGTCCTTTGCTTCTTGCGCGGCGGTTGAGACAGCATCGAAGCCGATATAGGCAAAAAAGATCTGTCCTGCACCAGCGAGCACGCCCGACCAGCCAAAGGCGCCGAAGTGCCCTGTATTAGGCGGCAGAAACGGATGGTAATTAGCGCGGTTGATGTAGAAATAGCCGATGCCAATAAAGAAAACGACTACGATGACTTTCAGGATTACGATGACGTCGTTGAACTTGGCAGATTCGCTAATGCCGCGAATGAGGATCCAGGAAACCAGACAAATAATGATGATGGCGAGGAGATTCAAGCTGCCGGGTTCAGGGGAGAAAGGCGAGGCCACGAGCGCGCGCGGTAAATGAATGCCGAAAGACAGGAGAATGGAATCGAAAGTGGCCGCCCAACTAACGGCAACAGTTGCCGCGCCGACCGCGTATTCCAGGACCAACGCCCATCCTATGATCCAGGCAACCAGTTCACCGAGCGTTGCATACGAGTAGGTATACGCGCTGCCCGCGATGGGGATCATGGTCGAAAACTCGCTGTAGCAGATGCCCGCAAAGGCGCAGCCGATCGCAGCCAGGATGAACGAGTAAACCATAGCCGGACCAGCGTGTCGGGAAGCAGCCACCCCGGTGAGCGTGAAGATGCCCGCGCCGATAATGGCGCCGATGCCGAGCGCGACTAGTGATCTCGCCGTGAGCGTACGCTTCAGGCCATGTTGAGACTCGCTTTCGGCAAGAAGAGAGGCCAGCGGTTTGGTAACAAAGAGGTTCACGCGGCCCTCCTCTGGCTCAACGATTCGAAGGCAAGCGCGAGCGGAACGGACGGTTCCTTACAGGGAGGCCTCATAAATATGCCGCTAGCCTAACATATGTTACAGATGAGAGCCTTCCCCCTCGCGACCGCCCTTCTACTGACAGTTCTGCTGGCAGCCGGCCCTCCTCCGGCGAAGACCTCTGGAAGTCCAGTTCTGCCAGTTCGGGTCAAGATGGTGCTGGACACCATCAAAGCCGGAAGCTTGAAGGGCAATCTTTCGTTTCTGGCTTCGAACGCGCTGGAAGGGCGTTACACGCCGTCGCCGGGTTTGGACGTTGCGGCCGAATTTATTGCTTCTCGCTTTCGCGCCGCTGGCCTCGAGCCCGGAGGCGACCAGGATTATTTCCAGACAGCCACCATGGTTGACAGGCGATTTGGCAAGCCCGCATCGGAGATGATACTCGAGACCGGCCCGGCAACGGTCGCCGTGCCCCCTGCCTCAATTCAAGTCTACGCGGGAAGTGAGGCTGCGAGTATCCAGCATGCACCGGCGCTCGTTTTCGCAAGCCCCGATATTGAGGCGCTGAAAAGGGCAGATGTGGCGGGTAAGGTCGTGATTACGCTATCGCCGGACATCGAGAAGCTCCCGCCTCAACAGGCCATGGCGGAGTACAGGAAAATGCGGGCGTTCAACCGCGCCGTGGGAGCAACGAAAGCAGCGGCCGAGATTGTGGCGAGCGTTTCGGACTCGGCGGTTCCCGATTCGAAGCTGATAACAGTCGAGCAGGCAGAACGGCGTGAGATGCCGATCCTCATCTCGTCAAGCAAGAAGCTGGCTGAATGGGTTGCGGCGCCGCCAAAATCTTCCGGCCGAGACACGTTTGTAAGCGTAAGTATTCCGGCTCCAGACGATCGCAGGGCTGTATTAAAGAACGTTGTCGGGATCCTGCGTGGCTCGGATTCGAATTTGAAAAACACGTGCGTGATGTTAACAGCGCACTACGACCATATCGGTACCCGCCAGACAGGCAAAAGTTTGGCACCGCCACCGAAGCCAAGCGAAAGCGCCGACCAGATATATAACGGGGCCAACGACGATGGAAGCGGGACTGTTTCAGTTATCGAAATTGCCCAGGCTCTGGCGAGACTCCACGTGCGTCCGAAGCGCTCAATCGTATTCATGACCTTCTTCGGAGAAGAGCGCGGCGAGTTGGGATCGAAATATTACGGCGAGCACCCCGTTTTTCCGTTTTCACGGACGGTAGCCGACATCAATCTGGAGCAAGTAGGGAGGACCGATTCAAACACAGGAAAGCAAGTCAACACGGCCAGCCTGACGGGCTACGATTATTCCGATGTTACGAAGTATCTTGAAACAGCGGGACGGTTAACCGGAATTCGAGTCTACAAAGATAATGAGGCGAGCGATGAATACTTCACTCGCAGCGATAACGATGCACTCGCGCAAGAGGGCGTTCCCGCGCATAGCCTTACGGTTGCATTTGAGTACCCCGATTATCACGGCTTAGGCGACGAGTGGCCGAAGATCGACTATGAAAATATGGCGCGGGTAGATCGAATGATTGCGCTCGGATTGCTCAACATGGCGGATGCGGTGCGCGGCCCGCAATGGAATGCCGCTAATGCAAAGACAGCTCCGTTCCGCGAAGCCCAGGCGAAATCCCTCCAGAATGACCTATCCAAGTGATACGCGGGAACTGAGACGCCCATTTCTTCGTTAGATAAGAAGGGAGAGGCCTAAATTGCTCACTTTTCTTCTATGGTGTTTACTGTTCGTGGTCTGCTGGCCGCTCGCCCTGGCGGCGTTGATCCTGTATCCGATTGTGTGGCTGATCCTCTTGCCATTCCGGATAGTCGGTATCGCGGTGCACGGTGTTTTCGGGCTGTTGGAAGCAATAATTTTACTCCCCGTGCGCGCGCTGCGTGCCCTTGGAGCAGGAAACCGCAGAAGTGCCTAGTCTTACACTGTTGACATATGCCGCTTCCGCCTCGCGAGGAATTTTACCGGATTGAGAAGCTTCCGCCATACGTTTTCGCCGTTATCAATGAAATGCGCGACGAAATGCGTGGCAATGGGATCGATGTCATCGACATGGGGATGGGCAACCCAGATGGTGCGACACCGGATGCGGTTGTCGAAAAGCTGATTGAGGCTGCGCCTGATCCGCGCAATCATCGCTACTCGGTCTCGCGCGGTATAGAAGATCTGCGCAAGTCGATCGTCGGCAGGTACCGCAAACAATATGATGTGACGCTCGACCCGCAGAGCGAGGCAATTGTGACGATGGGCGCGAAAGATGCCTTAGCGCATCTTCTCTACGCGATCATCCGGCCGGGCGATGCCGTAGTTTCTGCGAACCCTGCCTATCCGCTGCATCAATACGGGGTCGTTCTCGCGGAAGGCGATGCGCAGATGCTGCCGATGCCGGACGCCGCGACTTTCCTGGCAGCGCTGAAAGAGCATTACCGGACAGCTGTCAACAAGCCCAAAGTGATCCTGATCTCGTTTCCTCACAACCCGACGACGGTGTGTGTGGACTTGCAGTTCATGCAAGAAGTGGTGAATCTGGCGCGCGAGTACGGCAGCTACATCATTCACGACTTCGCGTATGCGGAACTGGGCTTCGATGGCTACCGCCCGCCCAGCATCCTGCAGGTCGAAGGGGCAAAGGATCACGCAGTCGAGATTTACTCGATGACGAAAAGCTACAACATGGCTGGCTGGCGTGTAGGATTCTGCCTGGGAAATCGGAAGCTGGTATCTGCCCTGACGCGAATCAAGAGCTATCTCGATTACGGTATGTTCCAGCCAATTCAGATTGCCGCCGTAACCGCATTAATGGAGTGCGACGAAGCTCCGGGAAAGATCTGCGCACTTTACCAGAAGCGGCGCGATTGGTTGGTAGCGGGACTGCGCGATGCGGGCTGGCCGGTGAACCCGCCAAAAGCAACGATGTTCCTGTGGGCTGAGATTCCAGAGGCGTTTCGCGAATTAGGATCGCTCGAATTCACGAAGCTGCTGATGAAGGAGGCGCACGTTGCTCTGTCGCCCGGCATGGGCTTCGGACCGATGGGCGAAGGGTTTGTCCGGTTCAGTCTGATCGAGGATGAGGCGGGTACGCGGGAAGCCACAAAACGTATCGGGCGCGTTCTAGCGGAGCGCTCGAGGAGCTCCGTTGGCGTGCTGGCCGAAGCCCACGTATAATCCATAAAATGGCGGCGCGCGTTGAAGCCTCTTTATTCGATGTAGTCGAGCTCCCAAGCCTCGCAACCAGCGACCTGGATCCCTTGTTTCACGCAGAGATCGGTGTTTGGGAGAAGCGGTTCAATTGGGATTTCCGCCCTTCGGCTGATCTTCTCCGCCGCTTTGTGCAGATGCACTCTCTCTACGGATATGCATTGCTCTCGCGCGACGATGTGGTCGGCTATGCCTACTATGTCTGCGAAGGCCGCAAGGGCCTGATTGGCGATTTCTTCATTCGCGACGAGTACTCGAACCCTACCAACCAAATGACGCTGCTTGGCGCTACGGTGCAGGGCTTGATGCTTGTATCGGGCGTACGGCGTATCGAGTCGCAGTTGATGCTTCTGCAGATGCCTTTAGCTCAGCCGACTCCGTTCATGCGTTATGTAGCGCGTCATGAACGCTGCTTTATGGAAATTACCAGTGACGCTGCTCGAACTCTGCCCCATCAATCGCCGGAGATTAAGGTAAGTCTCTTTCAATGGGCGGAACGGTTTCAGGAGGAGATCGCGCATCTCGTGTCGGCTGCTTACCGGGGGCACGTCGATAGCGAAATCAATGACCAGTACAGGACGATCCCGGGTGCCCGCCACTTTCTCACGAACATTGTGCGGTACCCCGGCTGCGGAACGTTTTCGCCGACTGCTTCAACGGTCGCGATCGACGAGCGGAGCGGACGAGTGTGCGGAGTGTGTCTGGCGAGCATTGTCTCCGCCAATTCCGGCCATGTGACGCAGCTCTGCATCCTTCCAGCCATACGGGGCGCTCGCCTCGGGTATGAATTGCTCCGCCATACGCTGGTGCGGATGGCAGACGCGGGATGCACAACCATCAGTTTGACGGTGACTTCGTCGAATATTGACGCAATCCGGCTTTACGAATCGGTCGGTTTTCGAGCGCGGTCGAGCTTCCCGGCGTTAGTCTGGGAAGGTTTCTGACCTGCCAGGCTGAGCAGGAACTGCCTAGAAGGGATTGCGAATCGTGAGATTTCCGATTTTCTGTCCGCTCCGTATATCTTCTGAGTAGAGAGTCTCGCAAGAAGATCCGATCGCCGCCGCAATGACCAGCGCATCATAGATGGAGTAGGCGTAGCGGCTGGCAACCTCAACAGCAGCCTTGTGGATCTCTAAACTGATCGGAACCGGCCGCGGGCAGCAGGCCAGTACAGCAGCGAGGGAAGCCGAGACCTCATCCCAAGTCATACGGAGTTTTCGCGTAGCTACGGATGCAAACTCATTAAGCATCTGAACGCTGATCACCCCTCCGGAATTCAGTAGATCCACTGCGATTTCAGAACGCGGATCGTTGTCGTTCCGAAAAGCATAGAGCAGGATATTTGTGTCCAAAAAGGGCTTATCGTTCATTGGCTTCTTCCCGGTCGAACTTAAAACCGGGAGGAAAAGGACGAGCCAAGCGACGAATCGCTGCCAGCGCTCTCTCTCGAGTGCGGTCGCGATCGACATTGAAATGACGTTTTCCGGCGACCGTGATTTCAATCTCGTCGCCTTCCTTAAGCCCGAGGGCCTCCACGACCGCGATCGGGAGGCGAACTGCCAAGCTGTTACCCCACTTCGAAACTCGCAAGATATACCCTTCCGCAAATATATCCCGGCCGCACGATCACTGCACGCGCACGACGATCAACGTCATGTCGTCATGCTGACGCGCGCCAGAGGTAAACGCGTCGACGCGCTCGAGAATCTCTGAAATCAGATCGGCCGCAGTGCGCGCTTTGTGTTGGCTCAGGGCTTGAATGAGCCGCTCTTCATCGAACTCTTCGTCTCGCTTGTTCATGGCCTCGCTGATGCCGTCGGTGAAGGCGACGAGAATATCACCGGGCTGAAGCGCGAGCTGGCCTTCCTGGAAGGCAAAAGCTGGGAAAAGTCCCACAACGGTACCGCCCTCCTGCAAGCGAAGGACATCGCCTCCGTTCCCGCTCGTCCGAAAAACAATGGGCGAGTTATGCCCGGCATTGACGTACTTAAGCAAGCGGCTGGTTGGATCGTATTGAGCGTAGAAAAAAGTAGCGTAGCGATTGTCGGCGGAAGCTTCGTACAACAGGCGGTTGATGTTGCCGATCATTTCGGAGAGCGTCTCGCAGGGTTTTATCGTTTGTCCACGAAGGGAAGCCTGCAGACTCGCCATCATGAGAGCGGCCGAGATGCCCTTACCCGAGACATCACCGATCGCAATGCCGAGGCAGTCGGCAGGCAGCCGGACAAAGTCGTAGTAGTCACCGCCGACACCTTCGGCCGGCCGGCAGTACCCGGCGAAATCGAGGCCGCTGACGCGCGGCAGAGTCTGCGGGAACAGATGCTGCTGGACATCGCGGGCGATTTCAAGCTCTCGATCGAGCCGTTCACGCTGAGCAATCTCATTCCGGATCGTCTCAGTCAGCTCTGCGTTCTCGATCGCGAGCCCGGCCTGAGAAGCGACTGCGCCGAGAAGCTGCAGGTCACCTTGTGAGTACGGCATCTGAGATTTCTTGGCGCCCAGGCTAATCAATCCGAGCAGCCGGCTATTCAGAGAGACGGGCAGCAGGATTTGCGTGCCCAGGGCAGCCAGTGTTCTCTGCTCGCTTTCGGAGGTTCCGTGGACCCAGGATTGTGGATCGTCAAAGTAAAGCTTGGAGGGTGAGCGCGCCTGCTTCAGCATGCGAATGGTGGCGGCATCGCGGCCGAGTGTAACGGGCGGCACAGCGGCGGGACCAAAGCCCAAAGCATAAGCCGGTTCATAGCGCGCGCCTCGCTCGAGCAGAACCGCAATCTTCTCGACGTGGAGAGAAGCTGAAATACGCTGCGTGACCGTCTGCAGCAATGTCCTGATGTCGCGAATGCCCGCGACCGAACTACCGAGATCGGTGAGAATGAGCTCTGCGTTGTAGGCTTCTCGGAAGAATCGCCGGTCGATCCAGCGGCTGAGTTGGGAGGCGGATTTTCCAACCCAGACGATGAGCGCCACGCCGATGGCGGCAATGAGAATGCCCTCCAGACGATGCGCGCTCTGCTGCTCGAGCTCGATGGTAATCAGCACTAGTACGGCCGAGAGCACCACGCGAAGCACTTTCAGGCCATGGGTGGCAAGAGCGTACTGAACACCGCTGCGGACGACCATCTGGACATCCATAGCCCGCTGGACCACGATCACGTACGCCATCGTGATGGGAAAGAAGACCACCATTAACAGGAGCAGCGTGTTAAGCCAACCGGGGAGGTTCAAGAACACGACAGGCAAGAGCGGAGCAAGCGCGACCGTGCAACCCCAGCTCATTACTCGTAAGCGCCGGCGCGCATCCGGCGTCTTTACAACGCCCTGCTTGAAGCCCAAGAGAATGAAAAAAGCGAAGATGTAGAGCGTGAAAAGAATGTTGAGCGCGGAATGTGAGGCGTCTTCAAACGCAGCGAGCCAGCTAAGCTCGCGAAGGTGCGCCCCTGCCCGCAAATAACCATAAATGTCGAGCGCTGCAAAAACGGCGGGTGGTGCCGCAAACACCCAATTCAGCCAGCTGAGGCGCTTCCATGATGCGAACGGCACGGGAAAGTACAGCCCGAACAGCAGCAGCCAAAGAGGCCAGGAGTTAGCGAGCACCGCGTGGTAGAGGAATAGAATCTCCTGCCAGGGTGAGGACAGGAACCAGGAGACACCGCTGCCGACGACTTGCCCAAACGAGGCAAGCATGGCCATGGTGATCCAGGCAACGGGGTCGCGAGGCCTTGCAAAGGAGATGTAAAAGCCGACCAGCAGGCAGCTGAGCGGAAGGAATACCGATAAAACAAGAACCTGGGTCCAGCGTGCGGAAGAGCTGTGCAGTGTGATGGGAATCTGCAATTGCTGCGAGCGCCCACCCACGTTGCGGCGCACGGTAACGGCGAGGGTGTCACCCGGATGCGAACCAAAACGCATCTGATCGAGCTGTTCTTCTCCCTGAACGAATTTTCCATTGAGCGCCACGATGTCATCGTTCCGCCGCAGGCCGCTCGAACGGTAAGCGAGCGGGATATCCGAGATGACCGTAGAGAAATCGTGGGTATAGAACGGAGTCTGGGCGTAACGGGAGGAGTTGGCCTGCAAATAGACGAGGAATCCGGAATAGGTAAGCTGAGCGACAAGTGCCCAAAGCAGAAGCAGTCCGAGAACTGCGCGTTGACGGTTGGAGCGCTCTATCATGCGGCGGTCGAACTGCAGATGGAAGTCAGTGCTGAGTAATCTCTTCCCTTGGGGGAACGAACAACGGGCTTCTTTTTCGACTATACGCGCCGTAGATCACAAGGCCGATGGCCAGCCAAACAAAGAAGCGGATCCAGGTTTCGAGCGGTAGTCCCAACATGAGCGCCAGGCAACAGAGAACGGAGATGAGCGGAGTGATAGGGCAAAGCGGAACTTTGAACGATCGAGGCCTGGAGGGTTGAGTACGGCGGAGAATCACGACACCAAAGGAAACGACGATAAAGGCGAACAAGGTCCCAATATTTGACAGATCGGCAAAGGTGCCGATGTCCCAAATGCCGGCCGGAAGGCCCACCGCAAGCCCGGCGAGCCAGGTGCTGACATGAGGAGTCTGATACCGGCGATGAACGCGCGAGAAGAGGCCGGGAAGCAGGCGGTCGCGCGACATAGCAAACCAGATTCGAGCCTGCCCATATTGATAGACAAGCAATGACGAGAGCATCCCAAGCAGCGCGCCGACGGTAACAGTGAAGCGCAGGCGGTTCATGCCAATAGCGGCCAGGGCGTTCGCTACAGGCGAGGCGTTGCCAAGCGTTTTCCAATTTACTATGCCAGTGAGCACAAATGCGACGGAGGTATACAGCAGGCCGCAGACGATCAGCGTTCCGATGATGCCGATCGGCATATTGCGCTGTGGATTACGACACTCTTCGGCGGCTGTCGAAACTGAATCGAAACCGATGAAGGTAAAGAAGACGATGGCCGCCCCGCTCACCACGCCGCCGAATCCGTTGGGCATGAAGGGATGAAGGTTTTTGGCTTCGACTGCGTGAGCTGCTCCGAAGACGAAGAGCAACACGGCGACTATCTTGATTGCGACCATGACGTTGTTAGCGCCAGCGCTTTCCTTTACTCCTCGCACCAGAATCCAGCTCAGCAGCATAACAATGATGAGCGCAGGAACATTAAACAGGCTTCCGGTGAGGTGTCCATCGACGATCGCCGGTTCGGAAAGGTACTTGGGAAGGTGAACTCCGAAAAGGTAATCACACATCACGTTGAAGTAGGCGGAGAAACCAACCGCGACTGACATGTTGGAGACAGCGTACTCGAGAATCAGATCCCAGCCGATGATCCAGGCGAAGATTTCGCCAAGGGTCGTGTAGGCATAAGTGTAGGCGCTGCCGGCGATCGGAATCATAGAGGCGAGCTCGGCGTAACACAACGCGGCAAAGCCGCAGGTGATAGCGACGAGTATGAAAGAGAGTGTAAGGCCAGGTCCAGCCCCCGGGCGGCCTAACGTGGATGCGGCGGAGCTGCCGTGCAGCATGAGATCGAGTACCGGAGCATTCAGGACGGAGGGAATCAGCAGACGCTGGCCCGCCGCCGCAGTGCCGGTAACGGTAAAGATGCCGCCGCCGATAACCGCGCCAATTCCGAACGCGATCAGGCTCCACGGGCCGAGAGAGCGCTTTAGCCGCTGACCTTCTACGTGCGTTTCGTCGACCAGCTGGTCGATGTTCTTCGTCCGCAGGAGCTGGTTCATCGTAAGCGGTAAGTATAACGTTGGCTAAAAGTAGTATTAGTTCGCGTTGCTAGCCCTTTGTCTTTCAATTAACGTTGGGAGTAATTAGTACTGGTGGATGCTGGACTACTGTGCCCAGCCACGTGAAAAGGGGCTCTCATGTCATCTCTGTCCTCGAAGACATTCTGCCGTTTGTTGACGGTTGTCGGCACTGCGTTATTGCTGTGCCTGTTACTGGCGGCGCCTGCGAACGCGCAATATCGCGGATCTCTGCAGGGGACGGTTACAGATACGACAGGAGCAGTGATTCCTGGCGCAAAGGTAACGCTGACCAGCAGCGAGACTAGTATTTCACGCGATACAACGACGAGCGGCGACGGCGTTTACACATTTCCCGGGCTTGCTCCCGGCCGTTACACAGTCAGAGTTGAGCAGACAGGCTTCACTCCCGCAGTCGTCGATACGCTACTCAGGTCGGAACAGGCGCAATCGCAGGACGTGCAGCTGCAAGTCGGGCAGCAGACTTCGCAAACAGTGACGGTGAATGCAAGTGAGGGTCCAGCGCTTGACACGGAAACCGCGACCGTGGCGGCGACCTTCTCGAACAAGCAGGTCCAGGCTTTACCTACGTTCGGACGAGATACGTTTCAAGTAGCGGCCCTTGCACCGGGAACTTTCGGCGACAACTCGCGGGCGGCGAGCGGCACTGGCGCGCAGAATCTCCCGGGTAGTGCCGGACCAGGCGGCACGAGCGGAACCACCAGCATCTTTGCCACGGAAAACCAGGTGCAAATCTCGTCTAACGGGAACCGGAACAGCTCCAATGATTTCCAGGTAGACGGGACTTCAACGAACAGCTTGGCTTGGGGTGGGGCCTCCGTCATCACTCCTAATAAGGAGTCAGTAAAAGAAGTCACCGTGCAATCGAATCCCTACACGGCCGAGAATGGCCGCAATAGCGGTGCGCAGGTTCTGATTGTTTCGCAAAATGGTACCAACGAGTTTCACGGCAGCGCTTTGATGAAGTTCGACCGTCCCGGGTTGAATGCCTATCAGCGTTGGAATGGTCCCGACAATCCCGTGCAGAAGGATACGGATCGATTCAACCAGTGGGCGGGCAGCTTAGGCGGACCGATTATCAAGAACCATCTGTTCTTCTTCTTCTCGTACGAGACGCTTCGAAACGAATCTACTTCCACCGCGCTCGGCTGGTATGAGACGCCTCAGTTCTTGCAGAGTGCGCCGGCGAACAGCATCGCCGCGAAGCTACTGGGCTACCCGGGCGAAGGCGTGTCGTTTAACGCCATCATTCCTAAAACCTGTGCGGATGCCGGATTGACGGCCGCAGGCCAGTGCCAGGTGATTAGCAACGGTGGCCAATATGCAGGTCTCGATGTGGGCTCTCCGCTCAGAGCTGGATTGGGCACCCAGGATCCCCGCTATGTGAGCGGCGGTAATCCGGGAAATGGCAATGGGCTCGATGGAATTCCCGACATTATGTACGTGCAGAGTACAACCCCTACCAGCACCGTTCCGCAGCAGTATAACGGCCGAGCCGATTACCAGGCCACCAGCAAAGACCTGATCGCTTTCAGCACTTACTACGTGCCGAGCAATTCAAGCTTTTACAATGGCCCCGCTCGCCCGGCGAACTTTTGGAACAGCAACCGGCTGAACTACACGGGGGCGCTCCTTTGGACGCATACCATTTCGTCTAAGTGGCTGAACGAAGCGCGGGTGAATGTGACGCGATGGTACTTCAACGAGATTGCGACTAATCCCCAGGAGCCGTTCGGTCTGCCTACTGACAACATCGACGCTCTGGGATCTGCGAATGTGCAATTTTTCGGCGCACCTAATCCGGGGATCTTCTATCAGACGACTTACAACTACCGAGATACGGTCAGCGCGGCGCTTGGCAATCACTCTCTGAGGATGGGCGTAGATATCTACAAAGAGCAGGACAACGATACGCAAGCTTACGCGGGACGACCGTCCTACTCTTTCCGCAATATGTGGGATTTCGCCAACGACGCACCGTATCTTGAAAGCGGGAACTTCGATCCTAAGACGGGCCGCCCGAGTTCTGATACGCGCTACATTCGTTCGGGTATCTACGCGGGTTTCGTGCAGGACGATTGGAAGGTCAGGCCGAACCTGACCTTGAATCTTGGCCTGCGCTGGGAATACTTCACTCCAGTAAGTGAAAAATACGGCAACATCAGCAACCCGATTCCCGGTTCCGGCCCCGACCCGCTGACCGGACTGACTCTGAAGGTAGGCGGAGACCTGTACCACGCCAGCAAGAATAATTGGGGTCCACAAGTCGGCTTCGCGTGGCGGCCGAACCCTGCCAGCCAGCGTTTTGTATTGCGTGGCGGCTTCGGTATTGGCTACAACCGCATGCAGGAGGCGATCACGCTGAATGGCCGCAGCAATCCTCCCTTGGTTGCAAGCTTCACGTTGAACACGCCTAAGAGCATTGTTTACCGGAATGGAATTCCGGCGGACGTTCATCAGTTTTATGATTGGCCAGCCAATCCGAGTACGGTTTTAGGATTTGATCCAAATACCGGGTTGCCGGCCAACGGAGCGCCGATCGATCTGACCGGTTTCCCTGAAAATCTTCCCACGCCGGTGACTTACCGCGATTCTCTGGAAGCGCAATACGATCTGGGCGGCAACTGGGTCGCGAAAGTTGGCTACCAGGGAAGCTTGACGCGCCACAACACGCGGCAGACTAACTTGAACTTGTTGTATGCACCTTTGAACCCCCAGGTGCGCACGTTGACTTACTACCTCAATGATGCGAATGGAAACTACAATGCGCTGCTCACTGAGCTGGAACATCGTTTTGCCAAGAACTTCCAACTCGACTTCCAGTACCGCTGGAGCAAGACGATCGACGAAGGATCGAACGATTACACGGTGGGTGAGTATCCATTCGGCATTCAGTATCTACGAGGGCCGGCCGACTTCGACGTGCGGCATAACGTGAAGCTGTATGGAGTCTGGACGCCAACCATATTCAGGGGCCATGGCTGGCTAGATAAGGTCGTCGGCGGATGGCAGCTCAGCGGAATTCTGAACTGGCACACTGGCTTTCCCTGGACGCCGACATACAACAACACCGGCGGGAACCTTGTTTACGCTAATAGCGGGTACAATACTTTGCGGCCAGGTGCGCAGATTGCGAACTATAACGGCGATTCCAGTAACGATACCTTCCGCCAGCCAAACGGGAATTTTCCCAACGGCGCTCTTGCCTACTTCACGGTTCCAGCCTTTCCAGCTACCGGCATCCCTCCGGCTCCTGGGGTCGGACGGAACAGTTTACGCGGGCCACAGTACTTCGATACGGATGCGACTATCCAGAAATCATTCGGTTTGCCCAGGCTGCCGATCTTTGGCGAGAACGCCCGCTTTGAATTTCGCGCCGACCTGTTCAATGTTTTCAATAAGTTGAACTTGACTCCACTGGGTGGCGCGAGCACCATCATCAGCACCGATGGCACAACGAGCAACCCGCTTTTCGGGCAAGCACAAACCGCGCTTTCCGGGCGTGTCGTCGAGCTGCAGGTGCGGTTCAGTTTCTAACCTGACATAGCGTCCGCAACAACAGCAGCGCGGATAGGACCAAGTCCGCCACCGTAAACAGTTCGACAGTAACTGCAAACAGACCGACGGCAACTAGTATGGAAGCTGACCGAACGGCCCCGCTCGTGCATAGGACTTTTCTCAATGAGTTCCGGAGCATAATGAATTGCCCGAGCGTCTACAATATGGAGGGGCTCAGAGGAGCCAGCGGGAAAAGAAGTGAGTACGGGTTGCCGATTCGACATCTCGCGCCGAAATTTTCTACTTGCGAGCGCCGGCGCATTAGCTACCACCCCAAGTGCATTGGGAGCTACAGTTGCGCGCCGAGTTAAGCCTACACCATCGCATCCGCATACGAACCTCAAGGCGGAGGATATTAAGTTTCTTGATGACTACGAGAAGCGCTGCTTCCGGTATTTCTGGGAGCAATGGAACGACCGCACGGGTCTTTTTCTCGATCGCGCCAGGCTGGACGGAGCGCCTTCCAGTAATGTTGGCAGCGCTGCTGCTACTGGCTTTGGATTAACCGCGCTCTGCATTGGGGCTGAGCACGGCTGGGTTCCACGTGAGCAGGCTCGCACGCGCGCTTTGACAACACTGCGGTTTTTGTGGGCGCACGCCTTCCACGATCACGGCTGGTTCTTGCATTTTATGGACAGCAGGTCCGGGGAACGGCGCCTGGATTCAGAGGTCTCGAGCATCGATACGGCGCTGCTCTTAGCTGGTGTGCTCACAGTGCAAGGCTACTTCTCAGCGGACCGCGAGATCCGTCGCCTGGCGCAGCAGATCTTCGAGCGAGTCGACTTTGTCTGGATGCTCGACGGCAGTCCGTACGTTCTCTCACATGGCTCTATGCCCGGCTCGGGGTTTCTAAAATCGCGCTGGGACCACTACAGCGAGGCCTCAATCCTCTATCTGCTTGCGATCGGGGCACCGCGCAACCAGATCACAACCGAGAGCTGGTACGCGTGGGTTCGGCCTGAGGTTCACTATGAAAAATGGAAGTTCATCAGTGGTGGACCACTGTTCACCCATCAATACTCACATGCTTGGGTGAACTTTGAGCATCAGATGGATAACGGCGGCACTGATTATTTCTTCAACTCGCAGGTAGCCACTTACGCCCATCGCGATTTCTGTATCAGTCTGGCATCCAAGTATTCGAATTACGGCCCGAATATGTGGGGCGTCACAGTTTCGGATAGCGCTGCCGGGTATATGAACTGGGGCGGAACAATCAATCTGGGGCCCATCGATGGAACCCTGGTGCCGTGTGCCGCAGCCGGATCTTTGATGTTTACGCCCGATATCTGCCTCCCGGTCCTGCAGGAAATGCACAACGTTTACGGAGACAAGATCTACGGCCGCTACGGCTTTACTGACGCTTTTAATCCGAACTGGAAAGATCAAAAGCTGTGGGTAAATCAGGATGTAATCGGGATCGACGTTGGCATCTCGCTGCTAAGCATCGAGAATCTACTGACCAAAAACGTCTGGCACTGGTTCATGAGCAACCAGTACATACAATCAGCTATAGAGCGTGTGGGATTCCACATCTCTACGCCTGGCACAGGAATCGACATCAGGCAATCGAAGACCGGTGCGCGTAAAGCGTAGCCGGTCTTCGTGGTAAAGCTCGCGCTGAATAGCTAGCGCTTACGCTGACCCTTGCTGACGGTTTTGACTTTGCGCTTATTGGAGCCGCGTGCCACACCCGAAGCACGCTTCGCTTTCGGGGCGGCCTTCTTACGCGCGGTGCGCTTCAATGTCTTTCGCTCTGCTTTGTCTGCAACGTGCTTCGTATTCATTCGTTAACTATTAATCCTGCAAATCTTTCGACGATTTTCTTTAGCCCGTAACCCGGGAAGCTAATTGTTAGTTTCGCATCCTCGCCATCGCCTTCGCGCCGAAGCACTGTGCCGCGGCCATACTTGGGGTGTTCGATCACGGAACCGGAGCGAAATCCGGCCGCTCTGGCGGGGCGTGCGGGTGATCCCGCGGCTCGTGACTGTGGAGCCGGGGGGGCTACTCGCGGCGCCGGCAGCTGCGGACCGGATGCCAATCTGGGAGGGCTCGCCGGCTGCTTGGCGGGCGCTACTGGTGCTGCTGCGTTCGACTGCGCCGGAGCCTCGGGACGCCGTGTGAGACCGGAGGGAGGTGGCATACCCCGTTCGGCGAAAAACTGGGAAATGTTTTCGACTGAGTTGTAAGTGCGGCCGGTATAAAGCTTGCGCTTGACGGATTCGCGTACGTCATGCTGCTCGGAAAACAGATCTACTTCTTCGGCTCGCGGCTCGCTGTAGGGCGAGAGCCTTTCGCGGAGGCCGGCAGGAACTTCGTTCAAGAAGCGCGAGGGAAGGCACGCTTCGGGTTGTCCGCCGCCAAAGCGCCGCCGGTAGCGGGCCCAGGTGACATAAAGGCGCTTCTCGGCGCGAGTCATGCCCACATAGCAAAGCCGCCGCTCTTCCTCCATTGCCGATTCCGACGTGAGCGAACGGCTATGAGGAAAGATGCCTTCTTCCAGACCAGCCAGGAAGACGTTCGGGAACTCGAGGCCTTTTGCATTGTGAATGGTAAGCAGCGAGACAGCGGCCTGCTCATCCAGGGCATCAGAATCGGCAACTAAGGCCGCGTGGTCCAGAAAATCGGCCGCACTTTCGCCTCGCTCAGAAGCTTCAACCGCGGCATTGACAAGCTCTTCGAGGTTGCCCAGCCGCGACTCTGCTTCGGGTGAGAGGTCAGTCTTGAGCATCGCTTCGTAGCCGGTCTTCTCAAGAATGGCGCGCAGCGTTTCATGTACCGGCAAGCCTTGCGATGCTTCCGAAAGTTCGGTCATCATCTTCATGAATAAACGCAGGGCGGATTCGGCGCGGCCCGCGAAGACTCGCTCTTCCAGCATCTTCGGGATAGCATTCCAAAGACTAGTGCCGTGCTCGAGCGCATAGCCCTCGATCTGCTCGACCGTGTTCTTTCCAATGCCTCGCGCAGGCGTGTTGATGATCCGCAGCAGGCTGACTGAATCGTGCGGGCTGAGCAGTACCTTCAGATACGAGAGAAGATCCTTGACCTCCGCGCGCTGATAGAAGCTGAACCCGCCAACCACGAGATATTTGCGTCCGTAACGGCGCAGCGCTTCTTCGATTTGACGCGATTGAAAGTTAGTGCGGTAAAGAACGGCGACTCGCTCAAGCGGATTCTTCGCAATCAGCTTTTCGATGGTATCGGCGATATACAGTGCTTCATTCTCGCCGTCGGGAGCTTCGTAGTAGCCAATTTTCGCGCCGGCGCCCGAGGAGGTCCAGAGCCACTTGCCTTTTCGCTCTTTGTTGTTCGCAACCACAGCGCTGGCAGCTTCCAGAATGTTCTTGGTGGAGCGATAATTCTGCTCGAGCCGGATCACAACTGCACTAGGGTAATCGCGCTCGAAGTCCAGAATGTTGCGGATATCGGCTCCCCGCCAGCCGTAAATTGACTGATCCTCATCGCCGACTACGCAGACATTGTGACGCTTCTCGGTTAGCAAGCGCATCAGCTCATACTGGCTGCGATTGGTGTCCTGATATTCATCGATCATCACGAATTCGAAGCGGCGATTGTAGAGTTCCCGGAGCACTTCGTCGTGTTTCAGCAGCCGTACGGATTCGAGCAGCAAGTCATCAAAATCCAGAGCATTCGCCTGGAGCAGGCGCTCCCCATAGAGCTCATAAATCTTTGCGAGCCGGGTCAGCTTAGGGTCAGTGGCGGCCTTGTACCAGTCCGCCGGGGTCTCGCCGTTGCTCTTGGCATGGCTGATGCGGGAGAGCGCTGCCCGGTACGGCATGAACTTCTCGTCGAGCCCGATCTGACGGTAGATCGATTTCAGCAGCGAGACCTGGTCGTCATCATCGTAGATGGTGAACTGGCGAGTAAACCCTTTTCGGATATCGGCAAGCGACGGGCCATCGCGGCGCAGCAGACGCACGCAGAACGAGTGAAAGGTCGAAACGAGCGGCGTCTTGGAAGCGCTGGGATCCCCGAGAAGACTGTTTACACGATCGCGCATTTCCTGCGAGGCTTTGTTGGTAAACGTTACGGCGAGCACGGCCGGACCGGGAACGTGATTCGCCTCGACTAGGTGCGCAATGCGATGAGTGATCACGCGCGTCTTCCCGCTGCCTGCGCCGGCTAGCAAGAGAAGCGGACCTTCGACGTGTGCAACGGCTTCGCGTTGCTGGGGATTCAAGCCTGCAAGAAAATCCATGGAGCGGAAAGGGCGGGGAGGCGATTTCAGAATAGCATCGCGGGGCAGTCTCTGACTGCGCTGCGGAGCACGCATCATATGCTGTAGTTCGGTGACTCTCGACCCAGTAGTGCAGGTGGCGAAGAGCTCGGTTTTGGTTTTGACCGCGCTATTTCCGATTATCGATCCGCTCGGAAATATTCCAATCTTCCTGGGATTAACGGCCGGCTACTCGACACTCGACCGCGCCACGCTCTCGCGCAAAATCGCGCTGAACAGCTTGTGGCTACTCATCGGATCGATGCTGATTGGCAGCCATATTCTGAAGTTCTTTGGCATCTCGATCCCAGTAGTGCAGATCGGTGGCGGTCTGGTAGTGATGTGGACCGGCTGGACTCTGTTGCAGCAGGACGCCGAACAGGAGCAGGCTTGCGCGCAGAAAAAGGTCAGCCGGCAGGATATCTCAGACCGCGCGTTTTATCCTCTGACGCTGCCGCTTACGGTTGGTCCAGGTTCGATTTCGGTCGCTCTGACGCTCGGTGCGAGCCAGTCTATCCATGAAAATGGCTGGATCAGGCTGGCTGCCTCTCTGATCGGGCCGATACTGCTGGTGATTGCAATCTACCTGAGTTATCGTTTCGCCGAGCGCCTGGCACGGTTTCTGGGTCAGACGGCAATGAACGTAATCGTACGGCTTGCGGCTTTCATCCTGCTTTGCATAGGCGTTCAAATTTTCACGCACGGCGTGCACGATCTGATCGCGCAGTATTCGTTGATCAAGTAGTCTGAAGAGAATGAGGCAGCGCTTTCCAGCCGCTGTGGCGGCAGCACTTGGCGTGTTGTTGCTTGTCGCGGCGCGAAAGCACGAGCAAGATCCGGTATTCAGCCAGATCAATGAGATTGCACACTCGGTGGCGAGCATCTCAGGGCTCACTGAGCAGCATGCAGTACCTTACGACACGATTTCCAAGAAACACCTGCGGCAGTTCCTGCGCAAGCGCATCAAGAAGACGCTGCGGCCCGACGAAATTCGTGCCGATGAGCTCGCTCTCAAGATGTTCGGCCTGGTTCCGCAGAGTTTCGACTTGAAGAAATCGACCCTTGACCTGCTGGCAGAACAGGCGGCGGCGTTCTATGACTACGACCAGAAAAAGCTGTTTCTCCTTGAAGGATCTCCACTCAATGAAGAAGTAACAACACTGGCACATGAGCTATCGCACGCCTTGGCGGACCAGCATTTCAATTTGGCGCGTTACATGGATGAGAGCCCCTCGAACGACGATGAAAATCTGGCCCACACGGCGGTCGTCGAAGGCCAGGCATCATGGCTGATGTTTGCTTACGAACTCGCTCACGAGGGCAAACCACCGGTACCGACGCCCGAGATGCTGAAAGCCATTGAGGATTCGAGCGACACATCGTCAACTGAGTATCCGGTGCTGAAGGCGTCGCCGCTCTACATCCAGCAGTCGCTGCTGTTTCCGTATAGCGAGGGGACCCGATTTTTTGACGCGGTCTTCAGGCGGCTGGGCAAGATCGCATTTACTCAGGTGTTCACTCGCGCACCGGTTGCGTCCTCGCAGATACTTCATCCGGAGCAATATTTCTCCGGCGAGAAGCCAAGTATCCCGGAACTCCCAAAGCTGGATCTAGGGGAGGGGGAAGAAGAAGTAGCCCAAGGTTCAGTGGGGGAGTTCGATCATCGGATGCTGTTGTGGCAGTATGTTGGGCAGGCGAAAGGCTTTGCGCTTGCCACGCATTTGAAGGGGGCACAATTTCGGGTGACCGCCCGCGAGAAGGCCCGTCGCCCGGTGTTCGAGTACGTTTCGCGATGGGATTCGGAGGGCAGTGCCCGGGAATATTTTGCGGCTTACAAGCAGGTACTCCGGAACAAATGGAAGCGCTGCGAACCAGCATCTGAGACCGCGGACGTCTTTTCGGGAACAGGCGATAGCGGCTTCTTTTTGACCCATTTACGGCAGGACACCCTGGTGAGCGTGGAAGGCATTGAAAACCCGGCGGTCTGGGCGAACCTGAAGATCTCACTGGGCGGGCGCAAGCCGGTAGGCTTGCAAGCTAAGCTAAACTGAAAACTTAGGATTACTCGCTGTGAACAAGATCATTACTATCGTCGCAGGGCTTGCTTGGCTCGGCGTATCTTCGTTTGCTTCGGAGCTTGAGTCGGTGAAAAAGGCGCCTGAGCTGAGCTTCACTGTTCCGGGCCAAGGCCAGAAGACTCTCTCTGAGTATCAGGGTAAAGTTGTTGCGCTCGAATTCATCTTTACGACTTGCCCCCATTGTCAGGCCGCGTCGCATCTGATGAGTAAGCTGCAGTCCGAGTATGGATCGAGGGGGTTGCAGGTGATTGATGTCGCCGTGAACCCGAACGCCGATCTGCTGGTCGAAAATTTCGCGAAGGAGTATCAGGTGAACTTTCCGGTCGCCTGGACGACTGATGCCTCGATGACAGCGTTTATGGGCTTCGACCCAGGCCGATACGTCGTGCCTCAACTCGTGCTGATAGATCGCAAAGGGTACATTCACTACAAGACGCCGGCGAAAGAAAACGACGATTGGGACAAGCTGATGAAGGAAGAGAACATTCGTCAGCATATCGAGCAGCTGCTTTCAACCAGCACTTCCGCGAAGCGCGTAGACAGCAGGGTTGCTCGAGCGGTCGTCGCGAAGAAGGGATCCTAGTTTCTCACTGTGCGCCCGTAGCTCAGCCTGGATAGAGCGTTTGCCTCCGAAGCAAAAGGCCGTAAGTTCGAATCTTACCGGGCGCACCAAACTCAACATCGTTTTAAGTCCGAAAGTCTCACCGGCACCTTGCAAAGAGCGTTGCGGCATTCTTCGATAGCGCATGTCTGAAGCGAAGTCGGGACCGCAAGTCGCCTATTGGCGGTCTTTGCTGTTCGTGCTCGCTGCCGATCTTGGCATAAAAGCTATTCTTCTTGTTTTTGATGCAACGCCCCGCCTGTTCCTCGGCGACTCCCGCTCGTATCTCTACACCGCGTTGACAGGCTGGATTCCACCTGACCGCAGCTTTCTATATGGCTTCTTTCTTCGGATCTTTGCGGTGTGGCCTCACTCTCTTCATACCCTGGTTGTCTGCCAAGCCTTTCTGTCAGGCCTCTCAGCATGGCTCGTGGCAGTTTGCCTCGTTCGCTATTTCCAAATCAGTTTCGCGATTGCGACGGCGTGCAGCCTCCTTTGCGCATTTGAACCGTTGCAGCTGCTCGCCGAACGCTACGTTTTGACGGAAGTAGTCGCGACGCTTGCTTTCGCGCTTTTTGCATTGTTGTGTTTCGACTATCTTGCAACAGGACGACTCGGCACGCTCGCCGTCGTGCAACTCTCCGGCGCTCTCCTGATCGGTCTTCGCATCGGCTTTCTGCCGACAGCCATTCTCTGCTCGTTCGCGTTACCGCTTTTTCGCGTGTTGCTGTCTCCTGCGGCGGGCAGCATCTTCCGGCAACGCGCTATGGGAATCACTGAGCTGCTGCGGATGATGGCGCTTCCGGTTCTGTTCGGGTTCATTCTCAGCCAAGGGTTGCTCTTCGGTTATCGTCACTTATACGGGAACTTGATCGGACCCCCTATGCACGGGCACCCCGCATACTTCTATAACGAAGGTTTGTTTCTTATCAGTGACTTCGCACCATTATTGAAACCAATAGATTACCCTATCGCAAGCCAGCGTGCCCGCATTTTCAGTCCGTCGCGCGTACCGCTTGCCCCGCCCCAAAATCGGGATGCTCAGCGCTGGTACCCGGATGGAATCTGCGACCGCATCATGCGGGCATGCGGTGGCGATGAACAAGCCGCTGACAGAATAGCCCATCGTACGGCTGTTCGCGCACTGGAACGGGATCCAATGGGCGCAGTTCGCCTGAGTCTCCAAACCGCTGCCCAGTATTTTGATCGCCGTTACTTGTTGAACACTCTTCGCGTAGACGAAGGCTACGAGGGCCTGTTGCCAGAAGCTGACGTAGCCTCATACCGGCAGCAGTTCGGCATAGATTTTGCGGCAAGTTCAGCCCATTTCAGCAAATTTCCTTCGCTTACCGAGCGCTGGCATCGCGCGCTGTACGGTTGGTATTGGTTCCTTCTGCTGTTACCTTCCCTATTTGCAGTCTGCCTTCTCTACTTTTGGCGCATCACCTTACCCGCACACTGGCTCTGTGCTGTTTTTCTGTTCCTGTTTTTTGAAGGAGCTATCCTCACGGTGACTCGCCCGACCGCCCGCTTCCTGACTACCGAGTCGTGGCTTGCCTTTGTTGCGCTCGGGTCCTGCTACTCCTTTTTTGACCGGCAGCGGTTCTTCAGGAGATTTTGAGTGGTAGAGTTCCGCTGCAACATCTGCGGCGCGAAGAACACGGTTCCTTTGCGGGCCGGCCTCGACCGCGAAAAACCGACATGTGCCTGCGGATCAAACATCAGGTTCAGATGGATCGTTCACGAAATATCGCTGCAGTTATTCGGCGAAAGCTACCTCCTTCCTAACTTCCCCATGGCAAAACATGTTCGGGGCTTAGGGCTGAGCGACAGTCCGATATACGCCGACATCCTCGCACAGAAGCTTGACTTCATCAATACACGCTTTGACGCAGAGCCGTTTTTCGATGTCACAGACCCATCCTGTGGGAAACCGGAATCTCTTGACTTCATCATTGCGAGCGAGGTGTTCGAACATATAACTCCGCCCGTGCAGCCCGCCTTCGATAACCTTTTCAGGCTGCTGAAGCCGCGCGGATTTGTGGTGTTCAGCGCCCCCTGGGCTCCCGAAGGAGACACGAAGGAGCACTTTCCGCATCTCTTCGATTGGACGCTTGCAAAGCTCCAGTGCGAGTACTTACTGGTGAACAGAAGGCGCGACCGACAACTGGAAGTCTTTGACCAGCTGTGCTTCCACGGCGGTCCGGGGCAGACGCTGGAAATGCGGTTATTCTCGCGTCCTGCCTTGGAGCTGCACTTCCGCACTGCTGGTTTTCGGAGTGTAGAATTTGCATCGCGGCCGGTCGATGAGTTCGGAATTGTTTTCTCAGATCCCTGGTCTCTCCCTTGTTTAGTCCGAAAGCCTTCCCGGTAGCTGGCTGGGGTTTGCTCGGAAGGCGCAGCCATGAAGCCGCCGCCTGCGCGGTCGTTCCCGAATGACCGTCTCAGTAGCTGTTGCCTCGAGCTATGCAGAATCAACGGTCAAACCTGTTGAAAACGTGTTCTGATGCGGTTCGGTTGCGGCTATAATGTCTGCAACCTAGATTTACTTCCCGTCGCGGACCACAAAACATACAGAGGTTCTGTATCTGCCACGAGGAGTTTAATTAAGTTGTTCAGTGTCGAAAACTCTGCTGCATCTCTGTCGTTTACAGGCGAACGGGTTATCCCCGGAGCCGTCGATGTTGATCTCTGGAATGAGCATTTAGCCCGGTACAGCTTCGCGGCCAGGTTCGCTCGCCATCGGGAAGTTTTGGACCTTGGCTGCGGAACCGGTTATGGAGCCGAACTCCTGGCTGAATCTGCCCACAGTGTCATTGGGCTCGATTCCTCTTTTGAGGCAATTGCCTATGCTTCAGCCTCCTGCTCAAAGGCTGATTTTCTCGCCGCCTCTGCGGCTGAGATGCCATTCCGCTCCGGAGCTTTCGATCTAATCACCGCTTTCGAATTGATAGAGCATTTGGCGGATTCGGCTCTTCTGCTTTCAGAAGCAGCTCGCGTGCTTTCGCCGGACGGCGTTTTTCTGGTTTCAACTCCGAACAAAATTGCTTACGCTGACGCCCGCACCGGAAGCGGTCCCAATCCTTTCCACTTACACGAATTCGAGCTGGACGAGTTCGAGCAAGTTCTGGCGAAGCACTTCTCGTTTGTCAAAGTTCTCTCGCAGAACCATCAGGCGGCGGTGACCTTTTCAGGCTCTGCAACAGGCGCCACCGATGCTTACCTTCCTTCTGCTGCCGCTTCTTCCGAGACTCATTTCTTCTTCGCAGTATGTTCTCAGCGACCGATCGCAGTTCCGTCGTTCGTCTTCGTTCCAGCTGCCGCCAATCTCCTGCAAGAGCGGGAGTCACACATTCGAGCACTTCAATCGGAAATCGGGGAATTGCGCCAGCAGTTCGAATCCCTGTTACACGCTCATCGCAACCTAAATGAGGAACTGGAGAGCCATAATCACTGGGCGCTCAGCCTGGATTCTAAACTCGCTCAGACCCGAACTCAACTGCAGAACAAGAACCGGGAACTGGCCGATGCCCTTGCCGAGAGAAACCAAGCACAGGCGAGCCTAGGAAAGGCGGAAGCGGAACTGCGAGCGAGTTACGAAGCAAGCCGGGCGTCGCTCGACAGGGTTCAAGCGGAGCTGGCGGAGGCGGAAGCAGCCCGGCACGCCTTCGAAGTTCGTTTGCAGGCAGCGCAGTTACACAACGACAATATGGTGGCTGAAAGCGATCGCGTGCGGAGCTCTAGCTGGGTGCGTCTCGGACGCATGCTCCGGGTAGGCCCGTATAGTAATCGGCGTCTGAGGCTTTCACCCTTCAAGGCCTTTATTCGCAAACGAAGCGAGCCGCTCCGGCAGTTCGTAACAGATCTGTTTTTCTTTCTCGCAGCTTTGCCCGTAGCAATGGCAAGCGCTCTCGCTCTGCTCGCTGTCGATCTCAGTTTCCTGGGTTTCGGGAAACGGCGGCCTCCTGTTCACTCGCCGGCCCGTCATCAAACCGCAAGCATCATCATCCCCAATTGGAATGGCCGCGAGCTACTGGCCCGGTCGCTTCCTCAGTTGATTGCCGCTGTTGATCTCAGCTCCGGAAACGAAATTATCGTGGTCGACAACGCTTCGACCGATGGTTCCGCGGCCTTTCTCCAGGAGCATTTTCCGCAAATACGAATTCATCAGCTTCCCCAAAATGCGGGCTTTGCAGGAGGGGCTAATTCTGGTGTGGCTGTCGCGGCAAATGAAATTGTCGTTCTGCTGAATAATGACATGCACGTCCAGACCGGGTTCCTCAGTCCACTGCTTCAGCACTTTGCCGACCCGTTAGTGTTTGCGGTCTCCTCGCAGATCTTCTTTTCGGATCCACAGCGCCGGCGTGAAGAAACCGGATTGACGGAAACGTGGTGGGAGAAGGGTACACTTCGCGTCGGCCATCGGATCGATGTTGAATTGAAAGAGGCGTACCCGTGCGCCTACCCGGGAGGCGGATCGAGCGCCTTCGATAAGCGAAAGTTTCTGGAGCTGGGTGGCTTCGATCCTCTGTTTCACCCCTTCTACTACGAAGACACCGATCTTGGCCGCCTGGCATGGAAGCGGGGCTGGAAAGTCTTTTACGAACCCTCGAGCGTTGTTATTCATGAACATCGTGGAACGATCGGTAAGAACTTTTCCGGTGCGCTGATTGCAAGGGTTGTCCGGAGAAATGCCGTTCTTTACTGCTGGAAGAATATCCAGGACTGGCGGCTGCTTCTCTCGCACTTCTGGGCGGCTATTCACGGCAATTGGAAGGGGTCTGGAGCCCGTTCCTCGGCAGACGCATATCCAACGACCGATCTGATGCGCGCCTGCAAACGGCTGCCGCAGATTTGCCGGAGCAGGTGGCGCGCTCGCTCGCTCAAAGTTGTTTCAGACCGCGAAGCCTTCCTCCGCCCCCAAGGCGGCTACTTTCGCGATCGTTTTCTGGTTCCCACGAGTGCTGTTCCCGATCGATTGAGTGTACTTTTCGTCTCGCCCTATCCGATCGAACCGCCAGTTCACGGTGGGGCTGTTTTCATGAAGGAAACACTTACGCCTCTGACGCGGATTGCGGACGTCCATCTGCTCTCTTTTCTGGACACGCCTGAGCAACTTGCCCCCAATTGGACGCTCTCTCCCCTGTGCCAAACGGCGCAATTTCTGGTTCGCCCGCATTTCCCGATAGATGCATTCTGGACGATGACTCCGGCGGCAATCAGAGAGTTTGCAGTCCGCGAATTCGACTGGCTTATTCAGCGCTCAATCTACCTGCAAAAAATAGATGTCCTGCAACTGGAATATACAATTCTCGGCCAATACAGTGGCGATTACAGAAACATACCAACGGTTCTGTTTGAACACGATATTTCTTTCCAGTCCCTCCGCCGGCGTCTTGCTTCGGGTCGCTTCCGTTGCGCGCTCTTTAGCGAGTACGTTCGCATGCGAGTCTATGAGCCGCGTTTGCTCAAACGCTTCAATCGGGTGCAGGTGTGCAGCGAGGAAAACGCAGAGGACCTGGTGCGTGCAGTACCCGCGCTGCGCGGTCGTGTGGATGCGGATGTTCGGGCCGCCATCGACATCGGCCGCTATAGCAGCGGACCTTCGGAGCGCCTTCCCGACACGCTGCTGTTTGTGGGAAGCTTCCGCCATTCGCCCAACCTGGACGCCTTACGCTGGTTCACCGAGGAGGTCTTTCCGGCGATCATTCTCTCCCGTCCTTCGGTCACACTGCAGGTCGTCGGGTCGGACCCGCCCGCATCCTCGACGATTTGGAATGATCATCCTCAGATCCGCCTGCTTGGAACTGTGCCGGATATCAAGGAACCGCTTCGGCGCTTCTCTGTGTTCATCTGCCCGGTCCTAAGCGGCTCCGGCGTTCGCGTCAAACTGTTGGAGGCTTTCGCTTGCGGTATCCCAGCGGTGTCAACCATTCTGGGTGCCGAAGGGCTGGCCAAGCAATCCGGCGAATTTTGCGAATTGGCAGATGAGCCCGCCGCGTTTGCCGACGCCGTCCTGCGCCTCTTGATCGATCCCGATCATGGCGCTGCGCTTGCCTCACGTGCTCGGGCGATGGTTGAGCAGAAACGAGACTCCAGAGAGGCAACCTGCCGTTTGGAGGCTATTTACCGGACTGAGGTTCAGAAAACCCGGCAGTTGGAGCCTTTCCGGTCGAAGGTTCGCAGCAGGCCAGCCTCAACACAGGGCTCATCCGATCCGGTCGAATCCGCATTATAGGCATTGCCATACCAAATTAAAGGGAATATGCTAATAATGGCAGGGAGAAAATGCGTAGCGAAGTGTAACTCGTGAGATAGAGCGCCGTCCTTTCAACAATTATGAAAAGTGAATTACTGGAAGATTTAGCTGAAAAGAGCCCGAACCGCCGAAATTTCGTTCGAAAACTCGGTATTGCAAGCGCCGCCGTCGGTGTCGCTTCGGCCCTTAAACCGACGCAACTTGAGGCGCAAAGCGGAATTTACGATGCCGCCATTCTGAATTTTGCCCTCAATCTTGAATTTTTAGAGGCCGAGTTTTACACCTATGCCACCACCGGTCAAGGTATAGCCTCCTTCGGTGTCGATGTTACGGGTAGCGGCGCCGGGGGAGCTACGACAGGAGGAAGTAAGGTTAGCTTCACCGACGCTAATGTGCTAGCCATCGCTGAGGAACTAGCCGCCGACGAGCGGACGCACGTCTCACTTCTCCAGAACGCCATTCTCTCGTTGGGCTCCGATGCGCCGATTGCTAAGCCGGCGATCAACCTGAATGCGCTTGGCTTTGGGTTTGGCAACGAAACCGAATTTTTAACGCTGGCGCGGATCTTCGAAGACATAGGCGTTACAGCCTACGGCGGCGCGGCTCCTCTCATCTCAAGCAAAACCATTCTTGGCTACGCTGCCCGCATTCTGGCGGTTGAGGCCCTTCACGCCGGTAATATCCGTTTTCTGATTTCTCAGGGGGGCATTACTACAAATCCGCTCGACGCAGCTGACGTTCCGCCTCCTCCTTCGGGAAATCAATACTTCTCGACGGATAGCAATGCGCTGACGTTCACCCGGACTCCCGGAGAAGTCCTCTATCTTGCTTACGGTGCTGCTAGTGTATCTTCCGGCGGTTTCTTTCCGAGTGGAGTGAACGGCAACTCCGCCCTGACAGCTTCCTCTGCAGCTGCGGCCGTTAACGATGGAGTTATCTTTACCGCGACTCCAAACCCGGCTACACTCGACGGCAACGGTCACGGCACAGTTACACTTGCCTGGACTGCTCCACCGAGCGTGATGTTTGTCGAGGTTCACGTCGGCAGCCCGACCGGACCGCTTTTTGCGCAAACCGGACCGACTGGTTCAGCGGCAACTGGCAATTGGGTTACGGATGGCGAAATATTCTTCCTGCAGGACCGAACAGGTGGCAAGGATCTGAACGCACGAAACACTTTGGCGACAGTCATTGTAAATGGAGTAACACCGTAGTATGTTGGCGAAGGAGAGGGGTACGCGCCCCTCTCCTTCGAAGGTGCACGCAGCTTTCGTTGGAACCTGGTGTCTTTTTGCGCATCGAAGAGAGGTGCACGAAGGCTTACCAACGGATCTGGCTCAATTTAAAAGGCTAATCTGTGCCGGCCGGCGGCGAAGAATGCTTCCGTACGCGACACTGCTAACTGCTTATTTGGGTTTTCCGCTACTCACCTGCGTTGCTCAACAGCCCACTCCCGGGGTGCTCGCTAAAGCAAGCGAGCAGGGCAGCGAGAGCAAGCGGCTGTTTGGGATCATTCCGAACTACCGAACTTCCGCCAGCCTCAATCCATATGTGCCGCTCACGACGCGCGAGAAGTTTAAGATCGCGAGTCAAGATTCTTTTGATCGGGGCACTTTCGTGCTAGCAGCCGCATTTGCCGGCGAGTCGCAACTAACCAATGCAAATCGATCCTTCGGGCAAGGCGTGGCGGGATACGCCCGATATCTCGGCACCTCCTACGCAGACTTTGTGATCGGCGATTATATGACGGAGGCGATCTACCCCAGTCTGCTCCATCAGGACCCGCGTTACTTTCGGCGCGGGACCGGGACTACCTGGCAGCGGCTGGGCTACGCGATCGGGCAGATCTTTGAGACGCACAACGATTCCGGTGCGAAGCAATTTAACTATTCGGAGTTTCTCGGCAATGCAAGCGCCGTCGCGATCTCGAATTCCTATTACGCGGACAATCGCGATGTCTCGGATGCGGCCACGAAGTTTGGCAGTCAAATCAGCGTGGATCTTGCCTCGAACATACTGAAGGAATTTTCGCCGGATATCCGGCGAAAGTTCGCACGCAAGCGCGATTCAAACTCTCGATAGGGCGCGGCGCCTGATTAGCGCATAAGCAGCCCCGATACAAAGCCAACTAAAACCAACTACACGCGCCTGCCAGCGCAAGCTCGACCAGATATATAGGCAAACCGCGCAGCCGGTTAGCGGAAGTACGAGATAACTCCAGCTACGATTATGCCCGCGCACGAAGTAATGCATGAAGGCCGAGAGGTTCACTCCGGTGAAAGCCAGGAAGGCTCCGAAGTTCAGCAGCTCCGCGCCGAGTTGGTAGCTGATTGAGAGTGAGCCGATGAGGGCGATGGCTCCGCTGAATATCACGTTGTAGCTCGGGATATTCGATTTCTTGTCCAGGTGTCCAAAGAAGCGGGAAGGCAACACATTGTCGCGGCCCATGCCATATAGCAGACGGGCTGCGCCTAACTGAGATCCGATACCTGAACCGAGCGTGGCAATGAGTAGGGCGCCGTTCACAACGTGGAAGAGAAGCAGCCCTCCGGCACGTCCAGCGACGAAGCTGTAAGCGGTATCGACATCCGGGTAGTGGCGGAAATCCGGCCACACGAGCTGCGCGACATAAACTTCAACAGCCGAGAAGATGCCGGTAGCGACGCAGGTCCAGACGGTCGCCCGCAAAATATTTTTTTGCGGATTTTTGACTTCCTCGGATAGCGTGGAGATGCTGTCGAATCCGATATAGGTAAGTGCAGCAACGGATGTGCCGGTGAGAACAGAGGGAAGAGAAAAGTTTGCCCGATCGTAGAACGGCTGCAGGAAGAAGGCAGGACCGGCAGAATGCAGCCCGGCCAGATAAGAGATCATGACGACCAGCATGCCCACAACCACGACGGACATACTAATCGCGAGCCAGCGATTCAGGGCGGCCGACGTTTCAATGCCGCGCAGATTGAGCATGGTGAAGAGTAGAGCAAAGAAGATCGCAAACAGGAACGAGGGGATCGGGAGAATGTTCGCGGCCGCTTTGCTGCACCAAATGGTGCAGATCAAAGGATTGAGAAGGTAGTCAAGAACAATTCCCCAGCCGGTTAGGTACCCGGCGAAACTCCCGAACTCGGCGCTGACATAGGCATAGGCTGATCCGGCGCTCGGATACACACGCGCCATCCGGCCGTAACTAACAGCCGTGAGGAGCATAGCGAACATGGCGATCAGGATGGTTGTCACGACGTGGCCACGGGCCACTTGCGAGACGACTCCGAAGATCGGCATCGGAGCCGTTGGTTGGATCACAATCAATCCATAGAAAACGAGATCCCAGACTGTGAGAGAGCGTCTGAGGCCGGAACTAGCTGGCGAGGTTTGGGGTTCGGTGGACAAGGTCGAAAAGTTCTCTCTTCAGAGCTGCATTGTGGCTTGCACTAATGGGGTTACGTAGCCGCCTACTTCGATGCTCTGCGATCCACTCTCGCCATTCAGCTGAACATGAAGCAAGCTGCGCCGGCCCATCTTTGTGCCCTGCTCGCTGATGAAGCGAGTGCCTGCGGAGCCCGAAACTAATCCGTGTTTTAGCATATAAGCGGCCAGCGGCCCGGTGGCGCTGCCCGTAGCGGGATCTTCTACGACACCGAATTCCGGGGCGAACATCCTGGAGTACGCTCCATCGGCGGTCGGCGTGAATACGAAGGCGAAGCCCGGTTCGGGATGCCTCTCCTTCAGTGCTTTAATGCCTGAGGAGTCTAACCAGCTTCGGTCGACGGCTTCCTTATCTTTCAGAGCGACAAAGACAGCCGGATTGCCGGCGCTGACCACCTGCGGCGGGATGTGGATCAAATCGCTTACGTCTAAGCCGAGTATTTCGGCGCAGAGTGACGGTTCCGCCATGTCCCCGAAATGGATGGGCGGAGTTGTGAGCCAGATAAGCGGAGGGTCGGCGCCTTCAAGTCGGACAGGAATGGGGCCAATTGCTTCTTCGAGAGTGAATTGCTCCGTGCTTTTCGGCACAATGTCTTCGGCAAGCAGTACGAAACTCGCTCCCACTGTGGGGTGCCCGGCAAACGGCATTTCTCGTGCGGGTGTAAAGATACGCAGACGTGCCGCGCAGTCCACCTCTCGGGAGGGCAAAACGAAAACGGTCTCTGAGAGATTGAGCTCGCGCGCAATGCGTTGCATGGTTGCATCATCGAGCCCCGAGCCGTCCGGGAACACAGCCAGCGGATTGCCTTCAAGCGGCTGGCGCGTGAAGACATCGACAACGTGGTAGCGGTATAAGCGATTACCAGGCATAAGCAAAACGTTAAGGGCTTGGGCTCAGTCCGATCTTCCATCGTATATTGAGAAGCCATCTTAAGCTCCGTTATAGAGTGCCGGACCCTGAGCGCCGTTGCAGCTATTGGACTGTAGTAGATGGTTAGGACAGCTCTAAGTACTTATCTACTGTTCTATTTAACTGTCTAGTTGATTTATAAGAAGCTTTTTACCATCGGTTAGAGTCATACGTGCGCTCGCGATCTTGCGTTCGGCAAGGCGGAGACTATATCGAAGTTTGTGAGTGCCGCTGGACGCGCTCCGAAGAAGGGTTGTGCCTGGGATGTCTTTTGCGAATATCATTGGGATCTTACAGCAGTATGCGAATCCATCGACCGCGAATCCAACGAATGTCGAGCAGCACTTTGACCAAGTAGCGCAAAGTGCTCCACAATCGCATCTGGCTAGCGGACTTTCCGAGGCTTTTCGCTCGGGGCAGGGCGGCGGCTTTGGTCAAGTTGTGGGTAATCTGTTCGGGCAATCGAATGGAGCACAGCAGGCCGGCATTCTGAATCATTTGCTTGGTGCTTTGGGCCCGGCCGCTGGGGCCAGTATCTTAGGCAATCTGGTAAGCGGTTCGGGTAACACTCAACTTACGCCGGAGCAAGCTCAGCAGGTACCTCCGGAGAAAGTTCAGCAGATGGCGGAGCAGGCGCAGCAGCGCGATCCGTCAATTGTAGATACCGCAGGTAATTTTTACGCGCAGCACCCAACGCTTGTAAAGGCGCTCGGTGCGGGATCCCTTGCGCTAATCATGTCTCACATGTCTCGTAGTCAGTAAGTCAACATATCACCATTGGAGGGTAATTATGTCGTTTGTCGCTTGGATTGTTCTTGGGTTGATAGCTGGGTTTATCGGAAGTAAGGTAGTCAATAAGACAGGCGAAGGCATTTTCCTGGATATTATTCTGGGAATTGTCGGCGCTATCGTTGGAGGCTGGCTTTTCACTCTGCTCGGAGCTCATGGAGTAACTGGGTTTAATCTGTATAGTGTCTTCGTGGCCGCCATCGGAGCTATTCTTGTCCTCGTGATCTATCACGCTTTGGTTCGCCGCCGAACCTAGTTTTGCTTGCTGTCGTACGGAGTTCCTGCTCTCACAACAAGGGGTAGGAAGGTAGTTGAGGCCGAAACCTGGAAGCCTGTGATTCTGCGTGGAATCAACAGGTCGGGATTCGAGTATCTGCCGGAGGCTCAATTCGGGGTCGATGAGCTAAACGCCATCGACCGCGATATTGATAAGATCCTGGCTTGGGGCGCGAATGTCGTCCGCCTTCCTTTCAACCAGGCTTGGGCCCTGCGTACATCCCAATATGATCCGGAGCCGTATTTAAATCGCATCGAGCGGGTCATACAAAGAGCTGCTGCGCAAGGCGCCTATACCTTACTTGACTTGCAGTGGCTCGACGCAGTGACACCCCGCGGGCACCTCGCGAACGGCGCTGAAAACTTTGTCCCACCTCTGCCGGATCTGAATTCCATCGAGCTTTGGCGTCAGCTCGCCCGGCGGTTTGCTTACGAGCCCGCTGTTCTCTATGACGTGTTCAACGAGCCCCATAACCCTCTTATTGATGACCCGATGGAACTAGTGGGTATAACTGAGCGAAGAGATTTATTTCGGATCGGAAGTCGCCGCGTCAGTATGGCCGAATGGCAGCCTTGGGCCCGGCATCTGGTGCGCGTGATTCGTGAGGAGCACCCAACCGCCCTTATTTTCGTGTCGGGTGTTGATTGGGGCTACGATCTCGAAGGATTTCCTATCTATGGCATCGACGGAGTGGTTTACTCCTCTCATGTTTACCCCAACAAGAAGAAGCCGTGGAAGAGAGCTTTCGGCAATCTCGCCCGATCCATCCCCGTCTTTGTGGCGGAGTGGGGAGGCGGCGAAAACGATCTGGACTGGGGCAGGGAACTGATGCTTTATCTGCAAGAGCTCGAGATCGGATGGACTGCCTGGAGCTGGACAGATCATCCCAGACTCACTCACGCCTTTCCCTACTACGAGCCAACTGCATTTGGGAGGCTCGTTCGGGATGGGCTTGAGACAAGCACTCTAAGTTGAATCCCAGCGAGCGCCTACGCGCTGAACTGCTCCAGTGGGTGTGACCAAGAGAGCCTGCGATTGGTGAGGTTCGAATTGCAGGCGCAGCAGTGTCTCTCGCTTTTCCCAATGCAGCGTGACTTCCCGAACTTCGTCCCGGCTTTCGAGCGAGAAGAGATGAGGCATCGGGTACCCGATCTCTTTGGCTTTAGGATGCGCAAAGAAGAGCAACAGGTCATCGCCCAGACGGCGCGCCCAATACGGAGGCAAATCACTTCCGGAGAGAAGCGGCTGTAGACGCACATCGGCCAAGCGGCGTCGAGCGCGGCTGAGAATTGCTTGCAGACGTGCTTCGTAAGAGCCACACGGTTTCCGCCCCGGCTCACGGCAAGCCTGCTTCCAGATAAGCGCGCCGCCCGCCAGCGCAAGACGCTCCAGCTCGAACAACGACGCGGCATCGAGCCACTCGCAGTCAACGTAGATTCCATCGAGGAGCAAGCCTCTCGAGCGGATGCACCCTTCTTCCTGAACGATTGCCTCTTTGAGGAACGGCAAGGAAATCCAGAGTGGGTGAAAGCCTTCTGTCTCTTCCGGCGGGACAGCGCTGCGCATTTCCCAGTAATAATTTGCGCCGGGTGTTCGCCCGTCTTCAGGCAATCGATCGCGCATCAGGGCATCCTCAAAGGGCAAGTAAATGCCGAGACCGCCGACGGGGCTGCCTTCTTTCAGAATGGTTGAGACTGACTCTAAATATGCGTTCAACGCGGGAAGTTGCGAAACGAACGGGCTGTCGGGGCCTATGTGCACCGCTGCATAGAATTCGACCTGTTTGCCGGACGGCTGATATGGCATGCCGTGCCAGATGATCTGGTTCGCGCCGTTCGCAAACAGAGCATCGGCTAGCAACTTCAAATCACGCGCATCTTCACGCTTCCAGGTGTCTTCGGCACTTTGATCCCACCCGGGAAAGCCGTGAATGCAAGTAAAGCTCTCGACGCTTACTACGGTCTTGCCGGCCCAGGCAGCGGCTGAGGCCGCGATTCGCGAGAAAGACGGAGGAAAGAGCAGGGCTTCGGACTCGGGAATATCCACATTTGCGTAAGCCTGCAGCAGATCGGTGGGTGCACCATGGCACTGAACTCGGGAACTGGCGCCGAGTCGATGGCAGATGGCCGTGAACTGGGCATAAAATTCGCGGCCGATGGTGGCAGAAATCAGTTGACGATAGTCGTAACGAACGTCAGGGTGAGCCTGGAGTTCCTCTGCGAAAGGCTGCAGCGAATAGCCGAAGCGGTGCTCAAATTCGCTCCAGAGTCTTCCTGACCAGAGGCCCTCGGTGGAGATTTCGAGCGAATCGCAGAAGAGGGCCGAACGGTCTCCCCGCAACGCATCTTCGAGTGCGCCCGCCAACGGCTGTGCATAGTTCTCTAAGGCAGCCGCCGAAAGATGATCGACGACACGGCATTCCTTTGGCTCCTGCCACGTGTTGCGAATACGCTGGGCGGCAGGACCGGCGAAGGTGTGCAGAGAATCTTCAGCAGTTACCCAAGTCCCGCCGAATGGCCAGCAGCTACCGAAAGTGAAATCGCAGCCGAGTCCGAGCGACTCCGCTTCGCGTTTCGTAAATGAGATGAGTTCGCGCCATTCGGGGCCAAGCCATTCCGGCCGGAGCGAGTCGTCCCCTTCCTCCTCGAGCCAGCCTGGATAGAGCCAAGCCAGCTCCACGCCGCCAAAACCCTGGTCGCGCACCCACTGAAGCTGACGCGAGATATCGGCTTGGATAAAAGGGCCGGAGAGCCACCACCATCTGACAAACGGTTTAGAACTTCCTCGAAACAGCTCAGCCATAGAGAATCGATTGATTGATAGAATCCCATTATGAAAATTGCCCGCTGGTTGTCCACGCTTGTTCTGGCCGTATCTCTTGTGGCCGCTCAGACCGCCGCAACCAAGAAATCCGCCAAGAGTTCCGCCACCGCGACGACCGCTCAGAAGAGTCTCGTCGATATCAATAGCGCAAGCGAGGCTGACCTCGATGCCCTGCCCGGCATCGGTCCGGCGCTATCGGCAAAGATTATCGCGGGACGGCCATACCGGTCTAAAGCAGACTTGACGACCAAGAAAATCATCCCGCAATCGACATACGACAAAATCAAAAGCCAGATTGTTGCCCACCAAGCGAAGTAGCCGTCGCTTCCCAGCTGATCTTGCCAGCGCTGCTGAACCAGATGCCGGATAAGCTGTACGACGTGATTGTGGTTGGCTCGGGCGCCGGCGGCGGAACTTTGTCCGCGCGACTGGCGGAGCTCGGTGCAGACGTTCTGGTACTAGAAGGCGGCCCGAAGCTCGACACTCGAACGGACTTCAATACACACGCGCTGCCCTACGAGTTTCCTTTTCGCAGCATCCCGGTGATGAAGCCGGGTAAGCCTGGCATGGATAGTGAGCGCAGCCGTGGCCTCGGCGGCAAGACGCAGCTCTGGAATGCCGTTGCACTCCGATTTAGTGAACGGGACTTCAAGGGACGCCAGCATGATGGCGGCGGTCAAGATTGGCCGTTTGGCTACGCGGAGATGAAGCCTTACTACGATCGCATCGAGCGGCAGGTGGGCGTTTGCGGTAATTACGACGGGCTCGAGGATCTTCCGGATGGAATTTTCCTGCCTCCCGCTCCGATGAAATGTTCAGACCGCGCTATTCAGGCCGGGGCCAAGAAGCTTGGCGTAGACGTCATTCATGTGCGCAAAGCCACTTTGACTAAATCCCGTGGCGCGCGTCCGGCCTGCCATTACTGCGGGAACTGTATGTCAGGGTGCGATGTTGTTGCGAAATATAATTCGCTCGATGTTCACATGATTCCGGCTCTCAAAACGGGCAAGCTGAAACTCCAGCAGAACAGCATTGTGTACGATCTTCCGGTCTCGGAAGAAGCCAAGGTAAAAGAGGTACGCTACTTCGATCGTGAAACGCGAACACAGAGCGTGGCGCGAGGCAAGGTGGTCGTGATTTCGTGTGCGTGCGCTCAGAGTGTTGCCCTGCTTCTCATGTCGAAGTCGAGCCGTTTTCCTGCGGGTCTCGGAAACTCGAGCGGCGAGTTGGGAAAGAACTTCATCCCGCACATAACATCCGGCTACGAAGCTTTTTTGACAGATCTCATCGGCAATCCGTCAGTGAACGACGAGGGATTTCTGGACCACGCCTACGTTCCTTCGTTCATGCACACGCGGCAGCGCGATTACGCGCGCAGCTTTGGGATTCAATTCAACTATCAGAACCACCGCAGCGTGGGCTGGGCGCGAAGCATGAAGGGAATGGGCCGCGCTTACAAGCAATCGATCAAAGACCGTTATCCCGCCTATCTGACGTTCACCGGTTATCACGAGATGCTCCCCAACAAAGAAAGTTTTATCGACCTCGATCCTGAAGTGACAGACGAATATGGATTGCCGCGTGCGCGCCGTACCTGGAAGCTTGGCGATTCCGATTTGAAGCTCCACAACGATATGAAAGACTGGTGCCGCGACATTTTGCTCGCGAGCAAGGCGGAAATTTTATCGGTAAGCGCCGGCCCGGCCACGAATCATGAGGTAGGCGGATGTCGCATCGGTACGGATCCTAAGACTTCGGTGGTAAATGAGTTCTGCCGGTCGCATGATATTCCGAATCTTTACGTAGTCGACGCCAGCGTGTTTCCGAGCTCTTCGGAGAAAAATCCCACACTGACCATCATGGCTCTAGCAACGCGCACGGCCGATCACATTGCGACTCGACTGCAGAGGAACGAAGTCTAGTGTCAACCTACTCGACCGATCGGCGGTCTTTACTCAAGATTTTCAGCGCCATCGGGGCAACCTGCGCGTATCCATTTGCGAGCGACGAGCTGTATGGACAAACGGCAGAAACGCATCAGCATCCGCCTCCACCAGCGCAGACCATCAGCCGACCCCATTTCTTCAATGAGAAGGACTTTGCGGCCATTTCGAGGGTCGCTGACCTAATCATCCCGCAGACTGACTCACCTGGCGCAATCGGCGCCGGGGTGCCCGAGTATATCGACCTCGTGATTGCGCGCAATACGGACCATCAGCTGGCCGTAGCGGATGGGCTGCGGTGGCTGGATTCGGAAGCGATACGCCTGGGCGCGAGCAGGTTTCTCGAACTGAGCGAGGCGCAACAGCTCTCGATTCTGGAGCCCTTATGCGAGGTGGCGGATAGGACGACTGGCATGGCGCGTGGGCGCAACGTTCAGTTCTTCGCTTTGATCAAAGAGTCTTACGGCGGATGGCTACTATACGTCGCGGATCGGCCTGATCGAAGAGCTCGGATACAAAGGTAATGCTGCTCTGCCGAAGTTTCCCGAGTGCAGCGATGGCCCGAAAGGGTAACGTGACTGCCGCGAATAAATTCCCGAAGATCCACAACGCGATGTGGCCCGGCCTCGTAGGAAAAGGGCCAGGTTCTGAGCCTTTTCTCGATCTCGAGACGATGCTCGATCTAACCTGCGAAGCCGAAATAGATGGCGAGCATTTTGATGGTGTGGATCTGTTCCTGGCAGCGCCGCACGTACCTATCGACGCAAGCGAAGTGGAAGTGCGCCGGCTCGCGAAAAATCTTTCGGCGAGAAGCCTCGCTATCGGTTCTCTGGTCGCGCCAGTATGGCCGGCGACGGGCGGCGGTTCTGCAATGGGCGGTGAGGAAGAACGCAGTCTGTTTCTTTCGCAGATTGAGAAGGCCTGCCGCATTGGTTCTGTTCTGCGTGAGACGGGAGTCCGACGGTATGGAGTGATTCGTATCGACTCCGCCACCCCGACTAGCGATTGGGTGAAGGATCCGGAACGCAGTACGTGCAAAATTTCAGAGACGTTTCAACGTGCCTGCGATATCGCCGAACAGCATGGCGAGCGCCTGGCGGCCGAAGGCGAGATCTGTTGGGGCGGCATGCACAGCTGGAGAAAGATGCTGAACTTGCTGGAGGCTGTAGATCGTCCGCAGACACTGGGTTTTCAAGCGGACATGGCGCACACACTGCTCTACGCTCTCGGCCATAACGCGCCAGAAGACAGGCTGCTTCCAGACAACTACAATTGGCAGGATCCTGCGCCTCTGAACAGCGCATTGGAAACGATCACGGCGGCTCTCCGGCCATGGACGATAGATTTCCACGTGGCGCAAAATGACGGCACGGTAAAGGGCGCCGGCTCACACGATAAAACCGGCCATCACTGTTTGCCGGGTGATCCGCATGGCAAGCTTGATATCGTCAAAGCCGCCGGTATGTGGCTGCGGAACGGGAGCGGCACACTTACAAAGCGGGTGAAGCACATTTGTTGGGACGGCTGCATGTTTCCAAACAGCACGATGCAAGCGCCGGAAACCTGGAAGCAAATCCTCTCGACTATGATCGCGGTACGAGACGCGCACGGCTGGTCAGAGTAGACGGACACGAGCAACCGCTGACATGAAAAAGCCGCTGCGCATCGGACTCGCCGGATATGGCTTCATGGGGCGAACCCATTCGAACTCTTACAAGCGGGTGGGAGACTTTTTCGAACTCGAGTATCAGCCGGTGCTTCAAGCGATTTGCGGCCGGAACAAAGCGGCAGTCGAGAGCTTCGCATCGCAATGGGGCTATGCCAGCACTGAAACGGACTGGCGGGCAATGGTTGATCGTTCCGACATCGATCTCATAGACATCGCAAGTCCCAACGACACCCATGCGGAGATTGCGCTAGCAGCCGCTGCTGCGGGGAAAATGATCCTCTGCGAAAAACCTCTTGGCCGTGATCTGGAGGAGGCGAAGCAGATGGTTGAGGCAGTCGAGCGCTCTGGCGTCAAAAATATGGTCTGGTACAACTATCGGCGCGTACCGGCCGTGGTGCTCGGGAAGCAGCTGATCGATGAAGGACGGCTCGGCAGGATTTTCCATTATCGTGCGAAATTTCTGCAGGACTGGACCATCTCGCGAGACCTGCCGCAAGGAGGCCAAGGCCTGTGGAGGCTGGATGCCGGCGTGGCGGGAAGCGGCGTAACGGGGGACTTGCTGGCGCACTGCATTGATACCGCAATTTGGTGGAACGGACCGGTTCAGCAGGTCTGCGCGGCAACTGAAACGTTTATTAGAGAGCGGCTGCATCAGGAGACTGGTCAAGTGCAGGCGGTGGGAATCGATGACGCGAGTGCATTTCTGGCGCGGTTCGCGAACGGCTCCCTCGGCACGTTCGAAGCGACGCGCTATGCACGCGGGCACAAGGCTCTTTACACTCTCGAGATCAACGGGGAGCATGCTTCAATTGCCTGGGACCTTCACGATCTTCATCGTTTGCAGTTTTTCGATCATCGCGACGAAAGCCGTCTGCGGGGCTGGCGCTCTATTCACGTCACCGACAGCGATCATCCTTATATGAAGCACTGGTGGGTGCCCGGTCTGCAGATTGGATACGAGCACACGTTTGTGCACCAATTCGCGGATTTCCTGCAAAGCCTGGCAGATGGATCGGTACCCGCGCCCACCTTCCGCGACGCGCTGGCAACCGAATACGTAACCGACGCAGTTCTCCGGTCCGCCCGAAGCGGCGCCTGGCAGGCCTGCAGCCCACAAGAGTCATAGGAGATCTCATGGCCAAAACCAAAATCGTTGCAGAAGCGCTGGATCGCGGAGAAGGAATTGTGCGGTTGGCCCCGTGCTGGGTGCCCCGCTCCTTTCTGATGCCGGGCGGCAGATTGAAACTTCACCCGTCGGATCTTTACGCGCTGGGTGCCCATCGCGGCGGGATCGACGAACGCTGGCTCTCCTCCACCACACAAGCCGCGAATGGTCCTGGCACGCCAGACGACGAAGGACTCAGCTACGTCGTTTTCAACGGCGAGAAAGTTCTACTGCGAGAAGCGGTGGAGACTTTGGGCGATCGCCTGCTCGGCGCAGACGTAATGTCGCGCCACGGCGGCTGGAATGTGCTTTGCAAGTTTTTCGACAATCTTGGCCCCATTCCGCACCACATGCACCAGAGTGACCAACATGCTCAGCGCGTGGGCCGGCTTGGTAAGCCGGAAGCGTACTACTTTCCTCCGCAATACAACTTCAAGAGCAATAATTTCCCATACACCTTTATGGGGCTTGAGCCTGGCACTTCGAAAGAAGATGTCCGGCGCTGCCTCGAACGTTGGAACGAGGGCGATAACGGCATCCTCTACCATTCGAAGGCGTACAAGCTGGAGCCCGGGACGGGGTGGCAGATCGATGCGGGAATTTTGCACGCGCCGGGGTCGCTTGTCACTTACGAGCCGCAGGTCAACAGCGATGTTTTTGCAATGTTTCAGTCGATGGTGGAGGGGCGCCCGGTCGGTTGGGAGCTGCTGACGAAAGACGTGCCTCGGGAGCATGAGCATGATCTGGATTATCTGATCGATATGCTTGATTGGGAAGCGAACGTAGATCCTCAGTTCGCCGCACACAATTTGAGACGCCCGATTCCCGTCAGAGAGGAAGGCGAGATGGCGGATTCGGGCGCGCGCGAAGTCTGGGTCACTTATGGCTTGGACAAATACTCGGCTAAGGAGTTAACGGTTCACCCTGGCAGAAGCGTCACGGTGAAGGATGGCGCTGCTTACGGTCTGATTCTCACGCAAGGCTTTGGGCGGATTGGGGTCCACCAAGCGGAGACGCCTGCTTTGATCCGTTTCGGTGAACAAACAGCTGACGAGTTTTTCGTCAGCGCCGGAGCGGCCAAGAAGGGAGTAGCCATTGAGAACGTCAGCCGGACAGAACCGCTGGTGATGCTGAAACATTTTGGACCGGGCAACCCGGACGCGCCGCTACGAAGCGTTTAGAGAATTACCGGGAGGAGAGAGCTGAAGATTGCATCGGCAGACTCTGGTCGAATCCATTTTGTTCATGCGTCCATTGCGTAGTGAATCCCCGGTCGTCGGTGAGGGTTACGGAGTACAAAGTGCGATCGGGGTAGAACTGATACTTGAAGCGAAGCATCCGGCCGTCTGCGAAAGTTTCGGCCACTACTTCACCGAGGTAACCGTACGCAATTGAGAGTTTGGCATTACCCTTTTCATCGAGCACGGCGGTTAGCCGGTTTGCTTGATCGTACGCGTAGCGCTCGCCGCCTGTCTCCGAATCAAGGATGTGAGCAAGCCTTCCGTTAGGCGCATATTCGTATTGAATGGCATGTCCGGAGCTATGCCGGGCTTCCACTATTCGATTGTTTGCATCTAGTTTGAAGTCGATTGAACCGCCCTCTAAGCCTTCAATCCTTTCTGGGCCGCTTGCGGCATTCCGCTTGATCTTGATATGGATCTTGTTGGAAGCGCTCAGAATGCTGGTAAGTGCGCTCTGCTCTGCCGACTGGCTTGGCCCACTCGAGGGAAATTGGTACGTCCAGCCATCGGTTGTTTTCAAATCCCAGCCGGCGCCATTCCAGGCCAGCATCGATTCGCTGAACGGATTACCGATCTGCCGATCTGCCCGCAGGATTGCATTGGCATATCCAGTGCCGAACGAGGTCCGCCGAAAAGAGACGTGTGCCCCATCCTCGCGGATAAGATCGATCCAAGAAAACTTGGCGGAGTCACCGACCGGGAAAATGCTGAATGAGCTGTTCGCTCCAACGCCGAAGGTCCGTGACGCTTCGTCTTTGCCCCAATACTTCCTTACGAACGAGAGACGCGGTCGGTCATCAACGGGGAAATCGGTACGCGACAGAACCAGGGAGGTGCTGCCCGTGTAGTTATCCAATGTTTCGAAGCGGTTGTCGTTAGGTGGAGTGCCGCCGCAGCCCTCAACCCAGGTTTGTTTGCCTGCTGGTCCCAATATGATCGAGAAGCAGGGCGCCCAAACCGCGATCGGCTGCCATTTTCCGTTCTCGCCGAGCAACTCTTCCGTCATTCGGTCGACCTCGCTCGATGCGAAAACGGAGGTGGCCAGCGCGCTCGTTGGATCCTCACTGAGAGTGAGGGGATAAAGCATCAAAGCCAAATTCTTCGTCACCATCTTGCGAACTCGTACCGGAAACACTTCCGGATTAGCGCCAGCCAACACGGGCAGGTCATGCAGGCGGGCTGTCGAGAGAATGGCACAGCGAGTCGTCCGGTAGTTTGTCGCGTAACTCCAGCCGGCGCTTCTGATATTGAGATCGCGGCTCGTCACTCCCAGAAAGACTCCGTCGATTTGCCCATACAGCTTTCGGCTGCTTCGCTCGAGGAAATCCGTGGCTCGTTCCGCGAGGATTTGGTGGCTCTCTGAATCCAACGTTTCTCGCCCTAATGGCATGATTGGCAGAACCGTTACTTGCAGCCCGAGTCTGGCGGAATAATAAGCTGGAAGCGCGCTCAATTGAGCGGCGGCTTGCTCATCGAAAGGAACCAAGTAGGCGAGATTCTTTGTTGGATAACGAAAGGTCTCGCGACGAGTTGGCGGAGTGAGATCAATTCTTTGAGAATCTCGAGCTCTCCAGACAGCGGTTCGCTCCAGATCCCAGCGGCCCTTTACCCGGTTGGCAACGGCATAAAGCGTGCCTTTGTCTTTCGAGCCGCGAAGAGAAATTGAGATCATCGCGTAGCCAAACTTGTCGCGATCCTGAACCCAACCACGCGGAAAGCCAGAAATCGCAATGTGGTCTCCAAGCAGCCTCTTTGCTTCAGGCGACCGCACTGCAATCTTCATGGAATCCTGGAAGGCCGGACAACTTGTTACACTCCTTTGTTGCTGATACAGGGTGAGAGCGGTCGGCACGAGTATTAGGCCAAGCAACGCGGTTGACACGACACGGAGGTATCTCCTGTCCTTTGCGCGAGAGTTAGATCCGCCGTCTGGAAATCCCGAATAGGGAACGGGAAGATCGATGGCCGCGTTCGTGGCGATCTTCGAGAGCAGCGTGCGCGCTTTCTGCGCCTCCCAGTAGAAGCCTCCCAGGCACAGGCAAAGGCCGAATACAAACATGAGCACCGGGATGGGAAAGAGGTGCGGGTTTGATGCGACTGAAATACGTACGGCGTTCGCGACACCAACGAACCAAGCGAGCATGAAGGCCAGAACTAACGGGTTCATCCACATGGTGACCTTGAGGCGCGTTGTGGAACCTGTGGCTGTCACCTGGCCCCGAATCCTTGGCAGAAATGAATTTCGTGAATAGCCGATATTGCGGCGAATCCGGAAAATGTCGTCTTCGAATCGACCGAAGAAGCGCGGCGTTAACTTGCCGCGAATCCAGTTATCAGACCGCTCGCCAGTCTCGGCCTGCAGCCGCTCTCGAACAATATCCGCTTCCTCGGGTATGTCCTGGCTGAACCGGTAGAAGGGCATGGCTACCTTTAAAAGTTCTCGGTTGTCACTCCTAATCTCAGGTTTACGCCTCTAAAGCTCCGGGCTTTTGCTGCCGATAGCAAAGTAATCGCACCATGCGGCGGAGGAAAGATGAAAACATTGATGATGACGAGCGTTCTGGCTGGCCTGTTAGCGGCTTCCAGTGTGAGCCTTTTGGCCGAAAGTGTGCCGGCGCCCGGCCGTATCGCTATTGAGTCTGAAGCCGCGTTTTCTGCTAACGCCGCGCCGGCACTGAGCTCTCCCGCAATTCACCAAGATTGCATCGCACAGATTCGGGAAAAACACGAACAGAACATGAATCGCATCTGGGTCGGCAGCATGCTGGCAATGGCAGTGGCAAGCGGCTTTGACGCGGGCTCCTCCTGGGGCAAACACGAAGGCAACGCCTTTCTGGCCTCTTCCGATGGCACTTTTGGAGCGAAGGGTCTGAGTCTCAAAGCGGGCATTACAGCGGGCACGATTTTGCCTCAAATATTGCTTCGGCATCATCAAGACTTCAAAGGTAAATTCGCTATCTTGAACTTCGCGGCAGCTGGTGTCTTCACTGGCGTAGGCATTCACAACCTGGAAGTCGCCGAACCGAAGTAGTTGAGTCGGGCGGATAAGCTTGCCTAAACCCTCCTGCAAAATCTCGGAAAGGCCGCTATACTGGGCATATTGATCGCGAGATGAAGGGCATTAGGAGTGCCCGGTTTTGCTTAGCGTTGATCTTGGCAACAACCGGTTCCGTTGCTTTACCGCCAACAATTGGCATTGCGTCTGCTGCGGGAGTTTTTCTCGTAAATAGCAACCAGGTGGATGGTAACGCGAATCTCTTCGATGGATCGCGTGTCAGGACTGGCAAAGCATCGAGCCAGGTATTCTTGCAGACGGGCGCTGCTCTGACTCTTGGCATCGACTCGGCCGCTACGATCTATCGCGACCGCCTGGTCCTTGAACAGGGCGCTACCAAGGTGGATAACCTGACTGGCTACAGTGTACGGGCCGATAATTACCGTATTGAACAGGCGCAGCCCGCCTCCGAAGCCGTTGTCAGGTTGGACGGCAATATGCTGGAAGTGGCCGCTCTAGCCGGCGCTCTTAACGTGTTCGACGCCAAGGGGGCCCTGCTCACGCACATCGGAGCGAACACGGCTTCCGCATTTCAGACCGGGGCGTCCAAGGGGGGCACCGGTTCGCCCACCCCGAACAACAACAATCCTTTAAAGCAACATGTGGCAGCCATCCTACTTACGGCAGCCTATCTTGCCGGACTCGGGCTCGCCGTCGCAACGATTGTTGAGCCGCCTTCTACCAGCCGATAAAACGTAGCCAGATCGCGCGAAATCGTATCCAAAGAGTGATGAAGAAGATTGTTCCCGTAATTCTGCTTGCCGGATTTGCCTTGAGCTGCGGAGGTCAACGGCCGATGGGAAGCAACAACGATCCCAATGAGCAGCAAGGAAATCCGAAAGCTCAGCCTGAAAAGAGCGCTACCGGTGTGAGCAATAAGCAGCCAAACGATAACAAGGCGGGCCGAAACGCGCATAGCGACACACCGAACGCGAATGACAACAAATAGGCCGGCCCACTGCTAATAGCAGGCGAGTCTAGTATGTTGCTCTGCCGCCGCTAAGGTCGAACACCGCTCCGGTAGAGAAGCTGCACTGATCAGAAGCTAGCCAGGATACCAGTGCTGCCACTTCCTCTGGTTTGCCGACTCTACCCATTGGGATCTTCGAAATCATGTACTGCACGGCCTGTGCAGTCAGTTGACCCAGGATCTCTGTCTCAACGACGGCAGGCGTGATGCAGTTGACGTAGATCCCCCTGGTAGCGACCTCTTTACCAAGTGCCTTGGTAAAGCCAATCACGCCGGCCTTGGCGCTGGAGTAGGCGCACATATTCGGATTGCCCTCTTTGCCCGAGATAGACGCGATATTAATGATTCGTCCCGAGCCTTGAGCAAGCATTTTTGGAAGGACAGACTTCGAGCAGAAGAAAACGCCGTCCAGATCGATGGCCATCACGCGTCGCCATTCTTTCACGTCGTACTCGTGAACCGGGGCAGCCTGACCGGCGATCCCTGCGTTGTTTACCAGTACATCTAGTGAGCGAAATGTCGCGACAGTTTCAGCGACCATACGATCGACCGAATCGGGGTCGCTCACGTTGACACGAATCCCTTTGGAGGCTCCGCCCGAAGACTTGGCTATCTGCTGCGCGGTGTCGAGCGCTGCTTGCTCATCTATGTCGGCGATCACGGTCGAGAAGCCGTCTCGCGCCAGCCGTTCCGCGATTGCTTTGCCGATGCCCCGGGCTGCTCCAGTGATGATGGCGGTTCCCATAGCTTGCCTAGCAGACCCGGTACTTCTGAACTGCGTCCTCGTCCAGATCGATGCCAAGCCCAGGCTCTTCGGGTGTCACTAGAAAGCCGTCCCGCGCTGTGACACGCTGCCGTGTGAGGCAGTCGCGCAGAGTGGTACCCGCTTCCGAAACAAACTCACAAATCAGGGCATTGGGAACAGCATTCAGCCAGTGCAGAGCGGCCATAACGTTGATATAGGTTGTAAATCCGTGGTTTGCGACCGGCAAGCCGCGGTCGGCTGCGAGGCTCGCGATTTTCATTGCTTCGGTGAAACCGCCGCAGCGGGTGAGGTCTACCTGTACTACGTCGATTTGTCCACGATCCATTAGGTCCAGGTACGACAGCCGGTTGCTCTCTTCTTCGCCGGCTGCAATACGAACGCTGGTAGCGGAGCTGAGTTTTCGGTAGCCTTCATAATCATCGGGACGCAGCGGTTCTTCCAGCCAGTAGATGCGCGATTCGGAGAACGAGTGAGCTCGCTGAATAGCGGTCTTGGCATCCCAAGCAAGGCCCGCATCGATGAGAAGGTCAACGTCCTCACCCAGACCTTTGCGAGCCTGCCGCACCAGGGCGATATCGGTGCGCTCATCTTGACCCATCGGAGCCCAGCCGAACTTCACGGCCGTGAAACCCTGATCGGCAAAGGAACGCGCTCGATCGCCGGTTCCCTCGGGAGTCGGCGCAAACAGGGAGCTCGCATAACAACGAATCTTATCGCGAAACCCTCCACCCAGCAGCTTCCAGATGGGCATACCCAGAGCTTTGCCCTTGATATCCCAAAGCGCCATGTCAATGCCACTCATCGCATGAATCGCAATCCCGCGCCGGCCGGAATAGATGTTGGCCCGGTACATCTTCTCCCAGAGCTTTTCAGTCTCAAAAGGATCTTCGCCGACTACGACTTCAGCCAAGCCAGTGGTGGTGGTATGAGAAAACGGGCCGTCAATGGTCCACTTCGCCGCCATGGGATGCGAATCGACTTCGCCCAGGCCGGTGATCCCGGCGTCCGTGTGGACGCGAACCAGCAACGCGTCCTGCCCGCTATCGCATTGCTCTTTCATTTGCGGTAAACGGACGTAGAGCGTCTCGACGCGGGTAATTTTCATTTGTGGCGAACTTAATCATAGAAGATATGGAAGCTTCATCCCCAACAAAGCATTCCCGGATCCTGTGACAATTCCTTCTCCGGGCGAAATTCCTGAAATCGAAGAAGTTTCCGGACCAGGCCCAATTGTGCTAGCGTCAACAACATCCGTCATCGCGCAGCCATGTTTCGCAGATTAGAATCCGTGACGCCGAAAAGCCAGATATGGCTAACGCCCGACTTAACTCTGGGCTTCCATCAATTTGAGTACGACGAAGGCGAATACGATGGGTTGGCCCACACGCATCCGGAGTACGGCATAGTCATGTGCCTCGACGGAACGCTCGAAGTCTTATACGAGACTCATCGTGAAACGCTAAGCGCGGGCGAGATCTTGGTGGTAAATCCCGGCGAGGCGCATCGCTGCCGGTTCGGCATAGATGGGCCGAAATCGAAGGGATTCACGCTGATCGTTCGGCCGGCCGTACTTTATTCCGTGGTGGAGGCCATGGCTTTGCCTTACTCGGGGCTGAGACAAGGGATCCGATTTGGCGGCAAGTTTAAAATTCCCGAGGCATTCAGCATGACGGCGCGGCTGCTGGAGGAGTTCAGAGAGCAGCGGCGCGGCTACGGCGCAATGATCGAAATGATGGTCCGGCAGATTCTGATGTATCTGCTGCGAGCCTGGCCCACAGATGCCGTCTTCGCGGACTATCGCCGCTTCGGTACGCAATTGCCCTGGCTCCACATGCACCGGGCCACTGAATATATGAATGCGCACGGAAAGGGAGAATTCCGGCTGTCCAATCTCTGTGGTCACGTGGGTGTCAGCGCTTCACGCTTCATTCCCTTGTTTAAGAGTTCTTCCGGAGTAAGCCCTCACACTTATTACAATTCCCTGATCGTCTTCAAGGCGCGCAGGCTGCTACAAGTGGAGCATCTCTCTACAAAAGAGGCTGCCTACGCATTAGGCTTCCGAAACGCGAGCCACTTCTGCACGCTCTTTCATCAAGTGACGGGCGGCACCCCGCAAGGAGATCGGCCATTGCTCGATGGGGCTGCGACATTACACGGTTTTACACATTTCCCTGAAAGATAGTGAAAACCATGCGGCAGTCTTGCCGCACAATGTTCACATACCAAAGTTACTGTCAGTTGCGTTTCAGAGAATCGGGGCGGCGCTCTCACTGGGGCTGCTTGCAAGCGGAAGCCTGGTCCATGCTGCCGATCTTTTCGATCTTGCCGCCGCTGGTCGAATGACATCTTGGACCGGCTCGGAAATAAAGCGGCTGACCAGCATCGAGCAGGCTAAAGGACTCCGCGATCTAGGTTTCGAATGGGACGAAGAGCGTGATATCCAAGAAATTCGTGTTGCTTACTCAGGAGCCGCACCGCGTGGAGCCACGGTCGAGTACTGGTTTCGCAACTGGCCCTACGAGCCGCCGAAGATGCCAAGTTTTGAGGATCCGATGGACGATCCCTGGCAGGGCAAGTGGCTGAAGGCCGCTGTTTCGGAATCCTGCGCAGACGCTGCGTGTAGGTACACTTTTGAGCCGCTCACGCAAGCGGAGAACGAAAAATCCAAAAATCTCCCGGGCGTGTTGTATCGAAGGACCCTGAAGGTGCGGGTTGTTTATACCCAGCTTGTGCAGGAAATCCGCTCGATGCAGGTCTACTCCGGCAGCGAGGAGATCCCGCTACAGGTGCGGGTGGAACTAGCTTTGGGCGACGTTCCTGCTGCTGGTTGGACGGTCAGCGCGTCGGCTTACAACGGGCGTATCACATCCACTTCGCCATGGCAGTTCGGGGCGGCAGATAAGGCGACTGGCCGCAAGAGCTGGTCGTTTCATCCTGGTGATTCGCCGAAAGGGTTGCTGCTGGACATGGCAGCTGCCAAGCCGAATCTTCCGGGGTCTCACGACGCAACGGTAGTGACGATCCACGCCAAGCGGAAGGACGCTGCAGGGGAGACGAACCGGAGCTTTTCCTTTGCAACCGATGATCTGCGCGCCGGGCCGATCGAACTACCTGCCATGCAAGCGCGCGTGGTGGGCGTGTCCTCGCCAGGCAACAGTGCCCGGCCAAAGAACACCCAAACGCGCGTGCGGCAAAGAATCCCGCTTGAGCCCGAGCAAACATATGAGCGCGCCCGGCGCGAAATCCCACCACTCGATCCTTGGAATCGCGAAGGAGGCGAACGCGTGTATCTGCCGCTTGCCCCCGATTCCAGTTGGCAGAAGTTTGCTTTCGAATACGGCGGCGACGTGTTTGTCAGTAAGACAGGCATTAAGGCCAAGGGCCGCGAACTGCAGCGTCTCGGATGGGAAGGCGACAAGATCACATGGCGTATCGGCACCGGCGCGACGCCCTACTATCGAGAAGATCATCAGGTCATAGTTCGGAAGCTGGATGATTATCTGCCTATCGTCACCCAGACCTGGAAGCGCGATGGAGTTCAATATTCCGAAGAGGCCTATGCGACGTTGCTGCGTGGCGAGCTAGCCCCAGAGAATCAGGGGCGCGACGAAGAAACTCCTGCCATTCTGATGCTGAAACTGTCAGCCAGGAACGAATCAGCGAGTGCTTCACACGGAGACGTCTGGATTTCGGCGGATGCGGCAGGAACATTGACCGTAAACGGAAAAGCCGTTAGCGGAAACGGAAAATTGGCCGCCTACCTTGCTGCCGTTGACGGCGAACAGGTAGCGGCGGCTGATATCCCGAGTTCCGGGCCACCCGCTCGCGGCATTCACGTTAGCTTTGATTTGCCTGCCCGGGGCGAGCACTCCGTCGTTCTCAAGATTCCATGTGTCTCCGATTTAACCGCAGCCGACGCTGCCGATCTCGATCGACTCGACTACGCCGCGGAGCGGGCCCGAACGATCGCTTACTGGAAGAAGATCGTCGGCGACGCGAGCCGTTTCACCGTGCCGGAACCCAAGTTCAACCTGCTGGCGAAGAGTGTGGTCGCGCAGATTCATATCAGCACGACTAAAGATCCGAAGACCGGACTCTACATGGTTCCGGCAGCCAGCTACGGCTACGACGTTTTCGAAAACGAATCCTGCTATCAGGTTCTCCTGCTCGATACGCTGGGGCAGTTCGATACGGCCGCTCAATACCTGGAAACGTTAATGCGCCTGCAGGGCAGCAAGAACTTCCCAGGTATGCAAACCGGAAGCTTCGATGGAGTTTTCCATGGCGCGAAGATCAACGACACTTACGACTACACGGCGCACGGTTATGGCTTGGATCACGGCACGGTGCTGTGGACCTTGGCGCAACATTACTTCTACTCGCGGGATCGCCAGTGGCTGGAACATGCGAGGCCGCACTTGCAGCGAGCCATCGATTGGATCGAGAAGCAACGTTCCGCGACAAAATTAACTGAGCCCGACGGAAGCAGAGTGCGGGAGTACGGGCTCCTGCCGGCTTCGCAGCTGGAAGACAACGCCGACTGGGCGCACTGGTTCTCTATCAACGCGTTTGCCTGGGCAGGAATGCAACGTACCGCGGAAGCCCTAAAGGAGATCGGTAATCCTGAAGGCGAGAAGATCCAGCAGCAGGCGGAAGCATTTCGCAGTGATCTGCGAGCCGCCATCCTGCGCGCAGTAGAGAACGCGCCCGTGGTGCGCATGCAGGACGGAACGTATCAACCGTATGTACCCGTCCTGCCGACCCGGCGGTTTCGGCTGTTCGGGCCGATCCGCGCAGATTACTATGCGCGCTATGGACATCCTGAGATGAAGCCGCTTATGCGGTTAGGCGCGGACCGAGATACCCTGTGCGGCGCGGTCGTGCTGCTGCTTTTGGGCGTATTCTCACCTGATGAGCCGATAGCGGACTGGATCTTAAACGACTGGGAAGACAACGAAACACTCAGCAGCGGAATGGGGCTGAACATCCACGGCATGACGGAGGACCGCTACTGGTTCAGCCAGGGAGGGATGGTGTTTCAAGCAAACCTGGTTAACCCAATACAAACTTATCTCCTCAGGCACGAGGCGCCGGCTGCAATCCGAAACCTCTACAACGATTTCGTAGCGTGCTTGTACCCGGAAGTAAATATTTTTACTGAAGAGTTCCACCAGTGGCATCACGGCAGCGGTCCGTTCTACAAGATCTCCGATGAAGCGCGCTTTGCCAACCGGGTTCGCGACGCGCTGGTTTTCGAAGACAAAGACACTCTGTGGCTTGCGCCAGGTGTTCCGAGACGCTGGCTCGCTTCGAAAGAAGGCATTAGCGTCAGGGATGTTCAGACGTTTTTTGGACCAGTGAGTTACAGCCTGCATGCAGCGGAAAAAGCAGCTGTTGTCGAGGGAACGATTGAGCTCTCTACGCGTACGCCTGCCAAGAAGGCATGGCTCGTGGCCCGGGTTCCGCAAGGAAAGATTGCCAGCGTGAAGATCAATGGCACTTCGTGGACTCGTATTGACCGACGCTCCGAAGCCATCGAGCTTCCACAAAACCGCGGACGGCTGCAGGTGGAGATTCGTTATCGCTGACATGTCTACCCGCTTGCCTAGCTTCTCTGGATCCGGCGCTGCCTCCTACTTGCGCGCGCCCTGGATGCTGTATTCACTTCTGACGGTGCTTCTTTGGGGCGCTTGGGGTCTCGAGTCCAAATTCGTGGTTGACCGCATGTCGCCCTGGCTGAACCAGGTAATGTTCTCCGTGGGACTACTGCCGCCTTTGCTGTGGATTCTGTTCGCCAAAAACTTGAAGCGGGCAAGCGGGTCCAGACGGAAGGGTATGTCGTATGGGGTTCTAACGGGATTACTGGGCGGGCTCGGGAATGTCGCTTTCTACCTGGCTTTGGCAAGGGGAGGAAAGGCATCCATCGTGGTGCCCCTGGTGGGCTTGGCGCCGCTTGTCACGGTTCTTCTCGCTCTTGTCTTGTTGAAAGAATCGCTCAACCAGATTCAGCTTGCCGGATTGTTTCTCGCTTTGATTTCCATCGTTCTGCTGAGCCTCTGAATGCAAGCTTGGTTCTTATTTTCGGCTGTAGCCTTAATCCTGTTCGGGATTAGTGGCATCGCGCAAAAGCTCTCGACGAATCACATCTCGTTCGAAGCTTCATTCGCCTGGTTCTGCGTTGCTCTTATTGCAATTTCACTGGTGGTGGCGGTTGCCGTCCCACTCGATTGGCATGCGAAGCCGCTACTTTTAGTGCTCGCGGCTTTTGGCGGAGCTCTCAATGGATTGGGCGCTCTCACCAGTTTTGCCGCACTCGAAAAGGGCGGCAAAGCTTCAGTTGTTATTCCGATCGTCAATTTGTATCCCCTGGTTACTATCGGCGGGGCGTGGCTGTTGCTCGGTGAAAAGCTCACCGGCCGACAGGTCACTGGTATCGTTTTCGCGCTGGCTGCTGTGATTCTCCTGTCAAGAGAGACCCCGCAGCAGTCCCAAATCTGAATTACACGGAGCAGTCATGCAAAGATCAAAACGCTTCCAACGCCGTGCGTTGATGGTTGCTTTCGCACTAATCGCCGCGTCGCAGATGCCCGGCCAGTTAAACCGAGGCCAGATACGAGGAACGGTGAACGATCCGCAGGGTGCGGTTATGCCGGGTGTGCAGGTGACGCTCACCAATCTCGCCACAGGCGAAGCAAATCACGTCAAGACCAACGGCGCCGGTTTTTATCTCGTCCCTGATCTACTGCCCGGATCCTATATTGCGCAGTTTGAGACTGCGGGCTTTGCCAAGCTCGAGGTTTCAAAGATTGAATTACAAGCCGGCACAACGGTTACCGCGGATGCAAACATGAAGCTCGGTCAAGCGGCGGAGAGCGTTAATGTTTCGGCTGCTCCGCCGTTGATTGAGTCCACAGCCTCGAACTTCTCGACCTCCATTCAAAGCCAACTGCTCGACAAAGTGCCGATTCTGGGCCGCGATATCCAGAACTTAGTGCAGCTACTGCCCGGCATTACGCAATCTGTCGGCCCGACGGGTTCCGGTTTTGGCTTCGATAGCCAATTCGGCGGATTTCCTGATCCGACGCACATTGTCGGCTCCGGTATCAGCGTGAACGGAAGCCAGGGCGGTGCGAACGCCTGGTATTTGGATGGATCTCTGAACGCAACACTCGGTCCGGAAGCGGTTGTGGTCAATCCCTCGCCCGACGCCGTGGCGGAATTTAGTCTGGTGAATAACGGGCTTGCTGCGGAATGGAGCCGGACGAGCGGAGCGGTTGTGAATGTGGTGCTGAAATCAGGAACGAATGGATTTCACGGCAACGCTTACGAGTACAACCGAAATTCTCATTTCAACGCCAGCAATCCATTCGATCGGCGCGATGCAAATGGTAACCAGTTTCTCTCTCCCCGGGTGAACTTCAACGATCTGGGTGGAACACTCGGCGGTCCCATTATCAAAAACAGGACGTTCTTCTTCTTTTCCTGGGAGACATCGTTGCTCCACGTGAACAAGAACCAGATTTACACTGTTCCCACCGCTCAGGAGCGTGGTGGAAACTTCAACGACCGGCCTGACCTCGGGAATTGCGCCACTTGCCAGATTTACGATCCTTACTCAACCACCGGCCCCGACGCGAGTGGTCTCTACCATAGAACACCGCTGGCAGGAAACGTCGTCCCGGCGAACCGGATCGATCCGCTGGCGGCTTACTATGTGCAGAGCTTTCCAACTCCCAACTTTCTCGATCCTCTACAGCAGGGCGGCAGCGGGTGTGGCGCATTCTGTAACAACTTCCTTGGAACCATCGGAAGCAGTCTCACAACTAACAATATGTCGATCAAGGTCGACCATAGATTTAACGAGAAGAGCGCTCTTTTTGTAGAGTATCTTCTCAATCCGAGTTACTACTCCAATTACCGTCTGGCATGGTTTGGCCCCACTGCCCCGGTTCAGGGTGTAAGTGGAGCGGAGCCCTATAAAACAGCCAATCAGATTTTTACAATAGGCCACACACAGACAATCGGTTCGACGCTCATCAACGAATTCCGCGCCAGTTACAGCCGGCAGAACCAGATCGCCAGTCCGAACCCGACGTCACTGGTGGATAACTCCGGAATCCAGCAGAGAATCAAGGGTTTGAATTTCATTACCGACCAGTTCTTTCCGGTCCCCATTATGAATGTGGGGCAGGGCTACGGGAGCTTCGGTCCCGCGCAGTGGCAAAGCGGCATACAGGGAGTGGACGCCTATACCTTGCAAGACAATCTGACCAAGGTAGTTGGAAGCCATACCGTCAAGGGCGGAGTGATGTGGAGAAAGGACGATAACTGGTACGACCAGAGCTGGGGTAACTATCTCAACTTTAATGGCAGCTTGACCACCGATCCCGTTACAGGTCTGGGAGGAAATGCGCTGGCGCAATTCCTGCTGGGCGCAGTCAATACCGGAAGCGGTTCCGGTACTTTCCACTATCCTTATCAAACAAACAAATACTGGGGTATGTATATCCAGGATGACTGGCGGATCAATTCGAACCTGACCCTTAATGTGGGCTTGCGCTACGACATTTTCGGCTGGTTCAGTGAACGTCACGATTACCTGGCTAACATCAATTTCAGTGGTCTCAATCCAGCTGTGCCGTATGCAGGCCGAATCGATTATTTCGGAACGCCGCAGCACCCCTCGTCGAATGTGTTCCCCGCCAACAAAACGGATCTCGGACCGCGGATCAACTTTGCCTGGACACCGTTCGGCAACAAGAACTGGGTAATCCGGGGAGGGTACGACATTCTCTATAGCAATGGAATCAGCGCGGCTTTCGGGGATCAGAACGGCGCCATCAGCGGACCGGCCTACAGCGCGCAAATCTCTTACAACGGCGATTTCACCGGAGAACGTCCCGCTTTTAGATTAAGCAGCGGCGCTCCTGACTTGAACCTTCCGCCTTTGGGCCAGGTAAAGACAGACAACGATCAATTCTTAGGCACCGGTTCGCAGGGCTTCCTGAAAGGCAGCAAGGATCCTTACGTCGAGCAATACAGCTTGTTCGTGCAGCGTGCCTTGCCCGCTAATATGTCAATCAGCGTCGGGTATGTGGGCACCCACGGACTGCATCTCTTCGGCGACGAATTCCGCAGCTACGATCACGTGCCGACTGCGGTTCTGCAACAACTGCGAAACAGTGTCAACGATCAGGTCCCGACCCCGCCTTCGCTCGTCTCGACATACGGCAGCACGATGACGCTCGGGCAATCGCTCAAGCCTTATCCGCAGTACACAAATCTGATCGTCAACTCAAATCCGGACGGCTTCAACCGCTATAACGCGGGCCAGCTGAAATTTGAGAAGCGCTACACCGCAGGCTTGTCCTTGATGGTGGCGTACACGCATCAGAAGAACATCGGAACGCCGAACACAGGCAGCATCATTGGCAATACTGCCACGGCTACGACGATCGGCAGGAATGTCGGGCGTGCCTCACAAGCTGGCGGCTTATCGGGCGGCAGCGGGCAGACCGGTCCTTCGTCGTCTCCGCAGAATCCGGACAGCCGCTACTCCGATATCGCATTGACCTCCGACGACATTCCAAATGTGCTGAACATTGCGGGGTCGTACCAGTTCCCCGTGGGAAGAGGCAAGACTTTCCTTTCGCATAATCGCTTCGCGGACTTGGCTCTCGGAGGCTGGACTCTCACGCATAACTGGAATTTTCAGAATGGCATTCCGCTCCTCGTTACTGCCCCCTGCAACGGCATCCAGAGCGAAATTGGCATCTGCAGACCCAACCTGATTGGCAATCCAAATAAAAGTGCCGGCACTCAGAATCAGTGGCTGAACCCGAACGCCTTCGAGGCGGCCTTTCAGACTGATCCGGCTGTTCTGACGGCGGCGGATCCGTCCATCTACAACAGTTGGTGGCAGTTTGGGAACATGGGCCTGCATAACAACGCAGTACGTGGACCGGGCTTCTGGAATGTGGATATGTCGCTGTCGAAAGACTTTCACATTTCCGAGACTCGATTTTTTAGTTTTCGTTGGGAAGTCTACAATGCTCTGAATCACCAGAATCTCGGTTTGCCTAATACGTCTTGGTGTTTGGGGCCGAATGCGGATGGATCAACGGACTTAGTTCATCAATTCGGATGCCAGTTCGGCAAAATTACCAACGTAGCCACTGACCCAAGAGCGATGCAGTTCGGATTGAAGTTCCAGTTCTAGGCCGGTTTGCTCAATTGTCAATGTGGCTGGCCGTGATTTTGTAAATCCGCAAGCAGCCGTCGAACATTGGCATCGCCGGGAGTCAATTCTTGTGCATGACCAAGAACTCGCTTCGCCTCTGCGTCATCGGCGACCATGTAAAGGATCGTGCCATAGAGAATGTTGGCTTCCGGGAACTGCGGCCACAGTTCACAAGCGATTTGTGCGAAATGTCTAGCGGTCTGGATGCGCTTCAACTGAAAAGAAGCAAGAGCGAAGTTATAGTTCAGCTCGGGCGATCCGGGATCAAGCTCTACCGCCTTCTGCCAGGCCGCGGATGCGTGCAACTCGTCGCCTGACTCACCGAACAGCATGCCAACTGCAGCAACTTTATCCACATCGTCGGTTTCCAGTAAAGGTTTGCAGGCGGCCCAGGCATCGTCCGACTGGCCGGCGGCTATTAAAGTACGGCAGCCGCCAAGCGCAATTGACCCTTGCGAGTAGTATTGATGCAACTCTCTTGCACGCGCAAACTCGTTGCTCGCTTCGGCGGTGTGCCCGGTCCTCATGAACGACCGCGCGAGCCACTGATGAGCGCGGAAGTCTCTTGGATTTGTCTTGACCTGCAGCTTCAGAGATGTGATCGCATTCTCAAATTGCTCTTTTTTGAAGTAGGTTACGCCGAGGTAATATCGCCAGTCGGCAATGATTCTCTCGCGAGCCGCGTAAGTGTCGTTCAACGACCGAAACTGCGCAACGGCGGAATCCAGTTCCCCGTCAATCAGATCCAATCGCGCCAGATAGTAGATGGCAACAGGTCGATCCTCGCTAGAAAGCAATGTCTCGAACAGCTTTCTCGCTTTCCCATAGTTGCGGAGTTCGAAATAGCAAATGGACAGGTTCTTGCGCGCTTCGCCCGATCTGCCGTCGCTCGCGAGAGCCTGCTCAAACTGCACGGCCGCTTCCTCATATCGCTCGGCTTGCATCAGGCCGTTACCTTTACCCAGGTGCGCCAACGCGGCAGGCGAATCAGCCCAGCTGAACAAGCTGAGGCCGAAACACAGCAAGAGGACGCGTTGCATGAAAGAATTGTAAGCCAGTAAAGACAGTGAAGAGCGCGTTCCTTTTCCTTTTTGTCTGCTCTTGGCTGCAAGCAGCAGTCCCTTCGCCAGCTGAGCTGCAGTATCTTGCTTCCGTCATGCCCAGCCTTCAAGCGGGAGCTTGGGAGAAAGCCGAGCGTGAGCTACTGCAAGGGCTAGCGCAGTTTGATCGATCGGCTGTTCTCAGTAATGCACTTGGCATGGTGTATGAAAAGGAAAATAAGAAGAAGCAGGCGAGGCAGGCGTTCGAGCGAGCCACGGAATGGCTCCCTGGCTTCACCGCCGCGCAGCTTCACCTCGCAACTTTGTTTGTAGGGGAGGGAGATTGTGCGCATGCCAATCCGCTACTGGCCGATGCTTCCTCTTCGACCACAGATCCTGGAGCTTTATCGACGGCCGCGAGTGGTCTCGCGGAGTGCAAGGACTACTCACTCGCCGCAACCGTGCTTGAGCGCGCCCACAAACTCGACCCGCAATCCACGTCCATCACTTTCAATCTTGCGCTGGCCCGCTTCGAGAGTGGTGCCTTTGCGCCCGCGCTGGCAGCCCTCGAGTCGCTCCCGGCTGGCGCAGAGCAAATTAGCCCGGATGTTATGTTTCTTCGTGGAAAGCTTCTCAGAGCACTAAACAAGCCCGGGGCAGCCGAGCAAATGGCTGCTGCCTGCCATAACCGGCCTGACCAGGATGTCTGCAACGAGGCAGCTAGCGAACTGATCCGTAATGGCCGGCTAGTTGAGGCCGCGGATCTGGTTGAACACGCGAGCAAGTACCAACAGCCATCCGCTGAACTGCTCTCCACGCTGGGACTTGCTCAATTCCGGCTTGGCCGCCATCGGGAGGCAATCGAATCTTATTCGAATGCTTTGAAACAGGATCAGTCACTCATTGCAGCGCGAGAAGGGCTTGCCTTTCTGATCTATGTGGCGGGCGACCTAAATCGAGCGAGGTCCGTGGTGGAGGCTGGCCTGAAAGGTTCTAATCCTCACTTCTACCTCTTGTATTTACGCTCGCTGATTTTATACCGCATATCTCGCGATCTCTGGCCGGAAGCTCTTTCCTCGATTAATCTTGCCTTGAACGCTAACCCAAACTTCGCACCTAGCTATTTTCTGCGGGGAAAACTTCGCATGCAGGAGGGATCACTCGACGCTGCTCTCGATGACTTCAAGACAGCAGTTCGTCTTGATCCCAAATATGCGGCTCCATTCTACAAAATGTCACAGATCTATGAGCGGCAAGGTGCTCATGAGCAGGCGAAGGATGCGCGCCAGCAATTTCTGACTCTCGGCAGCCTGCGCGAGGAGGATGCACTGGCCCAACAAGCGATCGATCAATTGGGGCGTGAGAGTCGCTGACCTGTCATACTCACGGGCATGACGAGCGGCATCCCGAGCTTTGAACCGGATGAGGTCGCGCTCCTGATTAGCGCGGTTGAAAAGGCCTTGGAGCATTTGCGCGAGGCTAATGAACGCTCAGGCGGCAACGAAACCGAACTGCTTAACTACGGGCGGCGCTACGCTGTGCTTCTGCAAAAGTTAGAAGCTGTTGCGAATCGATAGAGACGAGTCTAGCTGCTCTCATATTTTTCAGGCTGTTGCGGGAGTTGCAGCCCTGGCCGGAATGGCGATAGTACGGGGCACTTGAGCGCCGGACTTGGGTCCTGATCGCGGAGCCTTTCTCTTGATCTTGCTTTTGGGCGCTGGCTTGGGGTGATACGCCGGAACGTCGGGGACCGTGCCGGAGTAGAGATGCCGGTATACATCGGCATTGCGGAGTACCACCTGAATGTAGCCGCGAGTCTCATGGAAAGGAACAGCTTCGATAAACTCGGCGGGCTCCCGAAACGGCCCCCAGGTCCGCCACAGATTAGCCCGGCTCGGTCCCGCGTTGTAGGACGCAAGCGCTATTTCACTTTGACCGCCGTATGAATTCATGAGGTTGTGAAAGTAGTAGGTTCCGAGCTGAATGTTGCGATCGGGGTGCAGCAGTTGCTCTGCTGGAAGGCGGCGCACGGCGAAATGGCGCGCAAGTTCCCGCCCGCTGGTAGGAAGAATTTGCATAAGGCCGTAAGCATTTGCGTGCGAGATCACGCGCACGTTGAACTCTGATTCCTGGCGGATGAGGGCGGCAACCAGAAACGGATCGACGCTTTGATCTCGACTGTAACGATCGATTGCCGAGCGATACGGCAGCGGGAAAGCAAGCTGCCAGAATGAAGCGGGCGCCTGGTCTAGAGGCATGAATAAGTAATTCGGAACATACGCTTTGATGTAGCGCAGTGCCTGGTCGGGCGCATCTCGCAGCGCGGCAGATTTGGCTAACTGATAGGCATAAACGTTTTCCTGTTCACCGTCGTTTTTAGCGCCGAACTTCAGCTCGGCTTCCGCAAAGTCCGTCAGACCGGTGAGGGCGAGTAATTGAGAACGGTTGATGCGTTTCTGAGCGAGTTCGCCAGCGACAAAACTTGGAAACTCTGCTCGCGGCGCCCACTTAATCCCTTGCAAGAACCGGAGCATGGCGGGATCTGGCGCGGCGGCCTCCATTCCCGGATCTTTCAGGCGCTCGCGCGCGACCACAGCAAAGTAAGTATTCGGGAAACGCGCAACGAGTTCGTCGTACGCGGCTCGCGCAAAACCGAGCTGATTTTTTCGCTCTTCTAGCCTTCCCAGGAAGTACAGTGCGTTCTCCACGTCGGCGGAGGCCGGATAGAGTTCCACGTATTTTCTTAGCAGATCGTAGGCATCGCTGCCATCGGTTCGATAACTCTCGTAGGTGGAGCGCCAGTGGCACCAAGCCGCCCGCGGCTCTTTCGCGAAAGTCACGGCGCAAGCCCGATAGAGGGGCAGATAAGTGGCGGAATCGTTTTCGGTCCGGGCCTGATCGGCAACGAAAATGAGCGCGTCCATTCTCCAGGGGGAAGCTGGATGCTGCTGCTCCAGGTGGGTGAGGAATTCCTTAACCTCGGAGTGCCGGTCGAGCTTGCGAGTGCAACGAATGAGGAAGCTGAGGCGCTCGGCATCTGCCTCGCTCTCGTCGACCTTCAAAACGTTGAGGTATTCGAAAGCAGCTTGAGCATTACCGCTTTGGAAATCAACTTCGCCCAGACGCACGCGGGCCATGTCACGCTGAACTCCCGAAAGCTGCGGAATCGCCGCTGTAAGTTCGATGCGTGCTGCCTGCGGGTTTTTTGCGGCAATCAGCTTCTCGGCGCGGCCGAGCATCGCCTCGGGCGTCGGAAGCGGATAAGTTTCGCCGAGCCGTGTTTTGATATCGACCAGTGCGTTTGCGGCATCCGTGACTTCTTTGGATAACGGAAACTGATAATAAATGCGCTGGAAAAAATTAGCGGCTTCGCGAAGCTCGCCGGTTGCCTCGAAACTGCGCGCCAGCAGTAAATCACCTTCCGGCCGCGGGATGCGATCGTAGTATTTCTTAACCAATTCAAGAGCCTGCTTGGAGCTGCCTGCATCTAGGAGCGCGCGCACTCCAAGGGCAGCGCCAGGTCCCACTAAGGGCGAGAGCGGTACGTGTTCGAAGATGCGGGCCGCGGCCTTACCCACTTCGGGAAAGTGCTGCAGCCGGTATTCCGCCTGTGCGCGAATGAACTGAGCGTAGTCGTCGAGAATGGGGGCTTTGGTGGAAGCTGTCGTTGCGTACTCGATGGCAGTAGGAAAATGACCCGCGTCGAGCTCGTGCTGCGCAACCGAAATCAAGCCAGCGGCCCCAACGACTTTAGGCCCTTGCGCCTTGGGAGCGGCCTGCTTTTTCTTACTGAATGATTTGACTGGAGACGCGCCGGAGGAAGAAGCGGGCGCGCCAGGCGATATGCTTACGATCGATAGAACGGCGATTGCCAAGCCAGGTAGACGCACATTAATCCAACTTGCCCGGATACTCCGCCCCCAATCTGCTCTCATCGCCTTCGGCAGCGTTCTCAACCAGTTCGCGATGCAGGTAATCAGGCATGGCCGGATCAGTCATGAACTGCTTCTGGTAAGTGACTCGCGCGGCATCGATTTCTCGCTGCAAGAACATATATAGGTTCTTTTGTTCTCGCCCGGCGCGACAGGCTTCGGGACGCGCCAGCTGCATTTGCGCGACCGACAACCGGGAGAAGCGTCGGGCTTTCAGGTGAAGTTCCGGCTCTTTCTCGATTCGGGCAATTGGTATTTTCGCAGCAGGGCGAGCTGACAGGACAGGCTGCGGTTCGAGCTGAGCATCGATCGATCGGTTGGCGTGACGCTCGAGAACGGATGCCGCCATCCCGGCAATAAGCTCCAGGCCATCCAGCTCCGGTGCACTGCTACCGGCGAAGAGTATAGCGACGACGCGCTCTGAGTTGGCAATCGGGAATAGGTGAGCACGCGCATCGGATTCGGGCGAGCTCAAAATTTCAGTTACTTCACGCACGGTGCGCAGCGCGGCTACAGGCTCCTTGGATTCGATTGCTGCCTGAAAAGCGGCGGCGGAGGATGCCGCGAACAGCAAGCCTTCGGATAGCCCGAGACCGTGCTCCCTGCGCAGCTTTATGGTTCCGCCTTGGAACGTAAACACTCCCACTTCACTACAGAAGAGTTCAGCGGCATCGCGAACGATCGAGATCCACTCCTCCTCATTTCCGTAGTTTCGAAGACGGCGGCAAATCTGATTTAAGCTGCTTGCGAGACTGGTCATCTTTGGGAAACGTCAGAGAATGGAACAGGCAATGCGGGAGCGCTCTCTCCTTCGAGCGAAGTAACGATATGCAGCTGTTTGCCGGCTCGGCTGAGATCGAGGATGACTTTGCCATCACTTTGCGCTGCTCCTGCACCGCTCCATTGATCCCCGTTTGATAGTGCTTGTAGGTCCGTTAGGCGGAGATCGGGCCAGCCGTCGTCGAACGACAGCCGGAACAATCCCGATAGCGATTCGAAACCGGAGCTGGACGCAAGTTGCAGACCTTTACCCTCGAAGGATCCAGTAGCCGAAACGTCTGAAACAACATCTTTCCCGAGCCCGACACCGGAGATGTTGCCGCTGGCGGCGAGGGACCCGCCGGCCCATGGATAATCGAATGCTTTGGCCACAACTTGCCAGCGAGGCCGGTAATACGCGAGATCGACCGACCCTTGCGCGCTGACGTGGCCTTTAGGCAAGGCAAGTGTCAGATTGTCGAACACAACCTGCGTGCCATCCCAGAAGAAATGAGAGTCGAGGGATCCCATAGGTCTGCCGGCTGCGAAGATCTCGCGAACAATCATGTCTCCGGCTAAATCGCGAGATTCGATCCATGCGGGGCGAGGCCGTTTGAGAAACGCCAACCTGCCCCAGAGGCCACCTGCTTGAATCGTCGGAACCAAGGCGGCTTGCAGTTGCAGCAAATCGGCGCGAGCAAGGTCGATCCTAAGGTGCTCCGGATGCTCCGCGGCCAAATCATATCGATACGATGCGCGCACCGGCAGATCACCAAGATTCGCGACCAGCCGATCCACTTCAAACGCTGTATCGTTGAAGCTGACGCGTCCGTGAGAATTTGCAAGCGGGAGAGCAAGTGCAGGAATGGAGATTGTTGCCTTAGACATTTCGAACCTGCCTGACCAGAAAGGCTTGCCCGTGCCCGTGATGGACCGCCTTAAAACATTGGGACGCTCTGAATAAGAGAAGTTGCCTGTAATATCTCCCTCCCGTATCGCTGCAAGGGAAGGAAGATCTCCGAACCAATTACCGAGTATTGGTTTTAGTTCACTAACGGAAACATTCGTCGAATCCAGATAAGCGCGCGAATGTCCATCGGCATAGTAATAATCGCCGCTCAAAAGGATCGTGCCGCCACCATCGGTCTGGATGATCGCAGGATCAAAATGCGCACTCTCGCGAGCGATGGTCACATTAGCAACAGCTGTGCGCAGAGTGGGAGCACCGGGTAGGACAGCCTGTGCGCCTTGGATGGCTAAGCTACCCGACCATCCGGCGTCCGAAGAGTATCCGACAGCACCGGTGAGAGCGCCATGCAGTGCCGCGCCATTCGGAAGACTTACGCCCATTCGCGCTGCGAGCGGCAACAGGTCTCCGAGCGGCGCATCTTTGAGCTCGGCGACAAGTGATGAGGAACTCGGGGATGAGGTATCGCTGGCGCGAACATGCAGAGTAACTGGCATGGGTTGATCTCCGTACGAAGGCAGGGTCCTAAGATCGTAGCGACGCGCAAGAAGATCGAGAGTGCCCCCATAGTGCACCGTCCAGTCTTCGCCGCTGGCCGGCAAAAGATCCCAGCGGTGGACATCGGTCAAGTGTAAATTTCCGTCAATCTGAAGCGCACTCGCGGGCCCTTGTATCCGAACGGCAGAACTAATCGTTCCATGAACACCAAGATCGTGGCCCTCGAACAAAGTAGTGAGCTCGCTTAAGTTGCTAGGGTCAAGAAGCAGTTGCGCATTGAGCTCCGGCGGAGCGCTCGAGGAACTCGGTGCCCAGTTCACCGTGCCCCGAAAATGCCCAAAACCATTGCCTGCGCGGTCTGTTCGGGCTGGAGATCCGGAGAACCGGATGCTGACTTTGCCAGAACGTTGGGGATAAATCGACAGATCGGATTCAGAGATGTAGAGGGTGGTCTTGCGCCTACCGATTTTGAAATCGACACGCCCTCCCGCCACCTGAAAGAACGGAAAAAGATTAAGCGGCGCATGTCGCGGCGCGCTTAAGCGCTCGAGCAGCCGGACCACGTTCCAGGTTCCATCGCTCCGCTTCACCATATTGAGAGACGGCTCAACAAGCCGTAGACTGGCAAACCGGATCTGGCCCACAAACAGTTTATCGAGCCGCAAACGGGCTTGCAAAACAGGCACATAAGCAAAGGGTTCGATGCCGAATCCAGGATCCTCCGCAATGGCAACTTTCTCGAGCGAAAAACCAACACCGGAGAAGAGACTGAAGTGAGCCTCTGCAAAAGTAACTTTGCGTCCCAAGGAGGATTGAAGCGCGTCCTGGATCTTCCCGCTAAAGCGGATGGCATTGACAAAGGGTGCGATGCAGCCGATTAGCACGAGCGCCGCGACCATTCCGAGCAGAACAAGCGCGAGAAGAGGGAGCTTCGATTTTGCCTTTGAGCTGGTTGTCTCCGAGATGGAATCTACTTTCAGCCTGGAATCCTGCGGCGGAGAGCCGGATAAGTGGTCTATGTGCCCCGATTATAACGTCGAAGGCAGCGCGTGTTATTCTTCCGGCGTGAACGATACCGCCAAGGCGCGTCTGGCATTCATTTTCGATCTCGACGGCGTGCTGGTCCACTCGATGCCGCTGCACACTCTCGCGTGGGAAGAGTACCTGGCAGGCCTCGGTATCAAGGTTGACGATCTGGAAGCCAGAATGCACGGCAAGCGAAATGCCGAGCTCGTTAACGATTTGATCAGCAGCGACCTGGCCGAAGATGTTGTGTTCGAGCATGGCGCGGCGAAGGAAGAATTGTGGCGGCAGATGGTGTTGCGCAACGGCGTCGACAGATATCGGATTCCGGGACTGATCGAGTTCCTCCAGCGGTGCCGGAGTGTTCCGATGGCGATCGCTTCGAATGCCGAGCCGCAGAATATTGACTTTGTGCTGGATCGGTACGGCTTGCGCAAATTCTTCTTGACTGCGGTCAATGGGATGGAAGTGAGCCGGCCCAAACCTTTCCCGGACGTCTATCTGGAAGCGGCCCGGCGGCTTAGCACGGAGCCTGATAATTGTATTGTGTTTGAGGATTCGCCCACGGGCGTCCAGGCAGGGTTAGCAGCGGGCATGCGTGTCGTTGGGCTTGAGACGACTTCCAAGAACTTGGAAGGCACCGTTTTGCAGGTCGAAGACTTCCGCGACCCAAAGCTTGTCGAGTGGCTGGAGCATGCGGGAGTAATTTTCGAGTAAGCCTCGCTGCTACAATCCCGGATGATGTTTACCGGCATTGAGCACTTCGCTATTGCGTCGCCAAACCCCAGACGATTGGCGGAGTGGTACGTTTCAAGTCTCGAGTTCGAGATCAGTTACGAATACGCGGGGAACTTCTTCATCGAAGCGCCGAACGGAGTGCTTGTTGAAATCATTCCTGCGGAGGGGGAGCCGCCGGAAAGCGGAATGCGCACGCCTGGCATGAGACATATCGCGCTCTCGGTGGACGATTTCGATGAGGCGCAAAACCAGTTGACTTCTTTAGGCGTGATTTTCGAAGGAGAACCGTACAGCAACCAGGGGAATAGGCTGCGTTTTTTCAAAGATCCTGATGGCAATCTCCTCCACCTGATCCACCGCGAGAAACCGCTTCCACCGCCTCGCAGTAAAGGCAGACAATAAACGCCGCGAGAGCACTCCAGGCAACGCGAGAGCACTCCAGGCAAGAGGTGGCGTATAAGAGCTTTGGGGAGAGCGCCGCTTGCTGAATAGAGTTTTCCGGGCGTTTAGCTACCGCGACTTCCGGTTAATGTGGCTTGGTGCCTGCCTCTCCAGTGTTGGCACCTGGATGCAAATCCTGGCGCAGAGCTGGCTCGTTTACCAGCTTTCCAAATCGGCCTTCTATCTTGGACTCGATGCGTTCTTCGGACAGATTCCGATTTTCCTACTGTCGCTCGTTGGTGGGGTATTCGCCGATCGCAAGAGCCGCCGCAATCTATTGCTCATCTCGCAGGCAATTCAGCTCAGCTGTGCGCTGATTCTGGCGACACTAGTTGGAATTCACGTAGTACAGGTCTGGCACATCTGGTGCCTGTCGTTCACGGTTGGAATTGCGCAGTCGTTTGGCGGTCCGGCTTACTCGGCGCTCGTACCCACCCTGGTGGGCAAAGAGGATCTCCAGAACGCTATTGCCCTGAACTCGATTCAATTCAACCTCGCCAGAGTGGTAGGTCCGGCGCTCGGCGGCATCGCGCTAGTCAAGTTGGGTGCAACCTGGTGCTTCGGATTAAATGCCTTGTCCTTTATTGCAGTAATCATTTCGCTGCTGATGATTCGGCCCCAGTTCGTGCCTGTGAAAACCGGCGAATCTGTCATTGAGAGCATGCGGCAGGGCATCGATTTTCTATTGAAACGGGAAGGAATGACCAGTCTCGTCATACTGGCCTTTCTTGCAACGCTCCTGTCTTACCCGCTGATTACATTCCTGCCGGTTATGGCCCGAGATGTGTTTCACGGCGGGCCGAACACGTTCACTTTGTTTCTTTGTTTATCCGGCGCCGGATCAGTAACAGGCGCATTGCTGGTAGCCGCCGGACAGCGGCAAGCGGGCCAGGCGAAGCGATCACTCCTGGTGATGTTAGTGCTTGGGTTCCTGATCGCCGGATTCGGAGTCTCCAAAAGTCTTGGCCTGAGCGCGGTGCTGGTATTCGTGGCGGGCGCAGCGTTAATGGTGGTGTTTGCCTTGAACTCTTCACTTGTGCAGCAGTACGTGAGCGACCAGATGCGGGGCCGGGTGATGAGCGTTTACAACGTGGCCTTCCGGGGAGGGATGCCGCTTGGAAGCTTAATCTCGGGACTGCTAATTAAACAGGCTTCGGCGCCGGCGATCATGACTGGCAACGGAGTCTTAGTTGTTTTACTTGCCACCTATTTCCTTCTCGCCGGAAGAAAATTGACTAGGCTTTGAGCCAACAGTCGATTGCGCCCTAGTAAATTGGGCAGTCTCGCCCGCGAAAGTCCGTTCGACTTCGCATTTCGCTCTACCCCACACAAGTAGAATCGTAGTTTGAGACTGCAATCTGGTTTTGTCCGGCGTACACTTGCCGGGTTTATTTTGGCTTCTTCGGTTTTGTTGTCCGCCGTGGCAACAAGCCCTGAGCTCGTTAGAGCTCGTGACAAGCAGGATTTGCCGGCGCTCGACGGCTTGATCGCTCAATACAAAAAGGCTGCCGATGCCGATGCCAAGTCCGCTGAGGCGCAGTATCGTTCGGCGCTTGCGTACTCCTATGCTGCGGAAGTTGCTATGGAAATCCGGGACAAAAGAAAGTCCGAGTCCTATGCGACGAACGGCCTCGAGGCTGCCAAGAAGGCTGTGGCCTCGAATCAGTCCAACGCTGAATACCACCGGCTACTTGGCGCACTCTGCGGACAAATCATACCGGCTAATCCGATTGTGGGTGCGATGACCTATGGCAGTTGCGCGCGGGATGAAATTAATAAGGCAATCAGTCTCGACAATACTCTGGCTCTTGCCTATGTGAGTCGGGGAGTTGGCAACTACTATCTCCCGGCGCAGATGGGCGGCGGCATCGAACTTGCACTCACCGACATCAATAAGGCGATTGCTCTCGATCCTAGACTGGCCGACGCATATCTCTGGAAAGGCGTGGTTCTCCGTAAGGCGAATCGTAATGCGGATGCGCGAGAAGCCTTCACACGAGCCTTGAAGCTCGAGCCGGACCGAGTCTGGGCAAAACAGCAGATGGACAAGACTCCTGGCCATTGATGTGGCGGGCCCTGGGTGTCTTAGTCGGACTGATTCTGCTTGGCTGGATCGAGTTCGAATCTCTTCCGGGGCACACCTACTTGGGGTCTACCAGCCAGCTATATGTGCCCATCCTCGAGTATCTGGATGCCCCGAATTACCTGACCCGTGACCTAATTGCCACCCATCCTAGCGTTTCGCTAACCGTTTACGACGAAGCGACTTTGTTGCTGCGCGATGTAGGCCGGGTCGATTTTCGACGCGCGCTGGCTGCCCAGCAAGTATTGTGCAGGCTGGCTGCTCTGCTCGGAATCTTCTTCTTGGCGCGGGCCTGCGGGGCGAGGAGCGTGCCTTCGATGACGGTGGCCGCGCTGATCGGCTTGGGGACCTATTTGCCTGGCGTAAATGCATTCGTAATCGACCCCGAACCAGTCCCGCGGGCGTTCGCTATCGGGTTCGTGACGCTTGCGATCGGCTTCCTGGCGCAGGAGAAACCGCTGCTTTGTGGACTGTTTGCCGGACTTGCATTGCTGTATGATCCCGCCATTGCATCGCCCTTCTGGCTCTTGATGCTCGTCGCGTTTGCCTTCGATCGTGCAATGCGGAAGCTGCTGAAGCCTCTGTTGCCGGTTTTTCTCGTCTTTCTTTTGTTGCTGGCAAACCTTGCCCAACTGCAACCTGGCACTCCCGATGCGCGAGGTTGGTTTACGCCGCTTTCGACCGAGGCCGCAGCGCTCGCAAAGTTCCGTTCACCCGATCTCTGGATTTCCCTCTGGCCGGGCAAGTTCATCCATCTCTACCTGGCGTGTTTCGTCCTGGGGATTTGGGCTCTGGTACGAATTTGGTCCGGATTGAACCGGCCGACCAGGTGGTTGCTCGCCGGCTTGCCTGCTTTAAGCCTGTTAACGATGCCGGTGTCCTTACTTCTGCTGGAGTGCCTTCACTGGCCGGCGGTTCTTAGAGCCCAACCAATGCAGGCTCTGATCTACACGGTATTGCTCAGCTGGATGGTCTTTGCTTTGGCAGCCCTGCGCGCCTGGCGAAAGCAGGAAAAGCGTGAGGCCGCAGGTTGGGGAGCGCTTTGCCTCCTCATTCTCGTGCCGGGCATTCAGAAGTTTGCGCCACCGCGGCCCGATCCCGCACTGCTGCAGCTTGCGAGTTGGGCGGACACCGATACCTGGGGCAGCTCGATGTTTTTGTTCCCTGATGCCGGCCGCGAACTGTATCCGGGAGTGTTTCGCGCGGAATCGAGAAGAGCATTATGGGTGGACTGGGAGAGTGGGCGGCAGATGAACAGCGACATTGCGCTCGCGCCGGAGTGGGGGAAGCGCTGGCACGGCACTATGGAAGGCCCCTTAACTGGCGCTCACCTTCAGCAGATGTTGGGGCTGCCGATCGACTACTACGTCTTCAAACGAGGCCACAGTTTAGCTACTCTCAACGACAGCCAACGCCGTTCCGTTAAACCCGTCTTCGCGAACGACAGCTTCGCCGTATATGAGGCGAGCACTCTTCGGCTTCTTCCCGGCAGCCTTACTGTCAGCGACACCAGCTCCAGCCGCTAACTGTGGAGATTGATCCCGAGCTTCTTGAGCTCTTCGGCGTAGTAGCGCTTATGTAGAATGTCGTACTCTTCGCCGCCTTCGGTAATCTCGCGCTTCTGGGTACGGACTTTAGCTCGAGCAGCGCGATCGACCCGGTCTTCCAACTGAAGGATGTCGGTCATTTCTTTCACAATCGCCAAACGAAGTTCATTCTGATCCTTGCGCACCCGGAAGTCTCTTGATTTCCGCAGGGCCGTAACAACCTTGTGCGACAGATCATTGATTTTGTCGCGCGAGAGCTTCATCGAATCGTTCGTATCGCGCCCAGCGGCTCGGATGACCTTTCGTTGGGCCAGCAACTGATTCTTGATCTTGCGAAACATCTCCTGGTACGAGACGTTTTCGCGGCGCATGTACTCGCTGTAATCGTCCAGCAGGTCGCGGACTTCATCATTCAGCCTGTCTTCTACCGACAGATCTTCTTCGATGATTTCGGCAATGATTCCGGCGGCAACTGCCGGATTGGAGGTTTCGATGAAGCCCGGGCTCAGCCGGTCCACAATCTGCCGAGAGAGAAAATCGATGAATTCCCGGGCTAATAGCATTCGAGCGCTAGTGTAACAACTGTAAGCCTTCCTGCGCGAAACAGGCCGGGCCCGACACGGAAGCGAGCAGCCGATTTCGCTGCCGATCTCCGTCGAAATCTTCGCCGATAGGTATTCTGGTCATTGCGCATAGGCATCCATTGCTCTACCGCCGGTTCGCTCGAGCGGGCCGCTCTCAAAGCGCTTGAACTGGAAGCCAATGCGCTGCAGATTTTCTCGGCCAGTCCCCGGATGTGGCGCGCCAAATCACCTGATCCGGAACAGATTCGAAAGCTTGAAGAAGTTCGCGCAGAAAGCGATCTTCGACCATTGGTGATTCACGGCAGCTATCTAATCAATTTGGCATCTCCCGACGTAGTCATCCGGCAGAAATCGATTCTGGGCTTCCGTGGTGAACTCGAACGTGCTCTTGCTATCGGCGCTGAGTACCTGGTAATTCACCCGGGAAACTATAAAGGGTTGACAGTGGAGCAGGGAATGCTAAACATTGCCGAGGCTGTAGCGGTGGCCTGGCGGGAGGTGAACCCCGCTCTTCAGGCTAGCCCGAGGCTGAGCGTTTTACTCGAAAACACTGCGGGAGCCGGAGCACAGCTGGGCGGGAAATTGGAAGAGCTCGCTACCATACGGAGTCTGGTACAGCCCTATTTGGATTTACCGGTAGGCTTCTGTCTGGATACGTGTCACTGTTATGTCGGCGGCTTCGATGTGTCGAAGAGATTGGGCTTAGACCACTTTTTGCTTGAAGCTTCAGGCACGCTCGGGCTCAAACACGTGCCGGTGATTCATGCAAACGACACGAAGATGAAGCTGGCCTCGCACTGCGACCGGCACGCCAATATCGGCGAGGGCCTGATCGGGCTGGATGGCTTCAAGCGCATAGTAAACCATGTAAAGCTGCGAGACAAAGCCTTCATTCTCGAGACTCCGGTCGATAACCCGGGCGATGACTTGCGGAATGTAAGAGCCCTGAAAAAGCTTGTGTTTCCCGAGAAGCCGGCAACAGGCCCTAAAGCAGCCCGAAAAAAAGCTGTACGTCAGTAGCCTACTGAGAAGCGCTGCTTCCGGTGTGCTGCCTTTTCTAACTCGTCGACCATGGCGATCGCGAAGTCCTCCATCGAGATTCTGCTTTCGCCCTTGTCGTTCGAAATCAATTGGTTCGTTCCGGTGCGATATCTGCCTGCTCGTTCGCCGGGCCCAAAGTAAGCTGCGGGCGCGACATACGTCCAATCGATGTCGGAGCCCTGTAAAACTTTGAAAGCCTTCGCGTGTGAAAGCGCGATCGGCATCCACTCCGCCGGTAAATGCCCTGAATCGATCAGCGACACGCCGGGCGCTACCTCAAGCCCGCCCGCGCCACCTACCACAAGCAGGCGTGGTACACCGCTCTTCTGTACCGCTTCCACCTGCCGCTCCGTTACGCCGACCAGTTCATCGGTGTTGGTTTGGGGCGGAGCGTAGGCGCTAATCACAGCGTCTGCGCCTTGGATTACCTTCGCGGTCGCCTCGGCAGAGGAGAGGTCGTCTTGCTTCACCGAAACACCATCGGCCGGAGGCAGCTTGCTTGAATCGCGCACGACCGCCGTCACTTGGTGCCCGCGAGAGAGCAGCTCCTGCAAAATCCGGCTGCCTGCTTTGCCAGTAGCTCCAAAGAGAACAACTTTCATCACCGAACCCTCCGGTCTGTTTCGGCCAGTCGCTCCGGCCCATGCCAGCTTTGATGCAGGCGGCTAAGCGAAAGCGTCACAGGCTGTCGGCTGGCTATAGTGGCTGAAGGAGTTGATATCCCCGTCAAAGCGTTCGACCCTAATGAAATTGAACTGAAGTGGCAGCAAAGGTGGGCCGATGAACCTTCGCTTTACGTAGCCGATTCGCCCGAGAAGCCCAAATTCTACGTGCTGGAGATGCTGCCTTACCCAAGTGGCAGGCTCCATATGGGTCACGTGCGTAACTACGCTATTGGCGACGCGCTCGCCCGGTACATGTGGATGCGCGGCTACAACGTGCTGCACCCTATGGGTTGGGACGCTTTTGGTCTACCAGCTGAAAATGCTGCGCTGAAGGAGAATAAAGATCCGCGCGAGTGGACACTCAGCAACATCGCGCAGATGAAAAGGCAGTTTCAGCGGCTCGGTTTTTCGTTCGACTGGAATCGCGAGGTCACCACCTGCCTGCCCGAATATTACCGCTGGAACCAGTGGTTCTTCCTCAAAATGTGGGAGCGGGGGCTGGCCTACAAGAAGGAAGCGCTGCTGAACTGGTGCCCGGAGTGTTGCACCGTCCTTGCGAACGAGCAGGTTGTGAATGGCTGTTGCTGGCGCCATGAGACGACGCCGGTGGAACAGCGCGCGATGCAGCAATGGTTTCTGAAAACGACTGCTTATGCGGCGCAGCTGCTCGACGATATGAAGCAGCTCGAGGGCGCCTGGCCAGAACGAGTGTTGGCGATGCAGCGGAACTGGATCGGGCGGTCGGAAGGCGCCGAAGTGGATTTCGCAATCGAAGGCAGCGATGCTCGTGTGCGAGTCTTCACGACGCGCATCGACACGATCTACGGCGCGACGTGCCTCGTGCTGGCGCCTCGAGCATCCCTTGATCGAATCCTTAGTTACGGATCCGGGCGAACGGCTGAAGGTGAAGGAGATTGTCGACTCGACGGCGCGCCAGGATCCGGGGAATGCGGAAAAGGCCGGGCTGTTTACCGGACGCTACGCCATTCACCCTTTCAGCGGTGTTCGGATTCCAATCTGGACCGCGAACTTCGTGCTGACGGGCTATGGAACCGGGGCGATCATGGCTGTTCCGGCCCATGACGAACGCGATTTCGAATTTTGTCGTGCTTATGGCATCCCCATTGTGCCCGTGATCCGTCCGGTAGACGGAGCGCTGGCGAGTGGAGCGACCCTGGCCGAGCCTTATCTGGACTACGGCGTCGTCGAAGAGTCAGGCTCGTGGTCGGGGCTCCCAAGCGGGGACGCACGCAAGCAAATGGCTGCGTATGCCGCTTCGAAGGGCTTTGGGACTGAGGCGATCACCTATCGGTTGAAGGATTGGGGTATCTCGCGGCAGCGCTACTGGGGGACGCCCATTCCAATCATCTACTGCGAAAAGTGCGGCGCGGTGGCGGTTCCCGAACGTGATTTGCCGGTCAGACTTCCGGACCACATCAAAATTACAGGTCAGGGCCGTTCGCCGCTGGAGCAAGTGGAGTCGTTCATGAATGTCGAGTGCCCTACCTGCGGGGGCCCGGCTAAACGCGAGAGCGACACGATGGATACGTTTGTCGATTCATCCTGGTATTTCTATCGCTATTGTGATGCGCGCAACGACACGGCGCCCTTCGACACGGAAGAGATCCATCGCTGGTTCCCGATTGATCAGTATGTGGGCGGCGTTGAGCACGCGATTCTTCACCTGATCTACTCGCGCTTCTGGACGAAAGTGATGCGCGACATCGGAGTGATCCAGAACGATGAACCGATCAAGCGCCTTTTCACTCAGGGCATGGTGATAAAAGACGGCGCGAAAATGTCGAAGAGTCTGGGAAACGTCGTCTCGCCCGATGACATGGTGGCTCGCTTCGGCGCTGATTCGGCACGCATGTATTCGCTGTTTGCCGCCCCGCCGGATCGCGATCTCGATTGGCAGGAGGACGGCGTTTCCGGTGTCAGCAAGTTTCTGGGGCGGATTTATCGGTTCGTGACCCGCCACGCAGAGCACCCCACAACGGGGAGCGGTCAGTGATTCCGATCGCGACGCTCTGCGGATCCTTCACCAGACGATCCGGAAGATCACGGCCGACTTCGACAGCCGTTGGCATTTCAATACGTCCATAGCAGCGCTGATGGAATTGACCAACAAGATCCTGGAGCTGGAAGATACTCTGTCTCCGGCCGCCTTGGCCGCCATCTCGCGGGCAATGACCTTGCTGCTGGCTCCGTTCGCGCCTTTTGCCGCGCAGGATATGTGGGAGGCGCTCGGCGAGGCTGGCCCGGTCTTCAGGCATGCGTGGCCTGAATTCGACCCTGGACTGGCCAAAGAAGACTCACTCGAGATCCCGGTTCAGGTAAACGGCAAGTTGCGAGCACACATCTACGTGCCGGCTGGAACCGGCAAAGCCGAACTTGAGCGGACGGCATTGGAAAACGACAAAGTCAAACTGTTTTTGGCCGGCAAACAGGTAGTGAAGGTTGTCGCCATACCCGATCGTCTGGTCAACATAGTCGCGAAGTAGACAAACTGGCAACAATACTTACGTTCTTCGCGCAATTTCAGTCGTTTTACTGCAAGCTGTTTTAAGCTAAGAGTAAGGCGGCATATTGGGCACGGGCAGCGTGATCTGGGCTGATTGTCTGACCAAGACATATCACTCGGGAAGCACCGACGTTACTGTTTTCGGCAATCTCTCGCTGCAGGTGCGCCAGGGGGAGCGGTTGGCCATCGTCGGAGAGTCGGGCGCCGGAAAATCGACGCTTTTGCACCTATTAGGCGGTCTGGATCGTCCTACAAGTGGTGAAGTCTATTTCAACGGACGGGAGATTGCAGCTCTGAACGATGCGGCGTTGGCAGAGTTCCGGAATCGCGAGGTTGGGTTCGTTTGGCAAAATCCGTCGCTGCTGCCCGAGTTTACGGCTCTCGAGAATGTGAGTATGCCGTTGTTGATCAGAGGAACGTCGCGCGACGCTGCACAAGAAGCCGCTCAGGCCCGACTGGCCGAAGTGGGATTGAGCGCGCGATATGGGCATCAGGCGGGCGAGCTTTCAGGAGGAGAACAGCAGAGAGTAGCGCTAGCCCGAGCCTTAGTGGCTGGTCCGCGGGTTTTGCTGGCGGATGAGCCAACCGGCAGTTTAGACGTAAAAACGGGTGAGAAGATTTTTCAGCTGTTGGCCGAGCTTCATGAGGCGCACCGGTTGACTTCAATTTTTGTGACGCACAATCTGTCGTTCGCAAGCCGTTGCGATCGAGTTCTAGAGTTAAGAGAGGGTTCCCTGCATCCGCCGTTATGGATGGATTTGCAGGCGACCGGAGTTGTACAGGACGCAACCCGTCTTGGCGGTGGTACTTATGTTTGAAAGATATACCGAAAAAGCGCGCCGAGTCATCTTCTTCGCAAGATACGAAGCGAGTCAGTTCGGAAGCCCGTACATTGAAACCGAGCACTTGTTGCTGGGTTTGCTGCGGGAAGACAAAGCGCTCGCGAATCGTTTTTTGCGTTCGCACGCTGCAATTGAGTCCATTCGCAAGCAGATTGAAGCGCACACAACGGCGCGGGAAAAGGTTTCGACCTCCGTCGACCTGCCCCTGAGCCATGAGTGCAAGCGAGTGCTGGCTTATGGAGCCGAGGAGGCGGAGCGGCTTAGTCATAAGCACATCGGGACAGAACATTTGCTGCTTGGTCTGCTACGCGAGGAAAAAAGCTTTGCGGCAGAGATCCTGCATGAACGAGGCTTGCGGCTTTCTGCCGTTAGGGAAGAGATTGCCCGATCAGCTTCCGAGAAGACTTCTGCGAGCCGGCCGAAGGAAAGTTCGCTGCTCGCCGAGTTCAGCCGTGATCTGACACAGGCGGCTGTTGACGGTATGCTCGATCCCCTGATCGGTCGTGACTCGGAAGTGGACCGCGTGGTTCAGATCCTGTGCCGGCGCACCAAGAACAATCCGGTCCTGATCGGCGAGCCAGGCGTTGGTAAAACGGCCATCGTGGAAGGATTAGCCCAGCGCATTGCGGATGGCGACGTTCCGTCGTTCCTCTCCGACAAACGCATCCTGGCGCTCGATCTTTCCCTGATTGTGGCTGGCACCAAGTATCGCGGACAGTTCGAAGAGCGCTTGAAGACCATCATGAAAGAACTGATGGACAATCAAAACGCCATCATCTTCATCGACGAGCTACATACGCTAGTCGGGGCTGGATCCGCCGAAGGGTCGCTGGATGCCGCCAACATTCTGAAACCCGCGCTTTCACGGGGCGAGATTCAGTGCATTGGTGCCACAACGCCCGCCGAGTATCGGAAGTCAATCGAGAAAGACCGGTCGCTTGAACGGCGCTTCCAAGCGGTTAAAGTTCCCCCGCCTAGCGAAACCGACGCGATTCGCATTCTGTTCGGGATCAAAGAACGGTACGAGAAGTTTCACGCCGTAGCGTATACCGATGAAGCCATCGAATCGGCAGTTTACACGTCCACGCGGTTCATTCCCGATCGCTTCCTTCCCGACAAGGCCATCGATCTTATCGATGAAGCCGGCGCGCGGGTGAAGCTGCGGCAGACCACGCTCCCGAGCGAGGTTGCCGAGATTCAGAAACGCATCAAGTTCATCGTTCACCGGATGGAGAATGCCATCGCGAACCATGAGTTCGAAAAAGCCCGCTTCTATTCGGACGAAGAACGCAAGGAGCGCGAAAACCTCCGTGTTCTGCGCGAGAAGTACAACCTGGATGACACATCGACCGGTGTTGTAACGAAGGACGATATCGAAGACGTGGTGGCGCGCTGGACCGGCGTTCCGATGACTTCCATCAAAGAAGAAGAAATCAACAAGCTTCTTCGGATCGAAGAGGAGCTTCACAAGCGCGTGATCAGCCAGGAGAAGGCGATCTCGGCCCTTTCGCGCGCCATTCGTCGCTCACGCGCTGGCCTCAAATCGCCCAAGCGCCCAGCTGGTTCGTTCCTGTTCCTGGGACCTACGGGCGTCGGAAAGACTGAAGTGGCCAGAGCCCTGGCTGACTTCCTGTTCGGTAGCGAGAAGTCGCTCATCCGCTTCGATATGTCGGAGTTTATGGAGAAGCATTCGATTTCGAAGCTGATCGGCTCGCCTCCTGGCTATGTCGGCTACGAGGAAGGCGGGCAGCTTACGGAACGCGTCAAGCGGGCTCCCTACTCGATCATCCTGCTGGACGAAATCGAGAAGGCGCACCCCGATATTTACAACATCTTGTTGCAGGTATTCGAGGATGGCCAACTAACTGACGGTCTCGGGAACACCGTGGACTTTAAGAACACTATAATCATCATGACCTCGAACTTGGGTGCGCGGTTCCTGGACAAGCGCGGGCAGATCGGTTTCTCGGCCGAATCGACCACCGGCATATCGCAAAAGATTGAAGATCAGGTGATGGGAGAGGTCAAGCGGGCGTTCAATCCCGAGTTCCTCAACCGCCTCGATGAAGTCATTCTCTTTACCTCGCTGGTGGATGAGGACCTGCTCAGAATCATGGCCCTCCTGGTGGATCAGATCAATGCGAACCTGGTCGCAAAGCAGATCAAAATTCGCATGGAGCCGGACGCCGCGAAATATATTCTCGATAAGACGTGTGCAGACCGAAGCTACGGCGCCAGGCCGTTGCGGAGAGCCTTGCAGAAGTACATCGAGGATCCGCTATCGGAAGCTCTCATTCAAGGTACGCTTCCGCGACCCGCTGATTTAACGATCTATCTGGGTGAAAACGGGATCTACTGCCGTCAGGTTGGCGATCTCGAAGGTCAGCCAGTTGCTGCCGGAGATGTTGAGATGGCTGCTCCTAGTGCGGGTACACCGCTCTATATGTTCTAAACTGAACCTACTTTTGGAATGCAAAAAGGGCGACGCTACGGCGTCGCCTTTTTTATGGCCGGATCGAGTCAGGAACGTTGTAGTCAAGGGTACGTGCGCTCATGGCCTCGTCCCGATGTACTTCAACATAAACGCTCCATGGCCCGGAGCTGGGGAAAACAGGTTTGGCAACGTAGACTCCGCGATCGATCGCGGGAGCTTTGAACACTTTTACCTGGTTGTGATCTGGCGTCTCGATCTGCAGCGTCACCACGGCATCGGTCACGGGTTTGTGAAGATCGTCCGCTACGCGGATCTCGAAAGGGATCTCGGCATTCGACTGCAATACTGCCCGGGGCTCGAGTCGGATGTCGAAATTCCCTGTGTGACCTTGTGCGAACAGGGAAGCGGCGCAGGCCAGCAACGCAAGTATTTTCACAGTCCCATTTTAAGCTTTGAGACGGAAAAACGTGCAGCTGCGTCCTGCGACGGCATGCTACTCTTGGTCCTTTCCGCCCTCTTACGGGACCTCCTTGATGAAAAAACTTTTGGCGTTGAACCGGGGCGAAATTGCCATCCGCATACTCAGAGCGGCGAACGAACTAGGGCTTCGCACGGTGGCAGTTTACTCCCAGGAAGACCGGCTGAGCCTGCATCACTTCAAAGCAGACGAGGCCTACCTGATCGGCAAAGGCAAGGGTCCGGTTCAAGCTTATCTCGATGTGGAGGGCATCGTAAAGCTCGCTGCCGAGAAGGATGTGGATGCCATCCATCCCGGTTACGGCTTCCTTTCTGAAAATCCCGCCCTCCCGATAGCCTGTGAGAAAGCAGGCATCATATTTGTCGGGCCGAGCGCTTCCATACTCGAGTCGCTCGGTGACAAAACGGCGGCTAGAAAGATCGCGCAGAGTGCAGGCATTCGAGTGGTCCCCGGCACGGAAGAGCCAGTCGATCCCGCCAGCGGAGACGCAGACGAAATTGCAAAGGCCATAGGGTTTCCGCTCATGATCAAGGCGGCTTTCGGTGGCGGCGGCCGTGGCATGCGCATCGTCGACTCGCCGGGCGATTTCAGAGCAAAGCTGCAGGAGGCTAGCCAGGAAGCAGCGGCCGCTTTCGGCAATTCCGCCGTCTTCTTGGAACGTTACATAAGACGCGCGAAGCATGTCGAGATCCAAATCATTGGTGACCGCCATGGCAATATTCTTCACCTGTATGAGCGCGATTGCTCAGTCCAGCGGAGGCACCAGAAAGTTGTCGAAATTGCGCCTGCGATCGGGCTGCCAAAAGCTGTCCGGGCTGAACTGGCGGATGCAGCTGTCAAGCTGGCGCGCGCCGCGGAGTACTACAACGCGGGCACGGTCGAATTCCTGGTCGACGCCGATACGCACGAGTGGTACTTCATCGAAGTAAATCCGCGCGTGCAGGTAGAACATACGGTGACTGAAATGATCACCGGTATCGATATCGTTCGCACACAGATTCAGGTCGCGCAAGGGCTCGACTTGCATGGCGAAGAGATTAATCTACCGCCACAGGATCAGATCCCGCAGCACGGGACAGCGCTGCAATGCAGAGTAACGACGGAAGATCCGGCTAATAACTTTGTTCCCGATTACGGGAAGCTGCAGACTTATCGTTCGCCCGCAGGGTTTGGTATCCGACTGGATGGCGCTTCAGCCTACGGCGGCGCTGTCATCTCGCCGTTTTATGATTCGCTGCTTGTCAAAGTGACCGCCTGGGGCCGGGATTTCAAGCAAGCTTGTCAGCGCATGGATCGGGCTCTTCGCGAGTTTCGCATTCGCGGAGTAAAGACAAACATTCCATTCCTCGAAAACGTTGTCAAGCATCCGAATTTTCGGTCGGGCGAGATGACAACGTCGTTCCTCGACGAGACTCCGGAGCTATTTGACTTCACACCGCGGCGTGATCGTGCGACGAAGCTGCTTACCTACTTAGCGGACGTGATCGTCAATGGTAACCCGGAGGTAGCGGATAAGCCGCCGCCCCGGGTTGTCCGGGAGGCTCGCGTGCCCGAACCTGCGTTGCAGCCGGGCAAAACGGAAGGAACACGGGAACTGCTCAACCGGATTGGGCCGGTCGAGTTTGCAAAATGGACCAAGCAGCAGACCCGTCTGCTCATGACGGACACTACCTTCCGCGACGCACACCAGTCGCTCATGGCAACGCGCGTCCGGACCTACGATCTGCTTCGGATTGCAAGTTACGTATCGAAAGAGTTGCCGCAGCTCTACAGTATCGAGATGTGGGGTGGGGCGACATTCGACGTCTCGATGCGCTTTCTTCTTGAAGACCCGTGGAAGCGCCTGCAACTGCTGCGCGAGAAGATTCCGAATATCTGTTTTCAGATGCTGCTGCGCGCTTCAAATGCAGTCGGATACACCGCCTATCCGGATAATGTGGTGCGCGAGTTCATCCAGGAATCGGCCGCGCAGGGCATGGACATCTTCCGCATCTTCGACTCGCTGAATTGGATGCCTAACATGCAGGTCGCAGTGGAAGCCGCATTGAAGACAGGCCGGGTGTGCGAGGCTGCGCTTTGTTACACAGGAGATATTCTCGATCCCGCACGAGAGAAGTATTCGCTCAAGTACTACGTCAGGCTCGCGAAAGAGCTGGAGCGTATGGGGACGCATATTCTCGGCGTGAAAGACATGGCTGGTCTCCTCAAGCCGTATGCCGCGTTTAAATTAATCAGAACACTGCGGCAAGAGACCGGGCTCCCGATCCATTTGCACACGCACGATACAAGCGGAATCAACGCGGCCACCATCCTTAAAGCGACGGAAGCGGGCGTTCACGTGGCGGACGCTGCCATCTCCTCTATGAGCGGGACGACGAGCCAGCCGAATTTGAATTCCATCGTAGCCGCGCTGGCGCATACCGAGCGCGATACAGGTCTCAATTTCGAAGCGCTTAACCGCTGCTCGGATTACTGGGAAACGGTGCGAAGTAACTACTCGCCATTTGACGAAGCGCCGAAATCGGGCAGCTCCGATGTCTACATTCACGAAATGCCCGGCGGCCAATATACCAATTTGAAAGCGCAGGCAGAAGCCATGGGCCTCGGTGACCGTTGGCCGGATGTGGCGCGCATGTATGCGGACGTAAATATGGCATTCGGCGACATCGTCAAGGTGACTCCATCGAGCAAGGTCGTCGGCGACGTCGCTCTCTACCTGATCAGTCATGACATGACGGTGCAGGAATTGGAGAACCTCCCCGTCGATCACCAGGTGGCGTTGCCGAATTCAGCAGCGGACATGTTCATGGGATCCCTGGGACAGCCTGAGGGTGGCTGGCCTCCGAAACTGCAGACAATCATTCTGCATGGAAAAAAGCCGGCAAGCGGTCGGCCGGGGGAAGAACTGGAGCCGGTCGATTTCGAAGCCGCGGCAAAGATCGTGGCGGAGAAGACGGATTCCACCAGCCGCACGGATTTGCTGAGTTACTTAATGTATCCGGATGTCTTTCTCAAATTTGCGGACGCCCGGCAGCGATTTGGTGATTTGGAAGTACTGCCTACCCCGCCGTTTTTTTACGGTTTGGCGGACAGAGAAGAAGTCACGGTAGAGCTCGAGCCCGGAAAGACTCTGATTATTCGAATGCTCACAGTGGGCGAGCCGCGAGCCGACGGAATGCGGACTGTGTTCTTCGAGTTGAACGGGCAGCCTCGCCAGGTGGAGGTGAAAGACAACTCGATCAAGGCAGAAGCGAGTGCACGCCGCAAGATTGATTCTTCGAAAGCGGGGCAAGTGGGCGCTCCAATTCCGGGTTCAGTCACGACCATCTTCGTTGAAAAGGGAGAAAAGGTGCAGAAAGGCGACCGCCTGTTGATACTCGAAGCAATGAAGATGCAGACGACGGTGTACGCGCCCGTTGCAGGTACCGTAGCTGAAATTATCGTGCGGGCAAAAGATACCGTCGAGGCACGAGATTTGTTGGTCAGTATCGAATAGTCGCTGCCCGGGCTAAAATAAGACAACGCACCTCTGGGGGCGTAGCTCAGTCGGATAGAGCATCAGCCTTCTAAGCTGAGGGTCACAGGTTCGATCCCTGTCGCCCCTACCAGAAGTTAGCCAAAGGCAAGACCGCCTAAAACTGAAAATACAGAAACTCGCTCGGGTTAGTCAATTGCGTCAAACAGTAAAGGAACAGCACGGAAACGAGCGAAGCCCAGGCCAAATTAGGCCGCCAAACGTAGCGGTTCGTCATAGGGGAGCCCAAAGGCTGCTCGAGAAACATGCCGGACCGTTGTAGGATTTGTTGACTGTTCGGGCAGAACCAGACGATCGCAAAACACAATAGCAGAAGCGCTGCTTGTTGGAAGTGAGATGTCCCCAAGTCGCGCGCCGGCGGCAGATGCTCATGCAGGCCACCCATTCCCGCCAGAATTGATCCCGCGGCCTGAGCCGATGAGGCTCGAAAATAGATCTGTCCTACCAGAACCGCGGCGAACACGAGCAGGACCGAGACAGCCGAAACCAGTGCTTGAAATTTGGCGGAAAACGGTTCAACTGCAGATCGAATCCGACCGCCAAATATCCGCCATGCGTGATTGATGCTCAAATAACAGCCATGCAAGACCCCGAATATCAGGAACTGCAATCCAGCTCCATGCCAGATGCCTGCCAGAGACATGGTCGTCAGGGTGGGGAAGAGTATCCGCTGTACAAACCCGGCTGCCGTTAGCGAACCCTTGCTCGACAGACGCTTCCCACGTTTCATGCTCCGTCGAGTAAGTGAAAGCGAGATCGGGTTATATAGATACATGGTCAAGTAACGCGTCAGCGTCATATGCCAACGCTGCCAAAAATCGATTATGCTGCGCGCTTTGTAAGGTGAGTTAAAGTTAATCGGAAACTTGATCGAAAACATGTAGGCTAATCCAATCGCCATATCCGAGTAACCCGAAAAATCGAAGTAAAGCTGCATGGCATAACTAAGAACGCCCCGCCAGGCCTCTAGCGCGTGGGAGTGCTCCGGGTTGGCAAAGACTAAGTTCGCCATAGGTGCCATTGTGTCCGCTAACGCTACTTTCTTAAAAAGACCAATTACAAACAAACTCAACCCAGCTGCTAAGTCCTCGCTCTTTAGCGAAGACCGCGCCCGGGAAGCAAGCTGCGGCATGATCTCGCTGTGATGGAGAATTGGCCCGGCTATAAGATGAGGGAAGAAAGTCACAAAGAACAGATAATCGAAGAAAGATCCCAGCTGAATACTGTCTTGCTTTAGATCCACTAAGTAGCCGATTTGAGTAAAAGTGAAGAACGAAATACCCAAGGGTAGAATTACTGAGCCGAAGACGCTGCTTATTACTCCTGCCTCGTGCAGGAATGCCAAAGCCGGAAACAGGTATTTGAAATAACACAGGGCAAAAAGATTGCCGCAGATGGCCGCGGCCAGCAATGCTGTTTGTTTTCGCTCGGACCCACGTGATTTACAAATGAGGAATGCGCATCCGTAGTTGAAGCAGGCTGAGCCTAGCAACAGGGCCAGGAAATCGCTTCGCCAGGAAGCGTAAAAAACCAGTGATATCAAAGTAAGCCAGTGAATTGGGGCTTTGCGAGAGATCATCCCCGCCAATTGGTAGCCAACTAGTGCGATTGGCAAGAAGACAAAGATGAACTTAACCGAGTTAAACAACATGTAGTGAACAAGGACGCGGAAACAAGGCCATCATCGGTGCCCGCAATATTCGGGAAGTCTCTGCCGAATTGTTTCGGCTAGTGCGTTCGAGATCGCCGGGACCATTTCCGGAAAAGGGTGATCTAAGCCGTCGTTCTGAAACTTGCGGTGATCGATCTGATAGGGCGTGTTTGCTGCGATGCCTGCGAACGCGGCTTTGTACTCGACGAAATATGGATTGCAATCGGATGTCGGCAGAATGTAAACGAGTACCGGAATGTGCTCCGCCTTATATCTGCCGACGAACCATTTGATGAACTTGTGAGTCATTGGAGCGTGCGGATGCTGGGTGCCGTCACAAGTTTCGGGATGCCGTTCCCCAGGAAAGGGGACATGACCACTGCCTTGCTGCACGCTTCGCCGCCAAGCTGGGGAATCAGTGAAACTCATGCGCGCGGAGTAAGTGATTATCTTGCTCCACAGGCTTACTAAAGCCGCAGGATGAATCAGAATCCGAAGGAAACTGCGAAAAGGCCCGTGCTGCAGAGTGTTCAATGTTGCTTCGTAGGTAAAAGAGCTTTCGCCGAGCCCGGCCGGATCATCATCTGCAGCGTTGATTGCCAGCACGATCACCTTAGGCCGTTTATTATGCGAAAGGTAAGCGTCCAATCCGGTTGTGCCGTTCATGATCAGGACATTACGCGTGGTACACAGATTCAGGACGGAGCGCCCTAGATCTTGCCCGATGATTAGTGGATCGAGCCCAAAGAGCCCGGAAGAGTCTCCAAAGATCACGAAATCATAGGTGGCATTCTTTAGATCGAAAGGAAAGCGTAATAGGGCGTGATCCAAGACATCCGTGTGCTCGGAGTAGGCAGCAGTGTGGCCCCACAGCAAAGGAAGGACGAACCCCAATCCACTCAACAGAAGAAATTGGGTACAAAATCTCGCGCCTGTCCGTAACGGCTTTGTTGTAACTCTCTCGGACGGAGTAGCAACCGCACTTTGCACGGTTCACTACCGGGCAGCGGCGGCTAACTTCGATTGAATCAGGTCGGCGAAGTGTCCTACACTTTGGAGTGACTCGACTTCGGAGGTTTTGAATTTGATTCCGAACTTGGATTCAGTTGCGACAATCAGGTTGATGTGATTGAATGAATCCCAATCCTTTATGTCCTTCGCTGTCATTTCGGGTCGAAGAACAATCGATTGATCTTCAAAGATGTCGTGGAAGATGTCAGCTAACTTCGAGTAAATCTCAGCTTGTTGCATAAGCCTCGCTTGTGATCTCGATTTTATGATCTCTCGCAGCATATGTTTGCAGATCGAGCTCCCAGTTAGTGACTCCGTCCGTACGCTGCGCGATGGGCGTAAAGCCGAGCCGGAAATAGAAGTCTCGGACCATGGCATTCTTCTCACTCGGGCGATACTCTCCGGCTAACACGCTCAATCCCTTTTCTCTAGCTGCCTCGACGAGCAGATCCAGCGCTGCTTCTTCCACTTGCCGGCCAAGCACACGGCAGCTCATCAGCCAGGTATCGATCACCAAGCGGTGCGCTTCGACTTTCCCAATCAGGACCGAAATGATGCCGTTATCGCCCAGTCGATCGAGCAGTCTTAGCTGCCGGGTGAAATATTCCGGCCCGTTCGTCATCGATTCGACTTCGCTTTCGGTGTAGCGCCGGGTTGTGAGATTAAACTGGTTAGTCTTGTTAATCAGCTGTGTCACGCGCTTGAGATTCAGTGGCTCGAACGGGCCCGCGATCATCTTCATCTGCAGCCCGGCCAGATAAGAAGTAAGATCGGAAGCTCGCTCGCGGATCTTGTTGCGCTCGGCGTTTGCCTGATATTGACTGCCGCGATCGCTGTCTTCCACCGTGAAAGAAACCGCTTCAAAGTAACCCGCATCCGCCAGAGTGCTCGCGTAATACGCAGGATCTTCGGGCAGTTCCGGAACCGCTACTTCCGGTAGCTCCGCACGCACCTGTTCGCGTTCAAATAGATTATCGTCCGCAAAAACTAGTGAGTCCACTCCGATGTTCAACATCCTGGCAATGCTTCGCAGGTTGCTTGCTTTATCCTGCCAGTTAGCAACGAAACAGCCGATATCGGAGCGGCGGAGCAACATCTCCGGGTGGCGTTCGAACGGGAGCAGGGCATTGAGCTCGTCGTTCTTTGAGCAAACGGCCAGGATGATGCCACGCTGGGAGAGGCGAACCAGGTATCTCTGAAAATTGACGTAAGCCTCGCCGAGTCCGCTGCCTTGACCTAAGCAAATGCCAGCAACGCCATCGTCGCCGATGACCCCGCCCCAGAGTGTATTATCGAGATCCAAGACCAGGCACTTAGAGGAGAGGCCGAGGTCCGCGGCTAGGACCCGCACGACAAGCTCACCATAGAGCGGCGCGATTCTAGGGTCAATCTCCTGTTTGGCTCGATGCCACAGAGCGGCGTTATACCAAGCATTGATCCCATCTACTCCTGCCCGGTGATCCAAAGCGACTAAGTGGACTCCATGCTCGTCGGCGGACTCACGCAATCGGCGATTGATATCCGAGACTGCCCGAACGGGGGAAAAGGGAAGCCGCGCTTCGTTGCTGCCCATCAGTGAATCAAAAACGGGGAGCAGCGTTTGCTGCAGCACCGAACAGCGAAAGCGCTCCTTGGCCAGCCTCCAGCAATGCTCCACCAACGCCATGCTGTCTTGTGCCACGCTTGCACTTGTCTTGCGAACATCTGCTTCGGCGGCATGATGCGAGTCGAATGCAAAAAGAATCGCCATGGGCTGAAAGCGAGACAATCCCGATTGCTCGTCGCTCAATTCCTGAAGATATTGGCCGTACTCCGGTTCGTAGACCTCGCACAACAATCCCCTTCGAAGCGCCGCCACGCGAATGGCCGCGGTAAGGTGCTGCATTGTCGAAGAAGCAAGGATTGCCAGCCTGACGGGCGGCGGAGTACCCGAGATTCCCTCGCTCAAACACCTTCTCAAAACTCGATCTAACTGATTCGTTTGTAAGAAATCGAGACGTTGATTGGCTAACTTGACCAGCGTCGCCCAATTGGCAGGTGATCCCGAAGACTGAACACCTCGAAGAGCATCTTTCCAGTCCTGCGTAGGCGCGAGCCAATGTAAGTCAGTCGCCATCAAAACCAATTATAGGTTCCAGTAACTTGTGATAGGCACCCTGGCTGGCCGTCTTTTGAGGATGCGCGCCCCAAGCACGAGCTCTCAGCCATCTTAGTTCGCTCGATTAACCGTAGTTATCCCAGGTACGCCGTAACAGCATGCCTAGTATCTACTCAAAGCGATGCTTTTACGACAGCTGATTCCTCTTACAAAGCAGAGTTACTCAAACTGGAGCAAACATGAAGCACCCAGGCTCGGCGCATCGGTCGCTTTTTATAGTGTATTGTCGTTTGCGCCGCTTCTCCTGATCATCACTGCGGTCATCGCGCTCATCTTCGGCCAAACAAGCGCGCAGGGAGCCATCGTCAACGAAGCGCGGGAGTGGATAGGAGATCGCGGAGCCGAAACAGTTACTTCACTTCTCAAGAGTGCTCAGAAGCCCTCCTCCGGCATCTTAGCCACCGTGGTGGCATTCGCCACTCTTCTCTTTGGAGCGTCAGGTGTATTTACGGAATTGCAAGATGCTCTCAACCGCATTTGGGACGCGCCGGCACAAACCTCCGAAGGTCTGATAGGCATGGTTAAGCAACGCCTATTTTCGTTTGGAATGATACTGTCCGTAGGGTTCTTGCTGTTGATCTCTCTCGTTTTGAGTGCCGGGTTGGCGTTCTTGGGCAAAGCATTTGGCAATGTTCTGCCCATGCCCGCTTCTGTTCTTCAGGCCCTTAACTTTCTATTCTCATTGGTAGTCATCAGCGTGCTTTTCGCTTTGATGTACCGGTATGTTCCGAATACGAAAGTACGATGGCGGGATGCGGCCATAGGGGCCGTGGGTACGGCTGTCCTTTTCACGATCGGTAAGTTCCTGCTCGGGCTGTATCTGGGTAAAGCCAGTGTTGGTTCAACCTACGGCGCGGCGGGTTCGCTGGTGGCCGTGATTGTCTGGATCTACTATTCGGCGCAGATCTTTTTCTTCGGGGCAGAGTTTACCCATGCATACTCCCAACGAAACGGCAGCCCAGCTACCGCCACAAGGGAGCCGCAGAAAATCCGGTAGGCTCGGGCGAGAAACGCCGCCGCCCTTAGGTAAGGGCGAGATTGAGATTCGAAATTGCTTCGTCGATCTCCGCCGTATTTTTATATCCCACAGTGACGCAATCGACGCCCGCGTGTTTGAATGCGAACCTCATGGCAGCCTGGCGGTCCTCGGGTTTCGTAAACCTGCCCTCGCCCACCAACTTCATACTGATTACGCCCATCCCTTGCCGGCGCACCTGCTGCACATGCGTAACCACCTCGTTCACATTGCCTGGTTCAGACGTGTTGTAATCTTCACCATCCATGGCCACGCCTTTATGATTCATCCGGATCATGGCCAACTCTAGCCAATTGTTACCCGGAACTTGGCGCAACGCAGGCAGACCGTGCACGGAAGCTCCGCGTCCAAGCACGATTTTCTTAGATTGAGCCTGCTCTATTCCGTCAGCCCAGCGCGCGCTATCGGTCGGCCAAGACGCCGTGTGCTGCCAATGCAGCAGCATGATGTCGAAATATTCGGTATTGGCGAGTTTGCGCAGTTCATCTATCTTCGCCTGTGGATCAGTCCCGCCATGGGTCGTGATCTTCGACATAATCCGGTAGCTGTCGCGCGGGATGCCCTTTAGCGCGATGCCGAGCATCTTGTGCATTTCGCCGTACGATTCAGCAGTCTCGAAAAACCGGATCCCGCGATCGTAAGCGTAACGGACCTGTCTGGTGAACTCATCCTGTCCCAGGTCGCGCTGCACTTTTCCGCTCATGCTTCCCGTGCCGAACGCCAGCCGGGTCACTTTGACATCGGACTTACCGAGAGTCACCCAATCGGTCGCCTTCCCTGTAGCCGCTTTCACTGGAATGCTGGCAGTTGCCGCAACCGATGCTGCCGCTAGCCCGGTCTTGAAGAAATCACGCCTGGAGTGATGATTCATACATTTGCCTCAACGAGCCGAATTTATCACAAGCTTATCGATCCGGATTCCATCGTCGCTGGTTTCTAGACGCAGCCGAAATAGAATTGCGTCAGTGATAAACCAGAGATGAACACTTCGCGCACTAAGCTGAAAGACAACATGCGGCATCTGAATATAGACAACATTCGCGGAAAGGTCGCGCCTTTAGTTTTAACGCTCATCTGCCTCGCTACTGGAGCTTCGCAGTACGCGCAGAATGCCGTCCCCGAGTTGAAAGAAACGGGCTTTCGTCCGATTTTCGACGGCAAGACTCTAAAGGGATGGGACTGCGATACCGACTTCTGGAAAGTGCAGGAGGGCGCGATCGTCGGCCAGTCGACTACCGATCATCAGCCTAAACAGAATACATTCTGTATCTGGAAAGGCGGCCAGCCGGGTGACTTCGAGCTCAAAGCAGAATACCGGCTGACTGGTACGAATGAAGGCAACAGCGGTATTCAGTATCGCAGCGTGGAATTGCCGAAGGTGGCGAACTGGGTCATGAAGGGATATCAGGCCGACATTGATCTGAAGCAGCAGTACACCGGCCAGATTTATGAAGAACGCGCTCGGGGCTTCTTGGCGCTCCGCGGCCAGATCGCTTACGTTGGCAACGAAGCGAAGGCAGGTTCCATCGGCTCGCTCGGTACGGACGCAGAGCTAAGAAGCCTAATCAAAGATGGCGATTGGAACGCAATTCACATCATCGCTCGCGGAAACGTTTTGATTCAGCTGATCAACGGGCACGTGATGAGCACGTTGATAGACGATGATCCGGCTCACCGCAAGATGCAAGGGGAGATCGGGATCCAACTGCACCGGCTTCCGAACGCGGCCATGAAAATCGAAATGCGCGAGATCAGGTTGAAAAGCTTCTGAAGAAAGCCTTTGGATCCGGATATGAGACGATTTCGTTGTTCCTTAATACGATGCTGGCCGCCTTTCGTACGGGACTTGCTTTGACTCTCTTGGCCGGTACCCTTCGAGCAGATTTGCCCGAAGGGTACGGGAAGCCTGCGACCGTTAGAGTTTGCGGGAAGTGCCACTCGCCGGAGCGAGCAGCTTCACTTCATCAGAGCGATTCGGAGTGGGAAGACACCATCACAAAGATGGTGAAGCTGGGAGCTCGCGGATCGGATGATGATTTCGACGCTATTCTGATCTATCTCACCCGGCACTTCGGCCCCGAGAAACCTGGTCCAATCAATCTCAATAAAGCCAATGCCGTCGATCTGCAAACGAGCTTGCTACTGAGACGTTCGCAGGCTATGGCAATTCTGCAGTATCGTTCAGAGCATGGAGACTTCAAATCTATTGAAGATCTCCGGAGTGTTCCTGGATTGGACTTCGCCAAGATCGAGGCCAAGAAGGCGCGCCTCGTTTTTCTGAGCTCGGAAACTCACTGAGATAGTTGAGCATGCGAAGAGTCCGGCTTCTGCTTTTGGCTGCATTGTCCGTTGCCTTGGTTCGACCGGCGGACTGGCCCATGTCGGGCGGCGGCCCGCAGCATCATGGATGGGCACGATCGGAGCGATTACTCGATAGGACCAATGTAGGTTCGTTGAAACTGCTATACAGAGCGCAGGCGGCCGATGAGCCAGGAGAAGGCTCGTTGACCCCTCCTATCGTAAATGGAAACCTGATTACCTATCTCGGGTTTAAGGAGATGCTGATTTTCGGCGCGAGCTCCGGCAAGGTTTTTTCGGTAGACGCTGATCTTAACAAGATTATCTGGGAAGCGCATCTCAACCGCATGGAAGATCCACCGAAGCCTGCGACGGCAAGTCCCGTTTGTTCCGGAGGGCTCACCTCACCAGTCATCATGGCGGGCAGCAGCTCGGCCTTGATGCATTTCGCAGCGGAAGCGAGCCGAGTACCGGCGGCGATGGGAGCGAAGCCGAAACGCGTTTCTCCTTACTTTCCTCCGCTTTGGCAGAGTGTTTACCCACTGCGGCCGACCACCCTCAGCGAACTGGCGGCTCTCTATACGGTCAGCAGTGATGGCTACCTGCACGTGCTGAACAGCTCGACCGGGCAGGACTTAATTCCTGCAGTGAAGTTTGTTCCACCGAATGCCAAGGTGACGAGCCTCAATCTCTGGGAAAACACTGTTTATGCCACTACCGGCGATAACTGTGACGGCTATCGGAATGCTGTGTTTGCAATCGATCTCTTAAGCAGCGAGAAGCGTGTCGCGGTTTTTGCGCCACCCGGGGGTGGGCTTTCCGGTGTTGGTGGTACAGCCATTGGTAACGACGGAACTGTCTACGTACAGGTCTCGCAGATGCCCGGCGACACTGGTGCTCATCGCGGTGAGGCAGTGGTTGCGCTTGCGCCCAAGGATTTGAAGATGAAGGACTACTTCATTCCGGATGAGAAGCCGATGGGTAAAAAACGGGTCGACGCACCGGGTATCACCCCTTTGCTGTTTACATCCGCGGGGCGGCCGATGCTGCTTGCCGCAGGAAGAAACGGCCGCTTGTATTTACTCGATGCGAAGTCGCTCGGCGGATCCGATCATCAAACACCTCTTTTCGCAACCGATCCTATCGCCCAACCGAACAAAAAAGAATGATACGCGCGGTTTCCGCGGCTCGTTCTCTAGTTGGCTTGATGCGGAAACAGGCGCCAGATGGTTTTACGCGCCAATGCTAGGGCCTCCAAATCGCTCGGCCAAGCTAGTGCGGCCTCAGACAGCGCCCCCGAATGGCAGCATCGTCGCGCTGAAACTGGTGGAGGAACAAGGTCGTCCGGCGCTGGAGTCTGCTTGGCTTTCGCGGGATCTTTTGTCGCCGTCTCCGGTTGTCATTGCGAATGGAATGATCTTTGTACTCGCCGCTGAAGGGCCTTCGATCAAAACGAAAGCGAGAGATAAGTCTTCCAACACCGCCGAACCTGCGCAACCAGCCGGCAAGACCGGGCTTTTTGCGTTTGACGCATTAACTGGCAAGCAACTCTACTCGAGCAGTGACGCCTTACCAGGTGCGGCGATTGCCGGTAGCCTGGCGGTCGCTAACGGGCGCGTGTACTTCAATGCTCGTGACAAAGGAATTTATTGCTTCGGCTTGCCGAAGAATGAATCTCAACTCAAAGAGCAATAGCAGGCTCAGGACAGGATCGAAAATCGCAGATGCGAATACTTTGTTGTTTTCTCGGTGCGGCATCGTTGGTTTTCAGTCAATCGGCGAACTGGTTGACTGACGGCGGCAGCCCGCAGCGTACCAACTGGCAGAAGGATGAGAATATCCTCACGACCGAGAACGTCAAGAATCTGAAGGTCCTCTGGAAACTCAAACTGGATAACCAACCGCGGGAAATGCATTCTCTGTTTCCGCCGGTGATCGCGAGCAACGTTCCCACGCGCAATGGTCCCAAGCAAATTGCAATCGAAGCTGGCATTTCGGACAACCTATATGCCATCGACGTAGAGGCTGGATCGATCCTCTGGCAGAAGCATTTTGAGTACCCGCCGCTGCGCGAAGGAAGGCCATTCGAGCCTGGTGATCCGCTGTGCCCCGGAGGCCAGACCGCCACGCCCGTTATCGGCCCCGCGGACACGGCAGGCAAGCGGACTGTCTATGCGCTGGCCGGCGACGGACGCCTCCACTCACTCGATCTTGCGACGGGGGAAGAATCTGCAGATCCGGTGAAGTTCAGCTTCGGTAACGCGAAAGCGTATTCACTGAACCTTTCGAATGGCGTCATATTCACCACGACCTCACAAAGTTGTTACGGCAGCCCGAATCAGGTTTGGGCAATCGACATCAACGATCCCAGTCACAAAGTGATGACGTTCAATCCTCGAAGCGGTGGGCTCTGGGGCAGGGAGGGCGCCGCTATCGACTCAAGTGGGACGGCTTGGGCCCCCACAGGGGACGGCGTTTACGATCCGGAAAACCGTACTTTCGGCAATGGACTGATAGGCGTGAAGGTGGAAGGCAAGCAGCTTCAACTGCAAGACTGGTTTGAGCCTCCAAACTGGGCCTGGATGCGAAAGCGCGACCTTGATATGCAGGTCACTCCGGCAATCTTTCCTTTCAGAGACAAAGAGTTGCTAGCCACCGGAAGCAAGGCTTGCCGGGTCTATCTTCTGGATACCAAAGCTTCGGGCGGTGACGATCACCTGACGCCGCTGGCACAAACACAGCTCCTCTGCAACGAAGAAGTTAATTTCGCCTCTGCCGGAATCTGGGGTTCGATGGCCAGCTGGCAGGATTCAGCAGAGACTCGTTGGATCCTAACGCCCTTCTGGGGTCCGGTACACCGCAATTTCGTTCCGCCTCTTTCCTACGGGCCAGTCACGCACGGCGCTGTTGTCGCGCTAAAGCTTCAGGAGAAGGGCGGTACCTACGAACTTGTGCCCGCCTGGATCTCGCGCGATATGAGCCGGGCGGAACCGCCGGTAGTGGCGAACGGAGTCGTGTTTGCGTACGGGAGTGGCGAGAACACCGAGCAGGCGTATCCGGAGCGTGGCTTGTATGATTACAGCCCGGAGCGAATCAGAAACTCAACACACGCCGTGCTGTATGCACTCGACGCTCAGACAGGCAAAGAACTTTACTCGAGTGGCGATCAGATTACATCCTTCAACCACTTCAGCGGGCTTTCGGTTGCAAACGGGCGCGTTTACATCGCCACCTACGATAGCGTGCTCTATTGTTTCGGGCTCGGCTCGAAATAGATACTCCGCAAGCCGGGCTTCTTCAGCCTCGCTCCCAAACGCTTGTTTGCTTGTGGTCCCGCACTGAATTCGGGCCTGCTCGTAAAATGAGGCGTGCCCGACGTGCTGCCCAGGCTTCGCTTTAACTTAGACTTCATGCCATCGCCCGACCCGAAGAAGCCGGGCCTTTACATACGCGATCCGTATCACTATTCCGATGCAACGCTGCTCGTGCCTCCGCCCCTGGTACAGGCCCTGGAGTGTTTCGACGGCGAGCAGTCGTCGAATGATCTCCGGGCTGAGTTGGTGCGCATCACGGGTGAGATCCAGGTCGGTGATCTGGAGAAGCATCTCTTCGAATCGCTCGATGAGGCCGGATTCCTGGAGAACGATCGTTACCGAGAACTTAAGGCCAAGCGGGAAGCCGAATTTGCTGAGGACTCCGTACGTACGGCAAACTTCGCAGGGACGGCTTACCCTGACCAGCGCGCCGCATTATCAGAGCTTCTGAACGCGCAGGTTGGGACCGCTCAGGGTAACTCGAAGACGATTGCAGTGGCAGCTCCGCACGCCAGCCCGGATGGCGGATGGGACACCTACCGTGCCGCTTATCGGGCTTTGCCGCCCGCGGATCAAGCGGCCGGCAAGACCTTTGTCATTCTTGGAACCTCTCACTACGGGGCTCCTGATCGCTTCGGATTAACGCGCAAGCGATTCATCACGCCGTTTGGAGAAGCGCAAACAAATCTTGGTCTGGTGGATGAGCTCGAGGCAGCTGCTCCCGGCGCGATTCGCATGGAGGACTACTGCCATGCGGTGGAACACTCGATAGAATTCCAGATCGTTTTCCTTCAGCATCTGTATGGCCCCGAAGTTCGCATTCTGCCCATATTGTGCGGTCCCTTCGTGAAGAGCGTATACGAGGGGACGATGCCGGAAGACAACGATCACGTGTCGAGATTCTTCGATGCGCTCGGAAACGTAGCAGCTCGTGAAAGTTCGGCGCTGCTCTGGATTCTCGGCGTCGACATGGCTCACATGGGGAGGCGCTATGGTGACCCGTTGCGTGCCAAGGCGAATATCGGCGAGATGCTGGCCGTAGAACAGCGCGACAAAGAGCGGATCGAGCGTATCAGTAACGGTGATTTAGCCGGCTATTGGTCGCTAGTGCAGGATTCGCATGACGACCTGAAATGGTGTGGCTCAGCTCCGTTCTACACGTTTCTGAAAGTGATGCCCCGGTTAAGTGGAGAGCTCCTCGATTACCACCAGTGGCAAATCGATTCCGATAGTGTAGTCAGTTTTGGCGGCATGCGATTTACTCGCTAGCTCGCTATTGCTGGCCACCACCCGTCCAGTAACCCGGACGAACTCGAACCACTAAGCCTGGCCGATTCACGCTGACCTTAATGGTATGGAAGCCGGGCTCGTTTGAGTTGTTGGGCGTGTAACTCAGAAGGTACTGGCTGTTCAAGTCAGCACCGATATCGGTAATGGCCTCTTCGAATCCTCGCTGGCGTGCAAAGCCGTACATTCGTCCCCCGGTGAAACCCGAAAAGGCCTCCGCAGCGGTTTTGGTAAAGAGATCGTGAACGCCGTGGTAGATGGGAGGTAGTGCACTAAGTACATTCCCTGTTTGCTGCTGGACGTTGGTGGTTTCGCTACGGGGTACGCCGCCCGCAATGTTCGGCTGCGCCTCTGGCGGAATGCCGCCGTTCGCCGGGCGCGGGTAATCCGGCTTCTTCATAAGACTCGTGTACGCCTTGGAGATATCGACGCAGTAGATGATCACGTTATCGAACTGCATCCTGCGCGCCGTTTCCTGCAAATGAGACTCGCTGCCCTTATCACGATTGCGGCTTACCAGGATGATCACCCGGCGGCGTGCGTTCTGCGGATCATGCTGCTTGAGCATTAAGTCTCCCGCCAGCACCGCGTCGATCAGGCGAGCGCTCGAAGATCCGGCTGTAAGCTTCTGCATGGCGTCATCGAGCTTCTCGGCATCGGTAGTGAAATCCTGAAGGTGCTGGATGCGATGATCGAAACCAATTACCGCGACATCGTTTGCCTCGCCGGTAACAAGCCCCTGTAGGAGAACTCCCGACTTCTTCAGTATCGGAAGCACTGGCTCAATTTCGGAATTTGCCTGCACAACCAGTACCACTGACATCGGCAACTGGATAGCTTCCGAGTTTATCTTTTGCGGCTTGTCGTTATCGAGCAACCCAAACTCGGAAGGCACAAGCCCGTTAACGTATCCGTGACCGTCCGGATCTAGCACCGTCGTAGGAACGAGCACATTTCGAACGACAATGGGAATCCGAAACCCGTCTTTGTCGGTTGTGTACTCCGTTTCCGGTTGAGATTGGGCCGGAGCCTTGCTTGCTGTTCCGTTCCCATTGGTCGAGGGCGGAGCCTTCTCTCCTGAAGGCCCCAACTGGCCGGGCTGCGGGGGTGGGCCAGCCGGTAGTTGACCCGGAGGAAGCGTTTGAGCTTGCAAGACTGTGGATGCGTATAGCATGGAACCGAGCAGGCACGACAGCCTCAAGGCTTCTCCGACACCCTCACGCATGAACTTTGCCATATATTCATCTTAGAGATGCCCTTGGTGAGCCGCGAGTTTCCGTCACGTCACGAATTGTGTTCGCGTGAGCCGTGCTCTGTATTACCCGCGAGTATTTTCAGGACATGGGGAACAAGCAGCTCAATGGCTCTCAAGGAGTGCAGCGCCCCGGCGGGAGCACCGGGAAGGTTCACTATGAACGCGCGCTTGCGCGTGCCGGCTAAGCCGCGCGAAAGTACGGCGAAGGGTGTCTGCTCAAGACCTTTCGATCGCATGAGCTCGCCGACTCCGGGCAACTCCCGTTCAAGTAGCGGCTGCGTAGCCTCTATCGTGTTGTCCCGGGCGCTGATGCCGGTGCCTCCTGTTGTCAGAATGAGCGTCGCCATGCCATCGTCTGCCCATTGCGTCAACCTGCTCGAGATAGCCGGGATCTCGTCAGGTACGATGGCCGTCACCACGACTTCCCAACCGAGCACCTCGCAGCGGCGCTTTAGGGCTGGCCCGGATTGGTCCTCTCGCTTGCCCTGAAACGCGGAATCGCTAACCGTAAGGATTGCGGCTGTAATCATGCGCTGGTTTTCCGCCGATACAAGCCCGATTTCCCGCCCGTTTTCTCCAGCAGGTAAACCTCGCGAATTTCGATGCTCTTGTCGAGCGCCTTTGTCATGTCGTAAATCGTTAGCGCTGCAACGGAAGCTGCGGTTAGTGCCTCCATCTCCACTCCGGTCTGCGCCATTGTGCTGACAGCCGCTACGATGCCGATTCCGCCTTTGCCAACTTCGAAATCGACCGCGACGTGGGTTAGTGGAATTTGATGACAGAGCGGTATCAGTTCCGATGTCTTCTTAGCACCCGAGATGCCGGCGATCCGTGCTATCTGGAGAGGGTCGCCTTTCTTGTTTTTGGGCAGTGCCGCAAGAACTTCCTTGGACATCGCCACGAATGCATGTGCCCTCGCGGTGCGCGAAGTCGTATTCTTCGCCGATACGTCGACCATCGATACATCACCCGCCTGGTCGAAATGCGTGAGCTTGTTTTTCATGGCTTGAGCATCACTCGAATGGAATCGCCGATAGCCCACGTCTCGCGGTCGTGATCTGCCACCAGAAAGGCATTTGCTCTCGCCAGTGCCGGTATGTCGCTCGAGCCCTGCCACGAAATGTGCCGTAGTTTCTGGCCATCGGCGCTTAAGCGAGCGGGCAGGAAACGTGTCAAGCCGGCCTTGTGTCGAAACGGCGTTTCAAAGGCTGCCGAGAGAAGAGGAAGTAGCGGTTCGGGGTCGCCGCTCAGAATCTCGATTGCGGGCCGCGCAAAAAGCTGAAAGGTAATTAACGAAGACCCGGGATTGCCGGGCAGCCCGAATACCGGCTTGTTCGCCACTAGACCGAACGCGGTCGGCTGTCCCGGTTGCACGCGCACGCGCTCGAACAAAAACTGAGCCCCAAGCTCACGTAAGGTCGGCTTCACTAAATCGTACTTCCCGGCAGATACCCCGCCGCTGACGATTAACGCATCGTACTCCAACCCTCTCTCGAGAAGCACGCGCAGAGCATCGGCGGTATCACCGGCAACGGGAAGGATGTTCGGCACACCACCTGCGAGCCGCACAAGCGAAGCCAGCATGTACGAGTTAGAGTTTCGAACCTGGTGCGATTCGGGAGTATGTTCGACCGCGACGATCTCATCACCTGTAGCTAAAATCGCAATCCTTGGACGCCTGAATACCTCGACCGAAGACTGGCCGATCATGGCGAGTGTCGCGATATGGCTCGCATCCAGCCGAGTACCTCGGGGGATCAGCACTGAGCCCTGTTTAGCTTCGGAACCACGCTCGTTGATGAATTGGCCCGGCTCGGCAGCGCGCTCGATCTCGACTAAGTGCACATCCGCCGCGGATCTCTTCGTGTGCTCCACCATCACCACGGCGTTCGAGCCATCCGGCACCGGCGCTCCTGTCATAATCTCGAGTGCTTCGCCGCTTTGGATGGGCGCCTGACGCTCTTCGCCCGCACGAACTTCACCCCGGATCCGTAGAGTGCCGGGCAAGTTCTCTGACTTTACGGCGAAGCCATCGCGCAGAGAGCGCCGCAGAGCGGGGTAATCGCGGTCGGCGAGAGCATTGCGTGCGAGTACGCGGCCATACGCCTCATCGTGCCGCACCGATTCAGCCAGGCCTTCGCCTGGCATCTGACGCGTTTGCTCAATCACAATTTGGCGAGCTTGTTCGAACTCGAGCGGTGATTTTTGACCGGGTGATTCCGACACGCCTCTGAATTTTAACTCCCTACAAATTCGATACGATCAAGAATCCCGGAAACACCATGAAAGCTCTTCCTTGCATCCTTCTCCTTGGCGCGCTCAACATCTACGCCGCGGAGAGTAGATATTTATTTCAACGCCCAGCGATGAATTCGAAAAAGATCGTCTTCGAATTCGCGGGTGACTTGTGGTCAGTGAACAGGGCGGGCGGCTCTGCAACCCGGCTCACGACCGGTGTGGGCGTAGAAACGGACCCTGTGTTCTCGCCCGACGGCAGTGAGATCGCATTCACCGGCGATTACGACGGTAACACCGACGTCTTTGTGGTGGGTGAAGAGGGCGGCGTTCCCAGGCGGCTGACCTTCCATCCAGGTCCCGACGCTGCAGTCGGTTGGACGCCCGATGGTAAGAGCGTGGTCTTCCGTTCGGGCCGCGAAAGCAAATCGCCCCGTTATACCCAGCTCTTTACCGTTCCCGCCGCGGGCGGATTAGCTGTCGCGCTTCCTTTGCCGATGGCCTTTACGGGCTCCTTCGCGCCGGACGGACGCAGGATCGCTTATTCGCCAACCGGCGGCGGTTTTGGATTCAACTACGCGAATTTTGTCTCCTGGCGCCGGTACCGTGGAGGGCTGGCTAGCTCGATTTCAATCACATTTTTGCCCGACTTGAAGACCGAGAAAATACCTCGTCAGGCGTCGAGCGACTCGAGTCCAGTGTGGGTCGGCGATCAGGTCTATTTCCTCTCTGATCGCAGCGGCCCGACAACCATCTTTCGCTTCGACCCGAAGTCCGGTTCGGTAAAAGAGGTGCTGCGGAACTCCGGCCGCGATGTCAGGTCGCTAAGCGCGGCCGCAGGTGGCGGCGGATTGGTCTACGATCAGTTCGGCGAATTGTTTGTGTTTGACCCGAAGAGCGGAAAAAGTAAGCAGGTTCCAATTGCGATCACCGCCGATTTTCCGGAGGTCCGTCCACATTTCACCAATGTAGGGCACGACATTTTCAACTCGGGCATTTCTCCTACCGGAATGCGTGCGGTGCTAGAAGCACACGGGGAGATTATTACTGTCCCCGCGGCGAAGGGAAACTTCCGCAACCTGACCAACTCGCCCGCTATTATGGAGCGCCAACCGGCTTGGGCACCCGATGGCGAGCACATCGCCTACTTCTCCGACGCGTCCGGCTGTATACGCTTTACATGTCGCTTTACAAAGCGGCAGCGCCGAGGTGAAGAAATTTCCGCTCGCAAGTGAAGCGACCTACTACTTCGATCCTCAATGGTCGCCCGATAGCAAGCTGATCGCTTTTAGGGACAACAAGCTCGACATACTCTTCCTGAATCTGACCAGCGGCAAGCTGACTAAGATCGATGCTGATTACATTTGGGAGTCGGACGCCGATATAGCTTGGTCTCCGGATTCGAAATGGATCGCGTATACCCGCTCGCTGCCGAACCGGTTGCACGCTTTGTTTCTCTACTCGATCGAGTCCGGCCACAGCACGCAAGCAACCGATGGCATGAGCGATGTTCGCTTCCCTGCATTCGATCAAGATGGCAGTTACTTATTTTTCACAGCCAGCACCAATTATGGGCCGGCAACTTCGGGCCTCGATATGAGCAGCGATGAGCACGAAGTCACGCGAAACGTATACGCCGCCGTGTTGAGTAATGAGGGAAAGTCGCCGATTGACCCGGAGAGTGACGAGGAAAAGCCGGAGAGCGCGCGGAGGGATAAAGAGAAGCCGCCCAAGTTGCCCGATTCTGCGTCGAAAACAAAGCCCACTCGCATCGATCTGGATGGCTTAGAGTCGCGCGTTGTCCCGTTACCATTGCCCGCCCGAAATTATCACGACCTGCGGGCAGGGAAGGCTGGAATGGTTTATGTACTCGAAGGTGGAGCCGCGGGCGAGCAGATGCGCGGGCGCACTCTGCAGAAATTCGATTTGAAGACGAGGAAAACCGAGAAGTTGGCGGACGGAATAGCGTCTTTCGATCTGTCAGCCGATGGCGAGAAGATGCTGATTGAAATAGCTCCTCCTCCACTACCGCCTGCTGCCGGTGGGCCGCAGCAAAGACCGGTGCCACAGATGGCCATCGTTCCGGCAAGCGCTCCTCTTAAACCTGGCGAAGGCCTATTGAACCTGGCGGCACTTCAGGTGCGCGTCGATCCGAATGCCGAGTGGAAACAGATGTACCACGAAGTCTGGCGTATCCAGCGTAGCTACTTCTACGATCCAAATTTCCACGGAGTGGATGTCGCAGCAGAGGAGAAGGCCTACGAGCCTTACCTGGAACAGGTCAAAGCGCGCTCGGATCTGAATTACATCTTCCAGGAAATGTTGGGCGATTTCACGGTCGGTCACCTGCGTGGTGGAGGTGGTACTTTGCCGGCACCCGCGCGTGTTCCGGGCGGCTTACTGGGAGCCGACTACGAGATGGCCGGCGGCCATTACCGCCTGAAGCACATCTACTCGGGCGGGGCCTGGGATCCGCAGCTTAGGGCTCCGCTGCGGCAGCCAGGGCTCAAGATAGCCGAAGGGGATTACATTTTATCCATCGACGGCGAGCCTTTAAATGTTGCCGATGACATCAGCCGTTTGCTCGAAGGAACAGCAGGCCGCACGGTTACTTTAAAGGTTTCCTCCGATGCAAACGGTACCAATTCACACGATGTGACTGTTGTGCCCACAGGGTCGGAAGCTGGCCTGCGCACGCTTGACTGGATCGAAGGGAACCGCAAGAAGGTCGATGCCCTAAGTAGTGGAAAGCTGGCGTATGTCTATTTGCCGGATACCGCGATTGGTGGACTTACTAACTTTAACCGGTATTTTTTTGCACAAACGGAGCGTGACGGAGCTGTTATCGATGAGAGATTTAACGGCGGCGGTCAGGCGGCTGACTATATTATTCAGGTCCTTGATAGGCAGTTACTAAGTTACTGGGCGCCGCGTTACGGAGCGATCTATCGCACCCCAAGTGCATCCATCCAAGGGCCGAAGGTGATGATGATCAATGAGTTCTCAGGCTCCGGCGGGGATGCGCTGCCCTGGTACTTCCGCTACGCCAAACTCGGTCCACTGATCGGCAAACGGACATGGGGCGGGCTAGTAGGTATTTCCAAATACCCCGCGTTGATGGATGGCGGCACTATAACCTCTCCCAGTTTTGGCTTCTTCAGCCCCTCTGGTGAGTGGGAAGTGGAAAACCACGGTGTGGCTCCGGATATTGAGGTCGAGATGGATCCGAAAGCCGTGGCGGAGGGACACGACCCTCAGCTTGAACGCGCCGTAACCACTGGCTTAACCGAGCTGAAAAAGAATCTCAGGCCGCCGCCGCACAAGCCGCCTTACCCCAATTACAATCGCGAGACAAGCGCCGGAAGCAGCAGCTTACCCGCGGGTGGTGGCCAGCCGTAGCAGGACCTGCCCAAACGGCTGATGTGCTGCCCGGCATTCCGGTTCATAGTTGACTCATGAGCAGCACGCATTTAGCCGACTTGGGCGGCCTCTCCGAAGCCTTGGTCGCGTTAGTTGAGAAGACAAAAAGTGGTGTAGTCGCCGTAAGATCGGCCGGGCATCGCGTTGTAAGTGGAGTAAGTCTGCCGGATAACCTGATTGCCGTTGCAAGTCATGCCATCAGGCGTGAAGATCGCGTTCCGGTACAGGCCGCCGATGGAAGTCAGGGTACGGCGACGCTGTTAGGCCGCGATCCAGGGGTTGATCTGGCCGTTTTGAAAGCAGATGGTTTGACCCTTTCGCCCTTGGCCGTGGCTGATGCGAGTATGCTCAAGCCGGGCATGCTGGCGGCAATTATCGGGTTAACCATCGATGTAGGACCGTCCGTCAGCCTGGGACTGCTGGCAGCGGTGGGTGCAGCGCGCCGAACCTGGCGCGGTGGAACGCTCGATCACTTCCTGCGGCTCGACGCCGACATTTATCCTTCGCAGTCCGGAGCGGCTGTTGTAAACACCGAGGGGCAGCTTATTGGCCTGGCCACCCCGGCACTGTCCAGGCACTCGGCCATGGCCATTCCAATGGCCACCATTCAGCGAATCGCGCGCGAGCTTTCTGAGCAGGGCCGGATTCGTCATGGCTACTTAGGAGTTGGTGTGCAGCCGGTTGCCGTGCGCCGTAACACCCCCGAAGCACAGCAGGGCACAGGCTTGATTTTGTTGAGCGTTGAACCCGATTCGCCGGCGGAAAACGCAGGCTTGCTCCTGGGCGATGTCCTGCTAACGCTCAGCGGCAACGCCATGGCTGATGTCGATGACCTGCACGGGGCGCTGCGCGGCGAGATCGTAGGCAAAACCGTTAAAGCGGTAGTTCTTCGCGGAGGCGCCACGGTCGAGGTCGAAATCACAATCAGCGAGCGCGGCAAAAAGAGCTGAGTGGATCGGATTCGCGTACGCATCGTCGCAGATACATCGGATCGTGCGAAAGGCCTGGCGGATCTTCTGGCCGAAGAGGAACAGATCGATGTTTTGCAGGCTGGAACCCCTTGGGCAATCGATCATCACTCGATATTCGCTGATGTGACCATTGCTGCAGGGGTCTCAGCCGGCCAGCTGCGCGGCGAGCCCAACATCGTGTTCTTGAATGACGAAGAGCCGGTAGCCTTCGAAGCGCAAGGGCGCGCATGGCTGCCGCCAAACGTTTCGGCGGGTGAGCTTATGGCGGCCATCATCGCGGCTGCCCAGAACCTCACAGTCCTGACGCCGACGCAAGCGCGACGCCGGCTTCCCGGCGCTTCCCGTACCGGAGCCGAACCAGACGTTTTCAGCGAGGCCTTGACGAACCGCGAATCTCAAGTTCTGCGCATGCTCGCAAACGGATCGGGCAACAAAGAGATCGCTGCCAGACTCGGGATCTCGGATCACACCGCCAAGTACCATGTTGCGCAGATTCTTGCGAAGCTGAATGCGGGTAGCCGGACGGAGGCGGTGATGATCGCGATCCGCCGTGGTCTGGTCCCGATTTAATTATTTGCTTAGGAGCGGCTTCAAACGCTCCCATGATTCCGAGCGCGCTTTGGCATTTGCCGGAGTCGCATCCGGTGCTTCCCCGGCTCGCATAAAGCCGTGCCCCGCGCCTTCATAAACAACGGCATCGTAGCTCTTCGCAAGTGCCTTCATCGCGTCTTTAGTGGCCGGGAGTGTGGCATCGATACGCTCATCGTTACCGGCGTAAAAGCCGTAGACGGGAGCCTTGATCCGTGCCATCGCCTCTTTGTCAGGTGGAGGGCCGTAGAAGACGAACGCCGCGGCAAGATCGGCTCGATTGGTAGCAAACCGAAAAGTCTGGCCGCCGCCCCAGCAGAATCCCGCTACGAGCAATTTTCCGCTAGCGGCTGGCAGCTTCAGGCCATAATCGGCAACGGCGTTCAAATCGGCTGTCACTTGATCGGCATTCAGGTGGCTGACGGCCTCCATGGCGCCGTTCTGATCGAAGCTGCTGGTGCGCCCGCCGTTCGGGCCTGCACCCGACAAAAGATCAGGAGCAATCGCGATGTAGCCTGCTGCGGCAAACTCGTCCGCCACGTTCTGCGCCCAGTCACTTAACCCGAAGATCTCGTGGATGACCAGCACCACCGGAGTCTTGCTCTTGGATTCCGGATAAGCGACAAACGTCTCGATTGATCGATCGCCGTGCTTGACGGTGACGAACTCGTGGTGGCGAGGCGACTGTTCCAACTTTTGCTTGGCCCAGTCTTGAGCAGTTGCCATAGTCGCCGTGAGGACCAGAACCGCGAGTGCACGTGTCATCACTCCTTTGTACACCCCCTGGTCAACGCCGGTAACAGGCGCTTGACTTCACTCGCGATGGGAGCTGTGCTGATCGACGAATTTGATCAAGGCTTCCGGCGTGATGCGCACTTGAACAAAGGTGGCGTCGTTCTCTTCCAGTGCCGTCACCAACAAGTTCAAGTGCTTGCCTTCTACCCGCTCGTAGATGTTCGTTGACTCTCCGTTCTTCGAGCGAACTCGAATAATCGGTTTCCACAAATCACCAATAGTCGAATCGGTCAAACTGCGGAAGCGAAGCGTTCCCAGATCGCCGCGTTCGAAGATGGCAAGCTTCAGATCACTCGCTCCCGCCGGATGCCCGACTGCGACAACGAACCTGGCTAGCCCGAAAAAGGGAACGTGCACCTGCTTCGCGCCGCTCTCACGGGAGAACTCGCGAACGAGCCAATCAAACTCGCTGGCGGGAAGCTGCAATGGAAGCATCAGCAAGGCAAGTAGGAGGCTGAGGCGCGGCATCGTCCTACTCATCTTCTTTCCCCGACTTTTTGCTGTCGTTCGATTTGCCAATTTTCGGAATGCCCATGTGGCCGCCCAGTTCACTTAGCTCTTCCGGATTGATTGGGCCATCGATATGGACAATCGTCAGCTCCTTCGGTTCAGCCGCGATCACCACTAGGCCCCCTACAGCGTCGCCGTTCTTCTTCAAGAAAATATCCGACGTTTCGCCCCGCCCCGACTTCACGCCAACAATGCGCGACCACCCAGGACTCTTAAACTGATTCCGGAATGCTTCCACGTCGGCTAAGGAATATTGGCCTTCCTTGTCGAACTCGAAGCTCCGTACATAGACGCCTTTCAACTTCGAGACCAGCTTCTTGACCTGCTTTTCATCCGGGTCGTCGTGCGACAGAAAGCCGCTGGCAAGCTGCAGCATCGAAGCATCAAGCGTTACGTCAACCGATTCGGTTGCTCGTTGAGCCAATTTTTCGATGTTGGCCGGAAGCTTCAACTCAACGGATTGCGCCCCCGACGGGACCGCCGCACAAAGTGCTAGCGTGAAAACCAACCAACTTCTTCTCATTGCATCATCACTCCCGGAAATTCAATTCGTTTAACTCGCAGCTGCGCTTCGTGTAATTGCGTGCCCGCGATATGCATGGCCACCAAAAGCTGCTTCTTCGCGGCCTCGCCTTCTCTTTTTCGAAGCATTTCCCGGTAAACCAGACCGCTGCCCAGTGCCAACATAAGCACGAGCGCTCCGGCCCAGCGGAGTAGTGGCCACTGCAACCAAAGCGCCGGACCAGTCCAACGGGCAGCTGTGCTCTCTTTTCCGGCCACGCTTGAAAGGACTCGGGCACTGAAGCCATCAGGCGGCTCAACTCGGGACAAAGCCTTTTTCAATTCTTCTTCGAACGAAATCATAAATCCTCACCCGAGAAAGCTGTGGCCGCAGTTCCGTTTGCGTTCTGCTCCGCATACCCCAGCCGCCGTTCCGTTTTTGCCCGAAGCAGATCGAGCGCCCGGGCCAGCTGCGTCTTCACGGTCGCCGGCTTCATGCTTAACGCTTTGGCGATCTCCTCTACTTCCATCTCCTCCTGATAGCGGAGTACGATCACTAGCCTCTGCTTTTCCGGTAGCGATCCGACAATACGCTCGAGGTAAGTCGAAAGGAACGTGTCGTGCACGCGCTCGAGAGCCGTTGGCTCCGCTGTCTCTTCCAGGCTCGTCTCGGGGCGGCGTTTCAGCTTTCGGGCGAAATCGATTGCCCGATGGCTGGTGGTCCTTCGTAGCCAAAATAAGATGTGTTCCGCTGACTTCATGGACGCCCAGTGGCGATGGAGCTGCAGAAAAACTTCCTGCGCCAGCTCCTCTGCAGCTTGATTATTCCGCAAATAATGCCAACCGATGCTGTATACCATCGATTTATGCGCTTCCAGAGCTTCGCTGAACGTAGGCAGCGAAGTTGCGGCTTCGGTATTCACCGCGTATCTGGGAAAGCTGGCCAGCAATGCGTCTTTATGTCTCCTCACCAGCTAACTACGCAATAAGTCGCGTTCGCGACTCAAAATCTTAAGGGCGGCGTCAGTAGTACGATCCTTGGAGGTGCCTTCATACGCGGGAAAAGTTGAGTATGCGCATGAGCGGAAGATTCGTTCCCGAAACAAATTCTGGTATCGCGTGGCCCACTGGCCCATCTGGATCTGGGTCTTCTTCCTCACGCCAGGTCCGCTTACCTTCGAGCTCTTTGCGGGGCGAGTCAGTTCCCGGAACTTCATGTGGTTGATCATTGTCCTCGCCGGAACCGGTTTGGCGGGAATTCGTGGGAAGCTCCCCGGTGTTGAGCCAAAACCGTATATTTTGCGCTTCTCTGAAGACCGTCCCAACCCGATGTATCGCCGCATCTGCTACACGTTCGCCTGGAATGTCCTGCTCAGTTTCGCCGCTCTGAACCTTCTCGGCCTGGTTGTGGCAGTGGGAACGGGAACCTGGCGCATGCGACAGATTTACCGCTACGGCTACTGGCCGATCCTCCTGATCATTGTGCTCGGTGGTGTGGCCGCGTCTCTGCCCCGGGTACGCCGTTCCACGGTAGGAGAAGGTACCGAGCGGCGTTATTTCTATGGCACCGTGTGGTCCGTCACCGCTGCTCAGACTATCTTGCTCGTGTTGTGGAAAACCCTTCCGCCCGGACATGCTTCCGACATCGGTAAACTTGCGGCCTACGTGGCTGTACTTGCCGTTCTGGGTACTGCTTCGAGTAAGGGCCTGCTTCCCCGTACGCGCCCCATTCTGCCCGGCGAGCTTATGGTTGCTGATTGATTCTGCCGGTTTTGCTTGTGCTAGCGGTGGTGATTTTCGTAGCTGCCGCGTCAAGTTTCTTCTACGCTTACGCGGGCGAATACTTAGACAAACGCCGATTTCCACCGCCCGGCCAGTTTGTGGCGATTGATAAGTGCCGTATTCACTTACACGAGAGCGGAAGCGGGTCGCCCGCCGTGGTGCTCGAAGCTGGGATCGCTGCGAGCTCGTTGAGTTGGTCGTACGTGCAACCGCTGGTAGCGAAGTTTACGCGGGTGGCGAGCTACGACCGGCCAGGCCTCGGCTGGAGTGAATACTGCAAGCGGCCGCGTACGCTCGAGCAGATGAGCGCCGAGCTTTTTGCGCTCCTGGCCCAAGCTGGAATCCCGCCTCCCTACGTGCTAGTCGGCCATTCCTTCGGCGGACTCTTGATCCGCTACTTTGCCCACGCCAAGCCGAGGGACGTGCAGGGCCTTGTGCTCGTCGATCCGGTATCCATCGAAACCTGGGCGGGTTGTTCCGACATTGATCGACGCCGGCTTGCACGCGGCGTAAAGCTCTCGCGGCGCGGCGCTACACTCGCTCACTTAGGCATTGTCCGGTTGGCGCTTGCAGCCGCGAGCGCCGGAAAGAGGCGGCTTACGGCAGTGCTCGCGGGGGCAAGTGCGGGCAGAGCGACTTCCACGCTGGGGCGCCTTGTCGGCGAAGTGCGAAAGCTTCCATCAGAGGTTTTGCCGGCCGTCCGATCCCACTGGAGCCGCCCAAGCAGTTTTCACGCTATGGCGGATTATCTGGCCTGTTTGCCCGCCTGTGCCTCCAGCGCTGCCGTACTCGCCGTGCCGCTGGAGATTCCGGCTATCATTCTTTCGGCGGCTAGTGCCACCCAAGCCGAGTTGCGCGAGCGTGACGCGTGGCTCGCCGGGCGACCTCGTAGCCGGCATATCCAGATCGAGAACACTGGGCACTGGCTCCACTTGGAACGGCCTGATCTGGTTGCCGAGGCCATCAGGGAACTGATACAGTAACCTCCCCTTAATCGTCCGGTAAATCTCGCCTTAATTGACTGGCGAGGAGGCGATGGAATAAGTGCTCGCCTGCTTCACGCCGTACCGAGAGGCGGCCTGCCTCGTAAGCCCGCGACGAAAGGCCGCGCTGGACCGATTCGCAGATGGCCACATCTTCCTCTTGTACCGTTTCGCTTACCGCGACACTCCTGGTGTTTCTCTCGTCCCGACCGGGAGAAATATCCGAAAAGAAGAAATCGAAAATCACTTCCGTCCTGCCGGTTCCATGAGGCAGCACCAAGTTCGTATCCATCACGCCCTCGTAGTAGTTGATCATGAAGTTTGGGTAGAGCCAGAAGTAAAAAGCGCGATCTCCTACGCGCGTCTCCGCTACCGCAAGATCATCGTTTGACGCGACCATAGGGCTCGACTGCAAGCAGTAATGCTCTCCGTTCTCGATCGTGTACTCGGCATAGGCGAGCACGCTGTTCAAGCCCTTATGGAGATGCGGTACATGGTAGCCGCCGTCGAGATAGTTATCGACGTATACTTTCCAGTTGCAATCGAGTAGGTAGCTCTTGCGCGCGTAGAAATGCAGCGATTGCAGTTGCAGCGGCGCCACCTGACTGACCATTTTCCCGAGAAAAGTTTCCAAAGGCGGAGCCTTCTCATCGAGCGTCACCAGTACGAACTGCTCCCAGACTGCGACCTGTAGCGGCACTAGGCTATTGCTGGCACGATCGAAGCGCAGAACGTCGTTGAACTCGGGCGCCCCTTTCAGCGTGCCATCGAGCGCATAGTTCCAGCCATGATAAGGGCAGCGAAACGACTTAGCAAAGCCGCATGCCTCAGTAGCCACAGCGGCCGCGTGATGCCGGCAAACATTGAAGAATGCGCGCAATACTCCCGCCGTGTCGCGTACCACGACAATAGGCTCGCCCGCCACCGTGGCAGTCAGATACTGCCCGGGCGCAGCAACTTGATCGAGCCGCCCCACTACTTGCCACGAGCGGCCAAACACAGCTTTCTGTTCCCATTTAGCAAGCTGATCGTCCGTGTACCACGAGCCTGGGATTGTCCATGCCTCCGCTAAAGGGGCCCGTTCGTCATACTTGTCCAGAATGGGAAGCAACGCTTTCTTCATATCTGCGGATGTCTAATTCTTATACACAGACAGGTGGTCGAGAGCGCTCAGCATTCATCCAAGCGCTAAGTTTGCGCGATGTTGTCCTGATGATCGCGGTTGCGGTCATCAGCCTGCGCTGGGTCACAAGGGGCGCGAGGGCTGGCTCCTCCTCAATCTTGCTTTGGTGCCTGGCCGGATTGTTCTTCTTTGTGCCATTGGCCTTCGCCGCGGCTGAACTCTCGGCCAAATTCCCTGACCAGGGTGGCCTCTATGTCTGGACGCTGCGCGCCTTCGGGCCCGGCCATGGATTCTTTTGTGCGTGGTGTTTGTGGCTGAATCAGATTTTCTACTTTCCGAGCTATCTCTTGTTTGCTCAAGCGAACTTTCTGTCACTTGGCGGAACAAGCACGTCTTCGCTGGCAAGCAGCCGGATTTTCACTACGTTTGCTGTGCTCGTCCTGCTGTGGCTGCTCACCTGGTTGAACATCGTCGGCTTTGGAGTCTCGAAATGGCTGCAAAATCTTGGCTCCATCGGAATCTGGATTCCCATGGCTCTGCTCTTCGCATTTGCGGCGATCTTGTATGTGAGGAATGGCTCAGCCACGCCGTTCGTTTGGCACGATCTAGTCCCGCGGAGTGACGGGCTTTCTGCTTTGTCCCTGTGGTCGAGCATGTGTTTCGCCTTTTCAGGGGTCGAGATCGCAGCGCTGGTCAGCCAGGAAATCCAGCGTCCCCAACGCACGATCCCTGCTGCCATTGGCATTGCTGGAGCACTCATCACCGCCATGTATGTCGGCGGATCAGTAGCCATCCTGTGTGCCGTTCCGGCATCGGGCCTGAACGAACGGACAGGTCTGGCAGACGCTATCTCAGTCGCTTCGACATCGAGTTCCGCTGGCGCGCTTGTTTCACTTTTGATCGGCGCTGCGGCCGTAGCAACTACCAGTTCCTGGATCGCCGGGGCGGCGCGCGTGCCGTTCGCCGTTGCCTGTGAAGATCGTCTCCCGGGAAAGCTTGCCGCGCTTCATCCACGCCATCGGACGCCCGCTACTGCCTTGATCATGCAGGCGCTAGGCGCTTCAGCCGTGCTCCTGGTTAGTATGTTCTTGAGCATCGGTCCTTTGCAAACCACTGTTTCCGATGCGTATGACGTGCTTGTGAACCTGGCTATCCTCTTGTACTTCGTGCCGTACGTGTACCTGTTCTGTGCCCTCGTTCGTCTGGGCAGCCCGAATCCCGCTCCCGGCAGCAGCTTCCTATCTCGCCGCGCTCCTGTCCGGATGTGCGATCGCTATCACCGGGGTGGCCACTACCGCGGTTGCAATCGTGCTGCTGTTTATCCCGCCCCCGGGTACTTCCAATACCCTGAACTTTGAAATTAGTCTCTCCGCTCAGGCGAGCGTCATCCTGATTGCCGGTCTAGTGTTGAATCGCCTGGTCGCGCGTGGACGCCGCCGCTGATCGTTCTCAATCACGCACTCAGCACGGGCGGGGTCCGCAGGTGCCAGTCGGTGGCCTGTTGATAAGCGTGGGCGACCGAAAGAACGTCCGGTTCACCATAGGGGCGGCCGACAATCTGCAGACCGACAGGTAAGCCGTCGCGTGAAAATCCGCAGGGCAGTGTTAAGGCTGGCGTTCCGAAACGGTTAAATGGGCTGGTGTTACTCGGCGGCCGATGATGGCTCTCGTCGACCGTCTCCGCTATCGAGGGTGCTGGCTCCCGCATGGTGGGGAGAAGGAGAATGTCGAACTGCTCGAAAAGGTGGCGGATATCCCGGCGGCACTCGCGAATCCGCTTCAATGTTTCGATGTAGGGAACGGTTTCGACCTGCTTGACTTCATTCATCTGCCGACGGGACCAGGGATGGTACAGCTCGGGCGACTTGTCGAAGTACGGCTTCTGATAGTGATACAGCTCGACATCGTAGCTCCCTTTCTCAACAAACTGGAAGCGCGGCAGTTTCACGTCGCGAACTTCTTTCACTTTGCCGTGAAGCAGCCTAATGGCCTCTTCCACCCTGGAAGAAACGTCGGGATGCAGTTCCTCGAAGTAGTAGTCGCGGGGCACGCCTACTCTTAAACGCGAAATCGGAGCACCAAGCGCCTTCGAATAGTCCGGAACTGGTTCGGATAGCGTGATTGCGTCGCGTGCATCGTACCCGGCCAGCACCTGGAGCATGATCGCGGCATCTTCCACGCTGCGAGTTATGGGGCCGATTGTGTCCAAGGAGTAAGCAGAAGGAACAACGCCTCGCGTACTGACACGGCCATACGAGGTTTTGAAGCCCACCACGCCGCAGAAGGCCCCGGGGATGCGGACCGACCCTCCATCGTCACTCCCCACCGAAGCAAAACATAAGCCGGTCGACACAGCCGCCGCTGATCCCGCGGAAGAACCGCCCGTGATCCTATCCAGGTTCCAGGGATTATGCACCGGTCCGTAGTAGCTGGTAGTGCCCGTGCCCTCAAACGCCATCTCATCCAGATTCAGCTTGCCGAGCAGCACCGCCCCGGCAGCCTTTACACGCTGCGTCACTTCCGCATCCTCGCTCGGTACTCGATCTTTGAATACCTGGCTGGCCGCTGTGGTGCGCACGCCCGCGGTGTCGATGTTATCTTTCAGCGCGATCGGAATGCCGTGCAGGAGCCCCGAAGCTTGCCCGCTGCGGCGCTGGCCGTCGCACTCTCTCGCCCGGTGCATGGCGGACTCCGCATTGAGCGTGATAAATGCATTCAAAGAGCGGTCGAGTTTCTCTTGCCGGGCTAGGCACAACCGGGTCAGCTCCTCGGATGACACTTTGTTGCTTGCCAGTGCTTGTCTGGCTTCGGTGAGTGTCCAGCTGAGAGGGTCGGAACTCGCTCTTACCTGCGATAGGGTTCCAAAATGGGCTGCAGTCACGGCCGTGCCTGCAAGCCATCTTCTCCGAGTGAACTCTTCAGAACTCATACCGGGCTCCGAACTGCATCACGCGCGGAGTATTCAGAGTGCCTGTGTATTTTCCGAAAGCGGGTGCATTGCTCAAGCTCAAAGACATTTGGTTAACGTCGAATCGCACTGAATTGGTGACGTTAAACGCCTCGGCACGAATCTGAATGCTGTGGCGTTCGTTGTAGGGCATGGTGAATCGCTTCGCCAGGCCGGCATCGATAGTGAAGAAGCCATCTCCGCGGACTACATTTCGGTTGCCGCTCTGGCCCGGAAACGTTAATTGAAAAGCGGAAAACGCGGTCTGGGGATCTGGGAAGACATTCGGTCCGCCACTGGTCGAGTTTTTGGTCGTCCCCTCTTGAAACGTTCCGGTCTGCGTAGCCCAGCCCGACAGATTCCAGTTCGTGGGCCAGTAGCCGCCATTACCGACTCCCACCGGTAAACCTGATGACTGGCGCCAGATGGACGTCAGCTGCCAGCCCCCAATGGCCGCATTCACGAACCTGTTCGACCGATTCAAGAACCGGCGGCCGCGCCCGAACGGAAGTTCCGCTACCAGGAACGAGCTCACCACGTGCCGCACGTCGTAGTCGCACACGGCCCGCATTTGCCCTGGTGACCAAGGGTTCAGAATCGGGCTGGCGGAACTCCCGTCAGACTCGCGCGTCGAACTCATATCCATGCATTTTGAAAGCGTGTAGTTCACATCAAATTGCACACCGTCGCTGTACTGCTTGCGCAGTGTCGCCTGGAAGGCGTGGTAGTCGCCCGTGCCGATAGACCGGTATGCCGTAAGCGCGACGTACTGCGGGTTGTAGAGCGCGTTCGGCCCAAACTTGCTGCACGGAGAGCAAGGGGTTGCTTGTGCGTCGATCACTTGCAGCGCGGTTGTATCACTCGCCGGATTCTGCGACCAGGCGTTCTGGTAAATGTTCTGCGTGGCGCTGTTCCCAGAGCCCGCATAGCCGGGAAAGATGTTTTCGAAGAACGGGATGGGCGCAACGTTTGCGAGCGGGGTGTTAGCACGTACGTATTGCTGCATCACGGAAGCCGCCTGGAAATAATTTTGGTGAGATTGTGGATCGACAAGGTTCGTATATAGACCGACATCGTCTCCGGTGAGCGAATGTCTGGACAGCCGCCCCACATAAGATGTCTCGAGATGAAACCCGCGCCCTAATTCCCGGCCAAGACTGAAATCGATGTTCATCGAATAGGGGCTCTTCAAATTGCTATCGATGCCGGAGGTCGCGGCGAAGGCATTCGGGGCCACTTGCGGAAAACCGCCGGCCGGAGCGGCAGGCAGAATACCGGCGGGGATCTCGGTCGGGCTGATGTAACGTGGCACGCCGCTTACCGTCTGCGTTCCTGGATTCTGCAGCGAAGTAGTAAAGCCAAGCGAAGTCGCATCCGCCTGCCGGATTAGACTCTGGCCGAAAATATCGTAATACATGCCGAAGCCGGCACGAACCGAGGTTCTGCCAGGCCCGCCCGTCAGACGTTTGATCCAGCCCGAGTCGGCTTGAGGCGAGTAGGCAATTGCAATGCGTGGCGCGGCATGGCTCTGCGTCGGGTAGAGAGGCTGACCCCCAGGAGAGTTAGCGAGGCGAAACGTTAATGGCGCGACGAGCGACTGCGGAAGACCCTGCTCCGCCAAGCCGCCGCGCTGATTGAACCAATCACCTAACGTGGGCGTCGTGGACGTCTGGTATCCATTCACCTCGTACAGCGGCGGGAAGATGCTTCCACGCACCCCCGCCGTCACGGTAAAGCCGCGCGTGACTTTCCACGTGTCCTGCAGGAAAAGCTCATACTCGTTGTCGGCGAAATCTCGACGGATTCCTTGTCCGGTCGGCAGCAGATTTCCTTGTTTGTCGTAGTTGTAGTTGGCGCTCCCCTGCGACACCAGGCCGAGAAGATTTGTCATCTGCTGCGTGTAGTCGCTCAGCGTGTTCGGGTCCTGGTCGGGCAGAAGCAGCGAACGCGCATTGTCGATGAACCACCCGGGAGTTGTCGCGGCACTGCTGAACGAAGTGGCATACGAGAGACGCCGGGTCCTGATAAATCGCAGTGACCCGCCCGCAGTCACTGAGTGTGGACCGCGCGTCCAGGACAAACTGTCTTCAATGTCGTGAACCGGAATGGTTGCGCTTAGTCCGGTTGTCGAGGCGAACGGGTTGTCTATGGATGTGAAGGAGACAACGGGCCCGCTGAGCAGCCCGGTGTTGTCATACGATTGCCGGGTAAAGCCATAGCGGAGCGTATTCACCAGGCTGGGTGTCACGATCCACACGTGCCCGAAAGCCAGACCCTTGCTGTTTTCCAAGTGTTTAATCGCATCTGCCTGCCCCGGAAACTGCGGCAGGCCGCTCGAGGAATCGGACGAAGGAACGTAATCGTCGTTCTGCAGATTTCCCCGAAAGAAAAGTGTGTGATTCGAATTTATCTGGTAATCGACCCGCGCAATGTAAGTGTTATAGCTCAGCGGTACCGAGCTGTTGAAGCGGAAGCCGGCCGTGTTCAATCCATCGCCGACCGTGTTGTCGTTCGGCTCGGGGTAGGCCTGTAGCACTCTCAGCACCGCCGCGCTCTCCCCAATGTGGTTGGGATCGATCTGGCGAATCCGATCCGGCGTCAACTGCACAGTGTTGCCTGCCGTCGTCTGATAGGTGAAGAGGCCCTGCCGAAACAACATGTTCGGCACCACTCTTACCGCTGTAGCTTGGCTGGCATCCCGACGGCCTTCGAAATTTAGAAAGTAGAAAAGCTTGTTTTTCTTGATTGGCCCGCCCACGGAAACACCAAACACATTCCTGATGAGCTTCTGACGCGGCAGTCCGTCCGAGTTATTGAGAAAGCTGTTAGCCGAAGTGACAGTGTTGCGTGTGTATTCGTACAACGAGCCGTGCAGCGTATTAGTCCCCGACTTGGTGATCAACGCTACCTGGGCGCCGGAACTGCGTCCCGTATCAGCGCCGCCGTTCGTTGTTGTCGTCCTGAACTCCTGCACGGAATCGAGCGTCGTTCGCAGCACGCTTGTGAACGCGTTTCTATACTGCTGATCGTTCACGTCCACCCCATCGAGGGTCACGTTCCCCTGGTCACTTTTGCCCCCATTCACAGAGCCATTGCGGTAATCATCGCGCTGGCTCGGATCGCCAAAATAAGTGACGCCAGGCTGAATGGAAAGCAGGCCGACTACGTTTCGTGCATCGAATGGCAGTTCCAGTATCGGGCGCGTTCCAACCGCATTACCGAGCGTCGCATCCTGCGTATTCACCTGCAGGCTCTCCGAATCCACAGCCACCGTCTGCCGGACTACGCCCACCTCGAAGTGAATATCTACTACCGCCGGAGAGTTGACCAGCAGCGTTATGCCGCGAATAGCAACTTCGGAGAATCCAGGAGCGCGAGCACTCACCTGATACGTGCTGGGCTGAGCCTGCGCGAACGAGTAGCGTCCCTGTGAGTCTGTTGTCGCCGACCGTTGCGCATTCGTTTCTGCATTTGTGAGCGTAACTTCAACCCCAGGAACCATGGCGCCTGACGGATCGGTGACGACTCCGGTCAAAGAGGATGTTGTCTGGGCGTATACGCAAGCAGAGCATAAGACAAGCAACGCTGCGGTTCGGATCGTTCTCATTTGCATGATGCCTTTCTGCAATCGTCATTGGGGCCGTGAGAGGGCCGAGACTTGCATCGTGAGTGTCCGAACGGTGGACAACGAGCTCGCAGTCGGGGCGATGCCGGTTCTCAGAGCTTTCAAGTGTACATCAGGTTCTATGTTGGGAGCGATACCATCGTTCGCATGAAGTTCTCGACTGTTTTAGGCGTTGTCGCCATCTGTCTGTCTGCCGCTGCGGTGAGCCCCGCGCAAGAAAGCGATTGGATCAATATGTTCGACGGCAAGACCTTGAATGGCTGGAAAGCCAACGAAAATGCCGAATCGTGGAGCGCCAAAGATGGAACGATCGTAGGCAACGGAGAGCGAAGCCATCTATTCTGGATGCATCGCGAATGCAAGAACTGCGAGTTTAAAGCCGACGTGAAGATTAGCGATGGCGGGAATTCAGGTATGCTCTTTCGAGCCGCTTTCGGGCCGGGATTCCCAAAGGGTTACGAGGCACAGATTAATAGCACCCACAAGGATCCTGTGCGGACCGGCAGCCTCTATAACTTCGTTAAGATTTACGATGAACTGGTACCGCCGGACACCTGGTTCAACCAGCACATCGTCGCACAGGGCAACCACATCATCATCGAAGTCAATGACAAGAAGGTTGTCGATTTCATCGACGAGAAGAACACGTTTACCACCGGATACCTGGTCCTACAGCAGCACAACAAAGGAAGCGTCGTCACATTTAAGAATCTGAAGATGAAGCCGCTCCCCTAGCGGCAGCGGCGCCAGATGCCGCATGCCGGGCATGCCTGTTTCGGCTATTCCTCTTCCGCCGTCCTGGTATCTCCCGTGTCAGCTGCCCAATCGTCGGCCGGAACGTCGCCCACGTTGGTTAGCCCAAGCCGGCTATCGGTGGGCAGCATCTCTTCCATGCCGTCCGTATCGCGCATCTCTTCCTCGAGGTCAAACCGGCCAGACGTAGGATGACGAATTGAACTTGTTCCACCGAAGCTGGTGGGATCGACGGTTGCGTGTCCGGGGTCCCAACCCATTTGATCTGCTTCAGTGTCATTGTCGCCGGAATCTAAACCGTCGTCCCGCTGATTAGGGCTTTGTTGAGGCTCAAGCTGGAATGAGAACCACTCCGGGGCCGGTTTCGGAAATGATAGAGGAAATATATTCACGCCTTATGGATTCCTTCTCGAGGCCATTCGTTTCGGGCACAGAGCTTTCGTCCAGGATGCGCCGTGATAAAACGGCTTTAGTTCACCATGCTTAAGGCCCAGTTAGCCAGGTTCGCGCTCGCTTCTTTTCTGGTGAGTACGGCAGCTCGGGCCTACAGCGCTGGCTCAGACACGACCGTCCCTCCGAGCGAAGCCGAGCAGAAGCACTTGCTCGATTCCATGCGCGATTACGCGGACCAGTACACAGAGAAACTCCCCAACTTCATCTGCCAGCAAGTGACCGAGCAGTATGAAGCGGGAAAGAAGCCTACCCATTGGCGGAAAGGAGACACGCTTACTGCCAAGCTCGTCTTCAACCAAGGACATGAACAGCGCACTCTTGAGCAGGTAAATAATAAGCCGGCCCGCTTCACCGGCCGTCCCTGGCGCACTCCTCTCACAACCGAGGGCGAGTTCGGGATCCTGCTGAGCAACGTCTTTGAACCGTCAACGGAGGCCCAGTTTTCCTGGAGCGGGTGGGACACCTTCCACGGGCGCCAGGTTGCGAAATTTGACTATTCGGTTGCTCGCGAACATTCGACCCTGAGTCTGAGTCTGAGTGATCTGGCGAAAGCGATCGTTGCTTATCACGGGTCCGTCTACGCCGACCCAGCCAGCGGGGCAGTATGGCGCATTACGAGCGAATCATCGGTGATTCCGGACTCTGTGCGGACAAAAAGTATTGCCACCACCATCGACTACGATGCAGTGAAAATCGGGTCTCAGAACTACCTTTTGCCGGTTGCGGCTACCGTACTGATGATCACCGATGCCAATCACATCCGGAACGAGATGCAGTTTCAGAACTACCGAAAATTCGAAGCCGAATCGACCATCACCTTCGGTTCTGAAGCAAGTGACCCGGCCCATCCGCCGGAGGGCGCTCCCAAAGCACCGCAGTAGCTCGCCTCAGCTTTCAACGCGCCGAAGGATCTGCCCGACTGCGCGCTGCGACTCCAGAATGGACATGCGGTGGTCCATGATGCCCGATAAATCAGAGTTAGCGAAGGCTACACGCCCGTAGGCGCCCTGTCGTATCACTTCGCCTGGTCCCGGTTTCCCGCCTGTCCCGAAAAAGAAGCCCGGCTGCGGGCTCAAATAAGCGTGTCCCCAACGGTTCAGGATGATGCCCGCGATATCCCGGTTGGCATCGAATCCGCTGCGGGCAAACAGCATTGTGAACTGTTCCCGTATCAGCCGCTCATACTCGCGGAATGGAGTCGACAGTAGCTCCTGCCGACCGCGCACTGTTTGCGCCTGAAGCGATTCGCCGGGATACGAAAAAAGTATCTTGAGATTTATGACGGTCGGAGTGTCCGGGCTTATGGTCGCCGGATCCGTGCCGAAAGTAGCCACTTTCCGCATCGTGATGTAGTTGCCCAGACCTTCGAACCACCGGCATTCAGTGAACCCGAGCCTGTGCAGAAATCGCCAGTTGCGCACCGCCACATTGGCCATTAGGCAGGGAGCGCGATGGAATTGAGCGTAGGCTTCGCGACAGCTCTGCGGCAGGTCTCGCACCACGTGCTTGGTAGTCCAGCTTCCGCCCGCCATAATCACGTTCTTCGCCCTGACGCGATAAAGTTTTCGGCCGCGCGCGTAATCGATGGTGACCCACTCGGCATGCTCCGGCTGTCCCTCGTGCTCCACGCGGATGGCGGTGGATGCAAGCCGGATGCGTACTCTCTGGCGGGGCTGATCGAGCGTTTTGAAATCTATCGAGCCCCGGCAAATTGCCTCCATCGTTACCGGTCCGGGAATCGCATCTGCAATGAGGTTCTTGAGCATGTGCCGCGCGACGCCTGCGTTGCCGCCCGGAAACATTTGCGCCCCTTTGTCGTATTGCCACGGCAGAAGTACATCGGCCGCATACTCCGCATAAGCGGAAAGTACGTCGGCACCCATCCCTGAGCCCCCGCCCGTTACCGGCGAAAGGAAACTTCGAATCGTCTCTGGACTGAGGCCGTAAGTCTCGCTGAGGTGCTGCTCGAGCGTAACGCTGTCAAGGTGCCGGGAAGCCTCGTCGCCGTGTGTTTTTGGTTGATAACGGTGTGAAGAGAACGGCTTCCGATCGTCCTCTTTCATCTGGAGTAGCTCCCGGCGCGCCTGTTCCGAAATCGGCGCGTTCTCGAGCCGCTTCCCCCACGGGTCCCGCAGCCACAAACCCTCGGGATGCCCAAACTTTGCGCCGAAGAAAAAGCCGGAGTTCTTTCCGCCAGTCGGATAAGGCGCAGTTTCAAGGGGCATCTCGGGCTGGGATCCGGCCCACTTCTGGTATTGAAAATCGGGGAACTTGATTCCGACGGAGTCGTAGAAACTCTCGAGAAAGGTGCCGGGCAGAGGTTGAAAGCAGGCCGCCGAGCCCTGGTGGATCATCAGGCGCTGCCCATCTACTTGGAACTCGTTACGTTTCGCTTCGCCGCCGAAAACCGGATGGTTTTCGAGCACGAGCACGGTTTTGTCCTGCTTCGCCTGACGCGTATAGAAGAGCGCCGCCGCCAGCCCGCTGATGCCGCCTCCTACAATTACGCAGTCGTACTGCTCGCCTGTTTCGACGGGCTTTGCGGCAGCACCCTGAAAGGCACCATCCCGTAACTGGTGGCCGCTCGTCATTACCTCGTAGGTGTTGCCATTTGACGAAGCGTAATCGCCAACACCGCCGTACCCGGTCCAGTCCTCTTTCGCCAGCAGTTCAAGGGGGCTCAGAGAGCCGAGAAGCAGGCTCCCTGCGGCGAGAAGTGTGGAATTCAACACGTCTCTTCGATCGATTGACATGCCGAGGCCGAGGGCGCGATCGCCCGCCTGAGGTTTGCTTTCCGGTACTTTGCTCATCGAATTTTGAAACTCTTATCCTAACGATCTCGTAATCACTGCATGCAATCCGTTGTGGCGGACGTTCGCCAATCCTTTCGCCTGCTCAAAAAGAATCCGGGTTTCACGTTTGTTGCCGTGGCCGCGCTCGCGTTGGGTATTGGAGCGAACACTGGCATATTTAGCGTTGTCAACAAGGTCATTCTCGAGCCGCTTCCGTATTCCCAGCCTGAACGCATCATGAAGCTGGGACGTAAGTACCCGCAAGGCGGAGGCTATTCCAACTCCATTCCGAAATACATGGCCTGGCGGCATAACAATGTATTCTCCGTGATGGCCATCTATGATCAGGGCGGGCCAGGGCTGAACCTCTCGAGTGGCGACCGTCCAGAGCAGGTGAAGGGAATACATGCATCCGCGGATTACTTCAAGGTCTTCGGTGCGAGCCCGATGCGCGGACGTTACTTCTCCGCCTCCGAAGATAGTCCGCACGGACCGAAGGCAGCGATCATCAGTGAAAAACTTTGGCGTTCGCACTTCGGGGGCGATCCGCAGATAATCGGCAAAACGATCAAGCTGAACGGGGATCCTTATCCCATCGTTGGGCTCATGCCGGCCAGCTTCGTTGCCGACCCACCGGCCGAGGTTTGGATTCCGCTGCAAGCAGACCCGAGCAGTACCAACCAGGGCCATTACTTGTCTGTTGCAGCCAGGCTAAAACCAGGAGTTACTCTCGAACGTGCCCGGGCGGAGATGACGGCCGTAGGTGAAGGCTTCCGGAGGCTGAATCCTAAATGGATGGACAAGGCCGAAAGCGTAATGGTCACCCCGATGCGCGACGCCATGGTGGGTGATGTCAGGACAGCTTTGATGGTGCTGCTTGGCGCGGTAGTGCTTGTTCTCCTGATCGCGTGTGCAAACGTTGCTAACCTGCTGCTGGCACGAGCCGCTGGCAGGCAAAAAGAGCTTGCTATTCGCGCTGCGATTGGAGCGAGCAGGTGGCGGGTTGTTCAACAACTGCTTACGGAAAGCCTCATCTTAGCGGGCCTGGGTGGCGTTATCGGTTTCGTCCTTGGAGCATGGGGCGTGCGCTCCCTGCTTATGCTGGCGCCCGGGAACATCCCCCGACTCACAGACGATGGCCTGCCGCAAAGCGCACTCGCGATGATCGATTGGCGTATTCTTGCCTTCGCGCTCGGCGTCTCTCTTTTGACCGGCGTTCTGTTCGGGCTTTTTCCTGCTTTGCACATCTCAAACCCGGATGTCTCATCGACGCTCAAAGAGGCGAGCGGTCGAAGCGGAACAGGGCGCCGCCAAAATCGCGCGAGAAAAATTCTGGTCGGAGCCGAAATGGCGTTGGCGCTTGTGCTGTTAGTGTCCGCTGTTCTCCTGATCAGGACCTTTGTCGGACTGAGCAGTGCGAACCCTGGAATTGACCCTCACAACGTCCTGACGCTTCAGACATCGCTCGCCGGTGGATCCTACTCGACCACAGAAAAAGTCGACAGTTTCGCCAGGCAGGTGATCCGGCGAGTGGAGGCTCTCCCCGGTGTACAAGCCGCGGCGCTCACGATTGGCTTGCCGACCGAAGCTCAAATCGATCTGCCCTTCAACATTGCCGGGAGAGCGCCGAAACCGGGCGAGACTTATAACGGCGAAGAGCAGTACCGCTTTGTGTCGCCGCACTACTTCGCTGCCTTTAAGGTCCCATTGCTCAGAGGACGCTATTTCTCCGAACGCGATACGAGCAATTCCGCGCGCGCAGTGATCATCAATCAGTCCTTCGCGAAAAAGTATTGGCCGAAGGAAGATGCGACTGGCCAAGTGATCACTATCGGCAAGGGATTGGGGCCGGAATTCGACGATGCTCCACGGCAGATTATCGGCGTAGTCGGCGATGTACGCGAAACCAGCCTGGGCGATAAAAATGTCGGTGTGATGTACGTTCCGCAGAGCCAAGTTCCGCAAGGCCTGACGCTGCTGGCCAATAGCGCCCTGCCGCTTTCCTGGTGTATTCGCTCGTCGCTAGCGCCGAACGCGGTTCGCGTTGCTGTGGAAAAGGAGTTCCAGGCCGTTGACAGTCAAATGCCGATTTCAAAAATCCGAACCATGGAGGAAGTGATCGCCCAAGGAGTCGCCCGGCAGCACTTTAACATGGTTCTGCTGAGCATCTTCGCCGGCATTGCTCTGGTTCTTGCTGCCATCGGTATTTACGGGCTCATGTCCTATTCCGTCGAACAGCAAACCCAGGAGCTTGGTATCAGGATGGCACTCGGTGCGGGCAAGCAGGACATCGTACGGCTTATCGTGCAACAGGGGATGACCCCCGCGCTTATTGGTGTTTTCGCCGGACTGGCGATTGCTTTCGGCCTGACACGTCTTCTGGCAAGCCTGCTTTTCGGCGTGCAGGCAAGTGATCCGCTCACGTTCGGAGCCGTTGCTCTCGTTCTGACGGCGATCGCCTTGCTGTCTACTTACATACCGGCGGTGCGTGCTACCAGGGTCGACCCTGCCCTTGCTCTGCGTGACGAAACGTAACCTCTGTTCAGAAGCCTAGATCGCTTAGGCCAGGGTGCTGATCAGGGCGCCGGCCCAGCGGCCAGTCGTATTTTCGCTCCGATGCCGCGATCGGGAGATCGTTGATGCTCGCATGTCTGACCCGCATTAAACCGTCAGGATCAAACATCCAGTTCTCATTTCCATACGCTCGGAACCATTTGCCGCCCCGATCCTGATACTCGTACGCGAATCGCACGGCGATACGGCTGCCGTCGAACGCCCAGAGTTCCTTGATCAGCCTATATTCCAGTTCGTGCGCCCACTTGCGCTGCAAAAACTCGATGATCTGCTCCCTCCCGGACAAGAATTCTGAGCGATTCCTCCAGCGCGAGTCCGGAGTATAAGCCAACGCCACTAGCTGGGGATTGCGCGTGTTCCACGCATCCTCGGCAAGCCGGACCTTCTGTTCAGCGGTTTCATGAGTGAAAGGGGGCACTGGAGGGCGATCCGTCATTGTTCTCTCTTTGAACTTAATTATGGCGGGATAATTTCGGCCCGTGCGGCCGATCTGCGAAAATTGCAGAAGGTGATGTGCGCCCGCCCGTCCACTTTGAACCAGCTTGGCAAATCATCCTAAGTTCCGGCGCCCATCACTGGCTGGCAAGAGCACGGATCTTCCCGCCCGTCTTCTGCGCGCGCCGGAAACAGCTCGCTTCCTGCGCCGGGCTGCCCCTGCCTTCCTGAAGGAGCTTTCGAAAGAATATAAGCGTGAGACAGTCCCGGCCTCGCGACGGCCGCAGCCGTTGTTATGGCCGGCTCAAGGTCTGCATGCAGCCTGGCTCGGCCACAGCACGGTGCTCTTGCAGCTGGATGGCTTCACGATTCTTACCGATCCGGTGTTTAGCCTGCGCGTCGGCCTGAATCTCGGCCCGGTGACGCTCGGGATTAAGCGCCTGATCAACGTGGCAGCGGAGCCGCCCGATTTGCCTCCGATCGATCTCATCCTGCTCTCGCACGCCCATATGGACCACTTCGATCTGCCAAGTCTGCGTCGCCTCGAGAGTGCGCGCACTCAGGTGGTGACGGCGTTTCGTACCTCAGACTTACTGCGAGTAAGGCGCTATGGCGCGGTGCATGAACTTCGCTGGAATCAATCGGTTCAAATTGGCCGGGCGACCGTAAAAGCATTCCAGGTCGCGCATTGGGGAGCGCGCATGCGAAGCGATGTGTACCGAGGCTTTAATGGGTACCTCGTCGAAGTAGGCGGCCGCCGGATCGTTTTCGGCGGAGATACAGCGTATACCGAAAGCTTCAAACAGCTGCGCTCGCCGCTAGCCGTCGATCTGGCGATTATGCCAATTGGGGCTTACAATCCGTGGATCCACGTACATTGCAACCCGGAACAAGCACTCTCCATGGCAAACGATGCGGGTGCCAACTTTATTCTTCCTGTACATCACCAGACCTTTCAACTCAGCCGCGAACCGCATCGTGAGCCTATCGAACGCTTGCTGGCCGCGGCCGGATCTTCACCCGAACGCATTTGCCTGCAGGATGTTGGGTCGGAGTTCTCGTGGTAACGCCCGGTGTTAAGGCGAGATTGGATTGGCTATTTCGCCGGCGGAGTTGCTCGCTCCGAAAGCGGCGCGTTGGCTGGGGGGTCATCCACCCCCGCTGTACGCACTCTGCCTTCACGGGTGAGATAAACCATGAAGGGGGTAATTTGAAACGGCATCTTTTCCTTCGCAGAGGTTAAGGCCGACGCCGGAGCTTTCAGCAGCCGGAGCCTGCTCGACCATGGGTCAACGACGATTCGCGACCCAAGCGGCAGCGCAGATACCTGATCTTTATCCCGCAGCTCAAGTTCCGGTGCCATCTCCATCAATCCCGACAAGCGTAGGTCTCTTTTTGTATCCGCCATGCGATTCCCGAGCAGCGGCTTGATCAAATGAGGAACTTCGTCGCTGCGCGCGGAGAGCATGCGCAGAAACAGTCCCACCTTCGGCAGCTTGTCCTTGTAGGGAGAGTTCTTCAAGATTTGAAGCGCCTTCGAATCCGCCGCATCTTCCTCCTCCTGGGTCCTGCTCAGCGACAACTTTTTCAATGCTGCCGGGTCGTCGAAAAGTAATCTGTCCGCGAAGGAATAACGAGTTTTGACCGAATGCGCAAGCACGACGTGCGCAAGCTCGTGGGCGAGTACCGCCGCCAGGCACGCCTCGTCCGGCAGCACATCCACCAAACCTCGGCTGAGAAGGATGCTGTGATTTACCGCTACCGATTCGAGCGGAGTGGTGAGCAGTATACGGGCGTGAACAGGCGGCTCGATAGCGATATTGTTAGTCACTTCGAGATTGTTGACCACGGTATCTAGAACTTGATCCACTTCACCTGCAGGAGCTAGCAGGCCCGCTCTTTGCAGCCGGTCCAGAACATTATCCTCAGCCTGCGTCTCCCACATACGCTGCGCCTGCACAGGCGAGTAGCCGGTTGTACTTGTCTGGCTTTCGTCGCGAACCCCTTCCGCACTCTCTACCGTCAAGTCGGTGAAAGCCCGTTGCGCTTTATCGCTCGAGGTTTCGTAGTCCCAAAGCCGGGTCTGCGCTCTCATCGGCGCGGTTCTTACGATACCCCACCGGTATCCTTCTTCCTGCGCGTAAATGTAAGCCGGCAGCCATTGACCTCCTGCGTTCACTCGCCAGGAATCGAAGTGAGAAAACTGACGGTTTGCCGCGGGAATATAGCGGCCGTTGAAGCGCACTAGATTATAGTTCTGTTCTTCCACCCAGATTCGTCCTTCGAAGCGCGCTCCTGGCGTGTTCAACTGCGGCTGAACGTCAAGCACGAAGCAACGTATCTCACCCAGGAACTCTTTTTTCACATAGTCAAACCTGTAGTGAGCGCGATCAAAGCCGGCAGGGTCCAAAAAAATTTCATCGGCGAAGCCCGAAGGATAATACTCGGTGCTGAACAAAGAACTGAATAGATGCGGGATTTTTTTCAACGCTCCCCGCTGAGGCAGGAAGGAGTTGTCGACGATTCCGTTTGCTATGTTGAGCTTTCCAAGAAAATAGAAGTCGTGTTCGGGAACGAAACCTAGATCTGTGTCTTTCTTCATCTCCTGGATGTAAGTCTCGATTACCGGCTCTTTGCTGCGCAGCCGGTCGACGGTGACATGCTCGCTGTTGATCGCCCGGTCAATTACCTCATCGATACTCGTAGCTGCCGGCTGAGAGCCGCGCGTCAACATCTGGTCCAACTCTTTGTTTGGGTCCGGCTTCGTCTGCGGAGGGGGCGCTCCATTCCCCCTGGGAAGAATTGAAACTAAGCTTGCCATTACTAGCAGCTTGAGGGTTGATTTCAAGTTGATGAGATACATGTGGGATCGACCAAACTCCGGAACGCAATTAAGTCAGTTGAAAAGTGATGCGAATAGTGGCGCCTGAATCGACCGGCACTCCGCCCCGAGTAGCGGGGCGAAATTGAACGTGCATGGCAGCCTGTTCTGCCGCTTCGTCCAAGCCATGGCCGAGCCCGTGCACAATTCGCAGAATGCGAACTGAACCCTTTGACTCGAAAACTACTTCGAGCGACACTTGCCCTTCCACTTTCAAGCTGCGCGCCTCTTCGGTGTAGGCAGGTTTTGGCTTTGAAAGGATCTCGACCGGCGTGAATGCAAGCTTCACGGGCTTCGGAGGGCTGACCTCCTTTGCCGGCGTTGCGCCCCCGAACGAGTCGCCGAACCCACCGGTCTGGATGCCGCCGCTCCTTCCGCGGGGCCCGGCGCCCGAGTGACCTGTTCCCTCCGCGAGATCGAACGCGCCTATCTTTGGCAGCGAAGCTGGCGAGGAAGGCGAGCCTTCGAGCGGTGTTGCGCCCCGCGGATCACCGAAGCCGCCCACCTGAACGCCCCTAGAATTTTGCGGCGTCTGTATTGTCTCTACGGTCTGAAAGGTTCCGGTACGGACCTCGCGCTTGGGAACAGGTAAATTGGGCGGCACTTCGGGTATCGTTGGCGCAGGCGCAGGGAAGGGAATGCTCTTTACTTCCGGAGCAGCGGTTATCGGGCGAGGCCTTATTTCCGGCGGCCTCAACTCGGCAGTCTTGAAAACCGGAGCGGCCGCGGGTGCCACCATTCGACTGCGTTTCATCAGTCGAGGCGGCTGAATAGCGGCAGGTGCTCGACGGTAAACGGGCAAGTTCGGCGCAATCAGCGTAGCTCTCTCGACGCGTCTGTGTTCGATGTTGTTCCGCATAAGCGGAACGCTGACAAGTATCCCTGCAAGGATTAGTGTGGCGTGAACGGAGCCGCTGAGGACATAACTTCGCCAAGGATCTCCGACGGAAGTTGTCTGAAAAAGACTCTGACTTAAAATGGCACGACTCATCGCTGAGATTTGTACATAAGACGGAAAAAAGAGAGTGGATTCAGTGGAAACAATGTTCGTATCCACCTTGAGCAGATTGGCATCTGCCAGCTCGAAATTGCTTCGAAAGCTTTAGCTAACAAGATACCGCAATTGCACACGCTTATTGGAAAAATCCAACTCTAAAATGGTGAACTTCCTGTAGCGTGCCAGTCACTCCAGCTTTCCGGAGCTTTTCGCTATACTCAGAAAACGTTCTCCTGCTGGAGTGGCGGAACTGGCAGACGCACGGGACTCAAAATCCCGCGGGATTCACTTCTCATGTGGGTTCGACCCCCACCTCCAGTACCAGCGTCTTACAAGCATTGGCTAAAGTTCCCTCGCGACGTGCAACGCCCATCGCCTCTGCGTGACCCACGCTGATTCTAAATCAGGCGAAGGCGCTTGAGCAAAGCTTGAAATCGCGGCTCCGCGCGGCATGCGTCAAAAAGCGGGTCGGCTGCCAGAATGTCCAGACCCTTGTCACGTCTCTGGTATGCCTTCTCGAGCCGGTCCATTGCTTTGTCCGATTCTCCGAGCCCGCAGTAAACAATGGCAATGTCTACTCCTGACACGTACCGTCGCGTCTCGGATTTTTCGAGCTTTGCCGCAACCGCTTGGGCCTCGTCACGCTTACCGGCGCGAGCCAGCGCGTGACCTTGCAGCGCCCAAACATTAGGAGCATCTCCGAACAGCCGGTTGGCGATGCCGTATTCCGCCACCGCTTTCGAGAACTCTCCTTTCAGTTCGTATACTTTTCCCAGTACCAGATGAGCTTCGGCGAAGTCGGGGTCCAGATCCAGCGCCCGATGAAGATGAAGCAGCGCTTCGTCGGGTTTGCGCGCGCAGTAATATGTCTCGCCGGCATCGGTATTGATAATCAGGGAGAGAGGATCGAGCTCGAGTGCGCGTTTGCTCTGCTCCTCGGCTTCTTTATTTCGCCCCAACCGGGTAAGGTGCAGGCTGTACCAGTGACGAGCCGTCGGATAGCCCGGACTCAGCTGCAGTGCACGGTTGAACTCCCGGGTTGCTCCTTCCCAGTCCCAGTCGTAATCGATCTTAACTGCGGCCAGTACGGTGTGTGCTTCAGCCAAACCGCTATCGAGCTTGAGAGCCCGTTCGGCAGCAAGCCGCGCCCGCCCGAGCGATTCTGCTGGCGATGGTCCGCCATACGAACTCAGCAGCACATAAGAGTCGCCGAGCGCTGCGTACGCTTTTGCATACTTCGGATCAAGTGCAATTGCACGGTTGTAGTGCGCAATCGACTTTTCCAAACCTTCGAGAGTCCGCTTGTTCCAGAAGAAACGTCCTTGCAGATACTCTTCGTAGGCTTCAGTGCTCGCCGGCTGGACGGCTGCCGTGCCCTCGACGGGGGGTCTCAGACTGACGCCGATTTGCTCCGCGATACTTTCTGCGATCTCCGCTTGCAGGTTGAAGAAGTCGCTGCCATTCCGTTCAAACACTTCGGCCCAGACGTGACTATCGGTTGCGGCACGAATGAGCTGCGCGCTGACTCGAACCTGGGTCGGCGAGCTGAGAACGGTACCCTCCACGATGGCGTCCACGTTTAGTTCACGCCCGATCTCCGGCACGTGTTTGCTCGTTCCACGATACTGATCGGCAGAAGTGCGCGAGATTACCTTTAGGCTTTGGATTTTTGCCAGCTCGGTGGTGAGTTCGTCGGTCAATCCGTCCGCCAGGTACTCTTTGCGGGGATCCCCCGAAAGGTTGCGAAACGGAAGTATCGCGAGGGATCGGATCTTGCTGCTATTTGCCGCTGCGCTTTTCTGGTCGGAAAAGCGCTTCGATCCGTTCCTAACCAGCCATAAAATCAGCGCTGACGCAATAATCACGGCGGCTAAAGCTGCCGCGATTGCCAGTCGCGGTGGTCGCTTCTCTTTCAATAGAGTAGGCGGCTGCTGCTGTTCAGGCTGAGGCGACTGCTGTTGGTCGGGCTCCGCTGGAGGCATACTCTGTTGCCAATCCCAGCACGGGACGTATGACCCCTTCGGTAGCTCAATGCGAACTGAATCTTGTTTTCCGGGTCCCTCGTAATACTCTTCGAGCTTGGCCCGTAAGCGGCGTGCTTCGACGCGCACGACCGGATCTGTCTTTGGATCGTAACCAGCATCACGGTCGAACACCGCCATGCCAATCACACTTTCCTTCAAATCTTCGGAGTGAAACTTGGCTGCCAGCCTTCCTTCCACTACAAAGTTGAGGAAACGCTGCATCCTCGGGGAGCGGAAAAAACCGTTACTGACAACGATCTTGTCCAATTGGTCGCGCACTTGGTCATTGGAGATCGGCGCGCGCTGATTCGTCACTCGGGTAACTCAATTGGCGATCGCTAAACCCGATCCACCACCTGCCCTGTAATTCTACCCGAGGGTAAGAACGAAATTATACCTCCTACAACACCCCTGCAACTCCCGCTGTTACTCCTAAATGTGGGCTAACGCCAATACGCTGTCACAGGATAAGGAGATTCATTGAAACGAAGAGAGTTCTTGAAATCAACTGCCGCAGTAACGGGTGGCGGCATGCTGGCCGGCTACGACAGCCGCGCCCAAACCAACAGCGGCCCCGAGGCTGTTCCCGGCCCGAAGCCGAACATCCTCTTTATATTGGTTGACGAACTTCGTTATCCGACCGTCTTCCCCGACGGCATAAGAACGCCCGGCGAGTTCCTGGCGCGGTTCATGCCGAACGTCCACAAACTCTGGCGCCGCGGCGTCAAGTTTGGTGGCTACCACACCGCCGCCAACGCCTGCACGCCCTCCCGCGGGGTCATGATTACCGGTCTGTACTCGCAGCAAAACTGGCTGCTGAATACTATCCTTTCTACTCCTTATCCTCCGGCGCCCCCACAGAAACAGCCGGTCCTGAATCCTGCCTTTCCGACATTTGGCAAGCTGCTCCGTTCGGCGGGCTATCAGACTCCTTACACAGGAAAATGGCACGTATCGGTTCCGCAACAGGACCAAGGGGGACTCGAAAACTACGGCTTCGACTTCTTCACGTATTACGACCCCACCGGCGACAACTTACAAGGCACGTATGGTGACGAGATTCGCGGTTACCATAACGACTCTTACTCAGCCGGCCAGGGCGTCGACTGGCTGCTCAACAAGCGGCCGACTGATCAGCCGTGGTGCCTTACGGTTAGTTTGATCAACCCGCACGATCGCGAGTTTTTTCCGGCCGGCACCGAGTTCAAAACCGTTACGGACCTATTCGCGAACCGCAACGTGAATCCCCAAGGGTACGATCAGATGGCCAAGTACCCAGGCAATGGACCGGATGTCTCGTGGCAGGAAAATGCCCTGAAGAGGCCGCCGACTTATAAGTACCCTGCTGTTCCGCCTAACTGGGAAAGCACTGCCGACGTGAACGCGAAGAACTTGAAGACCCATACCTTCATAAAAGAGTTTCAGCAAGGTATCTGGGGCGGCATCACGGACGAGCCTTCTCAGGACAAAGCGACTATTGAACAATACCCGAATCCAAACCGGTACGAGGACCTCAATTTCGGCGTTGTCAAGATGCCTTACGACTATTGGAAGCGAGGGCTCGACAGCTATACCCAGGTAATGCAGATTGTCGACAACGACATCGGCGGGCTGCTTGATGCTTTTGATACGCTCCCTAAGAGCGTCGTCGAAAATACGGTCATTGTTTTCGCGGCAGATCACGGCGAATACGCTGGGGCGCACGGTTTAGTGCAGGGCAAACTGGGCACGGTTTACGAAGAGGCTTGGCACATCCCGTTAATCGTGGTTGACCCCTCGGGCCGGTACACCCGCGATGAACATAAGATTCGCAATGGACTTACTTCGTCTGTCGACCTTTTCAATCTCCTGGTCAGCATCGGAAATAAGGGCACTAAAGATTGGATGCAAGGCTATCTCGCCGATATTTACGGCCAGCGCCACGACATGATCTCGATGCTAAAGTCGGCGGAAGCGCCCGGACGTCCTTACGTGCTTTTCGCGACCGACGAGATCGTTCCCAAGTACTTTAACTTCAATCGCGCGCCTACCCACGTTCTTGGTCAGCTGACAGCGGAAGGAACAAAGATTGGCGTGTACGACAAATGGTTCCCGCCCACGAGCAGAATAGTTCCTGGCTCAATTGAGCTGGAGTTCTACGATTACTCGACAACCGGCGGACAACTTGAGCTGGACGATATCGCTTATCACGATTCGCGCGCCTATCCAGCTTCACAAACTCTGTTGAACGACATTGTCCCGAACGAAATGCAGGAATTGCTGCCGCCTCCCTTGCGCGTGCAGCAGGAGTTATCGAAGCGCGTGCATCTGCTTTATCGAGAGTTCATCGCGCTTAAGCCTTCCGGAGCGTGGAAGAAGAATGGCCTGACAAAACTGTTAGGCTACGGCGGAAACTTCTAGCAGAAAAGAAAGCCGGGACGATGCAGGCTACGGTTCGTCCCGGCTTCTTTCTCTCTCAACGGTCTTACTGTCTGAAATGTCAAAGCTTTTTGCCCTTACCGCCAAATCGCGAAATACGCCGCCTGGTGCGGTACGGTTCGAGCTCTCTAGAATTCTGCAAAGCGAGGGCTTCATCCACTCTGGGCGGATGCGGCGCTTTCTCGAGTTCGTGGTCGAAGAGGCTCTTGCCGGCCGCGCCAGCCAGCTATGCGAGTACAGCATCGCAGTCTCCGTATTTGATCGCGCCGAGTCCTTCGAGCCCGGCCTCGATCCAATCGTCCGCAATGACGCACGCCGGCTCAGAAATAAGTTGCTCGAGTACTACCAGCGAACGCAAGGTTCGCGCTCGAACCAGATCTTGATCGAAATACCAAAGGGTGGGTACGCACCTCTTTTTAGCCTTGCCTCGGCTCCGGCTCGGGAGGGATCCGAGGCCCCGTATCGCTTGTTCGTCACCCTCGTTCGAGTAGCAGACGGCCGTGAAATGCTCTCGCAGTGTTACGACCTGCAGGACGAAAGCCTCTCGGTCGGAGTTCGTATCGGCAATCGCGACGGAACTCCACGGGTTGTTCGCTACCAGGATCCAGTCAGGAGTATTTCCGAACCGGCGTAAGCTGTCGTCGGCTGCACTTATTCCAGGCGCGCGGCGAGATCCAATTCGTGGAGGACAGCGCTTTCACTGTCTCTCTCCCACTTCACAATCTTCAAATCGAGCACGCAGATCGAGTAGATTACCGGAACCAGTAGCAAAGTGATGAACGTTGCCGCCGTCAAACCGCCGATCTGCGCATAGCACATCGGTTCCCAAAGGGGTCCGCCATGAATCGCTAGCGGAAACAGCGCAATCACGGTCGCTCCCACTGTGATTAGAACCGGGCGCAAGCGCATGATGCCTGCGTCGAGGACCGCTTGCTCGAAGGGCTCACCCTTGGCATGCATCTCCTCTATAAAGTCGAACAGAACGATGATGTGGCTGACGATCACGCCCACCAGGCTCACCACTCCGAGAAACGCCATAAAGCCGAATGGCGCACCCATGATCCAGAGAGCAATCAACGCTCCGACAGCACCGTACGGAACTGCTGCGAACACAATAAAAGGCTTAACAGCGCTTTTGAATTGGAAGGCGAGCGCCAGAAAGATCGCCGCCGACGAGATCAAAAGTACAATCCCCAGCTGCCGGAACCCGTCCTGCTGTTTTTCCCTTTCTCCCCCGACCACAAGCTGATAGCCGGGCGGCAGGCGCGAAGCGAGGGCGGCCAGATCCGGTTCAGCTTTTTTCATGATCTCCGAGGCCAGCACGCCCTCTCGCGGAGAAGCGGAGACAGTAATCGTCCGAAACTGGTTGCGGCGGCGGATCACTTCATTTTGCAAAGCATAGGTTATCCGGGAAATTTGCCCCAGCATGACCTTCTGAGTGCCAGAGCTGGAGTAGACATACAAACTACGGACGTCATCGAGCTGGGCGCGTTCGTTTGGTCTGAGTCTCGAGACGACCGGGATCTGCTTGTCGCCCTCGCGCAGATAGGTGAGCTGATCGCCATTCATGCCGCCTGCCGAGGCATGCGCCACGTCCAGGTTAGTAACTCCAGCCAGATTCGCGCGATCCGGATCGACTTTGAGCTGCAGCGCAAACCGGTCTTCGCCCCAATCGTCGCGAACTCCTCTTGCTTCGGGAATCGACGTCAGAATCCGTGTTACCTGGTCGGCTGCGGCGCGCAAGGTGGCGATGTTATCGCCGGAAACTCGAATCTGGATTGGCAGGCCTACCGCCGAACCCGTTTCGAGCTGCCGGACGTCAATGCGAGCGCCCGTGATCTTACCCGAGAGCCGTTCCTGCAGCGCCGCAACGAGCGGTACCGTGTCGTGCTCATCCCGCAGAGCCAGAATCACCTGTGCGTAGTTGGCATGGCGCGGCTCAGGAGCTAGCGAATACCAGAATCGCGGTGCACCGCCTCCGACGAATGAGTCGAGGGAAGCGAGCGGACGGTGTTGCTCGGCAGATACCTGCTCCACTATCCGCTCAACCTCCGAAGCCGTTACATTGCTTAAATTGAAAGGCGCATCCTCTGGCAGGTAAATGTTGATGAAGGCAAGATGCGATAGGTCTTTGGGAAAGAACTGCAGTTTCAGTCCCTTTCCTACCAACGCGCCAACACCGAGCACAACAAAAGAAAGCAGCAGCGCCAGCCAGCGGTGCTCAATCGCTAACTGTCCGGCGCGGTAATAGGCTGCGCCAAAACCACGTTTGCGACGCTCCTCGATCGACGGTTCGGGCCGGGAACGGAGGAGATAATAACCAAGCAGCGGAATGAACGTCATCGAAACGAGCCGCGAGGCGATAAGTGCACATGCAATTACGATGGGTAGCGAATATAAGAACTTGCCCGTGTCACCCGTGAGCAAGAGGAACGGCAGATAAGCCACGATATTCGTGATGGTCGCGTACACGATGGCTGTCGCCAGCTTCGTGGGCCCGAGCCAGGCCGCAATGCGGCGAGGGTGACCGAGCGCCAGGTCACGCTTGATTGCATCCCCAGCCACCACCGGATCATCCACTAGCAGCCCCAGAGAAATAATGAGCGTCGCGATCGAAACCTGCTGCAGATCGATCCCGATAATGTCCATCATTCCGAAAGTCATCAGCAACGTGATCGGGATGGCTAACGCCATCAGCAGCGCGGAACGCCATTCCCAAAATCCGACCAGCGAAACAAGCACCACGAGCGCAATCGCTTCATAGAGGCTCGTCATAAAAAGGTGAATGTTCTCACTGACCTGGTCAGCTTGATTACTAGCGCGAGCGATGATCAGATCGCGTGGTAGGCGCGGAGCCAGGGTGGCGAGGGTGGCCCCTGCCGCCTTCGCAAACCGGCCGACTTTCTCCCCCTTGCCCATCTGCACACTGATGCTGATAGCCCGTGTGCGCTGCCATTGGCCCTTGCCGTCGCGCCATGAATAGTAATTGAGAAACTGTGGCGGATCGTCATAAGCCCGTACCGTATCGACCACGTCTCGCAGGTAAACGGGAGCACCATAGGCAGTGATGCCGATGATCACGCTGCCGATCTCACTCTCACTGCGGAACTCACCCGATGGGTTGAGTACTACGCTTTTGGCGCCGACGGTGAGCTGCCCGCCAGGCGCTGTTATATTCCTCGCGTTCAGAATGTTCTGCAGGTTGGAAGGTTTCAGTCCGTAAGAAGCAATCCGCTCCTGCGAGTAGAGAAGGTAGATCTTCTCGTTTAGAATGCCGCTGCGAGTCACTTTCGAAACCAGTGGAGGTCCATCTGCGGTCCGCGCTGTGGAGAGCAGTGCCTTCGCCATCTCATCCGTGAGATTGTCCAGCTCGCGGTAGCTGTACTTATCGCCGCTCACCTGGCGCAGCCTGACGCTCGTCTCGGCCGGATCCCGGACCACAAAAGGCTTCCAGGCATCCGGGTGAATCGGACTTTCGCCATAGTTCTGAGAGCGAAACCGTTCCAGTGCTCCAAGAATGGCGCTGTCCGTCCAGCTGCTTACGAAATCAATTCCCACAAAGCCAGTGCCGTTGAGGAGTTTGAAGTCGGAACCGGCGCCTAGTTGGTGAAACTGTTCCTCGAGCCTCGGGGCAGCTAACAGGATTAGCCGCTTGTCTACCGTCAAGGGCAGGCAGACAACCAGCGACACGCGGTTTACCGCATCCCGGCGCGAAGCTCTGATCGATTCCTGTAACGCTTGTGATCGGAGCGCGAGCTCGCGATCGTCGGACTTGGGGCTTGCGACAGTCAGCAACAGCGTTGCGGTGTCTCCGAAATCCCGTTGAAAGTTGACCGGACCAGCCCCTTGCGGCAACGTGGTGATCGCTGCCAGGCGGCCCCCGATATCATCCAGAGTCTGGGAACTATCGGCTACTTTGTCGGATAGTGTAAGGGTTACATTCGAAACGTTGGCGCGTGAGATCGATTCGATGCGCGCGATATTCGAGTTCGAAGCAACCGTTTGCTCGATCGTACGAGTAACGAGTTCTTCTACTTTCTCGGCGCTTGCTCCCGGCCAGTTTGTGATCACAACCGCTTGCCGCGCCGGGATATCAGGGTCCTTGCGCTGCGGCATGTTGGCGTAACCATAAATGCCCCAGGCGACGGTGCCTATCAGCAAGACCCAGGCGATTTGCCGATTCTCGACAAAGAATCGAGAGGTGTTATGGGTACTGCCGATGATCTCGGAGTCCGAGCGATGGTGCGGGTTGCCGCTCACGGGATCACCGTCACTGAATCTCCATCAGCGACAAAGCTTGCGCCCGAACTCACGATCTTCTGCCCGGCTTCGACCCCCGTCACAGCAATGCGATCACCGTAAGTTGTCCCGAGAGCCACCGCTGTTCTATGTGCGGTGCCGCTCACGACTGTCACCACTGCAAACGAATCCGAACCGCTCTCTCCGCGCACGATTGCGCTTAACGGCGCCACGATCAACGGCTGTGTCCCGGGCTTGCCGCCCAGATCCAGAGACACAATCATCCCGGGCCGCAACAAGCTCTGCCGATTCTGGATTGTCACCTCAATCTGAAATGAGCGCGTGCTCGAATCCGCGACGGCTCCCATCGCACTAATGAAACCGGTAAACTGCTTGTTCGGGTAAGCCTCTGCATAGACTGCTAACTTTGACCCTTTCTTAAGACCAGCAAGTGTCACGTCCGAGACTCCGAAGCTCGCTTTCACGGAGGAGATGTCGGCCAGCACGAAGGCCACTGTGCTCGGACCAGCTAAAGAGCCAAGCTCAATCGAGCGCTGAACCACTGCACCCGCGAAGGGCGCAACGAGTGATGTATCGCCTAAGCCCAGATTTGCCGTTCCGAGCATGGCCTGCGAGGCAGTCACTGCCCCTGCGCTTGCTTGTTGCTGGGCCTTCGCCGCATTGACCTGGGCTCGCGTGGAGTCGCGATTGGCCTTGGCGGCATCGTAATCGGATTTCGTGAGCGAAGTCTTCTTATAGAGCGCATCGGCCCGGGCGAAATCCTGTTCGGCTTTAGCGGCAGCAGCTTCAGCCTGGGCCACTTGAGCAGTCGCAGCCTGTTCGGTTTGGCCAGCTTGCTGCACTTGGCCTTGCACTTGCGATACCTGCAGCCGGTAATCCTGGCTGCGAACCTGAGCGAGCACCGTACCAGTTGTCACGATGTCGCCCATGTCGACGCTGCGTGTGCGCCCGTCCGCTCCCCGAACTCGGTGAAGCGACTCCACCAGTCCATTCACCTTGAATCCGAGGTTGACCTGCCGGTTGGGCAGGATGGAAGCTGAGTATCGTTGCCCTTGGTCAGGTGAGTATCGCTCGACCGTTGTCACACGAACCGGCATGGGGCTGTTCTCCACCGCCGCCTTTGGCCGGTCACACGAGCATAAGGCAAGAACACAAAACGCCGCCGTCCCGCCTCTCCCGCTACGTGTTTTTGTCATTGATCCTCTCCCAAAGCATGCTCGAATTCTGCTTCGGCGCTCCAATAGTCGGCCAGCGCGCGGTAGTAGCCCGAGTTTGCCTGGGCAAGTGTCGTCTGCGCCTGCAACACCACCTGCAGCAGAGCGGCTTGGACTTCGTACTGATTTTTGCCGACGCGCAAAGTTTCAGCAGCTGCGCGCTGGCCCATGCTCGCTGCATGCAGCTTTGCCCAAGTCTGCTCTACTTGCCGGTATTTGCTGTCGACTTCCATGATTACCTTGCGCTCGGCTGCGCTTTGCGTATTCTTGTCCTGGGAAACCGTGTCTCGCTTTTCCGCCAGCTCGTTCTTCTTGCGCCCCCAGTCAAAGGGCTCCCACGAGAGGCTTGCCCCTACACTGTAAGTGCCGCCCGGCAGAAACGAGCTGAAATTCAGCAACGTGATGCTGTTGAACTCGGCCGATAGTTCGGGAATGTACTCGGCTTTCTTGGCCCGTACCTCCTGCTCGGATTGCAGAACTTTCAGGTGCGCCTGTTGTATTTCGGGACGTTGCTTTAGGGCTTGTTGGCGAGCTGCGGTCAAATCGATACCGGCATGCTTTGCCTGCGCGATCTCGGCCACTCCAAACTCGGTCAACACGTCGCGCCCAAGCAAGTCGTTGAGCTGCTCCTTCTGATCGGCCTCCTGGTTTGACAGTGTCAACTCAGATTGCTCGGCATCGGCCAGCGTTGCCTGTGTCTGTAAGAGCTCCGATTCGAGCGCGGCCTGCTTCAAAACGTACTCGCCTGTTGTGCGCTCCACCTCCTTGTACAGTTGAACGGTCTCACGTGCGGCCACTAGTGAACTCTGGGTCTGCTCGATGCCGTAGTAGAGCTGTTTTACATTTCGCACAACGTCTTCCCGCTTTGAGCGCACCTTCTGTTGGGAGATCTGGGTCGACAGATTGAGAGCTTTCATGTTGAGCCGCGTCCGGTAGAGTCCGGATAGCGGTTGAGATATTCGCCCGACCAGGAAACCGGTCGGCTGCATCGGCGTTGTGAACTTCTTGTCTTCGTTGGGTATAGGACCAATCCCTGGGTAGGTCCCCAACCGGCCGGCGTCGATCGTTATATCGACCGGCTTGAGTTGCTCAGAGCCCAGCGCGTAAAAGGAGAGCTTCGGAAAGAGATTGCTGCGAAACGCCGCCGAACGGTCTTTCGCTTTCGATACGTCAAGCGTGGTGTTTGCAATCTCTGTGTTGTGTTCAAGCGCAATGCGGACTGCCTGATCCAAGCTCAGCTCTTCGGCTGGGAGGCCAAAGCACGGGACGAGAAATAGCAGCGCGCATCGGTGCCACATCGCCTTTGTGAACGCCGGCCTCGACATCTGTTTGGTTTTAATCAGTATCCTCTCTTTGGGCAGCGAAGTAAAAGCATCATACGGTATGACACTTATTCCGGAATAGCGGGTCCTGCAAAGCTGAAGCAGGAAAATTCAAATGAAAATGCCGGGCAAGCTCTGTTTGATCCTCGTTGTCGCTGCGTCGATCTCAATCGTCCCCCTAGCCGCGCAGATGGCGAATAGCCAGGCGATCCTTCTGGCCATGGGCATGAACGTCAAGAAGATCATGCAGTACGAGTGGAAGCAACGCGTGACGGTAACTCGCAAGGGAAATCCGTCCGAGCCGATCATCAGCCAGGTGCGATTCGATTCGAACGGCCAGATGCAGCGGACCACGATCTCCGCCCCACCGAAGGAAATGGGGGGCATACGCGGCCGGATTGCCGCCGGCGTCAAGGAAAACGTAAAAGACATTATGGAGCTGGCGGGACGCTATAACAAACCCCAACAAATGGTGCAGGCCATTAAGAAGGCGCAAGTTTCGTCAACTTCCGGTGGAGAGACCCAGCTTCAAGCGAGTAATCTCCTCGAACCGACGGATTCCATGACTATGATGGTCAACTCCGCCACACACCTCGCCAAACACGTCGATATCAGGACGGATTACCAGGGCAGCCCGATGAGCATCTCGCAAGAGTATGCGCCTATTCCTGACGGACCGAACATGATGAAAAGCATGAGGGTGTCGGTTCCTCAAAAGGGAATTGACGTAAATGTAGAATCCTATGACTTTACTCGGCTGGGAGCGTCCTCGAAGTGAGGCCGGCCACCATGCTTCCGATTTGTGCACGCAGCCTGGCAATTTTCGCGCTGCCCTTGCTCTCTTGGGGGCAGATGCCGGGAACGGGCCGTGTGCAGATCAAGAATGTTCGGGCATACTCCGGCAGTGAGGTCCTTTCGAGGCCCACTTCAATCGTCGTCTACGACTTTGCGTCCAGTGACGAAGAAGTGAAGCTGAACAACTCTGCGCTCAACCGCGTTCGCATGCGTGTAAGCGGGCAGCAGGAGGACGAAAAAACCAAACTTGCGCACAAGGTGGCCAGCGACTTCTCTGAATCGCTGATAAAAGACCTGGAGAAAACAGGTTTGCCTGTCAGCAGAGGCGTGCGCGGCGAGCTTCCGCCCGATCACAGCCTGGCAGTCCAGGGTGACTTTCAGCTCATCGATGAAGGCAATCGCGCCAGACGAATGGCGATCGGCCTTGGGGCAGGCGCATCGAAGGTGGAAGCTCACGTAGACTGCTACCTAAAACAACTCGACCGGAACACGATGCTGACCGAGTTCACTGCGGCTTCCGAAAGCTCCCGCAAACCCGGTGCCGCCGAGACCATGGGAGCAGGCGCCGCTCCGGACATTGCCGCCGCCGCCGGGGGCGTTACCGAGATGAAACAAGGTGCGGAGGGCGATGCCGATCGCTTGGCAAAGGCGATCGCAAAGGAAATCAGCAAAGCTCTGCAAGCACAAGGCTGGACGGAAGGGTCAAAGTAATGAGAAGCTCAAATCATCTGGTACTTTCCATCCTGCTGCTCGCGCTGAGTGCCGCGGGCCAGGAAGATCGTGCGCGTGTCATTCCGATTCCGCAGCAGCCTCTGGCGCAACCGGTGCCTGCCTTCATCGGCTCGCCTGCGGTTCCCAAACCGATCTCCGCGCAACCTGTTCCGCAACACCCATATATGGCTCCCAACGGCCGCAGCGGGGTTCACATCGATGCTTATCAAAGTGATATGTATCCCACTGCGGGTCCGCTCGGCCATTCGCCCGAAGTGAGCTCAACCTTCCTCGCCGGGTTATGCGGTACCGTCACCTTCGACAGGCAGGGCCGGATTCTGGTTGTTTGTGTTGGCGCGCGCCCGGTTCTTTACCTTCTCGATCCGGTGTCGCTAGAGGCTCTTGCCAGGCTCCCTCTCCCTGCGATCGATCGGCAGGCCAAAGGCAACTTCGGAGCAGGCGGTTACTTCTTCCTCGATCAATTGGATCGTGCGGTTATCCCTACCCGTAGTCGCGATATCTGGCGGATTAAAGAACTCGACACACCGGGCGGTACTCAATTGGTCAAGGATCACACCTGTGCCAGTGATCTGCCGCGCATGATTCCGAAGAATCAATCCATCCTCTCGACTTTTCCGGATGCGAACGGGCTGTTATGGTTCACTACCAGCGGTGGTCCGGATCCAGTAAGCGAACCTGCCATGGTCGGGACTGCCAACCCGAACTCTTCCGATAGCGATGCCTGCACGGTTATGCTTCACACTCTTCCCGCGGGTGAAGCGATCTCCAAATCGTTTGCCGTCGATCCGGATCCATCAAGGGGAGGTGTGTTCATTGTTTCCGATCACCAGCTCTACCGTTTCGATGCAGCTCCTGGTGGGATGCCGATGGTTACCTGGCAAGAGGAATACGATCGGGGAACTCAGATCAAGCCCGGTCAGAGGGTGCAGGGGTCGGGAACCACGCCCACTTTGATGGGCAAGAATTTCGTGACGATCGCGGATAACGCAGATCCGCAGATGCACGTGCTTGTTTACCGGCGCGCGGCGAGGACGAACAAGCCGCGGCTGATCTGTGCCGAACCAGTGTTCCCGTCAGGAGCAAGCGACACTTTCAACTCCCTCATCGCTACAAATCGTTCGATATCCGTCGAAAACAACTACGGCTTTGAGGATCTGCTTGACACGGCTTTTGGCGCATTCACAGTACCTGGCATAACCCGGATCGATCTGGACGACGATCGTGATAGCTGCCAGACCGTTTGGACAAACAAGCAAGAGAGCGTACCTAATGTTGTCTCGCAGGCATCGCTCGTAACAGGTCTCGAATACACCTACTCAAAAGACGCCAGCCCCAGTTACGCTCCTCTCACGGACCCTTGGTACTTCACTGCGGTCGATTTTCATACCGGCAAGACAGTCTTCAAGGTCCTCGCGGGGACCGGCATTCTCTATAACAGCTTCTACTCCTCCGTTTACCTTGGGCCAGACGGAAAGACCGCCTATGTGGGCGTGCTTGCGGGCTTGGTCAGGATCCATGACACTCAATGAAACTTATTAATTGCTTTATTACTCTTACCCTTCTTGCTTCCAGCCTGGGAGCGTGGCAATCCGAATCGCTTGTTCCCGACGCCGTAGAGGATGGCGCCTCTGCGGCTAAAGACTATCGATCGAGAACAATCTACTTCTTGCTGGCGGATCGTTTCAACGCCCACCAGCCATACGCTCCCTACGTCGATCCGGAACATCCTTTCGCCACCAACACAAAGAACTGCTTCGTCGTGAAGTGTGAGGAGAACCAGGAATACAGGAGATACTGGGGCGGCGACATCCAGGGCGTTCTGGAAAAGCTCGATTACCTGAAGAACTTAGGAGTTTCTGCGCTGTGGATTAGCCCGCTGATGGAGAATGTTCGCGCTTACGTCCCGAAAACCGGTTACGGCACCGGCTATCACGGTTATTGGATACAGAATTACTATCGCGTGAACGAGCACTTTGGAAGCTGGGAAGAAGTCAATGAGCTGAGCCGGCAAATGCATGCCAAAGGCATGCGCTACATACAGGACATTACGCTGAATCACTCCAATCCGAATGACAATCACGTCAACGGACGCCTGTTTGAATCCGCATTCCCCGATCAAGTCTTCATAAACAGCTATCAGGACGATTACGATCCTGCCACTGGGATGCGCTATTACAAGCACTTTGAAACAGACCAGCGCTGCATAGACGCCAAGAACATAGCTGACTATAACTGGAGTTACTGGCAGTTACATCATTGTTTGCTGGCGGATCTGAGTGGATATAACCAGAAAGATCCCGCTATGGCGAACTACTTACTGGGCGCCGGAAAGAAATGGATTGACAACGGGGTAGATGATTATCGGCTCGATGCAGTCAAGTTTCCGTTTCCGGACTTTATAGCGACCTTCACCCGGACCATGCGCGAGCACCTGGCAGCTTTACACCGGCCCGCGCCATACATCGTAGGCGAATGGTCCCACGGCGGTGTCGGCGATGCGAAGTCTCTGCAGTTTGCCAACAAGTACAACCTGTTCGGAACAAACATCCTGGACTTTCAGCTTTCCTACATCTTGAACCAGTACATTGGAGGCTCGTACGAAGACGTTACCCAGCAGGCCAATGCCTTCGATCTCGACAATTTTCTGCATGAGCGAGTTTTGGCCTTCAATGGAAGAGATACCTGGCAGGGCACATTCATTGATAATCATGACCAGATTCGTAGTCTGGTCCGGTTGCAGAAGCTGAGCGTGAATTCCGAAGAGGAGCGAAAGCAGCGCATGGATCTCGCAACCGTGCTGCTGATGACCGTGCGCGGCATCCCTATCATTTACTACGGCGACGAGCAATATCTCGCGCACTACCACGATAATCACCAGACGCCTCCCTCCGGCGTGAACTCTGACAACGACGATCCTTGGAATCGCCCGGGTCTTAACCGTTGGGACGAAGAGACTCCGGCCTTTAAGATCATCAAAACTCTCGCGGGTCTGCGAAGGAACAGTCCGGCTATCTCGCGTGGAGCGTATGTTACCGCTTACGTGGATAACGATATTCTCATGTTCGAGCGCATCGAACGCGGCGAAGTGGTGCTGGTTGCCGTTAATCGAGGCGAAGAGAAAACGGTGAATCTCCCCGGAAATCTCCACATATCGCCGGGCTCGTACACTGGTCTACTCGAACAGGCAAGCGAAGTGAACAGCGGAAACTATCTGTCCGTCGTGCCGGGCGGCTGGACTTTGCACATGAATAAGCTCAGCTCGCTCGTCGTGCGCAAGTAAGAGTTCAACGGCACCGGCATTTCTGATCGAGCCGCGCTGGGCGGCGGTGAAGTCACGACTTCCCGGCGTACTGTCCATACTCCCAGTCGTAAGGCACACCAGTGTCGCCAAGGATGAGCCGAACCAGTTCGGCGAAACCTGCTTCCGAGCGGACATCGTTTGAGAGGATCAATACGCAGCGCTGACCGGCCGCGACGCAGACCATCGTGTTGGCAGTCTGGCCATCGTGGCCGCCTTTGTAGAAACCCCTGCCTTGCGGGCCATTGAAGACAACAACGCCCAGGCCCGCATATAAGTCCTTGCGCTGCTCGCTTTCCGGTAAGTCGGGTTGAAAGAGTGGAAACAGGTGCGCTGTGGTGATATGCAGCTGTGGTTTCGTGATTTCGGCACTTGCGGCCTTGCTCAGGCCTCTGCCGGCAACGAGCGCAGCCGTGAACTTCGATAGATCGGAGATGGTTGTATTCATAGACCCGGCCGCACGCACCTTGCTGCGTTTGTCATGCGGCTTCGGTTCGCCCTGATCGTTCCATCCATCTGCGACGTTCGGGTCTTGACCGTTGTGCCAGATCAGGTTTGTGCGAGTCATTCCCAGACGATCGAAATTAGCCCTGGTCAGGTCGCCGACGTCGAGACCAAGGCCTTGTGCTCTCCGCCCGTGTTCGATAACAAATTGCAACAGGATGTAGCCTTCGCCCGAATAACTGAAATGCGTGCCAGGCTCGAAATGGATATGCAGTTTCTGATCGGGTTCGATAAACCAGAAGTTACTGAAACCCGTTGAATGGGTCAGGCACATACGCGGCGTGATCCGTTCCCAGCGTGGATCTCCGGCTAGATCCTTGTATGGCCCATACTTGTCCGGAAAGACTGGATCGGGACCGTAGCTAGGCAGCGGGTTGTCGAGATCGTTTTTGATCGGAGTGCTGAGGTCAAGCTTGCCTTGGTCTACGAGCTGCATCACGGTGTATGCAAAAACAGTCTTCGTTAACGAGGCGCCATACATGACGGTGTCCGTACCGAGCGGATCGCCCTTGGCGTTACGGACACCGTATGCCTGCACGTAGCCAACCTTGCCCTGATCGATGACTGCAACGGCCATGCCCTTGGCATGCGTAGATGTCATGATCTTTCTCACTTCCGCATCGATCGTGGCGGAGTTCGGAATCGTCGGTATAAGAGCGGCCAAGAGAAGGCACAACACAGCGGAAAGCATCAATACGAGTAGAACATTCCTGGGCTTTCGAGCCAGGTGTCAGGCTACCCGCCAATGCGCTGGTCAACGATGAGTCAAATGGCGACGGTCAGCTTTTTCTCTGTCTCAGCATTCGGCGTCAGAACACGAACCTTGTATATCAATTCTGATCTCCCCTCAGAAAGATGACATTGTTCGAAGGTAACAATCTTTTCTTCTTTCAAGCGAAACATACTTAAGCAATTAGAAACTGGGCCTTCAAACCACCGACATTCGAAAGATGTTGTTTGCCCGCGCTGCTCCGAGCAACCCCAGGCAGTCGTTTGAATTTTATTCAGATCAATTCCGAGACGTGTGATGGCATCGCCGGCGACGCGTGCAATCATCTCCGATTGCGTGGCCCTAATGTTAGCCAGCGCTTCTTGCCTCTGCCTCTCGATCTCGGGTGCGGCCGCGAACCCGGGCGGCATTCGTTCAAAGACCATTGTCTCTGGACCAGCCGATTCCGCTGGATGCAAAAACCGGTTTACAAACTCGACCAGGCGATCTACATCAACTTCAAGGGTCTCCTCCACCTGGTCATGCAGCGCCTTCCTTTGGTCAGTCATAAACCGTTTCGCTTAAAGGCGTACATTTAGCTCTGTCTCCGACTCAGCCTTAGCTGTCAACACGCGCAGTTTGTAGATTATCTCCGACCCGGAGCTCGAAACTTCAGCCTTGTCAAAGGTGATAATCTCCTGGCTTTCCAAGTGAAACGTGTTTAGACGCGAAACAGCTTGTCCTTTGACCCAATGACGACTGATCTCCACTTCGTCACTTTCTCCGATCGAACCACTACCTCCGCCAAACTCAATCACTGACGGATCAACGCCCAGGCGTTTCGCCGTCCTGGCATCATGCTCCCGGAATAAATGATTTGTTCTGGCATCCACGTGTACTTCCGAAATCAGATCCTGCCGCCTTCGCGTCAGCTCACTGTTCGGAGGGGCGGCCCTTGCCGCTTTTCTTGGTTCGAGCGGATGTTGGAACCGGGCAACCAGTTCGGCAAGTAAGGGAAGATCCTGCTCCTGAGCTTCGTCGATCAGATCATGCAGGACTTTTCTCTGATTGCTCATAGCGAGTAACCGCCTCCAGCCTTTCGACCTGTCTTATTCTAATTCGATTTTATCTTCGATAAACCGGACTGGAACACTGCTATCCTCGCCTGCATGTCCCGTATGAAGCTTCTTAGTGTTCCTCTCTTCGGCCTCCTTTGCATTTCGGGGGCAGCGGCCCAGACGACGACATTTGAAGGGTTCCCGGCGTTCACGCTCTCGAATGACAAGCTGCAAGTTACCTTGATGGCGAAAGGCGCTACGCTCGCCAGCCTATTCTTGCGAGATGACCCCGAAAAGCTCAGCCCTTTGTGGAATCCGATGCGCGATGCGCGTGAAGCAGGCCGTCCCGTGCACTTCGACGGGGGCGCTGGTCTCTTTGTCTGTGTGGACGGTTTTGGGCCTCCCTCCCCGGAGGAAGCAGCCGCCGGGCTGCCTATGCATGGCGAGGCTCATGCCCAGATGTTCAGCATAGAATCGGGGCGCAAAGAAGCTGGCGCGTTTGTCACCATGCGGGCCAAACTTCCCATCGTCCAGGAAACGTTTACTCGCACCTTTCGCGTAAAGGATGGCGAGAGCGTGATCTCAGTTGAGAGTGAGCTAGAAAACCAGCTGGGCTTTGATCGTCCCGTGAATTGGGCCGAGCACGCCACAGCCGGTTCGCCGTTTCTTTCGTCGCAAGATACGGTGGTCGACATCTCCGGTTCGCGCTCGCGCACGCGGCCTTATGACCGAATCGACAACGGCCCTGTTAGCCGCCGCCTCGCTTCGGGTCAGGACTTCACCTGGCCGCTTGCCCCCGGCTTAGCTGGCACTGCGATCGACTTACGCCAGACGCCAGCCGATCCGCGCTACCTTGATCACGCAACGACGCTTCTCGACCCGGGCCGCGAGCTTGAGTGGGCGACCGCCCTCAACCTGAAGAAACACCTTCTGCTCGGCTTCGTCTTTCGCCGTAGTGAATACCCGTGGCTGCAGTATTGGGGCTACTATCCGCCTAGCCACCAGTTTGCTCGGGGGATCGAGTTTGGCACCCAGCCTTTCGACGTGCCCCGACGCGAGGCAATCAACGCCGGTGTCATGTTCGGCGCGCCTACTTTTCGCTGGCTGCCCGCCAAATCGAAAATCACCACGCGCTTCGCCGTTTTTTACACACGCGTCCCGGAAGGTCTGCAGAAAGTAGATGATGTCCGCATGGAGAACGGCGAGCTAGTGGTTGAAGATCAGTCAGCTCATCAGCAGGTGCGGCTCCGTGCCACCCTCGATTGGCAGCATTGAATCTAAGCGTTCTGCGATCAGTGGACCTGCCACTCCTCAATCCCAGCCGAGTAGTTCGGCTGAAGATGCAACACCAGCCGCAGAGAAGAAGTTTCCACGGGATCGAACGTTAGTTGGTTGAACTTGTCGAGCTCCACTCGATATGCATCTCTCGCCTGAACAGGTTTCCAGTCGTTGCCAACGCGGTAAAGAATCTGCCAGTCGACGGGAGCTTTTACCTGGCCCGCGACGAACCAATAAACCTGAGCACTCGACACTCGCTCTGCTTTCGGAAAATCATACTGAATCCATTCTTCTGACCCGCGCTTGGGAAGCCAATCGTAGTAAGAACTTGCATCGGCAGAAGACGCAGGCGGCTCCTGGTCGGCCACCATGCGCGGATCGCGGTTGCCATTCTCAGCCTTCGTCGGCCCGGATGATGAGATCTTGCTCTCAGAGGCAAGAGTGGGAAATGGAACGGGATGCACTGCGTCTTCTGCATTCGCGATCCAGACTTCCATCTGCCCAGGGCCCCGGTTTGCCCAGGCGTAGTAGGGGATCGCCGTAAAGGGTTCTTCTCTATTGCGAAGACGAGATTGGGCATCTAAGCGATAGGCGACCGCACTGCCCTTGATGACTTCGACGCCATCCAAAAAAGCTGGTTGGAACTCGGCCCGGAGCTTGGCAGAATCCTTCAGGAGAATATTTCGCACGTGCTGATCGGGGCTGTCTTTCCATTCGGCGCAGTACACGATCGGCCCGCGCTGCAGTGCCACCTTTCCCCGGTCAGCTGCAACTTTTGCGCTGGCCGCTATCCGATGCACTGGCATGGGCAGGCTCAATTCGACGATGTCTTTCTTCTGCCAGGCCCGCGTTATCGTGGCATAGCCGTGATCAAGAGCAAGCGGCTGCTCGGTGCCATTCACGGTCAAACGGATGGGAGCCGATGACTCCCCGCTGTCTATAAAGCGGTACAAGTCGCCCGGAACAGCTTCTCCGCGAGCCCAGCCGGGTATTCGAACCTTCAAGGTGAAGTCGCCCGCGTCCTTCGGATCCACAGCGATCCTGATTCTTCCATCCCACGGATATCGCGTCTGCTGTGTGAGGGTAACCGTGCGCCCTGAATCAAGCGTTATACCGGCCTTATTGGCCATGAACAAGTTGACGTAAAGAGTGTTGCCTTTTTGCGCATAGACATAGCCGGGTACCGAAGGGAGGAAGCGGGTTATGTTTCCCGGGCAGCAGGCCACCCCAAACCACCGGCTCCGTTGATGCTGTCCATTCGATTCCAGCGGATTTGGGTAAAAGTATGTCTCTCCGTCGAGCGACACACCGGAGAGCAGCCCGTTGTAGAGCGTGCGCTCCAGAACATCGACATACTTTGCGTCGCCGTGTAGCAGGAACAGGCGCTGGCTCCAGAAGTCGTTAGCCACCGCCGCGCACGTCTCGTTGTAAGCCGTCATATTGGGAAGTTGATAGTTCGCTCCGAACGCTTCGCCCTCGCCGAGCGCTCCGATGCCTCCCGTCACGTAAAATTTCTTCTCCACCATGTTGTCCCAGATCTGGTCGATGGCGTTCAGGTAAGCCGCATCTCCGGTAAGAGCCGCCACATCCGCCATGCCGGAATACATGTAGGCGGCGCGTACGGCGTGTCCTTCGGGCTCAATCTGATCGATCACGCGCTGGTCGGCTTGGTTATAGGCGCGGCCGCCGGGCCCTCGGCTATCCAGCATGAACTTGGCCAAGTCGAGATACTGCTGGTTGCCCGTCATGCGATAAAGCTTCACCAGGCCCATCTCGACTATCTGGTGGCCCGGATAGATTGTCCGCTTGCCGGGGCCGAACGTCTTCACGAGTAGGTCTGCGCTCTTGAGCGCCACATTGAGCAGTGTCCGGTCGCCGGTCGCCTGGTAATTGGCTACGGCGGCCTCAAAGAGATGGCCAAGATTGTAAAGCTCGTGGCTCAGCACTTCCTCGTTCACCCAGCGTTCTTTTCCCGCCCAGGGATGTGGATGCTCGGGGTCGATCGAACGCGTCGTGTAAAGGTAGCCGTCGGGTTCCTGCGCTGCCGCGATCTTTTGAATCAGGGCATCGATATAGGCGCGCAGCTTCGGGTCGGGATGAACGCTCAGGGTATACGACGCACCCTCGATGACTTTATAGAGATCGGTGTCGTCAAACGGAAAGCCCGGCGCGTGTTTGTCGGCGAGCTTCTCTCCGCGAATTGCCTCGGCAGCTCGCACAAAGTTGTCAACCCGGCCGGTGCGTTCGCATTGGTCGAATGCGGTCGGGATACTAACCTTTCGATTGATCTCGATGCGCGGAGCCCAGAACTGATCGTCCACGTGCACTTCTGTAAACGGAACGGGCTTTATCGGGTAGTCCTGCATTGATGCCGTCGAGGGCAGCGCCTGCTGGTGTAACAACAAAGCCAGGCATGTAGCCGGCAAAACGAGTTTGGTGACTTCCATTGAAAAGCGATTCTTTCTCAATAAACGGTCACTATATCGCCATCACAGCGTAAGCTCATGCTCCAGTTCTTCGAGCGATCTCCCCTTCGTCTCCGGAACGCGCCGCCAGATGAAAACAAACCCGGCAAGACAAACCCCTGCATACAACCAGAACGTTCCCGAGGATCCGAGCGCTCCGAGTATCATCGGGAACGTAAACGTCAGCAGGAACGAGGCCAGCCACAAAGCTGAAACAGCAATTGACACCGCTGCTCCACGGATCCGGTTCGGAAAAATCTCCGAGATCAGCACCCATGTAACCGGAGCGAGCGAGAGCGCATAGCAGCCTATGGCAGCTAGCGTAAACAGGAGGAGCCACGCGCCTGCCACGTGTGCCCGGTAAGCAAGGCCGATCAGCAAATGCGATATTCCTATACCGGCGCAGCCGCCTAGCATCAGTGGTCTGCGTCCGAGGCGGTCGACCAGACCCAGCGCAATCAGCGTGAAAATGAGATTAATCGCTCCGGTGATTACGATGTTGAACATCACGTCGCTCACGCCGAAGCCTGCTCCCCGATAGATCTCCTCCGCATAATTGAAGATCACATTGATCCCCGCCCATTGCTGCAACACCGCCAGGAAGATCCCGATCCCGAGGACGCGCCTGAGGCCGGGAGAAAAAAGTTCCGAACGCGCCGAGACCAGCGCGCTTTCAGCGGCAACCGACCGCTGGATGTCTTGTAATGCGTCGTCTGCATAGTGACGTGCGCCGATCTTTGTAAGCGTTTCGAAGGCCGCTCCCAACCTGCCTTTGCTTACCAGCCAGCGCGGACTTTCCGGCAGCACAAGCGCGCCGGCCAGGAAGATCAAAGCGGGTACCGCCACCGCAGTGAACATCCATCGCCAGCCAAATTGACCGTTCCAGGAAGCCGCGATCTGTTCCGCGTTGAAGCTTCTCGGAACCGGCCGGGCGATCAGCCAGTTCGCTATCTGCGCTGCTAATATTCCGATCACGATCGTCAGCTGGTTCAGCGAGACAAGACGCCCTCGTACATGCGCCGGACTTATCTCGGCAATGTAAGTCGGCGAAACATTCGAAGCGATTCCAATGGCAATGCCGCCAACCATGCGCCAAAAGATGAACGACGAGATTGAATATGCCCATCCGGTCAAAACGGAAGAAACTGCGAATAGGAGCGCCGAGACGATCAGCAGTCTTTTTCGCCCGAAACGATCGCTCGTCGCGCCTGACAGCACGGATCCCGCCAGGCAGCCCACCAATGCGCAGCTATTCGCCCAACCGATCAGGGCTACCGAGTGCAGCTGGAAATAGGCTTCATAGAACGGCTTTGCCCCGCCGATGACCACATAGTCATAACCAAATAGCAGGCCCCCCAATGCCGCAATGGCCGCAATCATCCACACGTACCCGGCATGGAACACAGCCCGGGGTTGCGTTTCGGAACCGCTGCCAGCGCGTGAAGACATCCAACTTAGACTGCCACACGCGCGGCACACGGTATGCCAACCTTGGGCCGCCGTTCCTCAATCCCGTTTACAATCGCAGCATGGCAACAGCAACGTCCAGCCGAACGGGCAGCGCACGTATTGCGCATTTCAAGGAATCCGTTATCCGTGAAATGACCCGCATTGCACTTAGTAATGGCGCCGTCAATCTGGCGCAGGGCTTTCCCGATTTTGCGGCGCCTGTTGAAATCAAAGCGGCGGCCCAGCAGGCGATTGCCGACGATGTAAATCAGTATGCGATCACGTGGGGCGCAAAGCCGTTTCGCGATGCCATAGCGGCTTACTACGGGCGCTTTTACGGGCTCGACATCGATCCCGAGCGTGAACTCACGGTTTGCTGTGGCGCCACCGAAGGCATGATTGCCACCATGCTCGCGCTACTTAATCCGGGTGACGAAGTGGTCATCTTTGAGCCGTTTTATGAGAACTATTGGCCAGATTCACTGCTGAGCGGCGCGGTCTGCCGGTATGTCACGCTCCGTCCACCGGATTGGAGTTTCGATCCGCTCGAACTGCGCGCTGCCTTTACGAGCCGCACTCGCGCCGTCATCGTTAACTCGCCGAATAATCCAACCGGTCGCGTCTTTTCGAAGGCAGAGTTCGAGGTCATCGGCGATCTCTGTCAGGAATTCGATGCACTGCTCATCACCGACGAAATTTATGAGCACATCATCTTCGATGGCGAGCGCCACATCCCGCCCGTCTCAATTCCGCGCTTGCGTGATCGCTGCATCCTGATCAACAGCTTGAGTAAAACGTTTTCCGTTACCGGCTGGCGTGTCGGGTGGGTGCTCGCGCCGGCTGCTCTGACGCCGGCCATCCGCAAAGTCCACGATTTTCTAACAGTGGGCGCAGCCGCTCCGTTGCAGCAGGCGGGGGTCACGGCGCTAAAACTGCCCGATAGCTACTTCTCAGCGCTCGCCCGAACATATGAGGAAAAACGGAACCTGCTAGTCGGCATTCTGCAGAAAGCCGGGTTTAAATGTTTCCTTCCAAAAGGCGCCTACTACATACTTTGTGACACCACTTCATTCCCCTTCAAAGATGACGTTCATTTCTGCCGACATCTCGTCGAGGTTGCTGGCGTGGCGGCCGTTCCGGGTTCGAGCTTCTTCTCGAATCCGAGTGAAGGCGCGCGCCTGATCCGTTTCTGTTTTGCCAAGAAGCTCGAGACGCTTGAGGCGGCTGGTGAGCGCCTCCTGGGGCTTACAGGGTAAGGGCTAGACAGTTTGCGAAGCCCAAAACCATTTTGATTCCAGCTGCATCTGAAATACGCAACCTTCCGGGGCAGGAACTCGTCTTCTGGCCGACTCCAAGTTCCTCTTACGTTGCATGTACCCGTTCAGGTTTAGCCTCTCTCTGTTAGCTGCCCTGCTGCTGCCTCTGCCGCTTTGCCTTGTCAGCTCGGCGCAGACAGCGCGCGAGCGGATAGTCAAGCAAATCGACGAGAACGATCTTCAGCCGCTGGTAAGGAATACCCATCCTCTGGCGCGTCGCGAGTTCGATCGGGGTGCCGCCCCCGGCGATCTGGCGCTCAATCGCATGCTTCTCGTGCTGACGCGGAGCACCGAACGCCAGGCGGCCTTCGACGCTCTTTTGCGGGCTCAACAGGATAGACAGTCGCCAGAGTTTCATCGCTGGTTGACGCCCGAGCAAATCGGCGCGCGTTTCGGTGCCGCCGATACGGACATAGCAAGGGTGACGGCCTGGCTTGGATTACATGGCTTCCAGGTCGGCCGCGTGTCGAATGCCAAGAGCGTTATTGAATTTTCGGGAACCGCCGGTCAGGTGAAAGAGGCGTTTCATACGGAGATCCACAAATATGTAGTCGGCGGAGTCGAGCACCTGGCCAACTCGGCCGATCCGCAGATTCCCGCCGCGCTCGCGCCCGTCGTGGGTGGCGTTGCGTCCCTGCACAGCTTCCGAAAAACCTCCCAGATTGCCGCTATCAAGCCAAATGTTGCCCGCACCTCGACCGCCGGTCTCCACCCGGAATTTACCGGCTCTACGGGCGAACACGCCCTCGCGCCAGCCGACTTCGCGACCATCTATAACCTCAAGCCGGCTTACGATGCGGGCATCGATGGCTCCGGTACCACAATCGCGGTGGTCGCGCGCACCAACATCAAAATGTCCGATCTCACGTCGTTTAAGAATGCATTCGGCGTACCCAATCAGCTTCCCCAAGTGGTTCTTAATGGAACAGATCCCGGCGATTCAGGCGACGGCGATGAGGCCGAGGCCGTGCTCGACGCCTCCTGGTCTTCCGCGCTCGCTCCGGGAGCCACGGTCAAACTCGTTGTTTCCGCGTCCACCCGCACCACCGACGGTGTCGACCTTTCTGAGCAGTACATCATCGACAACAATCTGGCTGACGTGATGACGGAAAGCTACGGCTCTTGCGAGGCGAGCTTCACCCAAGCGGAAGGCCAGTTCTATTCTTCCCTCGCGCAACAGGCTGCGGCGGAGGGCATAACCTACACCATCGCAGCCGGCGATTCCGGCGCTGAAGGATGTGACGATCCCTCGCTCAGTTACCACTGCAAGCGGCCCGGTGTCGGTCAATGCGCTTGCCTCCACCCCTTACAACGTGGCAGTCGGTGGAACCCAGTTCAACGAAAACGGAAACTCGGCCTATTGGGGCGCCGGCAACGATGGCCACTTTTCTTCTGCCAATTCCTACATTCCAGAGGTTGCCTGGAACGAGAGCTGCACGGCTGCCGAGTGCGGTTCGAACGCCGGTATTTGGGCGGGCAGCGGCGGAGCGAGCATTCTTTTTGGGAAACCAGCCTGGCAATCTGCTGTAGCGGGCATTCCCGACGATGGCGCGCGCGATGTGCCGGATGTGTCCTTCTCTTCCGCCGGGCACGACTTTTACCTGCTTTGCCTGGACGGGTCCTGTACCACTAAGCTCGGCCAGAGTTCCTTTTCCGGCGTGAGCGGGACCTCTGCCGCAACGCCGTCGTTCGCCGCCATCATGGCGCTGGTCGTGCAACACACGGGATCAAGGCAGGGGCAGGCGGCTCAGACTCTCTATCGCCTGGCTGGCGACCAGAGTCTTGCTTCCTGCAATGCCGGCGCTCCGGCCGGGGGTTGCATATTCAACGACATCACCGTCGGCAATAATGCCGTGCCGGGCGAGACCGGCTACGGAACAAGTACTGCCTCTTATCAGTCCGGCGTCGGCTACGATCTGGCTACCGGACTTGGGTCAGTCAATGCCTATAACCTCATCACCGGCTGGAACGGCGGCAGCACTACCGGCTCGCAGCTCCTCGTCGGGATTGAGTCGCCTTCGCCGCAGAATTCGACTCTCCTCGGAATTACCACCTTCTCCGGTTGGGCGCTGTCCGATGCAAGTTCCATCACGAGCGTCAAGATCGCAGTCGATTCCATTCCCTATGGCACAGCCAGTTATGGCGCCAGTCGCAGCGATATCTGCGCGCAGTACTCCGGCAAGAATTGCCCGCATGTCGGATGGTCATTTCCCTTCAACACGACTCTGCTTGCGGCGGGCGCTCACATTGTTGACGCTACCGTAACGGCCAGCTCAGGCGATGTTTATACGGCATCCTCTAGCTTCACGGTTGCGAACTGGACGGCCAATAATCCGATGCGAGTCGACATCGACACTCCGAGCGGCACCAGCGAACCTTTCAGCGGCACAGCTTACTTCGGAGGCTGGGCCATAGACGATGTCTCCGCCATCTCGCAGGTGGAATTCTCGATTGACGGCGTCTCTCAAGGACTTGCTATTTACGGCGGCGTCCGCAGCGATGTCTGTTCAATCTTCCAAGGCAAGGCGGGTTGTCCCAATGTCGGCTGGAATGTGGTGCTTGATACAACCAAGCTCTCGGAAGGCACACATACGCTGGCCATCAATGCGTTAAGCGTCGGAGGTCAGCACTCGACTGCCGCTTCGACTTTCGACGTTTTGAACTCCCCAAGCGACTCTCTTGTCCTCAACATTGATAGCCCTTCCGCGCAGAATGGCGCGTTCACCGGGCATGCAAACTTCGGCGGCTGGGCAGTTTCTCATTCTTCCGAAATTGCATCGATTGCGATGAGCATAGATGGCTTTGCTTTCGGTTCCGCTGTCTACGGTGGTAATCGGCAGGATGTCTGTAACGAGTATCCGGGCAGCCTCGATTGTCCGAACGTTGGCTGGAACTTCGCGGTTGATACGACGCAGCTCCTCAACGGAGTTCATCTTCTGAAGACGACACTCTCCACCCGCAGCGGCCAGAAAACCACCGCTACCCGGTCGTTCACGGTCTCGAATGCCGTTGCGGCAAATCTGGCCCTTATCTATATCGACTCACCGTCTTCGGAGAATTCGGTCGTGATAGGTCAAACTGTTTTCTCGGGCTGGGCAACCCACGCGAGCTCGAGCCAGATTGACGTAGCTATCGATGGCGCTCCCCACGGCGTCGCCTCTTACGGGATAAGCAGGCCGGACGTTTGCGCCATCTTCCCTGGCGATGCAAACTGCCCGAGGGTGGGCTGGAATTTATCGGTCGACACAACGCAGCTCGCTGACGGCCCCCACACCCTGACCATTACCGAGCACGTTTCGTCAGCGTCTTCGTCCTCCGGCAAAAAGACTCTGTCGGCTCCATTTACCGTGGCAAACTGGACCACCGCCAATCCTATGGTGCTTACGATTGATACGCCAAGTTCGCAGGGTGGCGCTCTGAGCGGAACCGCGGCCGTGGGTGGCTGGGTTATCGACATGCTTGCGCCGATTCGATCGGTAACGGTTTCGGTCGATGGTCTCGCCTTTGGAAATGCGATCTACGGAGGCGTCCGGAGCGATGTTTGCCGCGTCTACCCTAGCGTTTTTAGCTGTCCGAATGTCGGCTGGAACTTTTATCTTGATACAACGCTGCTTAGTGACGGCGCTCATGAGCTCTCGATCACGGGAACAACGACGGCCGGCCAGAGCTCTACCGCAGAAACAACTTTTCAAATCGACAACGGCCCGTCCACTCCGCTTCGGATTAGCATCGACACACCGTCGAATGGGCAGACACTCGCCGACACTGCGGCCATAGGTGGATGGGCGCTGGCCCGTAGTGGTGCGCAGATCACAAATGTCGAGGTGTTAGTCGATGGAGTGGTCACCGGCAGCGCGATGTACGGAGGAAGCCGCGCCGATGTGTGCGCTACCTTTACAACTGCCGGTGGTTGCCCGAACGTCGGATGGAATTACCTGCTCGATACAAGCGGATTTGCCAACGGAAGTCATCGCCTCGATGTCAGGGCAGTTGCCGCCGACGGACTTCAATACACAAACAGCCAGAGTTTCAATATCGCGAATCAACCCTAAAGGAACGAACCCACTGCCGGTCCGTTCCGGCTCTCTTACGACCGGTTAATCAGACTCGCGACGTATCCCGCGCCAAAGCCGTTATCGATATTCACAACCGTCACGTTGCTCGAGCAGCTATTCAACATGCCAAGCAGCGCAGCCAGCCCGCCAAAGCTCGCGCCGTACCCGACGCTTGTCGGAACTGCAATCACCGGACAGCCGACCAGACCGCCCACCACGCTTGGCAGCGCACCCTCCATCCCTGCGCAGACAACCGCTACCCGCGCCTCCGCCAACCGTTCGCGGTGGTGTAACAGGCGATGTATACCGGCCACGCCCACATCGCAGATGGTATCCACCACGTTCCCCATGATCTCGGCCGTAACCTGCGCCTCTTCGAGCACCGGGAGATCGCTGGTACCCGCGCACAGCAGTGCGATCTTGCCTTTCCCGATGATTTGCCGATCGCGCCATACCCGGATCGCGCCCGAGGCAGGGAAGTACTCGCTATCGGGCGTCAGCGCCGCCACCTGCGAGGCCATCTCGCTGCTCGCGCGTGTGATCAAGAGGTTATGAGACTTGGCCAGAATAGCTGTCGCGATTCCGGCTACCTGTTCCGCCGTTTTGCCCCGCCCAAGAATCACCTCCGGCATGCCGTGCCGCACCGCTCGATGGTGATCTACTTTGGCGAAACCGAGATCCTCAAAGGGAAGATCGCGTAAACTTTGCACGGCATTCCCGACGGGAGTTTCACCATCCCTGACCTGCTCAAGTAGCCTTTGGAGTTGCTGGAGATCCATTTCAGTGTTCTTATTTCCGGTAAATTGCGCCACCGCCGCGCGCGGCAGCATCCCCTAAGATAGTAGCTGCAGCACCTTCATGCCCCGATTTTGGACACGTTTGCGTCTGACCCTTGAGATGATCAGGTTCGAGCACTCCGTTTTCGCGCTGCCTTTCGCATTTACCGGAGTGCTTCTCGCGTGGCGAGACAACGATTACCAGATTCCCGGTCTGCCTTGGCGGCTGTTCTGGATTACCGTTGCAATGGTCGCGGCGCGCTCGGCGGCCATGGCCTTCAATCGACTGCTTGACTCTGCTATCGATGCGCGCAATAAGCGAACTGCGCAGCGCCACCTGCCCGCGGGGCTGCTTTCCACACGCTTTGCCTGGGGTTTTACCGCCGTCTCCGCCTGTGTTTTCATCTGGGCGGCTCGCGAGTTAGGGCTGGTCTGCTTTCTGCTCTCGCCGGTAGCGCTTGCCATCTTATTTTTCTATTCCTTTTCCAAGCGCTTTACGTCGCTCTCGCACCTGATTCTTGGGTTCTGTCTGGGCATGGCGCCCGCTGCCGCCTGGATCGCCATGCGCGGTTCGCTCGACCGCCGAATTCTTTGGCTCACTGCCGCAGTCATGTTTTGGACGGCCGGTTTCGACGTGATCTATGCTTGCCAGGACTTCGATTTCGACCGCACTGAAGGTCTGTCGAGCATCCCGCGCAGCTTCGGGATTTCAGGCGCACTGCAGATTGCAAAGCTACTGCATCTGGGCATGATCGTTTGCCTGGTAGCCCTGGTCTTCTCGTTTCATCTTGGCGCGCTTAGCTCTGCCGGAATCGCCAGTGTCGTGGCGCTTCTGGTTTATGAGCACGGGCTTGTGAAGCCTCACGACCTTTCTCGCGTGAATGCCGCGTTCTTTACCGTAAACGGCTATGTGAGCGTTCTCTTTTTCCTGTTTTGGGCGGCCGATATCGTTCTTCATCGCCGCTACCTCTGAGTACATCAAGTGACCACCTATCCAGCTATTGACGATCGACGGCTCAAGACCATTCTCGAGAAAGTAGAGGCTGGCGTGCGCCTCAGCTACGAAGATGGCGTGACGATGTTTCGCAGTCCCGACATTCTTGGCCTTGGCTACATGGCAAATATCGTGCGTGAACGCATGCACGGAAATATCACTTACTTTAATGTCAACCGCCACATCAACCCGACCGATGTCTGTGTCGCGAGCTGCCGTCTCTGCGCTTTCGGGAAGAAAGCGAAAGACCCGACGGCGTACACCATGTCGCTCGAACAGGTCTGGGACGTGGCAGGTAAGGGTTACGCCGAAGCGGTGACTGAATTCCATATCGTTGGCGGGCTTCATCCGGAGTTGAACCTCGATTGGTTTTGTCAGATGATTGCCGGATTGAAGGAGCGTTATCCCGGTGTTCATCTCAAGGCCTTCACCATGGTCGAAGTCGCCTATCTCGCCCGGCGGGCCAGGATCTCAATTCGCGAAACCCTCGAGCGCTTGAAAGCGGCCGGCGTGGACTCGCTCCCCGGCGGTGGCGCTGAAGTATTCTCGGAGAGGGTTCGGCGCATTATTTGCGACCACAAGATCGATGGCGACGAGTGGCTCGAGACGGCTCGCCTAGCCCATCAGATAGGGCTTAAGAGCAACTGCACGATGCTCTACGGGCATCTGGAAACGGCGGAAGACCTGGCCGACCACTTGGTTCGTCTGCGCGCCGTTCAGGACGAGACAAACGGCTTTGTTACTTTTATTCCGCTCGCCTTTCACCCGGAGAATACGGCTTTGGACCATCTGCCCAAAACAACCGGGTTCAACGATCTGAAGCAGATTGCAATCTCGCGCTTGATGCTGGATAACATCCCGCACATCAAGGCTTACTGGATTATGATGACTCCCGGCGTGGCGCAAATTGCGCAGCGCTTTGGAGCTAACGATGTGGATGGAACCGTAGTTGAGGAAAAGATCTATCACGACGCTGGAGCCACTACCGCCCAGCATCTGCGCCGCAAAGACCTGCTCCGCCTGATTCGCGATGCTGGCCGGGAGCCAGTTGAGCGCGACACGACGTATCGGCCCGTGACGCGCACCGAATCCGCTTTTGCGGTGCTAGTTTAATTCGCTTACGATTCAGCCCCGACGCCGCGGAACAGCCCCGCTAGACGGCCGAGTAGGCCTCCCTTGGCTCTTGGAACCGTGACTTCAACCTCGCCCGTGTGCTTGCCGGCCACCAGATCGCGAAGGTAACTCTCAGGCATGCAGACTGCGCCTTCTTGCGCCATGCCAGCCAGCCACTGCTTCCCGGCCTCATCCACGCTTTTCAGCGCATGCAAATCCAACACCAGCGGCCTTGCTCCCAAGGTCGTCTTCGCGGTACGCCAACAGCCGTTTAACTCGCGAATGTCCGCTTCGGTTAATTGCCCAAGCAGTTGGAGCCTGCAAGCCGCGATCCCATCGTGAATGTAGTACTTGAACAGGGAGGATCGGAGCGAACTCCCCGGTCGCCTGGAAGAGCTCTCCTCAGGTGCTGTACGACCCTGGGAATCTTCGCTGGGGGAATCACTCATAAAGTGGTTTGGATCGATTCTATACCGCCCAGGTTCCAGGTATTTGAGTTAGGGTCAAATAGAACTCAGCCTAACCCCATCATAACCATCCACCGGAAAACTTTCAGTTCAGAAATGTCTGTTGAGTCAGACTAATGAATCGTTTTCGTCTTTCGATTCATGTAATCCATTAGAAAGTAATTCCCGAGCGTGTAAGGAGTCGTAAAATACGCCTTGCCGCGGCACATTTGAGTAACTTTCTGCACGAACTGGACTAAGCCATAGTCGCTCGCCAGCATAAACGTGTTGATTAGTATGCCCTGCTTGCTTACACCGTGCCTACTTCTTCGAGCGTCTGGCTGATTACCAGCGGATCGAGGCCAAAAGCATTCTTGTAAATCCGGCCGTCCTCCAGCGTAAGCGCGGAAGGCTTACCATCGGTGATCATGACGATCTGCTTCATGTCCTTCTTTTCTTGCGCAAGAAGGCGCTGAGCCAGAATCAATCCGTCCCGCGTATTGGTGTAATAGGGCCCCACCTGCACTCGCGCCAGATCTGAAATCCGCATCTCTTCCGCCGAGTCATGAAAGAGCACGCAGCGCAACGAGTCGCCCGGATACTGCGTCCGAATCAGGTGCGCCAGCGCAAGCGCCACCTTCTTTGCCGGAGTAAAACGATCTTCCCCGTAAAGGATCATGCTGTGGCTGCAATCCAGCATCAACACCGTGGCGCAGGAACTTTGATACTCCGATTGATGCACCTGCAGGTCCGAATACTCGAGATTCAGTGGCAGCTTCAGCCCTTCCCGGCTCATCGCGGAAAAAAGCGTTGCGCTGATGTCGAGATTAAGGGTATCGCCGAATTCATAACCCTTCGCCCCGCCGCTGGCGTCAATGCCTGTCGCCAGATCCCGAGTATCGTGAGCCCCGAAACTCGATTTGCCGAGCGAACCTAGGAGGTCTTTCAGTGTCTTGAAGCCGAGAAAGTCGATCGCCTTATCCGTAACCTCGAACTGAACTTCGCCTTCCGGCCCACCCTGCGAACCGGGCGCGGTCGGTGCTTCCGGCGGCTCCCCATCGGTGTTCATATAGCCGGCCTGCTGCAGCTTCTCGACGAGGCGATCTATCAGCTCATCGCGCTCTTTGGCCGACATTTTCTCCAGATGCTGCCGCATCTGCTCAGCCTGCTCGGGATCGAAAAGCTCACCGCTTTCAAGTGCCCGTTCGATCGCCTGCTTCAGGTTTTCGAGCGTATGCTCATTGAACTCCGAAAACTGCATGTACGGGTCTTGATAGCCGCTTTGCAGGAAGATAGTCAGAGAGCGCACGCATCAAGTCGTCCATCTCGATGCCGAGATCTTCCTCAGAAAACTTCGAATAGGATACCCGCCTCATGCGATGCCCGTAGTCCGTCTAATTCAGATTGCGGCGGCCGCCCCCGCCCGATCCGCCCCGCCTTGAATCCATTCCTCCGCGCCGCGGATCTTCTCGATCATCTCGGTTTCGATCCTCGCGCCCGCCACGATCTCCCGCCACGAATGCCAGCTCTTCATTGCGGCTGATGCGCTTGTGAGCGTAAAGTCCCTCGAGAATGAATTCGCCTGCCGAGGCCCGCATCGCGTCGCTCTCGTTCTCACTCAATCCTAGTTTTTTCGTGAATGAAAGCAAGTCCTGTATCCGGCCCAGCTCCCGGACCATCTCCGCTGCCGGTAGATCCTCGTCTAAGCGGAGCGAACCACCAAGCTCGAACCACTGCGTTACTTGCCGCAGGTTTGCTCCTTCAAAGTAAGAGTTGTAAACTTTCCCAACCGCATTGCGGATCAGCTCGCGCGCAATTGCGTCTCCTCCCTTAAGCTCGCCTTCATACTCAAGCTCGAGTTTGCCTGTCATCGAGGGAAGTGCGGCATATAAATCCAGAATCCGCGGAACCGCTTCGGTCTCCTTGGTCCTCAGTGAGCGGCGCTCAGCATTTGAGACGACATTTTCGAGCACGGAGATGGGCAGCCGCTGCGAAACTCCCGAACGCTTATCTACCCGTTTGTCTTCGCGCGCCAGGAAAGCAATCTGTTCCACCACTTCGTGAACGAAGGGCGGCACCTCCATCTGCACCGGCGAGCGCCGGGCCGTCCAGGCCTCTTGCTTTGTGATGGCCATTCCTTGCGCCATGCTCAATGGGTAGTGTGTGCGGATCTCGCTCCCGATACGATCTTTGAGCGGCGTGATGATCTTCCCGCGAGCGGTGTAATCTTCCGGATTCGCTGTGAAGACCAGCAGGACGTCAATCGGGAGACGGATGGGGTAACCCTTTATCTGAACGTCGCCTTCTTGCATGATGTTGAACAGGCCGACCTGCACTTTACCGGCAAGATCCGGCAGTTCGTTGATAACGAACACGCCCCGGTTTGCCCGTGGCACGAGTCCGTAGTGGATCGTGAGCTCGTTTCCAATCGCCTGGCCGGTCCGTGCTGCCTTAATCGGGTCTATGTCCCCGATCATGTCGGCGATGGTCACATCCGGGGTTGCGAGCTTTTCTATGTATCGCTCAGCCGCCCCGACCCACGCAATCGGAGTGTCCTCCCCAAGTTCCTGCACCTTGTCGCGGCACTGCCGGCAGATTGGATGCAGCGGATTGTCACGAATCTCGCAACCCGCGATATATGGAAGCTGTGGATCGAGCAGGCTCGTCAGCATACGCGCCAAACGCGTTTTCGCTTGTCCTCGCAGCCCTAACAGGATGAAATTGTGGCGCGATAGAATCGCATTAACAACCTGAGGGACGACTGTGTCTTCATAACCCACGACCCCGGGAAACAAAGTTTCACCGCGATCGAGTTTGCAAAGCAAGTTCGTTCTCAGCTCTTCTTTCAGCGTTCTTTCAGGCTGAAGCCCGTCAGAAAATCGGCTAGTGCGGAGGGCGCCGAGCGTCCGTGGCAAGTCGGATTGAGGCATGGTTTAAAGACTCCCGGAGCGTTTCTGTCCACAGTCTAGCAATGCAAAATCGAGACGATCGGTCGATCGCAACCGTCCGACCCTGCAGAGTTTACGGGTACTGGATTCGCTCGACTGAAGACGGACCATGTGTTTAAATATAGACTCGTCGGTTACTAGCCTTCTGCAATCAAACTCAAGTTAATGGAAATAGCATTTGGTAAGTTATCGATGGCCGCACGATTAAGGGGTGTGAATTAAATGGTTTTGAAGTTACTTTCCAGCTGGCGGAAAATCATTCCCGCCGCAGCTCTTTTGATTACTGTTTCAACTGTGTTACCGGCGAGCTCTCTCTTTGTCGGTTTCAACACTGAAACCCCGGTTCAAGTCTTTGACATGAGCGGACACTATGTACAGGATTTCGGTCCTTCTGGCGCTTTCGCTGCTTTCCCAGATGGCTCCGGCAGTTACTTCTCTGTTACGCCAGCCTCCAGTTTCACCAGCAGCAATATCGCTCAATCCAGCCAAACCGTCCCTGCTCTTGGAAATTTCACACTCCCGAATTTAATTACCGACGGCGGTGTTGATGCCGGAAATTTACTCTTCTCTGCTTACGACGGCACGATCTACCGCGTGACGACGACTGGAACCGTCCTCAGCTCTTGGAGTACAGGGTATAGCCATGTGGGAGTCACCTCCGATGGAACGAATGTCTTCACAACAGAGGGCGACAGCGGAAACCTGATTGATATTTGGTCACCTTCTGGAACGAGCATCGGGCACATAGCAACTCCCTTCAACGGTTTGTATGGGCTCGGCTACGACCGAACCACGGGTGACTTTTGGGCTGGCTCAACCAACTTTGTTTACCAGCTCTCAAATACTGGCAGCCTTCTTGCCACATTGAATCTTAGTGGCGATTCTCGTACGCCAAACGGAGCGGTGCATGACGGCCTCGAAGTTGGCGATCTTTCTGGTCCCACGACTACCCCTGAACCTTCTACTCTGATACTGCTTTTTGGAGGATTTCTGCTCTTGCTACTTTATAAATCTCGGACAATCCGGGTAAAGTTAGTGAAGTTAACGCTCTCGGCGTTAACTCTTGTAACTGCCTGCTTCGCCAGCGTGAATGTTAGTCTAACTCCTTCCATCGCTTCTGGCGCGCCTGTTGGAAGTACGATAAAGTGGGTTGCCAGTGCTTCTGACTCGACTAACCGGTCAGCCACTTTCACTTACCAGTTCAGCGTTGGGCCTTCAAACGGACCGCTGCAGGTTCGCCGCGACTTTTACTTCTTTAATTACTACCCTTGGACCCCGATCGATTCAGAAGGTGTTTACAAAGTTCAGGTTGTGGTCCGCTCCTCTACTGGGGCGACCGGCGAAGCCAGCGATCTCTATACTCTCTCCTCCCGAGCATCCGGCTCGAGCCCGGTCGTTTCGAGAACCAATCATCCTTTAGTTGCTCTCTACAGCATGCCGGCTTGCCCGGCCGGTGAGTCGGCCCGTGTGCGCTTCAAACTGCCGTCCGATCCAACCTGGCAGGTCACGCCGACAAAGGCGTGCACCGGAACCACAAGTCTCAATTTCTACGTGGCCGGCATGCGGGCGACAACCACTTACCAGCTTCAGCAGGATATCCTTCGGGGACCTTTTGTTACGCCGGGGCCGGTGCTTAACTTCACCACTGGCGCGATTCCCGGTAACATCATCGTTCCGTTTTCGATCCCCAAACCATTCACGGCGCCTAACAAGACCGCTTATCCAGTGTTGCTTCTGTCTCCGATTGGAGGCCTTCCCTATGCGACGGATACGTCAGGTTATCCGATCTGGTATCTTCCAATTTCAAATGGGTTGCCGATCAGCTTTTTTGAGCGTCCGATCGATGGCGGTACCTTTTTTGTCGTGACGTACGATGGCGTCGTCAATGCAAATCACTTACTGGGCGAGTACGACCTGGCCGGCAATCTCGTCCGCGAAACGAACTATGCTGCTATCAGTCAGCAGCTTGTAGCCAGAGGCGCCGATCCCATCACGACTATTCACCATGACGCGATCCGCTTGCCCGATGGCGGTACTGCATTTATTGCGAGCAGCGAGAAAGTTGCTGATCAGGGCTCAGGACCGGTGGATGTTCTGGGTGATCAGATCATCGTGGTCGATGCAAACCTTCAGCTGAAATGGTGGTGGAGCGAGTTCGATCACCTCGATATCACCCGTCCCGCAACTCTCGGCGAACTCTGCCACCGCGGGAATGCCGGATGCCCCTACATTACGAACCCCAACTACTCGGTCGCTAATGACTGGACACATTCCAACTCAGTCTGGTTAGCTCCGGACGGTAACTTCCTCTTGTCTTCTCGCCACCAGGATTGGGTCATGAAGGTCCGATACGAAAACGGGCGCGGTGATGGAGCGCTGCTCTGGAAGCTCGGCGAAGACGGAGACTTCCGCGTTTCGTCCAGTGATCCTCACCCCTGGCAGTCTCACCAACATAACGCTGAAATTCAACCCAACGGCTTGCTGTCCCTATTTGATAACGGCAACACTCGGATCCAGGATTTCGGTGGGCACAGCCGAGGCCAGGTGTGGCAATTAGACGAGACTAACAAGGTAGCCAAACTGGTTGTCAATTTAGATCTCGGCGACTTTTCCAGTGCGACCGGAAGTACACAGCTGCTCTCTAACGGAACTTACACCTTCAACCTCGGGGTCATTGGTTCCGTTTCTGCAACGAGAGAGTTCAACACTTCTAACGTTCTGGAATCGGCTCAGAACTCCACTCATAATTCCTACCGCTCCTTCCGCATGCGCAGCTTGTACCAAGAACACTAATCACCCTCCCTTGGCGCGCGGTTTGCTAGTCGAATCGCGCGCCGCCCGCATCTCTCCTTCTGAACTAATTCAACAGCATCCCACTCATTTCTTCACTCGTGCCTGCAAATTGCTGCACTGGTTTTCAGGCGTACATCAATGTGATATGTTCTCGATTCAATGAGAGGCGAGGATATAAAGATTGCCGATTACCAGTTAAACTGGCGTAAGTTGCAGCAGGTCGGGCTGAATGCCTATGAGTCCCGCTCTTATTTGGTGCTCATAGGTCATCCTCGCTTCAAGGCTTTGGAACTCGCAGCTAGGGCGCATGTACCCCGGCAGAAAATCTATGAAGTTCTCGACAGCCTTGTCGAGAAAGGCTTTGCGCAAGTCGTCCAGGAGAAAACAAAGCTGTTCTCCGCGGTCGATCCTAGCCTTGCCATCCCTGGCTTCCTGGCGCGCCGCACCAAAGCTCTCCAAAGTGAGTTAACTGAGCAGGCTCGTCTGGCAAACGGACTCATCGAAGATCTCCGATCCGGTTTTCTGGAAGGGCAGGATGGCCGCGGAACGCTCGATTTTCTGAGCCTGGTGAGCGACGCTACCCAGACAGCCATCCAATATCGGCGTCTGCTTACCGGCGTTGCTCATAACTATGTCGAATTTTCCCGGCCGCCGTTTGCGGTTGATCCGCTTGACGAGTTGTTGGTGAAAGAAACTGCTCGCAGGAATGTTCGCGCTCGCATTCTCATTGAACGAGGCCAGATCGATTCCGAGCACCGCGACCGGCTGCAGGACTATAGAAATGCTGGTGTGGAAATCCGTTTTTTGGACCGGCTTCCGCTCAAGCTTGCCCTTTTCGATGGACAGCGTGGCTTAGTCGCCTTGCTCGATCCGGTGCTTACCCGGCCGTCGTGGACTTGCGTTGTTTTCGAGCACCAAGGTTTTGCCGAAGCTATGGCTGGACTCTTCGAAAGCTATTGGATCCGAGGTAGCGCGGAGATCAATCTACAAGCGGTCCCTGCTTGATGATCGAGGTGTTCACCCGCGCAACTGCAGCAGGATGTGATCCCGATCGAGAAACTGCATCGCGCGTATGCCAAGTAGTTCGGCCCCGTGCACATTCTCAATGCGGTCATCCAGGAACAAGGTGCGTTCGGGGGCTGTATCCAAGCCTTCCAGGCAGTGCTCGTAGATCGTCGGCTCAGGTTTAGCCGTCCCTGTCTCATACGACAGCGTTACTTGATCAAAGGGTTGCAGGCGCGTCGTTCTGGACTTGAGTGCCTCGCCCAAGTCCAGCGGCATGTTCGACAACACCGCAATGCGCTTCCTCGTCTTATGCAGTTCATCGACCCACGCCCACATCAGGTCGTCAAACTTCATCCAGCTCTCGGTGTCGGCTTCGGTCAGCTGTTCTACCGCGCTTTCCGTCAGCGTAGCGCCCGCTTTTTGCGCTATCTCAGCCCAGTATTCGGCGGCCGTAATCAGGCCCTTGTCATAGTCCGGGCGGCAAGCCCAATAAGCTTCTGTGAACGCCTCTTGCGGAGCACGTGCAATAGCGGCGAAGCGCGCCTGGTCAGCTTCCGTCTGGTGCGAAACCAGAACGCCGCCGTAATCGAAGACTATTGCGTCGAAGGAGCTAACGAGCGCCATCGACCACATGCTCGCGCCGGCTGCGGATCTCGCGCACTGCATATATCCGGCGGCCCTGACTTTCAAAGTAAGTCCGCATCAACACCTCGCCAATCAATCCGGTACTGAATGCCATCAGGCCCGAGATCCAGAGCAGTGCTCCGGCCGCCAACAAAGGTCCATGCTCGGCGAAGATGTCGTGTCCCGCAATTTTCGAGATCAGCAGCCAAAGCAAGAGTACGCTTCCGATACCAATACCCGCGAGGCCCCACTTCCCGAAGAAATGCATTGGCCGCGTCAGATACTTGAGCAGAAACTTGATCGTCAATATGTCGAAGAACACGCGAAAGGTGCGGCTCAGCCCATAATGCGAGGCGCCATTTGGGCGCTCGATATTCCGAATCGGCACTTCCGCCACACGCGCACCATAGAAGCTCGCCAGGGCAGGGATAAAACGGTGCAGTTCGCCGTAAAGATTGATGTCTTTCAGGATCTCAGAGCGGTAAGCCTTGAAGGTTGTCCCGAAATCATGCAAATCCACACCGGACGCACGCTTCATCATCCAGTTCGCAATCCGCGAAGGGATCTTACGAGTAACGGCATTGTCTACCCGATTTTTCCGCCAGCCGCTCGCAATGTCGAAACCCTCCTCGATCTTTTCGAGCAGCAGCGGAATATCTTCGGGGTCATGCTGTAAATCGCCGTCCAGCGAAACCACGACCTCGCCCTGCGCTTCATCGAACCCTGCCGCTAAAGCGGCAGTCTGCCCGAAATTACGCCGCAGCCGAAGCACCTTCAAATGCGCGTCTGTCTCTACCAGGTTTGCCAGTAGGTCGAAGCTCCGGTCGGTAGAAGCATCATCTACGAAAATAATTTCGTAAGACCGACGCATATCTTCCAGGACCGTCGTAAGCCGGTCATAAAGCGGAAGAATGGCCGGTTCCTCATTGTGTATGGGGATCACGATAGAGAGCATGCTGGATTCACCTTCAGTGTAGCGAAGGTATGTAAGAGGACTCTGATCTAAGAGTCTGAATTATAAGTTAAACTGACTAGTCGGGCGCCGTCAGCGCCCATTCGCACTAGAAGATCAGCTTAAGCGCCAGTTGCAGGTTGCGCGGCGCGCCTGTGCCGATTCCCGGAGCTCCATTGTAGACGTCAAGCGTCTGAGTAACTTGGCCCAAGCCCCCACCGCTGACAGAGCTATTCGGTGGTGCAAGATCCCGGGTATTGAATAAGTTAAAAATTTCCAGCCGGAGCTGCGTTGTAAAACGCTCGGTAATCGCCGTGTTCTTGAATACGGAAAAGTCGACCTGGTAAGTCGGCGGTCCGGCAAACTCATTTCGTGCCTGGTTGGCATATGTCCCGGGGAAGGGCAGCGCAAAAGCTTTTGGATCGAACCAATAAGCCGTGCTGCCTTTCACATCGGCCGGAACGCCCTTGAACGGATCGCTCACCACTTCAGCCCGATCATGGTTTTCTCTGGTACCGCTTGTATCCTTGCCTGAGTAAACCGTAAACGGCGCACCGGTGTAGAACGTCAGGAGCGAATTGAATTGCCAGCCTCCCAGCAGAAGCTTATAACGCGCGGGCGTCGGTGCTGCATAACTGATGAATCCGGCGAACGAATGCCGAATATCGTAATCGGAGTTCCCGTAGTCGCCTCGCAGGTTGTAGCTGTTTTGCGGAATTACCCCGCGAGTCCCCGAAAGATCGTCGCGCGAGTGGCCGTACGTGTAGTTGAGCTTAGTGGTTAGCCCTTTGAAATTCGACGTGCGCAGCGATGCGATCAGGCCGTTATAATAGCCGTTCCCAACCGACTGCACTTCGTTGATAGTCGCCAGGTTTGGAAAGGCCGTCGCATAGGGGCGAGTCGTGCTGCCTTGTGGTATCTGATTAATGTCGAGTGTCACCGGCAAGTGACGGCTCAATGATCCCGTGTAGCCAACTTCCAGCACCGAGCTCTTAGTAAGTTGGTACTGCAGGTTCAAGTTAGAGTTCTGGCTGTACGCTGTTACAAAGTGCTGGCTGACCGAGAAGGCACCGAACGGTCCGGTGGGAAAATCGGCGCTGCCGAAAACAGGAACTCCGCTCTGGATCTGCAGCGCCGCTTGATTCGCCAGTGTATAAACCGGCGACTGGCCGCCTGGATTCGCCAGAATGCCCGTCGCCCCGTGATTAGAAGGTCGGTTATCGCCGAAGTAATTTACATTAGGAACCTGATAGTAAATTCCATAGCCACCGCGGACTACTAACTTATTCGTGAACTTAGGCGTATAGGCAAAGCCGAAGCGCGGTCCAAAGTCATGGTGATCGGCAGGCCACAGACTGCCAATCTTGTTCAGATAAGTAATCCCGCCATCAGCCGGAATAAAGGTCGAGATGCGCCCGGTCGGATCGAGAATGGGACTTTGATACACCCAGTTCAAACCGTAATTCAAAGTCAAATTCGGGCGTACCTTCCAGCTGTCCTGGATGAAGCCACTTAAGCCATTCAGATAGTAATTGCGCTGGAGATCCCCATAGGTGATGGCGGCTTGGTTTGGCGCTACTTTTCCAGCCAGGAAGTCCGCCAACGCGTTCAAGGAAGAGTTCCCGCCCGTTCCCCAAGTGTCGTCCGGGTTGGCAAGCGGCCCCTGCGATCCGTCAAACGTGAACGCGCCGCGCTTGTTGCGGTCATAGAAAACATCCAGCCGCGCTCGTCGATACTCTCCTCCGAAGCGCAACTGGTGAGTGCCGGCTGTGTAAGTAAACGTCTGGTCGATGTGACCCGTCGTGTCAATGCGTCCCAGGTGTGGCGTCAAGCCGATCTCATCAAAACCAGCAATTGAGATGTCGGGCGAGCCATACAAGGCCGGGTCGGTTACCCCAGTATTCAAGCCCAAAGAGGGAATATTGAAGCCGGCATTGGCATCGTTGAAGACCTGCTTGAAGTAATTCACTCCAGCCAGCGTCTGACTTACGAAGCGAGCCGAGATCACTGCGTTATACACCAGCGAGAAGTTATGCATGCGGCTCGGCGCTACTTGGTAATAGTAGGGAACGGCTGAACCCACCGCCGCCGTCTGTGATCCGGTGCCTCCGAAGTACCGGAAAGCAATGTTGTTTCGCTCGTTGAATATGTGGTCGATCTTGACAATTCCGTTGTAACTGTCGGAGGTCGTGTTGGCCGAGCTGAAGTAGTTATTCTGGGTCGCCGGGCCGGTTAATGAATTGGCGGGCCAAAGCGTGTTGATCAAGTTCAGTGATACCGGGTTCACTGCCACGCCGTTTCTGGCAAGCACCTGCTCCCCGAGTCCGACCCAGGCTTGACTGGGTGTCGTTCCCTGCGCGGTGTTGCCCGCCACGAAGTTCTGCTGCTCGTAGGTCAGGAAGAAGAAAGTGTGGTTGTGCCAGATGGGACCGCCCAACGAGCCGCCTTCCTGATTATTGCGAAGCTCTTGCGTTTTTGTTCCCTCGGGCGTGAACCAGTTGCGCGCGGCCAGAAACTCATTGCGATTGAAGTAATACAGCGAGCCGTGGAAGTTATTGGTCCCGGACTTTATGACCAAATTCAGTGTGCCGCCGCTATTACGTCCCTGCTCGGCATTATTATTCGTTTGAAGCGAGAATTCATCGATGGCATCGATCGGCAGGATAGTACCCGCAATCCCCGCAACACCGCCCTGGTTCACCGCTGCGCTGTTATGCCACTGGTCGTTATTGTCGGCCCCATCGATCTGCCAGTTAATCGAATTTGTGCGGGTTCCATTCACAGATCCAGCAGCATTCACTCCTGGATTCAGCTTCAAGAGTTGCGTGAAGTCGCGCCCGTTTAAAGGCACGTCCAGGATGGCCTTCGTCGGAATGACGCTGGTGAGAGCCGATGAAGATGTCTCGATAGCTACAGAGTTCGCAGATACTTCGACTGCCGTCGCCTGCGTTGCTACCGAGAGTTTGGCTTGCAGGTTGAAAACCTTGCCGGCCTCTACGGCAATGTCCTTGATCTCCTGCGTCTGAAATCCCGGCTGCGAGATCGTCAGCGAGTATTTCCCCAGCGGCAAATCCTGAAAAACGAAATCGCCCGCACTAGTGGTCTGGTCCGAGCGGGAAAGACCCGTATCGGTTCCAGTCAACTTCACGGAGGCGCCGGCAACGGTTGCGCCACTTTGGTCGGCAACGGTCCCGGACACACCTCCGCGAAATGTCTGAGCAGAGAGCAGGGCAGAGAACAGAAAAGTCGATAAAAGGCCAAACAGGCAACGTCGGTACACACAAACCTCCAGAAATCAGGAAAGTGAGCGGACGGAGCTCAACTAAAACGAATGAACTACAGAAAGCCGAACACCTAGCTTAAATGATTCATCTTTCTGCAACAAGGCGGGGGCTGCATCCGGGCCTCTCGTCTCCTGGTAAAAACTGCTGCCGGCTGCTAAAATAGAGGAGCAGCTAAAGCAAGATAAGTGGTCGTATTTTCAGACGCTTGCCTTGTAAATCGCTACCCAAGCAGGAGAATCTTTGGCCGATCAAGACGGGCCGAACAGCGGAGGCTTGTTTCCTCCGCCCGGCGACAATAAAAATCTAATTCCCATCAACATCGAAGACGAGATGAAGCGCTCGTATCTCGATTACGCCATGAGCGTGATCGTTGGTCGGGCACTGCCTGACGTCCGCGATGGCCTGAAGCCGGTACACCGCCGCATTCTTTACGGAATGCACGAGCTGGGCCTGCATTACAACCGCTCCACTCGTAAATGCGCCAAGATTACCGGCGATGTGATGGGTAAGTACCACCCCCACGGCAACGTGCCCATTTACGACGCGTTGGTGCGCATGGCGCAGCCTTTTAACATGCGCTACCCGCTAGTTGACGGTCAGGGCAACTTCGGATCGGTGGATGGTGATCCTCCGGCGGCAGAGCGTTATACCGAGGCGCGTTTGGCGCGCATAGCCGGTGCGCTGCTCGAAGACATCGACAAAGAGACCGTCGATTTCCGCCCCAACTACGACGAGAACGAAACGGAGCCGGAGGTTTTACCGGCTCGCGTGCCGAATCTGCTGGTCAACGGTTCATCCGGAATTGCGGTCGGGATGGCCACCAACATTCCGCCCCATAATCTTACCGAAATTATCAACGCCACGATTGCTCTCGTCCAGGACCCGGCCACGCCGCTGGCAAAGATCCTCGAAATGGTGCCCGGGCCCGACTTTCCGACCGGCGGCTTTATCCTGGGCCGTCAGGGCATTCTCGATTACTTCACCCGCGGTCGCGGCAGCATCCGCCTGCGCGCGAAAGCTTCCATCGAGAAGCTGGGCAAGGACCGCGAATCGATCATCGTCACCGAGATTCCCTATCAGGTCAACAAGGCGCGGCTGCTCGAGCATGTCGCGTCGCTGGTCACCGAGAAGAAGCTCGAGGGTATCTCCGATGCCCGGGACGAGAGTGATCGCGATGGTATGCGTGTCGTCTTCGAGTTGAAGCGCGGCGAGCAGGCCGAGGTCGTTCTCAACAACCTGTACAAGCAAACCCAGATGCAGGTGAACTTCGGGGCCATCATGCTTTCGATCGTGAACGGCCAGCCCCGCGAGCTCGGCATCATCGATCTGATCAAGCGCTTCATCGATCACCGGGTCGACGTCGTTCGCCGGCGTACCGACTACCTGCTGCGCAAGGCCCGCGAGCGCGAGCACCTCCTGCTCGGCTTTCAGAAAGCGCTCGACAACCTCGATGCCGTCATTGCACTTATTCGTGCTGCCCGAAATCCGAGGGAAGCCCGCGAAGGCTTGGTCGCTACCTTCGAGTTTAGTGAACGTCAGGCGCAGGCCATCATCGAGCTTCAGCTCCAGCGCCTCACTGGCATGGAGCGCCAGAAGATCATCGACGAGCTGGCCGAAATCCAGCGTCTGATTGGCGAATACACCGAAATCCTCGGCTCTGAAAGGGTTCTCAAGAACCTGATCATCAAGGAGCTGAAGGAAGTTCAGAAAGACTTTGGTGATGAGCGCCGCACGCAAATCATCGAAGACATGGGCGAAATCCGCCTGGAAGATCTCGTGCAGATGGAGGACGTCGCCGTCACAGTATCGCGCGGCGGCTATCTGAAGCGCACATCGGTCGATACCTACCGGCGCCAGTCGCGCGGCGGGAAGGGCCGGATCGGTATGGGTACTCGCACTGAAGACGTAGTCGAGCACCTCGTCATCGCCTCCACTCACTCCTACCTTCTGCTGTTCACCAACAAAGGCCGCGTGTACTGGCTCAAAATCTACGAGCTTCCGGACGCTGCTACCACCGGGAAAGGCAAACACGTCTCGGGCCTGATCAACCTCCAGCCGGACGAAAGCGTTAAGGCATTTCTCTCGGTCAAGGAGTTTGTGCCCGGCAAGTTCATCGTAATGGTGACGCGCCAGGGCGTCATCAAGAAATGCGAATTGACTGAATTCGACAATCCGCTTGCGCGCGGTATCATTGCCGTCGCCTTAGACGATGGCGATGAACTGCTCGGGGCTACCATTACTACCGGCGACAAATACATATTCCTCGGCTCCCACAACGGCATGGCCAGCCGATTCCGTGAAGACGAGGTACGGCCCATGGGCCGCCAAGCCCGCGGCGTTCGCGCAATGGATCTCGAAGAAGGCGACTACCTGATCGGCTTAGAAGTTGTCGAAGAGGATGGTCTAATTCTTTCGATCTCGGAAAACGGATTCGGCAAGCGCACGCCTCTGAAAGACTATCGCCTGACGGGTCGCGGGCGCAAAGGCGTCATCAATATGAAGACGACACCGAAGGTCGGCAAGGTCGTTGCGGTTCTCTCCGTCCGCGAGGTAACGGACCTGATGATCGTAACCAGGGACGGCAAAATCATTCGCCTGGAATCCGGTGAAATCCGGCAGGCCGGCCGATCTACGCAGGGCGTGCGTCTGGTGCGCATGGAAGAGGGCGATATTGTCGCGGCGGCTTCCTGCATCCCCGAACCCGAAGAGGATGTCACTAAGAACGGTGACTTGCCGCTTCAATAAACAAGCGCGCTCTAGCGGCGAACCAAAAAGCCTTTAGGCGCGAAGGTAAAGCCGAACTTCGACTCTCGAACTTCATCGCGCATGTAGTCATCCGGATGGAGGCGCCTGTACTCTTCTAGCGCCTCCCACGGACCTTCGCCCCAGCCCGGCATCACCGGATGCCCGTTTAAGTTGCCGTCTTCCACCACAACATAATCCCCGGTGCGCGTTACTCCCCGCAGCAGTTCTAGTTCACCCAGCACGTGTTCTTTGCGGTGGTCGCTGTCCACGATAAAGAACACCGGCCCGGGCCTTTGCGCCCGTAACGCCAGGATGCGCGCTGCCACCGCCGCGTCGGTCGAGCTCGACTCGAAAAACTCTATGGCCTGCTCCTGTTTCACCCGTGGATCGATCCTGCTCAGGTCCACATCCACCGACAGAACCAGCGCCTCCGGCTTGACGAGCTTGGCTATCGTTGCAAAGTAGAGCGCCGAGCCTCCGTTGAAAGCGCCGAACTCAACGATCAGACCCGGTTTCAACTCCGACAAGATCTCCTGGTAATTCCACATGTCGGAGACTGACTTCTGGCACAACACCCCGAGGAAGGTCGTCGTCAGCCAGACACGCGTGTCGTAATACCAGCTGTGATAGGCAGTGCTCATCCGAATCACTTTACCTGATAGCTTGTCCGGCTACCCCCAAGCAGCGGCGCAGGTCTCATGTGCGTAGGTCTGCCGGTGCCGCTCCTTGCTTGGGTCGCTATATACTTCAGGTATGACCGCTCTGGTTACCATCAAGAACACCACCAGCGAGTCTGCCACGCCAGAGCTTCTGGCCAAACAAGACCAACTCTTTGCCTATCTGCAGAGCCTCTGCCGGGTCATCGTCGCCTATTCGGGCGGAACGGACTCTGCCTATCTCGCCTGGGCTGCTCATCGCGTGCTGGGAGACGATGCAATCGCTATTACCGCGGATTCAGCCTCCATCCCCGCTTCGCACAAGAGAGCAGCCGAACAGTTCGCGGCCGAGTGTGGCTTCCGCCATGAGTACATCGCTACTTATGAGTTCGAAAATCCCGACTACGTCAAGAACGACAAAAACCGCTGCTTCCATTGCAAAGATGAGCTATTCAAACGGCTAGATCTGTTCGCGGCCGAAGCTGGTTACGAACACGTCGTCTACGGTGTGAACGCGGACGATCTGGGAGACTATCGCCCCGGCCAGAACGCTGCCAAACTTCACCAGGCCAAAGCGCCGCTAGTGGAAGCCAATCTGAGCAAAGCTGAGATTCGAGAGCTCTCACGCTTAGCCGGCCTTTCGGTATGGGATCGGCCGGCAGCCGCCTGTCTGAGCTCGCGTGTACCTTACGGAACGGAAGTCACTCTTAAGACGATTCAGACCATTGAGCAAGGCGAAGAGTCCATTCGCGCAATGGGCTTCCGCCAGTTCCGGGTACGTTTTCACGGCGAACTTGCCCGGATTGAGATTGCGCCGGACGAGATGCCGAAAGCTCTGAACATCGAAACCGCAAAAGCCCTCACTGCGATATTCAAGCAGCTGGGCTTCCTGTATGTAGCGCTCGATTTAGAAGGCTATCGGCAGGGGTCTCTGAATGCTGCGCTGGCCGCAGCGAGGTAGCCGGCTACTTTGTTTCAGAAGTGGGGACTGAAGGAGAAGGCGCGGCTTTCGTCTCAGTTGTGGAACTGCTTTTATCGGCCGCGGCTTTAGGCGCAGCCTCTTTCTTAGCTTCGCTCTTTTCCGATGAATCGCTCTTGGCGCCGGAGTCCCCGTTTGCGCCTGACTTTCCGGCCTTTGCGTAATCGTTCACGTACCAGCCGCTGCCCTTGAAGTTGAACATCGGCGCGGAGATCAGACGTTCTACTGGACCGCCGCACTTTTCATGCGTTCGGACTGGTTCGTCAGCAAAGTTTTGTCTTACTTCGAACAACTCGCCGCATTTCTCGCAGCGATACTCGTACAGGGGCATGATTGTCTTCCTAGTGCTGCTGATTCTTCTCGACGATCGGATGCTGGCCGCCGGCGATGATGGGCACAGTGGAATCGTTCATTAGCTTCGCGATCGTTGTCCTGCCCGTTACAAGTTCGATCGACTGCTTCAGGAGATTGTCTTCCGTGTTTTTCGGTGCAGTGCCCGGCAGCGGGTTGCCTTCCGCGTCGAATTCCGGCGAATTATCGTTTTCAGCGATCTGCACGGTGGGTACCACGCCTGTATCTTGAATCGCTTTTCCCGAAGGCGAGTAGTACTTGGCTACCGAAAGAATTACTGCCCCGCCGTCGTCCATCTGAATTGTCTTACGCAGGCTTGCGTCTCCGTAACTTCTCTCCCCCACGACTTGCGCGCGCTTCGAATCCATCAGCGCAGCCGCAGCGATCTCAGCCCCGCCGGCGGTCGCCCGATCGGTGATCACAACCAGCGGTCCCTTCCACACCTGCTCGGCAGGATTCGCACTAAAATCTTTCTTCGCCGTTTTCTGACCCTGCAGATAGGTGATCTCGCCGCTATCCAGAAACAAGTTCGCCAGCGGAACGCCGCTCTCCTGTTCGCCCGTGGAGCAATGGCGCAAATCCAGCACGATGTATTTCACACCCTGCTTCTTCAAATCCTGTAGTTTAGTCTTGGTCTCGCTCAGGCGATTACCGGCCAGGCTCGCAACATGCAAATAGCCAACCTCGCCCGGCATTGCTTTGGCCGAAACATCCGGAAACGTAACATTCGCCCGGGTCAGTGTTAACTTCTGCGGATCCCGATCTCTCAACCGGAGAACAGTCATATCAACCGTCGTGTTTGGATCGCCCCGCAGCAGCTGCTCGGCGTAAGCGAGTGGCATATCACGCGTTGCAACGTTGTTGATGCTTTCGATCAGATCGCCTGTCGAGATGTTCGCCTTATCTGCCGGTGAGCCAGGAAGAACGTCGACAATCGCAACATAGCCGTAACGCTTGGCGAGCACCACTCCAACTCCCGACTTAGGCGCATTCTGCGCTTTCTCGAATTGACGGTACTGATCGGCGTTTAAGTAGCTTGCAAAAGGATCGACCGATTCCAGCAGACCGTTGATCGCACCGAGGGTGACGCCCTTTACATTCGGTTCCTCTACGTACTCGAGCTTGATTCGCTCGAGAACTTCGGTGTAGACCTTCAAATGACCGTATACGTCATCCGTAGCTACCGCCCGTCCGCTTCTGGCGCCAAGTAAAAGCAGCATCACTACAAACGTTGAGCTGCCAACAACGATCCATTTAAAACGACTGTTCATCAAAGGGGTTTTCCGGGGATCTGTAATAGAAGTATAACGAACTTGCCTGGTTCAGGCTTTCTGGTCGGGCACTCGCGCCTGCCCCTATTCAGACGTTTCATCTACAGATGCGTTCCGAGGTTTCGCCGCGCTATACCTCAATCGTTTGACCGGCTTCACTTTCCACTAGCTGCGCTGCCCGCGATGGGCGCAGATCGAAGCACGCTGTGAAATGAAACGTACTTCCACAGTCGATCTGGCTTTCCACCCACAGCTTGCCGCCCATCATACCTACTAGCTGGCAGCAGATTGTCAGCCCCAGCCCGGTTCCTCCGAATCTCCGCGTCGACGATGTATCTGCCTGCGCAAAAGCCTCGAAGATTGCTTTCTGCTTCTCCGGCGGTATGCCGATACCGCTATCTACCACCGCGAAATGCAGAATCGCCTTATCCGCCGCCTTCTCTTCCACACTGACGGCCAGCGAGACTGATCCACGGCTCGTAAACTTGATCGCATTATCCAGCAAGTTCAGAAGCACCTGTCGCAGGCGAAGCGCATCTCCCGAAAGCTCGTCCGCTACCTCGTCATCTATGGCAAGGTTCAGATCCAAGCCCTTCTGCCGGGCGCGAATGGATAGCGACCGGATCAATTCGCCGAGCGAGGCACGCAAATCAAACGGCGCCGTATCGAGCATCAGCTTCTTGGCCTCGATCTTCGAGAAATCAAGAATGTCATTCACGATCGCCAACAACGAATCCGCCGAGAATTTCACGATCTCCAGGTACTCCCGCTGATCGTCCTGCAGGTCCGTGCTCAACGTGATGTCGGTCATTCCGAGAATGCCATTGATCGGCGTCCTGATCTCGTGGCTCATGTTCGCGAGAAACTCGCTCTTTGCCAAACTCGCCGCCTCGGCCGATTCCTTCGCCAGCCGCAATTCCTGCTCGGTTCTTCGCCGGAAGGCGATTTCGTCCTCCAGCGCGCGGTTCGAGATCACCAGTTCACTGGTTCGTTCTTCTACCCGGTGCTCCAGCTCATCGCGGGACTTTCGCAGCTCTTTCTCGCTTTCGCGCAGCGCTGTCGTACGCTCGTCCACCAGCCCTACTAGCGTCAGTTCCCGCAGCTTAAGCTGCCTCACTCGAATCCGGTAAGCGGCGCCGAACAACAGCAGCCCCGCCACAATCACAGCGAAGTAGAACGTCTTCGTCTGGTAGTAATGCGGCTGCAACGTTAGCAAAAGACTGTCTTCCGCGGTGCTCCATTGCCCATCCCTTCCGGCCTGCACGCGAAAACGATACTCGCCCGGAGAAATGTTGGTGTAGTAAGCAGCCCGCCGCTGTCCCGCCTCGCTCCAGTCTTTATCGAAATTTTCGAGCATGTAGCGGAATTCGATCCTGTGTGGCGCGTTCGAGCTCGGTGCCGTGAACTGAAATTCGAGTTGGCCCTTGCCCGGCGGAATACGCGCCGGTCCGTCGAGAGAGAATTCCTTGCCATTGGCTACCGCCCGCTCGAGCACTGCAATCGGCAGGACAGGCCGTTTGATCGACCGCGGGTCGACCACCGTGTAGCCCTTCGTGGTGGGGAACCACAATCTGCCGTCCGCCGACCTAAGCCCGGCCGGTTGGAACCCCCCGTTGCACTCCCGGCTTCTCATTCCGTCTGCCGCGCCATAGCCGGTTGATCTGATCCGGTGGATTCGCCCTTCTGCAAATTCGTTCAGCTCCTTCTTGCTGACGCGAAACACGCCCTTGTTGGAGCTCATCCAGAGATTGCCGAGGCGATCATCCAGGATCGCCAGAACCGTATCATCAAACAGCCCCGCTGCTACGCCGTAAGTCGTGAACTTGCCGTCCTTGAGCCGGGAGAGTCCGCCTCCACTAGTACCAACCCAAAGAGTGCCGTCAGGTTCGCCGTAGATTGACCACACTACGTCGCTGCCTAGACCGTCTTTCATGGTGAACGGAGTGAAGTGCCCGGATTCGAAGCGCCTCAGCCCTCCCCCACCCGTACCCACCCACAACACGCCCTTCGCATCCTCGAAGATCGCAATCACGTTATCGCCGGTCTTGTAAGTGGTGAACACGCCGTCAGTCAAATGGCTTAAACCGGTTCTTCCGCCCACCCACAGCTCACCGTTCCTGTCTACATACGTCGAGAGCACGAACCCGTTCGGAACTTCACTTACCTTCGAAAACAAGCCGTTGCTGAAACGTGCCAGCCCCTGGCGGGTGCCGATCCACATTGTTCCGCTGCGATCTTGCACAATCGAAAAAATAAAGTTGTCTGGCAGTCCATCTTTGGTTGTGTACGTTGTCAGCCGGCCATCCTTGATATTCATCAAGCCCTGGTCGGAGCCGAGCCAGATCCCTCCGCCGCTGTCTTGAAAGATCGGCAGTATCAGATCGCTTTTAAGTCCGTTCGCCGTGCCCGCGCTGGTGAAAATTCCCGCTTTCAACGCATTCAAACCGCCGCCGGCCGTTCCCGCCCAGAGATTGCCTTCCCGGTCTTCGAGGATTGCCCAGACATCCTTGCCGCTTAGCCCGTCTTTCTCCGAATAGTGGCTTAACTTCCCGTCCACCAGCCTGCTCAACCCTGCTGACGTCCCTATCCACAATGTTCCGGCGGCGTCCTTCTTGAGTGAAAACACCGTGCTGCCGGCAATGCCTTCATTCACGCTCACATGCCGTACACCGGCTGCCGAAATGGCAGACAGCCCGTCGTTGGTGCCCGCCCAGAGCGTGTCGTTAGAATCGGCGAGAACCGTTCGAACAAAGTTGCCGCTCAACCCATTCCGCGTCGTGAAGCTTGAAAACACGCCCTTTCGCAGGCAGCTTACGCCGTTTTGGGTGCCGATCCAGAGCGCCTTCGAATGATCTCCCGTTATGGAAAAGACGGCATTATCAATTAGTCCGTCAGCTTTCGTGAAAGCCTTAAACCGGTTTCCTTTGAACTGCGCCAGTCCCCCGCCATCGGTCCCGATCCAGAGGGTGCCATCGCTATCTTCGTAGAGAGCCCGCACCATGTTCGACGGCAGGCCCTCGGTAGTCGTATAAGCTTCGAATTTGCCTGCGTGCAGTCGCGCAATTCCACCGCCGTACATTCCCAGCCACAAGTCGCCATGCCGGTCCACAAGCAGCGCGAGGACCATATTGTGCTTCAGCCCTGCCGTGTTCTTGTCGAATACCGTAAAGCGCACACCGTCAAAACGGACCAGTCCCTCCTCGGTTCCCATCCAGATATAGCCGTCCGGGGTTTGTGCCAACGAGAGCACCGAGTTTTGCGGCAGACCTTGCCCGGTCTGCCAGGATTCATGAATGTATTCGCTGATCGCGCGGCTCGGATCGAGGCTAGCCGTGGCGGTTGAGCACCAAAGTCCGGAAAAGAGCAGCAGCGCAATTCCGTGCAGTCGGGCAAGCTTTCGCCGGTAGGGCACGCAGCCCTTACACTTCCGCTCTTTTGCCCGTCTAGTCATCCCATATCCTGATCGGCTAAACCGGGCAGAAGTTTAGGTTAAAGCAGCGCGAGTATTTCTGGTGATCGGCCAACTTACCCGCCGAGAGGCTCACCAAAGGTACTGCTTCGCTCCAGCTCGTCTTTCGTGGCTGTCCAGTACGTGCACCACCCGGATCTTCTTCAGCTTTGCCGGAGATAGTTGCCCTAGCGGAATATAGATAATCTTGCGGTTCGCACGTCCTGCCAGTTGCCGGAGCATTGAGCGCGGTGGTTTGGCCGCGGCATACACCACGTTGCGCTGTATCGAATAGTCCAGCGCAGCCATCAAGAGCCGTTCCGCCTTTGTTTCCGCCGCATCGTAATCGATATCGCCCCAAACGTCATACATCCGCCTCGGCGGCAAGGTCATCAATAACCCGCCGTATTCTGCTCGGCCTACCCCAGGTCCTACCAGGTGTTCGAAGGGCGGGGTCGAGTAAAAAGCCATGTCGGACTCGTTCTGGTGCTCGCCTAGCCAAGTAGTGAGATATCGGTACCGATTATTGCGATCTTCGTCGAAAATAATCACCACCGCGCCTACCTCACCCGAGTACTGGCCTAGCTCTCGAACGTACAGTTTCCCTTGCTGCCAATTGCGAATCGTCTCTCTTAGATCGATCCCGTCCCGAATGGACGTCGTAAACGGCTCCACCCGGGAACGCTCCTCAGAGATGAGTCCTTTCGCCCGTGTCTTTAGAAAGCGGCCATAGTTCTCGATCACCAGATCTTCCGGCGGATACGAGCAGATTGATGAGCCGGTAGTCTGCTTTGCCCATTCGCCCTTCGCTCGTTCCCGTTTCCGCTTTAAAAGTCCAGCCGGCTTCATCCGCTGCTTCATGCGTGGCAGCCGCCGCCTGATCCTCAGCTCGCGAGTGTTTAGCCAGACCTGCTCTCCCGAAATGTTCAATGTCGGAAGCGCTGAGTCTTCCGTCTGCTGCGCTCCATAGCGGTTCAGCATCTCCCACACCTCGTACGCGTAGTTGTCGTCGACAATAGAACGCGCCGCCAGCGTGAGGTCATATGCGCCAGGCATCAGATCACGATCGAGCAGTGCAAGATTGCGCGCGAACTTTGCCAGCCCGATCCGTTGCCAGGCCTGCATCTGGTCGCCTGTCTGCACCGAGTACTCGGCTTCCGCTTTGCGCAGCAACTCCAGTTGCCAGTTCGGCCGTGGAATGCTGCCCCCCTCCATTAGTCCTTTTTCCCGAAAACTTCCGTAGAGCTCCTGGTAATACGGAGGTTCCGAAGTGACTTCGGCCAGGCAATCAGGGTGCAGGTTGAAGAGCTCGGCCCGCCCGAAAAGCCGGACGCGCGGAGCGGGTGGCTCTTCCTGCGGCTGATCCATCGCATCCAGCAGCGCATCTAGCGTATTTAGGGAGACCACGACGCAGGTCGCTGCCAGCGGATCCGCACCTTGCAGCTTCCACGCCATCGCCGACGCATGCGACTGCAGATCAGCCGTCCTTGGCGGCGGCGTGAGCCGGTACTGCTCTACATAGCGGTCAATTCCAATTTGCGCAACTGCGTACGGAGCCGGATACGGTGCCCCGATGTGTGGTTTCTCCTGCGTCGCTGGCTCTAGAAACATGACTGCCGCCCCGAGCTCACGCGCCGTTCGCAATGCCTCCGTAAAGGGATCACCCGGTTCCACCGGTATGTAGGTCCGTTCGTCCTCTTCGCCCGCGTTGCCGTCCGCTGCCAGAAGAATCACAGACATCTGCGGCATTCGATCCACTGCCGTCCCGTACACGTCCTCCAGAGACACGGGAAGCTCGACTGCAACCGCGGCCGGGCGCTGCTCCAGAAGTACGCGCCGCACCTGGAGGGCGAACTCCAGCCTGCCCGGCACCACCGGCAGGTAAGTGAGATTGCCGCGCCTCACCAAGCCCCCTGAATCGAATGGCAGGTCCATGTTTCGGCCTCAGCGCACTATCACTATATAGTGGAGCGCTTCTTCTCCCAGTACCGCCATGATGGAGTCCTCCAGTAAATGCCGCAGCGGCTTACTCGAGTCGGCCTTCAGCTTGAGCGCGTAACGCGCAATGTTTACCCCGTCGCGCACCGTGTAGCTCTCGTCCGCGGCGTGCGCTTGCTGCAGAAAGCCCGTTACATACTCGAGCACCTCCTCGGGAGAGAACGGCACGTTTTCACGCAAGATCGCCAGCTCTTCTTCGCGCTCCGGGAAATCGATCAGGATTTGTGGCTGCAGTCTCGAGTGGATATACTCCGGAAGATCGAAGGTCGAGGCGTCCTCGTTCATCGTCGCTACCATCCGGAAATCAGGGTGCGCCTTGATCTTCACCCCCGCCACAATGGATTCCACATAACGCCGGTTATCGAGCAGCGGCGCCAGGCTCGCCCAGCTTTTCTCGCTCATCCGATTGCCTTCGTCCAGAATCGCGACCCCGCCACGCAGCATCGCTGTTACCAGGGGAGAAGCGACGTACTTGAGCTTCGAAACACCCTCAATCACCGGTGTAATCAGCAGGTCTTCCGGTCTCGTATCGACTGTTGCTTGCAGGATATACACATCACGGCCCAGGCGCTTTGCCGCCGCATAAGCCATCGTCGTCTTCCCCACGCCCGGCTTCCCAAGCAGGCGCGGGTTCATCGGGAGATCGCGATCATTGAGCACCAGCCAGGCGGCCATTAACTGCCGGAACGCTTCTTCCTGCCCGATCCAGGCCACGTCAAGTTCGTCCGGATGCGCCAGATGCAGCTCGATTCCTTCAACAACAGTCTTCATTGATCTATGTGAACTCCTGGTCCAGCACGAGCGCGAATCTAGTAACGATCGGGCTTATAAGCGGTTCTAATTACATTCTCATCGTAGAATGAGAGTTCTTTTGCCGATGAGTCAAAGAGCGCTGCGTCTTGTCTACGCGTGTGAGTTTCTTCTCGCACTCATCGCAATCTTCACCGCTTGGTCCGAGATTGGCGGCCAGGCTGCTTTGGACGTCATGCATTGGGCCTGGAAGCTTGGTCTTAGTTTCGCGCTTGCCGCCTCCTTCGTGGCCTACAGCGCCGCGCTTGCCACTGAAGAGACTGCCTGGAGTCTGCGTGCGGCCCGCTGGCTTACCGCAATGGCAATTCTGCTCGTGGCTATGGGAGCTGTTACATACTTCTACCAGCTCCAGGTTGACTCTGGAGATTCGGATGAAACTCCGCCTCCGAGCGTCCATCATGCGCGCTACTACTCGCTGAAAACCTCATGAGTACCCAAGACCCCGCCGCCGGCTATGCGTTCTGGACATCTCCGGATGGATCGGCTAGAGTCACCTATTCGCTGCCTCTGTTTGGGGACATCGACTCTTTAGTCGGCGACGGTTACCGTCGCATCCCGCACGGCGGGATTGAGAGTGGCGGTCTCCTGTTTGGCGTGAAGAGCGCGAGCTCCATTCGCATCGAGGCCTTCCGTCCCATCCAGTGTCAGCATGCCTTCGGGCCTTCGTTCGTGCTTTCTGAAAAGGATCTCGATCTCCTGCGCGAGCAGATCGTCTCCGCTGCCTCCGACCCTGATCTTGCCGGCCTCACTCCCGTGGGCTTGTTCATCGGACACACTCGTACGGCTTTGGAGATTAATGATCGTGAAGCCGGCTGGTTCGACGAATTCTTCCCGGAACCAGGCAGCCTCTTGCTGCTGGTAAAGCCCGAACGCTTCCAGCCCACCCGGTTCGCTTTTCACGTGCGCGATCACAGTGGGACCGTTCTTCGCAATTCCTCTGGCACGGCTTTCATTCTGCCGCTCTCGAGCCAAGCCGCTCGCACCAGCGATCAGCCAGCGGCCTCCGTATCCGCGCCGCTGCTCCGCGATAAACCTCCGCTCGAGCCTCGGCCCAGTCCGCCACCCTCGCACTTCCCTCCGTCACCGGCCTTTGCGATGCGTCAGCCCACCGGTGAATCGACCAGAGTACGGACCGCGGGCACTCTTCCCGTAAACTCTCCGCCGTCTGATGCTGTGATCACTCCGATCGTCCCCTCCTCTATCCCACGCCGTCCGGATCTCGCAAACAACAATCAGCCAGATCTTGCTTATCCGTACGCCAGCCTCACTTCCAGGCGCGCTCGGCCCAATGATCAAGGCCAGCGTAGTTTAGGGGTGAAATCTGCCGCTGTGCTGGTGCTCGCGGCTTTTCTGGGCTGCATCGCCGGCTACTGGGCGTACCTCCGGCTGCCCTCGCCGGTTATTCCGGTGAGTGTGCGCGAACAGCGCAGTCAACTGGTTGTAGAATGGCCCGCTGCTTCGACTAGCAACACCGATTTCGCTGCTCTGAAAGTGAACGACGGTGATTGGCTGGCCCTTACTTCTGCGCAGAAAAACGCTGGCCAGGCAGTTGTCGCAGCACCTCCTGGCGATGTCAAGATCGATCTCATCGCCAAACACTGGTTGCGTGACTCCCGGGGTATTGTCCGTTATGTCCGCACGGGCAGGCCGGCTTACCCTTGATCGTTCTGCGATTGGATGTGGGCACCTTCTAAACTCTCGCCGTTTTTCACTCGCAGATCCGCGCCCTTCATTTGGGCCGGTTGTTGCAGGCCGAGAATACCAAGAACCGTAGGCGCGATATCTTTGAGCGCGCCGCCTGGCCGCAACTGAACCTCATCGTTCGTCATGAACAGAAACGGGACCGGGTTTGTCGTGTGATACGTGTGGGGCCCTTTCGTTACAGGATCGATCATCAATTCGGCGTTCCCATGGTCAGCCGTCACCAACCACGACCCCCCGCTGCGCTTCAGCGCCTGATGAATCAAACCGAGCCCTGTATCCACCGTCTCGCAAGCGCGGATCGTCGGTTCAAGCTTCCCCGAGTGGCCCACCATATCCGCATTCGCGTAGTTCATGACGATTAGATCGAAGCCGCCGCTTTCGATCGCCTTCACAACCTGCGCCGTGATCCCCGCAGCACTCATCTCCGGTTCGAGATCGTAGGTCGCCACCTTTGGTGAAGCCACCATCTCGCGCTCCTCGCCGGCATACGGCTTTTCGTTCCCGCCGTTGAAGAAATATGTGACGTGTGCGTACTTCTCGGTCTCGGCCACGCGCAGGTTTCTGGCATCTACCCGTGCCATTACTTCTCCCAGGATGTTGTCCGGGTGCTCTGTCGGCAGCACATACGGCAGTCCGAAGCTCTTGTCGTACTGCGTCATGGTCGTGTACGTCAGCCCCTTTGGAACCAGGGAGCGAGAGGGTTCCGCGAGCGTCGCATCGGTAAGCGCCATGGTAATCTCGCGTGCCCGGTCCGCCCGGTAGTTGAACATAATTACGCTATCGTCTTCCCGGATCAACCCGAGCGGCTGCGCGTCCTTTCCGACGATTGTTACCGGGGCGATAAACTCATCCGTTACGCCGTGTTCGTAGGAAGTAAGAACTGCTTTCAAAGCTGAATCGGACCTGCCTGCGTCACCCGTCACCAGGGCGCCGAACGCGCGCCCGATGCGGTCCCACCGCTTATCCCGATCCATCGCGTAGTAACGCCCGGAAACCGAAGCGACTCTCCCAATCCCGATCTCCTCCAACTTTTTCTCGAGCTGCTCAATGTATTTGGCGCCGCTCTCGGGCGGCGTGTCGCGGCCGTCGGTGAAGCAATGCACAAAAACGTCCGTCAACCCATGTCGCTTCGCCATTTCAAGCAGCGCATACAAATGTGAAAGCTGAGCGTGTACCCCGCCGTCGCTGCACAAACCGAGCAGATGCAGCCGGTGACCCTCCGCTTTTTCCATTGCCCTCAGCAGCGCAGGATTCCTCAGTAACTCGCCGGAGCTGATCAGCAGGTCGATCCGCGTGACGTCCATATGAATCACGCGGCCCGCTCCCATGTTCATATGCCCCACTTCACTGTTGCCCATCTGGCCGTCCGGCAGGCCCACATACGGTCCCGATGTCTGCACGAGCGTGTTCGGATAGGTCTTCAGCAGCATGTCGTAGTTGGGCTTGCGCGCCAGTGCGATTGCATTGCCGTCTATGCTTGGCGAATAACCCCAGCCGTCCAAAATCGTCAGCACCAGCGGCGTATTTCTTGCCATGGCTTATTGATGGAACGCTTTCCTGCCCAGGTAAACTGCCGCGTCCCCAAGCTCTTCTTCTATCCGCAGCAGCTGGTTGTATTTTGCGATTCGATCGGTACGGCTGGCGGACCCCGTCTTGATCTGCCCGGCATTTGTCGCCACAGCCAGATCCGCAATAAACGAATCCTCTGTTTCGCCTGACCGGTGCGAGACGATCGAAGTGTAGCCCGCGCTGTTCGCCAGCCGCATCGCGTCGAGTGTCTCTGTCAACGATCCGATCTGATTCACTTTCACCAGGATCGAATTCGCCACTCCCTTATCGATGCCTTGCTGCAGACGCTCGCTATTGGTGACAAACAGATCGTCCCCGACCAGCTGAATCTTCTTGCCCAGCGCCTCGGTCAAGTGCTTCCAGCCGTCCCAATCGTCCTCCGCCATGCCGTCTTCGATTGAGATAATCGGATACTTCGCAACCCAGTTCGACCAGAACGCCGACATTTGTTCCGACGTCTTCTCGCTCTTGTCCGACTTCCTGAAGATGTACCTTTTCTTGTCCTTGTCGTAGAACTCGCTCGCTGCCGGATCAAGAGCAATCACTATCTGCTCGCCGGGTTTGTAGCCGGCTTTCGTGATCGCCTCCATCAACACTTCCAGAGCTTCTTCATTCGCTTTCAGACTCGGCGCGAATCCGCCCTCATCGCCTACCGCCGTCGAATAGCCCCGCTTTTTAAGAACGCCCTTCAACGTATGAAATGTCTCGGCACCCATCCGAAGCGCCTCTGAAAACCGTTCGGCTCCCACCGGAGCAATCATGAACTCCTGCAGATCTACCGAGCTGTCCGCGTGTGCTCCCCCGTTGATCACGTTCATCATCGGCACTGGTAGCACTCGTGCGTTCACGCCGCCCAGGTAGCGGTAAAGCGGCGTCGCCTCTGATTCAGCCGAGGCTCGCGCGGCCGCCATCGACACCGCCAGAATCGCATTGGCGCCGAGTTTGCCTTTGTTCGAGGTGCCGTCTACCAGCAGCATTTTCCTGTCGAGTGCCGTCTGGTCGCTTGCGTCCATCCCAGCCAGCGCCGGCGAGATAAACTTGGTGATATTCTCAGCCGCCTTGCGCGTTCCCTTTCCCAGGTAGCGGGTCTCTTCACCATCGCGAAGTTCCACCGCCTCGTGTTCGCCCGTCGATGCTCCCGAAGGAACTGCCGCCCGCCCGATTGTTCCGTCTGCGAGATACACATCTGCCTCAACCGTCGGATTACCGCGCGAGTCGAGAATTTCTCTGCCGCCTACTTTTACAATTTCCATTCGTGTGTTGTTTCCCGCCGCTTTTGTTTAGGTCCGGCGAACTCTTACTGTAACAACCGGAATGCCCTCGAACTCATACGCGTTCGCCGCGCGTTACACTAGTTGTTTAGCCGCTTTGCCGGATGCGGCTGATCCCGGAAGGTAGGTGAATTTAGTTGGCTGAAGTCCATCTGCAGGATGGCGAGACGCTCGAAAGTGCTCTGCGTAGATTCAAACGCAAAGTACAACAAGAAGATATTGTCAAAGAAATCAAGCGCCACTCGTTCTACCTGAAACCAGGCGAAAAGCGTCGTACAAAAGAAGCGCTCGCCCGTAAACGGAATCGCAAGAAACGTCCTCGCGATATCGAATAGTAAATTGACAGCTTAGTAGCAGAGCCCGCCGCGAATCACATTCCGGCGGGCTTTTCTTTGGGCTCATCCCCCCGGTGCATGCGTCTGAATCACCAGTCGGTCGCCGGTGGATTTACAACCACAACACAAGGGGTTTTAGACCGCCTGGACAACGGCGGGAATTTCCGGCAAGTGTAGGGTTCCAGGCGAACCGGCGCCCGCGCACTTCCTTGAAGCTGTATGTGGAGGCGCGCTATCTGGATGCGCTCACCAGTTCACAGCACACCACCATCGTGTCGATCACGTTGGGCATTCGCTGGTAGCCGGCCTGCAGCGTGGGCGCGAAAACTCGCGCTCACGCTGGAGACTCGCTTCCTCTCACTCGTCGGGGTGCTTAACCGCGCCTGTCACTTTCGTCTCTTTCCAAAGCTCCCGCGCCGGGACGAAGAAGACTGACAAAGCGCAGAGTGCGGCGGCCACCAGTACAGTGAAGGCCCGAATCACGGCTGAGAGCCGTTTAAGCGGGCTCCTCTCCGGAACCACTGGATCGGCTAGGGCGAGCAGGTAGAAAATTCCTTGGAGTCCGAGCGCGAAAAAGCGCCAAGGCATGGGCAGGCCAAAACTCGCCACCGCCACCGCTATCATCGCGAGCGGCAACAGCAAGCGGCCCAATTTATGGGAGCAGAAGTGCAGGCATCGCCGATTTCCCGGCCACAGCAACCACGGAAAGTAGCCAATAATCTGGTAAACGCCCGCCTGCGTTCGTACTTTGCGCCGGAACTCGGACTCTAGAGTTGTCGGTAAGTCATAGGCTTTCGCCTGCTCCTCGAAGTAGATCCTGAAACCGCGCTGGACGGCCACGAACGGGACGTATACGTCGTCCAACAATACCTGCGGCGGGACTGGCGCGAACGCTTCCCTCCGTATGGCGTAAATAGATCCGGTTGCCCCCAGCATGGCGTCGATCCGATTGAGGTTCCTACGGATCCACTTCTCGTATTTCCAGTAAAGTCCGGTGTTGAATTCTTCTTCTGTCGTGCCTTCCCGAATCACCAACTCGCCCGTCACGACGCCCACTTTCGGATCGGCAAAGCACTCGACCAGTCTGCGAAGCGCGTGCGGATCGAACGTCTGCCGGACATCCGTCAAGACGACTAATTCGGACGAAACTGCTTCGAGAGCTCTCGAAACGGCATTTGCTTTTCCGCCTGCGGCAAGCGAGAGCAGTCGGATTCTCGAGTCGCCAAACATCTCCATTACGGCTTCAATGCCATCCGTCGACCCGTCCGAAACGACCAGAACCTCGAGCAGTTCAGGTGGATAATCCGAGGCGAGCAGCGAACGTAGCTTCGCCTCGATCCAGCGCACTCCATTTCGCACCGGAATGACGATCGTGATCTTCGTCGCCGTAAACTGCTTCTTGATCGGCCGCGATGCAAGACGCGCCCAGGCCACCAACAGAAGCGGATAACCGGCCAGCACATAAATAACAAGTGCGGCGCTGAACGCAAATACAGCAATCGAAGCTGTCATCTGCCTCTACTGCGTTACCGCCGGAATCGTCAATGTCACCGTGTCCTGCACGCTGGGAATTAAATTACTGGTAGCCGTGATCTTGACACTTTGCGGCGACGATGGCGCAGTCGCCGGAGCCGAGTACAATCCGTTTACCGTAATCGTGCCTGGCCCGGAAATCGACCATGTAACCGAATTATCCATGTACCAGCCCACCGAGTAGAGCTGAAGACTTGCGCCGGCATTGACGCTGGTTCGTTGTTGCGCGTCGATCTTGATGTAAGGCGCCGTGCTGTCCGGGATCACTTCCAGCCCGCCGATGAGTGGGGCTGGCTGGTAGATAGTGGAATCGCTCGTATCGGTTCTTGCTGCCACATATAGAGTGTTGTTCGTTACGCGCGCCGGAATGTAAGCGTCCACCGGAGTCGCGTAAGCGTAAGCAATCGGTATCCCGAAATCGTAGTTGTGCGCCCCGATCTGGCCGTTCGCTTCCAAGTGAATCGGCGCGTGTGCGTTCTTATCGAATGTAATAGGACAATTGGGCCAACATCCCCCATATAGCTGCCCCATCATGAAGCGTATTTTGTAATTGCCGTTCGGAACGATGAAGCTGTAAACCATATCGTTGCCGTAGGTCTTGCCCGCACTCTGATAGATACCTATTTCGGGGTTTGCTTTTTGCGACCACGCCGGATAATCGCTTTGAACGTAAGCATAATTGCCCGTTTCAAAGCCCTGGTCCGCAAACCAGAGGTTGCCACCGGCATCCGTCATACCCGAATAACTGCCCATATCGATACGAATGCTGCCCGTCGGATTCGTTCCAATCGGCAGTATCCTGACATACAGCTGAGCAGAGGCACTCGGGTCCGCCGCGCTCGTCACCTTCAGCACTGTTTGGGTGGGTGTCGTAACCGATGCCGGAGGAGTGTACATCCCGCTCGGTGTTACGGAACCTACGCCCGAACTGAACGACCAAGTTACGTTTTGATTGCTCGTTCCAGTCACCCACGAAGTCAGCTGGTAAGCCGAAAGCCCGGCCATCATAAACAGGCTTGGCGTGGGTAAGCCCACTTGCACACTCTGCAGTGCTATCGGAAAGCTCACCCGGTAATTGGAGTTACTCTGATCGGTCGCAGTCAACACCGCGAAGTTACTCGGTGTCTGATATCCGTTTGCCGGGTTCACCTGCGCGGAGTTATTCGCCACGATGAAGCTCGTTTCGTCCACAGCTTCGAAATTGGTCATGCCTATCCTGGCCGCGGCGATTTCTCCGAGCGCGCTCATCACAACGGCGTCCTGGCTCAGGTCCGTGCTGGTGGGAATCGTCGGGCCCGTGCCGCCGTCCGCCAGAAACATTCCATACTGCTTCAACGCAGTCAGTAACACCTGGGCCGTGGGTGTGAATCGGCTGATATCGAAGCTCGCCTTCAGCCGGAAGCGTGAGCCGTACGGCGGGCTGCTGTTGCACACTGCCTTACAGCCATTGCTGCTGTTCGATGGCCAATATAAAGCAGATTGTATGTATCCGCCCGCGAGAGTAAATCGCATGGCATGATTGACGGCACCGTTCCTGATCTCATCGACATGGGGCGTCAACGGCGCCAGCGGCAGATTCGCAGCATCTGTCGATCCCGCCGAAGGAAGCGCGTAGCTGCTCCAGCTATAAGTCAAACCACTCGTCGCATTGCAGCCCGGCGTGCCGTCCCGGCAGTTGCGCGGCGCCAGCCAGTTGTTATAGATCTCATAAAATTGGCAGTTATCTTTCTGCACGGTCAGAATGTGATGGTCGGTGCTGTTCTTATCTGTCGCGAAAGTTCCGCCCTGCCGCTTCAGCGCGGGCCACTGCGGGATCACAAACGGTCCGTTGTAAGGCGTCGTGTAGAAGAACGACATGTTCTGAACCGGCGTCGTACTGTCGGCGATATTCGTTCCCCAGTCCGTGAAAAACGTGATCCCGTTTGAACCCATGTTCGCCGTCCACAAAGCCGAATGGGATTCGATGGGAAGATTATCGATTCGTGTGTTGTAGACAGTGTCGTTCGGCGTCGCCTGGCAGCTGCCGATCGCGTTCTGAGCCGCGATCGTAGCGGGTGCCGTGAAAGTTGCCGATGTCGGCGTACTCGATGTAATCGCGCCCGAACTACCGGTGGCGAGCGACCAGTTTACCGGCCGGTTCGCGGTCACCGTTACCGTTCCGTTCTCGCCCGCAAACGTCGCCGAAGGCGTGATCACCAGTCCGCCGCTGGTAATGGCCGCGACTCCTGTCCCGCTTACCGCTGCCGTAACGGGCGACCCCGGTTCATTCCCGCTGACTGCTACCGTCGCCGCCTCGCTCGCGACGAGCGTGGGCTTGAATGCCACCGATATCGTGCAGCTACCTCCCGACGCCACCATGCCGCCGCAATTATTCGCAATGGGGAAGTCGCTAGCATTCGTCCCCGTCATGGAGATGCTCGTGACTGACAAGAACGAGTTTCCCACGTTAGTAAGCGTGATCGTCTTTGCAGCGCTCGTTACGCCTGTCGTTACATTTCCGAAGGCGAGGTTCGCCGAGCTTAGCGTAATCTGCGGCAGCGGCACAATGCCGCTAGAGAGCGTTGTCCAGACATTCGTGGCGGTGCAGCCATAAAGATTTGTCCCCGGTGCGACCGTGCTGCTGAAAAAGAGCTGCCCCAGCTGGCATGTTGGCGGTAAAGTCGTGCCCACTGCCACCGGTCGCGTAAAAGGAAATGCCGAAAAATCGGGATTACGCCCCTGCGTCGCCAGATTGACCGTCGTAGTCGGCCCTTGGCCCAAAACGATAACAGACGAAAAGCTCGTGAGTAGAAGCGGAAGCAAAAGGATTAATAGCTTACGAATTTGCGGCAAGGTTCGGTGACCCTTTCAAAGCTCAGCGGAACATGCAAACCGCATTGCTTGTCGCCCGCCCTTCGCCTGCCGTTCGTGCACGCCGCCTGCAAGCTTTTATGGGTCTTACAGTTGCGGCTCCCGACAGCTCCTGTCGCCCAAATGTTCAAAGCCCGTGACTGCCCTTGTGAGACCCCCGATGAATGCTCCTCGAGTGGAGAATAAGCCCCGAATTACAGTACACTTGTAGCTATAGCCGCACGCGTTCTCGAAAGAAAATCATTACAGCTATTTTGATGCCTATTTGCTCCTCGGTGAAGCGTGTCGAAGTTTAAACCTGCCCCGGGCGCGTTGGCCGTTTCCGGGCGCGAACGCATCCCCGGATCTCGCCGCCCCCGGCGTTTTTCGTACCTTCCGGTTTCCACCTCGACTCCTTCTTCTGCCACGGCGGTCATGGATGACGTTCCCGAATCTCCGGCCTTTGCGCCTGTCGTTCAGAGCCCGGCGCGTCTGTTCGCCTTCCGCTGTACGCTCCTCTTCCTCTATTTCCGATTCAGCTTTGTCCACGAATTTATTTCGTCGGCCATTCACATCGATACCCACATCCTGATTTTCCTGGCAGCGCTCGCTTATTTCAGCTGGTTTCTTGCTGGCAATATGTTTGTCGCCTATAGCGAGCGGTTAGCTTGGGTCTGGACGGCTTTTGTTGTCTGGCTCTGTCTGGCGACCTTGTTCAGCACCTGGCGCGGTGGATCGTTTAACCAGGTAGCCATGCCTTACATTCGGACCGTATTGCCGTTGCTCCTCCTTATTCCCGCTGTTATCTCTACCGCGGATGACCTGAAGAAGGTGCTGAACGTGATTGGGCTCGCCGGCTCCAGCGCGGTTCTATTTGGTCTGTTACATCGCGGCAGCAGCGGCGGCCGTATGGACATCGGCGTCTCGACCGGCAGTATCCAGGATCCGAACGACTTTGCGGCTCACCTGATTTTCTGTCTTCCTGCCATCGCTTTCACGATGTTTGCCAAAGAAAGATCTGCCATTGTGAAGCTCTTCGGTGCTGGCATTGTTGCGGCAGCTCTCTTCGAGATCATGAGCACTGGCTCGCGTGGCGGGTTCGTCGCGCTTCTCGGTACCGTCGCCTTCATTGCTCTCACCGGGTCGAGCAAGCTCCGCTTCGCGATCATGGTGGGAGTGCCCGTGCTCGGATTAGCCGCCATGCCCTTCGTTAACAAACAGTCTCTGGATCGCATCATCTCTGTCTTTGATTCCAGCCGCGCCAGTGAATCCGCCGCTGCTTCGGAAAATGCCCGGCGCGCTTTGCTGATGGATAGTCTCCGAGCCACCGCCCGCAGACCACTCTTCGGCGTTGGGCCGGGCGTCTTCCAGGAGTATCAAGCTGCACTGGCGGGTGAACGCAACCAGAAGGGCATGTGGCATGAAACTCACAATGGCTATACGCAGCTTTCGAGCGAGTGCGGCCTCCCCATGCTCTTCATCTATCTATGGGCGATTACCCTTATGGTCAAATCGCTGCGGCGGGCCGGCAAATTACAGATGCCCATCGTTCCCGAGGCTGCCCGCACCATGCTTGTGATGCTTTTTGGCTTTAGTATTACGCTTGTGTTTCTGGCGCAGGCATATCGCTTCACCAGCCTGACCCTGGGCGCGATCATTGTCGCGATGAACCGCATAATTGAGCGCTCGCGAGTTCCCGTATAGCCTGCTATGTCTGCCGCGCATTTTCAAATCTCGCAATCTTCTGCTGGCGGAAGTGGCCGACCTTAGCCGGTTGCCGGTTCCCATTCTGCTAACTGTCCGGAAACTCGATGGGGGTGGCATCGAGCGGGATGTGGCCAAGCTCGCCATTGGTCTCGATCGTATGCGCTTTACGCCCCACGTCGCTGTCTTCCAAGGTGGAGGTTTGCGCAGCCCCGATGTCCAGAAAGCCGGTGTCCCGATCCTCGATCTCGATGTCTCGAGCTATAAATCTCCGCGCATCGTCTGGTCCGCCGCTCGTTTTGCACGCTTCGTTCTTGAAAAGAAGATTCGCGTGGTGCACGCTTACGATGTCACCGCCGGTTTCGCCGTGCCCGTGGCCCGCCTGCTGCGGGTGCCGCTAGTGCTTTCAAGTGCGGTTGGTCACCGTGATCTCTTCGATCCGCGAACGCGGCAGCAGATGGTCTTCACCGATCGTCTTGTCGACGGTGTAGTCGTCAATTGCGTTGCCATGCGCCAGCATCTGATGGAGGATTACGGGTTCCCGCTCGAGCGCACGCTGCTCTGTTACAACGGTGTCAATACGGCGGAGTTCTCTGCGGCGGCCCGCGACAGATTGTCCCTTGTCGCAGACGCCTCACTCGTCATCGGATCTGTCTGTGTTCTCCGGCCTGAGAAGCGAATGGGCATGCTGATCGAAGCGTTCGCTCCCCTGCACAAATTGCAGCCCGGGCTCAAGCTCTTGATCGTCGGCAGCGGTCCGGAACTGCCGAAGCTGCAGCAAAAGGCTGCCGCCCTCGAACTCGGTACCGCGTGCGTCTTTGTACCCGCCCAGTCCGCAGTTGCTCCTTTTCTGCGCTCGATGGATATTTTTGTCTCGTGTTCATCTTCGGAGGCTTTCTCTAACGCGATCCTAGAAGCCATGGCGTGCGGCTGCTGCCCTGTTGGGTCGCGCGTCGGTGGAACGCCTGAGCTGATCGAAGATCACGTTCGCGGCTTGCTCTTCGAAACCGGCAATGTAAATGAATTGTCAGAGAAGCTGGCGACGCTGATCCTTCAGCCCAACCTGCGCGCTTCACTCGCCTCAAATGCCGCCCGCTTTGCTGCCGAAGAGCTGAACATGCAGGTTGCGCTCGACCGGATGAGCCAGATTTACCAGGAAGGTCTTGCTCGCAAGAATTACCGTACACCGTCGGAGCTCTCATGATCCAAAATCGCTTTTTCTGCTACCGTGAAGGTTCATTCTGATGTGCGGGATCGCCGGTTATATCGCTGACAAATCGCCCGACGAACTTTCTTCAGTCGTCCAGACTATGATTGACGCTCTGGCGCGCCGTGGCCCGGATAGCGCTGGCCTCGAAATCTGGCCGGGAGCCGCACTCGGGCATCGCAGGCTGGCCATCATCGATCTCAGTCCCGCCGGGCATCAGCCCATGCTTAGTGCCGATCGCCAGGTCGGGCTCGTCTTCAACGGCTGCATCTTCAATTACCTTGAGCTGCGACGCGAGCTCGAGTCGCAAGGCTTCCACTTCAAGTCGCACTGCGATACGGAAATTCTTCTGCAGGGGTATCGTGCGTGGGGAATCGAGCAGATGACGCGCCGCCTGCAAGGCATGTTCGCGTTCGGCATCTGGGACGCCCAAACGCGCACGCTTTCGCTGGTCCGCGACCGCCTCGGCGTCAAACCTCTGGTCTACACGGAACAACCGAATGGCATCGCGTTCGCCTCCACTTCCGGCGCGCTGCGCGACGCAAACTTCGGCGATGGCTTCAATCCCGAGGCCGTGCTAGAGGTGCTCGAGTTCGGTTGGCCGACCGACAGCCATTCGATCTTTCAAGGCATCCGGAAGCTGCCTCCCGCCACCATCCTCACCTGGCATCGCGGACAGTCGCGAACCGAAACTTATTGGAGCCCCGCGCAAATTGCTATCCGCGCACGCACCTTTGAGCAGGCCGTAGATGAGACCGAAGAACTGCTGCTCGACGCTGTGCGTTGCCGTCTGCTGGCCGATGTTCCGATCGGCGCCTTACTCAGCGGCGGTATCGATTCGTCGCTTGTCTGCTGGGCGCTCACTCGTCTCAACTCGAGCGTTCGCGCCTTCACTGTCGGAACGCCCGGCGAGGCCTCCGACGAAACCGCAGCTGCCGTTGAAATCGCTCAAAAACTCGGTATCGATCATCAGATTGTGGAACTGTCGCGCGACCGTCCTGCTTGGCTCGATGATCTGAATGCGGCTTATAGCGAGCCCTTCGCCTGCACTTCCGCCCTCGGCATGCTGCAGGTCTCGGCCGCCGTTCGGCCTTTTGCCAAAGTGCTCTTGACGGGCGACGGTGGGGATGACTTCTTTCTTGGCTACCCGTATCACCGGCACATGTTCCAGGCGCAGCGCATCGCGCGCACACTCCCGGGAGTGGCTCCTCACATGTGGCGGATGCTCCGGCCGCTCGCTCATCCCGTACCGGCTTTGCGCCGCCCGAAACATCTGCTTGACTACGCCACCGGTGGCCTCGGATCCGTTAATCAAGTGCACGATGGCCTGCCATTCTTCGAGCGTGAAAATCTTCTCGGACCGCAGCTTGCCGGCGAGACGATTGCCGGCCGCAAGATCGCGCCCTCGTTCGCTTCGGCCAAACGCCTGCTAGATGATCAGGTGCTCTACGATCTCCGCACTGTCTTTACTGGTGAATACCTGCCTAAGGTCGACGGCACGACTCTTTTCTGCGGCATCGAAGCCCGTTCGCCGTTTCTCGATTACCGCATGGCTGAACTTGCTCTGTCGCTTCCCGACTCGGTCCGGCTGCACGGCGGCAAACTGAAAGCTGTGCTGCGCGAACTGGCCCGGCGCCATCTGGGAGATCGCATCGCAAACCGGCCCAAACGCGGTTTTACCATCCCTGTTGAGAAGTGGCTTGCCGTTCGCTGGCGCAAGAGTCTCGAGCGCCTTGGCCCTCACTCACTCATTGCTCGGCAAGGCTGGATCAACGGCTCGCGGCTGGAAGATCTTATTGCTTCTTCCGCTTCGAGCAACGCTGTGCCTAAACAAATCTGGCATCTGCTCGTTCTCGAGCACTGGCTCGAAAAAGTGTCTCAACCGAGTCATCTCTCCGAGCCGGCCCACGTTGGCGTTGAGATCGGATGATCCCGCGCATTGCCGCGGTCGTCGAAGCGAAAACCGTTACCGGTCCCGCCAAGAACCTGATTCGTTTTGCGTCTCATAATCGAGATCGCCTCGAGTTTCGTTTCTTCGCCTACTCCCGCGCTGCTTCTGAAGCCGAAGCCGCTCGCCATAGCGACCCGTTCATTGAAGCTGCCCGTCACGCCGGCATCCCTGTCTCGATCGTCTGGGAGCGCGCTCGCTTCGATCGCTCTGTGCTTTCTCGCCTCACTGAACACCTCGCCGCCTTCGCGCCTGACGTTGTTCAAACGCATTCCGTCAAATCGCATTTCCTGCTCTCTCGTGCTCACAAAGCGGTTGCGCGCCCGTGGCTCGCTTTTCATCACGGCTACACCGCGGAAGACTTGAAGATGCGCTTATATAATCAGCTCGATCGCTTCAGTCTTCCCCGGGCAACCTCCGTCATCACTGTCTGTCAAGCATTCGCGCAGGATCTGATGCGATACGGCATCCCCCATGACCGACTCCACGTTCTTCACAATTCGCTTGACCCCGATTGGGCCAGCCCGCATTCCCTTGCGCCTGAAGCTGCAGCCTTGAGAGCGGGCTTCCACGCTCCCGAGAACTCGTTCATCTTTCTGACCATCGGTCGCTTCTCAACCGAGAAGGGTCACTCCGTTCTGCTAAAAGCCGCGTCTCTTCTCCGCGCTTCGCTCGCCTCTCATCAGCCCTCCCGCTCCTTCACTCTCGTGCTGGTCGGCGATGGGTTGCTTCGCCCAGAGATGGAAAACTTCGTCCGCCAGAAGTCACTCGAGCAGTGCGTCGTCTTCGCTGGACAGAAAAAGGATGTTCGCCCCTACTTCGCTGCCTGCGATGCCCTTGTCTTGCCCTCTCTCTCGGAAGGTTCGCCCAACGTCCTGCTCGAAGCGATGTCCGCTAAGCTGCCGATCGTCGCGACTCGAGTTGGCGGAGTTCCTGAGATCGTCGCCGACGATGAAAGCGCGCTTCTGGTGCCCGCCAAAAACCCGGTACAGCTGGCCAATGCGATGCGTCGCCTACTCGAGGATCCGGCTCTTCGGTCCCGTTTAGTCGAGGCCGCCACCCATCGGCTCTCAGCTGCATTTTCACCCGCTCACTACGACGAAAATCTGCTTGCCATTTACGGAAATCTTCTAGCCCGGGCCGCAGTGTAAACTGAAATCTCTCCTTGGAGCCCTGCCTGTTTCCCGGATTGTATTCCAGTTGAGAATTCTTTTCTTCACTCCTTATCCCCTTTGGCCGTTAAACTCCGGTGCCCGGCTAAGGAGCTTTCATCTGGCACGCTCGCTCGCGGCGCACTGTTCTGTCACTTCCGTGCAGCTTTTCGATATCGACGCAGCCAACGAGGCGTCTCCCCACGCTTCGATCTTTGAGGAAGTGATCGTCTTACGCAAGCCCGCCACTTACACAGCTGGAAAAATCCTCAAAGGAATGCTCGGTCCTACACCGATCAGCATCCTGAACTACACTTCGCCGCGGGCTGCCGAGACCCTCGCTGCCACACTTGCTAAGTCGCACTTCGATGCTGTTCAGATCGAGAATCCTCATCTCTACGCGTACACCGACGTCATTCGTGCCGCGCCCGGGCGTCCCACGCTCTTGCTTGACTGGCATAACATCGAGTCGGAACTGATGTACCGGTACTCGGACGAAGTCAAAAATGTGCCGAAGAAGATCGTTGCGCGCCGAACGGCCAAGCTTTTGCAAGATGCTGAGTCGCGTCTCATCGACCGGTGTGACGCCCATAGCGTCGTCAGTGAACGCGAGAAAACAAAACTGTTACAGCGCAATCCTGCTGCGCACGTCCATGTTCTCCCGAATGGCGTAGATACTTCTACCTACAGGTTCTCGGAAACAACTTCTTCCCAGTCGAGCCTATTGTTCGTGGGATCGATGGATTACCACGCGAACGTAGATGCCGTAACTTGGTTCGCCGAAAGCACCTGGCCGGCTATCTCGTCTGCTTTCCCGGAGCTCGAGTTTGTGGTCGTAGGTCGGTCTCCCGGCCGCGACGTACAAAAGCTGGCTTCCGATACCGTCCGGATAACTGGTACGGTTGATGATGTGCGTCCTTACTACGCGAGCGCTTTGGCCGTTGTGGTGCCGCTTCGAGTCGGGGGAGGAACGCGCCTCAAAATACTGGAAGCTATGTCCATGGGTGTCCCTGTCATCTCGACTACGTTGGGCGCCGAGGGAATCTCCGTGACGAACGAAACCAATATCATCCTCGCTGACTCTGAGCAAGAAATAATTCGTGCTGTGGAGCGGCTGGTTCGCGAGCCGGAACTTCGTCAAAGGTTGGCGCACGCCGGGAGAAAATTGGTGTCCGATCACTATGATTGGGATGCCATTGGCAGCCGGCTATATCAGGTACATACCTCCCTGCTGGAATATCGGGTGCGGTCTTGATAGGTACGCAACCCGCCGCATCGCAATCTCACAGCCCCTCTGTTAGCCAGAAGCCACCTGTAAGCGCAATCGAGAGCGTTGCTCCTTCGCGTCTTCTGCAGCTGTCAGTCTTTGCCGCTCTCTTCGCACTCACCGTTGTTCTCCAATATTTAAGCGGCGCGTTTCATAGCGAGTTCGGCGGTTACCCCGACGAAACCGCACATTACGTGACATCTCTGATGGTGCGCGAATATATAGCTGGCCCGCATCCGTTATCTCCGCTCCAATTTGCGGCACACTATTACAACCACTACCCGAAAGTAGCCTTTGGGCACTGGCCTCCTGTTTTCTATATTTTGCAGGCTTGCTGGATGCTCGTCTTTTCCGCCTCGCGCGCATCTGTTCGGCTTGAGATCGCATTTACAACCGCTTTGCTCTCGTTTGTCATGTGGCGCTTCGCTTCGCGCGCATTCGGAAATATCGCTGGTTTGCTAGCTGCCGCGCTTCTCATCTGTCTTCCACTTGTTCAAATGTCCACTGATCAGGAAATGGCCGAACCGCTTCTGGTCTTGTTCTGTTTGCTGAGCACTCTTTATTTCGGACGTTTTCTCGATACTGGTTCCCGCAGCGACGTTCTCTGGTACGGCGTCTACTTCTCGCTTGCTGTGCTGACCAAAGGCAGTGGTTGGCTGCTCGTCTTTATCCCTCTGGTGGCTGTGCTGCTCACGCGTAAGATAAAGTTCCTCTTTAAGCCTTCTTTCTGGTTGTCAGTTCTCCTGATCGCTGCGCTTTGCCTTCCCTGGCAGTTGATGACCATCAAATCTGTCGCGCGGGGATGGTCAGCCGGAACGCATCCAAGCGTCGGCTACACGCTAAAGGCACTTGCCTTCCTGCTACAAGTGGTCGTTTCCGTCACCGGGCCCGTTCTTACGGTGGTCATCTTGCTCGGCATCATCGCTGCGGTGATCTTGCCTTTCCGCTCGCGCCGCGTCTCCTCGCTGTCAGCCGTCATGTTTGCCTTGCTCGTCGGCGACATCGTATTTCACGCATTAGTTCCGGCCGGCGTTGAAGATCGAAAGGTAATCATTGCTGTTCCGGCCCTGATTTACTTCCTGTTCTGCGGCGGCGTTTGGCTCGCCGATCATCTGCCTCTCCAATCGGGCCTGCTTCGCTGGCGTCGACCAATGGTCGCTTTACTCGCGGCACTTCTCTTCCTGGCGCAAGCCTTTCGAATCCCGCATGATCCCCACTTTGGATATACCGAGGCGGCCACTTACGTGAACTCCGACCCACTCCTGAGGAACGGCGTGCTGCTTGTTTCTTCCGAATACGGTGGCGAAGGTCTTCTCATCTCCGAAGTTGCCATGCAGGAGCCTAGGCCGCATGCAACGCTCCTTCGCGCTACCAAGGAATTGGCCGACGTCGATTGGACGGGCGAGGCCTATCACAGCCGGATATCCAGCCCGGCTGATTTTCTCGCCTACCTTCGGAAGCGGCACGTCACTGCAATCGTTTTCGATACCAACCGCAGTAATCTCTCTTTCCCGCATCAGAAGATCATCGAGCGCACAGTCGCGCAGAACCCTAATCGATTCTCATTGGCGGCCGTCTTCCCGGGCGAGAGCAATACCCTAGCGGGCAAAGTCAGAATCTACAAATTCAACGGTTTATAGTCCGTTCACCTGCCCAACCAGGCTTCATCTGCGCGGGCGCTTGCTTTACGGCGTCGTTGAGCCCGGCGCTGATTCTCGCGTTCAAAGATTTACGGCATTGCGCTTACCGTCGCCCTGCGCTCGAGCTTGCCCCAACCCACTAATCTCCCGCGCATTGCATAAACCAGGCTCTTGCCCAGCACGTAAAGCATGATCTGCCGGTAGTAAATGGTTTGAAAAAACAGCAGGCTTAAATCCCAAGGCGCCAATCCTTCCAGCGCATACGCCAGAAAGCCGGTAAGGAGCTCCAGGACAAAAAAAGCCAGGTAGTAGAGCAGCACAATCCGCCACTCGCCTGCGAAGAGAGAAAGAACCATCGCCACCTCCGCAAATGGCGCCAGCGCGGAAAGCAGGAGTTGAAATATCCAGATGCTTGGCAGCGCGATAAATCCCAACGTTCCGTACTTGGGCACGAACAGCGCGTCGCGGTGTTTCCATGCCGCCTGCAAGGTGCCAAACACCCATCGAAACCGCTGCTTAACCAGACTCTTCGTGTCCTCCGGTGCTTCCGTATAGGCGATCGCGTCCTGCTCGTATCGAATCACGTACCCGCGGCGCCGGATCGCGAGCGTCAAATCCGCGTCCTCCGCTAGTGTGTCGTGCAGAAATCCGCCGCACTCGATTACCAGTTCCTTCCGCCACGCTCCCACCGCCCCCGGCACTACCGTGATCGCGTTCAGGTAATCGAGCGCTCTGCGATCCAGATTAAAGCCGTAAACATATTCGATCGATTGAAACCGTGTAATCCACTTCTTTCGGTTCCCGACGCGTGCGTTCCCGCTGACCGCGCCAATCTTCGGGTCCGCGAAGTGCCTCGCCAGCTGTTCAATCGTGCCTGGCCGCAACAATGTGTCTGCGTCCACTGCAATCAGAATGTCGTTCTGAGCCTGCCGGATACCGTTGTTCAGGGCCACCGACTTGCCGCCGTTCGGTTGAGTAAAGATTCGAATCTTCGGGTGGTCCTCGAATCGACGGCGCAGCAGCCCGAGCGTGCCATCTTTTGAACCATCGTCTACTACCACGATTTCCATTGCTTCGTAGCCGTTTTCCAGAAGGGATTCGAGCGTCCGCTCGATCACTTTTTCTTCGTTAAAAGCGGCAACAATCACCGAGACAGCTGGTCGATACCCTGCATTGAACGTGGCCATACCCACGCGCCTTTTCTGCAGCACAGCCAGCACGCCATAAACCAGAGAACGAAGCAGCGTAGCAAAAATCGCTCCCAGAAACAGCAATCCCAGAATCTGCCGCAGGCGAGCTTTTGTGTCGAGCCCGCCGCCTTCTATGCGAGCCAGCCGGAGCTCCTCGGCACTCGTCCTCGGCATCACCTGGTTGCGGTCCTTCGAGATCAACTCCCCGATTCGTGCAAACCGGTAGCCCTTCTTGTGAAAGTAGTCGATGATCTCAGGCAGAGCCGTGACTGTGGCATCTCGATTGCCACCCGCATCGTGCAACAGGATCACGTGGGTGCTCCCCGTATCGTGCTCCCTCACTGCTTCCGCGAGTTCGCTTTTCGTTTCGTCCACGATCTCCTGGCTCGTGACCCCGGGCCGCCAGTCGCGTGGGTCGATCGTTTCCGAGATCGTTGTGTATCCATACTTCTGCGCCCGGTAAATCGGCTCGATCTCCTGCGGAGTGGTCGGTTCACTATCGGCGTTGTAGGGCGGCCGGAAGAAAGTCGTTGAAACACCCAGCAGGTTCTCGATAATCCGCTGCGTTGTGCTGAGTTCCAGTTCGGTACGAAGCTCCGAAGTGGCCGCGATATTCGGGTGCGTATACGTGTGATTGCCAATTTCGTGGCCTTCGGCATATTCGCGGCGTACCAGGGCCGGAAACTGTTCTGCGTTCACTCCGATTACGAAAAAGGTGGCCGGAACTTTCTTCGCCTTCAGAATATCGAGCACCGCAGGCGTGTAGCTTCTGTCTGGTCCGTCATCGAAAGTCAGGCAGAGTAACTTCTCGTCCGTGGCGCCGGTGTGAGTAATCACATAAGGCGTGGGGTAAACCAGGTACTTCTCACTAAAATCGTCTCCGTCGGTAGCCGGCGCTACCACGTTTCGTTTGCCGCTTTTCGGGGTCGCCGTCACACGCAGGATTTCTCCATTCCCGTAACGCCTCGGCGCCCCTTGATTCGCCGGCAAAAGCGTCAGCGCCTCGGCATCGAATTTCTCGAGCGGCCAGAGCTTTCTGTCCAGAACTCTCCAGAGTCCCGGGTCTTCCGCGCCCAGCCTCCATAAGCCAACACCCCGGAAACCCTCATCGTGCACATCGCTGATCTGATTCAGCGCCGTCACTGCGTCCAGGAACCAGACTTCGTGATTCTGATCGTTCACTGAATAGCGCAGCACCGGGTTTTCTGTTTGCGCATCCCACTCAATCGGTCTCTCTGTCTGGGCTGCCGCCGTCATGGCGTCGCTGAACGACAGCTCCGCGCCACCCTTCCCTCCAATCACCCAATCGGTCCCGTAGTTACCAAAACCCGCCACCAGCTTTCCGGCCGGCACTACCTTCGCGAGCTGCTCGAGTTGATCGTCAAAGAACTGCTGCGACGCTATCGGCCCGGGGCTGCTCGTTTCGTAATGCTCGTCATAGATCATCGGAACGAGAAAATCCGCCGTCGCTGCCAGAGCCTTCAGGTCGTACGCCTCATCCTCCACCGGCACGTCTTCCGAAACCACATAGCCGCTTTTGTGCAGCACTTCCGTCAGGCTCTGCATAAAGCTCACCAGCAGTTTTCGATCAGGCTCGCTCACCTGCTCGAAGTCAATGTTCACGCCCGCAAAGGCATGCTCCGCTAGATTAGACCGGATATTCTCAATCAGATCGCGTTGCGCGTCGGGGTTGTGAAGCAGCTTGTGAACGTCTTTTCCTTGCCAGTCGCCGCTGCGGAAGTTTGTCAGCATTGCGTAGATCGGGAGCTTCGCCTGCCTCGCGATTTCGACCACCGTCGGATCGGTCTGGTCGTCCACATCTCCCTTGGCGTTCTGCAGAACCAGCCACTCCGGCAGCAAGTGCGTAATGTGGCTCAAGTGCAAGCGCAGCGAGACCATGCTGGCCGGATCCCAATTCACGTAAAACGCCCACACAAGCGGTGCACTTTCGGTCGAGGCCGCCGCTGTCTTCGGGTGAATCACAGGCGAGGCCGAGCGAACGTACCGTACTGGTTCTTTCGGCTTTGCGATGCGGTAAGGAACATTCTTCCGGAGATGTTTGGCGGCTGCCAGGTTGCCCGGCTCGAGCTGCACAGCCGCTGCCACGCGTGGCAGCCCAAGTATCGGTAGCTGCGGCAAGCTCACCGCCACCAGCAGGAACGCTCCCGCAAAGACAGCGGCTAGAAGCGCAGCCGAGTTGGCCACTCGCAGGAAGTGCCGCCAGCGGGCCCCGCTTGGATCATAAAAAACGAAGGATCGCGGTTGCTCGGTTGGCACTGATACTCTTCCTGCCTCTATTGTGGCGGCTTGTTAGGGGCAGCGCTCGCGGAATGGCGGGCCGTCTGTTTCCTGCCGTTACGAGCCGTAAAGATTGGTCTCTAGAAACTTGTTCTTGAATTTCCCGGCGGAATCGTAATGCCCCAACAATTGCTTGTACTCCGGAGTCTTCTCATATAGCGATTGGATCCGCGATGGAGCTACCGTGAACAACTTCGCCCAATGCGGCCGTGCCTCGAAGGGTGCCAGCCGCTCTTCGATCTGCGGCAAAAGATCCCTCACCGCGTCCCACTCCGGCTTCCAGGTAAAGTGGATCGTCATCGCCGGCCGCTTGTAGCAGGGACTCATCCAGAGTGTGTCGGCATCGATCGTCCTGAACTCCGAAATGAAAAGATGCGGGGTGATTTTGTCCCGCAACTCCTCTACCGCCAGGATCGCCTCGTAGCCCTTTTCGCGCGGTACAAAGTACTCCGATTGCAGTTCTTGCCCGCTGCTCGGGGTGAAGTTCATCCGGAAGTGCGGCAGCCGCTCGTACCAAGGCCCTGGAATGCCCATCTGCTCGGTGCAGTTCTCCGCCGAATGTCCGGCTAGTGGGTGCAGCTTTTTGGTCGCAAGCTTCGCGCCAAAAAACTCCGGCTTCATCGAGGCAGCCGGCGCACCCGACTGTATCCGGCTCTTGATCCAAACCTGCGTGGCACGATGGTTCTGCCAATCGCTGAATAAACTCACGCTATAGCCGCTGGCAAAAATTTCGTCGAGATGTTTCTCCAGCTGGGCCAGCGGCAGGTTCTCGTAAACAACTTGGCTCACCTGGAAAGTCGGCTGCACATCAAGCGTGATCTTCGTGATCACCCCGAGGCCGCCCAGCCCCACAACTGCACCCTGAAACTTCTCGTGGTCCCGCTCTCTCGATAGTGTTACGATCTCGCCGTCCGCGGTCACGATCTCCATCCCGGATACCGCGGTGGATAGGTTGCCATTCTTGCTGCCCGATCCGTGTGTTGCTGTGGCACAAGCGCCTGCAACCGAGACATGCGGCAGCGAAGCTAGATTGTGCAGCGCGTAGCCTTCGCCGTCGAGATACGGAGCTAGGTGGCCATACGTGACTCCCGCGCCCACGCTCACCGTGCGCGACTTCGTATCGACCTTCATCCCGTTGAGGTTCTTCAACAAAACTTGATCGCCGGCCGTATCCGCGATCGCGTTGAAAGAATGCCGCGCTCCTAGAGCCTTCACATGGCTGCAGCTCTTGACGATCTTCTGCACCTCTTCGACTGTTTTCGGAAGTTCCAGGCGTTCAGCGCTGTACTGATAGTTGCCCGCCCAGTTGCTGCGCGGCTCCCCGTGCTTCTCATCTGCCAGCAGTCGCGAGAACATGCTTCCCGTAATCAATGCGCCCGACGTTTTGAGGAATTGCCTTTTATCCATAAGTAATTTCGAAAGCCACCGCGTCCGCCCATAGTATATAGAGCGGCATTCTAAAACAGATAACCCGAGCGTTCACGAATGCCTTTCTTCCAGCCGCCATACAAAGGTGCCCGCATCGCGCGCGCCGTCAACTCCTCGCCATGCTCCTCACCCCGGTACAACCTGACCACCTCCGCCACGCTGATGCCGTCCTTTGCCTCCGCTACCCTCGTGATTTCGTCGCCTGCCGCCAACTCGCCCTCTTCGACAACCGAAAAGTAAATTCCGGAACGTCCGCTTTGCCAGAAGCGCTTAACCATGTCGGCGCGCTCGAACCGGAGGTTGAGCTTGAAGCAAGGCATTCGCGGTTGGCTGACCTGCAGCACCGAGGTGCCGATCCGGAATCGGTCTCCGATACGCGTATCCTCCTCCGTCAGTCCCTCCGTCGTCAGATTCTCGCCAAACGCGCCGGGCGAAAATGCCATCTCGGGCAGTTGCTCCTTCCAAAAGTGATAGTGTTCCGACGCGTACGCGTAGACCGCCTTATACGGCCCTCCATGTACCGTCAGATCAGCCTGCCGGTCGCCGGCAATATTGTGCCGTACGACGGCAACTCTCCCTTCCAGTGGCGCTTTGAATATGCTCGTCAGCACTTGCCCGCCACGTACTGAAACCGGCTTCGGCGTGCCAACGTTTATAGACAGAATCTTCATTGACGATCGGGGGAACCCTCGTTTGATCCAACCTTAGCTCATTCGCCGGCCGTCTCCAGCTCCGACAGTAGCCCGCATCCGAACGCAATCATCAGGGTCGGCCAGGCACCTCAGAGCATCCGCAATTCTCTTCGGCTGCTCTCTTACCTCTGCAACCACCTCGTCTGTTCGTCCCGGTGACCGGCGATCTCCGCTTGCCAGCAGGGTGCGTATCACGTCAATTCCTGCCATGCTGGTGCCCATCTTTCAATCTGGCTAACAGCCACCATACTGCCTCAAATACCAGGCGCTTTCCGTGCACGATTTCAGACCAATTCGCCTGCAGGAAGAGTCTATTTTGCATATGTCAAACGACTTGCCTGCAAACAGGCGTGAAGTGCTGATGGCCATCGGCTCCGGTCTGGTCGCGTCGGCAGCCAATGCAGCGTCTCATCCTAGCGAAATTCCTTATCGCACGCTCGGCCACACCGGCGAGAAGGTCTCCTGCATCGGGATGGGCGGCTATCACCTCGGCAAATCGGAAGTTACCGAAGCCGCGGCCATCAAACTCGTCCATGCCGGCGTCGACCGCGGCATCAACTTCCTCGACAATTCCTGGGACTACAACAAGGGCGAGAGCGAGAAGCGCGTCGGCAAGGCTGTTAAAGACGGGAATCTGCGCAGCCGCGTCTTTATGATGACGAAGAACGACGGGCGCACCAAGGACGAGTTCGTCAAACAACTCGATGAGTCACTGAAACGTCTCCAGACCGATCACGTCGATCTTATCCAGTTTCACGAGATCATTCGCTTCGAAGACCCCGACCGGATTTTTGCGCAGGGTGGTGCGATTGAGGCTGCACTCGACGCCAAGAAAGCGGGTAAGGTCCGGTATATCGGATTCACGGGGCACAAGGATCCCAACATCCACCTGTACATGCTCAAGGTCGCCGATAAGCATAAGTTCCAGTTCGACACCGTGCAGATGCCGGTGAATGTTATGGATTACCACTTCCGGAGTTTCACAAACGACGTACTACCCGAGTTGACTCGCCGCAATATAGGAGTTCTTGGGATGAAGAGTATCGGTGACAGTGTGATTCTCAAGAGCGGCGCCGTCACAGCGCTTGAGTGCCTGCAATTCTCGCTCAGCCGCCCCGTATCAGTGCAGATCACGGGGATCGATAAACCTGAATTGCTAGATCAGGCGATCAAGGCAGCCCAGACTTACAGCAAAGTAACCGAGCAGCAGATGACCGCAATTCTCAACCGAACCAAACCGCATGCGGAGGAAGGGAAGTGGGAGCTGTTCAAAACAAGCGCCCTATTCGATAGCACGGCGCAGCATCCGGAATGGCTTGGCGCCACGAGTCCGCATGTAAAGGCCGTACAGCCCACGATGTCTTAGTTTAAGAGGCGGTGGGGCGCTTAGCGCCCCACGGGAACTTCAGCCGTCTCGTACATCGGGAACAGACAGGCGCTCATCGCGAAGCGCAGCTCGTCAAGACCCTTTCCAGTGACAGACGAGATTGTGTAAAACGCAAATCCGTGCTCATCGGCTTTCGCTTTTACCTTTGCAATGCGCGAAAGATCCTGGCACATATCGATCTTGGTAGCCACCACAATCATCGGCTTGCGCGTGAGCTCATCGTTGAACTTTGCGAGTTCGTTCAGGATAACGTCGAAGTCGGAAGCCGGATCGCGCCCGCTAACATCCGATACATCGACAATATGCGCCAGCAAGCGAGTCCGCTCGATGTGCCGCAGGAACTGAGTACCCAGCCCGTGGCCTTCGTGCGCGCCCTCAATTAGTCCTGGAACATCGGCCAGCACGAACGTACGATCGCCCGCTTGCACCACGCCAAGATTCGGTTGCAGGGTAGTGAACGGGTAATCGGCTATTTTCGGCCTCGCTGCCGAGAGCCGGGAAATCAGAGTCGATTTACCCGCGTTCGGAAAACCGACCAGCCCCACATCGGCCAGCAGCTTTAATTCCAGCCTCAGCCGTAGAGCATCGCCCGGTTTACCGTCCTCATGTTCGGTGGGAGCTTGGTGGGTGGAGCTGGTGAACCGTGCATTACCGCGGCCTCCACGCCCTCCTGTGGCTACCGTAAACGTTTGCCCCGGAGCCGTGAAATCGAAAATCTGCTCTCCGGTATCCGCGTTGTAAACGATCGTTCCCACCGGAACCGGCAACTCAACACCCGCACCATCCCGTCCAGTACGGTTGCTGCCTTCGCCATGCCTGCCGCGCTCGCCATTATGCTCGGGATTGAAACGGAAGTGAAGGAGAGTGTTGTAGTGCTCGCTCGCGACAAGAACAACATCCCCGCCGCGACCTCCGTCCCCGCCGCTCGGACCGCCCCGCGGAACGAACTTCTCTCGCCTAAAAGCCAAACACCCGTTTCCACCGTCGCCAGCTTTAACGGAAATTACTACTTCATCAATAAACACGAGGGGAACCTATGTTACCTGCGCCATGCATCTGCATAATTAAGATGCGCAGGTTTTGCCGAAAACTCAATTTAGACTAACTTTGAACCGCAATAATACTGACAAACTTACCCAACCGGCCTCGGTCGCGGAATTCCACGGTTCCGGGGACAGTGGCGAACAACGTATCGTCTTTGCCCAGCCCTACATTTTTGCCCGGCTTGTAGCGCGTTCCGCGCTGCCGAACGATAATGGAACCGCCACTCACAAACTCTCCCGAGAAAACTTTGATCCCGAGCCGCTGAGAGTTCGAATCCCGGCCATTCTTAGAACTGCCTAAACCTTTTTTGTGTGCCATCCTGAGTGCGCTCTCGCCGCTCTAGGCGAGAATCTCCTGTACCTGCACGCGCGTGTAGTTCTGCCGGTGCCCGATCGTACGCTTGTACTGCTTTTTGCGCTTGAACTTGAAAACAATCACCTTGTCGCCTCGCCCATGCGCTGAAATCTTCCCGCGCACCCGAGCGCTCTTTAGCGCATCGCCCAAAGTCAATTCATTCGCATCGTTCGAGAACGCAAGAACGCGGTCGAATTCTACCTCTGAACCTATCTCGCCCGCCAGCGTGTCTACCTGAATCATTTGGCCAGGCGAGACACGATACTGTTTACCGCCTGTTTCTATTACAGCGTACATATGAATCTATTTTTTATGAGGGTTTTACAGTCCAGGAAGAGCCTGTCGGGCATTGCTGGCAACAAGTCTGGCATTCCACCTGCGAATGCCACTGAACAAATCTATCATAGCGAAATCGTAACGGAAGCGCTACTTTACACAAGTTACTCAGGATCTGCCTTGTACATGTACTTGATGCACTGCTTGAAAAGCAGAAGATTCGGAGCGCCGGTACGATTCAGCTTGAGGCAGTCGCGATCGTACCATTCGATGACTCCCTCCAGTTGCTCTCCGTCATTGAGCAGAACCACCATCTGGGTTTTGCTCTGCATCTGCTTCGCATAGTAAAACTGTTCGGCGTTCGTCTGGTCGGGGGGAGTACTCTTCTTCGCAGCCGGCGGACGGCGTCCCGGATCCTTCAAGTCGCCCGGCGCAGTCCGGGCCGGTTTTCTGATGAGCGGTTCCAAGCGCCCCTCCTCCATGTTGGCTTTTCTGTTAGTCGAAGACCGAAGCCGCACCTCCTCGGGCGCGTTCCTTTCAAGGGGTTGAAAGCTGCCTCTGATCACGCAGTTTAACAATCATAGCGTCAAGCGCCGGCGTTTTCTGTATATTGCGACGTACCATTAGTACGAGTTCATCCACGGCTTGTACAGCCTTCTCGATCCACCGAATTGTTACCCGTTCCGAGATCAGCTTGATTCTCTCGTGGATATCTCGGTTACGGAACGAACGCCCATAGCGCGCCGCTAGAATGTCCTCCAGCAAATCATAAGACGGCCGAGTATAGAGATCCAGTTTCTCCGACTTCTTCGACGAGAACGCCTCCGATTGCTGGACCCAGCTCGAGAAAGGGATTATTCCCGCTGCGCATTCAAAGGCTGCGAGCACCAGTCCGCGGCGTGCTTTAAACTGTTCCAGATCCAGCCTCGCGGCAATGCCCGGGCATCCTTCTGAGATCGCCACGCGGGTTTCCCGTTCCGGTAGCTTCGCGGATTCCGCAAACCGTTCCATTTCGCTGTCTGATAGACGGCTCATCTGCAGAACCACAGCTCGCGAACGGATCGTCGGCAGTAGATCGTACAGACTTCCGGTCGTCGCCATGATGACCAGATGCTCCGGCGGTTCCTCGAGAACCTTCAGTAGCGAATTGGCCGCCTGCTCATTGGCCCGCTCCAGGTGATCGATCAGGAAAACTCGATGCTTCCCCGCCAGCGGCTTAAACTGCGCTCGCTCCCGTAAAACCCGCATCTGCTGAATCGTGATCTGGCCAAGCGGCCCTTCCGGCGCAAACGTGATAAAGTCCGGGTGCGACGAGAACAGCAGCGGATCCTCCGCACGCTTCTCCGCCGTCCACTTCTCACGCTGCTCGATCACTTCAAGATTCCCGGCAAGACTCAAATCGTCGCGCTCGATCTTCGCCGTATCTCCCAGCAGCGCTCCCGCAAAACGCCGCGCGAGCGTCGCTTTCCCCACGCCTTCAGGCCCGCTCAGAATGATCGTCTGCGGAATTCTCTCGCCTTCAATCATCTGCGCCAACGTGCCCGCTACTCCGGCGTTGCCGTAAAACCTGGGAAATGATAATCACTTACCGATCAGCCCTTTCGCTTCTCGCCACACCCGCTCCGCGACTACTTCCGGTTCTCCATTCCATCCACCAGCCGGAACCTTTGCGGATTCGGACGCGGCAATCTTTCGTAACCCTCCGCGACCGCTTCATGGAATGCTATTGATTGCTGGTCGATACGGGTCTCCGGTTCGCCGTGGACCGCCTGCGCGTTCCGGCGGCGCGCGCGCTCAAGCCCGATGCGCACGTCGATCGTGATTGCAATCGTAAGGTCCGGCATCAGAGTGCCCAGCGCTAGATCTGTGCGCTTCGAGAACAGTTTCGAAGCCCAGCCCCCGACGCGAAACCCTGATATGCCAGCGTCGAATCGGTAAACCGGTCGCTGATTACGATCTCGCCGCGCTCCAGAGCAGGCTCGATAATCTCGGATGCCGCCTGCGCTCGCGAAGCAAACATGAGCAGCAGCTCCGTCATAGCGGCCATCTCGCTGTTCACCGGGTCCAGCAGCATCCGCCGGATCTGTTTCCCGATCGCGGTCGCTCCAGGCTCCTGATTCTCGTCCACCGTACGCCCGTAACCCGCAAACGTTCGACCAGCAGTCTCATCTGTGTCGATTTCCCGCTGCCTTCCGTTCCCTTCAAAGGAAAGGAACAGCCCCCGCTTCTCGCTCATTCGAGCCGTTGCTCAAAGCAGCGGAGGTACGCCGCCCGCTAGTCATAAACGAAATGGAAGAGCGTCTTCAAATCTTCCCAAGCTTCGCGCCGCGCCTGCTGATTGTATTGCCGCAGCAGGTACGAAGGATGATAGGTGATCATCACCGGTATATCGCGCCATTTGTGCCACTTTCCGCGCAGCTTCGTGATACCTTCCTTGCTGTTCAGCAAAGCCTTCATCGCTGTCGAGCCCAGCGCGCAGATCGCCTTTGGCTTGATCGTCATCAGTTGCCGGTACAGAAATTGGCCGCAGGTCTGCATCTCGTCCGGCAGGGGGGTCCGGTTTTCGGGCGGGCGGCACTTCACCACATTGCAGATGTAAACGTCTGCTCTGCGGATCGGAATACCCTCTTTTCGCCGCCGTGTTCTCGATCATCTGCGTCAGCAGTTGGCCCGCGCGGCCCACAAACGGCAGTCCCTGTCAGTCCTCATCTGCCCCCGGCCCTTCTCCCACAAACACTAGCCGCGAGCTCTCATTGCCGGATCCGAACACAATCGAGGTCCGGGCTTCCGAAAGCCGGCAGCGTTTGCAATCGCCAATGTCGAGACGGATCTGGTCGAGCGTGTCTCCCTCGGGCGCTAGGTCGGGCAGAATGCACCGGGGGCAGGGCATTCACTTTCGGCGCGGCCGGCTCGCAAACCGCGCTGGCTGACGCAAGCAGAACGGCGTGTAGACTGTCTCGAATCCCCAGGTCGCGATAAACCTCCAGTACTCTGCGAATCTGCTCAGCGTCATCGTGCCTCGTCGGTTAGGCAGTTGCGCTTCCGCCGCATGCAATGACGAGACGCAGCGTCGCCACCTGGTCGAGAATGCTTTCGGCAATCTCTCTCTTTGTCCCAGGTCCCGCATGCACTGTCCGCCCATTGCGGGTAATGATGTCCACTTCGTTCTGATCCGATTCGAATCCCAGGCCCTCACGATTCACCAGGTTGGCCACCAGCATGTCGCACTGCTTTGAGATCATCTTGCGGCGCGCCTCTCCAATCAGGTTTTCCGTCTCGGCCGCAAAACCCATCAGCAGCCGGTCGCCCTTTCTGCTGCCCGATCTCTGCCAGAATGTCCGGCGTGGGATCAAGCTCGAGCGACAGGCGCGCTGCTGTTTTCTTCAGCTTCTGCTGCGGCACGTCCGCCAAATAATAGTCTGCTACCGCGGCGCTCTTGATGATTATGCTGGCCGCCTGCAGATGTGCCATCACTTCCCGGCGCATCTCCTGCGCCGTTCGAACATGAATCAAGTCACATGGTTCGGGCTCGGCAGATTCACCGGACCCGAAATAAGCGTCACTGCTGCGCCCCGCCGCGCCGCCGCTTCCGCCAACGCATAGCCCATCTTTCCGCTCGAACGATTGCTGATGAACCGCACCGGGTCGAGCGCTTCCTGCGTGGGCCCAGCTGTAATCAAAACCGACTCGCCTTCCATATCTTTTTTGCGGTCGGCGATCAAATCGAATTCGGCCGCAATGCGAGCCGGGTCAGGCAGCCGTCCTGCGCCAATCGTGCCGCACGCCAGCCAGCCCTCATCCGGATCCACGATGAAGCACCCGCGGGCGCGCAGTGTCTCTAAATTTGTCTTGGTCGCCGGATGCTCCCACATGGCCGTGTTCATGGCCGGTGCCAAAATCACCGGTCCAGTAAAAGCCAGATAAAGCGTGGTCAGAAAGTCATCCGCCAGGCCGTGGGCCAACTTGCCCAGCAGATCTGCTGTCGCCGGGGCGACGATCAAGGCGTCGTGCCTCTGCGCTACCCCGATGTGCTCCACCGCGCTTGAAAGCGTGTCACTCGAACTCTCATGGGCGAACAGATCGGTGATGACCTTCTGGCCCGTAAGGGCCGCAAAAGTCAAAGGCTGGATAAATTCAGTCGCAGCCCGAGTCATTACTACCTGCACCTCGTGCCCGCGTTGCTGCAGCGCACGCACCAGTTCGGCGGCCTTGTAAGCGGCTATCCCGCCTCCAACTCCAACTACGACGTGCATGCCCGCCGACCTACTCTGCTGGAATCTGCTGCTCTTCGAGAGTCAAGTCGGTGAACGGAACCAGCCCGCGCCGGGTCTCTTCCATCGCCAGTGTTGTCGGCTTCTTGTTGGCCGCCGGCAGTACGCTTCGCTGCCCGTTCTGCAATTGCCGCGCTCGCTTTGCCGCCACGATGATGAATCGGTACGTGCTCGCATTCTCGTCTTCCGGAATGCTGTGCATCGCGTTCGGTCTTGGTTTGTCTGCCATACTCTTCTCCATTAGCCGGCGTTCCTCGGCTCCGTCCTATACAAAAAGGGATGTTGACCGGTCCTCGAAACTCTTCAGGATCGGCCGGATTTGTTCTTCCATGCGGGTTCGCCTCACTCGCTCGGCTTTGATGATCGCCGCAAGCGTTGCTGTCGACTCTTCCACCTGGTGATTTACCAGCACGTACTCGTACTGCTTGTAGTTACGAAGCTCTTCGCCAGCTTCTTGTAACCGCCGCTGGATCACCGCCTCTGAATCCTCCGAGCGGGATCGCAGCCGCTGTTCCAGTATGTCACGCGAGGGCGGAAGAATGAAGATCGTTACCGCCTCGGGAATACGCTCACTTAATTGTCTCGCACCCTTCACATCGATGTCGAGTATCAGGTCCTTGCCCTCAGCCTGCGCCTGTTCCAGTACTTCTGAGTGGGTCCCGTAAAAGTTTCCAAACACCTCGGCATGTTCGAGAAACTCGCCGCGATCTACCCTTTTTCGAAAATCTTCGGGCGTGATGTAAACATAGCTCTCTCCCGGCTTCTCGTTACCGCGCGGCTTGCGCGTTGTATACGAAACCGAAAATCGCAGCCCGGGGTCGCTCGCCAGCAGCCGCGATACCAGCGTCGACTTGCCCGATCCCGAAGGTGCCGAAATGATGAAAACCGTCGTCATGCTTTCACTTAGAGGCCGTTCGCGCGGAGATTCCGCGGCCGGTCGGCTACTCAAGATTCAAGGCCTGCTCTCGTATCCGCTCGATGCTCGCCTTTACCGCCAGCCCCGCATTGGTGATCCTCAATCCAGGCTCTCCCGCATTGGCACTCTTAGCAAGAGTGGTGTTTACTTCCCGGTTCATCTCTTGCAGAAGGAAATCCAGGCGCTTGCCCGCCTCGCCCCCGGTATCGAGGATTCGGCCCAGCTCCTCCGTATGCACTGTCAACCGCGTCAGCTCCTCTTGAATGTCCGACCGATCCGCCAGGTACGCCGCCTCTTCCGCCAGCCGCGCCTCCGAAATCGACGTCGTCCCGAGCAGTTCCTTCAGCTTGTCGCGCAGCCTCTGTTCGAAGCGGGGCAGCGCCTCCGCACGCGCTGCGGCAATACTTGCCGTCTGCTCTGCCACCGCCGCGGCTTCACTCTCTATCGCACGTCGTAGCGCATTACCTTCGCGCTCGCGCGCCGCGTTAAATTCTTCAATCGCCGCTCTTAACAGATCTGATAACTCTGCCTCCGCCACAGGGGCGGCCGGTTCCGCTTCCTGCGCCGTGTTCAGCACGCCGGGCAGTGTCACGAGTACGTTCAAATCCGGGGCCGACTCGAGCCCCAGCTCGCCGGCAGCCTGCCGGTACAAGCGGAGATACTCGGCCAGAGCCTCGCGATTGAAAGAGCCGGCCGCCGCCGTCTTCACCCGGCTTACCGCAATTCGAATCTCAATATGCCCGCGCCCAATCGCTTCTTTCAGCAGCGTCCGCATCTCGTTTTCGAACGCTGCGAACTCCGGCGCGTGCTGGAAATGCAGATCCAGGCTGCGGTGATTCACGCCCCGCAGGCTGATCGTCAACTCTCCGGCCGCCACCTGTTTGCGCACGCTGGCGAAGCCAGTCATGCTCCGCATCGCGCTCATGGGCGGCTACTCAGCAAATGCATTCGCACCCGCATACTGCGTCTCAAAGAGCCGGCCATACAGTCCATGCATCTGCAGTAACTCGTCGTGCGTCCCCATCTCGACAAGTTTTCCGCGCTCGAGCACCACAATCTTATCCGCCTGCCGAACCGTCGAAAGCCGGTGCGCAATTACCAGCACCGTTCTTCTCTTCATCAGCACGCTCAGCGCCTGCTGCACCAGCCTCTCCGATTCCGTATCCAGATGTGACGTTGCCTCATCCAGAATTAAAATCGGCGCGTCTTTCAGCAAAGCCCGCGCAATCGCCAGCCGCTGCCTCTGCCCGCCGCTTAGCTTTGTTCCACGCTCGCCGATTACCGTCCGGTAGCCCTGCGGAAGCTTTACGATGAACTCGTCCGCCAACGCCGATTTTGCCGCCCGGATCACTTCTTCCTCTTTCGCATCCGGCCGTCCGTAGGCGATGTTGTCGAACACCGTGTCGTTGAATAAGAACGTGTCCTGCGAAACGATGCTGATATGTTCGCGCAGACTGTCGAGCCGGTAACCGCGCAGATCCACGCCATCGATTTCGATCGCGCCCTCCGTCACATCGTAGAAACGCAGCACCAGGTTCGCGAGCGTAGTCTTCCCCGCGCCGCTCGGTCCCACTAGTGCCACCAGTTCGCCCCGCTTGATCTCGAAATTGATCCGGTCGAGTACCACCGCATCAGGCGCAGCCGGATAGCTGAAGCGTACGTCGCGCAGCCGTATAGCCTCTTCGAGCCGCGTGAGCCGCACTGCATCCGGGGCGTCCAGCACGTCCGGCTGCGTATCCAGATAGCGGAACACGGTTTGCGCGGCGCCCAATCCTTGCTGGAAAATGTTGTGAATGTTGGTCAGCCGCTTGATCGGCTCGTAAAGCATAATGAGACCCACCACGAAAGCGGTGAAAGTCTCTGCTGTCATAGTGGTGTTCTTCACCTGCAGCCGCGCCAGGTAAAGCAGCAGCAGGATCATGAACGCGCCGAACAGCTCAATAATCGGCGAGGCGAGCGCCTGGTGCGCAATGTACTTCAGATTGCCGCTTTTCCAGCGCTGCGAAGCCAGCCGAAACCGCTTCGACTCAAAATCCTCCGCTCCGAAACTCTTCACCACCTGATGTCCGCTGATCGTCTCCTGCAGAATCTGGTTCAGCCCCGCCGTCCGGTCTTGCACCTGCCGCGTCGTCTTTCGGATCCGCTGCCCCAGCCGTATCGTCAGAATCGCCACTACCGGAAACACCAGCAGGCTGATCAGCGACAGCCGCCAATTAAAAGAAATGATGGTCAGCAGAATGAAAACCGCGGTAAAGAACTGCCGCAGCCAATCGGCCAGCATCGTCGAAATCGAAACCTGAATCCGGTCGATATCGTTCATGATCGACGACATGATCTGTCCCGTGGTGTGGTCCTCAAAAAAGTGCGCGTCTTGGTGCAGTACCCGGTCGAAGACCTCCTGCCGCAGATCGAGAATCGCACTGATCCCCACCCAGTTCACCAGGTAATTGCCGGCGTAATCGCACACGCCCTTGGCAACGAAACAGGCAATCAGGCTTATGGCGACCAGCGTCCAGATGTTGTGTACCGAGGCCGGGAAGAAGTCGTTGAGATAAAGGACGAACCGCGTGTGTGGAATTGAAAACAGCACCGCGGGCTTATCTGGAGCCGCCGTGTCCAGCACACGCCCGAAAACCAGCGGAATGAGTCGCAGTATGAGTCCTTGCGAGAGGCCCACCACCGCCATCAGAACGACCGAGACTAGCAGCGCTGGTAAATAAGGACGGGCGTACTTCAGTAGCCGGGGCAGTTCCCTCAAGCGTGCGCCTCGGCCGGGGCCAGCAGTCGTTCGAGCGCGGCAATTACGCGCGACACGCTGATGTTCTCAATCCCCTCTCGCGCTACCAGCACTTCAGACTCCGTCTTCCACGGTTCCCAGACCGCTGGATCCGACGTGCTGAACATCACTACGCTTGGTACTCCAAACGCCGCCGCCAGGTGCGCCGGCCCGCTATCGTTTCCAATGAACAACGCAGCGTTCGAGAGCAGTGCTTTCGCTTCACTGAGCGTGCCCTGCAAAATCTGATGATCGCGAAACGGTGCCGTATCATCTCCCGGTCCCGCCACAAATACCGGCGCGATATTCGAAAGATTTAAGTAGCGCGCTACTTCCGTAAAGCGCGCCGCCGGCCACTGCTTCTCCGGCGCCGAGGCAAATGGATGCAGCACTGCATGCCGCCGCTTCATCAGCGGCTCGCCCGAAAAGAGCTGCGCGCGCGGAACATCGCTCAGCGGGACCCCGAGAGCAAAGAAGGCGGAGGCGAGATGCTCGGCCGTATGCACCTTCCGGTTCACCCCGATGATCTGCTGCGCCCGCCGGATCTTCACGTTGTAAGCGAACGTCGTATTGTGATGCGCGAACCCGGCCCGCCAGCGTGCCCCCGAAAGCGCAGTCATCCACTGGCTCCGTGTTCCGCCATGCAGGTTAACGCAGAGAGTCGAGCCCCACTTCCGCACCGCTTGCCAGCTTGGCGCGAGCACCCTGCTGATTGCCGGGTTGCCGGCAAACACTTCCGAAAACCGCTCTTCCGCGACGATGCCCACTTCTAAATCCGGTCGCGCACGCTTCAGCAGCGCAATGGCAGGTGTCGTCAAAACGCAGTCGCCCAGCGAACGAAGCCGGATCACGGCCGCTCGCGAACCTTCCGGCAGCTGCTCCAAAACAGTCATGCTCGTGAACTACGGCTCGATCGTCGCCTGGTCCTTCAGCATCACGGGGATATCGTCGCGTACCGGGTACACCCGGTTGCAGCCCACGCACTTGAGCCCGCTTCCATCCTCTTTCAGATGCACCTTGGCCTTACACACCGGACAGATCAAAATATCCAGCAGCTCTTTGCCGATTGCCATAAAAACGCTATTTTAACAATCTTTAGAGACAGTCGCCTGCGCAGTCTGTAAGCCGGTTTCTGTTTCCTGCAAGCGAACGAATCCGCTTGCTGGATGGCAGCCATTCATCTAGACTGCCCATTACTGGGCAGTTCCAGCGACCTACCCGGAAGTGGTAACGGAGCGGGCCGCTCCTCCTCCCCTATTTGGTCTTGCTTCACATGGGGTTTTCCCTGCCGGTCGCGATCGCTCGCGCCGCGGTGCGCTCTTACCGCACCTTTTCACCCTTACCGATCTCGTTTCCTCAACCGGCGGTACATTTTCTGTGGCACTATCCGTAACGTGCGCTTTGAGCGCAAATCCCCGGCCGTTAGCCGGCATGCTGCCCTATGAAGACCGGACTTTCCTCCCGAATCCACCCGCCGAAGCGAGCTTCATCCAGCGGCTGCCCGACTGCGCAGGCAGACTTGAGTATGTCACTTCCGCCGAGCGCTCCTGAACAAAAGTTCTAGAGTGAGAACGGACTCAACTCACGATGCACATCACAGAAAACACCATACTCGTTACGGGCGGCGGTTCTGGTATCGGCCGCGGCCTCGCCGAAGCCTTCCACAAACTTGGCAATCAAGTCATCATCGCCGGTCGTGGAAACAAAAACCTGGACGAGACCACAAATGCTAATCCCGGCATGAAGTCCGCCAAGGTCGACATGACCAGCTTCGACAGCATTCAATCGTTTGCCGCTCAACTGATCGCGGACTTCCCCTCGCTTAATGCAGTTATTCACTCCGCCGGAGTCATGATTCCTGAAAATTTGCTCGACGGGCAAAGCCTCCAATCCGACGAGGACACGACCGTCAATACCAACCTGCTCGGGCCCATCCGCCTGACCCAGGCGCTGTTGCCGGCTCTGCTTAAGCAGCCGCGCGCCACCATCATGACTGTCAGCTCCGGCCTGGCCTTCGTGCCCATGGCGCTGACTCCTACCTATTGCGCTACCAAGGCCGCTATCCACTCTTACTCGCAGGCGCTGCGTTTTCAGCTGCGAGACACCGCCGTACAGGTCATCGAGCTGATCCCTCCCTACGTCGCCACCACTCTGATGGGCGAGCACCAGGCCAAAGACCCGAATGCCATGCCGCTCGAAGACTATCTTTCGGAAACAATGGACATCCTGAAAAACCAGCCCGACACTACCGAAGTTCTCGTCAAGCGTGTCCTTCCGCTGCGCTTCGCCGAGCGCGAAGGTCCGGATAATTACGCCCAGTTTTTCAAGTCGTTCAACGAAGGCGTCGCAGCCGCAGCCCACCGCTGATTCGGCTGGCGCTTCTTTCCGAGCCGTCTGGTTTTCCGAGCCGCGACTACAACGAGCGTTCCTCTAGCTCATTGCGCCAAATGGAATCGGCTCAGCAGCAGAACCATCCCGAGCGTGACAGCGGCCAGAACAATCTCGCCCGTCGCGCCAACAATAAATGGTTTGAATCCTTGCTTACTCATCTGCCGGATGTCCGTTCGCAACCCCACGCCGGCAAACGTGAGCAGAAATGCCCACCGCGACAAGTTAGCAATGCTCAGCAACTGCGGCTTGGTAAATAGGCCTGCTGTCGCGCAAGCTGACAGAATCAGAAACCCCAACACAAACTTCGGGAACTTCTGCCATAGAAACGCGCCCTTGTTCTGAATCGCGCTGCTTCTGGAACGGGAAGCCCAATAAATCGCATACCCCAAAACCACAAACCCGATCGTCGCGTTCCGCGCTGTCTTGGCCAGTACCGCAATCTTGCCCGCCGCATCTGAAAAAAGTGCGCCCGCGGCCGTTGCTTCCGCCGTGTTATCCACCGCCAATCCAGCCCAAAGACCAAACCCGTAGTCGCTCAGGTGCAGCCAGTGGCCAAGCAGCGGAAAAGTAAACAGGCTGAGCGCGCCCAGCGACAAGATCGCCGCAATGGCGTAGGAGGCATCCTCCTCATCCGCCTCGATCGCTCCCTGAGTGGCAATGATCGCCGATACGCCGCAGACCGAAGAGCCCACCGCCAGCAAACTCGTTAGCTTAGGAGAGAGCTTAAAAAGCTTGCCCAACCATGTCATCAAGGCAATCGACAGCGCCAGCTCAATCGCTACGCAGACCAGGCTTACGCCGCCCAGCTTCATCACATCGCCCAGCAGAAAACGAACGCCCAGCAGCACGATCCCGGCCTTCAACCAGAATTCATAGGTGGCAACACCGGCCCGGAAGATCGCAGGCACGCCAACCGTGTTTGAAATCGCTAATCCAATCAGGATTGCCCACAACACGTACTCGATATTCGGCAGAACCACATGGTGTGCCTTCCCAAAACTCGCGATTGACTTCTCAATAAACTTTCCTGCCAGCCCGACAGCGGCAAGCAGGATAATACCCGGCAGATACCCAAGTAGGGTGGGCCTCGCTCCACTTCGTGGAGTAGTGAGGGAAGCGGACGGCTGAACTAGCTGGCTCATGCTTGTCTACCAGCCCACGTGAGAAATCAAGCCGCTTCGCACCAGGGCGGCTACCGCTAGAGCGGTCAATACGGACCACCAGTCAATTGAGAGCGATTTCAGTTTCAACTTGACAACTCCTTCTAAGTCTACTAACACTATAGACAATGCGGACAACGCAATCTCAAACGGCGACGTCGTCAGATGTTCTGCTCCATCCAGTCCGTCGGGATTTGGTGGAAGCAAACGGTCCTCGGCTCAACATCGTCTGTGTGGGCGCCCACCCGGACGACCCTGAAAGCGGTTGCGGAGGCACTCTGGGCAAGCTTGCGGCGGATGGCCACAACGTTCAAATCGTTTACCTCACTAGAGGCGAGGCCGGAATTCGGAATGGAGTCGGACACGAAACCGCCCGGTTGCGTAGTTCCGAGGCGCTCGATGCCTGCCGCATGCTGAAAGCCTCGGGTTATTTCGCCGGCCAGATCGATGGCCAAACCCGCGCCGACCAGGATTCGTGCCGCCAGTTCACCGAGCTGCTCCTCAGCCTGAACCCCCATTTGGTGCTTACGCATTGGCCGTTCGATACTCATGCAGACCATCGCACAGCGGCGCAGTTGGCCTACCAGGCCTGGCAATGGAGCGGCGAGTCGTTCTCACTCGTCTATTACGAAGTCATGACCGGTGTCCAAACGCATCACTTTGAGCCGAATTGCCTGGTCGATATCACCTCGACTTGGCAAAAGAAGCGTGCCGCTATCTACGCGCATGGCAGTCAGTCTCCCGACCGCTTCTACCCGTATCACGAGGAGATGGAAAAGCGTCGCGGCCTTGACGCCAGTTGCGATCGGGCGGAAGCTTTCTTTGTCATGGGCGAGAAATCACCCAAGCCGCTTATCCCGTTCACAATCTGATTTGGTCATGCGGTCTAACCGCTGCGCCGATCGGAACTTGACCCCGCGCTACAAGCAGGGCGTTCTGACCGAACATCGCGGTTTGCGGGCATTCGCCTTTACTCCGCGAGTGTTCGAACGCGCTTAAGCCCAACCCAATCCATCGCGCCGGAATTTCGGGCTGGACACTCCTCCACGCTTCCTATAGACTGTCGATAGACACAGGATGTCTATATGAAGACGCCCCCATCGACAAGTACCGCGCTTCTCCAGGGCACGCTTGATGTGCTCATCCTGAAAGTTCTTGCGCTTGAGCCGCTCCACGGCCTCGGCATCTCCCGGCGTATCGCCCAGGTGACTGGCAATACCTTTCAGGTCAAGCCCGGATCGCTCTTTCCAGCGCTGCATCGCATGGAGGAGGCAGGCTGGCTGAGTTCTAGCTGGGGAGAGTCAGAAAGCACTCGCAGGGCCAAGTTCTACCGGCTCACCAAGGCTGGAACTCGCCAGCTCAAACAAGAAACCGAGCACTGGGCGCGCATTTCTGCGGCCATGGCAAGCGCCCTGGAAATGTCCTAAAGAAGGAGCGAGTAATCACATGTGGCACCGGCTGAGAGCGCTCTGGCGCAATCTGATGCGCAAGCAACGTGTGGAGGAGGATCTCGCGGCAGAACTCGATTCCTACCAAACAATGCTTAGTGACGAGAAGGCGCGTACAGGAATCGATCCCGAGGCGGCGCTGCGGGGCGCTCGCCTCGAAATGGAAGGCCTGGAGCAGATCAAGGAAAAGGTTCGGGATGTCCGTCTCGGCGTTGCGGTCGAAACATTCTTGGCCGAAGTCTGGCAATCCTTGCGCGCGCTGAGTCGCAACAAAGACTTAAGCATTCTCGCCACCACGATGCTCGCGCTAAGCATCGGCGCGACGACTGTCGTCTTCGGAGTCTTCTACGCAGTCCTGATCCAGCCTCTCCCCTTCCGCGATGCCCACCAGTTGGTTGAGCTGAGTGAGTCACGACTGAGCCGCGGCATCGATCATGCAGCCTTCAGTGAGGCGAATTTCTGGGACGTGCGCGCCCTAAATCGATCCTTCAAAGATGTCGCCGCCTTCCACTACGACGAAGCCAATCTTACGGGCAATGGGCCAGCCGAGAAGGTCACCGACCGCTCGGTCACCGCTACCTTCTTTCGCACTCTCGGTGTCTCTCCGGTATTAGGTCGAGACTTTGCCCCAGCCGATGATCGAAATGGGCTTCAGAACAGAGTTGTGATCTTGGGCAACAAGTTCTGGCGAAGTCGATTTGGCGCCGATCCCCAGATCATCGGCAAAACCTTACGCCTGAACGATCGTGCCTGCACCGTCGTAGGCGTCCTTCCGCCCGGCGAGCCTTGGATTAACGATCAGATCTATCAGCCGTTCGGCTATCGCGCAGATGCCAACCGCGGCAGTTGGGAATTCTCGGTGATCGGCCGGCTCGCTCCCGGTGTCTCCCTGCTAGCCGCTCAAGCGGACTTGAGACGGGTCGCTGCTGCACTGGAACAAAGTTATCCTGCGGAGGACAAAGGTATCGGATTTGCTCTGTCACCGGCAAGTACCTGGATTGCCGGCGACAAAACGCGTCGGGCGCTCTGGGTTCTGGTCGGGGCGGTCAGCTTCCTTCTCCTGATCGCCTGCTTGAATATCGCCAACTTGCTGCTGGCGCGCGGCACCGCCCGGCAGCGCGAGATTGCCGTTCGCATCGCTCTTGGGGCCGGACGGGCACGCTTAATTCGCTTCGTCATGTTGGAGGCGGTTCTGCTCAGCATTTCCGGCACGCTGCTCGGCTTGGCGTTGGCGTACTGCGCGTTACGCACACTCCAGGCAATCGACATCCAAGGCATACCGCGTCTGGCCGATGCGAGCCTCAACCCGTGGGTGCTCGGAGCCTCTGCTTTGATTGCCATTCTGACCGGGGTGCTTTCCGGACTCGCGCCCGCTTTGCGGATTCCCGTCGATGGCACGGCAAATACTATCCGCGATGCCGATCACCAAACCGGCAGTCGCGAAGGAGGCCGCCTGCGAGCACTCCTGGTCACCGCCGAGGTTGCTATTTCCTTTCTCCTCCTCATCGGCGCCGGTCTGCTCATCCGCAGCTTCACCGAACTGTTGAACGTAGACGGTGGCTTCCAGACGGAAAGCCGCCTGGTTTTCTCGGTAAGCATGCCCCAGTCGTACTATCAGGACGGAGTCGGCAAGCTATTCTTGGATCGCTTCTTCAGGCGTCTCTCCGCCGTGCCGCAGGTGATCGCGGCCGGTGCGGTCAGCAGCCGGCCCGTCAACGGGCCCGACACCGGCATGGGCATCGCCGCTGTTTCCGCTCAGAGCAGCGGCAACGGAGGCCCGCCCCCTTGGGCCGGATGGCGCATCATTTCGCCCGGCTACTTTCAGGCGGTCGGCCTTCCACTGCTTCGCGGCCGCGCTTTCGATGAGCGCGACAAGCCAGTCTGGGCCGGGCCTGGCGAACCCGCCCCGCCTCGCCGCGTTGTCATCAGTCAACGTTTGGCCAAATTACTCTTCGGTAAGCAAGAGGCGGTCGGCAAACAAGTAGCCCTCTGGAAAGGCCAAAGTGGCATGGACGCCGAAGTGATCGGTGTCGTAGCGGACAGTCGCGAGCGCGGACCCGCCTCCGCCCCCAGTCTCACCGTCTATCTCCCGTACGGTCGCAATGCCTTGGTTTCGGAGTTCGTCCTCCATACCCGTGGCAACCCACTTGCCCTTGCCAATACCGTGCGCACCATCATTGCCGGGCTCGACTCCAATCTTCCGGTAGCCGACATTCGCTCGTTCGACGAAGTATTCCAGGGCTCTCTCTCGCCTCAGCGGTTCAACGTCTTTCTTCTGACAGCATTCGGTGGTCTTGCTCTGCTTCTGGCCACCACCGGCATCTATGGCGTCCTTGCTTACGCAATGAACCGTCGCACCGCCGAGATCGGCCTGCGCGTCGCCCTCGGCGCCAGCCGTGCCAAAGTGCTTAGGCTCGTCCTAAGCCAGGGTATGCGGCCCGCTTGTGCCGGCATGCTGCTCGGGGCGCTCGGGGCTTGGTGGTTATCCCGCTATCTGGAAACGCTGCTGTTTGGCATCAAGCCTTTTGACGTTTTGACCTACGTCGCAGTGGCTGCGCTGCTGCTGGCATCTTCTCTGCTGGCTTGCCTATTACCCGGTCGACGCGCTATGCGTGTCGATCCAGCGGTCGCGCTGCGGCTTGAATAGCCGGTTCACGCTCGATTCAGTCCCGCATGCGTTTACACGGCGAACTTTGCCCACTCTTGGCTTGCGGTACCACCATGAGGGCAGCAGTCATGGAACAAATCCTACTTCAGTCCTCTGTCAGTACGCCTACCCGACAGTACTCATAGGACTTAGTCCACAGCATTCTTTGGCAGGATTCGCGCCGCTCCATTGCTTTCACACTTAGGAGGCCCTTCAGAGGGTAAGGCTAAATGAAGCGCAGAGAGTTTCTCAAATCGACAACCGCAGTAACCGGTGGGGTTTTTTCTGGTCTATACAAGGCCTCGGCCGAAGGAATCCCGGAACGTACGCCGGTCTCGGGAGACAAGCCGAACATTCTTTTCATCCTGGTAGACGAGCTACGGTACCCGACCGTATTCCCGGAACATATCAAGACGCCAGACAAGTTTCTAGAGACGTACATGCCGCACGTCCACAGCTTATGGAAGCGTGGCGTCAAGTTCGGCGAGTATCACAATGCGGCGAACGCCTGCACGCCTTCCCGAGGTGTGATGATCACCGGCCTCTATTCCCAGCAGAACTGGCTATTCACAACCATTACGTCCTCTCCTCTATCAGACCCGCCTAAACTAATGCCGGTGTTGAATCCGGCTTACCCGACCTATGGCAAGCTGCTGCAGTCGAATGGGTATGCCACGCCCTACATCGGAAAGTGGCATGTTTCGCTTTCTACTCCTGATACCAATACCCTGCAGGATTATGGTTTCGATTACTACCCCACTTATTACGATCCAGTAGGGTTCAACCTTCAGGGCACCTACGGGCAGGAGCCGACTTTTCACAATGACGCTTTCACCGCCTCGCAGGCAGTAACTTGGATGACTGAGCAGGCGCCATCGAACAGGCCCTGGTGTTTGACGGTGAGCCTGGTCAATCCTCATGACCGGGAGTTCTTCCCCGCTGGCACCGAGTTTAAGACCGTCGCCGACTTATTCGCTTCCGACACAACCAATCCGGACTGCCTGGCGCAAATGCAGGCCGGCTATGGCACAGAGAAAAATCCGCCGGCGGTGCGGTGGGAGGACAACGAGCTGAAATCACCGCGGCCTTACGGCTATCCGGAGCTGCCGCCAAATTGGGAATCGCGGGATGATTTGCTGAACAACAAGCCATCTACCCAGGTTTTTATCCACGATTTTCAGCAAGGGGTGTGGGGCGGCGCTACCGACGATTCGACGCAAGACACAGCCAGCATTGAGCAGTACCCGAACCCGAATGCGGTGGAAGATTTAAAGCTTGGCATCGCGAAAATGCCCTTCAGCTACTGGCAGCGTGGTTTCGACAGCTATACGCAGATCATGCAGAAGGTCGATTGCGAGATCGGGAAAGTGCTCAATGCACTGCATTCCCTGCCGGATAGCGTAGTCGAAAACACGGTCGTGGTCTTCGCCTCTGACCATGGCGAGTATTGCGGCGCGCACGGCATGCTGCAAGGCAAAATGGGAACGATTTACGAAGAGGCTTGGCACATTCCGCTCATCGTCGTTGATCCGAGCGGCCGGTTTGCTGACCACACCCACATCATGCGAAACGGGCTGACTTCGTCCGTCGATCTGTTCAACATGCTGGTCAGCATTGGATACCGCGGCACAAATGACTGGATGAGACAAGGCCATCTCGCCTCGATCTACGGAGACCGGCATGATATGGTCTCAATGCTGAAGTCGCCCCGCGCGCCGGGGCGCCCTTATGTGCTGTTTGCCACCGACGAAGTAGTATTCGAGTATCTCAACTTCAACAAAGCCCCTTTTCATGTTCTGGGCTTGCGTCTCGAAGACTGTAAGTTGGGCGCTTATGCACACTGGTTCCCGCTGACGTCCAACTTCGTTGGACCGGTACAGAAAGAATTCTACGATTACTCGACACAGCGTGGACAGCTCGAGTTGGATAGCCATCCAAACCACCCGCGAGCCAACGAACTATACCAGTATTTAGCGCACAATCTGATCCCGAATGAGTTGCAGCAGAAACTGCCGGGCAGCCTCGGCTTGCAGCAGCAGAAGTCCAAAGCAGCAGAGCTCGCCTGGGCCGCCTTCATCGCCTTGCAGCCGTCCGGGGACTTACGAAAGGGCGCTCTCCAAAAACTTCTCGGCTTCGGTTGGGGATTCTAATCGGCCGCTAAGCAAAAGGACCGGTGTGGGTGGCTCCACTGCACCGGTCTATCATCTACTTTTCGCCGCCTCATCGTTGTGCGAGCCAAGCGGGGCCATTCGAAACCGATAGCGTTGTGCTATCGAAAGTTCTCGATCAGCATGATGTCGTTCGCTTCCTGGTCCAGGCGGGCCGTCAGCAAAACGCGGCCATCCTCACTCAGGGCAAGATCAGGGTAGTTCCAGATAGGCTCTCGATCAAACGTCAGCAACGGGTACACGCGGCGAGTTGAAAAGCTGAAGAAATGTACCATCTGTTCCGGCTTGTCCGCGCGAGACATAAAGTAGATGCCCTGCTTTACCAGTCCCCAAGACCGGAAAATTCGGTCAAATGACTGTAGTTCCGGCACTGGTTGCTCAGCGCCGCCCCCGGTGGGCATACTCCAGATCGTGCCCCAGCCGTGGTTCGTGTAGTAAAGCATTTTGCCGTCTGATGATTCGCATGGCTCGCATCCGCCGCCGCGCGTTACTTGAGTCAATGGACCGCCATCCGCCGGAACCGACCAGATCTGGTCGCTGCCCGACCGGTCTGATTTGAAATAGATCAGCTTCCCGCTGGCGGACCAGGACGGCATATAGTGCCCGGCGAGTTCGCTCGTAAGCCGCCGCGGGGCTCCTCCTTCGGCATCGACGACGTAAATATCTGACGTGCCGGTGGCGACCGAGTCAAAGACGATGCGATTCCCGTCAGGCGACCAGCGGGGCGATCCGGCCTCGGGCCCGCGGAACGAGGTCAGTTGCTTGGGCTTGCTGCCGTCCAATTCGCATCGCCAAATCTCTTCATTCCCCGTGCGTCGAGATACAAAGGCAATCCGATTTTGCCCTTTCGAGATGCTCGGGCTATCGTCGCGGCGCGAAGAACGAATGAGTACTGTCGTTTTGCCAAAACGAGCAGGTGTGGGCCGTTCGCCAAATCCCGAACCTGTACTCGAGTAGATGTTGGTGTCCAGGAAAGCCTCTGTATAGATGAGCCGGTCCCCGTTTTTTGAAATGGCGGGATAGAATGCACCGGCAAGCGTCGCCGAAAGCCGGCGCGGTGTACCGCCCTCCACGGGGATCCGCCACAGGGTCTCACCGCCGCTTGCGCGGTTCGAGGAGAACACGACTTCCCGGCTGTCCGCCGTCCAGGTGGCGCCATAGGTAGGTTGGTGGTCGAAAGTGAGCTGTCGCTCGAATCTGCCATTTGCAGAGACCACAAATAGTTCACGCGTCCTCGGGCCGAAAGAGCGACTAAACACAACCCATTTCCCGTCCGGTGAAAAGATTGGTAGTTCGTCCAAATGGTTTCCTGAACGTGTCAGGCGGGTTCGAACGCCCGTTCTTAAGCCGACTCGCACGATACCTCCTGCTTGAGGAGGCAGTCCCGAAACCGCCAGCGAGTTACCGTCGGGCGACCAGGATACGCCCTCAGAGCCTGCCCAAATCTGGCTCTCTGGCCCTCTGTCTGAAGAAATCACCATGACGGCAAACTGCCTGAATGGCAACTCGTCGTTCGTCAAACGGCAAAAGGCGATGAGGCTGCTATCCGGCGACCACGCCGGGTGCGTCTCGTCGGCGTCTGCGAAAGTCAGTCGGACAGGATCGCCATTCCCGATGTTCTTGACATAAATGTTCCGTTCCTGTTTACCTCCGCTGCCGCCGGAGCCTCCGTTCCAGCTGAATACAATTCGTCGTTCGTCGGGAGAAAAGGAGCCGTAGTTCTTAAAACCCGGAAAGCTCGTCAGAGGAAGAATGCTCACCGGCGGTGCTTCTCTGCTCTCGCTTCGCGTTGTCTTCCAATAGAAGGCGACCATCCCGGCACCTGCCGCCAGAGTGCCCGCCCCGGTAAGAAGGCCGCGCCGCGAGAGGCGTGCTTTTCCGGCGGGCGAGGCATCATCTGAAAAACGCGCCGGCCGCTCCCCGAATCGCTGCAGGTCTGCGGCGAATTCGTCCATCGTCCGATAACGCTCTTCGCGAATCTTTGCCAAGGCCTTGTCGAGGATGCTGTCCAAATCGCTGGAAGTCTTCTTCGGCTCATGGGTAAGGACCGCGGCCACCATTTCTGTGGTCGTCACTCCTGGAAATGCTGGTTGGCCGGTAACCATTTCGTACAACACAGCTCCCAAACTGAAGATGTCGGCCCGCGCATCCAGCCTTTCGCCGCGTGCCTGTTCGGGCGACATGTAGCGGGGAGTTCCCATGACCGTACCAACGCCGGTGTCGTTTCCGTCCTCCGAAGGCTCCTCAATGCCCCGCGCCAATCCGAAATCGACGATCTTCACCACGCCGTCGCGGCGTACCAGAATGTTTTCAGGTTTCACATCATGATGCACGATGTTCGCGCGGTGGGCTACTGCCAGCGCGCGGGCACATTGCAACGCGACATCAAGCGCTTTTCCGGTCTCGAACTCTCCCGCCTCCATCCACTTCCGCAAAGTCTTGCCTTCTATGAACTCGGTTGCGATGTACCAGGTCTGGCCGTTTGCCCCGACGTCATATACCGTCACGATATTGGGATGATTGAGCGCCGATGCAGCCCTTGCCTCGCGGCGGAAACGCTGGATGCATTCCTCATCCAGCGTGAACTGGAGAGGCAAGACCTTCAAAGCGACCTGGCGTTCGAGCTCCCTATCGCGAGCCAGATAGACTTGCCCCATACCGCCCGCGCCAAGTAACGACAGAATTTCATAACGGCCGAAGGTCTTGCCGGGAACCACGTCCGGTTCCGATAGCTCGCGAATATGCGCGCGCAGGTCCTCCGGGCAGAGGAAGCTTCCCGCTTCATCTCTGGCTTCGAGTAGCGATTGAACCTCGCAGAAAAGATCTTTGTCGTCCCCACACGCCTCATGCAACTTCTTCTCGCGGGATTCAGGGCAAACCTCAATAACGCTGTGGTAAACGTCTGCAACGCGGATCCAACGTTCGGGATTCATGCTTCGAAGCAGCGTCATTTTATCGTTATCGACCACAAGCAGGCTGAACACCGGTTGACCGTGACGCTTTCGTTGCCGGGAGAAGTTCAGACGACACGCGAGCTCGGTTGACAGCTAATCTGGTGTAATTCCTGCTGAGGTCAACTTGCGCAATCTCGATTTCAGCTCTCTGCATGGGCTCATCACCACGCTTCTGAGCCTGGCGGTCATTACGCTGATCGGCGTCGGTATTCGTCTGCTCACGATGGCTACGATTCAGCAGCGCCGCGAGCGGATGAATCGCCAGATCAACGAGCGTTTGCGCGCCCTCATCGCCGCCTACAAGACGCTGGGCGGATCGTTCACGGGGGACTTGAGCGTCGATCCCACTCACCGTCGTGATCTGCATCGGAACGCCGAAGTGCCGGCAGTCGCCTCAACGGCGCCATCGGAGGTGGATGTGGCTGATTCGCCCGGCTCGGATCGAGCACGCCGGGTCCGGGATGCAGTGGAAGCGGCCCTGTCCGATATCATTCTGCTCGGCACTGAAGAGCAGGTCCGGCTGGCGGCGGGTGCCGCGCACGAGCTTGCCACCGGCAAACTCGTCCACACTCAGGCACTGGTCGTTTCGCTGCGCGCCTTCATTCGCGAAGCGCTCGATCTGGATCCCATCCCGCCCGATCTGACGATTCCTCTACAAGGCCCGGCACGGCCAGCGCCCTCTGGTGGTCGCGAGAAGGGTGATAAAGGAGAAGGTCGCGGCGGCGGTGCCAGCGGTGGTGGGGGCATGGGCGGCGGCAGCGGCATGAGCGGTGGGCTTGGCCTTGGGTCGGGATCCCACCGCCAAGAGGATGATGACGAGGAAGACGATAGCGCCGGCTCATCCTCTCATCACCTTTGAGCTCCTTCCGGAAGCGCTGCCGGACCGATGGGCACTATGAAATGCCGTCTACTCCGGGAATCCCGTTGCCCGTAAACTCGGCGTTGCTGACTTTTGAAACCGGTGAATTCCGCCTAAGTGATACAAATCGCTTTTTCGTGGAAGTTGACCGGGCATTCTCTATCCGTCCGGACTACTCGCGGGTGGTTGGAATCTCCACTTCACCGAGGATGCCGACTATACGGACAAGTGGAATTCTTTCGGCTCAATTCTAAACTGATCCGGCGATCAACTCAGACCACAACCGCAGATTCTCGCGCCGAATCAGTCTGAATTGAGTCCTAACGTTTGTGAGGATCGTTCAGCGCGGAAGCAGCTAACCTCATCAACACGCCCATTTGATTTACTTGTATCTACGTGATCGAAGAATCGCCGAGAGGACAGCGGTTACGGTTTAGGTTGATTTACCGCAACCGTCGAAGGTAGATTCCGGTCTGCACTATTGTCAGTTATGCAGTGAGGCCCTATTCGCCGGAGCCGCAGCTAGCTTACAGACAGCACTTGTCCACGTGTGCGTTTCCCGAGCTTATCAGGTAAAGAATCCCAGAGCCTCGTAAAGCTTTCGGCGCTGCGTCTCAGACATTCGGTACAAGACAATCGCAAGGTACATCGAAAAGTGGTCACCGAATGCGGCCGCTAAGTTCGCAGATGGCGGGAAATCGTCATCCAACAGGTTGCCGTCGTAAAGCTGGCAGTGAAGATAGCCGCCTGCTCGGTAAGTCTCGAAAAGACGCTTAGCCCATGGCAAAGCTTGATCGGCCATCGGCCGAGGGCGCGATTCGGCGATGGCTTCCACGGCGGCGACCTCTTTGGGAGTGAACGGGTTCAAAGTTCGCTCGTGGCGCCAGCTTCCGGCGAGATCTGCATACGCGACCAGACCCTCTCGATCGAGCGCTTCATCAGGGAATGGTTGTGGTCTGGACACCTGCGCCGAATCTTTGACGGTTGCGCCGGGGAAGCTAGCGTTGAGAAGAGTCTCAACTTCTTTCCAGGAGATCACGTTCCTGATTGCAGAACTCTTTGCCGGAAGGTATGGCGCAGCAGAAAGGGCCGCTCTGACAGCTTTCCTAAGCGTCTGTCTCGGAATCCCTGCGACCTCGGCCACCCAAAGCACCATGGGCGGACAAACGAGGTGATTATAGATGAACTCTGCTGTACGGAGCCAATTCTTTCTCCCGTGATATCCGGTACCTTCGTATTCTTCTAGCCGCCCCAGCCAATGCTCTTTTTGCGAACGGTACCAGGCACGTTCTTTGCTCCACGTACCTTGCTTGGAGAGGCTACGCTCAAAGGCAACGGTCACCGGGGGAAACACCGGTAAGTCTTGAATCATCAAAAATAATGTTCGGGGCGACAACTCTTTCCCTCTTACATCGGTCGTTTTGACCATGCGTTCGGTTATGCTCCTACGGGGCACTATTTATCTCAGGGTTCGCAGTCCGAACAGTGCTTGATCGGAATCCTTGTCTTTCGAGCCCAGTTCAAGAGTTCTTCTTTTTCACCCGAACAGACCTTTCCGTTCTTTGTCAGGCTGCCCCATGCCCCTTTCGGCCAAGCAGCGTCCCCAGAGTGGGTACATAAGGTCACATGCAACATAGCTAGGTTCCCGGACTTCTGGTTCAGGAAGAATCCGTGCTGATTCGCGTTCCTCCATTGCTGGAAGCGATCGTGAGCGTCGTCGTCTGTATTGTCCTTGAAGGTTACGATCATACGATTTCGCCTTACAATCTCACATCGTCACTGCGTCTGGCCCTTGCTCTCCATTTCACTGAGCTTTGTCTTGGTTGCTCACGCCTCACGTTCCAGTTCCGCACTTCGACGATCTTCCCGAGATGGAGCTCGTAGTCTCGATGCCGCGAGTTCTTTCGGACTCGCTCCACTATGACCGTAACTTCAGGGGCATTCTGCTGCATCCCGTTTATCAGCCGCAGCAGGAATGGTGCTTCGACGCCCTCCAGGCGCCTTGTCCAGTATGGCTTGATTTCGCGGTACTCGACGAGCTTCCGCTTCGCAGCAATCTCAGCTAGCCATTGCCGTTTTATTGTTGTCGTAATCCTATCCATCCGAGTGGGCCTGTATACCAGACTTATCGGCCATTGCTATCGAATTGTTTAAACTCTTCGGCGATGAATTTTGGAAGGTAAATCAAAAAGGGCGACATTAGGCACCGGTAAGTTGGAACCTCACCCGCAATCTTCAGCACCCAGTCACTTTGACGGGAGACGCGCTTTGGTCTCCGGTGCTGATGTGATCCTATTCAAGATTGCCAGTCGCACTGTAGCCGACTAACGGTCAAGTTGGCTTCGTGAGGAGGCGCCTGTTTGTGGTACGAACTGGAGAGTAGGCAACGACTACCCGGGACTATGACAATGCTTTTGCCGCGCCGGGCGTCAACCGTACTTGAGGTCAGTGCTCTGTCCGACCTCGATAATATATCCGTCAGGATCGCGGATGTAGCAGCGCGTCTCGCCGTACTTGGGGATCGGCTCCGTGATGAACTCTGCTCCTCGGCCTTTCCATAGTTCATAGCATGCTTGAATATCCGCAACGCGGAAATTCATAAAGCTGTTGATGTGATTAGGGTCGGGAACGCTGAGCGTTACCGTTGGTTTGTCCGGCGTCGGGCCGCCTCCAACGTTCAGAATCATCCAGATATTCGCAAGCTGAAGATACGCAGGTGCGTTGCCGTCACCCAGGCTCAGAATGTGCGCGCCGAAGACCTTTTCGTAGTAGCGGGCGGATCGCTCGATGTCGGCGACGGTGAGGAAATGCGCGATGCTAATCCCGTCTCGCGGGGGCATCTCATAGCTTTTTTGCTCAATTTGTACGCTGCTCATTTAAAGACTCCAATTCTGATAAACATCCGCATGGGCGGTTGATGTGAGTTATGGCTGCGGAATCCGAACATTATCCACGACTGATTGGCTACCCAATGCGGGTATAGCTCTGTCATCTGATCGAACAGTTCCAGGTCGGCCGTCCCGATTTTCTGTAGCCGAATCGACGGGACATCCAGAGACGTCGAATCGGGACAGTCCGTGCGGCCCTGCTCGATAATGCCCAATTCATGGCCCCCAATCACGCTGCTGCTTAGTCTCAAAACGATTTCGTTTGATGTTTACCAGCGACGAGCGGGAGCTCCGCCATCCACATGGAGAATTTCCCCGCTTACATGACCCGCCTGCACTAGATAAATCACGCCTTCCAATTCTCGCCGAGTCCTTCATTGTGTGCGACCGCGTCTTGAACAATGAGAGCATCCACGCGTTCGGCGTGCGCCAACAGCATGCGAAAACCGACCGGGCCGCCATAGTCTTGCATATAGAGCGTGTAGCGCCGGAGACCAAGCGCCTCGGTAAAACAATTCATGATCTCGGCGTAGTGATCGAATGTGTAAGCGAACGCCTTCGGGTCCGGCCAGTCGCTGTGTCCGAAGCCGGGGTAGTCGGGCGCGACCAGATGATAGTGATCGGACAGCCGGGCGAAGAGCGGCTCGAACATGCGCGACGATGACGGAAGTCCGTGAAGCAGAAGCAATGTCGGCGCGTCTTTCGGACCTGTCTCTCGGTAGAAAATGGATAGCCCATCGATCTTTGTGGTGCGATAGAGCGTCGGATATTCCATGAAATGTTCCTTCCCGTCGATTCCGGCGAACAATTTCTTGTCAGGCGATTTGCGTGTCTCCGCCAACGTGTGGTGCGGCACCTTACTAAGCACGAAGACTCGATCCAACGGACGATGGATCAGCCCCCACTTGCCGACTTACTTTTCTTCCCTCTGAGTGCCGGTAGAAGAAGTTTCAGAAGCGCTTCATCAGAGAACGGGTTCTGACCTGAGATCAACTCGCGATCTTGAAGGACGTAGCTCTTCCATGGAGCGACCACACTTACGTCACCGCCCGCCGTACGCAAGGCGAAGTCCGGGTAGAAGAGAACCTTACCACCAATCTCAAGCGGCTCCCGCTGCTGCTCTTCCGCTGTCGAAAAGATTGTCATCTTATATCCGGAATAGATCCAGCCTTGAGCCTTTGCCTGCGCTCCAGCGGCATCGCCCGCCGCCAGCGCGGCGACCACCTCCGTCGAATTCGGAAGAGCCGAGAGTAGTGAAATCGGGCCATGGCAGAGCACTGCCGTAGGCTTGGATGTTTCATGAAAGTGTCTCATCACGGTGCCAGCGTCGGGATCATCAAGAAGGTCCATCATCGGGCCATGGCCGCCGGGGACGAAAACAGCGTCATATTGATCCAGGCCCGATGCGATGACATCCGAGATACGAGTTGGATTTTTGAGCCCAGTCAGGCTGTCGCGGAATTTTAGATAGTCCTGAAGCTTAGCCTCGTCCCCACCGAAGAACTCGGCTACAGCTGAATGGACATCCATTTGCGGCGTGTTGCCTTTGGGGTTGGCGAAAGTGATTTCGTAGCCCTCCTTCATCAGGGCGCGAACCGGAACCGTCAGCTCGTTGAGGTAATAGCCAGCGCCGGCATAAACCTTGCCATCTTTCAACGGCAAGCCATGACCGCTCGAGACCAGCACCAAGACTTTTCCTTTTGTTGTCATTTTGTTCTCCTCTCTGAAATCGAATCTGTTTCCTGAGATCTTATCTTCTTCTGAGTAACCCTAGTGTGCGAGAGCCTCGGCTTCTAGTTACATGTCCAGCAGCGACTTTAGGCACCGGCAAGATCTTCCCGATCCCACCCCCTACTTTGTGCGAAGGCGCTTAATATCCGGCTCGGTTCAACGCTTCTGGTACGGGTGGAAGATGTAGTCCTTGGCCTTTACGGCCACATGGCACGAGTTTCCGCAGTCTGCAAGAGCCTTGGGATCGGCGGTGAACTTGTCCGATGCGGCGTCGTAGTTGAACACCGCGTATCCCCAGCCGCCCGTTTTCGGAAATCTCTTACTGTCCTTCTCCATCACGAAAGCCTGCTTATAGGACGTCGGGCACATCCACATCGAAAGGCGCTTCCGTGCTCTTCTTCGGCTTCCACTGAAGCTTCACGATCATGGAGCCCTGCGGAAAAGCCTGCCCGTTTCCCGGAGCACCGGACTTGTACGCCTTGATCATTGCCGGATTGGCAACGATTACCTTAAGCACTTCTCCCGTGCGAGCAGACGAGGCCACAGACCAGTCCTCATATCCCGTGAAGTCGGAGAACGCGATTCCGCCGGGCGATCGCAGCAAGTACTTGTCTTGCCCTTGTGCGTAAAGGACCACGTCGCCGAGAATGGCAAGCAGCGCCATAACTGCAATGATGGTAAAGGTCCCGATATGTCTTACCGTCGCGCCCATTTCGATTTTTCGTTTTTGTTGCACTTGCATCCAAGATTCGGTCATACGTTCAGTCTGTGTGCGCTCCTTCATAAAGAAGTTTTCCAATCCCGATCAACCTGAGGCTCGAACAATTTCAATCAAGCCACCGGGGGGTATAAGGAGATTGGATTATGGTATCGCCTTTACCAGCTGCATGGAGAACCAGTAGGCCTCAGGCGACGCAGTTACTGCCGTCAAGACAAAAGTCCTTCGCTCAACTCCGGACGACGGGTTCTATCGATTACTAGCGGGTAGCTGCGTAGAGCAATGTTCCGTCTACGACCGTATAACGCGCTTCTGGTCGATGTGATCTTCTCAGGGTCCATAGATCGTCATCAACGGCCCACTGTTGGAGATCCACTTGGATGCGTAGTCTGCGCTCCGTTCTTTCTGAGGCGACGACCCTCCTATGCCCAACTCCATCTCTCCCGTCGGCTGCGCACTGGCGAGGAGCGCAGTGCGCAGTCGGGAGAGTTCAGAGTTACTCCCGCTGCCATGAAATATACTCGCTAATGACTCGCCGCACAGCTGTTTTACATGCAAGCCTTGCGGTCATACGCGAGCATAGCAACACTAACAGGATGTCCCGCCACGGTCGCGCCCGCAGGGAAGACTTCAAAGGGACTTCCCGTAGGCATCCAAATCATGGGACCTTATCTGGAAGATGCAACGTCCATCCGCTTAGCTGCCCTTCTTGCCGAGGAGAACGGCGGCTTCACTCCGCCCACCCACTATTGATCTGCTAATCTGCCCCTCCGCAGCCATTGGCGCGCAACCGCAGTTTCGTGCTATACCTACACACCATGCGAATAGGCTTCTGTTGTCCTGCAGTGCCCGGTCACCTCTATCCATTCACGACGCTTGCTCGCCATTTGCAGAGCCGCGGGCACCAAGTGGTGTTTCTGGTCCCTGCTCCTGAGGCGGTTCCGCTGGTGCAGGCTTGCGAGATCGAGGCCGTTACATTTTCGGCAGAGCTCTTTCCGCTCGGCGAATTCCCGTCAAAGGGAAGGGAGTTCAGTGCCATGCAGGGCGAAGAGGCGATCCGCTTTGTTTTTGGATGGATTGCCGATGTCAGTCGAAGAATGATCGAAGATGGCGAGCGAATCATAGTCGATACGAAAGTGGATTGCCTCGTTCTCGATGCTCTTTGGCGGAATCTTGATCTCGTTGCCATGAAAATGGGGGTACCGTATGTGCACTTGTCCGCGGCACTGTACCCGGATATGACAGGGCGAGCTCCGTATTTCACTTATGACTGGCCCTACGATCCGTCGCCGGAAGGACTTGCCCGCAATGTTCGGGGACTAGCGGAATTTCTTCCCATCGTCGAGCCCTGCATCCGTGTTGCGAATGATTATGCCCGGAAGGTCGCTCTACCAATCGATGACCAGGACCCGTATGCGGCATTTTCGAAGCTTGCACAAATCACTCAGACGCCGCGGGAATTTGATTTTCCGAGTGACGGCTGGCCGGCGGAGTTCCACTATGCCGGCCCTCTTCATCGGAACGACGAGCGGACTCCAATACCGTTTCCCTGGGAGCGGTTGACCGGCGAGCCTTTGATCTATGCCTCCCTGGGCACGATGTTGAATGGCTCGGAACATGCATTTCGCATGATCGTCGACGCCGCGTCCGGTTCGGACCGGCAAATTGTCCTATCCATCGGTCAGCACATCGACGCTTCGCAGATTGGCCCCGTGCCGCAAAACACGATTGTTGTGCATAGCGCGCCGCAACTGGACCTCCTGAAAAAAGCGACTCTTTGCATCACCCACGCGGGCCTCAACACGGTTTTGGAATCATTGGCGCAAGGTGTGCCGCTAGTGGCCATGCCGGTCGGCAACGATCAACCCGGCGTGGCAGCGCGCATCCGGCATACGGGCACTGGAGTATTCATGCCATTCCATCGTGTGACGACTACGGATCTGCGCGCGATGGTCAACACCGTTCTTTCCGATCCAACCTATCGGAGTAATGCTTTGCGAATGCGGAACGCAATTCAGCAAACTGACGGGATGCAGCTCGCGGCAGACTTGGTGGAGCACGCCTTCGGAACACGCACTTCGTCTTCTGCGGCTCCAGCCTGGTAGCTTTCTGGGCATGGCGGCAGTTGGATGAGGAGTGGGCTTGGTCTTGGGTCGGGATCGCACCACCAAGATGATGACGACCAAGAGGACGATAGCGCCGGCTCATCCCCTGATCACCTCTAGGTTCTCTCCGGAAGCGCTGCCGGCCGATGGGCACAATGAAACTCGGTTTACTCTCGGAATCCACTTGTACATAAAGTCGTAAGCCTTGATCGGAAATGTCTCGGCGCAGTAAACCGAGGCGAAGGTGTGGTGCGGAGGAGATCGTTGAGGGCGACCGCGTATCCGCGCCGGTGTCATCACCAGTCAGACGATACATCCTATGGCATATCGGTCAGCTCAGGAAGCCATGGGCGCGCGCTATGACCTGGACTGATTCAGCAGCAAATCCTGACACCCGTCATCTTGCGATGACCATCGATTGTGGCCCTCGCGCGACGGGGACAGAGTAGTGCATCTTAACGAGCTCCGCCCGAGTCGGGTCATCCACATCGCCGGCAATACGCCAGAAATCGATCGCGCCGCCCGGCTGCGCAGGATCGTAATGCGCAAAGCAGGTCACCGCAAGAAAGCGGCTTGAATTGTCAAAGACTGCGGATTCTGGCAGTCTTCCATCGAAGGGGAACTCTCCCACGCGGCTAAGAAGCCCAGTCTGCGCATCAAACCGCAACAGCGAGACCGAAGCAAAGAAGCCCTGCCTCCGGTCGTCCAACGCATAAGTCGAGTGCTCCAGGTTTGTCGTGGCTACCCAGTGCTCGTCGGGGCTGATCGCGAGCCCTTCCGGCTGGAACCCGGCTTCCACGCGCGACACGAGTCTGTGTTTCGGTTCGCCATCTGCCCCGCGGCCTTGGTCGAGACGAATGCTAGAGACAGTGCCGCGAATCTCCGTACCCAACAGCATTGCGTTCACGATGGCAAATCGACCGTCCGGAGTGAAACGCACAAGGAAGGGACCGATATCCAGATCGACCGGATTTCCCCATAAGGAAAGTGAAGCCTGACTACGGCTGGTATTTACCTTTACGAGTGCCAATCTAGGATGCTGGGCGTAGACGAGCCCTAAGACTTTCATCTTCGGATGAAACTCTGCACTGACTAAGGCGTCGTTGGCCTCGGGTCCCGGAATATCGGGGACCATCGGTGCAGAAAGCCTGCCCTGTTCGATTCGGTACAACGCCAACAGCGGATGTTTGACCTTGCCCACCTGCTTGTACACGATCGCGGCCAGTGTGCCGTCTGGGTCGATGGACACAGAAGACGGATCGTCGTAGCCCTCCGGCCTCTGCACAACCTTGGGGTGCGCGAGGTCGGCTAGATCGATTACAGAAATCTGTTTTCCCGGGGGCAAGTCACCCAGCACTGCATCGGGACGGTTCGGTGGCCGTTGCCCACGTGTTTCGATAACGATGGCATAACGGCCATCCGGCGTGAGGGCGATCGACGAAGGCGGCCCTATTACCGAGTTCGACACATCGATCGAACCAGTTGTCATTCTTCCTGCAAGCTGATTGAGTTGAACAACTGATAGCTGATCCGGTCCGGCTAACGGCCCAAGCCTGTTATCGATGTAGGCAGAGGGCAGCATGTCCGTGTCCGAAGCGACTAACAAGAACCGGCCCTTAAAGTCCAGATCCGGAGGTTTTATCTGAACCTGCGCTGCAGCCGCATGATGAGTCGATAGAACGGCAAGGGCTGCGAGAAGGCCGATAGCCAAGGACCGAGAGTGCTTTTTGAAGTCGACGTTCCAATGAGACGGAGCAGAGGGCACATCCACAGAGTAAGCGTCACAGCTCCAGATCTTGCGCGCCGGGCATCAGTATCCGGGCCCCCGGAACGTAATGCCTCCAGCAAGTTTTCTCGATACGCAACGGTAGACTGGAGATCTTCGAAATCGAGCCCTCGACGCGGTAAACCGCCCGTTGACGGCGATATGTTCAGCCATCCACTCTCCTGCGTAGTCCCCGTTCCGTTCTTCTGACATTTCTAGTGACAAGGAACGCAATTCGCCGAACGGGCAATAGACAGTTGCGAGCCGTGGTTGACTTTACAGGAATCGTCCTATGTGCGAACCTTGAACACGCATCCGGAGGGCTGGGATTCATGTATTTTCGTCGTTTTGTGCTACTGACTTTGTTCTGCGTCTTGAGCTCCACATGGGCTCAGCCTGTCTCCGCTCAGAATCGATTTACTGTTCTGAATGATGCGTTTGGTGACCGCTCGAATCTCGAACAGGACTGGGGCTACGCCGCTCTGATCGAGTTCGAAGGAAAGCGCATTCTTTTCGACACCGGCGACAACATCCAGGTCTTTCGCAAAAACGTTGAGGCGATGCACGTAGATCTGACTCGATTGGACATGGTCATCATCACGCATGCTCACGGAGATCACACCTCCGGTCTGCGTTATGTACTCGCGAAAAATCCAAAGGTGAAGCTATTTGTTCCTGACGACCAATTCTTTACTGGCTCGGTTCTCCCTCCTGCGTTCCTGACAAAAGACGCCCGTCCTGAACTGCCGGCTAAGATGCGCTACTTTCGGGGCGGTTCGCGACCAGAGCCGAGGGGTTGGCTCGCGTGGAGTGACACGAATATGACCGCCGTGAGCGAGTCGATCGCGATCGCACCCCATATGCGTTTAATCTCGCTCGTCTCAGAAAAATCAGCCTTTAAAGGGTTGCGCGAAATCTCACTTGTGCTTGATACCCATGCTGGTCCTATAATCTTCGCGGGATGCTCGCATCCGGGGATCGAGCGAATTCTTGCCGAGGCGACGGCACACAACGCCAGCAAGGATGTCTCGATGGTCGCAGGGGGCCTCCACCTTCTGCAGGACACTCCCGAACAGATCGATGCGACTCTGAACGCTCTGAAAGATACGTACCACGTCAAGGCGATGGCGATCGGCCACTGCTCCGGGGAACTCACCTTCGAGAAAGTGCAACAACGCTGGGGAAGGCAGAGTGAGTACGCCGGACTCGGTGAAACCATTCTTTTCTAAAAGTCGGCGGCGGCACTTCTTTGCAGCAGGTTGACCTTTGGGCGCGATACCGGCGCCAGTATCGACGGAGCCGCTTTGCGGAGTCTACGCTCCTTTGGTAATCGTAATCCGAATCGCAAACATCACCAGGAACCAAAAATCTTAACCATGAATACGAAAGAGAGTGGCAAGGGTGAACGCGTACATCCCGAAACCGGACACTCGCGGCACCGGAAAGCCGGAAAGAGCAGGTTTCAGCACGGAATGAAACGTGCCGCTCAAATCGCATGACTATATGGAACGAGCTGCGCTACGGGATGCGGTCCCTGATAGGATCGCCGATCACATCGATCGTGGCTGTGCTGGCACTTGGTCTCGGCATCGGGGTGAACGTCACTTCATTCACTTCCACGCAAGCTTTGGTCCTCCATCCATTTCCGTATCCGGATTTAGGACAGATCATGACGATCTGGGACACCCCGAAGAACGATCCCGCCAACCACTCTCCGTTGTCACCTGCTAACTTCTCGGATTGGTCGAAGCTGACGGGATCCTACCAGTCGTTGGCGGCGTTGAAGGGATTGAACGTCAGCCTGACCAGAACAAGCGGCGCAGTACGAGTTCCGGCTGCCGCCGTCACGCCACGGTTCTTTCAGGTTCTTGGCATTCAGGCCATTGCAGGCAGAACACTGCGCCAGGTGCGTGCCGACGAAGCCGTTGCGGTAGTAGACGAAGGCTTTGCCAACGATTATTTGGAGGGAGTGCAGGCCGCGCCGGGCAGGACGATTCGAGTAGATGGCCGAATGTACAGTGTTATCGGCGTCGTTGCCAGCAAATGGGCCTACCCGTTGATGACTCAGATTTGGCTACCGCTCAACACGTATGCAGCCGAAGTAAGTGCTCGGAGTAACCGCGATTGGCAAGTGATCGGGCGATTGCGGCCGGGAGTTTCGACAGAACAGGCGCAACGGGAATCGGATCGGATAGCGGAACAATTGGCGCGCGACTATCCCGAGGCGAATTCAGGCCACAGTTTGCGGGTAATTGCCATCGCAAAGAATGGGAACGAAGTCACAGAGCGCTTTCTCGTGCTGCTTCTAATCTCCGCTCTGTTTGTGCTTCTGCTTGCGGCTGCAAACGTTGCCAATGTTCAGATGGCTCGTGCTGTTGCCCGCCAGAAAGAGATAGCGCTGCGAGCCGCCATGGGAGCAAGCTTCTGGCAGCTCGCGCGGCAACTCATGCTCGAAACGCTTTTGTTAGCGTCCCTGGGATCTCTGCTCGCTCTCATTTTGGGCGCTTTGAACCTCCAGTGGACGAAGAATCATTTGCCAGAGCGCGTGTACTTTGATGCGGCTGGTCTTCGCTACATGCACATGGATGCGGTAACGGCGCTCTACGCGATCGGATTAGCCGTTGCGGCGGGCGTGCTCGCCTCTCTGCCGGCCATCTGGCGCTTACTGCGCCAGATCGGTCAGCCCGGTTTTGAAACCAGCCTGCAAACGGGTGCGCGTGTCGGCGGCAGCTCAATCGGTGGCAACCGGTTGCAGCGCTGGCTGGTCGGTTATGAGGTGGCGATGGCGTTGATCTTGTTGATCGGAGCTTCGTTCCTGGTCAAGTCTTTTCGGGGTATTTCGCACGAGAAGCATGGCTACGATGCGCAAAAGATACTCAGGATGGAAGTCGCTCTACCGCAAGCGGGCTATTCGGACAATAGCTCGATAACGCAGTTTTACCGGCGCGCCCTGGACCAGTTGGGTAAGGTTCCGGGCGCCAGTTCTACGGCGGTCTGGTCGCAGGGTCCCAACGTTACGCTGCGGATTGAGGGGCGCCCCGTGCCAGAGCCGTCAGAGTGGATGCCGGAACTCGAGCCCGTCAGCGCAAGCTTCCTTTCCACTATGGGCATTGCTCTTCATAGCGGACGTTTTATTGGCGTGCGCGATACGACGCATACCCCGAATGTGGCCGTGATCAGCCGAGCCGTCGCTCAGCACTTTTGGCCGCATGGTAGTCCGCTGGGGAGCCGCATTCAACTTGGCGGTGCAGACAGCCCTTGGGCCACTGTCATTGGTATATCGGGAGACATCGTCGAAGATTGGTTTACAAATGTGCCGGCGCGTCTGATTTATGTTCCCTACACTCAGCATCCGCTGGCAAGCGCAACCCTCTTAGTGCGAACCGACGGGGAACCGTCCCGGCTGGGAAAGAGTGCGCAGTCTGAAATGCTGAGCGTGGATCCCGACGTCGCGCCATACAACGTTGAGAGCATGCAGCATCATCTCGAGAACGAGACCACCGGCGTCAAAGCGGCGGCAGACGCAATGTCTATATACGCCACAGTGGCTCTACTGCTGGCGGCTACGGGGATTTTCGGAGTGCTCTCTTATTTCGTTACTCAGCGCCGGCGCGATATAGGCGTCCGGATCGCGCTCGGGGCAAAAGCGAACCAGGTAATGTGGTTTGCTATGCGCCGATCGTTGGGCCCTGTACTTGTCGGAGGGCTAGTCGGACTGACGCTGGCTTACTGGTTGATGCGCGCCATGTCTAGTCTGCTCTACGGCACGGTGGTGCTGGATCTCTGGACCTTCACGGGCGGAAGTGCAGTCATTCTGATAACGGCATTGTTGGCCAGTTATCTTCCGGCACGACGAGCTACCCGCGTCGATCCCATTACAGCTCTGCGCGAGAGCTGAGGTTGCCCGGTTCGTACTTCTTTTCGGTGAATCGGCTAGGACCAGATATATAGATCTGCTCCGCACGCGGAGTTCATGGTGCTCATCAAGCCTCAACATCGAAGAACATCGATCACAGCCGCCAGCGCCGCAGTCCGTTGCCGGCGGCTTGGGTAGTAGAGGAAAAATCCAGGATACGGTTGACACCAGTCCTGCAGAACCCGGACAAGCTTTCCATCTCGCAGGTGATCGGAGATCTCTGATTCCTCGACGAAGGCGAGACCGACTCCATCAAGCGCACCGCGAATGACCAGCCCGAGATCATCGACGATCAATGGGCCGGTAACAGCGACGGACAACTCCTTTTTCCCTTTCTCAAATTCCCAGCGGTAGACTTCCGTCGAGCCATGGCGAAAATTGATGCACTGTTGTTTCAGAAGATCACGCGGGGTATTCGGAATCGAGTGTGTTTCGAAGTATGCAGGAGAACCGGCGATTGCTGGCCGATGATCCTTTGAGACTCGGACCGCAATCATGTCCTTCTCGATGTACTCGCCGAAGTGAATGCCGGCATCGAAGCCACCGGCGACTATGTCGCGGCGGCTGTCGTCCGTCGTGACGTCGAGCACAATGTCAGGATACCTGCCATGCAGGGCGCTGAGCTTTGGCGCCAGCACAGCGGAGATCGCAAGCCGCGGAAGAAGGAGCCGCACACGGCCTGCCGCTTTCCCACTCTGTCCGGAGAGCTTGTCGAGTGTCTCTCCCAGTTCAGCTAGGGCCGGCTGTAGATGTCTCAATAACTGCTCACCCGCTTCTGTCAGCGCGACGCTCCGGGTCGTGCGAGCCAGAAGACGGATACCCACCTCCTCTTCCAGGTTGCGGATGGCGTGGCTGATGGCTGAAGGAGAAACGCCACTTCGCTTGGCTGCTCGCGTGAAGCTGCGTTCTTCCGCCACGATGAGAAACGTAACCAGAGGCGAAAGATCACGTGGCAGCATTTATGAATCTTACTCATAAACTCATGCTGATTTGTCGCGAGGCGTGGAACAGACCTACTGAATCAGAGTAAGAGAAGGATCTTCGCGTTGTCGGGAAGCGTGGGATCATTCAGCTCATCGAGAACGAAAAAGGAGAGCGCATGGAAATCAAAAAAGCTGGTTCGCAGCCTTCCGGAAAAGGTCCGGCGGAGTGGTTCACGGGAGCGGTGCGCATCGATCCGCTGTTCACTGCGCCTGATCCGGGCTTCGTCGGGGGAGCGAGCGTTACGTTCGAGCCAGGTGCGCGCACCGTCTGGCATACCCATCCTCTTGGGCAGACACTGATTGTGACTGCAGGGGCCGGATGGGTTCAGCGGGAGGGCGGGCCGATCGAGCCTATTTTCCCGGGAGATGTAGTGTGGTTCGCGGCGGAAGAGAAGCACTGGCACGGCGCCACGCCGACCACGGCTGTGACACACATCGCGATTCAGGAGAAGAAAGACGGCAACTTCGTCGAGTGGATGGAGCATGTAACAGAGGAGCAGTACAACCGGTACTGAAGGTTTCTACCGGGAGTGGTCAATCCCTCGCGGGTCGCATACGGCGAATGACACACCGGGAAGCAGTCCGTCACTCGGAAAAGGAGAACTCATCATGGCAGGAACACAACGTTTCACAAATAAGATTGCCTTCATTACAGGCGCTGCGAGCGGCATCGGCCGTGCCGCGGCCCTCGCTTTCGCCGCAGAGGGCGCGCGCGTAGCTATCTTGGACCGCTCGGACGACGCTCTTCGAAGCGTGGCCGCATCCATCCAAAACGCGGGGGGGCGAGGTGTTGCCGATCACCTGCGACGTCTCCGCGCCCGACCAGTTATCGATGGAGGCTGGTCGCTGTGACCGCCCGTGCACGGCCGCATGACACCCGCACATCGTGGCTCGCGAACATGATAGTGTGCGGGCATCATGACCGCTGCGGTTTCTACTCAGGATGATCTTCCGAGTGCATACAGTCTCGGACACACGATAGCTTTACTCACACGCACACCCGTTGTGCTTGATGCTCTATTGCGTGGGCTGCCGGACTATTGGACTCGCCGGAACGAAGGAGGAGATACCTGGAACGCATTCGACATTGTCGGGCATTTGATTCATAGCGAACGAAGTAATTGGATGGAACGGGTTCATCTCATTCTTGAATCCGGTCAGACGCGGACCTTTGACTCATTCGATCGTTGGGCTCAACAGAGGGATGAAGCGGCCAAATTGCTGGACGAGTTGTTGGATGAGTTTAGAACTCTGCGAGCACGCAGTTTAGGCGAATTGCGTGCGATGAACCTCAACACGGAGCAATTAGCGCGATCCGGGAACCATCCGATCTTTGGGACAGTGAAGCTTTCGGAACTGCTAGCCACATGGGCCGCGCATGATTTGACTCACCTGCACCAGTTGTCGCGACTCATGGCGTACCAAATTCGCGAGGAGGTGGGTCCTTGGAGAAAGTTTCTAGGCGTTATGCAATGTGATGGCCACAGCTCCTAAACCGAATAATGCAAACATCAATGACGTGGTTGCCTCTTGCGGAGTCTCGAGTCACTCTCACATAGCGGCTGTGTTTCGCCGGCGTCTGGAGCTGGCGAAGTCGGAGTTTCGACGCAGTGTTTAAAACGGTTTCGGCCGATGTGAGGAGGCTAGATGGCGCGGCTTGTATCAGTCAACGTAGGGCTCCCTAGTGACGTCCAATGGCGCGGTGAAACGGTCCGCACTGCAATTTGGAAGCAGGCTGTTACCGGCAGACGCCACGTCGGCCGGCTGAATATAGCGGGCGACGGTCAGGGAGACCTTGCTGGCCACGGTGGAGAAAACCGCGCCGTGATGGTCTACCAAATGGATTCTTACCATCACTGGGAGCAGCATCTGGGCCGCGCCGACTTTACCTACGGCCAGTTTGGAGAGAACTTCACAGTGGAAGGCCTTCCCGACGATGAAGTGTGCATCGGAGACCGGTATCGGATCGGAGGGGCGCTCTTTGAGGTCACGCAACCACGCGTAACGTGCTATCGCGTAGGCATCAGAATGCGTGAGCCGGCTATGGCCGCACTGCTGGTCTCGCACCAAAGACCGGGCTTCTACCTGCGAGTTTTGGAAGAGGGAGAAATCGGCGGGGGCGACGAAATCCTCAAGGTGGCCGACGGGCCGGAGCGGCTCACGGTGGCGGCAATCAATGCGCTGCTGTATCTGCCGGGCCACTCGCGCGAGCAATTGCAGAGGTCATTGCGCATTCCGGCGCTGAGTCCCGGATGGAAGCAATCGCTGCAGGCACTCCTGGATCAGGGTCAAGCGGGACGCGGTAATGCTGGACTTTCCTCTTCGGCCGAGCCAGCGCCCGCCTGGTCCGGATTTCGAAACTTGCGTGTGGTTCAAGTGGATCGGGAAAGTGCAACGGTGCTCTCCTTATCGCTTGCGGGGCTTGACGGCTTGCCTCTTCCAGCAGCGCAGGCCGGACAGTTCTTGGTGTTGCGGTTCCATGTCGATTCCAAAGGTCCGCCCGTAGTGCGAAATTATTCCATATCCAGTCCGCCCGGCGACAAGGTTTATCGCGTGAGTATCAAACAAGAGGTGAACGGGATCGCCAGTACGTTCGTTCACAATCATGTGAAATTGGACGATCTGCTCGAGGCGAGTGCGCCGCGTGGGACGTTTGTACTTAAATCTGGAGATGCGCCGGTCGTCTTATTGAGCACCGGCATCGGAGCCACTCCGGTGCTGGCCATGCTCCATGCTCTGGCCTCTTCACAGGCGACAGCTTCTCGCGACGTGTGGTGGCTCTACGGGGCGCGCAACCGGAGCGAACATCCTTTTGCACGGGAGTCGCGGGCCCTTGTGCAAGCGATTCCCCGGGGGCGTAGTCACGTCGTGTACAGCCAGCCGGCACCAGATAATCAACTCGGTCAAGACTACGATTCACCGGGTCACCTCAATGTTGCGTTACTGGATCAACTCGGAGTTCCGTCCTCGGCGGATTATTACCTCTGTGGACCGCCATCGTTTTTGGAGGCGTTCACCGCCGGCCTTCGGGAACGCGGAACAAGCGCAGAGCAAATCCACTCTGAGATCTTCGGCCAGGGGAAAGCCTTCACTCCGGGCATCGCCGCCGTATCCCAGGCTCGTCCGCATGCTCCGCTTGGCCCTCCCGGCACTGGGCCACAGGTTTCGTTTACCCGAAGCGCCGTATCCGTCGCTTGGAGCACGTCCTATAACAGCCTGCTGGAACTTGCGGAGGCGTGCAGCGTTCCGGTGAAATGGTCCTGCCGCACCGGCGTCTGTCACACTTGCGAAACGGACTTGATCGGCGGAACCATTGAGTATCAACCGTCGCCGCTGGACCCACCGGCAGATGGCCGCATCTTAATGTGCTGCGCGCGACCAAAGGAAGACTTGGAAGTTGATCTGTAGCCGCAGCCCTTCGGCCGAACGGCAGCGTCCTGGCACTTCAGTCAGCGACGTACATCGTATGTTTCCTGTGTGTTCTGGTGTTTTGCGGTATCGGGTTGCGGTCTCCGTGTCAATGCGCGATTAGTTGCGGAATAGCCAAGAGTCATGGCGACCACCAGCAGCGCCCCCGGCAATACCGGGGGGCTCGGGACGGGGATGTCGAAATAACGGCATCCCGCGCCCACTACAAAAGCTATGATCGCTCCGAAGAGTACTTTCACTCTATTTGCTTTCTCATCGAGGCGTTTGCCTGGCCGCTTCTGCGTCTAAACGGAGCCTCGCATTTTCCTGCTCGAGTTCTTCCAGCCGTCGCTCGAACGGCGCCAGCGCTTCCTGAATCTGCTCTGCTGTGAAGCGCGGCGTGATGTGCTGCGGGCAGTTCCAGTCAAAAGCTTCTACTCGGATAACGTACGCGCGCTCAATGACGCTCTTATCGCGCGGATCCCGAAGTCGCTCGATCCACTCGCGCCCGCCGGCACCTTCGAAGATCTCAGCGTGGCCTAGAATCTTCAGGCGCGACCGGCTGGGATAATCCACCATGATCAGCGCTACGCGATCGTCGCTGCCGAGATTCCCGGTACTGACAAACTGCTTGTTTCCTCGAAAATCCGCGAAGGCAATCGTCCGATCATCAATGACTTTGAGAAACCCCTTGAGTCCGCCACGATGCTGAACGTACGGCCACCCGGACGCTCCTACCGTTGCCATGTAGAAGCTGTCCTGTTCCGCAATGAATGCCTGTTCTTCGGAGCCAAGGCGGTCAGGGGAGGAAACGCCCGCCTCCGTCCGCGCATATTGTCGGCGACTACCGTATTTTTCTTGCAGCGCCTTGACGAGTGGCGTAAAAACTAAAGAACCGAAGTGGCTTGACACGGAGTTCCGATGCCTAAGAGATCGATCGCGGTTAATGCTTTTGATTCTTGAGCAAGAACTCTTCCATGCGGCGGCCTATCTCTTCACCATGCGTCTCGAGCGCGAAGTGGCCGGTTTCCAGCATGTGCGTTTCGACATTCTGCAAATCGCGTGCATAGGGCGGCGCACCGGGGGCGGGGAAGATAGGGTCGTTCTTGCCCCAGACGATCAGCGTTGGCGGCTGATACTTCCGGAAGAACGCCTGGAACTCCGGATAGAGCGGCACATTCGTTCCATACGAGAGCATCAAATCCATCTGAATGTCGAGGTTTCCTGGCCGGTCTAGCCCAACCTGATCGACCAGCCAGGTGGTCGGGTCAAGTAGCGAAGTGTCCTGTACACCGGTCTCGTACTGCCAGCGCGTCGATTTCGGGTCGCTCAGGAAGTGCAGCGCGGCGCGGTTGTCCGGGGTCGGATCAGCCCAGTATCGTTTGATTGGATCCCAGAACTGGAGGAGACCCTCTTCGTAAGCGTTGCCGTTCTGCACGATCAATGCCTCAATTCGCTCAGGATGCAATAACGCAAGTCGGTAACCGATCGGTGCGCCGTAATCCATCACATACATCGAATATTTGGCCAGTCCGAGCGACTCGACAAATCCATTCACGACATTCGCGACGTTCTCGAAGGAGTAGTCGAACGATTTGTGATCCGGCATGCTGCTCTGGCCGTAACCGGGATAATCCGGAGCGATGACACGGAATGTGCCCGCGAGGCGCGGGATGAGATTTCGAAACATGTTTGAAGAAGTCGGAAAGCCGTGCAACAGCAGGATCACAGGCGCAGTCTCAGGCCCGGCGTCGCGGTAGAAAATATCGACACTTTGTACTTTGACGGTCTTGTAGTGCACCGGATGCGCGGTTTGTGTCTGAGTTCCAACTGCAGTCATAGTATTGTTCTCCCTTGCCTTCGCCTTCTGCCAACAGACGCTCTGAAGCCAACCTTAAGGGGAGACGCGTCCTGAGGCTTTGGTAAAAATGCGATTCTGTCAAGATCATGCGCGACTTTGCGGTCGAGCTCGAGTTTCTCATTCACGATCTGCAGAATCTGTGATGTGCCGCACCCTCTCAACGGCGACCCGTGAAGCATCAGTAAAGATCCAGATGAATAGGTGGAGTGCTGATCGCCTGTCCTTGCTAGATGCTTGACGAACTCGAAACGAGCATGCGTCTTCCAAACGACCGGGGATCCCTCGAAAACGCTCCGGCTTGTCGCCGTGGGACGGGTAATCCGTTACTCCGTTAAACACTGACGACTGGGCAATGAGACTCTCGGATGATCGTGTAAGTGTCGGAATGGAGCCAGCCTGATGAGGGGCAGCGGCCGATCACGAGTACGTCTGCCTGGAATTGCAGCGCGAATTGATGAATGACCTCCGGCGCTGAACCCGAGCCTACGGCAATGTCTGCCCTGATATTCATATCGTTCAGCAAAAGCTCCAGCTCTCCTCTCGCGCGCCTCACCAGCCGTAGCTCAGGATCCTGCGAGGCTAGCTCGGCTTTTTGGCCTGCTGTTGGTTTGGCGACGTGAATGACCGAAAGCGAGGCGCCGAAGGCGGAAGCGAACTCCGAGGCCCAGGAGAGAGCCGCTGCCGTATGCGGTCCCAGATCTACCGCGCAGGCAACCTTCTTGAAAGAGAGAAGGTCAATAGGTGGCGCGTCCGTCAGATGAACACCGGTCCACACTGGGCAACTGGAGTCATGTATCACTCTTGCAACGACCGAACCCCAAAGAAGCTGCCGAAGCGCCCGGTGTCCGGATGTGGCCATAAGAATAAGGTCGACTTGCTCGGCAAGAGCAACCTCAACAATCCTTTCAGCCGGATCTCCGTCTGTAACGACTCGCGTAACGCCTGGTCCCTGAAGCTCCTCTCTCAAGTGGGAAGCCAGCCGCGTTCTCAGCCAGAGCGTATGCTCAATGCTTCCCATTGGCGGACTTCCTTCGGCCACCCCTCCACCTATAAAAGGATCATGTTCAACGTGAAGCAGAATGATGTGTGAGCAAAAACGGGAGGCAATTTCTTGAGCGTATCGTGCTGAGCCCCTGGATCGACCGGAGAAATCCACTGGGAGCAGGAGCTTCTTTAAGCCAAGCATGGGCGTTTACTTTCTAATGGACTGCAATTGAAACGCGTTCACTCACCGCGAGGTTTTCAATATACAGCAACGTGGTCTTTTATACCTGAGGAGGCTCGCCTGTGTGCTGGAGCGTCAGTCAGGAGCGTTTAGAAATTGGCAGTTCTTCGTCCGTGGGAGCACCACTCCGTTCGCTTTGCATGGCCGGCTGTCGAAGAGATTCGTAGATCGGCTCTACTCCGAGGAGAATGGGGACGACCATGGCCGCGAAACAGGCCCAGAGCATCGGCATGAGTTGCGTAAAGCTCCCGGTCAGCTCCGTTACCAGAACAATCCCCGTTACGGGTGCCCGGACGACGGCCGTGAAAAAGGCAGCCATGCCCACAATGGCACAGGAAGCAGCACCCAGGTGCAGGTTCGGAAGGAAGAGAGAGCATACGGTCGCGAACAAGAGACCAGCTTGCGCGCCAACCGTTAACATAGGGGCAAACAACCCGCCTGGCGTGCCCGCCGCATAAGAAAGCGGCCCGAGTAGAAAACGCAGACACAAAAAGAACGGAAGCAATGAGTGATCCACATTGCCCAGTAACGTCCGTTGCGTGATTGGGTCTCCGCCTCCAACCAGATCCGGTGCAAACCAAGCGACAGCACCGACTATAGAGCCGATGACGGCGGCACGTAACTCTACCGGCCACTGAAGTCGGTCGGCAAAGGAAATCCCGGCGAGCACTGCGCGATTATAGGCGGCACCGAGCAGTCCTGCGAGAAGCCCCAGGAGCAAGAAAAACACGCCGGTTGCAAAGGGCGGGTACGATGGACCCTGAACCTGAAAATCCGGAGCGCGCCCCAGAATTATGCGTGATACCGCAATGGCACAGCACGAGCAGCCTAGCGCAGCAACAGTTGTCCGGGTGTCGAAGCGGCGAATGAGTTCTTCGAGAACGAAAACGGCTCCCGCGATTGGCGCATTGAAGGCGGTTGCGATGCCGGCGCCGGCGCATGCGGCCAGCAGAGCGATCGACTCGGAATCGGGCAATCCAACCTTCTTCCCGATGAAAACACCAATGCCAGCTCCCATTTGAACGCTTGGTCCCTCGCGACCCAACGCCAGACCACTGCCGATCGCCAGCACACCGCCGATGAACTTGACCGGAATCAGCATAAGGGACGCGGGAGGCAAGTCGCCCTTTGCTACCGCTTCAACGTGAGGTATGCCACTGCCGGCAGCGTGAGGCGAGAGTCGCCGCACCAGGGCTGCGGCGATCGCAGAAGCCGCTGCTACAACTGCGATGGTGAACAGCAGACCCGGTGTATGCCAGCTGTGCGCTCGTGCCAACCAAACCTCTCGGAATAAATCCGCACGCAGCAGAGCCAGGCGAAACAGGGCAACCAGAAGCCCCGTAAACGTTCCACTGATGCAGGCCCAAAAAGCGATGCGTAGAACGGATAGGTGCTTCTTCCGAGACAGGTATAAGGACTTGAGTTGCTCGACAGACGAGACTGATTCAGGCAACAAATTGAGGCCCGGTGTTTCTTCCGGCAGTGCGAGAGATTGCTCGCAAGGTGGGAATAGTATTGGAACGTAGCACGTTGACAGCAATATTATCGGTCAATAGCAATAAGAGTCCGAAGCCTCGCCTTCGTTGTCGTCGCGCAGGAAATACAAAACGCATCAGAGGCGCGGCGGAATCGGCAGCATCTTGAAGCGGCCATACGCAATGAAAGCCGCCACCATGCCAACCGAGAAGGGAAGGAGCGAGACCCAGCCCATCTGTATGGACATGACAGTCGCTCCTGCGATGGTGACAAGACCACAGGCGGCAACGGGAGTGAGAAAGGGCGAGATCCGGACTAGGGACGGAGCAATCAGACCAATTCCGCCTAGCAGTTCCATGACCCCAATCAAGTGAAAGAATGATCCAGGGAGTGAGCTGCCTCTCGTCATCTCTTCGACTGGCATCACGAACTTCATCACACCCGCAAATAAGACAAGCGCTGCCGGGAGGATCTGTGCCGCCCAAAGTGTGACTGCCGAAGCCTTGGAACGTTTTGGCGGAACAACGCTCCGGGTTCTTCATCAGGACTTCCATTATGATCCCCTCCGCCAGCGATTCCGGATCCGAACAGTGAATTCGATTTTCGGACACGACGGGAGCAGATTGGGTTTTACAAGTGCAAGATATGTAGGGAAATTGGTTGGGAGGCCGACTTGCAATCGCGGTAAGCAGGAAAGTATGAAGTGGCCCTTGAGTTTCGGAAAGCGTGTCGACTTCGCTGAAGTCTCTAGACCGTCCTGGTGGGCGCTCGCTATCGACGGGATACTGCTGGACATTCGCGTCAGTTGTCGATCACTGGCGAAGAGCCCGAGCTTTACTGTGGTCGCTCTGCTCTCTCTCGCGCTGGGCATCGGAGCCAATACCGCTATATTTACGCTGATCAATCAGGTGCTGCTGCATGAGCTTCCGGTGCAACATCCGGAGGAGCTCGTGGCCTTTGGTCATTCCGAATCCGCGGGTATCGCGGGCGGGATCGATCTGGGTGCGTTTGGCGGCTTTTTTCCTTGGGATTTTGCTCGTCAGTTGCAACGTGATCCTGGCCCCTTTCAAGGGATCGCGGCGTATTGCAGCTTTTCTCCCGAGGTCAACATTCGGGTGCCAGGCAACGGCACGGTTCCCACTCGAAATAGCGCCGCGGTGGTGGTAGTTGCCAATCTCGTTTCGGGCAACTACTTCAAGGTGCTCGGGGCGCGGCCTTTGCTCGGTCGCACCATTCTTCCGGGTGACGACACTACGTCCGGCAGCGGCGCGGTGGCGGTCCTGAGCCAGCACTTCTGGCAACACTCGCTTTCCTCCGATCCGGCTGTTGTCGGGAGAGCGATTGCGATCAATGGAACGCAGTTCGAAGTGGTGGGCGTGATGCCGGAGGACTTTCGCGGGCTCAAGCAGGAATTGCGGCCTGCCGACGTGTGGACGCCAATCAGCATGCAGCCGGCAGTGCTGGATTCTCCGTCCATGCTGACGCCGAATTCCGGTCTCTACTTCCTCCATCTTTTTGGCCGCCTGAGGCCGGGTACTGCTGCGAACAAAGGGCGCCTGGCCGAGAGTCAAGGTTGGCTGGACCTGCAAGTGAGAAATGGCGTCCGAGATCGTGAGGGTAGCCGCATCTCCGCCGAGCGTCAGCATGAAATCAGCCGCATCCGCGTTCCCCTGGTTGCCGCGGCGGGCGGTGTCTCGTTGATCCGCAGCCAGTATGGCGAATCGTTGAAGGTTTTGATGGTGGTGGTCGCACTGGTGTTGTTAATCGCCTGCGCGAACCTCGCGAATTTCCTTCTGGCCCGCGCCGCCTCTCGTCACCGTGAAATCGTCACCCGGCTCGCCTTGGGGTCAAGCCGAATGCGCATTGTGCGGCAAAGCCTTGTCGAAGCGCTGCTGCTCTCGCTGGCTGGCGGGTGCATGGGACTTGCTGTGGCAACCACCGCAGCCCACGCGCTGGTCGTATTCGTGAGCCAGGGCAACAGCTATGTGGGTTTGAGTCCCGAGCCCGACCGGACTGTCCTGCTCTTCTCGCTTGCCGTTTCTCTTTTGGCAGGCCTTCTGTTTGGACTAGCGCCGGCGCTAGACGCCGCGAAGACCGCGCGGGGCGGGATCCTGAGCGTCAATACTCGCACTATCCAGAGCAGCGGCGGGAGCCGGGCCCGATTCTGGCCCAAAATGCTGGTGGCCGCGCAGGTGACGCTGTCTGTGCCTTTGCTGGTTGTGGCCGGACTATTCTTGCGCTCCCTGCAGAACCTGCAGCATCAGGATTATGGCTTTGAGCGCACGCACCTTCTGCTAGCCGAGATCAATTCGGGACTCGCCGGTTACAAAACGCCCCAACTCAGCGCTCTGCATCAACGCCTTCTGGAACGTCTTTCTGCCATTCCCGGCGTGCGCTCGGCCGCGCTCTGCCAGACGCCGCCGATTAATGACGGATCCTGGAGCTCAAACATCTCTTTGTCGGGTTACACGCCCGGGCCGAAAGAGAACATGGTGTCGAATTTGAATCGTGTCTCGGGGCAGTTTTTTGAGACTGCCGGGATTCCGATTGTCGCCGGGCGTTCCATCAGGTCCGACGACAACGCCACGAGCGCGAAAGTTGCTGTCGTGAGCGAGGTGATTGCGAAACGGTACTTCCCGCGGGGAGAAGCGGTTGGCCACCTTCTGAAGATTGACATTTCTGCGGTGGCGGGCCCATGGCGGATTGTCGGTGTGGCGAGAACGACCAAGTCCGGCAACCCGCGCGACACCGATCCGGTCCGGATGACGTACATTCCGCTGGCCCAGATTGAACCGTTTGCTCCCGCCGCCGCAGCGTCCACCGGGACCACTGTCGAGCCGGGCAAACGAGAAGAAAACCACAACGCCTACGCCTCCACCGTGCTTCTCCGTACGGTAGGCGATCCCGCCAAAACTGTGGCCGCTCTTCGCTCCACGGTTGCCGCTGTGGATCCCAATCTGCCGCTACTCAGGATCACGACGATCGAAGAAAGAGTTTCGAACCTGATCTCGCGCGATGAACTGATTTCTGCGCTCACGGGCGCTTTCTCTGTCCTCGCCTTGTTGTTGGCGGCAATCGGTCTTTACGGGGTGCTGAGTTATACCGTGGCACGCCGCACGAACGAAATCGGTATCCGGCTTGCCCTGGGAGCGCAGGGCTCTAACGTTACGCAACTGATACTCGGCGAGTCCTTGCTCTTGCTGGTGATCGGCGCATGCTCAGGTCTCGTCCTCGCCTGGCTTGCGACGAGATTTATCAAGCAGCAGCTGTTTGGGCTAGGCGCGGTCGACCCGGTGACCTTCCTGGCTGCCCCCCTAACGATCGCCGGAGTGACAATGCTGGCCAGTTGGCTGCCCGCCCGACGCGCTGCAAAGGTCGACCCCGTCACCGCCCTCCGCGCGGACTAACGCTTAATCTCTCGAAGTGCTTGGCATGCCAGGGGCGAATAGGATCGTCTCCGGATCACTGAACAATCCAGGATGGCGCCGGAAACTGGACCGCGCCGACAGTGGCTCAAGGATTTAAGACTCCTCAAAGAGCGTCAGAGCTGAATGATTCCACGCCGCACTCCGATTGCGACCGCTTCTGTTCGGTCGCTAGCTCCAAGCTTATTGAGCCCATCGAAGATGGTTTCTTGCTTCTCACGGCTAAAGCAGTGCGAGAAGATTTTGCACAAGACCTCTCGCCGGAAGAGCAAAGAATCCTAACTGCGACACAAGGAGCAACGCAGGGGGCGATATTGAGCACGGTTATTCCGAGCGCCGCTTGGCACACGAAGCCAAGTTGGTTTGTGATCGCCTCGAATGATCGCACGATTTCACCTGAACAGGAAGCATTCACTGCGAAGCGTATGAGAGCAAAGACGCTAACCCTTGCCAGCAGCCACGTAGCTATGCTGGCCAAGCCAAAGGAAGTCGCTGATTTCATCATCGAAGCAAGCGCATCTGTGAATGCGGTGCGCGCCGCATCGTAGGCGGCACAAGCAATTTTGTCTCGATGCCGGTACCCACCCGACAGCGGAGCTGGCGTCGAGACAGCCGGACGACGACGTCGCAAAAATTACTTACGGGTCACACGATTCATAAAAGAAAGCTATGATGGGGCCCGAACAGCAATGAAACTTGTTCGCGCTATTCCGGGGATTTTCCTCGCGAGTTGTACCGCCTTCTTGTTGCCGGCTCACTTTCTGAATAGCGCGGGCGGAGACGTTCAGAGAACATCACCGCATCCGCCGGCCACTCCGAGACTGGCACCGCCCTCAGGCCCGTTTGGCGTGGGGCGGATCGGTTACGACTGGACAGATCCAAGGCGTCCCGACCGGTTCTCTGCCAATCCCCAGGCACATCGCGAGTTGATGGTTTACTTGTGGTACCCAGCGTCACACAAGCATGCAGACGTCAGGGGTGAATACTTGCCTGGCGCAAAGCAGATGGATGCTGAGCCTCAAATTCGGCGTCGAATGATCGAACAATTCGGAGCTAACTGGCCGCTGTTCGTTTCAGGTGCGATTTTCTCCCACGCAGAGGAACGCGCGCCAGTCGCAGAGAACCCGGCGCGATTTCCGGTGATCGTGTTTTCGCACGGGCTTGGCAGCACAGGCTTCAACTACACCTCGCTAATTGAAGATCTGGCGAGCCACGGATACGTGGTTGCAGCCATCGAACATACGGAGTCTGCAATGGCGGTTCGGTTTCTGGACGGAAGAATCATCCCATTCCATCGAGACTCTTTGCCTGAGGGGCTTACTCCCGCAGAGAGATTCCAGCGAATGGGAGCATCCGTCGCCATCGGGATCAATGAAGGGGCCGCCGATATTCGCTTCGTACTCGATCGCCTGACGGAGCTAAACGCGGGAGATGCGCAGCACGTTCTCCTCGCCGGAAGACTCGACTTGAACCGTGTGGGCGCCATGGGGCACTCGGCCGGGGCCGAGTTCGCGGCGCGTGCCTGCCAGCTCGACAGTCGTTTGAAAGCATGCGTCGATCTGGACGGGGGAATGGTTCCTGTAGGTGCTCTTCCTGCTGACCCCGATGGAGCCACCATGAAGCCGCCTCTGCTTTTTCTTGAGGCCGAGCATCCAGAGTCCCAAATGGGTGGGACACACGCGGACCATGAACTGTACTTCAAGAAAAAAGAGGAGCAACTCCAGAGCTGTCCTGCGGGAACCTATGACGTGGTGCTGACATCCCCCGGGATAGCGCATCCAAGCTTCAGCGACATTCCATTGCTCTTCGCGGGGAGAGATGGATACCCTGAGACCGGCATAGTGCTGCACAATCTGGAATTGATTGAGACCTTCGTCCGGGCATTCCTCAATGCGAATCTGAAGGGAGAAAAAACTCTCCTGCTGGACAATCCGTTTCCAGAAGCGACCATAAGACGCTATGGCCACTGACCGATAGCGAACGAGATGCGCTTTTCAGATGCGATGGATACTTCTCAGGACCGATACGGGTCGAATGCTGATGGATCGCCTATCGTATTGGTGCATCGCGTGCCCTCCTATATGGTAGAGTTCACCGTGGTGAGGCGGACGATATGCGGCAAAGTGGCGAGGGCACGATCAAGGTACCGCGAGCAATGATCTTCGGCTTGATAGTTGCGCCGTTGCTCCTTGGCGTCGCGGCGGTCATCAACGTCATTGGCGATCCGCGACTTCACGGCATCGGCGGCGTCGACATGGTAAGACTCATGGCAATCGGATTTTGCGCGGGCATCCTATTTTCCGGACTCCTGCTGCTCATCCGCTCCAAAGTCCGACAAACTTAACACCCGCGCCAGCATAGGCGGTGTGTTTCGCGCCGCGAGCCTCCCGCCGTTCTGGACAGCCTGCGCTGCGTAATCTTCGGATAAGCAAGAGTCGAAAGCTGGTTGCCTTGCGATAAACATTCAACCTGAAGAGTACTTAAAGCGCATCGATTTCCATTTGGTCTTCGGCGAAACTGCTTTCGTGACAAAACGATTCAGTGCTTCGGACGAACGGTCTCGGCGTCCAGCCAAAGGAACCCTGGTACCGCGTGTCCATGAAAAAGCCCCGCAAAACTCATGAGCGAATCGAGAAGCCTTACCGTTGAGAATATGGCCGTGCGCATTTCGTTGAAGTGGTCGATTCACAGTTGCGATAATTTCACGCATTTCAAAAGTCTTGCTGGTCGCGGCATCCGCATTCTTCTACACCTTGGTCGTGTTCAACAACCTCAGGGTCGTCGTGCTTTGACGACTATGGCGATGGAGTCGCCGTCGCCTGAGATCTGCGGGAGGGAAACTCGACCACAGAGTATTCTGCCAGCTGAACGCGGACAATGTTCTTGTAACCGAAAGTCACTGTACACTTGCCATGGACCGGTTTTAAGAATGGGCTTCATTCCGGTTTCTTGCAGTGTTGCTTGAAATCACTTAAACGAGATGTCAACAATCAAAAGCTTGTGCATCGGGGTCGCGGTTTTGGCATGGTTGTTGCTCCGCCCACCTACGATTGCTTTCGCTCAGGATCTTGCAATCACGAAGATCACTGTCTACTCCGCGCCCGACGCCCCGGCGAAAAAGAACGTTACAGTTTTGATCCGTCATGGAGTGATCGCCGAGGTCGGGGCCCATCTACGCATACCCACTGGCATCAAGGCGATCTCCTGCGAATCCTGCGTCGTGCTCGCCGGTTTCTGGAATGCACATGTGCATTTCATGGAACCGAAGTGGAACCATGCAGCGAATCAGCCCGCGGGACAATTGACTCGCCAAATGCGCGAAATGCTCACCCACTCAGGCTTCACGACAGTCGTGGATACCGGCTCTGACAGGGACAATACGATTGCACTGCGGCGACGTGTGGAGAGCGGCGAAGTCACAGGGCCGCGCATCCTTACCGCGGGCCTCCCTATTTTTCCCGCGCATGCGTTGCCTTACTACTTAGCGGCTCTTCCGGAAGAACTCAAAGCAAAGATGGGTCAGCCTGAGACGCCTTCGGAGGCAGTCGCAATTGTCGATAAGAATCGAGCAGCTGGAACCGACATTCTAAAGCTCTTCACCGGTTCGATTGTCGCTCCGGATCACATCACCCTTATGCCCGTCTCAATCGCGCGTGCCGCGGCCGATGAGGCACATCGCTACGGACAACCGGTCTTTTCCCACACGTCGAATCTAGAGGGCACGAAAGTGGCAATCGATGCCGGCGTAGACGTTCTGGCGCATACGCCGGAGGTCACGAGCGGCATCGATGAAGCTATCCTGCGCCGTATGATCGCGCAACACATGACGATCATCCCGACCCTGAAACTGTTCTCGCGCGACGACAATATCGCAAGCATTCGCGGGCTCGACTACCGGTTTCACCAGCTTGGCGGAGGCTTGATATATGGCACTGATACCGGGTTTCTGCCGGATTACGACCAGGGCGAGGAATTTCGTCAACTGATGCGGGCTGGGTTCGGCTTTCGCGATGTGCTGGCCATGCTGACAACGGCTCCGGCAGAGCTCTTTCACTTTTCGAAACGTGAAGGCAAGGTGATGCCGGGAATGCGTGGCGATCTGACGATTCTTTCAGAAGACCCGGCCTCAGGCCACCCGGAGGCGTTCACGGAGGTCAGATATACGATCCGTGGCGGCAACGTGATCTGGAGCTCAAATTCGACACCAGAGATGCGATGAAATCACCGGCAATCGCATCCACCACCTTCACAATGACTTATCCCTCGGTCAAGCTACAGCTTTTCGCTCGGCCGCATCCTGATGAACAAGAGTGCCAGCGTACCCAGGCAAACGACAACGACACCTGCGTACAGGCCGGACGACCATCCAAACAGTCGCGCGATCACTGGTGTCATCACCGGCGAAAAAAAACCTCCTATTTGTGCGCCTGCGTTCAGAATGCTCGACGCGCTGCCTACCTGATCCCCTCCTATCTCGGTCACCGTCGCCCAGAACGGGCCTTCGCAGCAAGCGGCGACTCCGAACGCCAGCGAGAAGCAGGCCACGGCAATTAATCCTTTGCTCCCGATCCCCGCGCAGGTAAGCGCGGCAGCCGAGAGAAGGGAGGCAATCGGCACCCAGCGGCGTCCAAATTGCAAACCGTAAGATCGTGCCAGACGATCGGAAATTACTCCGCCCAGCGGCATGATCAAACCTTCCGCCAGGAACAGCACGGCGATGTATCGGGCGCTTGCAGCCTCTCCGAAGTGAAGGACCTGACCGAAGTAGTAAGACATCCAGTAAAAGAAAATGTACTGAAAGTAACCCAGCGACGCATAGGCACTGGTAAGCAGCAGTAAGTTTCGGTTCTTAAGCGTACTGAGCCACGGGGTGGATGCGTAAACCTGCGTCGCAACTTGGACATCGGGATTCTCCCTCGTCGGGGCGTCACGAGCAATCCAATACCAAAGGCCGGCAAGCAGGAACGGAGCGAGCGCCGCCGGCAGGAAGGCCGTGCGCCAGTCGAACCGGGCAAGCACTTGTGCAAAGAGGACCGGCGATAGCGCCGCACCCAGCGAAGATCCTGCGATGATCAGGCCCTGCACGCGCGCGTGAAATACGGTGGGAATCCAATTTCGCGTGACCAGGGCGCACGCCGGATAAAGGGGTGCGTTTGCTACGCCCAAGCCAAAGCGGATCGACGACAGAAGCAGCACAACGCTGATCCCCAAGGGCACAACCGGCGTTCCTGCCACCATCGTTAAGCCAGTAAAGACCGCCGAAAATACACCCACGAGAGCCAGTGTTCGGCGCGCTCCTATCCGATCGCAGAGGCGTCCGCCCGGAATCATAAATAGCGCGTAGCCCAGCAGGAAGGCCGAATAAACACTTCCCATGGCCGTCGGTGAAAGACCGAATTCGCGCATTATCTTCGGACCGGCCGCAGTCATCAGAATGCGATCAAAATAGGAGACGGTGCTGAAGGCAAACAACAGAACAACCAGCGCCAGCCGATACGCGTTCAATCTCTCTCCTGACCCGTGACTCGCACAGATGATAGCCCAAGCACAAAGAACATCCGCACGTTGGCTATTCAATTACGATGAGGATGGATGCCCGCTCCTTGCACGGCCCACATTGAACGTCTTGAGTTTTTCCCGGTAAACGTTCGCTACACTCACACCGAACGAAGCTCGCAGGTCGATCGTGACGGAGTGTCGGACATAATCGTGAAAGCAACATCCAGCGATGGTGTTGTGGGTTGGGGCGAAAGTTGCAGCGGTGCCAATCTGGCTTCAGTGCTCGAGGCCCTGCAAGGCATGAAGCCTTTCGTCATCGGATGCAGCCCCTGGGAAAGCGAACGCATACGAGCGGATCTCTGGCACCGGGGTCTTTGGAATTTTCGCAAAGGGACAGGGAACTTCGCCTACGCGGGCATCGATATGGCGCTTTGGGACATCTGCGGGAAGATCGTGCAGCAGCCGCTCTACCGCTTGCTCGGAGGCCGCGTTCGTGATCACGCCGAATATTTTTATTACCTGAGTTGGGGTAATGCGGACGACCTCGCAGCCCAGTGCTCCGCAGGTTACGCGAAGGGCTATCGAGTCTTCTATCTGAAGGTCGGCAAAAACTTGGCAGCCGAACGCGAGATGGTGGATTGCGTACGTGCGTCGCTGCCCGATGGCGCTGCTCTTCGACTCGATGCGAACGGGTCATGGACGGTCGCGGAGGCGATACGGAATCTCGCTTTACTTGGTGCGCCCGATATCGATTTCGTCGAGCAGCCCGTCGCGCCTGAGCCCATCGCCAACATGCAAGAGGTGCGGGCGCGAGTCGCTGTACCCGTCTGCGCCAATGAGGGGCTCTTCTCCTCGGAAGATGCGTATCGCCACATCACTCACCGGTCGGCCGATGTATATTGCTTCAGTCCTTACTGGGTCGGTTCGCTGCTGGAATTTCAACGGCTCAGCCGCGTCGCTGCGTACGAAGGACTGCAAATTTGCAAGCACACGCATGGCGAACTGGGCATAGCCGCCGCTGCGTCGCATCACGTTCTCCTAACCCTGCCCAACATCGTCGCGGGTAATCAGCAAACGGCACAGATGATCAGTGACGACATTTTGACGACCCGCCTCCCCATTGCCGATGGCCCCACTTGGGGTACACCCGATGGCTCAGGTCTCGGCTTCGAAGTCGACGAAGAGAAGCTGGCTCGATATCACGCCGAGTATTTGCGTCAGGGACAAATTCTGCCCTATGGCGCTTAGCGTTATCGGCGGTTAGTCCGGCCAGCTTGGCCAATGCCGAAATAGATTACGTTAGCAAAGAGCCAAGCTTTTTCGTAGCCGTGGGGAACTTCCCGATGCCTGCGCCCACCACCTCATCGGCGACCGTGACATACACATCGCCAACTGTCCCGGTCACTCGGGTATGCGAGCCCTTTGCCAGTTTATTGCTTCCGCCCGCGACAAGCATCGCCAGACCGCTGTTCTTGTGCGGATTGGCTTCGGCATGCTCGTGCGCAAAGATCAACGTCGTGTGATCGAAAAGATTGCCGTCCCCTTCCGGCACGGATTCCAACTTACCGATCAGATATGCAAACTCCTCCACATGCCAGCGGCAGATATCGCGCAGCACATGCGTGCCATCGGTACCGTCCGCCCCCGACACCTTGCTGACCGCATGCGTGTAGTCATGGTGGCGCGCCGACGTGTACCCCAGCCATGGAAAGCGCGTCAAGCTTTGGCATTTGGTCAACATGTAAGAAGCCACGCGCGTCTGCCGCATCGCGAGTGCTTGTACCAGCAGATCGCTCTGCAATTTAGCAATACGCGGCCAGTCTTTCATGTCGCCATCGAAGTCTGGCGGGTTCACGCGATGATATTCCGGCGGCAACCCGGCTATCGTGCGCTCCAGATCCCGGATGCCGGAAAGATGTTCATCCACCCGAGTTTTGTCATCTCCCGGCAGCGTCTTCTCGAGCGCCGAAGCGTCAGCCAGCACCGTATCTAGAATGCTGTGCTTGCGATTCACCCAGCCTTCTTCTCGCGCGCCGAACAGCCGATCGAACAGGCGGTGCGGAATCATCTCCGGCGGGAGTGCCCGCTCGTATCCCGCCCAGCTCATGTTCCGCTGCATGCTCTCGCCAAAGGATTCCTGCGCCACTCCGATCTGCAGCGACCGGAAACGCGAGTCGCCGCCGATCTTCCCCGCAATGATCTGGTCGATGGACGGTCCGCTGGGTCCACGTCCCGTGAAGTCCATGCCCGTCATCAGACCACTCATCGAGTTGGTATGGCCGTTGCCTTTCCCGCTCGCTGCTGCGTTGTCCACTCCGCTCAGCACGTGGACATCTTTTCGCCACGCGGCCAACGGTGCCAGGCAGGGAGTCAGCGCGTAATCGGTGCCTTCTTCGGAAGGAATCCAATATCGCTCCGGTATTCCATTGCCGTTAAACCAAAGCACGAAACGGCTCTCAATGGACTTCTCCACCTCTGGCGCTGCCACCGCTCCCGCGCTTGCGCCGCTCGTTCCGGCCGCATAGGCCGTTCCGGTGGAATTGAACATGGAGATCAGTGGCGGCAACCCGACTGCTATCCGTGCGCCCGCCGCCGTTATCCCTTTCAGAAGGGACCTTCGCGACGTCCTAACGCGGTTGGTGATTATCTGCGACATGCTGTAATCCTCTTTGCTTGGGGTCGTTCTGATGTGTCATTTGCTCCGGGAAGTTCCTCAGGATCATCAACGAGACGATCAGCTCCTGAAACCGATACCCGGAATCGCGGAATTTATCCGACGCCATCTGGATGAGCGGGCGATCGGCCGCTGTCTCCATCCTTCCGGCCTGAAACCGGAAATACTGCTTCACCACACATTCCTGGCACTGTGCGCTCTTCGCCAACACTGCGCCTAACTGCTGCGGTGACGTGAACTGCGAATCGGGGATTCCGGCCACATACGCGTTCGTATTCAGCGGTAGTGTCACGCTTCGCACAGGCTTGTGGCGGTCCTCTTCGTCTTCCTCTGAGTGCTTCCTGAACTCCAGCAACAGCTGCTCTCGACGCTGCCCGATTGCATCGAATTTTTCCAGCCCGAATCCCACTCCGTCCATCAGTTTGTGGCAGGTCGCGCAGGACGCGTTTGTAGTATGTTCCGACATCCGATCGCGATTGGTCTGCGGCTTAGCCTCCGTCACCGGCGGCAGGTTTGTATTGACTCCCGGTGGTGGGTCCGGCACATGCTGGCAGAGGAACTGCTCTCGCACAAATAGCCCGCGTGCGGTGGGCGACGAATCGTCCGGCTTGGCCGTCAGCGAGAGAAACAGGCCCTGCCCCAAAATGCCCGCGCGCTCCGAACCAGCGGGGAACGCCACCCGATCGAAATCTTTCACGGGCGCGGTAACGCCATAGATACGGGCCAGCTCGGGGCTGACATATCCATAATCGGCGGTAAACAGCGTCATAAAATTGCCGTTGTTCCACACCAGATCGGACACGAACATCCGCGCCTCGGTGGTCATGGCATTCGCTGTCTCACGTGTGAAGTACGGAAACTTCCGCCGGTCTTTGCTCGCCGTCAAAAGCCGGTCGAAACGCAGCCACTGGCTTACGAACTCGTCCAATGAATCGTGTGCTCGCGGGTCTGCCAGCATCCGCCGTGCCGTCTTCTCGATACCTTCTGGTGTTTCCAGATCGCCCCGTTCCGCGCTTGCAGACAGTTCCGCATCGGGCATCGTGTCCCACAGCGAGTACGCCAGTCTGTTCGCGGCCGCCCAGGACTTCAATTTCGGATCAGATGTCGCATTGAGCCAGAACAAGAAATTGGGAGACTGCAACATGGCTTCCACAACCATCTGCGCTCCCTTCAAGAACTCTGGTTGCTCGGCCAGCAACACTTGATAGCGCTTCTGTTCTCCGGGCGTCAGCGGACGCCGGAACGCCTTTCGGCCGAACTCCCGTACAAACTGGGCTCCACAGGCGGCCGATGGTTTACACGGAATCAGCCCGTGCGTATCGCCGCCGCGAAACGCGGAGCGCGCCAGCTTTTCGGCTGCGTCGCTGTAGGCTTCCACTAGCAGCGGCGAAAGGCTCTGGCCGCGCGACTGGTTGCGGAAGCCGTTGATGAAGTCTTCGGGTGGAAACTGATTCGCAGGTGAGGTCTGGTCGCCCAGCAGATCGCGAACCGTGTGGTTGTACTGGCTGTGTGTCAGGCGGCGCAGCTCCGCATCTTGCACAACCGCGCCCGTACCCGCATTTTCAAGCTCGCGATAGCGCAACGCCGTGGCTAGCTCAGGCCCGGAAAGCCGGCCTAACCTCGCGATCCACTCTCGAAGGATTGCTTCTTCCGGACTGCCTTTTTTGATCCGCTCGCCACCCGTATGCGGAATGCGCATCGTCGGCTTGTTCCATAACAGCGAAGACTCCGGGTGGTCGCGGTCTATCAGGATGACGAGCGAATTCCCGAAAGCCTCGATCTTCGATGCCGGCGCATCCGCCTCTGGAAAATGCAGCCGGGTAGCGGAGGCCACGCCTTCGCTGTTGTGACAGGCCCGGCAGTTAGCCTTCTCCAGAACCGGATACAGGGTTGTTTGGAAATCGGGATTTTGGGCCCATAATGTGCCCGCAGCCAAGCCGGTCAGAATCAAACGCGTGAGCAAAGATACCCCTGATTCGGAATCCAGCAGTTTCGCGCGCCGTTGGTCCCGTTCTGTAGCATATCGTGTCTTCAGTAGAATGTGGGCAGTAGATGCGTCAAATTTTAGCGGCATTCGTGTTTTTCGCAGTCTCGGCCTCTGCTGCCACGGACCGCGACATCGCCGAATGGGTGCTGCGCTGGGAAGGGAGTGTCACCCTTCAAGGCGTCAGCCGGCCCGTCCGTGACGTTTTGCAACTGCCGGCCGGCGACGTCCATATCACCGCGATCGACCTGACCGGCGCCGTCATGCGCCCCGCCGAACTCCGCAAGCTGACCGGCCTGCCTGATCTTCGCCAGCTGTATCTTCCGGGTCCCATCTGGAATCCCGGCGCGGGAAAAGAAGATAAAACCGGCGTCTTCCAGTCGCTCGCCGCGCTGACGTCCGTGCAAAGTCTGTCTTTTGGGTGGCACTTCGAATCGGAGATCGAAGTGAACGATAGCGACATCCACCAGCTGGCTTCCTGGTCCGGCCTGAAACAACTGCGCTGCTCTCAGTGCAGCCTGGAGAAAGCCGACCTGTCCGGCTTCCGCCAATTGCGCGATCTCGATCTCAGTTACAACCCCTTCACAGACGCTGGCATGGCGGGGCTCGCCAACCTGACGAACCTGCGCCGTCTGATGTTGCGCGACACGCTCGTAACCGACGACGGACTGAAGTATTTGCAGGGCCTGACCGCTCTCGAAGAACTGGACCTATCCGGAACACGGGTCACCGACAAAGGCGTGCAATATCTTCGCGGACTCAGATCCATGCGCCGCTTAAACCTGCTGGGCGCGCTCGCCTCCGATGAGTCGATGAGCATCTTTTCCGGAATGCCCTCGCTCGAATCCTTGAATCTATACCGCACGCGCGTAACGAATTCGGGTCTTGCCGCACTTCAATCACTGAAGCATCTCAGCGCCGTCGACGTGCGCTACAGCCGTGTCACTCCCAATGGCGTGGAAGCCCTCCGTGCCGCTCTGCCTGCTGTTAGAGTTCGCTTTGATGGCGCTTCCCCGCCGAAGACAAAGTCGGCTGGCGCTGCCCGTCCCGCGGACTCCTCCGACGAAGCGATTGCCTCCTGGGTGAAGCAGCTCGGCGGAACGGTGGAGCTCACCGCTGGGCATCTCACTGCCATTAGCCTCGCCTCCACGTCGCTCAGTGACGCCCAACTGAACTACCTCCAGGACCTCCGCACCCTCCAGAAACTCGACCTCCAGGCGACTCAGATTTCCGATCTCGGGTTGACGCCCGTGGCGCGGCTCACCAGTCTGTGCGAGCTCAACCTAAATAACACAACGATCTCCGATACCGGGCTTGCGAAGCTTGCCCCGTTGACCCAGCTTCAGACTCTCAGCCTCGCCGGGACACTGATCGAAGGAACCGGCCTGTCACATTTGGCCGCCCTGAAAGAGCTCAGGACCATGGATCTTTCAGGCTCCCAAGTCGGCGATCGCGGCCTTCCCGCGATTGCCAACCTACATTCGCTGCGAAGCCTCCGCCTCCGTTATCTCGATCTCAGCGACTCGGCCTTAGCCAGCCTTTCGAAGCTCAGCGGGCTCGAGAAATTAGACCTGACGAGTACCGGTGTCGGAGACCCTGGCCTCAAACAAATCGCCGATCTCACCAACTTGCGCGAGCTGGGTCTCAATCACACCGCGGTCACCAGCAAAGGGCTGGTCGCACTCAAACCCTTGCAGCAGCTGCAGCGCATTGAACTGCTCCGGACACACATCGACGACGCCGGTGTCGCCGCCCTATCTGAATTGAAGGGCCTGCGTACCGCCACCCTGGACTACACTTCCCTGGATGACAATGCCCTCGCTTCTCTGAAAACGCTTCCGAACCTTAGCGATCTCAGCTTGGATGCGACGAGCGTCACTGACCACGGCGCACAGGTTCTCCAGTCCATGACTGAGCTCAAGAACCTGAACCTGTACCACACACTGGTGACCGAAAAAGGAATGCTCGCGCTGCGAGACTGCGCTCCCCGAATGCAAGATCGTCTTTGATCGTGACTCGGCGCTGCCGAACCGGAGGGTTAGACAATGAAACGGGCCGCTTCTTTCCCCATGCTGTTGCTCTGCGCAGTATCTCTGCTTGCCGTCAACACAAAAACTGTTGAGGATACTCAGTGGATCAGCGATTTGGGAGGCTCAGTCATCCGCAACGCTCAAGGCAGTGTCACTGGAGTGATCCTGCGTGGCAGTTGGGTCAGCGACTCGGACCTCCGGCGTCTCGAGCAGTATCCCGCTTTGACCGATCTTGATCTTTCCCTGACGCACATCACTGACGAGGGCATGCAGGAGATGAAAGGCCTGCGCGGCGTCACCAATCTTAATTTGTACTTCGCCCAATACGTCACGGATGAAGGTGTGGCAGCAATCAAGGACTGGAAAAAACTGAAGCGTCTAAATCTGCAGGGCACGAAAGCCGGCGATTCGGCACTCGAACACATCGCGGGTATTCCCGCCTTAGAGTCGCTCAACCTTGGTTCCACAATGATGACCGACATCGGACTCGAACGACTGACTTCGTTAACCAATCTGAAGGAGCTGACAATGGGCGGTAACGAGCTGGGCGACGCCGGACTGCAGGCGCTTCGCCAGATGCCCGGGTTGACGTATCTCGATCTAAGCGGACGGCAAGGCAACGACAAGAACATCTGGACCATCGCGATGTCGAACTTAGGGCTGCAAGCCGTGCTGTCGCTTAAGAACCTGAACGAACTTCGCTTCGCCTGTACCTCGACTGCGGTCGGAGTCGAAGGAGCCAAACTGGGCGAAGTGAGCACGCTGAGCGTCACTCGAGAGTGGCTGGAGCAGATGAGAGCGCTACCCCGGCTCAAGGTTCTCCAGGTCCAGGGCTGCAATCGGATCAACGACGATGCCATTCCGGCACTCTTGGCCTTGCGCGCCTTGCGGGAGGCCGACCTGAAAGGCACCTCCATAACGGAGCAAGGGGCCGCCAGACTACGCGCCGCCAGACCGGGCATGTTGGTGTATATCGGCCCTTGGAAGGCCCAAGCCGCCGCCTACCGGAACAACTAGTCCGGTTGCTTTTCCAGATCCTTCACGCGACTAGCCTCTACATTCGATCAATGATCGCGTTCAGCGTAGCGCTGGGCCGCATCGCGGCGACACACTTATCGTGATCCGGCAGATAGTACCCACCGAGGTTCACTGGCTTGCCCTGCGCGGCCAGTAACTCCTGCGTGATCTTGCCCTCGTTGGAGGCCAGCGCGGCTGCCATCCCAGTAAATCGTTGCTTCAGATCCTGATCTTCGTCCTGGGCGGCAAGCGCGTTTGCCCACGCCAACGCGAGATAGTACGTCGAACCGCGGTTATCGATATCGTGCACCTTCTGCGAGGGATAGCGGGCGCCTTCCAGATACTGTCCGATGGCTGCGTCCAGCGTTTTCGCAAGCACTGCCGCGCGCGCGTTGCCGCCTTTGGTCGCCATGAGTTCTAACGAGGGCACCAGCGCACAGTACTCACCGAGAGAGTCCCAGCGCAGATGACCTTCTTTCAGGAACTGCTGCACGTGCTTTGGCGCCGAACCGCCCGCTCCGGTCTCAAACAACTGGCCTCCCTGCAGCAGCGGCACGATGGAAAGCATGCGTGCGCTTGTCCCCAACTCGAGAATCGGAAATAGGTCAGTCAGATAGTCGCGAAGCACGTTACCGGTAACGGAGATGGTGTCCTCGCCGCGGCGAATTCGCTCCAGCGAGAATCGCATCGCCTCCTCGGGCTTCAGGATCTTGATAGCAAGCCCGGAGAGATCGTGGTCGGCCAGGTAGGTCTGTACTTTCTCGATAATTTGCGCATCGTGGGCGCGATCTGGATCGAGCCAGAACACCGCCGGTGTGCCGCTTGCCCGCGCCCGCGCCACTCCTAGCCTCACCCAGTCACGGACCGGCTCATCTTTTGTCTGGCAAGCGCGAAAGATATCGCCGCGCTCCACACTCTGTATCAGCAGGGTCTTGCCGCCGGCCTCTACAATGCGAATCGTTCCGTTACCAGGTGCGACAAACGTCTTGTCGTGCGAACCGTACTCCTCGGCCTTTTGAGCCATGAGCCCGACATTCGAAACGCCGCCCATGGTCGCTGGGTCGAATTGCCCATTTTGCTTGCAGTCCTCGATGACAACTTCATATATGGTTGCGTAGCAGCGGTCCGGGATCACGGCAACGGTATCTTGCAGCCGATCCTCTTTGTTCCACATCTTGCCGCCATCACGGATCACCACTGGCATGGACGCGTCGATAATGACATCGCTATTCACATGCAGATTGGTCTTTCCCGCACGTGAATCCACCATAGCCAGACCGGGACGCTCTCGGTAACACGCCGCGATAGCGGCTTCGATCTCCGACTTTTTATCGGCAGTAAGCTGGTCTAGTTTGCTCAGCAAGTCGGCCAGTCCGTTGTCTAAGTTGGCACCGATCTCCTGCAGATCCTCGGCATGTTTCTGCAGTGCATCCGTGAAAAACTCGGCCACGCAGTGCCCAAACATAATCGGGTCTGAGACCTTCATCATCGTGCACTTCAGATGCAGGGAAAACAGTGCATTGTCAGTCTTTGCGGCGGCGATCTGCTCGCCATAGAACTTCCGCAACGCCGCCACGTTCATCACCGCGCAGTCAACAACTTCGCCCTCCGTCAATGGAATTGTCTGCTTCAGGACTTTTACTGCCCCGGCAGAATCCACGAACTCAATGCGCGCCACGGTGCTGGAGCCGACCGTCATTGACTTCTCGCTGCCAAAGAAATCCTTGTCGCTCATGTGGGCCACACGCGTGACGGAACCGGACTTCGGCCAAGGCTTCATCATCTTATGTGGATGCTTCTGCGCGAACGCTTTCACCGATGCGGGAGCACGTCGGTCGGAGTTGCCTTCGCGCAAAACGGGATTGACGGCGGAACCGAGCACGCCGGCAAACCGGCCCTGTATCGCGCGCTCCTCCTCCATGGCCGGTGCGTCCGGATAGTCTGGAATGTCGTAGCTCTTCGCCTGCAGTTCCGCAATTGCATCTCGGAGCTGCGGGATCGAGGCGCTGATGTTAGGCAGTTTGACAATATTGGCATCCGGCGTCTTGGCCAACTCCCCCAAGCGGGTCAACTCGTCAGGAATTTTTTGGTCTGGGCTAAGACGTTCCGGGAAAGCGGCGACAATCCGGCCGGCGAGCGATATGTCCGCCGTTTCGATTTCCACTCCTGTTCCTCTTGAGTACGCTCGCAGAATGGGCAGCAGCGCATACGACGCAAGAGCCGGCGCCTCATCGGTTTTGGTCCACGTGAGCTTCATATTTGGGTGCAGAGAACGCGGTTGCGAAGTGGGTAGGATAGCATGCCAACCCGCTGAAAACACATGGCAAAGCGTCCATTCACGTCATTGACTCGCTCCTCCGCCTCGAGCTTGTCGTCCGTTCAAGCCAGCCGAAATCGGAGGCGGAAGTGGTTGAGAGTGCCTGGAAGAGGATTTTCGGCTCCAAGATCTACGTTCGACAATGACGTCACTTCCGCACACGAGGTCAATTCCGCAAGAAAGCTCGACCCAAGCAGCAAGACCAGATTTCGGCCCGGGCAAAAGCCGGATCCGGCACTGAACGGAACCAGCGCGACACGGGGGTCTTTCGGCTCCCCATTCTCAGACGACCAGAGCGCCGGAGCGAAGCGGTCCGCGTAGGGAAGCCGTTCATCATCGCGATGAAAAAATGGCGTGAAAATGACCATGGCAGTATTGGCGGGCAGTTCGCCCTGCTCCCAAGTGGTCGCGGTTTTCGCTTCCCTCAGGATCAACGGCGACGTCGGCCAAAGGCGCACAGATTCAAGCAACGTGGCACGCAGGTCAGGCCGTGCAGTTTCGGGCTGAGCCGTTAATAGCGCCAGCGCCCGAAATGTCGCCATTCCCGCAGCATCGAACGCGAACAACCATTGCGGAACCTGCTGTTCGGAGTCTGGCCGCAGATCGGCCGGCATGCGCGCAATGTAGCTCGCCAGACTGTTCGGCTCTGCTTGCACCAGGTAATCCCGGATGCGTGCGAACAGTCGTTCGCGAAGGCCTTTCTGTCTCGGAAAGAGAAATCCCCAGTTGGCTGCGCGCCGCAACGAGGCCATTATGCGGGAGAGTTCGTTGTCGTCAGCCGCGGCTTCTCCGAACAGAATGCGCCTTACCATCCGGAACCACGAATCCGAGAATGCTCCCCAATCGAGCACGTCTCGCTGCCGGTGAACTCGCGGAAACAGGCGTCGGAACTCATCCCGGAGCACGGCGATGAAGTGTTCGCTCATGTGATGCCGGGGGCTGGTGCTGTCTAACGCATAATCGTTGAACCGGCGGCGAATGGTGCGCTCCGTGCCCTCGGAATTCAGCGACACCTTCGGCTCAAAATGGGCCAGCACGGAAGCCTTCTCAGGAGTTCGTGTCGAAAATGGATCGGGTGTTTCCGCGAGCACGCGATGAGCGTCTGCCGGATCCAGCAGAACTGCGATCGAACGGCCCGGAATCGAGAGCGGCACCGGCCCCGACCCATAAACTGCCCTTAGCCGTTGCATGGCTCTCACCGCACGAGCATCCAGATTCAATGCCTCCGCCATGGCAAGCGCAGCCGGACGGCGCATAATGATTCCCTTGCTGATCGTGGGCAGGAAAACCTGTAGGAACAGGCCAACTGTGTCCAGCACAGACGCTCGTGGCAAGCCGGCGGACAGGGTCTGCGGAAGCGAAACGGCTAAGGAACGCATGACCCCGATTAGAGTCGGACTTGCGTGCCCCGTTTCATAGGCGATTATGCGAGTTCCGCCTGCGTCCGATGCTTGTATCCCTGTACGCACCTGCGAAAAGTCGAAAAGAATCAGCGTAACGGGGGCTTAGCCTTTTATGCACAGAGTACAATCTGGTCGGAGTCCGCATGCTTGTTAGACAAACTCTTAGACTACTTTGGGTTTTGATGGCAGCCTCTGTTCTTGCCGTCTCCCGAGCTGGCACAACTGGCAACAGGGAAGAATTGGTCCGGATTGCAGAACTGGACATCGACCCCGCCCAGCTAAACGCATACACAACTGCGCTGAAAGAAGAGATCGCGACTTCGATAGCTGTCGAACCGGGAGTGCTCGCTCTATATGCCGTGGCGATAAAGGACCATCCGAATCAGATCAGGATCTTCGAACGGTATGCCGATCACGCCGCTTACGAGAGCCATGTGCACAGCCTTCATTTCAACAAGTACAAAGGTGCCACGCAGACGATGGTGAAGTCTCTCAAGCTCATTGAGACCAGCCCCATTCTGTTGGGCGCGAAAGCGGGCCGGCATTGATGCGGCGCTACTTGTGAACTACTGGAACAAGGATTAGAAACGATTGCCGATTTGCGCAAACCGGCGATTGGTGACGCGATCTTTCGTGCAGCGTGACGAAGCTTGTCGTAATCAGTAGCTTCAGCCCTAGCCCTCCCCGTACTTGCCTTTTTATTTAGACGTCTATATACTAAGACATCTATCTATGGCGCGCGTTGATGCTCTCCAAGGCTCCCTCGATCTTCTCGTTTTAAAGCTGCTCTCACGCCGTCCGGGGCTGCACGGCTACGCCATCATGTCCGCGGTTCGCGAAACATCGGAGGAAGTGCTGCGAGTGGAAGAAGGCTCTCTCTATCCGGCACTGCATCGAATGGAGGAGTCGGGTTGGATTCGCGCGAAGTGGGTGGACAAAGACAGCGGCCGGCGCGCTCGTATTTACGAGTTGACGGCTGCCGGTAAGAAGCAGCTGGCAACAGAGGAATCACGGTGGGTGTCGGTCACAGCCGCGGTAAACCGGGTCTTGAGACTGGCCTGACATGTCACTTTGGACGCGCCTCGCTAACTCCTTCCGAACCGAACGGCTGCATCGTGAACTCGACGAGGAGTTCCAGTCTCATATCAATGAAGCACTCGAGAAGGGCCGTGATCCGGCGGAGGTTCAGAAGGCGTTCGGGTCGTTATTGCGCTATCGCGAACAGAGCCGCGATTTGAAGCTGGCTGTGTGGATCGATTCACTCCGGGGAGATTTCATCTTCGGCTGGCGGCAGTTGCGCAAGCGCCCCAATACTTCACTGGCGCTGATCCTGTCGCTCGCACTCGCCATCGGTTCCTGTACGTCGGTCTTCCGTCTGGTAGATGCCCTGCTGCTCCGGCCATTGCCGGTGCGAGACGCCGATCGCTTGTATGCCATGATCTTGCGCGGAGTTGGCCCCGACGGTTCTCTGCGGGACGGTGAGTATGGCGAGTATCCTCAGTTCCTGCTAATGAGGGAGGCCGTCAAGGCTGATGCGGAACTGTTGGCCGTTTCCGGAACGGATCGCGTTGATTTAACGTTTGGTTCCGATACGGACGTGGAGCGCGCTCACCGGCAATTCGTGTCCGGGTGGATGTTCAATACCTTCGGACTGAGGCCGGCATTGGGTCGGCTATTGAGCGGGCACGACGACCGGTCCTTGAAGATCAGTCCAGTGGCCGTACTGTCCTACGATTATTGGGCGCGGCGCTTCAACCGGGATCCCCGCGTGGTCGGTCGGAAATTCCAGCTTGGCAGCGACTTCTACGAAATCGTCGGTGTCGCGCCAGAGGGCTTCACAGGGACCGAACCGGGAACCTTTACCGATATCTTCCTTCCCTGCACCATGTATGAAGGCGCTGCGCACGATGACTGGAGCTGGTTCCGCACCTTCGTACAAATGAAGCCGGACGGTTCGCAGACGCGCCTTCGGGGACGCCTGCAAACGATTTGGACCGCCATACAAACGGAGCGCGCCAAGAGTTTCAAAAGCTGGCCCGCGGAGCGGCGGGCCAAGTATCTTCAGCAGCAAATCGTCTTGCGACCGGCAGCCGTCGGCTTATCGTCGCTGCAGCACGACTATCGAATTGCTTTGCTCTGCATCGGAGTCATTGTTGCCCTGGTTTTGCTGATCGCCTGTCTGAATACTGCGAACCTGCTCATTGCGCAAGCTGCGGCCCGCATGCAAGAAATAGCGTTGCGCATTTCCATCGGGGCCGGCAAGTCGCGCCTCATCCAACTTGTTGTCGTAGAAAGCGCGTTGCTGGCAGGCTTGGCCACAGGAGCCGGCTGCTTGTTTGCGTGGTGGTCGGCGCCATTCATCGTAGCGAGAATCAATCCCCCCGATCATCCGGCCCGGCTGAGCCTCCCGGCTGATTGGCGCGTCCTGGCGTTTCTGGCTGTGTTGAGTTCCGGTGCGGCGCTGTTGTTCGGTCTCTTGCCTGCTTTGCGGGCCTGCTCCACGAATCCGGCGCTCGCGCTCAAAGGTGGGGATCGCCCGCACTCTCGCCGAAGATTGATGTACAGCCTGATTGCAGCCCAGGTTGCCTTCTGTTTCGTTGTCCATTTCGCAGCCGATGTCTTCGTTACTACGTTGCGACACCTTTCAAATAAACCCACCGGGTTTTCTTCGGAACGGGTCCTGGTTCTTGAAACGGTAGCAAAGGGCGAGCTGCCGATGGAACTGTGGTTGCAAGCGGCGGATAGACTGCGCAACTCAAGCGGCGTGGAAAGCGCGGCCGTCGCGGACGTAGCACTATTCGGCGGCTCAACCAGCAACAGCTTTGTGTCTACTGGCGGAAACGCGCCATCCCCGGTTTTGGCGCTCTTCCTGAGTGTCTCTCCTGGCTGGCTACAAACGATGAAAATTCCTCTGCTGAAAGGCAGGGATTTGCGGCGGACCGACACAGCCCAGAATGTTGCGCTCGTGAACTCGGCCTTCGCTAAAGAATATTTCCACGATGTTGATCCCGTGGGCAAATCCTTTACGAAGGGAAAGCTGACCATGCACGTAGTAGGGCTGGTCGCAAATGCGCAATATCGCAGTTTGCGGGAGCCCATGCCTCCGGTCGCCTATGTTCCACTTGGTCCAATGCGCGATGCCACATTTCTGGTACGAACAAGGAGCACGAATTCTTACGCCCTCGCGTCTGTGCTGCGACAGGAGGTGACACGCGCCCGGTCGGAACTGCGCGTGAGCAACGTACGCACGCAAACAGAATTGAATGAGGCACAAACGGTGCGTGAGCGTTTATTGGCAGCGCTCGCCGTATTCTTCGCCGGGGTTGCACTGCTGTTGGCTGGCATCGGCCTGTACGGTGTGCTCGACTACTCGGTGCTGCAGCGGCGTCGTGAACTCGGTATCCGTATTGCCATCGGAGCCACGGCAAGAGAGATCGCCTTACAAGTCTCGTTGGGCATTTTCGCGATGGTTGCTCTTGGCATTGCGGTGGGCGGCATCGTGGGCCTTTTGCTTGAACCTCGAATCAAAGCGCTGCTGTATCAGGTGAGGCCGACCGATCTGAGCGTGCTGGCTATTCCGCTACTCGGTATCGTGTTGATCACTCTGCTATCGGCCATACCCGCCATCATCCGCGGAATCAGAATCGATCCCGTCAAAATGCTACGCACAGAGTAATCTTCCTCGAGTAAGCGTATCTGCCTCAACAATCAAGTTCCGAGTCGCGGCCGTACGGCTTTTGGCCTACGAGTCAGCCGACGCGGGTTGCTCAGCCTGATCTTGCTGCCGGCATGCCATGAAAAGGTGCCGAGAAAGCATGGGAGCCTTGTTGGCAATTGGTTCACGATAGGGCAGGGTAAGGCTCTCCTCTCCGACCTTTGACCGAATCTCACTTCGCGGTAAGCGCGACTACGCTTTCTTTCTTCATAGCTGGTCATTACCCTTGCTCGCCCTTTCGAAATCCGTGCCAGAGAGAATGACTTGCATCACGCTACGGCTCGCTCAAACTTCGAGCTGATTTATCACTGTTTTCAAGCTGCCTGAAGATCCCGCGCAAACCGAATCCCGGAGAGTGACCGGTGCGGCGAACTAAGTTGATTGGCGCAGCTAGCGGCGCAAAAAGCGCTGCATCCCACCTCAAAGCAGCGAAGCCGTGTGTTATAGTTGGGCCCGCCATTGGCACAAAACGACCGCTTAGATCTGTCGGTTGCGCCACAAAGAAAAGAGAGTGACATGAAAAGAAGACTGGCATGAGGAAGACCTTCCGGTATGCTGCGTTGCGGCGTATCACGTCTATATTGGCTATCACTGTACTTGCGCATGCCCCACTGGGTCTTTCGCAGTCAAGAAGCAGCAGTCCTCTAGTTGTGGTGAACGGGCAGAGCAAGACACCGCCGAGCGAGCTCAATCCACCTTTCACCAGCGGCAAGACCGGTGGCGCCCCGAATGCAACCCCGGCGCAGGCTGCGGCTTTCGCTTGGCAGGAGTTCATCGCCCTTAACTGGCCTGCTCGGCCACAGTCCGGAAAGCTGGGCCAGCGCGATACGCCTGACAACACGTGCTACTTCAGCGACACGGACCCGAAATGCGCGGGGCCAACGGTCTGGGAGACCTACCGCAGCAAAGTCGAGATCTTTCCTGGCGTGGGTGCCCCGCCCGGCTACTCGCTCTCCGACAAAAAGAGCGACACCTCGTTTGGATATGACGCGCTGCCTCAGTACAACTACGCAGAAGCTGTCGCTGCCTGCGAGTCGACGCAAGAGAAGCCCGTTCCCTGGGTCAATCTCGATGAAACCGACGAGATCAATCTTGCCAACATGTATGCCGGCAACGCTCCGTACGACAATTCTGGAACCAATAGTTCGCCGCATCTGATTCGCTTCCTCGCTAAAGCCAATCGCGTTGATTATGCTTATGTGGCCGGGAACAGTTCGCCGACCGACCCGAACAATCAGTGGTGGTCTCAGGTGCCGGCCGCCGTCGTGGCCAAGACCAAGAAGTATCTAGCCGCAAACATGGCAAGCCCGCCCGCCGGCAGCGCGACCATGGTAAGCCTGCCCAATGGCACGATCGAGGTGAAGGCCGGGTGGCGCCCGCTCAGCACTCTCGAGATGCAGTCGGGGCGCTTCCACATGCAGATGGTGCGGTATTACGAAACAACGGTACCGAAAGGGACAGAGACTTGCTATCGCGATAAGCCGTGGGGCTTGGTAGCGCTGCACATTATCCAAAAGACGCCCTCCGCTCCCTATTTCATCTACGCGACTTTCGAACAGGCGGACAATATCCTCGACGCGAATGGCCTTACTACCGAGGATGAAGACGGTAACCTCAAAACCACCCTGACGGCGCCCACGTCTCCGCAGGAATGTTTAGTCGATCCGAGACCGCCGCTGGCACCCACAAAAAATCCTCGTAGCCCGGCCAGCGCCAAGGGCTCGGTGATTCTGACATCGGACACCGAGACCTGCAAACCGTTGCCCGTACAGTCGTATTGCACCAGTTCACTGGATGAGTTGCCGAGCTTTCAACTCGCCTACATCAATGAATCGGGCCCACAGCCCCTTCCGACCAAAGGCTACGTTTGCGTCAATCAGCGAGCAAACCTGATCCCCGACTACGCCATCGCCGTCAATCAGCAGGCACATCAAGCCATCGGCGCCTATCTTGCCAGACACAACCTCAAGTCGTCACCCTGGCTCTCCTACAAGTTGATCAACGTGCAATATCTCCCCTACGACAAGGTCATCACGAAGGTAACGCCGAACGGCTCGCCGTACGAGAGTGAACCGCCCTTCACGGCGCAGAACCCGGCGCCTTCGAGCTACTATATGGCGAATATCGTCGTCGAAACCAATCGCTCGCTACAGCTTTTCAGTGGCGGTCTGTCACCTCAGCCCGAGGCCGCAATTACGACCAGCTGGAACGTCGATGGCACACCACACAAAAACGTTTACTATGGCGGAAACTTCCATGCCATGGGGGGTTGCATGGGCTGTCATGGCGCAGCGGGACAGAACCGCCCAGGCTCGGCCGGCGACTTCAGCGTGATTCTGGCCGTAGGGCGTGTGAAGATCCCGGAGATCCCATCGATTGTGGAGAACGAGGCTCTAACGAAGGTCGCCAGAAATCGCTAGCTCGAGTAATTCCGTAGTAAAAACAATTCGTCCTCCGCGGGTGCATGCGGTGGGCATGTACTCAAAAGACAACTTAGTCGAAGCGGGAGACTTTGTGATTCGCAGGTAACCGCACGCTCACTTAGGAGGAATACGCATGAAAAAACTCGTTTGCTCGCGCTCTCTCGGCGTGGTCTTTTGGACCACAGCGATCTTAGCCCTGACGATCGGTACAGGTAGACCGGCCCAGGCCAGCCCAATTCGTTATCAGGTGAACAACAATGCCGGCTTGACCGAGCCTTTCTCGGGGGACCCGGTTGCAATAACTGGCCAATTCAGTTACGATCCGGCGACGCGGGGGTTCTCAAATTATCAGGTGATACTGACTACCCCCCTGGCATTCAGCGGCACCTACAACTATATCGGTACCATCGGTCTGGAATCCACTTTGGGGCAGCCGACACTTATTTTTGGCGGGCCCGGGGAGCAGCCGTCGTTCGTGATCAACCTGTACTTGAATGATTTCGGCGCTGGTCCGGCGTATGACATCAGGTTCGCTACAGTGCATGGTGACGCGCAGTACACTTTGCTGCCGCTGGATGCTAATCACCGCCCCACCCTAACCACCGGGGTAGGCGCCGGATCGCCGGTTCCCGAACCATCGACACGAGTCTTTGCGTTGACAGGCTTGGCGCTCGTGCTTATTAGCCTGCAGTGGCGGCGGGGATGGGCGCAGATTCGAGGAGTGAGTCGGGCAGTTGGGCTCAACGCCTGACACCGCGAGCCGAGTAAAGCCAGCGATATCGAGCTTTGTCGGTAGCCGGGGATCCGGACTATTTGGCGATAATCATTTGGTCGACCACATTGGTATCGCCAGCGTATTTCTTCGCACAGGCTAAAACAGCGTTCCTTTCCCTCTCGTTACGAACCGGACCGCGCACCATCACAAAGTTTCTGGCCGCCATCACCTTTACCCTGCGTGCTTGGGACGATAGTGAGCTGTTTTTTGCTAGCTCTTGTCGGATCTTACGGGTGATCTCGTTTTCTGAATTGCCGCTCTTCTCCGGATCGATAGTCTTCGATTCGCTTTGCCTGCCCACCGCTAAGCCGGGGACGATCAGCAATCCTGAACATAGCAACAGCCGGCACACATTCCGCTTGATCCTCATTGGTTGTTCCTTCCGAAGTTTGAATCGATAAGATTCAAATACGTTTCGCGGGCAGATTCAGTGTAAGAGGGCGGATGGATCGCTATGCTTGGTCCCGGTTCAATAATGGAATGAATCTGGGGAGTGCAACAGGGATCTGGAACTCGGGGTTACTTGGGCTGTGCGACGCAGGTCAGGCTCTCTGCCTAGAAGATCTTCTTTCGGCTATCGAACAAACGGAAGGTAGGCGCGAACGCGGGAGCGATATGCGCGGAATTCATCCTGAAAGTGTTCCTCTAAGAGCCTGTCTTCTGATCGGACCCGAATCTCGGTTCCAGCTATGAACACCGCCCCGCCGGCAACCCAGAGAGGCCACCATGTATAAGCGGCGCCGGTTGCCGTCAACATCCCGAACATGGACGTGTAAATCGGGTGTCGTATCCATGTATACGGACCCGTTTGACTGAGTTTGTGATCCGCGCTTACAGCGGCCTCAAGCCGCCAGTGCTTGCCTAGTTCGTGTGCCGAGGCCCAGGCCAGCCAAACAGAAATCGGGCCGAGAATCATAGAGACGACCAGTGACGCTGTTGACTTCTGAAATGCTGTGGGCTTGATCCATGTCCAGATCAGTAAGAAGCTCACGAATACCAGCCCGATGCCCCAACGTGACGACGGCGCACTCGCGATCTTTCTCTGCCCTTTCGCCTGACGGCTTGGCTTGAAGAAGGCAGCGAACCAAACAATCCAGCAAACCAGGACTTCTGTCCACGCGGCGAGCACTAAGTTCGTGATTACCATGTTGTACCCGATCGAGCCTAGAACATGCACGACATTATATGGCGGGCGTGCATCACAGACTCGCGCCCTCAATTCCAGGTCTTGACTGACGTATCAGGGTCAAGCGGAAAGAAGCCTGTTCCGATCGAACGCCACTATTTGGGACACCCGAATCCTACGATTGGGACACTGAAAGTGTTAGAGCGGGGCGACTCGGCTTCCGCGCATCTGGAGATGACGCAAAGCTGGATGATTACTGAGGTCGCTTCGCTTTCCAGCGCTCAGTTCAACTTCCGGCCAACGCCTGATCGCTGGAATATTGCCGAAGTCGTTCAGCACGTCGCTATCGCAGAGCCGAACTATTGGAAACTCTTGAATGATGGGCTGAAACAACCTCCCAGGAAACAGCCTAAGCAGGCATCCGATGCTGACGTCCTCTGGTACGGCATCGATCGTACTCGGCACGAAGACGGCGGTGGACGAAAATCCGAAAGGCCAGAAAATTGACATGCACCAGGCGTTGAAAAAGTTCCCGTAGAATACATGCCAAGTTGCTGGAAATGGCTCGATCCACGACTGAGGATCTTCGAAGTCATGCCGTTCCCGAGTGGGGCATCGATGCCTACCAATACCTTCTGGAGATCTCGACGCACGAGCAGCGCCACATCCTCCAGATTCGCGCGATCAAGGCAGATGCGAGTTTCCCTAAAGATTAGGAATGTCTACGTAGTCTCTGATGCTGGGCAAAGCCCGTCGGCTTGCCTCCCCATCACGGCGAGTCGGACCCGGTCCTCTGCACGCCAGTAATCGCCCAGTGTTGGGAAATCCTCCGTCATCGGTGTTGGAAACGGATTAGTAAACACATG
>CAWBUH010000003.1:0-139792 GCA_963791935.1 Terriglobia bacterium | reverse complement strand
GGAAGTCGGGCTATGAATGCCGATGAATCCAGCAATCGAGAGAGTGGGGATATCGTAGCCGGGAGGAAGCGGACCGGGCAGATCGGTCAAGCCCAACTCGTCGGCGGCCTGCTGCGATGTCACTCCGAAAGTTATATTGCGGTGAATTCTGGTGAAACCGCCGCGCGCCTCATTTACCAGGCTGGGACTAATTGCCCAGTTATGGGCAACGGTCATTGCGTTGTAGATCTCGGGCTTCGAAGTAGAGCCGAGAAGTTCCGAACCAGGATTGCCTGAGTTGTCTTTCGCGTAGTCGAGGATGCGGCGATTCTTGTAAGTGTAACGGGCATACAAGGCCTGCTTTGCGTTTAGAACCTGGTCGACTCGCACATCGGCTTGCGCACTATTAATGGGCACGTTAAAAGAAGCCAGGTAATTGTTTGCGACAGCATTGGTATCGCCATAGTTAGGGAGCGGGTAAAACGAGTTCAAGAGCTTCTGGGAGTAGGGGTTGATTTGGCTGGCCGGAATGATATTGCCGGGATAACCCGCCAACGGGTCTGAATACGCCGAAAGATTTCCAGTCCGCATGGCGGCAGTGGGAACACTTTCGACAACGGTGTACTGCTTAGGCAGGCGGAGCGCTTCGAAGCTGCCGAAGAAGAAGGTCTTATCGTGCCCGTTATACAGATGCGGGATGACCACGGGGCCGCCTAGATACGCGCCGAAGTTGTTCATCTTAATTGTCGGCGTGACGTGGCTGAAGGTGTCGGAGGCATTCAGGAAGCTGTTTTGCAGATTTTCGAAGGCGCCTCCGTGGAACTGATTCGTTCCGGATTTAGAGACGGTGGTGATATCGGCCACGCCGCCGTATTCAGCCGGATTGAGGGTTTCGCTGATTCTGATTTCCTCGATAGCGTTGAAAGAGGGAAAGAGTTCGCCCAGGGCGCCCATCGTGCCGGGCCCGACCGAGCTGATGCCATCGATGGTGATGGAAAGCTGAGAAGGAGTGGCGCCGGCGACGGCGATGTTACCGGAGGCGTCAGTCTGCACTCCGGGCTGAGCCGTAAGAGTAGAGAATGCGCTAGTGGAGCCGGTTGACCGCGTGGTGATGGCGACCGGCAGATTGGTGAGTTCAACACTACCCTTAGATTCAGAGATGTTCGAAGCATCAGTCTGAACCAAAGCTCCGGCTGAGGATTCCACGTTGACGGTCTGCTGCTGTGTAGCCAGAACCAGATCGGCATCGAGCCGCTTCGTTTCCCGAGCGCTCAAGACAAATGGAGAGAACTGGAGCTTCTGGAAACCGACAGACTCAACAGTCACCTGATAGGAGCCGACATCGAGATTTACGAATTGGTAGGTCCCGGTAGAGTCTGTCAAAGCCGATTTGACCAGGCCGGTTCCTGTATTCACGAGCTGAACGCGCGCATTCGGGACCACCGCGCCGGATGGCTCCTTGACGGTACCGAGCAGGGAACCGAAAGTGGACTGGGCTCCGGCAATCTCCGCACCGGCGAGCAAGAGAATAACAACAAAACTAAATTGCAAATACTTCACGGACTAACCTCCTGAGATGTCGAGAGAAATCAATGCTGGAAACGAGATCTACGGAGATGGGAGTTAGCGAGCCAGCAAGACAGGTTGCCGGCGAGACGGGATCTAACGTCGTTACGAAAATCTGAATTAACGGGCGGCTACTTGAGTTGCCTGAGGCGGGAGCACAATCATTCCAGCCATGGTGACATCGTAGCCCAGGTTCACTACCTTTTTCAGCTTCAGGGTGGCCGCGTCGTACACTCCGATCTCAAAGCCAGCGCCAAAGATCAGCAGATCTTTGCCGTCATACGAGCTCGAGAAATAGAAGCGGCTGTTGCAATTGAAATCAGAGCGGGCCTTCAATGCTTTCTGGGTGATATCGAAGCTCCAGAACTGACAGGTCTTATCGCCATGCTCTCCAAAGCTGGCCACGGCGAAACCCATCTTGCGATCGGCAGACAAACGAACGTTCGACATACCGCCTTCTTCGTTCTTGCCGGGAACGGTGGTGCCGATAGGATTGAAATCGAAAGTTCGGGTGTTGAGATCGAACTTGGCTAAACCGAAGATGCGCCGATGGACGTATGGATCTTCCGTTTGGAAGAGCGCCGTGACCGAATCAGCCGAATCGTGCGGATCGATTTCGGGTATGAAGTTGACGCGGGACATGCCGGGGTAGACCGGCTTTTCCAGGTCGATCTCCTTGCTTAGCTTCAAGGTTGCCGTATCGAAGATCAAGACCGAGCTACCGAACAGATACAAGCTTTTACCGTCGGGAGAGACCCGGAAGGACATACCGAACGAATCCGGTTTTTTGTCTTTGGGAAAAAGCTCCTCGCGCACAATTTTCTTGCTGGAAAGATCGAGAACGGCCAGCTTATCTTCTCCGATATCCCAGCGATCGATCTTTTTGGTGTAAGTTGCCGACATGGTGTAGACGAAGCGGCCTGTCGGGTCGACAGCCATGCTGGTGGGACGAACCCGAGTCGTCGGAGTATCAATCGTCCAGGAATCAACCACCTCGCCTTTTTCGAGATCCATTATTTCCATACCCGAGTACTGATTCGTCATGAGGAGCAGGTGCTTTTTATCGGGCATGAGAACCATCTCACGAGCGATGCCTGTCTTCAACTTCGTCTTCTTGACGATGTTGTAAGTGGAGTCGTCGATAGTGAGTAACTCGCCCTGATAGGTGGCGAGGTAGATGGCAGCCCGGGATTGACTTGCTCCCAGAAACAGTAGAAGGGCGAAAGCGGTAAGTCTCATGGATGGATGTTCGACAGATCTAGATTAAGGGAACACAACGTCGAGGTTGCGCCAGTCCTGGGTAGCGGCGGCGCACTTCTTAGACCAGTCGGGGTACCGATTGAGGTGATCCGGAACCTGCGCCGGCCAGAAGCAATCGGCGTAGCAATCGTACAGATCCCGCTCAGTCGGCTGGCAAAGGCCAGCGGTGCCGCCCGCCGAATCAACTTCCCAACCCGGGAAGAAGGCGAGGCTGCAACCGACCGGGTAGTGGGGCTGTTTGGACGGATCAGGGCGGCCATTCTGCAAGGCAAACACATCCTTGCGCAGCAACTCGGCCTCGGAATCAAGGCGGGTTGCCTTAGAGTTGATTGGTTTCAGATGTTTCATCGCGTTTCTCTTTCTTTAAGGCACAATTGACCGCTCACCTGCTGGCGATTTCGGGCTGATCGAACCGGAGGAAGTCAGGCACGGTCACAACCAGATAACTTTTGGCTTCGAGCGGAGTAGGGCCAGCATCTTTGCCCGAGTACTTAGCAATAATCCAGATATCGCCGACGTTATCGGCCTGCAATCTTCGCTGTGGGTTCGGTCCGTCACCGGCCGGAGTAAAGAGGCCTTCGGAGTTGATGTAGCCGACGAATTCTTTATCGTTGTCGTTATTGTGAGAAATGAATTCTTCTATGGACCACTTGGCCGCGATCGGACCCAGGTCGACGTCGTCCGGCGTATTGGGAAGGCCATCCAAGCCATTGGAGAAAGCGTGCGCCTCGTACTGGACGAAGCCTTTCTTGCCGACCGTGCCGCCGGTGTGAGCGAGCGCAGTCTCGGCGCTGACCTTGATGTATTCGATTTTGTCGTAAACGCTAAAGGCGTCGGTGGCCAAGTGTCCGCGAACAGAAATGCTGCGTTTACCGGAGACCACATTGGGGCTTACGTTGGCAATGAGAGTAACGAAGCTTGGATTAGCGGACGCAACACTCGAGACGATTACGCCAGAGCCGAGATTGATGTCCCCCGGCTTCAAATCCGAGGGCAGATTATCGCCGAAGACTCTCATCTTTACGCCTTGCGAGCCCGCATGGATGGCGACTGCGTCAGTACCGAGCACCGAGAGATCGCGAGTGCCGCGCCGTAGAGAGACCGTGAAGCCGAATTCCTGATAGGCTCCCCAGAACCAGCGCCCTTGCAAAGTAGACTGATCGGCCGACAAGGCCATCACTTCGCGCAGAGTGCCATAGGGAGCTGAGTTAGCGGTACCGCGCCACTCATAGCCCGTATACACGAAAGACTTGCCAGGCAAATCGAGCTTGGTGCCATCGAGAACACTTACTAAGTGGGCTTGAGTAGTGAAGGAGCCGGGGCTAACTCGGGTAACAGTCATATCTCCGAAGTACTTCCCTTTGCCGGGTAGGGTCGCGTTCACCAACCAGCGACCGGTCAAATCGGGGTCCGTCATCTGAGCCCGCCACTTGGACCAAGCCGCTGAGTACAAGTCGTAGTTCTGGCTCAAGTAAGTAAGAGCTTCTTCGACGGGCTGTTTCGAGGGAGGCGCGTTTGGATCTTCGGGACGGCGTGAGTGTTCCGAAAATGCGACGAACTGGCTTAGCGGAAAGTAGCCGATGTGCATATTTCGCAGGAGATGCCACTCGGCGGCGCTTCTGCGCCATGTTTGAGGCCTGGCGAAAGAATGACACGAAGCGCAAGCATGGCGGATGGCGGGGGTCGGGATCGGCTCGCTTTGCGGATCAGTTTTCTCTAAATACCACCGGACCGGGGCAACCTCTTCGGGAGCGAGTCCGTGATCGTCAGCAAGATACTTGACTATGTGGCGAGCGTCTTCAGGACCCAGTTGAACGCCGTTTAGCTGAACCATTCTCTTGATCGCCTCTTCCCAGCCTTCGGGCGTGGTGCGAATCCAGGAGATACGCGTAAGATTACCGTGTGTATCCGCCGCGTGACAGCCGCCGCACTTGGCAACTGTTAACTGGTCAGTGACCGGAATTCCGCCCTGGGTCTCTTTGGTGGGATCCGGCGCGGAGGCGTCCTGGCAGACCGCAAAGGGTGCGGCCGTCAAAAGAAGGATAGAAAGAAAGACAAATCCCTGCTGCGTCAAGGTGCGCTATTAACCTCGTTTCAAGTTAAGCGGGAAGAGGCAACTATGAGGACGGGGAAGTTGCTAAGAGAGCGCCGTGGCAGTCTTCCGATTCCGGATACCGAAATATACAACAGCGTGTTGAAAATATCAACGTGAAAGAAAGCCTGTGAAGGCCTTTCTGAGTAACAAGGGTCGAATAGTTTTGACAGGTTCCGGCTGTCTTGATACTATTCCAATAACCCCAAACAGCCCCAGTCGGTCTGCAGAGGCGGAATTATTCCTCTTAAGGAGACTGCTTACCTTGAAGACCGCAGGCATGTTTGTCGCCGCGATACTGATGGTTGTGCCTGCCTGGGCGGCACCGGCCGACACTGGGTCCTCTAAGGTCGAAGCTTCGGAAGCAGGTAATGGCTGGAGCGAAGCTGCCGCTGCAAAGTATTTGGACGGGCGGGAGGCCTGGTGGCTGAAATGGCCTGAGTCTCAGCGCGACCACTCGACCGCGTGCGTTTCCTGCCATACCGCGCTGCCTTATGCGCTTTCGAGGCGTGCGCTGCGAAGTTCCCTACATGAGAAGGCGCTCTCGCCGGTAGAGCAGGCGATGTTGAGCAGCGTTTCTAAGCGAGTTAGTCTTTGGTCTGAAGTCGACCCGTTTTATACGGATGCGCAGGCCGGGCCGCGCAAGACGGTCGAGTCTCGCGGCACAGAGGCGGTGCTAAATGCTCTGATCCTCTCGAATTACGATGGAGAGCAAGGCAAGCTGAGCCCGCTTACGAAGACTGCGTTCGATGATCTTTGGTCGGTGCAGTTGAAGTCAGGTGAAAGCAGCGGGGCGTGGGAATGGCTCAATTTTCACAATGGTCCTTGGGAAGCCAACGGCTCGCAGTATATGGGCGCCGCGATGGCAGCCGTCGCGGTTGGAATCGCACCCGATAACTACCGTTCGGATGCATCGATCCAGCCAAACCTGAAGCTTCTCGCGACTTATCTGACGACGCATTACGAAGAACAGCACTTACTCAATCGAGTTGTTTTGCTGCTGGCTTCGGCTAAGCTGCCGGACTTGTTAACGGCGAAACAGCGCACTTCACTGGCTGAGGCGATTTACAGCAAGCAGCAGGAAGATGGCGGCTGGAATCTTGCGTCGCTGGGAGATTGGAAAAAGCAGGACAAATCGCTGCAGGAAACCAAAAGCGACGGATATGCGACAGGGCTTGTGCTGTTTGCCTTGGAGCAAGCCGGCGTGGATCGCAGCCGGGCGCAGGTCGAGAGAGGGCTGGCGTGGCTGGGACGAAATCAAAACACGAGTGAAGGTTTCTGGCCGGCCTATTCGGTAAACAAGCAGCGCGATTTAACTTCGAATGTCGGCAGATTCATGAGTGATGCGGCTACTGCTTACGCGGTGATGGCGCTCACTAATTCCTTTTAGAAGATCCGAGGTCATACTTTGAGCAGCACTTATTCGCTGGGAGAATTTCGCGAGTTTGGCGGGCCAGAGTCCCGCTATCTGTATTTGGTTCCGAGCGGCGGGATTTTTCAATTAGACGAACTGAGCGGCGCCGTACTCGACCGCTTCCAAACGGGAGCCGCTTCGTCTGAGCAGGTAGTCTCCGAGCTTGCGCAAAGGGGATTTACGCCTGCCGATATCGCGGAGACGCTCGAGGAGTTATTTCACCTGCGGGCACTGCGGGATGCGAAGGGCTTTGAGAACGTAGTGCAGGAACCGCCGGCCGACTTCCCGCTACAGACGCTGGTGATGAATGTTACAAACCAGTGCAACCTTTCGTGTCAGTACTGCTATGAGTTCGGAGAAGACAAGGTCGCCACTCCCGAAGGTAAGACGAAGTTCATGGACTGGGAGACGGGAAAGGAGAGTGTCGAGTACCTGATCCGGGCGAGCGGAGACAGGAAGAGCATTCACATCACGTTCTTTGGCGGCGAGACGCTGATGAATTTCCCGCTGCTGAAGCGAGTGGTCGTCTACGCGCGTGAAGAGTGTGCCAAGCACAACAAGACGATCGACTTCAGCCTCACAACCAATGCCACGCTACTTACACCCAGCGTGATCGAGTTCCTGGCTGAGAACGCGGTGGGCGTGACCGTGAGCATCGATGGCCCGAAGGCGACGAACGATCAATTCCGCGTGTTCTCGAATGGCAAGGGCAGTTACGACATTATTGTTCCAAAAATCAAGGAGCTGCTGGCGCGACACAGGTCGCGTCCGATTTCTGCGCGTGTCACTCTGACAACTGCGGATGTGGATGTTCTTGGGGTTTACCGGCACCTGAAGCATGATCTCGGTTTTTATGAGGTAGGGTTCGCCCCTGTTACGACTTCGCCTGACCGGCTCTATTCAATTGGCGAGCGAGGAATGGACAAGGTTCTAGATCAATTTACGGCGCTGGCGCAGGAGTATCTATCCTTTGCGCTGCGTAATCAGCATCACGGGTTTTCCAATGTTAGTGACACTCTGGCTGAGCTTCACCAGGGAATTAGTAAGTCGCATCCGTGCGGGGCGGGCCTGGGATTGATGGGAGTAAGTCCTTCTGGAGATCTGGCACCCTGTCACCGCTTCGTAGACTCAGACACACATAAGCTGGGGCATATCAGTACGGGAATCGACGTGGAACGCAAGAACGATTTCCTTACACGCGGAAACATAGGGAATAAGTACGACTGTCATACCTGTTGGGCGCGCCCGCTGTGTGCCGGCGGATGTCACCATGAGGCGTTCGTACGCTACGGAGACACGGGACACGCTAACTTACATTACTGCGACTGGGTCCGTAACTGGACAGATACCTGCCTCGGCATTTACGGGGCGCTGGCGGACAAGAATCCTGGCTTCTTGAGGGTCTTTGCTGAACGAAAGGCTCAGTGAGCAGCTGCCTTCCGGCGGCGCCAAGATACCAATCGCCGGTTACAAGCGTGCGCTTCGCTTTTTGCGACCGCACTGGCTCGCGTTTCTGCCTCTAATTGGGCTGAACTTTGTTTCTACGGCAGTTACTCTGGCGCAGCCCTATTTTACGAAGCTGCTCATCGATGACGGCCTGACAAGACGTAACTTTCGCAGCCTGGAGATCTTTGCCGCTTGCATGGCGTTGTCTGCGGCAGGTGCATTTGTGATAGGCATGTTGACGACACGCCTGTACACGAAGCTTTCCGCGGTGGTGCTTTTCGACATGCGGCTCGCTGCATTCCGCAAACTTCAGAATCTTTCCCCGCAGTTTTATGCCAGCACGAAGACCGGGGATATAGTTTCTCGCATCAACAACGACATTGCTGACTTACAGCGGCTTAGTTCAGATACGCTGCTTTCGCTGCCGGCTAACCTGCTTTTTCTGATTGGCAATGCCGCCATGATGGTTTACCTCAATGCCGGTTTGACGCTATTGAGCCTGGCGATGCTGCCGGTAGGCATTTGGGCGATGCGGCGCTACCAGGGAAGACTTCGGGGGCAGGTGCAGAGGATGCGGGAAGACAGCTCGGAGATCGGGAGCTTTCTCATTGAGGCGATTCTCGGAATGCGCGTGCTGGTAGGCTGCAACGCGCAGGAACGCAAGAACGAAGAGTTTCGAGCGCACAACGATCGATTTGTCGGGAGCCTGCTCAAGATGCAGACAATTTCGTTTCTCGCCGGTGCCCTGCCGGGAGCGGCGATTACTTTGTCTGTGGCTGTGATGTTTTTGTACGGCGGGAATCTGGTGATCCGGAATGTACTTACGATCGGTAGCCTGATGGCGTTCATGGCGTATCACGGCCGTTTACTTTCGCCGGTTCAAAGCCTGATGGGCTCTTACTCGGCGTTGATAACGGGTTCGGTTTCACTGTCACGCGTATTTGAGCTGCTCGACAAGCCAGAGGCGGTGACCGAAGACGCTTCGGCGAAACCGGTCAGGTTCATGCAAAGCCCAGTCGAGTTCCGTAACGTAAGTTTCCGATATAACGGGCGCGAAGAGGTGCTGCACGATGTTTCTTTCAAGATACCGGCCTGCGCCACCTCAGTTTTAGTGGGCCCGAGCGGGTCAGGAAAGTCTACTATCGCTGACTTACTGATGCGCTTCTACGATCCCGCCGCTGGAGTTATCCTTGTCGACGGCCATGACATCAAGCATTTGAGACTACGTGATCTGCGCGGCGCGGTAAGCCTGGTGGAACAGCAGCCGTTTTTCTTTCACTCAACCATCCGGCAGAATCTGCTGTTTGGGTGTCCGGATGCATCGGCGAGCGACTTGGAGAAGGCAGCGCGTCAAGCCGAGATCCACGAGTTTATAAATGATCTTCCGGACAAGTATGAGACTGTGCTCGGGGAACGAGGTTTGCTGCTTTCCGCCGGCCAGCGGCAACGGCTGGCAATTGCGCGATCGATGCTGCGAAATCCGTCGATTCTGATCCTGGACGAGCCTAGCGCAGCCCTCGATCCGCATGCGGAGTACGCCTTAGGGAAGACGCTCGAGAAGTTATCTGTCACTTGCACGGTGCTGATTGCGACTCATCGTCCGGCACTAGTCGGCATTGCGGACCAAGTGCTTGTACTCGAAGACGGGAAGATCGCGGAGAGCGGTGTCCCGAGCAGCCTGTCGGATCAAAGTTCCGCCCTCTCCCGCCACTTCAGGGACGTGACTCTGGAAGAGGCCATGGTGCCGTGAGCGATGCGCGAAGAGGCCGTCGAACACGCATAGCGATGATCGATAGCGGAGTGAATCCGAAGCACCCCCATGTGCAGCCGATCGCGGGCGGCGTTTACATCACAGCGGATGGTTTGGATGAGAATTATCTCGACTTGCTCGGCCATGGAACTGCGGTAGCCGGCGCAATCCGAGAAAAAGCTCCCGATGCGGAACTCCATGCGGTAAAGATTTTCGATCGGGAGCTTGCGGCTTCGGGCGGAGTGCTGTTACGCGCACTCGACTGGTGCCTCGATCATGAGATGGACTTCGTAAATCTATCGCTGGGAACACTGAACCCAGCGTACATTTCAGCCCTTAGCGAGCGAGTTGTGCGGGCCGAACAGTTGAAGGCAACGATTGTGGCGGCCTACGAAATGAATGGCCGGGCGGCTTTTCCCGGATCTCTGGACGGTGTGGCCGGAGTGCTGCTGGATAACGCATGCCCGCGGCTCGAGTACTCCGAACAGAAGCGGGACGGGCGCACTTTGTATGCGGCAGCGGGCTTTCCGCGCAATATCCCCGGAGTGGCACCGAGCCGAAACCTGCAGGGCATCAGCTTCGCGGTGGCTAACGTCACCGGATTGCTGGCGGCTAAGGCGCAGAGATGCCACGACGAGTAGCCGTTCAAGGAAGTGGAGTTGCGGCCTGCTCCTGTGTGTACCTGTTGAGAAGCCATGGCTTTGACGTTCAGTTTGATACCTATCGAAGCTCAAGCGGACCGACGCTCCTGATCAACCCAAGTACCGCGAACTTACTTTCAGACGTGTTTGGGTGCGGCCGGGAACTGCTGACCGACTGCCACATGATCCGAAGGCGGACCGTGCTTTGGGGAAAAGATGCCGAACCCAATACTCTGCCGCATTTCGGACTCGTCGCCGAGGAAGCGGAGTTACTCGGAAGGCTCTGGAAGAGAGTAGGCGAAACACAGGTAGCTGCGAATAGAGCAACAGACTGGCGGATCTACTCCGCAGGAAGCGCGTTAGCGGTGAAGCAGCATCATTTCGGATCGCGGGTGGCGACAGCTGTGCGGGTAAAGCTCGCGGCCGAAGCGGACCAGAGCGCGGTATGCGTCGAATCACTGGAGTGCGGATGGCTGTTTTTGTTGCCCCGCGGCGGGGCCGAAGCGTCGCTTATTGCAGTGGGCGGCACACCCGATGCGCTGCTGGAGCAGAGCCGGCTGGTGGGTGAGCAAGTGGAGCAAGTGACCGGGGCTGGCGTTCAGATTCCCGCCTATCCGCGCATACTGGACAGTTTGCGGGGAGCGGATTGGCTGGCCTGCGGAACTGCCGCCATGAGCTTCGACCCGATCTGCGGGGAGGGCGCTGGCAACGCGGTACGGGAAGCCATACTGGCGGCTGCAGTGGTTCGCTCCGCGGCAGACGGCAGTGGTTGCGAGAAGGCGTTCAGGCACTACTCGTCACGCCTGCTGACGGGTTTTCTCAAGCATCTGGAAGCATGCCGCCGTTTCTATGCTTCCGGTTGGCGAAGCGCCTGGTGGGAAGCAGAAGCGGCGGAGCTTGACAGGGGCATCGCGTGGACGCGTGAACAGCTTGCCGGCAGAAACGAATCCGAATTCAGACTAGTCGGATTTGAGCTCGAGCAGCTAGCTCATTGACGCGCCGTGTGAGGCAGATTGAACGCCCCGTTCAGAGTCAGCAGACTGCGGCTATGCGGTTCGATAACACTTACCGAGAAGCGCTGCCCGGCATAGCGCGAGCTAATAAATCCGATCCAACACCACCGCATGGGTACGGAGCGCAGGGCCATTGGAGACTCTAGCTGCTCAGAGAACAGGCCGAGCGGGATGCGCCTGCCGATTCCGATAACATGGCGAGCTTCGTCGATGAAAACCAGGTCGCGAAAAGCAGGAGCTTGAGTCTCGTCAGCCCAACCCACAATTTCAAAGCCCGACACGATTGAGTCTATGGCTAACACTGCGCCCTTCATGCTGGAACGGAGATTGACAGGAAAAGTCGATGTCGAAGCGGAGAGCCAATGGCGCGACCCCTTATAGAAGATAGATAAGTGCTCGGCGCGCAACGAAGCCAGGGAGTCTTTTACGAAGCTGAAGTCGGGAAAGATGAAGCGGATCAGATGGGGATCTAAGACATTGTTTTCGATGCTAAGCTCCGTGACCTGTTGCTCGGCGAAGATTTTGCTGTTCATCTGAAACCACCAGCCAAGTTTGGCGGAGCCGACGGCCAACAACAGCGAAATGAGCCCGGCCAGCACGGGAACGGGAAGAGAGCGCCAGCGGCGAAGCGCAGCGGTCCAAACAAGCAGCGAGACCAAGACAGCCCAGTTCGTCATGATCAAGGCGAGATAACGAACTGCTTTCGCATTGCGATAGAACGGGTCGGCAACTTCCATCCTTCCGGCGGCCGTTAGAACGGCCGAAAGTAGGACGAAGCGCATAGAAGCCGAACAGAACGATGCCGATGCGAGTGGCAAGGCGATTAGAGCGTACTGCGCCGGCAAAGACCGATACGGCAATGAGCAAATTAGCGAACCCGACATAGAGAGAGAACTGAGGCGACTTCATGTTGCCGAAAGGCATACTCAAGTAAGCAGCGGCAAAGTTCAGAGTCATTACGGGATGAAGGAGTAACTTCTCTAAATCCAGTGCGCCGGAGAACCGATAGCCGACGAAGTACAGGCCGCTAGCGACGGCGGCGGTGGCAACTGTGGCCAGCAATTGTTTTCGAGTCAGGCGAAGGATTAGGGCTGCGCCGATCAGCACGGGCCATTGTAAGAGACCATTGCCGGAAGAGTAGGTCGCAACCACAGCGGCGGCAAGTGCGCCCGATAGCGGCCAGGGACTGTTCTGGCGAGGCACGCTCGTGAGCAAGAGGAGCGAGATCATGACCATCAGGGCGGTGAGCGTCCATTGGAGCAGGAAAGGATCGGCCAGAGCGAGGGTGCAACCACGCGACGCCATGACTACCGCGGCCAGCAGGATTATAGTCGATTGAACGGGGCGTGAGATGCTCACTTCAGACAGCACGGTGCGAGCGATGACGAGAAGGCATCCTGCATAACAAAGCAAACTCACCGCGAGCGGCAAGACCCTGCTCCCGTGCGTCAGAAAAAAATCGGATACGAAAACGAGTTCGGGGAAGACGATTCGATGCTCGTTATGCTGTCTCCAGAGAAAAGACGGGTTGAGCGCGCGAGCTTCCAAAAAACTGTGGGGGATTCGCCAGTAATCCCAGGTAGGAATCTCGATATACATGGCCGAAATACCGGCCAGCGATGCGGTCCAATTCGCCAGCGCCCATAGGGCGAGCAGAGATAACGCAGAGGCTGTTAAATAGGAGCGAATCAATCGCCCAGTATGACCTGCCCGCTTGCGGAACTGCGGCAGCAGTACCTGGGCAGACTGCAACTTACGTTAGACTGCTCTTGTGGTGAAAAAAGCTCTTGTTACGGGCTCGTGCGGCCTGATTGGCTCGGAAGTTTGTCTTCACTTAGCCAAGCGGGGATACCAGATTACCGGTGTAGACAACAACGAACGCGCGGTGTTTTTCGGTCCGGAAGGGGATACGAGCTGGTCACTGAACCGACTGAAAACGCAGGTCAGGGATTATCAGCACCACGACCTTGATATAAGGGACCGCGCTGGGGTGCTCAGGCTGGTGGCTGAGGTTCGGCCTAATGTCATCGTGCATACGGCCGCACAGCCCTCGCATGATCGCGCGGCGGCAATTCCGTTTGACGATTTCGACACGAATGCGGTCGGCACGCTGAATTTGCTGGAAGCAGCGCGCCGGGGAGCTGTCCGGAAGCGGCGTTTGTGCACATGTCCACTAACAAGGTGTACGGAGATCTTCCGAACACGATCGCGCTGCGCGAGCTGGAAACACGCTGGGATTACGCACGACCCGACTGTATGAGCACGGTATTCCGGAAACGTTCTCGATCGATCAATCAAAACACTCGATCTTCGGAGCGTCAAAAGTAGCTGCCGACGTGATGGTGCAGGAGTACGGACGTTATTTCAACATGCCGACGTGCTGCCTGCGAGGCGGATGTCTGACCGGGCCGAATCATTCGGGCGTGGAGTTGCATGGGTTTCTGAGTTACCTGGTGCGCTGCAACGTGGAAGAACGCGAGTACAAGGTCTTCGGCTACAAAGGCAAGCAGGTTCGGGATAATATTCATTCGGAAGACGTGGCGAACTTCATCGTCGCGTTTTGCGACGCTCCCCGAAGCGGAGAAGTTTACAACATCGGCGGCGGCAAAGACAATTCGTGTTCGATCCTGGAAGCATTCCAGGTGGTTGAAGAGTTCACCGGTAAGCGGCAAAGGTACTCTTATCTCGAACAGAACCGGATTGGCGATCATATCTGCTACTACAGCGATCTGCGCAAGATGAAGGCTCACTATCCAGGTTGGACCATCACTCGTCCGCTGCGCGAGGTGTTTCGCGAAATCTCCGAATCCTGGAACGTACGCCTGCTTCGAGCCTCTCCGGCAACAGCCGGCGTTCGCTAATGAAGGTCCTGATAACCGGGATTTGTGGGTTTGTCGGAAGCAGCCTAGCGGAATCTCTGGTTGAGCTGATCCCTGGCATTGAGCTCTTTGGAGTCGATAATCTTCTGAGGCCTGGGTCGGAGAGCAACCGGAGCAAGTTAGCAGAACGGGGAATCCGGTTTACTCACGGCGATGTGCGCCTGCGAAGCGATGTGGAGCTTCTGCCGAGCTGCGATTGGGTGATCGATGCTGCCGCAAATCCAAGCGTGCTGGCGGGAGTCGATGGGCGCTCGAGCCCGAGGCAGCTCAGCGAACACAACTTGGCCGGCACGCTGAACATCCTGGAGTATTGCCGCGACCGGAAGGCCGGCTTTGTTCTGCTGAGCACGAGCCGCGTTTACTCGGTGCGGGATCTAGCTGCACTCCCTGTGCGTCCGGAGAACGATGCCTTCGTTTTTAATGAGGGAGCCGAGCGCAGTCCGGGGGTGAGCGGTGCAGGGATTACAGAGCAGTTTCCGGTGCGCCAACCGATTTCACTCTACGGCGCGACGAAGCTGGCTTCGGAAGTAATGGCGATTGAGTATGGGCTGACGTTCGGGTTTCCGGTGTGGATCAATCGATGCGGCGTGTTAGCGGGAGCCGGGCAATTTGGCACGGCCGAGCAGGGGATCTTTTCCTACTGGCTGCATGCACATGCCGCGCGGCTGCCGCTGCGGTACATCGGCTTTGGCGGATTGGGCCATCAGGTTAGGGACGCGTTTCACCCGTCCGATTTAGCTGCTTTGGCCGCTTTGCAGATGCGCCGCGATCCGCCGGAAGACCCCGTTTACCATGCAAGCGGCGGCTCCGGCAATGCAATGTCACTGGCTCAGTTGACGGCCTGGTGCAATGATCATTTTGGCAAGCATGAGCCGCAGCCTGACACGCGTCCGCGGCCATTCGATATTCCGTGGCTGGTGATGGATCATGCGCGCGTGACGCAGGATTTCGGCTGGCGTCCCGAGCGACGGCTAAGCGCTATTCTCGATGAGATCGGGGAGCACGTTCGCCATAATCCCGGTTGGCTGGCGCGCTGCGGCGCGGTATGAAGACCTTTGGACCAGGCTCGGCGGGTGAACCGCTTCGATTATTGAGCATTGTTATCCCGGCACGCGATGAGGAAGGCTGTATCGCGTCGACGGTTGAACATCTCCATGTAGAGCTGCGGCTGCACAATGTACCGCACGAGATTCTCGTGGTCGACGACGGGAGCAGCGACACCACCTGGAAAATACTCGCAAGAGACGCGAGTGCGGGTTCCCACGCTACGGCCGCTGCAGAACACAGGCCTGCACGGCTTCGGACGCGCGATTATCTACGGGCTTGACCGCATGAGCGGCGACGCAGTGGTGATCATGATGGCCGATGAATCGGACGACTCGCGCGACGTAGTTCGGTACTGGGCGCTGCTGAACGAAGGTTGGGATGCGGTGTTCGGCTCGCGATTTGTGAAGGGCGGAGGCGTGATCGATTACCCGTGGGTAAAGATGCGCGTAAACCGGCTGGCGAACCTGTTCATCCGCCTCATGTTCCGCATCCGCCTGAACGATACGACGAACGCGTTCAAAGCGTATCGACGGACGGTGATCGAGGGATGCAGGCCGCTGCTCTCGGCGCACTTCAATTTGACGGTAGAGATTCCGCTGAAGACCATTGTTCGCGGATACAGCTGGACGGTGATACCGATCACGTGGCGCAACCGGAGAACGGGTTTGCCGAAACTAAAGATCAAGGAGATGGGCAGCCGGTATCTGTTCATCTGCCTGTACATCTGGCTGGAAAAGTAGTTCAGCCGGGGCGATTACAAAAGAAGCGAGTAGTGCGCCTCCGGCGAAAGATTAGCGGGCAGCCATCGAGCTCAGAAGCGACTTATCGCGCATGGCTTTTAGCGCTGCCTGGATTTGAGGATCTGTCCGGGCATGGACTTCTTCACCTTTTGCGACGCCCTTTGCCTGAGTAACGATCTCCTCGTTGAGGCGAGTGCTGATCCACGATCTTTCGGCCGTCCATTCGCTCACGGATGGTTGGATGGAACGCGCCGACAGGAACACCTTCAGCTCGTCGAGCATGGCAGCAGTGATCGAGAAGTTGTCGGGCGGGGATGGATGGGCGGCAAGGTAACTGGTGGCAAACGAGGTGAGCACGCCGCTGGCATCGAGCACCGTCTCGAGACGGGTGAGCGAAGGAGGTTCGACATGGATGTCGGGCTGGATGCCGCCGCCTCCGGTGACCGGACGCCCTCCATCGGTTTTGTAAACGGGGGCGTGCGGGTCCGGTTTATCACTGAAGGTTTTCGAGAGCGCAGAGTTGCGCAACGGACGTTGAATGGAGCGGCCGCTAGGCGTGTAGTAGAAAGCGGTGGTGATCGCAAGACCCGCTCCATCGGAGAGCGGCATCACACTTTGCACCAGACCTTTGCCGTAACTGGGGTCGCCGACGATCACCGCCCGGTCGTGATCCTGGAGGGCTCCTGAAAAGATCTCGGAAGCGCTGGCAGTCTTCTCGTTAATGAGAATGGCCAGCGGAAAACGGTAAGGCTTGCCATCTTTAGGCGCGTCGGCCGTTTGCGTTTCGCTGGAACGGCCTTTCGCGGTGAGAATGCGCTGACCCGGCGAAAGGAACATCGAAGCAGCCTCAAGTGACGCGTTCACCACGCCGCCTGGGTTGTTACGGAGGTCGATTACTAAACCTTGTAGTGAATGACCGCCGGCTTTAGTGATGGCTTCGGCAAGCTGTTTGCCCGTTTGCAAATCCCAACTCGCGATGCGAATGTAAGCGAACCCGGGATCGAGCGGATAGACGCGATCAACGCTCGGAGAATCGACCAGTTCGGGAGTGAGCGTAAAGGGCAGCGGCCGCGGCGCGCCTTGCCGGCGAACATAGACGACCACTCGCTGTTGACGAGCCTCAGTGAGTAGCTCAATAATCTGCTGCGGCTCAAGGGAGCGAATCGCGATATTGTTGACGGCCACCAGCTCATCGCCTGCCTGGATTCCTGCCTTGTTGGACGGAGTGCCAGGCAAGGTCTGAAGAAAGATAACCTGTCCCGGCAGTACGGAGACAATACTGCCGAAGCCTTTCTGTTCCGAATCTTCCATCTGCTTGAGTTGTTGAAACTGTACGGGATCGAAGAACTGGGTGTGCGGGTCCAGTTCGCGCAGCATGGAAGGAATGGCGCCACCGTAGATGAGCTTGTCGATCGGCGCTTTTTCGGCGCCCTCCGTTTGGATGGTTGACAGTACGTCGATGAATTGCTTGAGAGCAGGGGTTAGATCGCCGCCGGGGTCGACGGGAGGCGGCTGGCGGGTTGGTCCATGCGCCTGGCCCTGCAGAAGGCAGTTCCAGCTCAGAATCGAAATGAGTAAGACCGGTTTGATGCAGAAGCGGAACTTCATCGGGAGTACTGAATGTCGCGTCGCGCCCGGCCTCGATCAAGCGCGAGTTGTATAAGCGCATCGAGGAGCTGCGGGTAAGGAATACCCGAATACTCCCACATCTTTGGATACATGCTGATCGACGTAAAGCCCGGAATGGTATTGATCTCGTTTATGAAAAGCTGGCCAGACGCGCCGTCCATCAGAAAATCGACGCGCGCCATGCCCTCGCAGCCCACCGCCTCAAAGCAGGCGACAGCGAGACGCTGCATTTCTGACGTTTGCTCGGCGGTTAAGTTAGCCGGCAGGTCGATGCGCGCTCGATCGAGAAGGTACTTGTCCTCGTAGGTATAGAAATCCTGGGAGGGCAGAATCTCGCAAGGGATGGAAGCGCGCGGCTTGTCGCCCCCCAGAACCGCGCATTCGAATTCGCGGCCATTTACGCCCTGCTCAACGATGATTTTGCGATCGTACTGAGCGGCGGTGACGAGAGCACGGGCCATCTCTTCGCGGCTCTTCGCTTTATTGATACCGACCGACGAACCGAGATTGGCGGGCTTGACGAACACCGGCGGACTGAAAGGAAGCGGGAGATGATCGGGGTCAAAAGAGCCTCGCGTCAGAACAACATAAGGGACAACGGGCAAGCCGGCGGCCTGACAGAGCTGCTTTGTGACCGCTTTATCCATGGCGATCGCCGAAGCGAGAACGCCTGCGCCGACGTAGGGAAGTCCGGCGAGTTCGAGCAGGCCTTGAACAGTGCCATCTTCGCCGAAGGTGCCGTGCAGGACGGGGAACACAACGTCGATACCGGGATTGGCGCCGGGCTCCGGAAGGATCGGAGCCGGATGCCACGAGCCCTCTTTGCTGATGAAGAAATCGAGGACATGATACTTAGCGGGATCAAGAGCCGCTTTCACCGACTCCGCGGAGCGTAGAGAAACTTCATGCTCGCCCGAGCGGCCACCGGAGATGAGAGCAAGCCGGAGCTGATTGGCTGGTAGGTTCAATTCACATTGTCGCGCGCGATGAAGGCAGGCGCAAAAACGGCCACCTCACACGAGGAGAGGTGGCCGAACGGACCGATGCACCAGGGATGCTGGCCCAACTACTTACGAGAAGATTGGCGAGTGAGTGCGCGAGTGAAAGGACGCGCTTCGGCTGGAGTAGGGATGCCGCCTGCAACGATTTCTTTGTTGCTGATCGCCCTGCCGTAGAGCTCCTTGTTCGCATCGTCGTCCGCGGTGACTGCCGCGCCGGTGATATCAATGCCTCCGAAAAGGCCACGCTGACGCGAGTAGGTCAGGATCTCGGCCCGCATCATGGCATCTGTCATGGCAGAAGAATCGCGCCCGATAGGTCCAGCCGCAGCAGACGCTTCGCCGCCGATCTGGAATTTGTCGCTGATCATGTGCTCCATGCCGCTCTTATTCATGACGAGCATGATCAAATCGGTTTCGGCCACGCCGATGAGTAACCCGAATTTACCGCCGCTGATGCGCAGCGAACCGGGAGCGCTCCAACCTATGCCCTTCGCTTTGCGGCAGCTGAAAAAGCCCTTTCCGTACTCGGCGCCTACAATGAAGCCGCCTTTTTTCAGATTCGGCACCACGACGACGCAGGTTGCCTTGTCCAATAAATCCTGAGGAATGCCCTTATCGGAGGCAGTCATCATTTCGTGCAAATCGGTAGTTGCGGCCTGCAGCCGTTCAGATGCTGTTTTCTGAGCGAATGCGGGAGCGACAGCCAACATAGCTGTTAGAACGCTCGTAAGTACTTTCATTTTGTTTATCAACCTATTTCTGATCTCCTGAACCAGACAACAATGAGATGTGCCAGCACGGCAAGATGAAACAATCTTGAACGCTTTTAATATGCTGCTATATGCTCAGCGGTGTTTTCCGCCAGGCGAACACAATCAGGCAGGCCTACGCCGTCATAGGCATTACCCACCAAATGTAAGCCGGGTAGCCCAGCCAGCGATGCCCGAATGTCGTGTAGACGGGCTTTGTGACCGACGATGTATTGAGGCATCGAGTTGGGCCAGCGGTACACGGCAGAGAAATGGTGCGCGGCATCGATGCCCATCAAGCGGCCAAGATCCTCTCGGACTTCTTCCACCAGGAGGGAATCCGGGGCGGTGGCGAGGCGAACAGCTTCGGCTCCTACGATAAAGGATCGAATGCCGATCAGGCCTGGGGCGATCCGCTGCGGAAACTTGGTGTTGATCCAGGTAGCGGCTGCAACTATACGGCGTTCCCGCTGCGGGACAAGGAAGCCGAAACCATCGAGCGGGTGACGGACGCGGGTTGATCGGTAGAGAAGCGTAACCAGGATTGCCGAAGAGTATGGTATGCCGGCGAGAAGTGCGGCGAGCTCGGGTGAAGAGTCCTCGATGAGATTGGCGCAGGCATGCGCGGGGCAAGCCAGAACAAGATCGCTGGCGGTGTAAGTCTCACCTGCCGCCTCGACGCGCCATCCGTTATGCTCTTGAGCGGCCACGGTGGCTTCGGCATGAATGACCTCTGTTGAGGCTGCGACGGCATGGGCGAGTGTGTCGGTGAGCGACTGCATGCCGTCGCGAAAGGAAAGAAAGAGACCCGCTTTGGGAGCGGCGCTTTTTTCGCTGCGAACGCCTTTGATGAGACTGCCGAAGCGGCGTTCGTAGTCAAGAAATCGAGGCAGAACACTCTCGGCGCTCAGGCGGCGGGCATCGCCCCCGTAGACGCCTGCAAGAAGAGGGTCGGCAAGGTACTCGAGGATCTCTCCGCCAAGATGATCCGACACAAGTTCTTCGACTGAGATGTCGTGGTCACGTTTGCGGGGCGGGAAAAAAGTCTCGCCCAGGAAACGAAGCTTAGTCTCGAAGCTGAAGAGCGGCGAACGGAGGGCGGGCAGCCACTGGCCCGGAACCATCATGGACATGCCGGCCGGAAGTGCGACCAGCTTGCCCGAGCGCACGACGAAGATGCGCCGGGCGGCATCATTTGTCCCGATAATCTGGTTTCGGAGATCGCCCAGATCTTCCGAGAGTTCAGTGACGGCGGGCTTGATTGAAATGTAGCTGTCAGGTCCCGCTTCCAGCCGGCAGTCCTCCACAGTTTCTGTCTGGACGAGACCGCCCAGGCGCCTGGACTTCTCGATCAGCAGGGACGAGACGCCTCGCCGGCCAAGATAGTAGGCGGTTGCGAGTCCTGAAATGCCGCCGCCCACAATGATGACGCGGCGGAGGCTCACTTAGCGGTCGAGAACTCCCGAACGATGCTGACGACGGCCTTTACGTTTTCGACCGGTGTTTCAGGCAGGATGCCGTGCCCGAGATTTACGATGTGACCGGGGCGGGTGCCGGTGCGGCGTAGGAGGTCTAAGACCTTGGTGCGAAGCTCCGGAAGCGGCGCGAATAGTGCTACGGGATCCAAATTGCCCTGAATAGCGGAGCGATAGCCGATGTCCATCCAGGCTTGATCGATATTGATACGCCAGTCAACGCCGAGCACGTCTCCGCCAGCAGCGTGCAGCTCGCGGAAGAAGCCGCCGCAACCGGTGCCGAAGTGGATGGCCGGGACGCCGCCGGCCCGCACCCGTTCGATCAGCGCGCGTGAGTAAGGCTGAACAAAGCGCACGTAATCTTCGGGACTGAGCGCGCCAACCCAGCTATCGAAGACCTGCAGGGCTCGAGCGCCGGCACCGATCTGCATCCGGGCAAAATCGCCCAGAACGTCGACCAGCTTTCCCATCAAACGGCGCCACATGGTCTCGTTGCTGAACATCAACTTCTTGGTCTTTAAGAAGGTCTTCGAGGGGCCGCCTTCAATCATGTAGCTGGCCAGCGTGAATGGAGCACCGACAAATCCGACGACCGGGATTTTTCCGCCAAGCGCTTCAGTTACTTTGCGGATGGACTCACTTACGTAACCTAGATCGTCGGTGCGGGCGGTGGAGAGCTCATCGATGTCTTCAGGTTCGGTGATCGGGTTCTCAATGTGCGGACCTTCGCCACTGATGAATTCCAGTTTGAGGCCCATCGGCTCGATTGGCAACAGAAGGTCAGCAAAGATGATGGCCGCGTCGACGTCAAGAATGTCGATGGGCTGCAGAGTGACCTCGGCCGCGAGCTCAGGACGCTTGCAGATTTCGAGAATGCTGTGTTTGGATCGGATATCCCGATACGGCTTGAGGTAACGACCCGCCTGCCGCATGAACCAGACCGGCCTGACATCGGTTGGGCGGCGACGGCAGGCATCAAGAAAACGCCCGCCTAAAGGAGGTGGCCGCGTACGACCTCCGCTAGCTGAGAAGAAAACAGAATAGACACTTTCATCCCGGTTATGTAGAGAGTTTATCCTTTAGACTGACTGAAAGCATGTTTTTTCGCTGGGAATGTCGAGCAAGGGAGCGAAGCCGTCAGGAAGCGGTCTCGCCATTCCGGGGGCGACCTCGGCGCACACGCTTCAGAAGATGATCGAGCCGGCCAGTCCCCTCTAACGATACATCGGTTTCAAAGTGGAGCTCGGGAACACGAAACAGGTTCAGGCGTTCGGCAAGCTGGCGGCGTAAGAAATTGCGTGCGCCTTCCAGAGCTTGCAACGTTTCCTCCCGCTCCTTTGCGCCGGCAGGCACGTGCAGGCGTACTTGGGCACGCCGCATATCAGGCGAGACTAATACTTCGGTAACGGTGGCATCGGCGAGCCGCGGGTCGGAAAGCTCGTAGGCTATGAGCTCACCGAGCTCCTCCCGCAATGCTTCTGCAACACGTCCTGCGCGGCGGCTATCCATTTCGGCCTCCGCTTACAGTGTACGAATACTCCGGAAGAATCGTTCCGGTAAGCTAATTCGAGTGATTTGCCTCGCCTCGTTCAGCCTCTTTCTTGCGCTGCTTTCGCCGCAGGCATCCACACACGGAAAGGAAGGCTCCATGCAGCAGAGTGCCCAAGGCACTTTTACGGTCGACATCAAGCCGCTTGCGCCTGCGCCGGCGGAAGGCCTCGCGCGTTATTCGATCAATAAGGAGGTTCACGGAGACCTGGAGGGCACCACTAGGGGCGAGATGTTCTCGGGAGGCAACCCGAAGGAGGGAGAGGCCGGCTATGTGGCGATCGAGGTATTTACAGGGACGATGGCGGGCAAGCGCGGCAGCTTTGCTCTGCAGCACTCGGCCACAATGGACAGCAACGGGAACAACATGAACGTGATGGTGGTGCCGGGATCAGGAACGGGAGAGCTGAAAGGAATCGCAGGCATGTTCACGATTCGGATTGAGGGTGGAAAGCACTCGTACGTATTGGAGTACAAGCTCCCGGATTAGCGAATCGGCCCAAAGAGCCGGTCGAGAAGCTACGATGTTACTGAGGTCTTGATAATGCCCACGCTCGACTGGTCGCAGTGCTCCGCTGTTGAAAGTGTTCCTGGCAAGGTGAGTGGTGCATGGGTGATGAGGGGCACGAGAATGCCCGTATCAGCCATCTTCGAAAACGTGGAAGCGGGTGCCAGCATCGACGAGATTCTCGAGTGGTTTGAGGGATTGAACCGTGAACAGATCAAGGCAGTTATCGAGTTTGCAGCTCGAAGTCTAGAGAAAGAGCCGGCCTACTCGCCGTAGATGCTCATCATTTTTGATCAGGGTGTCCCTTTACCGCTTCGTTCTTATTTGAACGGGCATTCTGTTCATACAGCTGCGCAACACGGTTCGAACATGCTAAGAACGGCGAGCTCTTGAATGCAGCTGAGAGCGCCTGTTTCGACGTATTTCTAACAACCGACAAGAACATGCGCTACCAGCAAAACTTTTAGGCCGAAAGATCGCCATTATCGTTCTCGGCCAGCAACAGTGGCCCCAGCTTCACCGGAATATTCAACGCGTCGTGGATGCCGTAAATGCCGCTACGCCATCAAGCTACGTTGAAGTGTTGTTTTCTGACCAGCCCTTCAGTTCATAGCCACTCCACGCTGCTGCCCACCAGCGCTCCTCCGAGCAGACCCGCGGCGTGAGCTTCGACCGCTTGCAAGACTTTTTCGGCGAATACGCGATCGTTCGCGACGGTGACTGCAGCGATTGTCGAACTCTGCCAAGAGTCGAGGCCATCGATTTCCGCGACCGAGACATTAAAGCGCTCGCGCAGCCGGTCTTTCAGGCTTTTGACAACATGACGTTTTTCTTTTAGAGAGTGCGAACTCTCGACAAGAATGTCGAGAGTCAACACTCCTAAAACAGGCACGATTCAGCGCGATTGAGGCCGGCTATTGCGCCACGGGAAGCTCAGCCGCGATGCGCTCCATGGCAAAAGCTTCCAAAATATCGCCGACCTGAATGTTGTTGAAGTTGGCGAGCGAGATGCCGCACTCGAGACCATTTTTGACCTCGCTGGCATCGTTTTTGAAGCGCTTGAGAGCTTCGATGCGACCCGTATGGACCACATCTTTGCCACGAAGAACACGGATCTGGCTGTCGCGGCGGATGGCGCCATCTGCGACGTAGCAACCAGCCACGGTACCGACCTTGCTGATGCGGAAAGTTTCGCGCACCTCGGCATGCCCGAGGATCGTCTCCTTGAACACCGGGTCGAGAAGGCCGGTCATGGCTCGCTGCGTTTCATCGATCAGCTCATAGATGATGCTATGCAAGCGAATATCCACCTTCTGCTGATCGGCGGTCGCCTGGGCGTTACGCTCCGGGCGCACATTGAAACCGATGATGGCCGCTTCCGAAGCGGATCCGAGCAGGACGTCGTCCTCGGTGATGGCACCGACTCCCGTTCGCAGGACACGCACTCGCACCTTCTCGTTCGAGAGTTGCTGCAGGGTGTCCGAGAGAACTTCAGCCGTGCCGCCCACGTCGGCTTTGATGATGAGATTGAGATCCTTCAGCTCGCCTTCAGCGAACTGCCGGTTGAGCGAAGCCAGGGTAGCCACGCGAGCGCCCTTGGCCATAGCGGCGTCACGAGCCTTAGCCTCGCGATAGACGACGATCTGCTTCGCCTTGGAGGTGTCGGAAACTACCTGGAAACTGTCGCCCACTTCGGGCAGACTTTCGAGGCCTATGACCTCGACGGGCATGGAAGGCTCGGCTTCCTTGGCAGGATTGCCGCGGTCGTCGAACATGGCGCGTACTTTGCTGAACAGTGCGCCGCAGATAAAGAAATCGCCGACGCGCAGCGTGCCGTTGCGGACAAGCATAGTGGCCACAGGTCCGCGGCCGCGGTCGAGCTTAGCTTCGAGTACCGTGCCGAGAGCAGGACGGCTCGGGCTGGCTTTTAAGTCCTGGATATCGGCGACGAGCAGGATCATTTCGAGCAGCAGATCGAGGTTCTGCCCGGTCTTGGCTGAAACCGGGACCATCACCACATCGCCGCCCCAATCTTCAGCAAGCAGGCCGCGATCGGAGAGCTGCTGCTTTACGCGATCGGGCTGGGCGTCCGCCTTGTCGATCTTATTGATGGCAACCAGAATCGGGACTGACGCGGCGCGAGCGTGATCAATTGCCTCGAGGGTCTGAGGCATCACACCATCGTCGGCCGAGACTACAAGCACCACAATGTCGGTTACCTTAGCGCCTCGAGCGCGCATGCGAGTGAAGGCCTGGTGACCGGGCGTATCAATAAAGACGATCTTGCGGCCGTTCTTTTCGACGTGATAAGCGCCGATGTGCTGAGTAATGCCGCCGGCCTCGCGTCCGGCCACATTCGTCTCGCGAATAGAATCGAGCAGCGACGTTTTGCCGTGATCGACGTGGCCCATGATCGTCACAACCGGCGCGCGGCGCACCTGATTGCTGGTATCTTCGGCAACCTCGAGATCCTGCGTCGACTCCTGCTCGTAGCTGATCTGGTTCGTGGAGGCACCGAACTCGCGGGCGAGTTCCTCGGCCAGCTTTACGTCGAGAGTCTGGTTGATGGTGGCGAAAATCTTCTTCTCGACCAGCTTTTTGACAACCAGATTTGCCTTGACGCCGAGCTTTTCAGAGAGCTCTTTAACGGTGATGCCCTCGGCTACGGTGATCTCGCGATCAATGGGCGGAGGAGCAGAAATGGCAGAGCGCTTCGAGCTGCGTTCGCGTAGGTTACCTTCAACCTCCTCGCGCTTGCGGGCAGGGCCACGACCGGTCGGCTTACCGGTGTGACGGCGTTGCTGCTCGGTGGGTTGAGCACCCGGCTGAGGCAGCAGAGCGGTAGGATGCTGCGGGCGCAAGCCGGAAGGACGGCGGAGAACGCCGGGCTGACCGGGTCCAGGGGGCAAGCCACCGGGGCCACGCATCAGGGGTTGATTGGGGCGAATCGGGCCGCGATAAGTGGGCTGGCCCGGAGCGGGCGACGGACGAGCGGGCGCACCCGGGCGCGGCATCACCGGAGCAGCGGGCGCAGGCCGTACCTGCTGTTTGTTTAAATTCAGACGCTGCAGGATGTCCTGGCGTGGCGGCACTACGGGCCGGGCTTGCGGCTGGCCAGCGAGGCCTGGCCTGACCCCAGCCGGACGGGGCGCAATCGGAGCACCGGGGGTGAGACCGGGGCCGGCGGGCCGGGGCGGAGTGGGGCGCTGCGGAATAGGCGCTCCAGGAACAGCAGCAGGCGGTTGCGGCAATCCAGACGGGAGAGAACCCGGTTGAAGACCACCAGCCTGCAGCGAGCCAGCTTGCGGTGCACCAGCCGAGGCACCCGGGGCTACTACATGAGTGGGAGGCTGAACACGCGGCGCTGACGGTGGAAGCGGCGGACGCGCAGGAGCGGGAGCGGGGCGCGGGGGCGGCTCAGCGGCGAGACCCGGGCGAGGCGAGCGCTCGAGAATAGCCGCAGGGGCAGAAGGCCTGGCGGGCTCAGGCGGCAGAGGCTGCCGGGGGCCACTCGGTGCTGCCAGAGGAGCTGAGGGTCCAGTTCTCGGCGGACCCGGAGGCGGCAGAGGCCGCGCCGGAATCGAGACGTTGCGATTTACCGGTCCGGGCATCGCGTGAGCTTGCGACGAGGCGAGCGGCGGTTGAATTGCCCCGGCGCCCAAAGGCGGCCGCAAAGGCCGGAAGGAAGGAGCTGGCTTTTCACCTTCTTCGGGGGCCGCCGGTGCTGCCGTGGGAGAACCCGGAACAGCGGGCGCCGCCGGAGCGGGACGAGAGGGAGGGATCAGCGGCAGGCCAGGCGCACCGGCACTTCGCAATTGAGGACGAATCGGTCCAGCAGGCCTGGGAGACTCCGCCGAAGTTGTCGAGGGCGGTGCGGCCGCTACTTCCGGAGCAGCCGCAGCTGCAGGCACAGGTGCCGGAGCCGGTCGTGGTGTCTCAACCGGGGCGGTTCGAGGGTCGGCCGTTACCTGTGGCGCAGGTGCGGCAGTTACTTCCGGAGTACGAGCAGGCTCGGTTGCAACAGGTTCGGAAACAGGCTGTTCCGGAGAAGGCGATTCCGAGGGGGAAGAAGCAAAACCGTGACCACCGTCGCCGTTCGTCTCAGGGTCGCCTCGGTAAGGAGTTCTCGGAGGAGCGTCAGGACCAACAAGACGGCGTCGAAGTTCAAGCGCAACATCCTCGTCAACTGAGCTCGAGTGGGTTTTCTTTTCCTGGACACCGAGCTCAGGCAACATTTCGATGATCACGCCGGGTTTCACTTCAAGCTCCCGCGCCAGCTCGTTGATTCTGATCTTCTTCATAGATGCGACTGCTAGATAACTCCTTAAAAAGCCAAGGTTTTCGCGATTACTGCGCGTTTTTCATGGTATCAGACTCGGACACTTACTCACCGTCGCCGGCTTTAACGGCATTTCGCAGAGTGGATGGCGCCCCCGAAAGGCCTTCGACCAACCCGAGATCCAGCGTTTCGCCTTCCTCGGAATGCTCGAGCGGAGCGCGCTCGTGACGGGCCGCATCGTGTTCGAGCACGCCCGTCTCAAGATTTTCGAAAACGGCCGGCGAGTCTTCGTCGGCATCGTTGAGGGCAGGCCCTTCGGTTGAGCCCCGGTCTATCGCGTCTTCGATCTCTTCCGCGCTCGCAGGAGCCTGATCGTCCGGAGCCGTATCGCCCTGCGCCTCGATGGTTTGTTCTTCGTCGTACTGTCCATAGAAGGCGACGACGATCGATTGAATCTGCTGCACGATATCCTCGCTGATGCCCGGTATGGCTTCCAGATCTTCCGGAGTCATGGAGCCGAGCCGCTCTACGGTCCCGATGCCTGCGCCGACCAGCGTCTCGACAATGGTCTCAGACATTCCATGATCAATCAAGACCGAGACGGGCGCGCCCGATATGACCATATCGGCCATGCGGGATTCAAGCTCGCGGCGCTTCTCTTCTTCACTCTTGATATCGATTTTCCAGCCGATCAGTTTAGCGGCGAGGCGCACGTTCTGGCCGCGCTTTCCGATTGCGAGGGAGAGCTGCAGATCGTCTACCACAACTTCCATGTGTTTATCGGCCGGATCGACGATTGTGACGCGCGAGATCTTCGCCGGGCTGAGCGCCTTGGTAACGTACTGCACCGGATCGTCAGAGAACTCGATGATGTCGATCTTTTCGCCGCGTAATTCGCGAATGATCGACTGCACACGCATGCCTTTCATGCCGACGCAGGCGCCGACGCTATCGACATCGCGATCGCGGCTGAAAACAGCAATCTTGGTTCGCTCGCCCGCTTCGCGAGCGCAGGCCTTAATAGCCACGGTGTTGTCGTAGATCTCGGGAACTTCCTGCTCGAAGAGGCGCATGACGAGTTCAGGAGCCGCGCGCGAGACAATCACACCGGAGTTCTTACCCCCGCGCTCCACGCCTTTGATGACACAGCGAACGCGATCGCCGATGCTGAAGTTCTCGACACGCGACTGCTCTTTCTTCGGAAGCCGCGCCTCTGTTTTACCGATATCGACGATAAAATCCTGGCCTTCGAGGCGCTTGATGACGGTATTGACCAGCTCGCCCGAACGGCCCTGGAATTCCGAGAAGACGCTATCCCGCTCCGCCTCGCGAACCTTCTGCAGGATCACCTGCTTGGCGGTCTGGGCTGAAATGCGACCAAGCGAATCAGTAGGCTTGGCGATACGGACGGCAACTCCCACGGCAGCGCCTTCGTCGAGCTTCCTGGCAGCCGAGAGACTGATCTGGGTAGCCGGATCTTCGACTGCGTCGACTACCTGCTTGACACTATAGATCTGCACATTGCCCGTTGCTTCGTCGAGATCGGCAATCAGTTCTTCCGTCGAACGGAAGTGTTTGCGCGCGGCGGCAAGCATGGCATCTTTGACCGCATCCAGAACAATCTGGGGATCGATGCCCTTTTCTTTACTCAGAATTTCAATGGACTGATAGATCGAAGCCACGTAGAAAACCTCTTCAACAAATAAATTCAGATAGGCGGGAAGCTAGGAGAGAAGCCGGCCGGCTACCACTCGAATTTCAGGTTCGCTTTCTGGACCTGTTCCAGTGGAACACGCAAATGTTCGCCCGATCCTACTTCCAGCGACAGAACGCCGGCGGCGAACTCCTTCAACTTGCCTTCGAGCCGCGTCTGACCGGCGATAGGTTGATGGAGGGCGAGTTTCACTTTTTGGCCGACAACTCGCTCGAAATCGCGCGGCTTGGCCAACTTGCGTTCGACCCCGGGAGAACTAACCTCGAGCGTGTAACCCTCGTTCAAGAGCGAGTCTTCTTCGTCGAGAAGCTTGCCCAGGCGCTCCGACATCAGTTCGCAATCACCGTGGGTGACGCCCTCGGGTTTGTCGATGAAAACCCGCAAAAGCTGCGCCCTGCCCGCGCCCCGGAGCTGAACTTCAACCAACTCAATAGACGTACCGGCAGCGGCCTGTTCGCCCAGCGCTGTGATGCGATCCACCGTCCCGGTCTTTTCTGCCGCTGTCATTACCAAAAGCCTGCCGCAAATAAAAAAGTGGGCCTCAAGCCCACTTTCAATAACTCCTACACCATTAAACCACTTGGGGGGTGGCCGACGCAATTCACCCGATGCGCCTGGGCTGGTACGCCCTGGAATCTGCGCCTCGATCCAGTTGCCGATTTCCACAGGGCAGCGGGCTGCATGGTTTCTTTGAGCTCGCTGTATTCGTCAGGCGAGCCAGTATGCGCGGTTCAAAAAGGTAGTTCAAGCCGGACAATTTAACTTGTTGGAGGCAGTTTCAGTCTCCTGGCGAGTTGGACTGTGCCAGCTCATTTTCTTCCCCCATCCGCTCTTCCTCGCTCAGCAGCACAAGCAGCCGAGCCCGTTCTTTCTTGAGGCGCCCGACCGCGGACACTTCGTTCACCCACCAGATGGCGGCAATTACGACGGTAAAGATCATCAGCCCTGAGAAATCCCGCCAGCCAAGCGCGCTTGTTTTCGTTTTTAGCTGCAGTTGCCCCACGCTCATGATCAGCATTCCGGCGTAGATCGGCGCGAGATACCAGTACTTAACGGACGTCAGCAGCCTAATCTGATGCTCATAGTGCTCGATCAAAACGCGTGTGTAGTCGATGAGCTTGCGATTGGCGTCGAGCGGAGCGGCCGAGTTACCATAACGCCGCAGGTAGAAGACGATCCACGCAGCGCCGCCGGCGACTACGAGCGATCCGATCCTTATCATATGGTTCGCAGCATGGGCGGAGGTCCAGCCGAAGAAGATGGCCACCGCGGCCGCGGCCAAAAACTCGATCCAGTTCCGCACGGCGACCAGTCGGTCAAAGTCGCGCAATCTTTTTTCGACCATACGTACAATGTCGGCTGCGGTGCTACTGTGAGCGGAAGACTGAGAACCCCAGAGCTCACGCAACTCGTCTTTATCGTTCATGGCGATGTGCCTCACCTGTTCTGATTTGTTCCTTCAATCTGGTGCGAATGCGCGTCAAGCGGGCGGCAATGGCGGTTTCAGACAAGCCGGTCACTTGCTCGATCTCGGCGTAGCTCAAGTTTTCTAAATGAAGAACAACAATTTGGCGGTCTAGTGCGGGAAGGCTTCGAATGGATTCGATCAGCCACCGGCGGCGTTGGCCGGCTTCCAGTTCATGTTCGGCGTCCGGTAGTTTCGAAGCGGGGTCGAAGTCGTTGTCGAGCGGGCTTTCGAGGCGGCTGTGGCGGCGAAGCTTAGCGGAAGAGGAGATCGCCACGTTGTGGGCGATCCGGTAAAGCCACGTGCGCTCGCTCGACGCTTTGCGAAAGGCCGGTATGGCGCGCCAGATAGCGACCGCTATTTCCTGAACCAGATCTTCCCGGTCGACCTGGTTGCGCAGGTAGGCTCCGGCCAAGCGCCGGATGGCAGGCGTGTACTGCTCCATGAGCCTGGCGAACGTGTCCTGCCGGCTTACCGAGGGCGCTGTGAGTGGCGGCTCCATTGTCTCTGCGTTGACCATCAGCTTGCTTGCCTGCCAAGATAGTCACGGCCGCAGTGACTTCCTTACGTCCGACAGGAGCTTTAGCCGCCGCTACGCTGCGGGCTGGCTGCCGTCGCGCTTGATCCAGGAATAAGCCTTCAGCGAGTTTTGCCAGTAAAATTTTTCCCGGGCGGCCTGGTCCTTCGCTGCGATGAACTCATGAGCGAGCCGGAACACGTCCGGATACTCCGCCCAGAGATCGCAGTTCGGCCAATCGCTGCCATAGAGGAGCTTGTCGGGGCCGAAGGTATCCCAGATATGATCGAGCCGGTCCTGGTAGAACGCGAGGTTCTGCGGCACGCGTCCATCGCTCGCGTTGCGCACAATCCCGGAGACCTTGACGAATACCTGCGGACGCTGGCTCAGCAGCCTCAAATCGTGATCGCAAGCTGAGCGGGCCGCTGCATCGTCGGGCGGGGTCAATTCAGGCAGGTGATCGATGACGATCCTAAGATCCGGAACACTGTCGCTTAAGCGGACGGCAGCATGCATGAGCGCGGGATCCGGATTTGCTGTGTCAAGAACAAGACCGGCCTGGGCGACGAGTTTCAGATCGTTGATGAAGCTTGCATTGGATGTTTGTTTTCCGAGATCGCGATCCCAAAGGTTGCCATAGCGAATACCCCGGAACAGCGGATTGCGGTGGAACCGCTCCAAGTGGCGGGTAAAATCCGGTTTGCCGGGCTCCAGATCGCCGATGGTGCCCACGATGATGGGATCCTTCTCGGCAACCTCCAAAACCCATTGATTGTCATCGAGCCAGGGACTGCACTCTATTTCGATAGCGCCCACGACGCCGTGCGGCACAGCTAGTTTCCGGAAGCGTTCGGGAAGCGCGGTCTTATAGATCGGGCTGTCTTTCGAAGGCCACGGCACGCCTTGCGGACGGCCGACGTCGAAGAGGTGGATATGAGTGTCGATGACCGGTATGGCGCCTCCCGGCTTAGCCAGGGCAGCGCCCGCGGTGAAGGCGCCGGCAGCGGACAGGAAATTTCTACGCTTCACGCGTGAATTATAGTAGGCCGCGGCCGCTCTTGTTTACTGAGTCTTGGCGCTTTTGAAAGCCTGACTGACGTGCATGACGGCGGATACGGCGCGGCTGTAGTTCATGCGCATCGGGCCAAGAACAGCAACGTGCGCGCGCAGCCCGCTCTGCAGACTGAAGCGAACGCCGATAAGGGAGAGTTCGCTCATGCTCGGATGAATATCGGAGAGCCCTACCTGAATGGCCGGCTCGTCCTCGCGGCCTTCCAGAAAGTGCTCGAGCAGCTGAAGAATGCGCTTCTTCTCTTCAAGAGTCCGGAACAATTCGCGGGCGCGCTCGCGGGTCAGATGCAGATCGAGTCCGATCAGGTTCTCCGCGCCGTCGAAGTGAACTTCAGGCATGGCGCCCAGATCGAGCAGGCCCTTGGTATAGAGGATGTTTACCTGCTTCAGAATGGCGTCGTAGGCAGCACTATCCAGCTCGAAGCGGCGCTTCAATTCGCGATGAATATTGGGCAGTGCCCAGCCGCTGAAATTGTAATTGATGTAGTTGCGGATGGAGGCGAGCTCATCCTGCCCAACGCAGTCTTCCACGTGAATGATCTTGTTGCGCACCATGCGGTCGCGCGTGATCACAACCATCAGGATGCGACGGTCGGGAAGCGCCAGAAGCTCGACTTGATCGAGCGTCTGGTTCTCGGTCGGGATAGCCGCGGCCATGCCGAAATTGCGAGTGATCTCGGTGAGCAGTTTGGAAGACCGTTCGATACGCGCCTCGACGCTGCCGGCCTTTTCCATCTCAATGTGAAGGCGGTCGAGTTCAGTCTGGACAATGCGGCTACTGAGCAGAGTCTGTACATAGCTCTGGTAGGCGCGTTCCGTCGGCACGCGACCGGCGGAGGTGTGAGGCTGAGAAAGGAAGCCCTCCTCCAGCAGGTCGGCCATCATGTTACGTATAGAAGCCGAGCTCATGGGGTACTTGCGCGCGATGGTGCGCGACGCGACCGGCTCACCCGTTTCTATGTAGTTTTGAACGAGCGCATGAAGAACGTCGAAGTGACGCGGCGTTAACGCCCCGAAGTAGCGCATCGGTTGATCCAGCAAGATAAACTTTATCGCGATCAGTAAGGAATCGCCAACCTCAACAACAGCAATGACTTAATTATAAAGGTGCCGGATCGGCGACCCACTTGTCAATAGTCCTCTGTACCAGGGGGTAACGATAGGCTCATCCAGCCTGGGGCAAGTCAAACTTTACGGTTTTCGCGTGACGCCAGAGGCGCTCGAGATCATAGAAGTCGCGCGCCGTGGGGGAGAAGATGTGTACCAGGAAATCCCCGTAGTCCATCAGAATCCACTCGGCTCGCTCGTAACCCTCGACGCTGACGGGCAGCTCGCCCATGTCTTTTAGCTGTTTGTGGATCTCGTCCGAGATGGCATGACCCTGGCGCGGATTAGTGGCGGTGCAGATCACAAAGTAATCGGTAAACGAGGTCACTTCGCGCAGATCAAGGATGCGAATATCGGAGGCTTTGCGGGAATCGGCGGCGCGGGCGGCTAGCAACCAGTTGGAAACCGGCTCGACTGCCAGGGAGGAATCAATCTGGGGGGAACGGCTTAACAGGCTCGTTGAAAAGGTCTCCTGTGCTCAGCGTACTACACTGAGGGCGCATGCGTAAACGCTCGCGGCCGGCAAGCGCAGCGTTATTCACAACGTCCTTTTTCGCGTTACTGCTTCTGCGCGGGTTTCCGGTGCGCGCCGGCATGCAGACGACCGGCGCAACCTCCGATGTACTGGCGAAGAGCCTGGTGGAGCGCGCCGAAAACGAGGTCGCAAAGACCAGGATGCTGGTGGAGCAAGGGACATTACCCAAGTCGCGGTTGACGGAAGCGGAAGAAGCACTGGCGGATGCGCAGGACGAAGCTACGCTTACGCGTACGCTGTACGGGACTGTTCATTTACAGGAGATGACGGCCGAGCAGGCAGCCAGCATGTTGGCGGCTGCGGAACGCAGAGTCGAGCGCGAGCAGAAAGTGGTCGATAGCAAACGGGAATTTGTGGCCATGGGCATTCTGGCGCGCTCCGAGTTCGATAGTTTCGATCAGGAGCTCGAGTCGAGAAAGCGCGTTTTGGAACTCGCGCGGAACCGGGCTAAATTGCTTGACGATCTGCGGCAGATGGCTGAGGCCGAACTTCGTCTGGAGCACGCAGCCCAGCAGGCCGGAGCGAAAACTTCCATGACGCGCTACGACGGCAACGGGCTGTTTAATCTTGGGGACTTGACGACCATCTCAAATGAGTTCGAGCGTAGATTTCACCACGCTCTGCCCGTCAGCGCGCTTGGGCAGACGCTCGTGCATCGCGCGATGGGGCTGGATCATCGCAACCGGGTAGATGTCGCCGTTAACCCGGACGGAGCCGAGGGTGTGTGGCTGAGGCAGCTGCTCGAGCGGCTGCGAATACCGTATTTGGCTTTTCGGAGCGCGGTGGCGGGAGCGGCGACGGCGCCGCACATCCACATTGGGCCAGGCAGCACCCGGTTGGCGCTGGCGCAGAAGAATGGTGGTTGATTGAATTCTCCAAGCTTTTCTAAACGTTATTACTGGCTGGTACCGCTATTCGCGGTGGCGTTGTTTTACCAGATCACCTACACCTTCGAGACGGTGCGGACGGATCTGGACCGCAGCAAAAATCTGGACATTCCTTTTACCGGTGTGGAACCGGTAACTGCGGTCAGCGATCGGGCGGCAAAAGCAGGTCTTCACGTTGGAGACAAAGTCCTCAGCATCGACGGGCAACGCTTGATTGGAGAGCGCGATTTCCTGCGATCGCTGCACACCGTCTCCGCGGGGACGCCGCTCAAAGTTGAGGCGGTCCCGAAAGGTCAGACCAGCGCGCGACGGATCGAGATCCCGGCCGATAAATCGCGGAAGCCGCAGGCCGAATTTTGGGACTGGGTGATCAACGGATTGCTAGCCATGATCATGCTTTTCTGCGTGGTCGTTGGAATCTATCCGGCTGCGGTTCTACCGGCCGACGCACGAGCGCTCAGTTTTTTTGGGCTCATGCTTGCCACATCGCAGGTGATCTCCACCGCGCAATGGTGGGATTTCCCGCGTTCCCTTCAGTTCTTCGCCTACGCGTATCACTTGGCCGCGAATCTAAGCACATCTATCTGGCTGGTCTGCTTCGCCCTCTACTTTCCGGAGAAGTTTCGCTGGGATGTTCGCAGGCCCTGGCTGAAATGGCTGTTTCTCGGACCGCTCATCGCCCTGCTCTCCCTGCTATTTGTGGCGGTCTCTGACAGCTTCTTCAGTTACCAGCGGCTCAGGTGGGTGTTCGACACGCTCCATCTGCACGCCACCGGCTGGATTGTTGCGCTGTGCATAGGCTTTTTCCTGTCGAGCATCGGATCCAAAATGGGTACGGTTGAAAACCGCGATTCGCGCAGGCGGCTGCGCATTTTGCTGGCAGGATGTCTGGTGAGCCTGACTCCGCTATTCGCTCTGGTTGTCTACGAGCTGTTTGGAAACTGGAGCGTTTTCAACCGTGTTCCGGAAACCTACGTCGTTACCGTTTGCCTGCTCTTCTGCCTGTTCCCGATCACGCTGGCTTACGTGATTGTGGCCGAGCGTGCCATGAATCTGCGGATGGCGATTCGCCAAGGCGTGCGCTACACGTTCGCGAAAGCAGGACTTCGCATAGTGGCTGCGGTTGTCCTCTCGGCGATTTTATTCGCGATCAGCAACCTGGTGTTTCGCAAGCAATGGACGATGTTCGGAACGGACTTGGATAATTCCATCAAGCTATCGGTTTACGTAGCCGTCGTGGTCGCGGGCATCTTCCTGATGCGAAAGATGAGGAACCGGGTGATGGCTTCCATCGACCGTCACTTTTTTCGTGAAGCTTACAATGCGGAACTCATCCTGGAAGAGTTGAGCGACTCGGTGCGATCGATTGTGAATGAAGACGAGATGCTTGCGACAGTTGGGCGGCGCATCTCGGAGTCGCTGCATGTCTCTCATTGCGCTTTTCTGCTTGAGACCAACGACCATTTTCGTCCGGTGTACTGTCTGGGCTTTGAGCCCCCTGCCGAAACTGCGCTAGCAGAAAGCTCGAGGACGGTGGAGGTAGTCAAGGCATCGAAAGTTCCGGCGCCTATCTATTTTGACCGCGACGATAACTGGGTCCACTCTACGCCGGAGACGGAGCTGCTGACGTTGAAATCGCTGCGAACGCAAATCCTGCTGCCCATGGGACGCAAGGAAAAGCTGCTCGGGATGATCAGTCTTGGGGAGAAACTGTCGGAGGAGCCGTATTCGCGAACTGACTTGCAACTGCTCCGGTCGGTAGCCACACAGACTGGCTTCGCGCTGGAGAATAGCCGTTTAACGAAGACCGTAGCTACCGAAATGGCACAGCGGGAAAAGCTAAACCGCGAAATCGAGATCGCGCGCGAAGTGCAGGAACGGCTTTTTCCGCAGCGAATGCCGGCCGTGGCGGGCATCGACTATTCGGGAGCGTGCCGGCCTGCCCTGGGTGTGGGAGGAGATTACTATGATTTCCTTACCTTGCCGAACGGCGACCTGGGGGTTGCGATCGGAGACGTTTCGGGCAAAGGCATTGCGGCGGCGCTGCTGATGGCTTCGCTGCAGGCGTCATTGCGCGGCCAGGCGCTTATGGGTCAGGGCGATCTTGCTCAATTGATGACAAACGTCAATCAGCTCGTTTTTGACGCAACGCCGATCAATCGCTACGCCACCTTCTTCTATGGCCAATACCAGCATGAGAACCGCGTGTTTCGCTACGTCAACGCAGGACATAACCCGCCGGTTGTGCTGCGCCGTTCCAAAGATGGCTCTACGCACGTCATCCGGCTCGAGACGGGCGGCCCCGTGGTGGGACTCTTTCCGGGCGCGCCATACCAGGAGGGATCGCTGATCCTCGATCCGGGAGATCTGTTTGTCGGCTTTACCGATGGAATCAGTGAGGCAATGAATAATCAGGACGAAGAATGGGGTGAAGAGCGTATGATCCCGGCGGCGGCCGCAAACTCCGGACGACCAGCCGCCGAGATGATACCGTTCCTGATGGCCGAGGCCGACCGTTTCGCAGCGGGAGCTCCGCAGCATGACGATATGACCCTGATTGTTCTGAAGGTGGGTGCCGACGCCGGAATTTACGCGACGGCGAGCTAACATTGTCAGCAATGAAAACCGTGGCTGAAGCACGGATTCTGATTTCATCCGAGCAGATTAGAAAGCGCGTTGCCGAACTTGCTTTGCAGATCGAGGCCGATTACGCTGACGGGCCACTCTACCTGATTTCAGTCCTGAAAGGATCGTTCATATTCGTAGCAGACCTGGCGCGCGAATTCACACGCCTACCCGTTCGAATCGAGTTCATGGGGATCTCGAGTTATGGAAATGAGAAGACGAGCTCCGGGCAGGTGAAGCTTACGCGCGATCTGGATGTTCCAATTGAAGGGCATCACGTGCTGATTGTGGAAGACATCATTGATAGCGGCGTAACACTTACTTACCTGAAGCGTTTGCTGGAGCATCGGAAACCGAAGTCTCTGGCAATCGCAACGCTGCTCGACAAGCCGGACCGGCGCGTTCAAGACGTGCACGTGAAGTATGTCGGCTTTACAATTCCGGACGAGTTTGTTGTCGGGTACGGACTGGATTACGCCGAAGACTACCGCAACCTTAACGATATTCGGGTGCTGGCCTTTTAGCCTTCCGTGCCGCAACCATCGTTTGATGCAGATGCGCAGTGAGGAAAAGCGCGCCAATCGTAAAAAGCAGGAGCGGAGCTTGCTGCCACCAAGGCAAGTCAGGGTCAGATTGGGTGCTCAGCGCTACGCCGGCCAGGCAGCAGAGAATATGTACCGAGAAGACCTCGAGCGAGGCGCGGCCGAGCGTGGCCAACGGCTGCAGCAGCGGCCAGGCGGCAATCGAGCGCCCGTAGCGCATTAGGACGAGCCCGACCGCGGCAAAGTTGATGACCCGCGCAGGGCCTAAATGCCATTTGTCGATGAGCCATCCGTAAGAATCGGGATTGATCCAGTGGTCCACCGGACTGTAGCGCAGGACGAGGAAGATCGATGCCAAGATGACGCTGGCCGTTATTAGCCAAGCGGGTACGGCACGGGTCTGATGCGCGGCTGCGGGGGAAGCCGGTTGCGAGAGATGCTGGGAGAAGATACTGCCTAGAGCGAGCCCGACAAGCCAGAGCAATTGCCAGGCATACATGTCGAAAGCGCCGGTCGAATTCTCGGGAACCTTCAAGCCAAAGATGTCGACGTGCCGGTAAAGCCAAGCCCTGAGGCCAAACTGAGCGGCCGCCCAGAGAGCAAAGCTTGCGTAAACCACCGGATCCCAGCCCCAGCGCCGGGCAATGCGGCGAGCGAGCGGCGTTAAAACCATGAACACGATATAAAGCGGGAGGATGTCGAAGAGCGACGGCCGGTAATCGAGCAACGCCGCGGCTGCAATGGCGGGCTTCGGATGCGCGAGATAAAACGACAGCAGATTCTGCAAAGCGAGCCGTCCATAGCGAATGCTGAAGGGAGCGAATATGCTAAATGCAATCGCAAGCAATCCCGCATGGTAGGCATAAACCCGGAGGGTGCGTTTTACGAGATCGCGAAAGGTAGCAGCCGTGCCGCTCTTTTCCTCGATGCGATTCTCCAGTTGGCCGATCATGAAGCCCGCCAGAAAAATAAAGCCTTCCGCGCCTGACACAAACCCAAAAGTCTGGTTAGAGAGGATGCTGACTTTGGTGGGGAGATGAGTCAGTGTCATCCAAAGCAAAAGAAATCCGCGAAGGATATCTAATTCAACCAGTCTTCGGTGCGGAGATGTAACCGGTGCTTCAACGGGCTTTGTCACACCTTCGAGCACATCGGACGCTGACACGAGTTAGCGGCAGGCTAGTTTTAAATGCGGACTTTGGGCGGATCGAGTTCGCGCGCCTTGCACAAGGAGTTGAAACCGCCGCGTCCGTGAGCGCCATCGCAGAATGGTTTATTCTCGGCCAACCCGCAGCGGCAGAGCGAAATTACCGATCGGCCGGCGAGACCGTAGGAGTTGCCCTCTGCATCATGGATGGTGAAATCGCCCTCGATGCGAATAGGTCCGTTGTTCACGATGGTGACTTTCGTGGGCATGCAACCCGATGGTAGCAGAGGCAACCGGGCCCCATCCGGCGCCTATAATTGTTCTCGCAGGTGCGCCCTTGATTCAATTCATATACGAGACCGATCGCGAGCTATTTGAGAGCGCTATTCGTTTTGCTCAGAAGCAAGTGAAACGCTTAATTGAGACACATCCGGATTTCTATCCGATGTATACGGTAGGGGGAGAGTGGAAGCACGAAGGTCCGGCGCTTGCTCGCTGGTGCGACGGATTTCTGCCGGGCATGATGTGGCTTTTCTATCGGCGCCTGGGCCCGCAAGGCCCCGATTCGAGATTCTGGTGGGAGCAGGCGATACGCTACAGCAAGCCGCTCGAAGCGCGCAAGCGAGACCCGGAGCTGCACGATCTCGGCTTTATCTTCCTGTCTGCTTACCATCGCTGGTACCAATGTACGCATGACGAGGCAGTTCGCGAAGTGATGATCGAGGCCGGGCGAACGCTAGCCGCGGGTTTTAACGAGCAAGGTCAATATCTGAGATCGCTCGTGTCTGAAGATTCGCTGTTCATCGACTTTATGGTGAACGTCGGGATTGTGTTCTACGCGGCCCGAGAGGCGAATGACAAACAGCTGCGGGAGATTGCGACCCGGCACTCGTTGACAACACGCAAATTCCTGGTCCGCGGAGACGGCTCGGTAGCACACGAAGGACTGTTCGATGTAGAGACCGGCGAGTTTCTGCGAGAAGCGACACAGCAGGGTTATCGAAGCGATTCCTGCTGGTCGCGTGGCCTGAGCTGGGCACTCTACGGTTTCAACACAGCGTATGAGTACAGCCGCGATCCAAGGTTTCTGCACACGGCGGAAGCATGCGCGGATTACTACATCACCAACTCACCGGCCAGCGGCATTCCACCGTGGGACTACAACGCTCCTTCCGACAGCCGCAAGATCGTCGACACCTCTGCCGCGGCCATTGCGGCGGCCGGTTTGTTGCGGCTTTGCCGGCACGTGGCGGATCCGATGAAAGGGCATTTCTACTGGTCGACAGCCATTCACATCTTGCGTAATCTGTGCACAAAGCACCTGGCCGGCGCGGATGCGGCGTGGGAAGGCGTTCTGAAGGGCGCCGTTTACCACTTACACAAAGGATTGGGCGTGGATGAATCGGTGATGTGGGGCGAATACTATTTTGTGGAAGCGCTGGAAGAAGCGCTGCGGGTGATGGGCCATGCGCCGCCACAGGTCTGGGTGAACTAAAGCCGAGCAAGCCGTCGTCAGGCGGAAGCGGCCAGTTCGGGAGTCAGGTGCCGGGCCAGAGGCGAACGCACCGTACTCAAGAGCGCTCCGAAGTAAAAGAGCCCGCCCACAACCAGGGTGAGTTGCAAGCCGAAATAAATCGCGAAGAACATGGCGGCGGCCGAGCCCATCACGCTTGAGGCCGCGTTGATGGCCCAAGCCCAGCGCACCGCCTGCGGCATCGCTTTCTCAAGCAGGCTCAAGCCGGTGGGAAATGGAATACCCATGGCGAAGCCGAGCGGACTGATGACGGCCACAGTCGTAATTACCTTCAAAGGAAACGGCAGCGCTACGCCCCAGCCAGCGATGGGCGACACGATAAACGATATGAGGATATCGGCCGCGATGATCGCAAGCAGGGTATGCATCAAACGTCTGGTGTTCGACCCAACCAGACGCTTGCTGGCAAAGCTACCGCAGCCGCTCGAGAGCAGCATCGAAAAAATGATCACGGTCAACGCGTATGTCGGATGACCCAGGAACAAGACGAATTTCTGAATGAGTGCCACCTGCACGATGATGTAACCCGCGCCGATGAAAACGAAGAAGAGCAGGGCGCGCCGACTGCCTTCGCCGCGCGGCAGCCGGTGACCGAGCAGGAGCGGCGGTAAGGCGATGACAATCACGGTGGCGAGAGTGCTGATCGCGATTAGGGCAAACAGCACCGGCAGCGCTGAATTGATTTTGTAATCGGCACTGGCGCGAGATCCATGCAGCACGAAACCGAGGAGATCACGCGCCTGAACGGTGTAAAAGAAGAACGGACGGTTGTCACTAACCGGGCGCACATCGAAAGGGTAGGAATCGTAGAAGCGATCGAGATCGGGCGTTGTCAGCAACGTGCGGAACGGTGTGTCCAAAGCGCTTCCGGGAACGTACAGGACCTGCATGCCCGAAGCAGCAGCGCCACTTTGAATGCGCGCGATATCGGATGGGCTGAACGGGTTTCTCGATACGAGGATCGTGTCCTGGGCGCCAAAGGCCTGCAGCTGATTACTGTTCTCGCGGACTACGGCTACGTTGCGCGCAGGGTCAGATTGCCCGATGCTTTTGAGAGCGGCGTAGGCAAGAGAAACGATGCGCAGAGACTCGCGCGGCGGATCGAAGCCCCAACGAGTAAAGCTCATCACCCCGTCCGGGGTTAGATGCGAAAGATAGTCGACGAAGGCATCGGTCGTATAAAGGTTATTTTCCGAGAGCGCAAAAGCGCCGGCAGCCGTGGACGCCCAGGTATCTACAAGAGTTGCCTGCAAAATCTGGAACCGATCGTGAGAGCGCCGCACGAAGGAGCGACCGTCTTCCACAGCGATTTTCACTTCGGGCCTGAAGTAGATGCGATTGCTGTACTGCGGAAACCGCTTGCGCATAATTTCCGTGGCAATGATCGGATTAATTTCGACCCCGGTGACATCTTTGCTTCCGGAGAGAAGGGCTCGTTCGACTTCCCAACCGCCACCCGGTCCAATGATGAGTGTTTTCGCCGCAGGTCTGAGCAGATACGGAAACTCGGGCCCGTGATGAGTAAGATCGAACTTTTCCTTCGGGCTCAAGTGAGCCAGATTCGGCTGGGCTAGATAGGTGTTAGCGTCAGCATCGATGACAATGACCCGGGCGCCGTCGGCTTCGCGTTTCAGAGCGACCCGGGAAAAGCTATTCCAGCGATGAAACTCTTCGTTCTTGAGCTCTTGCCCTTTGGCGTATTTGACGTCGATGAGCGAATACTTGGCGTTGGCGGTAATCAGCCCGACCAGCAGCAATCCGAGGAGTACGGCGGCTACCCGACCGCGCGCTTCGCCGGCGAGATGAAACCAGATCGCTGCCGAGACAGCGAACAGAACAGCCGCAATCAGCACCGTGTTCGGACCACCGACAGAATTCAGCAGAGGCACCAGCACCGCGCACCCGCCGGCAGCGCCGATCAGATCGAAGAAGTAAACGCGATTGACGCGGCCAATGGTATCGGCCACAACAAGCGAAAGGATGATGCCCGATAAGACAAATGGCAAGGCGGATACGAAGTAAGCGGCACTCAATTCGGCAGTGCTCATGGAACCTGTGCGGCCGAGCAGAAACGAGAGGCTGAACACAATCGCGATGGCGTTTGCGGCTGCCAGCGCCCCGACTTTCCGGTACAGAGAACCAGGCCAGCCAGCGACTACATACGAGAACACTCCGCCCGCGCCTAATCCAAAAAGAGCAATGGAAATGGCCAGGAAGGCGAAATGGTAAAAATACACGACCGAGAAGATGCGCGTCAGCGTGAGTTCGAGCATGAGCGTCGCGAGCGAGGTAGACGCGATGCCGAAGTAGATCTGAGGCCAGGATCTGCGGGCTGCGGGACTGCTTCCGTCCTGCCGCAATGATGTGGGAGACGACAACCTTTTATGTTAGAGGAATGCCGAGGAATAGAGCGATGCGGCGGGCAATGCGCCCGCACGAGTGTCCGTCCCCATAAGGATTATGCGCCCGGGCCATAGTGCTGTAAGCCTCGCCATTTTCAATCAGCCGCGTACACTCGGCGACAATCTTATCGGGATCAGTGCCAACCAGGCGCACCGTGCCGGATTTGACGGCCTCGGGGCGCTCGGTAGTGTCGCGTAGCACGAGAATGGGTTTGCCGAGCGATGGCCCCTCCTCTTGTATGCCGCCCGAATCGGTGATGATCAAATACGAACGGACCATCAGATCGACAAACGGGAGATACTCGAGCGGATCGAGCAGCACAACATCCTGGCGGTCGCGAAGAATGGCATTCACCGGCCCGGTCACGTTGGGATTGCGATGCACCGGCCAGACTACCTGAACATCCTGGCGGTCGGCAATCCGGGCGATCGCCTGGCAGATATTGGTGAACTCCTGGCCGAAACTTTCGCGGCGATGAGCGGTGACGACAATCAGCTTCCGGCCATCGTTCGGCGGCAGCTGCAGGCCGGATACCGCGCCCTCCTGAAGACGGTCGCGAATGGAGAGAACCGCATCGATACCCGTGTTGCCGGTTACTTCGACGGTGCGGCCATCGATCCCTTCGGCGACCAGATTCTCACGTCCTCCCTGGGTAGCGGCAAAGTGCAGCGATGAGAGACGCGTGGTGAGCAGGCGGTTCATCTCTTCGGGAAAAGGCGAACGAATGTTGAAGGTGCGCAGGCCGGCTTCGACGTGCGCTACCGGAACGCCGGCGTAGAAGGAAGACATGGCGGCACAGAAGGTAGTTGTCGTATCGCCCTGTACGACAGTCAGCGAAGGCTTCACTTCGTCAAACACGGCAGGGAGAGCCCCCAGCAGCCGTACAGTCAGTTCGGAAAGCGTTTGGCCCGGCTGCATGGCGCGAAGGTCGAAATCAGGCTTGATGCCAAAAACTTCTAGCACCTGATCGAGCATTTCGCGATGCTGGCCGGTGACGCAGACAACCGGCTTAAGAGCGCCCGCATAGTACTGCGAGTTGAGAACGGAAATTAGCGGACAAAGCTTAATCGCTTCGGGGCGCGTTCCGAAAACAACGAGCACGCGCTCGGGCAAATCATGTGAAGGCAAAGAAGGATTACTTATGGCGGTAAGTGATTCGACCTTTGGTGAGGTCGTAAGGAGACATTTCAAGGGTGACGCGATCACCGGCCAGAACACGGATCCGGTTGCGTCGAAGCTTGCCAGCTAAGTGAGCTAGAACTGTCCGGTCTTGATCTAATTGCACACTGAACAACCCGCTCGGAAATTTTTCAACAACGGTTCCAGTTACCTCTATGCTGTCTTCTTTACTCATTCGCCTCTTAAAGGATTATTGCGGAGTTGCAGTCCAAAAGGACTGAAGCCGCTGAGGGCAATTATAACGCAGTTATAGAGCCCCGAAGCGTTTTGGGCCCGCAGGCAAACGAGGCGGCGCGGTCCTGGTTTACTCTTGAGTCGGGGCCATGTTTGCCTCTGAGGGATGCCTTGAGTCCGGCCAAAGCAAGCGAGTTCAAGAATAAAAATATCCTGGTAACAGGCGCGGGCCGCGGGATCGGGAAGCGCCTCTCGCTGGGCTTCGCAAAGTTAGGCGCTCGTATTGTTCTCGTGGGCCGAAGTAAAGCCGAGATCGACCTGGCGCACATCGAGATTGAGCAGGCAGGTGGAAACGCGCTGCGCATCCGGGCCGATGTAACGGATCCTGAACAATTGTCACTGGCGGTCGATCGGGCGCGTGTTGTTTTCGGCAGTCCGGTCGACGTTCTTATCTGCGCGGCAGCGACGCTCGGCCCCATCTATCCGTTTGTCGATGTGCCGCTAAAGGCATGGACTGACACGTTGTCGATCAATCTTCTCGGAGTGGTCCATTCCTTTCGAGCCGTACTTCCGTCGATGACGGAGAAACGGGCCGGGAAGATCATTGTGCTCACCTGTGAAAGCGACGAGGTGCCGAAGTCCAACCTGTCCGCCTATACAACTTCGAAGAGTGCTTTGGTACGCTTCGCCGAAGCCGTGGCGGCGGAGGTGGTTGAGCACAACGTGCAGGTGAACTGCTTCGATCCTGGATCGGCCTATACGAACTTGACGGATGAACTTATCCGGGCCGAAGCGCGGCTAGAGCCGAGGGTAATTAGTGAAGCTAAAGAGACCCGGCGCACCGGAGGAGTGCTGGCGGATCTTCAGATGAAAGTGGCGGCGTTCCTTGCTTCCGAGCAATCGAATCACATAACCGGCAAACTAATCCATGTAAGTGACGACTGTAATAAATTACGCAACGATACTTTGCGTCCGGACGCACTTACTTTGCGCCGCACACACAAGTAGTAGCAATCAGCTAATCAGTGCGACGAGAAGCGGTAGATCGTCGTTTGATGAAACTGCTCGCCCGGACGCAGGACCGTAGTGGGAAAGCTGCTCTGATTGGGCGAATCGGGAAAATGCTGCGTTTCGAGACACAAAGCTGAACGGTGGCGGTACACTCCGCCGATGCCGTGAATGTTCCCCGTCAGGAAGTTGCCAGAGTAGAACTGAATGCCGGGCTGGGTGGTGAAAACTTCCAGAACGCGGCCCGATTTCGGCTCCTCAACCCGGGCCGCCACAACGTTCAGATCTCCGGGATGATTCAGGACAAAGTTATGGTCATAGCCGTGTCCGAGTTTCAGTTGCTCGGATCTTGCGCCGATGCGCGCGCCCACATCGGTCGGCTTGCGGAAATCGAACGGCGTTCCCGACACGTTTTCGAGTTTGCCGGTTGGAATGAGCGTGCTATTCACCGGAGTGAACTTGTCGGCGTCCAGCTTGACCTTGTGAGTGAGCACAGTGGCACTTCCTGCGCCGCCGAGATTGAAGTACGAGTGATTTGTAAGATTCAGAACCGTAGCTTTGTCGGTGGTAGCCGAGTAATCTATGTGCAATCCGTTCTTGTCATCGAGTGAGTAGCGAACAGTAACGTCCAGATTGCCGGGAAAGCCCTCTTCGCCATCCGGACTCAGATAATGCAGCTCAAGCGCAGGAGTATCGGAAGTGGAGACGTCCTTGGCGTCCCAGATGCGCTTATTGAACCCGATCTTCCCGCCATGCAGCATGTTGGGGCCGTCGTTGGTGGGTATGTGATAGGTGGTGCCGTCGAGAGTGAAGGTGCCTCGTGCGATCCGGTTGCCGTACCGCCCAATCAAAGCGCCAAAGTAGGCAGTATTAATCGGCGCAGTGTAGCCGGCGAGGGTATCGAAGCCGAGGACCACATCATCGAACTTGCCTTTTCGATCTTTGACGATGACCGACTGAATGGTGCCGCCGTAGTTGGTAATCTTCACCTGCATGCCGGAAGCATTTTTCAGGGTGTAAAGGGAAACTTTGTGGCCGCCCGAAGTTTTGCCGAAAGGTTCGGAGGCGAGCGGGGTGACACTCTGCGCCTGAGCCGCAACGGAAGAAAGAACAAGCAGCACGGTAGCTGCGGGAGCGGTAGCCGGTAGGAGCTTCATAAGCGTAATCATCTTACTGTAGTGCGGCCGGCCGCAGTCCCGACGAGACGCACTGGCGACAGAAGGAGAAGCGCCTGTGCCGCAAGACACAGTTCTCCCAGGCGCGGATTCCTGATACGTTAGCTGGTGATGCTTAGTAAACCTTCGTGCTTTGCACTGCCTTCGCTTGTCCTGGCGCTCATAAGCGTACTGCAGGCGCAGGATCAGCCGCGGCTTCACTATGTGCGAGCTTCAGGCGAAGCAAGCGTGTCGGCCAAGCCAGATCGCGCCGAGATCGCGATCGGAGTTACCACGCACGCGGTCACAGCCGAAGAAGCTTCCGCGCAGAACGCAACCCAGAGCACACAGGTGCAAGATGCCATCAAGCAGGTGCTGGGCGGCAGCGGACAGATGAAGACGTCCGGCTACTCGCTCTCGCCGCAGTACGACAACTCAAACGGGCATAAGCCTCGCCTCAATGGGTACGACGCTTATAACACCGTGACGGTGACCGTGGATCAACTCTCGCGGCTACCGAAAGTGATCGACGCGGCAACTGCGACCGGAGCTACGAACATCAACGGCGTTTCTTTCACTTTGAAGGACGCCACAGCCGTACGGGCAAAGGCATTAGCGGAGGCCGCGACTCAGGCCCGGAGCAACGCGGAGGTGATCGCGAAGGCGCTCGGAGTGCAGGTGATTGGATTGATCGGAGCGGAACCGAGTGAGCTGCCGCAAGCTCGTCCGATGTTCTCGATGGCGCAGCCTATGCCTATGATGCGGAAGACAGCGACGCCGATTGAGGCTGGAGATCTCGACATTCGAGCCACGGTGACTGTTACGCTCGAGATCCGCCAATGACGTCGACGCCCGCCGGCGCGAGCTGCTCCGATACAATGAGTGGCAAATTGCCCTCCGTGGCGATGATGGAAGAACCAGAGCTCAAGCCCGGCGAAACACCCGAGATTCCGGACAAGCTGTATTTCCGGATCGGCGAAGTAGCCAAGCTGGCTGGGATCAAGCCGTACGTGCTGCGCTTTTGGGAATCCGAGTTTGCCGGACTTGGACCGAAGAAGTCTGGCACGGGACACAGGCTTTACCGCCGCAAGGACGTCGAGCTGGTACTCGAAATTAAGCGCCTGCTGTACGATCGCCGTTACACGATCGAAGGCGCCAGAAAAGTTCTGGAAGCAAGACCCAAACGCGCGGCAGTGAAGCCGATAGCGCCGACAAAGCAGGCGGAGCTCTTCTCACCATCGGGATTCGCATTTCACAGAGAGTTGAAAAAAGAGTTGCGGGAGATCCTGACTCTGATGGAGCCGGGATCGGAAGAAGAGTCGTAGATGCCGGGCGGGGGCAGTCATTTGCCGACTGCCGTCGTCTCAGCTTCCAGCTTGCCCGCCAGTTTCTCGTAAAGTGCTTCAGCTGCCTTCTGGCTAGCCGCTTTCTTCGATGAGGCAGTGGCGCTGCTGGCGAGTCCATCAGCCAAGCGTGCTTCGATCGTGAACTGCTTGGCATGTTCCGGGCCGCTGGTAGCCACGATGGAGTAGCGTGGCGAGGAGAGACCCAGCGCCTGCGCGCGCTCCTGAAGCAGGCTTTTGTGATTCAGCAGAGCATCCGGTCCTGATTCGCCCAACTGTTGCAGGCTGCCGAGAACTTCCTTCTCGACAAAGTGCCGCGCGACAGCTAAGCCGCCATCCAGATGAAGGGCCGCGATAAGCGCCTCAAAGGCATTCGCCAGCAGCGTTTTCCGAAGCCTTCCTCCATTTTGTTCTTCGCCCTTGCCCAAAAGCAGATATTCGCCTAAGCCTAGGCTCAGAGCGCATTGATAGAGGTGTGTCGCGCTGACCAGATGAGCTTTCAGCTGCGAAAGCCGACCCTCTCGCTGGGACGGATAGCGCAGCACGAGAGCTTCACTCACGATAAAGCCGAGAATCGAATCGCCCAGAAACTCGAGCTGTTCATTGTCTGCCTCTTGCGGCATGGGAGAGCCGCGCTCAGCCGACCAGGAACGATGTGTTAGCGCCCGGAGAAGCACCTGCCGGTCAGCGAAAGCGTAATCGAGCTTCTCCTCGAGCGCGCCGACCAGCGGGGACGATTCCATCTAACGATCTACTTGGCGCCTTTAAGCTTGGTCGCGTTCTCTTTCTGAGCTTGCGCGAACTGTTTCACCTGTGGCGGGGCGTCTGCCAGGGCCAGGATCTTATCGGCCGTGGCAATGGCATCATCGTACTGCTTGCTCTCGTTATAGGTCTTGGCAAGGTGAGCCATGGCTACCGAGTTGGTAGGCTCTGCTTCGAGAGCAGCTTTGTACTGCGTAACAGCGTCGGGATACTTTTTGTCCAGTTCGGCTGCCTGGCCGAGCGAGTCATAGGCTCGCGAGGTGAGGTCCTTCTTATACTCCGGCCACTTGTCTTCCGTAATGCCGGCAGGTGGAGTATTGCTCGACTTCAGCAGATCCAAGGCTTTGTTTGCATAATCCTGAACCTTTTTGATCGTTTGATCTTTATCGAGATCCGTGTCTTTGGCGTGCGCCGCGATGGTTTGCGAGAGCGCTACCCGGCCGGTGATATCGTTCGGGTTGGCCTGGACAATCTGCTGGCCGAAAGCAACGGTTTGCCCATAATCGCCCTTCCGCTGTGAGGCATCCATCGCCATATTGAGGAGCATGTCCTTGTATTCGGTGTCGGCGAAATTTTCGAGCACCGCATTGATGTCGGTGATCTCCTGATCCACGTTCCCGGCCTGCGCATCGGCCTGAACCTTCTTCAGCGCGTCCACTTCTTTCTGCGATTTTGGCTTGGGGCCCTGCTGAGCGGGCGCTTTAGCAGGAGCTTGTCCCGCGAAAACCGGTAATGCTGCGGCGGCCGCGAGCACGCCCAGCGCGATCATTGATTTCATTGCTGTTTATCTCCTGACTGGATGTTTTCTAAGGCCTTCTCGGCGGCTTCCCGAGCTTTTGCCGATACGCTTTCGGTGCGAAGTGCCATTTGGAACTGCGACTTTGCCTTCTCCGGATCGCCGGCTTTCAATTGCAGCTGGCCCAGGTAATAATGCGACCATGCCGCGGAAGGCGAAGCTGGATTCGCGTCGATCGTATGTTGAAAGAGATTGAGCGCCTCGTCCCAATGTTTCTCTCCAAGAGAAATGAGGCCTAATCCGTAGTACGCCCGACTCTGGAGCGTCTGGTCAGAGGTCTCCCCGAGCGCCTTCTTGAACGCCTTGCGCGCATTTTCCGGATCGTGCTGTTCAAGCAGACCGTCCGCCGTCTGGAGCGATTCTTCGGCCGGATCCAGCTGCATGCGGACGGGAGGAGCGCTGACGCGTACCGGCACGGACTGGGCGAACTCGACGTTCTTCAGGCGTTTCTCTTCTTTGTGGACGTCCACGGCCGCAATCAAATCGGGGTAGTAAAGCCGGAAAGCATCGGGCTGCTTCTCATAGGCGGGCAGCAGGTCGGCAAAAGCGCCCGTTAAGATAAACCCCTCGCGGAGGGCTTCGTTCACAAACGACGCCTTCTTCTCGGCGCTTCCGTGAAGCAGACGGCTATCGATGGCCTTGATCAGTGACTTGGTCACCAGCAGCGAGAAATCGTCCTTGTAGGGCAAGTCCAGCGCGGGTGCGTCCTGCGCATATTTGGCGAGCGTTTTCTTGCTCTTGATGATCTCGCTGTACTTGAAGCTAAGCGGATCGAGAATGTAGGAGAGGTAAGCGTCGCGGATTTCATCAATCACCGGCGCTGTTGTGGGCGTGATCACGATGAAATAGTCGTCGCGGTAGCTGCGCACTTGCACCTGGCCGGGAGCGGCCAAGAGGTCCAGATAGATTTGGAAGCGCCTTCCGAGATAGCCAGAGGGGTTGCGAAGGTAGCCGTTGGCTTCAAACAGCGTGCCAATGACAGCTTCCTGATACTGCCCCATGGCCGCGGTGTAAGCAGGTTGCGAGCGGTTCCAGAGGCTTTCCAGGTCGGCTTGTTTATAGAAGCGGGCCAGGATTTCGCTAAACCCGCGCAGCGGCTCGACGTCGGGCGGAACATCTCCTTTGGGCAGCTCGAAGAGCGGAGCTTCGCCGGCAATGAGTGCAAACGAAATATATTGGCTCAGGTCCGCGGTGTCGGAAGCCTTTTTGTGCCGCTGATAGAACTCTTTCAGCTCAGGAAGGCAGGCAATGGTGCGCTTAGCTAACGCTTCCCGCACCTCGGTTCGAACCTTATATTGCCGATTCAGAGGTGAGTCGATGCCCGCATCGTAGCCGGCACTATTGATGGCGGCCAGGGTCGCGAACATCGTCAGGCTGACACTGAATTCGTTTTCGCCCGCGTGGGTCTTTGGACCGGCAGGCGGAGTAGCCTGGGGCAACGGCAAAGCGACGCCAGGCGACGAGGAAATAAGCGTCAAAAACAGCGTTGTGACGACGACGGCGAAACGATTCAAAGCGACCTTAAGAAAACGATATCTGTCCCTCAGTCTAGCCTAGGAACAAAGGACGGCAGGCGGTGTTCGATAGACTGAAGCGCGGTGGAGCTCCCCGCGAATGGCCGTGAATCAAATGTCAGGTAGGCTTCATCCATCAATAGGAGAAAGATATGGCAGGTAGTAACACGATCACCTTCACAGACGACACCTTCGATAAAGATGTTCTGAATGCGGACGTTCCCGTTCTGGTGGACTTTTGGGCGGAATGGTGCGGGCCATGCCGCATGATGGGCCCGACGGTGGACCAAGTAGCGACCGATTATGCCGGTAAGGTAAAAGTCGGTAAGCTGGACGTCGATTCTAACCAGCAGACGGCTTACCGTTACGGGATCCGCGGTATTCCAACGGTGCTCCTGTTTAAAGGCGGCCAAATTGTTGAGCAGAAGGTCGGGGCGATTGGGAAGCCCGAGTTTCAGAAGATGCTCGATAAGCACATTCCTGCCTAATCCGCGAAGACATCGACAGTACCAGGGCGGCGCTCGGAAAGCGCCGCCTTTTCTATTTGTGGCGCACTCAGTGAAATCTGAAGTGAGGCTGGCGCCAGAACTTCGAGCCCGAAGGCACTAGTTGTAAAGCAAGTCACAAACGTCTTGCTACGCTGCAAAGGGAGATTCGGGCAGCGGGACGGAGCGAACTGGCAGCGCCCGCCCTGCGTAAACAAGATCATGTGGAAGTTTCTTCTCGGCATTCTGATCGGCATTGTCGTCACGGTACTGGGCCTATTCATCGTGTTTCTGGCAGTTGGCCGGGTATTCTCGAATAAGCCTCCCTCTGTCTCTGCGAATTCCGTTTTGGTCCTGGCGCTGAGCGGCGATGTTCCGGAAGCGGCTCCTGTGGACATTGCAATCCCTTTCTTTCAGCAGCAATCAGCCCCGACCCTGCGGGATCTCTGGACGTCGCTTCGCCAGGCAGCTAAGGATAACCGCGTGAAAGCTGTTGTTCTTGCACCGCAGAACGTAGTGGCAGGCTGGGGAAGACTGTCCGAGATCCGCCAGGAGATCCTGGCTTTCAAGAAATCCGGAAAGCCGGTTTACGCGATGCTGGAATCGCCAGGGTCACGAGAATACTACCTGGCGTCCGCAGCCGACCGGATCTTTCTTGCGCCAGGAGGAACGCTGGACGTGAAAGGATTCCTGCTCGAGGCCATGTATTTCAAGAACGGCCTGGACAAGCTCGGCGTGCAGTTCGAAGTGGACCATATAGGGCGTTATAAGGATGCAGGCGACATCTTCACGAAAACCAACATGTCGCCCGAGACACGCGAGGTATTAGGCCAAGTGCTCGATCAGCTCTATGGTGATTTCTGCTCGAATGTGGCAGGCGGTCGGCATAAGAGTGTTGAGGATATAAAGACGCTGATCGATATGGGCCCTTTTACCGCGGATCAGGCCAAGGCCAACGGGTTAGTAGATGAGCTGGGTTATGAGGATCAGGTTTACGCCGAGCTGAGAAGGAAGACCGGCCTGAATACCTTGAACAAATCGGATATCCGAACGTACTTCCGAGCCGCTCCTGGCTCGGGAGATCGGATTGCCGTGCTGGTAGGAGAGGGTGAGATCGTGCAAGGCGACCCGTCCCGAAGCTTCGGAAACACATCCGAGATTGCGGGGCGTGCTTTTGCCAAGCTGGTCCGGCAGGTAAGAAACGATTCCGCCGTGAAAGGCGTGATTCTGCGCGTTAATTCGCCCGGCGGTGATTCACTCGCCTCTGACGACATCCTCCATGAGTTGAAGCTTCTTAGCGCGGCCAAGCCATTGGTTGTCTCGATGTCCGATCTGGCTGCCTCGGGTGGTTATTACATCTCAATGACCGGAGATCCCGTGATTGCCTACCCGAATACGATCACCGGGTCGATCGGAGTTCTTTATGCCAGGCCCGTGATCGGCGGCCTGTTCAACAAGCTTGGAATACAGGCGGACCTGCTCTCGCGCGGCAAGCTGGCCGAGATGGATGCGAGCAGCCAACCCTTATCGGACGCGGCCCGCCAGAAGCTGCACGAATCGATTGAATCGACTTACAAGCTTTTCGTCACCAAGGTGGCCACGGCTCGAAAACGAGCCTATGACCAGATCGAGCCGCTGGCACAGGGCCGTGTCTGGATGGGAGCACAAGCTCGCCAGAATGGGTTGGTGGACGAACTGGGCGGGCTGGATGAAGCGGTGGCGATTGTTCGCCGCAAGGCCCGCCTGCCTTTAACCGGCGATACGAATCTGGTGATGTTTCCTCCTCGCCGAAGCCTGCTGGACATGCTGGCAAATACGTCGCCCGATGCCATGCAGGATGCCGCGGCCGAGAGCGAGATGCGCCGTCTGGTGCCGGGCCTGCCGAGCCGCCTTTTTCTGAAGGGTGGCGTGCTACCGATTCTGCCTTACAAGATCAACGTTCACTAGTTCTGGAAGGCTGCCGCTGAACAGATTCCAAAGCTGGTCAGTTCGAGCTGCATGCGCTCCAGAGCCGACTTGTGGATCTGAGACACGCGGCTCTCGTTGACTCCGAGCTGAGCGCCGATTTGCTTCATAGATAATTCGTTCTGGTAATACAGTTTCACGACCTGCTGATACTTGGCCGGAAGCGCCTGCATGGCGGTAGAGAGTTTGCCACGCAGTTCAGTCCGGGCGAAGAGCTTCTCGGGAGTCTGGGTGGACGTTGCCGGGATTTCGCGAGCAGGCTGATGGTCATCCTCGAATTGGTGTGAGTGGACGGCGGCTGCATTCAGGCTCCGGAAATCGACCATCAGGGCTTGCCACCGCTTCCTGTTGAGTCCCATCGCACCCGCAATTTCGGTTTCGGTCGGGACGCGGCCGAGGCTCTCCGTGAGCTCCTTAGTGACGCTTTCCATCTGCTTGTAACGCTTGCGCAAATCCCGCGATGCCCAGTCCTGCTGGCGGAGGCTGTCGAGAATCGCGCCGCGAATACGGTGCTTGGCGTAGGTCGGAAAGGCGACTTCCTTCTCGTCGCGGTATTTCGTGGCCGCATCGAAGAGACCCATTGTGCCCGCATGAATTAGATCGTCAAGCTCGATGTGTACCGGAACCGAGCGCTGCACGTGACTCGCAATGGCTGATACCAAGTGTAGATTTTCCGTAATGAACTGGTCGCGCCGGACATTCGAATTGACGGCTGGGTTCGAAACAGCGAGCTTGGTTGCGGTCACGTTTTTGATCTCCTGGCGCCCGATCGCTTTTGCTCTCGGCGTCGCCATGGAGAAAAGCAACGGTGGAACCAGCGGAGATCCGGCCGAGCTTAAAGGCCGTAACTAACTTCTGTAAAAAGACTTAGAGTGATGGATATCCGTTGCAGGAGGAGCCGCGGAGCTTGCAGAATTCGCTTTCGTTTCGTTTCGGCACAAGCTGGGACGGGCGCTTCGTTTCGATTCGGGATGCGTGCTCCGATTCGGAAATGAAACACGCGGCCGGAGAGTCTGGGCTGTGCCGGACTTTAGGTAGGATTTGCCTGAGAGCCCTTACGGTGCTTGAATAGAGAGCACGTGACGCGGCGCTGCAGTTTAACGAGCTGCAAGATGCGGGTCAGGAATATGCGCTGAAACTCAAATCAGCGCCCAAACCCGGCGTAGTCAATAGAACCACCAGCCCCCTTCGCGGTAGGACTCCGCTGGAAAACCCGCGCATTGGGGACGACGGGGCGGCGTCCAGATTTCAATTAGCGGCGCGCAGGTGAAACTGAAGGGCGTGATCACGCACTGGCTCACGATCTGATCAATGCGCCGCTGGAACTTCGTATTCGCAGGTTCCAATGCGATCGGCAGCGGGATCGGAAACGAGAAATCGCACGCGGCGTGCCTTGGGAGAAACTGTCTTGTTGAAATAAGCGCTCACTGGGTGGCTTGTCCAGGGAACCTTCCACTCAACTTTCCAGGACCAATCGTTCAGCATCTTGCCATCTCCGGAGAAACTGGCGGCACGGATGATCTGTCCGGTTTGATCGGTCGCGAGGCCCACCGAATGGGGCGTCACGACGAGCTTGCCTTGAACGCGGTCCTGCGCAGCATCGAAAGTCATCCGGCAGGAGAGGCTCGACCCTGAATACAACAGAGGACTGGACAAAGCCGCACTGAGGCGTGCTTCTTTTACGTCCGGGTCAGGCGCCTGGTCATTGGCCGTGGCGTAATATCCATTGCGGGTGCGCGCCGAAGCGCCTTCCACCTTCGTGTGCACTTCGATCTTGCGGTATTCACCGCGAAACTCCGTATTCGATGGCGCATAAGCCACGCTATAGGCACTTGCGCCATCGAGCATCGCCTGGCCGAGCGCCTGCTCCACATCGTTGCGGCGGAAGTAGGAAAGGCCGCCCATCATACGAGTCATATGGCTCAGTAGCTGATCTGCCGCGAGTTGTTCGCCGTGCGTGGATTGTAAAACTCCCTCGGCGGAGGATTCGTGGCCTTCGCGGATGTCTCCGCGAGACACTCGTCCGGAGTCCGCGATGGCGCTCAGCGGTAGTACACCAGCCGGATCGATCGTGTAGAGTCTCATGCGAGAACTAATCAAAAGCGTGGCGACACTCCGCAGCCCTGCCTCCATGCTGGCGTCATTCTTCGAAGTCTTCAAAAGCCCCGAGAAGCCGCCCGTCACCCAAATGACGTTGAGACTGTAGGGCGAGCCGACCGAAGCGCGCGCAAGCTGAGTCAGAGCGCCGAGAGCTTTCTGGGCATGCTCCTGCGCCTTTCCTGGATCCATGTATCCGTTGCTGGGATTGGCGGTAACGGCGTGAAGATGCGTGAGTTTTTCCATCAGGAGATTGCTGTCTTCGGTGAAGTCCTGCACCATGGCGAGCCCGTGAACTCCGACTTCCAGCAGGGCCGTCGGCTGATGCTCAACCGGATGCTGCTCGAGATAGATAACAATCCGATCGCGGGCATAAGCCAGGTCGGCGAAGGCTATGTTGAGCTGGTCGAGCAGGATGATCGTGCGCGAATGGGCGGCGGTATCGCGAGTTTGATTATCCGACGAGGATTCAAAGGAGAGCAGCTTCTGCGGTATGCCATTTTCGACAACCGTGAAGTCGTCTTTGGTCAATCCTCGGATGGGATGCCCCTGCTTGTCGGTGACGACAACATCCAGCAGGACCAGTCGCGAGCTGCTGCGCAGGAGAGGAACCGGCTGCGGCTGCGGCTGCGAAGACTGAGGTAAGGCAGTCAAAGTAGCAAGCAGGACTAGAGCCACGCATTTCGAGACTTGGGCGATCTCCATAAGAACCGCAGGCTCAAATTTACCGTGGTTTCGCCAAGAACGCCAGGTGCGAACGACGGGGTTTACCATCAATCTCGACTACTTCGATCTGGCGCGATTTGCTTTATTTACCTCTGCCATATGCCTCAGCTTCTTCTCGGCTTCGCGATTGCCGAGCTCGGCCGCGTGTTCATAGAGTTGGCCGGCCTTCTCCAGATTTTTGGATACGCCTTGTCCGGTCTCGTACAAGGTTCCAAGATCGTAATAACCGGCCGCATTGCCTCGATCGACCGCCTTTTGATACCAGCGTGCGGCTTCGGCTTCATTCGGGTCACCGCCTTCGCCGAGCAGATACATTGCGCCGAGAAACACCATGGCCGAAGAGTTTCCGGCATCCGCAGCGCGGCGAAACCAGTGCATGGCCTTGCCTGCATCCTGCTCCACTCCTTCTCCCGAACGAAAACTCTCGCCGAGTTCCACCATGGCAGCCGTTCCGCCGAGGTCCGCGGCTTGTTGAAACAGAGCAGCCGCTTCGGCCGACTTGCCCTCCTGCCGCTTGGCAAGAGCAGAAGTGTAGAGCTGGCTAGCACGAAGCGAAACTGGAATGGGCTTCGGCCTGGAGACTGTCTGGCTGACCGCAGCGGGAAGTTGCAGAATACGTGGAGGGAACGGCGCCGCCTGCGGGGTCGGCAGCGAGGGAGAAGCAATTTCCCGGCGCGCCGGCGAGAGATCCGGGACCTGGCTCCTCTTGTAATGGAAGACGGTTGCCAGTAGGCTGCTGAAGACGAGGGCTAAACCCGCAGCGAAGAGGAAACCGCGGCGTTTCCATCCGGGTTTTTCAGACCTCTTATCATTTTCAGACCTCTTATCAGGGGAGGCGTTCGCTGCAAGAGCCCCCGCGAGGGCACTTACAAAGGCCGCGCACGTCTCAAACCGGTCGCTAGCGCGTTTGGCAAGCCCGCGCTCGAATACCGGATCGAGGGCCGACGGCAAAGCCGGATTGCGGCTCTGCGGCGAAGGCCGTGGTCCAAAGACAATCAGGTAAGCAAGCGTGGCAATCGATTCGGCTTTGAACGGCTTGACTCCGGTCAGCATCTCGTACGCGAGCACGGCCAGCGCAAACTGATCTGCCTTCCCGTCGATGGCTTGACTCTCTACCTGCTCTGGAGACATGTAGGAAGGCGTGCCGATGACAAAGCCCGGTTGGGTGGCGTGGGTAGAGGACATGATCTTTGCGATGCCGAAATCAGTCACCTTCACCGCATGCTGTTGGTGAAGCATGATGTTGGCAGGCTTGATGTCCCGATGTACGATGCCGTGCTGATGCGCATAGTCCAGCGCCTCCGCGATTTGCCGCAAAATGTCGAGCGACCGTTCCGGGGAGACTCGGCCCGCGGAGAGAACTTCCTGCAGCGAAGGCCCATCCACTCTCTCCATGGCAATGAAGGCCGAATCACCTTGCTGACCCACGTCGAGTATCACGACGATACCCGGATGAAACAGCTGGCCGGCGGATCTGGCATCTCTGAAAAGCAAATCGGGCGCAATACCGCTTCGTTCCACTTGAGCGGCCGCTTGAAGAGAGATGACCTTTAGGGCCACTTTTCGTCCGATGATGGGGTCGATTGCATCGTAGACAATGCCCATTGCGCCGCGACCCAGCTCTCCCTGTATGAGATAGCGGCCGATGCTTGCCTGGACGGCCCGCCCCGGCTTGCAGGAAAGTTTCGGACGCATGGCGAGCTCGAAGCAAGCGAGAAACTGCTTCGAGCAGATCAGGCTCATCGGAACATGCGTTCTGCAAGAAGGGCAGCCGCTCGCTCTCGGGGAAATCCAGCGCCTGCTCAAAGAGCGCGCGTATGCGTTGGGGCGGTTCCGGTGTCATCCGCTAACAAGGAGTTACCGCAGAAGGCGGCGTCGCTTCAAGAGTATCGGATCGAGGGAGGCTACCCGCGCGATGCATGACCATCGCCATGCATGCAGTCGAATAGCCAGGAGCGGGCGAATTCCCAGTCACGGCGAACGGTGGCGCAAGACACCCCAAGTACCTCCGCGACTTCGCTTTCGCCGTAGCCGCCGAAGAATCGCATTTCGACAACCTGGGCAGCTCGCGGGTCTATGTCCTGCAACTTAACGAGCGCCTCATCGAGCAGAAGAAGATCGATACTGCGAGGATTCAGACCCGGGTCGATGCCTTGGAGATCAACCGGAACGAGCCCTCCGCCTCTGCGCTGCGCGCTGCCGGCGCGCGCGAAATCGACCAGAATGCGCCGCATCTGCTGGCTCGCAAGCGCGAAGAAGTGAGCCCGGCTTTGCAGCTGAAGCGCTTTGGCGCCGGCTAAACGGACGTACAGCTCGTGAATTAATGCTGTGGTTTGTAGTGCGTGACCGGGACGCTCGCGACGCATCTCTCGCGCGGCAATCTGATGCAGCTCCCGATAGACCAGATCAATCGCCTTTTCGGCGGATTGTTTGTCGCCGCGCTGCATCCGGTTTAACAAGACCGTGAGTTCAGCTTCGGGTTCGCCGGAGCGCGGCCCGTCCATGGCCATCGCGGACCAGTATACGACGCCGACCCGACCGCCGCACGAGCCGAAATTTTCAGACAAATAAGCCGGCAGAGATGACGGTTTTCGCAAGAATTCTACGCATACCCTAACAGGGGGGCGCTCACATGAAGACAAACGAAGCCAGAAATATTACAGACCGCCTTGAAACGGGCTACGGAACGATGTACAGTGTGGCCACCACTTTGGGCAACTAGCCTGCAAGGAAACTCGCGATGAAGGTGCAAGTTGTGATGGGCATTTTGAGACGTACTGCTTCAGCGGCTTTATTTCTGATGGCGGCCTGCTCAGCGCTTATGGGTGAAGACCAGAAAAGCGCTATTAAGGAGGCGCTGGTGTCTAGGTACGCGCTTACAACACCGACGGCGGATAAGACGGACATCGTGACCGCCGGCTCGGTGCTGGTTCTGAAAAAGAGCAACCTGATGATGGTCAGCACCGCTACTAAGAACTTATATCAAAATTCTTATAAAGGCGGGAAGATCACCCAAAACGCGCTCGGAAAAGTTCACGGCACATTAAGCCGGTGGCCGGGCAATACGACGACTACCGCTTCAGACCGGACGTTCGTCGCGGGCGAGAAGGTGTGGGTTACCAACATCGAAGTAAAGGATAACGGCGTCGTGTTCGCCTTGTTTACTGACGCGTACAACGACGTGCGCTACGAAGCAGCGCTGTTCTTCCCATTTGGCAAAGGCGCGACGCCCTCCATGGCGCAGGTGGATAACACGGTGGCTGAAGTCTTTGCTGTACAGGGCGGCGATGATACCAACGCTAAAGGTGCACAACCGGCGCCGGCTGAAGAACAGAAGCCTGCTCCGTCGGCTGCGGGGGGCCAGACTCTGGCAGCCGCTGGTGCTGCTCCGGCCAAAGAAGCGCCGCCGGCTCCAATTGCACCGCCTCCGCCGCCGAGCGACGCACCGGTCGCGCCTACCAAAACCGTAAGCCTGGGGCAGAGCCCGGACCAGGTGGTCGGAATTCTGGGACAGCCCGAGAAGATTATCAAGCTCAACGCAAAACAGGTTTACGTGTACAAAGACATGAAGCTGACCTTTGTTGGTAGCAAGCTGACGGACGTGCAGTAGTTCCACCGTGTCGATAGCCAGGTAAAAGGACAAAACGATGTACTTCAAAGATGGGTTTCTGATTTCGTTGCGGCTTACGAGCGCCGCGTTGATGCTCTTGGTTTGCTGCGGCGTGGCGGATGCACAGAGCAGCGCGAAGAAGAGTTCGGCTCCGGCGCCGGCTAAAGCCCCTGCCGCGGCGAAAGCCCCGTCGGCTGCTTCCAAACCGGGCGGCGCCGCTGCGCCGGGTCATACCGGGCCGACGACGGCCTCCACCGCCCATGGCGGAGTTACCACGAGTAATGCCGGCCACGGTGGTGTTACGACGAACAATGCCGGCCACGGAGCTTCAACTACGAACCCCGGGCGAACGACTGGAGCAGCAACACCGGCTCACACGCCGACGACCACGGGCGGCCGTCCGGCGACGCTAGCGGGCGGAAAAAGCATCACAGCGGCATCGTCGCGGCCGACGCCGGTAGGAACAAAAACCGTCCGTACCCCGGCCGGTAACACTGTGACGACGAGGGCCAACGGAAAGCCCGCAGATGTGCACGTCGCTAGCCGCGGCATGGACATTCACCATAATCTGAACGGCAGCCGCCGGGTAGAGGTAGAGCGCGCCGATCACTCCCGGATCGTGGCCGAGCGTGGGGGCCGAGGTTACGTGCAGCGACCGTATACGTATGGCGGGCGAGAGTTCCATCAGCGAACTTACTATTACAACGGGCGCGTTTACGATCGCTACTATCAGCCCTACTATTACCGCGGCGTTTATGTGAACGTGTACAGTCCGGCTTATTATTACCGGCCGGCCTTTTATGGCTGGGCTTACAACCCTTGGGCAGCGCCGATTGCTTACAACTGGGGGTGGGGCGGCAACCCATGGTATGGCTACTACGGCTACTATTTCACCCCTTATCAGGTGTATCCGAGCGCTTCAGTGTGGCTGACCGATTACCTGATATCGAACGCTCTGGCATCCGCCTACCAGGCTCAGGCGAATGCGGCGGCGGCTGTCGCGGCGAGTAATGCGCAGGCTGTGGCCGATGCCGCTGCTCTGACTCCGCAAGTGAAGGATATGATCGCCGCAGAAGTTCAGCGGCAGATTGCTCTGGAGAACGCGGAATCAGCGCAGGCTACCCAAAACGCAGCCGCGGATCCGGCCTCTAGCGGGATACAGCGCATGCTGACCGACAACATCCAGCACATTTTTGTCGTCGGACACGATCTCGATGTGGTGGACGCGTCAGGAGCTGAGTGCGCCGTTAGCGACGGCGATGCAATTCAGCTATCCGGACCGACACCGGCGGATGCTACCGCCGCGAGCCTTATTGTACTGGCGAGCAAGGGCGCCCGGGAATGCCGCAAAGGCGCAACCATTTCGGTAGCGGTCGCTGATCTGCAAGAGATGCAAAATCACATGCGCGAGACCATCGATCAGGGCATGGGCGAGCTACAGACGAAGCAATCGAAGGGCGGATTGCCAGCCCTGCCGCCTTCGGCCAGCGCTCCGCCAGTGAAAGCCGCGTTTGTCAGCAGCGCGCCACCGCCTGATTCGAACGCCGCTGCGGAAATCAAGCAGCAGAGCCAGGAAGCGGACCAAGCCGAGAACCAGACACTGGCCGAAGCCAAGCGGAGTTCCGGGCCCGGACCTTCAGACTCGCTTGCTCAAGACAATGGAGCTGCGCCGGCCGGACCGCCGCCAACGCTTGCCCTGGGTCAGACTATCGAAGAGGTGACGGCCATCGAGGGACCACCGAAGAGCGTCGTTGACCTGGGCGCAAAAAAGATCTACCTTTTTTCGCACTACAAGGTCACTTTTAAGGACGGCAAGGTGAGTAATGTTGAGTGATGCGACCCGCTATTTTGGCCGCCGGGCAACTTTGTACTGGTGAATGTCGAATACAATGCCAGTCAGTTTGCCGCTAAAATCCGCCGTGACGTTGGCGCTGGCATATTCATTTTGCCGACCTTTGCTCTGAAGACATTTATCCAGATACTTCGAGTAGAATGCCAGTGCCTTCTCGGTCGGCGGCAGTTCGCGTGTGAAAAGCGGGTCAACGGCCTGCAGCGATGCCCACAAGCTGTTCTCTTCCGCAGCTGGTTTGATGGTGGCCGGAAGTAGCGGCCCTTCATCGACAACTGTCAGGTTCAAGACCACCTGTGGCCGGTCTGGATAAGCGTCGTACGCGTAGTCAACACTCTTCACCAAGCCGGTCGCGGTGATTCTATGACAAGCCTTATTCACGATCAAGTCGTTAACCTGATCATGCGGCTTTATACCGATCAGCCTCAATATCGATTCCGCCTGGAAGCGTGTCCCTTTCACGTTGATGCTTTCCACTTCCATCAACCGCTCGGCGGGAACCTGCGCCGGCGTCTGGGACTGCGAGGCGTACGCACAGCCAAACAGAAAAGCTAACAGCTTTCGAGAAAAGGCTCTTCTTTTTCGCACAACAGACCACAAGATTGTAGCGGGCCCCGGCTATTCGGTCAATAATTCGAGTAAATGAAGCTTCTCTGCGCCGCGTTAAGCATTTTCCTTGTGCTTTCGTCCTGGCTTTCGGCAGAAGACAAGCCGCCTGTTCTGCTTACCAAAGTCGACCCCAACGAAGGCCAATCCAAGGCGGGCGTGATTTTCGATGCGGCTGAAGTCGCGCTTACGCTGGACGAATCAGGCGTTCCCTTCTCCTTCGAGTCATCTGCCGGGTTGCCAGAGTACGTGGTCAAAGCGCTCGAGCAGTGGCGTTACAGCCCCTATAAGCGCAATGGCCGAAGCGTGCCATTCGCGGTGAAGCTTAGTGTGCCCGTAGCGCGACGTCTGACTGCGCAAGTAGAGCGCAACTTGGCCCCGCAGTGGCGCCCGGCGAACGTTGACATCATGCAAGCAATCAAGCGGGGACGAGAGCTCGATCAATCGTCAGCCGAGGCACTTGAAGCCAGTTTGCCGGATGCGGAAGCACTTGGGAATCCGCGAACTTCACTGCTTGTTTATTACGCTACGAAGGGCGCGCAACATCCCGAAAAGGCACTCGCCGCCCGGGCCAAGATCTTAAGCTGGCTGCTTGCGCATTACCCGGAGGACGATGTTCTCGGAAGCTCGTTTGCACTCGTGAATAGCGGGGGCGACCCGCTGGCTGATGCGGACACAAGCTCCCGTCTGGCGAAGCTCTGGTTCGACGCGGGACGGCAACACTCAGGTAACGAAAAGCTCGCGGTGCATGCGCTGAACTTCCTGCAGGTAACGAATCCGCAGCATGCCATTGGAGTGCTTTCGACGTTACCGCGATGGAAGGACACTGTGACCTGGGCGGGATACATCTACGGGTTGGCTGCGCTCGGTACCACGGCGATCGCTCCCGCAACGGGACGAGCCGTCGCCGCCGGAGGAACCTCAGTGAATGCCACTTTTTCCGAATTCGCCAAGCAAGAATTGCTCAAGTCCGACAATCCGGCGCTGGTTCTTACCGGATTAGCGAGTTTCACTCAGGCCGGTCGATCGCTGGCCTCGCTTGAGCACCTGCCTGCCGTTTTCGGCGAGTTCTGCCCAAAACTGCTGGCGCGCGCCAAAGAGCTTTATCCGCAAACCTCACTCAGCTGCGAGGTCCTCAGGCAGCGCGTCTGACGCAACGGAGGACAAGAATGCCGCTTACTCCGCCCAGTATGTCGAGCCGAAACTGTTGAAGCGTGTTGAGCCGGATTATCCGGCTAAGGCGAGATCGAAAGGTGTATCCGGGAAGGTTACATTCTCAGCAGTGATCAGCCGCTCGGGCGAACTTGACGAAATAGGGATGAAAAGCGGACCTTTCCTGCTGGCTCAGGCTGCTTTTGGGGCAGTCGGCAAGTGGCGATTTAATCCGGCTACCTTCCACGGCGAGCCTACGGATATGGCTACTACGATTGTGGTCAGCTTTTCGCTTGGCGCACCGGTATTGAGTACTCCCGTAAGGTTATTATCCTGTCTTACGCTTCGGCCTGGGTTTTCTTTTTTACTAGCGAGGCAGGCTGTTTACGAGGTATTCCGGCCGTAATTATTTTTTCCACGGCAAAAAAAGTTTGTTGCGCTGATTCCAGGGCCGGATTATTCGTGTCGGGCAATGTCTTTGGCCGTCTGCGCGGCTCGGTCAGGACGAGCAAATCCAGAACGGAAATGCCTAGCCGAGAGAGTAGCGCGTCGGCTAACGGGGTTTGCAGTTTCCTTTTTCCTTTGAGCACGTTGTGGAGCTGAGACTGGGAGATTCCGACGTTCCTCGCGAGCAGCCGCTCAGAGAATTCTCCGTTTCGAATGCGGACGTTTACCGAAGCAAGAAGCCGCTCCTGAAGAATCTGAAACGATACTTCTTTTGTCCTGATCTGTGATTCCAAATTGAAATAGGCCTAATTGATTGTCGAGCAACAACAGGGAGTTAACAAGAAAAAAGCCACGTATTTTGATGGAGGTAAGTGTCTGTAGGGGAATGCCTTGTGTGGAAACTCTGAGGATATCTCACCTAAGGCATATAAAAAGAAAAATTACAATTATCGAAAGCACGAAAAAGTACTGTAAGTTCTAAACATAAATATGGCGCACGACAACCTCTCTAACCGAGTTGTTCAAAGCGCTGAACTTAGAAAACACTAAAATCTATGCACTGGACTCGCTCAGAAACTCTCGCTCTTGCCCAGCAGTCATGCACCTACTGCTATGGGCTCGGCCTGCGCCCCGGAAGAGCAGGGGTGTCCACCCCTTGCAATTGCGTTTTTCGCGCTATATTCCGCGCCTGCCACGCGCGTTTCCGACAGTGCGCTTCAAAAGAAAAGTACGTCAGCCGCGTTTCGATGGAAGCTAATCCAGGCCGGCAAAGAAAATCCGTTTGGGGACTCAAGAATGAGGAGTATATCGCAGATTTCTGCCTTGTGAGCCGGCGCACCCTCTCGGACCGGGAGCACCAGCTGTTTAAGTTTCATTTTCTGCTGGGAGCCGACTGGAAAGCCTGCTGCCGTAGGCTGAACATGGACCGCGGGACTTTCTTCCACGAGGTTTATCGCGTACAGCAAAAGCTGGGCAAGACGTTTCGCGAGTTGGAGCCGCACTCGCTATTCCCGTTGGACGAATATTTCAACAGTACAGGCCGCGAGAAGGTCGTTCCCATGACTGCCTTCAAGGTGGAGAGCGAAGCTGAGCTAGCCCACGCCCGAAGCACGCTTAAATTTCCGGTGAAGCGAGCGGCTTGACTCGTAACAGACCTAAAGAAGTGATCGCACTTAGGGGGCTAGCGGGATACCGTTTAGCCCTTGTTTTCTGCCCGTCAACTTCATTTTTCGATCTTCCTGCCTCCGCTCGTCTCTTTGCCGCAAGGCTCGCTCCATCTACGGAGAACGGCCGCTGTCGAATAAGGCCGCAGAGGCCTCTGGCTTCACGAAATCGAGTAACTCGGGATAATTTTGCGTCAGTAATGCTGGGCCGTTCACCGGCTCGCCCTTCAGGATCGAAGAGATCTCGAGTGCGTTCACAACAGCTTTACCGACGTTGTGGTTGTTCGTAACAACATAGCTTTCCGCCGCTTTCCCGGAAACGGCCTTAATGCGATCGACCCAGGGTTCCAATTCATCGACAGTATAGAGATAGTCGTAACGCTCCCGAACGGTTGCCGTTTCAGAGAACCATTGTCGATAGTTCCGGCCATGAAGGCGAATGTAACCGACTCGGGAGGTAACGTCCGCGCCCGGCTTAACAGACTTATGAAAGAGCGGCTGGTCGATATTTGCGAGCCCGAGATCTAACTCAGCCAGTAAATCCAGTGCTTCGGGTTGGGCCCAGCTGCTGTGGCGCACTTCGAGCACCAGCGGATACTCGTGAAACTGCTTCTGTAGCGCCAGCAGATAGAGCCGGTTCTTGGCATCGAAGCGAAACGACCAGGGAAATTGCATCAATAAGGCGCCGAAACGCCCGGCCGCCATCAGAGGCGTGATGCCCTCTTTAAAATCGTGTTCATCCTGCGTAGTGGCGTTTCGCTTATGGGTGAAGCCCTCGTAGAGCTTGGCCGTGAAACGGAAGCGCTTGTTGTCTTCGACTCGTTGGACCCATTTCAGGCAAGTGGAGGCTCGGGGAGCGCCGTAGAAGCTCGAATTGATCTCGACCGTGTCGAAATATCGCGCCAGATAGGCAAGGGGATCGAAACCCTTGGGCTTCTTGGACGGGTAGACAATGCCCTCCCAATCTTTGTAAGCCCAGCCTGCCGGACCAACACGAATCACGATATAAGAGTAGCCAAGGCAGCGTAGGCGAAGGCAGCCGCGATCGCGTTAAGACCGGGATCGCCTCTCAGCGCGGCAACTCAGACTTGACCCGAACCGCTTCTGCGCAACTGGAAGAACTCGTTCAGCAGCTCTCCGGCCTCGGCAGCCATTAATCCCTCCTGGATAGTCATCTTATGATTCAGCAACTCGGAATCTGCCAGACGAAACTTGCTGCGCACGGCACCGAATCGCAGATCGCGCGCCGCGAAGATGAGCCGATCGACACGGGCCAGGAGCAGCGCCCCGACACACATAACGCACGGCTCGAGTGTGACGTATATCGTTGTTCCCGGAAGGCGGTAATTGCGTGTACGAACCCCTGCTGCCCGCAAGGCTTGCACTTCGGCGTGAGCGGTTGGATCATTCAGCCCGATCGGGCAGTTCGCTGCCTCTCCAAGTACCTCGCCATCCCTTACGAGCACGGCGCCTACCGGGATCTCCGACGCGCTCGAGGCGGTTGCCAGATTCAGTGCACGCCTCATGTGGGCGATATCGGCTTCCGCCCAGCGGCCGGTATTCTGATTTGCCCTACTCATCTGGAACAAGGGCCCGTTCAGCCTGTAGGCAGACCGCTGCGCTTTTTTCTACAGTAGGGTAGAGGAAAGGACAAAGCATGTTCCGGTTTCTGCCGCTTGCATTCAAAAACACTCTACGCAACCGCAAACGCAGTGTGCTGACTGTATCGAGTATTGCAGTTTCACTCTGCCTGCTGGGTGTGTTGATCTCGATTTACCACGCTCTGTTCTTGAAAGATCAGACTCCCGGGCAGGCGCTGCGACTCGTGGTGCGGAATCGCGTTTCGCTGGCGCAACCGATCCTGATCGCTTACGAGAACAAGATTCGCCGAGTTCCGGGCGTGAAGCAGGTCTCGGTCTGGAACTGGTTTGGAGGCACTTACAAAGACAGCGATCAGAAAAATCTATTTGCCCGGTTTGCCGTTGAGCCCAAACCGTTTCTTGAAATCAGAACGCAAATGGCGATGCCCGAAGAGCAGCGCAAAGCATTTGTCACCGACCGGACAGGCTGCGTCATCTCAGAAGACTTAGCGGGCAAGCTCAATCTAAAGGTCGGAGATCGCATCACCCTGATAGGGGACATCTATCCGGTCACGCTCGAGTTGAAGCTTGTGGGGATTTTCAACGACCCCGACGCAACTCAATCGCTTTTCTTCAACTATGAGTACCTCCGCGATTCGCTCCCCTTGGTCCGACGCAACTACATCGGGACGGTGGCCGTGCTGGCGGATTCGCCGGATAGTGTTCCGCGAATCGCAAGAGAAATCGACGGGATGTTCGAAAACTCATCGCCGCAGACTAAGACCGAGTCCGAGCAGCAGTTTGCTCTGAGCTTTGTATCGTTTCTCGGAAACATCAAAGTGTTCCTTTTGCTGATTTGCGCGGCCGTTACGTTTACCATTCTGCTGGTATCCGGAAATACGATGGCGATGTCAGTGCGTGAGCGCATTAAGGAAGTGGGTGTGCTGAAGACGCTCGGGTTTACAAACGACGCCATACTCGGGATCATCATTGGTGAGGCGGTAAGCATTGCCCTGGTTGGCGGCGTAATCGGCCTGATCCTGGCGGCTTTGATCACAGCCGCTGTAACGAAGGCCGGCACGGCGGCGATGCTGCAGATCAGCTCTTTGACCGTCACGCCGTTCACGATCGCGGTCTCATTGGCGGTAGCGCTGTTTGTCGGGTTCGTCAGCTCTTTTGTGCCCGCGTGGAATGCGGCGCGCACCAATATTCTGGACTCGCTTCGTTACAGCGGATAGGCACAACTATGGCGATACCTCTCTCTTACAATCTGCGAAACCTGATCGTACGTAAGACAACCACCGTGATGACCGCGGCCGGGATAGCTTTGACGGTCGCCGTGCTGCTGGCGGTGCTGGGCCTGGTCTCCGGCCTCGAGAGAGCGTTCGCTTCGACGGGTGATCCGCTGCACGTGCTGGTGCTGCGCAAGGGCGGCAACTCGGAGTTGACAAGCTTATTGACGCAGGAGCAATTTCAGATCGTAAAAAGTTTTCCCGGTATTGCGAGCGGCGCGAACGGGCAGCCGGTAGCTTCGCTCGAGGTCGTCACGATTGCTAACATGCCCAGCGCGGACCGACCGGATGGAACCAACATCACACTGCGCGGTTTGTCGCAAGCCGGCGTCGCCATGCGCAAACTCAAGCTCGTCTCGGGCCGTTGGTTCAACCCCGGCGAGCGCGAGATTACCGTGGGCAAGAACCTCGAGAAGGTCTACGATCACGCGCGAGTGGGCCAGCAATTGAAGTTCGGCAAAGGCCTGTGGACCATCGTCGGTGTGATGGATGCCGGGAACAGTTCGTTCAATAGCGAGATTTTCGGAGATGGCAATCAGATCGCATCGGACTTCAACCGCCCCGATACCTATAGCTCGGCGCTGTTGCAAGCTACCGACGAAGTCACCGCGGCGGCGCTTAAGAAGTCGCTCGAGGGCGACCGCCGGCTCAACGTGACGGTCTTGAGCGAAAAGGAATATTACGATGCGCAAACAGTTGCCGCAAAGCCGATCCAGTTTCTTGGGATTTTTGTGTGCATCATTATGGCGGTCGGCAGTTGTTTCGCTTCTATGAACACGATGTATGCGGCAGTGGCGAGGCGGTCGAAGGAAGTGGGCACGCTGCGCATCCTTGGTTTCACGCGCGGCAGTATCCTGCTCAGCTTCTTTCTGGAATCGATACTTCTATCGCTGTTGGGCGGTTTGCTCGCCTGTCTCATCGTGCTTCCGCTGAACCAAGTGACGACGAGTCTGGGAAATTTCATCACCTTCAGCGTGACGAGTTTCAACATTCACATAGGCCCGGAGATTATGGCAATCGGAGTGCTGTTTTCACTCATATTAGGCGCTATCGGCGGTCTTCTGCCCGCACGGCAAGCCGCCAAAAAGGAGATTTTGACCGCACTTCGAGAAGTTTAAGTGCGTATAAGCATCAGCTGCCATGGAAACCGAGCTTAAGAGCCTGCGTATCGATCGCACGGAGAAGCGATCTCAAGAACCGCGAGCGGTTGGGAAATTAATCGTCATTGCGGTGATCGTTGGGCTGGCTGCGATGGGGGCTGTGGTGGCATACGAGAAGTTGAATGCCGCAACGCCCGTCCACACGGTTCAGGTGCAATCGCCGACAGCGGCTTCGTCGGCCGGCGAGCAGGTGATTCTGACTGCTACGGGCTACATCATTGCGGCTCACAAGATCGAAGTCGCCTCGAAGGTGAATGGCAGAGTGGCGTGGATCGGCGTCGATAAAGGCGACCGCGTTAAGGCCGGCCAGCTGCTTGTGCGGCTCGAAGATGACGAGTATCGCGCGCAGGCTGTGCAACAGGAAGGTCAGCTGGCTAATTTGAAAGCCAAATTGCAAGAGGCTTTGAACGGTTCCCGGCCGGAGGAAGTGGACAAGGCGCGTTCAGATGTGAACCAGGCGAAGGCGGACTTGACGAACTCCAAAATATCGCTCGAGCGCACGCGGCAGCTGGTGAACGAAGGCGTGATGGCCAAGCAGGCTTTGGACGACGCACAAGCCAAGTACGATAGCGATGCGGCGAAAGTAGCCAGCCTGCAGCGAACTTTAGATCTGTCGGTGCTGGGTCCGCGAAAAGAAGAGGTAGAGCAGATTCGAGGACAGATCCAGCAAGCGCAGGGAGCACTCGATTACGCCAACACGCTCCTCGGCAACACGCTGATCAAAGCTCCCATAGCCGGAACTATTTTGGATCGGAACGTGGAGAAAGGCGAGTTTATTACGACCGGTTTCGTGGGTGACAAGGGCGCCAAGGGATACATCGTGACCATGGCGGACCTGAACGATCTGCAAGTGGAGCTCGATATCAGTCAAAACGATTTCCCGAAGCTCGGCCCGCAGCAGAAAGGCACAATTACGACCGATGCTTATCCGGATCGCAAGTACCTGGGTTTCATCGAGCAGGTATCGCCGGAAGCGGACCGCGCCAAAGCGACGGTGCAGGTAAAGGTAAAAGTCGAGAAGCCGGACGGCTATTTAAGGCCCGATATGAACGCGACGGTCGCGTTCTATAACGACGCGCAGAGCGACCCTGGCGCGTCATCGAAACGGGTTATCGTCATTCCGAGCTCGGCAGTGCAGGATGGAAACGTGTTCGTGGTGGTAGGCGGCCGCGCCAGAAAACGTCCGGTGAAGAGTAGTGGAAGCTCCGGGCAAGGAACTCTGATCGATAGCGGTCTGATCGGCGGCGAGGATTTGATTGTGGGCCCGCCAGCTGGCCTGAAAGATGGTCAGAAGGTAGAAGCAAAGCAGTAGTCAAACGAGGACAGGTGCATGAGCGAGATAGTTGTTAAAACAACCGAGCTAAGCAAAGAATACGTGCGCGATGAGTTCCGCGTGATGGCACTCGAATCGGCGAATATGGAAATCCAGCGCGGTGATTTTGTCGCGCTCATGGGGCCTTCCGGGTCCGGCAAATCCACTCTGCTCCATCTGATAGCCGCCATGGACAAACCGACGGGAGGCCAGATCGAAGTTCTTGGGGCCAACCTGCGGCAACTGAATGACAAGCAGATTGCGCACTGGCGCAACGAGCACATCGGGTTCATGTTTCAATCGTTCAACCTGATCCCGGTTTTAACGGCCATGGAGAATGTGGAACTGCCGCTGAAGCTCACCCGGCTGAATAAGAAGGACCGGATTGAGCATGCCGAAACTGCGCTGAAGCTGGTTGGTCTGGGCGACCGGCTCAGCCACTTGCCGAAGCAGCTCTCGGGCGGGCAGGAGCAGCGCGTGGCCATTGCGCGCGCCATCGTGACAGATCCGGACCTGATCCTGGCTGACGAGCCCACCGGAAACCTCGACGCTGCGGCGGCCGAAGACATCTTGACAATGCTGACGCGGCTGAACCGCGAGTTTGGGAAGACCATCGTGATGGTGACCCACGATCCGCACGCCGCCAAGTTCGCGAAGACGATTCGGCATCTCGAAAAAGGTCAGCTGCTACCGCTCGGGGCATTGCCGGCAGATTGGGCTGGAGCCGCGGCGCTGCGCTGAGGCCGGCGAACCGATAGCACTCGGATCGCGGCTTGCATGCGTGGCCTCGCGCTGCAACACGAATAGCTTTGCCGGCGGTCTTCCTCAGTTCTTCCCCTGCGGGTAGATCGTTTCGCCGCGCTTGAGCATCTCGACGAACGACGCGATCTTCTTCCTCCGTCCGGCTTCGGTCTTCATGTTGTGAATGCGGAAAGCCAAGCGCGAAGCGGTTCTGCGCGCTGAGTTTTTCCAGCATTCGCTGCAGCCTTCGGCTCGGCGTCGATGGCGGCCTGAAGATCGTCGGGGATCTTCATATTCTTGCCGCTCTTGTAGGCGCGGTCCCAGCGCCCGTCGGACTTGGCCGCTGCAACCTGCTTGAGCCCATGTTCGGTCATCCGGCCTTCTTTGATCAAGCCGCGCGACGTTGCCGACATTGATCTGGCTCCAGATGCTTTTCTTGCCGCGCGGCGTGTAGCGCTGCAGATAGCTCTTGTCGTCGAACGCTTTACGTACCCGTCGATCCAACCCCAGCAGAGCACGACGTCGATGGCTTCCTTCGGGGTGATCGATTTGAGCCCCGAATCCACCTTGTGGATCTTGATCCAGACCTCTTCTTCGTCGTGGTGCTTGCCTAGCCAGTGAAAGAAAGCGTCTGGAGTTTTTGAACTCGAAGACTCTGGCCAAATCGACCTTCACGGACGCCATCGACCCGATCCTAACACCGGCCTTGAGACCGCAGGCTAATGCCGGAAGTGTCTGACCCCGGTGAAAACCATTGCCAAATTGAGCCGGTCCGCGGCCGCGATGACCTCTTCATCTTTCACGGAGCCGCCAGGTTGAATGACGGCCACAATGCCGTGCCTAGCGGCCTCTTCAACGCCATCCGGGAACGGGAAGAAAGCGTCGGAAGCGAGCACGGTGCCCGCAAGCGGGAGCAACGCTTTCATCGCACCAACTTTCACGCTGTCGACCCGGCTCATCTGCCCCGCCCCTACCGACACTGTCTGGCCCGCTCGAGCGTACACAATTGCATTAGATTTCACGTGCTTACAGACTTTCCAGGCAAACAGCAGATCGTTCATCTCGCTTTCTTCTGGCTTGCGCTTGGTCCTAATCTGTAGCGTTTCAGAATCAAGCCGGCCGAGATCCGGAGTTTGGGCGAGCAACCCTCCTGAGATCGACTTCACTACCAGCTCGGGCTTCTCCGCCCGCCTCACTCTGACGAGGCGCAGGTTCTTCTTCTTCGTCAAAGTGTAAAGTGCGTCCTCTGAGAACGCGGGAGCCGCTATGGCTTCGACAAATAGCTTGCCGACTTCTGCCGCCGTATCGCCGTCCAGTTCGCGATTGAATGCAAGAACGCCGCCGAAAGCCGAAACAGGATCAGCGTTCAGCGCCTTCCGATACGCTTCGACGAGAGTCTCTTGTTCCGCGCAGCCGCATGGATTGGTGTGCTTGATGATCGCGGCAGCGGGCTGATCGAACTCGCCAACCAGCTGCCAGGCTGCATCGAGGTCGACCAGATTGTTGTAAGAAAGCTCTTTGCCATGCAACTGCTCCGCACCGGCGATGCCCGTCTCTTCGAGTTGATACAAAGCGGCCTGCTGGTGCGGATTCTCGCCGTATCGAAGCACTGCCGCACGCGCGGCGGAGATCTGCAGGTGAGCGGGTAGCATTCCGGGAACGGTCGTGCCGGCCGCATCTACTTGAAGCAAGCGATTCGAGACCGCCATGTCGTAAGAAGCTGTATGGAGAAACGCCTCCTGGGCCAGCTTCCACAACGTAGCTGGGCCGAGCGCGCCGCCAAACTCAGTCATCTCGCCAAGCACTCGCTCGTACTGGGTGGGCGACACCAGCACGGCGACGTCGGCGAAGTTTTTGGCCGCGGCGCGAATCATAGTGGGGCCGCCAATGTCGATGTTCTCGATGAGCTCTTCGCGAGTGACCCCGGCCTTGCCGGCGTACCGGCCGAACTGGTAGAGATTGACAACAACCATTTGAATGGGCGGGATCTGGTGCGTCGCGAGCGATTGCATGTGCAGTGGATTGGATCTTACGGCGAGGATGCCGGCCGCGATACGCGGGTGAATGGTTTTCACCCGGCCGTCGAGCATCTCCGGGAAGCCCGTGAGTTCAGAAACTTCGAGTACGGGAATGCCGCTGTCCCGCAATACTCGAGCTGTCCCGCCGGTCGATATAAGCTCGACGCCCATCGCATGCAGGCGTGTCGCAAACTCGACGATTCCAGTCTTATCGGTTACGCTCAATAGTGCGCGCTCTATCTTCGACATACGACCTCATTTTTGCAGAGAAGCGCCCGAACGGCACACACTAGAATCGGACTGTGCCTCACATTTGCACTCTGATTCCCGGCGACGGCATCGGTCCGGAGGTTACGCAGAAAACAATTCGCGCGGTGGAGGCAGCCGGTGTGGACATTCGCTGGCGGCGCGTTGAACTGAATGAAGCCATCATCCAGGAATCAGGCAAGACGCTGCCTACGTACGTGCTGGATTCACTCAATGAGACAAAGATAGGACTGAAGGGCCCGGTGACGACGCCCATCGCCGGCGGCTTTCAGAGTGTAAACGTGGCGCTTCGGAAAACACTCGACTTGTTTGCGAATGTGCGGCCGGTGAAAACGCTGCCCGGCATCGCCACACGGTTCAGCGATGTGCGCATCGATATGGTGATTTTTCGCGAGAACACCGAAGATCTGTACTCGGGGCTCGAGCACGAGATCGTCAAGGACGTTGTCACAAGCCTGAAGGTGATCACGCGAACTGCTTCGGAACGCATCGCCCGCTACGCCTTCAACTACGCCCGCAAAAATAATCGCAAGAAGGTGACCGCCATTCACAAAGCCAATATCATGAAGCTGGCTGACGGGCTCTTTCTGCGCTGCTGCCGTGAGACGGCCGCGCAGTTTCCGGAGATTCAATACAAGGAACTAATCGTGGATAACGCTTCCATGCAGCTCGTCATGCGTCCTGAGACGTTTGATGTCCTGCTGCTGCCGAATCTCTACGGCGACATTGTTTCCGATCTGGCGGCCGGGCTGGTGGGCGGACTCGGGATTGTGCCCGGTGCAAATATGGGAGAAACGCATGCTGTCTTCGAAGCCGTACACGGCAGCGCACCCGACATAGCTGGCCAGGGCAAAGCCAATCCCACGGCCCTGATGCTATCGGCGGCGATGCTGCTGATTCACCTGGGAGAGACTGAGGCGGCCGCGAAGCTGCAAAACGCGATTGAAGCTGTTTACCGCGAAGGCAAGCATCTGACCGGGGATGTAGGCGGAACCGCATCGAGCGAGGAGTTCACCGATGCGGTTCTCAAGGTTCTTAGGGATCGTTGAAACGAAACCTGCTGCTTACGACAAACCCTTCTTTCCCAAGAAGGCGATAAGGTCGACAATGCGGTTCGAATACCCCCACTCGTTGTCGTACCAGGAGACCACTTTGGCGAGATTGCCGCCGAGTACTTTGGTGAGCTCCGCATCCACAATGGAACTGTTCGGGTTACGAAGCATATCGGTTGAAACAACCGGGTCTTCGGTGTAGGCGAGAATGCCCTTTAGTGGACCGTCGGCGGCTGTTTTAAAGGCCGCATTGATCGCCTCGGCTGTCGTATCCTTCTTCAGAACCGCAACGAAATCCACCACCGACACATCCGGGGTTGGGACACGGATCGAGTAGCCGTCGAGCTTGCCCTTCAGTTCCGGCACGACCAGCCCGATCGCCTTTGCGGCGCCGGTCGAAGTCGGAATCATGTTCAATGAGGCAGCACGCGCGCGCCGCAGATCCTTGTGCGGGAAATCGAGCACGTTCTGATCGTTCGTATAGCTATGAATTGTGGTCATCGAGCCCTTCTCGATGCCGAACGTATCGTGCAAAATCTTGACTAGCGGCGCAAGACAGTTCGTGGTGCAGGAAGCATTCGAGATGATGTTGTGCTTCGCCGCGTCGTACATGCTGTCGTTGACGCCCAGCACGATGGTGACGTCTTCGTCCTTTGCCGGCGCCGAAATAATTACTTTCTTGACGGAGCCACGCAGATGCTTCTTGGCATCGGCGGCATCGGTAAAGCGGCCGGTCGACTCAACTACGACTTGCACGCCCAGACTCGACCAGTCGATTTCCGCGGGATCCTTGATTGCGAAAATCTTGATCTTTGCATCGCCGGCCCTGACGCTATCACCCTCGGCCTTCACTTCTTCGGGGAGCTGGCCCAGGATCGAGTCGTACTTCAACAGGTGCGCAAGTGTTTTCGTGTCAGTCAGATCGTTGGCTGCGACAAACTCGATCTCAGGATTATGCAGTCCCGCCCGGACAACATTTCGCCCGATACGGCCGAAGCCGTTGATACCTACTTTAATTGGCATATTTTCTATTCTACGGAGCGGAGGAAAGCAGGATTGGTTCTAGCGCTTGCGGATCCCGAGATTCATTTCCGCACCAGGCGAATCTCGAACAGCTGCGGCCAGAGTTTCCCGGTGACGAAAAGCCGATCGCCCACGGCATCGTAAGCGATCCCGTTCAGCACATTCGTCTCCGCTGTACGATCTGCTCGCGGCAGCAAGCCTGCAAGATCGATCCAGCCGAGCACCCGGCCATCATCGGGCGAGATGCGGCCGATAAGATCCGTCTGCCAGACGTTTGCGTAAAGCTCGCCGCGCACCCACTCCAGTTCATTCAGCTGATCGATCGCCCGTGCGCCGTCGTGCACTGTGAAGCGCCTCTTTTCTGCAAGAGTCTGCCCATCTAAGCAGCGAATCTGGGCAGTGCCGTCGCTGAAGAAAATCCGCTGGCCGTCATTAGCCAAACCCCATCCCTCGCCCGGGTACGAAAAGGTCCTCAACAGGCGAAAGGAGGCGCTGTCGTACACGTAGCCGGCGTGCGATTGCCAGGTGATCTGGATGATGCGTGCGGCTAGCATCGTGATGCCCTCACCGAAAACGGTTGGCTTTAACGAGATTTCCCGCAGCACTTCGCCGGTCTCCAACTTCTCCTTGCGCAGGGTCGACCGCCCTTCGAGGCCGGTGCCTTCATAGAGGAAACCGTCGTGAAACTCCAGGCCTTGCGTGAACGCCTGGGGATCGTGCGGATAGGCATGGACTACGCGAAAAGTGTATTGCGGTATCGAACTTCCTTCCAGGTGCGTATCCTGGCCCGAGGTTCGCCTTGCCGCGACCTCGCACAAGCAAACGGTAAGGCAAACCAGGAAGGCGCTTCTTAGCCGTTTAGTCACTTAGTCTTTGACGAGAAGTAATACCAATTCTCGCCTTCGTCCACCTGTTCCCCGGTCGGAGTGAGCCCCTCCGCCCGCAAAATTTCACGGTACGCATCTCGCCCTAGCGAGATGGAGGGTAGTCCAGTCATGGCGTCATCCCAAGTGCATTGTTGCCTCGGTGCGGTAAATACAAACTCGCCTCCGAGCTTCAGCGCTCGGGAGACTTTTCGGATGACAATGTGCTGTTGGTCCGGTCCTAATAAGAACAGCAAGCCCCAGGCGATTACGGCGTCGTACTCCCTATTGAAGAAGCTTGAGTCCTCCGCAGGGGCGCAATCGGCAGGGGCGCCTGGAAAGTTTCTCTGAAACGCCGCGATCATCGCCGGAGACGCATCCACTCCGGAGACTCTCAATCCTTGCTGTACGAGAATGCGGGAAACCGGACTCCCGCTGCCGCATCCGAGGTCTAAGACGGACGAGCCCGTGGCGAGACTCCGTGCCCACTCGCGAACTGTGTGCGTGCCAACTGTCCCGCCTTTTCCTCGACCGGCCAAAAACACCGCCGATACCCCTTCGTAGCCGTTCGACTTATCGACGTGCATTCGTCCGCCCTGGCGCAGTGGAAAGGCCTACCGGGGCGAAGGAAGCGGAGGCGCGGTGGTTCCTCCGATGTTCGCGTAAGAATCCTCGATCTTCACGACTTTGCCCTCATTGAACCGCACAAAGGTCATCTTCCCGGGAGGATCGCCGTAGATCCAGTCTTCGATCGCATCCCCCTCGGCATTTGTCTCTCGACTCTTGTTGCGTGGCTTCCCGAGCGCGAGCAGTACCTGATCGTGATCCATTCCTTCCACTGCGCGCTGTTCCTTAATAGCCTTCTTGATTGGCTCGGGCAGTTTATCTACATACTGTTCGGAAGCCGAGTGTTTTTCAAAGTCGAAAATAGGCGACAACATCTGCCGGATCTCAGCCGCTTTCAGCGATGGAACCGGTCCTGGGAAAAGCAAGGCAAGGTGCGAGCCGTTAGCAACGGTCTGGCCATTCCGATTGGTAGTCATGGGCGCATTTGAGCCTCCCATTCCGACCTGCACATGGTCGTACCAGTGACCCGACCGGGTGCCGCCGTTGATCTCGAGGAGAATCCGGTTGGATTCTATCTGCACATTTGTAATTTGAACCTGATCGCCCATGCGAGCGGCCGGGCCCTCCTGGTCGAGCGCTTTGGTCCAGGCAGTCCGGTCGTAGTGACCGTCGGAATGAAACTGCAAAGCTTTCTTGGAACGCGGGAGAACTACTTTCATGGTGGCGAACTCGGCATTTAATCCGCGCTCGATTTCCAGACGCTCGTCGAAACTCAGCTTGTCCGCTCGCAGCTGTGCGCTGCCTAACAGAAGAAAGCTAAGGCCGAAAAGCGCGGTCAGGCAGGTTCGTTTAAGCTTTGGGCGATTGCCGCTTGTTGCACACGAACCGGCACCCGGGTCAAGGTGTAAAACAGCCCTAAGACGAAAATCGTTGCCAGCAGTCCGCCCTCCGGCCCATAATCCCCGCCACTCCAGAGAGGCAAGAGATCCCATCGATAGTAGTACCTCGTCACATCAATTGTAAGCCCGCTCAAGTTCACCCCGAATAGCGGCAATACAACGTTCCAGCCATAATGAAGCCCGATGGGAAGCCACAGATCCCGGCTCCGAAGGAATGCGTAGCCGAGTACGATTCCCCACAACACCGTATTGAGGATGCCGAGATCGGATGAGTGCGGATTCGAGGCGTGCGTGAAGCCAAAGATCACTGCTACCGGGAGGATGGTGGCAAACGGACCGATTTTCTCGATCAGCAGCTGAAAAGCATAGCCCCGGAAGATCATCTCTTCTCCCGCCGCCGCAACGCTCAGAAGAATCAGGTAAAAGACAAGAGTCTGCCAGGAAGAACTCGCCCCGCTCTTCAGCGCAAGATGTCCCGTCCCGGCGAGCAAAGGTGCTATCAGCATAAAGGCCGCTGCCCCAGATCCTAGAAGCAGACCGAGCGCGAGATTCATCCAAGAAGCCGAATTGAACCGCAGTCCGATATCGGTGAACGGACGCCGATCGAAAATGCTCATTGTTAAAACATTCGCAATCAATGCCGTTGCGCAAAGTCCTACCGTTCCCGCGACGAGTAGTCCGAAAACGGAGAAGAGCAAGAACACGATCAGCTTCAATCCGATAAATACAGTGGCGATGAAGAAACCGACTCTAAGGACGATGCCCAGACGGGTATTCGGGCCCGATGCAGGAGTGGAAAGATCAGGCTGTAGTGCCATATCAATTACGATGGAATGCCTTATTGCAGTGCGGAAAGCGTTCGTGCAACCAGTACAAAATTGAGGTACTCTTAGTACTCATGAGGCAACATTCTCATCGTAACTGCCACGGCATCGACCGATGAGACAGTATGGAACAAATGCAAGAACGTCGTCTCAGTAAGCGCCTGCTTTGCGCTGACCTGGTTGAAGTAATCTGGACCGACCAGGCCGGTCGGGAAAAGCGGCGCATCGCCAACCTGGAGGATATATCTCAGGGCGGCATGTGTCTGCAGATGGAGGCGGCGCTCAGGATCGGCACGCGTGTCCGATTGCCATACGGTTCGGGCGAGCTGGTCGGGCTAGTCCGTTACTCGCAGGCTCGCGATGGAGCTTACTTTGTGGGTGTTCAGCTGGACGAGAGCAGCCCCTGGTCGACAAACCAGTTTCGTCCCCAGCACATCCTCGATCCCTTTGAACTAACCCAAACCTTTCTGCTGCGGCATGCCAAACGCGAGCTGTCGAAGCTCGTCCACTAGCAGTTCAGTTCCACTAGTGTTCGGCGTAAAGGGCCGAGCATGAGAATGTAGAACTGTGGAGCCTGAGAGAAGCTCACCGCATTTGTTCGAAGCCGACGAGTTTCGGCGAGCGGCCTATTCCCACGCTGACTGGATAGCCGGTTTCCTGGAGAATGTGCGGGATCATCGCGTGTTACCGGCGGTCGCGCCGGGCGAGTTTTCCGCGGCTTTGCCGGAGCATGCGCCCGAGGAGGGTGAAAGCTTCGAGCAGATTTTTAACGACTTCAAAACGGCAGTCTTTCCTGCCCTGACATTGTGGAATCACCCGCGATTTTTCGCGTGGTTCTCCAATTCCTCTACGCCGCCATCGATCTTGGCAGAGTTTCTAGCCGCCTCCGTTAACGTCAACGCTATGTTATGGAAGGCATCGCCCGCGGCAACGGAACTGGAGCAGGTAACGCTTCGCTGGCTTGGCGAGTGGCTGGGATTCCACCACGAACTCTTCGGGATCATCTACGATACGGCGTCGGTAGCGGTGCTCCAGGCGATCGGGGCAGCGCGCGAATATTGCGACCCGGAGTGCCGGGCCAAAGGTATGCGGCCAGGCCTCACAATCTACGTTTCGGAACAGACGCACTTCTCCGCCGAGAAAGCGGCCATCACTCTCGGCTTTGGCCAGGACAATGTTCGCAAGATCCCGGTCGACGATGAATTCCGCATGCGTGCCGATTTGCTGGAAGAGGAGATCACGGCTGATCTTGCCACCGGAAAACGGCCCTGCTGCATCATCGCTACCGTCGGCTCCACCTCAACGAGTTCAATCGACCCGATTCCGGCGATCGCCGAGGTCGCGGAGCGTTACGACATCTGGCTGCATGTCGATGCTGCCTATGGCGGCTCTGCGGCAATTGTTCCGGAGATGCGTTGGGTGTTCGCGGGCGTCGAGCGTGCGCAGTCATTCGTGCTCAATCCTCACAAGTGGCTCTATGTCTCGGTTGACTGCACCGTGCTCTACACGCGCCGGCCTGACATTCTCCGCCGAGCCTCTTCTCTGAGCGCGGAGGTGATCCGGACGCCGGAAGACGATCAGGTTGTGAACTTCAATGAGTACGGCGTCCAGCTTGGGCGGCGCTTTCGTGCCTTGAAGCTTTGGTATGTGATGCGCTACTACGGTCGCCAGGGAATCGTTGCTCTGCTGCGCGAGTCGCTTCGGCTGGCGCAAGTTCTTAAGGCGCTTGTCGAGGCGGACAGTGATTTTGAGCTCTCTGCTTCCGTTCCGTTTTCGCTTGTTTGTTTTCGCCATCGCGGCACCGACGTTCTCAACCGGCAGTTGCTGGCAGAGATCAATCAGTCCGGGAAGGCTTTCCTTTCGCACACGGTCCTGCGAGGCCAATTTGTCCTGCGCTTCGCGATCGGTAATTTTCAAACCGGTGAAGACGACGTTCGCGAGACCTGGCAGCTCATTCGTGAAACCGCGGCTCAGGTTGCCTCCCGGGAACTTGCGTCTGCTGCGAAGGGCTGAGCATCTATGTGGGCACGTTGACCGATCGCCTGGCTACTACGCTCTGCGGCGTATCGCTTCGCAACCCGGTGCTGGCTGCTTCGGGAACTTTCGGCTACGGCATCGAGTTCGAAACAATCGTCGATTTGAACACGCTTGGCGGAATTGTCACGAAAGGCCTTTCGCGCGAGCCAATTGCCGGTAACCCTTCTCCGCGCCTCTGGCACACCGAGGGCGGCATGATGAACTCGGTTGGTTTGCAGAATGTCGGCGTCGAAGCATTTATCCGGGACAAGCTCCCGAAGCTGCGGCGCTATTTGGTGCCTGTTTTCGCAAATGTTTTTGGCTATTCGATTGAGGATTACGTCGCGGTCGTCCGCGCGCTCGAAGCTGCCGATGGAATCGCCGGCTACGAGTTGAACGTCTCCTGCCCGAACACAAAGGAAGGCGGCATTTTCTTTTCGAGCGATCCAGCGCTGCTGGCTGATCTCGTCGGTCGGGTACGCCCAGCTACGCGTCGCCCCATATTGGTAAAGCTGTCGCCGAATGTGGCGAAGATTGAGCCATTTGCCCGTGCCGCCGAGGCAGCGGGGGCCGATGCGATCACACTCATCAACACGGTCGTGTCGTTTGCCTTAGATCCGAACAAGCGCCAGCCGCGCATTGCTGCCGGATTTGCCGGATTATCCGGCCCGGCCATCAAACCGCTCGCCTTGCGTCTGGTATCCGAAGCTGCGTGCGCGGTGAAGATTCCAGTCATCGGGTTGGGCGGCATTGCCACCGGCGCCGATGCGGCGGAGTTCCTGATTGCTGGCGCTGCCGCAGTCCAGGTCGGGACAGCTACATTTGTCGATCCCCGTGCTCCACAGCTGGTCGCGCGCGAACTCGATCGCTTTGCGAGAAAAGCAAGGCTCGCCAACGTTCGCGAACTTGTCGGAACTCTCGACCGTCAGCCACCGGGCGTGGCACCGGTTTCGAAGCTCTCCCGTGCACAATAGAGCAATGAAAGAAATCATCACACCCGCAAAGGGTCCGAAGCCGGCTGGGCCTTACTCGCCTGCAGTTAAGCTGAATGAACTCGTATTCCTGAGCGGCCAGATCCCGGCGGATCCGCAGACAGGTGAGCTCGTGGATGGGCCCATCGGAGTGCAGGTGGCGCGGATACTCGACACCTTGAAACTGGTGCTGGAAGGTGCGTCGCTTTCGCTCGAAGACGTGGTGAAGACGACTGTCTACTTGAAGAACATGGACGATTTTGCAGCCATGAATGAGGCCTACGGCAAATATTTTCCGACGAATCCGCCCGCCCGCACCACCATCGAAGTGGCACGTCTGCCTCGCGACGCGCGCATCGAGATCGACGCAATCGCGGCCGATATCCACGGCAAATACCCGTTCACGAAATAGCGGTTACTTCTTTGCCGGATCTGCCGGCTTCAGCGGAGGATGCGCGCTGTACTGTGTTTGAGGCGCGTTCAGACTGATATCGACGGTCTTCTCATCGCCTTCTACGTCGAGCTTCTTGCCATACGTCTGATACTTCTGGCTGATTACCTGCAACTGCACAGTGCCTTCGGGAACTGGCGGGAAATGGGCGATTCCCTGCTGGTTCGTTTTGACTTCCCAGTGGATCGGCTTACGCATGCCAAGCCGGGTAATTTGGTGCGAACCGAGAAAATCGAGGATTACGGCCGCGTTTTCAACCGGCTTCTCATATTGATTCTTCACGACGACCTTGATCGTCGTTTTTGTGTCCGCGCCGGACGCCAGCCCAGCGGAAATAAAGATGAACAATCCAGCTGCTGCGAGCGTTGCGCGAATGCCCATGCCGGTATTATCGCGCGGGATCGATCATGCTGAAATTTTCCGAGGATCCGCCAGTAGCTTCTCGATCGCGGTGCGCAGCGACGCTTCATCCATTACTCCCGGATGGTAAAGCCGCACTTTTCCGGCTCCATCGACCAGCACGATGGTCGGCGTCGTACTTGCCCCGAAGCGTTGAAAGTTGCCCGCATCGAGAGGCACTCTAACATTGGGGATCGCCGCATAGTATCGTGCAAATACTTTTTCGATGAATGCTCGTTCGGCGTCGGGCGTGGCATTTTCGTCCTCAGCCGTATAGCCGTAAAAGCGCGTCGGCGCGATAATGGCCAGCCCCTTCGGCTCAAACTCCTCGGCAAGCCGCGCAATAATCGGCGCCTCCGCTTTACAATCGGCGCACCAGTGAGCCCAAAAGAAAAGGAGCGATGCTTTCGCACGGCGCGGTCCGGGCGCGGGCGGCTTGCTGCCGATCCACTGCGTCTCCCGCAGAACTGGCATCGGCCTGCCGAGCAGAGTGAGCAGATTGATGTTCTTTTGCAAGCGATCGGCCAGCGAAGTTGTCCGCCACTCTTTCAGTGCTGCCTGAAGCGATTGAAGTGCTTCGGCGCGCTTGCCATCCTGCGCTAAAATTTCCGCTTCGACCTCGTAAGCCGCTCCCAGCGCGAGCGGCAGGTGAGGTTCAGAGTCGAGGTTCCGAGTGGACAGTGATGTTCGTGCGATGCGCTTAATCTCTTCCGCAGTTTGCTTGGCTGTGGTCTTGTCGCCGGTAGCGAGTTGACCGCGCGCTACCCAGGAAAGCGCCTCCAGCGCATCGGGTGTATCTCCATTCAGCCGCCGATACTGCGCCACCAAAGCCGAAGCGCCGGCAAGGTCGCCTTGTTTGAGCGCCAGCTCCACGTACCCCACTATGCGGGGCGTCGGGGTCTGACCGACAACAGAATACAGGCAGCCAAGAGCCGCCGCCAGCACAAGAACTGTTTTGAATAGAGTCGGACGCACTACTCGAAGCTTAGCGTCTTCAGGTATTCCCGGAACGGTTGGCCCAGATCGTGCCGCTGCAATGCAAACTCGACGGTGGCCTTTAGGAAGCCCAATTTGTCACCCGCGTCGTAGCGAGTACCTTCAAACTTCAGACCGTAGATGGGGCGATTCCGAAGCATATATTTCAGAGCATCCGTTAACTGAATCTCTCCCCCGCTGCCCGGCTCAATGGCTTCGATGCATTGAAAAATTTCGGGCGTCAGTATGTAGCGACCGATGATCGCCAGATTCGACGGCGCATCTGCAGGCTTCGGCTTTTCAACCATGTTGCGAATCCGGTAGAGCCGGTTTTCGCGGCCATTGTCGGCCACCAGTTCCGCATCCACCACGCCGTACGCCGAGATTTGATCTTTCGGCACTTCCATCAGGGCGAGCACGGATGCACCGTAGAACTCGAAAACATCGAGTAGCTGGCGAATGCAGGGAATTTCTGAAGCAATGATGTCGTCCGAAAGAACAGCGGCGAAAGGTTCGTGCCCGACCAGCTCCTTGGCGCGCAGGACCGCGTGTCCCAGGCCGAGAGCTTCCTTCTGCCGCACATACGATACGTCGATCATGTCCGAGATCGACCGCACCATGGAAAGCATCTCCGTCTTATTCTTCGATTCGAGCAAGTGCTCGAGCTCGAAACTGACGTCGAAATGATCTTCGATCGATGACTTCCCGCGCCCGGTAACAATAATAATGTTCTGAATGCCGGAGTGCATCGCTTCCTCGACGCCGTACTGGATGAGCGGCTTATCCACCAGCGCCAGCATCTCTTTCGGCTGTGCTTTCGTGGCAGGAAGAAATCGGGTTCCCAGTCCGGCAGCGGGGAACACCGCTTTTCGCACGCGAGGTGTCATCAATGGGTATTGTACGCGCTTGAGCGTAGGATTCTCGCCGCTCGCTGCAGGTGCTTTGAGCCCATCGGAGCTGCTGTGCTACTTGTTAAACTTAGGAAGAATCAACTTCAGAGATGGCTTACGTAATCGCCGAACCGTGCATTGGAACTAAGGATACTGCTTGCGTCGACGCTTGCCCGGTGGATTGCATTCACCCGAAGAAAGACGCTGAGAAGTTTGCGGGGGAAGAAATGCTGTATATTGACCCGGTTGAATGCATCGACTGCGGCGCTTGTGTTCCGGTTTGCCCTGTCTCCGCAATCTTCGCTGCTGACGATCTGCCCGACAAGTGGGCCGATTTCACCCAGAAGAACGCCGCATTTTTCGGACGCTAGTTGAAACGTTCCCGGGTCTACGGCCGATACACTGCATACGACGTGTCTGTCTCCCACACCCGCACATAGGCAATCGATCCGGATTGCAGCTCTTTCTGGATCTCTTCGCAGATAAAGCGCGCGATGTTTTCGGCCGACGGATTGATCTCGTCGAACGGCTTTAGCTCGTTTAGAAACTGGTGATCCAGATACTCGCTGGTTGCTCGCAGCCGCCTTTTCAGCTCCGCAAAGTCGAACAGCAAACCGGTCTCGTCGAGCTCCGCCCCTTCCATTCCCACGTGAACACGATAGTTGTGCCCATGGACGTTTTCGCACTTGCCGTGATAATTCCGGAGCGCATGGGCGGCGGCGAAGGTATGTTCTACGCAGATTTCAAACATGAAAGAAGTCTTGAACGTCGGTCAGCTTTTGAGTGAGCCGGTATGGCGGCAAGCTTTTGAAAAACACCCTGCCATACGGCAGCTTTACAATCCTATTATCCAGCAACACGAGAACGCCGCGATCGTTTGCGGCCCGGATCAGTCGGCCGAAACCCTGTTTTAGCGCCAGCGCGGCCTGCGGGATTTGATAATCCTGAAAGGCATTGCCGCCTGATTCTCGCACCGCCTCGCTCCTTGCTGCAACCACGGGATCGGTCGGAACAGCGAAAGGAAGCCGGTCGATAATCACGCAGCTGAGCTGCTCGCCCTGTACATCCACGCCCTGCCAAAAGCTCGAAGTGCCGAAGAGCACCGCGCCCGGCGTGTTGCGAAAAGTTTCGATCAGCGCGGTACGTGGGGCGTCACCCTGCAGCAGCATCGGATATTCGAGTCTCTTGCGGAGAAGCTCGTAGATCTGCCGCATCTGAACATAACTTGTGAAGAGCAAAAACGCCCGACCTCGTGACGCTTCCACTAGACGCTCGATCTCGTCAGCCGCGCGCCGAGCGAAATCCTGCTGGCGCGGATCCGGCAAGTGAGGCGGCACATACAGCAGCACCTGCTTCTTGTAGTCGTACGGGCTCACCACATGCAGGGTTCTGGCGTTTGGCATTCCCAGCCGCTCCTGCGCATAGGCGAAGCTTTCGGCCACAGTGAGGGTTGCCGAAGTCAGAATTGCGCTGTCCACCTGCTCAAAGAGCCGGCCCGGCAGTATTTTCGAGACATCGATCGGCGTTGCCTGCAGGTAAACTCCGCGGCCACGGCCTTCGGTCCAAAACACGAACGACGGTTCGCCACCCTCCATCCAGAATCGAAGCGCCTGCTGGATCAGCCTGGCCCGCCGCACTAGCGGAAGGGTGTCTTCGATGGCACCTTGTACCAGCTCCAACCGCACGCACAGGGCATCAAGCGCGTGCAGCACATCGCGGTACGTACTCTCGTTTTCGCTGAGAAATTGCTCATGCTCACTGAACCCGTGCCGGCCCTGATGGGCGAACAAGCTGAAGAACTCTTCCGAACGGTCGCTAAGATGAACCAGGCTGCGATCCAGCTCCGGGCTCGAAAAAAACTTGCGCCGTGAAACACCGGATGTGTCCTTAACCACCTCCTGCACTTGCAGATTGCTGACCGTCATCCCGAAGTATTGCCCCGCGACGTCCTCAATCTCATGCGCCTCGTCGAAGATCACCGCCGAATACTCCGGCAAGATCGCGCTGAACTGCTGATCGCGCATGGCAAGGTCGGCGAAGAAGAGATGATGATTGACGATAATGATGTCGCTCTCGGCTGCGCGCCGGTGCATCTCGGTAATAAAGCAGCGTTCGAACTGCTGGCACTTCTGCCCGGCGCAGCTTTCACTCCGCGCATCGAGCTTCCACCAGGCGCTGCTCGCTTCCGCGATCTCCCGCAATTCGCTGCGATCACCGGTTTGGGTCTGGCTCTCCCAATCACGGATCACTCGGAACTCGCGCACCTCTTCCGACCCGAATAGCGTCTGCTCCCGCTCAGCGTCGTAAACCTTCTGCCGGCAAACATAGTTGTTGCGGCCTTTCATGTAGCAGACCTTCAAAGGCCGGGAGAAAAGCGACTGCAGGAACGGGATGTCTTTTAAATAAAGCTGCTCCTGCAGATTTTTGGTGCCTGTCGAGATCACCACTCGCCGGCCTGAAAGAATGGCTGGTATGAGGTAGGCAAGTGTTTTTCCCGTACCCGTGCCCGCTTCCACTATCAAGTGACTTTTCTCTTTCAAGGCAGCTTCAATCGCCTCTGCCATCTCAAGCTGGCCCTGACGGAATTCGTAGTTGGGGTGAGCGCGTGAAAGCAGGCCGGACGGTCCGAAAAAGCCGCGAACGGTGGAAGGGCGGGTCGTGCTGGTAGCGTTATCGGCTTTTACGGAAAGGCTCACTGCAAAGGAGGGGAAGAATCCTCAGTGTAGTACGCCCCTAAGCCGGTTATTCTCTAAGAGGGCGCGTCTGCGGGAGCTCGCTCCTCTTGGTTATGGCGGAAGAAATACTCTACTTGTCGGAGCTCTTAGGCGTAAAAGTTTACGACCTGAAAGGCCGCGACATCGGTACCTTACGTGACGCAGCCCTTGTTCCGCTCATCGATCCCGTACGCCTCGATCGTTTCCTGGTCGGGGCTGGCCCCGGATGGCTTAGTATTCGCTACGACCAGGTTCAATCGGTAGGTCTGGATGGCGTGCGGCTCAAAGATGAACGCCTGACGCCGTATCACTCGGACGAGTACATGCTCCGCATGGTGCGCGATCTGCTCGACCAGCAGATTATCGACGCCCAGGGCCGGAAGGTCGTACGGGTTAACGACATCACCTTCATCAAGGAATGCGAGAACTCGAGCGACGTTCTTCACATTCTCGAAGTTGACATCGGCATACGTTCGATCGTGCGCAGATTGCTGCGCGGTATTGTTCCCCCGTCCTTTATCCGCCGCATTCAAAGCCGTATTCCCACGCACTCCATACGCTGGGAGTTTTGCAACATCCTGGAGTCCGATCCGCAGCGCCGCGTGCGCCTGAACATCTCGAACAAGCTTCTCGAAGATATGCATCCGGCCGATCTCGCCGACATCGTCGAGAACCTCGGCCACGAAGACCGCGCCGCTATCTTCGACAACATGGATAGCGAGAGCGCAGCGCAGCTGCTGACCGAGGTTGAGCCTGAGCTGCAGGCCCGGATCATCGACTCGCTGGAAACGGAAAAAGCAGCTGAAATCCTCGAAGAGATGGAGCCTTCGGAGGCGGCTGATCTGCTCAACGAGTTGGAAGAAGGGCGCTCCGAAGAGCTCCTCGACGAGATGGAGCAAGAGGATAAAGAAGAGGTCCAGGAGCTGCTCGATTTTCGGGACGACACGGCAGGCGGCTTGATGGATACGGGCTACTTGGCGCTGCCGGTCGATGCTACCGTGGCGCAGGCCATGCAAGAGCTTCGTAAAACCGAGGAAGTTTTGGAAGACTTGCACACGATCTTCCTCACCGACAGCAAAAACCGGCTTCGATACAGCGTGCCGCTAGCAAAGCTGTTTTTCGCCGCAGGCGACACGCCGTTGAAGGAGCTCGCTTCCGATCCCCTGCTCTTGGTCCCTTCGAGCGAGAAGCTGGACCGCGTCACCGAGATGTTCGACAAGTACAATTTGCTGGCACTACCGGTGGTCGATGAAGAAGAAGAGCTGATCGGCGTGATTACAGTCGACGACGTGGTGGCGCTGTTGCGGCAGGGTTAGGTTCAGTGCCAGCTCCGGTTTTACCCGCCATGCGTGCACGCGATAGGGTGCTCAATTGAAAAGCGGAATCGACAGCCAATGAAAATAGACGACTTTCGCCGGATCGCACTGAGTCTACCCGACGCAGAGGAAGGAGCGCATATGGGAGCGGCCGACTTTCGCGTGGGCGGCAGGATCTTCGCGACGCTCGCCTCTCAGGATCAAGGTTACGGAAACCTGATGCTGAGCCCGGAGCAGCAGGCCGCTTTTGTTGAGGAAGCGCCGGCAATCTTCATTCCCGTTCCTGGGGGATGGGGACGAATGGGGGCAACCCACATCAGGCTCGCTTCAGCGACGGAGGACGTGTTGGCCGGGGCGCTGCAGGCCGCTTGGCAGCTACGGGTCGACAAAAATGCTAAGGGAAAACGGAAGGGCTCGGCCACTCGGGGCGGGAAATCAGCGTCTCTAGCTGGATCTTAGCCACGCACCTAGTGAGCGGTGGTCCTGCTTATCTACCGCACAAACTGCACCGTTACTCGCAAGCCCATCGGCAGCGGCGTGGTCTCCGGCTGCAGATCGATCAAAGCTTCCAGAATGTCCCGGTCGCTCTTATCGGCCGGATTTCCGGTATCCACCGTCTTGCGTCCCATGATGGATGCCAGCCGTGTGACTGTTCCCGAAAAATGCTGGCCCGCATAGGCGTCAGCGGTCAACATGGCCTGTTGCCCTACATGCACTTTGCCGATGTCGCGCTCGTCTACTTCGGCGCGCACGCGCCTGCCTGAAAGATCCGCAATGGTGAACAGCGGATGGGGCGCGAATGTCGAGAACGACTCACCCTGGCGCAAATTAACTCGTAAGATTGTGCCCTTCACCGGTGCCACGATGATGCATTTGCCTACTTTCTGCTGCGCCATCTGCACCCGGTTCTCGGCCGCGTGCAGATCGGCGTCCGCCTTGGCTAAGTCTTCGGCGGTAGGCCCGGCATTCACCAGTGCTTCGTTCTTCTCCGCCTCTTTCAGCTGTGCCTCGGCTACTCCATAGTTGCGGCGGGCCTGATCGTAAGCTGCCTTCGAAATCGCGGCCGCGTCGCTTAATTGCTTGGCGCGGCTAAGCTCGCCGGATACATGCTCGAGCACGGCTCGAGCGGCCAAAGTCTTTTGCGCCGCCGCTTCCCGCTCCTCTGGACGGCTGCCCATCAACAAACGGGCGCGCCCCTGCTTCACGCTCTCCGCCTCCGCCCGCGCGACATTTAAAGCAGAAGAAAGATCGCTGCACCCGATCTCGGCCAAGTGTGCTCCCTGTTCAACCGTCTCGCCTTCGTGTACATGGATTGCCTGCACCACCCCGTCCGCCGCTGCACCTACTTCAATCGTGTCCGTGCGGCCTTCCACGCGACCGGGACAGGCAACCACCACCGTCCTCGCATCCTCTCGCGCTGGCTCATGCATGGCGGCCACCGTTGGGCTCGAGAGTAAGACATGCAGCAAGAGCGCCACCGCGCACAGCCCGAATAGCCCAGCCCCGATTCTCACAACGATTCTGTTCATAACTTGTTAAACCTCTCTTCTACGACCCGGCCATCTTCGAGCACCACAATGCGATCGACAAAACTGGTCCACCGAGGATCGTGCGACACCACGATCGTTGTGTAGCGCCGCTCATCCGACAAGCGCCTCAATATTTCGCAAATCTGTTTGCCGGAGTGCGAGTCGAGCGAAGCGGTTGGCTCGTCCGCCAGCAGGATGTTGGGATCGCCAAACAGCGCTCGCGCAATGGCAACCCGCTGCTTCTCTCCGCCGCTCAGCTCCTTCGGCTTCAGCCTGAGCTTGGTTCCCAAACCGAGTTGGCCCAGAGCATCGGCGGCCCTCTCGGTCGCGCCCTTGTCGCGTTGCCCTCGAACATCTCCGGCAATCAATACGTTCTCCAGCGCAGTCAGCGCATGAAAAAGCCGGAATGCCTGAAACACAAAGCCGATCTTTTCGCGCCTCAACTTGGTGCGCTCGTCCTCTCCCAGAGTACTGATATCCTCGCCGTTCACATACACGCTGCCGGAATCCGGCCGCAGAAGCGCTCCGAGAACGGAAAGCAGCGTCGTCTTGCCGCTTCCCGATGGACCCATAATTAGCGTCAGCGTGCCTGGCTGAAAGTCGAGTGAGACGTCATTCACCGCGGTAGCCCGGGCCTGCGCCGGTCCATAAAATACGCTGGCGCGTTCAATCGAAAGATGTCGATCAGGCACGAAACACCCTTGCCGGCTCAATCCGAAGCGCCGCTTTCACTGACAGAAACGAAGCCAATATGCACATCCCCAGCGTCGGGAAGAGCGCCGTGATGGGGAGCCACCAGGGAGTGAATACCCACGGAATGCTCGATGCAGCCATCTTCACCATCGGAGCCGTGATCAGGACGCCCAGTAGGTAGCCGCCCAAGCCGCATATCACCGACTGCGACACAATGACGCCCATGATGAACCCGCGCGAGCCGCCAATGGCCTTAAGCGTGGCGAACTCCTCGATGTTCTCCATAGTGGTCGCGTAGATAGCTTGCGAAACGATCGCAAGGCCGATGAAAAATCCAAGCAGCGCAGCCATCAGAATGGCGCCGCCCGCCCCCGTTTTCGATATCCAGTACCAGCGCGCCTTCCTGGCGAACTCGGCCCTGGTCCACACATCCACGTTCGGGAAGCGGGTCCGCAGATCACCCATTACCTCGTCGACTGCCACACCCGGTTTCAGTTTCAACAGAAGAAACATAGTCTCGTCAGGCGCCAGGCGAATGTATTTCGCCGCGTCCTCGTACGAGGTGAAAACATAAGGGCTGCCGATAAAGGAGCTGAACCCGGAAGTCTGGCCCGTTACATGAGCGTGCAGATTATTCGCTTCAACTTCAACCGGCACGTGCGAAACATCCAGCTGCGCCGCGTTACTCTCGTCAATTAGCAGTGCATCGGGAGCTACCGGGCCAGAGCCGCCGGACAAGTACGGTATCGGGAAGCGCGGTCCCACCTGCGTATCTGCTCCCACCAGCAGCACCTGCTGGCGCGCACCGTTGGCTTTACGAATCTGAATCTGCCCCGTTGAAATCCGGCTTGCCTCGGCAACACCGGGAATGCCTCGTGTGATCTCCACCAGCCGCCGTTCAATCGGCACGGGAAATTCAAAACAAGGAACTCCGCGACCGGTGATCCAGATGTCGGCATCGGTCGCATCGATGATCTCCGACGCTGCTCGCATGAATCCCAGTAGTACGCTGCCCTGGAAGACCATCAGGAACACGGCGCACATGATTCCCAGCACCGTAACCGTAAAGCGCATTTTGTCATGCGCGATGTTGTACCAGGCAAGCCGCATCGCTTATCGTGAACGCCTGACCAGAAGCTTGAACGGGCTCGGTATAAAGCGTCCGGTCGAGCTGCGGTATTTTGCGTACGATTCAGCGAGGGGGCTGGATGCGAACTTGTCTTCTTCGTTGCGGGCGGCTGAGAGGTAGAGCACAAACATGGCAATGAATGTCAGCCCCAGCCAGGGACTCCAGGTGCCTACCGCCCCGGCCAGCCACGTCAGCAAATAGGAGCAATAGAACGGATGGCGCACCAGGCGATAAGGGCCATGTTGCACCAGGTGCAAGCTTTCGTTCGTTGAGAAACAGGCAGAGAGCGGCTTCACCCGATTGGCCGTTATCGCCCACCAGAACATTGCTAGAGAAAGTAAGTACAGGACGGCTGCAATCACGACTAGGGGAGTCGCAATATTGCGCGATGTGAGGATCACAACAAAATGCAGAATGGCAAATACCATCCCGGCAAGAACAGTCAGCTTTAGACCAATAGTTACGGTCCCCTGCCTTACAAAGAAGCTCCGCATGGCCCAGCTAAAGCTCGCCAGGCAGATGAACAGGAGAGAAGCTAGCAGCAGCTGATAAAGCGAAAACGGCATATAACTCTTTCCAGCGTATGTACCCGCTGCAACACGTTACGCAGCTCCGCCCACCGGAGACTCTGCATCCTGAAGCTTTAGTCGGCTGCTTCCGAAATCTTATCAAAAATTCTAAGTTGGTACGTAAGTACCGGAATGGAACGCTCCAGACCGTTCAGAATGGGACCCGGCCCGTGGCGCGCAAAGCATAGCTTATTAAATTCAGCTACTTACAAAAATAAGTGGTCTGGCGGTGTGATTGCCTTTATCAGGTCAAGATGTTCTGGATGGCTGTTTTCGCGGCGCAGATCGCCGTTTCGATCTTTGGCGTGCTTCGTGAGAAGAAGACGACGGCTCGTCGTTCTTGCCAAGGCGAGAAGCGCGACCTGGGCAGTGAGTAAGCAGCGACATTCAGAAGTAAGTGAACCAATCGCAAGGCGGCCGTCACTTCCCGTATAGAAATACACAGGGCTCGTGACGGCTCTCGCCTCCGTCGTTCACCGCATAAGTCTTATAACTCTTGTGGCCGCCCCACAGTGAACCAGCGGCATGCGCACCATCCACGCGCAAAGCATAAAACTCAATATCGAGCTTGTTCAAAATCGTTTTGTCATCGTTATAAAGCTTCGAGACGCGCTTCAATGCTTCGAGCACTGCGTCTTGCGGCGACATCCCGCGCCGCATACTCTCGACGATCGTATGTCCGCCCGCCACGCGGATGTTCAATTCGCCAACGCCCGTAGATCCTCCGCCGCCTACGTCCGGATCGACAAACAAGCCGGCGCCAATGATCGGTGAATCCCCGATTCGCCCGGGTATCTTCCAAGCCAGTCCGCTCGTGGTCGTCACGCCCGAAATCTCGCCCCGCGAGTTCAGCGCCATGCAGTTGATCGTTCCGTAGGTCGGATGCACGGCCATCTCCCACGCCCAGGCCAGCGTCTCTGCATCTGCATGCGGAAATCTCTCGCGCAGCTGCTCGATCGGCGCTCTCGTTTCCGCCGTCAGGTTCTCCTTCATCGAGATCCAGTTATTAAACGCGCCCGGCGATCGCAGGCTCTCTTTCCAGACCAGCCACGCGGTCCGCGACTTTTCCGTCATGAGGTCTTCCCGCTTGTAGCCTTCCGTCTCCGCGAATCGCGTTGCCCCTTCGCCTACGATCATCACGTGCGTCGTGTGATCCATCACCAGCTTGGCAATCTTCGACGGAGTTTTGATCCCCTGGATCGCTGCTACGGAGCCTGCCCGGCGTGTTGGGCCATGCATGACAGAGGCATCGAGCTCGACCACGCCCTCTTCATTCGGCAACCCGCCATAGCCGACTGACGTGTCGTTCGGATCTAGTTCCACGATGTTCACGCCGGCAATCACGGCATCGAGCGTGTCGGCATCGCTCTTCAGCATGTCCATTGCTTTGGCGCATGCTGCCAAGCCGTTTGCGCTCGAGATCACGACTGGCTTCTTCGCCGCGCCGCCCTGCTTCGCTTGAGCCGCTGCCACACTGGCCGCAGCTGCCGCTGAGCCCGCCATCCATTCGCGTCGGTTCATCATGATTACGTCGTTTTACCACAACAAGCGCGATCGTCTCTGCCTGCAAACGCTACAATACGGATTCCATGACTGAGCAGGTCTCGCCCGCGCGAGCCGTCACCGGCCTTGTGACCTTGCCGGGTGACAAATCAATCTCCCACCGCTACGCCATGCTCACCGCGATTGCGGAGGGCTCTTCGAAGATTTATAACTATTCAACTGGCGCCGACTGCCGTTCCACACTCTCCTGCCTGGCCGCGCTTGGCATCGAGCACGAAGTCGCAGTGGAAGAAGGTCGTGAGGTCCTCACCGTGCATGGCCGCGGACTTCACGGTCTCACGCCGCCCAACGACACACTCGATGCCGGTAACTCGGGCTCCACCATGCGCATGCTGTCGGGAATACTCGCGGCACAGCCATTCACCAGCACCATCACGGGAGATGAATCGCTTGTGAAGCGGCCCATGCGCCGCATCATCGCACCACTCTCGCAAATGGGAGCACGCATCGAAGCGACTGGCGACGGCTTGCCTCCGCTTACCATTCGCGGTTCTGCTTTGCACGCGATTTCTTATCAGACGCCGGTAGCGAGCGCGCAAGTGAAGAGCTGTGTTCTGCTCGCCGGTCTTTACGCCGACGGCGAAACGTCTGTGCGCGAGAACATAATCACGCGCGATCATACTGAGATTGCTCTGCGAGAGCTTGGCGCCGATATCGAGCTTGAGCCCCGCTTCGTTCGAGTCAGGGGTGGCGCGGCGCTCCAAGCCAAAACACTCGTCGTGCCGGGAGACCTTTCGGGTGCGGCGTTTTTCCTGGTTGCCGCCCTGCTGCTTCCGGATTCCGAACTCGTCATCGGCTCAGTCGGGCTCAATCCAACGCGCACCGCCTTGCTCGATGTGCTTGTTGGCATGGGCGCCAGTATTAAGGTGCTTCAGATCGAACAGACAAATGGGGAACTGATTGGCGCGTTGCGGGTGAAGACTTCCCGCATGAAGGGCGGCGTTGTTGAAGGCGCGACAACGGCGGCTCTCATCGATGAAATCCCGATACTCGCGATCATGGGAGCCGAAAGTGCGGATGGTCTGATCATCCGCGATGCGGGCGAGTTGCGGGTCAAAGAGACTGATCGCATCGAGACGATTGCACGCAATCTTCGAGCGATGCAGATCGAAGTGAAAACAACCGAAGATGGGCTGGAAATTCCCGGGCGGCAGAAATTTCGTGCCGCTGAGATTCACTCCTGCGGTGATCACCGCATAGCGATGGCATTCTCTGTCGCGGCTCTGCTTGCCGACGGGCCGTCACTCCTGCACGATGCCGAAGCGGCGTCCGTCTCCTTTCCGGACTTCTACAAGACTCTGCGAAGTATCACCCAGTAAGCGAAGCGAATGGACGATTCCCTCGAAGCTGATCTCAGCCACGAAAGCCTGATCCACGATCTGAATAACGTATTTGAGACGATCACCGAAGCAGCCGAGCTGCTGAATGCGGACCGGCGCTGGAAACCTTTGGCAGCAACTCTCTGCCGTAGCGTCAAGCGCGGGAAGCGTCTTCTCGGCGCCATCCCCGACGGCACGCCGAATCTTGCCTCGATCGTCGATGACGCCATTCAATCCATCACCGATTACTGCGTTGCCGGGCGGAAGCCGCGCATGCGCTGGGTGCGGCGCATACCCGCCGATGTCCGCCTGCCCGGGTCGTCCAAAGATTGGGAGCGCGTCTTTGCGAATCTCTTCCTCAATACCGCCGAAATCATGCAAGGCCCCGGCCGTATCGAGATCGAAACCCACACTGGCGAAGACGGCCTCTCCATCACCATTTCCGATAACGGGCCTGGCATTCCCGCCGATCTGCTGCCCCGCCTCTTTCGGCCCAATGTGTCAACCAAAACCGGCAGCGCGGTTCGCTCCGGCCTCGGTCTTCATATCGTTGCCTCTATTGTGAAAAAGTACTCGGGCCGCGTCGGCGCCGCGAATCGGGAACGTGGCAGCGGCGCTGTGTTCACAATTTTTCTACCGGGAAGCTGAGAATAAGCCGTATTTCCGATCACGCTCAGAGATGAACGGCCTTCAAGCTTGCAGCTGACCGCATGAAATATCTCTGTATACATTGCCATTTCTATCAGCCGCCTCGCGAGAATCCCTGGCTCGAGCAGATTGAGCTGCAGGACTCGGCCTACCCTTATCACGACTGGAACGAACGCATCGCCGCCGAGTGCTACGGCCCAATCTCGCCGCCCGCATTCTCGACGGTGAGCAGCGCATCACGCGCATCGTCAACAACTACTCGAAAATCAGTTTCAACTTCGGGCCGCATTGCTGTCCTGGGCGGCAGAGCACGCGCCGGAAATCTATCAGCGGCCTCATCGATGCCGACCGCAAGAGCCAAAAGCAGTTTTCCGGTCATGGCTCCGCGATCGCGCAGGCCTACAACCACATCATCCTGCCGCTTGCCAACAGCCGCGACAAACAAACCCAGATCCGCTGGGGCTACGAAGATTTCGTCAGCCGTTTCGGTAGACAGCCGGAAGGCATGTGGCTGCCCGAGACAGCTGTCGATATTGAGTCGCTCGACCTCATGGCACAAGCTGGCTTATCGTACGCCATCCTCGCTCCGCATCAGGCCAAAGCAATACGGCCGCTCGGCAGCGGCACGACCTGGACAGGATGTCAACGGCTCGAAAGTCGATCCCGCGCGGGCCTATCTGTTCAAAACGCCCGGCGGCAAATCGATCAGTCTCTTCTTTTACGATGGCCCGATTTCGCAGGCCGTCGCCTTCGAAAAGCTGCTGAACAACGGCGAGCGATTCGCCGCCCGGCTGACCGGCGGCCTTCTCCGATGCACGCTACCGGACCGCAGTTGATGCATATCGCCACCGACGGCGAAACGTACGGCCATCATCACAGGCACGGCGAAATGGCGCTAGCCTACGCGATCGATCACATTGAGACGAACGAAGTCTGCCAGGATCACGAATTACGGCGAATTTCTCGCAACTCTTCCCGCCCGCCTGGGAAGTCGCAGATTCACGAAAATACCGCCTGGAGTTGCATGCATGGCGTGGAGCGCTGGCGCAGTAATTGCGGATGCAACGTCGGACGCGTCGGCTGGAATCAGGAATGGCGCAAGCCGCTGCGCGATGCTCTCGACTGGCTGCGTGACTGGATTACCCCGCACTTTGAGAAGCTCGGCAGCATGCTGCTGAACGATCCCGTGGGCGGCGCGCGACGCCTATATCAAGGTCGTTCTCGATCGCTCGCCCGAAGTCCGCGAAGCAATTCGGCAAAGCCCACTTCAGCCGCCAGCTGAGTGAGGCCGAGCAGGTCCTGTCTGGAAGCTGATGGAGCTGCAGCGCCACGCCATGCTCATGTACACCAGCTGCGGCTGGTTTTTCGACGATCTTTCGGGAATCGAAACGGTGCAGGTCATTCAATACGCCGGGCGTGTTGTGCAGCTTGCCGAGGAGTTGTTCGACATCCGAGTGGAAGCAGCAATTCCTTGAGCGGCTTGGCAGCTTGCCAAAAGTAATCTAGCCGAGTACGGCGATGGCGCGAATATCTATTAAACGCTATGTGCAGCCGTCCGATCGTCGATCTCGAGAAAGTGGGCGCGCACTACTCCATCAGCTCTCTCTTCGCTCCCTATGGCGAGCGCACCGATATCTTCTCCTACGCTGTCAAGCGGCTCGATTATCACACCGGCGATGCCGGCAAAATGCGCATGGCGCTCGGCCAGGCGCGTTTCACATCCAAGGTGACGCAGGAATCGGAGGTGCTCACGTTCTGGGTGGTTCACTTTGGCGATCATCAACGTGGCAGGCGGCGTGACCAAATGCGACCAGCCGTCCGACTATCAGGACATGCTCGACTCGATCAGCGAGTCCTTTGCCGGTGTCGATATCCCCGAAGTCGTCCGCCTGCTTGACAAACGCTTTGGCGAAAAGACCTACTCGCTTCGCTCGCTCTTTCGCGATGAACAGCGCCGCATCGTCCGCACAATCCTGTCGGCAACTGTGGCTGAAGCAGAGGCCGCGTACCTGACCCTGTACGAGCATCACGCTGCGCTGATGCGTTTCATCACGAGCTTAGGCACACCCGATGCCGCGCGAGTTCACTGCCGCGGTTGAGTACGCCATGAACAGTCTCTTGCGCCGTGCCTGTTCCGCCGAAGAGCTCGACGATCACCGGATCCGGGCCCTGCTGCGCGAAGCGAGTGCCAGCCGCATTCATCTCGACCAAACCACGATCGAATTCCTGCTGCGCCACAAGCTCGAAACCCTCACCAAGCAGTTAACGGCCGATCCTTCCAACCCCGACAAGTTGGAGGGTCTTTTGAAAGCATTGCGAACGGCGAAGCAAATGCCGTTCCCGATTAGCCTGTGGTCCGTGCAGAACGAGATTTACGCTCTGGCCGCCAGCTTGTACAGCAAAACTTCCAAGCGTGCGTTGCGCGGCGATCGCAAAGCGCAGAGTTGGGCCGCCGGGTTTCTTGCGCTGAGTGAAGCGCTCTCCATCCGGCTTAGCTAAGTAGGTTTTTAGCCTTTAGTCAGGATCCGGCTGATGTCGTTATATATCACGAACATCACCACCATCATCAGGAACACAAAGCCGAGCTTGAAGATGTTCTCTTTTAACGGTAGACTCATCTCGCGCTGCATGATCATCTCGATCAGCAGCATCAGGAGCGTTCCGCCGTCGAGGATCGGGATGGGCAGCAGATTCAACATGGCGAGCTGCAGGCTCACAATCGCCATCAGGAAAAGATAGTCCCAGGCGCCGTGCTGCGCTGCTTCACTTGACATCTGCGCCATGCCGATCGGCCCAGCTACCGACTTTGTCGAAACGCGCCGCTCGATCAGGCTCTGCAGTACCTGAAACCACATCAAGGCATTTTGCCGGTTGAATTTCAGCGACTCCACCAGTGCTGGTCCGAACCCCAGCTTTACGAACTGTACCGGCATTTTGAACGTAACGCCGATCAACCAGGGCGTTTTCGGGTCGCCGGTTGCCTTCGCGGCGATAGAAAAACTGTGCGGCTCACCATGCCGCGATACCTCCAGCTGAACCGGCTTGCCGTTCGAATGAAAAACAGCCTGCCGGATCGTCACTGGCGAGGCTACCGGCTGGCCATTGACCTTCAGGAAAACATCGCCTTTTTGCAGCCCCGCCGCCTGAGCCGGTGAGCCCTTCTGCACGTCGCCCACCTGCACATCCGTCTGGCCGCTCCAGCCCACATCGCCGATGCCCTGCTTCTGGTCCATGCGGGGCGTGACCTCCGCCCGTACCTCTTTGCCTTGTCGCAGAACGGTTACCGGAATCGTGTGGTTCGCATTCAAAGCTTCCTGAGTAAGTACGTAATCCCAATCCGGATGCTGTTTACCGCTAAGCGCAACAATCTTGTCGCCCGGCTGAAGGCCGGCTTGCGCCGCCGGAGAGCCTGCCACAACCGCGCTGATTGTCGGATCCGTCGTATCCACCTGCTTTGGATACGCATACATATACAGGCCAGTCACAATCCCGATAGCAAGCAGCACATTCATCAGCGGACCGGCAACGATCACGATTGCGCGCTGCCATCTCGATTTGGCCAGGAACGATCTCGGGTCGGATGCCTGCGTATCGCCGGGCTGATCGCCCATCATCCGCACGTACCCGCCAAACAGGATTGCCGATACGCGAAAGTCGGTGTCGCCGCGCTTGAATCCGAACAACCTTGGCCCAAAGCCAATGCTGAAAGTCTCGACTTTTACTCCGACCGCCAAGGCCGCCCAGAAATGCCCGAGCTCATGAATCAGGATCATGACGCCCAGCAGGATCACGACCCAAAAAACCGGCTGTAAAAAACTCACGCTCTAAAACCTTCTCCGTTCCATCCCGACCTCTCTTTGACGTGCCCCAGGCTGTTACGCTTCGGGAGCTTACCGCGTCCCAGCCGGCATCGCCGCCCGAGCTTTTACTATCCGGCGCGCCACCTCGCGCGACTCGGCATCCATCTCGAGAACCTCTCTTATTGTCTCCGGTTCTCTGCTCGTCTGCTGCGTCAGAGTTTCCTCAACTGTTTCGGCAATTGCCGGAAACGGAATTCGCCCGGCAAGGAATGCCTCTACGGCGATTTCGTCCGCTGCATTCAGGGTTAATGTTGCCGATCCGCCCTGCTCCTGCGCCTCGTAAGCCAGTTTCAGAAGTCTGAACTTCCGCATGTCTGGCGGCGAGAAATCCCAGCTTCGCGATTGTGTCCAATCCAGCCGTGGCACGGGCGCGCGCCACCGCTCAGGGTAGGTCAGGGCGTATTGGATGGGCATCTTCATATCGGTAGCCGAGATTTGGGCCATTACGCTTCCATCGTTGTATTCAACCATGGCATGTATCGATGATTGCGGATGAACCACCACCTCTACCTGCGCAGGAGGCAGATCGAACAGCCAGCATGCTTCAATTACCTCGAAGCCTTTGTTCATCATGGTGGCTGAATCGATCGTGATCCTCTGGCCCATCTGCCAGGTAGGATGCTTCAAAGCCTGCGTCGGCGTTACTTGCCACAGGTCATCGGCGGGAGTGTCGCGAAAGGGACCGCCCGAGGCAGTTAACAGCAATCGCGTCACCTCACTCCGCAAGCCTACGCGGAAACACTGGTGCGCGCCGTTGTGTTCGCTATCTACCGGAATCAACTCGCCCCCGGCCTCCCGGGCCGCTTGCATAACCAGCCGGCCGCTTGCGACCAGTACCTCCTTGTTCGCCAAGCCGACTCGCTTCCCGCGCCGGATCGCTTCGTAGGTAGCTTCCAGCCCGGCGACACCGACAATCGCCGACATTACAAAATCACTCTCGGGCGCAATGGCCGCCGCCACTCTGGCCTTGGGTCCGGCGGCCAATTCCGGCCACTGGCTCTCCGGCAGCCCTGCCTCCCTCAAGTACCCACATAGGACCGGAACATCGTTTTCGTCAGCTACCACAGCGACCGATGGCCGGAATTCCAGAATTTGGGAACTTAGAACCTGTATGTTTTTCCCTGCAACTAGTGCATATGCATCAAAGCTGTCACGATTCTGCCGAAGAACATCCAACGTGCTTGTTCCTATGGAACCTGTTGATCCTAGAAGGGTAATCTTCACAAAGTCGTTCCTGGACCCATGGTTTAGATGTTCTCCGCCTGCCGGTTATAAAAAAATCTCGAAATTTGTATAGAAAAGGCTTGCGTTCCGCAAATCCATATTCTAATATTGGAATCAAGCCAGGGAGGCAACTCCCACCAAAGCGAGACTAACCTCATAGAAAGACCCCTGAAGCAACACCTCCCTGGCACCCGAAAGGGTTTGTAAGGTTCGCTTCCCAAGTCTTCCCACGCCTCGCATTATCTTTTCACAAAATCGTTAGTTCGTCCTCGATCCCGGAGAAGTCTCTAGGAGTTGATCGACCATTTCCCGCTACACTTTAAACGGGACCTCACTCGAGTGACTTCAGAAAAACATCCTCCACATCTTCGGCCTGAAACCGACGTTTTAACTCGCGGCTTCGACCCCGCTCTGTCGGTAGGCTCCGCCCGGCCCGCTGTCTTCCGCAGCTCGACCTATGTATTCTCCAGCCCTGAAGCAGCCGAGCGCGCCTTTGACATCATGGGCGGCCGCGCTCTCCGGGCTGAGGATGAAAACGTCGATCTGGTCTACTCCCGCTTCAATCATCCCAACGCTCAGATCCTTGAGGAGCAAATTCTCCCCCTAGAGCCAGGCGCCACGGCAGCTGCCGTTTTCAACTCCGGTATGTCCGCCATCATGACTGCTCTGCTCGCCGTTCTCAAGCCGGGCGACACGATGCTTTACACGGTGCCGATTTATGGTGGAACTCAGACCTTGATCCAGGGCTTTCTCCAGCCTTTCGGGATCACCGGGATTCCTGTGCAGGCCGGAAAAACGGCAGCCATCGACGAAGCCATCCGGACTGTCCAAAACCTCAAAGTGGTTCTGATCGAGACGCCCGCCAACCCGACTATCATCATGACCGATGTGCGGCGCGTTTGCGAGGCTGTTGCCCGGATGCCCGCGTCCTCGACGAACGGCACTAACGGCTCCGCGGCCCCGGAGCGGCCGCTGGTCATGATCGACAATACGTTTCTGGGGCCTGCCTTCCAGAACGCGATTGCTCTCGGCGCAGATGTTTCTCTTTACTCAGCCACCAAGTACCTGGGCGGTTTCAGCGATATCATCGGCGGCGTGGCGCTCGCCAAAGACGTCGGCTTGATGAACAAGATTCGCAGTAAGCGCAGCTTGTTCGGCACCATTCTTCAGCCCGACGAATGCTGGATCCTGAACTCGCGGCTCCCCACCGTCACCTTGCGCATGAACCGCCAGAGCAAGAACGCGCAGCGGATCGCCGAAAAGCTGGCGGGCCATCCCAAGCTTCGTAAGGTTTATTACCCAACGCTCTTCGAAGATCGCGAGCAGGTACGCATCTATCGTGAGCAGTGCTCGTTTCCGGGCGGTCTTGTTTCCCTTGACCTCAAGGGCGGGAAGGCGGCTGCTTTCGATCTGCTGCGTCATGTCCGGCTGGCCCGGAATGCGGTCTCGCTGGGCGGCGTCGAGACGCTGGCCTGCCATCCGCGAAGTACCACCCACTCCGCCTGGAGTGCGCACGATCTCGACGAGGCCGGGATTACCGAAGGCTTGGTCCGCATTTCATGCGGTATCGAGAACTGGGAAGACCTCCTCGCCGACTTCGAACAAGCGCTCGATCAGGTGTAAACAAACAGTACTCGCAGCGTCGATACCGCAAAGGCGTGCGTCACCATAGGGGCGCGAATGCTACCGCTGCTGGCATAAGCGATTCCGCACGCGATCCCAAGGACCGTCGTAACGGCTATCTCGCGCCAGTTTGGAAATCCCCGGTAAGCCGCGTGGGAAATGCCGTAGATCACGGCCGAGAGCAGAATGGCCAGTACCGGCGAGGGTAGCGTATTCAGAAACGCGCGCTCGATTACCCCGCGGAAGAATAGTTCTTCGCTTAGACCCAGCACCCAGAGCACCCCGAAAAACGTCCCGATCGCAATGCCCGCTACTCGCCACCACGGAGCTTGTAGGGGCGCGAAGCGGAGCATGCCGATACCCATCGCCAGGGCGCACAGCGGAATCACCGCGATGAGGAACCAGAGCGTACCGATGCGCCATTCACGCAGACGCGGCCACAAACCGAAGCTGCCAGGATTCCACTCGCGGAAAATCAGCAGTGCGGCGATACCCAGCCGAATCCACATCAGGTGGCCGAGCACGTCTCCCAATCGGAGATGAGGATCGGGCGAAAGGTAGAGCCGGGGAAACACTCGCAGGATCATCGGCGCGGCCGCCAGCGCCAGGAAACCGACGTCGTAGGCCGTGCGCCGCGGCAGCAGGACGTACCAGAAAGACAGGACTGCTGCTAGCGCGGCGATTACCTGGAAAGCGTTTCGCGAAAACGTTCCGCTTGCCAAGGCAAAGATGACATATGGCAGGATGGCGGTCAGCCATAGCAGGGCGGCTTGCGTCCGTGGTGAAAAGAGCTTGCCGAACCACACTCGCGGTGCTTCGAACACTGAGCCCAGATAGAAAACTGCTTCGGCCAGGAACGCCGGCAAAGCCGCACTCATGATCCAATAGGGATGAGGCTGCCGCTGAGAATAGACGAAAGCAGCCAGGGTTAATGCGATCCACGTACAGGCTAACGCTATGAAAAATGGACGCATTGTCCGCAACATCGCCCTCATCGTAGCATCGGCTATCGCCCGTCCCGCCGCGGTCGCTTGGGCTGCCGAACCGCCCCCGGGGCTCCTCCGGAAGATCGCCGCCCGTGAGACCGAAAACGCCCAGGCCATGAGTAACTACACTTATCGGCAGTCCGTGACGGTCCAGGAATTCAATACGCAAGCCACAGTCACAGGCGAGTACCGTGAAGTGCGCGACATCACTTTTTCGCCTGCGCACGTGCGCTACGAGCAGGCCGTGCAGCCTCCCCGCAATACTCTTACCCGCATCAAACTGACGCCGGTCGATTTCGATGATATTCGCAACATCGAACCTTTTCTTCTCACCCGCGACCGCGTTTCCTTGTATGAGGGACAGTACAAGGGCGAAGAGACGGTCGACGGCGTACCCTGCTTCGTCGAACAGATTCGCCCACGCCAGATCCTGGCGGGCCAGCGTTTGTTCGAAGGCCTGTTGTGGGTCCGGCAGAGCGATCTGGCAGTTATCAAGAGTGAAGGCCAGGCGGTTCCCCAAATCGAGACGCTTCGCGAACAGAACCTGACGCCGCACTTCACGACAATTCGGAAGACCGTCGACGACAAATGGCTCTTCCCCTCCCAGACCTACGCTGACGACACGCTCTTCTTTCGTGACTGGCCGCAACGCATCCGGATGGAGATCCGTTATCTCAACTACAAGCGCTTCGGGGCCGAGTCGACTGTCACGTTCGGGGACGAAGAAGGAGCGCCCGCCGCTCCGCCGCCTCCTTTGCCTAAACAGTAGGGGGCAACGCGGCGAAATCGCCCGGCGTATCGATGTCCACTGCGGCCTCAGGCAGATCGAAAACAGTCACCGGCATGCGGGGATCGCGCAGTAGTGACCTGGCTCCGGCTTCGGGCGGCAAGGCTATGAGAACCGGGAACAGGGAGCGGTCGAAAATCGCGGGAACCCCGAGCGTGTCGTTGTAGTACGCGGCCACCACCGTTGCGCCGGAGCGGGAGAACAGGTCTTTCAAGGCCGCCAGATGAGCGGCTTTTACCAGCGGCTGGTCAGCCAGCAGGATCGCCACCGCCGCTGAGTCGCCAGTTTGTTCCTGTAGGTATCTGACGCCCGCCGCAACGGATGAACCCATCCCTTTGCCCCAACTCGGATTTTCGACGATCGATACCGGCTGCTCCGCAAGAGCGCTGCGTACCGCTCCGGACTCGGCGCCCACGACGACAATCACTGGATCAAACCCGGCCTCCAGAGCTTCGCTTACGGCGTGGCTAATCAGCGTGCCGCGTTTGTAAGGAAGCACCTGCTTTAATCGCCCCATGCGGGAGCCCGCGCCCGCTGCCAGGATGATCGCCGCTACCTGGGCGCCAGCGCGCGTGGCACTCAAAGATCGTCGCGACCGGCCGTCTTAGCCGTCCTGATCAGCTGCAGTTTGCTCGGCAAAGGCCGTTTCCCTGGGGTCACTGTCATGCTCTCGAGCTTGCTCAGCTCGCGCCGCGCAATCTGTCCCCAGGTGCTGCCGCCGTCGAGCTTCAGGTAAACGCGCCAGTGTCTTACCGCCTCCATCACCTCGCCCAGGCTCTGGTGCAGCAACGCCAGGTTGTAGTGCGCGTCGGAGTAGTTTGGCTGGATGCGGATCGCCTCGCCGTAGTGATACAACGCCTCGGCTGTATCGCCGCGTTCGTCGTAGAGGTTGCCCAGGTTGAAGTGCGGCAGTGCGTAGTCCGGATCAATCGCGAGCGCTTCCTTGTATTGAGTTTCGGCATCTGCCCAGGCATGCCCGTTAAAGAATACTGTTCCCAGATTGACTCGAGCACCCGCCGAGCGTGGGTCCAGTTCGGTCGCTTTCTGGTAAGCCTCAATAATCTGCTCGAACGGCGCCCCGGTTTGTTCGAGTTCGAGGCCGCGCTCAAACCACCGATCGGCCTCTAGTTTTTGCCGCAGACGCTCCGCAATCGAGTGACTGTTCTTGGCGGAAGCCGGCAGCTCGAGCAGCTTCGAAAGCTCCTCTTCCGAGAAGTTGAACAGCAACTGGCCCGATCCCGGCTCCAGCTTTTGCTTGCCGATCTGAATCAGCACCCGGCGTCCGTCCTTGTATATCTGGACGTCTTCGCCTGATTGGGGTGCGTCACGCATGTAGTCCCGCAAAGAATGCAGCGCTTGCCTGACCAGGCGCGGGTGAGCATTCTCGTCACGCAGGCGAGCTAGCCTTTTCAAAGCGAGCAGGTCAGAGAATCTGTACTGAGAAAGCTCCGGAATGAGCTGTTGACGTTCCCAGCTCTTTAGCTGACGGTTCTCGATCTTGAGAAGACGGCAGACCTCTTTGCGAGTGTAACCTCCGCCGGCTTCGCCAACCGGGGGATGTTGCGAGGAGTCCCGCAGCACACGGCAATCATAGCACCGGACTGCAAGTAGCTGCTCAGGCTCCCTGATTTGCCTCCCAGGACGGCCCATTCCCTTTCAGAACCAATCGGTTGAAGAATCGCCATGCTAATCTCATACTAAATAGGTCGTATATCCCTGGTGAGAATAACCACCCGCAGAACCAAGGTGAAAGTGACTGCCCATACGTTGGCCGAGCTGCCACCGGGACAACGCTGCATCCTTGACCGCCTTGACCTCCCGGAAGACATTGCCAGACGGCTGATGGAGCTTGGTTTCCTGCCGGGAACGGAAGTAGTTCCTGGCCGGCGTGCACCGGGCGCGGGTCCACGGGTGTTTCGGGTGGATGGTTCCGAAGTCGCGCTTCGTCAAGAGACCGCTGCCCACTTGTATATCCGACGGCATCCCGAATCAGACCTGGTCGTGCTCAAATGAGTGATTGTCACAGCGGCGCGCCTCGAGCCGGCCTGCTTCCGAATCCCTCGATCCGGCCTCCCGTTCCGCCCACCGACCGGCCCATCATCGTCGCCGTTGTGGGCCCGCCGAACTCTGGCAAATCCACCCTGTTCAATCGCCTCACCGGATTGCGCCAGAAGGTCGCAAACTTCCCGGGAGTTACGGTCGAACACCGCATGGGGAAAGCGAAGCTCAAAGACGACCATGAGGTCTTCCTGGTCGACCTGCCGGGCGTCTACAGTCTTCATCCGCGTGCTGAGGACGAACAGGTTACGCATGACGTACTCAAAGGCGAACGCCCTGATTTTCCAAAGCCCGACGCCGTTATCCTGATCCTCGATTCAACTAACTTGGGACGGCATCTGGTACTGGCGGCGCCCATTCTGAACCTCGGTTTGCCCACGTTGATTCTCCTCAACATGGCGGACGATCTGGCTGTTCGCGGCGGCAAGGTTGACGTCGCCGCTCTGTCGGCGGAGCTGAACTGCCCGGTTGCGCTGATCAGTGCCGCCAAGGGCACCGGGATCGATCGCATCAAGCAGTTTTTGCTTGGAACTGCGGTGCGGCTCAATGCCCCGCCCGCGAAAATCGAGCTGCCGGTCCTGCAGGATGTTCCCAAATGCCGGCAGTGGGCTGCCAATCTTGGCAAGCGCGCCTCCTATCATGCCCCGGCGCCTCCGCTCTGGACGCGAAGGCTGGACGCCGTGTTTCTGCATCCCGTCGCCGGCCCGTTGGTCTTTCTGATCGTCGTTATGGCGGTCTTTCAAAGCATCTTCTCGTGGGCCAAGCCGCTCATGGACGGGCTGCAGCAGTTTGTTGCGACCTCCGGGCTGTGGTTCAATCATGTCCTTCCCGATACCGCCTGGCGCTCACTGCTGGTGGACGGTGTCTGGAAAGGCGTTGGCTCGGTGATCGTCTTCTTGCCGCAGATCCTGATGTTGTTTTTGTTCATCGGCATTTTGGAGGACTCGGGTTATCTGGCCCGCGCCGCACTGATTGCCGACCGCACGATGGCCAAGTTCGGGCTCCAGGGCAAGTCGTTTATTCCGCTGCTCTCTGCCTATGCCTGCGCCGTCCCGGCGGTGATGTCCACACGCGTCATCGAGAACAAGCGCGACCGCATGGCGACCATTATGATTGCGCCGCTGATGACGTGTTCCGCCCGCCTGCCGGTCTACACGCTGGTCATCGCCGCGTTTGTTCCAAACATTCACTTGTTGGGCGGGTTCTTGTCTCTGCCGGCCGCCACCATGCTCGGGCTCTATGTGCTGGGCTTTGTCACGGCCATTGCGATCGCTCGTCTGCTGAAATCAACCATCCTCAAAAGCCGCGATTCGAACTTCATTCTGGAAATGCCGCCCTACCGGTGGCCCACCTGGCGCTCGCTTAGCCTGCGCCTGATCGATCGCAGCAAGGTCTTCCTCCATCGCGCCGGAACGGTCATTCTACTGGTCGCGATCGGCATCTGGATTCTGGCGCATCTGCCGCTTCATCATGGCCAAGTGCCCAGCCTGGAGCAGAGTTATGCCGGCGTGGTGGGAAAAGCAATTGAACCGGCTATCCGCCCGCTTGGCTTCAACTGGAAGATCGGTATCGGTCTGATTACTTCGCTCGCGGCACGTGAGGTAATTGTCGGCACCTTAGGCACCATCTACGGCATCGAAGGAGATAGCTCGGCACAGGGCTTACAGGCCGCTATTCGCCATGACTTGACTCCGGCCGGGGCAGTTTCTCTACTCGTCTTCTTTGCTTTTGCGCTGCAGTGCTTTTCAACACTCGCGGTTGTCAAGCGTGAAACTGGCGGGTGGAAATGGCCCCTGTTTCAGTTTTCGTATATGTTGGCCCTAGCGTACGCTGGTTCCTGGCTGGCGTTTCACATCACCAACTACTTTCTCTAATGAGCGAAATCTTAGATGTAATCATTCTCGGCTCAGGCTGCGCCGGGAACACAGCGGCGATCTATGCTGCGCGGGCAAACCTGCGGCCACTGGTCCTTGAAGGGCACGAAGCGGGCGGACAGCTCTCACTCACGACCGAAGTTGAAAACTTTCCCGGCTTTTCCGAAGGCGTAATGGGGCCGGTGCTGGTTGAGAACATGAAGCAGCAGGCCCAGCGTTTCGGAGCAACCTACCGGCATGGCCGCGCCATCAAGGCGAACCTGAGGGAGCAACCGTTCACGCTCGAACTCGAAGACGGCGAAGTTTTTCAAACGCGGACCCTGATCGTGGCGACAGGCGCTTCGGCGCGCTGGCTTAATCTTCCGAACGAGCAGAAGCTGATTGGCCATGGCGTTAGCTCGTGTGCCACCTGCGACGGGTTTTTCTACCGTGGCAAGAAGATCATGGTCATCGGCGGCGGCGATTCCGCCATGGAAGAAGCGAACTTCCTGACGCGTTTCGGCAGCGAAGTCGCTCTTGTCCATCGCTCCGATACGTTCCGTGCTTCCCGCATCATGCTGGCGCGAGCCTTGGCTAATCCCAAGATCGTGTTCTTGAAAGACACCGTTGTGGAAGATGTGTACGACGTTCACAAGGGCCACGTGACCGGCGTCAAATTGAAGAATCTGAAGACGGGCGAACTCTCCGAACGCGAGGTGGATGGCTTCTTTGTCGCAATCGGGCACATCCCTAATACCAAAGCGTTTGGCGACCAGCTCGATCTGGATCCGGACGGCTATATCGTTTCGCACGGCGGCGCGAAGACTAATGTCCCGGGAGTTTTCCACGCTGGTGATGTGCAGGACCGCACCTACCGGCAGGCGATTACGGCTTCGGGCGCGGGCTGCATGGCCGCCATCGAAGCGGAGCGGTACCTCGAAGCAGTAGGCCATTAATCGGCGATACTGGAGCAGGAACACTGATGTCGGCTGCGCAAAGTTTCCTGACGGCGGAACAGTTCGAAGAGCTCTACTCGGATGAGGTAAAACCCCACTTCGAGTATTGGTTCGGAGAAGCAATCCAGAAGTCGATGCCTACTTTAGTCCACGGGATAATTCAATTTGTCATCTCCATGCTGTTGGCAAAACGCGGCTGGATGGCAGCCCCCGAAGTTCGTCTTAAAATCTCAAAGATTGCGCATCCCGTCCCCGATGTCGTAGCTAACAGCACGCCCCTGCAAAATCCTCACCCCACTGATCCTTTCGATCTCTGCATTGAGATACTCTCTCCACGTGACAAAATGCCCAAGTTATTTCAGAAGGCAGCGCACTACCTGGATTGGGGAATTCGGTCGGTCTGGATCATTGATCCGAATAACCGCAACGCGTACATGATGTCAATCGACAATCCGCAACCGATACCCGTTGATATGTCCGGTTTTCTTCAGGCAGGGGCTGGAGATGCCCGGATCTCCATTTCTCTTAGCAAGCTGTTCGCTGAAACAGAGAGGCAGTTAGGTAAGTGAATTGAAACTCGCGGAAGCAATCAGAGTCGCAAGATCGGTGAAAGTCGAGCACGCCAGAAAGTTCGCCACGCACGTGGTGCCTGAAGTCGTGCGGCCCGCACGTGTCATTTGGAATCAGGCGATCGGGGGAGTGTTTCTGCTGCTCACATTGTCCTTCCTCGGGTATGCGTTTGGGCACAAGCAGAATGTTCCGGGAATGTTCTTTGCCATATTTCTCGGTGCCGTAATGGCCTTCTTTTCCATTTCTTCCTTCCTCAAAGCGCGGCGGATTTCCCGCCGGTAGGTGGCATTGGCAACGCCCGAGCAGCCCGGCGAATTCCCATTTACGCGCGGCATCTACCGCGACATGTATCGCCAGCGGCTCTGGACCATGCGCCAGTATGCCGGCTTCGGCACGGCCGAAGAGAGCAATAGCCGTTACAAATATCTACTCTCGCAGGGCATCACCGGGCTGTCGGTTGCGTTCGACCTGCCGACGCAAATGGGCATGGATTCCGACCACACACTCGCCGCGGGCGAGGTGGGACGCGTAGGCGTGGCCATCGACTCGCTGGCTGATATGCGCGTACTCTTCGCTGGCATCGAGCTTCAAAAAGTCAGTACGTCGATGACCATCAACTCGACTGCGGCGATCCTGTTGTGCCTCTACGTGCTGATTGCGGAGAGCCAGGGCGCCGATCGCAAGAAGCTGTCCGGAACGATTCAAAACGACATCCTCAAGGAATATATCGCTCGGGGCACTTACATTTATCCGCCGCGGCCGGCCATGCGCATCATCACCGATCTGTTTGCCTGGGCCGGCGCCGAACTGCCCGAGTGGAACACCATTTCCATTAGCGGGTACCACATTCGTGAAGCTGGTTCCACGGCCATCCAGGAAGTGGCATTCACACTGGCGAATGCAATCGCCTACATCGAAGCGGCAGTGCGTGCCGGCCTGGACGTGGACGCGTTTGCGCCGCGGCTCAGCTTCTTCTTCAATGCGCATAGCAACTTCCTTGAAGAGATCGCAAAGTACCGCGCAGCCCGCCGTCTGTACGCACACATCATGCGAGACCGGTTTGGAGCGCGGTCCGACCGCTCGTGCATGCTGCGTTTTCACACGCAAACCGGCGGCTCCACTCTCACCGCGCAGCAGCCGGAAGTGAATGTGGTGCGGGTAGCTCTCCAGGCAATGGCGGCCGTGCTTGGCGGTACTCAGTCGCTGCATACCAACGGGCAGGACGAGGCCTTATCGCTGCCCACCGAACACTCCGCCCGCATAGCGCTACGCACCCAGCAAGTCATTGCGTACGAGACCGGCGTCACAGAGGCTCCGGACCCGTTTGGCGGCAGTGAGTACATCGAGAAGCTCACAGACGACATTGAAGCGGGCGCACGTGAATACATCGGACACATCGATTCGATGGGAGGAACGCTTGCAGCCATCGAGCGCGGCTATATTCAGGGTGAAATTCAAAGCTCGGCTTACAAGTACCAGCGCGCGATCGAAGAGGGCAGGCAGATTGTGGTTGGCGTAAACAAATTTCAGACGGAAAACAGCGACCCGCCGCATCCATTTCGGCTCGACCCGCGCCTCGAAGCGCAACAGATCGAGCGTGTGCGTGAAGTGAGAGCTTCCCGCTCCGCGGAGAGCGTACGCAAGGCACTGAGCGATTTAGAATCCGCCGCGCGCGGAACAGACAACCTGCTGCCGCACATCTTGAATTGCTGTCGGCTGTTGGCGACCGTTGGCGAGATATCGGACCGGCTGCGCGGAGTATTTGGCGAATACCGGGAAGTCGGCATCTGACGTTTCCGGCACACTTTAGAATAGGTCTTGCACCACGTTCACGTAATAGGCGCTGGATTAGCCGGCTGTGAGGCAGCTTTCCAGGCAGCCGAAGCAGGCTGCCGCGTATCCCTCTACGAAATGCGCCCACACGTGCGCACGGCGGCGCACAAAACGGATGCCTTCGGGGAACTCGTCTGCAGCAATTCCCTGAAGAGCGAGCAGTTGAATTCCGCGCCGTGGCTGCTGAAGCAAGAGCTGCGCGGTCTGCACTCGCTGCTGATGGAAGCTGCCGGTGCAGCGCGCGTTCCGGGCGGCCATGCTCTTACCGTCGATCGGGAGATCTTTTCAACAGAGATTGCGCGGGTAATTGAAGAGCATCCGCGGATCGAGATCGAGCGCGGCGAGGTTCTGTGCATTCCGAACGGCGGCATTGTCATCATCGCCACCGGGCCGTTAACGAGTGAGACACTGGCCGCGGAGATCAGCCGGGTCACGGGCACTGACCGTCTCTTTTTCTACGACAGCATCAGCCCGATCGTGGCGGCCGATTCGGTCGATATGTCGATTGCCTTTCGAGCATCACGCTATGGCAAGTCGCTCGATGGCACTGACGATTACGTAAACTGCCCGTTCGATAAGGCGCAGTACTACGCCTTTGTTGACGCGCTGCTCGAAGCCGGGCACTACGAGCCGCATATACCGGAAGATAAGACGCCGTATTTTGAATCGTGCCTGCCGGTCGAAGAGATTGCCACGCGCGGTCGCGAGACCTTGCGCTTCGGCCCCATGAAAGCGGCGGGGTTGACCGATCCCCGCACGGGCCGCTGGCCGTATGCCGCTGTGCAGTTGAGGCAGGAGAATCAGCGCGCCGACAGTTACAACCTGGTCGGCTTCCAGAATCACATGCGGTTTGGCGATCAGGCTCGTGTGTTCCGCATGATCCCCGGCTTAGAAGCAGCGGAGTTCCTTCGGTACGGGCAGATGCATCGCAACACCTACATCAACTCGCCGGCGCTGCTCGACAGCACGCTGCAGCTCAAGAGTGATGCGCATATTCTGTTCGCCGGCCAAATATCGGGCGTGGAAGGCTACGTCGAATCGATCGCGACCGGCCTGATAGCCGGGCGAAATGCAGCGGCGCTTGCGCGTGGTGAGGAGCCGCGAGTCTTTCCTCGTGAAACTGCTCTCGGCAGCTTGTGCCACTACATTACGCATGCCGATCCGAAACACTTCCAACCTGCAAACATCACGTTCGACCTGCTGCCCTCGCTGGATGAGGAGACCAAGCGCAAGTTTCGCCATGACAAGCAGGCGCGGCACGCTGAAGTCTGCGAACGGGCCCAACGGGCAATGAAGGTGTTCGAGTATGACCTTGCCGCTTCGGATCTGTATTTCGAAGTATTTGGCTGAGCTCGAGCGGCGCGGTGCTTCCGCGCACACACTGCGAAACTACGGCTCCGATCTGGAGCAGTTTGCCGCCTATTTCGAACTGCCCGGTGAAACGGTGTCGCCTGGTTTGGAACAGCTGGATCTTTCGCTGCTGCGCGAATGGCTGGCCGGGCTTTATGACGCGCGGCTCACGACAGTAACTGTCCGCCGGAAGCTCGCGGCAGTCCGGGCGCTTTACAAGTTCCTTCTGCAAGAAGGCGTTATCGAAGCTAATCCGGCGGCACGATTGCGCACGCCCAAAGTGAAGCAGCGCCTGCCCGACGTGATGAGCGAGGAGAAGACGAATCAGCTGATCGATGCCGTCGAGAGTGGCAGACATTTTGAAAAACCTTCGCGAGAGCGCGATTTGGCCTTCCTTGAACTGCTTTATGGCTGCGGCATTCGGGTGAGCGAGCTGGTCGGGATAAATCTGGAGGATCTCGATCTGCGAGAACGATGGCTGCGCGTGCGCGGAAAAGGGAATAAGCAACGGGAAGTGCCGATAGGAGAGCGGGCGGCCTTAGCGGTGGATCGGTATCTTGCGATTCGAATTCCGGCGCCTTCCGAGCGAGCGCTGTTTCTGAATGGCCGCGGAGAACGGCTCAGCGACCGGCAAGTGCGGCGCCTTGTGAAGATGTACGCGTTAGCGGCGACGGGCGACTCCACGGTGCACCCACATAGTTTCCGGCATGCTTACGCCACGCATCTGCTGAGCGACGGCGCCGATCTGCGTTCCATTCAGGAGCTGCTGGGGCACGCGCGGCTTTCGACAACGCAAAAATACACTCAGGTGTCGCTCAAAGATCTGCAGGCGGCCTACGACCGGGCACACCCGAAAGCATAACGAACCACAGTTCTGAAGCACCGCTGTCGCTTGCGCGTATTCTGGCATTAGCAAAGACATGCGGATCGGGATCATTCTGAACGGCGTGACGGGGCGCATGGGCACGAACCAGCACCTGATGCGCTCGATAGTGGCGATTCGGGATGCCGGCGGACTCGTGCTCGGCAACGGAGAGAGGCTCGTGCCAGATCCGATCCTGGTGGGGAGAGATGGAGCGAAGCTGGCGAGGCTGGCTGAAACGGCACGAATCGAACGCTGGAGTACCGATCTGGACGGCTGTCTGCGAGATGAGAAAGATGCGATTTACTTCGACTCACAGACCACCGCGCTGCGAGCCGCGAGCGTGCGAAAGGCGCTCGAAGCCGGCAAGCATGTCTACTGCGAGAAGCCGCTAGCGGCGGACGCGGAGAGCGCGCTCGAATTGGCAGAGCTGGCAACCCGGCTCGGCCGCAAACACGGCGTGGTGCAGGACAAGCTTTTCCTGCCAGGCCTATTAAAGTTGAAGCGGCTGATCGAGGGGCGGTTCTTCGGGCAGATACTTTCGGTGAGAGGCGAGTTCGGGTATTGGGTGTTTGAGGGAGACTGGCAAAACGCGCAGCGGCCTTCCTGGAACTATCGCAAAGAAGAGGGCGGCGGAATCATTGCTGACATGTTCTGCCATTGGCAGTATGTGCTTGAGAATCTGTTTGCACCAATCCGCGCGGTGTCGTGCCTGGGTGCGACTCACATCGGCAAGCGAGTCGATGAGCAAGGCAGGCAGTATGTGTGCACGGCGGATGACGCTGCTTACGCGACATTCGAACTCGAGAACGGAATCATCGCGCAGATGAACTCATCCTGGGCGGTGCGAGTGTATCGAGACGATCTGTTCGTTTTGCAGGTAGACGGGACGGAAGGGAGTGCGGTGGCCGATCTTCGAACGTGCCGGTCTCAGCATCGCGCAAACACGCCGAAACCGGTTTGGAACCCCGATGTTGCGAACCCGATCGAGTTCCGCGAGCAATGGGCGACCGTACCCGACAATCAGCTTTTCGATAACGGCTTCAGAGTGCAATGGGAGCGTTTCCTGCGGCATGTGGTGGAAGACTCGCCGTTTCCGCACGACTTCTGGCAGGGTGCGCGGGGAGTGCAGCTGGCGGAGGCCGGTCTTCAATCGTGGCGCGAGAGGCGCTGGGTAGAGATCAAGTGACAATCACGCTGCCCGGAGCCGGCCGGCAGCTGGCGTCCTACGAACTTGTTCATCGCTCTTCCCGCGTCTTGCAAACGGGAACAGTACTGCGGAGCCGCGTTGTATTTGCGGCGGCGCACGTTGTTGCCGATCCGCTAGCCGATGTTTCGCCGGGCGAGCCCGCCTGCCTCGATTGGGACGCCACGCTGGCCTTTCGCCGGCATCTCTGGAGGCTTGGGCTTTCGGTTGCGGAGGCGATGGATACTGCGCAGCGCGGCAGCGGCCTCGATTGGCCGGCTTCTCGTGAACTGATCCGAAGATCAGTAGCCGAGGCACGCGCTGTATCGGGCGGGATCGCTTCCGGGGCAGGCACGGATCACCTGCTCGTCTCTGGGGCAACGAGCGACGCAGTGCAATCGGCTTACGAAGAGCAGTGCGGCTTTGTCGAGAGTCAGGGCGGAAGAATCATCCTGATGGCGAGTCGCGCATTAGCAGCCTGTGCAAAGGGCGCCGATGATTATCGCCGCGTCTATGGGGAAGTGCTCCGCCAGGTGTCGCAGCCGGTGATTCTGCATTGGCTCGGGGAGGCGTTCGATCCTACGCTCGCCGGCTATTGGGGTGCGAGTGATCTCTCCGAAGCCATGGAAGTCTGCTTGAGCGTCATCGCGGAGAACAATTCAAAGGTCGATGGCATCAAGATCTCTCTCCTTGATCCGCGCTATGAGATCGCGATGCGCAGACGCCTGCCGAAGGGCGTTCGCATGTATACGGGAGATGATTTTCATTACGATGCGCTGATCCTCGGCGATGAATACGGCTATAGCGATGCGCTGCTCGGCATCTTCGATCCGTTGGCAGAGCAGGCGGCAGCGGCGGTTCGCGCGCTGGATGGAGGCGATACCGAGACGTTCCGTCAGACGCTCGGCCCGACGGTGCCGCTCTCGCGCCATTTGTTCCGCCAGCCAACCTATTTCTATAAGACCGGCATTGTGTTTCTCGCTTACCTCAACGGGCAGCAAGCGCATTTTCGCATGGTGGGCGGGCAGGAAGGCGCACGGTCGATTGTCCACCTGGCCGAGTTGTTCCGGCTGGCGGATGCAGCCGGGCTCTTTGTGAATCCAGAGTTGGCGGTGGAACGAATGCGGCTGTTGCTGGCGGTGGCGGGGGTCGGATGAGCGCGAATCCGGCGCGACTGAGCATCAATCAAATGACGGTTCGCCAGGCGAGCATCAAGGAGCTTGTGCAACTCTGCTCGAAGCATGGCATTGGGCACGTCGGCCTGTGGCGAGATCCGGTGTCCCGCACCGGTGTGCGCGAAAGCGCACGGATCGTCCACGATGCCGGGTTGCATGTATCGAGCCTTTGCCGGGGCGGTTTCTTTCCCGCCGACACGGAAGCCAAGCGCCGCGAAAACCTGGACGACAACCGGCGCGCCGTGGAACAGGCAGCCGAGCTCGGGACTGACCTGGTGGTGCTCGTCTGCGGTGGGATGGCCGGCTGCAACCTGGATGCTGCGCGGCGCACCGTAGTCGACGGGATACGCGAGCTACAGCCCTTCGCTGAGGAGCACGGAATCCGGTTAGGGGTTGAGCCGCTGCATCCGATGTTTGCCGCAACCCGGTCGGTAATTGTGACGCTTGGGCAGGCGCTCGGAATCGCCGCCGAGCTACCTGGGAATGCCGGTGTGGTGATCGATGTGTACCACGTCTGGTGGGATCCTGACCTTTATCCGCAGATTGAAAAGGCGCGCGGCAGGATCTTTGGCCTCCACCTATCAGACTGGCTGGATCCGATGCCGGACTTTGTAAACGGGCGCGGCCTGATGGGGAACGGCGTCTGTGAGATCCGGCGGGTTCGCGAGGCAGTTGATCGCGCGGGGTATTCAGGGCCGATCGAAATCGAGATCTTCAACGAGAAGCTCTGGTCGATGCCCGCCGACCAAGTTATCTCGCTAGTGAAGGAGCGCTACCTGGAGTGCTGCTAGCGGGCGGCGGGTCGAGGCTGTAACGGGCAAACACAGCTCGGGCTGCGGGGGTTGCCAGAAAGTGCAGGAACTCTCCGGCGGCTGCGCGGTTGCTGGTGCTTTGGACGACCCCAGCCTTCTGCAGAACGGGCTGGTGCCAATCGGCGGGTATCAGCTGACCTTTCTTGCCTTGCAGGAGCGAGGCGGCCGTTAGAACCGCATCTACGTTGCCACTCTCGAAGAGCTGGAGGGTCTGGCGAACGTTTTCGGCATAGACCAGCTTCGCGCGCACCACCTCCCAGACGCCAGCGTGTTCTAAAGCTTGCTGGGCGGCGACACCGTAGGGAGCGAGCTTCGGGTTGGGCAGCGCTACCGAACGAACTCGATCGGAGGCTAGGTCGCGAAGCTCGTGCTCCTTCCCATCCCGCCATAAGACGCCGACCCGACCCGAGGCATAGACCACAACTTCTTTGGAATCAATACGGCCGTGCTTCGTTAGTTGGTCTACAAAACTGCTGTTGGCAGACAAGAAAACGTCAAAGGGGGCGCCATTCTCGATTTGCTGCGCGAGCATGCCGCTGGCCCCAGAGACGAAGCGCAGGTTGACGGTCGGCCGGTTTTTATGGAACGAAGCCAGAAGTTCGGGTTGTAGGGCAGAGAGGTCGGAGGCAGCGGCAACGGTAAGTGTAGTCTGGGCTACAATCGAGTGGGAAAAAGCAAGAAAGATTAGTAGCAGAGAACTTGACAATCGAACACTCATATTCGATACTAGGGTTGTGCTAAGTATAGCCGATTGCTCCTGAGCGGTTGGCGGAGGATGAAAATAACATGAGTAAGATTATTGGAATCGATCTGGGTACCACAAACTCCGTGGTAGCGGTGATGGAAGGTGGACAGCCAGCCGTTATACCGAACCAGGAAGGCGGGCGCACTACGCCATCGGTAGTGGCTTTCACGAAGAACGGCGAAAAACTAGCCGGTCAGGTCGCGAAGCGCCAAGCTGTTACGAACCCGGAAAACACGATTTATTCGATCAAGCGGTTTATGGGCCGCCGCTTCAACGAAGTCAGCGAAGAGATGAAGCTGGTGCCCTACAAGGTCGTGTCGGGCGACAATAGCGACGCCCGGGTTGAGATTCAAGGCAAGAAGTATTCACCGCCCGAGATCTCGGCGATGATTCTGACGAAGCTGAAGGAAGCAGCGGAAGCGTATCTGGGCGAGAAAGTCACCAAAGCGGTGATCACGGTGCCTGCTTACTTCAACGACTCGCAGCGCCAGGCGACCAAAGATGCCGGGCAGATTGCCGGTCTGGAAGTGATGCGCATCATCAACGAGCCGACGGCGGCTGCGCTGGCGTATGGTCTCGACAAGAAGAAGGACGAGACGATTGCGGTTTACGATTTTGGCGGCGGCACGTTCGACATTTCGATTCTCGAAGTGGGCGACGGCGTCGTGGAAGTGAAATCGACCAATGGCGACACTCACCTGGGCGGCGACAACATCGACCAGCGGATTATTGACTGGTTGATTCAGGAATTCAAGAAAGATCAAGGCGTCGACGTTTCGAAGGATCAGATGGCGCTGCAGCGGCTGAAGGAAGCGGCTGAGAAGGCGAAGATCGAGCTTTCGACACTGCTCGAGACCGAGATCAACCTGCCATTCCTAACGGCGGATGCAAGCGGTCCGAAGCACCTGGCCGTGAAGCTGACGCGAGCGCGGTTTGAGCAGATGGTATCTGACATTCTGGAGCGTGCCGTTGGGCCTTGCAAGCAGGCGCTGGCCGATGCCGGGGTGACACCGCAGCAGATTGACGAAGTGATCCTGGTGGGTGGCTCGACCCGTATCCCGAAGGTTCAGCAGATGGTGCGTGATCTGTTCGGCAAGGAGCCGAATAAGAGCGTGAACCCGGACGAAGTGGTCGCGGTTGGCGCGGCGGTGCAGGGCGGCGTGCTTGGCGGCGAAGTGAAAGATGTGCTGCTGCTGGACGTGACACCTCTGTCGCTGGGCATCGAGACGCTGGGCGGCGTGTTCACCAAGCTGATCGAGCGCAATACAACCATTCCGACCCGCAAGAGCGAGACATTCTCGACGGCGGCGGACAGCCAGACTTCGGTCGAGATCAAAGTCTTCCAGGGTGAGCGTTCAATGGCACGCGACAACCGGCTGCTGGGAGTATTTCAGCTAGTGGGAATTCCACCGGCACCGCGCGGTATTCCGCAGGTGGAAGTGACATTCGATATCGACGCAAACGGCATTTTGAACGTGGTAGCGAAGGATCGGGCAACGAACAACGAGCAGAAGATCACCATCACCTCTTCTTCAGGCCTGAGCAAGGAAGAAGTAGACAAGATGGCGCGCGATGCCGAATCGAACTCGGCCGACGACCGGAAGAAGAAGGAAGAGATCGAGGCCCGCAACCGGGCGGACGCGATGGTTTATAACGTCGAGAAGATGTTGAAAGAGCATCGCGACAAGATCTCCGACACTGACGCGAAGGAAGTCGAGACAGCGGTGGAAGACGTGAAGAAGGCGATGGGCGAAGGCGGGCTCGAGAAGATTACTTCGGCGACCGACAAGCTCACGACGGCGAGCCACAAGCTGGCAGAGGCGATGTACAAGACGCAAAGCGCCGGCGGCCCAGGGGCTGGAGCACCGGGAGCGGGAGCAAGCGGGAACGCGAACGGCACAACGTCCAACGGGCAGGCGAAGGACGACGTGGTCGACGCTGAGTTCGTCGACGTCGAAGACAAGAAGTAAGGGGCTAAAGCCTCACTTGGGCGCCGGCCAAGAGCAGGCCGGTTCTGCGGGAGAGGCAACAGCACGCCAACTTTGAGTGGAAAAGGGGGCATTCGGTAGGCCGAGTGTCCCCATATTTTTAGTGAATTCGCGCACAACAGACTCGCCGGTCACGGCCAAGTCCGCTGAACGGTTCTTTTGCTTGGTGCCGCGTCCGGCGGCTGGTGCGCTTGATGGGAAATCGATATGGCTTCTGCAACGAAAAAGGATTACTACGAAACGCTGGGAGTCGCGCGGGGAGCGGACGCCGAAGAGATCCGCAAAGCCTATCGCCGGCTTGCGCGGAAGCATCATCCGGATTTGAATCCAGGAGACAAGGCGGCGGAAGACCGCTTCAAGAAAGTTCAGGAAGCTTACGACGTTCTAAGCGACGACGAGAAGAGAAAGACGTACGACCAGTATGGCTTTTACTCGCCGAATGTTCCGCCGCCCGGAAGCGGTGGAAACGGAGCGGGCCCGGGGTTTGGCGGATTCGATTTTGCGGAGTATTTGCGGCAGCAGCAAGCGGCCGGAGCAAGCGGCAGACCAGGTGCGGCACCGGAAGAGGGCGAGCCGGGCGGCGGTTCGTTCCGCGATATCTTCGGCAGCTTCTTCGGCGGGCGTGCACGCCAAAGCGCCATGCAGCCGGAGCGTGGAGCCGATTTAGAGTACGGGCTCAACGTGGATTTCTGGCAGGCGATACGCGGCACACAGGTAAAGCTGAACATTTCCAGGCAAGAGACCTGTGAAACCTGCCACGGTTCAGGAGCGGCGGGATCGGGCGCGGCGGTTTGCCCGGAGTGCGACGGAAGCGGGACCGTGACGCAGATGGCGGGAGCGATGAAGTTCAACCTGACGTGCCCGCGATGCGGCGGAAGCGGCCGGTTGAAGAACGCCTGTCCGACATGCCGCGGCGAGGGGCTGATTATGCATCCGGACACGGTGGAGGTGCGGATACCGCAAGGCGTGTCGTCAGGGTCGAGGCTGCGCGTTGCTGGAAAGGGAAATGCGGGCGTGGCTGGAGGACCGGCCGGTGATCTTTACATCACGGTGCGGGTAGAAGAGCATCCGTTCTTCAAACGCGATGGCGATAACATCAACATCCAGGTTCCGATGACGGTCAGCGAAGCGGGGCTGGGCGCAAAGATTGAAGTGCCGACGATTGACGGGCGCGCGCTGCTGAAGGTTCCACAAGGGACGCAGAACGGCCAGAAGTTCCGGCTGCGTGACAAAGGAATTTTGAACGGGCGCAAGAACACGCGCGGCGACGAGATTGTGGAAGTGGTGCTGCGCTCACCCGATGTGCATAACGAGCGGACGCGCGAACTGCTGCGCGAACTGGCGCAGGTACAGACGACGGACGTACGCCAGGAGATTTGGGACAAAGTGCAGCCGAGCGCATAAAGGTGAGTCACTATGACGAGGAATAAAGGCAAAGCGGCTTACATGATATCGGCGGTAGCCGAGCAGTACGAGATTCATCCGCAGACGCTGCGCTTATACGAGCGCGAAGGACTGCTTGCCCCATCGAGGAGCGACGGAAACACGCGGCTGTATACGGAGGAAGATCTGGAGCGGCTGGAAGTGATTCTGAAGCTTACGCGCGAGTTGGGGGTGAACCTGGCGGGTGTCGAGATCATTCTCAACATGCGCGAAAAGATGGAAGCGATGCAGCGGCAGATGGAAGGCTTCGTGCGCACGCTGAATGAGGAGATCTCGCAACGCGCGGTGAGCCATTCGGCGGATAATGGGCAGTCGCTTGTGCCGGTGATCCAGATCAATTCGTTGGCGACGCGGGGCGAAGCGCGGCGCGGGCCGGAGCCGGGGAAAAGGAACAGGCGCTAAGGCAGGAGCTCTTCTGAGCGACCAGCTTACTCGAACGATCTGACAACTCTCCCCAGGTGGTTCACGTAAACCTTCTTACCGTCGGTCTCGATCAGACTCAAGCCCCCGGTGAAGGCGGAGATGCTTTCGATCGGAAGCGTAAACGCCCGATGGCCGTTGCTGTCGATAAAGTAACGAACGGGCGTGTCGGTGTCATTGTTGATGGTAACGAGGGCGAGACCATCAGAAAATGATTCGCAGAAGTCGTAGCGAGGACGGATGCGATATGTGCCGCTACTGTCGATATACCCGCACTTACCATCCGAGATAGTCGCGGCTGCGGCCAAGCCTTGCGAAAAAGTGTGGGCGTACTCAAATCGTTCAGAGAACGCGGGGCGACCGGAACTGTTGACGTAAGCCCATCCATTCTCCAGTTTGATTGCAGCCAAGCCTTCCGAGAAATCGGATGCGTCAGTACCATCCACGGAAAGGACGACCTTCCCAATTCGATTTATGAAAGCGAAGTGATCGTTCATCTTTACACGAGCCAGACCATCGACGAAATCGAAGGCGTAGCTGTATTGCTGCGGGATCGCGATTTTGCCAGACCGATCAATAAATCCAAAACGAGCTGAACTGGGCTGACACGAAGTACGATCTCCCAGTTCATCTGGTAAACCAAAAAACTGATCCGGAGCTTCTGAAAGCGAAAGCTCTGAGGGCGTCCCAGCGCAAGTAAAGCGATCCCAAGTGGCAACTCTGGCCATGCCACCACTCATCGGGCCGACTGCCTGGAACCGCGGAGTAATAACGATCAGCCCTCCAGCATCGATGTACCCCCACACTCTCCCGATACGAACGGCAGCGAGCCCATCAGAGAACGGCCGTACCTCATCGAAGGAAGGCGCAATGACTTTGACACCCTTCGTATCGATAAAGCCGAATCTGCCGGCTTCGCTGAAAGATGCCCGGTCTTCAAAGAAATCGCCTACAGACTGGAATGCAGGCGCGATGACAGTCTGGCCGTTCTTGTCGATGAACCCAAATTTGTCTTTGTAAGAGAACTTGAAAAAAGGTTGAGCTCCTGTAGAAAGCCCAAGCGTATAAGTGTGCTCCGATCCCTGCAGGATGGGCAGAGTACAAGAAAGAACCACCAGCAAGGCGGAAAAAGTGTAGAGGCGTTTCAAGTATGAGCTTCCCTGGTTTTAGAAACAGTTCGTGTTAGTGTACTCGGCGATGAATCCGACGGCTTCTTTGCAGTAGATCCCAGGATCTTTAGTAGATCATCACTGGTTCGAACGAGATGATGAGTTGGTCGAGCGGCAGGGCGTTCCTCACAGGAAGCGGGGGCGCGAATGGCGTGATTGCCAGCGCGGTTCCTTGCGCTTCCGCTTTATCAAACGCTTCCGTTCCGGGAGTTTTGGCGCTGACCGTGAAGTTGTCGATTTCATAGGGCAGGCCATTCGATCCGGAGAGCACCTGGCTGTTGATTACCTGGAAATGCAAGTGTGGGGCCACGGAGTTGCCCGAGTTGCCGACCAGCGCGATGACCTGGCCGCGTTTTACCTTGTCGCCTTTGCGAAGGCGGATGCTCGCGGACTGCAGATGCGCATACACGGCATAGCGGTGCTCGCCTAAATCGAGGACGATCGTGTTCCCTTCAGCTTCATCCAGAGGAATATTGACGGGATACTTGCCGGGCGTTTGCTCGGCCATTCCCTTAATGACCGCTACGACGGTGGCAGTGGCAACGGCTAAGACCGGCTTACCGAAGATGGTGTAACTGCCGACTTTGGATTCTGGTCCGGAGTAGATGCGTCGATTGGCGTCCAGTTGCTCCCAATCGACTGCGTAACGCTGGGCGACAAAGACGCGGCCATTCACGGGGAGGGCAGCACGGGTATGGCGGCTGGCATCACAGCAGGAATCTGCGGAGATATAGCCGTCACCGCGCAGCGGCGGACCGATCTGGGCAACCGGAAGATGATCGATTGCGGTTGGTCCACCCTCCTCGCTGAAGTCCTGATGTCCCGGCGGAGCAGCGCTGAAGTGCGCCGCGACACGGTGGGTGAGCCGGGCGGGCATGGGAGCGCCGGGGCGAAAGATGATGTGAAGAAAGAGCAACGATGTCGCGCTTTTGGCGATGGTTGAATTCGATGCGCGCTGGCCGGCTGGCTGCAGGCGCTCGCCTAGCGCGCTTGCATCCAGTTTCTGCAAAACGAGGCCGTCGCCGAGAACCTCTACTTGCTTGACGACCGCTTCGGCACTTGAAAAATTGGTCATCCATAACTCGTAGACGAGATGCTGGTTTCCGTCGGAGCCCATGAAAGGCACAGGCGCGTCGTGAACAGCCAGGAGCAGCGGCGTTAGCTGCTGAGGCGGCGGTGTTTGCGCCGAGCAGGCCGGAACACGAACCAGCAATAAGGCGGAGACGCTCAGCACGAGAAGGGCGTGAAGACGAGATTTCAAGCAGCTCTCCTTTCGGGCACGGATGGCTAATTGTCGCGCCAGAGTAAGGCGGATATCTTCGCTTCATCCTGGAAGATAGTTAACAGGTCGTTGAATTCTTTCAAGGGAACTTCGTTTACAACGAGCTGATAAGCGAGTTTCTTCCCGCCACGGGAATCGATGTAACCGCCGAAGGCCTGGCCTCTGGCGATCAGCTTCGAGCCGTCTCCTTCTACGAATGTGCCGGGCTTGGCATGGACGCGGCCCTTGGCTCCAACGAGGGAAGGAGCGGCTTCAAAGTCTTTAAAGAGACCGAGAGAGCCGTCAAAGCCGAGTATCGGGAGGGCATCCCGGAAGGATGGGAAGGTGGGGCGATGATACATCTCGCTCAAGATTTGCGTGACGGCGCGATTGGTAGCAGTGGAGAGACCCCCGCCGCTTCCGTCGACGAAGAAATATTCCGCAGCCTCGATGTTGTAATTGCGCGCAAGATTGCGCTTTTCGCTCTTCAGGGCAGACGCAAGATCGTCGACCCCCTGCGTCAGCCCATAGAGGACGAGACTCGTGTCAGCGCCCAGGTTGTAGCTGATTTTCAGGATCAGTTTGGCGTCCTCGGAGTACGGAAGGCCTTTGAGTTCCGCGACTTTAGTCAGATGCGAGTATTCGCCGCGCGCCGGCAGGAGATAGGCAGGATTCTCTTCGACGGCAGGCGCATTCACGGCGACACCGGCACGCTCGAGCGCTTCGATGAGCACGGTCCGCGCATAGTTGGAGGGATTGACAATCCTGAACGTGCGAATCAAGGGAAAGCGATTGGTGAGAGGAGGCACGAAGTCGATGGGGAGCCGGCCTTTGATTTTTCCTCCACAGCCTGGATGTCCGATACAGGTGGGGAGATCCGGAACGAGTTCTACCGTTTCGGCCTGTTTCGCTGCGGCTGTAAGAAGAGCGTTATCGACAGCGAAGGCGGCGGACACGGGGCGATGCACAACCGAGGCGGGTCCACCGGGCGTTGCGGGACGCAACGAAAGATCCACTACGTCATCGTTCACGAAGATGGGCCGGACATTGAATTCGCCGCGGAAGTTGAAGGGTTGAAAGAGGCGATCATCGACCACGACGTCTCCGGCAATTTTCTTGATACCGGCGGCGGCAATCTGTCGAGCGATGGCAGCGTAACCAGCCAGTGGATCGGGGGCGGTGAGCACGGCATTCTGCAGTGAATTTGCCTCATTATGATCGAGGCCGCTCACCGCAATGGTGCCATCGGGATTCGTTCTGCCGCCCATGGTCAAGTCGCCTGAAGCGACCAGTACGAGATCTCCCGTTAAGACGCCGGATTGGTCCAGCTTGCCTCGGCGATAGATGGGCGTATCGTAGGTGTGCTTGGGGCCTATCTCATTCAGCAGTTCGCCCACCGTAAAGAGCTTGCGTACCGAGCCGATGAAGAACTTCCGACCGGCACCCAGATCGATGAGCGGTTTGCCACTATCCAGGTCGATGACCCGCAATCCCCAAATCGAGTTCCGATAAAGAGGCTTATCGAAGATAGCTTGAATCTCGGCAGGGACTCGTTCGGAAGGCTCCCGGCTCTGCCCAGAGAGCGGCGGAGCGACAGAAGCGAGGAGCAGTGCAGCAACGGCCAGCAGCGCACGTAGAGCTCGATCTAGCAGTTTGTACCTCCGGAGCTTGGGGAGCCGGAAAGCTGAGGAGGCCCAGGCCAAACCTGTCAATACTACTACATGACGGAGGCGGTTTGCCGCAGCTAGGCGATCAGCGGCAGCACGTCGATATTCAATCCGTCGATCTCCTGGATAGTCTTGCCTGCGATGCCCTGCAGATCGCCATACATCCCGACGGTGGCCTGCATCACGCGTTCAATCTGCTCCTGACGCTTAGCCCACTGCTTCAGCATGACTTTGCGCTCTTTATCGAGATCGTCCTGCATACAAGAGAACGCCTCCACCATAGCCTGCACGCGCTGGCGAAAACGGGGGCCGGTGAGGTATTGATACACCATTTCGGCTTTGGTATGCTGGCCCTCCGAAGCCTGGCGGACGGCTGCGATTTCAACCAGCATCTGGCGCATCGACATGGCAAGGGGCAGCATGGTGCGCGGATGAGTGATCCAGACACCGTCGAGGAGTTCGAAGGTCTCGACCTCCTTCGGGAGCGCCTGGCTGACGATGACGGCAATCTCGGCTTTGGCGGTGCGCTGATCTTCACGCAGCTTTACCAGCCAGCTATCGCTCCAGCTTTTGGTGCGCTTGGTCTCCCAGAGAATCGTTCCGCAGTAACCGCCGTGCGAGTTGCGCACGCGGTGCAAGACATCGCCGCCATGCTCGCCTTTGCGCACAGGCGTGACTTCATCGAAGGGAAATTTGAGGCGCAGGAGACTTTCCAGTTCGAGCTCCTGGACTTCCCCCTGCAACTGCTGCGAGCCCTGCTCGGCTTTGCGGCGCAGCTCCTCGATCTGCTTGCCCATCGAGGCGATGGTCTGTTCCTTTTCGAGAACTTTCAATTTCAGGCACTCTTCGGCTTCGAGGCGAGCTTGCTTGTGAACGGTGAGGAGCCCGGATTGAACGCGCTTCTCGATCGTTAGCTCGAGCTCGCGCTCTTTATCCGCCAACAAGCGCTGCTGCTGGAGAAAATGGGCCTGCGTTTTTTGTGCTTCGACGAGCTTCACCTCGCGGTGCCGGAGAACTTCCTGAAGAGAACCGATTTCGCGAGCTTTGGCATCGATCTCGATGGCAAGCAGCGCCCTGGCTTTGCGCGCCTCGTCGGCACAAATCTTTTCGCGTTCGGCTTTCAGCCTCTCTTCGATGCGAGCTGCGAATTCCTCTTTCTGCCGGGCCAACAGCTGCTCGCCTTTTCGCAAGGTCGCTTCGCGTTGTTCACACTCGGAGTCTTTGAGCGCGAGACGCTGTTCGTACTCGCGGCGGGTGGCGGCAACCAGGGGAGCGGCCAGCGATTCGGTCAGCTTAATCTCGGTTTGGCATTTGGGGCAGGCGACAATTGGCTCAGGCATGGCAATCCCCGGAAACGGAAGAGAGTTACTGAACAATGATAAAACAATTCGTTCAGATTATGTTTTCTCGAAGCTTTTACCGAGCGCGTTTGCTGTTTGCGTGATGTTGGCATTCCCGGCAAGCGCCCAGGACAATTATGAGATTCAAGTGTACGGGTCGGAGACGGTAGCGCCCGGACGAACCATGGTGGAGCTGCATAACAACTACACCGTTTCGGGATCGAAGACCGAAGTGAATGGCGTGCTGCCGACGGACGGCGCCTGGCACGAGACGATCGAGATCACACAAGGCTGGACATCATGGTTTGAGACCGGGTTTTACATCTTCACGAGTATCCCGCGCGATCACAATTGGCAGTGGGTGGGCGATCACATACGGCCGCGGGTGCGCGCCCCGGAAGCCTGGCATTGGCCGGTAGGCGTGAGCTTGTCGCTCGAAGCGGGGTATCAGCGGCATGCGTTTTCAGCAGACACGTGGACACTCGAGATCCGGCCCATCATCGATAAGCAGCTCGGCCGCTGGTATCTGTCGTTCAATCCGACAATGGACCGGTCGTTCCATGGCCCGGGAGTGACACAGGGAATGTCGTTTTCTCCCAACTTCAAAGCCGGATACGACGTGACGAAGCGCATCAACGCGGGGCTCGAATACTACGGCTCGCTCGGCCCGGTGACGGGATTGGATCCCTTTCGAGATCAGCAGCAGCAGATCGTCCCGGCGCTTGACCTAAACCTGGGGCCGAACTGGGAGTTCAACTGCGGTTTAGGGGTGGGGGTGACGCACAGCACGGATCACCTGATCGCGAAGATGATCATCGGGCGGCGGTTCGGACTCGGCACGAGGCGCGGCAGAGAGACGGGGCAGGATGAGAAGCGAACGAAGAAGGCGCCGGACACTCCGAACTGAGTAACGGCAGAGATATTCAGATTAATTTTCTACTGGTGATCCTTTTCCCAGTTCCGCTGCGCGGGTTGGGATAGAGGCACAGGAAATGAAGATCAGAGTATCAACCTTAACAGGCAGAACGGTATTCACAGTGTTAACGGCTTGGGTGCTGGCGAATGGACCTGCATGCCGGGCGGCGGCGGATGCGATTCTTGCCCCCGGTCCGCCGGTACTGACCGAGAAGACAGTGAGTCAAGTGACCGACTTTTTCGAGTGGGCGTTGAATCTGCACTTCTCAGATGAGCAACGACGGGAATACCGGGCGATGATGACAGCGAGCTGGAGCCAACCGGCCGAACGCCAAGCGGTGGTTCGCTTATTGGATGCGGTAGAGAAAGCAAACCAGGCGACACCGCAAAAACGTCAGAGCGTGCAGCCGCAGATGGAGCGATTGCTGCTAGAGAATCTGCGCAGCCGCGATAGTGATGCGGAGGCGAAGTGGATGTTGACGGCGTATGCCGAGGCTCATGGTTCCACTGTGGGGGCGGCCGCAAGCCCGGGGGGCACAACGGCCGGGAGTGAGCGACTGGTGGGAAGTTGGCGAGCCACGCACACGGCTGCGATTCAATACAAGAACTCGTACACGGGGACGCCAGCGCCGACCAGCGGGAGCAGTTTCTTCTATGAGTTCCTGCCGGACGGCACATACCGCGAGAACGGCCTTCTGCAGGTGACGACCTATGGGTGCACGAGCAGCACATATCAGGAACAAACCGGCCAGTACCGGGTGGATGAGAAAGATCACGCGTTGTATCTTGAGCCCAAGGGTGGGACCGTTCGAAGCCAGGTGTGCGGCGGGTCGCCCAAAGAGAGTGCCGCAAATCTTCAGCCGCGAAGCCTGACATACCAACTGGAAAACAGAGATGACCAGGAGACGCTAATCGTAAACGGCACCTCGGGCAACACTCGGCCTGACTACTTCAGGCGCGAACATCCGAAAGGCCAGTGAGCAGGGCAGCCGCGAGATCGAGGACAGATGAGCAGGTAATGGGCCGGCCTGGACGGGGTTGTGAATGATACGCTCGACTTCTTACTATGCGGGACAAAGTCATCCTGGTCTCGGGTGGAGCGGGCGGGATCGGGGGCGAGATCAGCCAGCAGCTGGCCGTTAAGGGTGCGCGAGTAGTGATTACCGATCTGCTGGCCCTGCAAGCCGAGGCGAAGGCCGAGAGCATCGATCAGGGAGGCAGCCAGGTGATCGGGATGGCGTGCGACATTACGAGCCCGGCAGAGTGTGAAGCGGCAGTACAACGCGCGCTGGACAACTTCGGCCGGCTGGACGGCATGGTGAACTGCGCCGGGTTCAGCAAGCCGCACGAGAGCTTGAGTTTGCCGCCAGCGGACTGGGCCCGGATGGTGGATGTGCAGCTAAACGGAGCGTTCTATCTCGCCCAGGCTTGCGGCAGGCGAATGATTGAAACGGGCGGAGCAATCGTGTTCATTACCAGCACGAATGCGGAGGCTGCGTTTCCCCGGCGTGCCGCGTACTGCTGCGCAAAGGCCGGCGTAGCGATGCTGACTAAGGTGCTGGCGATTGAGTGGGCCGAGAGAGGCATTCGGGTGAACGCCGTGGGTCCGGCCTATGTGGCAACCGAGATGACGCAGCGCAATATCGAGGCGGGGAATGTGAACGAAGAGCAGATCAAGAGACGCATTCCGCTTGGCCGTCTAGCGCAACCGGCGGACGTGGCGGACGCGGTGAGTTTCCTGTTGAGTGAGAAAGCGAGCTTCATCACCGGTCATTCGCTGTACGTGGATGGCGGATGGCTCGCTTACGGATATTTTTAATCACGCGGGAAGAACGCAGGCGTTGCGCGATGAAGTTGAGCACGTGGATGTGATCGTATGGATTGCATGCCGTTTCGAAGCCTAGCCATCTCGGGGTCGTTGATGTTTTTCATTGCCGCATGGACTCCCGTGTTTCCGGGCTTTTCCAAAGGCAGCAGCTTCGCTCGCGAGGCGCAGCACGATCCGACTGGGTTCTCCTCTCAGCCCCAACGGCCGGAGGCGACCTGGGCTTTGGAGTTCAAGGTTCGCCCTCATACCAGCTGGCCGATAGGTCAAGAACTTATGTGGCTGGCGGCCGGTCAGGAACACCCTGTCTCCCTGCAAGTTATCCAGGAGGGCGCCGCCCAGTTGCTTCAACTGAGCCTTCAGACGACCTCTCATTCGGAGCCTTTGACCCTGGCAGTTCCATTGTCCCTACTGAGTGCAGACCGGCAGCACGTATTTCTTGTACGGTATCTCGGATTCAGAGTCGATCTGCTGTGCGACGGAGCGCTCGTGGATCAGGAGTGGCCGATAGGTGAGGTGCCCGCGGCATCCGGCGCAACGGCTTTGACGTTTCATGAACCAATCCAGCAGGGTCGATTTCTTTCTCGTACACCTTCGGACGAAGAAATCGAAGCGGAGTTCGGGGGTGCGACGGCAGTAGCCAAGCGCACCATCGACATGCTGGGACCAGATACTCGCGAGGCTCAATATATGAAGCCCCGAGGATGGAACACGAATGCGGGGGACGCCATGCCGTTCTATCATGACGGCACGCTGCATCTCTTCTACCTGATCGATAGAAGACACCATCACAGCAAGTGGGGGCTGGGCGCGCATCAGTGGGCTCACATTGCAAGCACCGACCTTATCCATTGGCGGTCTTACCCGATTGCACTCCCCATTTCGCACCAGTGGGAGGGATCCATCTGTACAGGCTCCGTTTTCTACGATAAGGGCACTTACTACGCCTTCTTTGCCACACGGATGCCCGATCGGAAAGAGCATCTTGGTGTAGCGCTCAGCGCAGACGGACTTCATTTTGACAAGGTCGAGCCGAGCCCGTTCGCGGGTCCTAAGAGTCCGTTCCGTGAAGGTCCGAATCGAGATCCAAATGTGATTCGCGATGGAGACGGTTATCTGATGACCGTGACAGCTGCCCTGCAAGCTAAAAAAGATGGCAAAGAGCAGGGCGCCCTGGAACAGCTTTCTTCGACTGACCTGATGCATTGGTCTGCCCTAGATAAGCCGTTTCTCGTTCCCGGCTATTCCGCGCAGCCGGAATGCTCAGACTTGTTTCTATGGCGAGGGCGATACTACCTGCTCTTTGGAATTAACGGTGTGACGCATTACAGGATCGGAGCTAGTCTGCATGGCCCTTGGATTACGCCGGAAGTGGACGTGCTTGACGGAGTAGAAGCGCGGGTTATGAAAACAGCCGAATTCCACGACAATCGCCGCATCCTGGTGGGTTGGATCGGATACGACAACTTCGGAGGGAATTTGATCTTCAGAGAATTGGTACAAAATGCGGACGGCACTCTGGGGACGAAGTTTCCGCAGGAGATGTATTCCGAGGAACAAGTTAGCGGAGTGTTTGCAGTCAACGGTAGCGCGCGCGATGGCACGAAGCTACAGACAGTTTCGCGCGGCGACGTGCATCTGGTGCTGCAAGCTGGTCCTCAGCAATCAAGCCAAGAGTACGGCCTGACTTTTCGTGGCGCGGATGACCGAGTGGAGAGACTGATTGTGGATCCGGCGAGCGGGACGGTCCGCTGGATTGACGCAGAGGGTCGAGTGAAGAACGAGCTATCAGGAGTTTCGAGCCTCCATCGGAGGGCGCGGATCGAGCTAGCGCGTAAGGGCGACCTGGTTGATATCAGTGTGAATCAGGGTCGCACGATGATTCACAGACTAGCGGTGGCGGATGCTTCGATGTCGGTTTCGCAGCGTTGAGGTTGCGGTCGGATAGCATCCATCCATGCAAGGATTCAAGGACTTCTTCGTTCGAGGGAATTTCGTGGGCCGGGCCAGCCTAGTGGAATTAGGTTTAGGAGCCGTCGTACTTCTCGGCCTCATCGGAGTTTGCGATTCTCTGACAAAGAATTTGATCCTACCAATTTTGGGTTCGCTTTCACTGCCTGACTTGTCAGGGCTAAATGTTTACGGAATCCAGTTCGGGAACGTGATCCGGGACGTGATGTTGTTTGGCATTCGGATCGCGGTGCTGTACCTGCTAATCGTCTTTCCCCTGAGGCGTCTTGCGCACGGACCCGACGCAGAGTAAGACGCGCGATCGAGCGAATGGCGTTGCGTAAGTAACGGGCTGGCCGGAGTGCCAGCATCTGCGGACAGATTAGTAGAAGGAGTCGCACGAAGTACATCCCTTCAAGCAGCAGTGATCTTGGTGGTCCGGACGGATCAGAGTGGATTCTGGAGGCTTCTGACCAACCAATGCAATTTACTGAGATGCTCCGGGCTTCCTGTCCGTCTTCGCAAAGATATGAGGTAACGGGACAGTACTTGCCGGATTGCCGACGATCCAGGAAGTAATCCCGAGGCCATCATAGCTACAGGTTCCCGCATCAGATTACGATAATCGGGGATGGACGCCCTTGAATACAACGCGGTGATCTCGACGCTCTTTCGGTTTATACCCGAAGCGAAGGACGCCTACGACGCTTGGGATATGCCGGATGATCCATTGCCATACATCGTGTTCAGTTTCCTCGAACAATCCTTCTTTACCCCAATTGTTAATGCAGATGACGATCCTGATGTGGTGCGGCGCATATTCGAGTTCCTGGAGCAGATGGCGCTCAGCCGTGACACGGAAGTTGTCAATCTCGTCTGGATCTCTCTCTTTGAGCCGTGGGCCGCACGACCTTGGGAGTTCGGCAAAGCTGTTGAGCGGATGGGACCAGCGACGAAGAAACTCGCGTTGCAAGCGTTTCACCGAATCACTGGTCGCCACCTAGCGTCGATGTCATGAAAACAATTTACGCGTTTGTGGGTGCATAACGGGCCACACGGACGGAACCAAACAAACGCTGTTGTCGTCGGGTACTTTCCGGATTGCCGACCGTTCGGACACAATCGGTGAAGTACGCGCTTCGGCGGCGAAAAACGTTGCTACTCAGCCCGTAAAGCCTCTACCGGGTCCACCATTGTGGCTCTCCGCGCCGGCAGATAACTTCCAAGAAGCGCGGCCACCATCAATCCGGCAGAGACCGCCACATACGTTGGCGGATCGGATGGGCTTACCTCAAATAACAGCGATCTCATCAGACCTGTCAACGCGAGTGCGGGCAGCAATCCGCCGGCCACCCCCAGAGCGCACATCACCAAACCTTGGCGCACAAACAAGCTTGTCACCTCCTTGAGAGGAGCGCCCAGGGCCAGCCGTATTCCGATTTCCCGAGTGCGCTGCGAAACCGAATAGGAAATCACACCGTAGATTCCTACCACTCCCAGGAGGAGCGCCATGCCACCGGCGATGGCCAAGAGCACGAGCGTCAAAGAGGTACGAGAGAGCGATCTTTCGTATTCCGATTGCAGCGTCTTGACCTCGGCAATGGGCAGCGTCGGATTCACACTCGCCACAGCTCTTTGGAGGTCGGGAAGTAACGCTGTTGATCCGGCCCGCGAAGTGCGAATGACGTAGGAGATGCCGCGGATCACTGTGTCACCGCCTTCTAGATTCTTCTGCAATAGTGGCCAGTAAACGATGGTTGGCGCCTTCTGATCCATGCCATCGTCATGCAGGTCTGGAACCACGCCAATCACTTCCCGCGAGTAGTCTTTGAGCTTGACACGGATGCGCTTGCCGACGGCTGCCACCGGACTGCCCCAAAGTTCGCGCGCCAAGTTCTTCGAAACGATGGCGACCGGCATTCTATTGTAGAGTTCGTTCCAAGTAAAATCGCGCCCCGCAATCAGATGGCTGCCAATCGTCGAAATGTAGCCGGGTGACACGTACTTGAACCGCCGCACCGCAGGAATGCTACCTTCGCGATAGCGGTGGTCGTCCGCATAAATGGGTTCGTTCTCGCCGCCATCAAGCGGAAGGTCGCTGATTGCGGCAACTGCGGAAATACCCGGTACGGCTTCGATCTTTCGGAGAATAGCCTCTTCCATTCGAACAACTCGTTCCGGATCCTTGACCTGTGTTTCCGGAATTCCAATCTGCATTGTCTGCAATTCTGGTGCGCCGGAAAATCCGGGATCAACATGGCGTAGCGCCCGGAAGGTGCGGATCATCAGGCCAGACCCGACCAACAGGATTACTGCTAACGCCACTTGCACAGCCACGAGAAGGCCACGAACACGCTGACGCTCTTTGCTCCCTGTCAGGGATCGACCCTCGCCATGCAGCCCGGCAGAAGCGCTGCCGCCGCGCATACTTAACCGCCGGAATGAGGCCGAAGAGCAGACCTGCCAAGAATGAGACGACAAACGCGAATGCGAGGACTGCCGGATCCATCGAAATCTCATGAATCCTTGGCAAATTCGGCACTTCCGAGAGGATGAGTATACGCAAAGCGCCATAAGCAAGGGACAAGGCCAGTGCGCCCCCACAAAGGCTCAAGAGCACGCTCTCCAGCAGTAATCCTCGCACAATGCGCCCCATCCCCGCTCCCAGGGCGACGCGAATCGCAAGTTCGTGGCGGCGTCCCTCCATCCGCACCAAAAACAGATTCGCAACATTCGCACACGCGATCAACAGGACAACGCTCACGGTGCCCATCAGCACCCATAGCGTCTTGCCTATATCGCCCACCACGATATCCTTGAGTGGCCGAATGCGTGGAGCGATGCGCGCATCGCTCCACGCATTCGGGCTCCACCCCGGGTTCATAGGGAACTTTTGCGCAGCGATGGGCAGCATTCGCGCTACATCCGCATTAGCCTGGGAGATCGTAACGCCGGGTTTGAGCCTCGCAATGCCCTGGCAGCAAAAGCTGATCAGGTGAATATCCGCGCGCCGGAACCGGAAGGGGGCGATCAGCGAAATCTCTCGATCCATGAATTGGAACGATGGAGGCAACACGCCGATGATAGTGTGCTCATTGCCGTCCAACAGAATGCGGCGCCCGACCACACTGCGATTCCCCGCGAACCTCGATCGCCAATACCCATAGGCGAGCATTACCGTATGCTCGCTATCCGGATTTTCATCGGCTGTCGTGAAACGGCGTCCGAGTGCCGGCTGAACTCCCAGCGTGGCGAGAAAACGATCCGATACCGACAATCCAGGTACCTTCGCCGGCTCGCCTATCCGGGTCACCGTCCAGGAATCCCCACTCCACATAGCGACGTTCTGAAACACACGGTTTTCGTCGCTGTAGGTGAAATAAAGCGACGCCGCCATGTTCAGATCTGGAATATTGAGGCCCGGCGCGGTATGCCGCAGAGCAACAAGCTGCTCCGCATGCGGATACGGCAGCGGTTTCAGCAGCACTCCCTCGATTACGCTGTAAATCGCAGTACTGGCCCCTATTCCGAGTGCGAGGACAAGCACACTGAGGGTCGTGAAGCCGGGATTACTGCGCAGCCGGCGTGCCGCATAGCGCAAATCGGCAACAAAAGTGTCGATCAGGTTCTCCCACCCGTATGCACGCACTTCTTGCCGAACAGCGGTCGCACTACCGAGGTCCCGTAGCGCGGCCCGCCGGGCCTCTTCGGGGGATAATCCTCTCGCCAAAAAGGAGGCCGTAGCTTCTTCCAGATAATGACTTACTTCCTCAGCAATGTCTCGATCCGCGGCCGTCCGGTTTCCCAGGACGCGTACGCCGCGAGTGAACTGACGCCAAAGGGACATGGTCTACACCTCGGCTTTCAGAAGACGAGCGATCGCACCCGCTCGCCGGTTCCAGTTGGCTGTCTCGACTTCAAGCTGTTTTCGACCTGAACGAGTCAGCGAATAGAACTTCGCCCGGCGCGAGTTTTCCGTTTGACGCCACTCCGAATCCAGCCATCCCACGCGCTCCAGCCGTTGAAACGCAGTAAGAAGAGAGCCGGGATTCACTTTGAAGACTCCTTTCGATACCTGCTCAATCCTGCGAGCGATACCAAAGCCGTGCATGGGTTCAAGGCTGAGCGTCTTCAGAATGAGCATATCCAGCGTGCCCTGGATCACGTCCGTGTTGAGTTCGTCCATCGATACTCCGAGAATATATGGGCCAGAGTACCCCTTTTCGGGATGGCTGTCAAGATGTGACGGCCAAATGAATGGCTGATCGCCGTTCGCGGATGCTCGTCAAGCATTTACGAATGTTCGGGGTTCAGTTTCCGGATTGCGCCTGGATGACGGGCTATCCGGACACTGGCTGGTCCGGCGATCATGAAGTGCGGGTAACCCGCATTCCCCGCTTGCAATCAGAGAACCCTGTTTATCGGCCGCTTGACATGCTTAGTACATTCCTGGAACCAGCCGCTTAGTTGCACGACAATATTCGAGATAGCTCTCGCCGAACGCATGTACCAGAGCTGCTTCTTCAACGCGAATGCGATGGAGCACTGCGACGGTCGGAGGCACTACGGCGACTATCAATGCAGGCAACGCACGGGAATGTAGCCCGATCGCTACGAAAATGATTTCCATACCCAGATAAGAGGGGTGCCGCACCAGGCTGTACAATCCGCCTCGTTGTAGCTGCTGCTCCGGTTGTGTGACGACGTTCGCCGTAAACCACCGCCCGAGCGTCGCGATAGCGGCCACGCGGACGGCAATTCCGAAGATCATAAGGATCAGACTTAGCGGACGCAGCCAAGCTGCATGCCAACGGAGAGACGCCGGTACCAACGCTTGCAGGAATCCGGCGGCAGTCAACGACAGCGCGATCACGAACCAGAGCAGCACTTGGGTTCCGCGATCCTGGCTCTCTTTCGCATGACTGCGCCGCCGTGTGCCAATGGCGATGACGATCTCACCGGCTACCCAGCCGAGATAAAGCACGCGCCAGATTATCGACAATCATCCACCTGCGAACTTACACATACTCTAGCGAAAGAGTTGCCTTCCCCGTTCTTCTGCCTTGGTTGGCTTGTATAAGGGAAAACCCCAGCCCACGAACGTTGTTCGATAAATCTAATGTTTCAGGCGATCCGCTGATGTACAACGCGAGCGTATCACGGGCTACCCGTCAATTGACGAGTTGCCGACCGTACGGGCACAATTCGTCACCCGGAGCCAATACCCGGTGTATCGATGGGCGGAATAGTTCGCTATCCCTTAAAATGTGTGTCAATCACGAGTCTCAAGCGCTTCTATATCTGAGACCTCGTCGAAAGCTGTCCAAAAGGCAGTGTTCGGATTTTTCGGCACCAGATCGTACACAAAACCCTCGTCATCGACGGTAATCACCGTGACTTCTTGACTCGACCCATCGGACCATATAACCACCACCGACCGGTCCACATACGACTGAAAAATCTGCCTACCGCTTTCTCGTTCCATCACCTGTTACGAAGCAAAGTCAAACCGAATAGCCTATGCAGACCAGCGTACCTGACTTCTAGCTTTCGATGATCCGGTCCGCACTGACCATTCTTGGGGCCGAGGAACCTATTTTGAACTGTTCTCGCATGACGGGCAACACGGATAGTGTCCGGATCGCCGACAATCCAGGACAACTCGCAAGGTAAACACTGCGCCGTTACCGTGGATCAATCCGACGTCGGCCACTCCTCATCGTCGGGCGTCACGCAACCGGGTGCACACAGCAGGCGCTCTCTCTTGATTCAACCAGCCAAATGCCGGCTGCGCTGCCACCAGCGCGCAGCCGGTCACTCCTGGCGGAGCGCGCGAATCGGGTCAACCCTCGTGGCTCGCAGCGCTGGGATCAGGCTCGCGAGTACCGCAACCACAATAAGGAACAGCGCTGCCCCCGCTATGCTCACAGGGTCGGCTGGACTGACTTGGTAAAGCAGAGGCGCGATCTGCGGGGTCGCTGCCAGGGCGATGGCGAGGCCGGCGGCGATCCCCAATAAAGCCAGCAGCAAGCCTTCTCTCATGACAATCCGAAGCACGCCTCCAGGGTCGGCCCCCAGCGCCATGCGGATACCGATTTCCCGAGTCCGTTGGCTTACCGAGTAAGCCATAACTCCATAAAGACCTACCCCGGCGAGCAGCATGGAAATGGTGCCGAGCACTGCGAGGAACGACGAGGCGATCCGCGACCCAAACCAGGCAGCCGAGATGTAATCCGACAAGGGCATGGCCGTGAGGCCGGCGGAATTTGGATCGATGGCCGACATTTCGCGGCGAAGTACGGGGACGAAATCGCGCGCGTCACGGTCGGTCCGAGCGTAGAAGGCCACTCCGTTTTCGCCACTGCCGTAGTGCACCTGGTCGAAGGACATGTAGAAGTATGGCTGCGGCGCTTCCGACAGATTGTAGTACTTGCTGTCCTTGACCATTCCTACGATCTTGAACGGTTTGCCGTAAATCTGCACCCGGCGCCCCACGGGGTCGCGCCCGTCGAAAAAGCGCCGTGCGAAAGACTCGTTGACGATCATGACGCGCGGCGCCGTTTCGTTATCCTCCGCCCGGAAATCGCGGCCGGCGAGAAGCGGGATCCGCAGCAAGTCGAAGTAGCCGGGCGACACCGAGGCGTGATGCACATCCAGGTTCTCGCCGGGCCGCGACGCATACCCTTCCACCACGATGCTGTTCCACTTTCCCAGCCCGAAGCCGAGCGGGATGGAGTCGGAATAGGCGGCGCTTGTCACCCCTGGTGCGGCCAGCAGGTGCTCGCGGAGCCGCCGCGAGAACTCCTGCTCCTCGCTGGGCGTGTAGTTGTTCGTCGACAGAAAAAGACGGCCCACCGTCACGTTGCGGTGATCGAAACCGGCCGGAGTGTTCTCTAACCCGTAAAGGCTCCGAACAAACAGTCCGAGCGTCACCAGAGCCGCGAGCGCCAGCCCCGTTTCGGCTACCACCAGCGCCCCGGAGATGCGCTGCGCGTGCCCGCTCCGTGTACCGCCTCTTCCACCTTGCTTCAGTGCATCCACCAGGCTGCGCTGCACCAACTGAAACGCGGGCGGAATCCCGGAAATCAGCGCGGAAGCCAGGCAGACCAGAGCGGCAAACAGGAACACCCGGGCGCTCGGATGTACGTTGAAACTCACCGGCACTCCTGTGGGCGGTACGAAATAAATCAGCACATTCTCAACCCACAGAGCCAGCGGCAACCCGGCAAGCGTTGCCAGGGCCGCCAAAAGCAGGCTTTCAAAAATCAACTGGCGGCTCAAACGACCCGGACTGGCGCCCAGGGCAGCGCGGATGCCGAACTCCGTCTGCCGGGCTGCGGAACGAGCCAGTAGAAGATTGGCGACGTTGGCGCATGCAATCAGCAGCACGAGTACACACGCCGCACCGAGGATGGCCATCGGCCATGCCACAATGCTCGACGCCCCCTCCTGCGCCTTCCAGATCGGTACGATCCGGGCGCCGATCCCCTGGTTGGTCTTCGGAAAGCCACGGGCAAGGCGCGCGGCAACCGTCGCCGCCTCGGCGTTTGCCTCCGAGACGCTGACGCCGGGTTTGAGCCTGACTATGGCCTCGAAGTGCCGCGCATCGCGCTCGCGTTCTCCGGCCAGCGGCGCTGGAACCCAGACGTCGAGCGCCACTCCCGGGAAATCGCCGCGCAAATTCCGGAGGCGCTACCCCGACAATGGTGACCGGGTACCGGTTAATCCGCACGGTGCGGCCGAGGACGGACTTGTCGGCATGAAAATAGTTCTGCCACACGCCGATAGCTGATGACGGCCGTGAACGCTTTGCCCCGGTCGCCGTATTCGTCGCGAGCGAACGCGCGACCCAGGACCGGCTTTACGCCCAGGACGTCGAAGTAGTTTCCGGAGACCACTTCGTACCACGCGAAATAGGGCTTTTCTCCCTCGCCGATCGAGGCGGGGCCTTTTTGGTTCAGCAACAATCCGGAAATACTGCGGAGGCTGTCCTGGAAGTCCCGGAAGTCGGCGTACGAAACCTGATGCTGCATGCCGCTGGCACTGACGGACTCAAGCACGGCGAGTTGTCCGTCGTCCCTGGCGCCGCGGAACGGGTGTAGGACCATTCCGTCGATCCAGCCAAAGACGGTCGTGATAGCGGCAATACCTAGCGCCAGAGTAAGCACTGCGACCGCTGTCAGGGTCGGGGTCCGGCGGAGGACACGCATCGCATACCGGAGGTCTTCAAGGACGCCTCGCATGTGGTTTCCTGCCCTTTGGATGCAGGTTGACTTCCTAAGTAGGTGCTTGATTCTATTGAACGGTAAGGTCAGTCGGTGGTCGATTTCGGGGTTCAGGTATCCGAAAATGGGACCCGCCCTTCACGATTTCTAGCTGATTGCAACGGTGTGGCCGCAGACCGAATAAGTCGAGTCGCATCTCGGGAATCGTTCCGGGAGCAGGGCGGAGGTATGCGTACAGACCCAGGATTTCGCTGCCTTTCGGTATCCACATTGACCGGTTGTCGCCGATGCTGAGACTTGCCAGAGCGGTGGAGGGAATTAACTCCTGCCTGGTCC
>CAWBUH010000002.1:0-498276 GCA_963791935.1 Terriglobia bacterium | reverse complement strand
GAGGTGGGACAGGTCGTGCTCGGTCAGCTGCGGCGTCGTGTGCTGGGTGAGTGCTCTGGCGTCCTCGGGGGAGCCGGCGAAGAAGACCTTGTTGCGCGCGTTGGCAGTGATGCCCTCGCGCAGGTCGCCGGGGATCTGGGCGAGGTTCTGGTGGGCGATGACGAGCGAGAGTCGGTAGGCGCGTGCTTCGGCGAGCATGTCCTCCATCGGGATCGGCATCGCCAGGAAGTTGTGTGCCTCGTCCAGGAGCAGGCTGGCGTCATTGCGGGCGCCTTCGGCCGACCTGGCGCGGGCTGCGGCGGCGTGCCAGGTGGCGGCCACGATGAACGAGCCGAGCAGCCTGGCGGTCTCCTCGCCCAGTACACCTTTCGGGAGCCGGACCAGCAGGATCCCGCCGTCGAGTACCTGCCTAGGTCGATGGTGGGCGCGCTCGCCACCGTGGCCTGGACGAACCTCCGCACAGGAACGCGCGCAGCTTGTTCAACAGCGGCGCGGTCACCGACGAGCGGGCCGCCTCCGACAAGCTGTCGTAAGCGTTCCAGAACCCGCGCAGTACCTTCTCTTGCTCTGGCAGACGCGACAGGACCCTGCGGCGGAGTGTCTCGTTGGTCAAAAGGTCCGGGATGTCGGCCAAGGTCGCGTTTTGACCTTCGCCAGCACCTTCGACTCCGCGGTGGCTTGCAGGGTCAGGATCGCCGAGCGCAGGACGTCGTCGGTGCGGGGCCCCCAGTGCGCGGAGAACGTCCGCCGGAAGATCCCGACCAGATTCTCCGCCAGCAGCTCACGGTCCTTAGCCTCGCCGGTGGGACTGAGGATGTTCAGCGTTGGACGAGGGCCTCTACTGGTGGGGTCGATCAGGATCGTGCGGCGTCCGGCTTCTTCCGGCAGCCGTTCCAGGATGTCGGCGATCAGGTCGCCCTTCGGGTCGATGACCACGACGCCGCGTCGTGCGGCGATGTCGTCGAGGATCATGCGGCCCATCAGCGTCGACTTGCCCGACCCTGTGGAGCCGAGGATGTGGGTATCCCGGCGGGCGTCGGCCACCTTCAATCCGACTGGACGCGAAGGACCGGCATCGGCATCGCCGAGCACCTTCACTTCGCCGTTGCTGGCCACTGTGGGGACCGGGGCGACGCTTCGCGCACCGGCACGGTATCTCATCTCCAAGGAAGGCACCAGCCAGTTTCTTGATTCTCTGACTTACACGAAAGGCACGCATACCATGAAATTCGGCGGGGATATCCGCCGCTTGAGCAGCTTGCACACGCAGGTGTTCAGTGATTATCGAATGGGATCGTACCAGTTCAATGGAGGTGCCCTCAGCTCGCTTCTTGGCAATGGGTCCGGCACCCCGCTGGCTGCGTTCCTGCTCGGCTATCCTGACTCAACCTCGATTGCGACGGTCATCAATCCCGACACCTACGCCTACTCCATGCACTATGCGTTCTTTGGACAAGACGATTGGAAAGTCTCATCGAATTTGACCCTGAACTTTGGCCTTCGCTGGGAGTATCATCCTTCTTTTCACGACCACAATCAGAACCTTGCGAACTTCGATCCTAATTACGTAAGCGTTCAAAACGGTCAAACTGTACGGGGGGCTGTCATCATTCCTTCGGATCGAACTTATAGCGTCCTGAACCCGGGATTTGTAGAAGCAATCGCGCCGACCCCGATCATTACGGCGGCTCAGGCGGGCGTTCCCACGAATCTTCGCTATCCGAACCGCACCGATTTTGCTCCTCGCATCGGCTTTGCCTGGCGAATGTTTGGCAATAACAAAACTGTTCTCCGCGGAGGGTATGGCCGCTTCATCGAGGCCCTGCTTGCGGCGGGAGCAATCGATGGTTGGGCCGTCGAGTCGAGTAATCTCGGAACCTTCACTAATTCGCTCGATAGCAGCGGCAAGCCGGTCTACAGCCTGCCTTATTCCTTTCCGTCCAACATCTCGCAGCCCGGTACACAGTACTTTGATCTCGCATCGAACCTCCACTACAAGGATCCGTACGTCCAGCAGTGGAATCTAACCCTCGAACGCGACCTCGGGTACGGCGTCGGCGTGCGCGCCTCTTACGACGGCAGCCACGGCACGAACCTGGGAACTCAGGTCAACATCGACCAGCTGCCACCAAACACGTTGGGCTATAACGCCCTCTTGGGTAGTGTTCCCTTTCCGCTAATGGCGGATATCGTGTCCCAGGAATCGATCGGCTTCTCCAACTACAATGCCGGGACCGTTGCGGTTCGCAAGCGAAGCAACAATCTTCAGTTCGAACTCAGTTACACTTACTCGCGCAATTTGGCCAACACCAACGGCGCCGCTACCTCCAGCACGGGCGCCTATTCAAGCGGGTTAGGAAACATGCTCAGCGATCCTTACAATCCGTCGCTCGATTACGGCAACACGCCCTACACTCGCCGCCATCGCGTGCTGGCTACGTTTCTGTATGAGCTGCCGTTCGGCAAAGGCCGCGCCTATCTCAATAGCTCGAATGGCCTTCTCGATCGCGTCGTAAGTGGCTGGGAGCTGAGCGGTGTTTGCGTGTTTCAAAGTGGGCCCTTCATGACGGTCACGACCAACAGTGATCCGTCAGGTACTGGCTACAATCTCTACAACGCAAACGGTGGACGCGCCGACCGCGTTTCGGGCGTCTCGCCTTACGCCGGTCAGTCAATCGGCGCCTGGATCAATCAGGCTGCGTATGCCGATCCTGGTGACAATATCGGCCGTTTTGGCAGCGCCTCGCAAGGTGATGTCGTCGGCCCTGGTAGCGAGATCGTTTCTCTCTCGCTACTAAAGAAAATTCCCGTTACCGAGCGAGTTCACTTCCAAATTGGGGCGCAAGTTGCCAACATGTTCAACCACCCGAACTATGCGCCGCCTTCTAACCTCACCGTGGGAGTGCCGGCTTTCGGCCAGATCACCTCGCTCCAAACCGCCGAAGGCGCCGGACCCCGTTCCATACAGCTGGCCGGCCGCATCACATTCTAAACAGACCGCTGTTGATTAATTCTCCCAAAGAAGCGGCCTCCTAAGGGAGGCCGCCGGCTTTGGCTCGCTTATCTGCTCCCGGTAGCCGCTGGATACTGAAGTTCGAAAGCACGAAATCATATCCAGCCGCATCGATCATTCGATCCGTAGTCGGGTTCTCGCCGTAGGGCGGTCCGGTTAGCGATACAAACATGCGCACCTTACGGCCCAGGTGCTTCTCGAAATCTTCCTGGGAACCGACGATCTCTCGTTCGGCGACTGCCGGATCAAGCTTTGTAAGCTGCGTATGGGAACGCGCATGACTCGCGATCACATGCTTCGCGCTAAGTTTCCGCACCTCATCCCAGGAAAGCGCGTACCGTCCGTCCGGGTACTCTCGCGTCTTCATCTCGATCTCGTGACCTTGCGCAAAGGTCAGCTGGTCTTTGGCTGCCGAGTTCAAGAATCCTGTGATGATCCAATACCAGCCGATGAAGCCGTACTTCTCCAATAAGGGCGCGAACACGTCGTATCCGTTCCGGTAGCCTTCGAAGACAGAAACAATCAGTCCGGGTTTCGACTTGTGCCACTCGCCCGTCACCAGATATTTGTCTAAATCGTCCTCACTGACTGAAGTGAAGAACTTGCTGTAGCGCGCCAGCTGACGCTCATATTTGCCCGCTTGTGCCCGTGACGTGTTGTGAAAATTTACCGCTCGGATGAGTGGGTCGGAACTCAACAGCTTCCCGACCTCCGTCGCTCGCTGGTCGAAGCTTGGCCCGGTGCTCATAGGCTCTTCTCCAGCCCGCCCATGTTGAAGTCCTGATCAGCCAATACTTCGACTATCTTGGCTACATCCGTAGCGGGCGCATTTGGATGCATGCGATGCCACTCTCCGGTGTACCGCTGAAAGGCGGTCCCGACTTTTCTGTTCAACGGTGAAGGAGTTGCGGCCCGGGTTGTTTCGTTTTGCTTCGCCCCCAGATTAATGCAGGCCAGAAACATCGGGATGCCCTCTTCGGAATAAGTGTGTGCTCCCACCCGTGCCAGATCCGCATTCACACTCTCTTCCGCGCTTTGCGCAAGCTCTGCTCCAAAAGCTGTGAAGCTGTTGTTGAAAGGACCTGCCTGCCCCGGTCGAATGCTTCTGGGAAGTAGCCAGTCGATCCCGCCCGCAGCTGCGGCTCCGATCGCGACCAGTGCTGCGCGCCGATTGATCATGAAAACAGTTACCCCTTCCTAACCTTTAACTCCGCCCGCAATCACGCCCCTGACATAAAAGCGCTGCAGAGCAAGAAACAGCAATATCATGGGAATCACCGACACGGCAAGCGATGCCTGCTGAAGTGAAAATGTGCGCTCATCTACAAAGGCGCCTCTCATCAGATAAATGCCCACCGGCACCGTCTGCAGGTCAGGCGCCGTCCTTGTCACTGTCATCGTCCAGAGCACTTCATTCCACTGGTAGACAAAAACAAAAATGCCGAGCGTGGCCAGTGCTGTCTTGGCAAGCGGCACGGCAATCGTAAAAAAGATCCGGAACTCGCCCGCGCCATCCACCCGCGCTGCGTCCAGCAGTTCGTCAGGGATCGAGATCATGAACTGCCGCATCATGAAAATGCCGTACCAGGATACGGCGAATGGCAGAATCAGCGCCGCATAGCTGTTCAACAATCCTGTGCCCCCCTGACCCGCCGCGTTGTTTCCGCCGGCCAACGGCCAAAAGTGCAGAATAAAGAACATCGGAATCAGGAACAGGAAGAACGGAAACATCTGCGCTCCCAAGATGCAGCGCAGAATCAAATCTCTTCCTTTGAACTTAAATTTCGCGAGCGCATACCCCGCCATCGAGCTGGTTACTAGCTGCGTCACCGTAATTGCAGTGGTGACAAAGACACTGTTGGCAATCCAGCGCAGCATGGGCAGCTGGCGAAACACCCGGGCGAAATTTCCCCACTGCGGATGGTGCGGCCAATAGACAGGAGGGTTCGCCAGGCGCTCCGGGATAGTTCGCAATGCACCGATAAACATATCCGCAAACGGCGCCACCATCAGAACGGCGCCAATCGCAAGCAGCGCATACTTCAACCAAACGCCTGCCGCGGCCATTGAGCGGCCCCGACTTGAACTGCCCGTTACGGGCTCCCGCTCGTGAGGGCTTCCAGCCCGCAGCTCGCGCAGCTCTGCTGTATCGGGCGCGGCCATCAGAGCTCCTCTAGCCCTCCTCGTTTGAAAAGCCGCAGCTGCACCAGCATCACTACAAAGATCAGCGCAAACAGAATGAACGCAGCCGCTGAGGCACGTCCGAGCCGCAGATCGGCAAACGCCATATCGTAGCTATATAAAGCCGTCACCGTAGTGCTATGCGCCGGGCCGCCTTCGGTCAGCACGAGCATCAACGGAAAAGAGCTCAGGCAGGTGATGATGTCCGTGATAATGACGAAGACCAGCGTTGGCTTGAGCAGCGGTATGGCGATACGCGTAAAAAGCGTAAATGTATTCGCTCCGTCCATCCGCGCCGCCTCGAAGAAACTCTCGTCGATACCGTCGATGCCCGCCGAGAGTAACAGCATGCTCTTGCCCAGGTTCATCCAGACGAACACCATAATCACCGACAGCATCGCGATGCGTGGATCGGTCAGCCAGCCGGGTCCAGGCAGCCCGAAAAACCCGAGCGCTTGATTCACTAAGCCGGTGGAATCCGCCAGCACAAACTTCCACACAAATGCCACCGCGATCACGTTCGTCACCATCGGCAGCCAGTAAATGGAACGCCACACTCCTCGGAAATGGCTGCGCGAAGATGCATACGCCACCGCCAGTGCGAGCGGAATTCCTACCGCCAGAGCGCCCGTCGCAAAAGTGGCGGTGTTCCGCAGTGTGCGCAGGAAAAATGGATCCCGCGTCAGCAGGTAGTGGTAGTTCGCCAGCCCTACCCCTTTCACGGGCGCGAATGCCTGAAAGTTGCTGAACGTTAAACAGAAAGCAACGGCTATCGGCAAAACGAAAAACACCAGTCCGAACAGAAAAGCCGGGCCCAGAAAGAGATATGCTGTCGTTTCGCGCTTCATGGCTGATTGGCTTCGCTACTCCGATTCGCGCAGGATACTTTCGATACCCGCATCTGCCTCGCGCAGCGCCTCTTCCGGCGAACGAAGTCCCAGCCAAGCCTCTTCGATATAGCTTCGAAGAAGTTCTTCTATTTCGTTCGAGTGGGAAATGTTGTCGAGCGGCAACGCGCGGCCGCTCGATAGAGCGTCTGCGAAAGGCTTGGTGAATGGATCGCCGAGTTCTTGTGCGGAAGCCGCCAAATCGGCTTTACTGCCCGTCAGCGCGCCGAGCGTAAACAGCATCTGGCCCACGCACGAACGGCGGCCTGCGGTCTTCGGCGTGTTCAGCCACTTCAGAAGCTTCCACGCCTCTGTCTTGTTTCGGCTGTTGGAGTCCACCGCCCAGAACAGCCCATACTGCACGGTTCTCCAGTTTGGGCCTCCGGGAATAGGAGCGACACCGACCTCTTCTTCAAAGCGCGTCCCCAGGCCTTGCCGCAGCGTGTTCTTATACCAGTTCGGCACAATCATCATGCCCAGCGTGCCGCTGGGAAACTGGCTGGGGGCCGCCTCCAGGCTCGTTCCTCGAGTTCTAAACAACCGCACCTGTCCTTCCAGCACCTCGCGGGCAGCGGCGCTTTTCAAGTTAGTCGATCGCCGATCAAGTGAAAACAGCGGCTGCCCGTGCGAGTAGAGTAGCGCCAGAAACGGGTTTACGACCTTGGCCGGATCGGGGCCAAAACCGAATCCTGCAACAGTCAACTGCCCCTGCCGGTTGATTTTGGAAATCTTGGCCGCGTCGCTCACAAGCTCATCCCAAGTAGCCGGCGGACGGGTCAAACCCGCATTCGCGAACAGCCGCTTGTTATAGACAAGCAGATAGAGATTCACTTCCGACGGAATTCCCCAGACCTGCCCGTTAGTCGTCAGCGCCTCCCTCGTTCCGGGAAGGTATTCGCGTCCGACGAAGTTCAACACCTCCGGCGGAGGCGCCGCCAGCGCCCCGCTATCCACTAGTTGCGTCGTCCACATGCTTGCCAAGTTGTAAATATCTGGTACCGACCCGCCTATGCGCGCCATAAACAGCGTCTGCAAAAAATCGCGGTACGACAACTGCCGGTGAATAATCGTCGTACCCGGATTCATTCGTTCGTACTCGCCAAAACAGGCGGTCAATGGGGCGCGTTGTTCGTTGGTGTAGTGGGTAGCAATCGTCAGCGTTGCGGCCGCAGCAGCCGTCGCCAGCCACGCAATCGCGAGAGCGAGATGGATGAGTTGGCGATGTATGATAGCGCTTGCTCTCGAATCTATCCAGCTTAGTGTACAGTCCCCTGCGTGCCTGATCTCTCTCGCTCACCCTTCTTTGCGGGCAAAGTGGCAATTGTCACGGGTGGAGCTTCCGGTATCGGTCAAGCCTGCGCTTTCGCCCTGAGCCGGGAAGGCGCCAGCGTCGCCATTTTCGATAAATCCGACTCGGCGCAAACCGCTGATGCGCTCATCGCTGAGGGACGGCAGGCGGCCTCCTTCCACGTCGATGTCACGGACGACAACTCGGTCCGCGAAGCCGTCTCGCAGACCATGGCTCAGTTTGGCCGCATCGACATTCTGCACAACAATGCCGGCATCGCGGTACGTCATCCGGTCGCCGAAGAGGCTGAACAGATGTGGGATCGCTGCATGGATGTGAACGTCAAAGGCGTGTTCCTGTGTTCCCGGCACGTCGTTCCGCACATGCTCGAGCGCGGCGGCAGCATCATCAACACTTCGTCCGTCACGGGCATTGTCGGCGTTCGCAACCGCGCTGTTTATTCTGCCACCAAAGGCGCGCTCGTCGCGCTTACCAGAAACATGGCGCTCGATTACGCCAGGTATCACATCCGTGTGAACTGCATCTGTCCCGGTTTCACCCGCACTCCGCTCGCCGAAGCCTTGCTGAGCGATCCGGTCCGCGCGCAGCGCCTCACAGATATGCATCCGCTTGGGCGTCTGGGCGAGCCCGAAGATATCGCTAATGCCCTCGTCTTCCTTGCTTCCGATCTCGCCTCCTGGATTACTGGTCACGCCATGGTCGTCGACGGCGGATTTTCCGCCGGCCGCCCCGAAGACATCTGAATCGATGTGTTACCTTCGGCATTTCAGTCCGTAGATGGCCGAAGTTCATATCCGCCAAGTCAAAAAGTCCTACGGCGACTCATCGATAATTCAGGGCATCGATATCGAGATCCCCGATGGACAATTCGTCGTTCTCGTAGGTCCGTCGGGCTGTGGCAAATCCACCTTGCTGCGCATGATTGCCGGGCTTGAAAAGATCACCTCCGGCGAAATTTGGGTCGGACGAAAGCTCGTTAACAACCTGCCGGCTAAAGATCGCGATATGGCGATGGTTTTTCAAAACTATGCCCTCTATCCTCACCTCTCTGTTGCCCAGAACCTGGCTTTCTCCCTAACGCTTCGGCACGTCAAGCCGCCCGTGATCAAAACCACCGTGGCGCGTGCTGCGGAAATTCTCGGACTCACTGCGCTGCTCGACCGCTACCCGCGCCAGCTCTCCGGTGGCCAGCGCCAGCGCGTCGCCATGGGCCGCGCCATCGTTCGCAACCCGCAGGTGTTTCTGTTCGATGAACCGCTCTCCAATCTCGATGCCAAACTGCGCGCCAGCATGCGAACCGAAATCAAAGAGCTGCAAGGGCGCTTGAAAACAACCACCATCTACGTCACTCACGATCAGGTCGAAGCCATGACGATGGCCGATCAGATTGTTGTAATGCGCGACGGCCGTGTGGAGCAGACCGGCACTCCTCTCGAGCTGTACGACCGGCCCGCGAATCAATTTGTGGCTGGATTTCTCGGCTTGCCTGCCATGAATTTCGTCCCCGCAGAACGGGCGGATGGCGGTCTCCGGCTTCCCTCCGGCCTTGTGCTGCCTGCTGCCCTGGGCCCGGTAGCCTTGCCCGGCTCTGTTACCTTCGGCATTCGGCCTGAACACCTGCTGCTGGTCGAACCAGATGTTCCCGGATCGATTAGCGGAACCGTCGCCGTTGTGGAACCCACCGGTTCCGAAACCACCGTTATTGTTGAATCCGAAGTGGGCCGCTTGACCGCGCTTCTTCGCGAACGCGTCTCGCTCACTCCAGGCCAGCCGCTTCAGCTCAAGCCCGTCCCTGGCTCCGGTCATGTCTTCGACTCGCAAGGCCGTCGGGTGGCTGCGGCGTAAGCGCCGCAAATGAGCCTATGCAGCCATCCCGTGTCGTCGTCATCTCCGATAGTCTTCACACTCTGCCTGAAGCGGTCGCCACACTCGATCGCTCCGGCCATGTCATCACCTACGTACACGACCTCATCCCCTGGGCCGAACTCAAAGCCGACCATCGTCTCGCTTTGCATGACGCGCATGCCGTTGTCATGGGCCGTGTGCTTAACGTAGACGCGGCGGCCTTTTCCCTCGCTCCCCACCTGCGCGTTGTCGCGCTGCATACTTCAGGTTCTGATACCGTCGACGTCGAGGAAGCTACCCGCCGCGGCGTGCTCGTCACCAACGTGAAGGGCGTGAATGCCGAGCAATGCGCGGAGTTCGCCATTGGCCTCATGCTTTCCGTTGTCCGGCAGATTCGAAGCGGCGATCAGGCCATCCGCGCCGGCCTCTGGTGCACGCGCACCCACACCAGCATGGATCTCCATGGAGCAACCATGGGCGTCGTCGGCCTCGGCCAGATAGCCAAGGCGTTCGTCAAACGTTCACGCCCCTTCGGAGTGAAGATTCTGGCGCACACCCGTACGGAGGACCCGGCGCTTGCAGCCGAGCTCGGCATTCAATACGTCTCGCTCAGTGAACTTCTGAAGCTCTCCGATGTCATCTGCCTGTTTGCTTCGCTGACCAAAGACACGCGTCACATGATCGGCGCCAGAGAGCTCGGCCTGATGAAGCCTACCGCTTACCTCATCAATATTGCGCGCGGAGAGTTGATTGATGAAGTGGCCCTCGTTGACGCGCTGCGCTCAGCCAAAATCGCCGGTGCCGGCCTTGATGTTTTCGAAGTCGAGCCGCTGTTTGAATCTCCCCTTTTTGCGCTCGATAACGTCGTGCTCACTCCCCATCAGGCAGGTCTAACTGCCGGTGGAAAAGCCGGTGCGGCCATTCGCGCGGCGCGCAATGCCCTCGAAGCCTTAAACGGCATCGTCCCGCAAGACGCCATCAATCCGAGTGCTTGGTCCGCGGAAGAAATCAAATAATCAGAACCACGCCTCTCGCACATGCCCCGTCACAATAGACTTATGCCCGTTCGGTCCACTCGCCCTCGCCTCATCGCCGCCAGGAGGCTCTCTTGACCGATCGTCACAAACTCGTCCTCATCGGTGCCGGCAGTACCGTCTTTACTCAGCGGCTTGTCGCCGACATCATCCTGAGCGGTGAGATCGATCGCTGGGAACTGGCTCTTGTGGACATCGACCCCGTCACGCTCGATGCCGTGGACAAACTCGTTCGCAAGATGCTCGCCCTCAAAAAGGTCGAGTTCCCGATTACTTCCACCACCGACCGCAAGAAGGTCCTCTCTGGCGCCGATTTCGTTGTCACCACTATCGCTGTTGGCGGCCGCCCTGGCTGGGAGCTCGATGTACAAGTGCCTCGCAAGCACGGCATCTTTCAACCGGTCGGCGACACCATGATGCCCGGCGGCATCTCCCGAGCCATGCGCATGATCCCTCAGATGGTCGCCATCGCGCAGGACGTCGCTGCGTTGTGCCCCGACGCATACTTCCTGAATTACTCCAATCCGATGACGGCGGTCTGCCGGGCCGTGCGCGTCAAAACTGGCGTGCCCGTGATCGGTCTGTGCCACGGCGTCCATTACGTCGAAGGCGTACTGGCGCGCTTCCTTGGCGTTGAGGAAAACTCCATCACCAGCTTCGGGGTCGGACTTAATCACCTCACCTTTCTCACCCATATCCGGTCGCATGGCGAAGACGTTATGCCGTTGATGAAAGCCAAGGTCAACGAGCAGAAACCGCTACTCGAGCAGGACCTTCGAAACAAAACCGACTGGCCCAACACGATTACCGGCCGGGCGCCCCGCTACTCCGACGATCCGTTCGCCTGGTCCTTGTTCGATCGCTACGGTGTTTTCCCTGTGGCCCTCGATCGTCACATCACCGAGTTCTACCCGGAGCGCTTCCCGCACGGCCAGTACTACGGACGAACACTTGGTGTCGACGCCTTCTCGATCGACGGCCGCATCGCGCTCGGCGATACCTGGTTTGCCGAAATGCTCGCCGTGGCCCGCTCCGCTGATCCGCTGCCTGTCTCGTATTTCGAAAACGTTCCGGGCGAGTCCGAGCAGTTGACCGAGATCATGCAATCGCTTCTCCGTGATGGCCGCCGCGTGTTTTCCGTCAACATTCCGAATGGAGGCGCCGTGCCCGGCCTGCCTGCCGAAGCGGTACTCGAAATGCCCGCTGCAGCCGGCGCTGCCGGGTTCACTGCGCTTCAATCGCAGGCGCTGCCCCCGGCGCTCACCGCCAAACTGTTGGCCAAGATAGCCGCGATCGAAGTCACCGTTGAGGCCGCTCTCACCGGCAGCTTCGACCTGTTTGTGGAAGCGCTCTTGACCGACGGAGCGGTCACCGATCCCGATGCGGCCGCTGCCCTCGCGCGCGACCTCATCGCTGCCCACAAACCGCATCTCCCGCAGTTCGCCTGAGCACGGCGCGTATGAAACTCATCCAAGCCGACCACGATCGGCACGATCGCGATCCCCGGCGTATCCGGTCCCGTCCGTCGCCCCGTCGATATCGATAAATCGCAAACCGGCTTCGCCAACCTGCGCTCTCTAAGGGTTTACCGCTTCGACCAGGATTCAACCATCGACGGCCACGCAGAAGAAGACGAAGTTTTCATTGTCGTCCTGGCCGGCACTATCCAACTCACCGTTACCGGCGATGGCTCCCAGTCGGAGCCGCGTCCTCTTACATTGGCAGCCGCCAACAGCGCCAACAACACTCCGTGCGTCGCTTACCTTCCGCCGCAATCGGCCTACCAGCTCATTCCGAAGACCGACGCCTCTATCGCTTACGCCCGCGCCAGCCCAGCCGGCGGCCCTCCGTCAAAGGTCTTCACTGCTAGCGGCTCAATGGACGCTCCCGGCGTGACAGTTCTCTTAGAGGAAAACAAATACGCACAGCGCTTGCGTCTCAGATTACTCCAGATCAATACGCATCGGGAGAGCGCGGAACTGTCGATCTTCGATGAACCGGAGTCCTCACAGGAGGCGCTCGTCCACCTTCAAACAGTGCCGGCGAAGGGGGTTGCAAGGCTCGTAGCTGCGGACGGAGATGCAGTTCAACTCGCCTCGTGGGACACAGCCGCAGTCTCGCCCGGCAGTCGCCCCATCCTGCAAGTCGCCGAGCGTTCCTCCGTTTTCGCCCTCCTTGTCCTGGCCAGTTAAACAAATCACCTCTGGCGCTGCTTTGGCAAATCGGGACAGACAAATTCCCGCTGGACCGCCTTCAACGTCACGTCGCTGGTCTCTTTGCCGCGCTCCAGAGTCTTCCGCAGCCGCAGCGTTTCGTTGTTCAATTCCGTGATGACGGCCGTATACGCAGGCTGTTGGTCCTCCACCACCCGCAGTTCGCCAGGCTCGCTCTTGTCGCTCGTCCAGGTTGCGATTCGGTAGGTCTCAACGCACGATGTTTCAAGCACGGTTCCGTTCGCCAGAAACACGTAAATGCTTCCCTGCGCAGCTGTTCCCGGCGCGCTTGTTACCTGCCACGCTCGGCTGAACAGCGCCGTCAAATCCCGGCTTTGGACGGAGGATCTCGCCGTCTCCTTCCGGGTAAAACGCAACGGCTTCTCCAGGCCCTTGCAATGAAGCAGCAAATACGGATCTTTCCACTCGAACCGCTCCGCCGCTTGCAGCGCGCTCATGTACTTCGTTTCCTGATTCATCACCGCTTCGGAACATGCCATTCGAGTGGCGCCCAATGGGCCTAGCTTGATGGCGTCTCCGCTGATCTCGGCCGGGCCGAAAAACCGGTTACACGACCCGTTTCCCGCCACCTTCTTGGTTTCCGGGAAGGTGAGCGTGGCTTGCACACCGTCAATCACGCCACTCCCGCCAAGATCTTCCAACAGCCACTCGCTACCCGTCAACTCGAACGATGTTTTCACTTGCTGCTTCGGCGGAAGCCCGGACTCGAGTTCTTCAATCGCAGAGACGCGAAGAACGGAGCGCTCTCCGGTCTCGACCCCCTTAATATTCGAGAGAAGTCCGGTCACCTTGACGGTCTTATCAGCGAGATGGTCGAACTGCCCGGCGCTCTTCGGAGCAACTTCCAACTGGTCCACTTCTTTCCCGTGCAGCGTGATCGCTGGTCGGAGCTGAATTGCCCAGCCTGTCGACTCTCCCCCAATCGCCATCACGCGCGCGAGCTTGCCCGTCACAGTGAGCTGTTGCTCGTTCGCAAACGCTCCCAGGCAGAAAGAAAAGCAGGCCGCTGCCAGGTATACGCTGATTTGAATAGGCCGCATCATCTCTCCTTTCGAGAGCATCAGCAATTCTACCCTCGAAGGCGGGATTGCGGCAGCCTGGCTATGAGTCTCTGGCATCTCGCGCCGCAGACAAAACCTCTCTCGCCCGGAGCGAGTAACGTTCCTTGCAAAGTACCCTGGCTTCTTCTAGACTCAAGACTCACAAAGGATTTCATGCCGCGTCTTGGTAAAGTCCCAGCTACGCTTCTCGCCTTCACAGCTTTAATCGCTTTCGCAAGCCATGTGGCCCCAGCCCAGGTAAATGTACTAACTCAACATAACAGTAACTTCAGGGCTGGTCTGAATTCGTCCGAAACAATACTTACGCCTGCCAACGTAAACGTAAGTCAGTTCGGCTTACTCTTCAAGGTCGCGGTCGATGATCAGGTCTACGCGCAACCGCTTATCGATAGCTCGGTTAGCATTGGCGGAGGCACGCATAGTGTCGTATACGTTGCAACAGTCAACAACACCGTCTATGCTTTCGATGCCAACAACGGCCAGGCGTATTGGAACGTCCATCTGGGCACGCCCATAACGGCCTCTACTGGCAGATTCTCCTGCCAGGATGTTTTGGGTTCGTCCGGCATAATGAGCACGCCCGTGATCGATACCGCTACGGGAGCGCTGTACGTTGTAACCGAGACTTATTCCAACGGATTAGCCGCTCACCAATTGCATGCGCTGAACCTTTCTACGGGACGGGAACAATCCGGCAGCCCGGTCGCGATCCAAGCTCCCGGCTTTAGCTCAGCCACCGCCCTTCAGCGTACCGGTCTGCTGCTCGCAAACGGCACTATATATTTCTCATTTGCTTCCCACTGCGATCAGGGGTCCTATAAGGGCTTTACCTTCGCTTACAATGCCAGCAACCTTGCTCAGACGGCCTATTTCAACTCTGTTCCGGACGACAACGGCGCCGGGATTTGGCAGTCCGGTAACGGACCCGCAGCCGATCCCTCCGGTAACGTGTATTGGGTTACCGGAAATGGAGGTTGGGATGGGGTGAATAATTTCGGCGAAACTGTCCTTAAAGCGAATCCCAATCTTCAATTGATGGATTGGCAGACGCCTTCGAATTACTCTTCGCTCAATTCCGGAGACGTCGACCTCACCGGCTCCGGTCCCCTCCTGCTGCCCGGCGCGAATCTTCTGGTTGCGGGCGGTAAAGGCGGAGTTCTATATCTGATCAATACGAACAACATGGGTCACCTTGGCGATGCCGGTGCCGTTGAGACGTGGCAGGCGACCAGTTCTCATATCCATTCTCTCGTTTACTTCAACTCCAATCTGTACCTCTGGGGACAGAGTGACTATCTGAAAGTCTTTCCATTCAACGGCTCCACCTTTGCTAAGTCTCCGAGCTTCACCGGAAGCACTCAAGCCATAGGGCACCCGGGCGCATCGCTGTCAATCTCCGCCAACGGATCTTCAAACGGTATCCTCTGGGCCGCCACTAACTCACAAGGGCAGAGCGGAGGGCTGGGAGCCTGGCATGCCACCGAACCAGGCATCCTCTATGCTTACGGTCTCCCGAACATGGCCGCATTGTGGAACAGTCATCAAAACGCCACCCGTGACGATTGCAACAACTACGCGAAGTTCATACCTCCCACTGTTGCCAACGGAAAAGTCTATCTGCCGAGCTTCGGCACCGCTCAAACCAACAGCGGACAAGTTTGCGTCTATGGACAGCTCGCGGCGGCGCCTAACCTGATTGCCGACGGAACCTACATCGTCACAAGTGTTCACAGCGGCATGGCCATCGATGATCCGGGCTTCTCGACTACTTACGGCAAGGTCATGACCCAGTATCCGGTGAACAAAGGTACGAACCAGCAATGGGTCCTTCACAACCTTGGCAGCAACATCATCACACTCACTAACGTAGCGAGCAATCAAGTACTCGAGGTAACCGGCGGCTCTAAGTCGAATAGCGCTCTCGTTGATCAATATCCCTACGGGAACAACCCCTGGCAGCAATGGCAAGTCATCTCGGTCGGCAGTGGCGCTTACGAGTTGACTAACGTCAACAGCGGCCAGGCGCTCGATGTCGATGGCGGCGGAACCATCGTAAGCGAGCAATTAGATCAATATCCTTACAAAGCCGCCTCCTGGCAGCAATGGAAGTTCGCGAGTAAGTGAGGAATTACTAACTTGTTTAGCTGTGAGTAACTCAGCGCGCCGGAGATTTCTCGCCGCGGCCGCCCGGTCGTCGCTGATTCTGGCGGTGAGATCCGGTCGCGCTGGCGAAGCCGTCACTCCGCAACACGATCACTCCGCGCACGAACATCCGAAACCCGAGCGGCCCTCCATACCCAGATTGCCCGCCCTGATCTGCCGGATGGCTCGTACCACTGGCATCGACTACGCCTACGAAATGCTGAAGGAAGGCCGCGACACCCTCGATGCAGCCCTTCATCTCACACGAGCTCAGGAAGATGACCCGAACGATGCCTCGACCGGTCTCGGCGGACTCCCCAACGAGCAATGTGAAGTCGAACTCGATGCCTGCTGCCTGCATGGACCCACCCGCCGCGGCGCTGCCGTCGGAGCTGTCAGCCGCATCAGGAACGCGTCCCTGCTTGCTCACACCCTCATGCAGCGAACCGGTTATTCATTGCTGGCCGGCTCGCACGCCCAGCAGTTTGCGCTCGCTCACGGCTTCACCCAGGAAGACCTTACTATCGATCGCACTCGCAAAATCTGGACTCTTTGGAAGCAGATTCAACTCAACCCCCACGCTCTCGGCCCCGTGATCTACGATCCCAACTGGCCTGCGCCCGCTCAACACGCTCACTTCCTCTCTGCGTCACAAAAAGAGTTGGATCTTCTGGTCCAGCAGTTCGACCCCGCTGCCCGCCAAGCCGGTCTCGATCCGCAACACTCCTGGCGTGCCGCCTACGATGCTCTGTTTCCCGCCGCCGCCCCCTTCTACGTCTCAACCCTAAACGCGAAAAACGAAATCTCTTGTGCAGCCACCAGCAGCGGATTGCCTTGGAGATCGCCAGGCGTCGTCAGCGACATCGCCGCCATCGGTTCCGGCTGCTACCTCGATCCGCAAATTGGCTCCGCCGGCGCCAGCGGGAATGCCGAAACGAACGTCAGAATTTCCGGTGCTCACACGATCGTTGAAGGTATGGGGCGGGGCCTGTCGCCGGAAGAAGCCGGCTTGACTGCCCTTCGCAAGATCGTCGACTGGTACCGCAGTGATATGTCCGCCCTGCGCTTTATTGACCTGACTTACTACATCCTGCGTAGAGATGGCGCCTACGCCGGCGTGTCGCTCTGGCAAGGCGATCGCACCGGCCACGTCGTTCGTTTTACCATTCACGACGGCCTCCGCCGCTCCGAGGACTGCGCCTTCTTACTTCAAGGCAGTCCCGCCAATGGTCTTTTGTAGTGACCCCGCAGTAGCGGTACTGGTGCACCCTCGTTTGACATCATTCCTGCCTGCCGTCCCTCAAAATGGAGAAGGGTTCTTGCCTCGTGTGCGTTGGCGACTTATGTCGTTACCGTTGTCGCCTGAATACGTTCGAGATTGTGGGCGTTGCTAACGACTGGCGCCAAAACGAACTGCGCAATTCTGCTTTCCTGGAGGCTCTGCGACTGCTGCGCCGAGTGCAAAACTTCCGGTAATGATGTGGCTCTTCGGCGGAGGGCTCCAATGTGCTTTTGTGTCATCGATCAACGCACCACCTCTTCCGGCTTCGCTAGGCTGGCCTCGATCGCTACCAGACACGGCAGGCGTTCGCGCGAACCATGGGCGCACTTGGTTTGCAGCCGAAAGCGGAAGCGAACGCGGGTATGTCGCTCACCACGCCATTCACCCGGTAGATATCCGGCGAATGCGGATCCACCGTGGCTCGCATGCGGGCATTTTCTTGGCGCTGATCGCTGCACGCCCACTGCGCCATGCCCACGAAGTAACGCTGGTCGGGCGTGAGGCCGTCCTTATCGGTCAGCGTCTGGCCCGCCGTGGCCCGCTTCCAAGCGAGATAGCCCAGCAGGGTTCCGCCAAGGTCGGCCACATCCTCGCCAGAGGTGAGGCCACTGTTGATGTGGACGTCGTCAATGATCGTGTAACCGGCGTATTGGTCGCGCACGCACTGGGTCCGCTGTTCGAAGGTTTTGGCGTCGGCGTCCGTCCACCAATTTTTCAGATTGCCGGCTGCATCAAACTGGCGGCCCTCGTCGTCGAAGCCATGCGTCAGCTCGTGGCCAATCGTGGAACCGGTATCACCGAAATTTGGCGCGGCGTCTGTTTTCGGGTCGAAGAGTGGCGGCTGTAAAATACCCGCAGGAAAGTTGATATCGTTCATCTGCGGGCTGTAGTAAGCGTTCACGGTGGGCGGCGAGATATGCCACTCGGAGCGGTCGACTGGTTTGCCGATCTTCTCGATGTCGCGCCTCGATCTGAAGGCGTTGGTGGCGGCGACATCGGCCATATAAGTGTCGGGCTTAACCTCAACAGAGCTGTAATCACGCCAGCGGTCCGGATACCCAATCTTGTTGACAATGGCACTGAGCTTTTCCAGAGCCTTGGCGCGGGTGGCATCGCTCATCCAGCTGAGCGTTTTCAGATCAAGGCGCATCTCATCTTCGATCTGCGAAGTCATGCGCTGCGCGTCAGTTTTCGTTTGTGGCGAGAATGTCTGGGCCACGAAGACCTGGCCTAATGCGTCAGGAAGTTGATCGTCCACCAGGCGAGTGCAGCGCTTCCAACGGGCCGGTTCCTCCTGCGTGCCGCGTAGATAGGCCTGGTAAAAGTTGAAGTTCTCCGAGACGAAGCGGGTGGAGAGGTATGGTGCGCGTGACCGAATGAGGTGCCACCGCAGATAGGCGCGCCAGGCCCGGAGCGGCTGCTCTTTCAAAAGGCGGTTCACTGCGTCGAGGAACTTGGGCTCTTCGACGTTCACACGGGTGAATACAGGGACACTACGTTGTTTCAGATACTGATCCCAATCGAACGACGGAGTGCTGGTCCGCAGGTCGCCAAGGGTGGTTTTGTGGCGCAGATTGTAGGGGTTTCGACGGTCTACCCGGGTCAGAGAGGCCTGCGCGAGTGCAGTTTCGATGGCGAGAACTGTGCCTGCATCGGCGTCAGCGTCCGAGGATGACTCACCGATCATGCCGAGCATGTGGGCGACATGCTGCCGGTAGCGGTCGCGAATCTCCTGCGACTTCACGTCCGTTTTGGTGTAGTAATCGCGATCGGGAAGGCCTAACCCGCCCGGACTGATGGACGCGATCATGGAACTGGCGTTGTCCAGGTCCTGATCGGAACTGAATACGAACAGTACGCTGGAATCGATGCCGGTGCGGTGTTCGGAAGCGATGTAGTCGGCAATGCTATCCACTCGGGGCAGAGCGGCAATGCGGGCCAGATCTTGTTCCAGTGGTTTAGCGTCCAGATCGTTCACCGTTTTTTCGTTCATGCAAGCATTGAACAGGTCGCCGATCTTAGCTTCGTTCGCCGTGCGCGAAGCCTGCGTACGCAGCTTTTCCAAAATGCCCCAAAGTAGCCGCTGATTTTCGTCCGCCAGCTTGCTGTACACGCCCCAATAGGACTCGTCGGCAGGAATGGGGTTCGACTTAATCCAGCTTCCGCAGGCGTAGTGATAAAAATCAGCGCAGGGGTCAACCGAGCGATCCATAAACTTTGGTTCCAGACTAGGCGTATACGGGAGTGAACTGAGGGGCTTCTCCTGTGCCCAAAGCCCGTAGCAGAGGAGTGGAAGCAGACACAAAGGTCGAATACGCATCCCTGTGATTGTACGATCGGGGAACGCAAACGTAATGGGTCAACTTCGCCAGGACTGGCGATCAAATGGAGTTGCTATGTACTTAAGTTTTGGAGCGGGAGACCGGGTTCGAACCGGCGACATCAACCTTGGCAAGGTTGCACTCTACCAGCTGAGTTACTCCCGCTTGCCGGGGCGCAACTCACATTCTCGAACGATCTTGTTCCGAAGTCAATTCATGTAACTGCAATAGATAGATTTACCGGCCTCTCGCTCTTCTGGCAACCTTCTTCTCCGCAACTTTTTCACTCTGTCAAGTTATTTAACTATCATGGTTTCAAAGACTTACGACTCCGTAACATTTCTCTTTGGAAACCAATTCCCTGTGATAGACTGAGGCTTCCGAGAGCGGAAGAGCTTCCCCCTAGACCTAGTTTGCTGCCGGGCGCAGCAGCTCAGCCTAACAAAATTGAAACCCGCACTTTTCCACAAAAGTGGAAAAGTTGTGGGAATTTTACGCTTCGGAGCAAGGAGTAGGTGCTGTTGATAGATGCTTGGGAGCAAATCAAAGAGAGGCTGGCTACAAAGCTTAGCGGGGGTGCCTACCAGAACTGGATTTCTCAGACAACGCTCGCCTCTCTGCACGATGGTGATCTCATCGTACGAGTTCCTGACGGTACTACCGAGGCCTGGATTCAACAGGAATACGCCTCGCAGATTCGCGCTGCCGTCCAGGAGTTAAACCTTCCGGTCCGCCACATCCATTACGAAGTGAATGCGTCGCAGGCAGTCGCGGCAACCGCAGCCGCGGGCGGCGGTTCTGGTGGCTTCTCGTCTTACACAGCCGCTAATCACAATTCCCCTGCCGCCGAGCCCCTGTTCGAAAACACAGCCGTGTGGCTGAACCCGCGCCTCACCTTCGATACCTACGTAGTCGGGTCTTCGAACCAGCTTGCTCACGCCGCCTCGCAGGCGGTCGCAAAAGCGCCTTCCCGCAGTTACAATCCGCTCTTCATCTATGGCGGCACGGGCATCGGCAAGACCCATCTCATGCACGCCATTGGCCGCAGTCTGCTCGATAATTTCAGCGGCCTGAATGTGATCTACACCTCAAGCGAGCGCTTCATGAACGAGATGATCACGTCCATCAAGCTCGATCGCATGTCGCTTTTTCACCGGCACTACCGTTCCGCCGATGTGCTGCTGATTGACGACATTCACGTCATCGCTGGTAAAGAACGAACGCAGGAAGAGTTCTTCCACACTTTTAACGAGCTTTACGACCACTGCAAGCAGATCGTCATCTCTAGCGATTCGGCGCCCAATCAGTTATCCGGCCTGGTCGAAAGGCTGCGCTCGCGCTTCGAGTGGGGCTTAATGGTCGACGTCCAGGCGCCCGATCTCGAAACCAAGATGGCCATCCTCGATAAACGTGCCGAAGCCGAAGGTGCCAGGCTGCCCCAGGACGTCCGTATCTTCATCGCCACCAAGACTAAGTCGAACGTTCGCGAACTGGAAGGCGCTCTCACCCGCCTCATCGCCGTCTCCTCTGTCACCGGCCAGCCGATTACGCTGGCCATGGCGCAGCAAACCCTCAAGTACCTGAACAGTCATCCCGAACGGAAAGTCTCCGTTGAATCCATTCTGCGGACCGTGGCCGAATGTTTCTCGCTCCAGCCGGCCCAGCTGAAGGTCAAAAGCAATACCCGGCAGATCGCTTATCCGCGTCAGGTGGCTATGTATCTTGTCAAAGAGCTGACCCACGCCTCGTTGCCCGAAATCGGTCGGTACTTCGGTGGGAAGCATCACACCACCGTCCTTCATTCCGTCCATAAAATCGAGGAGCTTCGGCAGCGCGACGAGGATCTGAACAGCCTTATCCAGAAGGTAATCGACACGCTCCAATAGACTTATGCAGCCCTTCCACTACCCCTGCCCGGCAAAACCTGTTATCGCCTGTTCACGAAATCCAAACTGCCCGGTTCCGCAGATTCCGCCGACCGGTATTCCACAGGCCGTCGTAGACGCAAGGCATAAATTTTGCTATAATTTAGAGGAAATTCAACATTTCCACAGCTCCTACTAATTCGGTTCTCTTTAACCCTTATAAGCACATGGTTAAGAGAATCTATAGTGCAACCGGACTAAAGGACCCTCTTACAGATCAACATGGAATTTTCGGTCAGCAGGTCAGATCTTGTACGCGAACTGGGACTCACGCAAGGAGTTGTTGAGCGGAAGACCACTATCCCGATTTTGTCTAACATCCTGGTCGAGACGGATCACGACCAGGTCTGGTTGACCGCCACCGATTTGGAGCTCGGGATTCGTTGCTCCTGCCCCGCGCGCATCAAAAAAGAGGGCGCGGGTACCATCCCGGCCCGGCGTCTTCTCGACTACGTTCGTCTGCTCCCTGATGCCGATCTGCAGGTGAAGCTTGGCGAGAATCAGTGGGCTAGTTTTGTCTGCGGCCGCTCTCGAACCCGTATCGCCGGGATGTCTCGCGAAAGCTTCCCGGAGCTGCCGCAAATGCCGGACGTGCTGGCCCAGATTCCGCTCAGTGTTCTCTCCCAGATGATCTCGAGCACCATTTTCGCGATCTCGGCCGAAGAGTCGCGTTTTACCTTGAACGGCGCTCTGCTCATGCTCAAGGAGGACGGCTTGATCATGGTCGCCACCGACGGCCATCGGCTCGCCTTGGTCGAGAAGCACATCGCCCTGCCTGGCTTGAGCGGCTCCTATCGCGCCCTGCTCCCCAAAAAGGCGATGAGCGAGATACAGAAGCTTGCCAACGACGACATGAGCAAGCAAATCGAGTTTTCGGGGAACGATAATCACCTTTTCTTCCGGATTGACAAGCGCCTGTTGCTCAGCCGTAAGCTGACCGGCAATTTCCCGGATTACGAGCGCGTTTTACCGAAAGACCAGCCGCATACGCTCGTCATCCAGCGCGATGAGCTTAAAGCCGCCATCGAGCGTGTTGCCCAGTTTGCTGACGAGCGTTCACGCGCGATCCGGATTCAGATCCTCAAAGGTGAGCTCAAAGTTCATTCATCGATCTCTGAAACTGGCGAGAGCGAGGAAACGATCCCCGTCGAGTTCGACGGCCCCGACACTGAAATTGGGTTTAACGCCCAGTACCTCCTTGAATTTCTGAGATCGGTCGATGGCAGCGAGGTAGAGTTCCGCTTCAAAGATTCGAACAGCGCCGGTGAGCTGAGGCCGCATGCGGCTCCGCCGGAGACGGTTTACCGGTATGTCGTTATGCCCATGCGCATTTGAGTGCTCTTCGAAAGATGAAGCGGCAGTAATTAATTTTAGGAACGGCCTTTAAGCCGTTCCGATGGAAAAACGGAGTCTTATGGCAACTTTGTCCCAGAACGACAGCTACGATTCGAGTAGTATCAAGGTCCTCGAAGGCCTGGAAGCGGTGCGGCTGCGCCCCGCCATGTACATCGGCTCTACCGGCGAATTGGGCCTGCACCACCTGGTCTACGAGGTCGTCGACAACTCGGTCGACGAAGCTCTCGCCGGCTACTGCACTGAAGTCAGCGTCACCATTCACATCGATAACTCGATCACTATCGTCGATAACGGCCGCGGCATACCGGTCGATATCCATGCCGAGGAAGGCGTCTCTGCCGCTCAGGTCGTCCTGACCAAGCTGCACGCCGGCGGTAAGTTCGATTCAAACACCTACAAAGTCTCTGGCGGTCTTCACGGTGTCGGCGTCAGCTGCGTCAACGCCCTCTCCGAAACTCTTCATCTGGAAGTCTGGCGCAACAAAGCAACCTGGGAGCAGGATTACGAAAAGGGCATCCCCAAGGCCCCGCTCGCGCAAACCGGAAAATCCAGTAAAACCGGTACCAAGATCACGTTCAAGGCCGATTCCACCATCATGGACGTGACGGAGTTCAATTTCGACACCTTGGCGGTCCGCCTTCGCCAGCTCGCCTTCCTGAACAAGGGTCTGAAAATTACTCTTACCGATGAGCGCGATGAAAACATCCGCTCCGAAGAGTTCTTCTATAGCGGCGGCATCGCCGAGTTCATCAAGCATTTGAACCGCGGGAAAGCCGTGCTTCACGAGAAGCCGATCTACTTCGAAGGCGATCGCGAGCTTCCGAACGGTGGCAAGCTCACGATTGAGCTCGCGCTCCAATACAACGATTCCTATTCGGAGAACGTATTCAGTTTCGCCAACAACATCAACACGGTCGATGGCGGCACCCACCTGAGCGGTTTCCGCAGCGCACTTACGCGCAGCATTAACGCAGCTGCTCAAGCGAGCGGCCTCATCAAAGATCTGAAAGAGAACCTCACCGGCGACGACGTGCGTGAGGGCCTGACGGCCGTCATAAGCGTCAAACTCCCGCAGCCTCAGTTCGAAGGCCAGACCAAGGGCAAGCTGAACTCCGATATTCAGGGCCAGGTCGTTCAGCTCGTCAATGAGCGGCTGGGCGAATTCTTCGACAAGAACCCCGCTGTCACTAAGAAAGTAATCGGCAAGGCGATCGATGCGGCCCGCGCTCGTGAAGCGGCCCGCAAAGCGCGCGATCTGACCCGTCGCAAAGGCGCTCTCGATTCAGGAGGCCTGCCCGGCAAACTGGCCGATTGCCAGGAGCGTGATCCCGACCGTTGTGAACTATTCCTTGTCGAGGGCGAATCGGCCGGCGGCACTGCCAAATCAGGACGCGACCGTCGCTATCAGGCCATCCTGCCCTTGAAAGGTAAAATTCTCAACGTCGAAAAGGCTCGCTACGACAAGATGCTCGGGCATGAAGAAATTCGTGCCATGATCACCGCCATCGGCACCGGTATCGGCAAGGGCGACGATTTTGAATTCGCCAAGCTCCGTTACGGCAAAATCATCATCATGACCGATGCCGACGTCGATGGTTCCCACATCCGTACCCTGCTGCTTACCTTCTTCTTTCGGCACATGCAGGAACTCATCACGCGCGGTAAAGTCTTCGTCGCTCAGCCGCCTCTTTATCGCATCAAGAAGGGCAAAAGCGAGAAGTACATCAAGGACGACAAAGAATACACGCGCGAAATCCTCAGGCGCGCTACCGAAAACTTAGCCGTCGAAGTCGGAGCCGGTGCCGATCCCGCGTCAGGCACTGCCATCGAAGGAGCCGAGCTTCGCGGCTTCCTCATGTCGCTTGACGAGCTTTCGCAGATCGGCCGTCGCCTGGAACGCCGTGTCCGCGACTCGCGCGTCGTCGATGTTCTTGCCGATGTAACACTGCCGCTCGACGCCAAAGCCGACCTGCAGCAGGAGGAGAACGTGCAAGCTCTCGCCGAGCGTCTCCGCCAGACAAAGCTTGAAGTCACGGTGGAACGCGAAGAGGAGCACTCTGCCTGGATGGTGGGTTACAAAGATCCCACTAATGCCATCCGGTTTATCAACACGGAGTTTCTGGCTCTCCCGGAATTCCGCCGTGTGCGCACGATCGTCAAGCAGGTTGCCCGGCTCAATACGCCCCCCTTCACGATAGTCAAAGAAGGCAAGCGTGAGGTCGTGCAAAACTGGCGCGATCTGCTCAATACCGTCAAAGCCGAAGGCACTCGGGAAGTCAACGTTCAGCGCTACAAAGGTCTGGGTGAAATGAATGCCGAGCAGCTCTGGTCGACCACTATGAATGCCGAGACCCGGACTCTTCTGCGGGTTGACTTGCAAGACTTCGCTGAAACCGAACCCATCTTTTCCACCTTGATGGGTGAGGACGTCGAGAGCCGGCGCAAGTTCATCGAAGAAAACGCGCTCGACGTACGTAACTTAGACGTCTAGGCTAGCCGGGTGTCCGAATCTCTGCCGGTCGTGCGGGTCAACCCGAAAGGTGCTGCCCGCATCGCTTCCGGCCACCTCTGGATCTTTGCGAGCGATGTCATCGGCGAGGGTGACGCCCAGCCGGGTGACGCCGTGCGCGTCGTTGAAGGGAAAGGCCGGAATGTCGGTGTTGCCCACTACAGCTCCACATCGCAGATCAAGCTGCGGTTCTTAAGCTCTCGCATCGAACCCATCGATGGGGGCTTTCTGCTCAAGCGTCTGACGAGCGCTCTCGAACTCCGCAAGCAGGTAGTCCGTGACTCGGACTCCTACCGTCTGGTCCACGCGGAGGGCGATCTCCTCCCCGGCCTCATCGTGGATCGCTACGCCGATTGGCTCGTTGTGCAGCTGCTCGATCAGGGCATGGATCGCCTGCGCCCTGCCATTACCGCTGCCCTGAGCGAGTTGGTCAGTCCGGCCGGCATTCTCGCGCGTAACGACGTTGCTACCCGGACTAAGGAAAACCTGCCCCAGGAAACATCCGTCCTCTCGGGGGATGTCCCGGAGCGGGTACAGATAAACATCAACGGTCTGCGCCTGTTCGCCGACCTCTTGCACGGCCAGAAAACCGGCGTCTTCCTCGATCAGCGCGAAAATTATCTGGCTCTTCGCCGCTATGCTCGCGGCCGCGCACTCGATTGCTTTACCGGGAGCGGTGGCTTTGCTCTGCATTTGGCTTCCGCCTGCGAGTCAGTTGAGGCTGTCGATAGTTCTGCTGCTGCGCTCGAAGCTGCCCGGGCGAATGCCGCCGCTAATGGCCTCACCAACATTGCCACTCACCAGGCGGACGTACTCGAGTATCTTCCCTCTCTGGCCAGCGCACGCAGAACCTTTGACCTTGCCGTGATCGATCCCCCTGCCTTCACCAAATCACGCGCGGCGCTCGAAGGCGCTGTTCGCGGATACAAGGAGATCAACCGCCAGGCCCTGCGATTGCTTGCTCCGGGTGGAATACTCGTCAGCTGCTCTTGTTCGCATCACATGAGCGAGGCCAACCTCCTTGAGGTCATTGCGGCCGCTTCTCTCGACTGCGGTAAGCGGCTCCGCGTTCTCGAGCGGCGCACGCAGTCGCAGGATCACCCCATCCTGTTGACCGTCCCCGAAACGCACTACTTGAAGTGTCTGATCCTTCAGGTAGTCTGAGCATCGTACTCTAAGCTCAACCCCGCAAAAGCATCGCATGCTGAACAACACCCATACACCAGCCGGCCGCTTGGAAGAGCTTCGCCGCCGCCATGCCCGCGCCGAAGAGGGCGGCGGACGTGAGCGGACCGACCGCCAGCATCGCGAAGGCAAGCTCTCCGCCCGCGAACGGATCGAGTTACTGCTCGATGAGGGCACCTTCGAAGAGCTCGATAAACTCGTCCGGCAGCGTTCACAGAACGTCGACATGCAGAACAACGCTGTCGATGGCGACGGTTTTGTCACCGGCTTTGGATTGATTCACAATCGGCAGGTCTTCGTCTTCGCCCAGGACTTCACCGTCTTTGGCGGCTCGCTCTCGGAAGCCAACGCGCAGAAAATTGTCAAGCTGATGGATCTTGCTCTCAAAACGGGCGCGCCGATCATCGGGCTCAATGATTCCGGTGGTGCGCGCATCCAGGAAGGCGTCGTGTCACTCGCCGGTTACGCAGACATCTTTCTCCGCAACACCCTGGCGAGCGGTGTCATTCCGCAAATCTCCGCCATCATGGGCCCTTGTGCCGGTGGCGCCGTCTATTCTCCTGCCCTGACTGATTTCGTCTTCATGGTCGATCAAACCAGCCACATGTTCGTCACCGGCCCCGACGTAATTAAAACAGTCACTCACGAAGATGTCTCCAAAGAGTCGCTGGGCGGAGCCATGACCCACAATTCAACTAGTGGTGTCGCGCACTTTCTTGCTTCCGATGACGCGGACTGCCTTCGGCGGCTGCGCGAACTCATCACCTTTCTTCCGCAGAACAATCTTGACGGTGTGCCGCGTGCCGCCACCGTCGATCCCGATGACCGTGCCGACGCCGAGCTCGACACTCTCATTCCCCCGGAATCGAACAAGCCCTACGACATCAAAGACGTCATTGCCCGTATCGTCGACGACGCCAACTTCTTTGAGGTCGCCGAGCACTTCGCCCGTAACATCGTCATCGGTTTCGCACGCATGAGTGGCCAGACCGTTGGCATCGTCGCGAACCAGCCGGCCCATCTGGCGGGCTGCCTCGATATCGATTCGTCCACTAAGGGCGCGCGCTTCGTCCGCTTTTGCGACGCCTTTCAGATCCCGATCATGACTTTCGAGGACGTACCCGGCTTTCTCCCCGGCACTGCACAGGAGTTCGGCGGCATCATTCGTCACGGCGCCAAGCTGCTCTACGCCTACGCCGAAGCTACCGTCCCGAAAATCACCGTCATCACGCGCAAGGCCTACGGCGGCGCCTACTGCGTCATGGGTTCGAAGCATCTGCGTACCGATGTGAACTTTGCTTACCCTACCGCCGAGATCGCCGTCATGGGCCCCGAAGGAGCAGTGAACGTTCTCTATCGGCGCGAGCTGGAGACCGCCGCCAATCCCGATGAAAGCCGGCAAGCCCGGATCGAGGAGTACCGCGACCGCTTCGCCAATCCGTTCATCGCGGCCGAGCGCGGCTACATAGACGATGTGATCGAGCCTCGCGAAACACGCCCCAAAGTAATCCGGGCGCTCAAGATGCTCGCCAACAAAGTGGACACGATGCCGCGCAAGAAGCACGGCAACATTCCGCTCTAATCCAACTTGCCGATTGCGAACACGAAATACTGCGCGGCTACATCTCCCACGCTCTTTACGCCGTGCTCGTCGTTCGAGTGAATGTAGATCACCGAACCCGGTCCTACGGTACTCTTGTCTCCGTTGATTGTCGCCTCTAAGAATCCCTGCTGTACGAAGAACATCTCTTCGTGTACATGATGATGCGGCGGATGCGGCATCTGTCCGGGCGGCATAGTAGTGATGTGCAGATCGATCGGAACGCCGTTGTGCGTGGAGCCTCTGAACACCTGCCGCGATTCGGCGCCGCTCTTTGGGTCCGTGTTGGCCGCGAGTCCCTCAAACGAGTAGCACTTCGATGGGAGCGCGTCTTTTGTCTTGCCCTCTGCTGTGCCCGCTGCCAATAGCGCCAGCAAACCACTTAAATCGCGCCTTGAGATTTCCAAACGGTCTCCCTTCTTAGCTGCCGAACTGGCTAGTCGTTCGAATCCCCGCTCACCTTCAACACAGCCAGGAACGCTTCTTGCGGGATCTCCACCCGGCCCACACGTTTCATGCGGCGCTTGCCTTCCTTCTGTTTCTCCAGCAGCTTTCGCTTGCGCGAGATGTCCCCGCCGTAACACTTGGCCAGCACGTTTTTCCGCATCGCCGCAATTGTTTCCCGCGCGATGATCTTGTTCCCGATCGCCGCCTGCAGCGCTACTTCGAACATCTGGCGCGGGATCAGCTTGCGTAGTCTTTCGATCAGCAGCTTGCCTCTCTCGTAGGCAAAGTCGCGGTGCACAATCATCGAGAGCGCGTCCACCGGCTCACCTGCCACCAGTACATCCAGCTTCACCATCGGTGAGATCCGGTGTCCCGAAAGATGGTAGTCGAGCGAGGCATAACCGCGCGAAGCCGATTTCAGCCGGTCGTAGAAATCAAGCACGATCTCATTCAGCGGAAGCTCATACAGCAAAAGCACGCGCCCGCCCCCGATGTACTCGAATTTCTTCTGCACCCCGCGCTTCTCTTCCACCAGCTTGAGAATCTCGCCCAGGTACTCTTCCCGCGTAATCACCGTCGCGTCAATGATCGGCTCCTCGATTTGCTGAATCGAAGAAGGCTCGGGAAACTTCTGCGGATTGTCGACTTCGAGAATCTCTCCACCCGTCGTCGTTACCCGATAGCGCACGCCCGGCGCCGTCGTGATCAGGTCAATCTGGAACTCGCGTTCGAGCCGCTCCTGAATGATTTCCAGATGAAGCAGCCCGAGGAATCCGCAGCGAAAGCCGAAGCCGAGCGCCGCCGAATGCTCCGGCTCAAAGTTGAACGCACTATCATTCAAACGCAGCTTCTCGAGCGCGTCGCGCAGCAGCCCGTGTTCATGCGATTCCACCGGATAAAGGCCCGCGAATACCATCGGCTTGATCTCCTGGAAGCCGGGCAAAGGCTCGGCCGCCGGATCTCCGTCGTCCATGATCGTGTCGCCGATTTTGGCATCGGAAACCGTCTTGATATTCGCGAAAACAAACCCTACTTCGCCCGCTGTCAGCTGCTCGGAGGCAATCGGCTTCGGCGATTGAAAGCCGAGCCCTTCCACCTCATGCGAGCTCCCGTTTGACCACAGCCGGATCTTCTGACCTTTGCGCAGCACGCCATCGACAATGCGCGTCAGGATAATCACACCGCGATAGGGATCGAACCACGAATCGAATATCAGAGCCCGCAGTGGCGCTTGGGGATCGCCCTTCGGCGGCGGCACGCGCTTCACCACGGCCTCGAGCGTCTCCTCGATGCCGATCCCATTCTTCGCGCTCGCCAGCACCGCGTCTGACGCATCCAGCCCGATCACCTGCTCAATCTGCTCGCGGATGCGCTCCGGTTCAGCCGATGGCAGGTCGATTTTGTTGATCACTGGAATAATCTCCAGGTCATGGCCGAGTGCCAGGTACGTGTTCGCCAGCGTCTGCGCTTCCACGCCCTGCGAGGCATCAACCACCAGCAGCGTTCCCTCGCAAGCCTGCAGGCTGCGCGAGACCTCATACGTGAAATCCACGTGCCCGGGTGTGTCGATCAGGTTCAGCTCGTACAGATTTCCGTCCGCGGCCTTGTAGTTCAGCCGCACCGCATGAGCCTTGATGGTGATCCCGCGTTCACGCTCCAGGTCCATGCTGTCCAAGACCTGGTCCATCATTTCCCGCTGCGACAACGCGCCCGTATACTCGAGCAGGCGATCCGCCAACGTCGATTTCCCGTGATCTATATGCGCAATGATGGAGAAATTGCGTATAAATCGGGGATCCATTGTTGCTGTAAGAGGAGGGGTTAAACTGAATTATCCCACAGCGAGCGCTTGTCTCCGCCGCGTGCGCCCGCATCTCCATGGCTTATCAAACGCTCCAGGGTTCTCTCGACGCTACGAATCTGCGCATCGGCGTAGTCGTTAGCCGTTTCAATGAATTCATCACCGAGCAGCTTCTTAGCGGCGCGCTCCTTACTCTCGAGCAGCGCGGCTGCCTCCCGGAAAACATTCGCGTCGTAAAAGTGCCCGGCGCTTGGGAGTTAGCCGTTGCGGCCAAGCACCTTGCCCCTCGCTGCGATGCCATCATTGCGCTCGGAGCGGTGGTTCGCGGCGATACGCCTCACTTCGAGTACGTGGCCGCAAGCGCTTCCTATGGCTTGAGCCAGGTGAGTCTCGATACAGGTGTCCCCGTTGCGTTCGGAGTATTGACCACCAACGACATGCAGCAGGCGATGGATCGGGCGGGCGGCAAAAGCGGCAATAAAGGCGCCGAAGCCGCAGAGGTAGCCATCGAACTCGCGAACTTGATTCCCCGGTTAGAGGCGGAGGATTAATGGCAGCCCGTCACCGTTCCCGACGGCGTGCGCTGCAGGTCCTATTCGAGTGGGATATGCGAAAAGGGCCGATCGACTCCGCCATACGCCACTACTACGACACTCTTCACTCCGAAGAGGGAAGCGAAACCCAGCTCAAGCCCGACAAGTTCATGGAAGAACTCGTCCGCGGCACTGTGAGCAACTGCGAAAAGATCGATGGGCAGATAGATCAGAAGTCACAACACTGGCGTCTCGCCAGAATGCCCGTTGTCGATCGCAACATCCTGCGCCTTGCTATCTACGAAATGAGCGCCGCACTGGTTCCGGCCCCCGTCGTCATCGATGAAGCGCTCGATCTGGCGCGCCAGTTCTCGGGCGACGAATCGGTTTCTTTCATCAACGGCATCCTCGACGCTGTCCACCGTCAGGCGCTTCCTGTCGAGCCTTAATCTGCTTTCCGAGCCGCTGCTTTCCGAGCCGCGACTAGAAGGAGCGGTACCCCCCGTCACTTCCCGATACAAAACGTTGAGAAAATCCGGTTCAGGATATCGTCCGCCGTCGTCGCGCCGGTCACCGCATCGATCGGCCGTAGCGCCGCATAAAGATCCAACAGCAGCATCTCGTGCGGCAGCCCAAACTCCACCGCGCGCCGTGCGTTCTCCGTCGCTTCCAGGCTCTCGCGCAAAAGCGCTTCGTGCCGCATATCCGTTAGGCTGCCCGATTCCGGTGCTGCCAGCCCGTCTGGCGCCAGCCTCTTCAAGACAGCCGCGCGCAGTTCGCTGATTCCGTCACCCGTCAACGCGGAGACCGGAAGCACGTCATCGATACCTACGAACTTCCGCTGAAGATCCGCTTTATTGCCCACCAGCAATGGCCCGCGAGCGTGCAGCCTCTCGAGCAGAGAGCTGTCTTCTTCTGTCGCTTCCGCTGAAAGATCAAACACCAGCAGAGTCAAGTGGGCATCTGCCATCGCCCCGTAGCTGCGTTCAATGCCAAGTGCCTCCACCCGGTCCTGCGACGCGCGAATCCCTGCCGTATCCACCAGCTTCAGCGGTATGCCCTCAAGCGAGGTCGTCTCTGAAACCAGGTCGCGCGTAGTCCCCGGGATCTCGGTCACGATGGCCCGATCCTCTGCCAGCAGGCAGTTGAACAAGCTGCTCTTTCCCACGTTCGGCCGCCCCGCAATGGCCAGCGTGAAGCCGTCGAATACCAGCTTGCCGCTCGCAAAACTGCGAACCAGGTCCCGCAGACCTTTCTCGACGGGCGCCAGCCGCCGCGTAATCTCCTCGGCTGAGGCAACTCCTACATCGTCTTCTGCGAAATCGATGCCAGCCTCGAGCAGCGCGATTAGTGCAAGCAGCTGCTCTTTCACCGGCGCAATGCGGCGCGACACCGACCCCTCACTCTGCTGCGCCGCTACGCGCGCCTGGTAAAGGGTCGTTGCCTCAATCAGATTTCGAATGCCTTCCGCTTGCGGCAGATCGATGCGCCCGTTTACATACGCGCGCAGCGTAAACTCCCCCGGCTCCGCCAGCCGCGCACCCGCCTCCAGCGCTCTTTGCACACAGAACCGCAGCACAACTGGCGCACCGTGGCAGGAAATTTCCACCACATCTTCTGCCGTGTACGATCGTGGGCCGGCAAAAAAGCTCACGATGACGTGATCGATCACTGCGCCCTCGCTGTCAACGAGTGCAGCTCGCTCACTTGCCCAACTGGTCCAGTGCGGCTCGCGCGCAAAGCGAAGCATCCGCACCGCAATTCCGCGGCTCTCGTCACCCGACAGCCGCACCACTCCTAAGCCGCCTCGTCCAACTGGGGTTGAGATGGCGACAATCGTGTCGCGCACATCCATGTAGAGACTTGTGAGTTAGCGGCCGCGTCCGCCGCGTGGCGGGCGATTGCCGGCTCCGCCCCCGCGTGGAGGCGTTGGGCGGTTCCCGAATCCGCCGCCGCCGGGCCGCCCTCCGCCGCGATGACCCCGCATGCCGGGTTCTTGCCTGAAGCCCGGGCGCGCCGGTGCTGGCGGCGCAGGGGGCGTCGGCATATCTGCCGGCACAATCACTACCGCGCGCGCCGGTCCAACTCCCAGGCTTTCGCTTCGCAGTTCTTTCTCATCCCGCAGCGCCAGGTGGATAACCCGCCGCTCGCGGCTGCTCATCGGGTTGAAGTGGAACGGAACTTGCGTTCGCTTCACCTTCTCCGCTGCCGCTACTGCACTCATCCTCAGCTCTTCAATGCGTAGCAGCCGGTAATCGTTCGCATCGAACGATATCAGCGAATGATCTTCCGCCGGGAGCCGAATGGCTTCCATCGAAAGATGCTCTAGCGCCAGCAGTAATTCCGCTCTGTTCTCGAGCAGCAGATCTACATCCGGCCCGGAAAAGAATACCGTGACTTCAGGATTCTCCACCTCCGGATGCGGGTTCTCCACCGATTTCAGCTCGTACGAGACCTCAAATCCGGCATGCTCAAGAACCGGCCCGAGAAACTGTTCCAATTGCGGCCGCAGTGTGTCGACTGTATATTTCATCCGGTCTATTTCTTAACCGTTCTCTTGACGGGTGCCTTCGTTGCGGCGGGCGCCAGTGCCGCGGGTGTAGCCGTCGGCATGAACCTGTTGATAATAAGCTGCTGCGCGATGCCGACCACGTTTCCGGTTAACCAATATAGTACAAGTCCGGCCGACGCCGAATAGAACATGAACCCGAACATCAGCGGCATGAACATCATCATTTTTTGCTGATTAGGATCCACACCCGCCGCCGGTGTAAGCCTCTGTTGCAGAAATTGCGTGGCCACCAGGATTAGCGGCAGCAAGTGCAGCGGCAGCGTCTCCGCGGACGAAAGATCCGGCACCCATAGCCAGGGCGCGTGGCGCAGCTCGATCGCAATGCTGAGTACGCGATAAAAAGCATAAAAAAACGGCAGCTGAACTACCAGCGGCAGACATCCGCCCACCGGATTCACGCCCTCTTGCTTATACAGCGCCATCACTTCCTGGTTCTGCTCGGCTTTTTTCGGATCGCGCAGCCCCACATTCTTGTACTTCGCGTTGATCGCCTGGATCTGCGGCTGTAGCTTCTGCATCTTCCGCGCTGATTTCAGACTCTGCAAACGGAAAGGAAATAGCGCCAGGTTGATGATCAACGTGACCACGATAATCGCCCAGCCGTAGTTGTTGGTCCAGTGATCTTTCACATAGTTCAGCCAGAGAAACAGCGGCTTCGCAATAATGCCGAAGAAGCCCCAGTCGATAATCTGCGTCAGCTTCGGATTCACCTTCTTGAGGATGTCGATATCCTTCGGGCCGACAAACAACGAGAGATCGTTTTGCGCTCCCGTCGATAAACCTGCGCCCACATAAGGGACGGGCTTGTCTTCTCCTTGAATCTTCATCGGATCGGAGTAAGTCCGAACTTCGAGTTGCGTTGCGCTCCCCGGCAATGCCAGCGCCGCAAAGAAATTGTCTTCTAGGCCAGCGAACGTGTAGTTGCCCGAATCCGTCACCGGTCCGTTCTTTGCATCCTTAACTGTTTTCGTGACGAGTTTGCCGGCGGTCGCGTCGTACCGAACCGTATGCTCGGTTGCTGCCGCGTTCCTTACCTTCTGATCGCCAAAGCCGCCCCTCCACACCAGTAGCGCTGACACCGGGCTGCCGTTCTCGACCACTGTCGATTTGATCTGCGATAAATAGCTGTCCCGCGTGAAGGAGAACGATTTTCGGATCGACGTCTTGCCATCGGAATATGTGTAATCGAGAGTCAATCCGCCCGCTGAGACCTGCGGCTGGTACAGAACTGTGTTCGGATCGAAGGCAGGTTTCTGTCCGGTGATGTCCAGTGAAAACGGAAGCGGTACGTCCCCGGCGCTGGGCGCAATTACCTGCAGCGGCTTCCCTGCGTCGTCGTGATACTGCTTCAGCACCCAGCTCTTCGCCACGCCTCCGCGGTTTGTGAAAACGATGTGATACAGATCCGTGTCGATGTCGGTCGTGATCTCCGCGGCAGCTGCTGTCTGGCCGGTGGTCGCCAATGAATCACCGCTGGATGTGAGCGGTCCCGCTTGCGCTGCCGCCGGCTTTTGCACCAGTGCGCCGGCATCTTTGTCATTTACGGGCTTCACCGGTTTAGGGCCCGGCGCTGGCTTGAAGATATATTGCGAAACCAGCAGCACCAGCATCATCAACGCCAGTGCGATCGGCAAGCGCTTCTCTAACGAAAGCGGCTGTGAAGAACCGCCCGGACTAGTAGGCATAAATCTGACTCAAAACTATATTTTCTCAGTTGCAAAAGGGGCAGGTTTTGGAACCCGCGCGCCAAAGCTAAGCGACCGGATCGTACCCGCCCTCATGAAACGGATGGCAGCGCCCAAGCCGCTTTATGCCCATCCAGATTCCCCGCACTGATCCGTGCTTCTCGATCGCTTCCTGCATGTACTCGGAGCAGGTTGGGTAATACCGGCAGGCGGATGGTAGAAAAGGCGAGATCCCAAACTTATAGCCCCTCAGAATCAGGATCAGGACTGCTTGCATCGTGCAAATACCCGTCCTATTTCCAGGCAGAGCTCGTTGAACGGGGCTTCTAAGACGCTGCGGCGCGGATTGAAGACGACCGCACAGTTCTCCGGCAGCAGCTCCATCTTCGATCTCACTGCTTCCCGCATCCGTCTCTTGAGCCGGTTCCTCACAACTGCCTTACCTACCGCGCGCGGAACTGTAAACCCGAAGCGGGAAGGATCCGTTACGCCTGCTTCGCGCAAGTAAAAAGCAGCGAAGTAACGGCTCGTGATACGTTGGCCATTGTCGTAAATCTTGCGAAACTCGGATGGCCGGAGAATGCGCCTTGTTTTCGGTAGCGACAGAAAACGAAGTAACCAAGAGTGCTACTTCGAGTCGCGCACAGCCGGCTCATCGCTGACCGTCAGCTTATGACGGCCCTTCGCGCGCCGTCGTGCCAACACGGCACGCCCGTCGGCAGTTTTCATACGCACACGAAACCCATGTGTCTTGGCGCGCTTTCTATTGTTCGGTTGAAACGTACGTTTTGGCATCTACAATCCCTTTAGCCCGCAAAACACGCGGCATCGGAGCCGGCAATCGGCTCGAATACTTATTATACGCGCTCAGCGCCTTGGGTGTTCGATCGTAGTCCGCTCGTCCGTTCCAGCGCAAGTAGTGTCCGTTTACGGTCGAGCCCCCATCGATAGCCGCCAAGCTCTCCATTGTTTCGAAGAACGCGATGACATGGCACCAGTATCGCCACCGGGTTGGCTGCACAGGCCCTGGCCACGGCCCGCACTGCCTTGGGCACGCCCAGCGATGCAGCTACTTCCGAGTAGGAGCGTACCTCGCCATACGGAATCGAGTGAAGGTAGTTCCAGACCTGGAGCTGAAAAGCTGTCGCGCGCACATCTACTGGCAGCGAAAGCGATTGCTCCCAACCCGCAAGATAGCCGTTCAGCAGCTCGATCCAGCGCTCGAAATCGCTATGGTGCGGCTCACGCAGCGGCTCGACTTTCGCCAACGGAAATTCTTTCTCGAGTCCCTCGAGCAGTAGCGCGTCCGATTCCCCGAACTGAAGGAAACAAATCCCCCGGTCCGTCGCACCCAGCAACATGCGTCCCAGCGGTGATGTCACTATGGCATAAGTAACCGTCACGCCCGCGCCCCCTTTGCTATATTCCGCCGGAGTCATGCCTAGCCGGAGATCGCTCTTCTCATACACTCGACTCGCCGAACCAAACCCGCTCGCATACACCGCGTCAGTCACCTTGCCGGTCTCCTTCAACCCGCGCTTCAGAGTATCGAAACGCAGCTTGTCAACATACTCTTTCGGGGTCACTCCTACCAGCTTCTTGAATGTGCGATGGAAATGAGCTGGACTCATTCCTGCCCGTGCCGCCAGTTCCCCAAGGCTTGTCTTTTCCGCTGCGTCCATTTGCAAAAACCGGCAAACCTCCCGCACCGCTACGATCTGCGCGTCTGCCTCTGCTGCCTCGTCCGGCCTGCAGCGCTTGCAGGGCCGCAATCGATCCGCTCTGGCTGCGGCTGCCGTCTCGTAAAAGCGCACGTTCGCTCGTAGCGGCCTCCGCGATCCGCACCCAGGTCGGCAGTAAACTCCTGTTGTAATAACGCCGTAGAAGAACTGTCCGTTTTGAGTCGCGTCCCGCTCTTCGATCGCCTTCCAGCGGAGGTCTTCGATCGTCATGACCCACGCTCGATCCGAAAGTCGAAGCAACCCGCAGAGTGATCCCGAACCTCGATGTAGTCGACCTCCGGCTGCCGGAGCAACCCCTCTATCGCTTCGGTCTTGTCTGCACCGCCCGCCACGAACCGCTTCGCAATAAAAGTTTGACCCTTTGCGAACGCATTCAGGAGCATCGGGTACGGATAGAGGTCTACCGGAAAACCTGCGTCTTCCGCATACCGCGCGCAGTGCTCTTCATGAATGAACACCGGGCCCGGTAGCGGTATCTCTTCCACTCCGCTAAAGGCGTCGTAGGTGAATAAAATACGGTTTTCCTGCCCCACGCGAAACGTCCGTAGGCAGTGGCGGCAAGGCCCATGCCCGCTAGCAGTCTCCGTATACGCCGGATGGCCGTAGCGGGGTGACTTGCCGGATGCGCGAACCTGCTCCGCCGTCTCTGTAGGAATTGCGATAACACGAAAGCTCGACATGAGAAATCCTTTCAGGCAGTTGCCTCGATCTCCATCATGCGTGCTCTCCGGGCTCGCGCGAAATCCGCTTCTTGCTTCCAAATTCAGAAAGTGGCCCAAGATCTTGCTCGCACCACGGCGCCAGATTTCACCGGTTAGCGTGGAACCGGAAAGCGATCGTGTACTCGCTTTTGGTGGGCTGCCCATTCAGTGCAGCCGGTACAAACTCCCATCGCTCCGCCGCGGTGGACGCTAACCCAATCAGAGCCCGGTTGACCTTTTCTCCGTTAAGCAGCGGCTGCGTACCCGTCACTCGCCCTTTTGCATCCACCACTACCCGAATCTGAACTGTCGTGTCCTTAAACAACATGACGCCCGGTCCGAGCGCTGCCGGCTTCACTTCGCGCACAGGTCGAGGCGGCACGAGCAAGGCCGCTACTACCGGTCGGGCCGGTATCGAAATCGGCCGCATAGCGTTGCTTTCCGCGGGTGCCGGTGCTGGCGCCCGGTCCGGCGAAGAGGGCTGTGCCTGCGGCGGCGCCACGTTGAGACCGGCCGCTGGTGGAGTCTGTGTTACTGTTTGCCCGATCACCTGTTCTGGCGTAGCGGTCTTGCTCAAAACCGGCTCCTCGGCCGGGCCACTCTTCGCCGGCGCACTCTGCAACACCGCCCCGTCGCGCGACGACTTCTCCCCTGGCTGCGCCTCGATGGTGGCCGGGTCCTTCGAAGTTGGCGCCTCGGGTAGGCTCGCGGGCTTCGACGTTGCTCCCACAGCGGGTGACGGAGCAACCCTCTGCAGCGCTCGCTCCCGGACCGTTGGAAACTTCGGCTTCTCTATCGCTACTGGTGCCGGTCCCGGTTTTTGTACTGCAGCTTCATGTGTCCGTGGCCGCGCCTCGGCAGCCTTGACCGATCCCAGTGATAATGGCTCGCGAGAACGACCTGTCGTCTCTTCCGCCGGAGTATGGGTCGCTTGCTTAGGAGGCTGGGCCGGCCTTACCGGCCGCGGTGTCAGTGCTCTCACGCCCAGTTCCACTCCGATACCAATACCCAGCACAGTCGCCAGCGGCAGCGCCCAATAAAGATGGCGTCTCTTGAATAGCCGTCTATCCTCTGGTTGGGACGCCGGTACTTTCTCCAGTGCCAACGGGGGTGGTGGCGGTGCCGCTGGCGCCGTCGACCGCGATATCCGCTCAGGCACATTGTTCTCCGCCGTCCTCATCGAAGTCACTAGCTGCCGTGAACGCCCACGCCCTTCCCGCTCCAGCTCCGGCAGATCCTCCCAACTTGCCGGTTTGCTCTTCCTGAACGATGAGAGCAGCCGCTTCATCGGCTGAAGCTTGCTTTGCGGCGGGCCTTCCCCGTACTCTTCCGCCTGCTGGTAAATTCGCAGGAAAAAGTTCTCGTCCACCCGCGAGTAAACGTTGAATTCCAGCGGAATAGCCGGCGTCGGCATCGACGAAAACTGCAATGTACCCGAGTTGTAATTCTCGCTCGAGAGTGGTCCGGTCAGCGACCTCGAATAAAGTTCCGCTGAAAACTGGCCATTGCTCTCGGGCCGGAGCAGCAGCGCCACGTCCGATGCTCTTCGAAAGCGCGAGTTGTGAAACTCGATATCGCTTCCCACCAGCCCACTCTGCGGTGTGATGGAGAACCAGCCCAGAAGATCGAACGGAGCAAGCTTCGCATCCGACCGGTACGGCTCTGCGAACGCAGCTAACGAAAAGTTCTTCGGAAACCCTTCCGTCTCCACTGCCCCCAATTGCACTTTCACCAGTCGCAAAGCGCTTAACGTAACAATTTGCTCAGCCACGCTCCCGAACAGCAGGCCGCGGCTTTGCGCATTCGCTTCTGCCACTGGCCGCGCAGATCTCCACTCTCCGAGGCTCCGCACGAACTCAGGCGAAATACGGATTGTGATGGGAACGCGGCGACGAACGGGCTCTGGCAAAATAGACTGACCACCCCCGACGATCTCCTCATATTGTGACACTAGCTATAGGTCGGGCAAACGCCACCCGAACCCTCGCCGGTCCATTTCGCCGGGCAATACAATTCTGCCCTATCGGCCTGCCCGAAACACACCAGTGAGTCATCCGCTGCACGATCAACGTGCCTCGCCAAATAAGAGAATTTCTGCCTTCCTCCGTGCCCGATCAAGCCTGTTTACTGTATGGAAAGCGGACGCCCGTTTGAACCTGGAGCTGAAATCGGATTCAAATCGGCATGATCGCGAGCCCCCGATTCGCGTGGCACAACAAGATTGTTGAATGTGCTGTAGCGCGTATCTTCCAGCCGGATGGCCGCCGAATATGAAAACAGAGAACAATTACTGACGTCGACGTCTTCGCTCGAAACAATCGCGAAATCATCGTCGCCCGTTCGAATATCCGAATCCGAGATATGGACGTGCTTGCAGCGCATGCAATCTATCCCGTCATTGTTAGGCAGGACCAGATCGTTATTGATATGAATGCCGGAAATGACGGCCTGCTCGGAGCCTTGTAAGTGCAGCGTCCAGTTCGGCGCGTTGCTCGAGGTAACGTCGCGGATCAGGATGTTACGGCAGTCCGACAGGGATGATCTTTGGCCGCCGAGCGTCAACTCGTCGAGCCGCTCTCATTCGCCCTCAGTCCCGCCCGATTGCCATTACTCAGTAAGAATCCGGTCGGCCCATTCCACTAGCGACACAAAAATGGCCGGGCTGCCGAACTTCGCACCCCAAGTGTTCAGATCGCCTTCCGTGACCCCACGGGCCCGGGAACACGACCCTCACGAAAAAACGGGAATGTGTTTGGTCAGAACCCTCTCGCGCAGCTCACTCAACGGCGGCCAACCAATAGGAATGATCGATGCGGCCGTAACCTGCCGCATGAGATATGTGGCCTCGCCTGTCAAAAAGATCCGAACTTCGTGGCCCGCATCGGCCAACGCGAGCCCGTGAGCGAAAGGGAAACACGCACGCGTAGGATCATCGGTTCCCCACGAACTCCTCATCAGGATCTTCAGCCTGTTTGCCGGTGCCGCAGCTTGCGCATCGGCGGAACTCGACGCCAACGCACCAAGCCCAAGCGCCTCTGACAGACTCGAAAAAAGACGTCGTCGGATCATGTCCCCTTCTGCCGCTCTCTCGGAGTACAAAGCGAGTATACCGGCAGGGCACCGGGTGCTGCTATGCCGTGAACACAGCCCGCGCAAGTCATGTTGTGACAACGACGCGGCCCGGACGGGTCGGGTGTTCGACCAATTCGTGGGCCCGCGCTGTCTCGGAAAGCGGGATGCGCTCTCCAATCGTGAAACCGGACCAACCTGCGTCGAGCGCTCCGTTAAGGTCCCGCGCAGCCGTCATCTTTGCTTCTTTCGGAAAATCGTCGCTGCCGAGAAAGTAAATGCGAATATTTTGAAAAACCAGTTGCCAGAACGGAATGGCCGGCGCCGCTTTGTCCGTCGCGTAGGTGGCGAGTGAGCCGCCTTGCTTGAGGATCTCGATGTCCTTATCGATGTTGGCGGCAAAAGCGACTTCGACGATGTGATCGACGCCTTCTGGAGCGATCGATTTAACCCGTCGGCTGAATTCGGCATCATTCAAAACAACACTATGCGCGCCGGCGTTGTACGCAGTATCTTGTTCCGCGGACGAACGCACTGTGCCGATGACTGTTGCACCGGCGAAGCGCGCTAAAGCAACCGCGCACAGGCCAACTGCACCTCCAGCCCCCTGCACCAGGACCGTGCCACCCCCTACCGGACCGCCGATGTGAACCGCGCGATGAGCGGTAATACCCGGAATGCCCAGGCAGGCGCCTTGCTCCATCGAAACGCCTGCCGGTAGCGGCGCAATGTTGTCCAGTGGCACCACGCAGAATTCGGCAGCAGCGCCAAAAGGCCGGTAGGACTGAGCTCCATAGCACCAAACTCGTCGTCCTATCCAAGTGCGCGGAACGCCTTCACCTACTTGGTCGACCTCGCCCGCGCCATCACTGTGCGGAATGACTCGCGGGTATGGCATGCCGACACCAAACGTATCCTGACGCTTCTTCAAGTCCCCTGGATTGACTCCCGAGGCGCAGATGCGAAGCCGGACCTCTCCGGGGCCAGCCACCGGATCCGGCATCTCGCCACTCACCAAGACGTCTTGGGCAGCACCCTGCTTCTCGTACCAAACTGCTCTCAAGTGCGGATTCTCCAGTCGCCGCGCCTCGGCGCGAGCTTCCTTAGTTTCGCAGGGGAGATACCGGATACTTTTCTCTACCTGCTTAAGCGGACGTCACGCTCTTCTCGGGCCGCCGGCGTGAAAGCCCACCCCATAGGGCTATCGCCACGCCGCCTAGAACGATCCAGACCGCAGCGGTGATTGCCAACCCGCGCAAATTCTTCTGCCAGAATCTGCGTGTTCCCGTCACCAGCCGCGCATTCCTTGGATTTGCCTGCTCATATTGAACCGCCAGGGATCCTCCAATTCTGAGGCCCGGAATGCTCCCCACATCGACATTGTCCGCAGCCACCACCGGCTCGCGCCGGCCTTCCGGGACAAACTCGAGCGCTACGTACTGAACAGGTTGTTCCAGGTCCCACGAAGTTCTTGAGTTGCGGCTGCTAAACACCTTGTCGATCGACCATTCGTTCTGCACTCTGGCTGTCCCGGCGAGGAGCGCTCCCTGTAGAGCAGGCATCGGATGCGGAATCTCCGAGAAGGTGATGGCGCCAAGTGCCGCTAAGACACAGATCACGATCGCGAACACGGCGCCCGGGATCCGCAATTGGTACCAGAGCCACAGCGCAAAAATCAACGCCGCAATAACACAGATCGAGCGCACGGGGACTTGGGCAAGCAGGTCCCGCCAGGCCCTGAACACCGTTCGCCCGTCCACACTGGCCACCGGCAGAAAACCCGATCGGTACAACGAATGCAGCAGTCGGTAGTCGGGCAGATCCTGTTCGAGCAAATACCGTACTCGGAGAACGTCGCCGCGATTGATTTGGTCGTAACGCTCCAACGGCAATGTCACTGCCTGTTCCGCAGGCCACGACCTACCCGGAGGCAAGTACGAAACGGTCACCGTGGCGACTCGTGTGATGTCGTTCTCGAACGTCGAATGCCAGACGGTTTCCTGCTTCCGCGTCACCTTACCCGAGACGTCTACGCCGCGATGGTCTCTCAACCACGCCGTAAGCAGGAACGGAGAGAACAGACAACCCATAACGGCAACCAGCAGGCAAACTGGCACAAGACGCATGGTGTTGATTGTGAGGCCTGTGCAACGAGAAAGCTACTTTCGTCGAGTAGCTGGCCCGACGCGCTCCTGCGTTCCCGGAGTAGTAAATGCTTCCTAGCCTACGGCAGCCGAATATTCGGCAGGTACGGCAACGCCGCGGCGCACAATCTTCTCCGTCATGATCGTATTTCTCATCAGTAGGGAAGAGACCAGGTACGCCGCCGTGCAGCCGCTGAGCAAGGGAATCAGTGCAGATTGCTGGTGCGTGGCTTCATACGCAAAGAATAGTGACGTGAAGAAAGCGCGCGAGGAGCCCGCGAAAGTGGCAGCCATGCCGACGAGCGCTGCCATGCGTGCATCCACCGTACCAAAGCCGCGGATGGTGCTCAGAAAGGTGCCCGTCACGGCGCCTATGCCGCCCCCAATCGTAAAGAGTGGTGCGAGCGTGCCGCCCGACGTGCCGCTCGAAAGCGCGATCGACCAGGAGACTAGTTTCATGAGACAGAACACCATCAGGACTTGGCCGGATAGCGAGCCATCCAGAATGTGTTCGATGTTGTCGTAACCGACCCCCAACGTGTGAGGAGCGACTAAGCCTGCCAGCCCCACTGCGATTCCACCGATAGCTGGCCACCACATCCAATGCAAAGGAAGCTGATCGAACAGGTCTTCGATCCAGTAAACGAGCTTGGTGATGTAAATCGATAAGAAGCCGGCTATCGCACCAACCACCGTATAGCCGGCTATGGAGGCAGAAGTGACATGCCCGATGGACGGCATCGCAAACACAGCCGCGCTGCCGAGCAGAAACAAGCGGGCTACGGCCGCTGCTGCGCAGGCGAAGGCAACTGGAATGAGTGAACTCGCCTTGAATTCGAACAACAGAAGTTCGACGGCCAGCAAGACAGCTGAGATCGGCGTGCCGAAGGTGGCCGCCATGCCGGCTGCTGCCCCGGCAGCGAGCAGCGCTTTGCGCTCGGAAGCAGTGGTGTGAATGATCTGCCCGATCAGCGAGCCAAGTGCGCCGCCCGTTGCGATGATGGGTCCCTCGGCCCCGAATGGTCCTCCGGTGCCGATCGATATGGCTGCTGAAAGAGGCTTCAGGAACGTGATGCGCGCCGGAATACGGCTCTCATTGCGCAGCACCTGCTCCATCGCTTCCGGTATGCCGTGGCCGCGAATGGCTGCTGAGCCGTACCGCGCCATCAACCCAACGATTAGGCTGCCCGCAACCGGCACAAGAACGCTCCAGTATCCGAGATGATGTCCGGCAGGGGAGACGAAGGCCGTCGAGACCCGGCCGTAATACGCGACGTTCGTGATCAATCCGATTAGCGCTGTAAGCGCGCGCGACACCACTGCCGCTATCAGGCCAAGAGCCACTGCCAATCCGGAGATAAAGACGGTGCGGCGATTCGCCAGAAAGGGCGGCGGCGCAAGCGTCGCTTCTTGCAGCGCCGGCTCGAGTGAGGGCGCGACGGGCAAGCCCCCGCTAAGGCTATGTTCGGCAGTCACACCCGCTGATTCGGGCAAATGGGTATGTGTCATTGCTTCTTCTTGCTGCTCGATGCTTGCGACGCAGCGCGTTCGAAGAACATCGGCGGCGCGCCGGAATCCATGCCGCTCTGCGAAACCACTTCTGCCAGCAGGGACCGAAAAAGTGCCAGACGCCGCGGCGTCATTCGGCTAAGCGCGCCCAAAAGCCGTTCCTGCGGCGTGACGACCTTTGCTTTCAGTAAACGGCGGCCCGCGGCCGTTACGCTGAGTTCCAGGCGGCGCGCGTCGGTTATCGATCGCATTCGTTTCACCAATTTTGCTTCTACCAGACGAGTGACAACCACGGACACCGAGCTCTGATGGGTATGGGAACGAGCCGCCAGTTCATTCACCGACATCGGGCCTGCGGACGCCAGGCTCTGCAAGACGAACAGTTGCGCCCCGCTTATCCCGACACTCTTTTCAGCTGCTCGCGACCCGATCTCCAGGGCATGTACAATCTGCCGGATATGATCCAGCACCGCTTGACTGTCGGAGTCCTTCGTCGGAGCGGGTTCTGGCTGGGAACTGGGCATCACCCCTTATTATATATGGGGCCCAATATATTCTGACGGACCCGTGCTCGGGCCTCGCGTTTTCAACGGAAGAGGCTTTTACAATCGAAGCATGCCCGCTGCCGCGCTCGATGAAGCGACTCGTCTCAAATATGAACCCGTCATTGGCCTCGAAGTTCACGTCCAGCTCGGCACAAAAACGAAAATCTTCTGCAGTTGCCCCGTCGAGTTCGCCGCCCCTCCAAACACGAATGTCTGTCCCGTCTGCCTCGGCCTGCCCGGCGCTCTTCCTGTGCTCAGCCGTCAATCGGTTGAACTGGCTATAGGTGCCGCCCTCGCGCTTCACTGCACAATCAATGGCTTCTCTCGCTTCGCGCGCAAGAATTACTTCTATCCGGATCTGCCCAAGGGCTACCAGATCTCGCAGTACGATCAGCCGCTCGCCGAACACGGCTATCTGGATATACTCGTTCCCGCCAAAAAGCGGATCGGTGTCACGCGGGTCCACATGGAAGACGACGCGGGCAAGAGCCTTCACGACGGCTTCAAAGACTCCGATCTGTTTACCTATGTCGATCTCAATCGCTCCGGCACGCCGCTCATCGAAATCGTCAGCGAGCCCGACATGCGTTCTCCTGATGAGGCGCACGCCTACCTCACCGAGATCAAACAGGTCCTGCAGTACGTCGGCGTCTCGGATTGCGATATGGAAAAGGGCCAGCTCCGCTGCGATGCCAATGTCTCTATTCGGCCCCGCGGCGCTGAGAAATTCGGGACGAAAGCCGAAATTAAAAATCTCAATTCCTTCCGGTATCTCCGCTTGGCCCTTGAGTATGAAATCGAGCGTCAGATTGACGTGTTGGAATCGGGCGGGCGAATCATGCAGGAAACCCGCCTCTACAACTCAGATACCGGCAAGACCATCGGTATGCGCAGCAAAGAGCAGGCGCACGATTACCGCTATTTCCCTGAACCCGACTTAGTCCCTCTCCGTGTCAGTGAGCACTGGCGCAATGAGGTCAAACGCAATCTTCCCGAACTGCCTGCCGAGAGGCGCGATCGTTTTGCCGCTCAATACGATCTTCGCGAATACGATGCGCAGGTCCTCACGCTTACCCGCGAACTGGGAGACTACTTCGAAGCTGCCGTCAAAGTAAGCGGCGATGGCCGAACTACCGCCAACTGGGTTTTGGGCGACCTTTCCGGTCTGCTCAATGCTGCCGGCAAAACAATTACCGAATCGCCGGTTTCCCCGCAGGATATCGGTGAACTGGTTCGGCTCATCAACAGCGGCGAGCTTTCCGGAAAGCTCGCCAAAGAAGTGCTGCCGAAGATGCTCGAATCAGGCGATACAGCCCAGGCCGTTATGCAGCGCGAAGGCCTCAGGCAGATCTCTGATACGGCTGCCCTCGAGAAGATTATCGAAGAGACCGTAGCCGCCAATCCCAAACAACTCGAGCAGTATCGGGCCGGAAAAACTGCCGTGATGAGTTTCTTCGTTGGCCAGGTGATGAAGGCCACTCGCGGCCAAGCCAATCCCGCCACGGTCGGCGAACTCCTCAAAGCGCGACTCGCAACCTGAGCCCGCGATCCTTTCGCGCCCCTCAACCGAGCCGCGACCATAGGGAGCGGTATCTTGCTTGCGCGCCCGAGCCGCGACCCTTTATACGACCGTCTCTTCTCTTCCTATCGGCGGCTGCGCCAACGCATTTCGTTCTTCATTGTGGTGCCGCACGTCTATCCCTTTCACCAGGAAAAGCACGTCTTCGGCAACGTTCGTCGCATGATCCGCTATGCGCTCCAGATTCCGCACTACCGAAAGCAGATACAACGCTTGCGGTATTTGCCGCGGATTCGATTCCATGAAGCTCATCAGCTCGTGGTAACTCGCCGTGCGCATATTGTCCACTGCGTCATCTGACGAGAGCACGCTGCGTGCTAACTCCGCATCGCGATTCACAAATGCGTCCAGCGCTTTCCGTACCATCCCCTGCGCCAGCCCCGCAATGTGCGGAATGTCGATCAGCGGACGGATCAGCGGTTCGCGAATCAGCGCCAGCGCACTTTGCGCGATGCTCACCGAAAGATCGCCCATCCGCTCCAGGTCGTTATTGATCTTGATCGCCGCCGTCACTAGCCTCAAGTCAGCTGCCAGCGGAGCCTGTAGCGCCAGCAGACTGATCGCCATGTCGTCGATCTCGATTTCGAGCTGGTTGATCCGCCCCTCATTTTTCAAAACCTGCTGCGCCAGGTCTTCGTTCTTTTCCACCACGCCCTGCACGCTTCGATAAACCGCGCTCTCTACCAGCGCGCTCATCTCCAGCAGTTTCGATTTGAGTTTCTCTAGTTCTTGTTCAAAGTGACGCACACGAACCTCTTGTGCAGAAAAGCTTCATCAGCCGAAACGGCCGGTGACGTAATCTTCTGTCTCTTTCTTGCTCGGGTTTTGAAAAATCTTGCGGGTATCGTCGATCTCAATCAATTTACCCAGCAGAAAGAAGCCGGTGGAGTCGGCCAGTCTTGCTGCCTGCTGCATGTTGTGAGTGACAATTACGATTGTTGTCATCTGCTTGATCTGAAATAGCAGCTCTTCAATTTTCAGAGTCGCGATTGGATCTAACGCCGAACAAGGTTCGTCCAGCAAAAGTACTTCGGGCTCTACCGCTAGCGCCCGCGCAATACACAACCGCTGCTGCTGCCCGCCCGAGAGCGCGGAGGCCGGCTTATTCAGCTTGTCCTTTACCTCAGTCCAGAGTGCGGCGTGAGTCAGGCTTCGTTCCACCGCTTCTTCGATCACCGATTTTCGACGTATGCCGTTTACGCGCAGCCCGTACGCAACATTGTCGAAAATGCTCTTTGCGAAAGGATTCGACTTCTGAAACACCATCCCTACGCGCCGGCGCACATCCGTCACATCCATCTCGAACAAATTCTGATTGTCGAGTAGCAGATCGCCTTCAACGCGCGTGTTTCGTAGCGCCTCATTCATGCGATTCATCGTTCGCAGGAACGTCGATTTGCCGCAGCCCGAAGGACCGATGAAAGCCGTAATCTTATTTGCCGCAATGTCCAGGCTGATTCCATGTAATGCCTGGAAGGAGCCATAGAAGAAATTGATTCCCTTCGCGCTCAGCTTGCACGTGCCCGGAGTCCGAGTCTCCGGTGTTCCGCTCGCCAGTGTCGGAACTGCCGTGTTCAGGATCTGCTGTCCTTGCGAAGTCGCCATGATTTATCTCCTCGAGGAGGCTGGTCCCCTCGCAATTATCAGTCTAGCGGTCACATTCACTAGGAGGATGAGCGCGAGCAGGACGAAGCCTGCCGCCCAGGCCTGCTGATGCAGATCTTCTTCTGGGGCGATCGCGTAGTTGTAAATCATTACGGGCAAAGTGGCAATCGGGGCCAGCCAGCCTTTGCTCCAGAACATATTTCCGAGCGCGGTAAACAGCAGCGGTGCCGTTTCTCCGGCTACCCGCGCCAGGTTCAGCATCATGCCCGAGACTAGTCCCGAGATCGCTGCTGGCACTACCACGGTAAATACCGTCTTCGCTTTCGTGGCCCCTAGCGCCATCGCGCCTTCCCGCATTGCATTCGGAACCGCGCGCAAAAACTCTTCGGTTGTTCTGACCGCAATCGGAATCATCATGATGCCTAGCGCCACGCCGCCTGCCAGCGCCGAAAAATGTTTCATTGGCCGGACGACTACCGCATAAGCCACAATGCCGATCACGATAGAAGGCACTCCATTCAATAGATCCACCGTATATCGAATAATGAACGCGAATGTTTTGCTGCTGTACTCCGCCAGGTACACGCCGGCTAGAAAGCCGATCGGCACGCCCAGCCCGGTCGCAATCAGCAGAATCTTCCCGCTCCCTACAATCGCGTTCGCCATGCCGCCGCCCGTCTCGCCCGCCGGCTTCGGCAACTTCGTGAAGAAATCCCAGTTCAAGGAACGCGCGCCATGCAGCAGCAGATACCCGAGAATGAAAAACAGTACACCCACCACCAGGACTGTGCAAATTCCCGATATCGTCAGCATCACGACGTTCGTCACGCGGCGCTGCCCGGAAATCTCCATGATCATGGTTAAGCTCCCCTTCGCTGCGTCATCAGAATAAACACCCGCGCGGCCGCGTTAATCACGATCGTGAGCCCGAATAGCACTAGTCCCAGGAAAATCAGCGAAGAAACGTACAAATCGCCGCTTGCCTCCGCGAACTCATTTGCGATTACCGCCGCAATCGAGTAGCCGGGCGCAAACAGCGAAGCCGCAATCTTGGGCGTATTGCCGATCACCATCGTTACCGCCATCGTCTCCCCTAGCGCTCTAGCCAAGGCAAGAAAGATAGACCCGATGATTCCCGTGCTCGCTGTCGGAAGCACGACGTCCCACGTCGTTTCCCACTTGGTCGCCCCGAGCGCCAGCGCTGCCTCGCGTTGATCCACAGGCACCGCCAGCAGCACCTCTCGCGATACCGAAACAATGAACGGCACCACCATCACCGAAAGCACCAGGCCTGCCGACAGGAAGCTCACGCCGTAAAAATCACCTTGGAAGATCGGCAGGAACCCGAGCGAATGGCTCAGTATCGGCACCACGTAGGCTCGGATAAATGGCACCAGAATAAAAATTCCGAGCAGCCCGTAGATGACGCTCGGCACAGCCGCCAGCAGCTCAATCAGAAACGTCAGAATATTCGAAAGCTTCGGAGGAGCCATCTCCGCCAGGAATATCGACGACGCCACTCCCAACGGCACCGCAATCAGTAGCGCCAGGAACGAAGTCACACACGTCCCGTAAATGAACGGAAGCGCGCCGAACTTCCCGCCATTCGGATCCCACGTCGATGTTGCGAGAAAATGCCAGCCAAACGTCTTTACGGTCGGCTGTGAATTCGCCCAAAGCTCACCGACAATCAGCGCCACCAGAATCAAAATGGTGGCCGCCGAGCCGAGCGTAATGAAATACGCAATCTCGTCCCCGCCGCGCAGCCGGTTCATGAAACTGCGGCCCGCGGGTCGGCGTAAAGCGTCAGCTATGTAAGTGGTACTCGCCATTCAGGCAACTAATAAGCCTTCAGAACCGCGCCGGTCCTGCTTATCGTATGCGCGCGATCTGCGCCTGCTCCTTCGCTACCACGCTCTCCGGTAGCTTCGCATAATCAAGTGATTCGACGTTTTGTTGGCCCGTCGTGATCGCCCACTTCAGAAATCCCGCCAGCGCCTTCTTCTTCTCCGCATCGGAAATCTTCTCGGGCACCAACAGCCAGGTGAAAGTTGAAATCGGATACACACCGCTGCCCGCTTCATTCGTGATTGAAACCCGGAAATCTTCGGGCATCGATTTCAGTGCCGCCGCCGCCGCCGTTACTGACTTGAGATCCGCCTTCACAAACTCACCAGCCTTGTTCTGCACCTTCCCGTAAGCGAGTTTGTTGCGCACGGCGTAGATCAATTCTACATAGCCAATCGCGCCGGTCTGCTGCTTGATTACGCCCGCTACCCCGTCGTTTCCTTTCGCTCCAAGGCCCACAGGCCAGTTCACCGATGTGTTCTTCCCGACCTTCGAACTCCACTCCGGGCTGACCTTCGCCAGATAATCCGTCCAGCAAAACGTCGTTCCGCTTCCATCCGAACGATGCACCACGACAATCTTGTCGCTCGGCAGTTTTACTCCCGGATTCGCCTTCGCAATCTTCTGGATCGTTCCAGGTCGTGATGGTTCCCAGAAAAATTCCCGCCAGCGCCTCTGGCGTAAAGCTCAGCTCCTGCGAGACGCCGGGCAGATTGTACGTCGGCACCGCCGCGCCGAGCACGGTCGGAAACAGCAGCACTCCATAGTTATTCTTGTCTTTGAATGCCTTCAGTTGCTCATCGGTCATCGGCATATCACTTGCCCCGAAATCGACCGTTCCCTCTGTCACTGCTTTAATCCCGCCGCCCGAGCCGTTCGCCTGGTAGTTGATCTGAACGTTTCCGGTTGATTGGTACTGCGAAAACCACTTCTGATAGATCGGCGCTGGAAAAGTCGCACCCGCCCCCGTCAAAGACGTCTGAGCCGCCATCGGCAGTACCGTGGCCGCTATACCTAGAATTGCTCTCTTAACCAAACTTGTTTTCATTCGGGTTCCCTTATGGTCGCGCCGCGTGCTGCCCATCGGATCTGGGCGCATTCGTTTACCGGGCGCCATACCAGGGTGACGCGTCGTCATCAAACTTGCATGACAAAAAGGTTACAAATCGGTTACTCGCCCGGCCCGCTACGCCGCCTTTAGGAAGATCGTGAACTTCGACCCTCGCCCAAGTTGACTCTCCACCGCCACCCTTCCGCCCATTTGTTCCACTACTTCCTTCACGATCGGCAGCCCCAGCCCCGTTCCGCCCGCCGGCCTCGACCGCGCCTTATCCACCCGGTAAAAGCGCTCGAAGATCCGCTTCATATCCTCACTAGGAATCCCGATCCCGGTATCGGAGATTGCAATCCGCACTTGCCCGTTCGGTACCGGTCCGCACTCGACCGCCACCTCGCCATCCATCTTGTTGAACTTAACGGCATTGTCGAGCAGATTGGTCAAAGCCTGCTCCAGGCGGAACCGGTAACCCGTCACGGAACATTCCTGGCAATTGCGGGTATCCAACCGCACGCCTCGCATGGCGGCATTTCCCTCCACCGTATGCACCGCCGATTCGATAACGCTGATCAGCGAAATGCTTTCCGGCGGCACCGCAGCCGGCGTATTTGCATCCAGCTCCGAGATCACCAGCAGGTCCGACGCAATGTTGTTCAATCGGATCGCGTGCGATTGAATGATCTCGACGAACTTGCGGTTGTTCTCCTGATCCTCCAGCGCGCCGTCGAGCAGCGTCTCCGCGTATCCGCGTATGGCGGCCAGCGGCGTCCGAAGCTCGTGCGAAACGTCGGCCACGAAGTCCTTGCGCACCTGCTCCTGCCGCTCTATGTCCGTCACGTCATGCAGCACAATCACTGCGCCCCGCATCGGCTGCTCGCTGAAAGGCAGAGCCCGCGCTTCAAACCAGCGTCCCGCTGCGCTCGGCAGCTGAAACCGGTCCGTCTCCGGCTCGCCTCTCACTACCACTCGCTCCAGAATGTCTTGAAATACCGGTTCCCGCACCACTTCGTATAGGCTTCTCCCTTCCTTTTCAGGTATGCGGGTGCTGAACGCCTTGGCGAACGCTTCGTTGCAGAAAATCACGCGCAGATTCTTATCCACCGCGAGCACTCCTTCGGCCATGCAGGCGAGAATCGTCTCGCGGCGCGAAAGCTCCAGGTTCGCCCGATCCATAACCAGACGCACCCGCTCGGCCATCGCTCTCATCGAGCGCGTCAGTCCTTGAAATTCGCCCGGTGCCCACTCCGGCAAATCGGCTTCCGCTGTCGGCAACGCCGCTACATAATGCTGGAGCCGTTCTCCCATGCCGTGCCATTTTCTCAGCGGGCCGTACAGCAAGCGGGTGGCAGCCGCGCTCGCCAGAACTCCCGTTACCAGCGCTCCCCCAAGCACCCGCGCCTCGCTGCCCGGCCGCAAATCTGGCCTCACCCAGAGAAAGAGAAGCATCGCGCACAGCATCGTAAAGAACCATGTCAGAATCAGCCTGCCGTTTATGCCTTGGCCCATGTCCCCTCGGATGCTAAGTCGAACCGGCTCGCCGTTCGCTGCCCGCTTCTCAAGCCTCTCGCTTCAGAAACCAGGCTTGGCTGCTCAACAGTTTCTTACCAGTAGGCTCGGGCCGGATGTAGCTTCCGTCCGATTGCATAATGCGCGCGCCCGCCTCATCTTCCAGATATTTGGCCAGAATGCGATCGCGCAGCCGGCGTCGCAGCCGCGGATTTTCAATCGGAAACAGCGTCTCCACCCGGCGATTCAAATTCCGCGGCATCAAGTCCGCACTGCCCACGTAAATCAAATCGTCGCCGCCGTTATGGAAGTAGTAAATACGGCTGTGTTCCAGAAAGCGCCCCAAAATACTTCGCACACGAATCGTCTCGCTAATTCCCGCCAGCCCCGGCCGCAGCGCGCAAACGCCTCGCACGATGAGGTCGATCTCTACACCCGCCTGCGACGCCTCATAGAGCAGCCGTATCATGCCCGCATCTTCTAGCGCGTTCATCTTGAAAATCAAATGTCCATCGCCGTGCTCTTTGTGCCTCTGCATCTCTGCATGCACCAGCCGTTCCAGCCCCGACCGGATACTATGCGGTGCTACCAGCAGCTTTCGATAAGATTTCTTGGCCGAATAGCCCGTCAGATGATTGAACAGATCGCTGACGTCTTCCCCGATCTCTTCATTCGTCGTGAACAGTCCGAGATCCGTGTAAATGCGCGCCGTCGTCGGATTGTAATTGCCTGTACCCAGGTGCACATACCGCCGTATCGCCTCGCCTTCACGGCGGACCACCATCGCCATCTTGGCGTGCACCTTTACCCCCGGCAGCCCGTAAACTACGTGCACGCCCTCGCGCTCCAGTTTCTGCGCCCATTCAATGTTGCTCTCTTCGTCGAAGCGCGCCTTCAGTTCCAGCAGAACCGCCACTTGCTTGCCATTCTGAATCGCATCGAGCAGCGCTTCCACTATCGGCGAGTTCCGGCCCACCCGGTAGAGCGTCATCTTGATCGCAAGTACATTCGGATCTTCCGCCGCCGCCCGCAGAAAATCGATCACCGGCTGAAAAGATTCGAACGGTTGGTGAACCAGAATGTCGCCTTCCGAGATCGTCGAAAAAATCTCGCTCGATGGCGAAGTGGTAAACCCTTTTGGCGTCACGGCTGTGAATGGCTTGTCCTTCAGGTCCGCACGATCGATGCTCAGCAAGGCTCGCACCCGGCTCAGGTCGAGCGGTCCATCGCACCGGTAAACATCGTTCTGATCGAGCTCCAGATTGGTGGTCAGGATATCCACCAGCCGCTGCGCCATCCCGGGATTGATCTGCAGCCGCACCGCATCGCGAAACCTGCGCCGCCAGACAGCTTCCTGCACGCTTTCGAGCAGGTCGTCCGTCTCGAGCTCCTGAATGGCAAGCTCTGCGTCACGCGTCAGGTGGAACATGTCGGCCTTTAGAATTTCCATCTCCGGAAACAGCAGCCGCAGGTTGCCGATGATCGCCTGCTCCAGCCACACGAACGCCTGTTCAGATCCCTGCGACGGCAAAGCCACCAGCTGCGGCAGGGAATCGGGCACCTTGATCCGCGCGAACCGCTCTACTCCGTCGCCATTGCTCACCACCGCCGCGATATTCAGGCTCAGATTGGATATGTGCGGAAATGGCCTGCCCTGGTCAACTGCCAGCGGCGTCAAAACCGGATACACCACCCGCCTGAAGTAATCGTCGACCGCTACTTTCTGCTGAGGGTTCAGCTCATCGAGTTCGAGAATGAAAATTCCTGCGCTGCGAAGCTCCGGCATCAGGTCTTCTTTCCAGAGTCGGTAAATCTCCGCCATGATGCTCGTGACTTCTTGCCGGATCAGTTCCAGCTGCACCGACGGCGACCTTCCGTCCATGCTGATCTCAGTCGTACGGGTCTCGATCTGCTGCCACAAGCCCGCTACTCGCACCATGAAAAACTCATCCATGTTCGACCCGAGTATTGAGAGAAATTTCACCCGCTCGAGCAGCGGCGTCGCCGCCTCTTGTGCCTCTTCCAGAACACGCCGCTGAAAAGCCAGCAGGCTCAGGTGCGGATTTAGATACAGGTCAGGCGAGTCAAGCCGCGGCTGCACTGCCGGTGGCCGATCGGCGGCCTGCCGTGCATGCCGTTTCCGGCTGCTATTGGGGGTTGCCATAACGTGATTGCAGACTTCAACTTTATCGACAATGCCAGGCTTCTACAAGCCAATGCCTGCCTCTTAGCCATGGTGTTACGATCTAATTGCGGGGTGGAGCAGTCAGGTAGCTCGTTGGGCTCATAACCCAAAGGTCGCAAGTTCAAATCTTGCCCCCGCAACCAATCAAAATCCCCGTCCTCCGAAGCACCACGGAATTCTACGGCTTCCGCGCCGTCGCCCGGGAACTTACTCAGCTGTCAAATGCCCGCGTACCACGAGTAGCCGCTGTCCGGCTCCGACGACCCCAGCCCGTTGCCGACTTTCTTCACGTCATCGGTCACAGTCAGGCGGTTGACGTACTTAAGGCTTTTGTACCCGAGCTGCCGCGGCACACGCAGTCGCAGCGGTCCGCCAAAGGGTACCGGCAGTTCGCCGCCGTTCATCCCATAGGCGATCAGCGTTTGCGGATGCAGCGCGTCTCCCATGTCGACGCTCTCCCACCAGTCCGGCTGAATGGATCGGTAAACCACATACCGCGCCTTGCCCGATGCCCCTGCCGCCGCCAGCACATGTGAAAGGCGCACTCCAAACCACTCGGCTATGTAAGACCAGCCCTCTTCACACGCCAGGTGCGTAATCTGATGATGCCGGGGAAGGCTCTTCAATTCAGCCAACGAGAAGGAGCTCGGCCGCTCGACCATTCCATCCACCGCTAGCTGCCAATGGGTAAAGCCCGCCTGTTGGTGCCGCTCGAAATCTGCGCCGAGCGGATCCACTGCGTTCGCAAACGGCTTTTTCGAAATCTCGGCAGCGGTGAACTCGCGTGCCAAGGAGTGCCCGGTCAGGATGCGCTGCGCAGCGTACGTGAGCGTTGTGCCCGGTCCGAAAATTCCGCCGCTGTCCGGTGGAATGAGCCCGTATCGCCCGGCCAGCTTGTCGGCCGCCGCTACTCCAGCTGCGCCCGCCGTGACCGCTAAACCGCCCTTAATAAGGCTGCGTCGTGAGAGCCTCATATCCGATCCCTGCTTCTGCCGGCAATATCCGTTCCAGGGGCGCTGCCCTTGATCATCGCCTGCATCCGGTCCCGAAATCCTGCCAGGTAGATCATCGCGATGTGAGCCACTAAGAAGCACGCAAGCAGCGTCGAGACAAAGAAGTGAATGGTGCGTGCGGATTGTTGTCCGCCCAGAAGCGTTACCGTTGCCGGAAACGCCGCTGTGACCGCCGGCGACATCGCCAGTCCCGTCCAGATCACCAACGGAAACAGTACAAAAATCACCAGCAGATAAGCGAGCCGCTGCAGCGTGTTATACGACCAGGCGTCTGCCTGCAAGCCGCCAGGCCGCAATCGGATGTGGTCCCGAATTTCAGCCGATAAAGCGCGCCGGGAAAGATCACCCTGATGAGGCAGAAGATTTCGCCGGAAATGCCCGTTTGCAAGACCCCGGCTCACGTAGAGCAAGCCGGTCAAAACCACCAGCCACGCGCTCTGAAAATGAAGCGAGCGGCTCCAGCCATTCTGATCCGTCAGCGCATATCCATAGCCCGTCGTCACACTTGTCCTTGAGGCCGGAATCGGAATTGTGAACAGCGGAGACATTCGGACGTTGCCCGTCTCTCCCCAATAAAACCGCGGATGCGACGAAAGAATCTCGGCGCCCGTTACCAGCAGCGCTAGGAAGCAGGCCGCCGTAATCCAGTGCGTGATGCGCACCAGTGGCGAGTGCGCCGTAGTGATTGTTGCCGTCACAGCCGCTTCCGGCGGCGGCTCCCGGACGGAATCGGCCATTTCGCGAAAGTCTATCACCTGACGCCGCCCCTGACAAATGAGTCGTCACACCACTTAATCGTCACACCGCGGCGGCTTCGCCCTCACAAAAACTCGACCCGCCACCCTCCATCCCACCGCAGCGACTCCGGAATCGCTTCCGCCGTTGTGATGAACGCGCTGTACTTCACTTGCACCCGCGTGCGCGCCGGCGCCCAGCGATACGCCGGCACTCCAAACAAAGTGCCTCGCGTCACCATCTCCCGCCGCGATTCAGCTAGCGGCGAAACACCGAACTCCATCCCGCACGTCAGTTCCCTCCCGTTCCAGGGCGCCTGCTCTCGTAAATGATTCTCCTCCCATCGGCCAAGCCACGGAAAATCTTGCTGCTTCCAGACATACCCGAACAAAACCTTTGTCGCCGGCGACCACGCCATGAACCACGCATGCTCCTCGCCTGGATCCATCAGGTGCGCGGTGAATCCACCCGATGCCTCCTCACTGCTATAGGTGCTTAAGTCGAGAACCGCTCCGTCCTTCGCCGGGCACAGCGGCCAATCGAACTCCGCGTCCGGTTGCTGCCTCCCTTTGCCGTCGTTGAAATCCGCCCCGATCACCTTCGACCGCGTCGCCGAAGCGCGAAATTGGGTCTGCCCTCGTTCCAGAAACGGCGCACCCAGCGTCACATGCTCGGTCCAGGCAATCGGCCTGTCGAGCGCGCTAAGATTCTCCACCGACTCCTCGAACAGCACCACGTTTCCTCCCGAAGCCAGCGTGATCCGCCGTTCGAACCGCAGCGCCGCCTCCTTCAGCCTTGCCGCCAGAGTCATCTCGAGCCCGCCGGCCGAAACGTCATACAGCACCACTGGCCCCTCGCCATGCACCGGAATCCCCGCCTTCGCTTCCGCCTCGCTCGGCGCGCCAAAGGTGTCCAGACAAATGTTGTGACCCAGAATGCCCGCCAGCAGATACGCTTCGCTGCCCGCGCCATACTCAGGGTGTTTCTCCCGGTCGTAAGCCGAAGGCTCAATCGACACCCAGTGCGGCGTCCACAGTGGATTCACGCCCGTGGGCTTATGCACTATCTCCGCCACATGGCCCCCTTCCACCGTGCTCGTCACCCGCAGCAGTTCATTCTCGATCTGTACCGCGCGCCGTCCCAGATACCTTATTTCAGTCATCGTTCTGCCCCCCGCTTACCATTAAGCTATTCACCACGTCTCACCGAAGAAGGTCCTAAATACGCTTGCCATTTCCCGCTCTTCTCACCTTGGTCTTGCCGTTCGTACTGGCCCAGCTCTCACCAGCCCAGGCATTCTTTCCCCTTGAAGATGTCCGCCCCGGCCTTCACGGCGTCGGCCGCACTGTCTTCTCCGGGAATCGCATCGAAGAGTTTCAGGTCGAGATACTTGGTCTGCTGCGCAACCTCGGTCCCAAACAAACCGTCATCCTGGCTCGCCTGAGCGGCGGCCCCCTGGCTCAAACCGGCGTGATGCAAGGCATGAGCGGCAGCCCCGTTTATATAGATGGAAAGCTCCTCGGTGCCGTCGCCCTCGCATTTCCCTTCTCGAAAGAACCCATCGCCGGCATCCAGCCTATCCAATCCATGCTCTCCACCACCAATGCTGACTCTTCCGAACCGCCGCGGCCGCGCGTGGCTTCGCTCTCTCGATACTCTTTTATAAGTCGCATGCTTCCCGCGGCCCCGGTTGCGCACACCGCCATTTCTTCCCCGTTCGGTGATCTCGATTCCGTCCTCACCCCTGTTTCGCTCTCCGGTTTCACCTCCGCCACTCTACAGGCGTTCACTGCCGATTTCCGCCATCTCGGCTTCGAGCCTCTTCAGGGCCTCTCCGTCTCAGACCAGCCCGGTCCCGCGCCTTCCACTTCTGCTGTCGTGCCCGGTTCCATGATCAGCGTCGGCCTCCTTACCGGCGACATGAACATGACCGCCGATGGCACCGTTACCTACGTCGATGGCAAGCGTATCTACGCCTTCGGCCATCGTTTTCTCGATACCGGATCCACTGAAATGCCCTTCGCGCATTCGGAAGTGATCGCCGTCGTTCCCACCCTGAATAGTTCCTTCAAGCTCTCGAGTCCCCGTCAATGGGCCGGCGCTATCCTCAGTGACCGCGCCACCGCCATTTCGGGCGAAGTCGGTCGCTCCGCGCACACCGTTCCGCTCGAAGTCTCCGTTCACTCCGGCTCAACGGGCAATCACGATTACCACTTTCAGGTTGTCAACGATCGCTTCCTCACGCCCTTCATCACCCAAACCGCCCTCTTCTCCGTCCTCGATGCCACCGAACGTACGCTCGGCGCGGGCACTCTGCAACTCACCGGCCGCGTCGAGTGGAATGGCGGCACCCAACCCCTGATCATTCACGACACGTTCATCAGCGATAGCGGTCTCATCCAGCAAGTCTCTGCCGATGCCGTCGTTCCGCTCGCCTTCGTCCTCGGGGCGGGGTTCCAGGGCGTCACTCCTAAATCGATGTCTTTCCAACTGGAAGCCAGCGAATCCAAACGCCAGCTTCGCCTCGTGCAAGCCTGGACTTCGGCCCACGAAGTGCACGCCGGTCAGCCGCTTGAAGTCAGCGCCCTCCTGCAGGGCGAAAATGGCCTCGAACTCACCCGCACCGCCACGTATCAAATCCCTCCCGGCACACCCGCCGGCCCCTTGAACTTCACCGTCAGCGACGCCAATACGGTCAACTTTCCCGAATTCGCCGGCCTCGATGGTTCCTCGCTCCATACGCCCGAAAGTCTCGTCCGCACCATCAACTCGTTTCGCGATAACGACGCTCTCTATGTGCGCGTCTGGCGCCAGCAGCCCTCTTTCACAATCAGTGGTCCCTCCGCTTCAGGCGAGCTGAGTGATCCGCCGCCGTCCGTCGCACTCATACTCGCCGATCCTTCGAATTCCGCCACCGCGAACGCCGCCCTCACCGCCACCCGTGGCTCTCAAATCGCTGAATTCTCCATTCCCGCTCGCGGCTATGTTGTCGCCGGCGCGAAGACGCTGCAGGTGGACATAAAAGAATGACCATGCCTCGTGCCCTGCTGGCGCTCTGCGCGCTGGCGCTCAATCTGTCTGCCGCCACCAGCACCGCCTGGTCCGTTACCGGCTTCAACGACTTCCTCAAAGGCCGCCTCTCCGGTCTTTCTCTCGATGCCAACGGCCGCCTCGGTCCCGGACCTTCTCTCCGCTGGAGTGTTCCACTCGGCCAGCCCGCTCTCTGGAGCCTTGTCCTCGCGCCCGACGGCTCTCTGTACGCCGCCACTGGCCATAGCGGCAAAGTCTTCAAGCTCTCGCCCGACGGCAAATCGCCCTCCCTGCTCTGGAGCAGCGAACAGACCGAAGTCTTCGCCCTCTGTGTCGACGCTCACGGCACGCTCTTTGCCGGCACCTCTCCCAATGGCGGCCTCTATCGCATTCAGAACGGCAAAGCACAGGAGGTCTGGCATTCCGCCGCCAAGTACATCTGGTCCCTCCAGCCTGCGCCCGATGGTTCCATCTATATAGGTACCGGTGAAGGCGGCCGCATCTATCGCTACGACGGTAATTCGAAAACCGATCTCTTCTACGCCACCAGCCAATCCAACATCACCGCGCTCGCCCTCGCTCCGAGTGGCCACCTCTATGCCGGTACCGATCCCAAAGGGCTCCTTTACGACATCTCGGCCGCCGGTAAAGCCTCCGTGCTCTACGATTCGGATCTCCCCGAGATTCGCTCGATCGTTGTCGATCCCGACGGAACCATCTACGCTGCCGCCATGGGCGGTGCCGTTGCCAGTCGCACCGCCGGCGCAACTCCGGCTGCGGCCGCCGCGACGCCCGCTGTAGTTGCCAGCTCTCCCACGGTCATTACCGTCACCGCTGCCGCCGAAAGCGAAGCCGCCAAAGCCGTCGATCAATCCAAAACCGGCGTTTCTTCCACCTCCGCCTCTCCCGTCACCCCGACGGTTGCGTTAACGGAAGTAAGCGGTGTCGAGAAATCCGCCATCTATCGCATTCGCCCGCAAGGTTCCATCGATACCGTCCGCACCTCCAAAGAAGACAACGTGTATGCGCTTCTGCTCGACGGCTCCTCCTTGCTCTTCTCCACCGACGATCATGGCCGCGTCTATCGCCTCTCCGACGGCCGCACCACTCTGCTCGCCGAACTCGGTTCGGGGGAAGCCACTCAGCTCCTCAAATCCGGCCCCAACCTTTATGGAGCGCTCAGCAGCTCTGCCCGCGTTCTCTGCCTGGGCTCCACAGGCTCCTCTCCCGGCGTCTACGAATCGCAAGTTCACGATTCCACCAGCGTTGCCCGTTGGGGCCATCTCCAGTGGCGCGGTGCCACATCGGGCGTCATCTTCCGAACTCGCACCGGTTACACCGCTCGTCCCGACTCCACCTGGAACGACTGGTCGCCGCCCATCTCTTCTCCTGCCGATGCACTCATCAAGAGCCCTCCTGCGCGCTTCATTCAATTCCGCGTTGAGTGGCCCGTTGGCAGCGCCGCTCTCATCAACACCGTAGATATCCCGTATCTCGCGCGCAACTCCGCGCCCGCCGTTCGCAGCATTACCGTCACCTCCGTCGCCGGCACCAATGCGGGGAAAACTACCGCCGCCGCGGCTGCGCCTGCCTCTTCCGCGTACTCCATCACCGTCACCGATACTGGCGAGGCTCCCGCCGCAAGTTCCGCCACCACTACCAGTCAAATCGTGTCGCGTCTGCAAACCACCCAAACGCAGATCTCCTGGCAGGCCGACGATCCTGATAGCGACAAGCTCGTCTACTCCGTCTATTTCCGCGCCGAAGACGAGAACGAATGGCAAACCATCCGCAGCCGCATGTTTGAGAACACTCTGCTGCTCGATCCCGATGTCTTTGCCGACGGCCGCTACTTCTTCCGTGTCGTTGCCTCCGATGCCCCTGCCAACGCGCCCGAGTTCGCCCATCAGGCGGAGCTCGTCAGCACGCCCGTCTTGATCGACAACACACCCCCCGTCGTCGATCTCGTCTCGGCACGCCTCGATGGTGCCGCCGCCGACGTTCAGATGGCGGCTCACGACAAAACGAGCCCGCTCCGTCTCTGTGAATACTCGCTCGATGCCGGTTCTTGGCAGCCCATCGAGTCTGTCGACGGCATTACCGATTCACCTGACGAAGCGTTCCGCCTGCACCTCGAAAAACTCCGCCCTGGCGAGCACCTCGTTGTTTTTCGTGTCTTCGACGCCGCCGGCAACGCCGGACTCGGCAAGGCAGTGCTGCGCTAAAATACGCTTGTTGCCGGTGTAGCTCAGGTGGTTAGAGCGACGGTCTCATAATCCGTAGGTCGCAGGTTCAACTCCTGCCGCCGGCACCAAAACTCTCGTAGCCCCGCAGCCACTGATTCTCCAACCCGCGCCGCCCCGCCTGCCCGAGCGCGCTCCCGATTCCCGCCCGCCCGAACGCGCTTTCTGAGCCGCGCTGCCCGTCTGAGCCGCGCCCGAAGGAAGCGGTTCTTACTTCCAGTCCTGCTTGCTTCCCCCGTCCTACTCATGCCGGAAAGCCCGGATCGCATCAATCGACGCCGCCCGCTGGGCCGGAATGAAACTCGCCACCATCGTCACGGCTGTAATCGCAACCGTTGCGATCGCAATCGAAGGGAATCATAGGGCGTCAGGTCATAAAGCAAGGACGTTTTTGTATCGGCTGATCGTATCTCTCGGTGCAAGGCGAACCCTCGAGATTGGCGGTTCGAGCGGCATCTCGACGATTGCAATGGCTGCCGCGGCACGCCAGATCGACGGCCAGCTCACCTCGATCGAGATTGAACCGGAACGCCAGGCTGAATCGCACGCGACAATCAAGAGGCTGATGCTCGACCGCTTCGTCCATTATGTCTGCGGTGATGCGGCTGCGGTGTTACCAGCAGCGCCGGAAGTGGACCTCGCGTTCATCGATTGCGAGAAGTCGAATTATAGTCGGTTTTCGACTTGCTGAGGATCGCTCGAGGCGGGTTTGTCGTAGCCCATAACATTTTGTCGCACTCACTTACTGAGTACGTGACCCATGTCCGGAGCCGGCCTGGCACGGAATCCATCACCTTACCGATTGGGAAAGGACTGGAATTGACGAGGATTGTCGGGTAAAAAGGATGCCCGCGCGTTTTCAGCAATTCCACCTCATCATTCCGACGGGAACCAAGGTTGTGAGCCGGCACGATCGTCGCGTCGGCGTCGTTGTTCATGCACCCGCAACGCTCGAGAACGCCTATCGCGTCAGGTTTGCTGACGGTGAGGAGGCGAGTTTCCGTCGTGTAGAACTGACGATCTTTCGGCAAGACCAGGAGTTCGTTTCCGACCAGCTTGACCATTCCGAACTCTATCGGTTCGTGGCTTACAGTTGCATCGTGGGGTCCACCGCATACGGACTGACTACTGAGATCTCGGACGTTGACAGGCGCGGCTTCTATTTGCCCCCCGCCGAAGTTGAATGGTCTCTCGCCGGTGTGCCGCCACAACTCGAAAACGATAACGAGGAAGTGTATTGGGAACTAGAGAAATTTCTTCGGCTTGCGTCCGAACGTGCTCCCGCTTCCGCCCGTCCGAACGCGCTTTCTGAGCCGCGCCGCCCGTCTGAGCCGCGCCCGAAGGAAGCGGTTTCCTTCCTCTCCGCTCTATCTGTCCGAACGCGCTTTCTGAGCCGCGCCCGCAGGAAGCGGTTTCCTTCCTCTCCGCTCTATCTGTCCGAACGCGCTTTCTGAGCCGCGCCCGCAGGAAGCGGTAACACATCAGACAACATCGACCAACTACAACCGATACTTGACTCCATGCAAGACAGACAAGCCCGGATCATTCTGCTAAACGGCACATCGAGTTCCGGCAAGTCCACTCTTGCTGAAGCATTAAGGCCTAGGCTTGAGCCGCAGTTCCACTTTTATGCATCCGACCAGCTTGCCAGCGCCGGCTTTCGCCCGCTCGACAAGGATGTCCGCTACCGTTGGCGCCAGGCATTCTTCGGTGGCTTCCACAAATCCATAGCTGCCTTCGCCAGCGTCGGTATCGATCTGCTGGTCGAGCATATCGTCGAAGAACAGAGTTGGGTCGACGACCTGAACGTTCTGCTCGCGCCCTTCGATGTTTTCTGGATCGGCGTGCATGCGCCGGTGGAGGAAATCAACCGAAGGGAGCGTCTGCGCGGCAATCGCCCGATCGGCGAAGGCGCGTTTCATCTCAAGACGCATTCATTCTGCCGTTACGACATCGAAATCGATACGGTGGAGCCTCTCGACCACATTGTCAGCAGCGTCGTTGCTGCCTGGGAAAATCGCCACAACTCAAGCTAGAACTCTTGCACCGCGACGCACGTGAACAACAGCCGCCACAAATCTTCTTTTTCCCCACCTCAACCTCCAAGAGCGCCGACCAGCCAGGAAACATTTCGCTTGCCTGTTGGTCGGCCCTCGGCGTACTTTTTGCCTGAGAAAGAGTACCCGGAGATACCCCCTATTCCTGCTCGTCTTCGCCTCGTTCCTCCCCTTCCCTGGCTACTCCGGAAACCATTCCCGTGAATTTGCCTTTAGCGGCAAAAAACGCAGGCAAACCGGCGGCATCGAAGACTGCGGGCTTCACCGCTTCGGTCAACTTTAGCTCCCCGGACGCACCTTTGAAACGGTTGGTCCCGCCAGTGATCTCAAAAATCCTGGTGCAGTGAGCCACCAGGCTTTGAAAGTCGATACAATCATGTCCCTCTGTGAGCTTGACGGTCAGCAGGCTTCCGTCCCGGAACCGAAATACGCCTCCTCCGGCGAGGGTCGGATAATAGGCTTCGTTTGCGGCGCAGGCGCTGGACTGTTGCGGGAACTGAAGGTCAGATTCTGCTTCAACGTTTTGAAAGGTGAAGGAGCCCAGGCTGCCGTTCCCGCCGAAATTGAATTCGCTGTTACTTTTGAGGTGCGAATGTGGATCCGGGTACTGTAGATCGATCGCGCTCGTTCCTTCAGTTCCCGAAAACGTCATCCTCACCTGTGTTCCTTGAGCATAAAGGCCCGCGATACCGAGATTGAGTATCACTGCCATGGTGGTTATGCGGTTCATTTGTGTTTCCTTTCACCGGTACAGGCGCAAGCGGCGCCCAAAAACGGCCACGTTCTGCTATATTTCTTGTGCCCATGTGAGAACGGGTTAGCTATCGAACAACGCTCGGCAGAAATTACCGGTCTGTTGCAAGCGTGGCGCCACGGCGACGAGGCAGCGCTGGCCCGGCTCACGGATCATGTTTATCCCGAGCTGCGCCGCATGGCTCTGCGGTACATGAAAAGTGAGGCCGAAGGCAACACCCTCCAGGCCACGGCGTTGGTGCACGAGGTCTACCTCCGCTTGGTTGACGTCAACAATGTCGAGTGGCAGGCGCGCGCGCAATTCTTTGCCGTCGCAGCGCAGATCATGCGGCGCGTTCTGGTGGATGCGGCTCGGGCTCGCCATTCCCACAAGCGCGGTGGAGTAATCTCTAAGGTCAACCTCGACGAAACAGCCGTCCTGTCGCCTGCCACGGATCGGTCCATCCTCGCTCTGGACGAGGCCCTCACAGCCTTTGCGCAGGTAGCGCCACGCCAGGCAAAGGTGGTGGAGCTGCGCTATTTCGGCGGATTGACAGAGGGTGAGATCGTGGCTGCTCTTGCCATCTCACCCCGCACGGTGAGGCGCGATTGGGATCTCGCCAGGGCGTGGTTACTGCGGGAACTCAGCCCGCCAACCGCAATGCCGGTATCACAACAATGACGGCGGAGCGTTTTCTTGAAATTGAAGAGCTCTATCATGCCGCCCGTGAAGCGTCCGCCGAGGACCGCGAAGCGCTGCTCGCCCGTGCAGATCCCGAACTGCGCCGCGAAGTAGCGTCTCTTCTCGCACAACACAGCAGCGGCGAATTTCTCGACCATCCTGCCCTTGAAAACGCCACCGAACTCCTTCAGCGTGCGCCCGGCGCCCCCCTGCCACCCGGTACCTGCCTGGGCCCTTACCGCATCGAATCCAAACTCGGCGAGGGCGGCATGGGCCAGGTCTTTCGAGCGGTAGACACGCGCTTAGGTCGCGCTGTCGCCATCAAGATCGCCCACGATCGCTTCAGTTCGCTGTTTGAGCGCGAAGGCCGCACCATTTCTTCGCTCAACCACCCGCATATCTGCACCGTCTACGATGTCGGGCCGAACTACCTTGTAATGGAGCTGGTGGAGGGAGACACGGTAGCAGCCCGGCTCAAGAGCGGGCCTCTTTCAGCAAAGACCGCCCGCCTGTATGCCTCCCAGATTGCGGCCGCGCTCGCCGAAGCGCACGGGAACGGCATCGTTCACCGCGACCTCAAGCCGGGCAACATCATGATTGCGAAGTCCGGCGTGAAAGTTCTCGATTTCGGACTGGCCAAATCGGACACCGACGAAACGGCTACGGCCAGCCACCTCGTGATGGGCACGCCCGCCTACATGGCGCCCGAACAACGGGACGGCAAACCGGCGGACTCACGCACAGACATCTACTCGTTCGGCTGCGTTCTTTATGAGATGCTGACCGGCGCACGCCTCGGTTCTCCGCGGAAGCGGATCGGCTCACGAAGCCTCGAACGAATCGTCGCCCGCTGCCTGGCGGAAAATCCGTCACGTCGCTGGCAATCTGCTGCCGCGCTCGAGCGGCAGCTGAAACGAACCGGACCAGCAACCAGCCCGTGGATAGCCATGTCGGCAGCTGCTTTTGGTCTGGCCCTTTTAGCCGCCGCCTATTTCTATTCCCACCGCGCTCCGAAGCTCACGTCCAAGGACAAAATTGTTCTCGGAGATTTCCAGAATAAGACAGGCGACGCCGTCTTCGATCAAACGCTTCGCCAGGGTTTAGCGGTGCAACTGGAACAGTCCCCGTTCCTCACACTCGCTTCCGATCAGCAGATCCAGCAAGTCCTGCGCTTCATGAATCGGCCGCCCGACACCCGGCTCACTCCCGAGATCGCTCGGGAAATTTGCCAGCGCACCAGCGGCACCGCCGTTCTGGAAGGTTCCATCGCGAGGCTCGGAAGTGAGTACGTCCTGTGGTTGCGCGCTCGAAGCTGCGACACCGGAGACGTGCTTGCTCAGGCGCAGGGTCAGGTAGGAGCGAAAGAAGAGGTCTTGCAGGCACTGAGCCGAATCGCACTTCAAATCAGGACACGGTTGGGCGAGTCTATCGCCACCATTCAGGAGCACTCGACGCCGCTCGAGCAGGCAACCACTTCGTCTCTCGAAGCTTTGAAGGCTTACACTGCCGGGCGAACGGCCATTTACGCACACGGTGCGCCTGCCGGGGTCCCCCATTTTCAGCGTGCCATCGCCATCGACCCGCAATTCGCCATGGCCTATGGTGATCTGTCCATCACGTATTGGAACATGGGCCAGACCGACCTGTCCGCCGAGTACACCCGCAAAGCCTATGCGCTTCGCGATCGCGTCAGCGACCGGGAAAGGCGCTGGATTCTTTTTCTCTACGACCGCCAGGTGACAGGAAATTTACCCCGCGAGTTACAGAACCTCGAATCGTGGGTACAGATGTATCCGCGCGATTGGAGTCCCCATGCCGTCTTGGCAGGCTGGGGGACGCAAGGCACGGGCCAATATGAACGCGGTATCCAAGCGGCCCAAGAGGCCATGCGACTGAATCCGGACAACTCATTTTCGTATGTCATGGCCATTCACTACTTTTTCCTGGACCGGTTTCAGGAAGCTTCCAGTGTCCTGCAGCTGGCCGCCGCGCGCAAATTGGAAATCCCGGAATTTCTGATTACTCGTTATTACCTCGCGTTCTTCAGAGGGGATCAATCCGGAATGGAGCGCGAAATCGCGCGCGCCCGCGGAGAGCATATAGAGGATTGGATGTCGCACAATCAGGCGATGGTCCTCGCCCGCTCGGGACGTATGCAGCAGGCGCGCACCATGTGGGGGCGTGCGGTCGCGATGGCGCAGCAGGACGGTAGTCGCGAAGGAGCCGCCCGTTATGCCGCCGCCGAGGCCGTCAGCGAAGCGCATTTCGGAAACGTGGCGGCCGCGAAAGAGCGCGCTCGGGCTGCGCTGCAACTCGCGAAAGACCGGGATGTGGAATACGCTGCTGCGTATGCGATGGCGCTCTCAGGCGACACTTCTGTGCCGGAAAAGCTCGCCGAAGATCTGGCAAGCCGGTTCCCGGAGGACACGCCGGTGCAATTCGAGTACCTCCCCACCTTGCAGGCCCTCTTTGCACTCGCGCATCATGCGCCGTTAGATGCCGTCGAGCGCTTGCAGAAGGCGCTGCCCTACGATTTCGCGCTCCCGGGCACCGCATTCTTTGCCAAATTCGGCGGCCTTTATCCCTCGTATGTACGCGGCCAAGCCTACCTGGCGGCGGGACGAGGTCAAGACGCGGCCCTCGAATTCCAGAAGATCCTCACCCACCGTGGCATCGCTTATGCCGATCCCATAAGCGTCCTGGCTCATCTGCAGCTGGGTAGAGCCTACTCCGCTTCGGGCGATGTAGCGGGCGCCAAAAAGGCCTACCAGGAGTTCCTTGCGCTTTGGAAAGATGCCGATACGAACATCCCGATTCTCAAACAAGCGCAGGCCGAATACGCGAAGCTTCAATAACTGCAGCCTTCGGCCTTGTCTCACCCGTTCCGCAACTTTTCGATCACATCCACTCGCGTCGCCCGCCACACCGGAACACTTGCCCCCAGACTCGCCACGGCCATCACCGTGAATGCTGCCGCGGCCAGCACCGCCGGATCTTGCGCCGACACCCCGAACACCACGCTCCCCAGCCATCGTGAGGCGCCCCAGCATCCCAAAACTCCCAGCGCGATACCTGGTCCAACCTGCAGAAACACATGCCATCCCGTCCAGCGCGCTATCTCCGCCCCCTGCGCCCCCACTGCCAGTCGGATCGCAATCTCTCTCTGTCTCACCCCGACCCAATAGTTCAATACCCCGTAAATGCCCACCGCTGAAAGCGCCGCCGCCAGTGCCGCGAAAATGCCAAGCAGCCATGTTCCAAATCGCCTGCGTGTGAGCGTCTCTCCCATCCATTCTTCGAAAGGTCTCAGCGACTGCACCGCCACGTTGGGATCGAGCGCCGCCAGTCCTCGCCGCACCGTCGGAATCAATCGCGTTGCATCACCCTCCGTGCGAAGCATCACCACGGCGGCTGTTGAAGGGCTCTGCGCAAACGCCAAATGTACTTCTGCTTCGGGCTTCTTATCTAAACCTGTTTGCGCCGCGCTTCCGACCACCCCCACGATGTCGTACGTGTCTCCGTTCAGGTAAGGGCCGCCGAGCTTCAAAGGATGCCCCACGGCACGTTCCGGCGCTTCCGGCCACCAATGCCGCGCCAGCGTCTCATTCACAACCGCCACCCTTGGTGCTCCCTCGCGATCCGTCTCTTTGAAGCCGCGCCCGGCCAGCACGTGCACTCGCAGCGCCCGGAAATACCCCGCATCTACACTGCTCAAAAAAGTGAGCGGCACTTCACCCCCGGTCTTAAAACTCCGAGCACCTCCGTTGCCCCGTACTCTGCCCGGTCAACCGCCTTCGCGTATCTCGGCCCGGCATCTATGTAGAAATCTACTTGTCTCGAAAGAATCGCAGCCCGGGTGGAAGAACGCCAATTACCTGGTAAGCTCTCCCGTCTAGGTTCAGTGTTGTTCCGTTTATTTCAGGCCTGCCGCCCAGCGAGCTTCTCCAAACTCTGCGCTGACAACCGCGACTGGCATCGCGCCGGCTCGGTCATCTGCGTCGCTCAGCACCCGGCCGCTCAGAGTCAGGTCTGCTGTCTCGAAGCCCGCCATCTCTTCAAACGTATGATTCTCATTGCGCCAATGCTGGAGGTTGATCCACGAAACGGGCAGCTTCTGTCCCGCTGTCGCCTCCAACACTTCCACCATTCGCTCCCCGTGCGGGTACGCCGGAGGCCGCAGCAGTACTTGGTAAACCACGCTGAATATAGCCGTGTCCGCGCCGATCCCGAGCGCTAACGTCAGAACGACGATGCACGCGAATCCTGGGGCGTTCCAAATTCCCCGCGCACCCGTCCGGATATCTTCCGTGAAATTGCTCGCAAACTCTAGCCGTAGCTTTCTCATGGTCGCTGCCGCTCCTTGCGCAACGTTCCTGTCTTCTCTCAGCGAATCAGGATGTCGGGCATCTGATACGTTCTGCCATCTACCGTCATCGGAACGGTCGGCCAGTCCGCTGTTTGGGTAATGTTCTCCACTCGATCCGCGTACACCACAATCGTGTCGAACGAGAGCGCGCCCCGGATAATCGGATTCCAGGCAAAAGCCTGATGATCGTGGATGATTTCTTTCGAATTCGGCACGGCCAGCCACTCACGCTCCGCATAGCCGATCGCCCCGCCCTGGTGATGGTCTCGCCATGCGCCTTCAAACCCTGCCTCCCGGAACCAGCCCTTTGCCCACTCGATCATCTGCCCTGCCGTAACGCCCGGCTTTGAATGCGCTTCGTATTGCGCACTGATGCGCATCGCTGCCGCCAGCTTTCGTTTCAGTTCCGGCTCGAGCGGACCGAAGTGCACGAATCGCGCTACTGAAGCCACCAACCCCCAGCGCCGTGCGCACACATTCACAATCGCGTATTTCGTGAGCCGTAGATCGGTCGGCGTGTGGTGATGGTAGTCGTAAACCCGGTGGTCCACTCCCATCAACAAGACCGTCGGCCGCAAACCACGTCGCAGCAGCTCGTCTGACGCCATCGTCTCCATCTCACGCTCGCTCACGCCCGGCTTCAGCCTGCGGCAAACGGCAATCACGGCTTCGCTCGCCGCTTGGCCCACCCAGCGATACTTCTTGATCTCAGATTCGGTGAGCTGATAGCGCAGTGCTGCCACCTGATCGCCTACCGGCTCCATCCCGTCCGCGGCCACATCCGTCCCTATCCGTCCCCCATTCGCTATTCCGTTCACCGCCCTCTGCCGTCCTGTTTTCTCCTCGTACCACTCGTACTCTTTGGGTTCATAACCGAGCCCGGCTAAATCCTCTCGCATCAGCCGCGGCATCTCGCTCTTGTTTGCCACCGCAAACTTACGCCCGTCCCGCATAATCAGCAGCGCCGCTGCCCCGATCTCGCTCGTGATGACGATGTGATTGTCGGCCAGCCCCGCCGTTACCCAGGAAAAGTTATCCACCCGCGAAAGCAAAACACCCGCCAGCTTCCGCTCTTCTAGGAACCTGTGCACGCGTTCGAGCTTTGTCTGCGCTTCCGTCATCAACTCGGCGCGTGTCACCGGCTCCGCCGCCGCCACCTCTGCGCGGCCGCTCCCCACCGGCTCCTGGCCGCCGCCGCCTCGCGCCGCCATACACGCCACGAGTAAAGCGCACCGCACGTAACCGTGGCGCACGTTAATTCGCCGCCCTCTTCTCTTCCCCGGTCCACTGCCGAAACAACTGCCGGTCGAACTCCATCAATCCGAAAATTCCATCCAACTGGCTCGTTGCCACCCATGGCAGCCACAGCCGGTGCAGTCCGCGGCCGCGCCTCGGCGCGAAACTGAAGTGTTCCTGTTGCCATCCCGGTCCTTTCAGGTCGAAGGTGCGTCCCGGTACGGCCACCATGTTCTTCGTGTTGTGGAGCAGCAGTCTGGCCACGTCCGAATAGTGAGCATCGCCCGTCCAGCGCCCCAGCTCCGCGTACTCATCCACCTCGAACGACATGTAGTCGTCCACCAGCGAATGCCCGCTCGCGATTAATTCCGTCCCGGTGGTCGCCACGCCTTTCTTCCAGTGCAGCGTCGTGTCTTGGGCGTCTACCGGCATCGGGACATTCCAGACGTAAATCCAGGTCTCGGCAAAGTTCGCGGCGGCCTCCGCGCGCGTCAACCATTTCGCATTCCGCGTCGCTTCATAGAGCGCCAGATAAGCTTCGTTCGAAAGAGTCCCTGCTTCTTTGTCCAGCACGTCCGGATTGTCGATTGTCCCCCCGACAAACTTCCCGCTCGATTGTGTATTGCTCCAGATAAAGTCTCCCGCCCGTTCCGCCGTCTGCAAATAGCGCGCATCATGCGTCTCTTCACTCAACAAAACCAGGAAGGGAATTGGGTTGTAGCTGGATTGCGGCGAACTGTCCAGCACTTCGCCTGTCCCCGGCTTCCACGAGCGTGGAAACCCGCCTTCCCTAGACTGCTGGGTGAGCAGCCAATCTCCGAATTGCCGTGTCCACGCGAGCCACTCCGCATGCACTGTCCCGCTCTTGCGCTCTCGCCGGTAAGCGCGCAGCGTGGCTTTCATGTCATCGCCAAACGAACGCAGAAATACACAGTGATCTCGCGGAATCGCCAGCGCCGGTTCTCCCGTCTCGATATCGAACCCTTCGCCCACCGGAGGATTCATTCGCAGCTTGTGGAACGACGTGAAGATCGCCAGCCCGAGCTTCCGGTCTTTGGCTGCGCGCTCCCGGTCGGAGTCCAGTTGCGCATCCGCCAGCAGATACTCGGCTGCTTCCAGGTTCTTCCCCGTGAATCCCATAATGGCCCGCTGGTTGGCTTCCGCGTGCGTTGAATCTTCTTTTGACGTCGCTGCCCAAATGATGTTGGGAATGCCGGCCCGCTCTCCACGTACCTGTACCTGGCTGGCCACTACGTCCACTACGCTTCTGCGCACTGCCGCAATATCCTGCCGCGTCACTGCCGGCTTCAGTGTCGAATAAGCCCAGCGCCAGGCGTTCTTGTAGTACGTCGGAAAATCTTCACTCTTCGAAAATCGAAACTGAATCCGGTATTTCTGAACCAGGCCATCGCGGATCGGGTGATACCGGCGGCGCGGCTCGTGCACCTGGCCCCCCGGATACGTGTTTCCCCGGTACGTCACCTCGCCCTCGCTGCCTGGAAACCAGAAACCTTGCCTATGATGACCCTTGTCCAGCTCTGCGCCCACCGCGCCAAACTGAAACCGTTCGTCCGTCAACGTGTGAACTTCCGTGTCCATCGAATCTGCGGTGGTCGTATCTCCCTTCGGCGCCGCATCGAGAACTGTCAATGCCGAGCCATCCCCGAATCGCACCCCCAGCATCGGCGCGGGTAAACGGTCTTCCCGGATCCGCACTTCTCCCCGCCCGTTGCCTTCGTAAATCAGCGGGCCGCCGATCGAAGCGGGCGATAGATGAGAACTGTCGCCGTAGATCATGCCCGGCGCGAAGTAATCGACTGCCGGCCTGGCGTGCGTCTCGGGATGAGAAAACGTGATGGCCGATAGAAAACTACTCGTGCTTGAGCCTGAAACCGTCACGCTTCTCGAAAGCTCAATCGAGTCTCCCTCGACAGTCCATTGATCCTCGAAATGAAAACGTGATCCCGCAGGCCCCGCCACGTCAGCCGCGCCGCGCGCCGTCCCTCCGGACACGCGCAGTGTTTGATACCCGCTCGATTTCTCTTCGATCTGCTCGGCGCTTCCGTAAAACTCGAGCTGAACAGGCTGGCTCTGCCTTACCGACGCGGAGCCGCCGCCCGTCACCGCCACGCCTTTGCTGCCATTCTCTTCGAACGGCATAAACTGCGCGCCATTCCGCATCACGCCGATCGCCTTCGGCCGTGTTGGCAATGCGTAAGAGGTTGCCAGCACAATTCCAGCCAGCACCGTCGACGCCGCAACAAGTCTCTGCATTTTCTCTCCCGTTTCTGGCTTTTTGAATCTCAGTAACCCTGAATTGCCCGGCTTAAGACCCTAATCCTATGACATATACTGTTTCATCGTTCACTCTCGTCGAAGGAGTCGGGTCCATGTCGAACATTTACAGGCGCATTTTGTTATGCGCTTTAGCAATTTTTGTCTTAGTTGCTCAGCTTTTGGGGCAAGCCGATCGCGGCGTTATTACTGGTCTCGTTACTGATCAGCAAGGCGCCCCGGTCGCCAGCGTCGCGGTTGCCGTCAAAGATTCCAAAACCGGCGTCGTCACCAACGTAACCACCAGCGCCTCCGGAAACTACAGCACGCCGCCTCTCATCATCGGCGTCTATGAAATCAGCGTTGCCACACCTGGTTTTAAAACTTTTCACGCCGCCGGCATCAACCTCGCTTCCGGACAGACTTTCCGGCAGGACGTCTCGCTCGAAGTGGGCCAGGTCCAGCAGTCCGTTGAAGTCAGCGCGCAGCTCGAAACCCTGAATGCCGACAATCCGCAAATGTCGGCTTCGGTCAACCAGCTCGCTTACGAATCCCTCCCCGCCGTCATGGCTGGCGAGAATCGCGTGCCTGAGTCCCAGCTCTACACGTTCCCGACTTTCGTCGCTCCCACGCAGGGTAATGTTTACCCCGGCAGCGCCTTCGGAGCGCGCATCAATGGCGGCCAGCGCAGCGCTTTCGAAAACTTCCTCGACGGCGCTTCCTACGGTGAAGTGAGCGGCCACAACGGTACGCAGGAACGCTCCGCGCCGTATGAGTCAATCGCCGAAGCCCGCATTATCGACAACACTTTCAGCGCGCAATATGGCCACACCAGCGGCGGCTTCGTCGAATACACCACCAAGAGCGGAACCGATACTTATCACGGCGGCGCCTACGAATTCTTTGATAACGATAAGCTTCAGGCTCGCGGGGAAATCGCCCCTGTTCGCCCGCCCGTCCGCCAGAATCAGTACGGCTTTACCCTCGGCGGGCCCATCTCCATCCCGAAAATCTACAACGGCAAGAACAAAAGCTTCTTCTTTTTCAACTTCGATCAGTTCAAATACACCAATGCCGGCGCCGGCAGCGGCTTCGGAACAGTCGCTGCTGACCCGCTGCGCACGGGTGATTTCTCGTCCTATCTGACCTCGCAGCAGATCGCCACCGACGCTTGCGGCCGGCCTATACTCGGGGGCCAGATCTTCGATCCCGGCACCACCCGCGATGCGTCCACTTGCGGCGGGCAAGCCGGCCTCACTGTACGCGATCCGTTCCCCGGTAACAAGATTCCTGCCGGTATCTCGAAGGTGGCTTCCAACATCCAGAGCTATCTTCCCGGCCCCATCAACGGCGGTCTGTCAAACAACTACCTGCTCGGCCCTCCGCAGCAGTTCTTGAATGCCCGGACCATCCTCACCCGCATCGACCACAATATCCGTGACAATATCCGTCTCTCGCTGACCTACAACTACACCGACCGCCCCCGAGAGCTCGATTGCAACAACATCGGCGGATGCGGCGGACCGATCGGCCATCCCCGCGCGCAGGATATCGTCACCCATACTGCTCACCTGCAGCTCACCGACGTCATCAGCCCCACTCTCTTTACGCACGCGGTCGTTTCCTACGATCGCTGGGTGCTGCCCGATACCTATCCATCTATCTCGAGTAAAGACTGGGCCTCGAAGGTCGGCGTCACCGGCATTCCATTCGCCGATGCCGGCGGCTTCCCGAACATCAATTTCGACGAGCGCTATTCAAACTTTGGTCAGAACAATTCGGGCGGTCTCCAGGGCACAGATCGCTATCAGATCCTCGACGACACCACCAAGATCCTCGGCAAGCACACCATTAAAGCTGGCTTTGAGTACCGTTGGGAACGCTGGTTCACCGGCAATTTTATTGGCGATGCCGGCTCCTTCAATTTCGTCGCAGCCAACACGGGCACCTACGACGCCACCGGCAAAGTCGTCGGAGGCACCGGCGACCCCTACGCATCATTCCTCCTTGGCCAGGTCAGCAGCAGCGGTTTCAGCATCCCTTCTTTCTCCGACTACCGCCGCCCGTACTTCGCCCCTTGGGTGAACGACGACTTTAAGGTCACCGACAAACTCACCCTGAGCTTCGGCTTCCGATACGATCTGCAGTTCCCGCGCACCGAGCGCCACAACCAGTATTCTTCCTTCGATCCCAACCTCGCCAATCCCGGCGCCGGCGGCCACTTGGGCGCACTGGCGTTCGCTGGTCAGAACGGCCAACCGAAAGCCTTCGAACAGCTCCAGGCCGACACTTACGGTCCACGCTTCGGGTTCGCCTATCGTGTCACTGACAAAACTGTGGTGCGCGGCGGTTATGGAATCTATTACTCCGGCGTCACCATGAACGGCTTCAATGCCAATCCGAACTATGGCTACAGCACCAACCCCACCGTCACCGATCTCACCAGCGGCCGCCAGGCTGCCTTCTCGCTCGATTCCGGATTTCCTCAGAACGCCGTTGCGCTGCCGCCGCGCATCTCTCCCACCCTGCAGAACGGCAACAGCATTCAGTACATGAACCCCGGCGGCGTTACGTTGCCGCGCTACCAGAACTGGACTCTCTCCGTGCAGCGTCAGATCACCAATAGCATCGTGGTCGACGTCGCCTACGTTGCCAACCACGGCACACGGCTCATCAGCGGGTCGCAAATGAGCGATCTCAATCAAAACAATCCGCTCATCCTGCAGCAATATCCCGCTTCGATGCTGAGCGCCGAAATCGGCACTCCCGCAGCCAATGGCTTCCCCGCTCCCTATGCAGGTTTCACCGGAACAGTGGCGCAGGCTCTTCGTCCTTACCCGCAATACCAGTCCGTCCCGCAGTTCAACGGTGCCAATGGCTGGAGCACGTACAACTCCCTCCAGACCAGCTACCGCCAGAACCTCACCAGAGGCCTTCAGCTCAACGTCGGCTGGGTCTGGTCGAAGCTGCTGAATAACGGTGCCGAATCCGGCCTCACCCAGGGCTTCGGAGGCGCGCAGCCTATCAGCGTCTACCTGCCCACCAAGGCCCTCTCGATCGACGATGTGCCCAACGTCCTCACCGTCACCTTTGTCGATCAGCTGCCCTTCGGCAAAGGAAAAGCTCTGCTCAATCGTGGCGGAGTTCTGAACGCCATCCTCGGCGGCTGGACCCTGGCCGGCAATCTCCGCTACGAAAACGGCCGTCCCTTGGGCATCTACTATTCGAGCAATCCCTACGCGGGCGTGCTCTTCAACACCGGCTACCTGCCCGATCGCGTTCCCGGTGTGAGCGGCTATCTCGACACCGATAACGGCAATACCGTCGTCGGCTCCACCCATTACGTCTCTTCGAGCGCTTTCACCCAGCCTGCGCCCGGTAGTCTGGGCAACGAAGGACGGCTCGATTCCGTTCTCCGCGGCTGGGCCAACTACAAAGAGGACCTCTCCTTGTACAAGGATTTCGTCATCAAAGAGCGAATCACCTGGCGCATTGGCGGCAACGGCTCAAATGTCTTCAACCGCCACCAGTGGTGTGACCCCGATACCAACCTGAGCGATGGCAACGCTTTCGGAACGATCACTGGCCAGTGCAATCTTCCGCGCGCCTTCCAGCTCTATATGAAGCTGAACTTCTAAACTCGGCTTTTGCGCCGGGCGAGTTGCTAGACTGTTCCCGGAACCCTGCTGCTGCTTCGCACTGACGTGAAGTTTTGGAATAAACGCGCCTTAGCCGTGGTCTCGATCTCCGGTGCTCTGCTCTGGCATCGCACGGCTCTCGCGCAGGATGCAGCCTTCACCTCCGCTTTTTCTCTCTACCAGGCGGGATCTATCACGGAAGCGCGCCAGATTTTGCTTCGGGCTGTCGAAAACAATCCGACCGCCCTCGACTACAGTCTTCTCGGCAGCATCGAGCTCCAGCTCATGAGCTTTGCCGACTCGGAAAAGCATCTGCGCCGCGCACTCGCACTGGAGCCTCGTCTCACCGGTACTCGCTTCACGCTCGCTACCCTTCTCGAGACAGTCGGACGCACGGCTGAGTCCGAGAAAGAGCTCGGGCGTGTCGTCTCCGCCGACGGGCGCAACCTCGAAGCTCTCCTCGCTCTGGCGCGTCTCCAAACTGCCGGCCACAGCTTCGCCTCTGCCGCCCGCTTGCTCGAATCCGCCGCACAGATCGCGCCGCAAGATCCGCGCCCGCTGGTTGCCCTGGCCCGCATCCGCAACCTCCAGGGCAACACCGAAGCAGCTCTGGCGGCTCTGCTGAAAGCCAAGAGTGCTGCGCCTTCTGATCCGAAAGTCCTCTATGCTCTCGGCGCTCTCTGCCTCCAAATGGATCTCTTCAAAGACGCCGTTTCCAATCTCGAGCTCGCTGCCAAACTCGAGCCCGGCAATCCCGTCACCGCGTACGCACTCGCCTCTGCCCGTATCGCTAATCGCGATTTCCCTGCCGCTCTCAGCCTCTTTCGCTCCCTCCTCGATTCCGATCCCGATAACCCGCAAATCTCTTACGCCCTGGGCACAGCCTACTTCCTGCAAGGCGACTTCGACGCCGCCAAACCGTACTTCGAACGCAGCCTGCGCCTCCAGCCGCAGCAGGTCGAATCGACTTACTATCTCGGCCTCATCGCCGATGGGAACGGTGAAACCGACAAGGGCATCGAGCTTCAAAAAGCGGTCATCGCTCGCCAGCCGGATCACGCCCGTGCTCATATTGCGCTTGGGCTCGACTATCGCTCCCTCGGCCGCTTGCCCGAAGCCAGGCGCGAGCTCGAAACAGCTGTTCGCATCAGTCCCGATTCGCAAAAGGCTCACTATCAGTTGGGCCTCATCCTCACTGCTCTCAAAGACCCCGGCGCCGCCAAAGCCCAGTTCGATATCGCGGGGCGGCTGCGCGCCTCGGTAGACGACAAGGTAACGTGGGAATTAGTTGCCCCTCCGGCTGAGTCAAACCATGCGCCTGCGAGCCCTAGCCGCTAACTCCTCTGCTGGAGCGATTCTGCTGCTCGGCCTCTCGCCGCTCCTTGCGCACGCCGAAGATCCGGAGATAGAACGCTTCGAAGCTCTGATCAAGGCCGAAAACTTCGTAGAGGCAAACGCCCTGCTCGAGCCTTACACTGCCGCCCATCCCGATTCCTGGCAGGCGCTCTATCAGCTCGGCTACGTCGAGTTCCGCCTCCACCGTCTTCAGGCCTCACTCACGTCGCTTTGCAAGAGCCTCGTCTTGCATCCTGATTTCGCCGAGTCGCACAAAATACTCGCCTACGATCTGAACATGCTCGGGCATCCCGATCTCGCCATTCATGAGCTGGAGCAGGCAATCCGGTACAACACTTCCTCCGCCGAAAGTCACTATGAACTCGGGCGCATCTATTATGAACAGGGCTCCTACGTCCAGGCCGTGGCCTCTTTGGAAAAAGCTAAGTCGCTCGCCCCTGAATCGGTCCGCGTCTACCATAATCTTGGCCTCGCTTACTCCGCGGTAGGTGAAAACGCGAAGGCTGTTGCAAACTTCGAACACGGCCTCGAGCTCAATGCTCGCCAAAAGAAACCGTCGGCTTGGCCCCTCATCGATTACGGAACATACTTCAACCTTCGAGGGGAGTTCGGGAAGGCGCGCGACATGCTGCTCGACGCGATCAAGATTGAGAACACCTGGGATCAGGAATTCAATGAGCTTTCCAAAGCCTATCGCGGCTTGGGCCAGCCCGCCCAGGCGATCGACGCTCTCAAGCAGGCCATCCTCCTCAACCCTCAGAAAGCGGATTACCACTACGTGCTCGCCCGTCTCTTTACTCAACAGCATCAGTTAGCCGAAGCCAAAGTGCAGTTAGCCGAATACGCCCGCACCACCAGGAGTCCGAACGCAAAATGACTCGCCGCTGGCTATTCGCGACCGTGTTACCGGTTTTTATCATTGCCATGACGGGCGTGCTGCTCGTCCGCAAGAGCAGCGGGCAGGATCAGCTGGATTCGGTAGTTGTCTGTCGTCAAACACAGAAGGTTATCTTCGAAAACACATTTGTGCGAGTGATCGATGACGTCATCCCGCCGGGTGTCTCCGAACCCAAACATCGGCATCCCCACGGCGTTGTGGTCGCCCTCGAAGACGCTGACACCGAAAGCCGTTCCTACCCTGGCGGCGCGGTAGCTCGCCGGCACATTGCCAAGGGTGCCGCCGGCTGGAACGACGCCCTGGTTCACGATGTGAAAAATGTGGGCAGCGCTCCCACCCACTTCATTCGCATCGACGTCAAGTAGCCTCGTCCGCCAATGCTCGCCACCTGGTGAAGTCTCCCGGCCTAACATTCTTTCCCCTGCGTGTCGAACTCCGGTCCGTCTGTTCGTCCTCGTAAGTGAAAGGCCCGGCAGGGCCTTCAAAATAAAGCTTAGGAGCAACTGAATGCGTTTCATGATGATGGTGATCCCGGCAGGATATGGATCGGCTGCGCCGGATGCATCGCCCAGCGCGGAATTAGTAGCAAAAATGATGGAATACAACAAGTCTTTGCAAAAGGCAGGCGTCCTCCTCTCGCTCGATGGACTGTTTCCGCCGTCTACAGGAGCGCGTATCTCTTACAAGGGCGGGAAGCCAAGAGTGACCGACGGGCCCTTTGCCGAGTCGAAAGAAGTCGTCGGCGGCTACTGGATCATCCAGGTGCCCTCGCGCGACGAGGCTATCGAATGGGCAAAGCGCGCTCCCATGCAGAACGACGACATAATTGAAGTCCGCCAGATACAAGAGATGTCCGACTTTCCCGAAGACGTCCAGCAGGCCGCGGAAGGATTCAAGCTGACCCCGCAGGAGTCGAAACACTAAGGGAAAGACATGCCTCAATACCTGGTCGCGGTTCAACACCCCGAAACTACGACTCATCGCTCGAAGGCGAAGCAATGTTGCGCGATATCGGTGCGCTCAACAAAGAAATGGAGGCGGCCGGGGCCCGGTTCTTCGCAGGCTGATTGGAGTCGCCAATTCCGGCAGAAAAATTAATGACTGGACGCCGTCCCCGTGCCCTTTACTTCGGTTCGGGATTCTGATTTAAACTGATTTTAGAAATGCCGGCTTTGTGCTGCTTGCCGTCGTCATCCAGAAGATAAAGCGTGTGTTTTTGAACCACGAACTTCACCTTCTCCCCGACGGCGACGTTCGCCGGCTTCGACCAGGGAAACAGCAAGCGTTCGCGAGCGATGTAAGTCTTGTTGTCACCTTGAACGGTATAGACCTGGAATGTATCGTACTCGTCTGTCGTGGTTGACGTGGTTGTTTCCGAATAGTCGGATTTGTTGCCCCGATCTTTCACCGTGCCGTCGCTGTTCGTCGTCCTGGTGCTACCCGTGGGTACTTGCTGCTTCTCCGTCTCAACGAGAGTCCCGGACTTCCAATCGCGTGGAGTATCGGCGCCCCATGCGGCCAGCGTCACGGCGAGTAGCAGGGAGCCCGCGGCAAACGAAACAGACTTCATAAAGACGGCACCTCGTTTAGGTTTGTAGGAGAACCCCTCTAGCATATCGAGCCGTTAAGCCGGGGCTCGGTCGTCAGCGCGCCGTCCATCCTCCATCGATGACAATCGTATGGCCGGTGATGAGACTAGCTGCTTCGGAGGCCAGAAACGCGACTGCCCCCACCACGTCATTCGGCTGCCCGATCCGGTGCAGGCCCGCAATGCGCTCGATCACGTCCTCTCGGAACGCCGTGTCCGCCAGGCACTCTTCCGTACCTGGTGTCTCGATGAACGTCGGCGCTATACCGTTCACCGTGATGTTGTACTTGCCCCACTCAACCGCCAGGCACTTGGTCAAATGCACAATCGCCGCCTTGGTCATGCAGTAAACCGACTCGGTCGGCAGCGCCACATATCCCGCCTGCGAGCTGACGTTGATAATGCGTCCTCTGTTCTGCCCGATCATCACGCGTCCCGCCGCTTGACTTGCGAAAAATGTGCCTTTCAGATTCACCGCGAGTGTTGCGTCGAAATCTCCTTCACTCACGTTCTCGGCAAGATTGCCCGGCGCAATTCCCGCATTATTCACCAGAATGTCCAGCCGGCCGAACTGTCGAACCGTCTCCGTTACCGCCCCAAATACCTGCTCCATGCGCGTAACATCCATTTGCAGTGGCAGTACTCGCCGTCCCAGAGATTCGATCTCCTCCGCGACATCGCCGCGTGCTTTTATATCCCGCAGCCCAAGCGCTATGTCCGCCCCGGCCCTGGCCAGCGCCACCGCAATTGCCCGCCCCAGACCTCGTCCCGCAGCCGTGACTAACGCAATCTGCCCGCTGAGATCTAATCGCAATTCACTCATGCTGCCTATTTGAACTGATCGTTCAACGCCTTCACTTGCTGAACATCGAATTTCGGTTTCCGGTCATAGGTCAATAAACCGTTTACTTCTTGTTCCACGTCCGTCAACTGCGTGTAGCAAAAGCCCACCAGATTTGGCAGCTTCGCCACTCCGTTAAACAGCTGCGTTAGTCGTGCGAACGCCGCTTCTTGCGTCTTTTCCACGCCCGCATAGCCCCAGGACTCGCCCGGAACCTGTGTCCCCGCCGGAATGAAAGCGATCCCTCCGAATTCCGAAAGGTACAGCGGCGAACCGTTATATTTGTAGCCGCCGATGAGCGCATCACGCCCGTTCTTCGGCACCGTCGTGCTCTCCGCTCCGACATCCTTGTACTTCTGATACAGATCCTCGCCCGACTTCCCGTAGTCATGAATCGCAAACAAGTCTGTTTCGTCAGTATGCATCCAGCCTTCGTTGTCGATCATGAAGCGGCTCTGGTCGAGCGCCTTGGTCATCCAGTACAGGCCTTTCAGATACGCTTGTTCATCCTTGTTGTCCAGATGCGGCACGCCCCAGCTCTCATTGATCGCATTCCAGATGACGATCGACGGATGATTGTAGTCGCGCTTCACCTCCGCTAGCCACTCGGCTGTCGTGCGCCGCACCGCGTCTTCGTTGAACTCCTGCGTATCGGCGATCTCTCCCGAGACAAGCAGCCCGCGCTTGTCCGCCCAGTATAGAAATCGCGGGTCGGCGATCTTCTGGTGCTTCCGCACACCGTTAAAGCCCATCGCGGTCATCAGGTCGATGTCCTTTACGATTGCTGCCTCCGACGGTGGCGTCAGAATGCTCTCCGGCCAGTAGCCCTGATCCAGCAGCAGCTTCAGGTAAACCGGCTTGCCATTGATCGTTATGCGATTCTTCTCGAGCCCGATGCTTCGAAATCCCAGATAGGATTGAACCGTGTCAATGGCGCCTGTGTCATCGGACAGCGTATAGCGAAGTTCATACAACTTTGGTGAGTCAGGCGACCATAATTGCGGAGAGGCGATCGTCAGTTTCGCGTCAACCCGGTCTTCCGTTGTTGCAGCTTCCGCATGACCGGCTACTGTTCCCTCGCTCAGTACATCAATCGCTAGGCGTAGCGGATGCCCGGGATTCGAGTCTAATCCGCCATGAAATGTCGCCGTGCCGTCTTGACCGGCTGTTACGTGAACATAGTCCAGATGATGGCTGCCGGTCGCTTCGATCCACACCGGCTGCCAGATCCCCGATGTGCGCGTATAAAAGATCGCCTTCGATTTTGGCTCCCAATACTGTTTACCGCGCGGTATTGACTTGTCCGTGGGCGGATCCTCCACCCGCAGCGTAAGCTTGTTGCTTCTCGGATTCACCGCTTCCGTAACATCGAACGAGAACGGCACGCCGCCGCCTTCGTGCCCGCCTAGGAAGTGCCCGTTCAGCCATACCGATGCCCGGTAATCGACTGCTCCGAAATGCAGCAGCACATGCTTCCCCGCCCAGCTTTTCGGGACTTCAAAGGTGCGTTCGTACCAGAACACGGGATGAAAGCTCGTGTCTTGAATCCCGCTGTCTCGGCTTTCGAAACAATAGGGCACGACAATCTTCCTTGCGTTTGGTAGTGTTGCGGCGTTCCAGCGTTTCGTCAGCCCTTCATTCGCATCGTCAAATGCAAAACCCCAGTCGCCATTTAGGCTCATCCAGGAGGCGCGCATAAACTGCGGCTGCGGGTATTCCGGACGTGGCACTCCGGCAGCGCTCGCCAACGAGCAGAATCCAAAGAGCAGCAAGGCAGGAGACAACCGGCGGGTAAGACAATGCATCGACGGCCATTGTATCCGGCACGAAGTTCGCTGCCTCGCTAAATGCTTTATAACCTAGACCTCTAGGGCGGCGTGCCCAAGAGCTCTAGGGTGCTTGACTCGCGAAACGCATACTCATGTCGTATGCATCCACGGCCACTCGAGTTCGAAACCCTGCGCGCGCAAACTCGCCTGGAATGCTTCCAGCATCTTCGGCTTGTTTCGGATTCCGCGCGGCTTCTCTTTCAGGCGTACACAATAAGCGGCGAGCGCTCCTGCTGCTTCGCCAATATTCCACTCCACGGGATGCAGCCGGTAGCAGCCATTCGTAACGTGCGTCGTCCCGATATTCTTCGCCCCCGCCAGCAGGTTCTCTACTCGCTTTGGGATCAGCGCGCCCAGCGGTATCTGAAACGGCAACGATTCTACGTCGATATAGTTTCTTCCGCCCGCGCAGGGATGAAGGTCGATTCTGTACGATCCGATGCCCACCGTGTCCCGAAACTTTGCGGCTGTTCCGCCCCCGGCTTCCACCCGGAGTTCCCGCCGCCTCATCTCCGCACCGACGTGCTGCTCCAGAATCCTGAACTCCGCTTCAATTCGTCTGGACTCTCGCACGTACGGATGCTTCGCTAGTCCGTCTGCTGTGCCGACAATATCTCTACGCAGGCGCAGCCCCTTCCATCCGCTCCTTCCGTTCGGCCCGGGTGCGTCGGTCTGCATCCAGTACAGAAACGACAGGCTCATTTGCTTAGCCTGCTGCAGCAGCTGATCCTTCTGCCCGGCGGGACAGGTAACGAGATCGGCCTTCCAAAAATCGTTCTGGGGCCAGTTTACGAGTGTGATATCGCTCCGGTAGGATCCTGGTCTGAAGTTAGTCCGATCGGCGATTCGCCGGTACGTCCAAAGATTCGTTCGCTCGCTCGGCCCGCCGGGGTTGGGCGCGAATATTGCTTCGTTTGGCTTTAAGCTGACCGGTGAAGGAAACGTCCAGTCAAAGAGCTTGCCCGTCCACGCGGGCGATAACGCCGGTACATAATCCCGCCATTGCTCATACGCCGGCGGCTTCTCTATCCTGTGATCTTCGCCTTCCAGGTAATCCATCGCGAAGCAAAAGGTAAACGCTTGGCTTCCCGCAGGTCTTGCCGTCGCAGGCGCATGCATTTCTCCCGTGGTCGATTGCGCCTCGGCACCCGTGACGAACTCTGCCCCCGCTAGCGGCAATAGTTCGCCCAATTCCGTAGCATCTACGAAGTACGGCGCGGAAATTGTATATTGCGATTGCCTCTCAGTGTCGGTCACGGTCACACTGCGAACGTAGTCTCCCTGCACGTCTGCCGCAGTGGGAACATGCTGGCGGAATACTCGCAGCTGTCCGCTGCTTACGTACTGCGCAAGCATTGCCTCGAGCACCGCAACCGACACCCGGAACTCATGCGTCAGTTTCGAGACCACCCCATTCCCGGGATTTAAATCGCGACGGCGCTCCGCCTCAGCGGTGAGTGGATAGCGTCTCCGATAATATTCGCGTACTCGCTCGCGGTATTCCCGGTAACTTCGCGTACATCCAAACTGTTCGATCCACGGATGCTCGTCGGGAGGCACCGCCTGCGAAGTGAGCTGCCCGCCTATCCAGTCGGTCTGCTCCGTTAGAATCACCGTGGCTCCTGCCCGTAAAGCAGCTAGAGCAGCGGCGCAGCCACCTGTTCCGCCCCCAATTACGGCAACATCGCACCGCAGCTCCCTCGGCGCTCGAACCGAGCGGGCGCATCCCAACGCTGAGACAATGCTGCCCCCCAGAAAAGCCCGACGCCCTATCCCCACGGTTGTATGAGGCGGCGGGTCGAAAAGTAATTCTGTTCTCAAAAGTACTGACCGTAAGCCAGGCTAAGTAGTACTGGAATCTACTCGTTAACGATTACAGAATATATGCGATCCAGGTCCTCTTCGGAGTAGTACTCAATTTCGAGCCTACCCCCAGCCTTACCCTTCACGATCAGCTTCACCTTCGTCCCGAGAGCGGCTGACATTTTCTCCACGGCTGCCCGGATATTTGGATCCACAACGTCGGCCTTGGAGTCCTGAACCTGCGTCGAAACACTACTACTCGACCCAGAATCTGTAGTATCCCTTACTAAACTCTCCACCGCCCTCACTGACAACTGCTTTGCCTTAATCTCCTGACACAGTGCTTGTTGTCGCGCCGGATCAGCTACATTCAGCAGGGCCCGGGCATGCCCCATGCTGATAGCGCCTGCTGCCACTTCAGCGCGAACCGGCTCGGAAAGGCGCAGCAATCGGAGAAAATTGGTAACTGTCGATCGCTCTTTTCCGGTTCTCTCCGCAATCTGCTCGTGGCTAAGTTGGTATTCCGTACTTAACCGGTAAAATCCGGTCGCGACCTCCATCGGGTTTAACTCCTCCCGTTGGATATTCTCGATCAAAGCCAGCTCCAGCCGTTGGTGCTCCGTGGTAGCCCTGACGATCGCGGGAATCTTCTCAAGACCGGCCAACTTCGCCGCACGCCAGCGCCTCTCCCCAGCAATAATGCGATAGCTGTTCGCGCCAGTCTGCTCCACCGTAATGGGCTGTATCACCCCATGAGATCGAATCGACTGTGCCAATTCCGCCAGTCGTTCCTGGTCAAAGCTTTCGCGGGGCTGCTCCTGGTTCGCTTCCACCTGTCCAAGAGGAAGCTCAACCAGCTCGGCGTGGTTGCCGTCCTGAGCGGCTGCTTCTACGGGTTTACTGCGACTCGGCAGCAGCGCCGACAGCCCTTTGCCCAGCGCCTTTCGTTGAAGTCGATCGGGCTCTTTGCTCATGCGCGAGGATTTCCTTTGCAAGTTGAATGTATGCTTCAGCGCCACGCGAGCGAGGGTCATACGCCAGAATCGTTTTGCCAAAACTAGGGGCTTCCGCGAGGCGTACGCTTCGTGGGATTACAGACCGGAAAACCTCCGATCCGAAGAATTCACGCAGGTCCGATTCCACCTGCCTGGTTAAGTTGTTTCGATCGTCGTACATCGTCAACAGGACGCCTTCGACTTTTAACGCCGGATTAAAAGCTTCTCTGACCCGCTGTATGGTGTCCATTAACTGCGAAATGCCTTCCAGGGCGAAAAACTCGCACTGAATCGGAACAAGGACTGAATCTGACGCAACCAGCGCGTTTAAAGTAAGCAGATCGAGGGCAGGGGGGCAATCGATCAAAATGTAGTCGAAACTGCCTCGGATGTTTGCTAAAGCACTCTTTAAGCGCTCTTCCCGGGCAGCTACGTCCACTAGATCCAGGTTGGTGGCCACCAAATTCTGATCGGCGGGCAACAAAGAAAGACCTTCGAACTGTGTCGCCACCGTCACTTCCTCAGCGGTAGCGTCACCCAGCAGGACGTCATATAGCGTCTTTGTTTCTGCAGACTTCCCGACCCCTACCCCGGTGGTCGAATTTCCTTGTGGGTCGGAATCGATCAGCAGAACCCGAACCTCGGAAGCTGCCAAAGCCGCTGCCAAATTGATCGCCGTAGTCGTTTTGCCGACTCCGCCCTTCTGATTCGCAACCGAAATGATCCTGGCCAAGGCTCACGACATCCTAACATGTTTCACGTGGAACGTCTCGAAGCCGCTTTTACAAGCTGCGCCGATGTTTCACGTGGAACCTTTTGCCTAAACGACTCTGGTTCCCAAGCTCAAATAAGTATGCAAAACCGCAACCGCCGCCGGTGTCACGCCTGGGATTCGTCCAGCTTGTCCCAGTGTCTCTGGTCGTACCCGATTTAGCTTCTGCCGCACTTCGCTCGACAGCCCCGGAATCTCATAGGCGAAATCAACAGGAATTCCCCTCTTGTCAGCATCCTTAAGCTGCTTGATCTGTCGTTCCTGCTGCGCCAGATAGCCCGCGTACTTGATCTCGGTCTCGATTGTCGTCAGAACTTCGCGCTCCAGCGGCTCTCCAAGCTGTTCCTCAATCCAGTTCTTTAGCCGCTCAATCTTTACTTCTGGCCGCTTGATCCAAACCAGTAGTTCCGGGTTGTCTGTTGCATCAGCCAACCCTGCTTGCTGCCCGACTGCGTTGGCCCGGGTCCCTCGAAGTAAGCGCATCACTAGCTCCCGTTGACGCTCTTTTGCCTGAAACTGCCGCCAACGCGCCTCGCCTACCAGCCCAAGCCCCCGTCCGATTGGTGTAAGCCGCTGATCCGCATTGTCAATTCGCAAATGCAGCCGGAACTCAGCCCGCGAAGTAAACATCCGGTACGGCTCGTCTGCTCCCTGGTTCACCAGATCGTCAATCAGAATCCCGGCATAGCCGTCACTCCGCCCCAGCGTCACGGCCCCGCCGTCTTTCACCTTTTGAGCCGCATTCAAGCCGGCCAGCAAACCCTGGCAGGCTGCCTCCTCGTACCCCGACGTCCCGTTAATCTGTCCGGCCAAAAAGAGCCCGCTGATTTGCTTCACTTCGAGCGAGTGGTGCAGTTCCCGCGGGTCAATCGCGTCATATTCAATCGCATAACCCGGCTTCAGCATCTCGGCCCGCTCCAAGCCCGGTACCGAGGCGATCATGGCTGCCTGCACATCGCGCGGCATGCTTGTCGACATGCCGTTGACGTAAACCTCGTCAGTGTCTAGGCCTTCTGGCTCGAGGAAGATCTGGTGCCGGAGTTTGTCCGGGAACTTGACCACCTTATCTTCAATGGACGGGCAATACCGGGGTCCGACGCCTTCGATCTGTCCGCTATAGAGCGGGGATCGTGCAATATTGTCGCTCAGAATCCGATGCGTCTTTTCTGTCGTGTACGACAAATGACAGCTAATTTGATCTCGCTCGATCCGCTCCGTCAGAAACGAGAACGGCGTTGGTGTCGCATCGCCTTTCTGCTCTTCGAACTGCGCCCAATCTATGGTTCTGCCGTCGAGGCGCGGCGGGGTGCCCGTCTTTAGCCGTTTCCAGGGCAAACCAAGGCTTCGAAGATGAGCGCCCAATGTGTTAGACGGAGGTTCCGCATTCCTTCCACAGGCTCGCCTGTCTTCTCCTACGTGGGCTAGTCCGTTTAAGAAGGTTCCGGTAGTTACGATTACCGCCTCGGCAGCTAGATCGCGGCCGCCCTTCACCCGAACTCCCGCAATTCGCCGTACGAGTTCGTTTGGTAAAAACAGTAGCTCCTCGACCTCGCCTTCCACAATGCTTAGATTCGGTTCCGCCTCGAGCCACTGGCGCATTAGCAGCCGATACTGCTTCTTGTCACACTGCGCCCGCGGCGACCATACCGCTGGCCCACGGCTCGTATTTAGTAACCGGAATTGGATGCCCGCCGCGTCGGCGAGTTCTCCCATAACACCGCCCAGCGCGTCGATCTCTCTGACGAGATGGCCTTTGGCGATCCCGCCGACCGCCGGATTGCACGACATCTGCGCAATCAGGTCCGTATTCATCGTCACCATGGCCGTCGCGAGCCCTAGCCGGGCGCAGGCACGCGCCGCCTCGCATCCGGCATGTCCACCGCCAATCACCACCACGTCATACCGGTTTCGCATCGCTGTCGCTCTTCAGCTATTCTATCGGTCGAAATGCGTATCCTGATCGTTGGAGGCGGCGGACGTGAACACGCTCTGGCCTGGCGCCTGATTCAGTCTCCGTCTGTCACGGAACTCTTCGCATCCCCTGGCAATCCAGGCATCGCGCAAGTGGCCCGTTGTCTGCCCGCACCGCCTGACGTTCTCGGTTATGCCGCTCTCGCCGAGCAATATCAGATCGACCTCACCATTGTCGGTCCCGAAGCGCCGCTCGTTGCCGGCATTGTCGATTGCTTCCGCGCCCGCAACTTGGCCATCCTGGGACCTACCGCGGCCGCAGCCCGTCTGGAAGGCTCCAAGCTCTTCGCCAAACAGTTCTTCGCCCGCGCCGGCATCCCTACCGCGCGTAGCTCCGCAAACATTAACGATTTTTCATTTCCCACTGTCATCAAGGCGGATGGACTTGCCGCCGGAAAAGGCGTTGTCATTGCCGGTAATCGCCGGGAGGCGGACGAGGCTATCCAGCGCCTCGGGCCCAATCTCGTTATCGAGGAGTTTCTCGAAGGGGAGGAGGTCAGCTTTATCGGCCTTAGTAATGGTCGCGAGATCGTTCCATTCCCGGCAACGCAGGACCACAAGCGTCTTCTCGCCGGCGATCTCGGCCCGAATACCGGCGGTATGGGCGCTTATCTCGATAAGCGTCTTCTTACTCCTCAGCAGATCTCCCTTGTGATGGACCGTGTCATGATGCCCGCCATAGCGCAAATGAACAAAGAGGGCACTCCGTTCACCGGGTTTCTCTATGCCGGCCTGATGCTGACCGCCTCTGGACCAAAGGTTCTCGAGTTCAATGTCCGGCTGGGCGATCCCGAAACACAGGTTCTGATGCACACCTTCAAAGGTGATTTGGCGGAGCTCTTCCGTTGTGCCGCCCACGGTGGTCCACTCACGATTTCTCCTTCGTCGGAAGAAGCCTCGGTGTGTGTCGTACTCGCCGCTCACGGCTACCCGGAGCAGGTTCGCACTGGCGACCCCATCTCCGGCATTGCTGATGCCGAGGCTCTGGGCGCCACTGTCTTCCACGCCGGCACCAAGCTTGCAAGCGGGCAGACCGTTACCGGAGGCGGCCGGGTGCTGGGCGTTACCGCGAGCGCACCCGATCTTCCGGATGCCGTTTCTCGCGCCTACAAGGCCGTTGAACAGATCCGCTTTGCCGGGATGCAGTACCGCCCGGATATCGCTTCCGGAGGTCTGAACCGCTGGTACACTGCCAAATAGCGGGGACGTAGCTCAGCTGGATAGAGCGGCCGCCTCCTAAGCGGCAGGCCGGCAGTTCGAATCTGCCCGTTCCCACCACCACCTCGTTCCATCGCTCATTCCCATCCGTCCACCTCGCCTTTCCGAGCCGCGAGCTACAAGGAGCGGTCAACCCCATCCCCGTCGCCCAGATCGCCGTTTCTGAGCCGCGACTACAAGGAGCGGTCCACCGTATCCCCGGATCGCCGAGATCGCCGTTTCTGAGCCGCGACTACAAGGAGCGGTTAACCCCGTCCGACATGCTCCGTTATACTGTTCCACAGCTTGCTAGCTGAGGAGTATTAGAAATGTCTTGCGTTCACGCCCTGTTCGCGTCCGTATTGCTTCTAGTCACGTCGGCGTCGTCCTTCGCGCAGGAGCCTGCTCAAGCGGGCGGGGAAGCAAATCTCGTTCTGCCGGACTTGGCGCAGGCCACCTTCTTCGGCGGCGCAATTAACGGACGCTCGTTGCTCATCTATGGTCTCTTCGTGGTCGCGCTCGGCTTGGTCTTCGGCCTTGTTATTTACCGGCAGCTCAAAAACTCCGCCGTCCACCGCTCGATGCTCGAAATCTCGGAGCTCATCTACGAAACTTGCAAGACTTACCTCGTCACTCAGATCAAGTTCCTCGTCATCCTCGAAATCTTCATCGGCGCCATCATCGTTTTCTATTTCGGCCTGCTGCAGCACTTCGATGCGCTGAAAGTTCTCATCATTCTCGGCTTCAGCGTCATCGGTATTTGTGGCAGCTCGGGCGTTGCCTGGTTTGGGATTCGCGTCAACACCTTTGCCAACTCTCGGACCGCCTTCGCCAGCCTCAGCGGCAAGCCATTCCCGTGCTACGAAATCCCGCTTAAAGCCGGCATGAGCATCGGCATGCTCCTCATCAGCGTGGAGCTTCTCATCATGCTCTTCATCCTGCTCTTCATTCCGCGCGATTACGCCGGCCCGTGCTTCATCGGATTCGCCATCGGCGAGTCCCTCGGCGCTGCCGCCCTGCGTGTCGCTGGCGGCATCTTCACCAAGATTGCCGATATCGGCGCGGACTTGATGAAGATCGTTTTCAAAATCAAAGAAGATGATGCTCGTAACCCGGGCGTCATCGCCGATTGCACCGGCGACAATGCAGGCGATTCCGTCGGCCCGAGCGCTGATGGCTTCGAAACGTACGGCGTCACGGGCGTCGCGCTCATCTCCTTCATCGTGCTTGCGGTCAGCAGCGCCATGGTGCAAAGCCAGCTGCTCGTCTGGATCTTCGCCATGCGCGTCATGATGGTCGTTTCTTCCGGCCTGTCGTACTTGATCAACGCAGCCGTTGCTAAAAGCCGATATGCCAATGCGTCGCATATGAACTTCGAAGCGCCGCTCACCTCTTTGGTCTGGCTAACTTCTTTGATCTCGATCGCCGCCACCTATCTTGTCTCGTATCTCATGATTCCCGATCTCGGCGGCGACAACAGTCTCTGGTGGAAACTCTCCACCGTCATCACCTGCGGCACCCTGGCCGGTGCCGTCATCCCCGAACTTGTCAAAGTCTTCACCTCCATGAAGTCCAGCCACGTGCTCGAAATTGTTTCCTCTTCGCGTGAGGGCGGCGCTTCGCTGAATATCTTGTCGGGTTTCGTCGCGGGCAACATGAGCGCTTACTGGCTCGGCATCGCCATCCTGATCCTGATGAGCATCGCTTACGGCGTCAGCACGCTCGGCCTCGAAAACCTGATGGTTGCGCCCGCGGTCTTCGCTTTCGGCTTAGTCGCTTTCGGATTCTTAGGCATGGGGCCCGTCACGATCGCGGTCGATTCCTATGGCCCCGTTACAGATAACGCTCAATCGGTCTACGAGCTTTCAACCATCGAACAGATTCCTGGTATCGAAAACGAGATCAAGCGGACGTATGGCTTCGATGTCGATTTCGAGCGCGCCAAGGAAAATCTTGAGGAGAACGATGGGGCGGGCAACACTTTCAAAGCGACCGCCAAGCCCGTTCTGATCGGAACCGCTGTTGTCGGCGCCACCACCATGATCTTCTCCATCGTTGTCGCTCTCACGCACGGTCTTCGGCCCGACATGCTTTCAAATCTCTCGATCTTGCATCCGCCGTTTCTTCTCGGCTTGATCGCGGGCGGGTCGATTATTTACTGGTTTACCGGCGCCTCTACCCAGGCCGTCACCACCGGCGCTTATCGGGCGGTCGAGTTCATCAAAGCGAATATCCGCCTCGAAGGGGTCACTAAAGCCTCGGTCGAAGACAGCAAGAAGGTCGTTGAGATCTGTACTCGCTACGCCCAGCGCGGAATGTTTAATATCTTCCTCACGGTGTTCTTTGTCACGCTTGCCTTTGCGTTCGTCGAGCCGTACTTCTTTATCGGGTATCTCATCTCGATCGCGCTCTTCGGTCTTTATCAGGCCATCTTCATGGCTAACGCGGGCGGTGCCTGGGACAATGCCAAGAAGATTGTTGAGACCGTGCTGAAGCAGAAGGGAACTGACCTGCACGCCGCAACGGTTGTCGGCGACACGGTCGGCGATCCCTTCAAGGACACGTCTTCCGTCGCTTTGAATCCCATCATCAAATTCACCACGCTGTTCGGTTTGCTGGCCGTCGAACTGGCTGTGTCTTTATCTGCCGACCGAGGTCCGGCGCTCGGCCATTTCCTTGCGGCCGCTTTCCTGCTCATCTCCATGTACTTCGTCTGGCGCTCTTTCTACAAAATGCGCATCGGCGGGACAGCAGAGCCCGTCGCTGAGCGCATCGAGTCCACCACCCCGGTGTCCATCGGTTGATGTCGCGTGAAACGGTACGACTCGCTTGCAGTCTCGTCTTCGCGACCTTTGCCGCGGCACAGACCCAGCCCGCAAAAGCGCCATCGCCCGCCCCCAGAGATCGCATGGCCGCGATGCTCAACGCTTCTCCTGGAGCCTGGAACTCGGCGCAGATTGCGGTTATGGAGCGCCTTCGCGATCTCGCGCTCGCCGATCCTTACGCTCTCGATGAACTCCGCCATCTGACCGACAACATTGGCCCCCGTCTCAGCGGCTCTCCGCAAGCGCAGCAGGCCGTCGAATATGTCGCCGCCGAGATGCGCGCCCTCGGTGCCGACGTGCAGTTGGAAAAAACCAGCGTGCCGCACTGGGTGCGCGGCGCCGAGACCGGTGAGCTTATCGCATGGCCCGGACAGGCGCCCGGTACAACGCAGAAGATTGTCTTAACGGCCTTGGGCGGAAGCGTGCCCACTGCTTCCGATGGCCTGCTGGCTGAAGTCGTAGTTGTAACGTCCTTCGACGAGCTCAAGCGTTTGCCGGCCGGCAGCGTCAAAGGCAAAATTCTGCTCTTCAACGAGCGCTTCGACAAACGGCTGGCCGCGCAGGGAAACGGCGGAGCCGCTTACGGGCAAGCCGTGCTCTACCGTGGCGCGGGCCCGAGCGTGGCGGCGTCTTTCGACGCAGCAGCCGTTCTGGTGCGTTCCGTTGGCGGTGCCGATTACCGCCTCCCGCACACTGGCGCTACTTTCTACACCGAAGGCGCTGTCAAGCTTCCGGCCGCCGCAATCACTGCCGAGGACGCAGACCTGCTCGCCAACCTCACCAGGCAGGGATCAGTTAAGATGCGACTCGTACTCACGCCTCAATCTCTTCCCAGAGTCGATAGCTTCAACGTGGTCGCCGATTGGAAGGGAACCGAGCATCCCGAACAAATTGTGATTGTCTCGGGCCATCTTGATTCCTGGGATCTGGGCACCGGCGCTATCGACGACGGGGCTGGCGTTGCCGTCTCCATGCAGGTGCTGCATCTTATGAAACAGCTTGGCCTGCACCCCCGGCGCACCATACGCTTTATCGCCTGGATGGACGAGGAGCAAGGGTCCGACGGTGCACAGACCTACGCGCAGGAGCACGCCGCCGAGCTTGCTAATCACGTAGGCGCTCTTGAATCTGATTTAGGCGCCGGCCATCCTACGGGGATCACTTTTGCCGGTAACGAAGAGTTGGAGCGGTGGCTCCGTCCGGTAGCGCGAGCGCTCGAACCAAGCGGCGCGGGCACGCTGGCACGCGGTCCAGAGGCGGGCGAAGATATCAGCTTCCTGAAGGGCGTTCCCGGCTTCACTCCTACCCAGGACAGCCGGTTCTACTTCAATTACCACCACACGCCTGCCGACACTTTCGACAAGATCGATCCGCACGAGCTTAACGAGAATGCCGCCGTGATGACTGTGGTTGCCTACGCCCTAGCCGATGCATCGGAACCCGCTCCACGCTGAGCTGCCGGCGGGTGGGCGAACCGCTCGGGAGAGAAAAATTCAATCGGCAGCCGGGTTGTTCCTTCTGTGGCGAGATCTGCCAAGATCTCGCCCATTACGCTCGTGAACTTGAAGCCATGCCCTGAAAATCCCGCCGCCACCGCCACCTGCTTGAATTCCGGATGGAGCGACACCACGAAATGCTCGTCCGGCGTCAGCGTGTACATGCAGGTCGCCGCTCTCAGCAGTGGGCCATCGAGCACCGGAATAAAGCGCGTCAGGTAGCCCCGCAGCTCTCGGATGTCACGCTCTGAAATATCGCGCTCGATCGTCGCGGCCGAACATCGATCCCCGCCGCTGTGCATCGCTGCCTTCACTCCGCCGTTCGGTCCATCGGTCGCGGGAAAACCGTAGAAGCTCTCGTGCCCGTCGACGTCCCAGATGTAGATCGGAAAGTTCTCCGGCAGGAACGCCCGCCCGGAATCTCCCGGATCGAACCAGCACATCACGTGCCTCCGAATGTCGAATCCGATCTGCAGTTCCGCCAGCAATTGCGGAGCCCACGCGCCCGGAGCGAGCACTAGATTGGCGGCCGTATAACTACCTTTCTCCGTTGCTACGCGCACGCCTTCGCCCGACCGCTCCGCTTTCCAAGCTTGCACCGTTTCGCCGAAGCGCAGCTCCGCGCCATGCCGCTCTGCTTGCCCCAGGTGAGCGCTCACGCAGGCTTCCGGCCGCAAAAAACCGGCCTTCACTTCGTACACTCCCTTATCTTCGTGGCGTGGAGCAAGTACCGGATACCGCCGCTTGATTTCTTTTGCCTCTAAGACTTCGTACGGCAAATTGTGCTGCGTTGCACTCGCGATTGTTCCCTTCACAACCGCGCTATCTGCCGCTCCGATCATCAATCCGCCCGTGAGTTGAAGCAGTTCGCTGCCCGAATCTCGTTCGAGTTGTTCCCAAAGCTCAAAGGCGCGCTGCACCAGCGGCACGTAGGCGACGTTCTCGTAGTAAGCCTGCCGGATGATTCGCGAACTGCCGTGCGAGGAACCCAGGTCGTGCGCTGCGCCGTACTGCTCTAATCCGAGCACCCGCTTCCCTCGTGCTGCCAGATGGTAGGCTGCCGCGCTACCCATCCCGCCCAGTCCCAACACGATTACGTCGAACATTTCGCTCTGCAACTGAGCCTATTCTCTCAATGCCGGTTTGGTCTCTCTACCGATGAAGAGCCACACCACCGCGCTCAGGAAGGCAAGCGCTGATGCGGAGCCAAACGCAAACGGCCAGCCGAAATACTTAATCAGCACCGGAACCAGCGCCGTTGAAACCATGCCGCCTAGGTTGCCCGACGTGTTCATGATGCCGCCTGCGGCTCCCGCGTGTCTCCCTCCGAGCTCAATCGCGCTCGACCAGAAAACGTTTTCCGTACTCATCTGAAATGCAACGCTCAACGAAAGTGCGACCACTGCAGCATACGGATTATCGAAGCGCACCGCACAGATCAGCGCAACCGCCGAAAGCAGCATGCCGGCAATCGCCAGGTTTCGCCGTCCCGCTTTGTAGCCATATCGTTCGGTCAGCGAATCGCTTAAATACCCCTGCAGCGGCACCACAAAAGTTGCCAGCAGAAACGGCAAACCGGTGTAGATCCCGCCGCTCAGCAAGGTGAAGTGTCGCTGTTCCACGAGATACAGATAAGACCAGAAGATGAACACATACAGGCAGTAGCTCTCGAGAAAATAGGCCAGTGAGAGCAAACCGATGGCCGGATTGCGCAGCAGTTTCCACCACGGCTCGTGGATCTCGGTCGAATGAACTTCCCGGCTCACGCGCGTCACAGACTTTGCCGAAGCGAAGTACCAGGCCAGTGCTAGAGCGAACGCGAGCAGCGAGGTGATGTAAAAGGACTGACGCCACCCGAGCGTCACCATTAGGCGCGAGATCAGCGGCGGTGTAATGGCCGATCCGACATTGGTGCCTGTAATGACGGCCGCGTAGGCGAAAGCATGACGGTTCGAAGGCATCATGCTCGCAATCGCGCGCGCCGCGACTGGAAAGCCCGCTGCCTCGCCTACGCCGAGCAGGAATCGCAGAAGCCAGAGAGCTGCAAATGACAGCACGCCGCCCGAGAAGATATAGCCCGGAGTCAAACCAGTAAGGACCGTGCAAACTCCCCACGAGAACGCCGCCACCGTCAACACCAGCCTGGCCCCAAACCGGTCGCCCATCAGGCCCCACGGAATCTGAAAGCACGTATAGCCGAGCAGAAAGCCGGTGAACAACTGTCCTATCTGAATCTTGTTGAGCCCGAGTTCGGGCATCATGAACGCGGCCGCGACCGATATGTTCATGCGCAGTGCATAGCCGACCAGGCTGAAGCAGCCAAGCAGGAGGATCAGTTTTGCAGGTGTCTGTGCACGGTCAGCCATGAAAGTTAAGAACGAAGCTTAGCAGCCGCTTCTTCCGCCGGAGCTTTCGCAGGTTTATTGCTCGAACGGCGGAGTAGAAGCAGTACGCTGACCAGCACCAAGGCGGCTCCAATGAGTGTGCGAAGGGTCAGCGCCTCGCCGCCAAGCCAGGCGCCGAGTGCGAGTGCGATCACCGGATTCACGTACGCGTAACTCGAAACTGTTGTGGCAGACAGGCGGCCCAGTAGCCAGACGTAAGCCGTGAACGCAAGCAGCGATCCCGCGATAATCAGGTACACCAGCGCTAAACCTGCTTTCAAAGAAATCTGCGGCAGCGGGTGCAGCTCGCCCGCGACGGCCGAAAACAAAAGCAGCATCAGGCCGCCGGTTAACATCTGCCCGCCGGCGCTCATCAACTTCGATGCCGGCAGCGCCATGCTCTTCGAAAGAACGGTTCCTAACGACCAGCTGATCTCGGCGCCGAGTATAGCCAGACAGGCGAGCAAATTCAGCCGTCCGCTTCCCGTGTTGAACGCGAGAAGACTGACGCCTGCGAAGCCCAGGCAGAGAGCCGCAATCAATTGCCATTGAAGCCGCTCGCGCTTGAAGACAAAGACATCGAAGAGCGCCGTCCACACCGGAATTGTGGCCACCAACACCGAAGCGATGCCCGATGGGACCGTCTTTTCAGCCCAGAACAGCGCGCTGTAGGCGGCCAGGAACATCAGCGCGCCGAGCGCGGCAAGACCACGCCACTCCAGGCGAGTCGGCGCAGCAACGCCCCGCGCGCGTGACCACAGATAGAGCGCTAACCCCGCCAGAAAGAAACGAGTGCCTGCGGCAAAAAGCGGCGGCACAGTCTCCACTACCACTCGAATCGCCAGGTAGGTCGAGCCCCAGACAAAGTAAATCGCAAAGAACGCAGCGATGACACGGAAATTGAGCTTGGTCTGCAGAGTTCTATTCTAGTCAGCGAAGTGGTCGAAGCCTTTCGGCTCGAGTGGCTGCCCGTTCATCTGCACAAGGCCTGCTTTCCCGCGAACGATGGTGCCGATACGCGTAACAGGCAAACTTGCTGCCAACCTGGGGATCTTCATCGTTGGCCTGGCGGCAAAAAGAAGCTCATAATCTTCTCCGCCATAGAGCGCGTCATCGAGGGTTGCGCCGCGCGCCACGGGAAGCCCGTCCATCACGTCGGCGCTCACGTTCGATTCGCGGCAGAGACGGCTCAAATCGAGAGCCAAACCGTCACTCAAATCCATACAGGAGGAGACTCCTGATCGCCGCAGTGCTACCCCGGCTTCAATCCGGGGTTCGGGACGCTTGTGCCGTCTCCAGGCAGCGCCGCGTCGCGTGCGAAAGCCAAGAGCGGAAGCCCCGAGCTCGCCGGTGACATAAATTGCATCTCCCGGCTTGGCCCCATTTCGCAGCATCGCCTTGCCTTGCGGCACGCGTCCGCAGCACGTCACGTCGACCACGACTTTTTCGAATTGAGCCAGATCGCCACCCGCCAGCGTGATCTCGGAGCGAGCAGCCAGTCCTAGAAAGCTGCGATAGAAGTCTTGCACCCAGCGCGAAGCTAGCTCAGCCGGCACAGCCAGCGAGACCAAGCAGAAAACAGGTTCGCTGCCCATCGCAGCCAGATCAGAGAGACTGCGTGCGAGTGCTTTGTGACCGACGTCCGCTGCCGTATGGGTGGCACGCTCGAAGTGGCGGCCTTCCAAAACAAAATCGGAGGTAAAAACCAAGTCTTCCTTTGCACCCGCGCGCACAATGGCGCAGTCGTCTCCGATTCCTTTGACGACGGCTCTGTTCCGGCGCTGCTCCGCTGCCAGTTTGCGAATAGCCTCAACCAGAGCGGTCTCGCGCATGGTTTAGCCGGTACTAGCAGTGGCAAGTATGAAGCCGGCAGGCAGATCTTCGCCGAACACGCGGCTGCCGGAAGCGAGATCGTCCGCTTCCCCCGCCAGTTGGCGCAACAACCCGGCAGCATGCGAGTTGGCTTCGCAAGCGCGGCGGACAAGCTCGAGCGTGGCAGGCGGAAGGTCGCGCGCGGTGTCGCCGGTCAGTCTGCGCGATTTGCACGACCGCTTCGAGCAGAGCCGGCGTATGCGGTCTAGCGAGCAGCGCCTCGACCCAGCGGCTGCCACCGAGGGGCCACCACCAGATTGACCGGCCCGCTGAAAAGCTTGCGGGCGCCCAGCCGCGACAGACACCACACGGCCGCCTCCAACATTTCACCGCGCTTGACCGTATCGAGCAGCCTTCACCGAGCTGCACCTTGGTCTGTTGCGGCAGCAGTTCAAGGCTCGCCGCCGTGCGCCACATTTCGCGAAATAAAGCCTGATTCAGGCGGCCGCTTCCGCTTCTGCTTTGGCAAAAGCATCGGCGAGAGCCGCTGGAAAATATCGCCCTGCTGGTTGCGATTCAGCCCCCGGCGATCCGGCCGCAGAAGATCCACCAATCGATCTCGTTCTGCACCTGATTGCCGAAGGTGATGCCGCACGCATAGATCCGGCGCGCCTGCTCAATCCGGTAATCATCGCCGGGATAGCCAAAGCCGGGACGCAGGCAGAAGCCAGTAAGGTTCAGCCAGCGCGCTTCGTGCGGAGCATTCTTTCGTGCGGCCATCGGCCAGGGCAAGCAGCTTATCCGCCAACGCGCGTACGGCAGGCAGAGGCCAGGAGAGACGTCCCAAGCCCGAGTGCCTGTTCGAGACGAGCCGGAAGCTGTTCCGGAGGAAGCGCGCGGGCGATTTGCTGAACACCTGTTCAATCAGAGACTTCGGCATGCGCTTGCGCTTCGGGGCTGATCACGGCGGCTGAGCGCACGGCGGCAGACGGCCGCGCGGGATTCCGCAGCGTCAGATGATTTCGCAATTGAAACTGCAGCCGCCAGCGATGGTCGCTCACCTTCGACTCGGCCCAAGCTTCGAGCGTTCCCACTTCGTTCAAACGAGCCCCGAGCGTAACGGGCACCTGCCGCTCGCCGCCCTTACCGAACCGGATGACGGCGCGCAAGGGCGCGTGCAGGCGCGGATCGCTCGCCGGATCCAGCATGTCGTCAGTTGGTGTCGAAGCGAACTACATCGCCAGCCGCATCTTCGGTGCGGCTGAGCGAGCTGTAAAGGCGAAAGGCCACGGGTGTATTGGCGAGCAGCTGCAACTCCGGCTGCTCCAGCTTGATCTCCTGCCCTTCTTCGGTTCCGCGCGGCATCAGGCAGACCGCCGGATGGCCGTCGCTGCCGTATCCTGCAGACCGAGGATATAGGCGCGCGGCAAACCGCCGCGCACCAGCACGCCGCTGCCGGTTGAGCGCACGTAAGAATAGTAAGCCGCGCCAATCGCGACCGCCAGGTCCAGATCCTGATTTTCGAAGAGCAGCGGGCCGGCGGCCAAACCAGTGTTCGACGACATCGCAGCACGCGTTCGCGAAAAACCGCGGGATGAAGAAGCCGCCGTTGAACAGAATGGCATCGATCCCCGCGTCCGGCAGCGGGCGAGTTGCGAAGAACTCGGCCAGATGCCGCGTAATCGCCGGATCGGAAACGTACGGCAAACCCAGTTCGCGAAACACGCTTTGCTTCTCCTGCTGCGGCTTTTCTGTCAAGCTGCGCAGGGCGGAAGAAACCCGCCGAGCGCCAGCTCGAGGATCTCGTCGCGAGTGATGCGAGCTCTTCAGCGTGCCGCCCACCAGCGAGGAGCCGGCGCCCGCGACTGTCACATCGACCGATGCCGGGCCGCCCGGCGCCAGCAGCGTTCTCTTTCGCGGCCGAGCATTGGCGCCGCAACGCGCTGCGCTGCCGGAGAGACAGCGTCTTGCCCAGCTTCGATTCGGCCAGCCAGGAAATTGTGAGATCGAGATTGTCGCCGCCCAGCAGCAGGTGGCGGCCCACGGTGGTTCGCGTGAACTGAACGCGATCGCCTTCGCGGTCGACGCGCACCAGAGTAAAGTCGCTGGTGCCGCCGCCGACGTCGCAGACCAGAACATCTGGCCGTCGAACAGTTCCTTATTCGAGCGAGCCAGATGCCCGGCAATCCAGGCGTAAAACGCCGCCGCGGGCTCCTCGAGCAATGTAAGCTGCTCGATGCCGGCATCCTGGGCCGCCTGCACAGTCAGTTCGCGTGCTTCCTCGTCGAAGCTGGCGGGCACAGTCAACACGACCTGTCTGCTCGGCTAACGGCGCACCATTCTGTCTTCTCCCAGGCAGCGCGCAGGTGAGCCAGGTAGCGCGACGAAGCCTCGACCGGGGAGAGCACGCGGCCCTCTTCCTGCGAATCCCAAGGCAGAATTTTGGCGGTGCGGTCCGCCTCCGAATTCGACAGCCACGACTTCGCGGAGTGAACTGTTTTGGTCGGGACCAGCGCGCCCTGTTCGCGCGCGTAAGCGCCCACTACCGGCGGATCGCTCAGAGTAAAGAAACGAAGGCAGGGTGCGCAATGCAGCCGTCCGGTTCGCATCCACCTGCTGCTCGATGGGAAGGACGTGAATCGGTGGAAAATCAGCTTCTGCCGCTTCTTTCGGGTCGATGATAGGCGAGCGCGGAGTTGGTTGTGCCGAGATCGATGCCAACGTTCATCGAGCCGGAGCTCATGCCGCCGCGGCTCGCTCACGCACGTTGAATTCGAGTCTGCCAGCGGCGTCCATCGGCCGCGACACACCAGAGCTCGAGCATGCCGGTTTCGGTGACATTGCTTTCGAGCGTGACCGGAACAATCTCTTCGCGAGCGCCTTCGGTGTGGCGGCGGCAGGAACACCTCGATAGGAGCGAGTTCGTCGAGTTCGTCGCCGGTCTGTCCAGCAAGGTGCCGGGAGCGTCGCTCTTTCGCGATAGCGACGAGAAGAATCGGAACTCGGCGGGCTCACCGACGACCAGCGCAAACCGACGCTGCGGCAATTCGACTTTCGAGCCTTCTTCGAGACCGAACGGCACGACGGCCAGAGCTTTCATGGGCGACGGCAGACCGGGCACAGCGGGCAGGGAACTTTCGATGCCGACGTAGTAAGTGCGCGGAACGCCGCCGCGAATGCGGACGCCTTTGCCGGTGCGGGCGAGCCCGTAGTAAGCAGCACCGCGCGCGACCGCATGCATCAGATCGGCCTGCTTGGTCGCGTTCATGAGCTCGACTAGCGGCGAGCGCCCGTCTGAGCCAGCCATTGATTCAACACTTCGAAAAGCCGCTGTTCGATGGCGTCCGACTGCAGCACGCCGCCGTTCAGCAGCAGATGCGTGGGCCGCGCCAATCCCGATGTCCCAGTGTTGGCGCCAGCCTGGCGAAGAAACTGCGCGAGATGTTTCGTCACGGCGGGATCAGTTGCGTAGTTCAGACCGACTTCCAGCAAAGCAGCGCGGCGCTGACGTTCCGGCGCAGCGTTCGGAGCAACGACGGGGAAAAAGCCTTCGAGCAACAGATTGCGGACATCGTCGCGTGAGATTTTGCCGCGCAGCGTTCCGCCTACCAGCCCGGTGCCGCGTCCGAGTATGGTGAGCGCTTGTTCGGGCGGCGCATCGGCATCGCTTTTGAGCAGTGTTTCCTTAGCGGCACGGCACTGCTGCCACAGGGAATGAAACTGAACCGCATCGAGCTTGATGTTTTTAGCGGTGAACTGCTGCTCGGCCAGACGCGCCACAGCGAGATCCATGTTGTCGCCGCCCAGCAGCAGATGCTCGCCAACGGCCACGCGCTCGAGCTGCAGCTCGCCCGCGCTGCTCAGTGACGGCGATGAGACTGAAATCGGTAGTGCCGCCGCCGATATCGACTACCAGAATGAGATCGCCGGGCTTGACCTGTTCACGCCAATTTTCGGTTGCGTTCGATCCACGCATAAAAAGCCGCTTGCGGCTCTTCGATGACGGTCACCTCCGGGTAGCCGGCTTCCCGCGCCGCACGTTGCGTGAGGTCGCGAGCGGCCGCATCGAAGGAGGCGGGAACGGTAATGAGTACCGACTGATTGGCAAGCGGAGCTTCAGTATGAGCAGCATCCCAGGCCGACCTCAAATGGAGAAGGTACTGCGTGGATGCCTCTAGCGGCGACACTTTCGGAACACCTTCGGGCGCGGTTAAAGGCAGCAGTGGCTCGGTTGGATCGGCGGCTTGGTTCGAGAGCCAGGACTTGGCGGAGCTGACCAGGCGTGTCGAGTTCTCGACGCCGCGGTTGCGCGCCAGCTGACCGACGAGGTAGCGCGGCTGCTTATCCCACGGCAGCGCGAGAGCGCCTTCGACAAACTCATTGGCACCGGGAATATAGAGCGACGAAGGAAGTAGATCTAGCTCGGCGATTTCGCCCGGATTGGCAAGCTGTGGAATCCGAAACAGACTGACCGATGGATGTTCGTCAGTCGTGATTGCGGTGGATGAATAGGCCAGCGCGCTGTTGGTCGTGCCGAGATCGATGCCGACGATGAACTGCGACATGAACAGGCTACTCGACTTCAATCTCGGCAGGTGCGATCACGGAGACATCCTGCTTGCCGAGCTCCGGCAGTACTACATCGGAAGCTTTCCAGCCGCGATGGCGCAGCGTGCCGCCAGGAACCTTGCCGCTTGCGGGCACGTTGCCGATGAGCTTGACGCGGTTTGGATCCGGCGCTTTGGCCGCATCGAGCTTCTGATAGGTGCCTTCGACGCCGTCGATGACGGGGCTGAGGGTCAGATGCCGCACCAGAGCCGCCTTGGAATCGGCGTGCAAGGTTCGTACTGCGGCACCAATCTGATCATCTGCGTACCCGGTGATATCTTCCATCAGGAAGTCGATCAGACGCGCGTCGCGCTGCAAAATGTGCAGGACTTGAAGAGCACCATCGGCCGGCTTGGATTTCGGAAGCTCGACAACTGGCTCGACCGGGACTGGTTTGGCTTTGACAAACCCGTACTCGAGCGCCACATCTTCGGGCAGAACGTCCGAGAACAGGATTGAGAAGAAGCTGCGAAACGCAGACGAAAGTCGAGACAAAAATTATCCTCTAAATAGCCAGAATAACAACCGGAGCCGTTCACTGAAGCAGGCGAAAGGTAACAATGGACGAGGGAGAAAATCATTGGCGACAAAAAAGAAAGCCGGCGGCAAGAAGTCTTCGTCCGGATCTGACCCGAAATCGAAGCGCATCGTGAAGGGCAAGATGCAGGACGTGATGCACGAGTTCAAGCACCATGAACTCGAATCGGGACGCAGCAAGAAGAAAGTCAAGAACCCGAAGCAGGCGATTGCGATCGGTCTGAGCGAGGCTCGTCGTTCGGGCGCGAACATTCCGCCCGATCCGAACCAGAAGAAGCGCGGAGCCAAGAAGGCCACGCCTGCGAAGAAGAAAGCGGCACCGAAGAAAGCGGCTGTAAAGAAAGCGCCGGCGAAGAAGAAAGCCCCAGCTAAAAAGAGCGCGCGCAAGAAATAGTTTCTGCGAGCTGGAGCAGCGCCTGCTGGAGTCCTCAGGATTGAAGCGGCGAGTGAGTATCAATAAAAAACCCGCCCGGTCTGGAAAGGACCGAGCGGGCTCTTGGTTTGAAGCCGAAAGAAGAGCTACTTTTTAGTAGTCCATGTCGGGGCCGTGGCCGCCGGGACCGCCTGCCGGAGCAGCGGACTTCTTCTCGGGGATCTCAGCAATCATGGCTTCGGTGGTCAGCATTAGGGCGCTGATCGAAGCGGCATGCTGCAGAGCGGAGCGGGTCACCTTAGTGGGATCGATCACGCCCGACTTCACCAGGTCTTCATACTGCCCGTTGGCAGCATTGAAACCGTAGTTGGGGTCGTCGTTGGAGCGAACCTTCTCGATGATGATGGCGCCTTCGTAGCCGGCATTGCCGGAGATCTGACGCAGCGGCTCTTCACTAGCCTTGCGGATGATGTCGATACCGATCTGCTCATCGCCCTCGGCTTTGAGGTTCAGAAGAGTCTTGCCGGCCCGCAGCAGCGCAACGCCGCCACCGGGGACAATTCCTTCTTCGACCGCCGCGCGGGTGGCATGCAGAGCATCCTCAACGCGGGCTTTCTTTTCCTTCATCTCGGTCTCGGTAGCGGCACCGACCTTGATGACCGCCACACCACCGGCGAGCTTGGCCAGGCGCTCCTGGAGCTTCTCGCGATCGTAATCGGAGGTGGTCTCTTCGATCTGCGCACGGAGTTGCTTGATGCGGCCCTCGATGGCTTTCTGAGTACCTGCGCCGTCGACGATCGTGGTGTTGTCTTTATCGACAGTCACGCGCTTGGCGCGGCCCAGGTCCTCGAGGCGGACGCCTTCGAGCTTGATGCCGGTCTCTTCCATGATCGACTTGCCGCCGGTGAGGACAGCAATGTCATCGAGCATGGCTTTGCGGCGGTCGCCAAAGCCAGGAGCCTTGACGGCAGCGGCGTTCAGCGTGCCACGGAGCTTGTTCACGACGAGAGTGGCGAGCGCTTCGCCTTCCACTTCTTCGGCAATGATCAGCAGCGGCTTGCCGGCGCGGGCAATCTGCTCGAGCAGCGGCAGAAGATCTTTCATGTTGCTGATCTTCTTTTCGTGGATCAGGATGTATGGATCTTCGAGAACCGCTTCCATGCGGTCCGGATCGCTAACGAAGTAGGGGGAGAGGTACCCGCGATCGAATTGCATACCGTCGACGGTTTGCAGCTCGGTCACCATGGTCTTGGACTCTTCAACGGTGATCACACCGTCTTTGCCGACCTTCTTCATCGCTTCGGCAATGATGTTGCCGATGGTGGCATCGCCGTTGGCGGAGATGGTGCCCACCTGAGCAATCGCATCACCCGAGACGGGCTTGGAGAACTTCTTGACTTCCTCGACAACCGCCTCAACGGCCTTCTCGATGCCGCGCTTCAGCGCCATCGGGTTCGCACCGGCGGCAACCGACTTCACGCCCTCGCGGAAGATGGCCTGGGCCAGGATGGTCGCGGTGGTGGTGCCGTCGCCAGCGATGTCGGAAGTCTTCGATGCAACTTCACGCACCATCTGCGCGCCCATGTTTTCCAGCGGATCCCGCAGCTCAACTTCTTTGGCAACCGTCACACCGTCTTTGGTGATGGTGGGGCCGCCGAATTTCTTTTCGAGAACAACGTTGCGACCCTTCGGGCCGAGCGTCACCTTAACGGCGTTCGCTAATTGGTTTACACCGCGCAGGATCGCCTGGCGGGAATCTTCACCATAATGAATTTGTTTTGCAGCCATAATTTCTTAATCTCCTCTGTTACTTCTTGGCAGAAGCGCCGTTGGACGATCCGTTGGTGAGCACACCCAGGATCTCGTCTTCGCGCATGATCAGATATTCGTTACCGTCGAGCTTGATGTCGTTACCGGAGTACTTGCCGAACAGAATCCGATCACCAGCCTGTACGTCGAGAGCAATCGGCTTGCCCGAGTCATCGCGCTTGCCCTTGCCTACGGCAACCACTTCACCCTGCTGCGGCTTTTCTTTAGCAGAATCCGGAATGTAGAGACCACCTTGCATGCTCTCGCCTTCCTCAATGCGCTTCACCACGACACGGTCGTGTAGCGGACGAATTTCCATAATGAGAAAACCTCCAATGTCCTTTTAGTTCGGGTCAGTATCCACTCGCGATCGCGCGAGATTAAGTTATTCCAACCGTCCCAGGACAGTTTTAGCACAGTAGCTTAGCGAGTGACAAGTCTAAATCGTAAGTCAGTTGAAAACAAGCCAGATACAGTTCTGGCATTCAGGCATTCACAATGTAACACTCAGATTTTCTTCACGCGGCCTCCGCAAGGCAGTCTTGCTACCCTAAGGATTGTTTCCGGCTTTTTAGATGCGCCGCTACTCGGTATTCCTCGCTGCCGCCTTGCTGGTTATTTCCGCCATTGTGGGATACACGCTGAAGCTGAGGCTGGATAAAGCGAGGGCGCAGCGCGCGGCGAAGACGCCGCTGGTGCGGGGAGGCGTTGAGGGTCTCGCCCCGAGCGGCTGGAGCTGGTTTAAACACGACCCACAGACCAATAAGTTGATGGTGCGTGTCGATGCCACGTCGTTTGAAGGAACGCGCGATCCATCCACTTTCGAGTTGAAGGGCGTGCGCCTGCGCTTATATGCCAAGAGCGGCAACTCGTACACGTATGTGAAAAGCGAACGGGCGCTCTTCGATGAGCGGTCAGGATTTTTGAAATCGGAAGCGCCGGTGTACATAGTGCGTGATGTTCCGGCCGATCGAGACGCGGAAGACAAGAATGAAGCGGCGAAGCGGGTCAAGATCTACACAACCGGCATTTTGTACGAGACCAAATCGGGAAAGGCCCGGACAGATCAACCGGCGACTTTCAGCTTTCCCGAAGGGAGCGGGAATGCGGTTGGGGTCGAATACGACCCGGGCGCAAAGATACTGCATCTGAAGGCTCGGGTAGCGCTCGACTGGATCGGCAAAGGGCCGGTCGCTAACAAGATGCACATCGAAACGAGCGATCTGATCTACAAGGAGGCCGAGAGCAAGATTTATCTCTCGCCGTGGTCGAAGATGACGCGCCAGGGAAACACGATTCAGGCGCGGAAAACAGTGGTATCGCTGGCGGACGGGCGGCTGCATCTGATTGAAGGCGATCACGCCACCGGGGCGGACCAGAGAGAAGACCGCGAAACGCATTACTCGGCGGACGCGATGAAGGCGTTGTTCGACGAAGACGGAAATCTGGTGCAGATTCTGGGTGACCGGCACGCCAGAGTGGAATCGGCTCAGCCGGGGGCGCGGACTTTGCTGACGGGCGACAAGGCCGATCTGCGGTTTGCGCTGGATACGAAGCAGCAGCCGAATGGCGATGTTTCGACCGAGAGCCAGCTGCATCTGGTGATGGCGGACGGACATAGCGTCGCCGAATCGACGCCGCTGCCCCAGCCGGGCGTACAACTGGCGGAGACGCGCATTCTCCGCAGCGAGCACATCGAGCTTGAGATGAAACCGGGCGGAAAGATTTGCAAGAAATACGCACGCCGTCAGCGGCCCAGCTGGAGTTCAAGCCGAATCGTCCGGACCAGGCGCACCGCATTGTTAACGCAGCGCACCTGCGGGTGTTGTATGGCGCCGGAAGCTACGTAGATACATTGCTCGCCTGGAACGCAGTGACGCATACCGATAAGGCGGCCGGGTCGGTGAAGCCAAAGACCGGGCCTGACGGGAAGCCGGCGCCGATTCCGCCGGCACTCACCTGGAGCGATCTGCTGACCGCGAAATTCGCGCCAAACTCGAGTAACATTTCGACGGTCGACCAGAGTGGCAATTTTCGCTACGAAGAAGGGGCGAGGAAGGCCTGGGCAAAGCGGGCGTTTCTCGAGCAGGCGATTAATCGAATCACTCTGACCGAGAAGGCGCGGGTGCTGGACGACACGGGTTCCGCGGTCGGGGATAAGATCGTGATGAACCAGACGAGCGGGGACATGGATGTGACGGGGCATGTGCTCTCGACGCATGAGCCGGACCGTCATGAAAAGCCCGGAACATCGATGCTCGATGCGAGCCAGCCGATGCAGGCGCAGGCCGACCAGATGCAGACGCGCGAGGACAACAGCAAGGTCTTCTACGAAGGACACGTAGTGATGTGGCAAGGCGCGAATCGCTTATCGGCGGAGCATATCGTGATCGACCGCGACGCTCAATCGCTCGACGCCGAGGGCGGAGTGGTCAGTGAACTGATGGACAACAAGCCGGGCGGCAGCACCACTGCAGCCGATGCACCAGCAGACGCGACCGAGAGCGGGCAAGGCGCCGCCGTCCCTATCTACTCGGTAGTGAGCGCACCGAAGCTTACCTATCGCGATGACACCCGAATCGCGCATTACGCGGATGGCGTAAAGCTAGTGCGCGCCAAGATGACGATCACATCGGAAGAACTCGACGCTTTTCTCACGGCAAAGACCGACAAAACGGCCGACGAGTCGTCGCTGAATCACGCTTTTGCAAACGGAGACGTGACGGTGATCGATGTGATTGCTCCGGGCCGCACCAGGGTGGGCAAAGGCGAACGCTGTGAGTACTACACGAAGGAAAACAAAGTCGTGCTGAACGGCGGAGCGCCGCAGATGGTGGACAGCCATAAGGGCGTGATCCGGGGCGAGCAACTCACCTACTTCAGCGGCGACGACCACTTGATCGTCGACGGCAAGAAGGAGCGGGTTGCCTTTACGCGGATGAAGAAGAAGTAGCGGCGCCTGCTCCCGGATTGTCTTCCAACACCATAGATAAGAACGACCGGCTGTTCTACGGCGCGCTCGCCTGCGTGGCCGTGCTCTCGGCATGGCTGCTGGCGCGAAATACGGACCTGCGGGTGTATTGGTATGCGGTGAACGGATACTTCTCCGGCACCAGGCCCGCGTACGGGCTGACCAGTGGCATTGGGTTTCCGATGGAGTACCGCTATCCGCCGGTCACCTATTTGTTACTGTGGCCGCTCTCGAAGTTGTCGCTGCGTGCGGCTGGTTTTTGGTGGATGCTGGGCGCGTGGGCAACGGCGGTAACGAGTGTCGCGCTCGGTGCGCGGATGCGGCGCCTCGAATTCAACTCGCAGGCCGTGCTGCTGGCCTCGGGGTTCCTGCTCGCCTACGTGGTGCTGGCCATACGCTACGGCAATGTGCAGCCATTCGTGATCGCATGGCTCTACGCGGCGCTGGCTTTAGCGGAGGCGTATCCACTCGCGGCGGGAGTGTTGTTTTCACTCGCCGTGACCTTCAAGATCTGGCCGATCCTGTTTCTGCCGTGGTTTCTGCGGCGAACCAGATGGCGCGCGGCGGCCGCCTTTGCCGGCTCGTTGGCGGCGCTTTGGATTGTGCCGCTGCTCTTCTTCGGCACGGCCGAATACTGGCGCCTGCTGCGGGACTGGTATGCCGCGGTGGGACGCGTTGGCACTACTTATTCGGAGCTGTATTACTTTCCCGGGCAGTCGATACGCGGGATCTTTCTGCGTTACCTCTCGCCGGTGGCGCCGCCGCTGGCCGGCTTTCCGGACATACACTTCGTCTCGCTCGAGCCGCGCATGGCAGCAACGCTCTGGATGGTCATCGGCTTCGTAATCTATGTGGTTTGCGTCATCGCGATGCTGCGCTCGGAACTGCGAAAGATGTGGATCTGGGATGGCCTGGTGTTCGTTCTCTACTCGCTGCTTGAACCGTATGCGGTGAAGAGCGGATTGATTTCGGTGGCGCCTGCTGTGTTGACCGCGGCCGCCTTGTTCACGGCTAGCGAGCAAGTAGCGCGATCGGGCAGTAGTGCCCGGGGAATCAGGCTGACCAACGGGCTCTTTGTCGCCGCGTCGCTGATGGCGTTTGCCGGCGCCATTATTCAACACCGGCCGTGGCAGCGATGGCTGCTGACGGTGGGGCTCGACTTCTGGGCGGAGATCCTGCTCGCCGCCGCGCTTCTGTTCTGGATCAAGAATATGGGACCGTCAGCGCCTCCTACAAGTCTTCCCGACTGATAACGATCAGCCTGAAGGCTGACAGTCTTGGGCCGTCAGCCCGCTGTAAAATTTACCTGCAGAAGCATCTCTGACTGATTTTGTCCACCATCAAACTGCTTTAGATTCTCTGAAATTATGGGCTTCCGATCCCGACTGTAGTGCAGAAGCGATGGCCCGGGCCGCGGTCTGGCAGAGGGCCCTTGTCGTGCTTATCGAGTTCAGGGGAGGAGCCGGGTGCGTTGGGAGCTATGAAGGCAATTGCAGGCAAGCGTGTCTCGGAGTTCGCCTTCCCGGCGCGGTTGGTCACCGTCGCCATCGTGATCGCGGCGCTTTACTTCGGCCAGGAAGTGCTCATCCCTTTCGCCCTGGCGCTGCTGCTCAGCTTTTTGCTCACACCGCCCGTGACGTGGCTCGAGAGGCTGAAACTGGGGCGAGTTCTCTCGGTGCTGCTGGTGCTGGGCGCTGCCTTCACAATCGCCGGGACCGCGTTATGGATGGGCGCGACGCAGCTGGCCGACATTGTCAGCAAGCTGCCGCAATATCAGGAGAACATCGACCGGAAGATTCAAGCGATGCGCAATCCGGCGGGATCGGTACTGGCTACCTCCGCCAGCAGTCTACAGAAACTGAGTGCAGAGCTTGCCGGCAACAGGACCACGCCCGCGACGCGAGTTGACCGCCGGGCGAATAAGAAAGCAGCGCAGAATGTCAATTTAAACGCCGTAGATGGTCCGGTACCGGTGGAGGTAGTGCCGCATCAGCCCGGCATTGTCGAGTCGCTCAGTCTGGTCGGCATGTCGCTGGTCCATTTTGCCGGCTTGACGGCAGGCGTGCTGATTCTGACGCTGTTCATGTTGATGCAGCGCGGCGATCTGCGGAACCGGTTCTTCCGGCTGCTCGGGACGGGCTATCTGAATTTGATGACAACGGCGATGGACGATGCGGCGCAAGGAGTCGGCCAGTATCTGTTGACGCAATCGATCATCAACGGGTCGTTCGGCCTGCTGCTTGGGCTGGGGCTGTACTGGATCGGTGTTCCGAACGCGCCGTTTTGGGGAGTGCTGGGCGCAGTGCTGCGCTTCGTGCCGTATATCGGAACGCTGGCGGCAGGCTTTGGGCCCTTGCTGATGGCACTGGCGGTGTTCGAAGGCTGGAGCAAGCCGCTGATGACTCTCGGGCTGTTTGCCGGTATCGAAATGACGATTTCAGCGGGGATCGAACCGTGGGTCTACGGAGCGCACACGGGCATTTCGTCGCTTGCGATTCTGGTCTCGGCCGCATTTTGGGCGCTGCTCTGGGGGCCGATCGGGTTGGTGCTCTCGACGCCTTTAACAGTTTGCCTGCTGGCGTTAGGCCGGTATGTTCCGCCGCTGCAGTTTCTGACGGTGTTGCTGGGCGATGACGAGGTGCTGTCTCCAGAGGCGGCTTACTACCAGCGGCTGCTTGCGCTCGATGGCGATGAAGCGCAGGAGATTGCGGAGAATTACCTCAAAGACAAGACGTTCGGGCAACTATACGACAACGTGCTGATACCGGCTTTGGCGCTGGCTGAACGGGACCGGCACGAAAATGCGCTGGATGAGGAGCGGGAAGAGTTTATTTACCGGACGACCAGGGAGCTGCTCGAAGAGTTCTGCGACCGGACGAGGATAGCCAAGCCAAAGGGCGGGGAAGCATCGTCATCGTCGATCGTTTGCATGCCGGCGCGGGATGAAGCGGATGCACTGGTGGGTACGATGCTGGCGCACGTTCTGCGGCAAGCGGGCTACGCGGCGTCGGCCGTGCCGATCGGCACGGTGGATAACATGCTCGAGGCACTCGAGAAGCACCCGGCCGATGTTCTGTTTGTCTCGGCGCTACCGCCGCTGGCGACGCGGCAATCGCTGGCGTTATGCCGCCGGGCGCGGCGCGATTTTCCGCAGATGAAGATCGCGGTCGGGTTTTGGGGCGCGTCGCTGGATGTGGAGAAGATCAAAGCGCGCATGGAATCGGGCTGCTTCGATAACGTGGTTACGAGTCTGACCCAGGCGGAAGTGCAGGCGAAACTCTATCTCACGCTGGACGAAGCGCAAACCACAGAGGCAGACCGGCTTCAGGTCTCGGGCAAGTTTAGCGAGCATTAGTCGATCCGTCGATAGATGACGCAGAGTTTAGTCTGCGCGATGGGGCGGTAATGGGCCAGCCAGGCGCGCATGTCGGGAAAGAGTGCCGGAGCCAGACGCGGGTTCAGCGGACCAAGGCCGTCGACAAACCAGGTGGGAGACGAGCGGACAAAGATGGCCCGGTTGCGGGCCGCAGGTCCGCTGTAGATGGGGTCGCCTGCTTTGAGATGCCGGTCGGCGGGAACGCCGGTGAGCGGCTGCGAATCCCAGAAGCGCCCGTCGCTGACCAGGCGAGTGTAGACGTACAGGTCGGGGCGATATCCCCAGACGAAGAGAGTGTCGCCCGGCTTGGCGGCGGTCTGGATCAGCCGAGCGGCGTTCCGGGAATCGTTATCCATAGCGGCGTCGATCCAGGCGGGCGGGCGACCCACGATGGCGTCATAAGCGAGCGAGACATAGCGCGGCCCAAAGCGGATGAACGGCACGAGCAAGGCCAGCGCGAGGAGAGCCGCGGCGCGATACCGATAGCGATCCCAGGCGAGCACGATGCCTTTCGAACTCGCGAGGACCAGAGGCGGAAGCAGCTGCAGAAAGTAATGCGGGGCAAAGCGGGTACCGAGGCAAACGGCGGCGTAGGAGAGGGCGAGCCAGCCGAGCAGTGCATAGCGCCGATGGCGCGGGCCGCGGAGCAGCCAATAAGCCGTTCCAGCAGCGAGCGCCGCGTGAAAGCCGAGCCAATCGAGAGTGCGAACGACGCCGAGCTGCAGGGGGTGGGTGACAGGGGAACCGGCCGTGTAGAGCCAGCCCCAGCGCCAGACCTGCTCCCAATAGCCGGCCAGAGCGCCGCACAGATAGCCGGCAGAGAGCGCCGCCGCTAACGGTACCGTGAAGCCCAGAAGAAAGGCGGGAAGCGAGCCCCAAAGGAGAAGAGCGCAGGCGGCGACCGCAAACAGAGCTTTGGCATTAAAGAGAAATGCCGCAGCGCAGAAAACGCCGGCCAGCAGCGGCCGCCTGGTGAAGGCACACAGAACGGCCGCGATGTGGGGGGCCAGCATCAGCGCGTCTGCCGCAAAGGCTACCACCGCCGAAGGCAGATAAAACGCGAGGAAAAACGCCAGCAGGAGCGCTGCCAGGTAAGCTTCGCGTTCGCCCCACCAGGCGCGAGCGAGGCGGAAGATGAGCCAGCAGGAGAGAAGAACGAAGCTGGCATCGAGCAGGCGGAGGGGCCAGCCGGAGTAGCCGCCGATCAGCAGATAGTAGAGCGCGTTGAGGGGCGGCTTGTCGTACCAGAAATCGCGATACGGAATTCTGCCATGCAGCATTTGGATCGCCGCGGCCAAGTGGTAATCTTCATCGGCCCAGAGGACGCGCAGGTGGCAGAGGCGGAGCGAGGCGAGCGCCACAACGGCCAGAGTAAGAGGCACGCGAAGCGGCGAGCGATGCGCTTTCGCGTCCGTTGATGGCATCCCCGCGTATCATAAGGCATATACGATGGCTGAAGGTTTTTGGCATAATTTCCGACCCGCATGAGAACTCTTCAGACGGTCGAAATTTCGAAATCGTATAACGGGCGGAAGGTAGTCGACAACGTCAGCGTCCGGGTAGAGCAGGGCGAGGTGGTGGGACTGCTTGGTCCGAACGGCGCGGGCAAGACGACTTCGTTCTACATCATTGTCGGGCTGGTGAGTCCGGATGGCGGGCGCGTTCTCCTCGACGAAAAGCCGATCACCGATCTGCCCATGTACCTGCGGGCGCGGCGTGGGGTGAGCTATTTGCCGCAGGAGCCGTCGGTTTTCCGGAAGCTCAGCGTGGAAGACAATCTAATGGCGATCCTGCAGACCCTGAACCTGAACGGGCGCGAGCGGCGGGAGCGGATGAATATCCTGATCGACGATCTCGGCCTCGAGACCGTGCGGCACAGCAAAGGATATATGCTTTCGGGCGGGGAGCGCAGGCGAGTGGAGATTGCGCGTTCGCTGGTGCTGCAGCCGGATTTCATTCTGCTCGACGAGCCGTTTTCGGGGATCGATCCGATACAGGTTTCGGAGCTGCAGCGCATCATAGGCGACCTGAAGCATAAGGGCATCGGGATCCTCGTGACGGATCACAACGTGCGTGAAACGCTGAGCGTGACCGATCGAGCGTACATCATCAGCGACGGCAGAATCTTTCGCGCCGGATCGCCCTCGTCGCTCGGAAACGACCCGGAAGTACGGCGTATTTACCTGGGCGAACACTTCTACTTTTCCCCTCCGGCGGCGGATTAGCGCAGGCAAGCTGCCCGGCTTTTCCCTAACTGGCAGCGGCCAAAAGCGGTGTTAAACTGAGAGCCACATGAGTTCGCTTTCGCAACGATTGCACCTGGGAGTGCAGCAGAAGCAGATACTCACGCCCGGGCTCGTCCAGATGGTCACGGTGCTGCAGCTCAACCGCATGGAGCTGAAGGACATGATCGTGGAAGAGATGGCGGAAAATCCGGTGCTCGAAGAAGCGAGCGAAGCGGGCGAAGAATTAACACCGGAAGAAGTGCAGGCGATGCTCGAGCGGGAGCGCCAGACCGATCCCGCCACGCAGGCGATACTCGACCGGGTGGAGAGCCTGGACGGAAGCGCCGTTTTCGACGGGGCCGCGGAAGGCGAAGTCGCGTTCGAGGTTCCGGCCGGAGAAACGCCGCTGGCGGCAGCGGCGCCGGAAGAAGCCGTCAAGAGTGAAACCGATCCGTTCGACGAAATTGACTTCGGAAGCTTCTTCGACGAGTATCTGGATCCTGGATTTAAGAGCCCGGCCTCGGAATCGGTGGAGAAGCCGTCGTTCGAGACATTTCTCTCGTCGCCCGTCACCTTAAGCGATCACCTGCAAAGCCAGCTGAGTGTTCTGATTCTGCCGGAGAACGTTCGACGGGCTGCCAATTCGATCATCGGCAATCTGGAAGAGAGCGGTTATCTGATCACTCCGCTGGAAGAGATAGCAGTGGCGGAGCAGCTGCGGCCGGAAGATCTGAAGGCAGGCCTGGCGGCGGTGCAATCGCTGGAGCCGACCGGGGTTGGGGCGAGGGATCTGCGGGAATGCCTGCTGCTACAGCTCGAGGGACGCGGGGCGCGCGATTCGGTGGCGTGGCGGATCATTCACGATCATCTGAAGCTGCTCGAGACGCGGCAGGTTTCGCTCTTGACCAAGGCGCTGGGGCGGCCGCTCGAGCATATTCAGATAGCGCTGAGCGTGATACGCCACCTGGACCCGGCTCCCGGGCTGCGCTATTCGAGTGTCGGCGCGCGGCAGGTAGAGCCGGACGTGTATATCTCGAAGGACGGCGACGATTACCTGATCACGCTGAACGACGATGACATTCCACAGCTGCGGTTGAACGGCGAGTACAAGCGGATGTTCGACCGCGAGCAGGAACCGAACCGCGAAATCCGGAACTATGTGAAGGAGCGCTACGCTTCGGCGCTGCAGCTGATTAAGAATATCGAGCAGCGAAAGCACACTATCTTGCGAGTGTGTCATTCGATCGTACAGCGGCAGCCCGAGTTCCTGGAGTTCGGGATCGACCAACTGAAGCCGATGATGATTAAGGAAGTCGCCGAAGAGATCGGCGTTCACCCTTCGACGGTGAGCCGGGCGGTGGCCAACAAGTATGCTCATACCCCGCAGGGCGTATTTGAGCTGCGCTATTTCTTCTCGGAAGCGGTGCAGGGCCCGTCGGGCAGCGCGACCCCGCTGCTGATCGTCAAGCGGCGCGTGAAGAAGATGATCGATGAAGAGGATACGAGCGATCCTCTGACCGACGAAAAGATCACCGCCCGTCTGCAGGCAGAGGGGATTCAGGTAACCAGGCGCACCGTGGCGAAATATCGGGAAGACATGAAGATTCCATCGACACATCAACGCCGCATTCGCGCCTAACAGCCAGATATCTCATGTAAGTACGGTTCGCACGAGAGGAAAAATGAAGCTCATTCTTTCCGGTAAAACGAAGGAATTCACGCCCGAGATCGAGGACCGGTTTAGCGCGAAGGTGGCCAAGCTGGGTAAGTTTATCGAGCAGCGTGGAGAACGCGAAGCACACGTTACGCACCAGGTGGAGCGGCACTTACACAAGATAGAAGTAGTGGTTAATTTCTACGACCACTCGCTGGTAGGCGAAGGTGTGGACGCGGACCTGGATACGGCGCTGTGCCATGCGATCGAGAAGCTCGAGAAGCAGATCGTGAAGCTGAAGAACCGGTGGCGCGACACCCACCGGGATGCCAAAGGAACACGCTCGAACAAGGAGAGCTGGGACGGAACTGTGGATCTGAACGGGGCGACGCCATCGGCGCCCGCCGCTGCCGTGAACGGTAAAAACAATGGCCACCCGGCTCACCCGAAGATCTTTCGCGTCGATTACAGTGAGGGCCGGAAGCCGATGACGATCGAAGAAGCCATCCTCGATCTCCAGCGCGACCCCGATGACGATTACGCGGTCTATCGCGACGCGGACCGGAACTGCCTCTCGGTCCTGATTCGCCGGCGAGATGGACATTTCGACCTGATCGAATCCTAAGGCTTGCGAGCGGGGCGCGCGCGTATCTTTCGGCGCGCGTGTGTACTCTTAAGATGCGGTTCAGAAAGAGCAAGACTGGATCGTACAAAGGATGGCCAAGCCACAACCAGCAGCGGAGAGCCAACCGCCGACGAACGAGGCGGTAACCGCGCCCGATCTCGTGATCATCACGGGAATGAGCGGGTCGGGGAAGGCCACCACGCTCAAGACATTTGAAGATTTAGGTTTCTATTGCGTCGACAATCTTCCCATTGCGCTGATCGGGAAGTTTGCCGATCTCAGCTACGATTCAAAGAAGCGCGGCGCCCTGATCATCGACATCCGGGAGGGCGAAGCGCTGAAGCAGTTCCCCCGGATCTTTCGCGATCTGAAAAAGCGGTTGACGTGTTCGCTGTTGTTTCTCGATGCGGACGATGAAGTGCTGCGGCGACGATTCAGCGAGACCAGGCGCCCGCATCCGCTTGGGGCAGAGACCACCGTCCTCGACAGCTTGCGCAACGAGCGGGAACAACTCAGCTCGATACGATCACTGGCGGATCTCTATGTCGATACGACCAAGCTGAACGTGCACGAACTGCGAGCGCTGATTACGGGTAAGTTTCACGATTCAAAACCGGCCACGAAGATCGTCATTTATGTGAACAGCTTCGGGTTCCGGCACGGTGTGCCCCCGGATAGCGACCTGGTTTTCGATGTGCGCTTTCTGCCGAATCCGAATTACATACCGGAGTTTAAGAAACTGACCGGACGCCATCCATCTGTCGCCCGATACATACGATCGTTTCCGCAGACGAGCGAGTTCATCACCCGCATCTCGGAGTTGCTGGTGTATCTGCTTCCACACTACATTCGCGAGGGGAAGAGCTATCTTACGATCTCCTTCGGCTGCACGGGCGGGCATCATCGCTCCGTATTTATCGCGAACGAAATCGAAAAGCGACTAAAAAAGGCTGGCTTTACAGTTAAGGAAAGCCATCGCGACATCAATAAGTAAGCTGAATTCGGTTGTAATCAGGCGAATTGGGAAAGTCAAAGCGTCGCTGAGTCCGTGCAATTACAATGTATACTTTGATCTGAAATTCCGTCTAAGTACTAGTACGTCTTTTCCCGGCAAACTGCCCGTGGGAAGTACCGGGGTCGAATTCCTAGTTTTTTTTGAGCTCTATTTCTCGTTAAGTAAAGGTAGCTCTACGAGATCGCCGTATCTCTCGAGGGAGGCAGGGACTTGAGCGCTCTGGCAATTAGTAAGCCATTCTTAGAGAGAACGTGCGTGGTAATCGCGGATGATCAGGCTCCTATCCGGCAGCGGCTCCGTCGTCTTGTCAGCGGCATGTGTGAGACAGTGGCCGAAGCCGCCAGTGGAGATGAGGCGATGGAGGCGGTGAGGCGGTGCAAGCCTAAGCTACTGCTGTTGGATGTCTCGATGCCGGGGAAGAACGGCTTTGAAGTGCTGCAGCACGTGCGTGAGGAATATCCGAACGTCCTCGTCATCTTAGTGACCGAGCATCACGAGCCATTCTATGTGCGCGAGGCGTTTGCGCGCGGGGCTCACGGCTTCGTATCGAAGCGGGCGATTACGAATGGCTTGGTCGAGTGCATTCGATCGGTGCTGGACGGTGAGCGCCACGGCTTTTCGAGTAGCTTGTAAATTGATTGCAGTTATCGCCTCAAGTGGGATTTGGGCTGTCTGAGCGTTCCGCTAAAACTATATACAATGGCAGGGTAAACCTGAGACCTGCTCTTCTTACAATATGGCGCAAGAACTTGACGACCCGATCGGCCCCGGCGTACCCGGGCAGGTGAATGGAGTCGCAGCGCTCGCAACGAACTCGCTTGTAGAGGACGAAGAGGAGGCCGGACTTAAAGCAGGCCTGCTGCCTTACCAGGTAGTGGCGATCGGGGCTTCGGCCGGCGGCCTGGAAGCTTATGTAGAGTTGCTGGCGGGACTTCCGCCCAACACGGGCGCTGCCTTCGTTGTAATTTCGCATCTTTCGGCAACTCTCGAAAGCCATTTGCCGGAGATACTGGCGCGGCACACGGCCATGCCGGTGGCGTTGATAGCGGATGGCCTCACGCCTTTGCCGAATCACGTTTATGTGATTCCGCCTAACACGCGGGCGACCATCGTGCAGGGCCGGTTCGTACTGGCGCCGCGACCGGAGAACGACCGCGCGCCGCAGCCGATTGACCGGTTTTTTAAATCGCTTGCCAGGGATCAAAGAAACCGCGCCCTGGGAGTGATTCTTTCCGGGAGTGACGGCGACGGTGCTTTGGGGCTGCGTGCGATTAAAGGAGAAGGCGGGATTGCGATTGTGCAATCGCCGGATTCAGCTCGCTTCCCCGAGATGCCGCGCAGCGGCATTGCGGCGGACCATGCGGATCTGATACTGCCTCCGGCGCGAATCGGCGCCGAACTGGGGCGGCTGTTAGACCGGTTTGCGCATCCCGAGCTGCGTCCCATGGAGGATGGCCAGGCGGGGTCGACCGAGGATCAGGACTTCGTCAAGCTTTTCGCGCTGCTGCGTACCGTATCGGGCATCGACTTCCGAAACTATAAGCGGGCGACGGTGCAGCGGCGGCTGGCCCGCCGGATGGTGCTGCAGCAGTTGCAGGATGTGGGCCAGTATCTCGCTTTTCTGCAGGCGCATCCCGAGGAATTGTGCGAGTTACAGGAAGATTTGCTTATCAGCGTGACGCGGTTCTTCCGGGACCCTGAGGTTTTCGAGGGTGTAAGGAAGGAACTGCTGCCGCGGGTACTGCGCAACCGCCCGCCTGATCAGCAGATCCGGGTGTGGGTAGCAGGCTGTTCGACGGGCGAGGAGGTTTATTCGTTTGCGATCAGCCTGCTGGAATACTTCAGCGGAGCCTCGGTGGAGCCGCCGATTCAAATCTTCGGCACGGATGCGAGCGAGAGGTCGATTCAGCGGGCTCGCGCCGGCGTATATGCCGATACGATCGCCGGAGACGTGTCGCCCGAACGGCTGCGCCGTTACTTTTCGAAGGACGATCGGGGGTATCAGATCACCAAACGTGTGCGGGACCTCTGCATCTTCGCGCGGCAGAACCTCTGCACCGACCCGCCCTTCGGAAGGCTGGATCTAATCAGCTGCCGCAATGTTCTGATCTATCTGGCGACCGAAGAGCAGGACACGATTCTCAGCACGTTTCACTACTCACTGAAGCCAACGGGGCAGTTAATTTTGGGGAGTTCGGAAACGCTACGGGAGCAGGTACACCTATTCCGGGCCACCGACCGCAAGAACAAGTTTTATGCGCGAGCGGAAGCCCCGAACAATTATCATTTCGAGTTCCCGCGCCGGCCGGAGAAAGGTACGCTTGCTCCGGCGCCTATGCCGGTCAGGGTGCTAGATGAGAAGTGGGGCGACGTAGACCTGCAGCGCGCGGTAGACCGGATCGTACTCGCGCGTCACAGCCCGCCGGGCGTAGTGGTGAACGACAAGTTGGAAGTGCTGCAGGTGCGGGGGCACACTGCTCCCTTTTTGGAAATACCCGCGGGAACACCGAATCTGCAGCTCCTTCGGATGGCGCGCGAGGGATTAGCCTCCGCTCTGCGAAACGCGTTGGAGGCTGCCATGGAGGGGGAGATCCCGGTAACGTTAACGGACGTGCCGGTCCGGACGGAAGAAGGATCTTACGAAATCTCGCTCGAAGTACTGCCCGTGCAGGGCGTGCCGTTCCGGCAAAAGCGCTATCTGGTGCTGTTTCTCCCGAATGCCCCGAGAACACTGGTAGAGAAGATTGCCCCGCAGGCCGAAGCAGATGTTACGAATACTCGCGAGATGGCCCGGCTGCAGCAGGAGCTGGCATCGTCGAAGTTGTATCTGCAGGCGCTCATCGAGGAGCGAGACTCGCGGAACCAGGAGTTGACCAGTGCGTATGAAGAGGCGCAGTCGACTAATGAAGAGCTGCAATCGACCAATGAAGAGCTGGAGACGGCGAAGGAAGAGCTGCAATCGATCAACGAGGAGCTCCAAACAGTAAACGAGGAGCTGCGAAATCGCAACGTAGCATTGAGTCAGGCGAGCAACGATCTTTCGAACTTGATCGCGAGTATCAGTTTGCCGCTGGTGATGTTGGGAATGGACCTGCGGATCCGTCACTTCACGCCGGCGAGCGAGCGGGTGCTGCGGATACGCCAGACAGATGTGGGAAGGCCCATCAGCGAGATCCGGTTCAGCGGGAATCTCGAGAGCTTCGAGCGGGTGTTGCGCGAGGTGCTGGATACGCTCGGACAGCGCGAGGTGGAAGTCCAAGACCTGGACGGTTGCTGGCATCTGCTGCGGGTGCGTCCGTATCGCACGAGCGAAAACAAAATCGACGGGTTGGTAATCATCCTGGTCGACGTCGATAAGATACGGCGGAGCGAAGCAGCTACGCGAGAAGCGCTGGAATTTTCGCGGGCAGTGCTGGAGGGAGCGCAGGCTCCGCTGTTGATTCTCAACGCGGATTTGACACTTCACAAAGCAAATGCGGCGTTTCGGGCTCTATCGGGATTGGCAGATGGGGATCTCGAGGGGCGCCGGGCTTCCGAGCTGTTGAGCTTGATTTGGGGGTTCGATTCACTCCAGAGGCCGTTCGAAGGTTTGAGCGAAGGAAGCTCGGTCACTGGATTTGAGGTAGAGCACGAGGCGGCGGGACCGCCGCCGCGAGTGTTGCGGTTAAACGCGCGGGCATTAAACCGGGGCAGCGGGCGCATCATTCTGGTGATGTTAGAGGATGTAACCGTGCGCAAAGAAGCGGAGCGGGTTCTGGCGCGCGAGCGGGACCGGCTGGCGGGGCAGGTAGAGACAGTGGCAGAGGAGCTCGGGCACACGCGCGAAGAACTTCGCCTATTGGCGGCAGAGCTGCTTACCTCGCAGGAAGAGGAGCGCCGTCGTGTGGCGCGCGAGCTGCACGATGACATCAGCCAGAAGCTGGCGCTGCTGAGGATGGACCTGGAGGAGCTCTCGAGCCACCTGCCGACTGACGGCGCCATTATTCGGGAACACTTGGAGCAGCTGACCGAAAGAACAGATCTGCTGGCCGAAGACGTAAGGCTGCTCTCGCACGGGCTGCATCCCTCGGTGCTCGAACATCTGGGCTTGCAAAGCGCGCTGCAACAGCTAGCGGAGGAATTCCGGGATGAGACCGGGATGCCGGTGTCGTTCGATGCCGAGGCCGTACCGGAGCAGCTACCGACCGATGTCAGGACAACGCTTTACCGGATCTCGCAGGAGGCGCTCCGTAACATTAAGAAGCATGCGGGCGAGACCCATGTGCGCGTAAGTCTGGAGTGTAAGGAGCAAACGCTGCGCTTGACGATCCGTGATCTGGGAGAAGGCTTCGACAGCGAAAAGAAAAGTGGAAGCGGGCTAGGGTTGATCAGCATGCAGGAGCGGGCACGGCTGGTGGGCGGGGTGCTGCGCATCATGTCGGCCCCGCGCGCCGGTACGACGGTAGAGGTGGAAGTGCCGATCTCGACACAGCCGGGTGGCGCGTCTTAGTCGGCCCACGGCATGCCGAAGCGGGATATCGTGGTGATCGGCGCGTCCGCGGGCGGGGTGGAGGCGCTGCGTACTCTCGTCCGGAGTCTTCCCGAAGGGTTTGAGGCGGCGGTGTTTGTCGTAATGCACTTCTTCCCGCGGAGTAGAAGCCTGCTGCCGGAGATACTGGATGCGGCGGGCCCGCTGAGGGCGGCGCACGCGATTGACGGTGAACGGATCGAGAAGGGCAGGATCTATGTCGCCGCCCCGGACCGGCATCTGCTGATTGAACGCGACCACGTGCATTTGGGGCTCGGTCCGAAGGAGCAGCATCAGCGCCCGTCGATCAACGTGACGTTCCGGTCGGCGGCGATGGCGCACGGACCACGCGTGATCGGCGTGGTGCTGACCGGGCAGTTGGATGACGGAACGGCCGGGCTTTGGGACGTAAAACGCCATGGCGGGCTGGCGATTGTGCAACATCCGGAAGAGGCGGCCTTTCCGTCGATGCCGCTCAGTGCGCTGCGGAGCGTCGAAGCCGATTACACGCTGCCGCTGGTGGAGATCGGGCCCACTCTGGCAAGGGTCTCGAAGGAGGAGCTTTCGTCGCCTGCTAAAGGAATGGCCGGGGCGCTTATGGAGCCAGAAATAACAGATCTGACGTGCCCGGATTGTAAGGGAACTATCTGGCGGGAGAGGCGCGGCAACTTAGTGGAGTATCGCTGCCGCATCGGTCATAAATTCTCGCCGTGCAGTTTCCTGGCCGAGCATTTCGCCGCGCAGGAGAAGCTTCTCTGGTCGAGTGTAGTTGCTCTGGAGGAGGGCGCATCGCTGGCCCAGGCGCTTATCGAAGAAGTAGACCCCGGCCTGCGAGAGTCCCTGGAAGCCGAGGCGCGGCAGCGGCTTCAACAGGCGAAAACGCTGCGGCAATTGCTGCTGGAACAGAAGACGTTCAGCCTGGAATAGAATGGCCGGCGGCGAGCTAGCGAGGGGTGTGCCGCCATGCTAGAGCGGCCTTCAGCACAGCTTCCAAGGCAGCTGGCTCATACGGCTTGATCAGATAGAAATAGGGGGCAGTTGCAGAGGCCGCGCCCAGAGTTACTTCCGGATAAGCGGTGAGATATACCACTGGGATCTCCGACTTACTGCGGATTTTGCCGGCCGCTTCGATGCCGCTCATCGCGCCTTTCAAGCGGACATCCATGAGCAAGAGATCGGGGCGCGTTTCTTCGGCTAGCCGAATCGCCTCCGGGCCGGAGACGGCCAGGCCCGCGACCTCATATCCAAAGTGCAGCACCTGACCTTTGAGGTCTGCCCCGATGAGGGCTTCATCTTCGACGATTAGAATCCGCACGTAATTTCACCATCAGCAATGCCGTTCAGGGGTTCGTGGAAAGGCGTCCGGGTCACGCTCCTCAACGGGGCCATCGACACACTCGAGGTCCTTCTCAATGGAGACTCTTAAAGGCGCATCGGTAGTAGCGAGGTCGAAGTAGAGGCCGATCGATTCGCCGCGCGCCCATTCTTTCAGCGAGGCAAGAGGCGCGGAGACTTGAATGATGCCATCGGCGAAAGACGCCTGCGGCGTAGGCTGTTCGTGCGAATCGAAAACATAGGTCAGGCGTGCCTGGTTTGGAAAGAGAACATTTTCGCTCAGCGCGGCGCCGGATGCAAGTGCCAAAACCTCGGTACGGTTGACGCGCAGGCGCAGCGAATTACCGCGAAATCTCAGCTTCATCCTTGAATCAGTTATTTTTACGAGTTTAAACGCCACTCGCCAGAGTAGATGTTAAAGCGTTGGTCCCGCACGAAGCCGATCAGAGTGAGACCGACCTGGCGGGCAGAGTCGATGGCGAGACTGGATGGACCGCCCACCGCGGCGAGTACCGGCGCGCCGGCGGCGGCGGCCTTCTGAACTAACTCAAAGCTGCTGCGGCTGCTCAGAAAGAGCAGGCGGTTAGCGAGCGGAAGGCGGTCGTTGAGCAGGCACCAGCCGATGAGTTTGTCGAGCGCATTATGACGCCCCACGTCTTCGAAAGCAGCATCTACGGCGCCCCGTGGATCGATCGATGCCGCGGCATGGAGGCCGCCGGTCCGGGCGAACTCCTGCTGATGGCCGCGCAGGATCTCCGGCAGGCGGTTGATAAGCGTTGCAGGGATCGAAAACGTATCGGCCGCCGGGTTGCGAACGCGCGCACGAATGGACTCGAGGTTGCGTTTACCGCACACGCCGCAGCCGGAGTTCACCATCGTGGCGCGCGACAAACGCTGAGTATCCAGATCGACGTCCGGCGACAATTCGATCAGCAGCTCGTTTGACGCGCCGGGACCGAGTGAGCGAACGTCCTTGAGGTCGCGGCGGCTTTGAATGATTCCTTCCGAGAACAGGAAGCCAACCGCGAGTTCTATATCGTGGCCGGGAGTGCGCATAGTGAGCGCAAGATCTTCGCTCTGCTGCGCGCCCTTGAACCAGTATTGAAGGCGGATGGCAAGAGGCTCCTCGACCGCCACCGTATCCAGCGTGCGCTCGGATCCGGACTGGCTGGCTCGCCTGATGCTGAACTGGCGAACGGCGGCACTCGCAGATGTCGTCATCGAAAGGCCTGGCTCCAGAGTCGCACAGCGAAAGATCAGGCAGAGTTGATCAGCTATCTTGTCGATGAGCGTTCATGAGAGGAAGCGACATCGATTACCTCGAGCTGGTTTTGCTGGCGCTGCTGGTGACGGTGGCGGTGCTGGCGCTGGTGGCGAAGCGGCTGCGGGTGGCGTATCCGATCACGCTGGTGGTCGGGGGCCTGCTGCTCAGCTTCATCCCGCATCTTCCGCGGATCTCGATGAACCCGCGCGTTGTGTTCCTGGTGATTCTTCCGCCGCTCGTCTACTCCGCTGCCTTTCACACCTCCTGGCGGGACTTCCGCGAAAATCTGGTGACGATCGTGATGCTGGCTTTCGGCCTGGTGGGATTCACGATTTTCGGAGTGGCCGGGACGATGCATTTTCTGATTCCGGGGTTCGGCTGGAAGCTCGGGCTGGTGCTCGGATCGCTGGTAGCGGCGACTGATGCGATCGCGGCCACCGCCACGGCCAAGCGGCTGGGACTACCCAGGCGAATCACCGATCTGCTCGAAGCCGAAAGCCTGGTGAACGATGGCAGCGGACTAGTGGCGCTGAAGTTCACGCTGGCGATGGTTGTTACGGGCGTGACGCCATCGTTTAGCGGCGGGGCCGGAACGCTGTTCTACCTGGTGTTTGCGGCGCTGGCGGTCGGCGTGGCGGCGGGTTTCTTCGTGAGCCAGATTCAACGGCTGATCGACGATGCTTCGATCGAGATTACGATCAGCCTGATTACGCCGTATCTGGCGTACCTGGCAGCGGAGCGGCTGGAATGCTCGGGTGTGCTGGCCACGCTGGCCTGCGGGCTGTATTCGGGGCGGCGCAGTTCGGGGATGTTTTCGCTTCATGCGCGCATTGAGGCTTCGGCGGTCTGGAGGATGCTCGATTTCATCCTGAATGGCCTGGTCTTCCTGGTTTTGGGATTGCAGCTGCCCTACATCCTCGCCGATATCAAAGATCTCAGCTCGAGCAGCATCCTCCTCGATGGCGCGATCTTCAGCCTGGCGGTGATTCTGCTGCGCTTTGCGTGGGTCTATCCGGGTGAGTGGCTGACGTGGCGCATCCAGCGGATGCTAGGCCGGGAAGTCCGGGCCGCTTCCTCAGGGGAGACCTTTCTGCTGGGCTGGGCAGGCATGCGCGGCGTGCTGGCGCTGGCGGCGGCCTTCTCGCTTCCCGAAAGGCTGGGCAATGGCACGCTTTTTCCTTATCGGAACCTGATCATCTTTCTGACGTTTTGCGTGATCTTCGCCACCTTAGTGGTGCAAGGACTCACGATGCCGGCGCTGATTCGATGGCTCGGCCTGGCGGGCGGGACGGTTGGCTACGAAGAGGAGCAGTCGGCGCGCAGGCAGATGATCTCGACGGCGTTGAAGAGTCTGAGCGAGATTCGCCGTCGGTGTGCAAAGCCCCAGCTAAAAAGTCTCGACCTGCTGGAGGCCTACTACCGGCGCAGACTAGCGTCGGTCGAGCGCGGCCGGAATGGGACCGGAGACCACGCGGAGATGGACGAGATCGATTATCAGCGTAGCGTGGCGCAGGAGCTCAGAAACGTGGAGAGGTCGGTAGCACTGCGGCTGCGCGACGAGGACAAGATACACGACGAAGTATTGCGGCGGCTGGAGCATGAGCTCGATTTACTCGACGCGCGGTATGCGGAGCCGGAGTAGGCGCTTTTGATGACGATGCTGCGACTGCAAGAGGAGCGCGCCCGGCGTCGGCCATTTCACCTGTGTGTGACCGCAGTTCACTTGCGCCTAGCCGCAGCGTTCTGGCGTACTCGCGACAGCAGAGACTGATACTCGGGGCTGGCACGCAGCCGCTTGAAGCTGGCATCGGCTGAGAGCTCCTCCGGGTCGTCGTAGCCATGCTCGACCGAAGTGCGCAGATAGGCCAGGGCCTGCGGTAGATCCCCTTCAACAGCTTTGAGCGAGCCGAGGTCATACCAAAGCGTAATCAGCTCCGGATGGTTCTCGCCGAGTACTCTTTTCTCTCCTTCGAGCGCCTGCACGTACAGGCTCTCCGCCTCCTTGTACCGCTCTTGGGCAACCAGCGTGCTGGCTAGATTGTTCATGGCGTAGAACGTCTCCGGGGAGTTTTCGCCGAGAACCCGCCGGCGCGTCTCCAAGGCTTGCCGCTGCAGCTTTTCCGCTTCGGCAAGACGGTTTTCCTTTAGCAAAGTATTTGCGAGATTGCCGAGGGAGCTGGCGATGTCGGGATGATCTTTGCCTTCGACGCGCAAGCCTGTTTCGAGAGCCTCGCGCTGAAGTTTCTCGGCCTCCGCGTATCGGCCTGCCCGGTATTCGAAGTAGGCAAGGTTCTGGATGGCGGCGAGGGTACCCGGATGGTCGGGGCCGAGAACGCGCCGCCGCGCCGCGACTAAATCCCGCCAGGCCGCTTCTTCTTTGGAAGCGAGATGCAGGCCATCGTAGGCCATGGCGAGATTATGCAGCACGGCTAATGTCTGCGGATCTTCCGGCCCGAGGAGGCGGCGGCTGACGGCCAGGGTGCTCGAGAGAAGCTTTTCGGCCTCGGCATAACGCCCCTGCTGATAGTAGAGGCCGCCCAGATTCGAGGCACTGCGCAGCGTGTCGGGATCCTCAGGGCCGAGCACCCGCTTCTGCCGCTCGTAGGTGCGGTGAAGCAGCGTCTCGGCCTCCGGGTACTGACCTTGATACTGAAGCACTCTGCTCAGCAGGCGCTGCGATTCCAAGGTGTCGCGATGATCGGGGCCGAGCGTCCGTTCCTGGGTATGGATGGCCTTTCGCAGTATGCCGGCAGCGGCCGGAAACAGCCCGATGCCTTCGTAGACGCGGCCGATGGTGGCCATCATGCGCGCTTTGAGCTTTGGTTGCGCAGCCAGGTCGCGGTCGATCCGGCGCGCTCCTTTTTCGAGGATTTCCCGAGCGGTAATGGTGTTCCCGCGGGACTGTTCCGGGTCGGAAACTTCGAAGATGCCGACGAGGAAATCCGCTACGCGTCTCGCCGCTTCGGCTTCGGTGTTGGCGCGGTCGCGTTCGCGGGCAATGCGCGCCGATTGAACGGTCATTATGATGGCGATCGCCAGTAGAGCGAGAGCGACGGCGCCTGCGGCCGCAACAGCCAACCAGTGACGACGAACGAATTTGCCGGCGCGATACGAGAGGGAAGGCGGGGCGGCCAACACCGGCTCGTGGTGGAGATAGCGGCCCAGGTCAGCAGCGAAGTCCGAAGGCGAGCCATAACGGCGCGAGCGGTCCTTTTCCAGCGCCTTGAGTGCGATCGAATCGAGGTCGCCGCGAAGCTGTTTGCCCAGAGCCGCGGGATCGGTCTGGCGGTTTCGGGCGGCCAGCGAGGAATGCTCGCCGGAGGTACGGACCTTCGTGCTAGGCCGCGGAGCTTGCTCCTCGCGCAACCGGCGCAGCAACTCCTGAAAGGCGAAATTCCGTATCGCTTTGAAGTCGAGCGGAAGAGCGCCCACCAGCAGTTCGTAAAAGATCACTCCGAGCGAGTAGACATCGGAGCGGGTATCGATGTCTTCGCCGCTCGAATCGGCTTGCTCCGGGCTCATGTACTCGGGCGTGCCGATGATTGAGCCGATACGGGTGAAGAGGGTCTCCGGCGTGAGCTGTTGAGAGACCGCTTTGGCAACGCCGAAATCGATGATCTTCGGCATCGGTTTGCCATCGAGCTCGCTGACGAGAACGTTCGACGGCTTGAGATCGCGGTGAATGACCGCTTTTTGATGGGCGTGCTGGACGCCTTCGCAAACGGCCATGAATAACTTGAGCCGGGCCTCCACGCCGAGTTTGTGGCGGTCGCAATACTCGGTGATTGGCAGGCCAGCTACGTATTCCATGACAAAATACGGCAGCCCCTCGGCGGTTGAGCCGGCGTCGAAGATCTTGGCGATCGCCGGGTGGTCGAAAAGTGCCAGCGCCTGGCGCTCGGATTCGAAGCGCGCCACGATCTCGCGTGTATTCAGCCCTGCGCGAATCAGTTTGAGAGCCACGCGGCGGCGAACAGGCTGCTTCTGCTCAGCCAGCCAGACCTCGCCCATGCCGCCCTCGCCGATTTTCTGCAGCAGGTGATAAGGCCCGATGGTCAGCGAAGCTTCGCTGCGGGAACCCACCAGCGTCGGGAGATCCTCACCGGGCAGGGGGCTTAGAGTCGGGTCGGACGAAGGATCGCTGCCGCCGGGCGGCGGTGACATTTGGGACACGGCGTTTTCCTGGGTTCGTATAAGCCTACTGGGACTGGCTGATTCTACTGCAAAAGGCCCGGGCGCAGGAACAAGCGGCAAACCGCTAGTATCAATCGGATAGACCTGGGGGCGGCCACTCGTGCTATCGATTGAGGTAGCGCTTAAGTTATGACACTTCGGTTTATCGGTTCACCCACCTGGTTTTTGTGCGCGATTGGCGCCTTGTTGCTGTGCCACGACACAGCCCAAGCCCAGAGTTCGGCGGGAGGACTGGCGAGCGACATACGCGTGACGGGTGATTTCGATGGCGACGGCAACCTGGATTCGGCGTATTGGCGGCCTTCGAATGGAACCTGGTACGTGATCCCGAGCGGCAATCCGAGCCATCCGGTGACTCAGGCCTGGGGGCAATCGGGTGATATTCCAGTTCCGGGCGATTACGATGGCGATAACCGGACCGACTTTGCCGTCTGGCGGCCCGGTAACGGCACCTGGTATGTGATTCCGAGCAGCGATAGCAGTCATAAGCGAGTGCAGCAGTTCGGATTGCCGGGTGATATTCCGGTGACGGGCGACTTCGACGGCGACCACCGGAGCGACTATGCGCTCTTCCGGCCCTCTGATCAGACCTGGTACATCCAGGAGAGCGGCGGCAGCGTGGTAGCGGAGCAGTGGGGCCTGCCCGGCGATCTTCCGGTGGCGGCTGACTACGACGGAGATGGGATGGAAGACGTAGCCGTCTGGCGGCCATCGAACGGTACTTGGTACGTCATCCAGAGCAGCCAACCCGGAACGCCGCTCGTGCAGCAATGGGGACTTTTCGGTGACGTACCCGTGCCTGCGGACTACGATGGCGACGGGCTGGTCGATTTCGCCGTGTGGCGGTCGAACGACTCCAATCTGTATATATTGCCGAGCAGTAACGGGCAGCCGTACACGATGCAAGTGCCGTCTCCGGCCAACGTGCTGTATTCCAAGTTCAGCATCAACGGGCAGAGTAAGGGCGTGTACCTGCGGGTCAGCGCAGACTACGATGGCGACGGCCTGGTCGACTTTGCGGTGTGGAACCCGACCACGGGCGTCTGGACAGTGATTGAGAGTTCGAATCCCGGTACGCCGCTGGTGCAGGCCTGGGGTCTGCCGGAAGACGTCCCGGTACCGAGCGATTACGACGGCGATGGGCTGGTTGACTTTGCCGTTTGGCGGCCTTCTGAAGGGAATTGGTACTACATCGAAAGCCGGACCGGAAACACGGCTACCAAGCAATGGGGCCTGGCTGGAGACATTCCCACCGTAGCCGACTTCGATGGCGATAAGCTGGCAGACTTTGCGGTGTGGCGGCCGTCGGACGGAACCTGGTACGTTCTCCCGAGCAGAACGCCGAATGCACCGATCACTACGCAGTGGGGCCTGCCGGGTGACATCCCCACGGTAGGAGACTTCGATGGCGACGGCAAGGCCGATTACGCCGTGTGGACTCCGAGCGAAGGCAATTGGTACGTTATTCCGAGCAGTAACCCGAATGGATCGTACTCACAGCAGTGGGGCTTGCAGGGCGATTTCCCGCAAGCGGGCGATTTCGACGTCGACGGCGACGGCAAGGCCGATTTTGTTGTCTGGCGTCCTTCCGAGCAGAACCTTTATCTGCTGCTGAGTACCGACACGGCAAACTTATTATGTCGATCCACTGGGGCTGGCGGGCAACACCGAAGTTGCTTACACCACGGCCCTGAACTCGATAGCCGCGGCAGGGCAGGTCAAGGTTAAACGGCCAGCGGTGGCCGAGCATAGCTGGCGCATTCCGTTCCGAAGAGAGCGGTAGGCGCTGAGACATTTTGAGGGCGAAAGTACACTCAGTTCTTAGGGGATACTCCCTGGTGATAGACGCGCAACGTTTCTGAGATGGGAATGCGGCCTGCGGGATCAAACAACGTACCTGTGTTTAACTGAAGGAGAAATCCGGAATTCATGGTAAGCGCGCCCGTCGCTCCGCATGCCAGCGCCCAGAGGGCACCTACCAGTTTGTCGTGGCCGGCGATAGCCTGGTTCGGCGGTCTCCTGCTCGTCTGTTACGCGCCCATTCTGTACAGGATGGGTGTGCAATGGGCGACCGACGAGAACATGGGGCATGGCTTCTTCGTCCCTTTGGTGGCGGGGTACATCGCCTGGCAGCGTCGCGAAGAGTTGTTGGCCACACCCAGAAAGCCGAATGGATGGGGCTTGTTCCTGGTGGTCTTTGCGGCAGCGGAAGCGTTAGCCGGCACATTGGGCGCGGAGTTGTTTACCGCCCGCATGGCCTTCATTGTGGCGCTGGTGGGAGTGATCCTTTACATCGGGGGAACCGGCTGGCTGAAGGTGCTGGCGTTCCCGCTGCTGCTGCTGCCTTTCATGGTGCCGATTCCAGCGATCATTTACGCCCAACTCACGCTTAAGCTGCAGATGCTGGCGAGTCAACTGGGCGAGATTCTGATCAGCGCGATGGGGATCCCGGTGCTGCGGGCCGGCAACACGCTTCAGCTGCCGAGCCAGACGCTCGACATTGCGGAGGCTTGCAGCGGGATTCGTTCGCTGATGTCACTGGCTTTCCTTTCGCTGGCGTACGCCTACATCGCGGATAAGCGAGTATGGATGCGCTGGGCCTTGCTGGCGGCCACGGTGCCGATTGCCATTGGTGCAAACGGGGTGCGAGTGGCGGTGACGGGCCTGCTTTCGGAGATCGATACGAAGCTGGCGCAGGGGACTTATCACGAGACGGAAGGCTACATTGTGTTTTTGGTTGCGATGGTGGCGCTGATTGCTACGCACCGTCTGATCAGTTTCGCCGTCAAAAAGTGGAAGCCGGCCGAAAACAAGTAAAAGGAAGAGGCGAGTGGTGACAGGGTTCTGGAAATCGAAGAGCGTCCGCGTATTAAGCGGGGTTTTGATCCTGCAGGCGGCTTTCTTTTATGGCTTCTCGCGATCAGAGAAGGTGCCGCCGCATAAGCCCTTAGTGCAGTTCGCCTTACAAGACAGCAATTGGGGCATGACGCAAGAACTCGAGATGGATAAGGAGTCTCTTGAAGTCTTGAAGGCGGACGACATTCTGTCGCGAGTGTACGTCGATAAGAAAGATGGCCAGGCGGCCACGTTGTTCGTTGCCTATTTTTCCACGCAGCGCACCGGAAAGGCTCCGCATTCTCCAAAGAACTGCCTGCCGGGAAGCGGTTGGGCGCAGACGCGTTCCGGAGTGGTGACAATCCCGATCAGCGGGGAGGCGAAGCCGATCACGGTCAATGAATATGTGATTGCGCGCGGCGAGAACGAAAGCGTTGTTCTGTACTGGTATCAATCGCACAATCGTGTGGTGGCGAGCGAGTACTCCGCCAAGATCTTCACCGTGGCGGATTCGATTCGCTATAACCGGAGCGATACATCGTTAGTGCGGGTGGTGGTGGGCGTGAACAACGGCGACCGGCAGCGGGCGATCGACACAGCGAAGGCTTTTGTACAGACCGTATTTGAGCCGCTGAAAGAGTATTTGCCGGCCTAGGCAAAGGGTTGCCTTATACCCTACCGGAGGATTTCGGTTACGCCCGCTTGCAGTGGTTGCTGCATGCGCTCGACGATTTTCCTGGCAAAGGTAGTGGGCGAGATGGCGCCACGACGACCCATAGGCGTATTGGTCATCTCTGTCAGCAGCTTTTCTGGCCTGACAATCAGTAAGCTTGTTTTCGGAAACTGCAGAGTTGCTACCTGTGCCAATCCCTCTACGGCCTTCTTGGCTGCAACATAGTGCGGCCACTCGCGCACCGGGTTTTCAACCGCGATTGACGAGATGACCACGTTGCAGCCACCGCTAGCTTCTAGCAAATCGAGAAAGGCCGTGAGAGGCTGTGCAACCAATGCTACTGCGCTGCTGATATAGCTATCGATTCGTTGAACCTTGGTTTGTTCCAAACGCAACGGAAGTATCGATGGACACGCATTGCAGATCAAGAAATCTAGGCTGCCGAACTCCTCTGTGATTCGTTCGCGCGCCCTTGCCAACACCGACGGGTCGGAGGCATCACCGGATATAACGCCATCTGCCAGAGCGTGTTGGCCGCGTGAAAGCCCAAGAACTTTGGCCCCCTGCGCCTCGAGGAGGCGTCGGAGTGTTGCACCCAAGCCGCGGCTTGCGCCTATGATACATACTGTTTTTCCGACCAGACCGCTGCCCGCCGGTATGTCCTCGCTATCTTCTATTAAGTCGGGACGAACAAAGGCGCGGTATTCGCCCGATGCAACCTGGTTGCCAGCAGCTTGTATGGAAAATTTTGCCCGCATCTGGCGAAGAGTTCGATCGAAGCCGATTACGCGAACAAGATGGCGCAAAGGAGCGTGCTCTACCGCCGCGTTTTCCAAAGAAAGGCTGAGACGGAAGAACAAGGCGCTTCTGCCAGGCAACTCCATTCCGACGAAGTAGCTGCTCCATAAAAGCAACTCCAGAATGAACGGATCCGCAGAGGTCTTCCAGCGGCATCGTAAACGATCCAGAGCGGCCCCGTCACAGGTGTAATCGCCGGACACAGTGAACCCGGGCTCGATATCTCCGTCCGCTGTTCGCGCTTCTGAGCGTTCGAAATGCGGCGAATAATCACTCACGGGAGTGGGCCGGACACAAGTCCGTTCAGCCCCGGTTGTGATCGTTACAGCCAAGAGCGGGGTGCTTCCATCTAGCAAGCGCACAACCCGTGTGTCCGCCTGATCGGTGCGGTCGACTGTGTACTCAGTACCAATAAACATGGGACGAAAGAAATCAGCAGTTAACCGCGTGATGGAAACGAAATCACCCGCTACTTCGGCAAGACAAGCAAAAACTCCAAGGACACCGAAGACCACTCTCTGTCCATAAGCTGTAGCGCGTGCGTATTCCGAAGAAAGGTGAAGCGGATTGCGATCCCCAGAGGCTTCACCGAATAAGGTTAGATCTTCTTCGCTAAATCTAACCGTCCGAGGCGGCATCTTCTGAGATACTTTAGCAAAAATGTCAGCATATATCGAGTAATTGCGGCATTTTCCCTGAACAATATCCCCGAGATCTGAGACGCCGCTTTTTTCTTATCTGGATTCTTCGCCGCCTGCATGGATTTAGCAGGAGACATAATCATGCCAGCAGGAAAGTAATCAGCGGAATGACTGCCGATATCAATATTCACTCTCTGCAGAGGTGTGGGTTATAGCGCACTCTGAGCCTGCTGTAGCTCGCTGGGCGCCTTCAAAATCCACCGAAGACGCTCTTCTGCGCTCCCGTCATTCAGCCGCCATTCGCCTTCTATAAAGAAATCGAACAATTCACAGTCGCTGAGCGCACCAAACGCGGCCGCTCTTCAGGAATTATTTCAGCGAGTAGTACGTGTAAGTGTACGTCCAGGTAAATGACTTGCCGGGAGCGATGGACATACTGATAAAGGGCTCCATGGCAAGCACCGAACGGATCGACCAGAGATTTGCCTCGCTCAGCGGGCGGTCGCCCACAACGCGCATACCGGCACCGGCTTTGCTGTTTTCAATCTGGATGTTGTAATCGGCGGCGGTTTTGCCAAAGCCTGAGATCTCGGCCGAAACTGTATCGCGATCCGTTAGCGGCTTGCGATAGGTAAATTCGCGTCCGCGAACTTCCGCCAACTGCGCATTTTCAAAGCGCTGCGTTTTGATATCGAAGGGCAGCTTGAGCGTGAAGCCTGGGCCCGTCGGCTGCCCATCGAGCACCAGAAAATTATGATCGTAGACGCTGGTTTCAATGACGCGATGCCCGGTGTTAACGAGCTTGTGCGCAATGACCATTTCAGGCTTGCCCCGCTTGAGGCGCACGGTTTTCGTGTAGCGATAAGCGTAGCCGGATTCGGGATCGCTCAAATCCTGCGAAAACTCAACTGAATCCGCGTTCGGCGTAACCAGCCACTTGCCCGGGTCGAGAATTTGATAAAGGCGGTAAGGATTGTAATCGCGATCATCCGGCCGGCGCAGCACGCCGATGCCGATTTTGATGAAGTTCCCGCCGGGCTTCGCCTGGTCGAAGCCAAGAGCCTTGCGCCCGGTAGAGAATTCTTCCACGGGTCCGGTAATGGCGCTGCAAGGGCCGGCAACAATGTCCGCACCATGAAAGATGAAATCGATAACGTCCGGATCGGTCTTGTTGAACCAGGGCCCGTAATAATTGTGATGATCGAACTCGAGGCTGCGAATTACGCCCGACCAATCGAACCGCGTGCCGCGATAAAAACCAGTCTCACGATCGGGCAGGTACAGAACGGCGTGTAGCAGGCCATTCGAGATGGTGGCTTGCGGCGGCTTGTGCGATTGGGCAAGAAGAGTCAAAGTGAGCGATAAGGGGAGCAGGAACCGGAGAGAGTTCGGCAGGTGGGGCATTGTGGCAAGTCTCATCATAATGGAGCGTAGACTTATGCATGCTCTCCATCCGCTGATCGCTGCAGGAGTGATGGCTTCAACGGCGCTGACCGATGCGGTTTATGTGCTCTTCAATTCGGCTGTCTCCGGACGGCGTAGAATTTCGGCGGCGAACTGGAGCAGCCTTTGGTATCTGCTTTCGGCGTTTGCGGTGATCAGTTATACAGGCAATCCGCTTTACGTGTTGTTTGCGGCTTTGGGATCCTGGCTGGGAGCATTCGGGGCAGTGACTTGGCTGACCCGCACGGATAGAAAGAAGCGAGGCGTTGTATGAAGAAATGGCTTTTCTGCGGGTCGTTTTGTCTGGCCCTCTGCGCTGGAGCGGAGCAGAGGTTGGTCATTAAAGTTGGCGACAAGCCAGAGCTGACTATGACGGAGGACGATTTGCGAAAGATGCCGCGGCGCTCGATGACAGTGAATGAGCACGGGCAGACGGTGCAGTATGAAGGCGTGCTGCTACATGATGTGCTTGCAAAAGCAGGCGCGCCCTTCGGAGAGCAGCTACGCGGAAAAGCGCTTTCCAATTACATGCTGGCCACTGGGCGGGATGGCTATGCTGTCGTTTATTCGCTCACTGAAATGGACGCGACGTTCAGCGAAGGCGATCTGCTGCTGGCGGATAAGAGCGAGGGCGCGCCGCTGAAGGAAACGCAAGGGCCGTTTCGCATTGTGGCGCCGCACGACAAAAAGCCGGCACGGTCATTAAGAATGCTCGAGCGGTTGGATGTAGTGCAGTTAAGGAAATGAGCGCATGATTGCGATTGAGGCAAAGCCCTGGCAGACCATGTTGCTGCATGCGGAGCGAACATATCCGAACGAATGCTGCGGCGCGATGCTCGGGCATGTGCAAGGCGAGAGCAAGACCGTAACGGAAGCGCTGCCGTTAGAGAATACGTTTGCAGGGCCGCAGGGAGAGCGCTACGAGCTTCGACCGGAAGACCTGCGCGATGCGGATGCCGCGGCACGCGCGCGCGGGCTGGATCTGATCGGAATCTTTCACTCGCATCCGGATTGCGACGCCTACTTTTCTGAGACGGATTTGAAAAACTCGTGTCCCTGGTACTCGTTTGTGGTGCTGGCTGTGCAGCGGGGCAAATTCGATCATGCGCGTAGCTTTCTGCCCGATTTAGAACAGACGAAAGCGGAAGAAGAGGAGCTGAGATGGTCAGGATTTTGATTCCGACGGCGCTGCGGCAATTTACCGAGCAGCAAGACGCGGTGGAGGTAACTGGCGCGACCGTAGGCGATGCGCTTGCCGCGCTCACGACACGGTATCCAAATATCAAGAAGAACTTGTTCAGCGATCAAGGCAAACTGCGCAGCTTTGTGAACGTGTACGTGAACGACGAGGACATTCGTTATTTGGATAAGGATGCGACCGAGCTCGAGGGAAACGAGACGATCTCGATCGTACCGAGTATTGCGGGCGGCACGGCTTTGGCCGCGAGGGCTGGAGGCCCAGCGACTGCGACGGCGCCCGAAGATACGTTGACGAATGAAGAAGTGGCGCGATACAGCCGTCATTTGATTTTGCCGGAAGTGGGAGTCGCGGGCCAGCTCAAATTGAAGCAGGCGCGAGTGGCCATGGTGGGCGCGGGAGGCTTGGGCGCGCCGGTCGGGCTCTATTTGGCGGCGGCCGGCGTAGGGCAGATCGGCATCATCGATTTCGATGTAGTGGACGCCTCGAATCTGCAGCGGCAGGTGATTCACGGGACGAAAGACATCGGCCGCAAGAAGCTCGATTCGGCAGCGGAGAGCATGCGGGACATCAATCCGAATCTGCAGATCGACAAATTCGAGACCGGGTTGACGAGCGAGAATGCGCTCGAGATCTTGCAGGGCTACGACCTGGTGGTCGATGGCACGGATAACTTCCCGACGCGCTACCTGGTGAATGACGCCTGCGTCCTGCTGAAAAAGCCGAACGTGTACGGATCGATTTTTCGCTTCGAGGGGCAGGCAACGGTATTCGCCTATGAGGATGGGCCCTGTTACCGCTGTCTGTATCCGGAACCGCCGCCGCCGGGGCTGGTGCCGAGCTGCGCGGAAGGCGGAGTGCTTGGAATTCTGCCGGGCGTGATCGGGCTGATTCAAGCGACCGAAGCAGTGAAAATCATACTGGGCGTGGGCGAAACGCTGAAAGGGCGATTGCTGCTTTACGATGCGCTCAGCATGCGATTCCGGGAGTTAAAACTGCGTCGTGATGCGGGTTGCCCGGTGTGCGGCGACCATCCGACGGTGAAGAAGTTGATCGATTATCAAGAATTTTGCGGGGTGAAACCGATGGACTCACAAGCTGTGCCTTCAAATGAAGTGATTGAAGCGACCGAAGTAAAGCAGAAGCTCGACCGGGGCGACGATTTTGTACTGATCGATGTGCGCGAGCCTCACGAATATCAGATTGCGCGGATACCGGGCGCGCGCCTGATCCCGCTTGGCGAACTTTCGAAGCATTTAACCGAGCTCGATCCGGAGGCTGACATCGTGGCGCACTGCAAGACCGGCGGCCGCAGCCAGAAAGCCGTAGACTTGCTGAAGGCGAATGGATTCCGGCGCGTGCGGAACCTGACGGGGGGAATCACGGCGTGGAGCGAGAAGGTGGATCCCACGGTAGCAAAGTATTGAAGAACGCGGCAGGGAAATCGCGCGCGAGAGCGGGCCGGGAGGTTCGTCCTCAAGCGAGCGATTTTTCCAGGTACGCTTTCCTCGCCGCGCTGTTTGCGGGAACGCTGGCGTTTCAGATTCCGGTGTCATACGCGATGCTCCAGTCGATCTGGAGTGATGCGCAGCATTTCGAGCCATCCATGCTCGCCGCCTGGGTGATCGGATTTAATCTTCATGTGCTCACGCCATTGGCCTGTCTGTTCCTGGGCTTTTTCGTGGCGAGCGGCAGAGTGTGGGATGCGCGGGCGTGGCTTTTGTTAGCGGTTCTCGTCAGCTTCAGCGTTGTCTCTGACGGCAGCAACCGGGTTGATCAGGTTATGAGCTGGAGCACCCCGCTCAAGCACGTTGCGCTGATATATCGAAGCGCAGTGATCAATAGCTGGCCGATCTGCATGCTGCTTTTTGCGATTTACTTTCCGGAGCGAGCCGTCTTCGACCGGCGCTATCCGTGGCTGAAGTGGATCTTTCTCGCCCCTGCCCTGGCGGAGTATGCGGCTGCCGCTTTCTATCGAGTGATGACGAACGAGGGAATGCATAGCAGCTTGGGGCTGGAGTTGACGGAGATGATGGGAGCTCCGCGGCTCGCCATGATGTACGCCTGCCTGACATTGTTCCTGGTGGTGCTGGTGGCCAAGTTCGTCAAAACGTCAGACCCTGACGACCGCCGCCGTCTACGCGTGCTTTTCACTGGCTTGGCACTTAGTTTTATTCCCGCACTGATTGTAGAATTTTCCAGCCGCAGCATGGTGAAGATGCATGAGGACAGCCTGCCGGTTTGGATTCTGGTGCCGGTTTTTGCTGCGTTCGCGCTTTTCCCGTTGACGCTGGCGTATGTGACGTTCGTGCAGCGAGCGCTCGATGTTCGAGTGATTTTACGCCAAGGGCTGCAGTATGCACTGGCGAGGCGCGGGCTGGTGTTTCTCCAGCTGGCTGTTTCGATCGCGGTTGTGTTGTTGGTGGCACTTCTTTCCAAGCGCTTTTCGTTCCCCGAGCGGGCAGGCTTGACGGCGGCCGGCATTGGATTGATTTTTCTGGTGACGCTCGGCGGCCGGAAGCTGGCGAAATGGATTGACCGGCGTTTCTTTCGGGATGCGCATGACGCCGAGCAACTGCTGGCGCGACTGGCCGAGAGCGTTGAGACGTTGATTGAACTTCCGCCGCTGCTGACCGCGGTTGGGACGCGCCTTGCGGCGGCGCTGCATATTTCCGAGTTAGCAGTCTTCCTTCGTGAACAGAAGTCATACAGCGTAGCGTTCGCACTTGGCTATTCGGAGCCGCCCGGGCTTGCGTTCCCGACAGGATCAGGGATCGTGGGCGAGCTGCAGCGGGAGAGGCGGGCGCTGCCGGTTTATCTTGACGATCCTCGCTCGTGGGCAGCCGGGATCGACGATGAGGAACAGAACGCGCTAGATGAACTGGAAGCGCAGCTGCTGGTTCCTCTCACCTGGCGCGAGGAATTGCTTGGGTTCCTCAGCCTTGGCCGAAGATATGCGGAGACTCCCTATTCGGCGCGCGACATGGAGCTTTTGCAGTCGGTCGCACAGCAGACGGCATTGGCAGTGCAGAACAGCAGACTGACTTCCACCGTCGCCACCGAAGTAGCCGAGCGCGAGGTTCTGCAGCGCGAGCTATCGATTGCCCGGGATGTACAGCAGCAGCTGTTCCCGCAGACTCGTCCGCACACACGCGGGCTTGAGTATTTCGGTGTTTGCCGCCCGGCGCGCGAGGTCGGAGGAGACTATTACGACTTTCTAACGCTGCCCGGAGAAGGGCTCGGGCTGGCGATCGGCGACGTGTCGGGAAAGGGAATTCCGGCAGCGCTGCTGATGGCAAGTTTGCAGGCATCGCTGCGGGGGCAGACGCTCGGGGGCTGCCGGGATCTGCAAAAGCTCATGTCCAATGTGAATCAGCTGGTCTATATGGCATCCTCGTCGAACCGCTACGCAACGTTCTTTTACGCGCAGTATGCGGCCGACGCGCGGCGCCTGACGTATGTGAATGCAGGACACAACGCTCCTCTGGTGCTGCGGGAAGCGGACGGGCAGTTGCAGACAATCCGGCTAGATACAGGCGGACCACCGGTAGGGCTGCTGCCGAAGTGCGAATACGAGAGTTCGTTTATCGACCTGCTCGCGGGAGATCGCATCGTGCTGTTTACGGATGGCATTTCCGAAACCATGAACATACAAGATGATGAGTGGGGCGAAGCGAAGATGATCGAGACAATACGGAACGCTTGGGATGCCTCACCGGAAGCGATGGTGGAACGTATTTTCCGCGAGGCGGACGGATTTGCCGGGGGTGCGCCGCAGCACGACGATATGACGATCGTGGTGGCGGCCGCAGGCTGAGGCGTCCTGCTGGACGAACTTTCTTACGGGCTCAAACAGGAACGGATCGCGCAGCGAAGTGATTCAAAGGGCCGAGGCCGTTGCCAAGCGCGGGAGCCGTTTCGATAGCCCGCTGGACGTAATTGCGCGAGAGCAGGATGGCTTCAGGCAGCGTATTGCCGTGCGCGAGAGCAGCGGTAATGGCGGCCGAGTAAGTGCATCCTGTGCCATGTGTGTGTTTCGTGGGAACGCGGCTGCCGGAGAAGGGCGATCCATCGAAAGCAGGGCGGGCACCAGGCCAGCGCAGGATATCGACCGGCTCGCCCGGAAGATGGCCGCCCTTGACAAGAACGGCGCGGCAGCCGAACTGGAGAATGCGATCCCCGGCCGCTGCCATGTCGGCTTCCGTGCAGATTTTCATGCCGGAGAGAGCCTCGGCCTCGGGAATATTCGGGGTGACAAGATACGCGCAGGGCAGAAGCTTTTGCTTCAGCACTTCCTCGGCGCGGTGCGAGAGAAGGCGCGCGCCATGCTTGCTGATCATCACGGGATCAACCACGAGCGGGAAATCGAAAGCCCGGGCAGCCTCGGCAATCGCTTCTACGATTTCGACACTTCCGAGCGCGCCTGTTTTGGCAGCTTTGGGCGGGATGTCACCAATCACGGCCGCGATCTGCTCGACGACGAGATCGGCAGGCATGACCTCGACGCGCGAGAAGCGCTGCGTATTCTGCACCGTGACGAGAGTGACAACGGCTTCGCCGTAGACGCCAAACTGGTGGAAGGTCTTGAGGTCGGCCTGAATGCCCGCGCCGCCGCTGGGGTCGGAACCCGCGATGGTGAGAGCTGTTCGAAGATTGCCTGACCGTTCACGCGAAGGCGTCATGATTTACGGTAGCGCGCCGCCGCCCCAGCTTATTGAAAGGTGAGATTCGAACTAGCCTCGCCGGCCGAGTTGGCAAGAGTGACTTTGACGGAAGCGATCTTGCTGATGTCCCCGGTGGTGACTGGGAAGGTGACTTGCAGCGCGAAGGCACCGCCCGCCGGGTTATCCGTAAAGAAAAGCTGGTGGAAGCTGGCGGCGGCATCGACAGATATGGGTTGGGCGTTCATCTTGTTGCCTTTTGCATCGAGAAAGACGAACGAGAGTTGTCCGGCGGTGTAGGTGTTGTCGAAGCCCGTAACGTTAATTTTCAGGTTCGGCGTAGAGCGGGTGGCCTGCGCGGACGAGATATGAATGGCGGTCGAACCGATCGTGTAGCTTCCGGTGAGCGGCGGCGTGTCCGTGAAAGTGAGCGTGAAGGTGATTGTGCCGGCCGTGGTGCCGGTCTGGAAGGTGAGCAACGACTGGTTGTTGTAGGTGACGCTCTGCGACCCGGCAGCGGAGGTGACCTGGAGCTCGCGACCTTGCGTATCCACAAAGAAGATTGCGGGATCGTCTGCGACGCCGTTAACAGCAGGGGTGAACTGCATGGTGAGCGTGCCGAGGTGCGTTTGAGTGGCCGGGGTGGCCGCCAAGATTGTCAGGTCGACCTGCTGGGAGCTAGCGAGAGGGGATTGGCTTAGCTGAAAGGACATAGGGGGAACGGGTGAGACGACGCCAAGGCCGGTGAGAGAGAAAGTGAGGTTGCCGATGCGGAGAATGCCGCTAAAGCTTCCGGCTACCGGTGCCGAAAAGGTTACTGAGAAGGAAAGCGGAGCGCCACCAGGTTGCAGGGTGACCGGAGTCGCAGGAGCTCCCGTGAGTTGGAAACCGGACCCGGAGACCGAGACACTTGGAATGATGACCGGATCGAGCGCTATGGCAGGATTCTGAACCGTGAAATTGAGGGTTGCCGCGCTGCCCGGGGCGGCATTTGGAAAATTGATGGTGCTTTGAGCGATGCTCCGCACCCCGGTGGAATCGGTGTATTCGATGTCGAGCGCGTTTTGGCTGGTGCCCTCGATGCCGTAGGAATTGATTCCTACCGAGAGTGTGTTCGTCGTAAGTGCATTTCCGCTGGCTGGAGCGAAGGTCACCGTGAAGCTCACGCTGCCATCAGCGGGGATAGTGGACGAGAGATTCGACGTGTTTAGAGAGAAGGCGGTGCCGCTCGGAAAAACTAATGAGACTGACGGTGTGGAAATGGGAGCGGATGTCTGATTGGCAACGGTGAATGTAAGCGAACTTTTGTTGGGAGGAGTAACCGGCCCGAAATCGAGGCGTGACGATGAGTTCGGAGTGGGGATGATCGTGACTCCGCCTTGTACGTAAGACAACAGCCAGGATGGCGCTGTGCCGGTGCCCTGCAGGGTGGAGACGGGCGCAATGATGGCGCACTCCAGGGGAACAGTACCGTTATCGGCAATCACACAGCCGTTCTCTTCTACGCCGTAATCCACTTGAAGGAATCCTGAGAGGATGCCTGTCGCGGTCGGAGTGAAATTAACGGTGAACGGGGTGGAAGCTCCCGGCCCGAGGACGTGACCGCCCTGATCGAATCCGGTGACTCGGTAGTCCGGCGTATGAGCGGCGGACCCATCGCTCGATCCAACGTAGAGATCAATGATCGACACTCTGTGCCCTGAAGTGTTCCTGACGCTGACAACGACGGTCGAAGCCTGCCCTTGGGGCGTGTCCGCGAACACGTAAGCAGGGCTGATTGTGAAGCTGAGATCGGCAGCCGACAAACCGAGGGAGCAGAGCGCCAAAAGCAGGAAAGCCTTCACTGGCGACCAGCCACCCTGCCTGGTATGCGCGACAACGTGGGCTCGTGCGCGTCGAGATGCAGAGCATATTGGTTACCGGTCGAAAGAGAGGACAGGTGAATCCAGCCGGACGACATCCTGGCGGCAGTGAAGGGCCCCGGAGGAAAAAGGAGGACATTCTCGGAACCTGGGGACACTTCGATGTGAAGCCCGCCTTCATCGGTCCATAGAAGCGAGGTTCCGAACGCGAACGCAGGTCCGCGCACTCCGGGCAGAAAGTCTGACGAAACAACCTCGCCGTTAGAGAGATCGACTTTGACTACCGAGACTGTGTTGTCGGAATGCAAGACGATGAAGTGCGCCATGTGCGAAGTCTCGAGCCAGACGGAGGTCGCAGTGCCGATGAACGCTTCGTCGTGGATGGGCGCTAGAACAAAACTCTGGCGATCGAACCAGAGTGCGGCATGATTCTGCGGCAGCCAGGCAATGGCCGAGGAGAGATCGCGATCAATGTTCAGTAACGGTAACGGTTCATCGGATTCGTAAGCAGCGATGGGGCGTCCGTCCGGGCGAACGAGTTCGATGCGCCCGTTATGCGCCACGAGTCCGCCTTCATCTGAAAAGCTAATGGCACTAACAGGGCCGAAGGGCGCGGGGCCCGGCACGAGATTGCCTGGAATGCCGTAGAGGGTCTGAACGGGTCGGCCCGGCGCGTGAAAAAAACCGGGCCGGGGGGAGCCGAGCTGTGCATTCAGAGCCGCAGCGCAAAGGCCGAAGACGATCGGTAAACGAAGATGCATAAGCTCGATTCGACGCCGAAGCAATCAGGGGTGGCCGACAGTCACGGTGGGAGTTCCAAGTGTGATGTTGCCGCCACCGCTACTTGAAGACCCGCTCGAGCTGCCGCCCTTATGCGTCATCGCTATCGCCGCGCCGCCGGCAGCGGCAGCAGCCAGGATCAATATCCACTTGGTTCGGATGTGACTGCCAGAAGCGGGGCCGGCGCTCGAGATCGAGATGCCGGGGATGTCCGCGGCATCGGCTCCCGTAGAAGCGAAGTGGCGGATGGGAACGTTCGAATCGATCGATATGCCGGGAGACGGGCCGGGCGCAGAGCTTATGGAACCTGGTTGGGCAGCCATCCGGGCGGGCGCGGGAAGAGGGGACGGAGACGGCTTGGCCGCGGGTAGATTCGCCGCCGGAGAAGAAGAGTGCTCAACCAGGAGTCCTGCATGCGCGGTGCCTTTTGCAGCCGTAATGCGCACCGTTATGGGGTCGGCTGACGAGCCCCAATACACACCGGAGCTCAAGTGAGCTCGTCCGCCAGCGTCGGTGTAAGTAACGGAGGCAAGAGAGCCATCGGCAAAAGTAGACGAGCTGTCGTCAGGCAGGCGGAAAACTACGGCGGCGTTCGAAACGGGCGCGCCGGCCATATCGGTGACTTCGACTGTGAAGTCTCCGGCGGAGGAATTGGGATTCAGGACTCGCAATTGAAGCGAGGGCGCATCACCCGAGTCGGAAGCAGGACCGGGGATTGTTGCAGTTTGCGCTAGTAGCGGCCAGCCAGCCATAACGGGCACTAGCAAAACCGAAAGCAAAGGGGACCAAAATCTCAAAAGCAGCCTCTATCCGGGTGCAAAGACCACCTTCGGTCACTTGCAGGCACCCCGGCCGCGCGTCTAGCAGAGCTGAATCAGAAGGGCGGTGACGTTATCGGGCCCGCCGGCGCTCTTTGCGGCCTCGATGAGTGAGTGGCATTTCTCGGGAAGACTTTTCTCAGATTCGAGAGCTTCGGTCAAATTATTTTCGCTGAGAACGCCGTGCAAGCCATCGGAACAGAGCAGAATCTGGTCGCCGACGCTCATCTCGATCCGCCGGGAGAAAACACGAAGCTCGTCCGCGCTTCCGACCGCCATAGTGAGGACGTGCCGGTAGGGGTGTTTCTTCAGAGCTTCATCGCTAAGTCCAAGCTGAGAACCGACCTCGGCCACCCAGGTTTGATCCTCTGTGATGCGGGAGAGCTGGCCGCGAGAGACCAGATAAGCGCGGCTATCGCCCACACTGCCGATCTCGAAACAGGATTCACCGATGTCGCGGGCAACGAGCAGGGTGGTGCCCATACCGCTCAACTTGGGGTCGGCTTTGGCCGCCTCGCGAACAGCCAGGTTCGCCTCGCTGAAAGCGCGCTCAATGCCTGAATCACCGTCGGAATGTGTCTTATTCGATAGCAGCTCATACAGCCGCTCGGCGCCTAGGCGCGAGGCGTATTCGCCAGCATTCGCTCCGCCCATACCGTCAGCCAGGATGAAAATGCCGGAGTCTGTGTCGCTAATGAAGTAGTCCTCATTGTTCGGACGAACACAGCCAGGATGTGACAGCCCGAAAGCCTCAAGCATAAGGCTCTCCGATTATACAGAGGCGCCCGCTGGACGAGCCCAACCAATAAATTGTCGAGCGGAAGGGACGAAAAGCAGGTGACCGCAGGGCTGAAGGAACAAGCATCAGTCCCGCTCAGCAGCATATTGGTGGCCAAGGAGAGCTAATTCTAAAGATATTTAATAGACGGGTCGGCAGTAGGATGAAGAACGTGACACATCGAGTCTTTCTCTGCTGGCTTGCGTTGGGAATGAGCCTCCCTGCCCAACAAGACCGTAATCTGACGGCACGCCAGGTAATCGAGCGCATTCAGGCGCATATTGGCATACCTTGGAAGGCTGATACGGTAGACACTTTCAAAGCCGGCGATCCTGAGACGCGCGTAACGGGCGTTGCGACGACGATGATGGCGACCTACGACGTGCTTGTCCGCGCGGCGGCGGGCGGCATGAACCTGATCATCACGCACGAGCCGACGTTTTATAGCCATTCGGATAAAACGGACGAGTTCGAGAAGGAACAGGATGCGGTATGGGCGCAGAAGGAAGCCTTTATCAAAGATCACAAGCTGGTAGTTTGGCGCTTTCATGATTACTGGCACCTGCGGCGGCCGGATGGGATTATGACTGGCGTGGTGGAGGCGCTCGGCTGGCAGAAGTTTGAGAACCCGGCGGATCCAAGCTTGTTTGTGGTACCCGAGATAACGGTCGCCGACCTGGCGGAACAAATGAAACAGCGGCTTGGGATTCATGTTCTGCGCGTAGTGGGCGATGGAGAGATGAAAGTGACCAAAGTCGGCTTATCGCCAGGAGCTTCAGGGCCGGAGCATCACCGGGCGATGCTCAAGCGCGACAATCTGGAAGTTCTGGCGATCGGTGAAGTTCCGGAATGGGAGACCATCGAATACGTTGCAGATGCGGCGGCGGAAGGCAGGAAGAAGGCACTGATCTTACTCGGACACATACCGAGTGAACAGCCCGGAATGGAGTACTGCGCCGAGTGGCTCAAGACATTTGTGACGGAAGTACCGGTCGGGTTCGTTCCGACGCGTGAACCATTCTGGATGCCGAAATGAACATTCTGATCGCGTATGCGTAGTGTTCTAGCAGCACCTCAAGGAGATTACATGAGAACTTTTGTTCAGGTGGCCGGAACACTCGCACTAGCGGCTGGTATGTTGAGCGGGGCCGACGACCAGGGGTCCTTCGATAAAAGCTTATCGATAACGGGGCCGGTGGAGCTTGACGTCAAGACCGACGCCGGAGGAATCACCGTCAGTCCGGGTTCCCCCGGACGCTTGGAAGTACACGCCATTCTCAAAGCGCAGCATGGCTGGTTCAGCGGTGGCGATGTCGAGGGCCGTATCCGAGAACTGGAGCAGCATCCGCCAGTGGAGCAGAGCGGGAATCGGGTGAAGATCGGATATGTGCGTAGTGAAGCGCTGCGCGGTATTTCCATGAGCTTGGAGATTCGGACGCCGGTAGAGACGCAGCTGCGGGCTCTTGCGGATTCAGGCGGGATACGCGTGTCGGGTATTCGCGGACCGGTCGACTGCAAGACGGATTCAGGCGGAGTGCAGATCAGCGATGTCCAATCGGACGTGCGTGCGGCGGCAGATTCAGGTGGCATTCACATACACAACGTCACGGGCGCAGTATCGGCGCGCGTCGATTCGGGCGGCGTGGAAGCGACGGAAATAGCGGGCAGCATCGATGCCGAGACAGACTCCGGAAGCATCCGCTTGAGCCAGACACGTCCTGCTTCGATTCGAGCGAAGGCAGACTCAGGCAGCGTCTCGGTCAAGCTGGCGCGCGATGCCGGCTATAACATCAGTGCCGAAACGGACAGCGGACGTATATCGGTTCCGGAGATGACGGCCAACAGCGGCTTCACGAAACATCATGTGGAGGGAAAAGTGCGCAGCGGCGGACCACTTGTGCAGGTGCGGGTCGATTCAGGCAGCGTAACGATCGAGTAGCTCTTGGCTAAGCTGCCTGTTCCTGCTCTTCCGGCTGGAAAGCATCGACGGGAAGCATTCCCCGATAGCACCAGCTTCTACTGACTATGGTGCGGAGCCGTTTGATGCCCTGGGTCTTGAGCTGAGAGGCACGGGATTCGGTCACGCCAATAATCTCCGCAATGGCGCGCAAGGTCAACTCGTCATAAAAGTAAAGGCTGAGTACGGTGCCCTCCTTGCCGGGTAATTCGTCGAGCGCGTGGGCGAGGTAGCACTTCAATTCAGCCCTTTCCAGAAGCCGTGAGGGCAGCTGTTCCTCTGAATCGGGAACAAACATCTGGAGGTCCACTTCACCCTCACCGTCCTCGCTGCTGACGGAGTACATCGAAACGAATCGAGTCTCGGACAGCCAGTCGCGATACTCTTCCATTGAGAGTTGAAGGTGTTCAGCTACTTCCTGCTCGTCCGGATGGCGGCCCAGCTTGTGCTCCAGTGAGCAAATAGCCGTTTGAATAAGTCTCCTGTGTCTGCGTTTTTCTCGCGGCGCCCAATCGAGTGCTCGCAAGCTGTCCAAGATGGCGCCTCGAATCCGGTGTTTGGCGTAAATCTCGATCTTCACTTCAAAGGTTGTGTTGTAACGATCGACAGCGTCGATGAGACCTACCGTGCCGCTGGATATCAGATCGTCTAAGGGCACCGAGACAGGCAGGCTGGCGTGAATTCGTCTGGCGATCATCTTCACTTGGGGGAGATGTTCGATAATCAACTGGTTCCGCTGATTCAGGAGCTCTGGATCATTGCCTTTCTGAATTCTCTGAGGAGCCATCAGAAATGTAGTGAAGGCGACTCAGATTAAGATCGGCGGCTTACCCGCAGTCGGAACAATCTGAGGGTTATGGCGGGCTACGTCCCGCGGCTTGCGCTCCGCAAAGCTCGGCTTAAGAGCTGCCCTTGGACTGGACGACGGCTTTGAGCTGGCGAAAGGCGGTGATGTCGAGATTCGGCTTCAGGCGAGGCACGGGAAGCGGCGCGCCGGACGGAACAAAGGCTTCGCGGCGCTGCGCCCTCGCCAGGAGAGCTTTTGTTTCGGCATCATCGGTACCTTGGCTGAGAGCGGCTTGAAAACGTTTTGAAGCTTCGTCGAAGCTGTTGTTCTTGAGCAGAGCCAAACCAAGGTTGAAGAGATAGATGGGATCGTTCGGATCGCCTTCCACGGCGTGTCGCAGGTCATCGGTTGCGACCGGCTGATTAATCTGATTCTCTGCGGCGCCCAGGTTGTTGTAGATCTCGTTCATCGGGAAGGCGTGAACAATCTCGCGAAAGTAATTGGACGAAGCAGCATAATCCACAGCTCCGAACGCGGCCAGCCCCATTTTGAAGCGAGCTTCGGGGTAGCGGGGATCGGAGGCGGAGATGCGCCCCAGCCAGGAGATAGCCTCGCGGTAGTTCTTGCGTTCGAGTGAAAGTTTGCCGAGCTCATACGCCGGGTTGGCGAATTTCGAATCGAGTGCGAGGGCCTGAGTGAACCACTTGGCCTGTTGATCGGGATTAGGCGAGAGGAGGCCGCGGATGTAGCTTTCTTCCGCATCGGCGTGCGTCAACTTGGCGGGGGAGAGAAAGCGGTCGAGAGAAAGATCGAGCGCGGGATCGATATAGCGGAGCGATTGGAAAGCCAGGTGTTCTTCCAGCCGCGAAAGATCCACAAGTTTGCCTGCTTCCGTAAGATCTGGCCCATCGTGGAGCTTTCTAAGATCCAGGAAGTGCGCACTGATTTGAACGGAGCCGTGCTTCAGCTCGGAGCTGCCCGGAGGCACGGTTGCTTCGTAAGTGCCGTAGCAGACATAATCGGCATCAAGACTCTGGCCTAACCGGATTAGGGTGGCCTTCGTGAACTCCGCACCTGGACGAACGGACAGACGCCGGAGAGCTTCGGCGCGCGACTCGCGACCGAAAACGATCTGGTTCTGCGCGCTGAATTCATCTTTGAGGCGTTCCGAGACGCTCTCTCCCACCCAGTTCAGATCCGGGTACTGAGAGCCGTTATGAAATTGGAGAACGAGAACAGTTGCCGGCGTTGCGAAAGAAGCGAAAGCGAGTGAGAGAGCGACCGCGCTCAGGAGTGGCAGGCGGTTCAAAAACACGAGTTCATCGTAACAGGATTAAAGATGTAGGTTTAGCCATCGCTCCGTGATCCAGGCGAGTGAGGTGAAGCCAGCAAACAAGGCGCCGCCGATTCGTAAGAACGAGTATGTGGGGGTGCGGCTTAGCAGGAGCAGAGCGGGCATGACAGCCGCGACAGCTATAAGCTGCATGGTCTCGATGCCCAGGTTGAAGGCCAGTATGCTCCAGACACGCTGCCAGCGCACGAGCCCGAGATCGGCGAGCGTGGTAGCGAAGGCAAGGCCGTGAATAAGACCGAAGAAGGCTGCCAGGCGGGCTTCGCGTCCAGGGAAGAGCGGACGCAGAGCATGAACAGCCGAGACAAAGACTGATACCGCAATTAGAACTTCAACGGGCCGGGCGGGGACGCGAACCACGCCCAAAGCTGCCAGTGCGAGCGTAAGCGAATGTCCGAGCGTGAACGCCGTTACGACTTTCAAAATTCGCAACAAGCTTGGACGCACCCCGTCGAGTCCCGCCCAACGGGAGCGGAGGGCAATGAGCGGCGCGGGCAGAAGCAGAGCGAGCAGAAACAGGAGATGGTCGCTCCCTTCAGCGATGTGCCGCATGCCGAGGCGGAATATGCTGGCGAATCCGACACTCCGGGCGGAAGAGGAAGCGGTGCCAGCGGTGGTCTGCACAAAGTCGAGTTCGTAGAAGGACTGATTCTCATTACGCTTCTGAGCAACGATCCCGATCCTCGCGTCCTGCGGCACCAGGCAATTCATCAGATAAACCGAAATAGCGGGCTGGTGATGGTTCTCGAAAACGAGTCGCCGGTGAGAGCCGCCAGCGATTGGGCTCGCAGCGAACTCGATGTGGATTTCGCCGAGTCCTTCCTTGAGCTCTTCCAGCGGCGGAACATTGACAGAGATCAGCTGAGGTGCCAAGACCTGGCCGTCGACGCTTATCGAAAGATCGTGAAGCACTCGCTTTGCATAAGCAAGTTGTTCGGCCTGAGAGATGGCGCCGTCCCGATCTGTATCGATCAATGCCAGCACTGCGGACGAAACGGCGACCCCTGGAATTAGGCGCATCGAAGCCTGGATCCGGTGCTTCTCAATCGAGAGAATGCTGGCTTGTAAGTATTCGTCCAGACGGTGCGCGGACGCGGGCCATTGCAGAAACAGCAACAGTGCAGACGCCGTCGCTAACCTTGCGGTCACTTGCCGGTGAGTCTCCGGCCGTAATCATTGGTCGGATCGCGATACATGGTGTGAATATGCATCGCGGGGTCGCCGCCCAGCGTCTGGGGAGCGTACTCAATAACAAGCTTTGGACCTTGAATCCGGTAGTAGGCTGCAATCCCGCGTCCGGGGAGGCTTGTGGTTGGACCGCTCCAGGCGAACCAGGTGTCGTCAAGGCCAGCCTTGATCTCGGCCATGCGAGCTGCGGCCGCGCTCTCGTGAATGATGCCCGCCCACTCGGAGATCAGGGCGAGAAGAAGGGCTCGCTGGCGCTCGTTCATCGCAGATGCTTTCAGTCCTTCGGGCTGAATCGTCTTGCCGTCCTGCCCGGGCCCGAGCACAAGATCGGCTAAATGGTAACCAAGGATAGCCTGCTTGCGCTGCTTCTCGTCGAGGGTGTTCAGCAGGGCAAATGCTTGGTCGCTTTCGCCGGCGAGAGGCCTCACCGTATTTCCATTCCTCGTGTAAAGAGCGGGCTGGGCGCCCGTCAGGGTGGGGGTAAGAACGCCCTGCTCACCTGCAATCGTAATGTTCAAAGCCAGATGGTGACCGCCGAACTGCAGCAGCCAGGGATCTTTGAGAGAAGGCATTCCGAGGATCGAGACGTAATACAAATCCCGGCCGAACAGTTGATTGCGGCTGCGCCTCCCGGAAGGCAGGCGCGGTCCATTGTTGCCGGGGGGCGGAGGTTCGGGAGGTCCTCCATCACCCGATCGTGGCGGCGGGCCTCCGTTGCCGAACGGCGGCTGATTAACATCGGACGTTTTGTTGACCTCGTCGCCCTCCATGATTTGTTGGACCTTCTCAAAGCCTCGCCGGCTGAGCGCGGAAGAAACCAGCGCCAGGGCCGCCGTCCGTTGCGCCGCATTCATCTCTTGCAAGCTGATGCCGCCTCGCGGAACAACGCCCGTGGGGAAATTCGACCAGCGCTGCCGCTGTTTCTCATCATCGAAGGCAAACAACACAGCCTGCCGCTGCTTTTGATCGAGCGTTCCGAGAAACGCGTTCGCGGCTGTCACAATCCGAGCCGTGGCGGTTTGGGCGAGCCCTGATTGCAGCGACAAAGATATGAGGAGTAAAGCTCCAATACAGCGTCCTGTGCGTGCCGGCAAATATCTCATGCATTCTCCTTGGAGGAAACGAAATCGCGGCTGCCACCTGCGCTCGCTCGATTGGCGCGGGCGGCAAGAACGGGGCACTTGTACACCGTTGTGCCCCGTCATCTCCGATCAGATCAGATTAGTGCTCGCCGAATCGGTAGCCAATCGCCACGCTGTACTCAGGCACCCAGTTGCTTCCGAACTGCGAGAAATTCGTCACGTAGTGAGCGTCGATCTCCGGTCTGAAGTAAATGTGAGAACTGGCATAGATTTCAAGCCCGGCACCCATACGAACTTGGAAGTGGTTCGAACTATCGACGAAGTTGCTCGAACTCGAACAACCGGTGAACGCGTTACATGACGACTGCGGATAGTAGAACTTCACATCCACTCCGCCCAAGCCGCCAATCAACTCAGGAACTACTCGCTTGAACTTATTAGTCGGTCGATAGATCCCGTAAAAATCGTAGAAGACGGGCCGATACTGCAGTCCGGCGTAAGCGCCCTGGCTGAAACGCCAGTCTGCTTCTCCGCCGATACCAAAATGACCGAATAAGAAGCTAGCTCCGGCCTTTCCGAAAGCCCCTCCTAACTTCGGGGTGTTGTAGTAGCCGGGAGTGTTCGCCGGGAAGATCTGCCCTGTGCCAAAGGTGTCGATACTCCGGTTTGTTGAATCGGCAGTCATCGTTCCGACGCCGAAGTACGCGTCCAATCCGGCTGGGGCGGAGGCAGCGGCCAAGGTTCCGCAACAACCTAGAATGACAAGCATCGCTTTGTATGTTGACTTCATTTGTTCCTTCTTGCTGGTGGTATGTGCGCGATCAGGCACACCAAGAATCACGTAGTGCGCAAGCACGTCTTTGTGAATTTGGCCTGCCGAATCGCGCGCCGTTGACAACCCTACCGACGGCTCAGGAAGCCTGCGCGTTGCAGCAGTGGTGCTAGGGAATTCACGTGATGCTTGAGTAGCAACGTTTGCCTGCGAGGATCATCGAGGGAAACGAAGATCTTGTGTGGAGCCGAGGGCGGTTCCGCTGACGAAGCTGCTGGCCAGTGACAGAGCGGCTTCTTGCACTGCCGAATCGGAACCGAAGCCGGAAAACCAGTGGACGCCCGGTTCGGGGCGGAACCAGGTAGTCTGCCGTTTGGCATATTGGCGGGTGCGCGCCTGGCATTCGCGAATGGCCTCGGAAACAGGCATGTTGTCGGTAAGCGTCTGAACTGCCTGGCGGTAGCCGAGAGACTGTAGGGCCTTCGAGGAAGGACTAACGCCGGCAGCCAGCAGACGGCTGGTTTCTTCAAGCAAGCCCGAGCGGAACATCCGCTCCGTTCGAGTATCCAAGTGAGCGCGCAGCGCGGCGCGATCCGGGTTCAGGCCGAGCTTCAGTGTAGTAAAGCCCTGCAGAGCATTACGCGGACGGCTGTGCGTTTCGGACAGCGGCTGGCGGGCAAGAAGGATCAGTTCGACCGCGCGGATCAGTTTTTGAAGATCGTTCGGATGGATGCGGGTAGCGGCGCGCGGGTCGGCTCGGGCGAGGAAACGGTGCAGGGCGGCGGGACGGCGGGCGGCTATGCCGGAGAGGCGGTCTCTGATCGTTTGGTCACGGGAGGGAGCAGGCGAAAGTCCGTCGAGGAGAGCTCGCAGATAGAGTCCGGTGCCGCCCGTAACGATCGGTACCGCACGGCGGCGGGCGATCTCCGAGAGCACGGGACGGGCGAGGTGGGCATACGCTCCGGCGGTCAGGTATTCGTTCGGCTCGATGACATCGAGCAGGTGATGCGGGACGCCCAGGCGTTGGGCGGGAGATAGCTTGGCGGAACCGACGTCCAGGCCCCGGTGAAGTTGAATCGAGTCACAGTTAACGATCTCGCCGCCTAGCGCGGAGGCGAGAACAAGAGAAAGCTCGCTTTTCCCACTACCGGTCGGGCCGACTACGACGATAAGAGGAGAGAGGGGAGGAGTCACGGCAGGGAAGTAATTATCTTCAGGAGATAGCCCCGAGGTAACCCCGGAGAGGAAACACGCATCCTGCTCATCGGAGCTATACTGGGGCCATCACTGCGTTTGCAGTGCCTACACCTTAGCTCGAAGCGGTCGAATGCCCTACCCTCACTTTAATCCCCTGAGCTCTTTCTGTCTTTTAGCGGCTGCCTTGCTAGCTGCGCCTTTGGTAAATTCAGCGACGCCGGCTAGCGGGCAGAATGCAAGCCCAAGCGCAACCGACGTAGCCAAACTGCCTCCTAAAACAAAGCAGCCAAGCTCGTTGAAAGCTTCGGCCTATTATCACTTCTCGGTAGGGCATCTCTACGAAGATCTAGCCGGAACCTATGGGAACCGGAGCGACTACGTCAACAAAGCGATCGACAACTTCCGGTTAGCCATGAAGGAAGACCCGAATGCAGGGTTCCTGGTAGAAGATATTGCGGAGCTTTATCGAGTTTCGGGCCGGCTGAAGGATGCAGTAGAAGAAGCGCAGGCTGCGCTCAAGGCAAACCCGGGCGATCTGAGCGCGCGTAAGGTGTTGGCACATATCTACACGCAGCAGATTGGCGATGCGCAGACCAATCATGTCGACGAGAACATGGCGCGTAAGGCGATCGAGCAGTATAAGTATGTCGTCGACGTGAATCCGAAAGACGTCGAGAGCCTCGTGATGATGGGGCGGCTCGACCGCGTGGTGGAGGATTCGGTAGCGGCGGAAGCGGCATTCAAGCAGGCTATGGCCGTTGATCCCGACAATGAAGATGCGATTGTCGGTTTGGCGAGCGTGTATACGGACCGCAACAACCCGAAGGCCGCGACCGAGCTCCTAGAAAAGCTGGCGCAAAAGAATCCCTCGCCGCGGTCCCTCGTGACACTGGCTAACAACTACGAATCGATGCGGGAATACTCGCTGGCGGCGGATGCTTATAAGAAGGCTGTCGAGCTCGACCCGAACCGGACCGAGTTGAAGCAGGCAATGGCGCAAGATCTGGCCCTTGCAGGACGATTCGACGAGGCACTCGCGACCTACAAAGAGTTGATGACCGCGAATTCGCAAGATGCACAGCCGTACTTGCGTTCGGCGCAAATTTACCGCGAGCAGAGGAAGCTGCCGGAGGCACGCCAGATGATCGATAAGGCGAAGACTCTGGATGCCGACAATGCGGAAGTGCAGTTTGCGGATGCCAATCTGCTTTCCGATGAGGGCAAGAACGCCGATGCGATTGCGATTCTGAGAAGCCTGCTGGATAAGACGGCACGTACCACGTACGACCCGCAGCAGCGCGGCGCAAGGGCCGAAATGCTCGAGCAACTGGGTGTGTTGTACCGCAAAAACGAACAATACGACCAGGCGGTGGCTTCGTTCCGCAAGATTTCGGAACTCGACCCCGATCTTACGCCACGGGTAGAGGCTCAGGTGGTTGACACATATCGCTTGGCCAAAGAGTATGACAAAGCGCAGCAGGCGAGCGACACGGCCAGTAAGAAGTATCCGAACGACCGGACATTGACGCAGGTTCGGGCCGAGCTGCTGGCGGAGCAGGGCAAGACGGACCAGGCCGTTGCCGAATTGAAGAAGCTGCTGGGTGGAAAGAACGACCGTGAGATCTATTTGCAGATCGCGGATGCCTATCAAAAAGCTAAGAACTACAGCGAGATGAGTAACGCGGTCGACTCGGCGGACAAGCTTTCGCAGAGCAAGGAAGAAAAGACCGCGATCCTGTTTCTGCGGGGAGAGATGCTCGAGCGGCAGAAGAAATTTGAACCGGCCGAGCGGATTTTCCGGCAAGTGATTGAAGCAGATCCGGCCAATGCGTCCGCGCTGAACTATCTGGGTTATATGCTGGCGGACCAGAACACCCGCTTGACGGAAGCGCAGGACTTGATCAAGAAGGCCGTCAGTCTCGATCCGAACAACTATGCTTTTCTCGACAGCCTTGGGTGGGTCTATTTCCGAATGAATAAGCTCGACGATGCCGAGCAGCAGCTGACGCGGTCGGTTCAGCTGATGTCTAAAGATCCAACGATCCACGATCATCTGGGCGATGTGTATTTCAAAGAAGGCAAGACACGGCAGGCCATCGATCAATGGCAATCGTCGTTGAAGCAGTGGAATGCAGGCTCACCAGCAGATGCGGAGCCGGATGATGTCGCTAAGGTGCAGAAGAAGCTTGACGGCGCGCGCGTGAGATTGGCCAAAGAGCAGGGACCGCGAGCTAATTAAACGGCTAACCGATCCCTCTGGTCGCGGCTCGGTAAGCAGAGAGAGCACGAATGAGGAGTCAGACCGCTCCCTTTGGTCGCGGCTCGGTAAGCCAGAAGCAGTCAGATCTTAAGCAGGGTGCGGAGGCGACGGGTTTGAATTCGGCTGACCGGGATCTCGGTCTGCTTTCGATCGTTCATCTTCAACTGGAAACTTGATTTAAACCAGGGGATGACTTCGCGGATCTTATTGATGTTTACCAGGAATGAGCGGTGGACGCGCCAGAAGAGGTCGGGGTCCAGATTCGACTGCAGTTCTTCGATGGTCCGGTAATTGGATTGGCCTTCGAACTGGGCCGTGGCCACAGTGATCATGCCGTCGTCGATGGTGGCGTAGACGAGATCGCCCACATCCACAATCAGATTGCGGTTGTTCATCTTCACTAGCAGCTTGTTGCGATGACCGCTGGCTTTCGCGGGGTCGAACGATCGCTCGTCGCGGTGCTTTTCTTCCAAACTACGCTTGGCCCGCGCAACTGACTCTGCCAGACGCTCTTTTTCTACCGGCTTAAGCAGATAGTCGAGTGCTTCGAGGCGAAATGCCTCAAGGGCGTAATGGTCGAAGGCGGTGGTAAGAACAAAGTGGGGAACGGGACCACCGGAAGCACGGACTTTGGCGATGACACCCAGGCCATCCAGGCCGGGCATCTGCACGTCCAGAAAAACCAGTTCCGGCTCGAGTTGCTCGATCAACTGCGCGGCTTCGAGTCCGTTGGTTGCAGCCGCAAGTACTTCAATCTCAGGGAAATCCTTCAAAAGGAAGGACAATTCCTCGCGCGCAAGCTGCTCGTCGTCAACAATGAGCGTCGAGATGGTTCCCGTACTGCTCTGTGACATTTGAATGTTAGTATAACGTGAGCTGAAAATGGCCGGTGTCCACCTCGTTGCCGTGAACACTCGCCAACAGGAGTTTTGATGTCGCAAAAAGCGAACGTTGCGGTGCCGCGACTCGGTCCTGGCTGCGCCGCTGGTGCTCGACCTGGTGCTCTTCCTTGATCTAGCGCAGCGGGCGGAGATGAAGGGAATTCAGGAGTGGCTCTCTTTTTATTTCAAAGGTCCGATGACGGCGCCTGGGCTTTATCCTGAACACGACATCTTCATTCAGTTGATGAAGCTGAAAAACACCTTTCGGTGGATGCAAGGCGAGGACTTAATTACACATCTTGGCCTGGAATACTACGACTAACAGCCCGCTTCGGTCGTCTAACCGATAGGTAAGCAATTTCTAAGAGGCGACGATGAAGGCTAGTACGGCGAAGTCGACCGGCGATTGTCACCAGAGTGCCATGCGGATTCTGGTGATTGGCGGAACGCAGTTTATAGGGCGGTTGCTCGTACGCGAGCTTCTGCACGCTGGGCACGAACTGTATATCCTGCACAGAAGCTCCGACAATCCATTCGGAAAACGGGTGCACAACCTGGTTGCGGACCGGAATGATGCATCCGAGGTTCGAAAGGCTGTTGGATCCACCCGCTTCGACGCTGTTTACGATTTTGCCTACGATTGGGAGCGGGGAACGACGGGCGCGCAGGTGGAAGCGACCGCGCAGATCTTTGACGGAAAGATCAGCCGCTACGTGTTCATGTCGAGTGTGGCGGCTTATGGGGACGGGCTGAACCACCATGAGGGTGATGCGCTGGCGCCGGACGATCACCCAAATTTGTACTGCCGTCACAAGGCCATGAGTGAACGATCGTTGTTCCGGCTGCACCAGAAGACCGGCTTCCCTATAGTCACGCTGCGGCCGCCGTTCGTGTATGGGCCGGACAATCCTTTCTATCGAGAAGCTTTCTTTTGGGATCGCTACCGAGCGGCGCGCCCGGTTATTTTGCCGAGCGAAGGCCACCGCCTCATGCAGTTCATCTACGTGCAGGATCTGGTAGATCTTGCAATGAAGGTAATCGAGTACCGAAATACCGTCGGACACGCCTTCAATACCGCCAATGCGAGAGCGGTCACTCAACACGAGCTTCTGCTTGAACTGGCTCGTGTAGCGGGTGTCGATAAGCCGCAGCTGATGGCCATCCCCCGTGATTTCATCTACCGGCAGGGCGGGAAGGTGATGGGCAACGACAAGCTTTACTTCGGTGAGTACTACGACATGCCGGCAATCACACTAATCATCACCAAGGCGCAGCGTATGCTCGCCTATAAGCCGACAGACTTCACCCAAGGTCTGGAGATCACGTACAAGGCCTACCTCAAGAAGAAAAGCGCCGCTAAGCCAGATTTCAGCTTCGATAACGAGCTCTTCGGACGCTATTCGGAGTGGCTGAATAAGAGCCGGTCGGCATAGTTTGCCATTAATTTCAACTAATTTAGGCGGGTAGGCGGCCAGCCGCAAGTAGGATATAAGTGATGAAAGCCAAGATACTCACCTTCTCACTCGCATTCGGCCTCCTTGCCGCGTTGCCGTCCTACTCACAAGTGGGACAGGACGTAAAGGATGCCGCGCATGATACCAAGACGGCCACCGAAAAGGGCGCAAAGAAAAGCACTCACGCTGTAAAAAAGGGGTTTAAGAAGAGCACCCACGCTACTAAGAAGGGCATCAACAAAGGCGCCGACAAGGTTGCCGATAAGACAAGCACGACCTAGTCAGCCGATACCGCAAAAACACTAAGGGCCTACCAGCACTTCGAAGACTGGTAGGCCCTAGCCTTTAGAACAGGAACTTCAGGCTGAGTTGCAGGATGCGCGGGTTGTGCGCCCCGCTCGGATGAAGAAAGGTCTGCGTGATAACGCAGCTGGCGTCCCCTGCTGAATTATCCGGGCCGCCGTAGCACGAGGCGCCCGCATTTATTCCGTTCCACTGGGTATGGTTAAAGACGTTGAACGCCTCAGCCCGGAACTGAAGTGCTCGCGACTCACTTCGAATGGGGAAAAGCTTGAAGAGACCCATGTCGAAGTTGGTCCGGGAAGGATTATTGAGGATATTACGGCCGGCGGTCGCCGAACGTCAATCCTGTCGGCTCAGCGAAAGCGGCCGGGTTGAACAGTAGCGGACCGGGAACGCCAACCGTATCCTTCTGAGACGGTGTGGCATGCGGATCGCCGACGACATCTACGTAGGATCCGGTTCCGACTCCGTTGCCGACACCGGCGTTGTCGCCGATCGCGCCATTCGTGACGCTGAAGGGCGTGCCGGTCTGGTATGTGACCAACCCGGACCATTGCCAAGCCCCGAGAAGTGTGTGAAGAACTCCGGGCTTGGTGAAGAACGGTAGATCGTACACGTAGCTCATGTTGAACAAATGGCGCTGATCGAAATTAGAGCTCGTGCGATTGGCAGCTAGATCATAGGAATTTACGAAACTCGCGTCGCCGGCATCTGAGGAGTCATCGATCGAGTGACTCCAGGTGTAGGCGACGCTGAGCTGCAGGCGGCCCACATTGCGGCGCGCGGAGACTTGCAGCGAGTTATAGCTCGAGTTGGCTTGGAATTCTCTAGCCGTTATGTCGCCGTAGCCAGGATAAGGGCGATAGATATCAGGCGAGGCGTTGCCGCAGGCGACATTCAGGTTGTTAGCCACCGGTCCGGTAACCGGGTTGCCGTTTACCGTGAGCGGCGAGCCGCAGTCGGTAGAGGTATTGATAACCTGTCCCGGCAGATAAGGATTCTGAGACGAGGAGATCGGGAAGATCTGATTCAAGTCGCGCCGGTCACCCAGATGAGTGCCTTTGCTGCCCGCATAAGCGACGGTCAGGACTGTGCTACCGGGAAGCTGGCGCTGAACGTTAAAATTCCATTGCTGAACATATGGCCAGAACGCCTTGGTGGGAATCGCCACCACGTTCAGGGGCCCCAATGCCGCCCCACCCGAAGAGATGCTGGTGTAGTTAGGAATGTTGAAAACGGTGATATCCTGCACGAGCGGCGGGCTGCCCTCAAGCGATTCTGTATTTCCTTCGTTTCCGTTGCTGTGTTCGAAGAAGATACCGTAGCCACCGCGGATAGAGGTCTTACCGTCGCCCACTGGATCATAAGCGAAACCGACACGGGGCGCAGGGTTAAAAAGATGACCTGTCATACAGCCGCGAGGCACGCCGGGGGCGCCGCACTGTACTAAGCCGGTGAACCGATTCCCGCTGACGGTATCAGCGGCGGTGTCGAGCGAAATCTGCGAAGGATCGTAGGCACGCGGATCCCAATTATATGCGAATTTGTTCTTATCGCGATAAGTTCCAAATAAGCTGACACGCAGGCCGAGATTCAAGGTGAGTTTCTTGGTGACGTGCCAATCGTCTTGTAGGTAAGGCTCGACTATCTTGTAACGGTTGTAATACTTGGGGAGTCCATTGGACTGCTCGAAAGAGTAGATGTTTCCAGTGAGGAAATCGGCGAAGCCGTTGCCGCTGCTACCTGCTGCGGTGCCGTTAAACGTCAATGTTCCCTGTGCGGACTGAAAGCAGCAGCTATCCTCATTCTTCTGCGCGGCGATGAAGAGCGCGCCGAATAGTAGATTGTGGCTGCCAAGGACCTTGGTCAGATTGTCTTTGTAGGTGAAGCTAGGGTTCGAATTGTGCCAGGGAAAGTAGCCGGTGCCGACATTGAAGCCGCCGTTGAATGCGGGTGTATTCGAGATGGTGACGTTTGGCAGCAGGCCACGAAAGCCGTTATCAAAGATGCCAGGCATGTTGAAGTCACTCGGGCGTGCCGGATTGCCGGTGGCGGTCAAAGTAATGTGATCGGTCGTGTAGCTAAAGACAAATTCGTTGAGCAAAGTGGGCGACACGGTGGAAGTAAGATTGGCTACGAGACTCACACCGGGGCCAACGAAGTTCGTACCGACAGTCGGAAAATCGCCGGTGCCCCAGAGTGGCGTAGGTGTAACAGTGCTCCACGAGTCGTGAATAAAGCGAAAGAAAAAGCGCTGCTTGTCCGACAAGTTCTGGTCTACACGAACCAGCTCTTCGCGGAAGTTGGTCTTCTGAGCGGGAGCGGCAGTGAAAAACGAGCCGTTATTAGCCGAAGGAAACAGCGAGAGCAGGGTTTGCGCTTGAGGGGTAACTGGTACCTGGTTATTGGGGTAAGGTTGGCCGCCGCTGCCTGGGATGGAAGGGCAGTTGGGTCCTGGGCACACATCGGAGAAGTTGCCGGAGCGCTCGGCGTCAGAGGGCACAAGGCTATTGAAGGTCTGGCCGGGTACCAATTCTCTGCGCCATTCTTCAGAAAAGAAGAAGAAGGTCTTATCGCGATTGCGATTGTAAACCTTGGGAATAAAGACAGGGCCACCAACCGTGTAGCCGTAGTCGTGCTTTTTATACGTTGGGCGCTCCGTTTGGAAGAAGTTCCTGGCATTGAAATCTTCGTTGCGCAAGAACTCAAAGCCATCGCCATGGAAGTCGCGCGTGCCGGACTTGGTGATTGTCTCAATGGTGGCGGATCCGTTGCGGCCGTACTGCGCGCCGTAGTTTGAGGTGAGGACCTTTACCTCGGCAATGGCATCCGGGTTGGGGTACGTGTTAAGCGTGCCGTTGCTCCCGTTATCCATGTTGTCGCCTCCGTCGAGCTCCCAATTGTTGTATTCGGTTCGACCGCCGTTGACGCTGAAGGCAACGCTGCCGTTTACGCCGACCGTGCCTTCGTCCTGGCCTGTTTGGTTGCTGACGCCTGGAACTAGCGTGACGAGCTGAGTGAAGTTGCGCCCGTTCAGAACAAGTTGGTCAATCTGTTTATTGGTGATGGTTCCTGAGAGTTCGGCTGTTTCGGTTTGGACCTGAGTCGCGTTTTCGCCGGCGACAGTTACCTCGGTACTCGTTTGCCCGAGCGTCAGCGCGGCATCAGCACGAGCCTTCTCAGCCACTCGCAGAACCAGGTCCTTTATGTTGAACTGCTGGAAGCCAGGAGATTTGACGTTGATGTTGTACGTTCCGGCGGGCAGGCCAGGAACGAGGTAATCGCCGCCCCCACTGGTGGTGACGGTACGGACAAATCCTTGCTGATTACTCGTGACGGTGACGGTAGCGTTCGGCACATTCGCGCCGCTGGCGTCGGTAACAACGCCCGCAATCGAACCTTCCTGGGCCCAGCAGGCGGTTGCCGCCATCGTGAGCGTTAAAAAAAGGAGCGAGAAAAACCTGTTCATTGACCCCATAAGCACCTCGTGTCGATTCGGCGGAAATCTCTCAGCCGGCACCAAAACCGGCCTGATCAGCCGCACCCTGATAGTCGCGGCTTAAAAGCACGCAGTTCGTCCTCAAACTGTGAGGAGAACTTCTATTTGCTTAGAACTATAGATGGAGGTTGGCTGGGCTGTCAAGCCAAAAAGCATCTTTGACCCTTTCGCAAACGTTTGCTCTAATGTCCCTATGCCCGTGCTGATGCGTGATGTCGCCCGGAAAGCGGGTGTCTCGATCACCACGGTTTCACACGTACTGAACGATACGCGTGCTGTGGCAGACGAGACGCGTGCACGAGTCAGGAAAGCCATTGCAGAGCTCAGCTACTACAAAAATTCCTCGGCGCGGCTGCTGGTGCGGGGGCAAAGCGATCTGCTGGGACTGATTATTTCCGACATTGAGAATCCTTTCTTTCCGGAGCTGATCAAGAGTTTCGAGAGGGCCTGTGCGCGGGAGCAGATGGAAGTTTTGCTGTGCGCGACGAATTACGATCGGGGCCAGGCGAAAAACGCACTGCGCAGAATGCTCGAGAACCGGGTGCAGGGTGTGGCTGTGATGACGTCGCAGTTCGACCGGGAACTGGAGGCGCAGCTCACGGAAAAGAAAGTACCGCTAGTGCTGCTGGGTTCGCCCTCGACGACAAGTTATCGCAGCAACATTGCGCTCGATTACCGGAAGGGTCTGGCAGAAGCAATCGAGTACCTTTACGGCTTAGGGCATCGCAAGATCGCGCTGGCGATCGGGCCACAGGACCAGCTTTCCGCGATGGAGTTTAAGCAGGCTGCGGTAAGGGAACTAAAGCGGCGCGGGCTCAATCCGTTTTGCATTGCGGAAGGAGATCACCAGCCGGAAAGCGGCGCAAGAGCGGTGCGAGAGCTTCTGAAAACGGCCCCGCGCCCGACGGCGGTGTTATGCGGGAACGACCGGATGGCGATTGGGGCGATGGGCGCCGCGGAAGATCTCGGATTCCGGGTGCCGGGTGACGTATCGATCGTGGGCGCAGACGATGTTTGGATGACCAGGTACTGCCAGCCGCCGTTGACGACCATCCGGATTCCGCGCGATACGCTCGGACAGCTGGCTTTTGACGTTTTGATGAAGATGGTGCGATCGAAGAGAAAAGCCGGGAGCGCGCACGTGCTCGAGACCCGGCTGATTGTACGACGGTCGACAGGCGAGGCGAGCCGAGAGCAGCTGCCGGGAGAGAAGATCATGATGACGAGGGTGAATGCCTAATACGGGAAAAGTGAAAGTCGGGATTATCGGATCGCAGTTTGAAGCCGATATCCATGCGGTTTCGTTTCAGTTGATGCCGGAAGAAGCGGAGGTCGTGGCGATCGCCTCGCCGACTCCGGGAAACGCGGAGAAGCTGGCAAAGAAGTACGGCATTCCGCGCGTGTTCACGGATTATCGCGAAATGCTGAAGGAGCCCGATATCGAGATGGTGACGATCACGGCGCCCAACAAGCTGCATGCGCAGATGACGATCGACATTGCTAACGCGGGCAAACATGTTGTTTGCGAGAAGCCGCTCTGCATGACACTCGCCGAAGCTGATGAAATGATCCACACCTGCAAACAGAAGGGCGTGATGCTCGGCTATGCGGAGGAGCTGTTCTTCACGCCGAAGTATGTCAAAGCGAAGGAGATGGCGGACCAGGGCGGGTTTGGAAAGATACACCTGGTAAAGCAGAGCGAGAAGCATTTCGGTCCGCACAGTCCGTGGTTCTGGGACATGGAGCAGGCGGGCGGCGGGGCGCTGATGGATTTAGGCTGCCATGGAATCGCGTTCTGCTACTGGTTCCTGGGCAGGCCCGCGATCAAGACCGTTTATGCGCAGCTTGGTACATACGTGCACGGCGCGAAGACAAAGGGCGATGACGAAGGGGTCTGCATTCTCGAATTCGAGAACGGCGCGGTGGGGATGGTGGAGGTGAGCTGGGCAAAGCGCGGCGGCATGTCCGACCGGACCGAGATTTTCGGCGAAGGAGGCGTGACGTACGCGGATTTGCACATGGGGAATGCGCTGCCGACTTACAGCGAATATGGCTTCGGGTACGCGGTAGAGAAGGCACCGACCACGAATGGCTGGAGCTGGCCGGTGTTTGAGGAGCATTGGAACTACGGCATACCGCAGGAGATGCGGCATTTCGCGCGCGTTGTGCGGGGAAAGGAAACGCTGCAGGCTTCAGGCGAGGACGGGCGGGTGGTGATGCAGGCTTTGTATGCGGCGTATGCCTCGGCCGGGGCGGGACAGAAAATCAAAATGCCGTACACGCCGAAAACCAGCAAGCCAATCGAAGAGTGGCTAGGAAAAAATCTGAAGTGACGACGCCGCTGCTCGAGAATATTCTCAACCAGCCGCAAGCACTCGAGACGATAGCGGAGCGTCAGTTCGGCGAAGGACGCGAGGCCTTGGAGAAGGCCGTGGAGTTGCTGCGTTCGAAGAAGCGCGTGTTGTTGAGCGGGATGGGTGCATCGCTCTTTGCGTGCCAGGGGTTTCAGTATCAGCTAACCCGGCGCGGCGTGAATGCCGTAGCGGTTGAAACCGCGGAACTGCTCTACTTTACGCCGACGCTCTTCGACGGCGACACGGCGGCAATACTCATCTCGCGATCGGGTGAAAGTGTGGAGGTGACGAAGTTTCTGCCACGATTGCGCGAGCGGAAAGCGACGACAATCGGTGTGGTTAACATGACGGGCAGCGCGCTCGCGGCGGGTTCGGATGTCGCGCTCGTGCTGGGATCACCCGCTGATCAGATGGTTGCGATCCAGACCTATATCGGAACGGTTGCGTTGCTGGCGCTGCTCGGCGCAGGGCTCGAAAGCAAACTGGACGAGGCACGCGACGAACTATTAGAGACTGCAGCCGTGCTTCGACAGGTGATCCCGGCCAGTGTGGCGGAGCGTGCTGCGACTTGGGATGAGTTGCTCGACACCGAGTGGCCGCTTTACATCTTGGGACGGGGCGCGTCGCTGGGCACGGTGGCGGAAGGCGCGCTGGTGATGCAGGAGACGGCAAAGTCGCCGGCCGTAGGCATGTCGGTGGCGCAGTTCCGGCACGGGCCCGTGGAAGTGGTGGACGACCGATTCCGGGGAGTAGTGCTAGGCACGCATCAAGAAACGGCCGGGCTCGATGAAGCGCTGGTCGACGATCTAGGGGCGATGGGTGCCAGGGCGCGGCTCTTGAAACCGCCGGCAGTCCCAGAGCGATTTACGTCAGTAGCGGAAATAGTGCCGCTGCAGATTGCGGCGTATCGCAAAGCGGAGTTGAACGGAGTACGGCCGGGAGACTTCCGGTGGGCGCCGCTGGTGACGGCTTCAGAAACCGGGTTCAATACCTCAGGTGCCAGGTGAGCAGTGTTCTTTGCGTTGACGTAGGTGGAACGTCGACAAAGGCGGGAGTGGTGAGTGGGAGCGGCGAGGTGCAGGCGGTAAGTGCGATCGCGACGCGGCCGGATACCGAGCAATATTTGGCGAATCTGGTGGCGATGATCCGGGCCACGCGCGAAGCAACCGGCGAGAAGCTAACGCGGATGGGCGTGGCGGTGGCGGGATTTCTCGACGATAACCGGACACATCTCGTCTACAACTCGAACATTTCGTGGCTGGAAGGCTTTCCCTTGCGGCAGCGATTGCAGGAGCAGTTTGCGGATCTTGACGTGCAGCTTGAAGTGGATTCGAACGCGGCGGCTATGGCGGAATACCGGTTCGGCTCGGGACGGGGCAGCGAACGATTTCTCTGCCTCACGGTGGGAACCGGACTGGGAGTCGGTGTGACGGTAGATGGAGTTCCGCTGCGCTTTGCGTATGGATGCCTGGGGGACATCGGGCATGTGATCGTGTCGCGGGACGGGCCGCTCTGCACTTGCGGCGGCCGGGGATGCGCGGAGATCCTGGTATCGGCGCCATTTCTTGCGCAGCAGTACAAGAAGATGACGCGCAGCGAGGATGCGATGACGCTGCGTGACGTAATTGCGGAAGCAGAGAATCGCGATCCGATTGCAATTTCGGTGCTGGAGGGCGCGGGCGGATGGCTAGGCGTGGCGATCGCGTCAATGGCAAATATTTTCTTTCCGGATCACATCGCGATTGCCGGAGGATTGTCGGCCGGCGGGGACTATGTCTTGAAGCCGGCTGAGAAAGTGTTTCGCGAGGCAGCGAGCGTTCTGGCTCGATCGAAGGCCACGTTTACGCGCGCAACACTCGGATCGATGGCAACGCTCGTGGGAGCGGCGTGGCCATTTTGGGAGGAACGGAACGCCAATGGCTAACCAATCGCCGGACCGAAGACAAGTTTTGGAAATGATTGCGAAGGCCGCAGTGGCCAGTCAGTTTCCCGGCTTTAGTCGCTGGGTTTTTGCGCAAGGGCATCAGCATGGTGCCAGTCATCCGGCGCAGCTCCGGCCGATGAACTACAAGCCGCAGTTTTTCAGCCCGGGCGAGTACGCGGCGATCGAACATTTGACAGAGATCATCATTCCGAAGGACGAGAGTCCCGGAGCGAAAGAAGCGGGCGTGAGTGAATTCATCGATTTCATGGCGGCCCACGGCGAAGAGGATCTTCAGCAGCCTTTCAAAGAAGGGCTGGCGTGGATAAATAAGAAGGCGGAAGCAGGCGGCGGCAAAACTTTTGTCGATCTAGCTCCGGACAAACAGACCGCGCTTTTGAAGAGCGTAGCGTACAAGGCCCTGACTAAGCCGGAAGACGTGCAGGGACAAATTTTCTTCCAGACGCTTCGGCGTTACACGGTGATGGGCTATTACACGAGCCGGGTTGGCTTTGAAGAACTCGATTCCCCGGAGCTGAAATTTTACTCCGCTTCACCGGAATGCCCGCACAAAGATGACCCCGAGCACAGGCATTTGCCGCCACCGAGATTTTAAGGACTGAACAGAAGATGCCCAAGGAAGTTTACGACGCAATTGTGATCGGAACGGGCGCTGGCGGCGGGATGGCCATCCATACGCTGTGCAAGGCGGGTGCAAAGGTATGCGCTCTGAATGCCAGCCGGCGCTTGAATCCAAGTAAGGATTTCCGGAACCACCGCCAACCGTACGATATGCCGTTCCGCGGGTTTGGCGATCCAAAGCGCCGCGGAAAATGGATCGGCTACATGGATAACGAGTATACGGAAGGAATCTGGGAACACGATATTGCGTTTACCATGGCGCCGGGTACCGAGTGGACATGGCGGCGTTGTTTCGCAGTAGGCGGGAAGACGAACTTTTGGGGCAGGTCGTCGGCGCGTTTCAGCGATATCGATTTTAAGGCCGCAAGCCGGGATGGATTCGATGTCGACTGGCCGATCACATCGGAAGAAATCGCGCCGTATTACAGCCGTGTCGAGCGTATGATCGGGGTGGCAAGCACGGTCCAGAACCGGCCGAGCAATCCGGATGGCGAGTATCTGCCGCCGATGAATTTCCGCTGCATCGACCGCATTCTGGAGAGCGGGGCCAAGCGCGCCAACATTCCCTACTTGCCGGATCGGATCGCGCAGTTGACGGTTCCGCATGCGGGCCATCCGGCGTGCCACTACTGCGCTAATTGCACCGAGGGCTGCGATGTTGGCGCTTTCTTTTCGACGCCCTGGTTTTTTCTGCCAGGCGCGGAAAAGAGCGGCAATCTGGAGCTCCGGGCGAACGCGATTGCGAAGAATATCATCGTCGATGAGAACGGCCGTGCCGCGGGCGTCGCTTATGTGGACCGAACGACCAAGCAGGAAGTGGAAGTTTACGCGAAGACAGTGGTGGTGGCGGCTTCTTGCATTGAATCGGCGCGGATTTTGTTGAACTCCAAGTCGCGGCATTGGCCGATCGGAATCGCGAACACAAGCGAGCAGGCCGGAAAGAATCTATGCGACCACATGTATGGAACGACGGCGCGCGGCTATCTGCCACAGCTGCTCGGGCAGCCCAGTTTTCCGGATAATGTTTCTTCGAGCACGGTGGCATGGCTGCCGCGCTGGCAAAATCTGGCAAATCCTAAAGAAGAGAAGTTCATCCGCGGCTATTCGGTTTATCCGGATGGCGGATGCAGTTCGTTTCCCCACTATTACGATCAGATCGAAGGCTTCGGCACGGAATTCAAGCGCCAGATTAAGCGGCGCTATCCGACGCCGGTCAGCTTTTACATCCAGGCGCCAACCCAGCGGAGCGATGCCAATTTCGTCGACATCGATCCGACAGTGAAGGACATGTTCGGCATTCCGGCGGCGAGACTGCATTTTGCGTGGGACGAGAATACGCGCTTGATGTGGGAGCACGGAAAACAGGCATGCGAGCAAGTGCTGCGCGCGAGTGGCGGGGAGTATTTAGGCGCAGGGGAACCAGATATGCCGGGCACAAGCTTGCATGAGACTGGAACTCTGCGCATGGGGAATGATCCGAAGAAGTTTGTGACGAACCGGTTCGGGCAGACACACGACGTGCCGAATCTCTACATTTGCGACGCGAGTGTATTTCCGAACTGCACCGACAAGACGACGACGATCTCGATACTGGCTTTTACGCTAAGAACGTCGGAGTATCTGCTCGAGAATTTGAAGAAGGGGTAGGTCGTGAAGACCAGCCCTTCCGAGCGATAATACCCGCATGGCGACGCTCAGTACTCCGCGTCTTTTGCGGGCCGCGGACTATGCAGAGCTCGATGAAATCCCTGGATTCCACGACGAGCTGATCGAAGGAGAACACGTCGTGTCACCTAGCCCAAAGCTTTCCCACGGGCACGTCGTTGAGAAACTGGAGCGGATTATCGGTCAGCAGCTTACAGCTATCGCGGAGGCTGCGGGCATGAGTGGTATTCAGCTTCTGGTTGAGCGCGAGCAGGGGTGGGTGTTTCAGACGGCAAATCAGATCGACAGTGTCATCGAACCCGATTTGATGGTGGTGCGGGAAATAGATGCGCGGCGTGCCCTAAAGGCTGATAGCTGGTTTCAGGGGATACCAGTGATGATTGTGGAAGTCGTATCGTCGAGCGAAAGAAAGTCGAGAAGGCTTCAGAAAGTCGGCCTGTATCTCGATATGGGCGTCCGGCACATTGTCGAAGTGGACTATAGGCGAAAAGTGGTGCTCGTTTACAGCCCTGATAGCGATGCGCCAACGACGTATGGCATCGACCAACAGATTGCCGTTCCGTTTCAGGCGAGCGTTCACGAGATGGTGGCGGTTCTCGACGAGCTTGACAGCAGGTCGAGCTTATGAGCTCAGGCGCTGAGAAGAAGGCGTAGGTCGAAGCCGTAACACCAGCGCAATCGATCCTTACTTTAAGCTGTTATGGAAATCCACCTTGATTCGGTTCTGCAATCAAGCTTAGCCGTATCGCCGCGGTGCGTGGAAGCCACGGAGAGATGCTCGCCCGCGGGGCGATTGAACGTTTTGTTGACTATGATGAGTGGTTCGTACGCGAGGTCGAAAAAGGCTTAGCCAGCGCGAAGAGCGGTGCTCTACTGAGCCACGAGGAAGTAGGCCTGCGTCTGGAACAGCGGCTCGCTCAGCACAAGGCGCGACCTTGAGTGGAGTTTGCGCTGGACAGAAGAAGCCGTCACTGACCTCGGGTGACATCATACAGCTTCTCCGTATCCTGCACGGTGCCCAGCAATGGCCGTAGGCACGCTTCGCATTGCGCAGCAGGCCGAAGCTATACTCGATGTGTTGTGCGGGTCCTAGACTCTCGAGTTAGTTGCATTTAGAAAACTGGAACACTAGTCTCCCATGTCCCAATACGATTTGGTGGTGATCGGTTCGGGCCCGGCGGGCCAGCGTGCTGCAATTCAGGGTGCGAAAACAGGCAAGAGAGTGGCGCTGATAGAGCAACGCGAGGTAATCGGCGGCGTCTGCATCAACACCGGCACGATTCCGAGTAAGACGATGCGGGAAGCAGTGCTGCATCTCTCGGGGTACAACTACCAGAACATCTACGGTGTTAGCTATCGGGTCAAAGAGAAGATCACGATGGCCGATCTGGCGTTTCGTGTCCAACACGTAATCAAGACCGAGATCGATGTAACGCAAGCGCAACTGGCACGCAATGGAATTGAAGTGTTGACCGGCGTGGCCAGTTTCAAGAATCCGACAACGGTGCTGGTGACAGGCTCGCGCGGATCGAATGAAATCCAGGCAGACAAGGTAGTGATCGGAACAGGAACCAAGCCGGCGGCCTCGGATAGAGTTCCGATCAATGCTCGGACAATCATCAACAGCGATCAGATTTTGGAGATGCCGTCGGTTCCGAGAACGCTGATTGTGGTGGGGGGCGGCGTGATCGGCGTGGAGTACACGTGCATGTTCGCGACGCTTGGCGTGCGAGTGACGCTGATCGAGAAGCGCCCGCGACTGCTCGAATTCGCGGATTCGGAGATTGTCGAGGCGCTCTCCTACCATTTGCGAGATCATCGCGTGACGATGCGGCTGAACGAAGAGGTACACGGTGTGGAGGAGACGACGACGGGCAGCGGCTCGGGCGTGCTCGCCTATCTCGAAAGCAACAAGAAAGTGCCAGGGGATGCGCTGCTATACGCAGTAGGCCGGCAGGGAAATGTCGACGACCTGAACCTTGCAGCGGCAGGCTTGACCTCCGATTCACGAGGCAGGATTGCGGTGAATGAGAATTATCAGACGAGCCAGCCGAACATTTACGCGGTGGGTGATGTGATCGGATTTCCGAGCCTGGCGTCAGTGTCGATGGAGCAGGGAAGGATCGCGGTCGCGCATGCTTTCGGCAAACCGGTATCGTCGAACCCAAGCTACTTTCCGTTCGGGATCTACACCATTCCGGAGATTTCATTCATCGGCAAAACAGAGGAGCAGCTGACGGACGAGGATGTTCCATACGAGGTAGGGGTGGCGTATTATCGTGAGATCGCACGCGGACAGATCCGCGGCGACACGACGGGCCGCTTGAAGCTTATCTTTCACCGTGAGACTTTGGACCTCTTGGGTGTACATATCATTGGCGAAGGCGCGTCGGAACTGCTGCATATCGGGCAAGCGGTGCTGATCCTGAAAGGGAAGGTGGATTACTTCGTGGACACGGTATTCAACTACCCGACACTGGCCGAATGCTACAAAGCGGCAGCGTTTAACGGCTTGAATAAGCTGTCCAGGAATTAGAGCAGCAGGACCGATATGGCACACAGCATAGGAATCGTCATCACAGAACGAATTGCGGTGGGCGCTGTTTCGAATAACACGCTGTCAGGACCGCTGCGGCTTTCGCCGGACGACAGGGATGTCACGGATTCGCTGCTGGGAGTTCCGGCCGACATCATTGTTGAGCGAATCGTAGAAGAGATCCAGCAGCTGGCGGTGAAAGAGGCGCCGTCGCACATCGGCCTGGGAATGCCCGGCATTGTGCGGCATGGGATTGTTGAAGACTCACCCAATCTGGTCCAGTTCAAGGGCGTCCACATGAAGGAGCTCCTGGCGGCGGCGATTGCCCCGATCTTCGGCAGAGTACCGGTAGCAATTTTCAACGATGCCGACGTGATGGCTGCTGGCATGGCAGCCAGTCGCGGGCACCTGGATCGCGTAGTTCGCGTCTGGACGCTGGGCACGGGCATCGGCTATGGGCGCTATCCGTCTATTCAGGGTGTGTGGGAAGCGGGCCACTCAATTGTGACGCTCGACCCCAAAGAGCACTTCTGCGGGTGCGGCGGCAAGGGGCACTTGGAAGGAATCATGGGGCATCGCGCCATGCGGCTGCGCTTCATGGATATGGAGCCGGAAGAGATGTTTGCGCAGGCGAACGAGGGTGACCCGCGGTGTGTGGAGTTCGTTAAGTTGTGGCACCGCGCTCTGGCTGCGGCGACCGCAACGAGCATTCACTTGGATGGACCGGGCAAGTTTTTCATCACGGGATTCAATGCTCATTTTCTGAACGTGAATCTGCTGAACGAGTATCTGCACGAGATGGTGAAGTTGAGTCCGCTGCAGGGTTACTCGATGGAAGTCGTGCCCGGTGGGGAGAATGTGGCGACGATCGGAGCGGCGGTGAATGCCGAGCGCGCTTCGATCAGTGTAGGCCGCGCCGGCGCGTAGCGCGCAATTGTTAGTTTCCGTCGTCTGGATCGCAGTGAGTCATGATGCGCCAAGCTAAAAGCTGCGCACCACGACTTTCACGAATACGGCTACTGGCCTTTTTGCCGGGCGGCGAGGAACTCATCACCGGCTTTCCAGGTAGGCAGTTCCTGCATGTTGGCGATATCAATGCCGAGTTTCAGGCCGAAGGCAGCCATCTGCTCCATACCGGAGAAGTCCCAATCCTCCTGATACTCGTCTGAGGGGCGATGGTAATGCTCGGCGTTGTATTTCTCGAAGATCGTTTTGCCGAAATCAGCAGGCTTGCCCAGATAATTTTCTCCCTGGCTGATGCTGAAGGCGGGAATGCCAACGCGCGCCAGCGAAAAATGATCGGACCGATAGTAGTGGCCCTGCTCGGGAGTCGGATCAGAGCCAAGCTGCAGATTCATGCTCGCAGCGTCACGTTGAATGAGCGGCCAGAGTGTGGTTCGTTCAGCACCGACCAACAGGACATCGCGGGTTTTACCAAAGGGATAGAGAGCATCGTAGTTCAGATTCGCCGCCGTTTGGGCGGCTGGAATCTCCGGATGCTGCCCATAGTATTCGGAGCCGAGAAGGCCGGATTCTTCGGCAGTCACAAAGAGAAATAAGGCGCTACGTTTTGGCTTTTGGGGAAGAGCTGCCCAAGCTCGAGCGAGATGCAGGACCACGGCGCAACCAGTGGCGTTATCGACGGCGCCGTTGTAAATGTTGTCGCCGTTAACGGGAATGCTGATGCCGAGGTGATCCCAATGCGCCGTATAGACGACAGCCTGTTGCTTGAGTGTAGTATCGGACCCCTCGATACGGCCGACTACATTGCGGCTCTCGATCTGACGCACTTTGACTGGAATGTGGCCGGCGATGCGGATGCCGAGCGGCATTGGACGAAACGATTTCTGATTGGCGAGCTGCAGGAGCTCATCGAGTGATTTGCCGGTAGAGCCGACAAGTTTTGAACCAGCAGCTTCGGAGAGCCAGGCAGCTAGCTTCAGCCCATTCTCACCAGGTTCGAGCTTGAGTTCCGGCTTTTCCTGACTATTCGATCCGCTGACAACGCCCCAGCCATAGCCAGCGGTGGGAGTCGTGTGGATGATGAGAGCAGCAACAGCTCCGCGACGGGCGGCTTCCTCAAACTTGTATGTCCAACGGCCGTAGTAGGTGAGTGCGCGGCCGCCAAAGAACTTGGGATCGGTCGAGGGCGGTTCGTTTGTGAAGAAGACGAGCACCTTGCCGTGCACATCCTGACCTTTGTAGTCGTCCCAGCCAAATTCGGGAGCAGAGATGCCATGGCCGACGAACACGGCTTCGGCATCGAAGTCATTTTCGGCAACTTGCGAGCGGGCCGTGCCGACGAAGTCCTTTATGAATGAAAAGGAAAAGCTCGAGCCGTGTCCGGACACGTTCAGAGTCGCGGAGGGAAGAGTTGTTAAGCCCACCAGCGGTACGCGCTGAAAATAGGTCCCGTCGTCGCCCGCGGGCTGGGCACCCGCCTCTTTGAGCTGTGCAGCCAGGTATTCGGTGGCAAGCTTTTCACCGGGAGTTCCCACACCTCGACCTTCCAGCTTGTCACTAGCGAGGTACTTGACATCGGCGCGCATTCTCTGACCCTGGCTATCGGAGGCCTGAGCCAAGAGAAGGGAATTGAGGAGCAGGACGAGCGATGCGGTCTTACACATGGTTACAGTCTACTCACGGGGGTGCGAGTCAAAAGCGGCTAGACTGTGGTTTATATGAGTGCCGCTCGCCCGCTGATGATCACGGCCGTTGTTGCGGGCACAATCGGCGTCTCCTTTCTGCTATCCCTGACGGGCGCGACGTCGATTGTGGCTGCGATGGTGCTTCTGGTCGGCGTGCTGCTGGCGGGCACCTATAGGAAGCTGACCGATGCGATAGCTGCCTCAATTGCGGCGGCGCTGTGCCTCGATTACTTCTTCGTCCCTCCCCTCAAACAGATTGCGATCGGGGATATCGAAGGTTGGTTTAGTCTGCTGGTCTTCCTGGCTGTTTCTTTATTCGCTGCGAACTTATCGAGCCGGATGCGACTGCAAAGAGATGAAGTATTGCGCCAGCAGAAGGAGACGGAGAAGCTGTACGCGCTTAGCCGGGCAATGCTGCTGATGAAGGGCGAAGACGTGAGCCGGCTCATTGTGAATAAGTGCATGGAGCTGTTCGAGTTTACAGAAGTGGCGTTGTTCGAAAGTGCAACGGGACTGGTTCATCGCTCGGATCCGAAAGGTATCTGGACGGACGATAAATTGCGGCATTCTGCTTTGTGTGGAGCAGTGGAGTCACAGGCAGACGGCACGGCAGCAACGGTACCGATTTCGCTCGGCAACAAAACTTTCGGGAGCCTCGGGTATGCCGGGAAAGCGATCCCTGAAACAACAAGGCAGGTGCTGATCAATACGGTAGCGGTAGCTTTGGCACAAGCGCAAGCGCAAGAAGCCAGCAGCAGAGCGGACGCAATCCGGCAAGGGGAAGAGCTGAAATCGGTGATGATAGACGCTCTGGCGCATGACTTGAAGACGCCGCTTACGGTGATCGAGGCGGCTAGCGAAATGCTGCTTCCCTCGGCGGCGGCAACGACGAGCAGTGAGCGCCTGGAACTCGTTCAGGTGGTGAGGGAGCAGGCCCAGGGGCTACGGCGGATGGTAGAGGAAGCCATTCATCTGGCGCGCATCGATGCGAAGAAGCTGAGGCTGGAATGCGAACCGGCTGTTTTGGACGAGCTGATTCGGGCTGCTATCGAAGCGATTGGGAGAGAACGCATCGGGATGCGTGAGATCGCCATGAGTCTGACGCCTGAGCTGCGGCTGGTGTCAGTAGATCGAGAACTCATCGTGCAAGCGCTGAAGCAGCTAATTGACAACGCGTTGAAGTACAGCCCGGGGCGGGCTGCGATCCGGATCTCGGCAAGCGAAGAAGGTGAGATGGTCTCGATCTCGGTCCGTGACGATGGGCCAGGGTTGACGGAAGTGGAGCAAGCGCGGGTTTTCGACAAGTTTTATCGCGGAAGGCACAACGAAGCGGGCGTTCAAGGATCGGGAATGGGACTGGCCATAGCGAGGGAGATTGTGGAGGCGCATGGTGGTTCGATTGCGGTCGAGAGCCAAGTGGGACAAGGATCCCGTTTCACTTTCACGCTACATGCGGCAGAGAGGCCGGCGCCGGTAGAGGGTTAGTATGCGTTCCACCGCCCGCATATTGGTAGTGGATGATGAACCGCAGCTGCGGCGCGTGATGCGGACCGCCCTGGGCGCGCATAAGTATGAAGTGGTAGAGGCCGCCAGCGGGGAAGAGGCGCTGGAAGCTCTCGGAACGCGAAGCCCAGACCTGGTGCTGCTCGACATAAACATGCCAGGCATGGGCGGAATGGCAGCTTGCCGTGAACTGCGCGCCAATTCGGAAGCGCCGATTATCGTGCTTTCGGTCAGAAATACGGAGCGGGATAAAATTACGGCGCTCGATGCGGGAGCGGACGATTACATCACCAAGCCATTTAGCGTGAACGAATTGATGGCACGAATTCGCGCCAATCTCAGGCGTGTGCCTGGTCCTGAAGAGAGCGCTGAGCCACTGGTCGTCTCAGACCAGTTGTCGATTAACCTCGCCGCGCGGCAGGTGATCGCGCGAGGCAAGGCGGTGCGGCTCACGCCCACAGAATTCGATTTACTCAGGCTGCTGGTGACGAACGCAAATCGCCCGCTTGCACATCGCAAGCTGCTGCAAACATTGTGGGGGCCGGAGTACGGCGACGAAGTGGAGTATCTGCGGGTTTTCGTGAGCCAACTCAGGAAGAAGATTGAAGCTGACCCCACGCATCCGGAATACATTTTGACGGAGCCTTGGGTCGGCTACCGATTTGCGTGGCCGGGACAGGTATGAGTGATCGAGGAAAGCTAAAGATCTATCTGGGTTACGCCGCGGGCGTGGGCAAAACGTACCAGATGCTTGAGGAAGCGCGGGCGATGAAGGAGCGTGGAGAAGACGTTCTGATCGGTTACTTCGAGCCGCACGGGCGAAGAGATACGATCGCCAAGACGGAAGGCCTGGAGATGATCCCACGCAGGAGCGTGAGTTATCGCGGGGCTGTTTTTGAAGAGATGGATACCGAAGCAATCTTGCGGCGGGCTCCGGAAGCGGCGGTCGTGGACGAATTCCCGCACACAAATGTGCCCGGATCGTTGCGGGAAAAGCGCTGGGAAGATGTGCTGGTGATGCTGGATGCGGGAATCGACGTGTTGACGACGATGAACGTGCAGCATCTCGAGAGCTTGAACGACCAAATGGCGCAGATTACCGGCGTGAGGGTCCGCGAGACTATACCGGACTGGGTTGTAAAGCAGGCAGATGAAGTAGTGATGGTGGATCTGACGCCGCGCGCGCTGCTGAACCGGCTGGAGAGAGGCGTGGTGTATGCGCCGGAGAAAGCCAGGCAGGCGCTGGAGCATTTCTTCAAAGAATCGACACTGGTGGCTTTGCGTGAAATGGCGCTGCGGCAGACGGCGCACGAATTAGAAGGCCGTCTCGCGCAAGGCGAGGATCCGGCGGAAGGAAAGGTGGAACGCCGGGCGGCTGCTGCTGGGGCGAGTACACGCGAGGATGCGGTGGTCATCTATATCAGCGGCGATCCGTCGACGGCCATGCTGATCCGGCGCGGCAAGCGCGTGGCGGACATTTTAGGAGCAAATTGTTTCGCGATCTACGTGGCTGAAACCAACGAACTGCCGCCTACCCGGTCGCCTAAGCGCGAAGCGATTGAAAGGCACCTTAACTTTGCGCGTAATCTTCACATTGAGACGCGCGTGCTTACTGGATTGGAGCCAGCGGCGGCAATTGTGGACTTTGCGCGAATGCACAGCGCCCGGCAGATTTTTCTCCCCAGGCTGATGGCAAAAGGCATCGGCAAACTGCGCAAGGAGAGCCTGGTGAATCAGGTGGTGAGTCTGGCTAAAGATATAGAAGTGACGATTGTGGCCGATCGGCGGCGGACGTTTTCACCAACCCGGCGCGAGGCTAAGGTAAACTGAGGGTTCGGGCCGTGGCGCAGCCTGGCTAGCGCGCTTGCTTGGGGTGCAAGAGGTCCCGGGTTCAAATCCCGGCGGCCCGACCAGAGCGCACCGGCTCCAGACTCGACGGACCGGTGGCCCCGGTTAAGATCTGGATCTTGTGGTGTGGACCCCCCGCACTCTAGTTACACCACGCAATTCCCTTCAAATTGGGCTCCCCGGTCGAACATCGTTTCGGCATTCCCGTGCTCCCGTACCACCCGGACTGGTGTAGTCCAGAACCCAACTGAGACAGAGTACGGCTTCTAAGAAAAGACGGATGTAAACCAATTTGGCGCAACCACGTTATTAGGTATGTGGGAGAACCGTTTCAAGGCAGACCAGCGACCCCTCTCGCATTGGTCCTCTTACTCGCCCTGCCTTTAGCGGCCGGTAGCAAGTTCAATCTCAAGAAGGCAACGACAGAACAAAGGCAGCATGCGCTAGAGCGATTGACGTTCGGCCCACGACCTGAAGATCCGGCGGCTCTGCAGAAGGTAGGGCTCAAAACATGGCTTGATGACGAGCTTCATCCGGAGCGGGTTCCGGAAAATCCGGTGCTGGAGCAGCGCCTCGCGCCACTCAGATCTCTGAGTATGTCCATTGAAGAGACGTACACGCAAGACGCCAAAAATGTTATTGCAAGTGAGCTGAGCCAGGGCAAAATCCTGCGGGCCATCTACAGCAATCACCAGCTGGCGGAACTGCTGGATGATTTCTGGTTCAACCATTTCAATGTCTTTCTGAACAAGGGCCGCGACCGATACATGGTGGCGACGTACGAGCGCGAGGCGATCCGGCCTCACGTCTTGGGCAGGTTTTACGACTTGCTGCTGGCGACGGCACAAAGTCCGGCCATGCTCTTCTATCTTGACAACTGGCAATCGGTCGCGCCCGAGGCCGTGACGCAGGTTCCAGCGGGAAGGCAGAAAGCCCAGCGGGGGCTGAATGAGAACTACGGCCGCGAACTGCTGGAGCTGCATACATTAGGCGTTAACGGCGGCTACACGCAGCACGATGTGCTGGAAGTGGCGCGCTGCTTTACGGGATGGACGATAGCGAATCAAAAGAAGGGCAGCGGATTTGAGTACAAGGACAAAGTCCACGACCGGGGTGAAAAGGTTGTTCTAGGACATGTAATTAAAGCGGGTGGCGGCATGGATGATGGCCTGCAAGTGCTCGATCTGCTGGCGCATCATCCTTCTACTGCAAAGTTTATCTGCCGGAAACTGGCGCAGCGCTTCGTCGCCGATGACCCTCCGCCCTCGTTGATCGAGCGCATGTCGCAGACCTTCCTGAAAACTGATGGCGACCTCAGGGAAGTAATGCGCACTATGATTCTCTCGCGCGAGTTCTGGTCGGACGATGCCTACCGCGCGAAGGTGAAGACTCCGTTTGAGATGGTAGCGAGTGCCGTACGGAGAACGGATGCGGATGTATCCTCAGCTGCCGCGCTCGCCAAGGAACTGCAGAAATTGGGCGAGCCTCTGTATCGGAAGATTGAGCCGACAGGATACTCGAGCGCGAACTCGGAATGGGTGAGCACTTCGGGACTGCTGGAACGCATGAATTTTGCGCTGGCGTTAGCGAACAACCGAGTAGGCGGAGTGAAGATTGGTGCGACCGGTGTGGCGGAGCAAGCGCAGCAGGATCCGATGACGCTGGCGCGAGCACTCGGCTCGCCTGAGTTTCAACGCAAATGAAAAGAGTATCGAATTAGAAATGCCTTCCCGCAGATTATTTTTGAAGAGCTCGGCGGTTGCGATGTTTGGCGTAGGTGCTATCCCTACGTGGCTTTCACGCGCCGTTTATGCAGCCGAGGCTCCTGGTGAGCGGAAGAAAATCTTTATCGCTATCTTCCAACGCGGCGCGGTCGACGGGTTGAATATGGTGATACCGCATGCCGAGCCGGCGTATTACAGGCTGCGGCCGACGATCGCCATCCCAAGACCTGACGGCGCGGACGCAAGTGCAATCGACCTGGATAGCCGGTTTGGACTGCATCCCGCGCTAAAAGCGCTGAAGCCGTTGTGGGATGCAAAGCAGCTGGCCATTGTGGAGGCCGTAGGGTCGCCGGACCCGACGCGCTCTCATTTCGATGCGCAAGATTACATGGAATCCGGAACGCCAGGATTAAAGGCGACGCCAGATGGCTGGCTGAATCGCGCCATGCTCAAAGAAGCGCAGCCATCTCCGGTGCGGGCGGTGAGCTTGAGCCCCGATCTTCCGAGGAGCCTTCGCGGTCCGAAGAAGGCGGTGGCCATTGGCAACATCAACGATTTTCAGATCAAAGATGCTCAGGCAGCGGCGATGTTTCAGAGCCTCTACGGGAGCTCATCGGACCAGGTTTTGAATGGCACCGCGCGAGAGACGTTTGAGGCGGCGAAGATGATGAAGTCGCTCGAAAAATCACCGTATGTACCGGCCAATGGCGCGCAATATCCAAAAGGGCGTTTGGGAGCCAGCCTGCAGCAAATTGCACGTTTGATCAAGGCGAATGTCGGTTTGGAAGTGGCGTTTACAGATGTCGGCGGTTGGGATACGCATGTGAACGAGGTGGGCGCGCGGCCGCACGAGGGGCAGCTAGCGAATCTTCTGCGAGAGTTCGGCGAGGCACTAGCGGCCTTCTCGCTCGATTTGGGCGATCGTATGGCTGATGTGACGATTGCAACCATGTCGGAGTTTGGCCGGACGGCACGAGAAAATGGAAATCGCGGCACCGATCACGGGCATGCGAATACGATGTTTCTGCTCGGCGGAAGCGTGCGCGGCGGAAAGGTCTATGGCGAGTGGCCAGGGCTAGAGCGCGAGCAGCTATATGAAGGCCGGGACCTGAACGTAACGACCGATTTTCGCGCCGTGCTTTCGGAGCTGGTGAGCAAGCAACTGGGGAATCGCGAATTGAGCACCGTTTTCCCAGGATTCACAATACGCAGTGAAATGAGTATTGTGGCCTGATGCTCAGCTATTCTGCTGAGCGAAGTGCCACGCATCGGAGACGATGCGGTCGAGATCGGCGCGGGTAGGCTTCCAGCCTAGCGTTTGCTGCAGCTTAGTTGAATCAGCCACCAGGCTCGGAGGGTCGCCTTCGCGGCGCGGGCCCATTGTGAACGGGACCTTTTTGCCCGTGATGCGCTCTACTGAAGCAACTACTTCCTTGACCGAGTGTCCGGTGCCCGTCCCGACGTTGAAGACATCCGATTTACCGGAGTTGAGCAGGCTCTCAACGGCGTAAATATGTGCTTCGGCAAGATCGCTTACGTGAATGTAATCACGGATGCAGGTTCCGTCGGGCGTTGGGTAATCATCGCCGAAAAGCGTAACCGGTTGGCCGGTCTGAACGGCTTTGAGGATGAGGGGCACCAGATGAGTTTCAGGATCATGGCGCTCGCCTAATCCGGCAGCCGGCTCGGCTCCGCAAGCGTTGAAGTAGCGCAGCCGGATGCTTCGAAATTCGCGATATCGGTCGAGCCAGTCGAGAATCGTTTCCACCATGACTTTCGACTCGCCGTAAGGATTGATGGGCGCGATCGCTTCATTTTCCGGAATCGGCACGCGCTGCGGAACGCCATAAGCGGCGGCGGTGGAAGAGAAGACGACTTTTTTGACGCCCGCTTCGAGCATAGCTTCGAAAATGGCCAGCGAACCTCCGACGTTGTTAGAGAAGTAGAGCTCGGGCAGCTTTGTGGATTCACCGACAGAGATGTAGGCGGCGAAGTGCATCACCGCCTCTATTTTTTCCTCGACCAGCAGCTTGACGATGCTCGCCTTGTCTCGAACATCCAACACCCTGAGCAGCGCTGAGGGGACAGCTTCGCGGTAACCACGCGAAAGATTGTCAAGGACGATAACCGAATGCCCGCGCTGCTCTAGGAAATAGCGCGTATGCGAGCCGATGTAACCGGCGCCGCCGGTGACAAGAATTTTAGCCACGACTCCGAGTTTAACGGAGCAGCCGCGCCCGGGCTCAATAAACTAGCGCGGACAACTGCTTCGTAAGATCCTTAAATTGGTATGGTCCTGCTAGAAGCGAGAAACGTCAGCAAAGTGTATCGCACGGAGAGTGAGCAGGTGCTGGCGCTCGCCGATGTTTCGTTGCGCGTCGAGGCAGGCGATTTTGTCGCCTTAGTAGGAAAGAGCGGCGGCGGTAAATCGACGCTGCTGAACCTTTGCGGCGCAATGGACATCCCGAGCTCTGGAACGATTGAACTCGATGGGCAATCGATCACTAACTTATCGGATAGGGAGCTGACACGATTAAGGCGCGAGAAGGTCGGTTTTATTTTTCAGGCATTCCAATTGGTTCACACGCTGACGGCGGTGGAGAATGTAGAGCTGCCGCTGCTACTGGCGCGCAGGAAGAATGCACGACAGACGGCGAGAGAGCGCCTGGCCTGGGTGGAGATGGGCGAGTACGAAAGCCGCTTTCCGCACCAGCTATCGGGCGGGCAGCAGCAGCGTATCGCAATTGCTCGAGCGCTGGTCAATCATCCGCGTTTACTGCTAGCGGACGAACCGACGGGAAATCTAGATACCGCGACCGGCGAGATCGTCTTGAAGCTGCTTGAGCGGACCGCGCGCGAGTTCGGCGTGGGGGTAATGATGGCAACGCATAGCGCAGAAAGCACCGCCATGGTCGACCGGATTATCAGGCTGCGCGATGGACGCATCGCGGAAGTGACCGTAGTGCGATGAATCGAGCGATGAGCTCCTTCTGGCTGCTCTTTGTGAGGCTGGTTGTTCGTCCACTGGTGCGCGAGCCGGTGCGGACAGGACTAACAATCTTAGCTGTTGCGCTGGGAGTTGCGGTTGTGGTGGCGATCGATCTCGCAGGAGTGGCCGCGGCAGGCAGCTTTCACTCGTCTATCGAATCGCTGGCAGGTAAGGCCGATCTGCTCCTTACTGCAACTGCGGGAATCGATGAGCGTCTCTTAGGGAAACTAGTGCAGCTGCCGTACGACTTCCAATTTGCACCGCGGGTAGAGGATTTTGCCACTATCGCCGGCAAGGGAGAAGCGATTCCGTTCATTGGTGTTGATTTGATCGGCCATGCGTTGCAGGGACGCCTTGAGGGAACCAGCTCAGCGTCACTGCTGGCGGGGGAAGATCTGGTCTGGGTGAGCCCGGCCGTCGGGTTGCGTGCGGGGGATCAGGTTTCGCTGCTGATCAACGATCAATTCCGGACATTTAAAGTCGCGGACGTGCTGCCGGCACAGCGCGACCAGCCAAGCGAGACAAAGGTGTTTGTGGCGGATATCGCTGTAGCGCAGCGCGTCACCAACAAACAGGGCAAGCTCGACAGTATCGAAGTGACAGTTCCGCCGAATAGCGATGTTGACCGCTGGCGGAAGCTTCTGGGCGAACAAGTTCCGCCTTCGGTCAGCATTGAGCCGCAAGGGTCTCGAACAGACGAAAACCGAAAGATGCTGGCCGCCTTCCGGTGGAACTTGCGCGTGCTGAGCTATATCGCGCTGGTAGTGGGCGCATTCCTGATTTACAACACAGTCTCGATCTCAGTGGTGAGACGTCGAAACGAAATCGGCGTGCTGCGCGCACTGGGTGCGGGGCGCCCCGCCATACTCTGGGGTTTTATTCTGGAAGCCGGATTTCTGGCGGTTACGGGCAGTTTGCTCGGGCTCGCTTTGGGGCGATTGATGGCGATCGGAGCGGTGCGGCTAATCGGTAACACGGTAGAGGCACTCTACGTCAGCAGCCAACCGGCGCCCATCAACGTAACTCTCGCAACCGCATTGGCGGGTGTTGGTCTGGGAGTTGCCGTGGCGATTGCCGCGGCGCTTGCTCCGGCGATCGAGGCATCACGCGTGCCCCCGGTAGAGGCGATGGCGCGTGGACGAGAGGAGTACGTGGCGGCAGTGCGGGCTCGTCTGCGGGCGCTTCTTGCGATGGGTATGTTCGGTGCGGGCGCAGTGTGCGCAAAGCTACCTCCCGTCGGCAGGCAGCCAATTTTTGGGTATCTCTCGGTCGTGATGCTAGTGGTGGGAACGGCGGCGGTCATTCCAGCGACGATCGGTCTTTTCATTCGTGCGACGCGTGGGCTGATTGAAAGGCTACTGGGCGTGGAAGCGACTCTCGCAGCGCGTTCGCTGCGGGCTTCGATTGGTCGCACGTCCGTATTGACTGCTGCGCTGACCACGGCCATCGCGATGACTTCAAGTGTGGCCATCATGGTGGGCAGCTTTCGCGAGACGGTTTCAGTCTGGATGGACAACCAGCTGAAGGCGGACTTTTACTTGCGTCCTGCAGGTTCGGCAGCAGCAGATCAGCACTCGACGATGGCGCCCGAGATTGCGGACCAGATAGAAAGGCTGCCCGGAGTTCAATCGGTCGACCGGTTCCGCGCTTATCCGATCTCTTATGAGGGCCTGCCTGCGACGCTCGCCGGGGGTGAAAGCAGCCGCCAGGAAAATGCCGCGAGCACACGATTTCTGCCGGGAGAGAATCGTCAAGAGCTGTTGGCGAAGCTTCCCCAGGGCGACTATGCCGTTGTGAGCGAACCTTTTGCAAATAAACATAACGTCAAAGCGGGCGGAACGGTCCGGCTTCCATTAGCGGGGCAGATGCGCACCTTTCGGGTGCTCGGCGTCTACTACGACTACTCGACGGAACGGGGCTTTATCATCCTCGATCGCAAAACTTTGCTGAAGTATTTGCCCGATCCGGCGGAATCGAATCTGGCGGTGTATCTCAAGACGGGAGCGAATGCGGAGTTGGTGCGCCGTCAGATCGACGGTGTTATTGGAGGGCGCGGCGTGTTCGTGTTCTCGAACAGCAGTTTGCGAAAGAGCGCGATTGCCACTTTCGATCGAACTTTTCGTATCACGTATGCGCTTGAACTGATTGCGGTGCTGGTGGCGGTGATGGGAATTGCAGGCGCGCTGCTCGCGATGGTGATCGACCGGCGGCGTGAGTTTGCTCTGCTACGGTTTCTCGGCGCAGCGCGGTCACAGGTGCGCAAGGTAATTCTTTGCGAGGCGGGACTGCTCGGGCTGCTGGCCAACGGAATAGGAATCGTGCTCGGCACGGTCTTGTCGCTCATCCTGATCTTCGTGATAAACAAGCAGTCTTTTGGCTGGACCATTCAATTTCACTGGCCCGTCGGCGTGCTGCTAGGCATGCTGACAGGAGTCTATCTGGCGACGGTACTGGCGGCACTTTACCCTGCGAAGACCGCGCTGAGCATGAATCCGATCGAGGTGATTCATGAAGGCTAGGCGCGCCGTACTTCTTTTGGCAAGCACTCTGCTGGTGGCGCAAGATTGGCAGATTGCCAAGCCAGGGTATCGATTCGAGTTCCCGCGTGATCATTTCAGCCATCCACAGTTTGAAACGGAATGGTGGTACTACACCGGAAACCTGACAGCCGCGGATGGCCGCCGCTACGGCTTCGAACTCACATTTTTCCGGCAGGGCACACATGTACGTGGGAAGGCGCACGACAGCGTCTGGAATCCAGATCAGTTTTACGTGGCACATCTTGCGCTGAGCGACGTTGATGGCCATACGTTTTATCACCGCGAGCGAATCAATCGAGCGGGGCCCGGACTGGCCGGTGCCGGCTTCGCTGACGGACGCTACTGGAATGGAAACTGGCAGGTTCGATGGACCGATTTGCCCAATTCCCGGCAGGAGCTAACAGCGGTTTGTGATCGCTTCACTCTCGAGTTAACGCTCGACCCGGCAAAACCGCCGGTCACACATGGAAACGATGGAGTGAGCGTGAAGGGCTCTGGGCCAGGGCAGGCCTCACACTACATTTCATTCACGCGGCTGGAAGCGCGAGGGCAGCTCGCCATAGCAGACGCCAAGCGCGAAGTGAGTGGAACGGCGTGGATGGATCACGAGTTTTTCACCGAGGCAGCGGGTAGCGAGCTTTCGGGATGGGACTGGTTCGCAATCCAGCTTGAGAACCGGGAAGAGCTGATGCTTTACCGCCTGCGCGACAAGCGCGGCCAAGCGACCGGTTATTCCTCGGGCAGCTACATCGATGCGACGGGCAAGGCGCGGTTCCTGAGCGCGAAAGACTTTGAATTGACTGCCGGGGCCGAGTGGACGAGTCCGCACACGAAAGCGCGGTATCCGCTCGAATGGCGGATTCGTGTTCCATTGCTTGGTCTAGATCTGAAGGAGCAGACAGATCTGCAGGATCAGGAACTTTGGTCCGCGAACGGACTGCTGCCAAGCTATTGGGAAGGCAGCGTCAGATACGACGGTCGCATGGGCGGGACGTCAGTGAAGGGCGTTGGATATCTCGAGATGACGGGCTACAACGCTCCCGTACGGCTGAGTTCGGTGGCGCACCGGTAAGCGTCAGATGTGAACTTCGGGCGCCGGGTCTACCTGCGATGGCTGAGTTTGCAGACCGGCCATCGATTTCGCGAGCACGGCAGAGATAAGACAGCAGGCGACAACGATACCCAGCGCATAGCGCAATGAAGCCAGCTGTGACGCAAATCCAATTGCCGGCGGACCCACAATGAATCCCACGTAGCCGATGCCCGTAATGGTGGCGATGCCAGCGCCCGGATTGATGGATTTGATTCGACCACCGGAACCAAAGACCAGCGGAATAATCACGGAGAACCCAGCCCCGGTTGCGGCGAAGCCCGGTAAGGCCCAGGCCGGCGAGTTCATGGAGAGCGCCCAGAGCAGACCGGCGCCAGCGACCAGGCTCCCCGTTCGGACCGTCAGGAAAGGACCTAAGCGGGCGGTGATAATGTCGCCAAGAAAGCGGAACAGAGCCATGGAGGCGGAAAACACGGCGTACCCGGAGGCGGCGGTGCCGGAGCCAGCATGCAGGACCTGCTGGAGATAAACGGCGGTCCAATCGCCCATGGCGCCTTCCGAGAGTAATATGCAGAAGCCGATCGCGCTTAAGGCAATCAGGACGCGCGGAATTTTGTTCAGCGGCAGTCGATGCTGTGTTTCGACGCTGCGGGCACTAGGGAGTAGCCAGTGCTGAGTGCTTACGAGTGCGAGTATGTTGAACGCCGCGCTGGCTGAGAAGTGCCCGAGCACGGAGACGCCGCGCGCAGCGACCAGACCCCCGAGACCTGCGCCGAGCATGCCGCCGAGGCTAAACATGCCGTGGAACCGCGACATCGTTGGCGCGCCTAAAGCTTTCTCTACTTCTACTGCTTGCGCGTTCATTGAAACGTCCATAGCGGCCGCCAGAATGCCAAAGACAAAGAGCGCCGCAGAAAGCATGAACCCGTTCGGCGAGAGCCCAATGAGCACTATCGAGAGACAGAAAAGGATGCTGCAAATGGTGGTCACCTTCTTGCTGCCGTGACGGCTGACGAGCCAGCCAGTGACTGGAATACTTGATACGGCACCACATGCCGAGCTCAAAAGTGTAAGGCCCAGCGCCCCGTTCGAGAGGCCCAGCGCGCTCTGAACGGCGGGGATGCGCGACACCCAGGTAGCGACAATCCAACCATGCACAAAGAAGAGGACGACGGTGCCCCACCAAGCTGCGCTGACCGTTCTAGAGGTCGGGGTTTTTCCGGACATAAATAGTTATCTGCTGGCCGCGCGAGACCCAGGTAGCTGCGGGCTCAAGTCCCAATACGCTGCAATCAGAAGGAGTGACGTCCGGTTCCCACTCGTAAAAGCGGCTAAGGAATCGCTGCGCTGGCGCAAAGGCGGCGACACCGTCTTCGGGCATCCAGGTGCGAGTGTACGTGACCAGAACGTCGAAGCTGCCGGGAGGCAGCGGATCGATAGACGATGCGTGGAAATCCCCGGTCTCAACCGTCTTGAGGCGGCGCGAGACGAATCCATACTCAGAGCGGCGGAGAGCGGCGGAGAAAGGCCAAGCCGTAGCAATTCTGCGGTCGGCAAAGTTGAGCTGCAGATAGGCGGCGGCAGCCTGCTGCAATCGGACGAAATCCACCATCGAGTAATTGTTTTCGTAAGGAAACGGATAGGGAGGATTCCAGAAGATGTTGCAAACCAATCCGACCGCAAGCCCGGTGATGGCGAGAGCTTTGGGTAAGCTGCGCAGGGTAGCGATCCCGATGCTTACGGCTATGTAAAAGATCGGCAGCACAGGCAGCAAATAACGTTCGAGCTCCGCTCCGCCGAAGATCGAGACCACGAGCAGAGTCGCAAGACAGACGGCGGAAACAACGAGCCAGGCATACGTGCGGAAGACACGGCACTGGCGAAAGGAAACCAGCAAAACCAGAGTGCCGATCCAGCGGAACTCGGCGAACAGGAGATAGTAAATCCTTCGTGCAAGGGAGAACAAAGCCCGTACCGGACTGAGCGCGTACTCGACATTGTAATGAGCAAAGCCGGGATTGCCTAGCCAGTAACCGGTGTGCGTGTGCATGAGGAGGAGCCAAAGCGCGAGCGCGATGGCGGACGGGACAAAGAGGAGAGAGCGCCGCCAATCTCTTTTGAGCAGCAGAAGGAGAGCGAAAACGGCAGGCACAATTATGCCCGTTTCTTTCGTGAGCACGAGTGCAAGGCAGGCGACCGCTGCGCTTCGGTAACGCCCTCGTGTAAAGAACAGGAGGGCGAACAGGGTGAAAACCATGGCGGGCATATCGAGCTGCGCCATCATGCTTTGCATGTAAAACAAAGGCGAGAGAAGTAGAAAGACGGGCGGGAGAAAGGCAGGGGTCCCCCGGGCGCCGCGGCTCAGGTCTATTGCAAGAAGAAAGGTTCCGAGCAAACCGACGGCCGCGAGAGTCAGCATGGCAAGGCGCGTTATCGCGATCGAGAAGCCGAACAGTTTGTACCAGAGGACGAGATAGACTTCAACGCCCGGCGGATGCACGTTCGGAATGGCCGAGTGCGGAATCCACTCACCGTAGCGCAGCAGATCGAGCGCAGTTGGAATGAACTGGCCAAGCTCGTCCCAGAAGAACGGCAGGTTTAGCAGATGAAGATGGATTGCGATCAGGGGGGCCGCGAAAAGCACAAAACACACCCCGAGGTGGAGCGGGCGAGTCCTGGCACGAACTGGGGAGAAGGGCGCGCGAACGGGCGCGTGGCGGACGGTCGACATGCGTCGAAGGACCTTACTGGATCATGTCACCCTGCGCCTGCGATTCGAGCCGGATCTCGCCGAAGGCAGCTTCATACTGCTTCAGGTTTTGCTGGAGCAGATTCATCAGTGCTTTCGCTTGAGGCGGGCTCAGATAGACGCCTTCGAAATTGGAGATTGTGACGGAATCAGGCGAGCTTTGGTTGATGGTGCCGAACATCAGGAAGAAGTCCCACAGGCTGACGCGCATCTGTACGCTATTGGCGTAGTGTTCCCGGTAATCGGGAGTGTTTGTGAGCTGAATCTTCGGAGTCGGCTGGCCGGGTGTCATGACTTCCAGTATGTATGACGAGGAAGAACCGGAAGGAACTTTGGGCTGAGGGTTGGAAAGAAATTGGCGGGGACGACGGGGCTCGAACCCGCGACCTCCGACGTGACAGGCCGGCGTTCTAACCAGCTGAACTACGTCCCCGTGAGAAAAGCGTCGGACGATCCAAGATTATCACACGGGCCGCGCTAAGGAGCGCCTCGGGTTCAAGTACCCGCGGTTGCGCCAAGCCGGGATTTTGCGTGCTGCATGCGTCCCAAGGCGGGCACCATCTCGCCTGCTTTCGCCAGACCGAAGCGAGGCATGTTTGCATAGATAGCCTCGTACTGGCCAGGACCGACAAGGTAAGTCTCGTGAAAGATCCCGACCGATCCGTTTCCCCCGACCCTGCGGTTGAAATCGGCCCAGGCGGGCAAGTGCTCAAGTTCCTTCGCGTGGGCATAAGCGTGAAGGTGCTCGAAGCTCCGCCAATACTGAAGCATCATCAAGGTGCGTCCGCTAAGAGAGGTTTGGCCGTGCAGCATGCCCATCTCGGGGTGAGCGGAGAGCTCTTTCAGCATGCGGGGCATGGCTCGTGCAACCGGCAGCCATTTGTGCGGCTGAAGCAGACGATTGATCCGCATTCCGATAACAAACACCACGAAGTCGCCTTCAAGATTTGCGGCGTGCCTGCCGTTATGGATGAATGCTTGCGAGCTCATGACTGATTTCACCACGTAGGCTTCGCAGTTTTCTTTATGACTTCTTTAGCTAAGCGCCACTACTTTTAAAGAGGAACTTATGGGAGATGTGCTTTACGTCCTGGTCGGACTGGTGTTCTTTGTTTTGTGCTGGGCATTTACGAAGGCCTGCGACCGGCTGGGCTGAGGTTTTTCAATGGACTACTTAGTAGGCGGGATCGCCACCGTTTTTCTCTTTGCTTATCTCATTTACGCGCTGCTTAAGCCGGAAAGGTTCTGATCAATGACAGCCAGCGGTGTCTCACAGATCATCATTTTCTTCCTCCTGATACTTGCCATGACGAAGCCGATGGGCAGCTTTATGGCGCGCCTGTTCGAAGGGAAGCGAACCTTTCTGCACCCGGTATTGCGGGGGCTGGAAACCCTTACGTACAAAATTATCGGAGTTGATGAGAAGGTCGAGCAGCATTGGACGCACTACGCGGGGTCGTTGCTCGCGTTCAGCATCCTGAGTTTCCTGTTCGTGTATCTGCTACAGCGGCTGCAGGGCATTCTGCCCTTCAACCCTCAGGGATTCAGCGGCAAGCTCGTTACACCCGACTTAGCCTTCAACACTTCGGTGAGTTTCTTGTCAAACACGAATTGGCAGGCATATTCGGGCGAATCGACGCTCAGCTATTTTGTACAGATGGCCGCGCTGGCGGTGCAGAACTTTGCATCTGCAGCGGCTGGCATTGCTGTGGCAATCGCGGTTACGCGTGGGTTTGCACGACAGCAGATCAACAGCCTCGGCAACTTCTGGGTCGATCTGACAAGGTCGATTCTTTACATACTTCTCCCCTTATCGGTGGTTCTGGCAATTGTGCTCTGCGCGGGCGGAGTCATTCAGAATTTTCACCCTTACACGGTGGCCAAGACGATGGAAGGCGCTAAACAGGTAATCGCGCAGGGGCCGGTAGCTTCGCAGGAAGCAATTAAGATGATCGGCACGAACGGCGGCGGATTTTTCAATGCCAACTCTGCGCACCCGTTCGAAAATCCGACGCCCGTCACCAACTTTCTCGAAGTACTCTCTATTTTCCTGATTCCGGCAGGATTGATTTATACGTTTGGCGTGATGGTGGGCGATCGGCGGCAGGGCTGGGCCATTTTTGCCGCCTGCTCGGTTTTGTTCCTGGCAGGAGTGTTTACCTGCTACTGGGCGGAGGCGCAAGGCAATCCGACGCTCGCCAAGCTTGGCATTGCGACGAAGGCAAGCGCAGACCAGCCGGGCGGCAACATGGAAGGCAAAGAAACGCGTTTCGGCATTGCGGCGACCGCTCTCTTCGCAACCGTCACTACGGACGCGAGCTGCGGCGCGGTGAATGGCATGCACGACAGCTTCACCCCCATAGGCGGCCTGGTGCCGCTGTTTAATATTCAAACCGGAGAGGTGATCTTTGGCGGCGTGGGGGCGGGGCTGTACGGGATTTTGCTTTACGCGATTCTGGCGGTCTTCATTGCGGGCCTGATGGTCGGCCGAACGCCTGAATACATCGGAAAAAAGATCGAAGCCAAGGAAGTAAAGATGGCCATGCTGGCCCTGATCGCGACGGCCTTCAGCATCTTGGTTTTTGCGGCGATCTCTTCGGTGGCCAATTTCCCGGCGCCGACTAAGGATGCAAAAGGTCAGCCCGCGGCGCAGAGTTATTGGAATCCACCCGGTGCCGCCACGGCCAACCTGAACAACTCCGGACCGCACGGCTTCAGCGAGAATCTCTACGCGTATACGAGCGCGACCGGCAATAACGGCAGCGCCTTCGGCGGCATCAATTCAAATACGCCCTGGTACAACCTTTCGCTTGGTCTCGCGATGCTCATGGGCCGATTCCTTTTCCTGATTCCGCTGTTGGCGGCGGCCGGGAGCCTGGCGAGAAAAAAGAAGATCGCCTCAACCGCAGGAACTTTTCCGACGCACGGCCCGCTTTTTGTCGGTTTGCTGGTGGGAACAGTGGTGCTGGTCGGCGCGCTGACTTTTTTCCCCGCGCTTGCTTTGGGTCCGATCGTAGAGCACTTCCTGATGCAGGATGGAAAACTTTTCTCATCGCTGTTGCTTGTTTCCTGGAGCTGACATATGGCCACCACTTCTCTTTCACCTCTCCATACACCCTCGGCGCCTGAGCAGCCCTCATTGATTCCATCGAAGCTGACGCGTTCCCGCCCGCTCTTCGATCCGGAGATCGTGCGGCGCGCCACTCGCGACTGCTTCGTGAAGCTGAATCCGCTCACTCTGGCAAAGAATCCGGTCATCTTCGTGGTCGAAGTAGGTGCAGCGCTGGTGACTTTGTTTTTAATGCGCAATCTCTTCAGAGGTGCTTCCGGAAACGGCTTCGAGATCCAGATAGCACTCTGGCTGTGGTTCACGGTTCTGTTCGCGAACTTTGCCGAGGCTATGGCGGAGGCACGCGGCAAGGCGCAAGCCGATACGCTGCGCAAGACAAAGACTGACTCTGTCGCCAAGCGCCTGCTACCGAACGGCAAAGTGGAGAGCGTGCCTGCTTCGAAGCTTCGCTCGGGCGATGTCGTGATCGCTGAAACAGGCGATCTGATACCGGGCGACGGCGAAGTGATCGAGGGAATTGCCACGGTTGATGAATCCGTGATTACCGGTGAGAGCGCGCCTGTGATTCGGGAATCGGGCGGGGACAGGAGCGCCGTTACGGGCGGAACCCGCGTGCTATCCGATCAGGTAAAGATCCGGATTACTTCGAATCCAGGAGAAACGTTCCTCGATAAGATGATCGCGCTGGTCGAGGGAGCGGAGCGGCAGAAAACGCCTAACGAGGTAGCCCTCAATGTTCTCATTGCAGGTCTGACATTGATTTTCCTGCTGGCGGTTGCGACTCTTCATCCCTTCGCGACGTACGCAATAGCTTCATCCGGCACTGGCCATGTTCCGACAGTAGCGGTGCTGGTTTCGCTGCTTGTTTGTTTGATCCCGACCACCATCGGCGGACTGCTTTCAGCGATTGGAATCGCCGGCATGGACCGAGTGATGCAGCACAACGTTCTTGCCATGAGCGGTAAGGCGGTGGAAGCGTCCGGTGACGTTAACACGCTGCTGCTGGACAAGACAGGAACGGTGACGCTGGGCAATCGCCAAGCCGTCGAGTTCATCCCATTTGCGGGCGTCACGGATGAAGAACTGGCCGATGCCGCGCAACTTTCGAGCCTGGCGGATGAGACTCCGGAGGGACGTTCGATCGTGGTGCTTGCGAAGGATCGGCACGGGCTTCGCGGGCGTGAGGTTTCCGAGCACGAGGCCAACTTCATTCCGTTTTCGGCCTACACGCGTATGAGCGGAGTAGATATCGACGGACGAATGCTGCGCAAAGGTGCGAGCGGAGCGATCGCATCTCTGGTTAAGGAACTGGGCGGAGAGTTGCCGGCGGATTTTGAGGCAACCGCCGACAGGATATCGCGAACGGGAGGGACGCCGCTGGCGGTTTCCGACGGACCGCGTGCGCTCGGGATCGTTCATTTGAAAGACATCGTCAAGGGCGGTATGAAGGAGCGGATCGGCCAACTGCGCTCAATGGGCATCCGATCGGTGATGATCACCGGCGATAACCCGCTAACAGCCGCAGCGATCGCGGCCGAAGCAGGCGTAGACGATTTTCTGGCGCAAGCAACACCCGCCGACAAGCTTGAGTACATCAAGCGGGAACAAGGCGAGGGCCGGTTGGTAGCGATGACGGGTGATGGAACGAACGACGCGCCGGCGCTTGCGCAAGCCGACGTAGGGCTCGCGATGAATACGGGCACCATGGCTGCAAAAGAGGCGGGCAACATGGTCGACCTCGATAGCAATCCAACCAAACTCATCGAGGTTGTGGCGATCGGCAAACAGTTGCTGATCACGCGTGGCGCGCTGACAACGTTTTCAATAGCGAATGACGTAGCAAAATACTTCGCGATTATTCCGGCGATGTTCATGACTACTTATCCGGTGCTGCGCCGGTTCAACATTATGCATTTGCATACGCCCGAGAGCGCAGTGCTGGCAGCCGTCATCTTCAACGCGCTGATCATCATCGCGCTCGTACCGCTGGCCCTGCGCGGAGTAAAATACCGGCCCGCGGGCGCTGCGGCCTTGCTCAGGCGCAACATGCTTATCTACGGGCTGGGCGGCATTCTTGTGCCGTTCCCTGGCATTTGGATTATCGATCAGCTGCTTGTTGCACTCCATCTTGCTTGAAGGATTAGAGGAAAGCCATGTTTCAACAACTCTTCCCAGCGCTGCGGTTCACGCTGCTGCTGACGGTAGTTACCGGGTTGATTTACCCTGGCGCAGTCACTGCGGTGTGCCAGATTTTATTGAAGAATCAGGCGAACGGCAGTTTGCTGACGCGGCACGGACAAGTGATCGGTTCGCGGCTGCTGGGCCAGAATTTCGCCAAGCCTGAGTACTTTCACCCCCGGCCTTCCGCCGCCGGAAACGACGGCTACGATGCATCTGCCTCATCGGGCTCAAACCTTGGTCCAACGAATCAGAAATTGTACGACCGCATGAAAGCATCGGCTGATTCATTTCGCAAGGAGAACCCGGATTACAGCGGCCCGATTCCAGCCGATGCCCTGGCGGCATCCGGCAGCGGGCTCGACCCGGAGATCAGCCTGGGCAATGCCCGTGCGCAAACAAGCAGGGTTGCAAAAGCGCGAGGATCGGACCCGGCGACGGTTGAGAAACTGCTAGCTTCGCTCAGCCGCAATCACGACCTGGGCTTTCTGGGCGAGCCGCGCGTGAACGTTCTGGAGTTAAATTTGGCGCTTGACTCCAGTTTGCCCCGGAAATAATCATCGGCGCCTCGTCTCTTAGACAGTGAAACCTATGCGCCGCCACTCAATCAAAATGCCTGTTCTATGGGCTTTCACGGCACTAGTATGTGCCTCATTGTGCCCTGGTCAGCAGTCCGCAGCCGGGTCTGAGCCAAGCTCGGAGAATGCACCGCTAACGCCGCGGGAGCGGATCCTGCTGGAACGGATTGCCAGTCTGGAGCAAAGGATGCAGACATTGGAAGGCAAACAGTCTGTCTCGCTTCCAGCTTCGCTTCAGGACTCAGGGACAACAGCGCAGCCGGAGCTTAAAGCTGCCCAGGCAAACGTAGCCGAATCGAAGACGACTGATCCTTCTCCAGCACCCACATTCCTCGAAGGAACGACGTTGAATGTCAATCTCGATACTTACTACGGGTATAACTTCAATCATCCGATCGGACGGGTCAATTTGCTGCGCCCTTATGATGTGAGCAGCAATGCGATCAGCCTCAATCAGGCTGATGTGATTTTGGATAATCAGGCCGACCCTGCCAAAGGAAAGCGTTGGGGATTCAGGCTTGATCTGCAATACGGGCAAGCCACGCAGACGCTGCAGGGCAACTCGAGCAACGAACCGCGCCCCGACATCTACCGCAATGTCTTTCAAGCTTACGGCACTTACGTTTTGCCGGTCGGTAAGGGCCTGACGGTCGACTTCGGAAAGTTTGCCAGCTCGCTGGGGATAGAGGGCAACTACACGAAAGATCAAATGAATTACTCGCGATCGTACTGGTTTGGTTTGCTGCCCTTCTATCACCAGGGCGTTCGGGCGAACTATAAGTTCAACGATAAAATCGCGTTTAATTACTGGTTAGTCAATGGCACTCAGCAAACAGAGCCTTTCAATGGCTACAAAGACGAATTTTTTGGAGTAGCTCTTCAACCTGCTAAGCGCCTGACCTGGAATTTAAATTATTATCTTGGACAGGAGCACCCTGATGTCACTTACTTCCCCAACGGCGGGGCTCCCGCAAATGCCCCGAGTCTGCAGGGCGTTCCTTTCGAGCCGATCGCGCATCCGCCAACCGGCAAGCTTCACATCTTCGATACGTACTTGAACTGGCAGGCTACGTCCAAGTGGACGATTGCCGGTGAAGCCGACTATGTGGTTCAGAGATTAGAGACATTTTCGACGCCGGTACATTCCGAAGGAGGCGCGCTCTACGCTCAATATCAACTGACGCCGAAATTGTCCTTTGCGGGCCGGGGCGAGTATGTGTCCGACAGGCGCGGCTATTTCAGTGGTTCCGATCAGGCTCTGAAGGAGGCCACGTTCACGGCGAAGTATCAGGTTGCGGATGGTCTCGATATATTCAGTGAGTGGAGACGCGACTTTTCAAATGAGCCGTTCTTTTATACAAGCACTCTTGGAGCGCTCAAGAAAGAACAGAATACCGCTACGCTCGGCCTTGTCTGGTGGATGGGCGGCAAGCAAGGCGCCTGGTAGAGGCTGAGACTGCGAACGCAATCGGCAAGGATGCACGAGCGAAAACCGACGCCAGAGCAGCTGCTTCAGCAGATCGAGACGGAGGAGCAGTACCAATCCCGCGGACGCCTGAAAATCTTTCTGGGCTACGCGTCCGGGGTAGGCAAGAGCTTCCGGATGCTCGACGAAGGAAGGCGGCGCTCGGAGCGGGGACAAGACGTAATCGTTGCGGCTATCCAGCCGCGGCTCTCCTCCGACACACTCTCGTCGGTGTCGAAGCTCGAAATTCTGCCTCTGATGAATGTGGAGGGATCTCCCGTCATGGATCTTACTGCCATTCACCGCAGATCCCCGAAAGTTTGCCTGGTGGATGGGCTCGCCTACGATAATCCGCCTGGATCGAAGCACGAGAAGCGCTGGCAGGACGTAGCGGACCTGCTCGAGTCCGGAATCTCGGTGATCACGTCGGTGAACCTGCAGCACATTGAGGAAAAGCGCGACGAGGTAGAGGCAATCACGGGCAAGCATGTGGCGCAGACCGTGCCGCTAAGCTTCCTGCAAACTGCGGACGAGATTGTGGTGGTCGACGCTCCGGCTCAGAGCCGCGTTAGCTTCTCGGACGATGCGATTGTGGGAGGCGCTGCAAAGCTGACGCAAGGGCAACTTTCGGAGCTGCGGGAAATTGCGCTCCTGCTGGTGGCCGATGTGATCGACCGGCAACTCGAGCGCTATTTGGCTTGTCACGGAATTGAGCAATCCTGGGGGACTCAGGAGCGAATACTCGTCTGCATTTCGCCGGATTTTGATGCGAAGAGGATGTTAGAGGCGGGTGCCCGCAACCGTGATCGTTTTCACGGTGAACTGATTGCAGTGCACATGAACCGGCCCAGTTGGTCGGCTGCTCAGAAGAAGTCGGTCGCGGAGGCTGTCCGTCTGGCGAAAGAAAAGGGTGCCGAGGTCGTCGTGTTGGATAGTGAGGATCCGGTCAGTGCAACTCTGACCTTCGCGCGGAAGCGGGGCATTACTCAGATCTTCGTCAGCCATCGAGGGCGCGAGAACTGGTGGGAGCGCATCTTTGGGAGCGATCTCGACCGGCTGATCGGCGCCGCGGAGGGCATTGACGTGCGCGTGTTTCCTCAGTCCTGAGCCTGGGCGTGGAAGAACGTGCGCCCGAATCCGAGTTCGGAGGTTACTCCGGCTTCGCGCGCGGCGATCGCTTCCATTTTGCGGAAGCCGGCGCTGGTCAAGGCCGCCAGTATCTCGGACTGCAGATAACACCGCTGCACGACGGTGCTCGTACGCTGACGCCAGCAGTTCTCGTTCCCGTTTCGCGTGAACCACACAAGTTCAGTCGAGGCTTTCTTACTCGCTTTGTCGAACTTGCCGCGCACGAGACTCACACTGTCGCTGCGGATGTCGACCGACCACTCGCCGAGATCTGCCGAGTAGGCTTGCGCGAGATTCATATCGAAAACGAAGAGGCCGCCAGGACGCAGGGCGCGGCGAACACCCGCGAAAACATCGTAGAGTTCTTCCAGTTCGAGAATGTGATTCAGAGAATCGAAGGTCGAGAGCGCGGCGTCGTATTCTTGCTTGAAAGCCAGCTCCCGGGCATCGGCGACACGAAAGTCTATAGCGGGCAGTTCTCTTTGCGCAAGCTGAATAAGTTCGACGGAATTATCGACGCCGGTGACGACGTAGCCCCGTGCGGCGAGTTCCTTGGTGACGTGTCCCGATCCGCAGCAGAGGTCTAGCACTTGTCTTCCAGGCGCAAGCTTCGAAAAGAATAGCCGGTCGAGAGCAGGCATCGCTGCAGGCAGGTACCAGTCGGCCCATAGTGCGTGGTACATGCCGGCAATATCGTCGTAGGAGGAAACGGGAGAGTCAGGCATGGCGTGTATTCGCGAAGGCGTGAAACCACACTCGTCTGGTGCGATTCATTGTCCCGCAAGAGTGTGGGCCAGGAAGTAGAACTCGCCGGCGAAATGGATTTGTATTCTTTCTTTCATCATTGTGACACCGGGCGTAATTAGTGTGGACATAAGGCCTTAATGACCATGACCCGCACCTATCTCTCGCACCTGTTGTTATTTCTAGTCTGCTTTGGAATTAGCGGCTACGCACAGTCTGAATTGCCAACACTGGGAGGCCTAGTGACTGATCAGAGCGGGAGTTCTGTTCCGAATGTGGCAGTAAGCGTCTCCGAGATTCAAACCGGCATCGAACGGAAGACAACAAGCGACAGCTCCGGCTACTACAACTTCTCAAGCTTGCCCGTAGGCACCTACGGAATCGTCGTCGAGCAGACTGGATTCAGCCGGCAAACCGGCCGAATCACACTTGATCCTGCACAAAAGGCCCGGCTTGATTTCAAGCTGACCATCGGCGCCATTGCGTCGACGGTAAACGTGGAGGATTCAGCGCCGCTGCTTTCAGTGAACGATGCTTCTCTGGGCACGGTGGTTGAAAACGAGGTGATCGTGCAAACGCCTCTTTTCCAAAGAAACTGGGACGACCTGATTCGGCTGGTTCCCGGCGTTCAGCAGACGCGCTACACGGAGCAGAGCGGATCGACAGCCGCCGGGCGCACAGGAGACTTCTCGGTAAATGGAGTACACAGCCTGCAGAACGACTTCATCCTGGATGGAATCGACAACAACACTTTCTCGGAAAACGTTCAGGAATTCAGCACCCAGGCAGTGCGACCGTCGGTGGATGTCATTTCGGAATTCAGGACGATCACGAATCCGTATTCGGCCGAGTATGGACGAAGCCCTGGAGCGGCGGTTGAGGTGACTACCAAGGGCGGAACAAATCAGGTGCACGGATTGCTGCTCGAGTACTTGCGAAATCGAGTACTCGATGCGAACGATTTCTTCTCCAACCGATCGGGATTACCGAAGCCCGAGAACGTTCAAAACCAGTTCGGGGGCAACGTTGGAGCACCCATCATCAAGAACAAGTTATTTGGCTTTTTCGACTATGAAGGAACGCGCATTCGCCGGGGCGTGACTCGAATCGCCACAGTCCCGCTTGCCAACGAGCGCATCGGCGATTTCAGTCCGTCGGCTGCAGCCGCCAATGGGGTGACCTATCCGACCATTTACGACGTGCAAACCGGGCGGCCATTTGCCGATAACCGAGTGCCCCAAGCGCAGATCGATCCGTACGCATCGAAGTTACTCGCTTTGTTCCCGCAACCCAACCTGTCGGGTCAGTTCAATAACTATGCACGTACCGGGGCAGTGGCGGATGATACTAACTCGTATAACGGACGCGTCGACTGGAATCTGAACAGTAATAATCTGTTCTTTGGAAGAGCTACGCTTTTCGATCGAGCGCGAGACATTCCCGGTTACTACGGCGGCATTGCGGATGGTTCAAGCACTTCCGCCTGGGGCAACTCCCGTCTGAAAGGTCAAGCCGTGGCGCTCGGCTTTACTCACATTTTTAACTCTGCATTAGTGAATGACCTGCGCATCGGTTTCATCCACAACAATGCCTACGCTCAACAGCAGCCGTTCGGCTTGAATCGCACCGCGGACTATGTTCCCGGAGTACCAACCAATCCTCTGGTGGATGGTGGCTTACCGCTTATCCAGTTTGATAACTTCACTTTTATCGGTTCGCCTGAATACCTGCCGAAGCAGCAAAATCCGCAGCAATGGCAGTTCACCGACGGAGTATCGCTCCTTCATGGGCCGCATGCACTAAAGGCCGGAGTAGACGTCCGAGCTCCCATGCGCAACCTCTTCCAAGATGAACCGGACACACGCGGTGTGATTGAATTTAGCGGCAGCTTTACCTGCCAGCGCGACCCTGCTACTCAGCAGTGCGCGGGTAACGGCATCTCTTATGCGGACGCGCTGCTTGGCGATGTTCGGGGCGCCGGGTTGTCCAATGTCTACGTTGTCGACCAGCGGCTCTGGATGGCTTCCGGGTACATTCAAGACGACTGGAAGGCCTCGCCCCGGCTCACCTTCAACTTAGGACTCCGTTATGACTTTGCGACGCCGGCCTACGAGGCGAAGAATCATATTGCCAACTTCGATCCCTCCGGAGCTGGGTCCTTGTATTTTGCAACTGGAGATTCGCTGGGCGATCGGGCGCTCACCCGGATCAACACGAAAAATTTCGGCCCGAGGTTTGGGGTCGCCTATGCGGCCAATCAAAACACGGTAGTTCGGGCCGGCTACGGCATCTTCTACCTTCTGCTTGAACGCATCGGCAGTGAAAACCAGATGTCGCTGAATCCGCCGTTCCTGATCAATAACAGCGCGACTGTTCCTACTACGGCCACCAGCCCGGTATTTCAACTGCGCAATGGGTTTCCGGCCAACTTTCTTGACCCGAACAACATTGACTACTCAATAACTCACGTTCGCACGGTTGATCCGAATTCAAAGACCCCGAGCGTGCAAGAGTGGAGTTTCGGAGTCCAGCAGGCACTACCCGCAAAAATGGTCGCCAGCGTCGATTATGTGGGCTCCAAATCAACGCATTTAGATATATTGAACGACCTAAATCAATACGTCAACGGCACGCTTCCTTATCCAAATTGGGGCTACCTGGAACATCAGGTTGCTTCCGGAACAGGGCTTTATAACAGTCTGCAAGCGTCGCTGAAGAGGCGATTCTCGCGAGGGCTCTCGCTGAGCGCAGCCTACACCTGGTCGAAGAGCATCGACAACGCTCCCGCTGAATTGGAGAATACCGGAATCAGTCCGCAAAACGGCCGCGATCTGCGAGCGCTCCGGGCGGTCAGTGATTTAAACATTCCGCAGCGCTTTGTTGCGAGCTATGTGTTGGAACTGCCTTTCGGCAAAGGAAAGCCATTCCTGACCAGTGGGTTCGGTAGTGCTTTGCTCGGCGGATGGCGCACTTCGGGCGTATACACTTTCTCGAGCGGCTTGCCCTTTACGGTCACCTCTGGCGGAAACTACGACAATGCAATCGACCAGTTTGGCGCGGCTTCTTCACTGCCTAACGTAATCGGTTCGCCAACGATTGTGGGCTCGACTGACTGCTGGTTCTATGTTTCGAGCAACCCGGCTTGTGTGGCGCGGCAGCCAAATCAGAAGAATGCCTTTGCACTGCAGCAAGTGGGGCAGTTTGGGAATGCGGGCAGGAATATCTTAAGAGGTCCACACACCAATGTGTTCGATTTCGCTCTCATGCGCGATTTTCGGTTAGTAGAGCGCGCCAGCCTGCAAGCCCGGTGGGAGGTCTTCAACCTGGCCAACACTCCGCTTTTCGCTCTTCCCGACTCGACTCTGACCGATGGCAGCGTAGGAAAAATCAACTCCCTCTCGGGTGATCCACGCGTCATGCAATTCGCTTTGCGGCTCTCGTTTTGAAAATCGCCGGATCGCTTCAGCAGCGAAGGTCAGAGTTCGCCCGGCTGATGCTTCTCTGCCGTGAACTCTCTGCCGCGCCTCTCCGGGCCAAAGAAGGCAACCAATATCGCGAAAGCGAAGACACCCGCGGCGCTGGCAGCCATGGCGCTAGGGTAGCTGATATGGCGAGCAAGCATGGCTTCAAACGTCGTCACCGAACCAGCGGCTAAGGCACCGCACTGATAGGCGAAGCCGGGCAGGAATCCGCGCACTTCGTTTGGCGATAACTCGCTCAAGTGTGCCGGGATCACTCCCCACGCCCCCTGCACGCAGAACTGAATCAGGAACGCGCCCGCGATGAGCCAACCGGCCCCGGGCGCATATGCCCAGAGCGGTACAAAAAGCGTGGCCAGTGAGAGCGAGATGATGAGCGAGCGTTTACGTCCGATGCGATCGGAAAAGAAGCCGACCGTGACACCGCCCAAGATTGCGCCCAGCATGGAAATGCCTGTAATGACCGAGCGCTGGGTTGCGCCGAAGTGCCAAAAGCGCTGCAGGAATGTCGGATACATGTCCTGGGTGCCATGGGAAGCGAGATTCATGCCGGTCATCAGGAGCGCAAGATACAGAAAGAGCTTCCAATGGCCGGCGATGCTGGCTCCCAGATGCGCCCAGCTTTCTTTTTTGGTTTTTTCCCACACCTCCGATTCCGATACTCCGAAGCGGACAAAGAGTGCCAGTAATGCCGGCACACCACCCAGAAAGAAAAGCGGTCTCCAACCCCAACGGGGGAAGACCAGCGGATACGCAATGGCAGCCAGCAGATAACCGAGTGCGTAACCTTGCTGTAAAAATCCGGATAACAAGCCGCGCCACTTGGCGGGCACCTTCTCCATCGCAAGCGAAGCGCCGACACCCCATTCGCCTCCCATGCCAATACCGAAGAGGGCTCGCAAGATCAGAAACGCGGTGAAGTTCGGAGCAAATCCGGTGGCGACTTCGACGATCGAATAGAAGACGAGATCGATCATGAGCGGCAGGCGACGCCCATAACGATCAGCCAGGAGACCAAAGAGAAATGCTCCTACCGGCCGAAAAGCAAGGGTAAGCAGGATTGAATAGGTGACATCGGCATCGGACCGCCCGAATTCTTTGGCAATAGCGGTGAGGCAGAAAACTACCAGGAAGAAATCGAAAGCGTCAAGAGTCCAACCGAGAAAGCTCGCAACCAGAGCGGCCCCTGAGCCTGTCTTGCGGACCCGAGGTCCGTCTTCAACAATCATGCTGGGCCATCATGTGATGTACAGTCGCTCGTAGCGCGGCTTATGCGCTCGCCGTTCCGCCCGCTGCGGCGTTAGGCTCCCAGAGCGCCTCAGGTACTCCGAGGACGAAGTTCGCCCAACGGCTCCAGACAAACAATGCATCGCTCAGGCGGTTCAGGTACCGGATGGCATCTTCCGGCACGCTCTGCTCGCGGGCAAGCCGGATCAGCAGGCGCTCGGCACGCCGGCAAACGGTTCGGCAGACGTGCAACTCCGCATCGAGCCGGCTGCCTCCCGGCAAGACAAAAGAACGCAGAGGGGGCAGTATTTCATTGGCGGCATCGATCTCTGTTTCAAGCTGTTCGACTTCGATATTTGTAACCCGCGCTTGTTTCGGGTGCACGTCTTCGGGCAAGGTGGCAAGGATCGAGCCCAGGTTGAATAGCTCGTGCTGGATCCGTTTAAGGATAGGGCCGAGAGGCCCCACAGCCTCTGCGTGAACCGAGAGTTGTTCAACCGTCGTTCTCGCTACTCCCACAAAAGCATTCAGTTCGTCGACGGTGCCATAGCATTCGATGCGAGCTTCGTCTTTGGCCACCGATTGCCCGCCGACAAGCCGTGTCTGACCGCTATCGCCAGCGCGGGTGTAAATGCGGTTGAGAGCGATACGAGGCTCATTGAATGTGTTTTCCGGCACGGATGTCTCCTGAACTAATTAAAGCGCGTTTTATAATCTGGACAGTGTAAGTATGGACACCGCTATCCGTGTACTCGTTGCCAAACCGGGCCTCGATGGACACGATCGCGGCGCCAAAGTTATTGCACGTGCACTGCGCGACGCTGGTATGGAGGTGATTTACACGGGTCTCAGGCAAACGCCGGAGATGATTGTGAATGCAGCTCTCGAGGAAGATGTTCAAGTAATTGGACTATCGATTCTTTCAGGCGCGCATAATGCGATTGTGCCTCGCGTGATGGATTTGCTGCGCGCGAAGGATATGAGTGATGTGCTGGTTGTCGTCGGCGGAATAGTTCCGGATGAGGATGCAGCTGAACTCAAGAAGCTGGGTGTGGCCGAGGTTTTTCAGCCCGGCGCCTCTCTCGAGAGGATCATTCAGTTTATTCGCAATTCGGTAAAGCAAGTCGCCTGAGCAGAAAAGCTCGGCGGAGAACGGTTCGGAACTGCGCATTCGCGAGAATGCGGCAGCGAACGGAAAAGGAAATAGATGCAGGACAGACTGAATATCGCGGTGTTCGTCGATTACGACAACATAGAGATTGGCGTAAAGTCGACATTGCGCCGCGAGTTCGATGTGTCGCTTCCCCTCGGCGCGTTAAAAGAGCGCGGTGACATTGTGGCAAAGTTCGCTTACGCGAACTGGGGCCGGCAGGAGGGGGCGACCCGCCAGATGGCGGAAAACGCGGTGCAGATGGTGCAGCGAATACCATCACCGCGCGGCGACAAGAACGGGGCGGATATCAATCTCGCCTTGGACGCGCTCGAGATGGCATTTACGCACGCCCACGTGAATGCATTCGCGGTGGTGAGCGGCGACAGCGACTTTATTCCGCTTGTCAACAAGCTGAAAGAGTACGGGAAGACAGTGTTTGTGGTGGGCGGAAAGGCCTTCACAAGCACGATTCTTCAGCAGAACTGCCACGAGTTCGTTAGCTACGAATCTCTTCTCGAAGATGGAGAACGGATAGTCGCGCAGCCGATGCCTGAGCGCAGAGACCGGGTTGATCGGCCTGAGCGTCAGGACCGTCCCGATCGGGATCGGAAAGACAGGCGCGAGCGAGGACCTCGCCCGGCGCCGCTTGATTTGACGCAGGTGTTGCCGCTGGTGGAGCGGGCGCTGCAGGTTTTGGAACGGCGCGCGGTGCAGCCGCAGCTCGGATTGCTGAAAAGCACGATGCTGCAGCTCGATCCGGCATTCAGCGAGCGCGCTTATGGAGCGGGCAGCTTTTCGGACTTCGTAGACAAGCTCAAGAAGGCTGATTTCATTAACGTCAGCGGCTCGGGCGGACGATATGTCATCGAGCGCCGAAGCGGAGGCGGACCGGAGAAAGTGGCGCCCCGGCCAGAGGAGGCACTCCCGCCGTTGCGGGACGTACTCGAGACGCATCGGATGGAGCTGGAGGAAGGCGGAGCGACTGCAGAGGAACTGGAGCAATGGATGCAAGTAGAGCATCCGGACTTCCAGCTCACCAAGTTTGGATTCCAGCAATTCTCAGAGCTACTGAATTACGCGCAAGACAAGACTGTCGTGCGCACGGAGCCCGATGAAGAGCGCGGCTTAATTGTTCAACTCGGTGCGGAGTTCTATCCTCCCGCATTGCCGGAGCCCGCTATGGAACCGGCCATGGAAGAAGAAGAGGATGAGCCTCAGCCGATTGTGGAAGGACAGCCGACCATTTTCGAGCCGAATCCGCCTCCTCCGAAGCCGAAGAAGGCACCGGCCCGAAAGCGAGCACCGGCGGGTCAGGGGACCGGAGTACGGCGGCCCCGTAAGCGGAAACCTGAGTAGGGTGCGGTGCGCGGCGCAGCGGCTTAGGCCACTGCGCTGTGCCTGGCCGGCTGGCGGTCTAATCCGAATTCCTCTGCTACCAACTCGTAGGAGCGGCGGCGAGCGGCGTGACTGTGCAGAATGTTGACGAGGAACACTTCCTCCGCACCGTACTCGGCAGCTAACGCTTCAATGGAGGCCCGCACTTTCTTGGGCGATCCGGTAATGAATCGTCGCCCGGCGGCAAGCATTTCGAGCGGCACGTTTTCCTGCGCGAGAAATCGTTCGGCATGTTCGACGGTGGGAACCGGAATTAAGCGGCCGCGATGCAGCAGCGCCATCATCATGCGGGCGCTCAGAGTCAGGCGCTCTGCTTCGGCATCGGTCTCGGCGCAGATCACCCACGCGGCCACCGCCATCTGGGGTGCTTTGAGCGAACTGGAAGGTTCGAAAGCTTGTGCGTAGTGGGGAGCGAACTCGATACCTTGCGAATTGATAAAGTCTGCGAAGCAATAACGCAATCCCAGTTCAGCTGCCCAGATAGCGCTTTGCGGGGATGAGCCGAGCAGCCAGATCTCAGGCCTGGTGGAAGATACGGAAGGCAGCGCGGAATCGCGCAGCAGATTGGTGGCTGGCGCAGTATCGCCCAGGTAGGCGCGCAGCTCGCTCAACTGTTCGGTGAAATCATCGGGCGGACTCATGCGACGGTCACGCTGCAGGGCGATCGACACATTACGGCTTGTTCCGGCAGCACGGCCGATGCCAAGGTCAATCCGCCCCGGAAACAGGCTGTTCAGCATTGAAAAATTCTCAGCCACTTTCAGTGGACTGTAGTGCGGCAGCATGATGCCCCCGCTGCCAACTCGGATGCGCGAAGTAGCGGCCGCTACCGGCCCAATGAGGACTTCCGGGCTGTGACAAGCGAGACCCGGCGTCCCGTGATGCTCAGCTAGCCAGTAGCGATGGTAGCCAAGATTATCGGCCACTTGCGCGAGATCGAGGGTATTGCGCAGTGCATCTCCGGCCGAGAATCCTTCCGGAATTGGGGACTGATCCAAAACACTAAGCCGCAAGCGGGCACCGCTCTGATCCATACCTTTTGGATGCGGCCCGGGGATAACATCGATTCAGCCAGGACTAGGTGCTCAGTTGGTCTTCGCGCAGGCGCGAGGCAATCAGAATGCCGACCCCGGCAACGGTGGCGTCTTCGGCAAGGGCAACGAGCGTATCGGGCAAGTGAAGATCCGTTGTGATGGTTCGTCTCAGCTGGTATGCCGCAAAGGTGGCCCCGACAGCGCCGAATGCGCCAATCAGTCCGCCTATCCAAGGCGATCGCTTCTTCGCGGAAGACAGAATCGCGCCACTCAAGCCGCCGGTTACCGCACGCGCCAGCAGGGGCCCGGTTGTGGTGCGAGCCGGAGTGAAGGGAAGCTTATCAGCAATGAGCTCCCCGAGCGCAAGTACCGCCGTGGTCGCTGCCGCACCTCCGCTCTTGAGGAAGCCTACCCGGGAACCGGCAACGGACAAAGTCCCTCTGCGGGCAAACTGGCTCAGCAAAGCGGGCGCAGACATGGAGCGCATTCCCGCGGCGATGCCGATTGCAGCGGATCCGGCGTAGACTTGAGCGTCTGTAGGCATTTACTCTCCTGAAAAACGATTTAGTTAAGCCACTGATCGAGCAATAGTTGTGGATCGCTGCTCAGATCGACAGGCTGGGTATGTGTCTGGCCGTCAGGCTCAATGAACTCGGCTACGATGCCGTCCGAAGTCGGCTTTAACTCAAGCCGGCGCCCTTTCGCTTCGAGCCGCAGGTTGGAATCAAGCCAGGCCATATAGATTTTGGTGCGGATGCGATGACCGGCAAGAGCCGCCTTATCGAACAGCTGTCGTGTGTAGTCAGAACCTTTCAGCTGCTCGGACCATGGCGCAATCGCCAGCGCGCGCGCTCGATCGCCTTCCCGGCGCTGCGCCTGAGAGCCGTCACGCTCATCGCTCGATTCGAGGTTCTTCAGCGAGTCCTCGAGGTTATCCAGAAATCCCATGCCGCACCAGTTGGACGACGGCCAGGGAAAATGTTGACAAAAGAATTTCGCCCCTGGCGGTCGGGCCGAGAAGACTTGCATCGAAAAGCACTTTATCCTGTTCTCATGAGTTCGCAACGATCCATGCCAGGCGGGCGGGCCGATCGGAACGAATTGCCGAAGGGAAGCAATGGCCGCTGCCTTTGCCGCTGGTGCAGCCTGGAAGTCCCGCAGGGCCGGCAGACTTTCTGTTCGGATTGGTGCGTGGAAGAGTGGAAGCTGCGCAGTGATCCGGGGCATCTTCGTGAACGCGTCTTTGCCAGGGACCAGGGAGTCTGTGCGCGTTGCGGCATTGACTGCCAAGCGCAACTCCGCCACTTAAAGCGTCTGCGCGGAGTCGCCCGGGCCAAAGCAGCGAGCGAGTGGAAACAGGGTAGCCGCCGATCGTTATGGGATGCCGATCACATCGTTCCCGTGGCAGAAGGCGGCGGGGAATGCGATTTATCTAATATGCAGACGCTCTGTCTCAAGTGTCATCGGCTTCTCACTGCGGAGCTCCGCGAGCGGCTTGCCAAAAAGAGAGCAGCGGCTAACGCCGGAAACCACGTATAATCTTCTTGCGCTTCACCCTAGCGCGCTTGGGAACTTGTGGCTGCCTCGAACAAAGTTGACAACCTGCAAGGGAGCCTGGATCTGCTGATCCTTAAGACTCTCGAAAGAGGGGCGAATCACGGCTTCGGAATCATTCAACATGTGCAGGCTGCATCCGAGGGGACGCTCCAGATCGAAGAGGGTTCGCTGTATCCTGCGCTCCATCGCATGGAGCGCGACAAGCTGGTGGCAGGGTCTTGGAAGGTTACAGAGAATGGCCGCCGTGCTCGCTTCTACTCGCTGACAGCGGCCGGTCGTAAACGCCTGGCAGATGCGCGGGAGAACTGGAAGGTAGTCGCTCGCGGAGTGAAGAAGGTGCTGAAGTTCGTTTAGGAACCCGAGCCCAGCGATACATCAGCGCTTCAGACGCTCTAGGATAACCGGCTTCGCATAGACCTGTTGAAACGTTCGAGCAGCTTCATTCGCGGCCCAGATTTCAAGATCGGGATCGTTTTCGGACTCGACCAGCAGGTAGACGGTACCATCGCGAACGATGCTCGATAGCTGGCGAACTTTCTGCTCATGTCCGCGATCGAGAGCGTCTGCGATGCGAAGCAGCGGAGCCAGGCTTGTCACCACGCGCTTCGAATCGGGTTCTAGAGCTTGATAATGCGAGTGGCGGGGCTGCGGCATTGACTTGCGATGGAAGCGACACAGCGCGGCAATCGTAAGCCTCTCTTTATCGGTGAAGCCGGGCAGATCGGAGTTGGCTACCAGATAAGCGGAGTGTTTGTGATGGGATGTGCCGCTGACGAAGTGACCGATATCGTGAAGGTAGGCCGATGCTTCGAGCAGCTTGCCAGCCGCAGGCGGAAGGCGGTGAAGAGGTTGCAGTACTTCGAATAAGCGCTGGGCCAGGCAGGCCACTTGCCGCGCATGCCGCACCGACACGCTATACCGTTTGGCCATTGTTTCGACAACAGCTCGCTGCTCGCGGGATAATTGCGAAAGCTCACGACCCACTCCGCGCGCGGCCAGGTCGGCGATGATGCCGTCGCGCACCCCCGCCGAGCAGTAATAGAGCGATCGATGTCCAAAGAGCTGCAGCACTGCCAGAAACACGGCCGCCCCGGCAACCACAATTTCTGCACGCTTAGGCCCAATCCCAATCACTTTGCGCCGTGCGCTCACATCGCTATTGACCAGCACCGTGTAGAGATCCTGAATTTGCGTGACCGACGCTCGAAGCCGGTCAGCCTCGTCACGCTTTGTACGCGGGATCTGATTCGCCGCGCAGACTAAGGCGGCGGCAGTAGCAGAGGTGGCTATGGCGCGATCAAACTTCTCGGATTTGTGCTGGGTCAAGAAGGCGCCTAGCTTTTCTTCGACATAACTTTTTAAACGCTGCAGTTCATCTGGCTTCGGCGGATCGCTTTGCAAGAAAACTTCCGTGAGGCGAACAGCGCCGAGGGGTTTCGAGACCGCGTCGATCAGCTGGCCGTTTTGCGTAATGATGAGTTCGGCGCTGCCGCCGCCGACGTCAACAATCAGAGTTCGCTCTTTAGGCCGGGGCCAGCGGGCTTCCACACCAAGATGAATCAGTCGCGCTTCTTCAGGGCCCGAGATGATCTCGACCTTGGTGCCGAGCGCGCTCGAGGTGCGTTGGAGGAACTCATCCTGATTGCCCGCATCGCGGACCGCGCTCGTTGCCACGGCTCGCGTGCCTACAATTTCGAGGCGAGAATACGCGGCGGCCATGCGGGCGAGCGTGCCGCAAAGAAAATCCAGCGCCTCTTTGCTGACGCGCCCAGAGCGAAACACGCTTTCCCCGAGACGAGTTACCTGCCGGTCCTCGACTAAGATGCGAGTTTCTCCGTGGCTTACGTCTGCGGCCATCATCCGGACGGAATTGCTCCCAATGTCGACGGCTGCGTAGCGGGGCATATCGCCTTTATAGCAGCCGGAGGGGAGGCCGCTAGACTAGAAGGAGATATGTCCACCTACGCGTCTAGTGCTCCGGTTTCCCCGCTGGCTTCACGCGCATGAGGGCCGTTCTGCGGCCGGCCGCGCATCGTTATCGGAACTGGATGGAGAGATGGGAGAACGATCTCTGCTTTCGTTCGAACGACCGGGTGGTTCGTCCATTCGAGCTTGGCTCGGAATGGGTCGCTGGCTGGCCCGGTGTGCCTGAAGGGGCGCCGAGGGAGACCATCGACGATCTGCTGCAGGTGAACCGCTCAATCGTAGAGCATAGCCAGCAATTCTTCGACTATGATCGCCCGCGTGACTTCAACTTAACAGGCGAATGGCTTGAGTTCACATCACCTGTCGAGACACCGTTCCCGGAGAATAACCGTGTACGCGCGCTTTGGTTTCCGGCGAAAGGCGGAGGCCGGAAGGCAGTGGTTCTTCTCCCACATTGGAACTCGAAGCTGCCGCAACACAATGCGCTATGCAGCGGATTGCAGCGGCTGGGTATCTCGACCTTGCGTCTGAGTTTGCCCTACCATGATTTGCGGACGCCGGCAGGATTGGCACGCGCCGATTACGCTGTTTCGAGCAACATATGCCGTACGATTGACGCAACGCGCCAGGCAATCATCGACACGCGCGCTTGTTTCGACTGGCTCGAAGAGCAGAACTACAGCGACCTCGGGATCGTTGGCACCAGCCTTGGGTCAGCTTACGCGTTTCTGGCGAGCGCGCATGACCCGCGCATTCGCGTCAACGTTTTTAATCACTGCTCTACCTATGTTGCCGACGTAGTCTGGGAAGGTTTGTCGACCCGTCATATCAAGGAGAGCCTGCAGGACGTAATCGATCTGCCTACGTTGCGCAAGCTCTGGGTTTGTATCAGCCCGCCAAGCTATTGGGACCTCTTCACGGACCAGAAAAAGAAGTCAAAGTTTCTTTATGCCCGTTATGACACGACATTTCCGGTGCATCTGTCCAGGCAGGTGATCGAGGGCGCCCGGAAACGCGATTGGGACCACGATGTGGCGGTGCTGCCGTGCGGCCATTACACGCTCGGTGCGTTTCCTTTTAAATATCTTGCCGGTTACGAGATCTGCTCGTTCCTCAAGCGAAACTTGTAGAAAAGCGTAACTTGTAAAATCAGGTTTTCGGTCAGTGCTAAAACGAGAGTTCGCGCATCGAAGGCTTGTGGACGCAGAGTAAATGAGTAAATCACGCAACCTCGTGCTTCTTCTTGCTTTCGGGTTCTTTGCCGCCCGGGCGAACATGGCTGCACAATCGGCCGCCACCCAGAGCGGCTCACAGGCAACGAGTGGCATGCAGACAGGCGGGGGTGCGGGCATCTCCTCTGGTTCGGCAGCTCAGGGCGCTCAACCTCCCCGGCAGGGCGATGTTCAGTTCCAAGGCAGCGTTCCGCAGGGTCAGGCCTCGGCAACACCCATTCCACTGAGCTTGGGCAACGCGATTGAGCGCGGCCTTAAAGCCAATCTCGGCCTGCTGACTACCGAGCAATCGAGCCAGGAGGTCCGTGCCCAGCGTCTTCGTGCGCTCAGCACGCTGCTGCCGCGATTGTCCGGTCAAGTCAACGCGGTCGAGCAGCAGATTAACTTACAGGCGCTCGGAGTGTCGTTCAACCTTCCGGGCGTTGCCATTCCGAAGATTGTGGGGCCCTTCGGCTACCAATCGGCTCAGGTGAACGCCAATTTAAATTTGTTCGACTACACCGCCATTAGTAATTTACGGGCCTCGCGCGAGGACTCTAAAGCTTCTGTCCTCTCGATCAAGAACGCTCGGGATCTGGTTGTGCAAGCGGTCGGGAATGCTTATCTGCAGATCATTGCAGATGCAGCGAGGATTACGGCGACTCAGGCGGAGATCGATGCCGATCAGGCAGTTTACACCAACGCCGTGCGCCGGCACGATGCAGGGACCGCAATCGGCATAGACGTTCTCAGATCGGAAGTGGAGCTGAAGCAGCGGCAGCAACAGCTGGTGGCGGTCAGCAATCAGTTCGAAAAGGACAAGCTCACGCTGGGACGCGTGATCGGGCTGGCAGTCGGGCAGGATTTTACAGTGGCGGATCCATCTCCCTCCGTCCCCTTAGCAGCACTCTCGTTGCAGGAAGCGTTGGGAAAGGCATACGAGCACCGTCCCGATTACCAAGCGGCTCGGGCTCGGGTAATTGCGGCTCGATTCTCGCTGCAAGGAGCGCGGGCGGAACGCTATCCGACGCTGACTGCGAGCGGTTTCTACGGTGACGAGGGCATACATCTGTTCACCAACTCGCATGGCGTTTTTAACGTCACCGGCTCGCTGCAATTCAATATTTTCGATGGCGGGCGGATCCGGGCAGACATCCTGCAAAACAACGCCGAATTGAGAAACCGCCAGAACGAACTGGATAATCTGCGTGGACAGATCGATTTCGAGGTGCGGAGCGCGCTGCTGGATTTGAAAGCTACCGGAGAGCAGGTGAGCGTGGCGCAGAGCAACGTGGTGCTGGCAAATGAGACTGTGAAAGAGGCCAGAGACCGTTTTGCGGCAGGTGTGACGAACACGGTCGAGGTTGTGCAAGCGCAGCAGACGCTCGCCGATGCGAATGAAAATCTGATCTCAGCGCAGTTTCAATACAATCTCGCGAAAGTTTCGCTGGCTCGGGGTCTGGGTTTGGCGGAGGAAAATATCCGCACTTATTTCGCGAACAAGCCGTAAGCTACTTTTCGAGATAAAAGCTGCCCGCAAACAAGGCGTCGATGCCCGAAGAGTAGAAGCTTCGCACTGCATCGCGCGGTGTACAGACCAGGGGATCTCCGAACAAGTTGAAGCTTGTGTTGTAGAGCACCGGAAACCCGGTCTTCTCGCCCATAGCCGTGAGTAAAGCGTGATAGAGCGGATTGTCACTTCTGCGCACTGTATGGACGCGGATCAGATTGCCGCTTAGTATTGCGGCCGAGAACTTTTCCTTGTACTTCGATTTCACCTCGCCGACAGTGGCGAGATAGCGCGCGTTAAGGCCTACTTCGAAGTACTCAGGCGCCCGTTCTTCCGGCACCGAAGCGGCAAATTTACGAAAGTTCTCGCGCCGCTTGATGTAAACGTTCAAATTCTCAGTCGAGTACGGATTCAAGGGCGAAGCGAGAATGCTGCGGTTGCCGAGCGCCCGCGGACCGAATTCCATGCGTCCCTGCATCCAGGCAACAATCTTGTTGTCAACCAGGGCGGAGATGGCGCGCTCGATCAGTTCTTCTGTGACAGGAATGAAGTGAAACCGAAGCTTGCAGTTCTCGAGAACTTGTTTGATCTGAAAGTGCGTGTATTCAGGACCCAAAAACAAGCTCGAGAACGGGATGCGCTGCGTCTCGCCATAGAAGTTGTGCCAGGCATACAGCGCTGCCCCTAGCGCGGTTCCGGCATTTCCGGATACAGGCTGCACAAACACGTTTTCGTACTGCTTCTCAAGAGCGCGCACAAGAATTGAATTCAAAGCCAGGCCGCCAGCTATGGCCAGGTCCTTCGTTTCACCCAGCATTGCGGCAATCGATTCGGCGACAGCGAGCTGTAAACTCCGCGCCAGATCGGCGCGCATCTCCTCTGGTAGTGGTTCGTTCGGATTAATGCCGATTGCCTCGTAAAATCTTGCGCTGAACCCGCCATGCCTAAGCTGGTCGGCATCGAAGTAGCTCCGGTCGAAGCGTGGCCAACCGGTTTGGCCCGGATCGATGAGTCTTCGAAAGACCTCGGCGAAGACTGGTTTGCCGCCGGCAGATAGCCATTGAATTTTGTGTTCGTCGGAACGCGGCTCGAAGCCGAGTAACTCGGTCACCCGATTGAAAAGATCGCCGAAGGAATCGGGATAGTAAAGCTCGCGAACACGGGTAAGCCGAAGATCTTTCCCCTGAAACAGAACAGCGGAGCGGAAATCACCAGCGCGGTCGACGCTCAGCACGGTGGCTGTCTCAAAATCCGAAGCGTAGTAAGCCGAAGCGGCATGAGCCTCATGATGATCGACGACGACAATCTGGCTATGGGGAAAACGCTCACGCAGTTCCAGTTGCGCGCTGCTTTCGAGGCCAATTGCAAAAGGACGCGCAATAGCAACGCAGTCGATCTCGTCCGGTTTGACGTCCGCGACTTGTAAGGCAAGCGAAAACGCCTCGTCAGGGAAGGCCCCGGGACGATCCTGGCGCGTTAGCCTGTTCTGCTCGACTGCAGACGCAATTTGGCCATCTTTCAAAACGCAGCAGGCGGCATCACCCAGCAATCCACCAAGCCCGATTAAGACCTTTTGCATCGGGTTAAACCACGCTCAGGCGTTTGATGGCGCGCTCGCGACCTATGCACACGAAAACCGCAAAGGCGCTTGGCCCAACAGGCTGGCCGGTGAGTGCGGCACGGCTCGCATTGATCAAAACTCCCGCCTTGACGCCGCGCTCCTCCGCCAACTTTCGAAGGTCTGCCTCGACGCTCTGCTCTGAGAATTCTTGACGGTCAGCCAGGCGGCCGGCGAGCTCCCGGAGCAGCTCCCGAGCGCCAGGCACATCGAGTTTGTCGAGAGCCTGCTTATCGATAGGGAAGTCATCGGCGAAGTAAGCACGGCCCTTGGTAGGGAAATCAAGCAAGGTGGTGTAGCGCGAGCGGATCGTATCTACAACGTGCGCGAAAAACTTCTCGTCACCATATTGCTCGAGCTGATGTTCGGCCAGCACTCTCTTTACGAGTGGAGCGAGAGCGTCCACGGGCACCGTCCGCAGATGCTGCGAGTTCAGCCAGAGCGCCTTCGGATCGATCGGATCGCTGTCACTGAAGTTCACTACAGCATTGCTGCGATTTACACCTTCAAAGCTGAACGCGGAGGTGATTTCCTCGAGGCTCATCTGTTCGCGATTGTCTTTAGGAGACCAGCCAAGCAGGCAAAGAAAGTTGATGTAGGCAATCGGTAGAAAGCCGTTGTCGCGGTAGGTAACCACGCTCACGACAGGGCCATGTTTACGCTTGGAGAGCTTCGATCCATCGGGCGCAATCAGGAGCGGCAGATGAGCGAACGACGGCATCTTCGCGCCTGCCGCCTGGAAAAGCAGTACGTGTTTGTAGGTATTCGAGAGATGGTCCTGGCCGCGAATAATGTGCGAAATGTTAAGGTCGATGTCGTCCGCGCAGGAAGCCAGATGATAGGTGGGCATGCCGTTGCTGCGTAGCAGGGCGAAGTCTTCGATATCGGAGGTCTGCTTCGATTGCAACCCAAAAACTTCATCGCGGAACGTCACCTCGTACGAGGGCTCGCGCTCGACGCGGAACCGGATCGCGAACGGCTCGCCGGCGGCTGCCCGCCTGTCGCTTTCCTCGCGAGTCAGGACGCGCATTTCGGGGTTTGAAAGCCACTGACCTTCGGTAACCTGACGGTCCTCTAACTCGGCAGCAGCAGGTGTGAAATCCCGGTAAGCGAGACCTCTTCCCAGAAGATCGTAGGCCAGCTTGCGATGGAGGTCGAGGCGCTCGGATTGGCGATAAAACTCATCCCAGGGGAGACGCGAGCCAATTCAGTCCTTCGTAGATGGAGTTTAACGAAGCTTCGGTGTTGCGGTCGACATCGGTGTCATCGATACGCAAGATCATCGTGCCTTTATTTTTTCGAACGTACAGCCAGTTGAAGATGAAGGTGCGGGCGCTGCCGATGTGCAGATATCCAGTCGGTGAGGGCGCAAAGCGGGCGCGAAGCATGAGCTTTCAGTTTACAGAGGCATCCGATCTTGGCTGCTCCGCCGAGAGACGCCGATACAGATCGAGAAACTGCGGGATCGAGAGTTGTTCTGCGCGCAGTTGAGCTTCAGGCACGGCGTCTACCGCGCTCGCATAGAAAGGCCGCAAGTTGTTCCGGAGTGTCTTCCGCTTCATCGAAAAGCAGCGCCCCACAAAGGTGAGTATCGCTGGCAGATTTTCGAGAAGATCCGCTTTTCTGCGGAACAGCACTGCTGCCGAATCAACTTTCGGCGGCGGTGCAAAAGCCGATGGCGGGACCTTGCAAACAAGCTCCAGATGACAGATGAGGCCGGTTGCAACGGTCAAATAGCCGTAGCTTCGACGCCCCGGTTCTGAGAGTAGACGTTCGGCGACTTCCCACTGCATCAGGAACACGGCTTTATCGAACTGCGGACCCAGCCCAAGGAACTTTTCAATGATCGGAGATGTGATGTAGTACGGCAGATTCCCAGCGACTACGGCAGGGCCCCACGCAGCCAGATCGGTGTCTAATACATCGGCATGATGGATGTGCAGGCGGGGCTCCCCTGCATACTTCTCCCGAAGAAACTCGACAAGCAGGCGATCGAGCTCGACCACGTGCAGTTCATCGGTCCGAGGCAGCAGATAGCGCGTGAGAGCGCCTCGCCCAGGACCGATTTCAATCACGCGCGAGGTATGCGCGTCGCAAATGGCAGCGGATAGCCGTTCCAGCACCGAGTCGCGGATTAGAAAATGCTGACCAAGCTTACGAGGCAAGCTCAAGTTTATTGCAGAGAATAGTTTGCGGTGTTTGCCGCGGGCGCATCTATACGGCGTGAACTGGATCATGTATTTACTTGCCGTAGTAGCGGGTGCTATGAACCCGGCACAGGCAGGCGCCAATGCGCAACTGAGAAAATCTCTAGATCAGGCCCTTCCCGCCGCAGTGGCCGTTTACTTTTCGGGATTGTGCGGCATCTTGTTGGTTCAGCTTTTTCTCCGGGAATCGTGGCCCGGCGCCGATAAGCTCATGCGAACACCTTGGTGGGCCTGGACGGGTGGCCTGCTCAGCATCGGAGCTACCTTGGCCGGCATCACCTTTGCAAAGAAGATGGGCTCCGGGGTATTTACCGGTATCAGCGTGACGGCCGCGCTGATCGCCTCGGTTGTGCTCGATCATTTTGGCTGGATCGGGTTCAAGGTCCATCCGATCTCCTGGCCCCGAGTTTTTGGTTGCGGCCTGATGGTGGCAGGGCTTTGGCTGGTTTCGAAGTTTTAGGCAGGGTTTAATGGCGGCCCGGCACGAAAACGTGATCTGATAGAAAGACTGGTGTTTTACACAAGTCATGTCAACGCGCGGCTGCTCCTTTGGGCAGGATTGCTCAGTGTTGCACCTGTATTCGCGTTGGATTCCGCGCCACACTTCGAGCAGGTAGTTGCACCCTTCATTCAGAAGAACTGCGCCGGCTGTCACAACGCCAAGCTGAAAACGGCGGGGCTGGATCTTACGGCTTACCACGACACTTCTTCGCTGCTGCATGACCGCGAGATCTGGGAGAAAGCAATCCGTCGAGTGCGGGCGAGCGAGATGCCGCCCAAAGGGCTGCCCCGTCCCAAGCCCGAAGACGTTGCGACAGTAACGGGTTGGATTGAGCAGCAGTTTGCCACCGCGGATCGTGACACACCGGCCGATCCTGGGCGGCTGACGGCTCACCGATTGAACCGCGTGGAATACGACAACACCATTCGCGACCTGCTGGGCATGGAAGCGAAAGCTTCGGCCGATTTTCCCGCCGACGACTCAGGCTATGGATTTGACAACATCGGCGACGTGCTTTCGGTCTCGCCTGTGCTGCTTGAGAAGTATCTAAATGCAGCAACCCGGATCGCTAATCGAGCTATTCCGTCTGACGCTCTACCGAAGCCAACGCGGGTACGCTTCAGTCCCGAGCACAGCCCCAACGATGACGGCACAGAGTTGGAAAATCGATTTGAGTTTCCAGCGGAGGGTGATTACGAGATTAAATCCGCAGTGGGTGGCCGCAAAGATGCGTTTCGTATTCACCTGCGCCTTGACGGCAAGGAAATTAAGTCGAGCGATGTTCTTATCGAGGAGGACAAGCCGCGTTCGTACGGCCTGAAACTGCACGTTCCTTATGGGGCTCACATCGTCAGCGCGGTTCTTGAGAGCCGTGAGCCCACTGCCGAGGAGATGAAGGTTCGGGAGAGCCTGGAGAGCGAAGAAGCCGCCTCTTTGGAGAAAGCTTTGGCCAAGCACCCGGAGAATGCCAAGGAGATTGCGAAGCAGCATGCAGCGTCGAATCCGCCCACCTACATCGATTCTTTCGAAGTACGCGGACCGTACGATGCTCTTCGGCCGCCGCTGCCTGAGAGCTACCGGCGAATCTTCGTTTGCGGGCACGCAGCAGGGCATCACAATGCTCAGTGCGCGCGTCTTAATCTGACAAATCTGGCCAGGCTTGCTTATCGCCGGCCTGTCGCCTCTGAAGAACTGGAGCGAGTTCTAAGCCTAGTGGCCTCGGCGCAAAGAGACGGCATGACGTTCGAGCAGGCAATGCGAGTCGGCGTTGAGGCGATTTTAGTTTCGCCGAACTTCCTCTTTCGTATCGAGCGCGACCCCCGTCCGCAAGATGCCGCTGCCATTCATCCGGTAAACGACTACGAGTTAGCTTCTCGGCTTTCTTACTTTTTGTGGAGCAGCATGCCTGACGAGGCGCTGTTCAAAGTCGCGGATGAGAAGCGGCTGCACGAAACAGCTGTTTTGAAAGCCCAGGTGGCGCGGATGTTGCAGGACCCGAAGTCGGATGCCTTGATTAAGAACTTCGCCGGGCAATGGCTGGAGCTGCGCAATCTGGATAGTATTCGCCCTGACCCGGAAGAGTTCCCCGCGTTCAACGCTCAGCTGCGGCGCGCGATGTATACCGAATCGAAAATGTTCTTCGAATCGATCGTTCGCGAAGACCGCAGTATCATCGATTTTCTTGACGGCAAGTATACGTTCTTGAACGAACGGCTTGCAAAGTTTTACGGCATTCCTGGGGTCACCGGCGATCAGTTCCGGCGCGTCAGCCTCGATGGCAGCGAACGCAGCGGCGTTCTCACTCAGGCAAGCGTTTTGACCGTTACCTCGTATCCGACCCGAACTTCGCCGGTGCTGCGCGGAAAATGGATTCTTGAAAATGTGCTCAACGCGCCGCCCCCACCGCCTCCTCCGGGAGTCGGCTCGATTGACGCAAAAGGCGGGCCGCTGGCAGGAACCATGCGGCAGCAGATGGAGAAGCACCGTGCCAATCCCATGTGCGCTTCCTGCCACACGCGCATGGATCCGCTCGGGTTCGCGTTGGAGAACTATAACGCGGTTGGCCAGTGGCGGACACGTGATGCGGGCCAGGAGGTGGACGCGAGCGGCGTGCTGCCGAACGGAAAATCATTTAAGGGCAGCTCGGAGCTGAAAGCAATTCTTGCCGACAATCGAGACACATTCGCTGAATGCCTGACTGAGAAATTTATGATTTACGCCCTCGGCCGGGGCCTGGAAGGCTACGACAGACGGGCGGTGAAGCAGATTGTGGAAAATCTTGCGGCCCATGAATACCGCTTCTCTGCCTTGATCTCAGGCATTGTCGAAAGCGTGCCGTTCCGGATGGGCCGGGGCGAAGCGAGCAAAAACGAGGAACAGAACGAAATGACAAAAGTAAGCGCGGGTGACGGCAGATGATCATCACAGGAAAGCATGTTTCGCGGCGCCTGTTGCTGCGGGGCATGGGAGCGGCAGTGGCCTTGCCTGTGCTCGACGCCATGGCGCCGGCTCTGCGTGCCGCATCAACGGTGGCTCAAAAACTCTCGCCGACGCGGATGGTGTTTGTTTATGTTCCAAACGGAATCGATATGCGGAATTGGACGCCCGCTGCGGAAGGCCGCTCCTTCGCGCTTCCTAAAATTCTAAATTCACTCGCGCCCGTGCAGGACGATGTTCTGGTTCTTAGCGGCCTGATGGATCACGGCGGCGAGGCGCTGGGCGACGGACCTGGCGATCACGCCCGTGCTTCTGCGAGTTTCTTGACAGGCGTGCACCCGAAGAAGACAGCCGGCTCCGATATTTCCGCTGGCATTTCGGTGGATCAGTTGGCCGCGCAGCGAATCGGCTCTGCAACGCGGCTATCCTCGCTCGAGCTCGGCTGTGAAGACGGACACCTGGCCGGCAATTGCGATTCCGGATACAGCTGTGCCTATGTGAACAGCATTTCGTGGCGTGGCGCCACCTCCCCGAATCCGCCCGAGGTGAACCCGAGAGCGGTCTTCGAACGGCTCTTTGGAAGTGACGAGAATGCGGGCGACCCCGAAGCGCGCGCGCGAAACACGCGCTACCAGAAGAGCATTCTGGATTTGGTCTCGGAAGATACGCGGCGCCTGCAGGGTGGTTTAGGCAAGACGGACAAGCGCAAGCTCGACGAATACTTCACCTCTATCCGGGAAGTGGAACGACAGGTCGAAATGATGGAGCGGCAGATCGCCAGTAATTCCGTAGCTGCGCCTTCCCTTACCAAACCGGACGGCATTCCGATAGAGTTTGCCGACCACGCGCGGCTGATGTTCGACCTGTTGGCGATCGCGCTGCAGACCGACACGACGCGCATTTCGACGTTCATGCTGGCGCGCGAAGGAAGCAACCGATCGTATCGCGAAATCGGAGTTCCCGAAGGCCACCATGGGCTCTCGCACCACCGCAACGACCCCGCTTTGATGGATAAAGTAGCCGCGATCAACCAGCATCATATGGAGCAGTTCGCCTACTTCCTGACGAAGTTGAAAAAGACGAACGAGGGCGGCGGTTCGCTGCTCGATAGCACGATGGTCCTGTACGGCAGCGGAATCAGCGACGGCAACAAGCACAATCACGACGACCTGCCTGTGTTGCTGGCGGGCGGTTCGCGGTGCTTCAAAACGGGCGGCACGTGCGCTATCACGCGAGATGAACCTGTTTCAAGTCTGTACCTGAGTATCCTGGATGCGGCCGGCGTTCCGACCGAGCATTTTGGCGATAGCGAGAACAGGCTCAATTATCTCAACATCTGACTATAAGCTAAATCGGTCAGATGAAAATCACGGCAGTCTTTCTGGGGCTCGTGCTGAGCACGGCTGATTGGGCGCAGGTGCATCCACTTGCGCAGCTGATCGATGCGGCGCGGGCCGGTTCAGCGGCGCCGGGCCTCGGCGATCTTACTAACGAAGACGCTATCGGAAAAGGGCGGCGTAGCTGTTTGGGGGCAGGATTATCTGTTCGTCACGCCTTCCGCATCAGCCGCGACAGTTTCGATAGATGGACCAGCCGGCGCTCGCGATGGCGCAAGTCGGCAGTTCGAATCTCTGGATGCGGCTGGAGAAAATGCGCGTCGGAGTGACCCACGCTTATCAGTATTTACGCCGAGGGCAAGCCCTTGGCGAATCGCACCGATGTTCCCGGATACAATCCCGATTCCTATCCGAAGCCCGGCGTGCCGCAAGGTAAGCTCAGCGAAAAACACACGATCACAAGCAAGATTTACGACGGCATGAAAGCCGATTACTGGTACTACGCCTCGCCCGGTGTGGATCCGACTGTTCCCGCGCCTCTGATGGTTTGGCAGGACGGGCAAGGCTTGATTGCGGGCGATCTCTCCCGGTTGCGGCTGTTCACGGTCACCGAAAACCTCGTTGCGCAAAAGCTAATTCCGCCGATGGTGCATGTGCTCATTGCGCCGGGATTTTCAGCCGACGGGAAGCCGATGCGTTCAATTGAATACGATTCGGTAAGCGACCGTTATAACCGTTTTCTGCTGGAAGAAGTTCTGCCGGAAGTGGAGAAAGCTTACAAGCTAAGGCCGGATGGATACAGTCGTGGCATTGCCGGGGAGTCTTCGGGCGGCATCTGCTCTTTCAACTCAGCCTGGTTTAACCCTGAGAAGTTTGCTCGCGTTCATTCCACTATCGGCAGCTACACCTCGATACAGTGGCACCCCGAGGAGAAGATCGACGGCGGCAATCTGTATCCGTTCATGGTCCGCAAGCTGCCCAAGCGCAATATCCGGATCTGGATGAGCGATGGAGCAGACGATCTCGAGAACGACCATGGTTCGTGGCCACTGCAGAATATCCAATTTGCGAACTCGCTCAAGATGCGCGAGTACGATTATCATTTTCGTTTTGGCGTGGCGACGCACGATTCGGCGCAAGCAGCTATAGATCTGCCGGAGTCGCTCTCCTGGCTGTGGCGGGATTATGATCCGGCGAAGACCACGCAGGACTTTACGATGGATCCGGCCGAGAAAGATAAGCCGTATTACCGTGTGACGATTTCGAATCGAGATGCGTGGTAAGTCCGGGCAGGGAGCGCGCCCTGAGAGCACGCTCCGATGCCGACGGGTTGGATCAACTATTCGACTTTGATGCCAATGCTCGTGACCGTACGCGCCGGGCCGTTGAACGGGGCCGTAACCACGGTGTGGATTTCTCTGCCTTCTCTGACTACAACGATACGCAAGTTTAGGAAATCATGAGTGCTCGGTATATCCAGATGCACTGTTCCGGTGCAATCGGCATTCACGTGGTAAGTGCCTTCAGCGGGAGTCCAATCCTCGGCGGGTGGTAGGCCATTGAAAACAACATGGTCCACTTGAGTTGCGCCGCCTCGGCCGTTGAAGTGAGTCAAAGCGACCCCGCGGATTGGAAGCGCAATGCCGGGTCCAGGCAGAACCAGGCCTTCGACCGTGAATCCATAATCTCCCCGAAGGCTCCTGTTCGTGCAAGCCCGCTCCTCGTCTTCGGCCCGTGCTGAAGGCGCCGTGGCGCCCAGTAACCCGCAAATCATCATCACCGGTGTTGCGAAGATGATGATCTTTTTTAAGTGATTTTTCATACTGACCTCCTCTGGTCAGGAGCGACTATGACGCTTTGCAACGCACTTCTAAATGGAAGCCAGCTTCGTTCTTGGTCTTCTGTGTATCGCCTGGTAAAGCGTGTCGCTTCAATAGGTTGCGGGACGTGATCTCCTGGGAGAAGTACGCAGATCGGCGCAGAGTGCTATAGTTCCAATCGCCCCGGCCGTTCTTCATGGAAGAGATTAAGCGTTTACCGCTGCCAGTTCACTTCGGAATCTTCGAAGTCGATCTACAATCGGGCGAGCTGCGGCGGCAGGGTTACAAAGTCAAGTTACAAGATCAGCCGTTCCAGGTGTTGATCATGTTGCTGGAGCGTCCGGGAGAGGTCGTGGTCAGGGAAGAGTTGCAGAAGAGGCTCTGGCCAGCCGACACCTTCGTCGATTTTGAGCGCGGTCTCAATAGAGCAATCAACAAGCTTCGGGAAGCGCTGGGTGATGACGCTGACACCCCGCGGTACATCGAAACGCTGCCGCGGCGCGGCTATCGATTCACAGCGCCGGTGGAACGAACAACTGTCAGGGAAACCGAGACCGGAAGGAATCGGCTGATGCTGGTGCAGCCGGAGCTTCCGCACCATGTCGAAAATGATGCTCCGCCAGCCGTAGCGGGCCGGAAGCGGCCATACTTGCCCTGGGCCATCGCAGCCGCAATGACAGTTACTGCAGTCCTCGGTTATTGGAGGGGATGGCATTCCTCGCAAAGAGTACCGGAACGGCCCCTGTTGCAGTTCGACCTCGATGTGGGCGCCGAAGAGTTCTCCCAACCGGCGATTTCGCGCGATGGAACCCGCGTTGTGTTCGTGTCCAAAGGTGCGCTGGCTGTCCGTCGCTTTGATCAGACAAAGACAACACTGATTGCCGGTACTGAGGGAGCCATCCTACCCTTCTTCTCGCCGGACGGCAAGTGGATCGGTTTCTTCGCTGGGGGCAAGCTCGAGAAGTTGGCGCTCGAGGGAGGCGTTCCCGTTACGCTCTGTGATGCAGCAAGACCGGGCGGCGCCAGTTGGGGCGATGACGACACTATCGTGGCATCTTTGACAGAAGGTCTCGCGCAGATACCGTCGGCGGGCGGCTCGCCCCAATCGCTGATGGCCAAGGATTCTGATCCGTCCAGCGCCTTGATGAATCTTTGGCCTCAAGTGCTCCCGGGCGGGGCTGGTGTGCTGTTTGCCGCGACGAACGGGAGCGTGCGCGGTTCGCTGCGAATTCTGGCACGTAAGAACGGCGGGGTCAAAACAGTAGTTGAGAACTCGACTTACGGCCGCTATCTGGCGAGCGGCTACCTGGTTTACTACCAGCAAGGCACGCTGTTTGCGGCGCCGCTCGACCTGAACCGGGCGCAGTTAACAGGCCCCGCCGTGCCTCTCCTATCTGGTGTTTTGTCGAGTGTTGGAGATTTCGGCAGGGCTGAGTTCGCCGTGTCGGATACCGGCACAGTCATCTATCGGGCCGGGGCCAAAGGAAGAAACTTTGTCGTATCGTGGTTGTACCCGAGCGGCAAACTCGAGCCGATCCTACCGGCTCCCGCCAGCTATCTGACTCCCCGCCTCTCGCCTGATGGAACTCGTTTTGCTACCGCAATTGTCGACAACGGCCAACAGAATCTTTGGGTTTATGACTTGCGCCGCGAAACCTGGACCCGCCTTACGTCAAGCCTTTCGCCGGCCCTGCTGCCGACTTGGACACCGGATGGCCAGTTCCTCGCCTTTAGATATGGAAGTACTCTGGCTTGGACTCGAGCTGATGGCAGCGGCGGACTCGAGCGATTGGTTGATGTAGATTCCAATGCAGGTCCGTGGTCATTCTCGGCAGACGGCAAGTGGCTCGCCCTCTGGCCGCTTCAGCCGAACTCCGATTTGTGGATAGCCGCTGTGGACCGAACACCTGGCTCACTCCGGATAAAGAAGCCGCAGCTGCTGCTTCAGCAGGCCGGATCGAAGGGCGCGCCTGCTTTATCACCGGATGGCCGCTGGGTGGCGTACTCGTCAAATGAGTCGGGCCGTTTCGAGATCTACGTAACGCCGTTCTCATCGACCAGTGCGGCTAAAGCGAAATGGCCGGTGTCGAACGGAGGCGGCCTTAGTCCTGTTTGGTCTCGCGATGGACGAGCCTTGTTCTACCAGAGCTACGATCAGCGGGTTGAAGTGGCGTCTTACAAGGTAAATGGCGAATCGTTTGTGGCTGAGAAGCCTCGCGCGTGGTCCCAGGTGCGCTTAGGTGACACCGGTATCTTCCAGGCCTTCGATGTAGCGCCCGATGGGCAGCGGGTACTTGCTCTGTTCGACGCTGAGAAAGCCAAGTCGGAGGGCAGCTTCCACGTACTGTTGAATGTGGATGACGAACTTCGCCGGCGTACGCGCAGGTAAGTGCGTCGAAGATCTTAAGGCTTACTTGCTCAATCGCCGATACAAGGTCCATTGCGAAGATTCAGCTACCTTTCCGAACCGTTCGTGAAGAGGCTTGAGGTAGTTGCGCACGATGGCTGCCGATAGCAGCGGAGCGCTGAAGACCTTTGGCAGCATAACGAGTTCGGCATCGCCGAACAAGCGGTCGGGAGACAGCTTGTGAGAATCATCGAACGTGACGCCGTACTGCAAGCAGGTTGTACCATCTTTGGGCGGCGTACGTTCCAGTGCAATCGAAAACGGGTTGGAGAACTCGAGACTGACGACCTTCTCGTTTTGAGAAGAGTGGTCTCGCAACAGCGCCAGCCCCTGATTGACGAAGATGGCGTAATTGCCCGGAAGCGCATTATCTGCCTGATCGAACCGGGGCGTAATGTCACGCGAGCGAAAGTCGCTGACCGCCGGTGCATTCAGCCGCATCTCTTTGGCATAATCTCCCCGGTAGTTGATCCGTGAAATGGTGGGGAGCGCATAAGCGATGAGGGTAGGGGCAACCAGTTCGATCCAGGGCGCACAGAGGCCGATAACGACTAACAAGGCAGGAAGAGCGAGCGATAGGTGGCTTTTCCATCCGAGCCAGGAGATCGCCACTTCGCTTGCGATCAGAACGCAGATTACGGCATTCAGCGGCAGCCCGGCAGCCTGATGATTCGTAATCAGCAGGGCAAATCCAAAAAAGATCGTAGCTAAGATTGCCCACGGCCGAGAGAGCGGAAGGCGGGTATTGTTGAGGGTCGCAAAGATCCAGGAAAACAGAAATCCCACTACCAGCAGGAGGATCACCAGCTCGAAACTCGCGATACCGACCTGAAGTGGACCCAAACGCGGCATATGCTTACCACCGGCAGACAGGCGGAATTCACGGACCAGTGCCGGGATATTAAAGCGAAGATAGGCGAGTATCGCGAAGCTAAAGGCGAGTGCCGCGAAGATCATGCCCACGAAGCGCTCGCGAATCTGGCGGCGGTAAGGAAGCAGAGCGATAACCAGAGCGACGGCTGACAAGAAGTACGTTATCTTCAGAAACAAAAGGAAGGCGCAGATGAACCCGGTTATCGCTCCTCCGAGCAGCTCATCGCGCTTCTGATTGAAGCCGCGCCGCCCGCCCTGCGTTGCTTCAATCAGAAGAACACCGATCAAAGCGAAGCCAAATCGGTTGTACATCATCCCGAAAGTCAGCTCAAATTCTGCCTCGCCCGGATTGTAAGGTGCGAGCGCAAGCAGAACAATCGCACCCGCAATCATAAAGCCGGCCAGACGCGGGAGCCGGCGAACAGTAACAACGTATGCGAGTACGGCGATGATCGCAGCTATGAGTGCCTGCGTTACCACCAATGCATAACCGGCATGTTTTGCAATTGCAAGCCCGGCAGCGGTAAACAGGAAGATCAGCGGTCCGAGATTGGTGCTGAAGTCGACTTGCGGGCGCTGCCCGTGCAGGACTCGCCATCCGCCATCAAGGAAGATGAACGCATCGTGGGCATAAACATACTGAACCACTGGCCCTGCCAGGAGTGGAATCAGCCACAACAAAGCCAGGAGGCCTGCAAGGAGAGCTCGCGAACTTAGCGTGTCGAACGATTGCGAGCTCCACTTGTCGAGGAGACTAAGCGAGCCTTGATTGATATCTAAACGCTGAAGGCGCGCTTGCGTGATCATCCGGAGTTTAAGTGGCCGCGACTTGAGCCAGGCTGTGATCTTCCAGGCGACCTGATCCAAGCGAATCGAAGACGTTGTGCCAGATTTCCATACCTTCCAAGAGGCGGCTCCGCCACTCTTTCTGAGATTCCGTCCACTTCGGATCCTCAGTCCAGGTATCGCGCAGCTTTCCTGTCAGTTCGGCAAAACATTCTGAGTATGTCGTACCGGTCAGAGTAAGCTCCCGTAGTGCCTCGCAGAATCCGTCCGTCATGATCATCCCATTCCGCTCGACGTCGAGATCTTTCCAAAGATCATGCGGGTTTCTTTCCTGGCGCACCAAAGGTTGCCCATAAGCAATGGCATGGTTGAGATGTTGTGCGATTCGGGTTAGCAGATAGCTGGCCCAGATATCGTCATAGCGGCCAATATACGGGCTCAGGAAATAAGCAGGAATGGCCGCCCGCATTACCGCCGTATTTTGCGAGTTGAACGGCGACCAGGTGCCCGGGAACAAGGAGAAATTACCTTTCCAAGGCTGCTTCAATCCGCGTACAACGGGCTGCCTCTCCATGCGGGTGAGCGCGTCGATATCCGGGTTGTCGAGCCACAGGCCGGCATTTACGGCGATGGTGCGTTTTGACGGAAAGCTGCTGGTGAACTGGCCGGATTCCATCCAACGCTGCTTGAAGGAATAGCCGCGATGATAAAACTTCACATCGTGATCCGCTTCGAGACTCGAACACACGTTAAACCAACCTGAGGTAGACGCGAAAGCGGGCATCTCAGGGCTGGTTCCCACCACCGAATGCAGACCGACGAAGTCTTCGTTCATCGCGAAATTGTCGTCATCGATCGTGATTACAACATCTGCTCCGTTTTCGTAAGCCTTCAGGATGCCGATATTGCGCCGTTGAATGGAGTCGAAGCGCAAGTGACTCCAAAGCTGCGGAAATCTATCAAGGTACGTCTTCTGCGCCGGGATGTCCTGGTACTCGCACGGATAATATTGCTCGATGGTCTGACAGAACTCCGCCGTGCCTGGAGCGCTCTTTCGATCGCCAATGACGACGAAGTCTACGTCGGTGTGCCCATAAAAACGAGCATTCTTTGCGTACTCGGTCAGCAGGACGGGGATATTGATAGTGGTGGTTACGATACTCGTCTTCATTTAAATTCCTTACTTACGCGATAGCCGCTACGCCGAGCGCGGCGACTCGTTCGCGAGCGGCTTCCAGAACGCGGCCAAAACCCTCCTCGAGAGAGATCTCCGGTTTCCAATCGAGAACTTGCTCCATCCGGGTCGGGTCGCAGTAACGCGATTGAACCCCGACAGGCTGCCCGAGCATGGGCTTAACATCGGCGTTGCGGCCATTGAGTTTGGCAAACAGAGCAGCAACCTGAAGGAAGCTGGTCAGGCGACCGGTTCCGATATTGACGCTCGAACCGTCACGGATGCGGTCAATTGTCAGCAGCATGGCAGAGATGCAGTCCTCAATGTGGACGAAATCGCGCCCCTGTTCGCCCGTGCCCCAGACAGTGATCGGATTGTCGCCGCGCGCCACGCGGTAAGCGATCGCAGGGACCGGGTAGGTAAGATCCTGATCCTCGCCATAGCCTGAGAACGGACGAACGCAAGCGATCGACACACCATAATGCTTAGCTGCCAGATAGCTCAAGTATTCACCGGTCAGCTTGCTCCAGCCGTACGTCATGTCGGGCTGTCCAAGCGAACCGGAGGTGAAGCTGATCATGTCTTCGCGGAGCGCTACATGCCCGTCGCTCGTCTGCAGATTAGTGGGGTACGCAGCGCTAGAACTGGCATAAAGCACGCGGCCGATGCTGTCTTTATTGCGGGCCAGCCAGTGAAAGAAGAGAGCGTCAATGGCCAGATCAACGCCAACGTTCAATGGATCTCCATCGATCTTCTGACGGCCGCCGACGATGGATGCTAGCGCATATACGTAATCAAAAGCAGGGAATGCGATGTTTTCTCCTGCGTTGACGTAACCGAGCTGCTTCAGCATCGTGGCTGCCAGATTTTCGTGGATGAACTTGATTGTTCCTTGCTCAGATAAATAGGAATGCAGGCCGTTTCTCGACGCCTCCCGTACTTTCGGCAGCCAGGTTTCAGGATGAAGTCCCGTACTTAGATCGTCCACGATCCAGACTTCATGCCCGAGTTGGAGCAAGCGGTGAACCAGGTGCCTGCCAACAAAGCCGCACCCGCCGGTAACAAGGGTCCTCGTCACGCCTGCACGCTCCAGGAAATGCTATCCGGGGCTAACACCAAATCTTCTCGCCGTCGGAATCTGGTCTTGAATGCTGTCCGAAAGTAGAGGAAGTTCTGCATGAACGTGTTGTGTGAAACACCCTCCCGACGGGTGCGCCAGACGGTAGGGATTTCAACTACTTTAGCTCCTAGTCGAAGCGGCTTGAGGATTGTTTCAAGCAGAAAGGGATGCCGTAACTCTTCCCAGGCAATCTCTTTTACCAATGGGGCTTTAAAAATGCGAAACCCGTAGGTGAGGTCAGATAGTTCGGTGCCATAGAGCGTGCGGAAACTCTTCTGGAAAAGCCAGTTGAGCCAGTATTTCGAACGCTGATAGCCTTCGAAGCCTCCGCCATCGGCCCAGCGAGTGGCAGTAACGATATCGAAACCTTCTGATGCCTTTGAAATTAGTTCCTTAACGGTGGCCGGCTCCGTTTCTAGGTCGCTAGCCATCATGAGCACGTGCGTTCCGGTTGACCACTCAAAGGCGTCTCGCATCGCCCCGCCGAGAAACGGGCGCTTTTGGGAGTAGAGTCTGATGAGCGCCGGATGGTCGTGAACAAGGGCTGTGCACACGGCATTTGCCTCGGCTGTTGTTTTCTGGCAAACAATGAGGAGTATCTCGCTTATCGATTCGCTGTTCTCAGCAATCAACGTCGAGACCGTTTCGCGAAGTGAAGAAGTTTCGTCGATTACCGGAAGTATCACGGTCACGGCGATCGCAGAAAGAGGGGTGGAGGGATAAGTACTGATTGGCATCACGGGGTGGATTCGAGGACCGGCACTCCAAGCTAGGCCTTTGTGAGCAGGCGCAGAGTTTGTCCTCATCTCAACTGTTGCTCGCGGCACTGATACAAAGGAACTCGGTTCCGTACCTACGCAGTTGTGCGAGTTACTAGTCGCATGTTTCGACGCTTAGAAAATTGCATCTATCCGCAAACGATGTCGAAAGTGTTTCAAAACACCTTAAACAGCGCAGCCTTTCGTACAATGGAAGTACGAAAGCACTCGTGAGGATTGAGGCCGCTTCCGCTAGCGCCAAAGAAACTGAGCTGCATCAGGCCGCCTGCTACGGCAAGCCGGGGATGCAGCAAATGGTTCGAGCTCCCGCCTTTGCCTCACCACGAAACCTAAAAAACTGATATGCCGCAAGCAAAAGAGCCCTCGCTAGGTATTAATAGCTGGTTAGCAGATGAGCTTTACCAGCAATATCGATTTGACCGAGCAAGCGTCGGCGAGGGATGGGACGATCTATTCTACGACGGGGGTCAGAATGGCGGCCCAAGTCAAAATGGCGCTCCGGGCCAGGAATCACATCAAGCGCAAACGGGCGGCGTGTTATCAGTCTCCCATTCTGACTCTGCGGTTGCAGTAGCCGAGCCGGTAATTGCCGACACTTCAGTTTACGGTGGTGATGCTCCGGTGGGAGAGCCGCCAATGGAAGAGCCGCCGATGACGGAGCCTCCCGCGCAGTCTCCTCCCGGGCGAGAGCCAAGCCTGCCGCCGCTACCCGAAAGGGAACCTGCCAGCCCCGAACCATCACGGCAGGAGCCGCCGCAGCAAGCTCCCGTTCCGCAGGAAGCGACGGCTGCTCCCGGTTCAGCCGCGGCCCCGGCGGCGGAGTCATCAAAGCAGGTGGCAAAGGCTGGCGCGTCTAGTCCGGCAAAGCAGGAAACCAAGCCCGCGGGTGCGAATGAGCAATTAGTTCCCATGAGGGGCGTGGCCGCGCGCATTGCGGAGAATATGGCCGCGAGCCTGTCCATTCCGGTCGCCACGTCTCAGCGGCAGATTCCCGTCCGGGTTATTGAAGAGAATCGCAACATCATCAATAGGCAGCGTGCGCAGCACGGCCGAGGCAAGCTGAGCTTTACGCACTTGATCGCGTGGGCTATCGTCAAAGCGCTGAAATCGAATCCATCTTTGAACCATGCCTTCGCGGAGAACGATGGGGAGCCCTTTCGTGTAGTCCGGAATCAAGTGAATATCGGCTTGGCGATTGATGTAGCGGGCAAAGACGGCTCGCGTTCGTTGAAGGTCCCTAACATCAAAAATGCCGATGGCATGACCTTTGCGCAATTCGTTCTCGCCTACGACGACATTGTGGCGCGCGCCAGAGCTAACAAGCTGCAGGTCGCCGATTTTCAGGGCACCACCATTTCGCTGACGAATCCGGGCACGGTGGGAACGCTCGGCTCGATCCCGAGGTTGATGCCGGGCCAAGGCTCGATCATCGCAATCGGAGTCATTGATTACCCGGCCGAATTTGCCGCAGCGAGCGAAGAGACAAAAGCCCTGCTCGGTTTGAGTAAGGTTTTGACGGTTACCTGCACCTACGATCACCGCATTATCCAGGGTGCTGAATCGGGTACATTTCTGGCAAAGATCCAGCAATTGCTGCTGGGTGAAGATGCTTTTTACGAAGGCACCTTCCGCGATCTCAAGATTCCCTACATGCCGGTGCGGTGGCAACCGGACCAGTCGATCGCGCCGGGACGTTTTGGTTCGGGATCAATCAATGCCGACGTCGCCAAAGAGGCGGCCGTCGTGCAGCTGATCAACTCTTACCGGATTCGAGGCCACTTGCTGGCAAATACGAATCCCTTAGGTAACGATCCTGTTTACCATCCCGAGCTCGATCCCTCCAGCTACGGACTTTCACTTTGGGATCTCGACCGGCCGTTTCTCGCCGGAGCAGTCAAGGCTCCGAGCGGAGCCATTGCGTCCTACATGCAGCCGTATGAAACGCTGCGGGAGATTCTGGAGCGCCTCCGGTCGACGTACTGTGGCTCGATCGGTGTCGAGTACATGCACATTCAGAATCCTCAGCAGAAGCAGTGGCTGCAGGACCGCATGGAATCGACAGTGAACAACTGGACGCTGGACGACGGAGTACGCCGGCGCATTTTGAACCGGCTGGTGCAGGCGGAAGAATTTGAGCATTTCCTGCAGAATCGTTTTGTCGGCCAGAAGCGGTTTGGCCTGGAAGGGCTCGAGAGCACGATTGTCGCACTGGACGAAATCCTGGAGCGTGCGGCAAACGAGAACGTGCACGAAGCGGTTATCGGCATGGCGCATCGCGGGCGATTGAACGTGCTGGCAAACGTCGTCGGCAAGTCCATGTCGCAGGTCTTCTCCGAGTTCGAAGGCGAGCCGGACCCGGAAAGCGTGCAAGGTTCAGGCGATGTCAAATACCATCTGGGCGCAAGCGGCATCCATCGCTCGACGCTCGGAAAAGAAATCCTGGTCTCGGTTGCCTTCAACCCGAGTCACCTGGAGGCTGTGGATCCCGTAGTTGAAGGGCTGGTGCGGCCAAAGCAAGACCGTATCGGAGACGAAAAACGGGAACGCGTGATTCCGCTATTGATCCACGGCGATGCGGCGTTCATCGGGCAGGGCGTTGTGGCGGAAGTGTTGCAGATGTCGCAGCTCGAAGGCTACTCGACCGGTGGGACGATTCACGTCATCACCAACAATCAAATTGGATTTACCACCAACCCGCTGGATGGCCGGAGCAGCATCTACTGCACCGACATTGCGCTTTCAGTGCAGGCACCGATCTTTCACGTAAATGCAGACGACCCCGAGGCGTGTTTGCGCGCAGCCCAGTTGGCCTACGATTTCCGGCAGCGGTTCAAGCTCGATGTGGTGGTCGATATCATCGGCTACCGGCGTCAAGGGCACAACGAAGCGGACGATCCAAGCTACACACAGCCCGTGATGTACCGCAAAATCAAAAACACGCAGACTGTGCTGACTCAATATTCCGAGCGCCTCGTGCGAGAGAAGTTTGCCGATCAGGAGCACATCAACAGTCTGCGCGCGCAGGTTCGAACCCGCTTAAACCAGACCTACGACGAAGCGAAGAAACATCGCCAGGAATTCACAATCGAGGAGTTTGCGGAAGTCCCGGTAGAGGAGGTAATGCAGCCCAGCCCCTCCACCGCCGCAGACTATAACACTCTCGTCAAAGTGGTCGAAAGCTGTACCACTCTCCCAGACGATTTCAATCTTCACCCGAAGCTAAAGACGCTTTTCGATCGCAGACGGGAAGTACTACGCGGCGCGCCCATCGATTGGGGCTTCGCGGAGACGCTGGCGTTCGGAACTCTGGTGCTCGAAGGCACGCCAGTGCGTCTGAGCGGCGAGGATGTGACTCGAGGAACGTTCACCCAGCGGCACCTTGAGTTCAGCGACTACGATACCGGCGAGCCTTACTGCCCGCTGAAGCATCTGGACCCTAAGCAGGCAAAATTTGAAGCGGTAGACAGTCTGCTTAGCGAATTTGCCGTGATGGGTTTTGAATTCGGCTACAGCGTGGCCGACCCGCTGACGCTTGTGATGTGGGAAGCGCAGTTCGGAGACTTCGTTAACGGCGCGCAAATCATCATTGACCAGTTCGTGGTATCGGCGGAAGCGAAGTGGAACCAGCCGAGCGGTCTGGTGCTGCTTCTGCCGCATGGATTGGAAGGACAAGGGCCGGAGCATTCGAGCGCCCGCATCGAGCGCTTTCTTCAACTCTGCGCGGAAAATAACATGCAGGTTTGTAACTGCACCACACCGGCGCAGTATTTTCACCTGCTGCGACGGCAGATGCACTGCGGGGCGGACCGGCGCGGTCTTCGCAAGCCCCTGATTCTGTTCACGCCGAAGTTTCTTTTGCGTTATCAGAAAGCAACCTCTCGCTTGGAAGAACTGGCAAGCGGGGCGTTCCAGGAGGTAATCGGCGACCCGCAGTTTGTCGGCAGCCAGGTTCGCCGGGTTCTGATCTGCTCAGGTAAGGTGTACTACGATCTGGTCAACAAGCGCGAGGAACTCGGACGTAGCGACGTAGCGATTCTGCGCGTTGAGCAGCTCTATCCATTTCCGCTGCAGCGTTTGACGGATATACTGCGCCGATATCCCGATGCAGCTGAATTGTTCTGGGTTCAGGAAGAGCCAGAGAACATGGGGGCATGGTTCTTTGTTGAAGAACAGATGCAGTCAATCATCAATCCTGGCGGTCACGGCAGACAGCTCCGGTATATTGGACGGCCCACGGCGGCTAGTCCGGCCGCGGGTGCGCACAAGGTTCACTCCGATCAACAGGCCGGGCTGGTGAACGAAGCCTTCGCTGTGACACCGGCCGTGATACGCAAAGCTCGAAGACTAGTTCGTAAGAAGCGTTAACTTCGCTTCGATCGCGTCGCAGGCGGTTCTCAGGCCGTCCTCTGCCAGCAGTCGCGTGCGGAGATCGAACGCCGCCTCGGTGTATTCGGGCCTGTTCATCAGCCGTTGTAACCCGTTTCGTACAGCGGCAGCTGTGTAGCGGGCCCGATTCAGCGTACGAGAGACGCCGAGCCGTTCCAGGCGGTTTGCATTGTCGGGCTGATCGTGGCTCCAGGGCACCACTAAGGTTGGCTTCCCGGCGAGCATCGCCTGGGCCGTAGTGCCGATCCCACCTTGATGAACAATCACGGCTGCGCGTGGCATCAGCGTGGAGTATGGAGCATAGTCCGCAAGCAGGATCGAATCAGGCAGATTGCGGGCCCATTCATCCAGCGGCTGGTTGCCCGTGAGAAGTACCGCACGAGCGCCTAGCAGCTGGGCAGCCTTGGCGCTCTCGCGGAAGAAAGTGCCGGGGTGCATTACCGCGGAAGAACCCAGAGTGAAAAGAATCGGTGCCGGCCCGCTCTCGAGGAATTCCGCCAGTCTTTCTGATTGTGTTTGAGACGCAGCTTCCACAGGCCTATTGAATCCGCGGCCTAACTGGTCGTAATAGACGAAGCCTGTCGTGATCACATGCGGCGGCCAGTCGGCCTGCGGTGCGGCGAAGTGCTCCGAGAACAAGGCCAGCGATCCGTACGGCGAGAACACGCCCTCGAACACTGGATTGGCCTGAGTGGATAGGCCAAGGCGGGACCTGAGCGCCAACAGGGGCTTTGCCCAGAGACGTACTCGCGCCTTGCCCATGGCAAAAAGACCGGCCACGGCCTTCCTGCCAAGCGGGTACAGGTGCCTGAGCCAAGTCACGGGAAGGATAGGCGGATCGCAGGCTGATAAGAAGATCGAGGGCTGAAGCACGAGCGACAGCCAGGGAAGCTTGTGAGATTCGGCAACGATAGGACCGGCGTAGGCTGCGGCATGGGTCAGCAAGAGATCGGCGTCAATAACTGCCTGCGCCAGATCCTGATAGCTTTCTTCGATCGCCGGCATGAGGTAATCACGGAGCAGGTATTCGGTTCCGCGGCTCGGATGCCAAAGCTTAGCCAGCATTTTCGAATCGTGAAGCATTTCGCCCACGTCGGGACGCACTGGGGCAAAAGCAACCCCCTCAGCTTCGACTTTTTGCCGGTAGACCTCTGAGGTGGCAATAACGCTCGTGTGTCCGCGACGCTGCAGTTCGATCGCGATCGCGAGGAACGGGTGGAGGTCTCCGAACGACCCGAAAGTGTTCAAGAGGATGCGAGCCACAACTCACAGGTACCATTTCGCCAGACACAAACGATTGGTCTTGTACCATGAAATCGCGCCAAATAGCATGCAGCCTTCGCAGATTTCCGGTCCTCCCAATACCGATCCTCTCTGGTATAAAGACGCAATCATTTATGAAGCCCATGTGCGAGCGTTCTACGACAGTAACGCCGACGGCATGGGAGATTTTCGCGGCCTAGCCGAAAAGCTTGATTATCTGGAAGATTTAGGCGTTACCGCGATCTGGTTGCTACCATTTTTCCCTTCGCCCTGGAAGGATGACGGATACGATATATCGGATTTTCGGAGCGTTCACCCGTCGTATGGCACGCTGCGCGATTTTCAACATTTCATGCGGGAAGCGCACCGCCGCGGCCTGCGTGTCATAACAGAACTCGTCATTAACCATACTTCCGACCAGCATGAGTGGTTTCAACGGTCGCGCAATTCGGAACCCGGCTCGCGATGGCGGGACTTTTATGTCTGGAGCAACAGCCCCGATAAGTACGCAGGCACGCGCATCATCTTCAAGGACTTCGAGCCGTCCAACTGGAGTTGGGACCCGGTGGCGAAGGCTTATTTCTGGCACCGGTTCTATTCGCACCAGCCGGATCTTAATTTCGACAATCCGCTAGTGCGGCGCTCGGTCATGCACATGCTTGATTACTGGGCCAGCATGGGCGTCGACGGGTTCCGGCTCGACGCGATTCCGTACCTATACGAACGCGAGGGAACCAGTTGCGAGAACCTTCCCGAGACGCACGTCTTCCTCAAAGAACTGCGCCATCACATGGACGCAACTCATCCCAATCGGATGCTTCTCTCGGAAGCCAACATGTGGCCCGAGGATGCCGTGGCTTACTTCGGCAAGGGTGACGAGTGCCACATGAATTTCCACTTCCCGCTAATGCCGCGCTTATTTATGGCATTGCGGCTGGAAGACCGTCTTCCGATTATCGAGATCCTAAAGCGAACGCCTGACATTCCGGAGACATGCCAATGGGCCATGTTTCTCCGCAATCACGATGAACTGACGCTCGAGATGGTTACCGACGAAGAGCGCGACTACATGTATCGCGTCTACGCGAACGACCAACGAGCGCGCATCAATCTGGGCATCCGCCGCCGGTTGGCGCCACTGCTGCAAAACGATCGCGCCCGGATCGAAGTGATGAACGCGTTGCTCTTCTCTATGCCGGGAACGCCCGTCATTTACTACGGCGACGAGATTGGGATGGGAGACAACGTATACCTGGGCGATCGCAACGGGGTGCGCACTCCCATGCAATGGAGCCCGGATCGCAATGCCGGTTTCTCAAGCGCAAATCCGCAAAAACTGTTTTTACCCGTAAATATTGATCCGGCTTATCACTATGAGGCCGTCAACGTTGAATCCCAGCAGGAGAATCCCAACTCGCTTTTAAGCTGGACCAAACGGCTGATTGCTCTTCGCAAGCAGTACCGCGCCTTCGGTCGTGGCACGCTCGAGTTTCTGTTGCCGAGTAATCAGCGCGTACTGGCTTACCTGAGGCGGTACGAAGACGAGACCATTCTGGTGGTCGCGAACCTCTCGCGTTTTGCGCAGGCGGTTCAGCTCGATTTGCACAAATTCAGCGGCTATACACCGGTCGAGTTATTCGGAAAAACGGACTTCCCGCCGATTGACGAGACCTACTATGCGATGACTCTGGGCCCTAACTCATTTTTCTGGTTTGCGCTCGAGAAGCGTGAAGTAGAAATGACCATCAAGGTTACTGTGCCGTCTGCGGACACCCGCCAGCAAAGCATTCCGACCTTGAGCATACCCTCGATCAAAGACATCTGGGACCCGTCGATCCGAGCCAGCATTGCAGCCGTCCTTCCCCGCTTCTTGCTGGCACGCCGCTGGTTCCGATCGAAAGATCGCCGCTTCCGGTCCATTCAGATCACGGACTCGATTCCAATCGGCCGAGGGGGCTTTCGGCTTGCGTTTGTGCGCGTGGAGTACGCAACGGGTGATCCGGAGACATTCACGGTGCCAATGGGTGTCGCTGAAGAGAAAGAAAGCGGCAAATTGCCCGAATCCATATCGGACTTCGTGATTGCGGAGCTTCGGACGGCAGACGGAGGGAAAGCGGTTTTATACAGCGCTCTGAGAAGCGACGAGTTCTGTACCGCATTGCTCGACGCTTTCGCGCGGAGGGGCAAATTCATTGGCGAACACGGCCAGCTGATCGCAAATCGCAATCGCCACTTTCGAAAGCTTTGGGGCCCGAGTCATCCGAACTTTGAGGTCTCCCTTCTTCCCTCCGCCGAAATCGATACATCCATCAAGTTCGGGGATCGATTTGTCCTGAAACTCTTGCGAAAGATCGAACCCGGTGTTCATCCCGGAGTGGAAATGGGACAGCTGCTTACCGAGAAAGTTGATTTCACGCATGCTGCTCCGTTTGCGGGTTATCTCGAATATCAGTCCAGTGACGGCGAGAACACAACCGTGGCGGTTCTCCACGGCTTCGTCCCGAACCAAGGCAACGCCTGGCAGCAGACACGCAAGATGCTGAACGGCTTTATTGAGCAATCGATGGCGTCAAAGATTCCGAGGAGCGAACTCCGAGCTTCGGCGCCTACTAATTTCTACACGCTGGATTTCGCCCTCTCCCGGCCCCCGCAACTTGCCCGGGAACTGCTGGGCCCTTATCTTTCGTTGGCTGAAAAGATAGGCGCACGCGTGGCGCAGCTTCATCTTGTTCTGTCAACTCAATTCGACAATCCGGCTTTTTCACCAGAGCCTTTCAACGACTTTTACCGGCAGAGTCTCTATCACGGGTATCTGGGGCTGACAGCGCGCAGGATGGAATTCATCCGGCAGCGGTATGCCGATATGAGTGAGGATGTCCGGGTACTTGCGTCCAGCGTGCTCGAACAGGAGCAAGCGATTGTAACAAAGCTCGAAGCTGTCTTCAAACAGCGCATCTACTCGGAGCGCTCGCGCTTTCATGGGCGTTTGCACCTGGGCCACTTGCTGATAAGCGACGACGATGTGATTATGATCGACTTCGAAGGCGATCCTCTGGCGCACATCAGTGAGCGCCGTATCAAGAGAACGCCCATTCGCGACGTTACGAGTATGCTTGTTTCATTTGGATATGCAGCCCAAACGGCTGTCCGGCAGACAACCCTGGCCGATCTGAATGATCCTGAGACAAGGCGCGGCCTGCGCGACATCGCACGGTTCTGGTACACCCACGTGAGCGCTGCGTTTCTGCGCGGCTATTGGAGCATCGCCGAGCCCGCAGCTTTCATGCCGCGTTCGCGCGAAGATCAGCAAACGCTTCTACAGACGTATCTGATGGAACGCGCCCTGTTAGATGTGCGGGCCGATATGCAGGACAAGCCGGAGCTGGCGGGAGCGCCGCTGCGGGTCATATTGCACTTGTTGGATGCGGAAGCGGAGCAGAAACTCGGAGATTAACGCAAAGCTCAGGAGAGCACGGGAGTGCTCTCCTGATAGGAAGTTGATTTAACGGGCGGCCGCTTTGACCTTTGGGGTTACAGCCGTACGCCCCACCTTGGGAGCTCGAGGAGCTTTCGCTTTGAAGACCCCGTTCGGTGCACCCGTGTGAACTGCACCGTTGCCATTGTGCGCAGGAGCACCGTTATCGCCGTTATGATGTGCGCCGTTCTGCGTCACTTTGCCGAGTACCACGTGGCGTTTAGCGCCTGTTGCGGTGGGAACATTGGAAGGCCGGGCGTGCGCCGTCTCGTAGGCCATGACAGCAAAGGCGATTGCTTCTTTAGAGTCGACGTCGAGACCAACCTCGCTGGATTCCTTCACCGGAATTTCGCCCATCGCCTTCCGCAGCATACGCATCAGCGTGGGGTTATGAGTGCCGCCGCCCGAGACAAAAACTTCGTCAACGCGCATTTCGGGAAGCACGAAGTTCCGGACTGCGAGCGCAATGCTTTCAGCGGTGAGAGCAGTGGCAGTCGCCACCAGATCCTCGCTGCTCAGTTCCGTATCGAGCAGCTTGCTTACGAACTCCGACCCGTACTGCTCGCGGCCGGCCGTTTTAGGTGGCTTGGCGCGAAAATACTTATCGCGCAAAAGTTTCGCCAGCAGCTTCTGGTCGATCTCGCCAGTGCTGGCCATCGTCCCGTCGCGGTCGTAAAGAAGACCACCGCTGGTGATACGAGCGACAAGCTGGTCGATAACCATGTTGCCTGGACCTGTATCGAAGGCAATCACGCGATCCGAACTTGTGTTGGGCGGAATAGCGGTCAAGTTTGCAATGCCGCCGATATTAATGGCGACACGACCCCGTCCCCGATGCCGGATCAGCATGTAATCGAGGTAGGGCACAAGCGGCGCACCTTTGCCGCCGGCAGCCATGTCTCGCTCGCGGAAATTCGAGATCACGTCGATCCCAGTACGTTCGCTAATTACGCTGGATTCGCCAATCTGGAAAGTGCTCGCGATCTTCTTGCCCAAATAAGCGGAAGCTTGGCCTTCGTGGAAAATCGTCTGACCGTGGCAACCAATCAGCTTAATAGAATCAAGCGGAATATCGGCCCGTTCAGCTGTCTCTTCCAATGCCTCGGCATAAAGCTCGCCGAGTACAAAGTTCAGCCGGGAGATGTCACCCGTGATAGCACTCGTGTTGGAGACCGCCAGAAGTGCTTCACGGATTTTCTTTGGATAAGGGACCGCATGGCTCGTCAAGACGTTGATTTTCGCCTTGTAGCCCGAACCGGTGATGTCGATAATGGCGACATCGATGCCGTCGAGCGAAGTCCCGCTCATAATGCCTGCTATTCTCATGTTGTTCGCAACTCTTGCTGTAATTCCTGCAGAATCTGCAAAGCTTCAACCGGCCGGATTTCATTGATATTCAACGCCCGGATCCGATCGGCGAGCCCCTGATTCACGGGCTCGAAAAGTTTAATCTGTAGGGGCGCGGAAGCGTCACTCGGAGCCAGCTCATCGCTAACAGAGTGTTCCCTTACTTCATGATGCAATAAAACAGACCTCGCCCGCTCGATTACTTGCAGGGGCAAGCCCGCCAAACGGGCGACTTCGATGCCATAACTACGGTCTGCCGCACCCGGTTCCACCTTTCGAATGAATAAGATAGAATCGTTTACTTCCTTCACCGAGAGGTGTAAATTTCTTACTGAAGAAAGTTGCTGTTCGAGCTCTGTAAGCTCGTGGTAATGCGTGGCGAAAAGTGTTTTCGCCTGGATGTACTCGTGAATGTACTCAACCATAGCCCAGGCAAGCGCCAGACCGTCGTAAGTTGATGTACCTCGACCGATCTCGTCCAGTACTACGAAGCTATTAGCCGAAGCTGTGTTCAGGATGGCTGCCGCCTCCGTCATTTCGACCATAAAAGTTGAACGCCCGCGAGCAAGATTATCGGCTGCGCCTATGCGCGTGAAAACTCGATCTACTACGGGCAACGTTGCCGCCTCTGCCGGAACGAACGATCCAATCTGGGCCAAAATCAAAATCAGCGCAGCCTGGCGCAGATAGGTCGATTTGCCGCCCATATTCGGGCCCGTGATCACGCCAATATACTTACTTTCACTATGTAAGTAAAGATCATTCGGCACGAATCTCGAAGCGCTCTGTTCAGCCAGCTTTTCAATCACCGGATGACGCCCGGCATCGATGCGCATCTCGCCGGAATCGGAGAACTTCGGCCGCTTGTAGCGATTCTCAACAGCCACATGAGCGAGTGCCGCCAACATGTCGAGCTCGGCCACGATGGAAGCCGCCGCCTTGATTCGCGCAGCATGGGAGCCGGCGAACAGCCTGACTTCGGCGAAGATCTCTCTCTCGTAAGCCAGGATCCTGTCTTCAGCATCTAGAACTTTAGATTCCAGCTCCTTCAACTCAGGCGTGGTAAATCGTTCGGCATTGGCCAGCGTCTGCTTGCGTTCGTAGCCGGGCGGCACATGCTGGGAATTGGCCCTTGAAATCTCGATGTAGTAACCGAAGACATTGTTGAAACGAATCTTTAGCGATTGAATGCCGGTTTGGCTTCTTTCGCGTGCCTCGATCGCGGCGATAAACTGCCGGCTGTTGCGGCTAATATGGCGCAGTTCGTCGAGCTCCGGATGGAAGCCGTCGCGAATGGTTCCGCCATCGGCCAGCAAAGCCGGTGGCTCGGCCGCGATCGCGCTCAGAATCTTCTCCGCAGCCTCAGTTACCGGGTCGATTGGCTCTCGCAGCAGAGCTGACTCACATTGGGTGGAAAGCTTTGTCAGGTGAGGCAAATTGGCGAGTGATCGACCTAAAGCCAGCAGCTCGCGTGGGGAAGCCGTAGCGAGCGTCACTTTGGCGAGAAGGCGTTCCAGATCCTGCACCGAGCCTAGGGCTTTTCTTAAATCGCCGCGCAGGATCGTCTTTGCCGAGAGCTCCGCAACTGCATCCAGCCGCATCTCGATCTCAGCGATGTTACGGGACGGCTGTAGCAGGCGCCGCCTGAGCAGACGCCCTCCCATTCCGGTGCATGTCTCGTCGAGTACGTGAATCAGAGTCGTCTCACGGCTCTCGCCCGCAAACAACGGCTCGACAAGCTCCAGGTTCCGGACCGTCGGACTATCAAGCACCATGTACTCGGTGCGCTGGTAAAACGCCGGTGCATTGAGATGGCCGAGGGCGGACTTCTGCGTCTCTTTCAGGTAGTGAACAATAGCTCCCGCGGCCGCCACGGCGAGCGGACGATCGCCAAGGCCGCAGCCCTCGAGCGACAGCAATCGGAAGGCTTCCAGAATCGACCGGCCTGCGTATTCGCCACCAAAGATCCAGGCATCGAGCGGCGTCTCGAGACATTTGCAGCCGGGAGCGAAGCCTTCGGTGTGCAGCACTTCACGCGCGTCGAGGCTTTCCAGAGCGGGGTTCAGATCGCCTTCTGCTATTTCTGTGGCCCGGAACTCTCCCGTCGAGAGATCTGCGTAAGCAAGCCCGCAGCGGCCATTCTTCACAAAAACTGATCGCCAGGAAATTATTTTCATGCGAACGAAGCAGGTTCGAGTCAGTGGCGGTTCCAGGAGTGATCACGCGAGTGACTTCGCGTCGCACTAGTTTCTTGCCCGGACCGGCCTCCTCCATCTGCTCGCAGATGGCTACCCGGTAGCCGCGCTGAATCAGTCGCGCAATGTAACCGTCGGCAGAGTGGTAAGGCACGCCGCACATCGGCACCGGCTCGCCGCGTTCTTTGTTGCGGGCGGTAAGAGTGATCTCGAGCTCGCGCGCTGCCACGATTGCGTCTTCCTGGAAGAGCTCATAGAAGTCGCCCAGGCGAAAGAACAAGAGCGCGCCCGGAACCTGTTTTTTGGCGGCATTGTACTGCCGCATAAGCGGAGTCGAGGGCTCCTCAGTCATGCGGGTGAGTTGGTCAAATCAGCAGTCAGGCGTATAAACCCCGGCGCTTGATTGCGTGAGCGACCCGGTCAAGAGCAAGCATGTAAGCGGCTGTCCGATTATTCACAGCGCGCTTCTCGGCCCATCCGATTACATCGTTAAAACTATTCACCATGATCTCTTCCAGACGCCTGTTTACCAGCTTCTCGTTCCAGAAGTAGCCCTGCCGATCCTGCACCCATTCGAAGTAGGAGACTGTAACACCGCCTGCGTTGGCCAGGATGTCAGGAATAATGAAAACCTTCTTTTCGGCGAGGATGGAATCCGCCACAAAGGTGGTGGGCCCGTTAGCGCCTTCACAAAGGATCTTTGCCTTGACGCGGTCAGCGTTGGCGGACGTGATGACGTTTTCACGCGCTGCCGGAATAAGCACATCGCAATTCATCAGCAAGGCTTCGTCTTTATCGACATCTTCCGCTTCGGCAAATCCCCGGATCGATCCGGTCTCGAGGCGATGCGCCATCAGTGCTTCGATATCTAGCCCGTGCGAGTTGTAAACAGCGCCGTCGTACTCAACAATCGTGGTGATCTTGAAACCAACTTGACTCATCAGGCGCGCGGCCATGCCTCCAACATTGCCGAAACCTTGAATGATCACGCGCGTGTCTTCGGGCGACAGGCCGAAGCGCTTCAGTGCTTCGAGAGTCACAAACATGCAGCCGCGGCCAGTGGCTTCAGGTCTGCCGAGCGAACCGCCGAGCTCCAGCGGTTTACCGGTAACGACCGCCGTGACGGTGTGGCGCATGTGCATCGAATAGGTGTCCATGATCCAGGCCATGGTCTGCTCGTTCGTGTTTACGTCCGGTGCCGGAACGTCGCGCTCCGGCCCGATGAACTCGCAGATCTCCGCCGTGTAGCGGCGAGTTATGCGTTCCAGTTCACCTTCGCTCATCAGATGCGGCTCGCAGATAACGCCGCCCTTTCCGCCGCCGAACGGAATGTTCACTACAGCGCATTTCCAGGTCATCCAAGCAGCAAGTGCCCGGATTTCATCAAGCGAAACATCGGGAGCGAAGCGAATACCGCCTTTGGCTGGACCGCGCGCAATCGAGTGCTGGACACGATAGCCGGTGAAGACCTCAATGCGGCCGTCATCGAGAACCACCGGTATGTTTACGGACAACTCCATGGCCGGTGATCGCAAGACTTTGCGCATGCCGTCCTCCAGCCGGAGAAGTTCGGCGGCTTCATCGAAGCGGTGCGCAGCGGACTGCCAAGGGTTAATTTCTTGATCGACAAACGAGGTCGAACTCTCTTCTAAGAGCATGGGGAGAAGCTTTCTGGTGGTCTCAATCGAGTAGGTGCCGCTCCGCCGGCCTATCTCTTGCGACAGAGCAAGATGAAACAGATACGAACCAAGGAGCAGCTATCTGCTTTCTACACTGTCACGATTGAGAGCCCGGATGCAACTTACTGCGATCTTAGCCGCTGGAAGATACCCGGGACTGAACTAAGTTAGCCGGATACGCGTCTAATAAGTAGCTGTACCCAAAAGGACACTTTATGACTCCAGACGAACGAAAATTGCTGAACGACCTCGCCGATAACGTCGCGAAAGCGCCTGCTTCGGCAAGAGATCCGGAAGCGGAAGATCTTATTCGAACCAGGATTGGAAAGCGTCCTGATGCCTTGTATTTGATGACGCAGACGGTGCTGATCCAGAATATGGCGCTACAGCGGGCCCAGCAGCAGATACAAGAACTGCAGCAGCGCGCGGGCTCAGGGCAGGTAAGCGGAAATACAAGCTTCCTGGGGCAGCAGCAGAGCTTCGGTTCGGGCGGGAGCGGTCCGAGTCAGCAGCAGTATTCTGCTCCTCCGCCGCAGTATGCGGCACCGGCTTCATCGGGCTTTGGTGGCGGCGGTTTCTTGCGCGGCGCTGCACAAACTGCCGCTGGTGTAGCAGCTGGTACGCTGGCCGCGGAGGCGATCGGCTCCATGTTCTCGCATGGCGGAGGTTTTGGGGGAGGGAGCGGATTTCTTGGGGGAGGCGGTATGGGTCCTACTGAAGAGGTGATCAACAACTACTACGATTCGCCTTCAGGCGGCGACCGGAACGATCTGAGCAATATGGGCGGTGACAGTTTTGCCGATCCCAGTGATGTGAGCACAGCGGACGATTCGTCACAATTCGACGACAACTCGTCTTTCGACGATTCTGCTTTTGATAACGGCGGCGGCTTCGATGGCGGCTCCGACGATTCTCTCGTCTGACTGTCGAACCGAATCGCGGTCTAGGATTCAGGTAAGCCGGGCAGGATCTCGTCGTTGAAAACCGGATTGAGGCGTTGTTCCTGGCGCTTCAAGTACATCTGACGGCTCTCGTTGATGACTCTGCGTGCATCGCGAGGGCCGCTCCACCCGCTGATCTCTGTCTTCGCACCTTGTAGCTCTTTATAGATCGAGAAGAAGTACTCTATTTCGCGACGGGTGTGTGGAAAGACCTGGTCAATCGTGTGAATGCTTTCGAAACGAGGATTTCGATTGGGCACGGCCAGAATTTTCTGGTCATTCTCGCGCGAATCGATCATTTCGAGCACGCCGACTGGACGGGCATCCATCAGGCAGCCTGTGAAGCTTGGCTCGTCTACCAGCACCATAATGTCCAGCGGATCTCCATCTTCAGCTAGCGTTCCAGGGATAAACCCGTAGTCTCCCGGGTAGTGCATGGGAGAATACAATGCCCGGTCCAGGCGGAATAAACCGAGCTCCCCGTCGTACTCATATTTGTTGCTCGAGTTCTTCGGGATTTCAATGATCACCCGGACCAGTTCAGGACTATCCGGGCCCGGATCCAGGTCGTAAAGCTTCACGGGTTCAGGTTAACAGAGAAATACTAAAACTGAAATACACCATGCGAAACTCAGGGGCATGCCGCTGAAAGTTCGCTGGGGCGTATTGAGTCTCGCCAACATCGCTGTTAAGAAGGTGATCCCAGGAATGAAAGGCTGCGAGTTCTCGGAGGTCGTTGCCATCGCGTCACGCGACAACGACCGCGCGCGGCGCGCGGCAGACCAGCTGAGCATTCCCAGCGCCTATGGTTCGTACGAGGAGCTGCTCGCAGATCCAAACGTTGATGCGATCTATAACCCGCTGCCGAATCATCTGCACGTGCCCTGGTCCATTAAAGCCGCCGAAGCCGGCAAGCACGTTCTGTGCGAAAAGCCGATCTCGTTAACTGCTGCCGAAGCCGGGCAGCTTATCGAAGTGCGCGACCGCACCCGCATGAAGATCGGAGAAGCCTTCATGGTCCGGACTCATCCGCAGTGGCTGCGCTGCCGTGAGTTGGTCGGGAGCGGCGGAATTGGGGAGCTGAAGAGCATTGTCAGCGTTTTTAGCTACTTCAACCGGGATCCCAAGAACATTCGAAATGTGCCTGAGTTCGGCGGCGGCGCCATGATGGATATCGGCTGCTACCCGATTACCATGTCGCGCTTTCTGTTCGGGCGGGAGCCGGTCCGCGTTGTTGGGTTGGTAGAGCGCGATCCGGAGATGGGGATCGACCGGCTTAGCTCAGCTATCCTCGATTACGCCCCCGGGCAAGTGATCCTGACCTGCAGCACTCAACTGGTTCCGTTCCAGCGAATGCAGATCCTCGGCACCAAGGGCAGGATCGATGTTGAAATACCGTATAACATTCCGCCGGATCGGCCTAGCCGGATTTTCGTCGATGACGGATCCCAACTGGCTGGACTGAGCGCGCGGATGGAAGAGTTTGCAACGGCGGACCAGTACGGCATTCAGGCCGATGCTTTTTCTCGTGCCATACAGGAGAACACAGAAGTTCCGGTTACGCTCGAAAATGCCGTGGCCAATATGCGCGTCATCGAAGCTGTGCTGCGGTCGGGCCAGACGCAGCAGTGGGAGCCGATTTAGGCAGAGAAGCCGGCTGGTTGGCGCACGGCAGGGAGGCGTCAAAGAGGCAGAGGTTTTCCGCCTTCCAGCGCATGGCGGCGTAGATGCGAGTGCGGCCGCTCGGGTGATCGAAGAACACCAGCTCTTCGAGCGGCGAAGGATCGAGCTTACGATATTCGCCGAGAAGAAGGTCTGCTTCGGCTTCGCCATCGGGCTGCCGGGCCGCATCAAGTCCGAATATGTCGGCCTCATATTCCTGCATGCGAGTGGCAGTGTTTCCGATCGGCGTTGATAACAGACTGATCGCGGCAAGGATGAGGACCGCCAGCGGTAGTGCCGCAATGTCGCCTATCTCCGAGATCTGCCAGCGCCGGCCCCGTGCGGCAATCGCCCGGTTGGCGAAGTAGCGAAGCAAACCGAACGTTGCCGTCAGCATTACGGCCGTAAGCACCAGGCCATTCCAGATGTGATGCATGACGTAGTGGCCCATCTCATGCCCCATCACAGACATCACGCTTTGCGGCGAGCAGCGCGCTAGCAGGTTGTCGTTTAGCGTGATGCGGTCGGTGCCCAGGAAGCCGCTCACGTTAGCACTCACACGCTTGCTCTGGCGGGAAGCATCAACTTCGTACACATCATTCACCGGGATGCCATTCGCATGGGCAAGGCTCAGAATCTGCGCTTTGATAGCGCCATTTTCGAGCGGCTTGTACTTGTTGAAAAGAGGAGCAATGAAAACCGGAGCGATAAGCACTGTCAAAGCGGAGAAGACAACAGCAGCCACAGCACCCCAGATGTGCCACGACGCTGGAAGCTTTTGAACCAGCAAAAAGATCGTTGCGACTGCCAAACCGCCAAGCAGCAGCGCGACTAGCGACCCGGTCAGGTAATCGCCGAGCCAGCCCGAGAAGTTCTGGTTCGAAAGCCCATACTGATGCTCGCGGAAGAAACTTTCATAGAGATTCAGAGGAAACAGCAATGCGCCCGTCACAACTGCAAACTCAAGCCAATAGATAAAATTCTTGGGCCAGCGGCGGTGTGTGATACGGCTAGCTAGGTCGCGCATGCGCCGGGTAAGGCCGGTTTCCAGAAGAAGAATCATCACGGCGGCGAGCGATAAGAAATCCCAGAGCGTGAGCCAGTAGCCGCCCTCGAAGTAAGCATCGGATCTGGCGCGATCGGCTGCCGGCACGCTGGCGAGCCAGGCATCGGTAGCGGCTTGCGGATCGAAATGGGCCGAGGGCCGTGCGGCAGCAGGAACTGTTGGAGCCGTGGGCGCGCCGAGTACGCCGTTCAGTTCGCCACACACTAGCAGTGTTGCTATCAGCGTGCAGCCAAGGAATAGGGGAGCACTCCACCGTCTGTACAGTTTATGCATGAGAGTACTCTACAACTCCGGTTGTTAACGCAACCGTAAAAGGGAGAGCAGACGCGATCCTGGGCTATTATAAAGGCGTCACGAAGGGAGGGAGAGAGCGACATGGGCCCGATTGGCGCACAGGAGATGGCGTTGATAGTTCTGATTGCCTTGCTCCTGTTTGGTCCCAAGAAGCTGCCTGAGTTGGGACGGCTACTCGGCAAAGGGCTGACAGAGTTCCGGAGAGCCAAAAACGAGTTGAAAACAACCTTCGACACGCATATGCAAGAGCTCGACCGAGAAGCTCGGTTGTCAGAGCAGTCCGAAAAAGCTAAGGCCAATCCAACAGCTGCTACCGACTATTCTTCGCCGACGTACTCTTATCCGTACGACGAACAAGGGCGTTATGGCTCTTCCTATCAATCGGCTCCCGATTACTCCGCGACCTCTTCCGCCAGCCCTGAAGCGCCAATCTCAGCTACGCCCTCAGATACCGTGCCTCGTTCAAAGACTCCCCTGGCCGTAGAGCCTTTGACTCCGACCACCGAAGAGAGCCACCCCGCCTAAGCCTCCCGAGCGATGTCCGATGATTTGAAGGAGCACGAGACTCCGCCTAGTCCTGCTGAATCCAGCGACGGCTCTGCCGTAAGCAGCCTGGAGCATGATTCGCGAACTCATGAGCTGTTCATCCCGGAAAATGAAGCTTATTCGAGTTCTTCCGAACCATACGGTACCGTCGAAACCCCGATAGCGCCCATACCCGCAGAAGCCGCCTCGCAGGAGATTACCGGTTATCTCGCGCCGGAAGCAGTCGCCCAAATACCCCCGCGGAATAATCCGCCGCCGCCTCCTCCGCCCTCCTCAGATGACGAAGAAGAAGAGGGCGACGACGAAGAGAGAGGCATGCTGCGCATGTCTTTCATGGAGCACCTGGAGGAGTTGCGTTCGCGGCTGCTTCGCGCGATCGGCGGGTTGTTGGTCGCGTTCGTTCTCAGTATCGGGTTCTGCAAAGATCTCTGGAATGTCGTCTCGGCTCCCGCCGTAACAGCGCTCAAGAACCTCGGCATCAACCCGCCGGATCTTGCCTCCATCACGCCCATGGAGCAGTTCAATGTCATCTATCTGAAGCTGCCTTTACTGGTATCGGTCTTTGTCGGGTCTCCGTGGATCTTTTATCAGGTTTGGGCTTTCATCTCGCCTGGCCTATATAAACGCGAGAAGAAGTGGGCCGTCCCGTTTATCGTTTGCACGGCCGGATTATTCATCACAGGCGGATGCTTCGCTTATTTTGTGGCATTCCGTTACGGCCTCGAGTTTCTCTTGGGGATTGGGCGCGACGTTCATGTCAGGCCCGTGATCTCGATCGACTACTACTTCGACCTGTTTGTGAACGTAACGCTAGGCGTCGGGCTGGTTTTCGAGATGCCCGTAATCATCTTCTTCCTGACGCTGCTCCGGCTCGCCTCGCCAAGCTTCCTGCTGCGGCATAGCCGCTACGCCATACTGGCAATCACCATCATTGCCGCCGTTGTCACTCCGACGCCCGATGTCTTCAACATGATGCTGTTTGCGGTGCCGATGGTGCTGCTCTTCTTTGTCGGACTGTTCGCCAGTCAGTTGCTTGTGATGAAGCGGGAAGGCCGCCGTTTCCCGTGGGGCAAGATAGCCCTTGGCGTGTTGGCCTTGCTCGCGGTAATTGCCGGTGTGATCGCGTTACTGGTTTATCATTACCACTTCCGCGTCATACCGCATTGGCCTTTCCTTTTGCCGCCGATTCGCCCCGTGAAGTAGCAATCTCCGGTAGATCGCGCCACAGCGCAACGCCGCCGAGTAGCCCATCCTCATTTGGTACACGCGTAATGTGGCGGGGAAGCTGGAAGTCGATTTTCATCGCGTTCCCGCCACCGATGTACAGGTGGTCGTAGTTGAAAAGCGACTCGATCTGTTCAATCGCCTTTTCCACTTCCTTGTTCCAGCGCTTACGGCCGAGACGTTGGAGTCCTGTTTTGCCTAAAAATTCCTCGTACGTTTTTTTCTTCTTCCAGGGATGATGCGCCAGCTCCAGGCCGGGTACCAAATGCCCGCTCGTGAACAACGATGAGCCCAAGCCGGTTCCCAAAGTGATAACCAGCTCGACACCTTTCCCGTGAATGGCCGCGTATCCTTGAACGGCGGCATCGTTGGCAACTCGGACCGGTTTTCGCCACTTGCGCGAGAGCACCCTTTCGAGGTCGAGGCCCACCCACCTGGGATCAAGGTTATGGGCGGTGAGAGTGGCGCCGTGTTTGACCACTCCGGGAAAACCCACCGCCACTCTGTCAAAGGCCCCCAGCGGGCGAACCAGGTTGTCGATGGCCGCCAGAACAGCTTCGGGCGTAGCGGGCCGGGGCGTATCTACTCGTTGCCTTTCGCTAATCGGCCGGCCGCGTTCATTGAGCAGAATCGTTTTTACGCCGGTGCCGCCGACGTCTATCGCAAGTGTAGTTAGCCCTTCGGGCTTGGCTGCCATACGAACACTCTATCTAAGCAGAGAAGAAGGGGCGTGCTTACCACGAGTGTTGTCGCAAAGCAGCCGATGACACAGGCCCCGGCAACGTTGCTGAGGGCGATCGGGAGGTCCTCTAGCTTGTTATACTTCCGTATGAACCTTGGGAGGTCGTCTAATGGTAAGACTGCAGACTCTGGATCTGCGTATCGGGGTTCGAGTCCCTGCCTCCCAGCCAATTTAGACTTTTTCCATGCCGACCAAGTCTAAGGGGTTTTCCTGCCAAAAGGTGCTTTCACCTAACCGAAACATCGTACGTAATATCGCACTCTATCTACATGAACGCCCGTTAATCAGGAGGAATTATGGCAGGAAAAAATACAGCTGCGTTCGGCATTTATAGCACCAGAGAAATGGCCGAAAATGCGGTCGACCGAATGCTGTCAGGCGGATTTCGCAACGAAGATATCTCCGTTCTGCTCCAGGATAATGTCGGCACTAAGGATTTCGCCCACGAGAAGCACACCAAGGCTCCTGAAGGAACGGCGACTGGTGTCGTCGCGGGCGGCATTATCGGCGGCACAATCGGCCTCCTGGCCGGGATCGGCGTACTGGCCATCCCGGGTCTGGGTCCGTTGATTGCGGCTGGGCCAATAATCGCGGCATTGTCCGGAATCGGCTCAGGTGGCATGCTAGGCGGGATCATTGGCGCGCTGCTTGGGTTGGGCATCCCCGAATACGAAGCAAAACGCTACGAGGGCCGGATCAAAGAAGGCGGAATCCTGCTTTCGGTTCACTGCGACAATCCGGAGTGGGTTGCGAAAGCCAAAACCCTGCTGCGCGATTCGGGCGCTGAGGATATCGCTTCTGCTGGCGAAGGGCCTGCTGATTTCGCAAAATCAGACAAGCCGCTGAGCCGCAGTGCAAGCGTGGCGAGCTAAAGGAACGCTCTCCTCAAACGAGAAGAAAGCCGCTTTATAGGCTGGCTTTCACAAAGACCTTATCAGGAGCGGCGGCACTCGCATCTTTGTTGTCAATTGAGACGCGAATTTGCTGGAAGCCCGACTTTTTCTCTGGTCGCGCAATAAACGTCAGTAGATACTGGTGCTGCTGCGCTGCGAGAAACTGGGCAAGAAATGGCTGAAACGAGACGGGAGCACCGAATCCGATGTAGTACGATTCTCCCCCGGTCTCATCCGACAACTGCGACAGGAAGTTCTGTCCCCACGTAGTACGCCAGAGGCTGTGGCCCGCGTGCCCGACGCTCGGACTATAGATGCTGTAGACGACAACACCAGCTTTTATCGCGCTGTTAATACCTGCATTGACGTAGGGATTATCGCTAGTGTAGCCGCCCCCAAGCGACTCGATTCCGCTACTGATCATAAGAACTTCTTTCCGTTGCGCGCCAGTTTGCGGCCACTTACCAATTGCGTCAGTCAGAGAGTCATAGGGACTTACATCAGCACCCCCAGCTCCCAACGCAACGCGGATTCCGCTTGCGGCCTGAGTGTGGTTCTGAGTAAAGGCCTGAGTAACCTGCGCCATTCCATTGCGCATATAAGCGACCGAGACCTCAAAATTCGCCGGCAGCGAAGTCACGAATTTCTTCAAGGTGCCGATCTCAGTGTCGAACGTGCCCCGGGCTGAATCATCGATCAGCAGCATGAGCTGTGTATTTGCATTAGAGAGCGAACTGAAACCGGCTATCGGCCGCTGCTCTTTGCCTTGGCGAACCGTTAAGTCCCGCTGCTCAATAGGCGGTACAGTTTTGCCGTGTTTCGGTTCAACAGTAACGATTACGTTTGTCTGAACTCCAGGGGGCGATTGAGCCACCCCGATTACCGAGAGCAAACTAAGACTCAAAAAGGACGCCCCAAGCAGGCGCCGGAAACAAGATTGATTTTTCATATGCGAACTAACTTTTAGCGAGGGCCGGAGCGGCGCTAGCTGTTGCTGCCGTTCTCAAGCCCCACTTGTTAGATCGCGTCTTGCTGGATATCGATACGTCAATGTAATCGTCAAACTGCGCCGCCCGTACTGCTGCGGTATGGAATCGCAGGGTGCGGCGACGAGCTTTTTCAGCTGCCTCTAAACGCTGGTCCGCAGACATCTTCAGGCATGCCAGTACATCTTCCGAGCTACGCACCGGGAATATTTCTGACTGCGGTTTGAAGAAATCAGCCAGTCCGTCCCATTCGTCTGTAAGTATTGGAATACCGCAAGCCGCGGCTTCAAATAGTCTGACACTCGGAGAGTAGCCGGCCCGGATCATGTCATACCGCGTAACGTTCAGGGCGAAAGCCTGGGCGTTGTAGAATCTCCGGTGCTCTTTAGCGGGTAAGTGTTCGATACGTGTAATGTTAGGCGGCCACTGGATACTTACCGGGTACTGAGGTCCTGCCAGCGCGAAATTACGATGCGGAAGCCGATTAGCGACATCGAGAAGCAGCGCTTGAACCGCCGCTTGCCGGTCGGCGGCATATGTACCGAGATAGCCAATGTCCCAGAAAGCCTTTTGCTGCTCAGGATAATAAAACGACGGATCGACAGAACAATACAATGCCTTGGCACAGGGCGAGCCTAGCTGCTTCTCGATATATCGTAAAGTCGGACCGCCGGTAAAGGAAAGATATAAGTCGTACTTCGGGAATAAATCGGGCGACAGATACTCGCAGCGGTTTTCTTTTATGTTCGCCAGAGTAACTGGCGTGTCTATATCGTAGAACGCGGTGACCTGGTTATTGATAGACCTGGCCCAGCGTCCGACGGCCACTCCCTCCGGCACATACGAGCCGACGACAACTGCGTCCGCCTTGCGGACTGTTTCTGAGAATCGGTCTCGCAGTTCTTCGATACTGCCATACAGACCCACATTGCAGTAAGGCAGCGAATCGAACTCGCGATTCGCTGCGTACCAAGGGACATCGCGCTCGAGAAAAGTAACTAAGTGGCCTCGTGCTGCCAGCTCTTTTAATAACGCACGGTAAGTGGTAGCGTGTCCGTTTCCCCAGGTTGAAGTAATGGAAAGACCTAGAAAAACATAGCTTCTACGATCATGCATCAGGCTCGAATCTCCATGCTGCGGCGAGAGCACGAGGCGACAATGTCTCTCATGATCTTGTCCACAGCCAATCCCCTGCCGTCGTACGTGTGATCTGCCAACACCCGTGCCCTCCCCGCTTGGCCGATCGTTCGTGCACGCTCGGCCGGCAACTCGATCAGAGTACGCGCTACCTCCTCGCCCGTATGCGCAATCAGGATCTCGCGTCCCGGTTCCAGGAATGCTTCGATGCCGTCCCACGCATCGGTAACCACGCACGCTGCCGCGCCGGCAGCCTCGAAGACCCGAGTGGCGGGAGAGGAGCCATAGCGGGCCATGCTCTCGCGGCTAACATTCAGGACCAGGCGCGACGAGCAGTTAAAGCGATTGTGATCGGCCGTATAGACATGCCCGACATACTTGACGTTACCTGGCAGCGGCTTGTCGGCCCAGCCATTTCCGCCAAGCAGGAACCTTTGCCCGGGTGCCTGCTGCGCAGCACTCAAGAAAAACTCTTCCACGCGAGCCTCTCGGTCTGGCAGGCGATTCCCGAGAAACGAAAGATCACCACTGAATCGCGGATCCGGATCTACCGGAAAATGCACATCAGGGTCGAGAGCATTGTAAATAGCTACGCATTCACGAGCGCCGAGCTCGACATACTGTTCCGTTACCCGTTTCCCTCCGCCATAAGTGAGAACAATATCAAAGCGCGTCAGAGCCGCAAAAAAAGGGTCATTCGGATCGGCAGTGAGCCGTTCGAGCGTTGCTGGCGCGTCTACGTCCCAGAATACTTTCGACACCCACTCCGGCATGGAAGAGACACGTGCTTCGAGCAGCGCGTCTAAGACGCCAACCCCGCTTGCCTTCACGACAATGTCGCAGGTGGCCGCCCAGGCTAAATGACGGTCGAGGTTGACCAAGTCGTTCGGGTCATAGACCACGATGCGAGCCCATTCGGGATCTTCAATGTCCCGATGTTTCTGGCGCTCATAGGCGTCGGGCTCGAAGAACGTAATCTCATAGCCGAGTTTCGCGAGGGCCCGCAGTATGCCGCGGTAGTACGTCGCAGCGCCGTTCCAATAAGCAGAAACAAGACTCGAACCCCAGATTGCCAGCCTCATGCCATCGCTCCGCTCGCCGCCAATGAATCCGGTGCGGTTTGCGATACGTGCCTGATCCATTGGTAGATCCCGAGCAGTTCATCGACACGATGACCGCAGGTGTGACGTGTCCGGATCGTCTCGAGCCCGTTGCGTGCGAGCTCACTACGAAGCTCCGGATCCTCGATCACCTCACGCAGGCGGGCTTGCATTTCGTCTCCATTGCGAGCCATAAGAAAATCTTGGCCAACACGAAACAAGTTCTCGGTATCCTGCCAAGGAGCAGAGACAAGCGGGATTCCGCAAGCCAGTGCCTCGAAGGGACGAATAGTTGGAATACCGGGAAGATGCTGCGTGTAAGGACGCCGCGGGACGTGGATCGTTGCTTTTGACTGGGCAAACACCTCAGGCGCGACAAAATTCGGCAGCCAACCCTTGTACAAGATCCCCGCGGCCGCGAGTTCGTCAAGCGCGGTCGCTGGATACCGCACTCCAAACGCAGTCGCCTTAAGGGAAAGCTCGGCACAAGGATGAATAAAGTACTCGCGGAGCTCGTCTGTCCGTTCCTCGTCTCCCCAGTTGCCAATCCAAACCAGGTCCTGCATTTGCTCTTGAGATGGCCGGGGATAAAAAACCCGGGTGTCGGCGGCCTCGTGCCACACGAAAACCTGTGAGCTCCAGCCATGCTCGATGTAGAGCTCACGCAGCGAGGCGCCATAAGCGAGCACCGCGTCATAGTGGTTCAACGTAAAGCGTGAGAACTCGTCTACCGCGGTTGAGGCACGGTGGTGCGTGTCGTGGAAGAAGAGACGCAGCTGCTGGTTCTTACTCCGATATTTGCCGATCGCTGCAATCAATGCCGGATCGTTCCACTCGTGCACGATCGCGATATCCACCCCGTCGAGCGCTTGCTCGAGATCGAGATTCTCAAGCCGGTAGTCTTCGCTTGTCAGAGCAGGGAAGGCGCGATGGAAATTCTCAATTGCTTCCGGCCCATGGTCCCGCAGCAAGTTCTCCCGGCTCCAGCCGTCTTCCGGCTCGAACACGCGGACCTGATGCTGCCGAGATTTCAGCTCGGAGACGATACCGCGCAGGAAATGCGCGTTGCCATGGTTCCAGTCTGAGAGCAGCGAATGGCAGAAGACCGCAAAGCTGAGCTTCAAGCCGCGACCCCCTCACGCATAGACTTTTTGTTTAGCGCCAAGGCGTAAGCGCGTTCGTAAGATGCCAAAGTGCGCTCGCAAGTAAAGGACTTGGCGCGGCATCTCGCCAGTTCCGCAAAGCGCTCACGCTCGGCCGTACCGGCTATAAGGCTGTTCACTTGACGCACCCAGCTATCGGCTTCGGCGGGGTCAACAAAAACGGCAACTTCATCCCAAAGCTCGCGAAGTGAGGGAATGTCGGCGAGAACCAGGCAGCAGCCCGCCTGCGCCGCTTCGAGAACGGCCAGGCCGAATGGCTCATAAAGCGCGGGATGAATAAAGATACTGGCGCGCGTCATTTGGTCGAGAACCTGCCTGTGCGAAAGGCGGCCCAGGACGCGAGCGTCGGAAGGTGCAACGCTGTCGCTATCGCCGGCCACGTGTAGCGGCCATCTGAGTTCTCTGCAGATTCCGGTGAGCAGGCCGATGTTTTTCGCCTTGTCCCAAAAACGCCCGGCGGCCAAGAGAAACGCTTCCTTCTGCGCGGCCCGGCTTGGCTGGGCCGAACTGAAATTGTGGATTATCTCGATGTTTTCGCGCGCCACGGCGTAATGCGTGCTAATCGCTTCGGCTATGGCGTTAGAAGGCGCAACAATCGCCGTAGACGCCTGCAAGCCTCGCGCGATGCGCCTTTGATATTCAATCCAATCGGATGGGGGATCGCAGCCATGAACAGCCTGCCACCACGAGAACACACACGAATGGGCCACGCACATCACCGGAGCGTTCCAGTCAGCGGCGGCTTGCGAATATCCGTTGAGGTGAACGATGTCAGGCGCGAAGCGGCCCGCTAGCTCCAGCAGCCAGTCCGTTGAGCGGTCGACATCGCACCACGGCTCCCGAGTCCACTCAAGCGCAAAATCGCCATGAACAAGGCTAACTCCCGGCGTGTCCTGCAATGCATGGAGCTGGTCGACCGAAGGCCGAGGCCCCATGGTCGCGAGTAAAACTTCCCAACCATGGCTGGCGAGCCCTTTTGCGAGGTCAACCGAATACTGCCAGACACCTCCAACGGCATCTGCCGTCATCAGTATCCTGTTCAGCTTCGGCCTGTCGCTCCCCACCTCAACGTCCCCGAGTAAGCGCTTCCAATTCGATCAGAGGCTGAGGCCGCTGCTCCTGTACATCGCTGAACAGTTTGAACCCGTTGAGGTATGCCTCATGCGCGCGCTCCCAGGCCATGTCGTCCGGCGCTCCCCAGGTGCGAGTGTATTCAGGCGATCCCGGGTATGGGAATAACGGAACCGGCTTGTTCGCCCACACACCGCTACTTTCCAGCTGCTTTCGAAAAGCCTCAACCTGTTCCGCGTCGTCTTCTGTCATCGAGAGAAGGTTTGCCTGTACGAATGGCACCAGGCGTTTGGCATACAGAAGGCGGTCTGCCAGCTCGTCGGTGCTCATCTTGCACCTCTTGTCCAGATAAGCACGGCCTTGTTCGGTAATGCTTTCCACCCCCGCTTCGATCGATACGCAGCCAGCGCGAGCCAGTGCCTCGATCGCGCTTTCACTCCAGAGATCAATGCGAGTCTGCACGCCGATCTTTACCTTGCGCTCCGCGAGCGCAGCCAGTAGAGGAGCATCCGGCAGGAAAATCTCGTCTATGAAATAGACATACTCGAGACCTTGCTCAATAAGTCCATCGAGCTCTGTAAGAACGATCGGGAGCGGCCGTTTACGGTAGTTATTGCGGAAATTGTCTTTGGCGCAGAAGGTGCAGTGGTACGGGCAGCCGCGCGAGGCTTCCATCTCCGCTCCAGGGCCGAGGGGTTCAGCATCGAAGCGATGATGATGATGAGAATGCCGTAAGACGAACTCGTCCGGCCAGCGAAGCGCGGGCAATTGCTTCATGTCGGAGGCGCGATTCGGTCCGCGCACCACGATATCGTTTCCCGAGTGAAACGCAATCGACGGAGCTCCCGATGGGTCCGCCGCAAGCATCGGCAGAACCTCTTCGCACTCCCCTAAAATTACATAATCCGCATTCGTTTTCCGAAGCGCGGGCCGCGGTGTAGTCGAGCCATGCGGGCCCACCAGCACCAGCTTCCCGCCCCCCGGCTTCAACCGGCGGCAGAGCTCTTGCGGAATTCGTAACTCGGGTGGCGCGCAACGCCAGAATAAGTAACTTGGCGCGCTAGTAACAACAGAATAGTCAGGCTTGAAGTTATTAACTCGCTCGACGATCTCGTCTTCATTGATGCCTTCCAGAAGACCATCAAGAAGAATGCATTCGTGCCCCGCCTGCTCTAATAGAGCCTTCGAATAACCAAGTTCGAGCGGAAGGTGCGGCTCTCGGCAGCCAAAGTAAATACTGCCCTCGAAGTTCCACGACGGATTGATTAGTGCAAACCGCATTAAGCTACCTGCATATCGGATTGTCCGACTAATTCGGGATGACTGCTATACCAATCTAGAAGATACTCGAGGCCCTGCCGGATAGTCACCGCGGGCTGCCAATTCAGAAGCTGGCGGGCTTTCGCCGTGCCCGCCACATACCAGCGCTGATCGCCCATCCGCTCGGGCCCCCATTCCAGGCGAAGCGCATTGCCGGTAAGAGTCTTGATTTGGGCCAACACCTCTACCAAGCTTGCGCAATTCTCCACGCCACCGCCCATGTTGAAAGCTTCTCCGGCTGCTTGCGGCATATTCTCAAGCGCCAGGCGCATGGCGCGGGTGAGATCTTGCACGTAAAGCAGATCGCGCACCTGCTTGCCGTCCCCGAAAATTGTAATGGATTCGCCTTTCAAGGCCTGCCGGACGAAATGTGCCACCCAGCCTTGATCTTCCGATCCCAGCTGGTGCGGCCCGTAGATACAGCTCATGCGAAAGACCGTCGCATGGATTCCGTACGAGCGCGCATAATCAAGAACGTATTGATCAGCACTCCCTTTAGAGCAGCCATACGGGGAAAGAAACTCAAGCGGCTGGTTCTCGTCCGCACCGGCTTGCGCCACCGCATAGTCAGACGGCTCGTAGCGTGAGCCGCGCTCGCAAAGCGGCACACCTGCCAGCTTCCCGTACACCTTATTCGTCGACGTAAATAAGAGTGCCGGACGAAACCGCGCCTTGCGGATCGCTTCAAGAACATTCAATGTGCCTAGCAGATTTGTTTCCGCATCAGCAAGCGGGTGTTCCAGACTAGTGGTGACCGCCACCTGCGCGGCCAGATGATAGACCGTCCTGGCTGATTGGACCGCAGTTTCGATCGCGTACTTATTGCGCACATCTTCCGAAGTAAACAGGACCCTTCCGGGAAACTCCTTGAGTAGGTCGCCGATGTTGCGTTCCACTCCGGGGCGGCTCAGGTTGTCGAAGATATGAACCGGCTGATCTTCTGCCAAATAGCTTCTTGCGACGTTCGTTCCGATGAATCCCGCTCCGCCCGTGATGAGAATGTATCGGTTCTCCATGACCTGTCCTTAAACCACCAGGCCGCGGGAAGCGAGCTCGTTTCTCATCTCGTTAAACCGGTCGGGCGCTGTTTGCCGCTCCAGCCATTCTGCGAGATCGCGCATGCCGTCCTCTAGATTCACTCTGGGCTCGTACCCAAGCACCTTGCGCGCCAGGGATATATCTGGAAAACAGTGCCGGATGTCGCCGACGCGATACTCAGCCGTAATCTCCGGCGAGATATTCTTACCGAGAACCGTTGCGAGTTTCTCAGCCACTTCCTTGACCGTGATTTTCTGCCCACTGCCGACATTGAAAATCATGTTCTGCGCCGCGGGCGTCTCCAGCGCCAGACGGCAGGCCTGCGCGACATCGTAGACGCTCACGAAGTCGCGTAACTGCTGCCCATCCTCGAAGATAATCGGCTGCTTGCCATTCATCAGGCGCGAGGCGAAGATTGCAAGTACGCCCGTATACGGGTTAGATAGCGATTGGAACGGCCCGTACGCATTAAAAAATCGGAGCGCGACAGTAGCAACGCCATATGCTCTCCCGACCATCAGGCACATCTGTTCCTGATCGAATTTCGATAAGGCATAAACCGAAGCCAGTGACGGCTGCTTGCTTTCGGGCGTCGGAGCTGCAATCAAAGGCGAACCGTCCGGCCCGGCCATTTCCCAGTTATGCGCTTTCAGCTGCTCAGTGGTCCGGCTGGCCTGCATGCAGGGCTCTCCGGACGAGGTCAGATACAAACCCTCCCCGTATACACTCATGCTCGAAGCGATAATGAGCTTACTTACCGGCTTTTTAACCAGGCGCTCTAACAGCACTGCCGTGCCGAGATTGTTAACGCTCGTGTACTCGACCGTCTGATACATACTCTGGCCGACTCCAACCAAAGCAACGAAGTGGTAGACCGCATCCACCCCGGCCAGCGCTTCGTCCACTGTCTCAGGATTCCTGACATCGCCGAGCATGAATTCGGCCTCATCGTTCAGATAGGCCGGACGATTTGGGTTATCACCATGAACCTGAGTAACTAAACTGTCGAGAACACGAACGCGATAGCCAGACTTTAATAGTTCCGATGCTACGTGAGAACCGATAAATCCAGCACCGCCGGTAATAAGTACGGTTCCTCTCATTGATCCTCTGGTTTGTTGTTGTGACAATGTGCCATTCTACTTCGGGTGATCATGACAATTGTATTTATCCGAGTACAGGAGTAAGAAGCTTTGTAGCTGACAGTTGTTTCTACTTACCTGACATAAGTACAAGTACCTAAGTACAATGTCTAGCAAGAATACGTTCTAGTCATCAGAGCGCAAAATTCCGCGAACTCTTCCGGGTCGCGCGGCGGACTGGTATGGTGCGGTCGCACTCCGCGATGCTCGGGAGTGAAGCAGAAGGTTACGGTGAGTTCAAAGTCGGCCAGCAGCTTCATCTGAAAATCGAACCATTTCTCCGCCTCTGGACGTTCGAAATCCGCCCAACTCAAACCGGTTCGCAATTTCCTTACGCCGAGTTCCCGAAGCGCGGTTACTCCCGCTTGCAGCCGGTGATCTTCGAAATGAAACCACTGGCAAATGCCCAGCGCAGGCGCATAGTCTGGGAACGTCTTTCGGGCGAGTTTAGCTGTGCCGTCCTCACGCAACAGGCCCATATAGAAATGCCGGTAATAAGACGAGCCTTCGCTCTCACGATGGCGGGTAGTTGCCGGCCAGGCTCTTGGCAGATCAAAAAGGCTGTACCAATAAACGTGATCGATCTCGGGGAGCAACAATTCAGCCGTGCGCCTGAGTCCGAACTCCTGCACCTCCTCGGCGCCAAACGAAGATGCGCCCACTTCGGATACCCAAATAGGCTTTGCCGTCACGGCGCGTATTTCGGCCAGCTTTTCAGGCCACTCGTGAATGGTCCAATGGTTCCAGTCGAGCGGAAAGCCGTGTACGGCTACCACTTCGACGTGGTCGAGCGCACCCAGCTTTTCCATTCGTGTGATGAACGCCGGGTCTATCGGAGAGATCCCGCCCAGAACTCTCGTTAACTTCGGATTTTCCGCCTTGACGGCGATGGCCGCCTGCTTAACCATCTGCGCGTAAGCCGACCAGTCTTGATCGATCTCGAAATCCCAGTGTGAAAGGTTGTTCGGCTCATTCCAAAGCATCACCGCTTCAATCATGCGAGTTCCGGCAGTTCGTGCAGATAAGCATCGGGATCACAGCGGCATATGAAGACTTCCGTTTCGGGATTGCTCTCAATCCGGAAACCGGCGCTGCGGAGAACGGACTGCGCACAGGCATGGTTCGGAATCCACCAATTGGTTTCGTCGCCGGAGTACTTATTTTCCACGAAGTGCATCTTCGGAAAACCCGGCTTGTCGAACTGCGCGATCTCCCAGAAAGGGTAATCTGCTTCAATCTTCGGCGTCGACCGGCTGCCGCGCAACATCGATTGGAAAACGAACCAGTCTCTGGCCGCGTGCTGTCGAAGCAGATCGAGGGCAAGGAGTGGATGGCGCAGATGATAAAACACCCCCATGAAGAGAACAAGGTCGAAGCGCTCACCGAGGCCTGGCACTTCGTACACCGACATGCGCCTGAAGTCGATCTGTAGATCGAGAGTTTCAGCGGCATAGCGAGCCTGGTTTAGGTACTGCTCGTCGTGATCAATGCCGAGCACCCGTTTCGCACCGCGGCGCTTCATCTCTATCGAATAGAATCCGCCGTTACAACCCACGTCGAGAACGCTCATGCCGCTGAGGTCGGCAGGAATGGAGTTCTTGAAATTACGCCACTTTGCGCTGGGATAATCGCCGAGGAAGTGAGCGGGCGCTGTTTCAACTCCGTGTAGAACGATGTTGTGGAACCATGGACCTAGCTCGTTTACGCGCTTCTCGATGTCGGCCGTGGACTGGCTCGTCGACAAATTTACTCCTCCCATCCCTTTTATGATTCGTATTCTACTCATCCGGCACGGCAGCAACGATCTGCTTGGCCGTGTGCTATACGGCCGCATGCCCGGCATCAGCTTAAATGCGCCTGGTCTCGAGCAGGCCGAACTCCTGGCCAAAGCGTTACAACGGCATTATCAGGTCACTACGGTGATTTCGAGCCCGCTGGAACGGGCTGTCGAAACCGCCGCGCCCATTGCGTCGATCACCGGAGCCCCGCTGAAAATTGATGAAGGACTGACGGAAGTCGATTACGGCGAGTGGATCGGAAAGTCATTCGCCGAATTGGGTGAGCTCGAGCACTGGCATGCGTTCAATCGCTTCAGGTCAATACGTTGGCCGCCTGGCGGCGAGTCGATGATGCAAGTACAGGCGAGGGCATGGCAAAGCATTGAGCGCGCTGTAGTGGAGCACAGGAGTGGATCGACAATCGCCATGGTGACGCACGGCGACGTGATTCGGTCAGCTTTAGTGCTGCTCCTGGGCATGCCGCTCGATCACATTCACCGCCTGGAGATTGCTCCCACCTCGACAAGCGAAATTGTGATCGAAGGCCACGCGCCGGTGGTGAAGCGGATCAACCAGATCTTCTACTGAGATCGCCGGTACTAAGATCGCCCGTACTGAGATCGCCAGGTACAAGAGCCCGGAGTTCCTGTCTGATGTGCTCGAGGACATTCGACCAGTCGCCCGGTTTGTTCTGGCGGAACAGGCGCATGCTCGGATACCAGGGACTGTCGTCGCGCCTGAGCATCCAGCGCCAGTCACATTCAAAGGGAAGAAGCGTCCAAACGGGCTTGTTCAGTGCACCCGCCAGATGAGCCATCATGGTGTCAACAGTTATCACGAGATCTAGCAGCGCGAGCTTGCCGGCCGTCGAGAACACCGTATCTCCCTCTTGGTAAAGTTGCTCGACTCGTGCTTTGCCCGCCTTTATGTCGAAGCGCTCAGGCCCGGCTTGCAAGCTGAAGAATTGGACCGACTGAGAAGCGAGCAGTTTGGCCAGGCACTCTGGAGGGATCGAGCGTGCAGGATTGTACTCGCCCGCCTGCCACACAAGACCCACGCGCAGTCTGGTTTCGCTGGTCCGGTAAGCGGTGTCGGGTTGACAGCCAATGCCGAGGTAAGGAACACGGTTGGGGATCGAATCGAGTGTCGTACGAAAAATTCGCGGCAGCTCCACCACTTCCACCTGCGAGTCCCACGCCGGCTCGGGTTCACGCCAGGTAAAAACATGATCAGCCAGCCCACTGGCCGCGAGCAGATCTTTCAACGTTGGTTGCGCCTCTATGGCAACGAACTGAGCCCGTTTGCGCAGCAGCGGCGCGTAGCGGATGAACTGAAGCGTGTCGCCGAGACCGTGAAGGCAGCGAATCAGAACGCGCCGCCCGTCGAGCGGAGCACCATCCCAAAAGCGGTGCGGATCGGGATTCGCTCGTGCGGCAATAACGTCACTCTCCTGCCAGGCCCGTTCGAAGTCGCCCGTCAGCATGTGACAGACCCAGCGTCCGCCAGCGCAGGAATCGGCATCGTAGCCTTCTGCTTCGGCCTGGTCGAATAAGACCAAGGCTTCCGACACGCGCATCTCGCGCAATTGCTGTTCGGCCTCAAGCAGAATTTCGTCACTGCCGGTCGTCATTGAATCGTTGCTTAGCGGCCGTCATGATCGAGTCGGAATCACCGGCAGGATCAAAGCCGAAGGATACCCCTTTTCGTGGAAGACGGTTTGTTGCGCCCTTATGATCTTGATGGCATCGCCGTTGGGGCCTGAGGAGTTCAGATTGCGGTCGAAGCGGGGAAAATTGCTGCTTGAAACTTCCAGGCGAATGCGATGGCCGCTGAAGAAAACGTAACTGGTCACGCCTACGTCGATGCTGATCTGATAAGCCGCGTTGCGCTTGACGAGTACCGGCCGTTCGAGCGAGAGCCGGTAGCGCAGCCGTTGAATGCCATCGCATACGGCAAGAGCCCGGCCATCCGGCTGCACGTCGACCAGCTTTGCCGTAAAGTCCGTGTCGTTAGTAGAGGTCGCTACATAGAGCACCGTACGCACGGGCCCGGTGACTTCCATGTTCTCTCTCAATGGCTGCGACGTATAAACGAGCACATCCGAACGCTGCTCGACTTTGCTCTGCTCAAGCGGCCCCGGAGGAAGGATATTCGCATCGCAGCAGATAGCGCCGCCAGTGGTCGGCACCGGGTTCTTAGGGTCGTAAGTGAACGAGTCGGAATGGCCTTTGCGCACCGGACTCCACTGAAGCAAGCCGTCACCGGCGGCCGTGTTCGAACGTCCCGAGCTTCCTAGATACAGCGACCTGTAATGTGTTCGCAAGAGCGGCCACTCATGTTCTTCGCGCCAGATATCGGGTCCCATGACGAAGAGGTGCAGAGCCGGTTCTTGAGGCTCTGCGGTTGGGGAAGCCGTCAGTTTGAGCCATCGATCGAACCAGTCCGCTTGCGTACGCCGGATCGGCAAGTAGGAGTCGCGGCCAAAATCCCGCGTCGCGAAGTGATGCGCAGGATTATGGCTCCAAGGACCGATCCAGGTTTCCACTCGATGATGCGCTGCCGCCAGCCGCCCAAAGGCGTCGAGATCACTCTCCGCATAGTTATCGAACCATCCTCCGAAAGAAAGCACTGGGACTTTGATTTGATTCGTGCGCTCGCGGATACTCCTGGCTTGCCAAAAACTATCAAAGGAGGGGTGATCGAGCGCAGCCTGCCAAAGCGGCAGCTTCAGGCTTGTGGCCGATACATCGGCGGTTCGTAGCGGAACGTGAGCGATGTAGGAGCTAAAAAGCGGCCTCACCTGGGAGGGGGGCGTGAGATTTTCGGCCAGCCAGAGAAGACGGTGCCCGAGCTTCATCGCTCCACCGCTCGAATAAAAGCGGTCCGTGTATTCATCGTCGCCTGAACACATCGGCGCGATCGCGAGGAGGTGCGGGTTATTTTGAGCCGCTGCCCACCACTGCACGATACCGGGGTAGGATGCGCCGGCCATGGCAACCCGGCCGTCAGACCAGGGTTGCACGGAAATCCAGTTGATTGTGTCGCTACCATCTGGCCCTTCCTGCGCGATATTGTTGAAGACTCCTTGCGACGCGTATCGGCCCCGTACGTCCTCAATCACGACCGCGTACCCGCGGGCCACGAAGAACCGATAACTCGAGTTCGAAGGATGTTTGCGGCTATACGGTGTTCGCACCAGCACTGCGGGCCATCGGCCATTCCGCCCCGGGAGAAAAAGGTCGGCAGCCAGGCGGATCCCATCTCGCATCGGGACCGCAACCCCCAATTGTTCAATCCCGGCCGGAGAGTGCGGATCGACGCGTAGCACTTGACTGACAAGGGGAAACGGGCCCAAGAGCATCAATGCAAGCCAAGCTGTCTGTGAGGAACGGGGGCGAAAACTCATGCTGTAGTGGGCGGCGCCGAGGGAACCGGCTTAGGCCTGGGACCGAAAAGAGCAGTGCCGATACGAACGATAGTCGCACCCTCTTCGATTGCGGCCTCGTAGTCGTTTGACATACCCATGGAAAGCTCCGGCAAAGCATGCTCTCCGGCCAGCCGGGCAAGCGCCTGAAAGTAAGGGCGCGAGTGTTCCGCGTCTTCAGACCACGGCGGAACTGTCATTAAGCCTGTTACGTCCAGATGCGAGCAGCCGCGGCCGGCCCTCACCAGTTCTGGAATTTCCGAAAACGGCGCCCCTGTCTTACTCTCTTCCTGCGAGAGCTTCACTTCAATCAGAATTTCGAGCCTCTTGCCCGTCGCCTCGGCCTGCGCGTCCAATCTCTGGAGCAGCTTTATCGAATCGACGCTCTGAATCGTGTCGAACAGCTCGCAGGCAACCCGCGCCTTGTTCGACTGCAAATGGCCGATCAGGTGAAAATGTGCGCCGGGCAGATCGTTCAATTCGGTACGCTTCTCGGCGAACTCCTGGACGTAGTTCTCTCCGAAGTCTCTGAGACCCAAGGCGTAGGCCTCACGAATGTAGCTTGCAGAAAATTTCTTCGAAACAGCCACTAGCCTTACGTCTGAACGTCTGCGGCCTCGACGCTCGAGCGCTTGGCTGATCCGGCTTTCGACTGTCTGCAGGCGGGCCGCGAAACTGCTCTGATCCGGTGACAAACTCCATGATAAAAGCCTCGTCGCAGTCCGCTGCTCCTTCTGACCCCCAGAAGCTGCTTTCCGAGATTGCACAGTTTCTGAAGCGCTGCGCGCGTCCAGCTGTCCTCGACTTTGGCGATACGCCTATTCCGCTAGTGCGTGATCGATATCTGCTTGAGTTGCGCTCGGGCAAACTCGTGATCGATGCCTGGGATGAAGCGCGCAGTCTGTCTCGCCGCATTCTCACTCTTGATCGCATCTGCCCCGGTCTGCTCGACTGCACCGTGCAACGTTTCGCCGGGGCCACCGGCACTCTGACCTTTCTTGATCAGGACAGGCCACAAACGGCAGCTCGCACGATCCGAGGCACCCGGCAGAATTTTGCCGAGCAGTTCCGGCGCATGCTTAGCCGGCAATTTCCTGGCTGGGCGATCGAAAGACTCTCCTCGGCACTGGACCTTCGGCGATCCTTGTCAGCCGTCTTTCCGCGTGCCTGCCTTACTCGAGGCAGCCAGCGGATCGCTGCGCTCGCCTGTCCTTCGATTGACCATGAGCCGGCTTTTCTCTCATCGGCATTGCTGTGGCACGATCATTTGAGCTGCGAAACTCCGCCGCCCGGACAAGTTTCTTTGTGCGTGTTCCTTCCTGAGCAGGCCGGCAACATCACGGCTCACCGGCTACATTGGCTCACTGGCAAAACACTTGCCGCGCGCATGTTTCTCTTCAACGAACACGGCATGGCGGGCGAAGTGGATTCGCGGGACCTCGGCAATCTGGACACTCGGTTGAGCTCTCATTATGCTGCGCCCCCGCAAGCTCCTGGCCTGAAATTGCTGCTTGAGCGAATGCATACTATTCGCGGTGTGGGTTGTTGCCCGGAGGTCAGCGGCGCTATCAGCGTTCGCTTCCGCGGCCTTGAGTTTGCTCGTATTGAAGGCGGCAGCCGCATCCTGCTAGGGATCGACGCAAGGGCGGAAGTCCTACCAGCGGACCTGCAGAAGGTGGAAGATTTCGCCTCCCATCTATCCCGCCTCGCATTCCCGGCAAACAGTTTACTGGCGGGGGGTTCAAACCTCTCGGAGTTGCCTGCTTTCCCGGAGCGCTGGTTCGAGAGCGCCGTGCGATCGAACCTGCACGCAATCGCGCCGGATCTGCTGGCGGACTGGGTTCACGGCCAGGTTCTCACTTTCGCGGGAGGCGAGCGGGAGTTAATCGATCTTCTCGCCATCTCGTCTTCAGGCAGGCTTACCGTTCTTGAGCTCAAGACATCAGAAGACTTGCAGCTGCCAATGCAAGGTCTGGATTACTGGATGCGCATACGCTGGCACGCGAACCGAGGCGAACTGAACCACCTCTTTCCCGGCTTGCGTGTTTCCGACCAAGCGCCGAAGCTGCTACTCGTGGCGCCTGCGCTAGCCTTTCATCCGGCCAACGAGATTGTTCTTCGTTACTTCTCGCCCCATATCGAAGTCCAACGTGTCGGAGTAAACTCTGATTGGGAGTCAGCGTTGAAGGTGGCGTTCCAGTTAAGCGGCGCCGACGTGCCGATTTCACACCGAGGTAAACACAATGCTCGACGGAGTGATGAACATAAAAAAAGCGCTCACCGCGCTGAATCCGAATGAGATCCGAGAACAGAGCGAGCGTTCTGTGCGAGTGGCTCTACATGCGGCTGACAATGAAGCCTATAGCCGTCTCGAAAATTTCTTCCTCGAGGATCTCAGTCCGGGCAGGCGCCGGCATTCCGCTGCCTTGCTTACGCGCGCGCCGCTCTCGGCATCGGCTCCTTTGCCCGATCTCGAGGTCTTCGATGCGAGTGCTGCCGATGGGAGAATGGTCGTCCCTGCTCAGGCGCTGATTTTTCATCCCGATCATCCGAAACAGTTTATTTATAAAGCGCTTTCGCAACACGCCAAGCTGGGTGTGCCGCTTGCGAAGTCGTTTGTACCGTTTCGCCGGCCATTTGTGGAGCGAGTCATCGCCAAAACGTGCAGAGAGAATACGCTCTTCTCTGTGGCAACGGCTCTTCCCGACATCATTCCGAACATTATCGAGCTGCCCTGGGCTGTGGCTGAGTTCGCCTCTGACACGGCCTTTCTGACGATGAACCAGGTCCGCATGGCATTCCTGCTCGCGGCGGCAAGCGATCGTGAGGTCGGCTACGCGAGTCAAAAATCCGAGCTGGCCATGGTTCTCGGCAGTGCTTTCGGATGGCGAGCGTTAGCCAAGCAGTTAGTCGGGAAAATTCCTTTTGGGGGCGGTTTGATTGCCAAGGCAGCCGTTGCTTACGCAGGGACCAAAGTGCTCGGCCTCTCGCTCGATCACTACTACAGCATCGGCTTTACCTATACGCGTGACGAACGCGACCGGCTGTACGCCGATGCGTTTCAGCAAGGCAAGAAGGTTGCGCTCAAAATGTTGACTTTTCTGCGGCCCGATCTGGCGGCACGCTACTCGAGCGGCGCGCAGCGATCACGCCCGGTGAATATCCCGCACCAGGCTCATCGATAGAAATCTACTCCGAAAACTGACGAATGGAGCAGCTTGATGATGCCGAGGTTCGCGTTCTCGGCGTTCTGATGGAGAAGGAAGCGACCACGCCCGAGTATTATCCGATGAGTCTGAATGCGCTGGTAAACGGATGCAATCAGAAATCGAATCGCGATCCCGTGGTCGAGTACGATGCGGAGACGGTCGAAACTGCTCTTGAAGGTCTGCGGGCAAAGAAGTTTGCGTTCTTCGTCACGGGCAGCGGGCGCGTCGATAAGTTCTCCCAGCGCATCTCTGAAACGCTCAATCTAGGTCGCCGCGAATCCGCTGTTCTCTGCACGCTTCTTTTACGCGGCCCGCAAACTCTGGGCGAGATCAAAGATCGCAGCGAGCGCATGTTTGCCTTTGGCGACCTCGCCGAAACCGATAGAGTGCTTGAAAAGCTTGGCGAATGGGATGGCGGTGCTCTGATCAGAAAACTGCCGCGGCAGCCCGGTCAGAAGGAAGCCCGTTATGCGCACCTGTTTTCGGGCGAGCCAACAGTCGATTCATCTGCGCAAGCCTCAGCTTCGCAGCCGCCTACGAGAGTGGCGCAGCTTGAATACGATCTGGAGCAACTTCGTGGCGAATTTGAGGAGTTAAGACGGCGCTTCGACGCCCTCGAAGCGCAGCTACGATAGCCCGCTGCTCACTGGCTCATCGCGCCGTGTATCAGGCTGAATAGCAGGACTGCGAGAACGATCGCGGTAATGATCATGAAGGCACGATCGCGCTCCATCGCAAATCCCCAGAGCGACAGCACAACCCGCGCCACCGGGGTTGCAATCAGCAGCAACACACCCAGCTGGATTACCGATCGGGCGCGCAGATGAAGCGCACCCTCCAGGATTTGCGGAACATACCGGTCGATGGCGGGTTGGCTGTGAAAGGCCTGATAGCTTACCTGTTCCCCTCCATGCCGGAGAAGAAAGAGCACGCCGCCTATTAGGACGACCGCGCCAGAGATCATCACGCCTCCCTGCAGCAGTACGCTCACCTGGCGTTCAATCGTCTGATCGGTCATTTTCAAACAGTTCCTCGAATGCCGCCCCAGATCATCTCGATCGCAATAACGCCAACTACGACCGCAAAGACACGCCGTAGTAGCGGCACTGAGAGCCGGCTCAAGAACCGCGTTCCCAGAATCGAACCTCCAAGCACTCCGAGCATAACCGGCATTGCTATCGCGGGACTCACGTAGCCGCGGCTCAAATAGATACTCGCGCTGGCAGCCGCCGTTACCCCGATCATGAAATTGCTGGTTGCGGTCGAGACTTTAAAGGGTATCTGCATTGCAGAGTCCATGGCGATTACCTTCAACGAACCGGAGCCGATACCGAGTAATCCCGATACGGTTCCGGCGCCAAACATCAGGCCAAATCCCGTTCGGACGCGGCGGACAGCATAGGACTGCTCTCCCTCGCTCGTATGAAAAGACGAGTTGAGCTTCAGACTTTCACCCAGCGGATCAGGCGGAACAGATTTGGTTGACAAACTGTTGGAGCGGGATGTCTGCCAGGCAGCCTGCAGCAGAATCAGCCCGAAAACCACACTTAAAACGCGTGTAGAGACGTGAGTTCCGAGATAAGCTCCGAAAATCGCTCCGACGGTAGTTGCGATTTCCAGCAGCATGCCGATGCGGATGTTCGAAAAGCCGTCTCGAACATAAGCAGCAGCGGCACCGGAGGAGGTAGCGATCACGGAGATCAGGCTTGCGCCGATCGCATACCGCAGGTCAACGTGAAGGAAAAGGGTAAGCACCGGCGTCACGATAACGCCGCCGCCCAACCCTGTCAGCGATCCAAGGAAACCAGCCGCCAATGCAGCCGCAAAAACAATGGGCGTGAACTCGGCAACGGTCATTACAGACCAGGCCGCTGCCGGATACGTCCGGAGAACCGCAACCAGTTAAGGCTTTGCATCTCCCGTAGGCTTAGTGCTCGAGTTATCCGTCTGACCGGCACCACCGCCCGCAACGACACCTTGATTGACTAATACCTTTACCTCTACCCGGCGGTTCATTTTGCGTCCTTCCGGGTTGTCATTAGATGCTGCTTCGTGTGAAGTGCCCATTCCGGTTGGGGTAATAATGCGATGAATGGGAATGTTTCCCTGCTGCTCCAGGTAGCGCGTCACCGCAGTCGCGCGCTGCTCGCTTAGCACTTGGTTACGGTTGGCCTTCCCAGTCGTATCTGCAAAACCGGCTACTTCAACCATATAACCCTTTTGTGCCAGCGCCTTCTGGGCCAGGTTGTCCAGGTCTTTCTTTCCCTGATCATCAAGCACGGCGCTGTTCCACTTGAAGTAGATCGTCGCGGAATCGGTCGGCTGGTAATTGTCGAGGTTGGTTACGCGCTTGTTTACGTCGTTTACCCCTTGGTTCGCCTGATCAGCCGTTGTTTTTACCTGCCCGACTTGCTGCTGAGTCTGCTTCTCCTGATCCTCAAGCTGACCCTGCTTCCCCTCCATCTGAGTCGCACGCCCCTCTAGTGTCCCCGCGCGGCCTTCCAGGCTTCCTGCGCGCGCCTCCAGAGGTGATACTCGCGTATCGATTTGGCGCGAAGCTTTCATCGAGCCAGGATCGAACACGACTCGGTTCGCTACCAACTCGCCCTTGTCATTCCCTTCGCCAATCGCCTCTATCCGTAACCCAGGCACCAATGCGCCCAAATCCATCGCCGCTTTGCGCCCGAACATCCCGTGCTTCAGCTGAATCTTGGTGTCGCCAGTAAGGTCTATCGTGCCGATCGAGTCGTCGTCAGATCTCAGCTTCAAAGTTTGACCGTCTCTGGAGACAATGACTCCAAGCACCTTCGCCTGCTCGCCTGAGGTGAACGTGCGAGTGTTCGCTGTCACCGCCCATACAAAAGTGGAACCAAGGAGAGTAGCGGCTGCTAACGCCAAACTCTTTCCGACACTGTTTCGCAAACTAAGTCTTGTCATATTTCTTTCCAAAACATCGAAATTGAGAATTGAAGCTAGCTTCGAAGCTTCAGTCCGACATTCATCTAGTTAGACGCTCTTTTCACTCGACTGTAACCCATTCAAAGCGGGGTTCGCTAATCTTTAAAGGCCTCCCTCTGCGAAGGAGCGCTTGCCGTGCCAAACATTCCTCCTCATGCAAATGTAAGTCCTTTCTACGGCCGATGGATAGTCGCCACCACTTTTGTGACGTTTGGTTTGGCTGTTGGAGTACCGTACTATAACCTTCCGTTCTTTTACGACTATTTTCAGCGAGTGTTCAAGTGGGATGTCCAGCAGATCACGCTCGGTTTCCCGCTTGCGGCGCTCTTGACTATCTGGGCTGGCCCCCTTCTCATTCCCAAATTGAGTCCGCGTAAGCTCATCATCTTCGGAACCGGATTGACGGCGCTTTCGCTCATTGGATTCGGCTCGATGTCCGGCTACATCGGTACTTACTTTCTGCTCTACTTTCTTTACACAGTCGGATATATCTCTGCCGGCCCGATTCCCCATCAACTGCTCATCTCGTACTGGTTCGACAAAAAGCGCGGCTTTGCCATGGGGCTCATGTACGTTGGCGTCGGACTATTTGGCGGCCTCGCGTCCTTTCTGATTCGGTTTCTCACGGAGCACTTTGGCTTTCGAACAGCGCTTCACGCAATGGGTGGCTTGTTGCTCCTCACTTGGCCGATCGCCTTCTTTCTGTTGCGAGATAAGCCTGCCGAGCTGGGACAATTTCCGGACGGCGCCGACCAGCCTACTTCTGATATCAAGCAACCGCCCCAAACCATTCGGGCTCTGCTCAAGGAAAAGTCATTCTGGCTGCTGCTCGCGGGCAGCGTCTGTTCCATCGGTTCGATCGGCTCCATCATCACGCACATGAAACTGGTGTTTCACGATTCCGGGTTTACCGATCAGCGAACTCTAAATGCCGCCTGGACGAGCGCTTCGGTCCTGGTCTTGTGGTCGAGCATTGCGGGACGCCTCAGCATTGGGTATCTGGCCGATGTCTTTTCAAAGAAGCGCGTCATGACGGCTACTTACTTTATCGTGTGCGCGACCATTCTGCTGCTCCTCGCCGTTACGCCGGCGCACCGCTCCTCGATCTACATTTTTGCTATCGTATTCGGCTTTTCCATGGGGGCGGATTACATGTTGATTCCGCTAATGGCGGCGGAGCAGTTCGGCATCAACACTCTGCCGCGCGCTATGGCAATCATCCTGCCGCTCAACACCATCGGGCAGACCTGGTGCCCGTTTCTCGTATCCTTCCTTCGGGTGCGGGCCAAAAGCTATGTCGAGCCCATGGCCGTTGTGTTCGTCATTGCTCTTGCGGGCGCTCTGGCGATCGCCTTGATGCCGCCTAGGAAAATGCACACCCTGACCGTTGTGGAATGAATGGTAAATTGCGGACTGCCGGATGGATTCGCTACCGTAGTGAGTGGAGGAATGGCCGAGTGGTTGAAGGCGGCGGTCTTGAAAACCGTTAGCGTCGAAAGGTGCTCGGGGGTTCGAATCCCTCTTCCTCCGCCAGAAAAGATGTGTCCTTCCCGGACACGGGCGCATACGAGCTTAAATTCGCTGTCGTGCCCAGCGTCCCCGCCGGAATAGAATCACACTGATCACAACGATGGTGGTCTGCGCGATAACGACCGACCAGAAGACTCCATTCACGCCCAGGCTCGTGTGCATCGCCAGCCACCAGGCGAGCGGCAGCTCGACGATCCAAAAGCCGAACAAGTTAACGTAAGTCGGCGTCAAGGTATCGCCGGCGCCATTGAAAGCTTGCAGCAGTACCATTCCGTAGGCGTAAGCCATGTTGCCGTAGCTGAAAATGCGCAGACAGGCTACGCCGTGATCGAAAACGGCCGGGTCATGGGTGAAAATTCCGATGATCTGCGGCGTGAAAAGAATGAAAACTACGCCCACCGAACCGAGAAATGCCATATTCCAGAAACCGGTCCGCCAGACAGCGCTCCTGGAACGGTCCGGGCGTCCTGCTCCTAAATTTTGGCCGACGAGAGTAGCTGCTGCATTGCTAAGGCCCCAGGAGGGGAGCACGGCAAAGATCACGATACGAATCGCGATCGTATAGCCGGCGACGGCCGGCGCGCCGAACAGGCCAACGATGCGCACCAAGCCGATCCAACTCGCCTGTCCGATCAGGAATTGAGAGATGCCGGCGAGGGAGACCCGGAACAGACGCCAGAGGACATCGCTTTCCAAGCGAACGTGACGAAGCAGAATGCGCATCCGCTCGGTCCCTTTCGCCAACCGGTAGAACTGATAAAGTACTCCGATGCCGCGGCCGCTAAACGTAGCCAGCGCTGCGCCTGTGACGCCCATCTTCGGAAACGGTCCAAGCCCGAAGATGAGGCATGGATCGAGAAGGAGATTCAAAATGTTCGAAACCCACAGCAGGCGCATCGCAATAGCGGCATCGCCCGCGCCGCGAAAGATGGCGTTATTGAGGAAGAGCAGCAGAACAACGGCCGACCCGCCGAGCGCAATTCGAGTGTAGTTCGCTCCGCCGGCTACGATCGCGGGAGTCGCGCCCATCACAGCCAGCAGTTTTGGCGCAAGCAGCACTGCCGGCAAGCCGATAATCAGCGATGCGATCAGACCAAGAAAGATCGACTGTACGGCCGCAACGCTCGCACCTTCGCGATCTTTTTCACCGATTCGCCGCGCCACCATGGCCGTGGTCGACATCGCGAGACCTATGCTGACGGCAAAAACGAGTGTGAGCACCGATTCCGTTAATCCGACCGTAGCGATTGCGTCGGGGCCCAAACGGCTCACCCAGAAAACATCGACCACGGCGAATAACGATTCGAGCACCATCTCGAGCACCATCGGAATGGCCAGTAGCAGGATCGATCGGTTCAGGCTGCCGGTCGTGTAGTCCTGATGGCTGCCGCGCAAAGCTTCGCGGATCGATCGCCAGAGACTTGGCGTAGGCGAAATTGGAGTAGTCAGCTGCATCGAGACTGCTTGGGGATGCCATCGCAATTCAATCGACCAGCGCGTCGATCAAAGAAGGCAGTGCAGATCAGTCTCGCACATATTACGTTCTAAGGCGAGTCGCGGAGGCTTCAGCGGTGCGGCGTTGTAACGCAATAGCAATGTGCCACAACAACCCACGCGCTAGGCGTTAACCGGCCTAGCCCGCTTACTGGTTAGCGTACTTGAAAATCGGCCCGGCAGCCGCGATCTACCCAAATCCCTGATGAGTCGTAGCCCCACGAAGAATCCATCGTGCACGGCGAGTCGCTTCGCTGCTTCACCAGATCCACGCCTCGCCGGGTGTCTGCATCGCAGTGGTGACGTCGGCCATCGTCAGACGAACAACTCACGATTTGGCCGCTCCCGGAACGGTCGCCGTCCCGCCGGTCGCCGTCTCGCCCGTCACGGTCCCAGCGTCCGGTTTCGACCGCAAATTCTGCGCGGCAGCCGCGGTCTACCCACAAACCCCGATCATCAGCATCCCAACTCTCGCCTCGGCGGCAGGGCGAATCGCTGATCTGCCGGACGAGACGTACTCGACCACGAGTCGCCGTATCGCAGTAGTGTCGCGACCCGTCGTCCGAGGAACAAGTGATCGTCGAACCACTTCGAGACGACCTGTCCGATCGTGCCGCGGGCGCAAAGTCCGCTCGACACCCGTGATCGACCCAGACGCCCTGATCGTCGTAACCCCAGGAGTAGTCTCGCTGGCAAGCAGAGCCGCTACGCTGGCGGACTAGATCGATACCGTTCCCTGTGTCAGCGCGGCAGTAGTGACGCTTTCCATCATCGGATGAACACGTGACGGTTTGCGCTCCGGCCTGGAGAGCAAACAACACTAAAGCACTGGAACAAACGGAGTATCTCAGTGTTCGCATGACTGCTATCTTATCCTCGATTCGAAGCATTGACGCGATTTTCTTGAGGAACGGAGCCTCGGCCGGCGGCTTCCTTCCGCTTAGAGGATGGTGTGCACAGGCTTAAAAGATCAGCTTGAGGGAAAACTGAATTTGCCGTGAGTTGTTGGCCGTGCGGCTGATTTCGCCGAAACCGGAGCCTTTCAGGATGTTTGCCGGAAGTCCGAAGTTCGCGATGTTGAACAGGTTGAAAAACTCCGCGCGAAATTGCACGTCCACCAACTCGCCAGAACCGCGAGTGCCCAAGGGCGTGTCTTTGATCAACCCGAAATCAAAGTTATGGAGCGCCGGTCCGCGGAAGCTATTCCTGCCAAGCAGGCCAAAGCGGCCTTTATTGGGCCCGGTACCGCCCGGAACATCCAGCGGGATCGAAAAGAACGAAGGATTGTCGGCGCCAAGCCCGAAATAGTCTTCGCGGATCTTGCGGCTGGTTGAAAGAGCCGGCGTCCCCGTCTGATCGGGCCGGTCAACTCCATTCGAGCCAACACCCGTCTGCTGCACTCCCGAATAAACAGTGAAAGGCAGACCGCTTGTAATGGCGGAAATGCTAAGCAGCTGCCAGCCGCCTGTCGCCTTCTTGTTCACTGCCGTCAGAAACGGCACGCGGTCGATATGCAGATCCTGCACGATGCTCGAACTAAAGGCATGCGCCACGTCGAAAGTGGATGGCCCTTTATCGATAGCGGTGTTGAATGGATTCTGCGGCCATGCCTGAGCCGAGGCCCCGGACGCTCCCACCACGAAGCCTCCGAGCACCGAACTTGTGTCATCGATGGATTTGGACCACGTGTAACTGATCTGAACGCCAGGCCCGTTGTGACCCACGCTCCCCGCCAGTGACGTCTGTAAGGCGTGATAGCTGGAATGCGAGCGATTCGTAATCACCTGTTCCGTGCCAAACCCGCCTGTCACGATTCCTGCCGCGTTGAAGCGCGTGTAGCGCGCGAATGCCGGGTCCGCCCCTGGATATCCGTTCGGGAAATCGATGGCGGGAAGTGCCACGCCTGCCGTGCCGACGTACACAGCATTCGCAGTGAGGCCGCCAAAGCGACGTTCCATGCCAAGCGACCAGGTGCCGAGATAGGCATTGTGAAAATCGGGCGATATAGTATTCGCATTCAGCGGCGTGATCTGATGACTCGGGCTGAGCGCCGCGATGCCTTGCTCGAATCGATCGACGTCCATCACCGTGTTGGGCGGTACGGCCTTGGTGTTGCGCGCGGCAAATATATTCACGCCTTCCGGAGTAAACACCTCCGGCAGTTGAGCGGGAGTGATGGGTATGCCAAAGGGAACCGGCGATCCCGGGGCTGGAGTGAGCCGCGGATAGACAGCGAATGGTGTCGAGCCGGTCAGCGAGTTGTCCTGCCAGATATTCGGCGGGATCGTAGTGATCCCCCCACCGGCTGTAAGTTCGAAGTCTTTCGCCACACGCCAGGCAAGTCGGACGCGCGGACCAAAGCCGCCCAGATCCAGCCGGTAGCCGGGTTGCGGGTTGATGCGGTATTCCTGTCGAGGCCCGTCCGGACCATTCAAGGTGACAAGGTTCGATGTTCTTTTCGCGCGCTCCGTGATCGGCGTGTAAATTTCATAGCGCAGACCATAATCTAGAACCAAACGATCCGATATTTTCCAGGTGTCCTGCAGGAAGAAGTTGGTGTTGTAACGAGAAATCGCGGCGACCCCAATCTGCGAGCCCTGCGGAAAATAAGACGGCGCCACCGCAACCGTGTAGGCGAAAGGGCTGGCCGTTAAAAGCGCGCTCAAAGTATCGGGAAGCGCGGCCCCGGCCGGAATATCGTGACGCCCGCTGGCCGAGCGTATCGCTACCGGTGCATAGGCAGTGCCTCCGCCAAACGTATAGGCGCCATTCGGAGAGATGCCGAAGTAAGTGGAGTCGCGGTTGGCCCGGAACTCAACTCCAGCCTTGAAGGCATGGCGCTTGGCGGTCCACGAGACATTCTGGCGGCCTTGAAACAAGTTGCCGAAGGATGAAGTTACAGAGCCCGCGGCTGAGTTGAACGATTCGAAAAGGCCATCGCCAAACACGAGCGCGGGATCGGTCCTGTTGGGTGTCGGGAAAGACGGCGTTGTCCGCGTCACGCTTAGCGCCGACTCCCAAAGAAGGCTCGGAGAGCTGGTCCGGCTGAAATGGATGACAGCGTTACGCTGCCGGTCGATGTACCGGATGCCGAAACTCGGGTCGATCGCCGTCTGATCGGGATTCGTGGTAGGGCCGGAGAGATTATCGAGCGTAAAACGGCCGAAAAGCTGCGACTTGCTTGATAGCTTGTGATCGATCCGGATCGAAAACTGATCCGCGTCCGTCGTCACCTTCGACGAAGTCGCGTAAGTATTCAGACCGTACGGCCCGCTCGCATCGTTGGGCAGCGGATAGCGATTGATCAGTGGCGCGATGCGGCTATTCACAGGGACAAGAAGCGTGTCACCGGGGAAAGCTGTCGTATCGATTCCTTGCCGTTGCGCAATCGTTGGAACTGGAAACACTTGCGTGGTCCCCAGTACCTGCCGGAAGCCTTGATACTCGGTGAAGTAGAAAGTTTTGTTCCTGCCGTTGTAGAGATGCGGCAGGATCACTGGGCCGCCATTCGTAAAGCCGAATTCGTTTCGGCGGAACGGCGGAATACGATCGGGATTCACAATAGATCTGCGGTCGAAGAAGTTCCGCGCGTCGAATGCCGAGTTGCGAACGAACTCAAAAACCGAGCCGTGAAAGCCGGCAGCTCCCGAGCGCGTAAGAATGTCAGTGAACCCGGCTGCGCCGCGCCCGATCTCAGCCGGCATCCAGCCGGAACTCGATTGAATGCTTTCCACTGCATCCACATTGAAGTTCGAAAAGGTCGCGCCGCCCAGCTCGGGATCACTCGAGTCCGCGCCGTCCATGGCGAACACCGCCTCCACTCCCCGCTGCCCATTGATGGCAAACTGCGCCGTGAAATTAGTCGCGCCATTGCTATCGGTCATCGTGCCGGCAGCCAACAGTAGAAGCTGACTAAAGTCGCGTTTGTTTAGCGGAATCGCCGACACAGTTTCACTCGAGAGCTGTTCGCCTCCACCTGTTCTCTCGCCCGTGGCGCTGCCTTGGGGCGCGCTCACCGAGAGAACGCCCTCCGCTGTGAGCACCAGCTTGAGCGGCTTCAGCGAGGTCGGTATATCGATTGGCTCTGATAACGGGATCCGGCGTTCCTTCCGGAAGATCGAAAGGCTGTAGCGGCCTGGCTCGAGGCCTTCAAAGCGGAATGCTCCGTTGGAACCGGTGACGAATGTTTTGCTCGTAGCAGCCGAGTTGAACTGCACGGACACTCCCGCAATCGGGTCTCCTGCCGGGTTCGTCAGCAGGCCGGCCCATTGAGAACCCGAGTTCTGGGCATTCAAGCAACTCAGCGAAAGAAAGAGGAAGAGAGAGAGCGAGCTACGGAGCTGAACCACTAGCTCATCAGCATATCGTGGCTTACAAAACCGCGACCGGCTGCAGTTCGGCCACCCCTTCGCCAATCTGCTGTCTCCAGAGCGCGTAGTACAAGCCCATTGTTCTTACCAACTCAGCGTGCGTGCCTTCTTCCACGACGCGTCCCTTCTCGAGTACGTAAATCCGCTCCGCATGCATCACCGTTGAGAGCCGGTGCGCGATCAGGATCGTCACGACGTCCGCTGCCTCCCCGACGTGGCGAATTGTGCGCGTGATCTCTTCTTCAGTGATCGAATCGAGTGACGAAGTTGCTTCATCGAACACCAGCAGCCTCGGCTTACGCAGCAAGGCGCGGGCGATAGAGAGGCGCTGCTTTTCTCCACCCGACACTTTCACTCCGCCTTCGCCGATAAGCGTGTCCAACCCTTTATCCGCGCGAGCCAGCAGTGAGTCAGCGGCAGATCGATGCAGCACGTCCAGACACTCAGCGTCGGTGGCGTCCGGCCGCACAAAGAGCAGGTTCTCGCGGATCGTTCCCGAGAATAGCTGAGTGTCTTGCGTAACAAATCCGATCTGCCGTCGCAGCTCATCGGGATCGATTTCACCGGCTTCGATTCCGTTGTAACGAACTGTGCCAGTCTGCGGTTGATAGAGACCGACCAGCAGCTTCACAAGGGTGGTTTTGCCGGCGCCCGATGGTCCGACGAACGCAACCGTCTGCCCGCGCTTCAGCTGGAAGCTCACATCCGAAACAGCGGGTCGGTTCGCGGTCGGGTGCTTGAAAGTGACCTTCTCAAAATCGAGAGTATCGAGGTTTCCCAGCGCGACTGGATCGAGCGGTTTGGCCTCGGGCGGAATCTGCAGAATTTCCTGCAGGTTATTCAGCGACGCTTCCGTTTCGCGATAGACGTTGATAAGGTTGCCGAGCTCCTGCAGCGGGCCGAAGATGAAAAACGAATAGATAAATAGCGAGAAGAACTGCCCGACCGTGATGCGTTGGGTAAAGATCAGGTAAAGCATCAGAAATAAGATGCTCGTGCGCAGCAGATTTACGGCCGTGCCCTGCAGAAAGCTGAGGCTGCGCAGATAGCGGACTTTCTTCAGCTCCAGCTTGAGGATCTTGCCTGTCGTCGTGTTCAGGCGATTGACCTCCTGGCGCGCTAGCCCGAGGGTCTTCACAAGCTCAATGTTGCGCAGCGATTCCGTCGTCGCGCCCGCGAGTGCTGCCGTTTCGGCCACGATTGTCTTCTGGATCAATTTGATCTTGCGGCTCAGCACCGAGCTAATGACGCCCAGTATGGGCACTGTGAGCAGGAATGCCGGCGCAATGATCCAGCTGACACGTAAGGCGTACACGGTCACAAAAATCACGCCGATTGCGGAGGTGAACAGAACGTTCACGAAGGCCGTGATAAACCTTTCCACATCGGAGCGGACTTTCTGCAGCTTGCCCAACGTTTCGCCGCTGCGCTGGTCTTCGAAAACAACATACGGTAGCGAGAGCGATCGCTCCACGCCATCTGCGTAAAGCTCTGCGCCGGTCTGCTGCGTCACCACGTTCACGTAGTAGTCCTGAAAATTCTTGGCAACGCGCGAAACGAAGGCCACCCCCACCGCCGCGCCAAGCAGAAGACTTACGCCCTTGATGAATTGGCTGGTCGTGTACTGATGAAACTTTGTGGCGTAACCATCGATGATGAGCCTGAAAATCCAGGGATCGAGCAGTGAAAAAACCTGATTCACCGCTGCCAGGACGAGTGCCAGCAGCACAAAACGCGCATGTTTGCGCAAATACTGAATGAGTAACGCCATTTAGTCTTACCCTTTCAGATGCGCGCGCGAGAAATTCGACGCAACCGCTACTAATCTGCGTGCGCAAAACTAGACTCCTCTGCGGCTTCGTTCCTTTGCTCTTCTCGGCGAGTGTCTGGCCCCAAAGTCCGCCGGCGCTCACCGTAGATGCCGCGGCAAGCCGGCACGCCATCAATCCTGATATCTACGGGATCGTAAATTACGGCCTCGACCTGAACTTTGCGCGGGAGATCAGTCTCCCGAACACGCGCTGGGGCGGCGACGGCACTACCCGCTACAACTGGCAGATCGACAGCTCGAATGCGGGCTTCGACTGGTACTTCATGGGCGGCAGCGGGTCATCGAACCCTACTCCGAGCGCCGGGCCCGACGCGATGGTCCGCAATTTCCAACCGGCGGGCACTCGTGCTCTGATCACGCTACCCATCATTCCCTACATCAACAGCACGGCGGCCTGGAACTGCAGCTTTCCTGTCTCCGTCTACGGTCCGCAGCAATCGACCAACCCGTACGTGCATCCGAACAACGATAACTGCGGCAATAGCATCGCCGGCGCGAACAACCCGAATGGCCCTTCCGGAACTCAGCTCGTCGATAAAAATATCTACGCGAATCACATCAACAACAGCCCGCAATTCCAGCAGAACTGGATCAGCCATCTTCTGCTTACCTTCGGATCGGCCGCCAGTGGGGGTGTGCGCTATTACCAACTCGATAACGAGCCCGGCGGCTGGGGCAACACCCATCGCGACGTTCTGCCGAATGGAGCGAATTACGACACGATTTTCGATCTGGGCAGCGAGTACGCGTCGATGGCCAAGAGCACCGACCCGACCGCGTTCGTCATGGGCCCCTCCGACTTTACCCTGGGCGGCTGGATCGGTTCCGGCGCCGACATGTCCGAACATGGCGGCCTGTACGCCGGCCAATGGTATCTGCAACAGATGCACAACTACGACACCCAGCACGGCGGCCGCATCCTCGATTACTTCGACGAACATTACTATGGCGGCAGCGCCACGGACAATGCTTATGAACTTGAATCGACGCGCTCATTCTGGGATCCAACCTATAACTCCGGAACCTGGATCGAGACTTACTACTTCGGCAACATGCAGCTCATTCCGCGTTTTAAGAGTTGGATCCAGCAGTATTATCCGGGAACGAAACTTGCGTTTTCGGAGTACAGCTGGGGAGATCACGGCACACTGCCCGGTGCTTTGGCCGAGGCCGATATTCTTGGCATCTTCGGCCGTGAGGGCGTCGACTTCGCCAATATGTGGGATCCACCGAAGCCGACCGATCCCGCAGCCTACAGCTTTCGGCTCTTTCGTAACTACGATGGCCAGGGGAGCAGGTTCGGGGATACCGGTATCTCCGCCGTGAGCACGAACCAGAGTCAACTAGCTGTCTATGGAGCGCAGCGCACGAGCGATGGCGCGCTCACGCTTTTGATCATCAACAAGACCAGCGCCGATCTGACTTCGCCGATCAGGCTGGCTAACTTCTCGCCGGCCTCGCCTGCCGCATTCTTTACATACTCGGGCGCCAACCTGCAGGCGATCCTAGCGCAGCCCGCGCTTGCCGTCGCCGGTTCGTCCGTCTCGGCGACCTTCCCGGCACAATCAGCCAGCGTGATTGTGGTTTCCAGATCGTCCGCTCCGTTGTCACGCACCGGCTGGAAAGCGAGCGCAAGCTCGACTGCGTCGGGTACGTTCGGAGGTCTCAGCCAGGCTCCGGCTTCGGCTATCGACGCGACGGTCAAGAGCCGCTGGTCGACGGGCAGGCCGCAAACCGCGGGCCAGTCGTTCACGCTCGATATGGCAGCGCCTCGAACCTTCAGCAGCCTTTCCTTGAACGCCGGATCATCGTCAAACGATTTCCCGCGCGGATTTCAAGTGTATGTCTCGAAAGATGGAGTCAACTGGGGAAGTGCCATCGCAGCCGGTGCGGGCAGCACTCCGCTCCTAACCGTCAGCTTCGCTCAACAGACCGCACGCTACCTGAAGATTGTTCAAACGGGAAGCTCCAATACCTGGTGGTGGTCGATCGCGGACTTAAACGTGACACCGTGATATGCGCGGCATTAAGCCACTCCGTTCCGGCGTATCACTTCCTTGTAAAAAGAGGCGCTCATCTTTGGAATGCGTTTTTGAGTCTTGTAATCAACGTAGTAAATTCCGAAGCGCAACGCGTATCCATCGGCCCACTCGAAGTTGTCCATCAAGCTCCAGACAAAATAGCCGTGAACAGGGAATCCTTCCGCCGCCGCACGGTGCAGATTGATCAAGTAGTTACGCAGGAACATCACTCGGTCGGTGTCATAGACCTGACCGTCAGGCGCAACCGTATCCGCCGAAGAGCATCCGTTTTCCGTGACGTAGATGTCTTTCACATTCCAGATTTCAGCCGCGTGCCGGACACCCCAATACAGGCCTTCCGGTCCAATGTTTAACCATGTCGACGCCATATGCGGATAGGACGACGGCAGCGGCACAACCGCATAGCCGGCCGGTCCGCTATCCGCGCGAACATACGTGGGGTTGTAAATATTGATGCCGAGGAGATCGACGGGGCTGCTGATGATTGCTAGGTCTTCCGGCGTAAACTTCGGCGCAGCCGCGCCCTCTTTTTGCAGATACTGCTCCGGATACTTGCCTTCCATAATCACGGTCAAGTAGGGCGCATTGATCACCCGAGTGGCGAGCACGCTCGCTTTGATGTGCTCTTCGGATTCGATGATCGGCGTGCCTGGCACATAGTTCTCGGCCAGACCGACTTTTGTTCCGGCGCGCGCTTTGGCGCGGATGGCCTGCACTGCCAGCCCGTGGGCCAGAACGGCGTTATGCCGCGTCTGATTCAGAGCCGCCGGAGCAAGTTGAAGTCCCGGAGCAAAACGCCCGTCGCGATAACCCAAATCGATGAAGGAGGAGAATTCATTGATCGTGAAAAAGTTGTGTATGCGGTCAGAAAGGCGTCCTGCGACGTAACCCGCGTAATCGGCAAAAGCCTTCGAGGTTTCACGTGACTGCCATCCGCCGTAGCGCTCCTGCAGCACCTGTGGCAGATCCCAATGAAAGAGTGTGCAGAAGGGCTCAAGTCCATTCGCGAGAAGCTCATCCACCAAGCGCTCATAGAAGGCCACGCCGCGTTCGTTGGGCTTGCCTGTTCCGGTGGGGAAAATACGCGACCACGAAATCGAGAATCGATAAATCTTCGCGTCCAGCCCTTTCAACAGCTGCACGTCCTGCTTGTAACGGTGGTAATGATCGGTGGACACATCGCCTGTCTCGTTGTTATGCACTTTGCCCGGGATATGCGAAAACGTGTCCCAGATAGACGGCCCCCGCCCATCCTCTTCCGCCGCCCCCTCCACCTGATAGGCCGCCGTTGCACAGCCCCAGCGAAAGCCGGCGGGGAATTGGTAGAAGTTCTGACGAGCCTGGCCCTGTGCGCTTGCGACCGCTGAACCCAGCAGATCAACGGCTCCGGCCGCCGCGACTCCTGCCGAGGCCGAAGCCATAGCTTTGCCGAAAACTCGCCGCGAAAGTCTTTTCACCGACATGGTTGTTCCAGATTACCGAAGCGTTCCTACCCACCTACGCGCGGCAGTTCACCCAGGCCATCTGGACTCAGGCACGGCCGCGTGCTTCAGAGTTCCGGCGGAAGCTCGGCGCGATCCCGCCTCAACATACCCACCCGCTCCGCAAACAGCAGGATGAGGCAACCCCCAAGAATGCCAAGGGTATCGAGCGCTATGTCCTCCCACTCAAACGGAGCGTGGTAGACCAGCATCTCAAAGGCTTCGAGAAACATCGCAAATGCGAAAACTGCGGCGCAGCGAAGCAGCTTTCCCGTCACACTCGGGACGAGCCAGCAGATCAGCAGTGTTGTTAAAGCGAATGCCAGTACGTGCCCGGCCTCATGCAGGTGCCCGGTAGTTCCTAGCCAAATCTTCAAATGATAGGGACTAAGAGAGAGCAGTGTAATAAAGACGAGCCATAGCCCAAGTACGAATCGCATGCTTATTTACTGGAGAGGAACAAAGCGAACGGCGTAACCGCCCCCTGGAACAATCTTTACATTTAAGTGGCTGTTGCGATCCACCGTCTCTCTTCGCACGCTGACGTTCTTAGGATATTTGTCTGCGTCCGGAGAGTCGGCGTAGATTTCAGCCGTGTAACGGCCAGCGCCGAGGAAGCTGAGTGACACTTCCATCTGTCGCGTGTTCCAGTCCGACATGCTTCCGAGAAACCACTCGCCGCCCTTACGGCGCACCATGGTGATGAACTGCCCGGGCTCGCCATTAAGCACCTTTGTCTCATCCCAGGTCGTTGGAACATGCTTGATGAACTCGAAGGCAGGCTGATCTTGATAAGCCTTTGGATTATCCGAGACCATTTGAAATGGAGCTTCGTAGATTGCGTACATCGCCAGCTGCGCTGCTCGTGTACCCAAGACCATGGGACGGATGGAACGCGGCACAAATTCAGCCTCGGTAACATTCTCGAAGCCGCCGGGCGTGTAATCCATTCGTCCCATCAGCATGCGCGTGAAAGGCAGCGTTACTCGATGCGGCGGGTTATCGCGCGTTCCCACCTTCGACTGCTCCATGCCAAGCACGGCCTCATAGCCGAGGATGTTTGGAAAAGTTCGTTCGATCCCGGATGGCTTGGTGGCGCCGTGAAAGTCGAGCATCAGGTGATGAGCCGCCGCTAGCTTTGCTGTGCGATAGTAGAACTCCACCCCGCGCTGGTCATCACGTTCGACAAAGTCGATTTTCAAGCCGGCCACGCCCCATTTCTCATACAGCGGGAATGCTTCCTCCATCTGCGCATCCACGTCCCGGTAGTGCATCCAGATCCAGATTTTCACGTTCTTTTGCGCGGCATACTGCACCAGCTCCGGTACGTCGACTTTGCCGTTCATTTTGGTAATGTCCCCCGGGGCAGACCAGCCCGCGTCCACCAGCATGTACGGGAAACCTGATTGAGCAGCGAAATCGACGTAGTACTTCATCGTCGCGGTGGTGAACGCCGGTTTCCCGTCCGGCCCGATGCTGCCGCTCCACCAGTCCCAGGAAGAAAGGCCCGCATGAATCCATGATGTATCCGCAATCTCGCTCGGAGGGTTCAAGCTGGTGATAACGTTCGATTCGATCAGCTTGCCCGGCTCAGCTGCCACCAGCAGAACCCGCCAGGCAGAGTGGTGCGGCAGCGATCCTTGCACGCTTATCTCCGGATCGTCACCCGGTGCCAGGCGCGACACAAAGTCAGCACCGCCCCAATCCTTGGAAAAGTTCACCAGATACATGGAGCTGTATCCGCGCAGATCTGCTTCCGCAATCGCCATCCAGCCAACGCCCGGAACTTGCATCAGGTACGGCAGACCGATCAGCACCTTGCCCGCGCTCAGGCCATTCTGGCCCGCAAAGGCGCTGCCGTTCAAACGGACGTATTCGGCTTCGTACATCGTCCTGTAATGCGGCAGGATTAACGCGTAGGTGGTTGCGTCTTTGCTGACGCGGAACTCGGTTTCTTCGCTCTTCAGCCGGAACTCACGAAAACCCTGTTGATCGGGAACTACGTAGCGAAAGGCGATGGCGTCGTCATACGCGCGCGCTTCCACTACCAACTTGCGCGCGTTTGGCAGCTCCTCTTCGATCTCCAATCGCAATGCGTTGTAGTGGCTCCGAGCCGTTTTTGTCTTCCCTGTTACGAGCTCGTACGTTTCGTCCGTTGTCGAAGGCGCCGCGTTTGCGATCCGCACCTCGCTCCCCAGCGGCCTTTGGCCCTCGAGATTTAACGTAAGCGCCGAGCTGTTGATAAGCGGCTTGCCCTGAAAAGTCACTGAATAGGACAGCTGCCCGCTTGGTCCAGCTGCGTTCCTCGCGACGGTTTCAAACGTCGCCGCCAAGCCGCCATTGGGCGACTTGAGCACAAAGCGGTTCTCCTGGCCGGACAGCTGGACCACGGTGGCTGCGGCGCAGCAGAGAACTGGTAGGAGTACGCGAGCTCGACGACACGTCATCGATGCAAATATAGCGCCAGGGGCCGGACCGGCTCGCGCCTTCACGCGAATAAGCGCAAGCGCTAGTCAGGCATTTGAGATGATCGTCAAAACATGTCCGACGCACATTCATCCCGTAGAAACTTTCTCAAGGTAACCGGCGCCGCAGCCGCAGGAGCTGCCGTTTCTCGTGCGCAAGAGAGCGCTGCGAAATCTCCCGCGCAAACCGTCATCAATATGCCATTCTCCCGGCTGAACCCGCGCATGGGCATCATCGGCACTGGCGGCCGCGGTACCGAGCTGCTCAAGAATTTTCTCGGCGCGGACACGCAGGTCAATGCCATCTGCGATCTCGACGCCGATAAAGCGCAGCACGCCCAATCGCTCGTGACGAAGTCTGGCCAGAAAGCGCCGGAGCTCTACACGAAGGACGATCACGCTTTCGAGAAGCTTGTGGCGCGAGATGACCTCGATCTGGTTTTGATCGCCACACCCTGGCGCTGGCACACTCCCATGGCGGTTGCGGCGATGCGGCACGGCAAGCATGTCGCGGTAGAGGTTCCCGCGGCCACCACGGTCGAAGAGTGCTGGCAGCTTGTCGACACCTCCGAGCAAACTAGGCGTCACTGCATCATGCTCGAGAACTGCTGCTATGGCGAGAACGAAACCACCATCCTTGCCATGGTCCACGCCGGTCTCTTCGGCGACCTGCTCTACGGAGAGGCAGCCTACATCCACGATCTGCGAAAAGAACTCTTTTCGAACAAAGGTGAAGGCTTGTGGCGGCGCACTGTGCATACTGAACGCGACGGTAATCTCTATCCCACGCACGGGCTCGGTCCGGTTGCGAATTACATGGGCATCAATCGCGGAGACAGTTTCGAATATCTCGTCTCCATGAGCACGCCGTCTAAAGGATTGGCCGACTACCGAAGCCAGCACGTTCCACAGGGTGACCCGAAGTGGCAGGAGCGATACATCGATGGCGACATGAACACCTCGCTCATCAAGACAGCGAATGGGCTGACAATCAACCTGCAGCACGATGTCTCGAACCCGCATCCCTACGACCGTCTGAATACGATCGCAGGCACAAAGGGCGTCTTCAAAGATTACCCGCCTCGGATCTACTTCGACGGGGAAGGGAAGGAAGAGTACGGCAGTCTTGATCCCTACAAGGAACGGTTCACTCACCCTCTCTGGAAGAAAGAGGGTGAGATCGCGCGCAAGCTCGGTGGCCACGGCGGGATGGACTTCATTGAATGCTATCGTCTGGTCGATTCCATCCGGCAAGGCATAGTTCCCGATCTGGATGTGTACGACGCCGCCACCTGGTCTGCCCCCGCACCGCTCAGCCGCGCCTCGGTCGAGAACGGAAGTGCGCCGGTGAAGTTCCCCGACTTTACCCGTGGCCGCTGGAAAGAGCGGAAAGGGTCGGCCATCGCCGCCGTCTAAGCTAAAACTCGGTTAAGAGCAGGCGTTGCGGAGAGGGCGCCAGGTCCTGCATAGTGCTTTCTCCAAACCCTGCTGCGCGAAACATCCGATCGAATTCGCGAAATGTGTATGCGTCGCCGCGCTCTGTTCTGCCGAGCATCATAAAAGCAAAAGAGGCGGGAACAGGCGGGGATATCCGATCTTCGTTTGGAACGAATTCGAGCGTCGCCACGCGGCCGCCCGGGTCCATCGAAGCGCGAATCTTCTTCAATAGCCGGATATTAGTCTCCCGATCGAAGTGATGTAGAAAATTCGGGATCAGTACCAGATCGTAGCCATCGCCGAACTCGACGTCGAACGCGCTGCCGGCGATCAGGTGAAACTGGTCCTGCACGCCCGCACGTACGGCATTCTCCTGCGCTACGTCCAGAACTTTTCCCCAATCGAGCGCGAAAACCGTCGCGGCAGGATTGCGCAGTGCTACCGTGATGCCGAATAATCCGTGTCCGGCGGCGATATCGAGTACTTTCAGCTTGCGTCCCGTTTGGCTGACGATAGATGCCATCAGATGCGCGCTCATGTTCGCGATCGGCATCATGGATCGCGCGAAGTCTACCCAAAGATCGTTTTCGGGCTTCATCGTGCCTTCTCCGTCGAGCGTGCCGCCCTTCCGGACCAGCGCCGCTACGTCGCGGAAGGCTTTCAGGGCACAGTCATTCGCGACAAAGTCGGCGATTGTACCCATATAAGCCGGCGATTGCTTGTCCAGGAAGAACGCCGCATCCGGAGATAGCTTGTAGTGCTCGTCGCTCTTGGTGAGAAATCCGGCAACGCTTAAAAAGTCGCACAGGATGCGGACACCGCGTTCCGATGCGCCGCAGCAAGTGGCAATGGCGCTAGACGTGGTCGCGCCTTTAGCAATGACGGTGAATAACTCAAGCTCGATAGCTCCCTTCAGCGCCATCGTGTGTTGATACCGATTCAGCGTTTCAAAAATCAGCGTCGGATTCGCATGTTGTCTTAAGTTCGAAACCAGAGATGGGGTCTCTAGGGCAGGCATTTTGTCTCTCCTCACCCCAATAGCGGAAACGCGACCTTAAGTAGCTCATGGCGCCGTGCGCATCAGAGCAGCATTGGCATGTTCGCGAGCATACAAAGTGAGTGCCTTGAAGCGACGATCGCCATGCAGCGGACGGAGCTCGGAATCCTTATCGAGCCTCAGCGCGGCGCTTGGCCGCAAGCCGTGATCCACTGCCTCCCGCACCAGCGCGATCGCCTCGTCAATACGAGCCCGGCGCGCCGCGATGCACGCCAGAGTGTAAGTCGTTTCAGCCGTGTCGGGGTGTTCCGGCCCGAGAATACGGCGTTGACGAGCGATCGTGTCGCGCGCGAGATCCTCTGCTTCATCCAGCTTCCCGCGCAAACAAAGAACGGATGCAAGCCGCTCCTTGGAAGAGAGCGTATAGGCGTGCTCCGCGCCAAGGATCTTGCTTCGAAGATCAACGACCACGCTCTGTAGTTTTTCTGCTTCTTCGTAATGGCCCTCGTCACTCAATATTCCCGCGAGATTGCCCATTGCCAGCAGCGTGTCAGGATGCTCCGCCCCGAGATTCCGGCGCTGGATTTCGATCGCATCGCGGTCTAACTCTTCTGCTTCTTTGTAGTGCGCTTGATCGTCGAGCGCGTTCGCCAGGGCGATCATGGAATTGACCGTTTCGCGATGCTCGGGCCCGAGCACGCGCCGGCGATCCTTCAACACCTGCCGATGCATGCTCTCCGCTTCCGAGTACCGGCCTTCGCTGTACAGCGTATCGGCCACGTGGTGAATGGCCCGCAACGTCTCGGGGTGCTCGGGCCCGAGCACTCGGCGCTTAATCTCGAGCGCCTCCCGCTCAAGTACTTCCGCCTCCGCATAGCGGCCCAGGTAATCGAGGGTATTGCCCAGATTATCCATCGAAGTCAGCGTGTCCGGATGCTCGGGCCCGAGCACACGCCGCCTGGTCTCAAATACTTTACGATGTAACTCTGCCGCCTCGCCATAATGGCCTGCTTCCACCAGATCAACCGCCATTCCATTCATCGATCGCAACGTGTCGGGATGATCGGGTCCGAGAGTCCGGCTTCTTATCGCGAGAGCCTCCCGATCGAGCTGGGCCGCCTGCTCCTGCTGTCCTTCGGCGCTCAATACGTTTGCCAAGTCGTTTATCGATTGAGCGGTCTGTGCGTTTTCGGAGCCAAGCAGATGGCGGCGAAGCTGAAGCGCTTGCCGGAGCAGCGGCTCCGCCTGCTGATACAAGCCGAGGTTGTAGTAGACCACGCCCATAACGTCCATCATCTGGGCCTGAAGCTCGCCATCGCTCGCTAATCCTGCTCCCACATCGGCGGAAGCTTTGTCGAGAATTTCTCGCGCGGTTACTTTATTGCCGTGGCTCTCGCTCGGGTTCGAGACCCGGAACATGCTCGTCATGAACTTCGTGATACGGTCTGCCCGGTCGCGCTCACGCGTAATCCTCCGAATCTGAATGGCTTCGGCGATTCCGAAGGAGAGCATCAGGAAGAGCAGCAGCAACCCGGCCGAGACAAGTGCGCGGTGACGCCGGATGTGTTTTCCAGCGTGGTACCGGAAACTGGGAGGCCGCGCCAGAACAGGCTCATTCTGAAGATGTCTCTGAATATCGGCAGCCAGCTCCGAAGGGCTGCCGTAGCGGCGCGAGCGATTCTTCTCGAGCGCCTTCGAAAGGATCGCGTCCAGGTCTCCTCGGATCTGGCGCCTCAAGACGACTGGTTCCGTGCGGCGCTTGGTAGCGATCGTCTCCCCGTCGCCCGCCGTCCGTAATCGGGTGCTGAGGCGCGGCGCATCGTCCTCGCGCAGAATCCGCAGAATATCGTGGAAGGCTAGCTTTCGAAAGTCGAACGGAAGCGCGCCTATCAGCAGCTCGTACAGGAGCACGCCGAGTGCATAAACGTCGGTGCGTGTATCGATGTCCTCGCCCGCCGACGATGCCTGCTCCGGACTCATGTAATCGGGCGTACCAAGTATCGCTCCGACACGCGTAAGAATCGAGTCATCCGTAAGCCGCTGCGACATGGCCTTCGCTATGCCGAAGTCGATAATCTTCGGCACCGGTTTGCCGTCTACTTCGGTAATCAGAATATTCGACGGCTTCAGGTCGCGGTGAATGATCGCTTTCTGGTGCGCGTGCTGGACACCTTCGCACACCCGGATAAATAGCTTCAACCGCTCGCGAACCGTCAATTTTTCCCGATCGCAGAAAGTGGTGATGGGGACGCCCGTCACGTACTCCATCGCAAAGTATGGCCGGCCGGTCGGGGCAGAACCGGCGTCGAACACTTTCGCAATCGCCGGGTGATCCATCAAAGCCAAGGCCTGGCGCTCCGATTCGAAGCGTGCGATCACCTCGCGTGTATCCATGCCCGCCTTAATCAGCTTCAGAGCTACCCGGCGGCGCACCGGGGTCCTCTGTTCCGCCAGCCAGACCTCGCCCATTCCGCCTTCGCCGATCAACTCCAGCAAATGGTAAGCGCCAAGCCGCGCCTCCGTACCCAGCGGCACCATCAGCCGGGTTGCCATAAGGAGTTGAACGTCTAGCCCGGGCCGCTCGGGAAGGGTGAGCGGCGACTCATGCGCTGCCAGCAATCGACGGACTTCCTCCCCCAATTGCCGGTCGTTCTGTTCCATCTCCTGCAGAGCGGCGCGACGGGCTTCAGGAGGCAGCGCGACGCACGAGTCAAAAGCGCGTCGGATCTCTTGAAATCTCTCCGGCGTCAGGTCAGCACCTCTTTGATGTACGCGAATGTCCGAGCTTCATGATATCGTCAAGAGCTAATCTCCTCCAAGACCCGGTGCGCCGGGGCCGGGAGCAAAATCGTGAGCGCCCGCCCGACGAACGTGACAGCCTTGCTGAACGCCTGGAGCACAGGTGATCAGGCGGCCGGGAACGAGCTGATCGAAACGATTTATCGCGAGCTCCGAAGGTTGGCTGCTTCTTACTTGAAGAGCGAACGTCCGGATCACACGTTACAGCCAACTGCGCTGGTTCACGAACTCTACCTTCAGCTTGTGTCTGATCAGCCGCCTGAATGGCAGGGGCGAGGGCATTTCTTGGCGGTAGCGGCCCGCCAGCTCCGCCATATACTGATCGACTACGCCAGGCGCGAACAAGCCCAAAAACGCGGTGGGCTTTACCGGAAGATCTCCCTCGAAAACGCGCCCGATGTGGCCATTGCCACCGATATCCGGGTTCTTGATCTCGATCGGGCCCTCGAGCGCCTCAGTGAATTAGATTCGCGCTCAGCGCAAGTGGTCGAATTGAAATACTTCGGCGGTCTTACCGAGAGTGAGATTGCAGCGGCTCTGCATATCTCGCTGGCTACGGTCAAGCGCGACTGGGAGTTCGGCCGTGCTTGGTTGTCGAAAGAACTGCATTAGAACCGCCGCGCTTCTCCGTTTCCAGCAGAAGCCGCGCTCTTTTCAGCTCTCCCCGCTTCGCCTCGTCGAACTTCGGATACTCCAGCTTTAAGGATTCAAGGGCCTTAATGACAGCGCCCGATACTACCAGTCTCGTGAACCATTTGTTATCGGCAGGAACCACATGCCAGGGTGCTGCCTCTGTCGCGGTATGGCGGATCATTTCTTCGTAGGCCTGGCTGTAATCGTCCCAGTGCTCACGCTCCTTCACATCGCTTTCGGAGAACTTCCAGTTTTTCTCCGGTTCTTCCAGTCTGCTTAGAAAACGCCGCCTCTGCTCGTCCTTCGACAGGTTCAAAAAGAATTTGAGAACCACTGTCCCGTTGCGATGCAAGTGTTCCTCCATCGCGTTGATGTCTTCAAACCGTTCTTTCCAGATATGTTTTGTGCGAAGCTCCGGCGGAATGCCCTGCCGATCGAGCATCTCCGGATGTACGCGCACAATCAAAACTTCTTCGTAGTACGACCTATTGAAAATCCCGATGCGGCCTCGCTCAGGAAGACTCTTCGAGGTGCGCCAGAGAAAGTCATGGCTCAGGTCTTCGGCCGACGGCGACTTGAACGAGTAAACCTGGCAGCCTTGCGGATTCACTCCGGACATGACATGCCGGATCACTCCATCTTTTCCCGCCGCATCCATGGCCTGGAAGATCAGCAGAAGGGCCCAGCGATCCTGCGCGTAGAGCTTTTGCTGCATTTCGCTCAGGCGCTGCACGCTCTTCTTCAGCATCTCGGCCGAATGCTGCTTCAGCCGATGACCCTGTGTATCGCCAGGATCGAACTGTTTCAGACGAAAGCCCTTTGCCTTCGTGACGCAGTAAGGGTCAATCAGCCCCGTTATTTCGGGCAGCTTCAAAGGCATTCCATCCTCACTTGGCTTTACTCAGAGTCGCCGTTGCTGCCAGCGAGGCCGGCTGTTCGCGCACCACATTCCGGCACTCGCGAACCCTGATGTAGAGCATGTAAAAGACAATCACCAGATTCGTGACGAGCACCGCGACATGCAACCAGCTGACGCGTTCCACCAGCTTGAGGAATTCAAAAGGGAGATAAAGAGCTCCCGATAGCAAAGCAAACCACTCGGCCCAGACACGCCTGTTCCATAATCCCCACGCTTCGATGAAGCGCACTGAGGCATATGTGCCGATCGCAGCGCCGAGCGTCCACAAACGGGCATCGCTAATGGTCGAGGCCGCGTTCAGCACCGTCTGCCCAAAGCGCCGGTCGAAGTCGATATGCAGATGGTAAAGGAGACTTTCGGCAAAATCCTGCACATGCGAATGCACGGCGAGTAAAGCGATGCCGAGCACCAGCACAACCGTGCCCTTCAGGGCTTCGAAACCGGCAACTGCGCGCAAGCCCGCCTTGCTTGTGCGTTCATCGACTGCCTGGGGAAGAGTGGTTGAAGCGGTTGCGTCCAGCCCTGACATACTCAGATGCTCCCACATCCCGCCGGGCTGGCGAATCTATAGGCTGGCGAGAGCTCCATCCGGCAGATACAGAGCCGCTGCCGGATAAGAAAAAGTATCCATGGGCTGGCTCAAGGAACCGGTCGTCTCTGGATCCACCAAGGTTGTGTAGCCGGAGATTGTCTTCGCATCTACCGTGAGCGTCAGGTAGCCCCAATGCTTATCATCGGCCGCGATCAGGCTTGCTCCAGTGGCGCTATCGGTTGACCCCACGGCAGCGCTAAGCGTGTGCAGATTGTAATAACCTCCCATGCCGGCCACCACGAACGGAGTGACTGAGCCGGGGACAATCGACCGCTCGATGCGCTGGTAGTTGTGAACGTGCGCGGTGAGAATCATGTTCGGCACTCTCCGCGAGTCGTTGATTGCATGCTGAACCGCGTCCGCCATTCGTGCGCTTCCGCTGTGATAGTTGTCGAACGAATAAATCGGGTGATGTAAAGCCACGATCAGGGCTTTGTCCGTCGGCGCTGTCGCAAATTCGTTCGTCAGCCACTGCTGCTGTACCGAATCGATGGAGCCTCCTTCGGGCACATTCGTATACATTCCGATCACCGTCACAAAAGGGCAGACAAGCGTGAAATACACGTTAGGCAGCGACATCGTTACCCGCGGCGCATCGTGCGAGTTCGGATCAATGTGGGGCGTGCCCTGCATGAAGTACGCGACCCAGCCATCGAGAGACGTTTGCGATTTGTTAATCGGGTCACCATCGTGGTTCCCGGGGATCGCAATTATCGGGGCCGTATAGCGGCTGTACGGTTCGTAAAATTGAGAGTAGTATTCAGTGGTCTGTCCATTGAAATAGACAACGTCCCCGATGTGATAGAAGAAACTCGGCGCTTCGTCAACAGGCTTGGCCAGATCCGCCACAAGAGCGGCTGCTACAGCTAACTGGTGATTCGGATTCTTAATTCCGCCCGTGTCGCCCACGGCATGAAAAACAATTTTCCCGCGAGTCGTGGCAGCCGCGGTAATGCCGGGGAGAGCCGTCTCGAGATCGAAATGATATGGGGGTTCGCCAAGCGGCGTCGGCAGGGGCTGAAATGCCTGGGTATGTGTAAATGCCGATAGTGGCTGAACCCCAGGATGGGCTTGAGACAATCCGGAGACGAGATGAGGCGACACAACGCCGGGAATCATCGTCTCGAAGTATACGAAGATAGTGTTACAAGCCGAAGAATACTAAAAAGCATAGGTAGTAACCCCTGCTTACATTTAGTTGTATCTGCTCGACTTTTCTGATGTACACTGAATGAAACTGGGCGGAACCGCACTCGCTGCGACCCGCCCCCTCCGACACAGCAAAGGTCCCGTCCAAACCGGGCCTTTGCTGCGAAACCCGTAGCCAAAGCATACCTCAGTTTGGAAATGTAAACATCCGCAATTCTGCAGTTATTGAGTAACTTGTGCCCAAAAGGGTACCATTACCAAGTAATGTAGTATATTTCCTTTTTATGCCGCCGGATTTACGGTAGCCCAGTCGTGTTCTGGATAAGGGCTTTTAATGGCCACATGCAGCTACTAGATACCGGGCAGAGACGTTTTCCGCCCGGTGTCCAAGCGACCAACCGATAGCTTTTTAGTGGCTAAGGGCAGCGGATACCAAATCACGTAGATGGTTCAGATCTTTAGCGAGATCTTTTCCCAAGTGCACCCGCAGCGCGCGGCGGTGACGATCCGCAAGCACCTGAAAATCACCTCTGGCCTGCGCTGCCTTGACGACGCCGAAAGTATACTTCTGGCCGGGTACCTGTAGGTCGTCAGGTTCATCGCACGTGATTTGCAGGAACACACCCGAGTTCGGGCCGCCTTTATATGCCTGGCCGGTGCTATGGAGGAAACGTGGGCCAAATCCAAGCACCGTTGCTACTTCCTTCGATTCGACAACCTGCTTACGGATCTCCTGCAGCGTAGCCTCGTACTCAGGGAACATCGGAATGTAAGCCAGTAGCCCAAAATAGTCGCCCGGCTTTATGCGGTCGATATGCTGACGGATCAGAGCACCCAGCGTGTTGCTTCCGTTTAAGAGAGCGTTCGCGTTCTCCTGGTCAGTGAAAACTTTGATTCCATCCTGCTCGAGAATCGGCTTTTCATCTGGCAGCGAGCCCGTCTTTTCAAACTCGGTCGTCAGATCGCGCGTGGCCACTTTACTCGCCTCGACGTCAGGCTGGTTAAAGGCGTCGATGCCGATCAGCGAGCCTGCTACGGCCGTTGCAATCTCCCACTGAAAGAAAGTCTGGCCCAGATCTTCAAGTTCGTTAACCACGATCCGAATTACCGGCTGCCCGGCCTTCTCTAGGGCCGCCACTGCGCTCTCTTGCTCGCCGCCGCTGTCGCCCGAAAAGCGAATATAGGCAAAAACGCGATCCTTCCCGTATTTGTCCGGCGGAAATAGCGGCTCGCGATCCACCGGTATGAGCCCCTTGCCTTGTTTGCCGGTTGATTCAGCCAATAGCTGCTCGAGCCACGCGCCGAGGTCGTAGATCGACTCAGAGCAGATCAGCGTAACTTTATCGCGTCCGAACTTCGTGGCAGCGACTCCGAGCACCAAGCCCAGCTCCACGCCCGGGTTGTTCGCCACAGCGGGATTCTTGCAGGCCGCCACCATCTGCGTCGTTTGCCGAAGGAACTTCTCCGTATCCAGACCTGCGGCGGCATGCGGCACAAGACCGAAATCGGAGAGCGCCGAATAGCGTCCCCCAATGCTTGGGACGCCATGATAGACCCTGCGGAAACCAAGCTTCGCGGCCACACCCTCAAGCTTGGAATTGGGATCGGTAACAGCAATGAAATGATCCCCCGCCGAGTCTCCCACCACCTTCTTCGTCTCTTCGTAGAAGTACTGCATGTAAATATTCGGCTCGAGCGTTGTCCCTGATTTGCTCGAGACACAGAAGAGCGTACGCGCCGGGTCGATCTTCGCCCGCAGCGCCTTGATTTGCACCGGGTCCGTCGAGTCGAGTATCAGCAGTTCTGGCCAGCCCGGCTGCTGTCCAAACGTCAAACTCAACACCTCGGGGCACAGGCTCGAACCACCCATGCCAAGCAGAACGAAATGCGCGAAGCCGTCTTCTCGAGTCTCCGCTCCCAACGCTTTGAACTTTGAGATGTCGGCTGATTGCTGATCGACAATATCGAGCCATCCCAGCCATTTACCTTCATCGGTATTCGTCCAAAGCGAGGCGTTCTTGTCCCAAAGCTTTTGCGTATTGCCGGACGTCTCCCAACTCTTCTTTGCGTCTCTGACGGCCGCTTCCAGATCGCTCGCAAGCGAATATGAAAAGGGTCTGGTCTCCGAAGCCGATTGCGTCTTAGCGGAACTCATTCTGCTCGATTCCTTTCACTTTGTTCAACCGGCGAACATGCCGTTCCTCGCCGCTGAACTTTGCATTCAAGAAAGCTTCCGTTGCATCTTCGGCCGCCATCGGGCCAATGATGCGTGAACCCAGTACCAGCACATTCATATCGTCGTGCTCAACTCCTTGGTGTGCGGAGTAGTGGTCGTTACAAAGGCCCGCGCGAATGCCCTTGAACTTGTTAGCGGCAACCGATACCCCCACGCCGCTTCCACAAACAAGAATGCCTCGCTCCGCCGCGCCCGAACGTACGTCCTCCGCCACCAGAATTGCGTAATCCGGATAATCGTCCGGCTTCCCCGGCTCAAACGTGCCGACATCATGCACAGTATGCCCCAGTTTTCCTATTAGCTCGATCAACTGCGCTTTCATTTCATACCCGGCGTGATCTGCCCCAATGGAGATTTTCATAGTTCAATCGACGATAAAAATAATAAATCAGCCTTGCGCACCCATCTTAGACCCTGCGTAGCGGCTTGCGGCTTCAGCAAATCGCGCACAAATTGATTCGCGCCTAATCTTCTCCTCGGCGGAACACCAGTGTCGCATTCAAACCTCCGAACGCAAACGTGTTTGAGAGCGCAGCTTGCAGGTCGGCCCGCCGCGCTTCGTTCGGCACAACGTCCAGATCGCAGGCGGGATCTCGCTCGATGTAATTGGCCGTGGGCGGAGCGATCCCACTTCGTAGTGCCATCATCGTCAGCACGGCTTCAATGGCCCCGGCCGCCCCGAGCGTATGGCCGTGCATCGATTTAGTCGAGCTCACCAGCAACGAATCCGCTTTCGCGCCAAAAGTTCGGCGGATAGCCTCCGTCTCTATCGCGTCGTTGGTCTGAGTCCCGGTTCCATGCGCGTTGATGTAATCGATCTCCGCTGGCGCAATCCCTGCATCGCGCAGCGCCCAGTTCATCGAGTTCACCGGTCCTTCGGCGCATGGCTGCGTGATGTGATGCGCGTCAGAGCTCATCCCGAAGCCGATGATCTCACCGAGGATAGAGGCGCGCCGCGCCCTGGCATGCTCCCAATCTTCCAGCACCAACATGCCCGCACCTTCCCCGAGCGACAGGCCTCGCCGCCCGGCCGAGAACGGCCGGCAGATATCCGGCGAAACCACTCGCATCGCCTCCCAGGCTCGTAGCAGACCTTCTGAAAAAACCGCTTCGCTGCCCCCCGTGACAGCCGCTTTCACCTGTCCATTGCGAATCATCCAGAACGCCTGGCCGATGGCGTGATTCGAAGAGGAGCAGGCGGTTGAAACGGTGTACGCCGGCCCGCGAATCCCGAACTCGAACGAGATACGGCTTGCGCCCGCATTCGACATCGTTCGCGGAATTGTGAGGGGCGCAACGCGTGGACTCTTCTCGATATACAGCCGCTTGTAGCCTTCTTCCTCAGTGAACTGCCCGCCTACACTGCTGCCAGTAATTACGGCCGATTCGTTGCCCAGCTGTCCTGTGAAAGATATCCCGCTTTGCGTCACCGCCTCACGTGCCGCGGCTGCTGCCAACAATGCGAAACGTTCGAGCGTGATTAAATCCCGCTCTTGAAAGTAATCGAGTGGCCTGAAGGCAAGGGCCTCCGCTCCGCTCTGAAACTTGTAAGGCGGCGAACCTTCATCCTGCAAAGGCCGGATCGCACTGGCCCCGGCAGCTGCCTGGCGCCAACACTCCTCCACCGTATTGCCGAGCGCGCAGATCATGCCCAGCCCAGTCACCGCCACGCGCTTCATGCCGCGTCCTGCGGAACCGTCTGAGCTTTCTTCTGAACCAGCTGCCGAACGCCCTCGACCGTATCGCGCACCGAGTGAAGACCTGCTACGCCTTCGTCCGGTATATCGATCTCGAAGATCTTCTCGAGCTCGAAAACGATGTTGATCCCGTCGAGCGAATCTATTTTGAGCTCTTCGAAGGTGCTGCCCAATGTCACCGAGCCGTCCGGTAGACGCTGGGTGCGCGTAATTACCTCGATTACTTTTTTGCCAAGTTCATCCGGTTCAGCGTCCTCGGGCATGCTTGGAACTCATCATAACCTTCAGTTTCGGCAAGGAGGCTTGATTTGCTCTTCCCAACAGAAATGAGGGCGTCAGCCCGGCTTTCCGGCTGACGCCCTCATTCATGGGATGCACTCTGAATGTGCACGCCGCGACTACTTGTTGTTAACGCTAGTTCAAAAGTCCGCCATGTCCGAGGCAGGCAATCTCCCAGCCCGAAATCCGATACTTTGCCAGTATCGGCGGCAGAATCAGGTCAAGCACGTTCGGCTTGGCGGACCGGAAACAGCACGGCGCAGACACAATCGGCACATCGTCCTTGTAGCTGAGCATCATCAGATTCCCTGGTTCGACCGGCGCTAGAAAACGCTCCAGGTGTGCTCCCAGGCGTGCCAGCGAGCGGCCCACAACGTCTTCGGGTCCAGCCGGCGCTGTCGTCGAGGCAATCAGCACGGCCGCCGGCTTTGTGCGAAGTAGATGTTGTAACGATCTTGTAACCTGCTCTTCTTCTTCCACCGCGGACAGCGCATAGCGGAGGTTCCCACCGAAGCGCTCAATCCGGGTTCTGACAACGCCTTCGAATAAAGTGCGCGCCCGATCCCCATGCACCGGATCGGTATAAAGCACGCCAATCCCTGCGTCCCGTATGGGGCGGGCCTGCAAAATCGCTCCCCGCTCGTTCAAGATCGAGAGAACCGCTTCGAGCTGCGACTGCGCTACCGCAAATGGCGCACTCTTGATAGTCGCCATTCGCTCACCGGCCTTCACATGGTTGTAATTGGGTACCGTCGCGATGGCGATGCTCGTTGTGCAGTTGATCTGCCGCAGCAAATCATCGTCCACCAATGCGCAGCAGTTACTTGGTGGCCACCAGATTGGCCCTGCCTCCCGCCGCGAGCCGGATCTCCACCGATCCGCAGCACATGGCTTGCGCAACTGCCATCACCGCCTCGTCTTCCCCGATTTCGCCTTCTTCGAGTTCCGTCACCCAAACCTGCTGCATCCCTTCTGTCTGCAACAAGCGGATATCTTCGTCACTCAAGACATGCCCTTTGGCCAGCAGCTTGCGGCCTCCCTGGCGAAAGATTGTGCAGCAGAGAATTCGGCCAGCAGATTCCTGAATGTCTAAGGTCAGAGCGCGCATTTTGTATCCTCGGTTTCAAAGCCAGTACCAAGCTACTGGCACTGTGGTACTGAGTATACCGGTACTATTTCGAAAAAAGCTAGTACAAAATGCAATTGCGAAATAAATTATTTCGCTCTTTCCTCAAGACCTCGCGACTTCTCCGAATAAGCGGGAAATTTGGGTCCCCACTTGTTCGCCGGCCACCAGCCGTTCCACCACATTTGCCTCATTCCCACTCGCGATCTGCACTGTTCTCACGCCATTTTCTAAGGCCAGCATGGCTGCTTCCAGCTTGGCTTGCATGCCCCCGAAAACAACGCCTGACCGGATCAAATCCGCTATTCCCGTCGGATCTAGCTCGGCCAGGAATTGGCCAGTCGAGTCCTTGACGCCCGGTACGTCGGTGAGAAATACAATCATCTCCGCCTGAAAGGCAGCGGCGCAGGAGACTGCCATCTGGTCCGCATTGACATTAAAGATCGTCCCGTTTCCATCCCCGGCAATACAGGCCACTACCGGCAGGAATCCATTCTGGGAAAGCAGACTGAGCAGATGTCCGTTCGAGCGGAGCGGTTTTCCGACGAAGCCTAGACCGCCTTCCATCTGGCGCGCGTCCGTCAGCCTTCCATCCACCCCGCTGATGCCGACCGCGTACTGCCCAGCCGCCGATAGCGCCGAAACAAACAGCTTGTTTACGCTACCGGCAATCACCTTGCAAGCTGCATCTATCACGTTCTCGTCGGAAATGCGCAGGCCGTTTACAAACCGGCTCTTCAATCCGCGCTCTTCGAGGAAGCGGGTCATCTGCTTTCCACCCCCGTGCACCACAACCAGTTCATGGTGGCGGGCAATCCCGGCTAATTGGCCAGCCACGTCACCGCGGGTCTCGGGCGTGTCGAGCAGCGTGCCCCCCACTTTGACCAGGAGCCTCAAAGTAGGCCCTCCGTCTCGTTCAGCCCAAGCAGCAGATTTAAGTTCTGAACCGCCTGCCCGGCCGCGCCTTTGCCCAAGTTGTCCTCGGTCACCACAATAACGGCGCGCTGGCTCTCCGGGTCGAAACTAAAGCCGATATCGCAGTAATTGGTGCCCTGGACCCCTCGCAGGTCGGGCGTTTTGCCCGGCGCGTAAAGCCTGACAAACGGTTCATCTTCGTACGCATCTTCGTAAATTGCTAATAAATCGACAGCTTTCCCGATCCCTTGCGTACGGATATAAATGGTTTCGAGAATGCCTCGCGTAATAGGCAGAAGATGCGCCGTGAAGGTGAACTCGCGCTCCCCCAACCCGGAATTCTCGAGTACTTCGGGCACGTGGCGGTGCTCAATGATTCCGTAAGCGGAGAAATTCTCTGCGGCTTCACAAAAGCTGGTCTTCATTGATGGCTTGCGCCCCGCACCGCTAATGCCGGATTTTGCATCGCAGATCACGCCTCGGCTTCGGTCGATCACCTGCGCCAGCACCAGCGGGCGGATCGCCAGATTGGCCGCCGTCGGGTAACAACCAGGATTAGCGATCAGCCGCGCGCCCGGAATTTTGTCGCGATAGAACTCCGGCAATCCGTAAACTGCCTCTCTGATCAGATCCGGACGTGTGTGCCGTTCTTTGTACCACTGCGAGTAGGTCTCGGAATCTTTCAGCCGGAACGCGCCGCTCAGGTCGATAACTTTGGCGCCGGTCTCAAGGATCGCCGCCGTGAGTTCAATAGACACCTCGGGCTGCGTCGCGAGCATTACGACCTCGAGGTTCTCTTCCTTGACAGCTTCGGCGGTGGCCGCGATGGTCTCGAGTGGCTTTTTGCCGAGCGGTTCCACTGCCGCTTCCGCATCGGCGCGGTGCTCGAGCAGAACCGGCTGGATGAACCGATGCCGCTCAAATATGCGCAGCAGTTCGGCTCCGCTGTAGCCTCGAAATCCTGCCACGCCTACCCGGCGAAGCATTGTAGACTTATTCACTTTTTATGAATAATTGTACGAGGCAGGCTCAGAGCTGCTCCATTGTGGAGCGTTCCGCTAAATCGCCCAGGATAGGGATACGGACCTGCTCGTGCTGTGCCGCCTTTACCAGCAGGTAGATCCAGAACACGATCAGCAGCGTCTTCAGCAGAGCCACAAAGCCATGTTCGGCGTTCCCGCCCGGCATTAAGATCGGAACCGCCGACGATACGATCAACCAGGCCACAAACAAGTAAAGAGATTGGAAGGCGTTGAAGCGAACTTTCACATTTCTGCGAAATCTCTGCGATGCCAGAAAGACTATGGCGGGAATTACGCCGAACACCGGAACGTAGCACCAGATGGAAGCTGTTCGGTCGCTGATGCCGGCGAGCACGTCCGAGTACTCCGCTGTGCCGCGCGGCTGCCTGGCCCCGCAATGTGAACAATACGAAGCACTTCCGTCAACGCTCGACCCGCAATTTGTGCAGAATGGCACGGCTCGCTTCCCTCTCTCCTTATCCGAGATTACGCTAAATGCGCGGCGAGAGTTCCCCGATAAAGATTCTTCCTCGTTAAGCCCGCAGCTTGCTTTGCTACGATCTCTGCCATGCGAGTCATTCTTGTTGCGCTCTGCATCGCTCTGTTCACACCCAGCATGCATGCGGCTGAAAAGGCACTGGAGATCTTCTTTATAGATGTCGAGGGTGGTCAGTCAACTCTCTTCGTCCCGCCTCATGGGCAGTCCCTGCTGATCGACACCGGCTGGGGCTATAACGCCTTTCGAGATGCCAAGCGGATTGCCGCTGCCGCCAAACTTGCCAAAATAAAGCGCATCGATTATGTGCTGGTGACTCACTATCACTCGGACCACGTCGGCGGCGTTCCTCAGCTAGTTCAGAAATTGCCCGTGGGCACCTTCATCGACCACGGCCCTAACCGCGAAGAATCAAAGTCGAGCAGTACGCTTTATCGCGAGTATCAGGATGCCATCGCGGGGGCAGGGCATCTGGTGGCGAAGCCAGGCGATCATCTCCCGATTAAAGGCATGGAAGTTACAGTCGCATCGGCAGACGGCCGTGTGCTCTCGGCCGCGCTCCCGGGCGTGAACGCAGGCTCGAATCCTGCCTGTACGGGAGTCTCGCAGAAGGAGGCGGACCCGAGTGAAAATGCGCGTTCACTTGGGGTCGTAATCACTTTTGGAAAGTTTCGTGTCGTCGATCTCGGCGACCTCACCTGGAACAAGGAGCTAGAACTGGTCTGTCCCGCCAATAAGTTAGGCAAAGCTGACTTATTCGTTGTCTCTCATCATGGAGCAGACTTAAGTAACAGCCCGGCCCTCGTTCATGCACTCGCGCCTCGTGTCGCCATTATGGATAACGGGGCGAAGAAAGGTGGTTCTTCCTCCGCCTGGGACATAGTTAAATCATCGCCCGGGCTGGAAGACTTCTGGCAGCTTCATTTCGCCGACGCGAGTGGGAGCGAACATAATTCGTCGGATCCTTTTCTGGCGAACATCAGCGAAGCAGATACAGGTTTCTATTTGAAAGTAACTGCGCACGAGGATGGAACCTTCGAAGTTTACAATTCTCGTAATAAGTTCTCCAAGCGCTACTAAGCTACGTGTGACAGGCGCTCTTCGGGATGATGGCCCGCATTCGGGTACGCGGCAGCCGGTAACCGGTAATAGGATTACCGCGGCGCTATCGAACTTGTTATTTACCCGAAGAAGTCTCTTACCTTTTCGAACACGCTCTTCTCGTGCGGCATGTTTTCCACGGGTAAAAGTTCGTTCAGTTGTTCGAAGAGTTTTCGCTGTTCGCGTGTCAGCTTCTTCGGAATCTGCACATCGAGGTGCACGTACAGATCGCCGCGCGACCGAGCATTCAGCTGCGGCACGCCCAGATTACGCAGCCGGAACTGCGCTCCGGTTTGCGTGCCTTCAGGAACTTTAATCGTTTGCGGACCATCGAATGTCTCGACCTCGATCTCCGCTCCTAACACCGCCTGTGCGACGTTCACTGGCAAAGTACAGTGCAGATCCGTTTCGCGACGTTCGAAAACGGGGTGTTCGGCGACTTTGATCACCACATAAAGATCGCCCGGCTGGCTCCCGGGAGGCCCGGGGTTTCCTTCGCCCGTCAGTCGCATCTGAGTGCCGTTGTCCACTCCGGCCGGAATGTTGACCTTTAACTTCTTTTCAATTCGATGAAAGCCATCGCCCCGGCATTGTGTGCAAACCTGGCGGATCACTTTGCCCCGGCCATTGCAGCTGGGGCAGGTCTTACGAATAGACAGGAAGCTCTGCTGATAAAGAACCTCGCCGCGCCCGCTGCAGACCGAACAGGTAATCATGCCGCCGTTCGGCTCGCCGCCGGTTCCCGAGCAGCGCGAGCAGGCTTCCATGCGAGGAATCTGCAAATCGGCAGCTAACCCGCGCATCGAGTCTTCAAAAGAGATCTCAAGATCGTAGCGGATATTCTCACCGCGCTGCTGGCGCCGCCCGCCGCTGCTTCCCCGGCGCTGGCCGAAGATGTCGCCGAGCCCGAACAAATCGCCCAGAATATCGCCAAAATCCGCAAATGAGGATTCGTCGAAGCCGGCACCCGCGCCGCCATTCACGCCCTGGTGTCCGTAACGGTCGTATGCCGCGCGTTTCTGCGAATCGTTTAAAACAGCATAGGCTTCGGCCGCTTCTTTGAATTTCTCTTCGGCCGCGTGGTCATCCGGATTCCGGTCAGGATGGTATTGCAAAGCTAGTTTGCGGTAGGCCGATTTCAGTGTCGCTTCGTCACAATCCCGCGACACGTTCAGCACTTCGTAATAATCTCGTTTGGATACACTCATTGACATAGCGCAGGCATCAGAGGCGATGGCCAGCCCCCATTCAGCTTCCTGATGGCAGGCCGGTTCCGGTAAAAGTTCACGGATTTACCGCGACTTTTACCATTGCCGGGCGAAGCAGCCGCCCTTTGAAGTAGTAGCCTCGCTGGTACTCCTCCAAAATAGTCTGATCCGGGTGATCTTTTGTATCCACCATCTCGACCGCGTGGTGAACATGCGGATTAAATACTGCTACTTCCGAAGAAATAGGTTCGAGGCCCAACTTGCGCAGCGCCTCCCACAGCCGAGCAGATATCAGTTCCATACCGCGGACGTACTCCTTGTCCGCGCTCTCTACCTTTAAGGCTCGTTCGAAATCATCCAGTACGGGCAGCAGCGCCTTTACTGTGTCCATAGCCGCGTACTCGGCTAATTCGCCGCGCTCTCGTTCATTCCGGCGGCGGAAGTTCTCAAATTCGGCCTGCCGCCGCTGCAGCAGGTCTTGCAGTTCACTCTTCTCTCTCGCTAAGCGATCGCGTTCGGCAAATATCTCACCCAGCGAGGACTGCTGGTCGGAGAGTGGCGCACTGCGCTCTGACTGCTCCGGAACGTCCTCAGTGGCGACGGCATTGTTGTTCTTTTCGGATTCCATGACTCAATTACGGGGGGTTGCGGGAAGAAACTCCCAACACTCAGATTACCAGAAAATGAGGGATTTTGCCGTATTGCATGACTACGCCCGGCTACCGGGAAGGCACTCTCGCAGACAGGAACAAACATGGCGGCGGCCAGTTGCTCACGCTACAGGAGCAGCCGTTCCTCGAAAGAAACCCGAGCGACTCTTTCCTTCCCTTCTTTGTTTGGCAATGAGCCCGCAATAAATGCCGGAAGTCACCACTCATGTTTATGGATTTAACACCATCGTCGGCTCCCTCGTGCTCCCGCCCCGAGACCCGCCTCGGTCCGAACGGGACCAGCAAGAACGCTGACGTTTGCTCCTATCCTCGCCCACAGCTCCGCCGCGACAGTTGGATGTCGCTTAACGGCATCTGGGAGTTCGCGCTGGAGCCAAGCGCGTTGTGGACGGACCCTCTCGAGGTAGAGTGGACCCGCTCCATCATCGTCCCGTTTAGCCCGGAAACGCCGCTCAGCGGGGTGAACGAAATGGGGCTTTACGCCGTCGTCTGGTATCGCCGAGAGTTTGACGTTCCCGACCTGGCGCCCGGCCGGCAGCTCCTGCTCCATTTTGGTGCGGTCGATTACTGTGCCACCGTCTGGGTGAACGGCATCAAAGTCTGCTCGCACGAAGGCGGCTATACGCCCTTTTCTGCCGACATCACTTCAGCGCTTCTTCCAATCGGACCGCAATCGGTCATCATCCGGGCCGAGGATGATCCGCTCGACCTGGCTAAACCCCGCGGCAAGCAAGACTGGAAGCTCGAGCCGCATGTCATCTGGTATCCACGCACTACCGGCATCTGGCAGACCGTATGGCTTGAGACTGTTCCCAAATCCTTCATCCAAAATGTCAGGTGGACTTCCAATCTCGAGCGTTGGGAAATTGGCATAGAAGCGCATGTCGCCGGCTCGGCCGAGGGCGGGCTGAGTCTCCGGGTCCGCCTGCATGTGCCGGGCCAGGTTCTCGCGGACGACACTTACTCGGTTGTCGGCGGCGAGGTGAATCGCCGCATTGCGCTTTCCGACCCCGGTATCGACGATTACCGCAACGTTCTACTCTGGAGCCCGTCCTCTCCGACTCTGATCGATGTCGATCTCGAGCTCTGCGATGCTCAGGGGCGAATCATCGATTGCGCTCGAAGCTATGCATCGATTCGAACTGCTTCTATTCAGGGCGATCGCTTCATTCTGAATGGACGGCCACTCGATCTTCGGCTGGTTCTCGACCAGGGCTATTGGCCGGAAAGCGGCCTCACCGCTCCCGACGACGATGCCCTGCGCCAAGACGTTCTGCTTGCCAAAAAGCTTGGCTTCAATGGCGTGCGCAAGCACCAGAAAATCGAGGATCCGCGCTACCTTTACTGGGCCGACCGGCTCGGGCTACTGGTCTGGGAAGAGATGCCCAGCGCGTATCGCTACACGCGCCAGTCAATCGAGCGTCTTACCAGGCAGTGGACGGAGGTGCTCGATCGCGATAGTAGTCACCCCTGCATCGTGGCCTGGGTGCCGTTCAACGAATCCTGGGGTGTGCCTAATCTGCCGGAGAGCTCCGCCCAAAGAAATTACGTACAGGCGCTCTACCATCTCACTAAGACGCTCGATCCCACGCGCCCCGTCATTGGCAACGATGGTTGGGAAAGTGTCGCCACCGACATCATAGGCATTCACGATTACGATAGTCAGCCGCGCCGGATCGCGAAACGCTATCAGCTGAACGAGGTCGAATCGCGCTTGTTTCAACGCGAGCGGCCCGGCGGCCGCATGCTGCTGGTCGATGGCAAAGTCAGCAGCGGGCAGCCGATTATGCTGACCGAGTTCGGCGGAATCGCCTTATCCGGCAAACACGATAGCTGGGGCTACTCGCGCTCCGAGACTCCGGTTCAACTGTTGGAACGCTACCGCGAACTTCTCAATACGGTCTGTTCGCTTCCCGCCCTGGCCGGCTTTTGTTACACCCAGTTCGCCGATACGTACCAGGAAACAAACGGCCTTCTCTACGCCGACAGAACTCCGAAAGCGCCCTTACAAGCGATTGCGCTTTGCACCAACGGCTCCTGGCCCGATCGCGACGTGCAGAGAGAAACCGAGTGGCGGGAGCACATGATGAGTCTCCAGCAGCCAACCCTGGTGGCGAACGGTACTTGATCGGCCCGCGCTTCGACTTCTCTCAGGAGGCGTCCGCTGCCAGACCAAGCTCCCGTGACGGACGGTGTTCCTTGATGACCCGCTTGAAAAAAGCCAGCAGCGAGTCCGCGTGATAGTCGAACGTAAACAAAGGGCGCTGCCGCCAGACGTTTGCCCGCACCTCGGCCATTCGCTCTCTGTCACGCAGTTGTGCTCCCAATTGAGACATCTCCTGGCAGAAAAGCCCAATGTCCAACCTGCGAGCCAGCGTCTGCGTGGCCACAATCGAGCCACTATTGTCGTATTGGATCAAAGGTAAGCCGGCCGCCATCAGCGTGGCCAGGCGCGCCGGAGAATTTAAATCGTCCCAGTATGCCGAACCCAGATGTCCTTGATTGTCGCTTTTCAGAAAATGCAGCCAGCCGGCATCGTAGCGCGATAACTCGGTCACCCATTGGCTTGGCCCGACATGCGAATGCAAGTGCAGGTAGCCTGGAGCGGCTCGCTGCCCTTCTTCCACCCATGGCCCCCAGTCGTGGTGATGGAGATCGCCATAAAAGTGCAGATGAATACGCTCCGCCGCCAGCCCGCGGAGCAGGCCAGGATGCAAACCAATCGGTCGGCCCGGTACCACGGTGTGGAACTCGCCATCCTTCTCGGAAAGGCGAGGGCTGAGATCGCCTTCGAACCATTCGCGCTTTGGCAGATCGCCATCCAACACCATGGTTCGGCCGCGGGCTGTACATCCAGGTGCGATGGTATCGAACCAGTCGCGCAGTTCGGGGGTGCTGTACACCTGCCCGTCGCTTTGCGTGTGAAGGTCGATCATCTGCGGCCAAGTGCCGTGTTCGAGGCACATCCAAGGTCCTTCCTTGAAATGCCAGATGAAAGGGATTCCAAGGTTTTCTCGAAGCACCTCATGCGCCAGCGGCACCGCCTGCCAGTTCAACAGCGCGTAAATTATGTCGGGGCGCAGCTTGCGAACTGCACGGCGCCAATCGGCGCGCGGGAGATCCTCTACGTGGCCGAATGGCAGCGGACCCACCGTATTCAGCCACCACGGATGCTGCATCCACAAGCCGTACAGCTGATGCCCGCGTTCTTCGAGCGCTACAATCCGGTCCGGATTAAAGGCGAGCTCACCCACTAAGAGGATTTTGAGGCCATCTGTCGCCACAGGTGGTCGAGGACGCTCCCGGAGCCTCTGATACAGCGCGTTCTCATCGGTAAAGCTGCCCGTCGACGATTGAAACCTCATCGGGTGCTGCACCTGATAGCGCGACCGGTACGGGTTCAGACCACCGCCCATGTTCTCGCGGATCGCCTTGTGGTGCTGCAGCGGGTGGTCAGCCCACTCGCAGGAAACCTCTCCCGTGCCGGCGAACTCGCCGCTACGCCGCAGCTGCGACCAGAACAAGCGATCGAGATCGTCGCTAACCAGCTGCTCCCGCTCCACCCAGCGGTCTTCCGTGCGCCGGTGCATTACCTGCACCAGTTGTAGAGGAAATCCCGGGATCTGGCCTTGCTCGATCCGCCTCTGGTGAAAGCGTATTCCGGAGTAAGCCAGGCACACGTCCTTTTGAGCATTCAGAGTAGAAAAAAGGCTTTGAAGATGACCGGGAAAATAGATGTCGTCAGAAGGAAGATAGGCAATGTAAGGTGCGCGTGCTGCACCGAGACCGGTATTTAAAGCATGAGCCAGCCCGCGGTTAGCGCTGAGACGCCAGTCGCGAATGCGCCCGTCGCTCCGGTATTGCGCAATCAGCGACGGCGTCTCGTCCGTAGATCCGTCATCGATAATCAGTAGTTCCCAGTCGGAAAAAGTCTGGCCCAGTAGACTTTTGATGGCGCGTCCAACAAACGCCGCCTGATTGTACGTCGGCATAACAACCGACACTTGGGGGCCCGATAATGCAAAGGGCATGTAAAGAACAATTTCGAGATTTTGGTGGGCCCTGTAGGATTTGAACCTACGACCAAGGGATTATGAGTCCCCTGCTCTGACCGCTGAGCTAAGGGCCCGTATCGCTAAGGATAACAACGAGCCGCTAACGGGCAAACTCGTCGAACGCACCGCCCTGGATAGCTCCCGCCACTCGCTCGATATCGTAGCTGAGCGGCCGGTCTTCGGTGAGACGATCGGCCAGGGTGCGAACAATGGCGCGCGCTCGTTCGATGCTCTTTGACGAGCGAAGAGGCGCTCGATAATCCAGACCTTCTGCCGCCGCGAGCAGCTCAATCGCCAGCACCTGCTCAGCATTCGTAACAATCTGCCTCAGTTTCAAAGCCCCTGTCATTCCCATCGAGACGTGGTCTTCCTTGTCGCCTGACGTTGGCGTATTGTCTGTACTCGCCGGGTGAGAAAGCACTCGCGATTCGTTCAGCAGCGCGGCGGCACAGACCTGCGCAATCATAAATCCTGACGATAGTCCAGGCTGAGCGCTGAGGAATGGCGGCAGGCCCTCGTTCACGTGCGGATTCACCAGCCGGTCAATGCGGCGCTCGCCGATGCTTATCAGGTCAGTCATCGCAATCGCCGCATAGTCGAATCCAAGCGCTAACGGCGCTCCATGAAAATTCCCGCCGCTCAAAACCTCGCCATTTTCAAACACGAGCGGATTGTCCGTAGCCGAGCCGGTCTCCAGTTCCACTACGCCGCAAACGTGTTCAAGCGCGTCGCGCACCGCGCCATGAACCTGTGGCATGCAGCGCAAACTGTACGCATCCTGCACTCGCGGATCGTTGCTTAAATGTGAACGTCGAATCTCGCTGTCCTCCAGCAGCTCCCGCAGCCGGGCGGCGCTGGCTACTTGCCCGGGATGGGGCCGCGCTTCATGTATACGCCGGTCAAATGGACTTGGCGTGCCGAGCAATGCTTCGAGCGTCATCGCGCCCGCCAGATCTGCCAAAATAGCGACTCGCCGCGCCCGATGAAGCGCGAGGCCGCCCGCCGCAGCCATCGCCTGCGTGCCGTTCAAAAGCGCCAGCCCCTCTTTCGCCGCCAGCCGCAGCGGTGTGATGCCGGCTTCCCGAAGTGCGTTCGCGCTCGGCACGGTCGCCCCGTTCCACCGGCAATGACCCTCACCAATCAGGGCAAGCGCCAGATGCGCCAGCGGCGCCAGATCCCCACTTGCACCAACGGAACCCTTCTCCGGGATTACCGGATGTACGCCGCGCTCGAGCATCTGCACCAGGGTTTCGCAGACGATCACCCGCGCCCCGCTGTTTCCTCGCGCGAGCACATTGGCGCGCAGTAGCATCAATGCTCGTACTTCCGGCTCGGAAAGCGGCGTGCCCACTCCGCAGCAATGACTGCGCACTAGATTCAGCTGGAGCGTTTCAAGTTGGGCCGGCGAAATGTGGAAATCCGCCAGTCGGCCGAAGCCGGTGTTGACGCCGTATACCACCCGACCTTCGCGCACCGCCGTATCGACCACGTCGCGCGAAAGATGCATTCGCGCCCGCGCATCATCCGTCAGAGCAACCGCCAGCCTGCCGCGTGCCACTCGATCGATCTGTTCTAAGGTCAAACGCTGACCGGAGATCTCTAGCATCGCGCTCGTTTCAGGTCTAAAATAAGTGCCCGAGTTTATCGCGCTTGGTTTGCATGTAAGCAGTCGTTGTATCTAACGGCGGAGCAATGATCGGAGCGCGCTCTACAACTTCAATGCCCACATTCTCCAGAGCCCTCACCTTGTCGGGGTTGTTCGAAAGCAGGCGAACCTGCCGGATGCCGAAGTACAGCAGAATACTGGCGGGCAGCGAATAGTCACGCAGATCTGCATCAAACCCGAGCTGCTCATTCGCCTGCACCGTGTCGAAACCGTTGTCCTGCAGTTCGTACGCTCTCAACTTATTCAGCAGGCCGATCCCACGCCCTTCCTGGTTTTCATAGATGAACAAGCCGCGCTGTTCCGCCACAATCGCATCAAGCGCGAGCTCCAGCTGAGCCCGGCAATCGCAGCGCAAGCTGTGGAACACATCGCCCGTCAGGCATTGCGAGTGAATGCGCACCAGCGGAGCTCCCAGCTCTGGCGAGAGATCGCCCAGCCTCAGAACAACCGCTTCTTCAGTTTCACGCTCGCCGACGCCTTCGAACCCGAAGATCCGGAAATGTCCAAATCGGCTGGGAAAATCTGCCTCGGCTACCTTGGTAAGTTTTAAATCTGACAAAGAATTCCTAGTGCCCGCGATTCAGAATCAAGCAGGCGCGCGGCAAATAGCAGGGCTATTGCTCTATTATAGGAGCGCAACTGGCGGCGTCCCGACGCTTGCCTCAGAATGCTTACTCAACAGCAGCTTGCCGCCCTTCTTATAAAGGTTGCGGTCTCCGCCTCGATCGCGAGTATCCTGATGCGCTTCAACCGCATTCAGAAGATCCTGCTACGTGACGACCGGACGGTTGCCGACCGCCTGCAGCTCGCCTTCATCTTCTCCATCTTGTTCGGTGCGAGTGCCGGGATTCGCAGTTTGACCAATCAATACCAGGCCATTGATCTGGCGCTTGAAGGTGCTACCATCGCCGGTCTGCTGGGCGGATATGTCAGCGGCCTCCTTACCGGCCTGTGCGTTTCGCTCCCCGACATGTTTGCCAGTAAGTGGATGTCCATGCCGCTATTCGCAGCCGCCGGAATCATCGGCGGTCTCATGCATGATCTGGCCCCGCGCAAAGAAGATATCTGGTCTTTCTCGCCCTTTGTCGATCTCAACCTCTATCGCTTCTTTCGCCAGACGCTGCGTCTGAACCGGCTCGCGATCGAGCGGCGCGTTGTGAAGCTTGCCGCCTTTAACGTGATCTGTAATGCCATGGTGATTACAATCGAGCTGCTGCGCTGGGCCATTCATCATGAATTTCACAAACACAACACGTTTCTGATGTTTGAGGGCGACCCTGTCACCTTCTGGCTGGTCGCCGCATCCTCTGTGACAACTCTCTTCGCGATCTGCCTTCCTATCCGGGTCTGGAGCAGCTTTCGGGCTGAGCGTCAGCTCGAAACGCAGCGCGCCCGCCTGACGGAAGCCCGGCTTACTGCCCTCACGAATCAAATCAACCCGCATTTCCTCTTCAATACCCTCAACTCCGTCTCGACTCTGATTCGCATCGATCCCGATCGCGCCCGCAGCATGATCTACCGGCTCTCAAAAATCCTTCGCCGCCTTTTAAAGAAGACCGACAACTTTGCGCCGCTGCGCGAGGAGATCTCATTCATCGATGATTATCTGGAGATTGAAATGGTTCGCTTTGGCGACAAGCTGCGTTTTAAAAAGGAGATCGGTGCCGCCACCCTCGATCGGCTCGTGCCCAGCATGATCCTGCAGCCGATCGTTGAGAACTCTGTCAAACACGGCCTGGCCAACAAAGTCGATGGCGGCACCATCCGCTTGCAAACCTGGATGGAAGAGACACGGCTGCATATTGTTATCGAAGATGACGGGGTAGGCATCGATCAAGCGAAGCTCGATACGATATTCACCTCCGGCATCGGCGTTAGCAATGTCAACGAGCGGCTGCGGGTTCTCTTTGGTCCCGGTTATCGACTGACCATCGATAGCCAACCCGGCGTGGGTACCCAGACCTTAATTGAATTGCCCGAAGTCGAACGAACTGTCGATGCCGCCCGCAGCGCTCTCGCGATGCGCTGAGCTAAGCAGAGTTGCGAGCGCCTAAGTCAGCCAGCACGCGTCGCATATAAGTAAAGCTCTTCTGCATCCCCGGTAGCGGGTTCTCCGGCTCAACCTCGTATTCGAGATTCACCGATCCCTTGTACTTAACCTTTATGAGCTGCTCGAAAATGCCCTTTATCGGCAGCTTTCCGTCACCCACCGGAACCTGCGATTCTTTGCCGAGCGGATCGCTCAAATCCTTGAAATGCATGTCGAGCAGACGCGGCCCTGCTTCGGCTATCGAATCGACTATGTTCGCGCCGGTACGGGAGGTGTGCCCGATATCCATGCAGAGCCCGCAGCGCGGATCCATGCCCTTGACCGCCGCCAGCACACTTTGCGGAGTCGGAAAATGCTTGTCCTCGGGACCATGGTTATGAATTGCGAGCTTGATGTTGAACTCGCGTACATATTTTTCGAGCTTGGGCAGCGTGGCCGCTGTGGGCGCGCAGACCATCAACGGAAATCCTGCGGCACGGGCGTATTCGAATTTGCTGCGGATGTCCGCCTCATCATCTTTATCGAAGCTGATGGTTCCGCATCCCACTAGAATGATCCCGGCATCGGCGAACTCTCTTTTCGCTGCTGCAATCTCCTCCGCCGTGCTGTTCAGCTTCAGGTGAAAGTCTTTTACGTTCAGGTAAGGCGTGCCCAATTGCCTAGTCATTCGGATCGCTTCCGCGCGCGAAAACTTCCGAAATGAGTAGGAAGCGACTCCGAGCTTGATATCCGCTCCGTGCGCCTGATAGTCCTGCCCCCGCCCCAAGCGACTGATCAGCAGTGCGCCCGCACTCGTACCGATCCATTGCCGCCGGTTAAGTTTGTCTGAGCCGGGCATTTCCGTAAGCGGTCTTCTCATTGTCAGATTGCCTCTAATTCTTCTTCCAGCAACTGCTTCTCGTACAGTTCAGCATAGTACCCGCCGCGCCGCTGCAGATCGGCGTGAGTTCCCGATTCAACAATCCTCCCGTGACTCAGTACCACGATCCGATTCGCATTCTGTACCGTCGAAACACGATGTGAAATCAGTATTGTGGTTCGATCTCGCATCACCGTCGAGAGGCCTTGCAGAATCTGTTCTTCGGTGACCGTATCCACGCTCGAAAGTGCGTCATCCAGTATCAGAATACGTGGATTCCGTATGATCGCCCGCGCAATCGCGGTGCGCTGTTTTTGGCCGCCGGAGAGGGTGAGCCCGCGCTCGCCCACCATGGTGTCGAGCCCGTTTGGAAACGTCCGGATATCGGCAGCTAAACCTGCCACCTCCGCCGCCCACTCAACTTCATCCCGCGTAGCTTCCGGCTTCCCCCACGCAATATTTTCCGCAAGTGTGGCACTGAAAAGGAAAGTCTCTTGCGGAACAAATCCGATCTGTCGGCGTAACTCTTCCGGATCGAGATGTTTCACATCCGCCTCGCCGAAAGATACCGTTCCCTCTGTCGGATCGAACAGTCGTGGAATCAAACTCACCAGAGTTGTCTTCCCGCTGCCCGTGTGTCCGACAATCGCCACTGTTTCGCCCGCTCTGATGGTCAGCTCAATCTGCTCCAGAGCGCGCCGTTCGCCATGCGTCACCGCCACTGCGTTAAACCGGATTTCGGGCAATTGGCTGCCCGCAGAAGTGACCGCCCCGGCTGGCCGGGCAATCCGCGGTATTTCCCGCAGCATTTCGTTGATCCGGTTGAGCGACGCCGTTCCGCGCTGCATCAGGTTTACCACCCAGCCGAACGCGATCATTGGCCAGATCAGCATTCCCATATAGGTGTTAAACATCACAAAGCTTCCCAGGCTGATCCGGCCTTCGATAAGCTGCCTTCCACCGGCCCAGAGCACCAGCAGGAATGTGATCCCGATCAATCCCTGCAGCAGCGGCATGAACATTCCTTGAATGCGCGCCAGCCCTATATTTTCACGGATATAATCCCGGTTCAGGCTCTCGAACTTGTCTACTTCCGCCTTCTCCTGCGCGTACGCTCGAACCACCCGCACGCCCGCCAGATTCTCCTGCACGCGGCTGCTGATATCGGAGAACATACGCTGGATCTGCTCGAAGCGGGTGTGGATGCGGCGGCCGAAAAGGATCACCGCTAGCGATACAAACGGCGCCGGGATCAGTGCGATCAGAGTGAGGCGCCAGTCCACGTAAACCATCACCGCAACCGACAGCACCAGCATCACTGTGGTCTCGGTACAGTACATAACGCCCGGCCCGAGCATCATCCGCACCGCGTTCAGGTCGTTCGTGCTGCGGGCCATGATGTCTCCCGTGCGATAGCGGCTGTAGAACTCCTGCGAAAGCTTCACCAGGTGGCCGAACAGATCGTTGCGAAGATCGAACTCGATGTCTCGCGAGATTCCGATAATGATCACCCGCATCCAGTACTGGAACAGGCCCTTCACGAGCGAAATGCCAATAAGCAGTCCCGCCAGCTCGAGCACAATCTTGAGTACGAAGCCGTGCGTCAGCGAGTCGACGCCGTATTTAATCACGATTGGCAAGGCAGCCGCCAGCAGGTCCTTCATCAGTAGCGAGCCGATCCCGAGCGCAAGCCCGCGGCGGTAACGCCTCATGTAAGGCCACAAAGTAGCCAGTGACTTGAGCATCAGAGTCCCCACCATTCGGTCACTGTCTTGGTCCACTCGAGCAGAAATGTTTTCTTGCCGTTGCGATTCTTCCACCAGCCATTCGGAGAAAAGAATGGATCGTCCGCGGGAACGACGATCACCTGCAGCCAGGGGCACTCAGAGCGCATCAGGTGCGCCGCGCGGTGCGTATGGTAGTTGCTTGTCACGAGCAAGACCTTGCGGACGTCGTTTTTCCGGAGGAACTGGTTGGCAACGTACTGAACTTCGGTGCTGGTCGAATCGACCCCGGGCGGAAGCCAGACCGCACGAAACAGAGAGACTGGAAACCCTCTCGAGACCGCATACTCGATGGTCGCATCCGATTCATGACCCACCAAAGTACGCGGCCCGTCCACCAGTACGTACGGCGCAAATCCCGCGCGCGCCAGTTCGGCGCCCTTCAAAATGCGGCTGCCGGAATCGTCCCCGCCGAGCACCAGAATACAATCAGCTTTCTGCGGGCCATCGTTTTCCACCAGCTGGCTTCCTGCCCAGGTGAGCAATCGTCCACGCTGAAAGAAAACCACCAGCGCCAGAAGCATGCAAGCGAGCAGGGCGACGCAACCGCCGCGCCGGGCTCTGCCTCCGGGAATCCTAAAGAGCAGCGGCGCTAATCCTCATCCGATGTGTTGGATTTATCCACGCGTGTATCCAGCCGGCCCACGGCCTTCAGCTTTTGATACAGGCGCTCGATCTCGTCCTCTTCTTCCACGCTCAGCATGCGCACGGGCTGCTCCAGAACGGCATTCTCTTTCTGCGAACCGTTTAAGCTCAGCCACGTCCAATAGTCGCGGTGAGCCACTCCGTCAAAGGTAGCCAGAATGGAATGCTTCCGCAGCTGAAAGAGCAACTGTTCAATGCGCTCGGGTTCACCGGGGTAGATCAGCATGGCATGCCGCGAGTTGGTTAGCTTCACTTTCAGAACCAAAGGAGAGAAAAACCTGCTCGCATTGATCTCCCGCACTTCCCGCCAGGCCACAGCGCGCTCACCTATATTGAACTGGGTTTCCCCGAGGCGAATGGCCGGCCTTGACGCTAGCCAGAACAGCGCGCCGGCAGTGATAAAACAGAGCAGGCCCGGAATAAAGGCGAGCGGAGCCCGAAAACCGCAGAGCACCGAGATGAGTGAGCCCGCCAAGGCCGCCCAACCAACGCGCGAGTACAGCCGCGAAGGCACAAAAATCTCGACACCGGACTCCATGTTCCAAGGCTACTCCCAGCTTTCAGCCCCGTCAATGACCGTTTCGATTCAGGCGTGTTTTCCGTATCAGTAGGGCGTCGGAACCCGCCGGCGCGCCATATCGATACCCAATCGTATGTACTCCAATCCGCTTAGAACTGTAAAAATTCCAGCTAGGGCCACCGCCGTGTATTTCAGCCACAGAAAAATATCGAAAGAAAAAGCGGCGTAGACCAAGGTAAGCAGAATGAGCATGATCTGGAAAAAGGTACTGACCTTGCCGAGTGTTGATGGCACGAACGTCTGCACGCCTCGATAAATCCTTACTAGCAGCGCGCCAAACACGATCACCAGATCGCGGCCAATCGCCAGCCAGAAAATCCAGGCCGGAATCAGACGCAGTATGCCGAGCACGAGGAAGAGCGTCACCAGCAGCACTTTGTCCGCCAACGGATCGAGGATTACCCCCAAATGCCCGTCTGCCTTCAGACGCCTGGCTGCCCAGCCGTCAAACCAGTCGCTTATTCCCGCCAGGAAAACGAGAGCGAGCGCTGTTCGATATCTCGATTGAACTAACAGCACCGCCAGAACAGGGGCACAGAGAACCCGGAACAGGGTGATCAGGTGGGGGATAGCACGCACCGCAGCCTCAAACGATCGTCAGGCAACCGCGCCCGACGATTTGGTGAGCGTGACGATCTCGTAAAAGGACGGATCCGACATGAGCTTCTTAACCAGCGCAACGTGCATCGCGTGTCCCGCACGCTCCGCCACGACACAGCCCAGCAGGGGACGCCCGATCAGCGCAAGGTCGCCGATAAGGTCCAGCGCTTTGTGCCGGCAGCATTCGTCGGCGAAACGTAGCCCGCCCGGATTGGCGATCCCGTCGCGCGTAAAGCAGACCGCGTTCTCTAGTGTGGCTCCCCGGATAAGCCCCATGTCGCGCATCTGATCGAGCTCGTACTCAAATCCAAAAGTTCGGGCCGGAGCAATGTCGTTACCGTAGCCATCCGGTGTCACTTCCAGGCTCAGCGTCTGCTCGCCCACCAGCGGATGGTCATAAAAGTTCGTGCAGCGAAGCTCAAAACGATCGCTCGGCAAGATCGTCACGACCTTGGTGCCCGCTTCCACCGACACAGGCTTCAAGATCCGCATGTAGCGGCGCGGCCTGCCCGATTCCTGAACGCCTGCCTCCCGTACCAGCTCGACGAACGGCAAACCACTCCCGTCCAGAATGGGCAGCTCGAGATTATCCAGTTCGACTAGAGCGTTGTCGATGCTCATGCCGTAAAGCACGCTCAACAGATGCTCCGTCGTCGAGATGAAGATCCCTTTCGGATGCATCAAGCTGGTTGCATAGCTGACCCGCTCCACCAGCTTCCAGCTAGCGCGAATGCGGGTATTGTCGAGATCGGTGCGGATGAAGACGATGCCGGTGTTGGGCGGGGCAGGAAGAATACGCAGGCGGACCGGGGCGCCGTGATGCAGGCCGACACCGCTCGTTTCCACCGCGCGGCGAAGGGTTGTCTGTGAGTGCATCCGAAAGACAAAGCATAACACTCCGACTCGCAATCCTCTCATTCCATTAGACTTGCCGATCATCTAGTGTGTCAGAATTGCCACATTTCTGAACCTTGCGAAGTCAATTGTGCCTGTTTAGCCTCAATCTCGCGCCCGGTTACAGCACCGACCTAGCGTCCCTACTGTACTTGGGAAACGGCGTCGTACCTCTGCTGTGCTGAAATAAAGGTGCCCTCGGGGCGTCCCTTTCGCCTCGGCGGCTTCTTCACTTCCAATTCGTACATCCAGATGCGTAGAAAAATTCGTTCGACAACGATCCTGTGCGTCAGGCGCAACGGCGTTGTCGTGCTAGCCGGAGACGGCCAAGTGACCATGGGTAGTGAGGTGCTCAAGAGCGGCGCGCGAAAGCTGCGGCGTCTCTACAACGGGAAGATCATCTCCGGCTTTGCGGGCGCCACCGCTGATGCTTTCGCTCTCTTTGCCCGCCTCGAAGCTAAGCTCGAACAGTACAGCGGTAACCTGCCGCGCAGCGTAGTGGAGCTCGCCAAGGAGTGGCGGACGGACCGCATGCTGCGCCACTTGGAAGCATTATTGCTTGTCGCTGACACCAAGGACATCTTCATCGTCAGTGGAACCGGCGACGTGATCGAACCCGACTCTCCCATTGCCGCCATCGGTTCCGGGGGGGCTTTCGCAAAGTCCGCCGCCCTGGCTCTTCTCGATAACACCGAGCTGAGTGCAAGGGACATCGTCGAAAAAGCCATGAAGATCGCCGGCGACGTCTGCATCTACACCAACGCAAGTGTCACTTTCGAGGAGCTGACGTAATGGTCATCTATCTGCCCCAGCAGTCTTCTGACGAAGCTCCGCTACTCGATGAGCTGACTCCTCGCGAGATTGTGGCCGAACTCGATAAGCACGTCATCGGTCAGGCGGACGCGAAGCGTTCCGTTGCCATTGCGCTTCGCAATCGAGTACGCCGGCAGAAACTCGAGCCCGAAATGGCCGAAGAAGTGATGCCTAAAAACATCCTGATGATCGGTCCTACCGGCGTCGGCAAAACCGAAATTGCCCGCCGCTTGGCTAAGCTGGCCAACTCGCCTTTCCTCAAGGTTGAAGCCAGTAAGTTCACCGAAGTCGGCTACGTGGGCCGCGATGTCGAATCGATGATCCGCGATCTGGTCGATATCGCTATCGATATGGTGCGCGAAGAGCGCCTCGAGCAGGTAGCCGAGCGTGCCGAGCAGCAGGCCGAAGAGCGTCTGCTCGATCTCCTCATGCCCCCGCAGCCCGAATCGAGCGAGAGCTCCGATCGTACGCGTGAGAAGCTGCGTGAAAAATTGCGCGCCGGCAAGCTTGACGATCGTATGGTCGAAGTCGATGTCAAGGAGCGAGGCCCCACGTTCGAGGTTTCAACCAACGGAAACATCGAAGAGATGGACATCAATCTCAAAGATGTGATCCCAGGCCTATTCGGCCCGCGTACCAAAAAGCGCAATATGCGCGTCTCCGAGGCGCTCGAGTACCTGGTCCAGGAAGAAGAGCAGAAGCTCGTCGATATGGACCAGGTTACGCGGATAGCTCTCGAGCGAGTCGAACGGAATGGCATCGTGTTCCTCGACGAAATCGACAAGATTGCCGGACGCGAAGGCGGCCACGGCCCCGATGTCAGCCGCGAAGGAGTACAACGCGACATCCTCCCCATCGTCGAGGGCACCACAGTCAACACTCGGCACGGCTTTGTGCGCACCGATCACATCCTGTTTGTGGCCGCCGGCGCCTTCCATGTCTCGAAGCCCTCCGATTTAATTCCGGAGCTGCAGGGCCGCTTCCCGATCCGCGTCGAGCTCAAAACACTGACCGAAGGCGACTTCATCCGCATCCTCAAGGAGCCGAAGTCTGCGCTGGTCAAACAATATATGGCTCTGCTCGAAACCGAGGGAATCCGGCTGAGCTTTACGGAAGATGCGCTGATCGAGATCGCCCGGGTAGCGGCAGAAGTAAACGAGTCTTCTGAAAACATCGGGGCGCGCCGCCTGCACACCATCATGGAGAAGCTTCTCGAAGAGATTTCTTTCGAAGGCCCGGATCTTAAGAAGAAGAACGTCAAAATCGACGCCGCTTACGTGCGCAAACAACTTGCTGAAATTGTGAAAGATCAGGATCTCAGCAGGTATATTCTCTAGCGTGCGGGTTGCGCCGGCTTACACTCTTTTCTCTGTTCTGTGTTTCTGCTTAGCCGGCTGCGGTTACGTCGGGCCAGTTCTGCCGCCCTCCCCGGAAATTCCTGTCGCGGTCACCGACCTGACTGTCGTCGAGCGCGGCGGAGAACTCATCATAAACTTCGGCACGCCCTCCCGAACTACCGACGGACTGGTAGTCAGCCGCTTTTCCGAGATCGATTTGCGCATCGGCACTGCGCCTGTCCCGTTTGACTTCGATCGCTGGGCCGCCTCCGCTACCAAATACGTGATCGAGCCGCCCGCCTCAGCCACTTTTGACAATCCGTCCAGCATCGTTCTCTCGAAGACCATACCTGCAGCTGATTGGGTTGGTAAGCGGGTAGCCGTCGCTGTTCGATCAGCTGTCAAGAAAAACGATCATTACTCGTCGTGGTCTAATCGCATCCTGCTCGACGTTTTGCCCCCGCTTGAACCGCCCTCCGTCACTGCCGTCTCCACTGCTAAAGGTGTCTTGCTCTCGTGGCCCGGGAGAGAAGGGGATTTCGAGTACCGGATCCGCCGTAAAGCTTCGGCTGATAAAGAACCGCTTCAGCTGGGCACGTCGAAGTCTCATGAATACCTCGACGAAAGCTCTCAGTACGAAACGCCCTACGAATACACGGTCGTCGCAGCACGTGGCTTGGCCGAGAGCTTGCCCTCCAAGCCCTGTCCCGTCACGACTCACGATATTTTTCCGCCCTCCGTACCCGCCAGCATTACGGCGCTCGCCGGTCCTAATTCGATTGAAGTCTCCTGGCAACGCAGTCCCGAAGCCGATCTGAGAGGTTACTTCGTTTTACGTTCTATCGATAACGGCCCATACCAGCCGGTCGGGGGTCTGCTCACGCTCCCCGCCTTTAGCGACAACAATGTAGAACACGGCAAAACGTACCGCTATACGGTCAGCGCTGTCGATCAGAAGAATAACCGCAGCGATCAATCGGCCCCCGCCGCCGTGAGTTACTGACGCCGGAAAACGAGCTTCTCTCAAGCTCGGCGCCTCTATCCCTCGGTGCTTCACTTTTAGCCGCGCCTTCCACGAAGCATTCACCGTGCAAAAGCTCCTTGCCGTGCTAGCATCGATCCATGAGTGCGAGGCCGTCCCGGGGAGCTCCTGATTGGTCGACTTCCTGAAGACCTGGGTCGGGTCTTTCCAGGACTTTCTTCTCCTCTCCTTTCGCGCCTTCGCCAACGTCCTCAGGCGTCCGCATTACGCAAACGACGTCTTCCTGCAGATGGACACGATTGGCATCGGTAGTCTGCCCATCGTCATCCTTACCGGCTTTTTCAGCGGCGCCATCATCTCACTTCAGATGGCCCGTGCGCTCAATACCTACGGCGCAGGAAGCCAGGTTGGCGCTATTGTCGCCCTCACGCTAGTTCGTGAACTCGGGCCAGTGCTTACCGCTCTTCTCGTTGCGGGACGAAATGCATCCGGCATCGCCAGCGAACTCGGATCCATGAAAGTCACCGAGCAAATCGACGCGATGCGCGCGCTCGGCACCGATCCTGTCCAAAAGCTGGTCACGCCGCGCTTAATAGCGACAGCTCTCATGCTGCCTTGTCTCACCGTCGTCGCCGACGTCATCGGACTTTTTGGCGCCTATCTTGTCGCAGTTCCCCTTCTGCACATCATCAGCGCCAGCCAGTACTGGACCACCTCTTATCAAGCTTTGGTCTTAAACGACTTGGTGCAAGGCCTCATCAAGCCGCTTCTCTTCGGCGTCATCATCTCCTTGATCGGCTGCTTCTACGGTCTCGCCACTACCGGCGGAACGCAGGGCGTAGGGCGCGCCACCACCCAGGCCGTTGTCTCCGCTTCTATCTGGATCTTCGTTGTCACGTTTCTGATCGATAAGGTTTTCGTGGGCCTGTAATTATGCCGGACGGGCCCATCCTCGAATTCGTCAACGTCAATCTTCGCTACGGCCACACCTGGGCCCTGCGCGACATTTCCTTCGCTCTCAAGCCGGGCGAGACGCGCGTCATATTCGGGCAAGCCGGGAGTGGAAAAACAACACTGCTGAAGGCCGTTATCGGGCTCGTGCCTGTCGACTCAGGCACTATTCGGCTCTTTGGCGAAGAGGTCACCGCCTTGCAAGAAGGCAAGCTATTCGGTTTGCGAAGCCGCGCTGGATTTCTTTTCCAGGAGGGCGGGCTTTTCGATTCCCTCACCGTTGGCGAAAATGTCGAGTATCCGATTATCAATCAGCAGAGTTCTGCTCATCAGGAGCAGCACGACGATGCTGATACCGAGGCGCGAGTGAAGGAAACGCTTCGTTTTGTGGAGCTCGAGCAGACCTTCGATAGCGCACCCAGTTCACTTTCTGGAGGCATGCGCCGCCGGGTCGGGATCGCACGCGCCATCGTGAACGAGCCGCCGGTCGTTCTCTACGATTCCCCTACCGCCGGTCTCGATCCGATCACGGCCAATATGATCATGGCCGTCATTGCCAAAGAGCGCGATGTTCGAAACAGCTCTTCTTTAATCGTCACTCACCGCTATCAGGATGGAGAGATTATGGACGATTTCCGCTACGATCCCGAGCAGGAATTTCTGGTCCCTCTCATCGGTGAAGAATCGCCCAAGCGGAATCGTACGAAGTTCATTGTCATGCGTGAGGGGCAGATCGTTTTTCAGGGCACTCGTCATCAAATGGAAAGTTCAGAGGACGATTACGTCAAAAAGTTCATCAGGCACGAGGGTTAGCTTATGGCCAGCAATAACAAAGTAAGTTTTTCGCAGTTGAAAGTCGGCATTCTTGGCATTGTGGCGCTTACCTGCATCGCCCTGCTTGTCTTTCTTTTGACCGGTAATATGAACTGGTTTCAAAAAGAGGTTGCTCTGCATCTGTTTACCTCCGATGCGGCGGGCCTTGTCAAGGGAGCCCCGGTGCGGATCAATGGCATTCAAGCTGGCAAGGTCGATACGGTTGAGCTCTCTGGCGAGACGAATCCCAATCGCATCATCAAAATTGATTTTCACGTCGATGAAAACATGCTGAAGCAGATTCCGTCCGATTCGCTCGGAACGATCTCATCCGACAATCTTCTCGGCAGCACCAAATTCTTACAGATCAACAAAGGCACCAGTCCGAATACCGTACGCGAAGGAGCGACCGTTAAGGCAGTCGAAACCAAGCAGTTCGATGCGCTGGTTGCCCAGGGTTTCGGCATTCTCGATTCCGTGCAAGGCACGCTCGAAAAGGTTCAGAGCATCGTCGGAAATGTCGAGAACGGCAATGGAACTATCGGTAAACTACTCGTCGATCCGACGCTTTACAACAGTCTTCAGTCGACTGTAAACCAGCTTCAGCTGCTTTCCACGACTCTCAACTCGAGAACCGGCACCATCGGTCATCTGATCAATGACAATACGCTTTACGAACAGGCGCAGGCAGTCTTAAGCAGATTCGACCAGATCACGCAGGCACTGCAACAAGGGCAGGGAACTGCCGGACTTTTCCTGAAAGATCCCAAGCTCTACAACGACCTGCATTCGGTAGTAGACCAGTTCAACGCACTCTTGAATGACCTGAACGCCGGGAAGGGAACGGCCGGCCAGCTCCTCAAGGACGACAAGCTAGTGAAACAGCTCGCGGCATCCCTCGACAAGGTAAACACCACGCTCGACAAGGTCAATGCGGGCCAGGGAACTCTCGGTCAGCTTGTAGTCAATCCCGCGCTCTACGATGAATCTACCGGCACACTGCGTGAGCTGCACGAGACCCTAAAGGACTTCCGCGCCAATCCCAAGAAGTTCCTGACGATCAGGCTGCGCATTTTTTGAAAAGGCTGATCATCAATGCCGACGATCTTGGATTCAATCGCGATGTAAATGCCGGCATAAGCCAGGCGCACCGCCAGGGCGTGTTGACTTCCGCCACCTTGATGGCGAACGGGGACGCATTTGACCATGCTGTCGAGCTGGCGCGAGATATGCCGGCGCTCGATGTCGGCTGTCATCTTGTACTCGTGCAGGGCCGGTCTCTTGTGACAGGAAAGCCGTTGCCGAAAGGACCTCGTCAGCTTCTGCTCGCTCTCGCAAAACGCCATCTCGATGTCCGCGCAGAACTCAGGATGCAGATCGAAAAAATCCTCGCAGCCGGCATCCGCCCCACTCACCTCGACACGCATAAGCACACGCACCTTGTGCCGCAGGTGTTCCGCGAAGTTGTCCGGCTCGCCGGCGAATACAACATTCCTTATGTCCGCCTGCCGCTTGATCCCGCTATGCGGATTGCTGGCTTTCCCTTGTCACGTGCCGGCGGCTTCTATCGCCGCACCGCCCAGCGTCACAACGTCTTGTTCACCGATCACTTCCTCGGCTTCCGCCTGACTGGTTCGCTAACTGAGGCGACCTTTGCAGCGGCTCTGGCAAATCTTCCGGAAGGTCTCACCGAGTTCATGTGTCATCCCGGCGTGCTCGGGCCGGAACTCGCCGCCGCCGAAACGCGCTTGAAAGAATCCCGCGTGCTTGAACTCCAGGCGCTCACCTCGCCGCGCATCCGTCGGCTCATGGTCGAATTAGGAGTCCGCTTGAGTCCTTTTGGTAGCAGCACGGCGTAGGGCCCTGAATGATGGTTCCATCGAAAACGGTCATCTTCACTTTCACATCCGCAATCTTCGCCGGATCGATCGCAAAAATATCATCCGACAACACAACGAAATCTGCCAGCCTCCCCGGCTCTATTGAGCCTTTTATCTTTTCATCGAAGCTCGCGTACGCGGATCCCACCGTGTACGCATGTACCGCTTCCGCCACTGTGATTTTCTGCTCGGGAACCCAGCCTTCCGGATGTTTACCATCCAGAGTTCTCCTCGTCGCCGCCGCATAAATCCCCATCAGCGGGCTCATCGGCGCGACATCCCAGTCCGAGCCGAATGCGAGCATTGCCCCTGAATCGAGCAGCGATCGGAATGCGTACGTCGTTTTCGCGCGCTCGCTCCCGATGCGCTTTTCAGCCCAGCGTCCGTCGTCGATTGCATGATAAGGCTGCATTGAGGCAATTACATGCAGCTTGGCAAAGCGCGGAATGTCCGCCGCCGATAAGTGCTGTGCGTGCTCAATACGCCAGCGTCTGTCCCGCTCCCCGTGCTCCCGCTGAACATCGTCATAAAAGTTCAGAATCGTGTGGTTCGCCTTATCGCCGATCGCGTGTATGTGGATCTGCAGGTGCGCCGCATCGGCCTCTTCGATGTCGCTGAACATCTGCTTGGGATTTGCCAGTTCTGCGCTGGGAATGCCGCTTGTGTCCGGCGCATCCAGGTACGGCTGAAAGAGCAGTGCCGTCGTTGACCCCAGCGAGCCGTCCGCGAAACCCTTTAGCCCGCCGATATGCAGCTGCTCATTGCCAAAATCAGCCATCAGCCCCACTCGTGCAAGATTGCGCCAGAGATGCAGTGGCTGCTGCGCCGCAATCCGCACATGCAGTTCCCCGGCGCGTAGCATCGTCTGATAAACACGCAAAACATCGGGCGACGCCGACATGTCCTGCACGCTCGTGACTCCCTGCGCATTGGCATAAGCCTGTGCCGCCATCACGGCCGTTCTGATTTGGTCCGGCGAGGGAGGAGGAATAACTTTCTCCACCAGCTCCTGAGCCGCATCCTTTAGGATGCCGGTCGGGTTACCATTCGCGTCCCGCACGATCACGCCGCCCGCAACGTCCTTCGTGTTCTTGTCTATCCCCGCCAGCTTCAGTGCCAGCGAGTTCGCCAGCGACATGTGCCCGTCGAGCCGGTTTATAAATACCGGATTGTTCCCCGTTACAGGATCGATGAGTTCGCGCACGGGCAGCACCGCCGGCGTCCAGTTCTCGTGATCCCAGTTGCCGCCCTGGATCCAAACACCCGTTGGCTGATGCTTCACGAACTCCGCCAGCGTCTTCCGGAATTCGTCCTGGCTCTTGGCATAACGCAGCTGCGGACCCGCTAGGCTCGCACCCCCGGAGGCGAAATGCACATGCGCGTCATTGAACCCTGGCAGCAGCCGCCGCCCTTCGAGATCGACGCTCTGCGTTCGCTCCTGCTTCAGCTTCAGAATGTCCGCCGTGCTGCCGACCGCAATAATGTGCTTCCCGCTTACGGCAATCGCTTCGGCTTCTTTCTGCTCCGGATTCTCCGTCCAGACCTTCCCATTCGCCAGTATCAACGTCACCGGCTCCTGCGCCCCAAGCACTCCGACCCAGCAGAGTATTAAGAACAGGACCGCAGACTTTCTACTCTGCCTATCCATTGAACCCGACATACTGGACCTCTTCCTCTAGCTCAAATCCAAAGCGGTCTTGTACGCGCGACTTCACCTCCCGAATCACCGCCACCAGGTCCTCGGCCGTACCCGCGCCATCGTTGTAAATCAAATTGGCGTGATAGTCCGCTACCTGTATGTCGCCGCGCCGCATTCCTCTTGCACCCGCCTGCTCCAGAAACCAGGCCGATGGAACCTTGCCCTCGCGAATCACTCCCGGGGGAACCTGGGCTGCCGCGCTCGCCGGCAACTCGACTAGCAGCAAATTTTTAAAAATGCTTCCGGCGCACTTCATCGATGGCGGATACTTCACGTCGCGCACCGCACGTATCTCGGAAGCAGTCTTCCGCAGCTCGTCCGTGTCGCTCGCCCGAAACTCCAGCTTCGCCGAAAGAATGATCCACGACTTTCGCTGCTTGAAAATACTCGTACGATAGCGAAACTGGCAGTCCTCATTAGTCATCTTGACCACGTGCTCGCCGTCGAACACGCTCACACATCGGATGAGCTCGGCTATCGAATGACCGTAAGCGCCGGCATTGCCGTAGACCGCCCCGCCTAGATACCCCGGAATGCCGGTCATCGTCTGCAGGCCACCCAACCCAAGAGTGATGCTTCGATCGACCACATCCTGCAGCACCGCTCCAGCTTCCGCTTCCAGCAGGCACTCGCGTCCGCCGATCGTGCCGCCGCTGTAACGCAGCACTACCCCCGCGAAGCCCGCATCGGCGACCACCAGATTTGTCCCGCCCCCAATCACGACATGCGGCGTCTGTGCTTCAATCACCGCTTCGAGCGCGCAGACAAATGCTGCTTCGTCCTTCGCATCGAACAGGATATCCGCCGGTCCGCCAATGGCAAACCGCGTGTACTCAGATAACGGCGCGTTCTCCAGAACCCGCCCATTTGGGATATCAACAAGGCGCGCCAGCGTCGCCGGGAACAAAGACATTCGTCCTGATTATAGGAGCTATTCGCTGGCAAGCCTGTCGAGCGACTTGCCCTGCAGGCGGTAAACTGTCCACTCGTCAAGCGCCTCCGCCCCCAGGCTCAAGTAAAAGTCGATCGATGGCTTGTTCCAATCGAGTACCGACCACTCCACTCGCCCGTAATTGCGCTTCACGGCAAGCTTTGCCAGGTAGCGGAGCAGTGTCTTTCCGATCCCAAGGCCTCTCGCCTCCGGATCCACATATAGATCCTCTAGGTAAAGACCGGGGCGTCCCACAAACGTGGAAAAACTCGTGAAGAACACCGCGAAGCCCACTGCCTCCCCGTTTAGGTAGGCAAACGCCACTTCTGCTGCCGGCCGTTCTCCAAACAGGAACTCCCTCAGCAGTTCTTCTGTCACTACTACTTCGTGCGTGAGTTTCTCGTAAATGGCGAGCTTTCGGATGAAGCTCAGAACAAGCGCTATCTGATCCGGGTTTGCGGGGACGATCTCTATTGTGCGCCGGGTCTCTGCCATACTGCTGATCCTACTCGGTGCTACGATCAGGGCTTAGATTCCATGAAGTTTTTTCTCGATTCAGCCAACCTGGAAGAGCTGAAAAAGGCCTCCAACTGGGGCATTATCGATGGCGTGACCACCAACCCCAGCCTGATCGCGAGGGAGGGTGCACCGATCGAAGAACAGATCCGCAAAATCTGCAGCTTGATCGATGGCGATGTCAGTGCCGAGGTCGTCTCTCTTACTTCGCGCGAAATGATTGAGGAAGGCCTCCTCCTCGCTAAACTTCACCCGAATATCGTTGTTAAGGTGCCCTTGATCGAAGAAGGTATCAAGGCTGTCTCGGTCCTCTCAAAGCAGGGTATACGCGTAAATGTCACCCTCTGCTTCAGCGCCGCGCAGGCTCTTCTCGCCGCCAAAGCGGGTGCCTATATTGTTAGTCCGTTCGTTGGCCGCATCGACGATATCGGCTGGCCCGGGATGGAACTGATCAGCGACATTATCCAGATTTACTCCAACTACGGATACAAGACGCAGGTGCTTGCGGCTTCCATTCGCGGACCTAGACAAGTAATCGATGCCGCCAAAGCCGGCGCTCACATCTGCACGCTTCCCTATAAAGTCTTGGAGCAGATGTTCCAGCATCCGCTCACCGACAAAGGTCTTGCGCAATTCTTAAACGATCATCGTCGGGCCTTCGATCTTATTCGGGTATAGCTGCACTGGCCCTTTTCAGCCGGTCTAGTATCCCCGCCCACTCATCAGTCTCTGGTGGCTTCTCGATAGCGATCCAGTCCCACCCTTCCTTGTCCGCCTGGTGCAGCTCCGCGTAAAGCCGGCTCGCGTATTCTCTGCTTTGGGTCGGCATCTTGATAATTCGTCCGCGTCCCGCCCTCGGCGAAACGCCCGCCGCAAGTAGATAAAAAGGTGTCTGCGGTGCGTAATGCCGGGGATGCAGCCCAGGTGATTCCGCTGCTTCCGTCAAGTGCGGCCGGTCTACTTCGCGTTCCCAATCGAGGCCCGTCACGCTCTCCAGCTCTGCCTGGGAAATCATGCCTGGCCGGAGCACCACGGGCGGCGTTCGCGCCAGGGAGACCACCGTCGATTCGATCCCGACTTCACTCGCTCCGCCGTCGATAATCAGATCGATACTCTCGCCGAACGCCTGCTGAACATGCTGCGCTGTAGTCGGTGAAATTTGCATGAACAGATTCGCGCTCGGCGCGGCAATGGGTAGGCCAACCGACCTTAGAAAAGACAATGCCACCGGGTGTGCCGGCATCCGAATACCGACCGAATCAAGCCCGGCCGTGACAATATCGGGAACGAACTCCACCTTCCTCAAAATCAGCGTAAGCGGGCCCGGCCAGTAGCGCTTTGCAATGCGCTCGGCCGCCTCCGGCCACTCGGTTGCGAGCGATCGTGCCATCGCCTCATCTGCCACATGCACAATCAGCGGGCTCGCAAACGGCCTTCTTTTCACCTGGTAAATTCGTTGCACCGCATCCGCATCAAGCGCATTTGCTCCCAGACCGTAAACCGTCTCGGTGGGAAACGCAACCAGGCCGCCGCGCTGAATAATCTCTCGGGCGCGCTCCAGCGACTCTTGATTCGGCGGAACGATCATGCCGCACCTAATCGGGCAAATCTTCTTTGCTGTCGCCTGCGATCTTGCCGGTCTTTTGCCAGACAAGAAAGGCGTGAATCAGTGAATCGATATCGCCGTCCAGCACTCGGTCCACATCGCCGATCGAGAGCTTCGTCCGGTGATCCTTGATCATCCGGTAAGGAGCAAGCACGTAACTACGAATCTGGCTGCCGAAGTTGATGCCGAGCTTCGTGTCTTCCAGCTTCTGGTCCGACGCCCGCTTCTTCTCCATCTCGTACTCGTAAAGCTTGGCACGCAGCTGTTTCATCGCGCTGGCGCGATTCTTGTGCTGTGATCGCTCGTTCTGACACTGAACCACAATGCCTGTCGGAAGGTGCGTAAAGCGTACCGCGGATTCAGTGCGGTTCACGTGCTGGCCGCCCGCGCCGCTTGCCCGGAAGACATCGATCTTCAGATCTTCCGGCTTGATGTCGATGTTTATGTCGTCGTCTATGTCCGGGTAGACGAAAACCGATGCGAAAGAGGTGTGCCGGCGTGCATTGGCATCAAATGGCGAGATGCGCACCAGCCTGTGAACTCCCACTTCCGATTGCAGCTGGCCATAGATGTTCTCCCCGTTGATCTCGACTGTCGCCGATTTGATCCCCGCTCCTTCACCCTCGAGCCGGTCCGTGATTACCGCGGTATATCCATGGCGTTCCGCCCAGCGCAGATACATGCGCAGCAGCATTTCGGCCCAATCCTGCGATTCGGTGCCGCCGGCCCCGGGATGGATCGTCACGATCGCTCCGCGAGCATCGTTTTCCCCGGAAAGCAGCATTCCCGTCTCGAGCTGCTCAAGTTTGCTCTCGAAGGCGCGCAACTCCCGCTCTAAATCGAGGTTGACGCTCTCGCCTTCTCGGGCCAATTCAAACAGAGTCTCAATATCCGATGCAGCGCTCGAAACGGAGCGCGCACTCTGGATTGATTCTTCCAGCCGCTTGCGCTGCTGCATTAAGCGCTGGCTTTTCTCCGGTGAATCCCAAAACCCGGGCTCGCCGATCTCGCTTTCGAGCTTGTCTAGTTCTTGTTGCTTGGTGGGCGCGTCAAAGATAGCTCCTGACAGCGTCGCCTTGCTGCCGGAGCGTAACGTACTCTCTTTCCAGTTCTTCCAACGTCATTCTTCTTCTAGTCTACAAGGGCTAGCAACGCGGTTGGTCTCCGGAAGCCGCTATCCTAGAGCAGGTGACAATACGAGTGGCTTCCTGCCGGCTTTGCATAGCGCTTGTATTGTTCGGCGTAAGCTCCGCCTCTGCTTCTATTCTGCTTCGCTCGAAGCAGGTTACGGGCAGATGTATAACCTGCAATTCCAGCAGGCCCACCAGACCTTCCAAAGCTACTCACGCGACCATCCGGATGATCCGGTTGGACCCGCGTCCGATGCTGCCGCCTACCTCTTCGAAGAATTCGATCGCCTGGGCATACTCAAGTCTCAGTTCTTAACTGACGATAGTGAGTTACTCAGTACGCACAAGCCCGCCGGCGACCAATCGCTTGCTCGTAAGTTCGAAGAAGATTTGAGTAAGACCGATCAGCTTGTCGCCGCCGCCTTGAAAAAATCACCCGAAGACGGCAATGCGTTGTTTGCCAAAACAATACGTCTTGGCTTACATGCCGATTACGAAGCTCTTGTTTTGAAACGCAGCATAGCTGCTCTTAGTGAGGTTAGACAAGGTCGCGAGACGGCCGTTAAGCTCCTGGCCGCACACAGCCAGTACTATGACGCTTACATCGCCATGGGCATCGAAAATTATCTGTTGAGCCTGAAACCCGCACCTGTCCGCTGGCTCCTCAAAGCAACTGGCGCTCAAACCGATCATGATACCGGCATTGCCGAACTTCGCAAGACGGCTGCCCACGGCCGCTATCTTGCCCCGTACGCCAAGGTTCTGCTCGCCATCGCTGCGCTGCGCGACAAGAAGCCTGCCGAAGCTCGTGAGTTACTAACTTGGCTGGCCAACACTTACCCCGGCAACAGCTTGTACCGTGACGAGTTGGCAAAATTAAAGTAACTCACTAGCTCTAAACTGCGACAGCAGTTCTCTCTCGCTTTTACTTACTCCGCCGTTCCCGTCCTCCGCGGAAATCGCCCTCAGGAATGGCGTGTACACAATGCGTTTCCCCGTCTTGCTGGCATAAGCTCCAGCCCAGGCGCCCAGAAACTCAAGCGAAGCCCCGACCGGGATCACTCGCAACAAATCCAGGAGAAAGCGCGCTTTGATCGCCGCCATGCGAGTGGAGACGGCGTTTACTGAGCGCTGCTTCCACAGTTGCCCGAAGTATCCCGGATCGTCCGCCGCTTCACCTCGGTTTGGGCTGCTGCACGTTCCGTCGGGGCCGAATTCGAGTCCCGCTTCCACAATCAAACCTCGCCGGTCCCGGATCCACCCTCCAATCATGGCTGTATCGGGATGGAGCTCGGCAATCCCACTCGCCTCTGTTTGCCACTCCGGGTTCTCTAGCGTCACGCCGTCGTGGATGAAGTAGATGAACCCGTCCTCGATTGCCATCTCGTCAGCAATGCTCTTTAAACTTCTCGGGTCCGCCCTGCCGGGTAGACATAACGCTTCGGGGGCGTACTGGCTCGCTCGATCGATCTCGCCTTCGTGCAGCACCACCGTCCTAAAAGGCCGTTCAGCTCCGTGCTGCCTACGGAAATGCCAGTGCGCTCCACCTTCAAACAAAGCATTCCGCTCAACACTGAATCGGCTTCCCAGCGGGTGTGCATCCAGGAACCTTTGCAAAACTTTCTTCTGCGAAAGGTCAACATACGGTTTACGGTCCGTGTCCTCCGCCGTTGATGTCCCGTGTGCCCGCCAGCTGTAGATCACTTCAGGAATGTGCACCGCGCTGTAACCCGCGATCAAAAAGCGCACAAATAAATCCCAGTCCGGGCTACCCTCGGTGGCCGCGTCGCTGTAAGCTCCCAATGCGATTGCCTTCTCCCGCTCAATCACTCCCAGGTGAGCGATGTAAGCCGAGTTCAGCAGTAACACTGGATCCCAATCCGGTTTTAAGTACGGTTGATAAACTCTCGATCCGGCAACCTTGTCTTCATCCGTATACAGCAGCGGCGGATAATCGTGATTTTTGACTGCAGAAGCAACTACTCTGAGTGCATCCGGGTAGAGCAGGTCATCCGCGTCCACCGGCAGAACATAGCGCCCAGTCGCACTTTCCAGACACGCGCGCAAACCGCCGGTTATGCCGACATTCTGTTCCGTACGAACTAACTTCACCCAAGGCGCGCGGCCGATCTCCCCCAGCTCCTTTAAAAGCCCCGTGTCGGAGCACCCGTTGTCGAGCAGTACCCACTCGCTTGCACCGCTCTCGTTCTGCGCCGCAACGGAACCCGCCAGTTTACGTAAAAAATGTACTGGGCTCCCGTTCCACACAGGCGTCAAAATCGAGAAAAGTCCCGGCGATACAGCTTCCTTATACTCGTCTTTCCTTGCTGCTATCCGCTGCGCGATCCAGCCTTGGTATTCGCGGGTCTCCTGGCTCGGGAACAGGGCGTCTGCTCCCTTTTTAAGCACTCGCTTGACGTAAGCCGCCCCTTTGCGCTTCCGTTTTTGTAGTCCTGCCAGCATCTGCTCCGATGACCGTCGCCGCGCTCTCCCCTTGGTATTGTTCTATATTGATGACCCGGCAGAATCCACCCGAAGCATCTCTGGAAGCCGCAAATGAAGCCTTGCGCCAGGTCCAAAGCGAACTCCGCCTCAATCAGAAACAATTGCAGCGCCTTCTGGAGCTGGTCGAAAAGCAACAGCTGAAGCTGGCTGCGCACGACTCATCGCTGGCCCGGCTCGACCGCATCGTCATGGAAATGCTTACCGGCAGAGTCTGGCGCACCTTGCGCGCCGCCGGAACCCTTGCCCGGCGCTTCGTCCCCGGTAAGCGCGCCTTTCAGTCTGGCGGCGGCAGTTCGAATGGCGACGGTCGTTCCTTCCTCGTCTGCGATGAACCTCTCCCGACCGACTCCACGCTCCGCAGCGGCATCATCACCATTCGTGGCTGGTGTCTGGCCGAAGGCGGTGTTGATGCTGTCCAAATCGAAGTTGCCGGCATCCCGCCCTTCGAGGTCGTTCCTTCCGTTCCGCGTCCCGACGTGAAAAAACATCATCCGGACCTGGATTTGACCGGGCGAGCCGGCTTCCTGGCCGAAATTGACTCTCTTCGCCTGGCCAAAGGCCGGCATTCCATCAATCTTCGTCTGATCTCGAACGGTCAGCCCATCCACGAAACCAAATCCGCTGTACTCATCGATCACGAAAAAGGGTTCTCATCCGACTATCATCGCTGGATTCACGAGTTCGAAGAACCGGATCAGGAACTGATCGAGCTGAAGATCCCAAGCTTCTCTCCGCGCCCAACCTTCAGCATCCTGATGCCGGTCTACGAAACCGATCCTTCTCTGCTCACAGCGGCCATCGAATCTGTCGTAGCTCAATCCTATGAGCATTGGGAGCTTTGCATTGCCGACGACTGCTCCTCTCGCGGGGACACTCGCGCCGTGCTCGAACGGCTCTCCTCCACCAACCCCAACATCAAGGTTTCGTATGGAACCGAACGGGGCGGCATCTCCCGCACTTGCAACCGCGCCTGGGAAATGGCCACCGGAGACTATGTCTGCTTTCTCGATCACGATGACACTCTCGCCCGGCATGCACTAGCCTACTTCTGTGAAGCAATCGGCGGTCATCCCGACGCCGACCTGCTCTACAGCGATGAGGACAAAATCGACTTGAAAGGAAAGCGCTTCGAGGCTTTCTTTAAACCCGATTGGTCGCCTGATCTGCTGCTCTCAGAGAATTACATATGCCATCTGCTGGTTCTTCGTCAGGATCTCGCCCGCAAGATCGGTCGCCTCAACCCTGATTGCGATGGCAGCCAGGACTACGACCTCATTTTGCGCGCCTCGGAACAGGCGAAAGAAATCGTGCACGTGCCGCGCGTTCTCTATCACTGGCGCACCGCCCCCGGCTCCACCGCTGTAACCCAGGACAACAAAACCTACGCGCTTGACGCTGCCCTCGCCGCGCTTACTGGATACTCCGCGAGATCCGGCCGAGCTCTCACGGTGGAGCCGGGTAAAGCTACCGGCCGCTGGCGTGCCCGTTACGCCATTCCGCCCGCTACTCGCGTCAGCATCATCATCGCTTCCGGCGGTAAGCTCGACGTGCTTCGATCGAATCTAGACAGCCTCCTCGCCAAAACGACTTACACGAATTACGAGGTCGTAGTAATCGATAACTCGAAGCACAACGCCATCGAGAGTTACCTGAATCAATTACAGGCCCGGCTGCGGAATGTCCGCTATATCGATTGGCGCAATAAGCCGTTCAATTACTCTGCCATTAACAACGCTGCTGCCCGTGAATGTAACTCTCCTGTGCTGTTATTCCTGAATGACGATACTTCGGTCATCGAGCCCGGTTGGCTTGAGGCTATGGTCGAGCTGGCGGTTCGCCCGGAAGTAGGTGCTGTTGGAGCGAAGCTGCTTTATCCCGACGGACGCATCCAGCATGCGGGGGTAGTGATGGGCATCTTCGATAATTGTGGGCACGCTTTCAAAGGTCTCGACGGTAGTACCAGTCATTACTTTGACTTTCCCGATGTAATCCGCAACGTCAGCGCTGTTACCGGAGCCTGCCTCATGACCCGCTCGGATGTTTTCTGGCAAGTAGGCGGGTTCGACGAGGAGCAGTTCGCGGTCGCCTTTAATGACATCGATCTCTGCCTCAAGATCAGCAGCGCCGGATTTAAGGTGCTCTATACACCGCACGCGCTTCTCTATCACTACGAGGCGTTCTCGAAGACATCCAAAGATCTGGTCCCGCACCCGTTGGAAGTGGAAGGCATGCGCCTGAAATGGCAAAGCATCATTGCCGCCGACCCGTACTATAACCCAAACCTTACGCGTAATAACGAAGACTACTCGCTTAGGACTCGCATCTGAACGCGAAAACCGTTAAGCTGGGACTAAGGCTACATGGCTAAGTCCAAGGATCAACTCACGTACACAACCTTCGACGGCAGAACTATCACAAACATTGACGCTCTTCTTCGCGATCCGAAAGTTCAGGAAACGATGAGGAAGATGTCTAAGAATCGCGATCTCGGCCCCAAAAAAGGTTCGTTTACAGTACTGCGTTACCGAAAACCAGAATAGTTATGCTGGCAGTAAATGCCATACAACCTGCTCCTCCTCCCTCTGCTGGGCGGGTTTCTCTTTTTCCACCTTGCGCACTACTTTCGGTTCGGCGCTCAGCGCCTCGACGGCTATCGGCTTCTTCTGCAAACCGCAGTGGCTGGAACCTGCCTTGCGGTGATCGCGCGCTTCATTAACCTCTCTTTTGAGCTCCTCTTCCAGCCGCAAGCCCTCAATCGTGCCTGGGACCTATTCTTCGCCTTCCCCTTTTCTGGAACGAGTCTGCTCTCTTTGTTGCTCGGACCTGCAGCCGCTCTGATCTGGAACCTGTTCGTCGATAAAGAAGAAGCCAAAGACATCGAAATCCGCAAGCATGGAAACGCCTTCATTCAACTGCTGCACCGTGCCCAAAAGGAGAAGCTTTTGGTGTCGATCACCATGGACACGCGCAAATGGTATGTGGGCTGGGTCGCCGAGTCGCCTAATCTCGACCCGCAGGAACTCTACTTCCGGCTGCTCCCCTATAAGAGCGGATACCGCGATGGGGAAAACTTAACCACCGCTTACACGACCTTCTACGATGGCGCGCTCAACGAAAAGACATTTGAGCAACGGGACCTGGTGATTACGCTGCCTTTGAAAGATGTGAAGACGGCCAATCTGTTCAATGAGGATCTGTATAACGACTACTTCAACGAACCACCAGCCCCCAACGAAGACCCGCGTCCCAGCCATCGCCATCACCCTCTATAGGGCGTTTGAGCCCATTCCGAGCCGCGACCAAAGGAAGCGGTCGCTTCGTCTTTGCTGCCCCTCTACATAGGCGTTTGAGCCCATACATGCCGCTTCACGCTTGGTCGATGCTGTACCGTCCCGGGCCCATGATCAGAATCGCCAGCGCCCATCCGAAAAACAGCAGCGGCAGCTCTCCACTGTGGGGTCCGAAAAGTGAAAACTGGTGAACCAGGGCGAACGCAGCTCCGGTATTGATTGCGATAATCAGCGCGGCCCAGCGCGTTGCCAACCCCACGGCAACCAGCAGCGAACACACCACGTCCGAGAGGATCGCGAACAGAAGAATCGAACGGGGCCCGGTATGGAAAGGGTCCGGGAAATGCGACGACATCTGCGAAAAGTGCGCGATCTTGCTCCAGCCATGCACGATGCAGAGAGTCAGCCCAAAGACTATTCGTAGCGTCAGCAGCCCAACGTCGTAGTTTTTTGGGACGAATCCCAGTCGCAGAAAAGTATTCATGGGTGCCATTGTGCTCACGTCAAGCGCAACGGCGTCAACACTTTTCGCGTGACAAGGTTAGCTATCGAAGGATTTACTGTCGAAATCCGATGGGTGTGAACGATATCCGAACGTCGCCGGTCGTGGGTTGAGCCACGCCCATCACGCCAGGGAATTGCGGCATCGCAATCTGGTTGTACTGCAGCCGGGTTGCGTTCCCAACAAAGCTGCTCGAACCGCCGCGCACCGCGTAATCTGTTATCCGCCCTTGGCCATCGAGACTCATCGCCAGCGTAACCACCGAACGCAGCTCCACCGGAACCAGATTTGCATCCATGCGCTCCGCATACAGAACCGGAACTTCATAAGCAACTTGTCGCGTGGTTGTTCCGATCGTAAACGCCAGCGCGCTGAAAAGCAGTACGCTCGACATGAGCCCGCCAGTCGCCGGGATCGTAAACGGCCGCATCAGCTGCTCCATCCGGAATCGCCAGCTGTTCCAGCACCGGCGCAGGCGGGAGCCATCCGTCTCAATCAGGATCTGCCGTTCTTTCGAAGCCAGAACTAATAGCTTGCTGCGCAAAGAAGCCGGTGCGAGAGGATGCGGCAAGTTGACCAGCGACGCGCGCATGGCGCGGGTTTGATGCACCTCGAGAGAGCACTCGTCGCAATCACGAAGATGCGCCTCCAGCTTGGAATGCTCGCGCTTGCGCAGCCTTCCATCGATAAAATCGGTACTCCGCCGCTTAACGTTAGAGCAAGTCATCAGCTGTCCATTCTCTAGGCCATCGCTTCTGCAAAACCCTGACTCGAATCTTGAGTCAGTTCGCGCCGCAGCGCCTCCCGGCCCCGCAGAATCCGCGATTTCACCGTCCCGAGTGACACTTGCAGTATTTCCGCTATCTCTTCGTAGCTCAGGTTCTGAATGTCTCTCAAAACCACCGCGGTCCGGAAGATCGGATTGATCTGCGTCAGTGCCCGCTCAATTAAATTCTTGTTCTCGTTCTCGAGCGTCTGGTCGTATGGTGACCTACCCGGATCCGGCGCATATTCAATTGAATTCTGACAGTCGGCCCGCTCGCTCTCCATCGAGACTTCATTACGGCAATGGCGTGCAAACCAGCGCCGGTGGTTGTGTGCCTCATTCACCGCTATCCGATAAATCCATGTGCGCAAGCTGCTCTGTTCCCGAAAAGAGTTAATCGTTCGGAACACCTTCAAAAAGACCTCTTGCACCACATCAGCTGCGTCCGTCTGATTGCCCAGCAACCGGTAGGTCATCCCGTAAAGTTGCTGTTCATAACGTTCGATCAACTCTTCGTAAGCTTCGTCGATTCCAGCCCGAAGCCCTCTCAGGATTCGAGCGTCTTCCTCGGAAAGCCCGTTGTGGGCCCCCGCCAAAATCGACAGGTTTCCCGTATTCCCTGACAAGGGTTGCGCCATCGCCTGAATTCTACCTCTTCTGCCACTTGCCCTGAGCCGTGGAGTTCGCCTGGCGAGTACTGTGTCTGGTTATTTGGACGCCGCGGCTCCTGCGAAAGTTCCGCTGCTTCCCCGTACCTGTTCGTAGTACCTTTCGTACTGCGGTATTACCAACTCGGTACAGAATCGCCTGGTCGCTGTCTCGCGCGCTGCTCGTGACATCCTCCCGTGCAAACCTTCATCGGAAAGCAATTCAATCAGCCGCTGTGCCTGGCCGTCAACATCGCCCACCCGCTCCATAAATCCATCCACTCCATGCGTAATCAGGTCGGGCACGCCTCCCGTATTCGTGGCAACCGGCGGCACGCCGCACGCCATTGCTTCGAGCGCTGCCAGCCCAAATGCCTCCATCTCGCTCGGCAGGTGTAAGGCATGCATCCCCGGCAGCAATCGCTCAATATGATCCTGCTTACCCAGAAACCGCACGTGCTCCTCAATCCCCAGTTCCTTCGCCAGTTGCTCGGCCGGCTCTTTCTCCGGTCCGTCTCCTGCCAGCAGCAGCTCCGCATCCACTTCCCTGCGGACTATCGATAACGCCCGAATGCAGTCAAGCACACGCTTTACCGGCCGGAAATTCGAAATATGTAGTATCCGTTTTCCGCCCTTCCTCTGCTCTTCTTCGTTCGGTTGATAAAGCGAGCAGTTTACGAAGTTGTGAATTACCTCGATGGGCTTCTCGATCCCAAAGAAGTCGACTGTACGCTGGCGCATGTATTCGCTGATTGTTGTGATGCCATCGGAACGCTCAATCGAGAATTTGGTAATCGGGAAATAAGAGCGGTCCGTTCCTACCAGCGTGATATCGGTGCCGTGCAATGTCGTGATAAAAGGCAGCCGGCGAGAGGTCGTCATCTGTTGCGCCAGCAGCGCCGAAATGGAGTGCGGTATCGCATAATGCACGTGCAGTAAATCCAGCTTGTGCCGTTCCGCCACTTCCGCCATGCGCGACGCCAGGGCCAGCGAGTAGGGCGGATACAAAAACAGCGGATAGTTCGATACTTCTACTTCGTGATAGTAAATGCCCGGCGTATCGGTATCGAGCCGGATCGGCTCGGCATAGCTGATGAAATGCACCTCGTGGCCGCGATGCGCCAGCTCGAGCCCGAGCTCAGTCGCCACAATGCCGCTGCCGCCGTAGGTCGGATAGCACGTAATGCCGATGCGCATGCCTTAGTATGCCCCGTAAACGGCCGGAACGTCGCTCGCCGCACTTGATCCCCTGTGCCAAAATACTCGAATGCGTTTCGGCCGTTTGCTGCTGATGTTCATCGGCGCCTGGCAGCTCTGCCAGCCACAACAGCTGAGTCCTTCCCAGCAGTTCTTCAGTGTTCCCCAGGCTGATGCGCCCGAGCTGGCCCGCCGCGGCTCTTACCCGGTCGGTGTTCGCACCCTCGAAATCGTCCATCAGAACCAGATCGATATTCTGCGTTTCGATAAGCAAACCGGCAAGGCCCCAGTCACCGACCGCACTCTCAAAATCGAGATCTGGTATCCCGCAGTTATCCCGCCCGGGCAGCAAGAATCGACCACCTACTCGAGCGCTATGCCGCACTCTGCCCCAGACGCGAACGCCACCTTTGAAATCGCGGGTAAAGCGCTCCGCGACGCCCCGCCTCTACCGGGTACCCGCTGTCCGCTGGTCGTGGTCTCGCACGGCTACCCCGGGTCGCGCACTTTTCTGACTTATCTGACCGAGAATCTCGCGTCAAAAGGCTACGTCGTCGCCGCTATCGATCACACCGATTCGGTCTTCGGCGCGGTGCGCGGCTTCTCGAGCACCCTTCTCAACCGTTCGAGCGATCAACTCTTTACAATCGAGGCTCTCGGCCGTCTCGCGAGCGATCCTGCAAACTTTCTGCACTCACTGCTCGATGCGTCGAACGCGGCAATCGTCGGTTACTCGATGGGAGGATATGGAGCGCTAACAAGTGCCGGCGCCGGCCTCGCAAAAGTGGGGCCTGTCGCAAAGTTCGTACCGGGCAACTATCTCGACGACTGGTCTGCCGGAAGTCCAAAGTTCCAGGCCCTTGACCGCCGGTCGATCAAGGCGGTTGTCGCCATTGCACCCTGGGGCGAACAGCCGCCCTACTCCGCCTGGGATGCACGCTCGCTCGCCGCTATCCATGTCCCCTCCCTATTCATCGCAGGGGATCACGACGATGTGGCTGATTACGCCCACGGCGTCAAACCGGCCTTCGAACAGGCCGTCAATTCCGATCGCTACCTGCTCGTCTACCAGGCCGCCCGCCACAACACCGGCGGAAATCCTCCACCGCCGGGCTTGGCCCTTGATTTCAACCAGCTGCAAGCTTTCGACGAGCCTGTCTGGCGCAAAGACCGCATCACCGCCATCAACCAGCACTTCATTACCGCGTTCCTTGATCTGCATCTCAAGGGCGATACCAGCCGCCGCACTTATCTGGACGTGCGCGTCCCTGAGTCAAACAATGCTGTCTGGAAAGTGCCCGAGGGCGTCAGCGACAACGGCTCTTTCAGCACCGGGCAAGACGCCGCCGGGGATCCATTCTGGAAAGGGTTCCAGCGGCGCTGGGCGCTCGGGCTCGAGCTGCATCACTACACCGCAGGTCAAGCCGTGCCCTAGAGGGCTTTTAGCGCCGCCCCCAATATCCCGGGTAATAGTAGTGCCGGTAGTAACGCGGTCCAACCCAGTAAGCTCCCGCATAAGGCGGCCGTGCCCAATAACCAGGACGCCATGAATAGCGCGGTCCGGCTGGATACCAGTAGCCGCCCACCCAGTGATACCCGGGCCGTGCATAGTAAGGCGCGGCATAGGTGACCGGCGGCGGAGGTGGCGGCGGGGCGTAAAATCCTCCCCCGATGCCTACCCCAAACCCGAAGTACGTTCGAGCAAAAACTGAACTCCCTGCTAATAAAAAAAGCGCCAGCAATTTCGATTTCATGCCCGCTTTGAATGCAAGTGGCTTGCCAGCTCTAAATCATTGAAAATTCTAAGCGGCACGAAGCGGTAGAAGCTCAATTTCCACCGCGATGGTGGTTTTCAGCCGCCGCTTACGCCGTCGCGAACTCCGGCATCCGTGCCTGCTTCCAGAGCGCCACGTAAGCCTTTAGGTCGATCATCATTGCTGCGAATCCCTCCAGCGTCAACGACTGGGCGCCGTCGCTGATGGCCTTCTCGGGCTGTGGGTGTACTTCCACAATCAGGCCGTCCGCTCCAATTGCCACGGCCGCACGCGCCAGAGCGGGTACCAGGCTGCGCTTTCCAGTGGCATGGCTCGGATCGAGCATCACGGGCAGATGCGAGAGCTCGTTTAGAACAGGTACCGCTGTGATGTCGCAGGTGTTTCTGGTCGCTGTTTCGAAGGTCCGTATCCCGCGCTCGCACAGAATGACATTCGGATTCCCATGCGCCACGATGTACTCTGCCGACATCAGCAGTTCTTTAATTGTCGAACTCAACCCGCGCTTCAGCATCACAGGCCGCTCCGCTCTTCCCAGCTCTTTGAGTAGCGAAAAATTCTGCATGTTGCGCGCGCCGATCTGCAGGATGTCCGCGTATTCAGCCACTACCGGCACGTCGCGATCGCTCATCACTTCGGTGATAATTCCAAGCCCGGTCTCTTCTTTCGCTTTGCGCAGCAGCTTGAGCCCTTCGCGCTCCATGCCCTGAAAGTCGTACGGGGACGTTCTCGGTTTGTACGCGCCGCCGCGTAAAAACTTCGCCCCATGCGCGGCCACGAAATGCGCCGTCTCGAGAATCTGTTTCTCGCTTTCCACCGAGCACGGGCCCGCCATCACCACCAGATCATCCCCGCCGATCTCGGTGCCGTTCGCCTTGATGCACGTCTTGGTTGCGCGGAATTCCTTGCTGACGAACTTGTACGGCACGGAAATCCGGACCGCCTTCTCCACCTGCGGCATGGCTTCGAGCGATTCCAGGCAAGCCGTTACGTCGCCTACCCCGACCACGCCGATGACTACCCGCTCCTCGCCTTCGATCGAATGCACTTTGTATCCGAAGTCTTCGATCCGCTCGCGTACCGCCTGCACCTCCGCCTTGGTTGCGTGACGTCTGATTGAAATGATCATGATTCTCTAAACTCCGCCCAGAAACAAAAAGAGCCCACTAAATCGAGTGGGCCTCCTTCCTGGTTTCTCGCGCCTGATTCTTGAATGTTGATTATGACATAGCGATTCGCGTTTCGGGCTTCTCTCGCGGGCTGAATGAAGGGTAAGCTGGAGAATAGATACACACTTTATGCTGCGGGCCTTTTTGCCTACCGTTCTCGCCGCCGCTCTTGCTGCCGCGCCGGTTAAGCAAACCGTGCATTCTGCTAAGAAACCTGTTACTCACAGCACAACGAAAGCTTCATCTGCGGCTGTTTCCCGGTCCCGTTCGGGCGCTCGACGCCGGTTAAAGAACGGCCGCTATGTTCGGCTCGCTCCCCAGCCTAGCTATCAGCTGCATCCGGATCCGGAGCGTTACCGGCAAATCCAGCAGGCGCTGGCCGATCGCGGGTACTACCAAGGCCAGGTGAATGGCGTCTGGGGCGAAGACTCGATCGATGCTTTGAAGCGCTTCCAGACCGACGGCAAGCTCGAAGGCGAGGGGAAGATCGATGCTCTTACTTTGACCGGCCTCGGCCTTGGTCCAAAACACGATGGAAGCACTGCCTCTACAGTTCCACTCTCTGCCGCAACTCCAGTACCCGGCGCGCCTTCCGAGCTTCCTCGCGAGGTCAATAATCCCGAGTAAATCGTCGATGTTAGTATCGCGATTGTGGAGGAGCATGAAGTATTTAGCGCTGTCGGCGAAACAGGTTTCCGCAATCTCGTCGGAGCCTTCTATCGCCGTGTGCCGGCGGACGACATTCTCGGGCCCATGTACCGTGGCCGCGATCTGGCGGGCGCTGAAGAGCGGCTCCGCGGGTTTCTAATCTATCGTTTCGGTGGGCCGGCAACTTACATCGAGGAGCGCGGCCATCCGCGCCTCCGCATGCGCCATTCTCCGTTTGCAATCGATCAGGCTGCTCGTGACCGCTGGATTGAACTCATGACGGCTGCTCTCGCCGAAAGCGAGCTGCCGGCCGATGCGAAAGCGGTCCTCGATAACTTCTTTCATTCAACCGCCACGTTTCTGGTGAATCGCTCAGGTTGAGGTCAGTAAGTGAAAGGACCGCGGTAATCCGGCCCTCGGAACTGCAGGTTATGGATTCTGCCAGCCGCCGCCCAGTGCGCGGTAAAGTTGCACTTCAGACAGCAGTTCGTTCTTGCGAAGCTGCGCTAGCGAGAGTTCGCCGGAGAAGCGGTTGCGTTCGGCGTCCAGTACTTGCAGGTAACTGTCAAGTCCGCCCTTGTACCGCAAATTCGAGAGCCGGTCGGTATCTTGCAGCGCCTTTACCAGCAGCTCTTCCTGCGATCGCTGCTCTCGGCTTTTTTCGAAATCCGCCAGCGCCGTAGAGACTTCCTGGAAGGCCGTCTGGATCGTCTTACGATAGGAGGCCAGCACTTCCCGCTGCTGTGCTTCCGTAAGGCGCAAGTTGTTTCGCAACTGCCCGCCATTGAAGATCGGCAGCAAACCAACCGGGGCGATACTGTCATTGCGCCCGGGGCCGGTGAATAAGTTGCCGAGCGCGCGGCTTTGAAGGCCCAGCAGACCGGTCAACGTGATTTGCGGGAAAAACAGCGCGCGGGCCGCGCCGATCTGTGCGTTCGCCGCAATCAGGCTCTGTTCTGCTTGCCGCACATCGGGACGGCGCTCCAACAGATCGGAAGGCAGACCCGCCGGGAGAGTGGCGGGCGTCGTAAATTCAATCAGCGGCTTACCGCGTGGAATGTCACCGGGATTGCGTCCCAGTAAGACATTTAACTGGTTTTCCGTTTCGGCCAGAGCTCGCTCGGTAGCCGCAATCTGCGCGGTCGCCGTGTAAAGAAGTTGCTCCGCCTGGCGCACATCGAGTCCTGTGGCAACGCCCCGGTCCTTGCGAAGATTGGTCAGCTTCAGCCCGTTCTCCGCAATATCGCGTGTCTTGTGTCCAATGTCGAGTTCGAGATCCAGTTCCCGCAAGGTGAGATAGGTGGTGATGACATCTGCAATCAGGCTCGCCATCACAGCGTGACGCGCCTCGTCCTGAGCTAGATATTGGGCACGCGCCGCTTCCGTCAACCGGCGCAGACGTCCCCAAATATCGAGCTCCCAGGAAAGATTGAACCCGGCCTGCGTATAGCTGACCGCCAGATTGCTGCCGGGTGGAACAAAGTTAAACGACCCGATGCTCGATGTACGAGCGGCAGTGAAGCCGCCCGAAGCAGAGATCTGCGGCGCAAGCTGGGAACGGGTGATTCCCAGTTGGGCGCGCGCCTCGAGGACGCGTTGTGTGGCTGCTTCGAGATCGTTACTCTGTGCGAGAGCCGATTTCACCAGAGCGGTAATGGTCTCGTCCTGGAAAATAGCGGCCCATTGTAAGTCCGCCAGTGACGCCTTATCCGATGACGTAACTTGTACCGGCTGGCGGTATTGTGCCGGAGTCTGGACGGCTGGACGTTTATAGTTCGGCCCGATCGCGCAACCGGTCAGCAGAAGGAACAGAAGCGTGCTGATTGTAAGTTTGCGCATGAGCTAGTCTCCGCTCCCCACAACGGCGGGCTCTCTGGAAACTGCGACACTACTCTGCGCTGTACCGCGCGAGGCGATCCGGTTCACAACAACGTAAAGAACGGGAACGATAAACACCGCCAGGATGGTAGCGGCAATCATCCCGCTGAATACGGTAGTGCCCAGCGCGCGGCGCGCACCGGCGCCAGCGCCGGTTGCGATCACCAGCGGCACGACGCCCAGTATGAATGCAAACGACGTCATCAAGATTGGCCGCAATCGCAGATGAGCCGCCTCGAGCGCCGCATCTTTGAAGGTCATGCCCTCTTCATGCCGCAGCTTGGCAAACTCGACGATCAGGATGGCGTTTTTGGCCGCCAGCCCGATCAGCGTCACGATTCCAATCTGGGTGTAAACGTCGTACGCGTAGCTCCGCATGAAGACGCCGAGAAGGGCGCCAAAGATGCCGAGAGGCACCGCGAGAATCACTGAAAACGGAGTCGACCAGCTTTCGTAAAGCGCCGCTAAGAAAAGGAACACCAGGATTGCGGCGAGTCCGAATGTGTAGCCTTCTTTTCCTTCCGAGAGCTTCTGCTGATAAACCGTCCCCGTCCATTCATAACCGAAGCCGTTCGGAAGCTGTTTTGCCAACGCCTCCATGGCGGCTGCAGCCTGGCCGGAACTGTATCCGGGTGCCGCGCTGCCGAGGATCTTCACTGCTCGATAGCGGTTATAGCGATAGATCACTTCAGGACCCACAACGGGCGTGGTTTTGACGAGCGTGCTGAGAGGCACCATGTCCCCTGCGTCGCTGCGCACATAGAAACGATTGATGTCGTTCGGCTGGCGGCGAAACTCCGGCTCTGCTTCCAGGTACACGCGCCAGGTACGTCCGAAACGGTTGAAGTCGTTTACATAGAGACCGCCCAGAAAAGTCTGCAGCGCGTTGTACACGTCGGTAATCGGCACGCCGATCGTCTCTGCTTTGGCGCGGTCCAGATCAACCTTATACTGCGGAACAGTGTTGCGGAAAGTGCTGATCACGTTTTGCAGTTCGGGCCTGTTATGCGCGGCGGCTACCAGTTGATCGGTAGCTTGCGCCAGAGCTTCCACATCGCCTCCTGCCCTGTCCTCCAGCATGAATTCGAAACCGCCCGAGGTGCCCAGGCCTAAGATGGGCGGCAGACCGAAGGCAAAGATAAAGCCGTCTTTGATGCCGAAGTACCGGCCTTGCACAGATCCAAGTATGTTTGCAAATTGAACGTTTTTGGCCTTGCGTTCATCCCACGGCTTGAGTGTGGCGAACACCGTCGATACGTTCGAGTTATTTGTGGCGGTTGGAATGTCGAGACCGCCGACTACCGATACGTCCTGTATGCCCGGAGTTGTCATGAGAACTTTCTCAACCTCCAGGCTCGAGGCTTTGTTGCGTCCGATGGAAGCACCGTCCGGCAGCCGGACAGCGGAGATAAACACTCCCTGGTCTTCCTCGGGCAAGAATCCGCCGGGCAGAGTCTTCAACAGAATTCCGGCGCAGACGTAAACGGCCGCTAAGCCGACCAGTGCAAAGAAGCTCTTTCGGAGAAGACCCCTGACCCCCGAAAGATAGTGATTGGTTGTCCAGTCGAATGCCTGATTGAATTTGCCGAACGCCCTCTGTAGCAGGCCCTTCGACTCGCTCTTAGGCTTCAGCAGAAGTGCGCTGAGTGCCGGACTCAAGGATAAAGCGTTAAAGGCCGACAGCAGAACCGATACTGCAATCGTCAGGGCAAACTGCCGATAGATCTGTCCGCTGATGCCGCCCAGGAAAGCAACCGGTATAAACACAGCCGCCAGAATGCAGGCAATCGCAATCACGGGCCCCGATACTTCTTCGAGCGCCTTGATGGTTGCGTCGCGCGGATTCATGCCGCGATCAATGTTGAGCTGAACCGCCTCCACAACGACGATCGCATCGTCGACCACAATGCCGATCGCTAACACCAACCCGAACAAACTCGTCGTGTTGATCGAAAAGCCGAGCGCGGGAAAAAGCGCGAACGTGCCGATGACAGCCACCGGCACGGTCAGCAATGGAATGAGCGTGGCGCGCCAGTTCTGCAGGAAGATGAACACCACCACGATCACGAGCACGATGGCGGCGCCCAATGTCTCGAGCACTTCCCTGATCGAACTGGTAACGAAGCGGGTGGAGTCGTACGGGATCTTATATTCGAGGCCGGCCGGGAATGTTTCTTTCGCCTGCTGCATGAGGTTGACCACCTGACGCTGGGTCTCGACGGCGTTTGCACCCGGTGAAAGATAAACGATGATAAATCCCGCGTCGCGCCCGTTCCAGTAATTGAAGTTGGCGTAATCCTGCGCACCCAGCTGGACGCGGCCCAGATCGCGTACGCGCAGCACCGACCCATCGGGCTGGGCGCGGACGATGATGTCCTCAAATTGCTGTGGAGTCGTCAGACGCCCGGTTGCATTCACCGGATACTGATAGTCCGGCCCGTCAGGTATAGGAGGCTGGCCGAGAGATCCGGCCGGATTCTGCCTGTTTTGAGCCTGTATCGCGTTGTTGACGTCGGTAGCGGTAAGGCCGAGCTTCGCCATCTTATCCGGATTGATCCAGACACGCATGCTGTAGTTCTGCAAACCCGCCAGAACCGCATTGCCCACTCCGGGAAGACTGCCGATCTTATCGACGAGATTGATCGCGGCGTAGTTGTTCAGGAAAAGCTGATCGTAGCGATTGTCGGGCGATGTGAGAGCAACAAACAGAAGAAACGAAGACGATACTTTCTTTGTGGTGACGCCGACCCGCTGCACCTCCGGCGGCAGAAGCGGCAGCGCTACGCTGACTTTGTTCTGCACCTTGACAGTTGCCAGATCCGGGTCCGTGCCGAGCTCGAACGTGACGTCGATCGTGAGCGTTCCGTTGTTGGAGGCACGCGCAAAGTAATACAGCATGCCGTCGAGCCCGGTAAGCTGCTGCTCGATAGGCTGCGAAACGGTCTTTTCTAAATCCGTCGCATTACCGCCCTGATATACAGCGGTAATCTGCACTACTGGCGGAACCACTTCAGGATAGGTCGCCACCGGCAATGTCGGAATAATTACGGCGCCTAGAAGAATAATGACGATCGCGATAACAATTGCAAAAACGGGACGATCGATAAAAAACTTTGCCATGAACTAACCTCGCGCGCCTCCATTCGAGTTCGCGTCGTCGCCCTTGTCCTTATAAGGAGTCGGCTGAACGGGAGAGCCTGGGCGTACCTTTTGAACGCCTTCCACAATCACCTTGTCGCCCGGCTTCAACCCCTGCGTTACGATCCAGCCGTCGCCCACTCGTTCTCCGGTGACGATGTTGCGGGCCTCTACTTTATTGTCCGGTCCAACCGTGAACACGGACTGCATGCTTTGCAGCTCCTGCACCGCTCGCTGCGGAACGATGACCACGTTCTTCGCGGCGCGCCTGAGGAGACGAATCTGGCCGAACTGCCCGGGCAGGATCTCGTGCGTCGGGTTGGGGAATGTTCCCTGAACCTCCAGCGTGCCGGTCTTCAGATCCACTTGGTTCAAAGTGTTTCGTATCTCGCCTTCCTGCGGGAACACAGAGCCGTTTGCCAGCACCAGCCGGATCGGCTGCCTCTCCGCCCGTTGGCGCTGCTTCGATTGTTCGTATCCGATGTACTCGGCCTCGCTGATCTTAAAGCGCACCCAGATTGGATTGAGGGGAACGATCGTAGTCAGCGGCTGAGCCGATGTCTTTGACACCAGGCCGCCTACTTCGATCAAGCTGTCGCCAATGCGCCCACCGATCGGAGCCGTGATGGTTGCGTAGCCAAGATTGAGCTCGGCGGTGCGCAGCAGAGCCTTATTCGCCTCGACCTGCGCCGCCGCGGAATCGATATTCGTCCGCGTTTGCAAGCGCGTCTGGTCGACGCTCGCGGTGAGCGCGTCCACATTCGCTTTATTAGCAGCCAGTGCGGCCACTGCGTTATCCAGGTCCTGTTTCGCGGCCGCTTCCTGACCAACCAGCGGCTGCAAACGGTCCACATCCTGCTGCGCCTTCACTAGATTGGCCTTGGCTTGCTCGAGCGTGGCCGTTGCTTGTATGAGCGCCACCTGTTTCTTGGCAAATTCCAGATCGGCCTCGCTCTTCATGACGTCGCTCTTCGCCTTCTGAACATCGGCCTCGTATGGCCGGCGATCGAGCGTGTAAAGCACCTGGCCGGCCTTCACATCCGAGCCGACCTGAAAGAGCCGCTTCTCAATGTAGCCATCCACTCGGCCACGGACTTCCACTGCGTCCCGGGCGAATGTTTGAGCCGAGTACTCCCCGTAAATAGGAACGTCCTGGGTATGTACTTCGATCACCGACACGGGCATAGGAGGAGGCGCCCCGGCTGTCTGTGATTTCGACGATGCGGATTGGCAACTAGCCAGGGTCAAAACCGTGGTAATCAGGACGGCGACACCTCCGGCCTGCTTCATTTTCAAATCAATCATAAATAACTAGTGCTAGTTCGAAGCGGCTCAAACGTGTTTCGACTCAAGAATGTTTCGCGGAACTTGCGCCGCAATGTGACAAATCTGTGGCAAAAGCAGCTAAGTGGTTCAGCTTGCTGCCTGAGACCGCTATCGATGTAGCGGCCATGAACTTGTGATATTTTCGAGCAATGCATGTGAAGTCATCTGTCAGGGCGGGCGTGCTGGCCCTCTTCGGAATAGGCGTTGCATCGGCAGCGTCGTTCAGCCAGCTGATTGTGTTCGGTGACAGTCTGTCAGATACCGGGAATGCCTACATCGCGACAGCGGGCCAGTTTCCGGGTGCTAATTACGGCTCTTACACCTTCGCGAATGGCCTGACGACAAGCTTTTTCTCCGACGGTCCGAATACCACTCCCGTTGCTGCAGGCCCGAGAGGATTGTGGGTAGACCAGCTAGCTGGCCGGTTGGGTCTTCCGGACCCGACACCTTCTTTGGCGACCGGCACTAACTTTGCCGTGGCCTCCGCGCAGACCGGCACAGCCAATCCGCAGGATGTGGGCAACTACCAACTGTCCGCATTTGCGCTTAGTCATCCTACCGGGGCGCCTTCCGATGCATTGTACGCTTTCTGGGCAGGCGCGAACGACATTATCGCTCAGCAAAACCCCGTCACGGCGGCCGACAATCTCGAGAGCGACATCGCGGCGCTCGCCTCACAGGGTGCGCGAAACTTCGTCTGGTTGAATCTCCCGTTGCTGGGCGACGCCCCGCAAGGTCGTGCACAAATTCCGCCGGTTCGCGCAGCTTTGAATGCGGCTTCGGTCGCATTCGATGGCGAATGGGCACGAGATCTGGCGGCGCTCCAGGGCAGCGGCGTACATGTGACCGGTGTCGATATCGAGAGCCTGTTTGTCAACCTGATCGGCAATCCGTCTGCATACGGACTGACGAACGTGACCAGCGCTGCCCAGGGAGCAAACTCGCCAACCGATGCGGGGTATCTGTTCTGGGATCAGTTACACCCGACTACGTATGGGCATGAACTGGTGGCGGGTGCGGTGTACAACGCTCTCGTGCCGACCCCGGAGCCTGCCTCGGCGGCTTTACTTATGCTCGGCATTTTTGCCGTGACAGGCCTCGCGATCAAGCGCAGACGCGCCTAGTAACGGAAGATCGCAGCCAGCGGTGCCCCGTTCGGCATCTTGGCATTCGGGGCGCTCATTACGCGGCCGGCATGCAAGATGGTTTGCACGGCGGCGGCGTTGATCAGATCTTCGTCTTCAGAAGTTCCGCTTTGGCGGGCGCTGACCGAGTGCGTAGCCTCATCGAAGCGGCCTGTGGTTTCAAGCGAATCGGAGACCAGCAGCGTTAACACGCGTCCATCATGAGCGGCAGTGACCACATCTTTCAACCGGTTTGAAGCTCCTGCACCCACCTTGTGGTCGTACTCCGCCAGGATCTGATCGACTTTGTTCTCCCTGTTTCGAGTTAGCGCATCAAGAGCACGCGCGTGCATCTCGCCGGACTTCAAACTGTTCGGCGCACCCTGGACAGACTCCTCGAGCAGATGAGGATAGGTGTTGATCGTGCGATATTGAGCAAGCTCGTATTCGACTGCGGCTAAAACCACGGGATCAGACTTGCCGCGAAGCAGTTCGTTAACGCTGTGGTCAATCTGCTGGAAGAAGTGGCCCAGATACTCGCCCTTATCTTCGCGGTCTGTACTGGTGGATTGCGATATGCCCTTGGTGTGTCCACCGGAAGGGCCGGCGCTGGCCATGTTGTTGCGAACGTGGTCGGGCTTCGCCGTATTCATGTAGGCATCGAAGCTCCTGGGCGTTCCCTCGGGAATCTCCACTTCCTCCGAAGTGGTCGAGGTACAGCGCAGCAGCCTGACGTTTTTCTGGCTGAGCGCCAGGATGTAGAACGTCTTTGGTTGAATCAGTTCGGGAAGCAGCGGACGAATGTAGAAGTGAGGCGCAACAATGGCCCGATTGTCCACCGGAGTCTGCAGCCAGATCGTCTGCGAAATTGCGGGCGACCGGAACACGGCGACAGAAGCGCACTCGGACTCTTGGCCGCTCGAGATGCTCTCCCAATCGGAGATCGCGCTAAGCAGCTCGCGGCCTTCCCGGCCAAACTCATCGATCTTTGGTTCGATGGTTCGAATGGTCTCCTTCCATTCGAGAGAGTTGCTCTTCACGCTCTGATTCAGCGGGGTGGCGGCCAGGGCCAGGTACACGCTCACACAAGGGCCAGGTGAGCTCAAAAGCGGCTTCAACTCCAGAATGCCTTTAGTTTCAATGGATGCAGTTTTTGCGGCGCTCATACGAGTAGGAGACCAGCGGGATCAAATTCCCGTTACCTACCGGTTACTAACGGTGTCTCACAGAAGAGATCCAACCATGAATCGCAAGACAAATCCCCCAGATTCGGACCAGACAGCAAGGAGCCAGCACCCGGACGCGGCAGACGATCCGATGCCCGACGTGGATGCGGCCGCTCCCGGTCTCCAAACCTCGAACAAATCCGGGAAGCACTCATCGGCAGAGAAGTTGGCCGCATCCCGCCCGGAGTTCGGCACCGGCCGGGGAGCTGTACCGGTGGACGGAGCTTTCGGCCAGGAAGAAGCTCATCCCATCACGGGTCGTAATGCCGGGCCCGGCACAAATCAGTTCCATTGCGAGAGCTGCGGGCGGTACTTCAACACGCAAGCTGAACTCTCGGCGCATGAAACGGATTGCCGGCTGGCGAAAGCCGCTACGGCTGCCGGCAGAGATCAGATTGGCAAAATCTAGCCGGCGCTGAAGAGCTCAATTACGCGGCGTTCGGCGCCGAGGTTCCTCAGAACAATGCGAACCGGAGCTGCAGGGTAAAGTTCGGGGAAGCGGTCGCCCCACTCGATGAGCGTGAGAGCCGGATTCTCGAAGATTTCTTCCAAGCCAAGCCGGCGCGCTTGCTCGATCGTGTCAAGACGGTAGAGATCGACGTGATAGATGCTCACCGGATCGCCGTATTCGTGGATCAGCGTGAATGTCGGGCTCGAGACATCCTCGGCCCGAGCGGCTCCTCGGCCTTCAACGATGCCCTTAGTGAGGGTCGTTTTTCCCGCGCCCAATTCACCCAGCAGCAGAACAACGCCTCGGGCCGGCAGCAACCGCGCCAGTTGGAGGCCGGCCTGATGGGTCTGCTCCGCCGACACAGTTTCAAAGCGGCGGACGGACTTCACTCATCGCCTCGGGCAGAAACTCGAGCAGGTCGGTGGCGAGCATAGCCTCATCGCCCCAGTGTTTCCCGCCCAACTCACCGCAGCGGCCGTGCAGCCATACAGCGGCCATAACGGCCTTCTTCCACTCGTAAGGATGCTGAGCGACCAGCCCGGCGATCATGCCAGTCAGGACATCGCCTGTGCCCCCGGTTGCCATCGAAGGCGCGCCGGTCGGGTTGATCCACGTCTCGCCATCCGGAAAGGCGATTACCGTGCGGTCGCCTTTGAGGACGATGGTCGCTCCGCTCGAGGCGGCAAGCTGCTGGGCACAGCCAAGACGGTCGTCCTGAATCTCCGGCGTGGGCCGGCCGGCCAGGCGGCTCATTTCACCCGGATGCGGCGTGAGAATTCGGATCTTGTCGGTGGGCGGCAGACTGCCGGCGAGCGCGTTCAGAGCGTCCGCATCAACCACGGCGGGTAGCGCGGCATCTGCGTACAGGGTTTTTACCAAACGAACTGTCTCGTCGTTCGTGCCGAGGCCGGGACCGAGTGCAAGCACCGTCATCTTCTTGGCAGTTTCCAGAAGCCGAGCGGCTTCCGAGAAGCGTACCTGGCCCTGCGAGGTTTCTTCGAGCGGCTCGGTCATCAGTTCCGGCCGGAGAGCCGCCGCAGAGGGCAGAGCGCTCTTCGGCAGAGCAACGGTTACTAAGCCAGCCCCACTGCGCAGCGCAGCCAACCCGGACATGGCCGGTGCGCCGCTTTTACCGAACGAACCTCCAACGACCAGGACGTGGCCATATAAACCCTTATTGCTGTTTAGCTTGCGAGGTGCGAATAGCTGCTGGATGTCTTGCTCTTGGGTGAAATTGAGCTTGAATTCCGGGTTCGTTTCGCAATAAGCAGAAGGAGTGCCGATCTGAACAACAGTAAGCTGTCCTACGTTCTCGTAAGTCGGAGACAAGCACTGGCTGGGTTTTGGGGCCGTAAAGGTGACGGTGTAATCGGCGCGGACGAATTCGCCGGTCGGCTTCGCTTCGTCAGACGGCAGGCCGGAGGGAATGTCGATAGCGACTCTCCGGGCCAGTGGAAAGCCGTTATTGAGGAGGCGGATTCCGTCGAGCGCCGGACCTTCTTTCACCGGACCGGAAAGACCAGTGCCCAGAACGGCATCGAGCGTGAGTGTAGACAGACTGGCTTCGTTCCCCAATTTTCGGACGACGGGGCATTCGCAGGCAGAGAGCATGCGCCGGGCAAGCGCGGCGTCGCCGGTGAGAGAAGCCGGATCGAAAAGCTCCAGCACGGCCAACTCGCGAAAGAGTTTCCGTGTGAACAGCTGCCGAGCGACCACAAATCCGTCGCCGCCGTTGTTGCCCTTGCCGCAGACGATCACAATGCTTTGCGATTTAAGCGGTGAAAACTTTGCTTCCAGAAAATCGACCACTCGGATACCGGCGTTCTCCATCAGGATGATGCCAGGGATGCCCGCTGCTATGGTCTGACGATCGACTTCACGCATCTGAGCGGCTGTCAGGATCTTCATTGCACTTCGCGGGCGAGCATGAGAGTCATGTCGTCATGGAGCTCGGGAGAGCCGGTCCAGTCGCGAACCGCATCGAGGACAATGTGGATGATTTCACTATCATCGCGATGCGAATGCTTGTTAACCAGATCGATGAGACGCGTTTCGCCGAACTCCTCGCCGTAGGGATTTTCAGGTTCGGTGATGCCGTCCGTGTAGCAGACAAGCAGATCGCCGGGCGTCATGATCAAGCAGCTTTCCTCGTAGTTTGAGAATGGGAAAGCGCCCACTACGGTGCCATTGGAATCAAGCGGCGTGACGTCGCCGTTGCGAAAGAGCAGTGGCGAGAGATGGCCGGCGTTGGTGTAGGTCAGAGCTCGAGATCGCTCGTCGAAGAGTGCGAAAAAGAAGGTGGCATACTTTTCGGGCGAAGTATGGGCAAAGATCTGCTTATTCAGAGCGGAGACGAGCTGAGCCACGTTAATCTCAGGTTCGTTGCGGCATTCGTTCGCGTGGACTGGCTGGTACTGTGTCATCTGGGCGCGAAGAGCGGCCTGTAAGGTCGCCATCAGCAGGGCCGCCGAGATACCTTTGCCGGCGACGTCGCCGATTGCAAAGGCAAGCCGCTTGCCCGCGAGTTCCTGGTAATCGTAGTAGTCGCCCGAGACCATGCGCGCCGGGTCGCATTGGACCGAAAGTTTGAGGCCGCAAGTAGGGGGCGCTTTTTTAGGGTACAGCGCGCCTTGCACTTCGCGCGCGATCTCGAGTTCGGTCTGGAGGCGCTCTTTTTCTTTTTCGACCACCAGCAGACGCTCGAGATTGCCCGTCATTTGGTTGAAGGAACCGGCCAGCTCGCCGAGTTGATCGTTGGCGTGTATCGGAATGCGGTGTTTAAAGTCGCCGTTGATGATGCGCCGGGTGCCTTCGTACAGGGCGTTAATTGCGCCCGTAAGGCGCCGGGCAAGCTTTGCCCCTACCAGCACTGCTACGAGCTCGACAAGTAGGAAGAGAACCGCCACGGAGATGACGATGTTGAAGAGAGCGCCGCGCAGAAACTCTGTCCCGGAGAAAAACTTGCCGAGCACGATGGACGGGCGCGAGTAAATCCACAAGACAGTTCTATAGGTCTTGTTCGGCCTTTCCAGATGGAAGTGCGACAGGGTGGAGGGCCACAGGACGGGGATGTCGAAGCGAAAGGCCGCCGGCGGCAGGCGTGGACGGTTGGCGCGATTGGCCGAGCCGGAGGACTCGCCCAAGCTGAAATTGAAGTTGGGATCTTTGCCCGATTCGCCGTAGGCAGCATTCAACGTGCCTGCACCAGCGGGCGGACTTTTCTTCGAGTCCTGATTGCGATTCTCGTCGGTTTCGAATAAGGAGATCGCCCCGAGATTCGGCACAAGATTCTCAACCACCTGATCGGAAAGAGGAGCCATGGCGTAGATCTCCTGCGTGCTGTCAGCGAAATGCGCCCAGCCGTAGAAGCGACCGCCTGAGACGATCAAACCGTTCACGTTGCCCCATCCCGGGGGCACGGTCATATCCGGGCTGCTGTCAGGTGCGCGATGCACACCGGTGGCGTCGCGCACATAGAGGCGCAGCCCCGGCAACGAGTCGCCGTAGCCTTTGGCAATCTCGTTAGCTGCCTGCATGCGGTGCTCAGTAGGGATCCGGCGCAGCCCTTCTACCGCATATTGGATTGAGCTCAAGCGACTATTGAGCGCGGAGGTGGCGAGATAAATGGCTAATTCGTTGGTAAGCGCCCAAGCGCCCAGCCCGATCAAAACGATGACCAACAATAGGGGAAGAATGCCTATGAGTGAGTAAACAAACAGGAGGCGGTTGCGAACGCTCCACAGGCCGCGGGTTCTGAGCAGGCGGATGGCGCGAAGCAGCAGAATGAAGCTTAGCGGGAGGAGGACAAGAGCAACAAGAAAAGCCAACCCGCCCTGGCCAAGAAAATAGCAGACGAAGAAGAGCGCGACCGCTACGAGAAAAGCAATTCCGGATTTGCCAATGCGTGCAGCCACTTGGCTAAAAGTCAACGGCATCTTGGGATTACCTGATTATCCCTCCGACGTGCGAACTGGCAGTTAGTCACGATGAAAAGGCACCGCTCCTTTTAGTCGCGGCTCGGAAAGAGAGGTCGAGGGTAAGAACCCAGCTATTTAAACAGCGACCGGGGAAGAAGGTTTAACGAGAGGAGCTTTTTGAATTTTGCCGCTGCGAATGCAGGAGGTGCAAACCCGTACTCGCTTGCCAGCGCCATGAATGAGCGCATGGACTGTCTGCAGATTCAGATTCCAGCGACGTTTCGTCACGTTATGAGCATGACTGATGCGATGCCCAAATTGTGGTCCGCGACCACAGATTTCACAAACTCTTGCCATATGTACACACTCGTGCTCGTTTAATGAGCGACGCGAAATTCAGTTTAGCAGATTGCCGGATCAGGCAGGCCGAGCTTCCAGAATGCACACCGGGCTTGCGCTGGGGAAGACGGCGGTTAAGCACAGACCTGCTGAGGCAAATAGCTCGCGGAATTCTTCTCGGGTCCTTTCGCGTCCGCCGACCGTCAGAGCAAGCATCTCGATATCCAGCAGCTTGGCGGGTGAAAGCCCCGGCTGTTCATCCACAATCTGCTCGATTACCAGAACCCGGCCCTCGGCGGATAACTGCTGCCGGATACACCCGAGAATCGTGCGGCAATGCTCATCGCTCCAATCGTGAAGGATGAACTTCATGAGGTAAGCGTCACAACTACCGGGTACCCGCTCGAAGAAGCTACCCCCTTCAAACTGGATGCGATCGCGGCACTGCTCCAGATGCGGCTGGGCGCCTGCGCCGGCCACGACTTCCGGAAGGTCATAGACGACGCCGTTCATGCCGGGATGGCGGTCGAGAATGGCTGCGAGCAAGTTCCCGTGGCCGCCCCCAACATCGGCCAGACGACGGATAGAGGTGAAATCGTAAGCATTCAGGATCGGATCTGTCATGGCCGCCGACAGGCCGCTCATCGAACGATGGAAGTTTTCGGCCTGCTCGGGCTCTTCGGCAAACAGTTCGAAGATGTTTTTTCCGAAGGCTCGCGTAACGCAGTCGGACCCGGCCTTGATTGTCTCGGTGAAATGCTCCCAGGAGCGCGTACTCCAGGCGTCGCCCATCTGCACCGCGAAGGCGTGAAGCGAGCCTAGAGCGTCGGTCTTGAGGAGCTCACCGAGCGGAGTCAGCCGGAAACACCGGCCCGGGATCTCCTCGAATACGCCGGCAGCGGCGAGCAGCCGCATCACCCGATACAGCGCTTGCGGCTGAGCTCCGATCTCTTCCGCCAGAGCTTCAACGGCAACCGGAGTACTTGCCATGTGATCGGCGACGCGCAGCCGCGCGACGGCCGAGAGTGAGTAGGTGATGTGTTTCCCGAACAAAAGCTGCAACATAGCGGCCTGCGGGGGAACTGTATGTGTGTCGCTCAGGGCAGCCGTCGTTTGTGTTGATTCCAGAAGCATGGTCATCGTCCTCATCAGGTTACGCGCGCTCCGGGGGCGAAAGAGCTCATCGAACTAAAAAAATTTGTTCTGAGCTTTTGAGGGTTTCCGGTCCGCGTACCTGGACAGGAAGGAGGAAGGTAGATGTATACGCATTGTTCAGCGGTCGCCCTGTCGCTTTTGGGGCGGGTTTATCTCTGGTTCGGGTATCTGCTTTACTAGTCTCTAGTCTCGGTGTATTAGTTTTGTAAAATACACGGCGAGATATACGCTACTGCTTTCCTAGGAGAAGCAGCATGGATAGTGACGCTCGTCCGGACTTGCTGGACACCCAAGCCGACGGCGAAAACAGTTTCTGGTCCGAAATCAAAGCGATCTTCGAAGAAGCTCTGGCCTTCGAGAGCCCCGAACGTGAGCTCTTTCTCCAACGCCGCTGTGCGGAAAACCAGGAGCTGAGGCGGGAAGTGGAGAGCCTGCTGCAGAACCATGATGAGACGAGCGGCTTTCTGGAGGAGCCAGTTGTCTCTGTCCAATCATTTCTCGAAACGGGTCCGCTTGCGGGGGATGCGGATGAAAAGCAGATCGGAATGCGGATCGGCGCCTACCGGCTCGAGCGAGAGATCGGGCGGGGCGGCATGGGCGAGGTCTACTTCGCCACCCGCGCCGATAGCGAGTTCGACAAGCGCGTGGCCATCAAGCTCATTCGAGACGGCTCGGAGAGCGAGTTGGCGATTCGGCGGTTCCGGCAGGAGCGCCAAATCCTGGCGCGCCTGGAAAACGCTTATATCGCCCGGCTGCTAGACGGAGGGACCACTGCCGGGGGCCGACCGTACTTCGTAATGGAGTACGTGGAAGGCGAGCCGATCAACCGCTACTGCAATGCGAACTCGCTGACCACGCGGGCCCGCTTGAACCTGTTCATGAAGGTGTGTTCCGCGGTGCAGTATGCACATGAACGGAACATTATTCATCGCGATCTGAAACCGGGCAACATTCTAGTAAGGAGTGATGGAACTCCGAAGCTGCTTGATTTTGGGATTGCCAAGATCCTGGGCGGAGAAAGCTCCGGAGGCGACTACGAGGCCACTCACCAGGCATTCCGCGTATTAACTCCGGCGTATGCCAGTCCGGAGCAGCTGCGGGGGGCGCCGGCCACAATGCAGAGCGACATTTACTCGCTCGGGGTCATTCTTTATGAGTTACTGTGCGGGATTCGACCGGAAGAAGCTTACCTGCACGCGGTGAACACAAGCTCGACCTGCACGCAGGAGGCGCATCTCTCGGCTCACCTGCGATCGATCGTGCTCCGATCCATTCACGCGAATCCGGCGGAACGTTACCAGTCGGTCGAGATTTTGGCGGCCGACATACGGCGCTACCTGAGTGGCGCGCCGCCGCTGGCGAGTTCGCCGGACGGCATCACTGAGGCGAGCGGGCGGGTCTCACTCGCCATTCTTCCATTCCGGATTATTGGGGATCAGGCCGGCGCAAACGCGTTCCTGGCGCCGGGTATTACCGAAGCACTGATCACGAAGCTGAGCCGGATCGAGCGGCTTTCCCTATCTCCTTCGAGCGCAACTCTGAAGTATGCCGGCAATACCGAGGCCGTGCGCGCGGCCCGCGAGCTGCATGTGGAATACATAGTCGAAGGTTCGATCCACATCATAGGAGAGACGGTTCGCGCCAGCGTGCAACTGGTGTTTGCCGAGGCCGGCATTGCGGCGTGGGCGGGCCAGATTGAGGCGACGGAGACGACCCTTCTCAAGCTGGAAGACGCAATTGCAGAGCAGGTGGCGGGTGCTGTGCTTTCTCACCTGACGGGTGAGGAACGGGCGCAGATCGGGAGATCGGGGACGGAGAGCGGAGCGGCGCACGCGGCGTATCTGCGGGGGCGCTGGCACTGGAACAGCGCTTTAGGGGATCAGGAAAAGCTGCTGAAAGCGCTGCTTTGCTTCAGCGAGGCCATCGAGATCGATCCGAAATTCGCGCGCGCGCACGCCGGGCTGGCCGACTACTACCTGCGGATGGGACTTTGGGGCGGTGTGCCACCGGCGGAGAGTTTTGCGGCGGCGATCAATGCCGCGGAAACTGCGGTCAGGCTGGAGCCGACCTTAGGGGAAGCGCATGCTTCGTTAGCCTTCGCGATCTGGGCTTACCATCGCGACGAAGAAGCCGCTGAGAGGCACTTCAATCTCGCGACAGTGCGCAATCCAAATTACGCGAGTGCCCATCACTGGTTCGGGCTGCTCAATTCGTCGCGAAACAGGCCCGAGCTAGCTGTGGCTAATCTGGAGCGGGCAGCGAAAGTAGATCCAAACTCTGTCCTGATTGCGACCGCGCTGGGCTTTGTTCATTACAATGCCAGGCAATTCGATACGGCGCTCCGCTTGCTAGCGGACGCAGCGAGGGAGTTGCCCAAATCGAGCATCATCCAGGAGATGCTGACGTGGTGCCATCTCCAGACCGGCGCCGTGGCGGAGGCGCTCGAAAGCGCACGGCGAGCGGCCGAGTTGAGCAATCGCAGCTCGGCCTCACTGAGTGCTCTAGCGCACGCGGAGGCGGCAAGCGGCAACAAAGCAGCAGCGATCGCGCTCAGGAACGAGATCGAAAAGCTCTCTGAAGGAAGGTACGTTTCAAGCTACGATCGCGCCTCGGCGGCGCTGGCGCTGGGACAGAAGCAGCAGGCGCTACAGCACCTGGAACAGGCGCGCGCCGATCGGGATTGGTGGCTCTGCTGGATCGAAGTCGACCCGCGCTGGGATCCACTGCGGGGCGAAGCGCGATTTCGGAAACTACTGCCCCGACGCGAACCGAAAAAGACACTCAGGCACCGATATGTTTACGCCGCCGCAGTGGCGGCTGCCGTCCTCGTCGCGCTGCTGGTCCTCTGGCGGGTAAACCAGCGCGAGCCTGCACCGTTTGCTAATGTTCGTATCGCCAAGTTGACTTCGAACGGGACGGCCGAAAGCGCCGTGATCTCACCGGACGCGCGAACGGTCGTCTTTACTTCGCAAGACGCGGGCAGCACTTCCATTTGGAGGCGCGATCTGGCGAGCGGGCGCGTGGACAAGCTGGTTCCCGGGCTGAGCGGAAAAGTGAACGACCTTGGGTTTACCGACGGTGGATCGGCGGTCGACTTCGTCACGTATCCGGTGCGCGATCCTTCAGCGCGAAGCCTGTTTAAGACGCCGCTAGCGGGCGGACCGCTTACGCAGATTGAAGGTAAGTTTCCGGGACCGGTCAGTCTCTCGCCGGATGGGCGGCAAGTTGTCTTTTATGTGTCTGATCTAGACCAGGGCATGGATAAGCTGATTGTCTGGGATCTGAAGTCGCACAAGCGGCGGGTGCTCGCCTCCTATAAATACCCACTGCGTTTTACCTGGAACTCCAGGCCCTCGATCTCTCCTGACGGAAGCGAGATCGCTTACGCCACCGAAGAGCGTGACAGCAACGGCTTTGTTATCCGGCTCAATGTACTCGACGTCGCCACAGGCGCCCGGCATGCCGTAGCGTCGCCTCGCTGGCAGTGGGTGCAGGATATCGAGTGGACGCGCCACGCATCCGCGCTGGCCGTGGTGGGACAGGAGCACGAATCGTCTTTTCAGCAGATTTGGTATGTGCCGTATCCAGGAAGAGCGGACGCTGCACGACGCATCGGGAACGATTTAGACGATTACATAGGAGCGAGCCTGAGCGCCCGCGGTTCGGAGATTGTCTCGGTGCAATCGCAGACGCTGTCGAATGTGTACAGCGCCAAGGCGGACGATCTGGCGCATCCGCTTCAACTCACGGCCGGAAGCGGACGCTACTTCGATCTCTGCTGGACTCCGGACGGACACATTCTGTATGCCTCCGATGCCATGGGTTCGGCAGACCTGTGGATCATGAACAAAGACGGCAGCGGGCAGCGGCAGTTACTGGCGGGGGCCGGACGAAAATACGCTCCCGCCGCGTCGCCGGATTCCGGGGCAATCGCCTTCCATTCCAATCGCAGCGGGAACTGGCAGATATGGCGGGCCGATGTAAACGGCACTGAGTCGAAGCAGTTGAGCAATAGTGCAGGGGACGGCAACTGGCCGCAGTTTACAGCGGATGGAAAATCTGTGTTGTATCACCGGACCAGCCCCAACGGTGTTTTCAATTTGTGGCAGGTTCCGGCCGAAGGCGGCCAATCGGTGCAGATCACTTCCGCTTTGACGATGCATCCGGCGGTGAACCGGAAGGATGGTCGAATCGCGGCCTGGTATAGCGAGAGGACGGACAGTCCCGAGTGGAAGCTGGCCATCTTTGCGCCACAAGGAGGCGCGCCGTTACGAGTGCTAGATCCGACGCCCGGGGCAAAGCCTGACACGCTGCTGCGCTGGATGCCGAAGGGGGACGCCCTCTCACTGATCGATTACGCTCGTTCCACCTCTAACATTTGGGCGCTGCCCATTGACGGGCGGCCTCCACGTCCTTTGACTTCGTTCGACTCGGGCGATATCTACTCTTTTGACTGGTCGCTTAACGGCACGTTGATCTACTCCCGAGGCCTTACCACCGCAGACGTTGTTTTGATTCGTGACGCCGATGCGTCAAAAGAGCACAGATGAGCGATTCCCGGGAAGATATCACCAAGCTGCTGGGGCAATGGCAGGGCGGCAACCAGCAGGCTCTCAATGAGCTGACACCACTGGTTTACAACGAACTGCGCCGGCTCGCCCAGTCGCAAATCAGCCGGGAACGCCCCGGCCATACGCTGCAGGGCACTGCCTTGGTCCACGAAGCGTATCTGCGGCTGGTTGATCAGCGCGAGGTGGAGTGGCGCAATCGAAATCACTTTTTCGCGCTTTCAGCGGAAATTATCCGCCGCATTCTGGTGGATCATGCACGGGCCAGAATGGCCGGCAAGCGGGGCGGAGATCAGGTGAAGATTTCGCTCGAGCCGGGGATGGAGCCAGCGGCAGAAGGAGAGGTGGATCTGATCGCGCTGGACGATGCACTCAAGCTGCTTGCGCGTACCGATCCACAGCAGAGCCGAATTGTCGAGCTGCGCTACTTTGCCGGGTTGAAGATCGAAGAGACGGCGGAGGTGCTGAACATCTCGCCTGCCACGGTGAAACGCGACTGGACTGTCGCGCGGGCCTTCCTGAAACGGGAGATGCTGCGGGGCGCCAATCGCCAGCCATCGCGAACCGTTTGAGCTAAAACAGTTCCTTCCCTCGCGTACTGCGGTGAGGAGACTTTCACAATGGGCTCTGCCCTACTATCTTTCGAAAACAAATTTGCCGACTACCGTCCGGCCCGGATGGTTTTTTTCCAGGGTGGGCTGTTCACGTTTCACGCCGACTCCACGGACACGGCCGGCCAATCGGCCCTGCTCGAGGTGCAAGGCGGTCCGGGCATCGAACCTCCCCTACATGTGCACGCGAACGAAGACGAGCTCTTTTACGTGCTTGAAGGCAAGCTGAAGGTGCTGCGCGGGGACGAAGAGCTCACCATCGGTCCCGGTGAATCGGCGCTGCTGCCTCGCAAGGTGATGCACACTTTCAAGGTCGTTTCGAAATGCGCTCGCTTTTTGGTTTACATCACGCCCGGCGGCTTTGAAGATTACTTCCGGGAGCTCGGACAGGCTGTCGACGCGGGGTACACAGGAGAGAAGAAAGCCCCCGCTTCGATAGCGGAGATGATTCGAGTGGCGGCGCGGTACTCATTGACCTTCATGCCTTAAACCGTGACGGGTAGGCAGGCGAAGGCGAGGTTTAAATACCTCGCCTTTTTTTTCGCCAAGTGAGCCGATTTGCCAATCCGAATCGCGTTATGAGCAGGACGGCATGAAGCCGGAGACAAGGAGCAAACAATGAAAAAGCTATCGATGACATTCTTAGCCTGTGCCGGCATGCTGGCCGCGCAGGTAACCGTGCCGGACGGCACAAGGCTGCGAGTCCGATTGGACCAGTCCGTATCTTCCGCGACCGCGGACCAGGGGCAAGCTGTCGAGCTTAGCGTGACTGAGGCCGTGAAGGTGGCTGATCAGGTGGTCATACCGGAAGGCGCCCGAGTCACAGGAACGATCACCGAGGCGCAGGAAAGGCGACACATGGGCAGGGCGGGTAAGTTGGACTTTTCAATCGACCGGGTGCGCGCCATCGATGGCGAGTGGATCCCGCTTCGTTACACGGTGAATAAGAAAAGCGGTGGCAGCCATGCGGTAAGCACCGGCGTCTTGACGGCGGGCGCGGCGGTCCTGTTCTGGCCGGCGGCGCCTGCCTTTCTCCTGATCAAAGGTAAAGACGTCACACTCAACAAGGGAATGGTGTTCGACACGTTCACGGATCAGGATCACAGTTTGAGTTCGGTGCAAGCGCCGGCTAACGCAGCGTGGGGAGCTCGACCTGCAACCGCCCCGCCGGCTGCCGCGAGTGGGTCTGCTCCGATCACAATCACGTCCGACAGGAGCGGCGCCGACATCGAAGTAGACGGCGTGTTTGTAGGCAACACACCGACCACGATTCCACTTCCTTCGGGCGTGCATCAGGTGTCGGTACGAAGCGGCAACAATGTCTGGCAGCGCAATCTGCAGGTTACTTCGGGCAGCACCGTGACGGTGAACGCGCAACTGGCACAGACGGCGCAGACGCTACGAGTAGCGAGGTAATCGTAGTCGCTTTCCAATAGATGAGATTAACCCTGGTCCGGCGCTCTCGCGGCGGAAAGTGAGACGCCGGGCCTAACTGTTTTCTGCTCATCCAGCCGGTAGAGATAAGCTCTCGAAAGAGGTCTTATGGATCAACCAGTGGATGAAGCCAAGCCTGAACTCCGGAACAGGCCCGGCGATGGAGGAAACAACTTCAATCTGCAAACGATAAGGGAAGCGATTACATCGTTGATCAGCTTGGCAATTGCCGGGATCGCGCTGTATCTTCTACTCGACACCTACAACGCCGGAAAGAAGATAGCTCCGCCCGCAGGCACTCCGCAGCAGAAGTCGTTTGATGACGCTTATGGGAGACAGAAAGATCTGCTGCTGTATGCGCTGGCGCTGCTGGGAACGGTGACCGGCTATTACTTTGGAAGGGTTCCGGCGGAACTGCATGCGCAGAAATCGGATCGCGATGCGCACGCGGCGCGTGAAGAGGCGCAGAATGCCAGGGAGGCGGAAGATGAGACTAAGCGCACGGTAAGGCGATCGTTGTTGAAAGCGAGAGAGGAAGACGAAGCGGCGCAGACGCACGAGTTTGCCAGTGCAGCGGTGGCGCCAGGCGTGGGGCGAACGGCACCGGGCCGGGCCATGAGGCGTGAAATCGACAGGCTGCTGGAAGAGCTCGACTAGGCGCGGTGCGCCGCGAGAAGAGCGAGGATCGCCGTGTGGTTCATTTTTTCGGCCCAGGCCGCCGGCGTGGCCCAGGGTTCGGCGCTGGACTCCTCGACCGGGGCCCCACGTTCGAGAAGAAGCTCTACCAATTCGGTCCGGCCCCAACGGCAGGCCCAGCCGAGGGGAGTCGAACGGAGCAGTTCATCGCGGAGGTCGAGGCGGGCGCCGCGCTCGAGGAGGAGAGACGCAAAGCGGGCGCGATCAGTGCCGCTGAGCCCGCTCTGGCGTGCGGCGGTGAAGTGCAGCGCGGTCTGACCGAAGCGCGAGACGTTAGGATCGACGCCATGGCGGAGAAGCGTTGCGAGGCTTTGGAAATGGCCCTGGTTGTGCGCGGAGTCTGCGCCGGCCCCGCGAATCGGTTGGATGAGAACCCAGTGCCAGCGCGAGTCAGCAGGCTTCCAGGAGAGATACGGCAACGCCGATTCGACAATCGCGGGGCAGCCATGATCTGCGGCGGACCAGAGTAGTTCGCTGGCCAATTCCTCGGTCGGATCGGCGGCCAGCAGGTTCCGTGCTCGCTCGACATCGTGCGCTTCCGAGATCATGTAAGGCTGCGGCCTCGCGCCACGCTCAAGGAGCAGCAGCTTAACGGAAGGATCCTCATGATTCCAGGCGTTACGGAGCGGCCAGCCCGAGGCGTAGACGTTTGCGTTTGGGTCAGCGCCGCGGTCGAGCAGCAGCCGCGTGATCGCGAGGTCGCCAGAAAGCGCGGCATGCCACAGCGGCAGTCCCCAGCTTTCGGTTGGCTCTTCGAGTTCTGCGAGCAAAACTCGTTCATCGACATCTGCGCCAAGATCGAGTAGCAAACGAACCATATCGACCTGAGAATGTTTCACAGCGAGCGTGACAAGGCCGCCTTTGCCGCCGGGCTTTAGCAAATCCGGCTCGCGCGCGACGAAGTGTCGAACACGAGCTTCGTCACCAAGCGCGACGGCGGCACGAACAGTGAGATCCGCACCGTGTTGTAGGAGAAGAGCGGCGATGGCCGGAAAACGGCTTGCGTTTTCGTTGTGCGGATCAGCGGCAAGGGCGGCGCGGTCAAGAGCGGTGAAGCCGCTCCGGTCCTGCTTGCGGACGCTGGCGCGCATTTCGAGCAGCCACCCGATGAGTTCGAGGCTGCCTTCTTGCGCGGCGATATGGAGGGGAGTTGCGCTATCGCGATCGCAGGCCTGAATGAGAGAGCGATCGGACTCGAGCAGGCGCCTGGCTGTGGAGTCGTCTCCGTGTAGGATAGCGGCTGTGATCTGATCCTGCAAGGGCGTGACTGTTGCGTTGGGACAACTCATCTCTTCGCGGCGATGGCGCTCCTCTTCTTCGATGACGGCAACGATGTCGTGATACTCGCGATCGCGGGCGATGGTTAATGCGGCCGTGGCGTCACGATGCGGAAAGATGCCTTTCCGCGCATCGGCACCGGCTTCCATCAGCAGACGCACCATAAGAACATTGCGCTCGAGGACGGCATAGTGAAGAGCGCGATGCTCGTCACTAGCGGAACAGTCGGTCGAGATCAGGCCAGGACGAGCTAGCAGCATGACGCGGACCTGATTCAGGTCGCCGGATTTGACGGCGGTGAGGAAGGCGGCAATGGTGGGACGGTCATTCACAAGGTCCATTCGTGTGGCCATTCTAGTCCGAAAAGTAAGGTGAAGAATCGCTGCGGAATTCTCTTTGCAATGCAAAGTACTTCTTGCTAGGATAACGGCATGCAGAAGACGTCCTGGAAGTGGCAGATCGTTTCTTCCGTCGCGGCGATAGTTGGTGGTTTACTGATAGGCTATGTCGACGAGCACGCGACCGAAGAGATTGTGACGTTGGGATTGGTGGTTGGATTCAATTTCGTGCTGGCGGTTGTGGCTCCGTATGCGGTTTGGCGATTCCCGCTGCTGGTGGCAGGGGCAGGCTGCGCGCTCAAGTGGACGGCGGCGGCGGCCTGGGGAGCGGCAATAAATCCACACTTCCCGCAGACCTTCAGTTCTTACGGGTTGCTGGCGCTGGCGATGTCCGTAGCGGGATTGGTGGGAGTGCTGTTCGGACGGCTGCTGAAGCGAGGACTGACGCTCTTCAGCGTGATGACTTCAAGCGCATTACGGACGTAGCGCTCATCGCCGAGAGCGAGTGTAATCTCATCAGGGAACTTCACGACTTGTTTGAAGCGTGCAGCGATGGCGCGGAATATGAGAATGCGGGTTTCGGGTGTCAGACTATCGCGGCGGAGCAGCGCCTGGTAAGCGAGTTGGGCTAGTTCGGGGGAAACCTGAGCGCGCAATCGGGCGCTTAGATGCGGGGCATCGAGAAGCGAGTTGAACCGCTCGCGTTCGGCGAGGGCAGCGAGATCGGGCAAAGGGAGCTGCCTTTTGCGCACGACCACCGTATTTGATACAAGGTCCCCGAGGCGCTGGTAGCGCGACGTGAGGAGCATGGCGGCGCCCCCGACGAGGTAAAGGCCGGGAAGCGAATCAAGGGAGCGCATCAGATTGCGGATAGCGATCTGGGAGAACTGCAGCTTGAGTCCCGCAGCGTCCATGACCCGCAGACTCAGGACGCGCTTGCCGGGAGTCTGACCGTGCCAGCGCCATTCAAACACGATGCCGTACCCGATCCAGATAGCGAAGTAAGCTAACAGCCCGAACGCAACCGTGGAATCGGTGCTCAGGGACGCGAAGAGCTGAGCGATCCGGCCGATAGCGCTGCAAAGGGAAATGATCAGCAAGGTATCGATGAGCCAGGCGAGAAAGCGGGTCACGGGTCCGGCGAAAGGAAGAGCAAAAATGACCCCTTCGGGCGTTTCAATAACGGCAGAACGCGGAGGAAACAATCCGGCCGCGGTTTCACTCATGGCGACCGGCCCTCAGCAGATAAAAGGAAAGGGCGAAAAGCTCCAGCAGGCCAAAACCGATTTTCAAGCCGTAGGGAAGCACCGGGTAGTGGTACTGAGAGATGAACGATTCGACGATGCCGGCCCAAACAAGCATCAGGGCTGAGCCGGCGGCCAGAGCGAGGATGTCGTTCGAGAGTTGACGCAAGCGGGCGGCGCGACGCGAAGCTTTGCGCCAGCCGATCAAGGCCGAAGCAAGGACGAAAGCTGCCTGACCGGCGACGAGAATAGCGGGAATTTCGATCACGCCGTGCGGCAAGAGCCAGCCGAGGAGAAAGGGCGTGTAACCACCGTGTACGTAGTCAGCGGCCACGGCACCGAGCGTCACGCCGTTGTAGAAGAGGAGGAGGATCGATCCGAGGCCCCAGGTTGCACCGAAAGCGAAGGTCAGCAGAGCGACTTGAATGTTGTGCGTCATCAGTTGAGCGGAAAAGGTGCTCTTATGGCCAGCGAGCCGGTCGGTGCGCGCGGATTCCTCTTGGGCGACACGCTCTTTGGGTGACTGTGACAGCTGGGGAAAGGGCATGAGCACGGCCTTTGCAGCGGCATCGAGTGAGATGGCGGCAGAGCCGAACACACAGCCGGCGAGAGTGAGCGCCGATGCCAAAGCAAACGCTCGAAAGTGTCTGCGAAAGGTTTGCGGGAAGGTTCGACGGGCGAACTGCCAGGGACGAAAGCGCGGCAGGGTAGCTCGATTGGGATGGCACTCGGCGTAAGCGCGGGCGACGAGAGACTCCAGGAACTCGCGCGTGCGAGGCTCGGCCGAAAACGTAGATAAGCGCGCCAGAGCGGAGGCCGCCCGGCCATATAGATACTCGAGGCGTTGAATCTGATCGAAGGTGAGATGGGAGAAGCGATCGCGCTCAAGGCGGTCGAGGAGAGATGCCAATTCATCCCAGTAAGGGCGTTCATTAGCTAGAAAGCGAGGCAGATCGAGGATCACAGCAACTGCTCCCGCCGGATTGCCTGGTAGTGGCGTACCAAATCCCCGGAGGCGGACGGCAGACGAAGCGAGAAAACGCGAATGCCGACACGGCGCAGGCTCGTTTCGAGATCTTCGAGACGAACCCAGGCGAGATGGGAAGCGAGGCGATCGAGAATGGCATCTTCGGTGGCGGGTATGTCACCGGAGAATAGAGGCCTGCGGTCGGCCGTTTCAAGGCGATTGACGACTACCACGTGGCGGCGTGAGAGCAGCGGTGCGTTCTGAACGAAAGTCTCAGCGAGAAGGGGGTCGTTGAGATCAGTGAGGAAGAGAAGCAGGGCACGACGGCGGATTCGGAGCTGGATGAACGTAAACAGTTCGGCGAAGTCGGGCGAAACGCGGCGGCACTGCAGATTGTAGATTGCATTGCGGCAGCGGGCGAAGTGGCCTCGGCCGCGAGCGGCTGGGATGAAATGATCCACCCGATCGCTAAAGGTGATCAATCCGAACTTATCGCCCCCATTCTCGGCGGATAAGGCGAGGGTAAGGGCCGCGGAGACGAACTGATCGAGAGCGTCGTGCCGGGCACTCAGGCGCGAAGAATCGAGGATGGCATAGACGTCTTGGGTACGTTCGATCTGGGAGACCCTGACTACGGGGCGATTTCTGCGGGCGGTGGCTTTCCAGGATATCTCGTCGAAGGTATCGCCGTGCGCGTACTCACGCAGCCGCTCAAATTCGCGGCCGCGCCCGATGAGCGGCTGCACGCGAAGGCCGCCGCTGCGCTGCGAAAGCCGCATACGGGCTGCAGGTTCCCGCGCGAGATCAGGAAAGACGTGAACGTCGACAGCAAGCATTTGCCCGGTTGACACATGCCAGAGTTTCCAAGGCGAGAGCGCACTGGGCAGAGCAGAGCGATAGTTGAAAGGAACCGCGTGAAGCCGGCAGGAATTCGAATGGGACTGACTGAATGGATTCACGGCCGAGCCTCAGGAACGCCTGTGCGGCTTCGAGGCCAAGCGGCCAATCGAGGGCAAGCGCCACTTCGGGGAGCAAGGCAGAGCGTCCTTTTACCGAGAGGGACAGGTGGCACTGACGGCCTTTGAAGCATCGGATGGAAGAGCCGCTTGCGACTTCGAGACGGGACAGCAGACGCCGTCCGCGAAGGGCATCGCCACCAATCAGCAGCAGCACGAGAAGCAAGGCGGGTAGGGAAAAAGAGGGCAACCAGCCGAAGCCGGCGCACAACGGCACAATCAGCACCGCAGCGAGCCAGAGCAGGCGAGAGGCGGGGGAGATCATCGAGGAATGGGCAGCTCGGCGAAGACCTGGTCGATCACTTCAGCGGGAGTAACTCCTTCTATTTCGGATTCGGGCCGAAGGACTAAGCGATGTTCGAGGACGGGGCGGCCCATGATGCGAACGTCGTCGGGAGTAACAAAATCACGTCCGTTCAGAGCAGCGCGCCCGCGGCTGGCGAGTAGGAGCGACTGAGTGGCGCGAGGGCCGGCGCCGAGCAGAATGCCTTCATGAGCGCGCGTAGCGCGAACTACGTCGACGATGTATTGAACCATTTCGGGGCGGGTGGTGACGAGGGCAGCTAGATTGCGGAGGGTACCGAGATCGCCGCTTAGCACGGGGGAGACCGCTCCGCTTTCAAGGCTGGCCTCGGGAGAGTTGCCGCCGAGAATGCGTTCGGCCAATTGAATCTCCTCATCCCTGGCTGGCCAGGTGAGGGAGATTTTAAGCATGAAGCGATCTTTCTGGGCTTCGGGGAGCGGGTAGGTGCCTTCAAACTCGAGCGGATTCTGAGTGGCAAAGACGGTGAAATCGGGCGAGAGAGGCAGCGTTTCCCGGTCGATGGTGACGTGGCGCTCCTGCATGGCTTGCAGAAGAGCGGATTGTGTCTTAGCGGGCGCACGGTTAATTTCGTCGGCAAGCAAAAAGGTGGTAAAGACAGGACCCGGCGCGAGCACGAATTCATTGCGCTGCAGATTGAAGATGCTGGTGCCGGTGATGTCAGCCGGCATAAGGTCGGGAGTGAACTGGATGCGGCCGAACGGACATCCGAGGACACAGGCAAGCGTGCGGGTCAGCAGGGTTTTAGCAACGCCGGGAACGCCTTCGAGAAGCGCGTGCTGCCGAGCGAGGATGACGATCAGGGCCCCTTCGACCGCTGCTTCCTGGCCGATGATGACCTTCGCGATCTCGGACTTCACGCGTTCGGTGATGGATAGAAATGTATCGAGGCTTGGGATCATACGCGAATCTGTTTTCTGTTCTCCAGATCGTTTTGGATTTGACGGTAAGCCGCAACGGGTTCGACACCATCCAGCCCGTGAGCGGCGATGCGATGTTTGGGATGACGCCGGTTCCATTCCGAGATACAAAGCGCAATCAGGCCGGCCTTAGAGATGTGCCTCCGCATAAGGTCGATTAGCACGGCACTTCCGTCGTCCCCGGCCAGGAGGCTGCGGGTGGGAGATGGCAAGTGCGGCGGTGGAAAGACGCGCGATTGATGCCAGATGAAACAGGCTGCGAGAAGGAGCAAGCCAAAGACCAGCCCTTCCAATCGATAGCGGCGAGCGAGAGCTGCGACGCTTCCCGTCTCGGCGATTCCGAGGTGCGTTTCGTCGAAGAGAAGACGCTGTTTGCCGTCGATGACGGACGGGATGAGCGCAGCAGACTCGGGGTGGTTGGCCAGCTGATCATTGTTCAGCCGGTTGGCATGGAAGAGCAACGTCACGCTTCCGGGCGGGAAGGGTTTTGCGAGTCGATCGGCGGTCTGGCTGCCCATGACGCGGATACCCCAGCGATTCTCGATGGCAGAACGCGGCGGCTTTCCGTTTTCGACGAGGCTGCCGTCATCGACAATGCCCACCACCACGCGATTGTCTGCTCGGGCGAGCCGCTCCAGATTTGCGAGGTAAGCGTTGTTCCAGGCGAGAATGCCGGGCCGAGAAACGCCGAGAAGCAAAATGGCCGAGTTGCGAACACTTAAGAGCTCGAGCGGAATATAGTTGCGGCCCACTTCCACCTTGCCTGTGGAACGCAACGCAGTAAACAGCAGCTTGCTTCCGGCAGGATCAGATCGGAGAGAAGAGTTGGGCGGGTAAGAGCCCGAAGAACTGAGCTGCCCGAAGTACAGCAGACCAGCCAGAAAGGACGCCAAACCGAGGCCGAGGACAAGGCGATAGGAGAAGCGAGCTTCAGACATGATGGCGGAGGGCTTGCACTTTGCTTTCGAATGCTTCCGTTGACTCCGGCGCAAGAGCATGAAGCCCGTACCAGGCTTGTTCGTAGTCGCGGTTGCAGGAGGAGAAGACCCGATAGGCTTCGATTGAACCCACTCGCAGGCGAAGCTCACGTTCATAAATCCCGTTCGTCTTTGAGCTGGAAAGCGAGAGTGCCTGACGCGATCCGAGGTAGGCGAGGTTGGAGAGATACATGGCGCGGATGGCGAGGCGAGGTTCGCCTTTACTGACGTAGTCGCGAGCAAGTTCGAGCCAGGCCGTGTCAGTGAGGTGAGTGGGCAGAACGTCGTGGCTTGTAAGGTCGGGCAGAGGCGGCGCCGGAGATGCCGGGACGACTTGGGTGAATGATCTTTTCCTGGCGCGAACAACAGCAAAGAGTATGGCCAGTGCCAGCAGGGCAGCGAGCGCATAGAGCACGATCTGCAGACGCGGGAGCGAGCGGCCCGGGGGCGCGTCGCCAGGAGTGGATCTGGAGTCTTCGCGGAACAAGCGGCGGAGCCATCGGCCGAAGGAGGAGAGCGAAGAGCCGAGCTGAGTGAAAAGGCGATTGAGATCGCGCGCCAGGCGGGCTGCAAGATCGTCCGGCGGGTGTGGGCGGAGAGCCGGGGCGGCGAGCCGGCTGAATTCAGGAGTAGCAAGGGTCTGGTTCAGGGCGCGCGTGAGATCGGCGGGACTGAGTGTGGATGACGTTCCCGCGCCGCCACGGGTCTGAGCGGCCGAGAGCGGAGCGGCGACGAGCAGCACAAGTAGAGTGCTCGAAACGGCGAGGCGGCGAAGTTGGAGCAGCAGATCGCGGCCATCGCTTTGAGCTTCGGAGTAGAAGTAGGGGACGACAGCGCAGGCCTCGAGAAGCGGGGCCATGACGAACCAGGTGGCGGCGAAGATTGCCGAGACCAAATAGAAGTTGAGCGCGGCGTGGGGATTGCGGGTCCAGTCACTCTCGTAACCGGTGAATATCTTCACTGCGGAAGGGAGAACTACACCGGTAAAGAGAAGGTTGACGAATACCACCAATCCAACTATCGACAGGATCAGCAAGCAAATCCAACTGCCGGAGGAAGAACTGGAGGCAAGCTTAGCCGAACGGCGCACTACGCGCGCAACGGTGCATGCCGGTTCGTCGCATTCGATTTGCGCGATGCGAAAGAAGCGGGACGTCCAAGCAAACGGAACAACTGAGAGTGCTGCGAGCGGAAGAGCTATCAGCTTCAGGGTCTCGAGTGTTCCAGCCACGAGCAGGCATTGCCGCGGGCGGCTTCGGATGGGCCGGGAATCGTCAGAGCCGGTGCTGCGAAGAAGAGTTCCCGCGAAGCGCGCCTTCCAAAAAGCAGACCAGAAGAAAACGCAAGCAAGCAGGAGAGACTCAGCAAGGCAACGATCGGCTGCGCGGCCGGTCGTCATGTCGTGAGCGAAGGCAAGAAGAGCGAGCAGGAACGGTGCGGTGGCCAGCAGATACTCGACCCAGGCGGCGGGGCTCTGACGCCAGAGCAGTTGAACGGCATCTTCAATCTGGTCGATTGGCTTCATCCGTGATCTTATTTTGGTCCGTCGCCGCGGCTAGCGAGCGCGATGAGAGTCTGGCCGATACCGTAAAAAGAAAGCCAGGCAAGGAGGAAAACCGCTATGGCTAGAGCCGGTTTAGCGGCGTAGGCCAGAAGACTTCGACGGGTGCCTGAACGGACATCCAAGTTCGCGAGCAAGGCGGCAAGACAGCGAGAGCAGATGAATTGCCCGGCATGCTCGGTGACACACTCGCGGCAGAAAAAGGCGCTGCAGCTGGGACAGCGGCAGACAGCCTGGCGCTGCGGATGGACGCCGCAATGAAGCGTGCTTAGGCGCTCGATAAAGATCCCCGCCGGAATGACTGCCAGTTTAGAAGAATCAGGATGAGGCCGCCGCAGCCGAGCAGTACCCCGAGACTCCCGTCAATCTTTTGCGCCCACTGGGCAACGCTCGTAAAGTCTAACTTTGAGTTTGAGAGTTGCTTTTGAGTTGCCAGGAGTTGCGTTAGAGATGTGCTCAAGAAGACTTCAAGGCCGGTGAAGCAGAGTCCCGCGGCCAGGAAGTTGCGAAGGCTGCGAAGAGGCCGGGAATGGTGGATACCGAGTAGCGCAAAGGCAATGGCTCCGCCTTGCAAGAGCATCAGTAAGCCGTAGGAGATCTTCATGGCGGCGCTGTTCAGGATGGCGGGCGGGCCGATCAGAGAGTAGAAACATGAGGCGGCGTCGAGCAGGCAAAGAACGAACCCGGCAACGGCAAGATTGACGGCACGGCGAAAGGGCTCGGGATCCGGCGAAGCGACGCCCGAACTTGCAGGGGTGGCGATGGAGATTGTTTGCGGCGGGACGGATGCGCGCGAGAGCAGTTCGCTCAGATCCTCAGGCAGGGTGCCTTGTGCGTCGGCAATGCGAGGACGAAGGCGGCCAAGCACGGGCTCAACCTTCCAAAGCCGCAGTACGGAGGGCAGCAGCTCGCGGCTGACGGCTGTTTGAATGTAGCAGCGGCAACTGAAACGGAGCGTTATGACGATGCGAGCAACTACAACCAGCAACCAGAGAGCGGCGCCAGCCGATAAGACAATATTCGACCGGTAACGAAGAGCGAGGAGGAAGAAGACAAGAAAGGCGATCGCAGCCAGGGACCAAAGTCCGAAGCTGCCCATGCGAGGAGACTTGTCGAGGACGAAGGCTTGGATGTCGCGGTAGTAGAAGCGCCGGTATTTCTCTGAAAAGCGAGTGCCGGTTACCGATAGGAAGTGATCGGAGCCTTCCCAGAGGGAAGCCTTGCGGACGAAACCGCGCAGGGATCCGGGAAGTTTACGATACGGAAAATCAGGCGGCATCGCTAACGAGGCGGATTACGGACTAAGCCGCGCTGGAAGGCGACCACCATGAAGAAGACCAGGACAGCAACAAACGCCAGTTCTAGCCCGGCGAGAAGCAATGCGACAACAAAGCGCCATTTGTTGCGCGGGATGATGCTCGAGCGTGTTTTCCAATGTTTGATGGCCAGGTAAATAGCGATAGGCGGCGAGACGAAGAGAGGATAGAAGAACAGCACCGGCCAAGTGGCGATAGCGAGCGAGATGGAATCGTAGAGCGTTCGCTGAGTGTCGAGAGTAGCAAGACCGCCCCGTGGATTTCCCAGATTGAGGCAAGCGGGGCACCACATTTGGCCATCGAGCTCGACTTCGCAGAGGGCACACAGAAAGCGACCGCATCCGTAGCAGACCGACACGGCGCGCTTGGTCGGGTGCTCATAACAAGAAGCCTCGTTTTCGTCACGGGCTAGGCGAGCCGGTTCGATAGCGGCAGGCGGCTGGAACATGGCCGGGAAGATTTCGACCACTACGTCGACGTAACAGACGGGACAGGGATTTTGGCTGCGGCCGGCACGAATGAACCACTCGGGAAGCTGCGAGTCGCAGTTAGGGCAAAGAGGGAGCACGAAAGCTTAGCGCTTACGGATTACACGAGTGCCGCAGATGTGATCGTGGAGGGCGCGCTTTTCCGAGTCGAAAGCGGCCATGATGTAACCAAGACATAAGATGAGCCCGCTCAGATAAGACGCAAAGAACCGTCCAGCGGCGCGGCCGATGCTGACGGGCCCACCGGATGCTGTGACTACTTTCAGACCCAGGAGCATTTTGCCGGGCGTGGCGCCCTTTTGGCTGACAAAGAACGTGGAGTAGGTACAAGCGATCGCGATATTGAAGAGGTAGCTCAGGCCGATATAGCCGGCAGTGATTCTAAGCCCTCGCGTGGGGTCGGTACGCCCAACCGTGGTGAAAGCGCCAAGAGCAATGGAGAGCGGAAAAAGGGCAATTGAGAGGATAATACCGTCGATAAACAGCGCGACGAAACGAATCCAGAACCCTCCGTATTGAAGCCCAGAGGCAGAGACGGCCCCTTCCCGCATGCCTTGAACATAACGCGGCTTGCACTCCGCGCACACGGCATTCGAGCCAAACCTGGCGAGATCTTCGGGGGCGAAAGAACGCCCGCATTCAGTGCAGAAAGAAGGAGAGGAGGGGTGCTCGAAAGAGCTGGTTCCCATAGATTAAGTACTTTGGACAGGCTATCACGATATAGGACCAGCATTACGAATTTCTGTTTACCGATTCAGAATAATTGGCCAGCACTTAAGGTATTTCCTAGTTCTAGTACCCCAGGAGTAAGCATTTCAACCCGGGTAGTAGAGAATAAGAAGACCCGTACTCTGCGGGAATAGCTTTCTGGAGCTTCGAATGCGTTTGCGAAATGTTCTTCTCGCCTTATCTATGGCAGCCATGCCGCTTGCACTGCAGGCCGGGAACCCGCACATCATTGTGACAGGAGACCCGCCGAATCCGACGGTGATCTTCAGCAACAACTTCGGTTTCGGGGCCGATAATGCCGGCGGCGGTGTTTTCTCTTTTCAGAACGAAAGCGGGCAGAACTGGCTGGAACTGACGATAACGGCAAACTTTGCTACGCCCAACGTGAGCTTCACGGTAGGCCCGGGTCCATTCCTGACCGACACGGTGTCGTATGCTTCCGACCCGGCCGGCGGCTATCTTTATAGCATCATCTTTGGCCCGACCACTTCGGGCGGGATTGCGAACGGCGAGATTTTCTCCATTAATCTGAATGACACCGGCACGGATGAGAATGGCGTGGGAAGCTGGGGTCCTAGCAAGGATTTCGGGGGAGCGGCTAACGCCACGCCCGAGCCTTCGACCGCGATGCTAGGAGCGGCCGGCATCTTCTTGCTGGGTGGGGCAATCTGGCGTCAGCGCCGGGCTTCGGCAGCCTGACCGAACTTTTTCTTCAGAGCAGCAAACCCGGGCGACTCGCGAACAACTTTCATATCCGGATCGATAAGGATCGATTGGAAAGAATAGCCGTTCTCGAGCGCTCTCGTTAGAGCCTTTAACGCATCTGGAATACGACCGTCGACAACAGCGACGGTCGCTTCGTCGTACATCAGATCGGTATCGGCGTTATCGATCGATCGGGCTTGCGCAATCAGGGCTCGCGCCTTGGCGGAATTACCTTTACCTGCATAGCAAAGCGCTAGCGTGGCAGTCGCGTTCGCGTTTAGCGGGTTCACGGCAAGCTGCTCGTAGAGCAACGCAATGGCGCGATCGAAGGTGCGGTCTGCCTGGTCCTTGTTGCCGGTCCGAGCGTAGGCTTCGGCCAGATTGCGAACGGGCTCGGCCTGATTCGGCTGCAGTTTCACCGCCTGCTGATACATCGGGATGGCTTCCTTGTATCGCCCTAAGTTATACAGAGCAGTTGCCAGATTCGAATACTCGTCGTAAGTCGGGTGGATGGTGATGGCCTTCTGAAACTCGGGGATGGCTTTTTTCCATTGCGCCTGCTGCAGGTAGGCAGCGCCGACATTGTTGTAGCCCGACTCGTTCGTCGGGTTCAGATCCACCTGTTCCTTGAATTCTTTGAGCGCCTCGTCGGTATAACCGAGACTGGAGAGAGCTTTGCCGAGCTGGTTGTGGTTGCGCCAGTAGTATTTATTCAGTTGGACCGCCTTACGCAAGGCGTTGAGCCCCTCCTGCTTTTGGCCGGTGGCTAGGTAAGCGCGGCCAAGCCGGATATAACCATCGTCGGAGTTGGGCGAGAGCTGCAGCGCCTGCTTAATCTCGCTCACTGCTTCGGCGTTCCGGCCGGTGGCGGTGTAGACGCTGCCGAGAGCAAAGTGAACTTCGGGGAGGTTGCTGTTGCGATTGCGGGCTTCTTCGGCGGCTGCGAGAGCTTTTGAAGCGGCGAGGGGATCGTTATTGATCCTGTAAAGGAGCAGACTCGCATCCGCCACGCCGGCCCAAGCCAGGGCGAAGGAGTTGTCCTGCCGGCAAGCCTGTTCGAACAGATCAAGAGCGGCTTTGGCGCCCGCGGCATCACGCCGATTTTTCAGAATGTCGCGACCTTTGAGATAGAGATCATAGGCGGCGAGGTTTTGCGTCGGAGCCGGAGCGGCCCGCGCGCGCTCCTCGAGGGTTGGCGTAACATCGAGAGCCCGTACGGTATCGCTGGAGATTCTATCTTCGAGCGTAAAGAGATCTTCAACAAGCCCGTCGTAGGACTTGTTCCAGATGGTTTCGTGCTTCTCGACATTGGCGATGGAGGCATTGACCTTGATGCGATTGCCCTGGCTCTGGACGGTTCCCTGGACGAGCAGATTCGCACCGACCTGGCGGCCGATCTTCTCGGGCGATTGATTGAGGCTTACCTGTTCGAGGGCCGAAGCCGAGACCGGATGGAGAGTGGCGAGAGAAGAAAGGCGAGAAGAAATAGCATCCGCGATGCCCTCGGCGCGGTACTTGAGATTCGGGTCGGGACCGATGGCGCGAAAAGGAAGAACGGCGATGTACTTGCCGTTTGAAGGCGGCTCAACGGGTGTTTGACGGTACCAGTGCAGGCCGGCAATGGCGGCCAGAACCACGAACGCAGCGGTTGCCGCAATCAGCCAAGGTTTGCTGATTCGAGTGGACGCCCGCGTCGGAGGCACGTCCACGATCCGGGTAAGACCCTCCTCGGGTTTGTGACGCAACGCCGCGAGCAGCTCCGTGACATCGTTGAAGCGATTCGCAGGATCCTGCTCGAGGCAGCGAAGGATCAGGGCAGCCAGGCGGTCGCTCAGGGCCGGATTGATGAGCTTAGGGCTGACCGGTCTCTCTGTCAGGCGCTGGGTCATGGTCTGAAAAGCAGACACATCATCGAAAGGAATGCGCCCGGTCGCCAACTCGTAGAGGATCAGACCGAGCGAGTAGATATCGGTCCGATGATCGATAGCCGAGCCGCCATCTACCTGTTCCGGAGACATGTAGCGCGGCGTGCCGGAGGAGTAACTCAGATTGGCTTTAGAGAGTAGGACATCGGGCGCCGGATCGACGACGGCCAGTCGGCGGATCGATAGTACGCGCCAAGCCGAAATCGGCGATACAGGCGTGGCCGCCCGAGGTCAGGAGTATGTTGCTCGGTTTGAGGTCGCGATGCGAGATGCCTTGCTCATGAGCGGCCTGCAGTCCCTCGCCAATTTCGAGCGCGAGCTCGATGATGCGCTCTTCCTGTAATGGGCCGGTACGACGGAGAAGACTTCTAAGATCTTCACCCTCGGCCCAAGCCATAGAGACAAAGCGAAGGCCGCTCACCTCGCCGAGATCGTGGATGCGAAGAACATTTTTGTGAGAGATCCGGCTGGCGATAGCGATTTCCTGAACCAGCTGGTCGACCATTTCGGGGTTATCGGCCAGCTCAGGGCGGACAACTTTGAGGGCGACGGTGCGGTGAAGGTCGAGATCGGTGGCGCGATAGACCTTGCCTAAGCCGCCTTCACCCGCTTCGGCTTCGATGCGATAACGTGAGCCGACCATCGCGCCGGGAGCGAGTATGCCGGAGAACGCGGGAGCGGCGGAAGCATCGGTGCGGTCGCGCGCGTGAAGGGCCGCCAATATCTCAGCGACCGTGGAATAACGCTCGGCCGGTTCGCGCTCCAGGCAGCGAGTGACGATACGAGCGAGCCAAGGAGGCGTAGAGGGATCGACGACCTCGATTGAGCGAGCGCGGCCGCGAGTACGCGAGATGAGTGACTCGGAGAGGCTACTGTTCGGGAAGGGAAGTTCGCCGGTGAACAGTTCGAAGGCGATTACACCGAGCGAGAAAATGTCGGAACGAACATCGCCCTGTTTGCCGAGAGCCTGCTCGGGAGCCATATAGGCAGGGGTACCGAGGATCGCGCCGGTATGAGTGACAGAGGTGTCTTCAAAAGAACGCGCCAGGCCAAAATCAACGATACGGGCGCGGCCGTCGGGGGAAAGCAGGACGTTCTGCGGCTTGAGGTCCCGATGGACCACGTCTTCGCGATGGGCGGCAGCGAGACCCTGACAGATCTGATCGAAGATAGCGAGGGATTCTTCGAGAGAAATCTTGCCGCCTTCTTCAAAGAGAGACTTAAGATCGCAGCCCTCGACGAACTCCATGGTGATGAAGCGGAGCCCTTCGGCGACGCCGAGGTCAAAGACGCGGATTACATTGCGGTGTGCGATCTGGCGAGCGAGCAGTGTTTCCTGCTTCAGACGGCGAAGGGCGGCAGCATTCGAGGCGAGATCCGGGCGAATGGTTTTAAGGGCGATCAGCTGATCGAGTTCGTAATCCTGCGCTTTATAGACAGTGCCCATGCCGCCCTGGCCGATGCGGGCGACGATTTCATAACGGCCATTTAGAACGCGGCCGGGCGGGAGCTCGGCGCCAGGTGCACGGGCAGCACCGCTGGACGGCTGGGAAAAAGCACCGCTAGCGACGACTGTTTGTTGGGCGTCTGGCAGGTTGCCGGAAACGACTGTCTCACCGTTGGCTGCGAAGGCGCAATTGCAGTGCTCGCATGAGACGGAGCCATCCGCATTAGGCGTATCGCAAAGAGGGCAGGTGAGCATGCGACCGGAGTTGTCCGCGTGGAACCCGGACAGACGTCTTGATAAGCCATTTTAGAGCATGTCGGGTACCAAACGGGCGGGCGAGCAAGTAAAAAGAAACGGTTTTGGCGGCCGAAGACTCAACTTCGCATGGTCAAGCGGGTCCGTTGCGTTTTATTTTTTTCTGTTTTCGCGATGACGACGGGGGCAGTGCATATGAGCGCGCAAGATCGGGTGGCAAAACTGCTGGAGCGGCTGGCGAATGCGGCGGGTCCGTCAGGATTCGAAGAGCCTATCCGAAAGATTGCGGTAGAAGAGATGAAGCCATACGCCGCTTCGATCAGCTTTGACGGTATGGGCTCGATTATCGCGACGCAGGGTACGGCGGGACCGCGCATCATGATCGATGCGCATATGGATGAATTGGGCGGCATGATCCGACGGGTGACGCCGAACGGATTTCTCACCATGCAGATGCTGGGCGGCTGGCTAGACCAGGCGCTGGTGGATCAGCGATGGATCATCGTCGGATCGAAGGGACCGGTGCGGGCGGTAACGGGGATCAGGGATGTTCACGTTGTTCCGCAGGATGAGCGATCGCGTGTTTATCCGCGTGACAGTTTGTTTCTGGACGTGGGAGCGAAAAGCGCCGAAGAGGTGCAGGCGCTAGGCGTGGAGGTGGGCGACCCTGTGGTGCCTGATGCCCCATTTGCCATTCTGAATGGCACCGACGAGTATCTGGGAAAGGCGTGGGACGATCGAGTCGGGTGTGCGGTGATTATCGAGGCGATGCGCCGGCTGCAGAATGCTTCGTTGAAGGCGCGGCTCTTTTTTGTGATTACGACGCAGGAAGAGATTGGCCTGCGAGGTGCGCACACGGCGGCAGACTTTGTGAAGCCGGACATCGGGATTGCGCTCGAGGCTGGCGTGGTTGGCGATGTTTTTGGCGCGCATCCAGAGGAGTCACAAGCGAAGCTGGGCGGCGGTCCGGGTATTTTCTTATTCGACACGTCGGAGCTGCCCAACCGGAAGTTCGTGCAATTTGTGAAAGAAACAGCTCGCGCGAAGAGTGTGCCGCTGCAACTGGATCTGGTGCAGGGATACGGCGATGACTCGGCGGAGATTCAGAAAAGCACAGCGGGTGTTCCGACCGTGAATTTAGTTGTTCCGACGCGTTACACGCATGCGCATAACGGCATCATTCACCGCAAAGACTTCGACCAGATGGTTGATTTGCTGGTAGCGACGATCGATGGCCTGGATGCGGCGAAGGTGCGCGAGATTCGGGATTTCGCGCAGTGAATCAAAGAGAGTCTGGTTTGTAGCGCGAGGCCAGGAGGCCGGTGGCCGCGGATAGTTCGATATCTGCAATGAGCAGACCCTCTTTTCCGTAGGGCTGGCAGCAGAGCAGCGTGCCATCGGGACGCACAATGGCGGACGTGGTGGGCGAGCCAGTGCTGGCGCAGTTCACGCTAGCGAAGTAGCAGGTGTTCTCGGCTGCGCGACACAGAGCTGCCTTCTCATGGAAGGTGTTGGCGGGGTCGGCAAACGTTACAGGTTGGTAGCCGCCGGGCTCGGCTTCGTGAACATGAGGGTGAAAGACAATGTGAGCGCCGCGGCGGGCGGCCCAGCGGACGGTTTCGGGATAGCGCCAGCCTTCATGACAGATGACGATTCCAAATTTTAGAGAGGCGGTTTCAAAGAGATGCCTGCCGGAGCCGGGCGAGTAGAGGCCGTCTTCAGAAGGATCGAGTTGAGCTTTGTCTTGAAAGCCGGCGACCGCTCCGTCGCGATGAATGACTAGCGCGGTGATGAAAAGGGACTTGCCCTCGAGACGTTCGGTGCCGAGTATGACGGCAATGTTGGCCTGAGCGGCGGCAGAGGCTACCCTGCGCCAGGCGTCTTGCAGGAACCGAGCATCAGGCGGCGCAACATTTTTTCCGATGCGATAGCCAGGAACAAAAGATTCGGGAAAGCAGATAATGCCGGCTTGCTCGGAAGAGGCTTCAGCAATGGCTCGTTCGGCTGATGCAACGGACGCTTCGGGAGAAGGCGGGAAGCGAAGGTTGGCGAGCGCGATTCGAAAGGAAGGCATGGGCAGAGTAGTTTAGCGCAAAGCCAGCGCTTACCCCACGCGCTGCTCAGAATCGATCAGCGGGCACTGCCGACAGCCATTTTGCGGGGGATCTCCTTGACGCCCGCAGACCGGGCAGTAATGCGGCAATAGGCGTAACGGAGGACGTAGAAGGAGCAGCCGATAGCGACAGCAAGAACGGCGTTGACAACCAGTGTCGCGGCGGCGGTAGAAAGGAAGCCCAGCGCATCGATGCGATTCATTCGGGGCAGCCTGCGCCAAGTGCCCCACTCGAGAAGACAGACGCCAATGTAGGAAGTGACGCCAGCGAGAGCGGGGATAGGGATATGCGCGATGAAGCGGGCACCGAGGGCGAGAAAGGCGAGCAGGAAGACTGCGTGCAGGAGATTCGAGATCCGGGTGGTGGCACCGCAGCGAACATTGGCAAGGCTGCGGGCGGGAATGCCCACGCTCATGGGAGCGGCGAATACGGCAGCGACCATGTTCGCGATTCCGTACGCGCCCAGCTCGGCATCGGCGTCGGCGCGTTTGAGTTGTTTGTGACGACCGCGAAAGTGCTCGACCACACGAGAGGTGATGAGCAGATTTACGGCAGAGACAAAAGCGAGACCGAAGGCGGCCGGAATCACATTTAGAACGTCGGTGGGCGTCCAGGAGAAACCGGCAAAAGGAGGAATTTCAAGAGGAAGGCGGCCGACCTCCCGAAGACGGAAGTGAAAGGTAGTGGCGATTGCGACGGCGGAGAGGACTCCGATGAGCGGGGCTGGAGCTCTTGGCACAAAGTGCGCGCAGGCAAGAGCGACGGCTATAACGATGGCACTGATGAGGACCGCGTTGAGCTGCGTTTCAGACGAGTGAGAAAGGACCTGCCACGTTTGATACAGCATATTGTTCGAAGTTCGATCGACCACCGCGCGGACGCCAAGCATGACGCCCATTTGCGAGAGGATCATCATGGCCCCGATGCCGCAGGAAAAACCGGTAACGACGGGAGGGGGCACGGATTGAACGAAGCGGCCCAAGCGCAGAAAGCAAAAGATCAACATGATCACGGAGGCCACCATGCAGACCTTGGCGGCTCCGCCAATGCCTTGCGAGTGAACAGACTGAGCAATGAAGGGAACGGTGGCGCTGGCTGTTCCTCCGATGAGCACGGGATTGCGGCCAAGCAAGACGGTCACGGGCGCGGTGGCGATTGACGTGACAAGGCCCAGGACGGGCGGCAGGCCCATCATGCTGGCCATGGCAAGGCCGTAAGGAAGCGCGATGAGAGCGGCTACTGCGCCGCCGGAGAGATCACCGGCGAAGTTGCGCCAACTGTATCGAAAGTGAAGACGTTGCAACGGACTACCTCGCACGCACTCTCGCCCGATTGACTCGGGCGATCTGCAAGAGTCTGCGACAAGGCAGTTCGGTCAGGCAGAACGGGGCAGGGCCGAAGGGAAATTTAAGTACACGATCGTGGCCTCCTCTGAGTGAGGAGGCCAAATAACTCAGGCGTTATAGCACTTAGCAAATGCAGTCTTGAAATGACTCATGTCTTCCTTGGTGCCGACCGTGACGCGAACCCAATTCGGCCAAATGGGCCAGACACGGCCGATATAGACTTTTTCGGCGGCCATTGCCTTGAAGAAGCTGGTGCCGGGCCGCTTGACATTGATCATGAAGCAGTTGCTTTCGGAAGGAATGAACTCGACGTTTTTGGATGTGAGCCAACTGAAGGTGTCTTCTCGAACATCGGCATAGATCTTCCGACGCGTGGGGACGAGCGTCTTCGATTGCACGCTGGCGGTGGCGCCCGCCATGGCCGTTATCGGCATGGCGCCTGCGCTGTACGACGTGAATTTTTCAAGCAGATCGGGGCGGGCGAAGGCAGCTCCAGCACGCAGCCCGGCCATTCCGTAGAGCTTCGAAAAAGTACGGAGAACGATTACATCTTTCCCAGCGGCGACCATATCGCTGCACGGCACGGCGCTCTTCGAGATATGGATATAGGCTTCATCGATCATGACGACAGAGCCCTGGGGCTTATTAGCGACAAGATACTCGATATCCGAGCGGCTGGTTAAGGTCCCGGTCGGATTATTGGGATTGCAGATATAGAAAAGTCCGGCATTCGGGGCGGCGGCTATCATGGCGCGAACATCGTGATCCCAGGAGCCCTTCTTTAGCGGGACGTTGACCACTTTAGCGCCGATGAACTTGGCAGCGCGCTCGCCCGCTTCATAGCCGGGATCGGCCTTCACCAAGGGCTTGTCCTTCGAGCAGAACGCCAGAACAGCCTGATGCAAGGGGGCGCTCGAGCCGGCAAAGATCTCGATCTGGCTCTCATCCGGCGCATAACTGAACTTCAGACCATCGACACTTGCCATGGCTTCGGCCAAGGCGTAAGTGTCTTCGTACATGTAGCGGCCGCCCTTCTTGACGGAATTGTAGATAGCGTCGGCGGCCTCAGGGCAGGGGCCCATCGGATTTTCATTGGCGTTGATTTTGACGGCGTCAGCCGGCATGTTCTTCACCATGGAAAGCTGGGCCAAGGCGTGCTCATTGTAGAAGGGAAGGGCTGCCCCGGCTGTTAGAACGCTAGCGATGCGCCCGAAGCTTCTGCGCGAAAAGCCCCGACCGACGAGCTCGGCCTTTTGACCGGCATTCAAAATGGATGACATTGCATCTCCTCACTCGAAGAATTTTGTTAGAAGACGGTTTCTGGATTGAGCGACAACAGGGATGCCGCTCCGAAAAGTCTGAGATTGCACACGCGACTAAGTTTGAAGCCGAACACGGGCTGCGGCAGGCAACATACGAGATGATATCTCGCAAATGCGGCGACATCCTCGAAAAGGCTCAGGGTCCGCTTTCAACCAAGTGGACGCTTAGAGGAGCGTAACAAGGAGTGTATCACCCAATTAAAGGGAACAAGGGGGAAATATGGATGAGGAATATTTCGGTCAGCGGCGGCGGATGAGGTCTGATCGAATGGCATTGCGCGCCACTTCAGGCAGGGAAAGATCTCGATCAAGTAACTCGCGAGCGGAGAGACTTTCGCGAGTCAGCCCAAGGTGAGTGTGGCTGGCCGAGTGAGAAAGCATGTGATAGACCTCATGCGCCATTACCAGCCCGGCGGCTGATCCAAAAGCCGACTCGAAAGCAATGGGACTGCCGCGGCCAATGACACGCTGAAGAGATTCGCGGATCCGGTCACAGCGGACTTCGCCGAAAGGCAGGATCTCGTGATCGGCGGAGTAGGCCAGGGCCAGCGGCCCGCGCTCATCGGAAAGGGCAGCGAGCGGGAGCGCATTCATCGTGCAGTGGCCTTTCATATGGAAGACGAGAAGCTGGGAAAACTCCTCGTACGGTAAGGCTTCCTGGCGTTCCCGAACGTCCAGCTTAAGCCCGACGTCGCCTAAAAGATGCTGCATTTCGCTCTGCAGAGCTTGAAAGAAAGATGGGGAGTAAGAGTACTCATGATCGACCAGCACTGTGACCCGTGTTGGTTGAGACGGGGGCGGCTGAGCAGGCGCTAAAGCCGACAAAATGGCCAGCAGAACTAGAGTACGCACGCTGAATTCTCAAAACAAGGAGATTCAATTGACGGCAACAAGGCCGACACACGAAGTATATACCCGGAACGGGATCACGAAAGAGAGTGCCGGAAAGTGGCGGAACGCCTCATAGGAAAAATCTATTAGACGGGTTGTTCCGTGCGTGTTATGCTCCTGAAACAAGTCAGCGGAATAGTCTGTTGCATGCCGTTCCCACTTCCCGGAAGCGGCGGCAGGTCAGGGTAAAGTTCTCGCCCTTCGTTAGGGAGTCCGCTCCATGTTTGAGATCTAAAAGCAGTCGAGTAGCGCGACTGCATGCAGGCAAGATGCCTGAGGTTCTCAAAAAGGAGTTTGCATGTTTGCTAGTGGACCCCGGACACTCATTTCAGTCTTGAAGCATTCAGCAGGGTTGGCTGCGGTGTGCTTGTATCTTGCGGGCGGGCTCGCAGGGCAGTCTTATCATGGCGGCGTAAGAGGCACAATCACCGATCCGCAGGGCGCGGCTGTCTCGAGCGCAAAAATTACTCTGACTAACGTTGGTAGCGGAGTTGTTCGATCAACACTGACGACCGGAGACGGAACTTATGTCTTCAGTGATGTGGATCCGGCTACTTACTCAGTTACGGCCGAATTCCCGAGCTTCAAGAGAACGGAGCAGAAGGGAGTGCAAATCGGAACGCAGGAGTTTCTGACGGTTGATCTGAAGCTGGAAGTCGGCAATGTTTCTCAGAGCGTAACTGTGACCGAAGAAGTCCCGCTGGTTGAGAATTCGAATGCGTCGCAAGGGCAAGTGCTCGACCGGCAGCAGCTGGTGGACCTGCCGAATCTGGGCCGGAATCCGTTCATGCTGTCGAGAGTGGCGCAGAATGTAATGCCGGTGGGCAACCCCGCTTATAACCGGATGGAAGACCAGAGCGGGTCGTCGGCGATTTCTATAGCAGGCGGGCCAGTGAGGGGTAACAACTACTTACTCGACGGCGTGCCGATTACGGATGCCAATAATCGCGCAATGATCATTCCGACGATCGAGGCCGTGCAGGAAGTGAAAGTTCAGGCGAACACTTACGACGCGTCGATGGCGCGAACCGGCGGTGGGATGTTCAACACGTTTCTAAAATCCGGGACAAATGACTATCACGGCGTTGCCTTTGGCAGCACGCGCCAGACGAGCTGGTCGGGCAATAACTTCTTCAACAATGCCGCCGGCCTGCCGCTTCCACCGCAGTGGAACTATACGTATGCGTTTGCTTTGGGCGGCCGGGTCTGGATTCCGAAGCTGTACGACGGCCGGAATAAAACATTCTTCTGGCTGGCGCGGGAGGGATACGACGATACGCAATCGAACTCTTCGCAGCTCTACACGCCGACTGCCTTGGAGCGCCAAGGGAACTTCTCGCAGACGCTGGCGCAAGGCGGAGGCCCGTTAGTTATTTACGATCCTGCATCGAGCGTGACGCACGCAGACGGAACGATTACCCGAACACAGTTTCCGAACAATATAATTCCTTTGAACAGGCTGAATCCGGTTGGATTGGCGATGGCCAATACGCTGGCGACGCCAGCCACCACGCCTGCATACTATGGCGCAAATGACCTGACGGTGGCGGGCAGCTTGCCGGCGCGAGCGCATCAGACAACAGCGAAGCTCGACGAACAGTTTACAGATCGCTGGCGCGCCAACCTGAGCTACTTAAGTTACCTCTCGCTGGAACCGGGCAACACCTGGTTCAACTCGATCTCCACGCCTGATCAATGGCGATTGCTGCGGAACGTGAATGCGACGCAGATCAACACAACGTTTACGGTTTCTCCGACGCTGCTGCTCTCGGCGCGGTACGGGTTCAACCGGTTTCCGAATTACGGGTACCAGGTGAGCTCCGGAATGAATTTAGCCAGTTTAGGTTTTAGCCCGACCTTCACAAATCAGGTGCTTTCGCCAACATTCCCGGTGGTGGGCTTATCGACGGTTTACAACAGTCTGGGGGGATTAGGTACGAACAACGACTTCTTCTATGTTCATTATTCGAAGAACGCCTCGGTGAGCGCCTCTAAGTTTCTGGGAAAGCATAGCCTGACCGGCGGTTTTGATTGGCGGAGCATACATACGAGCGGTCTCGACTATGGGGCCGGCGGAGGCGCATTTAACTTCAACGGCGTGTTTACAAAAGCCAATCCCGACGGAAGCGGCGGGGCCGATATTGCCGACATGCTGTTGGGATTGCCGCATGACGCGTCTATCACTGTTCCGACGAAGCTCAACGATTTCGTTGGTTACTACGGGGGATACATACAAGACGATTTTCGCCTCAGCAGCAAGATAACGGTGAATTATGGGCTGCGATGGGAGCATGAATCGGGCTTGGAAGAAAGCAACAACGGCATAGTAACGGGCTTTCTGCCCGATGCGCCGAGTCCAGTGCAAGGCCAGGTGAATGGGCTTACAACGAATGGCGTGGTCGAGTTTGCGGGCCAGAACGGAGCGCCGACGAGCATTGGACATCCGAACTGGAGTAAGTGGGGGCCAAGGGCCGGCATTGCCTGGCAGGTGAACAGCAAGACTGTCGTGCGCGGCGGATACGGACTCTTCTGGGCGCCGCCTTTTGGAATCGGGGCACCGATACAGACGGCAGGTTACTACGCGACAACCACGAATACATTCACTACGAACGGCTACGCGACACCGGATGCAAGCCTCTCCAATCCGTTTCCGAACGGCTTGAATAAACCCGCGGGGAACACGCTAGGCGCCCTGGCGGGGGTTGGTCAGAGTATTGGGTTTGCCGATCCTTCTTCGCGGTCGCCGCGTGTGCAGCAGTTTTCATTCGACATACAAAGGGATCTGCCCGGAGGCATCGCCTTAGAGGTCGGATATGTGGGATCCAGATCGTCTCACCTCACCACAATGACGGGAAACTTCAATATCAACGCGTTGAATCCGTCCTATTTCTCCTTGGGCTACGATGCTTTGACGCAGAGCGTATCGAATCCACTGAACGGGGCAGTGCCAAACACGAGTAACTTTGGCGGATCACAGGTGGGGCGATACCAATTGTTATTGCCGCATCCTCAGTTTGGGGAGATCAACTTGAGTTTGAGCGATCAAGATAAAGCCCAGTACGATTCGCTGGTGGTGAAAGCCCAGAAGCGGTTGAGCCACGGTCTTACATTCCTCTCGACAGTCACTTGGGCGAGGAGTTTCGACCAGGGTAACGGCGGACCGGGTAATTTTCTGAATTCCGGCAATGCCGGCGTGCCGCAAAATCCATACAACGTTGCAGCAGAGTGGGCGCCCTCTTACTACGACTCTCCGATCCGCTGGGCGACTACGTTCACGTACGAGCTGCCGTTTGGAAAAGGAAAGCAAGTCTTAGCGTCGGCGGGCCGCGCTGTGGATGCAGTGGTCGGGGGATGGTCGCTGAATGCGATTGCGGTGTATCAGACCGGATTCCCGCTGCAGATTACGCAAAGCCCCGACAATAACTCGCTTTTCGGATACGACGTGCAGCGGCCAAATGCCACGGGCGTTTCTCCGGAGACACACGGCAGCCTGGAGTCGCGACTGAACAATTACATCAATCCGGCTGCATTCTCTCTAGCCCCGGCACTTACGTTCGGAAATCTAGCTCGTTCGATCGGGATGCGCGGCCCAGGGCAAGCAAACTGGGACATGTCGCTATTCAAGACCTTCAGCATCACCGAGCGCTTCAAGGGCCAGTTCCGGACGAGCCTGCTAAATGCTTTCAATACGCCATTGTTCGCTGCGCCGAGCACTACTTACGGCACGGCAGGCTTTGGCGTAATCAACTCGCAGGCGAACTTCTCGAGAATGGTTGAGCTTGGGATACGCTTGTACTTCTAAGGAAGATCACCTATATGGATCGGCGGCGTTTTCTTACTCGTTCGGCTGGTCTGGTAGCGGCTCTGCGGGCCGACTCCTCACTGCGGGCTCAGCAGGCAGTTGAGGCAACAGCGGGGCGGCCTGCAGATACGGTAGCCCGTGACGAGGATTTCTGGTTCAATGTCCGGCACGCCTTCACGGTGGACCGGAACATGATCAATCTGAATAACGGCGGCGTATCTCCGGCGCCAAAGATTGTGATGGACACGGAGATCCGGTATCTGGAGATCGAGAACCTCAGCCCGTCTTATTACATGTGGAACGTGCTCGATCCGGGTGTGGAGACGGTGAGGCGCAGGCTGGCGCGTACTTTCGGATGCGATCCGGAGGAGATCGCGATTACGCGCAACGCAAGCGAAGCACTGGAGGCAGTGCAGCTCGGGATGGAACTAAAGCGCGGGGACGAAGTCCTGACTACGAATCAGGATTATCCGCGCATGATTACAACCTGGCAACAGCGCGAGCGCCGCGACGGTATTGTGTTGAAGCAGATTACGTTCCCCGTTCCGCCGCCGAGCCTCGATTACCTGGCGAAACGGATTGAAGCGCAGATTACGCCGAAGACGCGCGTGATCCACATCTGCCACATCACGAATCGCACCGGGCAAATCTTCCCAGTGAGGAAGATCTGCCAAATGGGACGCGAGCGCGGCATCGAGGTGATTGTGGATGGCGCGCATGCGTTTGCACAGTTTCCGTTTAAGCGCGACGATCTCGATTGCGATTACTACGGCACTTCGCTTCACAAGTGGGTGTTAGCTCCGATCGGTACCGGCATGTTGTATATCCGGAAGCCGAAGATAGCCAGCATTTGGCCGATGATGGCTGCTCCGGAATCGATGCGGGACAACATTCGGAAATTCGAGGAGATAGGAACACATCCCGCATCACAGCGCGACGCCATTACGGAAGCTTTGAATTTTCACGAGAGCATCGGGGCCGAGCGCAAAGCAGAACGGTTCCGTTATCTGCGGAAGAGATGGTCAAACCGTTTGCGCGATCTGCCGGGCGTGAAAATCCTGAACAGCGAAGATCCTGAGCAATCGTGCGCAATCGGGTTTATTAGTGTTGAGGGGCTGGATGCGCCGAAGCTGGCGAAGTACCTGTGGGACAAGCAGCGCATCTGGACAGTAGCGATCGTGACGCCGGGCGAATATCAGGGCCTGCGCATCACCCCGAACGTATATACGACGCTTGAAGAGATCGATACATTCTCGGACGTAATGGAAAAAGTTATTCGCAGCGGCACGATTCCCTCTTAAAAGGTCTGGGCGCTCGTCAAAGGGGCATGACCAGCTGCCCGCGAACTCCGCCCGAAGCGAGCAGGCTGGCGGCGGCACATTGATGGCCGACGCGAAGACATTTTGGGATCTCTGCACCGGTCATCCAGGCGCGAATAAAGCCAGCGTCGAAGTTATCGCCGGCGCCCACGGTATCAACAGGAATAATCGGCTCGGCCTGTCCATCTGCAGCTGGATCGAAACTCCAGACTTTGTCGCCCTGCACGGCGATCGCACCCTGCGCGCCCAGTTTGGTTACGACCAGCGGCCCAGATTTAGTTAGCAGACGAGAGGCACGGAGCACGTCTGGCTCACCGGTGAGGGCGACCGCTTCGGCGCTGTTGGGCAGCAGGATGTCGATCAGGGGAAGAAGCTCCTGAATGCCTTCCCAACGGTTTTCCGGATCCCAATTCGGATCGAAAGAAACGGTGGCGCCCTCGGCCTTTGCGCGGCTAAGAAAATCGGACCAGGTGTGGCGAAGACGATCGAAGAGGAAGAAACTAGCCACGTGCCAGTGCCTGGCGAGAGCGCCTGGGGAGGACGGAAGTTCGTGCGGCGCAAGCGCCGTGATGCTGCCCAGGAAAGTAAGAATGGCACGATCAGAAGGCTCTGCAAGAGTCATGCTCAGGCCGGTCTTGAGCAGGGGATCGACGGTGACATTTGAGCAATCGACGCCGGCGCTCGTGAGGGACTTAAAGGCGAAATCTCCAAAATGGTCGGCGCCGAGCTTGCCGAGCACTGCCGTTCGGCCGCCGAGCTTAGCCATTTGGCAAGCAAAGATGTTTGCTGAACCGCCTAGTTCGAGATTGTAGTCGCTGACGATCTGCTCGACTTGACTGAATTGCGGACGCACGTTGCCGCTAAGAATCAGATCGACACACATGTCGGAGACGAGAGCGACATCGAAGGGTGGGGTGTTTTTTGATATATCGGGCATTTTGATACTTTGGTCAAGCCTCAACAGATGACAAGACTATCCTGCCTGATTGTTCTATTCGCTGCTGTTGCCTGGCCCAGACAAGCGGTTGATAGCGCCGCTGATGGGTCGGGCGGATGGGACATCGCGGCGAATCCAAGGCAGGCGACGCTTGAAATAACGCATCAGCGGCTTGGAACGGTGCTGAGCGGCGTACGTTTGAATTTGCAGACGACAAGGGGCCCAGTTCCTTTGATGGGATGGACGGTGGAGAAAGAGAGCGCCAGCCGCGTGCGCCTACGCACGTCGCAGCCTCGAACGGAATGGGTGTTCGATCTTGCTCCGGGAAGCTTGCAGATTTCGACAACCACCACAGACGGACTCCTGACGGCGACGGCTCCTGCTGCGAAAGATCGTTTTCCCGCCCGGTTGCTCGATAAGCAGGGCGCGCCGGTTACCTGGTCGGGAACGCGGGAAGTTGCTAACGGTTACGACGGCGCCGAGACACGAAATCCGTCTTACTTGCCCCAGAGGAATGCAGAAGTAATGTACTTTTCGCTGGGCCAAATTAGCGCAGACGGGTTGCACAGCTTATTCGATCGCAAAACAGATACCGCTGTGAGCTTCAGCAACGAAACGAAGTTGCACCGCACCGCGCAATCGGCAGACGTTCTTGCTGTTTCGATGCCGGTGCCCGGGCATGCAGCGATCCAAGTGGTTGAGGATTACTACAAGAGCGTTCTCGGCGCGCCTTACTACGGCCCATTCGACGATTCTAATTTTCCGAAGGCTCCCATGGTGTGGTCGAGCTGGACCAGCTACTACGCGGAAGTAACCGAGAAAGATATTGTCCGCAACGCAGACTGGCTGGCAGAAAATCTTAAGCCGTATGGCTTCCAGTACGTTCAGCTGGACGACGGCTACGACCGCGGCAAAAACGGCGAGCACTACTGGATTGAGAACTGGGACAAGGCGCAGTTTCCTCACGGGCCGGAGTGGCTGACGCAATACATCAAATCCAAGGGCCTGAAAGCTGGAATATGGCTTGTGCCCAACGCGTATGCCGGTGCAGTAGAGACGCATCCGGACTGGTATGTCCGAGATAAACGCGGAAAGCTTATTCTCGACTACAAAACTCCCACACTCGATTCGAGTAACCCGGAAGTGTTTAGCTTCTTGCGAAAGCTATTTACAACGTTAGATAACTGGGGCTTTGAGTATTACAAGTTCGACGGAGAGCATGCATTTTCGAAGTATGTTCCTGCAGTTGATCGGAGTAAGTTGCATGATCCATCGGTTGATCCACTGGCGACTTATCGGGAGCGATTAAAACTCATCCGGAGCGTGGTGGGTCCGAAGACTTTTATTGAAGGCTGCCCTGCCGGGACACCGCTGAACGGAATTCAGTATTTCAACTCCTACTTCAATGGCGACGACGTTTACAACAGCTGGCAGGGGATGTACCCGTTGTTTAGCTCGATCAACGCCAACGCTTTTTTGAATCACATTCTGGTTTACGTGATGCCCGGGGAAGGCATTGACGTCGGTACGCCCCTCTCTCCCGAACAAGCAAAACAGAAGAGGAATGCCACCTTTCTCGAAGTGGCAACAACGCGCGAGAAGCCGCTCCGCGGTTTTGGCACGACGCTGGCAGAAGCGCACACCCTGGTCACTTATGTGGCGCTGACTGGGGTCGTGTATCCGTTAGCAAGCGTCATGCCGGAGCTGCCAGAAGAGCGCATTAGACTCCTGAAGATGAGTTTGCCAACTTTGCCGATCTACCCTGTGGACCTGTTTAGCAGAGGAACAGACATGCAGTGGGACAAATTCAAGCATGTACAAGCTGATTTCTATATCCACAATTATCCCGACGTGCTGGATTTAAAAGTTAACGCGGAAGCCGGAGCGTACGACGTAGTGGGTCTGACAAACTGGCGAAGCGAGCCGCTGCATAAGCGCTTGTCATTCTCAGAGAAGCTTGGACTTTCTCCCGCGAAATCTTACGTTGTTTTTGATTATTGGAATCAGAAATCACTAGGAACATTCAGGGACGGGATTGAGCTCGATATCGATCCGCACGATACTCGAGTGTTGTTCATTCGCCCTGTTTTGCCGCGCCCGCAACTAATTGGGATTTCGCGCCACATTACGGGTTCTTACTCCCTCAGTAATCTTACCTGGAACGACGCAGAGGCGACTCTGGCAGGCGGAGCGGAGCCGGTTCCGGGCGAGCCGTATCGACTTACCTTCTCGGTGCCCGATGGGCTGAAGGTCGCCGCCGTAAAGGTTTTGGGGCGGCAAGGCGGGGATATTCAGACCGTGCAAGAAAAAGGCCCAAATACCTTGAGCATTAGCTTTCCGGGTCAACAAGAACCGGTGAGGTGGAGTGTGCAGTTCGCCCGGAGCCGCCGGTAAGCGCAGATTTCACTAGCGTCCTTCAAGGCAGAAGCATTAAAATTTAGGATTGGCGAAACGTGCGGCGAACGCCGCACCCCAAACGCCAAGACGTTCCCGAAGGCAGGCACCCTGTCGCATGCCGAGCCGCCTCAACAGCACAGCGAAGTCTTTCACTTCTTGCCCCGGTGTTTGCGCAAGGTGTTTAAGACGCGATTGCGCCTGCTGAGAAGCACGTTCTGAACAACTAGGAGAGAAATGCCCACCGACATACACGAGCGACTCAACCATTCTTACGCGGAACTGGAGGACCTGAACCTACGAGCTAAGGAGCAGCGCACTAAACGCGTTCCTTTACACCAGATCCAAGAGGAACGGCTGAAGTACTTAACAGACGAGAAGCGCATCAAGGCAGTGACCGTGCTCTTCAGCGATCTGGAAGGCCGCTTGCACATGCTCGACTATGACAAGCGTTTTCTAGTGAAGAGCTGGGACAACCTGACTTTCGACGGCTCGTCGATCCGAGGGTTCACCGCCCAGCGGGAGAGCGATCTACGTCTGGGAATCGACTGGGGTGCTTTTTATTGGGCGCCATGCGACGTTTTCGGTTCCGGCAAGGTGATGGTTTTCGGCCAGGTCATCGATAAAGACGGGAGCCCGTATGCGGCCGATGCGCGCGGCGTGCTGCAGTCTTACGCGAACGGAGCATTTGATAAAGACGGATACATATTGAATGCGGCGAACGAGATCGAGGGCTTTCTCTTTCAGGGTGCCGATGCCGAGAGACGCTTTCACGAGACGGCCAGATTCGAGTATGTGAACACAGGCGGCTACTATCATTCACTGCCCGGCGATCCGCTGCGGCTATTCATCGATTCGTCGGCCGACGTGCAGCGCGCTATGGGTTTTCAGAACGAGAAAGACCACCCGGAAGTTGCGCCTTCGCAGTTTGAGATCAATTACGGATACGCCGATGTTGTGACTGCGGCCGACCAGATTCAGTTGTATAAACTGATCTGCCGCCAGGTTGCCACGAAAATGGGCGTGACTGCGAGTTTCCTCCCGAAGCCGGTAGTCGGTGTGAACGGCAACGGCATGCATACCAACGTCTCGATCAGCAAGGAAGGAAAGAATCTGTGCTGGGACGCGAAGGGAGAAGAGAAGCTGAGCTCGTTCGCGTGGGATTTCATCGACCGGATTCTTTCACATGGGCACGATATCTGCCTGCTGCTGAATGCAAGTGTGAACGCTTACAGACGACTCGATCCTCATTTCGAGGCGCCGAACCAGATTAAGGCATCGGCAACTGATCGCGGATCGATGGTGCGGGTTCCGCTGGGTAATGAACGCAGCGCGCGAGTGGAAGTGCGTTCGGTCGCCCCGGACGCTAATCCCTACCTTGCGCTCTATTCCATCTTCCGAACGGGACTGGAAGGCAAGATCGCCGACGTGCAAAACCTCCGGGCTGCGGACCGGTATCTGCCGGACAACATATACGATGCCCTGGAGAACTTCCGCAACTCGGAATGGATCACGCACCTAATGGGGGCGGATGTGAAGGGTCGTTATGCGGATCTGAAGCAATCGGCGGCGGACAGATGCCCACGTCTGCTTGGCACGTTCGTGAAAGCCCCGGAGGTGCAGTACCATCACGAGGTTTATAACCAGTTCTTGTGGAATCGTTTTTAGGGGATGGAAGCGGTCTGGCAAACCGCTCCTTTTAGTCGCGGCTCAGAAAAGCTAGTCGCGGCTCGGAAAAGCTAGTCCCGGCTCGGATTATTGGGACTACAAGGTTGGCGGCCCGACGACAAGTTCGTTATTGACGGACTTTACGCCCTTCACCTTTTTTGCCAGTTTGGTTGCTTTGTTCTTGCCCCGGTCCGAATCAACTCGGCCCTTGATCGTAACCACGCCGTCTTTCACGCTGACCTCATCTGCGCCGCCCTTTACGTCCTGATCGGCGGTGATGCGCATACGGACCTGGTCCGTAATGCTGTCGTCGGTAACGGGCGGTTTTTGAGCCGCTGCAAGTCCGCCCACGATCACCATCAGCAGACTAAAGAACCGAATGATCTTCATCGATAGGTTCTTTCAGGCTAGCACTCTAAGGCTGTTGCGGATCTTCGGTTCCGACCATGGCGCGCCAGTCAATCGCATTCAAGAACTCGGGATCCTCGCGCCACTTCGGCTTTACCTTCACGAATAGCGAGAGAAAGACTTTGTGACCGATAAGACGCTCGATGCTGGTCCGAGCTTCGGTCCCGATTTTCTTCATCAGCTGTCCCTTTTTGGCCGATCAGAATTGCCTTTTGGCCGGGACGCTCGACATAGATGGTGGCCGCAATGCGCGTGAGAGACGGTTTGTCTTCCCAGCTATCGATGAGAATTGCTACCGAATGCGGTACCTCTTCACGCGTGGAGTGCAAAATGCGCTCGCGGATAATTTCTCCCACCATGAACCGCATGGGCTGGTCGGTGAGGTGATCTTCGGGGAAGAGCGGCGGCGAATAAGGCAGGTGCTCGATGATGACGCGCGTAAGATCATCGAGACCAATGCGCGTGCGGGCTGAAACAGGCACCGTCGAAAGAAAAGGAAAAAGCTCGCCATAGCGCTCGATGAGCGGGAGCAGCAGGCGCTTATCCTGCAATCGATCGATTTTGTTCAACACAAGCAGCGTCTTTTCAGCGCGGTTCAGAGCACTGACAGCCTGCTCATCTTCCCCGCCGACAGGCTTGCTGGCATCTGCCAGATAGAGGACCAGGTCGCGGCCTTCGATGGCGCCTCGAACGGTCTCCATCATCTTCCGGTTGAGCAGCGTATCAGACTTGTGTATACCGGGCATGTCGATGAACACAATCTGGGCTTCAGGCGTGCTCAAGACGCCCTGAATAGAGGTGCGAGTTGTTTGGGCTTGCGGAGCGGTGATGGCCACCTTCTCGCCGACCAGAGCATTGAGTAGCGTCGATTTTCCAGCATTGGGACGCCCGGCAATAGCGACAAAGCCCGCACGGTGTTCGGAGGGAGAAGAACTCACGCCGCGGTACCTATGGGCGACTCGACGCGAGAGATACGAACTTCTTCGACGCGACGCTCGTTTCCGGCAAGTACTTCGACGCGAATGCCGCCACGCTCGACGGACTCACCTACCTGGGGAACGTGGCCGAGCCATTCCGCGACCAGGCCGCCAACCGTGGTCGACTCCGTATCGTCTTCCGGACGGAACTCGAAGAGGTCATGCAGCCGATCAAGGTCAAGGCTTCCCGGGGCAATGAAGACATGATCCGATTCCTGGCGAACGTCCCGGTCAGGTTCGTGTTCGTCGCGGATCTCACCGAGTATTTCTTCCACCAGATCTTCCATGGTGGCGAGTCCCGCCGTATTTCCGTATTCATCGACAACGATGACCATGTGAGAGCCTTCGCGCTGCATGTCGCGGAGCAGATCACTGACGGGCTTGGTTTCCGGAACGAGCGGCACTGGCCGAATGACATCGCGCAAGGCTTTGGTCCGGCGCTCGTCGGGGTCGAGTTCGAAGATGTCGCGAACGTGAACGAATCCGATGAAGTTGTCGATGGTATCTACGTAAACGGGTATGCGGGAAAACTGCTCGTGTATAACGAGCTGGCGGAGATCTTCGACTGACTTGTCGGCGGAAATGGCGACAATGTTGGGGCGCGCGGTCATGACTTCGCGCACATTCTTATCGCCGAAAGCAACGACGGAGTGGATCAGCTTACGATCTTCCTCCTCGAGAATGCCTTCTTCGGCACCAGCGGTGATTAGCGCCTCGATGTGCTCGACAGAATCGGACGGCGCGGCTTCACGATCGGAATCGTGATTGAAATCAAGCAGGGATTGAAAGCCGCGGACCAGGGCTGCCAGCGGGGTGGCGAGGGTAGCCAGGAGCTTGATGGCGGGCAGGGCCCTGCTTAGCCAGAGTACGTTGCTCCGGCGATACAGGAACTGCGGAACCAAGTAGGTGGAAACCAGCATGGCCACGAAAGAGGCCGCAGCGGCTTCGAGCAGGCTCTGCCAACCTGGGGCGACGGGCCGGATCAGGGCACACAGGTAAAAAAGGCCGAGGAGAAAGAGCGAGGTGTGTTTGACGAGTGAAAACGCCAGCGATCCCTGTTCCAGATCAAGGCCGATTTTCCCGGCAAGCGTTTCGCGGAAGAACTCAAGGGATGGCAAATCACGCCGGATCAGGCGGAGCGACTCAAGGTAAAGCAATTGGACGTAGGAGACAAAGCAGAGCAGGAGAGAGAGAAATACTGCCGCTGCGAGACAAGCCAGATTCATTGCCGGCGAACTCCCCGCGCTGGTTGAGCCCGTTCGATTAACCCGGACGGCAAGGCGAAAGCACCTCGCCACTGTGCTTCGGCGCGTGCCATTTCGCCGCGGTCCGCTTCGTGATCGAAGCCCGCCAGGTGAAGAACGCCGTGCAGCATCAAAATCTTGATTTCATCGCACAAACTGTGGCCATAACTTGAGGCCTGCTCAGCGGCGCGTTCGGCTGAAATAGCGAGCTCGCCCTGGCTGCCATCGGCGGCAGGGAACGAGAGGACATCGGTGGGATAGTCTTGGCGGAGAAATGAGCGATTGAGACGCTGCAGTTCTTCATCGTTGGAGAGAAGGCACGTAAATGGAGCGGCGTTCAAAACCTCGCGACTTAAGGTGCGCGCAAACTGCCTAAGCTGGAGCCGATCTGCAGAGGAGATCTTGAGAGAAGACGGAAGCGTCCGAAACAGCACCGTGACCCGATTCGCGGGTCGCTTGTCACCTTCAGTGGACATACGGTCAGGCGAGGGGAGGAAAGTCCGGGATCTCAACAGAGCCGGTTGAGAGAGGTTCTAAGCGGAGCTCAGCCGGTTTGGCAGACCCCAATTTGAGGTCGAGCTGCCGGCCTGCGCCGATGAGCTCGTTGTAGTGATCGTAAGCTCTAACGATGCGCTGCACGAGCACGTGGCGAACTACGTCTTTGTCGTCGAAATCAACAAAGGCAATACCTTCGACACCCTTGAGGACGTCGATTGCGTTGAGCAGGCCGCTGCGCCTGGCACCGGGCAGATCGATCTGGGTCTGATCGCCGGTTACGACCATCTTCGAGTTGAAGCCCTGGCGCGTGAGGATCATTTTCATCTGCTCGACGGTCGTGTTCTGCGCTTCATCAAGAATGATGAAGCAGTCGTTTAGAGTCCGACCGCGCATAAACGCGAGCGGTGCAATCTCAATCACGTTACGCTCCAGCAACTTCTCGACCCGCTCGGAATCGATCATGTCGAACATAGCGTCGTACAGCGGGCGCAGATACGGATCGATTTTTTGCTGCAGCGTGCCCGGTAAGAAACCGAGATGTTCGCCAGCCTCGACGGCAGGCCGGGTGAGTACGATGCGGCTAACCCGCTTGTTGAGGTAAGCGGATACGGCCATGGCGACGGCCAGATACGTTTTGCCCGTACCGGCGGGACCGACGCCGAAGGTCAGATCGTGATGCTCGATCGCATCCACGTAGCGGCGCTGATTGACGGTTTTCGGAGCAAGGACCTTCTTCCCGAAAGAGCGCGACTTGCCGCTTTCAACCAGGCGGCGCAGCGAGACGTTAGGGTCGGCGGTAACGACCCGCATGAAGCTGTTTAGATCGCCGTTGCTGAAGACATGGCCTTCGCCCACGAGATCGACATAATCTCCCAGGATCTGCTCGGCTCTGCGAACCTGCCGCTCGTCGCCCTCGAGCTCGAGAGAGCCGCCGTCCAGAAGGCGCGTACGCAAATTCAACTCGGATTCAAGCAGCCGAATGTTTTCGTCGCGAGTGCCGAAAAGCGGCTCGATGCCGCGAGATATCTGAATGCTGGACTTCATCAAGGGGAAAGCAAGAGTGGAGAAAAGAAAGTAGAGATAGGCAGAAATCTAAGAGCCCGAATGGGGAAACCCAAGGCGCGACGACGCTTGCTGGATAGGATCCATTGAACCCACAGGCGCAGGCGCCGGAAGCTCATTCACTGAAATTATAGCAGGATTTGAGAAACGCAAGCTCAAACAGGACAGCGATGCTAGCCCGAACAGGGTATTTTGCCCTGCCCGTAGAAAGTAGTCACAGCAGCAGAAGAAAGTATCACAAATTTATTTCTGCCAGCGAATGTGAGATTTAGAGAGAATTTCCTGCGCGTGAAATGGCGCGGCATGCTCGTTTTGACTAATTTTGCGTGCTACGTTCGAGTCGCTCACGAGAACTCGATCGCGAGCGAATAGTTCAGAAGAAAGCCGGAAGTTCTCCGGATTTTCAAGCGGGAGGCAAATTTGGGCGAGCTGATCGTGATGCCGGTAAGAAACAACGATGGCGCAGCTGGGGCGCCGGAAATCAGGGATACGCCGCAGAGCGTTGTGGAGATCCCGATCCGGACTGCCTCTGCATCTGCCGGCAGCGATGGCGTGGACCTCTCGGTTTGGAGGCGCGCTCCGAAGGAACGTACGACTGCCTACTTCCCTACTTACTCGACCGTCTCGAAGGCGATGCAAACAGCTCTGCGCGGCTGGGTTCGCGAATGGTTCCATGAAAACACGGAGATCCTGCTCCGGCCTTACACGGCATACCCGGTTTTGGTTTATCAGTGCACGCATCCATTCGCGGGGCGCCCGACCAACATGTTCACGTACGACATACAACAGACCGAGGCGCTAAACCGGGCGTTCGCGTCGGCGGCATACAGACTTGGACGGGAACTCCGAACCATCGATACAAAACGCTTCGGCTGGTTTACGCGCGAGCATTACTTCGCGTATCGGAGCAAAGAAGTAGTCAAGTATGTAACGAAGAACCGGCGAGCGCTTTACAAGATGCTGAACGTGGAGACGGTACTGATGGACAGCATCCTCAAATTTGCGGTGATCGACATCCCCGAAATGGGTTTAGACGAAGCGACTGTGCTGCTGCGGCGCGCATTCACTACTCAGCTGCGGCGCTTCTCCGATCAATTCGATATGAGCGTCCGGGCAGAGGAGCTGCTTCGGATCGCGACAGAAGCACTCGTTTCAAAGCTGCCGACAGACAACGTAGTAACACTGCCTGTGCGAAATGAAGAGGCCGAAGCATTGCCAGTGGCGGCTTAGCCAAGACATCTTTCTTTAATCAGAGTCGAAACAATGAACAACAGACTGGTTTTCAAAACCCCGACTGCCCTGAATGACTTCCAGGTATTCAAGGGCGGCTGTGAACGGACAATGAAAGCTTTCGGCAGCCCTGTTATGGCGCGTCACGAAGCATGCCTGATCGTGCGCGACGATCAGAAGAAAGAGGCTGGCACGGTGCGGTCGCTGTATGCGATACACCAAAGGTCGGAAAATCGGATCGTCGAAATTTTCCAGGCTCAGAATCCGAAGAGAAGCAGTCTCAAGCTCGCCGCCTGAGACTGGGGACCGCTTACTCGCGTGCGCGGCTCGGTAAAGCGAAGCGCAAACACGGTATCTTCCTAGAGCTTGACAGTGACGGTCTTAATCTCCGAGTACTGCTGCAAGCCGTACTCGCCGAGCTCGCGGCCGATACCGGATTGCTTAAACCCGCCAAAGGGCGCGGCTGCATCGAACACGTCGAAACAGTTCACCCAGACCGTGCCCGCGCGCACATTGTTGGCAATATGATGCGCCTTACCGATATCGCGCGTCCAGACGGCGGCGGCGAGTCCGTAGATGGTCTGGTTGGCGCGGTCTACCAGCTCGTCCATGTCCTTGAATTTTAGAATGCTCATTACCGGCCCGAAGATCTCTTCCTGAGCGATCTTCATCTCGTCCCTGACATCGGCAAAAACAGTCGGCGCGACAAAATAGCCGCGGTCACCGACGCGCTCGCCTCCGCACATCAGCCTGGCACCTTCCTGCTTACCCGCTTCGACGTAGCTCAATACTTTGTTGAACTGATCCTGGTCGACTTGCGGACCCTGCTCGGTGATTCTGTCGAAAGGATCACCGACCCGACGGCGCTTGGCGCGTTCGGTACTGCGTTCGACAAATTCGTCGTAGACTTTCTCTTCCACAAAGGCGCGCGATCCGGCACAGCAGCACTGCCCTTGATTAAAGAAGAGAGCGAAATGCGAGCCTTCGATAGCCGCATCCATATCAGCATCGCCGAAAACAATGTTCGGGCTCTTGCCGCCGAGTTCCAGTGTGACCCGCTTGAGATTTGACTCAGCCGCAGCCTTCATGATGAGATGCCCAACCTCGGTGGAACCGGTGAAGGCAACCTTGTCGACATCCATGTGCTGCGCAATGGCTGCGCCCGCCGTTGGCCCGTAGCCCGGAAGGATGTTGACGACGCCTTCGGGAAACCCTGCTTCAACGATCAGTTCGCCTATACGCAGGGCGCTCAGCGGAGTCTGCTCGGCGACTTTGAGTACAACCGTGTTGCCGCAGGCCAGCGCTGGCGCGAGCTTCCAAGCCTGCATAAGCAGCGGGAAATTCCAGGGAATGATCTGGCCCACAACGCCGACAGGTTCATGGCGCGTGTAGCAGAAATAATCGCCGCTAACCGGGATCGTCTTGCCTTGAATCTTGTCGGCCCAACCGGCATAGTAGCGGTAACAAGCAATCACGAGGGGTAGATCGGCCGTGCGGGCCACGTGCCGCGGCTTACCGTTGTCGAGCGACTCCAGAGCGGCCAGCTCATCCACATTCTTTTCAATCAGGTCTGCCAGGCGGTTGAGCAGCTTACCTCGATCAGCGCCGGACATTCTGCGCCAGGCGGCTTTGGCGTGAAAGGCTTTGCGGGCGGCTTTAACGGCGAGATCGACATCGGCTGAATCAGCCTCAGCAACCTCGGCCAGGACCTCGCCCGTGGCGGGATTGATCGTTTGAAACGACTTGCCGGAGACGCTGTCCAGCCAGCGATTATTGATCAGGATTTTGGTCTGTTTGACCAGTGTCTTCGCGGATTGGGGTTCGGTTGCAATGGTGGCCATAAAGCTCCTCAGTTTTCTTTACCCAGAGCGGCTGGATACGCGAACATCATATGCCAGAAGCGTCCACGCGCTTCCATTTCTTGCCGACCCGGATGACGAGCAGGCGGCTTGAGTCAGACAAGAGAAGTTCGCGATGTATGTTTCCGTTGATCTCAACCGCGCCGGCCTTCAGTTTGCGCGTGGCATCTGAAACGCTATCAGCAAGGCTGAGCGTCGCGAGCAGTTTGTCGACCCTTATGCCTTTCTCGCTGACCGCCTGCGGCGGGAGTTCAACGAGTTCGGTATCGGCAGGCTCCAGGCCGCGGCGCACCTCACGGTCGAAGGCCTCGAGCGCGGCATCGGCATCTCCCTTCGAATGAAAGTCCGTCACGATGCGGCGGCCAAGCTCCATTTTGGCCTCCATCGGATTCTTAACGCCAGCTTCCACATCGCGGCGGAGATCGGCGATGGCCCCGGTCTGCAAGTCGGTCAAGAGCTCGTAGTAGCGGTACATGAGCTCGTCGCTGATCTGCATTACCTTGCGGAACATGACCTTGGGCTCCTCTGTGATGCCGATGTAGTTCGCTTTCGACTTCGACATCTTTTCGACGCCATCGAGCCCTTCGAGGATGGGAACGGTGGCGATGATCTGCGAGGGCTGACCGTAGTCTTTCTGGAGCTCGCGGCCGACCAGGAGATTAAACTTCTGGTCTGTGCCCCCCATTTCTACATCGCATTCGAGCGCGACGGAATCGAAGCCTTGCGCCAGAGAGTAAAAGATTTCGTGGACGAAGATGGGAGTTCCCTCTTTGTAGCGCTTGCTGAAGTCGTCGCGTTCGAGCAAGCGCGCAATTGTGTACTTCGAGCCTAGGCGGATCACATTTTCAAAGCTCAACGGCTCGAGCCAGGTGCTGTTGAAGCTCACCTCCGTTTTGTCAGGGTCGAGTATTTTGAAAACCTGGTCCTTGTAGGTCTGCGCGTTTCGATTGATGTCGTCGCGGGTCATGGGCGGACGCATCGCGTTGCGGCCGGTGGGATCGCCGATCAGGCCGGTCATGTCGCCGATCAGAAAAATAACGGTGTGGCCGAGATCCTGAAAGTGCTTCATCTTGCGCAGCAGGACGGTATGGCCCAGATGCAGATCGGGAGCAGTGGGATCGAAGCCAGCTTTGATGCGTAGCGGACGATTCGCCTTGGCTGAGGCAAGCAGGCGCTCGCGAAGCTCCTCCTCGCGGATGAGCTCGGCCAAGCCTTTCTTTATATAAGTCAGTTGTTCGTCTACGGGCGGAAATGTCACAGGAGCTTTCGATTGTGGAGCAGTTCCTATAATGACGTAATGAAACTTGCCGCGCTCCTGTTAGCGGGCGTTAGCGCAATGGCCGCACAATCGAACTTCGATGGCCTTGTTGATCAGTATTTCGATGATTACTTCCGGTTGAATCCCAGCGCTGCTACCAGCGCCGGTTTTCACGAGCCCTACGACGTCCAGCTCGAAGACTACTCAAGGGCAGCTGTTGAAAAACAAATTGCCCTGGACGAGAAGTATCTTGCAGAGTTCAGCAAGCTGCCTGCGACAGACGATCGGGACTGGGTGATTTCGCATCTGCGCGGCGATCTCCTGAGCGAACGAGATATCAGAGGCTGGGAAAGAAACCCTGATACCTATTCGAGCGGAGTGACGGGTTCGATTTTCGGTTTGATCAGCCGCAAATTTGCAGCCCAGGACGTGCGATTACGCGCGGTGATCGCACGCGAGAAGCAGATCCCAAAGGTATTTGCCGACGCCAGAAGCAATTTGAAAAACCCGCCGAAGATTTACACGGAGGTGACGCTCGAGCAGTTGCCCGGCATTGAAAGCTTCTTTATGAACGACGTGCCGGCAGCGTTCACCGAAGTTCACGATCCGACGCTGCTCGCAGACTTTAAGAAAGCGAACCAATCAGTTCTCGACGCCCTGAAGAGCTATGAGCAGTGGGTTCGAAGCGAACTGCTTCCACGGTCGCATGGCGACTTCCGGATCGGGGCCGATAATTATCACAAAAAAGTGGCGTACGACGAAATGGTCGACCTGCCTATGGATCGGCTGCTCGAGATTGGATACGCGAATCTGCACGACAATCAGCACAAGCTGGTGGAACTATGCAAGAAGATCGACCCGAGTAAGACGCCGCAGCAGATCGCAGAACGTTATGAGAAAGACCATCCGCCTCCGGACCAATTGCTGCAGGACTTCCGCAACACGTTCGATGGCCTGATCAGCTTCATTCAAACGAATAAGATCATCGGCATTCCTTCAACGGTGCGGCCGATTTTAGAAGAGACGCCGCCCTTCGCGCGAGCGCTCACAACGGCATCGATGGACACTCCGGGGCCTTATGAGAAAGTCGCGACCGAAGCATACTTCAATGTGACGCTGCCCGAGAAGGGATGGCCGAAGGCGCGCACGGAAGAGTTCATGACGGCTTTCAACCGGGGCACGATTACGAGCACGGCAATACACGAAGCGTACCCGGGGCATTACGTTCAGCTGCTCTGGTTCCAACAAGTCCAATCTAAAGTCCGGAAGCTTATCGGCTGCGGGTCGAACATCGAAGGCTGGGCGCACTATACAGAACAAATGATGCTCGATGAAGGTTATGGAAAGGACGACCCCGAGCTGCACGTAGGGCAGCTGCTCGATGCTCTACTGCGCAATTGCCGCTACATCGTCGGCATCGAAATGCATACGGGGAAAAGAACGTTCGAACAGGGGATCGAGTTTTTTGTCAAGCAAGGCTACATGTCGCACGATTATGCGGAGCGTGAGACGAAGCGCGGCACATCCGATCCGACTTATCTTGTTTACACGCTAGGCAAGCTGGAAATTCTAAAGCTGCGCGAGGACTACCGGGCTAAGGTAGGAGCGGATTTTACGCTCGAGAAGTTTCACAACGAGTTCATGCAGCAGGGCGGGGTTCCGATCAAGTTGATTCGGCGAACGATGCTAGGGAACGACTCGCCGACGTTATAGCGGAGCGACGACTATATAAGATGCAGCTATGGCCCATGTGACTGCGCAGGCAGGTTCCGCTTCCGGCGCGCGAGATAGCAGGTTAGGATACAACCGATTTCTTCTGTTGGTAGCCGGTCTCGGCGGCTTGTTGTATGGCGTCGACGTCGGGATCATCGGGGGCGCGCTGCCGTATCTAGAAGCGACATCGGGACTGAATGCGGGACAGCTTTCGGTGATCGTGGCGGCCGTACTGCTTGGCAGTGTCATTTCGACTCTGTTCGCGGGAGCACTCGCGGACTGGATCGGGCGCAAGCCGCTGATGGTGCTGAGCGGAGTCACGTTCGTGTTGAGCATCCCGGTGATTGCGCTCTCGCATGGCTATGGGCCGCTTTTTCTGGGCAGACTGCTGCAGGGGATCAGCGGCGGATTTATCGGGGTCGTGGTGCCGCTTTATTTGGCGGAGTGCCTGGTGGCCTCGACCCGCGGCAAGGGAACCGGCATTTTTCAGTGGCTGTTGACGCTGGGCATCGTGGCCGCCGCATTGATCGGCATCTATTACAGCTACCGGGTTGCGGACGTGAGCCGAACCGCCGATGCCATTTCGCTGTTCGCTTTTAAGGATCTGGCATGGCGCCGGATCTTCTGGGTATCGCTGCCGCCGGGAGTTCTGTTTGTGCTCGGCAGCCTGGCCGTAGCGGAATCGCCGCGGTGGCTATTTCGCCGGGGAAAGATGGAAGCGGCGCAGGCAGCGCTCCTGCGTTCACGTTCCGCAGAACAAGCAGCTCTCGAGATGAAAGAGATGCAGGCGACAGCGGCCGACGAGCAGAGGGGGCGCGGTGCCGCCGGAGAGGGCGCCAGAGATTCGCTGCTGCGCCGCAAATACGTTATTCCGTTTCTGCTGGCCTGCGTGATTTTGTTTTGCAATACCGCAACTGGGATCAATTCGATCATCGGGTATAACACGAATATTCTGCTGCAAAGCGGGCTTTCAGACGTGCAGGCGCACTGGGGATACGTGCTGTTTACGTTGATAAATTTCGTGCTGACGATTGGCGGGCTGACGCTGGTGGATCGCAAGGGCCGCAAATTCTTGCTAACCGTGGGGACGGCAGGCATTATCATTTCACTCATCGGCACGGGAGTGCTTTTTCTGCGGACGGAAAAGGGCAAGGTGGATGTCCGCGATGCTGTTCAAGCCCGAGTGAGTGCGGACGGACGGCTGGCGATGCGCTTCAATCCGGCGGAAGCAAAGAAGCTGCTGGCAACGGCAGGCGACGCGGCGCGATCAATCGATACGAGCCGCGCCTCAATGACGGTGATCTACTCTTTTGGGGATTTTACCGGGGCGACAAACGTAGCCCGGTCGGATGATCCGGCTGGACCGCCGATCAGCATTGCGCGCCAAGGCTCGGTGCCCTCGAACCGCGTGGAAGCGTTCTTCAAGAATCCGTTCGCGGATGTGGCTGCGGCGAGCACTGCTCCGCTCAAGATTGAAAAGGCGCTGATCAGCACCGTGCCGGATTCAGCGAACGGCTGGTTGGTGGCATTGAGCCTGTACACATTCATGGCGTTCTATGCGATCGGCCCGGGCGTGTGTGTTTGGCTTGCCTTATCGGAACTGATGCCGACACGCATACGCTCGAACGGGATGAGCATTGCGCTGGTGATCAACCAGATTGTCTCGACGACACTGGCGGCTATCTTCCTGCCGATTGTGGGCAACTACGGCTACTCGACGATGTTCTTTCTGTTTGCCGGTTTCACGGTCATTTACTTTGTGACAGCGGTTTTCTTCCTGCCGGAGACGAAAGGCAAGACACTCGAAGAGATAGAAGAGCACTTCGAAGGCGCGCGCGCGTAGCGGTCAGCTGTTCATGGCAGCCAGATCTTCGGGACGGCCTACGTCGCGCCACTCACCTTCTATCGGCGAGACGCGAAGGTCGAGACCGTCGAGCAACATGCTATCGAGAGCGGAAGTTAGTTCATATTCGCCGCGAGGCGACGGCCCGAGGCGGGCAAGATACTCGAAGATGACCGGGCGAAAAACGTAGAAGCCGGCACTGTTCCAGCGGGTGGTGGAAGTGCCCTTTGGCGGCTTTTCGATGATCTGTGTGATGCGCCCCGATTCCTCATAAACAGCGGCTCCCTGCCAGGGATCGTCGACTGCTTTGACCGCGATGACGGCCGCGGTTGAAGGGTCGCCAGAAAGAATCGAAGTGGCGCGCAGGTATTCGGAGGGATCGCAAAGGATGTCGCCATAAGTCAGCAAGAAAGGCTGGCGGCGGGCAAAGTCTTGCGCGAGAAGAGCGCCTGAGCCGGTACCATTGACGGGATTTTGCCGAACGAATTCGACTGAGACTGAATTCTCTTTTCCGAAGTGCTCCTGGATGGTCTCGCCGTGATAGCCGATGACGATCAGGAACCGTTCAATGCCGGCTTTCTGAAGACGCTCGAGGATGTGGTCGATCATGGGGCGGCCGTGAATCGGCAGCATCGGTTTGGGGATATCGTGCGTCATGCTGCCCATGCGAGTACCGCGACCGGCAGCCAGGATGACAGCTTGCGAGATGAGATCAGGCAACGAGAGCTCCATTGGAGGCGGCAGCGATGATCAGGTGATCGGCCGGAACAAAGCCGGGGCGGTGGGCGTAGAAGCTTGCGATCAAGCGCGAATAGATCTGATCGCAATTTTCCGACTTGCAAAGGACGATGGCACAGCCGCCAAAACCAGCGCCGGTGAGGCGAGCTCCGAGTGCGCCGGCGCCGACCGCGCATTCGACGAGCTCATCAAGAGCGGGGTTGCTGACCCGCAGACGATCGCGAAGGCTGGCATGAGACGCAGAAAGCAGGCGTCCAAAGTCTTCGATTCGGTCGTCACGAAGAGCGGCGATGGCTGCCTTGACGCGCTGGGCTTCGGTGATTACGTGAGTGAAGGCGTCACGCTCGTTCTGGGGCAGTGTGGCGGCAAGATTTTCCGGGACAGGGCGTGCAAGAGCAGCGCGAAAGTCGGACAGTCCAAGCTTCGCGAGAGCAGTGAGACCGGCGGTGCGTCGAGCGTTGTACTCCCCTTTGATGGCGCCTGATTTTTCGGCAATCGTCATGCTGTGAGCGACAAGGAAGACCCAATCGGCCGGGATCGGAATGGCTTCGAGTGTCAGCGGAGCGAAGTGAATCAAGAGCGCAGAATCGGCATGCGAGGCGAGCACGGCAGCATGATCCATGCCGCCGCCGCGGGTACCGACGAACTGTTCGCCCTCCGGCAGAAGCTCCATGAGCTCGGGGATGGACGGATGGATTCCATTGGCACGCAGGAGCGCCAATGCGAAACCGGTGAGGAGAGCGGAAGAGGAGGAGAGACCAGCGGCCAAGGGCAGGTCGGAAGTAACGGCGGCGGCTACTCCGCGGGTGAGGGTCCAGCGGCGATTGATCATCTGCACTGCTGCTTTCAGATAGTTGCCCCAATCGCCCGCCGGGAACGGATCCGGCTGATCGAGAGAGAATTCGCGATGTCCAAAGCCGGCCGATGAGACTTGAATCAGGGAGTCCAGGCGGGGCTCAAATGCCAGAGACACTTTGCGTTGAATCGCCATGGGCAGAACGGGCAGCTGGTGGTAGTCGATGTGCTCGCCAATCAGGTTGACGCGGCCTGGAACGGAGAGCGCTTGCGGATCTGTCATGAAAGATTCAGAATGCCATGGAGGGAACTTGCCACAGTTTTGCAGCTGCTATAAGAGGCTTCGCAACGACCCGGCAATATATTTTGTCCCGATTGTCCTAACGACTTCTCCGCCACATTTGAGCTTCAATGTCTGTGGTTTACAGAATGTATAAACTCGCTCTTACACTGACGGTTTTTTCTATGTCTCCGGACCAGACATTGATGCCTTGCTCACCAGCTTTACGGCCACATTCGGGGGCCATGCCTATAAGCGGGAGCCACCAACACAGTTGAATGCGCCACTCATTCCTTTGCTGACGTCTGAATTTGCGTATCCTAATTTGGTAGCCATGCGCTGGCTGCAGTTGCGCGTACCATTGACTCGAAGCAAAAATTTCTGCGTACTTTTACGAAGGAATGAGCAACAACCGAGGAAGTTTGGGTAAGAATGGACGCAGCGAAAGAAGGCAGCCACGATGACATTGAAAGAGACCGAACTTCTGCTTTGGCCGGCTCTTGCCTGGAACGAGTGGGAAGACACGGCGGCTACGCTTCACATATGGAACAGATCGTAGGCAAGACGCGACTCGCGCTTACGCCATTGGTGAATCATTGGTGGAACGTTCCGCTCTACGTCAACGCACGTGGTTTGTCGACCTCGGCTATGCCTATAACGGGCAGCTGCTGGAAATTGAATTCGACTTTTTACAAAGTCAGCTGGATGCCCGGATGTGTGATGGTTCGGCCGCACCGATCGAGCTTCGCCCGAAAAGCGTGGCCGTGTTTCATGCGGTGATCCGATTCTGGAAACTTCTGCGCAATGTCGACACTGTCTTGCCCGTGTTCCGGTCGCGCTTCCAGGGCAAGTCGAGTCCGGTGCACTTCTTCTGGGGCAGTTTTGATCTCGCGGTTACGCGCTTCTCGGGAAAGACGGCGCCGCCGCGCACAAATGCGGACAAGATCACGCAAGAGGCGTACTCCCAGGAAGTAATCAGTGCCGGCTTTTGGCCCGGGAATGGAGGCTTCGGAACGCCGGCCTTTTATTGCTACGCCGCGCCGGAACCGCCGGGCTTGAAAACAAAACGGATCCAACCGGCAGAAGCCTTTTACGGTCCGGAGCTGAACGAGTTCTTGCTAAGGTACGACGATGTTCGCCAGCCGCAAGCACCTGAAGAAAGTTTGCTGGCCTTCTGCAGAGCTCCTGCGACGCTGGTGCGGAACTGGCGCATTGGGATCTTGGACTGCTAGAACGGCAATGGAAGGAGACAGTGTGACGCCTGCGCTTGGACCCAAAGAGTGGCTTATTGCGACCACAGACTCCGGACACTTGTAATACATCTGTCGTCCATCACGGCAAGCTGGGTTCCGCTGGACGTTGTCAATCATTTGAACAACGTCGCTGGTACTGTTCTCGTCGGAGAGTTTGAATCGGTGGAGCAGGCAAAACATGCTGCGGAAGAACGGTATTCGATTTCCGCTGCGGATTGGAGTTTTGTGGATGCGATGCCTTTCGACACCGACGCAAATTCACCTACGGAAAGCCACTCGCTCGAGATCGATGGACATAACATCGTGCGCCATGGCACGCACTGGAAGTGATCGCCTGCAGAAATGGTCTGATGCTGGCCGAGCGCGCAGCTTTTTCGGCCTGTGGGCAGGAACACTAGCTACGACGGAAGCACGTAACACATGCGCCTTTGGACAAGGCAGGCTCTTTTAAAGCGTACGGGGGGCGGGAGATCGGGTGCCGCGGACGGAAAAAAGAAGGAACCGCGCTAGCGGCGATTTCGTATTCAGGGGATCGTAAGCTGCCGTAAGGCCAGGTTTGTGTGAGGATAGAGGCAGTCCCTTCCGGAGAGTCAATTAAGCAGTGTTCGATCAACATTTCAAGATGAAGAGTGTCGCCATCGGAGCGTGTGCGTTGGCAAGCGCGGTGATGTTCGGGTCGTGCGCTAAAAAGCCGCAGCCGAACGCCATGGCCATGATGATGATGCAAGAAGTGCCGGTGAGGGCCGTCCCCGCAGTGGCGAAAGATGTGCCCTTAACCGTGTCGGCAGTCGGGAACGTCGAAGCAATTACCACGGTGGACGTTAAATCGAGGGTGGCGGGGCAGGTGCTGCGGGTGGCGTTTCAGGAAGGGCAGAATGTGCTGAAGGGCCAACTTCTGTTTGAGATCGACCCGGCGCCGCTCGAAAGCCAGATTGCGCAGATACAGGCCGACTTGGTAAAGGATGCCGCGCTCGAGCAGCAGGCGAAGGCAAACGTGACCAGAGACGAAGCTACTTTGAAGCAGACGCAGGCGGCAGCAGACCGAGGCCTTCAGCTCTCAAAAGAAGGCATCTTTTCGAAAGAGCAGACGGAGCAGGTGGTGGCGACGAATGCGGCCGGGCAGGCGTCGATTGAGGCGGACAGAGCGGCGGTGGAGAGTGCCGCGGCGGCAATCAAATCTGACCGCGCCCGACTCGCGCAGACCCAGCTACAGCTTGGATATACGAAGATCACCGCGCCGATTTCGGGACGGGCGGGAGCGATCGCGATCAAAGCAGGGAACCTGGTGAAGGACAACGATACGGCGCTGGTGACACTGCTGCAGATGTCGCCCATATACGTCAGCTTTGGGGTGCCGCAGCAGCTGCTTCCGGAGATTCAGAAGTTCAATGCCAAGCAACCGCTGCTGATTGAGGCGATGAACGGCGGCCAAACGGCTACCGGCAAGCTGAAGTTTATCGACAATACAGTAGACATGACCACGGGCGCGATCAAGCTGAAAGCGGAGTTCCAAAACGGGAACCATGCTCTTTGGCCGGGGCAGTTCGTCAATGTGCAGGCGCGATTGAACCTGGAGCATGATCGCATTCTGGTACCGAGCAGCACGGTGGAGAACGGCCCGCAAGGTAAATATGTTTGGGTAATCGCCTCCGGGTCGAATACGGTGGCGATGCGGCCAGTGAATGTTTTGCGAAACTACAAGCCCGAGAAAAGCGTGGAGCAAGCGGTCATTGGAAACGGTCTGGCGGCGGGCGAGATGGTGATTTCAGAAGGGCAGATGAGATTGATGCCGGGAGCGAAAGTGCGTTTGCTGAACAACACAGGAGCCCAGGTAGGGGCGAGCGTTCCGCACGAGGGTGCAGACGGCAACTCTTAGGGAAGGCTGACTATGCATTTTACTGACATATTCATTCGCCGGGCGATTACGACGACGCTTGTAATGGCGGGCATTCTCGGATTCGGGCTCTTAAGTTACTTCTCGCTTCCGGTAAGCAATTTGCCGAACGTGGAGTACCCGACGATTCAGGTGGCAGCCAGTCTGCCGGGGGCGAATCCGGATGTCATGGCATCGTCGGTTGCGACACCGCTTGAAACTCAGTTCTCGACGATTGCGGGTATCAACAGTATGTCGTCGTCAAGTTCGCTTGGCTCGACTGCCATCACCTTGCAGTTCGATCTGAGCCGCAATATTGACGCAGCGGCGCAGGACGTACAGGCGGCGATCTCGAGAGCGCAGGGCGCCTTACCAACGAATATGCCGTCGCCTCCTTCGTACTCGAAGGTCAATCCGGCGGAACAGCCGATCATGTTTATCGCGTTGAATTCGAAGACGATGGCGCTATCGCAGCTGGATCAGTATGCCGAACAGACCATGGCGCGCCGCGTATCGATGGTCAGCGGCGTGGCGCAAGTGCAGGTTTTCGGAGCTCAGAAGTTTGCGGTACGCGTGCAGGCGGATCCGGCAAAGCTGGCTGCGCACGATGTGGATCTGGAGCAGGTGCGGACATCGCTCGCAAGCGGAAGCATCAAGCTGCCGGCTGGTTCACTTATATGGATACATCAAAAGCCTACAGCGTTCAGTCCGAATAGCCAGCTGACCTCGGCCGCGCAGTTTGCGCAGCTCATCGTGACCTATAAGAACGGCAGTCCGCTGCGCTTAAACGAAGTGGCAAAGGTCTTCGACAGCGTCAGCAACGAGAAAACGCGCTTTTGGATTAACGGAAATCCAGAGTATCGTTTTGGCTGTGCAGCAAGCAGCCCGGTTCAAACACGGTGCAAGTGGCCGACTCGGTGAAGGCGCTGCTGCCGATGATGCAGGAATCGATGCCAGCCGGGATTGAGATTGGCCGGGCTTTCGATGCATCGCAGAACATACGCGAATCGATTGCGGATGTGAAGTTCACGCTCATCCTGACGATCTGTCTGGTGATTGCGGTGATCTTTTTCTTCCTGCGCAATGTATCGGCAACGTTGATTCCGAGTCTGGCGGTACCGCTATCGCTGCTGGGCACATTTGCAGCCATGAAGCTGCTGGGCTTCACGATTGACATGCTCTCGATGATGGCGATGACTCTTTCGGTGGGATTCGTGGTCGACGACGCAATCGTGATGCTGGAAAACATCGTCCGGCACATGGAGATGGGCAAACCACGCATGCAGGCGGCGATCGACGGAGCGCGCGAGGTCGGGTTCACGATTATCTCGATGACCGTTTCGCTGGTGGCGGTGTTCATTCCGGTGCTGTTCATGGGCGGAATTATCGGACGACTGCTGCGCGAGTTTTCGGTGACGATTGCGATTGCGGTGCTGCTCTCCGGATTCATTTCGCTGACGCTGACGCCGATGCTCTGCAGCCGCTTTCTGCGGCACGAGACACATCAACACCGGCAGGTTTTACCAATGGTCGGAAAAGTTCTTTGTGGGCTGAACAACATTTACCGGCGAACGCTGGAGGGTGTACTGCGGCACAGGCTGATCACTCTAGTGGCGAGCATCGTGCTGACGATCGGGACGGTTTACCTGTTCGTCGTCATGCCTAAGAGCTTTATGCCGACGGTGGATCAGGGATTCGCCTTCGGCGGCGACGAGGCATCGGAAGACACATCATTCGACAAGATGGTCGGACTGCAGCAGCAGGCCAATGAGGTTCTGAAGAAGAATCCGTGGATTGAGAGCTGGGGGGCGGGCGTTGGCATGCAGGGCGGACAGAACCAGGGGTTCATGTTCATGGCCTTAAAAGAAGACAAGCACCGGCCGAAAGTGAACGGGATCATCGGTCAGCTATCACAGGAGTTCATGAAGATTCCGGGCCTGATGGTGTTCATGCAGTCGCCGCCGTTAATCACTCTGGGCCAGAATGAAGGGCGTAGCCAGTATTCCGTGGCGCTCGAAGACGCGGATACGGCGGAGCTCTATAAGTGGGCTCCGGTGCTCGAAGGCAAGCTGCGCTCGATCCCGCAGCTGACAGACATCTTCAGCGATTTGCGGCTCAGCAGTCCGCGGCTGAACGTTGCAGATCGACCGGAATCTGGCAACGGCGCTGGGCGTCACATCCGGACACGATCGCAAATACGCTTTACGATGCGTATGGGAACCGGCGCGTCGACGACCATTACCGCTGCATCGGATCAGTACGACGTGATGCTTAGAGGTGCTGCCGCAGTATCAGCGTGATCCGGCAGCACTGCAGGACCTGTATATCCGCTCAACACAAGGCAAGATGGTTCCGCTCGCGGCGGTGACAGAGTCTGAAGCAGACGGTGGCGCCGTTGAGTGTAAACCATATCGGGCAACTGCCAGCGGTGAACTTCCAGTTCAATCTGAAGCCGGGTGTCTCGCTCAGCCAGGCCACCAAGCATCATTGACGAAGCGGCGCGGCAGATCGGGCTGCCCGACACGATGAGCTTCAGCTACCAGGGCACGGCGGCAGCCTTCCAGAACTCGCTGCGGGATCTGGGCATTCTGCTGTTGATTGCGGTGCTGGTGATCTATCTGGTGCTCGGGATTCTGTATGAAAGCTTCATTCACCCGATCACCATCCTTTCGGGGCTGCCGGCGGCCGGGCTCGGCGCGCTGATTACGCTGCTCATATTCGGATGAAGACCTGAACCTCTACTCATTTGTCGGAATTATCCTGCTGATCGGCATTGTGAAGAAGAACGCGATCATGATGATCGATTTCGCGCTCGAAGCAGAGCGGAAAGAGGGCAAATCGCCGGAAGAGGCGATTTTCGAGGGATGCCTGCAGCGCTTCCGGCCGATCATGATGACAACGATGGCGGCACTTTTAGGTACGCTGCCGATCGCGTTTGGGACGGGAGCCGGCGGAGAGGCGCGGCGTCCACTTGGTATTGCGGTCGTGGGCGGTCTGATTGTCTCGCAGCTGTTGACGCTCTACATCACGCCAGTGATTTACGTGTATCTGGACCGGTTCCAATCGCGCAAGCGAGGTGAGAAGGCGCAGACGCCGGTCGGTGTGTGGGGCGAAGAGAGTCTGGTCAAGCAGTAGGGAGTTGGCTGCTCACCAGAAGCTTACGTGCGGGCTCCGCTGAATCTAGAGCAGCGCGACTAGCTCGCTGAGGGGACCCGCATGGCGGAGTTGCCGGTTACTCGTTCTTCTGAAACTCGAAGCCGCTCTTCGTCTCGCCCACTAACCTGGCCAAGCGCTTGCGAATTTCGATGATTTGCTTTCGATGTTTATCGATGAGGGCATGAATCTGACCAGTTGGGTTGCCATCGGCGGCATCCGTGTAGGCGATCTCGGCAGACTCCTCGCCACTTTCACAGGAAGCAAGCAAAGCAGCCGGGGAGTGGCCAGAGAGAGCGGCCTTGAGATCGTTGAAGCCATGGTGGAGAGAGCTGCCGATCCCTTTTGCCGGGGACGGTTCACCACCTAAACGCTCTATCTCCTCCTGCAGCTCGGCGGCGAACTTTGCGTGCTGTTTGGCATAGCCGGTGAACACCGAGTCGAGCTCTGAGTTCTGGACTTTGCCGGCGGCCGAGTGAAATCCTGCCTCTGCGTCTTGGTTAATGCGAATCAAGTGATTCAAATGTTCGATCTTGTTGTCGTTCGCCACCGCTGCTCCCCTTGCAGCTTAACTTACGCGTCGAGTGGCGGCCCAAGCGCCGGCGAGTACCGCCACCATCAAGACCGCGAATACGGTGGGCGCGACAAAGAAGTACTTCAGGCAGAGAACGGCTGATGCGGTCCACGCCAGGATGAACACCGCGATGAAGGGACGCGCAACGGCAGGGTTTGTCTTCACGAGTGAGGCCAGCAACCATAGAAGGACAGCTTGCAGTAGCATGGTGAGGCTGGCATCAAAACCAAATCCCAGGAAGAAATCCCAGTAGGCACGGTTTGAGCCCATGACATTGAAGGAGTGGGCCTTCATCTGTTGGATGACGGCGATTTCTTCGGGCCCGTGTGAAGGCGGCTGCAGCATCCCAAGAGTGTGCCCGGCAAAGTGCACAAACATCAGGATGGCTGCGACTCTCAGCAGGATTGAAGGTCTCATTCGATTTTCGCCTTACGGCAGTTCTAAGATATCGACGTGCGACGCGCCGCAGATCGACCAGCCAATCAGAGAAACTGAAAAAGCTCGCGGCGATTAAAGCGACTCTGTTCAGGGGAAAGCAGCGTCCAGTTATCGAGCCACAGGAGTTAATGGAAGCGCAAGAAAGCAGTTTTGTACGACGAGCCAGTTTGGAGGACACAGCGCAGCTTTTTCGCGGACCATTCGGCGTTCGGTCGCTGGCGCTTACGGGACTTTTCCTGTTAGCGTGTTTCTACACCGTATATTTTGCTCGCGATTTCCTGCTGCCTGTGGTGCTGGCTCTGGTGCTTAATTTCCTGCTGGCACCCGTCGTGCGATTCGGCAATCGTTTCAGATTTCCGGAGGCGTTGAGCGCACTGCTGGTAATGGCCGGTTTATTCACAGTTACCGGTGCGCTTGCTTATGAGTTATCGACACCGCTGGCGCAATGGATCGACAGGATCCCTGAAGTCGGCGCCAAGCTGCAGGCGAAGGTGCAGCCGCTCCGGATGCCAATCGAAAAAATCGAGAAAACAAGCGATCAGATTGAGGCGCTTGCCACGGTGAGGGCTGCGAATCAGAAGCCAGCGCAGCGCGTCGAGCTTAAAGGGCCGAGTTTGCTCGATCTGCTTTTCAGCGGAACGTCGAAGCTGGTTTTCAGCTCGCTGGTGGTGATTGTGCTCCTGTTTTTTCTCCTGGCTTCAGGCGATCTTTTTCTAAGCAAACTGGTCCATGTGCTGCCGACCCTAGCGGATAAAAAGAAGGCCGTGCAGATCGCCCGCGAAGTGGAAACCAACATATCGCGATATCTGTTTACGATCACGCTGATAAATGTCGGAATTGGTTTGGCAAGCTGGTGCCTGTTCTGGGTCCTGGGAATACCGAATCCGGCGCTGTGGGGCGTAATCGCGGCAGTGCTGAACTTCATTCCAACAGTGGGCGCGTTGAGTGTCGCCGTGCTGATTGCGCTGGTAGCGGTTGTGACCCTGCCGTCGCTGCCCCACGCACTCTTGGTACCCGTTTGCTACCTGGCGTTGACGGTAACCGTTGGTACTTTCATCAGCCCTCTCGTGATGGGACGACGGTTGACTCTGAATCCGGTAGTCATCTTCCTTGCGCTCAGCTTCTGGGGGTGGATGTGGGGAATTCCCGGCGCTCTCCTAGCAGTGCCGATGCTCGCCATGTTCAAGATCATCTGCGATCACATCGAACCGCTCGCGCCGCTAGGTGAGTTTCTCGGCCAATGACCGAAGCGGTGTTGCCGCGGTCCGGCGCCAAGGTGGCAATTGCTCGGTGACGGGTAGACTATCGATGTGCGTGAACTACGGCTCCTTCCGCTGATCTCTAGCGCTACTGAAATCGTCCACGCGCTAGGCCTGGGGCGGTTTCAGGTAGGACGATCGCATGAGTGCGATTATCCGCCCAAAGTGCTTGATCTGCCGGTCTGCAGCCGGCCGGCCTTTGCTGTGGACGGCTCGAGCAGCGCGATCGATGCGCTGGTGAAACATCGTGTGTCGGAGGCTTTGAGCATATACGAGCTCGATAAGGAACTGATCCGGGAACTGCGCCCCACCCACGTCATCACGCAGACTCAGTGCAAGGTATGCGCAGTGAGTCTGGAAGATGTGGAGCGGAGCGTGGGATCGGAGTTGGGTGCAGAGGTGATTTCGTTAGAGCCGTATGCGCTCGCTGATCTCTGGCGCGACATACGAAAGATAGCGGAGCGATGCGGAGCAGCCCCATGCGGAGAGGAGCTGGTTCACCAACTCCAAACCCGCATGCAGGCGATTCAGGAACGGGCTTGCCAAGCCGAAAAGCGGGCCACGGTAGCGGCGATCGAGTGGCTGGAGCCTTTGATGGCAGCGGGCAATTGGGTTCCGGAGCTGATCGGAATGGCTGGTGGAGAGGACTTGTTCGGAACCGCGGGCCAGCACGCGCCATGGATGACTTGGGAGCAGTTAGTAGAGGCGGACCCCGAGGTCATCATCGCGCTGCCCTGCGGATTTGACCTCGCCCGTACTCGCGGTGAAATGTATTGGCTGGAGCAGCGGGCCGGCTGGGGAGATCTGAGAGCCGTTCGCACGAACTCAGTGTACCTTTGCGACGGGAACCAGTTTATGAACCGTCCCGGGCCCCGGCTCGCGGAGTCGCTCGAGATTTTCGCGGAACTATTGCATCCCGCGTTATTCGAGCCGGCTTTCGAGCGTGTGGGATGGGAACGACTTTGAGACTACAAGCTTTTCGCGATTGAATCGGCAATCACTTTGCCGTGGAATCTTCCATTTTCGATGAAGATCTCGTTCGTGTGCGTGCCGGCCACAATGACACCAGCAAGGTAGACGCCGCGGCGTTCGCTTTCAAGCGTGGCGGGATCGGTGATCGGCTTGGAGGATTCCGGGTCGAGGTGAATACCGTGATTTGCCATGAATTCAAAATCGGGCCGATAGCCGGTCATAGCAAAAACGAAGTCGTTTTTCAGGATGACTTCGCCTTCGGGAGTCTGAAGCACGACGTCATGGAGACGGATCTCTTTCACGGTGGAGTGGAAGTAGCCTTTGATCTCACCATTCTTCAAACGATTTTCGATATTCGGCTTAATCCAGTACTTAACGTTGTGCGAAACGCCGGCGCCCCGATGGACCATGGTGACGCGGGCTCCGGTCCAAAATAGTTCCAAAGCAGAGATGCAGGCGGAGTTTTTGGCTCCGATAATGAGGACGTCCTGATTGTAGTAAGGATGGGCTTCGCGGTAGTAATGAATGACTTTGTCGAGATCTTCGCCAGGAATGCCGAGCTGGTTGGGAATATCGTAGTAGCCGCTGGCGAGAATAAGTTTCTTCGCGGAGTAGCAGCCGTGATCGCCCAAGCTCGTTTCTGTGTGAAGAGTGAAGCGGCCGTCACTGCCATCGAAGCCAAGCACCTTCTCGTACTGGTGAATGTTCAGCTTGTAGAGGTCCGCCACGCGGCGGTAGTATTTCAGAGCTTCGGTGCGCCCAGGCTTTTCGTTGAGCGACGTCATCGGAATATCGCCAATTTCGAGGAGCTCGGGGGTGGTGAAAAAAACCAGGTTGATGGGGTAGTGGTAAATCGAATTGACTACGCAGCCCTTGTCAAAAAGAACCGGACGAAGGCCGCGTTTTTCGAGCTCGATCCCGCAAGCAAGGCCGGTCGGGCCTGCACCGACGATCGCGACATCGAATTGTTCCATTATTGCTGCTGCTCCATAAGTTGCGATTGAATCTTTGAGTAGATGCTTTCGAGCGCGGCAGGTAGGAGGCTCGGATCTTTGCCAGCGCCTTCGGCCATGTCGGGGCGGCCGCCGCCTTTGCCTCCGACCGCTTTCGCTACTTCGCCGACGAGCTTGCCGGCTTGTACTTTTCCAGTGAGATCTTTGCTGACCGTAGAGACGATAGAAACGCTCGTATCGTTAACGGACGCAATAACGATAACCGAACTGCCCCACTTATTACGCAAAGAATCGACCAGAGTTCGAAGCTGCTTAGCGTCGAGGCCTTCTAGTCTTTCGGCGAGCACGGTAGCCGAGCCCACCGTGCGCCCCTGCAGACGATCGACCTGTTGGTGCGCCAACTGCGATTTCAACTGATCCACTTGCCGGACAAGGATTTTATTTTGCTCGAGGAACTTTTCGAGGTTGGGAATGACACCGGTATCGGAGGTATGTAGCAACTCACCTGCGCGGGTTAACTGTGCGGTAGCATCTTCGAAGCGCTCGAGCGCACCCTCGCCCGTGACGGCTTCGATGCGACGCACACCGGAGGAGATGCTTCCTTCGTAGAGAATCTTGAAAAGTCCTATGTCGCCGGTTCGCGAGACATGCGTGCCGCCGCACAGCTCACGGCTGAAATCAGGAATACTCACCACGCGCACGCTCTCGCCGTACTTTTCGCCGAAGAGCGCCATGGCGCCGGTGGCGAGAGCCTGATCAAGCTCCATGACATCTGTTTTGACTTCGCTGTTGGCGAGGATCTGCGCGTTCACCAGACGCTCGACCTCGCGCCGCTCATCTGGGGTTAAAGCCGAGTAATGTGTGAAGTCAAAGCGAAGCCGCGCCGGCTCGACGACGCTGCCGGCCTGCTTAACATGCGTACCAAGCACCTGGCGCAGAGCCGCATGCAGCAGATGGGTAGCGGTGTGATTGCGCATGACGGAACCGCGCGAAGGGCGATCCACTGTCGCAATGAGGTTGTCGCTAGTGTGAATGGGCCTGAGTACAAATACTTTTTGGACAATGGTCGAGGGCGTAGGCCGGTAAGTACCTTCCACGACGGCGACGCGCTCGCGGGAGTCTGCATCAAGCAGCAGACCGGTATCGCCTACCTGGCCCCCTGACTCTCCGTAGAAGGGGGTTTGGGAGAACACCACTTCAGCGTTGCCCTGCTCGACCACATCGACCGGAGACTTGTCGACGATAAGGCGGGTTATCTGGACCGGGCTCTCAAGCGTCTGGCGGCCGATGAAATCGACGCGCGGCAAATCTTTATAGACGTCGGCAATCTGCGTTCGTTCAGCGCCGCCCTTCCAACTGGCGCGGGCTCGGGTGCGCTGTCTGTCCATCTCGGAGTCGAAGCTTTCGCGATCGATGGAAAGTCCGAACTCGCGCGCCATCTCTTCCTGTTCGTCGAGCGCTAGTCCATAGGTGTCGTAAAGTTTGAAAGCGGCGGCGCCGGGGAGCACACCACCGTGAGCGGACTTGGCCTCGTCCTGGAAAAAGCGCTCGGCCACCTGGAAAGTTGTTGCATAACGGCTTTCCTCGTCGCGAACGATGCGCGCCACGCGTTCGGCGCTCTCCTGCAGCTCGGGGTAAGCCGGCCTCATCAGATCGGCGACAAAGCCGGTCAGCTTGTAGAGGTAAGGCTCGTTAGCCCCAGCCAAACGTGCATTCCTGAGCGCACGGCGCATGATTTTGCGAAGCACATAACCGCGGCCTTCGTTAGACGGTACGACGCCATCGTGAATGAGAAAAGCGGTAGCGCGGGCGTGATCGGCATTGATGCGCAGAGCCGTGGCGGCGCGACCCTCGACGTCCGCATCGATGTGAAGCAACTGTGAAGCGTGATCGATGATGGGCCGAATCAGATCGGTATCGTAGTTCGACAGCTTGCCTTGCAGTACAGCGGCTACGCGCTCGAGACCCATGCCAGTGTCGATGGATGGACGCGGTAAAGGCGTGAGATGCGCGTTCACGTCACGGTCGAACTGCATGAAAACGAGATTCCAGATTTCGACGAAGCGGCCTCCAGCGTCAGAGGGGAATGGCTCGTGCTCGCGGCCCGGTCCAGCAGCGGAGGGGCCAAGATCGTAGTGGATTTCAGAGCACGGACCGCACGGGCCAGTTTCGCCCATCTGCCAAAAATTGTCTTTCTCGTCGAGGCGAAAGATCCGGTCTTTCGACAATCCGGCGACCTCGCGCCAGAGCTGCTCAGCCTCATCGTCTTCTCGAAACACGGTAATGTAGAGGCGGTCTTTCTCCATGCCGAACCAGTTCGGGCCCGTGACGAGCTCCCAAGCATAGGCGATGGCATCTCGTTTGAAGTAGTCACCAAATGAGAAGTTGCCGAGCATCTCGAAGAAAGTATGATGACGGCGGGTATAGCCAACATTCTCGAGATCATTATGCTTGCCGCCGGCGCGAACGCATTTCTGCGACGAAGTTGCGCGCGAGTAGTCCCGCTTTTCCAGGCCGAGAAAAACCTCTTTAAACTGGTTCATCCCGGCATTGGTGAAAAGCAGGGTCGGGTCGTCTGATGGCACAAGAGACGAGCTGCGAACCGGGCGATGACCTTGGCCGGCAAAATAATCGAGAAACTTCGCGCGGATATCGTTGCCAGTCATGAGAAGTGTGGAAGCTTCACCTCGCGGAGTAGCGCGGGCGGTGCAGCTTTTAGTTTCGCACTGGGCGCAACTTCGATGATGCTTTGTGCCTTATGCTGCGCGTTGTAGCGATTACTGCTCGACCGGAAGACCGGAGATTCTCAGGACGCCAGCCTGCTTTGCCCGGCGAACGAAGGATTTATCGAAAGAAACGAAGAGCGCGCCGGGTGGCCTGCTGCTCAGGTGCATCGCGTCGGCGAAGGCGACTCCGTGGGTCATGAGCTCAAAAGCAGCTGTGACGGATGATTCATCTTCGATGTGCACGTTCTCAAGGCTCAATACTCTAGTAAACGCCTCACGAACAGCAATCTCGTTAAATCCGAAAAAGCTGCGAAGAACCCAACTTGTTTCTAGCAGCACCGTTTTTGCAATCCAGATCAATCCGCCGGCGAACAAAGATTCAGCCGCGACAGCTTGTACCGGATCGTCAACGGTGAGCAGCCGTACTAGAACGTTAGTATCGACCGAGGTCATGCCGTCGAGCGACTTCTCGTGCGATAGCTTTATCCATCTGAGCGGTCGTTTTTAATTTTCGCGTCGAGCGCAAACAGCCAACAACGTCTTCGAGCTTTGTGGGGGGAAAGAAGCGCTTTGTGGGCCGGAGCAGAATTCCTTCGCGAACTTCTTCGATAGTGAACTCGGTGCCCGGTCCCCAGGAATGGGAGCTGCGGATTTCTTTTGGTAGGACAATCTGGCCCTTAGTTGAGAGACGTGTCGTTTCCGTGGGTAAGACCTAAGTAAGATTATCGCACAATATCGAGTGACCACTGACAGCTCCTTGGGGCGATATGGCGAAGGTGATGAGCTTCTATAGAATCTCAAGGTATGCCGCGCTTGCTCGCTTTACTGCTCGCATTGAGCAATGTTGGTTTGATGCTGCAAGGTTCGTCGGGCAGCAAATCAATCAGCGCAAAAACGGTACCCGGAGAAGTCCAACGCACCTCTGCGCGCATTTATGAGGACGCTGAGGTAAAGATCGGGATTCCCCAATCGTGGCGACTTGCGCGCGTTCCGCATTCGGCAATGGGACGCTACAAGGTCGCCGGCAAAGTTGTCGCCCCATCCTCGGTAGTCCGGGCGGAGGGTACAATAATGCTCCAAAAAGAAGGTTATACACTTGCGTTGGCTTACAACACGAGCCATGCGGGCCCCGGCAGGTTCGTAGAAGCATTTGGAATTCCGTGGCTTACCGTCATGCAAGCTTGGTCCTGCAGCAACTTTTTCGATCATATTCCCCGACCCGCAAACGAAAAGCTGCTGTTCATGAATCTTGTCCTCCGTCCAGGAAGCGCGCAGATTGATAAGGCGTGCAGAATCAAGAAGGGGTTTGGTGAATCCGTCGTCGCAGGAACAGGACGTTACTTCGGAAGTGATCGCTGGTTTGCGGGCTATTTCACTTCCGACGACGGCTACTTCTTTGGGTCAGAGGGAGAGACGTGCGGACTCAAAAGCTACTCATTGACAACAGGTGCTACAGTCCCGGAACAACTTCCGCCACCGGATGATCCCAAGTTACATAAGATTATCTCCGAAGCTATTCGTATTGTGAATTCAATCGAATACAAACGTTGTGCTCCGATTGGCAATCTATAGCCGGCGGCGGTTCAATGAAGCGTGAACCGATCCTTGCGCAACGAAAATGTTTCGGGCGCGTGAGCTTATCATGAGCGTAAATGGGCCTGCAAGCTAGTTTGAAATCGTTAGCGCCGCCGCTCCTGCTGTTGGTGATTGGCGCTGTGCACTTAGGAGCGCAGCAGAGTGCGCGTCCGCAGGAGCCGAAGCCGCCTTTTCCGTATAGCGAGGAGGCGGTGAGTTATCCGAATCCAAATGCGGACGGGGTAGTGCTGGCGGGCACGTTCACTAAACCGATTAACGCTCCTACTTCGCCTGCCGTGTTGCTGTTGTCCGGCGCGGGGCCGCAGGATCGGGACGAAACCATCGCAGGTCACAAACCCTTTTTAGTTTTGGCGGATTACCTGACGCGACGTGGGATCGCTGTGCTGCGAGTGGATGATCGGGGAACGGGTGAGTCGACCGGCGAGTATAAGGCTGGGACTACACGCGACTTCGCTTCTGACGCGGAAGCAGGTCTTCGATACCTACTGACGAGGAGCGACGTGGATCGAAAGCACGTGGGGCTCATCGGGCACGGTGAAGGAGCGATCGCAGCGACGATCGTGGCAGCGGCAGCTCCGGAAGTCAATTTCCTTGTGCTGCTCAACGGTACCGCTGTGACGGGTGAGGAAGTTTTACTGGCACAGACAGCGCGCGCCGAACAAGTTGCCGGGGTTCCTGAAGGACAGATCGAAGCGGATTTAAGAATCGGGTCTGGGCTGTACAAAATGGCGCGTCAGAATCGCAGTGCGGAGGACATGCGCGCGGCTTTAGAAACGGTACCGGAGGAGTACAAGCCGTTCCTTGAGCCGTGGCGGCGGCAAATCCCCGGACTGCAATCGCCCTGGTTACGCTTCTTTCTGGTGTACGATCCGCGTGCGGCTCTAGAGAAAGTGACCTGCCCCGTGCTGGCGTTGTTCGGGGAGAAAGACATACAGATCGATCCCGGCCAGAACGCGTCCGCTATGAAAAGCGCGTTCTCGAAGGGCCACAACCGCAACGCAAAGGTCAAGACGCTGCCGGGGTTGAATTACCTGTTTCAGAAAGCTGATACGGGCCTGGGGCGGGAGTACGCGACGATCCAGGAGACTATGTCCCCTGTCGCGCTTGAAGCAATCGGGAGCTTGGATTGCGAAGCAGGTGGAATGAAATTTATTGGACGATGCGCGCGGTCTTGAGGTAATCGAGCTTAGGAAAATGCTCCTCGAGATAAGGCGTGCCGATATCGGCGATGGCGGCCGGGCTAGGGCCGGTACCGTTCGGAGCAATTTCGCCGTAGAGCGCGTAGATGTGCATGACATTCTCCATGCCCTGGATGACCTCAGCGAAAGGCGTGAAGCCTTGCGGATCGAGTGAAGCGCTGTTGTCGCCGAGATTGATAAACAGTTGAGTGGTGCGCGAATCGGGCTCCCCGGTTTTCGCAAAGACTACGGTACCGATTTTGTTCGAGACCTTCGGCGGATCGTCCTTGATGGAGATCTCGCTCCAGCTTTTGTTGACTTGCGGGTCGCCATTGATACCCCATTGCACAACAAACCCGCGCAGAACGCGAAAGAAGGCGTTGTTGTCGTAGAAGCGCATTTGCGTTAACTCGTAGAAGTGATCGGCGCCGAGAGGAGACCAGTCACGATGCACCAGTAAGACAACGTCGCCCTTGGTCGTTTGAAGGCGGACTTTGTATTGGGCGGGGGCAGGTCCGAGCCGGGCGGTTTTCTTGGCGCAGCCGCCGAAGATCAACAAACAAAGCAGCAAGGCGAGGCGGCGGTTCACTTGGCGTCTCTCCAGTTCGGACCAGCTCCCACCTCAACGAGCAGTGGGACGGATAGTTCGTGCACAGTTTCCATTTCCTTTTTGACGATAGCCCGAACCTCGTCCTTCTCGGCAGAAGGCGTTTCGAATACCAGCTCGTCGTGAACCTGGAGGAGCATGCGAGCTTTCATCCGTTTTTCTTCGAAGATTTTCGACAGGCGAATCATAGCGAGCTTGATGATATCGGCGGCAGTGCCCTGAAGCGGAGTATTGACAGCGGTGCGCTCGGCGAAAGAACGTGCCGCGGGGTTGCGGCTCTGCATATCGGGAATAGGACGGCGGCGGCCGAGCAGGGTTTTGGCAACACCGCTCTGGCGGACCGCGGCGATGGTGTTGTCGATGAACTCGCGGACCCCGGAGTAGCGCTCAAAGTAGCGCATGATGTAGAGCTCCGCTTCTTTGCGATCGATGCAGAGCGTCTGCGCGAGGCCGAACGGAGTCTGGCCGTAGACGATGCCGAAATTAACGGCTTTAGCCGAGCGGCGCATATCCGGAGTAACCATCAGCGGATCTCACTTTGAAGACTTCGGCGGCGGTTCGGGTGTGCATATCTTCGCCTTTACGGAATGCGTCTACCAAAACGGGGTCACGCGACATGTGCGCGAGCAGGCGAAGCTCAATCTGAGAGTAGTCAGCGATGAGCAACTCCCAACCAGCCTCGGGCACGAATGCTGAGCGAATTTCGCGGCCCTCTTCGGTGCGGATGGGGATGTTTTGCAGGTTCGGATTCGAAGGAAGACAGGCGTCCTGTGGCCGCACCGGTCTGATTAAACGTAGTGTGGACGCGGCCGGTGGCCGGGTTGATCAGCTCGGGTAGAGCGTCGATGTAAGTGCCCTTCAGCTTTGTCAGCTGGCGGTAATCGAGAACCAGCTGCGCGACCGGGTGAGCCGGTGCGAGAGCCTCGAGTACGTCGGCGGCGGTAGAAGTTACCTTTCCCTTGCCGTACTTGACGGGCGAAGGAAGATTCAGCTCTTCGAAGAGAACTTTGCCGAGCTGCTGCGGCGAGTTGATGTTGAACGGATGACCGGCGAGCTCGATAGACCTGCTGCGGCAATTCTGTCGATGCGCTGGGAGAGCCGGGTGGAGAGCTCGGAAAGTACGGCGGTATCGACGCGGATGCCCGTAGTCTCCATGTGCGCCAGCACGGGCGCTAAGGGCAGATCGATCTCGCGGTAGACACCCGAGAGCTCTTGGCTAGGGATTTGGGGACGGAGAAGTTCCACCACGGCGAGAGTGGCTTCGGCTTGCTGCTCGGCGGCCGCGTTCAACTTGCGATCCAGAAATCTTTCGGCGAGAGCTTCGGGAGAGCAGCCGCCGGGATCGGCAGTGAGGAGAAACGCGAACAGCATGGCGTCCTCGGCAAGATTGGCGGGCTTGAGGCCGAGCGCGCAAGCTGACGTCGAGAAATGCCTTCACATCGTGAACAATCTTCGGGATGGCTTCGGATTCGAGTAGCGGCCGAATGGTTGCATCCAGGCTTGAGATGGGGACGGCGCGGCCCTGGCCCGATTCGATAAGACAGGCCGACGAAGCCGTTAGTGGCATCGATTGAGACAGCGACCGGGGCATCCGGCGGACTGTGCGAGCCAGCCACTGATCTGTTGCGGTCTGGTCAGTGAGGGTGGCGTAATCGCGGGACGCGCTATCGTCTTCGGGAGCGAGATCCTTCAAGAGACTGAAAAACTCGAGTTCTTTGTACAGACCCTTGAGGGCGGAGTTGCTGGACGGTTGAGCGCGCAGAGCATGCAAGTTCGAACTCGATCGGGACGCCGGTGTGAATCGTCGCGAGCTGCTTGCTAAGCAAGATCTGGTCGCGGTTGTTCAGCAGGCTCTCGCGGTACATCTTGCGCTCGACCAAGGCGGCCTGATCGAGAGCGGCTTCGACGGACCCGAACCGAGCAATCAAGTCGCGGGCACCTTTATCGCCGATGCCGGGAGCACCAGGAATGTTATCGATCGAATCGCCTTTGAGAGCGAGCAGATCGGCTACCTGCGAAGGTTTAACGCCCATGAACTGCTTCGACCTTGGCTGGGGTCGTACCACTCGTCATCCTTCATGGGATTGAGCATGGAGACGCGCTCGTTGACGAGCTGCAGCATGTCTTTGTCGCTCGACACGATGACCACCTCGAGCGGTTTGGACTGCTTGCGGCAGGCGATTGCTCCGATGACATCGTCGGCTTCGAAGCCGGGGAACTCGAGGACCGGGATGTTCATGGCGCTCGAGGATGCGGCGAATGTAGGGAATTTGAGGGCCGAGGTCCTGCGGCATTTCGGTGCGGTTGGCTTTGTATTCGGCGAAGCTCTCGGAGCGGAATGGTCGGTTCGCTGCTTTCGAAAATAGCCGCGATGTAATCCGGCTTGAAGCTGGTCATCAACTTGCGCAGCATGTTGTTGAAGATGAAAACGGCCTCGGTGGAGAGACCGCCGCTGGTGCGCATGGGCGGCGCACCGCTACGGGCACGAGCGTGGTAGGCGCGGAAGATAAAGCCGAAGCTATCGATGAGGAAGAGTCGGGGTACGGGCAATAACTCTAGGATAGAAGCTTCGGAAAGAGGACGGAACGCAGGCTCAGCAGCATTTCGCGTTTTGGTACTTGCGGCGATAGCGGCGGTCGGAGAACTCTTTCCATCCGGCAGGCGATGCGGGACGGCCGGTGAGGCGCAGATGACGGGCATACGCGGCTTCGTCGGAGAGCTCGCGGCAGAGGCTCCAGCAGAGTGAGAAAAAACTGGAAATGCGTTTCAAATAATCTCCGCTTCGAGCTGAGTAGGAACGAATGGCGATTCTGAACTGATCGCACAGGACGGGTGCCGCGGATGAAGACCGTACCAGACGCGAAGGGAATCAGCAACAATCACCAGCACCAAGACCAGAAAGACGCCGCAGACCACTGCGTCGAGACGCTCATTGAAGATCAGTCGTGCGCGTGCCCGGGAGTTTGGCGGCGGTGACTTTACCGGCGGCGATGGTGCTCTCGAGCAGAGCGGCGTGCGAGAGGAAGCCGATGCGCGGTTCCGGCGAAAAGATTTTCTGGTAGCCGGCCGTGAACGTGACGGTGATGAGCCAGCAGAGCGGAGCCACGGTGATCAGGCATAACGAAGCCGGTACATTTTGATGAGGACGGTGGTGGCGACACACAGCGCGACAGCGCTCAGCAGCTGGTTGGCAATCCCGAAGAGCGGCCAGAGCGTATTGATCCCACCCAAAGGATCGATCACACCTTGATAGAGAAAATAGCCCCAGGCGGCGGTAACGAGAGCGCTGGTCGCCAGCAGACCTGGGCATCCAGCCGGTCCTGCCGAGCGGCCGGTAGACGTGACCGAGTAGATCCTGCAGCATGAAACGGCCGACGCGAGTGCCGGCATCGATGATGGTGAGGATGAAGAGCGCCTCAAACATGATGGCGAAGTGATACCAGAAGCTGAGCAGGCCGTCGCCCAGGCCGACTTTCCGCAGGACATTGCCGAAAATCTGCGCCATGCCGAGGGCGAGCGAGGGAGCGCCGCCGGTCCGGCCGAAGAGCGTTTTTTCACCAACGCTGTGCGCGAGCTGAGCCATGCCACCGGCTGTAACGGGGAAGCCCCAACTGGTAATGGTGGAGACAGCAGCTTGCGCCGTGGCTCCGACTGCGCCCGGCGGAGAGTTCACGGCGAAAAAAATGCCCGGATGCAAGCTGGCCGCCGCGACCATGGCCATAATGGCGACAAAGCCTTCGAGCAGCATGGAGCCGTAGCCGATGGGCCAGGCGTGCCATTCGCGCGAGATCATTTTGGGCGTTGTGCCGGAAGAGATCAGCGAATGAAAACCGGAGATAGCCCCGCACGCGATGGTGATGAAGCAAAATGGGAATACTTTGCCGGCGAAGATCGGGCCAGTACCGTCGGTAAAGCGAGTGAGAGGCGGAAGAGCTAAAGCGGGGTGAGTGCCGACTATGCCGAGCGCGAGCAGGAAGATGACGCCGAGTTTGATGAAGGTGCTGAGATAATCGCGAGGCGCTAAGAGCAGCCAAACCGGCAACGAGCTGGCGAGAAAGCCGTACAGCACAATGGCGACGGCCAGTGCGACACCGCTCCAGGTGAACCAGACAGACCAAGTCGCAGAGCCGGCGACTACCTTTCCCCCGTAAATAGAAAGCAACAGAAGAAGGAAGCCCACCAGCGAGCACTCGAGCACCTTGCCGGGGCGCACAAAGCGCAGATAGAGGCCCATGAGAACAGCGATCGGGAGGGTGGCGGCGATGGTGAAGGTCCCCCAAGGGCTGCCTTTTAAAGCGTTCACGACGACCAGCGCGACAACCGCGAGCAGAACGATCATGATGAGCAGCACGGTGACGAGCGAGACGAATCCGCCGACTTTTCCGATCTCCTCGCGTGCCATCTGGCCGAGAGTTTTGCCGTCGCGCCGCATGGAACAAAACAAAATGATGAAATCCTGTACGGCGCCCTGCGAGGACGGCGCCGAACAGAATCCAAAGGGTACCGGGCAAATAGCCGAACTGCGCGGCCAAGGTGGGCCCGACGAGCGGACCGGGCCCGGCGATAGCGGCAAAGTGGTGGCCGAGCAGGATCCATTTGTTCGTCGGCTCAAAATCGTGCCCGTCATTGAAGCGTTCGGCGGGAGTAGCGCGGCGGTCGTCCAGTGCCATGATCTTCGCCGCGATAAATTTCGCGTAGAAGCGAAAACCGAGTACAAAAGTGGCGGCGGCAGCAGCGACCAGCCAGAGACTATTGACGGGCTCGCCGCGCGTAGTGGCAATGAGGCCGATGGCGACCGCAGCGAGGACGCTGACGAGCGCCCAAATCAGAGTGGCGAAGTGACGACGCATAGAAGTCAGGAAGATGCTGCCGCAGCGATCAGCGAAGCGAGTAAAGCGACCACAAGAGCGCCGATGCAGGTAGTTGCCACGGCTCGGTTAAGTAATGATCCGGCATGGGAGTCAAGGCGAATCTGAGTGACATCGGCGGGGCAGGTCTGAGGAGGCCGCGAATGAGGCTCGGAGTCATTTGCTGCGAGCGAGCAAACAGGCATTTCGATGACTCGTTTTGTTCGAGGTCTGACGGTTTCTCCCCGGAAGTCGAGCGCTACTGTCAGGCCTACCAGCAGAAGCGGGCTGTTCGTCTCAGAAACGGCTCCGATGTATTGCCAGGGAATCCAGACTTCGCCGCCGGTGCAAGCGTTGACGATCTGAATTTCGGTACGGGAGCCTACGCCGAGGAGCCATTCATTCGGATCAGGATGGGCGATCGGCGGGTAAAAGGCAAACCGGCGGCGGCCGACATAGTCAAGCGGCGAGGGCACGAGCGGCGCTGACATTTGTTCAAGTTTAACCAAGACCATGGCGGAGAAGCTTTTTCAGGAAGGCCAATGCTTTAAACTGGAGTCTGCAGTGCCCTGTCCCGGATTTACCGTTTGACATCTCCCACAACCTTAGAAGCTATTCCTCTCGACACGCGATCCGCCGCTAGAAGATCGTTCCTGCTGGTGTTTTCGTGCACCTTGATCGGGGCGGTAGCGCAGTTGATGATAAAGCAGGGAACGGCCCAGCTTGGCGCGCACATTACGCTGAGCGACCTGGCGCGCAATCCTTCGCTATTCGTGCGCTTCTGCCTGGGCGTGATTACGAACCCGAAACTCTTCTTCGGTTACATGTGCTACGGAGTGAACGTGTTTCTGATGGCACTGGCACTGAAGGGACGCGAACTGTCGCGGCTGTATCCCATCATTGCGCTGACCTACGTGTGGGTGACATTTCTTTCGTTATTCCTTCTTCCCGACGAGCACATGAATGTTTTTAAGTGGATCGGAATCGCTTTTATCGTGGGTGGTGTGTCTGTTCTTGGTTTGAAGAAGTAAGCCGATGAAAACTCCGATCAGTTCGATGATGTTAATTCTTGTGGGATCGTTCTTCGGGTCCTTTGGCGCAGTATTCCTCAAGCTTGGGGCCGAACACATGAAGGGCAGCTTTGCACGGCTATTTACGAACTACTGGCTGGCTACCGGGGTTGCGCTTTATCTGCTGTCGTCCGTGTTCTACATGATGGGCGTATCGCAAGGGCAGCTGACGGTGCTGTATCCGATGGTGTCGCTCGGTTATATCTGGGCAATTTTATGGGCACGTCTGTTTTTTAAAGAGCCATTCACGATGGCGAAGATAGGCGGACTGGCCATGATCATCTTCGGAGTCGCCCTGATTAACCTAGGCAACGCCTAAAAGACTCTGTCAGGCTGAGACGTGCGTGCGCCACGTTTCCAGGAAGCTCGTCAGGGCCACCGGTTTTCTTCCACGCAGAATGATCCGGAGCACCTCGATAGCGGTCCACACAAAGAAGAGGATAGAAATCCAGTTCCGGATAGCCTCGCCGAAAAATACGGGCAAAACAAACTGTGCGGCAAAGAGCAGGAACATGGCGAGCGCTTCCCACCAGGCGAACTCCATGTTGAGAAGGAAGACGAAGCCGGTAAAGCTCTGTCCAATGGTAAGGAGCAACTCAGACCTTTGTTCCGTATCGAGGGTGAAGCCGGTAATTGCGCCCTTGCTCATAGAAAACACGATGGGAAGCATGGCCACGAGAAGCGTCCATTGATTGATGTTGCTGGAAGCGATGTTCATGATGGCCACCGGCGCTTTACCGTTTTGCTTGGCGAAGTAAAAGGTTGAGGCAAGCTCGGGAAACTCGGAGATGACCGGCGCGAACCACTGAATCACCAGGAAGGTGGGAATGCCGATGGCGGTAGCAACGGCCATGATGCTGCCGAGAAAAGGCTCGGCGGTGAAATAGACGAGCGTTCCTCCTACCAGAAAGCACGCGAGTATGCCGGCAATGCGCCATTTGCGAGGAGCAGCGACGATAGCGCGCGGCACGGCGCCAATATCTTCGACACCTTCTTTTTCCTGCGGTGGAAGCTTGGTGAGAATAAACAGGTAGGCGAGATAGATGGCAATCAGAACGAGCCCATCGTAAAGATGAAGGCTGGCTTTCCACCAGATCAACAAAGCGTAGAGCAGGGGTGGCAAAAGCGCAAGAACCTCAACGCTATGGTGACTGTCAAGCTTAATGAAGCGCAGCGGCGTGCCGGTAGAACGGCGATGCACGACCGAGGCGGTGAGATAAATGATGGGCCAGGCGAGTCCGGTGAGCAGGCGCAAGGCACCGGTAAGATTCGCCATGAGCAGCGGAGTTTGGCCATGCCAGGCGATGACGGCTTCCACGGCAAACTCGGGCAGCGTTTGCATCCAGGCGAGAATCGCAAGTGCGAAGCCCTGCGCGACGAAAAACTGCGCGGACTCAGCTCCCCAGGCAATCAGAACGGACGCGATAAGGATGCAAGGCGTAGTCCAGAGGGCTGCCCAGGGACTCGCGTTGACGAATGGCGCGGCGACGAGGAGAAACAGGCAAGGGGCGATGAAGCGCGAGGCCTGCCCGTTCATAGGCACAGGTTGAAAGAAACCGCTCCCTTACGGTTGCGGCTCAGACAAAGGAAATCGCAGTCCGAAGCAGGGCGGCCGCTCTTCACTGACAGGAGGCTAAGCGAAGACGACGTCGGCATCGGCCTGGATAACGGAGTGCTTTTCAAAAGCGGCGGACTTGAAGGGAAAGTCTGTGCGATAGTGACCGCCCCGGCTTTCTTCGCGGGCCAGCGCGGCCAATGAGATGAGGGAAGCGACTTGGTGCATGTTACGCAGCTCAAATTTAGCGCGATCGGGCGAGGCACAATCCAAGAGCCAACGTGACCGAAGGCGTTTATTGGCGGCCGCCAACTCAGGGCCATTGCGAAGAACTCCGCATGCATTCCAGGCAATAGCGCGCAAATCTCTTTCCGTGATAACGGGAAATACCATCTCCGGAGACGGAGGAACACGGGAAGCCTGGTGCGGCGATAAGGAGCTCATAGCGGCGCCGGCGCGTGCCCCGAAAACGACTCCTTCGAGCAGTGAATTACTGGCCAGGCGGTTGGCGCCGTGTACTCCGGTACAGGCCACCTCGCCGGCAGCAAAGAGCCGCGGAACGGTTGTGCGGCCTGCCAAGTCCGTTTGCACGCCGCCCATGGCGTAGTGAGCAGCCGGCCGGACGGGTGCCGGCGCAGTTTCCAAATCGACGTCATAGCGAAGACACGTTTGGTAGATGCGAGGAAACCGTTCGCGCACGAAGCCGGCAGGCAGATGAGTGAGATCGAGGAAAGCGCAGTCGTCGCCGGTAGCGCGGAGTTCCATGACGATCGATCGAGAGACGACGTCGCGCGGCGCGAGATCCTTTAGCGGATGGTAACGCTCCATGAAGCGTTCGCCGCTCGCATTCCGCAGGTAGCCGCCTTCGCCGCGAAGAGCCTCGCTGAGGAGGAAGCGCGGAGCAGAAGGTATATAGAGCGCGGTGGGGTGGAACTGGACGAATTCAATGTCGGCGATAGCTGCTCCGGCCCGATACGCGCAGGCCACGCCGTCTCCGGTGGCGACATCGGGATTGGTCGTGTTTTCAAAGACGCGTCCCAATCCCCCGGTGGCGAGAAGAACGGCACGCGCGCTGATCGGTCACGGTCTCTCGGGTCCTCTCGTCGAAGACGTAGACTCCAGCTACTTCGCCATCGATCAGGGCGAGATCAGTCAAAGCCGAGAAGGTCTGGAAAGAAACATTCGGAAGCGAACTCGCTTTTTTGCGCAGCGTGCGCACAATCTCGCTGCCAGTAGAATCGCCATACGCGTGAAGAACGCGATTGCGGCTGTGAGCGCCTTCGCGAGCAAACAAGAGCTTGGCGCCTTCCCGATCGAAAGCGGTTCCCCATTCGATGAGACGCTCGATGGCGGCCGGAGCTTCTTCGACGAGCGTTCGTACTGCTTCGACATCGCAAAGGCCGTCGCCGGCCACAATTGTGTCGTGCTCGTGGAGCTCTACTTCATCATCATCGTTGAGGGCGGCAGCGATACCGCCTTGCGCATACTCGGAGGAAGACTCCTGCAGGCTGTCCTTAGTAATGACGAGAACTCGTCCGGCAGCTGCTAGTTCGATAGCGGCGCTGAGACCCGCAACACCTGCTCCTACCACCACAAAATCGGCATCAATACGCTGAGACGGAGCGGAGATACCTCATGGTACAACGGGACAAATGCCCGCCTTCCAGGTGCGTACAGCCACTGAGACGTACCAGAGCATAGCGGAACGGGGAATCCTCAAGCACGCCGGAGATTTCATTCCAGCCCGCTCGGGCAAGCTCTTCATAGTGACAACCGAAGATGTATGGGCGCTGCAAAGGAGAGCGCTCGACTCACGGGTTGCGGGAAGGGCGAAGGTCATTTTCTTTCCGGGCGGGGAGCCAAACAAGCGGATCTCCTGCTTGGAGACCCTGGCCGAGAAGATGGTTGCGGGCGGCGCCGACCGCCAAAGTGTTGTAATCGGCTTCGGCGGCGGGATTGTCACCGATGTGAGCGGATTCCTGGCGGCGATCTTCATGCGAGGCATACCGGTGCTGCAAATCCCGACTACGCTGCTGGCGCAAGTGGACGCGGCGATCGGCGGCAAAACGGGCGTCAATCTCGTGAGCGGAAAAAATCTGATCGGCAGTTTTCATCAGCCGCTGGCGGTGCTGATCGATCCCGAAGTGCTCGGGACCCTACCCGAGCGCGAGTACCGGGCCGGTTTATTCGAAGTAGTGAAGTGCGCGATTATTCGGGACCGGCCCTTGTTCGAACTGCTTCGTACAAATTCGCGCCGCGGTACTGGCAAGGTCCCCGGATGTTGTAGATCAACTCATTGCTGCGGCCGTTCGAATTAAAGCTGAAGTTGTCTCGGCGGATGAGCGAGAAGGCGATCTGCGCCGGATCTTGAATTTTGGACACACGATCGGGCATGCCATTGAGGCGGAGACAAACTACACCCAGTTTTTACATGGCGAAGCGGTGGCGTGGGGAATGCTAGCGGTGATCCGTCTGGCCGAACTGACTGGGGATCTCGCGCCCCACGATGCTGAGACGATGCGGCAGGTGATTCACTCGTACGGCCCGCTTCCGCCAGGCGGCAGACTAGATCCCGATCATTTGATAGCCAGGTTGGTGAGCGACAAGAAAACAGTACAGGGCAAGGTGCACTTTGTTCTTCCGACGGGCATTGGGAGCGTAAGGATTGCCTCCGGAATCGATCCGGCAACGATTCGACAAGCGATAGTCGAGTCTCTTACTTGAAGCACTCGGGTAGCAGAGCGGGCACTACGCCTGAAGGCACTCTCGGAGAGCAGCAAGCGGCGAGCTGGGTGCAGCAGATGTTCTCGGACATTGCTCCGCGCTACGATCTGCTGAATCATCTGCTTTCCTTTAATATCGATCGCGGATGGCGAAAGGCGCTGATCAGGAGCTTGCAGCCTGTTCTGACGCGACCGGAGGCAACGGTTCTCGATCTTTGTTGTGGAACCGGAGACGTGATGCTCGACATGTTGAGCGTCTCTCAGGCATCTGTCATAGGAGCCGATTTCTGCCATCCGATGCTGGTTACAACCAAAAGAAAATCGGCAGAGCGGCGCCGGCAGGCGCGTCTTTTTGAAGGTGATGCGCTCGAGCTTCCGTTACCCGATGAGAGCCTGGATGCGATCTCAATTGCGTTCGGCTTTCGTAATCTGAGCAACTACCAGAACGGCCTGATTGAGTTGGAGCGCGTTCTAAAACCGGGTGGACTGGTGGCCATTCTCGAGTTCTCGCATCCGAAGAATCTCCTGACGAAAGCGGCTTACGGCTTCTACTCGCGCGCCGTACTTCCAGTAATTGGAAGCTTGATTTCCGGATCCCGCAAAGCTTATTCGTACCTGCCGGAATCGATTCAGAAGTTTCCTGACGCCCCTTTGCTGAAGCGCATGATGGAAGAAGCCGGGTTTGAAGATAGCGAGTTTGAGCTGCTTTCCGGAGGGATCGCAGCCGTGCACCGGGGAAGAAAGACTAGCGGCCGGCGCCCGCTGCTTCACCTTTATCGCGATCCGAAAGAGCCCGGTTGATCTCTTCTCGAAGGTTGAGATTGCGCACAAGGCGGAGCAGATAGTTCGGGTGCAGGCCTAAAAGTCGCGCGGCTTGCTTATAGTCGCCCTCACCTTGCACAAACGCGTCGATGATGGCGTCGTGTTTCGCCTGACCGACCGACTGATGGTACTTGGCCTTGTTGTCTTTCGGAGCAGCCTCGAGGAGTGATTCAGGAAAGTCTTCGGGAAGAAGATAATCCGAATCTCCCATTACTACCGCGCGTTCGATAGCATTCTCCAACTCGCGTACATTGCCGGGCCAGGAATACTGAATGATCAGCTCCTCGGCTTCAGGAGAAATGCCGAGCTTATGACGTTTGCGGCGCTCCGAATACACTTGCAGGAAGTAGCGGGCCAGCAGAGGAATGTCTTCTCTGTGATCGCGCAGCGGCGGCGAATCGAGGTTGACTACATTCAGGCGGTGGAAGAGATCTTCACGAAAGCGTCCCTCGCGTACTTCGTCTCTGAGATCGCGATTGGTAGCGGCAATGACACGGATATCGAGCGAGTGCGCTTGCGTTCCGCCGACGCGTTCGAACTCGCGCTGCTGCAGGACGCGGAGAAGCTTGGCTTGTAGAGAATGCGCCAGCTCGCCGACTTCGTCCAGGAAGATTGTGCCGCCCTGGGCGAGCTCAAACCGGCCGCGTTTCAGGGAGACCGCGCCCGTGAAGGCGCCCTTCTCGTGACCAAATAGCTCGCTTTCGAAGAGGCTATCGCTCAGAGCGGCGCAGTTTACGGCAACGAACGGCCGCTCCTTACGCGGGCTTTGCTGATGGAGCGCGCGCGCGATGAGTTCCTTGCCGGTCCCGCTTTCGCCGGTGATTAAAACAGTTGAATCGTGCGGCGCTACACGGGCGATCATATCGAGCAGCTTACGGGTGGCGAAGCTTTTCCCAACGATGCCGGTGGTGACGCCAATCTGCTGCTGGAGGAGCGCGTTCTCGGCCTTTAAGGTCTCTACTTCTTTGTTTGCTTCGAAGCCTACCGAAGCGAGTGAAGCAACGGCGGTGAGTGTATCGAGATGAGTTGTCAGAGCGCGCTCAGCCTGGCTATGAGTTTGGACGATGAGGGCGCCGCCGAGCAGGCCATCCAGATAGAGCGGAACGCCGACCAGGCCGGAGTCGACATCTTCGAAAGCGCCTTCTTCGCAGACCAGTTCCAGGGCGGGGCGAAAGTCGGTCTGAAAGGTGGCAGCGCGAGCCGAGTAGCCTGCCGCGAGCTCCTTGGGACTGCTGCCGAGAACGAGCAGACCCTCTTTGAGGGGAACAAGATCGCCAATGAGGCGAAGCACCTGATCCTGAAGAAGTGTTGTCTGTGTTTCGCCGACACTCGATGCCAGCGCGCGGAATAAGAAAACGAGAGAACAGGCGGTAAGCAGCACCGGTTTCGGATCAGCGGCTGTGGCGGACGGGGCCTCTTCGGCGGCGGTCTGCTCAGAGCGGAACATGAGCACAGTGCGGCCAATACCAATCTGATCGCGATCTTCAAGCCAGCGCTCGGCCGAACGAATTCCGTTTACGTAGGTGCCAAGCGAACTGCGTAGGTCGGCGGCTACGAAGCGCTCGCCCTGCTGACTGATCTGACAATGCCGCCAGCTGATATCAGCCTCTGACAGGACCAGCTGAGCATTGGGAGCGCGCCCGATGAGGATCTCACCTCGACCAAGAGGGTAGCGACTTCCAGCCAGGGGACCGTTGATGACGATCAGTTCCGCGCCCATTACATCGAATAAGTGTATCTGAGACCGGAAATTATCCGGTTCGGAGGGCGACTAAATCGTGGTCGGACGCTAGGAACCCTCCTTCGTCGTTCCCTGTATCGAGATCGAGAAAACGAGTATCGAGCAGTCTTTCGGTCTCGACCTTCCCCATGGCGGACAGGAGCGATGCCTTCAAGTCCGGGTGCTCGCGCTCAATTTCGCTGAACATGTCGCGCAAGGTGCGGCGCACTGTGCCAGTCTTTTGAGAGCAGCCGCAGGGGATTACGGGAACACCGAGTCCCTCAGCAAAGGCACGGGTAAGGTCTTCGGTGACATACACCAGCGGACGGATTAGGCGGAACTCGCGCTTACTGGACCAGGTAGTGGCCGGAAGGGCGCTGATGCGGCCATTGAACATGGCATTTCGCAGAAAAGATTCGCAGAAATCGTCGGCGGTATGCCCGAATGCAATCACGTTTGCGCTCAGATTTCGCGCAGTCTGGTAGACGGCGCGCCGACGGAAGCGGCTGCAGACATCGCAACCGTGCCCGGGTTGCTCAGTAAGCAGCTGAAGCGACGGACCATCTTGAACATAGGTCCAATCGACCCCACGATCCCGCAAATACTGGCCGACTGGGCTGATGGGCGAGAGGAATTTGCCTTGCTCGATGGTGAAGGCGCAGACGCTGAACTGAATAGGAGCACGTTTCTGCAGCAGAAGCAGAGCTTCGAGCAAAGTGATGGAATCCTTGCCGCCAGATACGCCAACTGCGACGCGATCGCCATCCCGGATCATGCGAAAGCGACCAATCGCCTCACCGACTTTGCGCAGAAGTGTTTTCTCTAGCTCCACCTTAAACAACGATAGCCGATATCGCTACCGGAGAATGCCCCGGCAGGTGTAGCGGAACCGTTGCGGGAAGCAGTGATGGAATAAGCACTCGGCGACTCCGGTAGTGAAGAGTGGGTGGAAGCGTTGCGTTCCTGCAAAGTTTCCTTCCTAACTCAACTCACAAGGAAAACAATGAAGTACGCATTATTTCTGCTTTTTGCCGGCCTGGTTACATCAACCACAACTCGGGCTGGGGATTTCCCGGCCGCGCAATCGCAAACGCCAGACCAGCAAGGGTCGAATGACTCCGTCTCGAATCCCGCGGCAACACCGGATGCAAGTAAGAGGGGTTATGGCTCGGGAAGTTATGGATCGGAGAGTTACGGTGGACGGGCCGATGTTTTCGTAAGTGCATTCTGGCTGTTTACCAGCGATGCAACGGGCAATTCGGTTCAGCAGCGCGCGACACAGACAGGCGGCTTCTCGGCCGGCTACCGTTTCAATCTGAATTCGTGGAGTGCCCTGGAAGGCCGTTATGGGTTTGCCAACAACTCACAGAAATATGGAATCGGAAGCGCTGTAACATCCATTCCCAGCTACTTATCTGAGATTACGGGCAGCTATATTTTTAAGTTTCATCCCTTTCACCGGATGCAGCCATTCCTGGAGGCAGGCGGCGGGATCCTTCACGTGCGGCCGGGTGACTATGGCGTTGGGTCGGGCAGTGCCGGGGGCGGAACCGGAACCAGTGCTCCGCCGCCCGCAGCAGGAGGTGGAAGCGGTGGCATCGGGCCCTATTTTGTTGAGCCTAAGACTGTGACGCCGCTCACCGCGGCGGCCGCAACGAGCATCAGTCTTCCTTCTCAAACCAAGCCGGCTTTTGCCTACGGCGCGGGAATAGATCTGCCGGCGTTTTCCCGATTCTCCATCCGACTGGAATATAGGGGATTAGCCTACAAGACACCGGATTTTAAACAGCCCGGGCTCAAGACTGATTCCTTCAGCTTTCTTTCGGAACCGTCGTTCGGTGTTGCGTTTCGGTTTTAGTGCTCGGCGCGAATCGGTCTGCGCGGTGTGCATCAGATGTTCACAGGTAAGCAAAAAGTAAGAGGCAATCTAGCGTCTGTCGCAGGAGTGGCAGGCGCCCTGATTGCGTTCGGTTCCGTCGCCGTACATCCATTTGGCTCCATGCAGCGAGTGGAGGAGCGGCCAGCGATTGCAAGCAGTCTTTCCGTTACTCCGTCTATCGCGGCAGTGCTGCGGCGTTCCTGCCTCGATTGCCATTCGAACAAGACAGTGTGGCCATGGTACAGCCGTGTGGCGCCCGTCTCATGGCTGGTCGAGCGAGACGTGCGAAACGGGCGCGAGCACGTGAACTTTTCCGCCTGGGATAGCTATACGCCTGAACGACGGGCGAAACTCCTAGCCGATATTGCATCGGTGGTGAAGAATCACGAGATGCCGCTTCCGCAATACACCATCGTGCACAGAAATGCTCGATTGTCTGTTGCGGGAGAGGACCTCCTCTATCAATGGGCACGCCGGGAACGGCGCCGGATCAAGTCCGAAGCGACGTCCGCTCCGTTGAGCACGCAAATCTCCGGCGGCCGCTAACTCCGAGTCTCGCCTCAACCGCAACACGGCCGATTGAAACGGAATAAATGACTCAGTTTGCCAGTAGAGCTTATGAACCCAAAAGGAAACCGAAATGTCAAAACACATCAAGCGAAACATCAGTCAAGACGGCATCGACCGCCGCGGATTTCTGGAGTGCATGGCCTGGGCCGGCACCGGCATGGTCTGGAGCGTTGCCGGAGGAGTGCTCAACTCGAAAGCGTTCGGGCAAGCGCCCACGCATTCAGTGGCCGGACATAACTCCGGCGGCTCAGGCTTCACCTTCGTGCAGATCAGCGACACACATATCGGCTTCAATAAGCCGGCAAACACGGATGTGACCGCCACCCTACAACAGGCAATCAGCAAGATCAACGCACTTGATCGTACGCCCGACTTCCTGATCCACACGGGCGACCTGAGCCATCTCTCGAAGCCAAGTGAATTTGACACACTCGACCAATCGTTGCGGTCGGCTCGCTCCGGACACACGTTTTTTGTGCCTGGCGAGCATGACATGCTCACCGACAACGGCCAGCAGTATCTTGAACGCTACGGCAAAGGAACAGCGGGGGCCGGATGGTTCAGCTTTGACCACAAAGGCGTTCACTTTATCGGGTTGGTAAATGTCGTCGACTTAAAGGCGGGAGGCCTCGGCACGCTGGGTGCGGAACAGCTGGCGTGGCTACGCAAAGATCTGGCCGGGCGCTCGAGCAGCACACCGATCGTGGTATTCGCACACATCCCACTGTGGACGGTATATCCAGAGTGGGGATGGGGAACCGGAGATGGGATAACGGCTTTGTCGTTTATGAAACGCTTCGGCTCCGTAACGGTTTTAAACGGTCACATTCACCAGACCATGCAAAAGGTCGAAGGGAATGTTTTTTACCACACAGCTATGTCGACGGCGTTCCCGCAACCGAAGCCTGGGACAGCGCCGTCTCCCGGGCCTATGAAAGTGCCCGCGGAACAACTGACGAGTGTTCTCGGAATCACGCATGTAAATTATGTCCCAACTAATCACGCGCTGGCCGTCGTCGATTCTACACTTGCCATGCAGGAGATGTCGCAGGCGAGCCTGAAAACGGTCGCAGATACCCCTGAAGTAAAGATCGACAACTTCGCCTTCACGCCAAAATCATTAACCGTAAAAGTCGGCGCCGCGGTTACCTGGACTAACCGGGACGACATTCCGCACAACGTTGTGAGTACGGAGAAGAAGTTCGCTTCCTCCGTGCTCGACACGGACCAAACATTTACTCACCTGTTCCGGGATCCTGGCTCGTATCCATATTTCTGCAAAATCCATCCGATGATGACCGGAACAATCATTGTGGAAGGGAACCGGTCGGAACGCGGCTAGTTCTGCTGACCGGAAGCCATCGGCCGAGCCGAAATATCGGGCCGGCCTTTTTTGCTTTATTGGCTGCAAAAAAGGCTGCCTTCCCGGAGGAGAGGCAGCCGTGTAGTGAGGAGGGAGAGTGTGAGTGGACGTTAAACGTGCGGGTGACGGGTAGCGGAGTCGGCTTCTACGGCGAGTTCCAGTAATAAGTTGGTGAATTCGCGGGGTTGTCCGGTAAACAATCCATCCTCGATGAAGGACCTCATAACTCCGACTGCATCCAGCTGTCCGGGGCCAGTCGGCCGGACGACTGCACATAGGGGAAGGCTGTTGCTGATGAATTCACAAGGAACCGGAAAGATGAGATTCGTCTGAAACACTTCTTGCGGCTGCAGCTCGTTGAAATTAGGGAAAGTCAGGCCGCCGTCGCTGACAGGAGTCTGGGAGTTGGCAAACGAGTAAGGCGGCCCCTGGACGGCATTGCCGGCAAAGTCCATCCACTCTCCGAAATGGTGGATCTCCTCGCCACCGATGCCGAGCGTGATTTTGAGAACTTCGGCACTTGATACTTTCTGGCTGAGGGTCGCGTACAGACTGGAGCCGCCTTGCTCGATATAGGCAAAGTGAAACGCCGCGGTGTTGGCAATAACCTGGATTCGGTCGGCATTTTCGAAATCGGCATCGTGAACAGGAATAGCCGGCCGGTTCCGGATTTCAAGCGCCTGCATGAAGGTCGCGCCGAAATCCGGATTGGTGTCGCTGCGATCGCGAATATACCAACTGGTATCGACGTTCAGATGTTTGAGATTTGTTAAACGGCCGATGTTCTTGGCGCCGGTTGCTTTGCTACCGGTGAGCGTCCGAAACCGATCCAGATTGAGAGGCGGCTCTCCTTTCGATTCCAAGTAGGCGTTCAGGAAGGTGGCATGACTTATTTCATTCAGCGTGTTGCTGGTTATATATTGAGGCCCGTCGCCATCGAGAAACTCGAAGGCTAACTGGTAGTTGTTTGGGGCACCAGCGGTGACCCCGCCGAGTTCCGCGTATTGCTGCCAGAGGTCTGCTTCGATGATTTCCGCGGCGGCTAGTAAGCGCAGGATCGCTGTATCTCCGCTTCTTAAATTGCGGTCGCTTTCAGGTTGAGCGAACGACGGCTTCGGTCCGGCAACTGCAAGGCCTGCGCCGGCTACTCCCGTGACGAGAGCGCCTCTCATGAAAGAGCGGCGGTTATTGATCGATTTCATATAGCTCCTAGAAGGTGTGTTTTCACTACATCCGCTAACAACTACTGCCGGCGGCCCGAAATATTCCGCCTCTGCCGAACTAAATTCGCACTCCGCGCCAGCGCTGATCCTGCGAGCACGAAAGCGGGTGGGAATAAATCGCGGCGTAACCAGGTATTGAAGATTGAACGCGTGCTTTTCGAATCGACAGTCCTGCCACACCTGAACGCAGCATTCAACCTCGCGCGCTGGCTTACAAAGAACGAACAGAATGCCGAGGATGTAGTGCAGGAGTCGTATCTACGCGCCCTACGCTCTTTCCATACATTTGAGACTGGCCGGGACGGCAAGGCCTGGCTGCTGAGAATTGTGCGTAATACCTGCTACACGTGGTTGTCGAAGCACCGGGACCAAACTATGCTGCCGGCTGAGATAGACCTGGAGAATGTCTTGGGGCCGTATCTCGATCCCGAAACCGTGCTGCTCGAGAAAGCGAACTCCGAAAGAGTTCACGAGGCATTGTCGGCCCTCAGCCTGGAGTACCGCGAAGTGATTGCGCTTCGGGAGCTGGAAGGCATGAGTTACAAGGAGATAGCCCAAATTGCCGGCGTGCCCATTGGGACAGTGATGTCGCGGCTGTCGCGAGCCCGTAAGGAAATGTATGAGTATCTTGTTCAGCGGAACTCGGAGGCAAAGAATTGAACTGTCGTCAGGAGCGCTGGCTGAATTCCTATGTGGATGGCGAACTGGAGGCGGCTCGCGCTCTGGACCTGGAAGAGCATCTGGACGGCTGTTCCGCTTGCCGCGAAGTGTTGAGCGAGTATCAGCGTCTACGGGAGCTTTTGCAGGCCGGTGATTTGCGTTCCGCGGCTCCACCCGGGCTGGAGCAAAAGATTCGGACGGAATTACGCAGCGCTTCGGGCCTCGTTACAGGTCCGCCGCACGTCCAGTGGCGCTGGTTAGCGGCTGCGGCGAGCATAGCGGCCACTTTGGTTCTGGCAGCGCTTTTCATGTGGAGAGTGATGGCGCCCGCACGCAATCAGATCGCACAAGAAGTAGTGAACAGTCATATTCGTTCCCTTCTTGCGGATCATCTGATGGACGTCGCTTCGAGCGATCGCCATACAGTTAAGCCGTGGTTTAGCGGCAAGCTGGATTTTGCGCCTGTCGTAAACGATCTTTCCGCCGAAGGATTCCCGCTCATCGGGGGGAGGCTGGAGTATCTCAACAACCGCAGGGTAGCGGCCCTGATTTACCGGCGAGGCCATCATCTGATTAACCTGTTCGAGTGGCCTGGAAGGGGCTCGACCGACGCTAAGCCAGAAACAGGTGGAACAGACGGATACAACTACATTCGCTGGAATCGGGCCGGTATGACTTACTGGGCCGTGTCAGATTTAAACGGCGACGAGTTGATCGAGTTTGTAAGACATGAGCAACGGTGAGTGGACAGCCTCATTGCTTCAAGCCAAGTCGTTGGAGTAACTGTAGAAATCGTGGGTCGGCGCGCAGGGCATCATAAGCAGGCCGGCTCAGAGCCGATGGGTTGAACTTCTGGTCGAAAGCCTGGTCGAGCGAGGCGAACGCCTGATCTTTCTGCTGAAGGCCAACGTAGATGAGTGCAACATCGGCGGGATTGAAGTAGCGTCCGGACGGGGGGTTCTGCAGCTCGCTGATAATCTGCAGTGCCTCGGGCTGCTTGCCCGAGAGCGCGTAGACATACCCTAAATGAGATACAAAGAGCGGATTTCTGCCCGAGAAAGAGATGCCCTGCTTGAGTTCTCGCACGGCTTCGTTGTAGCGGTGCATCTGGGCATAGGCCCTGGCGAGTTGATAATGAGCCATGCCGAAGCCAGAGTCCATTTCTATGACTCGCTGGCATTGCCGAACGCATTCGTCATACTTGCGTGCGATGAGCAGTGCGTCGGCCAGATCCGTTCCGATGATCAATGAGAGAGGGTCAAGTGATAACGCCGTTTCCAGCTCTCTCGTGCCCTCGTTCGTGCGGCCGAGAAGTATCAGAAGCCACCCGTACCACTGATGAGCGCTGGCGTAGCTCGGGCTGAGCTCGATGGCGCGGATCAACTCGTGTTCGGAGGCTTGCCATTTCCAGTCAAAGATTTTAAGACAGAGCGCCAGCGAAGCATGCGCCGGGCCGAGATTCGGGTCTAGCTGCAGGGCTTTGGCGGCCGCCGCTTCTGCCCTTGGGAAAGCCTCCCTCGGAGCAAGCGAACCAAACTCCCAATCGCCGAGGAGCGCATAGGAATCAGCCAGGCCACTATAGGCTTCGGCGTAGTTCGGATCGATGTTGATTGCTTGATTGAAATAGTCGACTGCTTTGGTTAATGCCTGGCCGGTTCGCTTGTTCCAGAAGTATCTGCCTTCGAGATAGGCATCATGCGCCGCGGGATCGACGGGGCGTTTGGCCCGCAGAAGAATTTGTTCCTGCGGAGTGACTTTGACGCGAACGCTTTCAGCCACCCGGCGGGCGACCGATTCCTGTAATTGCAAAGTGTCTCGCAAGTCGCCTTGATAACTTTCAGTCCATAAGTGCTCATCGTTGGCGGCGCGCAATAACTGTGCGGTGATGCGGACTGTGGAGCCGGCTCGCAGTACCGTCCCTTCGAGGACAGCATCGACGCCCAGCTCGCGCCCTACTTCAGGGAGCGATTTGTGTACATGCTTATATTCCATGCTGGACGTTCGCGAGATCACGCGTAGGCCGCTGACTGTTCCGAGCGCGGTGATCATCTCGTCGGTCATACCGTCTGCAAAGTACTCCTGTTCGGCTTCGCCGGAGAGATTTTCCAATGGGAGAACGGCGAGAGAACGGATTTTGCCGCCAGACAAGCTTGTCGCGCGCTGTACGCGAAAGAAGACAAGCGCAGCAAAGGATAGTGCGAGTAGGGCTGCCGCGGTCGCAAGCCAGATCCAGTGCGCGTGAATGCCCCTAGAAGCCTGGGCGGTGACCGCCGGCAAAGCCTCGCTGGGGGGAACCTGGGACGCGTTTAGGGACAGAGATTCAGCCACATCGGGTGGAGCGTTTTCCACGTTGATGGCAGCGATGAACCGGTACCCGCGTTTCGCAACAGTCTCGATGTACCGCGGATTCGCCGCGGAATCGTTAAGCGCTTCACGGAGCTTATTAATGGCTTTGTTGATGCCATGATCGAAGTCGCCGAAATCTGCGCCCGACCAGAGTTGCGCCTTGACCTCTTCGCGGGTTACGGTTTCGCCCGGGCGAGCGAGAAGCATTTCCAGTATCTGAAACGGCTGCGGTTGCAGAGAGATCCGCATGCCGCGCTTCGTGATCTCACAGCGTTCCAAATCCACTTGAAATGGCCCGAAGGCGATCTGCCTCGGAGATCGAGTGACATCAGGCATGACTTCAAGCGGGGAACATAGGGCAGTCTAACACCGATAGCGACCTCCGCAGCTTCGGGAGGTCTTCGGGAAAGTCCCTTGTTTGCAAGCAACTGCGCAGGGACCACAAAGGAGCTACAAAGGATCGGGCAACCCTTGCTTCGGTGTCTGCCGACGGGCAGATTAGGCACAGGCCAAGAGCCTGACTCGCCCGGTGTATCTGTGCCACAACCAACCTTTAGCAATGAATTTGAAGAGCAAGCTCTGACGCATTTAGATAGCGTGTACCGATTCGCGCGTAACCTGACACGCAATGAGGAGGATGCAAGAGATGTGGTACAGGAAGCCTACCTGAGAGCGTTTCGATTCCGGCGGGGATTTCGCGGCGGGGATGCAGGTCCATGGCTACTCAGAATCGTTCGTAACGTGTTTTATGACTCCGTTCGCAGAAGTCGGGGATTAGCGACTACCGATTTCGAGCCGATGTTTTGCGATGAAGCTTGCTGGAAAAACCCCGAGTCGGTGCTGCTCGAGAAGACCCAACGGCAGCTACTGTTGCGAGCTTTGGACGAAATGCCTGCGGAGTGCCGGGGAATATTGCTGCTGCGAGAAATCGAAGGTTTAACGTACAAGCAGATTTCCGACGTACTGGAAATTCCCACGGGGACCGTCATGTCCCGTCTATCGCGAGCACGTGACAAGCTCAGACAGGGCCTGAAGCGAACGGCCGGGCAAGAAAGAATCAGCGACGATCAGGCTACATCGGATGCCGAGTAAGCTGCCGCTCGAAGTTTTGCTGTGCTTCGGCGACTGCCCGCCGGTAGCCTGCGGGATCAATCCACACGGCCGGGCTGTCGTCATGCCGTCGAGCGAGTTTCTGCTGCATATCGAAATATGCGCCGTGTGCGCCCAGGAAAATATCGCAGGGCAACCCGCGAAGAGTGGTGAACGTTTTTCTGAAGTCTTGCGCGATGCCCGGGTACGAAGCCGGCCGGCCAGGCGTTGCGACCAGGCGATAACTGTCAAGGGCGGAGAGACCCCCGATGATGACAACATTCAAAGCTCTGCCTGCCTGCTGAGTCTTCCAGGTGAAGGTGGTGCAGCCGCGAGTATGGCCTGGTGTTTTACGGGCAGTTAGGGAGAAGCCGCCGAGAGCGACCGTGTCGCCGTCCTGGAGAGTGCGAGTGACATGGACCGGAGGAAAGCGCGGCAGGGCAGCAAAGTCACGGGCACCGCCGGATTCCGCAACAGGGACGTCGCCTTCCATGACCATGAGTTTTGCGCCGGTCTGCCCGAGGATGGCGGCTGCACCGGCGAGATGATCAAAGTGAGCCTGGCTGTTCAGAAGAATTTTGGTGTCGGCCCATTGGAAGCCGAGTAACTCCACGGCGTGCCGGATCATTGGTGGCGAGGACTCAAGATTGGCGTTGATCAGGATGTTGCCGCCCGCAGTAGTGATCAGGTAGCAGGCCAGATCGCGGCTTCCTACGTAGTAGAGGTTGTCAACGATGCGGAACGGCTTCTGTGGTGTCGTCCAGTCGGCATTCGTCTGTGCGTTTGTCGCTGGAAAGCTAAGAAGCAGAGGGACAGACAAGGTTCTGAGGAGTACGGTCAGCATTCCGGCGACCCTATTTTGCCATGTTTGAGACCAGAAGTTCGCCGGGTGCATCTGAGAGAATAGAGACAGCAATTCAGTTCTAGCGGGTCCGCGATGGCTATAAGCAATCACTGACCCTTTTCGATCCAAGCCGGGGTTTGTGAACACAACAATTGAACAGCGGGACAGCGATACCCTGCGACTGCCATTTGGGCTTAGTTTTGAGGACCTTTACCGACGCGAAGGCGTGCGCGAGCTGGATCGCCAGTTCCTTCTGCAGTTAGAGGAAGCCGAGCCGGCACTTTACGGGCGCCTGCTTGAGGCGCGGAAGACACCGCCGGCGGCTCACACCAAAGACTCCTCGGAGCTGATTATTGCGCTTGCCCCGTACCTGGAAGACTTTATCGCGAGCGTATTCGGGATTGAAAAGAGTCTACGCAGCCTGCAGGAACGCCATACCGAGCTAGCGCCGCTTTTCTCGGTGAAGAGACGCTTTGTACAGCGTAAGGCGGTGATCGGGAAGACTGCGGAGTCGGCGAGCGAAATCAATGGCGCGGCCCTAGCCGCTGAGCTCGAGATGCTGTTCGAGGAGCCATTGTCGGAGCTGAGCTTTGCCCGTCACGTGGCGCGCTGGCTGGAACAAGAGGGAACGCATGCGAAGCACCTCGACATGGCAAGCGCGTATGCGGCTTGGGCCACGTTGTCTCCTCTTGGCAAAAGCAAGCACGGGAATGGTGTCCTCTTTAAGGTTCCGCACAAGCTGGACATGCAGCACCTGGTACCGGCGGTTCAAGAGAGAACGAATGGCGGGCTGGTGGAGCTGGAGTTGGGCAGCGAGCACTGGCGGCACCGTGAGGGCTTCCGGCTTACTGATCCCGGGACAAATCTGACTGGAGCTCTCGACCAGGCGCATTACTGCATCAAATGCCACCACCAGGGTAAAGACAGTTGCTCGTCAGGTTTAAAGGAGAAGAACGGGACCTTTAAGTCGAGCATTTTCGGCGTTCCGCTAGCGGGCTGTCCGCTCGACGAAAAGATTTCCGAGATGAACGCCGTGAAGGAGCACGGCAATCCGATTGGCGCGCTGGCAATTGTGGAGATCGATAACCCGATGGCAGCGGGAACGGGACATCGCATCTGCAATGACTGCATGAAGTCGTGCATCTTTCAGAAGCAGGATCCGGTAGACATCCCGCAGGTGGAAACGCGAACGCTAAAAGATGTTCTCGAGCTGCCCTGGGGATTCGAGATTTACAGTCTGCTGACGCGCTGGAATCCGTTGAACTTTGTCCGGCCTTATCCGAAAGAGGCGACCGGGTACAAGGTGCTGGTGGTTGGGCTCGGGCCGGCAGGCTTTACCTTGGCGCATCACCTGATGAACGACGGGCATACGGTGGTAGGCGTCGATGGTTTGAAGATCGAGCCGCTGCCGGACGACATCTCCGGGGTGAATCCGTACGGCGAACGCGTTTCGTTCCGGCCGCTGCGGGACGTGACGGAGATCTACGAAAATCTCGACGAGCGCGTTTTGGCCGGATTCGGCGGGGTGGCTGAGTACGGAATTACGGTCCGCTGGAACAAGAATTTTCTAAAGATTATCCGTCTGCTGCTCGAGCGCCGCGAGGAGTTTGCCATGTTCGGCGGGGTTCGCTTTGGGGGCACTCTGACGGTAGACAGTGCCTTTGAATTAGGCTTCGACCACATTGCATTGTGCGCAGGTGCAGGCCGCCCCACCGTGATTCCGGTGAAGAACGGGTTGGTGCGCGGGGTGCGACAGGCTTCCGATTTCCTGATGGCGCTGCAGCTGACGGGGGCGGCGAAGACGGCATCGCTGGCGAACCTGCAGATCAGAATGCCGATTGTAGTGATCGGTGGCGGCTTGACCGCAATCGATACGGCGACTGAATCGCAGGCTTACTACCTGGTGCAAATCGAAAAGTTCCTGAAGCGCTACGAGGTGCTCGCCGCTGAGATCGGAGAACGTCGCGTACAGGCAGTCTGGACGGCGGAAGAGACGGAGACTGCGCAGGAGTTCCTGGAACATGCGCGAGCCGTACGCACCGAGAGAGCAGTGGCGGCGAGAGAAGGTAGGCAGCCGAGACTGATCGACCTGCTGCATTCGTGGGGAGGCGTGACGATCGCTTACAGGCGCCGGTTGATCGATGCTCCGAGCTATACGCTGAATCACGAGGAAATCGCGAAGGCGATGGAGGAGGGCGTGAGATTCGCAGAGTGTCTCGCGCCGAAAGAGATTCAAGTCGACGCGGCGAACACAGCGAAGGCGCTGGTGGTTGAAAAACAAAAGTTCGATCTGGGAAGCGGGCAATTAGCGCCCACGGGCGAGGAGATTACGCTGCCCGCGCGCACAATCCTGGTGGCAGCCGGAACACAACCTAACACGGTGCTGGCGCGCGAGGACGAAAGCAACTTCGTACTTGATGGCCGTTATTTCAGAGCGGTGGATGAGAACGGCGAGCCGGTAAAGCCGGAGCGCATCGCGAAACCATCCGAGGTCCGGGTGCTGATTTCCGTCCGGCCGGATGGGCGAGCGATCAGCTTCTTCGGAGATCTGCACCCGTCCTTCTCGGGCAATGTCGTAAAAGCAATGGGCAGCGCGAAGCAAGGGTATCCGGTGCTGTCGCGCGTGCTGACGAAGCACGAACCGCAAAGCCCGGCTCCGGACGCGGTTCTTGCCCGCTTGAATCGGGAGCTGCGCCCGGTAGTCGAAGAGGTAATCCGGCTGACGCCGAACATTCTGGAGATCGTGGTGCGAGCGCCGATCGCTGCACGCGCGTTCAAGCCGGGACAGTTTTACCGTTTGCAGAACTACGAGTCGCTGGCGCAGCGCTCCGACGGTACGGCCCTGGCGATGGAAGGGCTGGCGCTGACGGGGGCTTCGGTTGACCACGAGAGAGGTCTGCTCTCGACGATTGTGCTTGAGATGGGCGGCTCGTCCGATTTGTGTGCGCTGCTCAAGCCGGGCGACCCGGTAATACTGATGGGTCCGACGGGGACTCCAACAGAGACGCCCTCGCACGAGACCGTTCTGCTGGCGGGCGGAGGCCTCGGGAACGCCGTGCTGTTTTCCATCGGGCAGCAGCTGCGTGCATCGGGCTCGAAGGTCGTATACTTCGCCGGTTACAAGAAGATCATCGATCGCTACAAAGTGGAGGAGATAGAGAAGGCGGCGGATGTAGTGATCTGGGTCTGCGATGAAGCGCCCGGTTTCACGCCGAGTAGGGCGGGCGACAGCGCATTTGTTGGAAACATTGTCGAAGCAATGGCGGCATATGGACGAGGCGATCTGGGCGAGCCGGTACTGCCACTGCGAACGGTCGACCGCCTGATCGTGATCGGTTCTGACGGAATGATGCGTGCCGTGCAGCAGGCGCGCCACACCGTGCTACGGCCCTATCTCAAGCCCGACCACCAAGCCATCGGCAGTATCAACTCTCCGATGCAATGCATGATGAAAGAGATCTGTGCGCAATGCCTGCAGGTTCATAAGGACCCCGCTACCGGGAAGGAAACGGTCGTCTTCTCGTGCTTCAATCAGGATCAACCGCTGGACCACGTCGAGTTTGGCAGCCTTCGCTCACGCTTGTCGCAGAACGGCACGCAAGAGAAGCTGACAAAGCTTTGGATCGATCATTGCCTGCGCGATATTGGGGCGCGACCGGAGCTGATAGCGCAATAGCGAATTTCGAATCGATCAAGTTATTCGGGCAGAAACGACTTCCAGGAATAAACAACCAGCTTGCGGATAGACGCCGGCTGGGATTCGAACGTCAAGTCGGCGGTTCCATGCGGCAAAATCAGGCCAACTGCTCCGATGCTTGATCCCGCCGTGGGCGGCAGTGCAATGGCGGTAGAAAGACCAGACGTGCTTCTAGCTCTGCCGATTGCAATATGACCGGACTGGTTTACGTACTCTAACCGGGCAAACGTCGGACCGCTGGTCGATCGAATCCCGGTAACTTTCGATTGATCTGCGGGATACTCTGCCGGCGCTTGGTCCTGGCCCTCGACGACTAGCAGCGCGAGATCCCCTGGTGGAACTGATACTTCGGCCTCAGCACCGGTCAGATCTCGCCCGTTCCAGATGTCCCGTAAGGATTTCGGCGTGCCATTGAAGCCAAGCTTTTTCCAGTCGATCTTCACCTGCGCGGCGCTGTCCGTGCGGTTCACTATTGCGAGTGCGCGTTTCCCGGAAGTCGCCATAGGCTTCACCCAGAGCTCGATACCGGTAGGAGATCCATCGACTTTGATCGGCTGCAAAGCGTATGGGTCTGCGTGAACGGCCAATGCCTCTTGATTCTTCAGCAGAGACAAGGTCCCCGGCGAAATCCGCGTCAGGTCAGAACCTATCATCAACGGAGCGCTTGATATGGCCCAAAGCCCCATGTGGATGCGATCCATCGCCTCGGTCATGCCGCGCATTCCCATCACCATCATGTCGAGGTCGTTGAAATAGCCGCTGTGCTGCGCCTCGGGATGCATTCCATCGGCGAATGATTCGAGCACATTCTTTACCGAGATGACACGTTTCTCATGGACGGCGTCGTGCAGGCTCTCGACAACCGGAGGAATGATGTCGCCGCCCGTACGCCAGATGGTGCTTTCAATGCCACCTACCCCAGGAGCCCAGAACCAGGGATTCTGACTGCCCCACTCGCAGATGGAGAGGTACAGTTTGCGCCCGGTCATCTTCTCTGCGCGCTGGATTGCACGGGCAATCTGCGCATACTGGATCGCGCCGGAGAGCCGCTCCTTCGCGCCGCCGCACCAGTCGACCTTTACATAATCGAAGCCCCACTTGGAGAACTGCAGAAAATCCTGATCGTAGTGTCCTTCGCTGCCGGCATGGAAATATTTCGGGCCGGAGTCAGGATACATGCTGCAGCCACCGGTGCCTGCGTCGGTGTAAATTCCGGCCTTTAAGCCGAGGCTGTGAATGTAACCGGCGATATTCGCCATGTCGCCATCCTTCTGGCCGGACTGGAGCGCCGGCCACTGCTTCGGATTTACGACAATGTTCCCCGCAGCATTGCGCTCGCCGAGCCACCAGCCCTCGTCAATCACGACATACTCGTAACCGGCATCCTTCATTCCGTTCGAGGCTAGAGTCTTCGCCTGGTCCTGAATGATCTGGGAGTTCACGATGTTGGCGAAGCTGTTCCACGAGTTCCAGCCCATGGGAGCAGCACAGAAGCAGGCAGTCGCGGAAACGGTGAAAAGCAAGGCGAATCGCACGAAAGCAAAATATCATTAACGCTGCTTGCCAAAAGCTTAAGGCAAAGCGCTTGAATCAGTTCTGATTTCGGTAGCTTGGCGCTTGACGTATTGATAGGCAGCAGCAAGGGTAGGAAACGAATCGAGGAGGACGCGTTTCTCGATGAACGAACCGAGCCGATACACCCGCCAACCACGGAAAGTTTCACGCGGGCCATCCCATTTTTCGCTAATCCAGGGCGTGTGGAGCACGAGCATTCCCATGCACTCATAGGCGCCTCGCCGGATCCGCTTCAAGACGTGTATTCGCGCCGGCTCCAAAAGTGTTTCCTCGCAAGTCTTGCAATTGATTAGATCACCCTGCGGCTCCACGTTGCAACGCAGGCAGAACACAGAAGAACCGGTTGGTTCGCTACGATGAAATCATTCCATGAGTGCCACCTCCGTTGACCTAAAGAAGACGGTCAACCTGCCGAAGACCGATTTTTCAATGAAGGCCAATCTTCCCGGCGCGGAGCCAAAGATGCTTGCGCATTGGGAAGAGACGAAGCTATACAGCCGCATTCGACAGGCTCGCGAAGGGCGTCCGCAGTATATTTTGCACGACGGGCCGCCTTATGCGAATGGCAATATTCATCTGGGCACGGCCTTCAATAAGATTTTGAAAGACTTCATCGTGAAGTCGAAGAGCATGGCCGGCTTCGATGCGCCGTACGTTCCGGGATGGGACTGCCACGGGCTGCCGATTGAAATCAAAGTCGATGCGAAGTTAGGAAAGCGCAAGGCGTCGATGAGCGTGGCCGCTATTCGGGCGGAGTGCCGTGCGTACGCGCAGAAGTTCGTCGACCTGCACCGGTCGGAGTTCAAACGGCTCGGTATTCTGGGGCGCTGGGAAGATCCGTATCTGACGATGAGCGCGGGTTATGAGGCAGTGATCGCGCAGGCATTCGTCGATTTTCTCCATCGCGGGTACGTTTACAAAGGGCTGAAGCCGGTGCACTGGTGTATTCACGACCAGACGGCGCTGGCGGAAGCGGAAGTCGAATATGAGGATCACGCGAGCGACACAATCTACGTGCGCTTCAAGCTGACCTCAGAGGCGGGGAAGATCGATGAGAAGCTCGCCGGACGCAATGTTTACGCCTTGATCTGGACAACGACGCCGTGGACGATTCCGGCGAATCTCGCCATTTCTTTCAATCCTAAATTGGAGTATGTGGCGGTAGAGACTCCGCAGGGGCTCGCGATTGTGGCGGAGGGTTTGCTGCCACAGGTGGCGGACGCGCTCGGATGGGATCAGAGCGTTGTGGCGCGCTTTCCGGGATCGAAATTGGAAGGCGCCGTGTTCCGGCATCCGTTCATTGAGCGCGATTCGATAGGGGTGTTGGGCGACCACGTCACGCTCGAGCAGGGCACGGGCGCGGTGCACACGGCACCCGGGCACGGACAGGAAGACTTTGTCGTCTGCCAGCGGTATGGCATTCCGGTGTATTGTCCGGTGGATGCGGCCGGGCGGATATTTGCAGCTGAGGGCGCAGCGGGAAAGCTGCCGGATGAACTGATCGGGAAGACGGTGTGGCAGGCCAATCCGATTGTTATTCGTCTTCTTGAGCAAGAAGGCGCGCTGGCGGCTCACGCGCGTTTCGAACATAGTTATCCGCACTGCTGGCGCTGCCACAACCCGGTGATCTTCCGTGCCACGGAACAGTGGTTTATCGGCATGGATCGAGAGGAGCTGCGCGCGCGCACTCTGGAAGCGATCAAGACGGTGACCTGGCATCCAAGCTGGGGTGACGAGCGCATGTCGAACATGATCGCGATGCGGCCCGACTGGTGCATTTCGCGCCAGCGCGTCTGGGGTGTGCCGATCATTGTGTTCTATTGCGAAGGCTGCTCCGAGCCGTTCATCGACAAACCGGTTCTCGAACATGTGGTGGAACAGATTCGCGAACACACGGCGGACATCTGGTATTCCAAGAGCGCGGCTGAGCTGATGGGTAAAAGCTGCGCTTGCCCGCAGTGCGGCGGGACTTCGTTTCGGAAAGAGACAGACATCCTGGACGTCTGGTTCGACTCAGGATCGAGCCATCTTGCTGTACTCACGCCGGAAAACAAGCTGCCCTGGCCGGCCGATATGTACCTGGAGGGCGGTGATCAGTACCGAGGCTGGTTTCATAGTTCACTGCTGATCGGCGTCGGCTTGAAGAATCAATCTCCCTACCGTGAATGCGCGACGCACGGCTGGACTTTGGATGCGCAGGGGCGCGCCATGTCGAAGTCGGTCGGCAACATCATCGAGCCGGAGGAGATCGTCAGCAAGAAAGGCGCGGACATTCTGCGCTTGTGGGTTGCGTCGGTAGACTTCACGGAAGATGTGCGGATGTCGGAGGTGATTCTCGATCGCCTCTCTGAGGCGTATCGCAAAATCCGGAACACCTTCCGGTACATGCTTGGCAATCTGGGGGAGTTCGACTTAACCCGGGACGGAGTGGACGCGGGCTCGTTAACCGGGATCGATGTCTGGATACTGGTGCAGGCGGAAGCGCTCGTGGAGCGATGCCTGGAGCACTACCGGCAGTATGCCTTTCATAAGGTCTATCGCGCGGTTTACGACTTTGCCACGACTGAGCTCAGCGCGGTTTATTTCGACATCGCGAAAGACCGGCTCTATACGGCTGGTCCTGCTTCGACCGCCCGACGCAGCGCACAGACAGCGCTTTACCGCTTGAACGCGGCGTTAGTGCGGCTGCTTGCGCCGATTCTTTCCTACACCTGCGAGGAAGTCTGGCAGCACACGCGGCTCGGAGCGCAGGGTCTTTCGAGTGTGCATCTTTCTCTGTTTCCGGAAGCGGCAGAGTTAACGGCCGGCCTCAGCGCGGCGCAAAGGGAGCAGGCCGAGGATTGGGAGAAGCTGATTCCGGTTCGCGATCAGGTTTTGAAGGCGCTGGACAATGCGCGGGAGAGCAAACTGATCGGGTCGTCGCTCGAAGCGGCGGTGCTGCTGAGTGCCTCGCCTGTGTACAGTGAGCTTCTGCAGCGGCACTCGGCGGATCTGGCGGCCTTGTTTATCGTTTCGCAGGTTGAACTGCAGCCTGAGGTAGCGGGAGATCTGAAAGTAGAAATTGAGCGGGCGCGCGGCGACAAGTGCGAGCGGTGCTGGAAGTTCAAGCTCGACGTTGGGTTGGACCAGGAGTTTCCGACCGTTTGCGCCGCCTGCGCTCAAGTGCTGCGGGATATGGCGTCAGAGTGAGTTCGAACGGGAGTATGAGAAGCAGACTTGCGCCGTTCTGGCTTTCGCTGGCGATTGTTGCGGCCGATCGCTGGTCAAAAGTGGCGGTCGGGCGTTCGATGGGTTCCTTCGATAGCATGTCTCTGGTTCCTGGCTGGCTGCGTATCGTGCATACAGAGAACCCGGGAGCGGCTTTCGGAATTCTGGCGGACGGCAACCGCTGGCTGCGTGGCGGCATCCTGATCGGGGTCTCGGCACTGGTGTTGATCTTTGTCATATCCGCGCTCTGGAGCCAACGGGCGGAGTTTCGAACCGCGTGGGCACGCGCGGCGCTAGGGCTGGTTCTGGGCGGCGCCGCGGGTAACCTTTATGACCGAATTGTTTACGGGACGGTAACCGACTTTATCGAGGTGTATCACCGAAGTTGGTCATTTCCGGCTTTCAACGTTGCCGACAGCGCGATCACGGTAGGGGCGATTCTTTTGCTGCTCGATTTGATGTCTCATCCGCCGGCTAAAAAGGCGGTTGAGCAGCCGAGTCTCGCTTCGAAGTAGAGGTTAGATGTTCCCCAAGCTCATCAGTATCGGCTCTTTCTATATCCCGACCTACGGAGTACTCGTGGCGCTCGGCTTTCTCGCCGGCTTAAGCATCACGCTTCGGCTGGCAGCGCGTGCGGGACTATCTGCTGAAAAAACGACAAATCTGGTGATCTACTGCGCTCTGGCGGGGATCGCAGGCGCGAAGCTGTTCATGTTTTTGTTCGATCTCCGTGACTACATCGACAACCCGCGTCAGATCTTTACGCTTGAAACCTTGCAGGCGGCCGGCGTCTTTCACGGCGGTTTCATCGTGGCGCTCATCGTGGCGGTGCTCTATATGCGCAAACAGCGATTGCCGGTCTTGCCAACGATGGACGTGTTCGCGCCGGGCGTGGCCATCGGACAAGCCATCGGACGGCTCGGCTGTTTTGCGGCGGGCTGCTGCTGGGGAAGAGAGTGCGATCTCCCCTGGGGCGTGCGGTTCCGGTCGGACTTCGCGGCGCAAGTGCCGCTCGACAAGACACTGCATCCGGTGCAGCTGTATGAGTCGGCGGCCGACTTGTTGATCTTTGGCCTGCTTTACCGGAGAGCGACGCAAGATCATCCGGCCGGGCAAGTCATCGGGCTCTACCTGGTACTTTACTCAGCCGCGCGATTTGTGATTGAGTTCTTTCGCGAGCATGAACAAGCGCTAGTGGGCCCGTTCTCGTTGACGCAATGGCTCGCGATACTTCTTTTTGTCCTCGGAGCTGTAATCCTGGTGAGGAACCGCGAGCGGACGCCCGTTCCACAAAGAGAAGCGGAGCGGCTGCACGCCTAGGATTAAGGGTATGAAGAAGCTCTTACTCCTTGTTTTTCTTGGAATCAACCTCCTCGGTCAGACCCAACCGAAGAAACCACAAACGTTGAGAGAAGTTCTTCTTGCACAGCTACATACAACTCACGACCAAGAGGATTGGTTCGTTCCGATCACGGTGGCGGTGGCCGATCTAACCCCAGGACAAGCAAGCTGGACGGACGGACACGGCAATCACTCCATTGGGCAGCTCATCCAACACCTGGCTTTCTGGGACGCTCGTGAGCTTCAGAGCTTTCAAGGGAAAAAGCCGGACGCTTACAGCGGCAACAACGATGAGACTTTCAACAGCTTCAATGCCAAGACGTGGGCCGAGACGGTAGATCGACTAAATCGCGTCATGAAGGACTGGGAAGAAGCGGTCCGAACGGCGGACGAGAGCAAGCTCGGGCTGTCAGCCTCGCGAATTGCACATATCGGCGCTCACAACGCCTACCACTTGGGCCAGGTTGTTTATATTCGCAAGCTGCAAGGTACCTGGAACCCGGCCAAGGGTGTGAAGTAGCCGCTTGGGCGAGCCGGTAGAACGAACCGGCTACCCGCAGTACTGTTAATCCATATCTCTGCTCGTCCCGTAAATGGTAAGTTAGAACTCGTAAGTTGGGGGGTTGCCCTGTGACGCTCTTTGCTTTGAGAGTAAATACGGCTAAGTGGGCCGCGTTCTCTTCGGCTATTTTCTGGGTTTTCTGCGGAGCGATGTGTTCGCCGGCCGCAAAGTCAGTGGCTGATTTACAGGACGAAGTTCTGCAGCATGAGGCGAACGGCGACCTGAGCGGCGCTCGATCGCTTTTAGAACATGAGGCCGGAACCACGGGCAACACAGCTGGAGCGGAAGCTTTGGCTGAGTTTCTGGCGCGGCATCGCATGGCAGACTCGCGCGAGGCTTACCTGCGCTGGGCAACAGCGGAAACAGACCCTGCCCGCAAGAAGCTCGTGCTCCGGCAGATTGTGCTCGAGGACCTCACCTCCGGCAATAGCCCTGAGTTGGCGCGAGATCTGGAAAAGTACCGGGCGGCAGGCGGCAGCGATTTCACCCTGCCCGCAACAACAGCTAAGCCAAAATACTCGACGGTGATGATCCCTGGCCCGCTGCCTTCTTTTGCAAGAATGGCGGCCTTGGCGCCTGATCTCTCCCCGGAGGAGTTGCTGCCTGCGCTGGCCCGCAACGTTGTGACCAACGGGTTCGAGGCATCGGGCAACGAGTTGCTGCAGCCCACGGAGTACTTACGGCTGCTGACTCGCTACATCGGACAGGCACGGGAGCTGCAGGCTCTAGCCAATAAAGACCGTAAGATCGTAATCCCGAACTGTGACAGCGCTCAGACGGGAGACCTTTTAAAAGTGCTCGGGTACCGGATGCGCGGAACCTGCGGCGCGGATATTGTGCTGGAGACGGTGAATGCTACGCGTGCGTTCATCACCGTCGACTCGGCATTTCCCTTGACACAGCTCGAACAGGATCTGCGCGCCAACCATCCTTTCGAGCTCGCTTACGGTCCAACCGCGGTGCCGGTACTTTACGAGCAGGATTACTGGCTTTCGGCCGCTGGGCGAGGTAACCAGCCGAGCTTTCTCGACGCACTGTTATCGGACCCCTCGCTCTGCCGCCTATATCTGGGCTTGTCTCACTTGGATCGTCAGACCGCTGAAATTCTGCGGAAGCAAGCGCCCCCAGCGAGGCTGAAGGTCTTTGCGCATGTGCTGGATTTCTACGGCGGCATGTTTCAGGTGAAGAATGGCGCAGTGGTTGTGCCCGGATCTGCTAAAGCCTGGGCTTCGCTAACGGGAACATCACCCAACAATCCCGGAGCCTTTTTCGAAAAGCTATTGTCGACCGATGACGGTTGGATGGCCAGCTACTTCGATGCCCTTTCGCGAATCGATGGCCCAACCGCGGCGTACCTGACGACACCGGAGCGGTTGCGGCGGTTTTATGATGCGCTCCGCGGAAAAGTCACGAGCCCCGGCCCGGCCCGCCCGGTGTTCCGATCGAGCACCGAGCTGATGCTGCTGGCGACCTCGCTTCGGATGGATGCCAATGGCGAGCCGCATATTCCGGGCAATATCGATGTGTGGCGAAGCCTGTTCATCAAGCATCCGCATGGGAAATATGACGGCAAGCTGACGCGCTCCGCCAACAACTGGAAGAGCAGCGATGATCTGATTGAGGCACTTTTCGGGCTGAGCAGAAAGACGGTGGAGAACGAGCCGCTCAGAATGTTCCTTGCCTTGAACGACATCGATCGAAATCGGCAGCGTCCTGTCTCGCCTGCACTGGCATCGCGCCTGGTGAACGGCTTCCGGGCCTATGGAGCTCAGTACGTCGTGTTCGCGGATTCGCCGACGCTCAGTGAAAGTTCGATTCAGCGCTACCTTGACTTATTCGGCCAGACAATGGGTATTCGCAATGCGCTGCTCCGCGCGGACACACTCGGAACGCTGCAATCTCTGGTCGAACTGTGGCGCATTCTATGCAGGGAAAACGCGATTGAGCCGGGTAAGCAGGACGCGAGCTTCGCGAAACTGATCGCACCTTTCGATCAATCGGCCGGAGAACCGGAGCTCTTCGATGCTGGCCGTTCTGGGGTCGAGACACTGCTCGCCGCGACGCAAGGCGGGGAGGGAACGCGGCAGGAGAGGTTGGTAAACCTGCTCGTCGGACGGGTGCATAGCGAGAGCAACGGCTTGATTTCGCCGGCTGAAACGTTTCTGAAGATCTTCGATGCCCAGAGCTTGATTCCGCTTGATAGCCTGTTCGTCCTTTCGGATCATCTGGCCAATAAGACGCCGGATTCGAAGACATTGAAAACAGTCACGCAGCAACTAAGCCGCCTGGAGGACGCTGAGTCGGTGAAGAACTCGCTTTCTTCTCAGGAAAAGAACTTCTACACGGTCGGCTATTGGAGTGAGCGGCACATCGACCAGGAGCATAAGCTGAACTTGGCAGACCTGGCCAAGGCCGCCGATAAGAAGGACCCGCGGGGTGCGCTGGCTCCGCTACTCCGGGATACGCTGGTGGGCTTGATTTACTGCTACTATGCGCCGCCGGGGGCACAAATTTTGCTCACGAACCCAGTGTTTGTGCGGAGCCACGACTTTATTGGTCCGGAAGGTTTGCCGGCTGAGTGGCGGGCGACCGAGGTTGCCGGCAGCGGATGGCCCGCCAGTTCCGGGGGGCGGCTAACTGGGTCGCTCGTCTCAATTCCTTATGCGCTGGCAGAAGCGGAACAAAACTTTTTGACGCCGAGGCGGGAGCAGGCCTTGATCTGGTCGGATCTGGTCCCGCAGATGATCGTCGACATTACAGTGAACCGGTGGCGCAGCGTAAAGCCCGAGCAACTCCGGTGGGTCGCGTTGCATATTCAACGCGGCCGGGATTTGCTGGCGTCAGCAGCGCTCGATCGAACCATTGAGCCGCAGGTTCTGGACTCGATGAAGCGGTTCGAAGCGCCCGGCAGAGTGGAAGCAACGAGCGAGATGTTGCGGGCAGGAGACCTCGGCCGGGCAATCGCCGAGGTGCCCACGTCGGTACTGTACGCGGTGGCCGAGGATCCGGCCCTGAAGAGCGTAGCTCCGGATCTGCCAGCGGAAGAGCTGGCACTTATGGGGGCCGAAAAGAATGTGTCGCTATCGCGGGAGACGATCTCTAGGGTATTTGGTACGCCGAAGCCGACTCTTACTCATTCCTACCGGCCCGGCCTGCTCTACCTGAGAACGTTCCCGACGCTCATGGGCTACTCGAGCCGCATCCTGGCGGAGAGCTGGGAATCGAACAACCTTTACTTTGCCGCGCTTGCGGATGAAGCGGCCGTTCCCGTCGGGCAGCTGGATGCATATGTGCCCGAATGGAACCGCTCGGCAATCGAGAATATTTTCGCAACGCACCTGGAAGATTGGCCGGCCATCCTGCGCTCTCTGCAGACCGTCGGCAAAGATGTCCGCACGCATGCCAATGCTGCCGTCGCAATGGCCAGATCGGGGAATTAACAAAGTCTCGTGAAGAAGCTTTTTCGTATCGCCGCCCTTTTGATTGTGGCCGGTTTGGGCACCGGATTCTGGATCTACGCACAAGAGGGTGACCAGAACACTTTCCATGTGAAGGTCGAGCTGGTGGTGCTCAGCTTCACCGTGACCGATTCGAAAGGCAAATACGTAAACGGGCTGAAGCCGAAAGACTTCAAGGTTTATGAAGACGATCTCTCGCAGAAGCTCGCCACTTTCGCGGAAGGTAACCACGCGCCGTTGCAGGTGCTCGAAAATGGCTCGACCAGGCCGCTGCGCAATGGCGAGAGTGCAGCCAACGGGGCGGATGGCGCGCCCAATCCCAATGCGGTCGATCTCCGCTCCGATTCGGCGGGGGCCAACGTGTTCGTCCTGTTCGATACGAGCAACTATATGTATCGCGGGTTCGTGTATGCGTCGGATGCGATCTCGGATTTTATTCGCGGTCTGGACCGTGCAGATTCGGTTGCGGTCTACACATATAGCCGCAATCTGAATCGGGCCGTGCCGTTGAATCGCGACCGGGTAAGCGCAATTGCCGGGCTGAGGAAAGCAGTGGCGGGCGATGACTCGGCACTTTACAACTCTCTCCTGCTTACCTTGCGAGATGCGGCGAAAGTACCTGGACGCAAGGTAGTGATTGTTTTTTCGAATGGTCCCGATAACGCCAGCATGGTGGCGCCGGATGATGTGCGCGCCGTTGCCGAAGACGAGGGCATCCCGATTTACGTGATCTCGACCAATGAAGTGAGTAAGGATCCTATATCCAGTACTATTTTCAAAAGGATCTCGACCAATACGGGCGGCAAAACTTACTTTGCCAAAACGTGGCAGAAGCAGGTGGAAGCTTTTGAATCGATCCGCGAAGATCTCGGCAACAGCTACGTTGTAACCTACTACCCGCAGCCAAATCCAAATGAGGGTTTCCGGCGCATCCGGGTTGAGCTTAATGACGAATCGATGAAGAAATTCAAGGTGCGTGCGCGCCCCGGGTACCGTCCGCAGCGCGGCATTTAAGCTTTGCCGGTGCTGCGTTTTACGGTGGGCGCAGCAAATGCTTGAGAGACGGGCATAATCTGCATGGTGTTGATGTTGACCCGTGCGGGCCGAGTCACGACCCAATGAATCGCGTCGGCAATATCTTCGGGCGTGAGGGGCTCAGTGCCTGCATAGACCGCCGCGGTCCGCTCTTTGTCTCCTTTGAACCGTACTTCCGAGAACTCGGTGCCGCCGGCAAGTCCTGGCTGGATATCCGTTACGCGGAGCGGCGTACCAAGCAGATCGGCTCTCAAATTCAGGCTGAACTGGTGTACAAAAGCCTTCGCTGCCCCGTAAACGTTCCCGCCAGGATAAGGCCACTCGGCGGCGGTCGATCCGATGTTGATGATGTCGCCGCGACCGCGCTCTATCATGCCGGGCAGGAGTAACCGGGTGCAGTAGATTACACCCTTTATGTTGCTGTCGATCATCTTCTCCCAATCGTCGAGATCGGCATTCTGGGCAAGGTCGAGACCAATGGCCCCACCGGCGTTATTGACGAGTACGTCCACGGCAGAGAACTCCGGAGGAAGTTCCGCGATGGAACGCTCAACCTCCGCACGCTGAGCAACGTCAAAAGAAAGCGGCAGGAAAGCCGTTCCCAGTTCCTCCTTCAGCTTTTGCAAGCGGTCTTTTCTGCGACCGGTGCCAATTACCTGAACGCCATGGCTGATAAATTTCCTGGCCGTTGCTTCGCCAAAACCGGAGGTTGCGCCCGTGATGAAAACAATCATGTAACCAGGATAGAGACCGAGACAAAGCCCCCGTGGAATGCTGTGTTAGGCTGAGATCGTCGCTGAACACGCTTTGCCCGCTCGAGGCGGGCCGCCACGACCGTCTCTGTCATGTCGCTGCAAGTTTTTCTGCAAGGTCAACTGCTAGGCACCGAAGGGTTCCTAGGCTTGGAGCATTGCGAGCAGGGCAAGGCAGAGGATGGCTTGCGAGGGCGATGCGCGTGGCTGACCCTCATCGGAGAAGTATTGCCGAGGGCCTTGCTTGCCGAGCTGAAGCTCTCGCGCATGCTGCTGGGCTCGAGCAGCGCCGAGCAGTTCCTGCTAGTGCTGGCTGAGGATGATATCCCGCGAGCGAATGAATTCCTGTCTCACGCGGCGGATGCGATCGCCCGAATTTCGCAGCAGACGCTCAAGCTGGTTTGGGCCAGTACTGAAAATCTCGGTGCCTGGCCGATTGTCCGCAAGCGGCTGGATGATTCGCTGGAAGCTAAGATCTCGAGTCCGCTTGGCACGGGAAATCCTGTCGACTCCGCTTTGTTCGCGCCGTTCGTGCCGGCACCGGAAAGCAGTAGCGAAGCCTATTTCGGAGAATTTGCAGCGGGTCTTGTTACAGCGAGCTCGATTGGCTGGTCGAGTGAGGCCCAAGGACTTCTCAGCTGGGAACAGGGTGCCTACAGCTGGCCATTGCGTGAGCAATCGAGTCCCGAGGAAGAAGGGATTCTATTTCCACGCCGGTTCGCCATGAACGAAGAAGGAACAGAGGCGGCCACTCTGCCGGAACTGGCCGGGCGAGCAGACGGGGCCGCCAGATGGGGCGTGCTGCGGGGTGACGTGGACCATTTTCAACTGCAGCTCCGGCGTGCCGGTTCAGTAGAAGAACACATTCATTTCTCGGCCCTCTTCAAGGAGTTTTTTGCGGGCGAGCTAGCGCTGCTGTGCACTTTGCCGGACTTCTGGCGCAAGGTGACGATTCTGTATCGAGGCGGCGACGACTTTGCGGTGGCAGGAACTTGGGATGCGCTGATCCTGCTCGCGCGCGAGCTGCAGCGGCTCTTCGAAAAGTTCGCTGAACAGCACCTTGCCTCTCTGCCGGGAGTGGAAGCGAAGAGCGTGAGTATGGCGATCTCGGTTGCGCCCGAGCGGGATGCGCCGGCGCCCCCGGTATTTGCCGACGCGGGCACGCAGTTACAAACGACAAAGGCTACCGAACAAGGTGCGATTTACCTGTTCGGCAGAACGCTTGAATGGAAGCGGCTGAGCGACGCCGAGGAGCTGAAGACGGGTCTCGTCAGGCTGGTGCGCGAGTTTCGATACCCGCCGGCTTACGTGAATGATTTGGCGTCGGTGTATCGCGAAGCATTTTCCGTGCGGGCAGGACGACGCAATAAGGTGCTGCGCGTCGAGAAGCCCTGGCGAACCTATTTACGGCTTGCGCGGGTGATTCCAGCGGCGCGCGGCAAGGAACAGGGCAATCTGCGGAGCGCAGTAATCACCAGCTTGATCGGCAAAAAAGCAACAGGCGTGAAGCTGAGGCCTTCAGCGCGCGTGGGGCTCGAGTGGGCTCGCCTGGCGGTAAGCGCTTAAAGCGCGTGCGCAGTACCGCCGGAAAGGAATCGAAATGGCTGAAGTCGAAGAGAAAAAACCGGAAGAGCGCAAGGGCGCAGAGAGCCGGCCGCCGAGAGAAAACCGGGGCGGCGGAGGGCCGCGTCCGAGTGAGCGTGGGGAAGGACGGGGCGATCGCGGCGATCGGGGGCCCGGCAACCGCGGCGGACCTCCTGGTGGACGACCGGGCGACAGACGCATGGAGGGGCCGCCCGAGATCGACATCGATAAGTTGATCGCCGACAGCCTTTATCTCGATAATCAGGCGCACGTGATTGTGAGCCGCATGCGGGACATGGATTCCGGCACAAGGAGCCAATTACGCCGGCTCTACAATGCGGTGCGACGAGCCACGCGGGCTCCGGAGAGCGAACGCCAGCACGAATTTGTGATGGTGCGAGCGCGGCTGGCTTATACGATAGCGCGACATTCGTTGCGCAGTCTGGACGCGCTCGAGCGCCTGCTGCTGCAGGTGACGCGGAAGAATGACATACGCGGCTACGAGCGCTTTCGCGATCTTTTCGAAGCGATTGTCGCTTATAACGAATAGCTGCGGAGTCTCCGCTACCAGGACAGGAATTGGATTCGATGAGTTCTCATACAGCAGATACGGAATTGACATTTCTCGGGAAGCTGGTTCTCGAGGGCGAGATTGCTTGCCAGACGGGTTTGCATATTGGTGCGGGCAAGGGATCGCTCGAGATCGGCGGGGCCGACAACCCGGTGGTGAAGGATGCATTTGGAATCCCTTACATTCCGGGCAGTTCGCTACGCGGCCGGCTGCGTTCGTTACTTGAACAGGCACTCGGCCTGGCAGTTCCGAGCGAGCTGGTGTATCTTTCGAAGCGACGAGGGCAGGAAGTCCGGATTCACCAGAGCGATCGGCCGGATGACGAGATCTGCATTCTGTTTGGCAGAAACTCCGGACGTATGGAGCGGGTCAGCGGAGAGGCGTCGGAATCGGCGGCGGCCACGCCGGCGCGGCTTACGGTATACGATGCGCCGCTGCTGGTAGACAGCATCACAACGCAGATGCGCGAGAACCTGGACGACGAGTTGACAGAGGTCAAGAGCGAAAACGCAGTGGACCGAATTACATCACAGGCAAATCCTCGCACGCTCGAGCGCGTACCGGCTGGGGCGCGGTTCCGTTTCCGGATGGTTCTCGACGTGCTTTGCGCCGAAGACAAGCCGCTGATTGCGCGCGTGGCGGAAGGGCTGCGCCTGCTTGAGGATGATGCGCTCGGCGGCGGTGGAAGCCGGGGCAGCGGGCGAGTTTCCTTCACCGGGTTGAGCTTGACCTGGAGGAGCAAAGATCATTACGCGAAAGGCGAGGCAGAAACCAGCCTGCTTTCGGGTGCGGATCTGCCAGCTCTGCAGCAACTGACAAACGCCGGGGATCTCGCAGAAAAGCTCGTTTAATGCAGCCGGCTCTTTTGATTCGGCTCCGTCCGGCGGGGCCCTGGCGATACGGGCCCGGAGATGGCGCCTCCGATCGGGTGGACACGCTCTTTCGGAGCGATCGGCTTTTCTCCGCCTTGACCATAGCGATGCGGCGTCTTGGCTACTTGGAAGAGTGGCTGGATGCAACCGCACGCGCCAGGGAGCCGCAGCTCGCGTTCGGGTCGTTGTTCCCGTTTCAAGGCGAGACGCTGTTCGCTATTCCGCCATTTACGCTGTGGCCACCTCCCCCCGGGCAAGTGACCGCTCCGAGCTCGGTTTTCCTGGCGAAGCTGCGCTGGAAAACGGCGCGCTTTGTGCCGCTCTCGCTTATCGACACACTGGCAACCGGCAGTCCTGTTATTGCCGACCAGTGGCTTCCTGACCCTGAGAGCGGGTGCCTCCTCCGCCGCGACCGCCCGAGTGCCAGCCCGTTTCGGACGGTGGTAAGAAGAGGTGCCGCCGTCGATCGCCTAAGCGCACACGCCAGCTCAGTGGAGATGACAGCTTGCGTGGAATTCGAGCCCGGTGCGGGTCTCTGGACTCTTGTGCGATACAGCGATTCAGGAGCGGAGAACGCCTGGAACTCACGTGTAGAGGCTGCATTTCGCCTGCTCGCGGATAGCGGGTTTGGCGGCCACCGCAGCAGCGGCTGGGGCCATGCGCAGGCGCCTGAGTTCGAGCGAGGCACTTGGCCGAGTGTGTTGCTCCCGAAGCTGAGCCGGTTAAGCCGAAATGGCTCCGCTCCGAATGGTGGAGCTGAAGGAGCGAAGTTCTGGCTGCTTTCCCTTTTTTCGCCGGGAATCACCGATCAGGTGGATTGGAGTGGCGGTGTGTATGATATCGCCACCCGCACGGGACGTATCGAGAGTGAGATTCGGAATGGTTTGGAGAAGAAGTCCACGCGCATGGTGACTGAAGGCTCAGTGCTAGTCGCGAAGGCGACCCTGGCCGGCGCCGCAGTGGACGTGGCGCCGGAAGGCTTTGAACATGCGGTGTATCGATCGGGCCTGGCGCTCGCTCTCGAGTTGCCCGCGGTGAGCGTTCAGACCGGGGCTGAAGTGCCGAGCGAACTGCGTTCGATCGAGGAACCAACTACCGAAGAAGCCGTCATCGAGCGGCCGTGCGACGAGCCTGCGGCTGCCGGCATTGTGCCGGAGAAGCGGACTGAAACGATGGAACCCGAACAGCAGCCTGAGCCGGAGTTGCCGGTCGAAGTGGATCCGCAGCCCGATCCGGAGACTGCTTCAGAGCCGCCGGTGCCCGCAGCCGATGCGGAGCAGGCAATTGTGCCGGAGCAGCGGACCGAAACGGTGGAACCGGGACAGCAACCTGAGCCGGAGTTGCCGGTCGAAGTGGATCCGCAGCCCGATCCGGAGACGGCTTCAGAGCCGCCGGTTCCCGCAGTCGATGCGGAGCAGGAAACCACCGGCACTGCTGAAGAAAAATCGCCCGAAGGTGAGGTCGCCGCGCCCAAGGGCAGCGAGCCGGAAGATGCGTTATAAGATCACGGCATTGACGCCGCTCCTGGTAGGAGATGGCCGCGAGCTATCGCCTATCGACTACATGGTCTGGAAGGATCAGGTGAATGTGCTCGATCAGGGGCGCATCTTCAAACTGCTTTCGCGCGGACCGCGCCTGGAAGGATACTTGGCTCAGCTGAAACGCGCGACGAAGCTCGATTTCGCGTCGTGGGGCGGCTTTGCGCAGAACTTTTCGTTGCGCCGTGTTCCATTCGAAGACCCGCAGTTAACGGCTATTTGGAATGCAGCGCCTGCTGAGTCACTCTTCATTCCGACATTTGCCTCGGGCACGAGTGGGGCTTATGTGCCTGCTTCGGCTTTGAAAGGCGCTTTGCGGACAGGCTTTGTCTTCTCACGATGGAATGCGGGCACGCTTGAGCGGATTGCTTCTTCGCTCGAGGGCGAAAGAATTCCACGGCGATTGGCAGAACCCGCCGAGGCGAATGCTGGAGCTTCGCAAGTGAGAGTGGTCAGCGTTGCTGATAGCGAATCAATCCCGGTGTCCGCGCTGAAGATCTATCTGACCCGGACCGCTTCGCTTGACACGCGCCAGCCCGGCAAGCCGCAGCTTGCCTGGAAAGTGGCCGGAAGAGGGAGTGTTTCAGCCCAGCGCGTAGCAGATTCGACGCCGGAGTTCGCTGAGATGGCGGTTCCCGGCACGACGTTCGCGGGGAACTGGCAAGAGCGGAGTTTCCTCGAGAATCCTGAACTCATGCGGAGCTTAGGCTGGCGTTCCGTTCCTAACCCGAAAGCTATTGTCGAAGCGGCTAATAATTACGCGGCGGCACAGCTCGCCCTGCACGCACAATATGCCGAGATGGCGGGGTTGGGGCATGTGCGCGCATCGCTCGAACGGCTGAAGGCAGAGCTGGCTGACGCTCAGGCGGCTCCCTTGAGCTGCCTTTTATCTCTCGGGTGGGGCAGCGGGTTTCTAGCCAAAGCTGCCTATCTCGGTACAGATGGAGAGGCATATCGGAAAATTCTTCGCTCAATCCCTGCCATCGGAAAGGCTTTGCGCGATCAATTGCCGTTCCCGAAGACGCGCAGAGTGGTCTTCCATAAAGGCGAGCCGGCGTTTCTTAGCGGGTGGGTGAGGGCTCAGCTCGAAAATTAAGGCTAGTAAAGATAACCTCACGAAATTCTCGGTAAAGCTTCCCGGAAGGCGGGCGATGAGTCATTATGATAGAAACATCGCCTCCTGGGCGACACAAGTTGTTTACGACAGTTTGAGATAGTCCGGGAACTGAGAAACATGCAGAGCGCAATCTACAATGCCTACTTCGGGTTTGCGGAAAATCCGTTCAACATAAGTCCGGATCCGGAATTCCTGTATCGTAGCCCGCAGCACGAAGAAGCACTAGCGAATCTGACATATGGGGTTCGCAGTCGCCGCGGGTTCATCGTGTTGACGGGAGAGGTGGGCACGGGCAAAACAACCATGCTCGAATGCTTGCGAGACGTTCTTGATGCGCAAAGGACCGAGTTCGCCTTTATCTTCAACTCGCGTCTGACGCCGGAGCAGTTTTTCGAGATGATGGCGTTTGATTTTGATTTGAACTGTGATCGAAAGTCGAAGCCGGAAATTCTATTTGCGCTCAATACGCTGCTGTTGGAGCAGGCTCATCGCAACCGGACCTGCGTGCTGATTGTGGATGAAGCGCACAATCTGGAATGGGATGTGCTCGAAGAAATAAGGCTGCTGGGAAATCTCGAGAACCGGCAGGGCAAGCTGCTGCAGATTATCCTTTCGGGCCAACCGGAGCTCGACCGTAAGCTGGACGCGCCCAATTTGCGGCAACTCAAACAGAGGATCGTCTTACGTTGCTCCTTGAACCCATTGAGCCCGGAGGAGTCGGCTGCCTACATAGAGACGAGACTGGCTCGCGCGGGGATGGTGAATCAGACCGTGTTTCCGCCGGAACTGCTCGAGGAAGTCTATAAGCGTGCGCGTGGTATTCCGCGCGTAATCAACTTACTGTGCGACAACCTGCTGGTGACCACGTTTGCGATGGAGCAGCGGACCGCAACGATTGAAATGCTGGACGAAGTCTGCCAGGATCTGCGCATTGACTGGCCGGGTTCAGGCCGGGACCGGCGTGGGCGCTCGCGCTATGAAATGACAGACGAGCAGTACCCACACGCTTCGATTCCAGGAGTGGGCGACTAAGCCGGCGCCTCGAACAGAGCGGCTGCACCCTGGCCGCCTGCAACACACATTGTCGCTACGCCATAGCGAGATCCGGGACGTTGCGCCATCTCGTTCGCTAATGTGCCGACAAGCCGGGAACCAGTCATTCCGAATGGGTGTCCGATCGAGATTGCGCCTCCGTTCACGTTGAGCCTCTCGAGCGGAATGCCGAGTGTCTCACGGCAGTAAATCACTTGAACCGCGAACGCTTCGTTGAGCTCCCAGAGGTCGATGTCGCTCACTGTCAAGCCATGGCGGGCAAGTAGCTTAGGCACGGCAAACACCGGCCCAATGCCCATCTCATCCGGCTGGCATCCGGCCACGGCAAAGCCGCGGAATATCAGCTTGGGTTGAAGGCCGAGCGCGCTCGCTCGCTCACGAGACATCAGCAGGGTGATCGACGCTCCGTCCGAGAGCTGAGAAGAGTTCCCGGCGGTCACTGATCCCGAACCGCTATCCTCATCGAAAACCGGCTTGAGCGCGAGCAGGCCTTCGAGCGTGGTCTCGGGACGATTGCACTCGTCTCGGTCGCAGCATACATCGCGCGTTGCGGTCTGAGCACCGGTCTTATCCACCAGAGCCATGGTGGCGCGCAGGGGAGTGATCTCGGCCTCGAAGAAGCCACTGCTCTGCGCGCGAGCCGTGCGCTGCTGGCTCAGAAGCGCGTACTCGTCCTGAGCCTGTCTGCTGATTGAATAACGTCTGGCGACCACTTCGGCGGTAGCCCCCATTTGCATCTGCAAACCTGGAAACTTCGCGGCGAGGACGGGATGCGGGTTCAGATCGCGCCGTACCTGACTTATGCTTTCGACACCGCCCGCGAATACAGCGCTTGCGTCCTCGTGCAGAATGGCGTGCGCAGCCATTGCAATTGCCTGTAAGCCAGAAGCGCAGAATCGGTTGACTGTCGTGCCCGGAGTTGAAGATGGCAAGCCCGCCAGGAGAGCAACCCGGCGTGCAATATTCATCCCTTGCGGCCCGTTGGGGTGAGCGCATCCGAGGATGACATCTTCGATATCGCCGATCGGAAGCTGCGGAGTTTTGACAAGGATCTCCCGGAGGCAGTGAGCGGCCAGATCTTCAGGCCGGGTCAGGTTGAAAGATCCGCGGTGGGACTTCGCAAGCGCGGTTCGGATGCTTGAAACAACGACCGCTTCCTTCATTGACGTCTGGAGCTAGTTTAACGGGGGCGCCCAAGTGCACCGCTCCTACAATGAATGTTCATGCCAGACTTGGTGAAGCTTGCCTTCGAGAAGGATGTGGCGGTTGTCACGATTGATAACCCACCGGTAAATGCGCTCGGCCCGGGAGTGCCCGAGGGGATTCAGAGCGCGATTCAAACTGCAGCAACAGACGATCGGGTGCGGGCGATTGTGATGATTGGCGCAGGCCACACTTTCATCGCGGGAGCCGATATCAAGGAGTTCGGGAAGATCGTTTCCGGTGCGCGGCCCCGGCTTAACCTTCTGCCTTCTCTACAGACAATTGAGGATTCGCCGAAGCCTGTCGTCATTGCGATTCACGGGGCAGCTCTGGGCGGGGGTCTGGAGACAGCGCTGTGCGGGCACTATCGAGTGATGGCTCCGCGTGCGCAGGTTGGCCAACCAGAAGTGAAGCTCGGGTTGATCCCCGGTGCGGGAGGTACACAGCGCCTGCCCCGATTGGCCGGGGTCGAAAAGGCGGTTGAGATGTGTGTCGGAGGCGAGCCCATTGACGCGCAAACTGCCGTCTCGCTAGGCATCTCGGACCGCATTATCGAGGGAGATCTGCTCACGGGAGCGATTGCCTTTGCGCGGGAAGTGGCGGGGCAGCCAATTCGACGAACGCGGGAGAGAGACGAAAAGCTGAAGGAGATTAACTCGTCGATCTTTGCGGCGGCGCGCTCGTCACTTGCGAAGCGCTCGCGCGGAATGATAGCGCCGCTGGCCGCGGTGGACGCAATCGAGGCTTCGACTCAGTTGTCGTTCGAGGAAGGATGCCGCAAGGAAGCCGAGCTGTTTGAGAAGTGTCTCTTCTCGGATCAATCCAAGGCATTGATCCATGTGTTCTTCGGCGAGCGCGCGGTCGGCAAGATCCCCGGCATCACGAAGTCCACTCCGGCTGGTGAAATCCGGCGGGCCGCGATTGTGGGCGCGGGAACGATGGGCGCCGGTATCGCGATGACGTATGCGAATGCAGGCATTCCGGTCATCGTCAAAGAGACAAGTTCTGAAGCTCTCGAGCGCGGTATCGAGCGGATCCGCAGCAACTACGCCAGCAGCGTGGCCAAGGGTCGCTTAACGCAATCAACTATGGACCAGCGCCTCGCCTCCATCACGCCACAGATAGGGTACGAGAATTTCGAGCAGGCCGACATTATCATCGAGGCAGTTTTCGAGAGCATGGTGGTCAAAAAAAGTGTCTTCTCGGAGCTGGATCGTATCGCCAAGCCGGGCTGCGTCTTGGCTTCGAATACTTCAAGCCTAGACATCGACGAGATTGCTTCAGCCACGAACCGCCCGGAATGGGTCATAGGGAATCATTTCTTCAGCCCGGCAAATGTGATGCGACTGCTGGAAATCGTACGCGGTAAGGCGACAAGCAGCCAGGTGATCGCGGCGTCGATGGCGCTCGGGAAAAGGCTAGGGAAAGTGGTGGTGTTGGCCGGAAATTGCCGGGGCTTCATCGGGAATCGCATGATCGCTCCTTATCTTCGCGAGGCGCAATTCCTGGTGGAGGAAGGCGCATCGGTCGAGCAGGTGAATTCAGCCCTCTACGATTTCGGGATGGCAATGGGTCCACTGGCCGTTGATGATCTGACTGGCCTGGATGTTTCCTGCGCGATCCGGAAGGAGTTTGAGCACTTCGAAAAGCACGGCGTTCGCAAGCCGCTTGTGCAGGATCTTTTGTGCGGGCAGGGGCGGCTTGGGCAGAAAACGGGACGCGGCTGGTCGAAGTATGATGCGCAGCGCAAGGCATCACCGGATCCCGAGACTGCTGAACTGATTGAGAAGACCGCGCACGCGGCCGGCATCTCGCGTCGGGAGATCTCATCTGATGAGATCGTCGAACGATGTATTTACGCGCTCATAAACGAAGGTGCGCGCATTCTGGAGGAAGGAATTGCGCTGCGTGCGGTCGATATCGACATCACATACGTTTACGGATATGGCTTTCCGAGCTGGCGCGGCGGTCCGATGTTCCACGCAGACAGGGTGGGGCTGCCGAAAGTTGTGCGGCGGATCGAGGACTTTGAAAAGCAGCATGGTTCGGAGCTGTGGCATCCGGCGGCACTGCTGCTGCAACTGGCAAACAGCGGCGAGACGTTCACTTGTTTAGATGAGCGGCGAGTCCCTGCTTAGTACGATGTGGGTGGCGTGAGGTGATCGATGTTCGAGGCTTCTTGTAAGTGGCATGCGGCTTCATGCGGGTTGAAGCGTGCTGTCGTCGGAGGTTTACTGGTAATGTTGAGCGCGACTGCCGGAGTCTCGGCGCAAGCTTTTGTTCGCGTGAACCAACTCGGGTACGAAACGGGTGTGAGAAGCAGAGCTTACCTGATGACCCCGAAGGCTGCGGGAGCAATCCCTTTCCGGGTGGTGAACGAGTTCGGGGTCACAGTCGCCGGCGGCAGTTCGAGCCAGCACGGAAGCAAGTGGGGAAACTTTGAAGTAGCCACTCTCGACTTCTCGATCTCCGAACGGGGAATGTACACGATCCGCACGGATGCACCGTGGCCGGCAACGTCGCCCGCGTTCGCTGCAGGACCGGCACACCGGCTTTATTCCGAAGCCCTTTCGAACGCACTCGAGTTTTATCAGAATGAGCGTGATGGCCCAGATTACATTCCATCCCCGCTACGAACGGCGGCGAGTCATTTGAACGACCGGAACGCCAAAGTGTATCTCACGCCGGATATTGACAGCGACGACAACCTGGTGGGCGATCTTGTCCCAACCGGTGCTCACCGAGATGTCTCTGGTGGCTGGTGGGATGCCGGCGATTACCTGAAATTTGTACAAACGCATAGCTATACGGTGGCTCTAATGCTTATCGGAGTGCGGGATTTTCCCTCGCAGATGGGCGCCGGTTCGGCGGCTGCAAACTTTACTGCAGAGGCAAGGTTCGGGCTTGAGTGGCTGCTCAAGATGTGGGATGACGATAGCCTCACGCTTTACTATCAGGTCGGAATCGGTACCGGCAACGACGACATTATCAGCGATCACGACATCTGGCGACTTCCGCAGGAAGACGATACCTATGCGGGATCGGATGCCGCTTATAGATACATTCGGCATCGGCCGGTGTTCATCGCGGGGACTGCCGGCTCAAAGATCAGCCCTAATCTGGCGGGCCGGCTGGCCGCGTCATTTGCGCTCGGCTATCAGGTATTCCGGCATTCCGATTCGCGTTTCGCGGAGAGATGCCTGCTTGCCGCCGAGCACGTTTTTGATTTAGCTGAGACGCGACCCGCTGGAGATCTGCTCACCACGGCACCCTTCGATTTCTATCCTGAAACCGAGTGGCGCGACGATATGGAGCTTGGGGCGACGGAGCTCTTCTGGGCTCTGACGAAGGAGCAAAGCGCGCCGCAATGCTCGAGTCTCCCCCATTCGAATCCGGAGCACTACTTGCGTGCCGCCGCATCCTGGGCGCACGAGTATATAACCGGACCGAGCGATGCTGCAGACAGCCTGAATCTTTACGATGTGAGCGGGCTGGCGCATTTTGAGCTGTATCGGGCAATTGAGCAGATGCCCGGTGCGCAAGGCCTGAGTGTTTCGAAAGGCGATCTGCTGGGCGACTTGAAGAAGGAGCTTGACCAGGCGGCAACCACGGCGCAGAGCGATCCGTTCGGGTTTGGATTTCCGTGGGGGAGCTACGACACCGCTACGCACGGCGCGGGTTTGTCGGTTCAGGCAAAAGAATACGCCTACCTGACTGGTTCACAAGTTTTCGACGGATACTCGCGGGAATGGGCCGGCAATATTCTCGGCGCGAACGCCTGGGGTGCATCGTTCATTGTGGGGGACGGCACGACGTTTCCTGATTGCATGCAGCATCAGGTCGCCAATATTATTGGATCGCTTGACGGATCCGAACCACGGCTGAACGGCGCCCTGGTGGAAGGACCGAACAGCTCGGGCTCGAGCGGAACGCTCGATGGTATGCGCGCCTGCCCAACTGCAGAGGGCGATATGTACCGGAAATTCGATGGCAATCATTCCGTGTTCGTTGACAACGTGGAATCGTATGCAACGGTGGAACCGGCGATCGACCTGACCGCAGCCTCCTTTCTGATGTTTGCCTGGCAGATAGCAGGCGGTCCTGAGGACTAACCGAAGATGATTTCGACGCGACGCCAGTTCGCGGGAGCGTGTGCGGGAGGCGCGGCCGCGTTTTCCCTGCGGGCTGCACAAACGCCATCCATGCCGAGTGGCTTTGTGACGGCACGCGGCAAGGCACTCTTCACGCCGGACGGCCGAAAGTTGTTCTTGCGAGGCATCAATCTCGGGAACTGGTTCGAAGCTGAAGGCTACATGTTCCTCTTCGAGGGCGGTCCCCAATCCCCGCGCGAGATCGAGACGTTTTTCAGTGAGCTGATTGGTCCTTCTGCGGCGGCTGAGTTCTGGAAAGAGTATCGTCGGCGCTATATCACTGAAGAAGACATCAAGTTCATAAAAGCTTCCGGCTTGAATTCCGTTCGCATTCCGCTGCATTACAAACCCTTCGAAGCCGGGGGTGGTTTCGAAATCTTGGACGAGGCTATCACGTGGTGCAAGCGCGCGGGCCTGTGGGTGATACTTGACCTTCATTGCGCGCCGGGAGGGCAGACGGGGACCAATATCGATGACAGCTTTGGCTATCCCTTTCTTTACGAAAGCGAGCAGGATCAGCAGCTAACGTGCGATATCTGGAAGCGGATTGCGCAGCATTACCGCGATGAGCAGACAGTTCTCGGCTACGATTTGCTCAACGAGCCGATTCCGCATTTTCCTCGGCTACAGCAGTACAACAGCAAGTTGGAGCCGCTTTACCGCCGCATCACAGCGGCAATCCGAGAGGTGGATCCCCACCATATGATTCTGCTTGGTGGGGCGCAGTGGGATAGCAATTTCAAGGTTTTTGGAGAGCCTTTCGACGCGAAGCTTATCTACCAGCTGCACAAATACTGGATGCCGCCAACGCAAGCGTCCGTGCAGGAGTACGTGGATTTTCGCGATCGCTACAACGTTCCGATCTGGCTGGGTGAATCGGGCGAGAACACCGATGAATGGATAGCGCAGTTCGTGAAGGTACTCGAAAGGAACGATATCGGGTGGTGTTTTTGGCCCTACAAGAAGATGGAAAAAAGCTCGTGCATGGTCTCGATTCCCAAGCCGGCGCACTGGGATGAGATCGTTGCTTTTGCCCGCATGCCAGGCGGGACGGGAGCAGCCGAAAAGCGCATTGCTGCGCGACCATCCCTTGAGCACGCGCGAGAGGCGCTCGACGATCTGCTGAAGAAAGTTGCGCTCGCGAGTTGTCGCCGCAACGTGGGCTATCTTGCGGCGCTGGGCTTGAAGCGCTGACCGCCTTGCAGCTCGTCGGCGAGTTCTCCCGCCCCGTAGAGTTTCCGTAACGCTTCGACTATCGCGTCGCTGTGAACCGAGACGGCACGGTTCGCGGTCTCGTCGTAGATGAAATCGCCGACCAGCGATTCGATATTTCCGTCGAAGACAAGGCCCACCAGCTCAGCCTCTTTGTTGAACACAGGCGACCCGGAGTTTCCACCGATGATGTCATTTGTCGAGACAAAATCCAGAGGAGTCGAAAGGTTCAGCTTGTCTCGATTCTCTTTCCAGCGAGAGGGGAGGGCGAAATCGCCAGCATAATTGAAACTAGTAGCTCGATCATAAAGACCGTAAAACGTGGTTTCGGGCGGCGCTTTGGTTCCATTCATCGGATAACCGGCCACCTTGCCATACGAGAGACGTAACGTAAAAGTTGCATCCGGATAAGTGGATTTGCCATAGGCGAGGAAGCGCGCTCTCCCCAGCTTTTCACTTGCGCTGGTTACTACGCTTTCGACGTTGTCTTCTTGCCACTTGATCATCTCCCGCCCGATTGGGTCTATTTTGCGTGCCAGGATAATCATCGGATCGGTAGAGTTTTCTACGGCTGCCGTACCACCATCGACTAATTGCTTCCTGAAGGCCGGGTCGGCTAGTTTCGTCCCGGAAATGATCTCTCGCGAGACGTCGTCCGGTTCCTTCCCCTGGAGCACAACTTTAAGCCATTCATCGTCGGAGCCGAGCTGCTCCCGGGAAAGCTTCAAACCGCCGGCCATCCTTGCCATTTCCATCTCCGGATAGATTGGAGCGGGTGAAAACATGGCATAGCGAAGCGACTCAAGCTGCGCTTCGTGAAAGCCGGGCAGACGGTCGCCGTCCGGCTTCTTAATCTCCGCCACGTAGCGCACAATCTGGAGCGCACGCTGAGCGAGCGACGAATCAAGAACTCTATAGAAACGCCACTTGACGCGCGGAGCAAACTTGGTTTCTGCCTGGGCAATCTGCTCCCAGGGGTCGCCGATTTCCTCCTTCCACTCGGGGTGAGCCGCTACCAGCGCCTTGAAGTCAGCCTCGTCCTTCTGCTTCAGTGCAAAAACTCTCTTGTCCTGGAGGCCTGCAAGGCGCCCGACGTAGGCTTTTTGGGCATTTTCCAGACCGAAGATGTTCGAATTCGACTGACGTGCTTGCTCCGGACCTTTGGCAGCATACGCCTGCAGGATCGCGATGCGGCTTCTAATTGTGCGCAAAGCGTTCGGTTCAATCAGGTCGCGTTCCGACGTTAACTGCGAGATCGTATTCTGCCGCTGGGTGGAGCCTGGATGCCCGGCAACAAACACGAGTTCTCCGTCACTGGCCCCCCTTGCACTCCACTTTAAATAATCCTCGGTGTGCAACGGTCTGCCATTTTCGTAAACGCGAAAAAGCGCCGCGTCCAGATCGTATCTCGGATAGGTGAAATTATCGGAGTCGCCGCCGAAGAACGCCGTCTGCATCTCCGGCGCGAAGACGAGCCGCACGTCGGTGTACTTCTTATATTGATAAAGCCAATACTCACCGCCCTGGTACAGCGAAACAACATCCGAGCGCAGCTTTGACTTACTAAGACTCTCGCGTTCAATGTCGGCAATTACTTTCTTTCTGGCGGCGAAAGCGCTCTGCTCGTTCATGCCGGGCTTGATAGCGGACTGTACTTGACCGGTAACATTCTCCATCTTGACGAGCACGTTGACTTCGAGGTCGGGAGACTTTATTTCGTCGGCCTCCGACTTCGCATAGAAGCCATCCCGAATGTAGTCGTGCTGAGCGTTAGAGTTCTTTTGCAGTTGGCCACGCGCGACGTGATGATTGGTCAGCAGCAGGCCATTGCGACTGACGAATGATCCGGAACCGCCATCGTTCAACCGGACGCAAGCCAGGCGAACATGATCGAGCCACTCCTGGCTGGCAGTGAAGTTATAACGCTCTTTGAGTTGTTTGACCGGAAGATTGTCAAAGGTCCACATACCCTCATCGGCCTGGGCAAGATGAACGGCGGCGAACAGCAGCGTGAGGCTGGCAGCGAGGGATCGTACAAGAGTCATCTGAAACTTCGAAATGTTGGTCCTATTGTCTTACAAGGTGCAATTGGAACGATGTAAAGCTGGCGGTTCTTCCCGGTTTGCCGCTCGGGACATGTCCGGCAATGTGGACCCGATTGAACCAGTAGAACCGCTGACGAAACACAATTCGCACTCCAGCCTGTCTCACTAGAGACCTTTCTGTTGCGCGATTTTGCAATTGGAGGCACGGATCTATGGCACTTACACTCAAACCAATAAATCAGCAGACAATCGTTATTACAGGCGCTTCCAGTGGAATTGGGCTCGCAACCGTACAAGCCGCGGCTGCCCAGGGCGCACGTATTGTACTGGGCGCCAGGAATGAAGAGGCTCTGGCCAAAGTTACGGAAGAGATAAAGGCCGCCGGCGGGAACGCAATATATGTTCAGACCGATGTCAGCAAACGAGAGGACGTGGAGCGACTTGCGGCAACCGCGATCTCGGAGTTCGGAGGCTTCGATACATGGGTCAACGATGCCGGCCTCGGACTCTGGGGACGCTTGATGGATGTTCCCGATGCTGACCATCGCCAACTTTTCGAAATCAACTTTTGGGGTGTCGTTTATGGGTCCACTGTGGCGGTGCGGCATCTGAAAGAAAAAGGTGGCGCGCTGATCAATCTCGGTAGCGTTGCATCCGATTTCGCGTTCCCTATTCAGGGCATGTACTCGGTAAGCAAGCACGCTATCAAGGGCTTCACCGATGCGCTGCGCCGCGAGCTGAAAGACGAGAAGGCTCCGATCTCTGTTACTCTCATTCAGCCCGCCGCCATCGGGACGCCCTTTCCTCAGCACGCGAAAAACTATAGCGATCAAGAGCCCAAACTTCCTCCGCCGGTGTATGCGCCGGAAGATGTTGCGCGAACCATCCTATTTGCGGCCGAGCATCCGCGCCGAGCACTACATGTGGGCGGAGCCGGCAAGATACTAGGCATTTTCAGCCGGCTGACTCCTGCCCTGGTCGATACCGCGTCGAGCTTGCTGATCAAATCCCAGCTGAAGGATGATCCGTCGCAGCCAGGAAAAGATAGTCTCTGGCAAGGCGGGGCGGACGGTCATGTTCGCGGCGGGCAATCAGGGATCCGGCGAAGCGTTTATACGGCAGCTACTGTTAATCCTGTCGCCACGGCCGCCATCATCGCAGCGGGAGCTGCAATCGGTATCGGGATTATCGCCAAGCGCTCCAGGTAGCTGACTAGCTCTGGTTTTTAAATTCCTTGCACCCGCCGCTCTTTGCCGGCCCAGTAAGGTTCTCGCAACTCCCTCTTGAGGATCTTTCCGGTGCCGGTTTTGGGCAGCGGTTCTTTTGAGAACTCAATCAGCCGCGGCATTTTGAAGCGGGCTAACCGGGCTTGCAAAAATGCAAGCAGATCTTCGGCGCTCAGCCGTTGGTCCGGTTTCAGCACGACGATCGCAACAGGTATTTCGCCCCACTTGGGGTCGGGCGCGGCGAACACCGCGCATTCCAGCACGGTTTCATGCGCAAAGATTGCGTTCTCAATCTCAATCGATGAAATGTTTTCACCGCCGCTGATGATGATGTCCTTCTTGCGGTCGACAATCTGTATGTAGTTCTCCGCATTCCACACGGCCATGTCGCCGGTGTGAAGCCAGCCGTTCGTCAGGACAGCGCGCGTAGCTTCGGGTTCGCCGTAGTAGCCGTCCATCACGCCGTCCCCGCGGATTACGACTTCGCCGATGGATGCCAGATCGCGAGGCACGTCATTCATCTCCGCATCGACAACCCGAATTTCGGTTGAGAGGATGGGCCATCCGGCCATAGAGAGATGGAATAGACGGTCCTCTTCGCTAGCGTAGACGACGGTGGCTTTCGCGCGGGCCGAAGTTGCGACGGGACTCGTCTCAGTCAAGCCATACCCGGCCATGATGTTGCAGGAAAACGCCTGCTCGAGCCGGCGAACCAGTTCAGGCGACGCAGCAGCTCCGCCCAGATGGATGTCCTGCAGGCTTGAGGTCTTGAAACGACCGAGATCGGGACAGTTAAGCAGAGCGTTGGCCATCACCGGCACAAGAGACATACCGGTGGCGCGTTCCTCTTCGATCAAGCGCAGGACAGTTGACGGCTCGAATCGCCGCACCATAACCTGCTTGGCGCCATTCATCGTGGCGGTTTGCGGACGCCCCCAGCCGTTGGCATGAAACAACGGAATCGTGTGTAGCTCCACAAAACGGTCGTTCTGCGTGATGCTGCCGGTAACGGCCAAGGCATGCAGATAGAGCGTGCGATGCGAGAGCATGACGCCTTTCGGGGTGCCAGTGCTGCCACTGGTGTAAAAAAGCTCGGCAATTTCGTTCTCGTCGTAGGAAAACGGATCGGGGCGCGCGATTCGTCCATGCGACAGCATCTCCTCATACGAGAGGTCAGCGCTGCTGTTGGGGTGGTCCATCGAGATGTAACGCTGGATGCTCGGGCAGGCGCGACGGAAATCTCCAACCGCACCGGCAAAATCGCCTTCAAAGACAAGCACGCCGGGCTGCGCATGATTCAAGATGGCGATGAGTTCGGCCGCTGTCAGACGAACATTCAGCGGCATGGCAACGGCCCGGATCAAAGGGGCGGCGTAGTAGCCTTCGAGCAGTTGATGGTTGTTAAAGCTGAGAAACGCAACCCGATCTCCCGGCTTGACGCCGTGCGCCTGCAAACCCGCCGCAAGCCGCTCGCAGCGCGCACCGAACTCCGCGTAAGTGAAACGCCGCTCGCCCGAAACCACTCCCTCCTTGTTCCCGTAGAGGTCCAGTGCGCGGTACAGAAAGCGGATCGGGGTAAGCGGAATGTTCATTGGCCGACTAATGCCTGTTCAAGCTTGGCGCGCAGTTGGGCGGGAATCGGCCTGCTGCGCTGGGTTTGCCGGTCCATGCACGCAAGAACGATAATGCCAGTGGCAGCGGTAGCGCCGTCTTTCTTAGTGTGAAACTCGAGCCGGACGGACGATGTGCCAAGCTTCGTCAAGCTTACTGCAATGTCGATCAGATCGTCGTGCTCCATGGCTAGCTTGAAATCACACTGCACATGCACGCGCGGAAAAGTGAACTCGTGCCGCAGGTAAACGATGCCCAGAGAGCGCATGAACTCGATCTCGGCCGATTCAAAGTAGCGAAACATAGCCGTGTAGTGAATCCGCCCGCTGGCATCTGTATCGATGAAGCGAATCCGGGTCTGAAAGTGAAACGGCTCGGGCGCAGACATGCCTTCAGGATGCAACATGAGTCATCGCTAGATTCTCCATGGCACCGAGGTACCATTGACTTCTGCCGGCAGCTTGGTTTATTGTTGTCGGTTCGCTGAATAGGTGCGAATTAGTATGCTCGTGTAGTCATGCTCAGGTTGAAACGCAGCCACATGGAAAACATTCAGACGACGCTCGATTCAACACTACAGACCGCCGACGTGGCGGAGGAGCTCGTTATTAAAGAAGCGGCGAAGCTCGGCCTTGGTGAAGAAGAACAGCACCAGATCGGAATGGCCGTTCGCGAGTGTACCGTAAATGCTGTGGTTCACGGTAATCGTTACAACAAAAACAAGAGAGTACATCTCCAGATAGAGCGTTCAGACACGAAGATTACCGTAACCATAGGTGACGAGGGCGAAGGTTTCGACCTGAACTCGCTGCCCGATCCACTAGCTCCGGAAAACCTACTGCGGCAATCGGGCCGTGGATTGATGCTCGCAAGGGCATTTATGGACGAATTCGATTTGCATCCCCGGCCCGGAGGCGGCACAGAAGTTCGACTGGCGAAGAATCTGTCGTGATCCGGTGACGGTTGATAAAAGTGTCTAAGAGGAGGCAGAAGTGAGCGTAAAACTGACATCCCGCCAAGTGGGCGATGTCACTGTACTCGATGCAGCCGGTCGAGTGACTTTAGGTGAGGGAGCCAGCGCATTCCGAGATGCGATTCGAAGTTTTGCTGCCAAGGGAGACAAGAAGCTGCTGCTGAATCTGGCCGATGTTTCTTACATCGACAGCTCCGGCATCGGCGAAATGGTCTCAGGCTTCACCACGATAACCAATGCGGGCGGCCAGCTCAAGCTGGTGGGACTTTCCAAGAGAGTGAAAGATCTGCTGCAAATTACTAAGCTTTATACGGTCTTCGAAGCGTACGACGACGAAGCCGAAGCTGTGCGCAGCTTTCGTTAATTTCCATACTGCGTTCTGCCGGTGTAATTGGCAGGCGATGGACGGTGCGGTAGTCGATCGAGACTCAAGATGAGACAAGTAGGAGCACACCGGCACCTTCTTTTCAGTCCAGGGTTTCGCCCGACTATCGCCTATGCTTGGTACTGTCCTCCCAACACCAGTGTTCGTCCAGCCGGAGCCGCGAGCGGTCAGCATTCTGCTGGCGGACGAGTTAACGCTCGTACGTGAAGGCCTAGCAGTCCTGTGTAACTCGCTGCAGGGTTTCCGGGTAGTTGCTCAATGCGGGACGGCTTCGAGCGCGCTCACCGAAATCGAGCGCCTCCAACCTTCCATCGCGTTGTTGGACCTCGGTCTTTCCGATTTGGCAGCAACGGAGGTGATCCGTCGTGTACGGGAACTGGGTCTACCTACACGCTGCGCGGTGTTTTCAACCCGAAAAGACAGGAAGACGGTGCTCGAAGTGCTCCGGGCCGGCGCGTGCGGCTATCTGCTCAAGACGTCGAGCCCCGATCAGATGGCCGAAGCTTTAAGTCAATTCACGCAAGGCGGGATTTATGTCTCTCCGCAAATCGAAGTAATGTCGCTTTTCGGGGAAGGCGGTTCCCGTCATGAAGCTGATCCGATAGAGTCGCTAAGCAGCCGTGAATTTCAGGTATTTTCATTGCTTGTCGATGGTATTCGTGCGAAAGAAATTGCTGCCCGCCTGGCATTGAGCCCAAAGACGGTAGATACCTATCGCTCGAGCTTAATGCGCAAGCTCGATATTCACGATGTCGCCGGTCTGGTGAAGTTTGCCATTAAGCGCGATCTAGCTGACGTCAGCGCTTGAAAATCCGAGCCCGCGGCTGGTCTTCGGAACTGCCCAAATATGCTACTCTACGAGTGGTTTAGCTGATTTCCGATGCGTATTCGGTCCGCGGAGGACCGCCGCAGGATGTGAGAAACAACTGCTGTTTGCATCGGGAACGATCACGAGAAAGGCAGCGGTCCCGTTTTGACCCGACACGATTTAAAGGAGCAGCTGCAACACGATCAGTTTACTGATTCAGTGTCAACGGCGCTCAACTACGCCGCATCACACCGAGATCGCCTTATCAGGTGGGGCATTATCGCTGGCTGCGTTCTGTTAGCCATCGGGGGCTTGGTCTGGTACAACTCCTACCGGCGTTCGGTGCGCCAACAGGATCTGCAGGCAGCATACAACGTGCTCGAAACGCAGGTTGGGCCTCACAACGATTACGCCAAGACGTTTGCAACGGAGGCTGAAAAGACAGCGGCTTCAATGAAGGCGCTTTCCGAGGTGGTTCGCAAGGACGGCGGTACCCGCGAAGGCTACCTAGCTCAATACTATCTAGGCACCCTCAAAGCTCAGAAGAACGATACGGCGGGCGCAGAAGCGGATTTACGCGCGGCTGCGAACTCGGGCAGCGAGTCGGCGCCCTTGGCAAAGATAGCGCTGGCACAGCTTTACATTGCTTCTAAGCGGGGCGCGGAAGCGCGCGATTTGCTTCGTTCGCTGGTAAATAAGCCGACTGACCTGGTTTCGAAAGGCCAGGCGCAGATTCTGCTGGCTCAGCTCGACGCAACCACGAACCCGCGGGAGGCCAAGCGTATCTTGCAGGATTTGAAGAAGCCCAACGAGAGCCCGGCGATCAGCCGTGCGGCGGACCAGATTACGGCGCAACTCGCCAAGTAATTCGCATTCGATGCTGCATAGGCTGCGCCTCGCCTCTCACAGTCTGCGAGGACGACGCTTCCCTGAGCTTCCGCATCCTTACCGCAACGATTTCCAGCGAGACCGCGACCGGATCATACACTCGCGTGCGTTCCGGCGTCTGGAAGGCAAGACGCAGGTATTTGCGATTGGTCATAGCGATCATGTGCGCAACCGTTTGACGCACACGATCGAAGTGTCGCAGGTGGCGCGCACGGTAGCCTCGGCGCTCGGCTTGAACGAGGAGTACACCGAGACGTTGGCGTTGGCACACGACCTGGGCCACCCGCCCTTTGGGCACGTCGGGGAACGAGAGCTCGATGCACAGATGCAGCCGTACGGTGATTCTTTCGAGCATAATTTGCATGCGCTTCGTATGGTGGATCTGCTCGAAGAGCGCTATCCGCGCTTTCACGGGCTGAACTTGACATTCGAAGTGCGCGAGGGCATTGTGAAGCATTCGCGTGAAGTCGGGCTGGATGCCGATCCCTCGTTGCAGGAGTTTCTGCCCGGGCAAAGACCTTCCCTCGAAGCTCAATTGATTGACATCGCGGACGAAATTGCCTACAACTCGGCTGATCTCGATGACTCTTTTGCAGCCGGGTTGATATCGTTTGCTGATTTGAGCGAGTTTGTTCCGCAAGCCGGCGAGCTGGTGGAAGTGGCCGAGACGCAGTACCCCGGCGCTTCACCCCACATCCAGTTCTGGGAGGTGCAGCGCCAGCTGATGAACCTGCTGATTGGCGGTCTGATCGAAGGTACAGTGGCGGCGGTCGAACGGTTAGGTGTCAATAGCGGCGAGGATGTGCGCGCAGTGGAGGGTCGGCTGGCGCAGCTCTCTCCGGATGCGGCGACAGTGGCGATTCAGCTGAGAAAGCTTCTTGTCACACGCGCCTATTCTCACCCGCAGCTGGCTGAGGAGCGGGATGAAGCGATACACAAGATGAGAAGCTTGTTCCAGTTCCTGATAGCGCATCCGGATTCCGTTTCGGCCGGCTATCGGGAGCATCTGGCAGACACGCCGGTTCATCGAGTGGTCTGCGATTACATAGCGGGCATGACCGACGCGTACCTATTGCGCACGCATGCGGAGCTGGTCCGCTAGCTTTATTCCTCAGCCACGACTACGCTCGACAGTTCGGCGGAATCGACTACGTACATTTTTTCAATCTGGCGGCAGATCTCGCCGGCCACGCGCTCCAGCTTTTCTTCTTCGTCGAGTTCGACAGTCACTTTAATGTGTAGATCCACGCGTTTCATCTGCTAATTCGATGATAACGAGAGGAGATCCTTCCGCTGCCGCGAAAGTCATGAAGAAGTTGGCGATCGGCCGAGCCGATAATACTAATAGCCGATGCCTGAGCCGATCCTATGTAAAATCTGCGGTAAGCGGAGAGCCCGGCGCGCGTGTCCGGCCGTGCATGGCGATATCTGTACTATCTGCTGCGGGACCGAGCGCGAAGTGTCGCTCTCCTGTCCGCTCGAATGTGAGTACCTGCAGGAGGCGCACCGGCACGAAAAGCCGATTCCCGTCCCGGAGAGTTCAATTTTGAACCCAGATATCGCGGTGAGCGAAGAGCTGGTTCGCCGGCAGGAAGAGCTGCTGCTGTTTAGCATCTATTCTCTGGTGCAAGCGGGCGTGCGAACGCCGGGAGCGACCGACGACGACGTAATGGCCGCACTGGAGGCGCTAGTACAGACCCATCGCACTCTCGAATCGGGTTTACTGTACGAGAGCCGGCCTGAAAACACGGTTGCGCTGGCGATACAGCGATTGTTTTCGGCGTCGTTAGCGGATTACGAAAAGGTGCGAAGAGACCGCGAGGCGGCGACGCCCGTTCGCAACTCCGAACTCCTAGCGATTCTGGTGTTTCTGCAAAGAATCGGCCAACAGAACCGCAACGGTCGTCCGCGAGGGCGCATGTTTCTCGACCTTTTGCGGCAGATGACGCCAGAAGCAAGCGTCGAAGAACGCTCGCCGAGCATCCTTCTATGAGAGGCATGCAGACTCTGAAAGCCAAGTTACTGGATTGGCGGGAACTCGCACCCGAAGTACATCATTTTCAGTTCGAGGTGCCGGGAGTGGAAGACCTACACTTCACGCCAGGACAGTTCATCTCCGTTATCGAGCAGAAAGGCGGGAAGGAGATCACGCGCGCCTATTCAATCGCCTCTCCGCGGGCCGGTAACCGATTCGAGTTGTGTCTCAACCGGGTACCGGACGGTTTGGTTTCTTCCTGGTTGTTTCAGCTGAAGCCGGGCGACGAGGTCGAAATGCACGAGCCGCTCGGATACTTCACGCTGCGGCACCCCGGGCGACGGGCCGTCTTCGTTGCTACCGGCACGGGCATTGCACCATTCCGGTCGATGTTGCTCGATCACCTGCCCAGAACGCAACCGAAGATCACGCTGCTTTTCGGTGTAAGACATGAGGCTAATTTGCTCTACCGGGACGAGCTGGAGCAATTGGCCGGCGAGTATCAGAGCTTTTCCTTTATGCCGACCGTGACGCGGCCCTCGCCGGCATGGCAGGGGCGTACGGGCCGGGTGCAGACACATTTAGATGAGGCCCTGGCTCTCCGCACGCCAGACGAGCTAAGCAATGTGGACGTCTACATCTGCGGCTTGCGGGAGATGGTGGATAACGTTCGTAAAGAACTTAAGGAACGCGGCTTCGATCGTAAGCAGATTATCTACGAGAAATACGATTGATGGTTAGACAACAACTCTGGTTATCGACGTTTGCTTGTATATCTCGCTCGTCTGCTCGAAATTAGCCATTTCGATACCAGGGAGCATAGCCGACGCCGTTCCAGCGGCGACGCCCCAACGTAGAGCCTCACCCAGCGACTCGCCCTTTTCGAGAGCCCAAACCATGGCAGCAGCCATCGCGTCACCCGCGCCGATAGGCGAAAGCGCGTCGACTACAGGCGGATTGACCTCGAGTACTCCTTCGCTGGAAGTAGCGGCAATCGCACCGCGGCTACCAAGCGAGAGAACTACGGATTTTGCGCCAAGCGCCTTGATGCGCTGGACAGCGTCAATCAGCTGCGAGCGCGTGATCAGAGCTGTGTTCATCAACCGTTCCGCCTCCGACTGGTTGGGCTTAACCATCGTGGGCTGCGCCTCCATGGCATGCAGGAGTGCGTCGCCATCCGTATCGAGCAGCGTTTCGACGCTGTGTTTCGTAGCTAGTTCGATCAGCTTGTTGTAGAAGTGAGCATCGACCGAAGGCGGCAGACTGCCGCAGAGCATCAGCCAGGAGGCGCCGGGCAGGTGCTTTTCGGTCGCTTTCAGGATTTTGTCCTGCTCGAAAGTGGAAAGCACCGGACCTCGCTCGTTCAGCTTGATAGAGAGTCCCTGGCGATCGGAGATTGTGAGATTGATGCGGATGGCATTCCGTATCTTGACGATCTCCTTGTCGAACGTATCGGTCTTAAGATGCTCTTCGAACTTGCGACCGATATCGCGGCCGGAAGTGGTGATGGCGGTGACGGACGCGCCGAAGCTCGTCAGGACGCGTGCTGCATTGATGCCACGGCCGCCCGCTGCCTCGGTGGTGGATTCGATATAAGCGCGATCCTCAAACACGAGGCGATCTACCGCCGCGATACGGTCCAGGGCAGGGTTAACGGTCAGCGTGAGAATGAGTCGGCTCATGCGGGCAGCGGATTCCAGCGTAACAGTAGAAAGAGCAAACGGAGGAACTTCCGCCGCGCTTCGGAACTAATTGACGAATCAATGGCGAGACTTGGCGGTTCTATGGCTGAGGGCGGCGGGCCAGTGTTCGGGCGGCGAGCATGCCTCCGAAGGCGGCCGATACGGTGGCGAGGAAAAACATCGGTATCAATGTTTCAGTGATGCTGACCAGGAGTTCATGCGGATTATCGAGCATTTTGGCTGCTTCAGGAACTCGCGCCATCCCGACACGTAACATTTCGCGGCCTGTAGGCGAACCCAGTTCGATCCCGATAGCGGCTACCGACATAGCAAAAACAAGAAAAAGCCACAGCCCGGTCATCAGGCCCAAATAGGCTCCGCCTCCTGTCGAGAGTGGCTGAGCTGTTTGGCGCCGATAGACGTAAGCGGCGGCATAACCGGCCGCACACAGAACAAGCAGGCCCAGAGGAGGCGCAAACATGGCAAAAATGAGGAGCACGACAAGCGCAAAAGCCGCCACGGCCATCGTTGTGACAACCGCTCTGATGTTGCCGAAACCAATCGGAACCGCAGTACCCGCGATGGGGACATCGAGCGGAGCCTGAACAGGAATGCTGGCGGCTTCAGACGAGGAGGAGAGACGCTCGATATCTTCCTCATACTGCGGCCTGCCGCACTTATGGCAAAAGCGGGCGTCCGCAGGAAGGAGAGCGCCGCACGTACAACGTGGTTCCACATACTCATTTTACGGCCGTTACAGTTTAGGAAAGCCGCTGTGCCGCATTAAGACTCCGCAATCAAGCCGTGAATCGGGAAGACAGCGAGGCAGCGTGCGGGCAAAGCTTAGCAGCTGCAGGATGGGGCCCGATAGGATAAGAGTTGACCCCATGAATAAGCCGAATGTACTGGTGGTCTGCCCGCCCGATCACTACGCTTTGCGAAATCTTGCCCCAATTCGGGAGCAGGCGAACTTTTGGGTAGGGAACGATACCGAAGCACTAAGCCAGCATGCACGCGAGGCGGAGATCGTTCTGTACTCGGGCTTGACCGGCGCGACGGTCAATTTCGAAGAGGTATGGAATCGGACTGCCAGCGTAAAGTGGGTGCATTCTTTATCCGCTGGCGTTGAGAAAGTGCTTATTCCGGAGCTCGTCGAGAGCGAGGCCGTGCTGACGAATGCTCGTGGCGTGTTCAAGCGATCGCTAGCTGAATTCGTCATCTTCGGGATTTTGTTCCACTACAAAAAGGGCCGGCGGCTGGTAGAGAATCAGCAGGCGCATCGTTGGGACGATTTCAATGTCGGATGGCTGCCGGGGAAGATCATGGGGGTGGTCGGGTACGGCGAAATCGGGCGCGAGTGCGCCTCCCTCGCACGTGCCCTTGGCATGAAGATTTATGCCGTGCGGCGAAGGCCCGAGCAATCGGAAAACGATCCCATCCTCGACAAGATTTTCCCGTCGGAGGACCTGCATCAGATGCTGCGCGAGATAGACGTACTGGTGGCTGCGGCGCCGTTAACGCGCGCTACGCGGCATATGATCAGCGACGCGGAGTTTGCCGCTATGAAGCAATCAGCGCTCGTGCTGAACGTCGGGCGCGGACCTGTGATCGACGAGCAAGCTCTGGTGCGTGCGCTCAGAGAAAGCAAGATTGCCGGCGCGGCGCTCGATGTCTATGAAGAAGAACCGCTGCCCCCAAATAATCAGTTATGGGACATGAAAAACGTGCTGATCTCGCCGCATTGCACAGATCGCACGGCCGATCCGGACTGGCTTGATCTGGCGATGCAGGTGTTTGTCGAAAACTTCGGGCATTATCTGAAGGGTGAGCCGCTGGTCAACGTGGTTGACAAGAAGGCAGGGTATTGATGACTGTCGAACAGCAGCAAATCGAAGTTACGGCGGCAGACATAGAAGATGCAGCGGGACGTATCCGGCCGCTGGCGCGCGAGACCCCGGTAGTGACCTCTCGGCTTTTCGACGAGGCGTGCGGGCGCGAGGTCTTCTTCAAGTGTGAAAACTTCCAGCGCGGAGGGGCCTTCAAGATCCGGGGCGCAGCAAACTTTTTGTTCTCGCTCAGCGCAGAGGAGAGGAAGCGCGGCGTTGTCACGTATTCTTCGGGGAATCATGCGCAAGCGGTAGCCATTGCAGCGCTGCACCTCGGTGTCAACGCAACGATCGTGATGCCGGAGGACGCACCGAAGTCAAAGCTGGAATCGACCGAGGCTTACGGCCCGAAGATTGTTTTCTATAACCGGCACAGGGAAGATCGCGAAGCGATTGCGCAGCGGATTGCCGAAGAGACGGGCGCAATTGTGTTGCCCTCCTATGACCACCCGTGGATCATCGCCGGGCAGGGAACGGCCGCCTTGGAGTTCTTGCGGCAGAAGTCGAATCTCGATGCGATCGTGGTGCCACTAGGGGGCGGTGGCTTACTTTCGGGAACTAGCTTGGTCGCGAAGGCTATTCGCCCGGGAATAAAGATCTTCGGCGCTGAGCCGGAGATGGCCAATGATTGGTCACTTTCCATGCAAGCCGGGAAGCGAACGGCGATCCCGTCTCCGGCTACGATCGCAGATGGCTTGCGCACCACCATACCGGGTCTGATTACTTTCCCGATCGTCAGCCGGCTGTCAAGCGGCGTATTGCTGGTTTCAGATAAGGAGATCAAGCAAACGATGCGGTTCCTGCTCACTCGTATGAAATTGCTCGTTGAACCGAGCGGCGCGGCGGCCGCCGCGGCCGTTCTGCATGACAAACTTCCGCGCGAACTGGGACGAATCGGCGTGATTCTTTCCGGAGGAAACGTGGATCTTCCGGTGCTGGCTGAGATCTGCGCTGAGGCGGCTTAGCCCAATGATCGAAAGTCCCTGGAAGACGCACTCCTCGCGCATCGTCTATAAGAACGCCTGGATTCGGGTGCGAGAGGATGAGGTGACGCGCCCTGACGGCGGCGCGGGCATCTATGGAGTGATTGAGATCCGGCCGTCGATTGGCGTTGTTGCGCTTAACGATCGTGACGAAATCGTGCTCGTGGGGCAATGGCGCTATCCGCATAACCGGTACTCGTGGGAGATTCCACGCGGCGGTTCCCATGTGGGCGAGACGGATATGTTGAAGGTCGCACAACGAGAGTTGGCTGAAGAAGCAGGCATAGTTGCGGCGAGTTGGAAGTACCTGAGCGCTGTGGATTGCTGCAACGGTGTGGTTGATGATTACCAGACTCTGTATCTGGCGACTGGCTTGAGTGCGACAGAAAGAAATCTGGATCCTGAAGAAGATATTGCTGTCTCGTGGAAGCCGTTCCGCGATGCAGTAAGTATGGCGGTAGATGGACGCATTACTGAAGTCTCGAGCATTGCAGCGATCCTGATGGTGGCGCAGATGAGGAGCGCGCTCGAATGAATCTGGCCGGTGCAAGATCACGAAGGCTGTTCGGCGGCTATGCGTGGGGCGTACTTGCGTGGAACATACCGGTAGTCCTTTGGGGCGCTTACGTACGTGCCTCTTTTTCCGGAGACGGCTGCGGAGCGAATTGGCCTAGCTGTAACGGACAGTATCTGCCGGGCAGCATGGCGGCTCCGACTGCCATTGAATTTACGCATCGAATGATGACGACCGTCGACACGGTGGCGGTGGTTGCGATGCTTCTCTGGGCGTTGCTGGCGTTCCCCAGGCGGGATGCCGTACGCAAATACGCCGGGCTATCGTTTTTATTCCTTCTCATTGAAGCTCTGCTGGGTGCTGGCTTGGTGTTGTTTCGTTACGTTGCCAAGGATCAATCGGCTGGGCGTGTCTGGTATTTGTCGGCTCATCTCGTGAATACCATGCTGCTACTCGCAGCGCTCACTTGCACCGCTTGGCTGGCGTATAACCCCAGAGAACGATTCCGTCTGCTCGACATTTCGCCACGGATGCTTTGGGCATTAGCGGCCGCGGTACTTGTGAGTGTGACGGGAACTATCACTGCGTTAGGCGATACGTTGTTCCCGGCTGCTTCGCTCGCAGCAGGAATGCAGCAGGATTTCGCACGTACGTCGAATGTACTGCTCAGGCTCCGCGTGTTGCATCCGCTTCTAGCGGTAGCCGCAGCAGCCTACATATTGTGGATAGGAGCAAATGCGCTGCGGGACGGACGGAAATCCTGGGCGGCCTCTGCTGTGATTGCGGCTGTTGTTCTTCAGATTGCGGTCGGAATGTTGAATTTAGCTTTGTTAGCTCCTCTGCTCTTGCAGCTCACGCATTTGTTCGTAGCGGATCTGGTATGGATAGCGCTAATCTGGCTGACGCTGGAAACGGCGACTCTGGGAAAGATGCGGGCCAGAGACGCGGAGCTTGCATTCGAGACCGCTTAGCCATTAGGGTGTCGGCGTATTCCTTGCGCGCGGTAAGCGCAGAACGCACCTGCCGCACCTGAACGATCTCCTTCTTACCTTGCTGCCCTGAAGTGTGAGTGTGGTGGTGCACATTTCCCTGTGCATCGGTGTACTCACGCTCCTTCAGATCGGATGAGTCTGAACCGGACTTGCTAGTCTCTCCTCTCTTCCCGTGACTTGAATTGTGTTCGGAACTGCTGCTCGGATTCTGGGTATGCGGGAACGGTTCCTCCGCGCTCTTGTGGGGATGCTTCCCGGTGCCTTGTTCTTCTTTCGCCAAAAAAGTAACCTCCGTCTCTAAGACTCGGGCGTGCATCCGCTTCGTTAGCTAAGAGATCGTACGAGGAAAGCGTTTGAGTGTAGTCATGATGTAAAAGCTTGCCTTCTTTCAACGAGACGCAATAATGTTATGAGACTTATCCATTGACTATCATTCAAGTGATTCTTCTTGCGGTTGTGCAAGGACTAGCGGAGTTGTTGCCCGTTTCCAGTTCTGCGCATGTGGTAGTGGCGGAGAAATTATTGGGGCTCGACCCGTCCTCTCCGGCCATGACGCTTCTCCTCGTAATGCTGCATACGGGCACTATGTTCGCCGTGATCGTTTATTTCTGGAAGCAGTGGCGAAACACTTACTTCAGCAGCGCTCCGGCGTTCAAGCGGTATGCGGCCTTGCTGATTGCGGCAACTGTAATCACCGGCATTGTGGGCGAAGTCTTGATCAAACTCATCGAGCGTACCGCTTTTAAGGGTCAGCCGAAAGCAGAGATTGAGCAGCTGTTCAGCCACTTGGAACTGATCGCCCCGGCGCTGGCGGCGGCGGGCATTCTGATCCTGATCGCAGGCTTATTTGAAAGACGGCACGCCCGAACAAATGCGAACCTTCACGACGTTGACAGGATCGGCATGAGAGAAGCCGGGTTCATCGGCGCCGTTCAAGGATTGTGCCTGCCCTTTCGAGGTTTCTCGCGCTCGGGCGCGACGATATCGACCGGGATTTTGGCAGGTGTTCCGAAGCGGCAGGCAGAGGCGTTTAGCTTTGCCTTAGCAGTGATCTTGACCCCGCCGGTTGTGGCGCGCGAGGCGCTCCGATTGTGGAAGGCCATGCACGAGAGCGGCGGGGGCAGCTTAGGGTCCGCTGTGCTGCCGAGTCTCCTGGGAGCAGTATTCGCGTTCCTGGCAGGTTTGCTGGCGCTCCGCTGGTTAAGCCGTTGGCTTGAGGGAGGGCAGTGGTATTTGTTTGGAATCTACTGCCTGATCGCAGCCGCAGCGGTGGCTGGATTGCATCACGCCGGTTACTGACGCTTGATGTTCGAGAGCGAATAGCGATCGTCGTCAGTTACGTCGATTGTGGCAGTGATCTTCTCACCTACCCGCAGCGCCTCGAAATCGGACTTTGATTTTATCGGGTAGTCCATCGTCATCGCCTCCATGAAATTAGGAACGGCGGCTCCGTCCACCGTTGCCGTCTGATGCTGCGCGTCCAGCGCTTTGATTTCACCGGCAAGCTGATAGTGGCGTGTCGCAACCGAAGTCGAACTGCGCCCGCAGGCGCCGAGGAGGCAAGCAGTGAAGACGAGCAGGAGAATTTTCACGAGATTCATCTATAAGGGTAACCGGATCTCAGCGCGGGCCCACCTCACCCGATATAATTCGGAGCGAATCGATCCGTAAGGAGAACGCACCGTGGGAACTGTTTTATCCGAGCTACCAGCTAGATCAGGCGAGAGTTTCGCATCAGACGTTGCCGGGATGGGCAGCTTCCTCATCGATCCGGCGGGAGCAGCGCGCCGGGTGTTCAGGAAGTGGTTCTGGGTGGCACCGCTGATTGTGTTTTCCGTTGTCACCATCATCGCGAGTTCGGTCGTGCTCCCGATGACCCGGCACGTGATGGAGGTTGCGCCTCTGCCGCAGGGCGTTTCGCCCGAACAGTACCAGAGAAGTATGGAGATCGGCCTGACCATTCAGCGCTATGTGATGTATTTTGCGCCGGTGATGCTGGCGATCTTTTTCTCCATTCAAGCGGCGATTCTGCTTGGCATGAGCGCGGTAACGGGTGTGCCCGCAAAGTTCCGCCAATTATTCAATCTGATCGCGGGCTGTAGCCTGATTCAGGTGCTGGCTGCGATAGCCGGAGTCGTGATCCTGAAGGCCAAAGGCGAAATTTCGACGACGGCGGAACTCCGTCCGGCACTTGGGCTGGACATCTTCCTGCCCTCGGGAGCAAACAAGGTGCTAGCGGGAGTGCTGGGTTATTTCTCCGTGTTCGAAGTCTGGTGGATTGTGATGCTCGTGTTGATTTATAGCGCGGCATTTCGGGTTACAAAAGGAAAAGCCTTGGCTGTGGTGGCCCCGCTGGTGCTACTCAGCCTGATTCTGCGGGTATTAGGCGCAGTGTTTTCACGCTAGCGGCGGCCTGCGGTGAAGCAGAGCAGCAGGTCCCTGCTGCTGCGTTTACAATAGAGGCGACACACAAGGAGAGCAAGTGTTCCGAACGATTGGCCCCACTGAGCTGATAATTATCATCGTCGTATTTGTGTTGCTCTTCGGCGGCAAGAAAATTCCCGATCTGGCGAAGGGCTTAGGCGAGGGCATTAAGAACTTCAAGAGCTCGATCAAAAACGACGACGAACCTAAAAACGACAAAAAGCTGTAGATTGCGGTAGGCGAATGAGCCAAACCCCGCTTGTCTGCGGGGTTTGCACCGGAAACTGGACTCTTACTTAGCGGCTACCTTCTTAGGCGGGACGATCGAATCCTTCACTGACTTAGCCACACGGAACTTGACTACTTTCTTGGCGGCGATTTTGATCTGCTCTCCCGTGGAGGGATTACGCCCGATGCGCGCCTTACGCTCGGCCCGAACAAGCCGCCCGATGCCAGGCAGGATGAAAACCCCATTCTTCTTTGTCTCGCGGATGGCGAGTTCGGCGAGCGACTCCACGAACTGTTTTGCCACTCTGTTGTTGACGCCCGTGGTCTCCGCAAGCTCTCGGATGATCGCGGTCTGAGTCATTCTTTTTGGTTCTGCTGTTGCCATATAACCTCCTAAAATTTGCTTAGTTGGGACAGTGACTGGGATGCCAATCGCTCGCTGTCACGCCGAAACAGAACGATCAAGAAATGTTCTGGTGCCCAACTTGTCAACTCGATGATAAGGGAGTGCGTGGGGGATGTAAAGAGAAAAGCTGCGTAAAAGCGCGGTTTTCCTGGTGTTTTTTGAGAGAAGATGCGTGAAAGTAGCCACTGGAGCGTGTGCAAGCGCTTGGCTGGGGTAAAAGCGGGCATTTTGGCCCAGTTTTGGGGACCATCGATCAGTTCGTAGCGGTACCCATTATGATGAGCCTATGTGATGTGAGCCCGGGTGGCGAAATCGGCAGACGCAAAGGACTTAAAATCCTTTTTCGCGCAAGCGGAGTGCGGGTTCAAGTCCCGCCCCGGGCAC
>CAWBUH010000001.1:0-783267 GCA_963791935.1 Terriglobia bacterium | reverse complement strand
GATGTATGCAGATCGTAGGTTAATTTCCGCTAAGCTCGTAACCCAAAAGCACTCTCCGGGCTCTGCACACGCTACATTGGCTTTAAGAGAGGTCTAATTGTGAGTGCCCCTATCCATGTCAGTGAGTTAGCACGCGAGCTAGAAGTTGAGCCATCATTTGTCGTAGAACTGCTCCGACGAAATGGGACAAAAGGCTGGGTAACCACTTCAACATCGATAGAACATGAAACAGCGCAGCGCATCAGAGATTCATTCGGACGGGATACCAAGCTGCGTCGTGTTTCTGATGCGAACACAATTTGGGAGTTCTTTCCGGATCAAGAATCCGAACTAGACTTGGAAGCCGACACCGCCGCGCGATTGCGTTCTTTGGCCGAAGAGACCTCTGCTTTTCGTCAAGGAGGCCCGCTTGAGCCGATGGTCACAAAGAAGCTGTCTGAATACTTCAGGCTTCAACACATCTTTCACAGCACCGGAATTGAGGGCAATCGACTTACGCTTAGAGAGACGGAGGTCGTGATATCAGAGGGTATTCAGCTAAACGACAAGCCGCTTGCCGATCAGTTGGAGGTTAAGGACCTAGCAGCCGCATTCAACTTTCTCGAGGAATGTGCGCAGCCTGAAACGGTCCTTCGGGAGATTGATGTGCGAGAGTTGCATCGTTTAACCGTTTGTAATAAGAGCGAGGCAGATCCGGGCGCTTATAGAAGAGCTGGCGTTGTCATTAGCGGCAGCGAATTAACACCGCCCGAGCCTCTTGCCGTGCCCGGCTTGATGGAAGCGCTATTGAACTGGATAAACAGACCAAAGGACCTCGACCGTCTAGCGTTCGCTAGCATTGCGCACCACAAGCTCGTTGCTATCCATCCGTTCTTGGATGGGAATGGGCGCGTTTCGCGACTCTTGATGAACTTCCTGCTGATGAGGGTGGGTTACCCTATCGTTAACATCCGGAGGGAAGACCGGCCGAGGTATTACGAAGCACTCTCTTTCGCAGATATAGGTCTATATTCCCCTCTCATAAATCTCACACTCGATCGTGTTTTAGACATTTTTCGGGAGATGAAGCGGGTTAAGGAAGAAACCGAGCGGATGCGGCTATGGGCTGATCGCCTAGGAGAGAAGGAGGCCGAGTCGGCCCAACGGCGCGAAGAACGGGAGTACCGGATCTGGCTCTCCTCGTTTGAGACTGTAAAGCTCGAATTTCAGAGCCGGGCCGAGCTCCTCGATGATGAGCTAGACAGCATCGATATATCTTTCAAACCTTATCCGGCACCCGATTTAACCAAATATCTTACGTTGCGCGAGCGTGGGCGGGCCGCGCAAACCTGGTTCTTCTCCTTGAGGTTCCGCCGGGGTCAGGAAACGCAACACTTTTTCTTCCGGTTCTACCGAGATTTTGAAATTCACCGCGAGAAAGTCATTCCCCTCCAACTTAATTGGTTTAGGGACGGGATCGAGACCCTCGTTGACGACCCGTCATTAAGACTGAGAGAAATCTGGACGGATAAGGCGCAAGGCCTAATGGTGCGTCGGCAAGAGGGTGGTCGCGTCACCAGCGCTCCAGAAGCTAGTCCCGCTAGAATCGCGGAACTTTTTTTCGAAGACGTACTGAAGTCCTGTTTTGGGATCGGCTAAGTTAGTTGGTTATATTTCTATGCTACGAGGCGTTTCGTGCATGGTTCCTTTCGTCAGCATCGAATGGGACGGATTACCCGCGGGTAGTCGGCAAGGGTTTACGTATCCGGATCACAGCCGCGAGCGTGACTTCAACAGGACTATTGTCTTCTGGACCTGAATCGTTCGGATCTGCTTTTAAACCAACCGTCCGACAACCTCACCGGGAAACCGCGTTCACGCAAGATTTGGGCGATTCGATTCCTGTGGCGCTAGCTGAAACGCACCCTTCACTTGGCTGAGCAGGTCTTCGTTCCGGTATCCGCAACGCTCGCGATCAGCCATCTGCCGTCGACACGAACAAGGTTGAACAGGTCTGTGCCACAGTGATCAAGCTTCCCATCGACCACGAAGTTGAACGGCGCCCACACCATGGCGAGATCGTTATCGATCCGGACCAGCGGATCGTGAATGCGCTCTTCAATCTGAGTCTTACTAGGCTTCCCAACGCGCTCCGCGAAGGCGTCAAAAGTCATCTGTGCGGGCTTGCCGTCGCGCATCAGCACCATCGTGCCGCCCGGTAATGTGGGCGCCTTGATTGCCGCGGCATCTCGTTTTGACATGCCATCGAACATTGCATGGATCGGCGCTAGCACGGCTTGCTCCTCCGCCGATGGCGCGAAGGCTCGGACGGCGGCGCTCGTTAATCAGAATCGCACCGAAGAAAATAATGAACTGCTTTGCGTGCATGTTCATACCCGCCATTTTATCTTCAGATAGATCCCGGCCGGGCGTGTTCCAGACACGATGGGACCTATCCGGAGCAATCCACGTAAATGGCCACGCGGGACCGACCATAACGGAAGTGATTAAGACACAATTAGTCGTCCCGCACGCGTGTGCAATCTAAGGAATGATGTGTCTTTCACGTAAGGCGTTGAACAGATCGAAGAAGCTTTCATCCGTGGCCTGATACTCACGGAAGCCCAGCTTTCGACTCTTGCTCATATCGGTCACCACTTCTATAGGACGGCCTAAATCGGCATCGGTATGCCAGGCCGAAATCAGTACATCGAGATTGGATTCCAGCAGCGAATATTTCCGGGCAATGTCAGCCCAAATCGGCGCAGCCTCAGCCAGTTGCATTGCCAGAGGCGTTGCTTCGCCTGTGTAAGGGGCTGCTCGAATGTCGAACCATTGCGCGATCCGGTTCCACATCCACTGCCAACGAAATATGTCCCCATTTACAACGTTGAATGCCTGATTGCGCGCGGCAGGAACCGTAGCGGCCCACTGCAGATGCCGCGCCAATAGGCGTGCATCCGTCATATCCGTCAGACCGCTCCACTGCGCCGACGACCCCGGAAAAACAAACGGGCGTCCTGTCTCCCGGCAGATGATGGCATAAACGGCCAGAGTCACGCCCATATTCATCGCGTTTCCGACCGCATAGCCGATGATAGTGTGCGGGCGATGCACGCTCCAACTGAAGCCGTCTCTGGCAGCCGCAGCGAAAAGCGCATCCTCCTGTGCGTAGTAGAAGTTCTCGATCGGGAGACGGTCCTGGTCCTCGCGAAACGGAGTTCCCGGCAATTTGCCTTTCCCATAGGCTTCGAATGGCCCGAGATAATGCTTCAATCCCGTGACGAGTGCCACATGCTGGACCGAACCGGAGGGAGATATGGCCTCGAGCAGGTTCTCCACTAGCGCACGGTTGATGCGGATGTTTTCCGCCTCGGTGGATTGACGCATCCACGTGGTGATGAAAACGTGTGTTGGGCAGACATCCTTGAGTGCAGCTTCGAGCGCATGCGGCTGTAAAAGGTCAGCAGCGACGGGCTGCACATCGGGATGTGAACCCGGGTTGCGCGCCAACCCAAACACCGTCCATTCGCTGTCGCTGACTAGCTCGGAGGCCAGATTCAGCCCCACGATGCCCGTTGCGCCGGCAATCAATGCTCTGTAGTTCGCCATAGATCCAACCACGGGAAAATCTTCCGTCATTTTATCTGCCGCGCTCTGGTTGTGACGAACCACGCATCTCGGCGACTCCCAACGCGCTTTCGACATTGCCGAGATACGGCAAAGCGATCCTCACGGCGCGCTGTGTTTGCGTGGCGGACTCTTGTAAGCTTCTCGAATAGAGAAATGCGAAGAACACAAATATCTGCCTCCTTGCTCGCTGTTACGAGCTTTGCGACGCTCTTGGCCTGGGCTGAGATTCCGGGCAAACCTGCGAGCGCTGTTGTTTGGCCTGCCGATCTTGAAGCATTTACTGCGATCGAACCTATCGATACGCACGCTCACGCGTTCAAGCCGGATCCCGGTTTTTACGACCTTCTTCGAAAGCTTCATGTACACCTCGTAGATATCGCGGTCGCGACCAAGGACGATCCAAGCTTCCCCCACTTAGAAAACAAAATCGAAGCGCTCAAGGCATTCGTGAAAGCGAGTAGCGGCCAGGCCGTTCTGTGCACGACTTTCGATCCGTTCAAGTTCTCCGACGCAAACTTCGCCGAAGACGCTAATCGGCAGCTCAATCGGGATTTTGTCTCAGGAGCAGTAGCCGTCAAGCTATGGAAGAACGTCGGAATGGAACTCAAAGATCTATCCGGTAAGTTTGTAATGCCCGACGACCCTCGTCTGGAGCCCATCTACAAGAACATCGCAGCGAAGGGCAAGACGTTAATTGCACATCTGGCGGAACCTGACTCTTGCTGGCAGCCGCCTACGGAGAATTCTCCCGATTCGCGCTATTACAACGAGCATCCCGAATGGTACATGTACAAGCACCCGGATCATCCTCGGAAGGCAACTATCATTGCGGCCCGTGACCACATGCTGGAAGAGAACCCCAACCTGCGCGTCGTGGGAGCACATCTCGGCAGTCTTGAAACCAACCTGGACGAAATCGGGCGGCGTTTCGATCGCTTCCCGAATTTCGCGGTGGATGTGGCCGCAAGAACCGTTTACTTGACGCTACAACCACGCGAGAAGACTCGACAGTTTCTCATCAAATACCAGGATCGAATCTTGTATGGAACAGACCTTTCGTTGTTCGCCCAGGGGAATACCGAAAGCGCCGAAAGGACGTGGGAAAAACAATATGCGACGGATTGGGCGTTCTTTTCATCGAGTGCGATGCTCGAATACAGAGGGCGTAAAGTTCAAGGCCTCGCCTTGCCACAGCAAGTGCTTCGCAAGCTCTACCACGATAATGCTGTCCACTGGATCCACGGAGTCATACCTGAGATCGCGCAATGAAATTCCGTACTCTTTCTGTGCAGCTTACCGGCCGATGTTCACTCATTGGCGAGTTGCAGATCTCGCAGCATAATTCAAAGCTCTGCTTCGCCATGGATGTCACGGGACGGTGTCAGTGGAGTGCGAATTCGCCTTTCCCGGCCTCTCGCAATCGGATACAGCAAAACGTTCGGTCTTAAGTGTTATTCAAGCTGTGACGAGTGCCGCCGGAGGCCAAAATTCTTGAATCGTAGATCATTCCACTCACTCGCAGTTTCCGCCCTGATTGGCCGGGGCTTGCGCGGTCGTACCGGGTCTGAGCCGTACGAGCGCTGGAAGCTGGGCGTCATAACGGATCAGGTTGGTTTCGATTTGGGTGATGTGCTTGCAAGCTTCTATCTCAAGTATCCGTTGCATTGGGCAGAGATCCGATACCTACGACTGCGAGGTGAAAACCGCTACGTCTATGCCGCAGCCGAACCGCAGGACCTCAGGCAGCTGCGAAAACAGCTCGACAACGCCGGCGTGCGCGCGTCGGTCCTCGATACCGCCATCTACAAGATCACGCTTCCCGGGACTATTCCAATCGGAACGAATCCTGCTTATGTGGACCTGGCGCATAATGCACTCGACCGCCAGCTTGAGGACTTAAAGCGAGCGGCAGATGCAGCCCACCTTCTCGGCACGAATCGGGTTCGGATCTTCACGTTTCGGCGTGTCGCAAAGCCGGATGCGATATTCGCGCGCATACTGGAGCATCTGCACCGGGCAGTTTCGATTGCGAAGCAGCACGACCTTGTACTGCTTGTTGAGAATGAATACGACACCAACGTAGCGACGGGCCGCGAGATCAATCGGCTCTTTCAAGCAATCCCTGATAAGCACTTGATGCACAACTGGGACCCGTGCAACAACTACGAAAGTGGCGAGCAACCTTTCCCGACGGTCTGGAATCAGCTTGACTATAGTCGAATCAGCCACATTCATCTGAAGGATGCGCAGGGCACAGAGTGGAAACCGATCGGATCAGGCAAGATCGATTTCGAAGGGCAGTTCCGTGCTTTGAGGGCCATCAAGTATTCAGGAACACTATCGCTGGAGACGAGATATCGCGATGCACAGCAGGATGCTTATCGATCCAGTGTGGAATCAATGGACGGTCTGCTGCGCTTCTTGGATCATTTAACAAACTAAACGAAATCTCTAAGCGTTCGAGTCACTAGTTTCGAGCCCGCATAGAACGCTCCTTGTTAGACATTGATCGATCGATCGGGACTTCCCGTTACCTTTCCGCTTCGGATGCACGAACGTCGAGACTACTTTACGTTCATCAGATCGTTTAGGGATGGCCGAGGCACTGCGATCATATTGACCCCGTGCGTGCCCTCTCGCCGGCGAACATTCAGTAACGGACACCCTCGCCCGGTATCCTACGGGTAGTTCTTCCGCGAACCCCGAACCTGCATGGAAGTTCAAACTCCCCCACCTCACCCGTCCTGGCAGCTCTTTCTGTTTTCTTTGTGGGGTCGGCTCTGGGTTCGGATTGGACTCGGCGTTCTCATTGTTGTCTCGATCGTTGCCGTCGCGATTTTCGCCCATTTTTATTCGAAATATGAACGGATCGTCGACGATCGCATTAGCCGGCCTATCTTCAACGAGCCTGCCCAAATTTTCGCTGCTGCCGACCGCATCACCACGGGCGACGAGCGCACAATGCAAACTATCGTGGCCGAGCTCCGCCGCGCCGGTTACTTGTCCAGCTCGGAAACGGGCAAATCCGACGCCGGTTCCTACTCCCAACGGGGCCCGAAACTTCTGATCCAATCCGGTCGCGAGAGCTATCACCCCGGGCAGCGAGCGACGGTCGAAATCAAAGACGGTGAAATCACCTCCATCGTCGGCAGCGATGGCAAGCCGCTTTCGTCATACGACCTCGAACCACAGCTGGTTACCGGCCTATTCGACGCAAAGAACCGTTCCATTCGCCGGCTCCTGACTTACAACGAAATTCCCCCCGTCGTCCGCAATGCCATCGTCTCGATCGAAGACCGCCGCTTCTTCGAGCACAACGGCATCAACTATGGGCGCCTGATCGAAGGCCTGCTCACGCCTATCTTTCGTCATCGCCGCATGCAGGGTGGCTCCACGCTCACCATGCAGATGGCGCGTTCCTTTTTTCTTACGAACGAACGCAGCGCGCGCCGCAAACTCGCCGAGATGATGATTGCCACCATCCTCGAGCATCGCTTCACCAAAGAGCAGATCCTCGAGATCTACGTCAATCAGGTCGACCTCGGTCAACGCGGCTCGTTCAACATCCGCGGCTTCGGAGAAGGCGCAGTCGCCTATTTCGCCAAAGATATCAAGAGCCTCAATCTCTCGCAAGCAGCGCTGCTCGCCGGTATGGTCAACGGCCCCAGCTACTTCTCTCCCGATCGCCATCCCGAGCGTGCCCTGAAGCGGCGCAACGTGGTCCTTCTCTCCATGTTTGAGAACCACGCCATCGATCGAGTCACAATGGAGGCAGCTGAAGCCGCGCCGTTCAAGCTTGCGCCTATAAACCGGCAGGGCGAAGGTGCACCTTATTACGTCGACCTTGTTCGCGACCGCCTGCTCGCGCAGTACGACGAGTCCGAACTCGACAATGGCGCTCTGCGTGTCTACACCTCGCTCGATATTCAACTGCAGCAGGCCGCGACCGAGGCCGTAGAAGAAGGCATCAAGCAGGTCGATGCAGCCATCGTCAAACAACGCACCCGCCACATCCGCCAGGGCAAAGGCAAGAACGCGGTCGTAGCCACCCAGGTGGCCTCCGGACCGATGCCTCAAGTCGCCCTGATCGCCTTGGATCCCCACACAGGCGAGGTCCTCGCGCTTGTTGGCGGCCGCAACTATTCCGCCAGCCAACTCGACCACGCGCTCGCGAAGCGCCCCACCGGTTCAATCTTTAAGCCTTTCGTCTACGCCGCCGCAATCAACACCGCTTTGGTGGGAGACCCCGCCAAAGCTATCACCCAGACGACGATGCTCGACGCTAGTCTCGGCACTTTCGACGACAACGGCCGCCCGTGGTCTCCGCGCAACTTCGATGCCACCGAAAACACCGATGAGGTCACCGCGCGCTCTGCCCTGCAGCATTCAATCAATACGGCCACCGTGCGCCTCGCCCTCACGGTCGGCCTGGACAAAGTTGTCGATCTCGCGAATGCGGCCGGCATCACCGACGCGAAACCCACACCATCGGTCGCCATCGGCACGTACAGCGCCACGCCGCTCGACATGGTCACAGCCTACACGGTCTTCGCAAATGGCGGTGTACGTCTACCCAGCACCTTCATCCGTTCCATCCGAAGCAAGACCAACCAAGAAGATACTTCCGGCCTTGAAGAAAAGGCGGGTGAGAAAAAAACTGTTCTTGACCCTCGGGTCGCCTACGTCGTAACCGACATGCTTGAAGCCGTCTTGAACGGCGGTACCGCCAGCTCCGTACGTGCCCGCTTCGCAGCTCCGGCTGCGGGCAAGACAGGAACCTCTCACGACGCCTGGTTCGCCGGATACACCTCGAATCTTCTCTGCCTCGTCTGGGTCGGGAACGACGATTATTCCAACATCAACATCGAGGGCGCCAAAGCTGCCGCTCCCATCTGGACGAACTTTATGGTGCGCGCTCAGAAACTCGCCCGCTACCACGACATGCGGCCCTTCCCACCGCCCTCCGGCGTCGTCTCGGTGAAGCTGGACAAAGTCTCCAATTTGCCCGCCGACGACTCCTGCCCCGACGATTACCAGGCCTACTTTGTCGACGGCACCGTGCCCGCTGCCACCTGCAGCCATCCTGAAGGCCCGGAACGCTCCTTCTTCGAAAAGATGCTCGGCATCGGCAAACATCCTCAAACGGTTCTACCGCCTATCACCGAACCGGTGCCGCCCGCTCCCAGCGTGGCCCCCGGCTCGTCCGATACCTTGCCGACCGAACTGTCTGCGCGCCCCGAACCAAAGAAGAAACGTCGCTTCTGGCGCCGGCTCTTCGGCGGCGGCAACAAAGACGACACCCCCACCTCCACCGACAAAACTTCCACTGAGCCGCATTGAGCCAACACCACCATCTGCGATCTCAAAGCGATGCGGGCCCCTGGATAGCGTGCGATCCGGAACCTAACGATGAGAAGGAGACTTCCCGGATTAATTCTGGCCGCTTTACCGATAGCACTGTTTCGCAGGAATCTCGGAAGCGCGCTGAAAGAGTAGCGCGCCCGCCACGTAAACCGAACCTGTTCCGAACAAAACGATACTTCGAAAGAGTTGTAACTCCGCTGGGCAGGCTAATCGCGTCTACGGGTTGATTTTCAGAACGCCTTGCAGCGGCAGATCGTCAGAAGAGGCGCCAACCATGATCTGAACATCGCCGGGAACCACCCGCCATTTCATATCGCGATCGAGTAACTGCAGGTCTTCAGGCGTAAGGTTGAGGGTGACTGTTTTCGATTCGCCGGGTTGAAGATCAACCCGCTCAAACCCGCGGAGTTGCTTTACCGGCGTTGCCACGGGCCCAGTCATGCGATGAGTATAGAGCTGGACGGTTTCGATACCGGCTCGGTTGCCTGTGTTCTTCACCTCCACGCTTACCTTTGTCCCGCCCTCAGGATGAATCCCAGCGGGCTCAAGGTGAAGGTTGCTGTATCGATATTGCGTGTAGCTCAAACCGTATCCAAAGGGATAAAGAGGAGTGGCGGGCATGTCGACATAGCCACGACGTTCCCTCTTAATCCAGTAGCCCTTCCCAGGCTTGTAGTTGTAGTAAGCCGGCAATTGACCCACGTGACGTGGAATCGTGATGGAGAGGCGTCCGGTAGGATTGTAATCTCCGAATAGAACATCGCTGATCGCTTCGCCTCCGCGTTCACCCGGGTGCCAGGCTTCCACCAGCGCGGGCACGTTCTCGGCAGTCCAGCGGGTGGTCAGGGGGCGGCCGTTCACTAGAACAACCACCGTGGGTGTACCGGTCTCATAAATCGCTTTCACCAGAGCCTCCTGAACGCCGGACAAGTCGAGACTGGCTACGTCATGCCCTTCACCGTCGGTCGGAGGATCCTTGTCTTCGTCGATCTCGTTCGAACCCTGATGTTCTCCGACCACAACGATCGCTACTTCAGCATTCTTGGCAGCGCGGATGGCTTGAGCGAAACCACTCTTATCGGTGCCCATAACGCTGCAGCCTTTAACCGCAATCACCTTTGCGCCTGGGCCCACCTTGGCCTTGATGCTCTCGGTGACAGTCGTTATGTGCTGTGGAACTTTGTGCGGTGAATAGTCTCCTAGAAAGTTCAACAAGTTCTCAGCATCAGGTCCGATGACAGCGATAGACTTGAGGCTTTTCTTGAGGGGAAGAGTGTTCTTTTCGTTTTTTAGGAGAACGATGCCTTCGCGGCCGGCACGCAATGCCAGATCCTGATTCGCTTTGGAGTGGACCGTTTCAAGAGCGTGGTCCACATTGACGTAGGGATGTTCGAACAGGCCCAAACGGAACTTCAGTTCCAGGACCCGGCGCACGGCGCGATCCACCAATGACATGGGAACACGGCCCTCATTCACGTTTTCGATCAGCGGTCCCATATAGGCCGGTTCGTAAGTTATATCGAGATCCACTCCAGCTTTGAGTGCCAGGGCGCCCGCTTCTTTCTGCGTGCTCACAATGTCTTCATAAATCAAGCTCTCGAAGCCGCCGCCTTCACTCTCCACTACGCCCTGAAAGCCGAGTTCTTTTCGCAGAATATCGTTGTTCCATTTCTCGGAAGCGTGCTCCGGTATATCTTCAATCTCCGGATACCCGGCCATTACCCCCAGCGCACCGGCCTTCTGGATACCGGCCATCCACGGAATCAAGTAGTTCTCACGGAGAGACCGCTCCGAAACCTCAACAGCGCCTCGCTCTAATCCGCTGGAGGGTTCACTCTGAGTCGGAAAGTCTGTGAGGACAGCGATGGTCTTATCAGGCGCCGAGATATCTTTCCCTTGAACCGATCTCACGATATCTTCGATAATCCGCGAATAAAGATAAGGGTCTTCGGTGTAGGCTTCCTCGTTTCGACCCATGCGAGGATCGCGGTCCAACTCGGAAACGAGCGTTGACAACATGTGAATGCCGACTGACCTCGCTTCGGACGCAGCGCTCGCGTATATAGATCTGACCAAATCACGATCAAAGCTACTGCCAATGGCCAAGCCTTCCGGAAACACTGTTGCGCCAGGAAACATGGCGCCGTGCGTGCCCTCTTCGTCCTCCAAAAGCGGAATTTTCAGGCGCGTCTTCGTCAACGCGATTTTCTGCAGTTCGTTGAAGAAGCCGGCCTGCTGGCGCGTGCCCTCGTGCAGTATCTCATTCGCCAAGGTGAAGAATCCGCAGCCAGGACCAATCTCGTCTGTATAGGTTCCCGCAGCAAATTTGCGGCAGGCTGCCTGCTTCGAAGGAATGTCCCTGCCGAGTTCGTTCACATAAACACAAGGCAGGTTCAATTGGCCCACCTTTTCCTTGAGCGTCATACGGCTCATCAGATCGTCCACTCGAACCTCGATCGGCTGTTTGGGATCGAGATAAGGCGGCGTATCATTGCCGGGCTGCGCCTGCAGAGGGACGGAATAGATGAGTGCGGCAAGCGTCGCAGCTCCTAATGCCAGGAAGCGCTTCTGAAACATTGTTAATCTCCTACAGTCCTTTGGCTACGTCGATACTACGGTGCCTAAGGCGACGCGAAGCGTCTTGGTCCCTAAGATAGTCCCGACCCGTTCCGACCGAGCAACTTTCGTTATCGTCAGCAGCCTCAGATAAGGAGCGTTGAATACACAAACGTGATTACAAGCATCATTGCTGCAAGCACGCGCACAAGAGAAGTTGTTCGTCAGGACGAATAGACTTGAAGGCCGATGGCATTGTGGACGGTGGCTCGCACTCACTTCTTCAGGAACTTCTTCGTCGCCTCTGAGGGCGTATAGATTACGCCATCGATCAACAAACGCCCCGTATATGCGCCACCTGATCCGTCGAACTCCCATGCGATATCGTGCCCTTCCCTGGCGAGCTTCGCCCATTTCGAGCGTTTTTCCGCGTTCTGCTCTAGCCAGAAGTGACCGTCTTGATCAGTGAATGAGCGTAGACGAGAATGGCCCAGCCGCTCCGTCCAAGTCTTCATGTCGTTCAGCCGAGGCACTAGTCGGATGGTATCCGACGCTGATTGTTGCCACCGCGCAACAGCACAGTCTTCGGTCGGAGGCCCAAGAACGGGCCACTCTGGGAACTTCTCAGTTGCTATCGGGACTTTTCGGTACTGATCTAGCGATAGTCGCACCTGCATTCGCGTAGGGAATCGATCGAAACCAATACGGCACGAAAGTGGGTGCGCTGAAGCGACCTTATAGCTTGGAGAGGATGAACGCACACGCAAATCGCCGTGAAGCGACGCGGTGGATGCTCTCAACGTCGCTCGGGGGTCTCATGGCAGCGAAGCTGAATGCAGCGACAACGGTCTTGGATGGTGAAGCGGGCAAGGTAAACTTCGACCCGGTACGCAGTCGAATTCAGAAGGCGGTTGCGCGAGGTGACGCAACCGGAGTCGCTGTCGCCGTAGTACACGGAGGAGGCATTGTTTGGGAGGAGGGTTTTGGTTGGGCGAATCGGGAAGCGCGCCGAAAAACAACACCGCATACTCCGTTCAGCTTGGCCTCGGTCACAAAGCCGTTCACAGCGACCACAATCATGACCTTAGCCGCCGAAGGTAAGCTCTCCTTGGATGCGCCTGCGAATAGGTTTCTCACAGGATGCAAACTCGTGGGCAGAGCCGGCAACGCCGACGCGGTGAGTGTCCGTCTACTCGGTGCGCACGCCAGCGGTCTGCCTGGCATTTATCAATCCTATGAAGCTAAGGAAGCGAGACTCGTCCCTAGTCCAACCGCCCTGCTTCAAGCATATGGCCGGCTAGCGTACCCTCCGGCCGCCTGCTACGAATACAGCAACATCGGATTTGCCGCGCTGAATGTAATCGCTTCAGCTCTCACGCACACGGAGTTTGGAGCACTTATGTATCAAAGGGTGCTTGCGCCGCTTGGCCTGAACGACAGCTTCTTCGGTAGTGATACTGTTCGAGTGCAAAGCGGTGCCATGCGTTACGACTCGCTTGGCCGTTTGATCCCGCACTACACCACGTCCACGCCTGCTTCAGGCGAGCTGTACGCGAGCGCTCACGATCTCGCTCTTTTCGCCCTCTTTAATATGCGCCATCGAACGAAGGGCCAAGCGGAAATTCTTAGCGAGCAAAATATCGATGCACTGCATCGACCCGTCTACACTGGCCCATCCGGTGTCGCTACCACTTTTGGCTGGTTCAAGAGCCAAACCACTTCCGGGGTTCCCTTCTTCTTCAAGAGCGGCGGAGACCCCGGGGTCGCCAACAGGATGTGCTTTGTTCCATCGAAAGACTTAGCCTGCGTTGTCGTCACAAATCGCTCCGACACAGGGGAGCTAGCCTACAGCGTGTGCGATGAAGTCCTTGCGAATTACCTGCCGGACTGGCGTCGGCCAGAGGAAGACTGCGGCTTTCCAAGCAGACCATTCGTCGCGATTCCCGCATTGAAAGGACGATGGCAGGGATTGCTCGAAGGTGGCGGTGCGAACATGCCGATTGCAATCGATATTAAGTCAAGTGAAGCTGCGAATCTCGCTCTTGGGAGCAACCGGGTGGAAGAGATAACCGGGATGCGGTCGGAGGGTGAGGCGTTCACGGGCCTGTCCACCGGAAGAATCGATGCGCCTGATACGGTAAGAACCGGGGCCGAGACCCTTCAGATCAAGCTGCTTCCGCGTGGCAATCAACTCGTCGGCAGAGTGTTCGCCGTTGCCGGTGACCCGAACGTGAAGAATGTAAGACTGCCTTTCGTCCTTACACTCTCGCGAAGTTAAACCGCCAAGAGTTCCTCCTACACCCGCTAGCTCGTCCCATCAGCCCATTGCCACTTCGGCGGATGCAGGAGGACTTGTGAGTACGTATCTGGCTTACAGTTTATGCGCAGCCATTCGCCTTCGACCGGACCTGGCGCGTCACGCACGATCTACGCGTGTCGAAAGGCCACATCGGCGTCGAAGCGCGTTTCTCGTCAAAGTGGTGCTTTTGGCACCTGCCGACAACTAAACACTTGGTCATTTGGCATCGAAACCCGTCCCCTCGTCCGCACCTTGAATTGGAAGTGCTTTAACGGCGAGTGACCAGGATTCGGCGAAAAGAAGCGGGTTTCCTTCGGACACTTTGCAGCGCAAGGATGTCTCAGCTTCGGTCAGCAATATCTCATCGCGGAAGGCCTGCGGAGATCCCTTCCATAGAATCTCGCCTCGCTTTCATAGATGGAAAACTGCTCTGGTTTCCGGCAAGACGACATTGCTCACGGTTGAAAGCCGTGATGTTTTCCAGGCCTCTGACCAGCCGAACGGACTTGATTTCCATGCGCTGTAACGTAAGTACCGCAATGGCATCGCAAGCCAGTTCGAGTTCTTATAAGCGCGCAGAATCATTGTCTTTCCGCGTCCGGGCGAGACCCCATTCCTATCCGGGTCGGCACACTATGTCTTACTGATCGCGCTCCAGGACTTCCACGGCCAAATCACTAGTTCGCGCGCTCACCGTACCCTGGCCCCTACTAATCCGGTACATCAGTACCCCCATTAACAGGCACGAAGCAACACTAATAAACGCATCCATTCCCAAAGTGCCCGCGATCCCGCCCATCGCATAACCCCGGCCATCCAAAACCATCATGTAAGTAATCGGCACGTAAGTCGCTGCCGACAAAACCGTGAATGTTGTCGCCGCTAGCGGATTGTTTTCCCCGATTGTCTCGAACATGATGCCCACTTGAATTGAAAACGCCAGCGCTTGAAACAAGTACTCTCCCACGAGCGCCAGCATGAAAGTGAAAGGTGTATGCGGCATAAAGATCAAACTAAGCGTAAACAAGCTTCCCAGCATTCCGTCCGCCAGATAAAGACGAATCAGCGAGCCTCCCCTCGCAATGATCGGGAACAGCAAACAACCTAAGATGCCGGGAAAGAATGCACCCACGCCGCCCGCAATACTCACCACCCGGGCCGACGCATGGAAATCCCCGCCCAGCCCCCCAAAGAGATTGGTCAGTGCGAAAGAACTGCAAGGCGAAAGCAGAATCACGAGCGCAAGCAGAACCTCGCGCCGTCGCAGGAGAGCTGCCACTTCGCGGCCGAACTGACCGAAGGTCTCACCCGCCAACCGCTTGTCTGGACCAGGGCAAGGAATAAAGGGAAACACGGCTGTGGGGAGAAAGACTAAGGCGCCCAGCAGACAAGCGGCCACGCCGGCCGGCAGTGCTCGAATCAGTTCACCACCTAAAAGAGAGGTAACGCCGGTCCCTGAGATCACCGATATGTTCAGCCAAGCGCTGAGTTTGTTTTTTTCCTGATGCGGGCAGACGTTGGAAAACCAGCCGCCGATCGCCGTCGTGCTCAACATAGCTGCCGCAACACCGATCACCAGTGCCACGGCCAGCACGGAGGGATGATCCTGGTTCATCACCGCCACAATGACCAGCGCCGCCGCCAAGCCTGCGAAAACCGTCGCATAACGACGCCGGCTGAACCAGATATCAAGCACCGGCCCAAATACAAATGGCCAAAAATTCGAAGCCATCGCCGCCGCCGTTACGCCTGCGATCGTCGCCTCGGAAACATGCCGCGCCGCCAGCAACTGCGGTATTACGAAAAATGCGATCCCGCTGTTCAGCCCCACCGCCGAATTCGACAGACCCATCACCCAGACCGGCGGCAAATGTTGGTTGCGCGTCAGAGAACTCGCCTAGATTCCCTATCCTATCCAGCCGTGTCTGACCTTTCCGGCTCATTTCTGAATTCCTCCTCAATGGCGGGCAATCCGGAAACTGACTGGATGGCCACTTGCAGAGACTAATAATCTGCGCAAGTAAGGCTGGCCGGCCCCAAAAGCGTTAGCGTGGAGGAATGGAAAAACCGCTGTGAACGGGCGAAACCTGCACTCTCGGGCAGGCTGGAGCTGGCCTGTCTTTGGTGGTCTGCTGTTGATACAGCTTTGGGCGGCTCACGCCTTCGCCTTCTTCCCGCATGAGTACGCGCACTCGTTTACTGCCTGGTTGCTGGGCTGGAAGTCGAATCCACTGGCACTCTACTACGCCCACCCGACCCTGGTTGTGTTCCTGGCTCAGTTAGGGATCAATCAGGATGTGAACGAGACGCCCATCTTCGCCAGCGGTCATGGACACTATGCAGCGATCATTGGAGCTGCGGGCATGGTGATCGGTAATGGCCTCATCAGCTTCCCGCTCAGCCGTTTGGGTTATGCGATGACCGATCGCCGAGGCCACAGAGGTTGGGCCATGTTCTTCTACTGGACCACGGTTGCAAGCTTGGGAAATTTCATCGACTATGTGCCAGTCCGTACCTTCACAAGCGAGGGAGACATGGGGTCGATTCAGCGTGGCTTTGGTTGGTCGCCGTGGCTCGTGCTGCTGGTACTTGGCCTTCCAACGGCCATGCTGCTCCTCTACTTTCTCTTGCGCATCGAGCCAGCGACAATACTGCGGCTATTTCCAAGTGATAAGCCCAAGCAGGCACTGATGGTCTTCGTGAGCGCCGGAGTGCTCTTTGGCTTCTATGGAGCGGCCGGACTGCTTGAGGGCGGCCCAACCTCTCACAACATTTCACAGGTGTCGCTCTACGTTGTGCTTCCCGTCGTTGTTGTAACTTCGTGGCTACTTCTAGAGCGGCGGTCTGCCAAATCGGGACAGTAAGTCTTTCTAAACGCCGTTCGATCCACTTCTACTATGCCCGCAGTCGTTGTGACCGGGTAAGGTCGCAAGCTAGCATTTATCTGTCACGAAAAGTCAGGATGGAACTTCCTTGCCAGCGCGTCCGCTTTGTCTAAGTGGAGCTTCGCAGTTTTCTTATTAGGCTTCCTGCGGAGTTCGGTCTGTGCGTGGAGGTGGTGCTGCTCGACACAGAACTTGAGGTGATTCCATTCCTCGCTGCCGCGAGTGTATTCCGCCTCCTGGGCGTCAAGGCGGGAAAGTAGTTGCGATTTTGCTGGATCGTGCGCGAATCTTGCAACGGCTTTCGTTAAAGTGTCACGCTCTTCGGAGGTGGGCTTAAAAAGGGACATTTTCCGCCGCTGCCGCCGATGGTATCACTTGTACTCGACTGCCGATCATCCGTGTCGACGCGTAGCAGTGATTCAAAGGGAGACCTACACGGGCCGCGATTGCACCAGATCCCCACTCGGAAGACGGCCGAAAGAGGACTTCCCGTTACGTATCTGGCGTACAATTTCCGATGCCAACTAATCGTGCCGACGCCGTCAACCTCGACGTAGGTTATCTGCTGTTCAGCTCGATCCTGGGCCGGCGAACGGGTCCTTTTCAAAAGCTAGGACATTGTCCGTTTTTACGGACAAGTTCGGGGTTCCTGAGCTCTATTGCAGATCAGACCATGTCGAAGATTCTCGGCGTGGTAACGTTTGCCCATATGCGACCACTTGTGGGCTTGCTCTTTCTAGCGGCAAGCGTGTTTGCGCAGAAAGTGCAAATCGAGTCGGACCGGACTGTTAACTTTGAACAGTTTCGAACGTTTGTTATTCGCGAAGCGCGACTGAACAGCAGAAACCCATCGCTCAACAACGAATTGATCAAGAAGCAATTGAACTCCGATATCGAACGATACGGGAGTGCAAGAGGACTCTCGTTGATTCCTTCGGGGAGGGCGGACCTTAATCTTCGATACACGTTAGGATCTGCACGTGGCGTTCAAACTGAAGCTTATCCGGCAGGCTGGCGTGGTTGGGGTACGCGTGTTGTGAGAGTTCCCTTCGCTGAAGGAACGTTAGTGATCGATTTGCGCAATCCCCAAACACACTCGTTGGTCTGGAGGGCCATCGTGCGTACCGATCAAAGCGACCCATACAAGATTGCCTCAAAACTCGATGATATGGTCAAGAAAGCATTCAACAAATACCCACCTCGAGCCAAGTAGTCACGACGTCGGGAACAGCCAGGAATAGCAGCGTCCGCACGGATCGACTGCGAAACGCAATCTGTACTCAAGCTGCCCGACCTGGAACCTTCGAAGTCAGCGGTCTTAAACAGCCTGCTCTCGGTTAGCTCGCAACGCCCATACGACCATACGATTCGTCAGTTCATCGACTGGTATTGCTCAGAACCTTGTCTCGCGTTCAACAGGATCGTCGTGACAAGCTACCGCATCTTCCTTGAGAGGCACATCACGCATCGTCGACAATCAACTTTGACTTGCGGCCGTACGACGTCTAGCGTATGAAGCTGCCGATTCCGGATCACTCAGCCCGGACCTCGCCGCCGGCATACGCCGCGTGGAAGGCTGCGAAGAAGCACGGAACCCGTGTGGGCAATTGGCTTACGGCAGAGCAGCCGTGAATGACGACATGGAGCTAGGGCCACAGGCTAACTTCGTGAGCTGACGTCTGTCGCAGTCATTACGGTCATTGTTTGTCTTTCGTCTCTGGCGGCTTCATTCCATTCGCTCGGAAATACGCCACGAGCAGCCCATAATGTTCCGAGGCGTGCTGGAGTACCGACAAGAACGGCTCCAGATTCTTCTTCGGGCCGAGAGGGTTTGCGGCGATCGCTGCATCTGCTTCAGCGACTGACTTCTTGAAGATGTCTATGCACTGCGCCTTGGTTTTGTAGTCGTCGCCGTTCATCTCGGTCCATTGCACATCCTGACCTTTACCAGCTTTGCCTGCGTATACGTTGCCTGATGCGATGTGTACGATCACCGCCCCGAAGCTGCGCATCTCCGGCTTGAGTCTGTAGTCGTACTTGTCGGCGGGGAAAGCTTCCGCCATCGCAAGGACTTTGCGATTCACGTAGGCGAAATTTGATTTCAGGGCTCCGGCTGAATCGGGCAAGTTGGATTGGGCCAGGGCTAAGAACGACAGCCAGCAAAAGAAAACGAGTGAGCGAAAAAAGGGAACCATGTACGGTGTAAGTTTACGCTCTATTAACTGGAGCCTTGCTGCTATCACACAGCTGTCAATGCTTTGTTCCCTCCCGCTTTCTGGGTTCTCGCGGCTGGTCTGCATGTACTTAGTATCCTGTTCACGGCTACGAACGGGACTTCACGAGGCTAATGCTGGCGACCCGCACTTTGGGACCGCTAGCTGTAAACGAGATCGTCGGCAGCCGCGTACACAATGGGTGCTCCAATGCTTCCTCACCCATTCACAGCCCGTCGCTGATGCCGTGGGAAGAGTCGAACATCACCACGATCTGCTGGAAGGGCCAGCCGTAAGAGTGCGTGCGATCCACATTTCCGATCGCTAGGTGCCGCGCGTTTCTTGTTGCGCAGTTCGCGGCGTACAAGCCTCGATACTGGGCGTGCTCAAGCGGGGCGCTACCCGCATCGCCGTTGCCACGGATCATGTGATCGAGCCGTTCCGTAATGAATTGTGGCGGGCTACAAAACGGGGGAAGACTTGGAGTCCGCGCTCGTAGTGCAATTTAAGTCCCTGGAAGAGGTATTTTGGGCGGCCGGGATTGTCGTATGGTCGAGTTCGAGGCTGACGATGCGTCCGCAATTCTCAGAAAGTATCCTCATCTAGAACTCATTCCCAGGGATTGGCACAAGTGGCAGGTAAACGTGAGGAACGCGAGTGCTCTCGCGCATACGCTATTCAGCCAATATGACCGAGCCTTACTCTTCCGTAGGCTCGCGATACTTCAAACGGACATCGCACTTTTCGAAGACGTGGAGCAATTACGGTCCACAGGCCCGACACCCGCGTTCGCCAGGCTCGGGGCGCGACTTGGCTCCGCGATGACTAAGAACAAGAGAACGGCATAGCCGGACCACTCACTCGGTCTTGTACTCGCCTGAATACCTGCTCAGCGCCGAAGAAAATTCTTGCAGGCGCTGCACACTCTGTGTATACTCAGTATACACAACATGCCCGGCATGTTCACCATATCTCAAGCCGACAAACGCCCGATCTATCTCCAGATCATGGACCAGATCAAACAGCGGGTCGCAGTTGGCGACTGGGCTCCCGGCCAGGCAATCCCCTCCATTCGCCAACTCGCGGTTGACACCGAGGTCAGCGTCATCACAATCAAGCGCGCGTATCTTGAGCTAGAACGCGAAGGCATCATCGTCACTCAACAAGGACGCGGCTCCCGCGTGGCCGAAACACCCGGCCTCGCCGAGCGCCTGCGTGAAAAAGAACTGCAGCAACATCTTGAACAGGCTATCCGCATCGCCGCCCAGCTTGGCATGAATCCCAGCGATGTGGAACAACGCCTCAAGCAGGCGACCGAACGCCTTACGGAAAAGGAATTGTCATGAGCGAGTTTGCAATCGAGCTGGATGAAGTCAGCAAAAAGTACCGCCACTTCATGCTCGACCGTGTTTCGTTGAAGCTCCCTGAAGGCCAGATCATGGGCCTCATTGGAGCCAACGGAGCCGGAAAATCCACCACCATTCGTATCCTGATGGGGCTGATCCGCCAGGATTCCGGTGAAGCCCGCGTACTTGGCTTCAAGATGCCGCACGAACAAGTCGCGGCTAAGTGGAACATCGGCTTCGCGTCCGAAGACATGCAGCTCTATGGGGGCATGACGCTCGCCTGGCACATGGACTTCATCCGCCGCATATTCCCGTCCTGGGATGACGCGTATGCCAAGGTGTTGCTGAAACGCTTCGGACTTCGAGCCGAGCAGAAGATCAAAGGTCTGTCGCATGGGCAGCGCGTGAAGGGAACGCTGCTGTTAGTCCTCGCCCGCAAACCGAAACTGCTGATCCTTGATGAGCCCACTACCGGCCTGGATCCCGTCGCGCGGCACGAAATTCTGCGTGAGCTGACCGCCGTGATGGCGGACGAGGGACGCAGCATTCTCTTCTCGTCCCACAACACGCACGACATAGAACAGATCTCGGATCAGATCACCTTCATTGATCGCGGCCGTGTCATTGACTGTATGGACAAAGAGTTATATCTCGACCGCTGGCGTCGCTTGCGTCTTGAAGTCCCGCTCGGCGTCGAAGTACCTGCCCTGCCCGGAATTATTGAGATCAAGCAGCAAGGGCGCCTGGCCGTGGCAACAGCGAATGAGTTTGCGCCCGATCTGCCCAATGCTTACGAAAGTTTCGGCGCCCATGTGCAACGCGTGGAGAACATGACGCTCGAGGAGATTTTTGTAGCCAACGTCCAACACAGCCGCGAAGGGGTGGAGGCATGAGATCGTCTGTAATCTCTCAACTGATGGTCAAGGATTATCACCTCCAGCGCACGACCCTGCTGCTGTCCGTGGCCCTCGGTGCCGCGGCGATTGCGGTTGCTCACATCGGAGGCGAAGTCCCTCTGGTCTTAGGAACTGTGTGGCTCTTCGTTGCGCTCGTCGTACTCGGATGCATGCTGCCCATCTCGGCCATCGTGAATGAGCGCAAGAAGCAAAACCTGCCGTTCATCCTTAGCCTCCCGGTCAATAACATCCAATACACCACCGCAAAGCTGCTCTCGTCACTGTTGCTTTTCATCGTGCCCTGGCTTGCTCTGGTCGGCTCCATGCTGCTCCTCATCTACGGCGGCCGCGTCCTTCCGCAGGGCGTCATACCCATGCTTCTGATTCTTTCGCTCCTGCCCGTAATCGGCTTCTGCCTCATCTCGGGTTGTGCACTCGTCGGTGAATCAGAAGGTTGGGGCATGGCCGCAAGCCTGGTCTGCAACTCGTCGTACGGCATCACGTGGTACCTGCTAGCGCGGATGCCCACATTCAACTCGACCTGGAAAAGTCCGTTTCCGGTCTGGAACCGCGCCGCTTTAGGAGCCCTGTCCATCGAATCTGCCGCAATCGTGCTGATCCTCGGCCTCACCTTCTTTCTTCAATCGCGTAAGCGCGATTTCATTTAGTCAACCGCGCACACAAAGGAGATCCCGATGCATACAAGATACTTGTGCCTGTTCGTCGCCGCCGCCCTCACTCTCAACGCTCAAGATGGAGCGAAGATCTACAACCTACGCTGTGCGTCCTGCCACGATCATCCGGCAGAACGCGTTCCGGCGATCGCGACAATAAAGAAAATGAGCGGTGAAGCGATCTATCGCGCACTCACCGGTGGCCCCATGAAGACTCAAGCGAAGGGCCTCGCAACGCCCGACCTGTTCGCGCTGATCGGATTCATCGCGCCCACGGGCGACGCTCCAACTGCCGTGGTCACACCGACGTGCAAAAGTAACGGTGAGTTCGTGTTCGATCCCAAAGCCCCGGCTTGGAATGGTTGGAGCAACAGCCTGACCGGCTCACGTTTCCAAGACCCCGAAGCCGCGGGACTGTCCGCAACCGACCTACCCAAACTGAAGCTCAAATGGGCCTTCAACCTGGGTGATGTTACCGAAGCAAGATCGCAACCCACCATCGTAGGCGGACGCCTATTTATCGGGACCAACGCTGGCATGATGTATGCGCTCGACACCACGTCCGGCTGCACGCACTGGGCGGTCCGGGCAGGCAGCGGCATTCGCGGAGGCTCCACCATCGGCAAAGCCAAAGGGAAACCCGCGCTGTTCTTCGCCGATGGCGGAGCGACCGTCTACGCTCTTGATGCGAACACCGGAGAACTCATCTGGAAGTTCCGCCCGGCCACTCACTACACATCCATTGCGACCGCCACACCGCGCTATCACAACGGTGTAATCTACCAGCCCATTGCGTCTTTTGAGGAAGCGCTCGCCGGGGATCCCAAATATCCGTGCTGCACGTTCCGCGGTAGCGTCGCTGCCCTCGATGCAAACAGCGGTGCAGTCATCTGGACCACGTACACAATTGCTGAGCCCGCGGCTGTCCTTGGCAAGAACTCAGCCGGTAGCCAACAGTTCGGTCCATCGGGCGCGGGTGTCTGGTCGACCCCCACGGTCGACGAACAACGTGGCGCTTTGTACGTCTCAACGGGCGACAACTACTCCGCGCCGGCCACCGCGACCAGCGACGCCGTGCTTGCTCTCGATCTTAAGACCGGCAAGATTCTCTGGTCGAAGCAACTCAGTACGGGCGACATCTTTAACAACGGCTGCGCGATCCCGGTGCCCGGCAACTGCCCGTCAACTCACGGCGCGGATTCAGACTTCGGACAACCTCCCATCCTCGTGTCTCTCGGCGATAGAAAGCGAGCGCTGGTTATCGCGCAAAAGTCGGGGATGGTTCATGCAATCGATCCGGATAATCGGGGCCAAGTGCTGTGGCAAACGAAGGTCGGCGCAGGCGGTCCGCTCGGCGGAAGCCAGTGGGGTTCAGCATCAGACGGCAGAAATGTCTACGTCGCAATCTCCGATATCGCCTTCAGTGGCAGAGCTGACCCGACTTCGCCCAGAGGCTTTCGTCTGCTACTCGATGCCAGCAAGGGAGGCGGCCTGCACGCACTCCACCTAGCGGATGGCAAACTCGCATGGACGGCTTCGCCATCGGCCTGCAGCGACCCCGGCAAGGGAGATTGCTCGCCCGCGCAGTCTGCCGCAGTCAGCGCGATTGCCGGCGCAGTTTTCTCCGGCTCCGTAGACGGACATCTGCGCGCCTACGCGACAGGATCCGGGGAAGTCGTATGGGATTTCGACACGGCCCGTACCTTCGACACAGTGAACGGCAACCCCGCTCATGGCGGCTCGATAGATGCAGGCGGACCGGCGATTGTCGGCGGAATGCTCTTCACCAACTCTGGGTACGGCCAATGGGGAGGCGAACCCGGAAATGTTTTCCTAGCCTTCTCTGTCGAGTGACGAAGCGCTTATTGCCGCTATTGCCCTGCCGCCTCGATCAGCTTTCAATCGGCCTCGAGCGTATGGGACTCCTGTGCCGGGCAGCTAAATTCTCGGAGCGGCATGGAGGCGAGGAATAGGCGCAGCGGTACTGGTGCGTGGGATGCTAACCTGCCAGCCGGCAGGCGAAGAGTGCAACCTTGCCCCTCGAACTCGAAAACTGAAATTCTCTTGGCTCATTTGTCGAATTCCGGGATCGCCATTCGATCTGAGAGTGACGGTGGGCAACTAGCCCGACTGACGCAGCGCCACAAACCTATAGGAGGAGAATCAGCTTGCGCAAGCTCAAGATCATGGAACATGTTTCGCTGGACGGCGTGATCCAGCTTTCCGGCGGTCCGAACGATGGCGATTTCCCATACGGCGATTGGACCGCGCCGTATCGCACTCCGGCTGGGTTAGAGATAGTCGTTACAATGTACGGCGAGGCCTTCGATCTGCTGCTTGGCCGCCGAACCTACGATTTGTGGTCGGGATTTTGGCCGAAGGCACCGAAGAGTCCGATGGCAGATCGCCTGAATGCGGCGACGAAGTATGTCGCAACCCACAGTCCCGAGGGCCTGCAATGGGGTCCGTTCGAGGGGATTGGACCGGATCTCGTGGACAGCGTTCGGGGCATCAAGGCGAAGGACGGTCCGGACCTGATCCTCTCAGGCAGCTCGACGCTGACTTCTGCTCTGCTCGAGCATGGGCTGGCAGACGAGCTGGTTCTACTGGTCAATCCTGTCCTGCTGGGCAAAGGAAAGCGCCTTTTTGCGGAGGGAACTCCGCCACGCGCATTTGCGCTGGATAGCACGCGAGCTCTGCCATCGGGCATCGTCATCAGCACTTACAAGGCCGCTGGCCCTTTGCAGAACCTCAGATAAGGATCCTGAAGATGTGCGCCGTACGTTTTCGGCCTCATCCAGTGCCAGTACTCTCGCAACACCTCGAGTAACTTCGCGCTCAAGGGAATATCACGATCACGCCGGCCTTTACCCTCGTGAACGTGGATCACCATGCGCTTGCCGTCTATGTCTGCGACTTTAGCGTTGCTGCTTCGGTGAGTCGTAAACCAGTTGCGTACAGCGTCATCAACATCGCGCGGTGCATCAATGAATCCGACGCTGTTAGAAGTCGCGTTACCTCGTCCTGACTGAGAATGATGGGCAATCGCCGTTCTTCCTTCGGAAACGGGATGTACTCCAGCATGTATGCCCGCTTCAGCGTCTTCACAAACAAGAAGCGAAGCGCAGCGACATGCTGTCGTACGTTCTTGCATGACAGTTTCCGCTGGAGTTCGTCCCGTATCACCTGGTGTAGCTGGGCCACAGAGAACCTCCTTGGCTGTGACCACACTGCTGCTAACTTATCCAGCCCGGTTGCGCTCTCCGGAAACGCGAACGCGAGGCGTCCGCCGCTTTAGCGGCTTCGTTGTGTGCTGAGCATGTTCAGCAGCTTAAGGGTGAAAGTCCCTGCCCAACCTGATGGAGGTGAAGGGCTAGAGATGATGCAAGGGCTACCGTCGCGAGGCGGGGTCTGAAAGAAGCATGGATCAAATGTGCGAGTCGATGGACAAGAACCGGATACAAGGCGTTAGCGTCGGACGAGCGGGCAACTTACCGCGAAGTCCATATCCATCAAGGATGCGAAACGTAGATTCGGCGACTGTGCACAGAAGGCAGCTGAACTTACCTCAGGAGATCTGCTCTGTGTCGCTTCAGCGACTGAGATGGCCGAAAGGTCATCTGACCGCAGGGCAGAAGTCAGCAGAGGGCATAGTAAGTCACGCTGTCGGCAAGGCTAGTGAGGCACTCCAATGCCGAAAGGCGGAGTCAACAGATAGGCCAAGCCGGGAACGGTGATTGAAGGCCCGAACGAGAGGAGTGGCAAGTACGACATGGATCTCAAGAGCGACAAGCAGCAGCATATCCAGACTCGAACTGGACTTTCCTTCCGCACTGGCGGGTGAAGCCCGCGGAACGCAGGGGAGAGAGACTGAATCGCCATTGGCGGCCCATGGTATCGAAAGCCCAGCTAATACAGATCGATTGATGGAGGAAGTATGTGAGCGAGAAAATCTGAAGGAAGCATTGCGGCAGGTAAAGGCCAATAAAGGTAGCGCCGGAATCGACAGGATGACTGTCGGTCAATTGAGCGACTATCTGAAACAGCACTGGCCAGCAATCAGTGAACAGCTGTTGAACGGAATCTACGAACCGAAACCGGTGAGGCGGGTGGAAATCCCCAAGCCGGATGGTGGGGTGCGAAAGCTTGGCATCCCGACCGTGTTGGATCGCCTGATCCAGCAGTCGATTATGCAGGTTCTGCAACGGCCGCTGGGATCGGACCTTTTCTGAAGGCAGCTACGGTTTTCGACCGGGGCGATCCGCTCATCAAGCGGTAGCACAGGCGCAGCAGCATATCGCCGAAGGTTACGGCTGGTGCGTCGATCTTGACTTGGAGAAATTTTTTGATCGAGTCAATCACGACAAACTGATGGGCCGGATCGCAAAACGGGTTGAAGACAAGCGGCTGCTCAAACTCATTCGAGCGTTCTTGAACGCTGGAGTGATGGAGAACGGACTGGTCAGCCCGAGCGTGGAAGGTACTCCACAAGGAGGTCCACTTTCGCCACTGCTCAGTAATCTCGTACTCGATGAACTCGACCGAGAGTTAGAGCGCCGAGGGCTTCGTTTCGTGCGGTATGCGGACGATTGTAATATCTACGTTCGCAGCGAACGAGCGGGTCAACGGGTGATGGAGAGCATTACGCGATTCATCACGCAAAAGCTCAGGCTCAAGGTGAACGAGTCAAAGAGTGCGGTAGCGCGACCGCAGGAACGGAAGTTTCTCGGATTCAGCTTTACGAAGGGTCCGGAGGTGAAACGCGCGATAGCGCCCAAAGCCTTAGAACGCTTTAAGAAGCGAGTTCGTGACATCACGCGCCGGGCAAAGGGCGTCAGCATTGAAGCTACGATGGCCGAGTTGGTTCCGTATCTACGGGGCTGGCGCGGCTATTTCGGCTTTTGTGAAACGCCAGAAGTGCTGCTTGGTCTTATCCGCTGGGTGCGTTTGCGGCTTCGGGCTGCTTTGTGGCGGCAATGGAAAACCCAACGCCGTCGTCGAGCAGCTCTGTTGGAACTCGGGGTCCGTCCGAGGCTAGCGAGTAACACCGCTGGCAGCGGACTGGGTCCTTGGTATCTCGCACGTGCCAAGGCCCTCTCTGTCGGGCTTTCTAATGCCTACTTCGAATCGCTTGGTCTTCCTTCGTTCGTCGACGAGGAACGGTATCAACTCTCGAACCGCCGTGTACGGACCCGTACGCACGGTGGTGTGGCAGGGGTCGGCGGGTGACCGCCGCCCCTATGCCGATCAAACGCCGTTCGCTGAAATTACAGTCATTCAGCCGGAGGACTCGCCGGAAGCTGCGCCCACGCCGAAAACGCGCGATCAGAGGACCCGCTTCAAATAGGCGAGGTGAGGAGGCGGGTACGCAGAGCATGGACACAGCCGGAAAAAATCGCGCCGATCGATCACGAAAACATGCTGTAGTACACTACTCCGCTCCGCTGCCAATAAGCGGAGAGAACATGATCCAGACAGACAGGAAGCCAGACCCGCCTGCCGCTCCTGTCGAAGCCGAGTGCATCAGCTGCGCCCACGCCTTCACGATAGAGGAGATTGAAACACAGCTGGCGACCCTGTTATCGGCTGAGATCCATGCGACAGTAGCAAAGTACCAGGGCGGCAAGTCGGACGAGTCGATGTAGACCCACTAGCTTGGCGCAAGGCTACGGAGTAGCAGGTCGGTTGAGAGCGCGTGGCAGACCAGGATTCCTCACGAGAACGGGACTTCCCGTTCCGTATCTGGCTAACACATCTACGCGAGGCAACTACACGCTCATGAGCCCGCCGCATACAGTTCTTTGCCAGGATACAGACTTCTCTCCGAGTAGAGCGCTATCCGCCCCGGCATCTCAAAATTGCAACCGCGAAAGACGTCGGTAGACGCACGAAGAGGGCCAGCTTCGGCGTGCGTTGGTGTAGGATGTCGTCAGATCGTCCGACTGGAGCAATCGCATGAATATCCATCACCTCGTGCCGTCCGTGAGCCGCTGGCTCCTGTCCGTGGGATCCCTCATGTTGGCGGTCGGCCACGCGTCAAGCGCTGACCTCTCGAAGTTCAGGCGCATCGAGCCGCAGTTCATCGCGGCGCTGGGAGACTCCGCGGCCACCTCCGGCAACGGCGCGCAATCATGGGGCTTCTGGAACCAGGACCCGGGCCCGCGCGCTTGCAAGCTGGACCACTACCCTCAATTGAAGACGACCGGCGTGGCGCCAGCGCAGTGGAAATTCGACGCTTCGGATTGGTGGCTGGAAGAACACGGCTTGATCATGGAGAAGCCGACCTTTCCGCTGCCTGCTGGAAAATACCTCGTCACGGGTGACCGCGACGTGACGACCGTGCTGACAGTTCACCCCAAGGACAAGGACGGCAATCAGCGGTGGGAACTCGCCGACGGCGCGACCCTCTACGATGTCACCCATCTCGGGTGCCGCTCCGCACGCTACACGCCGGACGAAGGCTGCCAACGCGTGCTCGCCTGCGAACGCTCCCACCAAGGGTTTTCCTGTGAATCCGGGGGCGGCCATGCCTGCCGTGAACGGCTGCCACAAGCAGGACTACACGGTTCTGATCGTCGTGGGACTGCCTGTCGCTCGCTGAGCCGCCGAACGCAGGCGTGACAACCACGAGGACACCAGAATACTCCATCTTCATAGCGGAAGGACCTGGTATTGCTCCCGAGTAACACCCTGGTATTTACCGGGACCAGCGGGTGGATAGTCCGACACTCAGTGAGGAGTTCGGCATCCACCATGTGGCGTCTATATATCCGCAAGTTAACGAGAAACGCGCACGAAGGACATGAGTGTAGGCATGGGGACTTCTCGTTCCTAATCAAGCGCAAACGAGATGATCGAGTTAGTGCCAGCTATTTGTGCCTTGAGCTTGCTCCGCAGCGGTTACATACATCGCACCCGACTTTTGCAAATCATTGCTCAATGCGGCTTGGAACTGCTCAATTACAGGTGTCCACCTCGCAACGCTCCAACCACGGCTTCCGGTCGGATGGTGAATGAAAGTTGCTAAGCACGACTTCCCGGACCGTAGCCGATAATAGCCGGTATCGATTCGATTCCCGTCGCCATCGTAGAATTTCACGGGTCCTGCTTCGTACTGATCCCAAGGCATTTCGATCCACTGCGTCTTTCCCAACGATAAAACACCGTCGGGTTGGATCTGCTCCAGCAGTTTCAAAAATGGCTCTCTTGATCGGTAACCGGCGTACGATATCTTCTGCTCCTCGCTCCATCTATGAGCCCTGCGGCTTCGTATTGACCGTAGGAGAACGGGAGAACCTCGTCGAAAACCTGCCGAGCGTATTGCGCCCAATATCGACTACCCATTCCTGTTTGAGCCCAGCATGCTAGGTAGGCGATAGAAACGCCATCCGTCGAACTGTCTGCAAAGATCCGTATTCGAGCCCTATAAGTCTCTTGAGTGTAGTGTGGCCAATGGATGCCAAGCGTTGGATGACAATGTCACGGTCCAGAGTCAAGGCGACCCTATTATCGGGCCAACGAAGCGAGGAGATATCCTTCACATATCATTTTGCGGAATTCACACGTAACGTCAAGGCGCCACAGCATTTCAACTCAGACGCCCCGTACTGGTGAGGTTTCAGTACCGCCTCCGGCGATTCTTTGAATTAAGAATGAAAAACGCCGATCAGATCTGGAATTTATCCAACCGCCGAGTTCACATGGCTAACGTTACGCACGAAAAGTTCCGGATCCTTTACGCAAGCCGAATCCGCGCGAAGCGCGTTTCGACCAACTTGCCGACGAACGCGCCCACTTCGCGGATTCCCAAACCGCTGCCCGGCATCGAAAACGCTGCTTGTCTGTGTCAGGTTCGACTTGAGGCGATTGCACGCGCTCCGACAATTCACAAGATCTTTTGCTGTAAAAACCATCGCTGTTGCATCCTCACAATTGCGAGGGAGAACTACGATGGCAAAATATGCTCTTTATGCAGAATTGAAAGCGAAGCCCGGCAAAGAGGCGGAAGTCGAGGCATTCTTGAAGCAAGGTGGCGAGATGGTCAACTCTGAAACCGGGACCGTCGACTGGTACGGTTTCAAAGAAGACAAACCCGGCGTATTCGGTATTTTCGACACCTTCGATGACGAAGCCGGCCGCGAGGCACACCTCAATGGCGAGATTGCGAAAGCTCTCATGGCCAAAGCTGATGAATATTTCGCTGAAAAGCCGGTCATTCACAAGATCACATTGATTGCGGAAAAGTAGAACCAGACTCGACGTGCCTGCTAGCCCGTCAGCGCTTCGTCATGCTCGAGCGAGTGAGTGGCGAACGAGTTTTACTCGACCACCGATGGATAGGGACCGATAAACGCCGATCCGGCAGCGTTAAGGGTGCTCAGGAGTTGATATGGGCTGTGCGGCAGCCGCAAGCGTGCGAAGAATGGCAGCTCGTGCCTGATCGAAGTGGACTTTCTGAACCTCGCGGTCGTAAGTGACGAGGCCATTCACTTCATGCTCCAAATCTGAGGTTTGTGTGTAGACGGCGGCACTGAGGCCTTGCCCTGATGAGCGGTATGAGCTCTGTTTACAGCTGGACGAAACGCTTTGTGAGAGCGTCTACCGACGGCTGCATTTCATAAGCGTCGTGCTTGCCCGGCATATGTGCCTGGGGACGAGCAGACCGCTGCCGCCGAACTCGCCCAGCGCGGCTGCGCGCGTTGCGCTGGGCTGAGGCGGCTTTCCGGGACCGACGTAGATGTGCAGGTCGTCGAAATCACCATTGCCGAAATCGCCGGGGAATTGAAGTGTTGCTCGATGACCATCTTCCATTCCTGTTCGAACTTTGCCCGCACGGATGGAGGGCCGTCGTCGGGGTACCAGATGGATGGCATGTCCTGCCAAACCAGAAGGCCCAGCTTGTCGGCCCAGTAGTACCAGCGCTGCGGCTCGACTTTGGCATGTTTGCGCACCAGATTGAAGCCGAGCTTTTTTGTCATCTCCAGATCAAACCGAAGCGCGTCATCGGTGGGCGCTGTGTGGGCCCCGTCGGGCCAGTAGCCCTGATCCAACGGGCCGAGCTGAAAGACGAACTTGCCATTCAGGAGCGGGCGGAGCACCCCGTTGACCACTCCAAGGCGCATGGAGCGCATACCGAAATAATTGCCGACCTGATCCACCTTCCTACCCTTCTGGTTTAAGAGCTCGATGCGCAGGTCGTAGAGAAATGGATCATCCGGAGACCACGGATGCACACTGGGGATCGGCAGCGAGATGTCCTCTCCGCGCTGACCCTTTCCTCCTGCGACCTTGTGACCTGCTGTCAGCACGGCCACGCGCACATTTTCGGCGGGGCGCATGGCATCGACTTTTATCTTCACCAACAACCGGTCGAAGTTGGGGCTGATGGTTACTCGCTGTATTTTGGAGGCCGGCACGGGCTCAAGCCAGACGGTTTGCCAGATGCCGGAGGTGAAGGTGTAATCCCCTTGCTTGAGTGCTCCTTTTCCACTTGATCAACGGTCGTCATGCGGGTCGTGCGCGCCGACGATCAACTCATTAGATCCTGCACGAAGGAGATCCGTGATGTCCAGGTCAAAGAATTCCCAACGGCTTGACGCCGGCCGGCCAGGCGCCCGTTCACGAATACCGAGGCACTGCTGGCAACGGCGCCGAAGTGCAGCAAAGTCCGCTGGGCTTTCCATTTGGCCGGAAGGGTGAAGGAGCGGCGATACCGCATGTTGAGTTCCTGCCTGCGCAGGATGCCGGAAAGTAAGGACTCAGGCGGAAAGGGAACGCGAATCGTCTCCGGATTTGCGGAGAACACCGGCGAAGTGACGCCCGCCTCCAAGGTGTTGGGAACGGAAGCTCCGCCCATATAGTCCCAACGATCGTTCGGGTCGAGCCAGCGCTCTCTTGTCATCTGTGGGCTTGGATAGTCTGACCAAGGCACGGTGGCGGTTTCGGCAGCGAAGGTCCATGGCGTTCGAAGCGGAGCTACAAGGCCCGTTTCGGGCTTCTGCGCCTGCCCCATACGGAAGGTGCAAAGCAGACAGAAGAGGGTTGCAAAGCTACTTAGGGGACCAGCGCGAAAAGTCTTTCGCATGGGAAACAGGTTAATAGCGCCCAGGGTGTGTCTACGGTATGCACATGCTGTCCAAATTCTGCTGCGATGGCTACGGATTAAAGTACGGATCTTTTGCCATGCGGATGAACGCCGCTTCAGATGCGGGAGAAGAGCTGATCCGCCAATCCGCTTCCTTGTTCACGTCAAACCAGACAAGGCCCTTGATGAGCGGGAAACTGTTTCGCAGCGTCGGGATGATCTGGTCAATCCACTCGGCCTTATTTCCACCAGCTTCGGCGGACGACATTTCTCCGATGAGGATTGGCTTTTTCTTCTCTGCAAGGAGAGGGTAGATGTTCCTGAAGACCTCGTGAAAACTCTGCCAGCCACCGTTTTTTGTACCCCAGTTGTAGCCGTCGACGCCGGTCCAGTCGACGTAATTATCGCCTGGGTAGTAAGCCATCGTGTGCCGGTTTCCTCCATCGACATCCGTGACGTTTGGGCACCACGCCCAAACCACGTCGGTTGCTCCCGCGGCCACGAAGAGATCGTGAATGTGCCGATAAGCAGAGACGTACAGGGCGGCGTTGTTGCCGCTCCAGGCCTCATCACCATTCATCTCCGCGGCAAAATCGAGGAAAAATTTCTTACGGAGTGCCTTGGCGCCATTCGCGCGCGCCATGATCGTACCATCGAGACTCCCGTCGATGATCTTTTCGAAGTCGATGTGGTGAGGCTCCCAACTGATCAGAGGGATCCGCCCTGCTGCCAAATCTGCTTTGGTGACGGCGCCGGTCCAATCTGCGTTCCATGCGTAGTAAGTCAAGTGAATGGGAAGGGTCTTCCCAAGCTTCGTTGTCGCCTGAGCTACGCTCCCGGCACCGTAATATTGTCCGAGCAACGCACCCGATGGCGGCTCGAGGTTAGCCGATCCGGTCGATGCCCGGGTAGATTCAGCGGGGCCGGCAACCAGTGCGCAAACGAGAAAAGTAAAGACAACTAGCCAAGCGGTTTTGCAAGAGAGTTTTCGCATGAATATGGCTCCCCAAAGGAATAGCAAACCGCCGTCAGGAGGATGGGTCCCCGGAAACGCCGTTCACTCCCGGAATCCACTTGGCCCCGTATTCGCCCTACGGTGAGATTGGCTCAACGGCATCGAAGACGATGACGATTGCCCGCTTCCAAGAACCAGTGTTCAATTGCCTGCAAGTGGTCGCCAGCTGCTCGAGTAATTGGCTTTAGCAAGCGCAGACGGTTTAGGATCAGGAAACGCGCTTCTCCGCGTCGCCCAACTCGCAGCTTGGTACTTCAAGGTTTTCGAAGCTAAGCTTTTAACAAAGAAGCGGGCCAGCGCCCGCACTCTCGCCCGAACACTTGCCTGCATCGCAAAGCGCGCGCCCATCGTCCCCCCCTCGCCTATTCACAAACCTCCCATCTAAATCTTCTCCATCCTCCTCAGCCGCTTAGCCCCGAACCCACCCCCACCTTGCCTCCGTCCGACTCCGCCCGCTGTTACTCTCGCCGCAGGTTTTCCCCATGACAAATCAACCCTGTCGCGCCGAAATCAATCGCGCCAACGCCCAACGCTCCACCGGCCCCAGCTCCCCCGAAGGCAAAGCTCGTTCGGCCCGGAACTCTTTCAAACATGGTCTCTATTCAAAAGAACTCGTCATGCCCGACGAAGATCCGGACGAGCTCGACCATCTCCGCTGCACCCTTCGCGACGAGCACCAACCCGCCACCACGACCGAAGAGATCCTGGTCGACGAACTCGCCCAGCACTTCTGGCGTTTGCGCCGCTTCCGTGCTCTCGAGGCTCGTGCCTGGACTCCTGAAAATCTCGATGCCTGGTGTGCCAGCGGCCTGCTCCATTTGATTCAGCGCTCCATGGCCTCCGCCGAGCGCAGTTTCTCCCGCGCCCTTCGCGGTCTCCGTGAACTGCAAGCCCAGCGTGGCTTCATTCCAGAACCGTCGGCTCCCGCTGCTGAGCCCCATGCTTCAGTCCCTCGACCCAATGCAGAGCTCGCCGAAGAGTTCGACGATGAATCGCTGAACGGCGAATTTATTTGGCAGAAGCTCGAGCCCTCTGGCTTCGTTCCCCACTCTTTTCCCGCGCCTGACCATACCTTGCCCGCTCGCGGCAGCAAAGACGATTCCGAGTGATCTCGCTATCCTGAATGAGCTCAACCGTTCATTCGCCGCTTTCCTCGTGCCTCCCAGCTCCTCATACCCAGCCGTCGGCCTCGATTTCGGCACCACCAACAGCTCGCTTGCTGTCGCTGAGCCCGCAGGTCAGGTCACAGTGGCGCGGTTCCCGGCCGGCACCGCTTCCACCGAATCTTTCCGCTCGCTACTCTATCTGCAGCGGCTTCGCGAACCCGGCCGCACCACCATTCAATCCTGGAGCGGTCCCCAGGGCATCGAACACTATCTCGCCGCGGAAGACGAGAAAGGGCGTCTGGTCCAGTCCCTGAAATCGTTCCTCTCCAGCCGCGGGTTGCTGAGCACCGAAGTCTTCGGCCGCCGGATCCAGTTGGAAAATCTCGTCGCGCGAATCTTGAAGGACATTCGCGTCGCAGTCGAAGGGCACTTTGGATCGCTGGCGGGCCGGGTCATTGTCGGAAGGCCAGTCCGCTTTGTCGGCGCACATACGGCCGAAGACGATTCCTATGCCCTCACGCGCTTAACGGAATCTTTGCACCAGGCGGGCTTTCCTCATGTCGAATTCGAATTTGAGCCCATTGCGGCCGCCTACTTCTACGAGTCTCGGCTTGCCCAGGACGAACTCATTCTCATCGGCGACTTTGGCGGTGGCACCAGCGACTTTTCGCTGCTACGCGTCGGTCCGTCCTTCCGGAAGCAACAAGCTCAACCCCGCGTCGTACTCGGTAATCAAGGCCTCGGCTTAGCTGGCGATGCGTTCGACGCCAAGATCGTCCGGCATCTCGTCTCCCCGGAACTCGGTGCGCGCACCCAGCTGCGCTCCGGCGAAAAGCTCCTGCCTGTCCCCAACTGGATCTACAGCAAACTCGAGCGCTGGCACCATCTCTCGTTCTTGAAATCGCAGGAGACGCTGAACATGCTCCAGAGTGTCGCCGCCCAGGCTCTCGAACCCGCTAAGATCCGGCGCTTCCTGTATTTGGTCGAGCACGATCTTGGCTACCAGCTGCATCGTGCTGTTCAGCGCACGAAAGTGGACCTGTCCCGCCTCGACCGCACCACGTTTCGCTTTACCGAAGGCGATGTCGAGCTCTCTGCAGAGGTCACTCGGGCCGAGTTCGAGCGTTGGATTTCCGAAGAACTCCAGGCCATCGAGGACAGCGTAGACGCTCTGCTCCGAAAGAGTGGCGTCGGCGCGAAAGAAGTCGACGCCGTATTCCTCACTGGCGGGTCCTCCTTCGTGCCCGCGGTCCGTCGCATCTTCGAGTCACGCTTTGGCCAGGAGAAGATCCGGAGTGGTGGCGAGTTCACTTCCGTGGCCAGCGGTCTGGCCCTGCGGGGAATGGATTCTGGCTAGCTTGAATAGCACCGCTCCTGTGTGTCCGCGTGGCCCGCAGTCACGCTTGATGCGCAGTTCAGAATCTGCAAACAATTCAAAGTGATCTCGTGAAGTTAGCTTGCTTCGGAGCCTTGCTGCTTTAGCTTCAGGTTATGCAGGTCCGGTAGCAGCGCCGTTAAGATTCCGATCGCTGGCAAAAAAGAGCACAGTCGATACACAAACGTGATGCTGGTCGCGTCAGCGATCTTTCCCAAAATAGCGGCGCCGATGCCGCCCATGCCAAACGCAAAACCAAAGAACAAACCCGAGACCATGCCAATGTTTCCGGGTAGCAGGTCCTGCGCATAGACGAGTATGGCCGAGAACGCAGACGCAATCACCATCCCGATAACGATCGTCAGAACGACTGTCCAGAAAAGATTCACATACGGCAGAAGCAGCGAGAAGGGAAGAACGCCCAGAATAGACCACCAGATCACCAGCTTGCGGCCGAATCGGTCTCCGACCGGGCCGCCGATAATCGTTCCCGCCGCCGCAGCGCCTAAGAACACCGCCAGCAGTATCTGTGCGCTGCGTACCGACACGTGAAATTTGCCGATCAGGAAAAATGTGTAGTAACTCGAAATGCTAGCCAGATAGAAGTACTTCGAAAAAATCAACGCAATCAAAATGAAAATCGCAAAGATGACTTTGCCCCTGGACAGGCCGGTCGCCGCGTGATCGTTATCGATTCGTTTTCTGCCGCGTTCGGCAAGATGCCTCTTATACCAGGAGCCCACCTTTCTCAGCACCAGCATGCCCAGCAGGGTGGCCGAAGAGAACCAGGCGATACTGCTTTGGCCGCGTGGCAAAACAATAAAGGCTGCCAGCAGGGGGCCAATCGCGGAGCCGGCGTTGCCGCCCACTTGGAACAGTGACTGAGCCAGGCCGTGCTGGCCTCCCGATGCAAGCCTTGCGACTCGCGACGATTCTGGATGAAACACGGCCGATCCCATGCCCACCAGCGCGCCAGCGAGCAACAGCGCGCCAAAGCTAGGCGCGACCGAAAGCATGACCAGTCCCACGAGCGTCAGTGTCATTCCCGCCGTTAAAGAATAAGGATGCGGCCGCCGGTCGGTGTAGTAGCCCACCACTGGTTGCAGCAGCGACGCAGTCGTGTTGTAGGTCAGCGTAATCAGTCCGATCTGGCCGAAGCTAAGGTGAAACGAATCTTTTAAAATCGGGTAAATCGCCGGCAGTAGCGATTGCACCATGTCATTCAGCAAATGACAGAAGCTGATTGCTGCCAGGATCGAGAAAACAGTCTTCTCCTGGAGCGCTCTGGAACCGGTTCTATCCAGCTCGCCGAGGTTGATTTGCGAGGCCACTTTCTATACGGTAGCGCTAAGCTTGATTATGGAGAACAAAAGGAGAAACTGAGCTGCTCTTGGCGGCATCTCAGAGATGGAGGATCGAAACAAATGGCAGTTGAAGAGTTACAGCAGAGCCCGATGATGTCGCATCTGATAGGAGCGCTCGATCGCGGAGAAGACGTCGGACATTACGGGCGTCTCGTTTTCGTCATGGTCGGTCGATTTTTTCTTTCCGACGAAGAGTTGATGGCTCAGCTCATGAAAGATAAGGACTGCACGGAGGAAAAGGCTCGTGCCATCATCTCGCAGGTTGAGGCGAAGGGCTACAATCCGCCTAAGCGCGACCGCATTATCGAGTGGATGAACCAGCAGGATTTCCCCATCTGCGAAAACGCCGATAGCCCGAACTCCTGCAACATCTATAAGGAAGTCAAGTTTCCGCCTGAGGTCTACGAAAAGATCTCTTCGTACTATCAATCGCAAAGTTAGTTGGACTGAGTGTCTAAAGCGCCCGGTAGCCGTGGTACCCTATCCCCATTCCGTAAAGTCCGTTCGCGGGAGCGGACATACATCACTCAGGGGTTGCTATGCACAAATTGGGCCGGACACTCGGGGTCCTTGCTTTGCTCATTACGAGCTTTCCTACTGTTCACGCACAGGACGCCACGGGCAAGATAACCGGCATCGTTACCGATGCTTCAGGGGCCGTGTTACCGAACGCGCAAGTAACGGTCACTAACTCCGCGACTGATATCAAGCAGACCGTTGGGACGAACAGTTCCGGCTTCTATCAGGTGGCACAGCTCCCCATCGGCCTCTACCAGGTCACGGTGGTGGCTCCAGGCTTCGAAAAGACCACCATCGATTCCAAGACGGCCCTGCAGATTAACGAGACCTTGCGCATCGATGTGAAGCTCGCGATCGGCACCGTCAACGAAGCGGTCACAGTGGAAAGCAACACTTCTCAGGTGGAGACAGAAAACTCTGTTGTCGGTGGAACCGTCACGGGTCAGGCCATCTACGAACTGCCGCTCAACGGCCGCGATACGCTCGATCTGCTCGCCACCCAGCCCGGTGTCAGCGCAACGAATCCGGATAACGGTGGTGCCGGCAATTACAGTATTGGCGGCATGCGTACCGATTCGGTGACCTACCTTCTGGATGGTGGTAACAACAATAATCTTCTAAGCAATGGCGTCGTCTCGAATCCGAATCCGGATGCGATCGCCGAGTTCCGCGTTCTGGAAAATAACTACAGCGCCGAGTACGGCCGCAACGCAGGTGGAGTTGTCAGCGTAGTCACCAAAAGCGGAACGAATCAGTTTCACGGAACCGGCTACGACTACTTACGAAATAACTTCTTCGATGCGAATCGCTTCTTCAATAATCAGCAAGGCCTGCCGGTGCCCGTGCTCAAGCGCAATCAATTTGGCGGCACCATCGGGGGGCCTGTCGTCAAAAACAAACTGTTCTTCTTCTTCTCATACGAAGGGCAGCGGCAAACGCAGCTTGATACCACACCCGGCAAGGTGACCACCTATACGCCAGCCGAGGCCAATGGTGACTTTTCTCAGTCTCCAGGACAAGCTAATGTCGCATGCTTCCTGACGGGCAACTGCTTCGATGGAAGCGGCAATCCTGTCCAAGGTACGCCTCATCCCTTCTATCAGCCCAACCCGGCCTTGGCAGCGCAAGGCATTATGGATCCGGCAACGATCGATCCCGTCGCTAAAGCCTATTTCGCCAATGGTCTGATTCCCACTTCGGCAACGGGTATTCTCTTTCCGCAGGCTGCCGCGACAGATAACTACAACGAGTACACGGGCCGCTTCGATTACACCATCACGGCAAAGGACTCGATCACCGGCACCTTCTCGACTCGCGATCGCCCGCAGTTGTCTCCCTTCGGCGGCTCAGCCTCCAGTGTGTTGGGATTTCCGGTGCTTAACTCCACCACCACGTACTTCGGCAACGTAGCTTATACTCACACCTTTACGCCCGCACTTCTCAACGAAGTGCGAGTCACGGCACAAAGGCAGAATGGGTTGCAAGCCGTTCCCGCGACAAAGCAGCCCACAGCTTCCGCTCTCGGCGCAAACATTCCATCGGACGATCCCACTGGGCCTCCGCGTATTGATTTCCTCGGTTCGAATTTCGCCATCGGCTATAGTTTGCAAGGCCCCACGAACCTCGTCGATAACACCTACGCCTTCTACGACAATCTCTCCTGGGTCAAAGGGAATCACGCGCTCAAATTTGGGTTCTACTTCTCGCCTTATCAAAACAACACCACCTATGACTTCTACGTCAACGGCGAGTACTACCTCTATGGCCCGGATACCGGCATCGGCTCGGGTTACGATTTCGCCGACTTCTTAATGGGCAATCCGGACGAATTTGTACAGTTTGGTAGAGCGCCCTCCAACATTCGCTCCCATCAATACGCTGGTTTCGCGCAGGATACCTGGAAGGCTGCCAGGCGTCTCACGCTAACGCTCGGCTTGCGCTACGAATACGCCCAGCCGAAATTCGATACGCACGGCAGATCCTTTAGCTTCATCCCGGGGCTCCAATCGCAGCGCTTCGAGCATGCACCTCCCGGGCTCCTCTTTCCCGGTGATCCGGGAGCTCCCACCGGTTCGAACTTTCCCGATAAGAATGACTTCGCTCCGCGCTTCGGCTTCGCCTATGACGTATTTGGAAACGCCAAGACGAGCATACGGGGTGGCTTCGGCATGTTCAACGACATCCTGAAGGGCGAGGACAATTTACAGTTCAATGGACAGGCGCCGTTTTTTGGCTTCGCCGACATCTCTCCCAACCAGTTTGCTGGCCCCGGGTCTGGTCCGAGCGGCTTGCAGGATCCGTACGCCTCAGCCGGAGTGCCCAATCCGTTCCCCTCAAAACCGCCTTCGAAGTCGGTCGATTTCGGTGGCAGCGGCTTTCTTCCGTTTGGCGGGGGTGGGGTCTACTTTGTCGATCCGAAGCTTCGCACTCCTTACGTATTCCAATACAATCTCTCGATCCAGCAGCAGCTGCCCTCAAGCATGCTGCTTGAGCTGGGTTATGTCGGATACGACGCTCACAAGTTGACTGGTCTGGTCGACATCAATCCGTTCGACCCGGCAACCGGTGACAGAATCTATGGCACGGATAACTACAGTTATCTCAATGAATTCCAGAATGTGGGGAAAGCAAACTATAACAGTTTGCAGGTAAACCTCACTCGTCGGTCAGCCAGCATGGGCGCTCTCGGCAGCAGCTTCTTCACGCTAGGCTATACGCTCGGTCATGAAATTGATAACTCCTCCGGTTTCCGGCAGCGCAACTCCGGCGTGCCTTCTTACGCGCACGATCTCTTTCGCGCTTCGGGTGACAGCGATGTGCGCCACACGTTCGTCGTCTCCGGCGGTTGGGATCTCCCCTTCGATCATTTATGGCAGCGCGGCCCTAAACTTCTGACTTCCGGCTGGAGCTTGTACCCCATCTTCACTTACCGCACCGGCTTCCCCATAGAAGTCTATGCCAATCTGAATACCACGCGCCTGGATCCGGGACCTTCCGGCGCCGGAGATGCCGGCAACGTCCGGGCGGACCTTGTCGGTGGCGAGGTCGGCGTCTTGAACCCGAGAACGTATCAGCAATTCTCAAATCCCAACAGTGGCAGCGCTGGCCCTGGAAATTATTGGTTCAACCCCGCGAACTTCAGCAATGCCAGGGCAATCGCGCTTGACGGCGAGGCATCGACGACTTTTTATCCATACGGCACTTTCCCGAGAAACGGTCTCCGCGGACCTGGCCGGACCAATCTCGACCTTTCTATCGCCAAGCACTTCAAAATCAACGAGCGCTTCGATCTCGAACTGCATGGCGATGCCTTCAATGTGTTCAACCACGCGGAGTTTTCGAATCCGGACACAACGGTCACCGATTCGACTTTCGGACAAATCTCAAATACAGCCGACCCGCGCATCCTGCAGCTGGCGCTTCACCTGCGATTCTAAGTGAATGGCAAAATGGTTCGCGGGATTCTTCGGAGTCCTGCTCGCGGCGGGTTCGGCGCACGCTCAGACAAAGTCTCCCCTCACGCTCGATGATCTGTTCAGCTTTGTAACAATTCGTTCTGCCAAGTTGGCACCCGACGGCAAAGCGGCCGCAGTCGTCACCACGCGTGCCGATTGGAAGCACAATCGGTTTCGAGATGACCTCTGGCTCTGGCGCGATGGTCAGCCGGAATTGATCCCGCTCGCTCAATCTGGCCATGACAGCGACCCCGAATGGTCGCCAGATGGGCGGCGCATCGCCTTTATCTCCGGCCGCCCGCTTGCTGAGCCGAGTGGTGCCGAAGACTCGAAGGACGATGAGGAAAAAGAAGTAGGGCGGGTTTGGATAATCGATGCCGCTGGCGGAGAGGCGTTCCCGCTCTACCGCGAGAGCCTCAAGATGCATAGCTTCGCGTGGAGCGCCGACGGCTCTTCGATTCTGTTCAGCGTCGCTGAGCCGCTCTCGAAAGACGCAACCGAGAAGAAGCATCGCGAATGGAAGGATGTCCAGCGATGGCGCGAGGACGAGCGAGGCGATCTGCTTCTTGAACTCGCTGTTAGCGCCGCTGCCCCGTCAACAAGCCCGATTGCTATCGAAAACAGCGAGTCTTCAGAGCCCGGCGGCGACCCGGTTGCCAAGAAAGACAAGCACGAAGACTCAACCACGCTGCCGAAGCAGGTCCGAACTATCGCGCGCAGCCGTTATTCGATCAACGAAATAGCACCCGCCCGGGCCGGGAATCAAGTCGCCTTCCTGACAAACTCGATTTCCGGGCGCATCGAACATCCCGACGCATACGAGATCTACCTTGCCGATCTGAATGGCAGTGGTGACGCGCCCGCCAAGCAGTTGACCCACAACGAAGCATTGGAGCGCGAGCTCTGCTGGAGCGCGGATGGCAAGCAAATCTACTTCGGCGTTTTTGCGGCTAGCGGCAGTCTCGAAGGCAAGTATAAAGACGTGCAGGGGCGCTTGTACGCGCTCGACGTCGCTACCGGACATGTGGAGCGGCTCGGCGCTGATTTCAAAGGTTCTTGGGCCGAGTACACAATCCTCCCCGAAGGCAAACTGCTCGGCTTGGGCGAGGTGGGAACAGAGCAGCAAATTTACAGTGTCAATGGCGCTTCGCAAAAGCTCGACGGAAAGCCAGGCACCTACGAGGGGCTATCGACGGCCGAGCATTCCGGCGCCATTCTGCTGCGGCACTCGACGGCCAATGAACCAACCGAGCTGTTCATCGCGAGTGATGCCTCCCAGCTCGCTTCCGCCCGGCAGATTACTCACCTGAATTCGTTGTTTGCCGGGCGCGATCTGCCGCGCATGAGGACCTACCGATGGAAAGCTCCGGATGGGAAAAGCGTCGAGGGAGTTCTGCTATATCCGCCCGGGCGCTTCGAACAAAAGAACTTGCGCATGCTGACCTTCATCCACGGTGGGCCCGCCGATGCTGACGGAGATAAGTTCGGCGCCGATTGGTATAGCTGGGCTCTGCTCGCTGCCTCCAAGGGATGGCTCGTTTTTGAACCCAATTATCGCGGCTCCACCGGTTACGGTGATGAGTTCATGACTGACATCTCTCCTCACCTGGTCTCAGTTCCTGGACGCGACATTCTGGCGGGTGTGGACGCGCTCGTGAAAGATGGATCGGCGGATTCCGGCCATCTCGCGATCGGGGGATACAGCTACGGCGGCTATATGACAGACTGGCTGATCACGCAGACCACCCGCTTCAAGTCTGCCGTAACGGGGGCGGGTGCAATCGAGCATGCCTCTAATTGGGGCAATGACGATGAGACATTCGACGACGCCTGGTATCTGGGGGGATTGCCCTGGCAGAATGCCGCTGTTTATCAAAGCGAGGCGGCGCTGTTTCAGTTCAATAAAGTAAAGACGCCCGTGCATGAAGTTATCGGCGCCGATGACGTTCGCGTGAGCGCGTCGCAAGGCTATCTGCTGGAGCGCGCGCTCGATGCGCTCGACATCCCCCATCAATTCCTGATTTTTCCCGGCGAGGGACACGGATTGGGAAAGGATCCGTGGCATGGATACATCAAGGTAAGGGAAGAGCTTGCCTGGCTCGAGAAATACGACGCTGCTCAGCCCATCCGGAAAAAGAATGACTAAAGTCTCCGATTACATCTTCCGCTTCGTGGCCGACCAGGGCGTGAAGCACGTGTTCGTTGTCGTAGGTGGCGGTGCCATGCACTTGAACGAGGCACTGTCGCGTGAGAAGCGAATTGAGTTCGTCTGTAATTCGCACGAACAGGCGAGCGCAATCTGCGCCGAGAACTACGCGAAAGCGACCGATGGTCTTGGCTGCGCTTTGGTCACCACCGGCCCGGGTGGCACTAATGCGATTACAGGGTTAGCGGGTGCTTGGCTCGATTCCACTCCCGTACTCTTCGTCTCAGGGCAAGTCAAACGCGCCGATTTGATGTTCAAGCCTGACGGTACTCCCATCGGCGTCCGGCAGCACGGTCCGCAGGAAGTTGATATCGTGGCGTTGGTCAAGCCGCTGACGAAGTACGCCGTAACGGTGCTCGAGCCGCAGGATATCCGCTATCACCTGGAAAAAGCCGTGCACTTGGCGCGCACCGGGCGGCCCGGCCCGGTGTGGCTCGATATACCGCTCGATGTACAATCAGCGCCGCTCGATCTCGATTCAATGAAAGGTTTCGATGCAGCCGCAGAAGAGGAACCGGAGAGCGCTCTTGATCTGCAGCCGCTCGTAGCCCAGGTAATCGAGAGGTTCAATCAGGCCGAGCGCCCCTTGTTGATGATCGGCAATGGCGTGCGCCTGTCGCGCGCCGTGCCGGAACTACGAGAAGTGATGCAGCTCCTCCAGATCCCAACTGCCGTGACGTGGGTGGCGAGTGATCTTGTTTCAAGTGATGACCCGCTGTTCGCCGGAAGGCCAGGATCGCTCGCCGCCCGCGGCGCAAACTTTGCCGTTCAGAACTGCGACTTTCTGCTCATTTTAGGAGCGCGCATGGACAATCCACTCACCGGTTTCGCGCCGAAGAACCTCGCTCGCGCGGCCTGGAAAGCGATGGTGGATGTCGATGGGGCCGAGATCTCGAAGCTAACGGGCTCGCTGCATTGCGAAATCAGATCCGATGCCGGTGCGTTCCTGCGGGAACTGCTGGCGCAGAAAGCCAGCGTTGAGCCCCGCGACCAAACGCCCTGGCGCGCGCGTGTTTTGTCTTGGCAGCAGCGTTACCCCCTCGTAACCGACGAGCATCGCAAACCGGAGGGCCCGGTCAGCATCTTCAACCTCGCGGAAGTTCTCAGCCAGGAAGTTACGCCGGATGACGGTATCGTATCGGGCAGCTCGGGAAGCGGCATTGAGATTTTCATCTTTAGCTATCCGACGCGCGCCGGCCAGCGTGTTTACCACACGGCCGGGCTGGGCTCGATGGGCTTTGGCTTGCCCGCAAGTATTGCGGTGAGTTTAGCCAAAGATCGGAGGCGCACTATCTGCGTCGACGGTGACGGTGGTTTTCAGTTCAACATTCAAGAACTCGAAACGGTCGCGCGCCTCAACCTACCGATTAAGTTTTTTGTTCTAAACAACGACGGGTATGCCTCGATCCGCGCTTCGCAGCAAGCCTGGTTCGGCAACGCATTTATGGGCGGCGATCGCTCGACTGGATTAACTGTCCCGGACTTGAGCAAAGTCGCCGCATCCTATGGGATTGCCTCCTACGTGATAGAAGATCAGCGGGATTTACGCAGCGAGATACGCCACGTGCTAGCAATGCCCGGACCGGTAGTTGTCGACGTGCACGTGATCAAAGAAGAGGTGCGTGGCCCGCGTCTGCAATCGATGCAACTGCCCGACGGGAGATTTGTTTCGAAGCCGCTTGAAGATCTCTGGCCGTATCTATCGCGCGAAGAGTTCCGCGAGAATATGATTATTCCTCCGCTCGAGGAGTAATCAAGCCGTGACATTCCGCGTGATTGCGATGTCGCTTGCCATCGGCTCGCCCGGCGGGTAGTCGAAGTTGACGCGCTCTTTTTCGACCGCGTAAGGCCGGTGCTGAATGTGAGTGTGAATCGCGCCCACATACTCGCCTATTATGCCTAGCGAGACCATCTGTACCGAGCCGAAGAAGAACAACCCGATGATGAGAGGAGCAAGCCCGACCGAAAAGGAATTCCAGAAGAGAAGCTTGTAGACGAAGTAACCGAGGCTCGCCAGAACAGAGAGAACGGAGCAGACAAATCCAGTGAACGTTACCACTCTTAACGGCACCTTGGACATGTTGACGATGCCGGTCATGGCAATTTCGTAGAGCGAGTAAAAGTTGTTCTTTGTGATGCCGCGCTTGCGAACCGGTTGGTCGTAGGGCAGCTCGTAGTAGGGCAAACCGATCTCGGCGATCATGCCGCGAAAGTAAGGATTCGGGTCGTTAAATGAAAGAACAATGTCGATGACACGGCGATCGTATAATCCGAAACCGGTGAAGTGCTGGAATGTCCTGATATCTGAGATCCGCTGCACCGTCCGGTAATACTTTGTCCGCAGCCAGTACATGAGCGAGTTTTCCTCGCTTGTCTTCTTGATGCAGAGAACCATCGAGAAGCCCTCTTCCCACTTCGCAATAAGTTGAGGAATGAGCTCCGGCGGGTCCTGCAGGTCGGCGACGATGCCGATGATAGCGTCCCCCCTTGCTTGGGTAAGAGCGTACATGGGCGATCTGACCTGGCCGAAGTTGCGTGCGTTGACGATGATCTTCACATTTGGATCGCGTGCGGCCAGCTGTTTCAGAACGAGAACGGTCTTATCGACCGAGCTGTTATCGATGAATAAGTGCTCGTAACGATAGCGGCCCACCTGCAACATAGCCCGGCGAACGCGGTTATAACACTCTTCAACGTTCTCTTCTTCGTTGTAGCAAGGCGTCAGGATCGTTATCGATTTCATAATGTCGCGGCCGATCGGGATTCATAGCTCAGGACGGTTCGCCGGAAACCTTCTTCGGCGCCCGTGGTTGCATCCCATCCCAGCGCCCGCAGCTTGGAGCTGTCGAGGGAACCTCCTTGCGCCGTGCTCTGAATATAACCCGGCTGTGTGAAATCCGGCTGAAACTGAACGGTCAGCCCTCGTTCGGGAAAAAGTCCCGTAAGCAATCCAGCCAGCTCAGCCACGCTCAAATAGCAGTTTTCGTTACCTACGTTGTAAGCCTGCCGGTCTGCTCCCTTCAAAAGCACCGTGAAGTAGCCGAGCGTAGCATCGGCCAAGTAGCAGAAGGGACGCCGAGCGGTTCCACGACTTTTTACCAGAATGTTCTCGTGACGCACGACATTCGACACAAAATCAGCAAAGACCCGGCCGTCGTCTAGCGCCATGCCCGGCCCGTAAGTGTGCGATGGGCGAACAATCTGTACCGGGACGCCATACTGATGGCTCCAGGCGATGCACATAGTCTCCCCCAGGCGCTTGCTTTCGCCGTAGCAGGAGCGCACATCAGTGGGATCGAGGTATCCGTAGACGTCTTCTTTGGTCGGAACCTCAGGTGTCGCACTGCGCCCATAGACGTCGCCGCTGCTAAAGAAGAGAAAGCCCTCTGCTTTGTGATCGCGCGCGAGGCTTAACAGATTGTTCGTGCCGATGGTGTTTGCGGAAAGCGTGCCGACGGGATCTTTCCCATAAAACTTCGGGCTGGCCTGGCTCGCCGCGTGGATGACGAAGTCGATTTTAGAATCAATCGTCACCGGCGAACAAACATCTTGAACATGCAGCGAGAAGTCTGCTCGGTTCAGCAGGTGATCGAAGCGGGCCTGGGCTTTGCCGGCATTACGAACAAGCCCGATAACCTTGCAACCCGTGCCGTTGGCCTCGTTGAGTTGAGTCAACGTCTCGACGAGGTAAGCGGGGAGGAATCCATTAGCCCCGGAGACGAGAATTGTTTTACCAGAAAATCTGCTCCAGGGTAGATCGGACGCGGCGATCCGCGCGACATCCTGCTGAATGATCGGGTTTCGAGTTGCGCTCATGACTGGATGGCAGTCAAGGCAGGTGAAGGTTCGGAACTGCTCGAATCCCAAGGCGCGGCGCACAGGTCGTGGAAGACTTCGAGCATGTAGTTCAGCATCTCGGGACTGATTCCCGGATAGACGCCCACCCAGAAGACCTGGTTCATGATGAAGTCGGTGTTGTCGAGCGATCCGACCACGCGATGCCGGATATTCTGATAAGCCGGCTGCCGCAGCAGATTGCCCGCGAACAGCAAGCGCGTCGCGATCTTGCGGCTTTCCAGAAAAGCGATCACCTGGTTGCGATTGAAAGGCGCTTCCGGGCGGACAGCGATCGGGAACCCGAACCAGCTCGGCTCCGAAGTGCGGGGTGGCTTCCGGCAGGATAAAGAACTCCTCGAGATCCTTGAGACCGCTGTGTAAGGCAGTGAAATTGGCGCGCCGCTTTTCGATGAACTCGGGCAGCTTCTTCAACTGCGAGACCCCGACCGCTGCCTGCATATCGGTCATCTTCAGGTTGTAGCCGATGTGCGAGTAGGTGTATTTGTGATCGTAGCCGCAGGGCAGTTCGCCGAGCTGCCAGTCGAAGCGCTTGCCGCAAGTATTCTCTTTTCCGGGCTCGCACCAGCAGTCGCGGCCCCAATCGCGGAACGACTCGACCAGCGTTTTCAGGAGCGGCTTCTCCGCCAGCACGCAGCCGCCTTCGCCCATCGTGATGTGGTGCGCGGGATAGAAGCTCACCGTCGCAAGATCACCGAACGTGCCTACTTTTTGGCCGTTGTACGTTGCGCCGACAGCGTCGCAGCAATCTTCGACCAGCCACAGATCGTGCTTCTTGGTGAATTCGGTGACGGCTCCGAGATCGAATGGATTGCCGAGCGTATGCGCAATCACAACGGCGCGAGTGCGTTCCGAGCGAGCCTCTTCGAGCATGCTGTGACGTCGATGTTGTAGGTAGGAATCTGCTCATCGACAAACACCGGAACCAGCCCGTTCTGAATGATCGGATTGACGGTTGTCGGAAAGCCGGCGGCGACGGTGATGACTTCATCGCCAGGTTTGAGCCGCCGGTCGCCAAGTTTGGGCGAAGTCAGCGCGGTAACGGCAAGCAGGTCGGCAGACGATCCGGAGTTGACCAGCGTAGCGGTACGGATACCGAACCATCGGGCGAACTGCTTTTCGAATTGCGCAGCGAAACGCCCGTAGTCAGCCAGAAATCGAGCGACGAATCGACCAGCGACCGCATGTCCTCGGCATCGAACACGCGTCCGGATACGGGCACGGGCGTTTCGCCGGCGACAAATGGACGCGGGGCGAAAGCTTGCGCTGTGATATTCGCCCACGAGATCGAGAGGATCTGACCGCGAAGCTCTGTTTGCGAGCTCATGCGGCCGCTTCCTGCAAGAAACTCGCGGTACCAGGAGATGGTGTTGGTCAGACCCTCATCCAATGTGAACAGCGGCCTCCAGCCAAGTCGCTGCGCGCGCGTTCTGCACTCAGATACTGATGGCGAATCTCGTTTGATGCCTCGTTGCGGATGTCGGGCTCGAGAGACGAGTTCATCTTTTCAAGAATCATGTTCACCAGCTCGGTAACGGTCACCTGGATCTCGTTGGAGAAATTGAAGGCTTGGCCGCGCAGCTTGTTCGTACCGATCCAGCAAGCGTTCTCAGCAAGCAGCATGTAGCAGGCGGCGCCATCTTCCACATAGAAGTAATCGCGAACGAACTGACCATCGGAACGGATGACCGGGCGTTCGCCGCGCAGAACCGAGCGGATCGTGCCAGGAACGATGCGGTTCCAGTTCAGATCGCCGCCGCCATAGAAATTGCCGCAGCGTGTGATCGCAACGGGCTAGCCGTAGGTTTTGCCATAAGCCTGCGTGATCAGGTCCGCGCAAGACTTGCTGACGTCGTAAGGATGGCGGCCTTCGAGCGGCGTGTCTTCGGAGTAAGGCAGCTTCTCCTGATCGCCATATGCCTTATCGGAAGAGGCCACCACGATCGCTTTGACGGAGGCGAGCGCCGGCAAGCTTCGAGAACATTCCAGGTCCCTTCAATATTGCTTTCGAAAGTGGAAACCGGATTGCGGTTGGCGATGCCGACAATCGTCTGCGCCGCCAGATGAAAGACGGTGTTGATCTCGTACTCGCCGAGAGTGCGCTCGAGGAGTTCGCGATCGCAGATGTCGCCGCGCACCACCTTCACCTGATCGACGCAGCTTGCTGCGCACGAGTTCGCTTCCGCGGCACCCAATCGCGCACCAGGCAAACCACATCCGCGCCTGCCTCGAGCAGGCCGCCGAATCAGCCAGCTCCCGACAAGGCCGGTACCGCCTGTCACCAGGGTCGGGCGATCGCGCCACGAGACGCGCGCTCATGCCCACCTCTTCCAGGGCGCTTCGCCCGACTTCCAGAGATCGTTCAGAGCCTGGTATTCGCGGTAAGGTATCCATGGCGTAGAAGAAGCCTTCGTGATGGTAGGCCATCAACTGGCCTTCGGCGGCAAGGCGTTCGAGCGGTTCGCGCTCGAGCACGCGTTTCATCGCCGTCCAGGTAGTCGAGGATTTTGCGCTCGAAGACAAAAAAACCAGCGCTTGCCCAGGCATCCGACTTGGGCTTCTCGATAAAGTTCTGCACCTGATTGCGCTCGTTGATATCGAGAATGCCGAAGCGCGAGACAGGACGGAAGGTGGTGACGGTGGCGAGCTTGCCGTGGGCTCTTGTGAAACTGCGACCAGCTTCGGAATATCGACGTCGCTCAGACCATCGCCATAGGTCACCATGAAAGCGGTCTTCGGCTTCGAGGTACTTCGGTACGCGCTTCACTCGGCCGCCGGTCATCGATTCGGCACCGGTTTCGGCGAGCGTCACGATGAAATCCTGCTCTTCGTGATCGTCGTTGTACTGGATGCGCGCTTTCTTCCCGAGGCAGATCGTGAAGTCGTTGTTCATGGCCTCGTAGTTCAGGAAGTACTCCTTGATCATGTTGCCGCGATAGCCCAGGCAGAGCACGAAATCCCGGAAGCCGTGATGAGCGTACGATTTCATGATGTGCCAGAGGATCGGCCGGCCTCCGACATCCACCAGCGGTTTCGGCCGGAACTCGGTCTCTTCACGCATGCGGGTCCCTAGTCCGCCGCAGAGGATGACGACTTTCATCCGCGGCATCGGCCTGACGGATAGGGTTCAGGCTGAGCGAGGACGTGGGTCGCCCGAGTGTACGGGAAATACTTAGTGGAAATAGACATGCGGCAGAAACGGGCACTCGCCTACTAGCATGGTTACATCTCATGCGAAGGGGGCGTGAACCCTATTTTAGCCGAGAGCGTCTTTTCCCAGTCGGCGGACAGGAAAGCTAGGCTGCTTGTTTCCTGGACGAGCGCTTGGCGGTGGTCTTCTTAGCTGGCGCTTTCTTGCCAGTGGTTTTCTTCACTGCGGTCTTCTTGGCGGCAGCTTTCTTAGGGCTCTTTTTGGCGGCTTTGGGCGGCGAACTCGACTCGCCGTTCGGGCCGCTTATGTGCTGGGCAGCCTTGCGGGGCGAACCAGGATGCTCTTTTTGCCACTTGTCAAGCTGGCGTTTGCGTTTTGCCTTGAATTGCTTCTCGGAAGGAGTCGATTTCGACTCCGCTTTTGGACGGCAACTGCCTTGGCTGTTCGGCTTCTTGCCGGGCACTGGCTCATAACCTGGCCAGCATCGGTTTTGATCTTCTGAGCTCATGGCATCACTATTAGATGAACGTGTTTTTGCGGCAGACTTATTTCGAAGCCCGGTTGTAATATCAGGGACTTGCCTTTTCCGGGGCGGTCGGCACGTCGGAGACCGGGGCCTTGAGCTTCCAGATACACCAGACCGTGATAAGGAGACCGAAAAGTCTGAACGACATATCCAGAGCAACGGCGATAACATTCTTGAGCAGCTGGCCCACAATCACGAGAAAGCACCAACAACTTCACCTACGAAAGAGAGTTCAAAGAAGAGCAGCCAGACCGGAGTATTTCCGACCAGCTCAACTTTCTGGGCTCGCGTCAAGCGGTGCATTGACCAGAGGAATCCCAAGCTCGCGGTGGAGGAAGCGGACCAGAGAATAACGGCGAAGGTATTCTCGGCTGAGCTAGCGCCCGCCGCGTCATCGCTGGCAAAGACGCCGATAATCAGCCCGAAGATCGCCGCCACCAGCAGGCTCGAAACCAGGCGGAACATGGCTAATTTGCGGATGCGGCCCATATGCGATTTCACTTCCTCCCAAACGTCGTAGGCCGCCATCGGGAAGACGAACGCGTATAAAAAGCGGGAGTAGAAGAAGACACGGGCGAACTCGGCCGAACTGCTGCCGAGCCACAAAGCAACCCCGTCGAAGAACACGAAGAATGCAAACCAGGGTGATGAAGAATAAGTCCGGTAGAGTTTCAGCTGTCCAATGCGGAGCAGCAACGCCAGATCGACGGCGGTTCCGAGAATCTCGATCCAATGGTTTACTTCCTTCATTCGCTTCCCCTATTTGAACCTACCGGGCAAACGTGATTCAATAAGACGATCCACTCAACGCTTCCGGAACGAAGCTGGATCAGAGACTCAAGGCTGCGACTCTCGTAGCCATTCAATCACCGAAGAGGAGTTTTTCCTGTTGCAGCCAGCAGTTCTCGCCCTAGAGGACGGAACAGTCTTCGAGGGCACTAGCTTTGGTGCGCCTGTTCGCCGGATGGGCGAGGTTGTCTTCAATACAGCGATTACCGGATACCAAGAGATCTTTACCGATCCGTCGTATTGCGGGCAGATTGTTGTGCTAACAAATCCGCAGATCGGCAATTATGGGTCGAACGGAGCGGACAACGAATCGGAAGTTCCGTACATCGAGGGGCTGGTGGTTCGGGAGATCTCACCGATCGCGAGTAACTGGCGTTCCACCGACAAGGCCGAAGTTTTCCTGGCAAAGCACGGAATTCCCGTAATTGCAGATATCGATACGCGGAAGCTGGTGCGACTGCTTCGGGAACGCGGCGCTCTGCGAGGCATGATCGCGGTGGGGAAAGCGACCCGGCAGAGCTGGTGCGTGCGGCCGGAGCTGCGCCGTCGATGGCCGGGCAGAATCTGGTCTCGCGTGTTTCGACGCCCGGCACATATCACTGGACCGAGGCATCGCGCCAGTTTCCTCCTCAGACAAGCTGACCGCGGCCCCGGAAGAGCGATTCCACGTGGTCGCTTACGACTACGGAGTGAAACGCAACATCTTGCGGCATTTGGTGCAGATCGGCTCCCGCGTTACGGTGGTCGGCGCGGATACTCCAGCGGAAGATGTGCTGGCACTTCAGCCGGATGGAGTGTTTCTCTCGAACGGACCAGGCGATCCGGAGCCTCTGACGCGGCAGGCGGCGGAGATCAAGAAGCTGATTGGCCACGTTCCGGTGTTCGGAATCTGCCTGGGACATCAGATACTTGGCCTGGCACTGGGCGGCAGAACTTACAAGTTGAAATTCGGTCATCACGGAGCAAATCATCCGGTGCTGAATCAACAGACCGAGAAGGTCGAAATTACGTCGCAAAATCATGGCTTCTGTGTCGATCCTGATTCGCTTCCGGAATCGGAAATCGACATCACACACCAGAATTTGAATGATCAAACACTGGAAGGTTTCCGACACAGGAATGTGCCGATGTTTTGCGTGCAGTATCATCCGGAAGCTGCGCCGGGACCGCACGATTCCCACTATCTCTTTCAGGATTTTGCCGCTGCAATGAAGGAGCACAAGCGGTAAGCGATGCCGAAGCGAAACGATCTGAAGCGGATTATGATCATCGGCTCCGGACCGATCGTTATCGGGCAGGCATGCGAGTTTGATTACTCCGGCGTCCAGGCGTGCAAGGCGCTGCGGCAAGAAGGCTATGAAGTCGTCTTGATCAACTCCAATCCGGCAACGATCATGACTGATCCGGAACTGGCGGACCGCACCTATATAGAGCCGCTTAGCGTCTGACGTTTGCGACGGAGGTGATTCGCAAGGAGCGTCCGGATGCTGTGCTTTCGACAGTGGGCGGCCAGACCGCTCTGAACCTTGCGGTCGAACTGGCCGAATCCGGAGTTCTTGAAGAGTACGGCGTCGAGTTCATCGGGGCCGATATCGAGCGCCATCAAGAAAGCAGAAGACCGGCTGCTGTTCAAAGACGCGATGCGGAAAATCGGGCTTGATATGACCCAAGCGCAGCTGGTGAACAACATCGAAGACGGGCTGGAGTTTGCGGAGCGGATCGGCTATCCGATCATCCTGCGGCCGAGCTTCACGATGGGCGGTTCTGGCGGCGGCATCGCGTACAACCGCGAGGAGCTGGCGGAGATTCTGGGCGCGCGGCATCGATCTCTCGCCGGTGCACGAGGTGTTGGTGGAAGAAAGCGTTCTCGGCTGGAAAGAGTTCGAGCTCGAAGTTATGCGGGATAAGGCCGGCAACGGCATTATCGTCTGCTCGATCGAAAACTTCGATCCGATGGGAGTGCATACCGGCGACTCGATTACTGTTGCGCCTGCCCAAACGCTTACCGATCGCGAGTATCAGATGATGCGCGACGCGGCGCTTCGCTGCTTGAACGAGATAGGCGTCGATACCGGCGGCTCCAACGTTCAGTTTGCGATCAATCCGGAGAACGGACGCATGGTGGTGGTGGAGATGAACCCACGCGTGTCGCGAAGCTCGGCGCTGGCGTCGAAAGCCACCGGTTTCCCGATCGCTAAAATCGCGGCGAAGCTGGCTGTTGGCTATCGTCTGGATGAGATTCGAAACGATATTACGCGAGCAACACCGGCTTGCTTCGAACCTACTATCGACTACGTGGTTGTAAAAATACCGCGCTGGCAGTTTGAGAAATTCCCGGGCGCGGAGCCCGTGCTGAGCACCCAGATGAAATCGGTGGGTGAGGTGATGGCGATCGGCCGAACGTTCAAACAGGCGCTGGGAAAGGGCCTTCGGAGTCTCGAGACGGGCAAGTCATCGAGTGCACAGACACTTGATCCGGCTCTCATCGCGAAGCGCTTGATCACGCCGAATCCGGACCGGTTGGAGTACATTCGATTCGCGTTCGCGCAAGGCTACAGCATCGAGCAAGTGCATGAAATGACGAACATCGATCGCTGGTTTCTGCAGCAGGTGGCGGATGTGGTGGCGACCGAACAATCTCTAAAAGGGCGAACACTCGACTCACTGAGCGCGAAGGAGTTTCGAAAGCTCAAGCGCGATGGTCTTGGCGACAGACAAATTGCAGAGATGATTGGGGCGGCTCCGCTGGACGGTGCGCAGGGCACGCAAGAATTTAGGGGTTAGCGCGGTGTTCAATCGCGTGGACACGTGCGCGGCGGAGTTCGAAAGCTTTACGCCGTACATGTATTCGAGCTACGAGTCGGAGGATGAGGCTGCGCCGACAGATCGCAAGAAAGTGATGATTCTCGGCAGCGGACCAAATCGGATCGGGCAGGGAATCGAGTTCGATTACTGCTGCTGCCACGCCTCGTTCGCACTGCAGGATTTCGGCTACGAGTCGATCATGGTCAATTGCAATCCAGAGACCGTCTCGACCGATTACGACACAAGCGACCGCCTCTACTTCGAACCGTTGACGCAGGAGGAAGTGCTGAACGTCAACGATGTAGAGCAGCCGGACGGGCTGATCGTGCAGTTTGGCGGACAGACGCCGCTGAATTTGGCAATGCCGCTCAAAGACTCCGGCATGCCAATCATCGGAACTGATCCGAGCGACATCGACTTGGCGGAAGACCGCAAGCTTTTTGGAAAACTGCTGAATGAACTGGGGATTCCTTCGCCGCCGCACGGATCGGCGTCAAGTGTAGAGGAGGCGTGCGAGATTGCTCGCCGGCTCGGATTTCCGGTGCTGGTGCGGCCAAGTTATGTGCTTGGCGGACGCGCCATGGTGATTGCTTACAACGAAGAAACAGTTCGGCGCTACATGCAGGAAGCGACGAATCTTTCTGTAAAAAGACCAGTGCTGATCGATCGTTTTCTCGAAGACGCTACGGAGGTAGACGTCGATGCGCTGTGCGACGGCGAGAATGTGCTGATTGCCGGAATTATGGAGCACATCGAAGAAGCTGGCGTGCATTCGGGCGATAGTTCCTGCGTCTTGCCTGCGATTTCGCTATCTCCGGCGTCTATTCAGACGATTGAGGAGTACACGGCGAAACTGGCTCGCGCGCTGAACGTAATCGGATTGATGAACACCCAGTACGCATTGAAGGACGGGATTGTTTACGTGCTTGAAGTAAACCCGCGGGCTTCCAGAACAGTGCCTTTCGTGAGCAAAGCGACTGGAGTGCCGCTGCCTAAGGTAGCGGTCGGCCTGATGCTCGGAAAGAAGTTGCCGGAATTGATGCATCTAACGCGGGGTACGGTAAACGGCACACTCCCTGTGCCTAGTTACTTTGTGAAGAGCCCTGTGTTTCCGTTTGCCAAATTTCCGGGCGTGGATCCGGCGCTGGGCCCGGAGATGCGTTCGACTGGCGAGGTGATGGGAGTGGGCCAGAGTTTTGGGGAGGCGTTTGCGAAGGCGCAGCTAGCGGCGGGCTCGCCCATTCCCGACGAGGGGGCGCTGTTTATCAGCGTGAACGATCGCGACAAGCCGGCGGCGGTAGAGGTGGCAAAGAAGTTCAGGGAATTCGGCTTCGAGCTGTTCGCGACGCGGGGTACGGCAGCGGCACTACGAGCGGTCGGTTTGCCTGTGAAGACTGTCTTCAAAGTGAACGAAGGACGGCCGAACGCAGTGGACTTGTTGAAAGCGGGCAAGCTGAACCTGATTGTCTATACGACAACGGGCAGCCACTCTTTCCCGGATGAGCAGACCATCCGCCGCAACGCGGTGATGTACCGCACGCCGTGCATCACCACGATGAGCGGTGCGAAGGCAGCAGCGGAGGCCGTAGCGGCCCGGAGGCGCGACCCGATTCGTGTGTGGAGCTTGCAGGAGCTGCATTCGGAAACGGCGGTTGAGGCAGCGGGCACTTAAGAATTTCGAGGGGAAGGGCGTTAGGCGGCGACTTCAGTTGCTCGCTGGAAGAACGCAGTTGGGAAGGGGAGTTGTCGGTAGTAATCTATCCATCGAGCTATGGAGGGTGCCCAGTTTTTCGACGACGATTTTAAGACCGCGATACGTTTAGCGGGCGCCCAAGCACGTATTGAAACTCTTCAGGCTGGAGTTTCGGTCTTCTATTGGGACCGCGTTCGACAGCTGAATGTTATTGAGCACTTAAACGGTCGGAAGTTTGAGATCCGGTTCCTTGATGATGCACCGGTGACAGAAACTACGAAGTGATAAGAGAACTGGACGAAACAGCCGCCTGATTGCCGGTCCTCACAATCTTTGCTGGAACAAACGGCTCCGGCAAAAGCAGCATTATTCGGCGCGTTAACTTTGCTGGTCGCGGCAACTTGCTCGAGGCAGATGCGATCGCAGAGCGGATCCATTCTAGTGATCCACAAAAAGCTGCTATAGCAGCGGGCCGCAAAGTCCTTAGCCGAACACGAGAATACCTCCATTCCAGGATTGAAGTTCTGTTACCGCAGTTGCTGCGGCCTGGTACTTTCAGCCCGAACCGACTACCTTCCGGTTGTCGTGGGTGGCCTTCGCCAACAAGGATCGTGTCTGGCAACTTTGCAGTATAAACAACCCAGTTTTAAGTGCGTCCGCGTTTTACCAGTCAGTGAGATTTTGCGGCCCTGACCAGACCTTGCAGGGCTCCCCGCCGGCCGGGAGTGCCCACGAGTGCCGCCTTGAATGCCTTCGCCGCGGCGTCAGACTGGCCTTGCTCAAGAAATAGCTCTCCAAGTTGCTCGCGAGCTGGAACGATCGGGCCGGGAGTTACCGGGAGTTTCTCGATTCCATCTTCGTCATCAGCTGCACTCTGTAAAGCGGCAACCGCCTCCTCGGGTTTTTTCCTCGCCTGGGCCGACCAGGCCATCACCTCGCGCCGCATAATATCTACCTGGGTTGCCCAGTAGCCGTTTGCAGACGCACGAAGTTGATCTTCAATCTGGCGTAGCGTCTCCGATTCTTTATCGGCATCTTGCACATGGCCATTTCTAGCCAATCCAAGCCCGCGCGCCCATACAGCAATTGCGACTACTTGCGGTTGGGCCGGATTCGGTGGACTGACCACCTTCTCCGCCTCGTTCCACTGCTGCCGTTCGACGATGTAGCGAATCGGCATAGCCGTTGCAGCGTACCCCGTTTTGAAGTCCCCCATCCGCAGGCTTGGCATTGCCTTGAGTTGCTCAATAACCTGGGCTGCCTCCCGGTTGCGCCCGCTCTGCAGGTAGGCGTAAACCAGGTAGTCCATAGCATGCAGTGCTTCGCCCGTGTCGCCTTGACTTTGTGCGGCGCTTCTCGCGGCCAGGTTGGATGCAATGGAGTCATTCCACAGACCGAGCCGCGTGAAGACATGTGACGGCATATGCAGGGCATGCGGTGCCGACGGGGCAATGCCGGCGTAGGCTCGAGCTGCGGCAAGGCCTGCCGACGCTAGTTCCTGGTTGTCGCAGGCATGAATGAGATAGTGCGGGATTCCCGGGTGATAGGGAAAGTCTCGAAACAGGGGTTCCAGCAGCCCGATCGCCAGCTTTTGCCTTCTATGTTCCGTATCCAAAGGAGACGCGTTGGAGATCAGGGCGAGGGCATAGAACACTTGGGTCTCAACGTCCTTGTCATTTGCTACTGCAAGTTCATGCATCGCTGCTTCGAAGTTCGCTGCTCGAGTCCTGTAGGGAACAGTATCCGCATCCTTAAATACCAGGCTGAGAGCACCAATGAATCCGCGCTCACGTTCGGAAGCTTCGAGCCTGGCAGCTTTCCCGATCTCCTGGTTTGCAGCAGCGGTATCTGCAGGCGAAGGAGGCAAATCCCATAATTGGTGGAAGTGCGTCATTGCACTGCCCCAATGCGCCATGGCACACTGTGGGTCCTGTCGGCTGACACCTTGGAATGCCTCTTCAGCAGGCCGATAAGCAAAGGAATGAAGGAGCGCCACTGCCCGATTGAACTCCTGCTGGACTGCAGGCTTGCATGAAGTGGCAAACGATACCGTACCAAGCTTTTCAGGCACCGGGTGGTTGTGTTCGTCCTGGCCGGCTGCAAGAACCGGACCGAGCGTCATTAATAACGTGAGGGCCTGCCTGATCATCTTTTTCAACGTAGAGCTTGAACCCAGCTCGGATCTCCTGGTTCTACTATGAGGCCTTGCCGTGCAGGAGGACTGGCTCCTCATGCCAGCAGGTAAGTTCGATTGGAATAAGCAACTTTAAGAGTGTCATTGATGGCACGATTGACGGTCGAATCCAGATAACGGTTCAGGCCGGTGCTGTTGTCAACGTGAACCATCGCAAGAGGCTGGCAGCGGTAGAGGTGGCAAAGAGTTCAGGGAATTCGGCTTCGAGCTGTTCGCGACACGGGGTACGGCAGCGGCATTACGAGCGGTCGGTTTGCCTGTGAAGACTGTCTTCAAAGTGAACGAAGGACGGCCGAACGCAGTGGACTTGTTGAAAGCGGGCAAGCTGAACCTGATTGTCTATACGACAACGGGCAGCCACTCTTTCCCGGATGAGCAGACGATTCGGCGCAACGCGGTGATGTACCGCACGCCGTGCATCACCACGATGAGCGGTGCCAAGGCAGCAGCGGAGGTCGTAGCGGCACGGAGGCGCGATCCGATTCGTGTGTGGAGCTTACAGGAGCTGCATTCGGAAACGGCGGTTGAGGCAGCGGGCACTTAAGAATTTCGAGCGGAGGGCGTTACACGACCAACTGGGAAATGTCGGTGCCGAAGAAGATGAATTTTTGGCGCAGTCTCCCGCCGCCTCCGCAAACTCTGCGGGTGTACGATCGGCCAATGCACGGTATGGCGCCCTCTCCATGCGAATGCTCTCTGGGATGCGAAGGAGATTTCGATTCTCTCGCCGCCGAAGCAGTGCTCAAGAGCATTCGAAGAGCGCGAACTCAACGCCGTTGATGATTGGCTAGCCGACCCGAACCAGTGGTTGACTCTTTTGCAAATGTTTCTCTTTAGGCCGTAACTTTTGAAAAGTTTTCTCCGAACCCGAAGCAGGATGAAGTTCTTTCACTTAAGTCCGCTTTGAAAGGAAAAACAATTGTCAAAAAAGTCAATCTATCAATCGGCCGCGCTACTCTTGGCCCTGACGGCGTCGTCCGTCTTCGGGGCTAAGTCTAGCAGCAACGGAAAGAAAAACGCCTATGCGGGCGCTGTGTTCTTGATGACAAACAGTAACACCGGAAATCAAATCCTGCGCTTCGGCAGGCAGGCGGATGGCTCTTTAGTCTCTCTGGGCAGCACTCCCACCGGAGGAAACGGCAGTGGTGGTTCGATCGATCCGCTGGGCTCTCAGAATTCGCTGTTGCTTACTCAAGACAGCGGCTTTCTGTTAGCCGTGAATTCGGCGAGCGGTACCATCTCGTCATTCCAGGTGGATGGCGCAAAGCTGAAACTCGTTGATATTGAGTCCACCGGAGGTAGTGCTCCAGATGCGATCGCACAATGGGGCGATCTAGTTTATGTTCTAAATGCGGCGGGAAATAGCAGCGTCGTAGGCTTTCACTTTGAGGACGGCAAACTGATTAGAATCCCGAGCGCGATCAGCTATCTCAGCACAGCACTTTCGGGCGGCAGCTCCATTTCCTTTACCTCTGACCGCAAAGTTCTGCTGGCGGCCGAACGAGTCACCGGCGCCATTGACGCGTTTCCAGTCGATTCCGATGGCACCCTTGGCACTGCCAGCGTCACCTCATATCCAGGCATTTTCGACTTTGCCATAGCTCCCAGTAGCGGTCTTCTCATTTCCGTTGGAGGCCCTAACATTGGTTCTAACTTGGTCGATGACAACGCCACACTGACGTCATTACACTCAACCCCTATTTTTAGAGGCGCGTGCTGGATTGTGGTGACGGCGAATGGGTTCGCCTACGGCTCGACTGGCGGGGCGAACATCGTTGATGGGTATTCGGTTTCCGGTTCCGGCGCCTTTAACGCAATTGGGACTGGCGAAGTTGGCACAGTGGCGAACGGCGCTCTGCTGGATCTGGCTTTGTCGGACGATGACAAGTTTCTATATGCCAGTAACGGAGGCGCCGGCGCTATCGATATCTGGACTATCAACGCCGACGGTTCGTTGAAAGCGCAAACCCCGGTCAATCTGCCAGCGGTTTACGCCAGCGCTGGTTTGAACGGAATTGCAGCCTACTAATTTGACGTAACGCTCTTCTTGTATTGCGAGCCGCGAGATGCGGCTCGTACTCTGCGTTATGGATCAATTGCTGTAAGAGGCGCTTCCAAGAAAAGGTTAAAAAAATTGAGAACAGTCGCTTGTCTTCTATTAGCGTCAGTTGCGAGTATATCGATCGCCGCAACCGTGCAGCCCAACATCGGCGAACGGCCGCCAGATTTCAAATTGTCCACGCCAGAGGGCAGGGTGGTCCAACTCTCGGAAGTTACGACAAAAGGGCCGGTGGTTCTGGTCGTCCTTCGTGGGTATCCCGGGTATCAGTGCCCCTATTGCAGCCGCCAGGTGCAGGACTTCATCGCCAACGCCCAGCGCTTTGCCGAACTCGGAGCGCACGTAATACTGGTGTACCCGGGACCGCCGCGGGATCTGAAAGGCAAGGCAGCAGAGTTCCTTGTCGGCAAACAATTGCCTGCTGATTTCGACCTCGTGCTTGATCCGGGCTATGCTTTCACAAACGCCTACGGCCTGAGATGGAACGCGCAGGACGAGACGGCCTATCCGTCAACGTTCTTGATCAGCCGCGATGGAGTCGTATTCTTTCTAAAGATCGTTAAGGAACATGGCGGAAGGACCACGGCGTCTGAAGCGATCGAAGCGATGCCCAAGAAGGTTAAGTAGCGGCGCAATTTGTCGCCAGAGTGCTTGTACATACATGTCGACACCTGACCGGGGCGGAGATCTCAAGACCCCAGAGCTTCGATTGCACTGGCCGCTGTCGTCGTGCCATTCATACAAGAAAGTGACGGCCCTGCGGTTCTCGCGGAAGTCCCAGAGCTCTCTTTTCAGCCGATAGTCCAGCTCGCGCTCCATTTGCGTTGCAAGAACGCGATGAGGGCCCAACGTCCGTTCAAAAAAACTCCGTTTGGTCTTGCGCGTGTGACTCGGAGAAAGCGGCTTTCCTTTCGTATGACCTTAAAGTTCCAGGCGATCTTGCTCGCATCGATTCTTCGATAGTCGCGGGTACGTCGTAAGACTGCTTCTTGAACTCGTGGAAGGGGTTTGCCGCCTCTGTGGATTTGTGCCACTGTCCTAAGTCGAATCGAGATCACGGTTCAGGCCGTTGCTGTTCGCTTCTCGCGCAAAGGCGGAAGGATCGGATGCCTATGCTGTAGCAGCTTTTGCCAACACGCGCCTAGCATACTGATCGATGCCCGTCAATTGAATTCCAAACGTTTCGACGATCTCAGTCATGTCCATCCTATTCCCATGCAGATAACCGACCATTAACGCTGCGAAACTTTTCTCCATAGGATCCGTTGCTGATTGAAATTGCGCAACGATCGTTTGCTCAGGAACTTGCTCCAGCCGGAACGGCTTGCCGCCGATTTTTTCGAACCGAGTCACTACCTCTAGTGGGCTGAGTGCTTCTGGTCCTCCGAAGTGTAGAGTCTTCCGTTCAGCTGCTTGATGTCGAAGCGCGACAGCGCAAAAGTTAGCAACGTCGAGGAAAGACACCCAACTGATAGGCTTCGTTCCAGGTCCATACACACGAGCCTCGGCCTTCTCGTAATTGAATCCGAATGCCGGGCTCAGCCAGACTTCCATAAACCAGCTCGCCTGAACCACGGTAAAGTTCAAATCGGCGATCGCCGCTTCGACTCGCGCTTTTGCATCGGCCAGCGGAAACGAAAGTTCGGGGGTTCTGGGGAAGGAAACGAAGATAAATCGATCCACGCCCGCGTCTTTCGCTTTCTCCACGAGGCTTAGCTGCCCATTCATGTCAACCGACTCAATCGAGTCCCCCGGCTGTCTCGATAGGGTCGATGAAGCAGTTGAAATCACTGCGTCAACGCCGCGGCAAGCAGCGGCGATCGATTGCGGATCTTTCAGGTCGCCGACACAAAGTTCGACGCCTAATGACCGTAGAGCATCAACTTTCTTTTGCAAACTGGTGGTTCGGACAAGCGCCTTCACTCGTTCGCCGCGCGCGATTAACGCTTCGCACAGCCCGCTTCCCATTAAACCGGTAGCACCAACCACAAGAATCATTTGCACTCCTGGCGATCGAAGTTATACTAGCAAGCCAACATGCTAAGACACGGCGCAGCCTGGGTCGCCTTAAGGCAAATGGATCGTCCGCCAGCAGGATCACTCCGCTGATGAACCTTGGCATATCTACATTGTGCCCAGCCACGCTGGAGAGATTCTCAACTTGACAAAACGCAGCCGACATTGGCGAGCAGAGTCCACGAGTGCGGCACTATCAAATGGCTCACCGCGTTGAGAAGTTCCGACCCTTCGCTGAACGAGTACCTTGAAGCTCTTCTGGGCAATCCCGAAAGAAACAGCAAGGTCTCACGAAGACGATTTGCCGAGTTATAGGGAATGAAAGTATCAGCAACCCCGAACGCGAGTACGCGAGCACCCAACGCGTGGAAGAGCAGCGGCGGGTCTTCGCGTCAACTGCTTCCTAGTCCGCCTGCGCGGGCTCAACGTTGTGATTCACACGCCTGGCGCTACCACCGCTTCTCTGGACGCTGGGTTGATAACGATCTGCTTCATTGGCGACAAGTCAACCATCAATCCGCCCTCGCAGACCGCATTTCCAGCAATATTGTGTCCTCCACTGCGGATGCTTAGTGGAAGTTTTTCGGATTTGGCAAACTGAATGACGGCGGGCGGGCTCACCCATTACTGAAGGAGTGCTGTTGTCAACGTGAGCGATCGCGACAGGCCAGCAGCTTCTAAGCAGCAGTAGCTTCAGTGCTCCGCTCAATGCCGATTGCGCATGGAACTCGGCCGTGTAAACGGGAAGAACTCCTGCATCAGATTGAATGCGAGATCGCCGCCTAAGCTGAAGACGCCTCGCTTTAAACCATCGCCGACACTTCCGGTGCTGGCCGGCTGCCAGACATTCACAAATTGCCCAGCGGCGAAAGCGCTGCCGATACGGGCGTAAGCAAAAGACGCATGACCACTGTCAGTTTGAGTAACAAACACCTGCTTCACCGAGTTCGTGACTCGCAGTTTAAAACCCGGGTCGCGCGAGGGGAAGTAGCGTGGATCCTGCCGTAAACCTTCTTCGAGAACGTAGGCGAAGGCCTGGCGGGACAAATTGCCGGCGAAGTTGGAGGCATAGCGCTTGGCGAAACCTTCCATTCCACCACCCCAGCTGTATGGAGTGTTCGAGGCTTGCCCAAAACCAGCGATGATGCCAGCTCCCACGAAGCCCCGAATTCCAAATGTCTGGACGACTCGATAATCGAATTTTTCAGCGGCCGTGAGGGGCGGCGCCGAAACGGTGTTGGGCAGCTTAAGCAAACCGTTCGCATCGGGCGGCGGAGCAAGTTGCCCGGGCTGCGGCGCAGAAGTTGCGCCACCCTGAGACTCTTGGGAGTGCAGAACTGTCGGTAAGAGCACCGCAAAGAGTAAAGGGCTGACTGTGGCGAATGAGCTTCTCTTCATTGCCACAAGCAGAGGCTTCGAAACGGGCATTGCTTCAATTAACGCACGCCAACGCGCCTCGGTACCAGAAAGTTCTACAGATCGGGGTTTTGGAAGAGCCGGATGCCCGCAATGCCCACTGCTCCGGCATCCATGCAGGCGGCCGCGTTTTCCCAATTGACGCCGCCCAAAGCGAAAACGGTCTTACCGAGTCGGCAGGCTGCCTGAAGAGCTTCCAGGCCGAGGGGAGCGCCCTTGCCGGGCGAATCGAAGACAGGACCGAAGGTGACCAAGTCGGCTTCGCTATTTCGAACCTGCTCGATTGAGTGACAGGAACGCGCGATCAGCAGTCCGGGGAGAGACTCGCGCGGAGCGTCAGACGGCAGGTGCACACCATCGGCGCCGGTAGCGACCGCCACGTCGGCACGGCTATTGAGAAGCACCTTAGCGTGCAGAGGAACGCGGATTTCAGATTGACGCAGCTCAAGGACGGCCAGCGTGAATTCGAAGAGCTCCCGCGCGCTGATGTCTTTTTCGCGGATCTGGATGTAATCAACACCCAAGTGCATTTGATCGCGGATGACCTCAAACAATGGCCGGAACCCGCCGACGGATTTCCGGTCAGTGATGTAGTAGCGCTTCATTTTGCAAGGAAAGTAATGGCTGACGGTGGGACTTCCAGGGTTATTGCTTCGGTGTTTGAGTGGAACGTGTCCTCAGGACCGCCGAGCAAGATCCAAGATTCGCTGTCAAAATAAGCGCGAACACCCTGTGCGGTGAGCTGACGCTGGTTAATGCGTAAAGTGAGCTGGTTACGGACTGGTGAAGAGCCGGGTTGAACGGGGCGCAAATCAGATCGTCGCATGCAAGCATAACCTGTGTCCCCTATCAAATGTCCCGGGAGATATTGCGCTTCGATCTCCTGCTGCAAAAGGCGGATGCGGCTCGAATTATTACCTGGGTTGAGCGCGACAATCTCTGCGGGAGAGACATTGTAGATCCCGAGCAGCCTGGCGACGCTGACCGTGGCTGGTTTTGCAAAGACCGTATCGCGGAGTCCTTGCTGGAGGATTCGGCCGTTATCGAGGACGGCTACGGAATCTGCCAGCTGGAAACAGTCTTCGACATCGTGACTGACCAGGATCATGGGGACGCTCAGACGCGTGCGCAACGAGCGGAGAAGCGTAAACAACACCTGCCGCAGTGAAGTATCCAGTCCGCGCGATGGCTCGTCGAGCAGCAAGACACGGGGCTCGGCGATAAAGATGCGTGCGAGAGCAGCCCGCTGCCGCTGGCCGCCTGACAATTGGGCAGATTTGCGTTCGGCCAGTTCAGCGAGTTCGAAACTTTCGAGCACTTCGTTGATTCGGCGATGCAGGGCTAGCCTGCCGGAAGAGACCAGCGCGGGCGAGGCGGCAAAGCGTACGTTTTGGCGCACGGTCATGTGCGGGAACAATGCATGATCCTGAAAAATGTAGCCGCAACGGCGACGAGAAGGGTTGACATGAACGTTTGCTGCAGCGTCGAAGTAAAGCTCGTTGCGCACGATGATCCTGCCCTCATCGGGGCGTACAAAACCGGAGATGGAATCGAGCAAGAGAGTTTTGCCGGAGCCGCTGGGGCCGAAAATGACGGTTATGCCTTCTCGCGCCAGCAGGTGAACATCGAGACGGAAGGCAGGCGTATCTCTGATCTTCGGAAGATGCTTTACGATCCGGGCGTCGATGCCGGTTGCCGTGTCAGGAGCGTTGGCTGGGGAAGCTACGGCAGCGCCGGGAATCGTCACGCTTTGCCTACGCGTTGTGCGCGGGAGAAGTAAGTGGCGGGCCAGAGTAAGGCGAGAGCTACGGCAGAGATAATCAATACGAGCACTCGCGCAAGGTGGCCGTCGCCCGATTCGACAGCATCGTAGATGGCGACCGACAGGGTCTGGGTTCGCCCGGGTATGTTACCGGCGATCATGATCGTGACACCGAAGTCGCCGAGAGAACGAGCGAAACTCAACGCGGCAAGTGAGCCTAAACCGGTGCCTGCCATTGGAAGCGTTATGTGCCGGAATGTGCGCCACTCACCGGCGCCGAGACTTCGGGCCGCCCACTCGTATCGATAATCGACGGCTTCGAGTACCGCGCGCGCAGCCTTCACATAAATAGGAGCTGAGTGAACAACGGCAGCGACCACGGCGGCTTGCCAGGTAAATACGAGCGGATGGCCCACCAGAGACTCATAGACTTTGCCAAAAGGCGAGCCATGCCCGAGGACCACCAGGAGGTAGTAGCCGAGGACGGTGGGCGGTAGGACGAGCGGCAGTGTCACCATCGCGTCGAGCAGGCCTTTGCCGCGAAAGTCTTTGTGAGAGAGCAAATACGCAAGAAATGTGCCGAGAGTAACGACGACAAGCGTCGCAAGGCCGGCGACCCGGAGACTTAGCCAAAGTGGAAACCAATCGATAGGGGAAGAACTGGCCATGCGCGGCGACGGACCACACGATTATAAGCTTCGAGGCAGGTGCTCCAGACCGGGCGAGAGTGTTAGGCGGCGGTCAGCGCCCGGCGATCGTAGGCGCTCTTCAAGTTCGTGAAGATGACCTTGATAATCGCGATCACCGGCACCGAGAAGAACATTCCTGCAACTCCGCCGATCTTCTCACCCGCCAGCACGCCGAAGAGAACCAGAAGCGGGTGTAGCTCCAAGCCCGCTTTCATCAGATATGGACTCAGTACATAATCCTGGAACAACCGATAGACGCCCCAGAAGACGAGAATCCAGATAATGCCGCCGGTACCCGTCACTATCGACACAATCAAAATGACAATCAACGCCAATGCCGGCCCGATGACCGGGATGAATTCCAGCAAAGCTGCCATGCCAGCTAGTAACAACTCGTATTGAACGCCGACTAACTTCAGAAACAAAGAATAAACACCGAATGTAATTACAGCCAGGATGACTAAGGCGCGTATATAATTCTGCAAAACTCCGTGAGTATCCGATAAGATGCGGCGAAGTAAGTTACGATCCTGTTTCTCTTCCACCGTTCCAATCAGGGCACGAGTAATCATTTGCCCGTCTTTCAAAAAGAAGAACGCAAGAATCGGAATGAGGATCATCGGAAGTAACAAACCTACCCCTGAGAGCACCCGCGTTCCTGCTTCGTGAAGGAAGGGCATAACGCTGGCGGCTAAGTTACTCGCTTCTTTGTTTGCGGTGGCGATAATCTGCTCGCGCACCGGATCGAGCCAGCTGGGGAGCTGCATTTTGGCCAGTTTTCCGGTACTCAGCAAGCTAGGCAAACGAGTAACCAGACTGGAAGCCTGGGAAATGATCTGCGGGATAACGGCGAAGCCCACGCCGATCATAGCCCCGATCAACAGCATGTACACGATCGCAAGGGCGATGCCGCGTCTCTGCGGGACTAAGTGCCCGATGAAGGTGACCACCGGCGACAACATATAAGCGAAGAAAATAGCTGCGGCAAACACGAGCAGAGTTTCGCGAATAGCGTAAACGAGCAGGAGTAGTAAGCAGAAGACGAAGATCGTCCAGGTGATTTTCAGAGCCCGATGATCAAGTCCGTACATGACTGTTAGACTATCAGGAGTTTGCGAGTTGTTAAGGTTGTCAAGCACAGGTGCTGCCTGCCTGGTAGGTCCATACGCGATGTCCACGGGCGAGTGGCGAGCCGGTGAAAAACCAACCGATAAGCCTCCGGGAGCGTACCGAGCAGCTGCACCAATTGGAAGAGAAGCTTCGGGCGGGCGGCGGCTCCAAGAAGATCGAGAAGCAGCATCGCGATGGGAAGCTTACGGCACGAGAGCGGATTTCGCTGCTGATCGATCCGGATAGGCCGTTCCTGGAAATCGGCCTGCTATCGGCGTACGACCTGTACGAAGGGCAGGCGCCCGCGGCGGGAGTGGTTACGGGTCTTGCGGAAATCCAAGGCCGAGCCGCCGTGATTGTGGCAAACGATGCCACGGTGAAAGCCGGCGCCTGGTGGCCCGAGACAATCACGAAAATCCTGCGGGCCCAGGAGATTGCGATGCGCAATCGGGTGCCGATCGTGTACCTGGTGGATTCCGCCGGCGTGAACCTTCCATTGCAGGACGGCATTTTCCCAGGGCAGTACGGTGCAGCCCGGATCTTTTACTACAACTCGTTGATGCGGCGCAGGCTGCACATCCCGCAGATATCGGCTGTGATGGGACCGTGCATTGCCGGAGGTGCGTACTTGCCGGCGCTGAGCGACGTGATCATTATGGTCGAGAAAGTGAGCTTCATGGGACTCGGCGGCCCCAATCTGGTGAAGGGCGCCGTCGGCCAGGTGACTGACGCTGAGACGTTGGGCGGCGCAAAGATGCACACCACGATCAGCGGTGTGGCGCATTTCCGAGCCCCGGACGATCGCGCGTGTTTAGAGTTGATCCGGCAGCAGTTCCGGCAAATGGCGCCTGCGCGCGACGTACCAGTGCCCCTGGAGCAAGTGAGACAGCCGGCGCACGATGCAGAAGGCCTGTACGACGTTCTACCGGCAGATCACCGGCTGCCGTACCGAACAGAGGATTTGTTGGATCGGCTGCTGGATAACGGCGAAAGTTCAGAGTTTCAGCCCGAGCATGCGCCAGAGTTCCTGTGTTCAGTCTCGCGTCTAAAAGGTCGGACGATTGGTGTGATTGCGAACCGCCGGGGGTTCCTGAAGACCACTTCGGGTCCACGGATCGGCGGAATCGTTTATCCGGAGTCAGCGCGCAAGGTTGCCTACTTCGTCGAGAACGCCGAACGGCGGCGCCTGCCGTTGCTTTACGTACAAGACGTGTCGGGCTTCATGGTAGGGGTGGAGGCGGAGGCCGAGGGAATCATTCGCGCGGGAGCGGAGATGGTTGAGAGTATGGCGTGCGCGACTGTTCCAAAGATCGTGTTGACGGTGAACCATGCGAGCGGGGCAGGGTACTACGCGATGGCGGGGCAGGGCTTCGATCCGAATTTTATCTTCAGCTGGCCGAGTGCGCGCATTGGAGTGATGGAAGGGGAGAGTGCGGTGCAGGCAATCTATGGCCCTGAATTGGAGAAGCTCAAGAAAGCGGGCGAGGATGTGCCGGGCGAACTGCAGGGGAAGATCGCGCAGACGCGCGCGGACTACGACCGCTGGCTCGACGCCAAGTATGCAGCGGCCCGAGGTCATTGTGACGCGATAGTCGATCCGAGGCGAACCCGGGAAGTGTTGGATTTTGCGTTTAGAGTGGCGTGCGAGCACGAGCGCACGGAACACTTGCCGCTCGAACTGCTGGCCTTTGATCGCGACGACCGTAGCCGAAGCTAAAAGCAGGCGCGAATTGCGACGTAATCCGATATAAGATAGCTTCGGGTAAACGTTGTGGACTTAGAGGTTTCACAGAAGCACCGGGTTCTTCAGATTACGCTGACTCGTCCTGAGAAGCGCAATGCCCTGACGATTGGGATGTCAGAGAAGATAGCAGAGGCGATCCTGAACGCTCAGGGTCGGGAAGATATTGGCTGCGTGACTATCAGCGCCACGGGATCGGTATTCTGCTCCGGCATGGATCTGGACGAAGCAAGCGAGTCAGAGCCAGACGAGATCACGGCGGCGCACGAAGCGCTCTTCACAATCGGAGCGCGATCAATCAAGCCGATTGTAGTGGCGGTGAATGGGGCGGCGCTTGGGGGCGGTCTCGGATTAGTGGCGCAAGGACACGTTGTGATTGCGGCGGAAGGAGCGGTGTTTGGGTTGCCCGAAATTCGAATCGGGTTGTGGCCGTTCTTTGTATACCGCTCGATCAGCAATGCACTGGGGCCACGGCGCGCCCTCGATCTGAGCTTAACGGGAGAATCTTTCAGCGCCGCGCAGGCGTGCCAGTGGGGATTGGTTCATCGGGTGTGTCCGTGCCCGGAAGTCGGCGATCGGGCCAAAGCGATAGCGCGCAATCTCGCCAAAGCAAGTCCGCTGGCGATTCAAGCCGGTATGCGTTTCGTGCGGGATTCGACGGGCATGCCCCCGAAGCAAGCCGGCGACCTGGCGGCCACCGCTCGCAAGGAATTGATGGCAAGTTCGGATTTCAGAGAAGGCCGGATTTCGTTCAAGCAGAAGCGTGAGCCTCACTGGCCGAGCATGCCGCCAGGGTTTTATGCGGAGAAGACGCCTTTGCCGACGCCCTGAGCGAAAATTGATGCAGGTTTGAAGCTTCGTTTTTTGGCGCGTGCCGCCTGGCTGCCTTTGACCGTGTGCTCTCTCTTTTCTGGTCAAAGCGGGCCGAGTTTGCCGCCTACTTTCTATCGTGATGTCCTGCCGATTTTGCAGGCGCATTGCCAAAGCTGCCACCGGACCGGCGAAATGGCCCCAATGCCGCTTGAAACATACCGGCAGGCGAAGCCCTTCGCATCGGCGATGGCTGCTGCTACGCAAAAGAAGACTATGCCGCCCTGGTTTGCGGATCCTTGCTGTGGGCACTTCTCTAACGATCCTTCGCTGACGGCGAATCAGATTGCAACCATCGGCGCGTGGGCACAGGCGAACGCGTCCAGCGGCGACCCGCATGAGGCACCGGGCGCTGTTCATTGGACGGCGGGCTGGAAGATTGCGCCACCGGATCTTGTGGTGCAGATGCCCGTTGCGAAACATCTTCCGGCGTCGGGTGATGTGCCGTATCAGTACATCATCATTCCCACCGGCTTTAAAGACGACCGCTGGGTGCAGATGGCGGAGATCCGACCGGGTAATGCAATGGCTGTGCATCACGCTGTCGCCTATGTGCGCGATCCACATTCGTCCTGGCTGCGGGGCGCCCCGGTGGGCAGGCCTTTCAGTGCCGATGATCTGCCCACACCGGCGCTCCGGCGGGATGCCATGTGGACCACGAGTGACATTCTGCTGGTGTATGCGCCGGGCAGCCTGCCGGATCGCTGGCCTGGGGATTTTGCGAAGCTGGTGCCGGCGGGCTCAGACCTGGTTCTTCAGATGCACTACACGACGCACGGACATGCAATGGACGATCGCACAAGCATTGGCCTGGTCTTTTCTAAAAGCAGACCGGCGAAGCGCGTGTTGACACTGCAGTTGACCAACGATCGGTTTGTGATTCCGCCGGGCGATCCAGAGCATCGCGTGGAGGTGCACGGTACGCTGCCGAACGATGCGCTGCTGCTGAGTTTTTTTCCACACATGCATCTGCGCGGAAAAAGTTTTGTGTACAACATTCTCGAGCCGCATGGGCGAGTGCGAACGCTGCTGAAAATACCGCATTACGATTTTTATTGGCAGCTCAGCTACCGGTTAGCCGATCCGATTCTGCTGCGCGCCGGAACCACGCTGCAAGCGGTTGCGACGTTTGACAACTCGAAGAACAATCCGCATAATCCCGATCCTGAGAGCGCGGTGACCTGGGGTGAGCAGACCTGGTCAGAGATGATGGTCGGATTTTTCGACGTAGCGGTTGGGCTGGATGTTGACAAGCAGCGTTTCTTTCAACGCTGAGACGGCCTGAACTCTTCGACTTCGAACGACTGGCGCACGATCGCCCTCAACTCCTCAATCGACCCGATCTCGCCGGTGCCGAGAGCCTGAGTGAGGGCGTTGCCGGCGGCCGTGGCTTCCGCCGGCCCGGCAATGACGCGGCGACCCGTGATGTCGGCAGTAAGTTGATTGAGCAGCCTGTTTCTTGAGCCGCCGCCGACAATGTGAATAACAGCCAGAGTCTTCCCGGTAAGCTGTTCGAGCGACTCGAGGACTTGCTTATAGCGAACAGCAAGGCTGAACAGAATGACGCGCGCCATGGCGCCCGGATCCGCGGGAACTTGCTGCCCGGTGATACGTGCGTACTCGCAGATCTGCTGCGGATAGTCGCCCGGCGCGATGAAGCGCTCGAGATCGAGCACCGTTGAACTCGCTTCGGCCACCGTCGCTTGTTCCATGAGTTCGGCGTAAGAAAGCTCCAGGCCCGCTTGCTTCCAAACGCGTCTGCACTCCTGCAGGACCCAGAGTCCGGGGATATTCTTCAGGAAGCGAATCCGATTGCCCACGCCGACTTCGTTGGTGAAGTTGGCGGCCAGCGAGCGTTCGTCGATAACGGGACTCTCGAGCTCAACACCCATCAATGACCAGGTGCCAGAGCTGATGAAGCACCACTCCGCATCGCGCGACGCAGGCACTGCCACAACAGCGGAGGCAGTATCGTGCGAACCGACCGCGAACACCGGCGTCTCACTTTTCAGGCCGCATAGCTCGCGCACGTAGGGCAGGGCAGGCCCCAGTTCAGTTCCGGGGTCGACGAGTTCGCCGAGGAAACCAGCCTGAATGCCGAGGCGGCGCAGCATATCGGTGGCGAAGGATCGCCGCACCGGGTCGTAAAACTGAGAGGTGCTCGCGATGGTGCGCTCGGAAACCGAGATGCCGGTCAAAAAGAAATTGAAGAGATCCGGCATGAATAGCAGATCGGATGCGATCTGCAGCAGTGCAGGCGAATCACGCTGAATTGAATAGAGCTGGTACAGCGAGTTGATATCCATGAACTGAATGCCGGTTTGGCGGAAAACCTCATGCTGCGGGACGGCAGCAAAGACCTGCTTTTGGGCATCCTTCGTTCTTGCATCGCGATAGTGTCTGGGGTTTTCGAGCAGGCAGCCGGTCTCACTGACGAGTCCAAAATCGACGCCCCAGGTGTCGACGCCGATACCGTCAAGATCGTCAGCCTGGTCAGATGCCGCGCGTATACCCGCGCAGATCTCGTGGAAGAGCCGCAAGACATCCCAATAGAGCCCGCTTGCGAGCCGAACCGGGGTGTTGGGAAATCTGTGCGCTTCGAAGAGCTCGAGTTTATGATCCGCCAGCCGGGCGAGCATGGCGCGGCCGCTTTCTGCCCCGAGGTCTAGCGCCAGGTATTGCCGGCTCATTCCCAGCGAGTATATCGTTCGATGGCGGAGCGGCGGGATTCTCCCATTCGCCATAGAGGACCGCAACTAAATCGTCGAGCGCGCGATCGGGATCGGGCGCCACCAGCACCTCGCGGTTAAAGGCGGCAAAGAGGGGCAGCGCGAAAGGCGATGGACGCGGCAGATCGTAAATCTCGAGCGGGGCGGCGTAGAGTTGGGCGGTGAGCTCGAGCGCGTGCGGAGCATCGCACTGGTCTTGCAGCACCTCGCGTACAGCTTCGCGCACCAGCGGATGATCGGGCTCGTGCTCGAGCAGAGTTTTATAAAGGAGGCTGCCGTTCCACGTCGCGGTGCGGGCGGAAACGTCTCCACGCAGAGTGCGTCTGGGCAGCAATTGACCAATTTCGGCGATGCGCCGGAAACTCGTGCCCAATGTCTCGGTAGTGGAAAGAATCTCGCGCAGATCTTCCATCCAGTGTTCGGGATTGAATGCTTCATGCAGGATGTCCGCGTCGAGCGGAACACGCGCATCGAGCGAAAGCAGGAAGCTATGGTCGTCGAAGTTCGCGACCACGCTGCGACCTTTCGCGATGCGAGCGCCGGCCACCCAGGCGAGCGATCGATTGACGGCCCGGCCCGCCACCACGTGGACCAACACAAGCATGTTGCGTCCGCTGACGATCTTTTCAGCCAAGATCGGGTTATCGGTCGGTATCGGCATGGCATTCGAGTGGCGTGCCAGGAAAGCTGCGATGCGATTCGCTACGTTTTCGTCAACCGCGTGGACCTCGCGGAGATATTCCGCGCAAGCGGGAGCACCGCCATGCGACCACACGGTGCGCAGATCGCGCCTGAGCTTGAGTTCTTCCTGTGCAAGTTGAGCGGTAAGCGGCATCTTGTTGCCCATCCAGCGCGGTGTTTTGATCTGCTCGCCCTGTGCGGGCTCAACGACTGCCGTGTTGCCTTGAATATGCTTCACCCGAACGGGCTTTCCGCCAACAACGAATGCCTCATTCGGCTGCAAGGAGGCAATGAATGCCTCTTCCACGGCGCCGAGATGACGGTAGCGATGGGAGACAACCTTCATCTCGTAATCCGAGCTGATTACGCCGACGTTGAGATAGTAGCTGCGCGCCGTTTTAGCATTGGCGACTTTGAACTTGCCGTCGCCCAAGAGCTCGATCTTGCCATAGGTTCCATACGAGCCAAGCACTTTTCCCTGGCCGCTGAGGTAGTGAATCACATCGTCGAAATCGCGCCGCTCGAGGGAGCTGTAAGGGCCAGCTTTCGTGACCAGACGGTAAGCGTCCTCGAGCGTCCACTCGCCTTCGATGCTCATGCCCAGTAGAACCTGCGCGAGCACATCGAGCGGGGCTTCAGGGATGCGCAGTGAATCGAGGCGCCCTTCACGCGATGCCTCGCGCAAGGCCACGCACTCCACCAGATCGGGCAAGCTCAATGGGATCAGGACGCCTTGCGCCACTCCGTTTACCTGGTGCCCGCTGCGTCCGAGACGCTGCAGCGCGCGGCTCACGCCGCGTGGAGTGCCGATCAACAACACTTGATCGACGCTCGCAAAATCGACCCCCATCTCGAGGCTGCTTGAGGCGACCACGGCGCGCCAGTAGCCGGTCTTCAAACCGTCTTCGATCATCTGGCGCGTTTCGCGGTCGACGGAACCGTGATGGACGGCGATCTGATCATCTAGCTCGGGCAGCAGGATCTTCAGAGCCAGGCCGAGGCGCTCTACTCCGGAGCGGGTGGTTAGAAAAATAAGGCTGCAGCGCGCTTTCGTCACAACGTCGGCAACAGTCGGGGCTATGCGAAACGGATTGTAGCCGGCAGGCGGAAGCCACATGCCGGGTTCAGGTGCGACGATTTCGAGCCGGTGCACCTTGCGGAAGGTAGCTTGCGCCACAGCACAAGGCCGGGTGCCACAAAGCAGCTGTCGAATCGCAGAGACCGGCCAGGCGGTGGCTGAAATTCCGATGCGCTGCACGGGTCGGCCGACGCGATGCTCCATGCGCTCGAGGCACAAAGCGAGCAGCGAGCCCCGCTTATTCTCGGCAAAGGAGTGGATCTCGTCCGCGATCACGGTTTCTGGATTGAAACCTCCTTCGCGCCAGCTCTTCTGCGAAAGAATCGAGCTCAAACTCTCGGGCGTAGTCAAGATGAGATGCGGGCGTTGACGGCGCTGGCGGCTCCGGTCTGCCAACGCGGTATCGCCGGTGCGAACTTCCATGCGGATCTGGCGCGTGGCCGGCAGAGTCTGATTCACAGCTTCGAGCACGGGGCTGAGATTGCGATGAATGTCGTTATCGAGCGCCTTCAGCGGCGAAACATAGATGGCGGAAACGCTGTTTTCAAGCAGGCCCATTTCCGCCTTCTGTGTGAGCCCGGACAGGACAGACAAGAATGCCGCGAAGGTTTTGCCGCTACCGGTGGGAGCCAGAATGAGAGTGTTCTCACCGTTGAGGGTATGCGGCAGCGCTTCTATCTGAACTTCGCTCAAGTTTCCGTACTGCCGGTGGAACCACTCGGACAGCGAGGGATGGAGAGTGCTGAAGATCGCGGCTTGGGGATCAAGTTCGACCGGTTTACCCGAGCGAGGCTTGATAGAGCGCTTCGACGCGCGCGAGATCATCGCATTCTCCCGGCTTCTTGTCCCGCCGCCATCTTAGTATTCTCGGAAAACGAAGCGCATACCCGCTTTTATGACGGCTGCTCTTCTGCACGCCATCGAATGCAACTTCAAGCACGACCGCCGGACGTACCAGCATCATCGGGCCGAAGCGATCGGTGGAGGCGGCTCGCAGCACTTTGGTCAGCTCCTTGACCTCCGAATCGGTAAGCCCCGAGTACGCTTTGCCGACGTTCAGGAACGAATCGCCCGAGCGTACCGCGAACGTGTAGTCCGAGAAAAAAATCGCGCGGCGCCCACTGCCTTGCTCGGCCGAAGTCACAACTACATCCAGTGTGCCGTATGGCCGCTTGAGCTTTTGCCAGGTACCGGTTCGCTTGCCGGGTTCGTACGAGGCACCGCGGCGTTTCAGGAGCAGGCCTTCGTTGCCGCGGGCGCGCGCCTCGGTGAACAGGTCGTCCACATCCTGCAGTGAACGCGCTGCATGCTGGGGTGAAAGAAGCAAAGGAAGCGGGGCACCGGCGAAAATCTTTTCGAGCCTGTGCCGCCGATCTTCGAACGGCTTGTCGAGCAGCAGTTCACCGTTTTCGAGCAGCAGGTCATATCCCATGAAGACGGCCGGCACTTCAGCCAGCAAAGCGGCCCGAACGCTCTTGCGCGCAATCCGCTGCTGCAGAACGTTGAAATCCAGAGCACGGCCATCGCGCCACGCCAGGATCTCGCCATCGATCAGACCATTACCGTTGAGCCGGGCGAAGGCAGAGGCAACTTCGGGGAAAGCATGAGTCACCTCCTCCATACCGCGCGAGTAGATCTTGACGTGTCCGGAATCGAAGTGCACTTGGGATCGGATACCGTCGTACTTGTCTTCGACGATCCAATCGCCGGGCGAGGCAAGATCTTCGAGGCGTTCGAGCGGTCTGGCCAGCATGAAGTCCATCGGATGAAACAGACGCGCGGCGATAGCGGAAAGCTCGCCGCGGCGCGCCGCCAAGGCCACGCTCGCGAGATCGCCAAGACGATTGTTCGCGTCCCGAATGGCGGAGTTGGGCACCCCGCAGGCGAACGCGACTGCTTCCTCCACCATGCGCCCCATCAGACCAATGCGCAAACCCCGGGTAATAATCTTGATGAAGTACTTGAGCGTGAGCGGCTGATAACGCTTGTAAGCGGAAGCCAGCAGGTCGCGCTTGCGGGCCGTTGTTCCTGCGCGGAACAAATCCTGATAAATCGCGTTAGCGGCCTGCAGCGAGAGGGCTTCGCCGGCCGTAGATCCTTTCAGCAGCAGGCAGGCAGTCTCGCCTGCGTCGCCCACTTCGCCATAACAGACGCGCATGGTCTCACGGTCCCACGCGACAACGCTTTGCAGCGCCTCGCGGAGTACGCTGCTGCCAATGGATAGCTTGGCGGGTTCCTCGGTGGCGAACAAATGATAGTTCTTGACCTCGCCCGCAGCCGGTCCGGCACTGAGAAACTGCACGGCCAACGCAAAGTCGTCATCTTGCAGATCGCGCAGATACTCGCCGAGCAGGCGAATCTTCTGCAGCTTGCTTCCGTGGCTCGCGATCTCTTCGCATACTTTTGCCAACTGATCCATCAGCCCTCGGCCTCGATATTTGTGCGATCGCTCGCCCGGTGTGGGGCAGCGGCAGAATAGCCGCGGAGCTGCAATATGCGGGCAAATGGGGCCGTGTATCCGTGCACAACGTCGATATGTTGAGCGCCGGAGTGCTCGACGAGCTGCAGCAGTTCGTTGAAATCGGCGTGATCGGAGTAGGGAATCAGCTCTTCGGCGCCGCTTCGAGCGCGAGCATTATCGAGCGCTGCCCAACCGGAAACATAGGCCATCCGTACATTTTTGCCGCTGCCTTCCAGCGTGCTGCCATGAGCGGGCACAACCACCAGGGCTTTGCCGGCAAGCGCTTTTGCGTCGTATGGTTCCCAACCGGGGAATGCGTAGCCGTGCTCTTGGTAGACCGGAATGAACTTGGCGATAGCGCCGTGAACAGCGGTTGAAATGCCGGCCTGGCAGAGCGTATGGACGATTTCCTGGCCGCGCCCGAGCGGATAGCCGATGAAGGCGGGTGTGATTCCTTCAGCCAGGCAGCCGCGGGCAAAGCGCACGATCTTTTCGATTGCTTCGTCACGCAACAGCAGCTGGTAAATGGGGAGGCCGAAGGTGGATTCGATGATCAGCCTGTCGCAGGCGACCGGCACGGTCTGTTCGCCGCAGAGCGGCTGACGCAGCTTGATGTCGCCTGTGTAAACCAGGCGTTCACCGCGGTACTCCACCAGCAGTTGCGCCGCTCCGAGGATATGGCTGGCCGGAAACGCGGTCAGCTGCGCACCGTTCCACTCGATGCTCTGGCCGGGATCGAGCGAAAGCAGTTCCGGCTCCTCATCACCCTCGCCGAGCCAAAGCCGCATCCGATAAATACGCAAAGTTATCGAGGTGCCAATGGCGCGCCGGTGGCAGCCCCGGGCGTGATCGCTGTGGCCGTGCGAAATCCAGGTAGCGGCGCAAGGCTCCGTATTGTCGAGCCAAAGATCGATGGCCGGCAGATAGATACCTGTTTCGCGAAACTCAACTTGCATGGTGAGGAAATAACTGCGCGCCGTTGGCGACTATTTTCTGGCGGAAGCGGTAGCCCCGAGCCTGGCCGCAGTCCTATCGTTCATTAGATGCGACTCAAGCATCAACAGGAGCGAAACCAGCAGCACCACAATCAAACCGACTGCGGGTAGTAGCATCACATAGCCCATCCCGAGCCATTCGCTAGAGCAGCCAAGCAGCCACGGAGTACACAGTGCGCCGGTAATCGCGACGCAAATCGTCCGGTTCGACAGGGCTCTGGCTGATGAAAAACCGGTCAGCCGCTCGGCCACAAGTGGAAAGACTGGCGCAAAACCCGCTCCTACGATAACGGCCGCCCCTGCCGCGCCAGAGAGCGATCGGGAGAAAGTCAAACAAAGTAAGCCGCACAAGGAAGCTGAGATGCTCGCGATGAAAAGTTTCCGGCTTCCCATTTTTGGAAGCAGTTGCTGGGCCAGCAAACGGCCGAGCGTGAGGGCCAAAAAGTAGATGGCCAGCACGCCCATAGCGAACACGGGATTGCTACCGAGCGTGTGAATCAGCCATAAGGGGAGCCAGCCGGCGATGGCCCATTCATTTCCAAACTGAAAGAACAGCAGGATGGTTAGAAGCGCTGTGGCAAGCGGCCGCGGATCGTGGGGCGATGAGCGGGAAAGCTTGGAGCGCACATGCTTTGCCGAGAGTGACTCCCGCGAAGATCTGGTGGCCGCAAACAGAATAAAGAGAACGAGCGGAAATACAGCGAGCAAAGCGGTTCCGAGTGAAGACGAACTCCAGAAATAGGTTCCGCCGATCACCAGCGTTGCCACCAAACAGCCGCATCCAAAGAAAACGCCTGCCTGGTTGATGGCAGTTGCCGGCGCCTTCCGGACCGAACGCGACATGTATAAAAGAGATGTTCCGAATCCCCCTGCGGCTAAGCCAAGGACGCTCAAGCAGGCCAGCCTCAAGCCGACTGTGGCGGGTGGCGCAACGAAAACCAGGCCAATCAGGCCGGCCGAGGCAAGCAGGGAAGAGATCAACAAAGGGCCGAAGGCCGAGAAATGGCGAAGGAGCCGATCTACGATGGCCGAAGCAACCAGGTACCCGGCATTGAGTGCCAGAAAGTGAGAACCGATCAGACGCGGGTCAACATCGATGTGGTACTGCCAGGTGATGATTAGCGACCCGGGCAGCCCCAGCAGCATACCGAGCAGTAGAAATCCGCTAAGCCAAATCCGTTCACCTGCGGGCATCGAAAAATTCGACGCATCCTTGCGGGAACTCGTTGACACATTCAAACTTTTGATTTTAAAATGAAGACATCACTGAGGAAGGAGGTGGTCCAGTCGAAATGAAATCTGGTAGTGACTGTAGCATACATTCCCCGCGCGAGGTGGCCGACTCTTAAAGTCGCCGTTCTTACGTTCAGGTATCGTTTCAGTGACGAGGCCGAAGTTGTAGTAGACAGGCCGCCCCGTCGCGCGTAACGTAGCTAGAGTGTGTAACCGAAAGCCCCGTATTGGCCCGATAAGGCTGGTCCGGGGTTTTTCATGCTAAAGTTGAAGTTCCCCAACAAAGTTCTCGAAAGGACCCGAAAGCCATGAAAGCAGGGATTCATCCTGCCTATGACGAAGTGAACGTGATCTGCGCCTGCGGATCGCAGTTTCACACGCGTTCCACGCACAAAGGTGACTTGCGTGTAGAAATCTGTTCCAGTTGCCACCCGTTCTTTACCGGCCGTCAGAAGCTGGTCGATACCGAAGGCCGCGTGGATCGATTCCAGAAGAAGTTTGCGAAGGCAAAAGAAATTCAAGCTCAGAAAAAAGCCGCGACCGACGCGAAGACCGCGAAAAAAGTTCAGTAGCTTCTTGCCTTCTAAAGCTGGGAGCGGATCAGTTTCGCTCATCTGCTCCCGAGCCCAATCCTAGATCACTTATAAGCCTTCGCACGGGCACAGCAGAACAAGCTTCGCGCATTCACGCGCCGTGGCACAAAGCCCGCAAGTTTGCTAGCATAGACCCCAAACTACAAGCCGCACGATAGCTCGGGTTCGTGCGGGCAAAATTGGAGGCAGCACCTGCTAGTCCGGAGATTCGCGCCTTTAGATCTGGAGGCGTGTCTAGCAACTCGGCCGGTTCGAATCGGAAAAGAGAACATCGGCTACAACTCCGCCCTATCGGCCTGGAAGACGCTGGCCAAGCGCGTTGCCTTCAGATCGGTCGTTATTGAAGCGACCGAGCCAATCGCGGGCCACCGCATTCTCGGATTTGGCGCAAGCGTCTTTGTATCTAAAACATTCGCGTGCGAAACAATCGCCCATCCAAAACCTGGCTTGAACGAACGAGTTATCTCGAGTATTCATCGCGGGCAATCCGTTGTGCTCACCGACTCGCAGCTTGAACAGGAGAATACTTACGGCAGCTTATCTCTCGTCATCCTTTTCACAAGCTGGAGAGATGGTCTAGACCCCGATCGGGTCGCCGAAGTGAAGCTCGATCTCGCCAGAGGCGGGGTCGATTGCCTCGCCGGCTACCGGCTCGAGCAGATACTCATAGAGGCCTTTGATTGCAGCGATGTCGAGTACATCGATTCCACTAAGGTCTACCAAAAAATAGGCGACTTCTCCGAACGCGGTCCGCGCGGCGAGACCGGTTGCAGCCGGGGGCTTTTCGCAATGACCAAAGCCTCTGTGGAGTCGGTGATGGGCTCAGTTGCAAACTTCGTCTTCCAATATTCGCCCCCGATCTTCAGGTTTAAGAGGGGCGATCGGCAGTTACTGGATGCAGCCCTCGAAGGACTGACAGACCGTGAGCTATCTTCTTGCCTGGGCGTAAGTCTTGAGACTGTGAAAAAGCGCTGGGCATCCGTTTTCGAACAGGTAGAGGAAATTATGCCGAATCTTCTTCCGGTAGCTGGCGGCCGTCATCCAGTGACACAAGCGCGAGGGCTGCAGAAGCGGCATCGTGTACTGGCTTATATCCGAAATCACCCTGAAGAACTCAGGCCGCACCTCTGCTGACGGGCATTGATCTTCCAACGAGGGCACAGCCTCCTTGTTTTCTTCCTAGCTCCATCTTTCGAGCCGATTCATCTCAAAATTCAAAAGTTACTCGCATACCCTTTTAGGTCATTGCCAATCTCCTGCGAGTTGGACACTATAGGACCCGACCGGAGAGGAAACTTACGATGACCAGAATTACTCGGAGCGCAGTCCTGATTGTTTACGGGCTCTTGACGTGGGCAGAGTCCGCACGGGCCGATGCAGTTGTGGATTGGAACGCAATTGCGGTGCAAGCGACTATAACGGGCGCTTCAGAACGTCCGGGCCCGACATCGCTGCTGGACGTTGCGATGGTGCAGGCAGCAGTTTACGATGCGGTGAATGCGATTGACGGACGGTTCCGTCCGTACCACGCCGTGATCCCATTTGCATGCGGATCGCCAGCTGCCGCTGCAGTAAGAGCCGCGCACGATGTGCTTGTGAATCGGTTTCCGGATCAGACCGTTGTGCTCGATACGACTTACCACGACTACCTGGCGAACCACGGCTTGTCGGAAAGCGATCCTGGGATAGCCGTAGGCGAGCAGGCGGCCGCAGCAATCGTTGCTCTCCGAGCAAATGACGGAAGCTTTCCGGATCCACCGCCGCCGCCCTTCATTGGCGGAACAGAAATAGGTATGTGGCGTCCGACGATCTCCTATCTTCCTGGACCCCCGCCGAGCTTCGAACCGATGGAAACTCCGTGGTTAGCCAAAGTGACCCCGTTTACGCTAACGAGTCCGTCGCAATTTCGCGCGGGGCCGCCGCCTCCTCTGACAAGCAGCCAGTACGCGCGCGCGTTCAACGAAATCAAGGCTGTGGGAGCTTTCTCGAGCACTGTGCGGACGGCTGGCCAGACCGACCTCGCTTATTTCTGGGCGACTAATTACCTGATTGTCTGGAACCACGTACTCCGTGATCTTGCGAGCACTCGGGTTTCCGACATCGCTGACAGTGCTCGCCTCTTTGCTCTGGCCAACTTCGCCATGACAGATGCTGTGATCACGGCTTGGGACACCAAAAAGCATTACGTTTTCTGGCGGGCAATGACGGCTATTCAGGAAGGCTACAGCGACGGAAATCATCATACCGATGGCGACTCCGCCTGGCAGCCGCTGATCAACACGCCCAATTATCCCGACTACACTTCGGGTGCGAATACTATTACCGGGGCGGTCACCCATATGCTGAAGCTGTTTTTCAGGACCAACGAGATGACCTTTTCGGTGACCACACCCAGCCCACTAGCTGTCCAGAAGACGCGTACTTACAGTCGCTTTTCAGATGCCGCGGAGGACGTGGTCAACGCGAGAATCTTCGAGGGGATTCATTTCCGCTTTTCAGACACTACGGCGCGGAGGCAAGGCCGGCAAGTGGCGAATTGGGTTTTTGATGGATTCCTACAACCCATACGCTGCCACCACGATGACGATGGCAGGAACTGACGAGTGAGTGCTGTGACGGGTGGCTCCGCTACTGCGGAGCCACCAACCCTTTCCTGATCGCGAATAAAACAAGCTCCGCCGTGCGGTGGATGTTCATCTTCTCCATCAGGTTCGCGCGGTGCACGGAAACGGTGTTTACGCTGAGTTCAAGCAAGGTCGCAATCTCCTTGTTTGATTTCCCTTGCGCGATCAGTTGAAGAACCTGTTTCTCGCGGGCGGTGAGCCGTTTTAGTTCGTCGTCCTGTTCTCCGGCAACATACTTCAAGCCTGGGCCAATGAACCGCTTACCTTCGGCGACAGACCGGATGGCGCCCACCAGATCGACATCGATCGCGTTCTTCAGCAGGTAGCCTCGGGCACCCGCATCGAGAGCGTTGCGAACGTAATTATCGTCGGAGTGCATGCTCAACACAAGAACTTCGGTGCCCGGCAAATGCTTCACGATCTCCTTCGTCGCCTGTACGCCATCGAGCTCGGGCATGGAAAGATCCATCACCACCACCTTCGGTTTTAGTTCATGCGACATGCGGATGGCTTCTACACCCGTGCTTGCCTCTCCCACCACTGTCATTCCCTCGTCGTCTTCCAGAATGCGGCGAAAGCCGCGGCGGACCAGGCTGTGGTCGTCTGCCAGTAGAACACTTATTGCTTCAGTCATTTTGTGGGGTTTAAAACCTCTTCTCTGTCTTTAACGAACGTCTCTTCCTGCACGAACTCGTCCGGCTTCAGCGGCATCGTTACGAGTACGGTGGTGCCGCTTTCCGGCGAAGAATGAAAATCCAGCTTGCCTTTCAGGAGATCGGCGCGCTCCCGCATCGCTATCAACCCTAACCCGCTCCACTCGTTTTTCTTGCTCTGCGTAATGCCTCGTCCGAAGTCCTTCACGCTGACTTGCAGCTCGTGCGGCCTGAATTCCATCGCCACGGCCGCTTGCTTGGTGCCTGAGTGCTTGGCCGCATTGTTGAGCGCCTCCTGCACAATGCGAAAGCAGTGAATGGCGGGCTGCCCGGTGATTCGAACCACCGGTCCGGTGATAGTGGAGGAAGTTTCGATTCCGGTCTGGCGTTCAAAGACCTGGGTGTACCATTCCACCGCTTTGGCTAGCCCGTAGTCATCGATCACAGCGGGGTGCAGCATTTGGGAGAGGCTGCGGATTTTTTCGAGTGAATTATGCGTAATCTCGCGCACCTCGCTTAGCTCTGTACGCAAAGGTGAATCGAGCGGAACGCCCTTTTTTTCCGCCCGGGCCAACATGGCGCCAACCGCGGTCAGAATCTGCCCGAACTCGTCGTGCAGTTCCCTCGAGACAGAGCGGAGGACCTCCTCTTGCACACTGATCAGACGTGCCGCCAGTACACGTCGCTGTCGTGAGAGCGATTCCAGCTGCCAAAAAAATTTCCGGTTCCAGTAGATGAGGTAGAGGCTAGTGGCAGCAATCGCGAGAATGGTGACACCGAGAAAAAGATAAGTGTCTTTCTCCGTGCCCTCGTAAATATCAGAAATCTTTTTGTCGGCTTCTTCTTCCGCAATGTTGTTGCGCTCGAGCAGCGCCGAAACCTCCGCCGACAGCTCAGCCTGTTGAGGCGAAAGCCGGGTCAGCGTGAGATTGCGCGCCGCCGCCTGATGTCCGGCAGCTGCTGCGGAGAAAACCGCATCGGAACTGGACCAGAAGCGGTGCAGCGCACTGGCCAACGCAAGCTGGCGATCGACCTGCCTGGTGTACGGGGAGAGCCTGGATTCGTAGAGGATGGCGCGATCGAGATCTTTTTGCAGGGCATTAAGTTCCTGCCGGTAGCGTCCCGTGGCGGAGCTGTCGAGGTCACGAGCCATATCGCGCAGTTTGAGCCCGATCATATTTAAGTCATTCTGAACCTGGAGCAGTTGCAGCGAATCGTGGCGATTCAGGTCAATTATGTTGAACTGCAGCTTGCGTAGCTCGTGCACCCGGTAGAGCGAATACGAGGAAAACCCGGTTACGGCACCTAGGGTGATTAATAATCCGAAGAGGAAGCGAATCGTGGGTGATCTTGTCATTGAGATTACGGTCGGCTGCCTCTAAATAGCTTCAATACGCTATTGATAATTACCTGACGAACAAAGTGGCTAACATGTTGCTGAAACCCGTTAGTTTCTAAGAACTCAGAGCCGTCTGGCGGGCGGGATTCATCAATTAGCCAGGTAACGCGCCCATCTCGGCGAGCGTTGTTCGGTGTCAGGAGACTTGTGTTTATGCGTAAGGCTGCTTTGCTGCTCCTCACGTCTATTGCGGTTTTTGGTTCACAGCCTTGGAAGTCGGATCCAACCGGCTGGAGCGAGCAGGATGTTCAACGGGTGCTTCAAGACTCGCCTTGGGCGCAGTCGGCAGGGGCATCTTTCTCGTTAGCCGAGGACAATCCCACACCGGCTCGCGGACCTCTGCCCGGACCTGCCGAAGCTGGAATGGCAGGCCCGCGGGGTGCAACCGATGGACGCTGGGATGGTGGAGTCGGCCGGCCCGACCGCAACGGCCCCCCTACTTTGAACGTCACCATCCGCTGGGAAAGTGCGCTACCTGTCAGGCAGGCGCTCGCACAAGAACACAGCGCGGTGCGCTTCACTGAGCAGCAGCTGCAAAGAGACTACATTGTTTCCGTACTCGGTCTTGTCCCGGCCGGCCGTTACGGGCATTCCGAGCTCAACTCGAGGAGCGGGGATACGTCTGCCGATCCTCGCAATCCTGAAGAACTGCTCGAGGGCGTAATGCGTTATTCACGGCTGTTTCCCAAAGGGAAGTCTCCTTTAAGACCGGACGATGTCAAACTCGACGAGCCCTCCGGGACGCTATACCTTTTCTTCCCGCGCAGTGCGCCCCTTGATCTGGACGACAAAGAAGCAATCTTTCAGACCCGCTTTGGTTCACTCTCGATCGTCAAGAGATTTCGACTGAAGGACATGATTTACAAAGGCCGCTTGGAGCTTTAACTCTCCTTACGCGTCTTCCTTGCGGTTATCTTTAGATGAATATGCAAAGACGCCGCTTTCTTGCTTCCTCCCTGGCCGCTTCGGCGGCAGCTCCTTTTGTCTCCAAGGCTTCGGCCGCCGAAACGTCGCCCCGGCAGTACTATGAACTGCGCCGCTACAATCTAACCTCCGGGCCGCAGCAGAAGCTGCTTGCCGGCTTCCTGGAAGGAGCGTTGATCCCAGCCTTGAATCGCCTCGGCATGGGTCCGATCGGCGCTTTCGACTTGTATCTGGGCCCGCAGACTCCGGCTTTGTATCTGCTGATCCCAAGCAACTCCTTAGATGCGCTGGTCACATCGGAGCTCCGCCTGGCCAAGGATGAAGAATATCTCCGGGCCGGGCAGGCCTTCTTGAATGCTCCAGCCAAAGAGCCGCCTTACGATCGGGTGGAGAGTTCGCTTCTTGCGGCCTTTGAAGGATTTCCAAAACTCACCGTACCGCCTGTGACAGCGCAGCACGGGGCGCGCGTTTTTCAGCTTCGGACGTATGAGAGCCCTTCCAATCACGATCACCGGGTGAAAGTTGAAATGTTCAACAGCGGCGAATTCGGCGTTTTCGAGAGGGCAGGCTTCTGGCAGGTTTTCTACGGAGATACTCTCATCGGGCCGCGCCTTCCCAATTTGACTTACATGTTGAGCTTTCCAGATTTAGCCGAGATGAAGGCAAAGTGGAAAGCATTCGGTGCCGACCCGGAATGGAAGAAGCTGACGAGTTCGAGTAAATTCAATTACGAATCGATCGTCTCGAACATTAGCAACCTGATTCTCGATCCAACCTCTTATTCACAGATTTAGCCTCGCTCGCGCCGCCGATAGCGCGCTCCTGGTTTTGGCTTTCTCAGCATGAGGTGAAATTCCGGGTGCGGGTAATTGCCCGTGATCTGAAACGCGATCACAGCACCCGCATCCGGCTTTTTGAAAAAGGGATTCAGGGGCATCAGCAGCACAGACTTTGCGCCACCGGCCGCCTTCGATAGGCTGCTCTGCATCGCGAGAGTGCCTGCAAGGTGAATGTCCTTTGCCCTTAGTCCATAAGTGCCGCCGCCTGTTGCTTTCGCGCCTGGAATCCCAAATGTCGAGTTAGACAAGTAAGCGATCCCTTCTCTCAGGTCCGCCCTGCTTCTCAGCTCCGATGCCACCGCCGTGGTCTGCTGTTCCTTGAGGCCTCGGGCATGCCTGCTTAATTCATCCACTTTATGGCTCGTGTCGGGCTTGGAAAAAAAGGCCGGACGGATATCGAAATCACCTTGCAAGGAAAGCCGGCGAATGAACGGTCGACTATCCGGCGGGAGCTCTGCATGCGCCCGGAATGCGATGGGGCCCTGCACGGCGGGCTGGTTGGAAGTGACGAATATGCGTAACAGGTCCTCCACGCGAGCGTTGTTCGTAGTGAGATCGAGCGTCGCCGTTTTACCGGGCTGCCCAGCCATGCTGCAGATTTCGCCGCTTGCCGCGACCGTACTGTGCAGAAAATGGGCGCTGGCCTTCTTGACCTTTGTGTCGCCATTGAGGCCATCCACCGCAAGTTCGAAAGCGCTGCTCAACTGGACCTTATGGCCGCTCTTTGCGACTTCGAAGTCAGCGATGTCTGAACGGCCGTTGATTGTCACTTGCCGCAGAATACCGTTGAAAGAGCCGACGCCGGAGAGCTGGCCACCGATCCCCTGGTAGTGGCTCAAATCAGCGCGCGTCAGACGAAAGGATCCAGAGACCGGGCACTCTTCTACTCGCTTCGGATCCAGCGGCCCGAATCTGCCGTTCACCGCTAGCTCTCCCGAGGGTTCCGGATTCTCCAACAGAGTTTCAAAGGTGACGGCGCTATGGGAAGCGATGTTGCCCAGGCGAAGGCGATGAAAAACAAACCGCAGCGGCGAGCCGTTCCCGTCACGTGGAGCAATCTTGAGCACCGTGCCGTCGGCAATCAGCTCTTCCACCCTTGTCGTGTTTATCCTGGATGGAGCTTCCGTCCGCATGGGGGGCGGTAAACGGACCGGGATGAATACCTGCAGACCCTCGACTCGAATCTGGGTGGCATGGTGTCGAAAAGACAGCATGGCCGGCCAAGAAGCACGACAGATGAATTGCCGGACGACGGCGAGCTTCACTGCCCCTGATGGTGAATTGCGCTCAAAAACTACGTCCTCCAGGACGTACCCGGGAATCGGCATGAAAATAGGCCGAAAGCGGCCAATCCGAACACGGCTATCTGAGAAGTGCTCCAGTCGCGCAATAGTTTTAGCAACGGTGAACGGCCACTTTGCCGCGAGCAAGATTCCGGCAACGACCAACCACGTCAGTAGTAGGATTCCAGCAATCTTGAACGTTTTAAGTACGCGCGGAGTAGGTAGGCGAAACAGCTGCATCAGGCAGACGAAAGTATTTTATCATACACTCGTCTGCCGATCCCACTTTAGGCTGAGGAACTGTCTAGCGACCTAGTTCAACCCGCCGTTCGGTTTGAGTACGACTTTGATGCAGCCGTCTTTTTTCTCGCGGAACGTTTTATACATAGCCGGAGCATCCTCGAGACTAACTCGATGAGTGATCACGAATGACGGATCGATGGCACCGGTCTGTATTTTCTCGAGCAGCGGCTTCATATAACGCTGCATGTGCGTCTGGCCGCTCTTCATCGTTAGGCCTTTGTTCACAAACGCACCCATCGGAATCTTATCCGCGAAACCGATGTAGACACCCGGTACCGAAATCGTGCCGCCCTTACGGCAGCACAGGATCGCCTCTCGCAAGACATGCGGCCGATCGGTTTCAAGCATCACGGCGGTTTTTACTTTGTCCATGTAGGTATCGATACTGCCGCCAACGTGCGATTCGGTGCCTACTGCGTCAATGCAGCGATCAGGGCCGCGGCCGCTAGTCATTTCCATCAAGCGATCGTAGACTTTGTCTTTCCTGAGGTCGATCGTCTCGGCTTTGCTGCCCTCCGCCGCCATCTGCAGGCGTTCCGGCACGCGGTCGATTCCAATCACACGCCCAGCGCCCAGCATCCAGGCGCTCTGCATCGCAAATTGGCCAACGGGGCCGCAACCCCAGACTGCGACTGTATCGCCCGGCTCGATCTCTGCATTTTCCGCAGCCATGTAGCCGGTCGGGAAAATGTCAGAGAGGAACAGAACCTTCTCGTCCGAAAGTCCTTCCGGGATCTTCAGCGGACCGACGTCGGCGTAGGGCACCCGCAGGTATTGCGCCTGGCCGCCCGGGAAGCCGCCCAGCATATGCGAATAGCCAAACAGGCCTGCCGGCGATTGCCCCATCACCTTGCGCGCCGAATCTGCGTTCGGATTCGATACATCGCAACAGGAGAACAACCCCTTCTTGCAGAAAAAACAAGCGCCGCACGAAATGGTGAACGGAACAACCACGCGATCGCCCACCTTCAAGTTGTGAACTTCGCTTCCAAGCTCGACAATTTCACCCATAGGTTCGTGGCCCAGAATGTCGCCCTTCTCCATCGTGGGCATCATTCCGTCATAGAGATGAAGATCGGAGCCGCAGATCGCCGTCGACGTAATCTTAACGATGGCGTCTCTCGGGGTTAAGATCTGCGGGTCAGGGGCGTTCTCGACTCTCACATCTTCTTTGCCATACCAGCAGAGTGCTTTCATGTTTTTCTCCTTAACCGATTGCTGAAGGATTCAGCATACGGAGATAGGACGCGAAGTCGGGCTTTGAGCTTTCCACCGATGCAGACCCGCAACTCTGCTAGGTGACGGGTAGTTTTACGTTATCGGCCATCTGCTCACCTTCGCGGATCACAAGCATTCGGTCCACGGCGGCAGTCTTATAGGTCTGCTTGAGGCCGCTCGGCCAGTGAATTTCGAGCACGACCGAACTCTCCTGCCCAAGGCCGAAATGGAGTCGCCGGTCGCTGGTCGAATAAAAACTGGATTGGCTCATCACTTCCTGCGCTTGCCGCTTCCCGCCGTAACGAGCGATCACGCGTGCTCCGATCGCGCTCCGGTTCGACCGTGTCCCAATTAGCTTGACTTTCAACCAGTGATTCGACCCGCTCACGTCGTTGCGCAGTAACGAAGGCGGCTCGTTCAAGTTCACAATCAGCACGTCCAGGTCGCCATCGTTATCAAAATCCCCGAACGCGCATCCACGGCTCGAATGCACCGCCGCTAACGCCGGTCCCGCGGCTTCAATCAGCTCTTCGAAACGTCCGTTGGCCAAGTTCCGAAAGATCAGGCGAGGGGTCTTCATCGGACAATCGGGAATTTTCGCTTCTAGTTCCGGATACACATTTCCCGTCACCATGAAGAGATCGGGGTTGCCGTCATTATCGAGATCGACGATGCCTGCTCCCCATCCGATGTATCTGGTCTCGACGCCGAGCCGCGCGGCAAGTGTCACGTCCACAAAGTTTCCGGCGCCGTCATTGCGATAAAGAACGTTAGTGTCATCGATGAAATGGGTCTTGAAGATATCGAGATGACCATCTCCATTGAAGTCTCCAATGCCCAGGCCCATCCCTGCTTGTGCCATGCCGTCTTCGCTGAGGGCTGCACCACGTTCCAGGCCCTCCTCACGAAAAGTTCCGTCATGATTGTTCATTAGAAGCAGGCTGTTGGTCGAATCACAGGCGACGTAGATATCCGGCCAGCCGTCTTCGTCGAAATCCGCCGCTGCCGCCGTCATGCCGTACGTGTTCTTGATTTTTGAGATGCCGGATACCGCACTCACATCGGTGAAGGTGCCGTTGCCGTTGTTTTTGTAAAGCGAGTGCGTACCGGGCGGCAGACCCCGGGGACCGCAGTTTACCGGCACATTTTTGTAGGTGCAGTTAATGTTTTCGCCCGGCTTTTGTGCCCGCGCAAAGTCGAATTCCAGGTAATTGGCTACGAACAGGTCAAGATGCCCGTCGCGATTGTAATCGAGCCAGGTACAGCCGGATCCCCAGCGGGTGCGGCGGTCCAGCAGGCCAGCTTGCTCGGTGACATCGCTGAAGGTGCCGTTGCCGTTATTGCGATAAAGAACATTCTGTCCCCAGTACGTGATGAAAAGGTCTTCGAAACCGTCGTTATCGTAGTCGCCCACGCAAACGCCCGAGGCCCATCCGGTGCGCCGCAGCCCGGCTTTGTCTGTGACATCGGTGAACGTTCCGTCGCGATTGTTTTTGTAAAGCCGGTTGGTGGCCTCAGCCGGAGGCAAGCCGAGCCGTGTGCCAGAGAGGATGAAAGCGTCCAGCCAGCCGTCGTTATCGTAATCGAAAAATGCGCAGCCGCAGCCGACTGTCTCAATGATGTACTCTTTGTGATCGATGCCGCCGTAGATCACCGGCTGTCGCAGGCCCGCAGCTTGAGCCACATCGGTAAATCGCGCGTTAAACGGCAGCCCGGAGGGCTGGCTACGCGGTTGCGCTTTCACGCCGCGAGTGGCGACACCTTGCCGGAACATCGGCGCAGATCCCATCATTGCCAACAGGCCACGCCGTGAAATCATCAGGGCCGCGGTTCGGGAGCGGTAGGCTGTGTTGGATCGAGCGGCCGATCAGGATCAATTGTGGCCCGGTCTTGCTGAAAGCGTGCGTCCTGCAGACGGCGCAGTTCTGCCAGCTCCGTCCTGGCACGCTCTTGCTGCCCGCTTTGTTTGTAAGCTTTGGCTAGCAGAAACCGAAACGCTTCCTGCTTCGGAGCAATTGCCTTGGCGCGCTCCAGATATTTAATTGCTTCGGCTGCATGTCCATCTGCGAGTTCAATCTTACCTAGAAAATACATGGGATCAGGGTACTTCGCCCTCTGCTCGATGGCTTTCAAAAGATACTGGCGGCCTTCCTTCTCTTGACCGTTTCGACTTAGCAGTACCCCGAGTTGGTAGTTGGATTCCGCGTCTTGGGGTTGGATCGCCAGTGCTCTTCTCAGCAGATCGATGGCAGCCGGATCATCGTTGAGGCGTAATCGCAGACGGCCGAGCGCCGCAAGCGTAGGCGCCGATTTCGGATCGAGGCGCAGTGATTCCTGCAGCTCTCGTTCCGCCTCGTCGTAAAACTTCGACCGGTAGTACATCATGCCTTCCAGGAAGTGCACCGGAGCGGGCGGGAGATTCAAGGTCTCGAGCTGCTGGAGCAACTGCTTGCCGCGTTCCTCGTTGCCTGCGCGGATGTGAGCCGCCGCCAGTGCGAAGAGGGTGGCGGTATCACGCGGGTTTTCCGAACTCAAAGCCTCGAGTTCAGCGATACCGTGCGCGTACTCCGCAGACTCGATGAGAGAAATCGCGTGTAGTTTTCTGGCACGCTCTTCGCTGGGATTGGACTTTAGAAATTGCGCAAAGGGCTCAATCGCTGCCTGATAACGTCCTGCTCGGAAATACGCTACCCCGAGATTGAAGTAGACCTGCGTTAGTTTGGGATCTGCGGCCAGCGCTCGATGATAGGCATTGATCGCATCATCGGTCCTGTCTTCTCGGGACAAAACCGCGCCCAGATCGCTCAGTGCTTCTGCCGAGCGCGGAGTTTTGGCAATCTGCGCTCGAAAAGAACGTTCCGCAGATGCATAGTCGCCGCGCTGCATAGCAGCTTGCCCGGTAGACAATAAGTCTTGCCCCCAAGCTGCAGCTAAAGAAATACAAAAAATGAGCGTCGATCTCAGACGCTTTGATTACAGCACGAGACCGTCGGCGGACCTAGGGCGAGATCGGGACCTCGCCCTCTTCTGTATGGCGAATGTTACGCGCTCTGCCCGTTGCTTTGTCCTACCGGCAAACCCTCTTTTTGCGCTACGTCTTTCAGCGTGCGACCGGCTTCCTGTGTCACCCGCTGTACTTTCTGAGCGGTCTCTTGCGCCACCGACTTAGCCTGATCGACCAAACGATCCCGCGCTTTTCCCATATACTCGCCTTCTACACGAGTGGCCGGAAGACTGAGTCCAACAATGGCACCGGCCGCCAATGCGGCGACGCCGAGAGCGAGCGGATTATCCTGCAGCGTAGTCTTTAACTGGTCGCCTGCAGTTTGTGCCCGCTGCTTAGCCTGATCGCTCACCGAAGTAAGTTTCTGACGCGTAGTGTCCACCGCCGCACCGGCCGCGTCTTTCACGCTACCGGCAGCGGAACTGACCGCCGTAGTGGCGCGTCCCGCTACTGCACGCGCATTTTCCATCAAGCCGCCGTTTTCCGAGTCGCCCGCGGAGCCGGTACTCACCCCGGAATTGCCGTACTTGTTCGGCCAGGTATTGCGGTATGTTGTCTGGCTGCTGCCACGCTTGTTCCAGGCGAGCATGCCTAAGCCGATCCCAACCAGAGCTAGCGGTACCGGATTATCACGTATGTATTGCACAAATGGTGAACTTGTCTTGCCATCACTCGTCCCCGAGTTCCCTGTCAAATTACTTACTGCTTCACTTACGCTCGACACAATTTTTCCTGCCTTCCCTATAGTTGCTTCTTTGACTGCGGTTTTGGCGGTATCATACGCCTCGGTTGCTTTTTCACGGATCTGATCCTTCACCTGTTCCGCGATGTTCGCAGGATCAAGCTTTTCCTGGAGCGCGCCTATCGTCTCACTCAGATTGGCTCGGGTTTGCTCGATGCCAGAGCGGATCTGCGCTGCCTCCTGGCCGCCCTCAGCAGGCTCATCCACCTTTCTTGTGGTTGCCGTGTTTGAGGCTGATTCCGTCGTTTGCGTGAAGCCCGCGGTAGATCTTACTTCATCTGTTGTTTCGCCCATCGTGCGTCCTCCTTTAATGTTTCGACTGTTTGCCGCGGTGCTACATCTGTCTTCTTCAATGCCGCCAGAGCCTTGGTAACTAGCAGCGCGGCAACTACCGCGACAACCGCGGCGGTAACCAGTGCGGCTGCCCACCAGGGCATCACGTTTGCCAGCAGAATAATGATTCCGGCTAACAACGCCAGCAAAGCCGCGTAGGCTATCGCTCCCCCTAGCACCAGATAGCCGACATTCTTGCCGGTGTGCACTGCTTTCTCAGAGAGTTCGACCTTCGCAAGTGCGATCTCCTGCCGGATCAGCAGCCCGGTTTCGCTAGCGAGCTCAGAAAAGAGATCGCCGATTGAACGGTCCTGCTTGTCAGTCATTCTTCATTCACCCCCAAGCTAGACCTGTTCCGGACCGCTGTAACCTGCTCCTTCGGAAGGAGTCGATGCTGGCGGTAGTGCCCGGTTCGGATCCGGCATGTTAGCGATGAAATCGGGCGCGGGCCGGGAGCTCTTCAAGAAGCGGCTGGCTGCGAGTCCGAGTATGAAAGCGCTTCCCAGGAACACCGCCGGAGATCGGCGCGCGAAGTTCTCTGTTTCGCCCAGCAGTTGGTGCACATCTCTGCCTTGCAGGTAACTGGCAACCTGCTCCACTTTCCCGCTAATCGCATGCCCAAACTCAGCTGCGTACTCGGCTACGGGTCCCTGCTCTTTGCCTTTCAACTCATCGCCCATGCTGCGAAAGGCCTGAGCAACGGCCTGAATACCCGAGGCTATCGATTCACGCTGTTGGTCGACACGCGAAGCTGCCTGGTCCTTTGCCTGATCGAGAACACCGCGTGCCGTTTCTTTAGCCTGAGCCGCCACCTGCTTGGCTGAATCGGCTACTCCGCTGCGACTCGCGCCGTCGCCGCTGAGTTCTTCGAAGGAATCCTCAACAGATCCCTCTGCTTTCGTTCTTCTTGCCATAGATACGTCCTTTCTGCGCTTCCAGTAGCTGTGGGCTTGCCGCAACTACTGGGCGCCTCGACCGTGGGACGCTGGCACGAATAGTATGTTTCCCGAGTAAGTCGAATAGTGCGAAGTAACTTCGCACTAAGAAGATTTACTTACGACAGAATCTCAGGCTTACTAATACGAGAAGACGGCGGGTTACTTAGTGAAGCTAGTCTCCCATGCGGCTTTTAAGGTCAGCCAGCATGCGATCAACCCGATCGGATTTCTCCATTCTAAGTAACTGCTGCTCCGCACTGGGCTCTCCGGCCGCTAGTAAGTGTCCCTGAGTCCAGGCTTCGCTGTCGCCGATCCTGCTCTGCAGACGATCGAAGGCAGCCTCCTGCTCAAAGCCGTTGCTGTTGGCTGCTCCAGCGCGCGCATTCAGCCGTGCCCGCCGGTGTTGCGCAATCAGTAGGTCCGCTCTGGACTGCGTCTCGGCTATCTTCGATTCCAGCTTATGCAGCGCTTCGCGCAATGTTTGCACCTGATGCGATTGGTCTTCGATCTGCTGCGCGAAGTTCGTCGCCGCGTTCTCATAAGTCAGCGAACGATCAAGGGCGACTCGCGCCAGATCCTCCTGATTCTTGGCCACGGCAAGCTCTGCCTTGCGCACCCATTCGAAACGTGCTTCCGCGTTCTCGCGCTGCTTCTTTTCCAGTAGGTGCTGATCCGCAATCGCTATAGCGACCTGTGTCTTCAGCTGCATGAATTGATTCTGCATATCCAGGAGAAGCTGCTTCAGCAGCTTCTCCGGATGCTCGGCTCTTTCGACGAGATCGTTCACGTTCGCTCGGATGAGCGTAGCCACTCTGTCTAGTAACGCCATGAAACCTCCTTTAGCTCTTGGGCTCAGCGCCGTTTGGCTTCGTCTGACTATCAGGCCGGTCATTGATGCCACGCACCTTTCCTAAAATGTCCGACATGCGCATTCCCGAGAGCGTCTCGAAGAGCGCTGGAATCTGAGCGGCGACTTTCGTCATATCACCCGTGATCTTGCTCATGCCGGTAGAATCGCCGTCGCCTGTCGAAACGATTGTGATCTTGTCGATATTCGCAAGCGGCGCAGCCAGGGCGCGGACCACCTCCGGCAAGCCCGTAATCAGCTTGTCGGCAACCGCTGCCTGGTTCCACTCCTGGTAGGCCTCAGCTTTAACGTTCATCGCTTTCGCTTCAGACTCACCCTTGCGTAGGATTATGTCGGCGTCTGCCTCACCTTGTAGGCGCGTAGCTGCGGCCGCACCCTCCGCTTCGATCATCATCTTGCTGCGCGAAGCTTCCGCCAGCATCTGTATACGCTGACGCTCGATCTCGGCATTCTTCAGTACGGTCGCAATAAGCTCCTTTTCGTGTCGCAGAATCTCCGCTTCCTGAACTTTGACCTCTTGCTCCTTTTCTACCTGCCGGATCTTTACCGCTTCCACCATTACCTGCTGCTGCATAATGTTCGACTGGATATCGTACGCCTTATCGGCTTGCGCTTGCTGGCGCTTGACGGTCTCGACGTACTGCGCTCTTCTGATCTCGAGGTCCCGTTGCGCTTCCGCCTGCGCCGCTAGCGAAAGGGCTTCTGCCAGCACCCGCTCCTGATCTGCTTGCGACGTGGCAACGGCAGATGCGCGCATCGCCTCGGCCCGCCGGATGCTCGTATCGCGTTCGGCTTCGGCAGTGGCTACGTCCGCATCGCGCTTAATGCGAGCCACGTCCGGGCGCCCCATGTTGGTGATGTAGTCATTTTTGTCACGGACCTCTTTAATCGTGAACGAGACCACATCCAGTCCCATCTTGCTCATGTCGTCGGCGCAGGTGGCGCGCATCCGATCGCCCACCATCTCCGGCTCTTTGACTATCTGCTCGACCGACAGCTGCCCGATGATGCCGCGCAGATGACCTTCCATGACGAGCCGGATCAATCCCTCGCGCGCCTGGTCGCTCTTCGTCAAAAACTGCTCCGCCGCCGTCTGGATCGATTCCGGGTCGCTCTTCACCTTGATCTGCGCCACGGCTTCAACTGTCACCGCGACACCTTGCTTTGTATACAGGTCCTGCTGCGGTGCGACGTCGAACGACATCAACTGGAGCGAGAGTTGCCGGTATGTTTCGATCATCGGAAAGATGACCGTGCCCCGGCCCTTGACAATCCGGGTTCCCCGCAGCCCATAGACAATGAGCGCTTCGTGCGGACCCGCCTTGCGAAACAGCGTGGCCATGGCGCTCATGAGCGCCAGCAAGACTAGAACCGCCACAACCGCGATGATTACTACTTCACTCGACATTTTTTGTCTCCCTTGGCAATGTTTCGGGGGTCAATCCGGTGATCCCCGTCTGGGTCATTGCTTCCCAGGTGCGTACGAAGGCAATGCCTTTTTCAAAACGCGTGACGATCACTTCTTCGCCGCGCGCTATTGGACGTCCTTCCTCACTGCGCGCGCATACCGGCCGCCGCGCTCCATCTCTGCTGTAAATAACTTCCCCGACGCCTTCGGGTCGGATCGTGCTCGAGACACGCCCGAGCACTCCCACCATTTCGTAATCGGCAGGGTCGAGCGGTTTTTCGCGTGCTTGCAGATATCGCATGAACGACGCCAGCAGCCATGCGCCCGTCAGACCAAAAGCGGCTGCGATGGTTAAATCTATCCAGAGCAAGAAACCTGTGTGGCGGGTGAGCAGATAACCCACTCCGCCAAACCACGCCAGGAATATCGCCAGGCTGTTCGGATTCGCCATCGACCCAAACCAGCTGCCAGTTTCGTGTTGACGATGAACGCTGCTTCCACCATGCCCATGCTGGTGCGCTGCCTGTCCAGGTGTATGACCATGCCCGGCGTGGCTGTGCCCAATGTGCAAACCACCAAGCAGCAAAGTGGCCAGGCTCCAAATCGTTCCCAAGGCGAAGCACAGCAGATAAATGTCAGGCCAGCTCATGATTCGTTCCTCTCGTTTCGTGTGCGGATTGGGGCTTCAGCACGTCCCACAGGCGCTCGGCCAGATCTGGTGTCTCGAGCACCGCCGATAACAGCAGCAGACAACCCCGTGTATCGTCGTGGCGGGCTACCTTCAGCAGCGCCTCAGCAAGCTGTGGGTCTTTGCGGAATCGCTCTGCGCCCTGTACGAGCCACAGATCGAGCTTGTCCTCGTGATCGCTCAAGTCCGAGATCAGCTCCGTCTGAAATCCTTCCGGGTCGTCCACCAGGTATCCCGGATGCACTTTAAAGAACTTTGCCAGTAACAGGCGGGTTGTATTCGTGAGGTGCTTGCGCTGGCCGCTTTCCAGTTGAGAAAGGTATGGCTGGCTGATCGATTTCGCAAGCTCGGAGCGAATAGCGGAAATCACCTCTTTTTGGGTCATCTCGCGTCCTAGTCCTCGCAAGTGACCCTCCACCAGCCGCAGGTACTTCACTTTCTCAGCGACGGTCATATAGCAATCTGCTATGAGCAGTATAGCAAATTGCAATTTGTGTCAAGAGACCAAAAAGAGGGCCGTAAAACGGCCCTGAACTGCGTCGCGCCTAGCTACTTCTTGGTGGCGGTGGTTGTTTTCGCGTGCGTTTTTTCGTCCGACTCTAGCTTTTGAACGTCCTTATCATGAGCGGTATCGGCACCGTGCAGCTTCGCAATAGCCGCACTTCTCTGTGCTTGCAGATCCCGCTGTTCCTTTTCGCGATCTTTCCAGGCCTGCATCGCCGCCGCCTCTTCTTTCTTTGCCGCTAGCGTCCGGGCATCCTTGCCGCCATAGGATTTTTCAGCTGCGGCACGGGCCGCGCTCTTCTGCTGCAGGACGGTATGAGCCTCCCGGGTGCGCTGCGACGCTTGGTAGGACAAGTCGCTCAAACGCTTCACTTCCTGCCCGTCGGCGTGGCTCTGCGAACCGGCTGACTTCACCGTGTTCTCGTCCTGAGCTACCTGCGGAGCCGCCAGGGCCGGCAGGCCGGACCATGTTGCCACACCACTCACAAACATCATCGCCGCGGTAGCTGCGAAACTTCCTATCTTTTTCATGTCTTCCTCCAGGTCTCACTATACCCCTGGATTTAGCCTCGGGTTAGGTACTGCCCGATTAAAAATTGCACCGCGAAAATACAGCTAAATTTCATCTTTGGAGTGATTTAGCCGCGCCTTCGAAGAAGTCTTCATCCCGAATGACGGTGGAACCGGTGGGTTTCGGGCGCGCACTCCACACGACGATCACCACCCTCTGCTTGGGATTTATATAGATAGTTTGTCCGAAGATTCCGATGGCCTCAAACGCGCCTTGATGAATCGCGGCGGCCTGAGGTCCAAAGCTCCACCACATGTAACCGTAGTCGACCAGGTGGCCATCTACTCGCTTCGGCAAGCCAGCGTCCGGGAACCAGTTCGCCGGAACTACCTGCTCACCGCCCGCCCTTCCGCCGTTGCAGACAAAGACTCCGAAGCGGCCGTAATCGCGTAAGGTCGCGCTCAATCCACTGCCACCCACTTCAAGTCCTCCGGGTGATTCCAGCCACCAGGTGGCATCCGTTTCCATGCCAAGCTTGGTCCAGATTTTTTCGGACAAGTACTGCGATAGCGGACGCTTCACAGCAGCCTGAAGCAAGGCGCCCAGCACATGAGTTTCCCCGGTGCTGTAGTTCCATCTCGTGCCCGGCGGCGCGACACGGGGGAGTGTCGCCATAAACTTCAAGATCGTGCCCGGATGCTGCCCGATCTGTAATTCCAGCATGTGCCTTCGATCGGAGCTCGGATCCGTGTAGGTTTCATTCCAGCCCACCCCTGACGCCATTTGAAGCAGGTTCCTGATTGAGACTCCCGCGTAAGCACTTCGAGAGAGCTCGGGCAGATACTTCGTTACCGGCTCATCGAGACCGCCTATGTAGCCGTCGTGAATGGCCGCGCCGAGCAATGTCGAGCTGATCGATTTAACAACCGACCAGGAAACCCATCTGGTTTGCTCGGTATTGCCGAACCTGTATCGCTCGAGTGCAATCTCGCCATCCTTGATGATGAGCAGCCCGGCGATCCGGTTCCGTGACAAGTAGTCCTCGATGCTGTACGGCACGCCCTCCGATGTGAACGAGAGATCCGGAAGACGCTTCTTGCTCCGGGGTAGCGGCAGCGGCTTGCCGCCATGACGAACAACACGCGACGGAAAAAGTTCGTCGATATGCCGGAACGTATTTACTTCGGCATCCAGGTTGAGCGTGCCGTCATAAACGTCACGTACCGGCGCCACCGCAGGGTGGAGGTCGGCAGCTTCTGCCGGGATCAAAGCGACGAACGGTGCAAGTAGAACGAAAAGCTGCCTTGGTCTACTACGACGATTCACCCGCTCTCCCGCTCCTCTTCAATTGATCCTTGAACATCCGCGAATAGGCGGCTGCCGTGCCGCTATTCAGCTCCTCCACCGGTACGCGCATCTTGCGCTGCCAGTTCGGATACTGCGACGTTGTTCCCGGCAGATTTTGCTGCTCGGTTTCCTTCGTAAAATCTTCCTGATTGACCAGCAGAATCAACGAGGGCACCTGCGCCAGGAACCCGACGATCGCATTGTGCAGGTCCCCGTCAAGATACCGAATCTGCCCGGCATCGCGTGTGTAACCGGGCGGCAGCAGGTTTTCAGAATGCAGCAGATCGAGCATTTGCTGCTTTTCCCGCCGGCGTTCTCTGATCTGGTGTTCGAGTGCGGCTTCATCCGCTACTCCAGCTACCCTTCGCGCTTGAATGTCGCACTCCTGCCAGAAGCCCGCGAGCGTTGGCAGGTCATGCGTGCTGGATGAGACCAGGGCCTGGCGTGGATACTCGTAGCTATGCTTGAAGGCGCCCGTCTGATAATTCTTTTCGAAGGGAAAGAGCCGGTAGCTCAGGATGCCGAAGCGCGAGAACAGGTCCCGCATCTCGTCGGTCACTGTTCCGAGATCTTCGCCGATGATGATGTTCTTGCTGCGCACGCTTTCAAGCGCGAGCACATGCATCAGATCTGTCGCGTAGTCTCTTACATAAGCGCCGAAGGAAGGTTCCATTCCTTGCGGCACCCAGAACAAGCGGTACAGCTGCATCACATGATCGATGCGGAGCGCGCCCCCTTGCCTGACGATTTTGCGAACACCCTCGCGGAATAGCCGGTACCCATCCCTGCGGCGGGCGTCCTTATTTGGCGGCGGGAATCCCCAATCCTGTCCTTTCGGCGAAAAATTATCCGGTGGCGCGCCCACCCGGCAGCCGCTGACATAGTAGGTTCCATGTGCCCAGAGATCCGAGCCGCAGTTGTCGGTGGCAACTGCCAGGTCATGGTAAAGCCCGATGGACATTCCACAGTCTTTCGCGTGCTGCTGCGCTGCGTTTAGCTGTTCTTCCAGCACGAACTGGATGTATTTGTAAAATTCGATCGAGCGCGCATGTTCCCGCGCGAAAGCCTGTGCAGCCCCCGAATCCGGGCTGCGATACTCCTCCGGCCAGTCGCGCCAAGTCCAGCGATTGCGGTCCTGTTTGTGCAGCGCTTCGTCAAGTGCGCAATAAAGCGCAAACTTGGATAGCAGGTCGCCTTCGCGTTCGCAATAATCGCGAAAGGCCTGCGCACGAAGCCCGTCGTCTAGGTTGCCCCTCCGGAATTCCCGAAAGAGCAGGCGCAGGAAGCGCCTTTTCAGGCGATCGACCTCCGCGTATTCGACGAAATTGGCGTTCCGAAGCTGCTCTATCTTCTCTCTCACTGCGGCCGAGTTCGCCAGCGCCTGCGCGCAGCGCGAACGGCCAAACTCAGGCACGTTTTCAACATCGATGTACAGCAGGTTCTTGTAGTACATCGAGAGCGGCAGGTAGGGACTCGTGTTGTACGGCGTCCGGTTATGCAACGCGTGCAGCGGGTTCAGTCCGACAAAGCTGAAGCCTGCTTCCTTCGCCGCCCACTCGAGGAGCACGCGCAAATCAGTGAAGTCGCCGCAGCCCCAGTTTCGCTTGGAACGTAACCCATACAGCGAAACATTGAAGCCGGCCGTGCGCCCGCCCGACGCCAGTTGCTCCGGCAAATAGGTGCGATCGGGGCACACGATAATTTTCGATTCGCTCAGTGCGCTGCCATTGATGCTCGCCGAGAGCACGTGGTAACCCAGCGGCAGTTCGGCCGGCAGTTCGAACCGGTAGCGCGACCAGCGCTCTCCGTCGATTGCCATGCCGCTCATCTCGCTCAACTGTGAGACTTCGAGCGACCCGGCCAGTGCTCCCGCTTCTTCCAGCCGGATCTCATAGCAGATCGATCCTGTTTGGCCTGCCTTTAGCGTCAGAGAAACCCACTTGTTTCGCTCGCTGAGTACGGATGTCTCTGCCAGCCCTGCTTCTGCGCCTGCCCGGAAACGTCGCTCGCGCTCCTTCTCGATCGCCTCGAAGCTCGAAACGTCCCAACCGAGCGCGCCCATGATTTGCTTGAGTCCGTCGCGCCCGACGTGGTGCTCCTTGCCGAAGATGTCGAAATAGCTGTGATCGACACCGCACTCGGCGGCCGCTCGCCAGAGCGCATCGTCAAAATTTACGGCCCGTGGGAAGTGAATATCCTGGTCAGGCACGCGCGTTTTCCAGACCGGCCGCCATCATCGTCTCTTCTCCAGACAGTGGAACGCTCCGCATCTGCCTTACAAATTCCACCATTAACCTCTTGCACGCTTCCGGCTGATCGGTTGTTAGAATATGGCCCGCGTCCTGCACTAGGCGAAACTGCGCGCCCGGTATCCGCGCGGCCAGCACTCTGCCGTTCTGGGGCGGCACCAGGCGATCCCGATCCCCGTGCACAACCATCGTGGGGATTCGCAGTCGCGGCAGGCGAAGATACGAGCTCCAGAGCAGAATCCCGCTGAACTGATTGAGAAACCCTTTACAGCTCCAGTTCGACGCGCATTGCACGTCGAGGTCTTCGTGGATTCGCTCCAGCGAGGTCGAAGGGGAATACAACAGCGGCGCGAGCGCAAGTTCACGTTCGCGACGCTGCGCCTCGCCCCATTTGATCCCTTTGGGGCGCGTAAAGCGAGGCCAGCGCGCCAGCAGACCGCCGTGGCTGGTGCAAGCCAACAACAAACTGCGCACCCGCGACGGATACCGCAAAGCCAGCTCCTGCGCGATCATCCCTCCCATGGAAGCTCCGATGACATGCGCCTGTGTGACATGGGCCGCATCGAGCACGGCTAGAGCATCGCGCGCCATCTGCCGGATCGTATAGGGGCCGCGCGGTACATCGCTCTGTCCCACCCCGCGGTTATCGAAAACGATCACTCGGCCGCGAGTTGCCAAGGTGGGTAGTATCCGAAACCACATGTCGTGGGTAAAACTCAGGCCCATGATGAGGAGAATCGGCGGACCAGATCCGTGCTCTTCCCAGTAGAGCCGCGCGCCATCACAAAAGGTATACGCCATGAAACTAGACCGCTATATGTGCCCTGTATTGACGAGTTGCCCCCGCATAAAGGGTATTAGTACCTTTACAAGCTCTCCCCCCGGGAGTACGATGAAGGCACCCCCGAGAATGAAGCTTACGGAGGTTACCTGCGATTGCTGAAGCTCAAACGTGTCGAGATACATGGGTTTAAGTCTTTCTACGACAGAACCGAGATGAAATTTAGCGGCTCCGGCATCGCCGCGGTCGTGGGCCCGAATGGTTGCGGAAAGTCCAATCTTAGTGATGCCATTAGCTGGGTTTTAGGCGAGCAATCGGCCAAGACTCTACGCGGCTCCCGTATGGAAGACGTGATCTTCGCCGGCACGGGCCAGAAAAAGGCGCTCGGCATGGCGGCAGTCACAATGACCCTGGTGCCGGATGACACGCTTCTGCCGGCGCGCACTAGTAATGATAGTTCCAACCCTGAACTCCCTGAACCTAATACTCTAGACGTCTCCCTGAATGGTTCTGATTCTCATGGTTTCGAAGCCGGCGTAGTTAAAGCGGCAGAGCGTCGGGGCGAAATCACAATTACCCGGCGCCTCTATCGCTCAGGCGACAGTGAATACCTGATCAACGGAAAGCAAGCGCGCCTGCGAGACATACAGGACCTGTTTCTTGGTACCGGGTTGGGCCCCGAAAGTTACGCCATCATCGAGCAGGGACGCATCGGCCAGATACTCAGCAATCGCCCGCAAGATCGCCGCAATGTGATCGAGGAGGCGGCGGGCATCACGAAATTCAAGACTCGGAAGCGCCTCTCGGAAGCAAAGCTCGAGAGCGCCAAGCAGAACCTTTCGCGCGTTTTTGACATCTTGGAGGAAGTTACCCGCCAGGCTAACTCGCTCAAGAGGCAGGCAGCGAAGACAAAACGTTACGGAGAGCTGAAGGACGAGGCAACCGGTTACCTTCGCCGGATATTGGCAGCTAAATTTCAGACCCTCGAGCGCGATATTGCCAAGCTCGCCATTGAACTAAATCTCGCCTCGGCCGAATGGCAGAAGGCACAAGCCGCCATTGACGAACTTGAAAGGGAAGAGGGGAAGGTGGCTGCTGTTTCCCGCTCAACCGAAGAAGAGCTGACCGAAGCACGCCGACGCTTAGCCGATTTTCAGCTTCAGATGGAGCGCGCGCGCGGCCGTCTGGAATATCAGACCAGGCAGATCGGACAAATTACCAACAACCAGGCTTCGAGCGAGCGCGAACTGGAGGAACTTGCCGTCCAGGTAACTGAGCGCGCCGCAGAATTAAACGCGCTTACGGTTGAGCTCGTCGATCTTGAACGAGCTTGTGCGGCGGCGCAGGGGGAGTTAACCGCCAAGGCTGCCGAGAGGGAACGTGCCCAAAAGGTGTTAACTGACGGGGAGCGTGGTCTCGAAGGCCGGCGCCAGGCTGTTCTGCGCCTGCTTGGGGAGTCGTCGGGCCTGAAGAACCGGATTACCCACGTGGACGCGCAGCTCTCATCTTCGGACCGGGACGCGCAGCGCTCCCGCGGCGAAGAGATGCAGTCGGCGGCTGATCTTACCCGCATTCAACAAGCGAAGGTTCAGCTCTCTGACCAGCTTGCGTTGCGGCAGACAGACCTCGTCTCCGTCCAGGAGCAGCGGAGCGATGTTGAGCGTGAATTGCAGGCGAACCGCGGCCGATTAGCCGAGAGCCGCTCCGCGCTGGACCGTCTCAGAGCTGAGGTCTCGCGAGTGAAAGCTCGCAAAGATTCGCTCGAAGAAGTTATCCAGCACCGCAGCTACACGACCGATACCGTCAAGCGCTTGTTTACCGCAGTCGAACGCGGGAAGACACAGGACTTTCAGCCGGTCGGCGTGCTGGCTGATTTTCTGGAGGTCGATCCGCGATTTGAGAAGGCGGCGGAAGAGTTCCTGCATGATGAGCTCGAGTACGTCGTCGTGCGGAACTGGACCGAAGGTGAACGCGGTATCGAACTTCTGCGTGAGGACCTCAACGGGCGTGCAAGCTTTCTGGTTGAGAAGGCCAATGACGCGTCGGAATCGGCGGCCAGCGTTCCGCATCCCTCGCTCGAATCCGGAAACCTTACCAGGCTGAATGACGCACTGCGGTGGACGAACGGGTTGTCGGGAATACCGACCGAGCAGTTGCCGAGAATCTCCAACTGTTACGTGGCCACTGAGCGCTCGGTAGCTCGGGATCTGGCGACTGAGTTTCCGCATTGCTGGTTCTTAACGACTGATGGCGTGAACTATCACGGCCACTCGGTGAGCGGAGGAAAGAAGTCAGGCGCGGGCCCGCTCGCTCTTAAACGCGAGTTGCGCGATGTGGTCAGCCTCAACCAATCGAAGCAGGCTGAACTAAAATCGTCCGAAGACGATCTGGCCGCACTTGAACGAGTCATTGCCGGGCTCGGCGAAGAACTCGACCGGCTTCGCTCGAAACAACAGTCGCAAGAAAAAGACGTTCTGGCTCTTGATCACGAGAGCCGCAAATTGGCCGAAGAGTCCGGCCGGGCGCAGTCGCGGCTGTCCCATGCGCGGCTGGAACTGGACCGCATTACACGCGATCGGGCAAAGCTCACCGACGAGGCGGCCCGCGACAGGCAGGCGTTGCTCGATTGTGAGGCAAGGCGAACGGCGGAAGAGGATGCACTGGCCGCCGCCCGCCATCAACTGGGTCAATGGCAGGCGGAACTGGCGCAGGTAGCCGAAGAGCACGCAGCGTTGCGCGCCAATCAGGCGAGCATTGAAGAGCGCCGCCGTTCGATTTCGAACAGCCGCTCGCGCCTAGAGCTGCAAGTCAAGGATTTGACAAACCGACGTGCTCACCTGGCCGGCGAATCTGAGCGCATGTCGAAAGAGAAGCTTAACCTGCTGGCGAGCAACTCCGAGCTGGAAGTCGCCCTGGCAGAGCTTGCCCAAGAGGCCGCGAATGCTGAAAGTGCTGTGGCCGCGCTGGCAGACAAGGAGACGGAGCTCCGACGGACGCTGGCTGGCATCGACGAGGAGCTGAAGCGCCTCCGAGCCACAGCGCAAACTCACCAGGAGCAGCGTTCCGACCGGCAGGTGGCACTCGCTCGCGCGGAGTCTCAGCTCAAACATCTTGAAGAAACGTGCTTGCAGGAGTTGAACACTTCTCTTGCCCAGTTAGATTCGCCTGATTCCCAGGCGCCCGACGAAACGGAACTGGCCGCCCTCGAAACCAGGCACTCGGAAGCGCGCCGGAAGATTGAAGCGCTCGGGCCAGTGAATCCGCAGGCACTCGAAGAATTCGAAGAAGCTCAGCAGCGCCAGGAGTTCCTGACTGCGCAGCGCCAGGATCTGCTCGATTCCATTCGCGACATCGAGAAAGCTATTCACGAGATCGATGCCGAATCGCGCAAGCGGTTCTCTGAGGCGTTTCATGCCATCAACGCCAATTTCAAAGAGGTGTTCACGACGCTCTTCAGCGGCGGCACGGGCGAGATGCGCCTGACCGACGAAGACAATCTTGCCGAGTCGGGTATCGACATCGTTGCATCGCCCCCGGGAAAGCGCCTGCAGAGCGTCCTGCTGCTTTCGGGCGGTGAGAAATCGCTGACGGCAATGGCGCTCCTGATGTCGATCTTTCAATACACACCAAGCCCGTTCTGCATCCTGGACGAAGTAGATGCGCCTCTGGATGAGCCGAATATCGAGCGGCTCACTCACCTGCTGACGACCATGTCGAGCGATACGCAGTTTATCGTCATTACGCACGCCAAGCGAACGATGGAGGCGGCTCAGTCGCTCTATGGGGTCACAATGCAGGAACCGGGAGTATCCAAGCTCGTTTCGGTGAGGTTCGATTCCCAAGCGGAATCAGGGCGTAGCGGCCGGCCGAAAAAGGATTTGGTGAAAGAGGAGAGGCTCACGGCGGGAACAATCGCTTAGCCAGCTTCAGGTGCTCAGCTGGGTCCCGAAAAAAGAGCAGCGCATTCAGGTATGATGCGCTGCTAATCGACGCTATGAGCGGGGTTACCCTCGCAAGTGGACTAGCAAGCCTCCGTGATTCGCTAATCGACTGGCGAGCAGCTTTGTCTATGCACGTAGCGTGCCGCTCAGGGAAACCCCAGCAAAAAGCGCCATAAGCTTGCCACTCACTTGATATTTCTTACCGGTCGTAGCACAAAAGGATAATGCTCCGCTCCAAACCTAATAAAGTGGATAACGTAATGGTCTTTCATAGGAGAGCAGGTTAGGCAAACGATGGCGTTGACCATAGGCAGGCGGATGGAAGAGGACATCGCCATTCTGGATTTGGCAGGATCGCTCACGCTGGGGCCGTCCCTTGTTAACTTACGGAAAGCTGCCCGGGAGGCCCTCACGACCCCCAAGCTCTGCGGCGTTATCCTCGAACTGAAGAGCATCTCGTCAGTCGACAGTTCTGGCCTGGGCGAGCTCACCATAGTCTACAGTTCTGCCAATCGCAATAACTGCCCGGTGCGATTAGTAGGCGTGAGCTCAAATCTGACAAAGATGTTGCAGATGACCCACCTCGATGGAGTGCTGATCTCCGCGCCCGACCTGGAGACTGCAAAGACCCAGATCAGAAAGAAGTGAGCTAAACCCGTTCTTCTACGCAGAAATCGGCGGCTCGTTCTCGCTTCTAATCTGCAGAGCGACAAGTATGGGCGGCGTTTTTCGGGCAGCTTTCGGATATCTTTTTCTAGTCTTTATCGTAAGGACCGTCGGTCGGCGTCCCGGCAAACAAATCACCCCATTTGAGTTCATTCTGGTCTTCTTCATGGGCGGGGTGACGTTGACGCCGCTCGTCGGGAATGATCAATCGCTCACCAATGCCCTGTGCCAGATCGTCACAGTGGCGCTAATACACTACAGCATCGCCTGGCTGAAACAACGTTCGCCGGGTTTCGGCCTCCTGGTGGATGGAACGCCTCTGGTTCTGCTCGAGAAAGGGAAGCAACGTCCCGAAGTTATGAACCAGATGCGCATCCAGGCTGAAGATATCCTCGCCATGGCTCGCGATCAGGAGCTTCAGAAAATCGATCAGGTGGATTATGCAGTGCTTGAGCGAAACGGCGAGATCAGCATCATCGCCAAAGAAGAGAAGAGTTGAGAGTCCGCCGGTTCGGCCCGGCAGCCAAGGAGTGAAACATGCCCGCTGAAATATTAACGGAGCCAGTTCAGGACTCGGTTCCCCAACTTAATAATGAACTCGCCGTTGGCGAAAATCTGGAGTTCCAACGCAAGTGGTGGCGTTTCGAAAACGCTATATGGTGTTTTTTCGCACTAATAGTTTTGTTGGATGTAGCCGGAGCTTTCGGTCGGGGACCGCTGGCGAATGCCCGCAAGCAATCAGGCGATGGAATGATGGACGTTCAGTACGAGCGCGTGGAGCGATTTAACACGCCCTCCGTGATGACTATTCACTTTAGCCCTTCGGCGATCCACGACGGCAAGATTCAGCTCTGGGCTAGCGAAAACCTGGTTAAAGATCTCGGGGCCGCGCGCGTCATTCCTCAGCCAGTTAAATCTCAGGTGGGGAACGGCGGCGTGCTCTATGACTTCGATGCCAGTAAATCTCCCGCCACCGTGCAGTTCGCCCTGGAGCCCCCAAAAGCGGGATTGAAGCGACTGGTGCTGCGTGCTGCTGGTTCTTCGAACGTTGATCTTGACATTTTTGTCATGCCCTGAGGTTAGAGATGTCCACGGTTGTCCACGCAGTTATTGCCTACTTTTTCCTGCTTCTGACGGTGCGGGTGCTGAGCCGGCGTCCGGGAGCTCAGATTACTCTTTTTGAATTTGTAATTGTTTTCCTGATCGGCGGAATCACCATTCTCTCGACGGTCGGGCCGGACAAGTCTGAAACGAACAGCGTGTGTGCTGTGCTCACTGTGGGTCTGCTTCACCGCGTTGTCTCTGGTTTGAAACAGCATTCCAAGACTCTGAGCGCGTTAGTCGATGGGCAGCCGCTGGTGCTCCTCGACAACGGCGAGTGGCGCAAGGACATCATGAGGAAAATGCGCCTGCAGGATACCGATGTGATGGCGGCCGCTCGAAGCAAAGGCCACAGGAGCCTGTCCGATATCAAGTACGCCGTGCTCGAACGGAATGGCGGGATCAGTGTGTTCGAGAAGAAGGATTAGGCTGTTCAGCCAAGCGCCCGATAAGCTGATAACAGTATCGGCTTATGAGTAACACGGCATCTACAGCAGCAAGTCAGGCCACGTCGGCCTCCGAACAGAAAACTTTCAGGAGTTACGACCCCCGGCACGCTACTTCGGTCGGACTCGAGTTTCGCGAGGCGAGCAGCGAAGAGATTGAGCAGGCAGCCTCTCTGGCCGAGGCCGCGGTCCTTGAGCTCCGCCGCACTGATCCCTACCGCATGGCAGATTTACTCGAAACCATGCGCGCCGAAATTTTGGAACTCGGTGATTCGCTGGTCGAGCAGGCAGACCAGGAGAGCGCGCTCGGAATCGATCGGCTTCGGGGAGAGCGGGACCGCACAGTGAATCAGCTCAAACTTTTCGCGGGCATCGTTCGCGAGGGATCCTGGGTCGATGCGCGCATCGACACTGCGCAGCCCGATCGTAAACCCTTGCCGAGGCCCGATATTCGTCGAGCGCTGCAGCCGCTTGGTCCCGTGGCGGTGTTCGGGGCAAGCAATTTTCCGCTGGCGTTCTCCGTTGCGGGCGGAGATACCGCGTCGGCGCTTGCTTCCCGCAATCCGGTGATCGTGAAGGCGCATCCGGCGCACCCCGGAACTTCCGAGCTCGTCGGCGCCGCCATCAAGCGGGCCATCCAGAAGAATAATCTGCCCGCCGGAACGTTCTCCCTGCTGCAAGGCTTCAGTCCCGAAGTGAGCCTGGGCCTGGTAACCAACTCCAAAGTGAAAGCAGTCGCTTTCACCGGGTCACAACGGGCCGGGCGCGCGCTTTTCGACGCCGCCGCGCGCAGGCCGGAGCCGATCCCCGTGTTCTCGGAGATGGGCAGCACGAACCCGGTGTTTCTACTTGGCAGCGTTCTGCGCGGCAGCGCCACTGCGACGGCGGAAGCGCTTTACAAGTCGGTCACCCTTGGTGTGGGACAGTTTTGCACCTGCCCCGGGCTGGTGTTTGTGGAGGATGGCGATGGTGTCGACAACTTTGTTTCGGCTCTCAGGGAGAACTTTGCGAATGCCACTCCCGGCACCATGCTGAACGCTGTCATTGCGAAAGGGTTTGGCGAAGCGTACTCGAAGGCCTCCGGCATTCCGGGCGTTACTTCTCAAACGTCGGCTCGCGAGAGTGATCCAACCCGAACCGAGGGGCGGCCAGGCGTGCTCGTTACCGATGCGCAGACCTGGCTCGGCAACCGGGCGCTTCACGAAGAGATCTTCGGCCCAGCCACCCTGCTCGTGCGTTGCGGATCTGATGCCGAGACGCTTGAATGTGCGCGTGTGCTCGAGGGCAGCTTGACCGCCACCGTTCACGGAAGCCCCGAAGAGATCGACCGCGAACAGGAACTCCTGAATATTCTGAGCGGCAAAGCCGGGCGCTTGATCGTCAACGGGTATCCGACCGGTGTCGAGGTCGGCTACGCGATGCAGCACGGCGGGCCATACCCCGCCACCACGGATTCGCGCTTCACTTCGGTAGGTGCGGCCGCTATTCTTCGGTTCGCTCGACCAGTCTGCTACCAAAACTTTCCCGATGCCGCCCTGCCAGCCGAACTGCAGGATGCGAATCCGAAGGGCATCTGGAGGACGGTCGACGGACAACTCACGCGCGACGCAGTGCGCCGCCCCTAGCTGGCTCGGGAGCATGTCCGTAGTAACAATCGCGATGCTCCGGGGCGTCAACGTCGGCGGACACAACAAGATTAAGATGGAAGCGCTCCGGGATCTCTGCGGGTCGCTTCAGATGCACGGTGCTCGTACGCTCATTCAAAGCGGCAATGTTGTTTTCAGGACTGACGAAACTGACGCGTCTAACGTCGGAAACCGATTCGAGGATGCGATCGAAAAGAACTTCGGTTTCCGCCCGGCCGTGATTTTACGTACCCGCTCCGAGCTCATCGAGGTACTGGCTAGGAATCCATTTGCCGCGCGCGACAACATCGAGCCGAGCAGGCTTCTGATTAGCTTCTTGGAGCACGATCCCAGCCCGGAGATTTGCGATCAGGTCCGCGCCAAGAACGTTGCACCCGAGGAACTCCACATCACCGGACGCGAAATGTATACGTATTTCCCGAACGGCATGGCTCGTCCGAAGATTCCGATGGCGGCAATCGAGAAGGCCTTGAAAGTGCCAGTCACCGCCCGAAACTGGAACACCGTTATGAAGCTGGCTGCTATGGCGGAGGAACTCGAAGAGAGTAGGCAACTGCCGTCGCCGTGATGCTCAACCAAAAACGGGCCTATTCGCGTTCTGAATAGGACGAGACGAAGCTTGTTTTGGCGTCCCCAAGGGGATTCGAACCCCTGTTATCGCCGTGAAAGGGCGGTGTCCTAGGCCGGGCTAGACGATGGGGACGCAGGTCGGAGCTGGTACTCTCACAATCTAGCAGACCACGTTGAGTCTGAGTTGGCCCCGGCCCGAACCGATCCGGCTACTCTCTTTACAGCGTATGCAGATACGCCAGCAAATTTGCCTTCTCGTCCGCTGAAAGCATGTCCGCATACGCCGGCATTCCATTGCCGCCGGCATTGATCTGTGCAAGCACATTTGCGTCGTTCACAGGCTTGCCGCCGGCCATCGTCTTGTGCTTAAAAAGACCCTTCAGAGAAGGACCCATCTTCTTCTCATCGGTATCGACGTTGTGGCAAACTGCGCATTGATCGAACGTCTCTTTACCCTTCGCTGCGTCCCCTTTCCCACCGGCTGCAGGCTTTTGTCCGGCAGCAAGCCCGGCCGCCAGCGCAGCGCCGACGAAAAGAGAACTAATGGTTGTAAGTTTGAGGCGAGTCATATGAAATCTCCAGTGTGCCAGCTGATTCAGCCGATTACAGTCTACAACTTTCAGACTGAAATTTACGTTTAGATGACACACGAAAGAAGCACTATGAACACAGATTAACGCTAGCGAAACTTAACATGGCTGGTACGGTACCGGCAGTGAGGGCCGCCCGGAATCTTTGCACTTCGTTTCGTTGCGGGATAATAAAGACGTCCAGCGGCGCACTCTACCCTCGGCGCCCCACCGGGACAACGAAGGCTCTTAGATCGCATTTCTATGTTTAACCGAGTTCTGGCCGGCTTGTCACTTTTAGTAATCAGCGCGGCGTCGTATTCCGCTGAAGCGCAAATCCCGAACATGACCGACCCGCCAAAAGCAGGCAAAGTCGATCTGTACCCGGAAAGTGAGCTGCGGCCGGGCATGAAGGCAGTTGCCTGGACGGTTTTTCAAGGCATGAAGCCCGAGGCTGTACCGGTTGAAATCGTAGGCATCTGGGAAAACGGCTGGGGCCCCCGTCAAAACATCATCATTGGCAAGCTGACTGGCAAGGCGGAGCGCACCAACGTGGCCGCTGGAATGAGCGGCAGCCCGGTTTACATCGATGGCAAGCTGGTTGGCGCGATTTCGCTGCGCCTCAGTCTCTTCTCACCTGACGCCATCTGCGGCATCACGCCTATCAAGCTCATGCTGGAGGTCAACGATTTCGATAAGACTCGCCCTAGTGACAGCCACACCCCCGACAAGCTGCAGGCGGCCAACGCCTCCATTGCCGTTCCAGGCGAACTGCTCACCCGTGTGATGGCTGCTTCGCACAGCGTTTCGGAAGCTCCCACGATGACTCCGATTGCCACGCCGATCACTATGTCCGGCTTTTCTGACGAAACGGTCAGGCAGTTCGGCCCGGTCTTCAACCAGCTCGGTATGACAGTCGCGCAGGGCGGGGCGGGCGGTCAACTTAACTCCGCTAAGCCTGCCGACGATTGGAAAGATGCAATGCAGCCCGGCGAGAGCATTGCCGCCGTGCTCGTTTCAGGAGATATGAATATGACCGGCGCCGGCACCGTCACGTATAACGACGGCAAACGGGTACTCGCCTTTGGGCATCCCATGTTCAATCTCGGGCCGGTCGACATGCCGATCGCGAAAGACAACATCATCACCACGCTTGCTTCTTCTTACCAGCCGACGAAAATGGGAAATGCCACCGAAGTGGTCGGTGCGCTCCGGCAGGACCGGCATAGTGCGATCGCAGGCGAACTCGGCGCTACCGCCCAGATGATCCCCGTCACTTTGCACGTTCGTTCCTACAACAGCGATAACAGCACTCGGAAAGCGAGCGACTTTCATTACAACGTTTTTGTGGATCAGAAATGGACGCCTTACCTGATGATGGCGACGCTCTTCAACTCACTTTCGAACCTGAACGATTTTTCGGAAGAAGCAACCTACCGCCTGCACGGTGAGTTGCAGGTCGAAGGCCAGCGCATGGAATTGACCACCATGCAGGCTCCCGCTGACACGCCCATTCCCACCCCCATGCTGCTGGCAGGCTGGTGGGCCGATAAGTTTAATCGCTTGTACATGAACTCGGCCAAGCTGCCCAAACTCGATGCCGTGAATGTCACGGTGGATCTGCTTCCCGAGCGCCGCATCGCTCAAATTGAGTCGGCTTGGATCGCCAATAATAAAGTAGTTCCCGGCACCCAGGTTCCGGTGAAGGTGTTTTTGCGTCCTTACCGCGGCGATCGTGTCGAACGAACTGTCGACGTTAAGATCCCGGCGGGCTTGGCCAAAGGCGAGCATCAGATTCTGTTCAGCGACGCCGATACTCTGAGCCGTGTGCAGAACATCGCCAGTTCCTTGAACAGGATCGAGGACACGCCTCAAACCGTGGCCATGCTGAACCAGGAACGCAGCAATAACCGGCTCTATGTCTCGCTCATCGAGTCGCAGCCAACCGTGTATTCGGACGAGAAAGTTCTGCCCAGCCTGCCGGCTTCGGTCCTGAACGTCATGCAGAGTGGACGCGCCACGAATCATGAGTTTGTCAGCTCGCCCGAGAGCGCTCACGAGCAGAGCTCCGTCGCGCTCGATGAGGTCGTCACCGGAAGTTACTCGCTTAAAGTCGTCGTAAATTAACTGCAAACTCAACCTAATGATCAATTACTCGGCCGCCAAGAGGGCCGTCGCCCTCTCCTTGCTTTCCTCGTTTGCCACGCTTTTATTTGCCGTCGATACACGTACCTGGGAGCAGTCCGACGCGGCTGAGTTTGCGCGGGGCACAAGAAAAGGCTTATCCATACGCAGTGATGGCCGCCTCATGCTGGCCCCGGAGTTCAAGGAGCTTGATAGCACCAGCGTTCCTTATCTGTGGACCCTGGCGCAAGACTCCAAAGGAACGATCTTTTACGCTGGCGGCGCGCCTACCGGAACGTCAACCAAAATCTTCGCCCTTTCGCGTGGCGGAAAGCCGAAGACGTACGCAGAGGTGACGGGCCTCGAAGTACACTCACTTGCTATCGACCAGTCAGATCGCGTCTACGCCGCCGTGCTCCCCGATGCCAAAATCTACCGGCTGAAAGAGGGAGCCAAACCCGAGCTCTTCTTCGATCCGAAATGCAAATACATCTGGGCCATGACCTTCGATCGCGCGGGCGACCTGTTCGTCGCTACCGGCGACGCCGGACTTATCTACAAAGTCACACCGGACGGCAAGGGAACTAAATTCTTCGATACGCAGGAAACGCACGCCCGTTCGATGATCATCGATGGTTCCGGCAATCTGATTATCGGCACCGAGCCAGGCGGTCTTGTCCTTCGCGTCTCTCCCGCCGGTCAAAGTTTCGTCCTGTATCAGACCAACAAGCGGGAGGTAACCGCTCTCGCCGAACATGATGATTTGATCTATGCGGCAGGCATCGGCAGCAAAACGGCAACCCCCTCTGTTTCGGGTGCGCCTCCAGTACTTCCCTCTGCTTCGCCTTCGATAACCGCCACAGGCACGCCCCGCAGTGGGACAGCGCCCCCAAGTCTTGCGCCGGCTATTGGCTCGCTTAGCGCATCGGTGACCGGCGGATCTGATCTCTACCGCATCCACAAGGATGGCTCTGCCGAGCGCATCTGGAACTCCACCACTGATCTGGTCTATGCGCTGGCCATCGACGATGCAGGCAAACCCATACTCGGAACCGGCAACAAAGGGACTATCTTTCGCATCGATTCAGATCAGCTCTCGACCGATCTCCTTACCGCACCTCCCACCCAGGTAACCGCGTTTCTGAAAGGCGCGAACGGGACCATCTACGCCGCTACCGGCAATGTCGGAAACCTCTATTCCATCGGCCCTCCTCTGGAAACGAACGGAACACTGGAAAGCGAAGTCCTCGACGCGAACGATTTCGCCTATTGGGGCAAAGCGCACCTTACGCCTGCTTTGCACCCCGGTGCTGTGGCGCTCGAAACCCGAAGCGGCAACCTCAGCAATCCCCAGAACAGCTGGAGTCCTTGGACCCCGGTCGAGATCAGCGAGCACGGCGGAACTATTGCATCTCCTGCGGCCCGCTTTCTTCAATACCGGCTTACCTTAAACCGGGCTGCTGGCGATGGCGCCTCGCCGGAGGTGAGTGCGGTCGATATTCCCTTTTTGCCGAAGAACGTCGCGCCCCGCATCCAGCAGATTGACATTGCGCCCTTCAACTATCGCCAGCCCCCTAGTACGAACGCTCTCGAACGTTCAGTTGCGGCTTCGGGCTCGCCCATGACCTTGACGGTGCCTGCCGTCGGGCAGAAAAAATCTTCGGTCTCTTCACTCTCTCTTGAAACGGCTGGTAGCGCCACCTTGCAATACAGCAAAGGCTTCCTGACCGTTCGCTGGAATGCCACCGACCCCAATAACGATTCGCTCGCCTATCGATTGGAAATTCGAGATAAGAATGGCAAAAAATGGCAGCTGCTGAAGGACAAGTTGCAGGATCGTTTCTACTCTTTCGACACGACTGCTTTTCCGGATGGCCAATACGTGGTGCGCATCACCGCCAGCGATGCGCCGGGGAATACGCCAGCCAATGCGCTGACCTCTTTCGGAGAGAGTGATCCGTTCATGATAGACAACACGCCACCCGAAATCGCTGACCTGAAGTGCGCCGAAGCAGGCGGTCGCGTGCAAGTTACCTTTACCGCCAGAGACGCGCGCAGTTGGATCGACAAAGCTGAATACTCGCTCGATGCCGGCGAATGGACACTGATCGAACCGGTCAACAAAGTCTCTGATTCGCAAATCCTGAGCTATAAGTTCGACGTGCCCGCCGGTCGGCTTGTCGCCGTCCGGGTATTCGACGAGGACGACAACGTGGCGGTGCGACAGGTGAATTCCCAATAGGCAGTCGCGCGGTCTAGGCCGTGAAGCAAACTGTTATCCTCGAAAGTTAAGATGTAACGAGGTTTTCGATGTCTGGACATAGCAAATGGGCCACAATCAAGCATAAGAAGGCGGCCCTCGACAGCAAGCGCGGCAAAACTTTTACGCGCCTTATCAAAGAAATCATGATTGCGGCTCGGAATGGCGGCGATCCTGATATGAACCCCCGGCTCCGTACCGCGGTGACTGCCGCCAAAGCAGTCTCCATGCCGGCCGACAATATTAAGCGCGCCATTATGCGCGGTACCGGCGAGCTTGAGGGCGGGCAGATCGACGAAATTCTATACGAGGGTTACGGTCCCGGCGGCGCCGCCGTGCTGGTGAACGTCGCCACCGACAACCGGAACCGCACCGTCAGTGAAGTTCGTCACATCTTCTCTAAAAACGGCGGCAATCTCGGTGAGCAGGGCAGCGTCGCCTGGCTCTTCGAGCGCAAGAGCCAGTTCATTGTGGATGCGGAAAAAGCCTCCGAGGAACAGTTGATGAGCATCGCGCTTGATGCGGGTGCCGACGATATTCGCGATCAAGACGGAGCGTGGGAAATCCTGGCAGCTCCGGAGGCGCATGAAGCGGTTTTGCAGGCGCTCGAAAAAGCTGGCATTCCGACCGAGTCAGCCGAAATTGCCATGGTGCCAAAGAACACTGTCAAGCTCGAAGGCAAAGCTGCGCAGGCCATGTTGCGGCTGTACGATGCGCTTGAAGAGCACGACGACGTTCAGAACGTATACGGAAACTACGAAGTCGACGAGGCTGAAGTCGAAGCGCTCGCCTAGAATGTTTCGCACCCGACCGCCAGTTCCCGCCGGCTGTATTGCTGGCCAGAGTTTTGGATGAGAATCGCCGGGATCGATTGCGGAACGGAAAAGACTGGCTTCGGAGTAATCGAAACGGATGGGCGCACCCATCGCTTCATCACCGCCGGTGTAGTCAGAACCAAAGCTGCCGACCCGCTCGACCGCAGGCTCAAAGCAATCGCCAGCGAGCTGCGGATCACCCTGCAAGACCACAGGCCAGATATCGTCGCGATTGAAGAAGTCTTTCATGCCATCAACGCAAAATCGGCTTTGAAACTGGCGCACGTTCGCGGCGCAGCCATGCTGGTCGCGGCCGAGGCCGGAATATCGGTTTGTGAATACTCGCCGCTCGAAGTAAAGATCAGTGTGGTCGGGTACGGCCGCGCTGAGAAACAGCAAGTGCAAATGATGGTCCTATCGCTGCTCGGCATTAACCAGCGATTTGCCTCTTTCGATGCGACAGATGCACTGGCAGTTGCTATATGCCACGGGACTCGTCTGCTATTTCCGGTAGCTGCAGGAGAACGCAGGTGAGAACAGTACTGCTGCTCCTGCCGCTTCTGGCGAGTACGCTCGCTGCGGGTACGCCGCGTCTGATTTACAGCCGTGCTTTTCCAGGCAGTTCGCCGGAATACTTTCAAATCGTCGTGGAGCAAACTGGCGGGCTCGAGTACTCGGAATCGCTGGCCGACGGCCAACCTCTGCGCGCCCACTTGGCGGAGAGCCAAACAGCGCCGCTCTTTCAAATGGCTGATGAGCTCGGCCGCTTTAAGACTCCTCTGGAATCCGGTCTGAAAGTGGCTAATACCGGCAAGAAGATCTTTCGTTACGAGGATGGAAATGGCGGCGGTTCCGAGACTACATTTAACTACTCCGTCAACGAGACTGCGCAGCACCTGCTCGAAAAAATGGAAGAGATCGCGGCTACCGAGCGCGCCTACCTCGATCTCGACCGCACCATTCACTTCGACAAGCTGGGTGTGAACGACGCGCTGGCGGAAATCGAGTCGCTCTGGCTTCGTAAACAGCTGGCCGCGCCCGAACAGTTCTATCCTCTGCTGACCCGCGTTGCCACGCACGAAACGTTCATGCACTTGGCACGCGACCGGGCCGCTCGTTTGAAAGAAGAGTTCGAGAGGCCCTCTTCCTCTGACGAGTCTAAGCAGAAGGCATCTTCGGACGACTCAAAACAGAAATGAACGGCTCAGGGCCCTCATTCGACCGCATCGTCTGGATCGTCTTGGATAGTGTTGGAATCGGTGCCATGCCCGATGCGGCAGAGTACGGAGATTTGGGAAGCAACACACTCGGGAATATTGCGAGAAGACGTCAATTGCGTCTGCCGAATCTGGCCCGGCTCGGTCTGGCGAATATCACGCCCTTAGCTGGCCTGAGTGCCTCTGGGCATTCAGCGGGCGCGTATGGCAGGTGCATGCTGGCTTCACCCGGTAAAGACACCACCACCGGTCATTGGGAGATGGCAGGCATCATTCTCGATCAGCCATTCCCTGTCTATAAACACGGTTTCCCCGCCGAGTTGATCGAAGAATTCCAATCGGAGATCGGGCGCAATGTGCTCGGCAACAAGCCTGCGTCCGGCACCGAAATTATCGAGGAGCTTGGTTGGCAGCACCTGCAAACCGGTGCGCCAATCGTCTACACTTCAGCCGACAGCGTCTTCCAGATTGCTGCGCATGAAAACGTGATCGCTCTCGAGGAACTCTATGCGATGTGCGAAGTGGCTCGCCGCCTTCTCCGTGGTCCAAACGAGGTAGGGCGAGTGATTGCGCGTCCTTTTGCAGGCGAGCCGGGGAAATTTTATCGCACGGCGAATCGCCGCGATTTTGCGGTCCCGCCTCCGCCCGGCATGCTGCTCGACCGGCTGGAGAGCGCGAACGTACCCGTGTATGCGATCGGCAAAATCTCGGACATTTTTCTGGGGCGGGGAATCTCGCGCTCCGTCAAAACCAAGAGCAATGAAGACGGCATGCAGAAAACCATCGAAGCTTTAGGTGAGCAAGCGGTGGGTCTTATCTTCGTAAACCTGGTCGACTTCGACCAGCGGTACGGCCACCGCAACGACGTGGAAGGCTATGCCGCCGCGCTTGAACAGTTTGATCGATGGTTGCCGTGTCTCGATCTGAAACCAACTGACGCCTTGATTCTCACTGCGGATCACGGATGCGATCCCACCACGCCCTCAACCGATCATTCCCGCGAGTACGTGCCTCTTCTCTTGTTCGGCGAACGTGTACTCGCAGGGGTCAACCTCGGAACACGCCGGAGTCTGGCCGATATCGGTCAGACCGTGGCTGAAAATTTTGGAACTCAAATCAACGCCGGCGCGAGCTTCCTGGCGGACATTGGGAAAGGATAGATAAAAAGATAGCCTATGCGAAGGCGTACAACAGCGGGGAATTGGAAGATGTACAAAACCGCTGCGGAAACCAATCAGTTTTTCGAGAAGTTCAAGCAGATGATCAACGGCGCAGCCGGATGTGAGGTCGTGGTCTTCCCTCCTGCGCTCAGCGTTCCGACTGCTGTCGAAGCAGCTGCAGGAACATCGATACGAGTGGGCGGGCAGAATATCTTCTGGGCTGCCGAAGGAGCCTACACCGGCGAGATTTCTGCTCAGATGCTGCGGGCCGCGGGTGCAAGCTGGGTTCTCGTCGGACACAGTGAACGACGGCATCAGGTCTGCCACGAGACCGACGCGGAAGTTCTGAAGAAGGCGCAAGCCGCCCTGACAGCCGGCCTGACGCCGATCATCTGTATGGGCGAGCGATTGGAAGAGCACAAAGCGGGCAAGGCGCATGAAGTTCTCGTCAGGCAGTTCGCGGGCGGAGTTGCCGGCCTCACCGAGGAGCAGTTTGCCAACATCGTGATCGCGTATGAGCCAGTTTGGGCCATCGGAACCGGTCAGGTTGCGACCCCGCATATTGCCTCCGAGGCTCACAAGTTGATTCGCTCAGAAGCTCAGAAGAGATTTGGTGAGGAAGCCTCAAAGCAAGTACGCATTCTGTATGGTGGCAGTGTGAAGCCCGACAACATCGAAGGTTTAATGCGAGAGTCCGAAATCGACGGCACGCTCGTCGGCGGCGCTAGCCTCGATCCTGAGTCGTTTCTAAGGATCGTTCAGGCTAGCTAGTCGTCAGACGCGTTGTTTTTCTCTGCCGCTCCCTTGCCAGGTAAGTCCACCGGATTCTCGTGCACTCGCTCGCGAATCCCGGCGTTCAACGTCTTGGCCAGCGAAATCGTGGACGCCCCGAAACGGTTCCGGATGTGATCCACTGAGCGGAACGCGTTGCGCAGCCGCGCTGTATGCGGCTCATCGAGCAAGCTCATCTGACCCTCGACATGCTGCAGACCGCCCGCATGCACGCCCAGCAGTCTTATCCGCGTCTTCTTGTCCCAGGTCTCGCGAAACAGCTGGATGGCAGCACCTGCCACTTCACGATCTAGCTGCGTGGCGTGATCGAGCGTACAGGCGCGCGTCAAGGTCGTGAAATCTTCGTATCTCAGTTTCAGCTGAATGGTGCGCGAGTAAAGCTTGTGCTCGCGAAGCCGCTTTGCCACCATCTCTGAAAGCTTCAACAGCGTTGTTTCGAGCCGGTCCCTTTCTGCTGAATCCTCTCCAAACGTGTGTTCGTGGCTGATTGACTTCGGGTCTTCATCCGCTCCCACGGGCGCGTCGAACCAGCCGCCTGCATCCGCTCCGCGCGCCTTGCCCGCCAAGGCTAGGCCCCATCTCCCAAAATGGGAAGCCAGGAAACTCTCGTCCAGCTTGGCTAAATCGCCCACCCGCCGGATGCCGAGCTTGTGAAGGGAAGCCTCCGTCTTCTTGCCGACGCCTGGGATCTTGCGAACTTCCAGGAAAGCGAGGAACGCTGCTTCCTGGCCCGGCACAATGAGCAACACGCCATTCGGTTTAGCCTGGTCGGACGATATCTTTGCCACCAGTCGCGATGACGCCAGCCCCAGCGAGCACTTCAGACCGGTCTCGCGCCCGATCTGTTCATGCAGCAATTGCCCGGTGCGCAAAGCCGGTCCATGCAGGCGCTCGGTGCCGGTCAAATCCAGATATGCTTCATCGATCGAAGCCATCTCCACCTGCGGAGTGAAGCGGGTCAGAACACTGAAGACCTTCTTGGAGTAGTCCCGGTAGCGTTCAGGATGCCCTTCGACAAAAATCGCCTGCGGACAGAGTTGCCCGGCCGTACGAAGCGGCATTGCCGAGTGCACTCCGAATTTCCGCGCTGCATAAGACGCCGCCGCCACTACTCCGCGCTGATTTGCCTTGCCTCCGACCACCACCGGCTTACCCTTCAGCGACGGATCGAACAGTTCCTCCACCGATACAAAGAACGCGTCCATGTCGACATGGCAGATCAGTCGTTGCATATCAATGCGGCTAGAAGTTGGCAGTGCTCATTCGCGCAGTGTCGCCCCAATGACGCGCGGCAGACCTGCTAAATCCGAGCTTACTTGAATTTCTCCCCAGTCATTGGCCAGCATGGCCCGCACGCTCTCGAGCGAGCGATAACCCAACTCCATCAGCAAGCGTCCGCCGGGCTTAATCACGCGCCTTGCCGCGCCAATTAGATGTTCGTAGATTTCCAGGCCTGAGTCGCCTGCAAAAAGCGCCACGTGCGGCTCCCAATCCCGTACTTCGCTCTGCATATTCGCTGCATCCGCCCCTGGCACGTAAGGCGGATTGGAAACCAGCAGGTCAATCGACCGTTCGCTCACCGCCGTCAGCAGATCCGCCGCGAACAACGGAACGCACGCACCGTGAGTCTGACGATTGCGCTCGGCCACTCTCAGCGCTGAAAGCGAGATGTCGGAGGCCAGCACTTCACGCCGGCTCTCGAGCGCTAAGGTAATTGCAATTGCGCCTGATCCCGTACCAACATCCAGCATCCTCGCCGGCGCATTCTCTCGAACATACTCGAGCGCCGCTTCTACCAGGTGTTCAGTCTCCGGCCGCGGAATCAGCACGTCCGCATTCACATAAAACTCACGCCCGAAAAACTCTTGCCGGTGCGTGATGTACTGCGTAGGCTTACCCTTCAGCCGTTCGTTCAGATAACGGCCAAAATGGATCCACTCGAGCTCGCTAAGCTGATCGCTGCCGTGCGCGTACAGAAAAGCTCGCTCACATCGCATCGCGTGGCAAAGCAGAACCTCGGCCGTCAGGCGCGGTACCCCGATGGAGGCCCGTTCCAGAAGTTCAGTGCCTTGTAGCAGAGCAGCTTGAACAGTCAGAAACAAACGACGGATCTCAGCGCGATCGCTCGCGTTCAGCTACGCCGCTGCGCCTTCGCGCAGGCGTTCAGACTGATAGAAGCTCGTCAGGGCATCGACAATCGGCTGCATCCGCCCTTCCATAACCAGATCCAATTGGTGCAGAGTCAACCCGATTCGGTGATCGGTCACGCGATTCTGCGGGAAGTTGTACGTACGGATTTTCTCACTCCGATCTCCCGTGCCGACCATGCTTTTACGCTCGGCTCCGATCTGCGCCAGCTGCTTCTCCATCTCCATCTGGTACAGGCGCGAACGCAGCACCTGCATCGCCTTGGAACGATTTTTGATCTGCGACTTCTCGTCTTGGCAGGAAACCACCGTGTTGGTCGGCAGATGCGTGATGCGAACCGCGGAGTAGGTTGTATTCACAGATTGGCCGCCCGGTCCTGAAGAACAGAACGTGTCAATGCGCAGATCCTTTGCGTCTACCTGTACATCCACTTCATCCGCTTCCGGCATGACGACGACCGTGATCGTGGACGTGTGAACTCGCCCCTGCGTCTCAGTGGAAGGGACCCGCTGCACACGATGCACGCCGCTCTCGTATTTCAACCGGCTGTAAACCTTCTTGCCGCTGATCATCGCGATCACTTCACTTAAGCCGCCCACCGACGATTCGCTCAACGACGTGACTTCGACCTTCCAGCCCTGCTCTTCCGCATAGCGCGAATACATCCGGAAAATCTCGCCGGCAAACAGAGAAGCTTCGTCCCCTCCTGCCCCTTTCCGAATTTCGAGAACTACGTTTTTCTCGTCGTTCGGATCCTTTGGCAGAAGAAGAACCTGCAGATCGCTCTCGATCGCTTCCACCTGCGGCGCGAGGCGCGTTGCTTCCAGTTCAGCCATTTCGCGCATGTCAGGATCATCTTCCTGCAGCATCGCCCGGGCTTCGCGCAGCTCCTGGTCCGCCTTCTTCCATTCGCGAAATTTACCAACTAATTCGGCCAGTTCGCTTTGCGCTTTTGACACCTTGCGATACTCGTCCGAGTCGTTGATTACTGCCGGATCAGTCATCCTGGCCGTCAGTTCGTTGAAGCGAACTTCCGCTTCTCTTAATCGGTCGGTATATTGCATGTCCTCAGGCGATCACGAGAACGCCACCCTGTGCCTTCTCCAGCTCCATTGCGCGGTCGAGAGCCCGGATCGCGACCTCCGTCTGAGAATTGGATGGCGGCTGGGTGGTAACACGTTGCAGCCACAATCCCGGCCGAGTCAAAATCGCCATCAGGCCGCTCCGCCGTGCCGCTGCGAATCGGATCACTTCGTAGCTTACGCCCACGATCAGCGGCAAAAGCGCGATGCGCGCTGCAAACTTCAGCCAGAAGTTATCGATCGGCAGGAACGCATAGCTGATCATCGCCACGATGAGAACGACTACCAGGAAGCTCGTTCCGCAGCGTGGATGCCACGTTACGAAGCGCTGCGCGTTCTCCACGGTCACCGGCTGGCCCGATTCGAAGTTAAACACCACTTTGTGCTCGGCGCCATGATACTCAAAAACCCGCCGCATGTCTTGCATGCGCGAGAGCAGAAACATGAACCCGAGAAAAATTGCTATGCGCAACGTCCCATCCACCATGTTGACCGCGAAGCGTCCGCTGATCGCTTGAAAATGATGCCCCAGCAGAGTCGCCAGGTAGAGCGGCACAAACTTATACAGTCCGATCATGAAGGCGACGGAGAACAGGATCTGCAGCCCCATCCCGCCTGAACTGGATTTCTGGCTGGTGGGCGTTGCTTCTGCCGAAGCTGTTCCAAGAGCGCACTCGGCTGAGAACCGCAACGCCCGCATGCCCAGCCACATAGCGTGGCCCAGCGTGCCGAGGCCCCGAAAGACCGGCAGCTTGAAAATCGGGTAACTATCCGAAAGCCGCGCCAGCGGGCTCTCATGGGTCACAATTTCTCCATCAGGCTTGCGCACGGCCACGCAGTAGCTGTGCGGAGAGCGCATCATTACTCCCTCCATCACGGCCTGCCCGCCAACCAGGGTCGTTTCTTCGCCGTTCTCGAGTACGGGCAGCAGCTGTATGTGCGTAAAGAGGCGCACGAATCCGCGCAAATTCAATGGGGAGCTCCGACTCTCAGTATATCTTGCAGATACGCTTCCTGGCTCTGCCCCTTTATAAGGCATGCTTAAAGCATGGCCAAACGTTCGAACGAGAAGCGATTGATATTAGTTACCGGAGCCACCGGCAAACAGGGTCGGGCCGTCATCCGGCATCTTCACGCCAAAGGCTTTCCTCTGCGTGCCCTCACGCGCACCGTCGACTCACCTGCAGCGCGCGCCTTGATCGACCAGACCGGAGTCGAGGTCGTGCGGGGAGATTACAACGATAGGCAGTCGCTCCTGCGTGCACTGGATGACGTCTATGGCGTTTTCGCCGTGCAGACTCCCTATGAGGATGGTGCTGACGCTGAGAGTCGGCAAGGCATCGCGCTGGCCGATGCGGCCCACAACGCGGAGGTGAGCCACTTTGTCTACAGCTCAGTCGGCAGTGCCGACCAGCATACCGGAATTCCGCACTTCGACAGCAAATGGAAAATCGAGGAACACCTCCGCGGAACCGGCATGCCCTTCACCATCCTGCGGCCTGTTTACTTCATGGAGAACTGGCTCTCGATGAAAGACATGATCGACGGCGGCAAACTCATGCTCCCGCTCACTCCGGAGACGGTCCTGCAGCAGATCGCGGTCGATGACATCGGAGCCTTTGCCGCCATGGCCTTCGAGCACCCCGGCAAATGGGGCGGCACTGCCACCGATATTGCAGGAGACGAGTCCTTCCTGGATCAGATTGCCCAGACTTTCGGTGCTACTTACGTGCAGATCCCTTGGGAGGATTTCGAAAAGCAGGCTGGACCCGAAATGACGGCGATGTTCCGCTGGTTCCAGGATGTCGGATATCACGCCGACATAGCCGCGCTCCGCGAAGAACACCACGACCTCATCAATTTCGAACGCTGGCGGAATACGTACTGGCCGGTGCAAACCTCCGCCGCTACGCCCAATCAGTAAGCCTTGTTTCAACGCACCGGCGGGACGATAAATGTTCCGCCGCGCGCGTCTCGCACTCCCGAGCACGCCGTCGGCGCGGCATTTTGCGTCTTAGTCAGGCAAACCTCTAAACCATTGAAGTAGTTCCCCCGAAGTTGGATCGTGATGTCTTCCTCTTGCACGCCGGGATTCGCGCGCTCGAAGGTCGCTTTCAGACTCTTTGCGGAAGTGGTCAGCGATGACGATGGTGCCCGCATCTCCTGCGGGATCTTCACCGATTCGTAGGCTCGCCGAATGAGCGCGAAGTAGGCATCTCCGCTCAAACCGCTGCACGTGCCATGCTTTTGCCACTCATGCTGCACAATCGCCGCCGGCATGATGTCCGCTAATGCTGCTGGATTCGTGGGCCCAGGCTGCTCGGTCGCGCAATCAGCCGGGTAAGTGCCATCTCTATTCTGCGGCCACAAGCCGTGAACCACAAACCCGGTATGCTTTCCGCATTCCGCCGCATCCGGATGACTATAGCAAAATTCCGGGCTCCAGGATAAGGCAAAAACATAAAAATCGAACACCCCAGCCTGCCCGGCGTGCTCCGTTTGATGGTGAGATCTCCGATGCGACGCCAGGCAAGGTAGGGCTAAGGCAAACACCAAGAGCCAAAAAAGCGAACTGATTCGTTCCACGTCCTAGTGTCGCAGTGGCTCTACCCGAATCAGAATGTGTACCCGAGGTGCGTACTCGAGTTCCCAAACCGCTCGATGGTTCCAATTAAGGTCTGCTTGGAGACGGGTTTACAGATGTGAGCGTCGCAACCTGCCGCGCGGCTCATCTCTGTATCCTGTTCGCGCGCGTTGGCGGTAATCGCCACGATCGGAATGGCGGATACGCCGGTTTGACGCTCGATCTGCCGAATCCTTCGGGTAGCTGCAAGGCCGTCCATCACGGGCATCTGAACGTCCATCAGGATCAAATCGAATTTCCCTGCAGTGAAGCGCTCAACAGCCAGCTTTCCATCTTCCGCAAAGGTCAGTTGATAGGGTGTGCTTTTGGTGTAAGCCTGGATAAGCAGTCTGTTGTCGGGACTGTCCTCTGCTACCAGGATCCGGATCGGCTTCGCCACGTCCGGTACTCGCCGCTGGTTCGCTCCACTCGGGTTCGGTTCTTCCTCCCGCCGCCGCTCCAGCGATTCACAAACCAGACGGAGCAGATCCGCTCGCTTCACCGGTTTCACCGCGTAACCGGACAGACCCGTCTCACGTCGACGAACCACATCACCCGGCCGTGCGTCCGACGTTAACATCGCAATCGGGATCTCCGGAGCGATTTCCCGGATGGCCGCAGCGGCTTCGAAACCGTCCATTTCCGGCATGTGCCGATCTACCAGTACAAGCGAATAGAGGTTGCGCTGTTCAATCGACTTGCGGATCGCCGTCAGAGCTTCGGTCGCCTTCAGATACGTCTCGCTCTCAAGGCCCCAAGAGCGGAGCGTCTCCTGTACAACCACACAGTTCGTGGCGTTATCGTCCAGCACCAGAACGCGCTGACCTTGGAAATCTTCTATCGCGCTCTGAACTTTGGGGCTGTTTTGGGGAACATCGAATGGAAGCGTGAAACGAAATGCGCTGCCCTGGCCTTCGGAACTGGTGGCGGTAAGCGTGCCTCCCATGCTTTCAACAAGTCTGCGGCTGATTGCAAGACCAAGACCAGTTCCGCCATACTTGCGCGTCACAGATGCGTCGGCTTGTGTGAAGTCCTCGAAGATGGATTCCAGCTTATCTGGGCGAATTCCAATTCCGGTATCAAACACACAGAACTCGATCTCTCCCTCCCGGCCTGAAGCAGCGGGTTTGAAAGTCAGTAATATCCCACCCTCATGAGTAAACTTGACCGCGTTGCCTAGAAGATTCAGGAGAACCTGCCTAAGCCGGGCCGGATCGCCGATAAGCGCTGTCTTGATTCCAGGTGCTGGCCGCGAGACTAATTCAAGGCCTTTGGCCCGGCACCCTACGGCGCTTAATTCAACCACCTGATCGACCACGTCCAGTAAATTGAATTCCGCCTTCTCCAGTTCAAGGTGGCCACCCTCGATCTTGGCGAGGTCCAGCACATCGTTGAGCAGCACGAGCAAGTTGGAGCCGGCACGCCGGAAGACCTCCACATACTGCATCTGCTCCGGAGTGAGGCGCGTCTCCCAGAGCAGGTCCGCCATGCCGAGAATGGCATTCATGGGAGTCCGAATCTCATGGCTCATGACGGCGAGAAATTCGCTCTTCGCGAGACTCGCCTTTTCCGCACGCGTGAGATGTTCCTCTACTTGCTTCAGGAGCATCGTCTTTTCGGCTAACGCGTTCTCGAGCTTTAAACTGAGTTCCTGGAGGTGGATCTCAGCTTGCTTCCGTTCTTCGTCAGCGCGCGCATTCGTGACAAGAACTTGGAAGTTCTCGATGGCATGGTCCAGAGCTCGAATGAGCGTGCCAGGATTCAGGTTACGTTTGGATAGGTAATCCTGCGCGCCAAGACGCATCGCGACAACGGCCAACGATTCGTCCCCGGCGGCCGTCATGATCACAGTGGCTGCCCCGGGAAGCGGTAGCATGTCGCGCATGCGCGTCAGAAATTCCTTCCCGTCCATGTCCGGGAGCCGGTAGTCGATCAGCATGCAATCGAAGGGGCCATTCAGGGCAGCGAGTGAAAGTCCTTGTTCTCCGTTCGAAGCTTCGACGAAGTGCCACTCTACATCCCGGTTCGCAGCCGCCAGTCGCTTGGTGTACGCACGATCGTCATCGTTGTCATCGACGATCAAAATGCGTCTTGCTTCAGTCGGCATCAGCTTTCTGCTTCTCTGGGTAACAACACTAGCCTGAACCAGTAGTCGATTAGACTCTGGAGCATCTCGCGTAGCTTGGTCATATTTACCGGCTTTTGCAGATAGCTGTTGGCGCCGAATCGGTAACAGTTCTCGACGTCTACGGGATTAGCGGAGGTCGTGACAACAACTACGGGAACCTGCTTAAGACGTTCGGAAGCTTTGATGTGTTCGAGCACTTGACGTCCATCTGTGCGAGGCAGATTCAAGTCGAGCAAGATTAAAGCCGGGAGATTCCCGCCCTCCATTTCTGCAAACTCGCCACGATGTTCCAGGTAGTCGATCGCCTGCTCACCGTCTCGGCAACGAAAAATAGACAACTCGTAGGAGGACTTACGCAGCGCCCACTGAGTGGCCTCGAAATCCTCGTCGCTATCCTCCACAATTAATATCGGCCGGATATCAATAAACTTCACTTTTTTCTCCAAGTGGCACATCCTGGCCCAGGGTGAAAAGGAAGGTGGTACCACGGCCGACGGTGGAGTCCAACCAGATTTGTCCTCCATGCCGCTCGATAATTTTCTTAACGATGGTCAGACCCGCGCCCGAGCCACCCCCGAAATCGTTACGCCCGTGGAGCCGGCGGAATATCTCGAAGACTCGCTCGTGATGTTTCTCCTGAATTCCAATGCCGTTGTCCCGCACGTAAATCACCGGGAAGCCGTTTAAGGCGGGCTTATCCAAGCCGACCTCAATCTCCTTCTGCATTTTGTCGTTGTACTTGATCGCGTTCGAGATCAAGTTGGCGAATACTTCGACTATTCGGATATAGTCTCCCTTCACGGCCGGCAGCGGTCCCTTGATATGCACCTTTACGTTTTGCTCTTTGATTCGCGCCTGCGAAAAGTCCAAGGCATCGTTGAGGGCTCGGTCTAGCTCAACAATCTTGTTGGAGAACTTCGCTGCCCCCACACGACTGTACTCGAGCAAAGAATCGATCAGCTCATCCATGCGGTTGCTCAGACGGCTCACCGAGGCCAGACGAGCTTTGCCTTCCTCGTCTAATTGATCCGCATTGTCTTCGCGGATCATCTCCGCGTAGTTATGAATGCCCCGCAGGGGTTCTTTCAAATCGTGAGAAGCGATATAGGCAAATGAATTCAGCTCGGCGTGGCTGCGTTCCAGATCCGCATACATCTGCCGGGTTCCTTCCTCGTTCAGCTTGAAGAAGGCATCGCCAAGTTCGGCCTGTAGGTCCGCCACTGCTTCCTTTTCCACATCGCTCCACGGCGCCGATCGCAACCGGACTTCCTCCTTCCATAATGCGAATGACCCACGCGGCGAGAGCCGGCCGTCTTCGGAGATATTGACCGGCTTGCCTGGGTCACCTGCCCAGTGCACTGTCTGCAGAATCTCCGGGCGGAACCAAATCACGAATCCATCACTCGCCTTTGAGAAACGCAGCGCAATCAGCCCTGCGCAGCGATCCTTCAAAACAGCAGCTTCGGGTAGGAAATCAGCTAGGCAATTTGTCGCGAAAATGTCGTCTTTCGCCGTAGCACGAAGCCATTGGACAATGTGGTGGATCTCATCCTCGGCGGGAGTGGTGCCTACAACCGAAACGTGATCCTTGATGCTGATAGCAGCGCCGTCCGCTCTAATGAATTGCAAAAAGCTGGACGCCAGTTCCCGGGCGGGATGTCCGTCGATAAAAGATCGGGTGATTTCTTCTGCGATCGGAAGCCGGGCTGACTTGAGGTGACTCCGGTATCCAGAAGTCTCGAGATCCTCTTTGGCGCTCAATAGCAGTGATACCGTGTGCGTCAGGAACTCGCACGCTACGCGTGTTTCATACGGGACGTGTTTGGGACCGCTGTGATGATGACAGGCGATCAGTCCCCAGAGCTGATGATTCTTGAGTAGCGTCATCACCATGCTCGATTGAGTGCCCATGTTCTTCAGGTAATCGACGTACATGATGGAAACGCTTCGAAGCAGGGCGTAGCTCATATCGAGAGACATGCCGGTTACCGGGTTAGTTTGAGGAATCATAGGTACCGGCTTGTACCCGATATCAGGTTGGTGGCGGATCCAGGTTAGTGAGAAGAGGCGGCGGGCGGGAGCAGGAATGTCGGACGCAGGGTAACGCAGGCCCAGATATGGCTCCAACCCGCCAGCAGCTGCTTCGGACCGCACCCAGCCGCTGCCATCTTCCAGAAATTGGTAGATCATCACCCGGTCGAAACCGCTCAGGGCGCGGATCTGCTGGACGGCAAGGTCGAAAAACGGCTGAAGTCCGGTTACAGCTTCAAGCTTCGAAACCGAAGTGCGCAGGTCGGAGTAAAGATCGAGAACCGGGGAGGCGTCTTGCGAGAACCTCAATTCCAACTCGAGAATCAGTACCTGGTCGTAGCGGTGGGCGAGTGCGTCAAACTCAGAGCCGTTCCACACCGCTCGTCCAATATGCTTCGGGCCGGTGTCGAGCTTCTCCAAAGATAGCCGGTGGCGGAAGTTTTCCACCTGATCATCTGGCAGACAGCGCTCAAGAGCTCTACCGACTAGTTCCGCTGCGGCAACACCGAGCAGCTGCTTCGAATTTTGACTGGCCTGCAGAATCAGAAGGTCCGGTTCTTGGAGCACCAGCATCACGCCATGCGGTTGAATAGCGCCCGCATACTGAATCTGCTCGCGGTCGCAGTTGGTTAAGTCTACGTTTCCCGAGGTGACTGCGGTTCTCGTTTGCATCATGAGATCCTCTCAATCCAGGCACTGAAGGTACGGAAAACCTCGATGGCGGACGAGGACACTTCGTCCACACTCTGCGGATGAGCGGCACCGTATCGCTCGAGCGAGCCGCGAAATCCTTTCCACATGGAACCGGTTTGCGAGCCCCGGCCGGAGAAGAAGGAACAACCGTTTTCAGGAAGATATCCTAAATGAAACTGGACTTGGCGTGCAATGATCTGGCCGCCGAGTGTTGAGCCTTCCAGCACGTACATGCACCCCAATTGCGCCGGAACTGAGGCGAGACCAGGCACCGAGGCGAGTGGTAACCGCTCCGCTCCCGCACTTCCCACCACGGCAAGGTCACTTCGTAAAGCCGGCGAGCGCATCCGGCGCGGGAAATCCGGCAGCCAGAACAACAGTTCAGCCGAGTGTTCCAGGCGCGCTTCGAGCGGGCAGAACACGCCATAAAAATTTTCCAGGAGCTCTCTGTAGCCCGAGACCGTTTGCACTCGCCGCATCACGTCTGCGCGGCGTTCTAAATCGACGTGGCTTTGGTCGGTTTCGCTTCTCAACCGATCAAGAAGAGAACAATCGGCGGAGACCGGCACCAAATTTCCGGAAATCACGACTATTAGCCTACATTAACTGCGGAGCACCTCAGAAAAGAGCAGTTAAAAGGCCGTATTCAGTAGAAATAAATCCGGATTTCTTATCTCGGTAGATTTATTGCGATAACCGCAGCGCTTGGCCCCAGCCCGCAGTGAGCGCCGCATAGCCGTCTAATCGCTTCGCCAGTTCGTCGCCAACTGGATAAGCCGGAATCTGTTTTGAGCTAATCTCGCCCTGCGCCAGCAGCCCGTATAGTTGGGACAACTCCGAAGCGTGCCGGGCGGTTCGCGTCGCGTCGAGCCCCCAGATACCTTGCGGATCAACTTCTCTCGTGCAGCGCGTACAGGCATTCGACCAGTCGGTTGAATCGATTGAAGGATACCAGCAGAAGCCGCGAAATTCATGACGCGCTGACCGCGCCAACTGCTCGCATTGCTCCTCCATCAACTTCAGCCAGGTAATTCGCTCCTTAATTGTGCCCCTGATGTTCGTTTCCGAAAGCATCAAGGGGCAATCAAACTCTCTCTCATAGTCCTGCGCAATCGAAGCGAATCCTCTCGGCTGCTCAACTGTGGGCCGGATATCCGGTGCCCCTCGTTCCACATTCCAGAACCAATCCATCTCCGAATGCAGGTAATAATCCAGTCCCAATGTGTCGAATGACGCGGGATTGTCTATCAGCCAGCCGAGTTCTTCCTCCGCGGCGTCGTTCTTCTCGAAATACGTTTGCAGCGGGTGATCACGGTCTAAACGTCCCAGGATGAGATCGAGCATCAGAAACCGCCGCCGGTTCGTGAATTCCGCCCAGCTTACCGTGTCGTCGTCAGTCGCACAATGGTGCTCTGCCGTGCTGACATAGACAAGCTCGACGTTCTTGTTCTTTCGCACCAGTAGTGACGTTCCTAAGCTGATAGCCCTTGCCACCCGTAGCGCCATCGCAACAAAGTCGTGTTCCGACCTGCGATGCGGATACCACATTCCGGTATAAGAGCAGAACAGAGTCGTGGGAAGCGGCTCGTTCATCACCGTGTACCTTGCGACCCACGGATAACGTTCAGAAACCTTGTCCAGAAACCTCTCGTAAAGGGCAGGGAAGTCGGGATTCAAAAAGCCGTCGACCAGCCAATTGGGGAATGACGTGTGGTGCAGCGGGTCAGCGATCGGCGACATGCCTTCCGATCGCATGAATTCCATTGGGCCATCCATCCAGCTCCAATCGAAGTGCCCCGGGCTTTGCTCTATGCGCTGCCAGGGAATCGAGTAGCGCAGGCTATTGATGCCGGCTTCGAGAAGGCGCGTCAAGTCCTCTCGCCAGAACTCAATGTGGCGGGTCGTGCCGAGTATATCTTCGTTCGTCCCGAAGATATGCGTGCTTTCAAACCCGCCTAAATGCGGAAAAGAAAACTTCAGGGGAGGAATTTCGCCGGCTGATGTCGTGTCCTGAATTGGCCTATCGTCGAACTTTCTCCGGCATAGCCGGCGACTCCCTTTATCAGTAGAGCAGTTACTTGGTGCCGCCGCTAGTGCCTTTCGCCTGGTCGATTATTTGCGTATGCTCTTGAATCGCGGGAAGGAATTGCGTGGCAAAGCTTTTGATCTCGGGATCCGTGCCGTTGGTCGACTCCTTTTGGAACGCCGCCACTACCTTGTGATGATCCGCGCTGTTGGCCGCCAGAAAGTCCTTGTCAAACTGATCTCCGGATTCGCCTTCTAACTTGGTCGCGAGCGCCTTGTGCTTGGCATCCGGCTCAGTCGGTAGCGTCATCCCTTTCGAAGAAGCGATCTGCTTCATGGCATCGCTTGTCTTCGTGTGATCGTCAACCAACTTTTGTCCGATCTTCTTTACCTGATCGCTGCCGCCCTTCTGAAGAGCAAGATTGCCCACCTGGATCTCCGCCAAGTCAGTCTGCGCGACCATAGTCGCGAACTTCAAGTCCGCGCCCTTCGGTGCCGTACCCTGTGCCCCGGTCGTAGCGGTTTGCCCGAAACAGAGCGTGGAGAGTAACCCGAGTCCAGCGCCAGTCAATAGATGCTTAATCATGAATTTAATCCTCGTTACCTAGATTCCGTTTAGCCGGCATTGGATTGCTGCGTCTTTTACTCGATTCGCAACCGCTCCCCAGCCTAGCGGCTCTGCAGAGGCTTAGAGATGCTCTCGAGCGACTTGCCTGCCGCTTCGATCCCGATGATGCTTTCAGCGACGGCCGCGATGATCATCAACGCCGCCCCTAGTACGTACCCCATCCCAACCTTCTCGAGCGAACCGGAGGCGATGAGTTGCCCGAAGAAGTAAGGAGCGAATACGCCGCCGATCAGAGTGCCGATCGCATAGAAGATCGCAATGGCAAGTGCGCGGATCTCGAGTGGAAAAATCTCGCTCACTGTCAGGTAGGCAGCGCTGGCTGCTGAGGAGGCGGTGAAGAATACCAATGAAAAGCAAACGTTCAGAGTCACAGCCGTCAACGAGCCGTGGACGAATGGGATCACGGTGCCGCCAAGTAGTAGCCCGGAAATGGCGTAAGTTGCGGCAATCATCGGCTTACGTCCAATGGAATCGAATAGCCTGCCGAGCACGATCGGACCCAGAAAGCTGGCTAGGGCAAAAGAAAGAAGGTGAAGGGGTAGCCTTCGGGGGTCAACGCGATAGAACTTCGTCACCACCAGCCCGTAAGTAAAAAAGACGGCATTGAAGAAGAACGACTGACCGACCATCAGAATGAGCGCAAGTATTGAGCGCTGCCGGTTGTCCACCAGCATGTTGCGGAAGATTTCGCTCCATGGCGTATGGTCACGCACACGCAGACACAATCGTTCACCCTCGGGCTCCGGCAGGCGTCCTTTCATTCGCGACACCTCACCTTCGATGCTCGTTACAACCTTGTTCGCTTCTTCCTCTCTTCCGCGAAGCATTAACCAGCGCGGGCTTTCCGGAACGGAAAGCCGCAGATAGAGAACGCCCACGCCGAGTACCGCGCCAACGGAAAAGGCGAGGCGCCATCCCAAGTTCGTAGGAATAAAGCTGCCTTGCATCAGTAGCACCGAAGCAAGGCTTCCAATCGCCGCGCCTACCCAGAAGGTGGCGTTCACAACCAGGTCGACTGTACCCCTCACCTTCCCTGGAATCAACTCGTCGACCGCCGAGTTAATGGCGGCATACTCGCCCCCGATCCCGAGTCCGGTGATGAAACGGAATACGAAAAAGCTAGCGAAGTTCCAGGACAGTGCTGTCGCTAGTGTCGCGAGCAGGTAAATAGAAAGCGTCACTAAGAACAATTTCCGCCGCCCGAGCCGGTCCGTTAAGTAGCCGAACAGAATGGCACCGGAGACCGCGCCCGCCAGGTATCCCGTTGCGCCTTCCGCCACCTGCTGATCGGAAAAGCCTAACGTCCTTTTATCTTGCAGGATCCCGGCGAGCGACCCGGCTAGCGTGACCTGAAGGCCATCCAGCATCCAGGACGTTCCAAGAGCTACGATGATCTTGCGGTGCCATCCGCTCCAGGGCAGGCGATCCATTCTCGCCGGGACATCGGTCTCGATAGTTTGTTCTTGCGGCATCTCTTCTTCGTCGAATGATGGAGTTAGATCCGGCGAAAAGATCGCTCTAGTAAATGCCTTCCCGTAAAACTCCCGATCGTGCTCGCCCTTCAGCTAATCTTTTCCGATACAATTCGAGCAGCCTCACGTTCTGTTTGGAGTAGATACTATGAAATTCCTAGCGCCTCAAGCTGCACTTCGTTCCCTCTTCGCACTGGCCGTTGCGGCCGTCACAGGTTTGGGAGCAGCTACTGTCCCGGATGCCGGTCAGCCCGCCCCGGCCTTCCAGTTGCCGTCTCAGGACGGTTCCGAAGTTTCATTGAAGGACTTCAAGGGCAAGTGGGTTGTCCTTTACTTTTACCCGAAAGACAACACACCTGGCTGCACGATCGAAGCACATAACTTCCAACGTGATCTTCCAAAGTACGAGCAGAGTAACGCGGTTGTCATAGGAGTGAGCGTCGATTCTGCCGACAGCCATAAGGATTTCTGTGCCAAGCAGGGCCTAAGCTTCAAGCTGCTCGCCGATACTGACAAAAAGGTAGTGGAGGAATATGGCTCCTTGCGGAACATGATGGGCATGAAGATGGCGGCGCGAAATACCTTCTTGATCAACCCGGATGGACAGATTGTTAAGGTGTGGACCGGGGTCGATCCGCAGCATCACAGCGAGCAGGTGCTTGCTGCATTAAGCGAACTGAAGAACAAGAGTTGACGAACTCTCTCGAAAGTTAACGAACTCTCGAACTTCGGGTTCTTCCTTACATAGCTCGGTTTTTTGCTGTAGCTATTTCTTCTTGGGAGGTGTCGATAGAGCGGAGGAAGAGAAGTAATGGCAACTACTGCGGAAAGTACGATTGTGGCCGTTTTTCAGGATTCAGCTACCGCTCAGAAGGCTGCGGATCAACTGAGATCTGCCGGCATCAGTTCCGATCGGATTTTTGTTTCATCTCAAGGTTCGGCCTCAGGCGCTGGTTACTCGGGAAGCACGACGACCCAGACCGCACATCACGAAGGCGGCATCTCTGGTTGGTTCAAGTCGCTCTTTAGCGACGACGAGGGTACCAATGATAGGAGCCGTTACGAGTCTGCCGTATCGGGCGGACGAACCATCGTTAGCGTCGAAGCTCGATCGTCGGAAGAGGATCAGGTGATCGACATACTAGATCGCTATGCTCCTATGGACATTCACAGTGAAGATTCAGGAGCACAGGGAGTCGGCACGTCGAACACCGGGAACGCTGGTTATCAAGGTTCAGCCGATGCGGTTGGTACGGCAGCTGGTATTGCTGGCACTACCGCCGGCGTCACCGGTAGCGCTGCCGGCACCGGTCGTGGAAGTCGCACAGGAGCTACGGCCGGCGATATTCAGGCTATTCCGGTTGTTGAAGAAGATTTGCAGGTTGGCAAGCGGGCCGTTCAGCGGGGTGGCGTACGAGTTTACTCTCGGGTCACCGAGCGTCCGGTAGAAGAGAACATTCAGCTTAGAGAAGAGCACGTCCGTGTCGAACGGCAGCCGGTAAATCGTCCGGCCACTGAGGCAGATTTGAGGGCTGGTCAGGACCAGGTCATCGAAGTCCAGGAGTACGCTGAAGAAGCAGTCGTCGCTAAGCAGGCTCGCGTGGTCGAGGAAGTTCGTGTTGGGAAAGAAGCCACCGAACGTACCGAGACCATCCGCGATTCTGTCCGCCGCACCGATGTTGAAGTGGAGAACCTGGGCGAGGGCACGGAAACTTACTCGGGCGATGACGACTTCCGTACTCATTTCGCCAGCACCTATGGATCGACGAGCGGCGCAAGTTACGGCGATTATGCTCCGGCTTACCAGTACGGCTCGCAGATCGCGGCCGATCCCCGCTACAAGGGCCGCAACTGGACTGATGTTCAATCCGATCTCCAGCGCGATTACTCGAGCCGCTACCCGAACAGCACCTGGGAGAAGATGAAGGACTCAGTTCGGTACGGCTGGGATAAAGTCACGGGGAAAGCAAGCTCGGCTACTTCCTCCTCTCGCTAGAGCAAATGCATTCCGACGATCAGGATGTAATCATTCCGCTGATCCAGGAAGAAGTGCACGTGGACGCCGTACCGGTTGTAACCGGCGGCGTCCGCATCACAAAGCACTTCGAGCAGCACCAGGAGTTCATTCAGCAGCAGCTCCGCAAAGGGCGCGTTCAGATACAGCGCATCAAAACAGAGCGCATTGTCGATGGACCGGAGCAACCCTACCAATCGGGTAATACTCTTATCATTCCGATAGTCTCGGAAGTTCCTGTCGTGAAGACTCAGTGGGTCGTTACCGAAGAGCTTCACGTTACCCAGCTCGAAGAAACAGAGTCCGTGCAGCAAGCTGTCTCGGTTGGCCGCGAGCACGCTCAGATCGAACGCCTCAACGAGTACGGTGAGGTCGTCTCTGTTGAAGACCTGGAAGCATCACTGCCGCCCCTGTCTTAAGCTGCTGGAATCTGCAGCGCAGTCGAGCTCGGGTTCTTCTCCCCGCGAAGCCAGATGTAGAAAACCGGTCGCTCTCCTAGCGGGTCAGGAAGGAATATAGTAAGAGACTGCTTCTGTCCCTGGCCCGGCACCGGCAAACCACTCACCGGTATTCCTTCTATTTGATCTGTCCCTGTTTTCTCTATCATCTCCAGATTCGTCCCGGTCAGTACGTAGCTGCGCTTGCCTCCGGAACGGTCCGCAGCCACGATACTCTCAATCTGCGGTAAACGAACGATTCGCGCCAGCCTGAATGCCTTCGAAGTTCCAGTGCGGCCGCTATCTACCGTTGCCTGTAAGTCACACCCGGCCGGAAACGTGCCCGTATCGAATGAAATAAAGAGCTGATCGGGAGATAGCTGCTGGAGACTTGAGTTTGCAGTCTGTTCACCGATGTGCAGCAGGATTGGAGGGCTGGTCTCTTGCGCACAGGCTATCTTCAAAATGCTTCGAGCCTCGATGTTTCTCACATCGAGCATTGCGATCAGGGTAGAGCCCGCCGGAAACTCATCTGCGGGAAGCGAGATCGACATGCCAGCCGGTAATGAAATATGAGAACTCACGATAGCCGGTACAGGCCCGGTAATTTGCAGGGCATCTGCAAGAACAACTGGCTCCGTACGATCGGCAATATCGGCTTGCACGGCGAGTACGGTTCCCGGCTTCAGATCGGATTGGAGCTGGATTGTGGCGCTTCGATTGGTCCCATCGCTCGATGGCGGGTCGAGCTCGAAGGTCACGCCGGGCGCGGCGAGTTTCGCGACTAAATTCAAGCGCTCTCCTTTCAGCGCGTAATGCTGTGTCGCGACGCCTTGGTTGACCAGGATCGGCAGATTCGCAAACTTCGGAAGGCCGGGTAGCACGTTGATGTTCACCGAATGCGGCTTTCCGTCCTGCTGCGTGAGAAGCAGTTCGTATTTGCCCGGCTCGAGCTTTGACGTGTCTAGTTGCACGTCGGCCCGCGACTGAGGACCTTCGCGCAAACCTTTCGGCAGGACAAATCGGATCGGCTCAGCTTCTGCGAATTCGTCGTTCAGCTTTTTAACTTCGACCTTGGTCAAGAATTCGAAGTCAGCCCCGGCGAGCGTAGCGGCCACTTTCCCGCCGCCCGCCACGACGCGGTCTTGCGACGCCGGCTCAAGTTTGGCGAGGCGAAAATCACTCAGCGGCTGCACATGGATTTCTCCCGAAGCTTGAAAGCGGGCCCAATCCCAATAACCTGCCAGATGGTAATCGCCCGGCGGGACCGGCTTGCCGGTTAGATCCAGTTCAACTGCTTTCTGATTGCCGAGCTTCAGGACCGAGATCGCCGGCTTTTCTCCGCCCGCGCTTTCGAGCCTCCAGAGTCGCGCGCGCTGCAAGTACTTCCATTGCAGATCCGGCACTTCCACCGGGACAGGAGTCTTTTGACCGGGCGGAACGAAGCTCGCATTTCCTAGCTTGATGGCCGGCGCTGGTGTGTTTGAGATGCGAACCGCCCAGATGTACGCGACTCTTGTGTGCGGCGGAGCAGGCGTGCGCTGGCCGCACAGATTAAGCGCCTCTTTCTTAGCCGGAAGGGGCTGCGCGAACGACGAGCGAAACTGCGTACCTGGAAAAGCTATATAGCGGAGATCCAGCAGCATCGCTGTTCCTCCCGCTGCAAGTCCGATGGGACTGCCGAAAAACAATGTTGCGGCCGCGGTGGCTAAGCTGGCAGTCTGGCCCACTCGCTCGGCTGTGGAACTCGCGAGCGGATTGTAAGTCGAGAGCTGGGGATTCATGGCTGCAAAGAGGGTCTGCGCTTGAGCCGCCGGAGGCGCCGTCTTGTCCAGCTGCACCGACATTCCGTACTGCGAGGCAAAGCCGGTGAGTGCCGCATTGACACTCGCCGATGAACTGCCTGAGTTCGATAGAGCCTCGACCAGCGCTTCCGTCTGCGCTGTCTTCTCGGCGTAGTCAGCTAACTGCGCTACCAGCAGTTCATCCTGCGAAAGAAAGCCTTCCACCTTTTTCTTGCTTAGACCCTGAGGTCCATATACAAGCGCAGCTAGTGAAAGAGTTCTTGGGATGCTCCATTGCTGGCTCTTCTCTGCCGGCTTGGGATCCGTCACAAGCAGGAGTGGCTCCTTTGGATCCCGTTTAGCTGGAACCATCACGAGCGCAACTTCGCCCGGCCTTTTTTCCCGTCCGCGGAGAATCGGCGAGTAGTGAAGAGTGTCGCCTTCGCTCAGATGATTGATCGTCTGAAAGGGCAGCGTGTCGGGGTTCGAGGGCGATTGAACACGTAGCTCGACGGCTCCGATCGGAGCTCCCGCCGGGCAGGCAATTGGCGGCGGTGTCTGAGCGGTGTCGGCCGGGGTAGCCGGATCCGCGACGGAAGCCGGACCCGTGCTCTGCGCCAGCAGGATTGTGGAAGCGATCACCGCCAGGCCAGCCAGTCGCTGGGCTGCGCGGGGCGCACAGGGAATGGGTCTCCCCGGGAGCCGGAATAGCATTCTTGAACTCAGGATAGCCTTTCGCGCAAGTACTACTCTGTAAGAGCGATCTTTGCCGCGCCAGCGCGCGAGCTTCCTGTCACAACGTTCGCGGATTTTCGTCCACTGAAGGAGACAAAAACGTGCCAACTACCGAAACGCAGACTTTAGAAGAACTTTGCATCAATACGATCCGGTTCCTTTCCGCCGATGCCGTGCAGCAGGCCAACTCCGGGCACCCTGGGATGCCGATGGGTGCCGCAGCCATGGCCTATACGCTGTGGACAAAGTTTCTCAAGTTCAATCCGAAAGATCCGAACTGGTTCAATCGCGATCGCTTCGTTCTTTCGGCCGGACACGGATCGATGCTGCTTTACAGTCTGCTGTACTTGACGGGATACGATCTCTCGCTGGACGAACTGAAGCGGTTCCGGCAATGGCAGAGCAAGACGCCGGGGCACCCGGAGCGCGGCCACACGGTGGGCGTAGAAGTCGCAACCGGACCGCTTGGCCAGGGCTTCGGTAATGCGGTGGGCATGGCGATGGCGGAGGCCTGGTTCGCGGCGCGCTTCAATCGCCCGGGTCACACGGTTGTCGATCACTATACGTATGGCATCTGCGGGGATGGCGACCTGATGGAGGGCGTCAGTCAGGAAGCGGCATCGCTCGCCGGACATCTACAGCTCGGTAAGCTGATCTTCCTTTACGACCATAACCACATCTCACTTGCCGGGGGCACGAGTCTTTGTTTTACCGAAGACGTCGGCAAGCGCTTCGAAGCTTACGGTTGGCACATCCGGCACGTGGCGCGCGGCAACGACACCGAAGACATCGCGAAGGCAATTGAAGAGGCGAAATCGGAGGCGCACCGGCCGTCGCTAATTCTGGTGCGTACCCACATCGGTTATGGCAGCCCGAAGAAGCAGGACAGCTTCGAGGCGCACGGCAACCCGCTCGGCGAGGAAGAACTGCAGGCGGCCAAGAAGGCGCTGGGTTGGGCCAGCATGGATAAATTCTTCCTGCCGGAAGACTCGGTGAAGTTCTTCCGCCAGGTTGGCGAAAAGGGCACAAAAGAGCAGCAGGCTTGGCAACAGCAGTTCGACGAATACAAAAAGGCGTTTCCGAAAGAATCCGCTGAACTCGAGCAGTTGTTGAGCGGCAAGCTGCCGAATGACTGGCGGGCAGATCTCCCGAAGTGGAAGCCCGAAGACAAGCCGCTTGCGACGCGCGCGGCGGGCGGACAGGTAATGAATGCGCTGGCAAAGCACATCCCGAACCTGATGGGTGGATCGGCCGATCTGAATCCGTCGACCAATACAGCGTTGAAGGGCGAGGGCGATTTCCAGCCGCCGGAGGCTGGCGGGCCCGCGGTGCAGGGAGCGGTAGGAGGCGTCTGGGGTTATGCGGGGCGGAACGTCGCATTCGGTGTTCGTGAACACGCCATGGGCGCTGCCGTCAACGGCATGGCCGCGCACGGCGGATTGCTCCCCTACAGCGCGACATTTCTGGTCTTCTCCGACTACATGAAGCCTTCGATACGGCTGGGAGCGTTGAGCCAGCTGAAAGTGTTCTACATTTTTACGCACGACAGCATTGCTGTGGGCGAAGACGGTCCTACACACGAACCCGTCGAGCAGCTGGCCGGACTGCGCGCCATACCTGGCCTGAACGTGATGCGCCCGGCCGATGCCACCGAGACAGCCGAAGCCTGGGCTGCGGCAGTGGAGCATAACGGGCCAAGCTTGTTCGCGCTCAGCCGTCAAAATCTGCCTCATCTCGACCGCAGCAAAGCCAAGAACCCGGATGTGAGTAAAGGGGCCTACGTCCTATCCGAGGCCGACGGGGGCCAACCGGATGTAATCCTCATCGGGACGGGATCGGAGACCGCGCTTTGCATGAAGGCGCAGGAGAAGCTGGGCGGCTATGGCGTGAAAGCACGCGTCGTGAGCATGCCAAGCTGGTTTCTCTTCGCGGCGCAGGACGAAAGTTATCGCGAAAGCGTTCTACCAAAATCTCTTAAGAAGCGAGTTACCGTAGAAGCCGGCGCTACCTATGGCTGGGAACGCTGGGCCGGAGATGAGGGAAAGATGATTGGCATCGACCACTATGGAGCTTCCGCGCCGGGCGATCAGGTGATGAAGCATTTCGGGTTCACTGCCGAGCACGTCACGGCTGCGGCTCTGGAGTTACTTGGCCGGCATGAGGACGCGCAGAAGGAACAAGGCGGCGAGACCACTAATGTCGCGCCGACCTCGCCGCAGGAAGGGCACTCGTAAAGCTAGGGAAGACGACATGGCGTATCGATTGAAAACGGGCGAACCTGTACCGGAAGGCGTCAGGCGAATCGTTAAGGAAGAAGTAGAATCGGCGACCGGGCTGCTGCGCAAGGAATCGCAGGATCGTGATGAAGCGATTCACGATGCCCGGAAGAGCATAAAGAAAGTTCGTGGCGTGCTCCGGATCATTCGTCCGGAGCTCGGACGAACCTTCCGGGAAGAAAATGCACACTTCCGGAGCGTAGGCCGCCGCCTCTCGCGTCTCCGAGACGCGGCAGCGCTCCTCGAGATCTTCGATCAGCTCGCCCGGAAGTTCGCAGGCGAGCTCGCAAGCGAAGACCTTACGGCCATCCGGCGCGGGCTCGAAGGCAAGAAGAGCAAGATCGACAGCCATGTTGATACGGCGCAAGTCATCGAGCGAGCTGCGGCAACTTTGGAGGCGGCAGGTGCGCGGGCAGAGGATTGGCCGCTCGAGAAGGACGGCTTCAAAGTTCTTGCCGCGGGCCTGAAGCTTACGTATCGAGATGGGCGAACGGCACTGAAGCGGGCAGAGAAGCACGGCACCGATGTCGCTTTTCACGACATGCGTAAGCGTGTCAAAGACCACTGGTATCAGTTGCGCCTGCTGGAAGGCGTCTGGAACGAGCAGGTGAAAGACCGTGAAGCAAAGGCGGATCGGCTGGGGGTTCTGTTGGGCGACGACCATAACATCGTGGTGTTGCGGGAAGCGCTCGAAAAACGGCCGGAGCATTACGGAGGAGAGAGCGTCACCGGAGCTTTTCTCGCCGTCGCCGCACGTGATCAGCAAGCATTGCGCGCCGAAGCACTTGGTTTGGCGCACGAACTGTATGACGGGAAGCCGCGGGTCTTTGTCGAGGACTTGTCGGATCTCTGGCATAAACGCGATGAACAGCCGGAGAGAGCCAAAAAGACAAAGCGGCACGAGACCCGCAAAGGTGCTTCAAGCATTCCGGGCACCAAGAAGTCCAGAACTGCGGCGGCTTAGGTTCCTGCGCGCGTGTTGACCGGAAGCTTCCGCGCGCTGCTGCTGTTCGACATCGCGGAAGAGATCGACCTCACACACTTTCATAGCGTGCTCGGAACGGATCCGGGCAAACGAGAGCCTGCGTTTCGGCACCAGACTCCGCAGTATGTGCGGTTCGAGCGCACGCCGGTGGGAGAAGATCTGGGGCGCTGCGCGGAGTATAACGGGGGCCCGCTGTTCGGACGTATACGCTACTTCGACTACGGAGTAGCCAGTGTCGAATTCCGGATGCCTTTCGAAGCAGAGTGGGAGCGGCTGCTGGTGCTGGCGAATCAGTGGATTTCGTCGCCGGAGCTGGAGAGCCGGGCGAAGAGTCTGCTGGAAGAGCGCCTGGCGCCTCTGCGTAAGGGGCTGCGCAAACCGTACACCGATTGGGTGTGGGAAGACTACTACGTGGTGCAGGTCGACCCGATGGTGCAAGAGGACGGCTCGACTCTGACTGCCGAGAGGCTGACGCGTCAATTCCGCACGCAGATAGCGCAGATCGTGCGCGGCGAGGAGTCTCCGCTCTCTCATCTGGAAGAGCAAGAAGTTCTGCAGTCAAGCATGTCGTATTACCCGACTGATCTTCTGGTGGTCGGGTGGGTGGCGGCTTTTGTGTATGACACTCAGTTCTCGGCTGCGCCGACGATCGACCTGCTCGAGTACGCCAATACCCAGCTGCTGGAGTTCCGCTACTACGATGAGGTGCTCACGCTCGTTCTGGCCGACGTTTACAAGCGTCTCGAGCGGCGGCGGGGCATGTGGCGGCGCTGGCGGCTGGCGCGAGAAGCGGAAGACCTGAATACCATCCGTCTTGATTACCGCGAACTGGCCGAACGCACCGAGAATGCAATCAAGTTCCTGAGCGACATGTTTTACGCCCGCGCTTATCGCTTGGCCGCTGCTCGCATCGGGGTGAACGACTACCGGTCTCTCGTGACGGAAAAGCTAACTACCGCGCGTGAACTCTACGACTCAATGGTCAACGAATTTCACCAGAGCCGTACATTCCTGCTGGAGCTGATGGTGGTGATTATCCTGCTGATCGAGATCGGGCTGGTCTTTCGCGGCAAGTAAGGACGCACTTTCTTCCCACTCGGGAAAATACTACACACGGATTACTCTAGTTTACAGCGCGAATGTCAGTATATAGGGGCATTCCAGCACCTCACGCTCTGGCCAGGAAAGTGCTTATAGGAGCTATGAGGAGGAATTAACATATGCTCTGGTATGCGTGGGTGTTCCTGGTAGTTGCGATTCTGGCTGCAGTGCTTGGTTTTGGCACCTTGGCGGCGGCTTCCGCAACCATCGCGAAGATCTGTTTCGTGATCTTTCTGGTGTTGTTCCTGGTGAGCTTGCTCGCTGGTAGACGCCGGGCTCTTTAGTTTTCATTGGCTTGTCCTACAGCTTGAAAGACGCCCGGGTTTATCTCCGGGCGTCTCTTTTTTAGTGTCAGGCGTTTTCGATTTTGCGCCCATCTTCGTTCCAGCGTACGGGGCATTTACGAAAGTAGGATTCGTTTGCCATATGGCAGGCGATGGCTGCGTGGTTTCCAAAGACAGCGTCCTCCGCGACTGGCTTGCGCGACTTGACTGCTTTAAAGAAGTTCCACAGGTGCGGCTTTACGTCGTCCCAGTCGTTCCCGGTGTATTCGACGGCCTCGTCGATGGGCTCTTTACCTGGAGCGACACCGTGCTCCTCGTACCACTTCTCAAAATACTGTTCGCGGAGTTTGCGCGGGAACCCGCCCGAGTAGTAGCTCGGTGCATCGTCTTTGCCGGACTGAGGAATCAAGCGGATGCTCTTGCCGGATGTTTCCATGATGCCCTTAGGCCCGATGAATCGCGCCAGTTCCGGAGTCTCGCCGACCAGGCTTAAGCGGACGTAGACCGGCACGCCTTCGTAGTCGAAGAGAACAGTGTGAAGGTCTGGCATATTACGCCCGTCTTTGTAGCGGAAGATCCCGCCCAGGGCTGAAGCCGAGCGCGGCGCTTTATTCCAATCGAGCGTGTACAGCATGCCGCTTAGCAGGTGCACCATCAAGTCGCCTCCGACACCGGTGCCATATTCTTTCCAGCAGCGCCAGCGGGCAAACCGCTTGGGGTCGAAGGCGACCTTCGGCGCATCGTTCAGCCACGTGTTCCAATCGACGTTCTCGGGCGAGAGATCAGGCGGTGGCGGATAGACCCAGGCGCCGTTTGGGCTGTTGCGGCCAAGTGAAAGCTCGACCATTTCGATATCGCCGATGGCGCCACTTTTGTAGAGGTCGCGAGCTTTCGCGCACAGTGCGGAACTTACACGCTGGGAACCAATCTGGACGATGCGCTTGTTGTGGTGAGCGGCCTCCACCATTTTGAAACCCTGCTCGGCGGTGTGCGACATCGGCTTCTCGCAGTAGATGTCCTTACCGGCGTTGCAGGCATCGACCACCACCCGCATATGCCAGTGATCCGGCACGGCCGCAATCAGGCAATCGATGTCTTTGCGGTCCAGTAGCTCCTGGTAATGCCGTGTGGTGGGCAGGCTGGAGTTGCCGGTAATCTCCCTGGCAAGCGTGTGGCGGCCGTCGTAGAGGTCAGCGGCGCCCACGCATTCGATGCCGGGCAGGGAAATGGCATTCGGCAGCAGGCCGCTGCCCTGCATGCCGATGCCGATGATACCCAGGCGCAGGCGATCGCCGGCAGCGGCCTTCCCGCTTGCGGCTGCCAGCAGGGGCTCCTCCAGGAGAGTGCTCTTCACACCAAGGGCAGCGCCGGTGACGGCGGCTGTCCGCTGCAGAAAACGGCGACGGGGCAGCTTCTTATCCATTGAGGTCTCCAGTTCCGTACTCAGGGCCGCGCCAGTAAACAGGGTGAAAGATCGACCGCGTGAGTCCGCTGATACAGGTCCAGCTTTTGAGTGAAATCATCCCACATGCGCTTTGAATCGACCGCCGTGACCCAGGTAATCGTTTGAGTTGTGTTGGTCTTTTCAAAAGCGAGGTTGTCGGCGAGGTGAGGACGGGGAATTTCCTTTTGGGTCGTCATTCCCTGTTTGTAGGCGAGCACGACAGTGTCCCAGATGATCCAGGGTTTCGAAAAGTCGTTTTTGCGCCACGGCTTCACATTGCGGAAGTACCAAACCTGATAGTCATCCCAAAGCCAGGCGCCAATCGGACCGCGGCGGCTGATCATATCCCGGGCATGATCGAACGACATCGCCAGATCCCGCTGGCAGACGTCGGCCGCGCCAATAGTGACCGGAACATTCGAATCGAGGATCACCTGCCAGGCACGCGGATCGTTCTGGATGTTGAACTCGTTGCCTCCTTCGGCCAGGCTCTTGAAACCCATGGCCACCACGTTGATGCGGTCGGCGAGGCTTGAGTCTTCGAGCAGGGCGGAGGCAACATCGGTGGCAGCGCCAATCGTCAGAACGGTCAATCTGTTGCTTTTAGAGAAGCGTTTCGATGTCTCGATGATGAACTCTACGCCAGCGTTGCGGCGAGGAGTCTGACGGTCGGACAAGGGAAGGCTCGAGCCTTCGAACAAGGGGGGATGAGAGAGCATTCCGAGTCTCCGCTCGACCACATCGATCAGGACCTGATAAGTCGCATGAGCGGAGGGATCAGGCAGAGTCGGGCCGTGCGCGGAAATGATGCCTTGCACATCGAATTCGGGACTTAGCAGCAGGTAAGTGATGGCCCATTGGTCATCGATTTCATTACCGACATCGGTGGAGAGAATGACAGGCGTCCTGCTCCAGGCGGCAGCAGCGCACAACATAGTGACAACAGCGGAAGAGACAACGGTCCGAAGATTCATGTGGCTAAGGATTGATGGTGTTCGCGGGCGGGGCGGGTAGCGCAAACGCGTAGAGAACTTCGTGAGAGCCGACCAGGATGTACTGCCGTCCATCGAGTTCGTAGGTAATGGGAGCATTTTGCACGGCTCCGCCGCCGAAGGTATGCCAGAGAGTGGCGCCCGTGGCGGCGTCGAGGCCGAGAATGTTGCCGTGGTTATCAGCGGTAAAGACCAGGCCACCCGCGGTGCTGAGTACTCCGGCCCAGTTATCGCCGGAGCCGAGATCGTGCTTCCACTTTGTTTTGCCGGTCTGGTATTCGATGGCGGTCAGCGACGAGCGAGCAAAGACAGACAGGTCCCTTCCGGCGAACCCTTCGGGTTTGCCCTCGGACAGGTCGTAGTAGATGCTGTAGCAGCGGTGGGAATCGACGTAAAGCAGACCGGTGTCGGGATTGAAACTGGGAGACATCCAATTGGTGGCTCCGATGGCATCCGGGGCCACCAGTGCTCCGGCGGTGCTCGGGTATTTATCGAGTTTCGCGACAGGCCGGCCGCGTTCATCGATGCCGGAGCTCCAGTTGATTTCCTCGAAGGGCACTGAGAGCAGCGCTTTGCCATTGGTGCGATCGAGCACGAAGAAGTATCCGTTGCGCGCGGCCTGCAGCAGCAGCTTACGTGGCTTGCCTCCGAAGGAAGCGTCGACGATCACCGGCGTCTGCACAGCATCCCAATCATGAACGTCATGCGGCGAAGGTTGAAAGTACCACTTGAGCTTGCCGGTATCGGGGTCGAGCGCGACGAGCGAGCAGGTATAGAGGTTGTCGCCGGGCCGGGTGACGCCGGATAGTACAGGATTCGGATTGCCGGTGCCCCAGTAGAGCAGGTTGAGCTCCGGGTCGTAGGTGCCGGTAATCCAGGTCTGGCCTCCGCCGTGTTCGATGGCGTCGCTGTTCTTCGGCCAGGTTTCAGAGCCGGGCTCGCCTGGTTTGGGCAGAGCATCCCAGCGCCACTGCAATTTGCCAGTGAGCGGGTCAAAGGAATCGAGGAAGCCGTGCAGATCGTTGAAGTCACCCGAAATGCCGACGATCACGTGGTCGCGAATGACGAGCGGAGCCATGGTGGCCCAGTAGCCAAGCTTCACATCGGCGAGCACGACATCCCACTGCACTTCGCCGCTGCGGGCGTCGAGACAGAGCAGATGAGCATCGGGCGTTTCGAAATACAGCCGGTTCTGGTACATGCCGAGACCGCGCTGGCCGATGTGCAGGCCCTCGTTCGCGTGGTAGTGGTAATGCCATTTGCGGCGGCCGGAACGCGCATCAACTGCCCAGACATCGTCCGGCTCGGTGAAGTAGAGCGTGCCATCTACCAGCAGCGGAGTGGATTTCAAGCCCTGACCGGAGGCGATCTCGGTCTGAAACGCCCAAGCGAGCGAGAGGCCCTGAACGTTTTCGCGATTGATTTGCTTAAGCGTGCTGAAGCGTTTCCCGGAGTAGTCGCCGTTGTAAGTCGGCCAGGCGTCGGTAGCCGGTTTCAGGATCGAATTGGGGTCGAGCCCCTGCCCGAAGCTCACGCCGCAGATCAGTAGAGAGAGAAGAGCGCGATTCATTTGAGTGTGGCGAGATAAGCGAAGAGATCGTGGAAGTTCTTCTCTGTGTAGGCAGAGAGTAGCTTTTCGTGCGCGGCTAGAGGATCGTCCACAACGACCTTCACCAGATGCGGATTCCACGAACGAATCCAGCCGTTTTTGTCCTTCAATGTGACGATAAATTCGTCGGAGTAAACCTGCGAGCCGGTAAAGACTCTTCCTGACGGCTCGGTAACGGTGACCATGGGAACGGCGCCGGCGGGATAAGCGATACGCGACTGAAGATCGACCGGCTTGTATTTCGACGCCACGTGCGCGAGGTCGCCGCTCGGCGAATGACAGGTGCTGCACTTACCCTCACCGTTGAAATAGCTTTTGCCGTCGGCGGCATTACCCACCAATAGCTTCTCGAGCGGATAATCTCCCGGGCCGCGGCTGTAGACGGAGTAAGCAAGTTTCGCTTCCGAATGCAGATAGGCTGCGATGCCGCGGATCTGATCTTCAGGCAGCTGAAAGGCGGGCATGCCCTTAGCCGCGCGTCCGTTCAGCACGACCGGTCCGATCAAGTCGCCGGCGACATCGTGGCTCACCAGTGATGAATGAATCAGGTCGGGACCACTTGCACCGCGCCCATTCGCACCGTGGCAAAACGCGCAGTTCTGACGAAAAGTCGATTTTCCGATTCCGACTTGCCTGGCTTCAAGTTCGCGCCGGGCGGCGTCGTCCGGGTTTTGAGCGAGAAGAAGGAAGGCCGTAGAAATGAACAGGGCGAGGAGGAGAACGCTCCTTGGCAGTCGCGGCTCGGAAAGAGGCGGTCGCGGCTCAGAAAAGGAGGGTCGCGGCTCAGACGGGGACATGGGCCTCACTCCAACATTCTTGCGCGATCCTTTTGAGCAGCAGAGACTGCTCCCAGCGGTCGCTCTCTTCGACCGGGAAGCCGGAAGCGTCTGGAAACGTGCGGGCGTAGTAAATGGCGGGAGCCAAAAGTTCAGGAACGAACCGATCAGCGCCGTAACGAAAGCAGGCCGTCCAGAGCCGGCGAAAGTGAGTGACGTATTCCGGCTCCGGCTGCTGATCGGCTTGGATCGCCACTTGAATACAGCCGGGAGTTCCGATACGCCCGTGTAAGAAGCGCACACGTTCAAGTACTGGTTTAATGAACGCCTGCTTCTTGTCAAAGCCACCGTAGACCATTTCCTGACCGGTGTACCAATGCGAAAAATCGCCATTGAAGCGAATCTCGGGGAATTTCCGAACGAACTCGACCGTGCGCCACATGTCCCCGAAGATAGTGGCACGATGCGTCTCCAGGTAGAGAGGGAAGCTGTAAGTTGCTGAGGCGGTTAGCACACTTTCGATCAAAGAAGCTGCTTCGGCTTCGCTTTCGAGCCCCCAGCCGAGGTGGAGCGTGCCGCAAACAGAGTCATCGGCAGCCCATCTTTCGACAAGTGGCTTTACTTCTTGACAGGCGTTGACGCGAGCGCTTGTGGCAAACTCCAGGCCGAGGGCGCGACAGGTGTGTAAATCTTCCTGAGTAGGAGGAGAGGCGAACTGGACGCCGTGGTAGCCAGCCTGCCGGATGTCGTCGAGAGAACGTGGCGGCAGGCCGTCCAGCGCCAGAAGGTTAAAGTAAAACTTTAGCTCTTGAGAGGGCAAGCTTCAGGCTCGGGTAGGCTGCTCCAAGCTGCTGGCACTCTTGTCTTCGGCAGTATCCATCCAGGCCACATTGGCGTCGTCGCTAAAGCGGCGCGAGGCAGCTTCGCGAATGGCAGAATCGGGCACCTTGTGCAGCGGCGTATAACGCGGGTGATGCGCTTCTTTGTAAGGATCATTGCGCGCGGCGTTGTAGCAGCAGATCATGGACCAGCGCGGGTTCTCGGAGCGATTCTGGTCGGAGCGATGCAGAAGATTGGCATCGAAGAACATGACATCGCCGGGAGCCATCTCGACATAGACGAGTTCGAGACGCTTCTCGGCTTCGTGCACGCGCTCGAGATCGGCACCGGCCTGGTCACCGGTCAAGACGTGATCGATGCGACCCATCAGGTGTGAGCCTTTCAGAACCTGCATGCAGCCGTTCTCTTTAGTAGACGGATCGACGGCGATGTAGGCGCTTGTCAGCAGCGGAAACAGCACGCCATTCTGATACCAGTAGCCGTAATCCTGATGCCACGCCCAGGCGCCGCCGACTTTGGCGTCCTTCATGATCATCTTGGAGTGGTAGTGATAGACCTCGCCTTCGAGCAGTGTCTCGGCAGAATCGACGATGCTTTCGCAGCGAGCGAACATTCCGTAAAGAGTGTCCCCGGGATGGTTCCAAAGTGAAAGACGAACGGTGCCGCCCTCACCATCGCCTTTGCCGAACGAGTGCTGATCGAGCGCGCGATCTTCTTTTGCCGCACGGTGAAGGAGCCCGATCTCTTCGCGATCGAACAACCCCCGCTCGAGAATGAAACCGTTCTGCCGGTACTCTTCGAGTCTGTCCTTCTTAACTGGTCCTGCTGCCATAACTTGCTCCTTTCGATTGATGCTCCGTATTCGAGGAGCGAACGCCAGCCGCTCTCATCAACTTATCGGTCGAAACGTAAGCCTCTTTTACCCAATCGACTATTTTGTCAGGTTCCGGCGAGTACTCGAGCTCGATGCTGACGGTGCCGTCGAAGTCGGCAGCGGCGAGCGCCTTCAAGTATGGTGGAAAATCGACCACGCCGCGCCCGGGCGGAAGGTCGCCATGCTTGCGACCGTCGCAATCAGAAAGATGGACGTGCGCAATACGGCCGCGCAGTTTCCCCAGCTGATCGGGCGCATCTTTGGCGAGCGCGAGATGCGAGACATCAACATTGGCGCGGGCGGCGGGATGCCCGACATCATCCAAAAAGCGAGCCATGCGATCAACGTTGTTGATCAACGATAAGTGAAAAGGCTCGAGCTCGATGGCGATTTCAAGGCCGAGCGACTCGGCGTAGACGGCGAGCTCACGCGTATGCTCGACGGCCCACTTCCATTGATCGGCGGGAGCGATTACTTCCTGCTGCCAAATGTATTCACCGAGCACGAGAAGCATGTTCTTGCCCTCGAGCTCGTAACAGAAATCGAGATAACGCTTGGCTCGCTCAACATGGAACTCGCGCACAGTCTTGTTGAAATCGGCGATGCCGAGCGCGCAACAGACGGTGGCAACTACGGGAAGCTGATTCGCGGCGGTAGCTTTGCGAATAAGGCGGCGTTCTTCGGGACCGATTTCGGTAGGGTCGGCGAACACGTCGATTGAGTCGAAGCCGATCTGCTTCGTCAACTCGATGCCACGGGCGGTGGTGACTGGCGTACCTAGCCAGGCGGAACTAATCAGACCAAGATTCAACGTCGATTACCTAAATCCGCAGCGATAATATCACGGCGGGACGTAAGACAGCTTGCAGCCCTGGTTATCGTGGCTGCTTGCGGATCAGGTTCAGGAGTCTTGGGATTTTACAGGATAGCCGATCTGGAGCTGCCATCTCGGAAATGGTGGTGGCCGCGCTGGGTGCGAGTTCCATGTGCAGCTTGTGGCGTATAGCAACGCACGGTTTCAAGTGACAGGTATTGCGCGCCAAGAAGCGTGGAGCGGCAAAGGAACCAGCGAATCTGCGCGGACACGTGAACTGAATAACCGGTAGGTGAACTGACGGGGACGATCCATGCTCAAACGAGATATTAAAGATCTCGGAGAACTTTGCCAAAACATCGAGACAATTTAATGTGGGGATGTTACCGCGCGAGCTACGCCGTCGGATCCGTGAGCTAGAGCCAAATCCGTCCATTACCACCCGCTTTGAATACGATCTTATGAAGCGCGGAGTGCGGAGCAGCACAAACGTCTGGTACGACTCCCAAAAAGAGCATTGGCTCGGCTGGCTCAAGGAATACAACGGCCCAGGCGCTTTTGGTCGGAAGAACTGGCAACGGTCGGCAGAGTTCGTTTACAATCACGTCGTTTGCCCGCCTATGGTGTTGTGGCTTGGGGAAGCGGCAGGAATTGCAACACGACGAGTTAGAGAAGCAAAGAAGGCAGCACTGTGCGCTGAACGGAACTTCTCAGCTCAAAGTGCTGCCATCCGGAAGATCATTAGGTATAGCGAGATCGAAGCTTTGCTACTTCAGAAGTCTTCTAATTAATTTCAGGAGTCTGGATCGATGGCATCTCGATTCGTCCGCGCAATAACAGCCGATACTGATCGGCATTCGCCGAGCCATTTCAGCAAGCAACGCGAGCGTCTGGCGGATATCGGCGTTGCGCGCAAGCTCACGCTCGTAGCTATCAAAGAAGCGCTTCCGCATTGCCGGATCGCTGAAATCGAGTTTTTTCCCGCGAGCCAGTAAGTTACGAGAAGGCGCTAGACACGGCAGCCACAAATCAAAGTAGCCATCGCTCAGCCATTTTTTCTTCGGGATGCCCTGAGGAGGTCGACGTGTAACGCCGATACGAAAGCCTTGGCCGCGTTTGGCTGGAGAGCCGATTTGGAAGCTCGACAAGCGAAGTTTCGGTGGCATGAGGGGTGCTAGTGACTTAGTCGAACGGGTAAAACCAGATTGGCTGAGGCTGCTTTTCAGGTTTGAGTTTGGTTCTCAGACGCCGAGGGTTCATCAGCTCGTAAGCGTATCCACGGGACGCCGTATGCCGGCTACACCTAACAATCTCGACGGTACCGATCAAGAGTCCGTGCGGCAGCTTTTCCCGGTCGAATCCCAAAAGATCGTATTGGAACCAATCACCACGGTGTTTGCTGGCGTAGATATAAACACGCTCTCTGATGTTTGTCGGCGTAGTCCGATATTCTCTGACCTTGATTCCCCGTAAGATCTGTTCGGCATAGGGCTGCCGAATACTAATTGCGCGTTTGATTGGAACTACCATCCCGGAAACGGTAGTGGCCGCGCAACTAAATTTTTCTAAGGTCGGCCTCGACGCAGGCCCGACAGGCTTAGTCTGTTCGCGGCGATAAGATCGTTCTGGATCAGAACACGTGGACTTGAACATTCGAGTAGCAAAACCGCTGCGCAACGATTACGGCATCGGGGCGGTGGGGGCGGGCTTTATTATGCGCGACGTGCAGCTTGTCGCCTACAAGAATGCAGGGTTTCACGTGGCAGGCCTCACGGCGCGCAGGCCTGCAGCCGCTGAAGAGGCAGCAAAGCTACGCGGCATCGAGCGAGTGTATAAGAGCGTCGATGAGATGCTCGCGGATCCGGCGGTGGCGATCCTCGACATTGCGGTGCCGCCCGAGGCGCAGCCGGAGATTATCGAGAAAGCTGTCCGGCAGGGCCGCTATCTGAAAGGCATTCTGGCGCAAAAGCCGCTCGCGGTGAACTACCGCGAGGCCGTCCGAGTGGTGGCCCTGTGCGAAGAGCGCGGCCTGCCGCTGGCGGTGAACCAAAACATGCGCTACGACCAATCAATTCGAGCGCTGAAGACGCTGCTCAACCGAGATGTATTAGGCCAGCCCGTGCTTGGAACGATCGAGATGCGCGCCGTGCCGCACTGGCAGAAGTGGCTGGAGAATTCCGGCCGCTTGACGCTGCTGAATATGAGCATTCACCACATCGACAGTTTCCTTTATCTTTTCGGCGCGCCGGAATCGATTTTTGTGAGTGCGCGTCAGGATCCACGCACTCCGTTCGCGCATGAAGACGGCATCTGCCTTTACATCCTGGAGTACGCGAACGGAATGCGAGCGACTGCCTGGGACGATGTGTGGGCGGGGCCGCGCAGTGCTGGCGACGACATGCGGCCGTACATAAAGTGGCGTGTTGAGGGAACCGAAGGCTTAGCAGAAGGTACGATCGGCTGGCCATATTATCCGAACCGCGCACCGAGCACGCTCACTTACACGAGCACGGCCGATGCGGGCACGTGGATTACGCCGCGCTGGAGCGAAGTCTGGTTTCCGGATGCCTTTGAAGGCCCGATGGCGGCGTTGATGGATGCGATCGCGCGCGAGGTGGAACCAGAGATCAGCGGGCGCGGAAACCTCGATACGATGGCGACGGTCGAGGCGGGTTACCGATCGATCAAAGAGCGACGCAGCGTGAGCTTGGCAGAGGTGGTAGAAGGCTAAACTGACCGCTCGCCGGGCCCGAAGAAGCCCAGGAAATGGAGAGCGATATCGGGCACATTCGGGGCCGCCGAAGCGCCATCGTGGATGATGTCATCGGCATTCATAATGTAAGCTTCGCCAGGGTCGATCCGTAAGCGAACGGCGATCTGATTGCGATGGCTCGCCAGATAGGAGCGAACCACAATAGCGGGCGACAGGTCTTCCGGAATCTGCTTGGGAAATTGTCCCGCCGCAACGAGCGAAGAAAGCGGCGTAGTCAAGAAGAGCAGGTATCGGGATTCCGAGCCTAAATTTACACAGAGCCGCCGACGTCCGCCGGCGCGTTCCGCCAAAGGCAGATGGTCCCAATCGTCAACGTGCAATCCGATTCGAAGGTGCGGCACAACCTTCATGTTGTGAGTCACAAGCTGCATTCCGCCGGGGCTCACCCATGCGCCCTGGCACACGAGTCCTTCGGGGCGAAGGCAAAACGGGATCAGTTCATCGATGCAGTTTTGAATTGCGCGGAGGAAAGCCACATCCTTAACAGCTTTTTGCAGGAAGGGCAGGTCTGTGGAATTCTGCAGGTGATTGGAGAGGCTGCGCGCCATCTCGGGCAGGGCGACGACAAAGACGGGCGCTGCTTCATGAGCCGCGTGATCATCGGCGAGCGCCGATAATTCCTGCGGAGAAGGAACTCTCCATGGGCCACTGGGAGCAATCGCATCGGGCAAGAAACCAGAAAAACCATCGTCAATCGTCTCGGCCGCAAGGCCAAGCTCCGGGGCAACGGATAACCTTTGCCCGACACAGTTGCTTGGCGTTAGATCGTGAACGCGCACCAGACAGTTTGTCATCGGTCAAGCGTGGGCGTATTGGAGTGGCTTTACGTCTTCGGCCAGCATGCGCTGCAACTCTTCGCGACCGAACCCCCAAGATTCAAGCCGCCGCGCGATGTGCTGGATGACGGCAGGCGCGATGGCGCAGGGGTTATCGAACTCGCCACGGGACTTGGTGGAGACGATCGGCCAGCCAGCGCAAGTCTCATTCAACGGGCAGGAAGGACACTTCCCGGCGATCAGACTGGCTTCGCGGTCGAGTGACGATCGATAAGAATCGGAGCGGAGCACATCGGCAATCCGCTGCGACTTGAGATCACCCAAAGCGAGCGGGATCTCGTAGGCGTCGCGCTCGGCATAGAGCCGGCCATCGACATTCACGAAGAAGGCGTAATCCCCAGACCGTGCGCGGCTGTATTTTGCCGCTCGGACGCCGAGCAGGAAACGAATAGCATCCTTCACATAAGTTCGAAAAGGATCTACAGGCACGCGCAGGCCGGTATCGAACCAGTAGTCAAAGAGATCGCACATGGCGGCGATGGTCTCTTCGAGCGAAACCAGGAAGGTGGCGATGGGGCGCTCCGATGGTCCGTCTGCCAGGGGCAGTACACGAATCGTCATGCCTCTTTCGGCGAAATGATCATAGATTTGGCGCAGCCTGGGAGCCGTATGTTTTCCAATGACGACGATTGAGGCAAGCGAGATGCCGGCCTCGCGAACGAGGCGTATGTTCTCTTCTACCCGGTGTTCCGATTCACGGCCGTCTACCGTGAGCCGAACGCCGGGAACGACGTCATACGATACGCCGATCGCGACCTTGTACTCTTTCAGCAGATCGATTTGGGCCGTTGTGATTTTGAACAGATTGCTCTGAAGAGCGATCTCGTGCGAAAGGTTTTCGAACCGGGCGCGCGCTACATCGAGGAAATTTCGCAAGTAGTCGAGCGGCTGCACCAGCGGTTCGCCGCCATGCATGATCAGAGTCGTGCGCACAGTCGGGGTCGTCTGCAAGCGAATGCGGTGCAGGTCGGCCGCGGCCTGTACAACGCGCTCGATCAAGTCCGCGCCCATCTTGCGCGAATCCCCGAGTTCGTTCCATTCGTAGCAGTAGCCGCACCTGAGATTGCAGAGTTTGGATAGCTTGATAATCCAGTTGATAGATCGACCTTGCGGTGCGGCCTGTTCCTGCGTGTTCACGGCTTGCTCCTCGATTTCAATACGCCGGTGCTGCCGAAGGGAGACGGACAGCAACCTGGCGAAGACTCCCGGCTATTCCCAGAAGAGCTCGGCGGACTGTCGCATGCGAGCGCCGCCGCCGTCGGGCGGACTCCTCTGCTCCCAGATAGGCTCGATGATCACTTCGCCCCAGGGTGGAGTGCCGCCGTCCTCGGCAACCTGCAATGCGTGCTCCGCCAAGATCGAGGTCTGCGCGGCCAGGCCTGAGACCGCAGCGTGCAGTGCCGCCTTGATGGCAGCACGCTTCTTCTCGATCTGGAAACTGGACGACTCGGGGCCGACCGTGACGTGCGTTTCCAACTTAATGCTGTGTCTTTCTTTGGGTTCCATTTGCTTCGCTTTCTGTAGTTTGTTTCTTCGCGACTTGGGTTGAGGATTATGCCGGTGCCAGTTGTCTCCCGAGGAGGGGGCTGAGGACCGGCGAGGCAGAGAGAGTTGAGCACAGATGACGAACATCCTCGACCAGTTCGTCATCTTCCGCGACCGTTTTCGAGACGTGGTCGATGGAGTGACCCTCCAGCAGCATTCTGAGGACTTGTTCGCCGATATCGTTTAACGAAAAGCCGAGGACGTTTTTCAGATCAGAGCGCAGAGCGGGCGTGTCGTGCATGGAACGAATCGTTTCCCAGAGCCACTGCTCGGGCGATTCGGACGGCACGATTTGGCGCAGCGCGGAATCGATCGACTCGCGATCGGGGAGGTTGAGGACTAAAGCAAGGAGCATGCGATGCCGGGGAGATTTTGTCTGTTTGCGGAGAGCGACCAGTAATTGATCCCGCCTGCGGCATGAGAGCGTATCGCGCATCAGTTGGGCAAGGACCGGATCCCGCGCCGCCAGGCTCTCGAGGAGACTCGCCAATGCCTCAGAGGGAACCTGCGAATGTAGCGCCAAGATGATTCGAACGGCGGAAAGCGGATCCATACTCGATAGCGCAGTTTCGCTGAGGACCATGCGCCGGGGATGGCCGGATCCCCAAAGCAGGGTGAGCATTTGACGCATCTTAGTAATGCGCGGCGAGTCGACGTGGTCGTCATGAGCTAAGCCCGAGCGCGCGTAACAGAGTTGCGGAGAGCAGATCGCCGCGGACGGCGTTCGGACGACAATCGTGACACTAGGCGAGTCAAGGTGGAACAGCGAATGGATCATCGAGGGCCCGGGAATGATGCGCCGCGTGCTTCCCGTTCGTAGCCATTCGGTGGCCCGAACGGTGAGAGTTCCCGCTTTCAGACGATCGCTCCAACGTTTGGTTTCTTCGAACGACCATATGGTCTGAAGGCTTGAGCCTTGCAGCACATGAAAGGCGCCGCTGAAACTGTGCTGGTGAACCGCTGTGGTCGACTCGGTCCAAAAGAGCGCGTCGATATGAAACTCGTCCCGCTCGGCAACGGTGAGGGCAAAGTTCCCGAACGCAGAACGCGGGTCCGATTGCTTTGGCACACGATCCGCAGCAACTAACCAGGTAAACAAATCATCGGGGTCGACCGCCTCGCGAGATGCGAAGTTCTCGAGCGCCGATTGCGCAAGATTAGGAAAAGCGAGTTCGTCGCGTGCCTGCCGTAACCAGGCCGCATCCAGCTTGGAAGCGAGATCTTCAAAAACTTGCATGACTTTTTTATGTCGCAATCCGGAGAATCTCGCTCGGTTTCTAGCCTAGTGAGTATACATGATTTTTTACTAATGGGAATATTTCTGATAAGCGGAGAAAAAGGCGCTGCGAGCCAGCGCAAGCGACCCCCTAGCGGTCTGAGTCTTTTCCGAACTTGACGGCGATGTAGGTGACCGTATCCCAGGAGTTGTGCAAGCCGATCAGCAGAAAGAGGAGTGCGTCGGCAGCAACAATAAACAGCGACCAAAATTTCTGCCCGTAGAGCAGTATGGCTCCTGCTAAGAGAGTAAGGTGCGCCACCAAGGGGAGCGCGGTGTACCAGATCCAATCCTCCAGGTCCGGATCGTATTCGGCTTTGCGGGCATGAAAGACGACACGTAGCGAGTAGAGACACCCGGCTGCGGCAAACACTCCGAGAAAGATGCCTGCAAATGGCAGCGATGGCCAGGGCGCTGTCATGGCGGCCGAGATCAGAAGCGCGGCACAGAAGTGAGTCACTGTAGGCGTTCCGAAAGCACGCACGCCTTGCATGTCTGAGAGGGACCGGCCTTGCGCCATCAGTGTGATGACGATGAACTGAAGACCGGTTAAAGCCCCGGCCGCCGAGCCGACGATGACGTAGAAGTTCTGCCAACCTGTCAGGAGCGAGACTGTGGCGTGATTCATCACGACAATCTTAGTCCGCCAACATTGCCTGCCAGGCATGCTCTTCTTGACCGATGCTGAGCATTTTGCCGGCACGAACCAAGGGCAAACGGAGCAATTGTGGATTCCGCTCGATACGGGCGAGCATTTCAGTGTCTGAGAGTTTTAGATATTTCAGGCCGGCGTCAACAGCAGCTTTGCTCTTCGTGTCAAGCAGGCTGGCCAGGCTGAAGCGTTCGCTGAAGCGCCGGATCTCCCCGGGCGACATCGGCCTTTGCTTCAGGTCGACGAAGTGAATTGCGATTCCGCGCTCTTTGAAAAAGCGTTCGGCGGCGCGAGTGGCCGGCGAGTTTTTGACTCCGAAAATCTGAACACTCGATGGCTTCAAGCATTCGATTATCCAACACCGTGGAACAGACGAGTTCTCCTCCGAGAATGGCCAAATGTTCCTTGATAGAATCCAGCAATTATCGGCAGGTTAATTTTTTTTGCTTGGGTGGGGGAGGAGATATGATCCCGTGTCGGATCGCTCAAAGAAGAGCATTTGTCTTGATAATTCTGGCGCTTGGAATTCATGCAGGCAGCTGGGCTCAATCGGAACGCGGAACAATCTCGGGAACGATCCGGGATTCGAGCGGCGCCATCATTCCGCAGGTGAAGGTTACGGTGGTCCAAGTAGGCACCAACCAGATAACTGAGTTGACGACCAACGAATCAGGGGACTTCACGGCGGCTGAAGTCTCGGTGGGAACTTACCGCATTCGCGCTGAGAAGCAGGGCTTCCGCCCGGCCGAGATCGAAGGCCTAACGGTAAACGCAGCGGCTTCGGTGCGAGCGGATCTGAGTCTGCAGGTGGGGCAGTCGCAGCAGGTTGTTGAAGTGCAGGCAGCAGCCGTACAGATCAACTCACAAGATTCCAAAACTTCGGTGACGATTAATCAAAAGCTGGTGGATACATTGCCGCTGGTCGTGGCAGGTGCGGTGCGGAGCCCGTTCGATTTGGCCAGTCTGACACCAGAAGCCAAGAACCTGGGCAGCTCGCAGGGCTTCTCGCTCGGCGGAGGTCAGGCGGACAGCTATCAAGCAACGTTGGAAGGCGTTTCGGTGAATACGTCGAGGGCGCTGCAGAAGAACTGGGTGGCGTCCAATGCTCCGTCGGTGGAGGCGATCACGCAGTTTACGGTCGATACAAACGGCTTCAAAGCCGAATACGGGCACGCGGGCGGCGGAGTGATGACTTTTGTTGCGAAGTCCGGCACAAACCAGTTTCACGGCTCTGCGTATGAGTTTTTGCGCAACAACGACTTCGATGCGAATGACTTCTTCAGTAACAAGCTAGGCAGGCCCCGGCAGATTTATAAGCAGAACGACTTTGGCGCGACCGTGGGCGGGCCGATCTGGATTCCCAAGATTTACAACGGGCGAAACAAGACGTTCTTTTTCTTCTCGTACGAAGGCTTCCGGAACCGGAATGGAGCAACCAACGCCACCGCGACGGTTCCGACGGCCGAGATGTACAACGGCGATTTCAGTAACTGGGTGACATCGAGCGGAACACAAATACCGATCTATGACCCGACTTCGCAGGTGACGAACGCAAACGGCACAGTGACGCGCGCGCAGTTTCCCGGCAACAAGATCCCGGTTGCGCTATTCAGCCCCACAGCTTTACAAGCCTTGAATGTGTTTCAGGCAAGCGGGAAACTTGCACCTAACACGAACGCGAGGCCTGGAACAGCGGCTTATGTAAACAACAACTACGTTATCGCGAATGGTTCAAATGTGCAGCCGGTGAATAAGGTGAGCATTAAGGGCGACCATGTCTTTAACGAGAGGCATCGCATTTCGGGTTATTACGGCTACGATCGCGAGTCGGTCGTGCCGGGCGCGGAGGGGCCAGCCACGCTGCCCGGGTTGTACTCCAATTACAACGACCTCAGGCAGAATTCAGACGTGCTTCGGTTCAGCTGGGACTGGACGCTCGGCTCGACCAAGTTCAATCACTTTTATGCCGGCGGGAATAACTGGCGGCAGGGTCACAATCCGCTGCAGTATTACATCGGCAACTGGAAAAGTAAGTTCTGCCTGGGAAACGTGCCGAACTGTGATGAGAACTTAGTGAACTTATTCTCGGGCGGCGACGGCGTTTACACGACCTGGGGCGGACCGGCGAATAACGGTTCCGAGAACACGATCTACTCGTACAACGACGACTTCACCTGGATTCGAGGCAACCACAGCTTCAAATTCGGCGGGCAGTTCCAGATCAATCATTACAACGGATATGGGCGTCAGTGCGAGGCCGGGTGTGTCGGTTTCAGCTATAAGGAGACCGGCGTGCCCAATGGAACGAATCCGAATCAGGGCGGTAATGCTTTCGCGTCTTTCCTGCTTGGGTACGCCGATTCCGGACAGATCGACACACCGCGATTTATCGGACAGCAGTTTTCTTACTATTCGGGATTTGCGCAGGATGACTGGCGCGTCAGCAAGAAATTAGTGTTGAACATCGGGCTTCGCTGGGAGACCAACCTTCCGCCGACAGGGCTCAACGATAAGTGGAGCGATTTCTCGCCGAATACTCCGAATCCGGGCACAGGCGGAACACTGGGGGCAGTGATATTCGCGGGATCCGGCCCGGGGCGGCAGGGGTCGCGCAGCCTAGCCGATTCTTACTTCCACGCGTTCGGACCTCGCTTTGGCTTTGCGTACTCCGTGACAGACCGGACCGTGGTGCGCGGTGGATACGCACGATCTTACGGGCCGCTGATGGCGGTGACTGGTTCAGCCCACAATATGGGCTTTACCTTGACCCAAAGCTTCAGCAATGCCACCGGCGGTGTTACTCCAACCTTCACACTGGCGCAAGGCATCCCGCCGTATAACGTACCGCCGTTTATCAATCCAGCAGTGTCGAATGGAACCAGCGTCTCCTGGTGGCAAGGCGCCGAAACAACCCATCCGCCCACGTTCGACAATTTCAACTTCTCAATTCAACACCAATTAAGTTCGAACATGCTCGTGGAGACGGCCTATAACGGGGCGAGCGGCTCTCATCTGCAGGCGCAGTTACTCGATTACAACCAGGACGACCCGGCTCTTCTGACTGCGTTTGGGAGCGTGAAGCAGAGCACGGCCGTCCTGAACAGCCTGGTAGGTTCGACCCTGGCAAATCAGTACGGCATTGGCGAACCGTTTCCCGGGTTCATCAAACTATTTGGAAGCCGCGCTACGGTGGCGCAGGCACTTCGACCATTCCCGCAATACACGAACATCGATACGTTCGCCGGCCAGGGCGATCACAGCGGGCATTCCACTTATCATTCGGCGATGGTCCGTTTTGAAAAGCGGTACAGCGGAGGACTCACGATTCAGACATCGTACGTATTTTCGAAGCTGCTGACGGATGCCGATAGCTACTGGGGCAATGCTGCGAATACGAATAATGCGGGCGGTTCAGCGGGGAGCTATGTGGCGGCCGATCAATACAACCGGCGATTAGAGAAATCGATCGGGCAGTTCGATGTCACACATAATTTCAAAGCAGGTTTTGTGTACGATTTGCCATTCGGCCGGGGCAGACAGTATCTGCAGCATGGCGCCGCCGGGTGGATTCTCGGTAACTGGGGAGTTAACGGAGTCCTGACTTACTTGAGTGGTTTGCCGGTGGGAATTTCGTCCAGCTACGCTCTTCCCATTTATCCGACCGCTGCGCGATCCACGCCTTACATTAACTCCTATGAGGGTTGGCAGCCGGCTAGCTGGAAAAACGGAAGCTTCGATCCCTCGGCCGACAACTTCTTTGTGACGCCGTGCGCTGCTGCGAACCTGAACTGCACCGGACCCTTTCCCGCACAGGGATCGGGCACGAACCTGAACCTATTCGGCAACGCAACCCGGTATAACCCGAAACTCCGGCAATTTGCCAATCTGAACGAGAATCTATCTATCAATCGTGTGTTTCCCATTAAGGAGTCAGTACGGTTAGAGTTCCGCGCGGAAGCCTTTAATGTGTTCAACCGCGTTCGTTTCGGCACGGGAAGCACCAGTCTGCAGGACCAGAACTTTGGCCGGCTCACCAGCAGCAGCGATCTGCTGAACACGCCGCGGCAGCTGCAACTCGCGCTGAAGTTGTACTTCTGATCGGTTTGAAGGCAACTCCAGAGAAACGTGGCGCATGCCCTTGCGGTATGGTGAGTGACGGTGGACCATAGCGAAGACATAGCCGGCATTGCCAGGCAGGAACAATTGCTGAAGTTCGCGGCGTTCGACGAAGAGTCAGCATGGAAACTAGGATGCCGGTTGCGCGAGATGGCGCTTGCGCGGAGTGCGCCGTTGGTGATCGACGTCAGGCGCTTCGGGCAGCCCCTTTTCTATTGCGCGCTGGCCGGGAGCACGCCGGACAACGCAGACTGGGCCAAACGAAAATCGAACACGGTGGCGCGTTTTCACCGCAGCTCCTACGGGCTGGGGCTTGAACTGCTGCAGAAGAACGCGACTCTCGCCGACCGTTTTGGACTGGTCTTGACGGAGTTCGCGGCGCATGGCGGATCGTTCCCCCTAGCGGTCTCTGGGACGGGAGTAATCGGCTCGGTGACGGTTTCGGGATTGCCGCAGCGAGCGGATCATGAGCTAGTGGTGGAAGCGCTGTGCGGCGAGTTGAGGGTCGAGTTTACTGAAGTGCGATTAGCCGGCTGAACAGACGTTGTCGCTGGCGGCGGTTTGAAGAAGGGCTCGAGCAGCTGACGAAAGATACCCCGAGGCAACGGTTCGTCGATACCGTAGCGCGCCGGCTGCTGATTCGAGGGCAGGTACAAGGTGCCGAAAAGCCGATCGATTCCGGGCAGCAGCGGAGCAAAATTCTTGTTCAGATAGGCAGGGCCATCGTTGGTGTGATGCCAGTGATGAAAGGCGGGCGTCGCAATCAGGAACTCCAGAGGGCCGAAGCGCCAGCTGACGTTGGCGTGAACGAAGAATCCCCAGACCGTGCCGACAAGCAGCACAAGCACGGGTATGAGGCTTACGCTGCCGCGCAGAGGCGCTGCCAGACCCAATACATAGAGCGGAACGAGTCCGCACAGGCGCGTGAACACCATATCGACAGGGTGCGCGCGAGTGTTGATCAGGAAGTCAAGGTCCTCAGCGCTGTGGTGAATGGCATGGAAGCGCCAAAGCAGCGGGATCTGATGGCTTAAGCGATGGCCCCAGTAGAAGCCGATGTCCCCAACCGCCACGGATGCAAAGATGCGCAGCCAAGCAGGCCACGCAGCGATGGGAGCGAGAAGTGCCCCCGGGATAAGCCTATGGACACCAAAGGCAACCAGCGCGAGCGGCAAGCTCAGCAACAGAGTTGGAACGAGGCTGTTAAGGAAGTAATAAGCGAGGTCGGTGAGGAGGGCGCGCCGAAACAGCTTTTGCGGATGGAGGGCAAAGAGCCGCTCCAAGGGCGCAAAGATTACGGTGAGGATAACCAGCCAGATGCAGAGCCGGAGTAACTGCAAAGCCCAGGCCGGCACGCTTTGCTCTATGAGCTGTAGGGCCTCCATAGGCTGCGAATTACGCGGGAATTAAGGTTTGTCGCCCGAGGCAAACCTGCGCCGCAGACGCAAGCAGCCGAATCCGGCAAGGGTCAAACTAAGCAAGGCCCAAGAAGCCGGCTCCGGCGAATCTGAGACTGAGACACCATCGAGCAGCGAAAAAGGAGGCACGCCATTCGGAGTTCCGATGGCGAGGAAAGAGAGAACTTGAGAAGTTGCCGTCGGCGTGAAAGTCATGGTCTCGTGTCGCCAGCCGGTAAATCCGCGGCTTACGTTGCTTAACACGGCTGTGAAGCGAGTCTGGCTTCCAAGGCTCACCCGAAATTGTTCAGTGCTAGCGCCGGTAAAACCCGACTGCTGAGCACCTGCCCAATAGAACGAAACACTAGCCGCCTTGCCGGGCGTTAATCCAGTAATCGTTTGCGAGATGGGTCCGACGCTGTAAGCGCCATCCAGCCCGACGAAGTTGCCCCCATCAGGACTGGACGCGGGCAAACCGTTATTCGAAGCTTTGTTCGGTCCCCAGAGCGAGAGGGCCCCATACTCCCCCACAGCGCCCGTGGTATCAGCGCTGCCGGAGGTGAACACGAAATTATAGCCGGTTGAGGTCCAGCCGGTAACCTGCTGCGATGGATAGCGAGTTCCGAATTCCCTGGATGCACTGGGCTGCAGCAGCTGTTCGAAGCTTCCGTTTAAAACGAGGCTAGCGGCATGCGCGGAAGTAGCTACGGTGATTAATCCCAGAAGAGCCAAATTCTTTTTGAAGATGCGAAGTCTTGAAGCGAGCACTTCACACGAGGTTTTAGTCACGAAAGGGAGAGCCCTAAAAGAGGAGAACCTCTCACGAGAACTAGAGCGGCGAGGACAGAAACCGCAGAATCTCGCGCATGACGCGGTCACCCTGAGCGGTCCCGAAAAGGAACTGCGCGTGAGCGGAGCCTTCAACAATAATCAGCTTTTTTGGTTGAGGCGCTTTTTCGTATTGAGCACGAATGCCCGGGAGGCGGGGACCGTCTCCGCTCGAGTCGTTGCGAGCGACGATGAACAGTGTGGCTGAATGAAGCTTGTCAGCGGGACCGTTCGGCGCTGCGCCGAGGAATACCAGGCGCTCGATCTCTCCCGGCGGGGAAGCGATGGAGGCGTCGCCGGCAGCCGCGCCGCCCATGCTGCCACCGATTACCGAGACGCTTTTGCAACCTGTCTCCCGCAGGAAGCGGACGGCAGCCAGCACGTCCAATTGCAGGGGCGCAGTATAGAGATCTGATTGGCCAGGACCGCGCGACTGGCCGATACCGCGAAAGTCGAAGGCGAGCACGCGGAAGCCGGCAGCGACGAACGCGGGTGCCTGCCTGGCCCAACTCTCCTTAGTGAAACGGCCGCCGTGAGCGAGGACCAGACCGCGGTTGCCAGTTCCGTACACGTCGGCATAGATCAGCCCTTTATCCGCAGTAGGGAAGGAGACGTGCTCCTGCGCGGCGGCCAGACTAGCGAAGAGGAAAGTCAGCAGAAAGGACCGGGTGGTGATCCGACGCGTTGCTTTGATCATGGATTCTTCTTCAGCCACTCCAGAACTTCAAGTGTGCTCTCATCGGGCGGGAAGACCGGATAAAAGACATGCTGGATGAGGCCGCCGGCAATGATGAAAGTGAGGCGTTTGATGAGACGCATGCCTTGTACTTCGAAGGTTGGCAGGCGAAGGGCATCGCACAGTTGAAACTCAGAGTCGCTCAGGAGTTCGAAGGGCAGATGAACCCGCGTAGCCAACTCACGCTGATAGCTGGTGCTTTGAGTGCTGAGCCCGAAAACGTCAGCATGGAGCTGTGAAAAGTCGCTGAAGCGATCGCGAAAACTGCAGGCTTGCGGGGTGCAACCGCGTGCCCCTGGAATCAGATCCCAGCCTTCGGGTAGCGGCTGGCCGGGCACACCGGTCATCGGGTAGCAGAAGAGCACGGTGCGCGGCGCGCTCAGCTCGGAGAGGTTGACGATTTTCCCTGCCGTCGACTGAAGGTTAATGGAAGGCATGGGTGTGCCAAGAAGATGCCGTGCGGCGCCATCGTCGACGGGCCGTGGCAGATCAGGCGGCAGAGGGAAATCGGTCTGCATGGGATGAGTTTTGCACAAGGCCGAGACTTTGTTATAGTCGGAGCTGCAATTCAGGTTGCAACCCGTCCGCGGAAAGGGAAGATCCCGCCTGAATGAAGATTTAGCCGAGCCTTTGACTTCTCTTCTGCCCGAGACAGCGGACACCGGGCCACAGAAGGAGGAGTACATGTCTCGTCAGTTACCTCAAAAGCCGAATCTCGGCTTTCTCAAGAAACAAGCCAAAGAACTTCTGCGCGGTATGCAGCAGGGCAAGCTAGCGGACGCGCAACACAGGCTGGCCAATGAGTATGGATTCGCCACCTGGGTGAAGTTGAAGCGCCACGTGGAAGCTTTAGAAATGAGCCCGGCCGAATCGCTCAAAGCTGCGGTGTGCGACGGCGATGCAGAGCGCGTTCGCAGGATCCTGCAGCAGCACCCGGAACTGCGGGCGAAGATCGACGATCCGCTGCCTGATTACGGCTTCGGCCAACACGCTTTGTTCGCGGCTGTCCAGCGAAGTGATCGGGCAACGATCGATGTGCTGCTGGAGGCGGGCGCCAACATTCGAAAGCGGACCGAGTGGTGGGCGGGAGGCTTCGGACTACTGGACGATTGCGATCCGGGCATGCTGGCATTTCTTAGTGGAGCGCGGTGCGACGCTGGATGCGCATTCGGCGGCGCGCCTCGGCTTGCTGGCAGAGCTGCGAGAGTTTGTGACGGCGGATCCGAGCCTGGTGCACGCCAAAGGCGGAGATGGACAGAGGCCGCTGCACTTTGCCTCGAGCGTTGCGATAGCGGAGTTTCTTCTGGAGCGCGGGGCCGAGATTGATGCGCGCGATGTGGATCACGAATCGACGGCTGCGCAGTACATGCTTCGCGTCGAGCACAAACGGCATTATCCAAGAGACCGGCAGGAGGTTGCACGGTACCTGGTGACGCGCGGATGCGAGACGGACATCCTGCTGGGGGCAGCGCTGGGAGACATGGACGTGGTGCGGAGGCATCTGGACAGCGATCCGGCTTCGATCGGGATGAGTGTCTCGGAAGAGTGGTTTCCCAAGCGAGATCCGCGTGCAGGCGGCACGATTTACATCTGGAAGCTCGGCCCGAACCGCACTGCTCATTCGGTGGCGCGCGATTTCGGCCACGAAGATGTTTTCGAGCTGTTGATGGAGCGAACCCCGGAGGACCTGAAGCTTTCTCTGGCTTGCGAACTTGGCGACGAAGCGGTGTTTCACCAGTTTCTTGCGAAGGATCCGAACATTGCCAAGCAGCTTTCCGAAACCGACCGGCAGAAGCTACCGAACGCCGCGCAAAACAACAACACCAAAGCCGTTCGATTGATGCTGGAAGCGGGTTGGCCGGTGGATACGCGGGGCGATATGGGAGCGACTGCGCTTCACTGGGCCGGATTCAACGGCAACGTGGACATGGCGCGCGAGATCCTACGGTTTCATCCGGCGCTGGATTTGAAGTCACGGGAGTACGAAGGAACCGCTGTCAGCTGGACCATATACGGGTCAGGTAACGGCTGGCATAGTGAGACTGGAGATTTCGTCGGGGTAATGCAGGCACTCTTAGCAGCGGGAGCCACGGTGCCGCCACATGCGGAGGACCTGGAACCAAGCGAGGCCGTGTTAGAAATCTTGCCTTGATTCCGTACTCCGGTTTAGATGACACTGATCACTCCACAACTCGCGCTGGGCAATCGGGATGATCCGGTTCGGAACGGCCAATACGTGCAGGCGTACCTGTGTTGTGCCGCCGAGATTCCGCTCCCGCGCAACAAGCCCGGGCATCAGATCGCGCTGAAAGACGGGCTTGCGATTGAGGCAGCCCTTCTCGATGAAGCTTTCCGCTTTTTGGATGGGCAGCTCCGCGAGAAGAGACTTGTGCTTGTCTACTGCGGGCAGGGCATTTCCCGTTCGCCCTCCGTGCTGGCCGGATATCTGGCCAGCCGCAGCGGTAAAGACCTGGAGGACGTGCTCACTACCATCCGGCGCTTGCGGCCAGAGATTTCGCCCTCGGCCGCAACGGTTAAATCGATCGCGCGGTACTTAACAAGGGAACCGCAGGACTGAGAAGTCTCGCAGGCCGGCCGGGTGCCAGCCTGGTTGAACTAGCGGGCCAAGCGGTCGAGCAGTTCGTAGCGTGAGCGCTGCGCGTCGGGGGTCGCCAGTGCAGCGGGTTTAAGATGCATCACTTGATATCCGCTCTCCTTTGCATAAGGCGGCCACTGTGGCAGGCCGGCCGAGTTTGGATCGCCCGTCTTGGCAAAGTTGGTCCAGTAAGTCGACATCAGGTTCGATAGTTTGTAATCCGTTGGGCGCCAGGGCAGGTGTTTTGAAGCTAAGGCTCCAAAGACAAATTCGATCTCTGCCGAATGGTAGGCGCCACGCGAGGCCGCATCTTGATCACTATCGCCTTCGGCGACGGGCGGCGCATCCTCGAATCGATAGCGATAGACAGGAGACTTGCCGGTTGCGTTCTGCATTTCGATCCACTTCCATGTCGAATACCCAATGAACTCGTCGCCTGCCAGATCCTGCGCGGAGCGTTTGGCCTGCTCCGCGTCGGCCGCCGGATAGAGCTTTAGCATGGCGTCCGCTTTATCGCCGAATTTGGCGTGCAGATACTTGCTGAAGTTCTCGGGAGTCGGTTCGTCTTTGCCGAAGACCGACCGGTAGCTGCCTTCATCGGCGTTCCATCCGGCGAGCAAGGGCACGTGGCGCTGCTTACCGGCCGCAAAAATCACCGGTACCGGCTCCGGGAGAAAGTAGCCGTCAATATTGGGACGAAAGCGAACATCCTTCTGCTTTAGAGCGGCTTCGAGGAGCTCAGTGGCCGGCTTCGCGCGAAGATCCTTGAGGGACGACGCACCAACTAGTTGGGCAAACTTCGCATCCGCCTTTTCGGACGCGGTCAGACCATTCGCCTCCAAGGTCTGCCGGCTGAAAAAAGCGCCACTCTCTCCGATGGCGCGCGCAAAGAGCCCGTCTGTAAGTGGGGAGGCCATCAGAGCGCTAACCGAGAAAGAGCCGGCGGATTCTCCGAAGATGGTGACGTTACCCGGATCACCGCCAAACGACGCAATGTTTTTCTTCACCCACTCGAGCGCTGCGACCTGGTCCAGAAGGCCGTAATTGCCCGACGAATTATGACCGGATTCTTTGGTGAGATCGGGATGCGAGAAAAACCCGAACACGCCGAGCCGGTAATTGAAGCTAACCGCAACGACGCCTTTTTCCGCCAGATGCTCGCCATCCTGCCTAGGCTCGGAAGCAGCCCCGGCCGCAAAGCCGCCACCATAGATCCAGACCATTACGGGAAGCTTGGAGCCTACGTTTGCATTCGGCGCCCATACGTTCAGGTAAAGGCAATCCTCGCTTGGGCCGTTATCGCGAAAAACCATGTCGCCAAAAATGTTGCCCTGCATGCAGCGCGCCCCGAAAGAGGTTGCGTCGCGCACTCCGTCCCAATTGGCCGGCGGCTGCGGGGCTTTCCAGCGCAAATCACCCACGGGAGGGGCGGCATAGGGGATGCCTTTATAGACCTGTACCTTGCCGTTGTTGCTCTTCGAGCCTTCAACAGAGCCGTTGCTAATGCGGACTGGAGCCGCTGCCAGGGCGGCGGAGAGCGCTGAGGCCAGGGCGAGCGTTCCCACGGAGCGCATAGTGACTCTTTTGTAATTGATCATTAAGTTCGGTGTAACACAACCGTTCTTCGAACCTATGCGGCCGGTGCGGACACAATCAGGTTGCAAAGAGACAAGCTGCGGCGCATAATGATCCCATAAGCATCTTATGGGAGAAGCGAAAGACAAAGCCGGCGTGCTGCAGGGCACGCTCGACATGTTGATTCTCAAAGCTCTGAGTCGCGGGTCGATGCACGGCTACGGTGTCACGGAGTTTATCTTTTCTCGCTCGCAAGAAGAACTGCAGGTGGAGGAAGGCGCGCTTTATCCTGCGTTGCACCGGCTCGAAGTGCGCGGTTTATTGGAGGGCGAGTGGGGATTGTCGGAAAACAATCGGCGGGCCAAGTACTACCGCCTGACCCGGGCTGGGCGGAAGCAGCTCGCCGAGCATTCTTCCGGTTGGGCTCGTGTCTCTAGCGCTATCGCGCGTGTGATGGAGGCCTGAAGTGAACGAATGGCTTAACATTTTGCGGCTCCGTATGCGGGCATTATGGAAGCGGCGCGAACTGGACCGCGATTTGGCGGACGAGCTTGAGTTTCATCTGTCAATGAAGCAAGCCAGCGACAATCGCGATCGGCCATTTGGCAACCGCACGCTGGTCAGGGAAAACATGCGCGAGATCTGGACCTTTCACGCGCTCGAAACATGGTGGCAGGATATACGCTTTGCCGCGAGATTGCTACGGCACAGCCCGGTTTTCTCATGGACGGCAGTGCTTTCGCTGGCCATCGGAATAGGCGCGAACACAGCTATTTTCAGCGTAGCCGACGCACTGATGCTGAAGAAACTACCGGTTCGAAATCCAGAGCAACTGCGCGTGGTGACATGGTCGAGCAGCCCGGAGGCCGACATGCCCTTCCATTCTTATGACGGGGAGTGCCATCAAGGGAAAGGCGACCGTAACTGCGGATCATTTTCGTATCCGGCGTTCAGAACGATTGCCAGCTTGCCGCAGTTTTCAAATGTAATCGGCTTTTCCAATCTGGACTTGACCGTGACCGCGCAGGGCACAACCGAAATGGCATTTGGACACCTCGTTTCGGGCGACTACTTTACCTCGCTTGGTGTGAAGCCGCTGCTCGGGCGCATCATCCTCGGCGATGATGACAAGGCGATAAGGCCGCTGGTAGGAGCTATCAGCTACGGTTACTGGACGCGGCGATTTGGACAGGATCCCGCGATTGTGGGACGCAAAATTCTTGTAAACAACAGGCCGCTAGAGATTGCCGGCGTAATACCGCGCGATTTCTTGGGGCTGTACCCGGGAAACGGCGCCGACGTTTACGTTCCAATGGGGAAAAGCGAGGCGATCGGCGCTAAAAGCTACCTGCTCGACAGGCCTGATTATTGGTGGGTGCGCATCTTTGCCCGCCTGAAGCCGGCCGTCGCGGACGCGGAAGCGCGAGCGGCGATTGATGCCGCTTTTCAGCACCAGGTGCAATCGTACTCAGGTAAGAATGTCGCCAAAATCTCTCGCATCGAGATAGAGCCCGGCGCGCGCGGTCTGAGTCTGCTGCGCGACGAAATTGCCCTACAGATTTATGTTCTTGCGGCTGCGGTCGCGCTGGTGCTGTTGATCGCCTGCGCCAACTTAGCGAATCTTCTGCTCGCTCGAGGAAGTGCACGTAGACGTGAGATCGCCGTTCGGCTCTCGGTCGGAGCGGGCCGTATGCGGCTGCTGCGTCAATTGCTGACGGAAGGTGTGTTGCTTTCGCTCACTGGCGGCGTACTCGGAATCGCCCTGGCGAGCCCTCTTATGCAACTCTTGCTGTCGATGAATCGCGAGCATCCTCTTCTAATCAACGCGGCCCTGGATACGCGGGCGGTGAGCTTTGCACTCTGCGTTTCCGTGCTCACGGGGCTTTCTTTCAGCGCCATCCCGGCGCTGCGTGCCACACGGCTCGATTTGAGTCCTGCGCTGAAAGACGGCGCGCTGGCCGGTTCGGGAACAAGCCCACGGCTGCGCCTGGGACGCTTGCTGGTTGCCGGACAAGTAGCGCTTTCGCTCCTGTTGCTCATAGTTGCGGGACTGTTTGTGCGAACTCTTGTCAGCCTGCATGCCGTTAATCTTGGCTTCAATACGGAGAACCTGCTGACGTTCCGTACCGACCCGAGCTTGAACGGAATGCAGGAACAGGCGCTGGCCAAGCTTTACAGCGATCTTCGGGAGAGTATCGAGCAGATTCCCGGCGTTCACTCGGTGGCTTTATCCCGGCACGGCTTGATTGAGGGTAGCGAAAGCAGCGACGATGTGCGTATTGCGGGAGCACCACTAAAACAGAGCTACCAAAATGACCACGTATTCCTCCATTTCTGCTCGAGCTCCCTGCTTTCCACGCTGCAGATTCCGGTGTTGCGCGGCCGCGATTTGTTGCCGTCGGATGCGGGGAACGCGCAGCGGGTAGCGATTGTGAATCGGGTCTTCGCGAGAAAGTACTTCCCGGACGGGCGCGCGATCGGTAAAGAGTTTTATCTGGGCGACACGCCGAAACAGCAGGCTGAGTCGCCGCCGGTCCAGATCGTCGGCGTCTCCGAGGACGCTCACTATACCGATGTCCGGTCCGATCCGCCACCCACCGCCTACTTGCCGTATCTGCAGTATGTTCGCAGCCTGGGCCAGATGACGTTCTTCATTCGGACTGCATTGCCACCGCTATCACTTGCGGGACAGGTCCGGAAAGCAGTAGCACGAGTGGATAAATCCGTTCCGGTGGGCAACCTTCATACGGAGCGCCAGCAGGTGGAGATGTCGCTTGGATCGGAACGCATGTTTGCCGGCCTTGTGAGCTGGCTCGGCTTGGTGGCGGCTCTGTTGGCGGCAGTCGGCTTGTACGGGGTGGTGAATTATGCAGTAGCTCGCAGAACAGCGGAGATCGGCATTCGACTTGCGCTCGGAGCGGATCAACGCCAGGTCCTTTGGCTGGTTATGCGCGAGTCCATGTGGCTGGTGGCGGCAGGTCTCATCATCGGGATTCCCGCTGCGCTTGCACTCACGAGCCTGCTCGGAACGATGCTCTACAAAACCAGACCGGCCGACGCACTCACCTACACGGCCGCGGGATTACTCATGTTTGCGATCTCGGCTGTGGCTGCTTTCATTCCGGCTCGCAGGGCCTCGAAAATTCCGCCGGTAACTGCTCTTAAGTACGAATGATCAACCAGATGTTCAGTACTGTGAGATCAGCGGAATGCCAATTACAGAAGAAGAGCCCAATCAGGATCTGGCGGCGCCAGAGTTAAGCGAAGCGCAGCAGCAGGAGGCACAGGACCGTACATCTGTCAGTGCGGTAGTGGTGCACGAGGCCATCCGGCAAGATGGAGAAGAAGAGCTCAGCCGCTCGGTATCTGCGCTTGCGTGGTCGGGATTAGCAGCCGGTCTGTCGATGGGCTTTTCATTCGTCGCGCAGGCTCTGCTCTACGCTCATCTGCCGGATGCGCGGTGGCGCCCGCTGCTTGTTCGGCTGGGATATCCGCTCGGGTTTCTGATCGTCATCATCGGGCGGCAACAGCTGTTTACAGAAAACACTCTGACCGCAATCATCCCGCTTCTCACCCGGCGCAACCTGACCGCCATGCTTAGGGTTGCAAGGCTCTGGGCGATTGTTCTCGCAGCCAACCTGACCGGTGCTCACCTGTTTGCCTGGGTAGTGGGGAACACACCGATGTTCAAGCCTGCGGTTCAAGCGGCCATGCTGGCACTGGCGACCGAGGCGGCGGATGTGGGCTTCGGGCCGGCTCTTCTCCGCGGGATCTTCGCTGGATGGCTGATTGCACTGGTGGTGTGGATGCTCGCCGCCACCGGTACAGATCGAGTCCTGGTGATCACCGTCCTTACTTACACGGTGGGGCTGGCGGGGCTCACGCACATCATCGCCGGTTCGGTGGAAGTTCTATTTCTGGTCATGGTCGGAGCGAAGAGCTGGGGCGCGGTGGCGTGGAGTTATCTTCTACCTACGCTGATCGGCAACATCATTGGCGGGGTTTCGTTGACGGCTGCCCTCAATCACGCCCAGGTAGTGGCCGGCATGGCAACGAAGGAGAAAAGCACAGCCTGAGAGCATCCGGGGCAGCGGCTCACTTCCGATTTGATGTGGAAGCGGAGCCCTGGTCTGAGATGGCTGGCGAAGGTTGTGTGCTTGGGGGCACTCGCGACCGCGTGTTTCCCGTGCTCGGTGCTGTCGCACGAGGCAATCGTAGACGCAGCCTGGGCAACAAAGCTCGAACCCTTGTTACGGGCGAAGTTCCCGCGCGCCTCGCCGGACGATCTGAAAGCGGCACATGCTTACGCGTACGGCGGCGCAATCATCCAGGATCTCGGATATTACCCGCATGGAAGCAAGTTTTTTAGCGACCTGACTCACTATGTCAGAACGGGCGACTTTGTTCTGGCGCTGATTGCAGAGGCACAAGAAATGAACGAGCTTGCCTTCTCGCTCGGGGCGCTCTCGCATTACTCTTCCGATAGCGACGTTCACCGCTACGCCACCAACCCCGGGGAGGCAATGCTTTATCCGAAACTCGCGCGAAAGTTTGGCCCGGTAGTCACATACGAGCAGGATCCGGCCGCTCATTTGAAAACGGAATTTGGTTTTGACGTGCTCGAAGTAGCTAAAGGAAACTTTGCACCGGAGGCGTACCACAGCTTTATCGGTTTCGCGGTTTCCGCGCCATTGCTGAATCGGGCATTTCGCCGAACGTACGGGCTTGAGCTAGCCGACCTTTTCGCTAACACGGATCGCAGCATTGGCTCCTACCGTCGTGCCGTGAGCAGGACCATTCCGGCGGCCACTCGCGTCGCCTGGGCTGAGCGTGAGAGCGATATTCGGAAGGCGCAACCAGGAATCACAGAAGCCAAGTTTGTTTACCTGATGAAGCGATCGAGTTATGAGCGCGATTGGGGGGTGCAGTACGATCGCCCAACCCTAGGTGATCGCATTGCCGCCGAAGTGGTGAAACTAGTTCCGCCGATCGGTCCTTTGCGCGCGTTGAAATTCAGGATGCCTACGCCCGAGGTGGAGAAAATCTTTTTACAGAGTTTCGAGAAATCCATCTCCGCCTATGCTGCACAGCTCGATGAGGAACGGGTGAAAGCTTTGCAGATGCCTAACATCAACTACGATCTCGGGGAAGCCGCGCCGCCGGGAAAGTATGCGCTGCAAGACAAGACATATGCACTCTGGCTGGATGCGCTAGCCAAAAAGCAGTTCGAAACAGTCACTCCCGACGTACGGCAAGAGTTTCTGACGTACTTCGAAAAGGTGCCATCTTCAGTGGGCGCGGCGAAGGATAAAAAGCGGGTTCGTCTGGAAACGGAGCTGGCGCAGTTGAAAGAGCTTGGCGGGACCGGACGCTTGGCGGCGGAAACACCAATGGCGCGCAGCGCAGCCCGGTGAAACAAGCGAACGCCGCGACCAATTGATTTAAGCCCGCGGCAGACCCTGGTGCCCGCTGTGAATCTCTTGCCAGCTGCCGGCATCGAAGAACAGTGACGCAGCGACGCCTTCATACTCGGGGTGATTTCAGATGCAGGTAGGAATCGATAGTTTTGCCGCCGCCATTTCCGATCCAGCAACGGGTCTTAGCATCAGCCCCGGCGAACGGCTTCTCAACCTACTCGAGGAGATCGAGCTGGCTGACCAGGTGGGTCTGGATGTATTTGGTATCGGCGAACATCACCGAGCCGAGTTTCTCGATTCGGCGCCGGCGGTGATCCTGGCAGCGGCGGCTTCCCGTACGAAAAACATTCGTCTGGGCAGCGCCGTTACGGTGCTCAGCGCAGCCGATCCGGTGCGGGTGTTTCAGGAGTTTGCCACGCTCGATCTGCTTTCCGGAGGCCGTGCTGAAATCGTCGCCGGGCGCGGTTCTTTCATCGAGTCGTACCCGCTCTTTGGTCTCAAGCTCGAGGACTACGATTCTCTTTTCAGCGAGAAGCTCGATCTTCTGTTGGCGATTCGCGACAACACGAATGTTCACTGGTCCGGCAAGCATCGGGCACCGCTTACCGGGCAGGCCGTTTATCCGCGGCCGCTACAGAACCCTCTTCCCATCTGGATCGGCGTCGGGGGCACGCCCGCGTCTTTCGTTCGCGCCGGCATGCTCGGGCTGCCATTGATGGTTGCGATCATTGGCGGCGAGCCACATCGCTTTCGACCACTGATTGAGCTTTATCGTGAAGCCGGGCGCCGCGCCGGCCACGACCCCGAGCAGTTGAAAGTCGGGCTTCACTCAATCGGTTTCCTGGGAGATACGACCGCTCAAGCTGCCGACGATTTTTATCCCGGTTACGCGCATACTTTCACGGAGATCGGCAAGGAACGCGGCTGGTCGCCCACAACCCGCGCTCAGTTCGATGCTTTGCGCGGGCCTACAGGCGCGCTGCTGGTGGGCGATGCGCGCACCGTGGCCGAAAAAATACTTTATGTGAACGAAGCGCTGGGCGGCATCTCGCGGATCACTTTCCAGATGGGCGTTTCGACCGTGGCGCATCAGAAAATGCGCCGCGCGATCGAAATTCTGGGGCAAGACGTCGCCCCAATGGTTCGTCAAGCAATGGTAGCTGCGCCTGCTTCGATCTGAGCTGGCTCTCGGCTCAGATCAGGCGGGAGTGAGTCACTTGCTTAGCTGTTGCTCACTGTTTAGATTTTTTACCGATGGAGTCGAGTTCCGCGACCGCTTCCGCCGAGAGTTCCAGGGCGGCAGCGGCGAGGTTCTCACGCAGATGCGCGACCGACGAGGTGCCCGGGATCAGCAGGATGTTAGGAGAACGCTGCAGAAGCCAGGCCAGCGCAACTTGCATTGGTGTAGCGTTAAGCGACGCGGCGAGCTTATCGAGTGCCGACGATTGCAGCGGACTGAAGCCGCCAAGAGGGAAGAACGGTACATAGGCAATGTGCTGCCGATTCAGGTCGTCGATAAAGCCGTCGTCTCTCCGGTTTGCAATGTTGTACATGTTCTGCACACACACGATGTCCGTAATCCTTTGGCCTTCGGCCAGCTGTGCCGGGCTGATGTTGCTCAACCCGAGATGGCGAATCAGTCCCTGACTCTTCAGCTCGGCGAGCACGTTTAAGGGCTCTTCAATGGATCCCGCTACCGGCTCCATCATTCCTCCCACGCGCAGGTTGACGACAGCCAGCTGGTCGAGCCCCAGATTGCGGAGGTTGTCGTGGACGCCTTCGGTCAGTTCCTGGCGGGAAAGAGCATGGGGCCAGGACTTGTCGGCCCCGCGACGGGCGCCGAGCTTCGTGACAATCACCAGGCCATCCGGATAAGGATGCAGTGCCTGTTTGATGATCTGATTGGTTACGTGCGGGCCGTAGAAGTCGCTCGTATCGATGTGATTCACTCCGGCTGCGACCGCCTCCCGCAGCACAGCGATAGCGGCATCGACATCACGCGGCGGTCCCCAAACCTGTGGACCGGCCAGTTGCATCGCTCCGTAGCCCAAGCGATTTACGGTGAGTGTTGTGCCAGGCAGCGTGAAGCTCCCGCCGAGATTTGTTGTTTGCGTCATTGGTTCTCCTTTTTCATTTCTTTCGCCCACACGTGTTTAGATGAATGGAGCTGCCAAAGCGAGGTTCGCATTTGCCCGGGCGTTCCAATGTGCTCCTAGCTCCGCGAAAATCCCCTGTTCAAGCGCGTTCGACTGCCAGTGTCGGTGCCATTCTTGAGGCGACGATTCAGGTTTTGCTGGACGCAGGAAAAGAGCGCCTGACAACGACAAGGGTGGCGCTGCGAGCCGGCGTTTCTGTCGGAACTTTGTATCAATACTATCCAAACAAGAGCTCGCTTCTACAAGCCGCTTTGCGACAACACCTGAACGAAGTGGCCGAGGCGGTGGAGCGAGTCTGCCAGGAGCAGCAGGCCAAAACCCTTAGTCAAATGGGAGCGGCCCTGGTGACTGCCTTTCTTGGAGCGAAGATGAGGGATGCCAAGACAAGTGTCGCTCTGTACTCGGTAAGCTCCGACGTGGACGGCGCGAAGATCGCGCAGGAGATGGGGATTCGGATGACGAAGGCCATGGTCGAGTTGTTTTCGACCGCGCAGGAGCCGCTCCCCGGGGACCCGCACCTGATCGCTTCAATTTTGCAGGGCGCGATGGCAGGAGTAAGCCGGAGATTGATCGAATCTGACAATCGTGAAACGGAGTTTGCCCCTATGCAGCGGGAACTCATTCTATTTGTGTGCCTGTATCTGGAAGCGAATTCCGGGAAAGATTTGCGACACTTCCCTTAGCGGGTATGAAGACTCTAAGAATCCTGGTTCTCGTCTGCTCTTGTTCGTTTGCCGGCAGTGCTCAGTTTGCAAGTCCGGCGCCGGACGATCCGCAGGCCCACTTTTCCGCCTCTGTACAGATGGTTGTGCTGCAAGCGACCGTGTTGACCAGCAGAGGGTCGTTTGTCAGAGGTCTCCGGCGACAGAATTTTACAGTTTACGAAGACACCCGTCCGCAGGCAATCCGGATTTTCAGCCATAACGACAGCCCTGTTGCCATCGGGCTCATCATCGATAACAGCGGGAGCATGCGGCGCAAACACGCAGCCGTGCTGGCGGCGGCCAAGGCGTTTGCCCGGAACAGTAATCCGCGCGACCAGTTATTCGTCGTCAGCTTCAACGAGAAAGTGAGCTTGGGGCTGCCCAGTTCGCGGCCGTTTGCAGCCAATTCCCGCGAGTTGGATCGAGCCATTCCGGTCTCTGCCGGCGGCGGCAAGACTGCCCTCTATGACGCGATTGAGACGGGCCTGAGCCGTATTCGTGAACTCCAACAGGACAAGAAGGCCCTTATCCTTATTAGCGATGGAGGAGATAACGCGAGCGTTCATACGCTGGAACAGGTCATCAACGACGCAACAAACTCGAATGTGGTGATCTATACGATCGGGCTTTTCGGAAAGGACGAGGATCTTACGAGCCCGGCTTTCATGAAACGCATCAGCGAGGTGACAGGCGGCGAAGTTTTCCTTCCGAAACGGCCAACCCAGGCCTCCACGAATTGCAAACGGATCGCGCAGACAATCCGCACTCAGTACACGCTTGGCTACTCACCGGCAAATATTCAGCCCGATGGCAGGTTCAGGGCAATCCACGTGGATGTGGTGACGAAGCGGAGAGACAAGCTGATCGCCCGCACTCGCGTGGGCTACACGCCACAAGCCGGGTCGGTCTCAAACGCTTCCCTTGATGAAGTCGCCTGGGCCGGTCCGAATACAACAGCACCGGATACAACAACACCGGCTTGGGTGCAACAATTTGGGATCAGCGAGCCTGCGACGCAGGACGGAAGTCCGATTGTTCCATTCACAATCGAGCCGATTGTTTTCCGTTAGTGCTGATGCTCAGGCGAACCTGCTTAGGAGGACCTGCTTAAGCAGTTACCGCCGCCGTGTCGCCCGTTCGCAGGGCACGATCCGGACGACGAGCGGCGGAGTTCTTTACATGCTGTAGAAGAACTGTTCGTACACGATCTGGCCGTCCTTCACCTGGTAGACAGCTACTTCTTCCATCAAGAACCGCTTACTCTGCGGTTTGAATGTGACGTCAAGCTTGAAGGTTACGCTGAAGTGCGAGCCAGCGATCAGCGGCCCTTCCACTTTCACCGAGTGCACTTCGTGGTTTGCGGTCCACCATTCAGCCTTGGCCGTTACCGCGGCCAAACCTTTGGCCTCGCGCGATCCTCCCGGAGGCGCAAAGGCTTCTACGCTGACTATCTCAGGTGAGTAGAAGGTCTTCATCGCTTCTTCAAATTTGCCTTGCGAACAAAGACTGACGATGCCGTCAGCAACTTCGTTAATCGTCACAGTCTGTGCAGTCATGGTTGATCCTCGATTTTCCGCACTGTACGATCACATACTTGATTGCAAGAATGCCGACCGTACAAGTACTTTCTGTCCTTCGTTAGTATGTCGTACGAATTGGCCTGGATCGACACTCGGTTGAGGAAAATTACGCGGTCAAAAGGAAGTGACTGGGAGTGATCGCCAGCTCTCGAGCGATCTAGTGAGAGTATATTATTCGGTGGGGCTTTGGAAAGCCTCGCTACCGTGTCGTCGAACCGGGTGTTTCTGTCCATCGGTGAATCCGATGCGATCAGTAGGGTCGTCTACCGGTTGAATTAAAGCTAAAGAGGAGCTTCAACAACCACATGAGAAACAAACTTGCGATTTCGGCGACAATGCTGTTCGCGGCCGCAATACCCTGGCAGGCAAATGCCAGCACATTCGACTTCAGCTTCGCGGGCCCCGGGGTGAGTGGCGCGTTCACAGTGACGTATGGCACGGCGACAGACGCGAAATATCCGCAAGCCTTCGAGGTCACGGGAATCACGGGTACATTTTCCGATTCGAATGCCGGACTCAATATCGTCAACGCGCCCGCGGGCCTGCTGGTACCCGTGAATCACGCGACGCCCGAGCCCGGCAACGTGGCGGCGCCTCACGATTTCAGCCGATTTGCGGTAGCCTCTGGCCTGTCTGCGCAGAGCAATGGCTTTCTGACTTACGACAATCTTCTGTATCCCGGCGGTTCTCCGCAGTCCGGATCCGACTATCCGTTCTTTGGCGGATTTCTGGATGTGTACGGCTTGCTCTTTAACATTGGCGGCGGACGAGTGGTGGACTTTTGGAGCAACGGCGATCCCAGCGGCAGCGGTCACCCCGACTACGGCGTGGCGCTCGCAACCTCCGCCAGCGCCTTGGATTATGTCGGCGGTGGCGTTTCGGCGAGTCCCGAACCGGGCGCGGTGTTCCTGCTCGGGGGCGGACTCTTCGGGATGCTGGTGTGGCGCCGGTATGCTCGCCCTGTGCGCTCATTGTAAAAAGCCGCGCCTATAGCGCGAACCATTTCCCCGCGTTGGCCGGGGTTCTTCTAGCCAGAGCAGAGTATTACACTGGTCTGAACTGTGTCAGGCCGTTAGGCACTCGTATATGCACCGGCAGCACTGCTGGACCTCACTTCGAAGTGTGATTTGCATGCCCCGCGAACTGCCATAAACTTCTGCTTTGGTTAGGAGACCTCATGAGTGCACGCGCTTTACTTTGCGGAAGCAGATCCGCATCCGGATTTTTCGGCGCTTTACTATTGGCCGTTTTATCCGCTGCGAGCCTGCTGGTTCAGGCACAGGGCTACTTTGGTACTGTCAGCGGCGAGATCACCGATCCCTCCCGTGCCTTCGTGCCGCAGGCCCAGGTCAATCTCGTTGACCAGCAGAAGGGCTATCAGTTCACGACCAATTCGGACAAGAATGGACGCTACCTGTTTACTTCGATCCCGCCGGGAACATATTCCGTCTCGGTCGCGATTCAAGGCTTTGAAAAGTCGGTGCGCACGAATGTCACCGTAAGTGTCAGCGAGAACGCGACAGCCAACCTCAGCCTGAAAGTCGCTACTTCCAGGCAGGCCGTCGATGTCCAGTCGGAGGGCCGGCCGCTTGCAACTGAAGATGCGGTGACCGGGCAGGTAGTCAACCGCCGGTTGATCAACGATCTGCCGCTCGTTGACCGCAACGTGCTGGACTTTGTCGCGCTTGGACCCGGTATCAATAACCAGAGTGATACGAATGGGGTCGGCGATACAGGAACGAATTTTGTTTCGAACGGAAGCCGCGGCGCGAGTGCCGACATTCTGATGGACGGCGCTTCGATCACCAACTTTGAGCCGAACGGCGGCATCACGCAGGTGACGTACACTCCGTCGGCGGAAGCCGTAGAAGAGTTCAAAGTGCAGCAGACCAACTTCAGCGCCGAGTACGGCTTCTCCGGCGCTTCGGTGGTGAACATGGTTACGCGTTCGGGCGGAAATTCCTTCCATGGCAGCGCCTACGACTTCTTTCGGAATAAGATCACCGACGCGAACAACTGGTTCAATAACGCGAACGGCGTTCCGCTTCCTCCGGTCCATCGCAACAACTACGGCGGCACCATCGGCGGACCGATTATCAAGAACAAGACTTTCTTTTTCTTCGATTGGGATGGCACGCGCTCTTCGAATCTAGGCACCTATCAAGCGGGTGTTCCGAGCGTGGCCGAACGCACCGGTAATTTTGGTGAGCTATGCGGCGCAAATGGCGGCAGCTTCGATGCCACCGGACTCTGCAGTGCGATCGCGGGACAGATCTACGATCCGTATTCCGGTTCATTCCAAACGCCCGATGACGGACCGGCGGGCGCATACCGCAGCGCTTTTGTTCCGTTCAATAATCTGGCGACTTACACCAGTCCGGGGAACCCCAACCTGGCCGGCACGCGCTACCAGTTGCCCCAGGTTCCGGGCAACTTGATAGATCCCGTGGCTCAGAAACTGGCTAATCTATTTCCCATGCCGAACATCGCCGGGTGGAAACATTTATGACAACTGGATCGGTTCCGGCGCAACTCCAAGCGCCAACGATCAATTTGATATCCGGATCGATCACCGCTTTAGCGACAAGAATCTGATCACCTTCAAGTATTCGCAAGGCTGGAACAACGTCAAGCCGTTTGCCTGCTTTCACAACTTTTCCGATCCCTGCGGCAGCGGTGCGAACAGCGGCTCGGCGCACCTGTTTGCGATCAACGATACGCACAGCTTCAGTCCCACGCTGGTCCTGACGAGTACCTTCGGGTTCACGCGCGGCACTGAGCACATCGACGCTTACAACAAAAGCCTGAATGCCGATCCACTCGGAACGCTCGGCTTTCCGTCTTACCTGAACTCGAACGGCTTTCTGGGCGTCCCTGCCATTTTCATCGGCAACTACTATTCCGCCGGCTACACCAGCATCGGCCAAGATCCGTACGGCAACTACCGGCAGGGGCAGGACACAGGCCAGTTGAGCGAAGTTCTCACGAGCATCCGTGGAAAACATGCGTTGAAGTTCGGCTTCGAAGGGCGCCTGCACCAGCAGAATTACATTCAGACGAACGCGCCGAACGGCATCTTCAATTTCAGCAGCCTCAGCAGTTCGCAGTGCCCGGTTCCTGACATCACGCAGTGCGGCGGCGATTCGATGGCCAGCTTCCTCATGGGCCAATTGGGAGCGGGCGGAGGCGGCACCTACCAGATCCAATTCAGCCCGGCGACGGAGAACTATCAATACGCCGGGTTTGTCCAGGACAACTGGAAGGTTCGTCCCAATCTCACTCTGAATCTCGGCCTTCGCTACGATGTCTCGCTGCCCAGGACCGAGCGCCACAACCGTACCAACTGGTTCGACCCGAATGCCGTCAGTCCTTTGAATGGAGGCACGATCTCCTACGTCGACCCGATCACGCAGCAGACCGTGAATCGGGCATTGCTCGGCGGAGAACTCTTCAACTCCGCAAATATGCGGACGAACTGGGAGACGGATTGGAAGGACATCCAGCCGCGCTTCGGCTTCGCTTATCAGTTCGGAAAGAACACGGTGCTGCGCGGCGGCTACGGCATTTACTACGACCAGACACGCTCGGGCGCAAACGGGCTCTTGAGTTATGGATCGCAAGGCTTCACTCAATCTACGAACGTAGTCGGCACTTACAACAATGACGGCGCGACGCCTTACCTGCACCTGAGCGATCCTTATCCGAACGGTCTTCTGCCTCCTACCGGCAGCTCGCTCGGCCTGCTAAATGACGTAGGCTATGGCGCCATCGGACCGCTTCGCACGGCCGCGGCCGCGAAAACGCCCTATGAGCAGAGCTGGAGTTTCGGCATCCAGCAGGAACTCGGATCGAGCACCGTGCTCGATGTGGAGTACATCGGCAAGAAGGGAACGCATCTGTATTTTGCGGGAGCCAACAACCTGAACGTTCTCGGACCACAGATCCAGAATCTGACGCCCAATCAGATCGGCAACCTGGGCGACTATGTTGCGAATCCGCTCGCACCACTTCTCAGCGGGCCCGCCTATGCGAACAGTGTTCTTTCGAGCCCGAGCGTGCAGGCTTTCCAACTGCTCCTGCCATATCCGCAGTTCACAAGCGTGACGAGCGATGAACCGCCGACGGCTGATTCCAGCTATCACGCGCTTCAGATCGCGGTCGAAAAACGCTACTCGAACGGTTTGCAGCTGCTGGCCAGCTACACGTGGTCAAAGTCCATCGACAACTCGTCGATCTACGACACTAATGTCGCCTGGCTCGCGAACGGCCCTAACTCTGGATCAAATGTGCAGAATCCGAATAATCTGGCCGCTGAGCGCAGCCTCTCGACGTTCGATGTGCCTTCGCAGCTGAAATTCAATTACACGTACGATCTGCCGGTAGGGCGGGGAAGAGCGTTTTTGAGTAGCATGCCGCGTCCATTAGAGCTTGTTCTGGGCGGCTGGAAAACGGCTGGGGTCTGGAGCATTCATAGCGGCTTCCCGCTGCAGTTCACCGTGGCAGATGGCGGAAGCCCCATATGGACCTATGGCGCGCAGCGTCCCAATCTCGCCGGCCGGCCTACGCGCACCGGCGGTTCCGATGCGAACTGGATCAACAACTACTTTGCCAATCCAGACGTGTTCCAGATACCGGATCCGTACACTCTGGGCAATGCGTCGCGAACGATCGGGAGCGTGCGCAGCCCATTCTTCTTTTCGGCGGATCTTTCGATCCTGAAGCAATTCGACCTTTCGGCCCGTCACGAATCCTTGAAACTTGAGATGCGTCTCGAAGCGCAGAATGCTTTCAATCATCCGGTCTTCGGGACGCCAAACACCTACGTGGGCGACCCGGACTTCGGTGTGGTGAACTACACTGCCGTCGGCCCGCGACAGTGCCAGCTGGCTTTGAAGTTTTATTTCTAGGTCGACTTTGCAGAAGACCTTCCTTCCGAAGCACAGCGAGACCCTTGCACTTATAGCCGCATCTTTGGTGGCGATTACGGCTGCAAGTGGTCAAACGGTGGTAGTGGATGCGGCGCCATCTCACGTCGTCAATTCATTCAGTCCCTTCCGGGCGCTTGGCGGAGCGATCGATCGGCTGCGCGGCGGAGCCACGAAGGAGGAGAACGAGAAACATACCGAAGGATTGCTGACCGGCCCGGCGCTGAAAGAACTGCTCGGTGCGGGATGGCAAGCCGTGACCTACCGTCAGAATACGGAGCTGATGATCGAAGCCTGGCACTGGAACGCGCGCGGCACTTGGAGCAATGCAGCCAGAAGCGAAGGCTACTTTGTCGGGAGTGCGGAGCCCACGGACGAAAAAATTCTTCACTCCTGGGCGTACCCGCTGCCTCACCGCGGCGCCACGCTGGGCGATGGCAACGGCTGGTCCCGCTTGACGGATGGAGATCCGCAATCGTACTGGAAGAGCAATCCGTACCTGAGTAAACCCTACACCGGCGAAGATGATTCGCGGCACCCGCAATGGGTGATGATCGATCTGGGCGCCAAGCGGGACATCAATGCCATCAAGATTGCGTGGGCCAATCCCTATGCGACGCGTTATAGCGTGCAGTTCTGGACCGGTGAGCTCGAGCCTTTCTACAACGGCATCAATAAAGGGACCTGGCAGACGTTCCCGATGGGCAGCCGCGCGGACGGTAAAGGCGGCAGCTCCCTTCTGCAGTTGACCAGCAGGCCAGTTCCGGTTCGCTACCTGCGTATCTGGATGACCGAATCGTCCAATACCTGCGACACACATGGTCCGGACGACCGGCGCAACTGCTTAGGTTATGCCATCGGCGAGTTGTACGTCGGAACGACCGCTGCCGATGGCCAGTTCACAGACGTTGTTAAGCACCTACCGAGCCGTGAGCAAACGATCACCTGGCCCTCTTCGGTGGATCCCTGGCATGCGGCTTCGGACCTCGACTACGGGCGAGGCGATCAGATTGGGTTCGACTTTTTCTACAACTGCGGCGTTACCCGCGGAGTTCCCGCGATGATTCCAACTGCATTGCTGTACGGCAACCCGGAAGATGCAGCTAACGAGATCGCCTATCTGTACAAACGCAGGTATGCGATCTCCGGCATTGAACTGGGCGAGGAGCCGGACGGCCAGCGCGTGCTTCCCGAAGACTATGCCGCGCTGTACTTGCAGTTTGCGAGAGCGATTCACAAGCTGGTTCCCGAAGCGCCGCTGGGTGGACCGTCTTTCGAAGGAACGGAAGGCGATGTCGATTCATGGGCAGACGCCCAAGGGCGAGTCTCGTTCCTGGGCCGCTTCGTCGATTACCTCAAAGCGCATCACAGCTTGCAGGATTTCACTTTCTTTTCGTTCGAGCATTATCCGTGCGGCGCCGGTGGAGGGGAAGGGAAGAAGTGTGCCGATTGGAGTTCGCTTTACTGGGAGCCGGCGTATGTCGAGCATTTGATCCAGGCCTGGAAGGACAACGGTCTGCCGCCCGGCCTGCCGTTCTACATGACAGAGGGCAACGATCTTGAGGATGGCGGAGCAGGCACCGTGAAGCGCGGACTTTGGCTGGCTGACTATGTAGGCTCAATGCTGACCGCGGGTGCGAGCGGCACGTACTACTTCCATTACATTCCGTCAGAGCGCGGCGGCGAAGACGGATTCCTGCCGATCGACAAGGAGTATCACGTTATTAGTCATTCGCCGCAGTATCTGGCAACTCAAGTCATCGCCAAAGAATGGGTGCAGCCTATCGACTCCGTGCACAGCCTCTTCAAATCCGCAAGCGATGTGAAGGATGGGGAAGGAAACACTCTGGTTACGGCTTACACGGTGGAGCGCCCTGACGGCAAGTGGTCCGTCATGCTGGTGAACAAGGATCAGGTTCAGGACCACACGATCAAAGTTGTCTTTGCTGATAACGTGCAGAAGCAGATCCGCTCTTTCGACGGAACTGTCGAGCAGATTGTCTTCGGGCCGGAACAAATGGGCGTACCGGCATTTAGATCAAGTGTGATCGCGCGTGGCCTTGATACGACTTACACACTTCCTAAATCGTCGATCGTCGTACTGCGGGGCCAACTCGGGGCTCAGTGATGGCCAGGAGCGGGAAGTTCTCATCGCTTCACGAGGTATGATCCAGCGTGATTCGCCAGCTTCCGTCGATCAGTTCAAAAACTAAGCTAAACACGCCGCCCACTGGGCCGCCCGACACGGCTGCGCGATCGAGATGCCAATGGCCGGTGACGATCGCTACGTTCGTAGCGGGATGACGAACCGATAGACCGGAGAAAGCCAGCTTTCCGCGAGCACCCGCGGAAGGGTATTTCTCGCGATAATGGGACAAAACTTGCGCGCGAGTTGTCTCGGAGATGGTGCTCCCGACGATTGTGCAATGCTCCGTGTAACCGGCCACGAACGATTCGAGATCTCCGCGGTTCCAAGCAGCGACCTGCTGGTCCAACACTCTTCGAATCTTTTCATCGGGCGTAGCTCCAGCGCCTGCGAGCAGGCCCGATACGAAGCAGAAGCTCAGGACGAGAAGGGCGGCGAATCGCATGGGCGCATCTTACATCAGCGCTGCTTTCCGAACCAGCCTTCTGACTGAATGCGAAAGCCGATCTTTAAGGCATTCGTATCGGGAGTGGCAAACGGCGGCTGCGCCCCGCGCTCATACGAAAAGAAAACACTCTCTGCGACGTTGGTCGTGAAGTTTGGCAGCGGGATGTTCAAGGACGTCAGTAAATAGTTATGGACCCGGTCGGCGGGTGCTTCGCCCCGCACATACAAAAGATCCTGGCCTGAGAGAGAGACGTACCGTGTCACGTCGAGATTGATGGTGCCGCCAAAGTAGAATCGTTTGACGGTCTGGCTTTGCTCGATCGAGGCTGGAAGATCGCGGTTTCTCCAAGTTCTTCCGAGTTCCAGGCCGAAAGTCGGCAGCACTTGCCAACCAAAGCGCCGGCCGGAGAGTATATGCTTCGGCTCACGATCCGGATCGGGGTCGAGCTGCGAAGCCTCGGTTCGTCCGCCCCAGCGCAGAGGCCGATTGAGTGCGGAAAACACCGGTTGAAACTCCGCTGTGCCCTTCCACTCTGCTTGATGAAAGTCACGATCGGAAGCGTTCTTGATACCGAAGATGAAGCGCTGGTAAGTAGGGTAGGTGCCCGGATCTGAGTAGTGGCGCAGCTCGGCTTCGGTACCGAAGACAATTCGGTTTTGGGAAAGAGTGTCGGTGTCGATCTTTCCTGTCGAAACTCGCGCGTCGACGAAGAAGGGAGTAAGGAACCAGAGCGAAGTCGAACCGGGCGCCGGCGCGGGCAGCAGATTTAGCAGCGGGGCAAGACGAAGATCGAGCGATCCTTTGTCCGTTCGCTTGCGGCGGCCATCGGGCTGATCCTCCACCGAGCTCCCGAATTGCACCCCAGCATCGAGGCTGCGCTCGAGTCTACGTACTCCGACGTCAGCGTCGTCGAGCGCCAGCGGTGCTTTCGATGCGGCCGACCGGACCAGGTCCGTTTTCAGCAGAAACGGCCTTAGTTCAATCGGAGCGCCCGATGCAAATGTGAGCTTAAGATCGTATGCGCCAGAGGGGGCTGCAGGAACGAGCCCGAAGCACTGCGAGATGACTGTCGGCAGCGCCAGCGCCTGTCCCAGTTCGACGGCGCGTGTTTCCGTGCCTTTCCGGGTGCGCGATTCAACCTGAGCGGCTGGCTCATGCTCGTGAAGATATGAGTTCAAGCTGGCGAAGCGCGCGGCTGCGTAGGGAGAAGGCGAATCTTGTTTGGGATCGGAGGCGAGTTCCAGAGCCAACTCGGGGGCACAACCGGGATTGTTGGCGTCGATCTGAGCACTTACCTCGGTCTTGACCTTCACGGAGAAAGAGCCTCGACCATTGCCGGCCGGGTAGCGCAGAACAGTCAAGGACAGCTCGGAGATGTCGTCACCGAGGCTCGCGTCGGCGGGAATCTCGAGCGTGAACGACGATCCGTACGCATCCGGAGCGCTGACTACGTCCGTCACCAGCTGGCCATCTTTGTAAACGCCGGCCAGGATGTCTGACGAGGCTGCCCCCGAACGCAAGGGCGGGTCGGGCACGACGGCCACGTAATACTTCCCCTGACCGAAACGCAGAAACGCCTTTGGGTCGGGAGGCTTGCTAGAGCCGTTCGAGCCTAGCGCGGAAAGCAAGAGCAGCAGAAGAAACCGGCCCCTCATGCTCCGCTCGCAGAGGAGACTTTCGCTAGCGGTACCGGCTGCGCCGTAGCCAGAAAGATAATACCGATCGCGTCTTCGGTGAGCGTGCCCGTGTTCACCAGGGAAGTGACGTTCCGACGCACGTGAGAAGAGACGGTAGTTCCGTCCTCAGTGAGGGCCGCGTCCAGCACAGCGAGTGCGCATAGATCCACGGTGTCCTCGTTTTCCGGAAAGTAGAAGCCCATGAGCTGCTGGCGCCAGGTTTCGCCCGCCTCCGCGAACTGTTCGGCGGCACGGTCTTTTAATTCCCGCAGCATCAAGGCTGCGACTCGCCCGCGCTGTGCCATTTCGTTCTTCCATAAAATACACCCCGCCGAATCGCGCCATTTCAAAACGGCATATCATGGAGCCTCTATGGATCGAAGGTCGTTTCTCGCGGGTTCCGCCGGCGCGGTGGCAGCTTTCGCAAAAGAGCCGGGCACACAGGCAGGACCGGCGCAAAGCTCGAGCGTGCGATTGCGAAATCTGCAGCACCCACTGGCTATCACGATGTGGGACTTCTCCTGGCTCGAGCGGCGCTGGCCCGGAGCCGGCTACGAAGATTGGGACGCGGCGCTCGACGGGCTGACCGAGCGCGGCTATGACGCCGTTCGCATTGATGCTTATCCGCACCTTGTGGCCGCTAATCCGAATGCAACGTGGGAACTCGTTCCGTGTTGGAATACACAAGATTGGGGCAGCCCGGCGAAGAACAGCGTGCAGGTGCAGCCGGCTCTCAATCAGTTCATCAAGAAGTGTGCGGATCGAAAACTGCGGGTCGGTTTGTCCACCTGGTTCCGGCACGATCCGGATCAGATACTGATGAACATCCATACTCCGGAAGATCACGGCCGCATCTGGAAAGCGACGCTCGATTCGATTGCCCACGACAATCTGCTGCCGCATATCTTGTATGTCGACCTCTGCAACGAGTGGCCGCTTGACGTCTGGGCTCCGTTCCTGCCGCAAGGCTTTCGGAGAGATTCTGCTCAAAATGCCGACTGGATGCGGCGTTCGATCCAGGTGGTACGGAGCGCGTACCCGGATCTCGATTACACCTTTTCCCAAACCAGCGAATTCGAGACATGGAAGCAGCAGGATGTGAGCACCCTCGATTTCATGGAGCCGCACATCTGGATGGCGCAAGCGGCCGGGTACTACGAGGCGGTTGGCTACCACTACGAACGCTTCGACTCGGTGGGCTATATCAACTTGGTGAACAATGCCAAACGTGTTTACTTCGACAAACGCGATTACTGGGACAGCAAGCTCAAAGAAACGATCGAGCTCTGCGCCGAGTGGTCGCGACGATCGGGCAAGCCGCTGATTACAACCGAGTGTTGGAGTCTGGTCGACTACAAAGACTGGCCACTGCTCGAGTGGGACTGGCTCAAGGAGCTTTGCGAATTCGGTGTTCGTACCGCCACCGCCACTGGACGCTGGGCCGCCATGGCAACCAGCAACTTTTGCGGACCGCAGTTCGCAGGCATGTGGCGCGATGTGAGTTGGCATCGTCGAATGACCGCCATCATTCATTCAGCGTCCGTCAGTACTTTTTCGTCAGCTCGGTGACTGTAACGGAGCGCGGTGCAGGACGTTTGCCGTTGACTCCTCGTCCGAATAGGAATAAGATCTAGAACCAAGTGGGGCCGCTTGGGTTATTCAAGGCTGTCTCCTCTTCGCACCGATTTTCATCGTGCGTCCGCGCAGTCGGGTTGTGCACGTTCATAGCTAATTGGGGAGAGAAGATGCCGAATCTCTGTAGACTTGGGCTGGTGTTTGCCGCTGCAATAACTGTTCTAACGGTTGTTCCTGGCACTGGCTTCGGCCAGAATGTGTACGGAACTATCGCTGGAACGGTAAGCGATAAGAGCGGCGCTGTTGTTGGCAGTGCCGGCGTCACGTTGACAAATCTGAACACTGGAGAGGCGCGTACTCTCGAGACAGACGCGTCGGGTAATTACACCTTTGCAAATATCCTGCCGGGGCGCTACAAGCTGGAAGGCGAAAAGACCGGCTTTAAAAAGTTTGTGCGAACGCCCATCGATGTCCAGATCGAAAGCGGCTTGCGAGTGGACATCCCGCTCGAGGTGGGCGAGGTCAACCAGACGGTCGAAGTGACCGGTCAGACGCCTTTGCTTCAGCCCGAAACGACTTCGCTTGGGCAAGTGATTGAATCGCGCACGGTGACGGAACTCCCGCTTAACGGCCGCAATCCGCTGGCATTGGTCAGCCTGGTTGCAGGCGTGGTCCCGCAAGGCCAACCCTCGGCGGGAAACTCCTCGACGGGCAATCCTGTAGGCGCAAATCCTTTCGCTGCGGGCGATTTTCAGATCGGCGGCGGACAAGCCGGGCAAAGCCAGATTCTGATCGACGGCGTGCCTACCAACGGAGCGTACCTGAATGTCGTAACTGTGATTCCCACGCAGGATGCGATTCAGGAATTCAAGGTTCAGACAAATAACCTCGGTCCCGAGTACGGCCGATTCGCTGGCGGAGTAATCAACTTATCCACTAAATCGGGCACCAATGGGTTCCACGGCTCGGTGTACGAGTTTCTCCGCAACAAGCAGTTAAATGCGAACGATTTCTTCTCCAACGCCGGCGGTAATCCGCGTCCCGCATTTACCCAGAACCAGTTTGGTGGCAACGTGGGCGGCCCGGTTATCAAGGACAAGCTATTCTTCTTCTCGAGCTATGAAGGCTTCCGGCAGCGCAAGGGCAGCACTTTGACAACCTGGGTTCCGACTGCCGCGGAGCGCAGCGGGGATTTTTCGCAGATCGGATCGAGCGGGACAAGTTCGGTGCTGCCTATCTACGATCCGACCAAGAGTGTGAACTGCATCTCCGGCGGAGGTGCTTGCCGGCCGCAGTTTGCGGGAAACAAAATTCCGAGCAATCGGATCGACCCTACCTCGCTCGCGCTGTTGAATTACTTCCCGCAACCGAATCAGGTGGGCAATCCCTTCGGCAACTTTGTCGAGAGCTTTAGTAATGGCGGGAATGTCGACCAGATTAACGAGCGCGCCGACTACGCCCTAAGCGCGAAGCAGAGAGTCTTCGGACGGTATACACGCTCCCATGTTCTATCGCTTCCTGATAGTCCTTTCAACCAGGTATGCAGCGACCGCTGCACCGAAGACACGGTCGCCAACCAGATTGCGCTGGGCGACACAATCCTAATTTCTCCAAAGACGATTCTTGACTTGCACGTCGGCTACACGCGATATGTTTATCTTCGGACTCCGCTCAGCGAGGGCATCGATCTCTCTCAGTTTGGCCCCAATTGGGCAGCTTTAACTTCCCAGGTTTCTTACACTCATATTCCGGATGTCTGCGTTTCACAGACTTCGGGCGACAACCGCTACGGCAACGGCAGTTGGTGCGGCGCGGGAACGGGCAGCGGAATTGGCGCTCACGATGACACGCTCAGCTTCGAGCCCATGATGTCGAAAATAGCCGGCAAGCATAATCTGAAGTTCGGCGGCGAATACCGCATGCTGCGCAATAACTACTACCAGAGCAACCAGCCCTCCGGCTTATTTCAATTCGATGCCGGAATGACATCGGCCAATCCGAAGAGCGGCGTTCCTGGAACCGCCTCGGGCAACGGGTTTGCGTCCTTCCTGCTCGGCTACGGGAGCACCACCACTGGCAGCAACGTCAATGAGCCTGCGCGGACAGCCGACCAGAATCTGTATGGCGCTTTCTATTTTGGAGACACATATCAGGTCACCAGAAAGCTAACTCTAAACCTAGGCGTTCGTGTCGACCTGCAGACTGATTGGACGGAGCGCTTTGATCGCATCGTTACGTTTAACACGACCGAAACCAGCCCGATTGCTGCGCAGGTTGGACTTCCCAACCTGAAGGGTGCCTTCGATCTGGTGAAGTCGTCCAATCTATCGCGCCGCAGCGCTTACGATCCGTGGAACCACGTCAGCCCGCGCCTCGGTGCGTCGTATCAGTTAAACACAAACACGGTAGTTCGAGCCGGATATGGAATCTTTTATCTTCCGGTAGATGTTCGTTGGGACGACGCGCCGCACAATCTGTTTATCAACTCGATCGTTACGAATTGGTTGACCGCGCAGTCGGACGGGGTCACTCCCAAGAATCCGCTCTCGAATCCGTTTCCGGCTGGAATCTCTCAGCCGCCCGGGCGAGACCAGGCCTTTATCAACATCCAGGGAAATGGCCTGGAAGCTCCGTTGAACCATAACCTCGCTCCGTATGTGCAGCAGTGGAACATCGACATTCAGCGCCAGCTGCCCGGCAATACGCTTTTCGATATCGCCTATGCTGGCTCAAAAGGCACTCACCTGCCGCAGCACAATCAGAGCCTAGATCAGTTGGCCCCGCAATACCTGCCTCAAAATGCCGCCCAGGTTTCGGCCTTGACGGCTCTGGTTCCGAACCCGTTCTATGGTGTTGTGCAAACGGGGAACGTCGGATCGAATCAGACGGTCAAGGCAGGTCAGCTTCTGCTTCCTTATCCGCAATACGACAACGTGAGCATGGCCGAGCCGGACAACCGCGATTCCATCTATCATTCCATGCAGATGACGTTTACCAAGCGGTTCGCAGCCGGGGCGCAGGTGCTGGCTACATACACGGTTTCGAAGCTGATCGACAACACGAACTCGGAGATCAATTGGCTCGAGGCCGCTGCGCCGAGCTGGGGCGAATCGAACGCGTACAACCTCCACAACGAGCGCAGTCTGGACGGATTCGACGTGCCGCAGCGGCTCGTGTTCAGCTCCGCTCTCGATCTGCCCGTGGGCCGGGGCAAGAAGTTCCTGAACAATGTAAATGGATTCACGAATAAGCTCATCGGCGGTTGGGGTGTCGATTCGATCGTCACGTTCCAGCGTGGTTTTCCCCTCAGCATCGGCGGGTGCCCAGGCGCACTCAGTAGCTCCGGGATTCCCAATGTGGGCTGTGCCCGCGCTACCAGAAGCGGGGTCTCTCGTCTGACTTCAGGCACTCTCGACGAGAAGCTGGCCCACTGGTTTGACACATCCACATTTACTTCCGGCAGTCCAACGGATTACGGCTACGGAAACGATTCGCGTACCGAGCCGAATCTCCGCGCTGACGGAACGAAGAACTTCGACTTCGGCATTTTCAAGAACACGAAGTTCGGCCCCGGCGAGCGGATCGGCACCGAGTTCAGGGCAGAGCTCTTCAATGCCTTTAATCGAGTGCAATTCAATCCACCCAATACCAGTTGTTGCGGCGGGTCCAGTTTCGGGCAGGTGACCGGCCAATACAATCTGCCGCGTGTGATTCAGTTTGCTCTACGAATGACTTTCTGAAGTTACAGGAATCAGACACCGGGCGATTGGTTCGCCCGGTTGCTGTAACAATATCCGGTTGAAAGCATTTCTTGTCGTTCTCTTTACCTTCGCGTTGCTAAACGGGCACGCACTCTGCCAGACATCCGACGCGCAAATTGAGAGCTCCTTCCGCGCCGGCCAGCAGGCAATGCAACGCCGGGAGTTCGATGTGGCTGCGGCCGAGTTTAAGAAGGTGCTCTCGCTCGACCCGACTCTTCTGGAAGCCGAGGTCAACCTCGGTCTCGCCGAGCAGGCATTACTCGATTACGAATCGGCCGCACGTCATCTCTCGAAAGCCTTACGCGAGCGGCCGAATCTGCTTGGTCCCACCATCATCGTGGGCATGGATTACCTCAAATTAGGCTCACCCGAGAAGGGAATTGCCTTTTTGCAGCGTGCTTTGCGGCTCGATCCTTCGAATCTGGATGCGCATGAGGCTTTGGCGTCCTGTTATTTGGCGCAGGACAACGTGCAGGGCGCCGCGGGCGAATTTATGCGCATCTCGACGCTTACTCCCGACAAGGCGGATGCGTGGTTCAGACTCGGACACCAGTACCTCGACCTGGCAGCACGGCTGGCGTATCGGGGCGCGCATCTGTATCGCGAGTCGGCCTGGGGACATCGCTTTTTGGGCGACTTACTATTGCAGCGCGGCCGCTTGAAAGACGCTGCGGACGAGTATGGCAAAGCGCTCGCGGTGGAGCCGCAACAGCCTGGTTTGCATGCGGCGATCGCCCAAGCTTTCCTGCAGGCGCACAAACTGGAAGAAGCGGATGCGGAGTTTCACCGCGAGCTTGCTCTTGATTCCCGCAACGAAATTGCCTTGCTCGGCTTGGCAAACGTGCAGCTCGCGAAGGGGCACGCGGTGGAGGCTCTAGACGGACTGAATAAGATCTGGGAGATAGCGCCGGAGTTTCTGGCCGCTCAACACGATATTGTGTCCATCGGCCTTTCGCGGGATGCGGCAAAAGACCTCCTGGCAGGGCTTCAAGCAGAGCCGGACCTCGCGGTAAAGCATTTGCTTTTAGCGGGGCTGCTCGCAGCGGCGAATGACAACGTCTCCGCGGAACACCAATGGCAGGCCTTTCAACGTGCATTTTCAACCTGGCGGGAGGCTTCGAACACAGGTGCGAAAACTCCTGCCGACGCGAACGCTTGTGAGGCGCACAGTTACTCTCGTTGTATCGAGTGGCTGCAGTCCCGAAATCGCCCGACTGATGCGGAGTGCCTGCAGTTGGGTAAACTTCATCTCATCCTGCAACAGTACGAACCAGCGGCGCAGGCTCTAGCACGCGTCGAAGGCACGACAAGCTCTAACGCCGAGGCGAGTTACTGGCTGGCGCGCACCTATCTAGGGCAGGGAGCCGAGGCCTACTCGCAGTTGCAGGAGAGCTTTCCTGATTCCTGGAGGGCTCATCAACTTCGTGCTGAAGGAGATGCGCTGCGGAAGGATTTCGAAGGCGCTCTGAGCGAATTGCAGGCCGCTCTGCAACTACGGCCCGATCAACCGGCACTTCACGAGGCCCTCGGGGAACTTTATCTCGATCATCATAACGACGAAGAAAGCCGGCGTGAGCTGGAGAGAGCCCTGCAGCTGGATCCTTCGCGGACACGCACGCTCTGTCTGCTTGGGCGTTTGCATCTCCAAAATCGGGAGAACGAGAAAGCGCTGCCGCCCCTGGAATATGCCCTGCGCCTGCAACCGGATCTGGTTGAGGCGAGCAGTTTGCTGGGCACGACGTACGTGCGCCTGGGACAGTTCGCCAGAGCTGTTCCGAGGCTCGAAAAGGCGGCGTCCGTCGACCATTATGGGAACGTTCATTACGAGTTGTATCTTGCCTATCGAAAGCTCGGCCAAGCCGAACTCGCCGGGAAAGCGCTCGCGCGTTCGCAGTCGCTTCGTCGAAGCTCCCTTGAACATGATCAGGCTTTGGTACTGGGATCTCCGCCCCCGGAGAGTGAAGTGCAATGAATACTCAGACAATTTCCGGCGATTTGCTCAACCAACAACGCGAAGGCCAAGGTGGTCAACGAACGGATCAAAGCCTCTGTCGTTATGCAGCAGAGCATGTTTACTCGCAATGCACCGGGTAGCGATGATCGTATCGATTCTTTTACGAACCGTCACCCCCAGCTTGCGCAGGGCGAGAAAGTTCCGCGCAGCCTGAATGGCGATCTCCTGTCTGCCCAGTTGAATGACCGTCAACGACGTAAGCAGCCTGCGGCTTCGTTGAAGGCTTCTTCTTCTCGGAAGCCGTGCAAGACTTCGGCCAAAATCAGGTTGCCGATGGCTAGCGGCTCCCGGCTGAGCAGGTCGTCGAGTCTGTCCGCAGGCGGGTTGCTCACTCCCCTGAAGTAGTCGATCCAAACACTCGAATCCACGAGTATCAAGGATCGCGCCTCATGGCTTCTAAATCGCCATCCCACCGCAGCTTTCCCCGAAGATTGCGGACCCCGCCTGTTTGTTCAGGCGCAGCAATGTTCGTAAACCGAGTTCTACTGCCTCCCGCTTCGTCTTCAAGCCGGTCGCCCGAAGCGTATCGCCATCAGTTTATCGTCGATGACAATGTTGGTACGCATCGATGTGTATTAAGCGGTCCTATCATACACACGCGCAGATAATGGGTCAGTCCGGGAATTAGCCGGCATGCTGAAATCTCGCTGTGATATTCAGTCCAGGTATGATGCTTCGCGTCCTAATCCCGTTTACTCTGTTGCTTGCTCTCCGAACCAGCGCGCAAAACAGCCCACCCTCGAACACACCTATGAAGAACAGCAGCTACATCGATGAAGACGGGACGGCGCATGTGTCGCGCATCGTGCCTGTCCCGAAGACAATCAGTCCCGAGGCGCAAAAGAGTCTCGCCCGAAGACAGCCGGATGCTCCGCCACACGAAACTCTGGCGCAGCGCCGTTCTCACACCGATGAATGGCAGAGGGGAGCGGGCGAAGTTGCACGGCGCGTTTATCCCGTCAAGAGTGTTGAAGAGCAAGAGATTGCCGGCGTCCCCGTGCGCATCATCACACCACTCGAGATCCCGGAGAGGAATCGGGACCGGGTTTTGCTGAACGTGCATGGCGGAGGCTTCAATTCCGACTCCGGCTCGCTTACGGAAACGATCCCGGAGGCTAGCCTGACCCAGACGAAGACCATCGCCATTTTGTATCGCCTCGCGCCCGAGCATCCGTTTCCTGCCGCGGTGGACGACACTGTCGCCGTTTACAAGGAGCTCTTGAAGACGTATAAGCCAGAACATATCGCGTTGTACGGCACGTCTGCCGGCGCGATCCTCACGGCAGAGGCTACGGTGAAGCTCAGGCAACTCGCTCTTCCGCTGCCGGGCGCTCTAGGGATCTTTTCTGGAATGGGCGATTTCAGCAGGACGGGCGATTCCATCGCTATCTACGCCTTGAACGGATTTTCCGGCTATCTGGAAGTACCGTCGGCAGGCAAACCCCGCGACAGCTCGTACGCCGGATCGACGGACCTGACCGATCCTGTGCTTTCACCCGTGTTCGCAGACCTCAAAGGGTTTCCTCCCACCCTCTTTATCACCAGTACCCGCGACCTGCTTTTAAGTGGAACCGTTCTGCTGCACCGCGCTTTCGTGAATGCGGGCGCGCCCGCCGAGCTGATTGTCTTCGAAGCTTTGCCGCATGCCTTCTGGAACGACGTCAACCTGCCGGAATCGAAAGAGGCACATCAGAAGATGGCTGCGTTCTTTGCCAAACATCTCGATACGGCCGGCAAGTGATGCCCGGGCAGGCTCACAATAGTGTAAAAGATCTTTGACACGAGGCCGCGAAATACGCTAAGGTCAGAATGTCAAATATCTTTGACATTGGAGCGGGTCGCCATGGCATCAAGCCTTTCCTACCGGGAGAAAACACTATACGCTTCGCTGGCGGCGGAGCTGATTGTGTACTGTCCCTACTTTTTCCTGCATCAGCAAAACTCAGTCAACAAGATCGCGGGCATGATTGTTTCCATTATCGTGCTGCAGATTATTCTGCAGTCGATCATTGCCGCAGTGACGCGCAACCGTGTCACCGATGAACGGGATCGCTTGATCGAGCTGCGCGGCTATCGTGCTGGTTATCTGGCGCTCGCTTCCCTGATGGTGATCGGGCTGGGCATTCTGTGGTTTCACGCGACGGCCGGGCATCTTCACCTGGACAGCCGGATGGCAGGGCTTCATTTCCTGAGCGTCTTCTTCGGCATGCTTGTTATAGCGGACATAGCGAAAACCGTCGCACAGATTGTGTCTTACCGAAGAGCCCTCTAATGCCTGCCATACGTAATCAGATTCGAGAGCTTCGGGCGCTTCGTGAAATGACGCAGCAGGAACTCGCTGACCGGATCGGCGTCACGCGTCAAACGGTAATCGCGATCGAGCAAGACAAGTATTCACCGTCGCTCGAGACGGCGTTTAAAGTGGCTCTTGCCCTCGGGGTACCGCTCGAGGAGTGCTTCGAGTACGCCCCGCGCGGTAAACGCTAGCTGAAAAGACCGGGCAAACTGCGTCGAATCACGGCGTCGCGGACTTGTTCAGCGCGGCGGAGATCCCGGCCGCTCGCAATTTCGCGATCCGGGTGATGAGCTTAACCGGAACGGGCTCGGTGAGTGGAAAATGGATCGTCCCTTTTCGCCGGTCATAGCCCTTCAGCTCGTCTGCCAGCGCTTCGAAGAACGTTCCCGAGGCAGCAAACAGCGAATAATGCTGCTTGAAGCCGGCGAAATACAGCAGGGGCCTGGCGTGCAGTTTATATCCAGGCATTCGATAGCCGATACCCTCGACTGCTTCCGGAACGGCTCTCCTGATCGCTTTTCGCACTTGCTCGAGCTTCTGCCGCACAATCCTGGGCTGCTCGGCCAGGTACTCGTCAACCGACAGGGGAGGACGCTTTTGCATGACCGCCATTTTATGTCGCAAGGGCGGAAGACGCACCTCGCGTTCTCTCCTCCGCTATCGTCGTAATTGAGTGCTCATTCTTGCCTCTGCCTCGCCGCGCCGTCATGAGCTGCTGACTCTTGCCGGCATCGACCATGTTGTCCGGCCCGCTGCGGTTCCCGAAATCAGGGCGCCCGGCGAGTCTCCGTCCCATTTCGTCCGCAGACTGGCTGAGGAGAAGGCTCGCGCGGTCGCTCGGGAGCACGGCGACATTGTGCTTGGCGCGGATACGCTGGTCTGTCTCGGAAACGAAGTACTCGGTAAGCCCGCTGACGACGGGGACGCCCGTCGCATGTTGCGCCTGCTTTCCGGCCGCGAGCACGTCGTCCTCACCGGTCTGTGCCTTCTGAGCGACCATCGCTGCCTGGTAGATCTCGCCAGTACTTCTGTCACCTTCGCCGATCTGACAGATTCCGAGATATCGGAGTACACTCGAAGCGGGGAGCCTGGGGATAAAGCGGGAGCGTACGCCATTCAAGGGCTAGCCTCCAAGTTCGTACTGTCTCTCACAGGTTCTTACCAAAATGTTGTGGGGTTACCCGTCTCACTCGTATACCGCCACTTGAAGGCCTTCTCGGTATGAAAGCCTGGCTTGCCGGAGCCGTTGCGCTCCTGATGGCCGTTCTGCTCTTCTCGTCCCCAGAAGCTGCCCGGTCCTGGCCGGATTGGCAAGGGCAGGGGGTTCTTTTTCTCGACCATTCGCTGAATGCGCGTCTCCACACCGTGCCCATTCAGGCCGTACATCTCCGCGAGGGCTTCTGGAGTATCCGCCGCCGTCTCACCACCGAACGTAGTCTGCCCACACTGTTGGAGGAACTGGAGGACCACGGGGTAGTCGACAACTTCCGCCGCCTCGCCGGACGCCCCGATCTTCCCCGCAAAGGCCGGATCTCAACCGATTCCGACCTATATAAGTGGATCGAAGCCGCCTCTTGGGCGCTCGCCTCGAACGAAACTTCCGACGCGGAAAAAGCAAAGCTGCGAGGCGACATTGAGTCACTCATCTCCCATATCCTGGCGGCTCAGGACCCGAACGGTTATCTGAACACCTATTTTGTCGGCGACCGAGCGCACTTGCGCTTTACCGATCTGATCCATTCGCACGAAGACTATTGCCTCGGCCATTTGATCCAGGCAGCCCTGGCATATTACCGCGCCACTGGCAGCCGCCGGCTGCTCGACCCGGCTATCCGTTTTGCCGACTACGTCGTCAGCAACTTCGGTCCTGCCAAGCGTCCTTTCGTCACAGGGCATCCGGAACTGGAAATGGCGTTGGTGGAGCTTTATCGCTCAACCGGCAATGCGCAATATTTGGATTTCACCCGCTACCTGTTTAGTGGAGTTGAACGAGATCGACTGAAACTTAAGGAAGCTGACCTGCACTACACATTCAGCGGTAAGTCGTTTACTTCGCGCACCGAGTTTGAAGGACACGCAGTACGGGCTTTGTATGCCGCCTCCGGAGCAACGGATTACTTTACCGAATCGGGTGAACCGGCTTATAAAAGGACGCTCGATCTGCTCTGGACAGACCTCGTCTCCCGCAAGATGTATCTGACCGGTGGCGTCGGCTCACGGGCGGCGGGCGAAAGCTTCGGGGATGCCTATGAACTGCCCAGCGAGTCTGCCTACGCGGAAACTTGCGCCTCTGTGGCCAGCGTTATGTGGAATTTCCGCATGCTCAACCTCACGGGTGATGCCCGATATACCGACATTCTCGAGCGCACACTGTACAACGGCGTAAACTCCGGCATGTCGCTGACCGGAAACCTGTACTGTTACCGTAACCCGCTCGCTTCGAACGGCGAGAAGCTGCGCAGCCCCTGGTTTGATGTCACCTGTTGCCCGCCGAATATCGAGCGGCTATTCGAATCCTTGCCCGGGTATTTCTACGGCATTAGCCGTGACGGCGTCTATGTCAATCTTTATCACTCGTCCGACCTCGACTGGCGCTTGCAGGACGGCATCGGCCTCAAGCTGAGTCAGACAACCAACTATCCCTGGTCGGGAGAGGTACGCATCGCGGTCGAGCCCGCCCGCGTTTCGGAGTTTACCGTCTATCTCCGCTGGCCCGGCTGGGCGAACGCTATGTCGGTCGAGGTGAATGGTACGCCTATAACTCTCCCGGCAAACTCGGCCGGGAACTATGTACCAGTCTCAAGGACTTGGGCCCGGGGTGACGTGATCACTCTCAACTTCCCCATGCCCGCTACCCCCACCGCGGCCAATCCGCGAGTCACTGAAGATTATGGCCGGATGGCTCTTCAGAAAGGCCCCTTAGTGTACGCGCTCGAACAGATAGACCAGGCAGGCGCAGCCATCGGCGATCTTTTCGTTCGTCCCGGAGTTCCGGTCTCCTCGGAAACCAGGAAAGATCTGCTTGGCGGCGTCACGACGCTAAAAGTTCCTGGTCAAGTAGCCGAGAAGTCATTGGGGGACGAACCGTTATATCAGCCACTTGCGATGGCTCCGCGCGCAAAACGGCCTGTCACGCTGACGTTTATTCCGTATTACGCGGTGGGGAATCGCGAGCCGACGCCAATGGAAGTCTGGGTTCCCATGCTGCGTACTGAGACCGCTGTCCAGTCTAGTGCCGGGGCCAACTTCCAGCGTCTAGGGGACACCAAGTGAACCCGGCTCGACGAAAAGGGGTAGATGTTAGTAAAATTGAGGTTGATGAAGGAAATATAGTGAGTTTAATTAGAGCAATTTGCTCAAGGAATTTCGGCCCGAGCTTTGGACCTGCGCGGGCGGCGCTCCTTATGAGTGTGGCTTGCTGTGTCTCGATTGCGCAGCAGACTCCGGTAGCCCCACCGGCCGCTCCTTCCGTTCAAAGGCCTGCCACCCCTACGGAGGGAACCACGGCTAAGCCGGCAGACCGACCGGCGGCTGCGGGTTCCGGTGTCGGGGAACCGGTCAATTCAAGTTCCTACAAGATCGGACCGGCCGACGTCCTTAATATCAATGTTTGGGACGAGGCGAGATTTTCCGGCCCGGCGGTGGTTCATCAGGATGGGATGATCACCATGCCGCTTATCGGCGACCTGAAGGCCGGTGATATGACTCCGGTACAGGTCGAGGAAGAGGTCGGTACCGCACTGAAGAAATACGTCACCAAGCCGCTGGTCACCGTGACGGTACAGCAGGTCGGAAGTAAAAGGTACTACATGGACGGATTGATTAATAAGCCTGGCGAATACCCGCTGGTCGTTCCAGTCACCATTCTGGAATCGATTAGCAAAGCCGGCGGTATCCAGCCTTTCGCCAACAGCAAGAAGATCTACGTTCTGCGAGGGTCGAAGCGTATCCGATTTAATTACAAGGATGTTCTGCGCGGAAAAAACATGGACCAGAACATCGAACTTCAGTCCAACGATCACGTCGTAGTTCCATAGGAATAACAATCAGGATTACTCATGCTCGATAAAGCTTCTGTTCCTCGTCGCGCGCTCGACTTCGAGGACTACGTCTCCATCGTGAGGCGAAATTTCCGCTGGATCTTGGCGCCGGTGTTTGCGGGTCTGGTCATCAGCACCACCGTTGCCTACCTGATGCAGGACACTTATGTTTCGCAGGCGCTGATCCGCATTCAGCCGCAGCAGATTTCTCCGACCGTTGTGCCGGAAGTGACATCGCAGGATCTGGCAGATCGCATTGACGCAATGGCTCAGAGTATCGAGAGCCACAATACGCTTTCGACCATCATCACGTCTTTCGGCCTTTACGCCAAAGAACTCAAAAACGAGCCGATGGAAGATGTGGTTTCCGATATGAAGAAGGCCATCCGGATCCGGCCGATGGAAGGTGTGACAAACGTATCGGGCAAAAATCTGCCCGCCATGGAAGTTGCCTTTTCGTATCGCGATCCGGTGCTCGCTCAGAAGGTTTGCGCCGATATCGTAACGCGCTTTGTCAATGCGCACACGCAGGGTTCGCTCGAGAACGAGCAACAGGCGTACGCCTTTATCAACGATCAGTATCAAGAAGCCAAAACCAGATTCGAGCTCGCGGAACAGAAGCTGGCTGACTTCAAAACGAAGAACGCGGGCCGCCTACCGGAGGAAGTTCAATCGAATCTGGCTCAGATGACCGCTCTACAGCAGCGCGGCGCCAGCGCTTCCGACGCCGAGGCCAGAAGTGCTGACGCGCATCTGTTACTCGAATCGCAGCTTGCCATGGCGAAGGACCGATTGACTGCGGTGAAGGCTAGCTCCCCGCAAACTCAGGCCCAGAGTCAGAAGGTCATCGAACTGGACCGCGAAATCGATGGGCTTGAGACTCAAATCGCACTGATGAAGAACAAGTATACGGAGAGCTTTCCGGACCTGCAGAATGCTCAGGATCGCCTCACCTTGCTAAAGCAGCAGCGCGAAGATGCGTTCAAAGAGAAGCCGAAATCCGATTCCGGTTCGCCTGCCGCTGCCACACTCTCCCGGGAGCGGCTGGATGCGGAAGCACTCGTCAACCAGCTTCAGGCGCAGCTGAAGGCAAATGAGATGGAGTCTCAACGCGCGAAGAGGGCGAGCGCACAGGTCGATTCTGCCTTGAACGGTCTTCAGTCCCGTTTCGAAGGCCTGCCGGCGGGGGAAAAGGAGTACACCGAGCTGCTTCGTGACGATGCTCTTGCCAAAGCCAGGTACGACGAGCTCGATCAGAAACGCTCCCGCTCCGCGACCGCCATCGAGCTGAACCGGCGCAAGCAGGGCGAGACTCTCGAGCTGCTTGACGGCGCCTCGCTTCCCACCACGCCGAGCGCGCCCAAGCGGCTGGTCATCATCCCCATGGGTGCCGTGGTCGGCCTGATACTCGGTGTGCTGATCGTGGGTATGCGGGAGCTGAAAGACACCTCGCTGAAGAGCTTGAAAGACGCCCGCCTCTACACGCAGCTATCAGTTCTCGGCAGTATTCCGCTGCTTGAGAATGATGTTGTCGCCCAGCGCCGCAAGCAGGTGATGTGGGTTGGATGGGCGGCCGCTACCTTTGTCGGGCTGGCTGTCATGGCCGGGTCAGTCGTTCACTACTATCTGAGTAAGGCATAAAAAATACATGAGTCGAGTTCACGACGCACTGCGTAAAGCAGCGCATGAAAAGCCGGAGCCTGCTCGGCCCGCGGTCAGCCAACCGGTGACCGCAGCCGCCGACGCAGAACACGTTGTGTCTGCTCCATCCGGCGAACCTGGCGTCAGCTACCAGTTTGCGCCCGCGGCTCGGTCCCAGACCGCTACCGATCTCGAAAGACTCGAGGAAATCGTCGAGCATGTGTCGGCCTTTCCGTTTAAGCCCTCTCCCGATGCCCTGATCGTGAGCCCTCTTAAACCGAAAGAAGCTCCATCGGAGGAGTTCCGCAGTCTTCGAACGCGCCTCAATCACCTCCAGAGGAGTCAGTCTCTTCACACCCTGGTTGTCAGCAGCGCTTCTCCGGGTGAGGGTAAATCGTTCACCGCTTGTAATCTGGCCATGTCGCAGGCCCAGCTGGCGGGTAAGCGCATTCTGCTGGCGGACTTCGATTTTCGCCGGCCCAGCATCGCCAAAGTTTTCGGCATCAAAGGTACGCTCGGTCTCACCGAGTATCTGCGTGGGCAAGCTGCTCTGCCGGATATCATCCACCGCCTGGCCGACACCAACCTATACATAATCACCGCTGGTGAATCGGTCTCTAATCCGCTCGAACTGCTGAACCTGAAGGAGTGCGGCGATCTTCTTGATGGATTGCGCGACCACTTCGATTGGGTCATCCTCGATAGCCCGCCGCTGCTCTTTGCTGCCGATGGAAATCTGCTCTCCACCATGGCGGACGGAACTATTCTGGTTGTTCGCATCGGAGAGACGACCTTCGATTCTGTTACTCGCGCGCTCCAGTCTCTTTGCGAAAACAACGTTCTGGGTATTGTGGTGAATGGCGCTCATCGGGGCGAACTTTACAGCCGGTACTCTTACTACTACGAATACTTCGATGAACCGGATAAAAATTCACCCGGGACAGGGGAAGACACTCTGGTGCCTGATCCCGTAGGTGTTGATGTCCGCTAAACCTGAAACGGCTGGCGATCTCGGCGCAGCCAGCATTCTGCCCGATATTCCCGGAGTGAAGCGGTCCGATATGCCGCCGGACGTGCATGAATTATTTCACGCCCGGTGGAGTCCCCGCTCGTTCTCTGATCGACCTGTCTCCGATGCCGATCTCAAGGCGATCCTCGAAGCGGGTCGCTGGGCCGCTTCTTCGTATAACGAGCAGCCGTGGCGCTTCCTCGTGGCCCGTAAATCCGACGGCCCGTTGTATGACAAGCTCCTGAGCGTTCTGGTCCCTTTCAATCAAGCATGGGCGAAGTTTGCTCCGGTGTTGATTCTGATTGTGACGAAGCGCGAATTTACGCACAACGGCTCGCCGAACGCCTATGCCGTGCACGACGCTGGAGCTGCTTTGGCTCACATTGCACTGCAAGCAACGGCGTTAGGACTGCACGTTCACGGCATGGCTGGAATCGATCGCGACAAAGCGCGTCACGAGCTCGGCATTCCTGATAACTTTGAATTCGGAGCGGCCGCTGCACTTGGCTATCTGGGATCGCCCGATCAACTGCCAGAAAACTATATGAAGCAGGAGCTCGCGGCCCGCACCCGCAAGCCGCTCAGCGAGATCGCTTTTAACGGTAGCTGGAACGTTCCGCTGCCACTATAGTTCTCCGGGCTACCTGGCATGGGAATAGATGATCCCGTATTGACTGGCGGGCGCGTTCGTCTCGAACCGCTCGAAGAAAGCCACGTTCTCGCCCTTGCGGATGCCGCTTCAGCCGATGTATCGCTCTATCGATGGAGCCTGGTTCCTCAAGATGTATCCGCGGTCGAGCAATATGTCACTGCTGCGTTGCGCGCCCGCAGTGCCTTGACCGCAGTTCCATTCGTCATCATTCGACTGGACGACGCTGCCGTTATCGGCTCCACCCGCTTCTTCAATCTCGAGCGATGGGCCTGGCCGCCCGGTCATGCGCGGCACGGTCGACAGAATCCGGACATCTGCGAAATCGGGTACACGTGGCTCGCCGGCTCCGCTGTTCGGACGGCCGCGAACACTGAAGCAAAGTTGCTGATGCTCTCCTACGCCTTCGAGACCTGGGGCGTGCTCAGCGTCTGTTTCTACACGGATGAACGGAATCTTCGCTCTCGTGCTGCTCTTGAGCGTATTGGCGCCAAGTACGACGGTACGCTTCGCGCACATCGCATGGGCTCCGATTACACAGCGCGCAACTCCGCCCGATATTCAATTCTCGAAGCGGAGTGGCCCGATGTCAAACAGCACTTGCAGCAGTTGCTGATTGCGCGCTCTTGATGCCCGAGGCGCCTTTAGTTGTTACGCTCGAGATGGATCCCGAGTCGTTCAGCTTCTTCGACGGGCTCCGTCGCAGGCATTTTCCCGCCGAACTGAACCTTGTACCGGCGCACATCAGCTTGTTTCATCATCTGCCGGGAGAGGAATTGGAGAGCGTCTCGGCCGTAGTGCAAAGAGCCTGTGGCAGCCGCGAACCGATTCCGATTCGCATCGTAGGTCTGCGAAATCTGGGCCGCGGTGTCGCGTTCACAACCGACTCGCCCGAGTTAGCCGCGCTGCACGGCCAGCTCAGCCGCGAGTTCTCCACGTGGCTCACGCCGCAGGATCGTCAGCGTTTCAAGCCGCACATCACGATTCAGAACAAAGTCTCCGCCGCCGAAGCCAAAGATCTTTTCGAATCCCTTCAAACGCAATTTTCGGCGCGGACAGTTACGGGGGTCGGCGTTGCTATCTGGCGCTATCTGGCCGGTCCCTGGCAGCCGTCCGGAAAGTATATCTTCACTCGGTAGGCGCTTCGGTCTGTTCAACCATCACGCCCAGATGCCTCAGTAGACGTCTTACTTTCTTGGGCGAGACCGCCAGCCGCTGCGCCACCCGCGACACTTTCCGTCCTTCGTGCTCCCAAACCCGCCGGATCAATAGTTCTTCGAACTGCTCCACAACTTCCTGCAGTGACTTGTCGCCTACCGATCCCTGCGACCAAGCCCGCAGATTCGGATCTTCCAAACCGCCATGCAAGATCCGGGCGCGTAAAATCTCGAGCTCCTGCCAAAGCGCATCGTGCCGGTCGTGGCCGAGAAAAGATTCCGCCTTGGCAAGACAGGCCCGCGCTGCTTCCGAGTTGCTGAAAAATCCGTTCACCAGCGTCAGTCCGTGCGAGATGTGCGCCTGGGCGAGCAGTCTCCGGCTTTGCGTGTGCGCTCCCAGGTCTACGGCTTCCTTCGCGCAATCATGAGCCAGCTGAGCAAAACGGCTCGGGTCGTCCCCTTCGCCAACCTCATCTTCGTAGCGCGCGTTGGCAATGGCAGCCTGCAGGATCCGCGCCCGGCACATCAGCAGGTAATCGGCTTTGGTCGCACCCAGTTCGAAGGCTTCGCTCGCCCGCTGTTCTGCTCGCTCCAGATCTCCCAGATCCAGATGGATCTGCGCAAGGTTTACATCGGCATTACCCGCGCCATGATGATTGTGCGCTCGCTTGTAGATGGCATCCGCTTCCGTCAAGTCCACCTGTGCGCTCTCTAATAGCTCATACATGCGCTCGAGCTGCCGGTTCTTACCCTTGGGGTCGATCCGTTCTTCAGACGAGCCCGCTCGCCGCTGCCGCTCGAGCTTTGCATCCATATTGCGGCGCAGCTGCAATGCCAGAAATCGTTTCGATTGCGCGATGTTGGTTAGCGATCGCGCCAGATATCCCTCGAGCGACTGCCTCCGCTTAAAGTGCTCGATGGAAGTCTCGAAGTACTGCATCGCGTGATCGTAACGTCCCTCGCGTAACGCGATCCTCCCGTAAGCCGACTGTATATTGCCTAGCGTGATGAAGTCATCGGTGGTTCGCAGCACCGCCTCGGCTTCCTGCAGAATCCGGACTGCTTCTTTCGGCTCTCCATTCTGGAACAGTATCCAGCTCTCGAGCGTCTGCATCACTGCTTTGATTGGCCAGAATCCCAGCTCGGCCGCCAGCAGCATACCCTGCCGGGTAATGGCCAACGCTTGCTCGTACTCGCCGGCTTTTCGCAAACAGCGCGCCTTCCACAGCTTTGCCAACAGCGCCAGCTCCTGGTCGCCCGTTTCATCACAAAGCGCGAGCGTCATGTCCAGGTGCTTCAAAGCAGCGCCGAGTTCTTCGACGCGCATGGCGGCCAGTGCTTCGGCCATCTTCAGGTGCACATATTCGTCGAGCGGAAGTGTCTGCCGCGCGTGGCTGTCGAAGCGCTGCAAGATCGCTTGTAAAGCTCCTCGATCCTGAAATCCCAGATCGAGCCACTCGGCCAGGCAGCCAGCCGCCGCCCCTGCGTTTGATTGCTGCGGAGTCAGCTTTTCGAACCCCGAGCGCTCTGCCTCAAGCAATGCAATCCCCTCGCCAATGCGCCGCTCCAGAGCACATCGGCGGAGTTCTTCGAGCATCGCTGCAGATAGCATGTCGTCGCAGGTCCTGAATTGCTCATTATTCCATTCGGGAGGCACCGCTCCGCCCTTCCGTGCTAGCCTGCGCTGTGATGATACGCTCCAGCTTCGATCTGGTGGCCAGTGCCCGGCAGGAAATGATCGCGGACGGTTTCGATCCTGACTTTCCGCCCGACACCGCAGCTGAGCTTGCTGCCATTCGCAATCGCGAAACTGTTTCCCCAGACGCCGGGATTCGTGACATGCGCGACCTGTTATGGTCCTCCATTGATAACGCCTCTTCGCGTGATCTCGATCAGATCGAAGTCGCCGAGCGCCTTGCGAACGGCATCCGCGTCCTGATCGGAATCGCCGATGTCGATTCGGCTGTTTCTGTTAACTGCGCTCTCGACGCTCATGCTGCCGCGCAGACAACAAGTGTTTATACAGCGGTCAAAGTGTTCCCCATGCTGCCGGCCGAGCTCTCGACCGATCTCACCTCGCTCGTCGAGAATGAAGATCGTCAGGCGATCGTCATCGAGATGGTCCTATCCTCCGAGGGCTCGATCCAGTCTTCCGATATCTACCGCGCCGTCGTCCGGAATAAGGCCAAACTGGCTTATGAGACAACCGGGCCCTGGCTTGATAACTCAGCGCCCGCGCCTCCGGCCGTCAGTGCCTCCCCGGAGTTGCAAGCTCAGCTCCGGCTTCAGGATGAAGCTGCGCTGGCGCTCCGCAATCAACGTCAACGTCTCGGAGCACTGAATTTCGATCGCGCCGAAGCGCAACCCGTCGTGACAAACGGAGAGATCCTCGGGCTGACCACCGTTTCGAAGAATCGGGCGAGCAACCTCATCGAAGATTTCATGATCGCGGCCAACGAAGTAATGGCGCGCACTCTCTCAAAGAAGGGGCTGTCGAATCTGCGGCGCGTCGTCAAGTCTCCCGAGCGCTGGCCGCGCATCGTGCAGCTGGCTGCCTCTCACGGCACAACACTACCGGAACAGCCGGACTCTGCCTCGCTCTCCGCTTTTCTGGAGAAGCAGAAAGCTAGTGATCCGCTTCATTACCGGGATCTTTCGCTCGCGGTAATCAAGCTGCTCGGCCCAGGCGAGTATGTCCTCGCCCGGGTTGGCGATGTCGCCGATGGCCACTTTGGTCTGGCCACCCAGGACTATACCCATTCGACTGCTCCCAATCGCCGCTTTGCCGATCTCGTGACGCAGCGTTTGATTAAAGCATCACTGATGAATGCCGCGCCGCCTTACACCGACGCCGCGTTGGCCGCTTTCGCTCAGAACTGTACGCTCAAGGAAGATGCTGCCCGCAAAGTGGAGCGCACCATGAGTAAGCGGGTGGCGGCTGTAGCGCTTGAAACCCGCGTAGGCCAGAGTTTTGATGCCGTCGTTACCGGCGTCAGCGCCAAAGGCGTATTTGTGCGCGCGCTGGATCCACCTGTCGATGGCCGGTTGATGCGTGGTGAAGCCGGGCTTGACGTCGGCGACCAAATTCACGTCACACTGCTGGCTACCGATCCGCAACGCGGGTTTATTGACTTCGGTCGCTGATTCGCCACGAAGCCCGTCAAAAGCTCTCGACATTCTTCCCTGGCTTGGCGTCCAAGCTGTCGCACTTCGCACCTACCCCGTACCTGATTACCCTGCTTAGCCCTACTGGAAAGCTGAAGATTTGGTACTAACGTGCCGATTAGAGTACTGAGCGAGGATCAAACGGCTCTCCGGAGTTCGGTACCTCGACGGCACTAAGGAGCCAAATGAAAAGGTTAATTTCAACTCTACTCTTCGCGGCGGTGGCCTGCATGGCTGCCCCACCGCAATCCTCGAAACTCTCGAAAGAGCTTACAGACGCTTCTTCTCCCAACACTGTTCCTGTCATCATCCAGTGGAAACATCGCCCGACCGATATTCACGATCTCAAGGTCGTAAACAGCGGCGGGAACGGCAACTCTCACATGGAGTCGATTAAAGGTGGGGTTTACAACGTTCCAGGATCGTCTCTAGCGGCATTGGCCAACGATCCCGAAGTGGCCTTCATCTCGCCCGATCGCCCGATTGTTTCGAAGCTCGATAACAACGCGGCTGCCGTTAACGCGAGCGCGGCCTGGTCGGCCGGCTTCATCGGTTCAGGCATCGGAGTCGCGGTTATCGATAGCGGCGTTAATTCGAGTCCGAATCTTAGCAGCGGCCGCCAGCTTGCATTCAGCTACGACTTCACGCAGCCCACAGCTGCGGCCTCTGCGGCGGCATTACTGGCTACCATAACGGCGCCGCTTCCCGCCGGCCCCAACCCGTTGGTCAAGAGCATGCCCGCTCCTGATCAGTTCGGCCATGGCCAGCACGTTGCCGGAATCATCGCATCGAACGGTGTTGCTTCAACTTGCCCGACTTGCACCCGCACTCTGAAGGGAGTTGCTTACGGGGCCAGCATCATCGATTTGAAGGTTCTGGATGCTAACGGCCAGGGTATGGAGAGCAATGTCATTCTTGCGATCGACACGGCCATCGCGCTGAAAAATATCTATAACATACGTGTGATCAACCTCTCGGTCGGACGTCCGGTGTTCGATAGCTATACCGTCGATCCGCTCTGCCAGGCCGTCGAAGCAGCCTGGAAAGCGGGTATCGTCGTGGTTGTTGCCGCTGGTAACGACGGGCGCGACGACTCCTTTGGCGAGCAGGGCTACGGAACGATCAATGCTCCGGGCAATGATCCCTATGTCATCACGGTCGGTGCGATGAAGACCTTAGGTACGTTTACCAGAACAGACGACCTCATCGCCAGCTACAGCTCGAAGGGCCCAACGGCCGTCGATCATGTTGTAAAGCCGGATCTGGTGGCTCCGGGCAACCTGGTTGTTTCTCTGCTATCTCCGAACGCCACGCTCGTGACTCAGTACCCCGAGAATGCGGTTGCTCAATCCTATTACCTGAGTACCGGGAATAAGGCTTCCAACACTTACTTTCGGCTGAGCGGCACGAGCATGGCGACTCCGGTGGTCAGTGCAGCGGCGGCCGACCTTCTACAGGCTAACCCGAAGCTGACACCAGACCAGGTGAAAGCCATCTTGATGCAGACCGCCTATAAAACCTTCCCTGCGTCCAGCACCGTGATCGATGCGCCTAGCGGCCAAACGTTTGTGGCTTACTATGACATCTTCACGGTGGGCGCGGGCTATCTCGACGTTGGCGCGGCCATGGCGCTTGCGAACACCGCGCCTGCACCTGGCACCGCCATGTCGCCTGTTGCACAGCCGCCCGACCCGACCACCGGCGCTGTCTCTCTCGTCTTTGATCCCTCCTCCATCTGGAGCGATCGCTCGATGTGGGGCGCGCGGTCCATGTGGGGAGCACAATCGATGTGGGGCGCCTCGGTGTTGAACGGGAACCAAGCCATCTCTGACGACCGCTCGATGTGGGGTGCGCGGTCCATGTGGGGCGCGGATTCAATCTGGGGGGCAAGATCCATGTGGGGCGCCAGCACGACGGCTGATCGCTCGATGTGGGGCGCCAGCATGGCGATCACCGGCGAAAATTAAGCACTAGGTGTGTCTGTTCGGATTCGAGTCCGAACGCAAAAAAGCCCCGCAGAGATGCGGGGCTTTTTGCTGTTAATCGAATTACCGAAGCCCAGTCTTTACACTGGATCCGAAACGGTTTCGGGCGCTAGAGGCGCAATTTCCGGACCTTCACCTGTCAGAGAACTATCTTCTTCAGTTTCCGTAGTGTTGTCTGCGTCCGAGATGCCCTGACCTGAAGGAGGCTGCCGTCCTTGGCGACGATCCAGTTTGAGTTGCCGCTTTTCACGACGTTGAGCTTCTTTTTGTCTCTTTTGGAACGAACCGCGAGCTGCCATTGAGCCTCCATCGATAGAAATGAATGCTTAAGAACTGAAGGCGGGGCCTTGCCGACCCAACCTGCTACAAAGGATATCTTAACTACCAGCGGGACTTCTTAAAGCCACCGCCGCCGCCACCATTACCTCTCCTGCTGTCTCCACCGCCACCGGGCCGAGGACCGTCAGTTTTGGGCCGTGCTTCATTTACGTTGAGCGTGCGCCCGTGTAAATCAGTCCCGTTCAGAGCGGAAATCGCAGATTCTGCTTCCGACCGGTTTGACATCTCGATGAAAGCAAACCCACGTGGCTGGCCAGTCATGCGATCAGTGACTACATTAACGCGCTCGACGGCGCCATATTGGGAAAAAACGGACGTAAGATCGTCCTGAGTTGTTTGGAAACTTAGGTTTCCAACGAATAAATTGGTCATTTCAGACTCCTAGTTGCTGAATTGTCGTACAAGCAGCCAGGACTAAAAGGAAGGTTCTTCAAAAAGACTTGAGCCGCAGGTGAGGACGTTCTCAGAATACCACGTTTCCGGACCGGAGATTTCTTACGGTCGAGTTACTTTTCCTGGCCATCTAAGAGGCGTGACTGCACTGGCGGAACGCTCGAGAAGCTCTGTTTCGGTATCCGATCTGCTCAAGGCTGTGGAGCACCGGCCAGAGACCCTGCCTCAACAGGATTGGGCAATCAGAATGAGCTGGACAGATCTTCTCTTTGCCCATTGGCCCGTCCCTCTCGATATGCTGCAGCCGCTCGTGCCGGAACGCCTTGAAGTGGAACGTTTTGACGGATCGGCCTGGGTCGGAGTGGTCCCGTTTCGCATGGAGCAGGTCCAGCTTCGCGGCCTGCCTGCGCTGCGAGGGACTAGCCTTTTCGCCGAAGCGAATGTCCGTACCTACGTTCGCGACCGGAAAACCGGTGCCCGCGGGGTCTATTTCTTTTCTCTTGATGCCAGCAACCCGCTGGCCGTCTTGGCCGCGAGACTCTGGTATCGACTTCCGTACTACCTCGCTCAGATGCAAATCAAGCGGGCCCAACTGGGCGGTCGCGCCGGCCTGCAATATTCCAGCTCGCGGCTATTCGGACCCAAACCGGCCGTCTTACGGGTCAGCTATGGCGCGATCGATAACGGCCAGGAGCCGGTGCGATCGAAGGCAGGCACGCTGCAGCACTTCCTCACCGAGCGTTATGCCTTGTTTACGCACGCCGGAAAACGCCTGATCCGTGCCCGAGTGCACCATTTTCCCTGGCTGCTCCAGCCGGCTGAAGCCGAATTTCAGGCGTTGACTCTGGCTTCGGCGCAGGCCATCAAGCTGCCTGCCGAAAAACCGTTGCTGCACTACTCCCGTCATTTGGATGTACTGGCTTGGAGGCCGGAGTATTTGTCCTAAGCCACTTTCGGTATCTACATCCGGCACCGCGTTATCCTCGACTTATGCTTGCCGGGCAGGGCATACAAGCAGCTCAAAAACGCGAAGAGTCTCTGGGCTTGCAGTTGGCGCTGCTGAGCATCAGCGTCGGTCTTGTGCTTGCGGTCGCAAAAATCCTGGTCGGCCTGCACGCTGGCTCGTCCGCTGTCCTTTCCGATGGTCTCGAAGCCGCTGGCGACGCTCTCTCTTCCACCTTCGTTTACACCGGGCTTCGGCTGGCCAGCAAGCCCCCCGATGACGAACATCCTTACGGCCACGGACGCTATGAGACACTCTCGGCGCTCGCCGTGGGAGCCATTCTCTTGCTTGGCGGAGCGGCTATTCTGTGGCACGGAATCACTTCGTTCGGCACCAAGAGCGGTATCGCTTTTTACGCCCTCTATCCCTTAATTGCTTCCGTGGTTGTGAAAGTGGCGCTGGCCATTTTGAAATTCCGGCTGGGCACCCGCATCGCCAGCACGGCATTGCAAGCGGACGCTTGGCACGACTTAACCGATCTGGCGTCCACATCGGTTGCATTGGCCGCGGTTCTGCTTACGCTTTACGACCCGGTTCGCTTTGGTGCGTCCGATCATATCGGCGGCATCATTATCGGATTGCTGATCATCTTTCTCTCGATCCGGCTGGTGGGTCAGACCGTCGATCAGCTTGTGGATACGATGCCTGAACGCCGCAAGCTGGAGCAGATCCGGGAGGTGGCGCTGAGCGTCGAAGGAGCGCTTGGCATCGAGAAATGCTTTGCCCGGCGCACCGGTTTGAAGTACCACGTGGATCTGCATCTTGAAGTCGCCCCGGAGATGACGGTGCGCAACTCGCACGACATCGCTACGGCAGTACGAATCGCCATAAAAGAAACTCTGCCCTGGGTAGCGGATGTGCTGGTGCACGTTGAGCCATCACCGCTCGTGGTCCAATCCCCGGCGCGCATTGCGCGGGTCGAACGTCAGCATGGAAAATAAAGAAATTGCGCGCCTGCTGAACGAGACCGCCGATCTAATGGAGGTAGCGGGCGAGGATGCATTTCGCATCCGAAGCTATCGCAACGGAGCGGCCGCCATTGCGAGCCACTCGGAGCGCGTGGCCGACCTGCTCTGTTCGGCCGATAAGAAAGTGACCGGTATTCCAGGCATCGGCAAAGGCCTTGCGTTCATCCTCTCCGAGATATGCCAGCGCGGTTCATTCGAACGCCGCGACGAACTGCTGGCACGCTATCCTGCCTCTGCGCTAGAGCTGCTGAAGATCCAGGGGCTCGGTCCCAAAAGCATTGCCTTGCTCTACGAGCACCACGGCGTCAAGACGGTGGATGATCTGGAGCGGATCTGTCGCGCTCAAAAGCTCCGCGACCTGCCGCGCATGGGAGCCAAGCTCGAGGAGAAGGTGCTGCGCTCGATCGAGTCTTACCGCAAGAGTGCCGGTCGTTTTCTACTAAGCTTCGCTGGCACGGTCGCCAACGAACTAGCCGCCGAATTCCGGGCGCTCGACGGGGTTGAGCAGGTGGAAGCGGCCGGTAGCTTGCGGCGCGGGCGGGAAACGGTCGGCGATCTTGACTTGCTTGTCACCGGACCTGCGGCGACGGGAGCGCTCGATCTGCTGATTCGACATCCTAAGACTCAAGACGTGCTCGGCCAGGGAGCAAACAAGGCCAGCGTAACTTTCGGTCTCGAACGCATACAGGTAGATGTGCGCGCTCTGCCGCAGCAGAGCTTCGGCGCGGCTATGCAGTATTTCACCGGCAGCAAAGAACACAACGTCGTTCTGCGAACGAGCGCCATCAAGCAGGGCCTCACTCTGAATGAGTACGGGCTTTTCACGATTGAGGGCAATGAGCGAGTTGCGGGCGAACGAGAGACAGATGTTTACGAACGGCTTGGCTACCAATGGGTGCCGCCGGAACTACGTGAAAACTCGGGCGAGCTTGAGGCTGCTCAGAACGGTTCGTTGCCCAAACTGATCGAGCCGGCAGAGATCCGCGGTGATCTTCACATGCACACGACCGCTACTGACGGCCGGGCTACGCTGCGCGAGATGGCGGAAGCCGCCGCGGCTCTCGGTTACGAATACATCGCGATCACAGACCACTCGAAAGCGCTGGCTATGGCTAACGGCCTCGATGAGGAGCGGGTGGTCGCGTTCGCCCGCGAAGTGCGGGACCTCAATCGAGACGGGCTGCCGGTCCGTGTCTTCTCGGGTCTGGAATGCGACATTCTGCGCGATGGAGCAATGGACATCTCGGAAGGGGCGCTGGCGGAGCTCGACATCGTCATCGGCAGTGTCCACAGCCACTTCGATCTTGAGCCGGCCGAAATGACCGATCGTCTGCTGCGCGCTCTCGAATCGCCTCATCTTCGCGTTCTCGGGCATGCCACGGGCCGCCGCCTATTACAACGCGACTCTTATTCATTCGATTTCGAAGCGGTCGCAACACTCGCGGCCAGCAGAAAAATCTTCCTTGAGATCAATGCCAGTCCTGAGCGTCTGGACCTGCCGCCTCCTTTGATCCGCGCGGCCAAGCGTCTGGGCTGCCGCTTCGCGATCTCGACCGATGCTCATCGTCCGGCGCACCTCCAGAACATGCCGCTAGGCGTGACAACGGCGCGGCGCGGCTGGCTGGAAGCCGCCGATGTGCTGAACACGCGACCCGTCTCAGAGTTCGTCGATTTACTCAAACGGTAGCTAGCAGGCCGGATATTTTTACTGCTAAACTGTGGCGCATGGCAAACGCAACGCAGAGCGCGACAAGGACTACGATGCTTCAGGGTACGCCGTTCAAACTGGAAGGTCCCGAATTGAAAGCAGGCGACCAGGCGCCCGATTTTGAAGTGATCGACAGTTCAATGCAGAAAGTAGATCTGGCTAAAACCGGCCACGGCACTCGCATCTTTAGCGTGATCCCGTCGCTCGACACGCCGGTTTGCGATGCCCAGACAAAACGATTCGAGGAAGCCGCTACTGAGCTGCCGAATGTCAGCATCTACACGATCAGCATGGATCTTCCCTTTGCCCAGAAACGCTGGTGCGGCAACTATGGAATCAGCCGTGTGTCAATGCTTTCCGACCATCGAAGCGGGTCGTTTGGCGAAGGTTACGGAACCCTGATCCCGGATCTTCGGATCGAGAGCCGGGCCATTTTTGTGGTAGACAGCCAAAACAAAATCCAATATGTGGAATATGTGCCGGAAGTCGGTGCACATCCGGATTACGATGCGGCCTTAGCGGCGGCTCGAACTACAAAGTAAGGCGGTTTTTCAGGCTATGGCCGGGCGAAAGCCCGGTCCGCCTAACTGGAACGGAGTGCGCTCGAACCGGTCCGGCAGAGTTGCCGTGCAAAGCCAGAAACTTTCAATCGAGCGAACAACGTCCACGTACTCGTTCAAGTCACCCGGCTTCGTTATGTAGCAGTTAGCGTTTAAAAGATACGCATTCCTAACGTCATCATCTGCCTGCGAGCTCGTCATAACGATCACCGGAATCTGCTTCAGCTTCGGTGAGCTCTTTATTTCAGCCAGAACCTCGCGGCCGTTTTTGCGGGGTAGATTCAGATCAAGAAGAACCAAGTCTGGCACTGTATCCAGATTTTCCGCTGCACGATGAAGGTACTCCATCGCTTCCACCCCATCGGAAGCAACAGAGATCTTAACGTTTACACGCGTATCCTTCATAGCCTCACGTACCAGCCGCACGTCGCTCGGGCTATCCTCGACGAGTAAGATCCTCAACTCCCGCATAAAAAGGAACTCCTGCGTGCCTTCAGCGTGCAATTCGCGTGCCATTCTGAATTCGGAGATTAAAGCGGCTAAATCGAGTGACTGGGCATAGTACCTGCCTTCTTGCATGTAAGAACGACACTTTCGGGTCGAAATTGCGCAAAATTTGCTTCTTCTCCGGTCGACGGCTGCTAAGCATTCTGCATTGACACAGCGTAAATGCCTTCTTAACATAGAGATTGCGCCTTGATATGCTGTCGTCGGAAACTAGGCGTAGGGAGACTGCTTGATCAAGCTGGACATTATCAACGAAGTCGTAAATCGGACCGGCATCACGAAGACGAAAGCAGAGATGGCTGTCGAGACTGTCTTTGAAACGATGAAGAAGGCGCTGACAGAAGGCGACCGGATCGAGCTGAGAGGCTTTGGGATCTTCAACGTGAGGCCGCGCAAGACGGGCATAGGCCGGAATCCCCGCACCGGTGCTGAAGTCGCAATCCCGCCGGGAAAGGCAGTGCGCTTCAAACCAGGCAAAGAACTGCAGACGCTTTAACCTCTGTGCTGGAGCCGGGTGTGAAGGGCAAGCCTCAGGGCTTTGCCGAATCGCTGGGAGGCAGCGTTTTGTCGTCCTGGCCTCGCTACTGGTTGCTCAATGTCTCGCTTTTTGTTGCTACGCTGATCACTACTACTGCTTTCGGATCCGCCCTTTTTGAGAGCTTCGCCGCAAACCGGCCGCTCGGCTTCGATCTGATCCTGAGCAACTATCTTCGCCTTTTTAATCTGGATCACAGGGTCTTTTCGGGGTTGCTCTTTTCTGTGCCGCTACTCTTGATCCTTCTCGCCCATGAACTCGGACACTACGTCGAGTGCCGGAAGCGAGACGTGGACGCGAGCCTGCCCTACTTTTTGCCCTCGCCGTTCCTGCTCGGCACCTTTGGCGCCTTCATCCGGATTCGCTCACCCATCTATACCCGGAGAGGATTGTTCGACATCGGCATTGGCGGTCCGCTTTCGGGTTTTGCAATGTTGCTCCCGTTTTTGGTATACGGCGTTGCCCAATCGAAGACCGTCTCGCTTCCGGCCGGTGACGAAGCCATCGTATTCGGGACGCCGCTTGCACTCCGTCTGGCCGAGGGCGTCTTCTTCCCGCAAACGCCCGCGACTCACATCGTGCTGCATCCGATCGCAATGGCTGCCTGGGCTGGCCTCTTTGCCACAGCTCTCAATCTGCTGCCTATCGGCCAATTGGACGGTGGACATATTCTTTACGCGTTAGGCTCCGATTCTTGGCACCGGCGGGTCAGCCTCACTTTTGTGTTCCTGCTCGCCATTGCGGGGTTCTTTTATTGGCCTTGGTGGATCTGGGGAGTGGTCATGTTCTTCTTCGGCAGACGGCACCCGTTGATCTACGACGATACGCCTCTTTCCGGAAGTCGCCTCGCGCTTTGCCTGGCTGCCGTGCTCATCTTCGTCCTCTCACTGACCGTGGTGCCCGTCCGAGCGACCTGAGATTTTACGTGATAAAGATCTCGGCGGCGATCATTACGTTTAACGAAGAACGGAATATCGCACGCGTTATAGAGAGTCTGCGATGCTGTGATGAAATTCTGGTGCTCGACAGTGGATCGAACGACCGGACGGTCGAGATCGCAGGCAAGCTCGGGGCGCGCGTAGTAGAAGCCTCCTGGCACGGTTATGCGGCGCAGAAAAACATCGCGGCCGAGCTCGCTGCGCACGACTGGATCCTGTCACTCGATGCGGACGAGAGTCTAAGTGAAGCGCTCGAAGCAGAGATCTGGCAGATTAAGAAGAGCGGCCCTGAGTTCGATGGCTACTCGGTCCCGCGACTGGCCCAGTATCTGGGCCGCTGGATTCTCCACGGCGGCTGGTACCCCGATCGCAAGGTAAGGCTCTTCAATCGAACCAAGGCGAAGTGGGTAGGCGAATTTGTACACGAGGCCGTCAAGGTGGAAGGAGCCGTCGGCCGGCTGGAATCGAATCTGTTGCACTTCACGTGCAGTTCATTATCCGAGCACCTTCGCAGCATGGACCGGTACACGACGCTCGCCGCCCAGGAGATTGCCGCCCGCGAGGGTGCGGTTTCGCTTGCGAGTCTGCTACTCCATCCTCCGTGGACTTTCATTCAAATCTACTTCTTGAAGCTGGGGATGCTGGATGGATTTGAAGGGCTCGCAATCGCCTACATGGCCGCGTTCTATAACTTCATGAAATATGCGAAGGCGCGCATTATGGCGCCCGGACGAAAGTAGCGTGTGCGGATCCTGCAGGTCGACATGGGTAAGCAAATGCGGGGCGGCCAGCATCAGACTCTCGCTCTGATGAAGGGCCTGCGAGAGCGCGGGCACGCGATGGAGCTTCTCGCGCGCCCCGCATGCCCATTGTGGGCGGCGGCGCAGTCGGCCGGTTTCTCCGTTGGTAAGGCGAGTGCGCGCTCAGTTTGGAAACAGTCACTAGCGGCAGATCTGGTACACGTTCACGATGCGCACGCCCATACCGTGGCAGCAGTCGCTGCGCGAAGAGCCTTCGTGGTCTCGCGGCGCGTTGCCTTTCCTGTCAAGAGCGGCTTGTTGTCACGCTGGAAGTATCGCCGCCCGGCACGGTTTATCGCCGTGTCTCAGTGTGTAAGGCGAGAGCTCGAGCAGGCCGGTATCAAAGCGGAGAAAATCGATGTAGTCTACGACGGTGTCGGCTTGTTTCCCAAGGCGGAAGCAACGTCCGGCCTAGATCGGGTGGTTGTCTCTCTCGCCTCGCCAGATCCGGACAAGGGTCGTGACCTGGTGGAGCAGGCGGCCGAAATCGCCGGGATTGCGGTCACGTTTTCCTCCAATCTCGAAAGAGATTTCGAGCGAGCCTCGCTGTTTGTCTACGCCACTCGGTCGGAGGGTCTTGGTTCCGCTGCTCTGCTTGCCATGAGCTGCGGAGTACCGGTGATTGCAAGCAGTGTCGGCGGTCTGCCCGAAGTCATCGAGGATGGGAAATCCGGCTTGCTCGTCCCGAACGAACCGCGTGCCATCGCCGCTGCGATGCAACGAGTGTTGAACGATCCGGAACTGGCTTGGAGCCTGAGCCGTAACGGTCTATTGCAGGTTGATCGGAAGTTCAGCTGGGAACATATGGTGACGGCAACCTTGGCCAGTTACTCAAAGGCACTTGCAGGCTGAAATGGAGCTTCTTCTGCTGCCGCTCGCGATCATTTTCGGGCTCCTGCTCGGGAGTTTTCTAAACGTCTGCATTTACCGGATTCCGCGCGATCTCTCCGTTGTTGCGCCGCGATCTTTTTGTCCGGAATGCGGCCGGCAACTCGCCGTCACCGATAACATCCCGATCTTCAGCTATCTCTTTTTACGAGGCCGATGCCGCTACTGCTCGCAGCCGATCGGTGCTCGCTACCCGCTGATCGAACTCGCGACCGCGGTTCTCTTCGCTTTGACAGCGATCAAATTTGGTCCGACGCTCGCAGCTCTGAAATGGGCCATCTTCGAGTGTCTCCTCATTGTTCTTTTCTCAACGGATCTCGAGGAGCGGCTCCTGCCGGATGAGTTAACGTTAGGCGGCGCTACCCTCGGCCTGATTGCGGCCGCAGTCGTGCCGGTACCCGGCGCGCTCGGAGCTGTGCTCCTCGTCAACGCGGATTGGCGCTGGCAGTCTCTACTGAACGCAACTATCGGAGCCCTGCTCCTGGCTGTCCCGGTATGGACGGCAGGCGTTCTCTACGGACGTTTGCGAAAACGTGAGGCGCTCGGCCTTGGAGACGTTAAATTGCTCGTTCTTCTCGGCGTGTTTCTTGGACCGGAGCTGGGTCTTTCGGCTCTGATGATCGGCGCCGTGGGCGGTGCGCTGCTTGGGATCCTCTTTATTTTTTTGGCGCGCAAAGACGCCTCCTCTTACGAGCTGCCCTTCGGTAGTTTTCTCTGCTTCGGGGCAGTTCTCGTCCCCTTTGCACCGTGGGCGGCGGCATTTTCTCTTGCTGTACCATAGAGCTTTACGTTATGAAGGAACTGCTTGAGTCGCTCTCCCCGGGCGACCAGGAATGGCGCGTTGCCGCCCAGCTCGACCCGAAGCGCCTGCCGGCCCACATCGCCATCATCATGGATGGAAACGGGCGTTGGGCCAAACAGCGAAATTATCCGAGAATTCTAGGCCACAAAGCTGGAATTGATCCCGTCAGAACCGTCGTTGAAACGTGTGCCCAGCTTCGCCTGGAGGCTCTAACACTGTATGCCTTTTCGGTTGAGAACTGGAAGCGCCCCAGACATGAGATCGAGGGATTATGGCGGCTCCTACGGCTCTACTTACGCCGCGAGCTCCCTAGCCTGATGCGCAACGAAATTCAGCTGTCGGCCATTGGCCGCCTGGAATCATTGCCGGCTCCTGTACAGGCGGAGCTGCAGTCCGTGATGGACAAGACGGCACAGAATCGAGGCATGCGCCTGAACCTAGCCATCAACTATGGCGGCCGTACGGAGCTGGTGGATGCGGTGAACTCGATGCTGGAAAATGCCCGTAACGAAGGCAACCTGGATTCGCTCGAGATCACGGAAGAAGCCATTTCGAGTCATCTTTATACTGCCGGGCTGAAGGATCCCGATCTCCTCATCAGGACCTCCGGCGAAATGCGTATCAGCAACTTTCTCCTTTGGCAGATCGCCTACGCAGAACTCTACGTAACCGAGACGCTCTGGCCTGATTTCTCGCGTCTGGAATTGCTGGAGGCCATCTCCGAGTACCAAAGCCGGGATCGTCGTTTTGGCGGGTTGACGCGTAGTCCGGGGTCGCTCGACAGTCCACCCTATCTGGGGGAAGAAACCCTCCTGAAGTTTCCCCTAGCCCGCTCGCCGGAGGAGTTGGCCACAATAACTTTAGATTGAGACCGTTCTCTTTATGAAGCGCCTGATGACCGCAATCGGGCTGCTCGCCTTTGCCTTCTCGCTGATCTTTTTTGTCCCCGAGTATGTTTTCATCGCGGCAGCGTTCGGCATGGGAGCGCTTTGCTACCGCGAGTACTCGGCGCTTGTTGTGGGGCATGGCATTCGGAACCCGGGCTGGCTTGGCTTAGCAGGCGGGTTGCTGGTAATTCTCTGCCCACACAGTTCGCCTGCAGGAGCGGGACTTCTGCTGCCGGCCATTACGGTGCTCGCTGTCGTTTCGTTCATAGCGGCTCTCCGATTCTCGGACTTAAGCGCGATGCTGCCGCAGGTCTCCGCGGTCATTCTCGGGGTCTTGTACGCGTTTGCGCCGTGGCGCTTTGCCGTCGACCTTCGCAGAGAGAGCGTTCATCTGCTGTTCTTCGCACTGGCTTTGAACTGGGCTGGCGATTCGGCCGCTTATTACTTTGGGCGTTACTTCGGAAGGCACCGCCTCGCGCCTATTGTCAGTCCCAACAAGAGTTGGGAAGGGGCGGCGGCATCGGTCGCCGGGTCAGTACTGTTCGGGGTCCTTTATCTGGGACACTTCGTTCCGGCTCTTCCCAAATGGGAAGTAGTGCTGATGGCCATGTTAGGCAATATCGCCGGGCAGTTTGGCGATTTGTCGGAATCGGCGCTCAAGCGCGTGGCGGGCGTGAAAGATAGCGGCACCCTTCTGCCGGGGCACGGCGGGGTACTCGATCGCATGGATAGCAGCCTGTTCGCGCTGCCCGTAGTATTTCTTCTTTACTGGACAATCAGCAAGTATCTCTAGTGTATTTATCGCCAGATATTATCGTCGAATAAGTACGTTTACTTTGGAACGCACTTTCTTTTTCTAACATCAAACCGGCATACGCGACTGCTAAGCAGTTCAAGATGCACCATGGTGTGCGTTTCTGAATCGCAACTTTACTTGGTGGGAATGCATTATGAGAAAAATAACTTATCTTTTGTCTGTAATTACCCTAGGTGCCTCGTGCCTTTTCGCTCAGAATACAGAGTCTCGACTTCCTGTTTCGCTGGGCTTAAAAGTGGGCGTGCCCGTAACAGAAATGTTCAACACCAGTGGTTCTAGTTCCACAGGTGGAACAACCAGCTTTGGATCCTATAACTCGTCGGTGCCTCGTTACGAGTTCGGTGTCAGCGCCGAATTTTTTGTGCCGTTCCATCATCTGCGGTTCGAGGTCGACGGACTCTATAAGCCCGGCAACTTCAACAACATTTTGGGTGGCTCTTCGCAGTCCTATACACGCACTGGCTTTAATCAATGGGAGATCCCGGGCGTGTTCAAATATAATTTTTCCTTGAGTCATTACCGCCCGTTTGTCGATTTCGGAGCTTCTTACCGGCACATTTCGACAATCGACCAGAGAACATTTCTGAGCTCGGCCGCCCCCGTCTTCGACAACAACTCCACCGCCATCAGGAACCGGAACAGCTTCGGAGGCGTGGCGGGAATCGGTGTCACTTTCAAGAAGGGGCCGGTGTCGATCACTCCAGAAGCGCGCTACACGCGTTGGGCTAACGAGTCGTTTCGCGCGGATGGGTTACGCACGAACAAAGACCAGGGCGATGTGTTACTGGGAATCAGTTTCTAACTAAGCTGTTTGCTTACGGTCGCGGTTTCATGGAGCCGCGACTGTTAGTTAGCGGAAGCCTTTGCGGCGAAGAACTTAGTCAGAAACGTCGTGTCGAAGTTACCGGCAACGAAGTCTTCATCACAAAGAATCTTATCGTGCAGGGAAATGCTGGTGTGAATGCCTTCAATCACAAACATGCTCAGGGCTCGGCGCATCCGGCAGATCGCCTCTTTACGGTCGCTGCCGTAGGTGATTAGCTTCGCCACTAGTGAATCGTAGTAAGGGGGAATGACTGCGTCGGTGTAAGCTGCCGTGTCAACACGAACGCCGATCCCTCCGGGAAGATTAAGACCGGTGATTCGTCCGGGCGAAGGCGCGAAGGTCTGCGGATCTTCGGCGTTGATCCTGCACTCGATCGCGTGTCCGGTTAGCACGACCGGCGAGTCGATGATGTCGCAGAGCTTTTCTCCCATGGCTATGCGGATCTGCGCTTTCACGAGATCGATCCCGGATACCAGTTCGGTGACAGGGTGCTCCACCTGAATACGAGCATTGACCTCGATGAAGTACAGATTCCTTCGCTCATCCATCAGAAACTCGACTGTGCCGGCGTTGGTGTAGCCGATGGCTTTCATCGCGACACGAAGCGTGTCTGAAATCCGCCGCCGCAGTTCCGGCGTTACGCAGGGCGAGGGAGACTCTTCGATCAGCTTTTGATGTCGTCGCTGGATGGAGCACTCGCGCTCGCCGAGGACCTCGACGTTTCCGTGCTCGTCTCCCAATATTTGAAACTCGATGTGCCTGGGAGCCTCAACGAGCTTTTCCATGTAGACATCACCGCTCGAAAACGCTGCGGCAGCTTCCGACTGCGCCTGTGCCAGTAAGGCCGGAAGCTCGGCCTCAGACCGAACGACGCGCATGCCGCGTCCTCCGCCTCCGGCCGCCGCTTTCAGCATCACAGGCAATCCAATCGCAGCAGCCAGCTCCTGCGCCTCTTCCAAGCTGCTTAAAATGCCCCTCGATCCGGGCAGGATGGGAACACCTGCCTTTTCCATGGCTGCGCGTGCTCGCTGCTTCAGGCCCATGCTGCGGATCACGTCAGGCCGAGGGCCGATGAACTTGATGCCGGAAAGCTCGCAGACCTCCGCGAAATCTGCGTTCTCACTGAGGAACCCGTAACCCGGATGGATGGCGTCGGCATCGGTGATCTCCGCCGCGCTCATCACAGAGGCAATGTTCAGATAACTGAGGGTGCTCTTGGCGGGACCGATGCAGATCGCCTCGTCCGCAAAACGGACGTGAAGGCTATGCCGGTCGGCTTCCGAATACACGGCCACTGTTTTAATGCCCAGGTCTTTGCAGGCGCATATAACCCGGAGTGCAATCTCACCCCGGTTGGCTATGAGGATCTTGTGAAACATGGCGGGCGCTGTGCTCTTCAGAGCGGACGCAGCGTAAAGAGCGCTTCGCCGTACTCGACCGGCCGTCCGTTCTCTACGTGCTTCTCAACAATAGTGCCTGCTACGTCTGCTTCGATCTCATTCATTAACTTCATCGATTCGATAATGCAAAGCACCTGCTTCAGTTCCACCGTGTCGCCCACTCTTACGAACGAGGGTTCTCCGGGCGAAGGGGAATCATAGTAAGTGCCTACAATGGGAGACTTCACGAGGACCGTCAGTTCTTCTTCGGGTAGAAAGGCGGGCGGCGCAACAGCGGGAGGAGTCAGGGGCTGCCCAGCCACCGGGGGCTGGACAGCTGCCTGCGGGGCCGCACCCGCTATTGAAACAGGCAGCACGGTTGGAAGAATAACTTCCTTACTCGCGGCGGACGTGCCGACAATCCTGACACGATCCTTGTCCCATTGGACTTCCAGTTCCGCGATGCCCGTGTCGCGAACGATCTCAATCAGCTTTCTGATCTCGTCAATAGTCATCGTTGACCCATTCTGCGCTGTTCGATCCCCGTTATAGAACCACGAGCTCTTTACCAGTCGGCGTGAGGACTTCGCACCCTCTTGCAGTTACGACGACCGTGTCTTCAATGCGTATCCCGCCTAATCCGTCCTGATAAATACCGGGCTCGATTGTAATTACCATCCCTACTTCCAACTTCGTCATCTCTTTCCTGCCGACGCGCGGCCTTTCGTGTATCTCCAAGCCAAGTCCGTGACCCGTCGAGTGAACAAACAGCTTATCGAAGCCGTAGCCGCGCAACACTCCCCGCACAGTACGGTCGACGTGAGCGCAGGAAATGCCCGGTCCTACTAAATCGATCGCCGCCAGCTGGCTCTCAAGCACTGCTTTATACATGCGGCGAGCCTTGGTATCCAGCTTACCTAAGGCGTGAGTTCGCGTCATGTCACTGGCATAACCAGCAACCTTCGCGCCCATATCCACCAACAACAATTGATTGTTCTCAATCGGGTGGTTGGTGGGATGCGCATGCGGTAAAGCGCTGCGCGGTCCGGCGGCAACAATCGTCTCAAAAGCGGTGGAATCGGCGCCCAGCAGCCGCATGCGATAGTCGATCTCGGCCGCTAGATCTGCCTCCGTCATGTCATGCCGCCAATGGGCAAGAGCCTGTTCGAGCGCCACCGAATTCAGCCGTACCGACGCCCGAATGGTGCCGATCTCGGCGGCGGATTTCACCATCCGCAGCCGCTCAACCGCTCCCGCCAAGGGCTTCAGTCTGATTTGACCGAAAGCCGTCTTAAGCTGGGTATATTCCTCGAAGCTGATACGGTTTTGCTCGAAGGCAAGGGCCGTGATCTTGAGCCGCTTGACCCACTTGGCAATCTCCAAAAGCAAAGGACCTTTAGCAACCTTTACCTCGCAGTCGGATTGCTGCGGAGCCTGGGAAGCATAACGCGGATCTGTGAAGAGCAACGCCCGATCGCTTGTCATGAGCAGCGCGCCATTACTGCCCGAAAAACCGCTCAAATAGCGCACGTTGGAGGGCGAGGTAGTAAGGAACGCGGTCAGCCGGAGATCCTGGAGCTCCGCTCTTAACCGGTCTCGCCGGATGCCATACTCGGACTGCTCTTCGAGGCTCGCCATCTAGGGAGTAAGCAAGAGCTTTCCGGTCGTCTGTCGACCCTCGAGGTCTCGATGCGCAGCGGCCGCCTCGGCCAGTTTGTATTCCCGATGAATGTGGAGCTTCAGGCGGCGCTCCTTGATCCACTGAAAGATCTCCGCGGATCGCCACTTCAGCTCAGCCGGATCGGCAATATAGTTCCCCAGGTTCGGGCGTGTCAGAAACAGCGACCCTTTCTGCATGAGAGTTAGCGGATCTATCTCGCCGATCGGGCCGCTCGATTGCCCGAAGGTCACCATCATCCCGCGCGGTTTCAGACAATCCAGGCTCTTTGCGAAGGTAGATTTCCCCACCGAATCGTAGACCACATCGACACCGGCGCCATTCGTGAGGCGCTTCACTTCGGTAACAAAATCCTGCTCGGTATAGCGGATCACGTGGTCTGCTCCGTGCTCTTTGACCAATGCCGCTTTTTCCGCAGAGGAGCACGTGCCGATTACAGTCGCACCCGCGATCTTGGCCATTTGCACCACTAAGAGTCCAGCCCCGCCGGCTGCGGCGTGCACCAGGCAAACCTGACCCGCTTTGAGAGCGAAGGTGGAGCGCGTCAGGTAATGGGCCGTCATGCCCTGCAGCATCACCGCCGCTCCGTACTCAAAGCTCACGCTCGCGGGGAGTTCTACCAGCAGTTTCTGCGGCACGGCCATATACTCCGCGTATGAACCGCGCGCCATGGCATAAGCGACACGCTGACCGATCGGCAGATTCACTCCTTTGCCTACCGCCGCAATGGTGCCCGCACCCTCATTACCCAGCCGGACCGGCGACTCTGGAACTTTGTAGAGACCCTGGCGATAGTAAACATCGATAAAGTTCACCCCGATCGCTTCGAGTTTGACCAGCGCTTCACCTTCGCCCGGCTCAGGCGCGGGCAAATCGATGTACTTTAGGTTTTCAGGGCCGCCAACAGGGTCGGCCACTACAGCTTTCATATCTAGCCGATTCTACGATGAGGCGCATCACCGCTCGCCGGCAGCAGCCACACGGCCGGCTGGATCAGGCAAAAACTTTGCTTCGTGTGCCTAGACCGCCCAACTAAAGTCCCGCGCCGGCTGGCTCGCTTCAGCATCCCGTTCCACCAGGCGCATCAGCTCAAGCCGTAGTGCATCCACCAGCGCGCGCCAGCTCGCGTCGATCACGTTGTCGGAGATGCCAACGGTCGCCCAGCTCCGGCTCTGATCACTCCACTCGACCAGCACGCGAACTTTGGAATCTGTTCCGCCCCGGCCGCCGAGCACACGGACCTTGTAATCGGTGAGCCGTACCGTCGTGATGGCTGGATAGATCGAAGCCAGGCACTGCCGCAAACAAAGGTCAAGCGCATGTACGGGGCCATGGCCGGTGGCAGTGGAAGAATGTACCGAATCATCCACACGCAGCGTGACACCGGCGCTTGTGACCGTCTCATCACCGCTTCCCTGAAGCTTAGTCGAAACCTCGTAACGCACAACCTCGAACGGATGAAATTCCGGATGCGCTGCTTCTCTGACGAGCAGTTCGAAAGTGCCCTCGGCCGATTCAAAGTCGTAACCCTGGTGTTCCATCTGCTTGATGCGCTGCAGCAGCTCGCGCCCGGCGAGATCGCTGAGGTTCTCTTTGAAGCCGAGCTGCTTAAGCTTGTAGGCAACATTGCCGCGCCCCGAAAGATCGCTCAGCAGCACGCGCTGCTGGTTGCCGACAAGCTCCGGCCGAATGTGTTCGTAGGTGGCGGAGTCTTTCATCACCGCACTGACGTGGATGCCGCCTTTGTGAGCAAACGCGCTCGGGCCGACAAATGCCTGGTCGCGCCGGAGCGGCAGATTCGCCATCTCGGCTGCGAAGCGCGCCAGCTGAGTCAACCCCTTGAGCTTCTCGCGGCCGATTGTCTGATACCCAAGCTTTAGCTCCAAGTTCGCCAAAACCGAACACAGGTTTGCATTGCCGCATCGCTCGCCGTAGCCGTTCAGGCAGCCTTGCACGTGACTGGCGCCTGCTTGCACCGCCGCGAGAGTGTTCGCCACAGCTACCTCGGAATCATTGTGGCAGTGGATGCCAATCGTTCCGGCAAAGCGCGCGCGCACCACTCCCACTATCTCGGCCAGCTCTGCCGGTAAAGTGCCGCCGTTCGTATCACACAGGCAGAGAACTTCCGCGCCGGACTCCTTCGCCGCTTCCAGGGTTTGCAGCGCGTACGAAGGGTTCGCAAGATAGCCGTCGAAAAAATGTTCGGCATCGTAAACCACTTCGCGTCCGTGTGCTACCAGATAGCGAACCGTGTCCGCGATTAACTCCAGGTTTTCTTCTTCCGTGATCCCCAACGCGCGGCGAACATGAAAATCCCAAGTCTTACCGAAGATCGATACAACCGGCGTTCCGGCCGCAAGCAGCGCTGCCACATTCGCGTCTTTCTCGACCGGATTCTTTGCGAAGCGGGTTGCCCCAAAGGCCGTTAGCCTGGCATGTTTCAGCTTCAGGCCGGCGGCCCGCTCGAAAAATTCTTTGTCGCGCGGATTTGAACCGGGCCAGCCGCCCTCGATGTAATCGATACCCAGATCGTCGAGCTTTTCGGCCAGCGCCAGCTTGTCGTCCACCGAGAACGAAACAGACTCACCCTGCGTGCCATCTCGCAGCGTAGTGTCGAACGTGAACACCTTCATCATCGAGCGATCCTAACTTTCTTGTTTATCGAATTTCTTGTCTGAAAAAGCAAAAAGCCACCAGCTGGTTCTCCCTGCCGGTGGCCTCGAAAGCTTTAACTGTGTACGAGGTCTCAGGCAGGGCCGCTAATGGCCACGCTAATAAGAATTCCGCCTTGGAGAAGCAGGAGCATGAGACCGGTAAGTCCGATTATAGGACAACGCAGCGGCCGATTGGCAACTATTTCAGCCTGTCCGTCATGCTTTTTCCAGCAGCATCCGCTTCAAAAACACAAGCTCGCCCAGGTGATACGAGTTGTGAGTGGCCGTAATCAAGGCTTCTCGCAGCAGCGTCTGGCCGTCACCATGTGCGAAAGCAGTGAACAGATCGCCGGTTTCAATAAGCTTTGCGAGTTCCTTCGCATCGCGCTCGAATGCCTTGACGGTTTTATCCCAGGCAGACGCATCGGGCGGAACTGCCGTTGCGGGCCAGTAGCCTTCGGGAAACTTTGGCGATTTGTGATCGGGATTCTGTGAAAACTCGAGAATGTCGTGCTGCGCGATTCGCATGTGCTCAACCAGCTCCCAGGCGGAGTGCGGCGCACCGGCGGGCTTCGTGCCGCGTTCCGGGGCAGGGAAGTCCTTTATCGCTTTATCGAAAGTTATGTGCGACTCGCCGCCGCCGATTCCGCTCGCGAGCTGTTGGCGCAGTATCTTCAATTCGTCATTGCTCATGGCAGTTGGATTCGCCGGGGCCAAGCCGATTACACGTTAAACCGTTACGATAAAGGAGATGGCTACGACTGTCGCTAACTTCGTCACTCCCGAGGAGTATCTCGAGCGCGAGCGCCAGGCCGAGACGAAAAGCGAGTACCTGAATGGCAAGATCTTCGCCATGTCGGGAGGAAGCGCAGACCACTCGCTTATTGCGGTGAACCTAGCTGCCGAGTTCAGGCAGGCTCTCAGAAGCGGTAACTGCCGAAGCTTCTCAAGTGACCTGCGTCTCCGCGTTAACTCATCTGGGCTTTACACTTATCCCGACGTGATGGTCATCTGCGGTAAGCCTGAATTCGCCGACGATCGACGCGACACGGTCACAAATCCGATTGTGATCGCTGAAGTTCTTTCCGCTTCCACCCAGGACTACGATCGCGGACATAAATTCCAGTTGTACAGGGCCCTGCCGAGTCTGGCCGAGTATCTGACCATTTCGCAGGACGAAGTTCACGTCGAGCAGTACACCCGACAGCCCAGCGGGCAATGGTTGCTGAGCGAAACAAACGACCCTGGGGCAACCATCCACCTGCCGTCCTTGCACATAGATCTGCCGCTTTCTGGAATCTACGAGAAGGTCGACTTCTCGCGGAGTTAGGCGCCCTTACGCGCCTACTCCCACTTCTTCCGGCACGCCGGCTTCTTTGCGCTTCTTCAGGAACGGCATCATCGACCGGAGCTCCGCGCCCACCCGTTCAATCGGCTGGTCCTTCGCACTCTCGCGCATGGCCAGGAACTTCTTGCGGCCTTCGCGGTTTTCGGCCAGCCAGGTTTTCGCAAACTCGCCCGCCTGAATTTCGCTCAGGATCTTGCGCATCTCTGCCCGGGTCTGCTCGGTAACAATGCGCGGTCCGCGCGTATAGTCGCCATACTCGGCGGTATCGGAAATCGAATAGCGCATATAACCGAGACCGCCTTCATAGATCAGATCGACGATCAGCTTCAGTTCGTGCAAGCACTCGAAGTAGGCAATTTCGGGCGCATAGCCGGCGGCCGTAAGGGTTTCGAAACCTGCGCGTATCAGTTCGCTGACACCGCCGCACAGCACCGCTTGCTCGCCGAACAAATCGCTTTCGGTCTCTTCCTTGAAAGTTGTTTCGATCACTCCGGCTTTCAGACACCCAAGCGCATGCGCATACGCCAGAGCATTTTCTAGAGCCTTCCCGGAGGCGTCCTGCGCGATCGCCACGAGCGCCGGTACCCCCACGCCTTCAGTGAACAGCTCACGCACGCGATGCCCGGGGGCCTTTGGCGCGATCATCGTCACATCGATCTCCGCGGGCGGCTTTATCTCGCCGAAATGAATGTTGAAACCGTGCGCAAACATCAACGTTTTGCCCTTCTTCATGTGAGGAGCAATATCGTTGCGATACGTGTCGCCTTGCACATGATCGGGCACCAGGATCATCACCACGTCCGCCGCCGCTGCCGCATCGCTTACCGGCAGCACTTCGAGTCCCGCCGCTTTGGCCTTGGCCACGCTCTTGCTCGTCGCCGGCAATCCGACAACTACGCTCAGGCCCGAATCGCGCAGGTTGAGTGCGTGTGCATGCCCCTGGCTGCCATAGCCGATAATGGCAATCTTCTTTCCTTGCAGCGGAGCAAGGCTTCCGTCCTTCTCGTAGAAACGTCTTGACATGTTTGTCCTGTCCTTTGAATTTGGCTGTGCGTTGAATTTGCGGGCTCGGCTAATCGGCGCCCTGCAGTTCGAATACTTCTTCCGGCGCGGCGCCGCGCGGTACTGGCGGCGACAAGCGAAGCCGCTTATTATCGAGCGACATCGAGACAACGCCTGACCGGGTAACATCGATGTCGCCGTAGCTCTTCATCGCTTCGATAAAGGCATCCAGCTTCTCCGCATCGCCGGTCGCTTCGAGAACCAGCCCTTCAGGAGTCGAGTCCACGGCTCGCGCGTGGAAAATTTCGGCCTCCTTCAAGGCTGCCGCCTTCTGTTGGTTGCCGCGCACCCGCACCAGCACGAGCTCCTGATTCACCGCCGGGCCGTCCGTTACGTCAGTCGCCTGCAGGACGTTGATTAGCTTATTCATCTGCTTGATCACCTGGGCCCGGATACCTGGCTCGACATCGACCGCGATCGTCATTCGCGAAAGTGTCTCGTCCGGCGTGCGGGCCACAGTCAAGCTCTCGATGTTATAGCCGCGCTGGCCGAGTAGTCCCGTCACACGCATGAGAGAGCCGGGCTTGTTTTCGAGAAGAAGAGAAATGATCTGCTGCATAGCGCCTCCGCTAAACTGCCACCGGCTGAGGCGGACCCAACACCATCTCGTTGATAGCGCCCCCGGCTGGCACCATGGGAAATACGTTTTCGAAGGGCGAGACTTTCACGTTCAGCAGATAAGGCCCCGGTTCATCGACAGCTTGCCGTAAGGCGCCCGGCATCTCACGGACATCGTCCACCGTGCGTCCTTTAAACCCGTAAGCCGCCGCAAGCTTCTCAACGTCCGGAAAGGAACTTAGCTCTACCTGGCTGAGACGGTTGTTGTAGAACAACTCCTGCCATTGCCGCACCATCCCCAGGTGTCCGTTATTCATGACGATGATTTTGATTGGCAGCGCATGATTGACGATCGTCGCCAGCTCCGGAATGGACATCTGGAATCCCCCGTCGCCCACGATGGCAAACACCAGCTTGTCCGGCCGGGCGAACTGAGCGCCGATCGCGGAAGGCAGACCGAAACCCATCGAACCAAGTCCGCCCGAGTTGATCCACAAACGCGGCTCGTTGTAGCGGATTAGCTGCGCCGACCACATCTGATGCTGGCCCACATCGCTCGTTATAATTGCCTGGCCGCCCGATAGCTTATCGATCTCCGCCATCAGGTGCTGCGGCTTGATTTCGTCAGTCGATTCTTCGGCCACCAGCGGGTGCTCCGCCTTCCACTCGCGTATCTGTTTCCACCAGCTCTGACGCGCTTCGCTATTCTTCGCTCGCATTGCTCCATCGAGCTCGCGAACTTCATTCGTCAGCTTCGGTAAGATCCGTTTCAAGTTGCCGACGATCGGTAGGTCGGCGTGCCGATTTTTCCCGATCTCCGCCGGATCGATATCCACGTGGATGATCTTCGCGTGTGGCGCAAACGCATTCAGGCGTCCTGTCACACGATCGTCGAAGCGCACCCCGAGCGCAATCAGCAGATCCGCATGAGTCATGCCCATGTTGGCCGCGTAGCTGCCATGCATGCCGGGCATGCTGATGAAATTCGGATGGTCGCACGGCAGCGCGCCCAAGCCCATCAGCGTACAAACCGTGGGCGCGTCCAACAATTCCACCAGAGCTTTTAACTCGTCGCTCGCGTTGGCCGCAATCACACCGCCACCGCTATAGACAAACGGGCGCTCGGCTTCCCAGATCATCTGGGCCGCGCGGCGGATCTGACCCGCATGTCCTTCGCTGTATACCTTGTAACCCGGCAGATGAATCTCGCTCACCGGCGTGTACTGGGCCTGTCCCTGAAACACATCTTTGGTCACGTCGACCAGCACCGGACCCGGCCGCCCGGAAGCCGCAATGTAAAAGGCTTCGTGAATCACCTTCGGCAGGTCGTGGATGTTCTTAACTAGAAAGTTGTGTTTAGTCGCCGAGCGGGTGATGCCGAATGTGTCGGCCTCCTGAAAGGCATCGGTGCCGATCAGCTTGGTCGAAACCTGGCCCGTCAGCGCCACGATCGGGATCGAGTCCATCATCGCGTCAACCAGTCCCGTTACCAGGTTGGTCGCGCCGGGACCCGAGGTCGCGCAGCAGACACCGACTCGCCCCGTGGCTCTGGCATAGCCCTGTGCCGCGAACGCCGCATTCTGCTCGTGGCGTACCAGAATGTGTTTGATCGGATGATCGTAAAGAGCATCGTAGAGCGGCAGTGTTACGCCGCCCGGATAACCGAAAATGCAATCGACGTCCTCCGCAAGGAGGCAGTTCAGCAGAATTTTAGCGCCGGAAAGTGTAGCGGAAGAAGACATGATCGATTTACGAACTCCTAAGGCAATCTGGCCATAACATCGCACATTCAAGCGCCAAAGAAAAGAGCCACCAGCGCTGGTTTTATTCCCCGCCGGTGGCCCCGAATTCCTGACTCGTGACTAGTAGGCGGTCTTTGGTACGACCGCTACAGTGCGCGTAGTCTCTGAAATGAAATCATTCATTACTTACACCTGAAAGCCAACTTATCGCCCGGTTGAGCGACCCGCCAGCCCTGCATGTGTCCAAGTTAGCCTAGAAGAAACTTTTATGCAATAGAATATAAGTATAAAATGAGTTTATAGATCAGGCTCCTGAATCCGTCCCATTTGGTACGAGAGAAGGACAGGACTCTCGTGCAAACGCGGCCTCTTCAAAGTGCTTTCCGTTATTTCCGCTCTCGGCGAATGGCGCTGTTCGAACGCACGCTTTTGCCTTCTGGTAAGACTCGCATTCTGGATGTAGGCGGATCTCCGTTTATCTGGGAATTTCTCCCGGTGCAGCCCCAAGTGACATTCCTGAACTTCCCAAGTGCGCTCGGGCCGCCCTCGCCAAATATCAGCCAGGTAGCGGGCGACGGCTGCCTGCTGCCGTTCCGCGACCAATCATTCGATATCGTCTTCAGCAACTCAGTGATTGAGCACGTAGGCAATCGAGAACAGCAACAGCGTTTTGCCGAAGAAGTGGCTCGGGTCGGAAGATCTTACTGGATCCAAACACCCAATCGCCGATTTCCCGTCGAGTTACACATGATGTTGCCGTTAGTACATTACCTTCCCAAGAACCTTCAGCGCTTTGTCCTGGAACGATTTACTATCTGGGAACGGGTAGTCCGGCCAACGAAGGAGGAGCGTGCGTACTACGTGTCTCACTTTTTGAGCGAGATGAACCTTCTGGATACTACAGCGCTCAAATCGCTCTTCCCGGAGGCACGTATTTTGAGAGAACCGTTTTTCGGTCTTACGAAGTCAATTATCGCGGTAAAAGCCTAACGGTTTTGGGAGGCCGGGAGAACCTGCTTCAGTTCTCATCTTCCGCCACCCGCGGCATGCCTGGTTCCATCTGGACTTTGGAATTGACGTTGTAGCGAGCCCGGGCATCGAACAGCTTTTTTACTTCTTCCCGCGGCAAGGCGCGGGCCCCGCCAAGCATCTCCGCCACGAAAGCGATACGGGCAAAGTGTTCCACCATCTCCATCCGGAAGAACGCCTCCCAGACGTCGCGTCCATAGGCGGTACAGCCGTGATTTTCGAGGAGCATCGCATCGTATTGCGCGATGTAGGGCATCATCCCTTCGCTGAGCGCGGGCGTCCCCGGCAATCCATAGGAAGCAAGCGGCACGCTGCCCAGTTGAATCACCACCTCCGGGAGCAAGGCCTTATCCAATGCCCGTCCGGCACAGGCGAAACCGGTAGCTGTGGGTGGATGCGCATGCACGATCGATCGCACATCCGGGCGAGCGGCGTAAATGACATTGTGCATGGCGATCTCGCTCGTTCGCTCCCGCTGCCCATCGATTTTGCGGCCGCAAGGGTCGCAGATGATCAGGTCTTCCGCTTCGAGGAAGCCTTTGCTTACCGCCGTCGGGGTGCAAAGAATCCGATCTTCGTCCAGCCGGATGCTCACGTTGCCGTCGTTCATCGCTACCCAGCCCTTTTCGTAGACGAGGCGGCAAACACGAAGAAGATCTGCGCGGTACTCCTGCTCGGTCTTGATCATGCGAATCCGATTTTAGCAGGGCAAATCACGGCTGCACCGTACAATGAAAGCCGTGGAGAAACGCCGCATGTGCCCGAATTGCCGGGCCTTCATCACAACATCCGACCGCGTGTGTCCGTATTGCGGCGTCCAGTTGGGCCCACGCGCTGTCGATCTGCGACCCAGCGAATTTGCGGCCTCATTCATACCGCAGGCGAACCTCTCGAGCATCATTATTCTGATTATCAACGCTGCCTTTTACCTGGCCGAGGTGGCGGTCAGCTACAAACTTACAAAAAGCCCCGAGGTCAGCGGTCAGGTGGCGATGCTTCTCGGAGCGAAGTACGCTCCGCTGATCTATGCGGGCCAGTACTGGCGCCTGATCACGGCGGGCTTTCTGCATGGCGGGCTCATGCATATCTTGATGAACTCCTGGTCACTCTTTATTTTGGTACGCGAGGTCGAACAGTTTTACGGCACCAGCCGGCTCATCTTTGCCTATATTTTCTCGACCTTTACTGGTTTCCTGGCCAGCCTTCTCTGGTCGCCCAACAGTCTCTCGCTAGGCGCGTCGGCGGCCTGTTTCGGCATGTTCGGCATCATGCTCGCGATGGGCCTGCGACAACGCGCCAATCCTCTGGCCCAGGCGGTTCGCGCCCATTACGGCCAGTGGCTCATCATCGGAATCGTCTTGAGCTTGATGCCCGGCATCGATCTGGCCGCGCACCTCGGAGGCTTCGCGGGCGGGCTGGCCGTTGGCTTCATTGGCGGCCTGCCCGGCCTGCCTGGTACTCCGAAAGAAACTCTCTGGAAAACGCTTGCCGGCGTCGCATTGGCCGTTGCGCTCTGGGCGCTCGTCCAGGATTTCCGCTCCTATCATTCGCTGATCTCCGGCCTCCGTAGTTAAGAGAAGAACCGGAACTCAGAACGGCAGGAAGTAAGATAAGTACTTTGATCGAATTACTTTGGCACAGCTACTCCTCATCCGAGGGGCTAAGCAACTGCTTACGTTGCGGGGTCCTAGTGGGTTACGCCGCGGTGCTGCTCTCCACGATTTAGCCATTATTGAAGACGGATCAGTTTTGATCCAGGACGGGATGATCGAATCGGTCGGTTCGACCCGGCGCGTTGAAAATCTGAAGGCGGCCCGCGGCGCTTTGGAGATCGCAGTCAACGGGGCCATCGTCATGCCGGGTTTTGTTGATCCTGCCATCGACATCGGTTCCGTGGCCGAACGCTCCTCCCCCAAACGCACCCGTGCGGAAGACTTCCGCGAGCAAAGTATTTCACTACTCCGCGCCTGCCTCCAGCACGGTACTCTGAGTGCCCAATTGGCGGTTGCTGCCACCAACGGAGGCCTTTACTCGGAAATAGGGCTGCTGCGGAACCTTGTCCAAATGGGAGGCCACCCGATCGGTATTCACCGGGCATGGAAAGTAAGCGAATCCTCGGGTCTGGCGGCATCGCCCTCCCTCGATCCGAGTGCGGCCATCGCGCTCCTTACAAAACGCAACCTCGCGCAGGGTATCGCCATCGATCCCGCGTTCGGAGAGTCAGTGGACGAGGCGGTTTGGCAAACGGCTTCGGAAAATAGAATCTGCACCACGCTACTCTGGCCCGGTGGCTCAGCGGAAACGCTGCTTCGCACGCTGAACTGGGTGCGGGCCCGAGCCGTGAGTTGCCACTGGGATGTAAGCGATAGCGAATGCGCCGTGCTTTCCCAAATGAAAATGCCGGTGATTCTTGCGCCTGCTGCCAGCATCACGCAGGATACTGCCGGCGGGAGCATCCGAACGCTCGCCGCGAGCGATGCCGCGCTTGTGCTCTCAAGCGGCTACAATGCACGCGAGATGCCGGTCTTCAATATGCAGATGACCATTGCGCTGGCGGTGCTTCGCTTAGGGCTGACGCCCGAGCAAGCGATCGTTGCCGCTACCATAAACGCCGCCCATGCGCTTGGCCTTGCCCATTCGGTTGGCAGCGTGGAGGTCGGCAAGCGCGCCGATCTCCTGGTGCTCAATCTTCCGGACTATCGGGAAATACCGCGCCGCTTCGGCATGAATCACGTCGGGATGGTAATACGCGAAGGAAGAGTTGTTTTTAACCGCACCGGCTGGAAGGCGAGCGCGGCATGAACGAGCCGTTGATTGAATGCGTGCCGAATTTCTCCGAAGGCCGCGATGCTGCCCGTGTCGATCTGTTGGTGAGCGCTATCTCATCCGTTGCCGGTGTCCAGGTCCTCGACCGCACGAGCGACCGGGATCATCACCGCAGCGTCGTCACCTTTGTTGGACCCGGCAAAGCTGTGGTGGAAGCATCCGTGCGGGCTGCCGCACAGGCTGCGGCCGTCATTGACCTTACTCGTCACAGCGGCGTTCATCCGCGCGTGGGCGCCCTCGATGTGCTGCCCTTTGTTCCGCTCGGTTCGGTGACTCTCGAGGCGTGTGCGGATTTTGCCCATCGGGCAGGCGAGCGGATCGCCCGCGAACTCGGTATTCCCGTCTATTTCTACGGAGCGGCTGCGCTTAAACCGGGCCGCGCTGCGCTGGAGAATATCCGGCGCGGACAATTCGAGGGCCTTCGTGAAGCGGTTCTCACGGACCCTGCCAGGGCTCCTGACCTTGGCGGTCCTGCGCTGCATCCGACGGCCGGTGCAGTCGTTGTGGGCGCTCGCCAGGTTCTGATCGCATTCAACATCAATTTGAAATCGAACGATGTTTCGGTCGCGCGTTCAATTGCCCGCGCGATTCGCGAGAGCTCCGGCGGATTTCGGGCCGTGAAAGCGCTGGGCCTGCAGCTTGCCTCGCGGGGTTTGGTCCAGGTCTCGATGAATCTTACCGACTTCGAGCGCACGCCGCCGCATCTCGTCTTCGAGAGAGTCAGCCGTCTCGCGGCTGAGAGAGGAATCGAGGTGGAAGGAAGCGAACTGATCGGGCTTGTGCCCCAGTCTGCAGTCGAAATGGCCTTTGCCCATTTCATGAAACTGCCCGGCTTCGGTCTTAGGAGCATCATCGAGAACAGAGCGCAGCGCTCGCGCTTCGACACGATCCCGGTGCCTGGTCCGTTTCTCGCGGGTGAAAAGGCCGGCTGAACTCCGCAAATCGGCGCGGCGTCCGTATCATGAAGGAATATGGCCGCTGCCTCCATCCCTTCCTCGGAAGTTCACACTACGCCCCTGGCCGAAATCATGGGTCTCGAGCAGGCGTACCTGCTGCAGAACTACGCCCGCTATCCGCTCCTGCTCCATCGCGGCCGCGGATGTTACGTCTACGACCTCGACGGCAAGCGTTATCTCGATCTCATCAGCGGCATCGGCGTTAATTCACTCGGCTACGCCCACCCCCGAATTACCAAATTGATCCGGCAGCAAGCAGGCCTGCTTTTGCACACGTCCAATCTCTACTATCACGAGTACCAGGGCCGGCTCGCCGAGCGTCTGGCCAAGATCAGCGGCCTTCAGCGCAGCTTCTTTTGCAACTCCGGCACCGAAGCCATGGAAGGCGCCTTGAAGATGATTCGGGCGCATGGCAATTCCGTTCCGGGCGAGAAGACTGAGATCATCGCGCTCGAAAATTCCTTCCACGGACGGACTCTGGGCGCGATTTCAATCACCGGACAGCCAAAGTATCGTCGTGATTTCGAGCCGCTGCTGCCCGGCGCACGCTTCATCTCGCGTAATGACATTCCCGCGCTCGAAGCAGCTGTGACCGGGAAGACTGCCGGTATCGTGTTTGAGTTCATACAGGGCGAGGGCGGTATCAACCCCATTTCAGAAGCGTTTGCCCGCCGGGCCCGCGAACTGGCTGACGAGCATAATGCCTTGCTCGTCTTCGATGAAATTCAGTGCGGCGTTGGCCGCCCTGGCGCTTACTTTGCGTACCAGCTTCTCGATCCCGTGCTGCTGCCCGACATCGTTATCGCTGCGAAACCGATGGCTTGCGGCATTCCGCTCGGAGTCATCATCGCAAACGAGAAAGCAGCTTCCACCATCAAGCCTGGCATGCACGGTTCCACTTATGGCGGCGGCCCGCTTGCCTGTCGCATCGCGCTTGAGTTCTTCGATATTCTCGACGAGCTGCTGCCTTCCATCAACTCGGTGGGTGTGTACTTTCGCAAGAGACTGACCGACTTAATGCACGCTTTCCCATTCATCAAAGAAGTGCGCGGACAAGGATTGATGATCGGCGTCGAACTGGATTTCCCGTGCAAGCAACTGGTGCTCGACGGCATTCGCGAAGGTGTCCTATTCAACTGCACGCACGAAACTGTTCTGCGCTTCCTGCCGCCTTACATCCTCTCCGAGCAGGATGTCGACCGTGCCATTGCCGCCCTTACGAAGATCTTCAAAAACGCCAAAACTAACGTCGCGTAACGAGAGCCTACGGCCAACACAGGCGGCCAGCCAACCTGTGACGATTACTAGCTTATTTTGAAGAAGCCTTTAGTCAACGCTGCGGTCTCTGTAGTGGGGCTGACGGTATTACTGCCGGTAAATTGGCGGCGAGACCTCGGTTCTCAAGCAAAGGGAAACACATGTACCATCACGTAAAAGAATTGATGTACACGGTTCGGGTTGACACCCCGGACCCTCGATTCGGGAATATGCTGCTCGAGCAGTTTGGCGGCGAGAACGGCGAACTTGCTGCTGCGATGCAGTATTCGATCCAGGGCATTAATTGTGACGACCCAGAGCGGAAAGATCTGCTTATGGATATCGGAACGGAAGAACTTAGTCACTTGGAAGTGATCGGCACGCTTACCCGCATGCACCTAAAACCGATGCGGAACAGCAGGAATGCAGGTGAAGCAGATCCTTTGATCGCCATTTGCGGCGGCGGAGGCGTCTCGCTTCGCAACTCAATGGGGTCTGCCTGGACGGCAAATTACCTAAAGGTCACCGGCGAGCTCGATGTCGATTTGCGCAGCAACATCGCGGCCGAAGCACGCGCGAAAATCACTTACGAACGCCTGATGGACTTTACCGCAGATCCGGGTACTCTGGACGCGCTTCAGTTCTTGATGACGCGAGAGATTACCCACATGAAGGCTTTCACCATTGCCCTCGAGACAATGGGAAAACCCCTCTTCTCGATTGGACGTATTCCGCCTACACCCGGCATTGTCAATCAGTTCTTCAATGATTCGACGGGTATCGGCGACCGCGGAGAGCCCGATGTGCGCGGCCCCTGGAATTCGGGCGGCAGCTGGGAGTACGTCGAAGCGCCTGCCTTCCAGAGATTCAAGTCTAGTGAAGCTGGGACGCGCGAAGCGGCGGATCTTCCCTCCGGCGACACCAACGGCACCAGCAACGGCCACTCGCAGGAAGCCAAGAAGCAGACGCGTAAGGCCGCGAGCCGGTCATAACTTCAGATAAACAGGAGAAACATCAACATGGCACAGCTTAAAGAATTATTAGTCGAAGAACTGCAGGATCTCTTGCACGCTGAAACGCAGCTGACGAAGGCGCTGCCCGAAATGGCTCAGGCGGCGCACAATCCCAAGCTCAAGGAAGCTTTCGAGAAGCACCTGCTGGACACCGAAACGCATATCCAAAGGCTGAAGCAGGCCTTCGAGTTGCTGGGCGAGAAAGCACAAAGCAAGCCTTGCAAAGCGATGATGGGTCTGGTGGAAGAAGGAAAAGAAACCATCGCCGAAGGCAAGGGGAAGGAGCCGCTCGCGGCCGACCTCGCCCTCGTTACCGCTGCTCAGAAAGTAGAGCACTACGAAATCTCCGGCTACGGCACACTGCGTAGTCTCGCGCGATTGATCGATGAAAAGGAAGTCGCCCGGCTGCTCGACCATACCTTGGGCGATGAGGAAAGGGCAGACTTCCTGCTCTCCACGATCTCTAAGCCGCTCCTGCAGCAGGCACGGCTGGAAGACGTCGGCGGCTCCGAGTCGGACCTCGAGCTCGTGAAGGTTGCTGGCTCGAGCCGTTAAGGAGCGGACTTCAACTCCAATCTAAGCAAGAGGACGCTCTTTCGTTACCGGCCTGGCCGTACCGCAGATCCCCATCCGCGGCATCGGTCAGGCCGTTGGCGACTAGAATGACAAGCAGGAGAAAACAATTGATGAAGTCTGGAATTTTAGTTCTGGCGGTTTCGCTTGCATTCGGGCAAGCTGCCTTGGTTGCGGCTCCCGCCGCTATGGAACAGGCAGCGCCTTCCGAGACGGCCGATATCTCTGGGTCTTGGCATTTTACTTACAACACCGAAGCCGGTGATCGCGAAGCCACCGCAAACTTTAAAGTAGATGATGCGGGTCAGGTTACCGGCAAATGGAACACGGCGGATGTGAAAGGCACGTACAAGAACGGCGACCTCGATCTGGCATTCCCATATGAATCGGAAGAGGCCGCTATGACCGCTACTCTGAAGATGAAAGGCAAGCTCAAAGAGGGCAAGCTGGTCGGCAACTGGGAGTTTGCCGATTACACCGGTACCTTTTCCGGATCCCGCGACGCTGCGAAGGCCGGCACAAAGTAAACTTCGGCCAGGCTAGAGCAGTTCTTCGCGCTCCTGCGCGTCCAGCGTCTTCACTAATTTGCTCACGTCCTGCGCGTGATCGCGGCTTGCTACCAGCAGCGAATCGGGAGTATCGACGATCACCAGATTGTCTACCCCTACGAGCGCCACCGTCTTCCCGGCGCTCACATAGTTTCCGCGGCTGTTCTCGGTAACTAGGTCCCCGCGCGAGGCGTTGCCGTTGGCATCTTTGGGCTCGAGGTTATACACCGCTTCCCAGCTTCCGACATCGTTCCAGCCGATATCATCCAGTGCAATTCCCGATACGTTGGCCGCCTGTTCGATGATCGCGTAATCGACTGAAATGTTTTCGCACAGCGGGTACACTTCTTCAAGCTTGCTCCCGAAGCTCCGGCTTTTGAAGGGCGGCAAACCGGCAAGTAGGGTCGCCGTCTTCGGCTGATGCTGACGCATCAGGCGCAGCACCGTCTCCGCTGACCAGAAGAACATGCCGGCGTTCCAGAAGAAGTTTCCACGCTCCACGAATCGCTTGGCAGTCTTCGGATCGGGCTTCTCGCGAAAACTGGCCACCGGAATGGCTTCGCTCGCGCCGGGCTTCACGTTCTTCGGGAATTCAATGTAGCCATACCCGGTTTCCGCCCAGCGCGGCTGGACACCCAGCACCACTACGCCTTCGCCCTCCGCCGCCCGGTACGCCGCCTTCACAAATGCCCGGAACCGCGCTTCTTTGAGGATCAGATGATCAGCCGGAAAGACGCCCAGCACCGCATCGGGATCGATTTCCTGCAGGATCTGCGCCGACAATCCAATGCAAGGCGCGGTGTTCCGCTGCGCCGGCTCGGCAATGATCTGTCGTTTTGGTACGTCCGGGAGCTGGCTCCGGATCTCGGGCTGCAGCAACTCGTTGGTGATGACCCAGATATTCTCGGGCGGAATGATCGGGGTCAGACGATCGACTGTTTGCTGGATCAGGCTTCGATCGCCAAAGAATTTCAGAACCTGCTTCGCGTTACGCTTGCGGCTGCGCGGCCAGAAGCGCGTGCCGCGCCCGCCCGCCATGATCAAACCGTACCGGTGATTCGCCATCAGCTAACTAGTTTAGGCGGAGCTGAAAACATCGCTGAATTTCTCTGACCTAAGGATTCGGATTGCCGGTATTGATCGGAATCGGGCGGTCGGTGAGCTGCGAATCCGGAAAACCACGAATCACCCGCAGCGTCCTCGTCCAGCGCGTCCGCGTAAAGAAATGCTCCGCTAGATCGGTCATGTGGCTGAACAGGGAATCGACCGAATTCCCGGCCAGATCGTCGGTCGACGCTCGGTAGGACCAATAGATCAGCAGCGGCTTGCCGATGATGTTTTCTCGGGGAACGAAGCCCCAGTAGCGGCTGTCAAGTGAGTTATCGCGGTTGTCGCCCATGGCGAAGTAGTGACCGGGTGGGACCACGATTTCACCGTTAACGACATGATGCTCGAGCATCTCGTGCTGGAACTGCGCCTGCAGGCCGTCCGCGTAGTAAGAAGGCTCGCCAGGAAAATTGTCCCTCGCTGAATCCGGCGGAAACTTATGGAACACGTACGGCTCATTCAGCTGCACGCCGTTCCGGTAAATCGTCCGGTCCACCATTTTCAGCCGGTCGCCGGGCGCTCCGATAACTCTCTTCACAAAGGTCTGATTGATGTCGACCGGATAGCGAAAGACAATGATGTCGCCGTGCTTCGGCTGCTCGTAAGGGAGCAGGTATTTGCTCACCGATCCTGCCGGCGCGTAGGCAAGTTTGTCCACCAGCAGGTGATCGCCGATCAGCAGCGTGTCCTCCATTGAGCCGGTCGGAATCACGAATGCCTGTACCAGCGTCGTCGTGCCGAACAGCAGCAGCAGGATCGTGACTGCCCATTCCGCGATTCCGTTGCGAGCCGCCGCTTGCGGCTTTCCGCTGGCTGCTTTTACTGAATTTGCCGCCGGTATTGTCGCTGAATTATTCGCCATTACGCTCCATCAATAACCTCAAGCTTGGAACCCTCATTGTATCGTCTGAACCGCCGGCGTTCGCGCCGGATACGATGGGTCAACGTCGCCTGCTCTTGGCATCCCCACATTTACGTGAGAAAATCTAAACTACTCATGACCCGTATTACTTCTACTTGGTTTGCGATCCTCGCGGTCGGTGTTTTAGCCGTCAGCTGCAGCAGGCGCTCGGTCGACGATGCCAGTCTGACATCTGCCATCCAATCGAAGCTTTACGCCGACGATGCCACTAAGGCAGCCAGCATAAAAGTCGACGTAAAGGGCGGGGTAGTGACCCTCAGCGGCGATGTGCCCAACAACGACGTTGAGCTTGAGGCCATGAAAGTGGCCAATGGAACGGCGGGTGTGAGCAGCGTCAACGATCAAATGAAGCTGAACGCCGCAGCTGCTAGTACGCCTCCGGCCAGCGGTGCTGATGCTCAGCCGATGTCGGCCGCCGGTTCTTATCCGCAAACCTCTACCAGCTCTGCGCCTCCGCCTGCTCCGGTCGCTCCTGCCGCACCGGCGAAGCCTCTGCGAACTCGTGAACGCTCGGCCGATAATTCCGATTCGTCCGATGCGGATGCGCGTCCCAGAGTGCAGCCGTCCCTCACCGTGGCGGCCGGTGAGCGCCTCCAGGTCCGCATGATCGACGGCATCGATTCGCGCAAGAACACCGTCGGGCAGACCTTTCAGGGCACCTTGAACGCTCCCCTGGTGAATGGCAATCGGGTAATCGTGCCGGCGGGCGCGCCGGTTGCAGTGACCTTGACTGACGTTTCTAGCGCGGGCCGGGTGCGTGGTAACAGCGAACTGCGCGTGACCGTGTCGAGCCTCACCGTGAGCGGCCGGAATTATCCTGTCTCGAGCGATGTTTATGGCGATGTCGGTAAAGGCAAGGGAAAGCAAACCGCCATTAGAACGGGCATCGGCGCTGCCGCCGGAGCTTTGATCGGCGGATTAGCCGGTGGCGGCAAGGGTGCTGCGATTGGGGCTGGCGCCGGCGGCGGTGCGGGTCTCGGCTATCAGGTTTTCACCCATGGATCGCAGGTCAAGATACCTTCCGAGTCGGTTCTGACGTTTCGCCTTACCGCTCCTCTGACTATCCGGCGCTAACCCGGCGATTCTTCTTCAACCTTGATCTTTTCCGGCGAGTCCTCCGCCGTAGGACTAACTATACTTATGCCTGCCAATCTGATCGGTAGGTGCGGAACCCCTATTGTCACTTCTTGAGTGTTCATCAGCTGACAGGCGCCGTCTCCTGCACTCGCTTTGTTCCGCCCTCGGAATTCTCCTGCTCTCCTACGATCTTTCGGGAGCTGATGGCCTCTCTGCGCCCCTGCCTACCCTGACTTCTATCGGTAAAATCCATGCACTCACCCGCGAACAGGCTCAACGCGGATATCCCGTGCATATCCGTGGTGTAGTGACGTACTTTCACTTGGCGAAGGGCAAGCCTGATCCCTATAACTCCACTGAGCTTTCAAGCGATATGTTCGTGCAGGACTCTTCGGGCGCGAACTGGGTGGACCTCGGCACGAACCGTACCCTTGCCCGAGCGGGAGAGCTGGTTGAGCTCGACGGAGTCACTACTCAGACCGATTTTGCCCCGGATATTACCCGACCCAAGTGGCGGGTAATTGGCTACGCTCCCCTGCCTGCGCCCAAACACGCCGAATATGGAGCCATGGCGTCCTCTCATGACGACAGCCGTTTGGTCGAAGCCGAAGGCATAATCCGCGCCGCCAATGTTGCCAAAGGCGATCTCCGCCTGGAAATGGCCATGTACGGTGGGTCGGTAGTCGCCTGGATTCCGAACTTCTCGTCGCCTGTGCCGGCCTCTTTGGTGGATTCACGAGTAATCCTGCGCGGAGTTTGCGGCGCTGAGTTCAACCACAAGGATCAGCTTCGAGGCGTCAGGCTCTATGTCCAGGACATCAGTGGAATCAAAGTCACGGAGCCAGGCGCAGCCGATCCGTTCTCTGTTCCTCTCCAGTCGGTGAGCAGCCTGCTGCGCTTCGCGGTCGGCCGGGGAGCGGGACATCGGGTCAGGATCCCAGGCATCGTTACGCTGCAGCGTTTTGGGCGCAGTACTTTTCTGAAAGATGTAGACGGCAGCCTTCGCGCTGATTCCGACGAGCCGTTTCCGCTTTTGCCTGGACAGCAGGTGGAAGCCGTCGGCTTTCCCGTGCTCGGCGAATTTGGTCCAGTGTTGCAGAAAACAAAGTTTCGCGTTGTTGGCTTCTCCGGTTCTCCTGGTGGGACGAAGAGCACTGGCGAACAGCTTCTGCAGAGTAGCGCCGATAGCGAGCTGGTTGAGATTGACGCTCAGCTTCTTGACCGTACGCTTACCTCCACCGAGCAGATTCTCATTGCTAAGAGCGGTGCGGTCGTCTTTCAGGCCCAATTGCAGGATCCGGCGGCAGTCCCGGTTTTGGCTGGCATCGCGCCGGGAAGCCGTGTTCGTTTAACCGGAGTCTGTCTGACCAGAAGCGATTTCGGTTCGCAAGCCCGTGATTTGCGCCTGCTGCTGCGATCTGCGCACGATGTGATCGTCCTCTCGCGCCCGCCGTGGTGGACTCTGCAGCATGCCATGGCTGTCTTTGGAGCGATAGGGCTTGCCTTCATAGCCGCCGCTACCTGGCTTGCCATCCTACGCCGCAAAGTACAAGCGCAGACTCAGATCATCAAGTTTCGTCTCGAGAGTGAGAGCTTGCTCGAACAGCGCTACCGCCGGCTTTTCGAACGCAATCTGGCCGGTGTCTATCGTATCGACCCGAAGGGCTACATAGTGGATTGCAACGACGCTTGCGCCCGCGTGCTCGGTTGTAAGGACCGCGACGAGGTGCTCTCGTCCGATTCGCAACGCACGCGCAGCTTGGGTGAACCTCTCATCGCGCTGCTTTCCCCCGAAAACCGCACCATCAGTACCGAGCTCCGGTTGGAGCTTCCGGAAGGCGAGGAAAAGTGGGCTTTGGTCAATGCGAACCTGAACGATGACGAGACCGGCTCTTTCGTTGAAGGAACCATCATCGAAATCACCGAGCTGAAGCGGACCGTTCGCACCCTGCAGGAGCGCACAACGTATCTGCACGCCCTAATCACCAACAATCCGCTGGCAATCGCCGTCATGGATCCGCATAGGCGCACCCTGATGGTCAATTCCGCCTTCGAAGAGCTCTTTCAATTCAGTGCGGCTGAGCTGATCGGGCGGCCTCTGGAAACCTTTGTGCTGCCGCTGCAGGAAGAGGAAGATGGGACTCAAAACATCGCCGAACTCGGAGGCAATTCGGTTCGCAAGAGCACGCGGCGCAGGCGTAAAGATGGCCGGCTGATCGATGTCGAAGTACGAGGCGTGCCATTGATTGTCGATGAAAAGATGGTCGGCCTTTATGCCATCTATCAGGACATCACGGAAAGCCTTGCCGCTGAGGCAGAGCTGCGCGCCACCAAGGAAGCTGCGGAATCCGCCAACCGCGCCAAGAGCGAATTTCTGGCTAACATGAGTCACGAAATTCGTACCCCGATGAACGGCGTGATGCTCGCCGCCGAGCTGGCCGCGGCGGAAAATCCCACGCCGCTGCAGAAAGAGTATCTGGACACTATCCGCACCTCTGGAGAATCCCTGCTTATTCTCCTGAACGACTTACTCGATTTGTCGAAAGTGGAGGCCGGAAAGCTCGAGATTCACGCCACCGAGTTCTCGGTTCGCGATTGTGTGCAGGAGTGCGTCGCACTGCTGGACGCGCGCGCTCGCCAGAAATGTCTCAACCTCTTTATCGAGATCGATCGCGGCCTTCCGGAGCTGGTTTCAGGCGATGCGCTGCGTTTGCGCCAGGTGATCCTCAACCTGGCCGGGAACGCCGTCAAGTTCACCCTCTCCGGGTCCATTCGAATTCGGGCCGAGTATCTCGGCATGAGTAGCGGCCGGCTTGCCTGCCGCTTCTCGGTGGCCGATACCGGCATTGGCATCAGCTCCGAGAAACAATCTGCCGTCTTTCGCGAGTTCGAGCAGGCCGACAACTCCACTACCCGCCTCTTCGGGGGCACCGGCCTTGGTCTGGCAATCAGTAAGAAACTCGTGCATCTGATGGGCGGCTCCATTTGGGTGAAAAGCGAACCCGGTGTAGGCAGCACTTTTTACTTCACGACTACCTTCGACCCCGCCAGCGCAAACACCACGCCAAAGAAGGAGCCTTCTCGAATCCCAGCCAGGCAAATCGAGAGTCGGCTCCGCATCTTGCTGGCGGAAGATAACGCCATCAACCAGCGGCTGGCGGTTCGGGTACTCGAAAAAGCCGGGCACTCGGTGACCGCTGTCGATACCGGCAAGAAAGCCGTTGCCTTCTGCACCGAGCACCAGTTCGACGTCGTTCTGATGGACATCCACATGCCAGAAATGGACGGTATCGAAGCAACCCGGCAGATCCGTTTGCTCGAGAAACATACTGGAGAACATCTGCCGATCATCGCCATGACGGCCAGCGCCATGAAGGAAGATCGCGAATCTTGCCTCAGCGCCGGGATGGATGCTTACATGTCGAAGCCGATCTGCACCGATGAACTACTTGCTACTTTGAAGGCTGTCACAAGCACCCCGTCCCTCCGGCTCCTGGCGAGCCTCGAAGCCAGCTAGCTCTTGTCCATTTGGCCAGCCTGCTTTGCCGGGCTACGGCTACGACTATGATGTGTAGGCGATGGACATCGCTCGCCGATTTACTACTAACGACCAACATGAGCTGCCGTTTCGCAGAGGCTGTAAGTCTCTGAACGGCGATGACAACTTGTCTGCCGGATTAGAGATATCGTCCAGGCGCTCACTGTTGAAAGCCATTGCCGGAGCCGCGCTTTCCGTGTCTAAGCCGACTCGTGCGGCAGCGCTTCCAAACGAGTTCTTTGTCATGGACACCGCCATGGTCTCGAAGTACAGCACTCCTCTGACTCGTTCCGATATCGCCATGGCCGCACAACTCGGCTACTCCGGCATTGCACCTGATGTTTCGGGAGTGCAAACCTGGGATTACCTCACCTCGCACGTGTTGACGCTCCTTGGCGAGTATCGCCTCCAATTGACAGCCGTCTTCTGCGCCATTCATGTCACTCGGGATGGTTTTACAATTAGCCCGGAGATCGCCCGCCACCTTCCCGCTTTGCAAGGGCAGGGAACAACGATCTGGATTTCAATTGCGGGCGCAAGTAGTGGGGAAAGGTCGTTGCGGCCTTCAGATCCAGCCGGCGACGTTATCGCGGTGGAAGCCATCCGGCAGGTGGCCGAAACTGCTGCCAAATCCAATTGCAAGGTGTCGCTATATCCGCATTTCGCCACCCTCATCGAGCGAGTGGAAGATGTAGTCCGCATATGCGAGAAAGTAGACCGGAAGAACGTCGGCGTCACTTTCAACCTTTGCCATTATTTGCGCTCCGAGCCCAACGTGCCACTCGCGCGTGTACTCGATATCGCTCGCCCTCATTTAACGCTAGTCACTACTTGTGGAGCAGACACGAATGGAGCCGACTGGAAGCAGTTGATCCAACCCTTGGATCAGGGTACGTTTCCGCAGCAGACGCTTTTGGCTGAATTGCGGCGGATCGATTATCGCGGGCCGATCGGTCTCCAGGGATACGACGCCGCGAAGAACTACAATATCGATCCGAGCGAAAATCTGCGTCGATCCATGGCGGCCTGGAAGAAGCTCAATCGCGCTTAGGAGAAAGAAAAAGGCCCGGGACCTCTTTCGAGACCCGGGCCCTTGTTTGTCTTCTCGCTCTTCGGTTTACGCCGGTTGCGGGCTTTCTCCGCCCAACAATCCAGGCATCGAAGTCGGATGCGGGCCGATGACGATTCCGTTGTCAGGCGGATTCGACGTGCTCGGCTTCGGTGCGGGAGCGAACTTCGGCAGCGCCTTCCCGTTAATCAGGTCAGTCACTTCGCTGCCGTCGAGGACTTCGCGCTCAAGCAGCGCCTCGGCAATCCGAACCATGGCCTCCTGCCGAGTCTCGATCACCTGCTTCGCCGTGTTGTAACCCTGCTCGATCAACTTGCGCACTTGCTGATCAATCTTAATGGCCGTCTCTTCGCTATAGTCGCGATGCTGCGCGATCTCGCGCCCGAGGAAGATTTGCTCGTCTTTCTTGCCGAAAGAGAGTGGACCAAGCTCGCTCATGCCCCACTCGCAGACCATTTTATGGGCCATTTCCGTAGCGCGCTCGATGTCGTTTCCAGCGCCCGTTGTCATCTGGTCGAGGAAGATCTCTTCCGCAATTCGTCCGGCCATCAAGATCGCCAGCCGCGTTTCCAGGTACTTCTTATCGTGGGACAGCTTGTCATCGATGGGCAGCTGCATAGTAAGACCCAGCGCCATTCCGCGCGGGATGATCGTTACCTTATGCAGCGGATCGGCATGCTCTAACAACGCAGCGACGATCGCATGACCGGCCTCGTGGTAAGCCGTCATGCGCTTCTCTTTGTCGCTGATGATCATGCTCTTGCGCTCGACACCCATCAGCACTTTGTCTTTCGCCAGTTCGAAGTCGAACTGCGTGACGACCTTACGATTCTGCCGCGCCGCTACAAGCGCCGCCTCGTTAACAAGGTTCGCCAGATCGGCGCCCGCGAAGCCCGGTGTACCGCGAGCAATGATCGTCAGATCGACATCGTCACCCAGCGGGGTTTTCTTGGTATGGACCTTCAGGATGCTCTCGCGTCCGCGCACATCCGGCCGGTCAACTACTACCCGGCGGTCGAAGCGCCCCGGTCTTAGCAGCGCCGGATCGAGCACATCGGGCCGATTTGTGGCCGCTACCAAGATGACGCCTTCGTTTGACTCAAAGCCGTCCATTTCGACGAGCAATTGGTTTAATGTCTGCTCGCGTTCGTCATGTCCGCCACCCAGACCAGCGCCGCGATGCCGTCCTACCGCGTCGATCTCATCTATGAAAATGATGCAGGGCGCGTTCTTCTTGCCTTGTTCAAACAGATCGCGCACTCGGCTCGCACCGACGCCGACGAACATTTCGACGAAATCCGATCCCGAGATCGAGAAGAACGGCACATTCGCCTCGCCCGCAATGGCGCGCGCCAGCAGCGTCTTGCCTGTGCCGGGAGGCCCAATCAGCAGCACACCTTTCGGTATGCGTCCGCCCAGCTTTTGGAACCTTTGCGGCTCCCGCAGGAACTCGATAATTTCCTGCAGTTCTTCTTTTGCCTCTTCCACGCCCGCGACGTCCTTGAACGTCACCTTTTTCTGTTGGGAAGAGTGCAGCCTGGCCCGGCTCTTGCCGAAACTCAGCGCTTTATTGCCCCCGCTTTGCATCTGGCGCATCATGAAAATCCAGAGGCCCAGCAGAATCAACACCGGCACTGCGTTGAACAGGATGCTGATCCATCCGCTGCCGGTCGAATCCTTCCAGGTGTACTTGACGCCCTTTTCCTGCAGAAGCTTATAGATGTCCGGGTAGTTCGGCGGAACTACCGTGTGGAAAGGCTTTGAAATTCCGCCCTCGACCAACGTGCCTTGAACATCGGTTCCCGTGATGTTCGCGTCTTTGATCTTGCTTTCTTGAATGTCGGATACAAACTCCGAAACCGACAAATTCGTCGGTGTCGGCCCACGTCCGGTCTTGACGGCCATGTAAACCAGCACGACCGCGCAGATAATGACCACCCAAAATACAGCGGTCTTGACATTTGAACTCATGAAATAACCTTCTTCCGGCCAACCCTTGCGTCAGCCTTGCAAACCGTCCATACTGGTCTGCGCTACCAAACCCCCGGTCAAAAACCTGAAACGACAGATCACCCGGAGCCTGTCAGAATTACTCCCATATTGAAAGACGCCGCTGAGGTGTGTTTCGATTCATGTGCAACCCAAGATCTTGCCAGCTCAACCCGCACGGTAGACCAGCCGCACCGTATCGGCTACTCCGGTACTTTGGAACTCGGCGGCTACTCCGAAACGCTTCACCCAGGCCGTCCTGCTGCCGCACACAACTACCGGCCAATAGCGGCGCTCCCAGAGCCGTACGCGATGCTCCCCGAACAGTGTTTTGATCTTCTCCGCCGTCCCGTCTCCCGGCCGTTGCAAGCGATCACCCGGTTCCCAATTCCGAACGGTAAGCCTGCCCGGCGCTAGTGCGTTTGCGTCTAGCTGCGCCTGCTCGCCCTCTGCTTCCCCAAATCTAAGATCTTCCTTGAAATTACCATGAACTTCCGTACCCTGCTTCACCCGATTGATATAAATCTCTCCCGCCCCAAAAGGCAGCCGGCACCACTGTTCCCATGGGATTTCGAGCTGGTACTCTCTCGCCTCGGCGTTCAGTCTGCCCGGCGTGGCAAATAGGACAGAGTCGAACGAGCGCAGCACATCCGCACCCGGGATCAACACGCGGTCGTGCCCCTGTGTCGAATCGAGTAGCGCCCGAACTGATTCCACGTGTTCCAGATTCAGTCCTTTAGCTCCGTTCGGTCTTACCCCGCTCAAGACTCTCCTGATCAAGCGCCTCTGCATCGCCAAATGCAGCCGCACCACGTCCTCCACCTGCAAGATGATGCCCAACCGGTTCGCTGCGGCACGCTCCCGGTAGAGCCGCTCCACTTGCTCCTCGAAATACTCTTCTTCCGCTTGCGCGAGCAAAGCGGTACCGGCCAGAACCGATTCCAGCCTCGGGTTATACGTTCTCGTGAGAGCCGGCAGCGTTTCCCGCCTCAGCCTGTTCCGCGTAAATCCTAGGTCTTCGTTCGAGGAATCTTCTCTCCAGCTAACATCTCGGCCCTTGGCCCATTCGCGAATTTCGCCTCTGCTGGCCGCCAATAAGGGCCGGACTAAACCGTCCCCCGTCACAAATCGCATGGCAGCCAACCCGGTTGTGCCCGTCCCCCGCAGCAGCCTGTGCAAAACTGTTTCCGCCTGATCGCTTTTCGTGTGCCCGAGTGCAATCCTTGTCAGGCTGTGCTCGTCCCGGCAACGCCCAAAGAAGCTTTTCCTCTCCGCCCGCGCTTGTGCCTCCCGATTCCCGGTTTCGCCGAAGCCCGCCTCCCGGGCACATCGCTCTAGAACGAAAGGCAGTCCGAGTTTGTCGGCAGTCCGCCTGACGAATGCCTCATCTTCGTCCGACTCCGCGCCCCGCCACCCGTGGTTCACATGCAGCACCGCCAGCGTTACCTGCAGTTCCTCCGCCAATCGATGCAATATATGAAGCAGAACCGTCGAATCCGCGCCGCCCGATACCGCTACGCCCACCCGCTCTCCGGGCGCGAGCATGTTATAACGAGAGATGGTTTTTCTGACCTGCTCGGTCAATTCGTCAGCCAATACCTAATTCTAGGGCCGCTCTCTTCTCCATCGAACCCCATGCAACTGAACTCTCCGCTCACCGAAGAGAGGCTTCACCAGCTTCTTTCCGGCGTTAAGGTCCTCCTCATGGATGTCGATGGCGTTCTCACGGACGGACACCTTTATCTCGTGCCCGATCGCGACGGCAAAATGATCGAGACCAAAGGGTTCGATTCGCAGGACGGCATCGCTCTCCGCTGGTTAACCTGGTTCAAAATCGAAGCCGGAGTCATTAGCGGCCGCGATTCTCCCGCCACCTCCGAGCGTGCCCGCCAGGTTGGCATGCGCTGGGTCTTTCAAGGGCACATCGAGAAGATTCCGATCCTCCAGCAGATTCTGTCCGAAGCAAAGGTCACCCCCGAGCAGGTTGCCTACATTGGCGACGATTTCACCGATATCGTCATCATGCGCCGCGTCGGCCTGTCTTTTGCCACCGCCAACGCACGGGCGGAAGTCAAACGCTCTGCCTCTGCTATCACGGATGCGACCGGCGGTAGCGGCGCCGTCCGCGAAGTCATTGAAGCGCTCCTCAAAGCGCAAGGCCATTGGGACGGTCTGCTCAAGAAGTATGAGGTTGTGCTCTGAACGAGACCCCGCCCGAGAAAGTTGGGCTGATCATCAAGACTGTCCCGGGGCCCGGCGTTCTCCACCAGTTGAGCGGCGCCATTGCGCGGCACAACGGCGACATCCGTTCCGTCTCAATTATTGAGGATCAACCGACTGATATACGGGTCTACTTTGAACTGGATCTGCCCGGCGACCCCGAGCCGCTGATCGCGGATCTCTCGAAGCTGGAAGTCGTTCTCTCCGCTTCTTCCGTCCAGTCGCTGCAAAAAATCTACGGCAAGCGGATCATTATCATTGGCGGCGGCGCTCAGGTCGGCCAGGTCGCACTCGGGGCCATCTCCGAAGCCGACCGGCACAACATCCGCGGCGAACGGATCTCGGTCGATACCATTCCGCTGGTCGGCGAGCACACCATTGCGGCCGCCGTGCGCGCTGTGCGCCGTCTCTCTCGCGTGCGCGCTCTTGTGCTGGCTGGTTCTCTCATGGGTGGCGATATCGAAAATGCCGTCCGCGAAGTGCGCTCCGAAGGCGTCCTCGTCATCAGCTTGAACATGGCGGGCAGCGTGCCCGACGCCTCCGACCTGGTCGTTACTGACCCGATTCAAGCCGGCGTCATGGCCGTCATGGCGGTAGCCGATACCGCCCGGTTTACCATCGACCGTCTACACCGGCGAGTGTTCTAGAAGGTATTCGAAATTTTACTAGGCAAGAATGACGCGCTTGTGAGTCAGGGAGTGCATAGCGAATTATCCGGCGAACATTTGTGGGGAACGCATCCGCCGATAATGCGCCTTTGAGGCTCGCGAGACGCGGATCTCTAAGGAAGGTCTACCACTGAGCCTGGCGGCACCGGCCCTCGCATCTGCCGCCAGGCTCACCTCAAAATCCTACTTGATCTCCATACGAAACTCGCGCGCTAGCTCCCGCGTCCCGCTCGTCCGTGTATAAAGGCGTAGGAAATACGGGCCGGGCTGTGCAATACGGGGCAGTCTGACTTCGGCCCTTTCCTCACTCACAGTTGCCTGTCCCTGCCAGACTTCGGCTCCCAGACCGCTTACCACCTGTACATCCACCGAACCTTTCGGTATGTCGGTTGTGCTCAAACGAAGAACCAATGGCCGGTCTCCCGGGAAGCTCGGTGTCTTGTTTCCGCGGCAAGCAGAGAGGTTCGCGTCTGATCCGTCGCACGCCGCCAATTCGCCCGCCGCTGCCAACGGATTAGTGGGAACGAGTTGCGGGTTATGTTCGCCGGAATGGGGAATCACCGCCAAGCCCACCATGAATGTCACCGCCGCCGCGCTTGCCCATGACAGAGTCGGAACGGTTAACCAGCTTGTCCAGGTACGCCGCCCTGGATTTAGCGCCCGCTGGATCTGCTCTTGGTCTAGTCCGGCTAGCGCTGTTTTTAAGTTGATGATCTGGCTCTCGAGAGTCTCGAGCCGTAAAATACATTTCTCGCAAGCGAGAATGTGAGTCTCGAGAACTTCCACTTCCTGGTCCTCGGATCGGCTAAGAAGATAGCGCTCGAGCGCTTCTTCGTTGGGATGTTCCAAATTTGTAGTAATCATACGCTGAGCAAGGGCCTATCGTCCATAGAGGACAATTGGCCCATCTAAGCTATACGTGCCTATTACCCTATCTGTGCTCTCACTAAGACCGAGAAAATTCCGCTACTAGCCAGTTTCTTCTTACCGATCTCTCCGAACTTTGCCTTAGCCCGAGATTTCAGCAGGCGGAACTGCGTCTCGGTCAGATCCATCTCCCGGCAGATCTGTTCTTGCGACTGCTCCTTCAAATAAAACCGGATCAGTATGTCCCGGTCCCGCCTCGATAGCGCTTCAAGAGCGCTCTTCATCAATTCTGCCTTCTGGCGTCCGATCGCTTCCTGCTCGGGATTCTGCGTCTTGTCCGCCACGGCCACGCCGCTTTCGAGGTCGGCCTGCTCGCGCCGCGTATGCACTGCATTCTCGATGTAGGCCGCCACCTGGCGCCGCACTACCGTCCGTACGAAGCCCATCAGGCGTTCCGGTTCCCGCAGGTCGCCGCGCCGGATGGCATTGACCACGATGAGAAACGTGTCATGCACCTTGTCTTCCAGCTCCTGCGGGCCTAGCTGCCGGCAGAGGTAAAAGCGGATGCCGCGGCTGAAGAGCTTGTACAGATGCTCCATGCCGGCGTCCTCTCCTGCTTTAATCTGAGTCACCAGCGTGGCCCAGTCTACGGCAGGAAAATTTGTCCTAGCTGCTCTATCTGGCGCTTCAGCGCTATCTCCGGCCGGCGTCGGACTGGTCTTCTGTTCACTTTCGACCATAACTATTGCTTCTACTCCTTGGAGATGACCGAGTACGCAGCCCAAAAACTGGGCGACTTGCGGTACCCATCCCCGTGCTGCATCTCGATTTGTGCTTCTTGTAAAGCCAAAGCTGCTCGCTCGGCAATCGTGCCCTCTGGCTTTGCATGGAAATGACCGTAAAACGACGAGAAGAAACGTCCCGAATCGTCTGGCGTGGGCCATGCACTCACAACCACTGCTGCTGCCCCGGCTAGCAGCCAGGCTCGACTAAGTCCCATCAGGCCTGCGCCCGGCAGCACTTCACCCTTTTCCGAGGAACATCCGCTCAAGATCACCAGACTCCCCGGTAAGCGGAGCGCCGCAATGGCCTCGGTCGTCAATAATTCCGGCAGGCTGTCCCCGGCCAGGCTAAGCGCCAGCGCGGCCTGCGACCCCTCGTTCGTATTGCCCGGGTCATTTTCCTCCGGGTCGACGACGTGCACCGCGAAGTGCAATATCTGCGGCTTCTTGGCGAGAGCCTTCTGTAAACCCCCTACCGTCGCCTGCGATCCCAGCAGGATCTCTGTCTCTGGCAAGCCGCTTTCCCGAGCCGCCGCCTGCACCTCCCGCCCGCTCCCCGCCAGCCGCGCCAGGCCAAACGAAGCGCTCTTATCTTTTCCTTTGCTGGGCCCCGAACGCGGATCGGCCAGGTTGTAAATCGGATCGCCTACACCCGTAAAGCGCCGGTTGGGCTTCTCTATCCTGCTGTTCAAAAGCAGAAATTCGCTCGGCAGAAAACGGAGGCTGTGCGCTCCCGTCAGAAAAGCTCCGGCCCGGGTCTTGGAAAGATCCACCATGCTCGAAAAGGGAACGCCATTCAAGAGCACTCCGTCCCCCACCACCAGCCACTCGGAGTGTTTCCACACACTCGCTGGCAATCCGCCCAGGAGTAATTGGCTCAGCGTGCGGCCGGACGCTTCGGGGTTCTGCCCGCGCTCTACTGCTTGCGCGAACCCGTCGGCCGCTTTGCCCACCTCCGCCTCTCCCGCCAGCTTGTACACACTCACCTCGTCCCTTGTTAAAGTCCAGAGAAACGACGCTTCATCACCCAAAGAAAAACTGAGCAGCACTTCGTTCTCGGCTAGTCGCGCCTGTATGTTCGTGAGTGAATTCTTAGTCCACTTCCTCTCATTTCCATGTGAGAATTCCGGCAAATCGCCCAGGTCATTTTCGATTCCGCTGAGCCCCAGCCGAATTTCGTCCAGTCTCGCCTGGTCGGCAGCTCGCTTGTCGCCGAGTGTCAGCCGCCCCTGTACGGTTTGCAACTCCGCCAGCAGGTCGAAATACTTCTGCGGCAGGCGCGCATTTCTCCAGGCTGCGAGCGTAATCTGCTCGCGCAGATTAGCGGCCCGATTCTCCGCCAGCGCTTCGAGCGATTCGCGCCCTAATGCCGCATTATTCGTTCTGATGGCGATGGCGGCCGCCAGCTGCGCAAAATCCCGGTAAACTTCGTCCAGCCGTACCACCGTGCGAGTACTTGTCGCGTCCCCGGGAAGCGCCCCTTGCCGCCACTCCGTCGCCGAATGCACCGCCTTGCGCAGTTCCCGTAGCGCCTCCGGTTCGCGATGTAAACGGGCTAGCAGCTTGCCGCGTATATGCAAGGGAAAGTAGGAAGGCGTCGTCCGGAAGTAGGTGCTGTGCGAAGCAAACGCATCGTCTATCAGCTGCAACCCCTCCGCATATTTCTGTTCCTGCAGCTTCAGCTCAGCCTGGTGCTCTTGATTAACGGCGAGTGCGTCTCCGTCACCGGCCGCGCTCTCAATCGCATACGCCTTGCGGATCGGTTCTTCTGCTTCTTTCGGGTGCTGCGCTAACAGGAGCGCCTCGCCCATCTCTTCCCAGAGATTTGCCTCCAGACTCCAGAGCCGGCGTTGGTGCGCTACTTTCACGCCACGCAGATAATTGCTTCTCATCTGCTCGATATCCCTGCTCTCGGCTAGCTTCTCGCCCCGCGCGCGCTCGGCTTCCACCCGGACACGCAGCCGCTCGGCTTCCACGTTGGCGTAAATCAAAAGTGCCTTGGGCAGGTGTGGCTTGTCGCCGCACGTTTGGAGGAGATCAGCGGCCGAGGCTGCCTCTTTCCCGGCCAGCCGCAGATCATTCAATTGCAGATAGATCGTCGCAAGGTTGACTGCTGCCGCTCCGGCCGTCTCCCGATCATCGTTCTGAAGAGCAATCGCCCGCGCCGCTTCAGCTGCCTTCTGAGCACCGCGATAATCGAACAACCGAATGCGGCAGCCGCTCAGTGCAATCAGCGCCATCGACGCCGTTCCTGAGTCGCCCGCCCGTTGCGCGATCCCCGCTGAATCGGAAAAACTCTGCGCCGCAATCGCCACCCGGCCCGCCTGCAGTTGTTGTCGCCCTCGCGCAAAAGCCGCCTTTGCCTCGGAACTTGCCCGAGGCTTAGGGGAACGCATTCGGTGCACGGGTATTTGCTTAGCGTGCGGGTACGCGCCCGTGCCTGTCGTAGCTATAGACAGCCACAAGGCAAGTGCCCGTCCAGCCCAGCCCCGCCTGAGGGGAAACAAATCGGCGGCGGATTACTGCTCTGCCTGTCCGTACTCTAGCACTTTTACATATGCTTTCCAAATCTCGACAGGCGTTTTAAAAAACTCCACGGCATTTGGCAAAAAAGCAGTTGCTTTCGGCTCGGGCCGGCACAAAGGCCGGTCGCCTGCCCCGATCCGCTATGATGAAGTTCTCCCCGTACAAATCAGGATGTTCGACAGTCTATCCGACAAACTGCAGCGCGTCTTCAAGAACCTGCGCGGCGAAGGAAAACTTACCGCCGCCAACATGGAAGAGGCTCTGCGCGAAATCCGCGTCGCCTTGCTCGAGGCCGATGTCCACTTCAAAGTCGTCAAGCAGTTCATTGAGCAGGTGAAAGAGAAGGCCCTTGGCGAAGAAGTGCTCTCGGCCCTTTCTCCCGGCCAGCAGGTCGTCAAGATTGTTCGTGACGAGCTCATTAAGATGCTCGGCAGCCATCTATCGCGCCTTCGTTTTGCCAATGAGCCCCCGACCGTTGTTCTGATCGTCGGTCTCCAGGGTTCCGGTAAGACCACCAGCGCCGCTAAGCTCGCCCGCTTCCTGGCCAAGGAAGGGAACCGCCCGCAACTGGTCAGCGTTGACGTCTACCGCCCTGCAGCCCGCCACCAGCTCAGCGTTCTGGCCAAGACCGTCAACACTCCCATATATGAAGGAACTGCGGACGAGACTAAGCCGCTTGAGCTGGCTCGCTCGGCGCGTCGCGAAGCCGTGCAGGCCGGCCGTGATGTGCTCCTGGTCGACACCGCCGGGCGGCAGCACATTGATGAACAGCTGATGGGCGAGTTGCACGAACTGAAAGAAGCTCTCAACCCGACCGAAATCCTCTTTGTCGCCGATGCCATGACTGGTCAGGACGCGGTTCGCTCTGCCGATGAGTTTCACAAGCGCCTCGGCATCACCGGAGTCATCTTGACCAAAATGGATGGCGATGCTCGCGGCGGCGCCGCTCTTTCCATTCGCTCCATCACTGGCCAGTCGCTCAAGTTTGTCGGTGTCGGCGAGAAAACCGATGCGCTCGAGGCCTTTCACCCCGATCGCGTCGCGTCGCGCATCCTCGGCATGGGCGATGTGCTCTCCCTGATTGATAAGGTGCAGGAGTCCATTTCCCAGGAAACAGCCGAGAAGATGCAGGAGAAGCTTCTCGGCGACGACTTCACGCTCGAAGACTTTCGCGAACAGATCAAACAACTCCGCAAGCTCGGGCCTCTCGGCGGCTTGCTCGAGATGATGCCTCAGATTGGTCCGCTTAAAGGCCTCAAAGACGCCAAAATCGACGAAAGCGAAGTTGGACGCGTCGTCGCCATCATCGATTCCATGACCCCGAAAGAGCGCCGGAATCACATGCTCATTAACGGTTCGCGCCGCCGCCGTATCGCCAAGGGCAGCGGCACTTCCGTGCAGGATGTCAATAATTTGCTCAAACAATATGCGCAGGCGCGTAAAATGATGAAGAGCTTTACCGGTCAGGCTGGCCTTCTCGGCAAGAAGTTTGCAAAGATGAAGCTTCCCGGCATGCCCGGCTTTTCCTGAACTGTTCTGCAACAATAGACAAGAAAGAGTTATAGATGCTAGCTATTCGCCTGGCGCGCTTTGGCGCCAAGAAGAAACCGACCTATCGCGTGGTCGTCATTGAACGGGATCGGGCTCGCAACAGCCGCTCGGTCGAAGTTGTCGGACACTACAATCCCATCTCCAAGCCGGCCGAGATCCACCTCGACCGCGATCGTATCGATCATTGGATGAAGAATGGCGCCCAGCCTTCCGATACCGTTACGCGGCTTATGAAGAAGGCCGCCGCCGAGCCCGCGCCTGCGGCCGTTTAGCGCGAGTTGCTGATTCCGGCAGCCTCTTCTCCGGCCTGCCTTTCGCCCTTTCTGACGCCGCGGTTCGCTGGCGCTATTCTCCGGCCGCGACTAGTCGAAGGGCGCATCCCATTGAATACAATTAACTGGTAACACACACAAATGAGCGACAGTAACGGTGTTAAAGCACTGGTAGAAGATATTGCGAAAGCGCTCGTCGATACTCCCGATGGTGTCACTGTGAACGAGATCGCTGGCGAGCACGCGACTGTTTTCGAGCTGCGTGTAGCGGGAACCGATGTCGGCAAAGTCATTGGCAAGCAGGGGCGCACCGCGCGCTCGATTCGTACGCTGCTTGGCGCGGTCGGTACCAAGTTGAATCGCCGCTTCTCGCTGGAAATCCTCGAGTAGCTCTGGCGGATGGATCGGGAGCGGGTAGTGGTTGCGTCTATTCTGCGCACCCGGGGCATTCGCGGCGAGGTCGTTGCGCTGTCTCAAACCGACATCCCCGGCCGACTCGAAAGCTTGCAGAGCGCCTCTCTTCAGCTGGCCGATGGTACTGATTGCCCGGTTGAAATTGAGAGCGCGTGGCCTCACAAGGGTGATTGGATCTTAAAATTTCGGGGCGTGGATTCCATCGAGGCAGCGGAGAAATTCAAGCGCGCTGACCTTTGGGTGCCTTTCGAAAGCCGCGGCGAACTCGCTACCGGTGATTTCTTTGAATCTGACCTTCTCGGCTGCGCCCTGATCGATGCCGCAACTGAGGCTCGTCTTGGCACCATCGAAGGTTGGCAGCGGTATGGCGGCCCTCCACTTATGGAAGTAGTCGAAGCTGGACGCGAGCGCCTCATTCCCTTCGTGGCCGCGCTTTGCGAAGTCGATCTTTCGAATCGCACTATTCGTATGGCTGTTCCGGAGGGATTGCTGGACCTTTGAAGTTTCACATTCTGACAATCTTCCCGGATTTCTTCTCCGGTTTGTTCGCCCACGGGGTCGTGGGACGAGCTAAAAACGCTGGTTTGCTGGAAATCCACCTGCATGATTTGCGACACTGGACATACGATCGTCATCAAAGCGTAGATGATCGCCCGTTTGGCGGGGGTGAGGGCATGTTGCTCAAGCCGCAGCCTCTGTTCGAAGCAGTCGAGTCGATCCTTCCGGTACGTACCGGGCAATCGCGTGTCGTGCTGCTGTCGGCTGGGGGTGAACGCTTTACTCAATCGGTTGCCCGGGATTTCACCTCGCTTGATGAGCTGGTGCTGATCTGCGGAAGGTATGAGGGCGTCGACGAGCGTGTGGCCGAGCATCTGGCCGATTGCGAAGTCTCGGTTGGCGATTTCGTGTTGAGTGGCGGCGAGCTCGCGGCGGCTATGATTGTAGATGTCGTCGGCCGGCTGCTACCGGGAGTCCTTGGGAACGAGGACTCTTCCCGGAACGAAAGTTTTAGCGGCGAGAATGTCGCTGGTTTGGATTGTCCGCAGTACACTAGGCCGGCGCAGTTCCGTGAATGGAAAGTGCCCGAGGTCCTGCTCGGTGGCAATCACGAGGAAATTAAGCGCTGGCGCCGGACCGCCGCGAGAGAGAAAACAGAACGGCTGCGGCCCGATTTGAACGGGAAGCCGGAGTAAGGCAAAGCAAAATGCAAAACGCACTTGTATCGAAGTTCATCAGTAAGCACGTTCGCACCACTCCTCACCCGGAGTTTCGTCCTGGGGACACTATTCGTGTTCACGTTCGGATCCGTGAGGGTGATAAAGAACGTCTTCAGGCCTTTGAGGGCACAGTCATCGCCCGCAACAACACAGGTCTCGGAGAAACGATTACCGTTCGCAAGGTCAGCTTCGGACAAGGCGTCGAACGTATTTTCCCCGTGCATGCTCCGGTTATCGACCACATTGATCTGGTCCGGACCGGTCGCGTTCGGCGTGCCAAGCTTTATTATCTGAGAGGGCTCAAAGGCAAAGCAGCCCGTCTTCGCGAACGTACCTAGTCCGGGCGCGGTCTCCTTTATCGTGCGCTGCGTAAGCTCATACGAGCGCCAGGCCCGCGAACGCGGCTTTTTCCGCATTGCCGGAGTTGACGAGGTCGGCCGCGGCTGTCTCTTCGGGCCCGTGGTTGCGGCGGCTGTCATCCTCGATCCGGCGCGCCCGATCAACTTCCTCCGGGACAGTAAAATCATCGACGCGCCCGGCCGCGAGAAACTCGCTAAACGCATCAAGGCTCGCGCGGTAAGTTGGGCGGTCGGCGCCGCGGATGTCTACGAAATCGATCAGATCAATATCTACCAAGCTTCCCGGCTGGCGATGAAGCGCGCTGTTCAGGCGCTGGCCATGCAACCCGATTATCTCTTGATTGATGCGTTGAAGCTTGATCTGCCCGTCGAGCAGCTCTCACTGATCGACGGCGACGCCCGCTGCCGCGCGATTGCGGCTGCCTCCATCGTCGCTAAAGTTCATCGCGATGCCTGCCTTGGGCAATGGCACGAAGTCTTCCCGAATTACAATCTTCTGTCGAACAAAGGCTACTCGACCCCCGATCACCGCCGCGCGCTTCGCAAACATGGGCCCACGCTGATGCACCGCTTTAGCTTTCTGCCGGTTCGCGCCAACTCCGCCCACCAGTTCTGGACCGGTTACCTATCCGGTGAACAAGAGAGGCAGGGCGAACTCTTCGAAGGCGCCGAAGCGGAAGCGATCGCTGTTGCCGGAGCCTCTGTTTGAACGCGCCACTATCGAATGCGCCCGCGCGAGTAAAATCGGGCGGCTTTCAGCGTTGGCACAAGCGCGTTCTCGCCTTTTGCTTGATCGTTTTCGCGTTTGAGCTCGGTGTCTTTCTACTCGTTTTTCCCTGGCTCCGGGTCTGGGGCATGAACTGGGTGCCGGTGCATGCGCCTCATCTCGCTGCGCTTTGGATGAGCCGCTACTTTCGCGGCCTCGTGAGCGGCCTTGGCCTGCTCAATATCTACATTGCGCTCGTCGAAGCTGCCCGCCAGCTTCGGTCCGTCTTCGCTCCCGGCGCATAACCTCCGAGTTGATATCATGCGCTCGACGCATGATTCACTCCCGAAGAACTCTTCTCAAACTTGCTGCAGCCGGCCTGCCGTTCTCGGCAGCTCTCGCGAAATCCATCAACTCAGTCGTCGATGGCGTGCAACTCGGCGCACAGTCTTACAGCTTTCGTGATCTGCCCATCGATGCTGCCATTCAAGCAATGGTCACCGACGGCTTGGGCGAGTGCGAGCTCTTCTCGCCGCATATCGAAGAAGGTGGACTCAAAGCGCCGGAGCAGCCGGAAGCAACCGGCCTTACTCGCGAGCAGAGAAAGGCCGCCCGCGCCGCCGATCGCAAGAAGCTTCAGCATTGGCGCTTGACCGTTCCCCTCGATTACTTCACCGGCGTGCGCAAAAAGTTCGACGACGCTGGCATCAAGCTTTACGGCTACAATCTCACCTTCGATAACGAATCGACCGACCAGGAAATCGATCGCGGCTTCCAGATGGCAAAGGCATTGCGCGTCGACATCATGACCTCTTCCACCACCTTGCCCATCGCGCAGCGTATGGTCCCGTTCGCCGAAAAACACGGCGTCATCGTCGCCTTCCACGGGCACTCGGGTGTGAACGATCCGATCCAATTTTCCACTCCCGAGACTTTCGCGAAAGCGCTGGCCATGTCAAAGCAGTACCGTATTAATCTCGACATCGGCCATTTCACCGCCGCCGGCTTCGACCCTGTCGAGTACATCGGTAAAAACCACGACAAGATTGTTCTGCTACACCTGAAGGACCGAAAAAAGAACGACGGTCCAAACACCCCGTGGGGCCAGGGCGATACTCCCATCAAACAGGTTTTGCAACTGCTCAAGAACAAGCAGTATCGGATTCCGGCGCTCATTGAATACGAATACAAAGGCGCCGGATCGTCCGTTGAGGAAGTGGCGAAGTGCTATCAGTTCTGCAAGGACGCGTTACGGTCCTAGCCGCCCTAGTCAGGCGGCTGCAGCGTAATCACGTTCCCAGGCGGTAAGCCGACTTGTTCTCGGAAAGGCTGCGTGCCAAGACCGAACGGCAGGACATAATACGTGCTCTCGTTGGGCCGCCAGATGCTGAAGTCGGCATACTGGTCGTCATTGATGCGTCCCGCTACCGGCACATCACCCGGCAAGCCCCACTGCACCGGCAGCGGATCTACATTGGGATTGATGCTAGACCGCCGGTACCACGTGCCATTGCTGGGCCGCCACACAGCATAATCAGTCATGCCGTCGCCATCGTAATCGGCCGCTACCGGTACATCGCCCGGCAAGCCCCACTGGCGAACCACCGGAGCCCCCGGAGCGCTCGATAACGTGACATACCAATTACCCTCGCTGGGCCGCCAGACGGCGAAGTCCGCTTTACCATCGCCATCGAAATCCCCGACCTGCGGAACGTCGCCAGGCAGTCCCCACTGCTTCACCACAGAATTGCCGGGATTCATGCTCGGGATCACGTACCAGACGCCAGTGCTGGGCCGCCATACCGCGTAGTCCGTCTGCCCATCTCCGTCGTAATCGCCGGGAACCGGTATGTCACCGGGCGATCCCCATTGCTGAGTGCGCGGATTTCCCGCGTCTCCGCTGGGGATTACATACCATTGGCCGGTCTGAGGCTGCCAAGCCACGAAGTCCGGGAACCCGTCGCCATCGAAGTCACCGAAAACGCGAACACTAATCTTCTTGCCCAGTCCCCCAAGAGTGAAGCTGGTCGCATGCAGATCCAACAGATTTTGCGGCGAACTGGTAAGGTACTCGACGATCGGTGTTCCTGGATGAGCCGAGGGCCTGACGTACCACAGATTTTCGGTCGGTCGCCAGACCGCATAGTCCACCTTGCCGTCGTCATCGAAATCGATCGCTGCCGGGACATCGCCCTGTAAACCCCACTGCTGTTTGATCGGCGAACCGGTGTTCGTGCTGGGAATCACATACCAGTTGCCTTCGGCCGGACGCCAGACTGCCAAGTCGGCCTTGCCGTCTCCGTCGAAATCCCCCGGAACCGGCACATCGCCCGGCAAGCCCCACTGCGTCTCACTCGGATTGTTCGGGTTAGTGCTTCCAATGATGTACCAAACCTCATTCGAAGGACGCCAGACCGCAAAATCTGTCTTGCCGTCGCCGTCGAAATCAGCCGCGATCGGCACATCGCCCGGTAAACCCCACTGCTGCTTGATATGCGATCCCGAGTTGTTGCTGGGAATCACAAACCAGTTGCCCTCGCTCGGACGCCAGACTGCCAAGTCGGTCTTGCCGTCGCCGTCGTAATCCCCCGGCACCGGGACGTCGCCCGAAAGCCCCCAGGCCGTCTCGATCCTTGAACCGGGATCACCGCTCGGAGTCACATACCAGGTCCCATTAGAGGGTCGCCAGAATGCGTCGTCCAACTTTCCGTCACCGTCGAAGTCGCCCGTAACACGGATGTCTCCCACGGTCATCCTGACTCCGTCAGCCAACGCTGTGTGCGCGCAAAATAACAGCGCCCCTACGGAAAGTAATCTTGTGAAGTAACCAGCCATTTTCTGCCTATCTATCCACGATTTGAAGCCGACAGGGCTATGCATAGAACGGAAGGTATCATACTCGCCCGAGACGCGGTTAGCGGTACTACTTGCCCGGCGAATTAGGGCTTTTGAAAACGAGAGACGAGGTAGTTATGCGCTTTGCTCAGCCACCGGCCCCATAACAAAGATCGTGTTGCCGGAAGGATCGGACAACCCGAAAGTGCGCGCTCCCCAATACTCATTTTTCGGTTCTCGAATCCCGGGAACTTTGGCGCTCCACTCGCGGTAATAGCTGTCGGCATCATCCACCCGCAAGCCGACACAAGCGTTCCGGCCGTGTCCGCTCATTGGGCTATCGAGTGTCATTTCCATACTCCCGCGCTCAATGCCGATGAGCCCCGAATGCCCGTCTTCGGTCGCTTCGAACGTGACGCGAAAGCCTAGCAGATCAACATAGAAATGTTTCGCCGGTGCAAGATCTTCGGTCGGAAGAATCGGTATGGCTCGTTCCATCGCTCAAAGTATGGCACCACTGCAGCGCTTCGGGACGCACAGCAAGCGAGTCTTCGCGCTAGTCCACGTCGAACTTCACGCCCTGCGCGAGAGGCAGTTGATGACCGAAATTGATCGTGTTCGTTCCGCGGCGCATGTACGCCTTCCAGCTGTCTGAACCCGATTCCCGTCCGCCGCCTGTCTCCTTCTCACCGCCAAACGCGCCGCCGATCTCGGCCCCGGATGGCCCGATGTTCACGTTCGCAATCCCGCAATCGGAACCGTCAGTTGAAAGAAACTTCTCCGCTTCCCGCAGATCGCTCGTGAAGATCGATGAGGCGAGCCCCTGCGGCACATCGTTGTGCAGCTCGAGCGCCTCGTCGAAGCTGCTGTACCTCATTACATATAAGATCGGCGCGAAAGTCTCGCGCTTCACTGTCGCCGTCTGCTCCGGCATCTCCACCAGCGCGGGCTTCACATAACACCCGCCGCTTAGTCCCTTCACGCTCACCCGCTCGCCGCCTGTCACGGTCGCGCCCGCAGCTTTCGCTTCTTCCAGACTCTGCTGCATTCCTTCGAGCGCCCGGCTATCGATCAACGGTCCCACCAGTGTTTCTGGCTCTCTCGGATCGCCCACCGGAACCGTGCCGTACACGTGCTTCAGCCGCGGCAGCAAATTGTCTGCCACACTCTCGTGCACGATCAATCGACGCAGTGTCGTACAGCGCTGCCCCGCCGTGCCCATGGCTGAGAACGCAATCCCGCGCAGTGCCAGCTCCATCTCGGCCGAAGGACAGACAATCGCCGCGTTGTTGCCGCCTAGCTCGAGGATGCTTCGTGCAAAGCGCGCCGCTAATCGTGGCCCTACCTGCCTGCCCATGGCCGTCGACCCGGTGGCAGAGACAAGCGGCACCAGTGGATGATCCACCAGCGCCTCACCCGCTTCCTTGCCTCCAATCAGCAACGTCGAGAGTCCTTCAGGAACACCGCCGAACTTCTCGGCCGCGCTTGCAAATAGTGCCTGCGTCGCCAGTGCGCACAGCGGAGTCTTCTCCGATGGCTTCCACACCGTCGAGTCGCCGCACACCAGCCCCAGCGCTGCATTCCACGACCACACTGCCACTGGAAAGTTGAACGCCGAAATGATTCCAACCACGCCCAGCGGATGCCACGTTTCCATCATTCTGTGGTTCGGCCGCTCGGTCGCGATGGTCAACCCGCAGAGCTGCCGCGATAGACCGGCTGCATACGTGCAGATGTCGATCATCTCCTGCACTTCGCCCAGGCCTTCGGACGTGATCTTCCCGGCCTCGATCGTTACCAGTCGCCCGAGGGCCGTCTTTGCTGCGCGCAATTGGTCGCCTAAAAGGCGGACCAGTTCGCCCCGCTGCGGGGCCGGAACTTTTCTCCACTCAAGAAAAGCATCGTGCGCTTGCCGGATAGCCGCACCCGCGTCTGCACCGGACGCAGCCTTACAGCTCGCAATCTGCTCACCGCTCACAGGCGTGTGAACGGCTAAACTTCCACCCTTGAATGCCTCTTCCTTCACGCCGAGTTCGTTCAGTATTCCGGCTGCTTCCTCCGCTATCGTTTGCAAAATCAGAACCCCTCCATCAATATGGCAGTTGATGATTCGTGCCATCTGCCTTTTGGGTGCACTCGCCTTCGTCTTGCCAATGGCCGGGCAGCGCATTCCTGCTGTGCACGCCGAGGCACTGGACGGATCGAAGGTTGTGCTTCCAAGGCCGGATCAATCACAGGTGCTGCTGCTCGTGCTAGGCTTCTCTTCCAAAAGCTCGGCGGCCTTTGAGAGCTGGGATAAATATCTTGCTCCCGCCTACCGAAACAATTCGCGCATCGCGTACTATCAACTGCCGGTATTGGAAGGCGTTCCTCACCTTTTGTTGGGCCTGATTGAAAACGGCATGCGCCGCAAGATTCCCCCGGCCTCTTATGCTCGATTTGCACCGCTCATGACTGAAAAAGCTGCGTGGAAAAAAGTTGTCGACTATAGTTCACCTGACGCGGCTTATCTTGTTCTCGCGGATGGTTTCGGTAATGTAGTCTGGCAGACGCACGCGCCCCCCACTACGGCAGCACTTGCTGAACTCCGCGCCGCCGTCACAAAGCTGCTATGACTTGATCACTTCCAAAAGCCACTTTGCCCAAAAGAGCCGCTTTTGCTCAGGAAATGTCCTTCCCGACTTGAAATTCCTGCTGTTCGACTGAAATTAATTTCGCCGGACAAAACTACCGTACTGGATGTTTGCCAAATTGGTTTTTGTCCCACTCGCGTGCGCGGCTTGCCTCTCCGCGGACTTTCTTGTAAGCCCAACTACAGATGCAGACACTCTCGCGTCCGCGCTACTCGGTACCGGCGTCGCCCCCGGGACTGCTCCTACTCTCACAGGGGAAGTCGGTCAGGCCGGCTTGTTCTCGGGCTTCTCTACCGGGCCATATGTAAATCCGATTACGGCGACTACGGGAAACATCAGTCTGCCAGGCGGGGTTATCTTGTCTACCGGGAATGCCGTTGACGGCGCAAGCATCTACGATGGCGGCGCAAGTACCGACTTTGGCGGTCTGGGGCATCCAGGGCTGAGCGCGCTGATCGGCGGAACGGAAACTTTCGACGCTGCTTCGCTCTCGTTTACGGTCATCCCGAATCGTCCCAAGCTGTACCTTAACTTCTTGTTTCTTTCGACTGAGTATCCGGGCTCCGTCGGGACAGCTTACAACGATGTGTTCGGTATGTTTGTGAACGGAACGAATGTGGCCGTTGTCCCTGGCACATCGGATCCGATCTCGATCAACACTATCAATGCCGGCGATACCTTTGGGAACACTCCTTCCAATCCCACTTACTTCACGCAGAATTCAGAAATCGCAAACACTCAGTTCAATTACGGTGGCGCGACTGTCCTGATGACTGCTGTTGCCGATGTAACCCCGGGCGTCGAAAATACGATTGAATTCGCAATCGCTGACGCGAACGATAGTGCGAACGATTCGGCCGTCCTCCTCCAGGCCGGCTCACTCAGCACCGAATCACCTTCAAGCACTCCCGAGCCCGCTACGTATGCGCTAATCGGTGCTGGCCTTATCGCATTCGCTCTAGTGCGCCGCCGCTTTGGTAGGTAAAACTTCCGAACCGCGGCTTCCGAGCCGCGACGAAAAGGAGCGCGTCTCCCTAACGCAGCAATACCGCTGTGCCGGCTTGGCCTTGGTGCCGCTCCATGCGCGCCCGCAGTTCCGTCCGAGCCCGTAGCAGCCTACTTTTCGCTGCCGCAACCGAGATGCCCAAGTTTGTTGCTACTTCCGCCATCGAACGCTCCTGCACGTCCCTCAGCAGAAACACATTGCGCAGCAGCGGCGGCGTTCGCTTAATCTCGCTGTCAAGCACCTGTGCCACCTCTGATTGCGCGAGGCAATCTTCGGGCGTTTGCCGCACGTCACGCAGTTCCATTGGCCCGATGTCCTCGCTTGGTCCGGTCTCATCCAGGTAGGCGAACTTGGCGCGCCTGGCTTGACGCAGCCGCATCAGGCACTGATTCACTACAATCCTCGTCAACCATGTCGAAAACTTCGAATCGCGCTGGAACTGGTTGATATGTTCATACGCCTTCCAGAATGCGTTTTGTACTTCGTCTTCCGCGTCCTGTTTGTCCCGCACAATCGATAATGCGATCTTCATCACCGCCGTTTGATGTCGCTTCATCAACTCGTCGAATGCACTGTTGTCTCCGGCTTGGCACATTTTCACCAACCCGTCATCGCCCGCTTCCCGGTACCCATCCCGGTTTTGCATCTGCTCGGTTACATCGGAATCCATGACTTAGGCCTCTATGAATGAATCTATTCCCGAATTCACCGGCATGATAGGAGCTAGTGAAACCGACTTTACTGACAGTAAAAGAGCGGAACGGGACATTAGCGATAATAAAGTGACTTTGAAGGCCACTGAAAATAGCGAGGATAGTGTTCGCAGGTTCCTCAATAACTACGACATTGGCCCAAAGCTCCGGCAACTTCGCCTCCGTAAGAAAATTGCTCTGGTCGACCTGGGAAAGCATACTGGTTTGTCAGCTTCCATGCTTTCGCAGCTCGAAAACGGTAAGCTGGTTCCCACTCTGCCGACGCTTGCCCGTATTGCAACTGTGTTCGACGTCGGTCTCGAGCACTTTTTCTCCGATAAGCGCGCTCGCCGAACTTTCTCGGTGGTTCGCGCAGCAGAACGTCTTCGCTTTCCCGATCTGCCCGAAAGCCCTGTTCCGGGCTTCTTCTTCGAGGTCCTCGCTTTTGGTGCGACTGACAAAAGTATTGGAGCCTATCTGGCCGAATTTCCCTTGCGTCCGGGCGAAACGGCGCGGCCGCACCAGCACGAAGGCGCCGAGTTTATCCACATCCTCCAGGGTGTGCTGGGCGTAAACTATCAAGCGGAAGACTACATTCTCTCCGCCGGTGACAGTGTCTATTTCGATGCCTCGGAAGCCCACTCTTACTTCGGTCAATCGGAAGAGCCCGCGCGCGCAATCGTGGTTACTACTACTCTCCGGCCTTAGCTCTCCGGTCCTTGCCACTCTGGCTCTCAGCCTGGCATTGCTGCCGATGCGCTTAGAGGCGCGCGACCGCTGGACTGAAGTAAACATTGGTCCTTTCTATGTCGCCACCGATAGTGACAGCGCTGCCGCGCGGACTGCGCTGAACCAGCTTGAGCAGCTCCGGTGGGTGCTTGGGAATCTGCTCGAATCGAAAGATTTGCCGAGCCTATGGCCGATTCGCATCATGTTGACCGGCAAAAATGAAGGAACGAACCCACGGGAGTTCGTTTGGAAAAATGCCCAGTATCTACTCGTCTTGCCAACGGGCTCTCGCCTCCCGCTTGATTCGGTGGCGGGCCTGTTACTGGACGCCAATACGCCTCGACTTCCTTCTGCTGTCGAATCAGGTCTCCGTCAGTTGTTCTCGACCCTCGACGCACATGGCAGCCGCGTTAACTGGGGCAGCGCCCCTCCGCATCCGGATCTCGACTGGGCCCGCATGCAGCTCTTTGCAACTAAGTTCGAGTACGGCACCAGTTTTCACATCTTCCTCACCGCTTTGAAGGGGGGCAGCACTTTGGCTGCTGCGGAAAGAAACGCTTTCGCCAAACCCGCGGCTGAGCTTGAGGCGGAGGCTAAGGCAAACCTGGCCGCTGGCAGTTGGTCTGCCGTGCCTGTCTCCGGGCGTCCGCTGGATATCAAGCGTGACTTCGGCGAACACTCGCTCGACTCCGCTACCGCCGCCGTCTACCTGGCCGACTGGGCGCTTCCCGCGGGCAAGAAAGAGGCAGAAGCTGCCTTCAAGAGTGCTGTGGAAGCGGGAGAGGCGGCCGCGGCTCTCGGTTACGAGGGATTGGCCGAGATTGCTCAGCTCGACAAAGAGGATCCTAAGCCGTTTTGGGACGACGCCATCCGTGCTCGAAGCCGTAGCGCTCCGGTCTACTTGGCCGCGGCAGAGGGGCTGCCTGCTGTTGAAGCCCTGCCGCTCCTGAAGCGCGCCGCCCAGCTGAACGAACGTTGGGCCGAGCCTGTCTACCGACAGGCGCAGCTTGCCGCCTCGCCCGCCGAAAGAGCGGCTTTATTGAAAACAGCACTTAAATTGAATCCGCGCGCCGCCAATGTCTGGGTCGAGTTGGCCCAATTGCAAACAGTCTCAGGCGAAGCCACAGCCGCGCAGGGTTCCTGGTTGCGCGCTGAAGATGCTGCTCCCTCCGACGCCGAACGCAACCGTATTCACGAGCTTCGCCTCAGTTCGGAACAAGAGCGCCTCGATGCTGCCGATGCCGCCCGGCGCAGTGAGCGCGATGCCGCACACCTGGCTGACCAACAAGCGCTGCAAGCTGAAACCGATCGCATTCGCGCTGCCGAGCAGAAAGCCAATCAGTCGGTGCCCGCTGCTTCCGACGAGGCGGCGAAAACCGCCGATGCCGTGCCCTGGAATAGTTTAGTGAAGCAGCGCAAACTGAACGGCCTCTTAGTACGGGTAGACTGCCTGAAAGCCGGTTGGCGGCTCTCGGTCAAAGCAAGCTCCGGTGCCACTACACAGCTCCTTCTGCCCAAAACCACGGATACTGAACTCCCCTGCGGCCTGCAGTCCAAACCCCGCCGTGTCTCGCTTGAGTACCGCGCCGTTGCCGATGACGAATTGCATACCTCAGGTGAAGTCACATCGCTGCAGCTTCAATGAACGTGTCGCTCCGCCCCGCGACCGAAGCCGATACTCCGGCTCTCATCGCAATTGAACGGCACTCCTTTGCCAAGCCGCACTGGTCGGCTCGCGACTTCCTGAAATACGACTGCACGCTTGCCGAATGCGAAGGAGAAATCGCAGGATTTATTGTCGTGCGCAGAATATTCCCGGGTGAAGTGGATTCCCGCCCCGAACGGGAAATTCTAAACATAGCTACAGCCCCGGAGTTCCGACGGCAAGGTATTGCCAGCATTCTTCTGCGTAGCGAACTCCGCTCTGGATCTATCTACTTTCTCGAAGTGCGCGAGTCCAACATTGCTGCCCAGGCGCTGTACCGTAACCTCGGTTTCACTGAGGTTGGCCGCCGGAAACATTACTACGCCCATCCCACCGAGACAGCTATTGTTATGCAAGTGAAATAATGCTAATCCTTGGAGTTGTGCGTAGTCAGAAACAGTAGAGGAGAATCCTTTCGTGGAGAACCATACGCAAGACGAGGAATTAAAGGCGCATCTGCTATCCACCGACGAAGCGTTTCGCACGCTCGCCGAGCAGCATGCGCACTTGAAGCAGCAGATCGAGTCGATCGAATCCAAATCGCACCTGACGGGCGAGGACGAGATTGAAGAACAGCGTCTGAAAAAGCTTAAGTTGCACGTGAAGGATCAGATGAACGCGATCCTTGAGCAGCATAAGCATGCCACGGTCTCCTAAACCGTAGGCGTGGGAGAGCGGGTTTCCCGCTCTTACTTCACTAGTCCCAATCTCTTCAAATCCGGCGCTGGTAGCGGAGCGTTAAACTGCGCTTGCGGGAAGGTCTGTTTTACTTGTCCGTCTTCAAGCGCCACACCATACGGCGGGTCTAAAAACGGAAATGCCCTTTTCAGTTTCACTGTTTCGGTGCTCGTCTTTGCCTGCGTAAATTTCGTGTCGTCCAGGAAGCTCTTGGCCCATTGCGGATTAATCGTCGGTATCGCAACCACGCGTGTATCGGTCCAGTTCAGCTTTGACATGAACTTCGCAGCCGCATCGCAGTGCATGCATGACGGGTCATAAAAGAACAGGAATACTTTCCCTTTCGCCAGATTCTCCGGCTTCCCGTCCACTACGATGGGCGTGGGCACTTGCGCGGCTTTCTGCTTGCTCGCGCCAACCCCGAAACTCACGCCGGCTAATAACGCAATGGAAGCCAGCATCGCAAGCGGGACTCTTATCCTCGTCGTGCTCTCTGACCAGACGAACGCCGCGATTCCCATCAGCAGCATGACGCCGTCGCCAACAAAGAACCCCGGGCCTACAGTTCGCTTAATCCACGGGAAGCAGTTACATTCCTGCCCCGCCAGATGGTCGTAGTAGTAGGCCACCCACGCAATGAAGAAAACCAGCAGCGCAGATCCGAGCAGGCCGCCCCATCGCCGGTAGCGCGGCACAAAGAGCAGGAATGCTGTCAGCAGTTCAAGCGTCCCTAAGGCCGCTGCGCCCATTGCACCGTAGCCCGCCGGAACCTTCGCTTGCTCCAGCAGTTCGCCCGTCAGAAAAGGATTCAGCACCTTCCAGCCGCCGGAAACCAGGAAGATAATCCCCAACAGAATGGCGCAGACTGAGGCCGCAATCCGCTGCCAACCTGCACGTGTTTGCGAGGCCGGAATCTGGTTCGCGCTTACCGCTGCAATTTGCATACTTGCCTCAATTGTATTCTGATGCGATACCTGCATGCTCAAGTTCAGTTCACCCCTCGCGCTGCTCCTTTCCGGATATCTGGCAAGCGCAGCGCCACCTTCCACCAGCAATATCGATTCCAAAGTCAGAGCGATTACAAAGTCGGCCATCCTTATCGATACTCATAACGACATCCCAAGCTTTACGGTTGACGGTACCGATATCGGCAACTCGCCCAAGACTCAGACTGACATCGCTCGTCTGCGGGAAGGCGGCGTTGGCGCAGTCTTCTTTTCCGTCTACGTAGCAAGCAAGTACGTCGAAGGGAATCATTCCGCCAATCGCGCTCTCCAGATGATCGATACCGTCAAGCACGACATCGTCGAGCGTTATCCAGACGCTTTTCTGCCGGCCTTCACTGCCGATGACATTGTCAAGGCGCACAAGAAGCACAAGATCGCAGCGCTCATGGGGGTCGAAGGCGGCCATGCGATTGAGGACAGCCCGAGACTGCTACGCGATTACTACCGGCTCGGGGTCCGCTACATGACGTTGACTCACACCAACACAAACAATTGGGCGGATTCTTCCGGCGATGCCGATAAGCCCGGTGTCGCGCATCACAACGGTTTGTCACCGCTCGGTAAAGACCTGATCCGCGAGATGAATCGGCTCGGCATGATGGTCGATATTTCGCATGTGGCCGACAAGACCTTCTACGACGCACTCGAGACCAGCCAGGCGCCCCTGATCGCCTCCCACTCTTCGGCGCGCGCTGTCACAAACGTGCCGCGCAACATGACCGACGACATGATCCGGGCGCTCGCTAAAAAAGGCGGCGTCATTCAGATTAATTTCTACTGCAACTTCATCAATCAGCAGGCTGCCGATGCTCCGAAGGATACGCCGGTACACGCGGCCCTCTCAGATGTGGTGGCGCATATCGACCATGTGCGTCAGATAGCGGGCATCGATGCCATCGGGATCGGAAGCGACTTCGACGGCATTGAGTGCGCGCCCGATGGACTCAACGATGTCTCGAAGTTCCCGAACCTGACCCGCGCACTGCTTGAAAAGGGATATTCCTCCTCAGACATCAAAAAGATCTATGGCGGCAATACCCTGCGTTTGATGCGTCAGGTCGAGAAGGTCGCAGCGAGTTTGAAGAAGCCGCTCTAATCGATCTCGGCGGATCTACCTCTTGTTGACGTGCGACATGATCATCGCCAGCGCCCCGGCCCCAAGAGCCTGCACAACCTGCGGGTGCTGCGAGTAAAATCCGCTGACCTGGTCGATCACGGATGGATTCGCTTTCTCTGCATGCTCGGCCAGGTTTTGCACCACCTCGGGCGAGAGCTGGGAAGCCTGCTCCGGCGTGATATGCGAACCGCCTTTGAGTAAATTGGCCAGCGGACCGCCCACCGCCGATGCGAGCAGGCCCGGACCGGCTGCGCCTAACAGCTGGTTCAGTAGACCGGCGCGTTGTTGCCCGTCGGAGTTGCTGAACAGATTCGAGAGCATCGATGGAAAAGCGGGCGTCTGGTCAGATCGGAAAGCTGCCGCCAAACCGCCTGCCAGAGACTGCGGTGCAGCCTGGCTGACCTCGTCGGTGCCGGGGGACCCTGTTGCCGAGCCAACCGTCAAATCACACGTAAGATCCGAATAGCTGCTATCCACCGCTTTGATCTGGTTCCAAACCGCATCTTTCGCTTGCTGCGAGGGCGCAATGCCTTGCACGTAGAGCTTATTGCCGTCTAACCTGATTTGCGAAACCTGGACGCCTTGTTGCTGCATCGATTCCAGCGCGGCGCGGTACTTAGTCTTGAGTTCTTCAGCTTGATCCACAGTATTTTCTCCGGTTGACTTTTACGACCTTGCCAACGGTTGAATCTTACACCAGCAAGATCGACCGCAGCCTGCTCGCAAAAGAAAAATGGCTGGAGTCGGACCGATGGCCCGTGCTCCAGCCTGGAAACTCAGAGATCTGTGGTTGAGCTAATTCTGCCCTTGAGTTGACCGGTGACGGCGGAAAGCGCCAAAGACAATTGCCGACAAGCCCAAAGCGAATAGCGGAGCGCTGGAAGGCTCGGGAGTAAATGCCACGCTCGAAGCTGCCACAGCGGCAAATTCGAACGAGACGACACCGCTCGAGGCGGTTACGCTCGTAAAGGGTGAGGTAGTATTCACGACTACGTACGCGCTGCCGCCGGGGCCCTGAAAGCCATTCTGGGTGAAGCCGCTGGCAGCCGTCTGGACATTCGTCCCAGTCACGTGATAGTGGTTTTCGTCATTAAACGTAAGAGCATTTGTCGTGTCTATCGAGCCCCAAAGCAGGGCAAATGATTTTTGCGGAGTCGAGAACGTAAAGGTAATCGAACCTAGTCCGGTGGAAAAGTAATTACCGGAATTGGCTACACTGGTGGTCAAACTCGACCCGAAATTCCCGGTCAGGTACTCCGCCGTACCGTGTGTTACCCCTGCCACTGGGACTGCATACAGACCAGCCGATGAGCCTTTGACGATGCCCTGTCTACTGCCCGTCGTTACCGTAACCGTATACCCAGGCTTGGTAACTGTCGTCTGGCTAGGTGTCGTAATTCCAGTCAGATCGATAGCACTTAAGACTCCGCCGCTCGGGGGGATCGGTGAATTCAGGCTCGCCGATATGGAATCAGCATGGGCCACACCGAGTGCTGTGCAAAAACCAAGCGCCGCAATAAATGATCTTTTAAATACCTTCATCAACTCCACCCAATTCTGTACCAGTACAAGTCCTAATGTAATGGCCCCAGGTTTAAATCGTATTACGATCCCTCACAATTAAGCAAGTTTTTCAAGATTTTTAGCTTTTTGCCAAAGCTCGTCCATTTGCTCGAGGGAACTCGCTTTTAGGGTGGATCCATTCTGCTGAATCTCTCGCTCGATGTGCGCAAAGCGGCTGCGAAATCGCGCATTCGTTTGGCGTAATGCCTGCTCTGGGTCGACTTTCAAATAGCGCGCCAGGTTTACAAGATTGAAGAGCAAGTCGCCGATCTCGTGCTCGATGTGTTTTGCATCTTGCTCTCGCCGCGCCTCGGCCAGCTCCGCTGCTTCTTCCTTGAGCTTCTCCAGCACTCCCTCGATGTCCGCCCATTCGAAGCCCACCTCGGCCGCTTTACGGCCGATCTTGTCGGCCTCTACCAGGGCGGGAAGAGTGCGCGGCACACCGTCGAGCAGCGACGTTTCCGCGGCTGCTCCACGTCCAGCCTTCTCCGACCTCTTGATCTCATCCCAGCGGACTTTCACATCCTCCGCCGTTTCCGCCAACGCATCGCCAAAGACGTGCGGGTGGCGCCGGATCAGTTTTTGAATGATCGCGTCCAGTGAATCGGCAATCGTAAACCGGGCTGCCTCGCGCGCCATCTCCGCAAAGAAAACCGGCTGCAGCAGCAGGTCGCCTAACTCCTCTTGCAGGCCCGGCCAGTCTTCCGCGTCGATCGCGTCCATCACCTCGTAGGCTTCCTCTAGCAGGTAGGGCTTGATGCTCGCAAAGGTCTGCTTCCGGTCCCAGGGGCAGCCGCCCGGGGCCCGCAGCCGCTCCATAATCTCAACCAGTTCACTGAATTTCTGCCCCGCTTCTTCGATCCGTTTCTCCAATCGGGTGCTCCCGATCTGAATATATCGGCACTGGCGTGCTCGCCTCGTAACTGCCGGATATTATGAATATGTTGTATGGCAGAGAGCACCGACTTTCCACAGGACTTCCCGCTACCGCCCGCTAATTTCTCGTTCCTGGTCGAATCGATCCTGATGCAGACTCAAATGCAACTCGGATTGCTTCACTTTGGCGAGAAGGACGAAGAGGCCGAACCCAACTTGCCCGTCGCCAAGCATTCCATTGACATGCTTGCCATGCTTGGCGAGAAGACGCGCGGCAATCTGACAGTCGAAGAACAGCGGCTGCTCGAAAATGGGCTGACGGAGCTTCGGTTCCGGTACGTTCAGGTTGCCGACGAGCAGAAGCGCAAGGTCCACACGGCATCGTCCCCATCGCCGTTGGAAGCGAAGCAGGACGACGACCGGCCGCTCATTATCACTGCCGATGGCGGCAAGGGAAGCAAGACCGACTAGATGCTGGCTGATTTCGAGCATGCGTCCATACTCGTGCTCGGGTCCGGCACCAGCGTGGGCGTGCCGATGATTGGCTGTCATTGCAAAGCATGCGTTTCAGAAGATCCTCGCGATAAACGCCTGCGTCCATCGGTGCTGCTTCGATTAGGCGAGCAGCGAGTGCTGATCGATACGTCACCAGACTTCCGCTATCAGGCCCTGCGCTACGGCATTGAACGGCTCGACGCTATTCTTTACACCCATGCGCACGCCGATCACATTCTCGGCCTCGATGACGTGCGGCCTTTCAACTTTATGCAGAAAGGCGACATTCCGTTTTACGCTTCGCAAGAAGCCTGGGAGACGATCGAACGCACCTTTCGTTACGTGTTCGACGGGACGCCTTCGCAATCGAGCCGTCCGCGCCTGACGCCGCACATTTTCGATGACGAGCCGATCTCGGTCGCCGGAACCTGCATTCAGCCGGTACGTGCATTCCATGGCAAATCGACCGTGTACGGCTTCCGCTTTGGAGATTGTGCCTACCTGACCGATCACAGTTCAATTCCGGCGGAGAGCGAAAAGTTGCTTGCCGGTCTGGACGTGCTTTTCCTTGATGCGTTGCGGCACAACCCGCATCCGACACATTCGACGGTTGAAGAATCGCTGCGCACCGTTGAGAGACTGCGGCCCAAACGGGCATACTTCACTCACATCTCTCACGATCTGGTGCATGCGGCGACCGAGGCGCGTCTGCCGGTAAACGTGCATGTCGCCTACGACGGACTCGAAATCGCGATCGGGTGGGGCGATGTTGAGCCCGAGAACGCGATTCCAGTGGCTGCCGAACGATATGGCCGCTGAAATCTTCCGGACGCTTGCAGAGGCGCGCGGCCGCTTCGGGCCCTGCGCCCTTGCGATCGGTAATTTCGATGGCGTTCATATAGGACACAAGGCGCTTATCGGCGAGGCGCATCGCTGCGCCCGCGCGAAGAATTGCACGCCGGCCGTGCTCACCTTCGATCCGCATCCGACCGCGGTCGTCGCTCCCGATCGCGTGCCGCCTTTGATCTGTTCGGTCGAAGACCGGCTCCGCCATCTCTCTGAAGCCGGAGCCGAACGGATATTTGTTCTGAACTTTACCCGCGAGATTGCACAACTCTCTCCGGAAGATTTTGTTGCGCGGATCTTAGTGGAGACGCTTGAAACACGGGCGCTCTTTGTCGGCGAAAACTTTCGCTTCGGGTACAAGCAGAGCGGCACTCCCGATGTCTGCCGGAGGCTGGGCGAGCTGCATGGATTTTCTACGTGCTTCTTAAAGCCGGTAACGTTCCGCGGCACGGTAGTCTCGAGCACGGCTGTACGCAGCGAACTCGCCAGCGGAAACGTGGTGGAGGCGGGGCGGCTGCTTGGCCGCTGCTACTCGATGCGCGGCGCGATCGTTTCGGGGCGGGGAATTGGCTCCAAGCAGACTGTTCCCACGCTTAACCTGCAACCCGATTCCCGCCTGATCGTTCCTCGCGGCATCTACGTGACCGAAACTCTGGAACCAGGAACGGGCCGGCGCTGGCCGTCCGTCACCAGTTGCGGGTACAACCCGACTTTTGGCGCAACCGATCTCACGGTTGAGACTTACCTGCTCACAAAACTGGAAGGGAAGGGCCCCAGCGCGATCGAAGTGCAGTTCCGGCATTTCCTGCGCGAAGAGCAGACTTATCCGGATGCGGCAACGCTCAAGGCCCAAATTTTAAAAGATGTCGAGCGCTCGGAAGCCTACTGGCGGCACGCCGAAAACCTGGGCAAAGCGGCTTCTTCGATATACTGAACTTGCTCCAGACCTCTGTCTGGCGAGGACTTCTATGCAGCTTTCTCAAGGCAAGATCAACAATTTGAACGCCCTGTCGAACAAGGACGGCATTATTGCAGCGGCCGCCATGGATCAGCGCGGCAGCCTGCGCAAGATGATCGCGGCAGGGAAAGGTGTTCCCCAAGCAGAGGTCACCGACGACATGCTGAAGGAGTTCAAGGCAGCGGTGAGCAAGGTACTGACTCCGCACGCGAGCGCCATTCTGCTCGACACCGAATTTGGGCTGCCGGCGGCCCAAGCGCGATCGCAAAATGCAGGCCTTCTGCTCGCTTATGAAGAGAGCGGTTACGACAATACCAAGCCGGGCCGTCTGCCCGACCTGCTGCCGGACTTATCGGTCAAGCGCATTCGAGATCATGGCGCAAACGCGGTTAAGGTGTTGCTCTACTACACGCCCTCAGATGATGCTTCGATCAACGACAAGAAGCATGCCTTCATTGAACGAGTAGGTGCTGAGTGCGAGGCTTACGATATTCCGTTCTTCTGCGAGTTCGTCGGCTACGATTCGGCGGGCGGCGATGAGAAGGGCCTCGAGTACGCGAAGAAGAAGCCGGAAATCGTAATCGGCGCAATGCAGGAGTTCGGCAAGGCACAGTACAAAATCGACGTGCTGAAAGTCGAAGTACCTGTTAACGGAAACTTCGTGGAAGGCAGCCGGACGAACAAAGGCCAGAGCGCCTACTCGCGGCAGGAAGCGCTCGATCTGTTCCGCAAAGCTGCCGATGTGGCGCAAAAGCCGTTCATTTATCTCAGCGCCGGCGTCAGCAATGCCGAGTTTATCGATTCGCTTGAGATGGCAGCGGAAGCCGGCACGGACTACTCGGGAGTTCTTTGCGGCCGCGCCACCTGGAAGAACGGCGTTGATGTGTATGCCAAGCAGGGCGTTCACGCGCTCGAGGACTGGCTATCCGACGAAGGCGTCAAGAATATTGAGGCAGTGAATAACGCCATCAAGACTGCCAAGCCCTGGCGAGCCAAAGCGGGGGTTGCTACGGCAGCTGCTTGAGCATTCCTTGCCAGACTTGCTTCGGTAACACTTGTCTGGCGCTTCGCCTATGAACTTCGCTTCCATTCCAGAAGCTATCGAGGATTTTCGCCAAGGCAAGGTCCTGATCATCGTCGATGACGAAGATCGCGAGAACGAGGGCGACCTCACCATTGCGGCGGAGAAGATCACGCCCGAAGCGATCAACTTCATGGCGACGCATGGACGCGGCTTGATCTGTCTGGCGCTCGATGCAGAGCTGTGCCGGCGGCTTGATCTGCATGCTGTCTCGCCTGTGAACACGGCGCGGTTCTCTACCGCTTTTTGCGAACCGATTGATGCGGCAGAGGGCGTCACTACAGGCATCTCGGCCTTCGATCGCGCGCATACGATCCGCGTGGCAATGGACCCGACGACGCGGCCGCAAGATCTGGCCCGACCCGGCCACGTGCTTCCGTTGCGAGCGCGCCCGGGCGGAGTTCTGGTCCGCTCCGGCCAGACGGAAGCGGCGGTCGATCTGGCGCGGCTAGCTGGATTGCTTCCGGGCGGCGTGATCTGCGAAATCATGAACGAGAACGGGACCATGGCGCGCGTTCCGCAACTGTTTGAGTTCTGCCGGCGCTACGGTCTCAAGATGATTTCGGTGGCGGACCTGATCCGCTATCGGATGCAGACGGAGCGCTTCATCGAGCCGGATGGAACGGGCGAGATCGACACGGCCTTCGGCAGATTCCAGGTACGCCGATTTGTGAGCCGCATGGATAACGAAACGCATCTGGCTCTTGTGTATGGCGAGATCGCGGGAAAGAGCGACGTGCTGGTGCGTGTTCATGCGCACTGTGTTTATGGTGACGTGTTTCGTTCGAATGCCTGCGACTGTCATCATCTGGTGGGCGCCGCGCTCGAGACAATTGCGCGCGCCGGGAGCGGCGTCTTTGTGTATCTTCACCAGACCGGCCCGGGGCTGACGGTAGGCTGGCGTGATGGCGTACGGGAGATTGTGGGCCACTCCCGCCATCAAACCAACTTAGTGCCTTCGGAGCGTCACGCGCCGCTACAGCACGAGATCGGCCTTGGCGCGCAGATCTTGTCGGCGCTTGGATTGTCGAGCATTCACCTGCTCACAAACCATCCGCGCAAAGTTGTCGGGCTTGAGGGATTCGGAATTCAAATCACGGGACAAGTTCCTTTTCCGCTGGGTGTGGCGAGCGAAGAAGCAATCAGCTCGAGTATGAAGTCTTAGCCGGTCGATGCCCGTCCCATTCAGACTTCCGCGTTTCTATCCTATCCTCGATACGATTGCCCTGGAAGCCCGCGACTGCTCTGTTTCAATTGCGGCACAGGCCTTGCTGGAAGCCGGCGTGAAGATACTGCAGTATCGTCACAAGGGTTATTGGACGCAGGCGCGTTTTGACGAGGCAAAAACCTTATCGCGGGTTTGTCAGGACTCGGGCGTTACTTTTGTTTTAAATGATCGTGCCGATTACGCGCGCTTACTCAGGACGGCTCTGCACGTAGGACAAGACGATCTGCATCCGGTTCACGCCCGCCGCGTGATTAGCGATGAAGTGATGGGCTTCTCAACGCACAACGCCGCTCAACTGGAGCGCGCTGATGACGAGCCGGTAGAGTATCTGTCAGTCGGACCGATTTTCGCGACCAGCTCTAAGCTGCGCGCTGACCCGGCGGTGGGTATCGAAGAGTTGCGCTCGCTTCGCAAGCTGACGCCTAAACCGCTGGTTGCGATCGGCGGCATTACGCTTGAGAATGCCCGTGAGACGTTGGCCGCCAAAGCGGATTCCCTGGCCGTAATCTCCGGGCTGTTGCCCGAGACTGTCGATCTCAAAGCCATCCGGCGCCGTGGAGAAGAGTGGCTGACTCGACTCGTTTAAAGCAAGCCATGTTGAAAGAATTCGTCTTCGCTGCCCCCCGGAAACCTTCCTCGATTGCCTAGTTAAGAAATCTCATATGTGTTCCCAACCGCGACTTCGTTTTCCTTGTCTTTTGTTGTTAGCTGCCCTGATTCCCGTTGCACTGCCGGCCGCAACGCCGACGCCGCCACAGCTCAGGCTGCCTGACACCGTGAAGCCTTCCAGCTATCAAGTAGAGCTAAAGCTCGATCCGAATGAAACTACTTTTAGCGGCCGGGTCAATATCAAGGTTGACCTGAAGGAGCCGGTGCAGACCATCTGGCTAAACGCGACGGACATTACGGTGGGCGACGTAATCCTCGTGAAAAACGGGAAAGATTTAACAGCCAAAGCTATTCCAGGCGGTAAGGATTTTGTTGGCTTGACGTTTAGCGCGCCTGTTCCCGCCGGCGCTGCCGCGATTGACATTCAGTACACGGGTCAAGTGCGCCTGAAGGACAGCTCGGGCGTGTTCCGCATGGAGGATGACGGCAACAAATACATCTTCACGCAGTTCGAATCGACGGACGCACGCGCGGCCTTTCCCTGTTTTGACGAGCCTTCCTACAAGGTGCCCTGGCAATTGACGCTAAGCGTGCCGCAGGCATACGACGCCATTAGCAACACTCCCGTCGCTAAGCAAGAGGAGAAGGACGGACGCAAGATTCTCGAGTTTAAGCAAACCAAACCGCTACCTTCCTATCTGGTTGCCTTTGCGGTGGGCCAATTCGATTTTGTCCCGGCTGGTTTCGCGGGCAAGAATCGCGCCCCCGTTCGCATTGTTACGCCGAAAGGTCATGGCGGCGAGGCGAAGTATGCGGCCGAAGTGACAGCCACGATTCTTACCCGGTTGGAAGATTACTTCGGGATTCCGTTCCCGTACGAGAAGTCGGATCAAGTCGCGATTCCGGTTACGTTCGGCTTTGGCGCGATGGAAAACGCCGGCATGGTGACCTATGCCCAGACATTAATCCTGGCCAAGCCGGATGGGGACACGACAGCCCGGCAGCGAGGCTACGCGTCTGTGGCCGCGCACGAACTTGCGCATCAGTGGTTCGGCGATCTGGTAACAACTGCTTGGTGGAACGACATCTGGCTCAACGAGGCGTTCGCTACCTGGATGGAGCAGAAGCTGCTGGCGGAGTGGAAACCGGAATGGGAGACGCGAGTTTCCGATGTCGATTCGAAACTATACGCAGAGCGTGAGGACACGCTGCTTTCGGCGCGCAAGATCCGGCAGGAGATCACGGCTAAGGACGACATCAGCAACGCCTTCGACGGCATTACCTACCAGAAGGGAGCCGCGGTGATCGGGATGTTCGAGAGCTGGATGGGCGACGCAGCTTTCCGCAAAGGAGTGCAAGCTTACCTGAGGAAATATGCCTTCCGCAATGCGAGTGCGCCGGAGTTTCTGGCGGCTGTGAGCGCGGGCGGAGGTAAGGATATTACGCAGGCGTTCTCAACGTTCCTGAACCAGGCAGGTGTACCGCTCGTATCACTCGAACTTGAATGCAAAGGCTCGTCGCCGGTAGTTCACCTGCAGCAGCAGCGATCGCTGGCCATCAATTCGAAAGCACCGGCGGACCAACTTTGGCAAATCCCGGTTTGTGTTCGTTACGGAAGCGGCGATGAAGGACGCAGCGCCTGTAATCTGCTGCAGGATCCACGTTCCGAATGGAAGCTTCAAGGGAAAGGCTGTCCGGCCTGGATACAGGGCAATGATAAGGCGGTTGGATACTATCGAGTCGCTTACAAGGGCAGCCTTCTTTCCTCTCTGACGGACGATCCCGAGCACCGACTGAGCGCTCCCGAGCGGGTGGACCTGATGGGCAACGCGCAGGCACTTTCAAGCACAGGACAGATGCCGGGCGGAGACGTTCTGGGACTGGTTGCGAAGTTTCACGCCGATCCGAGCAGATACGTGGTAGAACGCGCGGTGGATATCGCCTCCGCGCCCCGGGAACACCTGGTTCCCGCTAGCCTGATGCCGAATTACCAACGGTTTGTGCTGAAGAATTTCCAAGGACGAGCACGGGAAGTAGGGTGGACACCGAAGGCGAATGAAAGCGACGATGTGCGCCTGCTTCGACCTTCGCTGGTGCGTTTTGTCGGAACAGCCGGTGGCGACGAACAGCTTGAGAAGGAAGCTCACGATTTGATGGAGAAGTGGCTTGCCGATCATAAAGCGATTCCGGCCGACGAGACGGCAGCGGTGCTGCAAACGGCGGCTTACTACGGCGATAGCGCGCTGTTCAATCGGTTCCGGGAGGAACTGAAGAACACCTCCGACCGCCAGGAACGGCGCCGCATTCTTATCGCGATGGGCTCGTTCCGCGATCGCAAAGCGATCGAAGCGGGTATGGAGGCGGTGCTGAAGGGTGAGATCCCGGCAATCGAGGGTCTTTCTCTCCTGTTCGCCGGGCAGGGATCGGAAGCGACGCGCAAACTGGCATTCGAGTTCATGAAAGCGCATTTCGATGAATTAGCAGCGAGGCGTCCGACGGGCGGCGGTTTTGATGCGGGAGCGGAGTTTCCCCGGGTTGGTAGCTCCTTCTGCGACACGGAATCGGAGGCAGAGCTGAAGAAGTTTTTCGAGCCGCGTGTGAGTAAGTTCACGGGGGCGCCTCGCATGCTGGCGCAGACGCTCGAAGGAATCAAGGCCTGCATCGCGAACAAGGCGGCGCAGGAGCCAAGTGTGGAAGAGTTTTTGAGGGGTTACTGAGTTGCGGTTGATCATTCTTGGAATTTCGATAGCGGTTCTAAGCTGCTCCGGATTGCTGGCGGCCGATGGTGGATCGGTGCTCGATGGCTACGCTCCCGGCGCGAGTGAAACGGAACGCAATTGGGAGAAAAAATTTCTGGCGCAGCCTTCGCCAGATAAGGAGCGCGAATACATGCGCCGACTCTCGGCGCGCCCGCATCACGTGGGTTCGCCTTACGATAAGGACAATGCGGAGTGGCTGTTAGCCAGATTCAAGGAGTGGGGCTGGGACGCTCAACTCGAAACTTTTGACGTGCTTTTCCCGACGCCAAAGGGCAATCGGCTGGAGATGGTGGAGCCACGGAAGTTTGTTGCCAAGCTTTCCGAGCCGGCGCTGGCGAACGATCCGACTTCCGGGCAGAAAGGCGAGCAGTTGCCTGCCTATAATGCCTATTCGATCGATGGCGACGTAACCGGGCCGTTAGTTTATGTGAATCACGGCATGCCGGCCGATTACGAAGAGCTGGAGCGCTATGGCATTTCTGTGAAGGGCGCAGTGGTAATTGCGCGTTATGGAGGCGGCTGGCGGGGGGTGAAGCCGAAGGTAGCGGCCGAGCACGGCGCAGTGGGGTGCATCATTTACTCGGACCCGCGTGATGATGGTTTTGCGCAGGGCGACGTTTTTCCGACCGGACCTTTCAGGCCGCCGGATGGAGTGCAGCGTGGTTCTGTGATGGATACGGAGTACCCGGGCGATCCGCTGACGCCCGGTGTTGCTGCCGTGTCCGGGGCGAAACGCCTTTCGCTGGCCGAAGCGCAGACCATCACCAAAATACCCGTGCTGCCGATCTCGTACGGAGATGCGCAACCGTTGCTGGCGGAGCTGCGCGGGCGCGTAGTGCCGACTGCCTGGCGCGGCGGGCTGCCGGTCACATACCGGTTCGGACCGGGACCCGCGAAAGTTCACCTGAAAGTGGAATCTAACTGGGACCAGAAGACTTTGTATGACGTGATTGCGAAGATGCCGGGCTCACAACTTCCCGACCAGTGGGTGATTCGCGGTAACCATCACGATGCCTGGGTGAACGGGGCGGAGGATCCGATCTCGGGCCTGGTAGCGGAGCTCGAGGAAGCACGGGTCTTGGGCGAGATGGCTAAGCAAGGTTGGAAGCCGAAGCGAACAATCGTGTATTGCGCTTGGGATGGAGAGGAGCCCGGTCTGCTCGGTTCGACCGAGTGGGTGGAGGCGCACGGCGACGAGCTGTTGCATAAGGCGGTGGCCTATTTGAACAGCGACTCGAATGCGCGGGGATTTTTCGGCGCGGAGGGCTCGCACGTGCTGCAGAAGTTCATCAACGACATTGCCCGCGAAGTGCCCGATCCGGAGAAGAAGATGTCGGTGCTGGAACGGGCCCGGCTGCACGAGGTAGAACAGGCCAAGAATACAGAGGGGCGCGAAGAAGCCCGCAAAAGCAAGGAGCTGAAGATAGGCGCGCTGGGCGACGGTTCCGACTACACCGCGTTTATCAATCACCTCGGCATCCCGGCCGCGGACATCGGCTTTGGCGGTGAAGCGAGCGGCGGTATTTACCACTCCATCTATGACGATTTCTACTGGTACACGCACTTCGGCGATCCGACCTTTGGCTACGAACGCGCCGAATCGCAGGTGATGGGAACGGCGGTGATGCGCCTGGCGGACGCTGATGTTCTACCGTTCAATTTTCAAGGTTTCGCCGAAGCGGTGAAGAAATATCTGACGAATGTGCAGGAACTGCTCGAGACAAATCAGACCGACATCAGGGAACGCAACAGCGAGATCGAGGAAGGCGTTTACGATGCGATCAGCGACCCGCTGAAGCCAATCTCCGCGCCGCCGGTAAAGAAAGTTCCCCCGCACTTCAACTTTGCGCCGCTGCAGAATGCGCTCGATGAGTTGACAGAGAGTTCGAACAAGATGGCAGCTGAGTGGAACAAAGCGCAAACGGCGGGCTGGAATATCTCGAGCGAAACGATCGCGAAAATAGATGCGCTGATGATGGAGAGCGGACCCGCGCTCACCGATTCCGAAGGTCTGCCGCACCGGCCCTGGTTCAAGAACATGATTTATGCACCGGGCGCTTATACAGGCTACGAGGCAAAGCCGCTGCCGGGTGTGCTGGAGGCGCTCGATCGAAAAGATTGGGCGGAAGCCGAATCGCAGATTCCGCGGGAAGCAGAAGCGCTGCGGCGCGAGGCAAAGATCGTAGATGAGATTACGGCCGCCCTGGAAGGCAAAGTCTCGCAATGAGCCGTTTCGTCAAAGTGGTTCTTTGGATCGTGCGTTTGACCTTTCTCGTGTCGCTTGTTTTGGGGATTATTCTCTGGACAGGCCACGGCTACGAGTATCTGAAGCTGCACATGTGGCTTGGATTCGTAATTACGTTTGCGCTTCTCGCGCTGGTAGTGCTTAGTCTTCTAGCTCGTGTTCGCCCGGTGCTGCCATTGATCGCTTTGCTTTGGGCAGTGGCGCTGCCGGTGCTGGGCATCGCGCAGCTCAAGATTGTGCCGGGGGCGAACCATTGGACGATTCAGGTGATTCATGCGCTGCTCGGTGTGGGTGCAATCGGACTGGCTGAGGTGCTGGGAAAAAGAGCGTCGAATGCCGTTCCGAGTGAGCTCCGTCCGATTTAAGTTCGAAGGGGCGGGTAAGTTTCAGCCGCCGGCCGGAGGGGAGACAGACCTTTTCCGCGGTGCTCTTGGTGCTGAGCTGAGAAGCTCAAGCGAGATATACGGGCGTTGGTTCGATCCGCGATGGCCAGATGGACCCAGCGGATTGCGCGATGCGCCCCGTCCGTTCGTTCTGAGCTGGGCAGGTGCAGAAGATTCGAAGTCAGATGTTTTCGCGCTGGAGTTGACTCTATTCGAAACAGTGCCGTTGCTGGAGGTGATCGAGCCGGCAATGAAAGCCGCCATCGAGCGACGAACGGGCGCCAGCAGAATCTGGATCGAACACAAGACCAGCGTTTTAGATTTGCCGTTTGAAAAACCTCAGCCGGGCGAATGTGATCGGCTTCGGCTGCATTTTCTGACTCCTATCGAGCTCAAGAGCTCCGGCAAGGTTTTATGTGAGCCGGACTTCCCCGTCCTGATCGAGAGGCTTGCAGAACGCGTGTGGGCCCTCGGACGCCTATACCAGCATTGGAGGCCGGACTTTGACGTGCGGCCTTGGCTAGAAACTGCCAAAGGCGTTCGCAGAACCGACTGGGAGTGGCACCGGAGCGACTGGCATCGCAGAAGTGCTCGCTCCGGGGCTGTGCATTCGGTTGGAGGCTACACGGGCTGGGCAGATTACGAGGGATCTCTTGGAGCGATAGTTCCGCTTTTGGAGATCGGGCGTTGGACGGGCGTGGGGCGACAAACCGTCTGGGGAAAAGGCAGGATTGAGATTAGCCGGTAGCGGTTTCTAAACCGGCCTGACGAGCAGCTCAGGCTGGAAGTGCAGAGTGGAGTTCCGGCTGTCCTCATCGAACTCTACCCCGATGTAGTGATTGCCGTCGCGCTCGGAGTGATGTTTCACCGTTCCGCGCAGAAGACTGTCTTCGCCGTAAGCAATGCGCACGGGAGTGCCGGGCGGGAGCGGGTGATCGACTACCAGGCCGAGACCGCCTAAGGATACATCCTCGACGTTGCCAAGCTGCTTGTATTCGATGGACGATTCAGTCCAGCTGAGCATGACAAGCTCGCAATCGAGTAGCCGGAGTTGTGAGCGACGTTCAGTCAAGGTGTTTCTAATAATAGGGTGCCACGGCAGGGTGGCTCTTCTCAAAAAGGGTTCGAGGCGGGTTACAAGAGGACGGGATGCAGAGGCGAAGAACATATTCGCCTCTGCGTGAAAAGTCGACTTAGAAGCCGAAGATCAGAGCAAGTGCATGTCGAACGATATCAATGATTACCGGAGGATGCATAGCGGCTGAAGCTCCTTTCGCACACGACCTTAGCGGCGGATACCGCGCGGCCGAGCACTCGTTTGGCTTCTATGCCGTTGCAAAAAAAGAGTTAAAAGGACTTTCTACATTTGTGACCGGCGGCTGCACTTGTGCGCAGGCCTGAGAAAACCACAGGGTCTTCTATCATGTAGAATCGAGGTCGAGTTACCCCTAGCCCTGGTTCGCTGTTATCAAAATGAGAGTTTCCGTTATTATTCCCGCAGCCGGACTTGGAACGCGCATGGGGCGAAGCGCACCGGAAAAAGAGGGCATCAGCCGCAAGCAATTCATGCTGCTCAACGGCTCGCCGATTCTGGTTCACACGATCCGTAAATTTGTGAGCTCTCCAGCCGTGAGCGAGATTGTCGTTGCGTTGCGCGCTGATGATCTTACCTGGGCCGATGAATTATTCAAGAGCCAAGGTTTCGATAAGAGCGTCAGGACAGTGGAAGGCGGGGAGACGCGGCAGCAGTCGGTTGAGAATGCCCTGGCCACGCTAAGTGCGGATACGGAGCTGGTGGCGGTGCACGATGCGGTTCGTCCGTTCATCGAGCGCGAGGTAATTGAGAAAGTCATTCAGGAAGCAGCGGAGACAGGGGCGGCGATCGTTGGCATCGTACCTGTAGACACGGTGAAGCAGGTGCACCGTAATAAGGTTCGGGCGACGCTTCCGCGGGAGCGCCTGATCCTGACGCAAACGCCACAGGTTTTCTCGCTGGGACTGCTGCGGCAGGCCTTCGAAAAGGCCCGGCAGGATCTGTTTGTGGGTACGGACGAATCTTCGCTGGTGGAGCGTTTGGAACAGATCGAGGTATCGGTGGTGCTCGGAACCGATCGCAACATCAAGATCACGAAGCCAAGCGATATGGAGTTGGCGCGGCTCTATCTTGCTTTAGAAACCTCCGCCTTCGGTGTACCGCCGGAATGACTGTGGCTGCAGGGCCGCCTTACCGGATCGGGCAGGGCTGGGATACTCATCGGATTGAGAGCGGGCGGCCGTTGATCCTCGCGGGGGTTGAAATACCTTCGGACTTCGGGCTGGCGGGCCACTCGGACGCCGATGTACTGTTTCACGCCGTGACAGATGCAATATTAGGTGCGATCGCAGCGGGTGACATCGGGATGCATTTCCCGGACACGGCTGCCGAGTGGAAAGGCGCGGCGAGCTCCCAGTTCCTGCGGCATGCGCTAAAGCTGGCCGAGGATCAGGGTTATCGTCCTGTAAATGTAGATTCGACAGTGATTCTGGAACGGCCCAAGCTGAAAGACTTTCGCGCGCCCATACGAGACAGTCTGGCGGCGAGTCTGGGTCTGCCGACTAGCTCCGTCGGCGTGAAGTTTAAGACGGCCGAACGAGTCGGCCCGGTCGGCGAAGGGCGCTCGTGCGAGGCTCAAGCGGTGATTTTGCTCGTTTCGAATCCGGCTTGACACGGACGCTTCCCAAGCTTCAGCTTGTCGGCAGATACTTGCTGGCGCTCTGTGCGCTGGGGGCTGCCTGCTATGCGCTGCTGCTTGCGGGGGCAGAGTGGCTGTTCGAGCAGAACACCGCCCGGAGTCTGCATGCCGCAGTGCAGCTAGCGCCCTACGAGGCGCGGTATCTGGGGCGCCTGGCCGCGTGGCGCACCGCAGAGAAACCTGCTCTTCTTAAGCGGGCTATCGAGCTGAATCCCTTCGATTCGGAGGCTCTGATCGAACTCGGATTATGGAGCGAGTTCCAAGCGCACGACGCCTCCGCTGCGGAAAAACTTCTTTTGCAAGCGGCGACCGTTAATCACATGTTCCTGCCGAAGTGGAGTTTGACAAACTTCTACTTTCGGCAGGGCCGCCCGGACAACTTCTTCCACTGGGCGTATGCGACGCTCGCCATTACTCCTTACTCGCCTGAGCCTGTTTTCGTGCAGATGTGGCTGCTTAGCCAGAATGCTGACACCATTGCCGCAGCTGTTCCGAACCGGCCCCGTGTGCTGCTGCCATACGCCTGGTTTCTGACGAATGCCCGGCAGTATGGCGCCTTGCCTGCGGTGGTGGAGCGGCTCGTAGCGGCCGTGGGCCAGCGCGATCCTCGCTTTTGGGGCCGTGACGATCTGGTGGCCGCCATTGAAGATCGACTGCTGGCAGAAGGCGACAGCCATACGGCATTACAAATCTGGAGCACTCTTGCGCGAGCAGGTTGGATCTCTGCCGGTATCCCGACAGAGCGGAGCCCGATAACCAATGGCAACTTTCACGCCCCGTTTTACGGACACGGCTTCGACTGGGTAGCGGGCGAGGGAGCAGGTTTGCGAGTTGATAAGCCGACGCCCGAGGGGGCGGTGCGCTTGACGCTTTCAGGCGATCAAGCAGACGGGAGCGTACTTCTGAAGCAGTACATTCCCTTGGAGCCAGGGCGGGAATATCGCGTCCAGTGGCGGGCTGAGTCGCCGGAGGCCGGTAGTTGGTCGGGGCTGCAATGGCATCTTCGGCCGGTGAGAGAGGGACTCGGAGCGGAGTCGATTTCAGGCGATCTGATCGGGCTGCCAGCTCCGGAGTGGAGTTTTCGAGCCGCTGCGGCCCAGAATGTTGGATTGCTTACTTTAGAATATGCAAGAACACTGGGAACTTTCCGTTCTCGGGGTACTATCATTTTGAGGTCTGTGTCCTCCAGTACCAGGTAGATTGGAGTACCGACCAGCCCTAAACTGTATTTACCGTCAGCTCGTGTTCGCGTGACGATCGGTACGCCGGACAAGCTGCTAAACCTGGAGGAGGTTCGATTGAAATTAGGAAATCAGAAGATTGTTGTGTGCGGAGGTGGAGGGTTCATTGGCGGCCATTTGGTCAAGCATCTCCGGGACCAGGGGTTAAACGTAATACGGGCGGTAGATGTTAAGCCGCGCAGCCAGTGGTACCAAGAGACGGCGGGCGTCGAAAATTTGGTGCTGGACCTGAAACACCGCGAAGCGTGCGTGCAGGCCGTAAAGGGCGCTCAGGTGGTTTTCAACCTGGCGGCGGACATGGGCGGGATGGGGTTCATCGAGAACAACAAAGCGCTCTGCATGCTCAGTGTTCTTATAAACACACACTTGCTGATGGCTGCGAGAGACGAATCAATCGAGCGCTTCTTCTTTGCGTCTTCCGCCTGCGTTTATAACGGCGACAAGCAGAAGAATCCCGACGTGGTGGCCTTAAAGGAAGAGGACGCGTATCCTGCCCTTCCGGAAGACGGCTATGGCTGGGAGAAGCTGTTCAGCGAGCGTATGTGCCGCCATTACGAAGAAGATTTCGGGCTGACCTGCCGGGTGGCGCGCTTCCACAACGTCTACGGCCCGTTGGGCACTTACGCGGGGGGACGGGAGAAAGCTCCCGCTGCGGTCTGCCGCAAGGTGATCGAGGCAAAACTATCAGGCAACCATGAGATCGAGATTTGGGGGGACGGCAAACAGACCCGCAGCTTCATGTACATCGACGATTGCGTGAAGGGCACGCAGATGATTACCGAGAGCGAGATTCACGAGCCGATCAACTTGGGCAGTAGCGAACTGGTGACGATTAACGGGCTTGTGGATATGGTGGAAAAGTTCGCCGGTCTCAAGCTGAAGCGCAAGTATAACCTCGGCGCGCCAAAGGGCGTAAATGGACGCAACAGCGATAACACTAAGATTCTTGAGTACCTGAACTGGGAGCCTTCGACGCGCCTACAGGACGGGATGCTCAAGACCTATGAATGGATTGAGAGCCAGATGACCGGCCCGGCCGGCAGCGCTCACGATCTGACGCCGACCGAGGCATATTCCTCGTAAGAACCGGCGAAATCCTCAACCTCACCGTCGGCGAAGTTCCAGATACGAGTGGCGACTTCGTCGACGAGGTCCTCGTCATGAGTGACGAGGAAGACTGTCCCTTCGAACTTCTGCAGGGCGATGTTCAGGGCGTTGATTGCTTCAAGATCGAGGTGATTGGTCGGCTCATCGAAAATCAGCACGTTGGGCTTCTGCAGCATTAGCTTGCAGAACATGAGACGCGCTGCTTCGCCACCCGATAATGCGTCGGTTGCTTTCAAGCCTTCTTCTCCGCTGAAGAGCATCTGTCCCAGAAGCCCGCGGATCTCTTCCTTCGACGCCTGCGGGTCCCAATCGTGCAGCCAGTCCGAAACTGTGGTTCCATTGCGAATGCTGGCCCGATGATCCTGGGCGAAGTAGCCGATTTGCACCTCGTGACCCCAGGTGACAGTGCCTGAGTCGATGCCGACATCGGGGTCATCGACACCGGGGCCGTTGGCAAGGAGAGCTTTGAGCAGAGTGGTTTTACCGGCACCGTTCCGGCCCATGAGAGCGATCTTCTCGCCGCGCTGGACCGAAGCTGAAAAGCCTCGTATGACCGGCAGCCCGTCGTAGCTTTTTTCAACACCTTTCGCCTCGAGCGCATTCCGCCCTGACGGTCGCTTCATATCGAAACGAATATAAGGCCGTTGAATATTGGAGCGGGCCAGATCGGTTGATTGAAGACGCTCGACTTCTTTTTTCCGGGAGGTAACCTGGCTGGCGCGCGTACCGGCAGAAAAACGCGCGATGAACTCATTCAGCTGCGCCACCTTTTTCTCGCGCTGCGCATTTTCGGCCTCAATCCGAGAGCGGATCTGAGTTTTCTGCAGCACCATGTCGTCGTAGCCGCCCGGGTAAATGATGATCGTCTGGTAATCGATATCGGCAATGTGGGTGCAGACGTTGTTCAGGAAATGGCGATCGTGCGAGATGACGATCAGCGTGCCTTCGTAGTGGGCGAGAAAGTTCTGCAGCCAATGAATGGATTCAAGGTCAAGATAGTTGGTGGGCTCGTCGAGCAAAAGGCCTTCCGGATGACCGAAGAGCGCCTGTGCGAGCAGCACCCGAACTTTTTGACCGCCCTGTAGCTCGCTCATCTGGCGCTCGTGCAGAGATTCCGGAATATCGAGACCGTCGAGCAGAACAGCTGCATCGCTTTCGGCGGTGTAACCGTCTTCTTCAGCGACGACGCCCTCGAGCTCTCCGAGGCGCATGCCATCATCATCGGTCAGCTCGGCTTTAGCGTAGAGAATTTCACGCTCTTCGAGGGCTTTCCAGAGCGGCATGTTGCCCATGATCACGGTATCGATTACGCGATAAGCGTCAAAGGCGAACTGGTCCTGGCGTAGGATGCCGATCTTTTTCGGCCGGACGACATTTCCTTTCTGCGGCTCGAGCTCACCCGAGAGGAGCTTCATGAAAGTGGATTTTCCGGCGCCATTCGGCCCGGTCAAACCGTAGCGGCGGCCCGACAGAAACGCGGCAGCGACCTCCTCGAACAGGATCTTGCCGCCATAGCGCATGCTTACATTGCTAACTGAAATCATTGGAAAAGCAGGTGGGAGTTCTTATTTTAACGCACAGGCCTGCTCAACCGGCAACGGAGCCGGGCTTGATCGGCTTGTGCGGCAAGCCGGCGTGGACTCCAGCGACCGCTGCCGATGATTTTTTCGAATGAGAACCGAATGACCTTGCGTAGACCTGCGTGAAGACGGCGCCAAACAAAAAGATTTGGGCTGAATAGTAGACCCAGACAACGAAGGCGACGAGCGAACCGGCAGCGCCGTAAGTAGAACCGACACCCGCAGTTGCCAGATACAGGGCGAGAGCGGCTTTACCGACCTGAAAGAAAAGTGCGGTGGCGATCGCGCCGATAGTGACGTCGCGCCAATCGACGGGCACGTCGGGAACGAACTTGAAGACGAGTGCGAACAGGACCGAAAGCGCGAGTAGCGGAAGCACAAAGTTGGCGAATTCGCTCACCACGGCGACACGCAGAGGCAGATAGCTTTCAAAGAATTTGGTGACAATGGCGAGCCCGGCGCTGAGCACTAGAGAAGCCAGAAGCAGGAATCCCAAGGCGAGCACCATGCCGAAGGACACGATACGCTGCCAGAGCATACTCAGCCAATTAGAGGACGGCCGGGGCGGTGCATTCCAGATGGTATTGAGCGAGTCACGTAATTCTACGAAGACGCCCGATGCTCCAAAGAGGAGAGTTACCAAGGCGATGATGCTGGCGATAATTCCACTGCTGGTCTGGTGCGCATTATCGAGCACCGATCGAAGCGATTTGGCGGCGGAGGCGCCCACCATATCTTGCACTTGCCCGAGTAACTGATGCTCAGCGGTGTTCTTATCGAAGACTAAACCGAGAATCGCTACCAGAAGAATCAGCAGGGGCGCGATGGAGAGCAGTGTGTAATAGGCAAGCGCGGCACCGAGCCGCGGCGCATTGCGGTCGCTCCATTGAGAAAACGTCTCCCCCAGAAGGTGAAAGGCGTCCTTGCGCGTGATCCTCTGCATCGGAATTCCTATACCGATTAGACCGTATCAGGCGAGACACTTGAAACACCTATGAGGCCAGGAACGTCCGAGTTATGCTACAGCCAAGGAGGCAAGCGGCACCGCCGTTGTTAGTTATGGAGAGAAGTAAGCGGAACAGATGAAGTACACCGGCACGATTTGCCGCTCTTGCCTTTTTCTTTTGACAGTTCTGCTCGCCAGTTCGGAACTTCGAGGTCAGGATTTTGTAGGAAAACGCGTTACCGCGATCCGGTATCAGCCTGCCGAGCAGCCGCTCGACCGCAGAGATCTGGATCGCATGCTGGTGGTTCGCGAGGGAGAGCCGCTCGTGATCAATCAGCTCGCGGCGACTGTCGACCGGCTGTATCGGAGCGGGCTGTTCAATGACATAGAAGTGGACGCCGAGCCGGACGGGGCGGGCGTGGCGCTTACTTTCGAAACGAAGGCGCGGCAGTTTGTGGGACACGTGGGAGCGCGAGGAAGTATTAAGGATCCACCGAGCCGTGCTGTCCTGATCGGTGATGCGCAGTTATTTCTCGGCCAACCGTACGATCCCGAGTCTTTGACGGTAGCAAAGAAAAGCTTAGAAGCGACGCTGCATGAGAACGGCTTTTACCAAGCGCAGGTCGGGTCCGCCACGATCGAAGATCCGCTGACTCACCAGGTAACGGTGCGCTTTGTAGTGGATGCGGGAAAGCGATCTCGTTATCAAACTCCAATCATCAATGGCGATACGAAACTCTCGAATTCGACGATCATCCGGGCGACTGGCTGGCGCTGGCCGCTGATTCGCAAGTGGCGGCACATTACGGGCGCAGCGACGGATAAAGGGGTTTCGGGTATTGAGAATAAGTACGGACAAAAGGGCAGGCTGACAGCCTCGGTGAGTCTTACTTCGCTCGAATATGACCCAACAACGGGAAATGCGCAGCCTACCTTCGAAATCGATGCCGGGCCGAAGATAACCGTCAAAGCACTTGAAGCGAAAGTTTCGAAGAGGAAGCTGAGACAGTATGTGCCGATTTATCAGGAAGGATCGGTAGATAACGACTTACTGGCAGAAGGGGCGCGCAACCTGCACGACTACTTTCAATCGAAGGGTTACCCGGACGTGGACGTGACTTATGCTCCCGAACCGGTACGCAATGACGAGCAGGTGATCAACTATTACATTGCTACCGGGCCACGGCGCAGGCTGGTGAAGGTCGACATCCGCGGGAGCAGTTACTTTCTGAACGAGACGCTCACCGAGCGTATGTTCCTGCGGCCCAGTTCCCTTGTTCTCCGTTACGGGCGTTATAGCGAGAGCTTTCGTAAGCGGGACGAAGAGGCGATAGCGAACCTGTATGTGAATAACGGATTCCAGGACGTAAAAGTTACTTCGGTAGTCGAGACGAATTACAGAGGTAAGGCCACCGATCTGGCGGTTACTTACAACATCGATGCCGGAAAACAGTGGCGAGTGGAAAGCCTGAAAATTCGGGGTGCAAACCGCCTGGATCTGCGTCCCATCGAGCGCAATTTCGCCTCGATTGAAGGCCAACCTTACGCGAGCATCAACGTGTCGACGGACCGGAACCGAATTCTCGATTATTACTATTCGAACGGTTTTCCCGCGGCATCGTTCAGCTATGAGAAAGAACCGGGAACTGCGCCAGCTACGGTTGGTTTGACTTACCAGATCAAGGAAGGCCCGAGGGAGTTTGTTCGACGAGTGGTGCTTTCAGGACTAAACCGCACAAAACCGTCGTTAGTCGAGCGGTTCATCAACGTGCAACCGAATGAGCCGATCTCGCTTTCGAAAGTCAACGAAGACGCTCGCCAGCTGAATAGCCTGGGAATTTTTGCGAGCGTGAACACAGCTTTACAGAATCCGGACGGATCGACGCGCTACAAGGATGTGCTTTACGACTTCGACGAAGCGGCTCGCTATAGCTTCTCGGTGGGTCTCGGGCTGATCATCGGACAATTCGGCAATACGACGTCGAATTACAGTAACTCGGGAGGAGCACGAGGCGCCTCGCCGCTTGTTTCGTTCAACGTCAGCCGCTTAAATCTGTTCGGAATAGGGCAGACGCTGTCGTTACAAACTTCGTACTCGACGCTGCAACAGCGCGAGGCTTTGAATTACATTGTGCCGAGATTCTTAGGATCAGCAAACCGCACCGTGACGTTTTCGCTGCTGTACGATACAACGCAAGATGTCCAGACGTTTTCTTCACGCCGAGTGGAAGCTTCGGTGCAGACATCGCAAAGACTGAGCCGGGCGTCAACGCTCTCGACCAGCTTTGCTTACCGGAGAGTCAGTACCGGCGATATCAATATCCCGTCCTTGTTAGTGCCGCAGTTTTCTCAGCCCGTGCGGATCGGGATACTTTCCACGAGTTATATCCAGGATCACCGTGATAATCCGGCCGACGCACATCGCGGGTTCTGGAATACGGTCGATGCAGGACTGGCGGGTAATTTCTTCGGCTCTCAAAGGGACTTCACGAGAATTCTGGGACGCAATGCAACCTATACTTCGCTTGGGCGGAATCTGGTACTCGCGCGGCAAACTCAGCTCGGGGTGATCATTCCCTTCAACGTTGCGGCGGGTTTGTCTCACTTCGAATCCATTCCGCTTCCCGAGAGATTTTACGGAGGCGGCGGAGTGTCGATGCGCGGTTTCGGCAACAACCAAGCCGGCCCACGAGATATCGGTACATCCACTGAGCTGCCGGGAACTCCGACCAGCCCCGCCACCGGATTTCCTATTGGCGGCAACGCGCTCTTCTTCAACAATGTCGAGCTGCGATTTCCTCTGCTTGGCCCTAATATCAGCGGCGTGCTCTTCGAAGATATGGGGAACATTTATACGACGTTCAGCGACATCTCGCTGTCTTACAAACAGAAAAACTCGCAGGATTTCAACTACGCCGTCCAGGCGCCCGGCGTCGGTATCCGTTACAAGACTCCGTTAGGGCCGGTGCGTATCGATCTCTCGTATGTTCTGAATCCGACCAGGTACACGGGCTTCAGCACGAACGAGAGTTTCCAGGACTTGCTGAACTGCAAGCCCTCCGATATTGGCCACAAACCAGGATGTAACCCGGGACCTCAGAGACTGGGCGGATTTCAGTTTTTCTTTTCTATCGGACAGGCCTTTTGATGGCTTGGAGGGTTGTGGCGTTGTTTTTGGCTAATGCACTTTTGCTGCCGGCCGTTATCATCGACCGGGTGGCTATCGTGGTGGGTAATTCCATTGTGAAAGACAGCGACATCAGCCGCGATCTGCGAGTTACCAGCTTGTTAAACGGCGAACCGCTGGATTTGAGCGACAAGTCACGGAAGGTGGTGGCGAGCCGGTTGATTGACCAGATCTTCATACGCAAGGAAATCGAGCTCGGTGATTACCCGGTTGCGACGCCTGAACAGGCTAGGGAGCAGTTGGACAGATTAGTAAGACAGCAGTTTAGAACAGATGCTTCGCTCCAGGACAGTGTTCGGAAATATGGCATCACGGTACCCGATCTGGAGAGCCACTTCCTATGGCAATTAACGGTGCTGCGTTTCATCGATGTCCGGTTTAAGCCGGCGGTATTAGTCACCGATGCAGAAATTGAGACTTACTATAAGGATCACGCGGCCGAACTGAAACGCGAGCATCCGGGCAAAGCGTCGCTCGACGACGTGAGGACCGAGATTAGCGACCTGATCTCAGCAGACCGGGTGAACAAGGTCTTCTTTGCGTGGCTGGACGAACAGCGCAAACAGACCAAGATCACGTATCTGGAAAGTGGACTGAGATGACCAGACGCCGCCGCATTGGACTGATTACCGCGGCCTCGATCTTAGGACTCGTTGCGCTGCTACTCATCTCGGCTGTTATTGTCGTGCAGACCCGGTGGTTTGCGGATTTGGTGCGCCAGAAAGTCATCGCGGCAGCGGAAGATTCGACCGGGGGCAGAGCTGAGATCGGAAGCTTCGAGATCGATTTGCGGCACCTGACGGTGAGGATGCGAAATGTCGTGCTACACGGAACCGAGCCGCAGGGCAGCGACCCCTTGTTGCGGATCAGGCTGCTTGAACTCCGGCTCAAGCTCTTAACGGGACTGAAACAGGCAATCGATCTGCGCTATCTCGGCATTGAACAGCCGCAACTAAATCTGATCGTGCTACCAGATGGGCGCACTAATATTCCGCAGCCTAAGACTCCCTCTGTGCCGAGCCAGACCTCAGGGCTGCAGACGGTGGTCGATCTTGCCGTGAATCGGTTCGAGCTGAACCACGGTTCTCTCCGGGCGCTGGATCGCGAGAGCGCTTTCAGCGGGCAGGGTGACAATCTGCGCGCGCTGCTTAATTACGACGCGACCGGGTCTAGCTATACAGGAAACGTCGCGATTGATCCAGTAATTGTGTCGTCGGGGCGAAGGCCGCCCTTGAATCTGCACCTGAATGTGCCGCTTGTGCTCGAGGGCGACGCGATCAGGGTTAATGGGGCAACGTTGGCGGCGGGACAATCGCACATCGAGCTTTCCGCGTCGGTGGAGAATATGAAAAACCCGCTCATCAAGGCCCATGCGAATGCGGCTTTGTCTCTGGCCGAACTTCAGAGGAGCTTTGATCTGGGTATGGACCCAAGCGCGAAGGGCGCGCCAAACAGACTAACGGCGGAACTGGCTGCGAATATCGATGGGAAAACCAATGCAATCTCCATACAGACTGCTCATCTTGTGCTGGGGCATACAACACTGGCAGCGGCGGGAAACTTAGATACGAGTTCGCAGGCGGGGGCGCACTTTGACGCCAATCTTGCCTTAGATGAGTTGTCTCGACTTTTCAAAGTGACGTCCGTTCAGCCGGCTGGCGATCTTGTGGCTAGCGGGCGCCTGACGCTCGACAAGAATCAGAACTATGCTGCCAACGGCATGCTGAGTTCGCGGGCAGTTTCGATCAGAAGCGGTGCATCGCTGCTCTCCGATGTGAAACTCAGCACGCCCTTTCACGCGGATCCGTACCTGGTTAGCCTTGATGGATTGCGTCTAGAGACGCTAGGTGGTTCGCTCGACGCCAAAATATTCCTGGTCAAGTCAAGCGATCTGAGTGTCGAGGGCCGACTGAGTAATTTGTCAATCCCGCGGCTTGTAACAGTCTTGACCGGTAAGGATCCTGGCTATGACGGGGCAGTGAATGGGTCGTTACTGGCAAGGGCGAATTTAAAGTCCAAAGGAACTAGCGGGTACAGTGCGCGAACGGCGTTGACGATTGCTCCAGGATTTCGCGGTGTGCCAGTAAGTGGAGCAATCAACGCCCGGTATGTTGGGGCGAGCGGTGCGCTCGACCTGGGCCAATCGTACATCACACTCCCAAACACCCGGCTCGATCTCTCCGGCTCCATCAACCGCCGAATCGATGTCAAGCTGGCGTCCAGCAACCTGAACGATTTTTTGCCGGCATTCAACTTTGGATCGGCACATCCGCAGACTTCTTTGCCAGTTGTATTGCAAGGCGGGCAGGCGCTCCTGAGCGCGGCGATTTCGGGCAAGACGGTGGCTCCACAGATCTCGGGCCACGCGGAGATAACTGACTTCGCTGTGGAGCAGCACGCGTTCACAAGGCTAGCGATGGACGTAGCAGCATCGCCGTTGAGCGCCGCGGTTCAGAACGGAGTGCTGATCGGAAAAGGCCTGAATACCAGCTTCGACGGTTCGGCTGGTCTAGTGGATTGGACGCCACAGCCAAGCTCGCCGGTGACCGCGAACCTGAGTTTACGAAATGGAGATTTGTCGGATCTGGCGGGCCTTGCGGGGGAGACTTCGCTCGAGGCGCATGGAGCGACCACCGCAGATATCCACATTCATGGAACGTATGGAAACCCGCTCGGGACGGCGCGGCTGGCGATTCTCAATGGCGGCATCTATGGACAACCATTCAGCCGGATGACTGCGGATGTGGACTTAGCCGATCAGTTGATTACGCTGTCGCAACTTGAATTGGAAGCAGCCGGAGGAAACGTCAAGGCTAATGGAAGGTTCCTTCATCCCCGACAGAGCTTCACGACAGGCCACGCCGAATTACAGCTGGCAGCTAACGGTATTCAGCTTGCGAACGTGGAGGCTTTGAGCAAGCAGAACGCGGGCGTGGCGGGTCTTCTTCAGTTGACGACGACCGCCGCTGCCGATTTGCAGAGTGCGAATGGCCAGACGGCTTTTAAGATCGCGAATGTGAATGCCGAGGTTGCGGCGCATAACCTTCGTGTGGAGAATCAAGCGGCGGGAGACCTGACGGCAACGGTCCGCACGGCGAACAATGCGATGGACTACTGTCTCGATTCCAATTTCGCCGGATCTGCAATCACGGTGAAAGGTCGAACGGCATTGAATAAGGAGTATTCGACTACGGCGGATGCGTCCATCAAGAGCCTTTCGATCGCAAAAGCGCTGCAGATGGCAGGCCAGGGAAGTATTCCTGCTCGCGGTGATTTCTCCGCTACGGCGCATGTCGATGGCACCTTAAGCGCGCCAGTGGCAGACGTGAGCTTCGAGCTGGCGAGCGGCAACCTGTACCAGGAGCCAATAGACGGGTTTACTGGGAAGATTCACTACTCGAACCGGCTGGTGGCAATCCCAGGTATAGAATTACGCGTGCCCGCAGGCAGTGTCACTCTGAGCGGTTCATACCAACATGCCCTGAGTGATCTTCAATCTGGATCACTTACGTTGAAGCTGACAAGCAGTAGCATTGCATTGGCAAAGATTGAGCACATTCAGGAACAGAAGCCGGATTTGACGGGAACGATCCGGCTGGCAGCAGACTTGTCCGCTACTCTGCGAGATGAACCTGGGAAGAATAAGATGCTGGTATCGAACTTGAATGCCGACGCGTCGGCCAGTAATCTTCAAGTTCGCGGGAAGAACTTCGGGGGTGTAAGTGCCACGGCGCGTACTGCGGGACAAAACTTAGACTTCCGCCTTGATTCTGACTTTGCCCAGAGTCAAGTTCACGCGAGCGGGCAAGCCCAGCTGACCGGCGACTACCCGGCGCGGGCGAATCTTACTTTCACGAATGTAAAGTACTCCAATCTAGCCTCGTTTCTGGCAACGCAGACGGCCATTCCCCCGCCATTCGAGGCTCTGATGGAAGGGCAAGCGTCAGTGAGTGGTCCTATTCTGAATCCGGATGATCTTACCGGTCGTTTGCAATTGGACCGGCTGGATGTTCGGACGAATGCCAGCCGATCGCCGACCGGCGCGCCTGCTTTGAGAGTGGTCGAGTTACAGAATAAAGGCCCAGTTAAGATCGGGCTGGCGCATGAGTCGATTCAGATCGAGCAACTACACGTGGGAGGCCGCGACACGGAACTGAATGCCTCCGGAGCAATCAACCTGAAGAAAGCAAGTGAGCCGCTTGCTCTGAACGTGGATGCAAATTTGAACTTGGGCCTTTTGCAAGATGCTGACCGCGACTTCTATTCCTCCGGATTGGTAACTCTGAACACCAGCATTCGGGGGAGCTTCGCACAGCCGAGAGCCAATGGACGCATCGTTCTGAAGAATGCAAACGTGAACTATGCAGATGCCCCGAACGGATTGTCAAACGCCAACGGAGTGATTCTCCTCAACGGAACCAATGCCTCAATCGAAAGCTTGAGCGCGGAAAGCGGCGGGGGAAAGATCTCGCTAACTGGATTTTTCGGGCTGGGAGCCGGCGTTCCCAGCTTCAATCTGCGAGCAACTGCTTCGAGCGTACGGGTGCGCTATACGGGTCTTAGTGCAACATCCGACGCAACTATTTCGCTTGCCGGCAACTTAAAGAGATCGCTCCTAACCGGCAACGTAGTTATCCAGAGAATCGCCTATGCCAACTCGAGCGATGCGGGATCGATCCTCTCCGCAGCCTCGACACCGCCGAGTACACCCTCGTCGCCCAACCCGTTGTTGTCCGGCATGCGGCTGGATGTTCACGTGTCGACTGATCCAGACATCCAGGTTGTCTCGACTTATGCTAACCGGCTTTCGGTGCTGGCCAATGTCAGGCTGCGCGGCACTGCCGAAAATCCTGGCATGCTGGGCCGGGTGACGGTTACCGACGGGCAGCTGGTTTTCTTCGGGAACACTTACACAGTTACGACGGGCACGATCAATTTCTATAATCCAAATGAGATCTTACCGGTGTTGAATGTTTCGCTCGACACCGTGACGCAAGGTGTAAATGTGACGATCGGTGTTACGGGCCAGATGAACGACTTGAAACTAAATTACCGGTCGGACCCGCCACTAACGTTCGAGCAGATCGTACAATTGCTAGCTACCAATACAACACCTGCCAACCCAGTGATTGCCGCCCACCAGCCTGCGCCGCCCACGCAATCGATGACGCAGATGGGTGAATCCGCTGTTCTGAGCCAAGCGGTGGCGAACCCGCTTGCCAGCCGTGTGCAGCGGGTATTTGGGTTGAGCCAGTTGAAGATCGATCCTTCTCTCTCCGGAGCGACCGGACCTTCGGCACGCGTTACTCTGCAAGAAAAGATCGCAAGCAACATCACGTTTACTTACATTACCGATGTGCATCAAACTAACTCTCAAATCGTGCGCGTTCAGTGGGATATTTCGAACAGCATTTCGGCCGTAGGACTGCGCGACTATAACGGCAACGTCAGCGTGGAGCTGCTGTACCGATTCACTCGCAGATAGAAGCGCTCAAGACAATCATGAAATTTGCCGTGTTTGGTCTTTCGATTAGTTCGGCGTGGGGCAACGGCCACGCTACGCTCCTCCGCGGCTTGTTTCGCGTTTTGCACAGCCTGGGACATGAGGTTCACTTTTTTGAGCAAGACACACCCTATTACGCTGCGCACCGGGATGTGACTTGCCTGCCTTACGCCCAGCTGCATTTCTACTCTGACTGGAGCGAGAACCTGCGCGAGGCTCGCGCGTTGTTGCGGGAAGCAGATGTCGGTATGGTCACCTCTTACTGTCCCCACGGAAGAGCGGCTTGCGACTTGCTTCATGAAGCTGGAGATCGGCTACGCACAGTGTTTTATGACATGGACACGCCTGTGACTTTGAGCCGGTTGGAACAAGGCGAGACGGTTCCGTATCTTCCTCTTACTGGTTTAGGCAACTTTGATCTGGTGCTAAGCTACACGGGCGGGGAAGCGCTCAATCAATTAAGGACTAAACTGGGCGCGCGGCGCGTGGCCGCGCTTTACGGTTGGGTGGACCCTGAAATTCATTCGCCAGTTCCACCGAGCGAGAAGTTTGCGGCTAATCTCTCGTATCTGGGGACATATGCAGCGGACAGGCAGCAATCTCTGGAGCAGCTTTTAGTAGAACCGGCTCGTGAGTTGCCCAAGTGCAGCTTTGTCGTGGCCGGCGCAATGTATACGAATGCCGCAACTTGGCCCGGCAATGTGCGTTATTTTCCGCATATTGCTCCGCCGGATCACGCAAGCTTTTATTGCTCCTCTCCGCTGACGCTGAGCATAACGCGCGCCACGATGGCTGCCACGGGCTACTGTCCTTCCGGTAGGCTATTTGAGGCGGCCGCCTGCGGGACGGCTGTTGTAAGCGACTGGTGGGAGGGTCTGGACGGCTTCTTTGAGCCGGGGAGCGAGATTCTGATTGCGAAGTCAAAAGAAGAAGCCGTAGCGGCTCTTACAGCAGATCAGGAAGAACTCAAACGGATAGGAGGCCGTGCTCGAGAGCGCACGCTTGCCTGTCACACAGCGGCTCAGCGGGCAACGGATTTGCTGAAGCTGATTGAGAATCTGCCGAGCACCACAGAGACTTCAGCGGCGCTTTCGGGGAGAGTCTGACGTGTGGGGAATCATACCAGCGGCCGGCATGGGCAGCCGTATCCAGCCACTCGCATTTTCAAAAGAACTACTGCCAGTGGGAACTTACTTAAGCGATTCACAAGAAAGGCCGAGAGCGGTAAGTGAGTACCTGGTCGAGCGGATGGTAAAGGGAGGTGTTGACAAGATCTGTTTTGTCATTTCACCCGGGAAAGCCGACATACTTAATTACTTCGGCGGGCATGCACTGTCCGCGACGATTTTCTATGCTGTGCAGCCCAAACCTTCGGGCCTGTGTGACGCTATCTTCCGCGGACTCCCCTTAGTTCCGGCGGACGAGCATGTCTGTATAGGCTTGCCTGACACGATTTGGTTTCCAGATGACTCGCTCGGCCGACTGCCGCAAAATGTGCTCTCGCTCCTTCTCTTCCCAGTTGAGCATCCCGACAGGTTTGACGCCGTCGTTACCGGAAGTGATGACTCGGTACTGGAGGTCCAGGTGAAGAGCAAAGCGGCCGCTACCAATTGGGTTTGGGGCGCAATGAAAATGCCCGGATCCGTGTTACGGCAGCTCTACGAAATCTGGATGGAACGCGGAGATGAGTACATGGGGACGCTAATTAACGAATATCTGAAACGAGGCGGGCATGCCTGCGCTTCGAAGATTGGCGACCGCTATGTCGATGTAGGCACGCTGAACGGCTATAGAGAAGCTTTACGGGTTCTGGATATACATTGCCCAACGTTGACCTGAAGCATGCTTCTGCAGGAATCGAGCTTCAGCTTATCTCGGACTTTGCCGGGTGGCAACAAGTAGCTCGAGAGTGGTCCGACTTACTAGCGCGGCTACCAGCGCGTACGCCATTTCAGACACCGGAGTGGCTGTTTAGCTGGTGGAGTCATTTCGGAAGCGGCGACTTGCAAGTACTTGCTTTCAGAAACGGGCAGCGGAAGCTAGTTGGACTCATTCCCTGTTTCAAGCACGAATGGGATGGACACCGTCAACTTACCTTGGTCGGGTCAGGCATCTCGGATTACCTGGAACCGGCAATTGCGCCGGAACACGACCAGGGGGTGTTGTTCTGCCTGAAAGAGTACCTGGAGAGTAACAATGAGTGGGACCTTTCTAACTGGCAGGATCTTTCGGCAGATACTCCGCTCGAGCATTTAGGAAGTAACGATCAGATAACTACTCAGCTGCAAGCTGATGCGGCGTGCTCTGAAATCCTTATAGAAGGTTGTTTCGAGGACTTCTGGCGACAACGTCCAAGCGGTCTCAAGAGGAACTTGAAGCGCGCGCACGAGAAGGCAAGAAGAATTGCGGATCCGACATTTACGGTAACTCACTTTTACGATGAGAAGTATCTGGATGCGCTTATCCGCTTGCATTCCGCGCGTTGGCGAGAGCAAGGGGAGTCCGGAATGATTTCTGCTAATCGGTCGGCAAAGTTCCTGCGAGAGATAGCGGCAAAGTTCGCCAGCCAGGATATATTGCGCCTGTTCTCTTTGCAGTTTCAGGGCGAGATCACAGCGATCATTCTGGCTTTTGCTTACAGGAACGCGCTTTTCGGATATCTAAGTGCATTCGATCCAGCCTACGCGGAACTTGGGTTCGGCCGAGCGCTTCTCCACGAGTCGCTTACTTACGCCTTTGCTCAGGGTTACTCGTCGTGGAACTTCTTGCGGGGCAGCGAACCGTATAAGGCGGACTGGGGAGCGCGCCCAATTCCTAAATCACGCCTGATCGTCAGGCGTGTTCAAGGCTAGGTGCAGATACTGCGATAAAGGTCTAGGTAGCCCGAGAGCATGTCGGTATAGCGAAAACGGGTTTCGGCGACGGAACGGCATGTGGACGGAGAAAGCTCTTCCACCTTAGTGATCGCGCTCGCCATCTCGTCTTCTGAATCGACAATAAAGCCCGTTACACCATGATGCACGACTTCAGGAAGGGCGCCGGAACAGAAAGCCACAACCGGTGTTCCTGAACTGATCGCCTCCATGGAGACAAGCGAACTCGTCTCTGCAGCCAGACTCGGTACGAGTAAGCAGCGAGCATTCGATAGCAGATGTTTCTTCTCCAATCCACTTACTGAACCGAGGTAGCGGCGCTTGTCGTCGAGCAGAGGTGCGATCTGGTTCCGATAGTAATCCCGGTGAAATTGAAACGGGTGCACTGGTCCAGCAATCAGTAAGTTCAGGTTTAGTCGGTGAGCGAGGCGAAGGGCCACATCGACGCCTTTTTCGGGACAGATTCGCCCGAGCCAAAGCAGGTAATCTCCACGAGCCGGAGACGTTTGGAACTGCTCAACTTCGATCCCATTCTTCACCACTGGTACCGGCCGAGTCCCCGGAAATGATCGAGCCTGGCTTTGAGATACGCAATTCAGATGCAAGCCGGACACCTGAAATATACAGCTCGGATACCAGGCGAGAGGTAAGTGTAGCGTGGCAAGCTGCGGGACGCGATCGCGCTCCGGGCGGTATACGTTGAAATCGAGCCCGTGGAAGTGAATGAGATCGACATGATGCTGCTGAAGCGCGAGTTCTATCTGGCGCTTTTGGACGCGTTGAGCCTGACAATGCGACTCATCAGTGATCTCGTCTGGCGTGGCGGAAGCCGGAATGAGTGTTCCCGAAATGTCGGAGCCGTGGGCCGCAATCACGATCGACCGGTGTCCAGCACGGGTCAGGCCGCGATCAAGCAGGTACAAGATCTGCTCTGCGCCGCCGGCTGAACCAGCGCAGACGGGAAGCAAAGGATAGGCAACGTTCAGGATCGTAAGCGGGGTCTGGCTAGGAGGAATCGCCATTGTCGCGAGTCAACCTATGGAAGCACTCTTGCGGGTTTTCGCTACAATATAAGGGATTTCATGGTCGAAGCTCCTCGAATTCAGCAGCTTCACTTTGCCGTCGCCAGAGATCGAAAGGCTGAATGACCAAACTCTTTTCAGATATGTACCGGTACCGGCAACTTATCTGGGCGCTTGCATTAAAAGAACTAAAGATTCGCTACAAACGATCGGTGCTAGGGTTTCTTTGGGCGTTGCTAAACCCCTTGTTGCTGATGGTAGTTCTGTCGGTGGTTTTTTCGACCATCATGGTGAACTCCCTTCCGCACTACGCAGTATTCCTGATTAGCGTTTTGCTGCCCTGGACGTTCTTCTCTCAATCGCTGTCCTATGCGGCCGAATCGATCGTAGGAAATGGAGATTTGATCAAGAAGGTGCAAGTGGCGAAGCTGGTATTCCCAGTGTCGGCGGTTGTTTCAAACATGATCAACTTTCTTCTCTCGCTAATACCTTTAATTCTGATCGTGAGTGTACTGCGGCACCCTTTCTACTGGACTTGGCTTTACCTTCCAGTACCGCTGCTGGCGCTTACGATATTCACCCTTGGCGCTACTTTCTTTTTTGCGGCGGCCAATGTGTACTATCGCGACGTTGCTCACATCCTGCAAGTGCTGCTGAATGTTTTGTTCTACGTTACTCCTATCATTTACTCCATCGACTTCATACCTGCCAGGCATCGGTGGCTACTGAAGCTCAATCCGCTGCAGTATATGCTGAACGGTTTCCGACTCAGCATTTACTATGGTTTGCTTCCGGCGGCGGCATCGATACTGGCATGTTTCGTTTGCGCCTTTGCTTCCCTCGCGATCGGCTACTGGATTTTCCAAAAACACCAGGATGAGTTCGTGTTTTATGTCTAGCCTAGTTCCCGTCCACGCGGTTCGTCTCGAGAATATCGTCCAGCGCTTTCGAGTTATCCATGAGCGTCCGGACACGCTGCGTGAGCTGTTCTCGAAGTTCTTTCGTAAGCAGGTCAATTATCACGATTTCGAAGCGGTAAATAACGTCTCGATCACTGTTGCGAAGGGTGAGATGGTCGGGCTGATCGGCCGAAATGGCTCAGGCAAGAGCACGCTGCTGAAGGTTATCGCTGGAATCTATCGGCCGACAAGCGGCAGCGTACACGTGAACGGTTCCATAGCTCCACTGATTGAGTTAGGCGCCGGTATGCACACCGAACTCACAGGGCGGGAAAATATCCTGCTGAACGGGCTGCTGATGGGTTACTCCAAGCGTCAGATGCTTGATCGTGAGCAGCAAATCATCGACTTTGCCGATATCGGCGACTTCATCGACGTTCCGCTGAAGCAGTATTCATCGGGCATGTACATGCGGCTCGCTTTTTCGGTTGCTACCGAAGTGGATCCAGATATTTTGGTAGTTGACGAGATTCTGGCGGTTGGCGACATTACCTTTCAAGCGAAATGCTTTAAGCGTCTGAAGAGCTTCCGTGAGTCGGGAAAAACTATTCTGCTGGTAAGTCATAGCCTAGACGAAATCACCCGTCAGTGTGACCGGGCGATTCTACTCGACAAGGGCCGAGTGGCTTTTGACGGTGATCCGAAGGAAGCTGTTGCGCTGTATAAGGGTCAGGCGCTGCTTCCGAAAACGACCGAGCTTGTCGGTGCTGCGCGTATCGCTTAGCAGGCGGTAGATTCGCAAGCACCCGACGCGAGGTTACTAAGCGGTAGCAAGGCTCTTCCCAAGCGGTGCGCGACTACGCTTCGAGGTAAGAGCGATTTCAACGATATTGGCAATCGGCCCGACAATGGCCAGCGCATAGTATGGGGCGTGAACGTTCTCGAAGAGTCTGAGGATCATTTCCACCACTGCCACTAAGAAGGCTACCAGGCACTGTGCCCAGCGAGGCTTAACGGTAGTTCGAGGATCAGTGATCATGAAGAAAATGAATAACTGATACATCGGGCCCGTAATGGGCGCGACTTCCGCCAGTACCGGGTGACCGGTAATCAGGCTGCGAACCTGCGCTAAAACAATAAACGAGATGACATAGGTCGCCGTAATGTGAAATCTCTTGACGCGCAACACAATTAACACGCCCAGCGCCCAGACAATCAACATCGGCCAGATTGTGTTTCCCCACTGAATACTCAAAGTGGCGACATACTCAGGAACCAGAAGCAGCATGGCTGAAATGGCAAAGTTGGAGGGGTTCCAGAGGTGACGACCACGCCAGCGAATGACATATTTCGACATGATGGCGAGCAGACTGCAGAGCGCGTACGGCCAGAAAGCTGGTGAGCGGAGCAGAATCCCGACACTGATGCCGGAGATGTAAGCGCTGGCGAGATTGGGAAACTTGCGGTAAAGCAGAGCGGATAGAACGATCTCGCAGAGCATGCTTACGCCGATCGCAAGCAAGGTGCGCGACAAGCTTTCGAGCAAGCCGAAGGAGATCTGACTTACTAGCAAAATAAGAGTAATGAAGATAGGCGGAAGATAGCGATTCTCCGGAGCGAAGAAACGCCGTAGCAGCGAACTAGACTGAACTGTGTTCGGGCTCGCGTCCAATGGTTTGGTCTTCAATTGAGTGCTCATTCCGGCTCCACTACTTTGTGCAGAATGTTGAGGCGGGGCGAGTTGATGATCTGTGTGCGACCCGAGGGCCAATGAATCTCAGCCCGATCGACCGTCGTGCTTTGGCCGACTCCGAAGTGCAAGCGGCGCCCATTCTGCGCGCAAAAGCCGCTTCCTCCCGAGACTTCCTGCAGCTGCTGCTGACCGTTCCAGTAGAGCCGGACCTCCGCACCGATGGCGCTTCGATTACTTGCGCGGCCTTCCAAGAGAAACTCGACCCACTGATTCTTGGGCGAGACTTCATTCCGATACAGCAGGACGGGTCCGCGCTGATTGGCGGTAACCGCATCCAGTGCGCCGTTATTGTTCAGATCTGCCAGCACGACCGACCGCCCATCAAAGCGATCGGTAACTCCGACCAGCTGGGACACTTCCTTGAACTGACCAGCACCGTCGTTGATCCAGACGCGTTTCTGTTGGTAACCGGATAGACTCCGCCCCTTAAGAGAAGGCCAGTTTGCCGCGTCGGAGATGATTGCCTTGTTGCCACCAGCTACTTTCGAGTAATCGTACCAGTAACTCTGGCTCTGATTGAGCGAAACATTTCCATTAACTTCGTAGAGATCAAGAAAACCGTCGTTATTCAGATCGCCAAACTGCGTGCCAAAACTCCAACCACCCAGTTCGACGCCCATTGCATTTGCAAGGTTTTCGTACTTCACGCTGTTTCCGGAACTGCCCGGCTTCGGCATCCAAAGATTGTTTCCTTGAACCAGTACGCCTTCTTCCGAGATGTTCGAGACGAAGATGGCGTATTGACCTTGATTCAAGATGTCGCCGACTGCCGCAGTCATGCCACTCTTAGGTGCGTATCCGACACCGGTTTCTTTCCCGACTTCACGGAATCGCTTGCCGCCATCATTGAAGTAGAGCTCCGACACTCCGTAATCATTAGCTACAAAGAGATCCGGATATCCGGTGCCTCTCAAATCGGCAGCAACAGCCGCCAGCGACCAGCGTCGCGATTCGATACCAAGCTTCCGCGAAACCTCTTCGAAGCGGCCATTTCCAAGGTTATGAAAGAGGTACTTCCGGCCGCCGTTCTGCGCATACTCGAAGCTCTCGGGCATGATCTTCGTATCCTTGAGCTTCCAGAGGTTTACGTCTTCGGGGTAATAGCCGCCCAAGAATAGATCAAGCTTGCCGTCGCGATCGTAGTCGAACCAAATGGCTGTATTAGCATTCACCCAGGAAGGCAGGGATGCCTGGTCCGTGACTCGCGTGAAGCGTTTTCCGCCCTCGTTGTGATAGAGCTCCGGCTTGCCCCACTTATAGAGAAAAACATCTTCGTAACCGTCGTTATCGTAGTCACCCCAAACAGCGCCCATGCTTACGCCGGTACCGGTTACATTTACGTCACCGAGTCCAACGCGATCAGCCACATCTTCAAAAGTGCCGTTTCCCAGATTGCGATACAAAGCGTTATGGCTTCCCTCGCCGCTGTTGATCACGTAAATATCGTCCCAGCCATCGTGGTCGAAGTCGGTGATCGAAACGGCTGCACCCATGGAGGCGACTTGCTCCATGATGTGGGCCAGCTTAGGATCGAGCGTGGGGGCTTTGTGGTCGAAACTGATGCCTACGCTTTTCGACACTTCCTGCAAGCTAAACCCGTAGCGGGCGAGAGCTGCATTACGATCATGAGTAGCATTGGCGGCCAGCCGGGTTCGGGCGGCATGTTTGTAGACAAGCGGTATCGCCAGAAGACCGGCAAAAACTACGGCCAGGATACCTCGAATAACTCCTCGATGCATGTGGTTATACTTTGCTAGTTCGAGTCAAGCGACTTACAGCGCATGTTACTTCCATAGGGCAGCCGAGGCGCTTTCCGGAGCGATATAACGAGTGTGAAAATTACGCCAGTCTGCCGGATGCCGTTGATAGGTTTTCTCAGAGGCAAGGGAACTCTGCTGTCCTGTGTAAGTCTTCATGCCGTGATAGGGCAAAGGCAGAAGCGTGCTTGAATACCGGAAACTGTAGTCGCCCTCTTTCAGCCAACCGTCCCCGACAAAGATGAAATCCCGCGACCAGCCAAGTGGCGGCGCGGAGACAGCGATGAATCGCAAGCGCAGTTCATCTCCTCCGCTTACGAGTGCAAGACGGTCGTCAACTGTTTGGAGCAGCGGAAGGACATCGCCATAACGAGTGTAGAAGCCCTCCAAACCGCGCCACTTTTCGCCACTCTCGGCTACCCGGTCGTAGATCGGAACCTCGGGGCCCAACGGCTCGGCTCGCTTCACCTCCGAAAATCCTCGATGACAAAGCTCGGCGCCCGCTAAAGGCAAATGAATACTGTTTACGCTGTTCCCCGGCAAGCCTTGCGCCCAAGCGAGTTTATCCCAATAGATCTCAAGGTTCGTTCGAAGGCGCAGCCTGCGAGGCGCACCGGGCTGAAAGACTTTCCCGAGATCGAGCACAACGGTCTTCTCTCGTCCGGCAGGCACTCCGAGGCTGCGCTGCACCGTGGTCCAGCGCCCTTGCCGATCAGGCGTCTGGATGCTTAAGTCTTCTGGCTTTGCTTGCGTTCCTTGATTGACAGCAACCAAGCCGCCGTCGTCCCACGGATGCAGCCAGCCCTGCGCTATCAGATACAAGGGACCGCTGCGTGGAGCAGTTGTGGGCAATTCGAGCTCGACCCAGTGGTCTTTCGCAATGCCCTGATATGCCCCAAGCTCAAAGTCATTGAGATAACGTCCATCGGCATCTTTGACTAACTCGCTTACATTCCGATCGCCGTCATCCCTGGCGCTGGCGAAGGTGTTTAGAGGGCCGGTGACGTAGAATCTGAGCGGCACTGCGGGGACGGCCACTCGCTCGTCAGCAAAGATCTGGGTGCCTGCGGGATGATCGATTGCGAGTAGACCGTAGTGATCCACATAATAGGTCTCCCAATACTCGTCGGTGACGCGGAGGTCATAGGATCCGTTTTGCGGTTTAAGTTGATTGCCGCTGATTTTGAACCACTCCTCGGTTTGCGAGATATCCGCGAAGCGGCCTGTGCCATCGTGTGCTCCGAGAGCAGCAGCCATCGGCCCTACGTCTTTGACAAATTGCATTGCGTGCCCATTCCAGGCAAAGAGAAGTGGACACGAGCCCTTGAGACGCTGCTCCGCCAGCAAGGTCTGGTTCGCCTTCAAGGCGAACTCCGTCTGTATGAGCCCATTCGGCCACACAATGCGCGCGAACTCGGCGGTCGGGTGATTGCCAAAACCAAAGTGCACGACGGGAGCATCGATAATTTGCTTTTGCGTGAGCAACTCCGACCGCACTTCGATCTCACCGCCAATGCCAAAGGAGTTGATGCGCTGATCACCCCGGGTGGTTGCAGCTTTGGGCCGGATCGTTTGCCAGCTGTAGTTCTTTGAACCTCGGTTTAACAATCGAACTGCGCGCGACTCGGCGTTGAGGCCGATCAGATTTTGGCGGCCGGCCACGTCAGGATCGGCCACTGCGACAGCATTCGCATTCAGGGGGCGTGCCGCAGGAGTGAACTTGCGGCCATCCGAGAGAAATACCTGATCATCGACGATCACATCCAAAGCGCCGTTATTATCCAGGTCTGCAACCAACAACGAGTGCACGGCTGTATTCACAGCCGGCGCGTGGGCCGCGAGAAGTTCGGCCACGTTCCATTCGCGACCCGCAAGCCGATCGGACAAGCGCAGTACGCGGTAGCCGGCTTGCTCGACGACGAAATCAGGCAGGCCATCGCCATCTAGATCGGCAGCAGCAAGATTCAAGGCCTCGCGATTTAGTTCGGCCGGTACGGTGCGTTCGCGGTAATCGCCCAAGCGTTCGTTGATGAATACCTTCAGCCGGCCGCGGCCATCGAGCAGCGCAACGTCCGGATCACCGTCGCCGTCAATATCGGCGCGTACGAAGGCGGTGAGCCCATCCACACCTCGGAATGGCTCGATCGGGGTGTAAGAAGCGTCGCCGTTGTTGCGAAGCGCGATTGGCGGTCCGCTCCGAACCCCAAGTACAACGTCGAGATCTCCGTCCAGATCGATATCGAATGCCCAAGCTCCGTTGTAAGCTCCTTTGAGGATGGCGGGCGTGAGTTTAGTCGCGGCAGTTACATCCACAAAGTGGCCCTCGTTAGTCTGCTGATAAAAACGGAGCCCGTCGCCGGTCGCGATTACCAAATCGGTCTTAAAGTCGTAGTTCAGATCGGCGGGAAGAATGGCGTTGCGCGCAAGCGCTGCTTCCGAACCGCTCACCTTTGTGAAGGGAAGGCTGGTTCCGTTCGGCAGATGAAGGCATTCATCGTCGGCCCAGATCATCTGAGCACCATGCTGATCGTCTGGTACAAATTCGCCGATCCATTCAACACGCTTGTCAGGCATACCGGCCTCGCTCATTTCGAAGTGAGTGGCGGCATCGGGCGAACTCGGCTCGGAACTCGGAGAAGGCAGCTTTAGAAACTTGAGAAAAGGCTCGCCTGCAGAAGTAACCGGTGTGCGAACTTCGTCCAGGCTTTGCCGGTAGGCAGGAACGCGAACTAACACGTTGCGCAGGAATTGCGCCTGAATGGCGGCCGGACGAATGTTAGGACTATTCGCCTCCTTCTCCAAGGACGTGAGCTGCTCTCTCGCGGAATCTGGCCACAAACCAGCGCTTTTCTGCAAACCGGCGATGGCGAGACGCAACTCCGCAGCATTATTGCGCTTAGCGGAGAGACGAACGAGATCGATTAAAACCGCGATATTGTTGGGCTTCGCGGCAATAATGCGAGTAAGCAGCTGCTGCGCTTGAGCGTCAGAGCTTTCCGAGTTTTGCCGCTCAGTCTCCTGGGCGAGTCCGTAAAGCGCCTTCAAATTGCCGGGGTCAAGCTCAACCGCGTGTTTCAGATGCGCCAACGTTTCGCTAGCCTTGCCGCGCCGGCTCTCAATCACACCCAGCAGCGCCTCAATCCGGCTATTATCGGGCGCGAGCGCCTGCGCTTTCCCAATGCTCCCGTATGCGCCATCGTAATCCTGCTGCCGAAATTGAAGAAGCCCCAAATCGGCCCAGCCGGCAGGTTCGCCCGGCGCAATCTCGGTAGCGCGGGTAAGACCTTGGCGGGCATTCACGTCTTCACCCGACTGGAGCGCGGTTAAGCCCAGGTAGAAAGCGGTACATAAGCTGCGGTACTGGTCGGATCCGGGTAACGGAAGCCCTGACGTGCGGGTGCAGGCACTCCAGAACACAGAGAGACACACCAAAAGTAAACCGAGAACTCTCACGAACCTATCTTTGATTATGCGAGAAGCGAGACTGACTTATCGATTGCGATAAGCGTAACAGGACCGTTGATGATTGTCTTGCCATCCGAGTTGTACGTGCTTATCCATCTTTAGATGGAGCTCGATATTGGTTCAGCGCGATCTGCTACAGTTCTCGATGGGCGAAAGTCCAGTAACCCCTCCAAGCTCCATGAAATTCTGCCTTGCAATAGCTCTGCTCGTTCTGGCTACAGTAGTCCTGGCGAACGGCACGGGACCCGTTCAGTTTGCCAATGTGACTCAAAGGGCCGGCATCAACTTCGTGCATCATAGCGGTGCTACGGGTAGCAAGTACCTTCCCGAATCGCTCGGATCAGGCTGCGCTTTTACAGATCTGGATGGCGACGGTTGGGCGGATGTGCTGCTGCTTAATGACCATGACTGGGGCAAGGCCGCCAAGAGTTACTTACCTGGCTTGTACCGCAACAATCATGACGGTACATTCACCGATGTTACTCGGGGCAGTGGCTTGGATGTAAGTCTGTATGCGATGGGTGTATCTATCGCGGACTTCGACAATGACGGGCTGCCCGATGTTTACATTACTGCGCTCGAAGGGGATCGCCTGTTCCATAACGAAGGGCACAACCGTTTTCGCGATGTTACTAAAACGAGCGGTATCAGTAATTCGGATTTCGGAACGAGCGCGGCCTGGTTCGATTACGACCGGGATGGGAAGGCCGATTTGCTCGTGGCAAATTACGTGCAGTGGAGCCAGAAGGAAGATGTGCGCTGCTCCCTGGACGGCAAAGTCAAGTCGTACTGCACGCCCGAGGTCTACAAAGGGAGAAGCCTAAAGCTGTATCACAATCTGGGGGCAGGCAAGTTTGAGGATGTTACCAAGAAAGCCGGGCTTAGTGATCCGAGCAGTAAGTCACTAGGCATTTCGATATTCGACTACAACGGCGACCGCTGGCCGGATGTTTTTGTGGCGAACGATACGCAGCCTAACAAGCTTTACCGGAATGAGAAAAACGGTACGTTCACGGAAGAAGGAGTGCAGGCGGGAGTCGCATTTTCTGAGGATGGGACAGCACGAGGGGGCATGGGAACAGATGCCGCGGACTTCGACCGCTCGGGACATCCTCATCTGCTGATCGGCAACTTCGCCAACCAGATGATGGCAGTTTATCGGAACACGGGTAACGGGCTATTTGTCGATACGGCCTCAACCGGCGCGATCGGGCGCGCCAGCCTGCTCAGCCTTACTTTCGGAGCTTTTTTCTTCGACTACGACCTGGACGGCTATCCCGACATCTTCGCTGCGAATGGTCATCTGGAACCGGATATCCACAAGTTTCAGCCGAATCTGGAATACGCGCAGCCTCCTCTCCTTTTCCATAACGTGCGGGGGAACTTTGAGAATGCCAGCAGCACCGTGGGGCCGGATTTTAGTCGTCCCCTCGTCGGGCGAGGAGCGGCTTACGCAGACTTCGACCATGACGGCGACCTGGACATCTTGATCAATGCGAACAATAGTCCGGCCGTCCTGTTGCGCAATGACGGCGGAAATAAGAATAACTGGATTGCCGTTCGACTGATCGGCCATAAATCGAATCGCAGCGGACTCGATGCCGTGGTGCGGGTCCAAAGCGCTTCCGGTAAGCAATGGCAAACCGTACACAGTGCTTCCAGCTACTGCTCACAAAGTGATCTGGCGTTGACATTCGGATTGAAGCAGGATAGGTCGGTGTCGCAGCTGGTTGTTGAGTGGCCGAGCGGGACCGTCCAGCATTTCGAAGGACTGCCTGCCAACCGATCGATTGTCATTGATGAATCTACGGGGATCGTTCACTAGGACAGAGATTCCACTGTTCACGCCGGCGAAGAAAAGCGCTTTTCCCGCTGTCTCCGCATCTTATGGCAGGAGAATTCAATGTCGAAAACTATAGCTGATCGTTTCGTTGAGGCTTTGGAACAGCTGGAACAATCCCGGGATGCGGATCACATTTCGCGGCTATTTTCGAGTAATGCTGAAGTAGGCAACGTGATCGCGCCGGAGAAATTTCACGGCCGTGAGGGAGCGCTGGATTTCTGGACCAAGTACCGCGGAACGTTTGAAGGGATCCGTTCCACCTTCCGCAACCGTATTGTGGAGGACGGCCGGATTGCGCTTGAGTGGACCACGGAAGGTACGTCATCGGGCGGTAGCAAAGTTCAATATGACGGGGTTTCGATCCTGGAGGTCGCAAACGATGAGATTACCCGTTTTCGTGCTTACTTTGACGCGGGCGCGCTTGGACGCCAGATTGAGACGCCGGATACGAAGGTCGTTCATCAATAGGGGCAGCCCGCTTTTCCGCTAACTTTCTCAGCGATGATTTTCCCGCCGCTTAGTCAAACCGGTGAGGAGAAACTATGGCTGAAAACAAAAAGTGCGCTCATCCGTCCTGCAACTGTCATGCTCGCGAAGGCAGCGAGTACTGCAGCGTTTACTGTGAAGGCTCCGGAACGACGCCGGACATTGAATGCGGCTGCGGGCATCCGGACTGCTCCGGTACCGCTAAGCTTTGATGCGCAAAAGCACCTAAGCGGTAGCTGACCAGGGCTTCGCCTCAACGATGCCCTGGTAGCCGCTCTTGAGGCGCTCTTCAATTACCGCCCAGACCTTTGGATCGCAACCTTGCCATTTGGCGACCGCTGTATTGCCAAGGTAGGGCAGATCCGCTACACCCATCTTGCTTGAAAAGAACCCGCCGACTACCAAGCTCCTAAACTGTGTAAAGAAATGTACCCAGGGCTGGTCCGCCTTGACGGCGCGCTTCGGATAAGCAATCCGGTCGAGAAGCTGCTTCTGTTCGGCCGAGCCGGTTTCGGCAAAGCTCTTCTGGAACAGGCGACCCGATTCGTGATCAAGCCACATCAGCCCACCGAAGATCGTCGCTTTCAAATTCTCGTTGTTATCTTGTGTGATTCGGTAGGCGATCCAGTCATCAAGAAATTCGGGTACACCTGCCTGGGTTGCACTCCCGCTGCGATCATCGGCCGGAATGATCAGATCGCACAAAACCCGGACAGTTTTCCATTGGTGATCGTCGAAGATCTGCCGCTTGTAAGGAGCTCCTGACTTTGTCTGCGTATCGGCAGTCATGTGGGCGTGATCATGGTTCTGGACGGCCGGAGAACCACTCGCCAAGGCCGCTGCCGCCGGTACAGCGCCGATAATCTGGAAAAGGTTGCGGCGGCTTACATTGTTTTCTGACATCGTTTCTCTCCGCTTCTAGACCTTAACGTTGAGCTTCTTCACCTGTTGAGCAATGTACTCCGAAGTGCGCCACCCGAGTGCAGTAATGGTGAGAGTCGGGTTTTTATCGGCGTTGCTGACGAAGGGAGCCGCATCGGTGATGAAGAGGTTCTTCACATCCCAGGCCTGGCAATGCTCGTTGAGCACGGAAGTCTTGGGATTGTCGCCCATCTTTGTCGCGCCTACTTCGTGAATGATCTCGCCGCCACGCGATATGCCCCAATTATCGTCTTTGTCATGCTTTTCGATCACGATGCCGCCCATCGTATGGATAATCTCCTGGAAGGTTTCCTGCATGTGTTTGGCTTGCAGGATCTCGTCATCGCTCCACTTGAAATGGAAACGCAGCACCGGGATTCCCCATTCATCGACTACGTTCGGATCGATCTCGCAGTAGCTGTCGTCGTTCGGAATCATCTCGCCGCGTCCGGAGAAGTACAAACCACATCCGTACAGTTTGCGCAGGTTGTTCTTCATCTCGGCACCGTAGCCGCCGTCCAGGAAGCGCGTCGGGAAACCGGCCAAAGCACCTTCTCCCGGCTGCCCTCTGCCGCCGCCGATTTCGATGTGATACCCGCGGGCAAACGGCATTTTGTTGGCTTTTTGCTGCTTGTAGAGCCACCAGGGCATGTACATGTGCATACCGCCAACACCATCTTCGTTCTGAGGAGGCAGGTCCTGCAGGATGGGGAGGAACCCATCTACCGCAGAGCCGACGGTATCCATGATGTACTTGCCTACCAAACCCGTCGAGTTGCCGATCCCGTTCGGAAACTGAGTGCTCTTCGAATTGAGCATCAGGCGAGCGGTCTCGCAGCAACTAGCCGCAAGGACGACGACTTTGGCCCGCACTTCCACTTCTTCGCGGGTTTTCTTGTCGACATAAGACACTCCAGACGCCAGTCCGTCGCTGCCGACAAGCACCTCGCGGACCATAGCGCCCGTTCGTACCTCGAAAGTCTGCGGATACTTCTTTTGCGTCGGAATGATATGTACGCCGGGCGAATTGAAGTTTGCATTCACGCCGCAAGAACGGCCGCACTGCGCACAGTAATGGCAAGCCGGTCTGCCGTTCAGCGGCTGTGTCAGGATAGCTAAACGCGAGGGGATGCAGGGGATGTTCAGCTTGTCGCATCCCATCTTGATGAGGCGCTCGTAGCCGCGCGGTGCGGGGGCGGGCTGGAACCTTCCGTCAGGCGTATTTTCCAGGCCCTCGTGCGTCCCGAAAACGCCAATCAGTTCTTCAGCTTTGTCATAGTACGGAGCCAGGTCGTCGTAAGTGATCGGCCAATCGAAGCCTTTTCCATCACGGCTGTAAGGCTTGAAGTCGTACGGGCCCATGCGTAGCGAAATACGGCCGTAGTGATTTGTGCGTCCGCCGAGCATACGTGCGCGCCACCAGGTCCAGTCCGATCCTGGCGCGTTGGTATACGGTTCGCCTGGAACTTCCCATCCGCCAACCGTCGTTGCATCGAAATAGCCCCACGGTTTGTAGCGCGTACCCGCCCCGCGATGCGGAACCTGGTAGGGCCACCCGAACATCTTCGAATCCTTCGTACAGTCAAACCATTCGCCTGCCTCGAGCATGCAAATATTAGCGCCGGCATTTGCCAGCACGTGCGCGGCAACACCGCCGCCAGCCCCTGAGCCGACAATTACGACGTCGTAGGTTTTTGGACTCGCCTTGACTTGGGCCATATTACTTTTACGATACTCCCTGATTATGGAACGTACTGCGCGAGATAGCGCTTGGCCATCACGAACCCTGTCTTAAAGTCTTCGCTGAAGTCCGGCCCTGGATCATCTGCTCCATAAAGCTCGTCCTCCTGCTCGATACTCATTGCTCCCCGGTAGCCCGCATCCTGCAGGACACTAAAGAAGTCGCGCCAAACAATCGAACCCATACCTGGAATGCGATAGCGCCACCAGCCGGCATGGTTTACCGGATTGATGCCGCCAGCGCGCAACACTGGCCATAGTATTTCGGTGTCCTTCAGATGTACATCGTAAATCTTATCCGCAAAGTCGCGCGCCGTTTGAATGGGATCCATGAATTGGCGGACGAGATGCGAGGGATCATACTGCAGACCCACATACGGTGAGTCGCCAAAACCCTTGAAGAGCGCCTCGAAACCGACCGGGCTCACGGCGATATTTGGATTACCCGGATAGGGCTCCCACAGAATGCGAACTTTGTTACGCTCGCAGGCGGGGAAGTATTGCTCGTTGTACACGCGGACAATTTCGTCCACTTGCTGCTGAAACGGTTTAGAAGCGTCCTTGCCGGAACAGGTGCCAATGTACGAGACGCCGAGCTTTCCGGCGAGATCAATTGCTTTTACGAAATAGCCGTTCGAGGCAGCGCGCTTTTGCGGATCCGGGTTGATGTGATCTCCGTCAATCTGGAAAGCCGAGACATGCATTCCATGCTTGGCCAGTGTTGCTTTGACATCTTGCGCTTGAGCATCGGTGATGGCATTGGCATCAAGAGTTGAATGCGGGCCCGCACTCAGAATCATGTTTGTGAAGCCGGCTGTTTTGGCAAATTCGACATTCGCAGGTGTATACGGGCCAAGAACGCCAAGGGAGGGCTTCCACTCGGCGTGACCCTCGTGTTTGCGGCGGGGAGCCGGCTGGGTTTGTTGAGCTCGCAGGGGAATCGCCGCTGCGGCGGCGAGCGAGTTCACAAGTGTACGACGCGTCATAATGCGACAAGTTTATATCGTGGCGGTGTCAGGTAAGCTCGACCCCTTGAGTTTCAGGTAGAAAAGCGGCGCAAACCGTCGCTCCCGCAAACGCGAAGGCACAACTGCCAAAAGCCCAGGATAGGCCGTGCTTGTCGGCGATTGCTCCGATAGCGAAGGGTGCCAGAGCGCTGAGCCCACGCGCGGCGTTATAGGTGATGCCGAGTGCCGTGGCGCGTATGGCTGTCGGGAAAAGCTCGGTGCCGATGATGCCTGAGCCCGTGAAGAATCCGGTTCCGAAGAAAGCTGTAACGGAGGCAGTCAGAAGAATCGAGGCAGGCTGGCGCGCCATTGCGAAAACAGGTACGGACAATGCCGCGAGCGTGAGATAAGCGAGGATCGTTCGTTTGCGCCCGAATTTGTCGGCGAGAACCCCGAAGCAGAGGTAGCCCGGCAGCATGCCGAACAGGTTGAGCACGACCAGGAACGACGTGAAGCCGAGTGCGCTGAAGCCTAGGCCGCCTTTTTCTTCGGGCAAGGCGAGGTAAGCCGGTATCCAAGCAAACAATCCCCACCAGGCAAACATCCCGAAGGTATTCATGGCAAGCAGAGTGAAGAGGCGCGGCGCAAACGGACGCCAGCGGGTCTGCACGGGCGAAGCCCGATGCTGCTGCCAGATAGCCGGCTCCGGGACATTGCGCCGGATCCATAGTACGAGAAGCGCGGGCAGGACGCCAGCGAAGAAGACCCAACGCCAGCTGAAACGGGCAAGAATCAGGTGAGCGACCACTGCTGCGAAGGCATAGCCCAGAGCCCAGCTACTCTGAACAATCCCGAGCGCTCGCCCGCGCCAGGCGCTGGGCCAAGTCTCCGCCACTAGTGTTGCGCCCGAGTTCCACTCCCCACCCATACCGAAGCCGAGCAGAAAGCGAAGGGCGGCAAGCACGGGAATGCTCGTTGCGAATCCGCAGGCAAACGTGCAAACCGAGTAGGTGAGTATGCTCACGCTTAACAGGCTGCGTCGCCCATAGCGATCGGCCAGCAGCCCGAAGGCCAGGCTGCCGAAGGCGGAAGCTACCAGGGTCAGCGAATTTAACAGACCGGCGGTCGATTTGCTCATCCCGAACTCGCGCATAAGAGTCGCGAGCACGATCGAGTAGAGCATCACGTCGAAGGCGTCGAGCATCCAGCCTAGCCCGGCGGCAATCAGGGTTTGGCGCTGCGCCACACCGAGGTTGCGCCAGCGGAATTGCTGCGGGCTAGTTTTTACCGTCGCCACGGTAGCGACGGTAGCATGAACACTTGCCACCCATGCGCATCGCCATCGACACCGGCGGCACTTTTACCGATTGCGTCTACTCTGACGAAAACGGATTGCACGTCCTGAAGCTGCCTTCTACGCCTTCCAATCCGGGAGCGGCTCTGCTAGAAGCTGTTGCGAGTATCGCTGGTGACGAAGCAGCCGAGGTACGTCACGGCACAACAGTGGGCACCAACGCGCTGCTCGAACGCAAGGGCGCACGCGTAGCTTTTATCACCACCCGCGGCTTCGAAGATACGATCGCGATCGGCAGGCAAGCCCGTTCGAAGCTTTACGATCTTTTTCTGACAAAGGCGCCAGCGCTTGCTCCTGAGGAGCTGCGTTTCGGGATAGCCGAGCGGACGGCACCTGATGGAACCATTCTTAGAAGCGCTTCGAAGAGCGAGCTCGCGAGGTTGAGAGAGGACGTGCTTGCTGCTCAGCCCGAGTCCATCGCGATCTCGTTGCTATTCTCGTTCGCAAACTCAGCCAGCGAACGCGCGGTGGCTGAAGCATTGCGCGACCTCTCGGTTCCGATCTCTGTTTCCAGCGAAATTTTGCCCGAATTCCGCGAGTATGAGCGCGCATCGACTGTGCTGATCAACGCCTATCTTGCACCAGTCATGCGGCAATACCTTGAGCGCATCGATGCCGCTCTAGCCGCTCGCCGATCTCGAGTCTCGGTGATGCAGTCGTCAGGCGGTATTGTCGCTGCTTCCGTTGCTGCCCGTGAGCCGGTCCGCACCATTCTTTCCGGACCTGCCGGTGGAGTAGTCGGCGCCCTGGCGGTGGCGCGCGAGGCCGGCTACAAACGCATCTTGACCTTCGATATGGGCGGCACGTCTACTGATGTCTCGCTCGTAAATAGCCATAGTGCTCTCGAGACAACAAACGAATCCATCCTGATGGGCATGCCGGTGGCTGTTCCGATGCTCCGGATCCACACGGTCGGCGCGGGCGGCGGATCAATCGCCCGCTTTGATAGCGGTGGTGCGCTGATCGTCGGACCGGAGTCTGCGGGCGCAGATCCCGGCCCTATCTGCTACGGACGCGGCACGAGCACCGACGGTGACGGACGCAAATCTCTTGCTCGGCCGCTTTGACGCTCGCGGACTGCTTGGCGGAGAGATGAGTGTTGATGCCGAGCGCGCCTGTCGCTTGTTTGACCAGGTGAAAGGGCCGCTCGCAAGCGTGGAAGCATTTGCGGAAGGAATCGTTCGAGTGGTCGATTCGCACATGGAGAAGGCGCTCCGCCGCATCTCCGTTGAAAAAGGCTACGATCCGCGCGACTTCATTCTGGTGAGCTTTGGAGGCGCAGGTCCGCTGCATGCGTGCGCTTTGGCACGAGCACTGCGTATCGCGAAAGTGCTCGTACCGAACTTCCCCGGTGCGCTTTCCGCCTACGGCATTCTCGCCTCAGATGTTGTTCGAGAGTACTCACGGACTGTCATGCTCGCGTCTCCCGGCGTCGCTCTCGAGCGGCATTTCCTGGAGCTCGAGCAGCGTGTTCACGACGACATTCAGAAAGAAAATCTGAACGCCACATACGCGCGATCGGTCGATCTACGCTACGCGGGGCAGGGTTACGAACTTCCGGTGCGCTGGTCGGAGGATTTTGCCGACCGGTTTCATGCGCTGCACGAAGCGCAGTACGGCTACTCGGACAAAACCCGGCCGATGGAGATCGTGAATGTGCGAGTGCGAATGACTGCCCAAACAGAACCGATTCCACCGGCGATGCGGCTTTCTCCCGGTCGAGCGGAACCACCTTTTGAGAGTCGGCTCATCTACTGTGATGGCGTCTGGCGCGAAGGCAAGATCTACGACAGGCGGTATCTCACCCCGGGAATTCGCATTGCAGGGCCCGCGATTATTCAGGAATACAGCGCGACCACCTTCCTTCCGCGCGAATCGAACGCCCTGGTGGATGCTTTCGGCAATCTGCTTGTTGAGGTGCATGCTTGAGCGATCCCATTGAACTTGCCGTTTTCACAAATGCTTTCCACTCGATTGCAGAAGAGATGGGCATGGCTCTGCGCCGCACTGCTTTCTCGCCCAACATCAAGGAGAGGCGTGACTACTCGAGCGCGTTGTTCGACAGCGCCGGCAACATCATTGCGATGGGTGACGATATGCCCGTGCACCTCGGTTCGATGCCGATGTCTGTCGCCGCCGCCTTGCAGAAGCTGATTCTCGAACCCGGTGATATCGCTATTCTCAACGACCCGTATGAGGGCGGTACGCACCTGCCCGATATCACGCTCGTCATGCCCGTCTTCGCCAGGGAAGGCAACAGCGCAATGCTCTACGTGGCGAATCGAGCCCACCATGCCGACGTCGGCGGCCTGTATCCGGGATCGATGGGCCTTTGCCGCGAGATCTGGCAGGAAGGCATTCGCGTACCACCCATCAAGCTCGTCGCAAAGGGCGTGCTGAATCGCGCATTGCTGGATCTAATCCTGCGGAACGTGCGCACGCCGCGGGAACGCGAAGGCGACCTTACGGCTCAGATAGGCGCTTGCCGCATTGGACAGGAGCGCGCGACGGAGCTGATTGCGAAGTACGGCACCCATCGATTGGAAGAGAACATCAGGCATCTGCTGGCTTATTCCGAGCGGCTGGTTCGCGCCGAGTTAGCGCAACTACCGGAAGGCGAGTTCAGCGCCGAGGACTTTCTGGACGACGATGGCTTCGGCAGCGGGCCCGTGAAGATTGCGGTGAAGATCACAGCGCGGCCCACGCACGGCAGTCTCCTGGTCGATTTCACAGGGTCGGATGCGCAGATGGCCGGCAGTTTAAACGCGGTCTACGCCGTTACGTACTCAGCCGTGTTTTATGTGATCCGCTGTCTGCTTCGCGACGACGCTTCTCCCTCGGCAGGTCTGATGCGAGCTGTCTCGATCGTCGCCGAGGAAGGTTCAGTAGTGGCGGCCAAAGAGCCCGCTGCCGTGGCCGGAGGTAACGTTGAGACTTCACAACGCATTGTGGATGTCCTGCTGCGCGCGTTTGCTCAAATGCTGCCTGAGCGTATCCCGGCGGCCAGTTCCGGCACAATGAACAATCTCACAATCGGCGGTATCGATGGGCGAACGGGACAGCCGTACACCTACTACGAAACGATCGCGGGCGGCTCCGGGGCCTGCCCAAACCAGGACGGTATCCCGGGTATTCACACCCACATGACGAATTCCCTCAATACGCCCATCGAGGCTCTCGAATACGCGTATCCGTTTCGCGTTCGCGAATATGCTTACCGGCGCAACTCTGGCGGGAAGGGAAAGTCCCGAGGCGGTGATGGGATTGTTCGCGAACTAGAACTGCTCACTCCGGCGCAAGTGACGATTCTTTCCGACCGGCGGCTGTTCCCGCCCTACGGTCTGAGTGGCGGCTCCGAAGGAGCTAAGGGCCGAAACATGGTTGTTGAAAACGGCGTGGAGCGCGAGCTGCCGGGCAAATGTACCGTGCAGCTCGAGAGCGGGGCGCTGCTACGAATCGAAACTCCCGGCGGCGGCGGCTGGGGCAGTTAGTCGTTCGAGCAGTGTGATGGCTTTGCGGATGTCCGCGCGGCGCCGGGCCTGGTCCTGCTCCTCGCGCTCTATGCTGAGCACACCGCGGTAGCCGATCTCTTTCAGCTTCGAAACGAAAGCCGGAAAGTCAACGCTGCCTTCGCCCAGCGGCTTCTCGACTCCGAGTGCTAGCGGTTGATCGACCGGCGGCCAATCTCCATCCTTGCAGTGAACGGAGATCACCTGTTTCCCAAGCACGCCTAGCGCCTCAATCGGGTCGCCCGTGCCATACAGAATCATGTTTGCGGGATCGAAGTTGATCTTGAGGTTCGGGCGGTCCACATCCTCAATGAACTGCAGAAGAACTTTCGCCGGCTCCTGACCTGTTTCAAGCGTGAAGGACTGCCCGTTTTTGCCGCAGTGATCGCAAATGTCTTTGGCAACGTCGCGGATCTCCGCATAACTGGCGCTACCGAAATCATGCGAGACGAAGCCGATGTGGCACGCAACGCTGTCGATCCCGAGCTTCGCGGCAACATCCGATACCGCTTTGGTTCGCGCCACCCGTTCAGCCTGCGTATTGCCCGGCACCAAGCCAACTGTCTGCTGCACAGTCGGGATGTCGCGATAGTCCTCACCGATGTAACTGCAGACTGCCGTTACCGCCGTGAAATGTTCCGCCGTGAGTGCCTTATCCCAACTCTCCGCAGCTCCGTCCAGGGCCAGTTCGCCGGGAAATCCGAGCTGCCCGGCGCGCAGACCGAATTCCTTAACGCCCTGCAGCGTCGCGCGCGCGTCTTCTGTAGCCCAGAACATCAGGCCTATCTCAAGATCGTTTAGACCAAGCATTCGATCTCTTCTCCTCCACTACTTCTTGATTTCCTTAATAAGAGCGCCAACTTTACTGCTTGTGCCGACGCTTGCGGCGGGCAGCGCTCGGGCTGCTTTCCGGTTTGGCAGCACTCGACGAAGTAATTCACTTCGGCATCGTAGGCGTCGCCTTCCGGCGCCTTTAACTTCTGTGCACCTGAGCTATCGCGAAGAGCGAGTCCGTCGGCAGTAAGTTCGAGTGTCGCGCGTTCCGCCTTCGCTTCAAAGCCCATGGAGAAGGGTGAGCCAGGCAGCAGCCATCCTCCTTCAATGCGCACGCGCAGCCCGTCTGGGTAGATCAGCTCGGCAGTGATTGCGTCAGCCCCTTCCGCGGCCCTTGCTGCGACGCGCTGCGGTCTGCCGAATAGCATTAAAGCCTGATCGATGTCATGCACCAGGAGATCGAGCAGAGCGCCGCCGCTGCGCGCTTCTACCGGGAGCCAACTGCTCCAGTCGGGTAACCCGCAACTTCGCCTCAATGTCGCCGCGGTGATTGCGCCGTAGTTCCCAGCCCGCACAAAATCCGCCAGCACGCCGTACTCAGGCCAGAACCGCAGCACCTGTCCGACCATCAAAACGCGTTTCTGCTCTTCTGCCGCCGTTAGCATACGGTCGCACTCCGCCTCAGTCAGGGCCATCGGCTTTTCACAGAGAACATGCTTGCCTGCAGCCAGCGCGGCGATCGCAACGGCCGCGTGAAGATCAGTGGGCAGGCAGATATCAACAGCGGAAACATCGCGATCGAGTACCAGTTCCCGCCAGTGGGTGAAATGCCGGACGCCCGAAAAGTCGAACTCCGTCGTTGGCCGGTTTAGATTCCCGCCCGCCTGCGACAGATGGTCCGCCAACGACCGTTCGGATTGCGTGCATACTGCCGTTACTTCTACGCCAGGGATCTTGCTGAACGAGGCTAGGTGAGTGGCTCCCATGAATCCCAGCCCGATGATTCCGACTTGCACGCCTTGTATTGTACGAGTTGGATCGTGCGGGGCTTGGCGTATTGTAAGAGGAGGTGCGGTTCTTACTAGGTGTCGCCGTCGGTGTGTTGCTCGTCGTCTTGGGAGCGTACAGCTATTTTCGTTTTGGTTATGCGCCCGTAGCCACGGCTGCTCCGCCTATTCCTTTCGAGATCAAACTGGCGCACATGGCCTTGAATGCGCGTATCGATAAGGAGGCGCCGAAGACCGTGCCGTTTCAGGCGTCGGCTGCCGATCTCGAGAATGGGGCTCATCTGTATCGCGAGCACTGTGCGCTATGTCATGGCCTGATGGATCAGCCTAAAACCGCCACCGCCACCGGGATGTTTCCCCGACCGCCGCAATTGCTGCACGGGAAGGGCGTGACGGACGATCCCGCGGGTGAGACGTTCTGGAAGATTGAGAACGGCATTCGTCTTACCGGCATGCCGGCTTACGACAAGTCTCTTTCGAGCAAAGAAGCCTGGCAGATCAGCCTGCTGCTGGCAGGCGCCGACAAACTTCCTGATTCCGTGAAAGCCGCTCTTCAGAAACCCTTCACAACTCCTTGAAGCCTTACTGAGGCATTGCGAAGGCTTCGAGTTCCGCGCGAATCTGGATTTCGCCGAGGCTTTTGCCTGCCGCTTCCGCTCCGATTGTTATTGTTTTCCGGCCACTGGTCTGCTTGGTGGACGTTTTCACGTCGAGTTGCACAACTGCGCTGTCGTGTGGTTGAACAACAAGCGTGGAAGGCAGTTGACGCCTTACGGTCCAGTCTTCCGGTAGCTTTGCAGAGAAGCTGACGGTTAGAGGCGAATCGGTCGGATTCTCGACCCGTACGGGAATCACAAATGGACTGCCATACTTTGCCATAATCTCCGGAGAGACGAGCGAGGCTAGCTGCATCAGGTCGTGCGCTTGCCAAAACTGTTTATAGAAATGCCAGGGACCGCCGAGTGAGATCGAAGGCACTGTTGCGGCTTCGGGCGTAAAGCCGCTCGGGTGATGGTAAGGAATAGCGTGGACTGAAACTCCTTCGAACAGGTCCGCCGTCACGGAGGATTCCACGTGCGATTTCCCAAAGACAAAGAGCACCGGCAAGTCAAAAACGTGCAGATCGTTCTTGGCAAGTGCGGCAGTCGCGGCCTGCCCGGTGTCGCCCTGAGTCAGATGATAAGCGCACTCTTCCGCCGCCAGCCGCGAGTAAGTGACATGGCGTGAAGGCGAGACATCGGTGGCGGAGTAAGCGGGTCCTTTCCCTTTTAGGACCTCCGTGTGCGCGGTGTCACTCATGTAATAGATTTTCTCGGGCTGCCAGGGCCGCAGCCCTTCGGTGAGATTGCGAATGTCGTCCCGGTTCCTGGGAGTGGAGAGTTGTTCGGCGTAGGCGGTCGGATCACCCGCGATGTCGAACGCCTCTGTGGCAATGACGCCTGCGGCTTGATGATCGCCATGGTTTTCTCCCGCCACCCAATCGGGCAGCCAGGTTGCAATCACAGATGGCCGCGTAAGCCGTACGATGCGCACCAGCCGGCCTAGCGAATCGCCGTGATCCCATGTTTCAAGCGAATCGAGCACGTCCTGGCCCGGAGTATCGAGACCGTTTAGAAACCACACCTTCGTTATGCCGAAGTGGGCTACAGCTTCGCGAGCTTCAATCTCGCGGATGGCACCGAGCGCGCCGGCCTGCTCCTGCCCTGCTGCATTGCCGCCGCTGTTGCCGCGGGTTCCGAACACCACAGCAACACGCTTCCTGCCGTCGAAAATTGCGCGCGCCAGATAGGCGCCGATCTCGGTTTCGTCATCCGGGTGAGCGACCACGACAAGTAAGTCGACTTTGAAACGCTCGTCGGGCGGCGGATTGGCCGAAGCGGCCGCTCTGACAAGGAAAGAGCCGCACGCAAATGCACACAACATTCCTGATAGGAAACGTTTCATCATGTAAGCAGGAGAGACTGTCTGTGAATTATACGATCAGGGCAGCAGCGCGCTCTTACTCTGCCAGTGCCGCAGGAAAGCCTCGGCCTGCTTGTAGCCGCTCTCGGCGCCGCGGAAGCGGGTAATTTCGGTTTGCAGTGCGTACCACTTCGCCGGTTCCTGCGAAGCGTGCGCGAAACAGGCGGCATGCCTGCGTTCCTCGACGGCTGAAATATCCACAAACTCTCTCGGCGAAAACATCATCGTGTCTTCCGCGACTTCGTAGTAGTAGAAAGCGGCCTTCTTGCCGCTCTTGAGCCACGCGTCGAAGACCAACATGCTGAGTGCGCGATGATCTCGATGGCTATCGATCGGCCACTGCGAAAAGATGATATCCGGGTTTTCCGTCTCGAGTAACCTGCGCAGATCGTCGTAGTGAGCGTTATCGACAATCGGCCGTCCGTCGTACTGGCCAGCGAACGCGGCCCGGGCATGCAGGATTTCACAAGCCTTCAGCGCTTCGGCAGTACGAACTTTGCCGCATTGGCTCGGGTCGGCTCCTTTGCAAAATCCTTCGCCGCGATTCATATAGAGCAGCACAACTTCGTGGCCGAGTTCGGTGTAGCGAGCGATCGTCCCGGCGCAGCCGCACTCTGGATCGCCGGGATGGCCGCCTGTTACAACAACCTTCAATCGTTGCGCGGGCGAAGCTGCCGGTGATGCTTTTGCGAGGGCGTTCGCAACAGGAACGGCCATCGCCGATGCCACAAGACTGCGGCGAGAAATTGACATGGACGCCATTCTATACGCAGCGCGGCGGAGCTTTCTTGACTAGTTAATGAGCGGCGCTGAGCGGCTGTTCGGCCGGGCGCCGTACCGGCCGGCGCATAACGAAAGGCAGTGGAACCAGAACAAGTACGATAACGCTCATCAGCCAAAAGCTGTTCTCAAAGCTGAGGGCGCTAGCCTGCGCCTGGACGGTTTGATAGGCGAGCACGAGCGCTTTTTGGGTCGCCGTTGCGGCATCGTATCCCTGGGCAAGGAAGGTTGCCTTCATCCCGGCGAGCATTTGCGTGAAGTTCGAATCTCCGTTTGTCGTATGGGCGGCAAAGGCCCGCTGGTGCATCTGGTTCTGTCTCGCCAGAAAGGTGCTGAGCAGAGACGTTCCGATTGCGCCCCCGATGTTGCGGGCGAAATTCGACAGGCCGGAGACCTGATTGTTTTTCTCGCGCGGAACTCCGATGTAATTGAGTGTGCTGATCGGAATAAAAACAAGCGGTAAAAAGACAACTTGCACCATACGCAGCAGAACGATCGTGTGAAAGTCGAGGCCCAGGTAGATGACCGTCATGCGGTAGAGGGTAATGGAAGTTCCCAAGAATCCGATGGAAACCAGCAGCCGCGGGTCAATCCTAGACGCGGTGAGGCGGCCGGCAATCGGCATCATCAGCATTAAAACCAGGCCCCCCGGCGAAAGCGCCATACCGGCACGCTCAGCCGTGTACCCTAGACTGCTCTGGAGGAACTCCGGGATCAGCACTGTCGATCCGAAGAGGACGATGCCAAGCACGAAGGAAAAAAAGACCGCCGTCCCAAAATTGCGGTTTTTGAGCAGGCGCACGTCCACGATCGGGTTCTCGTGAAACCACTCCCAAAGGAAGAACGCTATCAGCATCGGCACCCCGATGCAGGACATGATCAGAATCAGCGGCGAAGCAAACCAGTCATTCTCCTGCCCTTTATCGAGCACGATCTGAAAGCAGGCCACCCCGATGACGATCATCGAGAGCCCGATGTAATCGATGCGGATGCCGGCACTCTTTTCCCTTGCGATCCAGGGCGGATCCTCTACCAGCCGCTGCGTGAGGAAGAGCGAAAGAACGCCAACCGGCAGATTGATGAAGAAGATCCAATGCCAGTTGTAGTTATCCGTGATCCATCCGCCGAGCGTTGGGCCGATGGCGGGCGCCGCCACTACCGCCATGCCGTAAAGCGCGAAGGCCATGCCGCGTTTCTCGGGAGGAAAGCTGTCGGCCAGGATTGCCTGCTCGGAAGGCTGCAAGCCGCCCCCGCCGGCACCTTGCAGTATGCGCGCAACAATCAGCAGCGGCAGGCTGTTGGCGATTCCGCAAAGAAAGGAGCAAAAGGTGAAGAGCGCGACGCAAAGCATGTAAAAACGTTTGCGGCCGATTTTGGTGGAAAGCCAGCCGGAGATCGGCAGCACGATCGCGCTTGAGACCAGATAGCTTGTCAGTACCCAGGTGCCCTCTTCATAGCTCGCGCCGAGAGAGCCGGCGATGTGCGGCAGCGCCACGTTTGCGATGGAAGAGTCGAGAACTTCCATGAACGTCGCGAGCGTCACCGTCAGCGCGATGATCCAGGGATTATGCGAGGGCCTCCAGTTGCTGTGCGAGAGGCTTTGGGGAGGCGGCACGGATCAGTCTCCGATGCGGACGGCGGGCTCAACCGACATGCCGGGCCGCAAGCGATCCAATCCGGCCTGATCGGCCTTGAAGCGAATGCGAACCGGGATTCTCTGCACTACCTTTACGAAGTTTCCAGTGGCGTTCTCTGGCGGCAGAACGCTGGCCACCGCACCGGTGGATCCGCCGATCGTCTCGACGGCTCCATCGAAATCGCGCTTGAGCGCATCCACATGGATCGTTGTAAATTGTCCAGGCCGGATGTTCCTCAGCTGAGTCTCTTTGAAGTTTGCCGTGACCCAGACATCGTTGATCTGTGCAATCTGGAACAGTTGCTGTCCCGCCGAGATGTGTGCGCCGACTTCAGCCGAGCGCCGCATCACAATACCGGGAACGGGCGCCGAGACTCTGCAGTAGGTGAGCTTTAGGCGTGCTTGCTCTACTTGGGCTTTAGCGTTTTGCGCGCTGGCTTCATTCGAGCGAACCGTCGCCCGGCGAATCGCAATCTGACGCGGAGCATTTTGCCGCGACTGCGCCAGTCTGCTCTGAGCTTGCTGCAGCTGCGCCCTGCGCCCTTCTGCGATCTGTGCCGCCGATTGAAGAGCTGCCTGATTGCCGGTCACCGTGGCCGCTTGCGCCTTGGCGGTAGCCAGCACCTGTTCGTACTCCTGCTGCGAAACTTCTTCTTTCGCAATCAAGAGCTTGTAGCGTGCCAGATCGGCCTGCGCACGCGCACTGTTGGCCTCCGCTTCGGCTAACTTTGCGGCACTCGATTCGCGATCACGCTCGGCGGCGGCCAGCGCGGCCTGCGCGTTTGCCACATCCGATTCGCCGGTGGAAATGTTGGTTACGTTCTGAAATTCCGTGATCGGAATATTAGGCTGCTCGGCAAATACCATGCTCTGCGCCTGAGCGAGTTGAGCGAGCGCCTGGTCAAGCGCGATCTGATAGTCTCGCGGATCGAGATCGACAAGCGGGTCGCCGGCCCGGACAGTCTGGTTGTCATCCACGTACACTTTCGTGATGGTCCCGTCGATACGAGCGCTGATCGGATTGAGGTGCGCATCCACCTGAGCGTCATCGGTCGATTCGCTCTGCCGGGCATGCAGCCAATAAAAGATGCCCGCGATCGCCGCTACTATTAGGACCAAGAAAAATATCGTGAAAGCTCGCCGCCGACCACGAAACCTCGATCCGGCGGCCGGTGGTGCGTTCTCCGCGGTCGTCTGCCCGACCGCGCTAGCAGATGGCTCTTGAGTAGCTGATGCGCTCATTGTTTGCTCCTCTTGCTCGTTTTTCGTGGCGGTGTTACGGACGTTTTCCGCTTAACAGATTCGGGAGCGAAGTTTCTGCTTCACCCATGGCTCTCGCTAGACTCAATTGCGCCAAATCGAAGGCGAAGAGACTAGAGATGTAGTCGCTTTCGGCGCCCGCCACCTGTTCCTGGGCTTGCACAACTTCGACCGTCGTAGCTACTCCGGCCGCGAATCTGTCGCGTGACTCTGCCAGTGTTTCGTTCGCATAGCGGCGATTGCTCTCCGCGAGACGGACCTGCCCGGTGGCTGTCTCGAGCTCGATGGATGCATTGCGCACTTCCTGCTCGACCCGGCCGCGCTCGTCGGCCAGTTCAGCCTGGCGCTGATTCAATACAGCCTCTGCCTGCCGGATGTCGCCGCTGGTTCGACCGCCTTGCCAGATAGGCACGTTCACTGTCCCGGTGATTGCAAATACGCCGTGCGTGTTAGCCGGATTCGGCCCGAGCACTCCGTAGTCGCCGTTCAGAGAAACTGAGGGCAAGCGTTCAGCACGCGCAGCGGACAGGCTCTGTTCGGCTGCTTTCACCTGAGCTTGCGAGGCCCGCAGATCGTATCGGTGTTCAAACGCTTGCTGGATGGCGCCGGCTGGAGAAGGCGCGCTGAATTCATGGAAACTGAGCGGCTCAGAAAGCAGCAACTCGCGGTCTTGCGGCAAGCCGATCACCCGCGCCAAGGCGATCTTCTGCTTACGCAGATCGGACTCAAGCGAACTCAATCTTTGTTGCTCCGTTTGCAGCTCGACGAGCGATCGCATGACGTCGATCTTCGAATTGGTTCCGGCTTCCTTGCGCGTTACGGCTTGCTGATAGATGGCCCGCGCATTCTCAACCTGCGCGCGCTGCGATTCCACCCGCGCTGCCGAAGCAATCGTCTGGAGATACGTTCCGCCAACGGCCAACACTACGAGTTCCCGGGCGTCCCTTGCGGCGAAGGTTGACGCGCGCTCAGTCTCGATGCTCGACCGCCAGTTGCGCCGCTGTACTGCATCGAAGACTGATTGACTGAGCGTTCCCTGCAGCTGCGAATAACTGAATGGTCCGACCACCGACGGAATGGAAATGTTCGATCCGGGTGGCAGCTTGAATTGGAAGCCGTAAGCCGCCAGGTTTACCTGCGTTACGGTTTCCCCTGCGTTGGCGCCAATATTGGGAAGAAGCGCACTTAGCGCCTGAGTTCGCTCGGCCCGCGCGGCGCGAACGTTATTGCCCGCCGAAATGCTCCCCAGGTTTGCTTTTAATCCGAGCTTAAGTGCGTCAGCCAAAGTAAGTGTGATCGGTCCGGCGGCGATGCCAGCCTGAGGCACGCTCCCCGCGTAGTCTCCATTCACCTGAACAGAGCTTTCGACGGTGGCGACACCCGTTCCAACGGCAGCGGATTGCTGGGCCACCACCGATCCGCTCTGTCCGGTCCTGCCGGATGCCGGCAGCGCAACCGCCCGGCTCGATCCAGCCGAGCCGGTACCAGTCGCCCCAGTTTGCGCGAGCAGACTCACGGCCGGTAATACCAGCAGGAGAGCCGAGCGGCGCATGAAAGTAGGGGAAAGCAATACATACATACGTGTACCACATTGCATACACGCATGTATATAATTGTCGTTGTTCATGCCGCGCGCCTCGAATCTAGAATTGCTACGGGTGGCGGATGCCGCTCGCAGCCTGAATAAGCATCAGCAAAAAACAGAGACGACGAAGCGTAAGCTACTGCAAGCGGCGCTGCGAACTTTCTCCCGCGACGGTTTTGAGGCTGCTCGCATCGAGGACATTGCGCACGAAGCGGGCTTCACTCGTGGAGCGTTCTATGCGCACTTCCGTTCCAAAGAGGACTTGTTTTTCGCAATCCTCGAAGAGCAGGCCAACAAGCAGGTCGAACGAATCCGCCGGGCAGTAAGCGATTCCCAAAACCCAGGCGAGCAGCTCGAAAACATCCGGAAATACTACCTCCAGCTTGTATCGGATCGGCGCTGGACGATTCTCACGCTCGAGTTCAAGCTGTATGCCATCCGGCATCCGCAGCTGAGGGCAAAGCTTGCTCATATGCATCGCAGCATTCGGACCAAGATCAAGTGGGAAGGCTTAGCGGGAATCTGGCCCGGTGAGAAGCGGCCCGATTGGAACAAGCACTCGGTTCGGCTGGCGCTTCAGGTCATGCTTAACGGACTTGTTCTCGAGCGCGCTTACGATCCGGCGGAAGTTTCTCAAGCGCAAACTCTAAAGCTGCTGGGTGAGCTCTTCGACTTTCTTGTAGTCGATCCTTCAGCGCGCGACTCGGCGCGTCTACCCGTACCGGAATAGGGGAACACCGCTTTCATTAGGACGGATCTCGCCCGTACACTAAGCTCACGGGGAGCTAGTCGAGCTTGATAGTGGATTGCGGATCAGGCTGCGAGGCGCGTGGAGCGCGGCCGCGAAAACGCCTGCCCAACTGCCGAAGTACGAGAAGTAAAATGGCTGCGGCAATGGCACCCCGCATGAAGAAAGTTGGCGGAGCGGAACTACTTAGGCCTAGAATCAGCAGGACTACGACGACCAGTGCTGCTGCGGCGCTCCATAAGGTCGTCGAAGAGCGAACTACCGCCTGCCGCTGCTTCTCCGTGCGCTGTTCGTACCGATTCATACGTGCTTGCTCGGCCTTTCATTTCAGCTTACTCCAACCGGCACCTAGAGGATTACATGGAATTCAACTGGAATTCACCTGTCTGTAACCGTTTAGTCACACATACTCAGTTACTCTGGCGTTGAGGCGGAACATGCGAAAAATTGCGCTGATAGAAGATGACGCTGACCTGTATGCCCTCGTCAAGTACAACCTGGAAAAAGAGGGGTTTTCGGTAGTCGGGGCACAAACCGGGAGAGGCGTGGTCGACCTCTGCCGCCGCGAACGGCCCGATCTGATTTTGCTCGATATTATGCTGCCAGATTCGGATGGGCTGGATCTTTGCAAAGCCATTCGCCAGCATCCCGAGCTGTCACATATTCCGGTAATTTTCCTGACGGCGCGCGCTTCCGAAACCGATCGGATTGTGGGCCTTGAGCTCGGTGCGAACGACTATATTGTCAAACCGTTTTTCATTCGTGAGCTGATTGCACGCGTAAAGATACAGTTCCGTGGTCAGACTACGGCCACCCGTGTCCTGAAGGCCGCGGCGCTCGAGCTTGATCGAAGCAGCTGCCAAGTACGGCTCGAAAACACTCCGCTCACGCTGACTGCGACCGAGTTTCGGCTGCTTGAGTTCCTGATGAGCCGGCCCGGCGTGGTCTTTAGCCGTGAACAGTTACTCGACGCTGTTTGGGGGCACGATCGCGCAGTGACCGACCGCACGGTTGACGTTTACATTCTCCGTCTGCGGCAGAAGATTGAGGCGGATCCCGCCAATCCGCTTCTGATCCGTTCCGTTCGGGGTTTCGGCTATAGCTTCAACAACAACGTTCAGCAGCAGCAGCAAGAAGACGTCGAACAGATGCGCTCCGCTGCCGTGTAAATAGCGGGCTTCAGCATAGCTGCACTGTCATTCGCGCGTCCGCAACGCTAGAATGAGTCGTTTCATGCGACCCTTACTGGCACTGGTTTTTTGCGCATCGGGGCCGTTGTTAGTCCCTGCGCAAACCAATGAGATCCGCGGGTTCTTTGCGAAAGACCTGCCGGCCGAGACGAAATGGGAGGGGCAGGCCCAATCGATACCTGACCCCGCACGCCTGCGAAGCTATTTCGACTTAATGGCCAGTGAGCCTCATCAGGCTGGGTCCCCGCGATCTAAATCGATTGCTCTCTACCTTGCCGGCTTACTCCGGGAATGGGGGCTAACAGCTTCCGTCGAGCAGTTCGAGGCCCTCATGCCCTATCCGGTTTCTCGTCAGCTCGAAATTACCGGTCCAAAGGCTTATAAAGCTGAACTGAAAGAGCCAGTTGTTTCGCAGGACCCGGATAGCGGCGCGGCCCATCAGCTGGCAACGTTCAACGCTTATGCAGCCAACGGCGATGTAACAGGCGAGGTAGTCTACGCGAACTTCGGAGTGCCCGAAGATTACGAGTGGCTGGCGAAGCAGGGCATCAGCGTCAAAGGCAAAATCGTGATTACCCGCTACGGCAAGAGCTGGCGGGGGATCAAGCCGAAAGTGGCGGCTGAGCACGGCGCGATTGCCTGCCTTATTTATTCCGACCCGCACGAGGACGGATACTTCGAAGGCGACGTGTTCCCCAAAGGACCCATGCGTCCGCCGGGCGGTGTACAACGCGGAAGCGTGCTCGATATGCCTCTCTATCCGGGAGATCCGCTTTCGCCTGGTTGGGCGTCTGAGAAAGGATCGAGGCGGCTCCCGATGGCGGAAGCCAAGACCCTGATGAGCATCCCGGTACTTCCGCTCTCCTATAGCGACGCGCAGCCGATTCTCGCCCAGTTAACCGGACCGGTGGTTCCAACCGACTGGCGCGGCGCTCTCGCCATCACGTATCATGCCGGTCCGGGCGCGACAGAGGTCCATCTGAAAACCGAGTACGATTGGACGAACAAGGCGCTTTGGGATGTCATTGCCACCATTCCGGGCTCGGAGACGCCGGAGCGCTGGGTGATGGCCGGCAATCATCACGATGCTTGGGTGAACGGAGCCGATGATCCGCTCTCGGGCGCAGTTGCTCTGCTTGAAACAGCCCGCACTTTGGCGCTGCTGAAAAAACAGGGCTGGACCCCGAGGCGTACGATCAAGATCGCGTTCTGGGATGGCGAAGAGTTTGGTTTACTTGGATCCACCGAGTGGGTTGAAAAACATCAACTCGAGCTCAAGGAGAAGGCGGTAGCCTACCTCAATTCCGACAGTACGGGGCGAGGCTGGCTGCATCTGAGCGGATCCCACATGCTCGAGTCGTTCGCGGCGGAGGTGGCCTCGGCTGTTCCTCAACCGGGCTCGAATGGAAGCTTGCTGGACGCTTCACTGCGCCACCCGGCGAGCTCCGAGACCGCTGAAGAAGCTGCCGCTCCAAATCAAGCCGCTAAGCCGTTTCAAATCGGCGCCCTTGGGGCCGGCTCCGACTATGTCGCTTTCCTCGATTACGCAGGTATTGCCAGCATGAACGAGGGTATGGGAGGGCAAGGTAAAAGCGGCATCTACCACTCCGTCTACGACTCGAATTACTGGTACACGCATTTTTCGGACGGCAGCTTTGTTTACGGGCAAGCGCTGTCGCGGTTTACGGCTACTGCGCTGCTCAGGCTTTCGAACGCCTCGGTGCTGCCGTTTCAGTTTGTTCGTTTTGCCAACACCGTGGAAAGCTATCTGGACGACATCGAGAAAGAAGCCCGGAAGAGCGGCCAGACTCTTGACCTCGGCCCTCTGTACCAGCAGGTCAACCTGCTCAAACAGAACGGCGAGCGCTACGACTCCCTGCTCGATGCCGGGTTGAAGAAAACTTCTGCCGACACGGTTCGAGTCAGCAGCTTAAATGGAGTGCTCCTACGCACTGAGCGCGCCCTGACACGTTCCGAAGGCCTACCCAACCGGCCTTGGTACAAGCATCAGATCTATGCGCCCGGGTTTTATACCGGCTATGGTGTGAAGACGATTCCCGGCGTACGCGAGGCGGTTGATGGTAAAGATAGCGGACTCGCCCAGAGAGAAGCACAAGTCGTGGAGCAATGCCTGGCTCAGCTAAACCAAACCGTTCAGGAAGCGATCGGAGAGTTGTCGGGAATCTAATCGTATTGGTGCTAGCGAATGGAGAAACTGGAGAAGTTTTCCAGTTCTTCGTTCCGTTCCTCAACTCCCCGGACTTCCGCCATTTTGGGGCCGCTGTGCAGAGCTGCCGCCAGTTCTCCCAACTGAGTTTCGGTCCCGGTTGCGTAGACCTCCACGCTCCCGTCGTCCAGATTTCGCGCCCAACCCGTTAATCCAAGCGACGTCGCTTTGTGCTGCACGAAGAACCGGAAGCCGACTCCCTGCACTGACCCTCGCACCACCCATCGCCTGGCCCGTTTTCGTCCCATAGAAACATCCTGGCAGGCCAAGCTATACGAGACAAGCTTTGCCACACTGAAAGAGAGTCATGCCTTTTCCGCTTCATCGTCCGCGCCGCCTGCGTTCTTCTGAACCAGTGCGGAAACTTGTTCGAGAAACGCATCTTGCTCCCTCGCAATTTATTCTCCCTCTGTTTGTTTGCCCGGGCGAAGGCGTGCGAAAAGAGATTCGTTCGATGCCGGGAAATGCGCAACTCTCGGTAGATGAACTGGTGCGCGAAGCCGAGCAATGCCTGGCTTTAGGGCTCGGCGGCGTCATCCTTTTCGGCATTCCTGAGACGAAAGACGAGAACGCCAGCGGTGCTTACGCGGCTGACGGTATCACGCAGCGCGCGGTTCGTGCCCTGAAGCGCGAGGTGCCGGGCCTGCTTGTAATTACCGACGTTTGCAATTGCGAATATACGAGCCACGGTCACTGCGGATTCATCAAAGACGGCGAGGTGGATAACGACATTACGCTCGAGTGGCTGGCACAGACCGCTGTGTCGCATGCAGCGGCCGGCGCCGATATTGTTGCGCCGAGCGACATGATGGATGGCCGTGTGAGCGCGATTCGCCAGTCGCTGGACGGAAGCGGCTTCGTCTCGACGCCGATTCTTTCGTATGCCGCCAAGTACGCCTCGGTCTTCTACGGACCTTTTCGCGAAGCAGCGGAATCGGCCCCCCAGTTTGGGGATCGCCGCAGCTACCAGATGGATCCCGCCAATGCCCGCGAGGCGCTGCGGGAGATCGAACTCGATCTTGACGAAGGGGCCGACATGATTATGGTGAAGCCGGCCATGCCGTACCTGGATGTAATTCATGCGGCCCGGCAGGCCTTTGACGTGCCGCTCGGTGCTTACCAGGTCAGCGGCGAATTCAGCATGATTATGGCCGCGGCCGCGAACGGCTGGCTCGATCTGGACCGCACCATTCTGGAATCGCTGACGAGTATTCGCCGGGCAGGCGCCGAATTCATTTTGACCTATTTCGCCAAGCAGGCGGCCCGGTTATTAGCTTAGGTGTTCTTAGTCTCTGCGGCACACGGCCGGACAAGTAAATACGCTGAGGATCGGCGTGCTGGCCGGGAGTCCGGCTGCGAACCACATGAATGGCAATCGGCTGGCCCGCTTTGATGCTCGATTGCAGCTTCATCAAATCATCTGGCGATGAAACCAATTGCCGGTTCACCGAAAGGATGGCATCGCCTTCCGTCATTCCGATGTCATCCGCGAAGGAGCCTGGATCGACCGAAACCACCTTCACTCCGCTGCGATCCTCGATCTGGAGATCTTTTCGCTCCTTCTCCGTCAGCCGCATAATCGTAATTCCGAAGCGGGCAGGGGTGAGTGCCTTGGGGGCTGGGGTTTGCTCGGGCTGCTCCTGCGCGAGTTGCGGCTCATCTGCCCAGATCACGGAACGATCTGCCACCACAACCTTGAAATCCATCCGCTTGCCGTTGCGATCAACCGACAGCAGCGCGCTCGAGCCAATAGGCAGATCCGCCACTTTCGTGACCAGTTCCTCTCCGTCTTTCACCGGAGAGTCGTTCATCGCCACGATGATATCGTCGGCTTTGATGCCTGCTTTGTTGGCAGGGCCGGTCGGGTTTACGGTCTCCACTAACACCCCGTGATCGAGGCCAAATGCCTGCAACGTGTCGGATTGGCTGCCGCTTTTGGTCCACTTGATACCGAAAGAGCCACGTACCACTCGCCCTTCGCGAATGATGTCGTTATAGACCTTGACGGCCTGATTAGACGGTAGAGCAAAACCGATACCTTCGTACGATCCGCTGCGCGTGGCGATCATCGTGTTTACGCCGATGACTTCGCCCCGAATGTTCAATAACGGTCCGCCGCTATTGCCCGGGTTGATCGCCGCATCTGTCTGCAGAAAGTTTTGAAACTGACCCGCGCCCGGCAGATCGCGGCTGGTTCGCTGTGCGCTCACGATACCGGCTGTTACGGTCGCCTGCAATCCGAATGGAGAACCAATGGCTATTACCCAATCGCCGACCTGAACCGCATCGGAATTTCCGATGTCGACCGGCGTCAGCGGCTGTCTCGGGTCAATTTTTAAAATAGCCACGTCGGTTTCCTTGTCAAACCCGATTACGCGTCCACGGTAATCCGTCTGTTCACCGGCCAGCCGGACCTTGATTCGGTCTGCATTCTCGACAACGTGGTAGTTGGTGAGTAAGTAGCCTTTCCGGTCGACGACGAACCCGGTTCCCGAACCCTCCGTTCGGAAAGAACGCTGCTGCTGGTCGCCGTTTCCGAAGAAGCGTTTAAAAACATCGGACGGGTCGCGGCCCTTGGGGGCATCTTCGCCGTTATCTTCTTCGGGCTCCTGTTTATGACGCGCGCTTTGCCGAGCCCCTTTTGCCAGGTAGTCGGATTCGATGTAAACCACCGATGGCTCGACCCTCTTGGTGAGCTTTGTAAACTCGTTTGCAATCGGCACTGCCTGCGGAATGCTGAGCGGCGTTGCATCGGGAGCGGAACCCGACGGGGCTTGGCGTTGGGCCTTGACGCCGGTGTTAACAACCGTTCCGATAACGATCCCCGCCATCAGGGTGACTAGCAATAAAGCGAAGCTAATCAGCCTAGGCTGCTTCAACTTGCTGAGGAACGGCATGTTCGGAAACCCTTTCGAAGCTGTAACACCAGTATAGAGATAAACGCACTTTCGCCCGTAAAGATCCAGTCTTTATTGCCGGTCTTTCCTCTCGGATGTCACGCCCGGGCAGCGGGTTTCAATTCCACGACGAGAATACCCGCAAGAATCAGCAAGCCGCCGCCGATCGCCTGCCAGGTTAGCGGCTCGCTTCCGAGCAGGACCGCCGTTAAGAGCGCAAAGACCGGTTCCAAGGCGAAGATCAGCGCGGTGCGCGTCGCTGTTGTATGCTTTTGTCCCCATGTCTGCAAAGCGAAGGCGAGTGCCGTCGCGAATACCGCGGTCAGCACGACTGCAAAAACCACATTCACATTCCAGGTGACTCTGGGCGGCTCAAAGGGAAATGCAAGTACCGAGAGCAGGGCTGTACAGGCAATTTGACCTGTCGCCACGGCCTGAACGAGTTCGCGTTTGGAATAGTAGGCCAGCACTAAAAGATGAAAAGCAAAAGCCACCGCGCAGCCGACCGTCAGCAAATCCCCGCGGTTTACTGAGAAGCTCTCCGCCGCCGAAGGTAGCGTAAGAACAATCATTCCGGCGGTTGCCGCCACAATCCCGCCCAGCTCGCGCTTCTGCGGAGGCCTTTTATAAATGGCGGCACTGATCAGCGGAACCAGCGCAATATAGAATCCGGTGAGAAAGCCCGATTTGCCGGCCGTCGTGTACTTCAGGCCGAAGGTCTGCAGCATGTAACCGAGCCAGAGCAGTACGCCTGCAATCGCTCCGCCGCGCAGCCCGCGCCATACCGTGCGGCGATCCGATCGGGCGAAGACCGGCCAGAAAATCGCGAGCAGGCAGACCGTTGCCAGACTAAATCGCAGCGCGAGAAACGCGGTGATCGATACGTCTACAAGCGCCTGCTTGACAACGACAAAGGTTGTGCCCCAAACCAGGGCGACTATGGCTAAAGCGCTGTCGGCACGCCATTTTGGAAAGCCCTGCTGCTTCTCGGCGGGCGTGATGTCGCGGCCGCGCCTGAGCGAAGATTTTTCGGCTTCGTTCAGCAACTCGTCAGATCTTCAGAAATGAGCGAAAGAAGCAGTAAAATCCGGCGCAGGCCGAGTTCGCGGCCGTCCGGTTGATACCACTCGCCGGCTGTGTGGGCTCCGCCGCCCTGGCCTCCAACTCCGATTGAAACCGCCGGCAATCCCATGGAGAGTGGCACGTTCGCATCTGTCGAGGCGCAGTGCATCCGAGACCGGATCCCCAGGTACGCATCCACCGATTGAATGCCCTGGACCAAGGGAGATTTCTCCGAAAGACGCCCGCTTGGCCGCGAGCCCAGTTCTTTAATCTTCGCGGTGAGTCGCGCCGATTGCGAGACACGGTTGATACGCTCCAGACTGCGCTCGACCGACGCGTTCAGAACCTTCGCCAAGTCATCCAGCAAAGAGCCGTCTTCCGATCGCAAATCGAGCTTGGCCCGTGAACTGACAGGGATGGAATTGATGCTGGTGCCGCCCTCGAGAACGCCGAAATTGTAGGAGCACCGGCTATTTCGAACGGCTGCTACTTTGGCTTCGGCGGTCTGGACGAAATAGCTCACCAGGTCGCCCATCGCATGAACCGGATTGGGCGTTCCGTAGTCGTTCCAGCTGTGTCCGCCAGGACCATAAAACGTCACCTCGTACCGCCTGCTGGCGAGCGCCTGCGTGGTGATGTGTTCGGTCGAGGGCCCGTCGAGGACCAGAAAGGCCGCGATCTGCTGAAGCTCCGATCCTGCCCGGCAGAGATATCGCATCCCGCTGAGATTGCCTTCCCCTTCTTCGCCCACGTTCGCCACAATCAGCAGAGACGAGGCCAGCCGGTGGAGCTCGACAGTCCCGGCAAGGAATCGCGCTAAGGCAAGAATGGCCGAGAGACCTGCGCCGTTATCCGAGACACCCGGGCCGATAAGGCGGCCATCCGGGCTGAAATATACGTCTTCCGGGCGGCGCGGCGCAAACACTGTGTCGAGATGGGCCGAGACGACCATCGCTGGGCGGCGCGGGCTACTCCCAAAGGTGGCTAGAACATTACCCGCCCGGTCGAGCTTTGCACTCCAGCCTAGTTCGTTGAGCCGAACCCTAAACCACTCGGCTCGGTCGGTCTCGAAGAATGTGGGCGCGGCAATCCGGCAAAGTTGCAGGTGTTGCTCGTTGATCCAGGGGCGTTCACGCGTGAACCAGCGCTCGGCCTCCATCAGCGCGGGGCTCTCGGCGAGCTGCGCAACTCGGCCGAGTGCGCCGGGCAAGCGCGTCACATGCGTGGGAAGAGTTTTCGGTTCGGTCGCCAAGTAGTGCTCTGAACCTGTAGTTTAGCTTTGAATCGCTAAACCTGTCCGGAATTGTAGACAGCAATAAGCGTCGATTGTGGCCGCTATCGCGGCGCGAAGGCGGAAGCAGTGAGTAATCGGGCATGCTTTGAGGTTGTCCGCCCACCCCATTTATCAACGCTATACTTAGATTTCAGCGACAAACTTATGAAGACTTACCTGAAGTTTGGGACCCTGATGGTCCTGATTGTAGGCTCGCTTGTGTGGCTTGCTGTCGGGGGTGTCAAAGACACTAAGTCTTACTACAAAACCATCCCGGAACTAGAACAAATGGGTAAAGCCGCGCAGGCTAAGCGTCTCCGTGTTGGCGGCGATATTCAAGCGGGATCGATTGTGAAAAACGGGATGGCTGTGTCGTTTGTCCTGCATCAAGGAGCGAAGACGCTAAACGTTTCTTACTCGGGGCCAGATCCGCTGCCGGATACATTCAAAGACAACGCACAAGCGCTGGCTGACGGCAGACTTGGTTCAGACGGCGTTTTTCAAGCTAGCAAAATTCAAGCGAAGTGCGCATCTAAATATGAAGCGAAACCCGGCCAGCGCGGTCTCTCGCATGATTCGAAGCCGGAGGCGCCTTCACGCATCAGTCAGTCTAAATCCGTCATCCAAACAGATAAGAGTCTTTAGTAAAAAGTAGCTTCTCCGCACATGGAAAACATTGGCGCTCTTTCGGTCCTCCTCGCTTTCTGTCTGGCTATCTTCTCGATTGCGGCTTCGCTCGCCGGAAAGTACGGACGCCGTCCGTTCCTCACCGTAAGTGCTGAGCGTGCCGTCTATGCGATCTGGGTGCTGCTCACTCTTGCGGCCGGTGTCCTTGTCACTTCACTGATCAACGGAGACTACCGGCTTGCCTACGTGGCTGCCCACAGCAACAAGGCGATGTCGCCAATATATAAGTTCACCGCCTGGTGGGGAGGGCAAGAGGGATCGCTTCTCTTCTGGAGTTGGATCCTCTCGAGTTACTCGGCAGTAGCGATTTACACGAACCGGCGTAAGTTCCGCGACATGATGCCGGTTGTGGTCGCAATCCTCATGACCACGCTAGCGTTCTTTGTCGGAATGATTGCCTTTGTCGCCAGTCCGTTCCAGGTTCTGATGGCTGGCCGTGGGGTGATCGATGTGGGGGATGGGAACGGTCTCAGTCCTTTGCTGCAATGGTGGACCATGGCGATCCATCCGCCATTTCTTTATCTTGGCTACGTTGGCTTCACGGTGCCGTTTGCTTTTGCGATGGCATCGTTGATCACCAGGCAGCCCGGTGAAGGCTGGATTCATACGACTCGCCGCTGGGCCATTGTTACCTGGCTGTTTCAGAGTACGGGCGTCATGCTCGGCATGGGTTGGGCTTATACAGTTCTTGGTTGGGGAGGTTACTGGGGCTGGGACCCGGTTGAAAACGCTTCGCTGATGCCATGGATTACCGCCACTGCCTTCCTCCACTCGGTCATGATGCAGGAGAAAAAAGGCATGATGAAGGTGTGGAACATGGTGCTTGTTTCCGCCACGTTCCTGTTGAGCATTCTCGGGACTACGCTCACGCGCACCGGCCTGGTCGCCTCAGTTCATGCTTTCGCACAGTCTCCGGTAAAGCCGTACTTCACCACCTTTGTTCTCACTGCGACTGCCCTTACGGCGATCGCCATCATCGCGAACCTTCCTTACTTGCGCAGTGAAGTGAAGCTCGAGAGTGTGGTCTCGCGCGAATCGAGTTTTCTGTTCAATAATCTGATCTTGCTCGCCAGCTGTTTCGCAGTTCTCTGGGGAACGCTCTTTCCGGTTCTGATGGAGGCCTTAACTGGCGAAAAAGAGACCATCGATGCTCCTTACTACAACCGGGTGAACGTTCCGATCGGGCTCTTTCTCTTATTCCTCACAGGTGTGGGGCCGCTGATTGCCTGGCGTAAAAGCTCGCTGAACAGTCTGCGGCGCGCTTTTCTCGTCCCGAGCATTACAGGTTTGCTGGTGATGGCCGGGCTGTTTGCCGCCGGCATCCAGAACCTCGCCGCCCTTATCTCTTTCGGTCTCTGCGCCTTCGTCATTGCGACGATCCTCAGCGAGTTCTGGAAGGGCTCCCGAGCTATACAAGCCAAAGAGTCTGTACCTCTCCCGCGCGCTGCTTTCGAACTCACCTGGCGCAACACTCGCCGGTATGGCGGTTATCTGGTTCACATGGGCGTGGTGATTATTTTCATCGGCTTTACCGGCCGCGCCTTTGACCTTCACGAAACACGCAGTCTGGCACTTAATCAGAGCGTTCGCTTCGGTCACTACGATCTGAAGCTGCTGAGCGTGACCAACGGCGATAACGCCAACTACGAGTCGAGTCACGCCACGCTCGAGGTTTATCGCAACGGTCAGGTGATCGACCAGCTCGATCCGGAAATCCGCCTCTATAAATCCAGCCAGGAGCAGGCTTCGATGGTTGGCATTCGCCGCCGCCTCAACGAAGATCTGTACGTGAACTTCTCGGGCATCTCGCCTGACAACACGAAGGGCATCTTCCAGATGTATGTTTTCCCGCTCGTCTCTTGGGTGTGGATTGGTTACTGGGTGATTTTATTCGGCACCATCATTTGTCTGATTCCTGGAAAGGTGCGCTTGCAGTATGCGCGGACCGAGGTCGTGGGTTATCAAAGTGTCGCTGAAACGGTTCAGTCCTAAATTCTTCCTGATCTTTTTCTCGGTTCTCGCCGCTGTTCTCGCGCAGGACTCTACGTCTTATCTGACAGGCGACGTTATGCGAGTTGGGGGACGGCTAGCCTGCCGCTGCGGTGGCTGCCGCAACACTGTCGGGGACTGTCCAATGTTGCGCTGCAGTTCCGCCGATCCTCTGCGCCATCGTATTTTCTCTCTGAAAGAGAAGGGAATGAGCGATGACAGCATCGTCGATTCCATCGTTCGCGAACAGGGAATTGTTGCACTTGCTTCGCCGCCTGCCGCAGGCTTGGGCCCTATCGTCACCTGGGTCATGCCCGGAGTCGTTCTCCTGATAGGCCTCTATATTTACTCGAGCTTTGTACGCCGCAATCGCAAAGAGCCGGAAGTAATCACGGCAACCGACCAGAGTCTTATCGACCGTTTCCGCGGTGAGATGGACCACGAACTCGGCGAGGATGAAGGCTACAAAGGCTCCGTTAGCTCGCGTCACAGATGACCATTGCAGTTGCGATCACGGTAGTTCTCGCCGCCTTTTACTTCACCCTTCGCATTCGTCCCAAGGACGTTCCGGAACCAATCCCTGCGTCTCCGATCCAGCACCTTGAAGATCGCAAACGCGCCATCTACGATAATCTTCGTGATCTCCAGTTCGAATACCGGCTCGGCAAGCTTTCCGATAGTGATTATCAGCAGAACAAACTGGCGCTGCAGCGCGAATTAGCTGTTGTACTTGCCGCTATTCAAGAGACGATTGCGCGCCTGGGCCTGGTGCCCGCCGCCCGAGGCTCGTTGCGGCCACCAAAGCCAGTCAAGAACCCACCGGCCGAACGCTTTGCTTGTCCGCATTGCAACGCTACCTTCCCGCAAGCTCTCAAATATTGCGGCGAGTGCGGCAAAGCCATGCTCTCATAAAGGAAGAAGCTGCCCGAAACCGTGAAACGCCTTCTTCGCATCGCACCTTATTTTTGCTGTTCCTTGTCTCTCTGGGCGGCTATCGATGGCACGGTTGTGAATGGCACCGACGGTAAACCGCAGCCGAACGTCAGCATTACGCTGGTGAAACCGGGCCAGAACGGCATGCAGACGATTGGCTCAGCGACAAGCGATGCGGCCGGCCACTTCGTCTTCGAGAAGGACCAGCCCGGCGGCGGCCCCCAGTTGCTCCAAGCCAGCTACAAGGGTGTCAATTACAACAAGCTCATGACTCCGAATATTCCTACTTCGGGCGTTGAGCTACAGGTTTTCGAATCGACAAAATCTCCGGCGATCGCCAATGTCGCACAACGAATGCTCCTGATCGAACCTGCGGCCGGTCGCATTGCGATGGCGGAGACGGTGGTGGTGCAGAACGATTCCAAGACCACATACAGCAACGACGATCTTGGCGGTCTTCGTTTCTATTTGCCGCCTGCTGCCAACGGCCAGGCCCGGGTGAACGTGCAGGGTCCGCAGGGTATGCCACTGCCGCGCGCCGCCCAAAGGACAGCCGAAACCGACATCTATCAAGTCAATTTTCCGATTAAGCCTGGTCAGACTGAGTTTGAGGTCAGCTACGTGCTGCCCGCCGGCTCTCCGTTTACCTTCCGAGGGCGCATTGCGGGTGTCAAAGGTATGCCCGCTGGTCCGCTTCGCCTAGTCGCACCATCTGGTGTCAAGCTTGCTGGACGTGACATTCAAAGTGTCGGGACCGAGCCGAAGACGCAGGCCAACATCTACACCGTGACCGCGCCCGATAAGTTCACTGTAGACATAACCGGCACCGGCTCGCTTCGCCCCCCGGAGACTGACGCCGCGAACACGCCGGATACGTCCGATGCTCCGCAGGTTACACAAGGGTTGCCGCAAATTTACCGCCACATTGTTCCGCTGGCAGCTCTCGCTTTTGCCGTCCTTGCAGTCGGCTTCCTCATCCTGTATCGAATTTCTCCTGTTGCGTCCAACCGGCCTCCCGTGAGCTGAATTAGCCGAATGCCTGCGGCTGATAAGCGAGTGGAGAAGGTCACGCTCGAACACGTCTGGAAATTCTACGGTGACTACGCTGCGTTGCGTGACTATACCTTGTCTGTTGCGGAGGGCTCCTGTTGTGCGCTACTCGGCCGAAACGGGGCGGGGAAGACTACGCTCCTCCGCATACTGGCGGGTTTGTCCCCTTTTCAGCGCGGTGAGATTAAACTTTTCGGAGAAGCGCCGCGCTCGGAAACTGCCCGCCGCGAGGTAGGGTTTCTGGGCCATGGCATTGGCGTTTACGAAGATCTTTCGGCTCGCGAAAACCTCCACTTTTTTGCTCGCATCGCCGGCCTGACTTCTCCCGCGGCCATGGTGGACAGCTGGCTTGAGCGCGTCGGCCTCGAGCGCGTCGCCCGTATGCCCGCTCGTCAGTTTTCGCGTGGTATGCGGCAACGCTTGGCGCTCGCCCGCACCTTTCTTCACTCCCCGAAGCTGCTCCTGCTTGACGAACCTTTCACCTCGCTCGACGATCGTGCCATCGCCATGCTCAGCCAACTGCTTTCGGAGGCGCGCAGACGCGGAGCGACGATAATTCTCTCTACGCATCAGCTGCGGGAAGCGCTGGCCATCGCTTCGCACGTCGCGCTTGTCGAGAATGGACGACTGCGCTACTCGGGCGAACGAACGGGAGAGATGCTTGACGATCCCGGCCTGCTCTATCGCCTTCACACCGAACTGGGAGCTGCCTAAATCCGCAGGGTCCGCGCATGAATCTTTTTCGTCAGGCCCTGCTAATCGCGCGCAAGGACTTATCGGTTGAGCTGCGCACCAAAGAGTCGCTTAATGCCGCAGCCGCCTTTTCTATTGCGATCCTGCTGCTCTTCAGCTTCGCCTTTGATGTGGCTTCGGCCGAAACGCGGGAGATTTTGGGCGGTCTGCTCTGGCTGGTATTCGTCTTTGCGGGCGCCCTCGTCTTTAACCGCGGCTTCGCCCGCGAACTGCCGAACGAGTGCCTCGACACGCTGCTATCCTCCAACCTCTCAGCCGCTAGTCTGCTCATCGGTAAAGGGATCGCGAACTGGCTGGTCCTCCTCCTGGTCGAGCTGATTTCGCTTGTCGTCTTTGGCATTTTTTATAATCTCCGCTGGTGGAGTCACCCCGGTCTGCTTGCGTTAGTGCTTACGCTTGCGACCTGGGGCGTGTCGATCCTAGGGGCTGTTTTCGGAGCCCTCACCGTCAATCTCCGCCTTCGGGAATTAATGCTGCCCGTTATCATTTATCCCGTTTTGATTCCGCTGCTCATTGCGGCCATCGAGTTAACGAATGCTGCTTTCGCGGATGGGCCGGTGGCCGCTGAGGTCCTAATTTGGTGGCGTGTTCTGATCGTCTTCGACATCGTATTTACAGCACTCGCTTTCGTTCTAGCCGAGACCATTCTGGTGAACTAAGTCACAATAAGAAAGAGACCTCTATGCGTGAAAAGATCGCGATCACTCTTGCCCTAGCGGCGGCTGCACTGCTTGCCTACGATCTCTATCAGATCTTCCTCGTGCTGCCTGACGATGCTCTGCAAGGTCCCATTTACCGCATCATGTTCTTTCACGTTCCGGCCGCCATCGCTGGAATGCTCGGTTACTTCGTAGCGCTCACGCTCAGCATTCTGTATCTGTCTTCGGGCAAGCTGCGCTACGATTCGCTGGCTGCTTCGGTGGTCGAAGTCTCTATTGTTTTTTCAGTGCTGAATATTGTTACAGGCAGCATCTGGGGCCGTGTCATCTGGGGCATCTGGTGGACTTGGGACGCGCGTCTTACTTCGGCCTTGGTCTGCGTCCTCATTTTTGCTGCTTACCTCATGATGCGCCGCGCGGTCGACGAGCCGACTCAGCGCGCTCGCCTCTCTGCTGCTCTTTGCATTTTCGGCTGCGTCGATGTGATCATCGTCTGGAAATCGATCGAGTGGTTCCGGACCCAGCACCCTGCTCCGGTTCTCAGCATTCGCACGGGCGGCGGCAGGATGGATCCGGGTATGGAGCACATGCTCTATCTGAACCTCTTCGCCATACTCCTGGTGGCCTCCGCCCTGGTTCTTATTCGCTCGCGGCAGGAAGCGACTGCCCGCGAGATCGATTCGCTCCGGCGTTTCGCTAATGCCGTCTGACAGGATTATCAAATGGATGCCCGCAATTTCACCTTCATGTTTTATGGCTTCCTGGCCGCCTGGTTGATCGTTCTCGTGTACGTGATCAGCCTGGCCCGCCGGGGTGCGCGCCTGAAAAAAGAGTTAGAGGACGTAAAGAACCTCGTCTCATCAGCGAGTAGCAACGGTTCCGTTCGTTTCGAAGATCGCGTTCGTTAAGCTACAACTTATCTACTAAATGTTTCGGCGCTGCGCCCTAGCTCTCCTGCTCGCGTGTTCTTTGTTCGGCCAGAAACGCGCGCTTACCGCATCCGACTACGATTCCTGGCGGCACATCCAGAACCAGGCTCTCTCAAACGATGGCCGCTATCTGGCCTATGCCCTTTTTCCGCAGGCTGGTGACGGCGCTCTCGTCGTTCGCGACTTGAAGACCAACACAGAACTTCGGGAAACGATCGGCGAACTTCCGCCCCCGCCGCCGCCCAACTACTCGAATCCGCAGGCGGAAGAAATGCCGCCCCCGCCGCCCGGCATTGCGGTCAAGTTTTCCAGCAATAGCCGCTTTCTCGTTTTCTCCACGTTTCCTACGCACGCCAGCGTCGAAACTGCCAAACGCGAGAAGCGCAAACCGGAAGATATGCCGAAAGGGGACGTGGTAATCGTCGACCTGCTGACAAGCGCGGTCTTTCGTGCCCCGCATGCCAAGGATTTTCAGCTCCCCTCTGAAGACGGCGCCTTTGTCGCCTACCTGCAGATGCCCCCTAAACCGACGGCGAAGAGGACCGATGAACCTTCCTCCGGCAAGCCGCACAAGAAAGAGAAGGAAACCGGCACGCTTATCCTCCGGAACCTGCTAAATGGCACAGAGCGCCAATTCCCAGGTGTAGCCGAATACACTTTCACCAGAAACGCCAAACTTCTCGTCTATGCGGTCGAACTGCCTGGCTCGGCCGCGAGCGGAGTCTATGCTTTTGATCCGGCCGGCACCGGCGAACCGGTGGCGCTTCTGGCCGGCAAAGGCAAATTCGAAAAACTAGCCTGGGATGAGGATCAGACCCGTCTTGCCTTCGTCAGCAATTGCGCTGATGTCTCTGCCGCTCATCCGCAGTTCAAGCTCTACACCTGGGATCGCCATGCGCCGGCTGCAGTGGCGCTCGTTTCCGGCGCGACCGCGGGATTCCCGGTAGGGTCGGTGATCTCAGATAAGGCTAGTTTGTTCGTGGCGAAAGGCGGCACGCGTATCTTTTTCGGAACCGCGCCGGATCTTCCCGCGCCGAAGCCTCCCGACAGCACCACTCCGGAAGACGAGCGTGTGGCGGTAGATCTGTGGTCCTGGAAAGACGATTACATTCAGCCGATGCAGAAGATCCGCGCCGGCACCGAGCACTCTCGTTCTTATCGCGCGGTGTACGACCTCGATACAAGAAAATTTGTTCAGCTTGCATCTGAGGCAATGAACGATGTGGTGCCCAGCGATGACGGCCTTCGCGCGATTGGCAACGACGATCGGCCGTATCGCCGGCTCAGTGAGTACGATGCGAACTACGCTGACTCGTACCTGGTAGACACTGCCACCGGGGAGCGCCAGCTCATCGCTCAAAAGCACATCAATCGCATCACTTGGTCCCCTACGGGGAAGTACGCGGTTTACTTCAACGGTAAGGACTGGATTTCAATCTCAACCGCAGATACGCGCGCCATCAATTTGACTTCGAAACTTGGCGTCTCCTTTGCTAACGAGCAGCATGATACGCCCGGTCTGCCGGACTCGTACCGGCTCGGAGGCTGGAGCCGTGATGGCCGTTTTGTTTTGATCTACGATCGCTATGACATTTGGCGCTGCACTCCGGATGGTAAGTCTGCTGTGAATCTGACCCAAGGCGCCGGCCGCAAGCAGCAGCTACAGTTCCGAGTCGTCCGGTTTGAGACCGATGATCCCGCCTCGCGCTGGCTCGATCCGGACAAGCCGCTCCTGCTTCGCACTGAGAACGACCAGACGCATGCCACCGGTTTTTATACGGCAACACTCGCGGCCGCTGCCGCCCCGAAGAAGCTAATCCTCGAGGCAAAGAACTTCGCCACGCCCATCAAAGCGCGTAATGCGGAGGTCTACGTCACCGCCGCTTCCACCTTTAGTGAATATCCGGACCTGCTGGTGACCGATCGCAATTTTCACGAGTTTCGCAAAGTCAGCGATGCGAATCCGCAGATGGCGGGCCTGTTCTGGGGTACCGCCGAGCTCCTTCCGTTCAAGAGTGCCGACGGCGTTGGACTGCAGAGCATCCTTTACAAACCTGCCAACTTCGATCCCGCCAAAAAATATCCGCTCATTGTGTACATCTACGAACGCCTCTCACAAAACGTGAACAACTTCGTTGAGCCTCGGCCTTACAATTCGATCAACCCGAGCGTGTATGCGAGCAACGGCTACCTGGTACTCGAGCCGGACATTGCTTACAAGATCGGTTATCCCGGGCAAAGCGCTCTGAACTGCGTGCTGCCCGCTATTCAGTCAGCCGTCGATCGCGGGTTTGTGAACGAAGCGGCAATCGGCATTCAAGGACATAGCTGGGGTGGCTACCAGATTGCCTACATGATTACCCGCACCAACCGCTTCCGTGCCGCTGCAGCCGGTGCGCCCGTAGCCGACATGATCAGCGCCTACGACGGTATCCGCTGGGGTCCTGGCCTGCCGAGGCAATTTCAGTACGAACGGACGCAGAGCCGGATCGGGGGCAGCGTTTGGGAGTACCCACTGCGATACATCGAGAATTCGCCGATCTTTATGGCGGATCGCGTAAACACCCCGCTGCTCATGATCCACAACGACGCAGATGATGCCGTGCCCTGGTATCAAGGCATTGAGTTTTATCTCGCGATGCGCCGCCTCAATAAAGAGGTCTATCTCTTCTCCTACAATGGCGAGCCGCACAATCTGCGACGCCGGGCGAACCAGAAGGATTACGCGCTTCGCCTGCAGCAGTTCTTCGATTACCAGCTGAAGGGCGCGCCTGAGCCCGATTGGATGAAGCACGGCATCCCGTATCTGGAGAAGCCCGGCGTTCGAGATGCGATGGGAGATCCGTGATCGCGAGGAGCTGTTCTGATGTCTTCTTCCCCTGTGCTAACCTGATATAGAAATAAAATCGAGATTAAGGTAAAGACGAGGAGTATCGTTTTCTAGCATGGCTCTGGCGGTAGAAGAGAAGTCGCAAGTTATCGGTAAGTATCGGATCCACAAATCGGATTCGGGTTCGCCAGAAGTCCAAGTAGCGCTTCTGAGTCAGCGTATTCTGCAGCTGACTGAGCATTTAAAGGCGCACAAGAAAGATCATCATTCAACCCGCGGTTTGCTGATCGATGGTTGCTCGCCGCCGTAAGATGCTCAAGTATCTCAAAGATCGCAGTCCAGAGCGTTACAAGACTCTTATTCAGAGTCTCGGCATCCGCCGCTAGTTACGGTCCCAAGCAGGCGCGTGTCGGGTTGTTTTACCCGTTGATCGCACGCGTAACACCGCCTCGGTAAGTGGTCCTCTCCAGCTTTCGCTCTAAGTCCTCCAACTTTAATCCCGGGTTGATCCGCGCACGACGGTCTTAACGATCCAGGCGCGCATAGAAAAATTGATGCGGATCACGCATCGGGAAAGTTAAATGTCGCAAATAGTTGAAATTGACCTGAACGGGTCAAAGGTCTCGATCGAGACCGGCAAGATTGCCAAACAGGCCAATGGTTCTGTCGTTGTTCGTGCGGGAGATTCGGTGGTGCTGGTCACTGCCACTGCCGCGGAGAAGCCAAAGCCGGGCGCAAGTTTTTTCCCACTGACTGTCGATTACCGCGAATACACTTACGCGGCCGGCAAATTCCCGGGTGGCTTCATCAAGCGCGAAGGACGCCTTTCCGAGAAGGAAATTCTCACCAGCCGCCTCATCGACCGTCCGATCCGACCGCTGTTTCCGGAAGGTTTCAGCAACGAGACTCAGATTATCGCGATGGTGCTCTCGGCCGACCCTGAGCATGATCCTGGTGTGCTTGCCGATTATCGGCGCCGGTGCTGCGCTGGCCATTTCGGATATTCCGTTCCACCACGTTCTAGGCGGTGTTCGCGTCGGCATGATCGATGGCGAGCACCAGGCCAATCCTTCTTACGAACAGACGAAAGATGCCAAGCTCAGCATCATCGTGGCCGGCACCGAAGAGGGAATCGTCATGGTGGAAGCTGCTGCGAGCGAAGCTTCCGAAGCTGATGTCATCAAAGCGATCGAGTTCGGCCACGATTGCTGCAAGAAGATCGCTGCCGGGATTCGCGAGCTGATGTCGGCTGTCGGCAAAACCAAGCGCACCTTTATGTCTCCCGTCCATCGATCAATCGAAGCTGGCGCGGATCTCTGAGGCGGTCCGCGCTGAACTCAGCGACGCGATGAACACCGAGAAGTACGCCAAACTCGAAAGCTACAGTCGTGTTGATCAGGCAAAGGCGAAGGCTCTTGGTCTTTTCACCGAGGAGAGCGAGCTACCGGAAGCGGGGAAGACGTTCGACTACCTGAAAGAGCAGGTCTTCCGCGACGAAATGCTGAAAGATCGCCGGCGTCCCGATGGACGCAAGTTCGATCAAATTCGCCAGATCACCTGCGAAGTCAGTGTTCTGCCCAGGACTCACGGCTCGGCTATCTTTACACGCGGTGAAACACAGGCCCTGGTCACAACCACTCTCGGCACCAAGGACGACGAACAGCGGATCGAAATGTTCGATCTCGCCGAAACCTCGAAGCGCTTCATGCTGCACTACAACTTCCCGCCGTTCAGCGTCGGCGAAGTAGGCTTTATGCGTGGTCCTGGCCGTCGTGAGATTGGCCACGGCGCACTGGCTGAGCGCGCGCTTTCTCCGGTGATTCCGGACGAGAAGAAATTCCCGTACACGCTTCGTGTAGTGAGCGACATTCTCGAATCAAACGGCTCCAGCTCCATGGCGAGTGTTTGCGGCGGAACGTTGTCTCTCATGGACGCGGGCGTTCCACTGGCCTCCCCCGTTGCTGGTATCGCGATGGGATTGGTTCTGGAAGGCGATGAGTACGCCATTCTGACCGACATCGCAGGCGCCGAAGATCATTACGGCGACATGGATTTCAAGGTCGCTGGTACTCGCGAAGGTATCACTGCGCTGCAGATGGATATCAAGGTTCCGAACGTGACCACGAAGATCATGGCGGAGGCGCTGGAGCAGGCCCGCAAAGGCCGGCTTGAGATTCTCGAAACCATGCTCGCCACCATCAAGACACCGCGGACGGAGCTCTCGCAATACGCGCCGCGCATCTATACGACCACAATTCCGACTGACAAAATTCGCGAGCTGATCGGACCCGGCGGCAAGGTCATTAAGGGAATCATCGAGCAAACAGGCGTCAAGATCGATGTTTCGGACGATGGAACCGTCAACATCTTTGCTTCGAGCGGAACTGCTGCTAGTCGCGCCATACAGATGGTAAGTGATATTGCAGCGGTGGCAGAAATCGGTAAGACCTACCTCGGCAAAGTGGTCCGCATCGCCGATTTTGGCGCGTTTGTTGAGATCTTCCCAGGCACGGACGGCCTGCTGCACATCAGCGAGATCTCTGAAAGCAGAATCAAGAACGTGCGCGATGAGCTTAACGAAGGCGATCAAATTCTGGTTAAGGTGCTAGCCCTTGAAGGCAACAAGATCAAGCTCAGCCGCAAAGCGATCTTGAAGGAACAGCGCGAGAAGTTGAAGGTTGCCGTCGGCAGCGAAGCCGGCGACTAGCTTTCCAGTATGCTGCGAGCGGGTCTTCTCTGACCCGCTTGTTCCCTCTGCGGTCGAAGCCCTGGTGCCGGCGGCATGATTCGAATCGCCATCGTGCGCCCGGATGGCTGCCGATTGTTCGGCGACTCTGGCATTGCAGCGCTCAGTTCGACCACTACTGCAAACAGGTTGGATTTGCCCCGCGCGGCCATATCTGCCTGGGAAAATTTGTATTTCCCTTCATTTTTTGTGCAAGAATTCCCCGCCACTCAATCCATAAACAGGAGCGAGTATATGATCGATCCCAAATTTAATGATCTAACAGAGAACACACCTGCCGGTTCCAAAGACCTTCGTGACACCGGCCTGGATTCCGGCGCGAAACCGGGTGGAACTGCAAAGCCTCGTGCAGGTTTAAGCATCAACGAGACGATCGCGGCCGATGCCAACCTGTCCGTCGGGTCTCGCGGAGCAGATACTTCGGGCGTGCGTGCCGGTGCCGGCGCCGCTGCGGGCGGCTCGCATCTGAGTCCGATTGCGAGCGAATCTCCGGCCCCGAATTTTGTACCGGGATCGCGCGGATCGGGCACGACTCCGTTAGCTGACTCTCCTTACGGGCATGCCCCGGCTGTTGGTGAAAGCTCCCAGGCGACCGTTGCGTCGCAGGATTCGAGTCTCGCTCATACCGCCGCTGAACCACTTGGGGCGTCAACTTCTGACACGGGCTCTCATACCCTTTCCTACGACGAGATCGCCGCGCATGCCTACCGATGCTGGCACGAACGGGGTTGCCCAGAGGGTTCTCCGGAACACGATTGGCAGCGTGCCGAGCAGGAACTTCGGGAGCGGCGAGCACAAAAGGTCTCTACCGCTACCGCATAAGCCCTTAGTGTTTTTAGTATTTAAACCCTGGGCGGAGTACTGCTCTTATACGGCAGTACTCCTTTCCCGTGACTGAAAGTTCAAATTCCCGCGCCTCTGATTAGAATTGCTGCCAGAATCGCACCGCAGATCGGACCGATAATCGGTACGGCTGCATAGCTCCAGTCTGATGATCCTTTGCCGGGAATCGGCAACAGCGTATGCACCAACCGCGGGCCGAAGTCACGCGCCGGATTGATCGCATACCCCGTGGTGGCACCCAAGGAAAGGCCGATGCTCCACACTACGCCGCCGACTAACAATGGTCCGAGCCCAGGCGCTACGCCTCCTGGCGCCAGCCGCTTCGATACCAGCGCGGATGCCACGAGCACCAAAACAAATGTGCCGATCACCTCACTTAGAAAATTTGCTCCCAGACTCCGGATTGCCGGCCCAGTTGAGAAGCAGGCCAGCTTCTTTGCTGCATCGTTGGTCGGCTTCCAGTGTGGAAGGTACAGCAGCCAAACCAACGCCGCGCCTACCATTGCGCCTAGTATCTGCGCCGGGATGTAAGTCCAGAGGCGCTCGATGTGCCCCGTCATCACCACTGATGCAACGGTAAATGCCGGGTTCAAATGCGCATCCGGGTCTCCCATCGAAATACTCACCGCTACCCCTGCGAACACCGCCAGCGCCCATCCCGTCGTGATGGTGAGCCAGCCCGCTCCTTCCGCCTTCGTATCCTTCAGCAGCACGCCGCCAACTACACCGTTTCCCAGCAGGATCAACACAGCTGTCCCGACAAACTCGCCCATAACTGCATCAGTCATCACGTCACCCGTTCCAGATGTATTCTTTAGCTACGCGTGTAAAATCACGCACTTGCTCTTCTTGCCATCGCGTATCGCGTCCCAGCGTCTGTGCGAGAATCTGGGCCGTCTCCGGTGCTGCCTCAATGCTCGCCCGCGCATCCAGGAAGAGCGCTCTGGTCCTCCGCGCCAGCACATCTTCCACTGTCCGGGCCATCTCGTGCCGTGCCGCCCATTGAACCTCCGCCTTCCGGAAAGGTAGCTGCTCGTGAAGCAACGTGTTCATTCCCGGTTGGTCTTCGGCTAGCTTGTTGAGCTCTGCCAGGTCCGCGCCGTAGACTGTTTCCCACCGACCATCTCGATCCGCTTCGGAGGTCCAGCCATGTAGCTTCAACCCTGCCGTGACTGATGCGCTCGAAGCCAAGCCCGCGAGCGGGGCCGTCCTGTCGATTACGTCCTGCGCCATCTTCCGATAGGTGGTCCACTTTCCGCCCGTGATCGTCACCAGCCTCGAAGCCGTTATTAAAACGGTGTGGTCGCGCGACACCGCCGCCGTGTTCTGCGTGCTGGACTGTCGCACCAAAGGCCTTTGTCCCGACCACATGCTTTTCACATCGTCCGGCAGCAGCTTGCGGCCTAAGAAACGCTCCACATTTTCCGCCAGAAACTCGCTTTCAGAAGCCATGGCGTGCGGTTCATACTCGGCTTTCGGAACGGGATTGTCGGTAGTTCCAACTACCACCCGGTCGTGCCACGGGATCGCAAACAGCACTCGTCCGTCGGACGTTTTGGGAATCATCAAGGCGGCGTTCCCAGGCAGAAAACTGCGCGGCAAGACGAAGTGCGACCCCTGGCTTACTGTTAACATCGGCGCCGATTGCGCATCGTCCATGCGGCGGATATCGTCAGAAAAAATCCCGGTTGCATTTACTACGACTTTTCCGCGCGCTTCAAACCCGGCCCCGCTTTCGGCCTCCCTGGCCGCCACACCGCAGACTTGGCCATTGCATTTTAGAAGCCCGGTGACACTGGCATAATTAAGCGCTACGCCGCCCAGGTCCAACAACGTCCGCAGCAGGGCAATGGCATACCGCGCATCATCAAACTGCCCGTCGTAGTAGAGAACGCCTCCTTGCAGGCCGTTTGCCCGCACGCCGGGCAGCGCCTCCGCGGTGCGCTGCTTACTTAGAATGCGCGATCGTCCTAAGCCCTCTTTCCCGGCCAGCAAATCATATAGCGTCAATCCAGCTCCATAAAAGGGCACGTCCCAGAGCGTGTAAGCCGGAATGACAAATGTCTGCTTGCGAGCCAGATGCGGAGCATTTCGCAGCATGCGCCCGCGCTCGCGTAGCGCATCGAGAACCAGATTGACATTGCCTTGGCGCAGATAGCGTACACCGCCATGCACCAGCTTGGTACTTCTGCTTGAGGTGGCTTTTGCAAAATCCTGCCCTTCGAGCAGCAGCGTTTTATAGCCGCGGGAAGTCGCTTCGAGAGCGGTTCCTAAACCGGTTGCGCCGCCCCCGATCACGATGTAATCCCACTCTTCGGCTGCGGTCGCGTGCGCGAGCAGATCCTCACGTTTTGTGCTGGATGGCATACGTCAGCTCACGCCAACCGCGTCAATCTTCGTGCCAGGCTTTCGCCCGCTCAAGTGCCCGGCGCCATTGTCCTAGACGTCTACTGCGCTCTTCTGAGTCGACTCGTGATTGGAAGCGCCGCTCTGCTTTCCATTGATTCTGAATGGCCTGCTGATCGGGCCAAAAACCAACCGCTAGTCCGGCCAGGTAGGCTGCTCCGAGCACGGTCGTCTCTGCATTCGAGGGCCGGGTCACGGTCGCTGTAAGCAGGTCCGCTTGCATTTGCATAAGGACATCGTTGCGTGCCGCCCCGCCATCCACGCGTAACTCGCGTACCGGAACGCCTGAATCCGCTTCCATCGCCGCTAAAATATCCGCCACTTGAAAAGCAACGCCGTCGAGCGCCGCTCGCGCTATGTGGGCCCGGTTTGAGCCGCGCGTGAGCCCGACGATCGTTCCGCGGGCATATTGATCCCAATGCGGTGCTCCCAAGCCCGCGAAAGCCGGCACGAAATAGACTCCCCCGCTGTCCGGCACGCTTGCGGCGAGCTGCTCGATCTCTTCTGAACTCCGAATCATCTGCAGCTCGTCGCGCAGCCACTGCACGACCGCGCCGGCGATGAAAACACTTCCTTCGAGCGCGTAGGTTGTCTCGTTATTTATGCGCCACGCGATTGTCGTGAGCAGCTTATTGCGCGAAGCTACCGCTGTCTTGCCCGTGTTCTGCAGCATGAAGCTTCCCGTGCCATAGGTGCACTTCACCATTCCTGGTTCGGTGCACATCTGCCCGAAGAGCGATGCATGCTGGTCTCCGGCGACGCCGCCAATAGGAATGCCGGCCAGCACGCCCGATGTTTCGCCGCATATTTCGCTCGATGCCACCACTTCCGGCAGCAGCGCGCGCGGAACATCGAGCAGCCCGAGCAGTTCCTCATCCCATTGCTGGGTGTGGATGTTGAACAGCATTGTGCGTGAAGCGTTGGTTACATCAGTGACATGCCGTGTGCCCCCTGTGAGCTTCCAAATCAGCCAGCTGTCGACCGTGCCGCAGGCCAGCTCACCACGCTCGGCTCGATCCCGGACGCCCGGCACGTGGTCGAGAATCCAGCGGATCTTGCTGCCTGAGAAATAAGCGTCCGCCACCAAGCCTGTCTTGCTCCGAATCAGATCTTCGTGCCCCTGTTCACGCAGCTGATCGCAGAAATTGGAAGTTCGCCGATCCTGCCAGACGATTGCGTTCGAAACGGGCTCGCCTGTCTTCCGATCCCAGAGAATAGCGGTCTCTCGCTGATTGGTAATCCCAATGCCGACGATCATGTCCGCTTGCGCATCTGCTCGGGCGAGCACCTCCATCGCCACTCCAAACTGCGTCGACCAGATTTCGTTCGGATCGTGCTCCACCCATCCCGGCTGCGGATAGATCTGCCCGAACGCGGCTTGTGCCATGGCTTCCACACCGCCATCCTGCTTGACAAGCACCGCCCGCGAACTCGTCGTCCCCTGATCGAGCGCCAGAATGTATTTCATCCGAAAACGCCCCGCGCCGCTGCATTCCCCTCGTTCAGCATGGTAGAAGCGTATCAACTCGCTGATTAGGCCTACGTTTGGAGTTGTTTGCCGAGTCCGCTTCTGATTGATACGATCTCCGGATGTGTCCTCAGCCTCTGATTGCCGTATCCGACGTCGAAGCAAGCAGCCGTTGGTATCAGCGTCTGTTCGGCTGCCGCAGTAATCATGGGGGTTCTGCGTATGAGCAGCTAGTCTCGAACGGGCGGCTCGTCTTGCAGCTGCATAGTTTCGAGGTGGAGCATCATCACGGTCCAATCGCTGATCCGCATGACAAACCATATGGAAACGGCGTGTTGTTGTGGTTCGAAGTAGAGGATTTCGATGATGTTTGGAAGCGTGCTCTTGAAATGGGTGTAGAGATCGTAATGTCGCGGCATCGGAATCCTCCCAATGAAGAAGGCGGCCCTAATCACTGGGAGTGCTGGATCCGGGATCCGGACGGTTATCTCGTGGTCGCGGCGAGCCGGTACGGTACAGCAGACGGAACCTGGCATCCAGATGGGAACCCGTTTGAAGCTACTGTCGAGCGGTGAGCTGAACCTCGAGACTCGTGAAGTTCAAGTGATCGCTTTCAGGCATCACTGGTGCCGTAAAGACTCTAGTGGATTTACTCGCAATGCGCGTCGCGCAGGAATGACCGCAGCCAGCACCACGACGATGGCGAATACTCCGACTGCGCCTCCATAGGCAACTGGATCGAGATTGCTGAGGCCATAAAGGTTACGCCGCATGAGCGTCGATAAGGCTGCAGCACCGAGCACTCCCGCTACCGATCCGCCCAGAATTGGCCGCTTGAAGCTCCGCACTACCAACGATAGAACCTGAGCCGGAGTAGCGCCAAGAGCCATACGGATGCCAATTTCTTTCGTCCGTTGCGAAACTGAGTACGCCACCAAACCCACTATTCCCAGACAAGCTAACAGCAGCGCTGTCCCCCCCAGTACGCTGACCGACACGGCCGCGTATTCGGCGGCATCCATCTTCCGCTGGAACGAGCTCTTAATCAACTGAACATCTGGAAGGATATTGGGATCAATCGATTTCGCCAGCGAGGCTACGAATGGAAGTAAATGTTCCGGCGGACCGGCAGTTCTTAGCAGCACCACCATAAACGGCAGGTCGGTATCTCCGGCCGGGTAATAGGCTTCCACGGCATCCGGATCCTCTAACGCTACAAGTCGAGCACTGCCTGCGATCCCGACCACCGTGTAATGGTTATCGCCAACTTGAAAAGGCCGGCCCAGCGGATTTTTAGCAGGCCACTGCATCGCGAAGGACCTGCTGATCACGAGCGCTCCCGTCTCTCTTCGTGTGAGATTCCGGCCTTGTAGCAAAGGGATCTTCATCGTGTTGAAAAACTCCGGATCAACACCGTACATGTGAACGTCGAGTGACCGTCCTGCCAGGTCCGCTCCTGTGACGACCTTCCTATTGCCCAGCGGCGCACTAGAGGTCATCGACACTGCTTCGACGCCGGGCAGATTGCGCAAACGTTCCTGCAACGTGTTCAAGTAAGCGCGCGCACCCGATGCTGAGTAACCGTGAGCGGCCAGCCCCGAGTCGATGGACACGAGCTGCCGGTATTCAAAACCTGGTGAAACGGTTATGGCATGCCCTAGGGCTCGCACCAGAAGCGCAGCCACAATCACAAGGACCGAACTTGCGGCAATCTGCGCTCCTAGTAGCAGCTGCTTCATCTTCGTTGCTCGATGACGTTGCCGGGCCACTTGCAAAGCCGGTGTTAATCCGAACAAAACGGCCGCCACAAAGCCTGTGCAGACCGCGAATAACACAACGCGCCAATCGGGAGCTGCCTGGAGCCAGGCTGGACTTTTCACAATCGAAAGCAAAGTGCGAAGGACAACATACCCTAGCGCCAGCCCCGCCAACGATCCCAGTAAGGCGAGCACCAGACTCTCAGTGAAAAGCTGGCGAACCAGCCTCGGTGCTCCAGCGCCGATCGCTTTGCGAATAGATATTTCTCTTTCCCTGGTTACACATCGTGCCAGCAGTAAGCTGCCCAGATTTCCACACGCGACGGCAAGAATCAGCAGCACCAAGGCACCGACCAGACCGACCAGCGCATACCCCTCACCTCCCCGGTCTGCACCGGTTCCATGACGGCCGCCTCCGAGGTTTCTCGCGTATCCGCCGGGCGAACTCGGCAGACTCTCCTTGTCCCAGATATCGACGGGTTGCTGCTTTTTCAGCGCTGCCGCGAGCGAACGCAACTCGTTTTCAGCAGCGGCAGCCGTAGCGCCCGGTGCCAGCCGCCCGAACATCGTCACGCCTTTGGACTCAACAGAGAAGTCGGTGAACAGATGACTGCCGGTCACAAAATGCGGCTGTTGCTCGATGGGCAGCCAGATACCGGGATCCTCCATGCTTAATCCGCTAAAATCGCCGGGCGCCACTCCAATCACGGTTGCCGGCCTGTTATTCAGGCGGATGCGCTGTCCGACAATCGCCGGGCTTGCGCCAAAGTGGGTTCTCCAGCAAGCTTGACTTAAAACAGCCACTGGCTCAGCGTCTTTCGCCCCGTCTCGTAAGGGATCAAGCAAGCGCCCCAGCGCTGCGTGGGTGCCGAGCTCGCTGAAATAGTTCGTCGTGACGAAGTGTGCCGTGAGCGGCTTACTCTCCCGCTCTATCACAACCTTCGAGTCACTCAGCGCGATGACCGCGGAGAGCGTTCTTGCATACCGGCCGAAAAACGCCATCTCCGGATACGGCATTTGATAGGCATAGCTCGTCGGAGCGCGCCGCTTAAAGCGCAGCAGCGTCCCAGGATCTTTGACGGGCAGTGGATGCAGCACTATCAGATTGAAGAAGGTGAAAGCCGCAACATTCACTCCGATACCAATAGCAAGCATGAGAACCGCGGCCGCCGTGAACCCCGGCGATTTTCTTAGCTGCCGTGCCGCATAGCGCACGTCCTGCGACAGACTCTCCAGCCACGTCCACCCCCACGCGTCGCGTGACTGTTCGCGCAGCCGAAGCGTATTCCCGAACTGTGTACCGCCATGCTGCGAAGCCATCTCACGGTGAAACTCCATTTCGTTGGCCAGCTCTTGATCGAAGCGGCGTCGATGCAGCAGATACCGAAATCGTCGAAGTAATTCGTACATGTCGAATCTCAGGCAGTCCGCAGAACGGACCTGATTGCCGAGTGCACACGTTGGTATTCGGAAAGTTCGCTCTCGAGCTGTTTGCGTCCAGCGGGCGTGAGGCGGTAGAAGCGAACCTTGCGATTCGTTTCCGAGACTCCCCATTCGGAAGTCGCCCAGCCTTTCAGAAGAATCTTTTGCAGCGTCGGATAGAGTGCCCCTTCCTCCACTTGCAGCACTTCGGACGACAGAGTGTGGATCCGCTGCGCGATTGCGTATCCGTGCAGGTTCTCTGAACGAAGGACTCGGAGGATCAGCAAGACCAGGGCGCCGGAAGGCATTTCGTTCTTAGGCATAGAGACGTTATGGGTAAGCATAACTGTGGATCCAGGCCTTGTCAAGCGCGAAGAGGTCAATCACCATCGGCTCGCTCGCATTTCTACAAGCCGTGTCAACGCTTTACGTCTGCTCGCGTGCAACACGCGCCGTCCGCTTTCCGAGACTCGTGTACGCAATGTCCACACTCTCTCTCACGCAGCTTGAAAACCTGCGCCATGCCTCGGCGAGCTCGGTTGCCTGTGAGCGCGCGACCAGGTTGCCGGCGGAGTTGACAGTTTCGCAATGGGCGCTCGAGAGCGGTTGGGGAGCGCATCAGCCCGGCAACAACTGTTTCGGAATTAAGGCTTACCAGGGCTGCTTCGGAAGGCAGGCGCTCGACACGATTGAGGTAATCGGAGGAGTACGGAAGGCCGTGTTGAAAGAGTTCGCAACCTTTGCTTCTCTGGATGATTGCTTCCGGAAACACGCCGCGATCTTCACAAGCGAGGGACGCTACGCGCGTGCCTGGAGTAGCTTTCTCCAGAGTTCGAATGTAGAAGCGTTTATTCGGGAGGTCGCGCCCGTTTACGCTACTGACCCCAGCTACGCGGCCACTCTACTCCGCATTGTCGGCATGCCGCCCGTTGCGAATGCATTGCGGCAGGCTAGAACGTCAAGCAATCGTACCGACTAACGGACTGCTCGCGACCGCATACTCCCGTTTTGGCATGCGCCCCGCTAGAAACGCTGAGCGCCCCGCTTCGACCGCAAGTCTCATAGCCTGCGCCATCCGCTCAGAGTCTTCTGCCTCCGCAATTGCGGTGTTAAGCAGAACGCCATCGTAACCCAACTCCAGTGCGATCGCCGCATCCGATGCCGTCCCGACACCGGCATCCACAATCAGCGGCACTTCGGTAACGGCTTCCCGGAGAATCTTTAGGTTGGTCAGGTTTTGAATACCTAACCCCGACCCGATCGGCGCGGCCAGTGGCATCACCGCGGCTGCACCCGCATCGATCAGCTTCCTGGCGTTTACCAGGTCGTCGCTCGTATACGGCAAAACGACGAATCCTTCTTTCACCAGAACCCGGGTCGCTTCGAGCAGGCCTTCATTGTCAGGGAAGAGCGTCTTTTGATCTCCGATTACCTCAAGCTTGATCCAATTCGAGAGACCCACTTCCTGCGCAAGTCTGGCGGTTCGAATCGCGTCGTCGGCCGTGTAGCAGGCAGCGGTATTCGGCAAGATATGAATCTTCGATCGGTCGATAAAGTCGAGCTCCGATTCCTTCGAGCGATCTGTCAGATTGACTCTCCGGACCGCAAGCGTCACCATCTCCGTGCCCGCCGCCGCATGGCATCGGGCCATGAGTTGTTTGCTGCGATACTTGCCTGTCCCGACAAAAAGCCGGGAGTGAAAAACCCGCCCCGCAATGGTTAAAACGTCGTCCATCGAGACCATTATCATCCCGGGCAGATCAGGGGAGCGGTTGCGATTTTAGTAAACCAATCCTGCTCCCCACAGAGAACAGCCAGCTTTGTCAATATGTCTGCTGAAACTCGAAACGAAACTAGGTTTTGCCATGAACCGTACGAGAGCTTTACGTTAACCGGGACGTCAGCCTTTTCGCGTTTATCTAAGGACACTTGAGGCGAAAGATAAGCTTCCGAACTCCGGCGGTCATGTTATCCTCAAGTCGTCTTTTGGCCGGCGGGAGCCAGATCGTCATGGACAGGTGGGTGAGTGGTTAAAGCCAACAGACTGTAAATCTGTCCCTCCTTGCGAGGTACGAAGGTTCGAATCCTTCCCTGTCCACCATCGTCCGGCAATGTGCTAAGAAGGCCGTTGTAGCTCAGTTGGTAGAGCGCGTCCTTGGTAAGGACGAGGTCACCAGTTCAATCCTGGTCAACGGCTCCATTCTTTTGCGACGCGGCATTTCTGAACTATGTCACGGGCACACTTCCTCATTCACCCGAAAAAGTTGATGTGTGACTGGCTATATAGCTTCTTGATAGCTGCAAATGCGCTCGAGCGCATCTTGCCCACCAGCCAGTGAAGAACTCAGCCTCAAGATGCTTGAGAGGTCAGCAGGGGATCTTTGGCTACTCCGCTTCCGCCTGCGGCGCCTGACTCCAAGTTGCGGGCTGTGCGTTTGCTTTGACCTGCTCGCGTTTGACCGTGCCAAAGAGCCTTAGCCCCATCACCGCTTTGCTTGATTTGCGCTCGCAGTATACGGCTTGTGCAAGCAATGTGGAATCGGGCAGCTCGACTTTAACCGCATCGCCCGGAGACGCTCTAAGTTCTGTCTCAACCCTCAAGCCGTGAGAGGACACATCGACAATCAAAGCGGTTTTGTCCTGCTTGCATTGAGTTAGGTTCGTAATCGTCCCATGCTGGGCCGTCTTCAACCGCTGCGATGACCGTCTATCTATGGATGGTATATCAAATACTGGCTTGTGATGGCGAGGGCTAAGCATGGTGGAGGTTACTCTCAATCCGCTTATCGGCCAGGCAGCTCCAAAGATCGAGGGAAAGTCCTGTCAAAGCATCAGCAACACTTGAGAAATCGTCCTGGCTCTCACGCAGCGAATCGCTTCCCGGACCATCTCGATAGCTGGTTGGATCGCCGAGGGCCTTTGCCGCAAGGGCCGACGTCCTCCCATGCATCCTCATGTTATCCTTGCAGATAGGCAAGAAGCAGCACGTGTGTATCTATGCCTGTCTTAACCTCCTTCGTCCTCTAGCGACGGAGATTCCAGTTAACTTCAGAAGAGAAAAACCATGGCGAAAGAGAAATTTGACCGCAGCAAGCCGCACGTAAACATCGGGACGATCGGGCATATCGATCACGGGAAGACGACGCTGACGGCGGCGATCACAAAGACGCTGTCGAAGCACAATCCGAAGAACAAGTTTCGGAGTTTCGATTCGATCGACAATGCGCCGGAAGAGAAGGCGCGCGGGATCACGATTGCGGTGGCGCATGTGGAGTACGAGACAGCGAACCGTCATTATGCGCACGTGGATTGCCCGGGGCACGCCGATTACATCAAGAACATGATCACCGGGGCAGCGCAGATGGACGGGGCGATTCTGGTGGTGGCGGCCACCGACGGGCCGATGCCGCAGACGCGTGAGCACATACTGCTGGCCCGCCAGGTTGGGGTGCCGTACATTGTGGTCGCCTTGAACAAGGTGGACATGGTGGAGGATCCGGAGCTGCTCGAGCTGGTGGAGCTGGAAGTGCGGGAGCTGCTCTCGAAGTATCAGTTTCCGGGCGACGATCTGCCGGTGGTGCATGTGAGTGCACTCGGGGCGTTGAACGGGGAAGCGAAGTGGGAAGCAACGGTCGATGAGCTGATGGCGAAGGTGGATTCCTACATTCCGCTGCCGGAGCGGGCGATCGACAAGGCGTTCATCATGCCGATCGAGGACATTTTCTCGATCCAGGGCCGCGGCACGGTGGTGACGGGGCGCATCGAGCGCGGGATCTGCAAGGTCGGCGAAGAGATGGAGATTGTCGGCTTCCGGGACACGCGCAAGACAGTGGTAACGGGCGTGGAGATGTTCAAGAAGCTGCTCGATGAGGGGCGGGCCGGGGATAACGTGGGTCTGCTGCTGCGCGGCATCGAAAAGAACGATGTGGAGCGCGGGCAGGTGATTGCGAAGCCGGGCTCGATCAAGGGCTTCAAGCGGTTCAAGGGCGAAGTGTACGTGCTGTCGAAGGAAGAAGGGGGGCGGCACACGCCGTTCTTCAATGGGTATCGGCCGCAGTTTTACTTTCGGACGACAGACGTGACGGGCGTCGCGAAGCTGCCGGAAGGCATGGAGATGGTGATGCCGGGCGACAACGTGCAGATCGAAGTCGAGCTGATTACGCCGGTCGCGATGGATAAGGGCCTGCGGTTTGCAATTCGCGAAGGCGGACGGACGGTGGGCGCCGGTACTGTGACGGAGATCCTGAGCTAGCAGAAGGGCGCACGACGCTTTACTGGCCGAGCAAGCCGAGCCGTGACCCCGGGGAGCGGCTCTTAAAAATTCAGCACGAAAGGACGACGAATGCCGCGAGAAATAATCCAGTTCCAGTGCAGCGAATGCAAAAATCGGAACTACAGCAAGACCAAGAATAAGCGAACATCGACAGAACGGCTGGAGATGAAAAAGTTCTGCCCGTTCTGCAGGAAACACCAGCCGCATCGCGAGACAAAGTAGGCGGCTCGCGAGGCCCTTGCGTTTTTGGTAGGCTAGGGTCGAAGCGTGTAACAAATTAGGGGCATAGGCTAACGGTAAACCAGCGGTCTCCAAAACCGCCTTTGGGGGTTCAAATCCCTCTGCCCCTGCCAGTTTGCTACCTTCGTTCTTCTTAGATCAGCACTCGCAGGCTGCACTTCTCCGGATAGAGGTTTTATGGAAATCAGCAACGCGGTCGGGTGGCCGCAACGCACCAAATCGTACATAGAAGAATTACAGACCGAGATGCGGCGTGTCTCCTGGCCGAGTTGGCCTCAGGTCCGCGCTACGACGGGTGTTGTAATCGCGGCTGTTTTCCTGTTCGCCGCCTACTTCTTTGTTGTAGATGCTGCAGTCAATGCCTTCATTACGAGGGTCATTAAGTACTTTACTCACGCTTAGCTGATCTGGATATTCGAAGCGAGTCACTGTAAACCATGGCAAACGAAAAAGTAGAAGCGGAAGAACACCTCGAAGAGGAGCTGGACGACGCTGCCCCAGAAGCCCGGCACATTCCCGGCTCTGATACCCCTGATCTTCTTCAAGAAGATGTACTTGAAGAGGGCGAAGGGATTGCGCAGGATGAGGTGCATGCCTCTGATCCGGAGGGCAACGGAGTTCATGGCGTGGCTGACGAAGAATCGACAGCCGGCCCTGCCGAAGCAGCTGCTGAGGGTTACGCTGCTGCTCCGCACGAGGAGCCGGCCGCAGCTCCACTGAAGAACTGGTACATCATTCATGCGTACTCGGGCTTTGAAAACAAAGTGGCCGAGTCGCTGCGTTCGCGTGCGCAGGCATTCGGTTTCGCCGACCGCGTCGGGCAGCTTCTTATTCCAACGGAAGAAGTAATCGAGCTGCGCAACGGAAAGAAAGTCACCAGTAAGCGGCTTCTCTATCCCGGCTACGTTCTGGTTGAGATGGAGATGGACGATGAACTCTGGCACGCAGTCAAGTCCACCCCGAGAGTCACTGGTTTCGTTGGCGGCGGCACCAAGCCTGTACCGCTGACTGCTGATGAGGTCAATTCCGTTCTCTACCGTCAGGCTTCGAGTGCCGATCGGCCGCGTCCGAAGATGACGTTCGAAAAGAACGAGACCGTAAAGATTGTCGATGGACCGTTCACCAATTTCTCCGGCAAGGTCGACGAGGTGAACAGCGAGCGCAATACCCTGCGGGTGATGGTAACGATATTTGGCCGGTCGACTCCGGTTGAATTGGATTTCTTACAAGTCGAAAAGATATAGCTAGGCTGCTGAGGATAAGTAGGTAACGGAATTATGGCAAAGAAAGTAACCGCTGAAGTGAAATTGCAGATCCCGGCCGGTAAGGCCACGCCGGCCCCGCCGGTTGGCACTGCGCTTGGCCCGCAGGGCGTAAATATCATGGAGTTCTGCAAGGCCTTCAACGCAAAGACCTCGGCGAAAGATCAGGAAGGGCTCATCATCCCGGTCGTTATTACGATTTACTCGGACCGGTCTTTTACCTTCATCACGAAGACTCCGCCTGTCGCTATTTTGGTAAAGCGTGCAGTTAATCTCGCGAAAGGTTCGGCCGAGCCGAATAAGACCAAGGTCGGAAAAATCACCCTGCAGCAGGTTGAAGAGATTGCCAAAATCAAAATGCCTGATCTGAACTGTTTCACGATTGACGCTGCGGTCGAGCAAGTTCGCGGTGCGTGCCGGAGTATGGGCGTCGACGTCGTTTAATCAGCTATACTAGTCTTACAGAACTTAGCAGGTCACCTGTAAGTTCTGTAGATCCCTCCTCTTTGTCGAGTGAAATCTCGGATTAGTGTTACTGATCCGAGTTATCCTGACGACGGCCTTGCAGACCGTTTTGCCTTCCTAAGCAGTAAGCTTCCGTCACTGTCCGACCGACCTTTGGAGTACTCGACTTCCCGAGTACCTCACGCCGGTGCCCTGTTTGCGCCTTCAAAGATCCACACTTCTGAAGGAGAAGAACAGTTCCTATGAATATGTTTCGAACGTTAGTAACTTCCGGTGTTTTTGCGACAGCAAGCCTCGCCGGAGCGGCCGAATTTCATCACAATCTGCGTGTCAATGTCCCGTTTGCGTTCGTTGTCGCAGGGCAGCAGTTTGCGCCTGGTCAATACGAGGTAAAGGAGAGTAATAGCGGACTGATTATAGTTCAGGGCGGGGGCCAGGCCGCGGCCGTGCTCAGCACCCCCGGGGAAAATGCGAAGACTGGCGATGTCTCAAAGTTGAGCTTCACGAGTGACAACAGCCGCGAGTACCTTATTCGGGTTGCGGTGGAAGGCGAGCAAACCCGTAACGTAACAGTTCCCGCTCTGACACAGCGTAAGTTAACCTTGGGCTCGCGTTAGCGCCAAAATCGAAGGAGCACTGGCCCAGTCCGCCAGCGCTCCAGAGTCTTGGCGTGTTACGCTTACGCCCATGTCAGCGCCAGTCTCACTAGCAGTAGATCAATTGAAAGCCGCGATGGCGAAAACCACCGGGCTTTTCAGCTCAGAGGTGTTCGGCAAGAGAAACTTCGATGCTTTAGACGATGTTTATACTTCGGACGCCTGCATCCTCCCACCCGGCTCACCTATGATCTCGGGCCGCCAGGCAATCAAGAACTTCTGGTCAAATCTCGTCGTGTCTGCCAACGCGCTGTCTGCCGTGCTCTCAACAATTGAGATCATACCGGCAAGCGACGGCGCTGTCGAAGTGGGTACTGCCCGGCTGACGGTGCAGCCAGCAGGGCAGCCCAGCGCCGAACTGGAGATCAAGTACGTTGTCTACTGGCGCCAGGAAAATGGCCACTGGAAGTGGCACATCGATATCTGGAATCAGAATTCCTAGCTTCTGTCTTGCGGAGCGGGCATCGCGATTGCCCGCGTTCGAGGTGCGCGGCCCCTTCAGAATCGCAAATGCAGCGCCACCTGAATGATCCGCGGCCCGGTAGGATTGGTGTTGCTGCTCGAGCCCACCACTTGCGATACCGTGCCGAAGGTGGCGTCACTAATGTTGGTGTCGGGGTTAGCGAAATTCGCGTGATTGAACACGTTGAAAGCATCGCCGCGGAGCTCCGCGTCCAGCTTCTCGCCGAAGATATAAATGTGCTTCGCAATGGATAGGTCGGTATTGATGAAGCTAGGTCCGCGCAGCGCATTGCGCGGAAAAGATCCATACGTGAACTGTCCGAGCAAAGAAGCAGGATCGATCTGGGATGCGGCATCCAGATTGTTTGCGCGCGCATTCGAGAAGTTGTTCGGATTGAAAAAGTAGTTGCCCAGCTGGCCGTTAATGGCCTGAGAACTACGCGGATTGTAAATCTGAACCGTGTTTCCCACCAGGTCCGCGCGCACATAACGCGCCTGTCCATCTCCGGCGGGCCCGGGATCTCCATTATGCGTAGAGAGTCCGGCCAGCACATCGAGCGGAAAGCCAGTGTGCCAGGAGACGATCGGATAGAGGCTCCATCCCTTCGTCAGGAACTTAGGCCCGCGCTCCCAAAGCTTGTCGAAAGGCAGATCCCAGCCGCCCGAGAAACTAAAGGCGTGCCGAATATCGGTATCGCCTGAAGCGCGAAATTGATTGTGATTGAAGTAAGGAACAATGCTGTTCCGCTGCCGGTAGCCGGATTCGTTGTCGATCTCGTGCGACCAGGTATACGCGACCGTAAAGAACGTATTGCCAAAGAACGGCTGATTGGTTACCCGCTTGGTGACGCTCGCCTGCAATGCGTTGTAGTTTGAGTTGCCTATGTTCTGGAATTCATCCAGATAGCTATAGTTGTTCCCGTACAGACGCGTACTGCTGCCCGGTACGAATGGATTTAAGTCCACCAGGCCGGTAAGCTTGTGCCCGCTGTTTCCGATGTAACCTGTCTCCAGCACCAGACCGGTACCCAACTCCTGCTGGATCGAAAGATTGTATTGAAAGACGTACGGCGTACGCAGATGCGGATCAACATAGTAGACACCGCCTCCACCGATCGGCAGATAACCGGCACGATTGAAATCTAGATTCTGCGTTGGAGGTTTCGACGGAAATGGATTCGTTACAGCCGCACTCTGGAAGGGCTGCGAGAGATAACCGCTGTTAGCTCCTGCACCGAGGGAAGGGAAGTTGAAATCCGTAAATGCAAAAAACGGAACCTGCCCGTTGAACTGCAGGTTGTCTTCCGCTTTCAGAATGTCGTAGAACATGCCCACTCCACCGCGGATGCTCGTCTTACCATTTCCGAGCACATCCCAGGCAAATCCCAAACGTGGAGCGAAGTCGTTCTTGTCCGAAAAGTTCGAGCCACGGGGCGCACCCGCATCGCCTGGGAAGACGAGCCCATTCGGCGCTCCCGGAAATCGCGTTGACTGCAATCCCGGAATGAACGAGAAGGAGCGGCGCTGTGTATCGTACTTCGGCTGCGCGTACTCATAGCGCAGCCCGAGGTCGAGCGTAAAATGCCGGGTCACTTTCCAGCTGTCCTGCACAAAGCCGGCATAAGAATTCGATCGGATGTTCGAGGGAGCTCTGGGAAACTGCAGGTATTCGTCCGGCAACCCTAAGAGGAAATCCGCCAGGTCATAACCCGATCCGACGCCCGTGCTTGGTCCATAGAAGATGAAATTGCCATTGATGTAGTAGTCGTAGACAGTGTTGTCCTGGTACGGCGAAAAGTAGAATCCGAACTTGAAGTTATGGCTGCCTTTACTCCAGGCTACGTTGTCATAAAAAGCGTATGTATTGTCGATCAGATTCGTTGGCCCATTCGGACTGTAGCCGACGCTCAAGCTACTTCCGTTAAAGCTGAGTAGCGGGGGACCGGTCGGCTGATCGGGTGTAACTCCGACGCCTAACTCACTCGCCGTCGGGCGAGTTCCAGCCGGCTGATACGATTGCAAGTTATTACGCTGCGCCGTAACGCGCAGCTCATTCAGCAGCACCGGTGTAAATATGTGGGTGTAAGTGACGGCCCCGTAGTAATTGATGGGCAGCCGATTATCGGCATAGCCGGGGACGTTGGCGCCGAGCCCGCTAGAGAAGCTGAATAGCGGCTCCAGAATCGTTTCCGTGTGCTGCGTAAATGTGCCGCTCAGGGTATCTTTGCTGGTGATGTTGTAATCGAAACGCCCCAGGTATTCATCGATGTTGTCTTTCGAGCCAGCTTGTGAAAAAAGCAGGCCGGTCGGGCTGGTAGGAATCAGACCGTTCCTGAAGTAATTCGCGGCCACGGGGTCGATCCTCGTGGGATCGATAATTCCTTGTGCAGCGAGCGCTGGATTGGGCTGAAAGCCGGGATTGCTTTGCAGAAAGGCCGCCACGAGAGCCCGATTTTCCGAAGAGGCTTGTGAAAAGTTCCCCTGGGCCTCGAGCGGCGTATACACGTTGACGTTCCCCTGCTGCGCGATTGAATTCTGCCGCTGGCCTTGATAGCCGAAGAAGAAAAAGAGCTTGTTCCTTCCGTCGATGACCTTCGGTATGAAGATCGGGCCGCCGATCGTTCCGCCAAACTGATTGCGCTTGAGAATGTTCCGCGGCTGTCCCAATTCATTCGAGAAGAAATCGTTGGCGTTTAGAGCTTCGTTGCGTACGTAATCGTAAGCGGTGCCATGCAGCGAGTTAGTGCCGCTCTTAGTTACGATGCTCACCACCCCGCCGGCATTCCGGCCGTACTCGGCGCTGTAGTTACTCTCCAGAATCCGAAACTCGGCGATCGTATCCGGGTTCGGGTTGGCCACGTAGGCGTTGTTCAGGAGATTGTTGTTATTGCCCCCGTCGAGCAGGAAAGTAATCGAATCTGTTCTCCCGCCTCCGATGCTGTACTGTGCGCCGCCACTCGTGTTATCCGGGTTGCCGGGAGTTACACCCGGCTGAGTAGAGAGCAAATCAAGTGCATTTCTGCCGTTCAACGGTAATTCATACACAGCTCTGCCGGTCACCGTACCGCCAATGGTCGGGTTCTCCGTTTCCACCGTACTGCCCTGAGACTCGACCGAGACCGTACTGCTGACCGTCCCTACTGGCAGTTCCAAATCCACTCTCAGAGTCTGATTGATCTCAAGTGAGTTTCTGCCCGCCGCCACCACCCGGCTAAAGCCCGGGGCTTCTGCCGTCACCTGGTAATCGCCAACCGGCAGATTGATTACTTGATAAAAGCCACTGTCGTTGGTAGTCGTTTCCTTGCTGAGCTTTGTTCCTAAGTTGGCGACGGTGATCTTGGCGCCCGCTATGGTCCCGCCAGTTGGATCTTTGATCACGCCGGCCACTTTTCCAGTTGCATCTTGAGCGCTTGCCGCAATCGGCGACAAGCAGGCAGCTACGAGCGCTACAAGTAGATACTTCATGTTTAACTCCCGAAATGTTTAATCGCGATTCAGAGAATCGGGTCTGCGTTTATCGGGTTCAAGCGGGAGACGGGCGCGCAGGAACTGAATAGACCTTCAAAGGCGCGAGGTTCCGAGCCGAGCGCTTTGAGAAGCAGTTTCCTCGATCTTACACGAAAAAGATGCTGGCTCTGGCTGAGTGCCTGGCTGCGCCTCTCGTCATGGGACTAGCTCTTTGCTACGCTAATGATCGCTGTTGGTACACGAGAGCTTTCCTTGGAGCTCAAGTGTTGAAAAGGGAACCTGGTGCGAATCCAGGACTGCCCCGCAGCGGTAAACAGGAACGAACGCCCGATGGAGCACTGTCGCGAAACTCGATCGCACGACGATCGGCGCAAGCGGCGGGAAGCTGGGCTAGTAGGAAGCTGGTTTCGCCTGTAAGTCCGAAGACCTGCCACAGCCCGCACCGATAGGCGCGGATTTCAATATTCAGCCTCGTGGGAGGGCCGATCATGTTTTCTCTCGTTTCTATACGACGATCATTTTTCGCAGGCGCGCTTTTCCTCGCCTGCGCTTCGTTATCCTTTGCTGCCGCGGCCGGAACGATCACGGGTTCAGTGTCAGATGCGTCCCGATCTCCTGTTCCCGGCGCGATAGTCACCCTCAATCAGCTCGCAGGCGCCGCTGTCCTGAATGCGACGACCGATGCACGCGGCCGCTTCTCTTTGGAAGGCGTAGCCGCGGGCGAGTACCTGCTAAGTGCTGCGGCTCAAGGCCTCAGTGCCGCCGAAACTCTGAGGCTGTCCCTGGCAGCAGGCGAGCGCAAAGCCGTCTCGCTTGAACTGATCGTGTCCGCGCTGCGTACCCAGGTCACGGTCACCGCCGCCGACCAACCGCAGTCTCTCGACCAGGTATCGAAAGCCCTTGACCTGGTGAACACGGATGAGGCCGAGCGCCGCGGACTCTTCTCCGTCGCCGATGCGGTACGATTCGTTCCCGGTCTGCGCGTCGCCACCAGCGGCGGGCCCGGAGCGCTCACAACTATCCAATCTCGTGGTCTGCCCCCAGAAGACACCGCCATACTTGTCGATGGTTTTCGCCTGCGCGATCCAACCGCGCCCAAAGGCGACGCCACGGCGCAGATTGGCGACCTGCTCCTGATCAACCCCGCCCGGATCGAGGTATTGCGCGGCTCCGGTTCCTCGCTTTATGGCACCAATTCTGTGGCGGGTTCTGTCAATCTTCTCACTGCCCCCGGTGGTGGCCCGTTACACGCCGATCTTGATTTGCAGGGCGGCGGCCTTGGTCTTTTTCGTGGCGTTGCCCAGGTTTCCGGTAGCGCGCTCGGCGATCGTCTCGCCTTTTCGGGCGGCCTTACACACCTGAATGCGACCCGCGGTGTCGACAGTGTCGGGGCAGCTCGCAATTGGTCATCGCAGAGCGGAGTAACGTATGCCTTCACTCCCACTATGCGCATCGGTGCGACCGTGTTCACCAAAACGGGATACGCCCAGGAGAGTGTCAGCCCGATTCCCACAAGCACCGCACCGCTGAGCGGAATTACCCCTGCGATTCCGCTGACAACGGCGGAAATCCGGCTCGCTGATCGAAGCGAACCGTACGATGCCGGCACCGCCACATTCGTTCCTTCGCTCGGCGATCCTGATGCCCGCATCAATGCTCGCTTCACCGATTCGCTTCTCCGGTTCGAACACGAGGTTAATTCGCGCCTGAGCTACCGCATTGCTTATGCCTTCGTCGATTCGGTCCGCGACAACTGGGACGGCCCCGGCGGCCCTGGCTTTTATCAGCCGCTCTTCGATACCTCAACGCGCTACATCGGCCGCATCGGCACGCTGCAGGGCCGAATCAACTACCTGCTCGGGTCGCACAACATTCTCACCGCCGGTTATGAGTTCGAACATGAGAGCTACTACAACCTCAACACCGATCTGAATCCGGACGCTGCCGATCGCGCGTACTTTCGGACTGATGCCCGGCAGAGGAGCCATGCCGCTTTTTTCGAGGATCAAGTGCGCATGCTCGATGGCCGCCTTCAGCTTTCTCTGGCCGGCCGCTTCACACAGGCGAGCCTCGATACACCCACCTACGTGAATGCCCCCTCTAGCTACCAGAGCGCGCAGCTTTCGTCTCCGCCCGCTGCTTACACGGGCGATGCTTCGCTGGCGTACTTCCTTCGCCGATCCTCGACAAAGATCCGTGCCCATGTAGGCAACAGCTTCCGCCTGCCTTCCCTATATGAGAGATTTGGCGAGTATCTGTTCGATGGTTTTTCAGGCGCTCTCGGGGATCCCCGGCTCAGCCCCGAACGCGCTATATCGGTCGATGCCGGTTTCGATCAATTTCTTTTTCACGATCACCTCAAGCTCAGTGGTAGTTACTTCTACGCGCACTTGCAACAGGTCATCGGATTTCTGAGTTTTCCGCCCGAGTACATCGATCCTTTTGGCCGCTACTCCGGTTACTACAATACCGGCGGCGGTGTCTCGCGAGGTGTCGAACTTAGCGGGGAGTTCCGGCCTTCGAGCAAATCTACCGTTAACGCCTCCTACACCTACACCAATGCGCGCGATCGCACTTCGCAGTACTTTACCGGCACCGCCTACGACCCGCTGCAGAGCGTTCGAATCCAGCCGCATGTGCTGAAAATCGTAGCCGTTCAACAATTGCCTAAGCGTTTTGATCTTTCGTTGGATTTCGAAGGCGGCAGTGATTTTCTATCGCCGGTCTTCGGCCTGGAGGCGTACGCCTACCGCTTTCCTGGCTCGCGCCAGCTTGGACTTGCGGCCGGCTACACGTTAAATCCAGCCGAACGCATCAAGACTCGGTTTTACCTGCGAGTCTCAAACGCGCTCGATCAGGACTACTACGAAAACGGCTTCCGCACACCAGGCCGCTGGGCTGTAGCCGGGTTCCGGATCATGTTCTAAACGAGGAGCCGCCCGCTCCACTCGCGTCAATCTTTGCGCGGCAAAGAACTTGCCTAACTGCGTTATACTCAGGACTCATGGCGTTTGCCCAGCACGCCCGATCTCTAAAGCAGCCTGTTCCGATCGACCGTAGGGCGGCCGATAATCTGCGCTTTATCCGCGACACAATGGAGCGCGCCGTGTCCTTCACGGCTGTTCCGGGTTGGGGCGGAGTTTTCATTGGTATTACCGCCGTGGCGGCCGGCGCGCTTGCCGCTGCGCTGCCGATCGGTGAAGAATTTTTCGTATGGCTGGCGGAGTCTCTTGTTGCCTTGGCGATTGCCGTCCTTTCCGTGCGCCTCAAATCGAAGCGCCTCAAACTATCACTTCAATCGCAGGCCGCGCGCCGCGCTTTGCTCAGCTTCACGCCGCCGCTCATGGCCGGCGCAGTCCTGAGTGCGGTTCTGTTCCGCGCCGGTGATCTCGGTGTGCTGCCTGGATTGTGGCTGCTGCTCTATGGCACTGCGGTGGTTACCGGTGGCGCTTTTTCCGTTCGGATCGTGCCGGTGATGGGGCTCTGCTTCATGTTTCTCGGCGTTGTCACGCTGGCGGCCCCGCTAGCCTGGGGCAACTGGTGCCTGGTGTTTGGTTTCGGCTTGTTACATATCGCCTTTGGGATTGCCATTGCCAGGAGGCACGGTGGCTAAGCCGGCCATGACGCGCTCGGCCCCCAGCATCTCTGGAGCGAAAGATGATTCTGCGAAGGGTGCCGCGCCGTCAGAGCAGGGAACTCTTGAAAACGCTCTCCCGCACCTCGATCGCATCATCCATGAACGGATGCGCTTGGGGATCATTAGCGCTCTCGCGGTGAATGATTCACTTACCTTCAACGAACTGAAAAAGCTCCTTCAAACGACGGACGGCAATCTTAGCGTTCACGCACGCCGCCTGGAAGAGGCCGAGTACATCCAGTGTCGAAAAAGCTTTGAGGGGCGGATGCCAAAAACCGAGTACCGGCTCACCGCTCCAGGGCGTAAAGCCTTCGAACGTTACCTCGACCATATGGAAGCGCTGATCCACGCCATGCGTGAGGGCTCCTGAAATGCCCGCTAGTGTACAGTCTTTTGCATGGATCGTCGTCAACTACTTGCCGGGCTCGGTGCCGCTGCCTTTGTGAACGCGGAAGCCGCTGAGGCGCAGCCTTCCCCTGCGTACCTCGAAGTTAAGTTCTGGCGTCTTCACAACTCTCCTGAAGACCAGCTCACGCGAGTCTCTACTTATCTACAGAATGGTCTCGCTCCAGCCCTCTCGCGGGCAGGCGCGAAACTTGCCGGCGCGTTCTCGGTCGCTGTCGGTCCGGGCAACCCGTCCTACGTGACTTTGACTCAATATGAGTCGCTCGGCGCGATGCAAACTGCTTTGGAGCATTTGCGCAGCGATGGGGAGCATATTCGAGCACTTGAGACCCTTAGCTCCGGCACTGGCTTGCCCTTCGTACGCGTGGAGAGCAGTCTGTTGCGCAGCTTCGATGTTATGCCGCAGCCTGCTATCGGCACGGGGGATCAGGCCGGTGGTTCTTCCCGCCTCTTTGAGCTCCGGATGTATGAGTCGCAGTCGTTCCTTGCGCTCGAACGTAAGGTGAAAATGTTCAACGATGTCGAGGCAGGCATCTTCAAGAAGCTCGGCTTTCGACCCGTGTTCTTCGGGCAGACAATTGTCGGGGCCAACCAGCCGAATCTCATGTACATGATTTCGTACGACGATATGGCTGCCCGCAGCCGCCTGTGGCAAAGCTTTGGCAGCGATCCCGATTGGAAAAAGGTCAGTACGCGCCCGGAACTGAAAGACTCCGAAATCGTGGCGAATATTAACAACTGGCTGCTTGAGCCGTTGTCCTTTTCACCCGTGCGATAAGTCCGCAGAGCGTTACAACTCCGGCATCCATTTGGGTTTCCGGAACTCTCAGTACTTACTCGCGGAGTAATTCGCTTGTTCGGCAAACCTGCCCGAAGTACGATCGAGCGAAGTAGCCGCTGTGACCTGCTCGGAGCGATCACCGCGACTCCTTCTTATCTTTTCTCGAACCTCGGAGGTCAATTGGTACGTACACGAAAATCTATCTTCGGCTCGCTTCTGTTACTCGGCGCTGCCATCGCAAGTTCCGCATTCACCGCGCCCGGTCAAGACTCAGAAGCCGGAAACGTAGTTCAGGGGCGTGGAGTCGTTCTGTTTGGCGGCTCCGGGAGCAACGGCTCTTTGTCTGACACCTGGGTGTGGAACGGGAAAAACTGGCACCAGGCGTTTCCCGCTACCCATCCAGCTGCGCGCAACAGTGCCTCTATGGCGCTTGACTTAGCCCGCAATGAGATTGTCTTATTCGGCGGCGAGGACGGGAGCACTTTGTTCTCGGACACGTGGGTCTGGAACGGCACAAACTGGAAACAGAAACATCCCACGACTGTTCCTCCCGCGCGCCGCTTTGCCGGCATGGCATACGACAAATTCCGCCAGCATGTTGTTCTGTTCGGCGGGTTCGACCAAGCGGCCGGCGGTAACGGTCTAGCCGACACTTGGGTCTGGAACGGTGAGGATTGGGAGCAGAAGTTTCCCACCAACAGTCCTTCGGGACGCGCTGTTTTGAACACCATGACGTTCGACGCCGCCATCAACCAGGTAGTCCTCTTCGGCGGGCTGGAACCAGCCGCCCACTTTGCCGATTCCGATACCTGGCAATGGAATGGGGATAACTGGGAGGAGAAGTTTCCCGCAGCCAGTCCCGATAACATGTTCGGAGGCTTTGGTATCGCCTACGACGGGTTACAAGCCAGAGTGGTCGCATTCGGAAAGTCATTTGTCACGGGTGCCGTTGTTCCCGTTACCTGGTTATGGGATGGCTCGAACTGGACCAGGGTTTTTCCGGCGCACCAACCGCTCAATAGCGGCATCATCGCTTTCGATCGCTTCGACAACCAATTGGTTCTGGTGGATGCAAGTTCCAATACATCCGTTTGGAATGGAGTCGACTGGTCTACTCCTTCGCCCACCATCAAACCGCCCGCCCGCAGCGATTTCGCGCTGTCTTCCCGCCCGCGCCCGGAGTAGAACGAATACCAACGAAGAACTTGGCGGGCGTCCCGCTGCTGGCGCCTCAGTCACTTCCTAATAGCCCTGACGTAAGTACTACCCGGCTGATCGGGAAGCTAATTGTCCGCCGATCCCTTGGCCCGTTACCATCGTCTCGAAGGCGTTGCCATGCTGGCTTTGAAACCGCAATCAAAGTATTCTCCCGGCAGCGCCTTTGTGAACGGCGGGGAAGGTAAGGGCGATAGTGAATCAACAATCGAAGCTGGCAGCGCTCGTGTTTTTCGGCTTGGCAGGGGCGAGTTTTGCCTGGTGCGCGGCTGGTCAACAAGATAGTTTCGAACGCGCCGCGGGTAGTCAAAGCGTCCTGCTCTTCGGGGGCGTATCGGACACAGGAACCGTTCTCTCCGACACCTGGCTCTGGAACGGAAAAAATTGGCAGCAGGTCTTTCCGGCTCATCAGCCACCCGCCCGCGAGAGCGCCTCGGTGGCGTATGACAGAGCGCGTCACGAAGTCGTCCTTTTTGGTGGGGCCAGCGGCGCCTCTCTTTTCTCAGACACCTGGGTGTGGGATGGCAAAGACTGGCAGGAGAAGCACCCCCGCACTGTCCCGTCCGCCCGCTCCTCAGCGGGTATGGCTTACGACGCCGCCCGTGAACTCGTGATCCTGTTCGGCGGCTTTCAGGGTTCCTTCCTGAACACAGGCGGCGGCGAGACCTGGGTTTGGAACGGCGAAGACTGGCAGCGGAAATCTCCCGCCACCACCCCGTCCGCCCGGGCCGTCACCAATACGATGACCTATGACGCGGCGATCGGCAGGATTGTCTTATTCAGCGGCATCGAAATGGGAGCGCATCTATTCAACTCCGACACCTGGGAGTGGGATGGCGAGAACTGGGCGCAGCAGTCTCCTTCGGTCAGCCCGGATGCCACGCTCGGAGGATTCTCGGTCGCCTACGACGCTGCTGAGCGAAAGGTCGTTGCTTTTGGACAATCAAACGTGGCCGGCTCTGTGATTCCGGTTACCTGGTTATGGGACGGTCAAAACTGGACGCGAGAACTCCCGCCCCAAAGTCCGTCCGCTTCTGGAACTTTAGCTTACGACCGCACTGATCGCAAGCTGCTTCTGCTCGACGACAGGGCTCGTCTGTCTAGCTGGAATGGTAAGACTTGGCAACAGGTGCCAGGGGCTGTCGCTCCGGGGGCACGCCTCCACTTTGCGCTGTCCCCGGGACCGCGCACCGACAGCGGCGACTAACAAAACTATGGCCGCGGGTTCGACACATCCCCCCGCAGATGAGCTAAAGCCACTCCCCTCGATCGTTTCCCGAAAGTGCTCTGTCGAGGTACGACGCTGCGCTGATCAGCGCCAGATGGGTAAGCGCCTGCGGGAAATTGCCGAGATGTTCCCCGCTTGGCCCGAGTTCCTCCGAATAGAGGCCGAGGTGATTGGCATAGCTGATCATGCGTTCAAAGAGTAATCGCGCCTTATCCAACTGATTCGAGCGCGCCAGACACTCGATATACCAGAACGAGCAGGCGCTGAAGGTTCCTTCCGCTCCCTCCAGGCCGTCCACACTCTTTGCGCGGCTGTCGTAGCGATAGACGAGTGCATCTTCGGTCAGGTCCGCTTCTATCTTTTTCATAGTGGTGAGCCAGCGCGGATCGATCGGACTAATGAATCGAACCAGCGGCATCAGCAGGGCTGAGGCATCCACGAAATCCGCGCCTACATACGCCACGAACGACTGCAATCGCTCGTCCCAAAACTGCTCAAAGACACTCTCGTAGATAGTCGTGCGCAGAATCAGCCAGTCGTGAATCGGCGCCGGGAGCGAGCGCTTCTCTGCCAGCCGTACTGCCCGGTCTATCGCTACCCAGCACATCACTCGCGAATGCAAATATTGTTGGCGGCCCCCGCGCACCTCCCAGATCCCTTCGTCCGGCCGTGTCCAATTCTGCGCTACCCAGTCCACCAGCCAGCAGATCTTCTTCCAGGCGTCGTAAGGGAGCGCCTTGCCGTATTTTGTCGCGAGATAGATGGCATCCATCAGCTCGCCGTAGATATCCAGCTGCAGCTGTTCACTGGCGGCGTTGCCGATCCGCACCGGACGTGAGCCCTGGTAACCGGCGAGATGATCCAGCGAAACTTCCGTGAGATTCTGGTCACCATTAGTGCGGTACATCACCTGCAGCGGCCCTTTTTTCGAGTCGAACTCTATGCGGTCGCTCAGCCATACCATGAAGCTTTGGGCTTCTTCCGTGTATCCGAGCCGCATGAACGCGTAGAGAGTGAAAGCTGCGTCGCGCATCCAGGTGTAGCGGTAGTCCCAATTGCGCTCGCTGCCGACTCGCTCCGGTAAACCGAAGGTGGGCGCCGCTATGATCGAGCCATGCTTGCGGCTCGTCAGCAGCTTCAGGAGTAAGGCGGAGCGGGTTACGGTTTCCCGCCAACGTCCTTTGTAATTCGATCTCCCAGCCCAGTCTCGCCAGAAATTCGACGTCTCCGAGAACGCTCTGCGCGTGGTCTCTTCTCGGGCATCGTGGGAAGGTTCACCGCAAATCCGGCACTCGAAGATGAAAGATGCTTCTTCCCCGGCTCGTAAGGAAAACTTCGTCACGACATCGTTGCCGCTGATGGTCAAAGGCCTACTGCCGACCAGTCGAACGGACGCAAACTTCTCACCCTCTACGAGAAACTCGATAATGTGCTCATCCAGTTGCTTCGGGGAGTGCGCTTTCCGGCCATAGTCGAAGCGCGGGCGGCATTCGAGCTGGAACTCAATCTCGCCTTTGACCGCACGAGCCGTTCGGATCACCTGCTGCCGGTCCCCGGCAGCATCAATGGGCATGTAATCGACGATTTCGGCTAATGCGTTTTCAGAGAGGTAGCGCGTGGTGAGAATGTTTGTCTCGGGCAGATACATCTGCTTGCGGCGGCTGCGCTCCATTAACGGGCGGAGGGAGAAGTGTCCACCCTTTTCCGTATCGAGCAGCGCCGCAAATACCGTCGGCGAATCGAACTCCGGCAGGCATAGGAAGTCGATACTCGCCTCGGTACTGACCAGGGCGACCGTATGCAGGTCGCCGATGACGCCGTAATCCTCGATGGCGTTTTTCGTGTGAGAGGGCACTCTTAAGAAATACCCGGTTAGGAATGCAGTTCCGTTACAGAGCTAGGCCAACCCTTCGCAAGCGGGGTGTGGTAGTCTTATAAAAGTTTCCAGTCAATCTTGGGAGGTAAAGGCGAGATCTTTCCGCCTGAGCCGCTTGGACCAGCCAAATCATGAGTCAAAAGCCCGGCAAGAAATATGAAGCCGCGGCCAAGCAGGTAGAGCCCCGGCCCTATCAGCTGGCTGACGCGGTGGATTTAGTTCAAAAAATCAAGTTCTCGAAGTTCGATGAGACGGTCGAGGTGCATATGCGTCTTGGCGTCGATCCGAAACACGCCGATCAGATGGTCCGTGGCACGGTCGTACTTCCGAACGGTCTCGGCAGAGCAAAGCGAGTGCTTGTGATCGCCTCAGGCGATAAAATTCGTGAGGCGCAGGAAGCTGGGGCGGATTTTGTGGGCGGCGACGACATGGTCAACAAGATCCAGGGCGAAAACTGGACCGACTACGACGCCGTGATCTCCACCCCGGATATGATGCGCTCTGTGGGCCGCCTCGGCAAGGTGCTTGGGCCCCGCGGCCTGATGCCGAATCCGAAAACCGGTACGGTCACCACCGACGTGCGAACCGCTATCCAGGAAATCAAAGCCGGTAAGGTCGAATTTCGAGTGGATAAGACGGGTGTCATTCACGCCCCGGTTGGGAAGGTCAGTTTCGATACGGGTAAGCTGCTCGAAAACACTAACAGCCTTATTCAGGCAGTTATTCGGGCCAAGCCGGCCGCCGCCAAGGGCAAGTACGTGAAGAGCGCCACTTTGTGCTCCACGATGAGCCCCGGGTCCAACTGGACGTGACCCCATTCAACGCAAAGGCAACCGCTTAAGCGGAGGCATCGAGGCGAGATGAAGAATAAAGACGATAAGAAAAAAGATCTGGAAGATCTCAAAAAGGCGATTGACGAGAACGCCAATATCTTCGTAACCGGCTACGAGAAGATGACTGTCAAGCAGGACTTCCAGCTCCGCAAGACGGTTCGTGATGCCGGCGGCGATTACCGCGTGGTTAAAAATAACCTGGCCGCAAAGGCGAGCGAAGGGACACGTGCAGGTGATCTGCTGGGCGATCTGAAGGGCATGACCTCTCTCGCCTACACCACCAAGGACCCGGTGGCGCTCGCCAAGGCGCTTACTAAGTATTCGAAAGACAATGCCGCGTTTGTTTTCAAAGCCGGTATGGTCGAAGGCCGCGTGGTCGATCTCGGCGCAATCAATGAGCTCGCAACCATGCCGCCGAAGGAAGAGATCTACGCCAAACTGCTCTTCTTAATCAACGCGACAGCGACCCGGCTGGTCAGCTCCGTAAATGGCGTGGGCCGCAATCTGGCAGTCGTGCTCGATCAGGCGGCGAAGGAAAACAAGTTTGGACAGTAAGCGCTTCTGCTTCTGGCAGTGAGCGGCTGGCAAGTCAAAGTTTATCGAAATCGTAAGGGAGTATTAGAGGAAAATGGCGGATATTAATGCAATAAGTGAGCAGATTCAAGGCTTGACGCTTCTCGAAGCATCTCAGCTTGTGAAGTTGCTCGAAGAGAAGCTGGGCGTGTCGGCGGCAGCGGCGTCGGTGTCGGTGGCGGCTCCGGCTGCTGGTGGAGCGGCTGCAGCGGCCCCCGTCGAAGAGAAGACCGAATTTTCAGTCGTTCTGACGGCCGTCGGTGCGAACAAGATTAATGTCATCAAAGCAGTTCGCGAAGTGACCAGCTTAGGCTTGAAAGAAGCCAAAGATTTGGTAGACGGCGCGCCGAAGCCCATCAAAGAAGGCGTGAATAAAGAAGAAGCCGAGTCAATCAAGAAGAAGTTTGTTGACGCCGGCGCGACTGTCGAAGTCAAGTAGTCCTCAGCCTGTTCTGGCGGCGCTTTCTGACTGGAATCGCCGCCGATTTGTCTGTCACATGCATGACTCGCCATCTTTGGCCAGTTGCTTGCTTGCGTTTAGCGGAAGCTGTGGTAGTATTGGAAAGACGTCGAGCCGGGGCGATTCTAGCATCAGATTTGATAGCTAAAGTTTAGTTGATTGATCCCGCGACCTGCAGGTGGGTCCGCGGGGCTTTTGCATGTTTGTTTCTGGATTTAGCCTGACAGGGTCCTTTCCTTCTTTGCGCAGATACTTAAAACTGTTCCCTGATTACTCAAGAACATCGTTTCTCGAAGCTTTGTTCTTTCTCACTGACCTCCTCAATCATGCCGCGTTTGCGGTCGTCTTATCCCGCAGAGACTTGCGGATCTTATCTCCCGGCTGTTCCGGAACGGCTGCAGCTTCTTGAGGCTGACTGGCTCGTCTTCCGACTCTAAAGTTGCTGAATGTTGTCATTGTGTCATTGGTTTCCTAAAGGACAAAGCGTAGATGCCTAACGTGTTAAATGGTTCTCTCCGCGAGAGAGTTGATTTCTCGAAGATAAAGACTTCGATACCGATCCCCAACTTAATCGAGGTTCAAAAGCGCTCCTATGAGCGTTTTCTGCAGATGGATCTTCTTCCCAAGGAGCGGGAAGATGCAGGCCTGCAGAGTGTATTCAGCTCCGTGTTTCCCATTTCCGACTTTCGCGGCCTCAGCCAGCTTGAGTTTGTCGATTACTCGATTGGCAACTGGGAATGCAAGTGCGGCAACTTAAAGGGGCTTCACCACCTTCGGACTATTTGCCGCAATCCGAACTGCGGAGCCGAGATCCGCACCGATCCGTTTCATGCCGGCGATGTGCTCTGCCACAAGTGCGGCACGTTCAACAAGAACATCGTTACCTTCTGTAATCGCTGCGGCGATCCGGTCGCTCTTCAATTGAAGTACGACGTTCCCGAGTGCGAGGAGCGCGGCATGACGTACGCGGCCCCGCTCAAAGTGACTATTCGCCTCACGGTCTACGACAAGGATCCTGAGACCGGCAATAAGACGGTTCGGGACATCAAGGAGCAGGAGGTTTTCTTCGGCGAAATTCCGCTCATGACCGAAAACGGTACCTTCATCATCAACGGTACCGAGCGAGTCATCGTCTCCCAGCTTCATCGTTCTCCCGGTGTCTTCTTCGAGCGTGTTCAAACTCAGGGCTACTTCCTTGGGAAGATCATTCCCTACCGCGGCAGCTGGGTTGAGTTCGAATACGATAACAAGAATCTTCTTTATGTTCGTATCGACCGTAAGCGCAAGTTCTACGGCACCGTTTTTCTTCGAGCTCTCGGACTCAAGACCGATTCCGACATCATTCGCGCCTTCTATAAGCTCTCTACTATTTCGCTGAAGGACAGCAAGCTCTTCTGGAAGGTGAACGAGAGCCTGATCGGCATGAAATTATCGCATGCCGTGCTTGGCCCCAATGGCGAGCAGGTGGTTCCGCAGGGCCGAAAAATCACCAACTCCGTTTTTCGTGAGATCCAGAAAGCGAAGGTGGAACGGGTTGAAGTCGCTTCGAACGATCTCGAAGGCGCTTACGTCGCCTCCGACGTTATCGATATGTCGACCGGCGAAGTGCTGGTCGAAGCCAACCACGAGCTGACCCCGACTGCTATCAGCAAGCTCGCCGAGGGTGGTATCGAGAACTTCGATATTTTCTTCCCCGATCGGGACGAAGCGGGCAACGTCATCTCCGCCACTCTCCGCAAGGACGCGGTGAAGAGTCAGAACGATGCATTGCTCGAAATTTACCGCAAGCTGCGCCCGGGCGATCCTCCGACGCTCGACACGGCGACCCAGCTTTTCCAGGGCATGTTCTTCGATCCGCGCAAGTACGATTTCTCGCGAGTCGGCCGAATGAAGTTCAACATCAAGCTGCACGATAAGGCGGATGCCACTCCGCTTGATAAGCGCACGCTCGATCAGAAGGACTTCACTGACACGATCCTTTACCTGCTCCGGCTTCGCCGCGGGATCGGTGTGGTCGACGATATCGATCACCTGGGCAATCGGCGTGTGCGTGCGGTCGGCGAGCTGCTTGAAAATCAGTTCCGCATCGGCCTTGTGCGCATGGAGCGCGCGATTAAAGAAAAGATGTCGGTTTACCAGGAAATGTCGACGGCCATGCCGCACGACCTGGTCAATGCCAAGCCAGTGATGGCCGCCATCCGCGAATTCTTTGGCTCGAGCCAGCTTTCGCAGTTCATGGATCAGACCAATCCTCTCTCCGAGATTACGCATAAGCGTCGTCTCTCGGCGCTTGGACCGGGCGGTCTCTCCCGCGAGCGCGCCGGGTTCGAAGTCCGCGACGTCCACCCTACTCACTATGGGCGCATCTGCCCGATTGAGACGCCTGAAGGTCCGAACATCGGGCTGATTTCCTCGCTTTCTTGTTTTGCTCGCATCAATGAGTACGGCTTTATCGAAAGCCCCTATCGCCGTATCCGCGATGGTGCGCTGGTAGACGAAGTCAAGATCCTCAATCCGGGCGACGCCGACCTTAAGGTCGGCCAGATCGTTTCCCGCGATGAGATCGAGAAGGTCAATCAGTCGCTTGCCGGCAAGAAGCAGCAGGCGGAATTCGAGCCCTACTCGGATTACCTTTCCGCCTGGGAAGAAGACAAGTACATCATTGCTCAGGCCAACGTGCGGATCGATGAGGTAGGCCACATCGTCGAAGATCTGGTCAACGCTCGCCAGGCCGGCAACTTTGTCCTGAAGCATCGGGATGAAATCGAGTACATGGACGTCAGTCCGAAACAGCTCGTCTCCGTTGCCGCCAGTCTCATTCCGTTCCTCGAAAACGACGACGCTAACCGCGCGCTCATGGGTTCGAACATGCAGCGGCAGGCTGTGCCTCTGCTGCGCGCCGAAGCTCCCTATGTCGGAACAGGCATGGAGCGCGTCACGGCGCGCGATTCTGGTGCCGTCGTCATCTGTAAGCGCGCCGGTGTTGTCGATTCAGTCGATAGCGAACGCATCATTGTGCGCGTCGAAGGTGGTTCCCATGAGGGTCAGATGTCGCGCGAAGTTGGTGCCGATATCTACCAGCTCACCAAGTTCAAGCGCTCTAACCAGAACACCTGCATAAGCCAAAAGCCGATCGTTTTTCAGGGCCAGAAGGTCCGCAAAGGCGATGTGCTGGCCGATGGACCTTGCACCGAAGCGGGCGAGCTCGCTCTGGGCCGCAACGTGCTCGTGGCGTTCATGCCCTGGCGCGGTTACAACTTCGAAGACGCGATCGTCGTCAGTGAAAAGCTCGTCAAAGACGATTACTACACTTCGATCCATATCGAAGAGTTTGAAATCGAAGCGCGCGACACCAAGCTCGGGCCCGAAGAAATCACTCGGGACATTCCGAACATCGCCGAGTCGTTCCTCCGCAATCTCGATGAAAGCGGCATCATCCGCATCGGCGCTACCGTGAAACCCGGCGACATCCTGGTTGGCAAAGTAACGCCGAAGGGCGAAACTCAGCTGACACCGGAAGAGAAACTGCTCCGCGCCATCTTCGGTGAAAAAGCCGGCGATGTGAAGGATGCTTCTCTTTACTGTCCGCCTGGTATCGAAGGCACGATTGTCGATTGCAAGGTGTTTTCCCGTAAGGGTGCCGAGCTCGACGAACGCTCGAAACAAATTCTGCAGCTCCAAGAGGAGCGTCTGCACCGCAACCTCGAAGACGAGAAGCGTATTCTCAGCGACGAGCGCGCCAAGCGGCTCGAAGAGCTGCTCAAAGGCAAGGAACTGCTTGCCGATGTGCACGACGAAAAGACCAACAAGAAGCTGCTCTCGAAGGACATGCCGCTCACGCGCGATGTCCTTGAGAAGCTCCGCGCGCGCGACTTGAAGCGCATGCGTCTCAACACCAAAGATGTCCGCCTGAACGAGCAGATTGACGAAATCGAGGAGATGACCTCGCGCCAGATTGCCGTTCTCGAGAAGATCACGGAAGAGAGAATCGCTAAGCTGCGCAAAGGCGACGAACTACCTCCGGGCGTCATCAAGCTCGTCAAAGTCTATATCGCCATGAAGCGCAAGCTGTCGGTTGGCGACAAGATGGCCGGGCGCCACGGTAATAAAGGCGTCATCGCCCGCATCGTTCCCGAAGAGGACATGCCGTATCTACCTGATGGCACTCCGGTCGAGATTGTCCTCAATCCGCTCGGCGTTCCGTCTCGTATGAACGTCGGTCAGATCCTCGAAACGCACTTGGGCTGGGCGGCCGAAAAGCTCGGTCTGCACTTCGCTACTCCCGTCTTCGACGGTGCGGCCGAGAAGGACATCAAGGCGCGTCTCGCTGAAGCCGGCCTTCCGAGCTCGGGCAAGATCGATCTCCACGACGGAATGACGGGCGCGCAGTTCGAGCAACCCGTTACGGTCGGCTATATCTACATGCTCAAGTTGAGCCACCTGGTCGACGACAAGATTCACGCTCGCTCGATCGGACCGTACTCGCTTATCACGCAGCAGCCTCTGGGCGGCAAGGCGCAGTTCGGCGGACAGCGCTTCGGCGAAATGGAAGTCTGGGCGCTCGAAGCTTATGGTGCCGCTTACATCCTGCAGGAACTGCTTACGGCGAAGTCCGACGATGTTTACGGTCGGGCCAAAATCTATGAGGCGATCGTCAAAGGCGAGGCTGCGGCCGAGCCCGGCGTGCCTGAATCGTTCAATGTTCTGATCCGCGAGCTGCAGAGTCTCTGCCTCGACGTCGAGCTGATGAAAAAGCCGCGCGAGATACAGGATCTGGCTCACGCCGCGGATTAGTCGATATAAAAACAGAGCCGCGACCGGCAGGGAGCGGTAAGTAACATCCAGCGGAATGCGTGGAGCCCGCGCATTCCGCCGGTAACAACTTATGAAAACGGGCCGTTCTGAAAAGGGTTTTTAAGGACAATTCATGTATCGTTCCTCTCCGTACGACAGAGCCAACTTAATCGCCGACTTCGATTCGATTCGAATCAGTCTGGCGTCTCCGGAGAAAATCCGGAGCTGGTCACACGGTGAAGTGACCAAGCCCGAAACCATCAATTACCGTACCTTCAAGCCCGAGCGCGACGGTCTTTTTTGTGCGCGTATCTTCGGCCCGGTGGCCGATTGGGAATGTCTCTGCGGTAAATACAAGCGCATGAAGCATCGCGGAGTGATCTGCGATAAATGCGGCGTCGAAGTCACTCTCTCGCGGGTGCGCCGCGAGCGCCTCGGGCACATCGAGCTGGCCAGCTCGAGCTCTCATGTGTGGTTCTTCAAAGGCCTCCCGAGCCGTATCGGTTACCTGCTCGACATCACTCTGCGTGAGCTCGAGCGCGTCCTCTATTACGAGGCGTTTGTCATCATCGATCCCGGCGAAGCTACCGGCCTGAACCAGGGTGAGGTCATCAGCGACGAGCGCAAGCGTCAGCTCGATGCCGAGTTCCCTGGAAAATTCGTAGCCATGATGGGCGCCGAAGGCGTCAAGGAACTCCTCAAGAAGATCGATGTCGAGTCGCTTAGCCAGGAGATCCGCGAGAAGATGCGGACCGAGACCTCGGCTCAGAAGAAGCTGAAGTTTGCCAAGCGCCTTCGTGTCGTCGAAAGCTTCCGCAAATCCGGCAACAAGCCGGAGTGGATGATTCTTGACGTCATTCCTGTCATCCCCCCCGAGCTTCGTCCTCTCGTCCCGCTCGATGGCGGCCGCTTCGCTACTTCCGATCTAAACGACCTCTATCGCCGGGTCATCAACCGCAATAACCGCCTCAAGAAGCTGATGGAGCTGCACGCTCCTGATGTCATTGTGCGTAACGAGAAGCGGATGCTGCAGGAAGCAGTCGATGCTCTCTTCGATAACGGCCGCCGCGGCCGCGTTCTGCGCGGCGCCAACAACCGCCCGCTGAAGTCGCTCTCCGATACGCTCAAGGGCAAGCAGGGCCGCTTCCGTCAGAACCTGCTCGGCAAGCGCGTCGATTACTCCGGCCGCTCGGTTATCGTGGTCGGCCCCGAGCTCAAGCTGCACCAGTGCGGTCTGCCGAAGAAGATGGCGCTTGAGCTCTTCAAGCCGTTCATTTATCACCGCCTCGAGCAGCGCGGTCACTGCACCACCATCAAGCAAGCCAAAGAACTCGTCGAGCAGCAGGATCCCGTGGTTTGGGACATCCTGGAAGAGGTCATCAAAGATCACCCGATCCTTCTCAATCGCGCCCCCACGCTCCATCGTCTCGGCATTCAGGCGTTTGAGCCGGTGCTCGTCGAAGGTAAGGCGATTAAGCTTCACCCTTTGACCTGTACCGCCTTCAACGCTGACTTTGACGGCGATCAGATGGCCGTTCACATCCCGCTCTCGCCCGAAGCGCAGATCGAAGCTTCCACGCTCATGCTTGCTTCGAACAACATTCTGTCGCCGGCGCACGGGGCACCGATCGCGATTCCGACGCAGGACATGGTCCTCGGTCTTTACTACCTGACCAAGATGCGGCCCACCGCCAAGGGCTCGGGACGTACTTTCGCCTCCATGGAAGACGTGCTCATTGCGCTCGAAATGGGCGAAGTCGAGACGCTCACAGCTATCAAGCTCCGGTATACCGGCAAAGTTATCGACCTCACCAAGGCTTTCGATAACCAGAACATCATGTACACCGAGCCGATCGAGTTCAACAAGCAGTACATGGACACGACGGTCGGCCGCGTTATTCTCAACGATGTTCTTCCGAAGGAAATGCCGTTCATCAACGGTCTTCTCAAGAAGAAAGGCGATGGCCAGCTCGTTCAATACTGCTACCTGAAGTTCGGCCTGCAAGTCACGGTGCAGATGCTGGACGAAGTCAAGAAGCTTGGCTTCCTCTACGCCACTCGCGCCGGTATCTCCATCGGTATCGACGACATGGTCGTCCCTGAAGAGAAGGCTGGTCTTGTTCACGATGCCGAAAAGCAGGTGATCGAGGTCCAGCAGCAGTATCAGGAAGGCGCCATCACGCAGTCCGAGCGCTACAACAAGATCATCGAAATCTGGTCGAAGGTCACCGAAGCGATCTCAGATAAGCTCTTCAAGAACCTTGAAGAAGACGATCGCACCGGCCGCATTCTCAACCCGATTTACATCATGGCGGACTCCGGCGCTCGCGGTTCGAAACAGCAGATTCGCCAGCTCTCCGGTATGCGCGGCCTCATGGCCAAGCCGTCCGGCGAGATCATCGAGCAGCCGATTACGGCTAACTTCCGCGAAGGCCTCGATGTGTTGCAGTACTTCATCTCCACCCACGGCGCCCGTAAAGGCTTGGCCGATACCGCTCTCAAAACCGCGGACTCCGGCTACCTCACCCGCCGTCTATGCGACGTCGCCCAGGACGTCATCATCACCGAAGACGATTGCGGCACAACCGACGGTATCTACGTCGAGCCGATCATCGAATCGGGCGAAATCATCGAGCCGTTGCGCGATCGCATCGTCGGCCGCGTCGCTCTCGAAGATCAGCGCGATTACGAGAACAACGTTATCGTGCGCGTCAACGAAGAGATCACCGAAGAGCTGGCGAGCGCCATTCAGGGCGCCGGTATCGAGCGCGTCAAGATCCGCTCGGTCCTGACCTGCGAATCGAAGCGCGGCGTCTGCCGTCTCTGCTACGGTCGCAATCTCGCCACCGGCCGCATGGTTGAACGCGGCGAAGCGGTCGGCATCATCTCGGCTCAGTCAATCGGCGAACCCGGCACGCAGCTCACCATGCGTACTTTCCACATTGGTGGCGCGGCTACCCGTGTCAGCGAGCAGTCAACGCAGGACGCGAAGAGTGACGGTTTCGTCCGCTTCAACAACGTCAACACGGTTCGTAACAACAAGGGCGAGCTGATCGCCATGAACCGGAACGGCATTCTGATCATCGTCGATGAGAAGAACCGTGAGCGCGAGCGCTATCCGGTTGTGTACGGCGCGAAGATCAACGTCGAAGACAATGCGCCTGTGAAGGCTAATCAGATCCTCCTCGAATGGGATCCGTACACCTTCTCGATCCTGACGGAAGTCAGCGGCACGATCCATTTCAAAGATCTGATCGACGGGGTCACTACTCAGGAGCAGGTCGACGAGATTACCGGCAATATGCAGGTAGTCGTCACCGAATCTGCCGATGAGAAGCGTTTCCCCACCGTGATCATCCGGCCTGAGGGCGGCGGGCGCTCCGAAGAGAAGCGCTATCTCATGCCCACTCATGCTCACCTGATGATGACGGACGGTGAGACTCTACACGCGGGCGACGTCATCGCCAAGATCCCCCGCGCCACTACCAAGACCAAAGACATTACCGGTGGTCTGCCTCGCGTTGTCGAGCTTTTTGAAGCACGCAAGCCGCGCGAGACTGCCATCATCGCCGAGATCAATGGCGTTGTGAAGTATGGCGAAGTCAGCAAGGGTATGCGCAAGCTCTTCATCGTCGGTGACGACGGTGTGCAAAAGGAGTACGCGCTGCCCCGCGGCGTCCACATCAACGTGCAGGAAGGCGAGCGCGTGCGCTCGGGCGATCCGCTGATGGACGGCCCGCGCAATCCGCACGACATCCTTGCCGTGCTCGGCGAGAAAGAGCTGCAGAAATACCTGGTTAACGAAATCCAGGAAGTCTATCGGCTGCAGGGCGTCAACATCAACGACAAGCACCTCGAAGTCATCTCGCGCCAGATGATGCGCTGGGTTCGTATCGAGGATATCGGGGACACGGAGTTCCTTCCCGAAGAAGTCGTTGATCGCTTTAAATTCCGCGAAGAAAATAATCGCGTCATCGAAGCAGGCGGCCGTCCCGCAACCGGCAAGCCGATCCTGCTCGGCATCACCAAAGCATCGCTTTCTACCGATTCGTTCATCTCCGCAGCCAGCTTCCAGGAGACAACGCGTGTCCTCACCGAAGCCGCCATCAACGGCAAGGTCGATTACCTGCGTGGCCTCAAGGAGAATGTCATCATGGGCCGGCTCATTCCTGCCGGAACCGGCATGGAGTACTACCGGCGCGTGAAGATCGCTGGCGAAGACGTGGTGGAAGAGGAGGCAGTGCCCGAACAGGAGGTCTCCTTCGCCGACAGCCTCGGCGATTACTCGGACGACACACCGGGCATCTACACGGGCGGCCTCTCTGAGGATCTCGGCGCCGAAGAAGCAGTCGCTACTACTACCGACGAAGTCTAATCGTCAGTCTCATCCGCGGGCGGTTCCTTCTGGGGACCGCCCGTACCTTATGGGCGTGGAAAACAGATGACCCGGCGTAGCCGACGATTTGTTCTAATTTCAGGCGCCGTTCTTACCCTTCCTTTGCTTCTTCTGGTCCTTCTGTATGTGGTCCTTTTCGGCCGGAGCACCGCATCCGATATCGTAAACTTCCATCCCTCTTCCTTTTACGTCCAAGCCGACGAGAACTTTTTTTATACGGTCGGGGATACGTTGAAGTATTCCAACCGCATCAACCCGCAAGCGCCGTCTCTGGCAAGTGGCCAGATTAAAAACTACCTAGTCGCGCCAAATCGCAAGATGATTGCGATCGTTTCGAATGGGGCATTGAGCGTTGTCGGAGACAAGTTTCAGCTCCGCCGAATCGTGTCTGTCGATTCGATCTACGGAAACCTAAACCCATTGGGCGGACGTTCTTTCGCGATAGCGACTTCCAGTGGTCAAGAGACTCGAAGAATCTTTTTCTGATCAAAGATGAGTTTTATGCCTCGAAGGGCTCTCAGCTGTACTCGAGTAAAGCGGAACTTTACCGGTACGAGATTGCGACCGGAAAATTATTGGCGGTCTTGAAACCGTTCCCCGCCCACAGCTACTTCTTCGGGCGAAACGATGCGCTCTACTTTTCGGTTCCGACAGAGAAGGGAGATCTGCGGCTGAGATGCTTTGATGGCCAGAGTATTCGTGATGTCGGTGTCGTTAACGCGTCGCTTATTTCGATTGAGGATCTTGCAGTAGGCTTCGTCGAATCGCCTTTCTTCTCCTTTTCCCATGTCCACTTTCGAGCACTATACTCTCGCGGCGCTGATCTAGTGACAGACGAGAAACGAGGGGTGGAGAAACTTATCCTAGCGGGGAGGACGATGCTTGAGTTGACGAAGGGGCAAGATTTCAAGGGGTCGTTTTACTGCTCCGACCTTCCCCACAGCACATTTCTTCCCGGGGGAAGGTATCTTCTCTTCAGCGTTCCCTATTGCGGAAACTATAAAGGACAACTATTGATCGATACCGTCACCGGCCAATACGAATCTCTGCCAAAGGGCTCCAGTGCGTTGATTACCTTGACTACCGATACGATCAAAGGCTACCGAGTAACATCCGCAGGTATCTCGGCCAATTGACCTTCAAGCCGCGAGTGGGCACTTCCACCCAGGCCTTATCCGACCTGCAGAGTCCATCTAAACCCGGCCTCCTTCTGAACCCAAATTTGTAATATCATCTAGAGCGGGAAGCGGCCATGTTGGCCGAGCACGACCTGGCGATTACCGTCCAGTGCCGCGACCCGGGACATCGGCGCGTCTTCTGTGGGAGTCACCAAGGAGGTAGCCATGTCCGTGGATAAGTTGGAAGTTCGCGTATCCATCACCAAGCTTCTGCTTGCTTTGATGGTTATCATTGTGCCGCTGAGTATCGTCGGTCTATACCTTACTCAGCGCAGCGACAAGTCTCTCGATAACGCCGTCGGTTCAAACTTCAAAACCATGGCGGAGCTCTACGCCAATCAGGTTACGCAGTTCGTGCGTGAACGCGTGACTGACGTCGGCATTCTTGCCGTCGATCCGGCCGTAATCAGCGCAGTCTCGGGCAAAAGCGCGGGGAAGGGAACTCTTGACCCGAACGCTTCGCAGATTCTGCGCCAACATAAGTCTCTCGATCCCCGTTTTCTGTCGATCGTCGCGACCAACGCCGATGGGAATGTTGTCGCGGCTTCCCAACGCCCCGGCCAGATGTCGTACGCCCAGAACGCAAGTTGGCAGGCCGTCTACAACAATGGACAAGGTGTGGCTAAGATCAGCGACATCGTGGACGACGAGCTGACCAAAGCCTATTACGTCAACATCGGTCTTCCGGTAAACGATGCGCAGACCGGCCAGACGATTGGTGTTCTAAATGCCGCCGTCAATATCACCGATACCCTTGCGCCCTTCCGCCAGAATGGAACTGCCGGCGGCGCCCGTGCCGAGCTGGTCAACGAGGACGGGTTCGTTATCAGCGGTCCGAGCGGCGATGTCTTTGCCCGCGTGAAATCGCCTGAGATGGATTTCGTACGCGATTCGCTCGGCCCCAATCAGGGGAGCCAGACCGGTTGGATTATGCCGCATCTGGCGCGTGGTCCTTATGTCGTCGGCTACGCTGCTACGGGTTTAAAGCAGCATTTTGCAAATCTCGGCTGGGTGGTTACGGTCAGTCAGGAGGAGCATCAGGCAGCCGCGCCGATCCGCCAACTCGAGCATTTCGCTCTGGGCATGGTGATCCTGGCCGTCTTCATGCTTACCCTTCTGTGCGTCTATTGGTATCTCCATCGCGCTCAGAGGTTCTCTTACATGGACGATGACGCTGCAGCTCCCGAGCGTCCGCGCGCCACTGCCGCTTCCGCTGGAATTTAGCGCAACCATCTGGCGCAGTCGGATGTCCAAGAGGCGTGGCTCTAGACACCGAACATTTCAAGACCGTCCTGCAGGCGAAGGAACAGGAACTGATCGATGAGACTTCCAATCTCGACGAGACGGCGCGCCAGTCTCGCGTGGCTGAAGTAGAAGATCCCGTCGATCAGGTCCAGTCCGACGAAGGTAAGGCAGCCGCATTCAACATCAGCACCATTACGGCCGATATGCTGTCCGCGGTTCGCGGCGCGCTGCAGCGCATCGAAGCGGGTGAATACGGAGTCTGCGTCGATTGCGAGCGTCCGATCGAATTGAAGCGGCTCGAAGCGGTCCCTTGGACACCTTACTGCCTCCAAGACCAGGAAAAGCACGACGAACAGAATAAGCAGGATCTCGCGGCTTCAGGCTCGGTACTCTAACGACTCGAGCTGGTACCCGGATCCCGGTCGTGCCGTTGCCTCTAGACGGTGGCCCGCACCGTTCGGGGTCCGAAGACTCTCCTCATCGACCGCCAGATCCATCGGAAGAGCAGCACCGACGCTCCCACCGCCAGCAGCACAATCCCGATCAGCACCGCCGGATGCACCGCCATCAACAGCGTCCCGCCCACGGTCAGAGCGTCTCCCAGCAGGCTCAGCAGAATGTTGGAAAACGGTTCAGGCGACGCATTCGCCGCCAATCTTGTTGCGGTCTTCGTTCCATGTGAGCTGAGAGCAATCCCGCCGCCCAGCAGCAGTGCCATCAGTCTTACTGTTGGATCGAAATGTGCCACAGCTGTAGCCGCCAACACTGCACCCGCTGGTACCCGGATGAACGTGTGGATCATATCCCAAACCGAATCAACAGCCGGGATTTTGTCCGCCACAAACTGCATCGCATACATGGCTCCCGCTACCACCAGCACCCAGGTGTGGTCCAGATAGCCGAGATCGCCCGGCAAATGCGCCAGTCCGAACCGTTGCAGCAGCCCAAGTGTCAGCACGGTTGCGTAAAGGTTGATGCCCGAGAGCCAGGCGGACCCCATCGCAAACCCGAGCGTGCCGAAATCCATACCCTCATCTGTAGCACGAAACACAGCAGGTATGATGTTCTAAACTCCCCGATGACCTATCGCCAATGAACGCTCCCCCTGCGATTCCCGTCAGCGGCATCCACCAGATCGAGACCGTTTTCCTGCTTTTGCTGGCATTCGTTATCGTTTTTTCGCTGCTCGCCCGCCGCTTAAATACGCCCTATCCACTCGTGCTGGTTATTGCTGGCCTGCTGCTCGGCTTCGTTCCCGGCGTTCCTCGAGTCACCATGGATCCCGACGCGGTGTTCCTCGTGGTTCTACCCCCGCTGCTCTTTTCGGCTGCCTGGAACACACCTTGGCGTGAGTTTCGCTTCAATCTTGTCAGCATCGTCATGCTCGCTTCCGGCCTGGTTGGCTTTACCGTGCTCGGAGTCACCCTGGCAGCGCCTCATGTGTTCCAGGGTTTCGACTGGCGCCTCGGCTTCATTCTGGGCGCCGTCGTCGCTACCACCGACGCCATCGCCGCCACAAGCATCGCCAAGCGGATCGGCCTGCCCCGTCGCATTGTCGATGTCCTCGAAGGAGAGAGCCTCCTCAATGACGCTACCGGCCTTCTCGCGCTCGAATTCGGCTTGGGGATGCTCGTCTACGGCCAGCGACCGAGCATTGCATCCGGCCTTCTCCGGCTCGCTTGGCTTAGCTTGGGCGGCTTGGCTATTGGCCTGGTGGTTGGTTTTGTGGTTGATCGCTTTGAGCGCCTCATCGAGTACGCTCCTCTTGAAATCGTGATCAGCCTGTCTATCCCGTACGTTGCCTATCTTCTTGCGGAAGAGGCGCGGGCTTCCGGTGTTCTCGCCGTTGTTGCCTGCGGCTTGTTTCTCAGCCGTCGCAGCGCCGAATTCTTTTCTCCCCTGGTCCGCCTTCAGGCATCGGCCGTCTGGGAGGCTCTCAACTTCGCGCTCAATGGACTTACTTTCCTTCTGATCGGACTCCAACTCCCGGCCATTCGTGCCGGCATTCGAAGTTACGACCTGCGCAGCCTGCTCATCGATGGCGCTGTCTTCAGCGGCTTGCTCGTTCTTTTGCGCCTGCTCTGGATGTTTCCGGGCGCCTACGTCGCTACCTATGTCCGCACCGTTTTCCTGCATCAGCAGGTCACGCGGCCACCCGCCCGCCAGATATTCGTTACCGGCTGGACCGGCATGCGCGGAGTCGTTGCGCTCGCCGCCGCGCTCTCCCTGCCTGAAACTCTTAGCGATGGCGCCCCCTTCCCGCAGCGCGACTTCATCATCTTTCTAACGTTTAGCGTAATCCTCGTCACTCTTGTAGTACAAGGCCTGACGCTTCCTGCCCTGATCCGTTTTCTTGGATTGGCCGGAATACCTGAATCGCACGAGGAGGAACAAGAGGCCCGGCGCGCCATTTTGGGCAGTGCTCTGGCCTATCTCACCGAAGCCCGTTCGAAAGACAGTCCCGCCTTAAGCACCGTCTACGACGATCTGGTGGCGCACTATCAGGAAAGGCTGGAAGCTTTGAGCGTCGATGATCAAAAAGATCCTGCGACTGCCATCGCTGTTTCACGCTACAAGCAATTAGAGCAGGAGCTCCTCAAAGTAAAGCGCAACACGGCGCTTCGTTTTCGTAGAGAGTCCCGCATTAATGACGAGACGCTAAGGCGCATAGAACGTGAGTTGGATCTAGTTGAAACGCGACTTGGCATGGATAGCTAAGCGACCCATCGGCTTACGGGAGTTCTCCCAGCTACGCTGCCCTGGCGGTTGATAAGGATCGCCTATGGCTTAGTATCCTTTTTCACTTGATATTAATCGTGCAAATGCTACTATGCTCTTTCCGTACTAATTTCGCCTAAAAGCGGTCGCTATGTAAGCCGCCCGCGTTCTCGCGTAAATTCAACACTTGGAGTAAGACCATTCGCCTCTTAATTTCTGCCTCGATTTTTATCGTACTGGCGGGCTCAGCTTTTGCCCAGACGCCCAGATTCGCTGGTTGCGCTGTTCTCCCGGCTGATAATGTCTGGAATACCAAAGTCGACAGTCTGCCCGTCGACTCGAACTCAGACACCTACATCAACACGATGGGGACAAGCGCTAAGCTTCATCCCGATTACGGTGCAGGTGGCGGTATGCCGTATACATTGGTGCCGGGTAGCCAGGCTAAAGTAAACGTGAACTTTCTCTGGACGAGTGATCCTGGCCCATACCCAATTCCGGATAACGTTTCGATCCAAAAAGAGAGCGATCACCACGCCCTGATCGTCGATACCGATCACTGCATACTTTACGAGTTCTTCGCACTGTCCCGGGCAGGCGACGGTTCCTGGCAAGCCGACGCCGGTGCGATCTACCCACTCAACTCGAACCAACTCAGGCCGCAAGGTTGGACGTCGGCCGACGCGGCCGGCCTTCCGATACTCCCGGGCCTGGTGCGTTACGAGGAAGTTGTCTCCGGGCACATCGATCACGCGATCCGGTTCACTGCCCAGCAAACACGCGACACCCACATTTGGCCAGCTCGGCACGATGCTTCTTCTCTAAGTGGCGGTAGATTTCCTCAGATGGGACAGCGTTTTCGCTTGAAACAGGATTTCGACATCAGCCCATTCCCGAGGAATGTCCAAGTGATCTTACAGGCTTTAAAAACCTACGGGATGATCCTAGCCGACAATGGAACCTCGTTTCACATCGCCGGGATAGGAGATCCCCGCTTTAATGACGATGAAATGCATCAGATGACTCGCGTCGTCGGTGCGGACTTTGAGGCCGTCGACGAATCGGGGCTCATTGTCGACGTAGATTCCGGCCAGGCGCAATCAAACTCGCTCCCGTCTACGGGTGGCGCACCCACCGGCTGGGTCAATGTCATTTCCAAGAATAGTGGCAAGTGCCTGAGCCTCCCTGGCGGTTCGTCAGACGATGCGGCGGGCTCTCCTCTGCAGCAATGGACATGCCAAGGCTCAACGAGTCAGGAGTTCGAGTTCACCGGCGTTCCAAACGGCTATAAGGTATCTGTGCGCAGCAGCAGCATGCAGATGGACGTCGCCGGCGGCCCACCCGCTGTCTGGAATGGCGTCAACATCATCCAATTTCCTTATTGGGGCGGTTCGAACGAGATCTGGAACCTCACCGACATGGGGAATGGCTACTTCACGCTCAAGCCGCGCAACTCGGGGCTCTGTCTCGATGTTGCGGGTATTTCTCAGGCCGACGGCGCACGCATTCAGCAGTACAGCTGCAACGGCGGTGACAACCAGAAGTGGAGCTTCACTCCCGCAAATTAAATCTGCCCCGGTTGAGCAGGCCTTTCGGCCTGCTCTATTCTTTCCCCGGCCCTACGCCGCTTTCTTTACTAATCCGTGCGGATCCAGCACGAATTTCTTCGCCGCTCCCTTGTCGAAATCAACGTAACCCTTCGGCGCGTCGTCCAGAGAAATTACTTCCACGTTGACCGCCTTCGCCGGATGCGCCTTGTCATGCAAGATTGCCATCATCAGTTGGCGGTTGTAGCGCATCACCGGACACTGCCCGGTCATGAAGCTGTGCGACTTCGCCCAACCTAAGCCAATCCGTATCCCAAGCACGCCGCTGCGGGCTTTCTCATCTTTACTGCCGGGATCGTCGGTGACATAAAGCCCTGGGATCCCGAGCGCCCCGCCCGCTCGCGTGACTGTCATCAGCGAATTCAAAACCGTCGCCGGCTCCTCTTCGCCTTTTTCGCCATGGCCCCTCGCCTCGAAGCCAACGCAATCCACCGCTGAGTCTACCTCCGGCACTCCCAAAATCTGGGCAATACGATCTCCAATCTGCCCTTCTTGCTTCAGATCGATTGTTTCGCATCCAAAGCTCTTAGCCTGCTTGAGGCGATCACTAATCATGTCGCCTACAATCACCACCGCCGCGCCGAGCAGCCTGCAAGCCTCCGCGCACGCCAAGCCCACCGGGCCAGCGCCCGCTACATACACGGTCGATCCCGGTCCAACCCCGGCACTTACCGCGCCATGGTAGCCAGTCGGAAAGATATCTGAAAGCAAAGTCAGATCCTTGATCTTTGCCATTGCCTGGTCTTTGTCCGGAAACTTCAGCAGATTGAAATCCGCATACGGCACCATCACGTAGTCGGCCTGTCCGCCAACCCATCCGCCCATATCGACGTACCCGTAGGCGCCGCCCGGTCGCGAAGGATTCACCGTCAGGCAAATGCCCGTCCTGCCCTCTTTGCAATTCCGGCATCGCCCGCAAGCGATATTGAAGGGCGTCGACACAATGTCGCCGACATCGAGAAACTCTACATCATCGCCCTTCTCGATCACTTCGCCGGTGATCTCGTGCCCGAGTATCATGCCCGAGGGTGCTGTGGTTCTTCCGCGCACCATGTGCTGGTCGCTGCCGCAGATATTAGTTGCGACCAGCTTCAGAATCACCGCATGCGGCAGTTTCTTCCCGTTGTGCTCCAGCTTCGGGTAATCGATCGTCTTTACTTCGACCTTGCCGGTCCCTATGTACGCAACTCCACGATTTCCTGGCATAGTATTTGCTCCTTTATTGAATGGCGGGGCGCATCAAAACGCCGCCGCTCCTGCTTCTGCTACGGAATGATCCTGCTCTCCCGAGCCGCCGCTCACTCCGATCGCCCCGACGACTTTGCCGCCACGCTTCAAAGGTATGCCGCCCGCGAAGATCATGATCCGCCCGTGGTTCGACGCGTGAATCCCGAAAAACTGACCTCCCGATTGTGAGTGCGTTCCTAAATCTTTCGTCGTGATGTCAAACGCCCGCGATGTGAAGGCTTTGTTAATAGAAATGTCGATGCTGCCCAACCAGGCGTTGTCCATCCGCACGTGCGAAACCAGGTTTCCTCCTTCATCCACAACCGCTATATTCATTGGCTGTTTGATTTCCTCCGCCTTCTTCTCCGCTGCTGCAATAACCTTACGCGCGTCCGCTAACGTCATTCGTTTTCCGTCTCCTTGTTTGGGAGCTCCGTTCTCCTGCAAGCATCCCAGCTAGCAGCCTATCTCATCTGCTCGTCAGCGACCTCGGAAACATCGCCGCGCTCGCCTCAGCACTGAACACTTGCGTAAACCAGGTTCGAAGCGTTATCCAAATTGTGCGAGTCGCCTCGTACATAAACCGTCTCGCGATTTCCTGATGACCGCACAATCGTCGGCATCGTGTGTGCTTGCTTACAGCATTAACCCGCAGGCGTCACTATACGTGGCTTTTCTTGAAGCGCGTCTGTGAATTACTAAGCAGACCGGCTATTGGTGATTCGATTGCTATAAACCGTTCGCGTTAGAAAATTCGCTACTTAGTCGAGTTAGTACTCAGATCGGTAATTGGGCAGTCGAGCATATTTGCCGTTATTCAAGACTGTAGATCTGTTGTTATTGACATGGCAAGAAGGCGGACTTAAGATACGTGCGGACTGCGTACTGAAGTGCAAAAGTCGCAAGACGAAAAGTCGAGCGGCCTAAGTGCCGACTGGAGTCAGTCTGCGTTTTGGTGTATCGCGACTATCTGTTTCGATAGTGCGTCGCGTTCCACTACGATTACGTTCACGATATACACACGATTGACATCCACAAAAAAAGGAAAACACGAATGAAAAGTTCATTAACCCGTCACGCTGTTGGCTTGCTGGCACTCGCGCTGCTAGTTCCTGCAATGCCGGTCGCGGCCCAGACTGGAACAGCTGACAAGATGGATCAGGCTTCAGTTCAGCGATCATGGGAAATCCAGGCGCAAGTCGCAAAGATCGCGAGAGACAAGCAGACATTTATCAATAATTTCATCGCGAGTTGGGCGCCGAATGTCGACGGTGGTCTCTTTGGCGATGTTTCGAGCGAACTGCGACCGTTGATGGAAGCAGCCACACCTTGGAGGTTGTATGCTGCGTCCCTGGTTGGTGATTACAGCGGCATGGTCCAGGTGCTCAGAGGGGAAGTGTCGGCGGGTAAAGTCATCAAGACTCTTAATAGCCCTCAACCGCATGCAACCGCTTCTTCGGCGCTGAGTGCAAACACGGTTTCTCCGTTCAACCTCGGCGCGCCCACGAGTCAGTTGGTTTTCACTCCCATCCCACCCTGCAGAATCGCGGATACCCGAGGTTCAGGTGCACGCACGGGCATCCTGGCAGCAGGCGTACCGAGAACGTTCGATCTGACAACTGATGCCTTCACCAAGGGTCAGGGCGGAAGCAGCTCGTGCGTCGGACTTCCCAACTTCAGCTTCTATGCTTGGTCGGTCAACATCACCCTTACCGGTTACAGCACTACTGGGTTTGTGGAGGCTTATCCCTTTGGAGGTTCCGTGCCCACTGCCAGCGTTGCGAACTTTGGTCCCGCTCTGGCCGCTATAGCTAACAGCACCACGCTGACCGGCTGCTATTCATGTTCGGACGACATCAACATCCTCTCTTCGGCCCCAACTCACGTCATCCTCGATGTGTATGGCTATTACGAGGTACCTTCTGGGTTCGCTACCGGCGCAATTACAATCACCAAGTTGGCCGGTACGTCAACCACCGTCGCAGCTGGCGCTTATACGCAGGTTGCAGGCGCAAGCTGTCCTGCTGGAACCACCATCATCGGCGGCGCCCAGACTAACGGCTCGGGCGCTTCTAATACCATCCTGACGTCCGATCACAACATCTCGGGCGCAAACTGGTACGAGTACGTTAAGAATACCGGCTCCTCGGCGACCTCGGTAACTGTTTACTCGATCTGTGAAGACGTGAACTAGTTGAGCAAGAGCAAGTGGGCCGGACGCGAAGTTTGTCTGGCCCACTTCACTCCTCTCGAAATGTCTGTTACGCGTAGAAGATTTAGTCCGTGTCCATTCGGTTGACCTTCAGTACTCTTGAATTGTGACCTCGGATTTGGAGAACTGGGAACACTTTCTTCCTGCATTCCCCATCCAAACCTGCCCCAGTAGCTTCGCCCACGACTACGCCGGCGAGACTGTCTGCGTTGCCGGCGCGGCCGGTTATATCGGTTCCTCGCTCTCAGAAACACTGGCTGCTGGCGGTATCGGCCAGCTGGTCCTGCTCGACTCCTCGGAATACGGCCTCTTCACCCTTGAACGTCGACTCCGAACGGAATTTCCAAACCTCTCCTGCCACGCTGTTCTCGGCAGCATCGATGATGCGCCGCTGCTAGACGAACTGTTTTCTCACTCGCGCCCCTCGGTTGTCTTCCACGCTGCAGCTTTCAAGCACGTCGGCCTGCTGGAACATAATCCATTGGCCGCCATAGCTAACAACACACTCGGAAGCTACGCGCTGACTTCTGCCGCGGTTCGCCATCGCATCCCAAAACTTTTGCTTGTCTCCACCGACAAAGCCGTCTCTCCTCACAGCGTCATGGGCGTCTCCAAACGCCTCGCCGAGATGCTCACCCTTTCCTTGAGCAATCCCGCTTTCGCCTCCAATGCCATCCGTCTCGTCAACGTCATAGGATCGCCCGGCAGTGTTGTGCCCATTTTCGAAGATCGGATCCGACAGAGGCTGCCTCTCCCTGTAACCGATGCGGAAGCGTCCCGCTACTTTCTCCCGAAGCATGTTGCCGTCGAGGCCATCCTCGCTGCTGGAGTGGCCCCATGCCGCGGCCGTGTTTTGCTTCCGGAGGTCGGCCGCCCCGTTCGCATTGCCGATCTGGCGAGCTTTCTCACCACCGCGCACGAGAATGGGGCAAGCGCTCCACCTAAAATTCTTTTCACCGGACTTCGGGCAGGAGAGAAGTTGACCGAAGATCTAATCCGCGAAACTGAAGCGTGTGTCGGCAATGTTCGCGGCTCGCTGACCATTCTCGAAACTCCGATTCTGTCGCTCGCCGAATGCGAGAGGATTGTGGCGCAGCTTTCGGCTTGTTGCAACACCCGCGACTACTCGGTCCTACTAGACACTCTTCGCGTACTCGTCCCCGAATACGTCCCGAGCGAAGTCATACTCACCGCCGCTCGGTCCTCTTGCCAGGTGACCGTTGAAGCGTAGAATCGCCGTCGTTACTACCTCCCGGGCCGATTACAACCACCTCTATTGGCCGCTGCGTGAAATTGCAGCTCACCCCGATCTTGAGCTCAAGCTCATCGCGGTCGGCCCACATCTCTCTCCGGAATTCGGCTCGACTGCTACCGAGATCGAACGTGACGGCTTTCAATTGGACTCGCGGGTCGAGTGTCTCCTCAGCTCCGATACGGACATCGGCATGGCCAAAACTATCGGCGTTGCCACCCTCGGGCTTGCGGACTGCCTTGGCCAGATGCGTCCCGATCTTCTGTTGCTCATCGCAGATCGCTATGAAATGCTCGCGCCCGCCTCCGTTGCACTCGCGCTGCGCATCCCGGTGGCTCACATCGAAGGTGGCGAGGTGAGCGAAGGAGCCATCGATGACGCAGTGCGTAACGCTCTCACGAAATTGAGCCATATCCATTTCACGTCCACTCACGCGGCGCGTTCCCGCGTCATTGCGATGGGCGAGGAGCCTTGGCGAGTGCACCGCGTAGGTGCGCCTTCTCTCGATCATCTGCGTCGTAGCGCTTTCCGGAGCCGGCAAGAGCTCGAACAGGAGCTCTCTGTAAATTTGCAACAGCCGACCATCCTGATCGCCTTCCATCCAGTAACGATCGCGCGCGACACGACCCGTGAAGCCGAAGCTCTCTTCTCAGCCCTTGATGCAATTCCTGAACAGCTTCTGTTTTGCTATCCCAATGCCGATGCTGGCAGCCGGTTCATCATCGAGCGCACACAGGCCTTCCTCCACCGCCGCCAGCACGCGAGCATGTTTTTGAACCTCAACCCGCTCTCTTATTGGAGTTTGCTGCGTCACGTCGACCTGCTCCTCGGTAACTCGAGCAGTGGAATTATGGAAGCCGCTTCTTTCGCCATTCCCGCCGTGAATGTCGGCATTCGGCAGCGTGGCCGCGAACGCGCTCGTAATGTTCTTGACGCCGAACCAGCGAAGCAGTCTATCCTCGAGCGGATCGCGGTCGGTCGAAATGCGGAGTTCCGCCGCTCCCTCGAAGGTATGGAAAACCCCTACGGCGACGGACACGCCAGCGAGCGTATTGCCGAAATCATCGCCTCAGTCCCCTTGGGTGAGGAGCTTCTGATCAAGCGCACTTCGAAGGAGGAGCCAAGCGCCTGAGCAGCAGCATTCCACCTGAGATCCCGCTCTCGCGCCCCGACATCGACGAAAGCGATATAGCGGCGGTCGTTGCTGTGCTTCGAACGCCGCAGCTAAGTCTTGGCCCGAAACTCGTGGAATTCGAACAAGCGTTCGCTCGCTACATCGGCGTGCCGCACGGGGTTGCACTCAGCTCCGGCACAGCGGGCTTGCATCTTGGCCTTCAGGCGCTCGGCATCGGCGAGGGGGACGAGGTTATTGTTCCCTCGTTCACCTTCATCGCTGCGGCGAACGCGATCCTGTACGTGGGCGCTGCGCCCGTGTTCGCCGACATCGATCCGCTCACGCTGAATCTCACCCGCGAGTCGATTGAGCGTGTTCTCTCACCCCGAACTCGCGCTATTCTTCTCGTCCACACCTTCGGCTACCCAGCTGACCTTGATCCCATCCTCGATCTCTGCCGCCGGCACAATCTGCGCCTCATTGAAGATGCCTGTGAGGCAATTGGCGCCGAGTACCGGGGCAGGAAAATCGGCGCGTTTGGCGACTTGGCGGTGTTCTCGTTCTACCCCAATAAACCGATCACTACCGGCGAAGGCGGCGTCCTCGTCACACCGCACCCGGAACTTGCCCGCACTATTAGCGCTCTCCGCAATCAAGGCCGTTTCGATACCGATGGCTGGCTCGATCATTCAGTTCTCGGCTACAACTATCGCCTCCCCGAGATCAGTTGCGCACTGGGCATCTCGCAACTCGCGAGAGTCGAATCCATCCTCGCCCGCCGCGAAGCCGTCGGCAACCTCTACTGTGAATCTCTGCGCGCCTACGCGGAAATTGAACTTCCGCAACAGTCAGCTCCGCAGGGCCGCCTGTCCTGGTTCGCGTTGATCGTTCGCGTGCCTGGCTACCGGGATCGCATCATCCAGGCTCTTACTGAAGCGCGTATTGGCTGCCGATCCTACTTTCCGCCTATCCATCGGCAGCCGCTCTATGCGAGCTACGCACCGACTGCCGGTAGTCTTCCCGTGACGGAAGATATCGCGGCTCGGACGCTCGCACTGCCTTTCTTCAATGCCATTACGCCGGACGAAATCGCCCGGGTCTGTCTCGTGCTCGGCGAAGCAACCCGACGGCCTTAGCCGCGCCGTAATACATACAACAAATTACCTGCCATTTTCGACCTGCGGATGCGTCCCGTCCGGTAATCTACCGCGTAGCTCTTGCATAGCTTCAAACCTGCAGCAGCCAAAACCCGCCGAAACTCGGCGTCCGTAAAAACATGTCCGGCTGTTGCATAGCGGGTTCCGTTTACTTCCCAATGCGCCACTACATCGCCCGTGCGCTCACTCCAAGACAGGCGATCGCCCATGATTCGCGCAAGAGTCGCCAGGAACCCATAATGCACCGCGTTGTACCGATGGCTCAGGTCCACAAACAGCAGGCCGTTCGGCGCGAGGAGGCGCCCGCATTGCCGCAAGACCTCCAGCCTAGCGGTTTGAGGAAATATATGGCCGAGCACGTTCCATAAACACGTAATCGCGTCGAAGCTCCCGGTTTGTGTGTGAAGTTCTTCGGCGCGCATTTCCCACCTGCTTACTGCGGCAGGCCATAAGTCGCGCATCTTCGCGCTTGGCTCAAGAAGAACGAGTTGCTCTATCCCACACGCCTCGGCAATACGCATCGCGCGAGTCCCGTCGCCTGCTCCTACGTCGAGCAACGATCGGCAATCCCGGGGCAGCGCGGAGATAACGAGCCGTTCGATACCGTCGAGATACGCTCGCCGTGCTTCCGATATGCGCGCGTACTCTGTCGCGATCCGATCGTAAGCCTCGGCTGGCTCACAGAATATTTCGTTCTTTGCTTTGCCCCGCCTCACTCCCGAAAAGCACCCGCGCGAGTCAATCGTTCTATCACGGGGCCATACTCAACCGCCCCGCCTCCGTTTTTCGCGCTCCATAACGCCTGCTCCAAAGCCGTGGCACCGTGGACGTTCTTCGCTTCAAGCGAGGCGCCTCGTGCCAAAAGCAATTCGATCGTCTGCAGCTGCCCGCCGATGGCCGCCCAGTGCAAGCTCGTCTGCCCAGTGCTCGCCTGTGCGTGGATGTCGATGCCCCGATTCAGCAGATAATCGACAACATCGTTTCGACCGTACTCGCATGCCCACATGAGTCCCAGTTCCATCTGCGTCTTGGTGGCATTCGCTTTCAGCTTGCCGCCTTCATTGAAAAAGCTTTGAACTACATCGAGGCGGCCCACGCCGGCCGCGCTTTCGAGATCCAACGCCGCACCTCGCCGGGACAGAAACTCTGCCGAGTCCTGGTGCCCGTTACGCAGCGCCGACAGGATTGGGCTGCAAGCGCCCGAGACTGCATCGATCGCCGCTCCAGAAGCAAGGAGCGCCTCCATCAACCCGATCTGCACGCCCTCTTCCCGCGGATGAATGCTCGATGCAACCAATCCCAAACTCGTGCTCTTTCCATAGATTTCGGCTAAGACATCCGGGTCAGCACCGCTATCGAGCAGCATCTTTGCAACGGCAACGGCATTCCGAGGCGACTTCTGCCGGTAATCTTCTACGCCGTTCGCACCCAAGTAGTGCAGCAGGGTCGCCCGATGCGGTCTTGCCGAACGCGTTTGCACAAGCGCCGGGGTCTCTCGCAGCAGCGCCTCCAGGGTGGTGAGTTCGCCCGCGACAATCGCATCCACGGCTCGTTCGAATCGATCCTCTAGCTCCATCTGCAAATTCCCGTCACCTCGATCTCTTTCGCAGTTAACTCCTGGCAGCGGAACACGGTCGTGTAACTGTCTTTTTATTCTCACGTGCTGCATTCCGGTGATGCACCTTGCTGCCGGGCTGATCTTGTTACTGCATGGTAAACTTCCGTCGTTTACATGCCCTTCCTAAAGCACTCGACGAGACTTGCTGCGTGCTCATGCTTCTTGCTTGCGCTTGCGTCTCCCGCCTTCACGGCTGATTTCCGTCCGCCGGCCGTTCCTCTCATCACGCACGATCCTTACTTCAGCATCTGGTCCATGTCCGATCGCCTTACGGACTCACCCACCAAACACTGGACCGGAAAAGTACATTCGCTTTGCGGCCTTGTGCGCATAGACGGAAATATTTTTCGCGTGATCGGCGGCGAGCCGCGTGAGCTCCCGGCGATCAATCAAACGAAGCTTCAGGTCCTGCCCACTCGCACCATCTACGACTTTGAAGGCGCCGGCATTCAGTTAACTCTCACCTTCCTCACGCCCGCACTTCCTGATGATCTTGACGTTCTGTCCCGGCCAGTTACATACGTCACCTGGAATGTGCGGTCCACTGACGGCGGCGCCCATAAAGTGCAAGTCTATTTTGATGCCGGCGCTCAGATCGCCGTCAACACGCCCGATGAGCGCGTCACCTGGTCGCGTTATCACATCGGCGAGACGCAAATTCTGCGGCTCGGCAGCGAAGCCCAGCCCATACTGGAAAAATCGGGCGACGATCTACGCATCGATTGGGGCTATCTCTACGTTGTCGCGCCCCCTGAACAGGGCAGCTTCGAAGCCGCTACCGTCCGGCCTGACGCAATCGAGTCCTTCTCGAAAACCGGCCGGGTGCCCGCGGCGGACAACCTCCGGCTCGAGCAGCCTTACGCGCAGGAACTGCCCGTTCTCGCTCATTCTTTCGATTTCGGAACGGTAACCGCTGCTCCCGTTACGCGTCATCTGATCGTCGCCTATGACGATCTTTATTCGGTCTCCTACTTCCAGCGGCGGCTGCGTCCCTACTGGCGTCGCAATGGCATGGAAGTAACCGAGCTGCTTGGAGCAGCTCTGGGCGACTATCAGGCTCTGGATGCGCGGGCTAAATCCTTTGATGACCAGCTGATGTCCGATCTCCGCCGTGCGGGTGGCGATAAGTATGCCGAGCTTTGCGCTCTAGCCTATCGGCAAACACTAGCGGCTCACAAGCTCACCGCCGATTTCGACAACACTCCGCTTTTCTTCTCGAAAGAGAACTTTAGTAATGGATCGATCGACACCGTTGATGTCACCTACCCAAGCTCGCCCTTCTTTCTGCTCTTCAACTCTGGGCTCCTGAAGGCTCAGCTCGAGCCGATTCTGGTTTACGCCGGACTGCCTCGTTGGAGGTTCCCGTTTGCACCGCATGATCTCGGTCGATATCCGCTCGCTAACGGACAACAATACGGCGCCGGAGAAGCCTCTGAGCTCGACCAGATGCCGGTCGAAGAAAGCGGGAACATGCTGCTCATGATTGGCGGCGTTGCCCAGGTCGATGGCAATGCCGAATTTGCAGGGAGGTACTGGAAGGTGCTCACCAGGTGGGCCGAATACTTGAAGGCTAAGGGGCTCGATCCGGAGAACCAACTTTGCACAGATGACTTTGCCGGCCATCTCGCGCATAACGCAAACCTTTCCATCAAGGCAATTCTCGCCCTAGGAGTTTATGGGAAGCTGGCTGACCAGCTGGGCCACAAACAACAGTCGGATGAGTATCTGAACCTGGCGCGCGATTATGCCCGCCGTTGGGTCGCGCTCGCCAGAGACGGCGATCATTACCGGCTCGCCTTTGATCGTCCAGGAACTTGGAGCCAGAAATACAATCTGGTTTGGGATCATCTGCTGAGCCTGAACCTGTTCCCGAAAGAGGTAGTGGAGAGCGAACTGGCCTTCTACCGGAAGCATCAGGAGAAGTATGGCGTTCCGTTAGATAACCGGAAGGACTACACCAAGATCGATTGGCTTGCCTGGACAGCTTCTTTGACCAACTCGCCGGCCGGTTTTCAGGCGCTCTTCGATCCAGCCTACGCCTTTGCGACCGAGACTCCCAGCCGCGTTCCGCTGACGGACTGGTATGACGCGAAAACAGGTAAGCAGTCCGGCTTTCAAGCTCGCTCGGTTGTGGGCGGGATCTTCATACAGATGCTCTCGGACCCTGCGGTCTGGAGCAAATACGCCAAGGCCGCCCGCCGCTAAACGTGCTTTTCCAACCCGCAACTTCTTGCGACCCGCAACTTCGTTTCCGAGCCTCGACCAAAAGATAGCGGTTTTCTTCCTAATGCCCTGCGGCTGCCTGCCCCGGTTTATTCCGCCGCGCGAAGAATACTACCGGCACCGCCACAAAACTGAGTATCACGAAAATCCAGATCACATCGCCATACGCCAGCAATGCCGATTGCTGCTGAACAGTTTGGTAAACACGGCCCATGGCCTGGTTATTTGCAACCGCGGCGCCCTGTCCGGCTGCCGTCAGACGGTGTAAGATCCCGTCGAAGTAATTTCGATAAACCGAGTTTCCCGCCGAAATATGCGCTGAAAGGAAGGTCTGATGCACCTGTTGCCGCCGCGCCAGCATGGTTGCAAATATCGATATTCCGACGGAGCTGCCGATATTCCGCATCAGGTTAAGCATCGCCGAGATCTGATTGTTCTCCTCTTTCGGAATGCCCACGTAAGAAATTGTATTGATGGGTACAAAGAGAAATGCCAGGCTGGCGGCTTGATCGATGCGCCACCAGACCGCAGTGTGAAAATCGATATCGAGAGTAAGATGCGTGAGTTGAATCAGCGCCAGTCCACTCAACGTGAATCCGAAGGCAATGAGCATGCGGGCGTCCACGCGGCTCACCAGAAATCCGATCAGCGGCAAGATCATCAACAGCGCAAAACCTCCAGGGGTTAGAACTTCGCCTGCTTTCTGGGCCGTATACCCCATCAATGTCTGTAGAAACTGTGGGATCAAAACTGTCGAGCCGAGCAGCACGGCGCCCAGCAAAAACATCAACGCGTTCGATACGGCAAAATTCCGGTTCCTGAACAGACGAAGATTGACGATTGGGTACTTGTGATTCCAATCCCAGAACAGGAAGACGATTAACGAGACACTCGCAATAATGGCGAACGAGGTGATGAACGGCGAGGCGAACCATTCGTCCCGTTGACCCTTGTCGAGCACAACCTGAAATGTACCGAGACTCAGCGCAATTAGCACCAGTCCGACAAAGTCGACGCTCCTGCTACTTGCTTCTTTGCGCGATTTCTCCAGCCACGGCGGGTCTGTCACCATGATTGAACTCAACCAGAGCGAAAGCGCCCCGAAAGGAACATTCACGTAGAAGATCCAGCGCCACGAATAATGATCGGTTATCCAACCGCCGAGCGTGGGACCAATTGCGGGCGCGAGAACGACCGCCATGCCGTACACCGCGAAGGCCATGCCGCGTTTCGAGGCCGGAAAGGTATCGGCCAGAATCGCCTGCTCCGACGGGCCGAGGCCGCCGCCACCTGCTCCTTGCAACACCCGGAAGAACACAAGCAACCCGAGCGAGGGCGCAAAGCCACATAGAAAACTGCTCACCGTAAATAGCGCCACACATGTCATGTAGAAGCGCTTTCGGCCGAACCGGTCAGCCAGCCACGCCGAGACCGGCAGCACTGCCGCGTTCGCCACCAGATAACTCGTCAGCACCCACGTGCTCTCGTCCTGGCCCGCTGAGAGACCGCCTGCGATGTGCGGCAACGCGACATTCGCAATAGAGGTGTCCATCACCTCCATGAAGGTCGCGATCGTGACGGTCAACGCTACCAGCCACGGGTTGTGCCCCGGGTGCCATCCTTGGCCTTCCGAGCTCTCGCCCTTTCGTTCCGTTTCAGTTGCGCTCAAGACTGTTTTGATTATGCTATTCGACTCTTAGAGTCCTTCTTTTCCATGAAATCGATTCGTAACGATGGGCAACCCACTTTCGCCGGCTTCCCAGAAGCAGGTTTTCGCTTCCTGGAGTCGCTCAAAAAGCACAATGATCGCGATTGGTTTCGCGAACGCAAATCGCAGTATCAGGAACTGGTCGAACAGCCAATGGCATCGCTGGTTCGCTCTGTCGAAGCCGGCGGCCGTACGCATAAGCTGCCGCTTTACGCCAAAGAACGGAATCCAGTGAAGCGAGTCTACCGGGACATACGCTTTAGCAAGAACAAAACGCCTTTCAAGACTCACGTTTCTGCCGACCTTCGCCGATCGTTCAGCGATTCCGAGGTGCTGTTCTACATCCACATCTCGCCGGAGCAATCGTTTGTCGCTGCCGGCATGTGGCAGCCGGAACGCGCGGTGCTTCAGGTTTGGCGCGAATCGATTTCGCAGGAGCCGAAGTGCTTCGGAGCCGTGGCGTCGAAGCTGAAAAGAAAAAATCTCGCGCTTAGTTCAGAGTATTCACTATCCACCATGCCGCGCGGCTTTCAAAACTACTCGGATGAGCCGTTCGCGTCCTGGTTGAAGCTGACTTCGTTTGTGGTGGAGCGTCCACTCTCGCGCTTGGAGTGCGCCTCCGCCGGGCTGAGCGAGACTATCGTCCGCTTTGCACTCGATGCCAAACCACTGCTGGAGTTCGGCTGGCAAATCGAAGACTTACAGCGGAAGAAAACAGACGGCGATCCGGATAGCTACTTGGGCTGACTGAGCGGAAGGCGCACTTGGAAGCGCGTTTCGCCCGGCCGGGATTGGACCGTCACTTGTCCGTGGTGATTCCGCACAATCCGGTATACCGTGTCCAAGCCAAGCCCCGTTCCCGCCCCCACGCCCTTCGTCGTGAAGAATGGCTCGAACAAATGAGGCTTCACCTCCTCCGGAATGCCCGGACCGTTATCGATCACCTCGACCAGCGCATAGTCAAGCTCGCGAACTGTCCGGATTCGTAGCTCGCCCTTTCCCTGCATCGCATCAATCGCGTTATCAACTAGATTTGTCCAAATCTGGTTTAGTTCGCTGCCGTGTGCAAAGACTCTCGGCAGCTTCGCATCATACTCTCGCGAAACATTCACTCCATGTTTCAACCGGAACTTCAGCATGGTCAGCGTACTGTCGATTCCTTGATGAAGATCGATCTCCTGCTGCGGCTGCTGGTCCATGAACGAGTACTCTTTTACCGCTCGTACCAGTTCCGAGATGCGTCCGGTTGCGCTTTCGATATCCCGGGTCAGCTTCTCCGCCTCGATATTGGCGACCAGTTTGATCAGCACGTCGCTCAGAGTCGCGCGGTCGAAAGCCCGGGCCAACCGATCCAGCGTTGCGTTATCTAGTCCGGTTTCCACCAGACCGGAGGCCATGCTGCCCTGGTCGTGAACCCCGTTCTTCTTAAGCCAATCCTCAATCTCTTCCTGCCGGTCGCTCTCGGCGAGCGAATCCAAGGGAGGCGCCGTGCCCAGATCATCGACCATCTTCCGTTCCGTTTCGCCCAGCAGCATGCGCTGCTCCTGTGAAAGGCCGGTAATGTAGAGCCGCTGATTTGCCTCGCGGACCTGTTTGCTGACTTTCCGCAGCGTCTCCGCAGCGCGTCGTGCAGCTGAGGCTGGATTGTTTAACTCGTGGGCAAGGCCCGCAGAAAGCTTCCCGAGCGCTACGAGTTTTTCACGCTGCTGATCCGCCCGGCTCACTTCCCGGATACGATCCGCCAACACGGCTACCAAACGTGGCAGCAGCGGCGGAATCACGCGCAGCATTTCGTCGAAGTCCGGTTTTCGCAAGCGCGCTAGGCGCGTCGGCTGCAGAGCGCGAGCCACTACCGTGAAATGCGTCATTCGCGAAAACGGAAGCATCCCGCTTACTTGGCCCGCCCTGGCTGTAAACACAGGGCCGTCTCCGCCGCCGCTCTCCCGGCGTCCCCGGATTTCGCCCTCGAGCAGAACAAACAGCGAATCGGCCGGTTCCCCCTCATGAATCAGGATGTCGCCGGGCGCGAGCCTCAGGTCCTCCGAGTGCGAAGCGAACCATTCGATTTGCTCGTCCGTTAAATCCGAAAAGATTTCAATATTCCGAAGCGCAGCCTCTAGTGGCAGCTCGCCCGAAGGCGCCTCTCGTTGAGCAACTTCTAATTCCGCCATTATGAAACCTTGCTCAGATACTGATGCACAAACTGCACCGCCACTGACCCTTCGCCAACGCCGGAGGCAACGCGCTTGATCGACCCATGCCGCACGTCGCCGATGGCAAAAATGCCGGGGACGTTCGTCTCGAGCAGTCCCGGGTCGCGATCGAGCTGCCAGCCTCTTGGACGTTTACCGTCGCGCAGCAGATCCGGGCCGGTGAGAATAAAGCCTCGCTCGTCCCGTTCGACGACACCGTCAAGCCACGCCGTTCTCGGCTCTGCGCCGATAAAGATGAAAACAGAAGAGGCGGGCACCCGATGTGTCTCGCCCGAATGATCACACGCGATCGTGACCGCTTCCAGATGTGTCTCCCCGTGCACTTCGAGCAGCCGCGTCCGGTACTCGACCTTGATCCTGTCCGTGCTTTGGATCTGCTCGATCAAATAGCTCGACATAGTCGCCGCTAGCGAGTCGCCCCGCACAAGCATTGTCACCCGGCTCGCATAATTCGAGAAGAACATCGCCGCCTGTCCGGCGGAGTTTGCGCCGCCAACGACGAAGACTTCTTCATCGCGGCAAGACATCGCCTCCGTCGTTCCCCCTCCGTAGTAGACGCCCGCTCCCTGCAGTCGGTCGATGCCCGGTACGTCGAGCCTGCGCCACTGCACACCTGTTGCAATCAGCAGCGAGTGGCACGAGAGTTCCGTCCCGTCGCTCAATTGCAGATACCGGTAGGGCCCTTCCATTCGCAGCGAAGTGGCTTCCTGCGGCGAAACAATTTCGACTCCGAAGCGTTTCGCCTGCGCAACCGCCCGCCTCGTCAGATCCGATCCACTCAAGCCCGACGGAAAGCCTAGGTAATTTTCAATTCGCGAGCTCAGCGCCGCTTGCCCGCCGGGCGCCTCCCGCTCGACCATTACCGTTTTCAGCCCTTCGGACGCGCCATAAACGGCGGCAGCCAGTCCAGCCGGTCCACCGCCCACAATGGCAAGGTCGTAGAACGGCAACCCGGCGCGCGTTCGCAATCCTAGCTTCTCCGCCAGTTCCTGCGAGTTCGGCTCATGCAACTTTGTTCCATCGGTAAACAGGATGATGGGAAGCTTGAGCTCTTCCGCGCCCATGCTGTTGACCAGTCGTCGCACCTCCGCGTCTCGGTCCGAGGCGTCGGCATCCAGCCATTGGTAGGGTATCTGGTTTCGTGCCAAGAAATCTCGCGCTTCGTAAGACTTCACGGACCAACGCGTCCCCAAGACCCGAACGCCTTCAAAGGCCGGGCGATACCCAGCGCTCCAATCTTCCAGCAGATCGTCGAGCACGGGATAGAGTTGCTGCTCAGGGGGATCCCACGGTTTGAGTAAATAGTGATTCAGTCGTACTTCGTTAATTGCTTTGATTGCCGCTTCGGTATCCGCGTACGCGGTGAGCAAGGCACGCTTTGCGTCAGGAAATATCTTTACGGCCTCGCTCAGTGTTTCCACGCCGTTCATCTGGGGCATGCGATGGTCCACCAGAAACAGCGCGGCTGTCTCGTTCCGTTGCTGCAGCCGGCGCAGGAGATCTAACGCCGCGTGTCCCGATTCGGCCCGCAAAATTCGATACTTCTCGCTATAGCGCTGCTTCAGATCGCGCTCGATAGCGCGCAGTACATCCGGATCGTCATCAACTGTTAAGATCGCTGGCTTCATTTATGTCCTGGCTATGGCGGCTTGTTTCAAAACTGTTACGTTCCTGGCGCCGCGCTTCTTTGGATTTTGATGCTTTCACCCGGCCCGGAAGACTCAGTGTTGACGGGCCCGAAAAGCTGCGCGAAGGAGATTACTTCTTTTCGGGCGGATTCAGTCCGTCCCAGCGCCGGTCGCCGACCGCCGTATAGTTCGGGGGAAGCGTCTTCCAATCGGGACGACTGATGCCATTTAAGTCGTAAACGACTTTGCCGTCCTTGATGGTCATCTCGCATTCGAATTTGCTGTTGCCGCTCATTCGCGCGCCATACATATCAGTGAAACCGAAATCGCCTTTGGCCACGCGAAGAACACTCACATCAGCGATCGCTCCGACACTCAGGTTGCCCAATTCTTCGTGATGAATTTCCCGCGCCGGATTCCACGTCGAGCGGGCTATCACGTCGTCAGCCGACAAACCGAGTGCCAGGAACTTGCTCATCACATTGAGCATGTCTTTCATGCCAGCGTTCATGCTCCCAATGTGTAAATCCGTTGAGATCGAATCGGGCAGGAATCCCTGCTCGATCGCCGGTGCCGCTATACGCCAGGCGAAGCTGCCGCCGCCATGGCCCACATCGAAAATCACGCCGCGCTTCCGGCCCGCCAACATTCCCGGGTTTACCTTGCCATCGGGTCCGAGTTCATTTCGCAAGCCTGAATAACAATGCGTGTAGATGTCGCCCGGCCGTAATTTCTGAGTTAACAGCACGCTAATGGGCCGCTCCGGCCTGTTCGCTCCGAAGTCGATCATCACCGGTATGTTCGCCGCGGTCCCGGCTTGAACGGCGTTTTCAACCGGCGTCCACTCCGGCCCTGAGTAGTGCGCGCACTTAATTCCGATAATCAAGCCTGGATAGCGCTTAGCCACGTCGGCAGCCGTCTTTGGATCCATATCCGCCAGCACGTCTTCATACTTAGGGCCGCGCATCCCAGCGCCGACAATGTTCAGGAAAGCGAGTACCCGCGTCTTCGATCGATCAATCACATGCTGCTTGAAGTCTTCAAAGCTGCGAGCGCCGGAAGAGCCCGCGTCGGCCACCGTCGTTATTCCCGAACGGAGCGTGAATCCATCCGGGAACACGCTGTTGTCCCCTGCATAAGAGTTGCGCTCTCCAGTGCTTGCGTAAACGTGGACGTGGATATCGATCAGGCCCGGCGTGACATAGAGACCTTTCACATCGACCGTCTTGAGAGCGCTCGACTGGTCGATATGCTCGGCAACGGCTGCGACCTTGCCATTGGCGATGGCAATGTCCCGTACGGCGCTGATACCATTTTTCGCATCGACAACGCGGCCCCCCTGTAGTAGGAGATCGTACTGAGTGTAAGCGACTCCGGGCCGGGCTGACAGGACGATAAGAGCGGTAAGGCAAGTCGTAAATATTGTTTTCATTGCTCGCTGCTGCAAAATCATACTACGCGGAGAGCGCGGCCGAGAGCGATACACTGATGGCAGTTCCGTTTGATTGAGTACCGGGAGGATTCATGCAGATCGATCGAAGGCAGCTCATTCAGACTGCATTTGCGGGCGCAGTTGGTTCGCTGGTGCAATCGAAAAGCAGGGCCGACTCAAACCGCAGGCTCGGAATGCCCGGTCCGTACCCCGGCCGTGTAATCGCAGTTGAGCATGCGGGGTGCATCTCCTCGGGAGTCTACCAGCCTGAGCCCGTTCATTCGATGGTCGACCGCGGGATGAAAGAGCTTACCGGAGCGCCTACTGCGCAGGATGCCTGGCGATCGTTATTCACCAAAGGTGATGTGGTCGGGATTAAAGTAAGCCCCGTCGGCGGTCCGAAGTTATGCTCCGATCCGTCCGTCCTGCATTCGATCTTCGACGGTTTAAATCAGGCCGGCGTGGCTGACGACAAGATCGTCGTCTTCAATCGTTATCGCGAAGAGGCGATGGAATGCGGCATGGATAAATGGCTTCGCCCTGGGGTTCGGTTCGTCGCGGCATCGCCCCGCTATGACGAGTCGCAGCTTGCTATCGACGGCTACGACGAAAATCATTTCATGGAGCTGGCGGTAGTGAAGCCCGGCGATGATCCGGCCAGTCCGCGATCGCGTCGGTCATACGTGGCGAAAGTCGTTACAACGGAAGTCAACAAGATCATCAATCTTCCGGTGCTCAAGCATCATCAATCCGCCGGCGTGACGATCACGCTGAAGAATATGTCGCACGGCTTCGTCAATAATGTCAACCGCAGCCACTTCAATCCTACGGCAAATACTTGCGGCATGTTCATTCCCTCCGTCGTGAGCTTGCCCATCATTCGTCAGAAGGTCGTGTTACACATCGTCGACGCGGTAAGAGCGTCGTATCACGGCGGTCCTCCCGGTAAGCCGCGGTTTGAATGGGAGCCGAAGACACTCTACTTCGGAACCGATCCGGTGGCGTTAGACAAGACTGGATGGAAAGCGATCGACGCCCGCCGCCAAGAGGTCGGCATGGCGAGCGTTGCCTTGTCTAAGCCGGATAGCGACAGTCACTTCCTAAACTGCCAGGTAGAACACATCGAAATTGCCGGGACGCTTGGCTTGGGTGAGTTTAGCGACGACAAGATTCACGTCAGCCAGATCCGGCTCGCCTGATCTGCGATGAAACGATTGATTCTCGCCGTAGCCGCGAGCGCGGCGCTTCTGCTGATCTCTTCTTTTGAGGTGGCTGGTCCGAGTCCCGGTCGAGACGAGTTGATCGAAAGCTTCCGTCTCGTAGAAGTCGCCTCTGTCTCAGACGCGATGGAACAGCTGTACGGCAAGCGCGCCTACCTGCCGCACGATATGCGTCCGCTGAACGCGGCGAAGTTCGCAGGGCCAGCTGTCACCGTTCAGTTGAAAAAAGAGGAAAACACCGACGGTGCCAAGGCGCTCGCGGGCATGCTCGATACAATCGACGAGTCCGCGCCCGGTTCTGTTTACGTAATGGTGCTCGAGGACGGGCTTAACTATGCCGGTTTGGGTGGGCTGATGAGTACCGCGATGAAGTACCGCGGCTTTGCTGGCGCTGTAGTGGATGGTGGCATTCGCGACACGCCTCAAATTACAAGATTGCAGTTTCCGGTATTTAGCCGCGGAGTCGTTCCGTCGACCACCGTCAACCACTACCGGTTCGCCGGTAGAAACGTCCCCGTTATGTGCTCAGGCGTCCCGGTCCATCCTGCCGATATTATCGTGGCCGATCTGGATGGCGTGGCCGTGGTTCCGCGAGAGCACGCAGAAGAAGTTTTGAAGAAAGCCCAGCAGCTTGACGAGAGCGAGCACGGCATGTTTCCGTTTATAGAAAAGTACAAGTCGATTCGAGAAGCAGTCCGCCGCTTCGGCCGCCTTTAATTAACGCTGCATGTGACGGCGAACTTCGTCGATACGTTCCCTGAACTGCCGGGCGCGTTCGGAGATGACCTCATACTTGCCGGCAGCGATCGTTCCCGAATCCACTAGCTCGCCACCTACCCCCACGGCTGAGCAGCCTGCCTGGATAAAGTCCGCGAGCGTCTCAAGGTTGACCCCGCCCGTAGGCACAAACTCAATGTGCGGAAACGGTCCTTTGAGCGCCTTGATGTACTTTGCGCCGCCGAGCGCGCTGCACGGAAAAACTTTTATGGCATCCGCTCCCGCCTCCCATGCGGCCAGGATTTCCGTAGGCGTGAGCGCTCCAGGAAAGATCGCCTTCGAATAGCGCTTTGCAAGCTCGATCGTGCGTACGTTGAGGCTGGGCGTAACCAGGAACTCAGCTCCCGACAGGATGCAGATCCGTGCCGTTTCAGGATCGAGAACTGTCCCGGCGCCAAGCAGGATCTTGTCTCCGAATTCTTTAGCGACCTCTTCGAGTGCGCCAATTGCTCCGTGCACGGTCATGGTGATTTCAGCACAAGGAATGCCGCCCTTGGCTACTGCTTCCACGGCACGGATAGCCGAAGCTGCATCCGCCGTTCGAATGATCGGCACGATACCGATTTGCTTAATCCGTTCGCAAGTTTCTGAAGTGTTCATCGGGAGAGTAGTTTTGTAGCGCTTACCAGTTTGTGATGGAGCCGTCTGGCCGGAAATATGTCTGGGCGCGACTGGTCACGGGCTGAGTGATCTCAGTCACTAGCTTCAGCTGTTTCATATCAAGTTCGACACCCAGACCAGGCCGGTCATTGGGAAAAAGCTTGCCGTTCTTGAAATCGAGACAAAGAGGTAGATGCGGCAGAGTCTTGCCTTGGAAGTTGTACTCCATAAGCACCGGGCCGGAAAACGTACCGAGGGAATTCACTAACGCAGCTGTCGCAATCGGTCCCGTGAAATGGGGCACGATGCCTATAAAATGGGTCTCGCACAGGGCGGCTATTTTCATCATCTCGGTGATACCGCCGACGTTCGGGAGTGTGGCTCTCACGAAATCGATGTCATGATTTTCAATCAGCTTGTTGAAGTCCCATCGGTTGCCCCACTCTTCCCCCGCAGCGATCGGCACGTTCACCTTCCGGCGCAGAATCGGCAGATCTTGCTCGAAGGCCTCGGCGCGTACCGGGTCTTCCACGAAGAAGGGCGCCAGATCCTGAATTAAATTGCAGCCGCGCACCGCATCGGAAAGGTCGAACCGCTGATGGAAGTCGACCGCCCAGTCGCCGTCTTTGCCAACGCCCTCCCGCGCCTCGACGCACTCGCGGTAAAGCTGATTGACTCTTTCTCTCGTGTTGTACACCGTATTCGCGGGCGCATCGGCGGCGCCCATACGGAAGGCGCGATAGCCAGCCGCAATCGTCAGCTGCGCGCGCTCTTTAAGGCTCATGCCGGGCTGGATACCCGGTATCGTTCCGGCAGTGTTGTAACATTCGCAAAAATTGCGCGTCATGCCGCCGAGCACCTGATGTACCGGCATACTTTGAACCTTGCCCTTGATATCCCACAAAGCCAGATCGAGCGCTCCAAGGGCGTCCATCTTTTCCCGGCCAGGCGGGTAAAAAAAGGCGCGCGACATGTCTTGCCAGAGTCGTTCGATGAACTGCGGATCTCTGCCAATCAAGCGGCCGGCGCACTGTTCGAGCATCTCTTTCGATCCGCCTTCACCAACTCCGGTGACGCCCGCGCTCGTTTCCACTATGACCACGTGATCACTCTGATTGAACAATGGGTTTGGATCCGGCGGCGTGTAAACTCGTACACGCGTAATCTTCATGGGAGGCAGAGCTGCAAACGCGCGCGTTGTTCCCCGGATGCCAAGAAGCGAGGCGGAGCCGAGGCTCTTCAGGATGTTTCTGCGGCTGATCACTTGCAAACTCGTCAGTATATCGCTCGTGTTAGATGCCGAGCCCGCACGGAGTAAGCTGGACAAATCTTGGCTAATTCGCTAAAGCACGAGCAGCCCTCCCCGATTGTGTCCGCTTTTGGAGAGATCATGCTCCGCCTCTCTCCGCCGGGTTACGAACGGATCCTGCAATCGCCAGAGTTCGTTGCTACGTGGGGCGGAGGGGAGGCAAATGTCGCCGTATCTGTATCCCAATTTGGCGGGCAGAGTCGTTACATCACAGTGCTGCCCGATTCCAATCCGCTTAGTGACGCTTGTATCGGCGAGCTGCGGCGCTTCGGCGTCGATACCAGTCAAATCGTACGGGGACCGGGCCGTCAGGGCGTCTACTTCGTTGAGAATGGAGCCAATCAGCGCCCTTCGAGCGTTGTTTATGATCGCGCCGGGAGCGCCATTGCTGTCGCGAAAGCCGGGAGCATTGACTGGCAGGCCGCGCTCGAGAACACAACCTGGTTTCACACGACGGGGATCACGCCCGCGTTGAGCGAATCAGCGGCGAAGCTCGCTCTGGAGTCGCTTCAAACCGCCAAAGCCTTAGGCGCAAAGATCTCTATTGATCTTAATTTCCGCAAGAATCTCTGGAAATGGGGGCGTGCAGCGCATGAAGTCATGCCGGAGCTGGTGAAGCTCGCTGACGTTTGTATCGCCAACGAAGAGGATTGTCAGAAGTGCCTGAACATCGCCTCGGAAGCGGATGTCGAAGGCGGAGTGCTTGATCAAAGCAAATATAAGCAGCTTGCCGAAACCGTCCTCGACAAATATCGAAACCTCAACAAAATTTCGATCACCCTGCGCGAATCTCGAAGCGCTTCGCACAACGGCTGGTCTGCGTGTTTGCACAATGGGCGCGAGTTTTTAGTAAGCCGGCACCACGAGATCACGCACATTGTCGACCGGGTCGGCGGTGGTGACAGCTTTGCGGCCGGGCTGATTTACGGACTCCTTTATCTCTCCTCCGACAAAGAAGCACTGGAGTTTGGCGTCGCCGCATCGTGTCTGAAGCATTCGATTCCCGGTGATTTCAATCGCTTCACGAAAGAGGAAGTAATGGCGCTCGTCCGAGGCGCTGGATCGGGCCGCGTCCAAAGATAACCGAATGAATTTCTTCTCGACCCGTATCCGGTGGGTGCTCATCGGCTGGATCTTTGTCGTCAGCGCTATTGCCTATCTGGACCGCGTTAATGTTTCCATTGCGGGGCGGGCGATCGCGTCGGAATTCCATTTGCAGGACGTTCAGCTCGGTTGGATCTTCAGCGCGTTCGTTTTGGGGTACGCATTCGCGCAAGCGCCGGCGGGATGGCTGGCCGATAAGGTAGGTCCCCGGCTGATTCTGCTGCTGGGCGTCTTCTGGTGGGCGGTGTTCACAGTTCTGATAACACTGGTATCGGCAAATGCTGCTCTGCTTCTTGCGCTTCTGATCGGCATTCGGTTCTGTCTCGGTGTGGGCGAGGCGGTGGTGTATCCGGCTTCAAACCGCGTCGTAGCGTCTTGGATACCTTCTTCGGAGCGTGGGATTGCAAATGGTCTTATCTTCTCTGGTGTTGGATTTGGTGCCGGCGTTACTCCTCCGCTTATTACGTATGTGATGCTTCACTACGGCTGGCGGGCCTCATTCTGGTGGAGCGCTCTGCTGGGTCTGGCTGCCGGTTGTGTCTGGTACGCTGTTGCCCGGAACAATCCGCGTGAACATCCCTGGATCAAGAACGCCGAGCTCGAGCATATCAAGGCGGGCATCCCTCCGCCTCGGCTTGCTACAGCAAGCGCCGGACCACCATGGAGGGCCATCCTGACGAACCCCGACATTCTGATTGTCAGCTTCAGCTACTTCACTTATGGCTATGCGGCGTACATTTTCTTCAGCTGGTTCTTCATCTATCTGAGTGATGTTCGTCATCTGAACCTGCGCCAGAGTTCGCTTTACACAATGCTGCCGTTCACAGCCATGGCCATCGGCTCCCCGTTAGGAGGATGGCTCAGCGATGTGCTAAGTAAACGGAAAGGGAAGCGAGTGGGCCGGTGCGGAGTCGCAGCTGCGGGCATCGGCTTTTCCGCTATTTTCATTGCTTTGGGCACGCAGGTCGAGAGTGCGCAACTCGCTAGTCTGATTCTGGCGGGCGGGGCGGGTGCGCTCTATGTGGCGCAAAGCTCGTTTTGGTCGGTTACGGCTGATATCGGGGGAGAGCACGCCGGCTCGGTTTCGGGCGTGATGAACGCAGGCGGTCAGCTGGGTGGCGCCCTCACTGCTTCTCTCACCCCGTTGATAGCCAGCCGCTGGGGCTGGAACGCATCTTTTCTAGTGGCGGCCGGACTCTGCGCTTGTGGATCGCTTGCCTGGCTGGTGGTCAGGCCGGAAGGAAAACAAGAAGAGTCTTCCGTACACGCATCTCTTGAATCAATGACGTTGAAGAAGGCAGGACATGATTAAGTCGAAAACAACAACAAGTCGTCGCGAATTGCTGTGGCGGGGCGGAGCACTAACACTCGCGGGAGCTTTGCCGGTGGCCGCCGAAGCACCACGATCCGTGGCGACGGGCAACGAAAAGAGCGTTGAGCTGTATCGATCCATCGGCGTCCGCCCGGTGATCAATGCTCGCGGTACCTTCACCATTATCAGCGGTTCGCAGACCTTGCCCGAAGTGAAGGATGCGATGCGCGAAGCCTCGCGCAGCTATGTTCAAATGGACGAACTGATGAACGGCGTCAGCAAGTGTCTGGCAGACCTGACTGGCGCAGAGTGGGGAATCGTAACTGCAGGTTGCTGCGCCGCGCTAACCCACTGCACTGCCGCCTCCATTGCCGGCACGAACCCCGAGCGAATGCAACGCCTGCCGGATCTGACCGGCTTGAAAAACGAAGTTGTCATTCCTGAGTATTCGCGAAACGTCTACGACCACGCCATTCGCATGGTGGGTGTGAAGATCATCGAGGTGAACAGTCCACAGGAGCTCGCCAGCGCCTTCAATGAGAGGACCGCTATGGCCTACATTCTTGCTGGGCCGGGGGACGAAGGGCCGCTCGGAACGCGCGCTGTTGCGGAGGCCGCAAAACGCCACAATGTTCCGGTTATTGTAGACGCGGCGGCCGAGATCCTCACCTTTCCCAATGTTCATCTGCAGCGCGGCGCGACCGCCGTCGCCTACAGTGGCGGCAAATGCATTCGTGGGCCCCAGGCGGCAGGTCTCCTGCTCGGCGATAAAAATCTCTTACAGGCGGCATGGGCCAATAGCGCGCCCCATCACGCTTTTGGCCGCTCACTCAAGGTCGGCAAAGAAGAGATCATGGGCATGCTCACAGCTGTGCAGATGTGGAAAAAGCGGGACCATGAAGCGGAGTGGAAGCAGTGGCAAGGATGGCTCGAGGAGATCTCGACCAGCGTCAAGCGGGTGGCTGGAGTGAATGCCCGTTTCTATAATGCAGAGGAGGGACTCTCCAATCGTTCGCCGCGCCTCAGCATCGAGTGGGATGGCGCTCAACGCGGCATTACGGGTCAGGAGTTAAGCAGGCTGGTGCTCGATACCGAGCCGCGTATCGTGCTTGGAGGAGCGAAAGGCTCGCGGCCCGACGAGATGGCAAGCTCCATATCGATCACACCGTACATGATGATGCCCGGTGATGCTCGCGTAGTCGCAGAACGCCTTCACGCAGTGCTCGCCAGCCCGCCCCATCTTTCGGGTCCCGAACCCCTGCCGTCTGGAGACCCTGTCACCGTAGCCGGTCAGTGGCAGCTAACGATCGATTTCGACCGCGGGTCAGCCGTACACACCCTGGTTCTAGAGCAGGAAGGAACAAAGCTCGAAGGCACTCATCACGGCGAGTTCGTGTCAGGAGATCTGCGCGGGGCGATTGCCGCAGATATAATCCGACTTCGCAGCTCTCAGAAAATCCAAGGCACAAGGCTCGTCTATGATTTCACTGGAACTGTAAAGAACGATCGAATGACAGGTAGCGTAAATATGGGCGAGTACGGTGAAGCTCGCTGGTCTGCGCAGCGGCATCAGTACCAGCTTCCGAACGGGGTCATACGTCCTGTTAAACCAGCCTAAAGTGACTCACTGATTACCACTGATGTCTGCTTAGAGAACCGTCTGGAAGAAGCTTGTAAAAATGAACTACGCCGCTCGTTCGGCGAATCGGCATTCCGACAAAGCGAGCTTCCCGCAGCGTTCGCACGAATTCGACCCGAGGAAGTCCTTTTCTGGGTCGCACATCCAATCGGTACCGATACCCGTAGTCTAGGGCAAGCCGATTCAATCTAGTTTCGGCCAGAATCTCGCTTTCAGCGCCGCTTTCCCAGAAATGTTTGTAAGTGCCGTACCGAAGAACGAGCGCCATTCTCAGACATTATAAATCTATTGTTTTGCTAAATTCTTAACTTTGCAATTGATAGACCGACCGAAGTGATTTGGCTCTAATAGATATAGTTGTACCAAATCGGATGCTTGATTTCCTTACAATCAAAGCCTGTGGGGAGTGAACCCGGACACGTCGGAAAGGAGACATCGTGAGGCACAAAATGCTTTTCAGGCTGCTTTTGATTTCGGCTATGTGGACAGCTTCGGTCCAGGCGAGGGGGCGGATTATTGTTCGGGTAGGTGGCGGTTTACCTGTTGTCCAGGTGGCTTGCGCAATTGCCGGATGCACCGTGGCGGAGAACATCGACGGAGCGCCAGCCGCAGTTTACCTTGTGACAACACCGGATAGCGCGAATCCGAACTCAGTTTTGGCAGCGCTGCTGAACATAAGTGGCGTGCTCAATGCGGAAATCGACACTCTGGCGCACGTTGAAAGCTCTGGCACGCCGATTCCGCCGGCGCTTTCCGATACCGCGCCCATAACTTACTACGGAGCGCAGGTGATCAACGGTTATGTGCATCAGCCTGCCACCCAGATTGTGCGGCTGCCCGATATGCAAACCGGTTTCCCATCCGATACAGGGGCAAGGATCGTTGCTGTAATTGATACCGGCGTAGATCCCAATCATCCCGCTCTGAGAAACGTGCTGATGACCGGGTACGATTTCACGCGGAATCGGAATGGAGCGGACGAGACCCTCGATGTAACGCTGCCGGCACCTCCGATTATTGAAGGCTCACAGCCGCAATGGGTGAACGGAGGCAGCGGATCGGGCGATGTTTCTCAATCCACTGCCGCGGTCATCAATCAGTCAACTGCCTCGGTCATAAACGGCAATTCTCAATACAGCGATTTCGGGCACGGCACAATGGTCGCGGGCATCATACACCTGGTCGCGCCAACTGCAAGAATCCTGCCACTGAAAGCCTTCCGGGCCGACGGCACGGGTTACAACTCCGACATCCTGCGCGCCATCTATCGCGCCATCCAGCTGAATGTCAAAGTGATCAATATGAGTTTCAGCCTTGCCGCTTACTCGCAAGAAGTTGCCAACGCGCTCAATATCGGCTCGCTTGTCGGCACCATTTCCGTGGCCTCGGCCGGCAATAGCGGCGAGAACGCGCTCGTCTACCCGGCTGCTCTCCAGAACGTCATCGGGGTGGCTTCAACAGCGAACGACGACCAGCTTTCTACCTTCTCTAATTACGGTTCTCAGCTTGTGTGGATTGGTGCTCCGGGCGAAGCGATAATCACGACTTATCCATTCTCCACCTATGCGGCCGGCTGGGGCACATCGTTCAGCGCGCCTTTCGCGTCGGGTGTCGCCGCCGTTCTTTCCGGAATGAATCTGGTTTGCGATCAATATTCGACCTCAGATTCGCTTGCTCACGCTAAATGGGACGGTCCGGACGTCAATCACGGACGGCTGGATATTTATCAAGCCGTCCAATACTGGAGCGGTGCAATCGGATCTCACTGATATGGATCGACCGGCCGGCCCTCTGCTGGTTCTCCGGGATCTTACCGCGTTCGTCCACCGCTCCCGGGCTCCGATACTTGAGCGTGTTAGTTTCGATGTCGCTGCAGGCGAGAGCGTTGGAATCCTCGGCGAGTCCGGTGCCGGCAAAACGACACTAGCGCGCTCTATCACTCGGCTTCTTTCATCCAATTGGGCTTTAACCGGCTCGATGCTGTTCGACGGCATCGACATACTTAGCGCGACTGAGCGCGTGCTGCAAACGGTGAGGGGACGACAAATCTCCCAGATCTTTCAAGAGCCCGAATTGGCGTTGAGTCCTTTTCTGACCGTAGGCAAGCAGATCGAGGAGGTTCTCCGCGCCCACTCGAAAGGAAGCCGGAGAAGCCGATACCAGGAAGTGATCTCGATGTTAACAAGCGTCGAGCTTTCCGATCCTCGGATGTATGGTTCCTACCCGCATGAGCTGAGTGGAGGGCAGCGTCAGCGGGTGGCTATCGCGCAAGCGCTGGTTTCAAAGCCGCGTCTCTTGATCGCCGACGAGCCGACCAGTGCACTCGATAATGTTCTGCAAGCGGAGATTCTGACACTTTTGCGAGGCCTCAAAGAACGCTTAGGTCTTTCGTTGATTTTCATTACGCATAATCCTGCGCTACTCAGCGGCTTGGTCGATCGCGTCATAGTCATCAGCGAAGGACGCATAATCGAGACCGGGCTATTAGAGCAGATCTACTGGGCCCCGCGACATCCGGAAACAGAGTTGCTGCTCCGCGCGGCTCGTGCCCGCCCTGTGTAAACATGGTGGGACGTCGCTTCCGAGCACTCACCGAGGAGCCTTGTTACAGGCGCGCTGTCTTACTAAAACGTACTTAGCTTCCCGTGCGCTTTCGTTACGGGAGGCGAGAGTCACAGCATTAGAAAACGTCGATCTTTCACTATGGCCCGGCTCCACGCTTGCGCTTGCCGGAAGATCGGGCTCGGGCAAATCGACGCTGGGGAGATGTCTGGCGCTGCTAGAGCGTCCCGATTCGGGCGAGATTTGGTTTGAGGGGCAGAACGCTTTGACTCTCGGTGGTCCGAGACTTGCCGCCGCCCGGAGAAACATACAGCTCATCTTTCAGCACTCGGCTACTGCCATCAATCCTGGCTTTACCGCGCTGCAAACCGTCGCAGAGCCCTTGACGATATTAAGACGCGAGTCGTCGAGTCAACGTGAAGAACAAGCGATCGTGTTGATGGAACGGTTAGGTATTCCGGCCGATACTGCACACCGCCCTGCTATGACGTTCAGCGGCGGCCAACGCCAGCGGCTCGTCATTGCTCGCGCTCTGGTTCTCTGCCCGAAAGTGCTGATTTTTGATGAAGCGCTTTCCGGGCTGGATGTCCGCACGCAAGCTAAATTAACTGACCTGCTGCTCGAGCTTCAACGCTCGCTATCACTTTCGTATCTCTTCATCTCGCACGATCTCCGGATAGCCGCAAGTCTGGCGCATACTCTCGCGATACTCGATTCGGGCAAGATTGTCGAGGTCGGTCCGGCTAAGGATTTGATCTGCGACGCTCATCGACCCGAAACTCGCGAGCTGTTAGCCGCTATCCCGGCCATGCCGAAGGTTGACACCCTGGGAAAAGGGATCTTGTAGTATGCCTTTCTTGTTGCGGCGATTGCTGCACAGTCTTTTCCTTTTGCTCGTTACATCGATGCTTTCGTTCGGCCTAATTAGCCTTGCTCCCGGCGACTTCTTTCAAAGCATGAGGATGAATCCCGAGATTTCACCTTCGACAATCGAGGCAATCAGGGCAGAACATGACCTGAATCGCTCGGTCCCCTTAAGGTACGTCGGGTGGATTCGCTCGGTTCTGAACGGCGATTGGGGCTTCTCATTCGCCTACAACGCTCCGGCACGCCCGATAATTGTGTCGCGCGCGCGCAATACGCTCATACTCGCTGGCGCCGCAACCACGCTCGCCTGGATGATTGCGCTCCCTCTCGGCATATGGGCAGCCGTTTACCGGGGGCGGTGGGCAGACTGGCTAACTAGGGCTCTATCAGCACTTCTCTTGGCAACTCCTGAACTGATAATCGCGCTTTTGCTGGTTATTTTTGCGGCGAAGACTGGCTGGTTTCCGATCGGAGCGATGAACTCTCCTTCCTTGCGGCCCCTCAATTCCGGCTGGGCATTGTGGGGGCAGAGCACTGATCTCTTGAGGCACCTTGCTCTTCCGGGCATTTGCCTCTGCTGCGGATTACTGCCGCTGCTCTTCTCGCATGTGCGGGACGGGGTAAGCGAGGCTCTGGAATCGAGTTTCGTGACTGCGGCGCGCGGCCATGGCATTCCATTGCGGCGCATCCTACTCCGCTTTGCTTTGCCGGCGGCAGCCAACCCGTTGATTTCGCTTCTCGGAATTTCGGTGGGGATGTTGATGAGTTCCTCACTGTTAATCGAGGTAATCTTCAGCTGGCCGGGTTTGGGGCAGGTGATGCTTGAAGCGATTCTGCGGCGAGACATCTTCCTAGTGCTCGATGCGGGACTCGTTGCTACGGCCTTATTCATCGCAGGCAATCTTGTATCCGATTTGCTCCTCTACGTGAGCGATCCTCGCATGCGGATTGCTTAGCTTGCAGATGAGCAGGACAGCGCGGGTGACGGCTGCAATGCTGGCAGCAATCCATGGCGTTGTCTTGCTGCCCGGTTTCTTTGCACCCTACAGCTTCGACGCGCAAAACAGAGACTACGTCTTTGCGCCGCCTTCCTCGTTTCACTGGCGGGACCCAAACGGGAAATGGCACATCCAGCCCTTCGTTTACCAATTGAAATTAAGCCCCGGAACTTTTAGCCACTACGAAGAGGATCGAAGTAAGCCCATCAAGGTCGGGTACTTTGTGACCGGCTATCGCTACGAAGTTCTTGGACTATTTGCTTCCGAACGGCACCTCTTCGGCACAGTCGGGAACGCGAGGATTTGGCTGCTCGGCACCGATGCGTATGGCCGGGACGAGTTTTCACGTCTTATCTATGGTGGGCGTGAATCACTTTTCGTGGGGGTCTTCGGAGCGCTCGTTGCGGTTTGTCTGGGTACCCTCCTCGGAGGAATCGCTGGGTTCTACGGAGGGTCGTTCGACAGCTTAGTGATGCGTCTCGGTGAACTCTTTCTGAGTGTTCCCTGGTTGTATCTGCTGCTTTCAGTGCGCGCTATTCTTCCGCTCGATATGGAGCCTAGCCAGGCGTTTCTAATGCTGATCGCTGTGCTGGGCGTGATTGGATGGGCCCGCCCGGCTCGTCTCATTCGCGGTGTGGCATTCAGGACGAAGGGACAAGACTATGTCTTGGCAGCGCGAGGCTTCGGCGCCTCGGATTGGTATATTTTGAGAATTCATGTCCTGCCGGCAGCATGGGATGTGATGGCGACTCAGGCGGCACTTTACATACCGCAGTACGTGCTGGCCGAAGTCACCTTGTCATTTTTTGGCCTCGGCGTCGGCGAACCCGTTCCCAGTTGGGGCAACATGCTGGCCGAACTGCAGCAGTACTTCGTCTGGCAGGCATGTTGGTGGATGTTTGCTCCCGTTGCGGCACTCGTTTTTGTATTTCTCGCTTATCAGCAGCTATTTCTTGCTTCCCGCTCGATTAAGCTATAGGATCGCGCTAATTGAAAGTACTTAGGTCGATGATGTTAACCCGTAAGCTTGTTTTCGCGGCTGTAGTTGTTTGGCTGTTGCCTGTTGCGTTCGGGCATCCGGGCAGCCGCGCAGAGGATCACGTGGAGTACCTGGATCTCCCTGGCGAGGTGGGAAAAGCCGGTGGAACGTTGTTTATCTCTCAGCGTTCCCAACCGAGTACACTCAATCCGCTCGTGGCAGACGATAGCGACTCGCAGAGCATTATTTCTCTTTTGCACTCCGATCTGATCCACGTCAACCGGTATACGCAACAGACCGAACCGGCATTAGCCTCGTCCTGGTCCACTTCTCCAGATAGGAGGCGTTACACGCTGCATCTGCGAAAAGGCGTGCGATTTTCAGACGGGGCACCGTTTGATGCCGACGACGTGGTGTTTACATTCAAATGCTATCTAGATGAAGCTATCCATTCACCGCAAAGAGACCTGCTCATGGTTGCGGGCCAGCCCATTTCAGTACAGAAAGAGGATAGCTATACCGTGACCTTCTCCTTAGCGCAGCCATACGCTGCCGCGGAACGTCTCTTTGACGGCATATCGATTCTGCCAAAACATTTGTTGGAACGTGCTTACGATCAACGATCGTTAGGGACTGTCTGGGGCCTGGACACTCCTCCTGCTGAGATGGCCGGTTTGGGGCCTTTCCGCCTGAAAGAGTATCTTCCAGGGCAGAGAATTACATTGGAGCGTAACAGTAATTACTGGAAGCGCGATTCGAAAGGGCAGACGCTGCCGTACCTTGAGTCGATTGTGACAACGTTTGTCGGCAACTCCGATGCTGAGGCCATGCGCTTTGCCGCCGGTGAGTTCGATGTGTTGGGCCAGTTGAATGCGGCCGCTTTTGCGGCCCTCCAAAACGAGAACAAGGGTGGGCAGCTCCGGATGTGGGATCTCGGGCCTGGGTTCGAGTTTACTTTCCTGATGTTCAACCAAAACGCTCTTCAGCCGGTTGACTTTCCATCCATCGCCGATCGGCAGCAATGGTTTCGAGACGTGCGGTTCCGGCAGGCAGTCTCGAGCGCCATAGATCGCGAAGCGTTGATTCGGCTCGCCTATCGCGGCCGCGCGTTTCCGCTCCAAACGCCTGTCACGCCGGGGAACAAGTGGTGGTTTGATAAGCAGATTCCCCCACCTTCACGCTCGTTGGACCGCGCGCATCAATTACTTCGTAGTGCCGGCTTCTCCTCAGATCGGAAAGGATTGCTGCGGGATGAGCGCGGCAAGCCGGTGACTTTCTCATTGGCCGTAAATGCAGGCAAATCCGAACAGATCCAGGCAGCTACGCTGATTCAGCAGGATTTAAAGGACGTCGGTATTGACATGAAAGTAGAACTGCTCGATTTCCATACGCTGCTAGAGCGAGTGTTCACCAGCTTCAAATACCAAGCCGCCCTGCTGGGCCTAGCGGACGGAGATGCAGATCCAAACTCGGAAGTTCCGGTGCTCACTTCTACCGGCGCTACTCATGTCTGGAGTCTGAAGCCGGAGCGGGTTCAGCCGGAATGGCAAAGTGAAGTAGACCGGCTCATGAAGGAACAGCTAATGGTGTCACAATACCCGGAGCGAAAGCGGATTTACGACCGGGTCCAGGAACTTATATGGCAGAATTGTCCAGCGATTTTTCTAGTAAGCCCAGATATTCTGGTCGCGGGCAAAGAGCGTGTCGGCAACTTTCGTCCGGCCCTTCTTCGCAGCTACACTCTTTGGAACGCGGAACAGCTTTATCTGAAGCAGTGACTTTTTCCGCCGCACAATGAACTCAGGCGCAAAGCTTTCTACCGCCACAAGGGCCTTCCGGACAGACACAGTACTCGTCAGGGAGTGCCTGCTTGCAAACGAGGAAGCCTGGTCGGAGTTAATCGACAAGTACAAAAACTTGATCTTCTCGATACCCATCAAGTACGGGTTGTCTCGAGACGACGCAGGTGAGATTTTTCAGGCTGTCTGCTTCATGCTGCTACGCGAGTTGCCGAAGTTACGTGAACCTCAAGCGCTTGCGGCGTGGCTTATCAGGATGACCGGACGAAAATGTTTGCACTGGAAGCGGGAACAGGAAGTATTTTCCGATCTGGACATTGAAGAGCACGAGTTGGCTGAAACAGATAAGCTGCCGGAAGAAATACTACAAGAGCTTGAGCGGGACCAGCTGCTTCGCAAGGCACTGAGCGAAGCCTCGCCCGAGTGTTTACGGCTAATAAACCTTTTGTTCTTTGCAGATCCGCCGCTCCGATATGAACAGGCTGCGGAGGTGCTTGGTTTTGCTAAGGGCTCGATTGGCGCGACCCGCATGCGTTGCCTGGAAAAGCTGCGGCTCTCGCTCGAAAAGAAAGGCCTTCGGTGACTACCGATGAAGAAGATCTTCAGGAGGAGTGGGCCGCACTAGGGGCGCTTCCGAATGATGCCAGCCGCAGGCAGCTTCTTGAGCGGTTCCCGCAATGGCGCAATCTGAACACGCTAAGGAGTTTGGACGAGGGGGTGCGGGTCGCCCTGCGCGTCGATTTGCGAAAGGCCCTTTTTCTGGTAGAAGCTGCCCTGGCTATTGCGGCGGAGGTTAACACTTGCGAAGCGCGTGCGCTTGCCTTGCGAGCCAAAGCCAACGCTCTGTACATGACAGGCGAGTGCAAGCTTGCCAGCCAGCACTTTGCTGAGGCGGCCACTTTGTTCGATCGAGCCGGAAACCGCGACGATATGGCCCGCACTCTCAGCAGCTCCATTCAGTCTCTGGTGCTGCTTGGCGAGTATGAGCGCTGCTTTAGAAACGGCCAACAAAGCGCGCGCAGTATTTACCAGCCTTGGTGAGAGCTGGCGTGTGGCTCGTGTGAATATCAATGCCGCGAACGTCTATCATCGGCAAAATCGCTATGCTGAGGCGCTCGAAGCGTATGAGGGAGCCTACCGCCAGCTAGTGCCTTATCGCGATATGGAAGGCGTCGGTGTCGCTCTGCACAACATGGCGGTGTGCCTGATCGCTCTCGATGATTTCAAGGGAGCGATGGAGACATACCGGCGGGTGCGCGCATTCTGCCAAGAGCACGAGATGCCTCTGCTGGTCGCGCAAGCTGATTACAACATCGCCTTTCTTTACTATTTGAGAGGCGAGTACAGCAGAGCCCTAACCCTACTGCGAGCGACGCGTGAAGCGTGCCATGAGAACGGTGATGCGTATCACTCTGCCCTGTGCGACCTCGATCAGTCTGAGATTTATCTGGAGCTGAGCCTAATACAGGAAGCGGGTGAAATGGCGCAGGCTGCCTACTCGCAATTTGAACAGCTCAACATGGGATTTGAAACGGCGCGGTCGCTGACCAACATGGCGATTGCGGCCAGTTTCGGACGGGAACCAAAACAAGCTCTCGAATTATTCGGTCGGGCCAAAGCTATCGCCAGTAAGGAGAATAATCAAGCCTGGTCAAATACGATCGATCTCTACCGTTCGGTTCTCTTTCTCGAGCATGGCCAAACCGCGCAAGCTCTTGAGGCTTGTTCAGCGGCGGCAGACTTTTTTCGGTCGATTCACATGCCGAGCCGCCACGTCTCGTGTCTTCTGACACTTGCCAAGATCCATCTGCGAACGGGCGAGATCGACCGCGGGGTCCAGTGTTGCCGGGAAGCGCTCACGATTCTGGAAGATCTGGACTCACCCATCCTGTTCTATGAGGCGCAATTTGTGCTTGGGCAGGCCTATGAAGCTACAGGTCAGCAACAGCTCGCCTACGACTCATATCAACTGTCCAGATCGGCATTGGAAACCCTCAGAAGCAGCCTGCAGCGGCAAGAGCTGAAAATCGGATTTTTGAGAAACAGAGTGGAGGTATACAGCCGCCTTGTGCAACTGTGCCTCAACCGCGGGTCGGAGGACGCTGCGGCGGCGGAGGCACTCTCGTATGTGGAAGCTGCAAAGTCTCGCACACTTCGAGACCTGATTCTGGCCGAGCCGCAGACGATTCGGAGCGACTCTGAAGAAACGCGAGCCGGTCGCCAAATGAGCAGTTTGCGACGAGAGCTGAACTGGTTTTATCACCGCATAGAAATCGAGCAATTATCGCCGGACGGACCGGCTCCCGGAAGCGTACAGGAGTTGGAAAGACAAGCGCGACAGCGGGAGCAGGAGCTTTCACGTTATCTGCTCGAAGAACCTGAATCCGCAAGCGTGGATTCAGCGCTGGTGCATTCGACCGGCGCCACTCTCGATGAGATCCGGCGGGCGCTGGGCGCGAAAGCAGCGCTGCTCGAGTACTTCAACACCGGTGAAACCCTGTCGGTGGCGGTGGTCACAGCGGACGCGTTGAGGATTGTGCCGCTCGGCCCGTTGTCGAATATTGCACGGAGCGTGTGCATGCTTCAGTTCCAACTCGACAAGCCACGCTTGGGTGCAAATTACCTCGAGCGCTTCGGGACAACCCTCCTGAGACATACGCAAGCTCACCTGAAGAGCTTGTACGACGTTCTGATAGCGCCTGTGGAGAATCTTCTCAGCCTGGAGGACCTGGTCATTGTGCCTTCGGGTCTGCTCCATACGTTACCGTTCCACGCGTTATTTAACGGCCAACTATACCTGGCTGATCGTTTCAACATCTGCTATCAGCCGAGCGCAAGCATCTTCGTCAAAACTTCACGAATGCCACTACAGGGCGGCAGAACATCTTTGATTCTCGGAGTTGCGGATGCTAAAACGCCGTTCGTCGAAGAAGAGGTGAAAGCGATTGCGGAAGTGATGCCGGAGGCCAGACTCTTATTTGGCTCAAGCGCGACCGAAGAGGCATTGCGGGAGTATGGGCCACGCAGCAGCTTTATACACATCGCAAGCCACGGGAAGTTTCGCCAGGACAGCCCGATGTTTTCGTCGATCAAACTCGCGACGTCATACTTGACGCTGTACGACCTGTATCACATGAACTTGCCCGTCCATTTGCTGACACTCAGCGGATGCGTCACTGGATTAAACACCGTCGTAGAGGGAGATGAACTGCTGGGTTTGACTCGGGGGCTTTTGTATGCCGGCGCACGATCGTTGCTTCTGTCCCTATGGGAAGTCGACGACCGGAGCACTTCTGAGTTCATGAAGGAGTTCTACACGAGTCTCGGGCGGCAGCCCAGGAAAGCTGACGCACTGCGATCGGCGATGCTGGCGTTAAAAAAGCGACATTCGCATCCTTACCATTGGGCGCCCTTCAAGCTAATCGGAGAGGCGTTCTGACGATTTTGTATTAATTCGATGCCGCGTGGCTCTTGCAGTTGTAAGCAGCGGGCTGGAATCGGTAACGAGCCAAGAGGATTATGGATCATTTTCCACCTGATGACTGGATTGATTTCGCGAGAGGCTTGTTGCCCGGTCCGCGCGAGCAAGCAATGCAAGCGCATCTTGAGGGCGGCTGCAGCGAGTGCCTGGATCGATCAAGAAGCTGGCAGTACATCGTCCAGTTTTCAAGGCGGGAGAGCAGCTACCAGCCCCCCGCGGATGACGTCCGGCTAGTGAAGGCTGCGGCACTTCAGTTCGAACCGGGAACATGGATGACAGAGTTAGCGCAGTTTGCCCGGCTGGTGTTCGACAGCGTGCGAGATCCGTCTCCCGCTATGGTGCGATCGATGGGCCAGCCGGTTCGTCAATTACTGCACGAAGCCGAACCTTTCGTAATCGATCTCCGATTGGAAGCCGACCACGTCCGAAAACGGACTTCGCTGCTCGGGCAAATTCTAAACTCGCGAGATCCCGATCGCGTACTGAACGGAGTCGACGTAGTTTTGCTGAGCGGTGAAAATCTGGTGGAGAAAGCGTCCGCCAACCCCGCCGGGGAATTTAGTCTGGAGTACGGAGAAGAGAAGAATCTTCAGCTATTCATCAACATTCGAGGGCAGCGGGCAATCGGGTTGGATTTGCCTGATATGCGTGGGTGAGCTGCCGGACTAAATGGCATTCTGATTGGTGCGGATGGAGAGACTTGAACTCTCACGGGATTGCTCCCGCTGGAACCTAAATCCAGTGCGTCTGCCAATTCCGCCACATCCGCAGGAGGGGCAAGCCACTCTCAATGTAGCATCCGGTACGCGAGTTAAGTCGCAGGGTGCAAGGTCGATGATGCTGCCGCACTCGGTGCTTTATCAGCTGGCCTGGTGCGTAGGAAGGTGGCGAACTCTTGAGTGTCGCGGGTCAACTGCGGAAAGGTCGCAATCACATTCGCGGCCGAATCGAGCACCGCGTAGAACGGTATCGAAGCAGTCTTGAAAGTGTCGTCTTCGAACTTCTGGTTCTTGTCCGATTCGGTGTCCGTTCCATCGGTGAACAGATCGACGATAACCATATCCTTCAGGGCAGCCTGGACCTCGGGCCTCGGAAACATATTCGCCTTCATCCAATGACAGTTTGTGCAGGCGTAGCCGGTGAAGTTCACGAGCACATATTTATTCTGCTCGCGCGCTGCCGCCAATGCTCCTTTGAGATCATTTTTGAAAGTACCCGAAGAAGTGGACTGGGCTGAAGCGCCGAGCTTTGCCAGGGAGCCGGCGGAAGGTTCAGGTACGAACGCATCGAGGTCCCCGAGGGGAGCTCCAAAGAGTCCGGGAACGAAGCTGATGGAGACAATGAGAAACAAAGCGGCGATCAGCGCGCGCGCCACGCCAAGGTGCTCGTCACGTTTGATGCCGTCCATGGGAAGCAGCCCGAGCAGATAGAGGCCAGGCAGCGCGAAAAGTACGATCCACGCAGCCAGAAAGCGTTCACGCGTTAACCAATGCGTCTGCAGCACCTGATCGACGTTGGCCAAGTACTTCAGCATAACGGCCAAAACTACAAAGCCGAGGACGATCTTGACCCTGACCATCCAGCCTCCGCTGCGGGGCAATTTCTGCAGATAAGAAGGGAAGAGCGCCAGAAGAAAGAAGGGAGCGGCGAGTCCGGTGGCAAAGGCGAACATACCAAGGACCGGCTGCACTCCTTTGGATTGGACCGAGGCAATTAACAAGGGCCCAACGATTGGACCAATACAGGCAAATGACGTGAGTGAGAAACGTCAGACCCATCAGCAGCGATCCGGCATAGCCGCCAGCCTGCGAAACGCTGTTGAGCCTGGTCAACAAGCCTGAAGGAAGTTGTAGTTCAAATGCGCCCAGGAGACTTAATCCGAAAACGAAGAAGACAACGGCAATGAAGCTGTTGACCCACGGGCTCGAACCGAGCTGCACTACTCCAAAAGGACCTGCAATGGCGGTAATCAGGAAACCAAGGGCGGTGAATAGGACCACGATGCCCAAGCAGAAGATCAGCGCTTGCAGCCAGCCGCTCTGCCGAGGGCTGTCCTGCGACTTCGTACCATCTCTGAGGAAGAACGAGACAGTAATCGGGATCATCGGGAATACGCAAGGCGTAAAGAGTGCAGCCAGGCCAAAGCCAAAGGCCGTGAGCAGGAACGGCAGGAGAGCTCCGTCTTGCGAGGAACCCGGAGTCAACCCGGCTTTAGATGGCGCTCCAGTGCTCCCCGCAGATGGTACCGACGCGACATTCGAGTATGTAACCGGTGCAAGAGCATAGCCGGAAGGAATCTTAAAAGACGTGGGAGTGGCTCCCGTTGTCAGATCGATAGAAGTCGCCGCGGTCTTCTTGACCGGCGGCAGACATTTAACATCGGAGCAAACTTGATAACGAACGCCAGCCGAGAGCGTGATCGGTCCGGAAACGATGCTCCCGAATTCAGCCTTGAACAAGAATGCGGCTGTACCCGTGTAAGTTTCAGTGTTGAGATTGAAGTTCGGGTCTAGCTTTGTGACCGGTTCTGGCCGGTAAAGCTGGTAGCTCTTGACGGCAGGATTAGGCGCGAGGCCGATCTTCGTGACAATTGGGCCGCCCGCAGGAGTGGTGGGCGAGTAGAGATGCCAGCCAGGCTGAACGGTCGCCTCAAGCTTGAGATAGGCGGTTCCGCCAGGGGGCACGCGTGAGCTGCCTTCAGCTGGACGGAGACTCCACTGAACCGGATCTTCTTTGGCGAAGCAGACGAACGAAAAGCAGATCGCGGAAAAGATGGTAATAGCGAGACGAGCCGCTCTGGACATTTGTCTTAACCAGCCTGGGCCGAAACGACGACTCGGTTCAGCTCGGCCGCGATGCGTGCATCGATTTCGCCTTCAGCAAACTCTTTCGTGATGCGTAAGGCGTTCATGATCGCCTTGGGATTGGAACGGCCATGACAAATCACGCAGAGCCCGTTGAGGCCCAGCAGCGGAGCACCGCCGTACTCATCCACATCGACCAGCTTCTTAAATTCCTTGAAAGCGCCGCGAGACAGATAAGCGCCCAACCTGCGCGCCGCAGTTGCCTTAAGAGAACGCTTGAGAGTCTGTGTGATCACCTCGACTACGCCCTCACTGACCTTCAGCGCTACATTTCCGACGAAGCCATCGCAGACGATCACATCCGCCTTACCGGTGTAGAGATCCCGCCCTTCGACGTTGCCGATGAAGTTCACGCCTTCGAGGCTCTTGAGCAAAGGCTGCGCGTCGTGGGTCAGCGTGTTTCCCTTGTGGTCTTCTTCGCCGATCGAGAGCAGTCCTACACGAGGGCTCGGCAGGCGGAAGATAAGCCTCGAATAGGCGCTCCCCATGACCGCAAACTGAGCCAGCATCTTTGGCGTCGAATCGACATTAGCGCCAACGTCGAGCATGACTGCAGATTTGCCGTCAACGGTAGGAAAGGCAGTCGCAAGGGCAGGGCGGTCGACGCCCGGAAGCATGCCCTGCACCAGCTTGGCCGTTGCCATCACCGCGCCCGTATTTCCGGCCGAGACCACGCCTTGCGCTAGACCGTCTCGCACCATTCGGCAGGCAACCCGGATAGAGCTGTCCTTTTTGGCTCGAATGGCCTTACCGGCACTATCATCCATGGTGATCTGGTCTGGCGCGTGATGGATTTCAATCGGCAGGTTTTCCCATCCGCGACAGCGATTTAACTCGGTGCGAAGAGCCTGTTCCGGTCCGACCAGAAGGATCCTGACACCCAGTGTTCTGGCAGCTTGGACAGCGCCATCAATCTCCGGCCGGGGACAATGGTCGCCGCCCATGGCATCGAGCGCTATGGTCACCATGAGAGTAAGCGGATATTCACCAGCGCTGGTTGACCAAAGGCTGAGAGCTTACGCTTCAACAACTTCGATTACTTCGCGGCCCTTGTATTTGCCACAATGCGGGCAAGCTCGATGCGCACGGATTTTCTCGTGGCAGTTCGGGCACTCAGCCAGTTGCGGAATAGACAAAGAGTCGTGAGCGCGGCGGGTAGAGGTCCTGCGCTTAGAGTGGCGGCGTTTAGGATTTGGCATGACTGCTGATCTTTCTCCAAAGTATTTTCAATTTTTAGGAACCGATTAGTTGTTAGGATTGATTTCGGCGCGAAGCATTTTGAGCTTGCTCCAGCGGTCGTCGCCGGGTTCCTGGCGACATCCGCAATCGGACAGATTTCTATTTTGCCCGCACACCGGGCAAATACCCTTACAATCTTCGGCGCACACAAGACGCATGGGAAGAGCAAGCAGAACGACCTCGCGGAGAACGTCGTTCAGCTCCAGCCCATTTCCTTCGTAGTAGCCAACTTCGAGTCCCGCCCCGTCTATCTCGTTTTCTCCACCGGAACGAGCTTCCTCCGCCGGCATATAGACGAGATCAAAGTGATTCTCGATGGAGTAACCGGCGGCCTCAATGCACCGATCACAGATGCCCTCGATCTCTACTTTTAAATCGCCTTCAACACGGATCTCTTCAAGAGAAGAGTTGATCAGCTTAGCCGTACCCTCCGCATGCAGAACGGAAGATTGCTTAAGCTTGCTGTCGAATTCGATCTCGCCCGGCGGGAGACCGACGTTGAAGCGGATCGCCCGTAGTCCCAGTTCATGGAGGCTAAATAACATGCTGAGCCCTCAGGTTACTGACTAGTAAACCATTGGTGCAACTAGCCTTCAGACACACAAGACCCTAGTATAACAAGTCTGTAAACTCGTTCAGGGAGGCGGAATTGGCATGTTTGAACGGCTAAGCTACCTCACGCCTGGTCCCGACTGCCGGATCGACTTTGATGCCTGGAGCAGCCGCCTCGCAGTTATCACAATTCAGGCAGGGGCCACAGAAGTCATCTCCAAAATAGCGCAACAAATACTCGCGGCGGCAGGAACCCAGGTCTGCATAGTCCTGCATCTGACGCAGCCGCTCCTGCTTGAGGAACTTATGGCGCTCCTGCTCTTCGGCGGCGTCCTCCGATGCCTTAACCAGATCGACGTTAGGTGAGAGTTCTACTTCTCCGGTTGGCAGAACCTCAAGCGCGCCGACATCTTCAAGCCGGTGAATGACGCTCGCCAGCTTGCGGTTGGAGAGGTCGAAGTTTTCAGAGATCTCATCCGGTTCTACCGGGCCGTCGCCGTCTGCTATGACAGCGGCTACCTGCTCGATGTCTTTTGCCTCGAGCTTCCCCTCGCCAGTATGAAACTTTTGAATGCCGATATCCTCTCGGCGGAAGAACAGAACAGCCTCGGCCTTTTCCCCGTCGCGTCCGGCGCGCCCGATCTCCTGGTAGTAGGAATCGAGCGAATCGGGAATGTCGAAGTGGTAAACGAAGCGCACGTCAGCCTTATCGATGCCCATGCCGAAGGCATTCGTAGCCACGATGACTTCTGCCTCGTCCGCCATAAACTGTTCGTGGATAGCCGTTCGTTCGGCCCCCTTGAGACCGCCGTGATAGAACTGCGCTCTGACGCCCTTGTCGGCAAGCTGCCCCGTGATCTTTTCGGCGCTACTGCGCGTCGAGACATAGACGATGCCCGGCTTGTCCGCCCAACGAACACGCTGCACTAGCTTTTCGATCTTCTCGTCCTTGTCTCTAAAATGATCGACTCTCAAGTAGATATTGGGGCGGTCGAATCCGTGGACCAGGATCTGGGGATCATTAAGCCTGAGACGCGATGTGATCTCGTCGCGTACTTGCGCCGAAGCAGTAGCCGTCATGGCAAGCACAACGGGGTGCCCGAGTCGTTCGATGACCGGCCCGAGCTGCAGGAAGTCCGGACGGAAATCATGGCCCCATTCGCTGATGCAGTGCGCCTCGTCGATGACGAAAAGCGACACGCCTGCTTTTTCGATACTTTCGATAGTGGTCTGTTTCCGAAGCTGCTCAGGAGCAAGAAAAAGAAATTTTCCCTGGCCCTCCTCGATCTTCTCGAAAGCTTCGCGGGTTTCCGCGGCTCGCTGCGTTGAGTTGACGACCAAAGCCTCTGTCTCAGCACGTTCGTTGATGGAATCCACCTGATCCTTCTGCAACGCAATCAGGGGTGAGACAACAAGGGTCACGCCTTCCATAATGGAGCCGGCAATCTGGTAAATGGCCGATTTACCTGAGCCGGTCGGCATGACGACCAAACAATCCTCGCCGTTCAAAATGGCCTCGACCGCCTGTTCCTGTCCCGGTCGAAGCGAGTCGAAGCCGAAGCCTCGCGCTGCCTCGCGAATTTGGTCAGCGATCCCCGTTTTCTTGGTTGTTTTCTTGTTTGATACTGAACTGGTTTTGGCTTGGCGGCTAGCTGCTTGCGACATTCCTCACTTGTGATTTCCTGGCCTAGAGCTCAGTTTCAGAACTTGTCGAATTTAAGGCTTCTCTCCAGCTGCGAAACGTACCAGGTGCTGACAGAATGGAGGGGTGCCCTTCCTTTGGACGGATCCGAATATTGCGTTCCTGCTTTTGATCGCTGGAACGTTAGGACTTCTATGGGAACTGCACGCGCCCGGGATCATTGTCCCGGGAGCGCTAGGCGCCGTCCTGTTCTGTGCCGGGGCATTCGGAATCTGGCAGGATGCTCCAACCTGGTACGGCTCGGCGCTGATTGCGTTTGCCATTCTGCTACTCGGCATCGAGTTGAAGGTTGGAAGCCACGGAGCATCCGGCGTTGCCGGCGCCGTTCTGCTGTCTGTAGGGGCGATGGCGCTCGTTCAAACTCCACATAGGATCGATCCGGCACTCGCCTTCGGGATTTCGATGGCTGCGGGCATGATCGCCGCTTCGCTCGGATATCTGGGCTTGCGTGCCAGGAGCGCACTACCGCGGACGGGGCGGGAGGTGTTAATCGGTGAAACGGGCATTTCACGAACCGAGATTCAACCGCAAGGTACGGTGTTTGTCAGGGGCGAGTACTGGCAGGCGCGCAGCAGCGCCGCGGTACCGGCGGGGGCTCGCGTTGTAATTGAAGGCGTACAGGGACTTCTTCTGTTCGTCAAGGAGGTCTAGAGTTCCAGATGTTTGCTCAAGTGTTTTCTTTCGGGTTCCTGATTGCGCTTGCAGTTCTCGCTTTCTACCTGCTTTCGTCGGTGAAGATCCTGGCCGAGTATGAGCGCGGCGTGATCTTTCGGCTTGGGCGTGTACTGCGTGAGCCGAAAGGCCCAGGTGTGATCTTTGTCTTCTCGCCGCTCGACCGAATTGTCCGGATCTCGCTGCGGGTGGAAGCGATGGAAGTTCCCCCGCAGGATCTGGTGACACGCGACAACGTTACCGTGAAGGTGAATGCGGTAGTGTATTTCCGGGTAGTGGACCCAACGCGAGCGGTTATTGAGGTAGCCAATTATCTCTACGCGACGAGCCAGCTCGCTCAAACTACGCTGCGCAGCGTACTGGGAGAAGTCGAGCTCGATGAACTATTGAGCCAACGGGAAAAGATCAACGTCCGGTTGCAAGCGGTGCTAGATGATCACACTGGGCCATGGGGCGTAAAGGTCACGATGGTTGAAGTCAAACAGGTTGATCTACCGGAACAGATGATACGGGCCATCGCCAGGCAGGCGGAAGCTGAGCGGGAGCGCCGGGCAAAGATAATTCATGCCGAAGGCGAGTACATGGCTGCGGAGAAGCTTAGTATGGCGGCACAGCAGATACAAAAGGAGCCGGTCGCCATCCAGCTCCGTTACCTGCAGACTTTGGTTGAGATCGGCGCAGAGAAGAATAGTACAGTGATTTTCCCAGTACCGGTCGACTTACTCGCTTCCCTGACGAGATATCTCGACCGGGAGACTAAGTGAGTTAATTCCAGTAATGACAGCGTATACAGCTGCTTAGCTGCGACCAGCCGACTTATAGATCTCGGTCATATAACGCATGTCCCGCAGACCTTCTGCGCCGTTGCTCTTCGGTTCTTTGTTGTCGAACACGCATTCAGCCAGATGGTCGGCTTCGTGAGCGAACTGAAGCGGATCCTTCTCGTCACTGACCTGATCGATCGGAGGCTGGTCTTTGATCTCCGCCTTTAAACGAATTCCCTGATATGCAAAAGCAGGCTCCATGTGCAGGATGCCCTTCGATCCGTGCACACGGTAAAAGCCTTCCATTCGTGCGCCGTAGGTGGTCGTGCAGCTCGCAACCACGCCGGACGGAAAGCGCATACTCCAGCCGCAGTTCTCTTCGACTTCGCGGAACCGGCCGTCTTTATCAATCACCGAAGTGTAGCCGGCCAGGTGGACGGGCTCTTCCCCTGTCAAGTAGCGACAAGCGTTGATCGAATAGATTCCTACATCCATCAGCGGGCCGCCGCCCGCCAGCTTCTTGTTGAGGCGCCATTCCCCCATGCTTTCGTTGAATCCGTGAGCGCTTTCGATGGCCTGAACGGTTCCAAGACTCCCGTTGCGGATCATCTCGATTGCCCGCAAGTTCATGGGCTCGTACTGGCACCGGTAGGCGATCAGTAGCTTCTTGCCTGCTGCTTTGCAAGCGTCGATCATGGCTTGGCAATCCTTAACGCTGGTTGCCATGGGTTTTTCGCAGAGGACGTGCTTGCCGGCATTGGCCGCGCGGATCGTGTACTCCGCATGCATGCTGTTGGGCAGACCGATATAGACCGCATCAATATCTTTGTTGCTCGCGATCTCGTCGAAATTCTCGTATGAATAGATGTTTTTTGCCGGAACGTTGTACTCGGCAGCAAGCTTATCTGCTTTATCGCGGTGGCCACTCACAAGACCGGTGATTTGAGAGCTCTTCGAGAGCTTACAGCCCGGCATGAAGTGATCGACTGAAATTCGGCCCAGGCCGACAGCGCAGTAGCGAAGGCGCTGAGTTTCGGGCGCATTCTGAGCGGCAGCCCGGGAGATCAAGGAACCCAGGCTCGCTCCTGCGGCAAGACTCTTAGCAAATGTACGACGATTGAATTCCATTTTGCTCCTCTCCTCGGCGAAAAGTGTTAGGCAGCTTTTTTGGCGCGAGCCCGTTTCATTGGCGTGAGCAAAGACAAAACGATATGCTCGTAAAGGTCATTGCTGTTGGTTTCGCTCAACTTCTCTGCATATTCTCGTAAGGTTCCTGAAGAGTAACACTCCATCACGGTTGGATGTATGTAGTATTTCTTACAGGTGGCAGGCTTGTTGCCTAACTTGGAAGCAACATCTTTGATGACGTCCACCAATACTGACTTAGTGTCGCTATCTGTCTGGTCGACGCACTTAGTAAGTAGAAAGCTAGCAGCCAGACAAGTTCCGCCCCACGTCCGGAAATCTTTCGCTGTGAATTCACCCCCGCTGATTTCTCGAAGATACTCATTGACATCCCCGGACTCAATCGTCTGCGGCTTGCCCTCATCATCCAGGTATTCAAAGAGCGAACTGCCAGGGATTTCCTTACATTTGCGCAGAATGCCGGCGAGACGCTTGTCCTGCACGGTGATCTCGTGATGCTGATGGCTTTTGCCTTTGAAGCGGAATTTGAGCGTGTCTCCCAGAATCTGGACGTGCTGATTGCGGAGAGTGGTTAAGCCGAACGATTTATTTTCTTCGGCGTACTCCTCGTTACCGATACGAATGTAAGTCGTTTCGAGGAGCTTGACGACGGCGGCCAGCACCTTTCGCTTCGGCATACCTTTTCGTGCAAGGTCGCGCGATACGGCGCGCCGTATCTTCGGCAGTACCTTGCCGAAGGCGCGCATCCGATCAAACTTGACAAGATCCCGTACATGGCGGTACTTCGGGTGGTATCGATACTGCTTTCGGCCGCGGGCATCCCAACCGACTGCCTGGATGTGACCGTTTTCAGAGGGGCTGATCCACACCGAGCTCCATGCCGGCGGCAGAACAAGAGAGCGGATCCGCTTGAGCACAGCCTCATCCTTCACGGGCTTATCGTCCGGGCCAAGATAGACAAATCCGGATCCTGAACGCCGGCGGCGGATCCCCGGCCCTTTCGGAATCGCGTAACGGAGACCGGCAAGCTTGGCAGACTTGACCTCGTCGGGCACTTGGGCAAGGTTCTCGATCGGCGCTTCCATATTCTCCATCATGCAATTTAGTTTAGAAACATCCCTGTGATGCTCATGATCCACGAACAGAAAGAAAACTTGATGCCCTCTGCACTTATTTTCGATATTGATGGAACGCTAATTGATTCTGTGGACTTACATGCGCGGGCATGGGAAGAGGCCTTTCACCACTTCGGACACGATATCCCGCTCGATAGGATCCGCGGGCAGATCGGAAAAGGCGGAGACCAGCTGATGCCTGTTTTCCTTAGTCAAGACGAGATTGAGAGACGCGGCAAGGAGATTGAGAAGTTTCGGGGCGATTTGTTCAAGGAGCGATATCTCAAAGACGTGAAGCCATTTCCCGGTGTGCGAGCGCTTTTTCAGAAAGCCGCTTCCCAGGGACAAAAGCTCGTAATCGCTTCGTCAGCGAAGGGAGATGAGCTCAAGAAGTACGAGCAGATCGCGGGGATCGACGATCTAGTGGAGGTAGAGACGTCTTCGGAAGATGCAGAGGAATCGAAACCTCATCCAGACATCTTTGAAGCGGCGCTCGCGCGGTTGGGCAAGAATGTAAAACCGGAGGATGCGCTGGTTATCGGCGATAGTCCGTTCGATGCGGAGGCAGGGAGGCGCGCCGGGCTACAAACGGTAGGTGTACTTTGTGGAGGATTTCCCGAGGCGGATCTGCGCGCCGCCGGGTGTATCGCGATCTATAAGGGTCCAGAGGATCTACTGCGCAATTACGATTCATCGCCACTGAGCGGGAGATGAGTGGAATCGTTGACTCGGGAGGCAGACCGCCCCCTGCCGGTCGCGGCTCAGAAGCGGGAATCTCGGAGCAGCCACGTGCAAAGCGCCATGCTTGCGAACACGTAAAAGAGCAGGTCGTTATTCCAGAAGACAAACGCCGTGAACAGGCAAAGTAACGCAAGCTCGGTTTGCGGGTCGAGAATATGCTCGTCGAACATGCGCGGCTAGGAGAGTAGTGGACGCGGAGGCAAGCTCTTCTCGGGGCGAAGCCCAGCTACTCAAGGTCAGCGAACGCTTTTCGAATTTTCGCGTAAGTATCCTGTAGCGCTTCAGGAATGATGCGAGCATCGCCCACGGTGGTCATAAAGTTGGCGTCTCCCGACCAGCGGGGTAGCACGTGCAAATGGAGGTGCTGAGAGATTCCGGCCCCGGCCGCCGCGCCTACGTTCAGGCCCATGTTGAGGCCATCGGGACGGTAGACTGCCTCGATGATCCTTTCAGCCTGGCGGGCGAGCGTCATCATTTCTGCTGAGGCTTCAGCAGTAGTCGCGCCAAGCTTTGAAACGTGATCGTAAGGAACGATCATGAGGTGTCCGCTCGTGTAGGGATACCGGTTCAGGATGACGAAACAAGACTGGCCGCGATGAACAACCAAGCGCTTTTCATCATCCTCGGGATTACTGGCCGCCACGCAGAAGACACAATCAGGGGCACTGTTCTTGCGCTCCATGTAAGTGGAGCGCCACGGAGTCCAGAGGTGATCCATCCGAGCGGGCGGGCTACAGCGAACGCGAAGCCCCATCAGGAACCGGAACTTCGGGCTCCTCGCTCGAAACGGCGGTCTTGATTGATTGATTGACTAAATCGCGGAGTTCCTTGCTTGGCTTGAAAAAAGGGATGCGCTTCGAGGGGACTTCCACGCGAGACCCGGTTTTGGGATTTCTTCCCACCCGCGGCTGACGCTGTCGCGTCCGAAAACTTCCGAATCCCCGAATTTCTATTTTCTCTCCCTTGTGCAAGCTGTTCACGATGCTGTCGAAGATGGTCTCAACGATCGTCTCTGAATCCTTGCGAGTCATTTCAACCGCTTTGGAAACTTCGTCGATCAGCTCAGCCTTCGTCATAGTTCTTGTTCCTGTACTCAGTGGTTGAATATCCCCGCTTGATCACGTCGCCGACGGTGGAAGTCGCCACAGCAGCCTGACGATGGTAGTCCTCGAGCCGGCTCCGCTCCCCATCCTCGTGGGCTTCGCGAAGGCTCAAGCCGATGCGCTTTTGCGCCTCATTCATTTTGATCACCTTGAAATCGAATTCCTTACCGGTTGGAAGCAGCAACTCGTCGGGAGCAGCCTCCTTCGCCGCACGCCCGCGGTCTCCCTGACTGCTGATCTCACTACGATGACAAAGCCCTTCCACCCCGGGAAGCAATTCCACGAAAACTCCGAACGGAGCAGCGCGGCACACCCGACCCTTCACGTTATCCCCAATCTGGTGCGTGCGGAAGAAAGTCTCCCAGTTATCCGGCTGCAGTTGCTTGATGCCGAGTGACAGACGCCGGTTCTGTGCGTCGATATGCAGCACAACGGCCTGCACAACCTGCCCTTTCTTAACGAGCTCAGAGGGATGCTTTACATGCGACGTCCACGACATATCAGAGACGTGAACCAGACCGTCGATCCCTTCCTCTATTTCGATGAAAGCGCCAAAATCGGCCAGCTTCCGGACGCGGCCCTCGACAACAGAACCGATACTGTACCGGTCAGCAATGGTCGTCCAGGGGTCAGCTTCGAGCTGCTTGATGCCAAGCGAGATTCTGCGCTCTCTCGGCTTGACTTCAAGAACGACGGCTTCGACTTCATCGCCCGAGTTGACGATTTTAGCCGGATGCTTCATTCTCCGGCTCCAGGTCATCTCAGAGATGTGTATCAGACCCTCGACGCCAGGCTCAAGCTCGACGAAAGCACCGTAATCGGTAACGCTCACAATGCGGCCAATCACGCGGCTTTGTGGCGCATAGCGCGCTTCAATATCAGTCCATGGATCTGGCTTTACCTGCTTAAGACCAAGCGAAATCCGCTCGTGCTCGCGGTCTAGCTTAAGAACTTTGACGGTAACCGTTTCGCCGACGGTAAGAACCGCAGATGGATGCGCCACATTGCCGTAGCTGAGATCGCTGACATGCAGCAGACCGTCGATTCCGCCAAGATCGACGAAGGCACCATAATCCGTCAGATTTTTTACCACACCCGTGACTTCGCCACCCTCGACGATGGAGCCGAGCGCCTGAGCCTTCCGGGTCTGAAGGTCTTTTTCCAGAAGGGTGCGACGGGAGACTACGGCGTTGCCCCGCCTACGATTGAGCTTGACGATCGTTACGTCGATTTGCTGCCCAACATAACTGTCGAGATTGTGAACTGGCCTGACCTCAACCAGCGAGCTCGGTAAGAACGCCATCACTCCAATATCGACAGCCAGCCCGCCCTTGATTTTCTCGACCACTCGACCTGAAATCGGAGTGCCTTCCGCCGCGACTTTCTCTAGATGTTCCCAGATGTGACGGCGATGTACGCGCTCGTAGGAAAGGAGAATGTAGCCTTCGACAGGTGGACCGGTCCGGTCAATCATGACGTCGACGACGTCACCGCGCTTTATATCGGGAATGCCGTTTACAAGCGGAAACTGCGAGGCAGGTACAAGACCTTCAATCTTGCGGCCGATGTCGACAATTACTTCCTTATCAGTCACGCTCAGAACGTGGCCATGGTAAGTCTCGCCTTCACTCGACCGGAATTGATTGCTGTAGCCGTCTAGGAAAGCCTGGTAATCCGAATCTTCGGCTGTCCCGGGTGTTTCAACGTGTTCGTCAGATGGACTCGCCATATTCCATTTCGCCCCGAGTCGCCCTGAGGAAGCGGCGGCACTTAATTTAGACGCCGGTTACCCTCGGGCTGAATGTCGCAATGTGCCTGGCACTGAGCCTCAACTAATTGATACTTCAGTACTTCAGAACTATAACCGACGCTCCTGGGGATGTCAACTTGATACGCATGAGATCTTTTTCAATGCTTCGCAGTCATATATACTAGAGACGCTGACGTGCAATATGCCGTCTGCAAGTCTGGTGCACGGCCCGGAAGACCGTGTGCGAGACCGAAAGAGGAAAGAAATGATCGAAGGTTTACTTCAGCCAAGCCACCTGCTTATTGTTCTGGCAGTCGCATTGTTTGTCTTCGGCCCCAAGAAGCTTCCAGAATTGGGCCAGGGGCTCGGCAAAGGAATCCGTTCTTTTAAGGACAGCATGAAAGCGGCTACCGAAGAACCGGAACGTGTAGAAACCCCCATCAGCAGCAAGCCGATTGATCCCAAGTAGTCACTGGATCTGAAGCTGGGATTCAGGCCCTTGTAGATTTACATGTGTGAATCTGAATACAGTAAAATTTGCCACTGACTGGCAATATATTCCTGTGTGTCAGGACCTGTTTTCCCTGCGTCTGGCGCCTCAGAGCTAAATAAGTACCCTCCTTACAGTCTTTTGTAGGCAACACCACACGCCCTCCGAATCGTGGTATTAAAACTGCCTATTCCGTATCAGCAACGGTGGTACCGGTCACATTGGGTGGTCCATGCCGCCTGCGCGACTCCGACACTAACAGATAACAAAGATTTAGGAGCGGTGGACACGATGACAACAGAAGATTTTGGCAAGGCGTATCAGAAGGGCTTTAACCTGACGGTCCGGTTCCTGGTCTCTCGAGGGCTTTCTTACGATTCGGCGCTAGACACGGCGCAAGCTGCGTGGGCAAAAGGATGGGAGCGCAGGGAACAGCTTCGCGATCCAAGCCTGGTCCTCACCTGGACCAACAGTATTGCATTGAACATACACAGAACATATCTGCGACGCGAGCCGCAAACACAAACCTTGCCTGAATTGCAGGCGCCTCCTCGGATGAACGTAGCCGCAATAGATGTTAAGCGCATTCTTAGCGATTGCAAGCCGAATGACCGGGTGGTCCTGGAAGGTCATTACATCGAAGGGTACAAGGTTCAGGAGATTGCCAGACAACATGGCTGGTCGGAAACGGCGGTACGAATCCGACTGCTGCGTGCGAGGCGAAGTGTTGAGCGCCGCTTGAGCCGGCCGAAGCATGCTCGTCTTAGAAATTTGGCCGAGAAGACCCGAAAAGCGTTAGCCACCGCGCTTGAAGTGCCCACCTTCGAGCCGAAGGTAGCCTAGAGCTCGAGTTGATCAGCTAGAAAGGCGGAAGGACGATTACCCTCGTCTTTCCGCCTTTTCGCTTTAAAGCAGTTCGGAGCTGCTGAAGAAAAACGGAACCTCGACAGCGGCGGTTTCCGGAGCATCGGAACCGTGAGCGCAGTTGCGCTCGATACTTTGAGCGAACCGTTTCCGAATCGTTCCCTCGACGGCATTAGCTGGATTCGTAGCGCCCATCAGTTCACGCCATTTCGCAATGGCACCCTCGCTTTCTAAAACCATCAAGACAGCGGGACCTTCGGTCATGAAAGTAACCAGGCCGGAGAAAAACGGCCGCTGGGCGTGGACCGCATAAAAAGCTTCTGCTTCCGGCTTCGAAATGCGCCGCATCTTCAGGCCGACTATACGGAAGCCATTCCCCTCGATCATGCTCAATATTTCGCCGACATGACCAGCGCTGACTGCGTCAGGTTTTATCATGCCGAAAGTTCGTTCCAGGGCCATCAGTTCGAGCCTTTTCCTTTTGATTGATTCAAAGCTTCTTGCATCTTTTCACCCATGAGCGCCGGACTGGGGCAAACCACGATGCCCGCACTTGCCATGGCGTTCAATTTGTCTTCGGCCTTGCCGGAACCGCCGGAGATGATGGCGCCGGCGTGTCCCATGCGACGGCCGGGGGGCGCGGTCTGGCCGGCAATAAAGCCAACGATCGGCTTTTTAACGTGTTCTTTGGCATAAGCCGCCGCACTTTCTTCAGCGCTGCCGCCGATCTCACCGATCATGATGATGGCGTGCGTATCGGGATCTTCATTAAACAATCGAAGCGCGTCGGTGAAGCTCGTTCCGATGATGGGATCTCCGCCAATGCCGATACAAGTAGATTGCCCGATGCCGAGCCTTGTTAACTGGCCAACGGCTTCATAAGTGAGGGTGCCCGATCGGGAGACTATGCCGACGTGTCCCGCCTTGTGAATAGAAGCCGGCATGATTCCGATTTTGCATTTATCCGGCGTGATCACGCCGGGGCAATTCGGGCCAATCAGGCGGGTGCCGGGCTTCGTCTGCAAGAATGCCCAGACACGCTCCATGTCGTTTGCGGGGATGCCTTCGGTGATGCAGACAACCAGAGGTAAGCCAGCATCGGCCGCTTCCATGATGGCGTCTGCCGCGAAGGGAGGAGGAACAAAAATCACTGAGGCATTGGCGCCTGTTGCGGCCACCGTTTCTTCAACCGTATTGAAGACCGGCAAGTCCAAATGTGTTTGACCGCCCTTACCAGGCGTGGTGCCACCGACGACCTTGGTGCCGTATTGAATGGCCTGCTGGGCATGAAAGGTGCCCTCGCGACCCGTGAATCCCTGGAAAAGAACTCTTGTGTTTTCGTCGATCAGAACACTCATTGCGCTAGTCTCACCGCTTTCTCGGCAGCATCCTTCATGCCGTCGGCAACAGTAAAGTTGAAGCCCGATTCGGTGAGGATTTTCTGGCCCAGTTCCACATTCGTTCCTTCCATGCGAACAATAATCGGAATTTTTATCTCAAGTTCGCGTGCTGCAGACACCACCCCGTTTGCGAGCGTGTCACAGCGCAGAATGCCCCCGAAGATATTAATTAAAACGGCTTTCACACTACGATCTGAGAGCAGTATGCGAAAAGCGTTCTTGACCTGCTCGGCATTCGCGCCGCCGCCTACATCGAGGAAGTTGGCTGGACTACCGCCGGCGTATTTGACAATGTCCATGGTCGCCATGGCGAGCCCGGCGCCATTAACCATGCAGGCGATTGTTCCATCGAGTTTTATGTAGTTCAGGCCGAAACGCGAAGCTTCGACTTCTAGCGGATCTTCTTCATTTAGATCGCGCAGCTCGAGAAGGTCTTTGTGGCGATAAAGAGCGTTATCGTCAATGTTGATTTTGGCATCGAGCGCGTACACCTTAGCGTCCTTGGTGAGGATGAAAGGATTGATCTCGGCGAGTGAGCCATCGATGGCGAGATAAGCTTTCGAGAGAGCGATCATGGCGGCAGCCGCGGCGTTCGCGCTGGCTTGCGGCACTTGCATGCCGTAGACCAGCTTGCGAGCCTGAAAGGGCTGCAAGGGCTGGCCTGCGATAAGGGGCTCGCGCAAAATGAGTTCCGGAGTGTGGGCGGCGACTTCTTCAATCTCCATCCCGCCTGCTTTTGAGGCCATGAATACCGTTTCCCCAAGAGCACGATCCAGCACGAGGCCGAGATAGAGTTCACGCTCTATCGGCAGCGTCTCTTCAATGAGGAGCCGCTGGACCACGCGACCTTCAGGGCCGGTTTGATGCGTCACGAGAGTCATGCCCAGCATTTTTTTGGCGATCTCGCCTGCTTCTACGGCATTCTTCGCGATCTTGACGCCGCCGCCCTTACCCCGACCGCCTGCATGAATCTGTGCTTTCACAACCACGCTGCCGCCGAGTTTCTTAGCAGCAGCTTCTGCTTCTTCGACCGTGTAGGCTACTTCCCCGCGCGGCACGGGGACGTCGTATTTCGCAAGGATTGCCTTGGCCTGATACTCATGTATCTTCATAATGGATGGGCTTACGAGGCGCGAGCGTAATGCTACGCTTCCTGAACGCCACTCGCTAGTGTAGCTTGCGCCTCGAGCGCAAAGCTCCTAATAGAGCATGAACGACCAGAGAGTATCGCCTGCTGCAGCGATGAGGTATTGATGGCCATCGAGCATGTAGGTCTGCGGGGCATTTGAAACGCGCCCGATTCTGGTATGCCACAGCGGCTTGCCGTCGGTAACGTCGTGTGCCACCAGATTTCCGGCACCGTCACCTGAAAACAGCAGGCCTCCGGCAGTCGTCAGCAATCCGCCGCCGCCGCCATAGTAAGGGTGCCGCCAAGCGACTTTCCCGGTCTTGTAATCAATGGCCGTAAGATAGTCGCCGCCTGTTCCGATCTCGTCCTCTTCTTTTCCGCCAAGGCCCATCGAGCCTCTTGGATCTACATCAGTGAGGTAATAAAGAGAGTAGCCGTTGCTTTCCGTGACATAGAGCAGACCAGTCTCCGGAGAGTAGGCGGGAGGCTGCCAGTTCACTGTGCCGCCGGAGTCAGGCGAAACAAGAGATCCGGGAACGGTCGCATCTTTCTCAGGGTCGTGTTTCGGGCCGCCAAATTTGTTCAGCCCATTCGACCAGTTGGTTAGCTTCCCGTATTTGCTTGTCACAAGATGCTCGCCGGTGATCCGGTCGACCGTGAAATAGAAGCCATTGCGCGTGGCAGTCAGGGCGAGTTTGCGCATCTTGCCGTTGAACATTGCGTCAACGAGCACCGGCGTTTGCGCAGAGTCGTAATCGTGCATGTCGTGCGGCGATGTCTGATAATGCCAAGCCATCTTGCCGGTATCGACGTTGATCGCCACCAGGGAGCAGGTGTAGAGATTGTCACCCTCTCCGCGCGTGCCGGTCGTGAAGGCAGGGGTAGGATTGCCGGTGCCGAAAATGTATAGTTTCGTCTCTGGGTCGTAGGCTCCCGGAATCCAGGTTTGCGCGCCGCCGTGCCGGGCGGCATCTAGGCTGGCCCAGGTCTCCAGGCCGGCATCGCCTTTCTCCATCGGCACTGTGTAGTGTTTCCACTGAAGATCGCCGGTTTCGGGGTCAAAGGACTGAAGGAAGCCGGGAGCGTCAATATCGTTCCCTGTTCCGACAAGCACATGATTGCCGACAACAACCGGAGCGGGGGTCGAGAAGTATCCCTGATCCAGGTCAGCGATGACTTTGTGCCACCGCTCTTTGCCGGTTTTGGCATCGAGCGAGACGAGATAGTCGTCGGGCGTTTCCATGAACAGGTAGTTGTTCCACATGGCGAAGCCCCGGTTGCCGATGTGCGTGCCGCCCTTGGTTTTCCAGAAATAGTGCCAGAGTTGGCGTCCATCGTGCGCATCGACCGCCCAAGCATTGTCAGGCATCGTGAAGTACAGGATGCCGGCGACGGCCAGTACGGAAGCTTTGATTGAGCCGCCATGCGTCGATATATCGCCCGGACCCTCGCCACCGACATTCGTGACAACTTGTCCGTGGCGCCGCCGGCCGCCGCCCTCGCCCGATTCGTCTTCCAGGCCAGGAGAGACGCGCGTCATCCAGGCAAGGGTGAGATTTTTGACATTGGACCGATCCACCTGCGTTAGGGCGCTGTAACGCCTACCGGAGTAATCGCCGTTGTAAGTCGGCCAGGAGTCTTTGAGCGGCTTTAAGATCTCAGACGGGTCGAGGCCACCGGGCTGAGCGAGGGTGAGAATCGGCGCCAGCAAGAGGGCGGCGGCAGAGAGAAGATGCTTCAATTTCATTTCAAGGTCACCAGATAAGCCGTAACGTCGTGAATGTCTTTGTCGGTGTACTCAGCCCAGAGATCACGATGAGTTTTCATGGGGTCGCGAACCACCACCTTCGGCACATCGCCATTTCGGGTAAAGGAGCGCGATGTTCCGTCGGCCAGTTGCAGGCTGATAAGAAAGTCGTCAATGCGAACGACCTGCCCCTCGACGTTTTCACCGGAAGGTAGAGTAACAGTCGCCATGACGGTACGCGGCCCCGGAGTTCCAGTCGCTGGGCCGCCATCTTCGTTGCGCGATCCACCTGCGACCCACGTGGTCTGCAGGGTCTTGGGATCGGAGATCTTGGTAGCGATTCCCTGGAGGTCGCCGGTAGCGGAGTGGCAGCCGCTGCACTTCACGGCAAAGTAGCTTTTGCCTTCACTTGCATTGCCAACAAGAATGCTGGGCGCTTGCCGGCCGGCATCGGGCGGGGTGCCTTGAACTCCGATCTGGCCGATCACGCTGCGAACGTACGCCGCGACGGCTTTAGCATCTTCGGGTTTTATCGGGATAGCGGGCATGCCCTGGTTTTGGCGGCTGCCCTGGATGATAGGCACAATCTTCTCGCCGTCGAGGTCACTTAGGGCGACTTGTGATCGCAACAAGCTCGGGCCGCCGAGATCGCCACCGCGCAGGTCGGCACCATGACAACCACGGCAGTTGATTCCGAACAGAGTCTTACCACGGGCGATCTGGACGGGATCGCCAGGCGGACGTTTTTGACCAGGAACGAAGCCACCTATTTTCTTGGTGGCGGCGTCGCTGTTACTTTGCGCATCGCGCGTCGGGGCCTTCGGCGCAGCGGCACCCGGAGGAGTAGAAGGGGCCGGCACCTGGGGAGAAGGATCTTGAGCACGCACATCGGGAACTCCCGCGAAAAGACCGACAGCTATTGCGGCCACCAAGCAGCCTCTTACAACCATTTTCACCTCAACATCAGATGGCGAGCCGTCGGAGGGAATGCAGACGCGTTGAAGCACGCAAGGGCTGATGCCCATTTCTGCAGTCCGGACGGGAACGCCTACTCGAAAATATTATTGTACGTGGGGAGATCGAGCGGCCGATCGGCGTGCCGTCAGCCATCAATGCGCGCCGGCAAATACGCTGCGCCGGGAACGCAGCAATTCGGCGATTGCACGGCACTCGTCCGCCATTTCAGAAAACTGCGCCGGATCAAGAGATTGATAACCATCTGACAGCGCGCGGTCGGGCGCGGGGTGAACTTCCACGATGAGACCGTTAGCCCCGGCAGCCACTGACGCGAGTGCCATCGGGAGAACTTTGTCGCGCTTGCCGGTGCCGTGGCTCGGGTCGACGATAATCGGCAGATGGCTGAGAGTTCGCACGGCCGGCACCACGCTCAAATCGAGCGTATTGCGGGTATGGTCGGCGAAGGTGCGAACGCCGCGCTCGCAGAGGATGACGTTATAGTTTCCCTCAGCCAAAATGTACTCAGCGGCCATCAAGAATTCTTCGAGGGTAGAGGACATGCCGCGTTTCAGGAGAATCGGCTTGCTCGAACGTCCCGCGCGCCGGAGCAGAGAATAGTTCTGCATGTTGCGCGCGCCAATCTGCACGCAGTCGGTGTACCTCTCGACGAGCTCGAAAGTGTCGGTATCGACAGCTTCAGTGACAATGCCCAAACCGGTCTGCTCGCGAGCCTCGGCCAGGTACCGGAGGCCTTCCTCCGCAAGACCCTGAAAACTGTAGGGTGAAGTGCGTGGCTTGTAAGCGCCACCACGCAGAAGTTGGCCACCAGCAGCTTTGACGGCGCGGGCGGATTCGAGGATCTGTTCTCGACTTTCGACGGCGCAGGGCCCGCCGCAGAGTACCAGTTCGTCGCCGCCAACCGGTGTTCCGTTGACTCTTACAATCGTGTTTTCGGGCTTCGTCTCGCGGCTCACCAGTTTGTAGGCTTTCGAGACACGGATAGCTTCGGCTACGCCCGGCAGATCTTCAAATTCGGCGGTGTTTACGGGGCCGCTGTTACCGGTAATTCCAATGGCCGTGCGCTGCTCGCCGGGGATAATGTGAGCTTTGAAGCCGAGCGACTCGATCCGGGCGCAGACACGCTCGATCTCCGATGCGGCGGCTTGCGCTTTCATCACTACTAGCACGTGGTAGGGACTCCTCTTGTTTTATAGGCTACCCGAGTGCTGTAATCCAGAATGGAATGAGCCCGCAGCTACTCGCGGGCAAAACACTAACGGATGGCTAATTACTTTTGTGTGCTTGCGGGCGGGGGCTTTGGTTCGCTTGCGCGTTATCTTGTTGCCCGAACGCTGGTCGAGAGGTTTCCTAACTCGAATTTTGCGACGGCAACGTTCACCATCAATGTGACGGGTTCTTTTTTGATCGGACTGCTGGCCACGCTGATTGTGCAGCGTCTGCATCTTCCTCACTACTGGTATTTGGCGGTGGTGGTTGGTTTTCTTGGAGGCTATACGACGTTCTCTACTTTCGAGTACGATGCGCTGCTTGCGGTGCGCGCGGGACATAGCTTGACTGCGCTCGCTTATCTGACGGGCAGTGTCGTCGCGGGCTACGGAGCGGTATGGTTCGGGACGTGGTTGGCGGGAAGAAGCTGATGCAAGGCGGTGTGGTCGAATTGAAGAGCGTCAGCATGTCTCATCTCCCTTTCAGAAGCTCTGTTCATCTCAGTGAAAGTGAAGCGCACGATCTTATGCGGCGCATGTTGTCGGGGGAGATGACCACCGAGGGCATAGCGGAGGTTCTCGGATTCCTGCGGCGAAAAGGTGAAACGCTTTCCGAACTGGTGGGTTTTGCGTCGGCGATCCGGGAGATGGGCTCGCCCCTAGAACTGGCCGGATTGTCTGATGAGCCGCTGCTCGATACCTGCGGTACCGGTGGGGACGGAGCTTGTACTTTCAACATTTCGACCGCAACGGCGTTTGTTGTTGCAGGCGCGGGAGTGCGCGTGGCGAAACATGGAAACCGGCGGATATCGAGCCAGTGCGGGAGTGCCGATGTTCTGGAAGCACTGGGAGTTCCAATTGCTTTGCAGCCGCAGAAGGTGGCGCGCTGCATTGAGCAGACCGGAATCGGGTTTTTATATGCGCCGCTGCTCCATCCGGCAGTGAAGCACGCGCAGGAGGCACGCCTGTTTCTAAAAGGGCGCACTGTTTTCAATCTGCTGGGGCCGCTGACAAATCCGGCACGCGCACCGATCCAACTTATCGGGGCTTTTTCCGTGCGTGCCGCCGAGATGCTCGCACAGGCCGCTTCGCGGCTAGGAATCGAGCGAGCATTTGTGGTTCATGGCTCGGACGGATTGGACGAGATTACGACTACCGGCTTGACGACGGTGTTTCAGGTAGAGGACGGCCGCGTTCAGAAAGGTCGCTGGGTGCCGGCCGACTTCGGTTTACAGCTTTCCGCCGGCGATGAACTCAGCGGCGGGGATTCGGAGACGAATGCCGCAATCATTCGAGCGCTGCTCGACGGGGAACCCGGAGCAAGGCGAGACATTCTGCTTGCGAACGCCGCCGCGGCATTGTTTCTGGCAAAGCGAGCTCCGGATCTGAAGAGCGCGGTTGGTTTGGCAGCCGAGTCGATTGACTCGGGCGCAGCGCGAACAAAGCTTGAACAAGTAGTGCGTTTCGGACAAGAGGCGGATCATGCGGGCGTTTGAGATACATGAGTTTGGGATCGAGAATCTCGCGTTAGTCGAGCGCGACACGCCCCGCCCTGGTCCCGGTGAAGTGCTTGTTAAGATGTCGGCCGCCTCGTTGAATTACCGGGACTACATGGTGGTGACCGGGACCTACAACCCAAAGATGAGGCGCCCGATGATTCCGCTCTCGGATGGCGTGGGAGTTGTTGAAGAGCTGGGTCCGGGCGTAACGCGTGTCAGAAAAGGCGAGCGCGTTGCAGGGTGCTTCATGCAGGCTTGGATCGACGGTCCACCGAGTGCGGAGAAGAGTAAGTCCGCTCTAGGCGGTGGACTGGATGGTGTTCTGCGGGAGTACGCCGTGTTTTCGCAAGAGGGACTGGTGGCTGTACCGCGGTTTTTGAGCGATGTTGAAGCGGCGTGCCTACCGTGCGCGGCCCTAACTGCCTGGAATGCGCTCTTTGAGAACACTCGCCCTGTGCCGGGCGAAACAGTTCTTTTGCAAGGGACCGGGGGAGTCTCCACTTTCGCGCTGCAGTTTGCAACCGCCGCTGGTATGCGAGCGATTACGACGTCGAGCGATGACGAAAAGCTGGCTCGCGCGAAAGAACTCGGCGCCGATGAAGGCATCAATTACCGGACGGCACCCGATTGGGACGAAGCGGTCCGCAAACTCACGGGCGGCGAAGGCGTGGATCATGTGATTGAAGTTGGCGGGGGCGACACGATTGCTCGCTCGTTACGAGCGGTCCGAGTGGGAGGGCTGATTAGCGTAATCGGGGCTTTGAGCGGGGGAGCAGCGGCGGTGAGTCCCGTTTCGCTGCTGATGAACAGCCTGCGCCTGCGCGGCATCTACGTCGGTTCGCGCGCCATGTTCGAACGCATGAATCGGGCAGTCGAACTGCACCAGTTGAAACCGGTGATTGACCGGACATTCGCCTGGACTGAAGCCAAAGAGGCGCTCACTCACATGAAATCGCAGAAGCACATGGGCAAGATTTGCCTCGCCTTCTAAACGAAAGGCACACAACGCACGTGGCCGAGTCGGCTGAGTAGTTCTGTTGTTTGTTGCCGCATCCCGCGGCCCGTGCTCGTTCAGCGTCCTTACTCGAACGGGGCATCATCGTCGCCGGTATCGGCAGCAAGATTCTCGAATTTGGTGTAGCGGTTCAAAAAGGCCAGCTTTACGCGCCCGGTGGGGCCATTGCGCTGCTTGGCGAGCAGGAGTTCGGCGAGTCCCTTGAGGCTTTCCTTGTCAGGCCGGTACACTTCTTCGCGAAAGATAAACGCCACTAGATCGGCATCCTGCTCGATGCTGCCGGATTCGCGCAGGTCGCTCAGCATGGGGCGATGATCTCCGGGTCGAGTCTCCGGCGCGCGGCTCAACTGCGACAGAACGAGGAAGGGAACGCGAAGCTCTTTCGACATCAATTTGAAACCGCGCGAAAGCGAACTGATCTCCTGCACCCGGTTCTCGTAACGACCGCGGCCCTGCATAAGCTGCAGGTAATCGACAATCACCAAGCCGAGGTCCTGCTCCGCTTGCAAGCGCCGCAGCTTCGAATGAATGTCCATGAGATTGGTCCCTGCGGTGTCGTCGATATAAAGCGGTGACTCGACAACCCGATAAAGCGCGTCCTGCAGCGCGTGGCGCTCCTCAGCGCTGAGGTAACCGGCCCGGAAGCGCTGCTGGTCGACGCGGGCAGTGGCGCAGATCAAACGCGTCAGCAGCGATTCTTTTGACATCTCGAGCGAAAAGACCGCGACCGCTTTAGCGCTCTTCGGGTTCATGGCTACGTGCTGGGCGATATTGAGGGCGAAGGCCGTTTTCCCCATAGCCGGTCGAGCGGCAAGAATGAAAAGCTCGCCCTCACGCAAGCCGCCTGTCATTTCGTCCAGTTTCAGAAATCCGGTGCTGATGCCCTTGATGCGCTTGCTCGCATCCAGAAAAGCGTTTATGCCGCCTTCGTAGTCGCTGACGATCTGGGCTGGGCTGGCGAGCGAATTCTTTTGTTGAACGTCGCCCAACTTCATGAGCGCGTCTTCGGCAGCACCCAGGATTTCGCTCGCATTTTCGCCGGAGGTGTAGCAACGGCCAGCGGTGTCCTGCGAGACAGCGATGATTCGCCGCAACAGCGCCTTTTCCCGAACGATGGTGACGTAGCTTTCCAGATTATGAAGCTGTGGCAATCCGTCGTCGAGCGAAACGAGATAGCTCAGACCGTCAACCGATTGAAGCTGACCTTGTTTCATCAGCTCGTTGGCCAGCGTGACACGGTCGATGACCTCACCGCGCTCGTGCAGTTCACCCATCCGAAGAAAGATGCGCTTGTGCTTTTCGAGGCTAAAATCCTCAGCGGATATGGTGCCGGCCACTTGCAAGAAAGCAGTTTCGCTGCTCATGATTGCGCCTAGAACAAAGCGCTCGGCATCAAGATTGGCGGGAAGGGGCTGATCGATGCTGATCTCTCGGGCGGCCATGCGTAAAGGGAACTCGTTCACTGTAAAGCTCTGCCGAAGTGCGAATCAAGGGCGAAGACGAAAGCGATTGCAACTTCCACAACTAACGAAGCTGTTTGTTGAGGGGCGCAGGTTGTTCTTAACCGCATTTCCACAATCTATTCAACTACATTTTCGCCCAGGAATGTTTCAGGCGAAAGCCGTTCCCGGCATATTGGTAATATTAGGGTTTCATGTACTCGACCGCCTCACGTCACCGTGTCCATCCCCTAATGGTTTAGCGGGGTTCTGGCGCTGTCCGGTAGAAAGTATCGTGTAATCGGCCCGCCGTAACCGGCGGGTTTTCCTTTTTTGAATGACTATAGAAGACTCTCTCGATTTCGACAAGCAGAATAACCTCATTACGGCTGTAGTGCAGGACGCAAATAGTGGCCGTGTGCTGATGGTCGGGTATATGAATCGCGAAGCGTTCGATCGAACGGTCTCGACCGGTCACGTAACTTTCTTTAGCCGCTCGAGACAGAAGCTCTGGACGAAGGGCGAGAGCTCGGGGCACTTTCTGAATTTGAAGTCCGTTCAGACCGATTGTGACGGCGACGCGCTGCTGGTCGTGGCCGAGCCGGTTGGCCCGGGTGTTTGTCACAACGGCTACGCGAGCTGCTTTTACCGCACTTTGGAGAACGACCGATGGGTCGAGACCGAGCCGAAGGCTTATGATGCAGGCGCGGTTTACGGGGAAAGCCGGTGAAGCTGCGACTTGGCATCCCGAAAGGCAGTCTCGAAGCCGCCACAATCGACCTGTTTCGACGCGCCGGTTTCAACATCACGACGAGCAGCCGGAGTTATTTCCCGGCTATCGATGACGACGAAGTGGAGTGTATGTTGATCCGGGCACAAGAGATGGCCCGTTACGTAGAAGACGGCGTGCTCGATGCCGGCCTGACGGGCCGCGACTGGGTGGAGGAGAACGAAGCGCACGTCCGTACGGTTGCTGATTTAATCTACGCAAAGCAAAGCTTCGGCAAAGTGCGATGGGTGCTGGCGGCACCGGAAGCTTCTCCTTTTCAGACTGTTTACGATTTGCAGGGCAAGACGATTGCGACTGAGCTGGTGAACATGACGGAGCGGTACCTGGCGAGTAAGGGCGTGCGGGCGCGAGTCGAATTCAGCTGGGGTGCAACAGAAGTGAAGCCGCCCGAACTGGCCGACGCGATTGTGGAAGTGACCGAGACAGGCTCGTCCCTGCGCGCTAATAAGCTCCGCATACTCGAAACGGTACTTGAATCCAACACGCAGCTGATTGCGAACTCCGAGTCTTGGGCAGATGCCTGGAAGCGGCGCAAGCTGGAAGACATCCGGATGCTTCTAGAAGGCGCGATGAACGCACTGGGCAAGGTTGGTCTGATGCTAAACGTGCGCAACGAGAACCTGAATGCGGTACTCGGAGTGCTTCCTGCACTGAAGAATCCGACGATCTCGCGATTGAGTGACGAGGCCTGGGTGGCGGTGAATACAATCCTCGACGAGGCAACGGTTCGCGCCATCATTCCGCGATTGAAGGAAGCAGGCGCGCAGGACATTGTCGAGTATCCGCTCAACAAAATCGTGATGTAGGGAAGATGATTCAGATTGTTGAGTATCCAGGCGAACCGCTCGTCTTCCCGAGCGAACGCAGCGAAGGTGCGGCGGCGGAAGACACGGTGCGCCCGATTATAGCCGCAGTTCGCGCCGAGAAGGATTTGGCGCTGTTGCGTTACGCGCGGCAGCTGGACGGGTTAGGCGAGCAGTCCATGGCTGTTTCCGAACAAGAGCTAGCAGCCGCATCTAAGCAGCTCAAGCCGGAGATTCGGGTGGCGGCGGAGGCGGCCATCGCAAATATACGGCAATTTGCGCAAGCGCAGTTGCCGAAGGAGTGCTTTTCGGAGTTTTCGCCTGGCCGCGAGCTGGGCTGGATCGTACGTCCGCTTGACGCAGTCGGTTGCTACATACCCTCCGGCCGCTATCCGCTGCCTTCAACCCTGCTGATGACTGCAGTGCTGGCACAGACAGCAGGCGTCCGCCGCATCTGTGTTGCTTCTCCTAGGCCTTCGATCGAAATCCTGGCGTGTGCGTGCATGCTGGGGATTTCGGAGGTGTATCGGGTCGGCGGAGCGCAAGCGATAGCCGCCATGGCGTTCGGAACTCAGACGATTGCGCGGGTGGAGCGAATTGTGGGGCCCGGCAACGCGTATGTCGCTGCGGCAAAGAAACTGCTCGCCGGCGAAACGGGGATTGATTTCGTAGCTGGTCCTACCGAAATTTTAATTATCGCGGCGGATGGCGATGCTAAGCTCATCGCGGCTGACATGCTGGCGCAGGCCGAGCATGATGTGACCGCAAGCGCGAAATTTATTACGTGTTCAAAGCAGCTTGCGAGGGCGGTAGCGGAAGAGCTCGAAGCGCAGCTCGAAGATTTGCCAACGGCTGCGATTGCGCGGCAATCCATCAACAACAATGGCGTTATTTTCATCGTGCCCGATATGGAAACGGCCGTGTCGATATCGAACGAGATTGCGCCGGAGCATCTGAGTTTGCACGACGCGGCGCTGCTGCCCCGAATACAGAACGCCGGTACGGTGTTTCTGGGGCCCATGTCGCCAGAGTCGGCTGGCGATTACGCCGCGGGTCCAAGCCACGTGCTGCCAACAGGCGGCACTGCCCGGCTAAGAGGCGGCCTTTCGACAGCCGATTTTGTTAAGTTGATTGCAGTTCAGCGGCTATCACCGGCTGCTCTGCAGGAGCTTGCTCCGACGATCACTACGCTTGCAAGAGCGGAAGGTCTCGAAGCGCACGCACGTGCGGTGGAGGTTCGATTTGCTCACTGATCCGGTCTTCCAGACCGAGCCAAACGTCAATGCGAAAGGGCTCGTGCCGCGCGAGTCCGTGCTTCGCATGGCGCCCTATCATCCACCAACCGGAGGGCGGCGGAACAAGCTTCGGCTGGATTTTAATGAGAACACGATCGGCGCTTCGCCGCATGTTCTCGACTTTCTTAAGCGCTACCTGACCGGAACCGATCTAAGCATCTATCCGGAGTACGACCATGCCATTGAAGACCTCTCGTTGCACTTCGGCGTTGCGCAAGACGAGCTGACGCTGACCAACGGTACAGATGAAGCGATACAGCTGCTCATTCAGACTTACGTCAATAGCGGCGACCAAGTTCTGATCCTGCAGCCCTCGTATGCGATGTACCGGTTCTACGCGCAACTGGCCGGCGCGGACATCACCGAAATCGCTTACCGACCGCGTACGCTGGCATTCCCGCTGGACGAGATCCTCGAGCGAATCACTCCCCAAACGCGTGCTGTGCTGGTTGGAAATCCTAACAATCCAACCGGGACAGGCACCGATGCCGCTGCTATTGGCGAGATAGCAAACAAGGCTGGTAACGCGGCTGTGTTGATCGATGAGGCGTATTACGAATTCAGCGGCGTCACGGTGCTGCCGTTGCTACTGGATCACCCCAACTTATTCGTCAGCCGCACTTTCTCGAAGACTTACGGAATGGCAGCGATGCGCTGTGGCTGCCTGTTTTCGCAGTCAGTGAACATGGCTCACATAAAAAAGGCGCAATCACCGTACAGCGTAAACTCGCTAGCCGCAATGGCCGCGCGAATCGCGGTGCAGGACCAGGCATTCGTGGAGGAGTACGTGCAGGAAGTGTTGGCGGCGCGCGAGCTGCTCTACGTTGGATTTGAGCGTTTGAAGATTCCCTATACCCCCTCCATGGCCAATTTCGTTTTGTTCGAGGCAGGTGAACGTGCGATCCAGATACGTGACGAGCTCAGGAAACGCGGCGTGCTGGTTCGCGATCGCAGTTATGAGATAGCTGGGGCGGTGCGCGTAACGGTTGGCACGCGCGATCAAGCGCAGCGATTTCTGGACGAGTTGGAGCGGATCTGGTGAGCTCGCTTTCGTTCGGACAGCGGCAAGCGGAACAGTTGGCCACTCTGCCAACCGACATGGAGGCGCCTGAGGTAGTGGTGTTCGACATGGATGGCGTGTTGGTTGAGGTGGGCGAATCCTACCGGGTTGCCATTCGCGAGACCGTCATGCACTTTACCGGCGATGAGATTTCAGACGATCTAGTGCAGGATTTCAAAAATGCGGGCGGCTGGAACAACGACTGGCTACTGTGCCACCGATTCATTACCGATCGGGGCAAGAAGGTGGAATACGGCGAGGTCGTCGACTATTTCAATCAAATCTTCCTAGGCGACAATCGAGACGGGCTTATTCTGCGCGAGAAATGGATGCCCGCGCCGGATTTCTTTTCCCGCCTGAGCCGCCGTGCCAAGCTGGCGATTTTCACGGGACGCGCCAAGTACGAAGCGGACGCAACTCTCGAACGGTATGTTGAGGGCGCCATTTTTGATCCGATCATCACGGACGAAGTGGTTGCCCGTCCCAAACCGGCACCTGATGGACTCGAGATTATCAAGCAACATTTCCCGGAGAAGCGGCTCTGGTATCTGGGCGACACCGTGGATGACGCGCGCAGCTCGGAGCTGGCCGGAGTACCGTTTATCGGCGTATCGATGACGGCAAATCCGCGGCATGCCGAACTCACGCAAGTGCTATACAAAGCGGGCGCCTTTCTTGTGATCGAGAATGTCAATCAGTTGAACGACGTTCTTGACCAAGCGTTCCCAATACTGGATGCCGATCAATGAGAGAAGCGAGTCTTGAGCGCAACACAAAGGAGACACAGATAACTGCCCGGCTCCGAATCGAGGGAACGGGGGAGTACGAGGTTTCAACGGGCGTGCGTTTTCTCGATCACATGCTCGAGCTGTTCACCAAACACGGCGCTTTCGATCTGCAGCTGCAGGCGACCGGCGACCTGGACGTTGACCAGCATCATACGGTGGAAGACACGGGTATTGTGCTCGGCGATCTCTTCGCGAAGGCACTGGGAGATCGGCGCGGCATAAATCGAGCCGGGTACTTTGTGCAGACCATGGACGAAACGTTAGCCGTAGTAGCGCTCGACTTGGGAGGGCGCCCGGCATTGGTGTACGACGGGCAAGTAAACGTTGTTCATGTCGGGGACCTCCAAACGGAGCTGGTAGAAGACTTTCTCGCAGGTTTTGCGAATCACGCTGGCGCAAACCTGCACGCCAAAGTCCTGTATGGCCGCTCGAATCACCACAAGATCGAGGCCGTTTTTAAATGCTTTGCACGAGCGCTGCGCTATGCGTGCTCAACTGACGAGCGGCTGAAGGATCAGCTTCCTTCCACCAAGGGACTGTTATGACGGAGCTGACCATAGTGGATTATGGAGCGGGAAATCTAAGGTCAGTGGAGAACAGCTTAGCCGAGCTGCAGATTCCGTATAGCGTTACAAACACAGCTGCGGCTGTTGAAGGGGCACGCAAAATTGTTCTGCCTGGCGTCGGGCATTTCGGTCAAATGATGCGGGCACTCGACGATTTAGGGCTTCGCCGGGTGCTGGTCGATCGGATTCAAGCCGGTATGCCTTTCCTCGGTATCTGCATCGGTCTGCAGTGTCTGTTCGAATCAAGTGAAGAGTCTCCGAATGAGCGCGGGCTCGGTATCCTGCCGGGCAGAGTGAAAAGGTTTGCAGGGGACGCACGAGTTCCTCACATGGGTTGGAATACGCTTCAGCTCACTAAGGACTCGAAGCTGTTGCGCGGACTAGAGGGCGAGATCTTCACCTATTTCGCGCATAGCTACTTCGCGCCGGTGATTCCGCAAACGGCCGGTACTTGTACTTACATGCATCCATATACGGCGGTGATCGAGCAAGAGAACTTATTCGCGGTGCAATTTCACCCGGAGAAGTCCGCAGCTGCAGGGCATCGCGTGCTGCAGAACTTCGCCGAGATCTAGGATGCTAGCGAAGCGGATCATTCCGTGCCTCGATGTTACGGACGGGCGCGTCGTCAAGGGTGTCAACTTTGTCGATCTGCGGGACGCTGGAGATCCGGTCCAACTAGCCGCCCGATACAGTTCGCAAGGCGCCGATGAACTTGTGTTTCTCGATATAACCGCTTCGAGCGACGCACGCGAAATCATGGTTGATCTGGTAGCAAGGACGGCGCGGAAAGTATTTATTCCGTTGACCGTGGGAGGCGGCTTGCGCACGGTAGCCGACGCGCGCAAGATTATCCATGCGGGGGCGGACAAGGTAAGCGTGAACACCGCGGCGGTCCGGCGCCCCGATCTGATTCGTGAACTAAGTCTCGAGTTTGGCGCGCAGGCGGTCGTGCTCGCGATAGATGCCCGGCGCTCGGGCGCGGGAAAATGGAATGTGTATACCAAAGGCGGACGCGAGGATGAAGGGATGGATGTTGTCGAGTGGGCGCAGCGCGGCGAGGTACTCGGGGCGGGCGAAATCTTGCTGACTTCCATGGACACGGACGGCGTTCAGAGCGGATTTGATTGCGCGCTGACTCGGGCGGTCTCGAAGAGTACGTCCGTGCCGGTGATTGCCTCGGGCGGGGCGGGGACTCCGCAGGACTTTGTCGACGTTTTGACGTTTGGAAACGCTGACGCAGCGCTCGCGGCTTCGGTCTTTCACTACGGCAAGTACGACGTCGGGCAGCTTAAACGCGCGTTGCTCAAGGCGCAAGTTCGCGTGAGACCAGCGGCATGATTATTCCTTGCATCGATCTGATGGACGGTAAAGTCGTCCAGCTAGTCCAGGGTCGCGAAAAGGTTCTGGAGCGCTCGACGGACGAAATGCTGGAACAGTTTCAGGGGTTCGATCAAATTCAGGTGATTGATCTCGATGCGGCATTGGGTCGAGGATCGAACCAAGCTCTGGTGGCGCAGCTTGCGGCCACAGCAGCAATTCGGGCGGGCGGCGGCGTGCGAACGGTCGAGCGTGCGCGGGAGCTGATGGCACAAGGCGCCTACCGCATCATTGTCGGAAGCGCGGCGTTTCACGAGGAAGGTCCAAATCTCGAGTTTCTCAGCGAGCTCTCGGCAGCGGTGACGCCGGCATCCGTCACCATTGCGCTCGACACAAGGCAGGGGCGGATTGTGGTGGATGGTTGGAGGAGTTCTACCGGATTCTCGGCGAGCGAAGTAGTATCTGAGCTGGAACCGTATTGTTCCGGGTTCCTCTGCACTTATGTCGACAAGGAAGGGCTAATGCAGGGGACTGACCTCGAATGGTTTGAGAGCCTGCGCAAAACGACCGATCACGAATTGATTGCCGCCGGCGGAATCAGTACGCTCGATGACGTGAAGGCGCTGACTTCGATGGACATTCATGCGGCAATCGGAATGTCGATCTACACGGGCAAGCTGCGGCTGGAAGACCTGCGGGAGTTCAACGCGCTAGCCTTACGAAGCTAAAAGACCGGCGGGCCTTGCGGAATAGCTTCGCCGTCGCAGCGAGGGTCGGAGCCGGCAAAGTTGACTCCCGTTCTGTCGTTATGAATCACCGCTTCGCCTTGGCCGACCGTGTAAGAAAAAGGTTCGAGCAGGGTGAGCACGTGTCCGCGTCGTGTCAGATCCTGGCGAATGGAGAGAGGCACACGCGATTCTACCGCTACATCACAACCTTCGAAAGTTGCCTTAGTAAAGCGAGGCGCTTCGAGGGCGGCTTGTACATTGATTCCAAAATCGACCACGTCAGCCACGAACTGCGCGTGGGCCTGTGCCTGATTCCAACCGCCCATGATGCCGAAGCCGATGTGAATGTCGCCCTTTTGCATGAAGGCGGGGATGATGGTGTGCAAGGGACGTTTGTGCCCGGCGATCGAGTTGGGTTTGCCGGGCGACAGCTCGAAACCGGCGCCTCGATTATGAAATGCAAATCCAAGACCAGGGGCGACCATGCCGGTGCCGTAGCCTCCGTAATTACTCTGAATCAGTGAAACAATATTTCCGTCTTTATCGATCGTCGATAAGTAAATGGTTTCGTGACCGCGGGCATTTAACCGAGCGCTGATTTCGGAGGGGACAACCTGACAGGCGGCGTGATCCATTTGAATCAGAGCAGCGCGCTGCTTCGCCAAGTCCTTCGACAGCATCTCGTGCACAGGCACAGGTGTGAAGCGCGGATCACCCACGTAGCGAGCCATATCGGCATAGGCGAGCTTCTTGGCTTCAATCATCAAGTGCAAAGCATTAGCCGAGCCGGCCCCATAGCTCCCCAATGGAAAATTCTCCATGATGTTGAGCATCGAGAGCGCAGCGATGCCCTGGCCGTTGGGAGGGAGCTCGTAAACTGTCCAGCCGCGGTAGGTAGTCGAGATCGGGTCGACCCATTCCGGTTGGAAGTCCGCGAAGTCTTCGGCCGCGTGGGTGCCGCCTTGCGCGGCGAGGAATGTCAACATCGTTGGCGTGAGCTTCCCCTGGTAGAAAGCGTTTCGCCCGTCGGTGGCGATGGCGCGAAGAGAATTAGCGAGCCCGGGATTTTTGAAGACGTCGCCAACCCCGGGACGAACTCCAGCCGGCATATAGGTGGCCTGATAACCGGGCTGGTTCAGAAAGACCTTACTGATCCAGTAGCGCGCGTTCTTCTCGGCCAAAGGAAAACCTTCTTCGGCATAGAAAATAGCGGGTGCTAGCAACTTGTTGAAGGACATGCTTCCGAAACGGCGGCGGAGCGCATCCCAACCGGCCACGCAACCAGGGACGGTGATCGTATGAACACCGATCTGGTCGAGTTTATCGATGCCGTGCGCTCTGAGGTAGTCGAGCGTGAGTGCTTTAGGGGTCCAGCCACTCGAATTCAGGCCGTAGAGCTTACCTGTCTTGGCCTCGTAGTAAATCGCGAAGAGATCACCGCCAATTCCGTTGACATAGGGCTGCGTGACTCCCATAACGGCGTTGGCCGCAATGGCAGCGTCGATTGCGTTCCCACCTGCTTCCAGAATTTTTGCTCCGGCTTGAGAAGCGAGGAACTGAGGAGCGGCGACGATGCCGAATCTGGTCACCACCATGGAGCGGCCCTGCTCGGGAGAAGAAGCAGATTCGCCAGGGACGGCGGCACGAACACATACAACAGCTACCAGCGCGAGCAGAAGAGGCCTCATTGCTGATGATGATACTAATCGAAACTCGTAAGATCACGGAACAAGCTTCTGGGCAGCAACTTTCTACGGCCGGGCGACGTACAGAAGGAGTATGCGGGCAAGCTTATTTCGTGCGGTCCTTTTAGCCGGAGGTCTCTTATCGAGCTCGGCATTCGGACAGCTCTTCTCGGTTGGTGTTAAGGCAGGTATTCCATTGAACGATGCGTTTGTAGCAGGTTCCGGGCCGGCCTTCAATTCAGAAACGACCACCGACCGTTACATCATCGGACCGCAAGCTGAAATCAGGTTACCTTTCCACCTGGGCGTGGAAGCGGACGCCCTGTATCGACACTATTCGGTTGATGGGCTAGGCGTCAGCGAGTGGGATTTTCCGATACTGCTCAAATACCGTTTCAAGGGCTTTCCTTTGTTGCATCCGTTTGCGGACGCGGGTCCGATCTTCAACCACGTCAGCGATCTCGGATCTTTCACGGCGAATCAATCGACTGCCGGCTTGGCAATTGGCGGGGGATTAGACGTCCACGTGCTGTTTCTTCACCTCACCCCCGAGTTCCGTTACATTCACTGGAGCGACCAAAACTATTTGTCTGGTAACCCCAGATTCCACTCGAATCAGAATCAGGCGCAGTTCCTGGTTGGCTTCAGCTTTTAGAACCGACCAGTGAGTTGCGGACGCCGACCCTATGTAGTATTCTCGCTACATGCTCGAAGTGCGCTCCCTTCGGAAATGTTACAGCTCAGTTCCGGCGGTGAATAACGTAAGCTTCTCGATCGAGCCCGGGCAAGTGCTCGGGTATCTGGGGCCGAACGGCTCGGGCAAGAGCACCACGGTCAAGATCATCACCGGATTACTCGAACCAACAAGTGGTGCGGTGCTGTTTCAGGGCAGCAACATAAGAGACGATCTCACTGGGTTCAAGCGAATCCTGGGTTACGTGCCGGAAGAGGCAAACCTTTACCCATTTCTGTCGGGCCTCGAGTACCTGCAGCTGGTGAGCCGGTTGCGCGGCATGCCGGAACAACTGAGCGCGCGGCGTACCGACTCGCTGCTCGAGCTCTTTGCAATGCGACCTCACCGCTATACGGCAATCGCAGCTTACTCGAAAGGCATGCGCCAGAGAATCCTGTTGGTCGCGGCGCTCCTACATAACCCGGAGCTGATCATTTTCGACGAGCCACTGTCCGGGCTAGATGTTACGTCTGCGTTGATCTTTCGAGAGCTAGTTCTGGCTTTGCGCCGCGAGAAGAGGACGCTCTTCTACTGCTCGCATGTTCTGGAGGTTGTCGAGAAAGTTTGTTCGCACGTGACGATTCTGCAAAGGGGAAAGCAGCTTGCCTACGGTTCAATCGATGATTTGAAGAAGTTTCAGTCGATGCCTTCGCTGGAGCAGACGTTCTCGAGTCTGGTGGAAGAGGTGGATGCACAAGAATCGGCCGAAGCGATTGTGGACGCGATGGTGACGCGGTGATCGCTGATCCCTTTGCGGCGCTGGTGAAGCATTTTCGGCTGCGGCTATTTGCCAGTGAAGAGGAGCAGGGCAGCGGTGGTATGGGCCTAGGACTCGGGGCAGTTCTCGCCATCTTGGCATCGCCCGGCGCTTTTGCTTCTATTTTTCTGATGGGAAAGTACTCGACACTGCTGCAATGGATGCGCGGCAAGCCTCTTGACGCGATCAAGATATCGCCTCCGGACGAGTACTTCTTTGTGGTTCTTTCGATGACGATCACGGGTCTGGTGATGATTGCCCGATGGAACCGACTGTTTCCGGACCGGCGGGACTTTTCCAACCTGGCGGCGCTCCCCATTCCGATCCGGAACATATTTCTCGCGAATTTGGCAGCCTTGCTGAGCCTGGCCCTTACGATCGGGTTGGTGTTGAATGCAGTCTCCTCAGTTCTATTTCCGCTCTTTGTCGGGCTCAGCGTGGGAACCGTCACGGCATTCCTGCACGTTGCCGCGGCCAATTTCTGTTCGGTGCTTTCGGCCAGCTTGTTCAGCTTCTTTGCAGTTTTTGCGCTGGTCGGTCTGCTGATGCTTTTCGTTCCAAAGAAAGTTTTCAGGATCGTTTCCCTGACGGCCCGAATACTCCTGGCGGTGGGTTTACTGAGCGAGTTCAGTTCCGACGTGCTCCCACATTTGTTTGCCGGAAAGCTGCCGGGCGGAGCTGCTGCTTTCATGAAATGGGTGCCGTCGTACTGGTTTCTTGGGATGTACGAGAGCATGCTGGGCATCGCAACGCCCGCCATGATGCAATTGGGACGGCAGGCGCTACTAGGTCTCGCCTCAGCTGTGGCACTTTCTATGGCCGCATACGGGCTTTGCTACCGCGACATCTTCCTACGCCTTCCCGAGACTTTCGATAAGCTGCGGACGAGCCGGCGCCGGCCCGCTAGGACGCTATCGGACGGATTGGCAGGAACGCTGTTCCGATCGCCATTCGAGCGCGCTTGCAGCAGCTTCGCCTGTAAGACGATGGTGCGCAGCGAACCGCATGCCATGTTCTTTGGATCGTACCTGGGCGTCGGGCTAGTGATCATCGGCCAAGCTGCAATCGGCGCTCAAGCGGATCATTCCCAACCCAATTTGCCATCTGCAGCGTATCTTGGCGTTCCGTTGCTGATCACCTTCTTTGTGGTAAGCGGGTTGCGTTTTGTTTTTGACATCCCGGCTGCGCTTACGGCGAACTGGCTGTTCCAGGTATCGGTAGAGGCGCCGTTTCCCGGGCCGCGCGAGCTGGCGAAAAGGCTCGTGCTGTGGGCGACCGTTCCCTGGCAGGTGCTGATCATGATGCCCGCAATGGCGGCGGAGTACGGATGGTCTTTGGCGGTGGCTCATACGGTCACGGTTGTGACTCTGACCGTGCTGTTGGCGGAACTTCTGCTGGCCGGGTTTCAGAAGATTCCATTTACTTGCAGCACGCAACTGGATATGCGCCGTTTGCTGATTCGCATGCTTGGCGCAGCCTTCGGAGTGTTACTGATTGTGCCGGCGATCGCTCGAGCGGAGCGCTGGATCTTGGTGACGCCCGCGCGTTTTACGGCCTGGACGATTGTGCTTGCGGCTGGGTGGCTGCTACTCGACCGGTATGGACCCGGAGCACTGGAGGGTAGGCCGGAGCTACAGTTTGAGGACGGCCCGAGTGCTGCTTTTGAACTGCTGAAGCTGTCCTGAAAAAGAGGCGTAGAATGCTATGTAGATGAGCGAATCGACCAAGCTTTCTCATACGGCGGCACTGATTTTACAAACAGTAGATCAGGGGTGCAGCTACGGCTTCGACATCATGGACGCAACAGGCCTGCCGAGCGGCACGGTTTACCCGGCGTTACGCCGGATGGAGGCTGAAGGGTTAGTTTCGGCGCAATGGGAGCCGGAGAAAAAGGCACTGGCCGAACAGCGGCCACCGCGCAAGAACTATCGCATCACGCGAGTGGGATCAGAAGTACTCGAGCAGGCGCAAAAACGTTATCCGCTGCTCAATCGGCTAGTGACAAAGCCGCGGCGGTAGGAGGTAACCGCATGGATCCGGAACAAAAGCTTCCGCTTTTGCTGGTGGTTTGCCGAGCGATGGTGGAAGCTGCATCGCGGCTGGTACCTGCAGCCCAAAGGCAAGAGTGGAAGCAAGAGTGGCATGCCGAGATATGGCATCGCTGGCAGTTTCTGATTCATGCGGGCGCCTGGAGCGGGGGTGAGGCGGGAGGATTGCTGCGCAGGTGCGCGGGAGTCTGGCCGGATGCGATTTGGCATTTAGCCGGTCAGGATGCGGTGCAAACCCGGGTGCGTGAGTGGATACGTTCGCCCTGGACTTGCCTCGGAACCTTGGCCTTTTTCGTAGCTTGTATAGCGGTTTTTAGCTCAGGCCTGCCCGCCACGAGAAGCATGTTGCGGGTAGGGACCGACAGTCACGCTCGCGGGCTGGTTTATATCTGGTTTCGTCCGGTTGCGGAGGCGGGGACGCAGGACTGCCGCCTGATGCGGTTCCGGCGTGGGCGCAGCATAGCCGATCACTGGACGGTGTAGCTCCATTCACGATCGGCCACCGGTTACTGAAGGCCGGGACAACGACCAAGCCGCTGATCGTGAGTACGCAGGCGAGCTTGTTTCAAGTACTGCGCGCCAAACCGCTTATCGGGCAGTTTACGTCGGGCGAAGGTGTCGTGCTCAGTAACCGTCTCTGGCGCACTTCTTTTCACAGTGAACCCGCAATTATCGGACGACAGGTTCAGATCGGCCGCGAATCGCACAAAGTTCTAGCCGTGCTGCCGGAGAACTTCTATTTCCTTTCGAGAGAGCCAATGGCATTTCTTCTTGAGCGCGTTGTTCCTGATGCGCAGGTTATGGCCATCGGGCGATTAAAGACGGGCATCTCCCAGAAACGGCTCGACAAAGAGCTGGTACGTATCGCGGAAATAGATTGCTACTACTTTTTCCGGGGACAGCTCCGCTATTCTTTCCTGGCTGATGCGGCCTGGATCCCGCTGAAGGCTTTCGGGGTTGCGGCATTAGCTTCGACATTACTGCTGTTGGCCGTCTCCCGTTTATCGATACGAAGATGGCGCAAAGCTCTGAAAACTCAATCGCACGCCACTGTTGCGAAGAGGACGTTGTTCTTCACCACAAAGTTAGGATTGGCGTTTCTAGCTGTATTTATCACGGTGCTCGAGTGGAGCCGATCAGACTCTGCCATCGTGTACGGATCAAAGGATCCGGCGGCCGGTCCATTTCTTCTATGGCTCTACATCCTGGGCACGATGGCGATTCTTTTTTGGGCACTTGCCGATCAAAGAGCGCGCTGCCGCGTCTGCATGCGGCTGCTTTGTTTCCCGGTGCGAGTGGGATGTCCGGGCTGCCTGCTTCTGAACTGGTCAGGAACGGAGTTGCTGTGTTCGGAAGGGCACGGCGTGTTGCACGTTCCGCATCTCGCCGCAAGCTGGGAAGAGGAGTCGGAACGATGGATCTCGCTCGACGAATCGTGGAAAGATCTATTTGCTGAGAGCAAGTGAGCGGTGTTTTCATCGCGTTGCGAGCAACCTCCCACACCCAGACCCGGCCAATTGCCTGAGAAGCAGGAAGCCTCTTCAGTAACAATCACTTCTTGCTATGATTGCTCGGCATGCTTCTGGCAGAGATCGGGCAGCGAGTCTTCATCGTGCTTATCTTGCTTTCTGCCGCGTGTAGCAGGCTCTACTGCGGGACATGCGAGCAGCTGACCAAGCTCCAGCTCGGCACGACGCATATCATCGGTGCTGAGATGGAGGCACCCGGCGTATTTCTCCCACCGGATATCAAAGCTGACGCGCCGGAAGCAGGCTCTTATAAAAAGCTTCCTGCTTTCTGCCGGGTGGTCGCAGAGGCCCGGCCGACGAACGACTCTCGAATCGCGATTGAAGTCTGGATGCCTGTTCGCGGATGGAACGGGAAGTTTCGCGGGCAGGGAAACGGCGGCTTCGCAGGCGCGATCGACTACCGGGGCATGGCGGGTTCAGTAAGTCTGGGCTACGCGACAGCCGCAACCGATGCCGGCCACAAGGGGGAAGCAACAGACGCCAGTTGGGCGCTCGGACATCCTGAGAAGGTCATCGATTTTGGCTATCGCGCCGTGCACGAGATGACGGAATCGGCCAAGCCGGTTATTCGATCTTTTTACGGCAAAGCAGCGGAGCGAAGCTACTTCGATGCGTGCTCCGATGGCGGCCGCGAAGCGCTGATGGAAGCCCAGCGCTTTCCGCAGGACTACGACGGCATACTGGCCGGGGCCCCCGCCAATAATTGGACTCGCATGCTGGCGGCTGGTCTGCAGGTGGAGCAAACGGGTCTGAAGAGTCGAGCTAATTGGATCCCACCTGACAAGCTGCCGATCATTACCGAAAGAGTTCTAGCTACTTGCGACGCGGGAGACCGGGTTCGTGATGGTATTTTGAACGATCCGCCACGCTGCCACTTCAATCCGAGCAGTCTCCTTTGCGCTCACGATACGACGCAGTCTTGTCTGACGGCGCCGCAGGTCGAAACGTTAGAGAAAGTGTACGCAGGCGGTGTCGATACACGAGGCAAGCAGATTTTTCCGGGCTTGATGCCCAGCAGCGAGGCGGGCGATAACGGCTGGAAAAACTGGGTGACTGGCGAAGCTTACGGCGCTGCGGAAGGCACCAAATACGCGAACGGGTTCTTCAAGTACATGGTTTTCGAAGACGCTCACTGGAGTTTTCGAGGAGCCGACGCCGGCGTTGCATTGCAAGCAGCCGAGCGAAAACTGGCTTCAGTGCTGAATTCTACCGATCCTGATCTCTCAAAATTCAACGCGCGTGGGGGAAAGCTGATCATTTATCACGGCTGGCTCGACCCGGCGATTTCGCCTTTGAACGCGATCAATTACTACCAGAGCGTTGTTTCAACGATGGGCCCACGGGAAACGAACAGCTTTTTAAGGTTGTACCTCGTTCCGGGTATGCAGCATTGTGCGGGAGGTCCGGGGCCATTCATGTTCGGCCAGCTCGGAATTGCAACCGCGCGGGATGCGGATCATGACATATTCACTGCGCTTGAAGGATGGGTTGAGGATAAACGAACGCCGGGCGAAGTGATCGCGACGAAGCTGGAAGACGACCATGACCCATCCAAAGGAATCCGGATGACAAGACCGCTTTGCCCTTACCCGCAATTGGCAAACTACCTTGGCAAAGGTGACCCAAGCAAAGCTTCTTCCTTTATCTGTGGGCCCGCGCAAGATTAGGTATTCATTCGAGGATTTCTGTCAAACCGGAAGTATTACATTTAAGGTAGAAAACGCAAAAGTGATAGGGATAGTGTCAGTAACGATGCACGCGTTGCTTGCGTTTTTGCAAGTGCAGGTTCCCGGCGCATCCGAGCACCGGATCACTAACATTTTCAAACCGCTAGCAAGTCCGGCAGCGTTCGAGAAAGATATTGGGATGCTGGTGATTGCAATTGTGACAGCCATTTTCTTGGTTGTGGGCGGTTTGATCACCTACACGATCTGGCGCTTTCGCAATCGACCGGACGACGATCTGAATCAGGAGCCGCCACAGGTATACGGCAGCAATCAGATCGAAGTCGCCTGGACCGTGATCCCGATACTGATTGTCTTCGTGCTGATTGGCGTTTCTGCGCGTGTGATTGCGGGCGTTCAAAACGCGAGTCCTCCGCCGGCAACTCTGAAGATCAGGGTTATCGGGCACCAGTGGTGGTGGCAGGTGGAATATCCGGATTACGGATTTGTTACTGCGAACGAGATACACCTGCCGGTTTCATCGGAAACGAAGCGCGCGACGTACTTACAGCTGCAGAGTGTGGACGTTACGCACAGTTTCTGGGTGCCTCAGCTTTCAGGCAAGATGGACTTGATTCCAAATCGAACTAACTATCATGTGGATCGACCCGCACGAGACGGGCGTTTACGTCGGTAACTGTGCTGAGTACTGCGGCACGCAACACGCCAACATGCTGTTGCGAGTGGTGGCGCAAACGCAAGCTGAGTTCGGTGCCTGGGCCGCCGACCAACAGCACCTCGCGACCGAAAATGCAGAGGTGACCCAGGGCAGGAAAGTTTTTCAGTCGCTCTCATGCGTGAGCTGTCACGCGGTGAAGGGAACGGCAGCCGCCGGTAAGTTTGGGCCTGATCTTACGCATCTAATGAGCAGGCAAACCCTAGCTGCCGGCGTGTTGACGAACACGCCGTGAACACTTGCGGGCATGGGTCAATGATCCGCAGGAAATCAAGCCGGGCTGCTTGATGCCGAGTCTGAAATTAACTGACGGGGAACTGGATCAAGTGTCTCTTATCTGCAGTCGCTGAACTAGGACAGAGCATATATGGCAACGATTGATTATCCGCTTGAGCACACCCGAGATCCGAGAGCCGGAATTTTCTTTTTCCGAAACACTCTATAAGTGGGTTGCAACGGTCGATCACAAGCGGTTGGGGTTGATGTACATCGTTTCGGCGCTTGCTGTTCTTTGTGATTGCCGGGCTTGATGGCAGCTGCCATCCGACTGCAGTTGTTTATTCCCGAACAATCAGCTGTCGGGCCTGATACTTACAACCGGCTTTTTACGATGCACGGCACGACCATGGTCTTTCTGGTCGGGATGCCAATGGTGGCCGGGTTTTCCAATTATCTGGTCCCGCTGATGATCGGCGCGCGCGACATGGCCTTTCCGAGGCTGAACGCATTCGGGTTCTGGATTTTTTTGTTCGGAGGTCTACTGCTCTACTTCAGCTATATCGGAGGAGCAGGGTTGTCGGGAGCGGGGTCAGCGCCGGACGTGGGATGGTTTGCTTATGCGCCGTTAACAGAGCGAGCTTTTTCGCGCGGGTCAGCGACAGACTACTGGATTCTCGGAATTTTAGTTTCGGGGATTGGCAGCATCTCAAGCGCAATCAATGTCATTGTGACTACCGCCTGCATGCGATGCCCGGGCATGACGCTCAGCCGAATGCCGATGTTCGTCTGGGTGATGTTGGTCGATTCCTGGCTTATTGTGGTGGCGTTGCCGCCGCTTTCGGCAGCTCAGATCATGCTGCTCCTCGACCGGTTCCTGCGAGCGAACTTTTTCAATACGCAAGCGGGGGGGTCCGCCGTTCTATGGCAGCATTTCTTCTGGATTTTCGGGCATCCGGAAGTTTACATTCTGATTTTCCCGGCATTTGCCATCCTCTCAGAGGTGGTCCCGATCTTCTCGCGGAAGCCGTTGTTCGGAAGACCGGCGATGGTGGGCGCGGTTGTAGCGATCGGGTTCATCAGCCTCGGCGTCTGGGCGCATCACATGTTCGCCGTCGGCATGACTTCCTGGTCGAATACATTTTTTGCTGCGTCCAGCATGCTGGTCGGCATCCCTACAGGTATAAAGATCTTCAACTGGACAGCCACTATGTACGGAGGGAAGCTGCGGCTGCAGACACCGATGCTTTTTTGCTGCGCTTTCCTATTGCAATTCTTACTCGCGGGGCTTACGGGCATCATGCTGGCGGTCGCTCCGTTGGATTGGCAATTACATGATTCTTACTTCGTTGTCGCGCATTTCCACTTCACTCTAATCGGCGGCCTGCTATGGGGCTTTTCGCCGGTATGTACTACTGGTATCCCAAGGCGATCGGACGGATGTACGACGAGAAGCTCGGTAAATGGCATTTCTGGCTCATTCGTGATTGGATTCAACATTACTTTTCTTCCATTGCATTATGTCGGGATGCTCGGCATGCCTCGTCGGATTTATACGTACTGGCCGGGGCGGGGGTTGGAAATCTGGAATCAGATTGCCACGGTGGGTGTGATTTTTCAGGCGGCCGCGATCCTCATCTTCGTCTGGAACTTCGTCAAGTCAGCGACGAAGGGAGAACGCGCGGGGTGATGATCCTTGGGATGGATGGACGCTCGAGTGGGCCACGAGTTCGCCTCCGCCGGAATACAACTTCGAGAAGCTGCCGGTTGTTCGCAGCAGCCGTCCGTTGTGGGATTTGAAGCATCCGCAAGATCCGGATTGGAAGTTCGAGTGAGCGACATGGCTGAGGCAGCACTCGGTCACCACCGACGCTCTCACGATGGAGCGCGAGTGGAAGTTGCCGGATCGCGGCACGGTCGGAATCTGTTTTCCTGATCATCACGGAAACGGCGCTGTTTACGATCTTCGTTGTTGCTTACCTGGTCTATATCGGCAAGAGCTTAAATCCGGTCCTTATCCGAAAGATGTTCTCGAATTGCCTATTCTGGCCAGTATCTGCCTGCTTTCGAGTAGTTTGACGATTGTTTTCGCCGAGCATGCGCTGAAGCACAATAATGCTAGCGCGCTTCAAGCTCTGGTGGTTTGTGACTATATGTCTCGGCCTTGAATTTCTGGTGTCAACGGCGCTCGAATGGCGCAAGCTGATTTACAAAGACCATCTGACGATTAGCACGAATTTGTTTGGAACCACTTTTTACTCGCTTGTCGGATTGCATGCAAGCCACGTAGTTGTCGGCCTGTGCTTTCTGTTGATGGTGATGGCTGTCACGTCTGCTGGGATTTCCAATTCAGACCCAGTTCAGACGCGTTAAATTCCTGTCCTGGTACTGGCACTTCGTCGATGCTGTTTGGGTGGTCGTGTTCACGGTCGTGTACGTTATCGGCAGATAGGTAGCGACACATGTCACTCGAACAACATCACGGCGAAGCGGCGGAGCGAACCGATCAGAGTCACATTGAATTGCCTGCACCGACGTTCTGGCCGATCGTGTTTGCATTTGGGCTCACGCTGTTGTTCGCGGGATTGGTTACTCATTGGGCCGTCAGCGCGGTTGGTCTGATCATTGCCGTTCGGGGCATGCTTGGCTGGTGGAAGAACGTGATTCCTCATGAAGAGCATGAGGAAGTGCCGATCGAATCCGGCATTACGGCCCACGCCCGTGATGGTTGAAGCGCGTTCGGTTGTGCGGCTTGAGATTGGGAGAGGGCGGCCATCGTGTACGCGATTCCGGAAGAGGTTCATCCTTACTCGGCTGGCTTCTGGGGCGGGTTGGCTGGCGGAGCCGCTATGGCCGGCTTGGCCTGCTTTATGGGCTGATCGCGCAGCACAGCATCTGGTATCCGATCAATCTGCTGGCCGGCGTCGTGATTCCGGACTTGGGCAATGCGTCACGCTCGAGCAACTGCGGGCGTTCAACGGCTTGGCCTTTGGCGCTGCGCTGGTTGGTCACGGCATCATCTCGTGCCTGGTCGGTGTTGTGTATGCGGTGATGCTGCCCATGTTCCCGAAATATGCTCCGTTCTGGGCCGGCATCCTGATGCCGCTATTTTGGAGCGGTTTAGTCGCTACGACGCTTAACATCTTGAATCCCGGCCATGAACGATCGCATCAGCTGGCCCTGGTTTGTGGTGTGCCAGCTTGGATTCGGCTTGGTGGGCGGATATGTTATTGCGCGAAGCACCAGTATCAAGACGATGCAGTCCTGGTCGCTAGCGGAACGCGCCTTTCTCCATGCGCCGGGCATGAACCCGCCGCGTGAAGGTGAAGAATGACCGTCTCGCGAGTTTTCATCGCGAGCTCTGCGATGTTTTGCTTGCTGCTTGTGATCCTCCCGGCAAGCCGAAGCCAGAGGTCGCATCATCGGACGTGACGGACTTCAAGATGCTCTACTCCGCACAACTGTTCCGGCTGCCATGGTGTGGAAGGAAAGAACGGGCCCGGGCGTATCTTAAACGATGCGCTTTATCTCGCCGTCCTGCCGAAAGAGACTTTGAAACAAATACTGGTTTACGGCCGGCCGGGCACCGCCATGCCGGCCTGGGCTACAGTGAGGGCGGGCCACTTACTCCACAGCAGATCGATGCGCTGGTAAATGGCATCGAACAAAATTGGGCGAAGCCGGTCAATTTCCGCGGAGCACAGCCGCCTGCCTATAGCGCGGGTGAGAACCGGGGAAGTGCGGACGCACGGCGCAAGCTGTTTTTGCGCAATTGCTTTATGTGCCACGGGCCGGGTGCGAGAGTGGGCCTGGTTACCGATCCCACTATCTATCTCTTGTCAGTGATCAGATGATTCGGACCTCGATTATCGTGGGGCGGCCGGATCTTGGCATGCCGGATTACCGGATGCTCAAGGGGGAAAGCCGCTGACCGACGAGGACATAACAGACCTGGTGGCATTTCTTGCTTCCAAGCGCCCGGAAGACATCACCAATGCGCAGCTGAACGCTAAAGTGGGCCAGGGCGCCGGACCCGGACAGCAGACTGGAGGAACCGGAGCGCACGTGAACGAAAACGGTTCCGGACAGGAAGGTGCTACCAGCCGAGGGAACGAAGGCAGCGGAAATGGCCCGGGAAGTCCGCGCAAAGAACGCGGTGAAGGTAATCGGTCAACCGGAAGCAGCAGTCAGCGAGGAATTAAATGAGCGGAGCTCGGCAGAGAGGAAGACAAGGGAAAGCAAAACACGCAAAGATCCGACTCGGCGCGATTGGCTTTTTGCGGGTGGGGTCGCGCTGAACGTTGCGGCGGGTCTCCTTCTTGCTGTGCCGCTGGTCGGTTTTGTGTTCTCGAGCTTCGTTGAGCGGAAAGATCCGCGCAACTGGATTTCTCTTGGCAGCATTGAAAACTTACCCGGAGAAAGCCACCCGCATTGCCACTTACCGGAATCCTTACACGCGGCCCTGGGATGGGGAGACAGCCGAAATCCCTTGTTGGGTGCGCCGCGTGAGCGGCAACCAGTTTCAGGTTTTTGCAATCAACTGCACGCATCTTGGGCTGTCCGGTGCGATGGTTCCAGGAGTCCGGGTTGTTTTTGTGTCCTTGCCATGGCGGCGCTTATTACGAAGACGGAGCCACGAGCCGCCGGGCCGCCTCCGCGAGGACTGTTCCAGTACGACTACAAAGTGGAAAACGGACAGCTGTGGGTGAAAGGCGGCGAGATGCCGACGCTTTCGAACCCTGTTTAGAGCCGGAAGCTTATTGTGATTAATGCACTTCGAAAGTCCGCCGTCTGGCTGGACGACCGCTTACATTTGACAGCGCTTTATGCGTCGACCGCCGGGCATGAAGTTCCGGCCAGTGCCGGGAGTTGGTTCTACGTTTTCGGAAGCGCCACGCTGCTTTGTTTTGTGATTCAAATCATCACCGGCGCGTGCTTGGCATTCGTTTACATTCCTTCAACCAACGAGGCGTTTACCAGCCTCGAATATCTGAATCATGCCCAGTTTTGGGGCTGGTATCTGCGTGCGGTACATCACTGGGGATCGAACTTCATGGTCTCCATCATGACGCTGCACATGATTCAGGTGTTCTTGTTTGGCGCTTACAAGTACCCGCGCGAATTGACCTGGGTAACCGGGGTGGTTCTGCTGCTCACCACGCTCGGCATGGCCTTTACCGGACAGGTGATGCGCTTCGATCAGGACGCGTACTGGGGCTTGACGATCGGTGCTTCCATCACGGGAAGAGTGCCGCTAATCGGAGCGGGACTTGTGCATCTGCTGCTTGCCGGACCGATCATAGCGGGCGAGACCTTGTCGCGGTTCTTCACCCTGCACGTATTCATCATTCCCGGTACAATTATCGCGATGGTCAGCATGCACCTGCGGTTAGTGCTGACCAAGGGAATCAATGAGTATCCGCGACCGGGACATCCGGTTCATAAAGCGACTTACGATGCAGAGTACGCGGAGGTATTGCGCAAAGAAGGCGTGCCGTTTGTGCCGGATGCGGTCGGGAAAGATCTTGTTTTTGCGGCCCTGACGATCGTCGGAATCTTAGCTTGCGCCTTCTTCTTCGGACCGAAAGGGCCTGCAGGCATTCCGAATCCGACCATTGTGGATACGAATCCGCGTCCGGACTTTTACTTCTTGTCGATCTTTGCAGCGCTTGCACTTCTGCCGGACTGGATGGAAGTGTTGATCTTGTTTGTCGCGCCTGCAATCGCCATAGGTTTTCTGTTTGCTCTGCCTTTTATTTCGGGTCACAGGGGAGAAGAGCGCGCGCCGAGACCGGTGGCTGTGCTTTCGGTGATTTTCGTCATGCTGGTCATCGGAGTGCTGACTTACATGGGCGAGACGTCGCCATGGTCGCCGAGGATGGCTGCCTGGAGCGGCAATGCCATTCCTGTTCAGTACGTCAAAAGGCTCAGTCCACTAGAGATCCACGGGGCATTAGTGTTCCAGAACAAGCAGTGCCGAAATTGCCATGCGCTAGGCGGAGAAGGCGGCCAGCGTGGCCCGGCGCTCGACGCGGTTGCGACGCGCTTAACGCGGGATGAGATGGTGCGGCAGGTGATCCAGGGCGGAGGAAACATGCCTGCCTATGGCAAGAAGCTCAGTCCGCCGGAGGTCGAAGCCCTGGTTTCGTTCTTAGCGACGCTCAGGCCCGCATCGGGGCCGCCTGTGAAGGACTCGGCGCCGCCACAAAACAAGCTACCAAGAGACTTCGCCATCGTGAAGCCGCCGGTCGCTTTGCTGAAGAAGTGAACTCAATCGCAGCCGCAGCACTGAGCTCGTGGACAGTAAACCCCGCAGTTCTGTCAGTGCTGCTGATTACGGCGGCGGTTTACCTGCGGGGATGGTTGCGCGGGCGGGCGATCCTCGCCGAAGCTACTGATCCACAGCGCCTGCTGGCATTTTTTGCTGGTCTGGCGGCGGTGTTCCTCGCGACCGAATCGCCGCTCGACACATTCGACAGCCTGTTTCTTTCGGCGCACATGACCCAGCATTTGCTGCTGATGATGATTGCTCCGCCGCTGATCCTGCTAGGTCATCCCATGCTGCCGTTATTGCGCGGACTGCCAAAGAGTTTCGTTAAAGAAGGGCTTGGTCCATTTCTGACCTGGCCGCTGCTTCAGCGGGTGTTCACAGCGCTCACTTCGCCGCCGGTCGCCTTGACACTTTTTGTGTTGAGCACCATAGCGTGGCACTTGCCGCAATTTTATCAACTGGCTCTGAACTCATATTGGTGGCACGGCGCGCAGCACGCTTGTTTCTTCTGGACTGGACTCTTGTTCTGGTGGTCGGTTGTCGAACCTGGGCCGAGAAAATCGAAGTGGCCACTCTGGAGCAAGGTGCCGTATTTGCTTTTTGGCGACATCGTAAATACGATCCTCTCGGCGATGTTCGTGTTCTCCGGGCGGCTTCTCTACCCGCACTATGAGGCGGTTCGGGCAAGTAGTTTCAGCGCGCAAGAAGACCAGACCATTGCGGGCTTGATCATGTGGGTGCCGGGTTCCATAGTGTACTTGGTCCCCGCGTTTCTGATTGCCATGCAATTGCTTTTGCCTGCGCGACCCGGAGTTAAGCCCGTCCGGCCGCGAACTCGAGTGAAGCGCCGAACTCGGCTCGGGCGGAAGTCGTTGAGCCTGCCGCGTCTTCGTCCGGCGGTGCAGGCGATCATGCTGCTGATAGCGGTGCTTGTGATGGCCGATGGCTGGTTTGGGCCGCAAGCGACCTCTCTGAATCTGGCGGGCGTGCTGCCCTGGATTCACTGGCGCGGGCTGTCGATTCTAGCGCTTCTTGCCGTCGGAAACTTGTTTTGCATGGCCTGCCCATTTGTGTTGGTACGTGACTTGGGACGCCGGTTTCTTCCCGCCAGGATGCGTTGGCCGCGAGCGCTGCGCAACAAGTGGCTGCCGGCGGCCTTGTTTATTTTGTATCTATGGGCCTATGAAGCCTTCAATCTCTGGGACAGCCCTATGCTGACCGCCTGGATCATCGCAAGTTACTTTCTGGCGGCTCTGGCAGTCGACGGATTCTTCCGGGGTGCGAGCTTCTGCAAATATGTTTGCCCGATTGGACAGTTTCACTTTGTCAGCTCGCTTGTCTCGCCCCGGGAAGTGACGATTAAGAGCGCAGCCACCTGCCAGAGCTGCCGCACATTCGATTGCATCCGAGGCAATCAGCAGGCGAGGGGATGCGAACTGGATCTTTTTCAACCGAAAAAGGCCAGTAATCTGGACTGTACATTTTGCCTCGACTGTGTGAAGGCCTGCCCGCACGATAATGTGGCCATTCTGCCGGTAATGCCGGCGAGTACGCTCGCTCAGGACCCGTACCGCTCGTCCATCGGCAGACTCTCCAAGCGGTCCGACATTGCGCTCCTTGCGCTCGTGTTTGTGTTTGGCGCGTTCGCGAATGCGGCTGGGATGACGGCTCCGATCATGATGTGGGAGCATGTCTGGCACGCGCGGCTCGGGACCTATGGAATGCCGGTTATCGTTGCTGGCTTCACGCTGGCATGCGTCCTGATAGTGCCCGCGTCGTTGCTAAGTATTTGCAGAGCTCTGAACAGGGCTGCAGGAGTGTCGCCAGAGGGTGTGGCGCGGCAATCGCGCCGGCTACTCCTTACACTGGTTCCGCTTGGTTTTACCATGTGGGCAGCGCATCTCGCCTACCACCTGGGAACAAGTTGGGGCGCGGCATGGCCGATTGTCGAGCAGCGATTTTTGGGTCTGATGGGGCAAGTCGCGATGCCGATGATACCCGCGTGGCTCACACCGCTGCAGATTCTTCTGCTGGATGCCGGGCTGCTGCTGACGCTTTACGCCGGCTGGCGCGTGGTGAGGCAATCGGCCGGGAAAGTGCGGGTCGCCGTTGCGTTGCTGAGTCCCTGGGCAGCTGTTTCGCTAGGCTTGTATGCTGCCGGTCTCTGGATTCTCTTTCAGCCAATGCCAATGCGCGGAATGATGCAATGAATCGATATAGGCAGGCAGCGATCGTCCTGCAACTCGGCCTGCTAACCGCGGCGGCTTCATGGGCCGACGGCGGAACGCTCGTGCTGCGCCGCCAAGCCGGGCCTTCGATCATTAGCGTATTCAGTTCGCCTGAACCGTTGCGAGTGGGCGTAGCCGATGTGAGCGTGATGGTGCAACAAGCCAGCGATCAATCGCCGATACTGAACGCCAATGTTAAAGTCAGAGCGGCCCAAGCAAGACCGGACAGCATCGCCGAAGTGATTGCGCCGGCGACACACGCCCAGGCTACAAACAAGCTGCTGTACGTGGGGCAACTCAGCCTCCCTTCATCGGGGTTGTGGAAGTTGGCGGTCGACGTTCAGACACAAACAGGGCGGGCGGAGGTCACAGGAGAGTTGAGAGTGTTACCGCCGCAACCACCCTTGCTAGCTTACTGGCCGTACGTCGCTTTGGTTCCGGCGCTGGCGCTGCTTTTTGTACTGAACAGATGGCTGAAGAAGAGGCGAGGACTTACCAGTCTGCGAGTACGCCGTTAGCGGCATTTCGTCCGTTCATGGCGATCACGCTTCCGCCGGGATGGGTACAAGCTCCGCAGAGATAGAAATCCTGCATGGGCGTTTTAGAGGGCAGGCGATTGCTCCACATATATTCCGGCAGACACTCGCCCTGAAAAATGTGACCCCCAGTGAGCCCGACCTTCTGCTCGATATCGGGAGGCCCCAACACTTCGGCATCAATGACCGCATCGGGAATATTGCTGCAGAAGCGCTCCAGCGCTGCAAGCGCGAGGTTCCTCGCTGACTCTCGATGGCTGTCCCAAGTTCCTTCGGCGAACGTGTGAGGAACGTACTGCGAGAAGATGCTCATGGTGTGTGTACCGGGAGGAGCAACCGAGCCGTCGTGAACGCTCTGGAAGTAAAGTTCTGTCCACAGCTGGTCAGGGAGTTTACCCGCGCGCGCCGCAGCATAACCAGCTTTCCATTCCGATTTAGAAAGCGGGGTGTTCACCTGCCCGAAATGATGCGTTTGGTGTAGGCCGGGACGCGCACGAAAATCGGGCAGCTCGCGAAGCCAGACATTCAGCTTCAGAGTGCAGCCTTCAATCGGGACAGATTCGACCTGCCGGCGCCAGCCGGGGTCCGCGTTGTCGCCGAGTAGGAGAAGGGTCGTGCGTGGGTCTGCGTTTGAGATTATCTTACGGGCCCTGATTCGCTCGCCGTTCTGCAGCAGCACGCCCTCGCCTGGCAGAATCTGCGCCACGGGAATGCCAGAGGCAATGGTCGCCCCAGCCTCCTGTGCAGCATCGGCAAGGAAGAAGGAAACCATGCCCATGCCGCCCTTGACGTACCCCCACGAGCCGGGGAGACCGCCCAGGCGGCCTGACGAGTGATGGAAACGAATGGACGCGGTACCGGGATCGAACGGGCTGGCGTTCGTGCCGATTACGCCCTGTCCAAGATAGGCGATTTGCAGCCGCTCGTCGAATAGATATCGTTCCACAAAGTCGGCCATGGACCACTCAAAGAGCAAACAGCGAGCTTCTTCGTCATTGCCGAGTCGATCTTCGAGTTGCTCCCGCGTCGGGGGCGGACCGATCCACAGATCGTCACCATTTGGCGGACGTATAGCATCGCGGGTACGCCCGAGTACATCCGACATGGCGCGCCAGCCTTCGACGTCTCGGGGCGAAAGCTTGCAGATCTCTGCCTGGCAGAGTTCATCGTCATCGTAGAGTTGAATGCTGGTGCCATCGAGAAAAGGAACGAAAAGGCCGTTGAGGGCGGGCGTCCAATGGAAACCGCGCGCGGCCAGATTAAGCTCTTCGACAACCAGCGGGTGAAGAAGTCCCGCCAGGTACGCACAAGGTGACATCCGCACGCCAGGCCAGGGTTCTTCGATGGTGCAGGCGCCGCCGATACGTTCGCGGCTCTCGAGAACCAGGACGTTTTTGCCAGCGCGGGCCAGATACGCCGCGCAGGTGAGCCCGTTATGACCGGCGCCAACCACAACGGCATCCCAGGTCGTTGCCGCGAGTTCACGCACCGGGGCGGGAAGACCTACAAGGCCGAGAGACTCGATCGCAGAGCGTACGTGAAGAGAACTAGAACTCGGCATCTTTCAACGACGCCTAGCGATCCATCCTGACGATGGGCAACTTCTCTGAATCAAACAGGACCTCTTCGATGCAGGTTTGCGGTCGCGAGTGCGTTTCGGCGACTTGCCAGGGTTCCTCGAGTAGCCGAACAGCTCGTAATTTAGGAAGGGCTATGCAGCGCCAGTTGTCGGGTGAAGAACCGGGCTTAAGGCCGCTCAGACTCCCACCCGCGTATTGATAGCAGAGTACATTCAGGCTGCCGCTTTTGCTGCGGCCAAGAATGTGAGGACAGAGTGAACGGCGGCGATCGTGATAGATCGCGGTAATTGGTTGCCGGAGAAACACAGCCGCAGTTACAATCACCGCGATTTCTTCCAGGGTCTGGATTTCTGCAAGCCGGGGCGCAGCCATTGCTATGCCCCAGCATACGTCAGACTATTAAGCCGTGCGCTGCAGTTCGCTCTTCGAGCCATCGGCGATGGCCGCCTGAGCGGCTGCCAATCGGGCAATTGGAACGCGGAACGGAGAGCAAGAGACGTAATTCATGCCGATGCGATAACAGAACTCTACCGAGCTCGGCTCGCCTCCATGTTCGCCGCAGATACCAATCTCGAGATCGGGCCGCGTTTTCCGGCCGAGTTTAACGGCCTGCTCGATGATCTTGCCTACGCCTTCCTGATCGAGAACGGCGAACGGATCCGCTTTGAAAATCTTCAGGTCTTCGTACTGCTTGGAGAACTTGGTGTAATCGTCGCGAGAGAGCCCCATAGTGGTCTGGGTGAGATCGTTGGTCCCGAAGCTGAAGAACTCCGCTTCACGCGCGACTTCATCGGCAGTGAGGGCGGCGCGCGGGATTTCGATCATGGTGCCGACGTAATACTTCAAATCCTGCAAGCCGGCAGCGCCTAAAACTTCCTCGGCGACTCGGACCACAATCGCTTTCTGGTGTTCGAGCTCTTTCACATTGCCGACGAGAGGAATCATCACTTCAGGAGTGATCTTGACGCCCTTTTTCGAGACGAGAACAGCGGCTTCGAAGATGGCGCGGGCCTGCATCTCGGTGACTTCCGGATAAGTGATGCCGAGGCGGCACCCGCGATGGCCGAGCATGGGGTTGAACTCGTGGAGTTCCTCGACGCGTTGAAGAAGTTCAGGCAGTTGCTTTTTGAGCTCGCCTACACTGACCCGGTAAACTGCCGCCATTTCGCGCTTCTCTTTTGTGGAGGCATGAGGAAGGCGCGCGATATCGACCATGACGTTCTCACGCTTAGGGAGGAACTCGTGCAACGGAGGATCGAGAGTACGGATGACAACCGGGAAGCCATCCATCGCCTGAAACAAACCGGCAAAGTCTTTACGCTGCATGGGCAACAGCTTCAGGAGCGCCTTCTTACGCGTCTTTTCGTCGCGAGCGAGAATCATCGCTTGCACGTGCTCGATGCGATCTTCCGCGAAGAACATATGCTCGGTGCGGCAGAGGCCGATTCCTTCTGCTCCGAACAGGCGGGCCTGTTTGGCGTCTCGCGGGATGTCGGCATTTGCACGAACCCCGAAATTGCCGCGGAACTCGTCGGCCCATTCCATGAAGGTGGCAAAGTAATGCGACTTAGGATCGGGGTCGCTGGTTTTGCACTGGCCCAGATAAACTTCGCCCAGCGTGCCGTCGAGCGAAATCCAATCGCCCTCTTTGATGACGTACTTCTTGCCCTCGAACAGGATCGTTGCCTGATTGTTTGCGGCGTCTGCGGAAACGGAGGCTGCACCCACGACGCAAGGGCGTCCCATCCCCCGCGCCACGACAGCGGCGTGACTGGTCAGACCGCCAACCGCGGTGAGAATGCCTCGCGAGACATCCATGCCGTGAATGTCGTCGGGCGTTGTTTCTTTGCGGACAAGAATCACCGGCCCTTTGGCGGCCAACCTGACTGCATCTTCGGAAGAAAATGCGGCGCGTCCCACAGCAGCACCAGGCGAGGCGGGCAGGCCGGTGGCAAGCTTCTGGAGGCCCTTGCGCATCATCGGATCGAGCACCGGATGCAGCAATTGATCAAGCTGGTTCGGGGCGACTCGTCCGACAGCTTCTTGCTTGGTGATTAAACCTTCCTCGACCATCTCGACCGCAACGCGAACCGCAGCAGGCCCGGTGCGCTTGCCGTTGCGCGTCTGAAGCATATACAACTTGCCTTCTTCGATCGTGAACTCGAAATCCTGCACGTCGCGGTAATGCTTTTCCAGACTGCTGGTAATTTCACGGAGCTCATTATAGGCATCGGGCATGACCTGCTCGAGCTCGGCAATTGGCTGAGGGGTGCGGATACCGGCGACGACGTCCTCGCCCTGAGCATTGACTAGAAATTCACCGTAGAAGACCTTCTCGCCCGTAGAGGGATTGCGCGTGAAGCCGACCCCGGTACCGGAGTTGTCGCCCATGTTGCCGAAGACCATGGCTTGCACGTTAGCGGCGGTGCCGATCGAATCCGGAATCTTTTCCATCCGCCGGTAGTAAACAGCCTTTGGCGTGTTCCAGGATTGGAAAACCGCGTCGCGCGACATAGTGAGTTGCGTGAGGGCGTCCTGTGGAAAGTCCTTACCGGTCTCTTTCCTGACGAGCTTTTTGTAATCGGCAATGACACTCTGCAGGTCGCTCGCGGTGAGATCGGTATCGAGCTTGGCCTTAATCTTTGCTTTGCGTGCATCGAAGATGTGATCGAACTTCTCCATATCGATGTGAAGCGCAACTTCTCCGAACATCTGGATAAAGCGGCGATAGCAATCGTAGGCGAAGCGGGGATTGCCGGTCTTCTTAGCCAGGCCTTCGGTGGTCTCGTCGTTCAATCCGAGATTCAGGATCGTGTTCATCATGCCGGGCATGGAAAACTTCGCACCGGAGCGAACGCTCAGCAGCAGCGGGTCATCCACACCGCCCAGCTTCTTGCCCATTTCCTTTTCGAGCTTTTTCAGAGCTCCGGCAATCTGATTGTCGACTTCAGCGGGAACCTTCTGGTCGTTCTCGAAGTACAGGTTGCAGACTTCGGTCGAGATGGTGAAGCCCGGTGGAACCGGCACACCTGCTTTGCTCATTTCGGCTAGGCCCGCGCCTTTACCCCCAAGCGTGTCGCGCAGTTTGCCGTCGCCGTCGGCGGTGCCTCCGCCAAACGAGTAAACATATCTCTTCATTCCGGTCGTATCTCCTAATTCGAATCTGACTAAGTACTTTGAGCCGCTACGCCGCTGTTGCCCTGCGTAACGATTTCAGAAAAATCGGCGATGTTCGAGAACTCCGTAAGCAAGCTACTGAGCAGTGCCAGACGGTTCTGCCGAATCGCAGGATCGGGGTCGTTCACAAGAATTTTATCGAAGAAGACATCCACATGCGGGCGCAGGGAGGCCATCGCTTCCAGCTTTTGGCTGTACGTCCGCGCTTTTCGGTTGGCCGCGCGAATCTCCGTCAATGCGTTGTAAAGGTCGCGCTCAGGTCCCTGCGCAAGCAAATCGGCTTTAAGCTCGTCGTAACTGCTCACCTGTGCTTGTTTGAGGATGTTCTTGATGCGCTTGAACGCGGCCGCAACGGGTTCAAAGTCCGGCGTGGGACGGATATGGTGGATCGCCTCTACGCGCTCGGCAACATCTGCAAGCGTAGTGAGGTCGGTAGCGAGTACGGCCGCAACCTCGTCGTAGCCGTAGCGGACGACGTAGCGCAAATAATATTCAATGCGCTCTTTGAAAAATTCCAGCAGTCCGGGAACGTTCTTCGTAAGCTCGGCGAGCGGAAGCGCCAGCTTCGCTTCAAAGAGAATTTTGACGATGCCCTGAGCAGCGCGGCGGAGGGCAAACGGATCTTTCGAGCCCGTAGGAACAAGGCCGATTCGAAAGCACTCACGTAGGGTGTCGAGCTTGTCGGCAACCGAAACAACCTGACCTTCGAGTGTGCGTGGAATCGGATCTTCCATGCTGACCGGCTTGTAATGGTCGTAGATGGCGATTGCGACGTGCTCGTTCTCGCCTTGGGCTCTCGCGTAAAGACCGCCGACCGCTCCTTGCAATTCGGTGAACTCTTTGACCATGTCGGTCGTGAGATCACACTTCGCAAGCAAGCCCGCGCGCTTCACCACGGCACCGTCTGCACTGACGTGATTGGCCAATTCACCCGCCAGATCGACAACGCGTTTCGTCTTGTCTTCGTAGCTGCCAAGCTTCGCCTGAAAAGTGACTTTCGCAAGATCGGGTAAACGCTCGGCCAGCGGCTTCCGTTGATCGGCGCGCCAGAAGAACCGCGCATCGTTGAAGCGGGCGCGCAAAACTCGCTCGTTGCCTTGTCGAATCAGGTCATCGGGATCGCCATCGGTGTTTGTGACGGCGCAGAACTCGGGCCGTAAGGCTCCGTCTTCATCAACAACTGAGAAATAGCGCTGATGATGGCGCATGACGGTGGAGAGAATCTCTTTTGGCAGCTCAAGAAAGGATGGATCGAAGCTGCCGCGGATGACGGAAGGGAACTCGGTGAGGTTGACCAGGCTCTCAAGTAACTCGGCGTCTCGGTGAACTCCGGCCTCTAGCCTCTCCTCGATGCGCAACCTGCGTTCTTCGCTCTTCACGAGAACGAAGTTGTCGCGAAGCACTTGCTCGTAACTCGCGATTGTTACAGGAAGCGGTTCTTTCGCGCCGAGAATTCGGTGCCCGCGCGTGGTGTTGCCTGAGCGAACCCCTGCTACTTCGAAAGGGACGGCCTGATCATCAAGAAGCGCGACGATCCAACGTATGGGACGGATGAATCGGACGCCCTGACTGCCGGGCCAGGACATGGATTTCGGCCAACTGTATGCCGGTGATGACGCCGGGCAGTTCTCCGCTAGGGCCTGCGCTGCCGTGTGTCCCTCAACTACCTGGTGAAAGATGTACCGTTCGCCCTTGGCGTCCTGCGTCTTCGCCAAGCCGTCGACAGCTGTGTTCCATTTCGCGCGCAAACCCTTCAGCGGCTTTGGCACCAGCAGAAAGATAAGGACCGAGGACCGCATTCTCGACATCCGGCGCCTTGCTCGGCTAACCCGTCACCAGTAACGACGAGCCTTCGCGGAGTGGCGTCCAGGACCACGATCGCGAGCCGCCGAAAGTGCCGAAACGCAGTCTTGAATTTGAGCTTTGGCAGATCGGCGAGTGCGCCGGTCGATCATTCAGTCCGGAATCTCTTCTGTTCCGATCTCTAGAAGAAAGTCCGGCATTTAGGCGACTGCCTCTTGAGGACTCTGCTGCTCGGCCCAGGCTTGCGCTACGCCCACTGCCAATTTGCGCACTCGCGCAATGATGCCGACTCTTTCCGTGACGCTTATGGCGCCCCGGGCATCAAGCAGGTTGAAGAGATTCGAACACTTCAGGACTTGGTCGTAAGCGGGTAAGACCGGAAAACGCTCGCGCTCGCCCTTTTGGGCGTTGAAGAGAGTCAGTAATCGCTGCGCCTCGCGCTCGTGCAAGTCGAACTCCTGCCACAGCGCTCCTACGTCGGCCTGTTCGAAGTTGTAGACAGAGAACTGCTGCTCCTCGGCCAGCCGCACATCACTGTACTTAAAGCCGGGCGCCCACTCGATGTCGTATACGCTTTCGACATTCTGCAGGAACGCCACGATACGCTCCAGGCCGTAAGTGATCTCAGCCGGAACTATTTCCAGATCGATGCCGCCGCACTGCTGAAAGTAAGTGAACTGGGTGATCTCGAGGCCGTCGAGCATGACCTGCCAGCCGATGCCCCAAGCGCCCAGGGTGGGCGATTCCCAGTTGTCTTCTTCGAATTTGATGTCATGTTTACGGAGGTCGACACCGATCGCTTCGAGGCTTCCAAAGTACTGCTCGATGACGTCGGCCGGTGTTGGCTTGAGAATCACCTGCAGTTGCTGGTGCTTGTATAGACGATTCGGATTCTCACCGTAGCGGCCGTCAGCGGGACGGCGGCTGGGCTGAACGTACGCAACTCGATACGGCTTAGGGCCCAGCACACGGAGGAAAGTTTCGGGAGCCATGGTGCCTGCACCCACTTCCATATCGTACGGCTCTTGGATGATTGCGCCGCGATCAGCCCAGTAACGCTTCAGCTTTAAAACAGTGTCCTGAAAAGTATCCATTGTTGCGGCTTAGAGTGCTTCGAGCAGGGGCGGAGTGAGGAACCGCCGTTCGACGTGCTCCTCGATTTGGGCGATAAGGAATCTGCGGAGGTCGAGAGCGCTGTCCTTATTCCAGGTTCGTGCGGGCAGTTCGGAAATGTGGGTGCGAAGCATAGCGGAAGCCAAGTCCCGCGATGCCGGGGAGAGTTGGCGGCCGGGTTGCTGCGTGGACAGATCGGGCAAGAATCCGGAAAGGCGAGTCGCCCAAAGAGCGAAATACGTGATTGCCGCCCAAATCCCGCCCGGCGTTCTTTCGTGCATGAAATCGAGCACGGCCGCGAGCAACCGAAAGAAGCGCTCATTGGGCTCGTTGGCCGGCAGCAGATGATCGCTTACTTCAGCCACAAAATCAAGTGCAATACTGGCATCAAAATCGCTGAGCAGATCGAACTGCGATTGCAGTAGATCGCAACTGTTTAGATTCACCAGTTCCCGTGTTTCCTTCTGCGAATACGATAAGTTCACGAGCGATAACCGCTCCAGACCCGAGCCATAGCTACTCTTAGGCTTTCTCGCCCGACGCGCCACTCCCCGCAGCTTGCCCTGATCGCGGGTGAAGAAGCTGACAATAAGATCCGACTCACGGAATGGATAAGTACGCAGGACGTAAGTTTCACTGACCCGAGCCGGCATGTATCGGTCGACTTCTTGCCGCAGCCAGAGCTGCGGGCCGGGTGCCTAAGCAAATTTTGCAGCCGGTGGAACTAACAGATTAACAAAGCGTAGATTCGAGCACACTGTGGAACAATGAGCCCGTGCGCTCCCTCGTCGCGGCAATCGCGCTCACGACAGTCTTCTTTGGCGGCCCAGCGGCTGCTCAGGAGAGCGTCAAAGAGCCGCGTTTGCTGCTGACACCGCAGAGGCTGAGGCGTTTGCAACGCGATCGAAAGCGGCAAACCGCCCGCTGGCTCAATTTTGAGAAGCGGGTGCAGACTGTGGCCGATTCGCCCGAACGGGGCTTCGAATTGGCGCTTTACTATGCGGTCACAGAGGACGAGGCGAAGGGCAGGGAAGCAGTCGAGTGGGTGTTGGCGCATCCCTGTGAGCAGCGTCAAGTCGCGCTGGTGCTGGACTGGGCAGGTCAGCTAATCAGCGAGGGTCAGAACGCAAGGCTCCGGAAACCGAATTGCCCCGTGGGAACTGGAGGAGCTGGCAGCTTAGCAGTCAGCCTGCGTAACTCCTTGTTCATATCCGTCGCAAGTGACAATCTCGACAACCAGGGGCTTGAGAGCGCCAACAAGAAACTGCTCGAACATCTGACTTCCCACCCGACCGACCCAGTGGGCCTGTACGCCTCGGCTGAGTATCTGATGACGATCCGTTCGATTGGACACGTCGATCTGCGCCAGGATCACGGGCACTTCTTCTCGCAACTGCCCAAGGAATTCCTGCTGAGCCTGGATCCGGGACAACTCGAGCATCCTGAATGGATGTCCCATATGGCGGCGCTTGCGCTTGTGGCGCTCGATCCAAATCTCGAAAACAGCCAGTTTTTGCAGGGCTGGGCGATGGAAGACCGCCAAAGTGTGCGGGACGGGCCCGGTGTCGCGTACGAGTTCTTGTGGGCCGATCCCTATCTGCCCGGCATAGCGTATCAAAATATGGACCCGTGGATTTACGATCCGGACGGGCGTCTGTTTGCCCGGGCAAGTTGGGATCCAGACGCCTGCTGGATCAGCGTGGACGGCCGTCGTCACAACACGCAGAACTGCGGCCAGGCTGTGGGTCGACCGATGCAGTTTGGAACGCTCACGATCGTTCCACCGGTTAGTAACTGCATAGCGATTCAGCCGAGGAAAAGTAACGAAACATTGATCGTTTGGCAACTAAAGCCGTATCAGGAGCTTGTCTATGATCGTGACCGTGAGAAGAAGCGTGTCCAGGCGGATGCCGCCGGTCTTTGGCAGGCACCGAACGACACGGCCGGCAAAGTTTGCACCGATTCTAAGGCCCGCCATTGAGCGTTGCGCGCCAGCAACCGAGACCCAATTGTTAAACTGGTGATTCCCGAAGGCGCATATCCATGCGTGAAATAGGAGAAATTCAGAATGATTGCATCAACCCAATTGCGCCCAGGCATGGTGGTGAAGTTCAACAATGAACTTCATTCAGTCTTCAGCATGGTCCACCGCACTCCCGGAAATCTGCGCGGATTTGTGCAGGCAAAGATGCGCAACCTTCGATCCGGTTCGATGATTGAGCACCGCTTCTCGTCAGAAGACAAAGTGGAGCGCGTCGCGCTTGATGAGCACGAAATGGAGTATTTGTACGACGACGGCGAATACTACTACTTCATGAACACCGAGAACTACGATCAGATTCACTTAACGAAGGACATACTCGGCGACGGCATTCTTTACCTGACGCCGCAGCTGAAGGTGAACGTAGAGTTCTATCAGGGTAAACCGATCAGCGTGGAACTTCCGCCGAGCGTTGAAATGACTGTGATCGAAACGGAGCCGGGGTTAAAAGGCTCTACCGTTTCGAACGTCACTAAGCCCGCCAAGATGGATACCGGGTTGGTTGTGCAGGTACCCGCATTCATCGTAGAAGGAGAACGGATTCGCGTCAGCACGGCCGACGGCGGATACCAGGAACGCGCTTAAGAAATCAGCTGCTGAACTTCGAGGACAAGAACTCGAAACTTTTGCGGAGGCTCGCAATGGGGTCACCGGGAGTCTGGTCCTGCTCGACAAAGTAGTGTTGCACTCCGGCTGCATCGGCCGCTTTTAGCACGGCAGGGATATCGATTGATCCGCTGCCATCTTCCTTAAAGGTGTCCTTCGGAACGTTCTCGTCATACTCGGTTTTCGTGAAGCTGCTGGACTTATCCTTCAAATGCAGCAGCAGCACCCGGCCTGAGTAGGTATTCAGGATCTCGACCGGGTTGTGGCCGGCCACAGAGGCCCAGAACATATCGAGTTCCAGTGACACCAGCCCTTTCTGGGTTTGAGACATCAGCATTTCAAGACCGGTCTTACCGCTATCAAGCGGCTTGAACTCGAAAGCGTGATTGTGATAGCAAAGCTGCAGACCTTTGCTCTTGGCCTTCTCGCCGGACTTGTTCAGGTTCTCCGCCAGATGTTTGAACATCTCCGCTCCGCCTCGCTCGGAGACGGGAATGTACGGCACAACCGCGTATTTGAAGCCCCGCTGCTTGACATCGTCTAGAGCCGAGTCTAAAGCACTGCCGCCGGTCATGAAGAGCTTCTCATCGATGTGCACGCTCACCGGTTTCAGAGTAGTCTGTTTCAGGGCCGGCCAGATCGCGTCAAGGTCAGCAAATACCGCTTCGATTTCGGTATAACCAATCTGTTGGATCGCGCCCAGTATGGCGGCAGGATCCTTCTTGATCACATTGCGAACGGTGTAGAGCTGGACCCCGAGATTGCTGGCGTGAAGAGATTCACGAGCACCAATTACCCGGGTGAGCGAAAAGAGACCTGCCGACTGGGCAACGAACATGCGACGGGACGTGCGTGACATGCAACCATACTACTCGGCCTCGCCGTGCAGTACGCGTTGGCGTTGATAGATGCGCAGAATCATTGTCACCAAGACTGCCAAACCAAGCGCTACGCCGGCTATAGCCAGCCCATGTTGAAGCAGATAGCGGCCGGTTTGGTGCCCATAGCGCTCGCCCAGATAGGCGAGGGAGAAGTAGCGAATGATCCTGGCCGAGAGCACGACGAATACGAAATAAACAAACCGGACTTCGAGCGCGCCGGCGCAGAAGACAGGGATCTTCATCGGCATGGGCAGAGGAGAGATGGCGGGTATGAAAACCGTTGCCAGGCCGTAACGCTGGAACCAGAGATGAAGGCGTGCGCCGCTGCGGCCTGAAATGTATTTCGCCAGCAGCACTTCCCCGCCTTTTCTGGCAATGCTGAAGAGGATTAAGCTTCCCAAAAGCGAGCCAACTACAGCGCAGAGTGCGCCGAAGTAAGCCTGACCAGGCCGGTCAGTGGCGATGGCGACCAACAAAGTATCTACTGCGCCGACGACAGGGAGACCAGTAGAGTCGAGCAGCGACAGAAAAAAGAGACCGTAAGGACCCCACGTCAGAAGTACTTCGATGATGTGCCGCCAAACGTGCATGCTCAGGCAGTATCCGGTTGCCCTTTGTCTATCAGGGCTAACAGCGCATTCTCGTCAAGCACCGGGACTTTAAGGGCGAGCGCTTTCTCAAGCTTCGAGCCAGCCTCTTCACCTGCCACAACGTAGTTTGTCTTGCTACTGACCGACCCGGCCACCTTACCGCCAGCCGCTTCAATTTTTGCTTTGGCATCCTCACGCTTCAGAGTGGGGAAGGTTCCGGTTAAGACAAACGTCATTCCGGTAAGCGGGCCTTTCTGCGCTTTAGTCGCGATGGGAGCGGTGAACTGGAGCCCTGCCTGGCGAAGCCGGTCAATGAGCGCCCGATTCTGCTGTTCGGAAAAAAACTGCCGAATAGACTCGGAGACTTTGGGGCCCACTTCTCCAACCTCTTGCAGAACTTCGGCTGAGGCCGCGGCTATCTCATCTAAACTGCCGAAGTGCGAAGCAAGGAGCTGCGCGGTGCGCTCACCAACGAAAGGAATGCCGAGGCCGTAGATCAGCCGGGCGAGTGGCTGCGACCGTGATTGGTGAATATTCTCTAGAACTTTGGTAGCCGACTTCTTGCCCATGCGCTCGAGGGAGAGGAGCTGATCGAGCTGCAAGTCATAAAGGTCGGCAATGTTGTGCACCAAGCCGCGGGCGAGCAGCTGGTCGACGAGTGCGTCACCCATGCCGTCGATATCCATTACGCCGCGTGAAGCGAAGTGAAGGAGAGTTTCACGCAGGCGAGCCGGACAATTCGCGTTCACGCAGCGGCTGGCACTTTCCCCTTCAACACGAACCACGTGACCGCCGCAGACTGGGCATTGCGCGGGCATATGGAACTGCTTGCGATGCTTTCCCTGCTCGACGACCCGAACGATCTTCGGTATGACATCGCCGCTTCGCTCAACCAGAACCGTATCACCGATTGCGACCCCAAGCCTGCCAATCTCGTCTTCGTTGTGCAAAGTGGCGCGCGAAACGGTCACGCCACCCAGGCTGACCGGCTTGAGGTGGGCGACGGGTGTCAGGTTGCCCAGCCGGCCGACTTGCATTTCGATGTTTTCGAGAATGGTTTGGGACTGCCGCGCCGGATACTTAAAGGCGATGGCCCAGCGCGGCGCTTTAGCAGTCCAGCCAAGGCGCTCCTGCTGTTCGATGGAATCGACTTTGGCTACAACGCCATCAGTCTCGTAGGGCAGAGATTGACGCCTGGTATCCCACTCGCGTATGAACGCCAGGAGTTCGTCGAGATCCGCGCACTTGCGGCGATGCGAGTTGACCTTAAAGCCCGCCTGATGCAGCGCCTCCAGGCTTTGCCAATGGCTCGGAAAGAGAGGGTGCCCGTCACGCAACAAAAAGTACGTGAAGTAGTCAAGCTGCCGCGCCGCGGTTACGGTTGGATCGAGCGCGCGGAGCGCCCCAGCTGCGGCATTTCTGGGGTTTGCGAAACGCGGAAGTGCGGCCTGCTCGCGCTCGTCATTCATCCGCTCGAAGGAGCGGCGCTGCATGATGACTTCGCCGCGCACTTCGAAACTGGAGCTATCTGGCAAAGAGTCGTGACGGACTCGCAACGGCAACGATCGGATTGTCCGGGCGTTTTCCGTGACATCTTCGCCTACTCGACCGTCGCCGCGAGTGATTGCCCGTTGTAGTTTTGCGGCGCTGTATTGGGCAGCCATCGAAAGACCATCGAGTTTCAGCTCGGCTACATATTCGTATGGCTCCGATTTTAGAAGCGAGCGCACCCGGGCGTCGAACTCGCGCAGTTCTTCTTCGTTAAGCGCGTTATCTAAGCTCAGCATCGGCGAGCTGTGCGGCGCCTTGGTAAAACCCTCGCGCGGTTGACCTCCCACTCGCTGGGTAGGCGAATCGGGCGTTTGCAGCTCAGGGTGCTTGGTTTCCAGATCCCGCAGTTGGCGCATGAGCGCGTCAAACTCCGCGTCACTGATCGTGGGCTGATCGAGAACGTAGTACAGATACTCGTGATGTTCCAGTTGCTCGCGCAACTCTTCCGCGCGCCGGGCGGGCGAATCTTTCATTGCTGAACCTATAATGGTGAACTTGGAATCGTTTCACGCGCGACGCGCGGCCATCATCTACAATCCGGTCGCAAGGGGACTATCGCGCCACCTGCATCTGCTTCAACGTACCATCGGCCTGCTCAAAGAACAGGGTGTTCAGGCCAGCCTGGTCGAGACGACGGCGCCCGGGAGTGCCGGCGGACAAGCGCGCCAGCAGATCGAAGCTGGGTGCGATCTCATTGTCGCGGCGGGCGGCGACGGCACAATCAACGAAGTCATCGATGGTATGTTACACACCGGTGTGCCGCTGGCCATTCTTCCGGGCGGTACGGCCAACGTGCTGGCGCGTGAGCTGCGATTGCCGATCAATATGGCCAAAGTGGCGGCGGAGATTTCTGCGCTGCAGCCTTGCCGATTAGCGGTGGGTGCTCTCAAAACGGATGGTAAGACAGCTCGATCGTTCGTCTGTATGGCGGGTGCCGGACTTGATGCGGAGATCGTTTACCGGTTGAACTTGGATCTAAAAGCCGTGGCCGGCAAGCTGGCATATTACATCGGTGGTTTTTCACAAGTGCTGCGGCCGCTGCGGGAGTTTGAAGTGATCGTCGACGGGCGGCGCTTCGAAGCAAGCTTTGCTTTGGTCAGCCGGGTACGCAACTATGGCGGCGATCTCGAGATCGCGCGCGGCGCGTCTCTTCTGCGCGATGAGTTCGATGTCGTTTTGTTCCGTGGAACGGTCAGCGCGCGGTATCTCGGCTATCTGGTCGGTGTTGCCACCAGACAAGTGCACCGGATGAACGGCTGCACGGTTCTTCGTGGCCGTTCCGTTAGCTGTATTCCTCCTGCAGGGACCGACGTCTATTTGCAAGTCGACGGCGAACTCGCGGGCAAGCTTCCTGCGTCGCTCGAAATTGTTCCGGATGCGCTAACGCTACTGGTCCCGCCTGCCTATCTGGCGCGTGAACGTTCGCTGGTATCTGCACCGGCGTACGCCTGATCGCGACGGATGGACAATCTTACCCACTCCCTAACCGGGCTCGCTCTCTCGTGCGGGCCTGGATCGACTCTGTCCGCGCGCCGCATGGCTGTTAATACTTTCGGCGAACGTCCCCGATTCGGATATTGTTGCAGCGCCCCAGGGAGCTTTCCGGTACCTGGAGATTCACCGGGGTTATTCGCACTCGCTTGTCGCCTTGCCTTTCATGGCTGTGCTCACAGTGCTTGTTGTCTCGGCAATCTTTCGCCAAAAACTACCGTGGTTCCGGGCTTGGATGCTTTGCCTTGCGGGCGTTGCGAGCCATCTGCTACTCGATGCGACCAACAGCTACGGCGTGCGTTTATTCCTGCCGTTCTCGTCGCGCTGGTTTCACCTGGACCTGAACAGCCTTTACGACGCTTGGATTCTGGCCGTGCTCGTGTTCGCGGGGATTTGGCCACTTTTTGGCCGGCTGATCGACCGCGAGATCGGCGAGCGACGTTCCCCGCTTGGACAGGGAACTGCAATCTTTGCTCTTACTTTTTTTTTGCTGTTCGACATCGGGCGCGCTGCTTTGCACGAGCGGGTCATAGATCAGCTGGAGGCCCGGCTGTACGAGGACGCTCCTCCTCTCCTGACCGCCGCCTTGCCGGATGCATTCAACCCCTTCCGGTGGACCGGTGTTGTCGAGACGCAATCGAGCTACGCTCTTCTGCCGACAAACGCCTTACGTCAGCTTGAGTACGGGAGTCTGATCAAATTTTACAAACCGCCGGTTACCCCTGTGCTTCAGGCCGCGCGTTCGGTGGATCCGTTTCGCTACTTCCTGTACTTCGCGCGTTTCCCAGTCTGGACGGCGCAGCCCGTACCGGGAGAGCACTCGGCGGGAACGCGGGTTGACTTGACCGATCTGAGGTTTGGCCAACCCGGAGCCGGCTCTTTTCACTGCGTTGGCGTGGTCGATCCCACAAACAGAGTAAGTGAGAAATGGTTTACCTATGATTCAGGAGTAAATCTGGGCTGGGGCAGGGAACATGATGAGAGTGCTCCGGCGAGATAACCAATGTTAGACCCGCGCGTAGATGCTGGCTGCAATCTCGAAGGTCTGCGCGTTGGCATCGACTGTGCGTTCAATCGGTTCGGAGTAACCGCCTCCAATTGTAATTACCAGCGGTATCCGTTTGTGTGAGGCGGCGCCAATCACGAGCGAGTCGCGGCGCGCCAAACCTTCTAACGTGAGACCTAGCCGACCTAATCGATCGGTTGCCAGTGAATCAACACCAGCCTGAAAGAAGACCATTTCCGGTTCGAAATGCCAGACCGGTTCAAGGGCGCTCTCAAGAGCATTCAGATAAGCGCCGTCTCCCGTACCATCGGCCAACTCGACGTCCAGCGTGCTTTTCTGCTTACGAAATGGAAAGTTTCCTGCGCCGTGCAGAGAAAGAGTAAAGACGCCCGGATCATCCGCAAAAATGAGCGCCGTGCCGTCTCCCTGGTGGACATCCAGATCGATAACGGCGGCCCTTGTGATACCGGCTTCCGCCCGCGCCCAAGCAATAGCGATCGCGATATCGTTGAACACGCAAAAACCGGAGCCTTCGTTCCGGAAAGCATGATGAGTGCCTCCGGCTAACGTTCCACCGAAGCCGGTGGCCAGCGCGGTTCGTGCAGATGAGAGGGTGCCGCCTGCACTGGCGAGCGTTCGAGTGACGAGCTCCGGTGACCAGGGAAAGCCGATGCGGCGCATCACCTTTGGTTCGAGTGTGCCGGCGAGAAACGCATCCACGTACTGTTCACTGTGTATCCGCAGCACATCGAACCGGGAGATCAGCGGGGCGGGAGAGAAAGCCAGTCGCGCGTCTCCGGCAAGGCGCTCCCGCAACAAAGCGTATTTTGCGAGCGGGAACTTGTGGCCCGGGGGCAACGGGAAGTGATAGTGGTCGCCGTAGCACAGCTTCAGCATTGCGCGAATGTCATGATTGAAAAGACGGGCCGTTGTTCAAGGATAGGCATGCTTAATCGATGTACGACTCTTCTGATTGTGACTCTGCTTCCGCTGGTCTCATTTGGGCAGCAAGCGCCGCCAGCCGTGCCTGGTTCGCTTCCCAAGCCGAACTTTTCGGGCCGCTGGCGCATGATGAAGGAACAGAGCAGCTTCGGCACTTTTCGCATGCCCGACATCGTGGTGCGGACTGTGGATGACCATCCACCGGCGCTCAACGTGCATACAGTTCAGACTGCTGGCGAGAAGACTACAACCGCCGACATCACGTACTTTACCGACGGTTCTATCACTAGAAACGTGATCAACGGGCGCGATGCTGAAAGCAAAACTTACTGGGATGGCCCGGTATTGGTCGTGCGAACCAGTATGAAGAACTCCAAAGGCGAGAGTGAGCTCATTGTGGACCGATGGGAGCTGTCGGAAGACAAGCAGACCCTAACGATGACGAGCCATGTCGATACCGACAAGGGCGAGGCAGATATGAGGATGGTCTGCGCTCGGGAGAAAACGGGTAGCTAGCGGTTTGCTGCGGGCGCGTGTTCCAGGTAGCGGAGGGCGCGTTTGGCGGCCCAATAGCCGCACATTCCGTGCACGCTACCGCCTGGCGGTGTGGATGATGAGCATAAATAAAGCCCGTGAACAGGGGTTCCATACCGCCGCCATGTGGGACGAAATGCAAACTGTCCCAGACTAAGGGCGCCACCGTTAATATCGCCGCCTACTAGATTTTCGTCCCAACTCTGCATATCCGCGGTAGTGTGTTCGGCTCGCGCGAGAATGCACTCACGAAATCCCGGAGCGAAGCGCTCCACCTGGTCTTCGATTTGCTTCAGCGCAGAGCCGGACCAACCGTTAGGCACGTGGCAGTAAGCCCACGCCGCGTGCCGTCCCGCAGGAGTGCGCGAATCGTCGAATAAGCTCTGCTGCGCCAGCAGCACAAACGGCTTTTCGGGCGCTCGGCCCTCCCAGGCGTCTCTCTCGGAGGCGGCGATTTCGGCGAGCGACCCTCCCACGTGAACCGTCGCAGCACGGAGGCACTCTTTCGCTTTCCAAGGAATCGGCTCACGCAAGGCCCAATCGACTTTGAATACCCCCGGACCGTATTTGAAGTGTTGCAACAGGCTTCGAAAAGACGGTCGGAAACGATGACCCGCAATAGCTAGCAGTTGGCGCGGTGTAATATCGCAAAGCGCAAGATCAGGCGAGCCAAGCTCTTCCAATTTGTTGACGCGGCAATCGGTCATGATGCGACCGCCGTAGGACTCTAGAACGGAAGCCAGTGCGTTCGATATCCGCTGCGATCCGCCAGCAGGTATAGGCCAACCGACGGCGTGTCCGGCGGCCCCTAAAATCAAGCCGAACGCCGCGCTCAAGGGGGCTTCCATTTTTAGCGCGGAATGAGCAGCGGAGCCCGCGAACAAAGCCTTTGCGCGGGTCCCCCGAAACACGGTTTCCATCAGTAATGAACAAGGTTGCGCCGCGCGTAAGCCGAAACGCGCCATCAGCAAGGGGTGGCGCGGCACTACGAGCGGTCGGAAAACTTCGCCGAACAGAGTGTGCCACCGGTCGACAAAAGGCTCGAACAGTTTGCGGTAGGCGTAGCCATCACGTCCGAGCTGGGCGGCTGTAGATCCGATGTCGCGCTCAAGAGTCACCGCCGTGCCGTCATCGAAAGGATGAGCCAAGGCTGCCGGCGAGAAAATCCAACGTAAGCCGAAATCCTGCAAGGGCAATCGGGAGAAGAAGGGCGAGCTGAATCCCATGGGATGAACAGCTGATCCTAAATCGTGGGTGAAGCCGGGAAGCGTCAGCTCTCCCGATCGCGCGGCCCCGCCCAGAACCGGTGCTGCTTCGCGAACTTCCACCTGCAAGCCTGCTTGCGCCAGAACGATCCCGGCCGATAAACCGTTAGGCCCGCTCCCCACGACAACGGCAGTTCTCTTCCGCATCAGACCTCCAAGCCCACCGCTCGCATGAGCTCGATGGCATTACTGCGCGTGACAACGCCTGGCTTGAGCTTGTAGTCGAACAGCATCTCGCTGCCTTTCATCTTGTCTTCAAAGTGAACATTGATTACACCGGATTCGACATCTTGTTGGATGTTCGCAAGGGCGAGATCGTGCGTGGTAATCAGGCCGATTGAGTTGGCACGCAGTAGCTCGCGCACGATGCCGGCTGCCCCGATGCGGCGGTCATGGGAGTTGGTACCACTTAGCAACTCATCGAGCAGAAACAATACCGGGTCGCCGGTCTTCGTGAGATCGACGATCTGCCGTATCCTGCTGATTTCAGCAAAGAATCTAGACCGGTGATCCTGCAGCGAGTCTGTCAGACGTATAGAAGCGCCGATCTGCAGACAGGAAAGACTTAGCGAAGAGGCGGCTACGGGAGACCCCGCTGAGGCCAGCACGCAATTCACGCCCACTGCTCGAAGTAGGGTGCTTTTCCCCGACATGTTAGACCCGCTGACCACCAAAAGTCGCTGGTTCCCATCGAGCGTCAAATCATTTGCGACGCACTCTGCAGCCGGGATCAATGGATGCTTTAACGCGGCCGCTTCGAAAGTGGCCTGCGAGCCTGGAAGCAGGTTCGGCATGGTCCAGGCAGGTCTTTCAAAAGCGAGTGTCGCGAAGCAGGAAAGCGCTTCGACCTCTGCTAGTGCTTCGAGCCAGCCGGCTATAAGCGGACCCGATTGACGCCGCCAGTTTTCAAAAGCCATGGCAAGCTGTTCACGCCACAGCAGCAGCGGCCTGATGATGCGCACCAGGATGTGATCCGTTGAATCGAGCCAATCTAGCAAGCGCCCCAGTTGCCTGATTCTGCGGGATGCCGGCTGTCCGGCAACCGTCAGTGCATCACGCAGTTGGCGCAGCTTAGGCGACTCAAATTGCTCCTGCTCCAGACGCTCAACGAGAGCTGAAAAGACTTCTATATCGCGTGCGGAACCTTCTACTGCTCCGAGTACTTGGGCGACCTTACTACGTAATGCGAAAACCACGACGAAATCGCAGCCAAGAATAGCGGCCAGGGACCACAGAGGCAGCAGGCCCGCGAAAAATAAAACGAGCATCACAAGACCGACGAGCGCCATCACCATCGCGAGCGGTTGCAGCAGGCTTGGGAACCTTATGATCGGCGCCGAGCCCCAAGCAGAGAGAGGAGCGACCTTCACGCCGGAATGCACATCCGACGCGAGCAGCGCGAACTCCTCCCGCAGCTCAACATTCGGGCTCAGTTCAACTACTGCCGCCTGCCTTCGCGCAATCTCCTCGTGACGGGCCGGACTGAGCAGCCAGCTTGCCAGCTTGTCCTCCCCGGCAGCAGTGCGGGTGATAGCAATGAGATCGAACAAGCCACCCTTTCCGAAAAGATCAAGGTCCTCGGCATACACGTGCGAAGGATTGCGATGGCGCTCTCCGGTGAGACCGGCTCCGGCCCACTTATCGTTCACTCGCGCAATCGCGCGCTCGTAAAGCGCGAGAGCTCTAGTGGAGAGCGTCCGCGAGCGAGTCACCCGGCTGTGCCAGATCACCAGCCCGACGAACAATGCAAGCGGGACAAGTAGAAGCCACGGGCTGAGTGCTTGCCCGGAAAACACGAACCAGGCGAGTACGCCGGCAAATAAGGCGATCGCGAGACGCCAATTTCCAATTGTGATGAAGCGTCGCTGAAGCAACTGCTCTTCCGCACGAAATCGGTCTCGTCGCGCGGTGTATTCAGCTAACGGGTCCATGCAGTCACAGCATAGCCCGGCTCTCCGGGCCCGAGGCTACCATCTGGATAGAGATGAAACGTTCGGGCTTCGCCGATCTACCTCTTCACAACGGCAGAGTGCCACCTTGGCTCTCGCAGCGGATGGAGATGCTGGGAACCGCCATTACCGAGAGCATTGTTTGCTCCTACGGTACAGCGGAGTTCCTCTCGCGGCTCAGCGATCCGTTCTGGTTTCAGGCATTCGGATGCGTTATGGGGATGGATTGGCACTCGTCCGGAATTACAACTTCGGTGATGGCTGCCTTAAAGCGAGGCCTCAATCCCCGGGCGCGTGATCTGGGGATTTTCATTTGCGGCGGACGCGGAAAACAGTCGCGCCGAACCCCGGAGGAGTTACGTCTTCGAGCCAATGCAGATAGCCTCGATGGGGATTCGCTTGTTCGGGCGAGCCGTCTGGCGGCCAAGATCGACAACAACGCGATTGGCGACGGCTTCCAAATTTACCTGCACAATTTCGTTCTAAGTGCGACCGGCGAATGGGCGGTGGTCCAGCAGGGAATGAACGAGCACACCAAACTTGCCCGCCGGTACCACTGGCACTCCGCCCGCGTGCGCGACTTTGCGTGTGAGCCGCACACGGGAATTGTGGGAGAAAACGAAGGAACGATCTTGAACTTAGTGGACCGGCGCGCCGGTCCCGCTCAGGAGGCGCTGCTTGAGATTAGCCGCGAGTCGCCCGACCGTACCATTGGGGAACTGAGGCGTCTTTCCATGCCTCGCCATCACGACGTTCGAGAAGAAGACGTCGACATGAAGCGGCTGGGAGCCATTCTGGCCGTAAGTTACGAGAAGCAGTTGCGTGACTTTGCCTCGCTTCTGCTAGTAGAGAACCTGGGGCCCAGAACATTGCAGACACTTGCATTCGTTGCTGAAGTCATTCACGGGGCACCCAGCCGCTTTTCCGATCCTGCACGCTTTTCCTTTGCGCTGGGCGGCAAAGACCGGCATCCCTTTCCAGTGCCGCTCAAAACCTATGATGAGTCGCTCGCCGTGCTGCGCCGTTCGCTCGATACGGCGAAGCTCGGGCGGTCCGACAAACTAAGCGGCTTCAAGCGGCTGGATGATTTGACACGAAGCGTAGAGAGGCACTCTCAGCCCGTGGCCGACTTCGAGCAAGTCGTCTTGCATGAGAACGCCATCTCGCCCTCGCTCGACGGACGCTCCGTCTTCGACGACAGGAAGCGCGCAGTAAAGCAGTTAACGCTCTTCAACCCTGCTTGACTCCTGCTTTGCGAAAGACCGCCAGAGATGAATCGAGGCCGAGCTTTGCCGCTTGCTCAACGGGCATGTCCTTCAGCCCGCGCCCAAATACTTCCACGCTCAAAGCATCGGTGTATCCAATTTTCTGAAGCGCTCTTAAGAACCCGGTAAGATCTATCACACCCTCGCCGGGTAGTAGGCGTTGATCGTCACGAATCTGCTCCGGCGCAAGCTTGGGGGCATCGTCAAAATGCACGTGCACGATGCGTTCTCGCCCGGCGTTAACGATATCGTCAGTCGTCGCTCCGGCATGATGCCAGTGCCAGGCATCAAGCAGCAGGCCAACATTCGGACCACATTCCTGAGCAAACTCGAGCATCTCCGGCATCCGCCAGATGAACTCGTTCTTGAACTGTTTCCGCAGGTGCAGCGGGCCTAGAAACTCGAGCCCAAGGCGTACGTTCGATTGTGCAAGCACTTTCGCTGAGTCGCTGAATCTCTGTTTGTAAAGGCGGCGGAGCTCGTCTTTCGGTGTGTCGCTCGAGGACATGATGTAGGTGACCATGCGAGGGCAATGAATGGCAGCTGCAAACCGGCCAGCCTCGCCAAGCTCCGAGAGTCCCTTTCGAAATGTGGCGTCGTCCTTCCGAAACTCGACCGGGAAATCGAACACCGCCGGTTTCAGCTTGAGTGTCGAGAGTAAATCTACGGTTGCGGCGACACCCGCCTGCATAGCCGGTTTGAGCATGACATCGACGCCGGGAAAGCCAGTCTGGGAGGCAAGGTGCGCGAACTCGGGCCAGCCCACGCGACCGGATATCAAGACACTGTTCAACGAAAGAAACATCCGGTGTTGGTCTGCCGCTGCAGGCAAGGCAGAACAAGACGCCAAGGCAGCCAGAAATGTTCGTCGGTCGAATGAGGTAAAATCCACGTTGCTTTCGATCATATCGGAGCTAGGATGGTACAGGAGATCTGCATGAAGCCCAGCTCTAGCCTGCTCACGCCTACCCGCCGCGATGTTCTGACCACTGGAGCCGCTGCGGCCGCTGCATTCGCGTTTCCGAAGCTCGCCCGCTCCAGCGCGCCGGCCAGCACTACTGCTATCGTGCGCTGCCGCGAATACTCCGATTTCCGTACCCAGCTCTCGAGCGCTTTCGACCAGCTCGGCGGCATCGACAAGCTGGTGCGAGGGAAGACCGTCGCTATAAAGCTCAATCTGACGGGAAATCCGGCTAATTTTCCGCTCACCCCTAACCTGCCTTACCGTACGGACGGCAGAACTGTGGCTGATGTTGTTTATCTGTTTGCGAAGGCGGGCGCCAGACGAGTGCGCTTGATAGAGAGTTTCTTCCCGGCTTCGCAGGAGCTCAGCTTGTGGGCGCGGTATGGCCTGGACGTGAATGCGATCAACAATCTCGGCACGAAGGTTGAGTGGGAGAACGTTCAGAATCTCGGGAACTACAAACAATATGTTCGCCTGAAGGTGCCCTGGGGCGGCTACATGTATCCCGCCTACTACATCAATCCGGCCTTCACCGAATGTGACCTTTATACCTCGCTCGCGAAGCTCAAGAACCACTGGATCGCGGGCGTAACCATGTCGATGAAGAACAATTTCGGCAATACGCCTTGCTCGTTATATGGAAGCGACTGTGGTCCGAGCGGAAATGAGAGGCCGACGAAGGAGCGTGGTGATGTTCTCCACTCCGGGACCACCAAAGCGCCGTCGGGAGTCGATGCGGAGCTTCATCCTGATTCGCCGCGTGATCCTGGCTATCGTGTGCCGCGCATAGCTGTCGATCAAGTGGGCATTCGACCCATCGATCTGGCGATTGTCGACGGCGTACACACAGTACGCGGTGGCGAAGGGCCCTGGCTGGATGGTGGCGTTGAAAAGATGTCACCCGGCGTGATCATTGCGGGCCGCAATCCGGTGTGTGTAGATGCGGTCGGAATGGCGGTAATGAGCTATGACACGAGAGGCGATCGGGGCACAGCGCCTTTCGTTCGCGGCGACAATTCGTTAAAGCTGGCTGAAGCTGCCGGTATCGGAACTGCTGACCTCAGCCGTATCGAAGTGGTCGGAGTTCCTATCGCGCAGGCCCGCATTAACTTTGGTCCCGGTCCGGTTGGGAAAACGCTGCGTGAGTTGAAAATAGCCTAACGGCGTCTGCCGAAACTGCGGCCTGCTCCCTTGAAGCCGCCGGAAGGTCCGAACCGTTTGCCGGAGGGTCCACCGGCCCCGGAGCCGAATCGCTTGCCTGCGCTTCTGTCGCCCCAGGCAGGTACGCTGTGCGTTGCCGCATGCGGCTGTTCAAATCCAGAGCGCGCGCTAGCGTTGGTTTGCGATCCATACCGGGAGCCTTTGAACCCACCCGATTGAACATAACGACTACCGGCGTAGCTGGATTGCGTGAAGCTGCCGTGAGTTCCAAATTTGGGCGGGCTCGCCGGAGTCTCTTTTCCGTAGTAAGTTCGTCCTGCTTGCTGCGCCACCTTATATCCGCGATATTCGTTAAGTACAACCGGGCGATAGCTGTGGTTCCACAAGAGCTCGCGCAGGATGAGATATTCCGGAAGCCATGTCCAGACAGGAGCGCCGCCCGCATGAGCCCAATATCCGTATTGGTTTGAACCCTGCACTTCAGGAGCTATGTAAGCGAATCCGGCCGGTTGAGGTGTGGTCTGCGCTTCAGAATCGAAGTAGCCGGCGTCCTTGTGAGCAAGCGTCATCCCCAAATCGTTTTCGACAGCCCGGAAGGACGATTCCGGCACATCCACCCACTGCTCCGAGCTCGAGGTCAGTGATTGCCTGGCTGTCAGGTCGGCAATGTGAGTTTGAACCGTTTTGATACGTTCCCGGTAGATTCGATCCCTGCCTCGTTCCGCAGTGTCGAGATCGATCAGGATTTTGTCCCACGAGTTGTAGAGCTGGTCGGATAAGCGGCTGAGCTCAACGGTTTTCGTTCGAAGGCTGGTCGCGTCGCGCGAAAGAGTTTCGCTCGCTTCGATTAGGGATGCCAGTTGAGGCCCGGTAATGGCTTCGCTCAAAGCATGTTGGCGGGCATCGGCCGTCTCGCCCCAGACCGAATTGGCCTCTGCAGGAATTGTCTCGAGAGAACGCAGGCGAGTTTCGAGAGTATCTCTCTTAGCAGGCCAGTCGTGCCCGGCCCGCTCCACTGTCGCGCTGAGATTCCGGAGATCCGCCTCGCTAACGCTTTTGAAATCCCGCTCCATTGCGCCGAGATTGGAAGCGATGTCGCGCCTGAAGTTGACCCACCGGGCGGCTTCGTTCTCGACCGACTTCGCTTGGTCGATCAGCGAGCGCAGCACGATGTCTTCTTCGGCCAGTAGTCTTTCGGCGTGCTGGCTCGATTCCGCCGAGTTTCGCTCGTTTAACTGTGTCAGATCACGATCGGTTCTCTTGCTTTGCGCTAGTTTGTCCGCTGTGCCTTGAAGCGTCGCTTTCCATCTGGCCGGCGCAGCCGCTTGCCGGAACAAATCTGGCTCTCTCGCCAGGTCCTCATCGATCGTCGCTTCGGCGCGAGTGATTTCGCGCTCGGCATCCTCCAGGCGAGCATGTTCATAAGCGATGTTTCGCCGCAGCGATGACGGGAGGCCGCCCGAGCACGCGGCCAAAGTTAAAAAAGCAAGAGCGGGCAAACTTGGATACCAGGCTTTCACCGCGCACCTCGATAGACCGTGATGTCGGTTGGCTCTACGTCCACCCAAATCGCCGCCGTGAAGGGCTCGCCTTCGAACTTGCGGATAATGAGAAAGCGCTTCTTATCCTGTTCCTGGAACTGCCAGCAGTAAAAGCCGCGACCTGAGGCGTTGCTCGCGCTGAATACTCCAATCTCGCGGCTGAATCGGTAGAGCCAGAACTTACCGGCGTAATCAAAGAAATCAGCGGGATTCTGGCGGCTGTCTATCTGCGCCAGATCGTCCTCGCTGAGACCGAGCTCATCCAAAGTAAGCCTGCGCCCATCAAAGTTGCCCAGAACATTGAGAGTCTCGTCGTTATGCACGGCAAGAAAGACCCTCTGATCGCGAAAGGGGCCGCTGAACTCGTACCAGCGGCGACTTCCTGCTTCCAGCTGATCGATATGGTCGACGGTAAAATCGAGGTCGCTAAAATCCGGCGCCGCGCCTAAAACAGAAAGGACGTCGCCCATTCTGGCTTCGCTCACTTTGAGATTGGCTAAATCCTGCGGAGCTTGCGCAGGCTCCGCCTTGCGATCGAACCACATACTGATTTATCTCTGCCCGGCGGGCGGTAGCTCCTTAGGCAACTCCACTCGCGGCAGACGCTCGCGCTTGAGCGCTTCTAGTTCCGCATCCACTGTGTGCCCTTGCAGCTGTGCAAATTCAGCTTCGAGGTTGCTGTCTTTTCCAGCGCTGGCGAGCTGGTCGAAAGCTTTAGCCGTTGCTTCCTCTTTCGCGACCGACTGTTCAAAATGCGAGAGAGCTGCGAACGCGTTGTCTGCCTTTCCGACACCCGCCAGTGCTTCGGATACTTTACGCTGAGCCAGCGCAGCGTTCTTGCGAGCCACCAGCGTGGTCGCAGTGCGCTCACCCTCCTCAATACGGTGTTTTAAGTCGGTCACTTGCGTCTTTAGCGATTCACTCGCCTGACGCGCCGAATCGACCGCCGCCTGCAATGAGGCAATTTGCTTGTCGCTCTCAGCTTTCTTAGCCAATGCCTTTCTGGCCAGCTCTTCATTCCTCGCATCCAAGGCCAGCCCGGCACGGTCTTTCCATTCCTGTGATTGCCGGACGTATTTCTGGTACTCGGAGTCGAGCTGATTGTAATTGCTCATGGCCATGGCTGAAGACTGAACCACCTTGTTCAACTCTGTCTTCATGTCCGCCACGGTCTGGCGTACGGTGCTTTCGAAGGTGGCATCCTCGATGGCGCCTATGCCGTCATTGGCCTGGCCTCGCACCACTCGCCCTGTGCGGTTGAAAATATCTGAAAAGAATCCCATAACTCCCCTTAAGGCACTTCGTTACGCTTACGACAAGTCTGCCGCAAGTAAGTCTCTGGCGTGAACCACATCCGCCAGCAGAAAACTTACGCAGGAAAGTATGTCGTCCTCGTCGTCCGGACCGAGTTCCTGCAGCTTGCAAAAATTATTCAGAGTCACAGCGATGTTGCCGCCTCCCGTATCGTAAAGCTGGAAGTGCGACGTAGAAATACCGTTCTCGGCGGAAAGCATTTTCTGCATCACAGATGGTGCGATCTTCGAGGTCGGCACCACCATGCAAACGAGCGAGAAGAAAAGGATGTCACCCTCGAGCACAGCTCGCAGGGAAATGCCGCTCTCAGCCTCTCGGATGTTCAAGAGGTTGGCGTCAGGTTCACTGACGGAGTAGCGCCTTCGCGCCAAAAGTTCGTGTATTTGTCCAAGAAAAGAAGCTGTTGCCTGCGCCATGATTCTCCCTTACTAGTTACGCGAATCCGGATCCGTTTGTTCAGTATTGGCGAATTTGCACAGAGCGAACGGATGTTCCGCGCCTAATACTAACATCGTATTTATGCTGGTTTCGAACACCGGGAGCGACCCGCTCGGGGTACTGGCTGCGGCGGTCACTCCCGTGGTGTTGGTTTCCGCTACGGCCATCCTGATCTCGGGAGTAAATTCCCGCTATATAGCGATTGCCGATCGCATGCGAGCGCTATCTCATGAGTTCCGGGACGAAAATTGCACGACGGACCGCAGGCGTGTGATCTCCGACGAAATGGTCACCTTCGCACGCCGGATCCAGCTGGTTTCCTCTGCAGTGCAGGCTCTTTACGCGTCGGTCGGGTGCTTTGTGGCCGACGCGTTGATTATTGGTGCGACATCGTGGCGCAAAATGCTGGTGGAGGCAACTCTGCCACTTTTTCTGGTCGGCATTTTGCTGATCGTAGGGGCGATCATCTGTCAGATTCTGGAACTGCAGGCTTCAAACCGCACGATCATGCTTGAAGTGAGAGATGTGCGGCAAAGGCGCGACAAATAGATGTGAGCCGGTCAGGCTGTTGCCACTCCGGCGGCTTGCAACCAGCTTTTCATCTGATCGCGCCCTACCAGTCCCGGTTGTTGCAGTACGACCTTTCCGTCGCGCAGCACCACAAAATTCGGAATACTTTGCACACGGAAACGGGCGCCAAGGTCAGGATTGATCTCCGTGTTCACCTTCAATACCACCGCGCGGCCCGCCATCTCCTTTGCCACCGCGTGCACTTCCGGAGCCGCTTTCCGGCAGGGCGGGCACCATTCGGCCCAAAAGTCGACCAAGATAGGTACGCGAGACTCGCGCACGATCTCGTCGAAGGCGGCCGAGTCCACCTCCAAAGGTTCGCCTTCGGGCGGCAAGGGAGCGTGGCAGGATCCGCACCGCCCCACGTCGGATAGATGTCTGGCCGAAACACGATTGGCAGCGCCGCATTGGGCACAGGTTCGGAGTGATGAATAGCTCATGCTTTCTATATACTCAGATGCATGCTTGGCGGAATCGAGGCGGGTGGTACGAAATTTGTCTGCGGCATTGGCTCCGGCCCTGACGATCTGCGCACCGCTCATTTCCCGACTTCGTCGCCGGAGATCACGCTGGACCAGGTCATCGGCTTTTTCAAAGATTCGAACGTAAAGCTCGAGGGAATCGGTATAGGCTCCTTTGGCCCGATCGACCTTCACCGGGATTCGCCAGCCTACGGCCACATCACTTCCACTCCCAAGCCAGGCTGGGCAAACTACGATCTCGCCGGTGCTATTGAGCAAGCGCTGGGTGTACCCGTCAGCTTCGATACAGACGTAAATGCAGCACTCTTAGGAGAGGCACGTTGGGGCGCAGCGCGACAGGTAAGCGATGCGATCTATATGACCATCGGGACGGGCATCGGAGGCGGCGCGCTCGTGCGCGGCCAGGTCGTGCATGGCTTGGTCCACCCGGAGATGGGGCATCTGCGCATTCCTCATGACCTGGTGAGAGATCCCTTCCCGGGTGCCTGTCCGTTTCATGGAGATTGTTTCGAAGGCCTGGCCGCTGGTCCGGCCATACAAGCTCGGTGGGGAGCAATTGCGACTACGTTGCCGCCGGAGCATCCTGCCTGGGAGCTTGAAGCGAGATATCTAGCCTATGGCCTGAATAATCTCGCGGTGACCCTCTCTCCGCAACGTATACTTCTCGGGGGTGGCGTGATGCAGCAGGCCCATTTATTTGATCTGGTTCGGAGAGAATTTACGCAGTTGCTAAACGGGTATGTTCAGCATCCGGAACTGCTGGATCATTTGGAACGCTTCATCCAACCTCCGCAACTGGGCGGACGCGCGGGAATACTCGGTGCTCTGGTGCTGGCCGAGCAGGCGGCTGGATTCGCGTGGCCGGCGACACGCGCCAACGGCGGACACGCATGACGGTCAACGGCACGCTCATCAAAAGTACGATCGTGGCAGCCCTCGGAGGCTTGCTGTTTGGCTTCGACACGGCGGTGATTGCCGGTACAACAGCCGGGCTCACCCGAACATTCTTACTCACTCCCAGTTCGCTCGGCTGGACGGTTGCTATTGCGCTAATCGGCACAGTCGTGGGAGCCTTGACTGCTGGTATCCCGGGAGACCGGTATGGGCGGCGCGACAGTCTTCGCGGCTTGGCAGTTCTGTATTTGATTTCGGCTATCGGCTGCGCATTCGCCTGGGATTGGTACTCGCTTGTTTTTTTCCGTTTTATTGGCGGGCTGGCCATTGGCGGCTCATCCGTGCTTGGCCCCATGTATATCGCGGAGATCGCACCGGCAAAGCTTCGCGGACGCCTAGTCGGCTTCTTTCAATTCAATGTAGTGGCGGGGATCCTGGTTGCTTACCTCTCCAACTATCTCATCGGCTTGGCGGAGTTTGGCGCGAATGAGTGGCGCTGGATGCTTGGTGTCTCCGGGCTGCCGGCGTTGTTCTTCCTGCTTATGCTGTTTACGATCCCGCGGAGCCCGCGCTGGTTGGCGCAGAAATCACGCCTGCCCGAATCGCGATCTGTGCTGGTGGCGATCGGCGAACCCGATCCCGATGGCGAACTGAACGATATTGTGCGTTCCATTGACGTCGAGCATGGCCACGGCCAGGAACCGCTCTTCCAGTGGAAGTATCGCTACCCGATTTTTCTCGCCGTGGCCATTGGGCTGTTCAATCAGCTCTCCGGCATCAACGCTATCCTTTACTACCTGAATGACATCTTTGCGCGCGCGGGATTCAGCAAAGTCTCGGGCGATCTGCAAGCCGTATCGATAGGATTCACTAATCTCATCGCGGTGATCATAGCGATGTCGATCATCGACAAAGTCGGTCGCAAAACTCTGCTGCTGATAGGCTCTGTGGGCTGCGCAGTCTGCCTTGCGGGCGTGGCGGCGGTTTTCTTGAGTTCCAGCCACGAGAACCTGCTCGTCTGGCTGCTGGTGGGCTTCATTGCATTCTTTTCGTTTTCGCAAGGTGCAGTTATCTGGGTATTCATCAGTGAAGTGTTTCCAACGCAAGTACGTGCCAAAGGCCAGAGTCTGGGCAGCTTCTCCCATTGGTTTATGAATGCGCTGATCGCGCGGGAGTTCCCGATCATTGCGAGCTACTCGAAAGGCGCGCCCTTTGTATTTTTCTCTCTGATGATGGTGCTGCAGTTCTTCGTAGTCTTCTTTGTCTTCCCGGAGACCAAAGGCATCGCGCTCGAAGATATGCAGAAGAAGCTCGGCATTCCCGCTTAGTTTTCCGAATGATCTCTCTTGCTCGCTTGAAGCTGACGCCCGTTCTGCTGTTTTTGTCTTTGGCCTTACTCAGCGTAAGCGCTCCTGATGCGGCCAGCGCACGGCTGGAGCAGCTGATCTCGCAAGACTGGGAGTACCAGATGCGAACGGAGCCCGAGAGAGCGACTGCGATCGGCGACAACAGGTTCAATGACAAGCTGAGCGAATACTCGCCTGCTGCTTTTGCGCAGCGAATGAGCCACGACCGCGCATTGCTGGCCGAGCTGCAGAAGATCTCCCCGGAACAGCTGAGCCGCGAAGAACAGCTGAACCGAACGCTGATGTTACGCACGGTGCAGACACGCATCGAGGCACAAGCGTTGAATCAGTGGGAAATGCCTGTTAACCAGATGAACGGCCCGCATCTGGAGTACGCGAGCATGGCGGAAGAAATGCCGTTCGAAAGCGTGCGCGACTACGACAACTATCTGGCTCGTTTGCGCCAGTTGCCGCGCGTGTTTGCACAGTTGAAAGAAGCGATGCGGCTCGGCATGCACGATCACCTGATGCCGCCTCGATACCTCTTGGAGAAAGTGGCTGAAGAAGCCGGTGCCGTAGCAGACAAGCCTGCCGATGAGAGTTTATTCACGACGCCGCTAAAGCACTTCCCCGAAAAGGTTCCGCAGGTAGAACGCCAGAGGCTGACGGGAGCGATCAAGCAAGCGGTAGGCGAGGAAGTGCTTCCTGCTTACGCGGCCTTTGCGAGCTTCGTGAAGTCCGAGTATGCGCCGAAGGGCCGGACCGAATACGGCATCTGGTCTCTTCCTGACGGCGACAACCGGTATCGGCAGGCGATTCGCGAGATGACAACTACTGAGATGAACGCAGCGGACCTGCATAATCTCGGTTTAAAGCAGGTGGTCGAGATCGAACGTCAGATGCTAGCGATTGCCAGACAGCAGGGCTTTGCAGACCTTAGGTCGTTCAACGCGCATATCTTCGCGGACCGAAGTCTTTACGGAACTTCAGGCGGGCAGGTGCTCTCGTTTTATCAGAAGTGCGCCGACCAGATGTACGCAAAGCTGCCCCAGTATTTTGGGCGTTTGCCGAAGAACAAGCTGGTGGTGGTGCCGATGGAGGCGTATCGGGCGCCGCATGAAGTTCCGGCGGATTACTCAATCGGCGCGGGAGATGGCTCAAGGCCTGGACGCATCAACGTGAACGAGTACGATCCGACTCACCGCCTTATGCTGAACGCCGAGGCGATTGCCTATCACGAAGGCGTCCCGGGGCATCACCTGCAGTTCTCAATTGCGCAAGAGCTTTCAGGACTTCCGCCTTTTCGCAAATTCGCCGAATACAACGCGTACTCCGAAGGCTGGGCTCTGTACGCAGAAACTTTAAGCCGGGAAATAGGTTTCTATCAAGACCCGTATAGCGAATATGGACGTCTGGAAAACCTGATGTGGCGTTCCATCCGGCTGGTGGTCGATACAGGCGTTCATTGGCAACACTGGTCGCGGCAGCGGATGATCGACTTTTTTCACGATCACACCGCGATGGACGAGCAGAACATCGAAAGCGAGGTTGACCGGTACATTGCCTGGCCGGGACAAGCACTCGGCTACAAATTGGGCGAGATGACAATTCTGCGCCTGAGAGCGAAGGCGCATAAAGAACTAGGCGCGAAATTCGATATCAGGCTGTTTCACGATGCGGTTCTCGAACGCGGCCCTTTGCCGCTGGATGTCTTGGAAACCGAGATGGATCGGTGGATCAGCGCTCGCGCAAAAGCCTCACAGTAGTCGTGCTTCGGCGATCGTTACCGTTTGAGTGCGCTTTCCGCCCAGGGCCATTCATGTAACGGCCGCGCACGCCAGAGATAAGCGACGATCCCGAACAGCAGCAGTGCGAAACCGCTCAGGACAAATTCCTTTTCACTGGAGAATAGTATGTATAACCAGCCGGCGAGTGCGATTATGACCGGCAGCGGATAGAACGGCATCGAGAAAGGCCGGGGGATGTCCTTGCGCCAGTGCCGTAGCGTAAAGATCGCTATGCACTGCGCGGCGAATTGTGTGAGTATCTGGACAATTATCAACTCTTTGATGAGCTGCTCCAACGTGAAAAGGCAGGCAATTGCGGAAGCCACGCCCATGAAGAGAACGGAGAACGTTGGGAACTTCTTCACTGGATGCATCCGCGCGAAAACGGAAAAGAACCGGCCCTCGGCGGCCGCAGCAAAAGGCACTCTCGTGAAACCCAAAAGAACGCAGAACACGGAAGCAAATGCCACCCAGAGGATCAACCAGGTCATCAGAGACGCTGCTTTCGGCCCGTAGAGATGCGCGATGAAGTCGGAGATGATGGCTTGCGATTTCGCCGCTTCCTGCCAGGGGATAACGCCGATGATCGAGAGACTCATGGCGATGTACAGCACCGCCAGAATGCCGATTCCCAGCAAGATAGCTTTCGGGATAGTGCGAGTCGGATCCTTGATCTCGCCTCCAATTAGACAGACCGTGAAGTAACCGCTGAAATCGTACATGCTGATCAGCGTCGCCGCGCCTAACCCGGCAAAGAATGCCGGCGACAAATCGAAAGCATGCACTGGAAACTGAAACGCCATCTTGGGTTGGAAGTGCCAGGCTCCCCCCCAAATGATTATGCCCATGGCAACCATGAGTCCGATCCACAGAACCGTCGATATTTTGCCGATCGATTTGATGTTGCGATATAGGAGCAGCGTCGCCGCAAGGCAAACCGCGGCAGCCAATATCTTGTGCTCGGCCATTGTCATTGAAGGAAACAGGTAACGCGCATAATCTGCGAACCCCACCCCACCAGAGGCGGCTGTGAGCGGCGCTACCAACATCACTTGCCAGAGAAACAGAAAGCCCATCAGGCGGCCTGCTGAATTGGGGCCGAACGCCTGTTTCAGGTACTCGTAGGAACCGCCCGTGCCGGGCATGGCTGCGCCGAGTTCAGCCCAGACCAAGCCGTCGCAAGTGGCAATGATCGCTCCGAGCAGCCAACCCAACAGCGACTGCGGACCATGCATCGTCGATAGAATGAGCGGAACCGTGAGGAAAGGGCCAACGCCGACCATCTGCAGCATGTTGGCGGTGAGGGCAGGGAACAGACCCATGCCGCGCTCAAGGGGCGGTACGGCCTTCTGAAGTGTTTGCCTGGCGCTCTCGTCGGGCTTGAGAACGGACACCTATTGGCCTGAAGCGCTAGCTTTCAGAGGCCGAATGGCAACTTCTTTGAAGAAAACGACATCGTGGTCCCCATGATTTTGAAGGCCGAAGTAGCCCTGATCGGGTCGGCGGCCGCGGTCTGGCTCAAAGTCGAGCTTCTTGGGGGGTACAGGCTCGCCTTCGGTGTAATCGGTTACCTTCTGGCCATTGACCTCTACGATCGTGTGCGGTCCATCGAGGGTGATGTCCATCGTGTTCCACTCCGGGCCTGGTTTGCCCGGCTTCGCCAGAGGCTTTGTCAGTGAGTAGAGAGTGCCCGTGACGTGATAATCGTCCTCTCCGCCGCGTTCCGGATGATTGTCGATCTGTACTTCGTATCCCTTGTTGACGGGCATCCAGGGCTCGGTGGGGGCAGTCGGAATCCGAATAAATACGCCCGAGTTACTGTTCTCATCGCGCATTCTGTAGACAACCCGGATTACGCAATCGCCCACTTTACCACCGGTCCAATAGAGCAGACCCATGCCGCCATGTGTATGAATTTCGCCCTGCTCGACACTCATGCTGCCCTTGCCAACATGCTGCCAGCCGTTCAGATCCTTGCCGTTGAACACCTGCTTCCATTCACCAGTTTGGGGCGCAGCTGAAAGGATCGCTCCTGCGACCAGGAGTCCACCAAAAATTCGATGCATATCAGAAGACTACACTAGCTCCCCGCGGACGTGCTGGTCTCAGAAAGAGAAACGAAGCTGAATATCGAGGCGGCGCTGATTGCTCGCAGTCGCTTCGGCCCCGTAACCGCCAGTGATGCCGGTCGACTCAAGAAAGTAAGGCGAAGTCAGAGCTCCATTCGGAGTGTTCAAGTTCTCATGGTTGAGAATATTTCGTGCGTTCACGCCCAGAGTAAGATTGTAGCGATGTTCACCCGGGTCGCCGAAACCTCCACCGGGCCCGCCGAATCCGCCTCGGCCTCCGCCGCCACCCGCGCGCGCGCCGCCCGAAGGACCGGAAAATTTCGTCGATCCGAAGCCCCAAGTCTTACTGACGCGAAGATTTAACCCGAGGAAGCCAGGGGAAGTGGCTGCATTACGCACAATCATGTTCGAGGTTCCGGGAGCTGCCACTGTTGGATCCGGATTCAAATAGCCAAAGGGCGAGTTGAACGGCGTTATGTAATTCACTACCTCAGGGCGAGCACTAGCAGCACCTTGGCCTTGCAGAAAAAGATCGGTGCCGGTAGTGATGTTATACGGCGTCCCAGAGTGCGCCACCAGGAAAGGAGAAAAACGCAGGCCCCACAGTCGTTTCGCAGTCACTGATCCGCCTAAGAAGAGATTGTGCTGAGTGTCTAGAATAGAGCGTCCCCATTCAGCAGCCAAATTGTATGGATTGGCAGGCAGGGTGCCGAGCCCGTCGGTGTCGCTGTGCGCATTGGTGTAGGAGTAACGGCTAAACAAGGTGAACCATTTCCCGATCTGGCTGTTCAGCCCGACAAGAACCTGGGTTTGCTTGAAGATCCCGTCAGATTCATAGTTGTAAATATCGCCAACGTCTCCGAATGGCCTGATTCCGGTATCTGCGTTGTCCGAGCCAGGCGGGGGTAAACCAGGAGTCGGATACGGCGCATTGATGTCACGCGTACGTAGTTCGTGAGTGCCGCGCGAGTTTACGAAATTGGCGTTCAAGGTAGTGTGGCTGAAAAGCTGGCGTTCCACCGAAACTGCGGTCTGCATCAGGCGCGGTGCTTTCAGCGTGCGATCGATTTGATAACGCTGCGCTGCGCTGGCCGTTCCTAACTGCGACAGGTCACTAACGGGGATAGGCGTGTTGAAAGACGCGTTGAAGATAGATGGATTCAGCAGCAGGTAGCTGAGCTGGTTACTGTTGTTGTAGCGATAAGCCGTCGCGACATTGCCCAGGCTGAAACGCTCGTAGAAGTAGCCCCAGCCGCCACGAATGACAGTTTTGGGCCTTCCGCTGGCTTTCGAACCTGGAGACCAGGCGAAGCCGACTCGAGGCGCCCAATCGTTCTTATCGTTGATATTGTTCTGTGATTCCCATCTGAGTCCCAGGCTCACAGTCAGGTTCGGTCGTACGCGCCACTCATCCTGTATAAACGGCCCGAAATCCATCTGATAAAAGCTGAGATATGGATTGCCCGATGTTGCGGTATAGCGCGACGGTCCATAACCAAGAGCACGAACCTGTTCGCTGGAATAGCCGGCATTCAGAAGCCGTACGGTGGTCAGGTATTGATCGATCGATTTCAGCTGAACCTGCTGCCCGGTGGCGACATTACTGGCATCCAGCAGAGGAAAACTACCGCCCAGAAACTGATATTGCCCGTTGAAACCCTTCGGGCTTAAATCCTCATAAGAGGTGGCGCGGATGCGAAAGCCAAATTTAGTGGTATGGGCTCGCCACGTGACGGAAGTGTAATTCTGAAGCTCGTAGTTATTTTGATTGTCGTAGCTGTTCGCGAACCCCGGCGCACTGTAGCCCGAACCTCCTGAGGTAAACGACTGCGAGACAGATAACTGTGGACCGACCGTCTGGCTTGCTTCAGAGTCGCCATCGTGCTCGAACTGAAATCGAGCTTCATTCACCGCTCTGGGACTCAGCACTGCGGTCTCAACTACCTGAAGATTGTGCTCTGTATTCGACGAACTGTATCCGCTGCTTGGAAAAGTGATGTTCCCGATCGTAGTATTTGGCAGGTTGAAGGCACCGATGCCGCTCAGCAGGTGTTCGCTGTCGAGGTACCCGTATCTAAAGCTCAAAGTATTGCTCGCGTTCAGCTGATAGTCGACCCTCGGGCTAACCGTGGTGCGGCGTTGGGGCGTCGCGAAGTAGTTCTGATAGGAAAAAGAGCCCAGGAAGTCGGCAGTAGGCACGGTCGCCGTGATGATGCCGTTATCGTCAATGTTGCGGCGTTCCACATCCAGGAAGAAGCTGGCGTGCTTGCCAAGTGGACCACTTACATTTCCACCAAATAGTTGAGTGCGAAAGGGCGGGTTTACCGATAGGAACGGATTACGGGAATTCCAGACGCTGTCACTGATGTTGTAGTAACCCTGACCGTGAAACTTATCAGACCCGGGCTTGGTAAAGATCTGAATGCGCCCATAGCCCAGCTTGTCAAACTCTGCCGAAAAAGGGTTTGAGTTGATGCGGATTTCCCGGATAGATTCCTTCGGCGGCAGCCGGCCACCGGTAAATCCATCAATGAAGATCTGGTTTCCGCCCGGTCCCGCAGAGGGCCCGGCCAAAGCCGTCAGGTCGGCTTGCAGATCATCGGGATCGTCCGGCAAAGCGTCCAGATCTTCCGGCCGCAATACCAGAGCGCTTGCGTTATTCGTTGCCTCGGTGCTGATCGAGTTCGTTGTCGTGTCAGAGACAGTAACCTCCTGCTTCTGGGTTTGCACTGTCATGACAATATTCGCCGTGGCGGGTTGGGCAGCAGCTACCGTGACTACGCTCAGACTCTGTTGCTGCAGTCCGGTGTACGAGACCGAGACGGTGTAAGTACCCGGCGCGACGCCCCGAAGAACGTAGCTTCCGTCTGCGCCGGTTGTTACGCTCGCGACTGTTGTAGCGCCTTCCATCAGAGTGACTCTCGCTCCCGGGATCACACCACCAGTACCGTCTTTAACCGTTCCTCTCAGTACGCCACCGGCAGGGTTCGGGCGGCGGGCAGACGGTTGATTTCCGGTGCTATCCTGCGCACTGACAACACTCAAAAAAAGGATCGCGGCAAAAAGGACACGTAGGACCCTGTAGTTCATAAAATCTGTGTTCATGTTCGATGGAAATTTAAAAAAGGCGCTTATTGAGGCGCGTTCATCTCGCCGAGTCCCCAATCGCCTCCGGTAGCTTGACCTCCCTGCCGGGACGGGGCGGACTGCAGTATCGGTTCTACACCCGCGATTATGTTAGTTGCCGTAAGCCGGTCTTTTTCTACCCCGGAGGTGACACCGGAAATAATCAGCGCGTCGCCCGGTTTGAGCTCAGCCAGAGGCGATTTAGGGAGGCGCTCGATCATTTGCGAAATGTCGCCATTGCGAGGTCCGCGCGGTGCGAAGCCTGCACTACCGGGCGCTCGGGGGCTACTCCCGTCAGAGGGTGCGGGAGCAGAATGATCAGTCGCCGGAGGACTCGGCCGGTTTGACGGATCGCCGCTGCCCACCCTGGAACCAGCGCCCGTGCCAGCAGGGCGCATCCCGGGATTGTTACGCTGCGCGAGGCGGAGCGCCACTTCGGGAGGAAGCTTTCGAATGGTCGTGCTCTCTCCAATGAGAATCTCGAGCGGCTTCTTGGAAGCCAGATCTTTGATGGTCAGGCTCTTCCCGTCGGAGCCTATGGAAAGAATGGTTCCATTCAGAGTCTTGAATGCACCAGAAAAGATTCTGCGGGCGACGACCGTCGTTCCATCGTCGCTCTTGTCGCCAATGATACGCACTTGATCGCCGGCCTGAATTGCTGAGACCTCGGATGGAATCGGCTGGCTGGGATGGTCGGGCGAATAACGCGTGTACTCGGATTTAGGAGTTGTCGTGATAATAAGCGGCTTTGGACCTTCAGCTGTCCGCGTAGTGACTGTGATCTTGCCCGAAGCAGCATCGATCTCGCTCACAACTCCTGGTATGCTGTGCTGCCACTCGGCGGCCTCCGCCGCATGCGCCTGCGCCAAATCGCGGGCCGACATAAGAACCACACTGCGGGCCGCAATTTTTGTGGCCTCATCCGGAACTTTGGATCCACGAACGTCAACTCGATCACCGACTGCAAGCTGATCCGCGGTAATCCGGGTGGCCCCTTTCAGATCCTTTGCACCGGGAGCAACCTTTATTAGAGTCTTCGTATCCGCGAGAAGAACGACCTGCTCACTCGAGGTCTTGTCGTCTTTTACGGTAATTGTGCGGGCCGTCGGGTCGATGGTCGAAATCGTTCCAAGAACATGTTCGGTTGGTTTGGCTGCGGAAGGGTCCTGAGCCAAGCCCAGCATCGCTACACAAAGAGAAAGAGATGAAACGGCAAGCGCACTGAATAGCGGCCTGCCTATCCGCCGATGGCTGTTCACTACTTGTCAGGCGAATGAGGCAGGCTTGAAGTTACTGTTCAGGAGGCAGCCGTTGCCGAAAACGGCTGCTTCTAGGCGGCATTCACCAGGAGATCGTCAACCATCTCCTCGCCATCGGCGTGGCTTCGATCCGCCTGTTCCTGGCACTGTATACAATAAGGAGCCCAGGGAACAGCAGCTAACCTCTTAGGGCTAATTTCTTCTTCGCAGTGCAGGCAGATACTGAAAGAGCCATCCTCGATGCGGCGGAGAGCAGAACGAACGTTCTTCAACAGGTTCGACTCACGGTCGAGATTGCGGATGGCCAGCTCTCGCTCGGCAGCGTGCTGAACTTCGTCGAGAGCGTCGGCGCTCTTTTCGATCGTAATCGCATCGCGATTTCGAACAACCTGTTCCAACTCGTCCTGCTTATCCTGCAGGATCTTTTTGAATTTGTTCAATTCTGTTTTGGTCATCCCATTCTCCTTCTTACCGACTAGCTTTGCCTACTGAAGATGACTGGCCGAGCTAAGTCTTCCGTTTAGACGTAAAGTCACGTCAATCCGTTTAAAGCCGACGCTACTTCGCTTGCCTACACACGTTCGCCGACTACTAGTACTTACCTGAGTTCCACCGGGGAAAAGAACTTCTGTGTTGTGGATGTTAGAGTCACTTGAACCCGGTACCGAGTTCTCCACACTACAGATTCCTGTGCCGACAAGCCAACGCTTTTCGGATCTCAGAAGCATAACACAGAACGCAAGCAATTCAGAGACCAATCCACAAGGTGATTCCTGTCTGCTTCCCCTTTTGGGATAAGGCGTAGCAGAGAAGAAAAAATCTCAGGGAGCTTTGAAAGAAAGTAACGAAACGGGTAAAGATGGGGTCGCCCGCAGGCGGTTGGTTGAAAGCGCTTTAGTTAATCTGGACGCGATGCTTTTCTTTAAGCACCAGCTCGTCGAAGATCGCTAGTACTTTTTTCCTGTACGTGTACATCTCGCGCAGCGAATGCCGAAACTTCTGTTCGTAGCGCCGCGGGTGAAGCCATTTGGTAAGAAGTGGGCGCGGAACATCGATATCGCGCCGGAGATCTTCGGCCGAGTGGCCACGGAGAAACAAGCCGTAGAAGATCGCTGCCTCGCGCTGTGGAGCAAGCGGATCGAACTCATCCCGTCCCGTCATACGGTCCCGTGCTAATTCCGTATCGTACTCCGAAAATCGAACCAATGTTGCTCCTAAAGGATCAGTCTAACAACGGTGTCAAGTGCCTGCGCGCAGATCTTTTTGGTTTCGAAACCCGGCATACTCGTTAGAATTGAGGTACGATTTGACCGAAAAGGTCTCACGAGCGGCAGAGCAAGGGCCTGCACGGTAATTCGGGCTCGCTTCGTACCGGTTCGTGTCAACTGCGCTTAATTGAGGAAGGAACGGCTCTTGGCTCAGTCAAAGCAGAACCGAAGCGAAGTCTCAGGCGGGAGCAGCGGAACCCTGCGGCCGAACGGCAGCGTAATTATTGGTGAGCTGATCCGGAACATGGAGCTGGGCCGCTTCGAAATGGCGTACACGGTTCTGCTTCCCTGCGTCTTTACCGTTTTTCTCAACCCGCAGGACTTCGCGGTTTTGCGGGGAGTTTTGCCGATTTTCGTAGAAGACGCTCGGAAAGCCTTGCGAGCGCGGGTGAATGAGCTGAATGTTTCGGCGGCGCCTTTCGGAATGCGCAAGAACAAGGGCAGCGCGAAGGAATGCAAGATCGCCGCGGGCGAGTGGCAGATCGAGATTTTGCCCGACCCGGAAGTGCCGCCCGGAGATGTCGAGATTCACTCGGAGCTGAGCGAGGCCTCGCCGCCCGGTTACCGAGGTACGAAGACAACTCTGCTCGGACGCGACTCGGCCAGCGAACGCACCGCTGAACTTCCTGCGAGCGCACATCGAGGCAACTCCGTTTACGCAACCATTCAGTACGAAGACGATTCGGGCTCTCAGATCTACGAGATTACGCAGAATCAGGTCCGGGTAGGCAGGGGCGGTGACGAGCAGCCCGTTGACCTGATGCTGATAGCGAGCGACGAGATTTCCCGCGAGCACGTCCTAATCAGGCGCGACCCCGCTAGCGGCGTTTTCACGATCTCGGACACAAGTACGAATGGAACATGGGTGAACGGAAAGCGGCTCCGTAAGGGAGCGCAAGATGTTCTGCCCAGCCGCGCGAAAATAAATTTGAGCGAGATTCTTACGCTCGTCTTCGAAGGCCGCGCATGAAAGTTCTTTACGTGATGCACATACCGTTTGTGCTTTTGTTCCTCTTTGCAGTCGCGGGTCTTGCCTTCGCCGGCTGGCGCAGCGGAAGGTAAGCGAAGTGTACGGGACGGCGTTGTTGCGAGTCTCGGCGGCCAGCGATCCTGGCTTGAAACGAAGCGTCAACGAAGATCGCCTGCTCGCGGATGTGCAGCAGGGCGTCTTTCTCATTGCCGACGGGATGGGCGGGCATGCGGCGGGAGATGTGGCAGCCCAGACCGCGCTAGAAACCATTCGAGAGATTATTGGGGCACATCACGAATGGACTGAAACTGCCGCCCGGCAAGCGATCGCCGCAGCGAACAACCGTATCTTTTCTGATGCCCAAGGCGACCTTAGGCGGGAAGGAATGGCTTGCGTGCTCACTCTTGCCCTGCTCGACGCCGACCGTCTGACCTGGGGACACGTAGGCGACTCTCGCCTTTACATCCTTTCGCATGGCAGGCTTCGGAAGCTCACGCGGGATCACTCACCAGTAGGTGAGTGCGAAGACAATGGAGAGATCGACGAGCATGCTGCCATGCGGCATCCGCAGCGCAACGAAGTTTTTCGCGATGTAGGCTCTGCCCTGCGCCGTTTCGATGACGAGAACTTTATCGATAGCGGCAGCACTCGATTCAACATGGATGAGGGGATCCTGCTTTGCAGTGATGGGTTGAGCGATCAATTGAACTCCGCCGAGATACTGCAAACGGTGGCGAGCTGTGGGGAGAATCTGGAGGGCGTAGCCGAGCGCCTGATCGAAGCAGCAAACGAGCGCGGCGGAAGCGACAATGTGAGCGTCATATTCGTAGCCGGCGCCGAGTTCAAAGCCGCCGCTGCTCTCCACGCCGCAGATGCTCGTCAGCGTCACGCAGTTACCCGCGCGCGCTCCGCTCCGAGCCGGTTCCGTGCACTTAATGCAAAATTGCGATGGCTTGTTATCGGGATCTTACTCGGAGCTCTGCTGGCGGCGGCCTGGGTCAAGCGCGACGATTGGCGAGAACGCCTCGCTAAGCTTTCCATCTTCCATCAGCTCGGGCAAGGCAAAACCGAATGAAAGCTGCACCTCTGAGAGTTGAAGAGACTTTCTCTCGCTACAACATCGTCCGTAAGCTTGGGCAGGGCATGTCGGCCGTGTATCTCGCGCAGGATCTCGAACTCGACAAGCTGGTAGTGCTAAAAATCGTCGAAGACCGGGGCGACCATGTAAGCCGGCTGGCGCTTGAGTCAGAGTGTCGTGGGACGGCCTTACAGCAACGCCTGCACCACCGTGACCCCCGTATTCTCGAGATCTTCGATACAGGCGAACGGAACGGCTGCTTCTTCGCCGTCATGGAATACTTTCCCGGTCGTACTCTGGCTGAAATTGTCCAGGTCGAAGGCTGCCTAGACCCGAGACGCGCCGCCTTTTTCGCTGCGGAGAGCTGTAATCAGCTGCGGACGTTGCACGAGTTCGTCTCTGAAGAGAGCGGGCTCAGAACGCCGGTTGTGCATGGGGATGTCAAGCCATCGAACATCCAGATCGATGACCAGGGACAGTTGCGGCTACTTGACTTTGGAATTGCGAAGGTTATCACTTCCGGGCACGACCTAACACACCACGATCTGGGAAGCCCCAGCTATTGTTCGCCTGAACGGCTGCGTAAATCCGAAGTCGATGTGCATGCGGATCTGTGGGCACTGGGCGTAAGCCTATACGAGATGCTGGCGGGCGAGCCTCCCTTTCAGGCGCAGGACACGCGGCAGCTGGAAGAACTGATCCAGTCGCGCAGGCCTCCTCGTATCTTGCCGGAGAGCTGCCCTGTGAATCTGCAGGCAGTAGTTTCGAAGGCGCTAACCGGAAATTTGTCTAAGCGTTACGCCTCGGCCGAGAAGTTTGAGGCAGATTTGCGAGCTTTTCTGGAGGGGCGGCCAACGGAAGCGCTGCGCGAGAAGGCCAACTCGCGAGGAAATCTTACGGTCGACCGGTCGCTGAACGTGGCGACGACTCCATCCGAGCCGGCGCTTGCTCATCTGCCGAGCGGCGGCCTTGCCGATCGCATTCCGGGAGTAACCGGAACAAGTAAGTCGGCCAGCGGCCTGTTCGGCGTGGTGATTGCCTTGTCTGCGGGAGTCCTGGCGGGCTTGGCTCTTTTTATTCCTGCGATGTACTTCCTCAAAGCGCGCCAGGAGAACCGCACGCTACTGCAGCCGAAGAACTATGTTTCACTCTTGCCGTCCGTCTTGGCCGCAGATTGGCAGCTTTATCAAAACGCCAAAAGCCGGAGCGCCTGGATCAATTCGCTCTCTTCGTTCGATGAGAGCGAGGCGAGTCTGCACGCCAATCTTGTTCACTCAGCAGAGAAAGTTCTGAGCGGCTTCCGCCAGAGCCCTGACGACAAGCTGGCGAATTTCGCATGGGTTCCGGCTCGTCTCTGCTTGCTTCACGCCTTACAAATCAACGGCGCTGACAATCAGGCGAGAGGAGAACTGCATCTCTGCGACGGTTACTCGCGCCTTGCGCGAAGCAACGAGCAATCGATGACTTTGGCGAGTGTTAGAGATTTCCAGCGGGCGGCTGCACTGATGCCGTTATCGGCCGATCCTCATCTTGCCTTAGCGCGCGTCTATGCTCACGGCCTCCATAATATCGGCACCGCGATGCCGGAGTACCGCCGAGCGGAAGAACTTGGCTATTCGCTCGGCGCACGAGAGTTGGAGCAGCAGGCAGATGGGTTTCTCTACCGGGGAGAAGCGGAGCTGACCCGGGCCAAAAAGTTGCCGCAGGCGTCCAAAGTGGAAGCACTCCGGCTCCTCCGCGCTGGGATTTCAGATATCGACCGGGCACAAGACCTTTACGACTCGATTGCGAATTCGCGGAGCGTAAGTGTCAAGCTCGAGCAGGCGAGCGAGGACCGGATCGAGCAGGTGCACTGGGAAACAGAGTTCTCGAAACCAGCGCTTCGTCCGAAGCCGGTAGCTCACAGAAGTCGCAAAGGGTCGGCGAAACGTCACGCTGACATGGTTGTTAAGGTTCGTCACCCGAAGCGGACGGTCTCCAGGCCATGACGGTAACGCGGTTTGGAGATGCAGATTTAGCGCTTCGCCTGCAATTGGCGAGGCAACCAATACCTGTGCGAAGGCGCTTCGAGGCCTGGTGGCTTCTTGCCGCTTCTTTGCTGGTTACGAGCGGTCTTCTGCTTGCCCTCTTCGCAAAGACGCAAGACTTTCCAGAGGTGCGGACAGGTCTTGGTTCGGGCGAACTGGTGAACCTGAACGCGGAACCGTCCCCTGAAGATTTATCGAAGCTGATTGCAGATGTCTTTGATGATCCGACGTCGCGCACCAGCGCGGTGGAGCGTTTACGCTCGTTCCTCGCTGAGCGGGGCCCGCTTCCGAACCTAGGCATACTTAATCTCCTCCGCACGGCTGCAGCTGACGTAATAACGCAAGACCACCACTCCGCACCTCGCAGCGATGAGCGAATCACGAGGCGGCCAGGCACGAAGCCGCTACTCCCTTTATCGAAGCTGAGAGGGTTGGCCGTGGTTCGCACGCCGGGGCAGTTTCTACGCACCTTTTTCGTATGGATCACGGCCTATTTGGCGGCGTTCTGGTTTGTGCATGCCGCCTGGCGTCTCCAGCGCTTCCGGGGCGACCAGGCTATTCTCCCAGCGCTTCACTTACTGACCGGCATCGGACTTATTTTGATGGTGAGTCTGCGCGATCCACTGCGTGACACGCTTGAATTTAGGAAGTTCGCCACCGGCGTGATCGCAGGCTCCGCGCTTCTTCTGTTGCCTCTCTTTAAAGCCTTCCAGTACCGGAATATCAGCCGCTGGATTTATACTCCCCTGCTGGCTGCGCTGCTGCTTTTCGCCGCTCTTCTGCGCTTTGGATCCGGTCCGACCGGCAGCGATGCTCGAGTAAATCTCGGTCCGATTCAGCCGGTTGAGTTGATTAAGATTTTCATCGTGTTGTTCCTGGCCGGCTACTTCTCGCAAAACTGGGAGCGGCTGCGTGACTTGCGCCAGAAACGATTCGTGCCCCGCTGGCTGCGCTGGATGGATCTGCCGCGGACAAGCCATGCCCTCCCGGTGATGTTTGCCATTGCTTCTTCGCTCGCAATGTTCTTTTTGCTGAAGGATATGGGGCCTGCACTCGTGACAGGAGTCCTATTTCTCGCCATTTTTGCCGTTGCGCGTGGACGAAGTGGTCTTGCCCTCTGCGGCGTGGTGCTGCTCGTTGCGGGCGTCGCTTGGGGATATCATCTCGGCACTCCTCATACGGTCGTTCAACGAGTCTCAATGTGGCTCTCGCCTTGGGACAACGACATCCGCGGCGGCGATCAACTGGCGCATTCGCTTTGGGCATTCGCGACAGGCGGTCCCTGGGGCTCCGGCCCTGGTTGGGGCGATCCGGCAGTGATACCGGCAGGACACACCGATTTGGTGCTCCCAGCAGTGGCGGAAGAGTGGGGATTTTGTGGCGTGGCAGCCATCTGCCTTCTATTTGGGATTCTGGTTATTCGAACATTCCGAATTGCCTTACGTGCTCCGGATGAGCACGGATTCTTTTTGTGCGCAGGGTTCGGAACGCTGTTAGCGCTCGAGATGCTGCTGATTTCTGGCGGCGCACTAGGGGCAATTCCTTTATCTGGCGTAGTCTCGCCCTTTTTGAGCTCCGGCAACACCGCCATGCTCTCGAATTTCCTGATCTTCTCGGTCCTGCTGGGTGTTTCGAACCAGGCAGCGCGGCTTGAGAACCCCGAGGCCGTTACGTCCGGCCGGCGCTTTGCGGCGCGGTTTAAGACCACTTTCGGCGGACCCGTGCTGGTGCTTTCACTCGTTCTCGGCGCATGTTCGGCGGCGCTTCTGGCACGGGCAGCTTGGCTTCAAATCTGGCAGGACCAGGAGTTGCTCTCGAGAGACGCACTCGTATACACGAGTGACGGAGTGAAGCGTCCGCAGCATAATCCGCGGCTGAGTCTGCTGGCGGCCTCCATTCCCCGCGGTGACATCTTCGATCGCAACGGCGTCCTCTTAGCCACTAGTAGCCGGTCGAAACTCGAAAGGTATCGCGATATTTACCGCAGTCTCGGGATCTCAGTCGATGCAAGCTCGATCGGACGAGGAGGCCGTCTGTACCCGTTCGGCTCGGCCACACTTCATCTACTGGGTGACGTGCGATCGGGAGAGCGTTTTCACGCGCCGAACGCTTCGCTGGTCGAGCACGACTCAAATCGGAAACTTCAGGGCTATTCAGACTATCGGGATCTTGCTCCGGTCGTGCGCTACCGCCATCAGAGAGACAATCCCGCGCTGCAGGCGCTGCTCGGGCGCGAGCGCGATGTTCATACGACAATTGACATCCGCCTTCAACTCGCAGCGATCGGTATCGTTCGCGATCATCTAGCTAAATCTGGCCTGAAGGGCGCTACGGTGATGCTGGATGCGCGCAGCGGAGATGTGCTCGCTCTAGTGAGTTGGCCTGCTCCGGCTGAAAGCTCGCCTTCAGAAGATGAGCTTCTGGATCGTGCCCGGTACGGCGAATACCCGCCAGGTTCCACTTTTAAACTGGTTACGGCCATGGCGGCTTTGCGCAATCATCCCGACGCAGCCTCCATCACGTATGCGTGCCAGCGTCTGCGCGACGGACGAACCGGAACGGTGATCGCGGGCTGGCGTCGTCCGATTCGCGACAACATTGGCGATCGTGTACACGGCACCCTGGATATGAAGCAGGCAATCACGGTCTCGTGCAACGCTTACTTCGCCCAACTGGGTGTTCGTACTGTGGGCTCGAAGAGTCTGTTCGAAACTGCGCAACTGCTCGGGATAAACACTGGCGCCCTCTCGCTGCTTCGAGAAACGCTGCCGTTCGCCTCCTACGGGCAGGGCAATGTGGTCACAACTCCTTTGAAGATGGCGCGTGTGGCTGCCGCGATTGCAGACCATGGCGCTATGCCTCAGGGCCGCTGGGTGCTGGACGGAAGCGACGGACGCAACGATGCGCCAGTCGAAGTAATTCCGAGGTCCGCAGCTAGCTTTCTAAGCGATGCCATGCGCTCGGTAGTAACAGACGGTACTGCTCACCAGGCGATGAAAGGCGTAGCTGTGCAGTTGGCGGGAAAGACCGGCACTGCGCAACTCGATAGCGGCAATCCACACTCCTGGTTCGTCGGTTTCGCGCCTTACGCTGCGGAGGCAAGTTCCGCTCAGCAGGGCGCTTCCAAATCAATCGCCTTTGCCGTTATCGTGGAGCATGGTGGGTACGGTGCCAAAGTGGCTGCTCCGATTGCCCGCGAGTTGGTGGAAGCAGCGGGGCGGCTTGGCATCATAGATACTGGAGCGCAGAGGTGAACGGTGCGTCTTTCAAATGTGTTTGAGCGGCTCGGCAGCGCGATCTTCGAGTCTCCCTTTGGAGCAAATCGCCTGGCGAAAGACGCTCCGGAATTAGCTGAGATCCGGCTTGCGGTTCTCGAAGCCGCCAAAGCCAAAAGCCACCGAGTCGGTGGCAAGATGGTCTTTCCGTACGATTCGATCTGCGTTTGTTTGCTCGGTATTGAGGATCAACAGGCAAGTGTTCTACAAGGCGAATTCGTCAAGAAGTACTTAGAAGAAGAGGTCACTTCCGGACTGGCCCGCTCCAGCTATCGCTTCCCTCAGAACGTGGTCATCGAGATCGAGACCACACCGAGGATGCCGGCCGAGGGCGAGTCCTGGTTCTCGATTGAAACCAAAATACGAAAGCCGGAGACTCCGCACGAGCAGCCTTCACAACCTGCTTTTGTAACGGTCTTAAAGGGTGTAGCTCGACCGGAGAAGTTAACTTTGAGCAAGCCCCGCACGAATATCGGCCGCGGCGTCGAAGTTCTGGGCGCTGGAGGTCCGTCGCGACGCAATGACCTGGCTTTCATTGGCGAAGGAACGGTCGAGAGTTCGGTCTCGCGTGAACACGCGCACATCGTTCGTCAGGCGAAGACTGGTGAATACCGGCTAGTGAACGATCGTCTGTATAAGGGCGATGCCAACTGCGGTTTATGGATCGTTCGCGAGGGAGAAAGCCTTCCGGTACACCGCAGCTCCCGGGGCACGCTGCTGGTTTCGGGAGATGAACTTTACTTCGGTCTTGCAGTAATTCGCTTCTCTACTTCGGACGTAGCGCCCGAAGTAGCTAGAGAGAGCGAATCTTAAGCACAGCTCGCCCTCTCTAAAAGCCAGTTAGTTTCTGACAACAACGTGTTTTGACTTCGGCGTGATCAGGTCTTTGGCTGCGGTCACCAGCTCATCGAGTTCATAGGGAATTGTCAGAACCTTTGCCTGAGGGAGTTCGATCGTCTGCTCAGGGAAGGTTATCGCCATGACTTTCACACCGGGCCAACGGGATGCAATCAGGCTCAGAATGCGGTGCTGGGCCAGAGCCGGGACTCGGGTACCGTCGATGATCAGCAGGTCGAGCGGGCCCTCGACGAATTCGGATACGAGCGACGCTTCCTGCACGTTCGACGATCTCAGAACCGTAAAGCCGTTATCCTCGAGCCTGCCCCGCATTTGGCGCTCCGAACTAGCGTCGAGGCCAATCGCAAGTACTGTGCGGCGCTCGACGTAAGGGGCCTGGGCTCCCGCGGATGCCACCGAAGCAACCGACGGCAGCAGGACTTCCGTGACCGAATGCAGCTCCGATTCGTGCGAAGTCGATATTGAGCCTTCGCTCACGGCAACGATGGCATTCACGACTGTAAGGGTTAGCTCCTGGTTCTGAATGGGAGAGGCGACAAGCAACGGCCCGTTCTTGTCGGGAGCATTGCGCTGCACGTCGACCAGCAGCCGTACGAATCGCTTGCCGGCCGATCCCCGTTTCTCGGGGGAGCTCGTGTTGGCTGTTGAAAGCACAATTTTCCCGCCGTAGGGCATGGAGTGCTTAGCACTGAGGACAAGATTCAGAGCAAGCTTTTCTAGATGAAGCGCGTGGCTGAGAACGAGATCGAGGTCCGGTTCTAGCCGTGTTTCGAGCGAAACCTTAAAGCCGCACATCTGGTTATAAAGCGCAATCCTCTCTCCCAGGATTTCGTTGAGATTGAGGAGTTCGGGCCGCAGGTCGCGATTTCGCCCCAAGTCGAGAAGCTGGCGAGCCACTGTTACCCCGGCGCCGCTGGCCCGGCTGATCACTCGCGCGGCTTGCGCGACGGCCTGCTCATCGGTTTCCTTATCGATCAGCTCTTCACTGCAGCTGGTGATTAGCTCCAGTAATCCGTAGAAATCTCCGGCCACGTCATTTGCCATCTGGCCCATTGACAGCATGTTCTGCTGCTGGCGAATCTGCTGCTCCTCCTGCCGGCGCAAGGTTGCGTCATGCAGGGTGATCATCGTTCCGGCGGCTCGCTCTTTTACTTTGCTGACCGCGACCTGGCCATCCACCGTGATCAAATTTCCTAATCTGGTTCTGATCGTCGTGTCGCGCGAAAGTTGCACCGTGTTGCCCTCCGCCAAAGCACGAGCCAAGGGGGAGCTCTCTGCCTCGGTCTCGAGCGCAGCTACTTCATCAAAGGGCTTGCCCGCCGCATCAGCTTGGGACCACTCAGTAAGCAATTCCGCCGCCCGGTTCATAAACTGAACATTTCCCGCGGCATCGGTCACGATGACGGCCTCAGCTATCGAATGCAGGATGGTCGACAGCAGAGCGCGGTGTTCTTCAAGCTGCCTGTCCATCTTGTGTTTGTAGAGCGCCATCTCGATGGAACTCGGCAGGTTGGCATGGTTTACCGGTTTCACGAGGTAGCCAAGAGGCTCTGTGATCTTGGCGCGTTCGAGGGTCGCCATATCGGCATGCGCGGTCAGGTAGATCACCGGCAAGTGGTATCGTTCCCGAATAGTTCTAGCCGTCTCCACGCCGTCGCTTGGCCCTTGGATGTGGATGTCCATCAACACCAGATCTGGTTTTGTCTCTTCGATCTGCTCGAATGCTTCTTGCGCCGATGCCGCCATAGCAGGGACTACATAGCCGGCCTTAAACAAGCTTCTCTCGATCGAGTGAGCGATCAGCTGCTCATCTTCGACGATCAGGATTCTTTTCTCGGGTGTTTTTGTGGACACGTGTTTAACTCGCTTTCGGAAATATTACGGTGAATAAAGCTCCTGAACCGGAGGACTCGATGTGAAGGTTTCCTCCAAGTTGCTTGGTCAGGAGACGGACGATGGTCAGTCCAAGCGACTTTGCTTTTTTCCAATCGAAGTCCTGAGGTAGTCCTGGGCCGTTGTCAGAAATAGAAAGAGAGACTTTCTGATCTCCGACCGGCTGGAAACTGATGAACAAATCGCCTGGCTTGCCATTCGAATAGGCGTACTTCAATGCGTTTGTGACTAATTCATTCAAGATGAGGCCGCACGGGATCGCCTGCTCGATATCCAAGTCGACGGGAGCCAGAGAGTAGTGGCTTTCGACTTCCAAGCCGTTTTGAGAATAGGAAGCGAGCAAGTCACCGACCAGTGTTTGTGCGTAATCGCAAAAGTTGATGCGGTCCATACGGTTGTGCCCGTACAGGCGCTCATGGATCAAGGCCATCGCCATTACCCGCCGCTCACTTTCGCGGAGGGCTGTGCACGCGGTGTCTTCTTTCAGTGCCCCGGCCTGCATGTTGAGCAGGCAGGAGATTACCTGCAGATTGTTCTTGACGCGATGATGAATCTCCTTAAGAAGAACTTCTTTCTCCTCGAGCGACTGTTGGAGCGCGTTCTGAAATTGCTTCTGCTCGGTGATATCGAGCATTGTTCCCGCCAGGCATTGCCGCGAGCCATTCGAGTACTGTCCGCGCCCGTGCACGTGACGGAGCTCTCCGTCCTGGCGCAGAATTCGGAATTCGAGATCGTAGACCTGCTTGCGATGGACGGAGTTGGCAATGGCTGAACCGACCTGCTCGCGGTCCTCAGGATGCACCATGTGCATGAACTCTTCGAACCGCAGCTTCTCGGCTAGGGCTTCAAGACCAAAAATCCGGTAAGTCTCGGGCGACCAGGTAACTGCGCCCGAGCGAGTGTCGAGTTCCCAGCTGCCCAGGCGCGCAATCTGCTGAGCTTCTTGTAAAGTAGCTTCGCTCTTGAGCAGAGCCTCGGCTCGCCGCTGCTCGGTGACGTCACGCACAACCACCAGCCGCTCGGTATCGGAGAGGTCGCGCGCCGCGAGTTCGACTTCGATTACGTTGCCATCGCTGAGCGTATTCCGCCACGGGCCCGTCATAGACGGCGAAGTCAGGCTGGCCCGCGTCAACTCCCCTTCGATGGTATCGGCATCTTCCGGCAATCTGATGTCGTACACCGACATGGCCAAAAACTGCTCGCGGGTATATCCGTAGTGCCGGACGGCTGCTTCGTTCACGGCGCCGAATTTCAAGGTCTTAAAGTCATAGATCCAACAGGGCAGTGGGTTTAATTCGAAGAACTCCCGATAGCGGCGCTCGGAGGCTTCCAGCTTTACTTCCGCTTCCATACGCGCCGTTACATCGCGCATAAAGCAGTAACTTCCAACGCGAGTTCCGACGTGGTCGTGAGCCGGCGCCAGAAAGACTTCAAGGTGAAAGATGGAGCCGCTCCTTCGCAAGCCCCTGGCGCGTGCTGCTCCCCGGCCCGTGGTCATCATGGCCCGGTTCGCCTCGAGCACCGCCGGCAGATCCTCCGGGTAAATGGTTGTATGCCAGGAGAGGCCGATCATCTCCTTGGCGGAATATCCAGCCGTTTCCGCGTAAGCCTTGTTGACGCGAACGTAGCGGCCATCGAGGTCGATTTTGGCCCAGCCGGACATTGTGTCCTGCAGTGCTTGGTTAAGCTCCTGCACTTGATGGCTGGCGCGCCGAAGCTCCGAGATATCGGTCGCGTGATTAAGAAAGCCCATCAGCCAGCGATCCTCATTGAGGATGGGCGTAACAGTGAGCCGCACCGGCACTTTAGAGCCGTCTTTGCGAGTGAAAGTGCATTCCCGAGTTTCTTCTCCGCCGACCAGCGCTTGCGCCAAAAGAGGATTGCGATCGAACTGACTGTCTGATTCGCGTGCCCGATTTTCTCTTGCTGCGTCGACCGGGTCGTACCAGAGATCCGGGGTGGCCCGGCCAATCACTTCTTCTGCGGTATAGCCGAGCAGGCGTTCGGCCGCCGGGTTCCAGCTGGTGACAATGCGGTTTTCATCTACCGAGATCAGCGCGGTATGCGTGCACCGCAGGATGGAATCGTGAAGGCTTCTTAGCTCGGCTAGCTTTTTCTCGGCGACAATCTTTTCGGTCTGATCCTGGATAAATCCAGCAAGACGGACTGGCTTGCGGAACTCGTCGAATTGTATGGCGGCCGAACTAGCGATCCATCGGCCCGAGACGGTTTGGTACAGCATCTCGCACGAGCTTTCCTCGAGCACCGCCTTTCGCAGTGACTCTTCCATAGAGGCCCGGCACTCGGGGTGTACCAGTTGCAGAGCTTCGCTGAGACTGAGGCGGCGCGGAGCCGACGGTCCCGTTAAACCGAAATTCGTAAAGTCCGAATAGATCTCGCCCTTCTTGATGTCGAACTCCCAGACCTGCATGGAGGCGGCTTGCATCGCCAGCCGTAGCCGTTCTTCACTCTCGCCAAGAGCTCGCTGCGCACGTCGCTCTTCCGTGACATCGAGCGCTAGTCCGCCGAGCAGCGTGGATTCGTTATCCAGGCGAAAAGGGAACATCACTACTAGCAATTCGTAAGTCTTGCCGTTAGCGCCGGTAACTTTTTGCACGAATTCCTGTGTGCCGTTGCTTTCGAAAACTTCTTGGTCGCGGCTTCTGAGCTGTTCGCCTAGCTGGGCGGGCAACTCCTCTCCGCTCGTCGTATCGAGCGCAACGTCTGTGAATCGCTTCCAGGGCTGGTTCGAATAGATGATGCGAGACTCGCGGTTTTTGATGAATGCCAGGAGCGGGCTATGATCCATGAAGGCTTGGAAGCGGGCCTCGGTGGAATGAAGCCTGTCGAGCACAGTCAGATTCCAGCGATTTTCCTGGTTCCACGTGGTCCAGCAAAATGAGAGTGAAGCCAGCGCAAACAGGAGCAGGAAGCTATTCAGACAGAAGTTCGCGATCCCGATCGTTTTCATCCGCTCACTTCGGGAAGAGAGAAGCGCCTGTTCGTGCGCTTTCATTTCCGTCAACAGGGGAAAAGCGTTCATGAAAGGGCGCGAGGTGTTGATCAGAATTGATCGCTGTTGCAGCCACGACGCTATCAAGCCATCGAGAATGGAGATCCTCTGCTGCTGATAAGAATTGTCCCGGGTCAACTGTTGGAACTCGAGCAAGCTCCTTTGCGCTGCGTAAATCTGTTTGTCCGATTGAAAGAGGTCACTCGTTCGCTGCGTAACCTGGTACGTTCCGTACCAAGCTGCCGACTTGGCGAGGAGCAACTCGAGGGTGTCGATATGCTCGATTGCTTCATGGGTATGGTTTCTCCACCACCCGGCTTGTCTGAGCGAAACAAGCGTCGCCATCGAAAGCAGGCTGACTAGAATCAGGCACGCTAGCGACCAGAACAGCAGTTTTGCTAAACCTCCGGCTCGGTTGTTCGCGGGCCTGAACTCGAGTGAGGGAATCAGGCCATCGATGCCGTTGAATCGTGCTGCCAGTGCTGTTCGCATCGGTGGAGGTCAATAATGAGTGTTGGCTCGAACTGGGTTGTCTCAGAACGAAACGGGCAGGCGCAGCGCCGGCTGCCCCATAAGGGAGGATGCAAGTGCTTGAACTGCTTAAGAGTCGTCGTCGCGACTGGCTCAAGTCGATAGGTTGTTTCAGCACGTTGGCGGCCCCGGTCCGATCCTCGGCAGCGGAGCGAAATCAGCGTGGCGGCAAGCGTCTGCCGCCCTCTGTTCAGGCGCTGACATCTATGCGGGAGCAGGGGAAACCGATCACGGCGGACGAACGCCGCTTGCGCGTCGCGAAAGCCCAGCAGCTCATGATGGAGCTGAAAATGGATGCGTTATTGCTGGCCGGCGGGACATCGCTGCTTTACTTCACGGGCGTGCACTGGGGCAATAGCGAGCGTCTTTTCGCCTGCGTGCTACCTGCGCGGGGGAAAGCTTTTTGCGTAGCTCCTTCTTTCGAAGAGGGGCGGGTACGGGAGCAGTTAAACCGCAGCTCGCTCGAGGACGCGCAAGTGCTGACGTGGCAGGAGGACGAAGATCCGTACAAGCTGTTGGCAAAGGGCATGCAGGCGATCGGCTACTCCACCGGAACTCTCGGGATCGAAGAGCGCACGCCGTGGGTGTTCAGCGACGAAGTCGGGCGAGCGGCCCCTCAGCTGCGCCTCACTTCCGCGACGCCCGTTACAGCCGCTTGCCGCATGCTTAAGAGCCCTCACGAGCTCGAGCTGATGAGGCTCGCAAATCAAGCAACGTTGAGGGTTTACAAGGCGGTCTTCGAAGCGCTTCAGCCCGGCATGAGCCAGCAAGATGCTGTCGATCTCATCGACGCTGCTTACAGCCGGGTGGGATTTCAAGGCGAGGCGAGCGTCGAAGTTGGCGCGTATAGCGCGCTGCCGCACGGATCGGCAACTTCGCAGATTGTTCGTGAGAACACGATCGTCATGATCGATGATGGCTGCCTGGTAGACGGGTATAACTCTGATATCACCCGTACTTTCGTCCTGGGTAAGGCGAGCGACAAGATGAAGCGAGTCTTTGATACGGTGAAGCTCGCTCAATCGGCTGCTCTTCGAACTGCGCGCCCCGGAGTAGAGTGTCAAACGGTAGACGCAGCGGCTCGCAAGGTGGTGGTTGAGGCTGGCTACGGGCCAGACTATCGCTACTTCAGCCATCGCGTCGGGCACGGCATCGGAATGGATGGACATGAGTGGCCCTATCTTGTTCGCGGCAACACGCTCCCTCTTCAGGCGAGCATGACCTTTAGTGATGAGCCAGGTATATACATTCCCAATGAGTTCGGGATGCGTCTGGAAGACGATATGTACGTAACCAGCGACGGCGCTGAACTATTTACGTCTCAGAGCCCTTCGCTGGAGCATCCATTTGGATAGCGGAATGAAAATCAACTTAACAGCTCTTGGAATTACCAGTGCCGTCTTGGCTTCTATCGGATGGGATTTGGTGAAACGTCTTGCTGTGCGATCGAATCGAGGGATTGCCAAGGGCAAACGCTTTGTAGTGTTGGGGGGCGGATTTGCCGGCGTGGAAGTCGTGCGGGAGTTGGAACGCCTGCTACCGGGCGCCGATAACGGCGAAATCGTTCTGGTGGACAAGAACGACTATCTGCTCTTCACTCCCATGCTGACCGAAGCAGTGGGCGGCGGTATCCAGTCGCATCACATCATTGTTCCGCTAGAAACTTTCATTCGTCGTTCTCAACTCGTGACCGGTGAGGTCCGGGATATCAGTCTGCGCGATCGTACCGTCGTGGTAGAAGAAGGCGGTGAGCCACAGAAGCTTACGGCCGATCAGCTGGTGATCTGCCTGGGGGCAAGCTCGAATTTCCATCATTTGCCCGGTGTCGAACAGAGCTCGATAGAGCTGAAAACGCTTGACGACGCAAATCTTATCCGGGAGGGCGCTTTAGAGTTACTCAAAGGTGCCGCTCAGGAGAGCAATCCGGAAGAGCGCGCCGCGATGTTGACTTTTGTAGTGGCCGGGGGCGGTTACACGGGAGTCGAAGCAATTGCGGCGCTGAACGACTTCTTGCAAGACACTGCCGCGGAATATGGGGCCATTTCCGCGTCCGAGATTCGAATGGTGCTAGTCGAGCCGATGGAAAGAATAATGTCGGAGGTAACCGAAGATCTGGCTGGCTATGCGCAGAAACAATTAGAAGCCGCCGGTGTGCGCGTGCTGTTAAAAACAGGAATTAAGGGTGCCTCCGGCGATACGGTGGAACTGACGAACGGCGAGAAGATTCGCACACGTACCCTGATTTGGACAGCAGGTGTCGAGGCCAATAAGCTGGTAGGCGATCTGGATGCTCCAAGGGGTAAGAGCAAAGCCCTGAAGGTAACACCGGAACTGGCTTTACAGGAGTTCGCTGGCGTTTGGGTGGCGGGAGATTCGGCGGAAATACCTGAGCCGAATGGGAAAGGACACTACGGAATGACGGCGCAGAATGCAACTCGCGAAGGAAAGCTTCTAGCGCGAAATATTGTCCACCGCCTTAAAGGTGAGCCGCTGAAGCCTTTTCGGTATACACCGATCGGAGAGTTAGCCGTTGTGGGTAAGCAGCGCGGCGTAGCGCGAGTCTACGGCTTCAATTTTTCCGGTTTTCTCGCGTACGTGATGTGGCGGTTGGTTTACATAGCCAAACTGCCGTCGATGACGCAGCGATCGCGTGTACTCGCTGATTGGTGCCTTGATCTTCTGCTTGGGCCAGTGGCTAAGATTCACTACGTGGCTGCTTCGCCGACTCGAGATCGGCTGGCCGCACGGCAGCGGCTTTCAGCGTCTGCGTGACCACGCCCATACGAAAAGCTCCGCTGTAACAAGACCGCGGCAGTCCGTTCTAACTCGCGAATGCTTATACGGAGTTTGCCTGCCTTTTTTCTTTTCGTGCTGCTGCCTGGAACAGTCGCCGCCCTCCCACCCGAGATGTTGCACCTGGACGAGGTTTACAGTAACAACGACTTTCAGTTAACTGGAGTAAGCGTCTCGAAAGCGGGCCGGGTGTTCCTCAACTTTCCGCGGTGGTCTGATCGCTACGTAAACGCGGTGGTTGAAGTCATGCCTGATGGCTCGACAAAACCCTTTCCTGACCAGGAGTGGAATCAGTGGAACTTAAAGCCTGCAACTGCGGGCCAGCATTTTGTCTGCGTACAGAGCGTAGTTGTTGATGATTCCGACACACTCTGGATTCTGGATCCCGCAGCACCGGCGCTGGCCAGCGTGGTTCCGGGCGGGGCGAAGATCGTCAGTGTCGATCTTAAGTCGAATCAGGTTAAGCGGGTGATCCCGTTCGGACCAGATGTAGCTCTGCCCGACAGCTACCTTAACGACGTACGCTTCGATCTGGCGCGCCACACCGCCTACATGACCGACAGTGGCCACGGCGGAATTGTAATTCTTGATCTCGAGAGCGGTAAAGCTCATCGTGCACTTGACGGCCACCCCTCTGTGCTAGTAGAGCCAGGAGCTCGAGTTGTGGTCAACGGGAAAGAGCTGCTGGCCAATGGAAAACCTCCGCAATTCAACTCTGACGGTATTGCGCTCACGACGGACGGTGCCTATCTTTACTACCAGCCGGTAACGGCGACCAACCTGTATCGAATCCGCACGGAACTGCTGCGGGATCCAAAGGCGGATCGGGCGACAGTCGCCGCGGGTGTCGAGCGCGTCGCGAAAACGTTCCCGGTTGACGGGTTGTGGATCGATAAAAAAGGTAATCTCTACCTGAGTGACGTGGAGCACAATGCGGTGACCCGGCTTAATCCCGATGGCAAATTGGAGCGGATTGTGTCAGATGAGCGCCTGCAATGGCCCGATACCTTCTCAGAGGGTCCGGATGACGCTATTTACATCACTGCATCGCAGATCAATAATTCGCCAACTTACAACCAAGGTAAAAGTACCCGAACGCTGCCTTATCGTGTCTTTAAATTCAAACCGTAGGCTCGCAGCTTAGCGGTGGATCCGAAAGCGCAGCTCGCCGTAAATCTGCCGTGGATTCACGTAATGGGTTCCGCCGAACGTGTTGCTGTTGTCGACCAAGTAGCGTCTGTTTGCCAGATTCGTCGCGTTGATCGAAGCGGACCATCGCTCCCCGAAGCGCTTCCCCAGCGAGAGATCGAATGTCGAGTGCGGCGGCAGATGTCCGGGACCGTCTCCATCCAGGAAGCCGGATCCAAAATTGTAGACTGGCGTCGCCCAGAAGGACCTGGGGAGGTGCAGCGAGAGCACCGTGCTCAAGGTGTTGCGCTGATCATGGTCGAGCAGGAAGTAAGAATCGCCAGCGTCGCCTATCAAGCCTCCGGTGATGGGGCCGGTACCCTTCGCAAGCTGGTTCGAGTAAGCGATACGCAATCGTGCGACTCGATGGAGCTCCGGGCTGCGTAGACTGACCTCGCTTCCTGAGATACGAGCCCCCAAGTCGGACAGGGGAACAAATACCCCTGAGTTTCCGATAACGTCGTGGTCCAGGAAATTTCTCGCGCTGGTGTGAAAGTGATCCAGATCGAGCGACCAGCCGTGAACAGGCACTGTCAGCCCGATGTCGTGCTGAATGTCTCGTTCACCGTGTAACGGCGTGAAGCCGACACCTTGCGCGAGTGCGAATTCAAGCAGCGGTCCAGAAAGGCTGTTGAGCGGAGGCGGTTGATAGTAATACGCGTAGTAGCCTCGCACGATCCATTTCAGCCGGGGGATTCGAATCGATCCTCCCAGCCTTGGGTCGGCCGCATTTTCATTTACCAGGCCTGCGTAGTGCGTTAACCTGAGGCCAAGATCGAGTGTCAGCCACGAGTTCGGCTGGTACTGGTCCTCCAGAAAGAGAGCGTTCGAATTGGCCCAGTGCTTCTCCGTCTGGATCAGCGTACTCTCCCCAGGATTTTCGGTTAGCCCGAAGAACGTGCTGTCCCTTTGCGCCCAGATTTCGACGCCGGCTCGTGCATTGTGCTTTTTGCGTTGTGCCTGGAAGACTGCGCGGCCACCCACATAGGCGGAACGATCATGATCATCCAGGATAAAAGGCGTATCCGCCGGGCCCCCCAGGTATCGCGCGGTGTTGTAGTGCGCATAAGGGGCGACGGAGAAGAGCATGCCCTCCGACAAGGTATGGGTCCAGGTGAATCCCAGCAGGTAGTCACGCTCGAGATCGAGGTCGCGGATCCCGGCTGCCTGATCCTCCGCCGAGTTTGGAATCTGGTAATGATCTCCGCGCGCCGACAGCACCCAGCGCAACTGATCCTTCGGTGCCGGATTATAGAGCAGGGAAGCAAAGCCGCCAATGCCGCTCTCCGCATCGTGGATTACGGCTGAAGTTGGCGTGCCTAGTCCGAGCTGCGATCGATTCCCATCTATGCTCGCGTAGTAAGCGAACCTCTGGGTGTGACCGCCTATGTTGATTTGATCGTCGGTCTGATAGAAATTGCCAAAAGACGTGATCAGGTTGACTTCGTTGTCTCGATCAAAACCGGAAGGCGTAAGGACATTGAAAAATCCGTAAGTGCGATCGCCATAACCGCTCGAGAAACCGCCGCGCTGCGTTTCGAGCTCATCCACGTTCTTCGGGTTAATGAACGGGGCAACGTTCGCGGCAATATTCGTATTGATCACCGGCACACCATCGAGAAACCAGTTCACCTGGTGGCCGCCTCGCATGTGAAGCATGTCGTGGACCATGTACGCGCCCGGCACGAAATTTGTGATCATCTGCAGGCTGTTGGTCTGGTCAGCGCCTGCCGTTTGCTCGATCTCTTTTTGAGAGGTAAGGCTCTGGACAGTAGATACCTGCGTGTCTAAACGCGGGGTCGATACGTCGACCGAGTCCATCCGGCCAGCGAGCTCGAGCTGAAAGTGCAGAACCAGTGATTTCTGGCTTACTGTAACCTGCTGCACCTCCGTACGAAAACTCTGCCGGCTTACTGCAACCTCGCAGTTTTCCGCGGGTACACTCGGAAATGCGAACGCTCCATCCGCATCAGAGTCGGTATCACCCTTGAAGCTCGAGCTCCCGCAATTGAGTACGATGTGCGCGCCTTGAACGGGATGATGCTGCGGATCGTGCACCACTCCCTTAACCGTTCCAAGCGTTTCAGCACGCCCAGTAAACGAAATAGCTCCGAGAATGCCCACGCAGGCGCGGGCTTTCGAAAAGGTCATCGAAATTCCTCCCAGGTCAGTTTTTTAGGTAGGGTGCTTAGACGAGAGAGGGAGGGCCGCGCTTCTGATGGGCGTCGTAAAGCGCAGTCAGGCGGAAAGAATCGGCCGGACCCGAGCCGGCAGTATGCGCAGTAAGAAGGCAGGCGTTGGCGCGGCTGGCCGGCGGCAGGAGAAAGTCAGTCGCAACGTACAGCCCTGCCGGGACCGGAGCACAAGGGCACTTTGCTTCAATCGAACGAAATGCGCGTTTGAGCGGCTCGTGCTTTCCGCAGTGATGTTTACCATCACGCCGGCAGCAAGCCGGAACTGTGGATTGCTGTCCGGATGCAGCGGCTGACAGGCCCGGCGCGAGGCCGAAACTACACAAAAGCAGAAGTGCGAGCAGCCGGCGCATTCTGCTCATTGTACAAATTTGTTGACAAGCCAGACGCTAAATGCTATTTTTCCAGCATGGTGCTAGCAAAACAGCACAAGCTCAGCCGCCGTGAAAGGCAGATTATGGACGTTCTCTACCGTTTGGGGCGGGGAAGCGTTGCCGATATCCACCGTGAGATCGCGGATCCGCCGGGATATTCGGCGGTCCGCGCCATGCTGCGGGTTTTGGAGGAGAAGAAGCACGTACGCCATGAGGAGGAGAATCTTCGCTACGTGTATCTGCCGGTCGTGCCGCGTGAAAAAGCAAGGCGGTCCGCTGTGGCGCATCTGCTCGAGACCTTTTTCGACGGCTCAACCGAGCAGGCCGTGGCCACTTTGTTGAATGTAACGGCGCGCAATCTGGAGTCCGCAGACTATGACCGTCTGGCGAAGCTGATCGAAGAGGCTCGCAAGGAAGGTCGCTAATGACTTGGCCGCTGTTAGCTGACCTGCTGATCCGTTCGACGGTTGTACTAGTGGCAGGAGAGGCCTTGCGGCGATCTCAAAGACGTCGAAGCTCTGCTGCTTTTAGACACAACTTGCTGCTCCTGACATTCGCGTTGCTCGGCTTGTTGCCCATTTTGTCAGCGCTCGTTCCTGAGATCTACATTCCGACCGGATTCTTGCCGCGCCACGCCGGTGCAAGCGTAAGCGTGCAGCTAAGTGGCCTTCGCTATGCGTCGAGCGGTGCCCAGGCAGGGCCGAACTGGCTTTTCAGAGCCTGGCTGATGGGAGTGCTGCTAGCTCTGGCTCCCACGACGGTAGGCATCCTTTCTGCGATGAAACTTGTTAGAGGGGCAACTTCTTTTCGCCACCCTGGTGTGCTTGACGTGATGCTTGAAAACTGCCAGTCAGCGCGTCGAGCTCCGAAGATACTTCTTTCGCCAGACTCAGTCGTGCCACTTACCTGCGGCTGTTTTCGACCAAGCATTCTCCTGCCCGCTTGTGCTGCTGACTGGAGTCACAGTCATTTGCGAGCAGTACTCCTTCACGAATTGGCTCACGTCCGACGCCGCGATGTCGCAGCTCAGGTGAGCGTACAAATCATATCTTCGTTGTGGTGGTTTCAACCAATGGTGTGGCTGCTCCGCAGAACTCTTCGCCGGGAGTGCGAGTTAGCCTGCGACGCCGAGGCACTTCGATCCGGCCTCCGTCCGTCCGAGTACGCGGCAGCGCTGCTGGTAATCGCGAAAAGCCTGAATCCGCCATCTAGAGTTTCTATAGCTGGCATTAGCATGGTTCGTCCCAGCGATCTCGAGTTGCGTGTTCGAGCGATTCTGAAGCCCCCTGCCGCAATCCTCTGCGTGAGATCCGCCTGGGTAATCGCACTCGGGCTGGCTGGGATCGCCGGAGCCAGTTCAGCATTCACAACGACGGTTCAGCCGTCCATTCTTCAACAGAAAGGTTCATCTATGAGACACTCACTTTTTTCCACGTTGCTGACTTCGGCCGGGCTTTCCGCTGCCACAGTCAGCGGCTCGCTCTTCGACCCAAGCGGCGCTGCCATCCCGGAAGCAAAGGTGCTTCTTTACAATCCCGATACTGGCGTCAAACAGGAAGCCCAGTCCGGATCGGACGGAAGGTTCGCGTTGCTGGACGCTGCGGGCGGGCAATATATTTTGCGCATCCAGAAGCCTGGATTCAGCTCGATCCTAAGCGAGTTCAACCTCAAACCTGATGCCAAGGTTGATCGCAAGCTGACCATGGAAGTCGGAAGGCTCGAAGAGCAGGTGCACGTCGCCGAACAAGGAACCCCTGCGTCCTCTTCCGAGCAGCCCTCCCCGCCGCAGCGTGTTCGAATAGGCGGGCAGGTAGCCGAGGCAAATCTCGTTTCGAGAAAAGACATCGTGTATCCCACTGCGGCGAAAACGGCGGGTGTTCAGGGCACGGTCGAGCTGCAAGCGGTGATCTCGAAGGACGGCGCGCCCCTCGAGCTGCGAGTAGTCTCTTCGCCAGATGATGATCTCTCGCAAGCCTCGCTCGAAGGAGTGCGCCAGTGGCGCTACCGCCCCACCCTTTTGAACGGCAATCCTGTCGAAATTGTCACGACAGTCATCGTGAACTTCACGTTGTCTAAGTAGAGACGATCGGGCCGGATGAGATGCTGCATCACTTATCTGGTGCCATTGTTCCTTCTCCGGGGAAGGGCCATTCCTTGTCGAGCAGGATCTCTTTCTCGCGCTGTGCTGCAGGGACTTTGCTGATTCGAAGATTCTCGAGAAAATGCACGCCGGTCTTTCCCGCTACTGCGATGTCTAGATCGCCATCGCCGTCCAGGTCTTCAGTAATGAACTGCGTTCCTGCACCGGCGGTCCCGTTGCTAGAAATCGTGTAGCGTGTGAACGAGCCCTGTTTGCGATCGATCTTATAGTAATAGAGAACAAGCGGGTCATAGGATCCCGGATCATTCCCGCCATGGCCCCGATAGCGCTTCCCCGCAAGCAATTCCATCTCGCCATCCCCGTCGATGTCAGCGAGTTTGAGCACGTGGACCTGCGAGAAAGATTCGTCGATGGTGTGCTTCGCCCAGTGCCGGCTTGTCCCCTCGCCCTGCTGTTCAAGCCAGTACAACCCATAGCTGTGGCCCCGCCCGTACACAATGTCGGTCTTGCCGTCGTTGTTAACGTCATAGCCAACGATCGGAAAGCCTGTTTCGTCTAGCGTCCAATCGGCGTGCCACTCCCACTTGTCGTTGTTCGCATCGATGTTTTTAAACCAGCCGAACGGCGTCACCAGATCGACTTTGCCATCGTTATCGATATCCGCCATACCGACTCCATGACCATCTTGATCGTGCCCGCCCGCAGTGTGCACCTTGGGCTGCGGTCCCGCGAAGTCGACCCAGATGACACCGGATCGACCGTAATGCGCAAGCGCGAGGTCGGGCTGCCCGTCTCCATTCAAGTCGCCCAGCCAACCGCCTTCGGTCTTAATTGTGTGAGTGATCAAATGGCGCTGCCACATAACGCCCGGCTTCTTCGGATTCTCGTACCACCACAGCCCGTCGGTTTGCCATCCGACCGTAACGACATCCGGCGCTCCGTCGTGATTGACATCGATCGCCCATTCACCGCACTCGGAGACAAACTCGCCCGTCATCTCTACCGTGCGAAACTGTTGCCGTTTCCACTCTCCACCACCCGGGCCCGGATTTTCGTACCAGAATGCGCCGCTCAAAATGTCTGGCCGCCCGTCGCCATTCATGTCCAAGGTTGAGATTCCCTCGGCATGATCGGTCCCCAGGCGATGCGCAAAGAAGCTCGTCTCAGGGACTCCGTAGGGACCGTTACCTCGCTCTTTATTGAGTTGCCCGAAGCCGGGAATATTAAATGCTATGAGCAGCACCAAAGAAGTCGCAGCGAGACCTATAGTTTTGATTATCATGAAGCACAGGCGAACCTGTTTCTACAGTTTATTCTCAGGGTCGTCCGAGCCTTTACTAAACTTCAAGCATGTACTTCCTGCGCTTCAAGCGCGCGCTTTGGATGGCACTGCTCTTTTACTGCTTGATATTTTCCGCATGCCTGGTGCGCAGGCGCGTCGTTGTGCCGCAAGGTGCTCGGCAGTCGCGGCCGCTTCTTAGTGCGACCAAAGAGGAGCTCATTCAGAAGATCCATCAAATGACGGATCCTATTCAGTCATTCACGATGAAGATCGACATGTCGCCATCCGTGGGCAGTCTGTATGGGGGAAAAGTCACCGACTACCCTACGATCAGCGGTTACATTCTTTTTCTGAGGCCTGAAAGCATTCGCGTAATCGGTCTCGATCCGGTTATTCACAGTACAGCCTTCGACATGGTTTCCACCGGTAACGAATTTCGTGTGCTGATCCCGAGCAAAAACCAATTCATCATAGGGCGTAATGATGCGCCCGCCACTTCGAAAAACAAACTTGAGAACCTTCGGCCCGCGGCGTTCCTGACAGCTCTCCTGATTAATCCGCCAGATGCAGCCGCTGAACATACTTTTGTCGAAGACGATACAAATGAGACGAAGGCCGTTTACATTCTCACCGTGATCACTCGCATGGGTGACGAGTACTATCCGGTTCGGAACGTGTACTTCGACCGTTACACTCTGCAAATCACACGGCAGAAGACCTTCGACCCGAGCGGAAATATTCTTAGTGAGACGAGATATTCGAACTGGACTGCCCATGGTAGCGTGCTGTTCCCGTCGATCATCGATATTCAGCGTCCCAAAGACGGCTACGAAGTTGTCCTCACAGTCACCGATTTAAAGCTGAACGCAGGTGACATTCATCCAGCAAAATTCACTCTAAATCAGCCATCCGGAGCCCAGCTGAAGCAGTTGCCTTAACGGTACTGGCAAGCAGCTCATCAAACCGCGATCCCGCATTCTCTGCCTCTGAGTCAAGTGGACCCGGAACAGCGCCTCCCAAGCGCCGGAGCCGCGCGCTCGACGGAGGATAGTATAGGCTCGATGATCCAGAACCCGCATGCGTTACGGAAGTGCATTGCTAGGCTGTGTTTCGCTCATGCCATGCGCAGAGAGGAGAAATTGTGGTGAATAAGATTGGACTTACCCTGCTGATGGCTGTCGGTTTTTGCTGCGCACAGACAGAGGACGGGTTCTCTCCGGCTTCGACGAATGTCTGGGGTGCGGCCTATCCGCGGATTGATAACAACGGGAAGGCCGAGTTTCGAGTAAAAGCACCCTATGCGAATAAGCTGCAAGTCAATTTCTGGGGCGCCGCGAAGCTCGATATGGTCAAACAACCAGACGGTTTTTGGACTGCAACCTCGGGAGCCTTGGTTCCGGGCTTCCATTACTACACCTTGCTCATTGACGGCGCAGAGGTGAGCGATCCTGGAAGCCATACATTTTTTGGAGGCGGCAAGGACGCGAGCGGGATCGAAATTCCGGAACCGGGAGCTACGTATTACTTACCGCAGGACGTGCCACACGGCGAGGTTCGGGAGGACTCGTACTATTCGAAGATCACTGGAGGCTGGCGGCACGCTCTGATCTATACGCCCCCGGGCTACGAAACCAACATGAGCCTTCGATACCCGGTGCTTTATCTTCAGCACGGTGCGGGCGAGGACCAGACCGGGTGGGTAAAGCAAGGACACGCGAACTTCATCCTCGACAATCTCATTGCCGGCGGGAACGCCAAGCCAATGATCGTGGTAATGGCCTACGGGTATGCCAAGCGTGCAGGCCAGCCCGACATAGATTTGTTCGCGAAGCCGTTCGGCTCGCCGGAGTCTATGAAAGCTATGCAGGACATGGCTTCCGCATTCGAGGATGACCTCACGCAAGTGCTGATCCCCTATATCGACCGAAACTTTAGGACGCTAACTGACCGGGATCACCGCGCCATGGCTGGCCTTTCGATGGGTGGTATGCAGACGTTTCAGATCACCTTCGATCATCTTGGCTTGTTTTCCTACATCGGTGGGTTCAGCGGCGCCGCAGGTGTGCTGGGCAATCAGCATTTGGACACGAAAACCGCTTTTCACGGCGCGCTGGCCGATCCGGCCGCTTTCGCCAAGAGAGTGCACCTGCTCTGGGTAGGCGTAGGTACGGCAGAACCCGCGAGGATGCACGACGGACTTCTGCGGCTGCACGACGACCTCAATGCAGGAGGAGTCCAGCACGTCTTCTACCTGTCGGAAGGGACCTCGCATGAATGGCAGACCTGGCGTCGCGATTTGAGAGACTTTGCGCCAAGGCTCTTCGAGGAGCGTGGCCAATGAGAAAACCCCAGGTGCGGACAACCGTCGTTTTGCTTGCGTCTTTCTCCGTGTACGTCACGGCGCTGGCTCAGCAGCCGCCGGCCGCCCCTCCTCAGCAGGTGAATCCTAATCAGACCCTGCGGTCACCGGAAGTTGGCGCGGACGGTCGCGTGACGTTCCGCATTCACGCGCCTGTTGCTCGAGAGGTGAAACTTCAGGCAGAAGGTATGGAGGCTACTCCCGGCATCAGCCCCGAAGAGCTTCAGAAATCGGCGGCGGGACACACGATGACTCGCGGTCAGGACGGCGTCTGGAGCATTGACTTCGGCCCGATTCAGCCCGGCGTTTACCGATACACCTTTGCCGTTGACGGCGTGCAGACCGTCGATCCGCGCAATCCCGTTTCGAGCGAAACACTCACCTCCGTGAAGAGTGTGTATGAGGTTCCGGGCGCCGCGGTCGAGGAGTACCGGCCGGAGGTGCCGCACGGCAGTATTGCGAGTGTTTGGTACGACTCCAAGGCAGTTGCCGGTCTTCGACGCATGCACGTCTACACGCCCCCGGGATACGAACACGGTAGCGTCTCGTATCCTGTTCTGTATCTGCTTCACGGCGGAGGCGACAGCGACGACGCCTGGCCGACCGTAGGACGCGCCGGCGCCATTCTGGACAATTTGATTACCTCGCGTAGAGCCGCGCCAATGATCGTCGTCATGCCCGCCGGCCACATATCACGGACTTTCCAACTGCGTTCGGGTGTAAATTCCATGGGTCACGATAAGTTCAACGAGGATATGACCGGCAGCATCATCCCTTACATAGATCGAACGTATCGGACCGTACCTGATCGAGACCATCGAGCCCTGGCTGGGCTCTCGATGGGAGGCTTACAAGTGCTTACGCTGTCGTTGACCAACTCGGATCTTTTCTCCTATATCGGCGTTTTTAGTTCCGGTTGGTTCGAGGCGAACAGAGCGCAGGAGGAGAAAACGGATTTAGCTCAGTACAAAGCCAGCGGCAAGTCTTTCCAGCTGTATTGGGTTGGAGTGGGCCAGTATGACATTGCCAAGGCCAACAGCGGAGCTACAGTCGAGTTACTCAAGAAATACGGCATTACGCCGCTGACTCACGACAGCGCAGGCTTTCATGCCTGGAATAATTGGCGCGACTATTTGTATATTTTCGCCCCCAAACTATTCCGCTAAGCCACGTGCAGAGTAGGCCATGACTTGGCCGGGTCACCGAAAGCAAGGCCGGGTCAGCACACTTGGAGCAACTTCGTTTAACAATCTAGACGCTAAAGTGTCGAATGGATTTGGTGGAGGCGGCGGGAGTCGAACCCGCGTCCGAAAAAGCCCGCCGTGCAAAGCCTACGTGTGTATCCAGTTCTTGTAATTCAGCGGCTCGCTAAACAACTGGCAAGAGCGCGAACCGCCTAGTCCGATTGATCTCGGCACATGGCTCCGGACCGAAGCCTGACGCCTATCCTGCAAAATGACGCTCACTAGCTGACGCGCAGGCTCGTCAACCGGAGCGCACTACCTAGGTTTTAATTAGGCAGCGTATGCAAACTGCTGATTATTGGCAGTTGTTGTTTTCCGATCGTTTTACGGGAGCTCGGAACCCGGCACGCCTTCACACAACGATTCAATCCCGTCGAATCCGTTGCGCCCCCACATTCTGGGACAGCCTTCAGTTTACCAAGTTCAGCTTTGCCCTGTCGTCACTCCGGTAAAATAAACGCTGCATCATGCCAAGTGTTGAAGCTCCCCCGGGGCTTGCTCCTTCTCTACAGGACGAACTGGGAGAGGAGCAAGGCAGCCTGTTTCATGTCGTCTTGCTTGACGATGACGAACACACCTACGATTACGTAATTGACATGCTGCAGAATTTGTTTTTCCTGCCGCTTGAGAAAGCCTTTCAGCACGCGGTGGAAGTGGATACGACCGGGCGCACGATCGTGATTACCTGCCCATTGCCTGAGGCCGAATACGCTCGGGATCAGATTCAATCATTCGGTGCGGACCCGCGTATGCCGCGATCTAAGGGTTCAATGACTGCGGTGCTGGTTCCTGCCGGAAAAAAGGCTGCGCAGTAAAAAAGCAACGGCTATTTGTCAGACGATATGGTCGGGAAGGTGCTCGAGATGTGGTCGTGCCAGGTAAGTTTCTCTTCATCAATCAGAGCCCACATCATCCCAAATCCGGCGGTCAGCAAGCTGACAATACTGCCTAGCAACCGGACATATCTCTTAAGTACGCGAAGGCCGCCTGCCATCGAAGTCGACCAACTCTAGACCTATCGCCAGCATTCCAGCGCTCTCGCGATCTGCGAAGGCCCAAATCAGCTTGTAGGAAAGCGGCACTGTTAAAACGGCCGCGATCACAAAGGGAAGCACGTGCCGGTCGATGGAGAACGAGCTCCCGACGATAAAAAAGATTGCAGCTGCTAACCCGCACCCCAAAGCAATCAACAACGTATCCAGTAGTGCGGCTTCAACACGGGACACCATGGGGGCGACTGGGGCGTCGCACGGCATGCGGCCTTCTGCGCCTCGGCTGCTTCCCTGAAGATTCTCGAACTCTAAACGGCTCTGATTCCGGGACTCATTCCGTTTGGGCCGTACTTTGTGCCCCTCTGCAACGGTCGGCGCAGAGGCTGAGGGCTGCTCTGCTGCTGACGAGCGCTGAGAAATCCGCTCGCGTCCGCCTGGGTTTGTCAGTGAATCGAAGGGAATAACACGCCTATCGGCAACCGGGGTGGAAAAGAGTACCTGCTGCGCTGCGCTCGTGGCATTTGTTTCTCTTACGCGGACCGGTAATTCTTCCTCGTCAATGGCCGGCGTAAAATCGTACGCTCTGGCCGTCGCGGTGCCTGCAATGGGAAAAGTCGCCGGCGAAATCCGCGCGGGCGAGTTCCGTACACGTCTGCCGCAACGATGGCAGCGGTGATCGTCGTCTAATATCCAAGTCTGACAGTGCTGGCAAGTCATCTACTAATATTCTTTGTCGCTCTCTATAGGGAAGCTTATAGAAGCTTGCTCCGGAATACCGGCTCGTGCTACGGTTTTCGGTTGGATCTTCCTTCCGCCCGGTTGCCCGGTGAAACCCAGAGTCTTCCCGCTCTGTTGTATATCAGAACACATCATGTTTGTCTAGAACAATTTCTTACTAAGTTGTTCTATGCTCTCCTGTTTTTTCTCCTGCTGAGTCCTGGCTCGACGCAAGCGCAGGTCGTGACGCCTCCGGCACAATCTGATCTTCCTGCTAAAGACGAGATCCTGACCGGGGGAGTATTAGAGGACTCCAACGCCGAATGGCGGCATTTGAGGGGATCTGCCCGGGTGCAGACCACCGAAATGTCAATCACGGCCGACCAAATCGATTACAACTCCGACACGCATTGGGCTTATGCGCGCGGGCACGTCAGGCTGGAACACTACAGAACCGGAGACATCATCAACGCCGAGAAAGGCGAGTTCAACCTAGAAACTGACGAAGGAAAATTCTTTGGAGTGGACGGAACGGCGCCGGCGAAGCTAATGACTAATCCGGCCGCTTTGACTACGACGAACCCCTTTTACTTTCAGGCACGTTGGGTCGATCGCATCAAGAATCGCTACATCTTGCATCATGGCTTCATCACAGACTGCAAGCTGCCGAAGCCTTGGTGGATTTTCCAGGCTCCCAGCTTCGATATCATTCCGGGAGATCGCGCGATTGCCAGAAGCGCCCTATTCCGCGTAAAAAGAATCCCGGTCCTCTATTTACCCTATTTCCGGCGGCCGCTAGGCAGGAATCCAAGACAGAGCGGATTCCTAACTCCAAATTTCGGACACACCACCCTCTTTGGCTATGTGTATGGCCTCGGCTACTATTGGGCGATCAACCGGAGCTACGACATGACGGGAGTCGTCCAGTACTTCACCCAACGAGGTCCGGCCTTTTCCTACAATTTTCGTGGCAAGCCGAACGACGTTTCTGACATCAACTTCGCGCTTTACAGCGTGGACGATATGCAGGGCGTTCAAAACCATTCTGCTGGCTGCCAGAGCCACCCGACACCCGGATGCGACCCCAAGCAGGGCGGTACTCAGTTTCAAGTAAGCGGGCACACCACGATCCTCGGCTTCAACGGCCGGCTTGAGTACAACTATTTAAGCTCGTTTCTCTTTCGTCAGGCGTTTTCCTACTCGTTTGCAAGCGCCATTCAGAGCGAGGTGTACTCTCTCGGTTATCTTCAACGGCACTTTCAGGATGATCGTTACACTTTCAACATCGTGGCGGAGCGCGACCAGCTTTTCGAAGCGGTCACTCCGGTCAACGCCACGCCGAACCAGGTCGTGGTACAGAAACTGCCTTCGCTCGAGTTCCTGGGACGCGATCAGCAGCTGGTCGGCGGTCCGGTTCCAGTCTGGTTCTCGTTCGATACCAGTGGCAGTTTGCTAACCCGCAGCGAGCCGCTTACTTACAATGGAGCTGTACCGATGCAGATTCTGCACTCGGGCGCGACGAGCCGCATCAACGTCGAGCCGCATATTTCAACTGCTTTCAGCTTCGATCACTTCTCGCTAGTTCCTGGCATTTCGTTTGGCGCTACAGATTACAGTAAGTCGTACGCAGCCAATACTTCGGTTTACCAGTTGGAGAATTTATCAAACCCGACCAAGAACGTACAGCTGGCTAGCGACAACTTGTTCCGCAAGTACGCCGACTTTACGCTTGGCTTGCAGCTCCCCACGCTCGAGAAGATCTTCACTCCTCCGGCCTGGCTCCATCTTGGGCCTAAGCTGAAACACGTTATTGAGGCCGACGCGGCTTATGAATATGTCACGGGCGTGAACAATTTTCAGAGGACGGTACACTTCGATGAAACTGATATCGTCTCGAATACCAATCAACTTACCGTCTCGCTGACCAACAGATTGTATAGGAAAGACAAAAACGGAAACGTGAATGAAATATTCACCTGGAAGCTGTCTCAGGCACGCTACTTCGACCCGACGTTTGGCGGTGCGGTTCTGCCCAATGTTCGAAATGTAGTGCTTGCAACGGAGGAACTGACCCCGTTCACGTTTCTCGATGGGCCGCGGTCGTACTCGCCGATCGTTTCGTCCCTAACAGTCAGTCCGTATCCATTCATATCTTTCAATTGGCGTGCCGATTACGATCCACTGCCCTCCCGAAGTCAAGTAATTGTCAATCAGACGTACGGCGTCACGGTTCGGCACTCTAAGTACTTTGCTTCGGTATCTGACAACGCCATAAACACAAACAGGCTACTACTACCGCCGGCGAATCAGATCATCTTCGGTGGCGGCTACGGAAATACCAATCGCAGAGGCTGGAACGTGGCTGGCCTTGTAGATTACGATCTGCAGAAATCAGGGTCCACGTCTACTGGCAGCAAACGTCTGTACGATTTCATTCAAACCTCGTATAACACGAATTGTTGTGGCTTCAGCTTCGAGATCCGGCAGTATAACTTAGGAATCAGGAATGAGAACCAATACCTGTTCTCGTTTTCTGTTGCAAATATTGGAACTGTCGGCAGCCTGCCGCGACAGGGACGGATCTTTTGAAGAAGTATAGGTAACTGCGCTCACTCGACTACAATGCGAGCTACTAAGATTGTGGCCACTCTCGGCCCTTCCACAGACTCAGAGGCGGTTCTGAGCAAGTTCTTTGAGTCGGGCGTCGATGTTTTCCGGCTAAACGCGTCTCACGGCAGTCACGATGATCACGCCAGGCGAATTAAGTGGGTGCGAGAGCTGTCAGCGAAGTTCAAGACTCACTCAGGCATTCTGCTCGATCTGCAGGGTCCGAAAATCAGGCTTGGCAAATTCACGAACGGGCCGCATTTTCTGCGCGAAGGTGCGATCTTTACCATCACGACTGAGAGCGTAGAAGGAACCGAAGAGATTGCCTCCACCAGCTACGGCGAATTTGCGCGCGACGTTAAGGCAGGCGACCCGGTGCTGCTCGCGGACGGATCCGTCGAGCTGAGGGTCCTTGAAACGGATGGGACAGCCGCACGCTGCGAAGTAATTGCAGGCGGCCACATTAACGACCGGAAGGGAATTAATCTGCCCGGCGTAAATATCAGCACTCCTTCTTTATCGAAAAAGGATATTGCGGACGCTCACTTCGGGATCGAGCAACAGGTGGATTTTTTTGCACTCTCCTTTGTGCGCCAGGCCAGGGATGTGCTCAGGTTGCGACATCTTCTCGAAGAGAAAGATGCCCGGCAGCCCATCATCGCAAAGATCGAGAAGCCGGAAGGATGGCAGAATCTCGACTCGATTCTGGAAGAGTGCGACGGCGTGATGGTGGCGCGCGGCGATCTTGGAGTGGAAATGGCGATCGAACGAGTCCCTGCCATTCAGAAATCGATTATCGAGAAGGCGCGAATGCGAGGACGCTTTGTGATAACCGCAACGCAGATGCTCGAATCGATGATCGAGAGCTCCATGCCCACTCGTGCGGAGGTCAGCGATGTGGCCAATGCCATTTACGATGGAACGAGCGCGGTGATGTTGTCGGCCGAAACTTCGGCGGGCAAGCATCCGGTAGAAGCGGTAAAGGTGATGGCTCGGATTGCGATTGAAACCGAGCAGTCGCTTCGCACAAGAGGCTTCCCGAAGACACGCCTTCGCGAAGAGGTTCTTACCCCGGAGATTATTGCCGATGCCGCTTTTCAGTGCGCTCGTTCAGCGGGTGTTACTGCGCTGGCCGTCGGAACCACATCCGGAGCATCGGCGCGTCTTCTGGCGCGCTATCGGCCTCCTGTGCCTATTTATGCGTTCACGTCCGATGAGTTGGTGGCGCGGCAGCTCTCGATCGTGTATGGTGTAGAACCGATCATCTCTCCGGCTTTCGAGTCCACCGATCGCATGCTGAATCAGATGGAACAGTGCCTCGTGGAAACTGGCCGTGTGAAACCTGGAGACAACATTGTTTTTGTCGCGGGTCAGCCGGTCGGGCTGCGCGGATCAACGAATATGTTGAAGCTGCATCGCGTGGGTGGCATCCGTTCATAGAGCCTATTCGCAGGATGTACGACTCAGTTCTTATTGTCTCGTTCGGGGGACCTGAAAAACCCGAAGATGTTCTTCCTTTCCTTGAAAACGTAACCCGGGGCCGCAATATTCCCCGCGATCGGCTGTTGTCTGTCGCGGAGCATTATTATCACTTCGGCGGCCGGAGTCCGATCAACGATCAAAACCGGGACCTGATCCGTGCCTTGCGCGCCGAACTCGACAGCGCTGGCGTCTCGTTGCCGATTTACTGGGGGAACCGCAATTGGCACCCGTATCTTGCGGACGTGCTTCGCGATATGCGGTCGGACGGAATCAAGCGTGCGCTTGCCTTCGTAACCTCCGCCTATAGTTCGTACTCCGGGTGCCGTCAGTATCGGGAAAACATTGCGGCCGCGCAAGAGGAAGCCGGTCCGGGCGCGCCGGAAGTCGACAAACTGCGAGTTTTCTACAATCATCCGGGCTTTATCGAAGCCTGTGCCGGCCGCGTACTCGAAGCGGCGTCGGAGTTTTCGCTGGATGATCTGGCGCAGGTACGTCTCATCGTTACCGCGCATAGCATTCCGTGCTCGATGGCTCAGACTAGCGACTACGAAAAACAGCTGCGGGAGACGTCCCGTCTGGTGGCGCAAGCGGCAGGTTTTGCAAACTGGGATCTGGTGTATCAGAGCCGCAGCGGTTCTCCCACGCAGCCCTGGCTTGAACCTGACATCCTTGATCATTTGCGGAAGCTGCACGCCGAGCGAGTCAGTAAGGTGCTGATCGCTCCCCTCGGGTTCACGTCCGATCACATGGAAGTACTTTACGATTTAGACACAGAGGCGCAAGAACTAGCGGATAGCTTAGGCATGAAACTGGTTCGAGCGGCAACGGCCGGCACTCATCCTTCCTTCATTCGGACTATTCGGGAGCTGATTACCGAACGCCTCTCGCCTGCCGAACCGAAGGCCGCCATCGGAGTATTCGGCCCTAACCACGACTTTTGTCCTCGGGACTGTTGCCCTGCTCCTCAACAAGCCGGTAGACCTCGCGCTTCGGAAGTCCGAGCCGTTTCGCAACAGCCTTAATCGCCTCCATTCGAGGAACGCCGTCCCTCGCGAGCCGGTCCACTTCAGCGGCCGCATCTTCAAGAGGGGCTGGAAGTGCCTCGCTACGCCCGATAAGCAGCGTAATCTCGCCCTTAATCGATGGCCGTGCCGTCAGCTGTTCGAGAATTGATGTGGCTGAGCCGCGCAGAAATTCTTCGTGAACCTTGGTGATCTCGCGCGCTAGCACCAGAGGCCGCTCGCCCGAAACTGCCGCGATAATCTCCAAGGTCTCGAGTATCCGATGAGGACTCTCGTAAGCCACCAGCGTTGCGTCGAGGGTCAGTAGGCTCTCCAGTCGCTTACGCCGGGCAAGTGGCTTTGGGGGGAGGAAGCCGATGAAGAAAAACGAGTCGGTCGCGAGACCCGATACAACCAGGGCAGATAAAGCCGCGGAGGCTCCGGGCACCGGAACAATGGCGATATCGTTTTCGATCGCTGTTTTCACGATTCGGTATCCCGGGTCAGACAGCAACGGAGTACCTGCGTCACTGACGAGTGCCACTGAGGCTCCGCTGTTCAGTCTCTCTATCAGCTCAGCCGTTCTACTTTCCTCGTTGTGCTCGTGATAACTGATCAAGGGTTTACGAATAGCGAAGTGTGTGAGGAGTTTTGCTGTCTGCCGGGTATCTTCACAAGCGATCAAGGTCACTTCATCACGGAGGATGCGCAGGGCTCGAAGCGTGATGTCATCCAGATTCCCGATCGGGGTGGCAACAATGTAAAGCGTCCCTGGCAAGCATCTGCAGTTTACCCCTCACTGCAGCAAAGCGGGTTCACTGCCGAAGCAGAATGCTGAATTCCTTGCCCTTTGCCTCAAGCACGACAGTGCTGCCGGGAGGAATCTGGCCTTGCGAAACCAGGGCGGCGACCGGTTGAATAAAGTTTCGTTGCACGGTCCGCTTTAGCTCACGCGCTCCGAATTCCACACTCGTCCCGATGTCCAGCAGCAGACTGCGGCTTCCTCCGGTGCATTGCAAACGAAAGCTTCGCAAACCCAGCCGATTGTGAACGAGACGTCCAAAATTTGCCAGTATCTGGTCGAGGATAATGTCGCATGCTTCGCGATCAAGCGACTTGTACGTGATCACCGAGTCGATACGATTGACAAACTCAGGGGAAAACTTCCGGCGAACAGCTGCCATCCCTATGCTCTGAAGCCGGGAAGAATCTTCGGGCCTGGAAGGAACCATAGCTTCAAAGCCGAAATCGGGCGTGTTGGCACGCTGAATCGATTTGGCTCCCAGGTTGCTTGTCAGGAAAATAAGACATCTCTCGAAATTAACGCTCGTGTTATCGCCCAGCCGCAGAGTGGCTTTGTCCAGCACTCCTAGCAGTAGTCGATTCAATGAGCCGGCGGCCTTCTCTATCTCGTCAAATAGAAGCAGCGAGATGTCGCTTTGTTCGCTCGCCGCACTGTTAAGTTTCACCTGAGTGAGCATAGGCTGTGTCTCGCGATGCCCGAGATATCCCGGTGGTGCTCCGATGAGCTTCGCGACTTCGTGCTCCATCTGGAATTCGCCGCAGTCTACTTTCAGCAGGTTCTTGCTGCTCCCATGCAGCACCTCGGCAAGTGCCTCGACAGTACGAGTCTTGCCGGTTCCTGTGGGACCTAACAGCAGCACCACGCCCACTGGACGTCCTTCTGGAGAAAGGCCGGCCTGATGCATCTGTATATAGGGAACAATGGTTTCGATCGCCTCCGGTTGGCCTACCAATAAGTCGCCAAGCCGCGCCACCAGACCGTCTGGATCTTCCGGCAGCCGCGGACGCTTTGCACGACCCGCAAGAGTATAAGATCGCATCCGCTCCTCGTGTAAGAAAATGGCCAAGTACTTCTGGCGCCGATCTACTAACGCCCAAAGTCTAACTGTTTCTTCAAAGAGGATTGAACCCGAACCAGGAATAAAGCCGGCTGCGCAAGGGCACGAAAAATCCGCTAACTTGTTTCCTGAGACCTGCTTGCGCAAGCACGGATTCTCACAAGACATATTCTGGTGAAGATGTGATCCGGCAAGATTGGCTGAAGCAAGGACGATTCTAGGGCTTAGTGGCAGTATGTGAAGAGCGACTGCGAAGCGAGAAAAGATCCCACCATTTACTTTGACCGAATTAGCTCATCGAGAGACGGTTCCCACTCTATCGGTGGTCAGCACGATGTATCGTTCCGCCGATTTCGTGCCTGAGTTCTACGCTCGTATGGTGGCGGCGGCAGAGCGCGTCACTTCTGCGTTCGAAATAATCCTGGTAGATGATGGCTCGCCGGACAGTTCACTTGCAAGTGCAATCGCGCTAGCCGACTCAGACAATCGCGTTCGCGTCGTTGAGCTATCGCGGAATTTCGGACATCATCCAGCGATTCTGGCCGGACTGCGGCATGCCCGCGGTGAATACGTCTTCCTCATCGATATCGACCTTGAAGAACAGCCAGAGTGGCTCGGAGAGTTCTGGCGCGATTTACATCAGAACCCAGCTGACATGATCTACGGCGTGCAGAGTCATCGCTCTGGAACCGCGATGAAGCGACACACGGGAGCACTTTTTTACCGGCTGTTTAATCTCGCCTCCGATATTTCGATCCCTGAAAATGGCTGCACTGTCAGACTGATGAACCGTTCGTATCTGAATGCGGTTAGCAGCCTCACCGAATCAGATGTTTTCATGATGGGGCTTTTTAGTTGGACCGGCTTCGTACAGCGGCCAAGGCCGGTTGTCAGAAAGCGGCGCTCAACGGCCTCCACTTACACGCCTCTCCGGCTTGTCGCTCTATCGGTAAACGCAATTACGTCGTTTTCCAGCTATCCGTTAACCGTTATCTTCGCCGGCGGCCTTGTGATCACGCTTCTTTCACTGGCATTCGCCTGCAAGCTTCTGGTCCAAAAGATCATGTATCCCGACATCATTCTCTCCGGCTTCACTTCCATTATGGTGTCTCTATGGCTGCTTGGTGGAACAATCATAAGTGTTCTCGGGGTAATCGGGATGTACGTAGGCAAGATATTCGCCGAGGCTAAATCGAGGCCGCAGTATGTCGTGCGTCGCATACATGAGGTTCACAAGAATACATCCGGTGCTTCGGGGCAGCCATGAAATGCGTCGTTTTGCAGCCGTCCTATCTACCCTGGCGTGGATACTTTCACCAGATTCAGAAAGCGGATGTCTTTGTCTTTTACGATGACGTACAGTACGACCGGCATGGCTGGCGCAATCGAAACCGTATAAAGACGCGCTCAGGGCCTGCCTGGCTGACAATTCCTCTTGAATCCAGCGGTGATCGCTGGAAGGATGTGCGGATCTGCGATATTCGTGTCGCCACCCCGGGCGACTGGCGTAGGGTGCATCTGGCGACGTTACGCCATTGTTATGCAAAAGCCCCGTTTTTCTCCAGCTACTGGCCCATGCTCGAACGCTGGTATGAAAGCGAACCGGCCACATTGGCGGATTTCACCATCCAGACCACAATTGAGCTTGCGCGCGAGCTCGGCATTGCCAACACTAAGTTTCTGCGGAGTTCAACTCTAGACTGCGCGGGGACGAAGACGGATCGTCTGCTTACCGTTCTTCAAAAAATTGGGGCGACCCATTACATAAGCGGACCCGCAGCCAAGGAGTATCTCGATGAAGCTGCTCTCCAAGCCGCAGGCATCAGCGTCGAGTGGATGATGTATGAGTATCCGGCGTACCCGCAGCTTTTTCCTCCGTATGACGCACAGCTCTCGGCGCTCGACCTGCTTCTAAACGTCGGCCCAGAGGCCTCAAAGTTTATCTGGGAGCAACGGAGTAGGACTGCGGGAGGATCATAGAGGACCTGCAGGCTTAGGCGGCTCGCCGGCTAATCGAACTTCGTACAGAGTTTTATCCTTGTACGGTGTTTTGTAGGTTCCAAGAAGCTTTATCGTTGCACCATCTGCAGCTAACTTCCGCAACAGCCAGTCTTCCGGATAGTCGAAAGTACCGAATACGAGAAAGTCATTGTGTTCCCGGGTGAATCCGCGGTACGGCTCAACTACTCCGGGCAGCTGAAAAGTCCTTCTAAACTCGGCGAAATCTTCAAAGATCGTAGCGTGTGCGAACTGAATGGCCGCCGAACGATCTCTGAGATAAAAAAGACGTTTCAACACTCGAGGGTCCTCCTGTTGTCCCATCTCAACGAAAGTGAGACCGCTTGCCGCCACAATGGGCAGATCCGGCTTTACCTGCGCGAGAGAGGCAAAGCTACGTGGCGCGGGATGCTTTACGGCGGCTTGCCACGGAATGAGGATTCGTATAACCAGCAGCAGGACAAAGCCGGCAGCGACCGAAACATAACCGGCGCGGGGTTTGCCGCGAAACAGAGCGGCCACATTGATGCCACCGAAGAGATAAAGAGCCAGAGCGGACGTAATGGCGTATCGACCCCAGAAGGGTGCCCTGTCCAGCATGAGAGCGATGTCGAGCAGCAGAGGAATCAAGGCAGCAGTCGCGAACAATGCGTAATCGAACGAGCGCCAGGGCAGAGACGAAATCCTCAAGCGTTTTGTCCTGCTGAGAATCCAGCCGGCAAATGCAGTCAGAAACAGGAAGAGCAAAGCCTGACTGAGCGTGTGCCAGTAGAAGGAAGCGGCCTTTAGAAGGGAGGCCTGAAAGGCAGGTGGATAATACACTATCGTCCTGTAGCTCCGATAAATCGGAATGTAAAAGACTGTTAGACCGAGCGGGAGAAACAGTGCGGCCCACAGCGGGTAATCGGCTTTCCTTCGAACGAAAGCACGGACAGCTTCCGCTACAAGGAACGGAAGCAGCGACAGTGGTGCCACCAGGTGCGAGCTCACCAGGGCGATACTTGAGAGCGCGATTCCGGCCAACGTAAAACCTCTGGCGGAGGTGGCAATGGCGGCGTCCCAGAGCAAGAGCAGAGCGCAGAAGAATAGACAAAGTAGAGCGTAGGGGCGGGCTTCAACGGCGTATCTAAACATCGGGCTGTACCAGAGAACCAGAACCGGCAACGCTGCGGATGCGGAGCCTAATTTGCGAAATGCGTACCAGAACAGCAGCAGGCTGGCGGCGTAGAACTCAACGATCGAAGGAAATCGCACCGCGGATGCGTTTCCACCTGTCAGCCAAAGACTAGCGTGCGCTAATAAGTGAACCAAGGGCGGGTTTAGATCCCATCGCTTCACTAAAGCGAACAACTTAGTTAATTCAGGAGTACGAGCAATAAGGAACGTCAGCAGTTCGTCATACCAGAGAGGACGCCGGGTCTCGAAGGCAATCAGGACCGCGTAGACAACGGTCAGCATGAGGATCATAAGCCGCCATCCCCGGGACGAATACAATAGCATCACCTCCCTACTTAAATGAGCACACCAGTAAGGCTGTCGAAACCATTTGTTCCGGAACACCTGGAAATGCGCGAGCTCACCCTACGGGCTATCCTACTCGGCCTATGCATGACGGTGGTGCTGGGAGCCGCAAACGCCTATTTGGGCTTAAAGGCCGGTATTACAGTCGCGGCAACCTACCCTGCAGCCGTCATCAGTATGGCAGTTCTCAGGGCTTGGAAGGGATCTCTCCTGGAGGAGAATATCGCCCGCACCAGCGGTTCCATCGGCGAGGGTGTGGCCTCCGGCGCTATTTTTACAATTCCTGCTTTTGTTCTTGCCCGCGCCTGGCCTTCGTTCGGATTCCGGGATGCTTACTGGAAAACGTCTGCTCTCATCCTGGTGGGCAGTGTTCTGGGAGTGTTGTTCATCTCGTTGGTGCGCCGCGTCATGGTGGACGACCCGGAACTTCCTTTTCCGGAATCAGTAGCTGCTTCAGAGATACACAAAGCAGGACAGCGGGGCGCGCAGGCGGCCAAATATTTGTTCTGGAACATCGGGCTTGGCGGGCTCATCTTTCTGCTTGGCCGCTTTGGTCTTTTCGCTGCTGATGCTGAGTTCTCGCTTTCGATGGGGCAGCTTGGCACAAGCCGTCTCAGGCTTGGCGGGGCCGGGTCAACGCATGTGATTGGCACCGGAGGCACAACTGTTTTCTCCGCGCCGAGCGTAAGCCCTGCCTACCTCGGGGTGGGCTACGTTATCGGAGCGCGGCTCGCGGCCATCCAGTTCTCGGGTGGTGTACTTGCCTGGGGACTGATGGTTCCGCTGCTCATCTACTTTTTAGGTCCGCAGTTGCAGACGTTTCTTCCGGCCGGCGCTCCCGCAGGTTCCTGGAGCGATCTGGCGGCGGGGGTGTGGCGCTATATCGTAAGGCCAATCGCAGTCGGGGGCATGCTGGTCGGCGCCGCTTACACGCTCTTTCGCATGCGAGCCAGCCTCGTCTCGGGGATCGCACGCGCCGTGAGCGATGTACGTCAAACTTCAGACCAGACTGCGGCGCTTTCCCGCACGGAGCGGTATATGAGCTCGAAAATTGTGTTCACGTTGATCGGAGTGGTGTTTGGGCTGATGATCGCGCTCTATATCTACTTTTCCGGTCACGTGCTCAGCGGACTTGTTGCGGCCGTTATCATGCTCGTGCTCGGATTCTTCTTTGCGACCGTTTCGGGCAGCCTGTGCGGCATGATCGGCTCTTCCAATAATCCGGTCTCCGGCCTTACTCTTTCTACGCTCATCATTGCCGCCCTGCTGATGGTTTCGCTCGGTGTCTCTGGTCCGGGGGGCGTGGCCGCTGTGCTCGGTGTGGCTGCAGTCGTGTGCGTCTCGTCCGCTGTTGCCGGCGAACTGCTGCAAGACTTCAAAGTAGGCTACATACTCGGCGGAACGCCTCGGAATATTCAGATTGCGGAACTGCTGGCGGTGGTAGTGGCGAGCCTGGTCATGTACTTTCCGTTGGTGCTACTGCACGAAGGAAATATCAAAGCCGGCGGTACGGGCTTCGGCGACCGCCAGCTATCGGCTCCTCAGGCAGGTTTGATGGCTCTGCTGGCGCAAGGGATCGTCGGCGGAGATATGCCGTGGCCGCTGGTAGTTGTGGGCATTCTCATGGGCTGCGCGTTCATCGCCATGAACGTCAAAAGTCCAATGCTGGTGGCAGTGGGGATGTATTTGCCCTTCGAAACGACATTTGCGATCTTTGTGGGCGGCGTGTTTCGCTGGATTGCCGACAAGATCGCGGTCAGAAAAGGTTACAACGATGCTCAGAAAGCTCGAGTGGAAAATGCGGGCGTGCTTACCGCTTCCGGCCTGATCGCGGGTGAGGCCATCCTCGGTCTAGTATGGGCCGGACTCCAGTTTGCTCCCGCCAGTGTTCGCAGCCACTTGGTGATTTTCGAACATCCGTCTTACCTGGCGGGGCTGGCCGTTTTGCTGATTCTCGCGTACATCATGGTGCGCGGGCCTCTGGGCAGCGCCGGAAGCCCCGACGAGCCGGCGCCACCGGTTGCAATGATGTGACGTTCTTGACGAGGGAAGCCGGCAGGGACCCGGCCCGCACGTGTTCCAAGAAGAGCTGACCGATCTTGGCGCGCCCGGAGAGGCTCGAACTCCCGGCCTAATGATTCGAAGTCATTCGCTCTATCCAACTGAGCTACGGGCGCGCGCCCGATTCGACTGCACTCTAATTATAAGGGTGAGAGACTCTAGTCATGGAGATGCGGATTTTCTCCTTGACGAATGAAGAGCGCTACTGAAACGGAAATAAAGCTCCGGGTTGCCGACCGCCCCGCCATCCAGGAGCGCCTCCACAACGCCGCGTTTCGCATTTCCGTGCCGCGCCTTTGGGAGGCAAATGAGCTTTACGACACGGCCGATTATTCCTTGCGCGCCAAAGATACTCTGCTGCGCCTTCGGCAGGCTGGAGAAAAGTCAGTCATCACGTGGAAGGGTCCTGATCAGTCCAGTCGGTATAAGCGCCGCCGGGAGCTCGAGACTGCCATCGGGTCGGTTGAGACTTTACAGCAAATCTTCGAGCAGCTCGGCTATACTCGCGTTTTCCGTTATGAAAAGTTTCGCACCGAGTACGTCGACGATAGCGCCGAAGGTGTGGTGACGCTCGACGAAACTCCGATTGGCGATTTCCTTGAGATAGAGGGGCCGGGTGATTGGATCGATGTAACTGCCGGCCGGCTTGGCTACGATGCTAGCGGTTATGTGATCGACAGCTATGGCAAGCTGTATTTGGATTACTGCCGGATGCATGGATTGGAACCAGGCAACATGGTGTTCGCATCTCACGGTTAATGTCCCGTTCGAGCGAGAATGATTGAAATGGCAGAAACTTTGAGCGCTGGTGTTTCAGCATCCATCGATCAGAGCGGCCGCCGATCTGGCGCGCGTGCGCGAGGAGATCGGCCAGGTAATCGTCGGCCAGAACGAAGTCATCGAAGGCGTCCTGATTTGTCTCGTTGCGGGGGGCCACGTTCTTCTCGAGGGCGTTCCTGGATTGGGCAAGACGACCCTTCTTCGCACCCTTTCCCGCGTTCTTGCGCTCGCAATACTCGCGCATTCAATTTACACCCGACCTCATGCCGGGCGATATCGTCGGCAGCATCATCATGGATGACGAGCACGGACATAAAACATTCCGTTTTCAGCCCGGGCCTATTTTCGCAAATCTTGTTCTGGCTGACGAAATCAATCGTGCTACCCCGAAAACACAATCGGCGTTGCTCGAAGCGATGCAGGAACGCACAGTTACAAGCGGCACGCGCACCTATTCGCTGGAAGCGCCCTTTCTCGTGATGGCGACGCAGAACCCGATCGAGATGGAAGGCACTTACCCGCTACCGGAGGCTCAGCTCGACCGGTTTCTGATGAAGATTCTGGTCACGTTTCCATCCCGATCCGATCTGAGCCGCATCGTGGATCTGACCACCAATAGCGAGGAAGTGGAGCTGCGGGCAGATTCTCGACGCGCGACGCAAATCGCAGAGCTTGAAGACTGTCTGCACGCCAGGTCATCGTCGCCCCGCACGTCCAGGACTATGCGATCGAGCTTGTCATGGCGACGCAGCCCGGCTTGAACGGCAGTCGCCGATATCACGAACCGATACATCCGTTATGGAAGTTCGCCGCGCGGTGCACAGGCACTAATCGAATGTGGACGCGTTCTCGCGCTCATGCGCGGGCGCTTGCATCTGAGTCTTCGACGATGTCACGGCAGTCGCTTCCGCTGTTCTCCGGCATCGTATCATTCTCAATTTCGATGCCCATGCCGATGGCGAAACACCGAGACCATCCTGGGTAAGATCCTGGAAGGCGTGTCGAAGGCCTAGAGAGTAATCTCACATGCTCTAGCGCCGAAGCAACGTCGAGAGCCTGCCGGCAGCGCGCTCCGCTCCTGGATCATGCCTTTCTTGAACAGCTGGAACGGCTGACCCTCCACTGGCAGAAATCGTTCAACGGGCTTGTCGGCGGCCATAACATCTCGCATTTCGCGGGTCCCGGCCAGGAATTTCTCGATCATCGCAGTTTTCATCAGGGCGACGATCTGCGCGCTGTGAACTGGCGCGCCTACATGCGCTTCGAGAAGCTTATTTCTGAAGATGTTCCAGATCGAACCGCGCGTGCCGGTGCGACTCCTGGTGGATATTAGCGGGTCCATGCTCACCGGCAGCGCAGCCAATTCTCCGACCAAGTTTTCGTATGCGCGGCGGCTGGCGGCGGCATTAGTCTACGTCGGACTGGTGCGCCTCGATAGTATGCTGCTGCAGCCTTTCTCGTCTGGTTTACTCGATCCGTTTGTGGCAAGCGGGGGCCGCCATCGATTCCAACCGGCAGAAATTTATCTTCGCTCTCTCGAAGCGCATGGTCAAACCAACTACTTTGAGACGGCTCGCCGGTATCTCGACTCTTACCCGCAGCGTGGATTGACGGTTATCATCTCCGATTTTCTAGACGATGTGGATTGCCTTCGTCCGCTACAGTACATCGCCGATTTTGGTCACGAGCTTCTGCTCATCAAGCTTTGGGGAGGGGAAGACCGCGAGCCTTCCGACGAAGGCGATCTAGAACTCGTCGACGCTGAGCGCGAGACGCATCTGCACATCTCGCTCGACCAGGCGGCGCGCGAATCTTACACCGAAGCCTTCGACCGGCACTCGGAAGAGATAAGAAAGCTAGCCTTGCGCAATGGAGGCCGTTACATGGGACTCTCGACCGATGTTTCGCTTGCCGATGCGCTGTTCGGCAGCCTAGGAACATCCCTGAACCAGCGCGGACCAGTTGCTCTTTCCTCATCTGCCGCGGCGCGTGGCAAGGCCTTTTAGCGTTCCTAGCCGGCTATGTTTTTCCTGAATCTTTCTGCGGCCGAGTTCTTCACGCTGCTGGGAACCCTGGGCGGGCTGGTTACGGCACTCTACTTGCTCGACCGGGCAAAACGGAAGAAGCTCGTTTCGACGCTCCAGTTTTGGACGCACGCTCAAGTGACCGAAGTGAAGCAGGCCCGGAGACGGATGCGTGAGCCCTGGTCGCTAGTGCTCCAGCTGACGAGCCTGCTTTTGTTATTGCTTGCCGTGTCCCGGGTGCAATGGGGAAATCGCGAGCACCGCGGACGCGATCACGTCCTGCTTCTCGACACTTCTTCGTGGACCGCTGGTCCGGCTGCAGACAGCGCCCGTGAAACCGTTCTCGAACGTGAGGAGCTCGTGGCTGCGCGTTTTCTTCAGATGCTGCCGCCGGAAGATCGTGTCATGCTCGTGGCGGCTGACAGCCTGGCAACACCGCTCACGGGTTTTACTTCGGCTCGCGGGCAACTACATACCGCGCTGGCCGGTGAAGAACCGAGTTTCACCTCTCTGGATATCGATGGTGCGATCTCCTTTGCACATCAGGCTTTGGGATCGTCGGGCGGTCCTGCCGCTGAAATTGTCTACGTCGGTCCGGAAATGATCGAGCCGCGAGTCAGCGACGACAAGCTAGCGTCCGGCGGCTCAGCCCTGCGAGTGATTCCCGTGGGCGTTGATCGAGAAAACTGCGGCATTCGCCAAGTGACAATACGCCAATCAGTGGAAGAGCCTGATCTCTGGCAGGCCTTCATCCGGATCAGAAACTTCGGGCGAGATTCTCATACAGCAGCCCTTCGCACGAGCTTCGGACGAACTGCTTTCGCCGTGCGCCGGATCCGCATCGCACCCGGCAGTGAAATGCTTGCCGAGTACGCCTTCACGACCCGAGATGCCGGCAACTTTGTTGCTGCTATCGATCCGGGCGGCAGCCTCCGATCAGACGATCGCGTGGTTTTGCATCTGCCGCGCAATGATGGGGTCGAAATAGCTATCTACACGGATCGTCCCGAGCGCTTACGTGCGCTAGTCGGCGCCGATAGTCGATTGAAGGCCCGCTTCTTCCGACCCTCGGAATACACCCCAAAGCCGGGTGCAAACATCGTCGTGCTGGATCGATTCGTCCCTCCGATCGCCCCCGGTATTCCTTCGCTCTGGATCGATCCGCCCAAAGATCGCTCGCCGCTGCCGGTGAAAGATACAGTGACCGATTCGCTCGTCAGTTGGAGTGTCAGTTCTACCATCGAATCCGCTGTGCGGGCTAGAAAGCTTAGAGTTCCAGAAGCGACTACGTTTCAGACATTCGAGGGAGACACGGCGCTCGCGAGCGTGGCCGCAGGAGCCGTGGTGGTTCTTCGCCCGCCAAATCAGACACAGGGGAAAATGGCCGTGCTTGGGTTTGATCCGGCCGAAGGCGAACTCCGCTACGAGGTCGTAACCCCGCTGCTTTTTGCAACTCTCGTCGAGTGGCTTGACTCCGAAGCGTTTCGGCCGGTTGATGTTTCGGCTCGGCAAGTTGGCCTCTCCAAACTGCATCTCCTCCAGTCAGAAGAAGGTAAAGGCGTAAGTGTTCTCGATGCCAAAGGCTTTCCCGTACCATTTACCCGCAGTTCTCATGAACTGCAATTGTTTGTAGGTCAACCTACAACAGTTAATGTCAGGTCGAAGGAACGCGAGCAGACGTTATCGCTCACCTTGCCCGCTGTAGGCAGCGCGGAGTGGAACGTCCCGGCTGGAGCGCTGATCGGAATGCCCGCCGCTCTCCGCTATTCCTTGCCGGCAATCGACCTTTGGAAATGGCTCGCCATCTTTGGTGCCGTGGGACTTCTGCTTGAGTGGCTTTTGTTTGGGCCGCGCCGCCGGAAATCGGGTCAAATCAGGAGAGCGAGCAGTGCCGTTGCTGCCAAAACGTCACTCAGGGATGAAGAACGGGAGTTCATTGCGCGATGACGTTCTCTCATCCCATACTGCTTCCGCTGGTTGCGATCCCACTTGTCTGGATGCTTTATGGCTGGCGCCGTGCCCCGCGTCGAGTACCGCTTGTTCTTAAAGGGCTAAGCTTTGCCGCGATTCTCTTTGCGCTCTCCGAGCCCGCGGCCACTTTGCCCGAACAGAAGATCGCAGAAGTCGTTCTCGTCGACATCTCAGCCAGCGTTACTTCTGATGACCTCACCCGCGCTTCTTCGATGGCGCGTAGCATAGAACGGGCAAAGGGACGCAATTGGGTGAAGATCATTCCCTTCGATAGCAGTGCTCATCCGTCTGGCACGCTGGAACGCAACAGCGGCATCTACATTCAACAGATCGCGTCTTCCTCGACCGGAACAAATCTGGAACTCGCTTTGACGAGTAGTATGGCGACTATTCCCAATGGCTATCTGCCGCGCTTCCTTCTAATCAGTGACGGCAATCAGAATGAAGGCAGCGTCGTTCGGGCTATTGCTCAGCTTCAGAGATTACACATTCCGGTAGATACGGTTGCGCTCGGCGGCCGCGCTGCCTCGAATATTCGGGTTCAGTCCGTTTCGCTTCCGCACGAGGCCTTCAGCGGAGAGCAGATTCCTGTTCAATTAAGTGTCGTTTCTCCCGTAAGTACGCGTGCTTCGGTTGACCTTTACGCAGAAGGCAAGCTGCTGGGCCGCCACGACGTAGACCTCCAAGCCGGCTTAAATCAGCTGGACCTGAATGCTCGGATTGAATCAGCGGGTGTCATTTCCGTTGCCGGACGAGTGCAAAGTCCCGGCGCAGGTGAGGCAAAGTTCGAGCAAGCGCTTCAGCTTCGCCGCGCGCGGCTACTGTATGTGTCTGAAGATCCTCCGGGCACTGACGCCAATTTGCTTGCTGCTTTGAATCAGGCGAAGTTTGAGGTGATGCGCAGCCCTGCTGAGATTGATAAAGATCTGGAAAGCTTCGATCTGCTCGTCTTGAACAATCTTGATCTTGGAGCATTTTCTTCCGCCCGCAAGTCGCGCATTGAAAGTTACGTCAAAGCCGGTGGGGGTTTAATGCTGATTGGCGGTGAACGCCAAATTTATAAAGAGGATAAGCAATTAGATGCTCTTGACCGGGCGCTGCCCGCAAAGCTCGCTCCTCCAGATACACCCAAGGGGACGTGCGTCGCTTTGATCATCGACAAGTCCTCTTCCATGGAAGGCCGCAAGATCGAGCTTGCCCGGCTTTCTGCGATTGGCGTCGTCGATCACCTTCGACCTGTCGACACCATCGGCGTGCTGATTTTCGATAACTCTTTTCAGTGGGCGGTTCCGATGCGGCGGGCCGAGGATAAGCCGCTCATCAAACGTCTGATTTCAGGCATCACGCCGGATGGAGGAACGCAGATTGCCCCGGCGCTGGCCGAAGCTTACCGGCGGGTTCTACCTGCGATTGCGACCTTCAAACACATTGTTCTCTTAACGGACGGAATCTCGGAAGAGGGCGACAGCATCGACCTTGCCAAAGAGGCCGCCAACCACGATGTCACGATCTCAACCGTTGGACTCGGCCAGGATGTCAATCGTGCTTATCTCGAGAAGATTGCGTCCACTTCAAGCGGCCGAAGCTACTTTCTCAACGAGCCGATGGGACTGGAGCAGATCCTGTTGAAAGATGTCGAAAACTACAGCGGATCAACGGCTGTAGAGAAGCCGCTCACCCCGATCGTTGCCGGCAAACCGGAGGTTCTCGAGGGTGTCGGGATGGAAAGCGCGCCGCCGCTGCGGGGGTATTCACGCTTCATCGGAAAACCAGGAGCGGAAACCTTGCTCTCCATTGATGCCGCGAAGAAGGATCCACTGTACGTGCGCTGGCAGTACGGCTTGGGGCGCGCAGCCGTCTTTGCATCGGACGCGAAGAGCCGCTGGGCTGAGCAGTGGATGACTTGGCCCGGCTTCGATAAATTCTGGATTAACATCACGCGGGACTTGCTGATGCACAGTAATCGAAGTGAAGCAACGGCGCAATTCGACGCGGCCAACGGAGAGATGCTCGTGCGATATAACATTCCGGCACAGGCCGCAGAGCCCGTTTTGGTTCCTCCGGTTTACGTTTTGGGGCCAGGCGGTTTTCATCAGCCCCTCGAGCTGCGGAAAACCGCGTCTCACCTCTATGAGGGCCGGCTTCATATTGGGTCGAGAGCAGGGCTCTTCCGTATTCTTCCCGCCAATGAATCAAAGTTGTTTCCGGAGATTGGCTTTGACCATCAGCCGCCAGAGCTTCAAGATACAGGGGCAAATGAAGAGTTGCTGCGCCAGTTGTCAAGCTTCACGGGCGGCCGCTTCGATCCGAAGTTGTCGGGGATCTTTGACAGCGCGGGGCGATCGACTCTGGTGCAGTGGCAACTCTGGCCTTTGTGCCTGGTTTTGGCGATCGGGCTCACAATCGCGGAACTGATCGCGAGAAAGTGGGCGGGCCTGGCTGGGCGGTTCCGGCGCCCTTAGGCGTGCATCTACCTTTCAAAAAGACAAGCTGGGCTTCGGGTTTCCTTTCGGTCGTCGTTTTAGTTGGCCTGGCCGCTTGCTTCAGCGGGTCTTTCCGGCAACAGCTGCCGTCGGCAGTACTCACGGTGCTTCTCTTCCTCTTCGACTTTGCACTGTTCTTGCTGCCAGGCTTCGTCCTAGCAAGTGTTTCAGCTTCGGGAAAGCGGCTTGCCGCCCTACAAATCGTGGTGCTGATCGTTGCTGCAAGCGCTACCCTTGGCCTCTTCTCCTTCTGGGCCTTTTTCTTCTCGAAGCTCCTAGGCAGGATTTTTTCGTTCTCTGTGTACATCGCTTCCGCGGGTGTGCTCCTTTCGCCGTTGTGCCGCAGAACTGCGATCATTGCGGTCGCAAAATCAACCGCGAAGCCTTTCCTCTACGCCGCGGTCGCGGGCGTCTGCTATTTGTGTTTCCTGTTTTTGTTTGTCGATCCAGTCGCCTCGGGAGCCGATTACGCTAATCAGCGTTTCTTTGATCAAATCCGGCCCGGGGACAATATCATTCCTTTCTTCTTTGCCGAGAAGCTGTATGCGCGGCAGCCACTGCGCCCTTTCTGCTGCGGCGACTGGCTCAGTAGCGATCGTCCGCCGCTTCAGACCGGCATCTTTCTTCTTCAACGGACGCTGCGCTTTGTGGGCACAGTGAGACTACATTATGAGCTGATTGCAGCCGCGCTCCAGTGTCTGTGGATCTGCGGGGTCTGGTGTTTGCTCACCTCGTTTGGTACACCGGCGATCCGTATTCGGCAAGCCTTAGGATTGCTGATATTCTCCGGTTTTCTGTTTTACAACAGTGTTTATGCCTGGCCAAAACTGTTGGCGGCTGCTTGTGTGCTTTTCATCGCCAGCATCCTGATTGACGCGATCAGAAGAGGTGGCCGGCTTAGCTTTTTCGAGGCCTCTTTATCGGCTGCTTGTGTCGGGCTTGCTTTGATGGCCCATCCCGGCAGTATCTTCAGCCTGCCTGCGATTGCCGTGGGGGTTGTCCGCTTTCGCCGGACGTTCTCGATCCGGCAACTCGTGCTCGCTGCGTGCATCGTATCTGTCTATGGCGTGCCATGGATCATGTACCAGAAGATTGTGGACCCCCCAGGTAATCGGCTGGTGAAAATGCATCTCGCCGGTGACCCTGATATCGACAAGAGGTCGACCTGGAGAGCCATTGTGGACGCTTACACGGGCCGTACGGCGAAGGACATCATTGCCTTTAAACTTTCGAATGTCTTGACACTGGAAGGTCATCAGCCGCTTGACACGTTTGGGTTGGAAGCAGTCACTTTGACGGGAAAAGTGGGCATTGATCGTATGGCCGCGGAACAGTCGAGGATCGCTCAACGTGAATGGATCTGGAATGCGGTCGGTGTTCTTAATCTTGGTTGGCTGGCGTGGTTGATGTTCCTCCTAAGGCGTAAACAAGCGTCTGCGGCGATCGCTTACTCAGGTTGGATGATAGCGGCGGCGCTCGGCAATTGTCTTGTCTGGTCTCTCGCGACGTTCGGTCCGAACGCGACCGTCACTACCCACAGTTCTTACGCAGATATTCTCTTGCTCAGCGTCGGCTTAATTGGGTTCGTACTCACTCTTCCCCGCGTTTTTCAGGCAGCTATCTTCAGCCTCCAGGTATTTAATTTGCTGGTGATCTGGGTGTGGTCTCCGCACCAGAGCTTCGTTTTTGGATCTAGCCAACTGGCGGGTCCGGTTCTGCAATGGCCTCTGCTCCTCGTGGGCGGATTACTCGCTCTTGCACTCATACTGCACTTCGGCGAAAGCTACATCAGCGGTGACTCGGCTCGAGAGTAGAGCTTTTCACTTCTTCTCGAGATGCGCAATCGTCTCGAAGTGGTAAGTCTGCGGGAAGAGATCGATCAGCGCCAAGCGGCGTATGCGATAGCTCTCGAGGAGTTGTTTCAAGTCCCGTGCTAGTGTCGCCGGGTCGCAGCTCACGAGCGTAACTCGTGCCGGAAGAATCTTCAGGAGAGAACGAGTTGCCTCCTGGCCCAAGCCGCTGCGCGGCGGATCGATCACCAGCAGGTCCGGCGAGGAATCGAGAGAAGAAGCCAGGTAGTTTTCCGCCGACGCTTTCATGGGGTTTACGGCGACTCCGCTCCGGGTTATGTTGAACTCCAGGTCGCGAAAGGCCGAACCGCCCCGCTCCACGGCATTCACTTTGGCAAAACGGTTTGTGAGCGGAAGCGAGAATAAACCGACGCCCGCGTAGCAATCGACAGCATAGTCACCAGTCGAGTCGCTTAAGACTTCAGTCACCAGCTCGTCGATCAGGAAACGATTTACCTGAAAAAAGGATCCTCCGCTGATCCGGAAGTTGAAGCCAGCCGCCGAATACTCGACCGAGCCTGGCGCGAGTGTCGGCAAGAAGCTTCGGCACCATTCGAAGAAGCGCGCCGCGACAGGTCTCGACGAGTCGAGCACGTTAAGCTGCAGCTCCTGCCCGTTCGTAAACAATTCAAGGGAGCTTAGAAACGCCGGCCAGTCGGGTGATTTGACGCTTTTCTGAATGGCCGCTATCGCATCCACCAGCAAGGGTGCAGATATATAGCAGTGATCGATCGCGCACAGGTCATGTGAACTCTGCTTATGAAATCCGGATTCGTTGTGGGCAAAGTGTAATTGGATTCGATTCCGGTAGGCCCAGGGCTCAGCACTGATGACAGGAATATCGGCCTCATAGGTCACCTGTCCGAGTCGCTTTAAGGTTTCGCGAAGGATCGCAGTTTTCTGTTCAAGCTGATAGCTGTAGCCGGCATGCTGGTACTGACAGCCGCCGCAGACACCGAAGTATTCACAGCGCGGATCGATGCGGTGCGGAGAGGGTGCAAGTACCTTCAAGGAATCCCCGCGTAGAAGGCCCGTCTTCACTCTGGCAGTAGCCAGCTCGACCTCTTCGCCCGGCAGGACAAACGGCGCGAGCACTACTTGGCCGTCGATCCGCCCCAGGCCATCTCCGCCATAAACTAACTTCTCGATCGTTACTGTCGATGTCATCACTTACGATAAAAGATCCGTTACTTGCATGAGAGCACGAGTCTTATCCGGAGTTCAGCCAACCGGTCAGCTGCACATTGGCAATTACCTGGGTGCTTTGAAGAATTGGGCCGAAATTCAAAGCCGGTACGAGAGCATCTTCTGCATCGTCGATCTGCATGCGATCACGATCTTCCAGGAGCCGCGGGAACTGGCGGCCAAGATCCGCGAGACAGCAGCTCTTTTCATTGCCTCCGGCATAGATCCAGAGCAATCGTCGATCGTCGTTCAATCGAGCGTTTCCGGCCACTCGGAACTTGCATGGCTTTTGACGTGTGTGACTCCGCTTGGTTGGCTGTACCGTATGACCCAGTTCAAGGCTAAGGCTGAAAAGCAGGACACTATTGGGGACGGCCTTCTGCAGTATCCGGTGTTGATGGCTGCCGACATTCTTATCTACCAGGCTGGGATCGTCCCTGTAGGCGAGGATCAGTCGCAGCATCTCGAATTGGCCCGGGACATTGCACAGCGCTTCAACAGCCTTTATGGTGAAACGTTTGTTATGCCTGCCACGCATCTGCCTTTAGTGGGCGCTCGCATCATGGGTCTTGACGATCCGAGCCAAAAAATGAGCAAATCAGCGCCGGGCTCCGGCCACGCTATCGCTCTGCTCGATGATCCTAAAGTCATCCAGAAGAAGATTGCGCGCGCAACGACAGATTCGAAGCCGGCTGTAGATCCGGCCGATATGAGCCCTGGTGTCGCTAATCTTTTCGCCATGGCGCAAGCCTGCGACCCTTCGGTCACGCTCGAAAGAATTGCAGGATTACGCTACGGCGACTTTAAAAAGCTGGTGGCTGAAACCGTGATCGCTCGCCTAGAGCCGATTCAGCAGCGCTATCGCGAGGTCACCAAGGATCCTGGGTACATCGATCGCATCCTGGAGCAGGGAAGAGCTCACGTTGAGCCGATTGCGAGAGACACAATGGCACAGGCCAAGCGGGCCATGGGTCTCTACGCATAGCGCTCCACGTTCTGTGCGAGCGGGGGCGTGATCTTCTGATCACGCCCGACACGCTACCGTGGCTGTTCGTCCTGATAGATTGGCTGCTGTGCCGGACAGCCACAGCAAAGCAACCATCGTCAGTATGGCTGTGATCGCTTCCGCTGCCGCAACGCTATTACACGAGGGTGTTGGGCATGGCCTGATAGCCTGGCTCAGAGGCGACATACCAACCGAACTGACGAGCAATCACCTCTCGAGCCTACATCCAGATCGCTGGGTGGACGCCGGCGGAACGATTGTAAATCTTTTGGCCGGAACGGTTGCTTTGTTTCTTGCGCAGGCGTTGAAGAACGCGAACGCCCGATACTTTTTCTGGATTTTAGCTGCTTTGAATCTCCTGCCGGGAGCGGGATATTTTCTTTTTTCCGGGACATTTGGATTTGGCGACTGGCAGCAGGTGATTGAAGGCTTGCCACACCAGGGCGCCTGGCGACTCTTCATGATCGTTGGCGGGGCGGCACTTTATGTGCTTTTGTTGCGCCGTCTTGCCATTTCCGTTCAGCGGTTCTGTCCCGATAGACCTGCTTACAATGTCGTTGGACGACTGCCTTACTACTCCGCCTGCCTATTCAGCTGCCTGGCAGGCGCGCTTGATCCTCTTGGGTTGAAGCTCTTCCTCGTTTCGACGGTACCGGCAGCTTTTGGCGGATCTTCGGGTCTCCTATGGGCGGATAACTTGTTTCGTAAGCAAAGGGCAGATCCACCATTGATTGTTACCCGCCAGCCGCTCTGGTGGATTGCCGCTGGTGTGTTCGGCTTCGCCTACATTTTTGTGATCGGACGCGGTGTTGGCCTTCGCCACCAGGGATGAAGGCGAGTCGCATCTGTTCGTAATTCGGCTGACATCATACTGGCGCTATCATAAGGGTGCTTGGGCACTCAGACCGTACCACTTAGGCCTGTTGAGCGCGGCAACAAGATCAGAACGTGGGCGCTGATCCTTGTTACGAATGTGATCTCGCTGCTCTGCATGAGCTGGGTACTCAACGGGGCGGGGCTGCAGTACATTTGGGGTGAAATCCGCCACATGAAGTGGCACTGGGTCGCCGCGGCCATCGTCTCGGATATCTGTGTCTATCTGCTTCACGCCTGGCGCTGGAAGCTGCTTCTGCAGCCCGTGGCGAAGGTCTCCTTCATTCAGGCAGTGGAGGCGATCTATGTCGGCCTGTTCGCGAATGAAGTTCTTCCATTGCGCGCGGGCGAAGTAATTCGTTGCTTTCTTCTCTCCAAAGTCTCCGAGGTTCCCCTCTCGGTGAGTTTCGCTTCAGCACTGATCGAGCGCATCTTCGACGGTATCTGGCTCTTAACGTGTTTTTCCGTGTGCCTGCGTCTGGTAAAGCTGCCCGGGGTGCTGCTGCACGCGGGTTACATCCTGGCAATCTTAATAGGAATCTGCACGCTGATACTGGCTTACGCCATGTATGCGCGAACCCAGTCGCTCAGTCTGGTTTTCGGGATCTCCTGGCCACGCTGGTTCAATACCCTGATCAGTGATTTACATATGATCGGCCACTCGCGATATCTCTACTTCTCGTTCTTCGTCAGCGGGCTCTACATGCTGGCCCAGATGCTTCCAATTTACCTGCTTGTGCTCGCCAACCGGCTGCCAGTTGCCTGGACCGCATCATTCACCATGTTGGTTTTATTGAGATTGAGCAGCATCGTTCCACAGGCGCCGGGTAATATCGGATCGTTCCATTGGGTTGCGGCGCGGACGCTTATGATGTTCGGTCTTGCGGCAGGCCATGCCAGACGCTTTTCGCTAATTTTGTGGGCGGTAGTCACGATCCCCTTGATCATCGTCGGATTTATTGCACTCACCTTCGAGGGTCTGAATATCACTCACCTCCAGAAACAAGCGAGCGCGGCAGCGAAAGGCCGCGAACCCACTGGATAAAATTGAAGTTAGCCGCACTCGAATAGGAAAAGAAGAGGCATGGGGTTGGGGCGCATCAAACAGTTAGACAGGCTGCTTATTTCTGGTCTGATCGCCACCTGGCTGGCAGCCTTTCTTGCGCCGGGCTCGTTGGCTTCAGACGTGAATCGGGATCACGAAACCGGCAAAGTATGGGAATTGGAGCTGGCCAAGGCTGATAATGCCTTCGATAACGCCCGCATTGCGTATGTGAAGGGTGACACTGGCAAAGGCGACGAGGAGCTCGACAGTATGATGACTGCCCTGAACAGCTGCATAAAGTCACTTGATTCGGTGCATAAGGCGCGGCTTTACAAAAAAGCCGAGTTACGGGTCGCTTATCTGCAGCGGCGCATGAAAGCCCTTCTCGACGATATTGAAATCCAGAGCCGCGGCTGGGCGGAACAAACCGATCGCAAGCTGGAGGAAGTACACGAGAGATTGATAGTAGGGGTTATGCAGAAATGATTTTCCGCCTCATTATGTGCCTGGCCGGTTCCACCCTTCTGCTTTGCGGGCAAGACCGCGATTTTCTCACCTCCAACGAAGTAGAGCAAGTGCGGGAGGCGCAGGATCCTAACGAGCGATTGCTGCTTTACGTGCATTTTGCGCGGCAGCGAATCGACTTGGTTGAACAGTATCTTGCCAAAGAGAAGCCAGGACGCAGTATCTTCATTCACAACGCGCTCGAAGACTACAGCCGGATCATCGAAGCGATCGACTCGGTGGCGGACGACGCTCTCCGTCACAATCGCCCGATCGATACCGGGATGGTGGCCGTTTTGGGCGCCGAGAAAGATTTCCTCGGCAAGTTGACCAAGGTGCAAGAAGATGAGCCGAAAGATTTCGAGCGCTACAAGTTCGTCTTGTCGGAAGCTATCGATACAACTAGCGACAGCCATGAGCTTTCATTGGAAGATTCGAAAAAACGTGGAACGGAACTGGCGACCAGAGACGCGAAAGAACAAAGCGAGCGTGAAGCCATGACGTCCACCAAGGAGCAGAAAGAGAAAAAGAAGGCTGCCGAGAAAGAAGAGGAGACGAAGAAGAAAGTGCCTACGCTTTACCGCCCAGGTGAGAAGCCGGCTCAACCGCAGTAGCCCTCTCTCGGTATGCTCGTGTAATTTGTCGTAGATTTAGGAGAAGAAGCTTAGAATTGGCCCACAATCATCACCATCACGCGCAAGGTACGGGCTGGGTTTTGCGTGTCTCGCTCGGTGCCACTCTTGCCTTTACTGCTTTCGAGATCTACGCGGGCCTGCGGTCCCACAGCTTATCGTTGCTTTCGGATGCGGGACATAACTTTACAGACGCGTTAGCTCTTTTGCTAGCAGCCATCGGCGTTTACCTGCAAGACAAACCCGGCGATCAGTTCAAGACCTTCGGTTATGGTCGCGCAGGCGTGGTGGCGGCTTTCCTGAATGCGGCAACGCTGGTCCTCGTTTCACTGGTCATCTTCTGGGAAGCGGCGGGCCGGCTGCTTCGTCCAGAGCCTCTGAACGACCGGATCATGATGTGGGTAGCAGCTGCCGCACTGGTTCTGAACGGCGCGATTGTGATTGCATTAAGCCGCGGGAAGAAGGGTGACATCAACATTCGTGCCGCCGTTGTCCACATGGTCGGTGATGCGGTGGGCGCGGTAGCAATTATCGTTGGAGCGTTGGCGATCCGCTACACGGGGCTGACGTACATCGATCCGATTCTATCGATTATCCTGGGACTCTTTATCGTTTACACGGCCTGGGATATCATTCGGGAGTCTCTTAATATTCTGCTCGAAGGCCTGCCGCGCGGCATCCATCTCGACAAGGTCACGCAAGCTATGAGTTCAGTGGACGGCGTGATCGATGTACACGATCTGCACATCTGGAGCTTGGGATCGAATACGCACGCGCTTTGTTCCCATGTCTTGATCGACGACATGCCGGCATCGGAGAGCGAGGGGATTCTGAGGCGTATCAACGAAGCACTCAGTGGGTTCGGAATCCATCACGCCACGATCCAGTTCGAACACGTTCCCTGCTTGCTCGCCGACTGCCAGTGTCAGCCGGTTGCCGCGCATAATCACGGGGACGGTTCGCACCAGCACTAACAGCTAGCCCGAGATCAGTGCAAGCAGTTTGCGGCGGAAATCTTCGGCAGATAAATTGTCCGAAGTGATCACAAGCACGGTGTCATCACCGGCGATGGTTCCTACTACTTGGCTCAAGCGTTGCTTGTCCAGAGCAATGGCTAGGGTACTCGCGTTGCCCGGAGAGGTCTCGAGCACTACCAAGTTCTGAGCAACGCGCACATCGAGCAGATATTCATTCGCGACATCCGAGAGGTCAGGGCCGGTTTGTTCTGCTGCTAGTTGTCGATAACCGTCGCTGGTCTTTACCAGGCCAAGCTCGCGCATATCGCGTGAAAGAGTTACCTGTGTGGTGTGAATTTGAGCCTGGCTGAGCTCCCGCAGCAGTTCCTCTTGTGTGTAGATCTCTTTGTTGCCGATAATTTTGAGAATCTGTCCCTGTCGAAAACTCTTGTTCATCTCTTAAAGCAGCTGTTCCCGCAGTGCCTTAAGCCTCTCATCTGCCTGCTTGAGCGCTTGCTCCACAGCAGCAGGAGCGGTACCGCCGGGCAAAGCACGGGTTTTCATACCCTCCGCCGGCGATAGAAAGCGCGCCATCTCCGGAGTGAACTCGGGCGCAAAGGCAGCAAGTGAGCTGCCGTTCCAATCAGAAGGTTTTTTGCCGGATTTCACGCTCTCCAGCACTAGTTGGCCGACAATCTGGTGGGCTCGATGAAATGCTACTCCGGAACGCGCCAGTTCCTCTGCCAAATCCGTTGCGACCACCCAGCTCTCGTCTGCCGCGCGAGCCGGTAATTCAGGTTTGAGGGTCACCGAGCGTGCGACTTCTCTGGCCATGTTCAGCGCGCCTGCGGTCTGATAGAAAGCGTCGAAAAGGGGTTCCTTGTCCTCCTGCATGTCGCGATTGTAGGTCATAGGCAGACCTTTCATCGTGATGAAAAGAGAAGTGAGATCTCCGAAGACCCGGCCGGATTTGCCGCGGATCAACTCAAGTGAATCGGGGTTCTTCTTTTGCGGCATCAGGCTCGAGCCGCTGGTCACGGCGTCTTCGAGTGTTAACCAATTGAACTCTTCGCTGGAAAAAAGAATCCAGTCTTCGGCCAAACGGCTTAAGTGCAGCAGGATCAGGCTGCAGGCGTAGAGAAAATCGAGAGCAAAATCGCGATCACCCGCGACATCCATGCTGTTCAGCGTGATGGCGGGAAAGCCCAGGTCCTCTGCGATCGCCTCCCGGTCGAAGGGGAACCCGCTGCCGGCCAATGCTCCTGAACCGAGCGGCATGACGTTAATCCGGGAATGCGCCTGCTTCATCCGTTCCCAATCCCGCCCTAACATCTCAAAATAGGCCAGAACATAGTGCGGCCAGAGAACCGCCTGCGCGCGACGCAGATGAGTGTAGCCGGGAATAACGGCATCCGCGTATCTACTCCCCAGCTGCAGGAGTTCCTTCATCAAGTCGGCCAAACCATGCAGGATTGTCTCCGCTCCTGACCGCAAGTACAGGCGGACGTCGAGCGACACCTGCTCGTTTCGACTGCGCCCAGTATGGATCTTGCTTGAGAGGTCCCCAACCTTCTCGGTCAATTTGCGAATGACAAAGGTGTGAACGTCTTCGTCTCGGGCGCTAAAGAAGTAGCCCGGATTGCGCGCCTCTTCACCGATCTCAGCGAATGCGGTAATGAGCTGCGTGGTCTCCTCCGGGCTGAGAATGCCTTGCCGACCCAGCGCTCGCGCAAAAGCCTGCGAGCCTTTTACATCTGCAAAGATCAGCTCCCGGTCGAAGCGCAGCGATTCCGAGAACGCCTCGAACACTTGCGAAGGTTCGCTTTCGAATCTGCCGCCCCAAAGCTTCATATCAGCTATTCAGGAGTGCGCGCACTTTAATCGGCAGCCCGACTAGATTGATAAACCCGAGGGCATCTTTCTGGTCGTATCCGGCGCCCATCGTGAAGCTGGCGATATCGAGATTGTAGAGCGAATTGGGGCTTTTGCGGCTTACCGGTTGCAGAGTGCCTCGGTATAACCGGAGCGTTATTTCTCCTGTGACCGGCTCGGCTACCTTCTCGAAAAATGCATCCAGCCCTTCCCGCAGCGGCGTGAACCAGAGGCCGTTATAGACCATCTCGGCATAATCAAGCGCTGCTTTCTGCTTGTAATGCAAGGTGGCACGGTCAAGCGTAAGTGCCTCCAGCTCTCCAATGGCGGCCATTAAAATCGTTCCGCCCGGGGTCTCGTAGCAACCTCGCGATTTCATGCCGACGAACCTGTTTTCTACCAGGTCTATTCTGCCGATGCCGTGATCTCCGCCAATCTCATTCAACTTCTCCAGCAGAGACACGGCGCTTAGCTGGTGCTGGCCGTCGAGTGAGACTGGCTTTCCGCTTTCGAATCCAACCGTTACCTCAGCCGGCTTTAGCGGCGAGTCACCCGGTGTTCTGGTGAGCATCCATATCGGTTCGGTAGCCGGATTGGCTGGGTCTTCCAGCTCGCCGCCCTCGTGAGAGATGTGCCAGATATTGCGGTCCCGGCTGTAAATCTTCGTGATCGATTGCGCGATCGGAACATTGTGGCTCTTCGCGTACTCGATGGCATCCTCGCGGGAAACGATATCCCACTCGCGCCATGGTGCAATTACCGGAAGCTGCGGAGCGATCGCTTTGTAAGTGAGTTCGAACCGCACCTGGTCGTTGCCCTTACCGGTGCAGCCATGCGCCAAAGCATCGCAGCCGGTTTTCAGAGCGACTTCGGCCTGACGCTTCGCCAACAAAGGCCGCGCGATGGAAGTTCCCAACAGATACTTGTGCTCGTACACGGCGCCGGAACGAACCAGTTTCCAGAGATAGTCGTTTACGAACTCCTCGCGCATGTCCTCTACGTAAACTTCGGACGCACCGGTCGCGAGAGCCTTTTCCTCGATGCCCTTTAACTCCTCACTCCCTTGTCCAATATCCCCGCACACGGCGACCACCTCACAGCCATAGTTCTCCTTCAGCCAGGGAATGATGATCGAGGTATCCAAACCGCCAGAGTAGGCGAGAGCTACCTTCTTCGCTTGTACTTTATGCATGATCTTCTATTGTGCACGCGCGCTCTAGGAAGTCTGAAGCAGGCCGAACGGGCCGAAGCCACTGTTTTATACACCCGCTATTGCAGCAGTGTTAAAAGCACAGCTTTTTGAGCGTGAAGACGATTTTCGGCTTGATCGAAAGCGACACACTGCCGCGATTCCATCACGCTATCGGTGACCTCGAGGCCGCGTTTCGCGGGTAAGCAGTGCATGAACACTGCTCCTGCTTTCGCGCTGGAGAGCAGAGCGTCGTTCACCTGGTAACTGGCGAACATCTGACGCCGCTCGGCCGCTTCAGACTCCTGGCCCATGCTCGCCCAGACATCCGTATATACGGCATCGGCCGATTGGACCCCCGCAAGCGGATCGTTTGTGATCTCGATCGCAGATCCAGTGACTGCGGCTAGTTGCCTGGCTTGCGCTACGACCGACGGGTTAGGCTCAAAGCCCGCCGGCGTGGCGACGGAACAGTGAACGCCTAAACGCGAGCAGCAAAGCAGCAGCGAATGAGCCACGTTGTTGCCGTCTCCAACATAGGCGAGTTTCAATCCGCGCAGCTTGCCGAACTGCTCCTTAAGCGTTAGCATGTCTGCCAGGGCTTGGCACGGATGGTACAGGTCGGTAAGCGCGTTGATCACTGGCAGGCCTGACCAATGTGCCAATTCATCCACTGTCTCCTGGGCAAAGGTGCGGGCGACAATCAGGTCCGTCCAGCGAGCAAGATTACGCGCTACATCTTTTAGCGGCTCACGGTCAGCGATCATTCCAATCTGTGTGACACTATCGCCGCCCAGCTGCTTGATTGCCAGTTCGAATGTCATGCGCGTTCTTAGCGACGGCTTTTCGAACAGAAGGCTCAGATAACGTCCTTTGAGAGCGGAGGAGTAGCGCTGGCGTGACTGCTTCACCTGCATCGCGAGTTCCAGAACACCGTTCAATTGAGCCGGCGAAAAATCCAGATCGGTACGCAGATGTGCCGCCCGACCGTAAACTTGGGGTCCGTAAGCAGACGCAGCCATCAGAAGAGCCTCCCTGTATTTTTATTCACCGCAGTGAATAATTGTACACCGTAAGTGGCTCGGAATGCAAACAGTCGTCCGTTCTCTTCAGCGAAGCGGAAATAGTGAGGATTCCGGCGAAGCTGATCGCCCTTAGGCTGTTGGCAGTCAGAGGCTCCGTACACCGGCGATTAGGTTAGGATGTGGTCTTGAACCACCTTCTAGTCATGAAGTTCGGCGGCACAAGCATGGGGACCGCCGAGCGGATCGTTGCCGCGGCGGAGATAGTCGGCTCTGCCGGAATGCCCGTAGTCGTGGTCGTCTCGGCTATGTCGAAGGTCACCGACCTGCTGCTTGAAACATTGCGGCGCGCCGAATTAGGAGACCGGCAGGCAGTTCAAGAAGATATCGAACGGTTACGGCGTCGGCACATCGAAACCGCGCGGCTTTTGCTGGGAAATGCGGCGGGTCACGAGGTTCTGCTAGCTCGGGCGATTTCCGCAGTGCAGAGTCTAGTCTCCGAATTCGAACGCATCGCCGGTGGCATTGCCATGTTGGGCGAGCGGCCGCCTCGCTCGGTCGATGAAGCGATTGCGATCGGTGAGCGGCTGTCATCTGAACTCCTGGCGCACTGTCTGGAAGCGCGTGGCATTGCGGCGCATGCGATAAACGGAGCGCGTTTGATCGTCACTGATGCCGTTTTCGGCAATGCCTCGCCGCATATGGAGGCCACACGGGAGCGCTGTCAGGCGCAACTCCTGCCCCTCGCGAAGCAGGGCATCGTTCCTGTCATCACCGGTTTCAACGGCGCTACCGCCGATGGCCGGCCGACTACTCTGGGGCGCGGCGGCTCGGACTTTTCAGCTTCAATCATCGCTGCCTCGCTCGATGCCGAAGAACTTTGGATCTGGACCGATGTCGACGGGATCATGACTGCCGATCCGCGTCTCGTTTCAGATGTGGCGGTGCTGGACGAAGTCACCTACGCCGAAGCCGCTGAGCTTGCTTACAATGGCGCGAAGGTGCTGCATCCCCGCACTCTTGCTCCCCTGGTAGAAAAGCAAATTCCGGTCTGGAGTAAAAACAGCTTTGCTCCTCACAAGGCGGGCACGAAAATTGTCTCTCATTTCGAAGAGCCGAAGGGTGCTCGTGCGGTTACTTCCATGGCCAACGTCGCACTCATCTCGATGGAGCCCGCCAATGCTGTCTTGAGCGGCACAAAGCTCATGGCACGGGCGCTCGACGCGCTAGCTTTGGCGAATGTCGAGATTTTGGTGTTTACAAGCTCCAGCTACCGGCAGAGTTTCTGTTTCCTGATACGCCGGCACGATGTGGATGCAGCGCTCGAAGCTCTCGAATCCAACCTTTCGCTGGAACTGGCGCACGGCTATCTAAGACCGATCGAAGTGGATGGGAACGTTGGCCTGCTTGCGGTGGTGGGCGAAGGGATGCGCGGTACGCCCGGCCTTGCCGGCCGCGTTTTCACGGCTATCTCGCGCGAGGAGATCAATATCATCGCTATTGCGCAGGGTTCAAGCGAGCTGACCATCGGCATCATCGTCAAACTCGATCACCTCGACCGCGCCGTACGCGCCGTACATCAGGAGTGCGAGTTAGGCAAGCAGGCGGCCGTACTCTCAATTTGAGCTGCAGAATCGCGAAAGCCATGCAGGTCGGCTGTCAGCCGGCGAATGGTAAAAGGCATTTGAAGTGGCGTAAAAGCATCAGCCATTAAAGCTTCTATCGCATCAAGGTTGTGCTCCGCCAGCGCAACAATGGACGGCCCTGCGCCGCTCAGGCACACGCCGAGAAGATCGGGATGTTCGAGAGCGAGCAACTCTTCGAGCCCGGGCACGAGACTCTGTCGGGATGGCTGATGAAGCCTGTCTCGCAAAGCTTCCCTAAGAAGCGCATATTCTCCGCTTTGCACCGCCTGCAGAAAAAGCCCGACCCGTTGGAGATTAAACACGGCGTCGCTGAGCAGAACGTGTCCCGGCAAAACAAGTCTGGATGCGGCGGTTGAGAGTGACAACTGCGGCGTGAGAACCAGAAACGAGATGGATTGCGGCCACTCAACCCGTACTGCGAAGGCGGAGCGATCGGGCATCTGGCAGCTAATCGTAAGCCCTCCCAGCAACGCCGCCGCCACGTTGTCAGGATGGCCTTCGAGCGCACAGGCTGCATTGAGCAGTCCTTGCACAGGCAGCGGACCCGTCATTGCCTCGTAGAGCCGCAGGCCCGCTACAGTTGCAGCCGCACTGCTGCCCAAGCCGCCTTTCATCGGTATCTCGCTCCAGACGTTCACCTCCACCGAGGGGCACGAGCCGCCATGCTGAGCAGCTAAGAATCTGAAGGCGCGTTCAATGTAATTCTCTCCGTCTATCGCACAATCGAGAAAGCGAAAGAGAAGCTGATTCTGACCCGGGATGATGCGCGCTTCAAGGGTCAGATACAACCGGACCGCTACCGCAAGCGTGTCGAATCCTGAGCCAAGATTCGCAATCGAGCCCGGGACTCGTACTTCGATTTGCTTTCCAACTGTGTCACTCATCGGTGCAGGAGGGGTCACGATGCGCCAGTCAGTGCAGGCTCTTGAGCGAGGTCTGCTCCTTGCGCACGCAAAATGTACTCGGTGTCTTTTAGCGCGTGACCCGTCAAAATAGCGACAACACTGGCATCCCGGTCAAGCTTGCCGGCCGAGGTCATTTTGCGGATGCCGGCGAGCGTAGTAGCCGACGCTGGCTCACAGCCGATGCCGTCCCTTCCAATCACTGCTTTCGCATGGCCGATCTCATCATCGGTCACATCCATGACCAAGCCGCCGGTCGATTCCACCGCGTGCAGCGCCTTTCTCCAGGATCGTGGGTTGCCAATCCGGATGGCAGTCGCAACGGTTTCCGGCCGCGCCACCGGCGTAAGCTGCGACTCGCCTCTGCGCCACATGCGCGAAAGCGGATTGGCTCCCTCAGCCTGCACAATTACGATTCGCGGTACCCGGTCTATGAGACCGTGCTGCTTCAGTTCAGTAAAGGCCTTGCCAAAGGCGGACGAGTTTCCGAGATTGCCACCGGGAACAAAGAGATAGTCGGGAACGCTCCAGCCGAGTTGCTCGAGCAGTTCAAACATCGCTGTTTTTTGGCCCTCGATGCGGAAGGGATTGATCGAGTTCAAGAAATAGAGAGCCGGATCGTTAGCTGTCAGCAGTTCATTCAAGGCGTCGTCAAAGCTGCCTTCGATCTGAATGATCTCGGCGCCAAAATCGAGGGCTTGCGCCAGCTTGTTGTTTGAGGCTTGACCTGCCGGCAGATAAACCCGCCCGGCCAAGCCGGCCCGCGCCGCATAGGCGGCAAGCGAAGCCGCTGTATTCCCGGTCGAAGCACAGGCAACGGCTCTTGCGCCCACATACTTTGCTTCCGTCATCCCGACCGTCATGCCGAGATCTTTGAAAGACCCGGTAGGATTCCAGCCAAGGTGCTTGAAGTGAAGCTGCTTCAGGCCCACCCACCGGGCGGCAGACTGCCCGCGCACCAGCGGCGTATTGCCTTCGCTGAGAGTAACTATTCCGTCCTCGCCATAACCGCCGGGCAATAACTCACGAAAGCGCCACACCCCGCTTGCATCTTGCGGAGCGTAAGAGCTGCGCCGGGTGAGCCAACGCTCTTTCAGTACTTGCGGCTCGAGAGCGGCAGGCTCGATGCTTACTTCCAGCAGGTTTCCGCAGGCCGGGCATGCCAATGCGCGGTCGTGAAGATCCAACGTTTTCGCGCAATCTGCAACACTACATTTCAAGTGCGGCATATTCGCTCCAAGTTAGCATTCGCCCGACAGCTTTCAGACGGCTGTCCGTCCGCTGCCCGACTCAGTGGCTGATCCGTGCTCTGTCGGCCAGCTCGCGACTTTGATCTTCTTTTCGCTCGCGGGCATCCTGCTCTTTCGACCGGCGCTCGCGTTCTGCTACCAGCGCCTCGTAAGCCGGGATTTGAGAGGGCGTCAAGATGGCTTTGACCCTGCTTGTCTGTTCGCTTTTAACACGCAGCATTGCCGGCCGGTATTGCTCCCTGACAGCGCGGTATTGGCTCTTCGTCTCGTCTAAGATCACCTGCAGCTGATCAATCTGCGCCTGCCTCAGGTTCAGCTTCGACTTCATTTCAGAGAGGTAGCGCTGCCGAAAGTCTTCCGCTGTTTTGGCATTCACTGATGGGGTCACATACGAGCGATAGACCAGAGCTCCGGTTGCAGCCCCGCAGCAAAAGAGAAGTATTGCAAACAGAACGGCGGAGCCTTGATTGCGTTTCATTGCGCTCTGCATGGATAAACTATTTGGGCTGGCCGATAGGCTTTGCGCCCGCTTCGTCATCGCTCGACCCGTCCCGGATCGCCTCAGCGTAATAAGTCTTCTCAGCCGTCTGGTCTGCCATCAAGGCATCCGTGTAGGTCAGAGCCACTGGGCGGGCCTGCGAAGAATAGATCAGATTCAAGAGGAGAAGAAGAACGCACAACGCCGCTGAAGCCGCAGTGGTAGCTGCACCGGCAAAACGCTGAAATACGAACCAGAAGCTCTGGCGACTTTCTATCTTATTCCAAACATCGGGAACAAAGTTCGGGCTCGCGTCGATATCTGGGCAGGCCTCTCGGTAACTCCTGAACAAATCATCAAGTTCTTTTTCGTCATTTCCGTTCATAGTTCTGCTACCTGTGCCCGCTCCGGCCACTTCATAAACTGCCCCCGCCCACCGCGACCCTATGCGCTTTCAAGACCCGCTGACGCGCCCGGTAGAGTCGAACTTTCAGAGCATTCTCCTTAACGTTGTAGATCTTCTCCAACTCCTTCAACGAGAGCCCTTCCACTTCCTTCAGCGTCAACAGAAGCCTATCCTGTTCTGAGACGCCGCGGAACAAATTGTCGACCAGATCACGCACCCGTCCCTTCTCGCGCTCGTTATCGCTTTGCTTAATGCCAGCTGCCGCGTCGGCTAATGAAACCTGTTGCTCGCTCAAATCCGACATTCTGGCCTCGCCCCTACGCTTCTTTCGACGCAAATAATCATACGCCGAATTAACTGTTAGTCGATAGAGCCAGGTCTCAAAGCCTTCCGCCGAGCGAAGCTGGTCGAGCGAGTAGTAAAGCCGGACGAAAACCTCCTGCGCAACATCCTCGACATCTTCCGGTCTGCCAATCAAGCGCGAAATGGTCCCGAAAATCCGCTTACGGTAACCATGGATGATCTCGTTAAACGCTTGGCCGTCGCCCGCGCGCGCTCTCTCGATAAGTTCTGGCTCAACAAGCATACCGGCGGTGATAGCCGGTTGAGTTACGCCTCCGTATCTCTAGGCGCTCCGGCAATTTGTTAGGTTACAAGGCTTCACTCGCAACTCCAAGCTGATGTCAAGACTAGCAGCATCGGCGTGGATCGGACTTGACTTTGAGAGGCCCTGCAGTTCGCTGATTGCCGCATCGATGGCTGAACGCTGAGCATAAAGTCGCTCCAGTTCGGTCCGCAGCAGGAACACTGTCTTGCCGCGGCAGGAGCTACGAACGTGGGACATAGCCTTTTTTACCTCTAACGGCGGGTAGTTGCAAGGATGTAGTGGACCAACTAACTCTTACACGGAGCATCATTAGCCGAATTTATGGTTCCAAGCCAACACTACCGTCTGGAACGGTAAGCCGGCCAGTGAAACAGCTAATAGGTTGCAGGTGTCGCACCCATCCCGTCCTCGAGCACGCCGGGGCCGTAGTAGCCCATGGCATTGATCAGCCGATACAGCCTATCTGCCCGGGCCTTCAAGCTATTCACTTCGTTAGAGAAAGCCCTCAAAACCTCGGGTGTATGCGCTGAGGGTGGCATCCCGGAGTAGCGGGCGCTTAACTCCTTCTCTCCAACCAAAATATTCTCGAGCTGGCTCACCAGCAGAGTGTCAATCGGGTGTACTGACGAAAGATTCACGCTTACTACTCCTTCTGACCATTCCCCGAGCAATTTAGCTGCCAACTTTGGGGAAGGCACGAAGGACACGGAGGGTAAAATGAACGTTGCGCCAAGCTCCAGATGCTCTCAGATCTTTTCGCCAGGAACTTAGAATGACCAACCCATGGCTTTGGGCTCACTGTGAAAGGCCGTTTAGCCTATGACGAAATCGAAGCAGAACAACAAAGTAGCCAGGCGGGCTAATGGCTGGGGGGTGGACCTGAACTACGAGGACGCTTTCGGCGAGTGGCATGACGTCAGCGAAGAGACGATCCGGGCAATCATGCGGGCCATGGATGCCAACGGCGAAGCCGAGGCACCGCCTGCTAACCACTCACTGATTTGCCTGCGTGCCGGCGCAGGACGGATCGTGAAGGGCGCCTCTGGTGTTCGGCTGGAGAGTGGCGAGCGGATCGTATCGGGCGAGCGCTTGCCGGCCGATTTGCCGCTTGGGTATCACAGCCTTCACTTTGAAGACGGACGGGAAGAAGCGCGGCTGATCGTAAGTCCCGGAGAATGCTATCTTCCCGACGACCTGAAAACCTGGGGCTGGGCAGTACAGCTATATGGTGCCCGATCACGCGAGAGTTGGGGCATTGGCGACTTCGCAGATCTTGATCGTCTGGCACGCTGGTCGAAACAGCTTGGAGCCGGCATGCTGCTTCTCAATCCGCTTAGTGCGGCGACACCAATCACTCCGCAGGAGCCGAGCCCTTACTTTCCCACTTCGAGGCGTTTCTTCAATCCACTTTGGATTCATATCGAATGGGCTCCAGGCGCTCAGGGTTCCGATCTAGAAAGTCTGGCACGCTTAGGCAAAGAGCTCAACCATTCGCGCTTGATCGACCGCGACCGGGTCTTTGAATTGAAAATGGAAGCGATGGAACGGCTTTGGGATAAATTCCAGGCCAACGATGCCTTCACGCAGTTCTGCCGCGAGCAGGGCGAAGACCTCGATCGGTTCGCCGTCTTTTGCGCTCTGGCTGAAACTCATCAATCCGGTTGGCACTCCTGGCCGGAGGAGTACCGCCATCCTGCGAATCCGGCGGTTGCTCGATTCGGCCGCGAAAATCAACGCCGAGTCGAATTTCACAAATGGTTGCAGTGGCTCACCGATGAACAGCTCGCACGCTCTTCGAAGCATGTGGCTCTGATGCAGGACCTCCCGATCGGCGTTGATCCGGATGGGGCAGATGCCTGGGGATGGCAGGATGTGATCACCAGTAGCGCCGCCGTGGGGGCTCCGCCGGACGAGTTCAACACGCGGGGTCAGAATTGGGGACTGCCTCCATTCATCCCGCATAAGCTGCGGGCGGCTCGTTACGAGCCTTTCATTCAAACCATTCGCGCGGCATTCCGCAATGGCGGCGGTTTACGTATAGACCACGTGATGGGGCTTTTCCGCCTCTTCTGGATTCCTCAAGGGATGACGGCTGATCGTGGCGCTTACATTCGTTACAACGCGGACGAGATGTTGGCGATTGTAGCGCTCGAGAGCCACCGTGCGAAGGCCTATGTTGTCGGGGAAGACCTCGGGACGGTAGAGGACGAAGTTCGCGAAAAGCTGGCTGCTCACCGCGTCTTGTCGTACCGCCTTTTTTGGTTTGAGAAGGAAGATCCATCTACGTATCCACGCGAAGCACTCGCGGCCGTCACGACGCACGATCTGCCCACGGTGGCGGGGCTTTGGACTGGATCCGATCTGAAGAAGCAGCAGGAACTCGATCTTCATCCGAACGAGAAAAGCACAACTGAGATCTGCGACCGGCTTGCGACCGCGGCGGTTCTTGCTCCAAGCAGCAAGATTGAAGATGTGGTTGCGGACTGTTATGGGCTGCTGGCTCGCGCGCCTTCCCGTGTTCTCTCCGCGGCCCTTGACGATGCGGCTGCGGTGGAAGAACGCCCCAACATACCCGCCACCGTCTCGAGCCAGAATCCTAACTGGTCTATTGGGCTTCCTATGCCGATCGAGGATCTCATGGCATCCCAACTCCCGGCCCGGATAGCCGCTGCCTTGAGCCGTCCATCGTCAGATAGACTCTGAAGGGGCATTATGGCATCAGTATCGAGCGCAGGCGTTGAACAGAAAGATCGCCTGACTATCCTCCTGATCGAAAATGATCCAGCTGCCGCTGTTTTGACACGAGAGGCTCTGAAAGAAGCCGGCTTACACGAGGGCGTTGATGCGGTGCGTAGCGGGGACGAAGCAATTGCTTATCTGCGCAATCCCAAGCAAGTCCATCAGCCGGACGTTATCTTCCTCGATCTCCACCTGCCCAAGATTTCGGGTCTCGAAGTGCTCCGCGAGATCAAAAGCAACCCGAAGTGGACAGCTATGCCGGTGGTGGTGGTTTCGGGCTCAGCCGATCCCTCCGAGATTAGGCGCGCCTATGAGCTGCATGCCAGCTGTTACGTTCGGAAACCCTCGGATCTGGAGCAGTTTCTGCGGTTCATGCGCATCTGTTATGAATTCTGGGGTTCGGTTGTGACTCTGCCTAAGTAGCAGCGGTGAGTTCTCTGATTTCGCCTGCTCCCATCCGGATCGGGACCTCGGGCTGGCACTACAAACACTGGTTGGGTAAATTTTATCCAACGGGAACCCCCGCTTCGGGGATGCTCGACTTCTACGCAAGGCACTTCGATACCGTCGAACTGAACAACAGCTTCTATCATCTGCCGAAGCAGGCTGCTCTCGACCGATGGCGCGAATCGACTTCACCTGGGTTTTGCTTTTCCGTGAAAGCTAGCCGGTTTCTGACGCATATGAAGAAGCTCAAGGATGTTGAAGCCGGACTCGCCAAATTCCTAGAGGCGGCTGAGATTCTCGACCAGAAGCTGGGTCCGATCCTGTTTCAATTGCCTCCCGGTTGGGAGGTAGACGTCGATCGGTTGCGCTCGTTTCTCACTCTGCTTCCCCACCGTCACCGCTATGCCTTTGAGTTCCGCAATGTCAGCTGGGAGACCGCACAGGTTTACGATCTGCTGTCACAGTTTGGAATCGGCTACTGTGCTTTTGACTTGGCCGGCTATCAATCGCCCGTACAGATAACGGCTGACTTCGCCTATGTTCGCTTGCACGGCCCGGGCGGTAAATACCAGGGCAGCTACGGACAGGACGCTCTAGAGGGATGGGCTGGCCGAATCGCTGCCTGGCGCCGTGAACTTTCGGCAGTTTTCGTTTATTTCGACAACGATGATTCGGCTTACGCGGCCGAGAACGCTCGGGTTCTAAAGACTCTCGTTTCGTAAGCTGACCGCAGTCTCTCCTTGACAATCTACCTATCGTTAGCTCAATATGTAAGGTGTCTAGGAGAGACCCCATTCCCACTGCAAAGTCCGACCTGCTACAGGGCACGCTCGACATGCTCATCCTCAAGATTGTTGCTCTCGGCTCGGTGCACGGATATGGCATATCACAGCGCATCCGTCAGATCTCCAAAGAAGTTTTGCAGGTCCAGCAGGGTTCGTTGTACCCGGCGCTCCATCGGCTGGAGAAGCGGGGCTGGCTCGAAGCGGATTGGGGAGAATCGGAGAACGGTCGACAAGCAAAGTTTTACCGGCTTTCCGTCAATGGCCGTAAGCAGCTAGCCGAAGAAGAATCCAGTTGGCAGCGCCTGGCCGAGGCTGTGACTTCGATCATGCAGACGGCGAAATAGAAGCTGCGATGACTCTGTATTCATTCCTCTTTCGCAAGTCGCGAGATCGGGAAGCGCTGCTCAACTCTGAGCTGGGCTTTCATCTTCAGGAACTCATCGATAGCAAAGTCGCGAACGGATTAACGCGTTCGGAAGCTCGGCGTCAAGCTCTGCTGGAGTTCGGAGGTACTGAACAGATCAAGGAGGAGTGCCGGGACGTGCATCGGGTGCAATTACTGGAACGCGGGATTGCGAACCTACATGCCGCGCTGCGTTTTGCCAGGAAGTCGCCTGCCTTTTCGATCACGGTAATTCTCACAATGGCTCTCGGGATAGGCGCGAACAGCGCCGTCTTTTCTGCTCTGGATGCGGTTCTGTTGCGGCCGCTTCCATTTCCCGAGGCTGATCAATTGGTGTTCCTGCGACAGTACAATCCGACGATAAAGCCCGCTGAAAACTTCGTTGCTCCCGTCCGGCTCGAAGACTGGAACAGACTCAATCGCAGTTTCAGCTCGATAACCGGTTTCTACAGCGAGGATGTCTCAGAGGTGTCGGGGCCCGCGCCGGAAAAATTGAACCAGGTCCTGGTCGCGCCGCGATTCTTGCAGGTGCTTGGAGTCAGTCCAGCGCTGGGGCGCGACTTCTTGCCTGGGGAGGCGCACTTCGGGGGACCGAACGCCGCGTTGATCAGCGATGCTTACTGGCGGCGGCGCTTTCATGGAGACCCGCACGCGCTGGGTAAATTCCTCCGATTGGGCAGTTATTCCAGCAGGGTCATTGGCGTAATGCCAGCTAATTTTACGTTTCCAAACCGGGATGCGGATCTCTGGTCTGTCAGTCCGCCGGACGGTCCCTACGCGCAATCTCGGGAGAGCACGTGGTTCACGGCTGTTGGGCGACTGAAACCCGGCGTCACAATCGACCAGGGGCGTGCTGACCTCGCGCTTGTGGAGACGCGGCTTAGCCGCACCTTTCCGCAAACCGATAAGAACCTAAGCGCGCAGGTTCGGCCACTGAAGAGTCTGGTGATCGACAAGCCCGAAAGTTCCTTATGGCTTCTTTTTCTGGCGGTCTCGCTATTGCTTCTAATCGCATGCATGAACATTGCTGCGCTTCTACTCGCTCGCACGGCAGAGCGGGAGCGCGAAATTGCGATCCGTTACTCCCTCGGAGCGTCGCGAATGTCGGTGATCAGCCAGCTCCTTACCGAATCTCTTGTGCTGGCTGTAATCGGTTCTGTGGCCGGCCTCGTTCTCGCCGGCTTTGGCTCCACATTGTTTCGTACGTATGCAAAAGGTCTGCCGCGCGTCGAAAACATTGCACTTAATTGGCGCATAGCGCTCTATGCACTGGGATGCGCACTGATCTCCACTGCTCTGTTTGGACTGTTACCGGCTCTGCAAGCCACCCGCCGCACTATTGCCGGCGCGCTCGCCGGACACAGCCGTACGCAAGTGTCGGGCCGCAATCGGCTGCAATGGATCCTTATCGGGGTGCAGGTAGCGCTGGCGGTTACTTTACTCGTAGGTGCGGCGCTGTTGCTGCGCAGTTTCCAGGCACTCGGGCGAGTCTCGCCCGGTTTCGAAGCCTCGCACGTACTTGTGCTGCGGGTCAGTGCGAGCTGGGGTGAAACCGTCAATCGGAAGTCTCTCATGAATCGCATAGACCGTGATCTTCACACGCTCCGAAACGTTCCGGGCATTAAATCTGCCGCGACGTCCTTTGCTCTCCCCGGTGTGGCCGACGGGTCTCCCACGGAGCTCAAGCTCGAGGGCCAATCAGATGCCCGAAGCCTGACGAGCGACACGAAAGTCGTCTCAGACGGCTACTTCGAAACAATGCGCATTCCTCTGCTTGCCGGTCATGGCTGCGAGGCGAAGGGCGCTTGGGAAGCGGCCGTTATTAACCGCAGCTTTGCGGAGGCCTTTGCTCCGGGCCAAAGCGCTCTCGGGAGACACGTCCTTCTGGCACAAACCTCGCTTGGCTCAACGCCCGCACAGATCATCGGCGTAGCCGCGGACGCCCGCGAAAACGGCATCAATCATGCTCCCGTTCCGATAGTGTACTGGTGCGCTAACGATGCCAATATGGCGCCATTCTTTCTCTTGCGCACGCGCGGAGACCCCGAATCCATGCGGGATGCCGTTCGGCGCGCCTTGGCAAAAACCGAGCCGAACCGCTCCGTCTTCGACATGACTCCTTTGGAAGATCGACTCTCTGCCGCCCAGTCTGAAGGCCGGCTTCGCACCTGGTTGCTTTCGCTTTTCGCACTCACGGCGATTTTGCTGGCGGCAGTCGGGCTGTATGGCACTTTGAGTTACTTCGTTAGTATTCGCCTCCGCGAAGTGGGACTTCGTATCGCGCTCGGCGCCTTACCTGCGCAGATCCTGCAGAGGTTCTTTGCGCAAGGTTTGGCGGTGGCTCTTCTCGGATGTATCCCTGGTTTGGCTCTTGCCGGCGGGCTCTCCCGCTTGGCTGGAGGCATGCTCTACGGCGTTTCACACGCGGACCCGCTCAGTTATGTTGCCGCCGTCGGCATCGTGGTGTCGGTAGCGGCAGTGGCATCCGTGCTGCCTGCGTTTCGGGCGTCGCGGGTAGATCCAATGCGAGTTCTTAGGGACGAGTAGTGCCCAAACTTACTTTTTGCCCTCGCTCGATGGCGGCACGATACCCTTCAGGCGAAGGTAGGTAACCATGTTGCCGTAGTGCTCATCAACGTGAGCGGTGTTGACGCTCATCACGGTCAGCTTCGCCACCGAGTGTCCCATTAAATTTACAATCTGAGTGGCTTGCGCATCAGTGAGGCCGCCGTAAGCCTTATCGCAGTAAGCAACCGAGTCTTTCAGGGCCTGCACAAGGTCGGCCTTCGATGTCTTGCCTTTTGCATCTTCCGACATCGAACCTTTTTCGCCGCTGATATTCGAGCAGAACATGTGCTGCGCGCCGGCCAGATGTCCCACGATCTCTCCAAAGCTCCGCACGTCCGGAGTCGGCTTGAAAGAGTAGTTTTCCTCGGGCATCTTTTCAGCTGCGGCAATTACGTTCTTACTTACCATCGAGTAGAAGCCCTTCTCGCCCGCGGTGAGCGGGTTTGATGTGGCTTCCTGTGCCAGCGCTGTGAAAGGGGTTGACGCTGCGAACAGAGCCGCGCAACAGATCATCGATGTCTTCTTCATGTTTTGCCTCCCTAGAATCATTTCACATTGCTGGTGCGATTGAAAGCGAACGTGCCTTTACACTTGGGGGAGGGGAACTGCAGGTGAACCGCGTCTTTGTGAAGAGCTATGGCTGCCGTGCGTCGCAGGCCGATGGCGCAGCGCTCGAAGCTTCATTCCGAGAGAGCGGTCTCGAAGTGGTTCGCGAGGCCCGCGACGCCAATCTCGTCGTATTCAATACCTGCACGGTGACCCGCAGCGCTGATGTGGATACGCGCCGGGAGATTCGGGCGATGCATCGCGATCAGCCGGATACTCAAATTCTAGTGACTGGCTGCTATGCTCAGCGTGCGCCCGCTGAGCTGGCCGCCATCGAGGGTGTCCGTTGGGTTGTTGGAAACACGCACAAGCACGGCATTGCCGGGATCATACGTGAAAGTTCAACTGATTATCATGGCCAGATCCTGGTGGGAGACATCGCCCTCCAACGCGACTTCGCGGCGAGTCCGGTGCGTGATATTCGAGAAGACCGCACGCGCCCGAATCTCAAAGTGCAGGACGGTTGCAGTAATCGTTGTTCATTCTGCATCATTCCGAGTGTGCGCGGACGTAGCCGAAGCGCAACAGAAGCCAGCGTCGTCGAGCAAGTTAAAGATTTGGCACAGCGCTACCGTGAGGTTGTTCTGAGCGGCATCAATCTCGGTCGATGGGGGCGCGATCTTCCGGGCGGCATGCGGTTGGTGGATCTCCTTCGCACTCTTCTACGCGAAACGGCTGTGGGGCGGCTCCGTATCAGCTCAGTTGAACCGATGGATTGGTCAGGCGATTTGCTCGCACTGGTAGCGGGTGAGGCGCGAATCGCGAAGCACGTTCACCTGCCGTTGCAATCCGGATCGGACGCCGTATTGAAGCGTATGTTTCGCAAGTACCGGACGCGGCACTATGCCTCTCGGGTTGAGCTGGCCCGGAAGCTGATGCCGGATGCTGCTATTGGAGCGGACGTGATGGCTGGTTTTCCTGGCGAGACTGAAGCAGAATTTCAGGAGACACTGAATTTTATCCGCGAGCAGCCATTGACGTATCTGCACGTCTTCACTTATTCTGAACGGCCCGGCACTGCGGCGGCGGAGTATGCCAACAGCGTTCCTCCGCGCACACGCCAGGAGCGTACTCGTTTGCTGCGAGAACTTTCCGAGAAAAAACAGGCCGAGTTTCGCCGCGCGATGATAGGCAAGACTCTTTGCGGAGTTACGCTCGAGGAGCACGGCTTTGCACTCACTACCAACTACTTGAAAGTACAGCTGGGAGCTCATCGGGCACCGAACCAATTGGTTGAGCTCGCTATCGGCGGCCTCACCCACACGGGTTTACGGGAGCAAACTTTACTTCCCGTCCTTCCCTAAGAAGCATTTTGAAAAGGAGCAACTAACAATGAAAGCTGTTGTGCTACGCGCGTACGGAGACACTGACCAACTGCATTACGAGGAGGTGCCGACACCCGAACCGAAGGCGGGTGAAGTTCTCGTAAAAGTGCGTTCCACCAGCGTCAACCCGATTGATTACAAGCTACGTAGCGGGGTCATGAAGGATATGTGGCCGCTGGAACTACCGGCGATCCTGGGGAATGACGTTGCGGGGCGAGTGGAGAAGTTAGGCACGGGCGTAACGGCTTTCGATGTTGGCCAGAACGTATTCGGGTATGTGCAAGGCGGCGGGTATGCCGAATATGTAGTAGCAACGGCGGAGGCGCTCGCGATCATACCTGAAGGCCTCGTTCTCGAGGAGGCAGGAGCCTTGCCGCTGGTCATCACGACGGGTGCCCAGCTTGCCGAGCACCTGAATCTGAAGGCAGGGCAGACGGTGCTCATTACCGGAGCGCTTGGAAGCGTGGGGCGGACTGCCGTTTATGTAGCGAAGCTACAGGGGGCGCGGGTATTCGTGGCGGTTCGGAAAAAAGAGAAGCAAGAGGCTGGGGCGCTCGGAGCAGACCAGGTGATCGCGGTGGATAACGACGCGGAGATCTCCGCTCTACCTCAACTCGATGCGATTGCAGACACGGTCGGTCCGGCTGTGATCGGGAAGCTCATTCCGAAGCTGAAGAGCGGTGGCATTCTCGGATCCGTATTGGGAAAGCCGAAAGAAGCCGAAGGCAAAGATATTTATGTCGAAGCTTTTTCCGCCCAGCCTGACCCTGACCGGCTGCAGCAGCTGGCCAGAGCGGTGGCACAGGGGAAATTCAGCATTCCGATTGCACGCACATTTACACTCAGCGAGGCGGGCCAGGCACACAAGTTAGCCGAGGGCGGAGGTGCCAAAGGAAAGTTAGTACTGGTTCCTTAGGCGGCTGCGTTTCATACGCTCTCTTGTAATCGAGCTGCATCATTTTCTATCCAAACTGGACGCTATGCGTTATCTCGCCTTAGCCTGCGATTACGATGGCACGATCGCGCATGACGGAGTTGTTGACGAAAATACCGTCCAAGCTCTTGAGCGCTTTCGCCAATCCAGCAGACGATTGATTCTTGTGACCGGGAGGGAACTGCCGGACCTCGACCGGACGTTCGATCGTCTCGAGTTGTTCGATTTCGTGGTGGCGGAGAACGGCGCTGTGCTTTATAGCCCGGAAACGCGCGCCAAAAGGGCTCTTGCGCCACCTCCGCCCGCAGATTTTATCGAGGATCTTAAGAACCACGGCATATCGGAAATGAGCGTAGGCGAGGTCATTGTTGCAACCTGGCAACTTCACGAAGCTGCAGTTCTCGAGAGCATCCGGCGCCTTGGACTCGATCTGCAGTTGATCTTCAACAAAGAGGCCGTCATGGTTCTTCCGGCGGGAGTTAACAAGATGTCCGGCTTGAATCATGCGCTGGCAGAGTTGAAGCTTTCCCGGCATAACGTGGTGGGCGTCGGCGACGCTGAGAATGACCTGGCATTTTTGCGCTGCTGCGAATGCTCGGTGGCTGTCGCGAATGCGATCCCAGGGATAAAAGAGGAAGTCGATCTGGTTACCGAGGGCGCCCGCGGCAGGGGCGTCGCGGAACTGATCGACCGAATTCTCGCGGATGATCTTAGCTCGCTCGATCTTCAGTTGCAGGGAAGGGCGTCCTCAAAGGCCGATTGTCAATAAGGCGCACCATCTGCTTCCGTGCAAATGGCTGCCTGCTTCCACCGAAGTAGCCGGGCCCGAAGGTGCTAAGCTAATCCGCGTGCAGCGATTGCTTGATGCTCTGCGCGATGACCGTTCGACAGTTTCCCTCGACGTAGCGGCCTTGGAAATAGCCCGCATTGAGTTTCCGGACGTCGACGTGGAAGCAATAACGTACCGTCTCGATAGCATCGCGGAGCAGATTGGGGATCGGCTGGCCGCCGGCGCCTCGGGCCTGGAGTTCATTCACACTGTGAACGCTGTGCTTTTTGACGTGTGGCAGCTTCGCGGTAATGAGGGCGAATACTACGACCCGCGCAACTCCTGTGTCAACTCGGTGCTGATGCGCCGCCTGGGAATCCCGATCTCGCTGTCGGTCGTGTACATGGAGATTGCAAGACGCCTGGGCCGTCCCATCCAGGGAATCGGGTTGCCTGGTCATTTCGTAGTGGCTTATGAAGATGCGGAGTCACGCTACTGGATTGACCCCTTTCATCGCGGCCGGCTTCTCTCGTTTGAGGACTGCAGCGAGCTTGCAAAACAGACAGCCGGTGTCGACTTACGATCAAATCCGGCGGTTCTTGCGCCGCTATCAAAGCGCCAGATCCTGGTGCGCATGCTCAGTAACCTGAAAGCCATTTATCTTCGCGGAGAAGCGCTCAACAAAGCGCGTCAGGTGCTCGACATCTTGATTGAGGCGATGCCCGAGTATGCGGAAGAGTACCGCCAGCGAGGTTCGATTCACTTCCGGCAGCTAAATCATCGCGCGGCAAAGGCAGACTTCGAAGCGTACCTCCGCTTAAGCCCGGATTCACCCGAGCGCCTAGACGTTGAGAAGCAGTTGATCTTAGTTGAGCGCTGGAAAGCCGGGCTGAACTGAGCCCCGGGGATCAGCTTGCCATTTCGAGTTCCCGAACGCGCGCGGCGATCGCGCGAAGATCGCGAACCAAAAGACCATACTCTTCGTCGTAGCGCTCAGGCAAAGCGCGCAAGATCGCGGAGGGGTGAATGGTCGCGACGAGCTCTTTCGCCCATCGATGCGGATAGAATTTTCCACGATCGGACGTGATGCGGAAATCGCGACCCATAAGAGCCTGAGCTGCTGTTGCGCCAAGGCAGACCACAAGTTCCGGCTGAATTGCCGCCAGCTCTGCTTCCAGCCATGGCTTGCAAGCTGAGATCTCAATACCGCTCGGCTTAGCGTGAATACGGCGCTTCCCGCGCTCGATCTTGAACTTGAAGTGCTTCACCGCATTCGTAACGTAAATCTTCTCTCGATCAAGCTCCGCTTCATGCATGGCCTTGTTGAGGAGACGCCCCGCAGGGCCGACAAATGGGTGGCCCTTCACGTCCTCTTCGTCGCCTGGCTGCTCACCGACCATCACGACCTTAGAATCCGGCGGGCCTTCGCCGAACACAACCTGGGTAGCATGCTCGTAGAGTTCGCATCCCTGGCAGCTGGGAGCGGCGGCTCGCAGTTGCGCCAGTTCGGTGGTTTGCGGCACCCACGGCGCCGCTGATGTTTTCTGATTCAGTGCCATTTGAGTAACCCGATTATCGGCCGATGCCAGAAGGTTCGAAATGATCTGCGCTTCGGGCAAAGTAGCCCAATGTCGAACCGGCATTTCGGTCTTCATCGCTTTGATCTTGACGCGCGCGGGATTGAAGATCGAGGCATAGTAATCCTTCCAGAGATCTTCCAGCGCATCTTCCTGCGGCGCCTCGGAACGTGGCACCCCCGGCCCGAAGGTTAGCTGGTCGAGATTCCAGCTGACGCTTCGGTCGGGGGTGAGTATTGCCCATCGCATGCTACCGAAGCGCGCTTTGAACCAGGGCGCTATCGCGTCGACAATGAAGTGGTCCGGCTTATGCCAGGCAACAAACTGTTCGGGATCAGATCCGGCCACGCGCCGGAAGCGCACGAAAGCAGTCATCTTGTGCATGTCCCGGCGTACTGCCTTCTCCATCAGCCGAAGCTCCCGGACATCATCATCGACATCGATCTTCAGCAGCTCCCGCTCCCCATGCAGGATACGGAAAAGTGCGCGGTAAAGAAGCGGCCAACGCACATCATCGCGGTAGAGGGCTACCGTTTTAGCCAGCTCCATAAACTCTTTCGGGACTTTGACTGAGCCGTCAGGAAGAGATGCTTGCGCGCCTTCGAAGAGGGAAGGGGCGGAACCGCTCCAGTGCACTTCAGCGGGCGGAACGCCAGCAGCCAGCAGATTACGGGCGAGCGCCCGCCAGGTCTCGAAATCCGAAGCTGAGACCGCGATCATAGCTCTCCGGATCTGGCTGTTGAAGCGGCTTCGAAAAGGCCCATCTGCTCGGGCTGGGCAAACTTCGAAGGCAACGCCGGTTTGTCGATCTGGGCGGCGGCCGGATTGTGGTCTGCCGCTACTACAAAATACTGGCACTTTTTGAGTGAGATCTTCAATTTTGCGAGATCGGCCAGCGTGAGCGCACGGTAGCGGCGTATCTTCAGTATCCGCTTGACATTTCTGACGCCGAATCCTGGCACTCGAAGCAGCGCCGATTTGCCGGCCTTGTTCACGTCTATCGGATAGAACTCGCGATGACGTAGAGCCCAGGCGAGTTTAGGATCCTTATCAAGCGGCAAGTTGCGATCTTCGTCAGTCGTGAGCTCGCCAGGCAAGAAACCATAAAAGCGGAGCAGCCAGTCAGCCTGGTAGAGCCTGTGTTCACGAATAAGTGGAATTTTCTTGAGCGGAAGCGTCGGATCAGCGTGCGGAATTGGACTGAACGCCGAGTAGTAAGCGCGTCGCAGACCGAATTGTTTGTACAGTGCGGCAGACTTCTCGAGCATATCTGCATCTGGACTCGCTGTAGCACCGACAATGAACTGCGTGCTCTGCCCGGCAGGAGCAAAACGCTTGGTGCGTTTCGTCTGCAAGGTCGCGTCCTTGGCATCTAAAATGCCGGCCGCAATCTGCTGCATCGTGTTCTCGATCTCAAAGTGCGATTTTGCAGGAGCCAATTGCGCGAGGTCGCTGTCTCGGGCCAGCTCCACGTTCGCGCTAAGACGATCAGCCCAATGGCCAGCTTCAAGCATCAACTCCTGCGATGCACCAGGCACCGCCTTCAGATGGATGTATCCGCCGAAGCGCTGCTCGGTACGAAGCAACTTCGCCACGCGGATCAGCTGCTCCATCGTGTAATCGGGACTTTGAATGATTCCTGAGCTGAGAAACAAGCCTTCGATATAGTTCCGTTTATAGAACTCAATCGTCAAAAAAACCACTTCCTCGGGAGTGAACCGCGCGCGTTGTGTGTCGCTCGAAATGCGGTTCACGCAATAGCTGCAATCGTAGATACAGTAGTTCGTGAGAAGCAGTTTCAGGAGAGAGACGCAACGGCCATCAGGCGTATAACTGTGGCAGATTCCAACACCGTCGGTGTTGCCCAGGCCGCCTTCGACGCGAGCACGGCGAGAACCGCTGCTGGCGCATGAGGCATCGTATTTCGCCGCATCGGCAAGGACGCGCAGCTTGGCCTGTACCTCCACAAGTATCCCTGTTAGTTGGATGACTTATGCGAAAAAGGAGTTCTACTTTTCTTCGCCGATTCAGGCGTGAAGGGAGGCGGCCGGCAATTCTTGGCTGGCGGGCTCCGGAAAGGCTGTTATATTGCCGGAGTCATCGAATTCGACCGCAAACGGCTGACTTTGCGCAACACCGGAGGGAAGAGAGCCAGCCAGATTCTCGCTAACGGCAACGTCGACGAGCTCGAGCGTATTTCGAATGCGGCAAAAAGTAACTTCCGAGAGGTTTTTTCGCCCCACCGTGGGCGCAATCGCGGCGAGTGCGCGCCGATCGTTCGGAAAGTGAATCGGCGTCCGGATGCAGGCCGGTGTGGAAGCGGTCAGCGAGTTGACATAGGTAGGTGTCCAGTCTACTTGCTCAAGCACGCGGTCGTGAATAACATCAGCCATGCCGATGCCGACGGCACTCCCATACGTGAGCGAAGTCAGGCTCCGTGCGTAAATGCGATGAACAACCGGAAGGTCCGGAAACGGGTTGTACTGTCCGTTGACTCCGCGGTTTATCACTTTCGTATCCATGCCGGCACCACTAATATTTTTGCCGAACTCATCCACGATGAGGATGTCTACTTCACTGACCGGCAGGTTCAACTTCCAAGACTTGACTTCCCGCAGCAATTCTTCTTCCTGCGCCAGCATGGCCGGGCAGCCTTGTGCAGCACTGACTACCACCAAACCAGCGGTTTCGTGAAAGGCTCCCTCCTGAATCGCGAGCCCGCCAAGAATCTTTCCGCTTGCGAACACCTTTTCGCCGACGCTCCGGATCATGCGCTCGAGTCCCATCCGGTACCCATAGGTGTGATAAGCGCGGGCTCCGGCGAATTTGCCGAGGCCAATCGCCATCATCTTAAATAGCCCACTCTCGACCGCGCCTGAGAAATCCGTGTGCCATTTTACTCTTCCGACCAGGAAGATACCGTCAGCTTCGTAAGCGCTCCGGTCTATGAAGGTTTCGATGCCGTCCGGCGTTTCACCTTGCGAGACTACGTCCAGCGAACTGACGACCGGCACCCCGAGAGTTGCTTCGTGAATGCCATAGTGCGCGAGTACGTCGGCCTGACCTTCGGCGGTGGCGGCGCCGTGACTACCCATTGCGGGAAAGACGAACGGTTGGGCCCCATGCTCTCTCCAGAAATCGACGACAGATTTGACTATAGTGGCGATATTCGAAATGCCGCGGCTGCCGACGCCGATCGCGATCCGCGCGCCTTTAGGCACTCGCGCCGGAAGGTCGGACTGGGCCAACTCGGATTGAATGTGTTGCCGGATATTGGCAATGGAGCGGTCCGGCGGCCGCTGCTGCGCAAGCACGAACCTGGGTAAATTCACCTTTACAGCATACTCGCTTCCGAGAAGGTGAGCGTAGGCGTTAACGACAGACCCGGAAGGCCGCTTCAACGGCCGGAGGTCTGCTTAGAAATTCTATTACTCGGCCGGATTGTCAGACCAGCTCTTTTCGAGCTTAGTGCTGTACTCACCCGAAGCATACAGGTCGAAGGTGAACTCAGTTCCATCAGGACGGTCGAAAATCACGTCGCGTAAGCGCTGTTCGTACCATTGGTCGAGCCAGCGATGGTAGTGCCGCAGAAAGTCAGCCGAAAAGAAGCTTGCCTCGGGCAGCTCTTCGAAGGTGGCGTGCAGTCCGGTTGAGCGACGAAACAGTGCCCGGAAATCCATCACGCCCCAGCCGTCCAGCTTCAGCCGTACATGCTCGGGGATGTGATTCACTAAGAAGACGACGAATGTTTCCGGCCGAATCCGATACTGGGCGTATTCACCAGAGGCGATGACTGTCTCGGCGCATTGCTGCGACCAGCGCATGACATCCTTACCGACGTAGAAAAGCATGCGCAGCTCAGCGTATCGGCCGCGCATCATCTTCCTTTCCAGATCCTTGGCAAACTGCTGATTTGCAGGTGCGAGATTTTGCAGCGCCTGGCTGGCGCGTGTACTTTCCTTCAGTATCGAAGCCTCTTCGGCGTTGGAGAAAGGGTGCAGGATCAGAGGCGGAAGATTAAAGGCTTGACCGTCCGCGCTACTCATCTGTAATTCGATTGTCTCTACCACCAGAGTTTATTCCCCTTAACTGCGGCCATTTGGTGATCCGCACTAGTGTTATCGGCAACCTTTTCTCCGAACATTAGGATGGCAAAGAATAGTTTCAGTTGCGGGGGAGGATCTTTCCTTAGTCACGGCTTCTGACTAGAAGCTGTAACTCTGGACGAGGCTTTTGGAATGAACGTCGGACGCTTCATCTCCATCTGTATCAGGGTGTCGAGCGTTTGCCAGGTAATGGCGCCGGGAACCGACCTGCCATTCAAAAAGAATGTCGGGGTTTGATCGATGCCGAGCTTACGTCCTGCCGCAACATCCGCGTCAATCTGAGCTTTTTTTGCATGATTATCCATGCAGGTTGCTGCGGCAGCGGGATCCTGGCCGTGTTCTTTGGCGAAATCGAGCGATTTCTCGCGCACGTTGCTGCTCGATATCTCGCCCTGATGCAGGAAGATCCAGTCATGAAACTGCCAGAAAACGTCAGGCTTGCCGTCTCCGATACAGTGGGCGGCTTCGGCCGCTGCCGTAGCCCACGGATGGATGGAAGGAATAGGGAAATCCTTGAAGACAACGCGGATGTCCTTCGGATACTTCTGGGGAACGTTTTCTCGCAAAGTCTTGGCAAACTCGCGGCAGTAGGGGCATTGGAAGTCGCTGAAAACCACCAGCACGATACTCGCATCTGGCGGCCCGAACGCCGGGCCATCTACGGGCAATTGCGCCACCACTTCTGAGAACGGATTGCTATTCAGATCCCAGACCGGACCGCTCGTAACGTGTTGGCCGTCAGCCGTCACGTAATAAACCTTCTCCTGTTTAGTCTCGCCACGGCTTAGGTGAACTAATACACGATAGTATCCGCCGAGTGATGAACTGGCTGGGATCGTCCGCCACAAGTTTCACGGACGGAGGGAAGCCTTCGGCGTACCGAAGATAGGCTTCCAGCTTTGGCTTATCGATCTTAGCGCCTGATGGTGGAACGCTTGATTGCGGAGCTGCGGCCGAGATAGATCCCGCGATACATAGAACGCCGGCAATACTGGCGAATTTCATACTTTTCGTCCAAGTGTACATGCGGGCCGAGCGGCTTTCAGTACCTATACTGGGGATTGCCTTCTCTACGGCGATACCTGCCACTTTGCACCTTGGCGCTGGCAATCGCCTCCCTGTACCTGTATAAACTGTCCGGAGTCGGAGTGCTCGATCCGGATGAGCCGCGGTACTTGGCGATCGGCCGTGCGATGGCCCGAACGGGCGATTACGTTACTCCGCGCTTGTGGGGTGCGCCCTGGTTTGAAAAGCCGCCCCTACTTTACTGGCTTACCAGCCTGGGAGCCTCGGCTGGCCTTGGCCCCGAGCTCTCGGGAAGGCTGCCTATCGCGCTGCTGAGCCTCTGCTTCCTGGCGACCATGTTCTTTCTTTTGCGGCGCGAGTTTGGGATCGAAGCGGCAGCGGTCTCCTCGGTGCTGCTCGCGACCTGCGCCGGGTGGATTGCTTACAGCAGCCTTGCTCTGACCGATTTACCGCTGGCGGTGTTCTATTCGCTAGCTCTCTTTCTCGCGCTCGCTGTTCCCCGGATCCCACTCGACGCTCAGAACAAGCGGGCGATTTACTTCGCTCTTATCGGCGCCTGTCTCGGGTTTGCTGCACTTGCCAAAGGACCGTTGCCGATTGTTCTCGCGATCCCCCTTCTCTGGTTCCTTCGCCGCTCCTGGCGGAGCTGGGGGTGGGCAGCGGCCGCTATCGCAGCGGTTGCAATGCCCTGGTATCTGGTTGTCTATCTTCGCAACGGTGTGGTGTTTCTGCGCGAGTTTTTCTGGCGTCACAACGTCGAACGCCTCTACTCGGCAACGCTGCAGCATGTTCAGCCCTGGTGGTATTACATTCCTATACTTCTTGCGGCCATTTTCCCCTGGACTCCGCTCCTGGCGCTCTTCCATTTGCGTCACCGGCACTGGGATGAGCGTAAGACGCTGCTGGCCAGCTGCTTCGGTCTCGGCTTTCTACTCTTCAGCGCGAGTGTCAACAAATTGCCCGGTTATTTGCTCCCGCTCCTACCGGCGGCTTTCGCTTTGTTTGGAGCGACGGTCGATTGGAGACGCGTACTTGAGTCCTCCCGGTGGTGGCTGCTTCCGAGCGCTTTGCTCATCGGAACTGTGCCGATGCTGGCGCACATGCTGCCGGAACTTCTTGGCGCCGGCCGCGTGAGCGTTCCTACGGGATGGCACCTGGCGCGAACCGATGTCTTCTATATCTTGGCGCCGCTCGCAGCGGTTCTATTGGCGCGTCGCACCTGGGTTGGTGTCCTATTAGTTTTGTGCTTAGTCTCGGGCGGTCTTTTCCTGAAGATCGTATCGTTTCCGTTGCTCGAAAAATCCGTTTCTGCGCGGGGCGTTTGGCGGGTCATCGAGCACAGTTCAGGGTCGATCTGTGATGGCGGATTGAACCGGAACTGGGCTTTGGGGCTCGCGTTCTACCGTGGCGCGCCACTGCCGCTATGTCAATCCGGCAAATTCGATATGACTTTGCAACCGCGCGGTCGGGGCGTTCCATCGCTCGAGCAAAACACGCACTGATGGTTGAGGGCCGTACAAAAGCGAGGCGCGTTGCGGTTGCGGGCTGAGCAAGAATAAACGATATGGATTCTTCTGCAGCGAAACTCGGAAACAGCGATCTCGAAATCAGCGCACTCGGAGTCGGGGCGTGGGCGATGGGCGGCGGCGGATGGCAATTCAGCTGGGGCGCGCAGGATGATGCGGATTCAATCGCCGCTATCAGGACTGCGCTCGAAGCGGGCATGAACTGGATCGATACCGCAGCGGTTTACGGCCTGGGCCATTCGGAAGAGATCGTCGGCAAAGCCATCCGGGAACTCCAGACTAAGCCGTATGTCTTCACGAAGTGTGAGCGCCGTTGGGATGAAAGCAGCAAGATTTATCCATCACTTAAAGCAAGCTCGATTCGCCAGGAGTGTGAGGCGAGTCTGCGGCGGCTCGGAGTCGATGTGATCGATCTGTACCAGATTCACTGGCCTGAGCCGGACGCCGATATCGAAGAGGGCTGGACCGAAATGGCACGCTTGCAGTCAGAAGGAAAGGTGCGTTGGATCGGAGTTTCCAACTTCAACGTCGAGCAGATGAAACGAGCGCAGCAAATCGCGCCGATCACTTCACTACAGCCGCCCTATTCTTTACTCGTGCGTAAAGCGGAGGCCGAGATTCTGCCGTTTGCACGGGAGAACAGTATCGGCGTCATTGTGTACTCCCCGATGCGGGCCGGCTTGTTGACGGGCAAGATGACGAAAGAGCGCGCTCTGAACCTCCCTCAGGACGATTGGCGCAGTCGCGACAAAGATTTTCAAGAGCCGAAGCTGAGCCGTAATCTAGAGTTGGTGGAGCTTCTCAAAACAATTGCGCACGAGCACCGCCGCACTCCGGGCGAAGTGGCTCTTGCCTGGACGCTGCACAATCCGGCTGTAACTGCGGCCATCGTTGGCCTGCGCCGGCCAGACCAGGTAGAGGGCGTCAGCGGCGCTTTGACGTTTCGGCTGAGTGCCGCAGAGGTCTCGAAGATCGAAGAGTTTCTAGCAGCAGCAACTCGCGGCGAGGCCGTAGCGGCTACAAGCTAGGCACCCTTGGAGTGAGCCTGCGTAAACCAGTAAACCGGGAGCCCGCAAAGCACAATCAAGAGTCCGGGCCAGGTGGTTGCAGGCCGAAAGGCAAACAGGCAGACGAGCACCACGGTGCATCCTACGATGTAGATCAGTGGCATGGCTGGATAACCAAGAGCCTTATAAGGCCGCGGTGCCTGCGGCTTTTTGATACGCAGCCGGATCACGGAGGCAATTGTCAGCACATAGAAGATGAGCTCGGCGGAGATGACGTAGTCGAGCAGATTGCTGTACAGGCTGCCGTAGGTGTGGGTAGCCGGGTTGTAGGTTCGTGGAAGCACGAGCGCAGAGGCCCAGATGCCTTGCAGAACGAGAGAGGTGGCAGGGACATGGGCGCGGTTCAGAGTGCCGACCTTCGCCGGAAACAAACCGTCGAGAGCCATGGAGTAATAAACTCGCGGCCCGGCTAGGATGAGCGCGTTGATGCAGCCGAAAGTGGAGATCATGATAGCCGCGCCCATCAGCACCGCGCCCCAGCCGGGAAAGATCGCCTGCAGCATAGCAGTCGCCACACGGTCAGATGAGGCATGCTGAATTGCATCAAGCGGAAGAACAAGCAGGTAAGCGACGTTAGCCAGCATGTAGAGACCCATGACACAGATAGTGCCGAGAGCCAAAGCGCGCGGAAGCGTCTTCGCTGGATCCTTCACTTCGCCCGCTGCAAACGTAATTCCGTGCCAGGCATCGGCTGAGAAGAGCGACCCCGATTGTGAGACGCATAGAGCGGCAAAAAGACCGAATCCTGTGACGGCGCTCAAAGTTGCGGTGAGCGGCGTAACGTTGTGCGGCGTCCAGAAATTTTGTAAGTTCGTGCTAACCGCCGCGTGTTTCCAGAACAGCATGCCGAGCAAAATCAGAGCCGCGAGGGCGACGATCTTTGCAGAGGTAAAAACGTTTTGAATGATTTTTGCGTAGTGCACACCGCGAGTGTTGGTCCAGGTGAGCAAAGTAATCGCGAGGATGGCCGCGAGTTGTCCCGTCGAAAGTGAGAGCGCATACCCGGTCGACAGATGTATGGGCGGAATGATGTACTGCTGCTCTGAGATCGCGGGCCAAAGTACGCCAGTAAAGCGTGCGAACCCAACCGCAACGGCGGCGATGGTTCCGGTCTGTATGACAGTGAAAAGGGTCCAGCCATACAGAAATCCGACGAGTGGGGAGAACCCTTCCCGAAGATAAACATACATGCCCCCGGCCTTCGGGATCATGGCCGCGAGCTCGCCATACGAGAGCGCGGCTGCCACTGTAACTACGCCGGCGAAGAGCCACGCCACAAGCAGCCAGCCAGGGCTGCCGATGTTGCGGGCCATGTCAGCTGAGACAAGGAAGATGCCCGAACCGATCATGGCACCGATGACAATCATGGTGGAATCGAAAACACCGAGCTCGCGTACGAACCCTGCGTCTCTATTGGAATCTTCGATGGCCGGAGCCGGAGGGCGTGTCAAGCGTGCAGGTTAACACGCTTCCGTTCTATTGGATACTCCAGGAGTCGGCCCAGCTCCAGCTCTTCAAGATGCGGCACTAACAGGTCCGGTTCGAATCTTGCGAGTTCGTCAATTGACATCACACCCGTGGCCACCCCGACCGACTGAAAGCCATTCGCTTTCGCAGCAGCGATGTCGTTGGCATGATCGCCGATGAGCGATATGCGGCTGTGTCTGTCGATCAGGCCAAGACGCCGGGCGCGAGAAGCAGCCAACCGCGCCAACCGGGCCCGCGTAGTCCCGTCTTCGGCAAAGGCGCCAAGCGAGAAATATGGCTTTAAACCTGTAAGCTCAATTTTCTTCCAACCAATAGCAGTTAGGTTGCCGGTAACCAGGCCAAGGGCGGCGCCGCGCCGTTTCAGCTCTGCAACAGTACGACTCACCCCGCGGCAAAGATAAGGCGTGAGATCGCTTCTGCATTCGTCTACGTAATACTCTTCGCAAGCGCTTACAACCTGGCGCATGCTCGCCACCGAGAGCCGTTTGCTTTGGCCGCTGGCCCGCAGCATGAGTTTTATGAGATCGCGATCCAACATGCCCGCTGTCGGAATGCCATCGAGGGTGGCGGTGATGCCGGTCACTCTGCGGATCCCCTCTGCCAGAGCCTCTTTGTGGAGCGATCCGGCCCCTCGCATGATCGTACCGTCTATATCGAAGAGCACCAGGCTGAGGGCTGGCTGCGACATCATGTCTTTCCGAGCTTATGCACCAGAGCAGTTAGGAGCCTAAGGAACTTGTCTGAGACGCGGTTTGCCACTTGTAGAACTTCTTCATGAACGAGCTTCTGCTCACCCAAGCCGGCCGCGAGATTCGTCACACAAGCGATAGCCATCACCTCCATGCCAAGGTGATTCGCCGCGATTGTCTCCATCGCGGTCGACATGCCGACCAGATCTGCGCCGATTGTTTTCAGGAACCGAATCTCGGCCGGTGTCTCGTAGCTTGGACCGAGAAGGGCGGCGTAAACTCCCTCGTGCAATTCAACATTGAGCTCCATCGCTGTATGCAATGCCGTCTGGCGAAGCCGTTTCGGGTAGGCCTCTGTCATATCGACAAAGCGGGATTTCGCCAGATCGCCTCCGACGAGCGGATTCGCACCTTGCAAGTTAATGTGGTCGGAGATCAACACGAGCGCTCCTTGCGCAAACTCCGGTTTCAAACCGCCAGCCGCGCACGTAAGGATGACCGTCTTTACGCCGAGCTCGCGCAGAAGCGAGATTCCCATGGCGACTTGCTGTGCCGAGTAGCCTTCATAGAGGTGAAAACGCCCAGCCAGGACAGCTACGTCGGTAGCTTTCTCCCCTTCCAGGCCTAGAGTCCCGAGAACAAGTTCGCCGGCGTGACCCACGGCGGTTGATACAGGAAAATCGGGAAACTCGCGATACGGGATGCGCAAGCCGTGAACAAGCGCGTCGGCGAAAGCACCGAGACCGCTTCCCAGGACAACGCCTACGCTGGGATGCAATGAAGAGCGGGATCGTATGAGCTCTGCTGCCGCCTGAACACCTGGTGTTTGGTACATAAATCAGATCAGCAGGCCGGCTATGCAAGCGGACATGAAGTTGGCGAGCGTGCCGACAAACATGGCTTTCAATCCCAATCTCGCGAGATCCGACTTCCGCGATGGCGCTAGCGCCCCGATGCCGCCGATCTGAATGGCAATCGAACTCAGGTTGGCAAATCCGCACAACGCAAAGGTGGCAATTACGAATGACCGGGGTTGCAGTACCGCCTTCACCTTACCGAGGTCAACGAAGGCGACAAATTCATTCAGCATCATACGTGTCCCAAGCAGGTTCCCTACGGTAGCGCAATCGTTCCAGCTGACGCCGAGCGCCCAGGCAACGGGAGCGAAGGCGAAGGCCAGTATCTGCTGAAGCGAAGGCGGGATCCAGGGAACGTGACTGTGGACCCAAGCCAATCCACCATTCACCATGGCGATCAGAGCAAGAAACGCAATCAGCATGGCCCCGATATTCAGAGCGAGTTGCAGGCCATCGCCCGCGCCGCGAGCCGCCGCGTCGATCAAATTGACGCCAGGCCTTTCGATCTCCACCCGAATCGTGCCGGCGGTGACGGGCAAACCAGTCTCCGGAACGAACATCTTCGCCAGCATTAGAGTGGCCGGCGCCGTCATCATTACGGCCGTCAACAGGTGCGCGATCGACACTCCGGCAATCGCAACATAGGCCGCCATCACGGCTCCGGACACATGCGCCATGCCGCTGGTCATGATTGTAAAGAGCTCGGATTCGGTAAGCGATTCAAGAAATGGACGGATGGTTACAGGAGCTTCGGTTTGTCCCATCACGATACTTGCCGCGACACAAGTAGATTCCGCGCCGCTCGTGCCCATGAAACGCTGCATGAACACCGCCATCGCTTTTACGAAAACCTGCATCACGCCCAGGTAATAGAGTATGGCGAAGAGCGAACAGATAAAAATGACGATAGGCAGAACCTGAAACGCGAACACCACACCGAACTGATCGGTTCGCAATCCGAGCTTGTCGCCGAAGACGAAACTCGAGCCGGCACTCGAGTAATTTAAGAGTTCGTTTACAAACGAGCTGAAGCCCTAGAAGAGCTTGCCAAATCGAGTTTTCAGAACCAGAAAGGCAAACGCAAACTGAAGGAGTACGCCCCATACGATGACGCGCTTTCGTATGGCACGCCGGTTGGTGGAGAAGAGCCAGGCCGCGATAAGAATAGCGAGCAGGCCGACGAGACCGTTGAACCTACCCATCCGGTGACGAGTCTTCCAGGACGAATTAGCTGACGACTTCGAGGATTAGATCGCGCTCTTCGACGGGCTGCTGCGAAATCTTGAACGCGTCCTCGACCAGCTCCGCCGCATCTTCCAGATGTTCCTCGCTGGTGTGATAAATCCGGCAAAGTATGCTGCCGGAATCGATCTTTTGGCCCACCTTGACTTCGAGAATCACGCCGACTGCCGGATCGATCGAATCTTCTTTCGTGTTCCGCCCCGCGCCGATCATGGAGGAGGCCTGGCCGATCAGTTCCGCATCGATCGCACTGATGTAACCGCCGCGGGGCGTTGTGATCTCCTGCGCGCCGGTAGCGTTCGGAAGCAAGTCGAAGCGGTCGAGCACTTGCGGATTGCCGCCCTGCGCGGCGATCACATCCTTGAGCTTCTGGAAGCCGGAACCGTCAAGCAGCTTTGCCTGCGCCACTTCCCGCGCTTCTTCAAGCGTCTTGGTGATCTTGCCAAGGAAATCATGCGAGCCGCTAGTTCGAGTGAAATGCGGGTAAGGTCCGCCGGACCGGCATTCTGGAGTGTCTGGGACACTTCCATGATCTCGAGCGCATTACCGATGGCGTACCCGAGCGGCTGGCTCATGTCCGTGATGAGCGCCTGCACGCGCTTGTCGAGCCGACGCCCGATACCCACCATCATCTGGGCGAGGCGGCGCGCATCCACCTGTTTCTTCATGAAAGCGCCGGAACCTACCTTGACGTCGAGCACGACAGCATCGAGACCGACCGCTAGTTTCTTCGACATGATCGAAGAAGCAATCAGCGGAATCGATTCGACCGTGGCCGTGGCATCGCGCAGCGCGTAGAGCTTGTCATCTGCCGGGACAATCTCCGGCGTCTGTCCGATAAAAGCCAGCTTATGCTCGGAAAGAAGTGTTCTGAACTCGTCAAGCGACAGATCTGTCCGGAATCCCGGAATGGACTCAAGCTTGTCGAGGGTTCCGCCTGTGTGACCAAGCGCTCGCCCGGAAATCATCGGAACGACGACTCCCGCTGCAGCGGCAATCGGCGAAGCGATCAGGCTTGTTTTGTCACCGACTCCGCCGGTGGAGTGCTTATCGACTTTGACGCCCGGTATCGAGGAGAGATCTACGACCGACCCTGAGTTCATCATCGCCTCGGTCAGCACGCTAACCTCTCGGTCGGTCATGCCGGAGAAGTACACGGCCATCAGAAAAGCAGAAATCTGGTATTCGGGGATTTCGCTCCGGGTGTATCCATCAATGAGGAATTGGATCTCTTCAGCAGACAGCTCTTCGCCATCCCGCTTGCGATGAATCAGGTCAACAGTACGCATTTACGAATAATAAGCGTACCATTCTCAATGATTTGGGATGGAATCGCGCAACCCGGTGAAGGACGTCTTAGGCGGTTAGATCGCCCGTCAGCAAAGGGGCAAGGCCGGCCACCGGCACGCGCAATCCTACATAGAATGTTCCGAAGAGAGCATAGATTGCGCTCACTTCGTCGAACCTCATCTCGTAGATCAGCTTCTTGAAAACGCCGGGATCGTCGGCAAACAAATCAACGCCCCACTCCCAATCGTCGAAGCCGATTGAGCCCGTGATGATCTGCCGCACGCAGTCAGCGTAGCGGCGACCGATCAATCCATGCTCGTGCATCATGCGCTGACGCTCTGCCATGGGCACCGTGTACCAGTTTTTCTCCTCGCCCCGCTTGCGGTCCATGGGGTAAAAGCACAGATATTTGGCTGCTGGGATGTCGGGGTAGAGGCGCGACGCCATCGCGGTTTGCTGCCTGCCGATCACCTCCGCCACTGCCGCCTTCCACTCGGGCGAGTGCGGTTCCAGGCCGCGCTCAGCCAGCTGCTTGTAAGTTTTCGCGCTTGATTCGTACAATCCTAATTCGACAACCGAGACGTAAGAGTGGGTCGGTTCCAGAAAGTCGGACAATTCAAGCTGTGCAATCGCAAGCTCGGCCCGATGTACATCTTCGAGCGTGTCGCGAAAGTGAAGCAGGATCAAGTCGCCCTTGTGGCCGATTTGAGAATAAAGCGCTGACTTGTCGGAAACACGTTCGCTTGCGCCAGCTTCCATCGACGCCAAGAGCGCACCGGCCTCCGCCGCAATTTGCTTGCGTCTCTCTTCCGGCAACTCGCGCCAGGCTGATCTGCGGAAGCGGAACATCTGGTGCAGCGCATACGCACCTTCAAGGGTGAGTGGAACGGCCGGTGTCTCAGCCATGTTGCAGTTCCCACTCGGGCGCAGGTAAACCCGGCATTTCATGCCGGTACTGCCCGGCGAATATCTCCCCGAAAAGCTCTAGAATTTCTGTGTGGATCCGACCGTTGTCCGCCAGCAAGTATCGGCCATGCAGGTCGAGAGGCTCGCCTCGCATACCGGAGACTCGGCCTCCTGCCTCCTCCACCAGCAGCGTTCCAGCCGCCATATCCCAGGCGTTCAGTCCAAATTCCCAGAACGCTTCCAAGCGTCCGCAAGCGGTGTAAGCGAGATCGATTGCTGCTGAACCGCCACGCCGCACGCCGTGGCTGAGCATCGCGAGCTGATAGTAGAAGTGAATGTTGACGTTTTGGTGACGTTTGCGGCTCGGGAAACCAGTCGAAAGCAGTGCATCGTTCAGCGAGGGGGCTTTGCTCACGTGAATAGGTGCTCCGTTCAGCCGTGCGCCTGCGCCACGTTCAGCGGCAAAGAGCTCGCGATTCAGCGGATCGAAGACAACCCCGGCAATTACTTCACCGCGCTGCGCTAGAGCGAGCGTCACGTTCCACATCGGAAACCCATGCGCAAAGTTCGTGGTCCCATCGAGCGGGTCGACATACCAGCGCAGCTCCGCATCCATCTCGGCGCGGCCGCCTTCTTCGGCCACGATTCCATGTTTCGGAAAGCGCTCGCGAAGTTCTTTGATGATGAACTGTTCGCTGGCTCGATCGGCTGCGGTAACGAGATCGTGTTCGCCCTTCAGCTCGAAGCCGACACCGCGATGCGCGAGCAGGATTTGGCCGGCGTTGCGGGCAATCTCGATCGCCGCATCCAAGAAATTGTCCATATAAGTTTCAGTTCAACACACCCGGCTGGCGGACCCGCCCTTTAAGGCTCGTAGTAGCCGCTGCGCGCCGAGACTCGCAGCGACGGGTTGCGCAGGCTTACCGATAGCGGATGAAAGCGGCGTGGTTCCTCACGCACGTTTTGCGGATAGAACCCAAGCAGGTATTGCGTTCGGAGCTCACGAATAATGTCTTCAAAAGCCTGGTTCAATTTTTCGAAGCCTTGCGGGTAGAAGATGCGGCCGCCGGTGGAAGCAGAAAGCGTGGCAAGAGCATGTTCGCCGCCTGTGTTGCGGCCCGCGTCGCCGGCAATCGGAACTACCACGATCGGGTAAAGCACCGCGTCGGCACGCTGCGCCGCGGCAAGAGCATCCGGATAGCGCTTATAACTGGTCGTGTCGCCTCCGTCGGTGACGACGACGATGACGTGGCGGCCCTCCCGCCCGACCAGGCTGTCGCTCGCCAGATAGACAGCGTCGTAAAGCGATGTTCCGCCTTCGCCTTTCAAGCCATGCAGTACACGCTCGGCGTGCTTTCTGCTGCGCGAGAAATCGGCTTCAAGGCTCGTGTGCCAATTAAAGGTGAATATTGCAAAGGAGTCCTGCGGATTGCCTGCATCGAGCAGCGCGGGAATGAAGTGAAGCACCGACTCTTCTTCGTAGTGCAGGTCGTTCTGTACGCTCGCGCTTGTGTCCATCAGCAAGGCGACCGAGAGCGGAACTGAAGTCGTCTGCTCAAAGAGCGCGATCTCCTGCCTGCTCCCGCTATCGAAGACCTGAAAATCCTGCTTACCGAGGGTTGCAACCAGCGCGCCGGAAGCTGCCTCGCGAACCGTGACCAGCAGCCGGACCAGGTTTACCTTGATTGCAAAGTTCGGCGTCTCTCCGGGAGACTTGGGTGGGAGCGGCTCGACCTGCGGGCGCACCTGCGGCTCTACCGGCTTAAACTGAGCGTGCGCCGTAAAGGGCGTAAGCGCCGAAAGCAGAGCGTAAGCTAACCCGGCAAAGCTAAGTTGCTTCATGGTTTGCTGCGTTGGCCAGCAAGCTCGAATCCCATTCGCCTTCTACCCACTCGGCTCCGTCCGCGAAAACCTCTTTCTTCCAGATCGGAACTTCGCGCTTTAGCCGGTCGATTCCTTCGAGAGCCGCTTCAAATGCCGGTCTTCTATGGGGCGCCGTGGCAATTACCGCAACACTCGCCTCGCCGATGGCAAGCCGTCCCAGGCGATGCACGATTGCGATCCGCCCGATCGCAAATCGCACCGCAAGCTCTTCTCCGATGCGCGTCATCTGCGCCAGCGCCATCTCCTCGTAGGAGTCATATTCCAGATAAGAAGTGAGGCGTCCTTTCGTGTTATTGCGCACCACGCCTTCGAATACAACGACGGCTCCGTCTTCCGGGCGCTTAAGACTCTCGGCCAGCGACTTCGAATCGATCAGGTCTCGCGTGATCGCATAGAAGTTCGCGCCTCTCGTTGGTTCAGATGCATCCGAACCGCCGCTCACCGGCGGTAGGAACGCCACTTCGTCTTGATCGTTCAGCACGGTCTCCGGCTTTGAAAATTCCCGGTTCTTCGCAAATAATATCGACGAACGGCTTGCTTCGAGGGTTGCGAAGCGTTTGGCATATAGGTCAAACAGGCTACTCAGGGTAGAGTTGGAAGCAATCTCGATCGATTCCTCGGCACAACCAACAAGGTCTTTGAGGATGCCGAAAAACAAGACCTTCACGAGCATGTCCAAATGCTATCAAGCAGAGAGTGATCGCTGATCGAACGTGCGCACTCTATAGTCACAGAAGGGAGTTGATGTCAAGAGAGCAGAGCGGGGGGCCACACTTGCACGAGAGCCGGTTGCGGGTGAGATATGCCGAGACCGACCAAATGGGCGTGGTTTACCATGCGAATTATCTGGTTTGGATGGAGATCGGACGAGTGGGACTTGTCCGCTCGCTCGGCATGGATTATCGGGAGCTTGAACGGACCGAAGGCTTGTACCTTTCGGTGGTCGAAGCGAGCTGCCGGTATATCTCACCGGCGCGTTTCGATCAGGAGATCTCGGTCGAGACCAGGGTCACGAAGTCGCACAAGCGCATTCTCGAGTTTGCCTACCGGATTCGCTCGGTAGAATCCGACAAGCTGTTATGCGAGGGACTTACGCGCCATCTCTGGCTAAACCGCGAACTGCGGCCGGCGCGCCTGCCCGACCGGTATCAAGCGATGCTCGATGCATTCTTGAGTAGGGCTTTATGATTCACGCTGTTCTGCCGGTTGGTCTGCTGCAGTGCAACTGTTCCATCTTTGGCGACGAGCAGACGGGTGAAGCCATCGTCGTAGACCCGGGCGCTGAAATTGAAAGCATTCGGGCCGTTCTCGCCGAACACCAGCTCAGGGTGAAAGCGATCGTCATTACGCACGCGCACATCGATCACGTGGCTGGCGCACAAGCATTACGCGCGCTAACCCATGCACCCGTTTACATGAACGAGCGCGATCGGCAACTGCTCTCGATGCTCGATGTGCAGGCTGCCTGGCTCGGGATCGAAACGCCGACCGCGCCCGAGATCGATGTCAGCACTAGCGAGGCAACGGTCCTTGCCCTGGGTGACGCAGATTTCCTCTTCCTCGATACTCCGGGCCATACTCCGGGGAGCCAGTGCCTTTGGATACCATCCGAAAATAAATTAGTGGCGGGCGACACGCTGTTTCGCGACAGCATTGGGCGGACTGACCTGCCGGGCGGGGACTCGCGGCAGATACTGCAATCCATTAAAACGCAGCTGCTCGAGCTGCCTGATGCAGCGCTCGTCATTCCGGGGCACGGGCCGCAAACAACCATCGGCCGAGAAAAAGAGCGCAATCCGTTTCTACGGAGTCTCTGACGGCGGGGCTGTGCCGGCCTGCTTCCGCACACCGGCTTCGAGCACACTGGTTATCAGTTCTTTAGCATCTGTCAGGCTCTTCGTGATCAACTGAATGTCCATGGCCGGCTTGCCCAACTGGCGAACGCTCTGGCAGTAGACTCCGTGTTGCCCAACCAGTACGAGAGCATCCGTGAGGCAATCGAGCGTTACGGCGAGGCGCCCGCGTTCCCGGCCCATCATGAACTCATACTTCTCTAATTCTTCCTGGCGCTCCTGATAAACCGACATCTGCCCCAATTCTGGCACGGCCCGTTCGATTGCCAGGTTGTCTAGACTGAAGAGAGTTTGCGAATACAAATACCTGCTTGGCCGCAGGCGGGCGAAAGAGAAGTCGAGCTCCTCCGGATTGTCCTGGAGAGCGGACAGTGGGGCGGCTTTCACCCGTTCGTAAGTGAGTTTGAGCAGAGCTTTGCCGCCTACCAGCACTCCGCTTATGGCATCAGCGCCTTCAATGGAACCGTCACCATCGAAGCGGCGCTGACGGTTCTCGGAATCGGCGCTGGTGATGAAGTTATAGTGCCGGCCATCTCCTTCATCTCGACTGCCACGGCTGTCGCGCGCGTGGGAGCGATCCCCGTCTTCGTCGACATCGATCCCGACACCTTCAACATCGACCCCCAGCGCGTTTCCAGAGCGATCTCACCGCGCTCGAAAGCTCTTGTCGCCGTTCATTTCGGAGGTTTGATGTGCGATATGGGTGCGCTCGAGACCGTTTGCGCGAGGCACGGACTCATCCTGCTGGAGGACGCCGCGCACGCGCAAGGTTCGGAGTGGGACGGCAGGCGCGCGGGAAGCTTCGGCATCGCGGGTTCTTTCAGTTTTCAGAACGGCAAAGTGCTTTCTGCCGGGGAAGGCGGACTACTTGTCACGTCCGACGAGAGATTTGCCTCTAGTGCCCGCGCCCTGGCAAACTGCGGCCGGCATCCAGGTGAAAGCTTTTATCAGCACTTTTCTCTCGGAACCAACTTGCGCATGTCTGCTTTTCAGGCAGCGGTCTTGCTCGCACAATTCGAACGTTTGCCGCAGCAGATTGCATTTCGGAGGACGAACGGGCGAGCGCTCAAACAATCTCTTAGCGACCTCAAGAATCTGGTCTGGCAACAGGAGCCGCCGGAGGCAACCAATCATTCCCATTACCTGTTGATCGGGCGGACCGAAGCCTCTGCAATGCGCGACCGGATTTGTCAGGAGCTGGAGGAGGCCGGGGTTCCGTGCACGCCTTTTTATCCGCACACGCTTTATCGGAATGAGCTTTTCCGGACTCAGCCGTGCCGGGTCATGCCGTGTCCAGTTGCGGAAGAGTGCGTGCAGAAAGCTTTCTGGCTTCCGCATCGCGTCTTATTGGCGGAACCTGACAATATGCAGCTGATTGCTAACGTGATTCGTGCTGCGGTTCGAGGTGCTGACCAGTGATCTTGAACTGAGTATCGTTCTTGTGGAGCAAGCCGAGCTTCTCAAGCTCCAGTTCCTGGGTGGCGGGATCGTTTTTCAGCTTTTCGATGCGCTGCTTCTTCGCTTCGATATCTCGTTGGAGGTCCGCATTCTGCTCCTGAAGAGCCTCAATCTGCTGGCGTCTTTCCGAGAGCGCAGCGATGCCCTGCGGACCCCGAAGCATAATGGTCGCGTAAGCTGCCAGACCGGTGAGAGCAGCCACGGCTGCTAAAGGTCGTAAGTACTGGCGTAGCATATTAGGCGAAGTAACTGTCCTTACATTCTTTTATAAGCTTGTTTTGCAGAAAGGTCCAGTGAAAAGAGAGGACCTTTGAACGCGGATAAGAGAAATCCGAATTCTCGGTCATTGGCTTCCTCGCGTCACCAGCGATTTATGTTCCCCTCCGGCTAAACTGAGCACTGTCATCTTTCCATCCGTGACAATCGTATCGCCGGTGGCATTTGCTGTCTTACGAGGAGCGGCAGCGCGGTCGACGTCGAGGTAGCCAGCCGCGGTTCCGACAAATAGAAGGTCGGTCTGGATCCAATCGCGCTCACGATCAATGTGCGAATCGATGCGGTGCGACCATTTTGTGCCCGCCCGGGCATTGGAGATGGCGATGTCGTGGGTAGCTGCTCCAATCCAGACTTCGCGCCCGGAGTAGCGGCTTGTCTGCTTCCAGATGCGTACGTGATGTCGCTGTGCGAACGTATCGAGGGATTTCTGGAAAACCAGATCGGGGCGTCGACCATCAACCAGCAGCGCTGATACGGGAGCAGTGGAATAGTTCGCCTGACGCACGGTAGCGCCCAAGGTCTTTGCAGCGGACTTGAAGCTGAGATCGTCCGCTTCGTACCAACCTGCCTCGGCGAAGGCTGACCGGATCTCCTGTTCGCTCCCGATGAACATCAGATTAGTAACGTCAGATGAAACTTTCCCGGCGGTTTGCGTACGGAGAGGCGCCGCATTAACCAAGCTTTGCAATTGCGGATCGAGACCCATTTTGGGCCAGCCTCCCCAATCTTCCCGCTCTGTAAGCATGGAAGGACGCACAACTTGAATCTGCAGATCGGTACCTGCCGGAAGTAGAACTTCACGCCGGATCGAAAGCCCGTATACCGTCTGAATGCCGCGTACCGTGTAGCCGGCGATCGGTGTAGCCGCGCTCACAGCGGCCATGGCCAGCGACATTTTTTTCGATGCGTGCGGTTGAATTATCCCGAGGATTTCGTTATTGCGTACGCTCTCGCGAGCATTATCGACGCCGAGCACGCGCGCATAGAGAGGCGAGATCTGGCCACTCTTGTGCATGATGTTCGAGAAATCGAGCACGAGCCGCGGGCGGGAATACTTGTCGGCCGCTTTCTGCGCGAACAGGATCGTGCCGTTTATCTTTGTTCCCGGTGCCAGCAGCAGTTCGCCCTTTTCGCATTCCACCAATTCTCCGTTCACGCATAACGGGTAAGTAACGGTTGCCTCGAAGGGGTCGCCGGTGCGCGAGCGATCGCTATACACTGGAGCGCTCAAGCGCACGTCGATAGTTTGTCCGGGCGCTAAGTCAGCCCGCATCGCCAGTGCTGCTCCTTCTTTGAACGACATCGGTGTAGAAGCCGGTCCGCGATTGAAGAAGTGAAAGAACGATGCAAGGAATCCGCTGCTTGCGCCATGCTCGAGCAACAGTGTCTGCATTTCGAAGTTCGGCGAATAGAGAAGGTAGTCGAGCGCCGTGTCGTTGTAGATGTCTTCTTTGTTGATGTCGACGCCCTTGCCGATAAGTGAATCGGCAATCTCCTCGTAAGCGACTCGAATTTTGGGCTTGGAACTATAGCTCGAACCGAATACCGTCCAGTGGAGCGCGGTACGATGTTGCGCGTCGAGCGCATTCACGTCCACAGCGGCGTCGATCAGCTGTTTTGCAGCATCCAGAGAAGCCAATATCGCTTGCTCTTTGGTCTCTCGCGTTGCCTGATACAGCCGTTGGATCAGCGGAGAGGTCTGTGAGACGTCCAACTTCACCGCGGCCGGCGCGAGTTCTTCCGCTTGCTCGGCCTCTTCTTCCGTTTGATCGAGGTTGGCTTGATCGGGAACATTCTCTTGTGAAAGGCGCCGTTCTTTTCCGGCCGGCACGGGCTTTTCCTGTGCTGCTCCGGCGGTTGATTGCTGCTTTGCTTCGGCAGATTGTTGAGGATTTGGACCGGCAAATACAACGTCCTGCGACAACAGTAAAGCAATCAGCAGGTATCTGGAAGACACCATCTTTGTGAACACTCCCTGCAATTGAGATAGAACCAGAGCGCAGATCGCGGCTTGGTTCAACTAGCTTGTCACGTTTTCCCGCTGCCCGCCGGGAAGTGGCACCAGCAGGGTACTGTTTGGTTCGCAGATGCAACCTCACAGTACTCGACAATGGCCTCATGACTGACGCAATCGTTGTATTCTGCACCTGTCCGAGTGAAGCTGAAGCACTCCAGATAGCTCGCGTGCTGCTCGAGCGGCGCCTGGTTGCCTGCGTCAACATCCTTCCCCAGATGCGGAGTGTCTATCGCTGGGAGGGAAAGGTTGAGACAGCTAGCGAACACCTGCTGCTGATCAAAACCGTAAGCTCTCGGTTTGAGGAGCTACGAAGTGCGATTGTCGATTTGCACAGTTACGACGTTCCCGAAGTACTGGCGCTGCCGGTCTCGGATGGAACAGAAAAGTATCTCGCCTGGATACGCGAGAGCGTCTAATCGGCGCTATTCGTAGAAGTTGCGATCCCAGGCATGCCGCTTCAAGATCGCCAACGTTTTAGCGTCCAGGGGGCCGGCAGCCGATGCGCGACAGCTGCTCTCGACGGTTTCGACTCGCCGCATACCCGGAATGACCGATGTCACCGCTTTGTTCGAAAGGCAAAAGCGAAGAGCAATTTGCGCCAGGGTTCCCGGCACACCAGCCAGATCCTGTTTGAGCGCCTCCACGTGTTCGACAACTTGACGTTTACGATCGCCCCGGAAGTACGATTCGCGGAACTCGCCCGCTTCGAATTGAGTGGATTCAGTAATGGTTCCGGTCAGGCCGCCTTCGTCCAGCGGCACGCGGGCTAGCACGCCAACCTTTTTCTGGAGACAGAGTGGAAAGAGCTTTTCCTCGGCGGTCTGGTCGAAGATATTGTAGATTACCTGAACGGCATTAAACTTTTCGGTTTCGACGGCTTTGAGCGCAGAATCAGGATCATGCTCGGAGATGGAGACGCCGAAATAGCGAACCTTGCCGCTGGCTCGCAGATCTTCGATCGCGCGCTGCCATTCGTCACGATCTATCCAGGCATCGGTCCAGACATGGAACTGCTGCAAATAAATCTGCTCGATCTGCAGATTGCGCAGACTTTCTTCCGTCGATCGCACGATGTAGTCATAGGGAAAGACCTCCGAGATTGGGGTCGACGGAGAAGCGGGCCAGACTCGGTTCTTCGGTGGAACCTTGGTTGCAACGTAGATCTTTCGAAAACCGTTGCGAAGCACCTCACCGACGATCCGTTCACTGTGGCCATCTCCGTAGGCCAGGGCGGTATCGATGAGATTGACGCCCATCTCGAAGGACCTTTTGAGGGCTAGTCTGGATTCGTCGTCCTTGCCGCCCTGCCACTGGTTGCCGCCTATGCCCCAGGCTCCGTAACCAATCTCACTTATCTCAGCCTCAGTCGTCCCTAGTTTTCGATAGCGCATAATTTCGGACGACCTAAAAACAAAGGCCGCCGTGGTCTTTATACCACGACGGCCAGGGATGTCCGACGGCTGAAGCTAGGGACGGTTTACATTCTCAGCCTGAAGGCCTTTAGGCCCACGCTTGACCTCAAACTCAACCTCCGCACCCTCTTCGAGCGTGCGATAGCCACCCATTTGAATAGCTGAAAAATGTACGAAAACATCGTCGCCATTCGAGCGCTGGATGAATCCATAACCCTTGGCGGCGTTAAACCACTTCACAACACCTTTTTCTCTCACTTACAATCTCCTGTCCTATGATGCGAGATAAATGTTTGTTCGCCCACAAAACAGAAGAGCAGAGCCCTTCTTGCCGGTTGGGCTCACAGTGATACAACTACCTAACATCTAAAAATCTGCAATGAAGTTTAGCAGATTTCGATCAGACCAAGCAACAAGATTCTGACGTTTCAACAGCTTACGACACTAACCGCAGAGTTCTGGAGGTACTAACCAAAGCTAAGATTCGCTGCTAGTCGGTCCGGCCGCAGCCGAAGTAACTCGCGCGTTAGCTGCTTGCATCAGGACCTCAGGTGAGGGCAGTGTAAGCAGGCGGCGCGATAGTTTCAACAGGCCTCTTCTCTCAAGCTGGTTCAAAGTTGTCGAGGTAGTCTCGCGTGTAGCGCCAATCAAGTCCGCCAATTCCAATTGAGTAATCGGAATGCGATAACCATCTCCGTTTTCTGTTGGTGGCATTAAGCTCGAGAGCTGAGCTAAATAGTGAAGTATCCGATACTCGACGTCGTGCAGGCACAGTAACTCCACCTTAAGAGCCAACTCGAGCTTGCGCGAAAGTATGTAGCTCACGAGCGTGCTGCCTAGTTGGACGTTCTCTTTTAGTGTATTCAGGATTACGGTGCGGGGTATGCGATAGATCGTCGCAGGTGTAAGAACGACCGACTCCGTGTAGTAGACTTCTGGGTCCTCGGCCAGGGCCTCCTCACCGACTAATTGCCCAGGGCCGCAGATTGCCAGGATGATCTTGGCTCCGGCCTCGTTCATGCGGGTAAGCTTGACCAATCCATTCGTAATAAGGAATAGAGCGTCTGCAGGTTGCGATTGTGTGTATAAGGTCGCACAACGCGGCAACGAAGTAAGGCTTTCGACGCCAGGTAAAGATCGGAGTTCATCCTGCACTGCTGGTTTGAGTAAGTTCACGTTGTCTCCCTATTACTTGATACAAACGCAGAGCATCGAGTCTACCGGGAGGTCAAGCGGACACCTCTCGGTCTCCGTTTCCCGACGTCTCCTGCAGCTTAGCGGCCCAATCTGCTCCAGCCTCAAATAATTCCATCAACGTATCACTATTGAGCAACTTATGCAAATCCGAAAGTGTGGTCGAATACTCTTCGATAGCCTGCGCAACAGCAGCGCGGTTAGTACGCAGTATGGGCATCCAGAGATCGGCAGAACTTCGGGCAAGCCGTGTCATATCGACCAGCCCAGGGCCAAAGACCCGCCGCACTTGTTGGTCCGCGTGCCGGGACAGAGTAACTGCCAGAGCGGTGGAAAGTACTTGGGGTAAGTGCGAAGTAAGCGCCACAGTTTCATCGTGTTGCTTGGCTGAAAGATCAATAATCGTCGCACCAATGCGGCGAAGCCAGTTACGGAATTCGGCTGATGCAGTGCTTTCCGGTAAGTGAGGGGTAAGAATATAACGTTTGTTACAGAATAAATCTGCCTGAGCTGCCTCGCTTCCACGCTGTTCCTTACCCGCCAGTGGATGGCCGCCCAGAAACTGCACGGTCGGTAAGAAACGGGCTGCTTGTTCGACGATTGCCTGCTTTGTGCTGCCCGCGTCCGTGATGAAAACCCCTGGACGCACAAAGTTAGCGAGCTCTTCGATAGTGGAGAGAATGCGATCGACCGGCTGAGCAAGATAGATCACGTTAACTGACTCAGCCGCCTCACGAAGGCTCGCACTTCTTTGAATCGCTCCGGTTTTTAATCCCGCTTCAATTGCTGGCTTCGAGCTGACGCCAATCAGGTCACCGTCGAAGCCGGCGTCGCGCAAAGCCAGGCCGAAGGAGCCCCCGATCAAACCGACGCCGACTATGGCAACAGACTTCATGCCGTACGACCGACGGCCCCTGCGATTGCTCGTACCTCGCTCATCATTTCGGTGAACTGATCGGGACGAAGCGTCTGGGCTCCATCGCTAAGGGCATGGTCGGGGTCAGGATGTACTTCGACCAGCAGTCCATCGGCTCCGGCGGCGATCGCTGCTCGAGCCATGGGCAGAACGTAATCGCGTTTGCCGGTTCCGTGCGAAGGATCCGCTAGCACCGGCAAGTGTGTCAGCCGTTTGAGAACCGGGATGGCAGAGATGTCCATAGTGTTCCGAGTGCTTGTTTCGAAGGTTCGAATGCCGCGCTCGCAGAGGATTACCTCGTAGTTGCCGCCCGACATGATGTATTCGGCCGAAAGCAGCAGCTCTTCAACGGTAGCCGAGATCCCGCGCTTCAGCAGGATGGGCTTGCGGGTATGCCCGAGCTCGCGCAATAAGTTGAAGTTCTGCATGTTGCGCGCGCCCACTTGCAGGAGGTCCGAGTATTCGACCAGCAATGGAATCTGCACCTGGTCCATCACTTCGCTGACGGTCAGCAGATTGTGTCGATCAGCGGCGCTGCGAAGAATGCGCAATCCTTCCTCGCCAAGACCCTGGAAGCTGTAAGGCGAACTTCGTGGTTTGAAGGCACCGCCGCGAATCACTTTCGCACCTGAAGCGGCGACAATCTCTGCGCAAGCTTCGATCTGCGCCTCGCTCTCCACGCTGCAAGGCCCGGCCATGGTGGTAATGCGAGGGCCACCAATCTCAACGCCCTTGACCTGAATCACGGTACCGGCTGGCTTAAAAGAGCGGCTTGCCAGCTTGTACGGCGAGACAATGCGATGGCACTCCTTCACACCCGCAAAAACTTCGAGCGCCGCAGGATCGAAATCGTCCTGCGGTCCTACGCCGCCCAACACGGTATGGCGCACGCCCGTCGAGCGGTGAACCGTAAACCCCATCTCAACCAGACGGTCAATCACCGCCTCGGTCTGCGCTTCGGTTGCGCCCTCTTGCATGACGACTAACATGAATCTGTTCCGATGATCTTATGTTTCTGGATGGTTCTCATCTCGTCGATGATGCGCTCAAAGATCCGTTTAACGGCATCCGGCGGCAAAGGACCGTTATTGTGGCTGAGCACGTTTGCAAAAACCTGATCTTCGCGTCTCGGTTCGTAAATGGCGAGCTCCAGTCCCTGCTTGATGCGCCCGATCTCTTCCACCACAGCCGTGCGCTGGTTAAGCAGGTCTAACAAGCGTAGATCAAGCTCATCGATGATCTCGCGGCAGCGCGTTAACTCCTTCGGCGGCGGATTCATGCAGACCGGAGCGGGCTCGTTAGTTGTCGCGTAAAGAGTTCGAGGCGCGCGGCCAGATCCGGTGCCTGGCCATGCTGCTCTATCAATCTGACCAGAGCGCTTCCGACCACGACCCCATCGGCCAGCGTGGAAACCTGCCGGACCTGTTCCGGCGTGCTGACCCCGAAGCCGACTGCCAGTGGAAGCGGCGTAAATCGCCGGATGCGATCGACAAGCGGTTGAACAGAAGCGGACATGTCCTGCCGCTCGCCGGTGACGCCAGTTCGGGAGACGAGATAAACAAAACCTGACGAGTGTTGAGCGATGAGCTGAAGCCGGTGATCGCTGCTGGTGGGAGCGGCGAGGAACACCGTATCGAGCCCGAAGCGGCGCAAATCGCTCACCGGTTGGGCGGCCTCCTCGATCGACAAATCGGTTAAGAGCACGCCATCGACGCCGGCCTCGGCTGCGCCTTCGGCAAGCTTCTCGAACCCGAAACGGAGCAGGGGATTGAGGTAGCTGAAGAGCAGAATCGGGATAGCGGAAACCTGCCTGATCTGCCGGACAATCTCGAGCAGGCGCGGTAGCGTGGTTTTCGCTTTGAGCGCCCGGTCCGAGGCACGTTGAATTACCGGGCCATCAGCAATGGGATCGGAGAACGGTACGCCGAGTTCGACGAGGTCCGCACCGCCGCGCTCCAGTGCATGCACCAGCGAGGCCGTGTGTTCCGGAGATGGATCCCCGGCAGTGATGTAAGCAATGAAAGCTTTTCGTTGCTCTCGCCGGCAACTCTCGAACAAGCCGGCGATGCGGGTGACCGTAGCTGCAGGCATGATCAGCGGTCCAGATCGGGCATGTTTTCGCGATAGATCCCTATGTCTTTGTCGCCACGTCCCGACACATTGACGATGTAGATCGCGTCCGGTTCGGATGGCGCGCGGCGGATTGCCTCTGCCATGGCGTGCGATGACTCAAGCGCCGGAATGATGCCTTCGGTACGGGCCAGCGTGCGCGCGGCTGCAAGTGCCGCGGCGTCATCGACGGGCAGATACTCGCAGCGATTCTGTTCATGCAGCCAGGCGTGCTCAGGGCCAATGGATGGATAGTCAAGGCCGGCAGAGACGGAGTGAGTAAGCCCGACTTGCCCGTTCTCATCTTGCAGTAGGTAGCTGAAGGTCCCGTGAAGGACCCCAGGGGATCCACCGCTGAAACGGGCTGCGTGCTCGCCCAGCCCCGGGCCTCTTCCACCTGCTTCGGCTCCTACCAGACGAACAGACGAATCGCCGACAAATGGAAAAAAGATGCCGATGGCATTGCTGCCGCCGCCTACACAGGCAATGATCACGTCCGGCAGCCGCCCGATCTGCTCTAGCGATTGCCGGCGCGCTTCTTCGCCGATCACGCGATGGAAATCCCGCACCATCATCGGGTAAGGATGAGCCCCGAGCGCCGACCCGAGCAGGTAATGTGTGTTGGAGATGTTGGTGACCCAGTCACGCATCGCTTCACTGATCGCGTCTTTCAGCGTGCGGCTGCCATTGGTCACAGGAACAACTTCTGCCCCGAGAAGCCGCATGCGGAAGACGTTCAACTGCTGCCGCCGCATATCCTCCTCGCCCATGTAGACGATGCACTCCATCCCAAATAGAGCGCAGACCGTGGCGGTCGCGACACCGTGCTGCCCGGCGCCCGTTTCGGCAATGATGCGCGACTTGCCCATGCGACGCGCCAGCAGAATCTGCCCCAGACAGTTATTGATTTTGTGCGCGCCAGTATGCAGCAGATCCTCGCGTTTGAGCCAGATCTGGGCACCGCCGAGAGTCGCCGTGAGTCGCTTCGCGAAATAGAGCGGAGTGGGGCGCCCGGCATAGTGATGGAGAAGCCCGTTCAGTTCGATGTGAAACTCTGGATCATCACGAGCAGCTACATAGGCCTGCTCTAGTTCCTCCAGAGGGGACATCAAAACTTCGGGAACGTAACGTCCACCGTAGAGTCCAAAGTGGCCGAGAGCGTCAGGCAGAGAAGCAGATGTCATGGGAGTACCTTTTCAAGAGAATGAGCCGCTGCCCAGGCGACTTCGACGAAATCGCGAACCTTAGCCGAATCCTTCTTTCCCGGCGCTGATTCGAGACGTGAGCAGGCGTCAACGCCCCAGGGCCTGGCGATCTCGATCGCTGCGGCAACGTTTGAAGCATCAAGCCCGCCCGCCAGGATGATCGGCTGCCAGAAACGTGTTGCCAGTTGCCAATCGAATGTTTTACCAGAACCGCCATGGTGCGGAGTTTCTGCGTCGAGCAGGATTGCTTCCGCAACGAGCGACTCGGACGGATCGGCTTTCGTTGCAGCCAGCGCTCGCCACGTTCGATGGGCTATTGAAGGAACATGCTGCCCATGAAGCTGGACAACATCTAGCGGCACCGTATCGATAGCTAACTGGACTTCATCTTCGGGAGGCTCGACAAAGACTCCAATCTTGAGCACCGCCTCAGGCAGGCGCAAAGCGATGCGGTGCGCAGCTTTTAAAGAGATGAAGCGCGGGCTTCTGGCATAAAAGTTGAACCCCACTGCGTTCGCGCCGGCTTTGGCTGCGGCCAAGGCGTCGTCCTCGTTTGTGATGCCGCAGATCTTGACAATGAAGCTCATGTTGACCGAGTCAACTCCTGAAGCGCGGCAGCGGGATCTGCGGACTTCATTAAAGACTCGCCAACAAGAAATGCTTGAAAGCCAGCTTCGGTAAGCAGATCGATAGCCGTCTTGTTGCTGATACCGCTCTCGCTGACTCGCAGGACGTCAGCCGGCATGAGATAGCTGAGACGAACCGAAGTGTGGATATCGACTTCGAACGTTTCAAGATCGCGGTTGTTCACCCCAATGATCGTTGCACCGGAGTCGATTGCTTTCTGTAGTTCATCGCGGTCGTGAACTTCCACCAGGGCATCCATGTGAAGACCGGCTGCCAGTTGACGGAATTGTTCCAATTCAACAACGTCAAGCACCGCTGCAATCAGCAGGATGGCATCCGCGCCATGCTCGGCAGCCTCGAAAATCTGCACGCGGTCGATCACAAAGTCTTTGCGAAGTACAGGCAGATCCGTTGCCGCGCGTGCCGCTTCCAGATCGTGCAGCGAGCCTTCGAAGTAATTCTTGTCTGTCAGGACAGAGAGGCACGCGGCGCCACCTGTCTGGTAGGCATGGGCCAGGAACGCCGGATGGTAATCACGCGATAGCAATCCTTTGCTCGGCGACGCCTTCTTAAGCTCCGCAATGATTGCCGGCGTGCGTTCGGTGAGCGCGGCCCGGAACGGTCTCGAAGGAGATTTCCTCTCGTATGCCTCTCGCTCGATAAGAGCCCGATGTGCCTGTAGTTCGGCTACTTCCAGCCGCTTCTGCTGCACGATTTCGGTGAGGATGCCGGATGAAAGGCGCGAGGTCATGATCGCAATTGCTCGAGGAAATCTCATCGTAACAGCCACACGACCCTTCCTCCCGTCGCGGGCGCCCAATTACCTCCCTGCACCGCGTGACAGAAATGCGCAGAAAAGTTTCTCCTTCGGTATCAGCAACATGAACCCAGTTGAACAGGTTCGCGTGCAGCGTCCGGCGGCTAAGCTCGTGGGCACATGAGCATCGCTGCAGCGGAGGAGGACATAACATCGAACGTCCTTAGCGATGCTCTTTGCTGGTCTTACCTGCCGCTGCCCTCGCAATCCAAGTTTGTAGGTTTGCAATCCAGATTGAAAGGGTTTTCCGGACCAGTTGGATCAGGTAAAAGCGCTGCGCTGGGGTTTGAAGCCATCCGCCAGGCGTTTATCAACTATGGCCGGCAAGGAATGCTGGGCGCACCAACACTGGCCATGCTGCGCGATGCGACCCTCGCAACGTTAATCCAATCTTTGAATGAGCAAGACGTCGACTTCGAGCTGCGGAAGTCGGATGGGGAACTAACAATTTGTTCTCCGGAGAGCACAATTTTGCTGCGATCTTTAGAAGAGCCAGAGCGCTTGCGTGGCACCAATCTGGCTTGGTTCGGTATCGACGAGCTCTCGTATACGCGCGAGGAAGGCTGGCTGCGGCTGGAGGCGAGGCTGCGAGATCCCAAAGCGTCCCGGCTCTGCGGTTTTGCCGTTTGGACTCCCCAGGGGCACGACTGGATTTACAAGCGGTTTGTCTTTAAGCCGGTGAGCGGTTACGAATGCGTGCGGGCAAAGCCCTTCGAAAACCGGTACCTGTTGAAAAAAACGCCCGATTACTACGACCGGTTAGAGGCGAGCTACGATCCGAAGTTTTATCGCCAGGAGGCTCTTGGCGAATATCTGAACAGCCGTGCGGACCGGGTATATCACTGCTTCGAGCGCGCCGTTCACGTACTTCGACATCCATATGATCCCGGCAAGCCCCTATTGTGGGCGCTCGACTTCAACGTATCGCCGATGAGTTCCGTTGTTCTGCAGTGGCGCGATACGCGACTAGCAGTGATTGACGAAATAGTGCTTGAGCGCGCGACCACCGAAGAAGCTTGCATGGAGTTTGAAAACAGATATGGCGGGCATGCGGGCCTGATCGAAATTTTTGGCGACGCGAGCGGCCGGAACATGCACACCAGCGGGAGTAACGACTATACGTTGCTGCAGAATTACCTGTTCAGAGCAGGGTTTCGGAGTGTTCGCCTGCGCGTTCCGGCAAGCAACCCCGCGGTTTTAAGCCGGGTTCGCAAGGTGAACGCGTTGCTGACCAATGCAGCGGGGGAAGTAAGACTTGAGATCGATCCCCGTTGTAAAGAGCTGATTCACGATTTTGAGCAGGTGATGTTCAAAGCGGATTCGGGCGTGGTGGATAAGGCACGGGATCCGAAAAGAACCCACGCCTCGGACGCGCTTGGCTATGCCATCTGGCATCTCTTCGGCGAGAAGACACGGGCGGGCGAAGTAGACCGGCGGCTCATCTAAATGGGAATAGCGGGGCATAGTTTATGAACGAGATCAATCGTGAACATACTGATTTCAAGCGGAAGCGGCAAATGTGGAGCATGTACCGCGATCTGTATGCCGGCGGCCATGAATTTAATCTCCGAGCAGATCTTTACCTGCTGCGCCGCCAGAAGGAACCGCTGGACGTATATGGTGAGCGCCTGCAGCGCGTGTTCTACGAAAATTACATCGGCTCGATAGTCGATTGGTACGCCTCAACTCTCTTTCGGCGGCAGCCGACCATGACGCTCGATGGCGGCTTAGCGGCAGGGCGCGATTTCCTAAGCGAGTTCGAGCAGGACTCGGATCTTCGAGGAACCTGTCTTCCCGCCTTTTTTCACCAGTGCTTTGCCGATGCCCTGATCGCCGGCCGTAGCCACATTCTTATCGATTTTCCGCGCAGCGTCGAACGCGCGCAGAATCGGGCTGAGGAAGACCGGGCCGGCCTGTCGCGCGCTTTCCTGGTCCAGTATCAGGCGGAAGAGCTTATCAACTGGAGCCGGAACGAACGCGGCGAGTACGAGTGGGTCGTGCTCCGTCACAAAATACAGCGCCAACCTACCGTCGAACGCGGCGACATCCTCGAAGAGACTTACTGGCGCTACTACGACAGAAAAGAGTTTCGAAGCTATCGACAGCTGAACAAAGCTACGGGAGAGGCGCCGATCGAACTGGTTGCTCGGGGTAGCCACGGCCTCTCGCGGCAAAACAGGGTGCCGCTTTTTGATCTACAGGTGAGCGAGGGCTTGTGGCTGATGAATAAGGCTGCTCACCTGCAGCTCGAGCACTTTAATAAGTCAAACGCGTTGAGCTGGGCGATCACCATGGGACTCTTCGCGATGCCGGTGATTTACTCCGATCGGGAGTGGAATCAGATCGTGGGCGAAAGCTACTTTATCCAGCTCGGTCCCACCGACAAGTTTGGGTGGACGGAGCCCGATGGGAAGGTGTACCGCACCGCGGCGCTGCATTTAGAAACGCTGAAGGAAGAGATATACAGGGTCTGCTATTTATCGCAGGCCTCCGGAGAGATGATTGCCGGGCATGCACAATCGGCCGCAAGCAAGCAGCTCGATTTCACCATTACTCACGAGATTCTGCGCGCCTATGGAGCCGCCGTGAAGGACTGCATCAAGAAGATTCTGGTCGCGATTACGGATGCTCGCGAAGACGGCGTGTCGATCTCGGTTTCAGGGTTGGACGAAGTTGATATCAACGACTTTCAGAACGAGCTGCAGCAAGGGGCCAGTCTGCTTCAGCTGGGGATCAAGTCGCCGACTCTGCGGGCGCAGATCTTTCAGAAGTTGTCCTTGAAGTACCTGAGCGACGCATCGCAAGAAGTCAAAAACCAAATCGCGTCTGAGATAGATGCGCAGTTGAAAGGGGAAAGCACAACTTAATGACCGATCAAATGTCAGGTGACGGGCAGGCGGCCTCCACTCCGGATGTAAGAGACATTGTCCGGCAGGCAATCGAGGAGTTCGTGCGAGCCGAGCAGCGGCACGCCGAGCCAGCGTATAAAGCGGAACTGCAGGATGAACGTAAGCGGCGCGAGGGCCTGGAAGCCAGATTAAATCAGGTTATCGAGGAGAATCGAAAAGCACGCGCAGCGGCCGAAGAAGCTGACCGGCACAGCCAGATCAGGACGGAACTGCAGCGCCTGGGGATCTCGAAAATCGACCTCGCCTTTCGGGCTGTCAAGGATGACATTGTTCGGGCCGAAGATGGGCGATTGCAAGCAAGAGGCGTCGACGGAAAGCCGCTTCAGGAATATGTCGCCAATTTCGTTCAAGAGAATCCAGAGCTCTTGCCGGCTCGGATTGCGGGCGGTAGCGGTGCGCAGAATCCGACGAGATCTAATTCCCACGGCGATGGGCCGGGTGTTTCGCTTGAAAGCATCAAGCCGGGCATGAACAAGGAAGATCTCGAGCGAGTTCGCGAGCATATCTCGAAGCTTGCCACTCAGGCTCTGCGCGGCGCGTGATTTTCGAAGGATGAATGATTGAAGCGGCGTGTGCCGCGAAACCCCACTCAGAAGTAGTAAGTGGGGCCTTACGACATTTGGAAATGTCGCGATTACTTTTACAGGAGAGTTATGTCGACTATTACATCTGCCAATCTGGCAACTGCGATCGTCAAATTAGTGGCCGCCGATGCGCTTCCGGCATTGGTTGGAAATCTCGTCATGGGCAATTTGGTGAACCGTGATTTTGAGCCGGTTCTTGCCCATAGCGGCGACACGGTCAACGTGCCAATTCCTCCGGTGCTGGTGGCCAACAACATCGCCGAGGGTGGAACGGTCAATCCGCAGAATCCCAGTCTGGGAAACGCCCAAATAGTGCTGAATACGCACGCTGAAGCGTCCTTTCAGATTCCGGATGTAACGCGGGCGCTGGCCTTTCCCGAACTCTTGAAAGCTTACATGCAGCCGGCGGTGGTGGCTCTCGCAGAAAGGATGGAAAAGGATCTTCTGAGCCTCTACGGCAGTTTCACAGCCAATACGCCGGTGGGTACAGCCGGAACCCCGGTCACTGAAGCGACTATCGATGCGGCCGAAACGGCGCTCTTTAACGCCAAGGTTCCAGCCAGCGATCCGAAGTACCTGATTGTGGATTCAAACACTTATTCGCAGATCCGCCAGATCCCGCGTTTTAGCGAATATTACTCGTCGGGCGAAGCGGGTCTGAGGGCGCTTGTCGAAGGAAACGTCGGCAAGATGAAGGACTTCTTTATTTTCCGGTCGCAGTTCATTTCCACCACCGGTACGGCACCGGCAACCAACACTCATAATCTGGCGTTCTCGAAGAATGCTCTCGGTTTAGTCGTACGTCGTTTACCGCAGCCGCTGCCGGGCACTGGTGCCATCGCTGAGTATGCAGAGATGGGCAATTTCGGTCTGCGCATCGTAATGAGCTATCAGCCGAATACGCTCTCCCAGCAGTTCACAGTGGATGTTCTCTACGGGTACGGCGTTTTGCGCAACAACTTCGCCGTCCAGGTAAACAGCTAGCTATCTAGATTGATCTGAATAGACGGGGGCTCTCGTGAGCGGGGGCCCCCTTTGTTTTTGGGAGGAGTCTTGTGAATCTGAAGCAATATTTCAGCAAAATTCGAGAGATCGAAGCAACAATCGCCACGCCGTTTCTGCTGGTTTCAAGCCTGGAGACATCCGACGGCGGAAAGCCCGGCGTGGTCACGGAGGTTCCCCGCGACGTTGCGGCGAAGATGATCGCCGAAGGCCGCGCTGTTTTGGCCAGCAAGAGCGAGAAGGAACACTTCTTCGACGCGCACGCAGCCGGCAGAGCGGCGGCCGAAAAAGCGGAACTGGCCCGCCGTCTCCACGTAACACTCGTCTCCGATTCAGAGCCTGGTCGGCCGCTTGCGTCCTTACCAGGCGGCAACCCAGTTCTGAAGAAGTAGGAGTCGATCATGGCTTTGTTCACTGATGCCGCGATCGTGACACTGGACGATCTGCTGCAATTTGAGGCATCTCTCGTGCAGGTTGCCTCTGCGCATGGGATCAATGTCGAGAGCAAAATCAACCTGGCTACGGCAGGTATCGGGGACAAGCTCACTCTCTGGTTGCTCGAGGCCGGCGAGTCCGATCCGCAGTCGTCCAGCCGTCGTGTTATTGGCTTGTCGACGGTGGTGGCAACTCCGGCGCTCCAGCGCTGGCTCTGTTTCGAATCGCTGGCGAGAGTGTATGCCGAAGCCTACAATGTACAGCTCAACACCCGCTTTCAAGGCAAGTGGACCGAATACCAGCGGGAATCTAAGACCGCTTCAGAACTTTTCTTTGCGACGGGAATAGAGATTGTAAGTACTGCTCTTCCGAAGCCTGCGATGCCGCTGATTGCGCTGCAGAACGGCAGCGGGCCGGCTCAATCGATCTTCGTCGAGACATCGTGGGTTGCCGGCGATGGCGCTGAGAGTGCGCCGAGTCCTGCAAACGGCGCAGTTCTGCCTGCTAATTCAACGATAGCGGTGGCCATGGCCGAAGGCGCGATCAATGCTCCACTGCCGGCTGTCGGCTGGAACATCTACGCAGGATCACAAGCGAATAACTTGACGATGCAAAACTCGGTCCCGCTAGCCATCGGACTTACATGGCAGCTGCCTCCGTTCGGGCTTCAAGTTGGAGCTGCACCGGGCAAGGGGCAGCGGCCGAGCTATCGGATAGCGCTCTCGAAGCAGATCAGGCGAGGATGACGATGCTTCCGATCTCGATTGTCGCTTCGCAGAAACTTCTGGCCAAGCTGACGCAGGCGAACGCGCTGCAAGCGCATCTTACGAGTCTGGCTGCAGCCGCCAACCTAGCCATTCCGGCAATCACTTCCGGGCAGGTCCTACTGTCCTCGGCATCGCCCGAGATGGGCGATCGAAACATTCAATTTGGATACCCGCGCGTTTGTATCTACAGCAGCGGCCTGAAGAACTCGCAAGTCGAAAAGTTCCGTCTGTTCTCGGGCCAGATTACGCTCGTGGCGGAGATCTGGGCCAGCGCGGATTTAGTTACCGAGACCGACCAGTGGATCCATTTCTATGTGGAAAGTGTCGGCGAAATACTGCAGGCGAATATCGGCACTTGGGGAGACGGCATGTTTTATTCCGGCGCGTACGATGTCCAGTTTCAACCGCCGAAAGCAGGCGGGCTGGGCTTTGTGGAATCGGCAAAGCTGACGCTCATTTTAAACGTGAGCCTCGGATAGGAGCAGTATGGCCGACTATATTTCATCCAATGCAAACAGGTTTTATGCGGCAGTGGAAGGGAGCTACGGGCAAGCTGCGCCGGTAACCGCTGTCAATCGTTTTCCAGCAGTGCGGTTGCATGCTCACCAATCGCTTCTACCGGGCAGGCGGTTCGATAAAACAGGCACCCGAACATTCATGGGTTACTCGAGCAATTCCCGCAGGCAAACTGTGTTCGAGACCCAAACTTACTTGACTTCCTGGGGCGGAACAGCGGAGCCTGCTTATGGTCCGCTCTTCCAAGCCGCGCTGGGCGCGCCGGCGAACCTGAATACGGGCTTGATCATCGCGGCCGTTCAGGGCCCGACACAGTTCCAAACTGCGGCTTCGCATTGGCTCACGGCAGGTTCTGCAATAAGCTACGGCTCCGAGATCCGGTTCGTCACGAATGTTCTCGACAGCCAAACTTTTCAAGTGAATGCGCCGCTCACGAACTCGCCGCAGCAAGGAGAGGGACTGTCGCCTACGCTTACGTATCGAGTCGCTACCGCGCCTCCGAGCTTAACCATTTATGACTACTGGGATCCGGCGACTGCGGTGAGCCGGGTAATCGTAGGTGCTGGCGTGGACACCATGTCGATTGCGGTGAATGGCGATTTTCACGAGTTTACTTTTAGCGGGCCCGCCGCCGACCTGTTGGATTCGAGCAGCTTTGTCGCGGGCGAAGGCGGCTTGACGACCTACCCGGCTGAACCGGCACTATCCTCGTTTGACTACTCGATCGTGCCGGGCCACCTGGGCGAAGTCTGGATCGGCGGAAGCGCGAATCAGTTCTTCACTTTGACGGGGGCAAGCATCGAAGTAAAGAATCACCTCGAGACCCGCAGTCAAGAGTTTGGCTCTTCTTATCCCAGAGCACTGGCGGCAGGTCATCGGGAAGTTTCATCGAAGTTCAGGTTGCTCGCGCAAGACGACGCTCAGACGGTCGCCCTGTATGCGGGCGCCAAACAGAGAACGCCTATGCCGGCCATGCTGCAGCTCGGTCAGCAGACGGGCCAGTTGATGGCAGTGTACATGCCTCAGATCGTGCCCGAAATTCCTTTCTATGTGGATTCTGAAGTACGACTCCAGTGGGAGTTCAATAACAATCTGGCGCAAGGAGTGTCGGACGATGAAATCTTTGTTGCGTTCGCTTAAGAGCTCGGACTATTCGAGCATTGCCTGGCATGAAAGCTTGTGCCTGAAGGGAGTTCGTTTCGCAGTCCGCCGTCCCTCGCTGGCGCAGCGGCTCGAGTTGACGGCGCGAGTACGCGAACTAACGCTACAACACGACTTCCTGCGCGCAGGTCAGGAGTCGGATCAGCTTTCGGCGTCGCTCTCCGAGCTCTTAGTTACGAAGCTCTATGTCGATTGGGGATTGGCCGAGATCGTGGGGTTGAAGATCGACGGCACGGCTGCGAACGCTTCCAGCTTGATTGAACGGGGGCCGGAGGAACTAGTGGATGAAGTAGTAGCGGCAGTACGAACTGAAGCGGGCTTGACGGAAGCAGAACGAAAAAACTCCTGATCGCATTCCATTTCCAGTTCTCTTCACCGGCCGCGTGGAGATGCGATACATGTCGGGCAAGCGGCTTGGTGAAAACGCGAAATTGCGCCTGGGTTGAAGCTGTCGAGCCAGTTCACAGGCAGCCGATCTGGGCCAGGGGCGGGATGGTCTGTACGCAATGCCCTAAGTCGCTCATATCCGCGCAGAGTCTCTCGTATGTGGAGCAGTATCGAGTCTGGAAAATCCTGGGAAGGGGCTGCCTTATGTCTCTGGATGCCAAGACCGCGGAGGCGCTGCAGATGCTTGAAATGGAGTCGATAGCAGAGCAACACGATGAACAACAAAAATGAAATATCGAGTCTTGCCGCGCAATTGTCACGCGCCAGGAGCAATGGTCCTTCACTAGCGAAATTGTTATCGGCGAACACGGCCGCCGAGCATGCAAAGCAATCAGCCTCGGCGCACCTCCAGAGCCTGGCCGCTTTGCGGGAATCGAGAAAGACCTCAGCGCACACCGCCCCAGCCTCAAAACCCGGGCTAAGGTTTGGCGCTCTCCCAGGCAGCCGGACAGCTACGGCTCCACATAGCTCGAGCGAATGGTCGAATCTACTCACGAGGACCGCCTCAGGAGGCCTGTCAAACGCGTTCGGCGAAGGCTTATTCAATCTGGTGGGCGGCTTAGGAGGCCTCGTATCGAGCATTGCCGGGCTCTTCGGCGGATCAAAGAAAACAATCGCGCCGTTAACTGCTTTCGAATTGCCCGGATCTCAGAATCAGAGCGTAGTGAGCAGTCATGCGACTGGTCTTCACCAGTCGCCCGGTACTCAGCCTACGGGAATTTACAATTCCGCAACTACGGTTCAGGGCGGTGGTCAGCCATATCAATACCAAAGTGCGGAAATTGCCCACGCCGTAAAGCTGGCGCTGCTCAATTCCAGCTCATTGAACGACGTGATCGCGGAGCTTTAGATGGCCGACTTTCCTCTGCTTAGTACGGGCGCCATCACGCAGTATCCACTAGGCGTCTCCGTTGGCCAGCCCACTCAGGTAATCCGGTTTCTCGATGGAAGTGACCAACGTTATCGCGGTAGAGGACGGATGCTGCGTCGATGGCATATCAAGCTGAGCCTTCTCAATGAAACCGAGGTGCAGCAGCTAGAGGCATTCTTCATCTCGCAACTGGGTGACTACATGCCTTTCTCGTTTCCGGATCCCGTGAGCGGAACTTCTGTTCCGAACTGCCGTTTTGGAGATGCGGCGATGCTCAGCGAGTACCTGGCAACGGATGTGGAGGCGACAGCTTTTTGGGTGGTAGAAACGAATGGGTGATCTATTCTTCCCGCAACTCACCAGTGGCACGCTGGCGCAATATCCATTAACTAAGGCGAGGTTCGAGCGAACGGTCAAGAACGCCCTTCCAGATGGAACGCTGATCCTTTACCCCGACGTTGCAGCCAGCCGATACGTTTGGCAGCTTCAATACTCAGCTTTATCGCACGACGATTTGACTGCACTCTTTTCCTTTTTCGAGGAGTGCCAAGGTAGGCTTCACGGTTTCACATTCATCGATCCAACAGAAAACATGCTGACAAATAGCATGGATCTCACGCTCTCGCCCTGGCATATGTCGAGTTCGATCGATATTGCTAAGAACACTCCAGATCCTACCGGAAGCTTTGCGGCTTTTAGTTTGACCAACAACGGACAGACCGATGCGGAGATCGCTCAATCACTCTCTGTACCAGCGAGCTTCCAGTATTGCTTCTCTGTTTACGCCTCGAGTGAGAGTAGTTTGACATTGAAAATGGTACGGCGCGGTCCAAGCGTCGAACGTACGAGCTCATTCCTAATTGGCCAGCAGTGGCAGCGACTTACGTCGGAGGGGCGAATTCCGGACGGCGGTTCGAACTTCACCGTTGCACTGAGCCTTGCACCCGGCCAGCAGGTATCGCTCTTTGCCCCGCAGCTCGAACCCCAGATTGCGCCATCACGCTATCGTCCCACCGGCAGCTCGGGCGGCGTCCATGCAAATGCCCACTGGGCGGTGGATGAACTGCTTGTTTCCGCGGATGCGCCGAATCTCTTCTCTACAGCCCTCGCCATTGAGGCTTCGGTCTAGGAACAGTGATGGCAACGATCAATCAGGTTAAACAGTTAGCCGAAGCCGATACACCGCTTCTGTTTTTTGAATGCGCTTTGCCCTCTGGTGATATCGAGCACTGGAGCACTCATGCGATCGCGCTCAATGGACAGAACTACTCGGCGAGGATCCTCAAGCACAACCTGTTTGATCTGCAGCTATCGGCGGATGACGCAATGGACGGGCTTTCGCAGATCGCACTTACGCTGGCTAATGCGGATTCCGCGCTCTCGGAATTGAATGCGGCAATCGGATTCAAGGGGTCGAAGCTTACGGTGTACTTTGCCTTCGCAGATTTACCCAGTAGCACGATTACTACCGAAAGCACTGTTTTATTCCGGGGCGTTGCCGGCGATCCTGACCGCATTACCGAAGACTCTCTCACTCTTCACTTCTCGAACAAACTCAGCCTGCAGCGAATGCCGGTTCCTGACGTCCGGATTCAGCGGTCGTGCCCATGGAATTTTCCCGCTACGGCCGCGCAAAGGAGCGAGGCTCGAGATGGTGGGGCCCAAGGAGTGTTTTCGAGGTTCTACCGGTGCGGCTACTCGGCCGATCAACCTGGCGGGATGGGCAATTTGAATGCCGGACAGCCGTTCACCACCTGCGACAAGACGCGGGTTCAGTGCCAGACACGCGGGATGTTCGACAAAGACGTGCTCGGAAGCATCACCCGGCGCTTTGGTGGTTTCGACTTCGTACCCTCCGCAATCAATGTCAGGACGGCCGGCGACAAAACGTCCCACCTTTCACCCTTGCTGGACAACTCGGCGAAGTACAACGATCCAGCCCCTTTGGTTTACGGGACAGGCTGGCTGCAATCGCCCGTGATCCTGGCGCGGAACGATGGCAATCTGACTCACTTAGAAACGCTGCTTGGCGTGGGCGTCATGCAAGGCATTTTCAAAGTCGTCGTTAACGATGTTGAGATCCCCGCAGTGGTTAGCGGCCAGGATATGACAGCCACGGGATGGTTCCTCCCCGTCACCAATGGCACGAGGGAAGGCGGCTTTAACCTCGATTTCACAGATACCGCAGGCAATCCGCTCGGCGATCCTTATGGCAGCCTCTCAGTGCTTTCAATCGTGGTCCCGAACCGAATCAGCAGCGGCAGGTCAGTGCCGAAGGTCGAAGTTCTGCTGCAAGGGTTAAAGATCGACACCTATAACGGCGATTCGAGTTTTAAAGCGCATACGTTTACCAACAACCCGGCTTGGGTGACGCTGGACATCCTACGCCGCTGTGGCTGGAGCCTGACGGATGTAAACCTGGCGAGCTTTGCTGCCTCCGCTGCTTTCTGTCAGCAACTTATCTCCACAACTGACCTGAATGGAAATGCCGCCAGTGTTCAAAGATATGCGTGCAATCTCGTAATCACCAAGCGGCAGAGCGCTGCATCGCTTGTGCGCGGAATAAGGATCGCGGCGAGCCTGATGCTTCGGTACGGAGCAACCGGGCTCCTCGAGCTGCTGCCTGAAACGAGCATAGCGGCTCAGCAGCCCGCGCTGCCTGACGGCGGCAACAGCAAAACAGCCGTGCAGGGCGGTTGGCCCAGTTACGAGTTCAGCGACAGCTCGGATGCGTATTCCGGGATCGTGCGAAACCCGGATAGTAGTTCGACACTCAGCCTGAGCAGCAGAAGCATAGCGGAAACTTCCAACCGGCTCAGTATCGAATTCCAGGATGAATCGAACGAGTATCAGCAGGATAGCTTGTCGGTTGTCGATTCGGATGACTCCGCACTCATCGGTTACGAGGTTAGCAGTCAGTCGCTAGCGCTCGGAATTGCCAACTTTAGTCAAGCGACCAGGGTGCTCCTTCGGCAGCTCGACAAATCGACAAAAGGCAACCTGTTCATTCAGTTTCAGACAAGCTTCAGGGCTCTTAAGGTGCGGCCCGGCGACATTATTGCTGTGACCTATTTAAAAGAGGGATTCGAGCGAGCACTCTTTCGGGTCACGAAGCTTTCCCCTTCGATGAATTACCAGCTCGTAACGGTAATTGCTCAGATTCACGATGACGCCTGGTACAGCGACAATCCGGCCACGATCATGAATTCCGGAAGGCAGCCGGGCTCGATAATTCAAGTTCCGCGGCCGCTTATCGGTAAAGTCGCGCACAATGATGCGAACGGAAATTTCGAGTACTTCGACTTCGATGTAGCCGAGCAGATCCAGGCGCAGCGTGACGGCTCGGCGACCGATACGCTGACCGTTTCGTTTTCAGCGCCAGCAGTGCCGAGCGCGAACTTTCGTAGCTTGCCGCTGCTGAGCTTCAGTTGGAATTCGTTGACGACTGGCGGAACCCTGAAAGGCGGCAGCAGTCTCTACTACGCGTTTTCCGCGATCGCCGCGGGAGGCATTGAAGGACCCTTATCGTTCACCGTTCCAGTCTCGCTCCCGGCCGTTTCTGACACGAACCAGGTAATTATCAAAGGCCTGAGCTTTCCGGCGGCGGCGACACAATTTAACGCTTATCGAGGGTCCACTCCGCAAGAGCTCTATTTGATCGACCAGAACCTTGCCTTGGCCGACACTTATACCGACTCAGGGGCTCCCGCGATGCCGGTTGGCCCGCCGGATGCCAGCTACGATCACGCAAACTTCTACTACCGTTCCGAATTTGCAGGTCCATTTCAAGCCGACATCTTTTCGCCGTCGACGATTGGCTCCGAGGATATGGGCGCCACGAGCCTCGCTTATTCCGGGATGATGGTCCGCGTCATAGAGGGTAAGGGCCGCGGCCAGGAGAGGCAGATTGCATCGAATGACCGGACGACCTTGACCGTAAGCTCGACGTGGTCTGTTGTTCCGGATTCGTCGAGCCTGTTTGTAATTGCGGAAGGATCGTGGAAATTTGCTGCCGTGACAGCGACCAGTCCCGCCAAGTTCGAACTCCCTTACCAAAGCGGCACTGCGATCCAAATCTCCGGGCGAGCGGCCAACGTACATAATCAGGAAGCGTCGGCCGATCTCTGCCCGATTACGCGACGCATTTTGGGAGGCGGTCAATCCGATCTGGGAGTAGCGCAAGCGCCGAGCTTTACCGTTGCGGCACCGGGTGCTGGCGTCGTGAGCATTTCAGGTGTTGTCTTTCCTGATCTTGACAACACCTCTTCAGTGACCAGCGGCACTCTCCAGCTTTTTTCGTGGAACGAGCTGCTCGATACTAATGCTTACTCGCTGGCGGCGGACCTTGATGCCGTCGAGACCACAGTTCAAATTGCCGCGTCGGGAGCCTCGTCGGCCATCCTCTCTGTCGGCGATGTCATCCAAATCGGGACTGAGCTCTTGATCTTACTCGCCGGCGCCTCAGCTCCAAACGCGTACCTTGCCGATAGAGGCGCATTCGCGACTACCAGTGCCGCCCACACAGCAGGAGATGCCGTCTTGCTGCTGGATAAGAAAACAACTGTCATACCCTTCGCGCCTGGATTTTTCGAAAATCGAGCTTCGCAAAATTTCATTCACACCCTAAGTCTTCCGGACCATCGAATTGCGGCCGCCGACTTTTATGTCACGAACTCTTTCGGCGATAGCCAGACAAACCAGGTCTCCTATTTGTCACTAACCGAGAGTGGCTTGCGAACACTATCAGGGGGTCAGTTTTCGTTCCAGGTGAGCGGGTACGTCACCACCCAGCAGAGTGCAGCGCCGCCGATCCTAGTCGGAGCGGCACACGCAGTGCGCGACATACGGGCTACAATCACGCAACCCTCGCTCGGCTACATAATAAACATGGATATCGTTCAAAACGACTCCGTATATTGTTCGCTTGAGATCGATGCAGGCCAAGTGGTCTCGACCAACGTGGTCGACGGCGAAACTCTCCCGCCGCTGATCGAAGGTGCCACGCTGACGATGAACGTATCCGTCTCGTCCGTTCAGGATTTCGACGGCGCAGCAAGCCCAGGACGAGACCTGACTGTTACAATCCGCCTGTGAAAGATTCCTATTCAGGTCGCCAGCGGTGATATACGCGGTGGTAATCACGCTAGTGACTCTTCTTCTCTGTGGAGTCACCATATACAAAGCCCGAGCGGTCAAAAGCAAAGCGGATTTCCTGGTTGCCGGCCGCCAGCTCAGCTGGCCCGTACTAGTCTTTACACTTCTTTCTTCCTGGATCGGCGCGGGCAGCTTGCTGGCTGGAACGGAGAACGCTTATCGAAATGGCTTCGTCGCACTCTGGCAGCCTCTGGGCGGCTGGCTCGGCTTGCTGCTGATTGCCGTCATCGCCGGGCGCGCCCGCCAGTTTGCGCAATACACCGTACCTGACCTGCTCGAAGCACGATACAACGCTGCAGCGAGAGTTCTAGCGACCATCGCGATTGTGATCTCCTGCACCATCATCACGAGTTACCAATTCATCGGCGGCGGCGACATCTTGCATTTGATCTTCCCGCAGATCGCCCGCTCAACGGGTCTGTACATCATTGCCGGCTTCGTGATCTTCTTTACTGCGGCAGCCGGTATGGCGTCTATCGCTTACCTCGACGTGATTATCGGCTCGCTGGTGATGGTAACGATGATTGTGACTGTACCTATTCTCCTTAGCAGGGTAGGGGGCTGGGGCGTTGTGCGCGAGGCATTGCCGGCCAGTCACTTTCAGGTCTTGGGCAACTACAAATTAAGCGGAGCTATCGGGCTTGCTCTTCCCACCATGCTGCTACTGATCGGAAACCAGGGCATGTACCAGAAGTTTTTTTCCGCACGATCGGAGAGCGACGCGCGCAAGTCTGTGGTGGGCTGGATTATTGGCACGGTGATCCTGGAGTCACTTCTGGTCTCGCTGGCCGTCATTGCAAGCGCGAAGCTCCACACGGACAAGCCTCGCGAAATAATTTCGCTAACTGCCAAACAGGAATTGCCCTCTCTGCTGGGTGCAATACTGCTGGGCGGCGTGTTCGCGAAAGTGATTTCGACCGCGAATAATTATCTTTTCTCGCCGGCGACTAATCTGATACACGACGTATATGGACGTTTCGTGGACAAGAACGCATCCGAGCGACGAACCCTGATCGTGTCCCGCTTAATTGTGATCCTACTCGGGATCTTTGCGGTACTTCAGGCGACCCAATTCGAATCGATTCTAAAAGCATCACTCTACGCGTACACGGTCTACGGCGCCGCGGTCACGCCGGCCGTGATGGCGGTTTTCTTCTGGCCGAGAGCGACACCGGCGGGTGCGATTTCATCGATCGTGCTCGGGACGGTTGTCACAGTCGCTTGGGAGTTGACTCAGCAATATGGACCGAATGCCACAGCCGGCTCAATCGGCCAGATCGATGCGGTCTATCCGGCACTGGCCGCTTCGGTTTTGAGTCTTGTGCTGGTAAGCCTTTTTAGCAAGCAGAAGGCGTCGGATAAAATGATCCGCTGATGCTTATTGAGAGCCTGCAAGAAGCGCTTCAGCGGGCCAGTTTAGATGGATGGCTGTTCTTTGACCACCATCGCCGCGATCCGCTAGCTTACAAAATTCTCGGCGTCCCGGACAACATTCATCCGACGAGGCGCTGGTATTACTTTATTCCCGCGTGCGGCGAGCCCCGCAAATTGGTGCACAACATCGAGAGCCACTCGCTCGATTCGGTGCCGGGCGAAGCTCTGACTTACTCGAGTTGGACGGACCAGCAGCGAAAGCTCGGTGAGCTGCTTTCGCCGGCCAAAAAGATCGCCATGCAATATTCTCCTAACTGCGCGATCCCCTACGTGTCTTTCGTGGATGCGGGAACACTGGAACTGGTGCGTGGAACGGGCGTCGACGTGGTGAGTTCGGCCGATTTGGTACAGGAATTTGAGGCGCGCTGGACCGAAGAGCAGTTTGCACAGCATGTAGAGGCAGGCAAGGTTGTGGACGACACCCGCCGCAGCGCATTCCGGTTCATCGGTGAACGCCTCAAGTCCGGCGTTCTCGTGAACGAGTATGAGGTTCAACAGTTCATATTGGGTGGCTTTGCTGCCGCAAATCTTATAACAGATCACGGGCCGATCGTAGCTGTAAATGCAAATGCATCGGATCCTCACTATGAACCAACCCGCGAGCGAAACTCCTCTATGAAAGCCGGAGATCTTGTTCTGATTGATCTCTGGGCGAAGCTGGCCAAGCCCCATTCCGTTTATTACGATGTCACCTGGACGGGGTTTTGCGGCACAGTAATCCCAGAAAAGATTCAGACCGTGTTCGAGGTGGTCCGCGACGCCCGGAAGAGTGCTTCAGATTTCGTGATCAACGCGATTTCGACAGGTCGTAGCATAGCGGGATTCGAAGTCGACGACTGTGCCCGCGGCGTGATCAAGGATAAGGGTTTCGGGGATCACTTCTTCCATCGGACCGGCCATAATATCGGAACTGAAGTTCACGGGGCCGGTGCGAACATGGACAATCTGGAATCTCATGACGAGCGGAAGATCATTGCTGGTACGTGTTTCTCCATTGAGCCCGGAATTTATCTGAACGATTTCGGGATCCGTTCGGAGGTAAACGTATTCGTCGGCGATCGTCACGCGATTGTAACGGGCGAAGAGCAGGAGCATCTGGTACGCATCTAAGGTGAACGGGTTCTTCGCCATAGACCGGATCAAATATTTTGATTTGCTGTGGACTGAGCAACTGTTTTACATTTTGGTATGGCCACAGCTAGTTACCTGGAGCCTCCTGCTTCCTTGATCGGGCTCCTTCACCGCATTAGCAACATTGTCAGCTCCGATCTTTCACTGGACGAGATGCTCGGGGAGGTCGTAGGTCTGACTGTTCAGACGACAGATTGCGACGCTTGCCTGGTATACCTGATCGAGCGCGAAACGAATGAAATTGTCCTTCGAGCATCCCAAGTGCCTCATCAAAGCGACCTGGGAAACATTCGCCTAAAGGTTGGCGAAGGCGTTACGGGCTGGGTAGTGGAACACCACTCAGTTGTTGCTTTACCCTCCAATGCAGCCGCCGACTCTCGCTTTAAGCGATTTCAAGCTTTGGTCGAGGACACCTACGAGGCATTTCTTTCAGTGCCTCTGGTGACCGGCGGCGAGGTAATCGGAGTCATTAACGTTCACCATCGCGATCCTCATCAGCACAGTGCAGACGAAATTGCAGTTCTGACTTTCGTCGGCGAGCAGATGGGCGGCGCGATCAAGAAGTCGTTCCTGGCCGAGGAGAATCTTCGTCTCCAGGAGGAAACGGCCGAGATGCGCCGGCAACTCGAGACCCGAAAAGTTGTCGAGCGCGCCAAGGGCATCCTGCAGCACCGACATAGCTTGACCGAAGAAGAATCGTATCTCCGGCTGCGCAATGAAAGCCGGCGGCTCCGGCGTCCGATGCGGGAATTGGCGGAAGCGATCATTCTCTCGGAGGACCTCAGCCGCAAGTCCGAACGGCTTCAATAGCCGAGATCCGCTAAGCTGCCGATACAATCGTAGTTGCGAAGTGCCTTTCAGCCCTTAGTTCGCAATCCACATCTCCTCACAATCGCCGGGAACTTCTGGCCGAGACAGATTGATCTGGCTGAGTTTCCGGCTATGCGGAAAGAGTATAGGATCGATGGCAACACGGCGGTTGTTGCGTTCGAGCATCAGCCAAGGGGAGTCGCGACCGGGCAGATTATTATCCTGCATGGTCTGGAAGGATCATCAGAGGCCGGATACATCGCCAGCCTTTCTCAAGCAGCCTTGATCAGAGGATTCGGTGTGCACCGCCTCAATATGCGCACCTGCGGAGGAACGGAAGAACTCTGCGAGACGATGTATCATTCGGGGCTTACCGGGGACACGCGGTTCGTTCTGGAGGAGTTGCAGCGCAGAGATCTCGGGCCACTATTCCTGGCCGGCTTTTCACTCGGCGGAAATGTTGTGCTGAAGCTCGCTGGAGAGCTTGGCAACAACCCGCTGATTGCCGCGGCAGCTTCCATTTCCACTCCGATCGATCTGGCGGCGGCTGTGCGGGCCATCGACAAGCCCTCCAACGTGCTCTATGTTCGGCGGTTCCTCAACCGGCTGCGGAATCGCATACGGCGAAAAAGCGAGATTTCTCCTGATCTTTACACCCGCGAAGGGCTGAACGAGGTGCGGACGATTTGGGAGTTCGACGACCGCTTTACTGCTCCGCTCTTCGGGTTCGGAACGGCTGCCAACTATTACGCAACGCAATCGGCGACCAACTACCTGAGTGCGATTCGGACGCCAACCCTCCTGATTGCCGCAAAGGATGACCCGCTGGTGCCATTCGAGGCATATCGGAATCCAGCGTTTAAAAGCAATCCCGCGCTTCATCTGATTGCAACTGAATATGGGGGCCACTTGGGCTTTCTATCCCGCAACAAGCCTCGTTTCTGGGTGGACGGTGTGCTGCTAGACTTCTTCGAGCAGCAGATTACAAAACGGTTCCAAAACCAGTACTCGCTGCGATCGAGGAGCGTTGAGTAGCAGTTCCTCGCCAAGGGCAGGCAAGTATACTTGCTGAGTAAGAATCGCGGATTGGGACCGTCTTCTACATGACTTCCACTGAACCTATTTTCAACTTCCCTGACTGGAAAAGCCTTGCCGGCAAAACACTGGACGGAGGTTATGAACTCAAAGAGCTGATCGAAGCCGAGGGGGAGCGCGCAACATTCCGGGTGCGGGTGCTCGGCGACTACTCGTTGAAAGCTTCGGCCAACTTCTATGCCGTGTCGGGCGCTGCAGCTGCTGAGCAAATTGCGCTGTGGCAAGCTATTCGCGGATTTCAGAATAAGGCAAATTTGAGCGTCCCGCTTGGTACAGGAACGCTGTCGGTAAACGGAGTGGAAGTGCTTTACGTCGTCGTCCAGAATGCCGACGAAACCCTGGCCCAGGGCTTAAGCGAACGAGCCTTAGCTTCGTCGGAAGCAGCGCAGGTCTTGCAGGCTCTAGCGCGCGGGCTAGCAGAGCTGCACTCAAATGGCCTGGTGCATGGTTGCCTTTCGCCACGCGAAGTGCTGGCCGTTGGCGATGAAATCAAGCTCTCGACCGAAAGCATCCGCCGGATCCATTCCGAGCCAATTATCGAGCGCCAAGAAGCAGAGTATCTGGCGCCAGAGAGCGGTGCGCGCAACCTGACCATTGCAGCGGATGTTTGGTGCGTGGGGGCAACTCTCGCGCAGGCACTTACCCAGAAGCCATACGACCCGGGACGGAGAGAAGAAGTCAGCAATCTGCCTCACCCATTCGGGACTCTGCTAGCCTGCTGTCTGGATCCGGATCCCGACCAGCGATGCAAGCTCGGTGACCTGGAGCGGATTCTCAGTTCCAAAGCGCCCCCGCCGAAACCTAGGCCTGTGCCGCCGAAGGTGACGGAACCGGCCAAGATCGCCACACCGGCGCGCGAGATTGCAGCCGAGAAAATCGATCCGGTGACGCCTCCGCAGTCCATTCCAGCCAAGACTCTCACGGAAATGCCTATGCCGGCAGCCACCGTGCGAAAGTCTGCAAGTGAGCTCTTCTCAGTAGCACCAGCGTCATCAACGCCGTCGAGGGTTGAAGAGGAAGAGAAAGGCGGAGCCTTCTCAGGCCGGCGGGGATGGATCTACGCCGCCGCTGCGTTCGTGCTGATCTTCTTTATTCTTTGGCTAGTGCGTTCGCGCCAGCGCGGAGTTGATACTCCGACTCACGCTACGGGGCAGGACTCGACTGCCGCTGCTTCCGCCCGCCCGCCGGACTCGGGCGGCAAACCCGGTGCTGCCTGGCCGACAAAAACGCTAACACCAGAGTCGAAGACACCCCCCGCTACCGTGAGTCATGCCGCCGTGACGCCGCCGACAAAAACAGCGGAGCCGGTACCGGTCGCGGGTCAGGGACGCACAATCTGGCGCGTCGTGATGTTCACTTACAATCGCGAAGCTGACGCCGAGAGGAAGGCGCAGAGTATAAACGCGAAGCATGCAAGCTTGCACGCTGAAGTCTTTTCTCCCTCGGGAAGCGGCAGTCCCTATCTCGTGGTGACCGGCGGGCGGATGACGCGTGACGAGGCCGCTCGCGCGAGGCTGAAGGCGATTCGGGAAGGCATGCCACGGGACACCTACATGCAAAACTACAGCAGGTAGCGGGCATGCGGCGTCGCTGGCCGTTGCTCCTGTTTCTTTCTCTTAAAGGGCTGGCCCAAACTTCCCGAGCGAGGGCCGACGACACTATTGCAGCCCTGGTCGATCGCGCTCGCGAGCAAGCGCAGGGTGGCAAGATCGTCGAGTCTCTGAAGCTTCTGGAACAGCTTGAGAAAAGAAGTGAGCACGATCCCGAGGCGAAGTTGGCGCTCGGTGAAATGCTGCAAGAACTCGCGGCCATGCGGGCTGAGCAATTGCAGCGCGTTGCTCCTGAATCGGCAGCCGCGCATGAGCTGCTCGGAAAATCTCTCGAATCGCGAGGAAAGCTCGACGACGCGCTTGCGCAGTACCGTTTAGCGCTGACGAAAGCCCCAGAAGCTCCGGGCGTGCATTTCCTCATCGGCAATGTCGAATGGAAGCAGCGCAATCTCGAAGCGGCGGAAGCGGAGCTCAGGGCCGAGCTGAAGCTCAATCCTCATCACGCCATGGCGAACCTCCGAATGGGTCAAATTGCGCTTGATGTGCAACGTGACGAACCGATGCGAGCTGTGGCCTACTTGCAGGCGGCCACTACCGACGCACAGAGCTCACTGGAGGCTCATCGGGAGTTAGGGAAAGCGTTACGCCTGGCGCACAGATACTCTGAGGCTGTGAAAGAACTCCAATTGGTTGAGCAGCGAGCACCGAGTGATGAGTCCATTCACGCTCAGCTGTCCGCGCTGTACAAAGAGACGGGAGATAAAGAGCGAGCTCGGCAGGAGATTGAGCTGCATGCCAGGATTCTTCGTGCGAAACTGCAGGCTTCACAGAAAGCCCGGGAACAGCAGATTCAATGATGCGAGTTGGATGCGCTTCGAAGTGCCTCGACGCGGGCGATAGATTCCTGTAAACCAGGCCGGCCAGGAGACATGACGCGGGCAGAGCGATATGCCTCTAACGCAGCATCGTATGAGCCTTCAAATTCAAATGCTCGCCCCTGCACTATCAGTCCGGCCGGGGAGTCTGGATATTTCTCGCCAACTTCGTTTAGCAGGGATGTTCCAAATGCCGCATACGACTCGGCCAGCATACGCAGCACTTCGGCGTTCGAGGGATCCCGTTCGAGCAAAGATTCCAACAGCTCGAATCCTGTCAAGAAGTCGTGCCGGGCGAGCTTAGTCGCTCCCAACCAGAAGGTGATCTCAGGCTCATTCGGATGAAGCCGGTCAGCCATTGCCAATTGTTTATCGGCCTCGGCGAATTGATTCAGGCGATAAGAATCGATTCCCCAAAATAGGCGCGAGCTCCACAAAGACGGGTCAAGACGAACGGCCTCTTTGAAGGCTTGCGTGGCTAAGGCAAACTTGTTTTGCATATGACGCACCAATCCCAATCGTTGGTATAGGGCTGCGTCATGATGGTCAGCCAGAAGCCGAACGTAAATAGCTTCGGCTTCTGCGAAGTTTTGGGCCTGCTCCGCTCTGTGTGCGGCAGACAGAGCGGACGAGGGCTCCGCCTGCGGCTGCAGTGCGAGCGCCACCGAGAAGAAGATGGCCGCGAAAGACACTAGTTAGAACGTCAGCTTTAGCGCGAACTGAATCTGCCGTTGCGAAGTATCCGTTCCTGTGATAGCGCCAAAATTAGTGTCGCCGAGTGTAGAGTCGGGAGTACTGAAATTGACATTGTTGAAAATGTTAAAGAACTCGGTCCGGAACTGGAGGCGGAAGCGCTCAGTCAAGTTGAAATTCTTGAAGGCGCCCAGATCTGTATTGTGAAAGGCCGGACCATGCAGAGCATTTCTGCCCAGATTGCCGAAATGATATTGGGGCGCCACTGCAAAAGCCGCTGTGTTAAAGAAAGTGCCGCCTGGGCCGTAGGTCGATGTGAAGCCAGCGGGAAAAGGATCGCCGACAAGGTCGGGACGCTGCGAGTTCGAGCGCGCTCCGTTATTGGCGTTGTCAAAGTTGATCCCGATGTTGAACGCGCGACCTGTCTCGAGAGTCGTGATCCCGGCGATCTCCCAGCCGCCGAGAGCGTACTTGATGAGGCGATTCGAACTGGTGCCGCCTGGGACAACATAGATATAGCTGCCGTTGAAGACGTGCCGCTGATCGAAGTCCGCGTCCCCGAGGTCGCATTTAAAACAAGCGTCATTCTGAGGAGACTGTCCGCCGAACTCGGAGTTAAGATCAATCGCATGAGACCAGGCGTAAGACGCTAGCACGCTAAAGCCCTTCGAAAAGCGCTTTTCCGCTTTGACGGTTAGCGCATTGTAGCGAGACGTAGCGATACCTTTCAACTCACTAAATGCGCCAGCGGCCGGCCACTCGCGCCGGGGATCAGGATTGCCGGGGCCGGGAGGCGCGTCGTTAGAGTTGATGAAGCTGGCCAAGTGCGTCCCTTTGGAGCCCTGATAATTCATCTCGAGAAGAACGTCCTGCGCAAACTGATGCTCGATGCCAAAGTTCCAGTTCTGCATGTATGGAGTTTTCAGATCGCGCGAAACTGTATGCTGATTCTGAGCAACGGAGTTGGCCGGATTAAAGCTCTGAAAGAGATTCTCAGTGGGAGTCAAAGCGCCTCCGGGAAGGTTCAGTCCAACCAGGTTGTCTGAAACGGAGTAGGGCCAGCCTCCTCGCGAAGAGCTCCACTCCCACGAGTAATTCGAATTGTAGAAGATCCCGTAAGACGAGCGAATGGTCGTGTTCGGCGCGACTCGATAGGCGAAGCCCACGCGTGGCGCGAAGTTTTTGTAACGAGGATCTGCCACTTCGGGTCTGACGTTCGGCGCTTGTCCCGTGATCGGATTCGTCGATACCCAGAAAAGCTGGCCCGTAATCGTGTCGAAACCGCTTAAGCGCCCGCGAATGTGGTGCGGCCATTGATCATATTCCCAGCGCAGCCCGAGATTTAGTGTCAGCTTCGAGTTCACTTTGAAATCGTCCTGAACATAGGCGTGGTGCAAGAACTGGCGGAGATCCAAATCATCCTGACCGACAATGCGGCTAGCTGTCGAAGGAAGACCTAAGAGGAAGCTCGCGAATGCTTGTCCTGTGCCCTTGACGTTCTGAGGATCGGAAGTCGGCGTCGAGTCGTATCCGAAATTGCTGAAGACCGAATCATGAAACACTCGCAGCCGTGTCATGTCGTATCCGAGCGTGAAGCTGTGCCGGCCGATAATCTTGTTGAGACTGAGCGATCCCTGGTAGGTGAAGTCGGGCCCGTTTACGAGGTTGCCGAGATTAGGTCCCGCATAGCCGCTGATGCCGAAGTTGATTGGATAATCGAAGTTTCGGAAAGTCTCCGGAGTATTGGTAAGGCCAGCGGCGCGATACACATCGATGAAATGCTCGGTGGGCCCCTGGCCCAGATTGGCGCGCAGATAGCCAAAGCGGAAATTCAAGATCGTGTTTGGATTGAAAAGATGGACATCGTTGAGTACGGCGCCAATGTAGTCATTGAAGGTGCCCGTAAACGCCTTCGGAAGATTTGCCGGAGAGTTCGAGCTGAGGTTTGACTTCGAGAATCGCGCATAGAAATTGTTCTTCTCCGAGATGCGTTGGTCGATTCTCAAATTCAGCTGGTCATCGTCTTGAGATGAGTTTCGGGTGTCAATGTAGTTGCTCGTCTGACCCGGGATGAGGGCAGTCGGGAACCAATAGTTCGCATAAGCGGTAGCGTAAGGCTTAATCCGATTCGTAGGAATAATATTTCCCTGGAACGGCAGGTGGGTAACCGGATCGTAAATCTGCGGAGCCAGGTTGCCGGCCTGGTCGTGCGAAAGATCCCCGCCAATCATGGAGGCTGTGGGAACGTTTTGAAAGGAAGTATTTCCACTCCTGATTCTTGTGCCCTCATAGTTAAAAAACCAGAAAGTCTTATCGTGCCCGTTGTAAATTTTCGGGATCTGGATGGGGCCGCCGAGTGTAAAACCAAACTGATTCTGGCGAAACTCAGGGAGGTTCGGCGCGAAGTAATTGCGTGAATCAAGTTTATCGTTGCGCAAGAACTCGTAGAGGGTGCCGTGATACTGATTCGTGCCGGGCTTGATCATAACGTTGATGTTGGCCCCGGCGGCCGCGCCGTACTGCGCGCCCGTATTGGTCGCGATTCTGAATTCCTGGATAGCGTCGATGGAGGGATGAATAGCTGCCGTTTTGAAAAAAGAACCGTTGTTATACATCCCATCAAGAGCGTAGTAGCTGTTATCGCTTCTGTCGCCCGCGACGGCGAACGTCTCGCCCTGAATAGTTTCTCCACCGGCGCTGGTACCGCGCACGGCACCTGGCGTAAGCCGCGTCAGATCGTTGAAGTTGCGCCCGTTTAGCGGAAGTTCGACAATCTGTGCGTTTGTAATTAGCGTGCCTACGCTGCTCTCCTCCGTCTGAAGGAGCGCACCTTGCGCCTGGACTTCGATTTGTTGACTAACCTGACCGACTGAGAGGTGGAAGTTGAGTGAAACAGTGGCAGACAGGTCGAGCTTGATGTTGTCCTGAATTTGTTGGGAGAAGCTCGGCGCACTCACCTCCACACGGTACGTGCCCGGTACAAGGGAGCGCGCGGCAAAGCTGCCCTGGGAATCGGAGACGACCTCGCGAGCATCGTTCGTGCCCGTGTTGATCACTTTTACGTGAGCACCCGGAACAAGTCCGCCGCCCGGATCAGTCACTGTGCCGGCAATTGTGCCTAATTCAGTGGATTGCGCGCTAAGCCATTGTGGACAGATAGTAAGTAAAAGCGCAATTAGCGCTGCGCGAACTTGGCGGTGCATTCTTTTCCCTCCCCAGGTACGAAATGCAAATCAGACTTTTGGAGTACTTCGCGGAAATAGTATCACTGACAAGTTGAATCAGCAAGATATTTTCATATCTCAGTGACTTCTTTTTATAGTTGATCGCTGTGATAGCTTGGACCTGGTGCGTTCGCTAAGTTGCGCGGTTCGACACTGCCTTTCCGTCTTCATCGCTGCGGCTCTATGCTCAGCCGCCGCGCCTGATCGCGCCTCCGAACTGCGTCAGGCCCGTCTCTTACTCGCGCAATCGAAATTCACTGAAGCGTTGTCGGTACTCGACTCGGCTAAGAAGAGAAACTCCCGTGACGCCTCGATTCTGTATCTGCATGGTTATGTGTTGTACCGGCTGGAACGGCTGGTTGAGGCGAAACAAGAGCTCGAAGCCGCGCTTCACCTGGACCCGCAGAACCTGCAGAGCAGTTACATTCTAGGCCGCATTGCTGAATCGGAGGGTAAACGTGGCCTGGCCGTTCGCTGGCTCGAGCCTTGTGCGCGCGCGAACCCGCCCATCGAAGATGCTCGATCCAGGCTTAGCAAGTTGTATTGGGAAACCGGAGAACTTGATCAAGCTCAGAAGTGGACCGAAAAGGCGATTACGGATGCCCCATGGGATGGCGGCCTGCATTACCGGCTCGGGAGAATCTATCAACAAACTGGGAAGGGAGAGCTGGCGAGGAAACAATTTGAAGAAAGCGCGGCGGCTAAGACGAGGGATTCGGAAGGCGTTCGGAAGCTGATGGACGCGACACAAGCTTTGTCGTCCGGCGATGCCGCAACTGCGTTCCGAGTTCGGGACGAATTCCTCCAATCCCCTACTTTGGACCCCGATCTGCTGGTTGCGCTAGGCACCTCTTTTGCGAAAGCAGGAGAGCCCGAACAGGGAGTAAAGCTTCTGGAAGAAGCTGCCGCGCGCGACCCCAAGTTCTTTCAAGCACAGTTCGATCTCGGCCTTGCCCGGCTGAATCTACAACAGCCCGCCGAGGCAATTGATCCTTTAGAAAAAAGCCTGCAGCTTGTGCCGGAATCGAAACAAGCTAATGCAGCGCTCGCCCTCGCGCATGTTCTGCAAGCGGATTACACGGCAGCTGTGCCCTTGCTTGAAGCTGCGCGGCTCGCAGACCCGCAGGACGGAAAGACCGCCGGTTTGCTGGCGCTGGCTTATAGTCGAACCGGAGCGGCCGCAAAGGCCGTCCCGATTCTGCAGGAGTTGATTACCCGATCGAAAAACGATCCGAAAGTGTTTTTCCTTCTGATCGATTGCCTGAATGCAACAGAGAAGCAGCAGGAAGCTCTGGCCCTTGCGAGTGAGACGGTAGACCGGTTCCCTCAACTTGGGAAGGCGTGGTTAGCGAAAGCACAGCAGCTTGCACGGCTGGGAAAGTATCACGAGGCCGGACCGGCGTTTGCTAAAGCCGCGGAGTTGTCGCCGGAGCAGATAGAGCCGCTGCTGGGTTTAGGAGAAGCGGAACAGAAGGACGGCGACTATGAGGCGGCGTTTGCCACTTACCAGCGAGCCCTATCCAGAGACAGTGATGTGGCAGCAGCTCTTGGCGCAGCGCGTAGCTTGGTGTTCTTAGGTAGAGTGGCGGAGGCGCGAAGCATACTCGAGTCGTCCGCGACCAGGAATGCCGATAACAGCCAAGTGCACTATGAGCTGTCGCGCATCTATGCGCGGCTCGGCGAGACCGAGCTTGCCGCGGAACAGGCTCGTCTGGTCCAACAGTTGCGATCGCGAGATAGCGAAGCAACTGACGCCGGCAATCATCCGTGATGAGGTCCGGAACTGTATGGCTGGTGGCTTTCTCTGCGCTACTCGCGATTGCTCCTCTGCTAGCTTTTCAGAAGCGTGAGACAGATCGTACCGCTTTCGAAGAAGTGGCTGCGAGAGCCGGCATTCAGCCGCTCATCATCGCGGGTGGAAAAAGCAAAAATTACGTTCTGGAAGTCAATGGCAGTGGAGTTTGCTGGTTCGACTACAACAACGACGGAAACGTAGATCTGTATCTCGTAAATGGTGCAACACTCGAGCAGCTGCAGGGAAAGACAAGACCGCCGGCTGAGCAGCGCAATCACTTGTATCGCAATAACGGGAATGGAACGTTCACCGAAGTTACCGATACGGCGCATGTAGCCGGTCGTGGATGGGGCTTCGGCTGTGCGGCGGCAGACTATGACAATGACGGTAAGACAGACTTACTGGTGACTACCTTCGGGCCCAGCATTCTTTATCACAATAACGGGGATGGAACGTTCAGCGACGTATCAGCAAAATCAGGCGTAGCGGGCGGCGATATCTGGCATACCGGTGCGGCATTTGCGGACTACGACGGAGACGGTTTGCTCGACCTATACGTAGCCGGTTATCTCGATTTCAATCTGCAGCACCCAGAGTTCAAGACTTGCAATTACCGGGGCGTACAGGTACATGCGTGCGGGCCGCTCGGCTACAGGGGAGCGCCTGACGCCCTCTATCGCAACAACGGAGACGGGACGTTCACTGATGTGACGGCGAAGGCTAAAGTCGCGGACCGGTCGTTGTATTTCGGATTCTCAGTCGTGTTCGAAGATCTCGACGGAGATAACCGCCCGGATATCTTTGTGGCGAACGACTCGAATCCAAACTACTATTACAAGAACCGGGGAGACGGAACCTTCGAGGAGAACGCAGTGGCGGCGGGGGTTGCTTATAACAGCGATGGCCGGGAGATGTCCAGTATGGGGATTGCCGTAGGCGATTACGATAATGACGGCCGCACCGACTTATTTGTCACGACCTTCGCCAATGACAACTACGTTCTGTATCACAACGACGGTAAAGGCCTGTTCTCGGATGTCTCGTTCCAAGCCGGAGTAGGAGAGCCGACGGTTTCCTATCTCGGATGGGCCACGTTCTTCTTCGACTACGACAACGATGGCTACAAAGACCTGTTAGCGGCGAACGGACACGTTTATCCGGAGGTGGACGGGAAATTGAATCGAGAGACTTACTGCCAGCCGTTACTGTTGTTCCACAATCTGGGAAACGGCAAGTTTCAAGAAAGCGGCGAGGCAGCAGGCTTGCGGCGCCTGCCTCGTAGGTCGGCGCGCGGCGGAGCTTACTGCGACTACGATAACGACGGCTCCCTTGACATGCTGATCTCGAATATCGACGACCGGCCGCAGCTTCTCAGAAACACAGGAGCAGGTGGCAGGCACTGGTTGGAAATGCGACTCGTCGGGACGCGGAGCAATCGTGACGCTATCGGCGCCTTGGTGAAAGTTCGCAGCGGCGATCTAGTGCAGTGGAACCGGGTACGCACGGGTGGAAGTTACATCTCCGGCAACGATCTTCGGCTGCACTTTGGCTTGGGTGAGCATGACTCTGTAGACGAGATTGAGATCCTCTGGCCAAGCGGCGCGACCGAGAAGCTGGAAAAGATCGGCTTGAATCAGATCCTGAAGATTCAGGAGGGTAAAGGTGTTATAGAATCGAACCGTCCAAACCACACGCAATCAGGCGTAGGCTCACCTTTATGAAGCGCCGGACACTACTTCGTTCTCTGGCCAGTATCCCGGCTGCGGCGGCAGTGCCGATCGAGTCTTTCTCGCAGCAGAAGGACGAAAAGACCGCGGTTCGCGAGAAGGGTGTTCCTGCCGGTCCGCCGCTCGTTGCTCCGGGGACGGCTGAAATGCCCACAACTCCGGTTGTGTCTGCGGACACGGCGGCAGAAATGCTTCGCTTGACGTTTAGTGCTGATCAATTTTCAGCGCTGTCTAAGTTCTGCGATTTGGTGGCGCCCTCGCGAGACGAAATTCCCGGCGCTCGTGAAGGAGAAGTGGCGGAGTTTCTCGATTTCCTGATCGGCGAATCACCTGCCAAGACTGTTCAACTCTACCGGCAGGGTCTGGACGAGCTCAACGCGGAAGCGCACACGCGATACGGGAAAACTTTTTGTGAGATCAGCGCCGTTGACGCTAAGCCAATACTTGCCGCGCTGGATGAGCCTTGGCGATTCGATGATCCCGATCAGACCTTGGCGAAGTTTCTTCGGATGGCGCGCGGCGATGTTATAAGAGCAACTTTCAATTCTCGAAGTTACATCGACGCGATCTCTCAGACGAGAAGGAGCCGACAAGGTTCCGGGTTATATTGGTATCCCTTTCAGTGAGGCCATGGCGGGTAGCGAATTTGACGTTCTGATTATTGGTTCGGGTGCGTCGGGCGGAACAGTGGCCCGCGAACTCACCTCCAAGGGCATCCGGTGCCTGATGCTGAACGCGGGACCGCCGGTCGATTTTCAGCGCGACCGCGTGCTTAAGAAAGTGTATGATCTGCCGTATCGGGGGTTCGGTCAACCAGGGCGCTTTCCCGATCTCCAGTGGGCCGACGAATTTAACGGAAACGTTTGGGCAGATCCGAAGAAGAATCCCTACACCTACGACGCGGCTCATCCTTACGAGTGGGTGCGCGTCAGACTGATGGGTGGTCGGACGCTGTTCTGGGGTCGGTGGTCGCTGCGCTTGAGTGATTACGAATTCAAGTGCAAAGATCATGACGGCTTCGGGGACAATTGGCCGATCGAATACAAGGACCTCGCGCCTTACTATGACAAGGTCGAGCCGATCTTACGGGTATCAGGTAGAAATGAAGGCTGGCCGCAGTCCCCTGATGGCATCTTCATAGAAGACAAATCGCCCGACAGCCACAGCATTCAGCGATTTAAGGACTCGGCCAAACGCAAGGGAGTCCCTACCAGTAAGGCTAGGCTGGCGACAGGACAGCTTGCCAGCTCAGTAAACAGGTTCCTGCCCGACGCGATTGCGACCGGGCGACTGCAAATTGTGGCGAACGCGATTGTCCGCGAAATCACGATCGACAAGAAAACCGGGCTGGCGAATGGTGCTCACTTTGTGGATGCGCGAACGAAACAGGAGTATCACGCCGGGGCGCGTGCGGTTGTGCTCGGAGCCTCGTGTCTGGAGAGCACTCGCATTCTTCTGAACTCCCGTATTGCGAACTCAAGCGGTGTTCTTGGACACTATCTCTTCGATCAGTTTTATATTACTGACGTCGTAAGTTGTTTGGTGCCGGAGGCCCGCGGTGGGCGTGCGCCGAAAGGTCTCATGGGTGGTGACGGCTATGTGCCGCGCTTTCGAAATGTGACCGAGCGGGACAAACGATTCATACGTGGCTATGCTTATGTTTTCAATAGCGGCAACACTCCGAGCAGTCAATATCTGCCCGGCTACGGCGAATCGCTCCTAAAGCAGATTGAAGCGAGCGAAGGAGCCGGATTCAGTGTCTGGACCATGGGTGAAACTCTCCCGCGCAGCGAAAACCACGTCCGTATCGATAACGCGGTTGTCGACGAGTGGGGGATCCCGGCCTTGCACATCAGCCAGAAGTACTCGGCAAATGAATTTGCGATGGCGAAGGATTCAATGGAAGTGGCCGATGAGCTTTGCCACGATGCCGGTTTTGAGGTAATTCAAAAGCACTCGCAAATGGTTCCTCCGGGCGCGAGCATTCACGAACTCGGGACCTGCCGAATGGGAAACGATCCAAAAACATCGGTGCTGAACAAATTCAACCAGAGCCACGATGTGAAGAACCTGTTCGTGGTGGATGGAAGCGCTTTTGTGACCGGCGGCTCTCAAAATCCGACGCTGACTATCTGCGCGCTTGCCATGCGATCGGCCGACTATCTGGCCGAGCAGATGCGTACGGGAGCAATTTGAAAGGCTGTTTGCTTCTCCTCTGCTGTGTCTTCACAGCCCTGGCCGATGATCAGACGACGGCGCCAGTCCAACCGATTCCTTTCAGCCACAAACAGCATGCGACCGCCGCGAGTCTCGAGTGCGTCAATTGCCACAAGGCGGCAGCTTCAGGCGAAGTAGAGACTATGCCAAAAGCGAAGTCATGCATGGTTTGCCATCAGAGCGTGAAGGCCGACAGCTCCGAGATTAAGAACCTTCGCGCATACGCCGATTCCAACCGGCCCATCCCGTGGGTGCGCGTTTATGAGATACCGGGGTTCGTCAATTTTAGTCACAAAACGCATGCGGATAGCGGAACTTCGTGCGAAGCGTGCCATGGAAACGTTAAGGACCGGGACCGGTTATGGCGTGAGACGGACATCAGCATGAATGGCTGTGTTGGCTGCCATCAGGCGCAGAAGGCTTCTGTGAATTGCGGTGTCTGTCACGACCTCCAGCATTGATCCGTACTTCAACGACAGAAAGGAAATTCGTCATGCCTTCACTAACGAGGCGAAGCTTACTACTTGCCAGCGCTGCGGTATTGAGCAGGGGAGGGCAGCCGCCCGAGGCCCGGCTTGGCTTGAATTGCCTGCTGGCGTCCGATGAAACCGCGGCACGAAAAACGCTTCAAACCGCGCGTCAGGCAGGTTTTCGGAACTTGCAGGTCTACTTCGATTGGACAAAAGTGACGGATGCCTATCTCCGCGCTTTGCCGTCTTGGATCAGGCAGGAAGATTTGCAAGCTGAGGTGCTCGGTGCTTACGTGAACTGCGTGGAGCCAAGCATCCTTATCATGAATACGCGGGCGGAGGATCTCGGACGCGCTATTGAGCTGGCGCCTGCTCTTGGCGCGAAACGGCTGACTGCCTGGACGGGCGGCTATGGCCCGAAATTGTTCACATCGGATCCGAAAAACTGGACTCCGGCTGCAGAGGACGCGATTCTCCGCACTCTAGAGCCCCACTATAAGCGTTTGGAGCAGGGGAAGCTGCGGCTTGCTCTGGAATCCTACATCACCTTGACCTGTCCCGATGCGCCCAGCCTGCGCCGAGTCTTGGACCGAACGCCTGCGTGCATCAATGCAGTGTTCGATCCCCCCAACCTGACCCCGACCGCCGCTTACCAGCAGCGCGATCAAGTGCTGGTCGACATGTTGAAGACATTGAAGGACCGGGTGGGTGTTGTTCATTGGAAAGACTTTCGGCTGGCGCCAGACGGACGCTCATACGAGCTTCCGGGTCCGCTCGGAGGCGTGATGAATTATGAGCTTTTCCTGAAATGTGTGAAGCAGCTGCCTGACGACACCCCCATTGTGATGGAGCACATAACACCGGACCAGTATGCAGCGTTTCACAACAGACTTCAGCCAATCTTTGCCAGTGCCATGAAGTGACCGGCTGTTTGTGAGACCGCGGACGTTACAACCGCGGTGCTCGCCGACAAGCTTGGGGTAGACACCGAGATCGTCTTCAACTCGCGGTCTTGTATAACAGAGAAGACGTCTATGAAAGGGCAATGCACCCCAAGCAAGCAGCGGATAGCGAGCTAATCCAGAAGCTCCACGCGCGTGACGCCGATGCAATCGCGTTGGCGTACGACCGCTACGGCTCTCTCGTTTACTCCTTATTCCTACGGATGACGCGGGACCAGAGCGCGGCCGAAGACCTGGTGCAAGAGCTGTTCCTGCGATTGTGGAACAAGGGGCGCGATTTCGACCCTGAAAAAGGCTCACTCGGAGTGTGGATTCTTTCGATAGCGAGAAACATCGGAATCGACCATGTACGCTCTGCTTCCGCGCGATTCCAAACTAGACTGCGGCCCATCGATCAAACCGATCAGTTGTCGTTCTCGTATAAACCAAAGGAACCAGAAGCGGTCATCGACAACACGCGGGCTGTCAAGCAGGCATTTTCAGAGCTAACGTCGAATCAGCGGCGCGTTCTGGAGATGGCCTATTACGAAGGCTACTCCCAATCTGAGATAGCCGCCCAGCTACAGGAGCCCCTGGGAACGGTAAAGAGTTGGATGCGGGCCGCATTGGGCCGTTTGCGCACAGCCGTAAAGGCAGGTGTGACCGAATGACACACGCAGAGATGGACGAGCTTTACGAACTGTACGTACTCGGCGCTCTGGAGCCTGACCAGGCTGCGGAGATCGACGAGCACGTGCGCACCGAGTGTGCGTACTGCCTGGAACATCTTCAGGATGCGGTTGTCGTGACATCTGCGATGTGCGGCATAGCCGATTCTGCGAAGCCTCCTGCTCGTTTGCGTGAGCGGGTAATTGCGTCTGTGAAGCCGGAGAGACGGTCTCGCGGCTGGCTCTACGCAGTGGCCGGCCTAAGCGCGGCGTGCGCGGCACTGCTGATCGCAACGTTCTGGTCGTTGAATTCAGCCAAGTCTTATCAGTCGGAGATAACGGAACTTCAGGCGCAGCGCAATCAGCTGCGTGAAGCGATAGAGATTCTCAGCAGGTCGGAAACAAAAACGGTCCAGTTTGGTTTGGCAAATAACAAACCGCACGGCCGGGTGTTTGTGAATCGCAGCCGCGGTTTGGTGTTCGTTGGCTCACAGCTCCCACAGCTGGCTGCCGATCGAACGTTCCAGCTCTGGCTGATACCGGTTAAGGGCGCCGGCAATCCCGAGTCGGTGGGAGTCTTCCGGCCAAACGCGGCGGGTGACTTTGTGAACGTGAAGACAACCGCAGTGGACATTGCCCGAATTCAGGCGGTGGCGGTGAGCGTCGAGCCCCCGGGCGGATCTGCTCAGCCAACAACTGCACCCATACTGTTGGTGCCGCTGGCGTAAAGCTTCAATAGTCGGGAAAGCAGAGCGCCGAAGCCTGGCTGGGCTGAATGGCGCAGCTAATCTCTAAGCGTGTGTCTCCACTGCTTCGGATTCGACGTCGCCGGCCGGTGCTGGGTTGTGTTGAGAGGGAGACTTGCCGTCCTGGGGCAGATTGACAAGCATTTGTTCTTTGCGATAGATCAATGTCGCAGTATCGTAGCTTGCCAGCTCGAAGCCGTGACCATGCGTAATGGCATCGGTGGGACAGGCTTCCACGCAGTAGCCGCAAAAAATACACCGGTTGTAATCGATGTTGTAGACTTTTGCGTACCGCTCGCCACCGCTAAAGCGTTCTCTGTCGGTATTCTCGGCGGCCTCAATGTAGATGCAGTTAGCGGGACAGGCGGCCGCGCAAAGGAAGCACGCGACACACTTCTCGAGCCCGTTTTCGTCGCGCTGTAGCACATGGGCGCCACGATAACGCTCTTCCAGGGTGGCGGGGGCATCCGGATAGCCCTCGGTGATTGTAGGCTGTAGCATCTCTTTGAAGGTGATGCCCATGCCCTTCGCAATCGCGGCAGCCGACCCTAATACTTCGCTAATGTTTGCCATCGCTGCTCTCAGGGTAACGCAGGTACCCGCCGCGCGCGTTCGAATGGATGGGAAAATGGCACTATGCGGAGACTTCTCACGATGGTGCTGCTGGGCGCCATGATGCTGGCGGGCGAGACTCTGAAGCTTTATCTAAAAGATGGCAGCTACCACGCTGTCCGCGAGTACCAGGTGCAGGGGGATCGAATCCGGTACTACAGTACCGAGCGCGGCGATTGGGAAGAGATTCCGGTCGAGCTGGTCGATCTGGCCAAAACCGAGCGGGAGCATAAGGCGGCCGCGGACAATATGTCTTCCACGGCACGTCAGGAGGACGAGGAGGAAAAAGCCGAGCGGGCACTGACACGCGAGATCGCATCGATTCCTATGGAAGCCGGCGCGTACTACAAAGCCGATGACAAGATGCAGCAGGTTCCTTCAGCCGATTACGAAGTCATCACCGACAAGAAGCGGAGGGCCCTGCAGATGATCAGTCCGGTGCCATTGATCCCGGGGCGGGCGTCGGTGGTAGTGAAGGGCGACCATGCCAAATTCACGGTGGGCGAGAACCGGCCTTCGTTCTACCTCCGGCTGGCAAAAGAAGAACGCTTCGGGATCGTCAGTCTCACCCCGAAGAAGAACATGCGCATTGTAGAGAACATATCCATCATTCCCGTCGCGAAACAGGCCATGCAGGAACGCAAGCAGATGGACACGTTTGAGCAGGAACTTGCTACTGGGCTCTATCGCGTCTGGCCGGAAAAGCCGCTGACGCCGGGCGAGTTTGCACTGGTCGAGTTCTCTGACAACCCGGACCTGGAGGATGTCCAATTGCTCGTCTGGGATTTTGCGTATCGGCCAGGCGCAAAGTAAGCGCTTGCTTTGCAGGCGGAACTGCGAGCCCGCTCGCAGCTGCCGCACTTACATTATTGAGCTGGCGCTGCGGTCAGAGTCGTACCCAGGACTAAGTCTGTAGGCAAACCCCAGTGTGTAACTTGCTCTTGGCCATTGCTGCTCAGGCTGACATGGAAGTTTCCTTCTGATGCCCGCCAGACGGCATAATCAGTTTTGCCATCGCCGTCGAAGTCGCCTGAAATCGGGACGTCCATACTCAAGCCCCACGCCTTCGTCACTTCTTGTCCCGTCGAACTCAACGACAGGTACCAAGTTCCGTTGGAGGGCCGCCAGACGGCATAATCAGTTTTGCCATCACCGTCGAAATCGCCTGCAATCGGCGTGTCCCCTGGCAACCCCCACTGCTTGATGATCGTTCCGCTAGTCGAACTCAATGTGATGTACCAGGTCCCGTTCGAGGGCCGCCAAACTGTGTAGTCGGTCTTGCCGTCGCCATCGAAATCCGCGCACAGCGGGATGTCACCGGGTAGACCCCACTGTTTAATCGTGTTTGGCCCGGAACCAATGCGCTTGATGTACCAGCTTCCATCGGAAGGCCGCCAGACCGTGTAGTCTGTTCTGCCGTCGCCATCGAAGTCCGTCGCCGCTACGGGTATGTCGCCCGCCAATCCCCAGTCGACGGCGGTTTCTGCTCCGGTGCCGGTATTGGTAACGTGCCAGCTGCCATCAAAGGGCCGCCAGACTGCGTAATCTGTAACGCCGTCAGCGTCGTAATCCCCAGGGACTGGCACGTCGCCATTCAAACCCCATTGCTTAATCACCGGCAGGGGGAAATCCAGGTACCAGTTTCCTTCTGAGGGTCTCCAGACGGCGTTGGTTGTCTTGCCGGTTCCAGTGAAATCGTTCAGATATGCTTTGCGCCCGCCGAGCGGGTTGCCGATATCGAACGAGACCGTAATGGAGGATGGCGGAAAAGACCCGGAGTTCGGATTGGGCGGAATCAGAGAGAACTGCAGCATCCCCGTACCGGGTTCTCCAGTGACGTTTAACACTTGGGGACTCGACCCAGGTGTACTGCTTCCGGCCGCGATGAAATTCGATCCGAATCCCGCGCCTAGAACGTTAGCCCATCCGGAGAAAGATACGGTGATTTGAAGCGGTATCTGAGCGTTCGGTGCCGCCAGCAGTTGCAGATTGATCGATCCGAAGATTACGTCTCCCGGCGGGCTATAGTTAGCTGGCGGCGTAACTGTGTATTTGATGCTGGATGTGTTCGCGCTCTGATTGATCGATGGCGAGATCTGAACACCTTGCCGTTGCGATTCGATATCGACTTGCGGGTTTGCAAACACGATACTCGGGGTCTGCGTAGGCACTGCTTGAGCAGCGAAATGTGCGCTCGCCAGCCAGCAAATGGAAACAACTAAAGCCTGAGTCCTGTAATGCCCGCGGCCAGAGCCCATTGTCAACACGTAGTTGTCCTCCTGTGTTTGTTGCGAGCTAAGTATATAGCAGAGGAGGCGCGTGCCGGCCCAATCAGAGCGGCGCATTGGTAAGCAAAAATTTTCCGCCGCTTTCTTTGACGACAATCGGATTCTTCACCCCAATTACCTGTTCGATCCTGGGCAGCGACTCGTGCTCGACAAGCAGGTAATAGCGCTGCGATTCACCCCACATGCGCGCAAGATCGCCATCGTCGATGAAGACCTGTGGTGCGCCTGGTGCGTTCGAACCGTATTCAAGATTGTTGACGCGCCCGTTGAGCAGAAAAGCGTTTTGCTCGGCGTAGAAGAATACAGAGGAAAACGTATAGTACTGGTCGGACGAGATCAGCTTACCGGGAGGCGCATGGCGCAGCGCCTTGGCCAAGTCGCGCGAAGACAGAAATGGATCGAAGGTGACCATTGCGAGACGGGCAGCATGGAAGAAGACAACCATCATTACGGATATTGCGATTAGGCGGCGATGCTGATTTAAGCGCACCAGGCCTATCAACCCAATCAGCACGGCTGCACAGGCTAACAGCAGCGGCAAGCGCAAATACGCAAAGGAGTTGAGCGTGAGATCGCCCATATGCCCGAGCGAAAGCGTATAGGAGGATGCTGTGCTCGAGTGGAGAGCGCTCGCAATGTCACCGGGCGTGGGCAGCGGCCATACGCGAACGAGTATCACAATCATCACGATCAGCGCCATCCCGCAGGTCGTACCAAGCAGAACATCGCCGCGCCGGATCCACCTTCGGAGAGCAGGCTCCCCTGAGGCGAGTCCGCAGCCGAGCAGCAGCGCGACGGCAGGGTAGATCGGCATTGAGTAATACTCCTGCGTCGACGAGAAAGTAAAGAAGATCATGACAAAGCCAGCCCAGCAAAGCGCCAGCAGCCGGGTGCGGGAGCCGCGATCTGAGCTGCCGTAATCGAGGCGGAACAGAGTGGGAAGATACACGCTTCCCGGAAAGAGCCAGACAAAATTGAGCAGCCAGAACCAGAGCCGGGGCACCGTGTCGTAATCATGCGGATAACGGCGGTTGAGGAAACGCAGGATGTGTTCGTTGAAGAAGTAGAACCAGAAGAAGCCGCGATAATTGCCTGGACCGCTTTGCAGATCGAAACGAAAATAAGGAGGGTTGCGGAGTGTAGCGAGCACGTGCCACGGAGCGGCAATGGCCAGGAACACCAATATGCCCCAGATAGGGACAAGCTTCTTCCAGGTCGTTCGCGCGAAGAGCTGCCGTGTGAAAAGCAGATAGAGAAACGCAGCAGCGAGCGGAAAGACGGCGCCGATCAAGCCCTTGAAGAGGACCGAAACCGCGAGACTCGCCCAAAAGAGCAGTGCCCAGCGACGGGGCCGGGGCTCAGCGTCATCCAGGGCGCGTAGGAAAGACCAGAGAGCGAGTGTGATCGCGAAGGTAAGCTGCGAATCGGCAATCAGAATGCGCGTGAAAAGAAAAAGCCCGATTGCGCTTGCCGAAAAAAGGCCGGCATAGAAGCCCGCACGCTCGCCGAAAGCCCACACACCGAAACGAAAAACGAGCCAGCACAGCAGGACGTCGATGATGGCGAGCGGCAGACGCGCCACATAGTCGTGCACGCCGAATAATTGGAAGAATAGCGCGATAAGCCAGTACTTCAGCGGCGGTTTTTCGTGGTACCGCACTCCATCGAGATGCGGAGTAACCCAGTCCCCCGACCTCAGCATCGTATGCGCGATGCTGGCCTGTACGGCATCCACATCGTCCATCAGCGCGGGCGGACTGATGATGCACCCGAGGAAGATGGCTGAAGCGATTAGAAGAACGATCAGCTCATAGCGCCGCAGCCGAGAGCCTTTCCCTGGCATGCTCATTCGTACCGCAGTGCTTCGGCAGGCGCAATTCGGGAAGCGTTGCGTGAGGGCTGCAGTGTGGCAACCAAGCTCATTAAGAGCGCCAAACCGGCAACCCAGAGAGCGTCGGTCCAATGGCTCTGAAAAGGAACGTAGCTGATCGAATAGATCTGTTCGTCAAGCCGCAGCCAGCGATACCGGTCGAAAAGCATGCTCACGGAGTAACCCGCGACGAGTCCGATCAGAGAACCAACCGTCCCGATAATCAGTCCTTGAAATATAAAGATGCGACGGATTTGCTCGCGCTTGGCACCCATAGACATCAGGATCGCCACGTCGCGATGCTTTTCCATCACAAGCATCACCAGCACGACCAGGATGTTCAGCGCAGCCACGCTTTCAATAAGACCAACGGTGATCAGGCTCACGATCTTTTCAAGTTTAAGCGCGCTCAGCAGCGAGCGGTTCTGAGTCATCCAGGTTTCGGCAATCAGCTTAGGACCGATTACGGGCGAGGCCAGCTTCGCAACTTCTCCAGCCCGGTAAATATCGTCCAGACGAAGCTCGATAGTGTTCACCACGTCGGGCAAGCCGAGCACTCGCTGAACGGCAGGGAGAGAGGCCAGAGCCCAGTTTGAATCCAGGTCATTGAGGCCCGATTCGAAGATTCCAACCAGCTTGAAGCGAAACAGGCTGGGGACGATCCCGAGCGGGGTCAGTTCGGTACCAATTACGGTGATCGAGCTGCCAAGGGTAAAGCCCGCCTGTTCCGCCAGCCGCGAACCAAGGACGATACTCGTATTCCGCAGACGAGGATCGTCAAAGGCCGAAAGAGAGCCGGCTTTTAAAGCGTGCAGCATGGGCGGCACGGGGGCCCCCATTCCCAGCGGCACTCCTTTGAGGACCGCGCCGACGCTGACGAGAGGACCACGCATTGCGATCTGGCCGTACAGGCCAGGTGTGACCGCGGTCACGTGGGGAATTCGCTTCAGGCTGGGAACAAGCTGCGCCCAATTCTCGATTCCGAACGTCGGGCGGCGCTCCTGAATGCTGACGTGCGCGGTTGCGCTCAGAAGACTCGATTGAAGGGTACTCGCCAGGCCGTTAGTGATAGCGAGCGCAATGATGAGCGATGCAACGCCGGCCGCGACGCCTGCTATTGAAATCACCGTGATGACCGAGATGAATCTTTGTCTTCGCTTCGCTTGAAGATAGCGGAGCGCGACGATCCACTCAAAACGCAGCATGGGCTTACGGACCGCTTGGGCGTGGCGCGTCGTCCTCGAGCTCGCGCAGACGTTCGAGCAGGCCGATGTCGCCTTCGGGGCGGAGAAGTGGAAACAGAATTACATCCCGTATCGACTTTGAACCCGTCAAAAGCATCGTGAGCCGGTCGATGCCGATGCCTTCGCCGCCCGCCGGAGGCATGCCGTAACAGAGAGCGCGGATGTAGTCTTCATCCATCAGGTGCGCCTCCCCGTTGCCGCTCTCGCGGCTTTTCAGCTGCTGCTCAAAGCGTCGGCGCTGCTCCTGCGGGTCGTTAAGCTCAGTGAAAGCATTCGCCAGTTCCATTCCGCCTGCATAGAGTTCAAAGCGTTCGACGAAGGCGGGATCGTCCGGCTTGTTCTTAGAGAGCGGCGACACTTCGAGCGGGAAATCGTAAATGATCGTCGGGTCGAAAAGATGTTCTTCTACGTGGCGCTCAAATAGGTCAACAAGCGCCAGCCCGGGGGTAGGCTCTTGGGAGTGCCGCGCCAGCCACTCGGGATCGCTGACATTACCAATACTGGGCTTCTGTGATTCTTGCCCCTCAGCGCTCGGCCAAAACTCAACCAGCGCCTCGCGCATGGAGAATTGCCGGATCTGACCGAAGTCGAGCGTGCGGTCGCCGTAGACCACCTGGGATGAACCAGTAGCGTCTATCGCGACTTGGCGCAGGAGATCCGCGGAAAGAGTCATCATGCCGCGATAGTCGGTATAAGCCTGATAGAACTCGAGCATGGTGAACTCGGGATTATGATGCGTCGAGATGCCCTCATTCCGGAAATTTCGGTTGATCTCGTAAACGCGATCGAAGCCCCCGACCACCAGCCGCTTTAGGTAAAGCTCAGGCGCGATGCGCAGGTAGAGATCGATATCGAGCGTATTGTGATGCGTGACGAAAGGACGCGCGGCGGCCCCTCCGTAGAGAGGCTGCATCATGGGTGTTTCGACTTCGAGAAACCCGCGCTCATCCAGCTGACGGCGCAGCGACGCAATGATCTTTGAACGAGTGACAAAGGTGCCGCGAAGTTCCGGGTTCGCAATCAGGTCCAGGTAGCGCTGCCGGTAACGCGTCTCGATGTCTTCCAGGCCGTGCCACTTCTCGGGCAGCGCGAGCATGATCTTGGAGAGAAAGACCAGCCTTTCGGCATGGACAGAGAGCTCGCCCGTTTTTGTCCGAAAAAGATAACCGGCCACCCCGATCGTGTCGCCAGTGTCAAGCAGATCGAACAAGGCGAAACTGTTCTCGTCGACCGCGTCTTTTCTGATGTAGACCTGAAGCTTCTCGCCGCCCTGCAGCAAATGTAAAAATCCAGCATTCTTCCCCATGCGCCGGATGCTCTGTATGCGGCCGGCAACGCGGACGTTTACTCTTTCCGACAGTTCTTCTGCTGTTTTGCTGCCGTAATCGGACCAGATGCGGGGAACGGTTGAGGTGAAATCAAACGCCTGCCCGTAGGGCCTAAAACCAAGCTGCTGTATTTTCGCCAGGCGATCGTGGCGCTGACGCAGGATATCGTCTTCCAATGACAAACGAGAGGGCTCCCCGGAAAGCTTTATTGTAGAGTGCGCACTGTTTTCAGCGAGGGATCGGAACCTTAGCGGCGCACGATCACTTCGCGCTGTGCGCCGCGCGTGAGGAAAAATTTCAGCGAGGCAGCCCTTGCAAATAGCTTTTCGAGCATCCGGTTTTGAAAGTACTGGCAGCGCTGCAGACCTCCATCGCGCGGGGTTTGTAGAAGCGTCTTTGTGTTCTGGATGCGATAGCTATACAAAGGCATCTCTGAAGCTTTCTCATCGGCATTGAAGAAGCCCAGAATCAGCGCGCCCGGGCGCATCACACGCAGCAGCTTGGCAACCGTATCTTCGAGCACCGGAGAGGTTAAAAACTGCAGCGTATCCCAAATCAATGCGCCATCGAATGTCTGGTCTGGGAATGTGAGCGTTTGTTCGAGAAATCTGTGGGCATTGCTAGCCGCCTGCTGATTCTTGAGAAAGTCCGTCCCAAAACACTGCTGCATCGTCCCAATGGCATCGTCGGAAGAAATCCGATGGCCGTGGCCGGTAATGAAGCTGACGTTAGCCTGGCTGGCGCCGGACATGTCGAGGATGGACAGGCTTTCGGGGCTTTGCAGCAGAGTGCAGAACTGCTCAAATCCGCTGCTGTTACGGGAGAAGGGCGCTGGAGTTCCTCGAAGAGACTTGTCGAGGATTCCTTTGGCAGTGCTAAATCGCATGGGGCTTAACAGCAAAACCGCGCAGTGAAGAACGCTTCCCAGAAGGTCGCGGCCCTGGACGCGCAGTTCCTGAGAATGCACGTCCAGTTTGGAGTTCGAAGAACTAGCGGCTGGAACCTCCCGCGCTGGTGGATACGGTTTGGCCCGAAACGGCGGCGGGCTGCGGCTGGGATTGTGAAGGTGGGGGAGCCACGGCTGGTTGCGTGCCCTTCGCTACGTTTGGCTTGGAAATATCGATACTGCCCTTGAAGTAAGCTCCGTCTTCGATGACGATCCGGCTCGTTTTGATATCGCCGACGAGCTTCGCTTCTTTCTTGATGTCGATCTTATCGGTAGCATCGACGTTGCCATGAATAGAACCCTGAATAATGATCTCGCGAGCCTTCAAACCGGCTTGAACACGAGCATTGGGGCCTATCGTTAGGCGGTGTTCGTGGCACTCAACGGTGCCTTCCACTTCGCCGTCAATCGTTAAATCTTCACGGGCAAAGATTTGTCCTTTGACAGTGACGTTCTTGCCCAAAGCGGCAGAACCGGCGCGTACGCTTGACTCAGGCTCGAAAGTGCGGGTTGGCGTTGACATGGTATTGGTCTCTCTTCTAGGTAAATCCACGGGAGGAGTGGCAGATACTGGCGCCGCCGGGGATCGCTGATCCGGCCTGGGCGGTAGCTCATCTTCTTTACGTTTACTCCACATTTAAAAGGGGTGTCTCCTCAATTTCGCTGACTACATGGTACTACTGCCTGCCGCCCATCCATGCGCGGCCGTGTCCGCCAATATGCCTCCACTGAACTCTCGCGTTTAGGGGATAATGGCTGCAGTGAAATCCCGCGATCTTGAAGCTCGCCTGGAGAGGGTGGAGCAGCAACTTCGGTTATTCCAGCGCGTGAGCCGCTTGATGACACGCGACATTGAGCTTGATGACGTTCTATATGAAATTGTCACGTTGGTGCGCGATTTCTTGCGCTGTGATTCAGCCCTGATCTACCTGACGGAGGAGAGTGAGCTTGTACTGTACGCCTCAAGCGACCAAAATCAGCGGAGCATAGGCAAAGTTCGTTTGCGGCTCAACGAAGGTTTGACCGGATGGGTGGCGCGCGAGCGCAGGCTTCTCGCCATCTCTCGCGAAGCCTACAGCGATCCGCGATTCAAGTTCTTCAAAGACCTGCCGCAGGACACTTTCGAGGCTTTCCTCTCGGTTCCGATCATCTCTCAAGGCGCAGTAGTGGGCGTGATCAACGTTCAAAACCAGGAAGCACGCGTACACTCGGGCGACGATATGGAGATGCTCAGCACGATTGGAGAGCAGGTTGGCTGTTTGTTGGTTTTATCGCGCCAGCGCAATGCGGAGACTGCAGGTGTCGCCGGGCGGCTACATCAACCCGCCTGAGCGGTGGACGCCAGTTCGGTTCGTTCTGCATCCTCGCTGACAGGCGCGGGTCTGGGGCGGTCAGTGAACTTGGCTGATTTAAAACTGAAAAACTTCCAATTGCACGACATGCAGCGATAGCGACGGGCGCCAGCGGCCAGCAGAACCCTCTTAAAGAATCCCAGCGGTGGTCCCGGCGTGACCGCTGGCGTAACTTCCACCGACAGGCAGCGCGGACAGACGGCCCGTTTTCCTTTTGAAAACAGCCAAATATTGATCCACGATCTCTCCTTGCAGTCCAGACAACGAAACGGGTAAGTTCCGAGCATCTTGCGAGGGAATTCGAACAGCGAGGTGCTGCGCGAACGTTTCAAATTCGTGCTACCGCAGTGGCTGCAGGTAAACTCAGGATGCTTCATGAACTAACCAGGTATCTAGAAGGTGCATTTTCGATGTAGTCATTGCGGAAAGATGTAAACGCGGCTCGAAGCCGGCTGAGAGTAGAGTCTGCCTGCGCTAAGGCGAAACCATCTACAGTAAGCACGGGAACTAAATCCCTTGTAGTGGAGGTGATAAACACTCCATCGCTCCCCTCGAGCTCGGAAGGACTTAGTTGTCGTTCAATGATTTCAAGCGACTCAAGAGCCACCTCTTGGAGCAGGATGGCGCGAGTCACGCCTGGCAAGCAGCCGGACGTGCTCAACGGGGGAGTCCACACTTGAGAACCGCGTATCACGAAAATGTTGGCCGACGTGCACTCGCTTACATCGCCGAGTTCGTTAAGCAGAATTGCTTCATCGAAGCCACTCTGCCGGGCCGATTCGTACCAGGTTAGGTTTTGTGCCCAGGAAGTAATCTTCGCCCCCGCAAACGGGGAAGCGCCATGGCGTGCTTCCGGCACATAAGTTAAATGGACTCCGGCCGGCCACGTTGAGAGGTCGGCTGTAAAAGCTACCAGATCAAACTCGCGCTCCATGCCGGGAGCCTCGAAAAGTCCGCCTTTATTTCGGACCAGTGCCACTCGAAGAACCGAGTTGAAGGCGCCGTTCGCTTCCACCAGAGACAAAAGCCGCGCGTGTAATTCGTCTGCCGAGAGCTCGAAAGGAACGTGCATCAGGCCGGCATCACCTAGCAGCCTTGCGTAATGGCGCTCGAATGCGAAGAGCACACCTTGCGAAACAAGGAGCGTGCTGAAAACACCCCAGCCGTTCAGGAATCCGACTTGGCCCGGTGAAAGCAGCGCTTCCTGCGTGTTCCGGACTTCGCGATTGTGGAGAAGATACCGGTGCACACTGCCATTTTAGCGGTAAGCACCTAAGCAGAAGAAATTCCTCGAGTTCGCCCCCTGAGCGGTCTACTCGCGAGCGCGCGCCGAATCTGTTCGCAGAGCATTCTTAACGCGGATTCCACCCGCGCGCACTTCAACCAGCGCGGCCTCACCATAGCGCTTTTCGGAGCGCAAAACAATAACGTACTCCGAAAGGATGTCCGCTAAGGTGGGATCCTCGGAACCATAGGCGGCCTCGCGGATATCTGCGGCTCGCTTCAACAAAGGCTCCGCTTCGGCAAAGAGATGGCGGCGAGTGTAAACCTGCGCCAGATTCGCGCATACCACGCCAATCTCGACACTCTGCGGGTCTAGCAAAGCGCTAAAATTGGCGAGCGAGTGCGAGAAATCCGTAGATGCCTTGTCGAGATGTCCTTGGCGAAAAGCCATGACACCGAGGTTACTGAGGTCGCTGGCGACTCTTCCGCTTCTGACCCCAAACGCTTCTGTATCGATAGCAAGGCCCTGGCTATAAAGCCGCTCAGCGGTTCCGTAATGCTTTAGCCCGGCTTCGATGCCACCCAAAGTGCTGTAGACAGCCGCCAGCTCCGGATGACGGGGGCCGTAGATCTCCTTTATGGAGGCGGCGGAACGCTCCGCCAATTCTTTGCCTCGAGACCAGTTATGGCGGGCGGCTTCCAGATCAGCGAGATTCTTCCAGATGATTGCCAGCAGTGAAATATTCTTGCGCGACCCGGTACTGACCAGCGAAGCCGCCTTTTCAAAGCACTCCTGAGCAGCGCCGTACTGGAGAAGTTTCAAATGAATCCGGCCCAGAATATTCCAAGCTTCTGCCGATTGCACGGCCGCCTGCGGCTGGTTTTCTATAACCGCCAGACTTTGTTGCGCAAGCTTCTCCGCTTCGTCCCAGCGTCTCTGGGACAGCGAAACGAGAGCGAGGTTATTCAACGTCTCAGCGCGCTCACTCGGTGCGCTGTCGATCTTAGTTTCGAGCTCGAGAGCTCGCCGGCCCGTGCTTGCCGCCTCCGGAAAACGCCCGTTATTTATATAGAGCAGAGTTAACCCCTTAAGCGGGCCAAGAAGGGTTGAATGCTGCAATCCAAATAACATTTCGCGAGTGCGGATCGTTTCGAGATATAAGGGTTCGGCCTCCGCGTAGCGCGCCTCCACCAGGTAAACAGCGGCTAGATTGAGCAGGATGGTAGAAACATCAAAAGGATCCGTGGATCCGTCCCGAGCAGCTAAGTCGCGCGCTTGCACGAATAGTTGCTCGGCCGGGCGGTAAGCACCCTGCATGAAAAGAGCAGCGCCCCGATTGCACCAATCGACTGCCAGGACCGGCGCCGGGTCCGACGCTGCAAGCCTCAAACCTGGGGCTAAAAGCAGCACGAAAAGAAAGCGTTTCAAGTACTCAAGTGAGTACGGAAGCGCGAGAGTCTCAGGCTTCCAAAGCGCCGGGTGTCACTCTGCCGGAACGAACTGCAGCAATCGGCGCAGTGCCTGCCCGCGGTGGCTCACCGCCAGCTTCTGGAACGAGTCGAGCTCGCCAAATGAACAGTTGTACGCAGGGTAAAGGAACAGCGGATCGTAGCCAAAGCCGTTTGTGCCGCGGGGCGATAAGAGGATTTCACCTTCCACCGAACCATGGAATGAATGAAGAATCCTGCCTGATCGGGCGAGCGCGATTACGCAGACGAAACGTGCACGGCGATCGGCGATGCCCGTCAGGCGCCGGAGCAGCAGCTCGTTATTAGCCTGGTCGCTCGCTCCGAGCCCTGCGAAGCGCGCCGAGTAGATCCCCGGCTGGCCGTCAAGCGCATCGACCATCAGCCCCGAGTCGTCTGCGAATACAAGCTCCGTCGTGAAGTTCGAATAATAGACTGCTTTGAGCGCGGCGTTTGCCTCGAAAGTCGAGCCGTCTTCCTCCGGGGCGGCAGTCTGGCCCAGAACTGGCAGAGACTCGATTGCGTAGGACCCTCCGAATACCTGAGCTGCCAAGGCAAACTCCTTTAGCTTGCTGGCGTTGCTTGAACAAGCGTAAAGCGGGATGCTCAAGCGCGAGCAGCGAGGATATCGTTCTGCAAAGCACGCAGATGCGCCACGCCTCCGCGCGCAAGGTCAATCATGAGCGCGAGCTGCTCGTCCTCGAATGGCGTGTGCTCAGCGGTGGCTTGCAGCTCCACAAACTTTCCAGCCCCCGTTAGTACGACGTTCATGTCGACATCGGCACGCGAATCTTCCTCATACGCGAGATCGAGCATCGGTATTCCGGCGACCATCCCGACGCTGGTGGCCGCCACAGAATCGATGATGGGCGTTCGCGGAATGACTTTGAACTTCACGAGCGTACCGAGTGCGATTGCCAGTGCAACATAGGCGCCCGTGATAGCCGCCGTCCGGGTGCCGCCGTCTGCTTGAATGACGTCGCAATCGACTACGATGCTGCGTTCGCCGAGTACTGCCAGGTCGACTACCGATCGTAAGGAGCGCCCGATGAGCCGCTGAATCTCCTGCGTTCTACCGGACGGCTTCCCCTTTGTAATCTCACGCGGCGTTCTCGTCACAGTCGCTCGGGGCAGCATGGCATACTCGGCCGTCACCCAGCCTTTGCCCGTGCCGCGTAGGAATCCCGGCACGGTATTCTCCACTGACGCGGCGCAAAGGACGCGCGTGTTGCCCGCTTCAATCAATACCGAACCTTCGGCTGTTGCCAAATAATCCGGCACGATTCTTGTCGGACGCAGTTGATCGGGCTGTCTTCCGTCGATTCTCATTCTCAGCGCCACCTTAACAGACGAACTTTCGTCAGGCAGCGCCGCGGAGAGAAAAGTAGAGAATTACGCCCAGAACGATCAGGATGAGACTGACAATGATGAGACACGGGACAGCACCCTGCCGGGGCACCGGAGAGGCCTTTACGTTTGAACCTTTACGCTTGATTTTAGGAGAGGCCATGACGGGGCGGCTAGCTAATTCCGCATGCGTTCGCTAGCGGAGCAGGCGACGAGGAAAGCTTGCCGTTACTTCTTGAAGAGATTGTCGAAAGCAACTCGAGCTTCAGTGGCGTTGCGAGAGGCGGGCAGGATGCCCGGCTGTGAAATCTTCGAAACTGGTCCGGGAGGCAGCGCATCACGAGCCACCGTAACGCGAGGCGCAAACAACTCGCAGCTGTTGCTCTGATCCTTGATCGGAATGCGAACCGGAATCGGCTTTAAACATTGAAAGCGAGTGGAAGAATCGAAGTTGACGCATTGTTTGCAGCAGTGCAGGGCAGCACCGCACTTCGGGCAGGCACCTTTAAAATCGGTACCTGGCACAAGTGTGACGCTGCAGCTATAACAACGCGAGGCGGCTATATTCTGCACGAGCCGGGGAAGCTTTGGCCCGGTGATATCTAAGGGTGGCCTGGGGCCTTGGGGACTGGACCTTTCAGTACGTTGCGGAAATGATCCGCGGTCCATGTCTCTGTAGCCGTTTTGGCGGTATTTGCGATCTCCGTCCATAATTTGGATCGGCTCCTTGATAAAGTCCAGGCAAACGAATGACACGCACGCTTATGCAGTGCATGGATCGAATCTGGACATACGTTGAGTTCGGTATCAGTGCGGAAGTACTTCAACTAAACGCTGGATCTCAGGTGGAAGTAGCGGAACCACTAGTCGGAAGGGTTCGGTCGCAGGTTCCGCCCGCACCTGACTTGTATGTACCACGGATTTCAGAAGAATGCTAGCTATTTGTGAAAGTTTCTCCCTCACTCAAGTCCGAACGGACTAACAGGACCTGATTACCTAGTCCGAAACCCACTTTAACAAGGCATTACAAGGACGTGTAAGTGGATTATCGAAGTGATTGGGACTTACACGAACCGAGTATCCTACGCGCCCTGTCTCCTGAACCGTAAATTGATTGGCAAATACGACCGAGCTTCCCCGCTCCTCGACCGGTTCAAGTGGCAGCGTATAAGTACTTTCTAATTGCCCTGTAGCTCCCACTTGCCCAACCACGGCCTCCACCAATACCTCAGTAGGAGACAAGCCGGCGAGATCCACCGTGGCGCGCAGCGCAACAGAGGCGCCGCTCATTACCTGGTCGCCGGGGCCGTCACCTAGTTCGGTGAAACGGATTCTTTCCCAATTGTCATTAATCCGTGAGTCCCAAACCGTCTTCTGGCGTGCTGCATCAAAATTCTTGCCGGAGATACTCAGCCATAAATCGTGGGCGGGCTGATAGAGTTCCGACATATACTCAGCTACCATGCGGCCGCTGCTGAATAGCGGACTAAGATTGGTGATGCAGTTTTTCATCCGCCGCACCCACTCCGTGGGAATGTCGGCGTCAGAGTTGCGCTCGTAGAAGAGCGGCACGATCTCGCTTTCGAGCATCGAGTAGATACCGCTCGCGTGAATGTCGTCCTGATCTTCCGAGTAAGGAGCGCGATCGCCGATCGGCCAGCCTCCTGAAATCTCGTAGGCTTCATCAAACCAGCCGTCAAGCACGCTCAAATTGAGAACGCCATTCATGGCTGCCTTCATGCCGCTGGTACCGCATGCCTCTTCGCCGCGCCTCGGGTTATTCAACCAGAGATCGACTCCCTGCACCATCTCGCGCGCAACCTGAATGCTGTAATCCTCGACAAAGATCAGCCGTTTGGAAATCTCCGGATCACGCGAGAGGTTGTAAATTTCTCTAATGAGCGTCTTGCCGGGATGATCCTTCGGATGCGCCTTACCCGCAATCACGATTTGCACCGGCATCGACGGATTGTTAAGCAGCCGCTTCAGGCGGGCTACGTCGCGGAACAAAAGCGTCGCACGTTTGTAAGTTGCGAACCGGCGCGCAAACCCGATGGTGAAAACGTCCGGATCGAGGATCTCCTGTAACCGGCGCACTTCGGAGGCGGACGATTTCCGCTGTTGGGCTGAGGCAGACGCCCGCTCCCTGACGTAAGCCACCATGCGGCGCTTCCGTTTGCGGTGCATCTCCCACATCTCCTGGCTGGGGATCTCCTGAACCAGCTCCCACATCTTCGGATCTTCCAGACGCTCCCGCCATTCCGGCTGCAGATACTGGTCGTAGATCGATGCCAGATCGCCGTTGATCCAGGTAGGCGAGTGCACGCCGTTGGTAACCGAGGTGATCGGCACTTCATTGACGGGCAGACGCGGCCACAAATCCTGAAACATATCCTGCGAAACGTGTCGATGAAGCGCACTCACCGCATTGCGGAACGCCGACGTCTTGAGCGCCAGAACAGCCATCGAAAACCGCTCGGCAGGGTCTTGCAGCCGGTCACGGCCTAATGCGAGCAGTTTCTCGAACGGAAATCCGGATTGCTCGCAATAGGAGCGGAAGTAATCGTAGACGAGCCCGGTATCGAAAAGATCGATGCCGGCCGGTACCGAAGTGTGTGTCGTGAAGACGTTGCTAACGCGCGTCGCCTCGACCGCCTGTTCAAAGGTCAGGCCTTCTTCCTGCATCAGGACCCGGACTCTTTCAATTGCCAGAAAAGCCGAGTGGCCTTCGTTCATGTGATGAACGGTCGGCTTGATTCCAAGCGCTTTGAGAGCGCGTAATCCGCCGATACCCAGCACAATTTCTTGTCTGATGCGCTTGTGGATGTCGCCGCCGTAGAGCTGGTCGGTGATTTCACGGTTTTCGATCGACTGGTTCTGCGGAATATTGGAATCGAGCAGATACAGCTTCACCCGGCCCACATCGATGTGCCAGAGCTTCAGGAATACCTCGCCCGTAGGCAGCCCGACGCTGACCAGAACCTCTGCGCCCCGGTCGTCGACGCACGGGCGGACGGGCAGTGTATAGAAATCGTTGAGCGGTTTGCGTTCTTGCTGCCATCCGTCCGGGTTCAGATACTGCTGCAGGTAACCGCGCTGATACAGAAGACCAACGCCGGTCAGAGCAAAGTCACCATCACTCGCCGCCTTTAAGTGATCGCCTGAGAGGAGGCCGAGTCCGCCCGAGTAGATTTGCATGCAGTCGAGCAGCCCGTACTCCATCGAAAAGTACGCAATGCGCGGTGTTGCCTGCGTGGGTACACTCGCACTTAGGTAGCTGTCGTGCCGCTCACAGGCGCGCTTATAAAGAGTGAGAAAGCGCGGGTCGGCTGCCGCCTTGTCGAGCTTCTCCTGCGGAATGCGGCCCAGGAGTTCAATCGGATTATGATTGCTCTCTTTCCAGAGGACCGGATCGAGCCGGCGGAACAACGCCCGGATCGTGTGATCCCAACTCCACAGCAAATTGTAGGAGATTTCAGTAAGGCGGCTAAGTGAGGGCGGCAGCGCCGGACGGACTAAGAATTCTTTAAGAGGTTGGATTTGATACGGCATCGCGGGCTAACGTGTGCTTCTTAAATGTAGTAGGTAGAAAGCTAGAGAAGTAGCAAACGGCTTTCCGGATGATTTCGGAAACGTTCGCAGAAATGGCAGAGAGACACCAGAGGTGTCTCTATTATCCCATGCTGATAATAGAAAAGAAGAGGCCGCTGCCTGTCGCATCTCTCATTTGAAAATGTCAGCTACCAGGTTGACGATAGAACGATCCTCGATAATCTGAGTTTTTCGCTGGAACGCGGCGAGGCACTGGTATTGCTGGGGCGAAGCGGATCAGGAAAAACGACAGCTCTTCGGTTGATTAACCGGATGCTCGATCCCTCGGGCGGCGTTGTCTCTATTTCGGGCCGTGATATCAGCCAAATCGATCCAATCGAACTGAGGCGCCAAATCGGGTACGTCATCCAGGAGTTCGGATTGCTGCCGCATTGGAGTGTTCGTCAGAATGTCTCGCTCGTTCCCCGCCTGCTGGGCTGGCCGGAAGAAAAGCAGCGCGCCCGCGCCGAGGAACTCCTCCATCAGGTCGGATTGACAGAAGCCGGCATAGGCGATCGCCGCCCTGGTCAACTCTCCGGTGGCCAGAGGCAGCGCGTTGCCGTGGCAAGAGCTCTGGCGGCGGCACCGTCCCTGTTGTTATTCGATGAGCCCTTTGGAGCGCTGGATCCCGTTACCCGGCACGAGATGCAGGAGCAGTTTACGGCCTTGCGCAAGCAATACAACCTCGCTGCCGTATTCGTGACGCATGACCTGCTCGAAGCTTTGACGCTCGGTACCCGGATCGCGATTCTCGATGGCGGCCATTTGGAAGCGCTTGTCTCGCCGGCTGAGTTCTGGCAGGTAGATACGCCTGTTGCGCGCGCTTTCCGGGGGACCTTACCGGCGGAGTTGCGGCCGTATTGAGGATGCTTCTGATGCTCGCCTTTCTGCTGTCGCCCGGCACAATCCGTGCTTCCCAAGCTGCGGGTGGTGCGCCCCTTCCGGATGCCCGGAGCTTGAAACAGAGGGTGATGGAAAGCATGCGCCAATCGGAAGAAGCTCTTGAAAACTATTCCTGCACGGTCCACGAGCACAGCGAAGAGCTCGATACAGGCGGCGGAGTCAAGAAACATCGCAGCGCGATCAAGGAACAGTTCTTTGTCAATCGCATCCAGATCGAACACACTCTCGAACGCGATGGAAAGCCGTTGGCACGCGACGAGGCAAAGAAGGAACAGGACCGGGTGGACAAAGAGGTGAAGAGGTTTAGCGATCCGGCCGAGGCCCGGAAAGTGCAAAAAAATGACGAGAAGCAAGCGGACATGTTCCTCCGCGCCCTCCGCTTAACGAATGGAAGAAGAGAAGACCGCAGTGGCCGCGCCACGCTCGTCTATGATCTTTCCGGGGATCCAAACTTTCATCCGAAGAAGCTGGAAGAGCGCTTCGCGCAAGCCTTAACGGGCCAGATTGAAGTCGATGAGCAATCGGGCACCCCGGTAAACCTACGCTTCGAAACAGTGCGCGATGTCAAGATAGGAGCCGGGCTCCTCGCCAATTTACATAAGGGATTCTGGTTGAAGCTTTCACAGCAGCGGGAGCCGGATGGCGTCTGGATCATAAAGAGGGTGCAGGGAAGCGGTGATGCACGGGCAGCGCTCTTCGTGCATGCCCGCTTCAGATTCACCGAAGAGCTGGAGAAGTGCCATCGCTTCTCGGTAACTACCGAGCAGAAACCGCAGCGGCCGGCGTCGCCGCCCGAATCCAGGCAATAGATCGAGCCTTCGTGGACCAGACCGTACTCAGAAGCCTTCTTACCGATGTTGTCACCCTAACCGGCGAGCACATCGTACTGGTTGGCATTTCGTGCGGCATTGCGATCTTCATCGGGGTTAGTCTTGGAATCGTTGGAACGCGCTACCCGGCACTGCGGAAAATCTCGGTGACGATTGCGAGCGTACTGCAGACCATTCCGAGTCTTGCCCTGTTTGGCTTTCTGCTCCCGGTGCCGTTTATCGGAGGTATCGGCCGGCATACTGCAATCTTGTCTCTCGTGTTGTACTCGCTGCTACCCATCCTGCGCAACACGATTGTGGGAATCAGCAGCGTCGATGCTCCGGTGCGCGAAGCCGCGATCGCTATGGGTATGACTGATCGGCAAGTGTTGCGTTTGGTCGAGCTGCCGCTTGCCGCTCCCACAATTCTCGCCGGAATCCGCATAGCTCTTGTGACAAACATCGGAACAGCGGTGATTGCGGCGGTGATCGGTGGAGGCGGTCTCGGGGAACTTATCTTCCGCGGTGTAGCATCGGTTAACACCATGGAGATCCTGGCAGGCGCGATACCGGCGGCGGCGCTGGCCTTAGTGGCCGACGCGGCCATGTCTACGGTCGAGCGGAGGATCGCGCGCCGGTGAGCAAGTTGGTCCTGATTTGCCTCCTGAGCGCTTGCCTGCTATCGTGCTCACGAACCGATGCAATCGTCGTCGGCTCCAAAAATTTCACAGAGCAGATTGTGCTTGGCGAAATGGCGGCGCAGCAGCTCGAACGGAAACTTCACATCCGGGTAGAACGAAAGCTCAATCTCGGTGGCACCCTGCTGGCGCATGAGGCAATCGTGCGCGGCGATATCGACATCTATCCCGAGTACACCGGCACGGGCGCGAGCGTTGTCCTGAAGCAGGCCGTTTCGAGCGACGCTGCGCAAACGTATATCGTGGTCAAAGATCTTTACTACTCACGCTTTCACCTAGTCTGGCTGCCGCCGCTCGGATTTAATGACACGTTCGCAATGGCTGTTCGAACCAGCGATGCGCAAAAGCTCGCCTCGCCCGATCTCTCATCGGCTTCTGTTCGCTCCTGGAAACTGGGCGTAGGATACGAGTTTTTGACCCGGCCCGACGGCCTGCAAAAGCTCGATCGCGTTTATTCCCTGCACTGGGATGGATCCGCGAAGAGCATGGATCTCGGCCTGCTCTACAAAGCTCTTGAGGAAAAGAAAGTCAGCATGGCAGCCGGAAATTCCACGGATGCTCAGCTCAGCGATCCGAAAATGACGGTGCTGCGAGACGACAAGCACGCTTTCCCTCCGTACAACGCCTGCTTCGTCGCGCGGCAAGCTTTGCTAGAGCAACGGCCGGAGGTCCGAACGGCACTGACGCTGCTCGCCAATCGGGTCAGCGAAGAGACAATGCGTCGTTTGAACCGTCAAGTGGAGAGAGACCATCGGCCTGTTACCCAGGTTGTCAAAGAATTTCTCTCCGGCGAGCCTTAGTTGCCTAAGATAAGTTACTGATGATTAATAAGCTGGTCATTGAAAATCTCCGGCATCGCTGGGTGAGAACACTGCTCTCGGCGCTCGTAATCGGTGTTCAGGTGATGTTTATTTTGACATTGATTGGACTGAGCCGGGGTATGCTGCAGGAATCCGCCACGCGCCAGAGAGGTACGGGCGCGGATATTTTTTTAAAGCCGGAGAGCAGCAGCGCCTCTGTATCGTTTGGATCAGGTCAGGCACCCCAAAAGTTTGTCGATCTGGTAAGAACGTATCCGCATGTTGCTCAGGCAATTGGCGTGCTCTCCCAGAACGTGGAGTTTCTAACCACTCTTAGTGGCGTGAACATCGCTGAACTTGAAAAGATGAGTGGCGGCATACGCCTGACAGAGGGACGATTACCGCAGGCTCCCTACGATCTGCTCGTCGATCAATACTATGCAAAGCAGAACAATGTGCGGATCGGCCAGAAGCTGAACTTCTTCAACCAGCAGTGGGATGTCTGCGGCATCATGCAAGGCGGAGTACTGGGCCGGTTACTAGTGCAGTTGCCGAGTCTGCAGCAAGTTACTGCTAATGCTAATCCGCCCCGAATTACTCAAATCCTCGTCAAGATAGACAACCCCGCTCAGACGGACCAAGTAGTTGCCTTCCTGAATCAAAAACTGAGTGGCAACCTGAAAGCTTTATCGATGGAGGCTGTTGTTTCACAATTCAGCATTAGTAACATCCCTCAGCTACGCGCATTCATCGCAGTTATCACTGGAATGGCGGTCGTGGTCGGATTCCTGGTAGTCTTTCTTTCGATGTACACCGCCGTAATCGAGAGAACACGCGAGATCGGGATACTGAAGGCGCTTGGCGCAAAGCCGTTTACGATCCTCGACATTCTAGTAAGGGAAGCACTCGTGCTCGCATTCCTCGGCTGTCTGATAGGCATCATTCTTTCGTTCGGAGCGAAGGGAGTCATTACTACGCTCCGGCCCGCTTCGCTGCACATTGTAGATGTGCCCGATTGGTGGCCAAGAGCAGCTGCGATTGCAGTGGCGGGTGCTCTCCTTGGCGCCATCTATCCCGGCTATAAAGCTGCCCGCCAGGATGCGATCGAGGCGCTCGCCTATGACTAGAGCCGCCCGTGAGTAATGCCGGCAACACGGCACCCGGCGAGGCGATCATCCGGGTGCGCAACCTCACCAAAACTTATCTGGCGGGAGAAGTTCCTGTGCAGGCGCTTCGTGGGCTCGATCTCGACGTCCCGCGCGGAGAGTTTCTTGCGGTAGTCGGGCCGTCTGGCTCGGGCAAGTCAACGCTTTTCAATATCCTCGGAGGCTTGGCGCCTCCCACCACCGGCGAAGTTTGGATTGACGGGCAGGACCTTCGCGGCTTGAGCGACGGGGAACGCACAGAGCTCCGGCAGAAAAAGATTGGCTTCATTTTCCAGAAATACAATCTGTTGCCGACCTTGAGTGCCAGAGATAACATCGCGATTGCGCAATCTCTGGCTAAGTTGTCTGTTTATCCGCCTGGATTCGATCAGATCTTAGACCAGCTCGGGATCAGGCAGCGCCTCGATCACCGTCCACGCGCCTTATCGGGCGGTGAGCAGCAGCGTGTCGCCATTGCCCGGGCCCTGGTGAACCAGCCGGCGATTTTGCTCGCCGACGAGCCGACCGGGAACCTGGATAGCGCCAACTCTGACGCGGTGCTTGGAATCTTGCGCCACCTGAATGAGAGCTTGGGCCAGACAATACTCATGATTACTCACAACTTAGAAGCCGCCGCTTTTGCCGACCGCATCGTACATATGCGAGATGGACGCAGCCTGTAAGTAAGCTGAGAGGTTTCGTCGAGACAAATAGTCATGGGCGGAAACTGCGAACTTGGGTTCCGCCCTTTTCGGTATCTGACCTTAACTCGCTGGACTATCGCTCAAAATAGCCTGCAAGCGCGGCTTCACTTGCCGGGTAGCTCCAAACCACTGCTGTAGTCTGTCGAGATAAAGATAGACCACCGGCGTCGTGTAAAGAGTAAGTAGCTGACTGACCATCAAGCCGCCGACAATCGTGATACCCAGTGGCCTGCGCAGTTCCGATCCAGTACCGTTGCCCAGGGCCAGCGGCAAGCCGCCCAGCAAAGCAGCCAGCGTCGTCATAATGATGGGCCGGAAACGAAGCAGGCAGGCCTGATAAATCGCATTCTTTGGCGAGAGCCCGTTGTTACGCTGCACATCGAGCGCGAAGTCGATCATCATGATTGCATTCTTCTTGACGATTCCGATCAGAAGAATGATTCCAATCAGCGCAATCACAGTTAGATCTGTTCCGCAAATTATTAGCGCCAGAAGCGCGCCGACACCAGCCGACGGCAGAGTAGAAAGGATCGTGATTGGGTGTATGTAGCTCTCGTAAAGGACACCCAACACAATGTAGACCGCCAATAAGGCCGCGAGGATCAGCAGTGGCTCAGACTTGAGTGAAGCCTGAAAAGCTTTCGCAGTTCCGGCGAAAGCGCCTCGGACATTGGCCGGCATTCCGATCTCATCTTCGGCTTGTTGTACAGCCGTGACCGCCTGGCTGAGCGCGATTCCAGGCGCGAGAGCGAAGGTAATAGTTATAGATGGAAACTGACCCTGATGATTAACTGTCAAGGGTGTCAGAACGGTCCGCAGGTGAGTGAAAGTCGAAACCGGAACAGGGGTGCCCGTACCCGAGCGAACGTAAAGCGAATCGAGCGAAGTCGGGTTTTCCTGGAACTCCGGCAGCACTTCCAGCACCACGTGGTACTGATTGATACCGGTGTACATCGTCGAAACCTGTCGCTGCCCAAAGGCACTGTAGAGCGTAGTATCGATCTGCTGTGGGTTCACGCCGAGCCGCGACGCGGTGCTACGGTCGATTACCAGCCTCGATTCGAGCCCGTGCACCTGTTGGTCGCTATTCGCGTCAAGTATCATCGGCACCGTTTTCAGCTTTGTCAGAAGCTTCGGCGCCCATTCATTCAGGTCAGCCAGCTTGTCGGATTGCAGCGTGAATTGATACTGTGAGTTCCCGCCGCGGCCTCCAATCCGAAGGTCCTGCGCCGCCTGCATATAGAGTGTCGCACCCGGGATCCGACCTACTTTGCCGCGCAGCCGGTTAATCACCTGGTCGGCGGAAATTTTACGCTGCTCCAGCGGTTTGAGTTGAGCCCAGGCGGAGGCCACGTTAAGAGTGCCGCCTCCCGTAAAGCCCTGAACGTCGTCAACGGCAGGATCCTCCTGCACGATGTGGAGAAGTTGATGCAGCTTCTCACGCATTGCCGCGAAAGAAATATCCTGGTCGGCCACGATTACGCCGCCGATTCTTCCGGTATCCTGCTGCGGGAAAAAACCCTTCGGCACGATGATGTAAAGATAAACGCTGACTCCGATGGTGACGAGTGTGATCACTAGCGTCAGCTGCGGATGACGCAAAACAACCTTTAGCGATTTGGCGTAGAAGTTATGAACGGCGTCGAAGGCACGTTCGCTGATCCGGTAGGCCACGTTGTGTTTCTTGCCGTGCTGGCTACGTAGAAACTTCGCGCACATCATGGGCGTGGTTGTAAGCGACACCACCAGTGACACGCAGATAGCTACCGTCAAAGTAACGGCGAACTCTCTGAACAGGCGCCCGACGATCCCGCCCATTAGCAGAATGGGGATAAATACCGCCACCAAAGATAAGCTCATCGATAGCACGGTAAAGCCGATCTCTTTCGCACCCTGCAGCGCGGCACGGACCGGATCCCAACCGATCTCGAGATAGCGGGTGATATTTTCGATCACGACAATGGCATCGTCCACTACGAAGCCAGTGGAAACAGTAAGCGCCATCAACGACAGGTTGTTCAGTGTGTAGCCGAGGAGATACATCGCCACGAATGTGCCGCAAAGGGAGAGCGGGACAGCGATCCCGGGAATGATCGTCGCCCACGTATTCCGCAGAAAGGCGAATACCACAAGCACCACTAGAAAGATCGCGATGAGCAGCGTTCGTTCCACATCGCCTACCGACGCCCGTATCGTGGTTGTGCGATCCTGCGCCACCTTGAGGTGCATGGCCGGAGGTATCGACGCAGTCAATTGGGGTAGAACCGCCTTGATACGATCGACTGCTTCGATGATGTTCGCCTGCGGTTGGCGCGAAATGGCCAGCAGCACATTGGGTTTTCCGTTGTCTAAACCATCGTTACGAATATTTTCTACTGATTCGAGGACGTTCCCCAGACTGGAGAGCCGCACCGGCGCGCCATTCCGGTAAGCAACGATCAGAGGGGCATACTCCGAGGCGTGAAATAGCTGGTCGGTTGCGGCGATCTGCCATTTGAGCTTGTCATTCGCCACAGCACCTTTGGCCTGATGCGCATTGGCATTCTGCAGTGCAGTGGCCACATCGCTCAAATCGAGATTCATGCGGCTAAGGAGCAGCGGATTCACCTGCACGCGCACGGCTGGGCGCGAGCTGCCCCAGACCTGGACTTGGCCAACGCCCGGAATCTGCGAAAGCTTCTGCGCCAGGATGGAATCGGCAAAGTCATACATGTGAGCCCGATCGTAAACGTCGGAGCTCAATGCAAGCATGAGGATCGGCGCGTCGGCAGGGTTCGCCTTGAAATAGCCCGGATTACCGGGCAGATCGGCCGGCAACTGGCCGCGTGCTGCGTTGATGGCCGCTTGCACATCTCGCGCCGCCGCATCTATGTTACGGTTCAGATCGAACTGCAGTATGATGTGCGTGCTGCCGAGCTGGCTCGAGGAAGTCATCTCGGAGATGCTTGCAATTCGGCCAAACTGACGCTCGAGCGGTGTCGCCACTGCCGAGGCCATCGTCTCCGGACTCGCGCCGGGAAGTCCGGCATTCACGACAATCGTCGGAAATTCTACTTCGGGTAGCGCCGAGACTGGCAGCATCTGGAATACCAGGCCACCCGCCAAAGCCAGTGCGATGGTCAGTAAAAGCGTGGCGACTGGACGCTTGATGAAAGGAGCAGCGAGATTCACTAAATTAATCTCCAGCCGCAGGCACAAGTACGCCTGGTGCAGACGAGGGCCGCGAGCTCTGCTCCGACCCGGAGCGCCTGAACCGTCGCGCTAAACGCTCGAAGAACAGATAGACCACCGGGGTTGTGTAAAGTGTCAACACTTGGCTTACTATCAATCCGCCCACGATCGTGATCCCGAGCGGCCGCCGAAGCTCCGAACCGACGCCGGTTCCAAGTGCCAGCGGAAGACCGCCGAATAAAGCGGCCATAGTTGTCATCATGATCGGACGGAAGCGCAGCAGGCATGCCTGATAGATCGCTTCAGTGGGAGTCTTGCCTTGCTCCCGCTCGGCTTCCAGAGCGAAGTCGATCATCATGATCGCGTTCTTCTTCACAATGCCAATCAGCAGAATGATCCCGATGAGAGAAACTACATCGAAGTCTTGCCGGCAGATGAAGAGCGCCAGGATAGCTCCCACACCGGCCGAGGGCAGGGTGGACAGGATCGTTATCGGGTGGATGTAGCTTTCGTACAGAACACCCAGCACGATGTAAACAACCACCAGTGCCGCCAATATCAGCCAAGTTTCATTCGCTAGCGAATTCTGGAAAGCGGCAGCCGTTCCCTGGAAGCTTGAATGAATGCTGAGCGGAAGCCCAAGCTCCAGCTCGGCCTGCTTAATCTCTTTGACCGCACGCCCAAGGGAGTAATTCGGAGGCAGATTAAACGATAGCGTCACCACCGGGAACTGTCCCTGATGATTCACTGTGAGAGGTGCGGAGGTCTGTTCGTAGTGTGTAAACGAGCTGAGCGGCACCACCGGTCCAGCCGCGGAACGGACGTAAATATTCCCTAGATCGGCCGGCTCGTTGCGGAATCCCCGGCTGACCTCGAGCACAACGTGATATTGATTCAGCTGCGTAAACATGGTCGAGACCAGTCGCTGCCCGAAAGCATCGTAAAGTGTGTCATCGATCTGTTGCATCCCGATACCCAGGCGAGCCGCCGTGTCGCGATCGATAATCAGTGTTGTTTGCAGCCCGCTTTGCTGCTGATCGCTGGCCACATCCCGGAGAGAAGGCAGCGTTCTCAGTTTCGAAACCAGGCGATTGGTCCAGAGGTTCAGCTCCGCCGCATCGGTATCTTCTAGCGTGTATTGATACTGTGTGCGGCTGACACGATCTTCGACAGTGAGGTCCTGCACGGGCTGCATGTAGAGAGTAATGCCCTCGACCTCTGCCAGCTTCGGCTGCAGGCGCCGAATGACTTCGGTTGCGCTGCCCGACCGGTTTTCGCGGGCTTTCAAGTTGATCTGAATGCGGCCGCTGTTCAGGGTGGTATTCACCCCGTCGATACCGATGAAGGAAGACAGGCTTTCTACGCCGGGGTCGGCCAGTATCTTCTTTGCCAGTGCCTGCTGACGCTCGGACATCGCCTCGAACGAAACATCCTGCGGAGCTTCGGAGATGCCGAGAATCACGCCTGTATCCTGCACCGGGAAGAAGCCCTTAGGAACCAGCAGAAACAGGATCACTGTGCCGGCGAGGGTCGCCAGCGTGACCAGGAGCGTTGCTGGCTGACGCTTCAGCACCCACTGCAGCGTCGTCCCATACTTGGCGATCACCCACTCGAAAACCCGCTCGGATCGCCGGTAGAACCACGTCTGCTGGGATTCCGGCTTGTGGCGCAAAATTTTGGCGCACATCATCGGCGTCAGAGTCAGAGAAACCACTGCCGAAACAAGAATCGTGATCGCGAGCGTAACCGCAAATTCCCGGAAAAGCCTTCCGACAATATCGCCCATGAAGAGTAGCGGAATTAAAACCGCGATCAGCGAGACGGTCAGCGACACAATCGTGAACCCGATCTGCTCTGAACCGCGCAGCGCGGCTCGCAGCGGGTTCTCACCCTCTTCCAGATAACGCGAGATGTTTTCGATCATCACGATCGCGTCATCCACCACAAACCCGGTCGAAATCGTCAGTGCCATCAGCGTGAGATTGTTCAAGCTGTAACCGAGCAGATACATCACACCGAACGTACCGACGATGGAAAGCGGCACCGCCACACTCGGAATAATCGTCGCGGCAAGATTGCGCAAGAAAAGGAAGATCACCATCACCACGAGCGCTACCGTGAGAACCAGCGAGAACTGAACGTCCTCTACCGAAGCGCGGATCGTGTTAGTTCTATCCGTCAAAACCGCAACCTGCACCGACGAGGGAATGGTCGTTCTGAGCTGAGGAAGCAGTTCCTTAATCCGGTCGACAACGCCGATGATGTTCGCGCCAGGCTGGCGCTGGATGTTGACGATCACCGCCGGTGTCGTATTCATCCAAGCCGCTTGGTAGTTGTCTTCCGCGCCATCCACCACGCTCGCCACATCCTGCAAACGCACCGGAGCGCCGTTCTTGTAGGCAATGATCACCGGCCGGTAGCCGCCGCTCGTGAGAATCTGATCGTTCGCGCCAATGGTGAACGACTGCCGGAGCCCATCGAAACTGCCCTTGGCCTGATTCTGATTGGTCTGATTCAGCGCTGTCCGGACATCTTCCAAACTAAGACCGTATGCGGCTAAAGCGGACGGGTTCACCCGAATCCGAACCGCCGGCTTTTGTCCGCCGCTGATTGTCACCAGGCCCACTCCGGGCAGCTGCGAGATCTTTTGCGAGAGCGTCGTATCTGCCAAATCTTCTATCTTCGTCAGGGGAACAGTCTTCGAGCTGAGCGCCAGCGTCAGGATCGGCGCATCAGCCGGATTGACTTTGCTGTAAATTGGCGGATTCGGCAGATCTGCCGGCAGATAAGTTCCAGCGGCATTGATCGACGCCTGCACCTGCTGTTCGGCGACATCGATGTTCAAATCGAGGTCAAATTGAAGCGTAATAATCGAGCTTCCGTAAGAGCTCGTCGAGGTCATCTGCTTTAAGCCGGGAACCTCGCCGAATGTTCTCTCGAGCGGCGCCGTCACCGAGGACGCCATCACATCGGGACTCGCGCCAGGATAAAAAGTAGTGCACTGAATGGTTGGGTAATCCACCTGCGGCAGTGCCGATACCGCCAGTTGCTTATAAGCAATCCCGCCCGCGATCAGGATGCCTGCCATCAACAGGGAGGTCGCAACCGGCCTGATGATAAACGGCCGCGAAGGACTCATTGCGCCATGCCCGACTTTGCATCGGGCGTCGAGCTGTTGCCATTCGGCTGCCGCAGAGTTACTTTCGTGCCCTCGGTCAACTTCTCGGCCCCATCCACCACAACTTTGTCGCCCTCCACCAGCCCGTCCTGTACCGAGGTGTCGTTGCCCTGCGAAATGCCGAGCTTAACCGCCCGCACCGCTACCGTTGAATCGTCGCGCACCAGGTAAACGAACGTGCCTGTGGGCCCGCGCTGTACGGCCACTGACGGAACTATCAGCACGTCCCGCTTCGTGTCAAGCGCCAACCTCACGTTGACAAACTGATTGGGAAAAAGCGCCGCGTCGTTGTTCGGAAAAACTGCCTTGAGCCTGGATGTGCCGGTCGTCTGGTCGATTTGATTGTCGACTGTGAGTAGCGTGCCATCGGCCAGCTTCTTCCTGCCGTCCCGATCGAACGCTTCCGCATGAAGCTTAGCGCCTTGTCGCAATTTAGTGAGAACGGAAGGTAGTTGATCTTCAGGAATGCTAAAGAGAACGGCGATGGGTTGCAGTTGAGTGATAACGGCCAGGCCATTCGCATCGGCCGAGTGCACCATGTTGCCGGAATCCACCAGCCGCAGCCCGATGCGGCCGCTGATCGGCGCTGTGATCTTCGTATAGCTCAAACTCAGCTGCGCGCTTTTAATTGCCGCCTGGGCGCCTTGTACCGCTGCTTTGTCGGCTTCGATCACACCCTTCGCCTGATCAGCCGCAGCTTGCTGCGTGTCGAGTTGCTGTCTAGCGATGATGTTTTGTTTGAAAAGTTCCTGATCGCGCGCGTAGTTTGCCTGCGCATCCCGCAGTGCCGCTTCGTCCCTGGCCAGATTTCCCTGCGCCTGCGCCAGGTTTCCTTGTGCTTGGCCCACTGCCGCCTGGTAAGTACTAGGATCGATCTCGGCCAGCACATCGCCCTCACGGACAAGCTGCCCTTCCTTAAAGGAAACACTCGTTAGCTGCCCATCTACTCGCGGCCTGACTGTCACGGTATTAAACGCAGTCACTGTTCCAAGCCCTTCCAGGTAAACCGGCATATTGCCCCGATGCGCCGGGGTAGCAACCACCGTTATGCTGCGCGGCTTTGCCGACGCTCTTGTTGAACCCAATGCGGCCTTCTTTGCCGTCTCATATCGGTAGAGCCGGTAGCAACCGTAGCCGATCAGAGCAAATACGAGTAGCCAGATTAAGATGTGATTTTTTGAAGCCGGCGCAGTGTCCTGGTCCAGATCGGGAACCCTCTCTCCCTGAACGCCAGGCCGGTAAAGCGGGCGTTCGTCGGATTCGGGGGCGGGTGATTGTAAAGGCGGTGGCTGAATAGCCATTTTCTCCTCGGGATTAAAGGGCGTTAAAACTTGAAGACGACGTGAGCAAGATTAATGTTACCGGGCTAACCTGCTGCTAGTCTCCACTGTATTCTTCTGACGGTTGTAAGTGAAAATAGAATCTAAATCGCTGTTATGCGGGACCTTCACCAGATTTTGAAGCTTTGGCAGGCTCTCGAAGACGATGGCCAGTCCGCCGTGATGGCGACTGTTGTGCGCACGGAGGGTTCGTCTTATCGTCTGCCTGGGGCGCGTCTGCTCATTGCGCGGGACGGGCGGCATGCTGGAAGCGTGAGCGGGGGGTGCCTGGAGGATGACCTCAGGAAGCGAGCCTGGTGGCTGACCGAAAACGGCGCTCTGATTCGTCGCTACGACACCACTGCCGATGGCGAAATCGCGACAGATGGGTATGGGCTCGGCTGCAACGGCGTAATCCATGTACTCCTCGAGCGGGTTACCAGCCAGCACCCGTCGGTGGTTCCTCTTTTGCGCCTGATAAAGGAGCGTCGGCAGCCGGTCTCGATCGAGCACGTAATCGGCCCCGCTCAGCTGGTTGGTGCTCGGCGCGTTCGTCGGTCCGACGGAGTTCTGCTGTCTGATTTCGGAGCGCCCGGGCCTTCCTCTGAGGCGGATCTCGATTTGTTTATCGAACAGCTTGTTCCGCCTACCAGGCTGTTGCTATTCGGAGCAGGTGACGACGCTGTGCCCGTTGCAGAACTGGCGAAGTATCTGGGCTGGGACGTGCTCGTTTTTGATGGCCGCCGGCACTACGCGAGTGCAAAAAAGTTTGCGGCCGCTGATTCCGTGTCCGTTCGTGAAGCTGGTTCGCCCTTGCCTCCGGTCGATCGTTGGACAGCGGCGGTAATCATGAATCATAGTTACAGCCAGGATTTGGATGTCCTCAAGACTCTCGCCGGCGAACCACTCGCCTATCTTGGGCTGCTCGGGCCTCGCAAGCGGACTTTGCGGCTGCTGTCCGAGGCCGGTCTGATGAACACCTCAGCGGAACACGCGCTAGCCGTTACGCTGTACGCCCCGATGGGCCTCGAGACCGGTGGCGATGCTCCAGAACAAGTCGCCCTCGCCGTCATCTCTGAAATTCAGGCGGTCCTGCACGGAAAACCGGCCGGGTTCTTACGCGATCGCGAGGGCCCGATTCACTCGCCCGATTCGGCTCTCGGGGATGAAGCCAAGTGGGTGCGCTCAATCGTATGCGCATAACAACGAGCTTCCGGTTAATAGCCGTTCCGCTTGCGCTCGGCGCGCTGCTCTGCAGCGTTGCGCCTTTCCTGTTCTCTCAATCCACTGCTCTCACCGGCAAACAGGTCATCGATGCCGCTATTGCAGCCCTGGGCGGCGACGAGTTCCTGCATATGCAAAATCGAGTTGCCAGCGGACGCGTTTATTCGTTCTTTCATGACGAATTGAAAGGCCTTGATCTAGCCACTATTTACACCGAGTACACCGACCCACGGCCTGCAAAAGGTTTGGCTACGCGTGAGCGCGAAGTGCTCGGCAAAAAGCAGGATTATTCTTTCCTGTTTCTGGCTGATCAAGGCTGGGACGTCACCTTTCGCGGCGCGCGTCCCATTCCGGATGAAACCTGGGAGCGTTATGCCAGAAGTACGGAAAACGATGTTCTTTACTGGTTGCGCGTGCGCCGGAGCGAGCCGGGGACGGACTTGGATTTCATTGGCAGCGAAGTCTATATCAGCCGGCACGTGGAAATTGTCGAGATCACCGATGCTGCCAGCCACACGATTCGTGTTTACTTCGACCACAACAGCAAGCTTCCTGTGCGTCAGATCTTCAGTTGGCTCGATCCGGAAACGCGCCAGAGGAATGAGGAGATCGCCGTCTATGACAAATACCGCGATATCGGACGCGGCATCATGTGGCCGTTCAGCATTGAGCGAGAGCGGAACGGTTACAAAACTTATCAGTTTTTTGCCAACAAGGTCGAAGCCAATAAAGGTCTCCCGCCTAACATCTTCGATCTGCCCGCCGGCGCTAAGATGCTGAAGAAAGTCGACTAGTAGCGGTGTGCAAAGGGCTGGTACAATTTGGTCTCGGTTCAGCCTCGCGAGCTGAGCTGATCGGGTTCCGCGTCGATCCATGGATTTAGATCAGCTACATACGTTTCTCGAAATCGTCAGGCTTAAGAGCTTCTCTAAGGCGGCGCAAACCTGTTATCGAACGCAGCCTGCCATCAGCGCTCAAGTGCGCCAACTCGAACAAGAGTTGAACACCACCCTGTTCGAACGGTTCGGGACAAAGATCTCTCTCACCGTGGCGGGGCGCATCTTCGCCGAACATGCCGAGCAGATCCTGGCCCTGCGGCGGCGCGCGCAGGACACCATCAATGAGCTTGAGAAAGTGCCGCGTGGAGAGCTGGTCATCGCGGCAAACGAGGCTACCTGTATCTATGTGCTGCCGGGTGTCTTTGCAGAGTTCAAGAAGCGCTTCCCCAACGTCCAGCTGTTGGTCGATCGCTCCTACGGCACGCGCGTCGTGCAGGCGGTGCTCGATAACCAGGCGGATTTTGGTTTGACTCAGCTGCCGGTTCAGGAGAAGAAACTGCAGGCCGTCAATATTCATTCGGACGAGATAAAGCTGCTTGTCCCGGCTAATCACGGGCTGGCGTTCCGGGATCGCGTGTTCCCCAAGGACCTACGCGGGGAGCAGCTCTTGTTGCCGAAGAGCGGCACCACGCGATCGCGCCTGAATACCTGGCTCGATCCCGTCGTCGAAGAGCTAAACATCTCTATGGAGCTCGATTCAACAGAGATGATCAAACGTTTCGTTATGGCTGACCTGGGCGTTTCCTTTCTAGCCGCCTCGCATTGCCAGGAAGAAGTCGATGCCAAACGGCTCGCCTGCGTGTCGCTCGGACCGGAACAAATGATTCGTAAGGTCGGTTTGATCTATCGCAGAGACAAATCACTGTCCAAAGCGGCGCTCGGTTTCATACAGGTCACCCTCTCGAATGCGGGCCATGAAATTGGGTTTGTCGAAGAACAGCGGCTGCGCGCGTCAGGATCTTAGAGCGAGTTCATCGGTGGCGGGGAGATATCATGTCTAGTTTGACGGCCAGAAGCTCGACAATCTTTATTTCGACCGACGCGGGAACCAACGTCTACCGATCAGTAGAAGAAGTCCCGGCCGATCTTCGGCGGAAGCTGGTTCAGTCTACACAGAGTATGAACTCGGCCACAATCCTCATAGCCGATAAGCGGGGCAGGGAAGAGCTGGTGCGAGCTCTGCAAGGCCGTCGTAATGGCATTCAATGCCGATTGGTGAATACAATTCGGTCTCGACAGCACCCCGAAGCGGAAGCAAAACCAGGAAAACGAGCCAGCTTGCGCACGCCTCGAACCTGGCTCCAGTTCTTACTGCCGCTCGGCATAGGAGCGTCGTTGTGGTTCCTTATTAACACCAGGTTTTAAGTTCGTCCCGTGCCGGCTGCCTGCTCTTAGGCGAATTTTCTTCGCTCTGTTGTACTGGAGCGGCTCCACAGCATCACACACGGTACTCCTTGTAATCACCCACTCAAATCATGAAAGAATACGGGGTGAATCCGGCCGGACCTTCTGAATCGATACTCTGAAAGGCGCAGAGAAACAACGAGGCGACTGAAGTTCAAGTGGAATCCGGCGACGCAGCGGCGTCAAACACTGCCGCGCAAGGCTCGCGGAGTTTTGGAACGGCTCCCGAAAACTCCGAATACGAGCGCGACGATGCCGCGTAATACGAGCGACCACCAGTTTGGTCGGTTGCAACCGGTGTGCTCGAAATTGTCGCGGCGATCCGGCTCCGCAAGCATGTTGCCGGCGAGTGGTTGCTGGCATTGGCCGGGGTAGTTTCCATCCTCTTCGGCATAGCGGTGGCAGCTGTTCCGCTTGCCGGAGCTCTAGCCTTGGCAATTTGGGTCGGCGTCTATTCGCTTGTTTTTGGCGGATCGCTGATCGGGCTAGGATTTCGGCTGCGCAGATGGGGAAGCGCCACAGTCCCGCCCCTGTCCCGCGCCGCCTCGGCCCGCTAATCACCCTCACTGGAGACTGAGTGCATTTTTTAGGAGCAATCACTTTTCCAGCAGCCTAATGTTTCTTTAGACCGCGGCCGATGAATATTCTGTGACCAGCATATTCAGCCTGAACCCCCAATCTGCAACTCTGATTCTCCCTGCAAACGCTTCAGGTGCTGGCCGGCGAGCCCTTACTTGCGCTTTCAAATCGAGAGAGGGCGATCGAGTTTCGCTCGAATCGCCGGAGCGCATCGCAAGTTCCTCCCCGGTTAGCGTTGAATATGCTGATGCCATGTTCCTGGGCGAAGTGGTCCGCTCGGTGCGCAGCAGCGACAGCTCCTGGAGCATCGAGGTCAGAGTTGAGCAGATACTGACCGGCTTGCAAGCGTTGATGCATCTGCGCCGCCGGCTCCTTGGGCAGAACGGAGCGCCAGACGGCAGGCCACCGGCATTGGGCTTATAGGCGAGCGAATCAGCGTCCGGCACGAAGACACTCTCGTCCGTCCGCTATGCTGCTTTACGTGAACCAGAAAGTACTCGTCTTCGGCGGCGGCGGGCAACTCGGCGTCGAACTATGCCGTGAGTTTGAGCGCCGGCAATGGATCGTTCAGCGTTTCGATCGCCAGTCTCTTGACATCACTGATGCGGCACGCGTCGAGGAGGTGATCGGGAGTGCGAGCCCGCAGATCGTCGTAAACTCCGCCGCTTACAACCAGGTCGACATCGCAGAGCGGGAGCCGCAAGCCGCCTATCAGGTGAATGCCCTGGCGGTCCGCAATCTCGCCTTGGCCTGTCGGCAGTCCGGCGCTCAGCTAGTCCACTACTCTACCGATTACGTGTTCGATGGCACGAAAGGTAGCCCCTATGTTGAGAGTGACCAGCCGCATCCTCTGGGCGCATATGCCGTTTCGAAAATGGCAGGCGAACTCTACGCAGCAGCTTACCTTCCTAATCCGCTGATTATCCGCACGTCAGGCGTTTTCGGCCCCGGCGGCATGTTCACACCTCGCGGCAACTTCGTCGAGCTGATGCTGCGCCTCGCGCAAGGAGATAATCCGATCCGGGTTGTACAGGACCACTTTGCGTCACCCACTTACGCGCCTGCCATGGCGGCCCGCACGGCGGACATGGTTGAACGCGACCTCAAAGGCGTTTTTCACCTCGGCGGCGGGGAGGCGATCTCCTGGTATGACTACGCGAAGCTCATCTTCGAGCTGGCCGGGTTGAAGCCTGCCTTGCAGCCGACTGACGAGCGCGAGTATCGAACCGCCGCGCGGCGTCCCAAATTCTCAGCTCTTAGCAACAGCAAGCTCGAGGCAGCAGGCATAGCTTCCATGCCGCCGCTGCGTGACGCCGTTAGCGAATACCTGGCCGCACGCCCGCGCCTTAGCGCTCATCGTTCACCGTAGCGTAGTAGCCGCTTCGCGCCTCAACCCGGTAGTCCTTGTTGTCGACCTTGATCTCAATGTGCCGGAAACTTCCGTCTCGCGTGGGATTGCTCGATTGGTAGCCAATCGAGTACTGGTTGCGCAGCTCATCCTGAAGTTCGGTGAATATTTGATTGAGCGTGTGCTTGCGATCGACTGAGAAGACGTGACCCCCGGTCTCGTTCGACATCTTCCTCAAATCCCCTTCGCCTCCACTGTTCCACATGCCGGCTTGCGCGTAGAAGCCGCGGTCGACGTAGTAAATACTGAAGATGATCGAGTCCGATTTCTGCGCCGCTTCGATCGCGGTTCGGACATCGTATGTGCTTCCCTGATCGCCGCCGTCGGTTATCAGCACCATGGCTTTTCTGCCAACTTCCCGCTTCAACTTCTCATCCGCGGCCAAATAGACGGCGTCAAAAAGCAGCGTCCCTTTAGGAGCGCCGGTCTGTGGGACAGGACCGGTATTCGGAATCGGCATACGGCCCAGCGTTGGCATCTGCCCATCACCACGCAGATCGTTGAGAGCAGCGCTCAAGAGGCGTGGCGAGTTGGTGTAATCCTGTAACAGATCTGTGCTCTTCCCGAATGAAATCAGAAAAGCTTCATCCTTGTTACGGATTACGCTCGAGAAAAATGCCGAGGCCGCTTGCCGCTCGATATCGATCAGCCGTTCCTGGCTTGCGCTGATGTCGATCAGCAACCCGAGCGTAAGCGGCAGGTCCGTCTCACGCGCGAAGTGCTGAATGGTCTGCTCCTTGCCATCCTCATACACTTTGAAGTTGCTCTTCTCCAGGTTTGGTATCAGCTGTCCGCCTTTCTTCGTGCGGACGCTGAAGTAGACGTTCACCAGGTCCACCCCAACGCGTATCGTGGGCTCTTGCGAAGCTTGGCTTTGATCCGGCTGTTGCGTCGGGGGCGCCTGCGCGGCCCGAGCGAACGCCGAAGTCATTGCAGCGATAAGTAGCAGACAACAAGCCTGGGCGAATCTGCGGCTAAAAGTGATCACCTGCCCACAATTATCGTTCAGCCGTCTCCGCAAGGAAGCCTCTTCGCGGTCCGATTGGTGAAGAGAAGACTGTGTCTCGAATAGAAAGATCAAACGCATCTTCGATTAGCAGATCCGGTTCTGGCTGGAATTCATCGAGCGGATAGGCCTATGCTTCTTCGTCACCGGGATCTCGCTTTTTGAGACGCTTGCCCGCTCGATTACGTTCCAGGGGCTGGCGCGGCCGGTGTCATTTCGAATGCTTGAAAAATTCGCCGGCCGGTATTTACGGTATCTGCAAAACCTTGAGAGTTGACCCGCTGCCTTTATTCGTATCTCTCTCGTCGAGCCTCATCGGCATCTTCCGCCAGATCGCGCAATAGCTCGAAGAACTCTCTCGATTGCCCGATGAAGAGTCCGTCGCTTACTAGCGAGTGAACAGCCGCCATCGCTGCACCCTTCGTTTGCGTTGGGCGAATGATGGAACACTTCGGGAACCTGCGATTTAAGAAGGGGCAAGGCTCCGGCATGACGAGGTTCGTCTGAAAATCTTCACCGCCTGGCGTTTGGTTCAGGTTCGGAAAAATTAGCGTGGGGTTCTTAGGATCCGTCAGCGGAGCTAACGGCGCGTTGACTGCGTTGCCCGCCTTGTCGTGCCAGGTTTGAAAGTGAGCCGTCTCGGTGGGACCGATGCTGAGCAGAATGCGCAGCACCTGGGCGTTGGTGACCCGCTGAGCAAGCGACATATAGAGGCTCGTCCCGCCTTGTTCGATGAAAGCGAAGTGGAAACCCGCCGTGTTCGCGATCGCCTGAATATGAGCAGAAGGAGTCAGGTCGTTGTCCGTGCGGGGTATGGCCGGGTGCTGCCCTCTTGCTAGTGCGGGCACTGCCGGAGGAAAGTCGAACGCGTGATCCAGATCCGGGTTCTTGGTGCTGCTCCGGTACCTCGTGTACCAGCTGGTATCTACCGTGAGCTGCATCAAGTTCGTTAGTCGGCCGATCTGCAGTGCTCCGGAAGCCCTACTGCCCGGCAGCGTCCGAAACGCATCGAGGTCAACTGTGTCGGCGCCCCGCGATGCCAGATATGCATTCAAAAACGCCGCGTGGCTTATCTCGTCGTCCGTGTTGTCTTTGATGTACTGTGGCATGTCCTCATCGAGCTGCTCGAGCGCTTCGATGTATGGCGGACTTCCTCCTCCTCCAAGCCCGGGATCTTCGTTGTCCTGAATCCCGCCAAGCTCGTTGTACTGAATCCACAAATCGCTTTCGATAATCTCTGCCGCCGCTAGAAATCTCAGGATCGCGGCATCTCCTCTGTTGAGCCGGCCGCTCCTTTCCTCCTCTCCATCCTCAGCAAACATCACGCGGCTATCAGCGAGCAGTCCTAACCCTGTCGCAGCTCCCGCGAACGTGAGTCCCTTTGTCATAAAGGAGCGGCGATCTGCCGCGCGAAGAATCTTGGTTTCCGGGTCGTTCATATTTTCCTTTCGGCTACTGCCGTACCATCTGAAACGGCTTTCTTGCCGAAAACTGTTTCATCGTCATAGTAGGTAGATTTGTAGGTGGGCGTTGTTGCCGAAAGGTAAATCAGTTGTAAAGACGAAGTAACGCCATCCGGGTCAAGACTGCTGCTGTGCCGGTTCGGGGAAGCCGTCAGCATTTCCAATGGGTCTGTCGCGTCTCGCCAAGGGCAAGCGCATCAGAATGCGCGCTCCTGGCGAGGTGGTCTTCTCTGCCCAGAGGTCGCCTCCCAGGTCGAGCAGAGTTTGACGGGATAACGCCAGCCCAAGCCCAAGGCCGTTCCTCTTCCCAAAACTCGCGAACGGCTCAAACAGGTTGGCCCAAAGCTCGTCGGGAATGCCAGGGCCGGAATCTTCCACTTCCACCAGCGCGAATGCGCCCTGAATGCTCGCCGAGATACGAACGGAACCGCCATCTAGCATCGCTTCTAACGCATTATTGATGAGATTCAGAAACACCCGTTCCAGGCGGTCGCGATCGCAGTCGACCTCCAGTTCGGTGGAAACCACACTCTTGATCTCCACCTGCTGTGCCTCAGCTGTTCGCGAGACGGAGGTGATTGCTCCGGAGATAATCTCCACCAGTCCGCAGCGCTCGGAAGCTCTGGTCCTTGCTCGCGAAACATCCACTAGTTCCTGCAAAAGCTGCTGTATGCGGCGCGATGCCGTGTAGATGTTGGCTGCTAGCCTTTTCGACTGTTCGGGAGAAAGGTCAGCATCCACCAGCATCTCGGCCCCGCCGTAAATCGCCGCCAATGGATTTCGGAGATCGTGCACGATCGAACTCGAGAGGCGGCCGATGGTCGCAATGCGCTCCTGCCGGACCAGGTCTGCGCGCGCGCCCTCGATCGATTCACACATGGCATTAAAAGTGAAGGCCAGTCGGCCAAGCTCATCGTTGGTCTCAACGGGAACGCGATAGGCGTAGTTCTGACGAATAATCTGCTCCGCCGCCCAATCCAGGCGCCTGACTGGTTCCAGTATTCGTCTTGCAAGCAGATAGGTAAGAGCAAGCGCAACGAGTATCGCCGCCGCCCAGAAAACTGCCACCTTACGCTGCAGATCGAACAGAACTGCTTGCTGGCTCCCAAACGAGCGAATGATGAAAAGCTTCCCTATCGGATTCCCGGAAGGGTCCTCAATCCCAATCCCGAGCAGCAGGTAATCGGCGCCGTGAAGCCTCATTCTCCGTATCCGGTTCGCTGAAGTTTGGCCTGGATTAAAATCCCGAGCAGTGACAATGGGCAGAGTCGACGCGAACACGACATCAGAACCGGTAAAAGCGAAGTTGCTGCCATGTGTAGAATTCTTCAATGCCTCGGCTAGCGAGTCATTAATGTCAAAGGCGACTAGCAGGACGTTTAGCAACTCCTGCCCGTGAGCGGCCTGTACGTACACCGGCGTAAACACTACGTAGAAAAGATGCGATCCCCGCCTGATGTAACCGGAGATTTGGTTTGGGAAGCGCTTCACCACCGAGTCCATGAGACCGGCGCTTATCGAAAAATCGGGATCCCCGCCCAGCGAAGCAATCTGAGCGCCGGTCGGGTCAAGCACCAGAAAGCTGGCGTTTGCCTCTGATATCTGAGACCAAAGCTGCGCGGCCGTATCGCGAATCGTCGCTCCGTCCCGCGTCATGAAAGCCGAACGCACGTCCGACATCGAACTGAAGACACGGCTCACCGAGGCCAGATTGTGAACACGCGCTCCCCACAAAGCCTCATAAGCCTGCAGGCTGGTTCGGACTTCTTCCTCCAAACTTCGTTGGCTGACGCTCGCTGCATATCGCTGAACCATCCAGCCGGTCACTGCGAAAACGGCCGTAATAGCCAGCGATGTCGCGAGCAGGATGCGCCACAGCAGAGATACACTTCGTTTGGCGGAGTTCACCGCAGCGGCCATGAATATTGCCTCTCGTCGCTGCCGGGCGGGTAGTCTCTTCCGTATTTGTTTTTGTGAGCGACAGGCAAGTACCCCGATTCCGAGATTGTTACCACTGGGAGCGAGACATTGTTTTCGGAGATCGAGACGGTTTGCGTCAGCGCCTCCAGGTTCTCCGGCTTTGCGCGCTCATGGAAGAAGTGGATCTTATAGCTGCCGGGAGTTATATTTCCGAGACTGAACACCCCCCGGCGAGCCGTGCTTGTGAAGTGATTGGAATTGACAACCACGATGACTGCCGACATGGAAGGATGGATGTTGCAAAAGACTCTGACAATCCCCGGCCGGTCGAAACGCACGGGCCGCGATGATCCGGGCGGATAAAGCGAAACATCGAAAATTTGTCCCTCGAAGTTTGAAAATGCGTTGTGAAAGATCGGATCGAGATTCGGAAAGTCGACCGTCGTGCCGGCTGCAATCACCAAAATATGGGGCGAGAACTGCTTGTCCTTTTGCAGCATTCGCGCGTGCTTATGCAAGGTCGGCAGCGGGGTAGCCGGGATCGAAGTCAGCCACACGGCCACACCTGAAAAGTCTTCCTGCTTCTCCACACTCGGCTTGGCCGAATCTACTAATCGGACTTGCCCCGTAAGCGTAGCCCCCGCCGCCGGCCCGGTGGCCGCAGCCATAAGAGCAATGGCGCTAAAACAAATAACCGAGCGCCAGGTCATAGTGATTACGAACGCTGTTTTCGCCCGCTGCCGATCGCGTCCGCGATTGCAGGGCCTCAAAGCTCAGCAGAACGTTAGGGCCTAATCGATAGATCAGGTTTGAGGCGTAAGTAAGGTCGCGAGCTGTCGTTTGTCCAGTGTAGATACCGCGATCATCTTCGATCCCGCTAAAAAGATTGAGAGACAGGCGGCTGCTGAGGGGAACGGCAAACTGTGTCCAGCCGCCCGTACTATGCACTGGGCGCACAGCGCGCGCGTCCGAGATAGCGAACCCGTTATTCAAAGCGCCCAAGCCGGCCACATTCTGCCCGTGGTAGAAAGTCCCGGTGATATCGAAGTGCGCGCCCGTGTTGAACAGCCAGTCGACCGATCCGATACGCGACGGAATAGACGATCCCGCGACGTGGGTTGTGCTCGCATGAAAACCCGGCGCGATTTCTAATCGTCGCTTCTCGCCAAACTTGTGCCAGAACGCTGCTCGTCCCTCAATCGCAGGCCGCGCTTTGCTTAGTGTGTTTGAGTATCCGGCGGGCAGGGCATTGTAAAGCTCGTCGGTCTGCATAATTGCAACTTGCCCGGTAATTCCGCTGCTCTCCCCAATGTGCAGACGTTCTTCGTATCGCGCTTGTGGCAACCACAGCCAGAGATTCCCGGCGCCCGCCAATGGAGGAACGCCTACTTCGGCAAAGGAGGTGGGCTGATACGGGGAGATGAGCGGTTTATCCTGACCCACCGAAAAGCTTCGATTCGTCCAATCGAGCGAGACCTCGGCACGACGGATCCGCAGCCAGCTATTTCCCGGCTCGGGCGGACCAGCCCAAAAGTCCATCATCAGGGACCCGTTAACGTGTCCATCCCCGGGGAGCCGCGGTCCCTGAAAATTTAGCCCGAGCAGGGTTTGACGCAGGGTCGCTCCCGACCTTTCCGGGCCGGTAAGCAGTAAATCGTCGCTCGCGTTTGAGTACGTGCGCGCTGCGCTATTCGCAAAGGCATTGAAGAGGAGAACGCCATTCAGTTGTATCGGGAACTTTTGCGAAGCTTCAATCTTGGTTTGAGCCTGCTCCTCGATCCGGCTTTCGTCCACCGCGAGGCGCTCTTCGGTAGTAGCCTTCTCTGGAGGGCTCGCTGTAGCCTGCGCTCCGTTCTCGGGCTTCGGCGGCTGAAGCTGCTGGCGCAGTGTTCGCAACTCCACGAGCAAATCCCGATTCTCTTTTTCCAAAGCGTCAAGCCTCTGGAGAATTTGGTTCATCACCACCTGATCTGCTCTTTCCTGAGCCCCCAGTGGAAGAGCGCACAGCATAAGCATTAGCGAAACATTACGTGACATGGAGCAGTTCCTCTAGAGTTTGCCGGATCTCGACCGGTGAATAGGGCTTTCCGAAGAATGCATTGGCACCTAAACTCCGAATGCGCTTCTGAACGTCCGGGTGCGTATCGCCGCTCACCACAATGATCGGCAGCCTGAACAGGCGTTTGTCCGACCGAATCGCGGAAATCAGCGTGAATCCATCAACAGAGGGCAGGCTGAGATCGGTAACGACAGCAACGATCTCGAGAGAGCCCCCATGAAGCAGTGTAAGCGCCTCACGTCCATTTGTAAGGACCTCGACTGCGACGCCATCCAGCGTCCCGAGCGCGATCTCGAGAGGAACAACGTTATCGGCGTCTTCGACTATCAGGACAGTCCTGGCCATTGAAGAGCCCTAGGGAAGAAAGCGGTAGCCTACCCCGTGGACCGTAAGAAAATGGCGCGGCAGCCCCGGATCAGTTTCGAGCTTCTGTCGCAGACGGACAACGTGCGCGTCTACCGTCCGGGTATTCGGATACGATTCGTAACCCCACACCGAATTCAAGATAACGTCGCGCGTGAGCGCCCGGTCGGCGTTATTCAGGAAAAAGACGAGCAGGTTGTACTCGGCCGGCGTCAGCTTCACTTCGGCGCCGCGGGCCGTGGTGACGCGACGGTCAAAATCAACCTCGACCTCGCCGAAGCTGACCACCCTTGTGTCCGGTCCCGCCCGACGGAGTAGAGCACGAATGCGCGCCAGGAGTTCGCGTGTTCCGAACGGTTTCACCACATAATCATCCGCGCCCATCTCGAGCAGCAAGACTTTATCGACTTCGTCACCGATCGCACTCAGAACAATGATGGGAGTCTGGATCCGGTCCGCCCGCAATTGTTTGCAGACTTCGACGCCGCTCATTCCGGGGAGCCTTAAGTCCACCAGCATCAGCTGCGGCTTCATCGTCAGCGCCTTCTCGAATCCGCTCTTCCCGTCTTTTGCCAGAATCGGGACGAAACCTTCGCGCTCGAGCATTACGCCGATTGTGTCGCGTAAACTCTCGTCATCATCGATGACGAGTATCTTTTGCATCGGAGCTTCTACTTTACAGCGCAGGCGCTAGCAGTTTCAAGCACACCTGCATCGGAGCTTCCAATGTGCGAACGTGTTTACAAGACTTTTACAATGTATAAACAGCTTTCGAGGACACCATGCCTAACGTAAAAGAAATCGACCAACCGGCCATAGAAGAGAAAGCAGTTCCGGCCCGGCCCCTGCAGCGGAACGTCGCCATTGACGCGTACCGGGGTTTGGTGATGCTGCTGATGATGGGTGAAGTCTTGCAGTTCTCACGCGTCGCCAAGGCTGTGCCCGACAGTTGGTTTTGGAAGATCCTCGCCTACAATCAGTCGCACGTCGAGTGGGCCGGGTGTTCGCTACACGACTTGATTCAGCCGTCGTTTTCTTTTCTCGTTGGTGTCGCGCTGCCTTATTCGATCGCTCGCCGCCTGCGCGATGGTGCCTCACTGGGAACGCTTTTTCCACGCGCCCTCTGGCGCTCGCTAATCCTGGTGGCGCTTGGGATTTTTTTGCGCTCGATGCACTCGACGCAGACCAACTTCACCTTCGAAGACACGCTCACGCAAATCGGGTTAGGCTATCCGTTTCTCTTCCTGCTGGGCTTTCGCTCGCCGCGCTGGCAGTGGGGAGCATTTGCCGGGATCCTCTTTGGGTATTGGCTCGCATGGGCGCTATATCCTCTGCCGGGCCCAGGATTTGACTATGCCCGAGTGGGCGTTCCCTCGGATTGGGCGTACAACTTTACTGGCTTCGCAGCGCACTGGAACAAAAACAGCAATCTCGGCAACGCTTTTGATCAATGGTTTCTGAACATCCTTCCCCGCAAGACTCCATTTGTCGCAAACGGGGGCGGCTATCTCACGCTCAGCTTCATTCCGACACTCGGCACGATGATTCTCGGGCTGGTAGCGGGCCGCTGGTTTCGGACCTTTGCTCCAGTTATTCCGATCAAGCGCTTCCTGCTGGCTGGTGTTATCGGTATCGCCGCTGGATTACTGCTCCATTTCACTGGTGTCTGTCCGGTCGTAAAACGCATTTGGACGCCGGCCTGGACCTTGTTCAGCGGTGGCGCCTGCTTCCTGCTGCTTGCCGCTTTCAGCTGGGTTGTCGACGTGAAAGGGTATCGGAAATGGTGCTTCCCCTTGGTGGTCGTCGGAATGAACTCTATTGCGGCATACCTGATCGCACACCTCTTCGAAGACTTCCTTGCAAGCTCGTTCCGCATCCATCTGGGAGACCGGCCGTTTCTACTTTTCGGGCCGGCCTTCCAGCCCTTGCTGCTCGGCGCCGCAGTTCTTTTCTCTTACTGGCTGTTGCTCTTCTGGATGTACCGCCGCAAACTCTTTTTACGAATCTGAGTCCTTCTCAGATCGAGCTGGAGTCGGAGCCGGTAGCGGCGGAAGCGGACGCGCCGGCTTGAAAACGACCGTCCCGAGTGGTGGGATCACGATCTCGGCCGAGCCGGGGCGCCCGTGCGAAGGTTCAGGGCGAGCATTTACTGCGCCGCCATTACCCAGGTTGCCGCCTCCAAACATCTCGGCGTCGGAATTGAAAATTTCCTGATGCACACCTGCTTCAGGAAAACCGAGCCGGTACTTCATGTGCGCCTGGGGAGTAAAGTTGCATACAAACATCAGATAGTCCTCACGGCGTTTCGCCCGCCGGACGAACGAGATGATCGAATTGTCTGCGTCATGGAAATCGATCCACTCGAAGCCGGAACCCTGGAAATCGACTTCATAGAGCGCCGGCTCGCTCCGGTAAAGCTGGTTGAGCGCGGCGCAAAAAGTCTGCAGCTTTTGATGAATGGGAAATCGCAGCAGCCACCATTCGATTTGTGCTTCGGAATTCCACTCCGCGGTCTGTCCGAACTCGGATCCCATGAAGAGGAGCTTCTTACCCGGATGCCCGTACATGTAGCTCAGAAACGAGCGGACATTTGCAAAGCGCTGCCACTCGTCCCCGGGCATCTTGTCGAGTAGTGCCCGCTTCCCATAGACCACCTCGTCATGTGAAATAGGCAGTACGAAATTTTCCGTGAACGCGTACACCATGCTGAATGTGATCGCGTTCTGGTGGTAGCGCCGGTGAATCGGGTCACGCTCGAAGTAGCCGAGCATGTCATGCATCCACCCCATGTTCCACTTCATCGTGAAGCCAAGGCCGTTCAAGTACACCGGCCGCGACACTCCCGTAAAAGCAGTCGATTCCTCTGCGATCGTCATCGCTCCCGGCACCTGGTGCACCAGTTCGTTCATCTTGCGCAGGAAGTCGATCGCTTCCAGGTTTTCGTTTCCCCCGTACCTGTTCGGAACCCATTCTCCGGCTTTGCGAGAGTAATCGAGGTACAGCATCGAAGCGACAGCATCTACGCGCAGCCCGTCAATGTGATACTTCTTCAGCCAGAACATCGCGTTCGAAATGAGAAACGCACGAACTTCGTTCCGGCCGAAGTTAAAGATCAGCGTGCCCCAGTCGCGATGCTCCCCCAGTCGCGGATCCTGATGTTCGTAAAGCGCGGTGCCGTCAAAGAAGCCAAGTCCGTGCGCGTCTTTGGGGAAATGCGCCGGAACCCAGTCAATGACCACTCCGATACCGGCCTGGTGACACGTGTCCACGAAGTACATGAAGTCCTCCGGTGGCCCGAAGCGAGCGGTCGGCGAAAAGTAACCTGTCACCTGATAGCCCCACGAAGGTGAGTACGGATGCTCGGCAATGGGCATCAGCTCGATATGCGTGTAGCCCATCTTTTTCACATATGGCACCAGCTTTTCGGCAAGCTGGCGATACGAAAGCGGCTCATTGTTCTCGTCACGCATCCACGAGCCGAGGTGTACTTCATAGAACGACACCGCGCTGTCGAGCACGCTCGATTGAGCCCGCTGCTCCATCCACGCCTGATCCTGCCACTTATGCTTCGAAAGATCAGTCACCACGCTTGCCGATTTCGGCGGCCGTTCCATGGCGAATCCGAACGGATCGGATTTTAACTGGCTGTAGCCGCGAAACCGCGATTGCACCGCGTATTTGTACGGCATCCCAGGCTGCAGTCCGGGGATAAAAATTTCCCACACTCCACCCGTTCTCGCCCGCATCGGATTCTGACGAGTGTCCCAGCCGTTAAAATCGCCCACCACGCTGACCACAATTGCATTCGGCGCCCACACGGCAAATCGGACCCCGGGCACGCCTTCTGATTCGGTCGCGTGGCTGCCCAGCATGTTGTACTCCTCGAAGTTCGAGCCTTCAGAGTGCAGGTGCAGGTCGAAGTCGGTAATTAGCGGAGGAAAACGGTAGGGGTCATCCGCTTCCCAAACCTCATCTTTGTGGCTGGTAGCCCGGAACCTGTACGCACCCGGCCGCGCCTTCAGCCGCGCCGTGAAGAGGCCTGCCGGGTGATTGCGTTCCATCTTGAGCGTGTCGCTGCCGAGCAGGACTACAGCTTCTTTGGCCTGCGGCAGGAACGCTCGGATCTCCCAATCGCTCTTTCCGTCCTTGCTAGTCGCGTGCGGTCCCAAAACCGCGAACGCGTCGCCATGATATCCGCCTGTGATTGCCTCAATCTCTTGCTCAGTCATTGCACGTTTATTATGGCAAGGGAGTACATCTGTCCCGTTCCGAAGATCAAGGAAAGAATGAAGCTGGTCTCGGCGCGTTTATCCGCTCGTTGCCGAAAGCCGAACTGCATCTGCATCTTGAGGGCAGTGTCGAACCGGACACTCTTCGCGAGCTCGACTCCACGCTGACGCTCGACGAGATTCGAAGCAGATACCGCTACTCGGATTTTGCCGGTTTTCTTCAGGCTTATGTGTGGGTTTGTCAGCGCCTCGATTCCCCGGCAGCCTATGCGCTCGCCACGCGTTGTCTACTTGAAAAGCTCGCATCACAGAACGTCATTCATGCCGAGATCACTCTATCTGTCGGTGTGATTCTTTGGAAGGGCCAGCATGTCGAACCAATTTTCAATTCCATATCCGAAGAAGTTCGCCGGTTCGGCAAAGTCCACGTGGGCTGGATTTTCGATGCAATCAGGCAGTTCGGCGTCGAACCAGCGGAGCGTGTCTTCGCGATTGCGCGCGAACTGCAATCGAGCGGTGTAGTTGCGGTCGGGCTTGGTGGCGATGAGGTGCGCGGGCCTGCTTCCTGGTTTGCGCCGCTCTACGCCCGCGCTAAAGCAGCCGGTCTTCGCTTAACGTGTCATGCCGGAGAGACTGCCGGCCCGGAAAGCGTGTGGCAGGCCATAGAGATCGGCGCCGAACGTATCGGCCATGGCATTCGGTCGATTGAAGATCGTAAGCTGCTCGCCGTATTGAAAGAGCGTGATCTCCCTCTCGAAGTGTGTCCCTCGAGCAACCTGCGCACAGGCGCAACCGCAAGCTTTGCGGATCATCCACTGCGAAGCTTATGGGACGCCGGAGTGCCTATCGTTCTTGGCACCGACGATCCGGCTTTGTTCTTTACTGATCTCGTGCAAGAGTACACACTTGCGGCGGAGGTGTTCGGCTTCTCGCGAGACGAGCTGCGAACGCTGGCCGAAAACAGCTGCCGGTATCGGTTCAAGTGAAGCCGTTTAATCAGCCGCGCGCTTGACCAACGCGTTCGTCCAGCAAGAGTCGCAGCAATGCTTCCAATTCGCGGATACGATCCGCTAATTGCTCCACATCGGCCGGTTCCGATTCTCCTGCTTCGGCCACGCGGCCATGCTCGAGAGCTCCCAACGCCGCGCCGCGCTCCCGCACTACCCGGCCTGGAATACCAACCACTGTCGCGCCATCGGGCACCGAATGCACCACTACTGCGCCCGCTCCCACCTTCACATCGTTGCCCAGCGTGATTGCCCCGAGCACCGATGCTCCCGTGCCCACCACTACCCGATTTCCAATCGTGGGGTGGCGCTTCCCAAGTATGTAACCCGTGCCGCCGAGTGTTACGCCCTGGTAAAGCAGAACATCGTCCCCCACTTCGGCCGTCTCGCCAATCACCACGCCCGAGCCGTGATCAATGAACAGTCGCTGACCAATGGTCGCCCCGGGATGTATCTCGATCCCGGTGAGGAAGCGGGCGAATTGCGAGACCAGCCTTGCAGAGACATGCCATTTGCGTACGTACAGCCAGTGCGAGACATGGTGGAACAGTACAGCGTGAAGCCCCGGATAGCAAAGCAGGATCTCGAGACTACTCTTGGCAGCTGGATCTTCGCGCTTAATTGCCGCGACGTGAGCGCGCAGAGACATAATGAACGTTATTCTCGCTCAAATGGATGTTTCTACAGCTCGGAAAGGTGCGTGATCAAGGAATTCTACCCGGCGCTCCCAAGCCGAAAAGCACTAGGCCGAATATGTACGAAGCCGAACTCCAGATGATCAGTGTCCGGACCTGAGAAGGACCTGTAGAAAGCTCTTTCCAGCGACCGAGTCCAAGCATAACCAGGATTACTACCGAAACAAATGGGATCGCGAACGATTTCGCCAAACCGGGACTCTCCGCGCCCATCGGGTTTAGAGCAAGCGCCAGAGATAATGCCCCGATCGCCCAAACGGCACCGGACGCTGCACCAGTCAAATGGGGACGGAATCCACCCTGGAGATAGCATCTAAACGACGTGGTGCTACCAGTTACCTTTATATTCATGATGTAAAAGTTTACTGCCGGAGCGCCGAGTACCAGACCCACCGCAAACAAAAGAATCGCGGCATATGGTCCGGGCCCGAACTCGGGGTCTGCGCTCGTCTTCAGCATAAACTCACAAGTTCCAAAGGCTAATCCGGCAAGAAGAGTCACTGCATGGCCTTTCGCGGCAGCACGGCGGGCCCGTGTTGCTCCGCCGCTGGCCCGCTGACTGTTCGCACCGATGGCCGCGAAGGCGCTCAGCAGCATCGCAAAAACGCCGGCCATCACTAGGCCAGGTCGAAACGCCCCGACATGATCGAGCACGATCAGGATGGCCGCCAGTCCGAATGTGATGGGCAGTGCTCCGCATAATCCCAGCAGGGAAACACCCGCGAGCAGAAGCGCGTTCCCAAGCGCGTAGAGGAAACCGGCCGCGACAATCCAAACCTCTGACTGTCGCCCGGCAACCAACATTCGATCGCCAAACGACACCTCACTCCCAAGCGTCCCCAGCGTATTCGCCGCCAGCAAAGCAGTCAGCAACGCCCCCCCCGCAAAATCAAGTGAGAAGAGCTCAAAACGCCAGCGCGGTTCGGCCTGCTTGAAAAAGTTAGGCCAAGTGCTGAAGCAGATCAGCGACAGCAAAAGGAGAGCTAACGCGGATAGATAGGTGGAGGGAAGGATCAAGCGAGCGGGCCAAGCTCAGGATTCAATGATCTAGCGAACAAATCCTGGAGTACTGGGTATCAACGAAACTGGAACCAACGGCGCCTGAGCAGGCCCGAAGTAACTCTGCAGTGATAAGTTGCGATAAACGCTTCCAGCGATGCCTGAAGCAATGGGACCACTCACGCCGCGTCCGCCCGTGAGTAGAACCACCACTACCAACTTGTTTTTAGTGACCTCGTTGAAGGAGCCAAACCAGCCTAGGTGGACACCTGGCTGGGCAGAATCAGTGCAAGTACCAGTCTTGCCTACAATTGTCTGGTCGTCGTTGCTGTAACTGGCGCGTCGGGCGGTGCCGTATTCCACCGCGCCCATCATGCCCGCTTTGACTGGCGGAATCAAGTCCGTGACCTCTAATTGCCTCTTTATCCGCGGAACAAAGGCTTCAATTTCATGCTGATTGCGAGGATATTGAAGGTAATACATGGTCCCATTGTTCGCCACCGAAGACACAATGCTTGTCAACTCGAGCGGGGTGAGCCGGATACCATCTCCGAAGCTCGTCATCATGCCAACGCCCGTCTCGGGGGCTTCAGATGCGAGGTAACCGGGCTCTTCCCCAGGGATGTCTAATCCGGCTTTTTCGCCCAGTCCGAAAAGACGCCCATACTTCTGTACCCTCTCAAAACCGAGTTCCTGGCCCAAGCGCGCAAAGTAGAGGTTGTTCGACGTAGCTAGCGCCCGCGTCATATCCATTGAAGACCGCCGGGAGATCCGCATCGAAGAAGCCGCGTTGACGATCGACTCTTTCAGTGAAGCAAGCGAGACTACCAGTTTCACAGTCGAGCAGGGCTGGTAAGCACCCTTAGTTGCCAGCTTCTGATTAACAATACTGAGCACCCTGCCAGTTTGAGGATCGGCAACTACCACTGTTCCGTTGTATGGACCAAGCGCATCGACTGCCGCTTTCCGGACCACCAAATCCTCTCCATCGACGTTATCGCCTACTGTGGAATCGGCGTAGGTCGGGGTGCTCCAGGGATTAAAGAAAATGCGTGCTCTCCCGCGGCCGCGGCGTCGAACTGTCACCGCCCGCAGAGAACTGGCTTTGCTCCGATGTATCAGAGAAGCCTGCGTGGTGTTTCGGGTAGCAGTCGCGCCGTGGTATCGAGACCTGATGGCCATTGATCCCTCCGGGGCGACAACCCGGCGACGTTTGGGATGATGCTTTGCCGCCCGAGCCTTCGGTAAGGCGACCGCCGCAGAAGCCGGCAAAGCAGCCCCGGCGGCCATAACCATTGTCAGGGCGAGCCCGAGGCCTATCCTCAACAAGATGGACGGGCCGCTATGTTTATGAATTTGCACTGATAATCTATCGCCTGTCAGCCTGTACCGCCGGACTACCTTACAATCCACGCTATACAAGTGACAAAAATCCCGGAAACAGTATCACTTATATCCTATGTAGTTCCGGTGACTCAGTCAACTGAAACATTTCAGGCTAGTTGCGTGCCAGTTTAATCCTAGGCGGCCGTCAACCCGCCATCTATTGTCACTACCGAGCCGGTCATAAAGGCTGCGGCCGGCGAACTGATATAGAGAGCCAGATCGGCGATCTCATCCGGTTGCGCCAACCGGCCCATCGGCTGCCTTCCACTCAGCTCCGCCCGTACTTTCTCTTTCTCATGCCGGTGGTACTTTTCCAGATACGCCTCCACGAAGGGAGTATCCACCGTGCCCGGCGCAATGCAGTTCACTCGCAGCTCGGTTGGGTAATCTACCGCCAATTGCCGTGTCATTGCATGCACCGCACCCTTCGATGCGCAGTAGGCAAACCGTCGTTTGATGCCGACCATCGCCGCTACCGAGCCTATATTCAGTATCGAGCCATGTGCGTCGATCACGAGTGGCAGGGCAGCTCTCGTCATTACATAGGTCCCCTGTACGTTCACACGAAACACACGCGCGAAGTCAGCAACTTCGGTTTCCAGCACATTCCCGACCAGCCCGATCCCGGCACAATTCACCAGGATGTCCAACTGCTTTACCCGGCTAAAAAGCTCCGCGACTTGCGCCTCGTCAGTGATATCGCAGATCGATGCTTCGGAATTCTGCACGGCCTGCACGGTGTCGCGGGCGCGCTTTTCATCTACGTCCACAATCAAGGCTTTTGCGCCAGCCTCCGTAAATTTCTTTACGATCGATAACCCAATACCGCTCGCGCCCCCCGTGATCAGTGCAACCTTTCCATCTAGACGAAAGCTCTGGGACATGAGCTATATATTCGCACCACCGACAATTCCGAGCAGCTGCCTTTGCAGTTCATCCTGCAAACTCTGATCGAGCTTCTCGCCCGTGTTCGTCACGTAGAGAACATCGAGCGCACGATGCGCTTCGGTGTTGACCAGAACCACTTCGATGTTGCATCCTGCCGCTGTCAGTACGGAGGCAATCTCGAACAGCAGACCGGGCCGGTCCTCCGCCGTCAGTTCAATTAGCGTGGAATGGTCCGAAGCAGCGTTGTCGAAGTGAACCGTCGGTTTGGGCTGCAAGGTTACCCGCGGCCGGCTGAATCGGCGGCGACGCTTCAACAGTTCGCTTGCCTTCAGCGATCCTTCGATGACGCAGGAAATGTTCCACTGCAGGCGCTCGACTTCGTCCGGATTGAGTTCAAGCGTGCGTGCCGGATCCTCAAAACGGAACTCCACCAGCACACTGCCATGCGCGTTCGATGCGGCTTCCGCCTTGATGATGTTCATTCCGAAGGCGGCCAGCGTTCCGCAAAGTGACGCAAATAAACCCGTCTGATCAGTGACGAGCACCGTCAGTCCGTACGTGCCAGGTTCGCGCCGTATCTCCAGTGCGAAACCATCCTGCCGCTTCACCTGCTCGAGTGAGAAATGTTGCTCGATCTGCTCCGGCGTGTGCATCCGGAGGTAGCGTGTAGGAAAGCCTTCGAGGAAGCGAGCCAGCTCCGGCCGCATCAGCGTCGTTACCGGGGCGTCTGCCGGATAGTGGATGCGCGACGCAGCTAGCTCGCGAGTCAGCTGCGTATATGTCAACGAGTAAGCGCGCCAAAGCTGTTCGATTCGCCACGGTGTCATGGCCGTGGGATTTACTGCCGAAACATCCGCGTAAGTAAGGAGCGTAAGCGCTCTGAGTTGTTCCAGCGTGCCGATCTTTGAAGTAAGAAATCGCGCCGTCGCGGGATCCTCCAGGTCTCTGCTTGTCATCACCAGCGAGAGATCGAGATGATGCGCAATCAGGAAATGGACCATCTCTGCCTCGAGCCTCGGTGCGCCGGCAGACTCGAGGAAACGCTCCGCGCAAAACGCTGACCCGCGCAAATGATCGCCTGGAGTCGTACCTTTACCCGTGTCGTGGAGGAGCAGAGCGGTACGGAGCAAGGCTAGGTCACTCTCTTCCCGAGCTAGCTCTTGCAGCCGGCCCGGACTACCCTCGCGATCGTTTATGAGCCGGTCAATCGCCTCAATGGCAACCAAGGTATGCTCATCCACCGTGTAGCGATGATAGAAGTCGCGCACCACAAGATTCTCCACGCCTTCCCATTCGGGCAGAAGAGCCGAGAGCAGGCGTGCATTCCGCATTTCGCGCAGCGCTAGGCCGGCATGCGGCTGTCGCAGGAGTTCTTGCCAGTCGTCCCAACCCACGAATTCTTTGCTAGCGGTTTCTCCCGTTAGCCGCGGGATGCTCTCTTCCACCCTCCGCTGTGCGTCGGAGGAGAGCGCGATTCCCTGCCGGCCTACGAAGTTGAACAGCGTGAAAAGCGAAGCGAACGAGCTGAGCGTTGCGGCTGGATGTCGCAAAAAAACACGGTTGTGCAACACCGTGAAGTCTGCATTCGACAACTTATCCCGCCGATCCAACAGATGGCGGCCTAAACCGGCCTCGTCGCGCCCGATAGACTCGAGCGCCCGCGACGTTGGCTCAAAGCAGGTTCGGGCGTTGCCATAATACTTCCTCATCCACTCTTCGGGCGGCACGGGCGGCGACGCTAGAAACGCTGCCGCCCGATCCTGTAGCTCGAACGTGAGTACATTGTTGTCCCGACCTGATTGCTCGTGTAAAAAAAAGCGTACGGAGTACAAGAAATTGCGTGCTCTTTCAGCCTGTGCCGCGGCATGCCGTACCGGCTCTTTATCAGGCGTCAGCAGCGAAGCCCAATGCAAAAAATGCAGATCCCGAATACCTCCCGGACCTTCCTTGATATTGGGCTCCAGATGTTGCACCGTATCTCCGAATTTCGCGTGCCGCGCTTCCGCCATCCGGGCCAGATGCTGTAGCAGCTTCCCGCCTTGACGGCGGTAGAATCCGCTAAGCCGGCTTTCGAGCGTCTGAAAAATCTTTGCGCTTCCGAAAAGCAGGCGGACGTCCAGCAGGCTGATATGTAGCGGAAGATTAGCCTCCTGATAGCGGCAGCATTCGGCAATTGTCCGTACCGAATGACTCGCTTTCAGCGACGAATCCCAAAGCACACGCAGGAAGTTTCCCAGCGGATCCTTCACGCTATCCGGCTCGGGCTCCTCGTCGAAGAGCACGATAAGGTCGACATCCGAGTACGGAAACAGCTCGCCGCGGCCATACCCGCCGACCGCTAGTACGGAGAAGGGTTTCCGGATCTGCTCTGCGAGAAAAACGCGGGCAGCTCCGGTAACGAGCTGGTCAACCATCTGCGTTCGGGGGAAAGCGAAAGAGCGGGCAGCGGAATCTTGCGCCTCAGTCGGCGCTTCTGTTCGTCCCGCGTTCATTCCGCTTACAACGCTGCTTCACCCGTATCGTCGTTGCGAATGCGAATCGCATCGAGCACGTCGTAGATAAAGATTTTTCCGTCGCCGATCTTCCCGGTCCGCGCAGCAGCCGCGATCGCCCGAGCGATCTCGTCCAGCCGTTGATCGGGCACAACTGTCTCGATCTTGATCTTCGGCAGGAGATCCACTTCGTACTCCATGCCCCGGTAAACTTCCTTATGGCCCTTTTGCCGGCCGTGCCCGCGGACCTCACTGATCGTTATGCCGTCAACGCCAATGCTTTTTAGCGCTTCCTTTACTTCGTCCAGTTTGAAAGGCTGGATAATCGCTTCGATCTTTTTCATCGCTGATCCTTTGAGCTAGGTTTGCTGAGCGCTTCCTTCGGCGAGCTTCTGCGCTACGCTTCCAGGTTGTAGCCTTCTTCGCCATGCATGGCGAGATCCAGCCCCTCGCGCTCCTGGTCTACCGAAGCGCGCACACCTACCGTCGCATCCACGATCTTAAGAATGATCCAGGTAGCCACGATCGCCAGTACCCACGAAATCACCACGGCAATCAGTTGATTGATTACCTGGCCTGGATGTCCATCCACCCAGCCCAGCGGAAGAGCCTTTCCGGACGCGTCTTTGAGACCGTCATTCACTAAGTTGGTGGCGAAGATTCCCGTCAGGATGGCACCGAGCGTGCCGCCCGCCCCATGCACGCCAAAGGCATCGAGGGTGTCGTCATATCCGAATTTGTTCTTCACGGTCGAAACCATGAAGAAACAGAATATGCCCGCCAGGAAACCGATGAGCAGGGCAGGGAAAGGCTGCACAAAACCGGAGGCGGGCGTAATAGCAACCAGGCCGGCGACGGCCCCCGAAATACCTCCAAGCATGCTCGGCTTCCCGTGCCGGACCCACTCCGCGAACATCCAGCCCAGAGCCGCCGCCGCCGCACCGAAATGTGTCGCGACAAAAGCGCTTGTCGCCAAGCCGGACGCGTTCACTGCACTTCCCGCGTTGAAGCCGAACCAGCCCACCCACAGCAGGCAAGCGCCTATCACGCTGAGCACCAGGTTGTGCGGCTTCATCGGTTCGCGCGGAAACCCGACCCGCTTGCCAAGATAAAGCGCACAAACCAGCGCGCTCACGCCCGACGTAATATGAACAACCGTGCCGCCCGCGAAATCGAAGCACGGAATCTTACCGCCCAGAAACGCATTCAACAATCCGCCCTTGCCCCAGATCATGTGCGCCATCGGAAAATAAACAATGGTCGACCAGAGGCACGTGAAAAGCAGCATCGCGCTGAATTTGATTCGCTCCGCGAAAGCGCCTGAAATCAAAGCCGGTGTGATGATTGCAAACATCAGCTGGTAAACCATGTATGTCTGGTGCGGAATCGTAGCTCCGTAGTCGGCGTTAGGAGCCGAACCTACCCCGCGCAGGAACAAATAACTGAAGCCGCCGATGAACGCATTACCTGGGGCGAACGTCAGGCTGTAGCCGTATATCGCCCAAATCACTGTCACTACGCCCATCAGTGCGAAACTGTGCATCATGGTGCCGAGCACGTTCTTCCGGCGGACCAGACCTCCATAGAAAAGGGCCAGACCAGGGCCGGTCATCATCAATACCAGCGCCGCGCATGTCAGCATCCAGGCGTTATCGCCCGAAAGTTGCGCCGATTTTGCCGCCGCTTCAAGAGCCGCAAGCCTGGCTTCCGTCGTGGGCGCGGCCTGCCCGAACATTTGAGGGCTGCAGAATGCACTGAACAGCAACAGAAATCGAATGGGACGAATCATAGTGGCGTGGGAAGCGAACGGGTTGCTAAGCTCTACAGCGTAGCAGCTTGCGCTTGTCCGCCCGGCACACAAATTTCTATTCACCGCATCGAAATGTTTTATTCGCATCAACATGCCAGCGCAGAATAAGCCCGAACAGAACATGCAGCCAGGCGCCAATCCCTGGCTCATCGCCGTTGCCGTCATTCTTCCCGCCTTCATGGAAGTGATCGACACTTCTATCGCTTCTGTCTGCCTTCCTCACATCGCTGGCAGTCTGTCCGCGTCTACCGATGAAGCCACTTGGGTACTGACGTTCTACCTTTTGTCTAACGCAGTTGTTCTTCCGGCTAGCGGCTGGTTCTCTTTGAAATTTGGCCGCCGTAGATTTCTCGTCGCGTCGATCATCATCTTTACCATTTCTTCTTTCTTCTGTGGTGCTGCCAACAGCCTCATCGTTATCCTGATCGCGCGCCTCGTGCAGGGCGCGGGCGGAGGCGGCCTGCAGCCCCTTTCCCAAGCCATCCTCACGGAGAGCTTTCCGCCCGAGAAACGCGGTCTCGCAATGGGCATGTTCGGTCTGGGAGTTGTCGTCGCGCCCGTTCTCGGCCCCACGCTCGGCGGCTGGCTGACCGACCAGTACTCCTGGCGCTGGGCCTTCTACATCAACATTCCGGTCGGTATCCTGGCAGTCTTTCTGATCCTGCGATACGTCAAGGATCCGCCCTACATCACAAATGCAAAGCCCGGCAAACTCGACGCGATTGGATTCGGGCTTCTGGCTATCGCGCTTGGCACCATGCAGATTATCCTCGACCGTGGCCAGCAGGATGACTGGTTCGGCGCTATCTGGATTCGTTGGGCGTTCGTAGCCATGATCGTCTGCGGCGTTGCCTTTGTGATCTCGCAGGTGACACGCGAGAAGACATTGGTCGACCTCTCGATCTTTAAAAACCGCAACTTCGCCATGGGCTGTCTGCTCATCTTCATGTTCGGCGGCTCGGTCTACGCGGCAGTCACACTGCTCCCGCTCTACTACCAGTCGATGATGGATTACTCTGCCTGGTGGGCGGGTTTGGCGGTTGCTCCGCGTGGACTTGGGTCTATCATCGCTATGCCGCTGGTCGGCCTCCTGGTCTCGCGTATCGATACCCGCGTGCTTGTCTCGACCGGCTTCCTGGTTTTCGGCTGCTGCAGCCTGGTCTGGGGAACCATCACGCTGCAGATCTCCCCTTGGTCGATGACGGTTCCGATTGTGATTAGCGGCTTTGCGCTCGGGCTCGTGTTTGTTCCGCTCTCGGTTACCTCGCTCGGAGGCTTGCGTCCCGAGCAGGTGGGAAATGGGAGCGGGCTTTACAACCTGATGCGCAATATCGGTGGCAGTATTGGGATCTCAATCGTTCAGACCATCCTGACCCGCCATCAGCAGCTTCATCAGAACGAAATGGTGCGGCACATTGTCAATGGGTCGCCGGTCTACCAGACCCGGGTCCAGCAGTACACCGAGACTTTTTCAAATTACGCCAGCGCGCCAACCGCCCACTCGCAGGCGATCGGCCAAGTAGGGCGTGCGCTGGGCCAGCAGGCGATGCTCTGGTCCTACGTCGATGACCTCCGGTACATGGCAATTGCCTGCTTCTGTTGCGTCCCGCTGGTCTGGGGCTTGAAGAAGGTGAAGGCCCGAGGCGCTGCTGCTGCGGGGGCGCATTGACCTCGCTATGCCCGGCCCACCGAAAAGCAGAGGCATGGAAGCCGCCATTCGCGAGCGCATCAGCCGCATCCCGGCCGGGCAAGTCTCGACCTATGGTGATGTAGCGGCCGCTGCCGGATACCCGGGACGTCCTCGTCAAGTCGCCCAGGTTCTGCGAAAGTTCGGCCATATGCTTCCGTGGCACCGCGTGCTCGGGTCCGGCGGGCAAATCAAGACTGGTCGCGAGACCGCGCTCGAGCAGCGCATGCTACTCGAAATGGAAGGCGTCCATTTCCGCGGCTCGCGCGTGGATATGTCACAACACGCCTTCCGCTATTCGATATCAGCCAGGTAGCAGCCCACAGCGCGGGTCTCGGCGTGCTCAACCGGCTTTCCGGCAAGCGTGGCCGTAATGGCGTTTTCCAGATCGTGCACCTGTGCAGCCGGTCTGGCTTTGCCGACATCGACGTACCGGTCGTCAATGCGCCCGTGATAAACAAGTTTGCCGCCCGGCGCAAACACTGCTGCTTCCGGGGCTACGGTCGCCCGTGCTCGCTGTACCAGAACGTGTTTGCGGTCCAATAGGGCCTTGCCGGGCAGCTTGTACTCTTTGAGGAATGCTCCCGCCGCGGCGTCGCTCTCGGTGCTGTCGGGGAACACCATCCAGAAGCTGACCGGCTTCCGTGCAAACTCCTCGGCTATCCGCTCGAGCTCCGGGGCATAGCGACGGGTGATTGGACAATCGCTCCGAACGAACAATAAGACCGTAACTCCCGCGCTTTGGTTGAGCGGATCGACCGATTGAGCCGATAAGAGAAGGGACCAAGATAGGCTTAGCCACACCGCCAGCCGCAAGGGATGCGAAGACAACTGAGCCGTGCGTGCAAGTAAGCCGGGTTTGAGCTCGCGGTCCAACCTAGAAGATAAATTTCAGGCCGCCCCGAATAGCTCGAGGCGCTTCGACGATTAGCAGCCCGCGGCCATCACCGGTGTTCACGGGCGTATAGCCGGTGGCCAGCAAGTTCCGCAGATCGGCAGTTAGTTCCAGCCGGCCCGGTATGCCGAACAGCGAAGGAAGCGGCTGGTGAACAACGATATTCAAACCGGGGGCAGCCACTACATCCTGCGTTGTAAAAACATGACGCGGAATGGTCATGTGGCTGTCGACCCAACCGTAGTCGGCTGAAATGCGTGTTCCCGAGCGAGGCACGATTGTCTTCACATTCAGGCTGGCGATGTTCGATTCCCGCGGCCTCACGAAAACCCCGCCTGCGTCTGACGCCCGATTGATTCCATCCGGATCAACCGCAAAGCCGCCCAACCGGCCATACGCCAGATCCACATCTAAAGCGTCGCTCACGCGCTGTTTCACTGAAGCCAGATAGCCAACGCGCGAGTAATTGCCGATGTCATACACGGACGTGGCCGACATGCCATCCGAAAACAAGTTGCGCGCATTCAGCGCGTCGAGATCTCCCGACACATTCAGCCGGCCGTTCGACACGGCTTCCTTGAACCCGCTGATCGAATACGTTCGGCGCCGCGTCGTCTTGCTGTAACCCGCTTCGTAGTTCTGAGTCCGCTGCAGCTGAAGCCGGCCGTTACGTTCCGATATCTGCGGCAAGCGCGATAGATTGTCTAATGCTTCCGTAAGATCGGAGCCTCTGCCGTCAAGCTCGGCCTGTCGGTACTTCGAATGAGCCGTCAATTCGTCCGGCCGGCCGCCATCGCTATAAGCCGCCACAAGTTCTCCTGCCGGGCCCAAGTCAACCGTCATCCGCGCAAACGGCGAGATCCGGCTGGTGTGCTGCCCGAATTCGAGAGATTCACCCGTTATGCCGTACTCGACGTGTACATTATCCGAGGGATCCGCTGTCTCGTACAGACTCAGCGACATAGTGCGCAGCGCGGGCAACTGCATTCCTGCAATATCCGTGTTGCCGGATGGAGAACCGCCATACTGTGAGGAGATTCCGCTCACTTGCGCCACCGTCAAAGTTACTTCGGGCGGAGCCGCAAAGGAACCGCCGGAAGTGCGGCTGTAGATAGCACATAAGGCAACCGCATTCAAACCCGGTTCGAGGTTCTGGCCGAACCTGCCGGCTACCTGCAGTTGATTGTTCTCGAGAACGTTAGTGGAAAGAGCGACGGCCGTTCCAAAATCGTTCCCCATTTTCTCGGTATCGATCAAACCACCATCGCCGCCCGAAACGGAAACCAGGGCATGCGTACCGGAGAACACGCGCGAGCGGGACTTGGCCTCCTCGGTGTGCGGACCATCGATCCCGAGCAGGCGCGTTACTGGCCGCGTGGCCGGTGCAGATCGCAGCACCCACTTCCAGTCTTCTGACATCGCCCCTGCAGGCACGTGATAACTCACCTCGATACTGCTCAGCAATGTAGCCAGCCGGATTTCCAGCACGCTATCGAGGCCCGCTTTCACTATCACTCGCTCTCGCGATGCGGGCAGAAAACTGGAAAGCGAAACGCGCACTGAGTACTCATCAGGCGTCAGTCCGGCCACCGCAAAGCGTCCATCGGGGTTGGTGAGCGCTTTCGCTACAAAACGCTGATATTTGTTGAGGATCTGCACAGCCGCACCCATTTGCGGAGTGCCTGCCGTGTCAACTACGGTGCCCACCAGGTCTCCCGTCACCGGCAACGAGAAATCTGCAGATCTCGCTTCGCGAGTTGCGGCTAAGAGCCCTACTATAGAAAACGCGATCGCGAACTTTTTGCCCGTTAGAACCGGTCTCAAATGCACCTGCGCGCGTCCAGCGCCTTAGCTATGATGTTACCGTAAATTGCGTCGAGGGCGTCAGACTCCGGTTTTTAAGCTTGTCTGTCACCTTCAGCTTCAAAGTATATTTGCCGGGGTCGAGGCTCTTCAACGGCAGCTTCTTCTCGACCGTAACCAGGAAGGCGGAAGCATTCGGAATCGCAGTCAGATCTTCCGTTTGCGACAGGACCGTCTTGTTCTGCGCATCCACCACATCGTAAGTAATGGTGCCCTCGGGCTTCTTGGTCTTCTCGTCCATTCCTAGGTTATAAAACTCCGTGTAGATGCCCATCGTCTCGCCGTGAGCGAAGGTTTCATTGATCCGCGGGCGAACCTTCGAGCTGCGAATCACGAACTGGCCGGTTCCGATGCTGTTGGTCGGCACTCTTTCGAGCTGATCCGCCAGAATCACGCTGCTTGCGCCAAGCTGCTCTTCTTCATAGTGCGGAACAGGCAAAGCGGTCTCATAGTTGTTCACCGTGTTCCCGACCGTGTCTTTCGCGACGATGTTCAGCCGGTACGTGCCCGGAGCGAGCGGTACGCGCTTGGAGTAGATCTGCGAGCCGTTCATCACCTGCGGCAGCATCTCCGCCGGATAGTCTCCGCTTACCGTATCTTCAAACCAGTTCACCGATTTGCGGGTCAACGTCGTAATGCGCCCATACACGTTTACGGTTGCCTTGGCCACTTTGTCCTTCGTCGCAAAATTCAAATCGGCGTTCTTAAATTGAACCGAGATATTCGCGTACACGGTCGCATCGGTCACCCGAATATAGTCGACCCGTACCTGCATCGGCAGCGTGTTATACCGGATGTTCGATTTTACGATCGCGTCCAGATCTTTGAATTTGATCGAGGGCGCCTTCATCAGGTTGGCGTACTGCTCGAGTCGCGTGAACTCATTCATGCTCTCGGGAAGCGGCTGGTTGCCCGTGCCCAGATGCGTTCCATCCGTGCGCTGAAAGCGTTGCGTCTTGTTCGCCATGCCCATCTGCTCGGCCTGTGTCAAACCAGCGCCGGGAACATACAACAAGGCATCCTTCTCTTCCGGATCGAGACTGATGTGGTACTCGCCCGACATCGTCGTGTCGACAAATTCGATCATGACGTTTGTGCCGACGCCATCGAGATACCTATAGCGCCAGGTCTCAAACGGATAGGTCGATGTCTCGCCGCCGCCCTCATTGATGGGACGTTCATAACTTCCACCTGAGGGATGCGATTCAATCTCATCCGCCGCTCCGTACTTGATGTAGATCATTCCGCGGTCGGTCTTCCATCCCGGGATGCCCGACGCGTAGTGGTCGTTCGCGTAAGCAATGCGGCGGTAGTGCTCTTCCTTGTACTCGTTCTCTTCGGTATCCGGACTCGGGTCGCGCCTTTGCCAGAACGACTCTACGAAATTCTGCCGTTCCTCATCCGTTCTTAACTGCTTGAAGGCGCGTTTTTCCTCGTCCGTAATGATGTAAACCACATCTTCATTAAGCCATTTCTTCCAGGGTCCGGCGAGCTCACGCTCGAGTTCCTTTTGCTTTTTTGACAGCTGTTTTTTGGTGAGCGGCTTGGCAACGGTCTCGTTGCCCGTGCTCGACGATCCCGTGCTCTTGTCCTGCGCGCTCAGAGCACCCGTGAATAGAAAAGCTGCCGCAGTGCTAGCTACAAAACGCAAGCACGCCAACGAAAACTTCATAGGAAAAACCACCTTCGTACGCTGTGAGGCTACCAACATCAGTCTATGTGTGTTTCAATCGAACGTCAACGCTCCCGGACGTATTCCGCCCCAAGCCGGTTTCCATTGATAGGCGTTGCTGTACACCTGTTGGAGGTGTCAAGATCCGGGACCAAACTACGCTATTCAGTATGCGGGCTTCCAAATTGAAGAACTCAGAACCCTTCTTGCCGTGCAAACATCACCTAAAACACCATTTTTGCATCCCTCGGCTGCGGGTGTGTCCGAGTGGTCTCCGGCGTGCATAAGGGGATAGTTCCTATTTAAGGTGGAGTTTGCCTAACAGTAAGATCATTGGAACGGGAGCCATGTGAGCGAGCCTAGGAACCAACTAACCGGCACGCTGCTGCTTTTTCTTACTGTCGCCACGTCTGTCGCGGCCGTTCTCAGCTTTCTGCACCTCCGCAACTACCCGATCCATGACGATGGCGTCACGTGGGTGAACCAGAAGGGGAGGGCTGGCTCGGCCAGCGTTACTGCGGCCTACATCGCGCCTGGTGGCTCGGGCGATAAAGCGGGCATACGGGTCGGAGACAGCCTCGTAGCCGTCGGCACCGTGCCCGTACGCGACGCGATCGACGTCACCCGCGCTCTCTGGAACATCCCGCTGCTGGGCCAGACTAAGTACACTCTGCGCCGCAACGGAATCGAGTTTCAAAAGAGCCCAATTTACGTGCAGCCTGCCCCTCGAGACAGCGCCGTCTATTATCAATACCTGGTTGGCGGATTCTACCTGCTGATTGGACTCTTCGTCTATTACCGCCGGACCAGTGCCGCTAAATCCCTGCACTTTTTCCTCTTGTGCCTCGCCTCTTTCGCGGCCTGCTGTCTTCACTACTCTGGCAAGCTCAATACTTTCGATGAAACGGTTTACTGGGGCAACGTCGTCGCGAGCCTGCTGGCGCCGGCGATATTTCTTCACTTCTGCCTGAGTTTTCGCAGCCGCCCGCGCTGGCTGAATGCTCCAGGCGCCTGGCTTCTGCTCTACCTGCCTTCGTCCGTCCTGCTTGTCGTTATAGCCGCTTCTGCGGAGGGCGTTCTGCACTTCAATATTCCGCTCTTTGAGGTGCGCTGGCTGATCGATCGCCTCATGCTCGTCTTTGCGGTGGCTCTTTATCTGGCGGGCGCCGCCGTGCTTGCCTTTGATTACATGCGCGCCGATGATCCTATGGCCCGCCGGCAGCTGAAGTACCTCCGCAATGGCGCAGTCCTTGGTCTGCTTCCTTTTGCTTTGTTCTATGCTCTTCCTTTCGCGGCCGGCGCCATCCCTGGTCACTTAATGAATTTGAGTGTCCTCTCCATGGGCCTCATTCCGCTTACCTGGGCCTATGCCATCACGCGCTATCGCCTGATGGATGTCGACATCATCTTCCAACAGGGCTACGTCTACACGCTCGCCACCCTTGCTGTGATCGGTACGTTCTACGGGCTCATCTTCCTGATCTTTGACACTCGCAGCATTACGCCGCCGGCCTTTGTCGTCCTGATCTCCTTCGCTACTTTCGTCTTCCAGCCGATTCGCCGCTGGATCCAGGAGCAGCTCGATCGTTGGGTCTTCTATCGCGACCGTTACGATGCGCGGCTCACCCTCATTGAGTTTGCCCGCGAGTTGAGCTCCGAAACCGACCAGAACGCGATGCTTGCCAAGGTATCCGACCGGCTGCGCCGTACACTCTCTATTCAGCAGATTGGCTTCTTCCTTTTAGACGATGCCTCTGGTTCCTTCCAACTCCACTCACTTACCCAGCGAGCGGGACGCGCGGCGAAGAACCCGGCTTCAGCCTTGGATCTCCGTTTTCTCGAAGCCGCTTCCGACAAACCTTATCTCTTCTTTGAGCAGCCCAAGTATCTGCGCGACATCATTTCGAGAGGCTGGCCCGCAACCATACGCGAGACCATCAGCGAACTCGATTTCACTTACTATGTCGCTTGCCGGTCGCGCGGTAAGGTCATTGCCTACTTCGGAGTCAGTCGCACAACCGAGGGCGACTTCCTGTCGAGCGACGACATGGACCTGCTCAGCACGCTATCGAACTACGTTGCCATCGCTATTGAAAACTCGCGACTTTACAGCTCGCTGCAGCGGAAGGCCGACGAGTATGAACGTCTGAAGGAGTTCAGTGAGAACATCGTGGAGTCGATCAGTGTCGGTATTCTGGCGGCCGGCCTAGACGATCGTGTCGAAAGCTGGAACGCGGAGATTGAACGGCTCACCGGCATCGCTCGTGCGGACGCCGTCGGAATGCGTCTGGCGGATTTGTTCGATCCGGAACTCTGCGAGAAGTTCAACGAGATGCGAAGTGACGAAGGCGTTCACAACGTATATAAGACAGCGCTGCGGCCGCGGTTGGCAGCCGCCGCGACAGCGGGGCCCGGCCCCTCGCGTAACGGCCACCACGGACTTGAGCTCACCAAGCCCAATCCGCCCGCCCGCGAATCGACGGTGAACTTAGCCATCGCTCCGCTCATTTCAAGAGATGGCAAACAGATCGGGCGTCTGATCATCTTCGACGACGTCACAGATCGTGACGAGCTCGAACGAAAGCTCGTACAAGCCGACAAACTCAGCTCTATCGGGCTTCTGGCGGCCGGCGTGGCGCACGAAGTCAATACGCCTCTCGCCGTCATTTCGACCTACGCTCAGATGCTCGCCAAGCAAGTCTCCGAAGATGAGCAGAAATCGAAGCTTCTCGAAAAGATCGCCAAGCAGACCTTCCGGGCCAGCGAGATCGTCAACTCCCTGCTCAATTTCTCGCGCACTTCTCCGACCGACTACACTGAGCTCGATCTCAACCGTACCCTCCGTGAAACCGTTTCGTTGGTGGATCACCAGTTCCAGAAGATCGGAGTTACCACGCGCCTGAATCTGGCCGAAGACCTCGGTGCGATACGTGGAAATTCGGGCAAGCTGCAGCAGGTCTTCTTAAACCTCTTCATCAACGCTCGCGACGCTATGCCGGCCGGTGGAACTTTGTCCATTCGGAGTTGGTCGGAGAATGGCTTCGCGCACGTAGAGGTCGCCGATACCGGCCAGGGCATTCCACAAGAAAACCTGGCCCGCATCTATGATCCGTTCTTCAGCACAAAGGGACCGAAAAAAGGCACCGGTCTCGGGCTTTCGATTACGTACGGCATTGTCCAGGAGCACAACGGCATCATCGAAGTCGATAGTGCCCTTGGCAAGGGAACCCGCTTCCGCCTGGAATTCCCCGAGGGTGGCTCTCGCGCCGCCGCCGCCGGGTTCTCATCCCAAAGGCACGCCCAGCCGGCATAGAGCACAGCAGCGCTCTCGCCTCCGCCCAGGGTCCGCTCGAATGTGTCCTCATTGATCACATCGAGAGGCCCTCGCGAATAGCGTTATGACCGCCGCCTTCTCCAGACCAAGGCAGCCGCGATTCCGATTCCCGTGAGCGCAATCGATGCCGGCTCAGGTGTCGCCGCTGCTCCGCTGATGATCCCGACACTCGGGTCAAAGCCTGTCACGCGAGTGGTGTGACCTGTCGACAAATCGATAGTCGATACTTCGGCTCGGCTGTCATTAAGGGCGTAATACGAGCCATTCACTGCAGCAATTCCTCCCAGCGTAAGATCGGTTGGACCGATCAGCCTCGCCGCACCTGTAGCGGGATCGATCTGATAGAGTTCCGGAGCGATCACAATCGATACGGGTTGAAACGTTGTGGAACTCACAGTGAAGGCGTCAAACGTGGCATAGAGTCTGCCGTTAGCGCCGAATAGCGATTGTGTGTACGCGTTGAACGTGTTGTCGGGATTTACGCTGAGCGGGTTAAAGGGAAGCGGCGGAATTCCGGTCGGCCCTATGAGCGTCGCGGCTCCGGTCGAAGGGTTAACCCTATATAAGTTGTTCGCCAAGTCAGTGACGTAAAGCTGGCCTCCGACTGCACCGAGCGAGCTGGCTGCGTGCGGCCCACAAGGCGATGCAGGCGGGGTCGAACAGTCCGCCAGGCCGGTAGCTCCGATTACCGTACTTACGCCTGTTGCGGGATTGATCGTGTCCAAAGACCCGGAGAAGGCCAGCGTGAAGAGTGATCCATTAGGTCCGAAAGCCAGTCCCTGCGACCCCGGCACGCCGGAGCCAATCTGTCGGAAGGCGCCCGTGTCCAGAGTCATGACGCCGAACTCTCCCGAGCCGTCTGGATTGCCGGTAACGATGTAGGCCGCCGTCCCGGCGCTCGCCGGAATGGCTAATAGAAGAAGCGCAAGTGTTGTGGTGAGCTTTTGTGGATTGAACATATCTTGAGCTATGCTGCCTGAAGCCCTAAAGAAAAGCACGAGACGGGCTCTGAGATTTTCATGAGAAAGTTATGAGAGCCGTCGATCCACTGCTGGACAAGGTGGTTTATGAGTTTGATACTTTCCGGGTAAACGCGGGGGAGCGGACGCTCGAAAGCAGCGGACGACCTGTCCCGATCTCTCCCAAAGCTCTCGACGTACTGCTGGTGCTCTTGGAAAATCGCGGCCGTGTCGTTGAAAAAGACGAACTCATGCGCCGCGTGTGGCCCGGAACCTTCGTAGAAGAGAACAGTCTCGCCTTCAACATTTCCGTTCTCCGGAAGATTTTTGCCGGATACAACGCGTCGTCTAAGTACATCGAGACAATACCCAGGCGCGGCTACCGGTTCGTCGCCGAGACGGTGCCGGCATCTCGAGTCCCCTCACCCCCTGAAATCCCCGCGAAAAAATCCTCGCTGCGGTGGCAACTGGCAGGTGCACTCTGCGCTCTGGCTCTCATCATCGCGCTGCTAGGGTACTTGCACAGTCGGCGGACGCCTCCGGGTACCACCAGGCTCAGCAACAAAGACACCATCGTTCTCGCCGATTTCACAAACAGGACGGGAGACCCGATCTTCGACGGAACTCTTCGCCGGGGTTTAGCGATCGAGCTAGAGCAATCACCATTTCTCAGCCTGATCTCCGAGTCGCGCGTGCAACAGACCTTGCGCCTGATGCGGCGCTCCACCCAGGCGCGGCTCGATCTCGACCTTGCCCGCGAAGTATGTCAGCGGACTGGCAGCGCCCTGGTGGTCGACGGCTCGATCTCGGACATCGGGTCGCAATACGTCTTAGGCTTACGCGCGAGCAATTGCAGCTCGGGCGTCCCTGTTCAAAATGAGCAGATCCAGCTTGCACGAAAAGAAGATGTGCTGGGGGCGCTGAGTCAGATGGCCCATCGATTTAGGTCTCGCGTGGGGGAATCGCCCGGAACGCTCATCAAACACGACGTTCCCCTCGCCGAAGCGACCACAGGCTCTTTGGAGGCGCTGAAGGCGTTTACGGCGGCTTGGAAAATTCATTCTTCCGAAGGTGCGACGAACGCTCTGCCCCTTTTCAAGCGCGCCGTGGAACTCGACCCGCAATTCGCTATGGCGCACGCTTCGCTCGGGCGAATTTACGCCGATATCGATCAGGCCGACTTGGCAGCGGAAAGCCTTCGGCGAGCATGGCAGTTCCAGGAACGGGCCAGCGATCGCGAGAAGTTTTTCATTACCGCCAATTATCAGCTGCTCGTCGCAGGCAACTTGGAGGAAGTGCGCAAGACCTGCGAGGCTTGGGCGCGAACCTATCCCCGCGACGCAGTGCCTCGCGCACTACTCTCGGGCTACATCAACAAGTTTCCCGGCCGGTACGAGGAAGCCGCCCTAAAGGCGTCCGAAGCCATCGATCTCGATCCGGATTTTGGTATCGCCTACTACAACTTAGCTGTCGATAATGTTTATCTCAATCGTTTGGAACAAGCTGAGAGTGCACTCCGGCGCGCAGCCCGACGCGGGCTGGAGATTGACGAATTCGTCATGCTCAAGTACGACCTCGCTTTCTTGAGAAACGATACGGCAGCCATGGAGTATGTCGCAGCGGATGCGCGAAAACGTTCCGGGCCGCAAAGCTGGGTCTCAAGTACCGAAGCCAGGACCCTCGCCTACGCGGGGCTCCTCGAACGTGCCAGGGGCATGTCGCAGCGCGCCGTTGCCGAGGCGCAACAGGGCGGGCAAGGGGAGCGAGCGAGTTTGTGGGAAACCGGAGCAGCGATCCGCGAGGCCTTCTTCGGCAACACACTGGAGGCAAAGGCGCGAGCCACCACGGCACTTGAGCTCTCAAGCGATCCTGAAGTCGAGTATGGAGCTGCCTTCGCATTAGCCCTCACAGGCGATTCCATCCGGTCGGAGAAGCTGGCAGATGATCTGGCCACGCGGTTCCCCGAAAACACCACCATCCGCTTTAACTATCTTCCGGTCTTGAGAGCGCAACTCGCACTCAATCGCCACCAGGGCGGGGAAGCACTCAAAGTATTGCAAGCGGGCGCTGCGAACGAGTTCGGCATTCCGCAGAGTGTGGCGCATGGCTACTTCGGCGCGCTGTATGCCGCCTGGGTTCGCGGTGAAACTTATTTGGCGCTGTGTCGCTATACAGAAGCCGCCGCGGAATTTCGCAAGATTCTCGACCACCGCGGAATCGTCGTGTCCGACCCGATGGGCGCGCTCGCCCGCCTGGAACACGCCCGTGCACTCGCCTTGGCAGGCGATAAGAACAATGCCATACTCGCCTATCGCGATTTCCTGAACCTGTGGAAAGATGCCGATCCCTCGCTTCCGATCCTCCGCCGGGCCAAGGCAGAATTCGCCAAACTCCAGCCAACAAGCTCCAACCAGTAGGGCCGGCTCATTCCGAATGGCGACTCTCGCGACATCAGGCGGCTCCGTTTCCAAAGCGGTCGCGGTGCGTCTTTTGATACAACGACAGTAGTGCCTGCTATTAGCGAAGATTTGTCGGTTGATCGCGTTAGCGCTCCCGAGCGTCGCCGGATCCTTGTCATCGATGACGAGGCGGACATCCGCGAAAGTTTGGAACTTTTGCTTGTCGGCGAAAACTACCAGGTCGATCTGGCCGAGAATGCAACCATCGGTCTCCAGAAGTTCGAGTCTGGTTCTTATGATCTGGTGCTGCTCGATTTAATGATGCCGGACCGGTCCGGTCTGGAAGTGCTCGCCGACATTCGCCAGCGTGATTCCGACACGCCGGTTTTCATGCTCACCGCCTATGGTTCCGTTGAGTTGGCCGTGCGCGCCTTGAAGGCTCGCGCCAACGACTACTTTTCGAAGCCCTGGGACAACGATAAGCTGCTGATCGAAATCGACCGCATGATTTCGAAAGGCCGGCTCGAGCGCGAGAACACCCATCTCAAGCGGGCCCTGAAGCAGCGCTATGCTTTTCCGAATATCGTCGGCAAAAGCGAGCGGATGATTCGACTCTTAGACCAGGTCGCGCAGGTCGCCTCGAGCCGTGCGACCATCCTGATCACGGGCGAAACCGGCACCGGCAAGGAGTTGATCGCGAAAGCCATTCATGCCCACTCGGCGCGCGCCGATCAAGCCTTCGTTCCGGTGAACAGTGGTTCGCTGCCTTCCGAAATGCTCGAATCGCTGCTCTTTGGCCACGTGAAAGGCTCGTTCACCGGCGCCATCGCCAATCGCAAGGGCTACTTCGAATCGGCGAATCGCGGCACCATCTTCTTCGATGAGATTGGCACTATCGGTCCAGACATCCAGGTGCGCCTGCTGCGGGTTCTCCAGGACCGCGAGTTCATGCCGCTTGGCTCGAATGAAAGTATCCGCGTGGATGTTCGCATTATCGCCGCCACCAATGCCGATTTGCGCAAGCTGGTTGAGGAAGGGAAGTTTCGGGAAGATCTGTATTACCGCCTCAACGTTATCAACCTGAACCTGCCTCCCTTGCGCGACCGCAAAGACGACATCCCGTTGCTGATTGATCATTTCTTCACTCGCTTCTGCCGTGAAAACGAAAAATTCATCAATGCCGAAGGACGCTCTACTTTAAGCTTCGAGCCGGAAGCCATGCAGATTCTGCTGGAGCACAACTGGCCCGGGAATGTGCGCGAGCTGGAAAACGTGGTCGAACGCGCCGTCGTCCTTGCCACTAGCTCCTCGGTAGTCGCTTACGTTCTGCCGGACTATCTGCAACAGGCGAGCGGCCTGCGCATCTCGCGCGATCCGAATGGCATGCTTCCTCCCGATGCGTCTCTCTTTGAGATCGTGGCGGATTTCGAGCGCCGCCGCATCATCGAAGCGCTCGAGGCGGTGAACTTTAGCCAGACCGAAGCCGCCGAAGCTCTCAAAATTCCGCTTTCCACATTGAATCAGAAGATCAAGCGCCTCAATATCGAAATTAAGCGCCGCGCTTCGAGTTGACGAAAGGATCTACTCATGCGAACCTCCGTCCTTGCTTTGGCAACTATCATGTCCACCGTCCCGGGTCTCATCGCCGAAACGCCGCAAGACTGGCCGAACCTCGCCCGCTACAGTGCCGAAAATGCAAAGCTTGCCCCGCCTTCGCCCGCGGAGTCAAGAGTGGTGTTCATGGGCGACTCGATCACTGATTTCTGGGGCCGAACCGTCGGCAAGTTTTTCCCCGGCAAGCCATACGTAAACCGCGGGATCAGCGGGCAGACCACACCGCAGATGCTGATTCGCTTTCGCCCTGACGTGATCGATCTCAAGCCGAAGGCGGTCGTGATTCTTGGCGGCACCAACGATATCGCGGGCAACACCGGACCCATGACACTCGAGCAGATCGAAGGCAATCTCGCTTCTATGGCTCAGCTTGCTCAGGCGAACGGCATCAAGCTCGTGATGGCTTCCGTCATGCCAGTTTGCGACTGCTTTGGCAATCAAACGCAGCGCCGCCCGCCGGCGAAGATCGTAACACTGAATCAGTGGATCAAAAGCTATGCGGCTAAACAGGGGGCTGTTTACCTCGACTACTACTCAGCCATGGCCGATGCGCATGGTCTCTTAAAGAAGTCGTTGACCGACGATGGCTTGCATCCGAACGCTGCCGGCTATGAAGTAATGTCCCCTCTGGCGGCCGCCGCCATTGCGCAAGCGCTCAGTAAGTAACTGGCTCTTCGTTCAAGCGAAAACCGGACTACCAGACACGGCAAGCTTTCGGCGCTACCATGCGGTCCCCTTCCTTGCACGAGAAAGCCTCCCGAAACTCCTGCAGATTTTGCACCGTTCCGTTTGTCCGGAACTCACCCGGCGAATGAGGATCGGTAGCGGCTCTCACCTTCGCGCTCGCATCAGTGGCGTTCTCGCACCAGACTTGCGCAAAACCGACAAAGAACTGCTGCTGTGGCGTCAGCCCATCCACTTTCGCATCTGGAATCGTCTTGTTTGCGAGTTCCCGCATCAGGGCCATGTACGCCAGGTGAATGCCGCCATTGTCAGCTGCATTCTCGCCTAAAGTCAGCTTTCCATTCAAATGCACGCCGTCTACCGGACTGAACTTGCTGTATTCGTCCACAATGCATTGCGCCCGATCCGTGAAGTTCTTTGCGTCCTCCTCCGTCCACCAGTTCCGCAAGTTGCCAGTGCCGTCGAACTTGCGTCCCTGATCGTCGAATCCATGCGAAAGCTCATGCCCCACAACTACGCCGATCGCACCCAGATTAACCGCGTCACTTGCCTTGGGGCTGTAGAACGGCGGCTGCAAAATCCCCGCCGGGAAGTTGATATTGTTCTGCGGCGGATTGTAGTAAGCGTTTACGGTGGGCGGTGTCATCCCCCACTCGGCCTTGTCCACCGGCTTGCCGATCTTGTTTAAGTCGCGCTTCAGCTCAAATTGCGCTGCCCGGTCGTCGTTGCCCAAATAATCGTCACGCCTGATCTCAACACTAGAATAATCGCGCCACTTCTCGGGGTATCCGATCTTATTCGAAACCTCAGTCAGCTTCGCGTAGGCTTGCTGCTTCGTCGTTTCGCTCATCCATGTGGCGTCGTGAATATCTTGTTTCATCGACGCTTCGATCTCTCCAACCAGTTGCAATGCCTTCGCCTTCGCCGGTCCGGCAAAAGCAACTTCGATGAACTTCTGCCCGAGCGCTTCCCCAAGCGCCTGGTCGGCTGAACGGACACACCGCTTCCAACGAGGCGCAAGTTCCTTTTGGCCGTTCAACACTTTTCCAAAGAAGGAAAAGTGCTCGTTGACAAACGCGGTTGGCAGGTCGTTGGCGTCCCCCAACAGCAGTCGCCAAGTCAAATAGGTCTTCAGGTCGTCTATGCTCGTCTCGTTCAGCATCGTTGTCAGCTTCTTGAAGAACTCCGGGTTGCCTACATTGATCTTCGTGAAAGCCGGTGTTTGCTCATCTGCAAGGTAAGTCGTCCACTGTAAATTCGGAGTCAACGTCGGCAGGTCCTTCACCGTCATGGGATGGTTCCGGTTCTCGGGATTGCGACGGGCCACTCGATCCATCGACGCTTTCGCAAACTCCGTTTCAATCTTGAGCACGGCTGATGCCTTGGCTTTGGAATCCCACGTAGCGCCCTGAGCCTTTGCCAGCAGGTCGAACATAGTAGCCACATGCTGCTCATACTTCGCACGAATCTCCGCGTTGGTCGAGCTTAGGTAGTACTCACGATCGGGCAGGCTCAAGACACCGTCCCCGAGATTTGCTATGTAAACACTCGCATTGCTTAGATCAGGTGCCGCGCCAAACTGGAATATCGCCTGCACGCCCACGTGGTTCAGCCGCGCGAGTTCGCCCGCCAGCTCGTCTTTCGAAGTGAGCTTATTAATGCTTTGGATTGAAGCCTGCAGAGGAGCAACACCCTTTGCTTCGATTTGCGGCTCGTCCATACAGGCGGCATAATAGTCGCCGATCTTCTGATCGAGCGCAGTGCGATTGGGGTCGGGCTTGGCCGCCTTCTCCAATATGTCCCGCTCGATTTTAAGGTTCCGCTCGCTTAGCTCATTGAAGCGGCCCCAGCGTGACTGGTCGCCAGGAATAGGATTCTTCGCCCGCCAATTCCCGCATGCATACTGATAAAAATTCGAGCACGGATTTACGTTCGTGTCCAGCGCGCCCAGATCCAAGCCGGACTTGCCTATCTGCGGTTCATAGGCGGGAGTTTGACTCAAAGCCAGGCTGGAAAGGGCGAGTAGAACTGGAAGAAAGCGCATCTTGCGCATATGGTAAAACACCTCGCGCGTCTTGCCCGTTCAATCCGCCTGCGTACGCAAAAAAGAGGAGCGCTGCCTTCTTGCAGCACTCCTCTCGATTAACTACAGAAGCGACGTTCTATTGAATTGGAACCAGGCTCCACTTTTCGTTGTCGGAATCGTGGCATGGATAGGCCTGTACCGCCGCACCGTCCCACTTTGAGGCGGCGCTGACGTCCGCGCAAGTGATTTGCCTGCTCTTCGGCGTCATGTAAAAGTAGCCGTCAGGCGACGAAGTGACTGTCCAGATCTGGTATGGCTGTCCGCCGAAAGGCCATTGTTCGAGAATTGCTCCATCCTGCGCCGAAGTTCCACCGGTAAGCTGCAGGGCCAGCCCGCTATTTTTGGCTACGATTTCATAGCCGCCGGTCACGGGTCTGAACTGGAAAATCTGATTGGTTTGCCTGCTCCCCAGGCAGGCCCACTGTTCCGCCGGAGCCGTTTGCCAGGTGGCACCCGGGCCGCCGGTGATGTCCAGGCACTTGCCGCTATTCTTCGAGATCACGTTCACCCAGCCGGTTGGAACAGGCTTCGCCACGGGCTGCCGGGCTTGCCCCGAGTTGGGATCGATCATCAAGCTTGTTTCGTTGACCGCTTCGAAGTGATCCCCAGTTACACGCGTTAAAGCGTGCATCTCGTCATCATTCCATCGCAAGTCACCGACGCCGGAAAGGTGCCACGATGTTCCGTTATCGGCAAGAATCAATCCGTACATCTTTGCGGCCTGCAGAACCACTTGTACTCGCGGTGAAAATTGACTGATATCGAAATCTGCCTTCAGACGAAAACGCTGGCCCATCGGTGGGAACTCTGTCCCGGTGCGCCACGAAGCAAAATGCCTGGCGGGCCAGATAAATGTGTTGCGAGTATGGTCGGCTGTCAGTCGTAGCGCATGATCGATATGGCCCGATTCAACCTCTTCGTAGCGAATCAATCCCGGAAAGATCGGTAAGCCTGCGGCGTCGGCCGAGGTCCAGCCGTTTGGCCTGAGCGCATTCGAGTTCAGTGGGAAGACCGCGCCCGCATCCGCATACCAGCCGCCAGGATGCGATATCGCGAAAAATTCATACAGGATGCAGTTCGTGTTGTCGATGATCAGGGCGTGATGGTCTGAGCCCAGTTGAATGTTGACGTTCGAGGGTATGGGATACGGTCCCGGATCGCTGGTCCACAGGAATGTTACCGGTACTTTCGTTTGTGTCCCCGGTACCACGTTGTACGGCATACCGCCGGTAAGAATGTTCCCGTAGCCAAAATCTGGATGCAGTTTGGGATTGGTGGCGTTCATCGACTGGATGTAAGCCGCTGAATTTGCGTCGACCGGTAAGGTATCGACACGGGTGTTCCACACATTATTCGCCGGAAGAACGCTACAACCGGCAAACGACGGCGCCTGGGCGTGCAGTAGTGACACGCCTGAAACTGCGAGAAGAACGAAAGTGAAGGAACGAATAACAAGCTCCCTAAAAGGTGATTTGAGTGGTGACTCACCTTACTAGTGGTTCTACGTATTGAGTTCTTCTCGAAAACTAAGGTTGGATTTTTCACGTTTCATCAACCACCCGTTCAGTTCAGGGCTTACCCCTAGCGCGAACTAAAGTTTTGGCCTGCTGTAATAATCGTTCGGGTCCTCCGTCCTTAGTCGTGAGAGGACGAGGAATGCTGCAGCTGGCAACGGGGGAAAATACCGTTTCAACTAATCCGACGCAGTTCAGCCGGTTGTTCGACCAGTATCACGGACTCATCTTTCGAACCGCGTACCGCATCACGGGCAGCGCTGCCGACGCCGAGGATATCCTGCAGACGATCTTTTTGCGTCTGGTCCGGCGTGAGTCGTCGGTCGAAGCCATCTCGGAGGAGAGCTACTTCCGGCGTGCCGCTGTGAATGCCTCCCTCGACCTGCTTCGATCTCGACAGTCGTCTCGCAGCGTCTCGCTCGAGGATCTGCCGTCTGAGACCGTCGGTTCGGAGGCTGGAGCCCCAATCACCGCGGAAATGCGCGACTGCATGCGGCGCGCTTTCGCAGACCTGACTCCCCGTTCGGCTGAAATCTTTGCGCTTCGCTACTTCGAAGATTTCACGAACCCGGAGATTGCTCGCATGCTCGACCTGTCGCAGGTCCTGGTCGCCGTAACCCTCCATCGCGCGCGGCGCCAGTTGCAGAAGCAAATCAAACGTTATCTGGGAGATACAGTATGAGCCGGCAAATCGTAGACGAAATTATCGCTGAGATTCGGAAGGAGGCGGTCGACGACGAAACCGTTCGCCAGGCCGCACGGCGCGTCTTCAGTAAAGTCTTCGACGCGGCGTATCTTCCCGAACGTGTCGAAAAGATTCGCGGCTGCCAGGATTTCCAGGCCTTGATGAGTGCGTACCTTAACGGCACGCTCCGGTCCGCACGCAGGTCGTTGCTCGAAGATCACGTCGGCACTTGCGTGGATTGCCGCCGCATGTTGACGCGTATGCGTACCGGTGATCCCGAACGAACGCTTTCTCCTGCTGAACCGGGCCGGTTAAATACCAAGAGGCGTGTGCGCCTGTTTCCGTTGGCTCTGGCCGCTTCGCTTGCTATCGGAATTTGTGTGGGAGTCACCGGGGCATTCAAAGGTCTCCTTCCCGGACAACATGCCGTTCGCGCCACGGTCGTTAGTGTCGAGGGAACGCTTTACCGGGTCTCCGATTATGGCTCTACGTTAGTGAAGGTAGGCTCGGTGATCAGGAATGCCGAAGAGCTTCGTACGGCCAAAGGTTCGCGCGCGATCTTTCAGCTCCTCGGCGGAGGTCAGATCGAGATGGGCGAACGTTCCGACGTGTCTGTCTCCGGCGGCTGGAGCGGCAGCTCGGTCGATGTCGAGCGAGGGCATGTCATCGTCGAAGGGCCCGAGCAAAACCAGAAATCGTTCACGGTGGCCGCGGGCGATGTAAGTATTCCGGCGAAAGGCGCCATCTTCTCCGTCAATCGTGGCGTCAAAGGCTCGCGCATTGCCGTTGCTCGTGGCAAGGCGGAGGTCCGGGTGCCGCAGAATACCGTCGTGTTGAACGCGGGCCAGCAGACTTCCACCGACTACCGTCTTCAAAATGTCTCGCTGGCAAGTGAGTTCGCCTGGAGCTCGAATGCCGATCGGTATCGGGCGCTGCTCAGCGAGTTTGCGGTACTGCAAAAGCAGATTCAGAACATTCAAGCGCCAGGTCTGCGATACTCTGCGGATCTCGCGAAATATTTGCCGGAGTCGCTGGTTGCCTATGCCGCCATTCCCAATCTCGGCGGAACACTCACGGAAGCAAAGCGTATCTTTGACGACCGGCTCGCCGAAAGCGCGGTGTTGCGCGATTGGTGGCAGGCACAGGGCGCTTCGCGCGGCGGTCAGCTCGATCGAGCTGTTGCCCAGATCGGGTCGATCAGCCGCTTCCTCGGTGACGAGATCGTGCTGGCCATTCCTTCCGGCACCGACGAGATGAGCGCCCCGGTCTTCCTGGCTGCTATTCGCGAGCCCGGGCTGCGGGAATATCTTCTTCAAAATGTAAATGCCGGGGTGGGGCTGCAGCTCCTTGATGGCTCGCGGCCTATCGCTTCCGCTTCGCATGCGCTTTTTGTCTCGCTCGATAACAACGTCATAGTGGCATCGCCCGATGCGCGAGCGCTGCGCGGCATCGTCACAGCCGTCGCCGGCACAGCCCCCGGTCGATTCACAACTACGCCTTTCTACCGTCAGATTCTCGAGTCCTATCGCTCCGGTGCGGGCTATTTGCTGGTCGTCGACATGGAACAAATCATCTCGCGATCCGTACATACTCGGCAGGAACTGCCGCCTGGAATGAGTAACGCCCGGTATCTCGTCCTCGAAAAGAAGGACGTCGCTGGTAAATCGGAGATGCGGGCTACGCTCTCCTTCGCCGGTGCTCGCGAGGGTATTGCCTCCTGGCTTGGCGCTCCCGGCCCCATGGGTTCGCTCGATTTCGTGTCTCCAGATGCGAGCTTTGCTGCTTCCACTGTCATGAAGAATCCGCGCGCCGTGGTCCAGGAGCTAATCGCGTATGCCTCGCGAACCGATTCGAATTTCGCCGGACATCTAAGCGAAATGCAGACTGCCTTCGGCGTCAATCTGGTGGATGATGTGGCCGCTCCGTTGGGAAGTGATATCAGCTTTGCTGTCGACGGGCCCCTGTTGCCGCTGCCCGCCTGGGTTCTCGCGGTTGAAGTTTACGATCCGGCCCGCCTTCAGAACACCATCCAAGCTCTGGTGGAACACCTGAATGCCCAGTCCAGTCCGAACGCCATCAAACTTAGTCTCGATAGCCGCCAGGTCGACTCGCGCACCTTTCACGCACTGCACAACAACCGCACAAGCGACATAGCCATGTACTACACCTTTGTCGATGGTTATCTGGTCGCGGGCTCGAGTGAAGCCAACGTTCTCCAAGCCATTCAGAACCGCCAGTCCGGGCACACTCTGGCCAGCTCGCCTAACTTCACGAGCGAACTGCCCGATGACAGCTACACCAATTTCTCCTCGATCATCTACCACAACGCTGGCCGGCTGACTGGCCCGGTGGCCGATCAGTTGAAAGGAAGCGCTGCACTCTCCAACGAACAGCGGAAATCTATGGCCGCTATCCTCGCAAATACGGCGCCGGGGTTAATCTGCCTGTATGGTGAACCCGATCGTATCGTGGCCGCAAGCCGCAGTTCTTTCCTCAATTTCAATCTTGGAACCTTTACCGGCATGGCACAGGGACCTTCGCTGGTGCCTTTAATCGCCTCGAGCGCCATGGCTTTCCGGCCAGAGTCCAATGGCCCGCGGCAGCAGCGTTCACAATAAGACTCAACTCCCAAACATGCCTCAGGCCAACGCCGCCGCTACCTTCAATAGAACTGCCGACCTGCCTTCGGGGTCCGGCACCCACCCTGGGTCTTCGCCGGCAATCGAGCTCGCCGGTCTCTCCGTTCGCCTCGGTAAGCGTGAGATCCTGCGCGATCTCACTTGCACCTTTACCGCTCGCACCATCGGTCTACTAGGTCCGAACGGGGCGGGGAAATCGACCCTGATCAACACTCTGCTTGGGTTCTGGCCGGCTTCTGCCGGCTCCGCCCGCATCTTTGGAACCGAGATCGGGACCGATGCGAAAAAGCTCCGAGCCCTGATCGGCTACATGCCCGAGAACGACTCCTTCATCAGCAACATGACGGCCGTTGCCTTCACTCGACTGATGGCCGAGCTCTCCGGCCTTCCTTCCGAGATGGCGCTCGAGCGTGCGCATGAGGCGCTGTTCTATGTGGGCTTGGGGGAAGCGCGCTATCGCAAACTTGGTACTTACTCGCTTGGCATGAAGCAGTTGGCAAAGCTCGCGCAAGCCATTGCACACGGGCCGAAACTGCTTATCATGGACGAACCCACCAATGGGCTCGACCCTCCCGCCCGCCAGCGCATGATTCGCCTCATACGTGAAATGCGCGATAGCGGCGGTATGCACATCGTACTGTGTTCGCATCTGCTGCGTGATGTCGAAGAGACGTGTGAAGAAGTGATCATCTTGAAGGCAGGAAGAATGGTCCACTATTCCAACCTCGAAGAAGAGCGCCGCTCCAACCGCAAGTTCCTCGAAATCGAATTGCAGGGCGATTCGGCGCGCTTCATTCAGGCCGTCGAAGAGATCGGCTGCGAATGCGCTCCCGGAGCGCTGAACCGCCTGAAGCTCGTGCTGCCCGAGAAGGTCGAGATCAATGACATCTATCGCATTGCGGCCGACCAGAATGTTCAGCTGCGACGCTTGAATTTCCGGCGCGACACTCTCGAAGACATCTTCCTCAAAGCTATGGAGAACACCGGTGTCCGTTCATAGGCGCACGTACCGGGCCTACTCCGGTCCGCTCACGCCCTCCTGGTCGCGCTTCCTGGTGCTCTACCGCTACTCGCGCCGTACTCTGTTCCGCTCTAAATTTCAGACGTCATTCTTCAACATCTGCTTCTTCTTCCCGCTCATCTGCCTGCTCGGCCTCTATGCCAACGCGCACCTGAGTGCATTCTCGTTCCTGAACCGCACGGCTCCGTTCCTCGATGTGAATGGCAAGTTCTTCTTCGTCTACTTGAGCGTTCAGAGCACGCTTTCTTTTCTTCTTACCGCTTTCATCGGGCCTGGCCTGATCTCCCCCGATCTGGCCAATGGCGGGCTCACTCTGTACCTGTGCCGCCCCCTTTCTCGAACCGACTACATCCTGGGCAAAATGTCGGCCCTTCTCATCACACTCTCCTGGATCACCTGGGTGCCCGGCCTGGTCCTCTTTTTTGTTCAGGCTAGCCTCTCCGGCTGGCGCTGGATGTTCGATAACGCCTGGATCGCGAGCGGCATCTTCTGGGGCTCGCTCATCTGGATTTTGGTTCTTTCGCTTCTTGCTCTGGCGTTGTCTGCCTGGGTAAAGTGGCGTATCGCGGCTGGCGCGCTATTGCTTGCTACCTTCTTCGTCGGCGCCGGCTTTGCGCAGGCGATCAACTCCGTTCTGCAAACCAAGCAAGGCTATCTCATCGACATCACCAACCTGGTTTCGATCATCTGGCACCATCTGTTTCGTGACGGTACCGCACAGCCCTTCTCGGTTACCGAAGCCTGGATTGCTCTATTGCTGGTCGCGGGCGCTTGCTTGCTGTTGCTAATGCGCAGAATCAGAGCCAACGAGGTCATCCGGTGACCGGCCAGATAGTCTTCAGCGACGTTTCGAAGTTCTACGGCGAAGTGCTGGGCGTCAACCGGGTCAGCCTTTCCATCCCGCCTGGCATCACCAGTCTGGTCGGTCCGAATGGCTCCGGCAAAACCACCCTGATGAACCTCATGACTGGTCTGATCCGCCCGTCGCAGGGCCGCATCGAGGTCTTAGGGTTAACCCCGGACCAGCCGGAAGAATTGTTTCGCCTTGTCGGCTACTGTTCTCAATTCGACGCGCTTCCGAAAGGCCTTACCGGTTACCAGTTTGTTTACTCGTACCTGCTTCTTTTCGGATACGACGCCCCTACGTGCGACGAACTAGCCTGGCGCGCCATCGATCTGGTTGGTCTGCGCGAAGCTGCCCATCGCAAAGCCGCCAGCTACAGCAAAGGTATGCGGCAGCGTATCCGGCTGGCTCAATCTCTGGCGCACAACCCACGCGTGCTCATTCTAGATGAGCCTCTCAATGGCCTCGATCCCCTGGTTCGCTCCGAAACGATTGCTCTCTTCCGCTCCTTCTCGAGCCAGGGCTGCCACGTGATTCTGTCCAGCCACGTGCTGCACGAGGTGGACATCATTTCCGATCAGGTGATCCTGATGAGCGGCGGCTATGTCGTCGCTGAAGGCAACATTCAAGGAGTCCGAAGCGAAATTGAAGAGCAGCCCATGCAGATCCTGATTCGCTGCGATCGTCCTTCCGAGCTCGCTTCGCGCGTCTTTCGCGAAGATTACGTCAAGGAAGTGCGGATCCACAATGATCGCCACGGGCTGCTTGTGAAGACCAGCAGTCCCGATCGCTTCTATTTATTGATGAACACCATGGCGCTCGACGGAATCGGTATTGAGTCGGTAGCGCCCGTTGACGACGACGTCAACTCCGTCTACGAATACTTGATTGGCAATGAAGAGGGGACGCGATGAACCCGCTCTGGTGGGCTCAAATTCGTGCAGTTGTCCGGTTGGAGCTTCGCAAGACGTTCTTCGCCCGGCGCGGCCTTTGGATTTACCTGCTCGCACTCGCTCCGGTCGCGCTATTCCTTGCTCACACTCTGGTCCAGCTGCATTTTCAGAGCGTGCGGCGCGATCTGGCCCGTCAATCCAGCCGGCCGCTTACGGAACGGGATCTTGCGGCCGTTCAGCCCGGCATGACTCGCGACGAACTCGTCAAGGCGCTCGGTCCGCCGCCAGTCTCCGATCGGTTTACGTACGACAATGTCAAAGAAATTCCAGGCAAGCCGCCCCTTGTTGAATCGGTAGAAGCCGAACGAGCCCACTACTCAAATGGCAAGCGCGAGCTGATCGTCACCTTGGAGCGTGGTGCAGTCGTTTCGACTGGCAGTTCCCGGCGTGCCAGCATCGGGCAGGATACCTACATCTTTGCCGGTGTTTTCCAGTTCTTCTTCATCCGTCTTGCCATCTTTTTTGGATGCCTCGGCATCTTCATCAACCTTTTTCGCGGCGAGATGCTCGATAAGAGCCTGCACTTCTATCTGCTCGCGCCCGTTCGCAGAGAAGTTCTTTTAGTCGGCAAATACGTCGCTGGCTTACTTGCCGCGACGGTCATCTTTAGCGCCAGTGCCGTGCTGCAGCAGGTCGCCATGCTTTGGGAGTTCGACGCCGATACTCTTTCCCAGTACCTGTATCACGACCACGGGATTTTTCAGATTGCCTCCTACCTGGCCGTGACGGTTCTCGCGTGCATCGGTTATGGCAGCATCTTCGTCGCCGCGGGACTGCTGTTCCGCAATCCGATCTTCCCCGCTGCCTTTGTTCTCATCTGGGAAGCGGCCAGCCCGCTCCTGCCGTCGCTCCTTCAAAAATTTACCGTCATCCACTATCTCAAGGCGCTGTGCCCGGTTGCCATTCCTGTTGACCCCGGTATGCCTGCTCTGTTCGCACTCCTCGTTTCAAATGCAGAGCCAACTTCCGGCTATCTGGCCGTTCTCGGGCTGCTGGCGCTATCGGTTGCCATCCTTGCCGCCTCCATGTCACGCGTCCGTCATCTTCAGATCAACTACGCCACCGATTAAACCGCTCTCCGCTGGTGGAACTGATCGCCCGGAATCATCGTTCAACCTCACTGCCGTCGAGTTTTTACTCCGCCATGCTACTTTCTGAAGTTGACAGGAGGCCCCGTTGCGAGCCGGACTCTTTACACGCGAATACCCGCCTAACGTCTATGGCGGAGCGGGAGTTCACGTCGAATATCTCAGCCGTGAACTGGCGAAGAAGATAGAAGTCGAAGTCCATTGCTGGGGTGATCAACATTCCGACACTGGCAACCTTCATGTGCGCGGCGCTGAGCCCTGGAGCGAAATCAGCAGCGGTACTGAGGGAAAATTCAAAGCTGCGCTCGAAGCCTTCAGCCTGAATCTGACTCAGATCAAAGCTCTCAGCGGCGTCGATGTCGTTCATACGCACACCTGGTACGTAGCCATGGCCGGCTTCCTCGCCAAGAAGCTATATGGCGTTCCCTTTGTTCTGACAACTCACAGTCTGGAACCTTTGCGCGCCTGGAAGGCCGAGCAGCTTGGTAGCGGCTACGCTATGAGCTCCTGGATGGAGCGCACCGCCATACTCGATGCCGATGCCGTAATTGCCGTCTCAAATGGCACCAAAGACGATATCTTACGCGCTTATCCGGTTCCGCCCGAGCGCGTTCATGTCATTTACAACGGCATCGATCTCGAGGAATACCAGCGGAAAACTACGACTGCCGCGCAGGAAAAATACGGCGTCGATACCAGCGTGCCTTACGTGCTTTTCGTAGGCCGCATCACTCGTCAAAAAGGCGTTACTCATCTGGTGGAGGCGATCAGGTACCTGCCTCCTGACACGCAGGTCGTGCTCTGCGCGGGCGCTCCCGATACGCCGGAGATCGCGGCCGAAATGCGGCAGAAGGTCGAAGAGGCGCGCGCCCATAATCCGCGGGTGCTCTGGATTGAAAAGATGGTCACCAAGCCGGAGGTCATTGAACTCTACAGCCACGCTCAGGTCTTCTGTTGCCCTTCGGTCTACGAGCCCTTCGGCATCATCAATCTGGAAGCCATGGCCTGCGGCGCCGCTGTTGTTGCCAGTGCAACGGGCGGTATCAAGGAGGTCGTGGTCGACAACGAGACGGGCTACCTGGTTCCCTTCGAGCAGGATCCAACCACCAGCTTCCCGATCGATCCGGATCGTTTCGCACGCGATCTCGCGTCGAAGATAAACGCCCTGCTCAAGGATCCCCAGCTGTGCAGCCGCTTCGGCCAGGCCGGACGCCGCCGCGTAGAAGAGAAATTCAGCTGGTCCGCCATCGCCGATCAAACGATTGAACTGTACCAGGCATTACTCGACCAGCGAAAGGCGCCGGCTTCTTAAACGGGCCGCTCCTTCTTCTGTAACCTCCTGACTCCGACTCTTGTCCCACCACCTATGACGCAAGCCACTGCCAGTGTCGATGAACCCGAGCGCGAGCAATCCGCCCTCCCGAATGTGCCGGATGACGGGCGCAAGCGAGCAATTATCGAGGCTGTTTCGCCCGAAGTAGACAGCGGTCGCTTCCCCGCAAAACGCACTGTGGGCGACAGCGTCATCGTGGAAGCCGATATTTTTACTGACGGACACGATGCCATCTCTGCTGTCTTGCTTTATCGGCACGAGCACGAAAAAGATTGGCGTGAACGGCCCCTGAAACCTCTTGTTAACGATCGCTGGACGGGCGATTTCGCCGTCACCGAGCTTGGCCGCTATCGCTTTACCGTGCATGCCTGGGTCGATCACTGGGAGACCTGGCTGCGCGACTTGCGCAAGCGCATTCAGGCCGAGAACGACGTTTCGCTCGATTACTTGATTGGCGCCGAACACGTGGAACAGGCTGCCTCCCGCGCCGCCGACGTTGATGCGTCGTGGCTGCGTGAGCGCGCTAAGCTCCTTCGTGACACTCAGACCATCGACGAGCGTCGCACGATTGCGATCGACCCGGAGTTGAACCAGGCCATGCTGCGGCACCCCGATCGCGGCTTCGCCACCGCGTTTAGCCGCGAGCTGGTGATCGTTGTCGATCCCGTTCGCGCACGCTTCAGCTCCTGGTACGAACTCTTCCCTCGTTCGACATCCCCCGAGCCGGGCCGCCACGGAACTTTTGCCGATTGCGCCGAGCGCCTGCCCTACGTCGCCTCCATGGGTTTCGATGTCGTATATCTGCCGCCTGTCCACCCTATTGGAACCAAGTTCCGCAAAGGCCGAAACAACTCTGTAACCGCGGAGCCGGGCGAAGTCGGCAGTCCGTGGGCGATCGGATCCCCAGAGGGCGGTCACAAATCGGTACACCCTGATCTCGGCACTCTCGATGAGTTCCGCGATCTCGTCCGTCGTGCCGGCCAGCTCGGCCTGCAAGTGGCGCTCGATATTGCGTTCCAGGTCTCGCCCGATCATCCCTACGTCAAAGACCACGAAGAATGGTTCCGCAAACGTCCGGACGGCACCATTCAGTACGCAGAAAATCCACCCAAGAAATATCAGGATATTTATCCGTTCGACTTTGAAACGTCTAATTGGCGGGAGCTCTGGCAGGAGTTAAAGAGTGTCTTCACGTTCTGGATCGAACAGGGCGTGCACATTTTCCGTGTCGATAATCCGCACACCAAAGCGTTCCCATTCTGGGAGTGGGTCATCACCGAGCTAAAGCGCGAAACTCCGGATGTTCTGTTCTTGTCTGAAGCCTTCACTCGTCCGAAAATCATGTACCGCCTGGCGAAGCTCGGCTTCAGCCAGTCTTATACATATTTCCCGTGGCGCAATGCCAAGCGTGAGCTCACCGAGTACATGACGGAGCTTTGCACTACGGAGGTGCGTGACTTCTTTCGGCCGAATCACTGGCCAAACACGCCCGATATCCTGACCGAGTTTCTTCAAATCGGCAGTCGTGCCGCTTTTCTGATCCGTTTCCTACTGGCCGCTACCATGGGTTCGAACTACGGCATATACGGCCCCGCTTTCGAGCTGCTCGAAAGCCGTCCCTTACGTCCGGGGGGCGAAGAGTACTTCGACTCTGAAAAATATCAGATTCGCGAGTGGAATCTTGATCGTCCGGATAGTCTGCGCGAAATCATCACCGTCGTCAATCGGATTCGTCACCAGAATCCCGCCCTGCAAAGTGACTGGTCCGTCCAGTTTCATCCCGTCGATAACGATCAGCTCATCTGCTTCAGCAAGAGCGCGGACGAAGGCGCAAACTTGATCCTGGTAGTCATCAACCTGGATCCCTATCACACGCAGTCCGGCTTTGTCGATCTTCCGCTCGCCAAACTCGGCATCGAAGAAGACCGGCCTTTCCAGGCGAATGACCTGATTACCGGCGCGCGCTACGTCTGGAATGGAAAGCGCAACTATGTGGAGCTTCGTCCAGAGAGCGTCCCTGGTCACCTCCTGCAGATCCGTCGCCGTCTGAGAGTCGAGAATGATTTCGAATACTTCCTCTAACGCCATCGGAGGCCCTCTTGTCGAAGTGGCTTCTTTCACTCATCCCTTCGATTCCGAAGTCTTAACCCGGTTGAGCTTGCTACTTCCTGAGTACGTAGCCGCTCGACGCTGGTATCGCACTAAGACGCGAACCATTCAGAACGTCCATGTCGAGGACGCCTTGCGGATCACTGGATCGGCCTGCCTTCTGGTTTTGAAGATCGCATTCGAAGTCGGAAGCCCCGACCATTACATCCTCCCGGTAGTATTCGCAGCGAAGGAGAATGTCGGCAAAGAAGTGATCGCACACCTGAAAACAGCATCTGGCGAAACCGGTACGCTTTATAGCGGTCTGGAAGATGACGCGTTTCTTCAGGCGTTGCTCGGGATGATCGCCTGCGAAAAAAATGCGGATGGCATGCAGGGAACCCTGGTTGCTGCGCGCACATCGGCGCTCGAAATGAGCTGCGAGGAGGCTGCCTCGCACCCGCCGGCAAGCTCCGTGTCGCGCGCCGAGCAGAGTAACACTTCCATCATCTACGGCGATCGCTTCATTCTGAAGCTCTTCCGTAAGCTCGAGCAGGGCGTCAACCCCGATCTCGAGATCGGGCGTTTCCTCACCGAACACCGCTTCCACAACACGCCCGCGGTTCTTGGCAGTTTGGAGTATCACGCCAATGGGCAGAGCGGAACCTATGCCGCTGCGATTCTTCAACGCTTTGTGCCGAACGAAGGCGATGCCTGGAAGTACACGCTCGATTCGCTGGCCGGCTTCTTCGATCGCGCCTTATCGAGTAAGCGGAACGCTCCGGTCAGAAGCAGCGAGCATCCCCTTGACTTGATAGGGCAGGAGATTCCATCGGAACTGCGGACCGCCATCGGGTCATATCTCGAGTCCGTCGCCCTGCTCGGCAAGCGCACAGCGGAAATGCATGCTGCGCTCACCGATTCCGGCGCTGATCCTGATTTCGCGCCGGAGCCCTTCACCGCCGAAGATGGAGAACGCCTTCATCGGGAACTGATCGGTCAGGCCGATATCGCCTTCGGTGACCTGCGCCGCCGCCACGCGACTCTCAGTGGGCCGGCTGCCGCCGATGCCGACGAGATTCTACGCCGGGAATCTGAAATCGGTCAGCGCTTCGCCGCAATCAAAGATCACTCCCTCAGTACCCCGCGCCTGCGCCACCACGGCGATTACCACCTCGGTCAGGTTCTCTATACCGGCCAGGACTTCATGATCATCGACTTCGAAGGTGAGCCAGCCAGACCGCTGGAGGATCGCCGCGCCAAGGCCTTGGCGCTGCGCGATGTTGCGGGCATGCTTCGCTCCTTCCACTACGCCGCGTACGCCGCGCTCTTCGGGCAGATTCCCGGGCTGCCTTCCGATCCCGATTCTATTCAGAAAATCGAAGGTTGGGCCGCTGCCTGGAATGCTGCCGTTGCGCCTACCTATCTGAAGTCCTATTTCGAGACTGCGCGTAACGCCTCCTTCGTGCCCGCATCCTGGGCGGAGCGCCGCATTCAACTCGATGCCTTACTCCTGCAGAAGGCGCTCTATGAAGTTGCCTATGAATTGAACAATCGTCCGGACTGGCTGCCTATCCCGTTAAAAGGCATCCTCAGCCTTGTGCGCTGATCTCTCATCATGCTTACCGCCACTAGATCGATTACCGAAAACGACGTCTACCTGATGAATGAGGGCACGCACGTCAAACTAGCCGACGTACTTGGTGCTCATCCCTCCGCAGAGGGCGACGGAGCTCAATTCGCCGTATGGGCGCCCCGCGCCCGTTCCGTCTCCGTAATCGGAACCTTCAACGACTGGCAAAGCGGGCATACGCATCTCTCCCCGGCAGGAGGCGGTATCTGGCAGGGCTTCGCTCCGAAGGCCGCAGCCGGCGATCGTTACAAGTACCAAGTCCAATCCGACGCGGGCACCTCCCTGGACAAAGCCGATCCGGTCGGTTTTTATCACGATCAGCCTCCGGGGAATGCTTCTGTTATCTGCGATCTGAACTATCGTTGGGGCGACGCGGACTGGATGTCGAACCGGCGCAACCCGAACAGCCTGGATGCGCCGATGTCCATCTACGAAGTTCATCTCGGTTCCTGGCGCAAGACGGATAACCGCGGCAGCCGCTGGCTCACCTATCCCGAACTCGCCGCCAAGCTCATTCCTTACGTCAAGGAAATGGGCTTTACGCATGTCGAGTTCATGCCCGTCATGGAACACCCTTTCTACGGCTCTTGGGGTTACCAGGTCACGGGCTTCTTTGCCCCCACCAGCCGCTATGGAACTCCGCAAGAGTTCATGCAGCTTGTCGATGAGTTTCATCAGAACGGCATTGGCGTCATCCTCGATTGGGTGCCCTCGCACTTTCCACAGGACGGACACGCGCTTGGCTACTTCGATGGTGCTCATGAGTACGAGCCCGCTGATCCCCGCCGCGGCATTCATCCGGACTGGAACAGTTTCATCTTCGATTATGGCTATGGTCCGGTCCGCAGTTTTCTCCTCAGCAGCGCTCTCTTCTGGCTCGACCGTTATCATGCCGACGGCCTCCGTGTCGACGCCGTGGCGTCAATGCTCTATCTCGACTATTCCCGCAAGGCCGGCGAGTGGCTGCCCAACGAATATGGCAGCCGCGAGAACCTGGACGCAATCGGTTTTCTCCGGCGTCTGAACGAAGATGTCTACCGCCTCTACCCCGACACCCAGACAATCGCGGAAGAGTCAACTGCTTTCCCGCTCGTTTCCAGGCCAACGTATGTGGGCGGCCTGGGATTTGGTTTCAAATGGGACATGGGGTGGATGCACGACACGCTCGAGTACATGTCGCAGGATCCGCTTTTCCGCAAATTCCATCACGGCAAGCTGACCTTTCGAGCGGTCTACGCCTTCAACGAGAATTTCATCCTGCCCCTCTCCCATGACGAAGTCGTCTACGGGAAGGGCTCGCTCTTCGCTAAGATGCCGGGCGATGACCGGCAGAAACTGGCCAACTTGCGGCTGCTCTTTGCCTATATGTATGCCCAGCCAGGTAAGAAGTTGCTGTTCATGGGCGATGAGTTCGGCCAGCGCGGGGAGTGGAGCCACGACGGGAGCCTCGAATGGAATCTCTTAAGTCTCGCGCCTCATGCCGCGCTGCGCTTGCTGGTTGGCCAGCTAAATTTCCTCTACCGCTCCGAGCCGGCCCTCCACACTCTTGAAAACAGCCCGTCTACGTTCGAATGGATCGATTCCCAGGACGCCGAGAACAACGTACTCGCTTTCCAGCGCAACGGCGCAACCAGCCGCGAGTCGATTGTTGTCGCTCTTAATTTCAGCCCGGTTCCGAGGACCAACTACCGGATCGGTGTTGCCGAAAAAGGCTTCTGGCTGGAGCTGCTCAACACCGACGCCACGCAGTTCGGAGGCAGCGGCCGGGGCAATTTTGGAGGCATTGAAACCGTGCCCGTGCCTGCCCATGGCCATAGTCATTCCTTGACCGTCGATCTTCCTCCCCTGGCTGCAGTTTACTTCCGGCTCGGCCACAATTCGGCGAATGATAGCACTCCCGAGCCGTAATCTCCTGTGCGGGTTTCTCTTGTCGGGCCATGATAAACTTTCGCGCAAGGTATAGTTCATGCGAAAAGCTCGACGCTTACTAACTCTCGCCGCTTCTTCGGCCGGTCTGATCTTTATGAATGGATGTGCCGGCGGAGGCCACGATCCCGCTGAAAAGTACATCCTCGTAGCGGACAACATCAAGATTCCGTACTGGCAGGCTGCAGTGCAAGGCTTGAATCACGCCGCGGCTGAGATGAAAGTTAAGTCTGAGGTGCAGGGTCCGGACGGACACGATCCGCAAGGCGAACACGATGCGTTCCGTCGTGCACTTGCTGAGAAGCCTTCCGGAATATTAGTCTCGGCATCGGACGTGAATATCCTCGGTCCGGATATCGATGGCGCAGTGAATCAGGGCATACCGGTCATCACCATCGATGCCGATGCTCCCGCCAGCAAACGCATCTTTTTTGTCGGAACGGACAATTTCAATGCCGGTACCATCGGCGGCAAGCTAACGGCCAAGCTGCTCAACGGCAAGGGCAACGTAGTGCTCTACACAATCCCCAGCCAGACCAATTTGAAAGAGCGCCTGGCTGGATACCAGTCCGCTTTTGCCGATCATACCGATGTGAAAATCATGCAGGTCGTCGATATGAACGGTAACTCCGACTTAGCTTTTGACTCTGCCAAAAAGCTCCTTGATTCGAAGGCAAAAGTAGACGCATTCATTTGTCTCGAAGCGCTCGCCTGTCCGGCTGTTGCCGATGTGGTAAACCGCGCCAATATGGGCGGCAAAGTATCCATTATCGCTATGGACACCGATCCGGGAACCGTCGATTGGATTCGCAAGGGTGTTATCTCCGCCACCATTGCCCAGAAGCCCTACACAATGGCCTACTACGGCACTAAGTTGCTAGCCGATATCCATCTCAACCCGTCCAAGCCGCTGTCGACCAACTGGTCTCAGAACATCTTTTCTCCGTATCCCACGTTTGTGGATACTGGTGCTTTCGTCGTCAATAAAGACAACGTCGCCAGCCTCTCGCAGCAGCCCGGCACTCCGGGTCAGTGAGCCTGATCCTACGAATCACCGGCAGAACGGCGTTGATCGCGTCAGCGCTGTTCTTCTCGGCTTGTTCAGCTGTTGCGCAAGATTTCGACGTTCTGATTTGCAACGGCCACATCGTCGATGGCACGGGGTCGCCTTGGTATTCAGCCGATATCGGCATTCGTGGCGGCCGCATAGCCAAGATCGGATCGCTTCGGACTGCAAAAGCGAAACAGGTCATCGATGCACAAGGGTTGACTGTCGCCCCCGGCTTCATCGACATGCTTGGCCAGTCGGAAGTCTCGATTCTTGTCAATCCGCATCTTCCTTCTAAGATCTATCAGGGCATCACCACCGAGATCACCGGAGAAGGGAATTCCGCTGCCCCGCTCAGTCCGCGGCTCATTTCAGAAGACCGGCCCAGCTTCGAGCGTTTTGGACTAAAGGCCGACTGGACAACTTTCCGCGAATACTTTGCGCGCCTCGAACGCCAGGGAATCGGCATTAATCTGGCCAGCTACGTAGGCGCCACACAAGTTCGGCGCGTCGTGGTGGGTGATGACGACCGGCCACCGAGCCCAGCTGAACTGGCCCGCATGCGTTCTCTTGTCCATCAGGCCATGCTCGATGGTGCTGTCGGGGTATCTACTTCACTTCAGTACGCGCCGGCACCGTATGCCAAAACAGAAGAGCTCGTTGCTCTGGCCAGTGAAGCGGCTCCGCTGGGCGGCATCTACGCCTCTCATATGCGCAGCGAAGGGGATGCGATCAGCAGCGCTCTCGATGAAGTGTTCCGTATCGGCAGCGAAGCGAAAATTCCGGTCGAGATCTGGCATCTGAAAGCCGCCGGAAAAAAGAATTGGGGGCGTATGCCCTCGATCGTCGACCGTATCGAAACAGCAAGGCGCTCGGGCATCGATGTCGAAGCGGATACCTACGCTTACCCGGCCTGGTTTAACACGTTCTCTGCCTTCGTCCCGCCTTGGGCGCACGACGGGGGAGATGCCAAGATGGTAGCCCGCCTGAAAGACCCCGCGACGCGTAGCCGCATACGGGACACTATGCTGCACGATAGCTCGACTTGGGACAACGAGTGGCTCGAGATTCCAGGTGCTGAAGCAATTCTGGTCAGCGTTGTCAGTAACCCGAAGCTGCTGCCTTTGCAAGGGAAAACCGTTGCAGATATAGCCAAAGAGCAGCACAAGGATCCTATTGACGTCATCTTCGACCTTCTTATCGACGATCCCGGCATGTCGGTCGCCGTTTTCGGGATGTCGGAAAACGATGTCGCCTGCGTGCTGCGCCAACCTTGGGTTTCGATTGACAACGATTCGCAGGGTACTGCACCCGCTGGCATTCTCGCGCGCGAGCATCCGCACCCGCGCGCTTACGGAACTTTTCCGCGCATACTTCGCAAATATGTTCGTGAAGATAAGCTGCTGACTCTGCCGGAGGCGATTCGAAAATTTAGCTCGCTTCCGGCTCAGCGCATGCGCCTCGCCGATCGTGGAGTTTTGAAAGCGGGGATGTGGGCCGACGTCGTCGTTTTCAATCCCGATACCATCCGCGACCTCGCGACTTTCGAGAAGCCGAATCAACTCTCTGTCGGCATGCAGTATGTCCTCGTGAATGGGGTCCCCGTCGTGATGAACGGCAAATCGACCGCGGCTCTGCCCGGGAAGGTGCTCCGTTCGAGCGCCGCGCGTCCCTAATCGAGCGTAGACTCCAAATTCTCTCTTTGCGTTCGCAGCGCTGCTTTTGCCCGCTGCAGGTTCTTCCGCGTCATCCCGAAGTAGATCGATAACGGATAGACGGCTCCTAGCAGCACCGCAATCAGGAGACTTCGAGTGACCACCCACAAGCCATATCCGAGGACGAGAAAGCCAGCCATCCGGGCTACGCTTTCAAACAGGGCGAGCCGGTCGAGGAACTCCGCTTCTCCGTCGAACCAGCCAAGCGGGTCATGCTGCCATTGGCCCGCGATGTGCCGGTTCCGAAAGACCAGCGCCACCGCCGTGCCAAGCTGACCGGCCAACAGAATGACCAGGCCAAGTCTGAGGCTCGGCCAGCGGGTCTGCCAAAGAAGTGCCGCGATTACGGCTGCTATCACGAGTGCAGACCTGATCTGCTTCGTGTTCCTTCTGCTTGCGCCATCTACGATTTCTTCTACACGTTGCTCTGCGCCATTCACCCTGCGTCACCCGTAAGTCATCATGGTAGAGGATTTGGAATACGTGTGAACTTTCGTTCGGCACAATCGGGCGGTGGCGTTTCCCGGCGCGCATTTCTGGTTATGCCGGCTGTCCTTGGTGGACTCCTGTTTCTCTTCAGGCAAAAGAGCAGAGCTTTACCCGATCCGGCCCTCAACGGCACGGGTCCTGAGGTGACCCTGGTTTTGTTTTCGCCCGCCGGCCGGCGCACATCGGTCGCTCGTCTGCGGAAGCTGCTCAAGTCAGATGCTGCCTGGCGCGCAGAACTTACCGGCGAGCAGTACTCCGTCACGCGGCGCAAAGCTACTGAGTTCGCCTTTACGGGACGCTACTGGAACACCCACGCAGACGGTATTTATCGTTGTATCTGTTGCGGGAATGCCCTCTTTCCTTCAGCAGCTAAGTTCGATTCCGGTACGGGTTGGCCGAGCTTTTCCGCGCCCATTGCTCCGGAGAACATTTATACTCAGCGCGATTCCAAGCTGTCCGAGCAGCGTACCGAAGTCCTGTGCCGCAAATGCGACGCACACCTCGGGCATGTCTTCGATGACGGTCCGCCGCCTTCGGGCCTGCGCTACTGTCTGAATTCGGCTGCTCTTGAATTCTTAAAGCTCGGGTGAGCCGATGAGCCCGGCGATATACCGGGCCCATCTCACTTCTTCTAACTAGCGCCCCGGTACGCGGCAGCAGTTCGCATATCCGATGACGTTGCGATTCCCGTTAGTCTGGTTATCGACCCAAACGCGCCAGCCGTTTCCGTTCGGAAGCGACGTAATCCACACGCCGGGATAACCCAGCGTTCCTTCGGAAACGTCGTACCCGCCGCCCGTGGCCGTCCTTCCAGCCGGGCAGCTTGCATCGATTGCCGTCCACTGATTCACCGGCACGCTCGTGTAGCCGCCTGAGCTCACCGTAACGCAATCGAGCGCGGTCGCGGTCGGTGCCGCGAAGTAACCCACCACATCGATCACGACCTGCGTGGCGGCGGCGGAAGAAGAGATCCAGAAATCGTTCCCAACCCCTGGGTCCACGGGCACGATCGATGTATTCGCGATGGTCTGGCCCGGCGCGAAGTTCAGCACACTCGCCGTTGGCTGGGACTGTCCTACCGCCCACGCATGCAGGTAGCCTGCCCCATTCGGCTGAGTTACAGTGATGGTCATCGCCACTGCTCGCGACACGCCGTAAGGAACTCCGCAGCCTCCCGCGAATCCGCCCTGCCCGGTAAACGTGCTTCCGTCCACATCGAAGACCCGGCTGCCGTTCGCCGGAATCGCTCCGCCGGCGTTCCTTGTGTCCACAATCCTGCATGGCGCCAGCGGTGTATACACAAGATCATCGAAGGTATCGCCCAGTGAATTTGGCGAATTGGCCGCGCTGCTTTCGAGCGAGCTCTTGGGCTTCGGGAGGCGTCCCGTCGCGAGTACGGTCATCATCGCCTCGTAGCTCTGTGCTTCGCCGGCAGCGAACAGATTGTCCGGCTGCAGTTTCATAAGGGCGGCCTGCAGGTCGGTTGCATAATTTTCGTCCCAGCGTCCGCTCGATCTCGCTGCGCTTTCCCACTTCGCTACGATCGCGGCCGCGTATGCTGACTTATCTCTGAGGATCTGTTCGAGCTTCTGTTGATATTGCATCTGATGCTCGGCCTGTTGTAGGTCGGCCGGACTTTGAATGCGCTGGGCGGACGCCGTGAACACGGCCGCCAGCGATAGCACAGCAATCATTCCGCTGCGCATCAACGCACCAGCGCGCCAGTTCTGCTTTTCCTCAAACCCAGTATTCGAGCATGTCGAAAGTAGATGGTTGTTCTTCATGTTGCCTCCGTTTTGGATCGGAATCGTCGATTCCGTTCAGCTCTCGCCCGCTTGCGGTCGGGAGCATCAGGAGGGAGGGCAATCGTAGTGCCAGCCACCGCCCCCGTGCCCTATACGAGTTGCCCGGGAATGGCATCTGAATATTGAAGAAGAGAGATAAATTCGCTCTCCTATCGGATAAACGTCGGACTTATGTGCTGCGCTCACCCGTAAATTTGCGCTTGGCGGCAAACAGGCTCATCAAAAGAAGCGCACCGGTCAGTAGCCCGATCGTACCGGGTTCAGGCGTTGCCGTCGTTGCCTCAAAGGCGTGCTGGACGCCTGAGCTGTCAACGTAGTCTCCCACCAGCCAGCCGGCGTCATTGATTCCCAGAATATTCGTGCTCACTGCTCCCGGGTACACAATCGCCGGGCCAAGATCGCTGCTATTCAGATTCGAAATTACATAATCTCCATCAGCCACGATCTGTCCCCGGTCGTTAAGCGCCTCGAACGATGCAAACTGGAACGCATACAGCGAAACAGCGTCTGCAGTACCGTAAATCGCAGCATTCGGGAGAAGGATGCCGCCCGCACTGCCGGTAATATGCGCTGAGTTGTTTATACCGGAGACAGACAAGAATCCGCCCGGTCCCCACGGCACGAACTGAGAGGATCCCGCCGTCATCACGAAACCGTCAGGCGCTGTACCTGAAATTACATCCGGAATGGTGGCGTTGCCGGCAATCTGGCCGGAGTTATTGATCCCCTCCAAACTGGTCGTACCGGCCACCGCATTCGACCCGGCATCGACAGTCGTGTAACTCCCGCCGCTGTACTCGAAGCCATGCGACCCAGTACTGTTTGAGTAAGTCCCGACTAGTCGTCCCGCATCATTCAGCCCGTTCACGGTAGTCGTGGACGCTCCAGCAAACGAGATCCCGGTGAAAATTCCCGCTTGGTCCAGGAAGCCTGTCTGACCTCCGCTTCCGGTCCCGTACCCGACAATCTGCCCGCGGTTGTTGATGTCGGTAGCAACAGTATTGGTTAACCCTGGCACGTTAATCGTAATGAAGTTGTAAGAGTCGGCTCTGGCGGCCGTAGCCGTGCCCGAGATGATTGCTATAAGTATTGCCACTGCAGCTTTGCGATTCTTCATATAACCTCTGCGACCGCGTCACAGAGGCGTGACGGGCTCACTGATTGTACGCTCTGAACGCTTCGCTGTCCCGCCTTGGCGTACTAGGTCGTAACTCGATACCAAAACTATCGCGGAGTCTGCGGCTGAGCGCTCTGCGGTTCGGCATTCACCCGACACGCGCCGTGCCGGACTAATCTTTCCGTCGTTTCTGCCGATATGGATGGCAGTGAAAAGAAAATTTCAACTGGCAGAGAACGAGCGGCCTCGCTTCATTGCGCCTGTCGAGATTCGGTGGACCGCCAAGAACGGTACAACGTGTACCTCGACCGGTGAAAGCGTAGATGCGTCAGTCTATGGATTGGGTGTCGTTGTCGTGAAAGATATTCCGGTGGACACCGAGGTAACTGTTCTAGTCGACGGTCGCGAGATCTGCGGAACCGCCAAGGTGCGGTATTCCCTGCAGGCTGCAGGCCGTTTTAGAGTAGGTCTGCAATTCAGCTTGACGCTCGTCATGCAAGACATACCCGGAATCGACGCAGCACTCATGGGATCTCTTCGGCCAAATAGCAGTAAATCTCGCTGAATTCACTGGGCGAACAGATAGCGAAACTGATACACTTCGAGCGTGCGGCATTGTGTCGTCTCGGTAGTTGGTAAGGATGGTGAGCGTCACTCGATTGAGACCGATGCCATCAGCTTGTTCGATGCGGCTTATAAAGCGCGGCAGCAGTGGGCTCTGTTTTGGTGGTTCAGCCCGGATGCTGAATTTGATGTGGAGGTCGGCGACGATCGTTGGCGCGTGCGGCAAGATCGGGTGCGAAAATGGGCCACCGGCAGCTTGCGAAAGCGCCGCAGAGAGTAAGGGCGTCTTACCCGGTCCTGCTTTGCATCGTTTGAAATAATGGCCACTGCCGGATGCAAAACACCCTCGACCTCCGAACACTGACAAGACGCTCCTTTGTGAGCACAATTGCCGCAAGTTCCTTGCTCGCAAGCAGGGAGAGTGGCGATGGGTGGATCGACTTATTTGACGGCCACAGTCTGAGTGGCTGGAAGCCCAGCGAAAACAAGAGTTCGTGGACGGTCAGGAACGGTATGCTGACCGCCGACGGCGCGCGTTCGCATCTCTTTTACACCGGGCCGGTGCATGGTGCCGACTTCAAGAACTTCGAGCTTGAAGTCGAGTTGATCACGCAGCCGGATTGTAACTCCGGCGTGTACTTTCACACAGCCTACCAGGAGAGTGGCTTTCCGGAGAAAGGCTTCGAGGTTCAGGTGAACAACACAGCTCATGGTGACGGAGGTTACCTGGAACGCAAGAAGACCGGATCGCTTTATGGACTGCGCAACATGTACAAGCAGTTAACGGCAGACGAAAAGCCGTTTCGCATGGCCGTGGCAGTCCGCGGTAAGAACGTACAGATTCACTTGAATAACGAACTCCTTGTCGACTATGTAGAGCCCACTCCTCCGGTGATCCCAGCGGACGGCGAGAAGTATCGCTTTCTGGACCACGGTACGTTCGCGCTCCAGTGCCACAACAACGGATCCAAGGCGGCCTATAGAAGCGTTCGCGTCCGGCCGTTACCGGAGGATCTGCCGGCCTATAGCCGCCCGGCCCCGGTGGTGGACGAGACGTATCGCGAGATTATCGATATCGGCCGGCATAACTTACCGATGGTCGATTTTCATGTCTGCCTGAGGCCGGGACTGTCTCTCGACCAGGCTTTGCGAAAGTCGCGGCAAGATGGTCTTCAATACGGGATTACAGCCGAGGCGAGCACATTCAAGAACGGCGCTGCGGTCGACCAGTGGCTCGCAGCAATGGAGCATAAACCTGTGTTCTCCGCGCTTGTTGCCGACCACCGCGGCTGGACGAAAGCCTTATCGCAGAGCGCGCTGCGTAAGTTTGATTACGTGATCGCCGATGTGCGTGGAGCCGGTATCGACACCGTGCTGATCCGTTTAGAGAAAGAGCCAATCGACATTCTGAGCGGTCTCAATGCTTCGCCGGAGCGAGCCAAAGACTTGATTTCTGTTCTTGCGAAGAACAAAGTTGCAATCGAACTCAATAGCTCGCGCCGAACGCCGGGCGAGGAATTTATCCGGCAGGCAAAAGACGCCGGATGCAAGTTTGCGTTTGGTACCGCCAATGCCACTGCCGCTGAACTCAAGCGTTGTGAATATGGACTGCAAATCGTTGAAGCTTGCAAGCTGGATTGGCATAATTTCTTCACGCCGGGCGGTTGGTGGCCGAAGGCCGTAGATCGCCGTCTGTCTTAGCTTCCTTCGTGCCTCCGCACATCGAAGCGAATCAGCCAGGTCATAGCTTGGCTCTTCCTGACTACTCGCGAGTAATCGATCGATTCACCTTCCGGGATGGCGTCCCACTCGGCAGGAAGCGTTTCGGCCATTCCAGCCTCTAATAAACGTACGGCTCATGCAAGACAACTTCGTTCAACTTGTCATGCACAGAAGCTGATCTTTACTATCGTTCTTTTCCTGTTCTTGTACCTCATCAGCAAAGGTCTGCGCGCCATCGCGCAAAGGGCAGGTGGATCACGCCAGAAGACCGCGTTTTGGACACGCCAGGGCATCAGTCTCGTTACGTTCCTATTGGGATGGAGATGGGCGAGCCGCCTTCCGTTCAGAGCCAGGGCCCGGGCATGTGGGTGATGAGCAGGCAGTATTCCGGCCGCATCGTCACTATCTCGAATGCGAACGTTTTCGAGGAGCCGGTCTATAACTACACTCACGAATTCCCTTACATCTGGGAAGAGATGCATTTGCCTATCTCGTTCAAGGACGATCGGCATCGTGCCGAGCAGATTATTCTGGAGGCAGTAAAGCGCAACACGACAGATATCGCCAATCTCGCTCAACCTGAGCTCGAGCGACTGAAAGAACGCTTCTTCATTGAAGCTGCCGACGTTCACCCGCGCGTGTTCCTGCGCATCACAGACAATTGGGTCGAACTGAGTGTACGCTTTCTCTGCGCAGCCCACGACGTTCGCGGGCTGAAAGAACGTATCAGCCGAGAGATCCTCTCAGGACTTGAGTCTGCATATATCGGAATCGCATCGGCAACCTACGAGATTGTCGGTATGCCGCCGATTCAAGTTGAGCTGGGCGGGACGATCAACTAAGGACAGGACACTCAGTTTGCTTCCACCACACGAACTCTGAATAGGGAACGCTCATAACCGGCCATACACGATGATGAGCCGATGCCGCAAACGGTAAAAACCTGTTCTTGGTGGGCGCGGCAGGACTCGAACCTGCGACCTCCTGCGTGTGAAGTATGTGGATTCAGTATTCAGGATTGTTTGCGATGTATCTCCCTGTAGCGTGTAAGCCCCTATTGACGGCTACTTGAGCTGTTCCGACCAACAACGCGACTAATCCTAAACAAAGCCGAAAAGTGGGGAGTTACGGAAGCGGTTCCGTACATTATTCCGTACATAGCGCGGGCCAGTGCGGATCGCACTGAAGTTCCCACTGACAACTCTTCAAGATCGCTTGACCTCACAACACGGAGAACAACCGGATATTTCGCCAAGCACCTGACAACATGAAGTGGAGCGGGCTATAAATAGTTACCGCACGCTTGCTGCTCTAAAAGTCGGCTTGCAACGCGGATCCCTGGAGCATAAGGGCCTACGCCAGAACTGTTTGTTCTCGTGTTTCTCGGCAGTCTGCTGCAGTCCCCTTGGATCAAGCCAATGCCAGACAAAATCTGGCGACCTATGCTTGATTGGTAAGTTGATGCTTCGTATCGAACTCGATTCGGATAAGGCGAGCATTAAAGCGCAACTGCAAGGATAAGCGCGAAAAGTACTTGACAACGCAAAGTAAGGGCGATAGAATCGTAATACCGTTAGTTGGCTGCAGACAGATACCAGAGTCGGCCTTCACAGCGCGGGATCCCTGAGTAAGGGCATACGCCAGAAGTGTCCGAAGTACTGCACGCCGCTGCCGGTCGCCTAGCATGGCTCAACGTCAGAGGTGTTGATTGTCGTAAGTTCACCGCACAGTGCTGCGGTTCCCTAGCAGGGGCCAAAGCCAGAAGTGTCTGTCTGTATAGTTACCGCACAGTGCTGCGGTCCCCTAACATGGGCCCAACGCCCAAGGTGTCTCGGTTGGATCCACCGCACAGTGCTGCGGTAGCCTAGCAGGGCTCAACGCCCCGAGTGTCTCTGTTTTTCTACCGCACAGTGCTGCGGCCACCTCGCATGGGTTAACGCCAGAAGTGTCTCCGTCAGAGCAGCCCACACCAGCACTAGGGCGCGGCAGGACTCGAACCTGCGACCTCCTGCGTGTGAAGCTTCCCCCTCTCGCCTACGTTATTGATTCTTCTGCCGGTCTCCTAAGCTTCAGCGCGTCTTTCGCGGCCTGTTCGGCGCTTATTGCACACACTTTCGCTCATCGACGTCCGTCGGCCTCGAAATCTTACAAATCTGCTGGAGCTCTGGCATGAGATCTGTGAAGGACGTGATCCAAGGCCTTCCGCTTGCGGATTTTGTAAGCGAGCGCGCTAACCAGGTTTTCGAGATCCGCAATCGACGGCGCACGGCCGATCAGGATGTTGCGTTCGGCGCGCGTCCGTTCATATTGTGCGGCCTTCCAATACGACCCCTCCCCCCGGGCGCTCTGACTCATCGACGTCAGAATGGCCGTTTTCGGCTGGAAGTCACTGGTCACCCAAGCTGGGGTGTTCCGTTCGGCCAGGATCGATTGGTCGTGCTGTACCTCGCAACGCAGGCGGTCCGGTACCAAACGCGTGAGGTTCGGTTCCGGAGCGGAGCTGAAATGCTGGTCGAATGGGGCATGCCGACGAATGGGGCTCATTATAAGCGTTTAGTCGACGCATTTCGGCGAGTATTCGGAAGCACAATCTTCTTCGGAACCACAGATGAGAAAAGTAAGACCGAAGTGTGGCATTGCTCCCGAACTCATTTCTTTGACTCCATGAAGCTCTGGCTTTCAGAGTCCGGGGCCAGGGTAACTACTCGCGACAATGCCGTCACGCTGTCTCAGGCGTTCTGGCAGGAACTACGGGATCATCCAATCCCGATCGATGCTGATGTAGTTCGCGTGCTTGCACGGAATCCGGGCTGTCTCGATCTCTACACATGGCTGACCTGGCGTTGTCACCAGGCGAAGGGATCGGAACGAGTTCCGCTGTTCGGCAGCAACGGTCTGGCGAACCAACTTGGCGTACAGGTATATGCTCGCGAGCGCAAATTCCGCGAGCGAATCAACGACTGGCTTAAGCTGGTCCGCCTTTATTGGCCCGAGTGTCCCGCCGTCGTTTCCAGCAACGGGGCTTTCCTTGAAGTAAACACGGCACTCGCGATCTTGCCTCGAACAGCGCAGGCGAGATCTCAGCAGGGCCGCGCGATCGCGCACAGCTAAACACAAGTTCCGCCCAGCGGGTTATTTCATATAGGAGCTCACACATGAAGTATCGCAATCTGCTTTTGCCCCCATCATCCCGGCAGTTGGCTTGTTTGGCCGTCCTGTTCGGATTTACCGCAACCCTCGCCTTTGCCCAGACGAGTTCGTTTGGTCAAGCGGCGCAGGGAATCGCCACTGAGATGATCGCCATCGCCAAGTGGGTTGGCATCATTCTCTGCATCATCTGCGGCATCGGCCTGATGGCCGGCGGACCCGGCACTGTTGCCAAAGTCTCCGGCCTATTACTTGGCCTGGTGTTTGCGCTATTCGCTTCGCCCATCATCACCTGGGTGCAGGCACTCTAGGAAAACAACTATGGCCAGGCCTGCTGCCAAAGCTCTGAACAAGCCTCTGCTGATTGTCGGTATCGACAGGAAGCTGGCGGGCCTGGCTTTCATTCTTTCCGTAATCGTGGGAGCCAACGATGGAGGTTCGAAGATTGCCGCCGTCCTGCTGTTCGTCGGTTTGTGTGTCACAGGCCGACGGCTCACGCGAAAAGACCCCAATATGTTTCTGGTGCTGAACCAGGTTCGGAAGCAGAAAGTCTCTCTACGATCCTGCGAAGCGCGACTGGTTCCGAATTCTCATTCAGCGGGAAGGGAGGTAGCTATGGTCAATCTCAAGAAGTTCATCCAGCCCTATGGGGAAGCCGGAGCGTTTCACTCGCTCTTTGCCCCTCACCGCTTCATCGATGACCACGTCTTCCTGACGAAAGCAAACCAGCTGGGCGTGGTTCTGCGCGTCGAGGGTATCGACTACGAGTGCCTGACCGAAGCAACGCTCGAGAGTTACACCAAACGTGCCGCTGTGGCTTGGCGCTCGTTCGATGATCGATTCCGGATTTATCAATATGTGGTCAAGCAGGACCGCGCCGACATTGGCCGGGCTGATGAGTTTCTGGATCCCGCGGTTCGCCAAACGGTGCAGAACCGATGGGAGTATCTGAGTTCGAAAGCACAGGGTCTTTTCACCATCCAGATTTTCTACGTCTTGCTGTTCGAGCCCGGAGCGCCCGGTGGTCTTCGTGCGATCTCGAACAAGAATGTCCTTCGGATCCTTGCTCATCAGCTGGAGCGAAACCGCAATACTCTGCTGGGCTATGTTGAATCATTCCAGCGAACCATCGGTGATCTGCTCGGGCTGTTGCTGTTGGACAAAAAGCGGTCGTTTGCATTCCTACGACTGCTGACGAACCTCGACCCGGAGATCGCAGCAACAGGACAACTGAAGTACGACCGCCATATCGATTACTTCCTTCCGAGTTTGCCGCTGGCTTGCACGGACGAGGGAATCCGGATCGGTGAGGCGCATTTAGAGATTCTTTCGTTGAAGGAACCTCCTGCGGTGACGTTCCCGAATGTCTTGCGGCATCTGCTCGCCATTGAAGTGAACTTCATTCTCTGTAGCGAGTTCAAGCCGGTTCTCAACGAGAAGGCGATCACGACCATCCGCGCGGCTCAGAACCACTTTCACTGGTCGCAGTGGGTGTCGGACCTGCCGTCCATTCTCAGCATGGTCATGAATCGCGGCAATCGCGAGAACGTGATTGTAGACAAGTCCGCGTTGAATGATGTGGAGGAGCTAGACACGACCCTCGCTCGCATTAAGAACGAGGGTGAGTACCTAGGAGAGTTCTCCTTCACGGTCTTGCTGTATGGCTGGGGTGACAAAGCCCGACTGAAGAGCGCGGCAGCCGATGTCGTCAAGATATTCAGCAACCACGAAGCGGCGTTGATCCAGGAGACGTACAACGCGCTGAATGCCTATCTCGCGATCATCCCGGGCAATAACGCCTTCAATCTCCGCCGTACGTGGCTGCTGAGCGGGAACTACGCCGATCTTTCGTTTCTATATGGGCCGTCCACCTGCGAGAAGGGCAGTCGGCATTCTCGGGGCGCGCACCTGGTCGTGCTGGAAACCAACGATGCGACACCGTTCTTCTTCCCTCTGCGCGAAGGCGATCGTCTGGGAGCGCTTCTCTTCGGCGCACCCGGCGCAGGCAAGTCGGTGCTGGCCAATCTATTCATCGACCATTCGCAGAAGGACTCACCGCGCACATTCATCCTGGATCTCGGCGGCAGTTACCGGCAGATCACCCAGAAGCATGGCGGCTCCTATCTGCACATGCAGTTCGGCGAAGGCCGACAGTCTTTCCGCATCAATCCGTTCGTTCTGCCGGGCACGCCTGACAATCTGCAATTCCTGTTTACGTTCGTCCGCCTGCTGCTCACGAACAGCGGCTATGAGCCCACCGTCGACGACGACCGGGAACTGTTCGAGGGCGTGGAATCGATGTACGTGTTTGCTTCCGATCAGCGCACGCTGCGCAATCTGGTCTTCGGCCTGCCGCCGCACCTGAGCTCGGCCTTGCGCCCCTGGATTGCCGGGGGGCAGTACGGCTCGCTCTTCGATAACGTCGACGACACGCTGACGTTCTCCCGGTTTCAGACGTTCGACTTCCAGGGTGTGGATGAGCTCTATCCGCAGATTCTCGAGCCCCTTTTGTTCTACATCTTCCAGCGGATTAGCCAGGTGGTGTTCGATCCGACGCTCTTGCAGTCCCCCAAGCAGCTCTGGGCGGACGAAGTGTGGCGCTTTCTCGCGAATGGAACGGCCCGGCAGTATCTTGTGGCGGCCGGAAAGACCTGGCGGAAGCACAACGGCGGCATTGGCCTGATTACGCAGTCAGCAGCCGACCTGCAGAGTGCTGGCGTACTGGATCTTGTCAATGAGGTCTGCCCGACGAAGATCCTGCTCGCGAATCCCGGAGCGGATCTGGCGAGCTATGGGCGCATGTTCCGGCTCAATGAGCGGGAAGTCGAACTGTTCTCGGAGCTGATCCCGAAGCGGCAGTTTCTGTGGAAGACCGCCAGCCGTGCCAAGGTCCTGAACGTGAACTTGGACCCGCACGCGTATTGGGAGTACACGAATTCACCGTTCGACAACGAACGCCGGAATCATGCAATCCGTGAGCACGGCTTTGAAGAAGGTTTGAAGGTTTTGGCCGCTCAGGCCAAGTAGGAGGAGGTTTCTTTGACCAGGTTTTCAACTGTAGCGATCGCGCTTTCTTGTGTGGGTGTGACCTGTGTTCCCGGAACCGCGGCTGATGTGAAGGTCCTGGCGGGAGACCCGAGCACAGTCAGCCGCACGGTTGCGTATCACGACACCGACATCGTTCCGATCTCAACGGAGGTTCGGTTTACGACCCTGATCGAGCTCCCGAGAGAGGAGGCAATCTTGGAGGTCACCTGCGGCGACAAAGACTATTGGCCGGTGAACTGGACCGGCAATTTTGCTTACGTCAAACCGGCTAAACCCGGTGGTCGGACCAACATTAATCTGATCACCGCTAGCGGGAACGTTTACAGCTTTCTGGCGACAGAGGTCTCGGGGAATGCGGATGCGCATGCGGAACTGAAGGTCTTCGTTAGCCCAGCGGATTCGAGTGCCATCGTGGCGATGAAGGACAAGCCGAAGTTCATTCCAGCGGATTCGGTGGCGGTCTACAAGAAAGAAGCCGACGACGCTCGAGCGCAACTCGCTTCGCAGCAGACCGCGATGCGGCAGGAAGCGGAGAAGGAGCGTTCCGAACTCCGGGCTGAGTACCCGGCCACGATCCGGCATGATTACAAGTTCGCGAGTTCTGCAAAAGATCCGTTCCACGTTACGGCGATCTACCATGACGACCGCTTCACGTACATCGAAGCTAGGCCGCAGGAAGCCCCGTCCGTGTACGAGATCAAAGACGGCAAGCCGAGTTTGATCCAGTACCAGTTCAAAGACGGCCGCTACACCATTCCGAAGATCTTGAATGACGGTTATCTCCGGGTGGGCAAAAGCGAACTGAAGTTTCGGCGCGAGACTGCGGGCTAAGAGGAAGCAAATGCCCGAAGAACTGGTTACTCCTCCAGCTGATAGCGCAGCGCCGCCGCCAATCCCAGACCCCGAGAAGTTGAAGCCAAGCGGACTCAGCGACAAGCACAAGCGCTACATCTACTTCGGGATCGCGGGCGTGCTGGTGTTCCTGATCCTCGCAAACATCGTCGGCTCGAACCGGAGCAGTGCTCCGAAGGCGGAACGACAAGTCCCAGCGGGGCAGCGAGAGAATCCCAGTCCCGCGCAGATTCGAGATTGGGAGAACAGTCTGAAGCAGGCTGAGGCGCAGCTGCAGCAAGAGACTCGGGCTCGGCAGCACCAGCTAGATGTCGCCCGTGGAGTGGAGCAGACTGCAGGCGTCCCGGCCCCAACGACGTTCGAGGATCTGCAACGGGCCGCAGCCTTGAACGACGCGGCCATCGCGCGTCAGCAGTGGCAACAGAACGCGCCGTTGCAGGGCTCTGTTCAGTCTCAAAAGTCTCAGATCGAGACAGAGCAGGCGCAGCAAGCGTACAAGTCACTCTTCGCCGACAACTTAGTCCGGCAGGAGTCTCCGGCTTCCTTTCATTCCGAGCCGCATTCAGAAGCGTCTCAGAGCACTGCGGCTTCAGCAGCACGTCCACTGATTCATCTGCGCAGTCGAAACCCGAAGCCGCCAAGAACCGCAAGCCGTTGGACTTCGATCCCAACTCACAAGGGACGGTTTGGCTGCCCGAAGGAACTGTGATCGAGGCCGTCCTGACGAACCGGCTGGATGGGGATGCGGTGGGTCCGGTGGAGTGCATGGTTACCAGCGACGTCTACCAGCCCGGAACGCGCGTCCTCCTGATTCCACAGGGCGCTCGAGTATTGGGGGAGGCCAGCAAAGTTTCGTCACTCGGGCAGGCTCGCCTGGCCGTCTCCTTTCACCGCATTCTGGTTTCCGGGCTGCGGACGTACTCCATCCCGCTCGACAAGTCGATGCCGGCGTTGGGTCAAGCCGGAGATGTAGGCCTGCACGACGAGGTCAACAACCACTATCTTTCGATCTTCGGTGCCAGTCTGGCGGTCGGAGCCATCGGCGGCCTTGCGCAGATCGGCAACGGCACGGGCGGCTTCGGTTACAACCCTTCGGTTGAGCTACGAAACGGCATCACCCAAAGCACAGCTCAATCTTCCGACCGAATCCTGGATCGCTTCCTCAATCGCATGCCTACGATCACGATTCGCGAGGGCACGCGCGTGAAGATCATCCTCACCGACGATCTTCGTCTTCCCACGTACGACGCCATGGCAGCCACGCTGCCCAGCGTGAACCCCACTCACAAAGGAGATTTCTAAATGGACTCGCAGACAGAACGATTGATTCGTAGTGACATTCACCTCCGGCGCTCTCCGCTCTATGTTGCCCTGTTCGTATTCTTCGGCTCCCTTGCCGGCTTTGCCCTGCTCGGTGCGCTCGGCTATGTAGCCCGACTCCTCCACTCGTCCGGACTCGCGCACTAGGAGATTACTCATGAGAAAGAGAGCGCTTACGTTATTTCGGGGTGCGCTGGTCAGTGTTGCGGGACTGCTCGCCCTCAACCTGTTATTTCCCAGCCGAGCTGCTGCGCTGTTCGGGTTCGGCGACATCGTTTTCGACCCGACGTCTTACGCGACCCTCGGTCACATCTGGTCCCAGGACATCAGCAACTACGCCAAGCTGATCGAGACCGTCACCCAGCTCGAAAAGATCTACGCCAACGGAATGCAGATGTACAACCTGGGCGTCGCGATGTCGAAGAGCTTCAACGGCGCGAACAAGGCGCAGTGGGCCGCTGTAGCCCAGCTGGCGGTAAACGACTATACGCAAGATAAGTACGGCGAGAGCCGCGCCTGGTCGCAAGCCGTGAGCGGCAGCCCGTCCCAGGTGCCAAACGCCTGGCAGCAATCCACCATTGCGCTGAGCAACGGGATCAACTTGACCGGCCAAACCGTCGGCCAGAGTCCCGCTCTGGCGCGCCTGGCCAGCATTGAAGCACTGGATGGATCTTCAACAAAATGTCTGTCGACCATCTCCCAATACCGAGGCAACTCGCTGGTGAACCAGCTCGGGCCGATTCTCAAGCTCGCGATTGCTCGGGCTGACGGTACTTCGGCGACCAACAGTCAGATCCAGCAGCTAAATATCCTGGCCGCGGAACACGAGCAGGGCAATACCGAATCGAGGGCGCTGGGCCAGATCAACGCGTGTCTGGTGGAGCAGCAGGTTTTGGCCAACAAGATTCAACGGGATGCCATGACCGAAGACATGAACTTCCGGTCTCAATATCACGGCTATGTCGCTTCCGAAGGGCCGCAATGGGGCGGGGCATCCTCCGCTCTCAACTCTCACTAACTCGAGGTCTACATGTTCACTGCCGTCAACACCAAACTCCTGATCGGAATCATCCTGCTCCTGGCGGGGATCATCTCGTACATCGCGGACCAACGCCACCTGCAGAACGCGGAGCAACAGAAGGTCGATCGCGCCTTCCAGCAGATGAGGACAGAAGGTCCTAAGAGCATGCCTTCGGGCTGGGCCAAGTCGCTCAAGAACAAGTAGCTATGCTGCGCTTCTCCTTCTCGCTCTGACACCCGTCGCCGTGCCTGCGCTGTTCGCTCAGTCAGGAGCGATCCCGGTGAACAGCGGAACGGTGGATTACATCTCACGATCACCGGCGCGATCGACAGCCTGGTGACCTCCGGTGGTGCGCTCTTCGTGTCAACCGGGAACCAGATCCTCACGTCACTCGGCATCATCATGCTGGTCGTCTGTGGGCTTCGTTTGGCCGCCGAAAGCGCTTCCCGGCATCACGGCGAGTTTGGCTTCCCAGCGCTGATTCAGTTCTTTGGTTTGTTTCTGATCGCCGAGGCTCTGATTCGCTATTACGACTCGCCGCTGCCCTGGACGAGCGTCAGTGTCTCGCGCATTCTGCCGGACACGGCGCGATACTTCGCCGGAACCATCGACCTGACCGTGCTCGACACCCTGATCGGCAAGATCAATGCTCTGGTCTCCGGCAGCGAGCAACCATCTTTCATGAATCCGGTGATGATCTTTGTCTACTACTCGATTCTCATGGACATGACGCTGATCCAAGGGGTTCTGTTCACGGTCAACATTCTGGCCTTCGTCTTCATCGGAATCGGCTCTCTGCTTGGTCCACTGTTCATCCCATGGATTGTGGTTCCGAAGCTCAACTGGCTGTTCTGGAACTGGGTGCAGTTCATGCTCCAGTACAGCTTCTATCGAGTAGTGGCGAGCGCCCTGACTTATGTCTGGGCCACGGTGCTCGTCAGCTTCATCGACCGTTCGATTCACGGCGACTACACGCTGGCTCACTTCCTGGTTATGCTGCTGCCCCTGGGTGTGCTGAACATCGGCCTCTTGTTTAGTGTTCTCAAGATCGGTGGAGTCGTGAGCGATCTCTTCAAAGGCGCAGCCAGCGCCGGGAGCGGGTTCGTGGGCAGTGTGACCGGTGCCGTCACAGGAGCGTTCAAGTAATGGCGAACCCGATGGTAACGGCGGCACTTCCCCCGATCGAGCAGGCCGCTCACCAGGAGTACGAATACTACGGTTCGACCCTCACCACCAACATGGCCCTGAAGGCGGTGGTGGTTCTTTTGGCCGGTGCGATTGCAGCCCTGAGCTTTGCGTTAGTGCGGACCAGTAACGCCGCCGCACACGTGAAGCCGCTGGTCATCCGAGTGAACGAAGTTGGACGCGCCGATGCGCTCGCTTACCAAGACTTTGCCTACAGACCGCAGGCTCCGGAGATCCGTTACTTTCTGACCCAGTTCACGGTCGACTACTACTCGCGCAATCACAAGACGGTGGCCCAGCGGTATGTGGAAGCCCTGTACTTCCTCGACCGGCCATTGTTCTCCGCCATTGACGCCCGAGATCGCCGGTCGCAGTGGCTGCCGAAGTTCCTGCGCAGTTCCGATGACGACATGGAGGTGGTCGTCAACAACGTTGTTATCGAAGAGCTCCGGACCGAGCCCTATCGCGCCCGGGTGGAGTTCACCAAGATCCTTAGCAATTCCGCCGGTGCTGAAACCCGGCGAGAAAACTGGGCGGCCGAGTTCGTCTTCCGGATCAACCGGGAAGTGCCGAACGCCCTCATCTTGCATAACCCGCTTGGCCTCGCGATCACGTACTTCCGCGAAGATCAGGCCTTTAATTAACCCCGAAGGAGAACCCATGTCGGCACCCTTGATTGAACCCGAAGATAGGCAGCCGGACGAGAAACTTGAGATCCGGCTTCGGCCTGAGATGGCCCGCGAACTCCGTGCATACGGTGAGTACGCCAACGGCAGTTCCGCCAGCTACGTTGTGTCGGCAGCGTTGAAGCGATTGTTCCGCGAAGACAAAGGCTTCAAGTCGTTCCGCGAAGCCAGCCCGAATGCCGGCTCGCCCAAGGTTCAGAACATCCGAAAGAGCAATTCAGCGGCGACCCCAGGAGCAGCCTGAAGTCGCTGGCAGAAATAAGCCGGCAGTGAGGTCAAAGATGAACCAGTTTCACACCCCAGATTTAACCTCCAGAAGCAGCCGTCGTCGCTTCGCTCTAGGGGCAGCGAACCCGGCAGAAAGAGGCGATGCTTCGCATCGGGTGTCTCAAAACGATATGCCACCCCTTCCAGGGAGACAGTGGGATACCTATTGCTTTCATTGCCTTTGTCCATTTTGGGTATCCCGCTAGAAACCACGATTATGAAGCGCCTAAGACGGGTTCGCAGCCTCGAATCTACGGTGACCGCCAAGCACACAACCGAGGAAGAAAAACGCATTAAAGCTGTCGCGAAACAAGCCGGGTTGACCGTTAGCGAGTGGGCTAGACAGACGCACATGGATGCGGTGGAAGTACCGCCTTGGTCGCACGTTCTCCTGTGCGAAATCATGGCGCTCCGGAAGATCGTAATCGCTATTCAGCTCGACAACGTACAGGGTCAGACACCGACCGAAAACCGTCTGCGGAGCCTTATTGAGAACGCAGAGAGCACCAAGCACGCGATGGCAGATTCACGACTCCATTCGATTAGCAGAAGAGACCGTAATGAGCAGTAACTCACAGCCGGTTTGGCCGCAGCGAGCCCCGGTTTTCCGTTTGGCCGGAATGCTCTTGAGCTTCGTGCTTGGAGTCTTGTTTTTGCGCATGTGGCTTGTACGATCGGCTGCTCCACTAGAGCGGTTCTACCTCCCCATTTACCTCCGCCTGAACCTATTTGGCAGCTTCAGTTTGGGCCATAAGCAGCCCAAGTTCCAGGTCGTTTTCTCCGGCCGCAACCCGGCCACGAGTTCTTCACCCGGACACGTTCCGGGCAGTCTCAGGATCCGCCAGATCAGCATGAAGCCTGAGGCCTTCACCGCCTGGCTGCGAGCGGAAATCTACAACGGCGAAT